>NZ_JBSSGG010000001.1:0-5205000 GCF_054063415.1 Bradyrhizobium sp. USDA 4011
ATGACCTTTTCGCGACGCGCAGCCGCCGAGATGGCCGGCCGCGTCGAACGCATCGCGCGGCGCGTGCTCGGCGATCGCGCCTCCGTCATGACCGATGCGCTGAATTGGGCCGGCACTTTCCACGGCATCGGGGCGCGGCTGCTCCGGGAATTCGCCGAACGCATCGCCCTCGACCCGGCTTTCACGATCCATGACCGTGAGGATTCCGCCGACCTGATGAACCTGGTCCGCCACGATCTCGGCTTCTCCCGCACCGAAAGCCGGTTTCCCGCCAAAGGCACAAGCCTTGCGATCTATTCGCGCTGTGTCAACGCTGAGATGCCGATCGAGGCCGTGCTGGGCCAGTTCTTCCCGTGGTGCTCCGGCTGGGCCAGCGAGTTGAAGCAATTGTTTGCGGCCTATGTCGAAGCCAAGCAGCGGCAGAACGTGCTCGATTACGACGACCTTCTGCTCTACTGGGCGCAGATGGTGACGGACACTGCGCTGGCCGAGGAGATCGGCGGCCGCTTCGACCATGTGATGGTCGACGAATATCAGGACACCAACCGCCTGCAGTCCTCCATCCTGCTCGCGCTCAAGCCGGCCGGACGCGGGCTCACCGTGGTCGGCGACGACGCGCAGTCGATCTATTCGTTCCGCGCCGCCACCGTGCGCAACATCCTCGACTTCCCGGCGCAGTTCAGCCCGGCCGCCGAGATCGTCACGCTCGACCGCAACTATCGCTCGACGCAGCCGATCCTGGCGGCCGCCAATGGCGTGATCTCGCTCGCCAAGGAACGCTTCGCCAAGAACCTGTGGACCGATCGGACCTCGACCCGCAAGCCGCTGCTCGTCACGATCCGCGACGAAGCCGATCAAGCCCGTTACATCGTCGAGCAGGTGCTGGCCAACCGTGAGGAAGGCGCGCTGTTGAAGCACCAGGCGGTGCTGTTCCGCACCTCCTCGCACAGCGGTCCGCTGGAGGTCGAGCTGACCCGCCGCAATATTCCCTTCGTGAAGTTCGGCGGCCTCAAATTCCTCGATGCCGCGCACGTCAAGGACATGCTGGCGCTGCTGCGCTTCACCGCCAATCCGCGCGACCGGGTCGCCGGCTTTCGCATCCTGCATCTGTTGCCTGGTGTCGGGCCGGCCTCGGCGCAGCGCGTGCTCGACCGCATGGCTGAGGCCGCCGATCCGATCGCGGCACTGGTTGCGCTGCCTGCCCCGCCCCGCGCCGGCGCCGACTGGCGGCTGTTCGTCGAGGCGATCGAGAACCTCCGCTACTCGGAATGGCCCGTCGACATCGAACGCGCGCGCCTCTGGTACGAGCCGCATCTCGATCGAATCCACGAGGACAGCGAAGTCCGCCGCGCCGACCTCATTCAGCTCGAGCAGATCGCCGCCGGCTATCCGTCACGCGAACGCTTCCTCACCGAGCTCACGCTCGATCCGCCCGATGCAACCAGCGACCAGGCCGGTGTGCCGCTGCTCGACGAGGATTATTTGATCCTGTCGACCATCCACTCCGCCAAGGGGCAGGAATGGAAATCCGTCTACGTGCTCAACGTCGTCGACGGCTGCATGCCCTCCGATCTCGGCGCCGGCACGTCCGCCGAACTCGAGGAGGAGCGCCGCCTGCTCTATGTCGCCATGACCCGCGCCAAGGACGATCTGCATCTGCTGCTACCGCAGCGTTTCTTCGTCCACGGCCAGGCCGCCAAGGGCAACCGCCATATGTACGCCTCGCGCACCCGCTTCATCCCGGAGCGGCTGCTGCCGATGTTCGAGCGGACCGGCTGGCCGCGCGCCGCGGCCGCGCAGGCCTCCTCCGCCAGCCACGCGCCGCCGATCGATATCGGCGCCCGGATGCGCGGCATGTGGCGCTGACCCGGTTCAAAAGGATTTCACGCGGGCGGGAACGAAGCCGCCGGTCCGGCGTTGTGGCGACGTTCGTAATCGGCAAACGACCATCCCGACGGCTTCGGCGCGCAATGGCACGCTGGAGCCGTCTTTTTTGCGCCGCGTCAATTCAGGCAGAAAACAGCGTAACCGGCTGGTCGAAGCCCTTCAGTGTATAATCGGAACCGGACGCGGTGATCATGTCGCGGGTTCGACTGCGCACGGCCGCCGTGACCAGGATCTCGCCGGATTTTGCCAGCGCCTGGGCGCGTGCCGCGCGATTGACCACCGTGCCGACCGCCGTCAGGTCGCGATGGGTCCGGCCGAACTCTCCGAAGTTGGTGTCACCACTGTCCATCCCGATCCCGATGCCGAGCTCGATGTCGCCGGCGCCGATCGTCCGCGCCAGGGCGTCGTGCCTCTCCTGGAAGCGGCGCTGGATGTCGCGCGCTGCCAGCAAGGCCTGCACGGCATGGTCGTCCCGGCGCACCGGAAAATTGAAGATCGCGAACACGGCATCGCCGATCGTCTTGTTGAGAATGCCGTCATAGCGCCAGATCGCGGCGGCGCAGTCGTCGTAGAACGCATCGAGCAGCGATGTCAGTCCGTCCTGTGCGATGGTCTGCGTCAGCGTCGTGTAGCCGCGCAAATCGGCGAACAGGATGGTGGCGTCGATGGTCACGGCACGTGCCTTCATGATCTTCGAGAAGGCCATCTCGCAGATCGTGCAGGTGTTCGGGTTCATGCGGCTCGGCCGGATACCGAACAGGCGGAACGGCGCCGACAAGGGACCGCGCAGCGGGATCGGCATATGCAGGTTTTGCCAGCAGCCGAGGCAGATCGTTGCGGGTTCCGGAGTCATCGGCGCCTCACCTGCTGTTCCAGCAACGAAGCCACCCCCACCCTCGCTCGATCGGTCATGGCGTCCCCACGAGGTTGCCGCGCTCACGCAGTCGTCACGAAACTCACTCCAATCCGCGTCTTCTTGCTCCAGATCACCTGGCACTCATAGACAACCGAGGCGTCCCGGGCCATCACGAGGCGGAATCGGTGCGGGACGAAGGCCGGATTCTCGACCTCGATGGCGGCCCCCTCCGGCGACATGTTCACGATCGTGCAATGCATGACCGAACCGCCCGACGAGACATAGCCGGGTTCATTGACCTCGGTTCGCGGATGCTTGCGCTTTTCGTCCACCCGGCCTTCCCCCCTCAAGCGTTCCTCACGCAAACGTGGGCGATCGGCATTGCAGGAGTCAACGGCTCCCGAGGTCTGCATCAGGCTTTCGCACCGCGATTTGTGCGCAGCAGTAAGCCGACTTGCTTATCGCGCCCGTGCAGATGAACCCCGCGTCGGTGCGGGCTTGCCGTTCGCGACAGCCGTGGTGCAATCCGGCATCGCCCAGGCCGAAGTCAATCTGCGCGCCGCCCGCGCCTTCCTGCTGCAGTCGATGGCGGATATCTGGCAGGACCTGGTTGTCGGGCACAGCATTACGGTCGCGCAGCGCATGACGATCCGGATGGCGGCAACGCACGCCATCCACAAGGCGCGGGAGGCCGTCGACTTCGCCTACAACACGGCCGGCGCCACCGCGATCTTCGACGGCCATCCGCTGGAGCGGCGCTTCCGCGACATTCACACCGTGACCCAGCAACTGCAGGGCCGCTTCAGTCATTTCGAGACCGTCGGCGCCTGGATGCTGGGCGTCGATGCCGGCCTCAGCTTCGCTTAACCCGATTTCTCAGGGAGAAGAACCATGCCACTTGGGGAACTACAGCATTTCACGATCGAACCGCAGGACCTGGAGAAGACCAAGGCGTTCTATTGCGGTGTGCTCGGGCTCGAGAATGGCGATCGTCCGCCGCACCGGCGACACTCAGATATTCCTCTACGATCCCGACGGCGTCGGCGTGGAACTGAACTTCCCGAAGGGCTGAGCAGCCTTCGCCGGATTGTTCCGCAGCTCAACAATTGGCCGGCGCGTGTGCCGGCCAAATTTTCATGTCAGCAAGACGGTTCCCGACAAGGCCCTGACTCGGCCATCACTCGGGCGTGATCCGGTCCGTTTTTCTTCAACATTGAATGACGAATTAACCGGGCCGCGCCGCTGCGGCAGAATAGCCGGGTGCTGCGCCTTTAACCTACCCCAGGGCCTGGTGGCCCGGCTATTCGTCCCCACTTCGCCGTCGGAAATGGCCCTAGTCGAGCCCGCGCTCGTGGCTGAGGCGGACCATTTCGTTGATGAAGATTTGTTTCTGCTTGTCGTCGAGGCTCGCATAGAGCGGCTCGGCGGCGTCGGCGACGCTGCGCTGATCGACTGCGCGGTCATTGAGGAACTGGGCCTCGTTGCGCATCTGCTCGATGATGTCGTCGGGCGGATCGCGCTGCGCCCGTGCAATGCGCAGGTTGAGGCGGTCGGCGCCATTGTGCCCGAGATAGTGCATCGCACTGTTGAAGCCGGCCCAATTCTTCTCCTGCTCCGGCGTCAGGTTCAGCTCCTTCTTGATCCGCTCGATGTTGGCGTCGCTGTTCGCGACGATCTGTTCGGCCGTGAGCTGCGGTGCGCCGGCCTGGGTCAGCACGGTCGGCGCTTGCTTCGCACCCTTGTCCTTGGCGGCGGCCTTGGCCGATTTGGCGGCCTTGGCGCCCTGCTTGTCGCCGGACGCCGGAGGCTGTGCATTCTTGCCGTTGCCGGCATTGGGGTTGGCGTTGCTGTTGCCGGTCAAGACCCCGGTCACGCCGGTCACCACCCCGACGACGCCGCCGATTGCTCCGCCCAGAACGCCGCCAACCGGTCCGGCGGCCTTGTTGCCTTCGCGCGCGCCGTTTTCGACGCCCTGCACGATCTGCGCATCGACCATATGAGGCACTGCAAGCAGCGTGACGGCGGCGGCCCCAACCGCAGCGCACAATCTCCATTGCGCTCGCAGCTTCGCTACCGGGATGAGCATGATCGGGTCTCCGTGATCGATGGTGGATTGGACTGACGCGGCGGGCAGGTTCGACGAATCCGGAGTTTATCGTTTCCGGCTTCGGCAAGTCTATCGGTCGCGCCGGCCGTCAACATGACGAAACACGGCTCGGTCAGGGCTTGGCCGGAAACCTGCGGCTCAACCGCGCACCGTCTGCAAGCATCGCTGCGCCGACCTCCGCGTGCGTCGCAGCATGATCACCGGACGCGCGGCAAACGATGGGCAACTGCAGCGATGCCGATGACTCTGCCTGCGATTTGACCACAACGTTAGTACTACGTGGCACGGGCATCTCGTTTCTCGACAGCAGCCGGCAATTCTGTTCTGATCACTGTGAACGAAATCCCGCGACGTCGCGCGAACGCGACGCACAAAAACAACAACGGGATTCAAAAAGTCTTTGTCCGTCGGCTACCAGGGAGGGAATGCCATGTCACGGAAGAAGCTTTCGCGCCGAGAATTCGTTGCAGCGACAGCGCTGTCATCGGCGGCGCTCATTACAGCCCCCTACGTACGTGGCGCCTACGCAGCCGGAAAGCTCACGATGGGCTTCTGGGATCACTGGGTGCCGGGCGCGAACAGTGCGTCCACCGAACTCGTCAAGGAATGGGGCGCCAAGGAAAAAGTCGAGGTCGAGATCGACTACATCACCAGCCAGGGCAACAAGAACATCGTCACCATCGCCGCCGAGGCGCAGGCGAAATCCGGTCACGATATCTTCCAGATGCCGACGTGGTGGCCGCAATCCAATGCCGAGCTGCTCGAGCCGGTCAACGACATCATGGACCCGCTCATCAAGTTGAACGGCGACGTCAACGGTACAGTGAAGTATCTCGGCCAGGCCGACGGCAAATGGCTCGGCGTTCCCGCCAGCGTCGGCAGCCAGATCAAGGGTCCCTGCTCGCGCATCGACCTGATGAAGAAGTATGCCAATATCGACGTGCAGGAAATGTATCCGGCCGGAAGCCCTCCGAAAGCGGACAACTGGACCCTCGATACGTTCCTCAAGGCAGCTGAAGCCTGCCACAAGGCCGGCTTCCCGTTCGGCATCGGTCTCGGCGAAACCAGCGACAGTGTCGACACCGCCGGCGCGATCTTCCACTCGTTCGGCGCGCAGCTGGTCGACGCCAAGGGCAACCTCACCGTAAAGACCGACGCGGTGCGCCAGTCGCTCGAATTCTACAAGAAACTGCTCGCTTTCCTGCCGCCCGATGTTTCTGCATGGGACGATGCGTCCAACAACAAGTGGCTGGTCTCGGGCAGGGGTGCGATGATCATGAACCCGCCGAGCGCCTGGGCGGTCGCCAAGCGCGATGCTCCGCAGGTCGCAGAGCAATGCTGGACGCATGGGTTCCCGGCCGGGCCGAAGGGACGCTTCGCGCCCTATTTGCCGTTCTTCTGGTCGATCTGGTCGTTCTCGAAGAACAAGGAAGCGGCGAAGAGCCTGCTGTCCTTCCTGTCGCAACCCGCATCGATCGAAAAGATGGTGGTCGCAAGCGGCGGATATGACCTGCCGGCCTATGAGAAGCTCACAACGTTGAAGGTTTGGGCTGAGGAAGCGCCGCCGAAGGGCACGCTCTACCACTATCCGAATCCCTACCATCATCAGACGCTGTCGATGGCGGCCTCGCCTGCGCCGCCCAAGGTTGCGCAGCAGATCTACTTCCAGGCCACCCTGACCAAGATGTGCCTGCGCTACTACCAGGGTGAAAGCATGGAGAAGACACTCGCCTGGGCCGAGGGCGAGTGCGAAGGCTTCATGCGAAGCTGACGACGAGCGAGCTTACGCGCGACCGCCCGTAGTGCCGGCCGCGCGAGGTCTCGTCTTCACATCCCGGCCGCCGAACCGGCGAGCCGTGCAACCAACCCGCGCGAGGGACTGCGTTATGGTTGACGTCGCATTCCAATCCAACCGCACAGCCGCAGCTCAGAGCGGGCGACGGCGCGGCGGGCTGCGCAACGCGCTGCGGCGCAAGTCGATGTCCGCATTCCTGATGGCGCTGCCGTTGATCCTCCTGATCGGCGTGCTGGTGATCTATCCGGCCATCTACTCGCTGCATCTGGCGACGCTGAACAAGGCGATGACGAAGTTCGTCGGCCTTGGCAACTTCGAGTTCCTGTTCAAGCGCGAGACCTTCTGGCTGGTGGTCAAGCAGTCCTGCATTTTCGCGATCTCGGCGGTGGTCTTCAAGGCGCTGATCGGCTTCATCGTCGCGCATTTCGTGCACAACGTCCCGGCCAACAAGCAGCGCAAATGGCGCGGCATGCTGCTGGTGCCATGGGTGATCCCGCCGGCCATGAGCACGCTGGCCTGGCTGTGGCTGTTCGACCCGTCCTACAGCGCCTTCAACTACACGCTTTCGTTTTTCGGGCTCGGCCCGATCCCGTGGACCGGCGACGCGATGTGGGCGCGCTTCTCGGTCATCCTGGTCAATGTCTGGTACGGCGCGCCGTTCTTCATGATCATGTATCTGGCGGCGTTGAAATCGGTACCCGAGCAGCTCTATGAGGCGGCCGCGATCGACGGCGCCAATTGGTGGCAGCGGATCTGGTACGTGACCTTGCCGATGATGCGCAACATCATCGCGATCACGACGCTGTTCTCGCTGATCGTAACCTTCGCCAATTTCGACATCGTGCGCATCCTGACCGCAGGCGGGCCGCTCGACCACACCCACATCTTCGCCACCTGGGCGTTCCGCGTCGGTATCGAGGGCAGCGACATTCCGCTCGGCGCCAGCGTCTCGCTGTTCATGGTGCCGATCCTCGCGGTCGCGGCGATCTTCATCCTGCGCGACATCACCAAACGCGGGAATGAATCCTGATGAGCACAGTGACGATCGACAAGTCCGGACCGACCCGCAAGGTCAAATACGGCAGCATGAGCCGCGACCGGACCTGGGCGCTGCGCTGGTCCTATTTCTTCCTGACGCTGTTTGCGATCTTCTCGCTGGTGCCGCCGCTCTACATGCTGATCACCTCCCTGAAGGGCAGCGCGGAGATCTCGGCAGCGACCAATCCGTGGTGGGTGTACCACCCTACACTTGAGAACTACGCTCAACTCCTGACGTCGAACCAGTTCCTGCGCTTCTTCTGGAATTCGGCCTGGGTCTCGATCATCGTGGTCACCATCACGATGCTGATCAGCGTGCCGGCTGCCTTTGCGCTGGCGCGGATGAAGTTCTGGGGCTCGGCAACGCTCGCAACCGGGGTGTTCCTGACGTACCTCATTCCGGACAGCCTGCTGTTCATCCCGCTGTTCAAGATGTTCGCGGTAATCGGCGACTGGACCGGCATTCAGCTCATCAACCGCTGGTACGTACTGCTGTTCATCTACCCGACGCTGACGGTGCCGTTCTGCACCTGGATCATGATCGGCTATTTCGCCTCGATCCCGAAGGAGCTCGACGAGGCCGCGATCATCGACGGCGCGAGCTGGTTCCAGACGCTGACGCGGATCTTCATCCCGGTCGCCCTGCCCGGCCTGATCGCGGCGACGATCTTTGCCTTCACTGTCTCCTGGGCCCAGTTCCTCTATCCCCTGGTTTTCACCACCTCGACCGATCAGCTTGTACTGCCGGTCGGCATCATCACGACCCTGATCAAGGGCGACGTCTTCAACTGGGGGCAGATCATGACCGGCGCCCTGCTCGGCGCCGCGCCGCCGCTGATCATCTACGCCTTCCTGATGGACTACTACATTGCCGGCCTGACCGCCGGTGCGACAAAAGGTTGAACGCGACAAAGGTAGGATTCATGGCCGACGTCAGTTTGCGCAAGGTGGTGAAACGTTACGACGAGGTCGAGGCGGTGCGCGGCATCGACCTCGATATCGCCGACCATGAGTTCGTGGTGCTGGTCGGGCCGAGCGGCTGCGGCAAGTCGACGACGCTGCGAATGATCGCCGGCCTCGAGGACATTTCCGACGGCGATATCATGATCGGCGGCGATGTCGTCAACGACGTGCCGCCGAAGGACCGTGACATTGCGATGGTGTTCCAGAACTATGCGCTGTATCCGCACATGACCGTCGCCGAGAACATGTCGTTCGGGCTGCGGCTCAAGCACTACCCCAAGGCCGAGATCAAGAGCCGGGTGACGGAAGCCGCCCGCATGCTCGACATCACCGACCTGATCGACCGCAAGCCGAAGCAGCTCTCCGGCGGCCAGCGCCAGCGCGTCGCGATGGGACGCGCGATCGTGCGCAACCCGAAGGTGTTCCTGTTCGACGAGCCGCTGTCCAACCTCGATGCCAAGCTGCGCGTGCAGATGCGGATCGAGATCAAGAAGGTGCACCAGAAGGTCCGCACCACGACCGTCTACGTCACCCATGACCAGGTCGAGGCGATGACGTTGGCCGATCGCGTGGTGGTGATGAACCACGGCAGGATCGAGCAGATCGGCACGCCCAACGAGCTCTATCACAAGCCGGCGACCCGCTTCGTCGCAAGCTTCATCGGCTCGCCCGCAATGAACTTCGTGCCGTGCCGGCTCGAGGACGTCGGTGGCAAGCTCAACGTGCGGCTGACCGATCGGCTCTCCTTCCCGCTGCCGCCGGCGCGCGCCGCCCGCTACCAGGGCCTTTCCCGCGCCGACAAGCTGCTGCTGGGTCTGCGGCCCGAGCATATCATGGAGGCGCGGCCGCACGCCGAGCCCGGTATCGAGCCGTTCGATGCGATGCTCGACGTCACGGAGCCGATGGGCATGGAGACGCTGGTCTACTTCACGCTCGAGGGCTCCCAGCTCTGCGGCCGGGTCAATCCCAATGCCGGCGCGCGGGATGGCAGCCCGCTCCGATTGGCTGTGGACCTCAACAATATGCATTTGCTAAACGAGGTGACCGGCGCCGTGCTTTGACGGCGCACAAGAACCTCAAGGGCAGGAAATGGCGACCAACAAGAAGAAGATTTTCATCACCCAGACTCTGTCTCCGGGGGCACGGGCCCTCCTCAATGAACGGGATGATGTAGAACTCGTCGAATTTCCCAACCTGATCTCGGCCAAGGACTTCCAGGCGATGCTGGCGCAGCATGCGCCGGTCCATGGCGTGGCGCTCGGCGCGACCCGCTTCGGTGAGGCGGAGCTGGAGGCATCCAAGGGCATGTTGGTGGTGACACGGATCGGCGTCGGTTACGACGCGGTCGACGTGCCGGCATTGTCCCGCCGCAAGGTGCCGCTGATGGTTGCAGGTACCGCGAACTCGCCGTCGGTCGCAGAGCACGCCCTGTTCATGATGCTGACGCTGGCCAAGCGCGCGCAGGAAATGCACGCGATGGTCAAGGATGGCACCTGGGCGAGCCGGCTCGGCGTGCTGCCGTTCGATCTCTACGGCAAGACGGTCCTGATCGTCGGCTTCGGCCGCATCGGCACCCGCACCGCCAAGCGCTGCCTTGCGATGGAAATGAACGTGCTGATCTACGATCCCTACAAGGCGGCCAGCGAGATCACCGCGGCCGGCTGTGAGGCGGTGCCGAGCCTCGAAGCGGCGCTGCCGCGGGCGGATTTCGTCACAATCCATTGCCCGAAGTCGCCCGAGACGGTCGGCCTGTTCAACGCCGCACGGATCAGGCTGATGAAGCCGACCGCCTATCTCATCAACACCGCCCGCGGCGGCATCGTGGACGAGAAGGCGCTGCACGACGCGCTGGTGTCGGGCAAGCTGGCCGGCGCCGGCCTCGACGTGTTCGAGGTCGAGCCTCCGCCAGTCGGCCAGCCCCTGCACGCCCTGCCGAATGTGATCATGGCACCGCACGTCGCGGGCGTGACGGTAGAGGCTGTCGATCGCATGAGCGAGCAAACCGCGCGCAATATCCTGAGCGTGCTGGACGGCAATCCGCTGCGCCAGAACGTGATCAATCAGGACGTCCTCGGCTGAGCTTTCAGCTTTTCTCGTTGGCGCCGCGGCCGATCCCGCGAGGTCGGCCCGGCGATGCGGAGCATGCACATGGCTTTCAAGGAATTCGGCAACTACGACGCGGTCGGTCTCGCCGAGCTCGTCCGCAAGAAGGACGTCACCGCAAAGGAGCTACTCGACGAGGCAATCGCCCGCACGGCCGCCGTCGATCCGAAGATCAACGCAGTCGTCGTCAAGCATTACGACTACGCCGAGCGCCAGATCGCCAAGGGGTTGCCTGACGGCCCCTTCACCGGCGTACCGTTCCTGCTGAAGGATCTCGACCTGCTCGAGGGCACCCGCACCACGTCGGGCGCCAGCCTGCTGAAGGACTTCGTTGCCGATCACAATGGCACGCTGACCCAGCGTTTCCTCGATGCGGGTCTTGCGATCTTCGGCAAGAGCGCGAGCCCGGAATTTGGCCTGATGCCGACTACGGAATCCCGTCTGTTCGGTCCGACCCGCAATCCCTGGAATCTCGACCATTCCTCCGGCGGCTCGTCCGGCGGCGCGGGGGCTGCGGTCGCGGCGCGCATCCTGCCCGTTGCGCATGCCAGCGACGGCGGCGGCTCGATCCGGATCCCCGCCTCCGCCTCCGGCGTGTTCGGCATGAAGCCGACGCGCGCCCGCAACCCGTGCGGTCCCGATCGCGGCGAGGGCTGGGGCGGCTTCTCCGTCGGCCATGTGCTGAGCATCAGCGTCCGCGACAGCGCGGTCATGATGGATGCGATCCATGGTCCTGAGCCGTCGAGCCTCTACGTCGCGCCGCCGCCGGAACGGCCGTTTTCCCAGGAGGTCGGCCGCGACCCTGGCCATCTGCGCATCAGCTTCACCGACAAGTCGCCCTATGGCGATGCGATCGATCCCGAGATCGCCGCGGCGGTCCGCGACATCGCCAAGCTGCTCGCGGGCCTCGGCCATCATGTCGAGGAGCGCGCGCCGCCGCTTGCCGCAGATCCCGCCGCGGTCATGACGACGATCGTGGGCGGCAACACGGCGCTGACCATCCGCCTGCTCGAACAGCGCGTCGGGCGCACGCTGACGTCGGACGATGTCGAGCGGCTGACGCTCGCCAGCGGTCAGAACTCGGTCAAGATGACCCCCGCCGACTACGTCGCCGCGCAGCTTGCAGCATTCCAGATCTCGCGCGGGCTTGCGACCTTCTTCGAGGGCTGCGACATCTTCCTCAGCCCAACCTTGTGCGCGCCGCCGCTCCGCATTGGCGAGTTGAACACGATGTCCGAGGACCTGACGCACATCGCGCCGGTGCTGCGCCGCTACATGCCTGGCACCTCGATGTTCAACATGTCCGGGCAGCCGGCAATGTCGGTGCCGCTGGCCTGGAACAAGGCCGGCCTGCCACTCGGCATGATGTTCGCGGCCAAGCTCGGCGAGGAAGGACTGCTGTTCCGCCTGGCCGGTCAGCTCGAACAGGCTCGTCCCTGGAAGGACCGGCATCCGCCGGTCTGCGCCTAGCTCAATCGGGCGCGACAAAGGGCAGTCCAATCAGGTAGATAGGAAGGGCGTCGGCACGATTCCGCCGGCGTCATGCCTGGGAGACCGAACCGTGAGTGACCCGACCGACAATGCGCTCGCCGCAATCGCGAGCATTCTCGATCAGACGACGACGCCTCCCGACAAGTCCAAGTCGTCGGACAACAAGTCGTCCGACAAGACGGCGGACCAGGCATCCGAGCCTGCGGAGGAGCCGCCGGTCTCGATAGCGATGCCACCGCCCCTGCCATCGTCCGTCGAGGTCGTCACCGTCGAGGCGGTGTCCATCAAGACCGTGTCCGTCGAGATCGCGCCTGCCGAGCCGACGACAGTCGAGCCGCCGCCGATCGAGGAACCCGAGTTGCTGGTCGAACAGTCTGAGCCGAGTGAGACCGAGCTGAGCGAACCCGAGCCGAGCGTGCCGGAGCCGATCCAGCCGCCCCAACCGATCGACGCCAATGGCTATTCCAAGTCCGGACCAGGCCCGATGGCCGCGCTGCGCTTCCGCTGGACGGTGCGCGAGGACGGCGCCCAATACTATGTCGACGAGACCGTCGGCGAAGGATCGACGCCGCTGGTCAACGGCCCGATGGACAGGGACGCCGCGATCAAATTCGTCGACGATCGCGAGGTCGAAGCGCGGCGGCGCTTCGAGCATTTCAAGCACGAGATCGTCAGCCGCACGGCGGCCGCCCTTCAGGCGAGCAAGGACCGCCACGAGGCCTGACACGCGATACGTGCTCACGGGCATCGCAAAAGAGCGGATGGAGAAAACTTGATGTTTCGCGCGCTGGCCGGCCTCGCTCTCGCTTTGCTAGTTTCTGCCGCGCAAGCGCAGCCGGCACCGTCCCGGCTCGATGAGATCGTCAAGCGCGGCACGCTGCGCGTCGGCATGACCGGCGACTACCTGCCCTTCACGGCGCTCGACAGGGAGACGAACGCGTTTCGCGGCTTCGACGTCGACATGGCGCAATCGCTCGGCAAGGCGCTCGGCGTCAAGGTCGAGTTCGTGCCGACATCGTGGCCGCAGATGATGAAGGATTTCGAGGCCGACAATTTCGACATCGCGATGGGCGGCGTCTCCATTACCTTCGACCGGCAGAAGAAGGGCCTGTTCTCGACGCCGATCATGCGCGAGGGCAAGACGCCGATCGCGCGCTGCGCCGACAAGGGCAAATTCGAGACGATCGCCGAGATCGACAAGCCCGGCACCCGTGTCATCGTCAATCCTGGCGGCACCAACGAGCGCTTTGCGCGCGCCAACGTGAAGGCCGCCGACATCCGTGTCTTCAACGACAACACCAAAATCTTCGACGAGATCGCCAAGGGTGACGCCGACCTGATGATGACCGACGCGTCCGAGACGCGCTATCAGCAGAAGCTGCATCCGGGCGTGCTCTGCGCCGTGCATCCCGACAAGCCGTTCGACTTCGCGGAAAAAGCCTACTGGATGCAGCGCGACGTCGCGTTGAAGGCGTTTGTCGACCAGTGGCTCCATATCGCGCGCGAAGACGGCAGCTACGCGAAGATCTATGCCGCGTGGTTTGAATAGGCTGCGTCAAGCGCTCGGCGGCCTGACCTGGATACAGACGAACTTGATTGACACGAAATCGTAACCCGGATTCAGCGAAGCGGAATCCGGGACTTTCACGCAACAGGGATTGCCCCCGGATTGCACCACGCTGCATCCGGGCTGCTTGCCGAAAGTAAAAAAGCCCCGCTCAAGAGCGAGGCTTCCTTTCTGGCTGGCAACCGCGCCTCAGCCGACCTTGCCGTTGTATTCCTCGTCGGTGACGTGCTCCATCCAGGTCGAATAGACGCCGTCGAGCGCCTCCTGCATGGCGATGTGGGTCATGCTGTTGTCCGGCGAGGCGCCATGCCAATGCTTCTCGTTCGGCGGGATCCAGACGACGTCGCCGGGGCGGATTTCCCGGATCGGCCCGCCCTTGGCCTGGACGCGGCCGATGCCCGAGATCACGTACAGCGTCTGTCCGAGCGGATGGGTGTGCCAGGCGGTGCGCGCACCGGGCTCGAATGACACGCGCGAAGCATTCAGCCGCGCCGGCGCCGGCGCCATGTTGATCGGGTCCTGCAGCACGCTGCCGGTGAAGTTCTCCTTCGGCGCGCGGCGGGTCGGCCGCGAGCCGGAAACGTGGATATCCATGGGGTTACCTCCCTCTCTTGACGTTATTTCTTGGTCGCGGCGTAGCGCGCCTTGGTCTCGGCATTCATTGGATAGAGGCCGGGCAGCTGGGCGCCATTGTTCACCTCGTTGACGATCCAGGCCTCCATCCGCTCCTGCTCGGGTCCCTCGGCCAGCACCTGGTCAAGGAACGCCTGGGGGATCAGCACTGCGCCGTCCTGGTCGGCCACCACCACGTCGTTCGGAAACACGGCAACGCCGCCGCAGCCGATCGGTTCGCCCCAGCCGACGAAGGTCAGACCTGCAACCGACGGCGGCGCCGCGTAGCCGTCGCACCAGACCGGCAGGCCGGTGCCGAGCACGCCCTCGACGTCACGCACCACACCATCGGTGATCAGCGCCGCCACCCCGCGCTTGACCATGCGCGCGCAGAGGATGTCGCCGAAAATGCCGGCATCGGTGATGCCCATGGCATCGACCACGGCAATGCAGCCCACCGGCATCGCCTCGATCGCGGTACGGGTCGAGATCGGCGACGACCAGGATTCCGGCGTCGCCAGATCCTCGCGGGCCGGCACGAAGCGCAGCGTGAAGGCCGGTCCGACCAGCCGCTTCTGCCCGGGCTTCAAGGGCTTGGTGCCGCGCATCCAGATGTTGCGCAGGCCCTTCTTGAGCAAGACCGTGGTGATGGTGGCGGTGGACACGTGCGACAGCGTCGCGATCGCTTCGGCGGACAGTGACATCTGGAAAGCTTGCTCCGATGGGAGGAAAAGACCGACGCATGTTGCCGGGCGAAGGCCCTGCGTCAAGGGCTGCGCGAAAAAGCTGCGATCACCTGAATTTATCGCCGGCATGCCGATTAATTTATTGAAGTTGCTACATCATTTTGCACGAAGCGAATTCCGTTTTGAGTAGAAACACGCTAGCTTGATGGCCGACCCAATCTGCTTGAGCCGATGGCCGAACCCTTAAGTCCTCCCCGCCTTTTGCCGAGTGGCGACAGCGCCATCACGGTGGAATACAGCCGCACCATCGACGACGCCGCCAACCGGCGGGTGCTCGCGCTCGACCGCGTGATCGCAGCCGAGCCGATCGCCGGGATCACCGAGACCGTGCCGACCTACCGGTCGCTGCTGGTGCATTACGATCCCGTGCAGATCACCTTCGATGCGCTCGGCGAGCAGCTGCTTGCGCGCGCCGCCAAGGCACCGCCGACCGAAGGCGGAACGCGGCGCTGGCGGATCCCCATCACCTATGGCGGCGAGCACGGCATCGATCTCGAGGATGTGGCGAAGGCACTTCAGACCACGCCCGATGAGATCGTCGCGCGCCACGCCGCCGGCGACTACCGCGTCGCCATGATCGGCTTCACGCCCGGCTGGTCCTATCTCAGCGGGCTCGACAAGTTCCTGCATCTGCCCAGGCGCAAGGAGCCGCGGCTCGTGACCCCGGCCGGCACCATCTCGATCGGCGGCATCCAGACCGGCGTGCAGTGCCTCGCCGGCCCGAGCGGCTGGCACCTGCTCGGCCGCACCCCGGTGCGAACCTACCAATTGCATCGCGATCCGACCTTCCTGCTGGAGCCGGGCGATGCCGTCAGCTTCACGGCAGTGGATGCCAAGACCTTTGCTGAACAGGACCGCGCCGCCGAGGCCGGCGCGTTCGTCGCGGAACTGGTGACGCCATGAGCAAGCTCGTCGTCACCTCGATCGGCCCGGCCAGCTCGGTACAGGACGGCGGACGCCCGGGCTCGCAGCGCTACGGCCTGACGCCGAGCGGCGCGATGGATAGGCTTTCGCTGGCGGCCGCCAACACGCTGGTCGGCAATGAGCCGTTCGCCGCCGCGGTCGAAATCGGTCCATTCGGCGCCACCTTCACCGCGCGCGGCGGCGCGGTGCGCATCGGGCTCGCCGGCGCATCGCGCAATGCGGATATCGGTGGCCGGCCGGTCGCCTTCGACAGTTCGGCAACGCTCGCCGACGGTGAGACGCTCAATCTCGGCTTTGCGCGCGGCGGCTCGTTCAGCTATCTCGCGATCGAGCACGGCATCGAGGGCGAGCCGATGTTCGGCAGCCTCGCCGTCAATGCCCGGGCCGGGCTCGGCAGCCCCTACCCGCGGCCGCTGCAAAGCGGCGACGAGTTGAAGACGCAGGCGGCCAGCGGTGCCGCCGAGCGCCGCATCGAATTGCCGGCCGCGACCGATGCGCCGATCCGCATCGTGTTCGGCCCGCAGGACGACGAGTTCACCGCGGAAAACAAGCAGCTGTTCCTCGACAGCGAGTGGAAGATCTCGGCCACCAGCGACCGCATGGGCTACCGGCTCGAAGGGGCGGTCATCAAGCACCGCGACGGCCACAACATCGTCTCCGACGGCACCGTCAACGGCAGCATCCAGGTGCCCGGCAATGGCCAGCCGATCGTGCTGATGCCGGACCGCGGCACCAGCGGCGGCTATCCAAAGATCGCGACCGTGATCACGGCCGATCTTGGCCGCTTCGCGCAGACCTCCGCCGGCCGGCCGTTCCGCTTCAAGGCCGTGACCATGGCGGAGGCGCAGGCCGAGGCGATCAAGTTCCACGCGCTGCTGCATTCGCTGCCCGATCGCCTCCGCGGCATCGACGATTTCGGTCTCAACATCGAGGCGCTGCGGGATGCGAATGTCGCGGGTCAGGCCGTCAGCGCCGTCGATGTGTCGACCTGGCAAGTTGCGCTACCCTGAATCGAATACGAACAACAAACGGATCGATCGTCATGACTGCAACCATCGACCTCAATTGCGATCTCGGCGAAAGTTTTGGCCCCTGGGAAATGGGCAATGATGCCGCGATGATCGAGCTTGCGACCTCGGTCAACGTCGCCTGCGGCTTCCATGCCGGCGACGCCGACATCATGCGCAAGACCGTTGAGCTCGCGAAGGCGCGCGGCGTCAGCGTCGGCGCCCATCCCGGCTATCGCGACTTGCATGGCTTTGGCCGCCGCCCGATGCCGGGGCTGACATCCTCCGAGATCGAGAACCTGATCGCCTATCAGATCGGCGCCCTGCAGGCGATCGCAACCGCGGCCGGCCACAAGGTCACCCATGTGAAGGCACACGGCGCGATCTCCAACGTCGCCTGCGAGGACGACATGACCGCGCGCGCGATCGCCAATGCAATCAAGGCGGTCGACCCGAGCCTCGTGTTCGTGGTGCTAGCCAACTCGAAGCTGGTGCGCGCGGGCGAAGCCGCCAATCTGCGGATGGCGCACGAAGTGTTTGCCGACCGCGCCTATGAGGACGACGGCAATCTGGTGTCGCGCAAGAAGCCCGGCGCGGTGCTGCACGATCCCGAGGCGATCGCCGAGCGCGTGGTGCGGATGGTGCAGGATGGCGCGGTCGTCTCGGTCACCGGCAAGGTGATCAAGATGCAGACCGATACCGTCTGCATCCATGGCGACACGCATGGCGCCGTCGAGATTGCGCGCGGCCTGCGCGAGGCGCTGAGCAAGGCCGGCATCACGGTCGCGCCGTTCAAGACCGCGCACTGAGCCGCGAACATGTCGACTGCCAAGGGCCGGCCGCCGCGCCGACCCTTTTAGATTCCGTTAAGAGTCTTCTTAAACCCAAACTTGCCGTTTGATTGCTAGGTGCAGCTTCCGAGCCTTTGATTGTCCTCTCAGGAAATTGGGTACGAAAGCATGTTCCGCACCAGCCTCTCCCTCGCAATTGCTGCGGTGGCCACGGCCGCCTTCAGCAGCGCGGCCTCCGCCGGCTGCTACAGCTGCTATACGCCGCCGCCCCAGCCCTGCACGACCTGCTATCAGGTGCAGACCGTGCCGCCGCAGTATCGCACCGTGCAGGAGACCGTGATGGTGTCGCCGGGCCGCGTCATCGCGCATCGCACGCCGGCGCAGTATCGTACCGTGATGGTGCCGAAGACCGTGATGGTCGCGCCCGAAGGCGTCGCCTATGAGCGCATCGCGCCGCAATACGCCACCCAGGAACGCACGCAGATGGTCTCGCCGGGCTATTCCTACTACGCGCCGGTCCAGCCGACCTGCAACACTTGCGGCGGCGGATATGGCTACGGCTACGGATATGGACCGGGCTACGGCTACTGAGCCGTCAGCATCCAGACAACACAAAGCCGCCGCCTGAGGCCATCAGACGGCGGCTTTTGAATTTTCAGAAGGGCTCAGAACGGGTGGACGGACAGCGTGCCGAACACGATGGCCGCGATCACCGCAAAGGCGCTGTAGAGCGCCGCAGTCTGAATTCCGGTCCCGGATTTCCTTGAAATGTGCCGCGCGTAAAAGTGCAGGCGGGCTTCCGCCGATAGCTCGCGCATGGTCGATCTCCAACGCCCCATTCTCAAGCATATGGAATAGCGTTCGCACGCCGATTCAAGCGGGCAGCAAAAATAGCGATGCCGCCGCCTTCGGGAACACGGTTCCGAGAGGAAATTTCTTTCCCGTGCGCTCGGCCGAGAATCTTATTCGTCGCAATTCGAGGCGTCGGGAACCCGCGCCAGCCCGCAATAACCGAAAATCTCGAAAACAACCCCATGCAAAGGAGCCGGAGGTGGCGGCCGCTGCACCGCGCTCAGGGCTTCCAGCGCCCGATCTTGAAGGCCGCCAGATGGCCAGGAACGTCGTTCGGGTCGAACGGCGGACCGGCGAACGCACCGATGGCGTTGGAGGCGCCAGCCGCGCGCCCGGCTGCGGCGTCGTAGAGGTCCGGCCTGAACACCGCCATGGCAGCCTTAAGTGCCTCGGGCCGGTACGGTGTCTGGCCCCAGCGAACCATCTGCGCGTAGAGCCAGGCCGCCTGCCCCGGGTCCGGTCGCGCCGCCGCCTCGCGCCCGACCAGCAAATAGCGACTGCTTTCGCGCATGGTGCCGTCGGGCAAGATCTTCAGCCGGCCGTCGAGCGTGCGCTGAATGACGCCGGCGTCGACGCCGAGCCGCTCAGGTGAGCTGAGGATGCGCGCGACCTCGGGCCGGTTTTCCGGTTGCTCGATGAACTCCGCGGCGCGCAGATGTGCACGCACCATCGATGCCACGACATCGGCATGCTTCTCCGACCAGCTCTGGCGCACCGCCAGCACCTTCTCCACCGCGCTGAGCAGGATGTCCGAGACGAAGTGCAGGATGTGGCCGACGCCGCGATCGACTGCGATCGAATTCCAGGGCGCGCCGACGCAGAACCCGTCGACATGCCCGTTGGCCAGACTGTCGACCATGTAGGGTGGCGGCAGCACCACGAGCTGGACGTCCTCGTCGGGATCGACGCCGCCGGCGGCCATCCAGAACCGCAATTGATAATTGTGGGTCGAGAACGGAAAGGTCATGCCGAACGTCAACGGCTCGGCCCCGCTCTTGCGCCGCTTGGCCACGACGCGGGCAAGCGCGCGCGAGGTCGCCATCGGGTCGAAGCGATCGCCGTCGATCTCTTCCATCAGCGCGGCGTGCAGCGCCGGCGATACCGTGATGGCATTGCCGTTGAGCCCGAGACTGAAGGGCGCAGCGATCGGCACCTTGACGTGGCCAAGCCCGAGGTGTGATGCGATCGCCACCGGCGCCAGCAGATGAGCCGCGTCGAACAGGCCGATATTGAGCTTGTCGCGGACGTTCGACCACGACACTTCCCGTACCAGCGTAACATCGAGGCCTTCCGTCGCCGCAAATCCCTTGTCGACCGCGACGATCAGGGCGGCAGCGTCAACCAGCGGAATGAATCCGATGTGCAGGGGTGTGGTCATTTCAAGAGCTCCGACGCCGTCAGGATCGATTGCGCGATCTCGCCGATCTTCTTCTTCTCGCGCATTGCGGTCGAGCGCATCAGCACGTAGGCCTCTTCCTCGGTCAGCCCCTTCACCTTCATCAGGATGCCCTTGGCACGGTCGATCACCTTGCGCTCCTCCAGCGCATGCTTGGTGCGGTCGAGCTCGTCCTGCAGCTTGGCGAAGGCATTGAAGCGGGAGACGCAGAGGTCGAGGATCGGCTTCATCCGCTCCTTCTTGAGGCCGTCGACGATATAGGCAGAGACGCCCGCCTCCACCGAGGCCTGGATCGAGGCGGCGTCGCTCTGGTCGACGAACATCGCGATCGGCCGGCGGACGGCACGGCTGACCTGGAACATTTGTTCCAGCACGTCGCGGCTGGGGTTCTCGAGGTCGATGACGATGATCTCGGGGTCGAGCGCATAGATCCGCGACAGCAGGCTCTGCATCTCGCTGATATGGACCACGTCCGTATAGCCGGCCTCCCGCAGTCCCTCCTCGAGGATGGCCGCACGGACCGGGCTCTCGTCGACGATGACGATCTTAGGAGACGATTCAGCGCTCATCGACCACTCTTAAAGCCCGGCAAGAACCATCCATATCACGCCGGGACGGTGCGGAAAGGGTTGTAATTCTCGGCAATTGGGACTAGCTCCTGCCCATCAATCAGGCAGATTCAGAGATATGCAAGAGGCCGCCGCGCCGAAAGTGAGCTTCGTGTCCTTGGGCTGCCCCAAGGCGCTGGTCGATTCCGAGCGCATCATCACCCGGCTGCGCGCGGAAGGCTATGAGCTGGCGCGCAAGCATGACGGCGCCGACATCGTCATCGTCAACACTTGCGGCTTCCTCGACAGCGCCAAGCAGGAATCGCTCGCGGCGATCGGCGAGGCCATGGCCGAGAACGGCAAGGTCATCGTCACCGGCTGCATGGGCGCCGAGCCGGAGCAGATCGAGGCGGCCTATCCCGGCGTGCTCTCGATCACGGGGCCGCAGCAATACGAGAGCGTGCTGGACGCCGTGCATCGCGCGCTGCCGCCCGCGCACAACCCGCATGTCGACCTGGTGCCGCCGCAGGGCGTCAAGCTGACGCCGCGCCACTACGCCTATCTGAAGATATCCGAGGGCTGCAACAATCGCTGCAGCTTCTGCATCATCCCGAAGCTACGCGGCGATCTGGTGTCGCGGCCGGCCAATGACGTGCTGCGCGAGGCCGAGAAGCTGGTGAAGGCCGGCGTCAAGGAATTGCTTGTGATCTCGCAGGACACCTCGGCCTATGGCGTCGACCTGAAATACGCCGAGAGCCCCTGGCAGGATCGCAGCGTACGCGCCAAATTCTACGATCTCGCCAAGGAGCTCGGCGAGCTCGGCGCCTGGGTGCGGCTGCAATACGTCTACCCCTACCCGCATGTCGACGAGGTCATCGGCCTGATGACCGAAGGCAAGGTGCTGCCCTATCTCGACATCCCGTTCCAGCATGCGAGCCCCGACGTGCTGCGCGCGATGAAGCGTCCGGCGGCCCAGGAGAAGACGCTGGCGCGAATCCAGAAGTGGCGCGAGCAGTGCCCCGAATTGACGCTGCGCTCGACCTTTATCGTCGGCTTCCCCGGCGAGACCGATTCCGACTTCGCCTATCTGCTCGACTGGCTGGATGAAGCGGAGATCGACCGCCTCGGCTGCTTCAAATACGAACCGGTTGCCGGCGCCGCATCGAACGCAATCGGCAATGCCGTGCCCGACGAGGTCAAGCAGGAGCGCTGGAATGCGCTGATGGCGCGCCAGCAGAAGATTTCGACCCGGCGCCTCAAGCGCAAGGTCGGCACCCGCCAGCAGGTGATCATCGACGAGGTCGGGCCGACGGTCGCCAAGGGCCGGTCAAAGGCCGACGCGCCCGAGATCGACGGCGCGGTCTATCTGACCAGCCGCCGCCCGCTCAAGGTCGGCGAGATCGTCACCGCCAAGATCGAGCGCGCCGACCAATACGACCTGCACGGCAGCGTCGCCGGATTCTGACCCGCTTGACACTGCCGCCCCTTCGGCTGTATGGCCCTGCGCCATGAAGCTGAACCGGACCCACCGCCGCGCCATCAACCGTCGTCGCACCCGCGACGATGCTGGGCTGCGCCGTGTCCGACGCCATCGCTGATTAGCTAAAATCAGCTGAGGTTTTCGAGAAGGCCGCGCCCCCAAAGCGCGGCCTTCTTGCTTTTTGGCCTGCCCTTAATCCCCACACCGACCCCAGAGGAGATCGATATGACCAACGCTACCCATCCGTTCGATGCGCTGATGGACATCACCGCTCGCCCCGCGGTCGTGTTCGTGCGCGGCGCAGGCTCGTATCTGTGGGACGCCAACCGCAACCGCTATCTCGATTTCGTGCAGGGCTGGGCCGTGAATCCGCTCGGCCACTCGCCGGTCATCGTGGCCGACGCGCTGGCCGCGCAGGCCAGGCGGCTCTTGACGCCGAGCCCGGCATTCTACAACGAGCAGAGCCTGAAACTGGCGAAGATGCTAGTCGACAAGAGTTGCTTCGATCAGGTCTTCTTCGCCAATTCCGGCGCCGAGGCCAACGAAGGCGCGATCAAGCTCGCGCGCAAATTCGGCGCCAAGTACAAGGGTGGCGCGCACGAGATCATCACCTTCGAAGGCGGCTTCCACGGCCGCACGCTCGCGACCATGTCGGCGTCGGGCAAGAAGGCGTTCGAGCCGCTGTTCGAGCCGAAAGTCTCTGGCTTCCGGAAAGCGCGGCTGAACGACATCGAGTCGGTTCGCCAGCTGATCACGGCGTCGACGGTCGCCGTCATGCTGGAGCCGATCCAGGGTGAAGCCGGCGTGTGGCCGGCGACCGACGCGTTCCTCAGAGAGTTGCGGGCGTTGACTCAGCAGCGTGGCCTGCTGCTGATCGTCGACGAGATCCAGACCGGCATGGGCCGGACCGGAAAGCTGTTCGGCTATGAGCACGCCGGAATCGAGCCCGACATCATGACGCTCGGCAAGGGCATCGGCGGCGGCGTGCCGCTAGCAGCGCTGCTTGCGACCGAACATGCCTCGTGCTTCGATCACGGCGATCAGGGCGGCACCTTCAACGGCAATCCCCTGATGTGCGCCGCGGGGCTTGTCGTGCTCGATCAGATCGGCCAGCCCGATTTCCTGAAATCGGTCACCGACACCGGCCTGCTGCTCGAGCGCGAATTGCAGCGGCTGTCGGCACGGCACGGGCTCGGCGAGATCAGAGGCCGCGGTCTGCTGCTTGCGCTCGATCTCAAGATGCCGATCGGCGCGGCCGTCGTCGCCGAGGCGTTCGCCGCCGGCGTGCTGGTGAACTCGCCGCAGCCGGACACGCTGCGCTTCATGCCGGCGCTCAACGTAACGCGCGAGGAGGTTACCGCGGTGATTGATTGCCTCGATACCGTGCTGACGAAAGTCGGCGCGGCGCGGCGGGTGGCGTAGCCGTCTCCCGATCGTCATTGCGAGCCACCCGGTCGGCGCGAAGCGCCGCCGGATGACAGGCTCCGCGAAGCAATCCATCCCTCCATGCGTGCGGGACAATGGATTGCTTCGTCGCTTCAGCGCAAAATTGCTTTGCAATTATGTCGCGAGCTCCTCGCAATGACGAGGAGAGACTTACGGCCTCAAGATCGCCGCCCCCGTGGTCGCCCGGCTCTCCAGATCGGTATGCGCCTTGGCGACGTCCTTGAGCGCATAGGCGTGGTTGATCGGCACGTGCAGCTTGCCGTTGATCACGGCGGCGAACAGCGTGTCGGCGCCTTCGAGCAATTCCTTGCGGGTGCCGACATAGTCGTTGAGCTTCGGCCGCGTCGCGAACAGCGAACCGTGGTTGTTGAGCTCGGCGAGCGGGAACGGCGGCACCGGGCCGGAGGCGTTGCCGAACGAGACGAACAGGCCGCGTGGCCGCAGGCACGACAGCGATCCCGGAAACGTGGTCTTGCCGACGCCGTCATAGACGACGTCGCAGAGCTCGCCGCGGCTGATCTGCTTGACGCGCTCGACGAAGTTTTCTTCGTTGTAGAGGATGACGTGGTCGCAGCCATTGGCTAGCGCGATATCGGCCTTCGCTTTCGAGCCGACGGTGCCGATGACATGCGCGCCGAGCGCGTGGGCCCACTGGCAGGCCAGCAGTCCGATGCCGCCGGCTGCGGCATGGATCAGCACCCGATGGCCCTGCTCGACCTTGAAGGTCTTGTGCAGGAGGTACCAGACCGTGAGCCCCTTGAGCATCAGCACGGCGCCCTGCTCGTAGGTGATATGGTCGGGCAACTTGACCAGCTTGTCGGCCGGGATGACGCGCTCGGAGGCGTAACCGCCGAGGTTGTAGTAGTAGGCGACGCGATCGCCGGGGTGGAAATTGGTCACCCCCGGACCGACGGCCACGACTTCGCCCGCGGCCTCGTTGCCGGCGATGAACGGCAGGCCGGGCGCCTTGTAGAGGCCGGTGCGGAAATAGACGTCGATGAAGTTCAGCCCGACCGCATGCTGGCGGATGCGGACCTCGCCGGTCCCCGGCGCCCCCACCTCGACATCCTCATAGGTCAGGACCTCAGGGCCCCCCACCTTGTGCACCCGCACAGCCTTGGTCATGTCGTCGCTCCCTCAGATCTCAACGTCAAACGAGCGAATGCCATCGGCGCCGGCTTGTCAACCAAGCGTCCGGAACCGGGGCTACAGCACGATCCGGAAAAGTGCGAAGCGGTTTTCCGAAAAAATCATGCCCTTTAGCCGGCCGGCTTCTTGCGGTTGCGTTTGGCCAGCACGTTGAACATCTCGACCGCCGCCGAGAATGCGATGGCGAAATAGATGTAGCCGCGCGGAATGTGGAATTTGAAGCCGTCAGCCACCAGCGCCACGCCGATCAGCACCAGGAACGCCAGCGCCAGCATCTTGGTGGTCGGATGCTCCGCAACAAACCGCGCCACCGGTCCCGACGAGACGTACATGATGATGCAGGCGATCACGACCGCCGCGATCATGATCTCGATGTCCTGCGCCATGCCGATCGCGGTGATGATCGAATCCAGCGAGAACACCAGGTCGATGATGATGATCTGCACGATCACCCAGAAGAACGCGTTGGGGCTCGGCTTGCCATTCTCCTCGGCGTCACGCGCCTCGACCTCGCCGTGGATCTCGTGGGTCGCTTTCGCGATCAGGAACAGGCCGCCGCCGATCAGGATGATATCGCGCCACGACAGCGCGACGCTCTCGATGGTGATCACAGGCTGCGTCAGCCCGATCAGCCAGACCAGAACGCTGAGCAGGATGATGCGGAACACCAGCGCCAGCAGCAAGCCGATCTGCCGCGCGCGGTTGGCCTGCGGTTGCGGAATCCGCGAGACGAGCACCGACAGGAAGATGACGTTGTCGATGCCGAGCACGATCTCGAGCGCGGTCAGGGTCAGCAGCGCCGCCCAGGCTTCCGGGCTGGTGATCAATTGCATCATGCTCTGAAGGCTTTCATCCGGCGGATCAGGGTATCGCTGCCGACGATGTAGACGGCGATGGCGCAGAGACCGAAGGTGACCGGGGCTCCGACCATGAAATCGTTGGCGAGCGTGTACATGCCGAGCAGCGCCCAGGCGCCGAGCAGCCACAGCGTGAGCCAGCGCAGCCGCACCACGCGGAACGGGTGCAGCACATGGAACGGCGCAAAGGTCAACACGATCAGGAGCGCGACCACGATCGTCGACAGCACCGGCGGCAAATGCAGCAGGAACAGATAGAACGCCGCCGCATTCCACAGCGCCGGGAAGCCGCGGAAATGGTTGTCGTCGGCCTTCATGCGGCGGTCGGCGAAATACAGCGCACTCGAGACCACGATGCCGACGCCGAGGACCGGCGCGGCCACCGGCAGCAGCATGCCGCTCGCGGTGATCGCATAGGCCGGCACGAACACATAGGTGACGAAATCAACCACCAGGTCGAGCACCTCGCCCGACCAGTTCGGCTGCAGCCGCACCACGTCGAGCCGGCGCGCCAGCGGGCCGTCGATCCCGTCGATGATCAGCGCGACCCCGAGCCAGGCGAACATGTTGGCCCAGTGCTCGCGCACCGCCTCCAGCATCGCCAGCAGTGCCACCCCGGCGCCGAGCGCCGTGAAGATATGAACGGAGAATGCGGCGGTCCGCATCCGTTCTGGCAACGCATCCGGCTGGCTCGAGTGCTCCATCGGCCGAAGTGCTATCAGGAATCGGCCAGCTTTGCATATGCAGTCTTGCGGCGTTCCGCCGCGCAGATTGTTGGAAACTCTTGGTGGTTACCGATGGCTTGAAAATCGGGCCAGGCATGTCAAATGTCCTGATATGACCGACAGCTCCATGGATTATGACGTTATCGTAATAGGCGGCGGCCCGGCCGGATTGACGGCTGCGATTGCCCTCGCCGACGCCGGCGCGCGGACCGCGCTGTTGGCGCGCCGCGCCCCCTATGCCGACAACCGCACCACCGCGCTGCTCGGCGCCTCGACCGAGATCCTGGAGCGGCTCGACGTCTGGCGGCGCTGCAGCGACAAGGCCGCCGCGCTCAAGACCATGCGCCTCGTCGACGATACCGGCCGCCTGATCCGCGCCCCGGAAGTGCGGTTCTCCTCCGACGAGATCGGCCGCGAGCAGTTCGGCTTCAACATCGACAATCGCTCGCTGGTCGCAGCGCTCGAGGAGCGTGCCGGCGAGATGGCCGCGCTGACGCGGTTCGACGACGAGGCCGCTTCGGTGCAACCGGAGAATACTGCCGTCACGGTGGTGACGCGGCAGGGCCAGTCGCTGTCGGCCCGGCTCGTGGTCGGCGCCGACGGGCGCAATTCACTCTCCCGCGAGGCCGCCGGCATCGAGGTGGTCAGCCGCGAGCTCGGCCAATCCGCCCTCACCTTCAACATCAGCCACAGCCGGCCGCACAACAACATCTCGACCGAGTTTCACACCGAGCACGGCCCCTGCGTGTTCGTGCCGCTCAGCGGCAACCGCAGCAGCGTGGTCTGGGTCTCGGCGCCCAAGGAAGCCGAACGGCTGAAGGCGCTTGGCGAC
Organism: Bradyrhizobium sp. USDA 4011; assembly: GCF_054063415.1. Taxonomy (NCBI): domain Bacteria; kingdom Pseudomonadati; phylum Pseudomonadota; class Alphaproteobacteria; order Hyphomicrobiales; family Nitrobacteraceae; genus Bradyrhizobium; species Bradyrhizobium sp. USDA 4011. The sequence continues at coordinate 27,173 of NZ_JBSSGG010000001.1, forward strand.
GACGAATTGTCCGAAGCGGCCGAGCGGCAGTCGCATTCGATTCTCGGCCGCGTCGAGGTCCAGGGCGGCCGCCACGTGTTTCCCCTCGCCATCGAGCGGCCGAGGCAATTCGCCAAGAACCGGATCGCGCTGGTCGGCGAATCCGCCCATGTGCTGCCGCCGATCGGCGCGCAGGGGCTCAACATGGGGCTGCGCGATGCCGCCGACATCGCCGAGATCACAGGCCGGGCAATCGGCCGCGGCGAGGATCCCGGCGCGCCAAATGTATTGTCGCGCTACCAGGCGGCGCGGCGTCCCGATGTCGCCAGCCGGACCTGGGCGATCGACATCGCCAACCGGTCGCTGCTCAGCGATTTCCTCGGCATGCAGACCGCGCGTGCCGCCGGCCTGCACCTGCTCGGCGCATTCGGCCCGCTGCGGCGGCTGGCGATGCGCGAGGGCCTCGCGCCGTCATGGCGGAGGTAGCGTTCCTCTAAAGCGCGATGAGATCAGCTTGAATCGTCATCGCGCGCTTTAGCTCCTTGTTTGAGCATGATCTTTTCGGAAAACCGCTTCTCACTTTTCCGGATCATGCTTTAGGGAAACACCAGCCGTCCGCTCTGGATGAACCACATGACGCTGGTCAGCGTGACCACCGAGGCGAAGGTGCCGATCAGCACCGCGACCGACGCCGGCTCGATCCAGGTGTCGTTCTGCCGTGCAATCACGAACACGTTGAGCGCCGGCGGCAGCGAAGCCATCAGCACCGCGGTCGCAGCCCAGGGCTGCGCGAACGGACCGAACAGCAGCATCAGTCCGAAGGCCAGCAGCGGATGGATCAGAAGCTTGATCGCGACCACGCCCGGCGCCTCCCACGGCACCCGCTCGAACGGCCGCAGTGCCACGGTGATGCCGAGCACGAACAGCGCCATCGGCGCGGCGGCGTTTTGCAGGAACTGGATGGTGCGGTCGAGCGCGACCGGAATCGGGATGTGAAACGCGGCGACCAGCGCGCCGAACACCGCGGACATGATCAGCGGGTTCTGCACGATCTGCCGCAGCACCACGCCGAACGCATGCAGCAGTGAGGGATGATCGCGGTCGGTGAGTTCGATCAGGAGCGGCACGATCGAGAACAGGAAGATGCTGTCGCAGCAGAAGATCAGCGCGGTCGGCGCCGCTGCCTTGGTGCCGAGCACGGCGAGCGCCAGGCCAGGCCCCATATAGCCTATATTGCCGTAGGCGCCCGACAGGCCGGCCAGCGTCGCCTCGCGCAGCGACAGCCCTCCGATCAGCTTGCCTGCGACCATCGCCAGGAAGAACGCGATCACGGTTCCGAGCGTGGTGGCGATCAGGAATGGCGGGTTGTTCAGCTCGGCGAACGGTGTCTTCGACATGATCCCGAACAGCAGCGCCGGCAACGAAACGTAAAGCAGGAAGAAATTCATCCAGGCGAGCCCGCTCTCGGGCAAACCCTTGGCCTTTCCGCACGCGTAGCCGATAAAGATCAAGCCGAAATACGGCAACGCCAGATTGAGGATATCAATCATTCTGAAAGTAGTTTCTCGGCCGGATTTCGGGTCGTTTCGGCCCGGCTGGAATCGGTAAACCGGGGGGTTAATTCGAGGCTTAGCCCCTAGCATCGGCCACAATGTTGGTCTATCGACGAACCATGATCAAAGCGCGCACCGCCAAATTCCAGATCGGGCAGATCGTCCGTCACCGGGTGTTCTCCTTCCGGGGCGTGATTTTTGATATCGACCCGGAGTTCAACAACACCGAGGAATGGTGGCTGTCGATCCCCGAGGACATGCGGCCGCACAAGGACCAGCCGTTCTATCATCTGCTCGCGGAAAACTCGGAGACCGAGTACGTCGCCTATGTGTCCGAGCAGAACCTGCTGCCCGATGATTCCGGCGAGCCGATCCGGCACTCGCAGGTGGCGGAGATCTTCGTGAAGGACAAGTCGGGCGGCTACCGTCCGCGGAATCCGTCGCTGAACTGACGCGCGGCGCCTGTCCGGCGACGGACGCCACGGCGCGACTTCCAGCCTGCTCATACCCCCTCACGCGCAGCCAGCGCCGCAATCGCCCAGACCGCAAAACCCGCCAGCGCCAGTCCGGCGCCGACGAGACCGGTCGAGGTCCAGCCGTAGCCGGCTGCGACGGCCATTCCGCCGAGCCACGGCCCCAGCGCATTGGCGACGTTGAAGGCGGAATGGTTGAGCGCCGCAGCGAGGCTCTGGGCTTCGCCGGCGACATCCATCAGCCGGGCCTGCAACACGGTGGCGAGCGCTCCGCCCAGCCCGATCAGGAACACGTCGGCGCTCAGCGTCCAGAAATTCGCCGCCGCCAGCGGATACAATGCCAGCGTCGCCGCCGACCACAGCAGCAGGCCGCCCGCGGTCGCCATCAGTGCGCGATCGGCAAAGCGCGGCACGATGATGTTGCCGGCGGTGAGGCCGGCGCCGAACACACATAGCGTGACCGGCACCACCGCGGGCGACGTGTGCGTCACCGCCAGCATGGTCGACGCCAGATAGGTGTAGACCGAGAACAGTCCTCCGAAGCCGATGGCGCCGATCCCAAGCGTCAGCCAGACTTGCTTGCGCCCGAGCGCCGAGAGCTCGCGCAACGGGCTCGCCTTGCGGTCGGCGACGTCACGCGGGGCGAAGATCAGGACCAGGATGGCGGTCAGGAGCGCGAGACCGGCAACGATCGCAAACGCCCAGCGCCAGCCGATCGCCTGCCCCACGCCATTTGCGAGCGGCACGCCGATCGTCGTCGCGATGGTGAGGCCGAGCAGCACGCGGCCGACGGCCGCCGTGCGCTTGTCGATCGGGACCAGCGAGGCCGCGACCAGCATGGCGATGCCGAAATAGGCGCCATGCGGCAGCCCGGCGAGGAAGCGCAGCACCAGCATGGTGTGGTAGTCGGGCGCGAGCCCCGAGAGGCCGTTCATCAGCGCAAAGAAGCCCATCAGCGCGATCAGCAGCGTCCGCCGCGCCATGCGCGCCGACAGCACGGCGATCACAGGCGCGCCCACCACGACGCCGAGCGCGTAGGCGCTGATCGCGTGACCGGCCTGGGGCTCACTGATGTGCAGATCGTGGGCGAAGAACGGCAGCAGGCTCATGGTCGCGAATTCGGCGATGCCGATCGCGAACCCGCCCATCGCCAGCGCGAGATGAACGATGCCCGGATGGAAGGCACCGGGGACGTTGTCCTGGTTGAGGCGCCCGCCGGCATCGGCCGAAGCACGGCCGGTCGGCGGCTCCGAAGGCCGGGAGAGCGGTTCCCGCCGCTGCGTGTTGACTCGCTGGGACATTGGGAGACTTCCATGATTGCGAACAGCGGACAGGCTTGCGACCCAGGCAAGGTCCAGTCGCATCGCGCCATCACGCGTCCGCACGGCGGCCAGGGTTCGCACAGAACCACGCGCGCATTTGCGCATCGAAGGCGCGCGTGCCGCGCTTTCGTCTGGCCTCCCGTGACGGATTTATGCTTGGGCTTCAACGCCGGACTTGTCCGGACAAGGCAACGACGACGCGGCTCGGCGCAATCGATTTGCCTTGAGCCACCATCGCACACGATGGGCACGGTCACCAGCGCGGCAGGCTGCCATCAGCCAGCCCGTTTCGCATGACAAAAAAGGCGCCCTTCCGGGCGCCTTTTGCTTGCGAGGGTCTCGCGCTTTCTTGAACGCGTGATCGACGTTTTTACTTGGCTGCCGGATTGGCTGGAGCCGGCGCAGCGGCACCGCCCGCGCCTTCCAGCTTCTTGCGCTGTTCTTCGGCGCGCTTCTGCAACTCTTCCTGCAGCTTCTTCGAGTTTTCCTCGAACACCTTCGGATCGGTCGGCGGGCCGTCATAGGCCTTGGCGAATTCGGTGTTGAGCGGCAGCGGCAGCGTCAGCGGCGCGCCGTTCGAATTGATCGCCTGGACCACGAGGTTCTGGCCCTTCTTCATGTTGGCGATCAGCTCGGGGGTTGCTTCATAGTCGGACATGCAACCGTTCTGGAAGCAGATCACATAGGGCGCCTGCTGCGGCGGGTTGCCGTCGACGATGATGCGGGTGCCGTGCACGAGCTGCATGCCGAGCGGCAGCGTGACGCGCAGGATCTTCTTCGGCTCGCCTTCCGGCTCGATGATCACGGCGGCGATCACCGGCTGGCCCGACTCGATGCGGCCGTCCTTGCCGGTGAAGCAAACCTGCTTGGCGTTGGCTTCCTGGCCCTTCAGACAGAACTTGGTCCAGGGGGCGTAGATCAGCTGGATCTGCTGATCCTGGGGCGGCTGCTGGGCGGCCGCGGCGGGCGCCTGACCTGCGGCCGGTGCTTGTGCGGCTGGTGCCTGGGCTGCCGGGGCCGGCGCCTTCGGAGCTGCCTTGGGTGCTGCCTTGGGCGCTGCCTTCGGTGCCGCCGGCGCTGCCGGCTGCTGGGCCCAAGCGGCAGGAACCAGGAGCGCTGCAGAGAATGCCGTCGCCGCCATCAGGGCAACAATTCGCCCATGCGGCCGGACCGGGGCGGCCAAGATACGGAAATTCATTGCGGAAAACCCTTTCTGAACGGCAGCGCCCGAAACCGCTGCAGGCGCCGACACATAGCCGTTTGGGCGGCTGTCTCCTAGTCAATTGAGGCGGATACGTGACAGGCGTTGCCACCTTCAAATTGCACGCCTTCAATACAGCGGCGCGCGGAAAGATCAATGCCGACAAGCGTATTTGCGCCCATGTCACGGCGAGTTTCAGCGCCCTGTGATAAACCTCGGGCGTGACGTTTCGCGAATCAAATCCGGCGCCTCACGCGCGTGTTCCCGGGCACGGTTGGCGCGTCCCGTTGGCGGCCACCTGGCTTGTGCTGGCATTCCTGACCAGCGCGCTTGCCCCCGCGGCCGCCACCGAGAGCCACGCCATCGCGATGCATGGCGCGCCCGCCCTGCCAGCCGACTTTAGCCACCTGCCCTACGCCAATCCTGACGCCCCCAAGGGCGGCCGTCTGGTCCTGAGCCCCCGGGACGGCACCTTCGACAGCCTCAATCCCCTGATTGTCAGGGGGCTCGCGGTGCAGCAACTCCGGGGCTACGCCTACGAGCGCGGCTACGTCTATGAAAGCCTGATGGTGCGGAACAATGACGAGCCATTCACGCTGTACGGCCTGCTTGCCCGCAGCGTCGAGACCGACGATGCCAGAAGCTATGTGACATTCCACATCGATCCTCGCGCGCGCTTCTCCGACGGGCACGAGGTCACGGCGGACGACGTGGTGTTCTCGCTCGAACTGTTGCGCGATCACGGCCGTCCGCTGCATCACCAGTATTATTCGAAAGTCGCAAAGGCCGAGGTGCTCGACCCGCTCACGGTGCGGTTCGATTTTGGCGGCGTTGCAGACCGCGAATTGCCGCTGATCCTCGGCCTGATGCCGATCCTGCCACGCCACGCCACCGACGTCTCCAAATTCGAGGAGACCACATTGGCGCCGCCGATCGGCTCCGGCCCGTACCGCGTGACGGCGGTCAAGCCCGGCAGCAGCGTGACCTTCACCCGCAATCCGGATTACTGGGGGCGCGACCTGCCGGTGAACCGCGGCCTCTGGAATTTCGACGAGATCAGGCTTGATTACTATCGCGACGCCAACGGCCAGTTCGAGGCGTTCAAGCGCGGCCTCTATGACTTCAGGACAGAGCCCGAGCCGCTCCGCTGGCATGACGGCTACGACTTTCCCGCCGCGAGAAGCGGCGACGTCATCCGCGACACCATCAAGATCGGCACGCCCGATCCGTCCGAATTCCTGGTGTTCAACACCCGGCGGCCGAAGTTTGCCGACGTCAGGGTGCGCCAGGCGTTGCTGATGCTGTTCGACTTCGAATGGATCAACCGCAATTACTATTTTGGACTCTACTCGCGCGCCGGCGGCTATTTCGCCGGCTCGGAATTGTCCGCCTATGGCCGCCCGGCCGATGACCGCGAGCGCGATCTCCTCAAGCCGTATCTGTCGCATATTGTGCCCGACATTCTCGAGGGCCGCTATCGCCTCCCCGACACCGACGGCTCAGGCCGCGACCGCGCCGTTCTGCGCAACGCGCTCGCGCTGCTGTCGGAGGCGGGCTACGCGCTCGACGGCACGGTGCTGAAGCAGCGCTCGACCGGGACGCCGCTCCGGATCGAAATCCTGGTGACGACACGCGAGCATGAACGGATCGCCCTCGCCTATCAGCGCGACCTGAAGCGGGCCGGCGTCGACGCCGCGGTCCGGGTGGTCGACGCGGTGCAATTCGAGCAGCGCCGGGTCGCCTATGACTTCGACATGATCCCCATTCGCTGGGACCAGTCGCTGTCGCCGGGCAACGAGCAGTGGTTCTACTGGGGCAGCCAGGCAGCCGACGTGCCGGGCACCCGCAACTACATGGGCGCTAAGGATCCGGCCATCGACGCCACGATCGCCGCGCTGCTCGCGGCGCGGGAGCGGCCGGCCTTCGTCTCGGCGGTGCGGGCGCTGGATCGGGCCCTGATGTCCGGCTTCTACGCTATCCCCCTATTTAACTTGGGAGAGCAATGGATCGCGCGCTGGAATCGGATAGAACGGCCTTCGGCCACGGCGTTGACGGGCTACCTGCCGGAGACTTGGTGGCAGAAGCCCGGCGCGCAATCCAAGTGAGATACCAAGTGAGCTGCCAAGTGATCTGCGACCCGACGCGGCATGATCCGACCTGATCGAAGCGATGCAACCGACGTTGAACCTGTGAACCAGTCGATCACCTCGCCCACGCTCGATACGCTGTTCAAGCGCAGTTTGGCCCGGCAACCCGAGGCGCTGGCGCTGGTCGACCCGATCAACAAGCAGCGCGTCACCGGACAGCCCCCCAAACGCCTGACCTATGCCCAGGCCGACCGCGCGATCTCGGCGATCGCCGCCCACTTCGTCGAGAGCGGATTGCCGGCCAATACGGTGATCGCGGTACAGCTTCCCTCGACGATCGAATTCGCCCTGACCGTGCTCGCCGCCTATCGGGTCGGCCTTGTGGTGGCGCCGTTGCCGCTATTGTGGCGGCAGGCCGAGCTGACCTCCGTGCTCAACCGCACTGCGGCGCGGGCGATCGTCACCTGCGGCAGGATCGACGGCGTCTCCTACGCCGACATCGCCATGAACGCCGCGGCGGAAGCTTTTTCGATTCGCCATGTCTGCGGGTTCGGCACCGATCTGCCCGAAGGCATGGCGTCGCTCGATGACGCGATCCTGCGGGACTCCCGGACCTCGCGCCCGATGATCCAGGACGGCCGCAAGCCGGCGCTGATCTCCTTCGACGTCACCAGCGGGGGTTTTCGTCCGGTGCCGCGCGCGCATTTCGGCCTGATCGCCGGCGGGCTCGCGATGTCGCTGGAGAGCGACCTGGCCCAGGGCGCGACCATCATGTCGGCATTCGCGCCGATGTCGTTCGCCGGCATCTGTTCGTCGCTGGTGAGCTGGCTGCTGTCGGGCGGAACGCTCGTCATGCATCACCCGTTCGACGAGGAAGCGTTCCAAACCCAGTTCAACGAACACGGCTGCGACACGCTGATCGCGCCGGCGCAGTTCGCGCTACGGCTCGACGAGTGCGGCCTCTCGGAGCGCCTGCCCACCCTGCGCAACGCGATCGGCCTCTGGCGGACGCCGGAGCAGGTTGCCTCCAGTGCGCACTGGACCTCGCGGCGGGTGAGCCTGACCGACGTCTATCTGTTCGGCGAGGCCGGGCTGTTCGGCGCCCGCCGCAACGCCGAGGATGGATCGCCGGCTCCGATCAAGCCCGGTCCGCACAGCGCGCCGCGGGAGGCTCCCGGCGCGTCGATCGCCGGCGAGATCCTGCTGACCCCGAAGGGCACGCTAGGCCTGCGCGGCCCCATGGTGCCGGTCGCCGCCTACGCGCCGCCGCCGGCCCCGGGCGACAGTCTGACTGCGCCACCGCCGCGTGATTACGTCGACACCGAATATGCCGCGCGGGTCGACCGCGCGACCGGCGCCGTCAACATTACCGCCCCGCCGTCGGGGGTCATGACGGTCGGCGGCTACCGCTTCCTTGCCCAGGAGTTGCAGGAGTGGTCGCGCCGGCTCGGCCAGGGCGCATTGTTGACGGCACTGCCCGACCGCCTGAGCGGCCACCGGCTGGCCGGACGGGCTCAGGACAATGCGCGGGCCCGCGACGCCCTGACCGAACTTGGGCTTAACCCGTTGATGGTCGAAGCATTTCGCGACCGCAGCGGCACGGGAATGCCTTAGAATCTTATCATTGCGTTAGTCTTAGCATTGTGTTGACGCCGCATTAAGCCATGCCAACTAGCATCGAAGCCGTTTGCTGATCTTAAGCATTGGTTTCGAGCGTTCGAATGTCTCAACAAGGTCCGGTCCTCATCGTATCGGCGTCGGCAAAGCCGCCGTTTGCCGCGGTCCTCGATGAGACAAAGCTGTTTCCGGTCGTGGTCACCGACTGGCGCGAGGTCGGACGCGCCATCGAGCAGGTCAAGCCGGCCGCGATCATCGCGGCCGCAGAGGGCGTCGACTTCGTCACCCTGGCGGGCCTCGCCAAGCGCGCGGCGGCCCGCGCGCCCTATCTGCCGCTGATCGCGGTCGATCCAGCGACCACCCTGCCTGACACCGCCATCGCGTTCTTCCAGCACAAAGGCATGCCGGATCGCCTGGTCGCCCGGCTCAACGCGTCGTTACGCGTTCGCGCGCTGCATGCGACCGTGATGCGCCGCCTGGTGCCGCCGACGCCGATCGCATTATCCGATATCGATCCGGTCGGAGAGGCCACCGCGCTCCTGATCGGTCGCGGCGGCGCCTACCCGGCCCTGTCGGTCGCGCTCGGCGAACGCGCCGGCGTGGTCGGCGCGCTGAGCATCGAGGCGGCCGCAAAGCACCTCTCCAACCGTGACATCGACGGCATCGTGCTGGCCGAAGGCTTCACCCCGCGCGTGATGGATGCGTTCCTGACGGTGCTGACCGAGGATGTTCGCTTCCGCCCGTTGCCCGTGATCGTCGCCTCGGGCGAGCTGACGCCACGTTACGAGCTGCCCAATCTCGAGATCGTCACAGCCGGGCCGACACGCGTCGCCGACATGGCGTTGCCGATGATCCGGCAGCACGCCTTCGAGGCACGGCTCGGCCGCATGCTCAAGGCGATCGACGCCAAGGGCCTGATCGATCCCCGCACCGGCCTGCTCACCAAGGCTGCATTCGAACGCGACTTCGCGACCGCCGTCTACCAGACCGCCGAGCGTGGCGGCGCGCTCTCGGTGGCGCGGTTCACCTTCGACAACACGCAGCCGCGCGCGCAATTCGACGGTGCGCGGATCATCAGCCGGCTGATGCGCCAGACCGATTTCGGCGCGGTGCATGACGACCGCTCGCTGGTCGTGGCGTTCGCCGGGACCGACCTGCGCAACGCCCAGGCGATCACGCGGCGATTGGCAAGCGTGATGCGCCACACCCAGAACGGCCGCCGCGACACCAGGGCCGAGCCGGCCGTCAGCATCGCAACGCTTCTGCCGGGCGATTCCGCCCTCTCGCTGCTCGGACGCCTGTTCGGCACGCCGGAACGCGCGGCGTCGTAACAAGCTCTATGCCGCTTGTCAGTTGCGCGATCGCTGTGCGGGGCAGCGTCGGCAGCAGGCGAAGCCACCTTATCTCGGCGGCTCCGCATGCCTCATCTTCAAGCCTCACGCATGCTGTGGCTGCGCCAGCTGGCTGACCTGCATCGCCGGCGGATCGACAACCAGGGTACCGCCATGGCCATCGCTCGAGGTCGTGAAGGTCGAGGCCATGTAGTTGCCGAGCAGGGCAATACTCGCCGTGACGGTGCCGTCCGTCACCGTGAGCGTTCCGTGCGATGAGTCTCCGCTGAAGGTCGGCGTGTGGACGTTCGCGAAATTGATGTTCGCGAAATCGATCGCGTCCGAACCGGTCATCCCGGCGACGGTTCCGCTAAAGCTCGCGGAATTGTCGAGCTTCAGCGTCCCCGCCGAGCCCTGGAACATCACGGCGGCGTTTGAGGCCGCCGGCAATTCCAGGGTCGCGCCCGCTGCGATGGTGGCATTGGTGGAGCTCTCGCCCGTCGCGTTGAACGACTGCCAGGCTCCCCACGCGATGCCGTCATACGCACGGATCCAGAGTTGGTCGGTCCCCGAGCCGGCCTGATAGGTGGTCTGGGAAAGTTGCGCCGCCGTGATGTCGATCTCGGTATTCGCGGCCTGCGCAGCTCCGTTAACGCTCCAATGCCCGTTGCTGTTGGAATCCCACAGCGCATATTTCGTGATGGCATCGCCGTCGGCGTCCGTCGCAGTGACGAGGTTCGCAGCAGCAAAGGTCTGCCCCGAGACCGTCACGACGTTGGCGACCGAGACCGTCGGTGCCTGGTTGGTTGCGGTGGCCGTGAACGACTTCCAACTGCTCCATTCGCTGCCGTCGTTGGCTTTCACCCAGAGCGTATCTGATGTCGAACCGCCGGGGCCGAACACGTAGCTGACCTGCGAGAGGTTCGCCGCGGCAACATCGATCTCGACGTTGGCGGCCTGGATGGCACCATTCACCACAAAGTGGCCATTGCCGCCGGTGTCCCAGAACGCGTACTGGGTGATCGGATCGCTCTCGGCATCCGAGGTCGAGAACAGGGTCGAGGCCGCCACCGAATGGTCATGAATGCCACTGACGTTCGATGCGGTGACGACCGGAGCCGTGTCGGGACCCGGTGTTGCGGTGAATGCGGTCCAGGTGCTCCACTTCGATCCGTCGTTGGCCCGCACGTAGAGCGTATCGGGCGTCGAGCCGCCGGGACCGAACACGTAGCTGACCTGCGACAGGTTCGCCGCGGCAACATCGATCTCGACGTTGGCCGCCTGGGCGACGCCATTCACCACCCAGTGACCGTTGCCGCCGGTGTCCCAGAACGCGTACTGGGTGATCGGATCGCTCTCGGCATCCGAGGTCGAGAACAGGCTCGAGGCGAGCGCCGACATCTCACCGTGAACCGCGGCCACGTTCGGCGCCGTCACGACCGGAGCCGTGTCGGGGCCCGGTGTTGCCGTGAAGCTCTTCCAGGCGCTCCACATGCTGCCGTCATTGGCCTTCACCCAGAGCGTATCAGGCGTCGAGCCGCCGGGGCCGAACACGTAGCTGACCTGCGACAGGTTCGCCGCGGCAACATCGATCTCGACGTTGGCTGCCTGGGCAACACCATTCACCACCCAGTGACCGTTGCCGCCGGTGTCCCAGAATGCATACTGGGTGATCGGATCGCTCTCGGCATCCGTGGTCGAGAACAGGCTCGAGGCGAGCGCCGACGTCTCACCATGAACCGCGGTCACGTTCGCGGCCGTCACGACCGGAGCCGTGTCGGGACCCGGTGTTGCCGTGAATGCGGTCCAGGTGCTCCACTTCGATCCGTCGTTCGCCCGCACGTAGAGCGTATCGGGCGTCGAGCCGCCGGGGCCGAACACGTAGCTGACCTGCGACAGGTTCGCCGCGGCAACATCGATCTCGGTGTTGGCGGCCTGGGCGACACCATTCACCACCCAGTGGCCACTTCCGCCGGTGTCCCAGAACGCATACTGGGTGATCGGATCGCTCTCGGCATCCGTGGTCGAGAACAGGCTCGAGGCGAGCGCCGACGTCTCACCATGAACCGCGGCCACGTTCGATGCCGTCACGACCGGAGCCGTGTCGGGACCCGGTGTTGCCGTGAATGCGGTCCAGGTGCTCCACTTCGATCCGTCGTTCGCCCGCACGTAAAGCGTATCGGGCATCGAGCCGCCGGGCCCGAACACGTAGCTGACCTGCGACAGGTTCGCCGCGGACACATCGATCTCGACGTTGGCGGCCTGGGCGACGCCATTCACCACCCAATGGCCGTTGCCGCCGGTGTCCCAGAACGCGTACTGGGTGATCGGATCGCTCTCGGCATCCGTGGTCGAGAACAGGCTCGAGGCGAGCGCCGAAGTCTGCCCATGGGTGGCCGTCACGTTCGCGGCCGTCACGACCGGAGCGGTATCGACCCCCGGTGCTGCCGTGAACGACTTCCAGGCTCCCCACAGGCTGCCGTCGTTGGCCCGCACGTAGAGCGTATCGGGCATCGAGCCGCCGGGCCCGAACACGTAGCTCACCTGCGACAGGTTCGCCGCGGCAACATCGATCTCGGCGTTGGCGGCCTGGGCGACGCCATTCACCACCCAGTGACCGTTGCCGCCGGTGTCCCAGAACGCGTACTGGGTGATCGGATCGCTCTCGGCATCCGTGGTCGAGAACAGGCTCGACGCAAGAGCCGACGTCTGCCCATGGGCGGCCGTCACGTTCGTGGCCGAAACGACCGGAGCGGTATCGACCCCCGGTCCCGCCGTGAATGACTTCCAGGCTCCCCACAACGTTCCGTCGTTCGCCTTGATGAACAGCGTATCGGGGGCTGACCCTGGCGGCCCGAACACGTAGCTCAGCTGCGACAACTGCGCCGCGGTAATATCGATCTCGGTGTTGGCGGGCAGAGCCACGCCGTTCAACGCCCAATGGCCACTGCCCCCGGTGTCCCACAGGGCGTATTCGGTGATCGCGTCGTGATCCGGATCGCTCACCGTGAACAGGCTGGATGCGGCAATCGACGTCTGGCCGTGCGCCGCAGTGACGTTGGCGGCGTTCACGGTTGGCGCGGTGTCGACAAATCCGGTTGCCGTAAACTGGGTCCAGCCGCCCCAAACCGTGCCGTCATTGGCGCGAACGTAAAGGGTATCGCTCGAACCGCTTGGACCGAAGACATAGCTCACCTGCGACAGGTTCGCCGCCGCAACATCGATCTCGGCGTTGGTGGCCTGCGCGACGCCGTTGACGACCCAATGTCCGTTACCTTGCGTGTCCCAGAACGCGTATTGGGTGATGGGATCGCCATCGGCGTCCGACACAGTGAAAAGGCTGGAAGCCGCCACCGAACTCTCGCCCACGGTTGCCTGTACATTGGGCGCTGACGTGACCGGACTGATATCGGCACGCGTCGTGACCAGCGTGCCGATGCCTGAATCCGTGCTGACGCTGAACCGCACGCCAGGCGTCTGATCAAGCTGCAGGTCATAGGAGGAAGCGCCTTCCGTGACTTGCAGGATATTGCCCGGGAGCAAGGTCACCGACCCGCCGGAGGAGAACGTCACCCCGGCCAGATCGATGCTGTCGCCGAGAACCAGCCCGCTGATGGTCGTCGTCGGCATCGACGTGCCGTCGACCTTGAGCTGACCGCCGGACCCGCTGAAGGTGATGCCCCCGCTCGCGACGCTGCCGGCCTGCAACTCGACCGCGCCGCCCGAAATCGTCACCGGACCCGTCGACCCGCCGGAGGAAACGACTTCCGTGCCGCCGGCAAACACCGTCACGTTGCCGGTCACTGCGCCAGCCACTTTGAACGTGCCGCCGCTGGAGACGGCAACATGATGGGCCATCGCCCCGGACAGGACATTCAACATGCCGCCACTGCTGACGGTCGTGTGGTCTATCGCGCCACCCGATGACACGTTTACCGTGCCGCCCGAAATCCCGGTTCCGGAGCTGGTCACGCCGGTAACCACACCTCCAGAGAACACGTTCTCGATGCCGCCGGCAAAGACCGCGACATTGCTCAGAACGGTGCCGCCAACGTTGAAGATGCCGCCGCTCGAGACGGAGATATGGTCCGCCGTCGCGCCCGACGAGACATTCAGGTCACCGCCACTGAAGACGGTCGCATATTCGAACGAAGCTCCGGAGAGAACGTCGACCACGCCGGAAATTGCGGTACCCGAACCAGTGACACCGGTGACGGAGCCACCCGCAGAGACGATTTCGTGGCCGCCACTCTGAATGGTGACATTGCTGGTGATCTTGCCCCGCACGTTGAGCGTGCCGGACACGTTGATCATGCTGGCCGAGCCTCCGGCCAGAACGTTGAGCGTTGCTCCGGCTGCGACGAATGTTCCCGTGCCGGCCGTGCCGCTGACGGTGCCCTGGATGACGCCGCCGGACGAGACGTTCTCGATGCCACCGCTCAACACCAAGACCGTGTTGGATGTGGTCCCCGTGACATTCAGCGTGCCGCCCGCCGAGACCGTCGTCCCGGTGGCAAATCCGCCAGCCAGCACGTCGAGCGTTCCCCCGGATACGAGCGTTCCGCTGGCTGTGCCGCCGCTGCTGACAAACATCGTCGCGCCGCTTGCAACGACGGCATTCGCATCGCTGCCGGCAACCACTTCGGTGCCGCCGGAAGAGACAGTCGTGCCTGTGTCGCTGCCGCCGTTGTTGACAGTCAGAAGCCCGCCGCTGCTGACGGCGGTGCTGATGGCCGACCCGCCGGAGGCAACGAACATCGAACCGCCATTGAGCACGGTATCGCCGGTGTCGGTTTGGCCGCTCGATACGGTGTAGGACGATCCGCTGCTTACAGTCACAGGGGCGGTTTGGTGAACGATCGTGCCGCCGTTGCTGGTCACGTTCGTGACATTGGCGCCAGCAATGAGAATCAGGGTCCCGCCGCTATCGAGGACGATGCCGCTTGCGGTGCCGCCGGACGAAACGACTTCGGTGCCACCGGAGCTGATCACTGTGCTGCTGGCGATGCCGCCCGCCATCACGGTCTCGGTGCCGCCGGCGCTGATCACCGTGGTCCTGGCGATGCCGCCGGATGAAACGATCTCGGCACCGCCGGAACCGATCACCGTGCTGCTGGCAATGGGGCTGTACGGGCCGCCGCCCCACACGATCTGTTCACCGCCCGCGATCAGCGTCGTGGAGATCGCCGTTGCGCTTCCGCTGTATTGGCCACTGCCGACATATTGGATACTGCCGCTGCCGGTGACCGTCGTGTTGACGGCTGTGCCGCCCGCATTAGCGAGGCCGTATGGCGCAACATACTGAATTCCACCGTTGGTGATGGTGGTATTGCTTGCGAAACCAGAACCGGCGCTTCCGAAGGCGGTATAGCCGAGGTACTGCGTACCGCCGTCGACGACGGTGTTGACCGCCGTCGCGGCCCCAAGAAATCCAACGATCTGTTCGGAACCGCTTCCCATCACAGTGGTGTTGGATGCGACTGCGCTGCCGTAGGCGCCAGGGTTGTTATTGTAGTCGTTTGTGACGTACTCGAGCCCCCCGTTCTTGATCGTCGTGCCGATGGCGGTGCCGCCATAGATGTCCACGCCTCCACCATTGACGGTGGTGTTGCTGGCCGTGCCGCCGAACAGGTCTAGCCTGCCGCCGCTGTCGACCGTGGTGTTGCTTGCGGTTGAACCACTGTCGATTGTCAGTCGGCCGCCACTGATCGTGGTGTCGATCGCGGTTCCAACTCCGGTCGTGTATGAAGGGGCATAACTGAAGCCGAGGATGGCGTTGCCGCCGTCGATCACGGCGCTGATCAAGGTGCCGAGAACGTACAACTGCGCGGCACCATTCGAATCGTAGGATACGGTGTCGCCGAAATCGGTGCCGCCGGAGGAAACAACGACGGTGCCAACATCGAGGGTGCTGCTGATGTACCCGCCGTTCAGTACGTAAAGCGTGCCGCCGTCCTGGACCGTATTGCCGCTTTGCGTGTCGGACACAGACACGCTGCTGCCGCTGCCAACGTTCACACCCATCAACCCCTCCCCCGAAAAAACTGATCTCGAAATCCAATAAACCTGTCCGGCAACTCGCGCCCGCGGCCGAGTCCGGCCGATCGCCCGACAGTTGAAGCAAACGCCCGCTAGCCCTCACCAACTCACTTGGCGCGGGGTCTTGATAACCGAGTTTTGGAGAGCAGTTGAAATGCTGGCGGGACGCGAACCAGATTCAAGTTGCTACGTCATCCAAAATTACAAATCGCCGATCTGAACTAAAAACGCGATCAGCTTACAATTCGCGCAAGGGCCGTCAAGGTCAGGGTGGCAAATGTCCAATGTTCCTCGCCTGTTGTTCACATTCTGGAATCGGCGCGCCCCGCCTCACATGTCGACTCGCTCTCGGTGAGCTGGGCCTGTCCCTTCAGGCCAGAGCAAATGTTTCTGGAGTGAAATGATTCATCCGCACCGTGATGCATCACGGTGTGGGTTCACGCTCCTCAGCACCAAGCCCAGGCACAGCCGACGAATCGATCGCGGTAGATCCGCACGTAATGGACGACGGACGAGCGTCGCGGCCGGAACGCGCGGCGTCGTAACAAGCTCTATGCCGCTTGTCAGTCGCTGCCGTCACTGCGCGGCATCGCCGGCAGGCGAAGCCACCTTATCTCGGCGGCTCCGCATGCCTCATCTTCAAGCCTCACGCATGCTGTGGCTGCGCCAGCTGGCTGACCTGCATCGCCGGCGGATCGACAACCAGGGTACCGCCATGGCCATCGCTCGAGGTCGTGAAGGTCGAGGCCATGTAGTTGCCGAGCAGGGCAATGCTCGCCGTGACGGTGCCGTCCGTCACCGTGAGCGTTCCGTGCGATGAGTCTCCGCTAAAGGTCGGCGTGTGAACGTTCGCGAAACTGATATTCGCGAAATCGATCGCGTCCGAACCGGTCATCCCGGCGACGGTTCCGCTAAAGCTCGCGGAATTGTCGAGCTTCAGCGTCCCCGCCGAGCCCTGGAACATCACGGCGGCGTTTGAGGCCGCCGGCAATTCCAGGGTCGCGCCCGCTGCGATGGTGGCATTGGTGGAGCTCTCGCCCGTCGCGTTGAACGACTGCCAGGCTCCCCACGCAATGCCGTCATACGCACGGATCCAGAGTTGGTCGGTCCCCGAGCCGGCCTGATAGGTGGTCTGGGAAAGTTGCGCCGCAGTGATGTCGATCTCGGTATTCACGGCCTGCGCAGCTCCGTTAACGCTCCAATGCCCGTTGGTGTTGGAATCCCACAGCGCATATTTCGTGATGGCATCGCCGTCGGCGTCCGTCGCAGTGACGAGGTTCGCGGCAGCAAAGGTCTGCCCCGAGACCGTCACGACGTTGGCGACCGAGACCGTCGGTGCCTGGTTGGTTGCGGTGGCCGTGAACGACTTCCAACTGCTCCATTCGCTGCCGTCGTTGGCTTTCACCCAGAGCGTATCGGATGCCGAACCGCCGGGGCCGAACACGTAGCTGACCTGCGAGAGGTTCGCCGCCGCAACATCGATCTCGACGTTGGCGGCCTGGATGGCACCATTCACCACAAAGTGGCCATTGCCGCCGGTGTCCCAGAACGCGTACTGGGTGATCGTGTCGTGCTCGGCATCGGTGGTCGAGAACAGGGTCGACGCCGCCACCGAATGGTCATGAATGCCACTGACGTTCGATGCCGTCACGACCGGAGCCGTGTCGGGGCCCGGTGTTGCCGTGAAGCTCTTCCAGGCGCTCCACATGCTGCCGTCATTAGCCTTCACCCAGAGCGTATCGGATGCCGAACCGCCGGGGCCGAACACGTAGCTGACCTGCGATAGGTTCGCCGCCGAGACGTCGATCTCGGCGTTGGTGGCCTGGACGACGCCGTTGACGACAAAGTGTCCGTTACCTTGGGTGTCCCAGAACGCGTACTGGGTGATCGTATCGTTCTCGGCGTCCGTCACCGAGAACAGGCTCGAGGCGAGCGCCGACGTCTCACCGTGAACCGCGGTCACGTTCGGCGCCGTCACGACCGGGGCCGTGTCGGGGCCCGGTGTTGCCGTGAAGCTCTTCCAGGCGCTCCACATGCTGCCGTCATTGGCCTTCACCCAGAGCGTATCGGGCGTCGAACCGCCGGGGCCGAACACGTAGCTCACCTGCGACAGGTTCGCCGCCGAGACATCGATCTCGGCATTGGTGGCCTGGACGACGCCGTTGACGACAAAGTGTCCGTTACCTTGGGTGTCCCAGAACGCGTACTGGGTGATCGTATCGTGCTCGGCGTCCGTCACCGAGAACAGGCTCGAGGCGAGCGCCGACGTCTCACCGTGAACCGCGGTCACGTTCGGCGCCGTCACGACCGGGGCCGTGTCGGGGCCCGGTGTTGCCGTGAAGCTCTTCCAGGCGCTCCACATGCTGCCGTCATTGGCCTTCACCCAGAGCGTATCGGGCGTCGAACCGCCGGGGCCGAACACGTAGCTCACCTGCGATAGGTTCGCCGCCGAGACGTCGATCTCGGCGTTGGTGGCCTGGACGACGCCGTTGACGACAAAGTGTCCGTTACCTTGGGTGTCCCAGAACGCGTACTGGGTGATCGTATCGTGCTCGGCGTCCGTCACCGAGAACAGGCTCGAGGCGAGCGCCGACGTCTCACCGTGAACCGCGGTCACGTTCGGCGCCGTCACGACCGGGGCCGTGTCGGGGCCCGGTGTTGCCGTGAATGCGGTCCAGGTGCTCCACATGCTGCCGTCATTGGCCTTCACCCAGAGCGTATCGGGCGTCGAACCGCCGGGGCCGAACACGTAGCTCACCTGCGACAGGTTCGCCGCCGACACATCGATCTCGGCATTGGTGGCCTGGACGACGCCGTTGACGACAAAGTGTCCGTTACCTTGGGTGTCCCAGAACGCGTACTGGGTCATCGTGTCGCCGTCCGGATCGCTCACCGTGAACAGGCTCGAGGCGAGCGCCGACGCCTCACCGTGAACCGCGGTCACGTTCGGCGCCGTCACGACCGGGGCCGTGTCGGGGCCCGGTGTTGCCGTGAAGCTCTTCCAGGCGCTCCACATGCTGCCGTCATTGGCCTTCACCCAGAGCGTATCGGGCGTCGAACCGCCGGGACCGAACACGTAGCTCACCTGCGACAGGTTCGCCGCCGAGACATCGATCTCGGCATTGGTGGCCTGGACGACGCCGTTGACGACAAAGTGTCCGTTACCTTGGGTGTCCCAGAACGCGTACTGGGTCATCGTGTCGCCGTCCGGATCGCTCACCGTGAACAGGCTCGATGCAGCAATCGACGTCTGACCGTGCGCCGCAGTCACGTTGGCTGCGTTCACGGTCGGCGCGGTGTCGCCAAATGCCTTGGCCGTAAATTGAGTCCAGCCGCCCCAAACCGTGCCGTCATTGGCTCGAACGAGAAGGGTATCAGTCGATCCGCTTGGACCGAAGACGTAGCTCACCTGCGACAGGTTCGCCGCCGCAACATCGATCTCGGCATTGGTGGCCTGGACGACGCCGTTGACGACCCAGTGTCCGTGACCTTGGGTGTCCCAGAACGCGTAGGTGGTGATCGGATCGCCATCGGCGTCCGACACCGTAAAGAGGCTGGAAGCCAGCACGGAGGTCTGGCCAGAGCCCGCGTGGATGTTGGACGCTGACGTGACCGGCGCGATATCGGCACGCGTCGTGACCAGCGTTCCGGTGCCGGAATCCGCGCCGACGCTGAACCGCACGCCGGGTATCGCATCAAGCTGCAGATCGAAGGAGGATGCTCCCTCGGTGACATGCAGGATGTTGCCGGCCTGCAAGGTCGCCGACCCACCCGATACGAAATTGAGGCCTGCCAGATCGATGCTGTCGCCCAGCACCAGACTGCTGATGGTCGTGCCGGCCAGGGAGTTGCCATCGATCTTCAGCTGACCGCCGGAACCGCTGAAGGTGATGCCGCCGTTCGCGACGCTGCCGGCCTGCAGTTCGACCACGCCGCCGGAGATCGTGACCGGCCCCGTAGAGCCGCCAGAGGACACGATCTCATTGCCTCCGGCAAAGACCGCGACGTTGCTCGTCACCGCGCCGGCAACGTTGAGCGCGCCACCGCTCGACACCGCGATGTCGTGCGCCGCAGCTCCAGACGCAATGTTCAGCACGCCACCGCTGATGACGGTCGTGTGGTCTATTGCGCCTCCCGACGACACGTTGACCCTGCCGCCCGAAATCCCGGTTCCGGAGCCGGTCACGCCGGTGACCACACCTCCGGAGAATACGTTCTCGATGCCGCCGGCAAACACCGAGACATTGCTCAGAACCGTGCCGCCAACGTTGAAGATGCCGCCGCTCGAGACGGAGATATGGTCCGCCGTCGCGCCGGACGAGACATTCAGGTCACCGCCATTGAAGACTGTCGCATATTCGAAAGACGCTCCGGAGAGAACGTCGACCAGCCCGGAAATTGCGGTCCCCGAACCGGTAACGCCGGTGACGGAGCCACCTGCAGAAACGATTTCGTGGCCGCCACTCTGAATGGTGACATTGCTGGTGATCCTGCCCTGCACATTGAGCGTGCCACCCGACAGGGTGACGTCGTGCGCCGTCGCGCCGGCGGACACATTCAAGGCGCCGCCGCTGGAGACCGCGGTGTTGAACGTCAGGCCGCCAGACAAAACATTCTCAACACCTCCGCTTGCCACTTCCGCCGCAGCCGAACCACCGGCCGACACATTCAACACACCGCCGCTTGTAACCATGACGCCAGTGGTGACGCCACCAGAGGAAATCGTCTGATTGCCACCCGACAGAATCGTGGCGCCGGAATCGACTCCACCACTGAAGACGGCCTCGAATCCGCCAGACAGGACGGTGCCCGTCGCGCTGCCACCAGCCGAACCGGGACTACCGCTGAGCGGTCCTTCGCCGAGCTGGAAGTAGCCGCCGCCCAGCACCGTCGTGCCGGCCGCCGTGCCGCCGCTCAGCACGGTCATGCCGCCGGAGTTCGAGATCGTCGTTCCGGATACTGCACCGCCCGAGGTGACTTTCGCGCCGCCGTTGTCGGCAATCATGGTGGACACCGCGAGGCCGCCGGAGTTCACATCCAGCTGACCGCCCACCACGGTCGTATTGCTCGCGGTTCCGCCCGCCGAACCACCCGATCCCTGCAACGACGGAATGCCGATTTCCATGAAGCCGCCATTGCCAATGAAGGTGCCGAGGGCCGTGCCGCCCGCGAACACGTTCTCCGTCCCGTTCGCGGTGACGGTGATGGCGGAGGTTGAGCCGCCCGACAGAACGTCGAGGATCGGGCCACTACCCACCGAGTAGCCGCTTACGACAGCGCCAGGCCCCACCTCAAGGTAGGTGCCGGCACCGAAAGTGGTGTTGGAAAGCTGCGAAACGGACGCTCCGCTGACCAGTTCCACAGCGCCGAAATTGGTGACCGAAACGCCACTGAGGGACCCGCCTGAGAACAGCTTCAGCAGGCCACCATCGACCATCGTGGCGTTTGCCGATCCGCCGGCAAGGACGTCGAGCTCACCGCTGCCGAAGACATTGACGCCGCTCGCAGCGCCTCCGGACGAAACGGTTTCCAGGCCGCCCTGGTAGATGTTGATGTTGCTGGTCGTGCTTCCCGCGAGATTGAATTGGCCCCCGGCCCTCACATCGATGTCATGCGCGGATGCGCCGGCCTGCAAGTTCAGGGCGCCGTTGCTGTTGACGGCAACGTAGCTGACGGAGGCACCCGCGGACGCATTCACTGTGCCGACGACGGTGACCGTTGGCAGGGCGGATGGATCCAATGATCCGTTGATTGCACCGCCGGCAGAGACGTTCAAGGTGGCGCCGTCCGCAATGAACACGTAGCTCGTCGCCGTACCCAGGAGGCTGAGCGTTGCTCCGTTCGATACAGTAAGATCGTGAACGGCGGCGCCGGTTGCGACGCTGGCCGAGGCGCCTGACGACAAGGTGAAGAACTCGGACAGGCCTCCGGAGAGGACATTGAGCGAGCCTCCCGACACCGTAAAGTCCTGCACATTGCCGCCAGAAAGCACGTTCAGCGTGCCCCCCGACACATCGAAGTTCTGTGCGCTGCCTCCCGAAAGGACATTCTCGGTGCCTCCGGCGAAGACCTCCGAGTTGCTGGTCTGGGAACCTGCGAGATTGAGGACGCCGCCACCGCTGACGCCGAAGTCGTGGATCGTCGCGCCATAGTCGACCGTGACAACGCCGCCACTCCTGACCGTGAAGTAGGACAACTGGCCGCCCGAAGTCACGCTGACCGTGCCACCCGACACAATCGTCTCGTCGCTGCCGGGGGCGCCCGTTTCGATGCCGCCGGAAGCGATCACTACAAGGCCGCTCGAATAGACCTCAACGTGGCTTGTCACCGTTCCGGCAACGTTCAGCGTGCCGCCCGACGACACGGTAATGAACGACGCCTCTCCGCCCGAGGAAACGTTGATCGCGCCGCCTGCATACACCGTGCCCGAGACGCCGAGACCGCCGCTGGAGATATTCTGGCTGCCGCCGGACAGAATTGTGGCGCCGCTGTCGACACCACCGCTCGAAATCACCTCGTCGCCACCCGACACAGTCGTTCCAGTGGCGCTGCCGCCGGACTCGATGATCAGCGTGCCGCCAGTCAGGACTGTATCGCCGGATTCAGTGCCAGAAGATACAGTAACGGTCACGCCGCTGGAAATCGTCTGCATGGCTCTGCCTCTAGGCCAGAATAAAATTCATTTGCCGGTTTCGGGCATCGATGCCCGTCGGCGTCGATATCCTTTACGCACTATGCTCTGGCACCGACCGGAAATTCCGGTATGCGCTGAATAACCTGCTTGACGTGATCGGCCGTAATCCGCCGCGTGCATCAAATTGCCGCGGTGAATTCGCATGCCGTGGACGCCACAGGAAATCCTTCTGGTCGAAACGCATCCGCGCATCGTTCCAGCGACCGTTGCACGCGTGAAAATTGACAATGCGGTAAGGCGTTACAAATGCGTTGGTGGGATGGGTGAGCCCACTGATCATGATGACCGGCGTTCCCGACGCCCGTGCAAGCCACGACAGGCCGCTCGACAGACCAATGAAAAAGTCACCACGACTGGCGCGGCGTCAGTCGAACGCTCAACGATGACATTGGGATGTTCCGGCAAATGGTCCGCCGGGCGCTTCAGCGCAATCGCCGGCGCGACGCTAATCGCATTCACGAAAAACCCCCGTACTGAAATACAAAGCAACTGCTCGAAATGTGAGAAAAAACTAGGCGAGATTGACAACCTCGTCAACGAAACCTTGGCGAGTACCCCTTCGGGGCTGCTCCGGAATCGCAGGAACAAAACAACATACAACGATGAACAGCATCCCAGCGCCGCACCAGCTTGCCTCGGGCGAAGTCTGCTCTGACGATCGCGGTGGCAGCCCTAAGAAATCCAATGATCTGTTCGGGGCCGCTTTCACCGCGGGTGTTGGACGCGACTGCGCTGCCGCAGGCGCCTCGGCTGTTGTTGCAGTCGTTTGAGTTGTACTGAAACCTACCGTTCTTGATCGTCGTGTCGCTGGTGCTGCCGCTTGCGGTTGAGCCGCCGTCAAGTGTCAGTCGGCCGCCATTGATCGTCGTGGTGTCGATCGCGATTCCGACTCCCAATAAGTCTGCATAAGTCTGCCCGGCAACTCGGAGGCCGAAACCTCACGCCGCCTTTTTGCTTTCCGCGAGACCCGCGAGCTGGCGGAGGATCTCGGTGGTGCCGGCGAGCCGCTCTTCCGGCGTCTCCCAGTCCTGGAAGAACACCACCTTCATGTCCGGCCGCACCTTGGCGGCCTGGCCGTGCTGGCGGATGAACATCACGAGCCGCTCCGGATGCGCAAAGCTGTTGTCGCGGAACGCGATCACGGCGCCCTTCGGGCCGGCATCGACCTTCCCGACATTGGCCCTGCGGCAGTAGGCCTTGATCGCTGCGACCTTGAACAGGTAGCGCACCTCGTCCGGCAGCACGCCGAAGCGATCGCGCATCTCGGCGGCGAAGGCGTCGATCTCGTCGTCGGTCTCGAGATCGGCGAGGCGGCGATAGAGCGACAGCCGCACGCTGAGATCGTTGACGTAGTCCTCGGGAATCAGCACCGGCATGCCGATCGTGATCTGCGGCGACCAGCGGTCGGCGGCGGGTTCGGCGACGCCGGCCTTGAGGTTGATGATCGCCTCCTCCAGCATCGACTGGTACAGTTCGAAGCCGACTTCCTTGATGTGGCCGGACTGCTCCTCGCCGAGCAGATTGCCGGCACCGCGGATGTCGAGATCGTGCGAGGCGAGCTGGAAGCCCGCGCCGAGCGTCTCCAGCGACTGCAACACCTTCAGCCGCCGCTCCGCCTGCGCCGTGATCTTCTGCTGCGCCGGCAGCGCGAACAGCGCATAGGCGCGCAGCTTCGATCGCCCGACACGGCCGCGCAGCTGGTAGAGCTGGGCGAGACCGAACATGTCGGCGCGGTGCACGATCAGCGTGTTGGCATTCGGGATGTCGAGACCGGACTCCACGATCGTGGTCGAGAGCAGGATGTCGTATTTGCCGTCGTAGAACGCGGACATGATGTCCTCGATCACGGTCGGCGGCATCTGACCGTGGGCGACCGCGACCTTCATCTCCGGCACGTTCTTGTCGAGGAAATCCTTGACGCCGGCGAGATCCTCGATCCGCGGCACAACATAGAACGCCTGCCCGCCACGGTAGCGCTCGCGCAGCAGCGCCTCGCGGATCATCAGGGGATCATGCGGCGCCACGAAGGTGCGCACCGCTAGGCGATCGACCGGCGGCGAGGCAATGATCGAGAGCTCCCGCACGCCGGTCAAAGCCAGTTGCAGCGTGCGCGGAATCGGGGTTGCCGACAGCGTCAGCACATGGACCTGGGCGCGCAGCTGCTTCAGCCGCTCCTTGTGGCTGACGCCGAAGTGCTGCTCCTCGTCGACGATCAAGAGGCCGAGATCCTTGAACTTGATGGCCTTGCCGAGCAGCGCATGGGTACCGACGACGATGTCGACGCTGCCGTCGGTGAGCCCCTTCTTGACCTGGTTCAACTCCTTGGTCGACACCAGCCGCGACGCCTGCGCCACGTTGACCGGGAAGCCGCGGAACCGCTCGGTGAAGGTGCGCGAGTGCTGCCGCGCCAGCAGCGTGGTCGGCACCACGACCGCGACCTGGCGGCCTTCGAGCGCCACGGCGAACGCCGCGCGAAGCGCCACCTCGGTCTTGCCGAAGCCGACGTCGCCACAGATCAGGCGGTCCATCGGGCGGCCGATTTCGAGGTCCTTCAAGGTCGAGTTGATGGCCCCTAACTGATCTTCGGTCTCCTCATAGGGGAAGCGCGCGCAGAACTCGTCATAGACGTGCGGCTGCAACGGGAATTTCGGCGCCTCGTGCAGCTGCCGCTCGGCCGCGATCTTGATCAATTCGCCGGCGATTTCGCGGATGCGGTTCTTCAGCTTCGCCTTGCGCGCCTGCCAGCCGCCGCCGCCGAGACGGTCGAGCTCGACATTGGCGCTGTCGGAGCCGTAGCGCGACAGCAGCTCGATGTTCTCGACCGGCAGGAATAGCTTGGTCTCCGCGGCATAATGCAGTTCGAGACAGTCATGCGGCGCGCCGGAGACTTCCAGCGTCTGCAGCCCGACGAAGCGGCCGATGCCGTGCTCGACATGGACCACGAGATCGCCAGTCGCAAGGCTCGTCACCTCGGAGATGAAATTGTCGAGCTTGCGGCTCGCCTTGCGCGGCCGCACCAGGCGGTCGCCGAGAATGTCCTGCTCGCTGATGACGGCGAATTCGTCGGTCTCGAAGCCGGACTCCATGCCGAGCACCGCCAGCATGGTCTCGTTGCGCGGGGTCGCCTGCACGATCCGCCAGGTGTTGACGCTGGTCGCGTTGAGCAGCTTGTGGTCACGCAACATCGCGCCCATGCGGTCGCGCGAGCCCTCGCTCCACAGCGCGACGATGACCTTCTTGCGCTGCGACTGCAACGTACCGATATGGCCGACGACGGCCTCGAACACGTTGACATTGCCGTCGGCGCGCTCCGGCGCGAAATTGCGGCCCTGCCGTGCGCCTGCGTCGAACACGTCGGGCGAACCTTCCGGCACGGCGAACGGCGTTAGCCGCGCCAGCGGTGTCTCGCCGAGCAGCCGGGTCCATTCGGCCTCGGACAGATAGAGCTTGTCCGGCGGCAACGGCTTGTAGATCGCACCGCTGCCCGGATGCTCCAGCGCCTCGCGCCGCGCGTCATAGTAGTCGGCAATCTGCGTGAAGCGCTCGCGCGCGGCGTCCTCGCCCTGCGGCTCGATCGCGATCGTTGCGCCGTCGAGATAGTCGAACAGCGTGTCCATCCGCTCCTGGAACAGCGGCAACCAGTGCTCCATTCCGGGATGGCGCCGTCCCTCGGAGACCGCTTCATAGAGCTGATCGTCGCGTCCCGGCGCGCCGAACGCCGCGACATAGCCCATGCGGAAGCGGCGGATGGTTTCGGTCGTGAGCTGGAATTCGGACACCGGCACCAGATCGAGCCCGCGCATGTCGAGCAGCGTGCGCTGGGTCTCGGCATCGAAGGTGCGGATCGACTCGAGAGAGTCGCCGAAGAAGTCGAACCGCACCGGCTGGTCGAGGCCGGCCGGAAACAGATCGAGGATGCCGCCGCGCACGGCATATTCGCCGGGCTCGCGCACCGTGGACGAGCGGGTGTAGCCATTGTGTTCGAGCCACGCGACGACAGAGTCCATCGGCACCACATTGCCGGGCGCAACCGACAGCGCCTGCGCCGCGACCTGATCGCGCGCCGGCACCCGCTGCACGGCGGCGTTCACGGTTGTGAGCACGATCAGCGGCTTGTCGCTGCCGACCAGCCGCGACAGCTTGGCGAGCGCAGTCAGCCGCTGCGCCAGAATGCCGGAATGCGGCGAGACGCGGTCATAGGGCTGGCAGTCCCAGGCTGGAACCTGCATGACAGCGATATCGGGTGCAAAGAATTCCAGCGCGCGGGCGAGCTGCTGCATCCGCGCGCCGTCGCGGCACACCACGGCGAGGCTGACCGCCGGCCGCTTCGGCTGCGCGGCAATGGCGCGCGCCAGGTCGGAGATGACGAGCCCTTCGGCGCCCTCGGCGACGTTGGCGATGGTCAGCACCCGGCCGGGCGCGAGCATCGCGGCCGGCGATTTCATCGGCTGCTTCATGCGCTGGGATCCGCGACCTGGAACGCCTTGATGCGGGCAAACAGCGCGGTGGCATATTCGGCCGCCAGCACCTTGTCGCCAGTCAGTGCAGCGTAGAGGTCGGGATCCGGCACCTCGATCAGATGCTCGAGCTCGCCGATCTCCTGGTCGGAAAGGTCCGCGATGGTCGCATCGGCAAAGCGTCCGAGGATCAGGTCCATCTCCCGGGTGCCGCGATGCCAGCAGCGAAACAAAAGCCGCTTGCGGCGGTCATCGAGCCCGTGGCTCGATCGTGTCGATCCCGTCATGTCCCAAAATCCATCGAACGCCAAAAGCCCGGACGTGCCGGGCGGGGCTTGATATAGCGATGGCGACGGCCGATGTCAGCCCTCTTTCGCCGCGTTTTGGAGATACCTTTCAGGCCAGCCGTTCAGCTGTGCCTTGGACGCGTGCCTTGGGCGCGTGCCTTGGGCGCAGGCCGTCATTGCCGGGCTTGACCCGGCAATCCATCCTCTTTTGAAGATGGATGCGCGGGTCAAGCCCGCGCATGACGTGAGTCGCGTGCAGAGGACACCGATGCGCCCCAGCCTGCTCAATCCGCTGTTTGCCCAGGTCACGACCCTCCAGGGTGTCGGCCCGAAGCAGGACAAGCTGCTGCGCTATCTGCTCGACCGCAGCGAGACACCGCGACTGGTCGATCTGCTGCTGCACCTGCCGGCGAGCGTGATCGATCGGCGCGCACGGCCGAAGATCCGCGACGCCGCGGTCGGAACCATGGTGACGCTCGAGGTCACCGTCGACCGCCATCGTCCGCCGCCACCGCGCAATTCGCGCGCGCCCTACCTCGTCTATGCCAGCGACGACACCGGCGACGTCGTGCTGACCTTCTTCCGCGCCCAGCCCGGCTATGTCGAGAAGCTGCTGCCGGTCGGCGAGAAGCGCTACGTCTCAGGCACGCTGGCGATGTATGACGGCATCCCGCAGATCGTGCATCCCGACCGCGTCGTCGATGAGGCCGGCTTCGCAAAACTCTCCGGCATCGACCCGGTCTATCCGCTGACCGAGGGGCTCGCGATCGGCTCGCTCCGCCGCGCCATCGCGCAGGCGCTGACCAAGCTGCCGGACCTGCCGGAGTGGATCAGCCCCGAGGTGCTGCGCCGTTGCAACTTTCCGCCGATCAGGGAGGCGCTGACCCGCGTCCATGTTCCGGTCGAATTGACCGACATCCTGCCCGATGGTCCGTTCTGGTCGCGGCTCGCGTTCGACGAACTGCTCGCCGGCCAGCTCGCGCTGGCGCTGATCCGCGCCACGCTGCGCCGCCCCGCCGGCGTCCGCAATGCCGGTGACGGCCATCTGCGCAACCGGATCATCGACGCCCTGCCCTATGCGCTGACCAAATCGCAACAGCACGCGGTCGCGGCAATCATCGCGGACCTGCAACAGCCGGTGCGGATGCTGCGCCTCGTGCAGGGCGATGTCGGCTCCGGCAAAACCGTGGTGGCGCTGCTGGCGGCGGCCGCCGTCACTGAGGCCGGCAAGCAGGCCGCGCTGATGGCGCCGACCGAAATTCTGGCGCGCCAGCACATCAAGACCATCGCGCCGCTCGCGGAGAGTGCCGGCATGCGCGTCGCCATCCTCACCGGTCGCGAGAAGGGCAAGGAGCGCCGCGAGCTGCTGGCGCGGCTCGAGGCCGGCGAGATCGACCTTTTGGTCGGCACCCACGCGCTGATCCAGGACGACGTGATCTACAAGGCGCTGGCGCTCGCCGTGGTCGACGAGCAGCATCGCTTCGGCGTACGCGAGCGTCTCGCACTGACCTCCAAGGGCGAGGCCGTCGACGTGCTGGTGCTGAGCGCCACGCCGATCCCGCGCACGCTGGTGCTGACCTATTTCGGCGACATGGACGTCTCGGAGCTGCGCGAAAAGCCCGCCGGCCGGCAGCCGATCGACACCCGCGCGGTGCCGATGAGCCGGATCGAGGACGTCATGGACGGCGTCGGCCGCGCGCTCGGCGCGGGCAAGCTGGTCTACTGGATCTGCCCGCTGGTCGATGAATCCGAAGCCGAGGGTACCGAGCACCTCACCAACGCGACCGAGCGTTTCGAGAGCCTGCAGAAGCGGTTCGGCGATCGCGTTGGCCTGGTGCACGGCCAGATGAAGGGCACAGAGAAGGATCGCGTGATGGCGCAATTTGCCGCGCACGAGATCGGGCTCCTGGTCGCAACCACGGTGGTCGAGGTCGGCGTCGATGTCCCGGCGGCGACCATCATGGTGATCGAGAACGCCGAACGTTTTGGTCTTGCGCAATTGCACCAGCTGCGCGGCCGGATCGGCCGTGGCTCGGAGGCCTCGACCTGCCTTTTGCTGTACAAGGAGCCGCTCGGCGAGATGTCGAAGGCGCGGCTCAAGGTGATCCGCGAGACCACCGACGGCTTCCGGATCGCCGAAGAAGATCTGAAGCTGCGCGGCGAAGGCGACGTGCTCGGCATCCGCCAGAGCGGCCTGCCCGGCTATCGCATCGCGCGCTCCGAGGTGCACGGCCAGCTCATCGCCCAGGCCCGCGACGAGGCGCTGCGGATCATGAAGGACGATCCGAAGCTGAAGGGCGAACGCGGCGAAGCGCTGCGCTGCCTGCTCTATCTCTATGAGCGCGACGAAGCCGTGCCGCTGATCGGCGCGGGGTGATTCAACGCGACAGACGCCGCCATCCGTCCCGTCATCCTGAGGAGCGCAAAGCGCGTCTCGAAGGATCGACGGCCACCAGCGGGGCCGATTCATCCTTCGAGACGCGCGCAAGAGCGCGCTCCTCAGAGCGTGTGAATTTTTCCTGTTTTAGACTGCCGATGTAGCCGGTTCGGTCGGGATGTGATTCTCTGCACGGAGCGAGTTGCGGGGGATGGAAGATGGCCGGGGACAAGCTG
Source organism: Bradyrhizobium sp. USDA 4011 (assembly GCF_054063415.1). NCBI lineage: Bacteria > Pseudomonadati > Pseudomonadota > Alphaproteobacteria > Hyphomicrobiales > Nitrobacteraceae > Bradyrhizobium > Bradyrhizobium sp. USDA 4011. Next base: position 56,826 of record NZ_JBSSGG010000001.1, read on the forward strand.
TTCGGAGAACTGCCTGAGCGGTCGAAGCCGCAAACTGATGGGGCGCCGTTGGGCTCGCCGCGGCTGCGCGAACCGAAGCGCGATCAAGTTGAGCTGCGAGCGGTCGATATCGAGAGCCTCATTGGGGAGGGTCATCCGGCGCGGGTGATCTGGTCCTATGTCGAAGGTCTCGACCTGAGCGAGCTTGAGGATCGGATCAAGGCCCGGGGCCACAGGCCTGGTCATCCGGCGACCTCGCCGCGACTTTTGTTGGCGCTGTGGCTCTATGCGACCAGCGAGGGGGTGGGGAGTGCCCGGGCTCTGGAGCGGCTGTGCGAGAGCCACGATGTCTATCGCTGGCTGTGCGGCGGGGTGTCGGTGAATTATCACTCGCTGGCGGACTTCCGGGTCGGATATGCCGATTTGCTCGACCGGCTGCTGGCAGAACATCTGGCGGCGCTGGCCGAAGTCGGCTTAGTCGATCTCGACACGCTGGCGCAGGATGGCGTGCGGATTCGGGCGAGCGCCGGAGCAGCCTCGTTCCGGCGCCAGGCAACCCTCGACCGGCATCTGGGGGTGGCGCAGGGGGTCGTGGAGGAACTCAAGCGAGAGGTCGATGCGCGCTCCGACGCGAGCAACCAGCGCATCAAGGCGGCCAAGGAGCGCGCAGCACGTGAGCGCGCGCAGCGGCTGAAGGCGGCACAGGCAGCGCTTGAGGAGATCAAGCGCCAGCGTCAAGCGCGCGCGGAAGAGCGCAACAACGGCAAGACGCCCAAGGAGCCGCGCGCCTCCACCACGGACCCACAGGCGCGCGTCATGAAGATGGCCGATGGCGGCTTCCGCCCGGGGTACAATTTGCAAGTGGCAAGCGTGGCCGGAGAGCAGATCGTCGTCGGGTTCGAGATCACCAATGCCGGCTCAGACCGCGGCCTCATGCGGCCGATGCTCGAGCGGACGCGCGTGCGGATTGGTCGTCTTCCGGGGCGCCATCTCGTCGACGGCGGCTTTAGCAGCGCCCACGACATCGAATGGGCGCACAGCCAGGGAGTTGAGGTCTTCTGTCCACCGACACAATCCAAGCACGGCACCGATCCCTCCCTGCCGCGGCGCGGGGATGGCCCGGGTGTCCTGGCTTGGCGGGCTCGGATGGCTAGCGAGGCCGGCAAGGCTCAGTACAAGCTTCGCTCGATCTGCGAATGCATCCATGCCCGCTGGCGAAACTGGAACCTGCGGCAACTGACCGTGCGCGGCATCGAAAAGGTCCGCGCTGTCGTGCTCTGGTACGCACTCGCCAACAACATCCTGCAAGGCCATCAAATCTGAAGCTTCGGCTATCCCGCCAACACACCAGAAATTGGCGAAACAAAAAGATTCACAAGCTGTCAGGATGACGGTGCGATAGCGCGATCGTACGGCTGGACACGCCGCATGGGCGCACCAGCCCCTACTCCACCTTCGCCGGCGCGGGCTGAGTGGCCGGCAGCAACGAGGCCTGGTTGGCGACGCGCGCGGCGTTGGCCATGCCGGCGAGCGCCGCGGCGCGCTGCTTCTGGTCGTTGGCGCCCGGCTGCACCACGCCGGCCGACATGATCAGGGTCGCGGCGTCCTCGGTGCTCATCTCGATCTCGATGATCTTGCTCCTCGGCACGTAGAAGAAGAAGCCGGTGGTCGGGTTCGGCGCGCACGGCAGGAACACCGAGATGTGCTCCTCCTCGCCGGGCAAGCTGGCCGCGAGCTCGGCGCTCGGCGCCTGCGAGATCAGCACGATCGACCACATCCCGGGCGAGGGAAACTCGACCAGGCCGACGCGGCGGAAGCTCGAGCCGTTGCCGGAGAACAGCGTCTCGAACACCTGCTTCAGGCCGCGATAGATCGCGCGCACCGCGGGGATCCGTCCGAGCAGCCGCTCGCCGAGATCGACCAGGGTCCGCCCGATCAGGTTGGCGGTGAGGAAGCCGAGCAGCGTCAGCGCAATGACGGCGACGATCAGACCGGAGCCGGGCAGCCCGAACGGCAGATACGTCTCCGGCCGGTAGGCGGTGGGCACGAACGGCCGGACCAGATTGTCGACCCAGTTCACGAACCACCAGGTCAGATAGAAGGTGATCGCGATCGGCCCGGCCACCACTAGGCCGGTCAGGAAATAGTTGCGGAACCGCGCCATCAGCCCGCGGGGAGCGTCCGGGGGCAGTTCACCTGGCGCGGGGGGAGGCACTTTGTTGGACGTCATTGCTGTTCCAGATCGTCGAAGCGGCCGTCCTCACCAGCATGATCCGGAAAGTGCGCCGCGGATTTCCGAAAAGATCGTGCATAAACAAAAGGCTAGCGCGAGATGATGATCCTGCCCCGAACTTCGGCACGCAGGACCTCTGAGCTAAGCCATTCTAGCAGGTTTTTGAAGGGCTGCGTGACAGCGTCACTTGCGGCTATTCGACCGTAACCGATTTGGCCAGATTGCGGGGCTGATCGACGTCGGTGCCCATCACCACGGCGGTATGATAGGCGAGCAGCTGCACCGGAACAGCATAGACCATCGGCGCGAAGGTCGCCCCCATGTCCGGCATCACGATCGTCACCAGCGACTGGATGGTCGCCTCCGCGGCGCCCTTGGCGTCGGTCATCAGGATGATTTTGCCGCCGCGGGCGGCGACCTCCTGCATGTTGGAGACGGTCTTCTCGAACACCTTGTCATAGGGCGCGATCACCACGACCGGCATGTGCTCGTCGATCAGCGCGATCGGCCCGTGCTTGAGCTCGCCGGCGGCATAGCCCTCGGCATGGATGTAGGAGATTTCCTTCAGCTTCAGCGCGCCTTCCAGCGCCAGCGGATAGCTGGTGCCGCGGCCGAGATAGAGCACGTCGCGCGACTTCGAGATCTCGCGCGCCAGCTTCTCGATCTGCGGCTCTGACGTGAGCGCCTCCGACATCAGCCGCGGGATCTCGACCAGGCCATGCACCAGCTTGGCCTCGTCGGCATCGGACAGCTCGCCGCGCGCCTTGCCGGCGGCAACCGCGAGCGACGCCAGCACCATCAGCTGGCAGGTGAACGCCTTGGTCGAGGCGACGCCGATCTCGGGACCGGCAAGCGTCTGCAGCACGGTCTCGCTTTCGCGCGCGATCGTCGAGGTCGGCACGTTGACGACCGAGAGCGTGTGCGCGCCCTGCGCCTTGGCGTAGCGCAGCGCCGCCAGCGTGTCCGCGGTCTCGCCGGACTGCGAGATGAAGATCGCAAGGTCGCCCTTGCGCAGCGGGGCCTCGCGGTAGCGGAATTCGGAGGCGACATCGAGCTCGACCGGAACGCGTGCCAGCCGCTCCAGCCAGTATTTTGCGACAAAGCCGGCATAGCTCGCGGTGCCGCAGGCCGTGATCGAGATGCGCTGGATATCCTTGAAGTCGAACGGCAGCTTGACCGGCAGGTCGACGCGCTCGGTCGCCATGTCGACATAACGCGCAAGCGTGTGCCCGACCACTTCGGGCTGCTCGTGGATCTCCTTCGCCATGAAGTGGCGATAATTGGCCTTGTCGACCAAAGCCGTTGCGGTCGTGTGCTTGATCGCCTCGCGGTGGACGATCGCGTTGTCCTTGTCGAAGATCGTCGCGCCCTTGCGGGTCAGCACCACCCAGTCGCCGTCCTCGAGATAGCTGATCGTATCGGTGAACGGCCCGAGCGCGATTGCGTCCGACCCGAGATACATCTCGCCCTCGCCATGGCCGACCGCGAGCGGCGGGCCGTTGCGGGCGCCGATCATCAGATCGTCCTCGCCGGCGAAGATGAAGCCGATCGCGAAGGCGCCGCGCAGCTGCGACAGCACCGCCCTCACCGCCTCGACCGGCGCGACGCCCCCCTTGAGCAGATTGTCGACCAGATGCACCACGACCTCGGTGTCGGTCTCGGTCGAAAATACCGCGCCCTTGTGCTCGAGTTCCTCGCGCAGCTCGCGGAAATTCTCGATGATGCCGTTATGCACCACGGCGACGCGTTCGGTGGCGTGCGGATGCGCGTTGTTCTCGGTCGGCCTGCCGTGGGTGGCCCAGCGGGTGTGGCCGATGCCGGTGTGGCCGCCGAGCGGCTTTGCCTCCAGCAGGGCCTCGAGATTCTTCAGCTTGCCCTCGGCGCGGCGCCGCGCCAGGCCGCCGTTCTCCAGCGTGGCGACACCCGCGGAATCATAGCCGCGGTACTCCAGGCGCTTGAGCGAATCCACCAGTTGCTCCGCGACCGGAGCGCGTCCAAGAATGCCGACGATGCCGCACATGCGGTTCAATGTCCCCAATAATCGCCGAAAATTTGCCAAAGCGGCGACACGGTCCCTTAACGGGAATCGCCGGCCGCAAGATACTCAATAATTATTGCCGATTGCGACAGTCTTAAACGGCAAGGTGGATGCGAAAGGCTGGTTAATCGTGGCTAACTACTTTGGCAAGAGCGCGTCATCCGGCGGCGGCCGACGAAACAGAAAGACAGCGCCCCAAAACATCTTTCCGCTGAACATCGATACGAAGCCGTGCGGCCGCAGGCCGACGTGAAAACTCCACCGGCAAACACCTCAGATCACGTCAACGCAGCATTAACGGCCTTCGGAGAGGGTGCCGCCGCCGGAGGTACCCCGATGCAAGCCACGCACGACCGTGAAACGCAGTGCCTCGATGTGCTGGCGGAACTCGACATCCTCGATACGCGGCGCGAACTCGCGCTGGTCGTGCTGTATTTCTATCTCGGCTGGAAGGTGGTCGGCGGCATGCTGTGGCAGCGTATCCTCGGTGCGCGGTAGCGTTGCACCGCATTGCGGCCGACGTCCCCAAATCACAGAAAATTTGCCGGCTCCGCGGCACGCTCCCTTAACGGAGCATCGCCGGTCGTGGCGCTACATCTTCGCCGCAACCGGGCTTGGGCCAGAAAATGACACGGCGACCTGCCAGCGCCAGGTCCACGGAGATCGCGAAAGCCAATCACCCAGAAAGGTCGCCAATGACTGATGTCGCAGCTTCCGGCACGCCCACCTTCGAGGTCGAAACCGACGCGTCCAGGCGCTACTGGCACAACAGCAGCCACAACACGCTGCCGCCGCCGGACATGATGGGCGTCTACATGCGCAACCGTCCGGTGCCAAAGAGGCCGGTCGAAGCCCGCAAGGCCTGGATCATCGGCAGCGGCATCGCGGGACTTGCTGCGGCCTTCTACATGATCCGCGACGGCGGCATGAAGGGCGAGGACATTACCATCCTCGACACGATGCACATCGAGGGCGGTTCGCTCGACGGCGCCGGCGATCCCGAGAACGGTTACATCATCCGCGGCGGCCGCGAGATGAACTGGAACTACGACAATCTCTGGGACATGTTCCAGGACGTGCAGGCGCTCGAATTGCCCGAAGGATACAGCGTTCTCGACGAATACCGGCTCGTCAACGACAACGATCCGAACTTCTCCAAGGCGCGGCTGATGCACAGGCGCGGCCAGATCCGCGACTTCTCGACGCTCGGCCTGTCGAAGCCGCAGCAATGGGAGCTCATCCGCCTGCTCCTGAAGCGCAAGGAGGATCTCGACGACATCACCATCGAGCAATATTTCAGCCCGGGCTTCCTCGAGACCAATTTCTGGTTCCCCTGGCGCTCGATGTTTGCCTTCGAGAACTGGCACAGCCTGCTCGAAATGAAGCTCTACATGCATCGCTTCCTCGATGCAATCGACGGGCTGACCGACATGTCGGCGCTGATCTTTCCGAAGTACAACCAGTTCGACAGCTTCGTCCGTCCGCTGGTGACCCATCTGCGCGAACGCGGCGTCAAGGTGCAGTTCGATACGCGCGTCCACGATCTCGACATCAAGGTCGAGGGCGATGCCCGCACGGTGACCGCGATCCACGCCAAGGTGGGCGGCGTCGACGCCAGGATTCCGATCGGTCCGAAAGGCCTGGTCTTTGCACTCACGGGATCGATGACCGAAGGCACCGCCTATGGCGACATGGACCACGCCCCGGTTCTTGCGCGCGGCAAGCATGATCCGGGCGAAGCCAGCGACTGGACGCTGTGGACGAACCTGGCGAAGAAATCGCCGATCTTTGGCAAGCCCGAAAAATTCTACGGCAATGTCGACAAGTCGATGTGGGAGTCGGTCACCCTCACCTGCAGGCCGTCGCCCTTCGTCGACCGGCTGAAGGAGCTTTCGGTCAACGATCCCTATTCCGGCAAGACGGTCACCGGCGGGATCATCACCTTCACCGACTCCAATTGGGTGCTCAGCTTCACCTGCAACCGGCAGCCGCACTTTCCGACCCAGCCCAAGGACGTCCTGGTCGTCTGGGTCTATGCGTTGCTGATGGACAAGGAGGGCAACTACGTCAAGAAGCCGATGCCGGCCTGCACCGGCCGCGAAATCCTGGCGGAGCTTTGCTATCACCTCGGCATCGAGGACAAGCTGGACGCCGTGGTGGCGAACACCAAGGCCCGCCTCGCCTTGATGCCCTACATCACCGCGATGTTCATGCCCCGCGCGGCCGGCGACCGTCCGCATCCGGTCCCCGCGGGCTGCACCAATCTGGGGCTGATGGGCCAGTTCGTGGAAACCTCGAACGACATCATCTTCACAATGGACAGCTCGGTCCGCACAGCGCGGGTCGCGGTGTACACGCTGCTCAAACTCCCCAAGCAGGTGCCCGACATCAGCCCCACGCAATATGATATCCGCACCATCCTGAAGGGGGGCGCGCGCCCTGAACAACGACGAACCATTCCCGGGTGAACGCCTGCTGCACCGGGTGCTCGACAAGACGTACTACGCCCACATTCTTCCGCCATTGCCCGAACCCGACTCCACGCGACGCGGCAGTGTGGAGCGCGAACTGGCGGGGCTTCTCGGCAAGGGCGATCAGGCGCTCGGCGCCGTGATCGGCTGGCTGGAACGAATTCGAGAGAGCATCACGACCCGCAAGGGTTAGCGCATGCCGTCACAAGCGTGCTGCGTCCGCGTTGATCGCAACACCGGCGTCGAATCCCTGCCGGACGCCTTAAAGTTCAACCCGGTAGAGCCGCCATCGCTCCGGCACGCCCTTGAGCTGGTGCGCGCCGCGATCCTTGAAACGGATATCGGACTCCCGCATCAGGTCCTTGACCGCGCTCGAGACCAGCACCTCGCCGGCCCGTGCCTTGGCAGCGACGCGCGCACCGATGTGAAACGCGAGACCGATGACCTCCGCGCCGCTCACCTTGTATTCGCCGGCATGTAATCCCACCCTGATCTCGAGCCCCAGCGTGCGCACGGCCTTGACGATCGCGGTCGCGCAACCGATCCCGGCAGCGGGCGCGCGGAACGTCGCCAGCACACCGTCTCCCGTCGTCACGACCTCCTTGCCGCGCAAGGCCTTTAGTTCCCGGCGAACGGCGGCGTAGTAGTGATTCATCACCGTTGCCCAGCGCGAGTCGCCGAGCCGCGCGGCTTTTTCGGTGGATCGGACGATGTCGACGAAGAGGATGGTGGCGAGCGCCTGTTTGAGCTCCGAGCCTCGATCAGCGGAGCGACGCCGGTTCGCTATATTTCCCGTCAGCGGTTCATAGCGATGGCTGCGCCGCCGCGCGATTGCGGCCTTGGTGTAGTCCTGGGCACGCTGCACCGTGCGGCAGCGAATGGTTTTTTCCTGCGGTGGAAACGTCCAGGAGACCTTTCGCCCGGCTCCGGCGCCCTGAACCTCAACGGCGCCCCATTTCAGGAAGACCGTCGAGCCAGCCCGGCGGATGCACCATGCCTTTGACGTGTATCCGGACACGTTCGACTGATGCACTCCGATGCGAAGGAATTTGGGCATGAGCGTCCGGCCGATCGAACGAGCGCTTTGGGGGCTTAACGTGGGGTAAAGCGTAGCCATACATTTCCGCATTGGCAACGGTGCTCGTTTCCGCACGGATCAAAAGCGCCGGGCTCCGCGATGTCCGCATTGGACCCAAATGAGATCTGGCTTTTTAGTCAACTCCTGGCATCGCGCCTCTGCCCATTCGATACGGCGTCAGCATCGATGGACAGAATTGCCTCGTCCTGCGCTTTCGCCATCGGCTGTTCTTCGTGGCGAAATCGTGCCGGGGTCAGCCGGCTGCGGTCGACCGTGATGCCAAAGATGTCGAAGCGGTTGTAGTAGCCGACGACGTCGTGAAACTGCTTCGGCTCGACGCTCAGTTTCGATAACGCCTGATCGTCCTCAAAGGACCCAATACCCTGCCTTGCCTGCAGCGGCTGCCCGGGATCCCCAACAGGCGCTGCCGAAAGCAGCCGGCCAAGGCCAAGATTTTTTTCGATGCACTTCTTGACTTTGAAGACCCGTTTTCTAATTTTTTCTCGCTAGGCCCCCACGGGCTTAGCTCCTGAACGCCAATCGGGTTCAGGCGAGACGGGCACCGGTCGTGTCCGGTGCCGTTCATATCCATCTTGCTCTATGGAGGATTTGGCTATGCGCACGTACGACTTCTCTCCCCTGTTCCGGTCAGCCATCGGCTTTGACCGGCTCTTTGACCTCGCTGAAACCGTCCAGCGTGCCGGCGAGGACAATTATCCCCCCTATAACATCGAGCGGCTTGCGGAAGATCGGTACCAGATCGCGCTCGCGGTTGCCGGCTTTGCACCTGACGAAATCTCGGTAACGGCAGAGCAGAACGTTCTGACCATCGAGGGCACGAAGGTCGAAAAGGCCGAACGTGAATATATCTATCAGGGCATCTCGACCCGTCGCTTCAAGCGACAGTTCAGTCTGGCCGATCATGTCGAGGTTAAGAGCGCTGCCTTTGACAACGGCCTGCTCAAGATCGAGCTCGCCCGTGAAGTGCCGGAGGCCATGAAGCCGAGGCGAATTGCGATCAATACGCTTCCAAACAAGGCAACGCGCCAGTTGGAAGGCGTTGCAGCCTGACGACCCGCATAGCCGCGCTCCGCTGGGGCGCGGCTCCTCATTTCCGATTTCGTCCTGAGAATGGAGGCACCCATGCGGCCGACGACCGCGCCTGTTGACAACGTCCTTGCATTTCGCCTGCCAACAAGGGGCAGGCAAAAGTACGAGCATCCTCGCGATCTGGTTCGCGACCCCTACCTGGCGAAGGCGACGAAGAGAGCCATTCTGGCATCCTGGGCTTCGGATGCCTGCGCCGTTGCGTCCAATCCTGCACTGCGTGCTCCTGCAGAACTCAGATCGCCGGTTCCAGTCAGCGATATCCTGGACGCGCTGCGGGCCCTTGACGATCCGCGTGAACCACCCGGAGGAAGGCCGGCTCGGCTGCGCTCCACGCTGCGCAACGTCGCTGCTGCATAGGAGGGGGGGTGATCCATGACCGGCATCAGACTGCCGAAGCAAGTCATCGAGAGGATTGAAGAGCGCTGGTGGTCACGATTCAGCAAAGAGAAGCAGCGAACTTCAGAATTGATTGACGAGCGCCTCGAACGGCTGCGCACGCATCGGAACAATATCGGCCGATATAGGCGGCTGCTCAATACCGAGCTTTCCGACTTGGAACGCAAGTTCATTGAACGACGTCTTTCTGAAGAGAGGGTGGCGATGCAGACATTGGTGGCCGACATACCGCCTCTCGCCGTTGCCCGACCACCGGACGATGGAATTATCAGCCGATCCGGCGGGGTGCAGCCATGACAGAACTGCAGCGTCTGCTCGTACGTGGCAGTGAAAAAATCATAGGCCATTATCAATTCCTGCTCGATACTGCGAAGTCGGAGCACGAGCGGAAGCTGTTCACGCGAAGAATCGAGGAAGAACGTCAGATGCTGAACAATCTGATTCAAGGCTCGGACCAGTATCAGTCTGCGCGTGCCGCCTGACGCATCTGCGACATGCTGACCCGACGGGCAACTCAGCCAAAACCTGTCAAGTGCCGTGAACTGTCCCGTCTCACCCGATCGAGGGGCGCTGCGCTTTGTCACGGTGTGTCTCAGAGCGGCGAAACGAACAGCAAAGCTCGGGCGGATCATGTCGCGAGATGCGCAGCTGCGTCCCCACCCACACTGTCATCGCCCGGCTCGCTGCCTCCGCTAAAGCTTCGGCGCGCCTGTTACTCGTTGACTCGTCGAAGCCTTGGCGGAGACGGGACCGAGCGATCCAGTACGGCGCGGTCACTCGGCTCAAGCACTGGCGTCTCTGGAATACTGGATCACCCGCATGCGCGGGTGATGACACCTTGGATTGGGATGCGTAGCAACGACATCGTCAGGCAGGCGCATGCCAGCGACGCAACGGCGCCTCACTTCCCTTTCGCGGCCTTCGCCTTCAGCTTCGCCGCGCGATAGCGGGCGGCGGCGCCTTCGCGGATCGACTGTTCGCCGCGCTCGAGCGCCATCGCGTCGTCGGGGACGTCCTTGGTGATGACTGAGCCCGAGCCGATATAGGCGCCCTTGCCGATCGTGACCGGCGCGACCAGCGAGGTGTTGGTGCCGACGAAGGCGCCCTCGCCGATCAGCGTCTTGTGCTTGAGGAAACCATCATAATTGCAGGTGATGGTGCCGGCGCCGAGGTTGGAATTGGCGCCGACATGGGCGTCGCCGATATAGGAGAGATGGTTGACCTTGACGCCGGCCTCGAGCGTCGCGGCCTTGGTCTCGACGAAATTGCCGATCCGCGCGCCGTCGCCGAGCGAGGTGCCCGGCCGCAGCCGCGCATAGGGACCGACCGACACCTTCTTGCCGATACGGGCCTCGACGATGTGCGAGAAGGAATGGATCACGGCGCCGTCGTCGATCGTAACGCCCGGTCCGATCACCACGAACGGCTCGATCATGACGTCCTTGCCGAATTCCGTGTCGGCGGCAAGATAGACGGTGTCCGGCGCGATCAGGGTCACGCCGGCCTCGAGCGCCTGCTTGCGCAGCCGCGCCTGCATCACGGCCTCCGCCTCGGCGAGCTGCGCCTTGGTGTTGATGCCGCGAACTTCGTCTTCGCTGGTTTCGATCACGACGGCCTCCAGTCCCAATTCCCCGACGATGCCGACGGCATCGGTCAGATAATATTCGCCCTTGGCGTTGGCATTGCCGATCTTCTCGATGATCGCGAGCGCCTTCCTGCCGTCGAACGCCATCACGCCGGCGTTGCTCAGCGTGATCTTGCGCTCCTCGGGGCTGGCATCGGCATGCTCGCGGATCGCAATCAGCTTGCCGTTCTCGGTCACCAGCCGGCCGTAGCCGGTCGGGTCGGCGGCGTGGAAACCGAGCACCGCAAGCGCAGCGCCGTCACGTAGCGGCGCACGCATCCGCGCAAAGGTCTCGGCCGAGATCAACGGCGTGTCACCGAACGCGACCAGCAGGTCGTCGGCGCCGCGGGCGAGCGCCTCGCGTGCCGCCAGCACCGCATGCGCCGTGCCGAGCCGCTCGCGCTGCACGAAGGTTTGCGCATCGGGCCGCACCCGGCGCGCCTCGGCGGCGACCGCCTCGTGGTCGGGACCGATCACGACCGCGAGCTGCGATCCCTCGCCGGAGGCGGCGGCATCGAGCACATGCGCCAGCAGTGACTGCCCGGCCACCGGGTGCAACACCTTCGGCAGCGACGAGCGCATCCGCGTGCCCTCGCCGGCCGCAAGCACCACTGTCAGGCTCGTTCGCGCAGTCATTCAGCATCCTCGACGGTTCGCGCAGTCAGCTGCGCATCGCTTTCTTCGAGGCCGTCTTTAATTGTTTTCCCCGGCAGAAGAAACCGATTCGCCTCCATGGCCCCTCAGATTCAAGTTCCCGGTCCATTTCCTGTTAATCTTTGCCTCGTGATTCGGCGGGCCTTGAGGAGGGCCAAGCGGGCTTTGGCCAAAGATCCCGACAATCTGGCGGCGGATTTCGACACCGAGAGCACCACCGGCTTTTTGGCCGAGGAGGATGCTTTCGATCGCCGCATGCTGTGGCGGCTCGGCTCGTGGGGCGTGGCTGCGGTCGGGGCCGTCACCATCGCCGTGATTGCCAACCAGTCGGCGCTGACGCTGCGGCGCGACCAGGTCGCCGCATCTGCCGCATCTGATATCGCGCGCCAGGCCCAGCAGCTGCAGACGCTGGCGAAGGAGAGCCACAACGAGACGCGGCGGCTGGCATCCGCGATCGATACGCTCAACGGCGACCGCGACCGGCTGTATTCGCGCGTCACCACGCTGGAACAGGGTCTCGACTCCGTGACCGGCACGATCGCGAAACAGCCGGTGGCGGCCGTACCGGCACCACCAACTCCGGCAGCGTCGCCTGCTACGGCGCCTGCATCAGCCAATGCGGCGCCGGCAGTGGCGGCACCAGCCGTTGCCGCCGTCGCAACGACGCAGCCTGCCCCATTGGACAAGCCGGCCGCGACCGACAAGGTGGTTGCATCCATCGACAGCAAGGCGCCGGCACCGGCCGAGAAACCAGTGGCAGCGGCCGAGAAGCCCATGGCGGCCGACAAGAAGCCGTCGGCCTCCGAGAGCTCGCCGCCGGTCTCTGCCTCCGCCCCATCAGTTGCCAGTCCGATGAGCGCCGCGGCCGCCGCGGCCAGCACCGACCAAGTAAAGGCGGCCGCGCCAGCGCCCGCGGCCACGCCGGCTGCGGACAAGCCGCTTATGGCATCGCGCGATCCTGCGCCGAGCAAAGCAACCGAAGCGGCCAAGCCGCCGACCTCGAGCGACGTCAACGCCGCGCCGATCCCGCCGCTCATGATCACCCGGGATCCGGACTCCGACGTCGAAGACGAGGCGCCGAGGGCGCAGATCCAGCGCACCGAGTTCGGCGTCGATCTCGGTACGGCAAATTCGGTCAACGGACTGCGCGCGCTGTGGCGCAGCCTCTTGAAGTCGAAGGCCAATGCGCCGCTGGCTGCGCTGCGGCCGATCATCGTCATCAAGGAGAACGGCAACGGGCTCGGCATGCAGTTGCGCCTCGTGGCCGGGCCGCTGAACGACGCCGGGACCGCCGCCAGGATTTGCGCCGGCCTCAGCCTGGTCCAGCGAACCTGCGAGACGGCGATCTATGACGGCCAGCGGTTGGCCCTGACCGAGCCGCCTGCCGGAGCCAAGCCGGCTTTGCCGCACCGGCGGGCCGCGCCGAGGCGCACGGTCGCACCGCCGCAGCCGGTTGCCGAGGAAAAGAAGCCGGAGCCAACGACAATCTCCTCGATGTTCCGGCGGAACAGCCAATGATCATGTCCGGCAAAGGATTGCGGCCAAATTCTCAACCGATTTCGCTGCTCTGACCGAGCCTTGTCCGAAACCCCGTTCCCGACCATAGTGCCGCGATGACAAAACCTCCTTTCCGCCTCTCCCCCTATCAGGTCCAGTTCCTGATGGTCGTGGGCTTCGTCACCGTCGGCTATGCACTGTACGTGCGCTATCTCGCCATCGAATTCTCGCCGGTTGCACTGGCCTGCGACGCCGGCACGCAGACCATGCTGTGCAAGGCCCGCGCGCTGTCCACCGTGCTGTTCAAGAACTCGGTGTTCGGGATCACCGCGCTGGTGATTGCGGTGCTGAACCTGACGCGACCGTCGATCGTGCTGCTCACCGTTGGCCTGATCGCAGCCGGGCTCGGGATCGTGCTCTACAACGTCGTGCTGTCGGGGCTCGCGATCGGCTTGTTTATCCTGGGTTTTGCGCGGCCCGCGCCCGCCACAGCGTAGCGGCGAGCAAGAGGTACATCACGCAGGTCCAGTCCGACTGCCAGTTGATCGTGCCCTCGTTGTAGATCGTGAAGAGGGCGGCAATCGCCAACAGACCGGCGAACACGGATTCCGCGAGCGGCCGGATGCCTTCCTTCGGGCGATTGAGCATGGTGAGCAGCGCGAACGGCACCACCGCCATGATGAGCGAAGCGTACGGGAAATCGCGGTAGCGCGGATCGAAGGCGAAGCCGAGCGCGGTCTCGGCTGCGATCACCGTGGTGATGACCAGCACGATCGCGAGCAATGCGCCGATCGCACCCTTGCCGCGATAGTCACGCGGCCCGACCAACTCCAGGAAGGTCGGCAGCGAGCGCCCGGCGATCAGCGCATGCGCGGTCAGCAAGGGCGAGGCAATGGCGGCCGCGAGCAGCACGCCCCAATGCAGCCAGCCGCCGATGCCGTAGCTCTCGTAATACATCTTGTCGCCGGCGATCCCCAGCAGCGTCCCCGCCGTCGTCGCCGAAATCGCGACCGCGATCCAGGCCGATGGCCGCGGCGTCCAGGGCCGGCGGCGCAGCGTCAGCCAGGCCGCGAGGAAAGTGGCGATAGACAGCGCCATGCCGCCCGCCATCTGCAGCTTCCAGGTGGGGTAATTGCTGATCGCAACGCCGGGCGGGTACTTCACCTGCCGCTTGGCGGCATCGAACAGGCCCCAATTGCCGCCGACTGTGCCCTCGAGCTTGCGCTTCCAGGGCTGGTCATAGGCCTCGATCAGGTTGACCCGAAAGCCCTCGCGCTTGGCGAGGTCGAGGATCTCGGACACCACCCGCGCCTGGTTGGTGCGCGACGGCAGTGCGCCCTCCCGCATCCGTCCCGCGCTCGGCCATCCGGTCTCGCCGATCAGGATCTCCTTGCCCGGGAACGTCACCGCCATCCGCTTGCGGATATCGTCGACATGCGCAGCGGCGTACTTCGCCTTGACCGGGATGTCCTCCCAATATGGCAGGATGTGAATGGTGACAAAATCGACCGCGTCATAGATCTCGCGGTTCTTCACCCAGTATTCCCAGACGTCGGCATAGGTGACCGGGAGATTGCCCGCCGCCGCCTTCACCGCGCGGATGTTGCCGGCAAGATCGGCGGCGGTCATCTCGCCGCGCAGCAGCACCTCGTTGCCGACGATCAGCGAGGTGACGACGCCGGGATATTCCTTGGCGAGCCGGACCGCGATCGCGATCTGCTGCAAATTCTTGAAGCGGTTGCTGCTGAGCCAGATGCCCTGCATCACCTTCAGCCCGACCTTGGCCGCCACGCCGGGGACCTGGTTGAGGCCGTTCTCGATCGAATAGGTCCGCACGCAATCGGTAACCTTGGCGAGATCGGCGAGGTCCTGCTCGATCTGTTCGACCGGAATCTGCGTGGTGGGATCGAGCGGCGTCTGGGCGCCGCGGAACGGCGTGTACGACACGCATTGCAGCTTTGCGGCAGGATCGATCGGCGCGCGCGCGAGCGTAATCGGCGTGGCGAGCCACCACCACACAGATGCAATCACGGCGAGCGAGATCAGGAGAAGCGCCAGCGGCGTACGAAGCGAAATCGGTTCCATCCTCCGGGGGACCGTCGAATTAGCCGGTCACGGCCCGTCTGCCAAGTCCAGGAATCGGTCAATACCATGGTTGTCCTGCGACAGTTTTGCGCTGGGGTGATAAAGTTGTGAGTTTGCTGGACAAAATACCAAATTCCAGTCATGGGATTCCGCCAGAGTCTCCGCCGCACTGGAGACCTATTTGGACGGCATCACGCGAGCCGTTAGGATGATCCCGCAGGGGCCGGAACATATCGGGGAATGCATGCGTCGACGGCTGCTTGAGTTGAAGAACACTGCTTTGCGCCATCTTGCCGTAACGGGCCTCGTCACAGCGCTTGCGCTCTTGAACGGAGCCGGCGGCGCGTTCGCCCAGAGCGGCACGCCGAATCCGCCTGACCAGGCCAAACAGCAGCCTGGACAGCCCGACGCCAATGCCAACGCCGTGCGGGAGGCCAACCAGCGCAAGGTCGAGGAGTTCGTCGAGGCCCAGCAGGCCATCAACGGTCCGGCCGGCAACCCGGAATGCGTCTGGCTCGGCCGCCGCGTGGTCCGCCTGATGTGGAACGACGACCTCGACACCGCCTTCCGCCATCTCGACCTCTACGACCGTTTCGGCTGCCCCGGCGGCCACGTCCAGGCCGCCTTCCGCTGCCTGACCCGGTTCGGCGCCCAGATCGACGACAAGGTGCGCGGCAGCCTCGATGGCCGCATCCACGCCTGCTGGATCAATCCGGGTGCCCAGCCGCAGGCCGCGGCAGCCGCCGCGCCTACCCCGCCGTCCACGGCCGGCAATGTCGCCCCTGCGCCGGCCGCCTCGCCCTCGCCTGCGCCGACCCCGTCGGCGACACCGGCGCCGGCATCGAAATAGCCGCATCGCACGATCGGATCCGGCCGCGATTTTTTTCGCGGCTGGAACGGCTTGCGCCCTTAAAACGCCATCGCAGCACACCAGTTGTTAAATCGGATGGCGGAGATATCTTTCCCTCCGCCGCTATGTTGGTCGAACCCAGGGGACGGGTTCGCTTAGTCCTCAATCTCAGGCCCCGTATGGTTTAACCGCGATGCGCGCCGTCGTCGCCGTCCTGTTGCTTGTCACCGCCGCCCACGCTGCCCTGTGGGGTCTCTTCCAGGAGAAGCAGTCGGCGCCCGATTTCCGTGGCACGTTGCCGAGCCTGTCCTACGCCCCGTTCGAGTCCGGCCACTCCGTCGCGGACGTTGCCGCCGACAGCGAGAAGGTGCGCACCGACCTGCGAAAGCTCTCGACGCTCACCAAAGCGGTCCGCCTCTATTCGTCGACCGAAGGCAACGAGCTGGTGCCGCCGGTCGCCGCCGAGTTCGGCATGAAGGTCACGGTCGGCGCCTGGATCGACAAGGACGCCAACCGCAACAATCGCGAGATCGAAGCCGCGATCAACCTTGCCAAGCGCAACAGCAACGTCATCGGCATCGTGGTCGGCAACGAAACCGTGTTCCGCGGCGAGCAGGTCCCGCTCGAAAACCTCGGCTCGGTTCCGGAGATCGGGGTGCCGCCGGAGGAATCCGAGCGCATCCTCCGCGAGGAGGCGCAGCGCCTGCACGACGCGGAGACGCAGCCCGAGGACAAGCGGGCCGAAGCCGTCAAATGGGCGATCGCCGAAAGCAACGTGCACAGGCTGATCAAGGTGATCCAGCGCGTCAAGAAGTCGGTCAGCGTTCCCGTGACGACCGGTGAAATCTGGAACATCTGGCGCGACCATCCGCAGCTCGCCAATTCGTCCGACTTCATCGCCGCGCACGTGCTGCCGTACTGGGAAAACTTCACCGACAAGCAGGCGGTGGATCAGGCGGTCGACCGCTACAACCTCCTGCGCGACTCGTTCCCCGGCAAGCGCATCCTGATCGCCGAATTCGGCTGGCCGAGCCAGGGCTACAATCTGCGCAGCGCCGAGCCCGGTCCGTTCCAGCAGGCCACGGTGCTGCGCAATTTCGTCGCGCGCGCCGAAGCCATCGGCATGGACTACAACATCGTCGAAGCCATCGATCAGCCTTGGAAGTTCTTCGAAGGCGGCGTCGGTCCCTACTGGGGCATCCTCAATGCCGACCGCGAGGCGAAGTTCGCCTGGACCGGCCCGGTCACCGATCTCAACTACTGGAAGATCGCGCTGGTCGCCGTGCTGGTCGGCCTGTTCATGTCGCTACCGATCCTGCGGCTGGACCAGCCGACCGTGATGCAGGCACTGCTGCTGTCGGCCGCGGCCAACGGCGTCGGCGCCTGGGTTGCGACCGTGTTCTCGTACTGGACCACGCACTATTTCGTCTGGGGTTCGGCCTTCGCGCTCAGCCTCGGCCTGATGCTGCTGGTTCCGCTGGTCCTGATTGCGATGGCGCGGATCGAGGAGATCGCGGCGGTGGCGTTCGGCCGCGGCCCGCGCCGGCTGATCGGCAAGAGCGAGCCGCTCGCACCCGCCACGATGGGCGAGAATGTGACGTTCCCGAAAGTCTCGATCCACATCCCGGCCTATTTCGAACCGGTCGAGATGCTGAAGCAGACGCTCGATGCAGTGTCGCGGCTCGACTATCCGAATTTCGAGTGCGTCTGCATCATCAACAACACGCCCGATCCCGACTTCTGGCGGCCGATCCAGGATCACTGCCGGATGCTCGGCGAGCGCTTCAAGTTCATCAATGCCGAGAAGGTGCAGGGCTTCAAGGCCGGCGCGCTGCGGATTGCGATGGAGCGGACCGCGGCGGATGCCGAGATCATCGGCATCATCGACGCCGACTATGTCGTGCATCCGGACTGGCTCAAGGACCTCGTGCCGGCGTTCGCCGATCCGCGCGTCGGCTTGGTCCAGGCGCCGCAGGAGCATCGCGACGGCGACCGCTCATTGATGCACTACATCATGAACGGCGAATATGCCGGGTTCTTCGACATCGGCATGGTCCAGCGTAACGAGTTCAACGCCATCATCGTGCACGGCACGATGTGCCTGATCCGACGCGCCGCGATGGACAAGGCCGGCGGCTGGTCCTCTGACACGATCTGCGAGGACACCGATCTCGGTCTCTCGATCCAGCAACAGGGCTGGCTCACGCATTACACCAATGTGCGTTACGGCGAAGGCCTGCTGCCTGACACCTATGAGGCCTTCAAGAAGCAGCGCCACCGCTGGGCCTATGGCGGCTTCCAGATCGTCAAGAAGCACTGGCGGCGCTTCCTGCCCGGCGCCAGCCGGTTGACGCCGGACCAGCGCCGCGAGTTCTCGCTCGGCTGGCTCAATTGGCTAGGGGCCGAAAGCCTCGGCGTCGTGGTCGCGATCCTCAATCTGATCTGGGTCCCGATCGTCGCCTTTGCCGACATCGCGATCCCCGACAAGATCCTGACCCTGCCGATCATCGCCTCCTTCATCGTCTCGCTGGTGCATTTCGTCGCGCTCTACCGGCTGCGCGTGAACATCAAGGCCGGCCAGATGCTGGGTGCCATGATCGCGGCGATGAGCGTGCAGTGGACGGTGTCGCGCGCGGTGGCGCAGGGCCTGATCACCGAGCATCTCGCCTTCGCCCGCACCTCGAAGGGCGGCCTGTCGCGGATGTCGATCGAATTCCAGGCGTTCTGGGAAGCCGTGATCGGCGTGCTGCTGCTGGTCGGCGCCATCGTGCTGGTCGTCACCAACGGCTACAAGCAGGTGCGCGAGATCTACATCTTCGCCGCGGTTCTGGTGCTTGAAAGCCTGCCGTTCCTCTCCGCCGTCGCCATCGCGATCCTGGAGAATTCGCGGATCAACGAGTTCGCGTTTTGGCGCAACAGCGCGATCCGGACGGCGGAACTGATCGGGCTCCGCCCGGTTAGCCTGCCCTCGGTCGCCGCCCCGTCGCAGCCGGTCGGCTCGGAAATCCGCCACGACAGCTGAGCTAAAGCGTTTTCGAGCGAAGTGGGTACCGGTTCGCGTGAGGAAAACGCGTCAAAACAAGAATCCAGAGCCCGGTTCCGATTCAATCGGAACGGGGCTCTGACTTCAAGAAACCGGCCTAACCCGAGGCGCCGGAACGGCAAATCCGCCGTCACGGCGCACAATTGACCGCCCTTCGGCTATTGACCCGATGGGCCCTGCCCCCTACACAGCGCGGGCTGGAGCATGATCCGGAGCGGCTCAAGGTCTGCGTCCGGATCCGATGTTCAGGTGAGTGAGCGCGTAGCTCAGGCGGTAGAGCACGTGACTTTTAATCATGGGGTCGAGGGTTCGAGTCCCTCCGCGCTCACCAAATAACCGCAGTAACCTCAACGGCATAGCATCTGACTGGCCAGGCGCATTCAGGCGCATCCGAGCCCAGATTGTAAACCAGTTTACAAAGTCCGTTCTGCGGCCGTTCTTTTTCAGGAGCGGCCGGTGAATTGGCTGCACCCTGCTGCAACCCTGTCAAGCTGCCGTCTTGGCCATCCTACTCGCCGCCGATCGCGAGATGACGGCGCTCGAGATCGGCCGGGATTCCGGCCTCTACCAGAACGGCACCCCGCGCTCGGCTCGTCCCTGATCCGGCCGCTCCTGATCGCCGGCGCCGCGGCGAAGTGCGGCCGCAAACCTCTTAACGCGGTCGAATCGCGATCGCGCTTCCTTGGAGGCGTGAAAAAAACTCGATCATAAGGCCGGCGCGCAGAGTTGGCGTGCACGAAACGTCCACGGCATGTTGTTTTCATCTTATTCGCCAATGCCTTAGCCGCCTTATTCTGAGCAAAATTTGGCGAAAGGCTGCGGTTTTTCGGAAGCCTTGCCGTTCATTGCGTTGGTCAGGAGCCATTCATGTGGATCCGAATTTTTGTTGTTGGAATAATTGGCTTGGTTGGAATGGGTGCGGTTGCAGCACTCGGGAGAAATCCTGCGCCCGCAGCGCTGACGACAGCCACCTACCCCGTGGCGGAGACGTCGGGTAAGGGCGACCGCCTTCCGTTGAAAGTCGAATCCCAGGCGACCGGTGCTGCCCTCGTGAATGCACCCGCGGAAGAGTACGAGGTTGCCGCCGTTACAATTGATGCGTCGTCCGCAACGACTGCTGCCCCCACAGCACCCGTCCAGGTCTCTGTCACGCCCCGTCCGAGCGAACAGCGGAAGGAGCCGTTGAAGATCATTTCTCGACATTGGCATGATCCCGCAGACACAAAATACCAATTGACGAAGCGAAAAACGGCTGCCGAAAACAGCTCACCGCCAGGACGGGCCGACACGCCTCAACAGGCCGGCGAGAAGAAAAACTGCAGTCAGAACGGACTGGACACCTTCCTGCGGTCCATCAACCTAAAATCGCGCTGCGCTACATAGGAGCTACCTGAAAAGCGATCCGCGTGCGGGGAGCATCGAGGCCGCTTATTTCAGTCGGGGCATGGGCCCTACCGGCTTTGCTTGCCCTGCTGCGGCCGACGGGGGCGGAAATTCAGCGGGCCAGGGCCGAGGGTGTCTGAACGCATGCGAGTGCTTAGCATTTGGTGGATCACGGGTCCCTTGCTGCTTAGCGCCTGCATCGCAGGGGCCATAATCGCCTCTGCAAATGAGAACCTAGCCAAGGCGGGCTTCCTCATCGTCGGCGCTCTTCTGGCGATCATTACATCCGTCCTCGTCGAGATCCGTAAGCGTCAGGTGCAAGTTCTAGATCTAGCTCGAGTCCTGTACGCGGAATTGACGCACCTGGTTGCTCGCTGCGTTTTTGATTCCGAGAAGCCTTGGAAAGCTTACTGGCCCAAGGACTCCGCGCCAGGCTTGATGTCCGCTGGGAAGCTGCGGAAGTTCGCACCTGCTGTACCGACCATCTACAGTGCCACCGCTGGCCAGCTTGCCCTATTGCCGGGGAAAGCTCCGCAGACCTTGATTGAGTTTCACTACCGGCTTTCCGCCCTTCGCCGTGAGATCGAGAACACGATCGCGAGCGTAAATCCTTCGAATAGCGCAAACGTCCCGATCGGCGAGCTCAGGCAAATTGGACTGAGATTTCGTCAAACACTCGGTCCAAGCCTAAAAGCCCTTGAAGACCTTAGGCCACTGGTGGCAGACCAAGCCAAAATCGAGGAGCACGCCCGTATCAGCTATTACGAAACGCGTCCGGGCTCGGACCTGAAGAAGACCCTAAGGGAGCGGATTGAAGACCTGCTGGCTGAGTCCCGCTCGCTAGAAGAGAAGTAGGCGAACTAACCCGCCGGCGTGACCCGACGGCCGTTTGGTGCTCAGATCCGGGCGGCTGCCTGGTCGGGCAGACAACCTGGAATCGGCTCGTCGAGCAGGCCGGCGAACACCCTACCGACCAGGCTACTCATCCCCGGTTCACATTCGGCTTCCTAATGTGTCCGACACTCTAAGATGCCAACGGGAAGGAAGCCCCATGAAACTTAAACTTGCGCTCGCTACACTTGCTGCCCTCGGCAGCGTTGCTATGGGAGAAACAGCGTCCGCGATGCCGTTTACCCCGCTCTCCCCCGCTTCAAACGTCGAG
Source organism: Bradyrhizobium sp. USDA 4011 (assembly GCF_054063415.1). Classification (NCBI taxonomy): domain Bacteria; kingdom Pseudomonadati; phylum Pseudomonadota; class Alphaproteobacteria; order Hyphomicrobiales; family Nitrobacteraceae; genus Bradyrhizobium; species Bradyrhizobium sp. USDA 4011. The sequence goes on from NZ_JBSSGG010000001.1 coordinate 78,429, forward strand.
AACGTCGCTGTTGTCTGCGGCGCGCGCGGTTGTGTCCGCACGGCACCCGTCTACCGAGGGTACGGGTACGGCTATCATGGTGGCTACGGTGTGCGTCGCTATGGTTATGGCGTGCATCGAGGTTACGGATACCACCGCGGATACCGCCGTTGGTGATTGGCATCTAGCCAGCAGTCCGCCCTGCGGTCCCACGGCGCCGAAACTAAAAGAAAACCCGCTGGTTCACGCCCGGCGGGCTTATCGGCTTATCCATCGGCCCGCGGCATAGGCCATGCAACCTATCCGAGACGGCGATCGCCGCGGCATGGCTGCAGAACGCGGGTGTCCGAGCATCCTGACGCGAAAGGCTACACCAAGCGAAAAATGGCTGACGCCATGCGGCGGCTGTTGGATGCCGGTGTCTTGCGGATCGAAACGCAGGCACCGCCCTCGCGGCGGTATGACGTGTTCGTCCCCGCACCAAACTGAAAGTCTCATCCCACCTCGCCCAGCCAATTTTCGGCTTGGCGAGCCGGCCTTAAGCTGCAACCATGCGGTGTTTTGCAGGAGCGGCGCATGGAAGAGGAACAGCTAGCCTTTGAGCGGGAGAAGCTATCCCTTCAAACCGAACTCGAGCGGCAGAAGCTAACTTCTCAAAGCCAATTGGAGCGGGAAAAGCTGACCACTCAAAATGCTACTGAGTGGCGGAAATTAGCTCTGGAACGATACAAGGCTCGACTGGACTACACAAAATTCGTTCTGGGAAGCGTATTCGTTGCCTTGGCCATAGCGGCAATCCCGCCACTGTTTCAGCTAGCATCAGCCGTTCTAGAATACACAAAATCCAACGCAGAACGTTTAGCAAAGCAACAGGCATTTCGAGACGATTACAACAAGGAGTTCATCAATAACGGTCTAAACCAAGATATCGAGTTGCGCATCCGATTCGCACAGTACCTCGCGAACGTAGCGAGCGAGCAATCAAAACTGGATTGGCAGCAATACTACAAAGCATTGGTCGCTTCTCGGGACGCAATACGAAAGGATATCGACATAATGGAAGAGAAGTGGCGCACCTTGTCGGGCGCCAAGGATAGGGATGAAATCGAAATAGCAAAGATAGAGAGACATCTCGAATGGGCATACAAAGAAGTTGGGTATGCCCCGAAAAATCGGAGCGCGGTTGCAAACCCACGCGTTCCAGAGGCTGTCGCCTCGCCCGCTGCCCCGACAACGATTGCGCCAACCGCTACCCTCAAACTGCAATTTTTGAGCACCAACCTAGCTGTTGTGAGCAATGCGTACACTTGGACTCCAACTTCTGATGAGGGGAAGAAGTATGGACCGGTAGTAATTCCTGCGGGGTTTCTGACCACGCCAAATAGATTCCCAGATACATTTTCATCGGTACTTCCTGTAGGAGACAGCAATATATCAGCGTTCGTTCTTCATGATTTCCTCTATTGGGATCAGACCAAAAGCCGGGACGCAGCGGACGACATCCTTAGAATCGCCCTTACAGAGAACGGCGCTACCCCCCCCACGACCGTTACGCTAATCTATCAAGCTATCCGCCGGTTCGGCCAAGCTGCTTGGGATCAAAACGCTAAGAAAAAGGCAGACGGTGAGAAGCGATTCCTCAAGGAGATCCCCGTAGATGCGATCACTTGGGATGATTTGAAGAAGCGCCCCGAACTTTTTAAGTAGGATTTTTCGCACTCCTTCGAACCCCTTCGCACCGGGTGTTCGCACGCTCCCCTATAACCCCCGAGGCCATGCGAGCCGGCCTTAGTGCGAGGGCACCCGGCCGGTTTCAGACGCAACACATCCGGCACAATTGGAAGGTAGTATCGATCATCGATCAGTACCTCGCCATGAAGAAACAGTCGCTCGGGAAGCAATGAATTTGAGCTTGCGTTAACGGACTGTCCAGTTGAGCGGGGCAAAGTCAATCAAACCAATCCTTTCGCTCGCGCGATAGCACGCGCCCGCGCGCGTAGTCGGTCGATGCCAATTCTTGCAACCGCCGCTCAAGGAATTCCGTGGCGACAACCGCCTCGCGGGCATCGCCGCGCAAGCCGCTATGGCTTGGTCGGCTGCTCGTCGACGCGGCCGGGATCGTTGGATAGGTCGGGTTCCGTTTTAGGCATCGCGCCAATGTTCACATTATGTTCCAGTCCATCAACCTATTCTCTTGGGCCTTGCCTATTTTAGCAGTGGCCCAATTTGGATAAGGTGACGAGTTGATTATCGCGCGCCCGTCTCGACCCCAAGGGAGGGCCTCATGCTGAAATTGTTAGTACCAGTGCTATTTGGTGGCCTAGCGGTCGGAGGAATAACGGTCTTTTCGCTAGGTGGAGTACAGATTTTTGTCGGACAAGCACCGCAACAACCACGGCTGCCCCAGACCGGCCCGTATCAGGGTCCCATAGACAATCCGGCCGGAAATGCTCGCGGGTTGCAGGACTTTCTCTCTGACTGCCGCGCCAATGGTGGCACCGTTTACACGGCGTCCCAATGGAATGCCGCGCAACCAGGAGCCAATCTTCGCGACGGTGCTTTGCACTGTCACAGACCGGCTACGATAATTACGAAACAGGAGTAGCTGCCGGTATCGAACCAACCTAGTCGCGCTGCAAGCGCGATCATCCACCCCAGACCCAAGCCCCGCGCATCGAAGGAACAGGCCATCGGCTATCTGAATGACACGGGCAGGCAATACATCTCGCTAGAAGATTATTGGCAGGCCGTGGTGCGTTCGCAAGACTAGCGCGAGTCTCAATCGTTCGTGGCTCTCGGCATCGACTTCATCATGCAGCAGATCCAGAACCACTGATGGGGTCTGTTGTTGAAGTTCGGTTGAATGCGCGCGAGCTCGCTCGCATCGGCGCCAAGCCAGAGAAGAAACTCAAGGCAAATCAGGAAGGTAGTGGTAGGCGGCGAGAGATTCGAACTCCCGACCCTCTCGGTGTAAACGAGGAACCGCATTCGAAAAAGCTAAAGAACTCAAATATCTTGCGTTTCGAGCGATCAGAACGCTAGCCGAACAGCCATCGAACAGAACGCGACCTTCTATTGAATTGCTATTGACAACGCAACTGCATTCGCGCGCGGTTAACCCCATTGTACGCACAAGTCTTGTGGCTCACATGGCGATCGATTCCCATGGAACCTACTTTTTTAGCATCGCCACCAAGCCGATCAGCGCACCAAAGATCCCCAGCGCTACGGATGCCCAAGCCCGAAAATTCTCGGATCGCTCCTTTTGTTCCTGCCTGACAGCTCATCTCAGCGCACTCAATGGCGCATGATCTAAATGCGAGCCGCTGGAAAAGGACGCGTCGTGATCCCTCGATCACCCATAATTTCGCTGACCAACATTGTGGCCTCCGTTATCAACATGTCGTGAGCCGATCGGGGCGCTGGCTGGCCGGTTGCGAAAGATGTTTACGCCGTCATTGAACGTTTTAGGCAGCTTCGCGAAGAAGCGCGCGCTCCTCTAACCTGTAAATCCAATCCAAATCGTGCTGCGGAGGATTAGCATCGATCCGGAATCGACGGGCGATTTCGGTGGCGAGCTCTATATTTGGATCTCGATCGGTAATCCGACTCCAGGCATCGCGCGCTAATTCTGTCCTTCCCGAAGCTGCCAACGCATGGAAGCGAACAACATTCGAAATCTCATTCGGCTGCGCGTCCACGACGCGTACGGCTTCTGATGGCTTTCCTTGGCGAAGGCTCATTCTCGCTAGAGCCGCAGCGTGCAGTCTTCGGATTTTGACAAAAGGCGTCTTTCTAGCGCCCGTTTCAAACATATTCTTGCTTTTCTTAAAATCCCCTCGTGCGTGATAAAGCGAGGCCAGCAAGAAGTGCTTTCGCCATTCAAATATGCTTTTCGGTGCACGCGGTAGGCGCAGAATGTCTTCAGCAGACGCCAAGTTTCCCATTTCGATAAGTGTCGATGCTCTGCCCAGAGTCGCGGCCGTCAAGTACGGCTGTTCCGCAAGTAGCGCGCCGTACACAGTGAGAGCATCCGTCAATCGGCCCAACCTGTTCAAAACGCGAGCGCGCCCTAGCCGGGCGCCAACCGAACGCGGGAAGTTTTTTAGCACGTCCTCGTGGGCCGAAAGAGCTAAGTGCCAAGCGGCCTTGCTCTCGAGAAGCTCGGCGTGAAGTGAAGCCAAGCCCGGATCATGCGGAAATTGTACTCTAGCGGAGTTGAGCAGCTGTTCGGCAGCCACAAGTTCGCCCTTTTCGCGAAGAACCTCAAACTTGCCACGAACGGGCTCGGGCGAGAACGGATTCCTCTCGATTGCAAGCTCATAAGACGACAGAGCAGACGGGAGATCGCCCTTTACGCGAAAGACTTCAGCTCGGCCGCAAAGAACAACGATATCGTTGGGAAACTCTCTTAAAAGCTGATCGTAAAGGCGAAGGGCTTGATCGAACTGCCCCGCCTGCTTGTATGTCGTCGCTCTTCCACTGCGAGCAACCGAATCCTCTCGATTAAGGGCCTTTCCAAAGTTTTGGATCGCCTTATCGAAATTGCCCATATCCAGATGAACGGAGGCTAACCCGCACCAAAGCACTTCATCAGTGGGAAATTCCTGTGTAAGCCTTGTGTATTCCAACAATGCCTCATCGTAGCGCCCCATATCCCGAAGCGTCTCAGCAGCACCGACCCTTACAACGACATAGTCGGGATCATGGGGAAATTGCTCAGCGCCCTCCAGATACATTGCGCGAGACGCCTCGAAGTCGCCGCGCGCGCGCAATATTCTCGCACGGGCGTTCAAGACGAATAGACCTTGATGGAGCTTCGCAGCCTGGTCGACTGCTTCGGATGCCTCGTAGAGCCGGTTCTGCCTGATTAAAGCGTCGATCAAATGCGAATGTGTAATCCTATCGGTTGGGTTGCACTCGACTGCTGCTCTGGCCCACTCAAGCTGCAACTCCGGAACGCCGTTAGTCTTCGCTAGCTGAGCTAGTTTACTCAAGCTCTTCGCTATCTGCTCTGTCGTGGAGTGAGATTTTTGGCCCCGAATTAGTTCGGAAGCGAACTTTTGAGCGTTCTCTATATCTCTCTCTTTCAGCCGTCTTGCAATTTCTGCCTGCTGAGTCGTGATCCGTTCGAAGACGCCGCGGCTTCGACTGGAGCGATCAGAATGCTCCGCGTCCTCCAGAGACTCCTCCACAACTAGTTGTGGTAATTTCTTCCGCTGTACGCGGAAGGGGGCGGCCCAGGTCTCAATCGCACGCCGAGCCCCGGATATTCCGAGAAGTTTGCGGTTCAGCTGCAGCAGAAAGAATTCGATGCTCTTTCCGTCACGCACCAAGCAGACCAACTCGCGCTGCGCCGCCAGCTTGAAGATTTTTTCGCGATAGCGCCGATAGACGGCGTCACTCTCAAATTCCGAATTGTCCGCAGCATCGAAAAGCTTGCGAACTCTTCCGATTAGGAGCTGATCACGAAGCACTTCTTCCAGAAGATTCTTCAATCGACTGAAATTATGCAGATCTTGGCAAGCAGCCTGCGCGGAATCTGTTGTCGGAAGTGCGTCCACGTAGAGGCACCCGATCACGTAGTCGAAGACGTCAGGAGCCTCCAGCAACGCATCGGCGGCTTGCGCCAATTCCCAACGATCCTCGCCTGGATCGTCTAAAACGTGCAACACAAAGCGGAGGGCGCGATCACAGTTGTGGAGAGCCCTGCACTTTCCAAGAGCTTCTTCAGTAGTCTTGACCTTGATCTTCTGTGTGTCCGTGCACCCGCGAAACACACCCGACAGATCGTTGGAAGAAAGCTCTACGCTTTCGCCCTCCAAGTCGTACACGATCGGGAGCCGCGATAGGACGGCACAAGTCCCAGCCTCTCCTGAAATGATTGCGTTGATCATTGCTCTTGAATCTTAACACCGATGGGCTCGAGCTTTCGCTTAACTTGCCTCCAAAGCAGGCGTTCCTCGACCTCCTTTGGGACGGGCCCAGATACTACTTCGATCGCGTCTCTTCCCACTTTCTCATAAATGTGCACCTCAATGAAGTCACATTTGTCACTGCCCCGATCGGCGCTCATGAGGATGTCGGGAAATTCCGGGGTAGCCGTAGTGCTGTTAACCGCGTTGCCGAGTTTGGCTCTCGCCAGGCGCCCTCTATCCGCCCAGGTCGCTCGGTATCCTAGAGGAGCACTGGCCCCCGATACGATTGAATGCTTCTTACAGAAAATGAACGGGTTTTCTTCAAAGACTGACGCTCTCTTTGAAATGAATTTCTCTCGCAGCCTGACGCAGTATTTTCCGTAATACGACATGCCAAGGTCATCTAATGACAGAGCTGCTATTTGCAACTTGTCAAAATAGATAGGACTGACCGTATTTTCGGCCGATGTTCTCTGTTCGTCCCAACCATTGTCGCGAGCTGCGATAGCTCCATCCCGAAGCTGCGGGTGGAAGGACGCGAAAAATTGGCTCGCCGAGACCGACCATGTGTGCAGATCGTCAAGACGACGGTTCATAACGGCATGCGAACGACCGACCGCTTGCTCGAAACGATCCAACGCGTCTGAAGCCCCTCTGGCGGCCGCACTAGCATCCACTAGCTCAATTCTCGCCGCTAGCGCCGCGGCCTCTTCTGGCTTCGCTGCCCGCCTAACATTAGGAAAACCAGCATCGGTCTGGCAACTAGGACAAACTCGCGCTTCCTGAGGAATGGTTGTGTTGCAGACGGTGCATGCTACGGCCATGCAACCGGCCCCGTGCCGTGACCTTCGGCTGACACGCGATAGCAGCCAAAGCCCAACCATCGGCCACATTGGGCCAATTCGTCGCAAGACATCGTTTCTCCCCCCGACTCGCGCTCATGGAAGCGCAACCCTGGGTCGAAGGCAATAGATCTACCGGCGAAGCTGGTAGGCGGTGAGAGATTCGAACTCCCGACATCCTGCGTGTAAAGCAGGCGCTCTAACCAGCTGAGCTAACCGCCCTCAGACCATTTCGGCGACCGCTATTGACGGGCGGGACGGCCGCTTCCCGCCTTCTCGCGGCCGGCGCGGTCAACATTGCGATCGTTGCAGCCTCGATCGCCGCATCGCTAGGCTGCACGCCGGATCGCCGCGCTGAAATGCGCTTCTGAGCCCTTCGTGCCCGGGCTGAGGTCGCCTGCGCGGTTCCGCCGCCGGGTCGATTGGTATCCCGCCACCCCCTGCTTCCCGGTCCAGTGCGCTGTCTCCGCGCTCACCAAGCAAACTCAATAGCTTAGGCAACAATTCGCGCAACAAATTTTACCCCTGGGGGCGCGCTGGGGGCGCAAATCACGCCCTTATGCCGAACGTCACGAGCTGTTGATTGCACGGCCGTGCAAGTTCCTTGATTTTACGAACATAAAAAATTAACCATGTTGAGCGCCGGCCCCACCCCCGGCGTGAGGCCCGAACTGGCTTGGGCTCTCAGAAAAGGAGGAGCTACATGGATCACCTGACGCAGTTCGCAAACTGCGGTCGATCAACTTCCGGCGGTGACGGAGATCGCGCTTGGAAGAACGACTCTCTCGATAAATGTCTTTCGGATGTGTTGGAGCAGATCGAGCCAATCATCCACAGCACGTTGAGAGATTCCTCGATCGCCGCACTAATGCTGGAAGACGATCTCTTCGTCGAGCCTCTCAACAAGTTCGAGTTTACCGTACTCGCGTGCGGTCTCTTCAACGAGCACCGAACGGTTGGCCAAGGTTTCGACTACGGAACCGTTGTCGAGTTGACAGACCGATTCCAGCGCAAAGCGATGAACACAACCATGATCTATAAGACCATGGTGGCTTTGGAAGGCAAAGGTCTCATTGCCAACATCGGGAAGGACAGGTCGTCACGGGGCCGAGCTGCCGACCATTTTGTCGTCACCCACAACGGCCGGACGGCATTTCGGCTGGCGACCTCAAATGCATTGTTTCTGAAGTCTAGCCGGGAATCAGTGGCCGCCTGATCCCGGTTTTTTTCTCGTGGCCGAAAGGAGGGGGGCAGAATGCCGCCTCGTAATGCAGAACCTTGGAACGCCTCGCCGCCACCAGCGTCGGTGCCGGTCGAGGTTGAGGAGTTGATCTTCCGCCTTTATCCGGAGGCATCAACGCGACATGCGATCCTGAAATGCATCCATGAGCACGTAGAGCGTCTACAAACTCAAGGACGACATTCCGAGATTCCCGTATTTATCAAGCGGGAGGTTGAGGCTATGAAGGATGAGGACAAAGAACGGCAAAAAGGAAAACGCCGCAAACTCCTCGCCATCGTTGGACGGGTCGGAATTGCGGCGGTTGTCGTAGCATCACATTGGCATTGGTAGAAACGACGGGTGGGATGATTGGGGTCGTCCCACCCATTTTTCAGTCTAAGCATAATCGTTAAAGAAATTGTCCCGAGTTGTCCAGTTTCGTCTTCATGATCGATGCGGCCGATTAGCTGATCTCCCGGGACGACCGGCTCAGCGTCCGGTTTCCGTCGCCTCAGTTGACGCTGCCGAGGTGCGGCACCAGCTGGACGTCGCTAGCCTCGGCCTGCTCGAAGCCTGCGGCCCCACTCAGCTTGGCCGCAGCCCGAGCCATGGTTTGCCTCAGCTTGAAGTGCCAATTCCTCGGACCGGTGCAGTCGTGGACGTTGGGCCACTCTTCGCCGGCGGCCTCGAACTGGTTGACGTACTCCAACACGGCGGAGATCCCGGCAATGGTCGTTGGCATTGTGGCCGCCAACTCCCAAGCCAGATCGATCTCCCGATTGCAGGCCTCCATTTGGTGGTCGCTGAGCGCGCGTTTCCTTATCGAGATTGGTGAACCTTTTTTGCGATACGGGTTGGTGTTGCCTCTCCCGGAATCGCCGATCGCGGTCTTCCAACCATTGCTGCCACATCGTCAGCCCCCGGTGCAGCGGTGCAGCTCGCTCTCGCCAGCCCTTTGCTGCGTGTCCTGACCGATCAGTCCTGAAGCGGCTACCTGGAGCGCACCGCGATGGATGGTATGCAACGCAAAGGCTCGATCGGACTCTCCTTCCAACAAGGGGGGCGACGCCTCTTGGCTTATATCGCCGCGCTCACTCCTCTCTCGCCGTCGCTCATACTCGTCGTGAAGTGCGAGCACGGTCTGGATTAGCTGCGTGTCACCGAAGTCCTCGAACTGTTCAGGCTGATGCGATGAAAGCAGGTCGGCGATCCTGACCATGTTAGGGCCTTTGCAACGATCGAGGCAGCAGAAAACTGGTTCGAGGAAAACGACCCGGAGGGTGTAGCGGCTGAGTACGATGTCCTGAAGTAAGCCATAGCAAAGGACTTGCTGCTATCATTGCAATTGCGCCGTTGGGTGATGATCGCCGGGGCACTGTTGGCGATCGGCGGCACTGGATTTGCGATGCGCCGGAAGATGCCGGCGTAAACCGGAGATCGGAAATGACTACATTTCGCGACGTGTTCGACCAGGCTGTTGGCATGCAAAGGGCTGGGAAATCTGTTTCAGAGATCCGACACCACATCACATCTCAGGCGCTAATGATTGGTGGCAATCTTGGTTACACCGAGACCACTCCAGGAATTTCTGGACCATTCAGTATCCGGCTTCCCATCACCGGCGATGTGATCGAGTTCGATGGAAAAACCCTGCGCTTCAAGCCGGGTGTTCAATGAGATGCCTCCTGAAAGAAAGCTAGCCGTCGGGCTCGAACTACCATGTCCTGGCGTAAATCCCGTCCGATTTAGCAGCCCGTCGCATCTCGGCATGTTGTGAACCAGTTCACACTCCGTAAAACCCGGGCCTTGCACTCGCTCTTCGGTTGCAGGATGATTACGCTTTTTAAGGAGCGCTTTTATGAATGCAGCGCGAAAACTGTGGCTTCCGGCCGCAGTGCTTATTGGAGCCATCTTGCCCGATTCCGCAACCGCTCAGACCCGCCAACAGTGCGAGACAATTGCTACGGCGATGCCTCAGCTGGTTATCGCCATTGGTGGTGCGAACAAACGGATATCCGACCTAGCACTACTTTGGCAGAATGTCGGTTTTGCCTTGCTTTATAGGATTCCCGAATCAATTTTTCAATGATTCATGGGTGGTCGGCTCTTGGAGGGCTGACCATGGCGGGATGGGAAGACGAACTCGAACGTTGGCTGATGCCGTTCTTGGACCGGCTGGGTCATAAGACTCGGCAGCGGATGTGTCCTCTGTATGTTGCGGGACTAATCGGTCCTGGCGATCGCAAGAGCGTTCAGCCGATGGCGGAGCGCCTTGCCTCGGGCAACTACGATCAGCTGCACCATTTCATTGCGGACGGTGTCTGGGACGCGACGCCGCTGGAGACGGAGTTGCTCAACCAGGCGGACCGACTTGTCGGCGGCAGGGACGCGGTGCTGGTTATTGATGACACCTCACTGCCGAAGAAGGGCGAACGCTCGGTTGGTGTTGCGCCTCAATACGCATCGGCTCTCGGCAAAACGGCAAATTGCCAAACGCTGGTGTCTTTGACGCTTGCGCGCGGCGAAGTGCCAGTGATGGTCGCGTTACGTCTCTTTCTGCCTGACAGTTGGACAAGCGACGTATCTCGTTTGAAGCGCGCTCGCGTGCCAGTCGAACACCGAACGCCACGGTCCAAGCCGGAAATTGCGTTGGCCGAGATTGACCGCGCGATGGCAGCCAACGTGCGCTTCGGATGTGTGCTGGCGGATGCAGGATACGGACTTAGCGCACCATTTCGACAAGGGCTAACAGAGCGCGGGCTGGCCTGGGCTGTCGGCATCCCTCGGCACCTGAAGGTGTATCCGGTCGACGTGAAGCTCATTTGGCCGATTACCAAAGTCCGCGGGAAACCACGAAAGCACCACGTGCCCGATATCTTATCGATTGCGGCAGAACAAATGTTGGCCAGCGCCAAATGGAAAGCCGTGAGTTGGCGCAGCGGGACGAAAGGTCGGCTGAAAGCCCGATTTGCTGCTCTCCGTGTCCGCACCGCCGACGGCCCTCCGCAGCGGATATGGGATAAGGGTCAGCAGCATCTCCCGGGCGACGAAGCTTGGCTCATTGGCGAGCAACGTGCCTCGGGGGAAAAGAAATACTATCTCGCCAATCTCCCTGCGACGACGGATCTGCGCACACTGGCCGCCACCATTAAGGCAAGATGGATTTGTGAGCAGGCGCATCAGCAGTTGAAGGAGGAGCTCGGACTTGATCACTTCGAAGGGCGATCCTGGCAGGGTCTTCATCGCCATGCCCTGATGACAATGATTGCTTACGCCTTCCTGCAACATCGTCGCCTCGCATACGCGGGGCGGAAAAAAAAGAATCAACGGGCCTCCGCCTCAGCCAACCATGCCCGCCGTACGTCACGCCATCGTTGATCTCATCCTTCGACCCCCGCCTCAGCAGTGCCCATATTGCCGAAAGAAAATCCGTGAAAAACAGTGGCGCAAACACATTCTGCCAAAGTAGTGCTAGATTGGGGCGGCGTAAGCCGCGCGTCGTCGGGGCAGTTCAGGACAGCTTCGGAGGCTGCACGGGTTGCGCAAGACAATCTTGCTGATGCCCTCAAGCGATACCTGGCGGCGATCCAGGACGTGACTTACCAAGCCCAGCTATGCGCACGATAGACCTTTTGGAGAACTCCCCCGAGGCGATCCGCCGGCTGGTCGAGATCGGGCTGAAGGCGAAGGGTAACTAGCATCGTGCCAGCGCCTTGGGATCGCCCCTCTTCCCGGCGCCGCGCACGATGCGCAGCACATTGGCCGCGCAGTCCCGGACTTCCCAAGAGAACTGGCTTTCCGCCAATTCACGGGCGCGCTCCCGTTTGGCCTCTTGCTCTTGCTTCTCGCGCTCTTCCTTGTCGGGACCGCTGCCCTCGATCACTGTGAAGTCTGGCATCCTGCCCTCCCTGCCCCTGCAGCGGCCCTCAATCGGACCCTCCGCCAAGCTATCTTGTCGCTCCTGGCACGCTCTTCAGCACCACACTCAAGAGATCCACGACGAAAGTCTCAGCTTTGAAGTAGGTTGGGTAAATGACTTCCAACATTGGCTGTCCTTCTCCGCGGCTCCACTTTCGCGCCTCGCCAGTCTGATATTTCCGCTTCCCTTTCTCGAAGAGATCACGGTACCGGTACGGCGAGATGCCGATGAACCGTTGAAAATTTACGCGCCTACTGTCCGCTGGAGCATCGAGCTCGATCGAATCTGAATGCAAATCCTCCGCGTAGCTTTTGGGATATGGCTCGATATAAACGACGCGCTTTATTCCTGCAGCAACAATGTGCTTCGCACATAGATGACAGGGAAACGTGGTCGAGTAGAGCGTCGCACCTTCGATCGACGTCCCCTTTCTAGCCGCATCGGTAATCGCGGACATTTCAGCATGAATATCGCGGCCGAACTCGATCAGGTCCATGACTTTAGAATCGCGGACGCCGTCCCTCGAGCCGTCAAGCAATAGTTTCGCCGCGACGCCGGCGGCGTCCTCGTTGCCTACGAATTGCGGCGAGAGTAGTTGGCGTTTCATGAGCCGATCGACAAGATCGACAAGGACCTCTGTCTTTTTTTCGTCATTCGGATCCCGCCCCCCGACAAAATCGCGCATATCTGAGGGGTCGCCGCTCCAATACGTGCCCCCACCAGCTTTCGGTACCTCGTTGCATCCGAGCGAAATGACCTCGCCGGTACGCCGAAAGATCGCCGCACCGACCTGCCGAGTTAGCGCCGAAGAACGAAGCGAAGCCGATTTGGCAAGGTACATTCCATATTCATCATGAGTCGGTGATGCTTCATTGTCGCCAAAAAGGGCCGTGACAAATCTCGTGACCGTTTCCTTGCAAGACTTTTTATCGGGAGCTTCAATAAACAGGTCGCCAAACGGAAAGGCGTCTCTCACGTTTTGGCCGAAGCCATGATCTTGCTCCATCTCATCTTGCTTAACCAAAGAGTTCGCTGCGTTCTCGGCATCAACAAGCGAAATGAGATTCCGTTTTGATTGCCTCTCCTTTGTTGCGATTCTCCTCTTTCGATACGAGGTCGGCGCATATGCCGATATCTGGATGAACTGCCGACCATAGACGCTTCGCAGAAGCTTTACTTCTTCGGGTCTTTTGAACTGCCGTATGATATATGCTTGCTTTGGCTTTGGCTCATCGATATTTCCAGTAGCCTCAAATCTAAACTCGCGGATGGCACTGATTGCAAGGATGGCCAGAGCGTCGTTGCGTTTGAGGACCTCTCGGACTTTGTTCGCGTAATCAATTCGCTGGCGGTACGAATCGATATAGCCTGCTGCATCAAGAGGGAGGCTTAGCGCCACCTCTTTCATTAATTCCGTGATCCTGATCGTCTCAGAATGGTAGCCGACCTCACTTAGTGCGATCGAAAGGCATTCGGTTACGGATTCGAGATCGACACCTATTGGTCCTACCAACCCGAAGATAAGTTCCGGATGCTCTTCAATGGGAAGTGACGATGAGAGAGCCTTGGAACTGAGGTTTGTCGTTGCCGTTGCCTCATTACTCATTCATTACGCCTTTGGATAATCAACAGATTGGAAGGATGACACCCTACAATCGCTGGGTGATTCGTCTATTCTGGCCAAAAGGAGATCGCAATGTCGGAATTAAAGCTAAGGCCAGGCTGGCTGGCGCGGGACGTAGCCCGAGCCTCTGAACGTGCAGAAAGCTGGAGATCTGAACGGAATTCTTCATCCTCCCAACAGGCCACCCAAGGGCAAAGTGCTGATCGGAACAAAAATACGTTTCAGAATCAGACTCCTAACGACCAGCAGTCGTAAAAGCAACCTAGCCGCGCAACAGCATGACGTTGCTCCTCGTGGCCCCACGGACGGAGCTGCATAGGCCGTCCAGCCGCCATGATCTGCCCCCTCCAAAGCGCGGAGCTTGACCTATCCCTTGCTCGCCGGAGCATCAGCACCGCGATTACTGGTGGCTTTTCGTCCGATCCATTCTGCTGGAAAATCTGGGCCTCATGGCCCCCAATCACCACTCGACCTCTCAATCCAGTAGCGACCGAAAGGTTTTGGTCTCGCGGGGCCTTGGTCGCCATGGGCTTTAAGTCCCGTGAGTATATGTTCGGAGCCACCGTCCGGCATTTGGCCGAGCTGGCAGCCGATGCTCGCTGGGACGCCGACATATTGACCTTCCAGGCATGGAACGCCCGCATGCTCCTTCCAGGGCCGGCCCAGCCCTCCCCGGCGCTCGGCGACGCGCTCAACGGACTTACCGATACCTCGAGGTGAAGTGCCTCGGCTGCGAGACCCACCAGACTGTCGCGCTGGATATCGTCCGGCGGCGAAGTGGACGCCGGTCCACGAACTCGAGCGCTACATGCGGTGCAAGGGCTGCTCCCGCCAGCAGGGCCACCCGTATAAGCGCAGTCATCTCGTGGCACTCCGGACCACAAAGATCTCCGTCATGAACCCGCCGTCGACCTGGTGGCCTGGGGCGCGGTAGAGCCGATGAAGAACTGACCTAGTCGTCAAACCGAACAAACCCGCCGAAGTCCGGCAGGTTTGAATGCGACTGCGCATCATTCTCGATCCTATCTTGCCGATGGCACGAACCGTGCACGAGACTTGCTGCCGGGAATTTCAGTGTCCCGGTTCAGGAATAAACTGTCGCCTGGTGTGTGATTCTGAGACCAGCGGCCCGACCAATCGGGGAGGTATCATTGAACAACACCCCACCTCTACACGCCAGATTCATTGTTCGAAGAGGAAGCACCGACTGGATGGTTTACGATCGAGAACTCAAGGGACCGGCGCAGTTGGAAAAAGGTGGCCGTTTCGCCGAGAAACTGACGATGGAACAGGCCGAACACATCAAGCAGTCGCTCACGGATTCCCTCATTATGCAGGCGGGAGCGCGTTCGGTCTCTCAGCCACCGACGTCTACGGGCAAGCCTCGGCCGTGAAGCGGTAATCGACCATCACATCGGTGCTCGCAAACCGCGAGATGAAAGCCACTCAGTCATCTGAGAGGCGTTGTCCGCCTGCCGCGCCTTGCGCAGGAGTCGTTCGCGCTCGATGCCCGGTGGAGTTCCTCTTGCCTCTTTGCGCCGGCGCTGCGCTTCTTCGTTCAAGCGTTGATAAAGCGACGTGGAATGTTTGACAGGATGCCGTTGCTGCATGACGCACTTTCTTGCCTCGTGGAAGGCGGGAGCGTGATGCTCGCAGTCACCGGTAAATTGCCAAGCGGCGGAGCTGAGATGTTCTATGTGTAGCTACTCAACCACTATCAGAACAGGCCACAGCGCCGAATATTCGCGGCGGTGTCGGTTTGCGGACCGGGGCCAAAAAGCGGAGTGTGGCAGGATCACTGGCTTGTAGCTGGCCACCGTCGGCGCATAGTCCCCCGATGATCGAGCAGCTACCGGCTTTCATGGCTTGCAAAAATCCCGGCGCCGGTTGGAGGATCGATATTCTATGGCCCGATGGCGAAACGGAAGTTATCAAGGGCTTTGTTACGGAGCACGACGCGACCAAGCGGATTTCTGAGCACTCGACGACATCGCAAGAACATCTGGGCCAACCGCGCTAGACGATTGACCCACCCTTGGTGATCCCCACCCATAGGCGACCGATTCCTAGCGGCTTCTCTCCGTATGCGATCGGCGCCATCATCCAGCCATGCACCAGCGTCGATACTCGAAATGGTCCGGCCGCTACCCGCCGGGAAGTCCGGCTGATTGGCTCGCGGACGGCCACGTTACCTGCAATATCCAGTGCCACGGCGGTTGCGATCGGTTGGTCGATTTCAAGCTGGATGCCCTACCCCAAGATCAGCCATGGTCGCGCGTTGGCTGGCGACTGGTGTGCACCGTCTGCGGCGCCGCTGGCGCTGTTAACATCGTTCCGAATTGGCATGACAGGGTCGGTCACGCGATGCCATTCAGTGTGGGATGGAAGTCGTGATTCCCGACCGATGAAACTCACCGCAGATCGTCCTTACGCCAATCCCGAGAAAGCCGCCCGCAGGATCATGGAACACGCCCGGGCTTTTGAGCCCATCCAGGACGGCAGGATCTACATCGAGAAGATCAACCGCCCGATGATCGATGAGGACAAGGCGACACCGGCAGAATATTGGGCCGGACTACAGCATGCGATCGGCCACGGCTGGCTCGAGTACCACGAGAGCGGGACATTCGTCAGAATGACGCAGGCCGGGAAAGACAGGCTCGTTTAAAGCGCACCAGCGCCCTTATGGACTCGTGGGCATGTATGGCAGCATTTGCGCCACCACTTGGGAATGAGACCGCAGGGATAGGCCTGCTCGTGCCGGTTTGTCCAAGGAACCATGTAGGATTGTCGGCATTATCAACCTGCGGCGGTTGCACGGTTGCAGGTCTTCGACAGTGCCTAGGCCACGATCATCTTCTCCGAAGGTCAGAGAACGTGCAACGGTGCCGCGCGGGCGAAGGCCTGCAGATACCACCGCCGTCCAAGTACATCAGCAATCGCCCCCGACGCTTCGTGCAGCACAATACGTGCGGATGTCGTCCGACCCTCAAAAATACTCGATCGATATTCAAGTAGCCGCCATCGCTGTCTACGCAGCACGCCGAGGTATAGAAATCGTCCGCACTTATTCTGATCCAGGGCGCAGCGGTCTTACCATTGCCCGCCGTAAAGGTTTGCAGGAACTCATTGATGACGTCGACAGTGGACGATCGGATTTTGATTGTGTCCTCGTCTTCGACATTAGCCGTTGGGGGCGGTTTCAAGACACTGACGAAAGCGCCTTCTACGAGTTCATCTGCACACGGGCGGGAATATCGGTTCACTATTGCTCTGAAGAATTTGAAAACGATGGCAGCCTGTCATCAGTGATACTCAAGAATTTGACGCGCGCGCGGGCTGCTGGCTTCAGCCGGGACCTGTCGCGAAATACATTTATGGGCCAATCGAATATCGTCGACCGAGGATACTGGCGGGGCGGAGCGGCACCCTACGGGCTGCGTCGGATGCTCGTCGACGCGAACGGTAAGCAAAAGGGCGCGCTGGAGCGCGGCCAGCAGAAGAACTTGAAATCCGAACGGGTCGTTCTCGTCCGAGGACCTAGCTCGGAAGTCAGGATCGTCCGTCGCATCTTCTCGTCGTTCGCGATACACAGGAAAAATAGGACACAAATTGCGGAGGAACTCAACGCTGAAGGCCTATTAAGTCCGGGCGGAAAACGATGGACCGCGCTGACTGTCAGCAACCTCCTCGCGAATGAGATTTATTTGGGTCATATCGTTTTCAATCGCAGCTCAATGAAGCTTGCCGGGCGACGTGTCGACAACCCGCCTGAAATGTGGATCCGCCACGACAACGCTTTCGAAGGCATCGTCGATCCGCGCCTTTTCGCTCGGACACGAAAGCGGCTCGCTGAAGTCGCAAACAACAGGAAGGAAACTGATCAGCAGTTGCTTGATGATTTAGCGGCTCTCCTGAGACGAAAGGGCCGATTGTCAGTGCACATCATCCAGGCGGCAAAGGGCGTGCGTCACCCCGCTGTATACACAAAAAGATTTGGGTCTCTCATGAGGGCCTATGAACTTGTTGGCTACAGGCCCGACAATCGTTACCGCTTTATGGAGATCGCCGTGGAAATTGATCGCACGATCTGCTCGGTGGTCGATGATATCATCATCAATCTAAGAGGGCGCGGCGTAAACGCCTCATTTTTGCACGAACTGTACCTTGTTACGATTTCCGGAGGATTGACTGTATCGGTAGCAGTGGCGCGCGCCGTTTCGGACGGTGACACCAGGTCTCGCCGATGGGAGGTACGGAAGCTCAAGTACCAAAAGGCCGAACTTACGCTCTTGATTCGGATGGACAGTGGCAATAGCAGCATTCGCGACTATTTCCTTCTCCCAACCGCTGCGCTTCCGTTGACGAAGGACAGAAAGAAGTTACGCGTGTCGGATCGTCTCTTCAGTCGAATGCGGCTCGACAGCCTCGAGGCCGTTATGGCAGCTCTCTATGGCAGGCTGCGTGCCTCGCGAGAAGAATGCAGCAGGATTAGCGCTCTCCCTCCGCCTAAACAAAATGAAAACGCGGCCTTCCCAACCTCCTTCCGCAACAGTCAGATACCGGCACAAAGAACAAATCGCTCCCCAAGAAAGTCGGATGGCGCACACCACTGATCGAGCGCAAAATGGGTCTCCAAGACTAACCTCGGCAGAATCTTCTCAACTTTATGTGCAACCTCTACAGCATCACCACCAACCAAGCCGCGATCCTGAATCTGTTCCGCGTTGTCAACCGCTACGTTGGCAACCTTGCGCCTATGCCGGGAGTGTTTCCAGACTACCCCGCCCCGGTCGTCCGCAATGTCGGTGACAAGCGCGAGATGGTTCTGATGCGTTGGGGCATGCCGCCTCCACCGCGCACGGGCGGCCCTCCGGTCACCAACATCCGCAACACGTCGTCGCCGCACTGGCGCGGTTGGCTGAAGCCTGAGAACCGCTGCCTGGTGCCGTTCAACAGCTTCGCCGAGTACGCGCCGGAGCCAAACCCCGAGACCAAGAAGAAGGACGTCGTTTGGTTCGCGCTAAACGACGATCAGCCTCCGACGGCCTTCGCTGGCATCTGGACCGAGTTCAAGAGCGAGCGGGGCACAAAGTCCAAGCCAATCCCCGGTCCTCACCTGGTCTATGGTTTCCTGACGACCGAGCCGAACGGAATCGTCGCGCCGATCCACCCAAAGGCCATGCCGGTGATCCTGACCACCGACGAGGAGCGCGACGTCTGGATGCGTGCACCATGGGACGAGGCGAAGATGCTGCAGCGGCCGTTGCCCGACGGAGCGCTCAAGATCGTTGCGCGCGGGTCCGCCAAGGAGGACCCGCCCGCACCTGCCGCCTAACGGCTCCGTGTTTTCTTCGCCGAAGAGCCAAGGCGCCCCTCGACACGCTTGCGGCTGTTGCCAACCTTCTTGACCACCTTTTTCACTGCAGCAGCCGACTTTCCGGTCTTCTTCGCCTCGTAGCGGACCTCATAGTCCTGGCCTCCGGCCACACGGGCCCGGTCCTGCTTGCGACCGCGGGCGGTCTTCTTCACTTTCTTTGCCATTCACACCTCCAAATAAGCCGCAATTTCCTTGCGGCAAATCGGGAACCACAACCCACCCGCATCGGTTCCTAACCTGCATAGCGGGTATAAGTGCTGTCGCGGCGGAGAAGCCGTTGACCCTGGTGCTATGATTAGTGGTGTCGTTCGATTCGAGACCACATCATGAAGAGCAATGCACGACGTAGCCTGCCTCTCCGAACCTCCCGCCCCGCTTATCGCACCCTGAAGGGCTGGGCGATCGGGACCCTCATCGAGTATCACGCGGTGCGCGAGTGCGAACACCACGGCCATGCGATCGACCGTGCAGATCCAGAGGCACGGAACCGGGCCCGCGAGGCAGCTTGGAACCATCCCTTCCCCGGCACGACGCCCGAGCAGAGCCAGGCCGCGATTGATGAAGTGCTCCGCGGCGTCGGCGATACCTGCCCAGAATGCTGACCGACGGACTCCACTTCCCGCGGCCCCTGCCTATATTCGGGTCATTGAGTACAAGTGGAGTTTTTGAGTATGGCCCAGCGCGCCAATTGGAAGGGCTTTTTACGGCTATCGCTTGTCACGTGCCCCGTCGCCTTGTTCCCGGCGACGTCTGAATCCGACAAGATCAGCTTCAACCAGATCAACAAGAACACCGGCCATCGGATCCGTTACCTCAAGGTTGATGCGGACACCGGCGAAGAGGTCGCCAACGAAGACATCATCAAGGGCTATCAGGTCGACAAGGATCAGTATCTTGAGGTCACTAAGGACGAACTCGAGAATATAGCCCTCGAATCCACGCGCACGATCGAGATCGACGAGTTCGTGCCGAAGAAGGAGATCGATGATCTCTACCTCGTCCGCCCCTATTACATTGTGCCTGATGGTAAGGTCGGCCACGACGCCTACGCGGTCATCCGGGAAACTATCCGCTCGCTCGATAAGGTCGCCCTCGCGCGCGTCGTGCTGACCAATCGCGAGCATGTCATAGCGCTGGAGGCCCGCGACAAGGGTCTGGTGGGGATGCTGTTGCGCTATCCCTATGAAGTGCGCGATTCAGGCGAATATTTCGACGACATTCAAGACGTGAAGATCACCAAGGATATGCTGGATCTGGCCAAGCATATCGTCGAGCAGAAGTCGGGACACTTCGAGCCGGATAAATTTGAGGACCACTACGAACACGCGCTGCAGGAGTTGCTGGACCAGAAGCGCAAGGGGCAGCCCATTGCAACTACGAGACAGCCCGCGCCGAGTAACGTCTTCAATTTGATGGACGCCTTGAAGCAGAGCATCCAGGACGGCAGCAAGGCTGCGCCGGCGGCGAAATCCCCCAAGGCGAAGAAGGCTGCGGCCAAGCCGCGACGCAAAGCGGGCTAATGCCTATCCGGCCGTTCGAGCCATGCATTCCGACCGCGGGGACGACCGTGCCGGCCGGCGCAGACTGGCTGCATGAGATCAAGCAGGACGGCTATCGGCTGATTGTCCAACGCGAAGGCAAGGTCGCCCGCCTGTTCACCAAAAACGGCCACGACTGGAGCAAGCGTTTTCCGGTGATTCGTGAGGCCGCGCTGCGCATCCGATGCGACCGCTTTGTCATCGACGGCGAGGCCGTGCTGCTCAGCGTCGACGGCGTTTCTGATTTCAACGGCCTGCACTCACGCAAGCATGACGACGAGGTGCAACTCTACGCCTTCGATGTTCTCGCGCTCGAAGGCGACGATCTGCGCAAGCTGCCGCTGCACCTCCGCAAGACCAACCTCGCCCGCATCCTTGCCCGGCGTGTCGAGGGCATTCACCTTGCACCCTTTGAGCAGGGCGAGATCGGCCCCGCACTTTATCGGCATGCCTGCCTGATGGGCCTCGAAGGCTTGGTCTCGAAACATCGCGACCGCGGCTATACGGCCGGGCGATCGAAGAACTGGATCAAAGTCAAAAACCGAACCCACCCAGCGATGTTGCGGAGGTTCGAATGACCGTGGTCTGCGTCCTCTGTGGCGACTCTGGATGGGTTTGTGAGAATCATCCGGATCGACCGGCATTCGGCGATCGAGCCTGCAAATGCGGAGGTGCGGGCGCACCGTGCAGCAAGTGTAACCAACTCGGCGAGCGCGAGACACCGCGTCTGCCGAAGGGTTTCAAACCGCTCATCGTCAAGAACGGCTGGCGGCATTGATGGCCAGGATCGTGCGACAGCCGCTCGAATTGCGACCGAGGCGGATTCGCTTCTTGACGATCCAGCGCCTATCTTATGTCTCGGTCAGTGGAGTTCCAGCGTATGGCCTCGCCCTCGATTGTTCCGAACGACCGGCTCGACAAGGATTTCTACCTCGTCCTAGAGGACTTTCAGGCCGGTGCAGCGTTCCGCGAGACCGACGAGGACGTCGACTACCGAACCCTGATCAACGACCTGCTCAGCGGCCAATACGAGCAGGTGCTGCGCATCGTGGCGTTCAATCCGGCCGAGGGCTGGTCGAGGGACGCCAGCGAAGACATCGCCCGCGAGCTGGAGCGGAAGATCGCCGAGGGCCGCGTGGTCACCGACGGCCTGAAGGACTTCATCGAAGTCCAGCTCGCCCGCAAGATCGGCGTCCAGCTCGCCCTGCCGTTCGCTAGAATTTATGCGTCGCAGCGGAACTGCGGCTCTTGAGGGCGAAGCCCTTGCCGCTATCGGACGGTGACGTACACGCCGCCCTTGTCGAGCTTTTCGACGGTGTAGTTGATCGGCTGCCCCATCTTGTTGGCCTGATCCAGCGCCTGCTTGTCGTAGCTCGCGCCCGGGCGCGGAACCAGGATGCTGTAGAAGGTGGCCGCGCAGGCGAGTTGATGGTCGTTGCCGCCCTGCTGCCGGACATCCTCGAAGCGATAGACGGTCTTCTCAGGATCGAATGCGGGTGGGATGCCGACTGGAGCTAGGGCTTCGCGAAAGAAGTCAGTGAGCTTCTCGACCACGGAGGTCGACGAGCAGGTGAAGTCGGAGCCGCAGCCAGCCAGGAGCAGCATCGCTGCGATCGAAGCAATCAGACGCATCAAGAAAATCCTTCAGGGGGAGCAATCGGTGGGGTCGGGTAGTATCAACGCGCAGCGCTCGCTACAATTGCCTTTTTGGACGTGCGGCAATGCACATGGGGTCTTTTTCGAGGGCCGCCCATAACCATTGACGGACGGGCAGAACGCTGGTTCGATACACGCCTCAGCTCCTCCAAGGCTGAGAACCCCAACTACCGCAAGACGGCGAGACCTCACCCCATGGCCCCCTGCCCCGAGGTCTCGCTTCGGCGTACTCAGCGCGGAGCGCTCGCTATCCACGCAACACGAGCGCAACGCGGATGTTCGCGGACCGTACTCTGAGACGAGAACGACCCCGGCGCCCACGCACGCCGAGGTCGCCATTCCAAACTCCCGACCGGTGTGTGGGGGGTGTGAGAGCCGGGAGTATTTTCCATGACTCCTGGCGTTGTCACTTGTTCCTTAGCCCGCGTCAGCCTACCCGCAGGTTTTCGGCCGAAGTCTTGCCCGGATTTTCCCGCTCTTCGTAACTAACCTTTGCCCCCTCTTGCGCGTGAGCCCATTCCTGACGATCAAAAAATATGAAACCTGGCATGGGTTCTGACGTTTGCTCGCGCTTGGGAATTCAGGGCCCAGGTTTTGGAATAAACGCCGCCGGGCCCGTATTTCTGAAACCGGCGGCGTACTTTTTGCTTGCCGCGGAACACCGCGGCTTCGATTCATTGGTGCGCCCCGGCCTTGATGGTCTCGATCCGATCGGTCATGCGATCGAGCCGACCGCCGATGTCGCTCTTGAGTTCGCCGAAGCCCGCCTCGAGCCGCCGGATCACGTTCTCAAAGCTCGTCTTGCGGACAAATTCGTCACGCGCCCAGATCTCGACCTGGTAGAGCTTTGCGGCGAGCGTGCGCGCTTCCTCGGCCGCTTCCCGCGCCTCGCGCTTGACCTCGGCCGCCGCGGCCGCAGCCGACGCTGCAGCAGTTGCCGCCGCTCCCGCAGCGGCCTCGGCCTTGGTGATGCGGTCGGAATACCGCGTCCAGAAGCCAATGATCGTCAGTAGCAAGCCAATCGCAGCCGCGATCGCACCCCATGTCACCGCGTCGCTCATTGCGCCTTCTTTCGCTTGAACAGGCTGAAACCGTGCGCCGGCTTTTCCGCCGGCGGCGCGCTCTCGCAGGCAACGCCCTCGACCCGGCCGATGCCCTCGCGAACGTCCTGGTATTGGCAGACGGCGCGACGCAGGCAGGCATTGACCTTTGCCAGCGCCGCGCGGTCGGTTTTCCAGAGCCGCTCGATCTCGCCGCCGTCGAGCTCGCGATCCGGCGGATCGACCGGCGCGCGCTCGCAGGCGGCAACGTCCGCCGGAAGCGCTGGAATGTTCGGCGCGTCCGGAGGCGGAGGCTGCAGTCTGTCGACGCTACCGGACGCCACGCACCCGGCGAGACATGTCGCGAGTAAAACACTTGTTGGGATTAGCTGGCGTTGCATCGATTGCCCCCTGGTTAGACTGGATCTGCGCCTCGGCCGCGGCGGCGCGCCTGGCGTCGCGCTGCTGCAAAGCGTTGGCGAAAATGAGCTGGCGATCCTTCTCGGCGAGGCGCGCCTGCAATTGCGCATTCTGCGCGGCGACCTGCGCCGCCTCGCACTTGGCATCCGCCGAGCTAAAGCCGGCGTTGTAGAGATGCGCACCGCCGGCGATCGCGGCGCCGCCGGCGATGACGGCCAGGCCGCCGGCGAACAGCGCGCCGGCGGCAAAGGGCGAGAGGCTGACGCCGGCGACGCCCGCCAGGCGCATGACGATTGCGACGATCCAGCTCATGCGTGCTTCCCCGCGCGATAGTCAGCCAGGCGGCGCCGCTCGAGCTGGTCGGCGACGAACCAGACCAGGATGCCGACGCCGGCGACGACGACCAGGGCCGCGACGCCGATCGCGATCGCCTGGATCGCGCCAGGCGTGAGACCGAGAGCGCCGACCGCGTCCTTTGCGGCCGAGACCTGCGTCGCGCGGTCTGTGAGCCAGGCGAGCACGCCGGCGCCGCCGAGGCCGGTCGAGCTGCCGAAGATCTTGCCGGCCCATCCCTTGGCTCGATCGGTCAGCGCGATGGTCTGCGAGCCCTCGTCGCGGAGATCCTCGACGGTCGCGCTCGCCCGCGTCTCGGCGACCGGCCGCGGCGCCTGCGGCCTGCCGAGCTCGGCGATCAGTTGGTCGTCGATCGCGGGCGTCAGCGGCAGGCCCCGCGCGTTGCGATAGGCCAGGATCATTCCCTCGGTCCGCCCCTGCGGCGATTGCTCGCCGTCGACCTGGCCGACGTCGTAATAGCCGAGCTCCCGCAGCCGTCCCTGCACATAGGCGACGGCGTCCGGATCGACCGGCGCCGGCGTCGTCGCGAGCTTCGCATGCTCATGCGGATGCGACGTTGCGAGGCCGTGCTCGAATAGCGCCGCCTCGTCGTCGCGGCGGATGCGCAAGCCCTTGCTGTCAGGCCAGAGCCGTTTCATCGAGCGGATCAGGCCAGGGATCTTGGCGAGCTCGCCGCTGCCGATCGCGGCCTTGATCTGCCGCATCTCCGACCAGCGCGGTCCCGGCTTGTTGAAGCCGCCCGCGTCACGGTTGAAGGCGATCGAGAGGATCACGCCTTTGCAATCCGGCGAGAGCTCGTCGAAGCCCCGCAGCAGCCGCCGACAGATCGCCAGATAACGCGGAATGTCGTGGCTCGAGAAAACCTCGAGCGCGACGTCCCAAGGGATATCGACGACGCCGCGCAGCTTGCGCGCCAGCTTTTCCGCCGCCGGCCCTGTGACCCCGCAGCACTTCGCCAGCGCCTTCAACATCGCTTCCGGGATCTTGCCGGACCAGTCGGTCAGGAACTGCCGCTGCGTCGCCTGGCCGACGTCATAGCCGCAGCCGATCGTCACGCCGGACTGTTCGCCAGGCCAAGTCGTGCCGCGCAGATGCTTTGAATACCAGGACGGGCTGGTGACCTCGGCGCTGACGATCAAGTCAAAGGTCGCACGGGAGATTCCATGCAAATCGATAGCGCTCGCAGAAACCGCTGCGTTGGTCATCGTGGGTAATCCTTGTTGTGGAAGTCGAGAGGAAAGGAACGGGCGTTCAGGCCGCTCGTTGACAGCAAAGGATCGAAGGAACGATGACGCCTGAAGATTGCAGGAACCGAGCCGAGCACTGTCGGAACGCCAAAGAGCGGGCCACAGACGACTTCACTCGCCGCTATCTGGCGGCGATGGAGCACGGCTACCGAGTATTGGCAGAGAGTGAGGGCGGCCGCGACAGCGTGGCCTCATCGCCCCAAGCCGGCCTTGACAGTCGAAGCTTGTGATCTAAGTTTTCGACCGGGCAAGGCCCTCCCATATTTTAAGGAATTAATCGACCGTCAAAGGATGACGACGATGACCGACGAAGATTTTGCGTTGTTGCGGACCCATCGCAATAACATCCATCGGTACCGCAGATTGCTCGAAACCCAGCTCTCCGCACTTGAGCGTCAATACGTGGAAAGGCGCCTTTCGGAGGAGCAGACCGCGATAGAAATGCTATCGAGGTCAATACTTCTTCCGGCGCTGGGCGCCGTGAATGTTCCGCGACGGCCATCACCAGCCGCGGCTTAGGCGCTTCCGACAATGTTAGAAGTCGTCTTGACTGACCGCCATAGACGCGGCTGGGAATGGGAGGTTCGCGACCCGTCCGGCAAGATATTACTAGCCGGACGAGAAAAGACGCGACGAGCTGCGAAGTACGCGGGAGATCGGGCCTTATTCCAAATCCTCGCCTCCAATCCGAAATCAATCGACCTGGAGAGACGGACTTAGGAAGACGGCATAGCCGCTCGGTATCTGCCTTTTGTTTGGTCCGGTGGCGCCGGTCACCCCACCTAAACCCAGCGTGACGTTGCATCGCAGCAAAACGCATGCACCTGTGCGGTATCGGACAGACGGACGCTTAGCGATTAGGCAAAATGTGGCGGGGCGTAGCGTGAGGAAAATGCCATGGGATCAGTGTTTCAGCCTGAGCTAATCGAGTTGATGAAAGCAGTCCTCGATGAGGCTGCCGCGACGCTTCCGCAATCCAAGCGCACATCGACGATGATGGCCGATATGGCTTCGCAAATTCTTGCTCGCGCGGCCAAGGGCGAGCGAGACCCACAGGCACTAAAAATGGCCGCCCTGCTAGCCCCGGTCGAGCGTTCCCGCTATTCGCACGACATGTCACCCGAGCGCCGTGAGGTGTGAAAAAGCCAGAACGGAAGCTGGCCCGATCAGACCAGGGCGTTTGCGCGAATTAAGAGCTGGTCGACTTGCGCGTCGGAGAGGCCGACGCCGAGCTCGTCGAAGGCCCGTTTCAGGCCGAGCGTGCTGCAGTAGGCAGGCACCGGCGCCGGCGGATTTAAAAACGCTATGACGGCCGGGTCATCATCCGCGACCTGCTCGGTCACGATCGGCGCCGGTTGCTGGCAAGCGAACCATCCAACGATGGCGCCATCAC
Organism: Bradyrhizobium sp. USDA 4011; assembly: GCF_054063415.1. NCBI lineage: Bacteria > Pseudomonadati > Pseudomonadota > Alphaproteobacteria > Hyphomicrobiales > Nitrobacteraceae > Bradyrhizobium > Bradyrhizobium sp. USDA 4011. Next base: position 104,961 of record NZ_JBSSGG010000001.1, read on the forward strand.
CGTTTCGCTGTACAAATCCCATGTCATCACTCCAGTGGATCGAACCATCCGCGCGTAAAGCAGCGATATGACGTGCCGGCTGCGGACGATCGCGCGCACACTTGCGCTGACGTGTCCGTCCAAACGCGCAGGTCGGCTGCGTTGCCGGAAGTCGCGGTAGAGGCTTCCAAACCGTTTGCACCGATCGAGTAGCTTGGAGCGTTGTCGGTCAGACCGGTTTCGTGCGTCCACCACGTTGTGTTTTGAGTGCTGTTCCACGCAATGACGTTCAGCAGGGCCTGCACCCTGACACCAGTTGGGCAACTGGCGAGCGCGAACGTCTGCAACGTCGTTCCGATCGTCGTGCTTACATCCAGCGCCGAGCCGGGCCAGAAAAACTCCCTGCCGCGCTGCAAGAGGTTCGAGAAGTTGACGCCGCTATTGAACCACACGACGCCGATGCGGCGGAACAACGTGTATCCGCCAGGCAAGGTCGGCGCGGTGGCGCTCTTGGACATCAGCACATCGACGACCGACGTCGTCGGATTTTTGATGACAAAGACATGGTAGAAACCGTTCGCGAGCGCCCCGGTATCGAGGCAGCCGTTGTTGTTGCCAGCTGCCCAAGCCGCACTAGATTTTGTCAGTGCAGCACTGAGAACGATCATGTCACCAGCGTTTCGATCGCAGGCCACGCCGGCACTGACGCTAAAGGTCGAAATGGCGCCAGGCGAAGTGATCTTCAATCCGGCAAGATAGCCACTGAGGAGGCCTGGAATGCCGAGATTTTTAATCGCAGCCGGCGCGCTTCCAAGATCGGAGAGGTTGTTCGCCGACGAAAGATCACCGGCGCCCGGTTGACCAACACGATTGAAATTCCAGTCGGCGAACGTGCCGGCTCCATTCGTCTTGTCAACGTATAGAATTAACGCGCCGGTCGATGGATCATAGGTGACGACACCCTCCATCCAATTGCCGATCGAACCGTTCGACGATGCGCGCAAACGCGCGCCGTTCAAATAGGACAGGCCCGCCTGGGTCGCGAATAGAGTGCTCCCCAACCCGATCGTTTTTGAAGTCGTGCTTGTCCCTTCGGTCAGGCTCTGGCCGATCAGGAGCCAGTTGCCGGCGGCGAGATCGGTCGCAAACGTGCCCGCGACATGAGGGACGAGGCACTGATAGATGTTTCTGGTCACCGGATGAACGATGACGCTGGCCGGAGGCCCGACAACGTAAGCCGTGCCCGTTGCCCACGTCGCCGTCTGCAGCCACGGCAGCGGCCCCGTCGCGCCTGTATCGCCCTTGGCTGCCAGCAATTGCCAGTACGTCGCATCAGGCGGCGCGTGCCCCGAGCCTGGCGTCGCATTGCTCCAAACGAACGATGAACCGTTCAACGTCGCCACGTCATTGAGGGCGTATGTTTTCGCGGGATCATAAGGCGCCGGCTGTCCGAGCGCCTTGTTGACGCCCTGGTAAACCCACACGCCGCCGGTCCTAAGCCACTCCTTCCCGGTCGACGGCTGCCGCGCGTATTGTCCCTCGTCGCCTTTCGACGGATCGGGCTCCGTTCGATCGGAACGCACGAACACAAAGAAGCCGTCAGTCTCGAGCGCGCCGGTCAGGCGGATGACCTCGGCCGAGCTTTGCGCGCCATTGAAGCGCAGCGGACTGGTCTGCAGGATCTGGTACGTGGTCCCGGCCGACACCGCTGCAAACGGCCACTTGGCGATGACGAGATGGGTGTCATCGGTCACGCCGAGAATGTCGACGCCGGCGAAGCCGTCGACGATCAGCTTATCGAATTGCTGAACGTTCGACGCCCAGAGCGGGCCGCCGGCGCCGGCAACGGAAACGCCGCCGGCGCCGATGGCTACGGTGCCAGTCGCATAGATCAGGTTCGGCATGGATCGGTCTCTCCGAAATCAGCTTGGTGCGAGCGCATCGATCTGCGCCAACAGGTCGAGGATCTGCGGCGGCGCGGCGCCAGCGTCAGGCCGGGCCGGCCAGTTGCGCGCCATCGTCGGCGCGTCAGGCAGATTGGAAAGGCCGCGGAGTGCCTGGCGGAACGCGGCCCATGCATCGCGGTTCGGGACCGGCCGATCCGGCACCATGTATTGATCGGTCGACGCCAGCTCCGCGGAAACCGCGAGCACGACGGCGAGCGCAATCCGCTCGATCAGAAGCGCGCGCTTTTCCACAGCAGGACGCGCGACGATCACGTCCTCCGGCTTCTGAAACGGCCCGACCAGCGCGACGTCGACCATATGCTCGAGCGGATCGATGTCGCGATCGCCTGCGGTCAGCAGGATGCCGTGATCGGGGAAATGGCTCTTGCCGTCGATCGGCTCGGCATTTCCCCACGACCGGATGTAGCCGGTCGCGCTGCAGAAGTGGATAATCGTCATCGCTTTGCCGCCATCACAAACATCGAACCGGATGCGACGCCCCAAAAGCCTGGATTGCTCATCGTCACGCTGACAGGGATCGACATCACGCCGCCCGTTGCCGTGATCTGCACCGACCCCGAAAGCGTCGGAGTGAAAGACACGTTCTGGCCTGAGAATGCATACTGCGAGACCACAGCGCCGTTGAGCGAAGCGGTAAACGTGCACGAGGTCGAGATGCTGCCCGACTCATAGACCACGAGCGGACAATTCAAGTAGAGCGTCATCGTCTTGCCGGCCAACCCGGTCGTGTCGAGGAACAGCGTGGTCCCCACGATGACCGTCGTCGAACCGCCGACGGCGATTGCACTGACGCCCTGCACGATCGGCGTAATGATCGCGTTGTCGCCGATGCTGAGGCTCTTGACGCTGAGCGCGCCGATGACGCCGCTGTCTGACGTGATCGTACCCGTCGCAATGTTGACGGCCGTCACCTGGCCGGCGCCGATCATGCGGGTATAGATGGCACCGTCGAGATAGAGGTTTCCGGACAAGCCGGTTGCCGGCTGGCCGTTGAGTGTGCCGACCGTGAACACAGGAATCGCCGTACCGCCGTTATAGCCAGGGAGCTGGACCTGGAATTTATCGGACTGCACGATGAAGGCGGACCAGTTCGCACCGCCGTCGAGGCGAATGCTGCCGGTCACAACGCCATTGACATTGATTTTGACGCCCCAGCTCGCGCCGACGATGCCGTCGAGCGCCGCAATCGCGCTCGCCTGCTCGGTCACGGAGGCATCGAGGTCGCCGAATTGCGCGGCAACCGTGACCTTGTAATCGGCGAAGGCGGTCTGGGTGTCGTAGGCAATGGTCCGGACGTCGTCGACCGATGCGTTGATGCCATCGGCCGTCACCTGGATCAGGTTCTCGACCTGCTGCAGCTGGTCCCATGCCTGCTGGTTGCCTGCCTGCTTGGCGAGCGTGATCCGCGCCGCGACCTGGCGCATCTGGTCGGACATCGCGGTCTCGAGATCCGCGATGTCCTGCGCGTGCTGCTGCTGCAGGGTCGTAACGGCGTATTTGATGCCCTCTTGCAGCGATTTCAACGCGACCGCGCCATCCGAGATGACAATGGTCGGAGCCTGGAGGTCGACCGTCGAATAGGGACCGCGCAAGGCCGAGTTGACGGCCTGGACGCGCAGCCGGAGTGCCGCGTTCTGCACGACCTGGTCAAACTGGTTCGCCGCGCCCTCATAGACCTGCGCCCAGGACGCGCCGGCGTCATAGGAGACATCGGCAATGTAGTAGAGCGCGCCGGCGGCCGGGAACCAGCTCGCCGACAGCATCGGCTCGGCGGTGCCCTGCCCGAAACTGGCATTGAGGCCGGCAATCAGCGGCACCTTGTCGTTGCTCGGAAACTGCGGGCTCGGCAGCACCGGCGGATTGCCGAGATCGGTGGCATGGACGCGCTGGTCGTCGACGACCAGGCCCAGCGTGCACTGATCGCCATGCGGCGCGCCGTTGAGCACGACGCAAAGCCGCGACTGGTTGTCCCCGCTGCCGATCTCGAACGACGGATCTTCGCCGCCATCCTCGCGGGCCAGGACGGCCCCGAGCGTCGTCGCTTGCGCGGTCTGCGCCGCGGCCAGGCTTCCGGCGTCGAGCACGGCCTGCGATGCGTCCGCGCCCTCCGTGCACAGGATCGGGCCGAACGATTTGCCGTTGGCCTGCCGCAAGCGAATATAGGTCGGGCCGCCGTCCCAGCCAGGCGCGGGATTGAGCGTCAGCGTGCGGCCGGCGACAGCCACAACGGCGCCGCCATAGCCATAAGCCATCGGCAGCGCGGACTGCACCCGCACCACGGAGCCATAAGTGATCGCCCTGCCCTCGTATTCGACGTCGAGCTGCACCGTCTCGCGCCGGTAGATCGATTGCAGGTAGTAGAACGCACATTCGCGGAATGCCTGGTCGCGGTTCACGATGCCGTCGACGCGCTTGGTCTCGGCGGATGTCGCAGTGAACCCAATAGCGTTCGGCGGATACTGGACCTGCGCCGGCAGCCAGGTTTCCTCGTCGAGATATTCGACGATGACGGCGTCGGGATCTTCCTCGCCCAGCATCTGGAACGAGACCTGCATTGAATCCCGCACGATCTCGCGATCGCTCAGCATCATGGTCGGGACGTCGCGCCATTCGTCGCGCACGATCGAGATCGTGTCGCCAAGCCAGAAGTGCCGCGCCCTCGACGGCGTCAGGATCTTGTCGAGCGCATCCGGGACCGCGACCGCTGTCGTAAAGCGATAATCGAACGTGTCGCCGCGGTTGGCGCAGCCGATAGCATGGTTCATGACCGCGTTGAAATCGACCTTTGAGATCGGCAGGCCGGAGCCATATTGCGCGCTGGTCGCGGCGTCGAGAAACGCCCACGCCGGATTGCGCGTCGCCTGCAGCACGAAATTCGCGCCGTTCCACACCAGCAATTTGCGGGTGCCGAGCACGCCGAACTTGTAAGCGCCCTGGGTCGACTGCGAGGCCAGCAGGCGGATCGCGACCGTCGAGACGTCGGGAAACGAATTGTTGCCCTGCAGGAACGCGCGCAGCCCGGCCCATATGGCCTGGTTGCTGCCGAGCTCCGTGCTGAATGCCGCGTCATCGCGGCGAAAGCGCACGGCATAGCGGCCCGGCGGGACGTCGACCTTGCGGCTGTCGCGGATCGGGCTGCTGCTGCCGTACAGGAATACGCCGGAGAACAGCGTCTGGAACGCGCCGATCTGCGCGCCGGCGTCGTTGATCGGGCAATATTCCGCTGTCAGCGGAATGCGGGCGTAGCCGATCTTTGCGCCGTTAGCGCCCTGGTTGAAGGTCGCGCAGCCGCCCGGCAGGACGAAGTCGATCGCGATCGACTGCGCCAGCGTGCCAGGCGGATTGGCCGCGAACGGACCAAGCCAGGCGCCCGATGTCGTAGCGCTCGGCGACACGAAGAAGCCGCCGGCCGTGCCGCTGCCATCGGGCAACTGCTGGCCGGACACCTCGGAGGACTGGTCGACGTTGGTCGGGAACAGCGTGACTGTCGCGCCCGGCTCATAGAACGCGATCTGCGCGCCCGGAAAGGTCTCCGAGATCCCGTTGGTTGAGTCCCACAGGACCGTGTCGTCGACATAGATCGCCTCATATTCCATGCTGCCCATGGTCGGCGACAGCAGCACGTTGAGGTATTGGTCATTGCCGACGAATTCGCCCCAAGGCGTCGCGGCGAAATCCGGATAGTCCTTTACGCGGCCGTACCAGACCGGCAGCGGCTGGCCAAGCTTGGCGACGTTGCCCTGCGCTGCAACCGAATAGATCTGGTCCTGCGTCGCCGACGGCGTATTGGTCGCGCCGGCTTTTGGCGCAACCAGGGCGTTGACGAGCAGCGAGCCGCCGACGCCGATCGCCGCCGTCGTGGCATAGGCGCCAAACGTTCCAGCTCCGAACAGCGCCGGGCCGGCCCAGATGGCGAACGCCGAAACCGCGACCAGCGCGACCAGGCCGATGACCTGCTTGACGGCGTTGCCGCCGCCATTTCCACCGAGCGGATAGGACATGAAGCGAACCGCGTCGGCCGATCCGATACGCCGCGACCGCCAATCCTTGCGCAACACGGCCTCGCCGTTGATCTCGAGGACGGTCGGCAGGCCTTTCTTGAACTGCCAGCCGAATTCCCGATCGCACACAGCCCAGCCGGTCCGCCGCAGGAAAGCCGTGACGGTCTCCCGCGGGCGCGGCTCGGCGCGGCCGGCCTCGAGGCCGGGCATCACGAGGTGCAGCACTGGCTGGCGGGCTTTGCGCCGCGCACGGCGAGCGCGCGGCCGCGGCGCGCCGATCTCCGGCGCCCGCAATCGTTTGACAGATCTGTGCATGTTACCTTGGCTCGAAGAAGGAAAGCTTTTTCCAGCCCATCTGGCGCAGCGCCAGGACGGTCTCGAAGGCAACGCCGGTCTTGCCGTCGCAGTGAATGATGCGCGCCTCGGGCTGCATCCAGACGCCGATATGCGCGGGAAAGCGCAGGCGCGCCATCAGCACCAGGGCGCCGTCAGCAGCCGTCACCAGGCCGCCCGGCCCTTCCGGCGCCTCGCGCCAGAGCGCGCGCTCGGGATGCCCGGCGATCTCCTCGAGCGCCCAGCGCGCGGAAAAACCGTCCGGCACTGTCACTCGCGGCAGCTCGCGGCCGAACAGCTCGCGCTGCACATGGCAGGCGAAATCCCAGCAGTTGCGGGACTGCCAGGCCCACGGCTCGCCGATCAGGGGCGACAGGAATGAGGAGCGATTAATGGGCAAGAGCACGTTACTTTCCAAACGGCTTAGCAGGTAACTGACGGTAGGTCAGCTCATTGAGAAAGAGCGGACGTCGGTCGGCTTGATGACCGCAAGGGGCACTTTTGAGCCATAGCGGAGATCCGCGGTGCATCCGCAGCAGCCAATTTCAGTGGAGCGTCGGAAATCGGACTGACAGATCACTCTTCGGCAATCACCCTGGAACCGAGACTTGGATAGCGTTTTTATCTTGGGAAAGTCCGTCCTCGAACCCTACGGATTAGGAGCCGTAAGTCGGAGTTTGTGTCATGCAACGTCGCCGATCCTTACCGCACAAATTCGAAGATCAGATCGCGGCCGAGAGAGCTAGGCTGAAGGAAAAGATTGCCGATCTTGCGAGTGGTCCCGACAGGGATGCGCTACTTAAAAAGATCAGACAGTTGGACACGGCATCCCACATAAACGAATGGCTTACGTCACCTGGTCTCCGGTCGCCGGAGTAAGACGTCGGTTGGGTTTAGGCGCCGCTTGCCCCTTTGTCCAATAGCTCCCGCAACGTGCCGGTGATCGCCTCGACGGAATACGGCTTCGGCAAAAACCGGCTGCCCTCCGGCAACTCGTAGTCTCGAAGCCTCAGTAGGCCCGAGGTTGCAATGATCTTGATCGGCGGCCAGCGGTTTCGCACCAGGTGGGCTAACCGCAGCCCGTCAATTGAACCCGGCATCTGGATATCCGTGAAGATCACACGAATGTCTGTACGGACTTCCAGCACGGAAATAGCCTCGGCCGCGTTTCCAGCCTCGATCACATCGAAACCGGCGTCCTCGATCATTGCCACGGCATGCCATCGCAGAAGCGTCTCGTCCTCGACAACGAGCACAACCGGGCGACTGCCAGCTAAGTGCTGCATCGGCCCCTACTAAACGTCGAATAATCGCAGATCGCGTTCGAACCTGCATCCAAGCGCAGATTCACCTTGTTCGTATTTTGTCGGAAACCGGACATAGGCGGTGCAAGGGGGCCAATTCGGTTGTTGACTCTTCGTTCCTAGAAGCGCCCATTACATAAGAAGAAGTGGCGGAGCTACGGCAGAGCCGACTTGTATCTGAGTCAATGTCATTGTCGGAAGTCCGACATACCAGGCTCTGACGGACCCCAGCTTTCTGACGGGAAAGCACGCATGACCTTACAGCAAGGCACCTCAGCGTGAATCGGCAGAAGGTCGGCTTAAGATGGAAACCGGACCGACACGGACTGCCGGTACACTTAATGTAACCCGTATCCCGCGCGGAGCGTCCCCTCGGAGCTCGCACCCATCACCCTGCGGTATATCGCCCGACCGACCGGGTACGGATACCGCAGTTGCACGCACCTTCGCCCACGCCGCTCGACAACAGGCTGCTCGCGTCTCTGCCGCCCAGCGAGTTTAGTGCGCTCGCGGTCCATCTGACGACCGTGGTGTTGCCGCAAGGCACTTCTGTGTACGAGGTAGGCACCGAAGTCGAACAGGTCTATTTCCCTCAGTACGGCATGTTTTCGTTCCTCGCGGTAATGCGTGACGGCAAGGCTATCGAAACCGCGACTGTCGGCCGCGAAGGCGTAATTGGCGCAATGGCGGGATTGGGTCTCTACAAATCGCTCGTCCGGGTGAACGTTCAACTGCCAATGACAGCCAGCAGGATCTCGTCAGCCGCTTTCAGGAGGTCGGTCGCCTCAAGCCAAGCGATACGAGACCTCTGCATACGCTATAATGAAGTCCTCTTAACCCAAGCTCGCATTACGGCAGCCTGTAATGCGCTGCATCCAATCGACCAACGTTTTTGCCGTTGGCTATTGCAGTCGGCCGATCGCGCAGCGAGCGATACCATCACGCTGACGCAAGAACTGCTTGCCGATATGCTGGGAGTGCGAAGGACATCTGTGACAGAGGTGGCCCGCAAGATACAGGATCAAGGCATTATCACCTACTCGCGAGGCGTAATTAGAATACTGGACCGCGGCTCCTTGGAGCGAATGTCGTGCGAATGCTATCAGACGCTTGTCGAGCATGAGGCGACCCTGACAAATTGATCGGCGGAAGCGAAAGTTGAGCTGCTCCCCAAACTGACATTCTCGAGCAAGACGGGTACAGGGCTTGAGCAGACTATCGCCAACGAAGGACGAGCCGACCTCTTGCTGGACGTCCCGCCACTAGGGGAGCAGGGACGGAAACTGCACGTAATCGTAATTCTTCGTGGCGCGCGGAAACCGCTTGTTCTGCAGGTTTTTGACCATGACCGTCCCGGTCAGCGATGCCCCGACCATCTGCACGCTGCGCAGCTCGAATTCGATCGGCCCATAGGCCGGCTCGGTCAGGTCGCTGCCGAGGTACTCGCGATAAAGCACCTGGATATATTCCCGCGTCCCCTGCGCCGCGCGGATCTTCGGCACCAACTCGCGGTTGACGTTGTCGATCTTGATTGTGGTCGACGGCGGCTGGCCTTCCTTCTGCTCCGGATAGCTGGCCTGGAACGGACACGCGATGAATGTCACGGTCTCACCGGCGTTGCGCGGCGCGCCCGCCTCGAGCCCAAAGGCCATATCGTCGCCGACATTGGCGACAACCCGCGCCGGAACATCGAATGACGACTGCCATATCTCGAGCGTGTGATAGACGCGCGCGCTCGGCGGACACGACGCATATGCCTCAAGCAAGGCTTCGCTGTGACTCGCCATCAGAGGTCAAACACCATCAGTGTCATGGACACGGCGACATACCTTGTCCCGACCGGAACGTAGGACGGCTTGCCACCCTTGGCGAACTTGCACGGCTTGGGGACATAGGCCGATCCGAGCCAGATGCTCGCCGTGAACCGCCCGCTCCCGTTGCCGATCGTGTCGCGGACCCAAGCCACGAAGACGTCATGCTCGGCAAGCGTCAGGTTGATCGTCTGCACAACCGTTCCGACATTGTCGCCGGGCCGCGGCCGCTCGCGGGTATTGCCGCCATCCATGTCGGTCGCGATCGGATCAAGAAAACGCTTCTGGATCTGGAAGCCGCTTTTCTGCGGTCGATAATTGACCGCCGGCCAGGTCGGGAGGGCCATTGTTTAGCTCCCGAAGCCGCGCTGACGGGATGAGATGGCCTGAGAGATCGGGCCATTCTTCGCAGCGTCGTCCACCATCAGACCGGTGACGGCGTTCTTGAACACGATGTCCACCTGGCTGCCGTTGTTCGTCCGGCTGACGCTGGTCTGCGGATCCGAGCCCGCCGGCGCATTATAGATGTTTACGGTCACGTTGCCGGAGGCGCCGTTGTCGTTCGCGGCTCCGCCGAATCCGCCTGCTGAGACCCCGAGACGGCCGTCGCGACCACGGCGCAGCGGCATGACGGCCTCCTCGCCAGCCTCGCCCATCAGACCGGTGCCGCCGTTCGCCATCGGGAACAGGGTTGGTCGAGTCACGACGCCACCACGCGCGAACGGGATGATGTTGCCGCCGGCGAAGATGTTGCCCCGCGCGCTTGGCGCCAGCGGGCCAAACAGGTTGCTGCCGCCGGCGCCTGGGGTGCCGTAAGTGACACCGCTCGAGCCTAGGAGCGAGCGGAAATTAAGACCGCCGCCGGTCAGGCCGCCGAACGAGCTCTGCAGGCTCCGCATCAGCGGGCCGACCACCAGCAGCTTGACGATCATCTCCTCGATCGCGCGGATCACCAGCTTCGACGTGTCGGAGAACGCCTGGCCGAAGCTCTTGGTCCCGTCGAGCGCGTCGGTGATGCCGGTTACGAGATCGCTGGAGACGGTCGAGGAGACCGATGCAAACGCCGCGTTGGTGCGGAGAGCTGCGGCTTCGACCGAGCCCAGTGCCGTCGCGACATCCGGATAGAGCGTCTTCAGTTGCTGCGCGATCTGGACGTCGTCGGGCGACAAAAGCGAGGTCTGGGAACCGAAGCGGATGTCGTTCTGGATCTGCTTCAGGGCATTCGCCCGCGCCGTCGCCCCAATGGCCTTGGCTTGGGCGTCAATCGCCGCCTTGTCCTGTTCGGTCAGATCCTTGTGGTTGCGAACGGCATCGGTCAGGGCCGTCATCCTGGCCGCGTACTCGGTCGCAGCACCGGCGGACATGCCGATGGTCGCCGTCTGGATCGTAAGCGCGTCGGCCTGCGCCTTGATCTGGAGCGACCCGTCGGCCTGCGCGCGGGCGAGATCCAACTGATCCTTGATCTGCTTCGCCGTCAGGCCGGCGCCGGCTTCTTGGGCGCGCTGGAGTTCGAGCGTCTTCTGCCGGACGCTGTCGAGCACGCTGGCGGACTGGCCCAGCGCCGACATGCGCGCCGACTGGACGCTGGAGGCGATATTGAGTTGCAGAGCCGACGTCGCGCGGCCGGTATCCGCCGGCGAAGCGTTGATCTGGGCGGACTTGGCGCGGATCTGCTCGAGGCCGGCGGCGAGGCGCTCGGCTGGGCTTGCCGCGGCGCCAAGGAAGTCGACCAGGGCGTTCTTCGGCAAGGCCGCAAGCGCGGCGCTGGTCGCCGCGATCGAGCGCTGCAACTGATCCATGCTCTGGCCGACCTTGGCCAGCTTTTGGTCGACGTCCGGAGCCGCGGCCAGGTCCTGGAGCAGTTTCAGTTGGTTCTCGAGATCCTGCGTCTGGCCGATGATCGGCAGCGCGGTCCGGATGGCCTGCTGCTGCGCCAGCGACTGCTGTGCATTCCGGGCATCCTCCGCAGCCGTCTTCTGGCGCTGGAGCGCGGCGGTGAGCTTGTCGACCTGCGCCTGGGCGGCGGCAATTGCAGCGGGATCCGCGATATACCCCTGCAGCAAACCGGTATCCGGGTCGACAGTTCGCCCTCCGGTCTTCTGAAGGAGGTCGAGCTTGCGCTTGGCGGCATCCAGTTGCGCGTCGAGGCCCTGTATCGGGTTCAGGACGTTGTAGATGCTCTTGCCGATCGAGTCCCAGGCGTTCGAAACAGCGTTACCGAGTGCCGTCCATGCGGTCCGTGTCGTCGAAACGGTGTTCGCAACATCGACCAGGCTCGATTTGACAGCGGTGGCCAGCACCTGCTGGGCGGCATAAGCCTTGTTCTGGGCGACGAGATCCGAGATGTTCTGCTTCGTCGCGGCATCCAAGAAGCCGAGGCGCTGATTGAGGTCTTCCGCCCCCTTCACCGGATCGGAGAAGGCGTCGGCAAGCATCTTCGCCGCTTCCGTGGCGTCTGTGCCGTAGATCGTCGCGATGTCTTTGCCCATCTTGACGATCGGCAAGATGTTGTCGTTGGCGATCTTGCCGGTCTGCGCCAGCGCTGCGGCGAACGACCGTGCCTCCGCTTCGGAAAACCCAGATCTCGACGCGCCGGCGCTAGCGATCGAGTTGATGCTGCCCGGCGTGGCTCCGCTGGCGCGCCCGGCGCCGAGGAGCGATCGGTTTACCTCCGACTGCTTGTCCTGAAACGAGATCAGCGCCGCGACGCCAAGCCCGATCGCGCCGGCGATGCCGCCCCAGACGACCCGGCCGACGCTGAGCAGGCCGAGGAACTTCGAACCGATTACGCCGGCGAAGTCCGTGATGCTCGCCTTGGACGACTGGAATATCTGGAAGACCTGGCCGCCCTGCTGCGCCAGGATCATGAACGGCGACTGACCGAGCGCGAGGCCGGTGAGAACGTCGTTCAGTTGATAGGACAGATTGACGAGTTCGCCAGAGGCGACACGGCCGGTGGTGCTCGCGTTCTTCAGCTGCTGCTGGACGTCGGTGAGACGCTTCGCCAGCATCACCTGCGCCTGCTCGTACTCTCCGGTCGAGATGTATCCGTCGGCCAGCAGCTTCTTGTACGAAGCCATCTCGGCGCCGAGGCGCTGGAACTCGGTCTCGAGCGGCGCGATCTTGGCGCGCAGTTGCTCCGCGGCGGCGGTCATCTTCTGCTCGGCCGCGATAGCCTCATCGAACTCGGCGGCCATGGCGGCGCCGGCGGCGTCGATCTCCATGAACGCGGCGGCCGACTCCCGGGCCGATTTGGTGACCTGGTCGTAGCCATAGGTCTGCGCGACCGACTGCTGGGTGCTTGCAGCGATATGGGCAGCCCGAGCCTGCTCGATCTGGTCGAGCCGCTGCACCTGTGCGGCAAGCGCCTCATAGGTCGCGCCCTTCGACGTTGCCGGGGCGCCGCCGCCACCAAGCGCCTCCGTCAAACTGCGCTGGAAATTGGAGCCGGCCTGCTCCGCGCGCATCCGCGCGACGTCCTCCAGCTGCCGCAGGTTGGCGTCGAACACGCCCGCGGCGTCCTTCGCCGATTTCGCGGTACCGGCGATCATGAGCCGGTCGAGATCCTGCGAGAACGCCGCTCCGGCTTCCGCCGCCTTGCTCCGCGCGATGCCTTCGAGGCCGCCGTACTGGGCAAGGAAGGCGTCAGCGCTTTCCTGCGCTGATTTGGTCTCGCCACCGATGCCAAACTGCGAGTTGATCGCCGCCTGGGACCGCTGAGCCACCGTCAATTGCTCGATCGCTGCAGCCGCGCGCGCCGCGACCTCGGCATGGACTGAATATTGCCCGTTCAGCCGGCCGACGGCGCCCGAAATCGAGACGAAACCCTTCTCAGCGAGCGACGCGGCATCGGCGGTGAGGCCGAATTTCTGATAAGCCGCGTCCAGGAGCAGATTGACGCGATCGAGACCCATGCCGCGGTCTGCGGCGTTGCCGATCCGGCGAATGATTGCCTCGAACTGGGCGCCTGCGCCGTAACCATCCAGCAGCGCCTTGCTGACCGAGGTCATGCCGCCCGGGATCTTGGCCAGCGCGGCGTCCGACTGCGCCAGAGCCGCATTGCGAGCCTTGTCGCTCGCAATCATCTTGTTGTCGGCGTCGACCTTCTGCTGCGCGCCCCGGACATAGCCCGAGGCGTCGAAGTCAGAACTGACCCGGAGTGACGACAGCGCTACTCCCGCCATATGCGTGTCCTCCCTCTCTGATCCGCTTACGTTCTTCCTCTGCTTCCTTCTCCTGATCGGCCTTGCGCTGGACGTGCTCGAGATATTCCTCGTCCAAGGCAGTCACGAATGCCAGGAAGAGCTCGAACTCCATGCCGCTGACCTTGTAGCGGCGCGCATAGGTATCGATGGAGAGGAAGGAGATCGGCGACTGGCCGCCCATGGCGCCGTATTGCCGATCGTATTGAAGTGCCCGCCATGCCCGGAGATAGGTCTCGGACCAGGCGGGCCATTTTGCGTCGCGCGGCCGCCGCGCCTGCGCGACGAGCTCTTCGGCGTCACGGTCTTCTTCGGCGAGCTCGACGAGCCACTCGTCTACGCCCTTCTGCTCAAGATCGTAGCGAAGGGCGGCCCTCAGTTTTTTGCGGCGACCGTCGTGTATCGGACTTCGCGGACACCGACTTGGCTTGCCGCCAGATAAACCGACCACCGCACCTTTCGGAAATCCTCGTCAGTCAGGATCTTCTGCGCGGTCTCTTGGCTAAATGGCACGTCGAGGCCGTCCCAGCCCATGAGCAGGTGCTCGACGGCGAGCCGTCCCATCACCTCAGCATTCACGTCTTCCGGAATCGGATCGCCGTCGTACTTCGCGCTCAGTTCCCTGACCTCGGCGTCGCGCGCAGTCTTGAACTCGGGGAAGTTCGTGGACCGTACGAACCAGCGGATGTTGGGGTCGAGATCCTTCGCTTTGATCCAGTCGCCTTCGTGCTCCTTCTGACGATCTGCGGCCAGGGACTCGAGAACTACTACCTTCTTGGGGGATGTCATTTGGTGTCACCTTGGTGAGCAAGGGAAGCCTGGCGGGGTGCCAGGGGGTGAACCAGCGATCATGAGGACACCAATCCTCTACCGGCACCGACCGGTCCTGATCGCTGATATCTCGGGGACGCCGCGCGCACGCGCGACGTTGTTGATTGGTAAATCGGCGTGCGGTTGGCGCTATTCGACGTACTCGAAGCGATCGAGCAGGATGTGCGCGTTGGTCGCGATGTCCTGCGAGGCCTGGTAGTCGAAGTCGGCCATGACCTGCGTGTTCTTGGCCGTGGCCTGCGGGTTGCCGCCACCGCGGTAAAGAGCCCGCGGCACTTGCCATATCAGCGCTTGGCCGTTCTTCTGAGCCCGCGAGTTGATGTTGCGCGGGGTGCCGTTGCGGAAGGCCTGCACCTCGGCCAGGCTGCCGAAATAGGTGGTCAGCTTGCCGGTGACGGTGCATTCGCCGTCGTCGATCGCAACCGGTGCGTCCGAGTCGACGGCATCCAGCGCCTGCAGATTGTTGTTGATCTGCACCGAAAAGCCCTTCGCCCAGTTCGGCGATCCGAGTTGCGCCTGATTGACGCCAAGACGGCCGACGTTGGCATTCGCCGCCATCACGACGCCGGTGCTCACGGGATCCGGAGACGCGTCGAGCGTGACGGTATCCTCGTCACCGCCGAGACCCAAGAAATCCGCGGACCACTTCAGTTTGTCGCCGCTCTGCATGTCCACGTTGAAGGTGTTCACGCGCATGCCGAGGTACTTGATGAACGCCGGCGTCTGCATGCCGAGGAACCCCTTCTCGATCGTCATCGAGTTGGGCGTAACGCCGTTCTTGATCTGGTCGCCGACGAAGACCCAGACCGTCTTGCCGGCACCGGCATCGGCCGCCCACCCCGACGGCAGGTTGTCCAGCGTCAGCTTGTTGGCGGCGATCGCGCTGATGCGGGCATAAGCCGCGGCGCGCGGCTTGGCGCCGGCTGCCACCAGGAACGCAAAAGTCGTGGTGTCCGCGCCGCCACCGACCTTGACCCACTGCCCCACGGTAAGATTGAGCGTCGTGAAGTCGAGAGCCGTCGAACCCAGACCATCCACGAGCGCCGTGATGTCGCCGGCCGCACCAGCGAAGCCGACGACCTTCAAGCGCGCTGTGGCGGGAGGAGCAGCTTCGGCGACCATGCCGGTGCCGCCACCGATCGTGGTGCCGGTCGAAGCCGTCGCCTTGAACACCTGGTTGTTAGCGGCCTGGCCGAAGCCGTTCGCCCGAACCAGCATGCCGGCCTTGACGTCGGTACCGTTGGCGACCACGGCGTACGTGGCCGGCGTCGTGCCGGCGTCGGTGATGACGCTGTCCGGGGTGCCATCATTGAAGAACACCGGGGTGTTGACCCAGCCATTCTCGAACGCCGACATGATGAGCTCAGACAGCGGCGAGAGATCGTCGGGGAAGGAGATCTCGCCATTGATGCCGCCGTTGGTCGTCTCGTTCGTCTTGATCGCGTCGCCGAGCATGCGGTCATCGCGGATCTCTTCCGAGTCAACGTAGACAGGCGCCAACGAAAGGGACTCGCCGGTCATCCTGACCTTGCGCATGCGCGGCGTCGTCGGGGTGACGCCGGGCGTGATCTCCCGAACGAGAGCGAGTTGCGTACGGTTGGATGAGGTCACGGCGTTCTCCCAATGAAAAAGGCGCCCGATGAGGCGCCTTGCGTGAGGTCAGCGATGGATGGGGTGAGTTACTTCTCGGAGGTCGCTGGGGTGGCCGGCCGGCTCACCTCAAGCTTGTTCGGGGGCACCTCCGCCGCCACAGACGTCGGCAGCGCTACAGCCTCGCCGCGCTCCTTAATGAAGCCGCGGGCCTTCAGTGTCTCGATCGAGTGCGGCTCGAGATGATCATCGGAGCGCACCACGTTGCAGCGCTCGTCATCGGGCCTGAAGCGCCGGTTCACGGTATTGAAGGGCTTGAGAACGTCGTGCTCGTCCATTCGAGTCTCCTATTCCGCCTCGATCAGGCGCCATTCGATGCTGACGGACATCAGGTAATAGTTCGCGTTCTCCGCACCGGGATCGCCCGCGCCCATGTCGGCATCCAAGAACTCGAGCCGGTCATTGAGCATCGTCTTGCCGCGGAACATATTGGCAAGGCCCTTCGCGATGCGCCGCGCCTCACGCGAGCCGATGCCGCGAGGCGTGAAGACGTGAAACCAGATGGTGCCGTCTTCATCCCAGCGGTTGTCGCCGGCGTCGATGCCGCCGCCTATCGACTGCTGGCCGTAAAGCTGGCTGTTCAGGATGACGAGGACCCAGCTCTTGATCTCTCCGCTGGGAGAGCCATCCCCTTCGTTTTCATAGACCAGCGGCGCAACGCTGAAATCCCAGTTGCCAATGACCGGAGCGTTGGTATCGACATCGACGTAGCCGAGATAGTCACGAATGGCGTCGAATACCTCGTCGTACGGCAGATCCATCAGGAGACCTTCATCGTCAGAACGAGCGCCGGATACGTCATCTGCGCTCCCGCCATAGTGTCTTTCCGCAGCTTTGTCCGCGCGAACGGTCGATAGCCGCGGCGAAAGTGCCCCTTGAGGATGTAGCCACCTGGCAACGTGATCATCGTGCGCTTCGCCGTGATGAAGTTGCCAAATCTCGCCATAACCGCCTTGCGGACATCTTCAACAACACCGGGCGGCACCGACATCCGCATGTGACCGACGTCGATTTTCCGGCTGTAGGGCTGGTTGTTGGTGAGGATGACCGTCGAGTTGATCGGTATCTCGTCGAAGCTCTTCACGACGCCACCTGGCGTCATGATGAACCAAGCCCGCTTGTAACGGCCCGACTTCTCAGGCGACCGCTCGACCGCGGTTTGCAGCGCGAACTCGACGATCTCACGCCACCAATGGAAGACGTAGAGGATCGGGCCCGGCGGAACGACTGTTTCCTCCGCGGCGCCGAGACTTCCGTTCACGTAGCGATCGTAGCGCTCAGATCCCTCTCCGGATTGAATGACGGCCGCCAGTTCCTGCCTCGCGAATGCGGCCAACTCCTTTGCGATGTTCTCTGGCGCCATCCCCGCCGTGGCGAGTTTCAGATCGCGCTCGAAGGTCGAGATGCGGGCCATCTCTAACCATCGACGATCATCTTGACGCGGACGACTTCGTCGTCGACCGCAACCGGATCGACTGCCTTCACTGTTTTGGCGCCGCCCTTGATGATGGTGACGTCGCCGATCACTGGAATGCGTGGGTCGACATCGAATGGTGCCGCGGCAGCAGCCGATGCATGCTCCGGCCACCCCGCGGCCGTGATCTGCGTCAGCGTTATAATGACGACGTACGGCTGCTTGTAGATTCCCCTGGCGAGTTCGTCGGCATTCATCCGATAGCTGCGGACGTGCGCTCGAACCCCGACCTCATCCCTACTCGCGCCGATGGTTCGGCGCAAAAGGATGTTTTCGCCTCGAGCCGCGAGGGATGCATCCTGCCGATCGGTGTATTCGCTCACAGTGATCGATACCTGTAGGCTTCGAGCTTGGCCTCGATATCCGGCGGGAATGGCCCCTGCCCGATATTGCCGACCCAGTAGTCGACTTGGTCGACATCGACCACCGCAACCGACTTGACCATCGGATCCCGTGTCCGCGCCTCGCGCGCTGCCTTGATCAGATCCACACCGACGCCCTCGATATCCGACGGCAATGTCGACTGTCCGGTGTCGTCGGGCAGGAGCCAACCGGCGGTGCTGCGTACCTCGACCTTGCCGCGGCACGGCCAATGACTTGGATGTCCGAAGCGAAGCCGATAAAGGATGCCGCTTCGGCCGATCAGTTCATAGTCGTCCTGGTCGATCTCGACATCGTTGATCTTGACGTACGCCACCGCGGTGACTGGCTTGCGGGCCAGGACCAAGCTCTCCCGATGATGGTCGTGGTGGCGAAACCGAAAGGTCTGGACGAGATCCTCGGACGCTAGGGTGCGGGATCCGTCATCGGCCATCGGAACCTTGAGGTACGAGCAGATCAGCGCCGAAACGCGCGCGATCGCCTCGTCAATATATGCGTCCTCGACTGTTCCGGTGATTTTGAGGTCGCTCTTGACGCGGTCTCGCGTGGTCAAGCCTGTTGTGGTCGCCGCGACGGCGCGAACGATGGTGCTGAGCATCTACGCCTCCGCCGTCGCAGCCGATCCAGATATCAGCCGGCCGTGGCAGCGCCGGCATCCGTGCCGGCGACAGGCTTGCCACCGGCATCGGCCTGCGCGCTTCCGGCACCAGCTTGGCTTTCACCACCTTCCTTTTGACCGACCGGCGCCACATCGTCGCCAGCACCAGCCGCGCCCGCTTCCGACGTCTCGGGATTCGCGCGCCGGTCGACCTCCGCCTGCACGATGTTGCGGGCCTCATCGGTTCCTGCCACGGGCTTGCCGAGGATCTTCTCGGCCAAGGCCTTCAGGGCAAACCATTTCAGTTTCGGCCAGTTCTCCGGGATCTCGACCTGGCCGTCGACGACGATCACCTTTCCGCCGCCATCGCCAGCACCGGCGGTATCGGCCCCTTCGCTACCCTCCTGAACCGCGAGGCCATACCTCAAGGCGGTCTCAGCGAGGTCCCCATCAATCACGTCTCCCTCGACGAAATGGGTTGGATTGGTCTCGCCATCCTTGACGCCAGGAAACGGCGTCACGACTACTGCGCTCATGGCAGGTCTCCCTAAATGTTGAACACCGGCTCACAGGCTGCGGCGCCGTCATGGATACGGCGCCGCACCTGATCACTCCGCGTTCGGTTACGGAAGCGGCGACACACGGGCCCGCGAGCGGACGACGGCCATCGACTGCACCAGGCCGGTGGTCGCGCCGGACGTGAGGACCGATCCGCGGACGTAGCGCTTGCTGCCGACATAGCCGACGCGCTGCACGGCATTCTGGCCGGCTCCGCTGGTAACCGGAGCGAATGCGCCCTGGATGTCCGGGGCGGCGGCGGCAACGAAGGTCGTGCCGTCATCGCTGTGCTGGATCGACGGGGTGTGCGAGCCGTCGGTCCATGCACCGGCCTCGAACGCAAACATCGCGCTCTCGTAGCCCTGGAGGTCGACGGTTACGCCGTTTGCGGTGCCGTTCACACGGGCCGCCGGCGCAAGAGTCTGAGCAACGTCAACGTTGCTCCGGAGATCACGCTTCATAGCGCAGGTCCCTTCTGAAGGTTGAGGAAATTGGGGGAAGGTGCCGCGGCCCGGCGTTGGCCGAGCCGCGCTTGCGAACGTGGCTCGGAGTGCGCTTACGCGAACTTCAGGAGCTTGAACGCCTCGAAGTTCTGCACGCCACCGCCGACGCGCTTGGTCGTGTAGAACAGCACGTAGGGCTTAGCGGTGTACGGGTCGCGCAGGACGCGGATGCCGATCCGGTCGATGATCAGATAGGCGCGCTTGAAATCGCCGTAAGCGACCGAGAGCGAGTTCGCGCCCATGTCCGGCATGTCAGGCATCTCGACCGCGGGACGACCGAGGATCTCCTCGATGAAGCCCTCCTGACGAAGGACCATGTTCAGGAGGTAGTTGCCCTGGCCGTCCTTCAGCTTCCGGATCGCGCCGAGCGTGCCGCGGTTCGCCACGAAGGTCGAATTGATGCGGTACGGGCTCTTCACCGAGTGCAGGAGGTCGACCAAGCAGTCGGCCGGGTTGGCGTTCGCGAAGGCGCGCGAAGGCGCGGCGCGCCGGTGGTCACGAAGCCGATCTTGCCCCAGGTATAGGCGTTGTTGGCCACGGTCTGGTAGCCACCGACGATGCCATTCGGCTTGTTCTGGCCGTCGCCGACCACGAAGGCGTTGCCTTCCTGGCGGGCGAACTCGAGCTGCACCTCACCGGCGATCCATGCACCGATGTCAACGAACGAGTCGTCGAGCAGGCTCTGGGACGCTGCCGGCATGGCATACATCTCCATGATCGGGAACTTCAGCTCGCTCAGGTTCGAGCCGGCAGTCTGCGGACGCGAGTCCACCTCACCGACCCAGCCCGAGGCGGTGCCGTGCTGGTTGACCAGCTTGCGGTACTCCGAGGTGCCGATCGTCATGACGGTCGCGAGATCGCGCATCGGCGAGATCTGCTGGACGACCTCGTCGATGGTCTGTTCGATCTCCGGCAGGACGGTGTAGCCACCATCCGGATCGGAGCCGACGGACATCGCGGCCTTCACCTCGAGGTCGCGCAGCGCCGAGGCGCCACCTTCCACGGCATTTTCGCCGCGGCGGAAGTACCGGTTAAACGCCTTCGCGTACTCCGGCAAGTTCGGGTTCGACGTGCGCGGATCCTTGCTCGCCTTGGTGCCATTGCCCAGAACGGTCAGGGACGCCTGCTTCTCGGTCAGCTTCTCGATCTCAGCGGTGATCTTGTCGATCTTGGCGCCGATGTCCTTCTGCTGCTTCACGCCCTCGTCGATCGCGGCGTTGATGCGGTTGACCTGCTCGGTCATCACGGCATCGTCGACCTTCGCCTTCAAAGACGTGTCGTTGGCAGCACGGAAGTCGTTCACGACCTTCTCGAGCTGCTTCATGGCTTCGACCTGAGCCGACTTGAAGTCGCCCAGATCCTTGGTGAGCCCCTGGACGAGCTCGGCCGGACTTACGTCGGCGCGGACTCCCGGGAGCATGAGTGCACGAGGCGCAGCAGACAGCAGGCTGCGCGGCGCGAAATGGCGCGTCATGGCCAAATTCTCCGATTGGATGGATTGCGTTGAGCGTTACGACTTCGCGACCTGCTTGAAGGCGGCGATCGCCGTCAGCAGTTCGGCTTGTCCAGCGCCAGGCTTGGACCCGACGTCAGCGCCAGGCATGACGTCACTTTGATTGGCGGCCGCCGCAGGCGTGCCGCTCTTCAAATCTCGGATGAGCGCACGGAACGTGCCGCGAGACATGCCTTCATGCTCGCCATCGTTCCGGGTCAGGATCTTCTCGATCTCACGAACTGCCGGCGTACCGTCGGCGCCGGCACCGGCCGCATTCACAATCATGCTGCGCGCCTGTGCCGCCGGGACGTGCCCCCGGCGGACCAAGGCAGCTTCAATGTGAAGGGCAGCAATCTTGGACTTCGAGCTTGCGGCGGCCTTCTTGTCTTCCTTGATCTTCTCCTGCGACAGGAGGGTGTCTGCAAAGCCCTCGTCGATCGCCTGCCGCGCGCCGATGAACGTCTCGTCGTCCATATAGGTGGCGACGTCGTTCGCCTTCATGCCGGTCCGGGCGACGTAGATGTCGCGCAGCGCCTGGTCAAACGGCTCGAGATAGTCCGCGACTTCACGCATATCGTTGCGGTTGCCAATCGCCATGACCCAGCAGTTGTGGATCATGATGAAGGCGCCCTGCCCGATCTGGACGTCATCGCCGGCCATGGCGATCACCGAGGCCGCGCTTGCCGCGAGGGCCATCACTTTGACCGTAACCTTGCCGGGATACTGATTCAGCAGGTTGTAGATCGCGATGCCTTCGAACATATCGCCACCGGGCGAATTGATCTGCACCTCGACCGGCTGGCCGCTGAAGCTCTTCAACTGGCTGGAAACGGACTCCGCGGTGATCCCGCCGCCGCTCCAGAAGTCGTATCCAATCACGTCGAACATCTCGATGACGTTCGGTTCGTCTGCGGTCGCGGCGCGGATGCCGGGATTCCAGCGCGAGAAGCAATCAGGACTCGCTGGCGCCGACGACGCGAGGTCCGAGCGCGGCTGCACTTCAATGCGCGGGGGCCGGTTCGCTACGGTGATCACGCCACCTCCGGCGTTCGGGCCCTTGCCGGCAATAGCCTGGCTCGAGTCAGTGTCGCCGTCGATCTCGTCGAGGAGCGCGCCGGCTGCATCATAGACTACCTTGTCCTTTTGCGAGCTCGACCGCTGCCGGATCGCGACCAGGGCGCTCCGATAGATCTTGCCGTCTTTGGCGAACGGGTACTTCCAATGGTCTTTGGTGTCGAAGTTCTCGGTCGTGTCGATACCGAGATGATGCTTGCCGTAATTCGCCCAGTCGGAGCCAGCGTCGCCGAGCAGCGTATTGCCATCATCGGCAGTGAGCGACCACGCCGAGTCCCGATCGATGTTGTCACCGGCGATAAGGTCACGCGCGAACGCGCGGCCGGCGCGATTGAGATCAGCCATGTGCCCTCTCGTCAATTACTTGGATGTCGGAGCGTTTGGATCGTGCGCGGCCAGATCGGCCGTCGCCTTGCTGGCGTCCTGCATGTTGACCGCCTGCAGGTATGTCTGGCCGATGCCGTCGGGCAGCGGGTTCTCGTCTTCCATCTCGCGCACGTCGTCAGCAGACCACCAGCCCCATTGGCGACCGACGGCATACGACAGCACTCGCGTCTTGATGTCGGCCCGCAACAATCCCGACGGATTGATCCGCACGTAAAGGGTTGGGTCATCCGGCGGCTGCAGATCGCGCTTGATCGCGTCCTGCCACATCGTGAACCAGTCCTGAAGCGTATAGGCGACGAATCCGATGCCCATCTGTTCAACGCCGGAGCCCCACGACGTTTGCTTCGTGGTCAGACCGACCATGAACGGCGGCACTCCGAAGAACATGCAGATCTCGGTCGCCGTGATCTCACGGTTCTGGATGAACTGGAGATCAAGGTTGCTGAGGTCGACCTTCTCCCATTTCAGACCACCCTCGAGGATGAGGGTCTTGTGCGCGTTCTCCGCACCACGGTACTCCTCAAGATCAGCCTTCAACCTTTCCCTGTCGTCAACCTCGCCGGCGGTTGAGAGAACGGTCCCCACGGAAGTGCCGTTCTTGAACACCTTGGCCAGGTGCTTCTCCGACTGGATCGAGATGCCGATCGTCTCGCGAGCGAAACCGAGAACCGAAAGCCCGTTGATGCCGTCCAACGACATGCCGCGGAGGTGAAGGATGTCTTCTTGCGCAATCGTGATCTGCGCACCATCCGGCCGATTGTACGTATAGGTCAGCGTGAAGTCGGTGTTCTGCTTGACCTGCATCGCGCCGACCAGCGGGATCAGCCACTTGATCTTGCCAAACGCTCCTCTCACGATCAGCGCATGGCCATTGCCGCGCATCAGCACCATCATCTGCATGAGGCGCTTGAATTCGCTCGGCGTCTGCCAGGGGTTCGGCTTCGTCTTCAGCACGTCCCAGATGATGGCATCGTTGGCATCGACGCGGGTGTTGCCGGTCCGCCGCTTGATGTCCATCGGCAGCGTCGCGATGGCACCATTGATGATGGCCGCGCACCGAAAAGCGGTGGCCACCTTCAACGCGGAGTGCGGGTTCACCGGCGCGCCGGCCTCGCTGCCGAAACCGCGGCCGCGCAGATATTCCTGGATACGCGGATCATCGAGGTCCGCGATCGACGAAACCTCGGCGGAGGCCATGACCCGCGGCTCGCGCCGCTGCTCCACCGGAACGCCGCCACGGGATCTGAAGATATCGAAGATGCCCATTCAGACCCTCAAAGAACCATGGCCCTCGGCTTCGCGTGGCCATGAGCCTTTGGATTGGTCGCCATCAGGTAGGCTGAATTGAACATCGCAATCGCGGGGTCGATCTTGGCATCGCCCGCGGTCTGCTTCGTTGCCCTGATTGCCGTGGCAGTAGGCTCGATCTTCAGATTGCTGACGCACCAATCCATCATCGGACTCGGCGCGTGCCGCAGCGTTCCTTTGACCAGCTTGCGTTCGCAGGTCTTGATGCTGTTCATCATGCCGAAGCCCTGCGGGGCGCCGATGAGCAGCTTGTTCTCGACCGTGATGTCGATTTCCTTGTCGGCCAAGGCGTCAACGAATTCGCCGAGGCCGGCAGGGTCGACCGAAACACCGCCCAGGAGCCGCTTCTTCTTCACCAACTTGATGATGCGAACGATCTTCGAGATGTCCTCGAGTTCGTCATCGACGATCGTGAGATCGCCCTCCTTTTCGAATTGCAGCAGGCGCGGTGCGATCGACTGCCGCAGATCGAGCACGCCGCGGTGGCACCACGCATGCACCCAGAGGAGCCAGTCCTTCGTGATCTTGTGCCGGCCCAGCAAGCTGAGCCCAAAGAGGTCGTCGAGCCCGCCGCCGTCTATACCGGGCACGATGACGTCGCAGACCTTGAACAGGTAGCGCAGCGTGATCTTCTGATCGCCGCGCTTCTGCCAATGCGTTGCGCCAGGCCAACGATTGGCCCGGAGGTTCATGCCGATCTCGACGTTGAGATGCTTGGCGAGGAAGGTCCGGAGCGCGTCCTCGTTCCCGCGCTGGGCCTTGATCAATTCGCTCAGCAGCCATTCCGTGCTGACGGACTTGTCGAGGTTGGGGTTGGTGATCCGCCAATTTGACGGATCGAGATAGGCCTTCGCTGCGATTATCGCCGCAGGGAATTCGTACAGCACGCCGAGGCTGGTCGGATCCACGATCTTTCCGTCCCGGACATCGCGGAAGTAGTCCAGCTTCTCCTTGAACACGCCGGTCGGGGGAGCATCTGACTGGGTCGTCAGGAAAATGACGAAACCTTCCGGCCTCGAGACTAGGCCGCCGAGCGCCTCCTGCAGCATCGCCGAGGCGTTCGCACGCTTGCCGAATATCCAGAGCTCGTCGACCAGGACGAAGGCTGCTTTCTTGCCGCCGACCACATCGGTATCGGCGGCGACGACCTTCAGAACAGCATCCGTGGTCAGATGCGTGATCTGCCGGTAGTTGTCCTGGACGTGCAGCAGTTCCCTCAGCTTGGGGTGCAGCCTGACCATGGCTGCCGCAGGCACGAACGAGTTGTTGGCGATCTCGATCGTCGGTGCCAAGATCAGCAGTTCGGCGCCGTGCCGCCAATTCCGCACCAGCGCGGTAACCATGATGCCGGCGGCAATCGTCGACTTCGTGTTTTTCTTGCTGATCAGCAGCAAGAACTCGCGGATCAGCCGCTTCGCCTGCCCGTGGTCATAGGCGCCGAAGATCGCGCGGACAAAGTCGAATACCCAGGGCTCGCAGACCTCGCCGAAGGTGGGCTGCCGCGGCAGATCGTAGATCCGGAGCGACTTGAACACCTCGAGGGCGGCATCGGCCTCGCTCGGGAACAGCGGCTCGAACGCGATCAGCCCCTCACCCGCAACTATCCTCCGTTCCCAGTCGATGCACGCGGTTGACCAAACCGGAGTGGTCATTGCGATCGCGTGGACCTATGACGCAGGCGAAACCCCTTGTGCCGGCCGGTCACGAGAGGCTCAGCGCGCCGCTTGCCACACCGCGATAGGATGCCGACGGCCCGATCAAGGGGACAGTGCGGCAGGCGACGCATGATCCGCATGGTGATGATGCGGCGACCCGGGCGCTCTTCATAGGACTGCCGCCCGCGCATGCCGGCTACTCGTTAACCGCGGTATTGTCGATCACCAGGCCAATCTTTGGCGGCTCAGGGGGCTGAAAACGCTCCCGATGCCGCAACTCTTTCGGCCGCGGCCTTTCGCTCCGCCTTTTTCCCAACCTTCTCTGGTGCACGTGGTGCAGCCGGAACCTCGACACCGGCGTTGCCGAGATCGGCGACCGCCTGAGCAGCGGCCGATACCCGGGTCATCTCCTCGAGTTTCTTGATGCAGGTGGCGTTGCCCTTCTTCGCCTGCTTGAAGAGCATCCCGACAACCTCGGCCCGCTTCTTGGCCACACCGGTCGCGATCTCCTCGGGGAAGGACTTCACCAGCGTCGGCGTCGAGATCCCGAGCACTCGAGCGCATTCATCCTGGGACATTCCGCACGCGATCCACTCCTCGACCTTCGTGCGCTGCGCTTTCGTCGGTTTGAACGCCGGCCGACCTCGGTCCATGCCGAAACTCCAATTTCTTTGCCGTTTTGGGCGAACTGGATGAAATTTCCGGTCGACCAAAAAAAATTGTGCGAATGAGCCCCCGTGCGGTAGGGGGTCCCGGCGATTCCTAGACTTTCCGACCCCATACCCCTTGGCCTCGAGGCGCTGGCCGGTCCGGATGGCTGGCGTGGTGCTGCGCGCGTCATGCGGCGGGCGCTGGCGCGTTGCGCGTCAATCGGAGCGACCTGGCCTTGCCGCGCTGGCCTAACGCATGGGTGCCGCTGGCGCCCGCGCCGCGCGCGGTAACCTCCCGCGCTTCCCTCTCGACTAGCTCGACCTAGTGGCGTGGTGCGGTTGACGTTGCGGACTTGCGGCGATCCGCCGAGGCCGTGGCGCCGAGGCCAGAAATGCGAAACCCGCCGGGCTTCCCGCGGCGGGTTTGGATTGCAGCGACATTGCGCCGAATGCCTGTTCTGAATCGTAACTTGAGTCGGTTGTCAAATCGCTGTTGCAGTGCTGCGCGGTGGATGACGGCGCCAAGCGCGCTTGATGCATCTCAATTCCGTGATACTTGCCGGGCTGGATGACTGCGGCATTACTCAATTGTGAGGCGACCAATGGGCGGGACAATGACGGGAAAGGCAAAGACTGCGCGCAAGCCGGCAAGCCGGGCTTTCGCCTCGGCGGACACGTCACTTAGAATCAGCGCGGCCGAATTCGTGGCTTGGCAGGAAGCGATCGTGTCCCGTTGCGTGGTGTAGCTGGCGGCGGGAGACCGCGTTCACCGGCAAGAGCCGGGCAGGTCAGCTGGCGATCGCCGGAAGGCTGACAGTGGGATCATCGCTCAACGGCGCGATGGTTTCCAGCGTCATATAGCGAGCGCGCTGGACGGCCCATTCATCATTTTGCTCGAGCAGGATCGCGCCGATGAGGCGGACGATGGCGTCTTCATTGGGGAAGATGCCGACGACCTCGGTGCGGCGCTTGATCTCGCCGTTGAGGCGCTCGATCGGGTTGGTCGAGTGCAGCTTGGTCCGGTGTTGCGGCGGGAACGCCATATAAGCGAGCACATCGGTCTCGGCCTCGTCGAGGAAGCCGGCAAGCTTGGGCAGCTTGGGACGAAGCTGGTCGGCGACCTTCCGCCACTGTGCTTGTGCGGCCTCGGCATCGTCCTGGGCGAACGCCGTGGCAATGAAGGCGGAGACGACGCGGCGGCCGCTCTTGCCGGCATGGGCCAATGCATTGCGCATGAAGTGCACGCGGCAGCGTTGCCAGCTGGCATTGAGCACCTTGGCGACGGTGGCCTTGATGCCCTCATGGGCGTCGGAGACGACCAACTTGACGCCACGCAAGCCCCGGCGAGCGAGCTTGCGCAGGAACGCCGTCCAGAACGTCTCGGCCTCGGAAGGGCCAATATCCATGCCGAGAACTTCGCGCCGGCCGTCGCTGTTGACGCCAACAGCGACGATCACTGCGACCGACACGATGCGCCCCTGCTGGCGCACCTTCACGTAGGTGGCGTCGATCCACAGATATGGCCAGTCGCCCTCGATCGGCCGGGCGAGGAACGCCTTCACCTTGTCGTCGATCTCCGCGCAGAGCCGGCTCACCTGGCTCTTGGAGATGCCGCTCATCCCCATCGCCTGGACCAGATCGTCGACCGAGCGGGTCGAGACGCCCTGCACATAGGCTTCCTGAACTACGGCGGTGAGCGCCTTCTCGGCCATCCGGCGCGGCTCCAGGAAACCCGGGAAGTAGGAGCCCTTGCGCAGCTTGGGGATGCGAAGCTCGACCGTGCCGGCCCGGGTCTCCCAGGTCCGGTCGCGGTAGCCGTTGCGCTGGGCCAGCCGTTCGGGGTTCTTCTCGCCGTAGGCTGCACCGGTTTGGCCTTCGACTTCCAGCTCCATCAGCCGCTGGGCAGCAAAGCCGATCATCTCGCGCAACAGATCGGCATCAGGGGTCTTCTCCACGAGCGTGCGCAGGTTCATCATGTCGTCGGTCATCGGTGGTTCCTCGGTTGCGTTGGCGTGTCGCAACCCGATCCTACCGGAGAACCGCCGGTGACCACCGCAAAGCCGCCCGCCCGCTACGGCGCTAGTTGAGGCGCGCGTCCGGGCGGCTTTGCTCTACCGAGCTACACCACCACCGGGGACACGACCCAGGAAGCCGCCGGCCTCTCGAATGCTGCAGCTGCGCGGCTTCTCTACGTGTCGGAAAACACACTGGCGCAGTATCGGGCTAACGGCGCCGGTCCGGACGTCGCGCGGCAGATTTGGGCGATCATTGCAGGGATTAGGCCAGATACTGGCAGGCAACGCGCCGAGCTATTGGGGCGGATCAATGCCGCGCTTGACGCCTAAAGCCTCAATATTGCGATACTCGACCGGATTAATCTAACTTTTTTTCGCACTTTTGCGTTTTGCCTATTGACGCCGCCGGCCGAGTATAGGCATGTGCGGCTTGTGAGGCGCGATTGTGCGCAAATCAAAAGGCCGCGAAATGAACCTCTTCATTTCCTCATGCATCGCGAATCCGGCTTTGGCCGGTTGCATCTTTGCATCGATCTATTCCCTTTGCTGGATGGGCCTAGCTCCCTTCCTTTACGCGCCGGCAAAGCCTCGGCGCCTCATGATCCGGCGCCGCGCGCGCCGTTCCAGTCCGCCGCGCCGCTAACCCGGTCCGGCTCAACCCGCGCGATTGTGCGCAAACTTGAAGGCAAGAGCAGTGACAAACTCAACCGTTAGAAGCCTGTTGCATCATGCGGCCGCGGCGATCCGCCTCGGAAACCTCACACTCGCATTGCGGCTTGTGTCCAATGCCGAAACCCTGGCCTCGGCCGATCGCGCCATTCCCGCGGACCGCCTCGGCCATATCCGCACCGCGCGGCTTGCGCTCGCAATCGCGAATTGAGGAGCGCGCGACAATGCAAATCGGAAACCCTAATGCACTTGACACGGCGCGCCATGCCTTACGCGATGCATTCGATTTTGCTTGGATGGCTGCAGCTGATAGGCGGACAATGCAGCGCGCAGCACATTGCGCCGTGCTCCTCTCGAATCCCGACTATGCGCACCATCGTTTCGCAAATTCGATCATTCACCGCGGATGGCGCGGGACCGCGCCGGCCGTCATTCGCTGCGAAACTGGCGCCGACCTGGCCCAATCCGATTCCGTTTCGATCCTGCTGGGCTTTGGCGATACCATCGCCAGCGCGCTGCAGGATCGCCGCTAACGGTTTGCAGCCTATGCCGTGCGCGTCACGGCATAACCGGCAACCCGCCGAAACCGCGCAATTGTGCGCAACTCGAAAAGGAAAAAGGCCATGAAGTATCGCAAGCATGATTCGGACCGCCGGCCGAGCGACAAGCGGACTCGGCGCGACGCGGTCCGCAACGGAAAGCGCGCCTTCCTGAATTCTTGCCTTTGAGGAGCTAGGGCAATGCCTGCAGAGTCACTTGACGGCGCTGTCTATTTCAATTGCTGCACTGGCAACGCGGCGCCGGATTGGTCGCCATTTGATTGGCTCGAAGTCGGCGGATGCAACACGGAAACGGACGAAACTGGGTTAACGTTCACCAATGGCGGAATCCCGGATTCCGAGGCCGAGTTTTGGACCGTTTACGCCCATCTCAAAGCCGGCGGTTGCGAAGCAATTACCGATTGCCCGACGGCCGAGGCCGCGCAGTCTGTTGCGCAAGCGTTAAGCGCGCTTTCCGGATTGCCTAAGCCGCCCAATCAAGCCGCCTTCTGACTTTCCCCTGTACGGCGCCGCGCAGCGCCGTACAACGGAACGCCAAAGCGGACCAAAGCGCGATTGTGCGCAAACTCGAAAAGGACAACGGCCAATGCCTTGGAAATTGGAATTGCAGGAAACCCGCCGCGGTTGCCAAACGCTGGAAAAGACGCCGCGCTATGACGTTCTCTTGAACGGCGCACGGACTGGCCAGCTGTATTTCAACATGCGCGGTTATGTCGGATATCTGCCGACTCCGACCGGCGGGAAGCTGGATATCGGAGAAAAGGGAATCACGGCGTTTCGTCGCGAGGTTTCCGCGCTTAACCGTGAAGCTAGGAACCTGGCCAACTAACCCGCGCGATTGTGCGCAATCGAAAGAGGCTTTCGACTATGAACCGCAAACCGCAATTCGCTTGGACGTGCTCCTATATGGGGACCGTTTACTATCGCGTCACGGATGAAACCGGAACCTATGAGGCTTCCATCCGTCATTCGGTTTCCGACTATGAATTATCGATAGCAAATGGCGATGACGTCCGCCGCGCCATGCGGACCGGAATCGGCATGCTTGTCCGATACGCTGAACCGCTACCGGCGCATATCGTCGCGGCCTTCAATGTGTGGCGCGCGGCCGAGCATGCTGCAGCCATGGCGAAACTTGACGCTGCGCCGGAACGCTATGGCGTGATTCCGCCGGATGACGAATTGCGCAAGCCGCCGATGGTAGCGCGCGCGGCCTCCTATGATCACGCAACCGGATGGACCGCGGTTTGCGAACTGGAGCGAGCAGCATGAACCGGGATGCATTCCGCCGCACCATTTCCGCGCTACGCGCCGAGGCGCGCGGCCGGCGCCACAACGTCGCAACGTTCTGGATTGTCTGCAACGGAATCGAATTCACGGCGCGCGCAGAACGCGCGGCCGGTCCGGTTGCCTTGCGTACATCTCGCCTATCTTGCCGGCCTCGCCGCGCGCTTGCGGCCGAGGCGTTGCACTGGGCGGCTTACTATCGGCGCGCCGCGAAAAACTCGCCCATGGCGCGCGCTCGCAATCTAGAGGCCGCGCGGGAATGCATCGCCGAGGCCTCGGCCTATCATTCCGTTTTCAACCGCCTTCCGTGAGGGATACCGCACCATGAAAACAGCGCGCTTTTGGCACTATCACAAATCCGGCCTTGTCCGTATCGCGTTGCGGACTGGCCAAACGTTGCACCATTCGCACGGCGCCAGAACGGACGAAGGATGGACGCGCGAGTCCAACATCTTTTCTTTCGACGGGCAAACCGTGACTAACGAATGGTGCAACGATGGCGCGGACTGCGATGGACGCATAACCCGCGATGGCGTTTGCAGCTGCGCGGCCGATAGGCTCTCGGCGGGTTACAACGATACCGAAAACGGCGCGCGCTTTCCGGACTGGCAAACCGCCGAGACTGGCCGGCGCGACTATTCCGCCGAGGCTGCAGGATACTAGGCCAATGGACCGCGAAACCTTCATTCCCGATAACTTGCACGGTATCCCGGCGGGTTACTACACGGCGCGCGGAATCGTCGCGTTGCTGCGCAGTTTCTGCCGATATCCGGCCGCGGTCCGGTTCATTGCGGACATGCTGGAATAGCTCGGCCTCGGCCGTCGAATTTGTCTCCCGCGCGATTGTGCGCAAACTGGAAAGGACAGACTACAATGGCACGCTATGGCGGCGATCCGCGATGGATCATTACCAAATATCCGGCCAATGACCGCAACGGCCATTTCATCCCGGTAGGAACGCGCGCGTTCTATTATCCGACAAGCCGCCGCATGCTTACCGGCGCCGAGGCAGAACAGGCAGGCCGCGACTTTGAGGCCGCGCGCTTTGACGAAAGCGTCTAGGTGCACCGATGGATTTTGCAGCATTCCAAGCCGCCGCGGCCGAGTTGGATAACCGGATGAAAGAGGCCGGCGCGCGCCTCGGCGCCGTGACAGAAGGCCTTGCGGCCGAAATGGGGATTCCGGCGCGCGGCCCGATGGGACTGACTCCGGACCGAATTAAATTCGATCCGCGATACCGGATTGCCAAGGCCGCGGCCGATATCGCCTTTTCTGAATTGCGTGCATTCAACGGCCGTTATGCGCCGGGGTTCAAGAAAGAGATACGCGCCGCGATTGACGCGCGGCGCCGCGCCAAAGCTACGGCCTAACCTGGCCTCGGCCTTCCCTCAATTCTCGGCGCAATCGTGCGCAAATCAGAAAGGACAATGGACCATGCAACAGGTTGATTTGATCGCGGCCAAGGCCGCAAAGGCAACGGAACGGCGCGCGCTGGCGATCCTCGCCTATGACAACGCGACCGCGAATCCCGACGGCGCGAACTGGCGCGGCATTGCCGATTTGCTGCGCCTCGCATTGCCGGCGCAGAAAGCCGGATCCGGCGCGGCCAAGATCCCGGACGGCGCGGCGGATCCATGGGCGGATTATGTCATCCCGGCAAGCGCGACCAAACGCCTAGGCAAATCGCCTATTATCGTTGTCACGTTCTCTTGCGGCGCCGTGGTACGCGCGCCGGCCGTTTCCCTTCCCGGCAAGCCGGTAAATATCGGCCGCGGACTGCGCGTTGCCTTTGCCTTCTACCGTGCACGCATTGCCCGGGAATTCGGGAAAGCCTCGGCCATCGGTTCCGATTGTGTCGCGGTCCCGTCCATCGTTTCCGCCATCTGTGACGCTACCGGCACCGAATATCCGGCCGAGGAATGCAACGCACGGACGGCCGAATATCGTCGCGGCCGTTTCGATCATGTCGCGCTTTCCGCCGAGGCCTCGGCCTTGCCGGAAACCGCCGAGGTCGACGGGTTGACGCGCGCCGACTTCTACCGCGGGCACTATCTCATTGCCTCGGCCGAGGCCGAGATTTTGGCCGGCCCCGACGACGATCGCGCGGCCGAGCTCGGCGCGCAGATCGCAGACTATCGGTCGCGCCTCGGCGGTATGGCATGGCTAGAAATTGAAGCGCGGCGCCGCGCCATCGTTCGCGCGGCCCAGGCCGAGGCCAAAGCCGCGGCAAAGGCCGAGGCCGAGGCCGGCCGGCGCGCCGAGCAAGAGGCCGAGGTGCGCGCAGCTGCAGCCAAGGCCGAGGCCGAGGCGCCGCAGTTGCGGCTTGTGGCGGACAGTCCCGCCAGCGTCGAAACCGCGGCGGCTTCCCTCCCGGTTACGGCCGACTCCCTCCCGCTTGCGCCCGCGCTCAACTCGGCCCCGCCTATCCCGGTTGCGCCTTTCCGCGCCGCGCGCTTCCTGGCCTCGTCATCGCTCGGCGCGCCTCGGCCATCCCTCCCGGTTGCGCCTTTCTGCGCGATCCGCGCCAGCTAGTCGGATTCGCCAGCAATGCGAGCCTATGGATTCGATATCTTGCCCGATAGCGGAAAGTTTCGCCTGATTGATCGCTGCGAATTCAACAATTGGGGCGAACTATCGCGGCGGTTTGATACCGCGGCCGAGGCCGAGGAATACGCGCGCCGCTGCGACGAATTCAAGCGCGGCAAGCGTTCAAGCGTCGAATTGCGCGCTTGGGAATTGCACTAAGCCGCGGCGCGCCTCGGCCTCTCGGAATGCAACACGCGCGATTGTGCGCAAACGGAAAGGAAAACAGACCATGCGAAGACCGAATCCCAACAAAGAAAAGGCCGCGCAACTGGCGCGCCAGATTGCCAACATGACGGAAGAGCAGAAGGCGCTTTGGCTGCAGCGCGCGCCGATCCTCACCGCGGACGCGCGGCCGATATCCGGAAAAAATCACCTGCTAGCGGCGATGCAATGCGAAGGCGCAACTATGCTGGGCGGCTTCAATCAATGGCTTGCCGCCGGCCGCGCAGTCCGGAAAGGCGAGTCCGCAATCTACATCTTTGCGCCGTCCGGCCGGCGCGCAACGGCCGAGGCCTCAACGGCGCCGAGCGCGGACGGCGCCGCGGCCGAGGCCGTGGCGGAGTCGGTGCGGTTTATCCTGGTCCCGGTTTTCGACGTTTCGCAGACCGACGAAAAGCCGGCCGAGCAAGCCGCCGCGGCCTAGTCCCGGTTGCGGCCGATTTCCCCAATCCCTCGGCTACGGCCGATTTTCTCGGCGCAATGGTGCGCAATTCGAAAGGAGTTCAACGACATGGCGAAACTGATCTTGAATAGCTACGCGGCGGAACGTAACGGCGCATTCGTTAGCGTGGCGCTTTGCATCGGAGAGGACAAAAGCCCGCTCCCACGGCGCGAGGTCGAGATTAAGCGCGCGGCCGATGCAGAGGACTACTGCGCGGACCTGGCGGCAACAGGAAAGCCGGCGGTTGCCACTATGCGGATTGGCAAGGGCGATCGTTCCCCGCCGGGCTTCAAGGTCTTGAACGGCGCGCGCGGCTTTCACGAAGTGAATTGCTAACAGTCCCGCCGCCGGCCGATTTCCCATCACAGAACAAAGGAACCGTTATGCATCTCACCTTGCCCCGCTCGCCGCTCGCCACGCTCGTTAACGAGGCGACAAAGTATCGATGGCGCGTCCGGTCCGCACTGCAGCGCTACGGCGTAGCCTGGCGCTACGCGCGCCAGCGCTCAACCCGCGATGACGGATTGACGCTGCTTTACGACGCCGAGCACATCGCCGGGATTTACGGCCTTGCGTGCTTGTCCGAGGAATCCGTTTTGGATCGCGCGCGCGACCTTTTCGGCAACGTTCCCGGCATTCAGCGATGGACCGCGGATGCCTGCGCGCGCGTCAACTCGAAGCACGGCGGCGGCGACGGCGAAATGATCGGGGCGGCGGAAGATTGGGCGCTTGATTTGATTGCTCAGTATGCGGCCGAGGACGGCGTCACCCTGGAAGAACTCGCCGAGTAACCTCCGGCGCCGGCTGATTCCCCGGCCGGCGGCGCACCTCCCGACTACGGCCGATTTTGCGCGGTGGATGACGCGCGCACCCGGCCGCGCTCGCTCCACCATCTGCGCGATAGTGCGCAAAACGAAAGGACGAAAGCCAAATGACTTACACCTGCACCGATTTTACCGACTCGATTCTTGACGCGCTGAATGTTGACGTTCCGGACGAGGACAGCGACAGCCCGAGCGCACAAGCTGACTTGGCGCTGGCCGAGATTGAACGCCTGCAGAAGCGTGACGCGCAGTTGACGCTGTTGGAAACGCCGCCGGCCTCCCGCCTGGAGCGTGTCCGGCTTGCCGCGCAGTTGATCCGCACTGCGCGCAATCATCTGCGGATCGCCGACGCCAACAGTGCTGCGAATTACGTGGCGCGCGCGCTGAAGTCCGTTGAGGGCGCCCAGCGCCACGCGCGCGGCCTCGAAACCCGCACCAATCCCCCCGCCCGCGACTGATTCCACCCCTTGGCTACGGTTGTTTTTGAAAGGAGATCATCACAATGAGCACAATCACGATTTGGACTTGTACCACTGAGGGCGACAACTGCGGGACCGAAACCACGGTGCACGCCACGCAGTCCGAGGCGGTGGAATATGTCCGCACGAGCTTGCGCGACATCCTCAAGCGGACCCCCGAGCGCCTGGCCGCGGTCGAGGCCGCGACGGCGGACAATATCAGCGAGCTATGGGAAGCTGCCGTTGACGGCCCCTGCATCATCGAAGAGCAGACCGTGACGCTGCCGCCGCTCGCCGTGGCTATCCATGAAACCCGGCACGGCGACGAAACGCGCCTCTATCCTAACAGCGACACGGCGCGCGCCTGGCGCCGTGAGATCGCGGCCGAGAATTGGGCCGCACGGATGGACGAGGACAAGCCGGCCGATCCTGACGAGCTGGCGGAAGCCTATTTTGAGCGCGTCGGCGAAATGCGCGGCGACTTTTTTCGGGTCGAGGAATTGGAGATTGTCGGCGGCACAGTCCCGGTTGCGCCTGCGCAGGACTGGCGCCGGATCGCCCGCGACCTGGCCGGGGCGCTCGACGCCTGCACCCATCAGATTGACCAGATGCGCGGCATGTTCAGCGACGAGGACGGCACGATTGCGGAAGCGGTCTCCGACGCTGACGAGGCGGCCGAGACCTATCGCCGAGCGGCCGCCAGCCTTCCGGCTGCGCCCGCAGCGCAATTCATCGGGCAGGATGACCGCGCATGCGCGGAAGGATGGGGCCTGTTCGAGAACAGCGACACCGGCACGCTTGAGATTCAGGCGGACGCCGGGTCTTCAATATTTGTGCGCGACGGCGTGAGCCGCGACGACGAGGCCGAGGCATTCGTAAAGGCCAAGGCCGCCGAGGGCAGCGAGTATCACGCCTTGGCACTCCTGCGCGTCGGCACTGCGCAGTAGTCCCGGCTACGATCGATTTTCCACCCCCGAGCTACGGCCGATTTTGAGGAGCAGAACACATGCACTTGAGCGAGACGACAAACGGAAAGCTGGCGGAGGTCTCAACCCAGATAGAGGAACTAATCCGCTGGGCTGAAGCGGACGCCGAGCACGCCCGCGAAAACGACGCGCGTCAAACCGCGCGAGATGATCGGAGCCGCGCGGCGAAGCTCCGCAAAGCGCTCGCCCTGGTGCGAGCGTGCAAGCGCTAGCCACTTGACACCGCCTGCAATCTGACTCATTGAACACACCCCGCGCGATTGTGCGCAAGTTGAAAGGATGAAAACACATGCGGCATTCCGCCACCTATTCGCCCGATGACAACAAGCTGCGCCTTTATCCGGCGCACCGGCTCGACGCCGAGGATTACGCGCGCGTGAAGGCCGCCGGCTTCAAGTGGGCGCCGCGTCAAGAACTGTTCGTCAAACCAACCTGGAGCCCCGGCGCCGAAGACTTGCTGATTGAGATGTGTGGTGAGATCGGCGACGAAGACACCACGCTGACCGACCGCGCCGAGCAGCGCGCCGACCGCTTCGAGGGGTATAGCGAAAAGCGCTTGGCGGAAGCCGAGAGCGCGCGGAAAGTGTCCGATGAGATCGCCGAGCGCTTCTATGGGGGGCAGCCTATTTTGGTTGGGCACCACAGCGAGAAGCGTGCCCGCAAAGATCAAGAGCGCATACACAGCAACATGCGCAAGGCGGTCAGGCTCTGGGACACCTCGAATTATTGGACTGCGCGCGCGGCCGGCGCAATCGCTCATGCGAAATACAAGGAACTGCCGGCGGTGCGTCATCGCCGCATCAAGGGTATTGAGTCCGACAAGCGGAAGGTGGAGCGCCAGCAGGCGGAGACCCAAAGGCAGCTGAAGGCCTGGCAAATCGTCGCCGGCATCAATGACCCCGAGAAGCAGCGCGCGGCCGGCTTGGCCGTGGCCAATGTCGGCGGTTATTGGTCGATGTCGTTTCCGCTGGCCGATTATCCGCGCGACCCGCCGGCCTCGCAGTATGAGGGGCCAATGGGCCTTTGGTCGGCGATTGATGGGAACGTCATCACCGCCGCGCAGGCCGCCGCGATTGCGATTCCGAGCCTGGAGCGCTCCGGGCCTCGGCGCGCCCGCTGGATTGCGCACTATGACAACCGGCTGGCCTATGAACGGGCGATGCTGGCCGAGCAGATCGGAGCGGAGGCGACCGCCAACCCGCTTGCCGACCGCTTCGCCTTCGCGGTCGGCGGTCAGGTGCAGACGAGCCGCTGCGACGAGTGGCTTACCGTGCTGAAGGTCAACAAGGGCGCCAACGGTTCGGTTTCCAGCATGACGACGACTGCGCCGACTGGCTCGCGCTCCAAGCGCGCGCAATGGAGCGTGGAGAGCATCAGCGATTATCGGCCGCCGAGCGCGGAGAACGTCGCCGCGGCGAAGTCCGCCGCCAAGCTCCCGCCGATCTGCAACTATCCCGGCGAAGGATTCCGCGAGATGACGGAGGCCGAATGGAAGGCGCGCCCGCAGTTCTCGGATTTCCCCTATATCGGCAAAGTGAAGGAGACCGAGACCCACAGCGCGCACCGCGTCCGCCAGATGCCGAAGCCCGGTGAATATTGGAAGAAGGTCCAAGTTTACATCACGGATGCAAAGCGGGTCGATCCGCCCAAGATCGCGCCAGCACTGGAGCGAACTGAGCCGGCCGAATTCGTCGCCGAGTATGTCGCGCCGCCCGCGGTTGATCTTGACGCCATGCTGGCAACGGTCGGCGAGATCATGGGCGCACCGGTCGAGAGGGAGGCCCAGGACGAGCCCGAGGCCGTGGCGGCGCTGGTCCCGGTTGCGCCCGCGGAAGAGCCGCGGCGCCTCGGCGATGCCAAGGCGGAGGCGCAGCGCGCTGGCGCCGAGATCATCACCGGACTCGGCCAATTCCGTGTTGGCCTCGGCCAGCACGTTACAGATTGGTGCGACGATGAGGCGACCGCCTGGCGGCAGTTCTGCGGGCTGGCTGGCGTGCCGTTCGAGGCCGAGACCGTGCCGGCGGACCTTCGTCCGCGCGTTCTCGCCCCGGTCCCGGATACGGCCGATTTGCCCGCGCGGACGGCGGCAGACAGTTTCGAGGCCATGCGGGCGATGCTGAAAGGCGGCGGCGTGCAAGTCGTCGTTGCGCCTCAGCTCTTCCCGACCTCGAGCGAACTCGCCTCGGATGTCGCCGAGGCCGCCGACATCCGACCCGGGCAGCGCATCTTGGAGCCGAGCGCCGGAACGGGCGCGCTGATCGAGGCCGCGCGCAACTGCGCCGATGGCCTCCAGGTGGTGGCGGTCGAGATCAACACCAAGCTGTGCCGAGCGCTGTCCGAACGGTTCTCCGGCGCGTTCGTCCACTGCGGCGACTTTCTGGACTTCGACCCGCCGGCCGAGCGTTTCGACATTGTCTTGATGAACCCGCCCTTTGAGAACGGCGCCGACATCAAGCATATCGTGCACGCCCGCAAATTCTTGAAGCCTGGCGGCCGGCTGGTCGCGATCTGTGCCGACGGTCCGCGCCAGCGGGCGAAACTCGAACCGATCGCCGCGGAGTACCGCGCCCTGCCCGTCGGATCCTTCAAGGCCGCCGGCACGATGGTCAACACGGCGTTGGTCGTCATCGACGGGCCACCCCCGGGATAGCCCCGGCTGTGCCCTCCCGCTTACGACCGATTTCCCCAGCCCCTCCCGGCTACGATTGATTTTGAAAGGAACACACCATGCCCGACCGCTTCGAATACACCTCGGAAGAGCGGATGTTGCTCGCCCACCTAGCCCAAGGTCAGCAGACTGATCGCGACTGCACTCCTGAACGCGTGCTCGTCAATCGCGCTTTGGCGCGCCGCGTCGATCCCGGCATGATCGAGATCACGACGGCGGGCCGCGACGAACTGGCCAGGATCAACCCAGGCGCGGCATTCTCCGGTCCCATCGAAGGCGCGCGCGCAGGCATCCTCGAGGCGCTGGGCGGCGCGCTCGCAAGGCTGCCGGTTTCTCCGCCGCCTCTGGGTCACCACCTGACGGACGATGAGAAGGCCTTCATCGCTCGCATGGCGCCGCACGTCATGGCCGGCAAGACGCTGGAGGAAGCTGCGGCGGCCGTCGTCCAGGACGATGAACGCCTTTGGCTAACCGCC
Source organism: Bradyrhizobium sp. USDA 4011 (assembly GCF_054063415.1). NCBI lineage: Bacteria > Pseudomonadati > Pseudomonadota > Alphaproteobacteria > Hyphomicrobiales > Nitrobacteraceae > Bradyrhizobium > Bradyrhizobium sp. USDA 4011. The sequence goes on from NZ_JBSSGG010000001.1 coordinate 144,312, forward strand.
ATGGAAGACTCTGACGTCGGCCGCGCGATCCGCGACGGCCTGGCAAGCATGGTTCATTCAGCCGCGAGGGCTCGGCCATGAGCGAGCGCAAGCACCCGTTCCACTGGGACACCTATAACAGGCTACTGGATGCGCTGACGCGCGTGATGGACTCGAATGACCGACGATTGATGCCCGAGGTACGGCAGAAGATCTGCGCAGCGCGGGCGGCGATCTATGAGGCTTGGGAGGTCCAGGCCGCGCTTGAGCGAGCGGAGGGACAACGCCAATGACCGAGCAGATTTTGGCGGCGGCCGGCATCAGGATCGTGACCCGCGCCGAGTTCGACGCCGCAACCGACGTGCCCGCCGGCGTGCGCCAGGTGGCCGATCGCCTCTTCAAACGCTGGGGCGGCGACTTCGTGGTTTACGATCCAGCCGGCGGTGATGACGGCTGGCTACTGATCGACGACGACCGCGAACAGATCATTGGCGAGACGGTGGAACACCTGGGACGGCTCAAACCTGAGCCGACCGCGCCGCCAGCGCAAGGCTCACTGTTCTAACCCCCGCATACGATCGATTTTGAAAGGAGATGTCGATGTCCAGAACCGTCCGACGTGTGCCCGCCGGTTGGCAGCACCCTCGCAACTCCTGGGGGCGATACGCGCCGCTGCTCGAGTCCGCCCCGGTTGCGCCCTCGCCCGATTCTGACCGCTGCATGCCGGCATGGCCGGCGGCGGAGCGGACACATTGGCAGTTGTACGAGACCACCAGCGCCGGGACGCCGGTTTCTCCGCCCTGCCCGTCACCCGAGGCCTTGGCCAAGTGGCTGGCCGACCACCATGTGGAGGCCGCGCCCGGCTTCACGGGAACGGAGGCGCAGTGGCTGGCTGCGATCAAGCGAGGAGCCGTCATCCCGCCGGTGATGACCGTCGGCAAGCGCCAGGTCCATCCGCTCGATTACACCTGATCGGCCGGGACTCCCGGCTACGATCGATTTTGTGCTACCCCCTCGGCTACGGCCGATTCCGGGCGATTGTGCCCAACCGGAAAGGAATTTTCAGATGTCCCCACCCCGATTTGTTCATCGCAAGATCTCGGCCGAGGACTTCAAGGCCGAGTTGGCCAAGCAGGGCATGTCCGTGTCGGCATTCGCCAGGATCTGGTGCCAGAACCTCACGACGGTCACGAAATGGGCCAACGGCGGGAACGACATCCCAACCTGGGTGCCGATCGCGCTGACCATGATGACGCTGCCGAACGCGCACGGGACGGCGCGAATGGCTGCGGCTGCGATGATCCAGCAGGACCGGCTGCATCCTGACCTCGGCGAATTCCCCTATCAGAAGCTTCGGCAGATGCCGGCGGATGCCGACATCGAGGACTGAGGCCCGGTTACCCCGGCCTTTGCAGGAGAAGTGAGGGCGAGCGCCATCGCCGATGCAGCGAGTGCGTGCAGTTTCATTATGTCAGTTCCTGAATTGGTTTAGGTTTTGCGTCGCGCCTTGAGGCCGGCGAGGATCGTCTCCATCACGCCTGCGACCCAGGCGGGAGTCTCGCTGTTCACGGACAGCCGGATATGGATCTACGGAAATGTCGCGGTCCTCAGCCCACTGGCGAGCCAGCAGATCTGCTCCTGACATCTCCCCCTTCGACAATGCATGAGATCTTGCTGCGCTCATGGACGGCGTCCAGAACGCGATACAAGGTGCTTTTATCGCGATAGTCGCGACCACCGAACACGACCACGCGGAAGTTCGCCTTCAGCAGGATCGAGTCCCCATGACACCGATGCGGCGCGCAGTAGCACTTCAACTTCCGGCCGGTCAGAGCCGAGACGTCCATGTCTGGCAGCTGCTCGCAGTCGAACAGGTTGCAGACCTGGTCACGGTCGCCGTGCGCCCTGATGACGAACCGGTTGCCATAGGGCGAGCCGCGGCCGATGTAGACCGCGTCTGCGTGCGCATCACCGTGATGGATGTTGTAGAGCCGAGGAGCTGGCATCGCCTTACTTGATCGTCACGTAGATATTGCCCTTGTACCGCTTGAACTGGAAGGTCACCGGCAGACCGCGCCCGACCATATCCATAGATTGGGCGCCGGCTTTCGCCGTGTGGCAGTGGCTTTGGATCAGTGCGACATAGGTCGTTCCGGAGGGGGCGGTGTCCCCTTTCACCTGGTACGAGTCGGGGGTGCAGCTGAAGTCTTCCTTCCCCATCGTCATCGAGAACTCGTACTTCGAGACACTCAGGATGTTTCCACACTTCCCGCCGTTCTCGCTTTCGTCGACCCAGCTCGGTAGCTTCCAGTTGGTCTCGCCGCCGTAGGCCTCGCCGTTGCACCACTCGCCGACGAAGTCGATGGGCATCTGCTTTAGCGGGGCGGCATGGGTAATCGTAGTGCAGCAGAGAGCAGCGACCAGTATCAGGATCTTGTTCATTCTCACTTATCCTTAAAGGCAACGCCTTGTTTCTTGCAGGCCGCAACGAAGTCACCGATTTTCTCAGGCTCGTCGAGGAAGCCCTTGATGTCAGCGACAGTGCGGTGAGCCTTCGCATAGTTCCGGCAGATATCTCGCAGGTAGGCAGGACCCTCCGAGATCCAGCACGAAGGAGCTGGAGCGCAGGCGAGAGCCGGTGTGGCAATCGCCGTCGCGACCAAAATTACGAATTTCTTCATTGTCATTCCCCAGGTTTACCCGTCATCCAGCTGAGTTGCTGGCCCATCATCAATCCTTCCATAGGCACATCGACCTCTCCGAACAACAGTCTGAAAGTCGGGGGCAGATCGAAGGGGATGAGGCTGGACGCCGCGGCGGATCGCTGGTTGAAGGCAACCGGGTCGCCTACCCCCCTGGTTGGAACGCCTTCGGAAAACGGGTACAACGAAGCGGACCCGACGGACTCGAGCCGCCAGACGACGTTCCTGTGCGGGAAGGACAGTTCAGCACGCTGTAGCTCAGGTGCTCAGTCTGTTGATCGATCAGACCTTGCCGGAATAATTCCTGTGGGTTTCCGGACCTTCCTTGATCAATATCCCGCGGATGCACATCTCACGGGAGAAGGAATCATAGGACGTGCCGCGGTCCCATTCACCTTGCGGAATCGCAGCGGGTTGAAAGTTCACATGTCCCCAACGTGTCGCGGAATCTCGATCGACGACGCGCTTCCACGGTGATTTATCCACAGATCGGCCCCTATCTCGAGCACTTCATCTCCGGTAGCGCGCTCCCGCCTTGCTGCCAAGCGGCCGGCAAAGGCGGCGTCCTCGGCGAACATAGTGCTTCAGGGCGCGGCTGCAGGCGCCGCTGCGGCGGCATCCAGCGCGTCGCGTCGCCTCTTCTCCGCCTGCATGCGCTGAAACCCCGTTGCTTGCCCAGCGCGTCGGCGCGCGGTGACGGTTCTCTCGACATGCCTCCCTCCTACGATCTCATGCGGTTTGCTCGAGCCTGGACGCCCTTCCGAACGTTGTGTTCGGCGCATTTGCAGGCACCGTTGTCCAGATCCAGGGCGCGCGATCGATCGTCCCGGATCTCGATGACGTGGTCGGCATAGACCTGGTCGCCATTGGCCCGGCTCCGCTCGCACCGGCGGCCGTCCTCGACGTGCTCACAACGCCAGCCGGCGCGGTCCTTGACCTTCCTGGCCCAGTCCTTGTGCTCGATGGTCTGATAGTGCGGATCCGCACGCTTCGGCGGCGGCTTCACCTTCCTGGTGTCGAGTGTCGGAACTCTGGGTGCTAGCGAGGGAATACGGGCTTTCCTCGGCCTCATCTCTTTTCCCCCCGTCGCGGCCCGAACATACGCCGGCCTATCGCGCGCAGTATCTCACGTTGGTCCCAGGTCAATTGGTCCTTGTCGACATCAACGAGCAAAAGCCCGTACTCCCTCCAAACCCGCTGCTTGGTCTCGAGAGGCGTCTCGCGCGTGTTCGGAGCAAACCGACCGAGTGACATGCGCGGAACCTACTTCTTGAAGCCCATGCCGGCGGCAATCTTCAGCCGCCGCACCGCATCCCATGTCCGGTCGATGATCTCGACGCCGTCGTAGTGATTCACGAGCGCGTTCAGCGCTATCCGGAAGTCGGAATTGTTGGTGCGGTGCTCCTCGCCGCCGCTCAGACGGACGTCCTCGCTGCTGTGCTCGAGCCCGATTCTGACGACGAGGAGATCGAACTGCCGCTCGCCCAGCCGGCGCTTGATCTCGTTAAGGCGCGCGCTGGCCTCGAGGGCAATGGTGTGCGACGGCGAGCCGCCCCCGCCGCCGTCGACCTTTTCCTGTAGCGCGAAGCCGCGCGACCCATGAAATGTGGCCAAGTCGAAGTCCCGCCGGAAGCGATCCGCCGCGCTCTGTCGCAGCTTGTCCTCGGGATCTCCGGCACCACGTTTCCGCGCCTCGGCGAGGTTGAGATGCGACGCCCGAACCGTGTCGACCAGGACGTTGAGCGACGGGTTGTCTGGGTCCGGAATGGTATGCTTCCGCTTGCCGCTGGCCAGGCGCTCTGCTTCAGCAGCCGCCTTCTGCTCCTTCTTTGTCAGCTGCTTGCCCCAGAGATTCAGCGGGTCGGTGGAGTCGATCGCACCGCTGCGGAAGCCCTGCTGAAATAGCTTGTTCCGGCGCAACGCTTCCTGAACCCGGCGCGCACCCTCGGTGTCGCGATCCATCAGGTACTCGACCACAAACTCCTGGACGATGCGTTGCCGGCTGCGCGCCTGCTCGAAAAGGAGTTGTCCTTCGTAAGTCAGCCCCTTGTACGACTCCATGGGCCGTGCCCGGCGAATTTCGCGCATGAATGCTCGAGCGCGACGATCGCGTTCCTTGTCGACGTGTACCGTCGCGACATCCATAATTTGGGACTGAGACATTCCATCCTCCACGCAGAATCCCGAATAGGTTCTGCGGAGGTGATTTGTCTATAATTGCAAGCGCAAAGTTGACGGCTCATCCACCGCCAAAGCAGACCTTTGTTCGAAGTCAGCTAATCCAACGGACGGCTGCAACGTCCGCTTTGGGAAGGGCGGCCGACTAGGTCAAGCGGATCGCCGTGGTCAGCTTTTGACCCGCCTCGACAAGCAACCGAACAAAGAACTGACCATCCGCAACTTTGCAGTTTTCTCTCCATGCTCGAAGCTGCCGCGGTCGCAAAAGTCAAATAGACGACAGAACAGGTAAGCCGCGGATCATCGAGTAAATGAGAAGGCAAATAGATAATCCACCGAACATAAGCGGCAGGATCACAAAGATGGCCAAGCCGATCGCGAACTGCTTGCGCTCTCGTTCTACAGGTTGAAGCAACTTCGCATGTTCGCGTTTTAGAACTTCAGAGCGGGCGTCGGCTTCCGCAGCTGCTTTCTTGACGATCAGAGGTACCTCATCCTCATCCAGCTCGCCTATATCTTCACCAGCTGCGATCATCTCTCTGAAAAGCTCTGCTTGCTCTCTAAATATCCTCTCATTTTCCGCCATGAGCGCGAGTATCATTGCTGACACGGGCTGCAGTGACGTAGCGCTTAGCCGGTTGGTCGCCCACCATTTTCGAATGTCGGTCGTAGCAAGGGAGTGGAGGCTCGCGCCGTAGAATACAATGGTGATTGCTATAAAAACTGGGATGAACTTCACAACATGAACGTCAATCTTGAACGGCCCTAGATCGACTTCCTTGACTATTCCGACGGTTGCAATGACAGCGCCAATCGTGGAGACAAGCATTAGCTTATCGATAACAGACCGCGTAGCCGAGCCGAAAGGATCGACGGACGATTTTTCGACGAGCCGCGCCAGATTCTCATTTGCAGCCCGCACTTGTTCTGTGATTTCGGCGGCCCTCGTGGCGAATGGTTTTCCGTTTTTCTCTGCGCACGTCATATGACTTGCTCTCCACAAAGGGGCAATTTTGGGCACACTCCGCTACCGTGTTGATCAGGCATTGTCGCGGCCTGATTCTCAGGCAAAGACATGCGGAAGCGGCCCCCTCCGCACTGAGATTCCCGGTCTCTCCATAAGTATGGCTCTAAGGTCTGACGAAGACCCATGCGCCGGATTGGCTCGCGGCTGTTCGTCCGCGCGGGGCCTCCCATAACCAGTCAGCCGGATTCCCCTCGACAAGAGTTTTGCCGTCACTCGACAGTGCAACCGAATGGCCAATTGTGCGGCCGACCGCGCCCGAGCCAACAAGCTTGGCTCCCAACTGCGACCATTTTCCGTTGGCGTAGGTAAATACCCATGCTGCCCCTGTGTAGTTGTTATCTAATGGCCCCCCAAGCGCGACAGTGCTGGCATCACCAGAAATTGCAACTGATTCTCCCTGTTGAACGCCAAATGTCGAAACGGGCACGTAGCCGGTCCCAACGAGTTTCAGTCCGTCTTGAGTCCATGCCCCACCCGATCTTCTGAAAATCCACGCCGCTCCAACGGCTTTGTTATCGGTATGACCTCCAATAACCGCGGTATTACCGTCGGCAGATAGTGCGACCGAACCACCTTGCGACGATGCGTTGACAGCGCCATTGCCAACTAGCTTATATCCTTGTTCGTCCCAATCATCGGTTCGTGTGAAAATCCACGCAGCACCGGAGTCATTGTTGTCGTCCAGTCCACCTATTATCGCAGTATTGCCGTCATTCGACAAAGCCAGCGACCAGCCAAAGGAGGGAGCACCTTGCCTGTCATTAGGCACAAGCTTTCGTCCTTGATCGCTCCACGTTGTACCTTTGCGAGTGAAAACCCACACCGCTCCAATGAATTTGTTATCGGCGTCTGCTCCGATCATGGCAGTATTGCCGTCGTAGGATAGTGCTACGGCTCTGCCCTGATGGACTTCGGCACCAATGTAGTGGTCGCCGACCAGCAAGGATTGTTGACTCCAGGTGCCGTTGTTGCGGACGAAAATCCATGCTGCTCCAAGCCTTTTGTTGTCAAAGGGCCCGCCGACAATTGCGGTATTACCGTCGCCCGATAGTCCGACGGACATGCCTTGGAAAACATATGGGGCAGCGGTATAGCCGGTGCCGACGAGCTTAGCTTGCTGGGTCCAAGCGGAGCCGCTACGAACGAACACCCACGCTGCTCCTATCCCGCCAGCGTCGTATGGACCACCCATAATAAGGGTATTGCCATCCGCGGACAGCGCGGTAGCTCCGCCTTGGTTCGGGCATGGAGCGGGGGTGCCAACGATGCATGGCGCAAGAACGTCAGAGCCGACCAACTCCGAACCTTGTTGAGTAAACTGCGCCTCGGCGAACTGCGCAGAAGCGAGTGTAGTGATCGTTATCAGAGCTAAGTGGCGTAACCAAAACAAAACGAGGTTGGTCTTTGGAAGCATTGTAGCCTCCTATAAAAACAAAATAGTAAGAGTAATGATCGACTATATACCACAACCTGGGCGTGACGCCAACTACAAAGAGGGGCTTCAGTGCGAGTTACGTCGACTTGCTGCGAATGGCTTGTTTAGCAAAAACAAGCGCGAACAGTCGGCTTAGAACGGTATCTCCTCTCTGTCGGTGCTTCCAAACAGCATCCGCGGTCCGTTGAAGTCGATCTCTTTCCATTTGCTGCGGGTGCCGCTGCGGTTCTTGAAGACCGCGAAAGCTGCCTTCTCCTTCCAGATGTCGTATTCCCTCAGCCAGCGATCGCGCTGCTCCCGGCCCCTCAGATTGTCTTCCGATGCCGGTTCCGGCTCGTTGCCGCGGAGCCAAATCTTGGGAATGGTCAAGCCGATGATGATGTCGCTGTTCTCGACGATGAGGCCGCCGCCGTAGATATCGCCGCTGCCGAACTTCCAACTGGGCGCGCGTTGCCCTTCGCGGGTCAGTTGGGCGAGCTGCCACACGACGCCATCAAGTTCCTTGGCGAGATCCTTGGTGTAGGCCGAGGCGTATTCGACCGTACGGACGACATTCCAATGCTCCTGCTCGGGCTCGACCAGCTTCAGGTGGTCGATGCAGAACTGCTTCACGCCGTACCGGCGCTTCGCCTTCCGGAATTCGTTGCCGATCTGCTTGATGGTCATCCGGCTGCGGTCCTGGACCCAGACCTTGATCGACTCGAGCTGTTCCTTTGCCCGCCGGATATCGAGGAATTCTTTCTGGTTGAAGTCGCCGCTGATCTGCTTCTTGACCGAGACGCCGGACAACGAAGCGATGTCGCGATAGGCTATCTGCTCCGCGGACATTTCGAGGCTGAGTGAGAAGCCCGGGAAAATGCTCGTCTCGTCCAGCGATGGCCCGGCGTTGTCGCGGAGGATCTGCGCCATCAAGGCCGATTTGCCGTGGCCAGATGGCGCGGCCAGCGTGACAGTCGTTCCGCCGACGATCGGCCCGAGAACCTCATCCAATTCCGGGATCTTGGTGAGCACGCCGACCGCGCGCTTGCCCTGATGCTCGTAGGCCTCGCCTGCTTTGGCCATCGCATTGCCGGCAGCGTCACCGAGTGCAACGGCATGTCGCACTCGATCGTGGTCGTCGACCAAGCGGAGCATGTCGTCCAGTTCTTGGCGCGTTTGATCGAAGGTCTTGTCGGGCGCCGTGGCGATCTTCCCGAGTTGTATGCGGGCGCGTTCCCGCCACGCCAGAATGATGTCGTCGACGAAATCAAGCGCACTGCTGACGTCGGCGGCCTTCTCGATCAGGATCTGGAGAACGGCCTCGGTATCGCCGACTCCTTCAAACTCGGTCGGAAGTTTTGACTCGAGCAGCGACAGTGTGGGGCCCGCGCCGTTGAGGCAGCATTCCTCGATCGCGGAGAAGATCAGGCGGTGGTGGTGCAGCGTGAACTGGTCCGCCGACACTCGATCCGAGACGGCCCAGAAAGTCTCGGCCGAGCCCAAAATTTTTCCGATGATGGCTTCCTCAGCCCGAACGTTTTGGGTCGGCCTATTGGGCGTTGCGGCGGGGCGCTTGCTCATGCCGGCACCGCCTCGAGCTCGACCGCGGTTAGCATCGGATGGCTGGCGCTGATCCGCTTGGCCGCCATCTCGGCGTAGTCCGCGTTCAATTCGATCAGGATGGCGTCGCGTTGGAGCCGGTCCGCGACCAGTCCGGTGGTGCCGGCGCCGGCGAAGGGATCGAGCACGGTTCCACCCGGCGGCACGCCGGCCAGGATGCAAACCGCGGCGACCTCCGGCGGCATCACGGCAAAATGGTTAAGCCAATCGTGGTGGGAGCCGCATTCGCAATAGCGGAGCGTTAGCTTGCGGCCCTCGCGTTCGATCTTTTCGGTTCGGAGACGGCCCAGTTCGGCACTCGGGTAGAACCTGCGGCAATTGGTGCAAAACTCGTCGTTGAAGCCGCCGGGCGCGACCCACCATACGGACCGCAGCGCCGCGCCGTTGGCGCGCTGCTCCGCCACCGACATTCCGTCCCAGCGATCGTTGAAGCCGGCATGACGCCGGCCGTGGCCGCGCCGTCGATCGCGTTTGCGGGCGCCGGAGTGCGGCGGCTGCCCTTCCGGCGCATAGCCGTCGCCACTCACGACAAGCGCGCCCTCGCTGCCGAGTTTGTCCCGCATCGCGCGCGCCAATCGGCTTACCGACTCCGGCGCCGCCGGCAGCCTGACGTCTTCATAACCATGGTAGTAGGTCTCCGACTTCGTGAGGTGGAAGACGTATTCGTGCGCGCTCGTCGACCGATCCCGCGTACTTTCCGGCATACCGTTCGGCTTCGCCCAGATGTTGTCTTTGCGCAGCCACCAGCCGTCGGCGCGGAGCGCGAAGGCCAGCATCCACGGGATTCCAATGAGATCCTTCTGCTTAAGCCCAGCCGCCGGCGGCTCCCAGGCGCGGCCGATCGCTCCGTCGCCCTGGGCCTTCGCATGGTTGCCCGCCGGCAACCGGCTGCCGCGCTCGGTCTGCGCCGCGATCCTTGCACTCGCGCCGATCTCCCAGTTCTGGCGCACCACCATGGACGCTTCCTGTGACTGCAGCGTACCGAGCAGCGTCGAGGACGCCGCGGCAGGATTGCCGCCGCGGCCGGATCCCGCGTAGCAGTCGCCGATATTGATCCAGAGCGAACCGTCATCCCGCAGAACGCGCCGGATCTCCCGGAAGAGGTCGACGAGCTCCGTGATATAGGCCTCGGGCGAGTTCTCGAGCCCGATCTGGCCAGCCATCTTGTAATCGCGCAGGCGGAAATACGGTGGCGAGCAGACGCAGGCATGCACCGAGTTGGAAGGCAGGAGCCGGACAACCGAACGCGCGTCGCCATTCAGGATTCTCACTGTCATGGCAATGCCGCCTTCACGGCTTCGATGATGCCCGACCGCGCTTGCGCCTCAGATATCCGGACCAGAGGGATGTTGTAGCCCCGAAAAGCGTCGTCCTTGCGCTTATCCCGCTCGATGTTCTCAGGGCGCGAATGCCAATACTCTCCGTCCACCTCGATCGCGACACCTTCGGTCGGCAGATATGCGTCGACGACGAATCTGCCGATCCGTCGCTGCCGCTCGAACGTCAGCCCTAATGTGCTCAACGCGTCATATAGAATTCGCTCGAGGGACGTCGGGGCGGAAGCAGATCTGGTCGAGAAGAGATTGAGATTGTGGCTGTTGCTGCAGCTTCGCGAACAAAAGACGTTCGACCTGATCGCGCTCGGTTTGCGCCAAACTGCATCACCGCAATTTGTGCACTCGATACACGAACCGAGCCGCGGGGGGGATTGACGGTTCGCGATCGGATTTCCCGCTTTTGATAGGCCATAGCAGCGCCTGGAGCAGAAGCGGGTTGCCGTTCCCTTCCTGTGGAATGGCGCTCCACAGTTTGCGCAGATCTTAGTCCGCTTCCGGCTCACGTATTTTCGCCCGACGGAGTCGGTCATTAGTTGTGCAGTCAAGCTGAGGCCTCCACGCGCTGCCGCGCATTCCAGATGTCGAGGTAATCCGTCCGCATACGCGGCTCGGGCTGGCTGTCGTGAAGCTTGCCGATCGCGACCATACGTTCATGAAGCTTCCGCACCGCGACGCGACCGGCGGGCTCGGCTAGGATGAGCTCACCGTCCTGACGCCGCCACGGCTTGTCGCCGTCCGGGAAAGACGTGATCCTCTCCACCTCGATCGGCGGCTCGAGTCCTGCAACGCCGCTGGTGCTGAGGCCGGCCCAGACCGGGCGCCGATACTTGATCAGCGCGCGCGCGGCGAGACAGGTTTCCAGCCCCTCCCCGAGACCTATATGAGCCGCGACGCCGCCGATCCGCACGGCACCGCCAGCGGCCGCGCCAGCGCCAATCTTGGCCTTATCGACTGGCGCCTTTGCGGCCTTCGCCGGATCAAGGTGGACTTTCCAGATGGCGGTTAGGTCCCCGAAGACGTCGTCGACGCGGGCGACCAGCGTAGGAAAGGCCAACCGGTCATCAAGGTCGTACAGCACGCGCCCGTGAAACCGGAGACAGTCATCCCAGCCGCCGGGCGGCGCAGGAATGCCGCGGGCGAGGAGATAGGCCTCGGCGTGCGTCCCGACGATCGGCACGGCCTCCTGCCAGATCTCGGCGGCGCTCCGCTGACGGGCCTGGACGTGCTCCGCGGCACGCTGGTCGTCCGCCGCCCGCTTCGCTGCGGCTTCGGCCGCCCAGTCCTCGCGCCGTCGCCGCTCCTCCGGCGTCTCCTCCCGAGCGCGATCGAGCCCGACAAACTCCCGCGCGCTGTCGAATACCTCCGCATCGGCCTTGTGACTTCCGGTCATACCGTAGGCGAAGAGATTGATCTCGTCGCCGCCAATGCGGGCCGAGCTGCGCACCCATGAGCCGCGCGTGTACTTGCCGACCGTCGCCAGATAGACCTGAAACGATCCGAGGTCGCCTTTGACGCCGGGAGCGGGATACGCGATCTTGCCGCGCGTCTTGTACCCCTTCCAGAAGTGGTCAAGGACACGCTCCAACTGCTCGTTCAGCCGCTTCTTGATCTCGGCGGTGTCTTCGCGCGTCATGCCTCGACCTTTGGCCGGCCCGGCGCATCATCGGCGCCTAATGCCGCGTTGATCACCATATCTTTCGCTTCATTGACTGATTCCCGTCTCGGCTTCCCACGACCGAGCGGCTGTCGCTTGCCGCGAAATCCATGTCCGCCTTACCCGCTCGGCGGCGGGGACGGCTGGATTCGCAAGTAGCAAGGCGCGCAGCCTATCGATCTGCGCTCGCCGCCTCTCTCCCATGAATGGATAGATTTCGTCGCACACGGCAACTACGTCAGCGCGACGGGCCGCTTCCCAACGATAAAGTTGCTTCTTCCCGAGTCCTTGGGTATTCGAATAAGGGACAACCCGGCCGATATCGAACACGTCCCGCAATCTGGTCACGACGTCGCGGTCCGACATGACCACGCGAACTCGATGATGCATGTTCCGCCCGCGCGTCGGGAGTTGCGTTCGCACATTCGAGTAGATGCTGCCCTCGCCTTCAATAATTCCGGCGGCCCAAGCCAGCATGATGGGGTCGATGGCTTTCAATTCAGCGCCTCCGCAATGTCCTGGGCAAGATCCGCGAGCGAGACGACTTTCGACTCCGGTAGGCTCGGAACCTTTACGCCAGTTTCCAGCGCGATCGTCTCCGACATGCCGACGTATTGGACGCCGTGATAGTCGGTGGTGCGGATGCCGTGCCTCCGGAGAACCTCGGGAAGCACAGTCTCGATTTTCTTGGCGTTGATCTGCATCGTCTACACCCTCATCGGCATGAGGACGTACAGGATCGACTCGTCGGCGCCGCGCAGCAGCGCGGGTGACCCCGGGTCGCCGAGATCCAGCTTGACGGTGTCGCCTGGGATCTGCGTGAAAATGTCGTGCAGGTACCGGCTGTTGAAACCGATATCCATTCCCTCCCCCGCGTACTCTGCTTCAAGCTCGTCGGTGGCTGTGCCGGCGTCCGGGTTTTGACAGCTCAGGGTGATCTTGCCGGCACCAAGCGTCAGCTTCACTGCGCGGCCCTTCTCGCTAGAGATCGTTGCGACGCGATCGGTGGCGGCGAGCATGTCCTTGCAGACGACCGCGATCTTCTTGTCGTTGTTGACCGGGATAACACGACCGTAGTCCGGGAAAGTGCCGTCGATCAGCTTCGATGTCAGCACCAGGTCGCCGGCTGAGACTCGGATCTTGCTGCTGGAGGCCTCGACGAGGATTTCGTTCTCGCCAGCGTCAAAGAGACGCGTGATTTCGCCGACCGTTTTCCGGGGCAGGATGATCCCCTTCAGGTCCGCGGCTCCCTCCGGCAAGGGATACTCGACCTGGGCGAGGCGGTGACCGTCGGTGGCGACCGCTCGCAGTGTCGCGACATTTCCCTGTTTCACGGCATGCAGATAGATGCCGTTGAGGTAGAAGCGGGTCTCTTCCGTCGAGATCGCGAACGCTGCCCGATCAACCAGCCGCCGCAGATCCTTCCCGGCGACGGCGAAACTGACATTGAGGTCATCGGCCGAAAGGTTCGGATAATCGCTCACCGGCAAGGTCTGCAGCGTGAACCGAGAGCGGCCCGACTTGACGACTGCGATAGAGTCCCCTGTCTGCTCCAGCACCACCTGCGAGCCGGAGGGCATCTTCCGGACGATGTCATGGAAGAGCCTGGCCGGTACCGTCGTGCTGCCTTTCTCAGCCACCTCGGCACTGATAGAGTCGATGACCTCGAGGTCAAGGTCGGTGGCCTTGACGCTCAACTTATCCTGACTGATATCGATCAGGACGTTGCTCAAGATTGGAATGGTGTTGCGCTGTTCAACGGCGCGCGCGACGCGGCCGAGCAGCTTTGCGAGCGCGGCTTGTTCCATGACGGCTTTCAAAACGGGGTCTCCTTTCGAGATGGGGTGAGTGTCGGTTCGAAGAGATCGCCACGCGGCGCGGCGAAGCGCGGATCGAGGTGGCCGCGAAGCCACCAGGCCACACCGAGGCTTTCGGCAGCGTCGTAAGAGGTGATGGTCTTGTCGATCAGTTGGGCAAAGCCGAGCGACGTGTCCTTCGTCGCCCGCCCGGAGCCGGTGAAGGCCTTTCGCCAAGTCCCCTGATTGACGTAGATGAATGGGACGTCATGGGCGGCGCAGGTCTCCTGGGCGATCGCGCACAGTCCGTAGATCCGCAGGAACGTCTTCATCGGCGGCCGGGTCGACTCCGGCTCCGGGTTCTCCTCGGTCGGCTTGCCCTTGAGCTCGATGTCGGTGCGGAGCGGTTCTTCCGCGGCCACGTACTTGACCGCGTTGTCCTTGATGATCTGGTAGAGCGTCTTCCGGAAATGCCGGAACACCTGCCCCGAATTCTTGCCTTCCCAATGGAAGGCCCGGGCAAAGACATAGCGATCGCCGTCGAGCAGCGCGATGCCCGTTGTCGTCGCGATATCTAAGCCCAGGATCTTCATCGCGATCAGGCAGCCTTGATCGCGGTTTCGTCGAACCAGTTCTCGACCTGGCGGCCGTCGCCGGCGCGGTACCGGACCAAGTAACTATTGATGTGGTCCTGATACTCGGCACGGCCGATGACGGTGCCCTCTTCGTTGCTTTCGACCATCTTCACGGCATTGCTCAGTTCGTAGAGAAACGGTTTGCGCTTCATTCTCTGTCCTCTTGTTTCCGGCAGCGGAATTGCTGCGGGTCTCGATTAGGCTTTGCCTTCTTCGTCATCGCCGCTTCTGGCTCTCTCGCCTTCGGTCACCGGCGCCGGCATCGACAGGACGTGATCGCGCTCAGAGCGCGCATCGCGGAACGCTGAAAGCCATGCCTGCCCCTTGAGCGAGCCGATTTCGTACGGGTTGTCGGTTTCCTTGGAGCCGGGCTCGCTATCGAGACGGAAGCCGGCGGCGCGGCCCTCGAGCTTTGCCCTCTCGTCCTCGGGCGTCGGGCCGACGCCGGCCATGCCGAACAGTTCGAACTGCCTCGGGCTGAGCACCTTGCCGAGGTACCCGACGTAAACGCCGGCCTTGCTGACCTTCTCGCAGAACGCGTCGATGGCTTCGTCACCGCCCTCGACGAGCTCCAGCGCCAGCTTGGCAGCTTCGTTATGCAGGCCTTGCGCCTGGGTCTGGGCGTATGTCCCGCGCAACTTGTTCTTCGCGGTGTTATTGACCTCGTTCTGCGCGGCAGCTTCTGCCTGCGCGTTGCGAATACGTGAAAGGTTCGCGGAATCGAGGGCGGCTTGGGCAGGTTCGTTGGGCTTCGACATTGGGGTTCCTCTTGTTGTCAGTGGGTGATGAAGGCGACGGGCCTTTTCGATTGCCAGCAGAGGCCGCAAGTCGCGCATGCCTCGGTCCGGCCGAGCTGCTGAGGGCAAACGATCGCTTCCGCTGGTGCCTGCAGCGGCGTCTCAACCGATACGGTCGAGCATTCGTCGATCGGGGCATCGGAGAAACGGATGGCAAAGCGAATCCATTTCGCCAACACCAGGCGTACGAGCGCCGCGGCGATAGGATCGCGCTCGGCATCCCAGCGCGCAGAGAAACCGAAGACGTGCAACTGCGGCACTTCGGCGAGGAGACGCTGCCAAAGCGCGACATACGCAACCGAATAGAAGTCACCCAGGACGTGAAGCCGCACCACGAAACCGCGGCGATGCCTGCGGCCGAGCGCTCGGACCTCCTGCTCCAGCCGGGCTTCCAGCGCGGCGCCGCGGGCGAGTCGGTGCGCGTGCTGCATTGAATTGCCGTAGCAGGAACGCCAATGCCGGCAGGATAGCGGGCACGTCGCGCGCTCCTCGAGCGTCAGGGTGTAGATCGGGAAGCCTTTCCAGCGGCCCTTGGTGACGACCTTGCCGATCTTCGAGCTATTGAAGCCGCTCTTGAGGACGTCAAAACCGTATGACCCCGGGTCGACCACGGTCGAACGATAGACCGTCCGCCCCTCCACGATCGCGGGAGTGTCAAAGGCTGGGATCTTCGCGGGTCGACCGGCCAGCGACAGTGCGGACTGCCGCGAAATGTTCGTCGGTTTGATGCCGACCTTCCCCTTGATGATGAGGCGGAGATAGGCAGGCGATCCGCCGACGCGTGCCTTGATCTGCGGAACGGTCAGGTTCTCCGCGTGCAGCGCCCTCACCTGGTCGTGGTCGATAGTGCGCGCCCTCATGCCGCGACCTCGAGCATGTCGAACAGCGGCGTCGGGGCGATTAGCTTTTCCTTCTGCCGGCGCTCGGGCCGGCGGCCGTCGTCGTATTTGCCGACCTCGTTGCCCCAGGCGACAAACCCTTCATGCGTCTCGCGCGAGAAAAGGTCGCAGCGCGCCAATCCAGGCGTGCGCTCGCGGATCATTTCGTAGAATTCGCGCGGCTTCTGGCTGTGGCCGCGGGCCTTGCCCTTGATCACACCCCAGAATGGATCGTGGATCTGCTCTCCGTTTCCGAAGACCCCGACCAACACGGACTCGTGCATGCCGCGGGCGCGGTATCCGGTACCGACCCGTCCTTTCGGCCAAACCAGTTCGGTTTTGTAGAGCGCGCCCCAACGCTTCAGCAGCCACATCGATTTATCGAGGGTCGGCGGACAAGCCCATAAGCCCACGACGCCATTGCTGCGGACCAGGTGGCCAACCGGCAATTGTCCAAGCTCGTCCCACGACAAGATGTCGTACTGAGCGGACGCCGACTTCTTGTTTCCCTTTGAGGAATAGAGCTCGAATTCCGTCGGCGGATCGACGATGCAGATATCGAAGCCAAACATCGGGAGTGGGTCGAAGAAGAAGTTCTTCATGGTGAAGTGGGCTCCATGAAGTAGGCGCGCAGCGCTTCCTCAGCCGCGGTCCGTTCCGAGATGCGGTGCTGGCGTGCGTAGGCCTTGATCGCGCGCCGAACATCGGGGAGAGGATGGACGACCAGTCCGCCGGCGATCCCGGGCTCCGGAATGCTCAGGGTCCGCGCTTTACCCGGCTCGCGCAGAAGTGCGCCGCGCTCGACGATGCTGTCGATCAAATGCGAGATCGTGCCGCGTCCGCGGATCCCGAGATGATCGGCGATCTCCCGATAAGATGGCGAGGCACCGAACTGTTCAATGTGGTGTCCGACGAACTCGACGCATTGGGCCTGCACACTGGTGAGTCCGGTCACGGCCGTCCTCCCGTCGGCAGCGTCGGCTTGATCACCTCGTCGGCGTACTGTGAAAAGACAGCGAACGCCCTCTGCCGCCCGAACGACCCGACCAGGTATGCGGCAATGGCCTGCAGATGTGCGTCGATCACCATCGCGGCGACATCCTTGCCGCCGGCATGCTCGACCGTCATCAAGGAGACGATGCACTCCTTGCGGGCGTAGTCTTTCATGATAGTGGGAGCGCCGTGATTCATGACGCGGCCGCCCTCTTCGCGCGGTTCATCGCGGCCATACGCTGTCCCAAGGCGACACGCCGGGCGCGCTCCTCGGGCGTGATGCGGATCTCGCGCTGACCAGCGCTCTGATAGGCCGCGCGACAATGTGGACCGCAGTACGGTAGTTCCGACACAGCCGGATCACCGCAAAAGAAGAAGTCCGGCGTCGTGGGATCGCCGATCGGCCATTTACAATCGCCGTCACGAAGGTCGAGCAGCCCCTTGCGGCGATCCACTGCAACGCTGGCGTCGAATGCGCTCGCGTAGCCGGCGGTGGGGTCCTCCAGGGGTTCCTTTGCCTCCGCGGAATAACTCGGGTTGGAAAGAACAGCCCGCAAAACCTTAGTGCGCTTGGGCGTCGGCGAACCCATTCGCGGTGCGCACTTCGCCTCGATGGCCTTCGCCCTTCGGTCGTCTGCCCTGCCAGGCAGTCCGAGGCGATGGACCTTTCCGATCACTGCATTGCGGGTGACATTGCCGAGTTCGGCAGCAATCTGCGAACATGACATGCCGGTGGCCCAAAGGTTCTTGAGCCGTTCAACGCGATCTTCAGACCAGGTGGGAGATACTGTCATCGCGCTGGCACCTGAAGCTCGGTGCGGCGGACATAGATGCCCTCGTAATCTGGATTGGCACGGTGCCGAGCTAGCCACCGCTCGCGTAACCGCTCGGGCAAGCAATTCCAGAGCGCCTCGAAAAACTCGACATCGTGCTCGGTATCGAATAACCGCATGACGGCACCGATATCGATCGAGCGCTTTCCGGACTTCCAATTGTCTACCGTGCTCTTTGCACAGCCAACCGCGTCAGCGAACTCCTTTCTCGTCCTGAAGACCTTAGCCTGCCTGACGATGGCGCGAGTGACCTTCTTCGCCGCACTCAGTGAGGCCTCGTTGACATCCGGCTCGTCGGTAAACCCGATTGCTGCGTAACCAGACTGCTGGATGTTCGCAATTGTGTCGCGAACCTCCTTGCAATCGTCGAACCACTCTCCCTTCTTTCTGTGCGCTGCTAGCGAGAGATGGACGGCGCGCTCGAACGACCGACTGCCGGATACGTCACACAGGAGGTTCAGGCGGGCGGGAGAACCCACCTGCATCTCGCGGACGCGCCCCTCGACATTCCGTGAATACCCGATCTTGATGCGACCGTTGGACTCCACGAAGTAAACACGTCCGATCATGAGTCCCTCGCCTTCCGGTCAGTGCGGATATCGGCGAACGGCTTGGCTCCGCCGAGGCGCAGCCACCTGTTAAAGTCAGACCAGAACTCGGCGTGGTCGATCCAAACGTCCCGACGGACGCGATGGAAATCGGAGAGCTTGATGCACGCGCGAGCTATAGCCACGGCCGTGATGGATAGAAGGTTGGTCACGAGGAATTCCAAGATTGAGATGGATGCCGCGGTCCCGCGCGGCCCGTACCGTCACTTCGAGGCGTTGAGGTCCATGTTGAGTTGGCGCAAACGCGCCTGGGCGTCACGATCCTCGATCTCACGCTGGCGCTGGCGATCCGCGAGAGTGCGGCGCAGCGCCTCGGCTTCGAAAAATCGATCGCGGACACGCTGAGGCACTTGCTGCCACATCGCTTCGAAGTATGCGGTACCCTCAGCGCTCTCAGTCCGATCCTTCAAATTGAAGAACTGCTCGAACTGGATCGAGCGATCCTTCGAGATCCAGTTGTCGATGGTCCGCAGCGAGCAGTGCGCGAGCTCGGCAAGCAGCTTCCGCATACTGCCGCGATTGGCGCCATTCTGCGAAATACGAATGATTTCGGCGGTCATTTTCATCGACCGCACGTTTGTGCATTTCGAACTGTCCGAACGTGCAGCGTGGATGTTTGCATTGATCGAAGCGGCAAGCGATGCTGTTCCCATGATGAATGCTCCCTATTTTCACAAACACAATTCCAGCGTCGCCGTCGTGCCGACGCCTGACAAAGATGACGACTGGGCGCGTGCCGCCCTGGCCGGAACACGAATGTTGATTGCGGAAGAATGCTTCGATGCGATGCTGCAGATGCTGATCGATGCCGGGCTCGCGCACCGGACTTGCGCCGCGGTCATGCTCGACCGCCTTTCGGAGCGACTGTTACTGCACGCGTCAGGACGCTCAGAAACGCACTGGGCAATCCGGGTGCCCGAACTGATCGATCAAGCGGCGAGGTTGTCGACGAAAGCCGCCAAGCTGAAAACTGTGATAGGCGGTGTGTCATGACGACGCCCTCACCGGCCGGCCGCTTCGGCGGGGGTCCGAGCGGCAACGTTGGCGGCGTAGAGTTCCTCAGCTGTGACGTCGCACAGCCCACGGATCACGCCCCAATGGCGGTCCGGGATGCCGATCTTGGGCCATTTGTAGACGGCCTCGATCGTGACGGCCCCATCGGACGCCTTCGCGATCTCCGCGGCACCGCCGGCGTACTTGATGATTTCGGGAACCGTCTTGGGACGAACGGTGGCCGGAGTGTCTGCGGAAGCATCTGTCATGGCCTCTGGAATTTACTGGAATTTAATTCCGGACACAAGGCATCCGAATTCCATTCCGAAAATAATTCCAGTTCCTATGCTGGCGGGGAAAGAATCCCTTCGGCTGAGAGAGTTAGCTTGAACGCCACCCCCATGCTCTGGAACCACAGGCTAAAATCGGCTCGCCGAGCGAAGGGCTATTCGGTCCCGCAGCTCGCTCGATTGATCGTCGGCGATGACGCCGATGCGATCGCCGTGATGCGTGAGCGCATCTACAGCTACGAGAAGATCTCAACCAAGCAGAAGCCGGTGGAACAGCCCCGCGGTCAAACGATGGCGCAATTGGCCAACGCTCTCGGCGTGACGGTGCAGTGGCTGCGCGATGGCGACGCAACTAGCGGTAACCATAAAGTTTCAGCGACCTTAGGAGGTCTTGACGAAAACCCTGTGCCCGCAAACGTTACGAGCGAACAATCAGAAATAAAATACCCACGGTCTCCTCTACCGATCTATGGGCGAGCCGCTGGAGGGCGCGAAGGGAAGTTCGTTTTGAACGGGGAAAAGGTTGGGGAGATTCTCCGCCCGCCGAGCCTCGAGGCTGTCGCCGAGGCTTACTGCGTGGAGCAGAGTGGAGATTCAATGTCGCCCGCCATCGAGGATGGCTACAAGCTGTACGTCAATCCAAAGCTGCCGTATCGGCGCGGACATTTCGTTGTCGTGCAGATCCGTACGGAAGTTGAGGGCGAATTCGATGGCTATGCGAAGAAGTTCGTGTCGTTCTCGAAGAAAGAACTGGTCCTTGAGCAGTTGAACCCTGCCAGGCAGATGCGTTTTGCCGCGGACCTGGTTGAAAGCATCCATCGCATTGTAGGCGTCGAGTTCAACTAACCACCACATCTTGTGGAATCGACTCGCGCTCGGAAAGATTCAATGATGCCGACATACATCGTCACGAGCGAGAGCGATGCGGCGTCAAAACACTGCAAAATCCGTCACTTCCGAGCCTTTCCTTCAAATCCTGTGTTCAGACTGCGGTCACGCCGTCGTCTGGACCTGCGAAGATCTCCAGCACTTCCGGATTCCATCAGAGACCACAATCGATGAGCTTGGGCAGCGCCTGTTCTGCTCGCGGTGCCGTCGCCAGGGCGGCCGCGGGTTCAACCTCGAAATACACCCTCGCCGCGATTATCCTGATCAGTCTTGGCGCCGCCGCGCGGGTTGAAGCCGCGCAGCCGTCCGAAGAGTCGATCCGCGCCGCTCGCACCGAGATTGCTCGCATGAGCGAACCTGAACTGCGATCGCTACTGAACTACTTCGCGGAATGCACCGATCGCACATCGCTGAACCAGGCGGTGAGGCAGGCTTGCAAATCGGCGTTCGTCAAATACCAGACCGAGTTCGGCGGGAAGCGAACCGTCGACAAGCTGATCGCTGAGCAGGAAGAGCTTGGCGATATCCAGCGCGCGTTCCGCGCTACCGGCCAGTCGACGGATTCAACCTATGTCGAGAGCGTCGATCGGCAGCTTCGCCAGGCCGTCAGCGATGCCTTGAAGGCAGCCTCAAACCGTTAGCGCGCTCGCTAGGGCGTGGTCCCATAGATCCGCCGCCGAACGACGTCCGCACTTCCCTCAGAAGCTGACAAAAGAGGCGCGCTTGGTTATCGCTTCAGTCCTGATCTTCCTTAAACCGCATAGGAATTTTGTCATGACCAATAGTGGAATTACCCGCCGTCGCATCCTTCGCAGTGCTGCAACCAGTGGTCTCGTGGCAGCAACGGCCTCCGGAGCGATTGGTGCCGCTCGCGCCCAATCGGCACGAAGGACCATTGTCTTGGTGAGCGGGGCTTTTTGCGGCGGCTGGATATGGCGCCGGGTCACTGACCGGCTTGAAAAAGCCGGCCACACGGTCTTCGCTCAGTCACTCACAGGGTTGGCTGATCGCTCGCATTTGCTGAGCAAGGACGTCGATCTGGACACACATATCGCCGACGTCGTCAACTTGATCAAATGGGAAAGTCTCGAGAACGTCTGCCTTGTGCCGTGGTCCTATGCAGGCTTTGTAGGCTCGGGCGCACTGGAAAGCGTCGGCGATCGCGTCTCATCGGTTGTCTGGCTCGATGCCTTCATTCCGGCCGACGGACAAAGGGTAGCGGACTATGCAGCCGAGCCGGTCCGTAAAGGCATCCAAGCGGCCATCGATAAGGGCGAGGCAGGAGTTCGCGGGTCGGCGCATTACCCAGCCAGTGTTGTTGCCGAACGCGATCGGGCATTCGCCGAGTCTAAAGTGACTCCCCATCCAGTCGGCACCTATCTCCAGCCGATCAAGATTTCCGGTGCGCTTCAAAAGGTGGCGAAGAAGACATACGTTCGCCTCCCAAAATTTCCACAGCCGGCCTTTGATAAGGCATTGTCGGATTGCAAGAGCGACAAGTCTTGGGCCACGTTCGAGCTGCCGGACGTTGGCCACATGGTCATGCTCGATGCGCCCGATCGTGTGAGCGACTTGATACTGCAAGCTGCGTGAGATCAAACGTAACGTGGGGGCATCAGGCAGGAGTGCGTTACGTCCGCCTTGGGCCATTAAGCGACTTCAGGTGGAAAGGACGCGAACGAGCCGACCGCCTTGGAACTCTGCGGTTCCCCATTTCGAAGAAAACCTCGGCCGCGTGAACAAAAATCGGAACGAAAACCTCAGGCGCGATTTAGCAGAACGAGACCGTCGCTCGCCGTCAATGACGGCGCGTATCGCGGATAGCCAAAGGTTCGATTTCGGACCAGCTGTCAAGAACAAGCGCTCGCGCAGGATAGCCAAAGGCGGTCTCGGCCTCTATCTTGGATCGCTATCGTGCATCGAATGCACGAGGGGTGTCGTAGAGGCGTAGGAAGCCATCGACAACGGCGTCGAGGGAGATTTCCGTCATGCGAAACCCCATCCAGATTGACTCTTCACATAGCCGCGCCATTCTTCAAGAAATTGGCGAAAAACTGCGGACATCGTTAAGACAAGACCCGGAGTTGCCGACCAACCTCAGATTACAAATCGATCGCCTCCGCCACGTGGAGGGCCAGTCGCAGCCAAACGTCTCGAGGCCGATGACGCGTTGGTGGGCGCGCCGCTCGCGGACGCGAAGCTGAGGAGAGAGGGAGCGGACGGTTGCGGCCCGCGGGCAAAGATCATCCAGGAGCCGCCCTCAGGGCCGGTTCCAACCGCAGACATCGTTATACCGGCAGCGTGATTTCGCAAACAAGCCCGTCTTTGCCCCAGTCAAAGCGGACTTCGCCCTTTTGCTGGACGATCATTTGTTCGATGATACGGCTCCCGAGTCCCTTTCGCGTAGGTTTCTGCGCGACCGGTCCCCCCGTCTCCATCCAGCGTAGCCGCAATGAACCGCCAGCTGCGTGTGACCATTCCAGGCGGACTTGGCCGTCGGGCTTGGACAAAGCACCGTATTTCGCTGCGTTGGTCGCCAACTCGTGCAACGTTACTGCAATTGCCTGAGCGGCGTCCGGCGCTAATAGGGTTTGTGGACCGTCTATCAACGTTCGCTTCCCATCGAAATAAGGAGCTAGTTCCTGCGCCGCAATCGCCGATAGCTCCGCACCGATCCAACGCGTTGCCGCGAAAAGCGAGCAAACATTTGCAAGCGCCTGGATACGTCCAGTGATTATCTCTTTGAGACCTTCTGGCGAGCTCGACTGAGAAAGATTGACCGTTGCCATGGCATTCGCAAGCAAGTTCTTGCTGCGGTGCTCGGCCTCTCGCGCCAAGGTCACGATCAGCTCCTGATTTTTCTTCTGCTCGGTAATGTCTCTCGCAATCTTTGATGCGCCGACGATTTTTCCGTTTGCATCCTTGACAGGAGAAACGGTCAGCGACACGACGATCAAGCTGCCGTTCTTGCGTTGCCGAACGGTCTCAAAATGGTCGATGCGCTCACCTCGTCGGATGCGCGTTAAAATCTCACGTTCTTCGCTGAGCCGATCTTGAGGGATCACTAGCGTAATGGGCTGACCAATGGCCTCGCTGGCAGAGTAGCCGAAGATGCGCTCTGCACCGCTATTCCAGCTTCTAATGACGCCATCGAGATTTTTGCTAACAATCGCGTCATCGCTGGAATCAATTATGGAAGCCAGCCAACGCAACTGCTGCTCGCTTTCGCGAAGGGCCGCTTCGATCGCCCCAGGCGTAGGCGCAATTCTCAGATTGTTCTTCTGCGTCATCACCGTCCCTAGACGCGGCCCCTGAGGCAACACTATAGCACTTGTTTTGGCCTAGTGATGGAATTCGGATGCCTGTTTTGGGCCAACAGGCGACATACCCTCCATTCGATGACTCTTTCGCGCGGGCGCAACGCGCCTCCAAGCGAGTCCAAAACCTCCCTCTCAGACCCGTTCAGAGGGCATTGGTTTGGAGTGGCTGGCCTTTGTTAGCGTATTGGAAACCGAGAGCCTTGGCCGGCTGTGTCGAGCTCGCATTTCTAAAGTTGTGGACCTCGCCCGGCATCTCCGCGTGTGCCTCGCCTGCCTTGAAGGTCTGCGGCGGCTTCCCTCCAATGCTCTGCCCTTTTTGGTACTCACCGGTGGGCTGATACTAACGCAGGAATTGAGCGGCCGGAATGTCCGTCCCGGGCCAGAAGGCCACATTTGCACGGTTGAGGAGGCCCCTCTCTTTGACGCTCGCAACACCGCTGTCCTTCGAGCAATACAGGTGGAAACGCGTAGCTAAGCTACGATCGGCCAGTGACCCGATAGACTCGCGCCTCGCCCTCGACGCCACGCAGCGGCGCGTCGAACTCCTCAACACCGTAACCCGTCAGCAGTTGGCGAACGGCGGGGGCCGTATAGAGCGCTTCCGTGAGACAAATTTCGCCGGCGTCGGCGAATGATTGCACCCGAGCTGCGATATTCACGGTCTGGCCGAAATAGTCGAGGTTCTCATTGAGGGTCACGGCGATAGAGGGCCCGCAGTGGGCGCCCATCTTGAGAATGATCGCCGGCTGGCCGTGCCCCTGGTTGAACCGTTGGATGTCCTGCAGAATTTGGAGCGCCGCCGCCACGGCATCCGCCGGTTGGAAGAACGCAGCCATGACGGCGTCGCCGATGGTCTTCACAATGGCACCGGCATGCTGATGAGCGATTGCATCTAGGAGAGCGAAATGTTCGCGGACCAAGGCATAGGCATTGAGATCCCCGAGACGTTCGTAGAGCGCGGTCGACCCCTTCAAGTCCGTGAACAGGAACGTCACCTGCCGGACGCCGAGGCCCTCCTCTTCATCGACGCGCTCCGAACGGAAGAGCTTGCGGAACGTCTGGCGCGTCAGCAGCATGCCACCCGAGACGTAGGGATCGAATTGAAGCGTCGGCTTTTCAGGCATAGCTAGGATTTCAGGCGGCCAGTTGATCAGGAGCAGCGAACCGCGCCTGGGACCGGTATTGCTGATCTCGAAGACCACGGGACCCGAAGCGAGGGCCGAAACGGCTGGCGTGAACCGTTGCCCGTCATAGGCGATGCGAACGACCGTCGGAGTCTTCGGAATCTGCTCGGCGGAGGGAGCGAGCATGACCGGAAGCATGAAGCCCGCCTGCGTCTGGACGTTGACGCCGGAGAGTGCGCCCGGCCCGATCTCGGCCTGCAGCGTGGTCGTCAGGCCGGATGGCAGATAAGTCATTCCGCGGAGGAGGCCGCGCAGGAGATCGACAAATCGGGTTTGTCCGCCAGGCAGACGCCCGCTGTTGGCGAACTTGAGCTTCCAGTGCAGATCTTCAATCGAAAGATTATCGACGTCGTACAAAGCGAGGGGCCGGACTTGCGGCGAGACGGAGAAAGAAACCTCGATGAAGTCGTCCAGCTCCGTCTGACCCTCGATATCGCACAGCCCGCAGACAAAATGGCTCCGGAGCGCACGGAGCCTCCCAAAGCTCTCCAGCACCAGGCCCGAGTGGGGGCAGAGAACGTCCCAATGCATGTCGACCAGCCCGACACGAGCGGCGTGGAGAAACAGATCGATCGACTCCGGCTCAGCCACGCTGCGGTCGCGGGCGAACGCCAGCGGATTGGCACGGTACAGGCTGACCTCGTCACCGCTGCGGATCAGCGTTTCGAACTTGGAGATGACGCGCGGGCTCCAACTGCGGGCCTGCTCGATCTGGGTCATCTTGCTTTCGAGAAGCCGTTCGTCAATCAATGTCATTGATCAGCTCCTGGTGATGCAATTTGCGCCGGGCCGTCTTGAGCAACCGATGCCCACAGGACATTGTAGGGCAGGACTTTCAATCCTGCCATGTCGCTTATGGATCAAACTCGGAAGTCGCGCGGCCTTCCGCCGAAGTCCGCTGGTCCCCGGTGAGCAGTCATCCGTGGGCCGCGCGATGAGGTCCGAAAGGGGCCAACAGTGGGCATCCCATTTGGTGCTCGGTCTGCGACTCCTGATGCAACGGTACGAAGGAAAATGAAGCCCTGCGAGATTACCCCTTTCGAGCGGACGCCGCTGCTTGGCCGACACCAATCTGCATCAAGTCTCGGCCAATCACGAGTTCGCCCGAAAAGCCCTTGCCTGCAGGCAACAGCTGTTCTCGCGTTGCGTTGCCAGGCACAATGTGGCTAAGGACAAGCTTCTTCACGCCTGCCACTTCGGCTATCCCGCCAACCTCTTCAACCAGCGTATGGCCGCTCAGCAGATGTTGCAGCAAGCCTTCTTCGGCGACCGAACGCGGCGTCGGAAAGAGACCATTGACCCATCTCGTCACGATGACCTCATGAACGAGAATGTCCGCGCCTTTTGCAAGCTTGATCAGGTTCTCACTGCGCGCCGTGTCGCCGGAGAACACGATAGACCCATCGTCAGTGTCGAAGCGGAAGGCGAATGCAGGCCAGACTGGAGCGTGCGCCACCAGGGTTGCCGAAACACGAACGCGATCGTCCTCGAACACCTTGAACGGCTCCATCGGAGGAGAAGGGGTCTCATTGGCCGATTTGAACCCGGCAATCTGTGGGATATCGATGTCATGCACCTCGACTAACGCTTCGAGGCTCCGTCTTCCGTTGTCGCGCATTCGGTCGTTCAAATCTGTCGCGAAAGCCTGGTAGATGTAGCCTGTCAGATCTTTGGTACCCGGCGTGGGATTATCGGGATTGATAATTGGAACAGCCGGGGTAGCAGCGCCGCGTAGTGAAAAGACAGGCGCCATTTCGCCTCGTCGGCCCGGACCAAAGACCTTGAGGGGCGAGGCGCGGCACGGTCGAGCCCGGTAAACAGTCCGAACAGCAGCAGATTTGGATAATCGACGGTATGATCGGAATGGAGATGGGTCAGAAAGACCGCTCTCAAGCTAGGGCCCGTAACGGTACGGCTACTGGCCGGCGATACCGCTTGCTGAAGGCGTCTTCCGACCCCCTCGCCGCAGTCCACGAGATAATAGGCATCTCCAACCGCCACGGCCGACGAGATGCCGCACTGGTCAGAATTGGGCCACCACGTGGGACCGCCTGCAGTGCCTAACAACAGAAGTCTGGTCCACGAATTCGCGGCGTCTCCGGACGATTGAGCGAGCCGAATTCGTGTGTCCAGTCTGCCGTCGCCTGCGATCGCGGAGCACATCATGGGCGCGATCAGGCTCGCTCCAGCGGCGCTTCCCGCGACGAAGCCACGGCGCGTGAGCGCGTGTCGAACGGCAAGTCCGATCAGGTTGCACATTGCACCATCCTCTCGATAAGGCCTCGTGCCCGGAACTGCGTGAGGATACGCCTGGGAGGTGGTACGCACCCTTCAGAAGAGCTTCTTTTTCCTTACCGCCATCTTGTTTTCCGCGCCGACGCGTGTGCTAACTTCGATGGCGAGGTCGCCGCGACTGTCGGAACAGCAAATGCGCTTCCTGTTCGAGGACTATGCGCTTGACACGGACCGGCGGGAATTGTGCCGACGCGGCGAAGTTGTGCGGATCGAGCCGCAAGCCTTTGATCTTCTGGAGTACCTGATCCAAAATCGCGGGCGACTGGTCAGCAGGGACGACTTGATCGCCTGTGTCTGGGCGGGGCGGATCGTCTCAGACTCGGCCGTGACGACCCGCATCAACGCAGCACGATGTGCGATTGCCGACAGCGGCAAGGCGCAGCGCCTCATCAAGACCGTGCCTCGGAAAGGCATCCGCTTCATAGGCACCGTGCTGGAGGGAGAGGCCGGTGGGACCGAGATCGGCCCGCGACCGTCGACGCCCTACCTCGCCCTGCCGGACAAGCCCTCGATCGCCGTTCTCGCCTTTACCAACATGAGTGGGGAACCGGGGCAGGAGTATTTCAGCGACGGAATTACCGAGGATATCATCACCGAGCTATCCCGGTTCTCCGAGCTGTTCGTAATCGCCCGGAACTCGAGCTTCCGGTTCAAGGGCAAATCACCGGACATACGTCAGGTCGGCCGTGAGCTCGGCGTGCGCTACGTCCTCCAGGGAAGCATCCGTCGCGCGGGCGATCGCGTCCGCATCGGCGCTCAGCTCATCGATGCCGTTACCGGCGCGCAGCGTTGGGGAGAGCACTACGACCGTGAATTGAAGGACGTCTTCGCTGTCCAGGACGAGGTTTCCCGTACCATCGTCTCGATCCTGGTGGTCCATGTAAACAAGGCGGAGGCCGAGCGCACGCTTTTGAAGCCGCCAGCGACCTGGCAAGCACACGATTTCCTGATGCGCGCTTCGGATGTTTGGTCTGCGCGAAACGCGGCCGACCTTCACGAAGCGCGGCCTCTTCTCTACGAAGCGCGACGTCTCCTCGATCACTCCATCTCCCTCGACCCGAACTACGCTCGCGCCTATGCCATGCTTTCGCAGACCCATCTGGCTGCATGGATCCAGCCCCTGGATGAAGACCACTTGAACCCTGCCGCGCTCGAACACGCGCATCGCTTCGCTCGAAAGTCCGTTCAGCTTGGCCCTGACCTGTCGATCGCACATGCCCAGCTCGGAGGAGTGCTGACCTTCGAGGGCCAGCATGAGCAAGCCATCGCCGAGTTCGAGAAGGCCGTTGCACTGAACCCCAATTTTACGGATTGGTGGTTTGGCATGGCGCTACTGCGCGCGGGCGAGCCTGCGAGGGCCGTCACGGTCATCGAGACGCACATGCGCTATGATCCGTTTTGTTCACCGTGGGCGCTGGGCCAGCTGGGGCTCGCCCACTATACGCTGAAGGAGTATTCGAAGGCGCTGCCTCCTCTCCGCGAACTTACGTTGCGGGTCCCAAACATGAGGCAAGGTCACGTCTTCCTGGCCGCCAACCTGGCGCAGCTCGGGCAGCTCGATGAGGCCCACGCAGAGGCCGCCGAGATCCTGCGGATCGATCCGAAGTACACCATCGACGGCACGCAGAGACAACTGGCACTGTTCAAGCGCACGGAAGATGTCGAGCATTTTCTTGATGGCCTTCGCAAGGCGGGCCTGCCTGAGAAATAGCCCAACTTAGTACCACGCGGGAAGGACTGCTTTGGGTCACAAGGCGATATCCCTGACGTTAGGTCGCATGTCTGGTTTGCCCCTGAGCGCGGGCGTGCCAGCGCGGTCTAGCTTCGCAGCGATCGCGTTGCGGATTGCCGGAAGGCGGTCAACGAACTCGGCAACCCCTGCGAGTTCGTCGCGGGCTGCCCTCACCTCCACCATCATCTCGGCGATCGCCGGCAGAAATCTGGACTTCTGGCGCCACCTGCGGCACGCCATCTCAACGGCGCCGAACGACGGATCCAGCGACATGACGTCTTCCCGCAGGAACTGGCCGAATATCCCGGCATCCTGGCTGCCGGCGTTGGGAAATGCCTTCATCAGCAGGCCCAGATAGGCTACGGCGCCGGCGGCGGGTATGGGCGCGATGGCCTTGCCGAATGCCGCTCTGTGCTTCGCGTGCGTCTCGATAGCGCGGTCGACCATGCCTAGGAGCTCGGCGCTCGGTCCATCGGCAAGCGCAGAAGCTTCGCGAACTGCGGCCAATTCGCGCAGTACCGGCTCAAGCCCCGCAAATGACGGCGGCGCCGGCGGCGCTCCGCTCGGTCGCTCAACGAGATCGCGCATGGAAATCCTCCTCGGTTAGACCGGCCATCATGCCCTCGATCGCGGTGTCGGCCCGGCTCGGTGCCTGCGGCGGACCACCTCGAGGCGGTTGCCGGTCGTAATCGTTACCGACCCAGGTGCGCCAGGCGGCCAACCAGTCCGCCATCAAGTTTCCTTTGGCCGCATGGAAATTCTTGAATTTCTCAAACTGGAGATCGATCTGCCGTTCCGGCCAGCCCCGCTTCCGCGCGTATTCGCGGCCTTCCTCGGATAGCTGCCAGTTGGGATCGATGGCCGTTCTGGCATTGGAACGTCGCTTCGTCGCTTGGCGCTCTGCAGGGCCAACCTGACCCAGAGGGAATAGTTGATCGCGCTCGGCCGCTTGGCCGGGCGGGTCTATCCCTTCCTCTCCATTCCTTTCTCTTCCTATCCCTTGGTGATCGTTACGTTGACCGTCACGGTCATCGTCACGATCATCGCCACGTTTAGCGTTACGAGCCTCCTCGGCTTTCCGTATCCGAGCCTCCGTTGCCTTTGCCGTCTTGCCCGACTGCTTCTTCTTTTTTGTGCCGGCTTCGATCGCAATGTCAGCAATTACAGGATGATAGAGGCGCCCATCCGAGCATTCCAAGAAGCCCCGCAAGGCTTCCTTCTTGACGCCGTTCCACCCTTTCAGGTCGCGGCCGAAGCCCGCCAACTTGGCCAAAAGGCGGTCGTCGGCCGGAAGCGATGCTGCAGGCACTTGGTGCCACGCGGCGCACCACAGCAACACGGCGGCGCGAAATTCGTCGCCTGTCGCCAGCGCCGCAAGGTCGGAATCGCGGAGCCGAACGACCTCCAAAGGCATGAAGCCGAAGTCGCGGAGATCCAGGTCGATGGGGGTCAGGGGTTCGGTCATGATGTTGCCGCCCGCCACTCCTCCGGAGTACGAGCGCCCTTACGCAGATTGCAGGTTTCGCAGGCGATTTTGATATTTGCCGCTGTGTCAGCTCCGCCGCGCGAGCGCGGGAACACATGGTCGAAATGGAACCGGCCGTCAGTTGCGTAGCAATACTGGCAGATCCACCCGTCACGGAGTACGACCTCACGCCGAACGGCGGCGGGGATGTGCGAGCTCTCTCGGCTACGCATACGAACGCCCATCGCGCGCAATTCCGATGGACTGGATAGCTCGATGGTTGTGCCGGCGGGCTCGTCGCTTTCCGGCACCGTCATCGCGTCGAAATCGACAATTCTGATGATGTCTGCATCTCGCTCGATGAAGCCAACGCCGGCCAAACGACTCAAAAAACTGTCGAGATGCCGCGACGTCCACCCCCACTGCTCCGCCAACTTCCGGCGATCGAGATCGATTTCGCTCCGTTGAACAGGCCGTCCGAACGGGCCTGTACCGCATCGAACAGCCGCTGCTGCTACCAACCAAATCCAGGCCTCCCGCTCCCCGAACTCGCCGTCTCGTCGGAAAAACGGAGCGGTGATCAGGTCACGTGGGATGTTGATGAACAGTGGTTCGTCCAATTGGGGGATTCCTAGTCGGCGACCACGCTGAGCCGCGGTCGGCCCGAACTGATAATCTGATCTGGAATTTATTTCCAGTTTTTTATTGACACGCCTCTTTCTCTGGAATTATCTTCCAGATGCCACGAGAGACTTGTCTTGCAGATCACGACACCAAACGCCGATCCGGTTGCCCTCGAGGACGGAGAGCGCTGCCCTGTTAACGGCTGCGACGGCACCGTCGTGCTGGTCCGCGAAGGCGACTTCGCCTGTCACATCGCGCCGCCCTGCCCCGCCTGCACTGAGGCTCATCTGGCTTGCGACGTCTGCGGCGAGGAGCGCCGGCCATGACGGAGCTCGCCTACGTAGGCACCGCCATTGCCTTCACCGGGGTCGGCTTTGTCGTCAGCGCGACCTTTTTCACTCGCCCTTACTGGGATGCGGTCCGCGACCGCGGCGACCTGCTGCTCGCCCTGTTCAATGCCGGGTCCTCGCTGAGGGCAGCCGGCCGCGCCGAGGAAGCCGCTCAGGCCTTCGGAGTTGCCAAGCGAATTCAGGAGACGTCGGCATGCTGATCCGCGTCTCAGGCAAAAGCGATTGGCGGAAGTTCTTCTTCGAAGCGCCGGCCATCACTGTCGATGGACGAACCGTCATCGACGTGATCGAGGCGGACGATGAGGCTGGCTACGTCATTCGCTACATGCGCGACGAGGCCGGCCGGCTGATCGAGGACGGCTACCGCTACAAAACCATCCGCGAGGATGGAGCCGTCCAGATCGTCGGCAGCCGCCGCTGGAGCCCTGACGATGCCAGGGCGGCGGCGCAGACCAAACGCGATCGCCGCGCCATTCGAAATATCGCGCTCCAGCACCGCAATGCCCGGAAGGGAGCGCCGACATGACCGATCTTTCGCTGGATCCGACCACCATCATCGACGATCTCGCATTCCGGGCGGGGTATCTCGAGCGGGCGCATATCCAGACCATTGAGCGGCTGAGAGCACTTGCCGCGCGCGGTGGCGCTACGGCTGATGAATTGCGCCTGGCGATCGCCGGGCTCGCCATCGACACGCACAAGGGACTCGCCGCGCTCCAGGTTGGCGCGGCTGCCCGGATGGCCGCTCGTCACGCCGCGGCCGA
Source organism: Bradyrhizobium sp. USDA 4011 (assembly GCF_054063415.1). NCBI lineage: Bacteria > Pseudomonadati > Pseudomonadota > Alphaproteobacteria > Hyphomicrobiales > Nitrobacteraceae > Bradyrhizobium > Bradyrhizobium sp. USDA 4011. The sequence continues at coordinate 176,668 of NZ_JBSSGG010000001.1, forward strand.
GCCGAAGGTGTGCGCGAAGATCCTGCAATTTCCAGCGCCAGCGGCGGAAGCAAAGCCGGAGGCCCTGCCGTCATGACGGAGAGCCCAGCATACATCGTGCGCATTATGCCGGCCGCGTTCGAAACGGAGACCATCAATCCTTGGCACGGTGTCGCCAAGATTGCCGAGCGTCTCGGCGTCAGACCGATTGAGACGCGGGAGCAACCTGGCAGGCCCACCGTCATCGTGAGCGGCGCGGAGTCCGTTCCGCGGCATGGCGGAGCACGCGCTCCGTCTTACGACCTCTTTGAACTCCTCGAAGCCCTGCTGGACCGCCTCGATCGAGTTGAACGGGGGGAGTCATGATCGTGGCATCCCTCCCACCGACTTGGACCCGCCTGATCTTCGCGCCGGCGGCGGAACGCGCCGCGGCCCCACCGGAGGAGCGAGCCGCCTACGACGACTTCGTCAAGCGGCTGATGGCGAACCCCGAAGATTTTGGCTTCCGGCACGAGATCCCCGAGGACGTGGCGGCCGATGACCGCCTCGACACCGCCCTCGCCGCTGAAAATCAGGATTGGGGATAGCCATGGCGCATCCAGGAATGACCCGGTGCACGCCGGACACCTTCGACCTTGATCTCACAGGCGCCTTTGCTGTGATCCTTCGCGCCTACGGCATGACGTTCGAGGGGACAGTCGACGAAGTCGAGGCTCGCGCTTTCCAGATCCTGTGGAAGCCGGCCGAAGGCCGTCCGTATTCCCAGGTCAAACCACGGCTGGCCACGGCGATCGCACTCGCGCGTCGCGACGGCCCCATCGACCTGAGCGCGGTGGCGGCATGACGCTGGAGCGCGCGGTCATTCTAATTCTGCTGGCCTTCGTAATTGCCCTGCTCGCCGGCGGCAACACGGTTGAGGGCTTTGGCATCGGGCTGCTCGTCGGCCTTGTGCTTGGCGCTCCCGTCGGCGCCGCCTTTGTCACTGATCGTCCGAACAAGGAGCCGACCTCGTGATGAGTGCTGTGCGAACATTCGCGCGTGAAGTTGCGGCGTTCCTCGCGATCGCGGCGATGATCTTCGGCTGCATCGTCACGGCGGCGTCGGCGATGGGGGTTGGCCATGGCTGAGCAGGAACGGCGGGTCGAGCTTGATCCATCGGTGCTGACCCGGCTCGGCGCCAACATGGAGACGATCGGCCATGCATGGCAGGCCGACGTCGATGAATTGAACACGGCGCGCGATCAGATCCAGATGCTGAAGCGCGAGCTCGACCAGGCGGATGATCGTGCATCGAACCTTCTGGCCGAGCTCACTGCAAGCCGCTCCGAAGTTCGACAGTTGCTCCAGCGCAATGCCTTCCTCGAGGCTCACACCCAGCGCCTATTCGAGACAGCTCACAATGTCGGTGACAGCATGAAGTCGCTGGCCGAGTCTGCCGTCGATGTCGCGCGCCACGCGCCCGCGGGGGCGCCGATTGGCGCGTTCCCGGTGCGCGCCGACGGCACCACGGCGCCGCGGCCCACTGTGGTCGCGGCGCCGACGGTCTCGGCCCCGACCCAGCCGGCTCAAGCGCGTTCACGCACGCTGGAAGATGTTCGCCGCGAGAAGTTGGCGGCCGACGCCGAGGACGACGGCACCGGCCTGCCGCCAGGCAAACCCGAATTCCTCAGAACCCCACTTCCCACGGTAGGTTTCGCATGACCGCTCAAACGTCGCCGCTCAAGATCCTTTCGCTCGACGTCGAGAACATGCTGCGCGTCCGCGCAGTACGCATCAAGCCGGATGGCAATGTTCTCGAGCTTACCGGACGCAACCGCCAGGGAAAAAGCAGCGTCATCGACGCGCTCTGGGCCGCGCTCGGCGGCGAGAAGATGATTCCGGCGGACCCGGTGCACGACGGCGCCAAGATGGGCACTGTCATCGTCGATATCGGCGACCCTTCGGGCCTGAAGTATCGCGTCACTCGCCGGATCAAGAAGAAGGATGACGGCGACTGGTCGACGAGCCTCACGATCGAGAACGAGGATGGCTTCCGGTCCGACAAGCCTCAGCAGATCCTGAACACCTTGATCGGCGCTCTCAGCTGCGACCCGCTCGACTTCATCAATAAGAAGCCGAAGGAGCAGTTTGACCTTCTCAAGACCTTCGTTGCCGGCGTCGATTTCGAGGCCATCGCGAAGGCCAACGATACAGACTTCGACGAGCGGACGCGCGTCAACCGCGACGCCAAGGCGCTGCGGACGCGCGCTGATGCCATCGTCATCGACGAGACCGCGCCAACCGCGACGGTGAACGAAGCCGCATTGGTGCAGGAACTCGCCCAGGCCGCCGACAAGAACGGCGCTGTGCAGCGTTTCCGTGCGGCTCTGGCCGGGCGCAGGGCTCAGGCGGAACAGCACGACACCATGGCGGATGCCGCCCGGCGTCGGATCAGCGAACTCCAATCCGAGATCGCAAAGCTGACCGAGCAGGCCGACCTGGCCGAAAACGTGGCAAGCGAACTGCGCCTCGAGATCAGCGAGGCCGGTGATGAGCCGCCGTCCGCCGACACGAACGATCTGCAGGCTCAGATCACGGCAGCGCGCGACACCAACGCCAAGGTGGCGGCGGCAGCCCGCGCTCGGACCGAGAAGGAACGCTTGACCAGCGAGGCCGCGGACCTCGAGGCGAAGTCCGATGCGCTGAGCAAAGCGATCGCCGCCCGCGAGGCTGAGAAGCAGGAGGCGGTTGCGCGCGCCGAGATGCCGGTGCCGGGCTTGACGTTCGGCGACGGCGTCATCCTGCTGGATGGCCACCCGCTCGCACAGGCCAGCCAGGCACAGAAGCTCAGTCTCGCCGTCGCGATCGCGATGAAGCTGCAGCCGCGGCTCCGCTTCCTGACGACCAAGCATGCCGCGCTGCTGGATGACGAGTCCTGGGCAGCTCTCGCGCGGCTCGCCGACGAGCAGGATCTGCTCGTGATCGCGGAGACCGTCAATTCCAACCGGCCGACAGCCGTGGTCATCGAAGACGGCCACGTCCGCGGCGCCAGACAGCAAGCCGCGGAGTGACCAGACCATGTTCGACACGCTTCTCCGTTTCTTCCGCCCTTCCCGCTCTTCGCCCTGGGATTCTGCTCCGCCCTGGGCGCTGCAACTGAAGCACATGCTGGAGCGAGTTTTGACCAAAGAGGACCAACAGATGTCTGCGCAGCAAGACCTCAACGCCGCCGTCGGCGTACTCGTGAACGGCTACAATGACCTGCATACCGCGCTCGTGCCGGCTCTGCAGATCATTGCCGACAACGCCAACGGAAACGCCGCGATCATTCAGCAGATCGCCAACATCCAGGGCGTCTCCCAGAAGATGGCGCTGGATGCCGCCGCTCTGACCGCCGCGATTCCCGCCGCGACCACCGTTGCGCCGCCGGCAAATTCCCCCTCGGTCGATACCGGCGGCACTCAGGCCGATGTCGCGCCGCCGTCGATCGACGTTCCGCCCGTCACCGCGCCGGACGCGGCGCCGCCGACCGCCGACAACTCCGGTTCCTGACCGGAAGACGGCTCCTCCCCAACTTGCCGCGCGGGTTTGAGCTCGCGCGGCCCCCTTTCCAGGCCATTCCTGATTGCGAGATTCCCGCGTGCCCCTCACCAAGGTCGAAATTCACGTCGAGACGAGGCCGTCAAATCGCGTCCTCAACCTGCTCTGTCAGATCCTCTTTTGGGTGCTTCTGATCGGATCAATTGCGGTCTCGCGTCTATACCTCGGCGGCTCGTTTATCGTTGAGGTGCTGGCCACGATCTTCGCGCTTGTCGTCCTAGTGCATATCGCCAAGAAGCATTCCGGCGCAGAGATCACGATGTCAGTCTCCGAAGTTGAGGCGTGGATCCGCGACGGAGCTCCAACCGACGTCAAGGAATGGATGGCAGCCAGGTCGGCGAAGGTCGTCGGGGGGCGGTCATGAGCGCTCTCGTTACGGCGCCGATCGGCGACAACGTGACCCGCTTCGAGCCAGGCATTCACTTCGGTGTGCCGGAGGATCAGTACCACGCCGACGAATCCCTCGGATCTACGAAGCTGAAAGAGCTCGTCATTGATCCGATTGAGTACCAGCACAGCCGCCTGCACGGCGCCGAGCAGAAAGAGACGTTCCAGCTGAAATGGGGCCGCGCGATCCACTGCCGCGCGCTCGAGGGAAAGCAGTTCCTGTGCGAGCGCTTCCCGATCGCTCCATCCCTGGCCGACTATCCCAATGCGCTCGTGACAATGGATCACCTGCGCGAGCACGCTAAGAAGCTCGGCCTGACCAAGGTCGGCAACACCAAGGCTTGGGTCGCCACCGCCATCCGCGAGTTTGATCAAACCATCCCGATCTGGGACGAGATCATGGCGCGGTTCGAAACCGAGCATGCCGGCAAGACTATCATCCCGCGTGAAGCGATCGAGCACATCGAGCGTGCCGTGGAATGGATGCAGCGGGAGCCGAAACTGGCGCCTGTCATGGAGGACGGCACCTTCACCGCCGGCGCCTCCGAGGTCTCAATCTTCTATGTCGACAACGGCGTCCGGCTCAAAGCGCGCATCGACCATCTACTTGCCCATGCCGTCGTCGACTTGAAGTCGTTCCGTCCGTTTCTTCAGGAGCGGCTGAGGGAGGCGGCGAAGAAGGCGATCTCGCGCATGCGGTACGACCTTCAGGCTGCGGCGTATGTCCGCGCGTTGAGGGCCGCGGCCAAACTGTACGCCGAGGACAAGGTGTTCAATTGCCCCTACCCACCCGATTTTCTTCGGTCGGTGTTTGCATCTCTGGCCGTCGCCGAGCGCGATCCGCATTCGGCCGAGGCGTTGAAATGGGTCTGGGTCTTGATCAAGGCCTCCGGCGCGCCGCAGCCCGTCGTCGCCGAATTCGATCTTGGCAGCATGATCTTCCGCCAAGCAGCCGTCGATATCGACGACGCCATCAAGAACTACCGCCTCTACGTCGAGAAATTCGGCCTGGATCAGGACTGGGTGCCTGAGATCCCGGCCGAGATGTGGGGCGATACCGATTTCCCGTCATGGGCTTTCCAGTGAGGTAAACAATGAACGAAATCGTCGACACCAACAACGACAGCAACCTCGACTCGGGCGACAGCGCCGGCATGCTGATGATGACGGCGGGCGGCATGACCGCCGTGGCGCGTGCCGAAATCGATATGCAGATTTCCACGGCGCGGGCCTATCCGCGCCGGCCGAGCCAGGTTCGCAAAGCGCTGGTCGAGCTCGTCACTTTGGACGATGCAGCGGCAGAAGAAGCCATGTACGCCCTTCCCCGCGCCGGCAAGCCGGTAACGGGCCCATCGATCCGCTTCGCTGAAGCAGTCAAGCAGGCGTGGGGCAACTGCCGTGCAAGCGTCGAGGTCAGCGAGGTCAACAAAGAACTGAAGTACGTGGAAGCCGTCGGCATCTTCCACGACCTCGAGACAAATACGGTCACCCGCATCCCGCATCGACGTCGCATCTCCGGCCGCAATGGAAGGCTATTTCCGGACGACATGATCATGGTGACCTCGAACGCAGCGTCGTCGGTTGCCATGCGTGAAGCGATTCTCAAAGGCGTGCCGAAGCCGGTCTGGCGTGCGGCCTATGAAGCTGTCGTCAAGGTCATCTCTGGCGACGTTATGACTCTGGCCGAGAACCGCGAGAAGGCCATCAAGGCATTTGCAATCTACGGCGTGAAGCCGGAGCAGGTCTTCACGGCGATCGGTGTACTCGGCGTTGACGACATCACGCTCGAGCACATCACGGTCATGCGCGGCATGTTCTCCGCCCTGAAGAACGGAGAGGAGACGGTCGAGTCCATGTTCGCGAAGCGCGAAAAGGAACTCGACCCGAACTTCAATCCACTGGTGAAGAAGGACGCCGGCGGCCCCGAGCAGCAACAGGGTGCTGCCGCGAATGAGCCCGCCGGCGGCGAAGAGAACCAATCAGACAAAAACCAGGCCGGTGGCAAGCCGGCCCAGACTTCCGCCGCGGCGGAGGCAGCGCATCCATCTCGCCATGCGGCAGGACATCAACCTGCGGCCGGATCGGACAGCGCTGCCGCCACGGCGCAGACATCGGCGAAGCCAGCCCCCGCCGATGAAGGGACGAGCCAGGAGCGCACCGCCAGTGGCTCGTCCCAACCTGATTTGCTGTCCAACCCAACCTCCGCCCAGGACGGCAAACCGCAGCCGGGTCTCCCCCAGGGCTCGGCGGCAGACGGAGCGGGCGCGACCCGTGGCAATGGCATCGCGTCCGCTCCCGATCAGCTTCGCTCCTACCACAAGGCTCTCGCCACCATCGAGAACGGCGGGCCGCCAAAACTCGGGAAGATGTCACTCGCCTGGTACGAGAAGAACGGCAAGGACACGGCGTTCGATGAGGCCAGCCACCCGAAGGCCAAGTCCATTCTTGCGGTTCATACCGAGCGCCTGACTGGCTCGATCGATGTCGCGGCCTGCAACAAGAAGGTCGAGGAGATCATCGCCCGATGACGATCCTCGATCGCCCGCCGCCGGACTGGAAGCGCCCGACGACGCCTTGCAGGGTCAAGCTGCAGGTGCTGATCAACCAGGGCGGCCGGAGCAAGATAAACAACGAGCGTCTCGGCACAGTCGAGAACACTCATTTCGATCACCGGCCGGCGCTGGAGGCGCGCAAGTTCGACACGGAAAGGTGGGACACGATCCCGCCGGCGAACGATCCGGAGCACATCGACGCGATCACGCTCAAGCAGCACGACGTCCGGACCAACGGGCCCGGCGGCACGAAGCGCATCACGACGCGCGGCTCCGACACCGGCGAACGAGCTCGAACGCGCAACATCGCGCGCAGCCACGCCGATCATCAGGACGTCATGACGGCGAAGATCACGGGGCAACCGCGGCCCGAGCCGAGCAAGCCAAAACGCAAACTTATGGGTCGGTCGTCGTTCCCGAAGCGCCAATCGAGGAAATTTGGATGAACTCTCCCACGCTAGAATTCCACACCGCAGCCGACATGACGGCGCACTACCGTGCGGTCCGCGCCCGGCTGCCAGTCGTCATTCCGCAGTGGCGTCGGGATCTGCTGGCCCTGCCCCAGCCTGGCGTCCTCATGCTGCCGGCGACGACCTCGTTCGCGACGGTCGAGGATATCGTCCCGTCGCAGTCCCATCGCGCTCCGGCTGAGGTAGCCAGGCTGAGTGCCGAGGCCGAGCGTGTCGCGGTCCGCCGGTCCATTGCCCGGTATTTTGCCCTGCTCGGTCGGCTTTCGCGAACAGAACGTCGGATCGGCGTGGTGAAGCTGGCCGTCGGCCAAGCTTTCAAGGTCAGCCAGGACGGCTTCACCCACCATTCTCGCCGGCACGGCGTCACCCGCATCCGACAGATCGCAATGTGTCTCGGGAAGATGCTGACGCCGACCAGTCACAACGAGATCGGCCGTTCCTTCGGCGGTCGCGACCACACCACGGTGCTGCATGCCTACCGGAAGTTTCTGCCGCTGGTCACGGACGTCCTAGCCGAAATGTACGACGGCCAGTCCTGCCCGATCGAGGTCGAGCAATGATGGCGGCCGCTGAACAGACGACGCCAAGCGTACAGCCGCGAATTCTGCGGCGACGCGTGATGCATCTTCGCGCAACTGGGGGATCCACATACGGCGACGAGATGCTCGACGAGCAGCAGAACGTCATTGGGTATCGCTCCAGTTGGGTCGGCACCGGCAAGAACGAAGGAAAGTCCAAAGAGATCTTCACCCTGAAGGGCGACGGCACCGAGCCGGCGCCGGAGTTCACAGACTTCGCGTCCTTCCGAGACGCCTACGTGAATCTGCTGGAGCAGCGGCGGCGCGACAAGGAATGGAACGATGCCGCTCCGAAGGAGCAAGTCCGATGACCGATATCGAGTGGGCAAAAAACGTCGACGGCTCGCGGGGGAAGACTTGGAACCCGGTGGTCGGTTGCACGATCAAATCGCCGGGCTGCATCAATTGTTATGCCATGAGGTTGGCGTGGCGCCTGATCGCCATGGGCCAGGACCGCTACAAGGGCACCGTCAAGAAGGTCAGGGGCAGAGCCGTCTGGACCGGCAAGCTTGCGCAGGCCCCAGAGGAGACCATCCTCGAGCCGTTGCGGCGGAAGAAGCCCACGACCTATTTCGTCAACTCGATGTCTGACCTCTTCCATGAGGATATGCCCGACGACTGGATCGACCTCGTCTTCGCCGTCATGGCGCTGTCGCCGCAGCATACTTTCCAGGTCTTGACGAAGCGATCGGCGCGGATGCGGGCGTATTTCCAGCGCCCCGACCTCTATCGCCGCATACTCTTCTTCGCGGACAATACCCTGCGTGCCTGGCGCCCGGAGCTCAGGAGGATTGGCATCGACGATCCGAAGCGCTCACCATTGAAGAACGTCTGGCTCGGCGTTTCGACGGAGCGGCAGGAAGAAGCAAACGAGCGGATCCCCGACCTGCTCGCTACACCGGCGGCCGTTCGGTTCATCTCGGCGGAGCCGCTTCTCGGCCCGATCGACCTTCGGCAGATTATCCGCGAGGGCATCAACGGTGCCTTTGTCGACAATGCCTTGGATGGCTTCGTCTCCAACGGCTACGGCGGATCCTATGGTCCGAAGCTGGACTGGGTGATCGTGGGCGGCGAGTCCGGCAAGGAATCTAGACCCATGCATCCGGATTGGGCGCGTGCGCTGCGTGATCAGTGCACCACCACCGGCGTGGCCTTCTTCTTCAAGCAGTGGGGGACTTGGGCGCCGGTCGACTGGGTGCACGCCCGCAGCACAGGAGCATTGCTGCGGCCGGATGGGCACGTCTGCCGCGACCGATCGCAGCTGGCTCCCTCCGGCAACTATGAGATGGCCCGCCTCGGCAAGGCGCGCGCTGGACGACTGTTGGATGGCATCACGCACGGCGAAATGCCGAGGAGAGCAGCATGAAGCCCGAGTTCATCACCTTCACTGGCATCGATAACTGGACCGAGCTCTACGACATCCACACGCTGTCCCTGAAGTATCCCGTTGAATTCGGGATCTTGTTCAGCCCGAAGCGCCAGGGGAACGATCACCGCTACCCCGATGGCGACGCGCTGTCCCGATTCATGTGGAGCAACCTCCGGCTCTCCGCGCATCTCTGTGGTGCCTATAGCGACGCCATCATGGACGGCCAGCCGATCGAGTGCCCGCCGGTAGACTTCGGCTATTTCAGGCGCATTCAGGTCAACCACGCCGATCCAAAGCCGGCACGCATCATCAAATTCCGGAACGGTTGGGGAAAGATGCGTGGCATCGCGCAGACGCGGGTCGACGCTTTCCCAACCGACACCTCCGTGGACTGGCTGTTCGACCGCAGCGGTGGCACGGGCGCAGCTCCCACAGCCTGGCCGATGCATCCCGGCGGCGATCGGCTCGTCGGGTATGCCGGCGGCATCTCCCCGGACAACATCACCGGCGTCATGACGGTGCTCGAGCAGATGCCGGGTCGGTACTGGATCGATATGGAGAGCGGGGTCCGCACCGACGACCGGTTCGACATCGCGAAGTGCCGCGCGGTTTGCGAGGCGGTGTTCGGCAAATGAAGGACATTCCGGTCATTTTCAGCGGCGGCATGGTCAGGGCCATGCTCGACGACCTCAAGACGATGACGCGCCGGCTCGCGTACTTGGAGCGCAAGACGCGGAAGCCGGCGCTCGGAGAGAGCCTGACCTATCTTGCCCGTTCGCCATGGCAGGACGTGAAGATTGGTGACCGCCTCTGGGTGCGCGAGAGCTGGAAGCCGCATTCGCTTTATGCCGGCATGAAGCCCAAAGACATGCCGCAGGCGAAGGTGTTCTACCTCGCAGACCGAAAGTACGAGCCGAGCAACGTCCCCGGAATTCCCTCGATCCACATGCCACGCTGGGCTTCGCGCATCACACTCATCGTGACCGCCACGAAGGTCGAGCCGCTGCAGAGCATCAGCGAAGACGATGCGCTTGCTGAGGGCGTCCAGAAGCACGGCGAGCGCGATTTCTGGGCCGGCGAGAACCGCGGCACCGACGCGGTCGCAGCCTTCTCCGCCCTTTGGTGGACACTGCATGGCATCGGATCGTGGAACGCAAACCCCGAAGTCGTCGCCCTCACCTTCAAAGTCATAAAGGCCAACATCGACGCCCTGGAGGCACGCGCAGCATGACCGAGACCGCTCCAATCTGTTGCGGCGCCGCCACCCGCCTGACGACCGGTAGTGAGATCTATCCGCACCGGCGCAACCTGCACTGGAAGCACTTCTACAAGTGCGACCACTGCAAGAGCTATTGCGGCTGCCATCCCGGCACCACGAAGAGTCTCGGCACGCCGGCGAACGCCGCCACCCGCGCTGCGCGATCGAACCTGCACGATAACGTATTTGATCCGATCTGGAAGGGCGCGCTGGCGTCCGGCCAATACGCGCCGGAGGACCACCAGGCCGAGAACAAGATCAAGAAGGCCGCGCGGTCCCGTCTCTACCGTTATCTCGCGCACCACCTCGGCATCGATCGCGATGCCTGCCACTTCGGCATGTTCACGCTGGAACAGTGCAAGCGCGCGACGGAGATCCTGACCGGGCTGACCTATCGAGCGGTCCGGGATTGGCATTACGCACAGGTCAAGCAGAACAGCAAGGCGGAGACCACCCATGGCTGACGTCACAGGGCCTATCTCCACCCTTCCCGGCTCCGGGCACCGTCTGCCGGACGGCACTATGTGCGACCGGCACTCAGACCGGCCGGCTGTCGCTCGCATTCAAGGCGAGACCGACTCCTTCGGCTCGGAGATGAATGATCTCTGCCAAGGATGCCTTGGGGCGCACCGCTCTTATGCACGATCGCCGGAGGCGCGGTCCGGTCGGTGTGACTGGTGCAAGCAGAGCGCAACGGACCTGCGCAACGCCCGCGACATCGACGAGGGCTCCGCAGGACCGGTCTATCGCATCTGCGGCGCCTGCCACCAGAAGCAGCACGAGGCAATCCAGGAGGAATTGCGCCAGCACGAACACGACTTCCCTTGGGACGACGGCGACTACGATGAATACGACTGAAAGCAGATCGACATTGGTGCCAAGCGAGGTCGTCACGGCCCTGAGCCTGCTCAACTGCCACGCCCGCGACCACGGCTGCGGGCGCGACGCGATCTACCATCACAAGGGCCTCGTGGCGATGACCTACGCTGCGGTGGGCCAAGCTAATGCGCGGCCGGTCGGCGTGATGGCGAAGTGCCACAATTGCTTCGGAACCAGAAAATTCTACTGCCAGTACAACGGCCAGACCGAGGAGTGGTGCCGGACCTGCGCGCGCACCGGATACGTATTCCTGCGATTCACGGAGACGACGATCCAAGGCCACGGCTGGCACCATCCGTGGGTCACGGTAGGCGAAGAGATCTATCGCAAGTCCAGCGCGGCGACGGCCACGCAATACGATGCCGCGACCCGATCGTTGTGGGTGACGAAGCCGGACCAACAGCCCAAGAACATCGCCTTTGGCTCCGTCGGCGATTGGAAACCGAACATCCCTGGCGAGAAGCTTGTCGGCGAGCGCGCCGCCGCACTGCTCAACTTAGTCGAGGACTGGCTGTTTTCGGACGAACTACGGGTTGAGCCGGCTCTTCGCTGGCGGCTCGAGCAGGCCCAACGCGCCGCGGTTGAATACAGCCTCGCCCTTGGCTCGCTCGGCGATCGCTGCCACTATTGCGGCGATCAATCTCGATCTGGCCAGGGTCACTACAAGAAGCCGTTCCAATGGACGGTCCGATGCTGCGAGGTCCATCAGAAGATGGACGTTGCGACATGGGATTGCGCCGTCCCGTCTACAGCGCTCACGCCGGCCGTCTTGAAATGGGCTGAGCGCCGCTGCTGGTCGGTGGAGCGGTCTGGAGCGTCGCCATGAGCAGGTCTCGCTCGCAGGAGCCTGATTACGACCGCGACCGGTTCGTTAGCGACCCATCGTATCGCGACGGCGTGAGCGACGGCGTCATTTTCATGGCTGCATCGGAGGAAAGAGAAAGAGCGCGGAGAGCAAAGGAGAACTGGGCTCGGTGGGAGGAAATGCTTCGCTCCCGACTGTTCGGTTGGGATGGCGAAAGCTGGATCTGCTACTTCTGGCGCACCGGTTGGGACCATTTCTCTTTCGGGCTCCACATCTGTTTCGGAGCGCCGAACATCGAGATCCATCTCCCGTTCGGCTTTCTCAGGATCGGCCGGCGGACTGATCGACGCGAGCGGCGAGCAGTGAAGGAGGCGGCGGATGCATAGCGCCCCTCTCTTTGCCGGCATCGGCGGCCACCAAACTCCGCGGCGCGGCCGCACGGACAACTGGCTGACTCCGCCTTGGCTGCTGCGCATGCTCGGCGGCTGGGAATCCTTCGACTTGGATCCGAGTGCGATGGTCGACCAGCCGTGGCCGACTGCCCGCCGCCACTACACGATTGCCGACAACGGGCTGCTCCTGCCTTGGGAAGGCGACGTCTGGCTCAACCCGCCCTATCTGCGCGGGCTGCTCGGCCGCTTCATGGCGCGAATGGCGGCGCACGGCCGCGGCATCGCGTTGATCTTCGCCAGGACGGAGACAACGACATTCTTCCGCTACGTCTGGGAGCGCGCCACCGCGGTTCTGTTCCCGCGCGGCCGGATCGACTTCTGCACGCCAGATGGTGGCACCGCCGGCGACTCCGGCGCGCCGTCGGTTCTCTGCGCCTATGGCGATCGACATGCCGCGGTGCTGGCTTCCGTCGATCCCGCCTTCGGTCAGTTCGTGCCGCTGCGGCTGCCGCGGAGCGTGGTCGTCCTGGCGCTGGCGACCACCTGGCGCGACGTTATCGCGGACTGGCTGCGCGCGCAACGCGGTCCCGTTGCCCTCGCCGATATCTACCGCGCATTCGCGTCTCACCCGAAGGCCGCGGCCAACCCGAATTACCAGGCCAAGATCCGGCAGGTGCTCCAGCTGGGCGCCGGCGTACGGGTCGGCCGTGGACAATGGAGCGCAACATGATCATTCGCCCCTGCGACGTCGAAACGACCGGATTGGACGAACGAGCCGAAGTGATCGAGATCGGCGCGCACGACATCCGCGACGGCAAGCTCTATTCGCTGCCGCGACGTACCTTCGTGAAGCCGGCGGCGCCCATTCCGCCGAGCTCGTCTGGCATTCACCACATCACGGACGCCGACGTCGCGGATGCGCCAGCGTGGAACACCGCCTGGCGGATCCTCGTCGAGATGGAGGATGATGGCGAGGAGCTGAAATTCGCGGCGCATATGGCGTCCTACGAGAGGCAATTCCTCGACCCGCTCATCAAGGCGCACTGGATCTGCACATGGAAGTGCAGCTTGCGACAGTGGCCCGATCTCGACAGCCACTCTCTCCAAGCGCTGCGCTATGCGCTCAAGCTGGAGCCCGCCGACCCGACGCTTGCGATGCCGCCGCACCGTGCCGCGCCGGACGCCTATGTCTGCGGGCTCCTGGTGCTCGAACTCCTGAAACATCAGACCGTGGAAACGCTGGTGCAGTGGAGCAACGAACCGGCTGTCTTCACGAAATTCGACTTCGGGCAGTTCGACGGCAAGCCACTATCGGCTGCCGATGACGGCTACATGGATTGGCTCGCCAACAAAGACCACAAGATGGGAGAGGATTGGCGCTGGAACGCTCGCCGCGAGATCGAGCGGCGCGGTACCGTCAAGCGGAAACAAGCCTTGGATCTCCTGCTGCCCGCGATCGCCGGCGCCGCCACCGTCGCCGATCTCGAGAACTGGTACCACGGGTCGGGCCCCTATCTGGCCAAGCATGCCATCCTGATCGGCTCGCCCGAGTACGACACGCTGATCCAAGCCTGCGCGGCCCGGAAGAAGGCCCTGATCGAAGGCGGCCAGCCGCAATTCGGGGCGACGTCATGAACGCGGCGCTCCACAATCCGGGCGGCAAGGTCAAGCTGCGGCTCGCCGATGGCGTCGCCGGTGACGCCATGTTCTGGGGCGAGAACGATTGCTATCGGCCGATGCTGACCCGCAAGTGGGTGAACCTGTTTACTGCTGGCACTAGGCTGCCGAACAACTTCGTCCTTTGGATTGGCATGAACCCGTCGGCCGCCGATGCCAACGTCGACGACCCCACCATGAACAAGGTGATCGACTTCTCGATGGAGTGGGGTTTCGACGGCCTCGCCATGATGAACGTCTGCGACTACCGCGCAACCGAACCCGCCGCGCTTCTCAAGCCCGGTGTAGCACCGCGGAGCAAGGGCAATCTGCCGCTTATCCGCGACACCGCGAAGCAAGCCGCCAGGATCGTCTGCGCCTGGGGCAACCTTCACCGCAACCTCGTGCATTTCGCGGTGGATGCCGAAGACGCTTTGCGTCGTGACGGACACGAAATGTGGTGTCTGGGTCTTAACAAAGGCGGCACGCCAAAGCACCCGCTCTACGTCAGAGGCGACACGCCCCTCATTCGTTTTAAGGAGGTTCCTCTATGACTTTCGTATTCCCGCGCGCCGTTTTGGAGCAGCACACTGCGTTCCTAGGCAAGACGGGCTCGGGCAAGACATCCACGGCGAAGCTCGCGGTCGAGCAGATCCTGACCGCCAACCCGGCCGCTCGAGTCTGCGTCCTCGACCCCATCAAGTCGGATTGGTGGGGCATGACGTCGAGCGCCGACGGTCAACGGCCCGGCCTGCCGTTCTACATCCTCGGCGGTCCGCGCGGTCATGTCCCACTGCATGACTCTGCCGGCAAGGCGATCGGCGAGCTCGTCGCCACCGGCGATCTTCCGCTGTCAATCATCGACATGGCGGACTTCAACGCTGGCGGACTCCAGAAATTCTTCAATGACTTCGCCCCTGCCCTGATGAAGCGGATGCGCGGCGTCGTCTATCTCGTGATCGAGGAAGCGCATGAATTCGCACCGAAGGAGCGCGCCGGCATCGGTGCCGAGAACCTCGCGATCCACAACGCTAAGAAGCTGGCCACTGCCGGCCGTTCGAAGGGTATCCGCCTAATGGTGGTGACCCAGCGCACCCAGGCGCTGCACAACGCCGTGCTCGGCAGCTGCGACACCATGATCGCGCACCGCCTCACGGCACCGGCCGATCAGGATCCAGTCAAGAAATGGCTAAAGGCCAACGTCGACAAGGCGACCTTTGAGCGGGTTTCGTCGTCCCTCGCCTCGCTGAAGACGGGCACCGGCTGGATTTGCTCCGGTGAGGCGCAGGTCGCCGACCTGGTGCAGTTTCCGAAGATCTCCAGCTTCGACAATTCCGCGACACCGACGGACGGCGACGCCGAATTGCAGGTGAAGACCGCGGCGGTCGATCGCGATCGGCTGCGCGCCATCATCGGAGACGCTGTCAGGCTGGCGGAGGAGAATGATGTACCGCGGCTGCGGGCCGAGATCGCGCGGCTCGAGTCCCAACTCGGCGCGGCCGCTGGGGCTGGGCCGCAGGCGATCGCTGCGGCGCGCGAGGAAGGCTTCGAGCGCGCGCGGCGAGAGGCGAGCGCAGATCTCGCCGCCCGTATCGGCCATGTGGGCATGGAGTTTCAAGCCGCGCTGCACGAACTCGAGGGGCGCTTCATCACTTCGCTCAGCACGATCCGGATCGAAGTCGTGGACACCTTCGCTAAGACTGACACGCCCGTCAGCCCGGTGTCGCCGGCGCGCGCTTCACCGCCCGCGCAGAAGCCGCAGAACCCCAACGCAACCGGCAACCTTCCGGGCCCCCAGCAGCGTATCCTGAATTCGCTGGCGACTTGGGCCAAGATGGGCCACGACGCCCCGGCCAACGCGCAGGTGGCATGGCTCGCGGGATACAGCCCGACTTCGTCATCATACGCGAATCCGCGAAGCGGGCTGAAGACTGCAGGCCTAATCGATTATCCGCGCCCCGATTGCCTGACGATCACGCCGGCCGGTCGCGCCGCGGCCAATCCGATCAAGCTGACCGGCTCGCTGCTCGATTTTGTCCTCGGCAACCTGGGCGGCCCGGAGAGTAGGATCTTGGGCGCGATCGCCGCGCATTATCCGAAAGCGATCCCGAACGCGAAGGCCGCGGAAGGCGCGCAATACTCGGCGACCTCGAGCAGCTACGCCAACCCACGGAGCGCGCTGCGCACCAAGGATCTCATCACCTATCCCGAGAAGGACCACGTCCGCGCGGCGGACTGGCTCTTTGCGTCTTGAAGGAAGGGAGGTAGCGCCATGACCCCTGATCGCCGAGAAGGGGCAGACGCGCTGCGCGGCGCCGACATCCGCTTTCGGGTCGACCCGGGCGACGTGCCCCCGGAAAAGGCGGCTCGCCGGCTACATCTGACATTGGACCGGTTCAACGAACTGCTGCCCAACCTGCTGAAGCGCGGCTTCCCGCCGGCCGACCCCGACACCGGTATGTTCGATCTCGACCAAATCGACGAATGGAGAAAGCTGCGATTTGGCCGGGAACAGCCATTGACGACGGACCCGGGGCCCGCGCAGCCTGAGGCGCAGGCTCAACTGGATATGACCGAGCGCTTCCTCAATGCGAAAGAACGGCAGGCCAAGAGTGGGAGGGGGAACCGTGGCCCTTCCTGAACACGTTCATTCGATATCGAAGCCGAACGGACGAACCTATTATTACTACTCGAAATTTCGTCGAACTGGGCGTGAGTGGCCGCGTGTCCGGATCACGGCAGAGCCGCTGTCCGAAGAGTTTGCCAAGCGCGTCATCCAACTGGACAAGCTCGCCGCTGTCAGCGCTGAGGGCGCCTGGTCATGGTTCTTCACCGATGTCACCGGCCGCCGGCATCCCCTGCCCGCGCCAGCCGACCATCGTTCATTCTGGGAAGCCGTGGACAAGGCCGAGGCGATCGGCATCAAGGTTCAGGCAGGCAACACGCGGTCCTTCCGGGCCCTGATCGCTGAGTTCAAGAAGCACCGCGCCTACACCGAGGACATCGCCGAAGGGACCCGGGAGCAGTACGACCGGTACATCGAGATGATCGATGTGGCCTGGGGCGACGACCCCGTCGAGACCCTCGAAGCCACCACGATCCAAGGGGTGCTCGACAAGGGGTTCGCCGATACGCCATCGGCCGGCCGTGTCTTCCGATCGACCCTGAGCCGGATCATATCCTGGGGCATCCCGCGCGGCTTCCGGAAGGACAATCCGGTCGAGCACACCGAGCGCTACGACAGCGAGGGTACGTACTCTCCGTGGCCGCCGGAGGCATTCGATGTGTTCTTCGAGCACGCCCGGGTCGACCTACACCTTGCCGTCTACTCCGGCCTGTTCACCGGCCAGCGCAAGGTCGACGTCATCAATATGCTCAGGCCGAAGTCGACCGACACCGGCATCCCGCTGATCGCGCAGAAGACCCAAGACCGGATCCCGGTCCAGATCCATTCTGAGTACCGGGGCCTCATCGACGCCGCCCCCACCGACAAGGACAAGCCGCAGCTGCGGCTGCACCTCCGGGCGGACGGCGAACCGTGGTCCTACGAGGGCTTCAAGACGGCATGGGGCCGAGCGCTCGACAAGAAGCCGATGGCCATGTTCCGCGAGAAGCGGCTGGTCTTCCATGGGCTCCGAAAGAACGCCGTCAACATGCTCCTCGAGGTCGGCTGCACAGAGGAAGAAGTCAGCGCGATCGTCGGGATGAGCGCACAGATGGTGCACCACTATTCGAAGGAGGTCAGCAAGTTCCGGATGGCCAAGCGTGCCATGCAGATCCTCGAAAGCCGCTGGTCGGAGCAGCGTGTCCACGTCCTCGGGGCGAAGAAAAAGGAGGGCTGAAGTGGTTTACAAACCCCCGATTCTTAGCGCCCGTTCGAGCACAAATCAGGCGAAGCGTTGTAAACTCGCTTCGTTGAATTTGCTGGGAAAAACCTCATGAATACTTCACTTTTAATCATGGGGTCGAGGGTTCGAGTCCCTCCGCGCTCACCAACTAGGACAATGATTAGATTGCACGATTTTTATTCTTCTCTGAGATCAAACCAACATCTCCCGGGTAGCTCGGCGGGTAGCCGATGTCGACCCGTTGCGGCGATAAGCCCTCGGAACAACAACACGACCAACAATTGCGGTGCAACTACGACACCAAGGTGGTCCGCGCCCTTCGCTACAACGCGCTGAAATCATCCGGCACATCGCCGAACGTTTTGACCACCTTGGCATCGCTGAATTATCCGTAGAAGGATCACCGGCGCGGCTGAACGCGACCGCACCGACGTTCCTTTCTTTCTTTGACAACGTCTCGGCGCGATCACAGCGGCATTGGAATTGAAGCACGCCATCGGCTAACCGGCCGTCATGCCGTCGTCACTGGCGCCGAACGGCAGCGCAGTCGGTATGTGTCACCGCTGCCATATTCCTCGCTCCTAGTTGGTCGAGTGTCGGCCGGTAGGTCATTTTGGTCCGTGAGCTCATACGGGGACGGAGGTACAACCAGGAGCTACTGTGTTTCCATCGCTACAACCCGAACGAAAAAGAGACCTTCCGCAGTCACCGAAATTGTCAGTGACTTGTCTTTGCAACGCATTCCCGTATCAGGTGACACTGGACATCAATTGGATGAGGCGCGCGAATGTCTAACGGAATGGCAAAGAAGCTCCGGTAGCCAATCAGTGAGTCGGGGAGAGAAGCTTTGCAAAAGACTTTGGCCTGGGTACTTTCCATTCGGATCATACTGCAGGTTATTCGCGATTATGCTCGCGTGGATCGATATATCGCACCAATTCTTCTCTTATGTTTGATCGGTATTGGTTCTCTCGTTCCGCGTAACACTGATAACCCTCAATTGCTGGCAGCTTTCGCCAATGATGAACCGTGGATGACGTTGGCACTCGATGGCACGATCGCCAAGCCTTTTGGCAATCCGGCCAATTACCTGGATCCGACAGCGGAAGCCTTCAAGAAAATTCCGGCATATTGGGGAACGCTTCGATACAACAATATTGTCTACTATGGCGCGGCGATGTTCGATATCGCCTTTCCCTTCTACGCGACGGCGCGCTTGGTTGGACTCCCAGGCTTTCCAACCGCTCCCGTTATCCTCAGAACGATATCGATGCTCGCCGCGTTAATGAGTCTGCTTTTCGTCTATAATTTTGCGAGGAAGCAGGTGGGAGTTGTTGTCGGCATATTATCCTGTTTTGTGTTGCTGACGGATGGCTATTTTATCTACTACACGACGATAATTCATCCGGACACGCTTCAGATATATTTCGGGCTGTTGGCACTCGGACTTGCATTGCGTCATTCGAATGACGGGCTCCTCTCAAGCCTCGCTGCTTTGGGGTTGATGTGTGGTTTGGTGCAGGGGACGAAGTTTGGCGGACCATGGACGGTGCCGCTAGCAACGGCCGCGTTGTTGATGGGAATTCGAGTGACAGGCGCTCACGAATGGGACAAGAAGGTCGTTGCCCAGCGAGTTGCCGTCCTCGGAGCGGCCGCCTTGGTGGGATGGCTCGGTACGAATCCTTACGCCGTCATCACGCCCTACTACTTCCAGTCGTGGATCACGCAATGGCGCATCGTCGGCAGCTCAGGTGGCCCCCTGGGAACGTTCACGTTTTGGGATTGGATAAAGGCCATCTACGACTACGTCGGCCCACTTGGTTCAGCGTTGGCCGTGGCGGGATTGCTGCACGCGCTGATCGGCGGCTTCTCGACGCCGCGAAAACGCGCCCTCTTCCTGGCAGCAATACTTTCATTGTCTCAGATTGCTTACTACGCCCTTCTCGGCAAACTTTGGGTCATTCTTGGATACCTTTTGGTCGCGCTGCCTCTCATAGCGATCCTTAGTTTTGACTTCGTCGTGACTTGGCTACAGTTTTTTCTTACCAGGCCGCTCGGGCGTATAGCGCGTCCAATCGCAGTCACGGCTGTTTTCCTTATAAGCCTATACCTCGGCACCGACCGCGTCTTCGCACTGGTTAACCACACGCTCGAATTACACCATCGCGATAGCACCTTGTTGGCACTGAACGATTGGGCGGCCAAAGGTGGTATACCGCCGAATGCCCGCATCGTTTTCGACGATCTTGGCTACTTCGATCCAAAGATATTCAAGAACGCCAAGATGTATGGAGGCGTGCTGACGTGGAGCGGCGTCAATGCTCTCGACCCCGAATATATCATTCTTTCGAGCAGTCTGTATGGAAGCCCGCACTACGCCAAGCTGATCGAGACACAACGCCTCGCTGCCGACGATCCCAGTCCGTTTTCAATGCGCATGTACCAAGCCCTGATTCCAACGCCGACGCCCGGCCCGACAGCAGCAGAGGGAATCTCGTTCGTTAAAGAAATAGCCCCCGATTCCAGCGGAGTGACGGCCACTGCGCCGATTTATCTTCTCACACCATGGCCAAGCCTTGAATTTCGGGTGAGATCCTCGCTCGCTATCTTGAAGGGCATTTGGCAGCCGATCGACAAACCACGCGTTGGACCGACCCTCAGAATCTATAAACGGAAGCCTGACAGACCTTCCGACGACCAGAATTGACTTGAGGTCCAAGAATTAACGCGTGCTCTTGTCGCCGCGGCACCATGCAATATTGAGCAATCCGCCGGCGGACGCTCGGATGGCCGTTCAAAATAGGCATTCCTGGGCGTTCCAAGAGTTGCATATCTTGAGTGGCCTGCCTAGAAGTTCCGATTGCATTAATCAACAGCAACGAGCCGACATGAGCAGCGCCGTCGATGCGGGAACACTGGAGGGAGCGCCGCACAAGCGAAGACGGCTGATCTCCCTCGTTATGCCGGTCTACAACGAAGAAGCCAATATCGAGCGCGCCTACGCCGCGCTGACGGCTATTTTCAAGGACCTGCCCCAATACGATCTGGAGTTTGTTTTCACCGACAACCACAGCGAGGACCGAACATTCGAGCACCTTGCTGCACTTGCCAAGGCCGACAGCAGGGTCAAGGTGATCCGCTTCACGCGCAACTACGGTTTTCAGCGCTCGCTACTGACCGCTTACCGAAACGCAACCGGTGATGCTGCGATTCAGGTCGATTGCGATCTTCAAGATCCACCGCAATTGATCCCGCAATTCATTGCGCTTTGGGAAAAGGGCCATGATGTAGTCGTGGGGTTGCGCCGACGCCGCGAGGAAGCAAAACTGCTCACCCTCTGTCGCCGTGCATTTTACGCGCTGCTCACCCGGATTTCCGATGATCAGGTCACCCGCGACGCCGGCGATTTCCGCCTAGTCGACCGCTCCGTGATCGACCGCCTCAAGGAGTTGAACGACTACAACCCTTACGTCCGCGGCGTCATATCCTCGTTTGCCGCGCGCGAGACCGGCATTCCCTACGACCGGACACAGCGGATACACGGCCGCAGCAAATTCCCGGTGCGGAAATTGGTCGGCTTCGCCCTTGACGGGATTATCGGGCACTCGGTTCTTCCGCTGCGGCTTGCGTCCTATGCCGGCCTGCTGATCTCGATCGCCGTTTTTCTGCTGGGGCTGTTTTACGTCGTCGAGGCTCTGCTTCGGGGCAAGTCGTGGCCGAGCGGCTTTGCAACGCTCATCGTTGTTATGCTGTTCGGCATCAGCCTGAACGCAATCTTCCTTGGCATTATCGGCGAGTATGTGAGCCGGATATATCAGCAAGTCCGCTTCAGACCCCTGGTGACGGTCGAAGCCACCGCCAATATCTCCTCAGAACAGAGCAAACAATGACGTCAGCAATTTTCACAGTATGTATCCTGCGTTCGGAAAAGCGAATTTGACCCCGAGCTTCTGGCACGACCGCCGCGTTCTCTTAACCGGACATACCGGTTTCAAAGGCGCGTGGGCCAGTGTGATACTGGCCGATCTCGGCGCGAAAGTAACCGCGTTTTCTTTGGAGCCCGAGACCGAACCTAATCTCTGGCAAACCATCGGGCAGCGCGTGGCGATCGACAGCCGCCGTGCCGATCTCCGCGACATACCGGCGGTGACCGAAATTTGCAAAACCGCCGAACCCGAAATCGTTCTGCATATGGCCGCGCAGGCGCAGGTTCGGGAAAGCTATCGCGACCCGGTCGGTACTTTCGCCAGCAATGTTATGGGAACGGTGAACTTGCTGGAAGCGCTGCGCACCAGCCCAAGATTGCAGGCGGTTCTGACAGTAACCAGTGACAAGGTCTATGCGAATGCGGAAACCGGCTTGGCGTTTCCCGAGAACGCCCCGCTGGGCGGCTCAGATCCGTACAGCGCGTCCAAGGGCGCGACCGAAATCGTGGTCCGGAGTTACGCCGAGAGCTTCTTTGCGCCGCTCGGGGTGCCTCTGGCCTCGGCGCGCGGCGGCAACGTGATTGGTGGCGGCGATTTTTCCAGCGACCGGCTCGTTCCGGACCTCTACAGGGCCGCACGCAAAGGCGTGCCGGTTGAACTGCGATATCCTGCGGCGACCAGGCCCTGGCAGCATGTACTCGACTGCCTCGCCGGCTATCTTGGCTTTGCGGAATACCTCGCCAACAGAGGTGGGGCCGATCCCCCCTCCCTGAACTTTGGCCCGCTTACGGATAAGACGATGTCGGTCGCCGAGGTGGCGGCGGCGATCGGCGAAGGGCTGGGCAATGGACAGGCCTGGAAGCAGGCGTCAGGCTCATTTCCACCGGAAAAGCAGACGCTGCGGATCGACTGCTCGCTGGCTGCCAAGACATTGGAATGGCGGCCGCGGCTCGACGTCGACGAGACCATTGCATGGACGTATGC
Source organism: Bradyrhizobium sp. USDA 4011 (assembly GCF_054063415.1). Lineage (NCBI taxonomy): Bacteria > Pseudomonadati > Pseudomonadota > Alphaproteobacteria > Hyphomicrobiales > Nitrobacteraceae > Bradyrhizobium > Bradyrhizobium sp. USDA 4011. The sequence continues at coordinate 199,330 of NZ_JBSSGG010000001.1, forward strand.
GGATTTCGCGAACGGCAAGGACGCGCTCGAACTTATGCGTGCGCAGATATCCCGCTACGGGACCTAGCCCGCCTCGGAAAATAGCCGACTTCTGGCCAAGAGCATCTTCAGTTCAGCTTGACCAGCAATCGCCGGCCAGGCCTTGGAGATGCTATCGGCGTTTCCGGCTTCGCTGCTGCCGAATTCCGCAAGCGCATAAAGCAGCGCGGCATCGAGCGGTTCGCCCAAGCGCTTCGCCAGCCATTCAGCCTGATGGGCGATGTAGCGGCCGCGAATCGCATCGGCGAATGCGGCAGATGCGATGGCTCGTTCCGGCGACAAACGCGGATCCATTGGTGCGCCTTCGACAACGGCAATGAACGCGGAGAGCATTGTTCCTAGCGGCCGGAGCGCCGTGGCCCACTGCGGGTCGCCGTTCACGCGCGTTCCCGCGATATCGATGACCCCTGGCTCATCGGCGAAATCGAGCACCGCAACGCCCTTTTCGGTTTCGACTTCGATTCGGCGCTGCCGACCTTGATCGTTGCGTGCAATGAGCAAAGAAACCGGCAGCCCATGGGCCTGCGCTTCGATCGCCAGACACGCGCCGCCGCGTCGAACATCCAGCGATACGAGTGCGAGATCGCGGAACTGCAATTCGCCGACGACCGGCACGATGTGGGGCAGCACATCATCGAACAGCGTCACCGCGGGGTCGTAGCTCTTGGCTTCCCCGCGACGGACGTCCGAAGCTCCGTCGGTCCAAATCGCCCGGATGCTCCGCAAGCGGCCGAGCGAGGCCAAGGAGGCCGCATAGGCCTCGACATATCGTGCGAACAAGAAGACGTGACTGGCCCCGAACGCCGCACCCTTGGCCCCTGCGATGCTGTTGAGTTCCTCGATATCGCCACGCGAAAGGGCAACGGGTTTCTCCACCAGCACCGGGATACCGTCAGCCAGAAGGCCAGCCGCAGCCTCGAAATGGTCTTCCGCACGGTTGGCGACGATGACGGCATCGGGCCGCTCCGGACCAGGCCCAGAGGTCGGCCAGGCGTCCAAAGCGCTCAACTGGCCGGCAAATTGCGATTGCACAGCCCACGCCCGGAGACCCGCAGCATTGCTCGGCGAGTGCATAGTGATCCGATCCGCGCGGCCCGGGAGCCCGCAGAGTACCGAAGCGATCGTTCGGGCCCAACGCCCGCCGCCGATGACCGATATCTTCATCGTTATCGCCCTAACCATCCGCGAAGGTTCTGGCAATCCGTCGAAAGCGTGATGCTGCGACCCACAAGATCCGTCGGGATAGCCGCCGGCCTCAACCTTTGACAAATGGAGCCCGATACGCAAAGTCACCACGTATTTCAGGGTACGGCGGATACTACAATATGTGCCGTAATAACTTGTCACATGGATCCCGAATGAACTCGACAATCGTGCCGGCGAATCAGATCAATCATTGCGAAGTGTGCGGCGGCCATACCCTCGCTTCCGTGTTGGATCTCGGGGCCCACCCGATGTGCGACGATCTGGTTGCGATCGGAAGCCCGCGGACGTGCGCCGAATACCCGATCGAGATCCTCTTTTGCGACGATTGCCGGACCGCACACCAGCGCTTTCAGGTTCCAAAACGCGAGCTGTTTCCCGAGAGCTATCACTACCGATCGCGCTTTACTGCCGACGTGCTCTCCGGAATGAAGAACCTTACCGATTCCTGCGAGCAGCGCTTCGGACTGCTTGCGGGCAAGAAGGTCGTCGATGTCGGCTGCAACGACGGAAGCCTGCTCGATTTCTTCCGTAAGAAGGGTGCCACCACGATCGGCGTTGAGCCGACCTCGGCTGCGCAGGATTGTACGGCGAAAGGACACTTTACCATCCATGATTTCTTCACCGAAGCAACGGCGGAGCAGATCGTAGCCGCGCATGGCAAGCCGGACTTCATCACCTTCACCAACGTGTTCGCGCACATCGAAGACCTCGGCAGCGTAATCGCAGCGCTGAAGCGCCTGATCGGCGAAAAGACCATCCTGGTCATCGAGAACCACTATCTCGGATCGGTTTTACTAACCAATCAGTTCGACACTTTCTATCACGAGCATCCGCGCACATACAGCTACCGCTCATTCGTGTTCATCGCCCGCGCGCTCGGTCTCAATTTGATCGACGTGCAGTTTCCCGCGCGTTATGGCGGCAACATTCGTGTTTTTGCAGGCAAGCTGGCGTCCGCGTTAGACCTAGCAAGGATAGAGGAACTCGAGGCTAAGGAGGCGCGCTTCGGGCTCGACTTCGCAACACTCCGCAGTGGCGTGACGCGGTGGCGCGACAAGAAGCGTCAGGAGTTGAGGACTCTCGTACAGAAGAATGGACCGCTTCGCGGCAAGGCCTTCCCGGGGCGCGCCGCCATCCTGATCAAGCTGTTGGCACTCGACAATGACTCGATCTCGATCGTGCATGAAAAGCCTGGTTCGATGAAGATCGGCCATTACCTGCCGGGCACGCGGATCCCGATCGGTCCCGACGATGATCTGCTGAAGGCCTCACGGGGCGCCAATCCATTGCTCAATCTGGCATGGCACATTCCAGTCGAGATACGTAATTATCTCAAAGACATTGGCTATGATGGTCCGGTGATCGACATTGTGAGTCAGCAGGATTTTCAGCCTGGCTCCTGAGACCCCCAATACAACTCAACCGCCACGACGCGGCGAACTGAAAGGCAAGACATGAAAGCGGTCATTCTCGCCGGTGGGTTCGGCACACGTCTTTCCGAGGAAACCGACCTTGTGCCCAAGCCGCTGGTCGAAATCGGCGGGCGGCCTATTTTGTGGCACGTGATGAAGCTCTACGCGGCAGCCGGGCTGAATGATTTCGTCATTTGCGCGGGCTACAAGGCTTCGATGATCAAGCACTATTTCGCCAGCTACTTCCTCGAAACCAACGACATCGAGATTCGCACCGCCACGCGCGAAGTCCACTACCTCACGCCCAAATCGCTTGATGACTGGACAGTGAAGATCATCGATACCGGCGTGAACACTATGACCGGCGGACGCATCAAACGTGCTGCACCGTACCTGAATGGAACCTTCTGTCTCACCTACGGCGATGGCGTCGCCAATCTCGATATCACCAAGGTGATTGCATTCCATCGCAGCCATGGCAAGCTCGCCACGGTGACGTCAGTCCCCTCACCTGGCCGTTTCGGCATTCTCGATATGGACCAGTACGATGCCGTATCGCGCTTCCACGAAAAGCCAGACGCCGAAATGGGCTGGATCAATGGCGGGTTCTTCGTCCTCGAACCTCGCGTCCTCGACTATATCGACGCCGACGAAACCGTTTGGGAACGCCGACCGCTGGAACGGCTGGCAGCCGATGGACAATTGATGGCCTATCGCCATTCAGGTTTCTGGAAGGCGATGGATACGCTCCGAGAGAAGCGCGAACTCGAAGAAATGTGGGCCTCAGGCTCCGCACCGTGGAAGCTATGGTGAGAACCGATGACACAGCCCGACGATATCAACGGTGCCGAGTTCGACGCGTACACAGCGAACTACAATGAGGAGATCAACAAGGCCTTGAATTTTTCGGGCCTCGATATCGACTTCTTCGCGCGCGTTAAAAATGACTATCTGGTCGATATCCTCGACGCACGTCAGGGTGGCGCAGCCAAAGCCGAACTGCTTGACGTCGGCTGCGGCGTTGCCAATGCCCACAAGCAATTGATCGATCGGGTCGGCGGGATTTCGGGAATTGACGTTTCGAGGGCCAGTATCGCGGTGGCGCGTCAACGCAACCCCGGCATCCGCTACAGAGTCTTCGACGGCGCTCATCTCCCGTTTGACAACCAGTCATTCGACGGCGCGTTCGCGATTAATGTGTTTCATCACGTCCCTGTCGCACAGCGGCCGGCGCTGGTTGCCGACGTACGCCGTGTACTGCGTCCCGGAGGATTGTTCGCGATCTTCGAGCACAACCCATTCAATCCGGTGACCCGGCGCATCGTCAACACCTGCGAATTCGACAAGGACGCGGTGCTGTTGAAACGGCGTGATTCCGAAGCACTTCTCGATAGCGCCGGCTTCAAAGATATCAGCACGCGATATATCTTTTCGGTGCCGGCGGCCGGCCCCCTGCTCCGCAGAGTTGACCGGCTGTTTTCGTTGCTACCGTTCGGCGCGCAGTATTATACGCTGGGTACTAACCGCTAGAGCGCTGCCAAGGTTTCGAGCGGCTCTCTGGCGGGATTCGCAGATCCTCTAGTCTAGCGGAAGTTGATTCTGAACTCCCGAGGCGCATCTATTCAAACAAACGCAAATGCTGCGCAAGAGCTATCCAGCTAACCCACCTTGGGGCGATCCGCGCTTGCGTCCGATTGGGAAGTACGGCGTCGCCGACGGCATCCGCGTCAACTGCGCCGGTTGCGCCTGAGACCGTCGCGCTCGATGCCATGAGTGACGGAAATGAAACGCCGATCCAAGCTCTCTGCGCTATATGCTCACGGCTCCACCGTCAGCGGCAGCTCGCCCTGGCCGCTCGTCCAGTCGATGATGTCGAGCTGCAGCCCTCGCTTCAGCATCTCGGCCTCGAGGCTGCCGGCGTGGCGTTTCCACTCGGGCGTCGCGCGGACCCGGAATTTTGGCTCTTCGCCGTGTGCCTCGAAATCATCGTCGGCCTTGAGCGCGCCGCGGACGGCTTCGTACATCATCCTCAAGCTGGCGTTGGTGAAGGCGCCGTAGTCCATCGGTCGTCTCCCTCAGCACTCTCGGAACGCAAAAGGCCGCCACGGAGCTCGCGCTTCACCGATCGCGCGGACGAGCCAAGTCTAAACGATATGGAAGCCGCTCTGGTGCTCGAGCAACTGCGCCGTTGAGACATGCTGGAGCGTGATCGTGTCGCGGGCGGCATCGATGATGACGGCGTTGCCGGACGCGTCGTCATGGATCGTTGCGACCAGGGCGCTCAGATCCGCAAAAACGCTGTTGCTGAATTGAAGAGTATCGGTCGCGGGCGAAAAGTGCGTGAGTGTCACATGGCCGAAGTTTTCCGCGAACACGAATGTGTCCTGCGCTGCCGCATCGGAAAGCTGGTTGTCGCTCTGGCCCGGCGATGCTGCCGCGACAACCAATGTTCCTCCATTCCCATCATTGGCGAACCGGAAATTGTCCTGCGCGTACACCCCGAGGAAGTGGAGCGTGGCCGTGTGCGAGCCATCGCTCACTGAGAGCTCCCCGGAGGCAGCGTCGAAGCTGGAATGGACGGTGTTGAAGGTGATGCCGTGCAAGTCGATCTGATCGGGCCCCTGCCCGCCATCGCCGCTGAACGCGATCATCTGGCCGCTGAACGTGGATGGCTGTTGAAGGTTCAACGTCGTGCCGTCGAAGGTCGTTGGTGCAGCGGCATTCGGAGCGGGGTCTGAAGGAACCGCGTGAACCTGCGCTGCAGACGCAAAGAACTGGTCGGATGCGGCACCCGCTTGAACCAACGAAATTCCGGAATATCCAACCGACGTAACTTGGGTGACCTTGCTGCCATCGAACGCGAGTTCGGTGATTTGACCGGCACTGCCCTGGGTTATCAGCTCCGCGATTCCGGCCGTCATGTTCTTGACGTCGTGAACAGGATCGTAGCTTCCCGCCAACAAATTGCTTCCAATCAGCTTCCCTTGATCGAAGTACAGAATGTCTATTTGGCCAGTCGCAGATTGAGTTATGACGTCGGAATGGCCGTCACCATTGACGTCTGCAACTCCAACGACGTTCCAAAATGCTTGATTGGTGAGAGCGCTTGCAGTCAGGTGGCCAGTGGTATCGAACCATAGAAAGTCGATCTGGCCATTCCACTGCGTCACGAACCCGGGGTTCGTCTCTCCGCTGAAATGGCCCGCGCCCTCGATGTCCAAATAGCTGCCGGCCAGCAGAAGCGATGCCGAGAGTTTGCCTCCCGAAAACCAAAGCAGGTCGATCTGGCCATTGGATTGCGTGACGAATTGAGTGCTGCCCGTCGAGTTGAAATCGACATCGCCAACAATTTTCCAAAAGCCTTGAGGGGTCAGCGACGAGCCAATCAGATTGCCGGAGCTGAATTGCAATAGATCGATCTGACCATCCGTCAGCTGCGCAGCAACACTGTTGGTCTGGGTGCTCGCCGGTGCGTGCGATGCCCCGATGTGAAACCCCAGGGAATCGAGCTGCTGCAGATCGACCGAAGTAAGATGCTGCAGCGTGCTGCCGGTGTAATATTCGTTGAAGGGATCGTTTGCCCCTTGCACGCCGCTGTTGAGGAAGTCGCTCGGATCCGAATTCTGGCCGTAGTCCGCGAGCTTCGTGCCGCCTCCGTTCAGGGAGAAATAGGCCGCTGATGCGGGAATATTGTTCGAGAACAACCGGACACCGGAGCTGGTGAAGCGGTAGAAATCGAAAATATCCGGTTGTGATCCGTAGGGAACGCGGCCGATGGCGTGAGTGAGTTCGTGAAGGGCGACGCCAACCAGAAGGCTGGGATCGATGTCGGTGGCAAAGGTAAGGCTACCGTCATCGGTCGTCGTGTCGTTCGCACCGATCACCCCCCAGAGCTTGAGCTGGGCGTTCCACACCGCGACCGAGGACTGGCCCTGGATCGAAGTTCCTGCCGGCAACGCATTGAAAGTCGTGTCACCCGCAGACGCATCGTTCACCAGGTCAGCTCTGACCGTCGAATAGCCGAGCCACTGTCCACTATCGGGCCCCCCCGCGGCGCCGCCACCGGTGCCGCTGTAGTCGACATTGAAATTGAGCGTGATCTTGTCGGTGATCGCTGCACTCAAAAGCGCTGCCGCCTGCTCGATTCCTTGTCGGAAGCTGGCGGGCGCTGCCATTGCGGCAGCGTCGAAGATCAGGTTGATCGTGAGCCCGCCGGAGGTCTCCGCGACGACAGAGCCTACGCCGCCCGAACCAGAGCCGCTCACCGCAGCCTGCGCTTGAACCGATTCATCAGGGAGGACGACAGGCGTCGGCGGCGGGCTGTATGGCGCAGGCACCTCACCACCGTCCTGATCCTGTTGTAACGCAGGCCTGGATATCATCGCTCGCTCCAGCTTTGGATCGGCCTACCGAGGGGATCCTGACCTTCCGCTTCCTCGGCAAGGTTCCAGCAGAAGATGCGTGGTCATCGTTAACCAGATCCTAAAGCTGATATTCTCATGCTGTGCACGCCACCAGGCCGGACACATTCCGTGGAAGCTAAAGTTGGCGACCGCGCAAAGGTTCCAGCGCCAAGGTGGTCCGGCCGTCGAAACGATCGCGACGCGGACCGGGGGGCAGTGCTGGTCTTCCGCGCCGGCCGCCAAGACCATAACAGCCGGCTTGAACTCGCCGATCTTCGGGACCGAGATTGGCGCTTGCGCAGTCGCGCCGCGTCAGTGTCACTCCTCAATCAGTCACAGCCCCAAGCATCGAAACAGTTGGGCCAGCGCCGTGTTGGCAGATTGTGCGCGCCGTTCGAGGATTTCGGCCGCCGTGGCGTAGTTGCGCGCCAGGATCTGGAGCGCGCGTCGAGCATCCGGCAGCGTGGACTGCTTGGCCATTTCCAGGCACTGGTGCTCGAAGTAGCGAAGCTCCTCAAGTTCGGTCATTGCGATTCGTCCGATTTCATCTGCATCTTCGAACTCAGTGCGCCAACGGCCTAGTGAAAGTTTGGCAAGATTGTTGCGGACGCGGGATGATCTGGTCGGAGTGTTTCTGGATGTGCGATTTGATAATCACCGCTCCGTGACCGGCGCGGGTGCGTGCTGCGCGGATCGACAGGCACGTCCGATCGCATCAGTGTGCGTGAGTCTTGCTTGGGACGCAGCAACGTCTTGACCGCAGTGTTGGGGCATCTTCGCGCGGATTGCGCTGGCGATGCATCTGGTGGAGTCGTTGGCGCAGGCCCTTGGCCGGCGCATCCTTGAGTTGGCATCGTTGAACCCGATGAAGAAACGCGATTGGGCCTTTGTGGCCGCATGTGTGGCCGGCGCGCTGCTGTTCGGCGTCTGGAGCTTCCAGATAGGGATCGCGTTTCATCGCTCCCGGCAGGGCGCAACCGATCTCTCCAGCTCGCACCGGCGTGGCCAGCGCGGCTCTCAGGAAGGCTCTTCCGCGGGTAACCCTGCACGGCCCGCGGCCGACGACAGCGACCAACAGGCCCGACAGCCGCGATAATTGGCGCAATTGCGTTCCTCACCGCCGCATCGCCTCGATCTAAGCCCACGCCAGGCCCGCGGCGACAGCGGGATCATCATCGTCGGTCCTCGCACCGGTGAGACGCCTGCGGCGCGGGCTGTCCTTGGCGCGACGATGACGCGCGTCCGACCGGCGTAGCGCCATCGGCACACGCCGCGCGAGGCTTTGAGCGAGCTCGACGGCCTGTCTCACGACGGCCATCACGGTCGCCACGCGCGTGAACAGGCCGATCAGGAAGATCATCGAGAACACGTCGATATAGGCCAGCACATCGCCGACCAGCATCAATTCGGGAGGAAGCGGAATCCGGTGCAGATAGGCACCGATCACGATGACGACCGGGATCAGCGCAATCAGCTTCCGCAACGTCAGCCGATCCAGCAAGGCCGCGAGCTCAACGACCAGGACCTGCCAGAGCCAGTCGCCAAGCGCGGCCGGCTTGTCGATCGTCCAAGTCTGCCACAGCCGCTGCCAGTTCCGTTTCCACATCGCAGCGTCCGCATCCTCTCGAGCGCAATACCGGTGGCTACGGCTTCGACGACGCCTCGCTGCCGTCGCCCTCGACCGCCGCGCCCTGGACATCAGCCGAATCGGCTGACGGAAAGATGCGCTCGTAGTTCGCCCGGGCCTCGCGAATCAGACGCGCACGCTCGCGTTCCGATTTCGAGATGAACCTGATGATCTCGCCCATGTGCTCTCCAACGCAGGGGGAATTCTCCGACCATCGGCAATGCAACCATCATGCCTGATGGCCGCCCGGCCGACATGCTCGCGGCGGTTACCGTATCCGCCGCGGCGCTATCCGCTGCTGGCTGAACGCAACACGCGGATTGATGCCGCAATAGGCATCGCGGCCTGACGCCGACGCCTGGCATTGCTCGTAGGTCTGGTAGCCGCAATAGCCGGGGTATCCCTCATCCCTGCCCTGGATGCACCAGGGATAATCGTAGGGATCGGCCGCCGCCGGCTGTGCGGAGCCGACAATCCAGCTCGTTCCGAGCGCCGCGAACGCCAGAATTGCCCAATTCGACCTGCGCATGATCCTGCTTCCTTCTCGATCGGCAGCCAGCCGTTGATTTAGGTACGCCGGGAAGATCTGCGAGGTTTCCGCTCACCGCCTCAAGAAGCTGTGACCCGAGCGCGAGGGAGTGCATCGGAAGCCAGGGCGCTCCGGATGGGCACCGGACCACACAAAAAACACGAGGCCCGGTGTGCCTAGGAGCCCGGGCCTCGTATCTGATGTCCCCCGCCTCAGTGGCGGATCAGGCGTTGTGGTTACGCGAGCTTGCCCGCGCGATCCATCCCGGATGACTACGGGGGTCAGGCGCGCGCAGATTTCACTTGCTGTAGCTGTAGAACCCCTGTCCGGTCTTGCGGCCGAGAAGGCCGGCATCGACCATCTCCTTCAGCAGGGGCGCCGGCCGGTATTTGGGATCGTTGAAGCCGGTGTAGAACACCTCCATCACCGACAGCATGGTGTCGAGCCCGATCAGGTCGGCAAGCGCGAGCGGGCCGATCGGATGGTTGCAGCCGAGCTTCATGCCGGCGTCGATCTCTTCCGCGGTCGCAATGCCTTCCTGCAGCGCGAAGATCGCCTCGTTGATCATCGGGCACAGGATGCGGTTCACCGCAAAGCCCGGGCTGTTCTTCGCGGTGATCGCGACCTTGCCGACACGCTTGGCAAAGGCTTCGGCCTTGGCGACCGTGTCGTCCGAGGTCTGCAGGCCGCGGATCAGTTCGAGCAGCGCCATCACCGGGACCGGATTGAAGAAGTGCATCCCGATGAAGCGGTCGGGACGATCGGTCGAGGCCGCAAGGCGGGTGATCGAGATCGACGAGGTGTTGGTCGCGACCAGCGCGCTCGGCTTCAGCCCGGCGCAGAGATCCCTGAGGATCTTCACCTTCAGCTCCTCGTTCTCGGTGGCGGCCTCGATCACGAGATTGCAGGCGACAAGTTTGGACTTGTCGGTGGTCGCGTTGATCCGCGCGAGCGTCGCATCGCGATCGGCCGCCGTCATCTTCTCCTTGGCGACCAGACGGTCGAGACTGGACCCGACCGTCTTCAGGCCGCGTTGCACCGCCGCGTCCGAGATATCCACCATGATCACGGCAAGCCCCGCCGCCGCGCAGATTTGCGCGATACCGTTGCCCATGGTTCCGGCGCCGATAATGCCAACCGTCTCGATCATTGTGTCTGTCCCTTCTCGTCGCTTGCGCCGCCTCGCGGCCGCATCGTCAAAACGGCGGACCTCAGGGTCCGCGGATGGCGCATGCATAGCAGTCCGGCCGGACGGCCGATACAGGAGGCGACGGTATTCTGGTGAGGCCTACTCCGGGCGCGGCGGGATGGATCGCCGTGGCGGGACGGCGGCGCGCGGCGGCAATTGGGTGCGCGGCGGCTCTGCCGCGCGCGACGGCTCGAGCACGCGGTTGAGCCGCACGATCCACCAGGCGAGCCGGCCGTAGCTGCGGCGCAGCGCCGACCGCAATCCGTCGTCGATGTCCTGGTCCCGATCCATGCCGCTCTCGTTAACGCCGATCCTTGAAGGAACGGTGTGTCGCAATCACGGGCTGCGCCAGCCACCGTTAGGAATTTGGCAACCATCGGCGCGCAGTCTGAAGGCTCAGTGCCGGTAATCTCCCGGATTGCACAGAGAAGCCCCCGCGCCGCAGCATCGCCATTGCGGCGCGCCTCCCTATTAGTTGATCGAATTTTTCACCGGGCGCCGCGACATAAGGACATTAGACGACGAGGGCTACGCCCATGCTTTCTGAAAAGTTCTTTTTGGTTCTCGAGACATTGCTCAACGGCCAGACCCATTCCGACGGCAGCCCGCGTGTGGTGAGCACATCGCCCCACGTCCCGATCAAGCTTCCGCAGGAAAGCCAGCCCGAACGCAGGACCCCTCGCTAGGCTTCGTGCCGCGAGCCAGTCTGATCGCTCCCCGCGACGAGCGAAGCCGATCGTCCGTGTCGCGCCCGTGATCCAGCTCATAGTTGGTGCAGGTGAGCCGCGCTACACCACTCCCGCAACGAAGTGGTGCGGCCGTGACCTATAAGACCGACAGCAAGACCGATTTCGGGAGCATCGCCGTCGCGATCTGCGTCGCCGCCTACACGGCGATCATGCTCGCCTATCTCGCCCGATACGATCTCGGGCTGACCGCCACGCAAACGCGTCATCTTTCGATGATGGCCGCGTTGTTCCTCGCGCTGCCGATCGCGCTGGATTTCCTATGCACCGGCCCCGGCAAGGCGCGCTGAGTCGGGCAACGGCCGCGCCTGCCGCATCCGATCTCCCCTGCCGAACACGCGCCTGCGCAACATAGCGCTAGGTGGAGCGACGCGAATCAGCGTTACTTTGCAACTGATCACTTCGTGGGATTTGGCTGCATGACCCAGCCCAGCGTCCTGGATCAGAAGATTTTGGATCAGAACATTCGCGAGTTGCAGGAATGGCTCCGCAACGCCTGGCAACAGCTTGCGGACCCCTCGCTCACCGCCTTCTCCCGACGCGAACTGCGCAACCAGATGAAGCAATGCGATGCCGATTTGCGCATGCAGCTGCAAGCCGCTTCAAAACAAATGCTGAGTCGGCCTTCTGCATCGGGCAAGACGTTCGTCAGACCCGAGCTGCGGATACTCGCCTAGGAGCGTTTTCCGGCTCGCGTGAAGAAAACGCGCCGGTGTCACAAGCGCCAGCGCGCCAAAATGCCGCGATCTCCTGCTGCATGCGCGCCATACGCACCCTCTGCTTGTGCAGGGGCGTCCGACAAGGCACAGCAAAACGGCCCCGGTATGCCTATATAGGGCGTCGCAGAGCGGCCCATGCCGCCAAACCTCAGGGACTCCCGTGTTATATCTGGAACTTGCGATCGTGGCGGTCTTGATCGTCGTCAACGGTCTGTTGTCGATGTCGGAGCTCGCGATCGTCTCCTCCCGTCCGGCGCGCCTCGCCGCGCTGGTCGAACGCGGCGTCAGCGGTTCGCGCCGTGCGCTTGCGCTGGCCTCCGATCCCGGCAAATTCCTCTCCACGGTGCAGATCGGCATCACGCTGATCGGCGTGCTGTCGGGCGCCTTCTCGGGCGCGACGCTGGGCGAGCGCCTCTCGCAATGGCTGTTCGAGCTTGGCGTGCCGGCCAACGTCGCCGACGCAGCCGGTGTCGGCATCGTGGTCGGCGTAATTACCTATGCCTCGCTGATCGTCGGCGAGCTGGTGCCGAAGCAGATCGCGCTGCGCGATCCCGAGGCGATCGCGGTGCGGGCCGCGCCGGCGATGACGGTGATGGCAAAATTGTCGCTGCCGGTGGTGTGGCTGCTCGACCGCTCCGGCAAGTCGCTGCTGTGGCTATTGGGTCATCGCGAGGATGCGCAGGACCGCGTCAGCGAGGACGAGATCAAGACGCTGGTGGTGGAGGCCGAAAACGCCGGTGTGCTGGAGCCCGGCGAAAAGGAGATGATCGCCGGCGTGATGCGGCTTGGCGATCTGCCGGTCGGCGCAGTCATGACGCCACGCCACGAGGTCAGCCTGATCGACCTCGCCGCGCCCGCGGCCGAGATCCTGTCAACGCTGCAAAAGAGCAGTCATTCGCGCTGCGTGGTGTTCGACGGCAACCGCGATCATGCGCTCGGCATCGTGCAGGCCAAGGACGTGCTCGACGTCTACCTCGCCGGCCAGACCCCCGACATCCGCGCGCTGACGCGCGATGCGCCGATCATTCCGGAGACCGTCGACGCTCGCGACGTGGTCGCGATCCTGCGCGACTCCGCGGTGCATATCGGCCTGGTGCACGACGAATACGGCACCTTCCAGGGCGTCGTGACCAGCGCCGACATCCTCGAGGCCATCGTCGGCGCCTTCCATACCGAGGAAGGCCCGGCCGAGCCCGCCTATGTCAGGCGCGACGACGGCTCCTATCTGATCTCGGGCTGGATGCCGGCGCTCGAGTTCAGCGAGTTGCTCGGCATCGCGCTGCCCTCGCCGCGGCCGTACCAGACCGCCGCCGGCTTCCTGCTGCATGCGTTCGGCGCGATCCCCGATACCGGTGCCAAAACCAGCGCGCAGGGCTGGGATTTCGAGATCGTCGATCTGGACGGCCGGCGCATCGACAAGGTGCTGGCGAGCAAGCAGCCGGCGGCCTGAGGTTGCCAGCCGGCCGACCTGTTGATAACGGGCAGGACAACGAAACCGGCGGCCGCGGTGTGCTATCGGCATAGCGGCCACCCAACCAAATCCCCGCGTAACCCCCACGGAATTGATCCATGCGCCTTACCCTCGTCGGTTCCCGCCATTTCGGCGTGACGACCTTGAACATGCTGCGCGAGCACGCCGTCGAGATCGCCAGGGTGGTCGTCCATGACGGCGAGGACCGGCTGGCGGCAGCGGCCCGAGCGGCTGGCATCGAGGTCGTGGTCCAGGCCAATCCCAAGCTGGTGACGGCCGCCGAGATCGCGCCGGGCACGGACCTGATCGTCACGGCCCACAGCCACGCCCGGGTCAGCAAGGAGGCCCTCGCCACGACCAAGTTTGGTGGCGTCGGCTACCACCCGTCGCTGCTGCCCCGCCACCGCGGCATCGCGGCGGTGGAATGGACCATCAAGGAAGGCGATCCGATCGCCGGCGGCAGCATCTATCACCTCGCCGACCGCATGGACGCCGGTGCCATCGCCGCCCAGGACTGGGTGTTCGTCAAGAAGGGCGAGACCGCACGCGAATTGTGGGAGCGTGCGCTGGCACCGCTCGGCCTGCGCCTGCTCGGGGAGGTCATCGACTACGCGAAGGCCTTCAAGACGCTGCCGGCCAAGCCCCAGGACGAGCAGTTTGCGACAAAGGCGCCTAACCTCAACCCCGGCAAACACTAATTCGCAATTCGGTATTTTGATACCTCATCCAATCAAGCGATGGAACAAATTCTTCGTTCCTGACCCGGAACCGGATTCACTATGATGTGTTTGAGTTCACAGGAACATTCAGGGGCTCCCGCGACGCAGCAAATTTTGAACACATTGTGACAGGATAAGCCGCGTCATCACACGAAATTACAGGGATTTGATTCATGCGTTCGATCCGCATTCGCGACCTGATTTTGGTCACCTCGGTCGCTTCGGCCGTTGCCCTCACCGCTGCTCCCGTGTCCGCCCAGCAGCCCTATGATGGCCTCTGGAGCGTCACTGTGGTCACCAAGACCGGCAGCTGCGAGCCGTCGTCCAGTTCAACGGTGAATGTGCGTCGACGGAAAGATCTCAGCGCAGGGTGCGGGGATCTCCGGAACCGTGGGCAGCGGGGGCCTTGTGCGAGTCTCGATCAATGGTGCATATGCGAACGGACAACTCAGTGGCAACTCCGGATCGGGGAAGTGGAATGGGGCATCAGCTGGCGTACCGTGCAGCGGTCGATGGGAGGCATCCCGTCAGTAAGATCACCAGCGTATCGAGTTTCTTCGCCATCGCGCGGCGGCCAGCATTTGCAGCCGTCGCGTTTTTCGTGACCGCATTGGCAAGCAGCGCGGGCCATGCCCAGTCCAGCCCGTTCGCCGGCATGGCTGGCACCTGGTCGGGCGCCGGCACCGTCACCCTGGATGACGGTTCCAGCGAACGTATCCGCTGCCGTGCGACCTACCACGTCGGCGGGCCCCGGATGACCATGGGCCTCACCTGCGCCAGCGACGCCTACAAGTTCAACTTGGCGGCCGATGTGCAGGCCGAGGGTAATGCGGTCATGGGCTCCTGGAGCGAGTCCAGCCGCAATGTCAACGGCGATCTGCGAGGTCGCGGCGGCGGCGGCAACTTCCAGGTCGTTGCCAGCGCGCCCGGCTTCAACGCCGACATCTCGATGCGCACCGCCGGCAACAGGCAGTCCGTCACGATCAGGGCTGACAGCCAGTTCCGCGGCGCCAATATCACGCTGTCGAGGTAACCAATCGATACGCCGACGAGAAAAGCCCTCGGGTCATCCCCGAGGGCTTTTTGCTGGCTGCGCGGCAACCACCGCGCGCGTCTCGACGGCTCTATGCGGCAGGCACGAACGCCGTGACCTCGATCTCGACCTTGGCGCGTTGATCGACCAGCCCGTCGATATAAAGCAGCGTGGATGGCGGGAAATTACGCCCGAGCGCCTCCTTCCACGCCGCGCCGATACCAGCGCCCGCGGCCTCGTATTCGCTGCGGCTGGTCAGGTACCAGGTCAGGCGGACGATGTGCTCGGGGCCGGCGCCGGCTTCGCTCAACAGCTTGATGATGCGCTTCAGTGCCGTGCCGACCTGGGCAGCCATCTCGGGCGCGTACTCGCCCTTCTCGTCGCCGCCGGTCTGCCCCGCCAGCACGATCCATTGGCCGGGCGCGTCGAACGCGACGCCGTGCGAGAAGCCGCGGGGTTTCGACCACTCGGCCGGTTGCAAGACACGCATGAGCAGATCCTCCTGATGTGATTATTCCCGCCCTGCTTAGCAGAGATCACGTGGTTCACGCACCACGCATCGGCAGAATTGCGCGTTGCAAATTCATGTCGGCTCGCCGATACCGGGAATCCCTCCACATCTCATTCCCATCATGGATCGCACGCCCTCAAAGACCCGCGCAGCACTATGGATGTCCGGTTGGCTCGCGCTGATGCTGATCGTGGCGGTGGCCGGCCGCGAGGCGACGCGCGAGGTCAACGTCTTTCAGCTGATGGCCGTGCGCGGCGTGCTCGGCTTCGTGATGCTGTATCCGCTGGTCCACATCCATGGCGGGTTTGCGATCGTGAAGACCGCGCGCGTGCACCTGCACATCGCGCGCAACCTGATCCATTTCTGCGCGCAGCTTGGCTGGTTCTATGCGCTGACACTGATCCCGATCGGCCAGGTGGTTGCGATCGAGTTCACCATGCCGATCTGGACCGCGATCCTCGCGGCCGGCTTCCTGGGCGAACGGATGACATCCTGGAAGATCGTCGCGATCGTGCTCGGCCTCATCGGCGTCATCGTGATCGTGCGGCCGGCGACCGGTGCGATCAATCCGGGCCAGCTGATCGCGCTCGCCGCGGCCATGGGCTTCGGGATCTCGATCGCCGTGGTCAAATCGCTGACGCGGACCGAGCAGGCGCTGACGATCATCTTCTGGATGCTGGTGGTGCAGTCGCTCGCCAGCATCGGGCCTGCGCTCTATGTCTGGACCTGGCCGCCGCTCTCCACCTGGGGCTGGCTTGCCGTGATCGCATTCTGCGGCACCTTCTCGCATTACTGCATGGCGCGCGCTCTGCTCCACGCCGACGCGACCGTCGTGATCCCGATGGATTTCGTCCGGGTCCCGCTGACCGCGATCGTCGGGTGGCTGATTTATGCCGAGCAGCTCGACGCCTATACGGTGCTTGGCGCCGCCATGATCCTGGCCGGCAACCTCCTGAACCTGAAGCCCGCTGCAAAGGTGTCGGCGCGCGCAAGATGACGGCCGCGCAGCGCTACACCGCTGCGGCTCGACCACAAAGCCCGGGGATCATCCCGGGCGCTTCGAAAGCGTGCTACTTCCCGGCGGCCTTGCGCAGCGCCGCATTGATGCGGTCCTGCCAGCCAGGGCCGCCCTCCTGGAAATATGCCAGCACATCCTGATCGATCCGCAGCGTGACCTGCTCCCGGACGCCGGGGACCGGGACGGCCGTAGTCTTTGGCAGCGCATCCGCGACCTTGGTGGTGGCCCGTTTGAACGCCGCCTCGGCTTCGCTGCGGGCATCGTTCAGGGTTCGCGGTCGTCTCGGCTGGTCGGCCATGTCCTAGATTCCTTCAAACAGCACCGTCGAGAGATAGCGCTCCGAGAACGACGGCACAATCGCCAGGATGGTCTTGCCCGCGGCCTCCGGCCGCTTGCCGATCTGCAGGGCGGCCGCGATTGCCGCCCCTGACGAGATGCCGCCGGGGATGCCTTCGTTGCGGGCCAGCGCGCGCGCGGTCTCGATCGCGGCGGCGCTGCTGACCTTGACGATCTCGTCGATCACCGAGCGGTCGAGGATGTCGGGGATGAAGCCCGCACCGATGCCCTGGATCTTGTGCGGCGTATGTTGGCCGCCCGACAGCACCGGGCTCTCCTCCGGCTCCACGGCGACAACCCGCAATGATGGCTTGCGCGGCTTCAGCACCTGCCCTACGCCGGTGATGGTGCCGCCGGTGCCGACGCCGGCGACGAAATAATCGATGTTGCCGCCGGTGTCGTTCCAGATCTCCTCCGCCGTGGTGCGGCGATGGATTTCGGGGTTGGCGAGGTTCTTGAACTGCTGCGGCATGACGGCGTTGGGGGTCGTGCGCACGAGTTCTTCCGCGGTCGCGATCGAGCCCTTCATGCCCTGCGCCGCCGGAGTCAGCACGATCTCTGCGCCGAGGAAGGCGAGCATCCGCCGCCGCTCGATCGACATCGACTCCGGCATCACGAGCTTCAGCCGATAGCCGCGCGATGCCGCGACATAGGCGAGCGCGATTCCGGTATTGCCCGAGGTCGGCTCGATCAGCACGGTGTCGGCGTTGATGATGCCGGCCTTCTCCATCGCCACGATCATCGCCGCACCGATGCGGTCCTTCACGCTGGCCGCCGGATTGAAGTATTCCAGCTTGGCGAGGATCGTCGCGTTGACGCCGCTTGCCTGCGGCAGTCTGCGCAGCCGCACGATCGGGGTCGAGCCGATCGCATCGACGATGGAGTCAAAGACGCGGCCGCGTCCGGGTTGCACTGCACTCGTTGTCGACGGCGCGTCCATCAAGCGGCTCCTGCTGCGGGATATGCTGGAAATATGCGGTCTTCTCTCATTAGAAGCAGCGCATCATGACGCGCAAGTGAGAAACCGCCGAGACGCAAATTCGTTGCATCGCAAAAACTAGAACCTGCGCAAATAACGTAAAACCTACGCATTTGTGTTGCGACAAGGTCAAACAAATGCGTCTATATACTTTGGTAAGGTGCAGCTCAGAACGCGAAGGAGGTCACATGCCAGCTCTCGCTGAAGTTCTGTCGACCGCAGCGTCCAGGCCCGATCCGCGCGGCAGCGATTTGCCGACCTGTCCTGTGTGTGCTGACTCCATGGTAGCGGCAGAAGCGTCCGCCTACCTGTTCGACAATTTGATCAGCTATCTCTGGACCTGCGACAATTGCGGTTACGGGTTCGTGACCAAGCACACGGTGAAACCGATCGTGTGCAACTGATCACACAGTTCACCTCGGAGCGATGTCACCGCGCGCCCAACCGGCGCGCGTTTTCGTTCTAAAATCCTCGAAGGTGCCGTTTGCCACCGCGTCGCGGATGCCCTGCATCAGCTCCTGGTAATAGGCGACGTTGATTTCGGACAGCAGCATTGCCCCAAGGGTTTCGCCGGCACGCACCAGATGGTGCAGATAAGCGCGCGAAGTGTTGCGCGCCGCCGGCCACGTGCTCTCTTCATCGAGCGGACGCGGATCGTCGATGTGCCGGGCGTTGCGCAGGTTGATCTGCCCGAACCGGGTGAACGCCATGCCGTGGCGCCCGTTCCGGGTCGGCATCACACAGTCGAACATGTCGACGCCACGCGCCACCGCCTCCAGAATGTCCTCCGGCGTGCCGACGCCCATCAGATAGCGCGGCCGATCGGACGGCAGCACCGGCGCGGTCTCCTCGATCATCGACAGCATCACCGCCTGCGGCTCGCCGACCGCCAGCCCGCCGATCGCGTAGCCGTGAAAGCCGATCCCCGTCAGGCCGCGCGCGCTGACGTGGCGGAGATCGGGGATGTCGCCGCCCTGGACGATGCCGAACAGCATGTAACCGTCCGGTGCGCTCTCGAAGGCACGCTTGGAGCGCTCGGCCCAGCGCAGCGAGAGCTGCATCGCGCGCTCGATGTCGGCGCGCTCAGCCGGCAGCCGTACGCACTCGTCCATCTGCATCGCGATATCGGAGCCGAGCAGCCGCTGCACCTCGATCGAGCGCTCCGGCGACAGCTCGACCTTGGCGCCGTCGATATGCGAGCGGAAGGTCACGGCCTTCTCGGTCACCTTGCGCAGCTCCGAGAGCGACATCACCTGGAAGCCGCCGGAATCCGTCAGCATCGGGCCGCCCCAGCCGGTGAAGCGCTGCAGGCCGCCGAGCCCAGCGATCCGCTCGGCGCCCGGCCGCAGCATCAGGTGATAGGTGTTGCCGAGCACGATATCGGCGCCGGCATCGCGCACCTCGCGCCAATGCATGCCCTTCATCGCCCCGGCGGTGCCGACCGGCATGAATGCGGGCGTCCGGACGACGCCATGCGGCGTGGTCAGGCGCCCGGTGCGGGCGGCACCATCAGTGGCCAGCAGTTCGAAATGATTGGGAAGATTCATGCGGCTGCTTATTGCGTGTCACCGGTGCCCGATCAACCCGCCGGGTAACGGCCTCCGCGCGACTTCGTGAACGGCGGCGGCCGGGCGGATGCTTGCCCCGCAACGGTCCTTCCGTTAAACAAAACGAAACCGTATCGTTTTATGTCGAGAATAAGGCAGCGGATCGTTCCCGCCGCGCCTGCAATCCGCGTGAAACCAGACTGGCCGAGATGTTCCCACCCTGCAGCGCCCGGCCTGACGGCGTCCGCCATCGGATGACTATCGCTCATGCGATCCGGCAAGCGGTGCTGCTGTACGGGCTTGCCTTCGCGCTGGCGGCCTGCAGCTCGCTGCCGCGGATGCCTTACACGGCTGCAGACGCCGCCAATTCGCGGGTGCTCGATCTCGACGGGCTGCGCCGCTACGCCGACGAGCCGGCGTCCAAATTCCGGCTCGAGAAGAGCGACCGCGCCCCGATCAAGACCTACCTCGCCCTCTCCGGCGGCGGCGCCGACGGCGCCTATGGCGTCGGCGTCCTCAACGGCTGGACCGCGGCCGGCAACCGCCCGAGCTTCTCGGTCGTCTCCGGTGTCAGCACCGGCGGACTGATCGCGCCCTTTGCATTCCTCGGCCCGCGCTACGACGATACGCTGAGGGAGGTCTATACGTCAGGGATCGCCGAAAGCCTGCTGCAGGACCCGAGCCTGATGCGGGTACTGTTCGGCTCCGGCCTGTTCGGCAACAAGCGACTGCGCGAGCTGGTGGCCCGTTACGTCGGCCAGGACGTCCTGAGCGAGGTGGCGCGCGAAAACGCCAAGGGCCGCAAGCTCCTGATCGTCACCACCGATCTCGACACCCAGCGCACGGTGATCTGGGACATGGGACGGATCGCCGCCGTCGGAACGCCCGAGGCGCTGCAGCTGTTTCGCGACGTGATGGCGGGCCTCCGCCAGCATCCCGCTGGTATTTCCCCCGATCATGATCGACGCCGAGGGCCAGGGTCGCCGCTTCCAGGAGATGCATGTCGACGGCGGCGTGACCGCGCCGGTCCTGACGCTGCCGGACGCACTGCTGTTTCGCGAACGTGCCTGGCCCGCCGATGGCCGGATGAACATCTACATCCTCGTCAACAAGAAGCTCGAGGGCAACTTCGAGCTGGTGTCGAACTCGACGATCGACGTCGCCTCACGCAGCATTTCCGCGATCACCCAGGCGCAGACGCGCTCGGTCATTCTCTCGACCTATGATTTCGCCCGGCGCAACCGGCTGGGCTTCCATCTGTCCTACATCGAGCGCGACTATCCGGCGCCGGAAACCCAGGGCTTCGACACCGCCTATATGCGCGCGCTCTACCAGCACGGCTACGAGAAGGCCGCCGCGGGGCAGGCCTGGACCGCGACGCCGCCCTGAGCGGGCCAGCCCCCGGTACCACCGAATGGACGAATCCGCACCGCGCGGGTTATAGACCGGACAGACCCGTCCGAACGCAAACGAGATGAATGGGCAATGGGATTGACGGCAACCAAGGCCAAGGTGGCCAAGCGCGGCGTGATCAAGTCACGTGGCGGCCGGCCGACCCGGGATGCTGCGATCGAGCGCGACCAGCGGCTGATCGAGGTCGCCACGCGCCTGTTCCTCGAGCGCGGCTTCGATGCGACGTCGATCGACGCCGTGGCCGAGGCCGCCCGCGTCAGCAAGCCCACCGTCTACGGACAGTACGGCGACAAGCGCGGCCTGTTCACCGCGGTGCTCAGGCGCGAAATTGCCCGGTGGCTTGCCCCGCTCGCCGCCGCGGCGGCCGAAGCGCAGGCCGGCGGTAGCTGCGATGGTTCGGTCGAGGAACGGCTGATCGAGCTCGGGCGCCAGCTGCTGGTGCTGAACTGCAGCGCCGACTCCATCGCCTTCAGCCGGATCCTGACCGCGCAGGCGATCAATTTCCCCGAGGTCGCCAAGCTTGCCGTCGACGAAGGCTGGTCGAAGGCGGTGTCGACGACGGCTGATTTCTTCGACCATCTGGTCGACAACGGCGCCCTCGACCTCGAGGATACGACGATCGCGGCCGAGACCTTCCTCAACATGGTGGTCGGCCACACCCACCGGATGGCGACATTCGGGATTCCGATCGACATGAAAGCCGCGGTGACGCGGATGGAAGTCTCGATCCGACTGTTCCTCGCCGGTGCCGTGGGACCGCGGGACCGGCTGCGTGACGCCGCCAAGGCACGCCGCCGGCCGGCGCACTGACCGTTTTATAGGATCGTTTCGTCGTCTTACACGTTGCCGTGATGAGTCTTGAATAAACAGAACGAAACCGTATTGTTTAGTTGCAAAGAGACGCTCAGCCCGGATCGCCCCCCAAGGGTTCTGCGTCACCTTGTAACTTCGATCGTCACGACGGAGCTGCCGCCATCGCTCCGCCTGAACGTTCGGCGGCCGACCTCTGACTAACAGAGGTCGGCCGCACCTTTCTCGGCCCGCCGCTCGCTCTGCGAACGCGGGTCATGCGCGTGCACATGTTCAATACAGGTTCGACGATGAGGACAGGACGATTGCACGCACTGACGCATTGGGCATTGGGAGCGCGGCTGCTTGCAACCGCTCTGCTGGCGCTGCCCTTCGCGTCGCCGGCCCATGCGATCACGAGCTCGGCTGCCGCCGCGTTTACTCCGCAGGATAGTGACAGCGCGCTCGATGTGCATGCGGTTCGCCGCGAGCTCGACAGCTTCCAGGCCGCCCAGATCTCGCTGCGCAAGGCGATGGCGATTGCGGAGGCGCTGCACTCAGGCTCGATCACCGCCGACATCAGCTTCGACGGCGCGTCGGATCCCGCGGTCTACCGGGTCAAGACCATGCAGCAGAACCGCATCTGGCAGCATGCGATCGACGCCTCGACCGGCCAAGTGGTCGGTGGCGAGCCGCCTTCGCCACTGGCCTCCCTCGACGCCGAAGACCGCGACAACCTCGTCGTGCTCAGGGCGCTCCGGCATCGGCTCGCCGATGCGGTGCGCGTCGCCGAGCACACGACCTCGGGCAAGGCGATCAGCGGCGGCTTGATGCGCGAACACGGCAAGCTCAATTTCGTCATCGTGGTGCTGACGGGCGGCGACCTGAAAGAGGTGATCCTCGAGCCGCCCGGCGCGCGCCGGCGCTGAGAGCGGCGCGGGCGCTGCCAGGTTCTCCCTTGCCAAGTTTTCGCCCAAAAGCCGTTGACGGACGCCGATCTCTGCCGCATAAGTCCGCACCATGATCACCGCGACCAAACGCACGACCAAAACCACCAAGCCCTCTGGGGCCTCGGGAGGCGTGCGCGCGTAGTCGGTCGTACAGCATCATCTCTACCCGAAGCCCCGCCTGATGAAGGCCCGGGGCTTTTTTGTTGCCCGCGTCATGCTCAAATTCGAATGGAGGACAAAGTGAGTAACGATCCCGTCGTCGCGATTGTCGGCGTCACCGGCGCAGTCGGCGCCGAATTCATCGCCACCATGGACAAGCGCGGCTTCCGCGTCGGCAAGCTGAAGGCGCTGGCGAGCGCCCGCTCGGCCGGCAAGACCGTCAGCTTCCGCGGCAAGCCGGTCGTGATCGAGGAGCTGACCGAGCGCGCCTTCGAGGGCGTCGACATCGCGCTGTTCTCGGCCGGCAGCGGCATCTCGAAGAAGTTCGCGCCTGTCGCGGTGAAGTCCGGCGCCGTCGTGGTCGACAATTCGTCGGCCTTCCGGATGGACCCGAACGTGCCGCTGGTGATCCCCGAGATCAACGCCAACCGCATCCGCGACCACAAGGGCATCATCGCCAACCCGAACTGCGCCGCCATCACCGCGCTGGTGCCGCTGTGGCCGATCCACCGGAAGAACCGCATCAAGCGCGTGATCATCTCGACTTACCAGGCCGCGAGCGGCGCGGGAGCATCCGCGATGGAGGAGCTCGTCGAATCCACCCGCGCCAATCTCAACGGACAGGTCTACACCCCGAAGGTGATGCCGTACCCCTACGCCTTCAACCTGTTCAACCACAACACGGCCATCGATCCGGAGACCGGCTACAACGACGAAGAGGCCAAGGTCATCAAGGAGACCCACAAGATCTTCGAGGACGACAAGATCGCCGTCGGCGTCACCTGCGTGCGGGTGCCTGTGCTGCGCGCGCATTGCGAGGCGATCACCTTCGAATGCGAGAAGCCGATCACCGAGGATCAGGTGCGCGCAATCATGGCGCAGGCGCCGGGCGTCAAGATCATCGACGATCGCGCGAAGAACTACTTCCCGATGCCGATCGACGCGTCCGGCCAGGACGACGTGCTGGTCGGCCGCATCCGCAAGGATCTCAGCGACCCCAGCGGACACTCGATCTCGATGTTCGTCGCGGCCGATCAGCTGCTCAAGGGTGCTGCGCTGAACGCGGTGCAGATCGCCGAGCTGTTGCCCGAACGCGCGATGGCTTGAGGTCGCGGCGATACCAAATCCGTCATCCCCGCACAATGGCGTAGCCATTGTCGTTGGAGGTGCGAGCAGAGCGGGGCCTCGAAGGATGCACGGCCCCAGTCGGGCCGTCGCCCTTCGATGGCCGCTGAAGAGCGGCCGCCTCAGGGTGACGGTGATAAAGTTGAGTTCGCTGAATTACCCGCCCGCGCGGAACAGCAAACAGGCATCGCCGTATGAATAGAACCGGTAGCCGTCGCTGATCGCGTGCGCGTAGGCGCTCTGCATCGTCTCCAGGCCGGAGAAGGCCGAGACCAGCATGAACAGCGTCGAACGCGGCAGATGGAAATTCGTCAGCAGGATATCGACCGCGCGGAAGCGATAGCCCGGCGTGATGAAGATCGAGGTTTCCGCCGCGAACGGCTGGATGGTGCCGTCGGCATTTGCGGCACTCTCCAGCAGCCGCAGCGATGTGGTGCCGACCGCGACGATCCGGCCACCCCTTGCGCGCGCGGCGTTCAAGGCAGCAGCGGTCTCGGCGGTGATGCAGCCCCATTCGGCATGCATCTTGTGTTCGGAGGTCTCATCGGCCTTCACGGGCAGGAACGTCCCTGCCCCGACATGCAGCGTCAGGCGATGCAGTTCGACGCCGCGGCTCTTCAGCGTGGCCTCGAGCGCCGGCGTGAAATGTAGCCCCGCCGTTGGTGCTGCGACCGCGCCTTCATTGGCGGCGAACATGGTCTGGTAATCGCTGATGTCCTGGTCGTCGGGCGTGCGCTTGGAGGCGATGTAGGGCGGCAGCGGCGTGGCGCCGACATCGGCGATGGCCTGGTCAAGCACCGGACCATGGAACGAGAATGACAGCGTCACCTCGCCTTCCTGCCCCTTGGCCTCGACCTCTGCATCGAGATTGCCGAGCAGGCAGACCTTGCCTTCATTGCCGAAGCGGATGGTGTCGCCGGGTACAAGCTTCTTCGCCGGCTTCACCAGCGCCTGCCAGCGCGAGCCGTCGAGCCGCTTGATCAGGGTCGCCTCGATCTTCGGCTCGGTCTCGCGCCCGATCCGGCGGCCCTTGAGCTGAGCCGCGATCACCTTGGTGTCGTTGACGACGATCTGATCGCCCGCCTCCAGCCAATGCGGCAGGTCCGCGATCGTGGCGTCGCGCAGCACGCCGTCCGGATGCACCACCAGCATCCGCGCGGAATCGCGCGGGCTCGCGGGCCGAAGCGCGATGCTCTCGGGCGGCAGTTCGAAATCGAAGAGATCGGTGCGCATGGCGCCACTACTGCAACGTTGTCATTCCGGATTCGCCGCTTTCGCGACGCCCGGAATGACAGCTAATAGCCTACGCCGCGTCGGCGGCCATGCGCGCCTTGACGATCTTGTCCGGATCCTTCACCGGCTCACCGCGCTTGATCTTGTCGACGTTCTCCATGCCCTCGGTGACCTTGCCCCACACCGTGTACTGGCCGTTGAGGAACGAGGCGTCGTCGAAGCAGATGAAGAACTGGCTGTCGCCGGAATCCGGATTGGCGGCGCGGGCCATCGAGGCGGTGCCGCGGACGTGCGGCTCCTTGTTGAACTCGGCCTTCAGCTTCTTGCCGGAGCCGCCCATGCCGGTGCCCTGCGGGCAGCCGGTCTGCGCCATGAAGCCGTCGATCACGCGATGGAACACGATGCCGTCGTAGAAGCCTTCGCGCACCAGCTCCTTGATCCGCGCGACGTGGCCGGGCGCGAGATCCGGACGCATTTCGATCGTGACCGGGCCCTGGGTGGTTTCGAGGATCAGAGTATTTTCGGTAGCAGCCATGCTCGCTTCTCCTGGCTTCGGGGTGGATATTTCTTATTCCTGAACGGGATCGCGAATGGGCGGCCAGCCACCGCGCCGCCGAGACTATCGGTAAATGGCAACGGCGTGCAGCGTTGCAACGCCTCCATCACCGCGACCCGGTACGCGATCCGGTCGTTGTCGGTCGCCTCCTGTGATTCATAGCTGATCCTGGGATGCCCGAGGATCGCGCCCTCTCGGTTGAAGCTGACAATGACGGTAATGTCGATCGGGCCGGCCTTGTCCGCCGGCGGCGGTCGCCAGCAGCGATGGATCGCCAGAACAACGTCCCTGATCGTATTGAGTTGCTCCGGCTCGGCCGCCACCGATCCGGCCAGCGCGAGCCACAGCACCAGCGGCGCGGCGAACCAGGCAAGTGGCTTGCTGCGCGCCGCCATCGCCGATCACTTGATGTCGGATGCGACCTGCACCTTCACCATCTTGTCGGGATCGGTGACGGCGCCGCCGGGAGAGCCCGCGGAAGCCTTCTTCAGCTTGTCGACCACGTCCATGCCCGACACCACCTCGCCGATCACGGTGTACTGGCCGTTCAGGCTCGGTCCGTCGGCGAACATGATGAAGAACTGCGAATTGGCGCTGTCGACAGAGTCGCCGCGCCGGGCCATGCCGACGATGCCGCGCTTGAACGGGACCTGCGAGAACTCCTGCTTCAGGTTCGGATATTTCGAGCCGCCGGTGCCGTTGAAGTTCTGGCCGTCGCCGGTCTGCGCCATGAAGCCGTCCATCACGCGATGGAACGGCACGTTGTTGTAGAAGCCCTCGCGCGCCAGCTGCTTGATGCGCTCGGCATGCTGGGGCGCGATGTCGGTGCGCAGCTTGATGACGATGCGGCCCTTGGTGGTGTCGATCACGATCGCATTGGCCTTGTCGAGATTGGCAGGCAGCGGCTGCGCGACCGCAGGCACGACGCAGAGCAGCGCGGCAACGAATGCAAGAATGCGGATCATGGAAACTCCGGACCTTTGACGTTCTGGGTGTGGCAGGCCGCCGGCAATCAGCCGGCGAACTTGGCCTTCAGGCTAGCGGCGACTGATGACGGCACGAATGCAGAGAAGTCGCCGCCCATCTGGGCGATTTGGCGCACCAGTGTGGCGGTGATCGGGCGGACCGCGACCGACGCCGGAACGAACACGGTATGCACCTCGGGCGCCATCGCCTCGTTCATGCCGGCCAGCTGCATCTCGTAGTCGAGATCGGTGCCGTCGCGCAGGCCTCGAATCATCAGCGTGGCCTTGGCCGAGCGCGCCGCCGCGACCGTGAGGTTGTCATAGGTCGCACTTTCGAAGGCGCAGCCCGCCTGCTGGGCGATGGGGCCGAACACCTCATGGACCATGGCCAGCCGTTCCTCGGTGGAGAACAGCGGCTTCTTGCCGGGATGGACGCCGATGGCGACGATCAGGCGGTCACAGAGAAAGACGGCCTGCCGGACCACGTCCAGATGGCCGTTGGTGACGGGATCGAAGGAGCCAGGATAGAGCGCGATACGGGACATCGTCCCTCCTAACCCGCCCGGCTCTCCCCGGCAAGCCGCCCGGGTTCCGCCTGTCCCGCAAAATAAATCCCTGCTCGTCCAGTGAACGAGTTGTGGGATTCCCGCGTCTACGTGGGTGAATGTTTCGTCGGCCGTTGGCGGACGAAACAAAACCGGCCGGCGATGAAACCATTTTCCACCCTGGCGAAGACACCAGGAAACGTGCGGTCGGTAGACATTGGACAACGAAACGACGGGCCCGGGGGGCCCGATCATATGGGGACCGTCATGATCAAGGCACTTTCCGCTATCGCCGTTGCCGCGTTCATTGCCGCCGCGCTCACCGTTCTGCCGGGCTTTGCGCCGCAGGTCGCAGCGTCCACCCCGCAGCCGCTGGCCAAGAGCGACCGTCTCGACATCCACCCGGTCGGCAAGGACTGCTCGCAGCAGGCCTGGCCGAATTTCGAGGCCTCCTGCCTGCGCAGCGCCGGCGACAAGACGGTGGTTCGCGAAGCCCGCCTCGTCACCGCCGACCGCACGCCGTAGTCACTTCTGACCCGTCAAGGCGTCACTTCCGACCGTCACACAAAACCCAATGGTAATTTGCGACGTCCCGTCGCAGACTATCGTCTAAGGCGCCCGACCGGATGACCCGGCGGGCGCAAGCCATCGGGGGATTGCCGTGACCAGTACGCCCGCCATCGTTTCTTCTGGCCATCCTCCAACCAGCCCGATTTCGTTTGCCGTCACGCTCGGTGCCCTGGGTGTCGTCTATGGCGACATCGGCACCAGCCCGCTCTACGCCCTGAAGGAAGCAGCCAAGGCCGCCGCCCATGGCGGGCCACTCAGCCAAACTGCCGTGCTGGGCACGGTCTCGCTGATCCTGTGGGCGCTGATCCTCATCATTTCAGTCAAATACGCCATGCTGATCCTGCGCGCGGACAACCGCGGCGAAGGCGGCATCGTCGCGCTGCTGGCGCTGCTCTCGGCACGCAACGCGGCGCCCGGCACCTGGCGCGCGCATCTGTTGCTTGTCGGCCTGGTCGGCGCCGCCCTGCTGTATGGCGACGGCGCGATCACGCCGGCCATTTCCGTGCTGTCGGCGATCGAAGGCCTGAAGGTCGACGCGCCCTCGCTGGCGCCGGCGGTGGTGCCGCTCACCGTCGTGATCCTGATCGGCTTGTTCTTCATGCAGAAGCAGGGCACCGGCTTCATCGGCAGGATCTTCGGCCCGGTGATGCTGTTCTGGTTCGCGGTGCTCGCGGCCCTCGGCATTCACGGCATCGTCAAGGCGCCCGGCGTGCTGGTCGCGCTGAGCCCGTTCTATGCGTTCGATTTCCTGATCCATCAGGATTTCCACGTCAGCTTTGCAATCCTCGGCGCCGCATTCCTCGCCGTCACCGGCGGTGAGGCGATGTATGCCGACATGGGGCATTTCGGCCGCTTTCCGATCAGGCTCGCCTGGTTCGCCATCTGCCTGCCCGCGCTGGTGCTGAACTATTTCGGCCAGGCCGGGCTGCTGATCACCGACCCGACCGCGATCGAGAATCCGTTTTTCCAGCTCTCGCCCGACTGGGCGCATTACCCGCTTGTTCTGCTCGCGACCGTCGCCACCGTGATCGCCTCACAGGCCATCATCTCGGGTGTGTTCTCGCTGACCCAGCAGTCGATCCAGCTCGGCTTCCTGCCGCGCATGCACATCCAGCACACCACGAGCGATGCGATCGGGCAGATCTACGTGCCGCTGGTGAACTGGCTGCTCGCGGCGGCAACGCTCGGCGCCGTGCTCGC
The DNA here is from genome assembly GCF_054063415.1 of Bradyrhizobium sp. USDA 4011. Lineage (NCBI taxonomy): Bacteria > Pseudomonadati > Pseudomonadota > Alphaproteobacteria > Hyphomicrobiales > Nitrobacteraceae > Bradyrhizobium > Bradyrhizobium sp. USDA 4011. The sequence goes on from NZ_JBSSGG010000001.1 coordinate 228,319, forward strand.
CTTCGGCACCTCGGACGCACTCGCCGGCGCCTACGGCATCGCCGTGTCGCTGTTAATGGCGATCACCACGCTGCTCGCTGCGCTGGTCGCGATCCAGTGGGGCTATTCGCCGATCATCGTGATCGCCGTGAATGGGTTCTTCTTCATCATCGACGCGATCTTCTTTGCGGCGAACACCGAGAAACTGCTCGAGGGCGGCTGGTTCCCGCTGCTGCTTGCGGCCACGGTGGCGTTCCTGATGATGACCTGGCGCGGCGGCGTCAAGCTGGTCGAAAAGGCGCGCGCCAAGCTGCGCCAGCCCGAGGAGGATCTGATCGAGACCGCGGTCAACAAGTGCAGCGCCCGCCTGCCCGGCACCGCGGTGTTCCTGGCCTCGGCCCCCAAGGGAGTGCCGCTCGCGCTGACCCAGTTCGTCAAGCACAATCACGTGCTGCATCAGCGCGTGCTGTTGGTCACCGTGCAGATCGAGGAGCGGCCGCGGATTCCCGACGAGGAACGCGCCGACGTGATCGAGATCAGCCCGGGCATCACCCGAATCATCCTGCACTACGGCTTCATGCAGTACCCGACGATCTACGAAGGGCTGCAGCTCACCTGCCGGCAGGGCAAGCTGCCCGGCATCGATCTCTCCGACGTGACCTACTACATCGGCCGTGAAACCATCATCCCGCGCGAGGACGTTCCGGGCATGTGGGTATGGCGTGAATCGCTGTTCGCCTTCCTGCAGCGCAACGCCGAGCGGTCCGCGGCTTTCTTCGGCGTGCCGACCGGTCAGGTCGTGGAGTTCGGCACCGAGATCGAGATTTGATCGAGCGGCTCACGTAGCCCGGATGTCTCTGCGTTGCATTCCGGGCTACGGACGGCAAAGCAAGCCTCGTTCTAGTCTAGGCCGTCGCTGGCCAACGATCAGGCAACATGCGGCGGGGCCGCAAGCACCATCGCGGGGCTGACGGGCTGGTTCACGACGAGTGTACCTCCATGGCCGTCGCTGGAGGCGACGAAGGTTGACGCGATGTAGTTGCCCAGCAGCGCGATATCCGCGGCATGTGTGCCATCGGTCAAACGGAGCGTCCCGCCCGTGCTGTCGCCCGAATAGCCCGGGACGACCGCCTTCGAAAACGCGATGTCCGCGAAATCGATCGCGTCGTTGCCCGTCATTCCCGCAACCGTTCCGGTGAAGCTCCGGGAGTCATCCAGCTTCAGCGTGCCGCTGTCTGACGCAAAGGAAAGATCGGCAGCGCTCGCCGAAGGCAGATCGAGCGTTTGTCCGGCCGCGATCGTCGAGGGATCCTGAACCGTAAACGGGCTCGACCAGTTTCCCCAGACCGTGCCATCGAACGCGCGAATCCAGAGCGTGTCGCTGCTTGAGCCGACCTTGTAGGTCAGCTGCGAAAGTTGAGACGCCGATACATAGTTGTCCTGGTTCGGTGCCAGCGCGAGCCCATTGAGGTAGAACGCGCCACCGCCGGCTCCGGCGTCCCATACGTCATACTGCGTGGCCGCACTCCCGAATGGGTCAGAATAGGTAAAGAGCACTGAGCCGGGATAGATCTGGCCCTGGATGGATGTCACCGTCGGATTGACCGGCGTGACGACCGGGCCGGTGTCGATCGGCGCGGTGACCGTGAATGCACTGGACCATGCGCCCCAAACCGTCCCGTCATTGGCCCGCACCCAAAGCGTGTCGGCTCCGGATCCCGATTGGTAGGTCAGGTAAGGAAGCTGTGCAGCAGTGAAAATATTGTCGCCGTTGGGCTGGAGTGCCTGCCCGTTGAAGACGAAATGCCCGCCACCGCCGCCGGTGTCCCACACGTCATACTGCGTGGCCGCGCTTCCGAACGGATCGCTGTAGGTAAACAGCGAGGACGCGGCATAGCTTTGCCCATGGGTCGCGTTCAGATTTTGCACAATCTCGACCGGACCGGGATCGACAGGAGCCGAGATGGTAAAGGCGTTCGACCAGGCTCCCCAGACGGTCCCGTCATTTGCCCGTATCCAGAGCGTATCGGTGCCTGATCCGGATTGATAGGAGAGCGATGAGAGTTGGGCGGCCGTGATGTAGTTGTCCCGGCCTGCCTGAAGCGCGAGGCCGTTGAGCGTAAAATGGCCGCCGGTGACGCCGCTGTCCCAGACATCGTATGCGACTGCGGCGCTTCCGAACGGATCGCTGTAGGTGAACAGCGACGACACGGCATAGGTCTGGGCATGAACGGCCACATGGTTGGCGACGGTCTCGACCGGGCCGCTGTCGAGCGGGGCAGTCACCGTGAACGCGGCCGACCAGCTACCCCACAACGTCCCGTCATTGGCACGTACCCACAGCGTGTCCGCGCCGGAGCCCGACTGGTAGACCAACTGCGAGAGCTGTGCGGCCGTGATGATGTTGTCCGTGTTGGGGGTCAGCGCCACGCCGTTCAGAACGAAATGCCCGCCACCGGTGCCACTGTCCCAGAAATCATACTGCGTAGCGCCGACCCCGAACGGATCGCTGTAGGTGAACAGCGTGCTGGCCGCGTAGCTCTGCCCGTGCGCCGCCTGGATCGACGCCACTGCCTCCACCGGTCCGGTATCGATCGGACCGACCACCGTGAAGGCATTCGACCAGGAGCTCCACACGTACCCGTCGAACGCACGGACCCACAGCGTGTCGGAGCCGGAGCCAGCCGTGTACGTCAGACTGGAGAGCTGACCAGCATTGATGATGATGTCTTGACCACCCGCATAAGGCGCAAGAGCGCCCAGCTGGAAGTAGCCGCCGCCGGATCCTGTGTTCCAGAAATCATATTCCGTGGCGGCACTGCCGAGCGAGTCGCTGTAGCTGAACAGCGACGCCGCGCTGAAGATTTGGTTGTGCGTAGCAGTCTTGGCGACTCCCACGACACTAGGCGTATCCACGGGGGCCGTGATCTGAATGGCCTGCCAGGAGCCCGTGACGCTTCCGTAAACGTACTGGACCCAGAACGTGTCGCTACCGGATCCCGCAAAATAAGTGGCCTGCGCCAATTGTGCAGCCGTCAGGCCGACCGTTACGCCGTTCGGTTGGACTGCCCCGTTGACGGTGACCTTCGCGCCGCCGCTGCCGGTCTCCCAGATATTGTAGAGCGTGACTGTGGCGCTCCCGGATGCGGCTCCCCCAGACACCAGGCTCGCCAGCGGCATGCTCCCGGCGTGCGCGAAACCGAACGAGGAGACGTCCAGAGCTCCGTCCGTGTCGGCGTCCAGGATGTTGTAGTACCCGTGCCCGCCTGTCGACGGATCCCCGGACCAGCGGCTGACGGCAGTGAAGCCGCTGACCGTGACGCCGCCGGACGCGCCATTGACGGCCCAGGTCGAGCTCGCGCCGTTGATGGCGAGCTGCACGATGCCAAAGTCGATCGCGCCCGGAGAAACCGGCTGGCCGTTCAGGAAATAGACCGGCGTGTCCCATTCGGTCGCGATCTGCGACAGCGCCTGAACCTCGGAGCCAAGCGCCGAGAAGCCTGCGTTCGCCAGCTCGGTTGCATCGTTGGCAAGTTGTGAGCCAAGCGCGAGCGGGGACTGTCCGTTTGGTTGCAGCAGCGCATTGACCAACGGCTCGATTGCATCGAAGGTGCTCTGAACGCTGTAGCCGTTCGCGATGTAGGCGTTCAACGTCGATACGAACTGGACGTTCGCGGCGATCAAATTATTGTAATAGGCGAATGCGCCGACTTCGAGTGCGACCGTGATGGCGTTGCCCTGGATAGAGCCGAATGGCTTGTATTGGAGGAGCGTATAAACCCCGTTGACGCCGGCTTCGTTGAGGTGGTCGACATATTCCGGGTCGGGGATGAGAAGCACACCGGCGATGGCGTTTGTCGAGATCGTGTAACTCTGCACCAGCGTGGGTGATGCCGAGATCGTCGTCTGCCAGGCAGGGCCGCCATCGGCGGCGATCAGTGTCGGGCTTCCCAGAATTGAATAAGTCTGTACCGCGTTAGATAATATTATGAGTGCCATGCACCTGTACCTGCCGTCTAAACCGTAGAGGCAATGACAGTGAGATATCAAATGTTGCGGCGAATTGCGAGAGCCTGGATTTCATCTCGCTCGATCCGGTCTACGGGTGCTGTCAGGGAATGTCAGGCGATGCGCCTCTCCAACTGAAGCCACGGCTGTCGGTCTCGATCGACCAGGCGCAGGCGATCGTCAACCGCGCCGCGCCGGGCGCGACCGTGCGCGACGTCATCGCGCTGCGCGACGTCGATATCCCCGTCCCCCGCATTCTCCTCGCCGACGACACGCGCTCAGTGATCGGCGCCTCAGCTTCGTGCTGATGAGCAAACTCAACGGCATCGAGCTCAGCCGGCGCGATCCGGCGCTGAGCGATGAGGAGCAGTTTGCGATCTTCGCCGAGATGGGCGCCGCGCTGCTCAGGATCAACGACATCACGCTCGACAGTTTCGGCTATATCGGCCCGAACGGGGTCTGGACGCCGCACCAGACCAACCGCACCTATATGTCCGCCCAATTCGAGCGCAAGTTGGCAGAGTTTTTCCCGGGGCGGCGACGCGGCGCTGGCCGAGCGGCTCCGGGCCGGCATCGCCGCCCCGACTGGAGCTGTGGTGCTGGATGGCGCAGATCGGACGGCCGGATGCGCTTGCCGGTCTCAGTAGAGAACTCGAGAATTCCACCGGCCGGGGCGTGGCCTATTGACCGAAATCGGACGCGGCATCCAAGGCCTGGACGGTCTATTCGCCTGTCGCGAGACGACGAACGCCGGATGCGGTCAGACCGAGTTCTCCGAGCCGTCTGACTGCGTAGCCGAGACCGACAAGGCGCTCCCCGTGCAACTGGGGAATCTCCCGTTGCGCTTCGCCCTTGCCGACCTCGGCGAGGGAGGCGAACTCGTCCGAACTGAGGGCTTGGGGATCATCCGTCATGAAGTGGCCTCGTCGGTCCAGACCTTGAACGAAATCAGCGTGTTTGGCCCAAACGTCTGAGTGATCGGAACGTCGGAGGCATCCCGTCCCTGCGCGATCAGAACCCGGCCGATCCTTGGCACGTTGTTGCGCGGATCGAACATATGCCAGCGACCACCGATATAGGCCTCGAACCAGCCGGCGAAATCACCAGCCGCCCAAGGCAGGGGGGTGCCGATGTCGCTGAGATAGCCGGTGCAATAGCGCGCCGGAATGTTCATGCAGCGGCAGAAGGCAATAGCCAGATGCGCGTAGTCGCGGCACACGCCCTTGCCTTCGTCGAAGACCTCCCACGCCGTCTTGGTGGCGCGGGCGTGCTCGTAGCCGAAAGCGATGTGGCGATGGACGAAGTCGCAAATGGCCTGAACCCGCGGCCAGCCCAGCGGCGTGCCCTCGAACAGCTTCCATGCGATTTCTGAAAGCCGGTCGGTCTCGCAATAGCGGCTGCCCAGCAGATAGACCAGCGTGTCCGCCGGCAAGTCCTCGACCGCGTGCTGGCCGGCCGAAGCAAACACCGGATCAGGCTCGCCGCTGTCGCGCACGACGCCATCGGCCGCCAGCCGCATCGGACCGGCCGGCGCGACGATACGGCTGCACCAATTGCCGAATCCGTCACGGTACGGCGTGATCGGCACCGCGGGGGTGGTGGTCAGGTGGTCAGGGACGATGATATCGGACGCGCGCGTGAAATGCGTGCCGAGCACCATGATCATGGGCGTCGGCTGGGGGAATTCGTAGTGCATTTCGAATCCGACGCGAAGCTTCATTCGAAATACATTCCCTGTTTGTCCTACCGACATGGCGACGATGCGATCGAATACAAGGTACGATCTTCCTGATCGGACAAATACCCGCATCGCGCGAGAAAGTGCTGGCTATTCGCTGCAATCGCGCGCAGGAACGACGACGCTTGCCGGCTGGCGCGGCTTGCCAGCGCGAGGCGAACCCGACCAATGTTCCAGTCGGATGGTTTAAAGCCTCCTCCGTGCGTTCAGGGCAGCTGCGAACGCACTCACCGAAAGACCTTCATGCAAAATCTCTCGCCTCGTCACGTCAAGACCGAAGAGTCCGTGCGCCTCGGCGTGACTTCCGGTTGGTATTCCACAAAAGTCAGCGGAACATTCGTGACCGGCCCGCATGACACCGAAGCCGATTGCCTGCGCAAGATCGCCGAGATCAATCCTCCCCCGCCGAGGAAGAAGAAGTAACTCCTGCGTGGCCAATTTGGGCGCATGGGCAAATGCCAACTCAGACGCATGTCGGCAAGATGGCCAAACAAACCCGCGTTCGCCTCCTGGAGGTTATCGTGAGTGCGCAGAAGGAGCCCACTCGCTGGAAATGGCATGTTTCCGAAGGCGGTTTGGAGCTCGTGCACGGCTACGCGACGTCACGCGAAACAGCGCAACGGGACGGCGATAGCGTTCTGTTCGCAATGCTGTCTGTCCCCCGGGCGCCCTGAACGGGTCGCCCTTCGAACATCGACGCAAGTTCTCGAAGCCCGCCGAAACGACCCCGGGCGCAGCCCTGCATGCCCGAGCAATCAGGCATTGATCAACCTGGCGAGGCGTGGCGCCCAACCTCGAGCCGCATGCAACGAACCACGTTCGGGAGCGGCCCTACTCGCCGCTCCCGTTCGCGCCGTTCTCTTCCTCCGGAATGTGCTCGACCGAGACGACATGCTCGTCCTCAGCGGTGTCGAACACGATCACGCCCTGGGTCGAGCGGCCGGCGACGCGGATGTCGGACACCGGGCAGCGGATCAGCTGCCCCTTGTCGGTGACCAGCATGATCTGGTCGGCGTCCTCGACCGGGAACGACGCCACCAGGTTGCCGTTGCGGTTGTTGACGCTCATCGCGACGATGCCTTTGCCGCCGCGACCGGTGGTGCGGTACTCGTAGGACGAGGTCCGTTTGCCGAAGCCGTTGACGGAGACGGTGAGCACCACCTGCTCGGCCGCCGACAGCTCGGCGTAGCGCTCCTGCGACAGCTGGATCGCGTTCGTCGCCTCCTCGCCCTCGGCATCCGCCGGCTCTTCGCTTGCAGCCTCGCCGGCCACCGCACGGCGCATCTTCAGGTAGGCCGAGCGCTCGTCCGAGGTGGTCTCGACATGGCGCAGGATCGCCAGCGAGATCAGCTTGTCGGCCTCGGCCAGCGCGATACCGCGTACACCCATCGAGGTACGGCCGGTGAAGACGCGCACATCGGTGACCGGGAAGCGGATGCATTGCCCGCCGGCGGCGGTCAGCAGCACGTCGTCGCGCTCGGTGCATATCTGCACGTCGACGATCGCCTCACCTTCTCCGAGCTTCATGGCGATGATGCCGGAACGGCGGACGTCGACGAAATCGGACAGCTTGTTGCGGCGAACGGTGCCGCTGGTGGTCGCGAACATCACGTCGAGATTGCCCCAGGAGGATTCATCCTCCGGCAGCGGCATGATCGTGGTGATGCGCTCGCCCTGCTCCAGCGGCAGGATGTTGATCAGCGCCTTGCCGCGCGCGTTTGGCGCTGCCATCGGCAGCCGCCAGACCTTCTCCTTGTAGACCTGGCCGCGCGACGAGAAGAACAGCACCGGCGTGTGGGTCGAGGCCACGAACAGGCGCGAGACGAAATCCTCGTCGCGGGTCTGCATGCCGGCGCGGCCCTTGCCGCCGCGGCGCTGCGCCCGGTAGGTCGACAGCGGTACGCGCTTGACGTAGCCCGCATGCGACACGGTGACGACCATGTCCTCGCGCTGGATCAGGTCCTCGTCCTCGACCTCGCCTTCCTGCTCGATGATCACGGTCTTGCGCGGGGTGGCGAACTGCTGCTTCACCTCGGCGAGCTCGGTCTTGACGATGGCCTGCACGCGGGCACGCGAGCGCAGAATGTCGAGATAATCGGCGATCTCGGCCGCGAGCTTGTCGAGCTCCTCGGATATTTCGTCCCGCCCCAGTGCGGTCAGGCGCTGCAGCCGGAGATCGAGGATGGCCCTGGCCTGCTCCATCGACAGCCGGAGCGTGCCGTCATCGTTGATGCGATGCCGGGGATCGTCGATCAGCGTGATCATCGCCTCGACGTCGCGCGCCGGCCAGTCGCGCGACATCAGGGCCTCGCGCGCGGTGTTCGGATCGGGCGAGGTTCGGATGACACGGATGATCTCATCGATGTTGGCGACCGCGATCGCAAGGCCGACCAAAATGTGGGCGCGATCACGCGCCTTGCCGAGCAGGAACTTGGTCCGCCGCGTCACCACCTGCTCGCGGAACGCGATGAAGATCGTGAGCAGGTCCTTCAGGTTCATCGTCTGCGGACGGCCGGAATCGAGCGCCAGGATGTTGGCCGGGAAGTTCGTCTGCAGCGGCGTGAACCGGTAGAGCTGGTTCAGCACCACGTCGGGTACCGCTTCGCGCTTCAGCTCGATGACGACGCGATAGCCGTCACGGTCGGACTCGTCGCGCAGGTCCCCGATGCCCTCGATCTTCTTCTCTTTCACGAGATCGGCGATGCGCTCGACCATCGTCGCCTTGTTCACCTGATAGGGAATCTCGGTGATGATGATCGCTTCGCGATCTTTCCTGATGGTGTCGATCGCCACCTTGCCGCGCATCACGATCGAGCCGCGGCCGAGATGGTAGGCCGAGCGGATGCCCTGGCGGCCCAGGATGACGCCGCCGGTCGGGAAGTCCGGTCCGGGAATGATGTCGATCAGTTCGTCGATCGTGAGCGCCGGATTGTCGATCAGCGCCACGCAGGCGTCGACCACCTCGCCGAGATTGTGCGGCGGGATGTTGGTCGCCATGCCGACGGCGATGCCGCCCGCGCCATTGACCAGGAGGTTCGGGAACCGGGCCGGCAGGACCGACGGCTCCTTCTCCGAATTGTCGTAGTTCGGCTGGAAATCGACGGTCTCCATGTCGATGTCAGCCAGAACGGCAAGAGCCGCCTTGGTCAGCCGTGCCTCGGTATATCGATAGGCCGCCGGCGGATCGCCGTCCACCGAGCCGAAATTGCCCTGGCCGTCGATCAGCGGCACCCGCAGCGAGAAGTCCTGCGCCATGCGGACCATCGCGTCGTAAATCGACTGGTCGCCATGCGGATGATATTTACCGATCACGTCGCCGACGACGCGCGCGGACTTCACGTATTTCTTGTCCGGCGTGTGTCCCTGCTCATGCATCGAATAGAGGATGCGCCGGTGCACCGGCTTGAGCCCGTCGCGCGCGTCGGGCAACGCACGCGACACGATCACGCTCATCGCGTAATCGAGGTAGGACTTCTTCATCTCGTCGAGAATGGAAACGGGACGAATATCTGAGGGCACCGGCGGCTCGCCGGGCTTGTCGTCTTCGGGTTCGGACAAAGGGGAAATCCGGTCAGTTCTGCTGGGGAATCATATAGACCATCGGAGGCCTGATAACCACCCTTGCGCGGCTCCGGCAAGCCGTTTTTCCCTTCGTTTTTTCATGCACTTACGGGCTTGTTTGCGGCTTCGGTCACGGCTTGGCCCGGGCAGCGAATCGCGCGCGGCGAATTGCGCATGGAACACGGGTTCCCCCGTGCGTTATTCGCCGCTCGCCATTCGCGACTTCGCTTCCCTCAGTGCCCGAACACCACTGCGTGCATGATCCGCCCGGGCATGAAGGTGAACAGGCCGGCAATGACCAGCGCACCGAAGAAAATGCCGATCATCGTGAACTTGTGGCGGCGGACGTTGTGGCTCCGCGCGGCCGTCACGCCGAGCACCAGCATGACCAGCGAGAAGATCGACAGCAGATGGATCGGGCTCCACGGGCCGACCAGCTTGATCTGATGGATCCAGAACGAGCTCCCGGCGACCAGCAGCATCAGGATCACCCAGATCCAGCCCAGCGTCCGGTGCGGCAGCGTGCCCTTCGGTGCGGCGAGCTGGATGGAGCCGAGCACGAAGGCCGCCATCGCGGCAAAGGCATGGAGCGGGATCGCAGGCGCAGCGTCGAGCAAAGGCGCGAGGCTCATGATGGCAGCCCTCGAGTGAAGCTCGCGGCCAGACGTCACGTGCCGCAGGGCAATGTAAATATCATTTACATCGACCTGTGTCAAAGTCTAGGGAACTTGTGCGACCCACTGGATGTTAGTTAAATATGATCAGATGGATATGAGGTTATCCTCATAATCCACACAAGGACCTAGCCTCACGCGTCATACCGCCGTTCCGGGAAATGAATCTTCACGGAACGGCGTCTGACGGGATCGCGGAAACCGCGACCTGCGGTCAGAACGGGATGTCGTCGTCCATGTCGCTGTTGCGGCTGCCGCCGCCGGCGGCAACCGCACGGCGCGGCGCCGAGCTGACCGGACCGGACGAGCCGAAATCGCTGCCGCCGCCATCATCGGCGAAGCTGCCGCCTCCGCCGCCTCGCCCGTCGAGCATGGTGAGGTTGGAGTTGAAGCCCTGCAGCACGACCTCGGTCGAGTACTTCTCGACGCCGCTCTGGTCGGTCCATTTGCGGGTCTGCAACTGCCCCTCGATGTACACCTTGGCGCCCTTCTTCAGATACTGCTCGGCGACCTTGCAGAGCCCTTCGTTGAAGATCACGACGCGGTGCCACTCGGTCTTTTCCTTGCGCTCGCCGGTGCCCTTGTCGCGCCAGGTTTCCGAGGTGGCGATGGAAAGATTGGCGATCGGACGGCCGTCCTGAGTCCGCCGGATTTCCGGATCCTTGCCGAGGTTTCCAACCAGGATCACCTTGTTCACGCTTCCTGCCATCGCATCATCTCCACTCAAAAACCGGGCGCCGGACATCGGCCGCCACTCTCAACCATCGCCACTTACTTGCAGGCGTCGCGAATGACCTATACGGCCGGTGCCGGCTCGATGCCCTCGCCGTCGCGCGGTTATCCACGATTATCAAAGTATAGCACCGCAGCCGACACCGTTCCAGTTTTGTTCGCCACAACCAGCCGTAGAAGCGACCGATGGCGATGGCGCGGCCGCCGATTTCGGTCCCGGTCACCATCGCGCTCGGTATTTCAATAAAATGTAATTTAAATCAACGACTTGCCTCGCCGACACTTCGTCCGCGAGTGTTGCATTTGGGAGACGGCGGTTCCGGTTGAATCAGGATATAGGTACCAGTATCAGACGGGCGCTCGCGTCTGAGATCGCGCTTCGGGACCTTTGGAAGCCGATTGGGAGCTGGGGGTTTGATTATGAAGAAGTTTTTGCTCGGCACGGTTGCCCTGATTGCGTTCGCTGCGCCTGCCGCGGCTGCGGATCTGGCTGCGCGCCCCTACACCAAGGCGCCGCCGATGATCGCCGCCGTCTATGACTGGAGCGGCTTCTACATCGGCGCCAACGGCGGCTGGGGCTCGAGCCACAATTGCTGGGACCAGGTCCCGGGCGGCGTCCTGCTTGGCTCGGATGGTTGCCATGATGCGACCGGCGGCGTTGCCGGTGGCCAGATCGGCTATCGCTGGCAGGCGGGCACCTGGGTGTTCGGCCTCGAAGCGCAGGGCGACTGGGCTGACCTGAAGGGCAGCAACAACAGCGCGATCTTCCCGGGCCTGTTCACCAACCAGAGCAAGATCGACGCGTTCGGCCTGTTCACCGGCCAGATCGGCTACGCCGTCAACAACGTGCTGCTCTACGCCAAGGGCGGTGCGGCGCTGACCGACAACCGCTTCAACACCTACTTCACGCCGACCGGCGTCCTCGCCGGCAGCGCGAGCGACACCCGCTGGGGCGGCACCATCGGCGCCGGCATCGAAGTCGGCTTCGCGCCGAACTGGACCGCTGGTGTCGAATACGACCACCTGTTCATGCAGGACAAGACATACAACCTCACCACCCCGACCGGCGCGCTGTTCAGCAGCATCCGCGATCGCCAGGACGTCGACCTCGTCACCGTCCGCGTGAACTACAAGTGGGGCGGCCCGGTGGTTCCGCGCTACTGATCGCGCGACAAGGATTTGATCCAGACGAAAGGCCGGCCTCGCGCCGGCCTTTTTGTTTGCGCGGCCCGTTTGTTTGCGCAGCCGAGCGCACTGGACCAGCGCCACAAATCAAACGTGGTCGAACACAAGAGCCGGTCTTGCGCCAGCTTTCTTCTTGCGAGCAAGCGCAAGCCTCGCCTGGGCCGTTTTCCGTGCATTGTGGTTTCACGGATACACAACTTCCAAGATTTCTATGTAGAAACACGCGAGCGTCACACGACACTGCTGTGACGTTCCCTTCAACGTTTGAAGGGACAACAAGAAAATGGGACTGGGACTTTGAAAATCAGGAATGTTTTGCTGGCATCGGCCCATAGGCGCTAAAATAGGATTTGCGCGTTGAATTTGTATGTGATTCCAAGAAGGGATGAGACACGAATCGCTTGTGAACGAAGACTGGGCGCGTGTTGTTGCTCGGCTTGGTGGGGCTGAGGCTCTGGAGGTTGGCGCGCGCGAGACGAAGGCGTTTGTTCGTCCGCGCGAGATCACCAATGCGGTTGATTTGCTGCGGCTGATCCTTGCGTATTGTCTGGGCACGCGGGGTTTGCGGCTGACGGCGGCGTGGGCGACGTCGGTGGGCCTTGTCGACATCTCCAACGTGGCTCTGTTGTATCGCTTGCGTCAGTCCGGAGATTGGCTGGCGCAACTGATAGGTCAGGCACTTGCGAGTGGTGCGCCGAAGGCAAGCCGCGGTCGGCTGATCCGCATCGTTGACGCCACGACGGTCCCCAAAGCCGGAACCGAGGGCAGGCAAAACAACGCAGTGTGGCGTATCCACAGTGCGTTCGATCTTCCGCAAGAGCGCTTTGGGCACTTCGAGCTGACCGATGAGGGCGCAGGCGAGACACTGGATCGGATACCCGTGACTGCCGGCGAGATCCGTCTTGCCGACCGTGCCTACCTGCAACCAGAGCGCATGGCGCATCTGGTCGATGCCGGCGCGGACTTCGTGATCCGCGCGGGCTGGAAGAGCGCGCGTTGGCTGGATCGCAACGGCAACCTTGTCGATCTCATCGCAGAGCTGCGCAAGGCCTTGGCAGGCGGCATGATCGATCGACCGATCTGGATAGAGCGCAAGTCCGGTGCGCAACCGCTTGCTGTGCGCTTGGTCGCGGTCAAAAAGCCGGCGCATGCGGCCGCGGAGGCGCGACGCAAGGCACGCAGGACAGCCCAGAAGGGAGGCCATCAACTCTCCAGGCAAACGCTTGAGGCCGCAGATTGGGTAATCCTGGCGACCTCGCTCAAGGGCGAGGACTTCACGGCTGCTGACGTCATTGCCCTCTACCGGTTGCGATGGCGGATTGAGCTCGGCTTCAAGCGGCTGAAGAGCTTGATTGGCTTGAAGGGACCTCCCGGAACTGACCAGCGGTCCGCTAAACCCCATATCCTCGCTCACCTGCTGATCACTCTACTGCTCGAGCCGTTGGTCGACGAACTCGAGGACTCTCCCCGCTTGGACGAAGCCGCCTGACCGGACCTTCCGCATGGCGCCTGCTACGTCAGCTCATCGCCTCATTGCTCCAAGCCGTCATTCCCCAACCCACGATCGCTTGTCTGCGCAGAGCAAGCCGTGCTCTCCGGCGACATCTGCGCGAGCCCCCCAGACGCAAGCGCCGCTATCAGGCAATGATCAAACTATCTTAGCGCCTATGGGCATCGGCCGGCATGTTTGCCCTCAGCGCAATTGCACCGGCAATGGCCGCCGATATGGCGGCCCGCGCGCCTTACGTGAAGGCGCCGCCGCCGGCCGCGATCTACAACTGGACTGGCTTCTACATCGGCGGATTCGGTGGCTATGCCAGCGAGGAATCCGGCACCCCGAAGATGGAAGGCGGCTTTGCCGGCGGCACCGTCGGCTACAACTGGCAGGCCGGTAACATCGTGTACGGCCTCGAGGCCGACGGCGCCTGGGCTGACGTCGACGCTTCGGTGAGCACGCTCGGCGTCACCGTGAAGAGCAAGGTCGACGCGCTCGGCACCGCGCGCGGCCGCATCGGCTTCGCCGTCGACAAGGTGCTGTTCTACGGCACCGGCGGCTACGCCTGGGTCGACAACAAGATCAGCGTCAGCGCGCTCGGCGTGACCGCTTCACAGAGCAACTTCCACTCCGGCTGGACCGTCGGCGCCGGCATCGAGGCGTTCATCGCACCGCAGTGGTCGGTCAAGGGCGAGTACCTGTATCGCAGCCTCGGCAGCGAGACCTACTTCGGCGTTCGCTCCCCCGACCTCAACCTGCACAGCGTCCAGTTCGGCGTGAACTATCACTTCGGCGGCCCGATCGTCGCCAAGTACTAAGCCAGGTACTGAGACCGATCTGCGATCAGATCGCACGGAAAGGCCGGCCTCGCGCCGGCCTTTTTGCGTAAGAGCGTTTTCGACCGAAGCGGATCCCGGTTCGCGTAAGGAAACCGCGTCGAAACAGAAATCCAGAGCCCCGTTCCGATTCCATCGGAACGGGCCCTGCCGGAACCGGGCCCTGCTGACGGCTGCTGCCATCAGGCAAACTATCCGTTGATGGACGCGACTCAGCACTGGAAATTGTCGGCCGTTCTTCCTACGTTCCAGTCTTCTCACCCATCGGCGCAAGGTCCCGGTAGCACCGGCGATGCGCGCCCAAAAAAGGCGCCCGATCATGCGCCCGGAAATGTCGCTATGGATGAAGTGCTCAAGGCGAAGCGCCAACAGAACGCCGGCTCCTCATCGCGCGCCATCACGATCCGCGGCGCGCGCGAACACAATCTGAAGAACATCGACGTCGAGATTCCGCGCGACAAGCTCGTGGTGTTCACCGGCCTGTCCGGCTCCGGCAAGTCATCGCTCGCATTCGACACGATCTATGCCGAGGGCCAGCGCCGCTACGTCGAGTCGCTGTCGGCCTATGCGCGCCAGTTCCTCGAGATGATGCAGAAGCCGGATGTCGACCAGATCGACGGCCTGTCGCCGGCGATCTCGATCGAGCAGAAGACGACGTCGAAGAACCCGCGCTCCACCGTCGGCACCGTCACCGAGATCTACGACTACATGCGCCTGCTGTGGGCGCGCGTCGGCGTGCCCTATTCGCCGGCCACCGGCCTGCCGATCGAGAGCCAGATCGTCTCGCAGATGGTCGACCGCGTGCTGGCGCTGCCGGAAGGCACCCGCCTCTATCTGCTGGCGCCGGTCGTGCGCGGCCGCAAGGGCGAGTACAAGAAGGAGCTCGCCGAGTACCTCAAGAAGGGCTTTCAGCGCGTCAAGATCGACGGCACCTTCCATGAGCTCTCCGAGGCGCCCGCGCTCGACAAGAAATTCCCGCACGACATCGACGTCGTGGTCGACCGCATCGTGGTGCGCCCCGACCTCTCCCAGCGCCTCGCGGAAAGTTTCGAGACCGCGCTGAAGCTCGCCGAGGGCCTCGCCGTGATCGAATACGCCGACGCGCCGGCGGCGGCACCGGCCGAGGACAAGAAGAAGACCGCAAAGATCCACGACAAGAGCGGGCCCGAGCGCATCCTGTTCTCGGAGAAGTTCGCCTGCCCGGTCTCCGGCTTCACGATCCCCGAGATCGAGCCCAGGCTCTTTTCGTTCAACAACCCCTATGGCGCGTGTCCCGCGTGCGGCGGCCTCGGCGTCGAGCAGCATATCGACGAGGACCTGGTCATCCCCGACAAGGAGCTGACCTTGCGCAAGGGCGCGATCGCGCCGTGGGCGAAATCGTCCTCGCCCTATTACATCCAGACCCTGACCGCGCTCGGCAAGCACTACAAGTTCACGCTCGATACCAAGTGGAAGGACCTGACCAAGAAGGTGCAGGCCGCGCTGCTGCACGGCTCCGGCGACGACGAGATCAAGTTCTCCTATGAGGACGGCGTCCGCTCCTACGACACCAAGAAGCCGTTCGAGGGCGTCGTCACCAACATCAACCGCCGCTACCGCGAGACCGAAAGCGAATGGGCGCGCGAGGAACTCGGCAAGTATTTCTCCGACGTGCCCTGCGCCGGCTGCAACGGCTACCGGCTGAAGCCGGAGGCGCTGTGCGTCAAGATCGGCGGCAAGCACATCGGCGAGATTTCCGAGCTCTCGGTCAGGCGCGCCGGCGAATGGTTCGAGACCGTGCCGGAAGCGCTGAATGCGCAGCAGAACGAGATCGCGACGCGCATCCTGAAGGAGATCCGCGAGCGCCTGACCTTCCTGCTCGACGTCGGCCTGAATTACCTGACGCTGTCGCGCTCCTCAGGCACGCTGTCCGGCGGCGAGAGCCAGCGCATCCGCCTGGCCTCGCAGATCGGCTCGGGGCTGACCGGCGTGCTCTACGTGCTGGACGAGCCGTCGATCGGCCTGCACCAGCGCGACAATGCCCGCCTGCTCGACACGCTGAAGCGGCTCCGCGACCTCGGCAACACCGTGGTCGTGGTCGAGCATGACGAGGACGCCATTCGCTTGGCGGATTATGTGCTCGATATCGGGCCGGGCGCCGGCATGCACGGCGGCCACATCGTCGCCGAAGGCACGCCCGACCAGATCATGCGCAACCCGAAATCGCTGACCGGCAAATACCTCACCGGCGAGCTTTCGGTCCCGGTGCCCGAGCGGCGGCCGCCCAACCACCGGCGCACCATCAAGGTCATCAATGCCCGCGGCAACAATCTGAAGAACGTCTCGGCCGAGATCCCGCTCGGCCTGTTCACCTGCGTCACCGGAGTCTCCGGCGGCGGCAAGTCGACCCTGCTGATCGACACGCTCTACAAATCGATCGCACGCAAGCTGAACAATGCCAGCGAAGGCGCAGCGCCGCACGACCGCATCGAGGGCCTCGAGCACATCGACAAGATCATCGACATCGACCAGTCGCCGATCGGCCGCACGCCACGTTCGAATCCCGCGACCTATACCGGCGCCTTCACGCCGATCCGCGAATGGTTCGCCGGCCTTCCCGAGGCGAAGGCGCGCGGCTACGAGCCCGGGCGGTTCTCCTTCAACGTCAAGGGCGGCCGCTGCGAGGCCTGCCAGGGCGACGGCGTCATCAAGATCGAGATGCACTTCCTGCCCGACGTCTACGTCACCTGCGACACCTGCAAGGGCAAGCGCTACAACCGCGAGACGCTGGAGGTGCTGTTCAAGGGCAAGAGCATCGCCGACGTGCTCGACATGACGGTCGAGGAAGCCGCCGAGTTCTTCAAGGCTGTGCCGCGGGTGCGCGAGACGTTTCAGACCCTGCACCGCGTCGGCCTCGACTACATCCATGTCGGGCAGCAGGCCACCACGCTGTCGGGCGGCGAGGCCCAGCGCGTCAAGCTGGCGAAGGAACTGTCCAAGCGCGCCACCGGCCGCACGCTCTACATCCTGGACGAGCCGACCACCGGTCTGCACTTCCATGACGTCGCAAAACTGCTCGAGGTGCTGCACGAGTTGGTCGCGCAGGGCAACACGGTGGTGGTGATCGAGCACAATCTCGAGGTCATCAAGACCGCCGACTGGGTCATCGACCTCGGCCCCGAAGGCGGCGACGGCGGCGGCGAGATCGTCGCCTGGGGCCCGCCCGAGGATATCGTCAAGGCGCCGCGCAGCTACACCGGCAAGTTTTTGGCGCCGGTGCTGAAGAAGGCGAACAGCAAGCCGAGGAAGAGCTCAGCGAGCGAGGCGGCGGAGTAGCCTCTCCGCCTGCCTCGTTATGAACCTTGTCTCGGACCGAAATTCGGCGCAAACTTTCCTGTAGTTTTCTGTATCACGTCTTTATTTTTCGTCGGCCCATGGGGAGGGCATGTAGAGATGGTCAGATTCCGCCCACTTCGCGATCAGGTTGTCATTCGCCGGGTCAACGCCGAAGAGAAGACCGCCGGAGGCATCCTCATCCCTGATGCGGCCAAGGAAAAGCCAGCTCAGGGCGAGGTGATTGCAGTTGGACCGGGTGGCCGCGACGACTTCGGCAAGCTGGTTCCCCTCGATATCAAGGTCGGCGATTCAGTGCTGTTTGGAAAATGGTCAGGCACTGAACTCAAGATCGACGGTGAGGAACTCCTGATCATGAAGGAGTCCGATATCATGGGCGTGCTCGGGATGTCCGCGAGCTCGCTGCCTGGCGATCCGTTGATCAAGAAGCCTCGCGGCCTGAAATAATGCTGTCGAGCCTTCCGAAGCTCGCCGACCGCAACTTCATCATTGGCTTTTTCGTACCTGCACTGCTCGCAGCGCTTGTGGTGCTGTGGCTGTTCCGAGACAGCGACGGTGCCCAGCAGGTTTATGAAGCCGTCTGGAAGGAGAAGAAGTGGGAGGAAATCACGGTCTTTGCGCTGGGCGTGTGGGTGTTCTCGGTCGTGCTTATGCTCGTCAATCACCTCATCTACCGCATCGTTGAGGGCTACACAGCTCCAATGGCATGGCTGGGGAACAGCCGCCTCTGCAAGCGGAGGGAAACGTTGTCGCGAGAGCGGCAGACACTGATTGCCGAGGTCGAACGCGCGACCGTCGAACAGGCACAGGCCCGGCTCAACAAGCGTATTGACGCCATCGACCTGATTCTCGCCAAGGATTTTCCTCCCCTGAACTTCCCCGTTCTTCCGACCCGCTTTGGAAATGCAATTCGCGCCTTCGAGGCTTATGCGCTAGTCGTCTATGGCGTTGACTCCATCCCGGCGTGGGGCCGGTTAGCTGCCCTTGCACCGAAACCGCTCGCCTCGATGACCGCCGACGCGCGCGCCGAGGTCGACTTCTTCCTAAATGTGTTCGTCTTGAGCATGGCCTTGGCGTTGATCGCGCTCGGCCAGTTTCTGTGCAGCCTCTCGGACATCTATGCCGTCTGGCTCGCCCATTATTCCCGGCCACAACGGGCTCTTCTGGCGTGCACTGCGCTTTGCGCAGCGACCAGCTGGCTCGCCTACAACGGCGCAGTCTGGCGCGCCGTCGCCTGGGGCGAATGCGTCAAGACGACGTTCGATCTCGGCCTACCCAAACTAGCGAACACCCTTGGCTACGAATTACCCAAGGCCGGCAAGGAACGCCGAGAATTCTGGACTGCTTTCAGCCTGATGGCGCTCTATCAAGTGCCGATGGAGCCTTCATCGTTCCCGGCAGCCTCAAAGGCGCCGGCCGCCGGCTCGGGTGGAAGCAACGGAGACGGAGGCGCCGACAAGGCTAGCGACGGCGAGCAAGACGACGGGGATGCGGACTGAGTGCCCGAGCGATGGATCGCGTCGCCGGACAGGAAGTATGCCGCCGACTGGTGAAGCGGCGGACATTGACCGCTTTCGGCAAGGTCGCCTGTCTCAAATCCCGCGGCAAGTGGCTATCTGCCAGACATTTCCCCAGGCGTCGCGGACCGTCGCACGTCTATCGCCATAAGGCGTATCCGTAGGTGTCTCGATCGATTCAGCGCCTGCGGTAATCGCCCGCCGATAGGTCTCGTCCGCGTTCTCAACGTAGACATAGAGAAATGCTGGCATTGCCTCGCGTGTGCCTCCGCCATCGCTGATCAGGATGATCGAGTCTCCAATGCGAATTTCCGTTGGCGCTCCGGACCGAACTTCGCCCTCCGCTTTGAAAACGTCTCTCAGGAATCCCGCCAAGCCAGTGAGGTCGCGCGAGACAATTCGCGGTATGACGGAAGGCCAGCCGACGGGCTTGAATCGAGTCATCTGTCTGCCTTTGACTAGGCCACGACGATGCGTCGTGGATCAGAGCAGTAGCCCGCATGAGCGAAGCGACATCCGGGGGGCTCTGGCAGCCGCCGACGACCGTCCCGCATATCGCTTCGCTCATGCGGGCTACAACAACTGCCACTCACCTCCGCGCTACACCGCCCAATAATTCGGGTGCGTGTATGCGTGTGAGCGGTCGCCCCAGTCGAATTCGTCGCCGTCGAACTCGGACGGGCCGGTGCGCAGATCGTCCAGCGTCACCTCGGCCTCGAAGGCCTGGCGCTCGGGATCGAATTTCAAGGCCGTCCACCTGACCGGATAATGGTGGTGGCTGCTGAGCACGCCACCGGTCTTGATCACGGCGTAGGCCACCGTTCCGCTCACCTTGTCGAGCATCAGCCGCTCGATCGAACCGAGCTTCGTGCCGTCGCGCCCGAACACGCAGACATGCTCGACGCGGTCGCTGGGTACCAAGGTATGATGCATGGCATCCTCCCTATTTTCCCTGGTTCAATTGACATTATAGCACCAGAGCACGCCGGATGTGCAGAGATCGCATCCATCGCGGCGCGCCAAACCCGCCTGCTCACCGCCGCGACTTCACCCACCGCAGGCAATCCGTTAGCGGCCGCCGCGATGCCTTCGCGGCGATTCCCGACCTTGAGCCGTCAAGCAAATTCGGCGGCGCCTTGATCCAGCGCAAAGTCCGGGACGGTCTTTTCGTCTACTGATTCCTCAAATCTTCTGCGTGGATCACTGCCATGATCATCGACATTCTGTCCCGGGAACACCGCAATATCGAACGGCTGCTTACCGTTCTTGAGCATGAGCTGGACATCTTCGATCACGCCGGCCGGCCGGACTACGAGGTGATCGGCAGCGTCATCGCTTATTTCGAGGTCTACACAGAACTCTATCATCACCGGCAGGAAGATCTGATTTTCGCCAAGCTCCAGCTCCGCGATCCGGTCGCTGCCGCGAAAATCGGCGATCTTGCGCGCGAGCATCAAAAGGGCTCCGATCGCCTGCACCGCGTCGCGCATGCCGTCGCCAATGTGCGCGCCGGGGCCGAAATTCCGCGCGAGAATGTCGACGCCATCATCCGCGATTTCCTGGCGCACGAGCGGCGGCACATCATGATGGAAGACCGCGATTTCTTCCCGACCGCGGTCAAGGCATTGACGGCGCAGGACTGGGCCGAAATCGCGTCCACCCCTTCCCAACACAAGGATCCGCTGTTCAGCGATGCGACCGAAGCGCGGTTCGACGTCCTGCGCGACCATATCATCGAGCTGGAGAAGGAGGCGGAAGCCGAGCGGCACTAGCCACATCCCGCCGGCTGCCGGCACATCGACCCACATCTCGCCGATCACAATCCAATCGACTTCCGGAGACTCTCATGATGGGAATGAAATTCGGCGCCGCCTGCTCTGCCGGCAGCGTCGCGCTCGCCGCCGCCTTGCTCGCGACATCTCCAGCGCCGGTCCGGGCGATGGACGGTGACCCGATCGCGGGCCAGGCCATCTTCCAGCGCACCTGCGTGAACTGCCATTCGCTCGATGTCGGCGTGAACAAGGTCGGCCCGAGCCTGTGGCACGTCGTTGGCCGCCAGCCGGCGTCGGTCCAGGGCTTCGACTATTCGGACGCCATGCGGGGCAACAAGACGCCTTGGGACGCGGCGGCGCTGGATACCTACCTTGCCGATCCCCGCGGCGACGTTCACGGTGCGAAGATGTTCTTCAAGGGGCTGCCCGACGCCCATGATCGCGCCGACGTCATTGCCTATCTGAAGACCGCGCGCTGAAACTCGCAGCGCATGTGCGACGAAGGAGCCCGCATGTCGCTTCGCTCAGGCGGGCTACCGGCCGCACCTACTTCGTCCGCCTCAGAAAAGCCCCGAACGCCCTTGGGCCGTCGCCGACCTTGACCTCGCCGACCACCTTCAGCTCGGCGGCATCGATCACACTCAGCGTGTTGCTCTCCCAGTTCGCGACCACGATCCGCTTGCCGTCGGCCGTCGCCTCGGTGCCTTCCGGGTAATCGCCGACCGTGATCCGCTTCACGGGCTGCAAAGTCGCGAGGTCGAACACGCTGACCTTGCCGTCATACTGGTCGGTGACGAAACCGCGGCCCTGCGCCAGCGCCACGGCATAGGGGCGCAGGCCGGCATGGACGCGGCCGATCTCGCGCGCGGCCGCGATGTCGATCACGGAGATGTCGTTGGAGCCGACATTGGCAGTGTAGGCGCGCTTGCCTTCGGCATCGATGATGACGCCGAACGGACGGGTCCCGACCTTAACGATCCCTCGCCGCTCGTGCGCGGAAATGTCTGTGATCGACACGCTGTCGTCGTCGCGATCGGCCGAGAGCAACAGCCGCCCGTCCGGCGTCACAGCAAGCCCGGACGGCGAAGCGCCGACCGCAAGACTGGCGACGACCCGCCGCTCCCCGGCATCGATCACCCGCACCGCGGCGGCGAACCAGTCGGCGACATAGACGGTCGCGCCGTCGGGTGCCACCGCGATGCCGAGCGGCCCGCCGCCGACGTCGACCCGGCCGACCACCTTGCGCGCCGACGCGTCGACCACCGTGACCGCCTTGGCATCCGGGCTCGTCACATAGGCGAAGCGGCCGTCATGGCTGACGGCGACGCCCGCGGGCTTGCCGCCGATCGGGATGGTCGCAACCGGCTTCGAGGTCGAAAGATCGACGATTGTGAGATCGTCGCTGAGCTGGTTGGTGACGAACGCCTCCTCGGCGCGCGCGCCGCTGAAGCCGGCGAGCAGCGCCAGCAGCGCGATCGCGCGCATGCTCAGCTTCCGCTCTCGATCTTCTTCTTCAGCGCCGCCAGCCCGCCTCTGTAGAGCTCGCTCACCGCCTTCACCGCGGCCTCGTCGTTCAGCTCCGGCGGCGGATCGTTGTTCGGAAAGCCGCGATAGAACGCACCGGCCCATTCCAGCTTCGCCTTGCCGCCAGGCGCCGGCGACACCGACAGCGTCGAGGAGTAATTGGTGACCGGCAGCACCTTCACGTCGACAGCGGTGATCCGGTACGAATAGCTCATCATCTCGGGCTCGTATTTGTAGAGCTCCTCGTCGATGGTAATGCCGGGCGCCAGTGTCAGCCGCCGCGTGGCGCCGATCTCGTTGCCCTTCTCGCCCTCGGTCTTGGCGACACCGGCAAGCCAGCTCATGTCCTGGAAATTGCCGATCACGGCCCACACCTTGGCCTGCGGCGCATCGATCTCGATCGATTCCCGCACCTTCTGGCGGGTCGGCCCATGGGCCCATGCGGCTCCCAACACGGCCAATGCCACCACCACCACGCCGGCCTTCGCGATCGTCAGCCTCATCCTTGGTCTCTCCCGATGTCTGCCGGCCATGCGCCTTCCGGCGCATGCCACAGTTTATGATTGGGGTTTTAGATCAGGTCGGCGACCTGCTTCTTGCACCAGAGCGAAGTCGCGGCCGCCGGCTTCCCCGGGAGGCAAGCCTGCCGGGCATCAGCGTCAGTCCTCGATCGCCGCCTCGACGAACCCCTTCGGGTCGTCGCAGAACTCGCGCATCAGCCGGTAATGATCGGTCTCCCGCAGGCTGACCGGCTCGAGCCCGTATTTGCTCAGCCGCAGCAGCGTCGCGTCGGGATAGGCCATCAGGACCGGCGCATGCGTGGCCATGATCACCTGGCAGTGGCCGGTACCGTTCATCCGGTGCAGCAGCTTCAGGAATTCGATCTGCCGTGACGGCGACAGCGCGGATTCCGGCTCGTCGAAAATGAAGATGCCCTGCCGCTGGCAGCGCTCCTCGAAGAAGCGCAGGAAACCCTCTCCGTGGGAATGCGACAGGAAGTCCGGCGGCAGCTTGCCTGCGTCCTGCGCTGCCTCGTCCAGATACCTTGCCACCGAGAAGAAGCTCTCGGCGCGGAAGAACCAGCCGTTGGTGATTTTGGGCAGCCAGCTCGCGCGCAGCGCTGACGCCAGCGAGCCGCCCATTTTCTCCAGCGCACGACCATGGTCGACCGGCCGATAGCCCTTGCCGCCGCCGGCATCGTCATAGCCGGCCATCACGGCGATGCCTTCCAGCAGCGTCGACTTGCCGGTGCCGTTCTCGCCGACGATGATGGTGATCGCCCGGTCGAAGCTGAGTTCGAATTCGTCGCGCAGCAGCGGCAGCACGAACGGATATGCGTTGCGATCGGGAATGCGCCCGGGATCGAGCCAGACCCGCCTCAGATACGGCGCGGGCATGTTGATCGGGCGGTGTCGTGCTCTGGCCATCGGCGCGGATCCGGGGAAACAACGGCAGGTGGCCCAGCCTATATGATAGGAGCACGCCGCAATCCTAGATGGCCCGATGTCCCATGCCTAGCAAAGCTTACGCCCGCTTCCGCGAGGCGATCCTCACCGAGCAGCAAGTGGTTTGCATCTATGACGGCCGGCCGCGCGAGCTCTGCCCGCATATCATCGGCCACAACAAGAGCGGTGAAGAGGTCGTGCTGGCGTGGCAGTTCTCCGGCGAAAGTTCGGGCAAGCTGCCGCAATGGCGCTGCCTGCGGCTTGCCCGGGTCAGCGCGATCAGCTTGCGCAAGGGCCGCTGGCACGAGGGCGGCTCGCACCGCACCGAGCAGACCTGTGTCAGCGCGATCGACCTCGACATCAACATCCATGTCCGCAAGCGGCGATGAGCGGCCGGTATCTCTGATTTGGCCGACGGCGCGAGGCCCTCACCGACCGCGCAACACGCTGGGTGTCGTCCCGGCGAAGGCCCATAGGCGCTAAAATAGGATTTGCGCGTTGAATTTGTATGTGATTCCAAGAAGGGATGAGACACGAATCGCTTGTGAACGAAGACTGGGCGCGTGTTGTTGCTCGGCTTGGTGGGGCTAAGGCTCTGGAGGTTGGCGCGCGCGAGACGAAGGCGTTTGTTCGTCCGCGCGAGATCACCAATGCGGTTGATTTGCTGCGGCTGATCCTTGCGTATTGTCTGGGCACGCGGGGTTTGCGGCTGACGGCGGCGTGGGCGACGTCGGTGGGCCTTGTCGACATCTCCAACGTGGCTCTGTTGTATCGCTTGCGTCAGTCCGGAGATTGGCTGGCGCAACTGATAGGTCAGGCACTTGCGAGTGGTGCGCCGAAGGCAAGCCGCGGTCGGCTGATCCGCATCGTTGACGCCACGACGGTCCCCAAAGCCGGAACCGAGGGCAGGCAAAACAACGCAGTGTGGCGTATCCACAGTGCGTTCGATCTTCCGCAAGAGCGCTTTGGGCACTTCGAGCTGACCGATGAGGGCGCAGGCGAGACACTGGATCGGATACCCGTGACTGCCGGCGAGATCCGTCTTGCCGACCGTGCCTACCTGCAACCAGAGCGCATGGCGCATCTGGTCGATGCCGGCGCGGACTTCGTGATCCGCGCGGGCTGGAAGAGCGCGCGTTGGCTGGATCGCAACGGCAACCTTGTCGATCTCATCGCAGAGCTGCGCAAGGCCTTGGCAGGCGGCATGATCGATCGACCGATCTGGATAGAGCGCAAGTCCGGTGCGCAACCGCTTGCTGTGCGCTTGGTCGCGGTCAAAAAGCCGGCGCATGCGGCCGCGGAGGCGCGACGCAAGGCACGCAGGACAGCCCAGAAGGGAGGCCATCAACTCTCCAGGCAAACGCTTGAGGCCGCAGATTGGGTAATCCTGGCGACCTCGCTCAAGGGCGAGGACTTCACGGCTGCTGACGTCATTGCCCTCTACCGGTTGCGATGGCGGATTGAGCTCGGCTTCAAGCGGCTGAAGAGCTTGATTGGCTTGAAGGGACCTCCCGGAACTGACCAGCGGTCCGCTAAACCCCATATCCTCGCTCACCTGCTGATCACTCTACTGCTCGAGCCGCTGGTCGACGAACTCGAGGACTCTCCCCGCTTGGACGAAGCCGCCTGACCAGACCTTCCGCATGGCGCCTGCTACGTCAGCTCATCGCCTCATGGCTCCAAGCCGTCATTCCCCAACCCACGATCGCTTGTCTGCGCAGAGCAAGCCGTGCTCTCCGGCGACATCTGCGCGAGCCCCCCAGACGCAAGCGCCGCTATCAGGCAATGATCAAACTATCTTAGCGCCTATGGGCGAAGGCCGGGACCCATTACCCCAAATGCAAATTGTTACGCGATGCTGGAACGACGAGCCCCGCCTACAACGCCGGCCGCGGCGTATGGGTCCCTGCCTTCGCCGGGACGACGATGGGGGTTGAGCCTGCAACTACGGCTGCTCCGCCTCGTCCAGCACTTCCAGCACCAGCTCCATCGTCATCAGCACGGGATTGTCGCCGCGCACCAGGCGTCCCTCGGCGATGCCGCCGAGATAGTCGACCAGCGCGACGTCGAGACTGGCGCGCAATCGACGATTGGCGTCAGGCGCGATCTGCCCCGCGGTCACCGCGAGCTCGGTCGCGAACGGCACCACGCTGTGGCCATCGCTGAAGACCGCGCCGATGGTCGAGCCGACGCCGCCATGCAGCCGCGCGCGTAGGATGCCGTGCTGACGACAGAAGCCTTCCAGCGCACAGGCGAAATCCTGGTTCGGCCGCAGCCGCAACGCGAAGGCATGGCGCGTGGTCTTCGCCCCGCGCGGCGCGCTGGCGACCGGACCGAACAGCTTGAAATTGGTCTCGCTGTCGGGCTCGGCCACAAACGTCGCGCCGTCGATGCCGAACGCGCTGACCTCGAACGGCTCGGCGACGATGGTTTCATCCGGCAGCATGTGTCCGCCGTTGAAGCGGCCGTCGGCCTCGGTCCACAACCCGTGGCAATGGAAGAACGGTGTGCCGTCGCGTTCGCCGAAGGTCAGCGCCGCGAGCTTGAGCCGTGTCACGCCGTCGGGACGGAACGTGTCGCTGTAGAACGCAGCGTTGACGCCGTCCTTCGACAGCGCCGGCATCACATAGGCGAACGGCCCAAGCGCGCCACCCGTCGCGTTCAGCACGCCGCCGGCAAATCCCTCCGCCGCAAAGCCGCGGCGCACGGCTTCGAGCAAGGGAATGCCGGCCTGCAGCACGAAGGAAAAGGCGCGGCCGCGCGCGGCGACCCATTGGATGCGCTCGGGTATGGGAGCGCCAGGCTGGGCGATGCTGCGCATCGCCTCACGCGCCTGTCGATTTGGCGATCTCCTCGAGCAGCCCGCGCGCCTCGAGCTCGTCGCGGATCAGCCGCTTCGGCACCTTGCCGTAGCCGGACTTCGGCAGCGCCTCCCAGAAAAAGAAGCGTTTTGGCATCTTGTAGCGCGGCACCTTCGGCGCGAGGTACGCCGCAAGCTCCGCCTCCGCGACCGCCTCGGTGCCCTCCCGCGCGACGCAGACGGCGACACCGACTTCGCCCCAGAACGGATCGGGCACGCCGAGCACGGCGACCTCGCCGACCGCGGGATGGGTCAAGAGCTTCTCCTCGATCTCGCGCGGATAGATGTTGGAGCCGCCGGAGATGTACATGTCGGAGGCGCGGCCGGTGATGTAGACGAAGCCCTCCTCGTCCATGTGGCCGAGGTCGCCGGTGCGAAACCAGCCGTCGCGGAACGCCTTCGCATTGGCCTCGGGGTTGTCGTAATAGCCGGCGAACACACCGGGCCCGATCACGCAGATCTCGCCGGTCTCGAGCGGCTTCAGCTCGCGGCCGTCGTCGCCCTGGATCGAGACCTGCATGCCGGTGCGTTCGAAGCCGCAGGTGCCGATCCGCGCATGCGGTCCGTCCTCGGGATCGTGCAATCCGGGCGGCAGCACCGTGATGTTGCCGGTGACCTCGCCGAGGCCGAAATACTGCACCAGCACACAGCCGAGCTTGTGCAGCGCCGCCTTCTGGTCCTCGCGATACATCGGCGCGCCGGCGTAGATGATGTAGCGCAGCGAGGAGTGGTCATGCTGGTCGGCGGCGGGATGCTCGACCATCATCTTCAGGATGGTCGGCACCGTGAACATGTTGCTGACGCGGTATTTGGCGATCAGCCGGTACGCCTCGGCTATGTCGAATTTCTCCGACGACAGCAGGATGGTCGGCACGCCGCGCGCGGTCTGCACCAGCTGATGCACGCCGGCGCCATGCGACAGCGGCGCCACCACCAGCGAGGCGTCGTCTTCGGTGGTGCCGGGCATCAGATCGGCGAGATGGTTGGTGATCACGAAGGCCATCTGGCCGTGGGTCAAGACCGCGGCCTTGGATCGCCCGGTGGTGCCGGAGGTGAAGAAGAACCAGCAGGGATCGTCGTACTCGACCGGTGTGTTCTCGACCGCGGCACCGGCGTGCTTGGCGATGACGTCGCCGACGCTCGCCTCGCCGAATGTGCCCTCCTCGCCAATCCGCCAGACGAATTCGAGCGCCGGATTGGCGGCCGCCTTGGCGTGCTCGGCGAAATCGGCGTGGCACAGAAACGCCTTGGCGCCGGAGGCCGCCGCCAGATAGGCGACCTCGTCGGGCATCAGGCGGAAATTGGTCGGCACCCAGACCGCGCCGAGCCGGAAGGCCGCGAACATCGACCAGAACATCTCGTCGCAGTTCTTGGAATGCACCAGGATGCGGTCGCCCTTGCTGATGCCGCGCGCGGCGAGCGCCGCCGCCAGCGCCGAGACGTTCTGGTCGATATGGCGCCAGGACCAGGCCTTCTCGTTCCAGATGAAGCCGGGACGATCGCCATGGCGGCGGGCGTTCTGGGTCAGAATGTAGGCGAGGTTCATCACCCGGCGCGACACCCGCGCGATCCCGCCGCGCGGCGCGGTCGCCTCGGTCCCGCTCATTGCCGCCCCGCCGATACGCACAACAGACAGGGCATGGTCAGGACGGTCATCGGCTGTTTCCTCGGTCAGAACCGGGCGTCTTTAAGCGCCGCAAGGGATTGATGCCGCCCGGTTTATCGCCAAGCAGCGCGCCTCGGCAAGGCCCGCCGAACGCGGCGCGATGATACCGCGCCGGCGGCCGCCATCCCGACAATGCTTGGCCCGACAATACCTGGCCGGTGACCGCTATTGCGGATGCTTGGCCAGGTCCTGCTCGCTCAGGTTCCAGTCCTGCCAGAGCTGCAAAGCGCCGATCAGGGCGACCAGCCCGCCGAGCAGGATGTGCCAGAGCTGTAGCGCCTGGTCTTCCGAATAGCCGAAGATGTTGGGCGACGCGATCAGCCAGAGGCCGAGCCCGATGCTCGCCACCTCCTCCCAGCGATGCAGCGCGACATATTCGAGTTGGGCGAGGCCCAGCACAAGCATGCCGACCACGAAGCAGTTGAGCACCAGGTGGCTGCGCTCGACATCGACGACGTCGCTGACCTGGATCGGAAACCAGGGCGAGACCATGATCAGCACGCCGAGCAGCATGCCGAGCCAGTCCTCCCAGGGGCGGTGTGTGCCGAAGAAACGATTGTCCGACATGACGAACCTCCTTGCGACAAGGGGCATACGTCAGCGGCCGGCCTCACCACTCGGTACCAAACGACCTTTGGGCCGCATCCGGGGGCGTATGTCTGGGAACAAGCCTAATCGAATTGCATCGGCCCGCAAGGCCTGATCGGCGTGTGTGCGATGCGGCAGGATCGAGGGCGCCCGGCACCGCGCGTTAGCGTACCCCGCCGAGCCGGGCCAGTGCCTTCCTGGCGGACTTCAGATCGGGCTGCAGTTCCAGCGCCTTGCGAAAATCGGCCGCCGCGCCTTTGCTGTCGCCGAGCCGCAGCTTGGCCTGGCCGCGGTTGTTCCAGGAATAGACGTCGGCGGGATCGTATTGCAGCGCCTTGTCGTAGTCGGCGAGCCCGCCCTTGTTGTCGCCCTGAAAGAGCGGGATCATGCCGCGGTTGCGCCAGCCGCGCGCATCGGTCGGCGCAATCTTCGCCGCCTCGCCGTAATCGGCGGCAGCGCGATCGAGCTGCTCGGCATCGCGATAGACATTGCCGCGGTTGATGTAGGCAAGCGCGTTGGGCTCGAGCTTGATCTCGGTCGTGTAGTCGGCGATCGCATGCGCCGCGTCGCGCTTGCGGTAATAGACGAAGCCGCGATTGCCATAGGCCGCTGCGAGCTGCGGGTTGTATTTGATGGCGAGGCTGAGATCGGCCAGCGCGCGGTCGAGATCGCCCTTGTTGAGCCAGGCATCGCCGCGATTGTTGTAAGCCAGCGCGAAGGCCGGATCGATGCGGATCGCCTCGTCGTAATCGGCGATCGCATGATCGAGATCGCGCTTGAAGGCGTAAACCCGGCCGCGATTGGTGTAGGCGCAGGCATAGGCGGGATCGAGCTTGATCGCCTCGTTGAGGTCGGCAAGCGCGGCGTCGAGTTCGCGCTTCTCGGTCAGCCCGTGACCGCGGTTGCAATAGGCGCCGGCCAGCCGCCTGCCGGTTTCGGTCTTGCCGTCGATCACCGTGGTGCAGGCGGCCACGCGGTCGCCGGGCGCCGTCGTCAGGCCGACGCAGGCCTGCCAGCTCGGATCATCGCCAGCGGCGGCTTGCGAAGGATTTGGGAGCGTCAACGCGGCGCCGAGCAATGCGGCGGTCAGGCAGGCCAAAATGCGCATCTCGTCAATCCACAAATGTCAATTTGCGGGTTGGTCGCGGCTTTGCACCGGCGGGTTCACGGGCTTAGATCAAGGCCTGTGAAGCAACCGGGATTTTGCGATGGCTGCCGTCCGCGGACAACAAGGCCAAGAGGCGATACCGAGACACCGCGCGCCCTGCGCGGGCGCGGCATCGCATCGGAGCTGGTCAAGGGCGCGCTGGAGTTGATCCGTGCCGACGGCCACAAGGTGATCGCCGGCTGCAGCTTCGTGGTGGACTACCTCGACAAGCATCCGGAATACGCGGATCTAGCGGGCTAGCGCCGCGTTCGTCAGACGATCTTGATCGACATGTCGGGCAGGCCCTCAAGCTTGCAGAGCAGCACGTCGCCCTTGACGACCGGGCCGACATTCTCCGGCGTTCCGGAATAGATGATGTCGCCGGCCTTCAACTCGAAGGCCTCGGACAGCTTTGCGATCTGCTCGGCGACGCTCCAGATCATGTTCTTCAGATCCGAGCTCTGCCGGACCGTGCCGTTGACCGCGAGCGAGATCGCGCCCCGCGTGAAATGGCCGGTCTTATCAGCCGGGTGGATGGGCCCGAGCACCGCCGCATGGTCAAAGCTCTTGCCGATCTCCCACGGCTTCTTCTCCGCGGCCATGCCGTTCTGCAAATCGCGCCGCGTCATGTCGAGGCCGAGCGCGTAGCCATAGACGTGATCGAGCGCCTTGTCGGCGGGGATGTTGGTGCCGCCGGACTTCAGCGCGGCGACCAGTTCGACCTCATGGTGATAGTTCTTGGTCAACGACGGATAGGGATGATCGGCGACCGTGCCGATCGCGACATTCTGGATCGCATCCGTCGGCTTCTGGAAGAAGAACGGCGGCTCGCGGCTCGGATCGGAGCCGCGCTCGATCGCATGCGCGGCGTAGTTGCGGCCGATGCAGTAGATGCGGCGGACCTGGAACACCTCGGTGGCGCCGACGATCGGGATCGTCACGGCCGGGACCGCAAACATCGCCTTCGGCGCAGCCTCGGCGTGGGCCGGCACAGATCGCGCGGCGGCGCCGGCCAGCGCGAGGGCGCCGGTCGCAAGCATCGTCCGGCGATCGAGATCAGTCGTCGGAGTTTTCGTGGGAGTTTTCATGGGCGTTCTCCTTCTTGTCGGCCGATCTATAGATGCTCGCCGGTCCATAAAAAAGGGCCCGCGCTGGTGCGGGCCCTGGCCGTGTGCGGGATGACTATCCCGTCAGTGCTTGATATCCGGGGGCAACTTGCCGCCATTGGCCGCAAGCTTCGTCATCACCTGCTTGTGCAGCCAGATGTTCATGCTGGCGGAATCGTTGGTGTCGCCGGTGTAACCGAGCTCCTTGGCGAGCTCCTTGCGCGCCGACAGGCTGGAGTCGATGTCGAGCGCCTTCATCAGGTCGACGATCGAGGTCCGCCACTCGAGCTTCTCGCCCTTCGCGGCTACCGCCTTGTCGAGGATCGGGGCGACGTCAACGGACTGCGCAGGCGCCGCACCGGCGGGTACCGCGGCAGGCGACGGCGATGCGCTACCGGATCCACCGGCGGGAGCTGCGCTTGTGGCCGTTCCGCCGGCCGGCGCGGCGCTGGCGCTGCTGCCGAAGATCGCGCCCATGATTTTTCCGAAAATGCTCATCGTTCGCTCCCAAGAGAGTTAAGATGTGAAGGCCACACGGCAACGCACCGGCTGACCGAGGTCGCAGTTCAAGTGTATCGCCCCCCCAGTACCTTGCCAATGCGACATTCACTTAAGCGTGAGTGCTTTTGGCGGGGTTTGGGAGTACCCTCACTCAACAGTTCGCGACACGGCCAGTTCCCTGCTCTGTCTTTCGCGTCTGGCTTGCTCGTGATCGCTTCGAGAGGCGGTACGTTTGTGCCCGCGCGGCGGGCGCAGAATGCGCCGCCCAGAGGGAGACAACGACCATGGCCACTCCATACCAAGGCAATGTCACATCGATGACGCAGAGCGGACAAGGCCCCGCATCTGCGCCGGTTATCCGCACCATCGGCCTGTCCGATTTGCATCAAGCGCTGCGTCTCGGCTGGGAAGACTTCAAGGCAGTACCAAGTCACGCCATCATCCTGTGTCTGATCTATCCCGTGCTCGGCATCGTGCTTGCGCGCACCGTGCACGGCTATTCCGTGCTGCCTCTGCTGTTTCCGCTGGCCGCGGGCTTTGCCCTGCTCGGCCCGTTCGCCGCGATCGGCCTCTACGAAATGAGCCGTCGGCGCGAGGACGGCGGTGAGGCATCCGCATGGGACGCCATGCAGGTATTCCGCTCGCCGTCATTCGGCGCGATGCTCGGGGTCGGAACGTTGCTGTTCGCACTGTTCGTGACCTGGATCGCGACCGCGCAGGCGATCTACACCGCGGTGTTCGGCTATCAGATCGCGGCCGACATTCCCGATTTTGCCGCGCGCGTGCTGACCACCCCGCTAGGCTGGTGGTTGATCGTGGTCGGCTGCAGCGTCGGCTTTCTGTTCGCGCTCGTCGCGCTGTGCATCAGCGTGGTCGCCTTCCCCATAATGCTCGACCGCCAGGCGACCGCCGGCGAAGCCATGGTGACGTCGATGCGCGCCGTCGCACAGAACCCGGTGCCGATGGCGGCCTGGGGTCTGATCGTCGCGGTGTTGCTGGTGCTCGGCACGATCCCGTTCTTCCTCGGGCTTGCCGTCGTGATCCCCCTGCTCGGTCACGCCACCTGGCATCTCTATCGCGAGGTCATCGTCAAGGACCCGAACGCTCGGCCGGTGATCCCCGAGCCGCGTGAGCGCAAGCCCGCCGCCGACTTCCCGGCCAACCTGTTCCCGTGGCGGCGCAGCGATCGCGAATAAGCGCCGGTTAACCCGAACGCGTAAACGCCAAAGCAACCGCCGGCCGATTATATCGGCCGGCGGTTTGTCGTTCCGGATCGTCAAATGGGTGTGAAGTTGGCGTGGCATTTGCAGCACTGCTTGAGATAAACGGCTCGATCACGAGCCATGTTTTGGCCGCTGTTGCCGCGAACATACCCGCCGGGTTTCGCGACCAATCGATGATATCGCAGACTCCGGAGTGAAATTGCCAATGACCTCGCGCTTTTCCTTTCACACGCTCGCCGTCGGGGCGTGGCTGTTGACCTCGACCGTATCTGCGCTCGCCGCCCAATGCGGCACGGGCACGTTCGAGTCCTGGCTCGACGATTTCAAGAAAGAGGCTGTGACGAAGGGCATTTCGCAGAACGCGATCCAGGCCGGGTTGAATGGCGTCACGCAGGACAAGGCCATCCTGGCGCGCGACCATTCGCAGCAGGTGTTCAGCCAGACCTTCGAGCAGTTCTCGGGTCGGATGGTGCCGCCGCGCCTCAATCGCGGCTCCGACATGATGAAGCGCTACGGATCGGTGCTGTCGCGAATCGAGGAGGCCTACGGGGTGCCCGGTGAAATCCTGGTCGCGATCTGGGGGCTGGAGACCGATTTCGGCGTCAACACCGGCAAGTTTCCGACTATGCGCTCGCTGGCGACGCTGGCCTATGATTGCCGCCGCTCCGACATGTTCAAGGCCGAACTGACGGATGCGTTGCGCATCGTCGAGCGTGGTGATCTCGCGCCGCAGGAGATGCGCGGCGCCTGGGCCGGCGAGATCGGCCAGACCCAGTTCATGCCGTCGTCCTACATCAAGTTCGCGGTCGACTTCGACGGCAACGGCAAGCGCGACCTCTTGCATAACGTGCCTGACGTACTGGCCTCGACCGCGAACTTCCTGAAGAGCTACGGCTGGAAGAAGGGCAAGGGCTGGGAGCCCGGCAGCGAGAATTTCGCGGTCATCCAGCAATGGAACAAGAGCGAGGTATACGCCAAGACGATCGGCTACTTCGCCGCCCAGCTCGCCAAGGCTCCGTAGCACGGCGGAGTTACGTGGCGGCAGGAAGCCCGCACGTCGGCTCTGCTTCGATCAACGCTGCTCCTGCTCCGGCTGAATCAAAAAGGGCCGATTGCCCCAGGCAATCGGCCCTTATCGCCATGATCAAAAGCTTACTTCGCCATGCTCTCTTCGGCGGCCTTGCTGAGGTGCGCGCCGCATGCGCCCCACTTGTTGTTCAGCATCGCGTCCTGGGCGAGCGAGACTTCCTTCTCCGCCGCGAATTTGACCTCATTATCGCCCATCGCTTCGACGGCAGCTTCAGTCTTGCCGAAATTGGCACCGCTGCAGCCGACGCCCATATGATGACGATGAGCCGCCTGGGCTGGAGCAGCGACAGCATACGCAATGGCAGCCATGGAGGCTGCGGCGATGAATGTTTTAATCATGGGATGATCCATCTCTTGTTCTTGGACAGATCCCTGCGTGATTGCGGAATCTGCAGCGCAATTATTCGCTGTTCCCGGCACCATTCAGAATGAACTTCGCGCGATACGAATGTGATCGGCGCGGCACGCGGATCGCGCATACGTTGCATAGTGTTTCGATTACACGTCGGTAAGGAAGCGGCGCCGCATTAGCTCCGCTGCCAAC
This sequence comes from Bradyrhizobium sp. USDA 4011, assembly GCF_054063415.1. NCBI lineage: Bacteria > Pseudomonadati > Pseudomonadota > Alphaproteobacteria > Hyphomicrobiales > Nitrobacteraceae > Bradyrhizobium > Bradyrhizobium sp. USDA 4011. The sequence goes on from NZ_JBSSGG010000001.1 coordinate 262,842, forward strand.
GTTCACTTCAATCGAAATGCACTTCCGATAATCCTCAGCACATTCCGCGCGACACGCCGGACGCGACGGAGATCCGCACGGCGGAGAGGACCGAATTACCTCTCACGTCAATGCGACTGATTGACGCTCCGCCCGTTCAGGGGGCGCCCGCATCAAAATATGAACCATTAATCATTCTAACGCCATCTTGTTGCATGCGAATCACGCATGGAACACACCGACGTGATCCGGCAATCGAGGGCGCGAAAAAACTTGATTTGGCGGTCTTAAATTACCACATACCCGACCTGATCTAGCTTCCAAAAATTCCAACAACCAATTGATTACATAAATATTTTAGCGATTCGCCTTGTGTCGACGGAAGCTTCGTTTACGGGCCCGCTCGCCAAGCGCCAAACAATTAATCGAAACTTACCGGCGCCATGCGTTTTGGGTCTAGCTGCATCGCACCATTGGAACTACCGCGCCGCACCATATCATCTATATTCACTTCAACGATGAGGCTTAGGAAAAGCTGAATCTGAATTACTAGGAGACTACCATGTTGCTCTCGCTCATCCGCATGATCCAGGCTTTCCGGGATTATCAGCGCAATGTCAGCGAATTGTCCCAGCTCAGCGATCGTGAACTGGCCGATATCGGCCTCGACCGCTCGGACATTCCGCGCGTTGCCGCCGGTACCTACAACGGCTAATCGGCCGTAAGCCATCTGACGAACGGATAACGCCCGCTTCCACAGCGGGCGTTCTCGTTTCTGGTGCGGTTTCAGATGCATACGATCTCGAAACGCGCTAACGCTGCGCGATGACACCGCATCAATCCTCTTCCCAACCCGTGCACATCGTGGGCGCGGGGCTCGCTGGCTCGGAAGCCGCCTGGCAGGTTGCCAATTCCGGCGTCCGTGCCGTCCTGCATGAAATGCGCCCGCATCGGATGACCGAGGCGCATCGGACCGAAGGCTGCGCCGAACTGGTCTGCTCGAATTCCTTCCGTTCCGACGATGCCGCCAACAACGCGGTCGGGCTGCTGCATGCCGAAATGCGGCGGCTGGGCTCCCTCATCATGCGAGCGGCCGATGCCAACCAGGTGCCCGCCGGCGGCGCGCTGGCGGTCGACCGCGACGGCTTTTCCGCTGCCGTCACCAATGCGCTGAACGAACATCCGCTGATCGAGATCAGCCGCGAGGAAGTCGCAGGCCTGCCGCCCGCCGACTGGAGCAACGTGATCGTCGCCACCGGTCCCCTCACCTCGGCGCCGCTCGCCGAGGCCATCAGGCAGCTCACCGACGAGAATGCGCTGGCGTTCTTCGACGCGATCGCACCGATCGTGCACAAGGATTCCATCGACATGTCGGTGGCCTGGTTTCAGTCGCGCTACGACAAGGTCGGTCCCGGCGGCACCGGCGCCGACTACATCAACTGCCCGATGACCAAGGAGCAATATGACGCCTTTGTCGCGGCGCTGCTCGACGGCGAGAAGGTCGACTTCAAGGATTGGGAGACCAACACGCCCTATTTCGACGGCTGCCTGCCGGTCGAGGTGATGGCCGAGCGCGGTCAGGAGACGCTGCGCCACGGGCCGATGAAGCCGGTGGGATTGACCAATCCGCACAATCCGACGGTCAAGGCATATGCGATCGTCCAGCTGCGGCAGGACAACAAGCTCGGCACGCTCTACAACATCGTCGGTTTCCAGACCAAGCTGAAGCATGGCGCGCAGCTACGCGTGTTCCGCACCATCCCGGGCCTCGAGAACGCGGAGTTCGCCCGCCTCGGCGGCCTGCATCGCAACACCTTCCTGAATTCGCCGAAACTGCTCGATAGCCAGCTGCGCCTGCGCGCGCAGCCGCGGCTGCGTTTTGCTGGCCAGATGACGGGCTGCGAGGGTTATGTCGAGTCGGCCAGCATCGGGTTGATTGCGGGCCTCTGCGCTGCCGCCGACATGCGCGGCGTGGCGCTGACGCCACCGCCCGCCACCACCGCGCTCGGTGCGCTGCTCGGCCACATCACCGGTGGCCATATCGAGACGATCGACGCCGGTTCGCGCTCGTTCCAGCCGATGAACATCAATTTCGGTCTGTTCCCGCCGCTGGCCAGCCCTCCGACCAAGAAGCCGGACGGCTCGCGGCTGCGCGGTAACGAGAAGACGGTCGCCAAGAAGCAGGCGATCAGCGCGCGGGCACTCGCCGACCTCGACCACTGGATCGCAGAGCACCTGCGCGTTGCGGCGGCGGCCTGACAGTCATGAGCTTGCCGGAAGACGACGACGCCACCCTGTCGGCGCGCTGGAGCCAGGGCGTGCTGCTTAAGCGCGACGTGTTCTCGACGGTCGAGCGCGGCCGTTTCCGGACCGATGACGGCGAGGTCGAGGGCGTGCTGCGCCGGCTCGATCAGGTGCCGTTCTGGTCGTTCGCCGTGGCGCTGCATCTGTTCTCGCGCGAACGCCGCGCGCTGACCCTGGCGCGCGATCTCGACGTCGGCCCCAAGCTGTTGTGGGCAGGCAGGCGCGCACTGGTGCGCGGCTTCATCGACGGCGCGGCGCTGCATCTGGCGAAGCCGCATGGCGACGTCGCCTATTTCCGCTCAGCCAAGGCCGCGTTGCGCAAGCTGCATCGCGCCGGCATCTGCCACAACGACCTCGCCAAGGAGCAGAACTGGCTGGTCGGCCGCGACGGCCGCGCCTACCTCACCGACTTCCAGCTTGCTGCCTGCTTCAAGAGCCGAAGCCGGCTGTTCCGCATCGCAGCCTATGAGGATCTGCGGCATCTGTTGAAGCACAAGCGCAGCTACGCGCCGGAGGCATTGACGCCGAAGGAGCGCAAGGTGCTTGCGAAGAAGTCCGCGGTCGCCAGCGTCTGGCTCAAGACCGGCAAGAAGGTCTATCAGGCGATCACCCGCGGCATCTTCAATTTCACCGACCGCGAGGGCGGCGGCCGGCGGCTGGTCAACGACGCGCCGGTGCTGGTCGATCTGATCCGCAGGAATCCAGATGTGCGCGACACCGCGATCGTCGCCTTTGCCGACAGGCGCGTCGGCGTCGGTCTCTACGCTTTCGTCGAGGCCGACCAGTCCGCATTGGAAAAGACGCTGCGCAACGAGCTTGCCGCCGCCAAGGGCGTCAAGCCGCCCGAACACATCCAGATCGTGCATGCATTGCCGCGCGATGCGGCCGGCAAGCCGCGCACCGAAATCCTGCAGCTCGTCGCCATGAACCAGATCGACTTGATCGAGCCGATGATGCGCAGCGACGCCGATCGCAAGTTCCTCAAGGACATCCTCGAGCAACGCAAGAATCTGCGCGACCGCTTCAACTTCGAAGTTGCCGAGATGGATCGGCCGGTGCGCTGAAGCGCGCGCACTCTCGACAAATGCAGCTCGAAGCGCCAATCTTGTGAGAGCTAGCGCACTCAAGGGACAAGCTTAATGCCACTCACCCGTGGCCGTATCGGGGGATATAATTCCGAACGCTTGGCGTTCGGATTCACCATGATGCACGGCGATCAGGAAATTGAATGTCAGATCAGCGACGCCGCAATGGACGAATTGGCCGGCACGCGCGGAACACCGAGCCTGGCCCGGCAGGCGCAGTTCATTGCGCTGCGCGACGCGATCGAGATGATCGCATCCGACATCTTTGACAGCGGCCCGGTGGTCAAAGGCGCGACGATCCGGATCTTCACCAAGCACATCTCGAAGGAACAGAGCTAGCGACCGAACTCTTCGGTGCGCGCAGCCCGCCACAACGTCCAGAGCGTGCGCAGGCGCGACGCTGGCTTCGGCAGGAACGGATCGTAGTCAGCCCTTCTCACCCGCTTCAGCTCGCGCCTGACGTGAGCGAGCGGCAGGAAGATCGGCCTCACGCCGGACGGCACATCGGCAAGCAGCCCGAATGCGGTCTTGAGATGACCCTGAGCCTCGTCAGCAAGCTGATCGATCGCAGCACGGATGTTCGGCGTCGACTTGCCGGCAAACACCTCCTCCTTGCTGCTGCCGTGCTGCTGCAGCAGCGGCAGCGGCAGAAACAGCTGCTGCCGCGAGGCGTCGCGGCCCAGCGCCAAGATGACCTGCGCCATGCCCTGCGCGAGGCCGGCATGACGGGCCAGATGATCGATCGCCTCCGATGGCCGCGCCACCACGCGCGTGGCCTGCGCGAACAGCGCCGCTGCCGTGGCGTCGAGGTAGCCCTCGAGGGCGGCCAGCGACGGCATCGGGTCGTTGTAGAGATCGAACTGATGCTCCTCGACCAGGAGCGAGAACGGCGAGACCGGCAGGCGGTGATTGCGGATCGCATACAGCAGCTCCGCGGCGACCGGATTGCCCTCGACGCCGCCGTGTCCGGCGCCGGCCAGCATGTCGGTCCACCATTGCAGCCGCATCTCGCCGGGCAGCGGCTGGCTGACCTGCTCGTGCACGCGCGAGACCTCGATGTTGAAGGCGTAGATCGCGAGCAGCGCCCGGCGCTCCGGACCCGGCATGAACAAGGTCGACGCGTAGCGCACGAAGTCATGGGTCCGCACCAGATCGGCGCAGAACGCCGCGCCGTCGGTCGGCGCCTCCGTCGCGCTCATGGCACCGCGATCAGCGCCGCCGCGACGCGACGCCGCTCGCCCAGCATGATGTTGTAGGTGCGGATCGCGGGGCCCGTCTGCATCGGGTCGAGCACCACCCGCACCGCGCGCAGGGCCTCGCGCAAACCCCTTGGCGGCACCCAGACCTCGGTGCCGGTGCCGACGATCAGCGTATCGATCGCGTTGGCGGCCGCGAATACCTTTTGCAGCGCGTATTCGTCGATCTCCTGCGGCCTGGTCACCGCCCAGGCCCAGATCGCATCGGGCAGGCACAGCAGCGAGCCGCGGTGCGACATATCGGCAAACACGAAGCCGCCCTTGCCGTAGGCCTCGATCGGCGCCGACCTCGGAAGATGGGGAGCGTCCGAGGAATTGCTCATGACCGGCTACTTCTTGGCTGCCGCGTTCGGCTTCTTCTCCGATTGATCGTCGGCGGCGTCGCGCCTCGTGGTGCCGACGCCGAGATAGATCAGGATCGGTGCCGCGATGAAGATCGAGGTGTAGGTGCCAACCAGCACCACGCCGAACATCATGACGGCGGTGAAGCTGTGAATCGCCTGGCCGCCGAACAGCAGCAGCGCGAGCAGCGCCAGGGTCACGGTGACGTGGGTGATGATCGAGCGCGACAGCGTCGAGTTGATCGATTCGTTGAGCAGCTGCGGCATCGGCATCTTCTTGTAGCGCCGCAGCATCTCGCGGATACGGTCGTAGATGACGACGGTGTCGTTGAGCGAGTAGCCGAGAATCGTCAGCAGTGCCGCGATGCTGGTGAGATCGAAGTCGACCTGGGTGATCGACATGAAGCCGATCGTGAGCACGATGTCGTGGACGTTGGCGATCATGGCGCCGAGCGCGAACTGCCACTCGAACCGGAACCAGAGATAGATCAGGATGCCGACGATCGCGAGCATCAGGCCGAGCATGCCGTAGGCAAGCAATTCGCCGGAGACGCGCGGTCCCACCACTTCGACGCGGCGGTAGTCGACGGAATCGCCGAGCGCGCCGCGGACCTTCGTCACCGCGTCCTGTTGCGCCTGATCGCCGCCGGGTTGCTCGGCGACGCGGATCAGGACTTCGGCCGGACCTCCGAACTGCTGCAACTGCACCTCGCCGAGACCAAGGTCGTTCAAGGTCGTGCGCATCGCGGCAATGTCGGCGGTGCCGGACTTGGCCCGTACCTCCAGCAGTGTACCGCCCTTGAAGTCGATGCCGAAATTCAGGCCGTGGGTGAAGAACAGCGTGATCGCAAGGATCGAGAGCAGCGCCGAGATCGGGAAGCTGATGCGGCGAAAGCGCGTGAAGTCGAAATGCGTGTCGTCGGGCACGATGCGCAGCGCCGGCATCAGCCCGAGCGCCGCGACCACGGTCAGCACGGCGATCAGGATGCCAAGGCCAATGAGAACAGTATGAGTCACAATAGGCCTCTCAGATCGGCACGGTTTGCGGCCGCTTCCACCGCACCCATGTCGCGACGATCAGGCGCGTCAAGGTAAAGGCGGTGAACACCGTGGTGATGATGCCGATGCCGAGCGTCACGGCAAAGCCGCGCACCGGTCCGGTGCCGATGTAGAACAGCACGGCGGCAGCGATGAAGGTGGTGATGTTGGAATCGAGGATGGTCGCCAGCGCCCGCTTGAAGCCGGCGTCGATCGCCGAGATCGCGTTGCGGCCGCCGCGCAATTCCTCGCGGATGCGCTCGTAGATCAGCACGTTGGAGTCAACCGCGATGCCGACCGTCAGCACGATGCCGGCGATGCCGGGCAAGGTCAGCGTGGCGTTGAGCAGCGACAGCAGCCCGAAGATCATGGCGACGTTGATGGCCACCGCGATGTTGGCGAACACCCCGAACAGCCGGTAGGTGATCAGCATGAACACGATGACCAGGATCGAGCCGACATAGGCCGCAAGCTCGCCCTTTTCGATCGAGTCCTGCCCTAGGCCGGGACCGACCGTGCGCTCCTCGACCACCGTCAGCGGTGCCGGCAGCGCGCCGGCGCGCATCAGGATCGCCAGATCGTTGGCCGACTGCACCGTGAAGCTGCCGGAGATCTGGCCCTGTCCGCCGGTGATCGGCTCGCGAATCACGGGGGCCGAAATCACCTTGTTGTCGAGCACGATCGCAAACGGCTGGCCGACATTATCGGCGGTCGCCTGAGCGAATTTGCGCGCGCCCGAGGTATTGAATTTGAAGCTGACGATCGCCTCGCCGGTACGCTGGTCGAAGCCGGGTTGGGCATCGGAGAGTTCACTTCCGGAAACCAGGACCTGCTTCTTCACAATGTACGGAACCGGTGGCGGCGATGCGCTCATGAGCCGCTCCGAGTCCGCGGGCACCGTGGCCTGATCGGGCGATGCCGTGGTGTCGACCATGCGGAATTCCATCTTCGCGGTCTTGCCGAGCAGCTCCTTCAGATGGGTCGGGTCCTGCAGGCCCGGCACCTGCACCAGGATGCGGTCGGTGCCCTGACGCTGGATCAAGGGCTCGACGGTGCCGAGCTCGTTGACGCGGCGCTCGACGATCTGGATCGACTGCTCGATGGTCTTGCGCATCCGCTCGATCATCGCTGGCTGCGACACGGTCAGGCGGATCAGGCCGCCCCCCGCATCTGTCACATCGACGTCGCGCTGGCCGCCGGAGCCGAGCAAGCCGCCGATCGGTTGCGCGATCTCGCGAAGCTTGGCCAGCGCTGCCGGAACATCGCTTTCCTTCGCGATCCGGGCCTCGACGCCATCGTTGCGGATTTGCACGCCCCCGATGAAGCCGATCCGGGCGTCACGCAGCGCCTTCCTTGTGTCGTCGCGAACCTGTTCGAGCTTTTCCTTCTTCACATAATTGGCGTCGACCTCGAGCAGCAGATACGAGCCGCCTTGCAAATCGAGACCGAGGACGAGGCGCCGCTGCGCCCAGGCCGGCCAGGTCTTGACCTGCGCCTCGGGGAAGAAATTGGGCACGGCGCACAGGCAGACCACCAGCGCTGTCAGGATAATCCCCAGCGCTCGCCACCGCGTGAAATACAACATCGAGTTGACCTGTCAGATTCAACAAAAGGCTCCGCGGCAATCAGCTCGCGGAGGCCTCGTCCTTGGCGTCGCCCTTCGCCGGCTCACCCTTGGTCCGCACGCCCGAGATCATCTGGCGCATCTGCCGCACGCGAACGCCGTCCGAAATCTCGAACTCGATCTGGTCGTCGTCGACCACCTTGGTCACCTTGCCGACGAGGCCGCCCGAGGTCACCACGGTGTCGCCGCGGCGGATATTCTTCACGAGGTCGGCATGATCGCGCACCTTCTTCTGCTGCGGGCGCAGAATCAGGAAGTACATGATGACGAAGATCAGCGCGAATGGCAGCAGCGACATCAACATGCTGTTGGTATCAGTGCCAGCTCCAGCCTGAGCAAACGCAGGAGTAATCAGCATTCGGACGATCCTCGGATAAGACGGGAAAGAACCGGCAGCGCCCTCGGGTTCGGGGCGGTATGGCGGTCCGGACAAATTCGCGCGGACTATAGCGGCCGCGGTCCCAATTGCAACGTTAACGGACCTTCATTTAGGGCGCTTGCGGGACCGCCGCCAGCCCGATAAGGCTGCGCAGTCAGGAACTGGACAAATGCCGAAAAAAGCCAAGAAAACTCCCAGTAAATCAGCCCGCAAAACCACCCCTCAAGCTGCGGCCAAGCGTGCCGCAAACGCCGCGACAAAACGCCCGGTAATGCCGCTCGACGGCATCACTGCCGAGCGGATCGCGAACGCCCTGGAGACCATTGCGAGCCGCCTTGCGGCCGCCTCCCCGGCCCCTGATCCGGCCGAGTCGTTCGGCGCCGCTGACGCCTTTGTCTGGCATCCGGACGGACGCCTCGCCCCGGTGCCGCGCGTCAGCCGCGTCGAGATCGGCCTGCTCAGGGGCGTCGACCGGATGCGCGACATCCTGATGGAGAATACCGAGCGCTTCGCCAACGGGCTGCCCGCCAACAATGCGCTGCTGTGGGGCGCCCGCGGCATGGGCAAGTCGTCGCTGGTCAAGGCGACGCATGCCAGCCTCAATGTCGATCGCAAGCCGGCCGACCGGCTGAAGCTGATCGAGATCCACCGCGAGGACATCGAGAGCCTGCCCGGCCTGATGGAGCTGCTGCGCAGCTCCTCGTTCCGCTTCATCGTGTTCTGCGACGACCTCTCCTTCGACGGCAACGACGCCTCGTACAAATCGCTCAAGGCGGTGCTGGAAGGCGGTATCGAGGGACGCCCCGAGAACGTCATCCTCTACGCGACCTCGAACCGGCGGCATCTCTTGGCACGCGAGATGATCGAGAACGAGCGCTCGACCGCGATCAATCCGGGCGAAGCGGTCGAGGAGAAGGTGTCGCTGTCGGATCGCTTCGGCCTCTGGCTCGGCTTCCATCGCTGCAGCCAGGACGAGTACCTTGCGATGGTGAAGGGCTATTGCGACCATTACGGCATCAAGATCGCCGAGGACGAACTCGAGCGCGAGGCGCTCGAGTGGTCGACCACCCGCGGATCGCGTTCCGGCCGCGTCGCCTGGCAGTACACGCAGGAACTCGCCGGCCGGCTCGGCGTGCGGCTGAGCGGGAACTGATCGCGGCAGCATTTGCGCAAAACAAAACGGGGGAGGCTTGCGCCTCCCCCGTTGTCTTTGTTGTGAGACTTGGAAGTCCCGGCGCGGAACCTACGCGCCGTTGAGGAACTGGAGCGGATCGACCGGAGACGATCCCTTGCGAATCTCGAAGTGGAGCTGCGGCGAGCTGGCCTCGCCCGACTGGCCCGACTTGGCGATCACCTGGCCGCGCTTGATGGTATCGCCGCGCTTCACCAGGATTTCGCTCGTGTGGGCATAGGCGGTGACATAGCCGTTGGAATGGCGAACCAGCACGAGATTGCCGTAGCCCTTCAGCTCATTGCCCGAATAGGCGACGACGCCGTCTTCGGCCGCCTTGACCGGCGTGCCTTCGGGCACCGCGACGTTGATGCCGTCGTTGACCTTGCCGTTGGTCTTCGAGCCGTAGGCCGTGATGACCTTGCCGCGCACCGGCCAGCGGAACGTCGGCAATGCGCCGGTGGCTTCGCTGGACTTGGTGACAACGGGCGCTTCTGCGGCGGCCGCCGGCTGTTCGACGGTCGCGGTCGGCTGAACCAGCCGCGCGCTCTGCTGCGGCAGCGCCGTGGCGACGACCTTCGGGGCCGCCATGGCGGGTGCCGGAGCGACCGCAACCGGTGCGGCAGCAACGCCCTGCGCGACCGGCGCCGGAGCCGCCATCGCAGTCTTGGCGCCAGGCACCACCAGCTTCATGCCGAGGCTGAGCCGGGCCGACTGATCGAGATTGTTGGCGCGGGCAAGCTCGGCCACGGGAATGTGGTGCTGGCGCGCGATGCTGTGCAGCGTGTCGCCGCGATTGACGTAGTGGACGCCAACGGGCGCCGCAGCCACGGCAACGGGCCGCGTCGCCGGCGCGGCCATCGCCGGTGCTGCCGCGGCGGCCACCGGGCGCGGAATGACCAGCTGCTGGCCGGGCGACAGCACGCGCGGTCCCTTGTAGCCATTGGCGCGCAAGATGTCGGCGGTCGAGACGTTGTAGCGGCGCGCCAGCACTTCGAGCGTATCGCTGGTGCCGACGATGATGGTGGTGCCGCTATGTCCGGCATGCGCGGCGGCGACCGAATGCGGAACGGTGCCGGTGGCTTCGATTTGCGGGCGCACAGGCGGCGGCGTGTAGGACGAAAGCCCGCGCCCTCCTCCGGAGACGCCAGCGTTGGCGACCGGGTAGGACTGCGGTGCCGCAACCGGCGGCGGCAACGGCTGTGACTGGTACTGCGAATATTGCGGTTGCGTTCGCGGTCGCGCGTATTGCGGCAGCTCGCGCGGCGGCTGTGCCTGCACGGTGCCGGTCGGCTGCGGATCAAACGCAAACGGATTTTGCGAGTAGGAGTTTTGCGAGAAGCGCGACGACATGTCGGCGCTGCAACCGGCAAAAGCCATGGACATCAGCGCCAGCACCGCAGCCTGCGGTACGCGACGCGAGCGAAGCAACTCAACAACCCCAGACATGGTTACTCACTCGTACGCAACAAAAGACTGTTTTGAGTAAACACGTCGCGAGTAAATAACCGCTTAACCCTGCGAATAAGGCGTTGGCGCCAACCAGCAAATCGCGAAATTACAATTCGCGGGCGATTCCCGGCAGCGCCGGCACAAAGCGGACGTCGACCAATTCCTTGCGGTCGAAGCCGCCCTGCGTCCGCACCACGCGGACCAGGGTCTGGGTACCCTGATGCGGCCCGACCGGGGCGATCAGGATGCCGCCCGGATTGAGCCGCTCCAGCAGCTTCTCCGGGATCTGCTCCATCGCCGCGGTGACGATGATGCGGTCGAAATCGCCGGCCCCGGCCGGGACGTCGAAGCCGTCGCCGAGCAGCACCTCGATGTTGTAATAGCCGAGCTTTTCGAGGCGCTTGCGAGCGCCGTCGGCCAGCGTCCGGTAGCGCTCGATGGTCAGAACCTGCTTGCACAGCCGGGACAGCACGGCCGCCTGGTAGCCCGAGCCGGTGCCGATCTCGAGCACGCGGTGGTCCTTCTGCAGCTGCAGCTGCTCGGTCATATAGGCGACGACGAAAGGCTGGCTGATGGTCTGCCCGCAGGCGATCCCAAGCGCGCTGTCGCGATAGGCCTCGTTGCGATCGCGCGGATCGACGAACACCTCGCGCGGCACCTCCTCCATGGTGCGCAATACCGCCTGATCGCTCACCCCTCGCCGCCGCAGGGTGAGCTGAAACATCATTTTCTCGGTCGGATCGGGCTTCACGGCCATGTTCATCAGCGTCTCTGGGCGGCAGCGCGGAATCTTGCTCTGGCTTGATGCCATTGAAATCCGAAATGCCGCGTTAAGGAAAAATTTCCCGTCACCTTTTGTTCCCGACCAGGAACCGGCAGCCCGATTTCGTGTTGGCGCCCATGCAGCAGCTTCCAATATAGTCGATAGCGACGCACCCGGCCGGAGACTAGACGAATCCCACGCAACGCGTCAGTCAGGGCGATCCGGCGACGCGGCGCGCGCCAAAAACCGGCTAATTCCCAAACGTTTGCATTGCGCCTTATAGTGTTATTTGCGAGCCTATTTCAGGGACGGGCAGGGATTCCATCATGACAGCGACACGGCCGGCGGGCTGTTCAGTTTTCCTCGTGGAGGACGAGGTCATGATCCGGATGATGGTCGCCGATATGCTGGAAGAGCTCGGCCACAGCGTCGCGGCCGAGGCCGGCGAGATCGGCGAAGCGGTCAAGCTCGCGCAATCGACCGAATTCGACCTCGCGATCCTGGACGTCAATGTCAATGGCAAGGTGATCACCCCGGTCGCCGAGCTGATCAACGCCCGCAACCGCCCCTTCATCTTCGCGACCGGTTATGGTTCGTCCGGCCTACCCCCGGAGTATCGCGATCGTCCGGCGCTGCAAAAGCCCTTTCAGCTGGAAACGCTGGCGCAGGCAATCTCCAGCGCGATGAGGGGCGCGCCGGTTTAAACCTCACCGGCATTCGTAGCCCGGACGCAGCGAAGCGAAATCCGGGCTACAGATTCCCCTGCATCACTTCAACGTCGCGGTCAGCGCTTCCGAAAATGTCTCATCGGTGCGGTCGAGCCGCAGCGGCGTCACTGAGACGTAGCGCGCGGCAAGCGCGGCGAGATCGGTGCCTTCGGCCGGCGCATCCATCATCGCCGCGCGCTCGAAGCCGATCCAGAAATACGGATTGCCGCGTCCGTCGTGACGGCGATCGATCTTCAGGAAACCTTGATTGCGCTTGCCCTGCCGTGTGATCCGGATGCCCTTGACGTCATCGGGCATGCAGGACGGGAAGTTGACATTGATGACGGTGTTGCGGGGAACGCCTGCGTCGATCACCTTGCTGATGATGTCGGGTCCGAATTTCAGCGCGGTGTCCCACAGCGGCGCGTTGCGCGTCTCGATCGAAAACTCCTGCGACAACGCAAACGACGGAAAGCCCAGTATGGTGCCTTCCAGCGCGCCGGCGATGGTGCCGGAATAGACCACGTCCTCGGCGACGTTGCGGCCCTTGTTGACGCCGCTCAGCACGAGATCGGGCAGCTTGTCTCCGAGAATGTGGCGCGCGCCCATGATGACGCAATCGGTCGGCGTGCCGCGCACCGCGAAGTGACGCGGGCCCACTTCGCGCAGACGCAGCGGATCGTTGAGCGACAGCGAATGCGAGACGCCGGACTGGTCGAGCTCGGGGGCGACGATCCAGACGTCGTCGGACAATGAGCGTGCGATCTGCTCGACGACCTGCAGGCCGGGGGCGGTGGATGCCGTCATCATTGGTGCAGAGAATTCGCATCCGTCAAAGTGCCTCTTGTTCCGATACGACGCGGGTTTCTTGAGTTGCGGGGCCTTGAGCTGATTGCCGTCTTAACCGGCTAGGGCCGCGGAGGCAAACGCGGCCCGTGCCATCCCGCCGACGTGACGCGCCATGGATGCACGAATCGACCGCTGCCGGCGATCTTGCGGTCGAACACCGGCCAGGCCGGTCGGGCTGGCCGCCGGACAACCGTAACGACCGGCGCCAGCACTGGCGCTTCGAGTTTCTTAACCGGCGCGGCCTGTCGCATCTCGGACGTGTGGGGCTCGGATTTGAGCGGCTCCGTCTTCGCAGGTTCAGCTTTGGCAGGTTCGACCTTGGCAGCTTCAGGTTTGGGAGCTTCGGCCCTGGGCGGTTCAACCTTGGGCGGTTCACCCCTCCGAGATTCAGGTTTGCGCGGCTCGGGAGTGACCGGAGCCGCCTGGAGAAGCTCGGGCCTCGGAGCCTTCGGAAGCGCCGATTTAGGGAGCTCGGATCTGATGGGTTCAACCTTGCGAGGCTCAAGCTTCGGCGCATCAGACTTGGGCGTCTCGAGTTTGGGCGGTTCGGGCTTTGGCGATGGCGCGGGCGCCTCTTCGGCCGGCTTTACGACGGGCACGGCCGCAACCGATTTCGATTTCAGCCTCGCCAGCAGCTCCTCGATCGAGGGCACCGATTCCGCGTCAAGCGGAGCCCGCGGCGCGGCCGGCGGCATGGCCCGGACCGGAGGCGGCGGCAACGCGACGGCTGCCGGCGCGGGTTGATCGGCCGGCGCCAAGTGGACGAACTTGCCGCGCGCGATCTCCAGCGCCTTGTCGAAATCGGGCCTGTCGATCCAGGCCTTCGATTGCACCTCGGTCACGCGGGCTTCCCACAGGCGCGCGGCCTCGATGTCGTAATAGCCCATCTGCTTCTGATTGATCAGCTGCAGACCGTGCCCCGTGACGGCCCATTGTCGACCAAGCCAATGGATGTCACGGTGGAGCGGCATCACACTGGCCCTCGCCTCACATGCCGTGCTCGATGACCTTGAGCCCGCCCATATAGGGCTGCAGCACGTCGGGCACCGCGATCGAGCCATCCTGCTGCTGATAGGTCTCCATGACGGCGATCAGGGCGCGCCCGACCGCCGTGCCGGAGCCGTTCAGCGTATGCACGAAGCGCGGCTTGCCGTCGGGGCCGCGATAGCGCGCGTCCATGCGTCGCGCCTGGAAATCCCCGCACACCGAGCAGCTCGAAATCTCGCGATAGGCGCCGCCATCGCCCTGCCCCGGCATCCACACCTCGATGTCGTAGGTCTTCTGCGCGGAGAAACCCATGTCGCCGGCGCACAGCGTCATCACGCGATAATACAAATCGAGCTTCTGCAGCACCTGTTCGGCGCAGGACAGCATGCGCTCGAGCTCGTCCTTGCTGGCTTCCGGCGTCGTGATCGACACCAATTCGACCTTCGTGAACTGGTGCTGCCGGATCATGCCGCGCGTATCGCGTCCCGCGGCTCCAGCTTCGGCGCGGAAGCACGGCGTCAGCGCGGTGAGCCGCATCGGCAGCTCTTTTTCGTCGAGGATGGATTCGCGGGCGAGGTTGGTCAGCGAGACTTCCGCGGTCGGAATCAGGCCGAGGCGCTCGCTGCGCAGATCGGCATTCGGCGCCGAGAGCAATTCGCCCTTGATCGCCCAGAACTGATCATCCTCGAATTTCGGCAACTGGCCGGTGCCGAACATCACGGCGTCGCGCACCAGCAGCGGCGGATTGATCTCGGCATAGCCGTGCTCGCCAGTGTGCAAATCGAGCATGAACTGCCCGATCGCGCGCTCGAGCCGCGCCAGTCCCTTCTTCAGCACGACGAAACGAGCGCCGGACAATTTCGCAGCCGCCTCGAAATCCATATAGCCGAGCGCGGTGCCGAGATCGTCGTGCGGCTTCGGCGCAAAGCCGTAATCACGCTTCTTGCCGAACACATGGTGCTGGACGTTGCCGTGCTCGTCGGTGCCGTCCGGCACCTCGTCGAGCGGCAAGTTTGGAATCGACGACAGCTCTTTCGTCAGCTCGTCGTCAAACGATTTCGCGGCGGCCTCGAGCTCCGGCATCGTGGTCTTGAGCTCGGCGACCTCGGCCATCAGCTTGGCCGCGCGCGCCTCGTCCTTTGCCTTCTTGGCGTCGCCGATCTCCTTCGAGGCCGCATTGCGTCGCGCCTGGGCCTGCTCGGACGCCAGGATCGCCGCACGCCGCTTCTCGTCGATCGCCAGCAGCGACGGCGACAGGGCCCCAAGTCCGCGGCGTTTCAGGCCGGCGTCAAAGGCTGTCGGGTTGTCGCGGATCGCTTTGATGTCGTGCATGGGTCAGTCCTGGCAGGGCTACGCGTAGGTAAACTACGGTCATGTAGCTCCACTACCACGACCGTCATCACCCGCGAAAGCGGGTGATCCAGTATTCCAGAGGCGTCGGCGTATCACCGAGAAGCCGCGGGGTACTGGATACCCCGCCTTCGCGGGGTATGACACCGAGGGTGAGGCGAAGGCGGCCCTACTCGGCCGGATTGGTCGCCGACGGCGCGCTCGAGGTAGTGGCCTTCTTCTCCACGATCCCGACCGCTATGATGGCGCCCTCGTAGAGCAAGAGCAGCGGGATCGCGAGCGAGGCCTGGCTCAGCACATCGGGCGGCGTCAGCACGGCGGCGATGATGAAGGCGATCACGATGAAGTAGCGCCGCTTCTCCTTCAGCATCTTCGAGGTGACGATGCCGATGCGGCCGAGCAGTGTCAGGATCACCGGCAGCTGGAACGCGATGCCGAAGGCGAAGATCAGCGACATCATCAGCGAGAGATACTCGCCGACCTTGGGCAGCAACTGGATCTGCGCCGTCTCCGTGCCCGCAGCCTGCTGCATGCCGAGCGAGAAGCGGGTCAGCATCGGGAAGACCACGAAATAGACCATCATCGCGCCAAACACGAAGAACACCGGCGTCGCGATCAGATAAGGCAGGAACGCGTTGCGCTCGTGCTTGTAGAGCCCGGGCGCCACGAACTTGTAGATCTGCGTCGCGACGATCGGAAACGAGATGAAGCCGGCGCCGAACAACGCGAGCTTGAGCTGCGTCAGAAAATATTCGAGCAGCGCGGTATAGATGAATTTGGAATTTTCCGGCCCTGCCACCCAGATGAAGGGCCAGACCAGGACGTTGAATATCTGCTTGGCGAAGAAGAAGCAGATGATGAAGGCCACGCCGAAGCCGAGCAGCGCCTTGATCAGCCGCGAGCGCAGCTCGATCAAATGATCCATCAAGGGGGCCTTGCTGGCCTCGATATCTTCGGCGCTCATGACGCCCTCGCGTCCTTGAGCACGTCAGGCTGTGGCGGCGTCTCGTCCTGCGCAGGCGCCGGCTCGGGCTTCACCTCGCTGGTGATGGCGAGCGGCTCGCCGGCGGCAGCGTGCGTCTCGGCCTCGACGAAGGTTTCCGGTGTCGGCGGTGCGGGTGTTGTCGGAGTGACCGGTGCGTCGATTGCGGAGGCGACCTGCGTATCAACCGGCTTGTCGATCTGCAGGGCGTCGCTGACATCCTTGTGCAGCGAGGTCATGATGTTGCCGCTGGTGATGCCGGTTGCGGCTTCCCTGACCTCGTCAAAACTTTTCTTGAGGTCGGCCATCTCGGCCTCGCGCATGGCCTCCTGGAACTGGCCCTGGAATTCGGCGGCCATTTTGCGGGCCTTGCCCATCCATTGCCCGACCATGCGCAGCACGCCCGGCAGCTCTTTCGGGCCGATGGCGATCAGCGCGACGACCGCGATGACGACCAGTTCACTCCACCCGATATCGAACATGAATTGTTCCGCCTAAGCGCGCCGCCATCGGCCCCATCGGTCCTGACAGGATCCGGGGCTGCCGGCGCCTTTTCTCAATCGGCGTCCATAGCGCGTCTCTGCGACGACGTCACCGTTTCGCGCAAAGAAAAACGTCGAAATATGCGTCAGTGCAGGCGCGTTAGACGGCCTTGCTGCCGACGTCCTGGCGCGCGGCCGACGGCGCCGCATTGTGGTCGATCGCCTTGGTGGACTCCGGCTTGTCCGCGACCTTGTCGTCGTCCTGCATGCCTTTCTTGAAGGCCTTGATGCCTTGGGCGACGTCACCCATCAGGTCCGAAATCTTGCCGCGTCCGAACAGCAGCAGGACCACTGCGATCACGACGATCCAGTGCCAAATGCTAAGCGAACCCATCCTGCAACCCTCCAGAAATGGCCGGCGGACCGGCCTGAACTCTGCCGGAAGTTAGGCCCGCGGGGTGTCAAAAACAAGGACCTCGGCCGCGGCAAATCGCTGTCGCGGCTACGTAATATTGCTAGGCTTAACCGGGAATATTCCGGGCTATTCGCCCTTCTCCTCGGCGCCGTCGTCATCGCCCGCGTGGTCGATGCGCTCGTCCGGCTCACCAGCGTCAGGTTCGGCCGCGTCCACCTCGGTGGCAACTTCCGCTTCGAGGTCGGTTTCGGCCTCGGCTGTCGTTTCGACCTCGGCAGTCCCAACCTCGGCAGCCGTTTCGCTCTCGGTCTTCGGTTCCTCGGCTTCCGGCTCGACGGCCGGCGCGAGCAGCAGTTCCAGCGTATCGCCGGGCTCGAGCGGCTCCTCGTCCTCCCGCAGCGTCGCATCATCCGATGGCGAGGGAACGGAAAAGCCGGTCGGCAGGCGCGAGTCGAGCAGACCGGTGCCTTTCAGCTCTTCGAGTCCCGGCAGGTCGCCGAGCGCTTCCAGGCTGAACTGCGACAGGAAGGCGTCGGTGGTTCCGAAGGTCAACGGACGCCCCGGCGTCTTGCGGCGGCCGCGCGGCCGGATCCAGCCGGTCTCCAGCAGCACGTCGATGGTTCCCTTCGACGTGACCACGCCGCGAATCTCTTCGATCTCGGCGCGGGTCACCGGCTGGTGATAGGCAATGATCGCCAGCACCTCGATCGCTGCACGCGACAGCTTCCGGGTCTCGGTGCTCTCGCGCGTCATCAGCCACGACAGATCGCCGGCGGTACGGAACGTCCACTTGTTGGCGACCCGAACCAGGTTGACGCCGCGCGGCGCATATTCCGCCTGCAACTGCGCGAGCGCCACCTTGATATCGACGCCGTCGGGCATCCGCTTTGCCAGCGTTGCCTGATCGATCGGCTCGGCCGATGCGAACAACAGGGCTTCAAGGAGCCGCAATTCCTCAGGACGCGCTACCGGATGATCCATAGGAGAAACCTCCTCCTCGGGCTCGTCTCTGCGCACTTCCGCCAAGCTTGCCATGGGCTTGCTCTCCTTCTTCCACTTACTCAACCGAAAGGTCCGGCGCAGCCATTGCGGCCTGCGCTTGACGCTTTCGGAAATAGATCGGCGCGAACGCCTGCTTCTGGTTGATTTCCATCTCGCCCTCGCGAACCAGTTCGAGGGCAGCAGCGAAGCTCGATGCGAACACCGTGGCCTTCTGCTTGGGATCGGCGACGTAGTTCATCAGGTACTCGTCGAGGCAGCTCCAGTCCTCGGCGAGGCCGACCAACCGCTCCAGCGAGGCGCGAGCCTCGGCCAGCGACCACACCGTCCGCTTCGCCAGATGCACTGAAGTCAGTACGCGCGACGCGCGCTGCGTCGCATAGGCCGACAGCAGGTCGTACAGGGTCGCGGTGAACTTCGGATGCTTGATCTCGGCGATCGATTCCGGATTGCCGCGCGGGAAGATATCGCGCTGGAACTGCGGGCGGTTCATCAGCCGGTTCGCCGCCTCGCGGATCGCTTCCAGACGGCGCAGCCGGTTGGCAAGCGCGGTCGCCATTTCCTCGGCGCTGGGCCCCTCCGCGCTCGGCGGCTCGGGCAGCAAGAGCCGCGATTTCAGGAACGCAAGCCAGGCCGCCATCACCAGATAGTCGGCCGCGAGTTCGAGGCGAATCTTTCGCGCCGCCTCGATGAACGAAAGATATTGGTCGGCGAGCGCAAGGATCGAAATCTTCGACAAGTCGACCTTTTGCTGCCGCGCCAGCGTCAACAGCAGGTCGAGCGGGCCCTCATAGCCCTCAACGTCGACCACCAGCGCCGGTTCGCCCTCGGCGAGGTCGGCCGGCCGACCGGTCTCAAACGATAGAATTTCAGCGGTCATGCCGTCCCTACCCGATTCAACAACGCATCCAGTTCAGCCCGTGCCGCCTGCCGGTCGAGCGGCTCAGGCTGCTTGCGCGCGGCGAGCGTCGCCTTGGCCCGCTCAAGCGCATTGCCGGCCAGTTCCGGCGTTTCCCGCGCGACCTCGCGCATTTCGTCGATATTGCCGTTACAGTGCAGAACCATGTCGCAACCGGCGCTGACGATGGCGCGGGTCCGCTCGGCAATTGTTCCGGCCAGCGCATTCATCGACACGTCATCACTCATCAACAAACCCTGGAACCCGATCAGGCCGCGAATCACCTGTTCGATGATTGTCGCAGAAGTCGTTGCCGGATGGACGGGGTCCAGCGCGCTAAACACAACATGTGCAGTCATCGCCATCGGCAGGTCCGCCAGCGGCCGGAACGCGGCAAAATCGGTCCGTTCCAGCTCCTCTCTGGCGGTATCGACCGTCGGGAGGCGAAAATGGCTGTCCGCGGTAGCGCGGCCATGGCCGGGAATATGCTTGAGAACCGGCAGCACGCCGCCTTGTTCCAGCCCGTCCGTGACCGCGCGGGCGATTGCCGCGACCTTGTCCGGCTCGGTTCCATAGGCCCGGTTGCCGATCACCGCATCTGCGCCTGCCACCGGAACGTCGGCCAACGGCAGGCAATCGACGGTAATTCCGAGATCGATCAGGTCGGCCGCAATCAGCCGTGAGCTGAGCCGGGCCGCCGCAAGTCCAAGCTTCGGGTCGATGTCGTAGAGCGCGCTGAAGCTCGCGCCGGGCGGATAGACCGGCCAATGCGGCGGCCCGAGCCGCTGCACCCGCCCGCCCTCCTGGTCAATCAGGACCGGCGCATCGGCCAGGCCGGCCGCTGACCTGAGTTCCTCAACAAGAGCGGCCACTTGGGCAGGACTCTCGATGTTGCGCTTGAACAGGATGAAGCCCCATGGCCGCTCGGCGCGAATGAATTCGCGTTCAGCGTCGTTGAGGATCAGCCCGGATACGCCCGTGATGAATGCGCGGTTCGTCATTCGGCCGATTAGGCCGCATGCAGCTCACGGGTCAAGGAAACGGCCTTTAATTTCTTTGGATGAGGCACTGCGGCCCACCGGCCGACATCAAGCTCCGGCACAACTGGCTCGCCTCTTCCGACGACGCGAACGGGCCGGCAAAGGCGCGGTAGTAGACGCCCTTCTCGCCGAGATCGACGCGCTTCACCACCAAAGGCTGCGAACCGAGCACGTTGCGATATTTGCCCTGCAGCGTCCGATAGGACGATTGCGCGTCCGCCTCGTTTTTCTGCGACGACACCTGAACCAGGTATCCACCGCCACCAACGGAGGCGGTCGTGTTCGACGCAACCCGGGTCGGAGGCGCGGCCGAAGCCGCCTCAGCCTGACCAGGAACCAGCGACATTGGGGCGTTCACGCTGGCATTGGCCGCAGCCGGGTTACCGCGCGACACTGGAAGCTTCGTAGCGGCCGCAGGCTTGGCCGGCACGGCGGCCGCGGCCTGCGCGCCATCGGGCGAATCGCCCTTGACGGCGAGCGTGCGGATCTTGCGCGGCTCGTTGTTCGGCAGCGTCCCGTTCGCGGTGATCGGCGCGGGCGCGGGCTGCGCCGTCTGCACGGTTGATGCCGGCGGCGGATTCGCATTGGCGTTCAGCGGCGGAAACACGACGCGCGGTCCGGCGGTCTTCGAATTGACGTCGACCGGCGTCTCCTCACGCGACACGATCTTCTCGGTGCCGTCACCCGCTGCCATGCGATCCGGCGTCTTGGCCGGCGCATCGGCCTGGGCCGGGATCACTTTGGTCGGCGTGTTGTCGGCCTTGATGATCGGCGGCTCACCGCTGCGGGGCGAGCCGACATAGGTCCGGTAGGCGTACGCGCCACCGACACCGAACACGCCAAGCGCCAGCACCGCGGCGACCGTCATCAAGCCGCTACTCCGCCGGCGCGGTTCAGGCTCTTCCTCGTCGGCCTCATACGCATAGGGATCGTCCGGGTAAGCCGGTTCGCGCTGCAGGTCCTGTTCGCCGGCTTCCAGCTGACCGTAAAGCGCGTCGTCATAGCGCGACGGATCGTGGTCCTGGCCGCCACTCTGATAGGGCTCGGCGTCAAAGGCCTCGGGCTGCCTCGGAGGCTCGACCGGCCGATAGGTTGCGACCGGTTCGGGCGCGGGCGGCTGCGCCCGCTGGGCCGCATAGCGGTGCAACGGATGCACCGGCTTCGGCTGGTAGTCCTGTTCGGGCTCTTCGTACTCGGTGTGCTGCACAGGCGGCGGAGCGACGGTCTCCTGCCGCGCGCGCTGCATCCAGGGCGGCGGGCCCGCGGACGGCGCATCCTCGTCCTCGGCCTGCGGATCATATTGTTGCGGCCGCGCATTGGCGCGCGACTGCAGCGGACGCGGCGGCGGCTTGTTCGCGGCGCCGAATGGATCCGTCTGGCCGATCAGTCGGGCCAGTTCGGCGAGCGGATCGCTCTCGGCCTTGGGTGCCGCGTCGGTGGAAAAAAGTCGGTCCTGATATCGATCAGCCATCGTGATGATGCATCCCCTTCGGGACAGCGCCAAGATCGCCGGCACAGCCGGTCCGAACGAGTTGGCCCCTGCCAGATGCCCTCACAAATCCCCACTCGTGAGAGCCTAATGCCCCTGCCTACCGCATCTCGGTTGGAGCCTGGACGCCCAGAACAGCTAAGCCCGATGCCAGAACCGAGACGACGCCCTGAACCATTGCCAGTCGCGCCCTCGTGATCTCTGCATCATTATTGATAATGAAGCGTAAATAGGGCAAATCGCGCCCCTTGGTCCACAGCGCATGAAATTCACTGGCCAAATCATATAGATAAAAAGCGATTCGGTGCGGCTCGTGTGCCACCGCGGCGGCTTCGATCATCCGGGGATAGAGCGCAAGCCGCTTGAGCAAATCGAGCTCGGCCGGGTCGGTCAGCCGCTCGACCGCGGCGTTCCGCAGATATGCCAGCCGGGCCTCGTCGGTCCCGGGCAGATCGGGAACCGCCTCCTCCCGCGCATTGCGGAAGATCGAATGGCCGCGGGCGTGGCCGTACTGGACGTAGAAGACGGCGTTGTCCTTCGACTGCTCGATCACCTTGGCGAGGTCGAAATCGAGCACCGCGTCGTTCTTGCGGAACAGCATCATGAACCGGACCGCGTCCGAGCCGACTTCGTCGACCACCTCGCGCAGCGTGACGAATTCGCCGGACCGTTTCGACATCTTTACCGGCTCGCCGTCGCGCAGCAGCTTGACGAGTTGCACGATCTTGACGTCGAGCGTCGCTTTGCCCGCAGTCACCGCCTTCACCGCCGCCTGCATCCGCTTGATGTAGCCGCCGTGGTCGGCGCCGAACACGTCGATCAGGTTGGTGAAGCCGCGCTCGAACTTGTTGCGGTGGTTGGCGATGTCGGACGCGAAATAGGTGTACGAGCCGTCCGACTTGATCAGCGGACGATCGACGTCATCGCCGTAAGCGGTGGCGTGGAACAGCGACTGCTCGCGGTCTTCATAATCCTCGACCGGCTTGCCCTTCGGCGGCGGCAGGCGGCCTTCGTAGATGTCGCCCTTCGCGCGCAGGAAATCGATCGTCTCGGCGACCTTGTTGTTGCCTGATGCAATCAGCGAGCGTTCGGAGAAGAACACGTCGTGATGGATGTTGAGCGCGGCGAGATCGCCCTTGATCATCTCCATCATCATGGCGATCGCCTTGTCGCGCACAATCGGCAGCCACGCGGCTTCGCTCATGTCGAGCAGCTTCTCGCCGTATTCCTTGGCGAGCGCCTCGCCGACCGGCACGAGGTAGTCGCCGGGATAGAGCCCCTCCGGAATCGCGCCGATATCCTGACCCAACGCTTCGCGGTAACGCAGGAATGCCGAGCGTGCGAGCACGTCGACCTGGGCGCCGGCATCGTTGATGTAATATTCGCGGCAGACGTCGAAGCCCGCGAATTGCAGCAGGCTGCACAGCGCATCGCCGAACACGGCGCCGCGGCAGTGGCCGACATGCATCGGCCCGGTCGGGTTGGCCGAGACGTATTCGACATTGACCTTCTCGGCCTTGCCGATGTCGCTGCGCCCGTAGGCCGAGCCGGCGGCCAGCACGGCGCGCAGCGCGTCCGCCCAGACCTGCGGCTTCAAGGTCAGGTTGATGAAACCGGGCCCGGCGACATCGACGGACGCCACCAGCGCATCGGCACGCAACCGCTCGGCGATCTTGTCGGCGAGCTCGCGCGGCTTGGCCTTGGCCTCCTTGGCGAGCACCATCGCGGCATTGGTCGCCATGTCGCCGTGGCTGGCATCGCGCGGCGGCTCGACCACGACGCGGGACAGATCGATGCCAGCGGGCCAATTATCCTCGGCAGCGACAGCGGCACAAATCGCGTGCACGCGCGCCAGCAGGTCGGCAAAAAGGTGTGGTGTCGCAGGGGTGTCGGCCATGGCAGGGCGCTAACGCAAATCCGGGGTCGAGTCAAAAAGCCTTTGGTGCTCGATCAGGGCGAAACGGTCGGTCATTCCGGCAATGAAATTGCCGATCCGCCTGTTCCGCGCGCTGCCGGTCTCCTGCACGCTCCCCTCGATCCATTCCGCCGGCAGGTCGCCCGGCGATTGCCGGTAGCGCTCATAGAGATTGCGGACCACCTGCTCCGCCTCCCGCATGACCAGCATCACCCGCGGGTGGCGATACATCCGCCGGAACAGGAACGCCTTGATCGCCGCCTCCTGCTCGGCCACCTCGGGCGGAAACGCGATCAGCGGCGCATTGTGGTGGCGCACATCCTGGGCCGATTGCGGCTGCGCAACGGCGAGGCGCCGGGTCGCCTCGTTGAAGACCGCGCTGATGAAATGTGAGATCAGCTCACGCACCAGTTCGGCGCCGCGCCGGACCTCGTCGAGCCCGGGGTAATGGCGGTCGATCTCGGCGATGATCTCTGATGTCAGCGGCATCTCCTTGAGGTCGTCGACCGCAAACAGGCCGGCGCGCAGACCGTCGTCGATATCGTGAGCATCATAGGCGATGTCGTCGGCGAAGGCCGCGATCTGCGCCTCGAGCGAGGCATAGCTCCAGAGCTCGAGATCGTAGGTCTTGTTGTAGTCGGCGATCCCGACCGGAATGCCGCTGTCGAGATAGCGCCCGGCCGGCGCGCCGTTGCGTTCGGTGAGCGGGCCGTTGTGCTTGACGATACCCTCGAGCGATTCCCAAGTCAGGTTCAGCCCGCCGAACTCTGGATAGCGATGCTCCAGCGAGGTGACGACCCGCAGCGCCTGCGCATTGTGGTCGAAGCCGCCGTCACCCTTGAGGCAGTCGTCGAGCGCCCGCTCCCCGGCATGCCCGAACGGCGGATGGCCGAGATCGTGCGCCAGCGCCAGCGTCTCGGTCAGATCCTCGTCGAGCCCAAGCTGGCGCGCCAGCGCGCGGGCGATCTGCGCGACCTCGAGCGAATGGGTCAGCCGGGTGCGGTAGTGATCGCCCTCGTGGAAGACGAAGACCTGGGTCTTGTGCTTGAGGCGGCGGAACGCGGTGGAATGGATCACCCGGTCACAGTCGCGCCGGAACGGGCTGCGGGTCCGGCTCGGCGGCTCCGCGACCAAGCGGCCACGGCTGCGGTCGGGGTCGCAGGCATAAGGCGCACGGGGGGCAGCCATTCCGACCGACACGGTATTTTAGTCCTTATCCATTTGATTCCATGGTCCGATGCACTTAACTATGCCTGAGGCGGCTGACCAAATGAATTGGGCATGACGCCGAGCATGATCCGATCAAACCATGCTCAAATAGGGTTTCGGAGACCGATATGACTGCTGCCATCACCGTCAGCGAACGGGCCGCCCGCCGGATCGGGCAGATCCTCAGCAAGGAAGGCCAAGGCGCCAAGCTGCGCATTTCGGTCGAGGGCGGCGGCTGCTCCGGTTTCCAGTACAAATTCGACGTCGAGCGCAGCCAGGCCGATGACGACCTCGTGATCGAGCGCGACAGCGCGGTGGTGCTGATCGACCCCGCCTCGGTCCCGTTCCTCGCGGGTTCGGAAGTCGACTTCGTCGACGACCTGATCGGCGCCTCGTTCCGCGTCGTCAATCCGAACGCCACCGCGTCCTGCGGCTGCGGCACCAGCTTCTCGATCTGACGCTTCCTCGCCTGACGTAGCTTCTCGACGCCAACCGTTGACCGGTTCGCCGGAGATGCCAACTATTCTGCCGCGACCACCTGCGGCCGCTCGACGTCGCCACCCACCTCCGCCTGCGGATCGAGCTTGCGGCGCAGCCTGCGGTCGATGCGGTCAAGATAGATGTAGATCACAGGCGTAATGAACAGCGTCAGCAGCTGCGACACGCAGAGGCCGCCGACCACCGCGACGCCGAGCGGCTGACGCAACTCTGCGCCGGCGCCGGCACCAAGCGCGATCGGCAGCGTGCCGAAGATCGCCGCGAACGTCGTCATCATGATCGGACGGAAGCGCAGCAGCGCCGCCTCGCGGATCGCGAATTTCTGCGCGCCGTAGATCAAGACCTGGGCGACGCCGGGCAGCTGCGACAGCGCCTGCCCGATCGTGATGTCGCCATATTCATTGACTGCCGACAGCGGCAGCGTCGCCGAGCCCAGCGAGACGAACAGCACCGGGAAGTCCGCCGGGTTCACCTTCCGGAAGCTCGGCGGGATCGTCATCTCGATCGGCAGCCGACGCTGCGCGATCGTCAACGCCGTCTGCAAGTCGAGCGCGGCGGCATCGATGTTGCGGTTGAGGTCGAACTGGATGGTGATGACGCTGGTGCCCTGCGAGGAGTTCGAGGACATCGAGGAGATGCCGGCAATGGTCGAGAGCTGGCGCTCGATGATGCCGGCGAGTCAGAACCAAATTCCGTTTCTTCATAAGTCTTGCACGTGCGCCAGGGCCGGGACGCTTCGCAACTCCCCATCGGCAATTGTTACGCCTTGTTTCTGGAGAGGGTTAGCACAGGCGGATCACCCATGGTATGCGACCTTACGTAAAATCCTGCGGCTTCAATCCCGGTCATTTGCATGCGCATCGCTACGTGGAACGTCAACTCGGTCCGGCAACGGATCGAACTTCTGGTCGCCTGGCTGAAAGAGTGTTCCCCCGACATCGTTTGCCTGCAGGAGATCAAATGCGTCGACGACGCGTTTCCGCGGCTCGAGGTCGAGGCGCTCGGGTATAATGTCGTCACCCACGGCCAGAAGACCTTCAACGGCGTGGCGCTGCTCTCCAAGCTGCCGTTCGACGAGACCAAGTCGGGCCTCGCCGGCGACGACGAGGACGCCCACGCCCGCTTCCTCGAAGGCGTCGTCACGCTGAAGCAGGGCGTGGTGCGGGTCGCGTGTCTCTACCTGCCCAACGGCAACCCGGCCAACACCGACAAATATCCGTACAAACTCAAATGGATGTCGCGGCTTCTTGAGTACACGCGGGAACGGCTTAAGGCCGAGGAGCCGCTGATCCTGGCCGGCGACTTCAACGTCATTCCGGCGGCCCGCGACGTCTACAATCCGGCCGCCTGGACCGACGATGCCCTGTTCCGCCCGGCGACCCGCGAGGCCTTCCAGTCGCTGCTCGGCCTCGGCCTCACTGATGCGCTGCGCGCGGTCAACGACGAGCCCGGCCAGTACACCTTCTGGGACTACCAGGCCGGCGCCTGGCAGAAGAACTGGGGCCTGCGCATCGATCATCTCCTGATGTCGCCACAGGCCAGCGATCGGCTGATCGACGTCGGGATCGACAGCTATGTCCGCGCTTGGGAGAAACCATCCGACCATGTTCCGGTCTGGGCCGATCTCGATTTCGAGACCGCCTGAACCCGTCGGTCGCGGGGGATATCAATCCCGGCGGCCTCTAATCGCGACGACCCTGCACCCAATGCTCGAGCATCTGCAGCGCCATCGCGCGGTCGTCTTCGGACGCCTTGGCGATTGCCCGGTTGTAACTTTCCTTGATCCAGGCCTCTTCCGGCGTCGCGCTGTCGCGCGCCAGGGTCAGCCACATCAGGCCACGGGCCCGCTGCGGCGGCAGCCGGTCGCCGTTGAACAGCATCTGGCCGAGCAGCGCCTGGGCCTGGTGCTGGCCCTTCTGCGCGGCAAGCCCGAGCCAGCGTGCGCCATAGCGGAAATCGTCCCGCGAGGCGTCCGGCGTCTTCAGGTACAGCCGGGCAAGGTCGTACTGGGCATCGGCATTGCCGAAATAGGACGCGGCATAGGAGAACATCTCCCGCGCCCGTTCGGTGTCCGCCTTGACCTTGGAATTGGGAATGCCGCTCAGATAATAGCGGCCGAGCGCTACGAAGGCGTTGGCCACGATCGAGGCCTGCGGCGCCGACGGCGAATCCTCGGCATGCGCATTGGCGATCCGGCTGAAATACTCAAAGGCGCGCATGTCGTCCTGGATGACGCCGTCGCCCTCGGCGTACATCTTGCCGAGCTTCCACTGCGCCACGGGGTGACCGCCCTCGGCCTGGTACTGCAGCGTGCTGAAGGAAGAGGTCGGCGAGGTCGCCGCAGGGGCAACCGGCGTGGCGGCCCGCTTCAGCGCAGCGGCTGAGCCGGGCTGCGGAGCGACCACCGGAAGCACGGTATCCTGGGGGCTGACCGGGGCGCCGTCGAATCCGAATCCGGGGCCCGCCACCGGGATGGCCCCTAACGCAAACGCAAATATCGCACGCTTAAACGTCCGCATAACACTGTTTCTCGTACGCGCCACCCGGATGGGTGACTGCGCCATCCACCGCCGGCCCCACTTGCTCGGCGTACTTCCACAGCGCACCAGATGTATGGTTCGTCGCGCGAGGGGCCCATTTGGTCTTACGATTTGCGAGTTCGGCGTCGCTCAAATTTACGTTAAGGGTGCCGGCGACCGCATCGATCTCGATGATGTCGCCGTCTTGCAACAACCCGATCGGCCCGCCGACGGCCGCTTCGGGTCCAATATGTCCGATGCAGAAGCCACGGGTAGCGCCGGAGAACCGGCCATCGGTGATCAGGGCAATCTTGCCGCCCATCCCCTGCCCGGTCAGCGCCGCCGTGGTCGCCAGCATCTCCCGCATCCCGGGACCGCCCTTCGGCCCCTCGTAGCGGATCACAATCACTTCGCCTTCCTTGTAGGTGCGCTTCTGCACCGCCTCGAAGGCGTCTTCCTCGCGGTCGAAGCACCGGGCCGGACCGGTAAACTTCAGGTTGGACATTCCCGCGACCTTCACGATCGCACCCTCCGGAGCGAGATTACCCTGCAGTCCGACAACGCCACCTGTCACGGTGATCGGATTGTCGGCGGACCGCACCACGTCCTGGTGCGGATTCCATTTCACGCTTTTGAGGTTTTCGGCGATCGTTCGGCCAGTGACGGTCAGGCAATTCCCGTGCAGGTGGCCATTGTCGAGCAGCGTTTTCATCAGCAGCGGAATGCCGCCAACCTCGAACATGTCTTTGGCAACATAACGGCCGCCCGGCTTCAAATCAGCGACGTAAGGAGTCTTTTTGAAGATTTCGGCAACGTCGAACAAATTGAATTTAATGCCGCACTCATGGGCGATCGCCGGCAGGTGCAGCGCAGCATTGGTCGAACCACCTGAGGCTGCAACCACGGCCGCAGCATTTTCAAGGGCTTCCCGGGTGACGATGTCGCGGGGCCGGATGTTTTTCTCGATCAGCTCCATCACCTTCTCGCCGGCGGCGGCGCAGAAGGCGTCACGGATCTCGTAAGGTGCCGGGGCCCCGGCCGAATACGGAAGCGCGAGGCCGATCGCCTCGGACACGGTCGCCATGGTGTTGGCGGTGAACTGGGCGCCGCAGGCGCCGGCCGACGGGCACGCGACCCGCTCGATCTCGTCGAGCTCCTCGTCCGACATGGCGCCGACCGAGTGCTTGCCGACCGCCTCGAACATGTCCTGCACGGTCACCGGCTGCCCGCGGAAGTTGCCGGGCAAAATCGAGCCGCCATAGATGAAGATCGAGGGCACGTTGAGCCGGACCATCGCCATCATCATGCCCGGCAGCGACTTGTCGCAGCCAGCGAGCCCGACCAGCGCATCATAGGAGTGACCGCGGACGGTCAGCTCGACCGAATCGGCGATGCATTCCCGCGACGGCAGCGACGAGCGCATGCCGTCATGGCCCATCGCGATGCCGTCGGTCACGGTGATGGTGCAGAACTCGCGCGGCGTGCCGCCGGCGGACGCCACGCCCTTCTTCACCGCCTGCGCTTGGCGCATCAGCGAGATGTTGCAGGGGGCCGCTTCATTCCAACATGAAGCAACGCCGACAAATGGTTGATGAATCTGGGTTGTCGTCAGCCCCATCGCATAAAGATAGGACCGATGCGGTGCGCGCTGGGGCCCTTCCGTCACGTGGCGGCTCGGCAGCCTGCCTTTGATGTTCGTTTTGGCGTCCATCGCGACCCTGTTCCCTTCAACAACGCCGGAACCGATCAAAAGTCCCGTCGTCGCGAGCGCTGGCTATTCAGCTAGGTAAATATCCTTTCATGTCAGGGTGTGGCCAAAAAGCGGCGCGACTACTGACCGCCTGTGTTTAGGGTTAAATGTCGATTCACTGTTGCGGTGACGCAACAATCGTGGCTCTCGGGCAACCATGTATTATCGGTCCTTATGGGAACCTGACACGTACCTGACCAAATAGATGT
The DNA here is from genome assembly GCF_054063415.1 of Bradyrhizobium sp. USDA 4011. NCBI lineage: Bacteria > Pseudomonadati > Pseudomonadota > Alphaproteobacteria > Hyphomicrobiales > Nitrobacteraceae > Bradyrhizobium > Bradyrhizobium sp. USDA 4011. The sequence goes on from NZ_JBSSGG010000001.1 coordinate 292,532, forward strand.
GCAGTTGCTGTCTCGCGACGAAACTCGCCCGAGTTGGGGATTGGATTGCCGCCCTCTCTTGGACAGAGGGCGCAGGGAAAGCCGGGGCGCCGATCGCACGCACGCAGTTGCAATTCGGATGAAGAGAAATTTCTTGCCGCGGGGCATGCACCGTCGGGCAACTCAGATGTATGGGGCCGCGCCGCTATCCTCCCGTCATTCCTCAGCCCGCAATTGCGCACCGGACGGCTCGCGAAGCGAGAGCCCGAAGCCATTCCACCACCAATAATGCGGCACAATGGATTCCGGGCTCGTGCTTCGCACGCCCCGGAATGACGATGGAGAGACGTTGCTACTCAGCCGCCAGCTTCGGCGGCGCCGGAGGCGCCCAGCAACCGACACGATTCCGGCCACGCTCCTTGGCCTGGTAGAGCGCCGCATCGGCGGCTTTCATCAGCGCGTCTATCCCGGGCATGCTGGTGAGGGCCTCGGCAACGCGGTCCGGGCGCGCGACAATGTCGTTTCCGGCAGCAGAACCGCGAACTCCTCGCCTCCGACACGGCCGACAACGTCGGACTTGCGCTTGCCGCGAATGCAAATCTCGGCGACGGCCTTGATTGCCTCGTCGCCGGCCGCATGACCGAGCCGGTCATTGATGCTCTTGAAGTAGTCGATATCGACCATCAGGACGGAGACGGAGCGATAGTAGCGCTGGAACCGGCTCCACTCCGCGTCCAGCGTCGTCAGGAAGTGCCTGCGGTTGAACAGGCCGGTGAGCGGATCGGTGGTCGCAAGCACCTCGAGCTGGCGCGCGTTACCGACAAGATCGGTCACGTCGACAAAGGTCAGCATCCGGCCGCCGTTTGCCATGGTCGAGCAATGGATCCTGATGTTGCGGCCATCAGGCGTCTGGACGTCGCGCTTGTGATCGCCTGCCTTGATCTCCGCGATCCGCTTCGCCGGAAGGGCTCTGACTTGCTCCGGGGACGAGCCGGTCGGAACTGCCCGGCGGCTGCGCGTGAGAAGCGCGACGTACGCCGGATGCCGCGCAACCTCCTCCTCGCTTACCTCCCAGAATTCTCGCATGCGCCGGTTGAGGAAAGTCACATTGAGCTCGCGATCAAGCAGGACGACGCCGTCCTCCACGTTCTCGAGCGCGCCGGTCAGCACCTTCAACTTGTCCGATGCGCGCACGATGTCGGTCACGGGCGTGTAGCTCACCATCCGGCCGCCGCCGGGCAGCGGCGTGCACCTGGCACCGAACCACATCACCATTGCTGCGCCTGAGATCGATCGGATTTGCGTCGCCGGCGCTCACGAGGCGGACCCGTTCGGCAACATAGGCTTGAAGCTGCTCGGCCGGCAGCTCACAGGCCATGGTCTTGCAGCCGTGATGCATCAGATCGGTGAAGCTGGGATTGCGGTCGGCCACCGCGTCCGGAAGCTGCCACATGGTCCGGAACGCGCGGTTGATGAACAGGGCTTTCAGCTCTGCGTCCAAAAGCAGGATGCCGACCGGGATCTGATCGAGCGCTGAGCGCAGCGCCAGCATGTGCCCACGCAGAATATCGCCGCTGCGCCGCTCCGGAACGGCTGATGGCGCAGGAGCGGCAGGCACGACAGCTGCAGGCGCGGGAGCCGCAGGGTTCGCCTGCTGCGCCTCGAACACCAGGCCGAGTTGGCGGTCCGATTGCCACAACCGTTTGCATGGCCTGACCTGATTGGTGCCGACAACCAAGAGTTGGACCTGGTCGGGAATGCCAATGATGCTTTCGAGTTCCACGGTCGCTCCCGTATCGGTGAGCTGCCGGACCGTGCAATCGAAGGCCGACCGACCGAAATTGAAGACGATCTTTCCGGCCAAAAACGTTCGGCCGCGGGAAGCTGACACCTGTCCGGACATGGCGAGACGCACCTGGAGCAATTGCGAGCCCCCCTCACCTCAGCATGTTTGAGTCACCAAGCCATGAACGCTTTCGAGGGGTTTTGACCCAGAGCAGAGAACGAAGGAGGTGTGCGCTGCAAAACGGGTTCCAGCTTGCAGCTCATGGAACCCTTGCGGTGGAGGACTACGATCCGCTCTGCCGCTTCCGTTTCGCGTTCAGCGCGGAGGCGACGCGGCTGGCCGGCGGACGGCCGAGCAAGCCGGCGACCTCGTTCGTCGCAGACAGCAGCTTCTCCATGTCGACACCGGTTTTGACGCCCATGCCCTCGAGCATGTAGACGACATCCTCGGTCGCGACGTTGCCGGTGGCGCCGGGCGCATAGGGGCAGCCGCCGAGGCCGCCGGTGGCGGCATCGATGACGCGCACGCCCTCCTCCATGCCGGCATAGAGATTGGCGAGCGCCTGGCCATAGGTGTCGTGGAAGTGCATCGCGAGGTTGCCGACCGGAAGCTCGGCGCCGACCGCGCGCAGCATCTCCCTGGCCTTGAGCGGCGTGCCGACGCCAATGGTGTCGCCGAGCGAGATTTCGTAGCAGCCGAGATCCCACAGGGTCATCGCGAGATCGGCGACCGCCTTTGGCTTGATCTCGCCGTCGAACGGACAGCCGAGCACGCAGGAGATATAGCCGCGCACCTTGACGCCATCGGCCTTGGCGCGCGCCAGTACCGGCTTGAAGCGCTCGATCGATTCCGCGATCGAGCAATTGATATTGGCGCGCGAGAAGCCTTCGGAGGCCGCCGCGAACACCGAGACGACCTGGGCACCGGCCGCGCGCGCGGCGTCATAGCCCTTCTCGTTCGGCACCAGCACGTGGAATTCGGCGTCCTTGACCTTGTCCTTGATTTGGCTGACGCCGCGCAGCACCTGGTCGGAGCTTGCCATCTGCGGGATCGCTTTCGGCGACACGAAGGCGCCGACCTCGACCGTCTTAAGCCCCGCCGCCACCAGCGCCTCGACGAAGGCGATGCGCGCCTCGATGCTGACCGGCGTCTTCTCGTTTTGCAGGCCGTCGCGCGGCCCCATCTCGACGATGTGGATCTGATCGCTCATGACGCGGCCGCGGGCTCGACTTCGGCAAGCTCGACGCCCTCGCCGACGATGTCGCCGACCTTGCATTTGAGCTTCTTCAGCACCCCGGCATAGGGCGCGCGCAGGGTCTGCTCCATCTTCATCACCTCGAGCGTGAGGATCGGCGCGCCCTTCTCCAGCGTCGCGCCCTCCTCGGCCAGCAGCGCGACCACGGTGCCCGGCAAGGGCGCCACGATCTTGTCTTCGCCGACCTGCTCCTCGCTCTCGCCGCCGAACGGGTCGACCCAGTGCAGGTCGAAACGGCCGTTGCGGGTGCGCAAGTAAAGCTCGTGGCCCTCGATGACCGAAGCGACACGCGACTTGAGGCCGTCGAGCGTCAGGTCGAAGCCATCATCGCCGGGTGACGAGATGGCAAAGGCAAGCTCGCGCCCGCCGACGGAGATCGTCGACGGTCCATTGCCATAGTGCAACGTGATGGTGTGCGGCGCCTCGTGGCCCTGCCGGAACGAGAACACCCGCTGACGGCGGCCGACCGGCATCCAGCCGAACGTCTGCCAGGGCGAGTTGGCCTCGCGGCGCGCCGCCTTCTGCTCGTCGTTGACGATCGCGGCCACCGCCGCGCAGAGCTCGAACTCACCGGCAGCACCGGTGCCTGATGTCAGGTTCTTCAGCTCGCGCTCGATGAAGCCGGTATCGATCGCGTTGGCGCGCGTCTTCGGATGCGTCACCAGCGCCGACAGGAACGGGATGTTGGTGACGATGCCGCGGACATCGGTCTCTTGCAGCCCGCGATTGAGCTTCTCGATCGCACCTTCGCGCGTCGGCGCCCAGGCGATCACCTTCGCGAGCATCGCGTCGTAATACGGCGAGACGTTGTCGCCGCTGCGATAGCCGGCATCGATGCGCAGGCCGTCGCCTTCCGGCGGCGTCCGCCAGGTCTTGATGCGGCCGACCGAGGGCATGAAGTTCTTCTGCGGATTTTCCGCGTAGACGCGCGCCTCGATCGCGTGTCCGTTCAGCCCGATCTCGTCCTGCTTCAGCGGCAGCGCCTCGCCGAACGCGACGCGCAGCTGCCACTCGACGAGATCGACGCCGGTGATCAGCTCGGTGACGGGATGCTCGACCTGCAAACGGGTGTTCATCTCGATGAAGAACACATCCTTGCCGTCAGAAACGAACTCGATCGTGCCGGCGCCGACATAATTGACCGCGCCGGCCGCCTTTCGCGCGGCTTCGCAGACCGTGTCGCGCTGCGCGGCGTTGAGCGTCGGCGACGGCGCTTCCTCGATCACCTTCTGGTGCCGGCGTTGCAGCGTGCATTCGCGCTCCCACAACGAGAGCAGATTGCCGTGGCTGTCGCCGATGATCTGCACCTCTATATGACGCGGGTTCTGCACGTACTTCTCGATCAGCATGCGGTCGTCACCGAACGCCGCCTTGGCCTCGCGCTTGGCGCTGGTGATCGCGGCCGACAGCTCGCCCGCCGAATTGACCACGCGCATGCCGCGACCGCCGCCGCCGGCCGACGCCTTGACCAGCACCGGGAAGCCGATCCGGTTGGCGGCCTCCGCCAGGATCGCCTCGTCCTGCGCCTCGCCGTGATAGCCGGGCACCAGCGGCACGCCGGCCTTCTCCATCAGCGCCTTCGAGCCGGATTTCGAGCCCATCGCGGTCATCATCGCGGCGGTCGGGCCGACGAACACCAGACCAGCATCGAGACAGGCCTGCGCGAACTCGGCATTTTCGGACAGGAAGCCGTAGCCGGGATGCACGGCCTCGGCGCCGGTCTGTTTTGCGGCTGCGATGACCCGTTCGATGTTGAGATAGCTGTCGCGCGCCCGGGCGGGCCCGAGCAGCACGGCCTCGTCGGCGAGCGCGACGTGCATCGCTTCGCGGTCGGCCTCCGAATAGACCGCGACCGTGCGCAGCCCCATGGCGCGCGCCGAGCGGATGACGCGGCAGGCGATCTCGCCGCGGTTGGCGACCAGAAGCGTGCGGAAACGCCGATAGAGTTTTGAGCGGTCCATGATCAGATCCTGGGTCACATCCTGAACAGGCCGAACTTCGTCGGCTCGATCGGCGCGTTGGCGGCGGCCGACAGGCCGAGCCCGAGCACCAGGCGGGTATCGGCGGGATCGATCACGCCGTCGTCCCAGAGCCGCGCGGTCGCGTAGTAGGGATTGCCCTGCTTCTCGTATTGCGCACGGATCGGCTCGCGGAATTTGTCTTCCTCTTCCGCCGACCAGCTCTCGCCCTTGGCCTCGATGCCGTCGCGGCGCACCTGGCTCAGCACCATCGAGGCCTGCTCGCCGCCCATCACCGAGATGCGGGCGTTCGGCCACAGCCAGAGGAAGCGCGGGCTGTAGGCGCGGCCGCACATGCCGTAATTGCCGGCGCCGTAGGAGCCGCCGATCACGACGGTGAATTTCGGCACGCCGGCGGTCGCAACCGCGGTCACCAGCTTGGCGCCGTCGCGCGCGATGCCGCCGGCCTCGTACTTCTTGCCGACCATGAAGCCGGTGATGTTCTGCAGGAACACCAGGGGAATGCCGCGCTGGCAGCACAGCTCGATGAAATGCGCGCCCTTCAGCGAGCTCTCGCTGAACAGGATGCCGTTGTTGGCGATGATGCCGACCGGATAGCCCCAGATATGGGCGAAGCCGCAGATCAGCGTGGTGCCGTAGAGCTTCTTGAATTCGTCGAATTCGGAGCCGTCGACGATCCGCGCGATGATGTCATGCACGTCGAACGGCTTGCGGCCGTCGGCGGAGACCACGCCATAGATCTCCTCGGCGGGAAACAGCGGCTCCTGCGGCGCCTTCATGTTGAGCGGCGCCTTGGCCGGCTGCTTCAGCGTGCCGACGATGCGCCGCGCGATGCCGATCGCATGGGCGTCGTTCTGCGCGTAATGATCGGTCACACCCGACTGCCGGGAGTGGACGTCGGCGCCGCCGAGCTCTTCGGCGGTGACGACCTCGCCGGTCGCAGCCTTCACCAGCGGCGGACCACCGAGGAAGATCGTGCCCTGGTTGCGCACGATGATGCTCTCGTCCGACATCGCAGGCACATAGGCGCCGCCCGCGGTGCAGGAGCCCATCACGATGGCAATCTGCGGGATGCCCTGCGACGACATCTGGGCCTGGTTGTAGAAGATGCGGCCGAAATGCCGCTCGTCGGGAAAGATCTCGTCCTGCAGCGGCAGGAAGGCGCCGCCGGAATCCACCATGTAGACGCAGGGCAGATTGTTCTGCCGCGCGATGTCCTGGGCGCGCAGATGCTTCTTCACCGTCAGCGGGTAGTAGGTGCCGCCCTTGATGGTGGCATCATTGGCGACGATGATACATTCGCGCCCGGAGATGCGTCCGACGCCGGTGATGACGCTGGCCGAATGGACGTCGCCGCCGTACAGCCCGTTGGCGGCGAGCGGCGACAGTTCGAGGAATGCGGTGCCGGGATCGATCAGCAGATCGACGCGATCGCGCGCCAGCATCTTGCCGCGCGAGGTGTGCCGCTTGCGCGAGGTCTCGCCGCCGCCGCCGGCGACCTGCTTGAGCTTGTCGCGGAGCTCCGCGACCAGGCTGCGCATCACATCGGCGTTGCGGGCGAACTCAGAGGATGTGGGATCGATCGTCGAATGAAGCGGCATCGCTGTTGCACGTTTCGTTGGAGGACACGGTAGGACGATGAGCGGAGGGTTATCTTTCACCACCGACGCGGTGACAGCCCCTCACCCCACCCCACTCCCCGCAAGAGCGGGGCGAGGGAGAAGACTCTAGGCCGTCTTCGCGAACAGCTCGCGGCCGATCAGCATGCGGCGGATCTCGCTGGTGCCGGCGCCGATCTCGTAGAGCTTGGCATCGCGCAGCAGCCGGCCGGTCGGATAGTCGTTGATGTAGCCGTTGCCGCCCAAGAGCTGGATCGCGTCCAGCGCGCATTGGGTGGCCTTCTCGGCGGCATAGAGGATGGCGCCGGCGGCGTCCTCGCGCGTGGTCTCGCCGCGGTCGCAGGCCTTCGCCACCGCGTAAACATAGGCGCGCGAGGCGTTCATCGTGGTGTACATGTCGGCGATCTTGCCCTGCACCAGCTGGAACGAGCCGATCGGCTCGCCGAACTGCTTGCGCTCGTGGACGTAGGGCAGCACGACGTCCATGCAGGCCTGCATGATGCCGATCGGTCCCGCCGCCAGCACCGCGCGCTCATAGTCGAGACCGGACATCAAGACGTTGACGCCGCGGCCGACCTCGGAGAGCACGTTCTCTTCCGGCACCTCGCAATCCTCGAACACCAGTTCGCAGGTGTCGGAACCGCGCATGCCGAGCTTGTCGAGCTTCTGCGCGGTGGAAAATCCCTTCATGCCCTTTTCGATAATGAAGGCGGTGATGCCGCGCGGGCCGGCATTGGCATCGGTCTTGGCATAGACCACCAGCGTCTCGGCGTGGGGACCGTTGGTGATCCACATCTTGTTGCCGTTGAGCACGAAGCGGTCGCCCTTCTTCTCGGCGCGGGTCTTCATCGAGACCACGTCGGAGCCGGCCGACGGCTCGGACATCGCCAGCGACCCGACATGCTCGCCGGAGATCAGCTTGGGCAGATATTTGCGCTTCTGCGCCTCGTTGCCGTTGCGGCGGATCTGGTTGACGCAGAGGTTGGAATGCGCGCCGTAAGCCAGCCCGATCGAAGCCGACGCGCGCGAGATCTCCTCGACCGCGATGCAGTGCTCGAGATAGCCGAGGCCCGATCCGCCGTACTCCTCCTCGACCGTGATGCCGTGCAGGCCGAGCGCGCCGATTTTCGGCCAGAGGTCGCGCGGAAAGGTGTTGGAGCGATCAATCTCGGCGGCGCGCGGCGCGATCTCGTTGGTCGAGAAGTCATGCACCGTCTCGCGGATCGCATCCGCGGTCTCGCCAAGGTCAAAATTGAAGATTGCCGCCCGGTTCGAGGCCATGATCCCTCCCATGAGATTCATCTCGCAATTAAACGATCATACGTTTTTTTCTTGGCTTCGCAAGCGACTGTGCTATGGTTCGCATGTGAAATCCGCAGTTCGTTGAATTTACTGGGATTTCGTGCGATATACATACGGTCGTTTGCTTGTTTCCGGCGCTCCCTGACAAGCCAACATCCCTCCGAGGCCCCGATGGCACGCACGATCGGCTCACATGGCCCCACGACGCTGGAGGCGATCCGCAAGGCCGGCGTGCGCCTGATCTTCGAGCGCGGCTACGAGGCGATGAGCCTGCGCCAGCTCGCCGCCGAGGTCGGCATCCAGGCCGGCTCACTCTACAACCATATCTCAACCAAGCAGGACCTGCTGTTCGATCTGGTGCAGGAGCATATCAACGATTTGCTGCGCGAGCTCGATCTCGCGCTGGAGGGCAAGGCCGATCCGGTCGAAAGGCTGCGCGCGTTCGTCGCCTTCCACGTCAGCTATCACATGACCCGCAAGCGCGAGGTCTTCATCGCCAATTCGGAACTGCGCAGCCTCGATGCCAAGAACTACGACGTCGTGGTGGCGTTGCGCGGTGCCTATGAGCAGCGGCTGGCGCGGATTCTCACCGAGGGGGTCTCGGACGGCGTGTTCGAAGTCGGCGATATCCAGGTCGCGACCTTCGCCATCATTGCGCTGCTGACGGGTCTTTGCACCTGGTACCGCCCCGGCGGCCGGCTGACCCGCGACGCCATCATCGCAGCGCATGAGAAGCTGGTGCTGTCGGGCGTCGCACCGCAGGCCGCGCTCGGTCGGGTCGGCAGCGGCAGCAAGAGCCCGCGGACTGCGGTAGCGGGCTCGTGACTGTGACAGAGAGCCCACAGCTCGATGACATCGATCTGCGGATCCTGTCCGAATTGCAGCGGGACGGCCGGATCAGGATCAACGAGCTCGCCGAACGCGTCGGCATCACCGCCCCGCCCTGTCTGCGCCGGGTCCGCGCCTTGCGCAGCCGCGGTGTGGTGCAGGCGATCCGCGCCACGCTGGACGAACGGCTATTGGGCTACGAGGTGACGACTTTCGTCCTGATCCAGCTCGACAGCCAGAACCTGGTTGCGATCGAGGCGTTCGAGGCGGCGGTCGCCGCCGTGCCGCGCTTCCTGCAATGCTGGCGGATCTCGGGCGATGCGGATTTCATGCTGAGATGCGTCGCGCCCAGCGTCGACGACATGCGTCAGCAGCTGCTGCAGTTCGCGGGTCTGCCCAACGTGCGCAAAATTCGAAGCTTTCCGGTGCTCGGCGTCTCCAAGGATGCGCCGCTGCCGATCCCGGGTGCCCTCGCCGCGCCAAGCCCCGCGGACTGACCCGGTGCCCCTTCCGCCAGACTCGTCATGCCCCGCCTCGTGTCAGGCATCCACATCGTTTCTTCATTCAGGCAGCAAAGACGTTTATGGCCGGGACAAGCCCGGCCATGACGGAATTGAACTCGTCTTGAAACGGTTTGGCCTAATGCGTCCACGGCTCCCAGCGGCGGAACGCGAAATTGTCGGCATAGGCGATCTGGCGGTGCGCCGAATCCTTCGGCTCGATCACCTGGTAGGCGATGCCCTTGCGCTCGCAATAGGCGACCGCCTCCTCCTTGGTCTCGAACCGCAGCGTGAGCTGCTGCTTCATGTCGGTGGATGAGGTCCAGCCCATCAAGGGCTCCACGGTGCGCGGCTGCTCCGGTTCGTAATCCAGCTGCCACTCTTTGGTCTTGGCACGTCCCGATTGCATCGCGTTTTTGGCGGGCTTAAAAATGCGTGCGGTCATGGATGGTCGGCCCCGTGGGATGTGCGATATGGAAGCGATTTGAAGGAAACCGCCGGGATAGTATAGAGACACCGTTCAACGATCCGAACGGTGATTCCTCGATCTCGGAGGGAGCCTTCGCCGGACCGGTATAGTCATTCTACCGCGCTGTGACAATCTGGCCCCGGGAGGCTTCCGTTTGGAGCCCCTTGGGCCTGCGGCGCGGCCTTCTCGACAGCATCATCTCGAGGAAGTGGCGCCCCATGGAAATCCACGCTCACCTGCCCGACAAAGGACGTGACCTCCGGCTCGACCTGTTCCGCGGGATCGCGAACTGGGCGATCTATCTCGATCACATCCCCGACAATATCGTGAACTGGATCACGACCCGGAATTACGGCTTCAGCGATGCCGCGGACCTGTTCGTCTTCATCTCCGGCTACACCGCATCCTTCGTCTATGCCCGCATGATGCTCGAGCGCGGCTTCATCGTCGGCGCCACAAGGCTGACCAAGCGGGTCTGGCAGCTCTATGTCGCCCACATCATCCTGTTCGTGATCTACATCGCTTCGATCAGCTATCTGGCGCTGCGCTTCGGCGATTCCGAGATCATCAACGAGTTCAATGTCGCCGGCCTCGTCGACAACGCCACCGAGACGCTGCGACAGGGCCTGTTCCTGAAGTTCAAGCCGGTCAATCTCGACGTGCTGCCGCTCTACATCGTGCTGATGGGCCTGTTCCCGCCGGTGCTGTGGTTCATGCTCCGACAGCCGAACTGGACCATGCTGGCCTCGCTCGCGCTGTGGCTGGTGGCGCGGCACATGGGCTGGAACCTGCCCGCCTACCCGGCCGGAACCTGGTACTTCAATCCATTCGCCTGGCAGGTGCTGTTCGTGTTCGGCTCGTGGTGCGCGATGGGCGGAGCGCGCGCGAACATGCACATCATCAATTCGCGCTATACGCTGTGGTTCTGCATCGCCTATATGATCTTCGCCCTGATCATGACGATGGCCGGCCGATTTCCGGACTTCGGCGCGATGTTCCCGGACTGGCTGTATTCGACCTTCAACCCGAACGACAAGACCAACCTCGCGCCCTATCGCTTCCTGCACTTCGTGGTGATCACGGTGCTGGTGATCCGCTTCGTCCCGAAGGACTGGTCGGCGCTGGAGTGGAAGATGTTCGATCCGCTGATCGTCTGCGGCCAGCAGTCGCTCGCGGTGTTCTGCGTCGGTGTGTTCCTGTCCTTTGTCGGACATTTCGAGCTCTCGATGAGCTCGGGCTCGCTGTTCGCGCAGATCTTCGTCAGCATCTCCGGCATCGCGATCATGACGATCGTGGCCTATTACATCTCGTGGTCGAAGCGGCAGGACAAGCCGATCAAGCCGCCGGCGCAGAAGCCCGCAGCACCCGCAAAGGCTGCCTGACGAACTTCAGCCGCCGCCGCGGCTGCCGTCCTGCGTCGTCGAGGAGACGATGGTGGCGACGTCGCCGAACGTCGTCATCACGGGCGTGACGACCTTGTGCATGGCGGTCTTCGACACCAGCGTGTCGTGCAGCACGAGGTTGTCGATCCCGGTGGTGAGGAAGCAGCTCACCGCATCCTGCGGCGTCTCGATGATCGGCTCGCCCTTGACGTTGAACGAGGTGTTGATCAGCACCGGCACGCCGGTCAGCGCCTCGAACTCCTTCAGCAGGCGATAGAGCACCGGGTTGGTTTCCTCCCGCACGCTCTGCACCCGCGCCGAACCGTCGACATGCACGATCGCCGGGATCTTGTCGCGCCACTCCGGCCGCACCGGCTTGGCGATTAGCATGTAGGGGGAGTCCTCCTCGCCCTCGAAGATCTCCTTCATCCGCTCGGCCAGCACGATTGGCGCGAACGGGCGGAAGGCCTGGCGGTGCTTGACACGGCTGTTGAGGATGTTCTTCATCTCGGCCTTGCGCGGGTCGGCGATCAGGCTGCGGTTGCCGAGCGCGCGCGGACCGAATTCAGAGGCCCCCTGAAACCAGCCGATCACGCGCTGGTCGGCGAGCAGCTTCGCGGTATCGCGACAGATATTGTCGCTGCGCTTCGCGTCGACCTGGATGCGGACCAGGAAGCTTTGCAGCGCGGCCGCGACCTCGGCGTCGCTGTAGCGCCGGCCGACATAGGCGTGGTCCATCACGAACGAGCGGCGCTGCTTGAGGATCTTCAGCCAGCCGTAATAAGCGCAGCCGATGGCGATGCCGTCGTCGCCGGCGGCGGGCTGGATCCAGACGTTGTCGAAGCCGGCCTCGCGCGCGATGCGCCCGTTGGCCACGCAGTTCAGCGCGACGCCGCCGGCGATGCAGAGGTTCTTCGCGCCGGTGGTCTCGCGCAGCCAGCGCGCCCGCGCCAGCAGCACGTTCTCGGTGTCGTCCTGCACCCGCCAGGCGATGTCCTCCCAGTGCCGCATCGCGGGATTCTTCTCCCAGCTGCCGCTGTCGAGCACGAAGGGCTGCCGGTTCTCCTCGCCCCAGAACGGCACGTGCAGCCTGCCGTCCTTCATCTCGAGCAGATGGCCGACTTGCTCATGGCGGCCATAGGGCGCAAGCCCCATCAACTCGCCGCACTTGTTCCAGTCACCGAACACATAGGTCGAGACCCGACTGTACAGCGCCCCTAAACCCGGCATGTTGTAGAACTCGTCCGACAAGAGACCGCGCGCGGGCTCCATAAAGACCTTCTTCAGGCATTCGAGCCTGGTGTCGTCGAACCTGTAGTAACTCTCGGACTCGCGGGCGAGCGGTGATGCCCCATCCTGCGGATAGGTTTCCATCGCGTCGGCCTGATAGTTGCCGACACCGTCGACGATCATCACGACGCCGTCCTTGAACGGCGACACCGCGAACGCGCTATAGGCATGCGCCAGGTGATGCGAGATCGACACCACCTTGTCGGACTTCGCTCGAAACAGCGGATGCTTGATTGCCTCGTTGCGCTCGGCGATCGGCAGGAAGCCCGGCATGTCCTGGTGGAGCATCCGCTCCTCCATCTCGGGCACCGGCAGGATGTAGCTGTTGCGCACCACGAGATCGACGTCGTCGAGCGTGATGCCCTCGGCGGACAGGCAGTAGTCGATGACTTCCTTGTAGAAGCCGGAGGCGTGCTTCTCACGGGTGATGCGCTCCTTGGAGATCGCATAGGCGATCGCGCCGTCACGCAGCAGGCAGGCGCTCACGTCATGGTCGTAGACGTTGAGACCTAGGACATAGGTGTGTTGTTTCGGCATGGGCACTCTTCAGGGAGGATTCTGAAACGCTCAGAGAACATGATCGTGTCGACTTCAAGTTCTCGACGGCATTTTCCGCGGCTCGCAAATCTCTGCTTCTGCGATGCACAATCATATCGGCGCAATGCAAGATGAACAGAATGAACGGCGGATGAACGACAAGACGAGCGCAGCAACCTCATCATCCTTTGCAGGCGGGACTGTAACTTGACCTTACCTTTTGGTCTCAATAGAGTCGTTAGAGCTCGCAAGAACCTTAGTGAAAATATTGTCTTAGCATGCTCGAACCGGACGCCGGTCTCGCGCGTCTGAGCGAGACAGCCAGCATCAGTTCAGATGTTTGGAAGTGACTGGAGATCTTCAGAATGACTAAACGCTACAATATCCTGACTCGTTGCCTCGCAGCAGTCGCTTTGTTGTTCGTCTATGTCGCAAGCACCTCTGCCATCTTGGTCGGCGCCACCACCTCGCCTGCGCAAGCCTGGCGCGGCGGCGGACGTGGCTATGGCTATCGCGGCGGCTGGGGTCGCGGCCGCGGTTGGGGCTATGGCCGCGGCTATGGCTACTACGGCGGTTATGTCGGGCCCCGTTGCTGGTGGACCCCACGTGGTGTTCGCGTTTGCCGGTGGTAGCAACCGCTCGGCCGACACAAGCGATATTGAAGACATGAATCAGGTGCGTCGGTCCCGGCGCACCTGATTTTCTTTTTGCGGCTTGGTTGTCCTGCTGGGACTGGTTTACCGGCTGGGGCGTGGCTCGTCTCCGGCACGCAAGAAAGAGCCCCGGGAGACGCCGGGGCTCTAGTCACGGGAGAGAACGCTTCAGAAATCGGGACGCGAGGACGAGCCGCCGGCCCGATCACCCAATGCATCTACGACGTGTATCAGAGCAGATTCGGCTGCCTCAGGCTGTAGCCTTGCCGCAACAACCAGCTGGAATGATGGGCTTGTCCACCGGTTCCCGCACCTGGCGAAAAACCCCGAAACGGCTTGAGCAGGTTCGGTTCTGAAACGCTCTAGCTATCAAGGATCGCAACGGCCCTCGTCCATCCCGCCGACGCGCGCTCGATCTTCACCGGGAAGCACGACACCATGAACCCGGTCGACGGCAGTTGCTCGAGATTGTGCAGCTTCTCGATGTGGCAGTAGCCGATGTGGCGTCCGGCCTTGTGGCCTTCCCAGATCAGGCTGGCGTCCCTGGTCTCGGCGTATCGCTTCGCAGTGAAGACGAACGGCGCATCCCAGCTCCAGCCGTCGATGCCGGTCAGCCGCACACCGCGCTCGAGCAGATACATCGTCGCCTCATAGCCCATACCGCAACCCGAATTGACGTAATCCGGCTGGCCGTATTTGGCGCCGGCACTGGTGTTGACGACGACGATCTCGAGCGGCGACAGCGTATGGCCGATCCGCTTCAGCTCGGCTTCGACATCGCCTGCGGTCGCGACGTAGCCGTCAGGCAGATGGCGGAAGTCGAGCTTCACGCCGGGCTGGAAGCACCACTCCAGCGGCACCTCGTCGATGGTCCAGGAGCGCTCGCCGCCGTTCATGGTCGGATGGAAATGCCAGGGCGCGTCGAGATGCGTGCCGTTGTGCGTGGAGAGCGAGACCTGCTCGACGGCCCAGCCCTGCCCGTCCGGCAGATCCGCAGCCTTCAGCCCATCGAAAAACTGCAGCATGCGCGGCAGCCCTTGCTGGTGGTCGATATACTGGATGGTCGGGTGATTGCCCGGCGGATCGGCCGGAACGTCGTTCTGCAGGGGAACGGAGATATCGATCAGTCTGCGCGCCATGGTGCCTCCTCGCGGATTGGTCTTGTCAGGCTGAGCCAACCTGCCAGCCCGCGCGCACCATCGGCAAGCCACATCCGCTCGAGATCGGGTTTCGGTCCGCCCCTCGGGCGACAGCGGCAAGGCGCCGCGACGTTGAACCTATTTCACGCGAGGACGACCCATGGGCACTGGGGATTTCAGGGCCCAGTATTCGGCGACGCCGTCTGGACGACCCATATTCCGTCCAGGCGGCGTTGTTGCGTCAGGCAAGACATCCCGGCCGAAGCGTGGTTACCCGTGCCTGTTCACGCACAGAGAGCCACAGAAACAATCCGTGTCCTCATGTCGGGCGGATTGCTGGTGGTGTTGCCACGGCGATACAGAGATACCCTTACAACGATGCTAACCCACCTGCATCTGAATCAAGACGGGGTTGCGTCGTGTCGGGATTTGATCACTGGAACGGTGCAAATAGAGCTTACGCGCCCGCCGAAGCGCCACATCTGCGCGATGAGCAGCAGCAGTTTGACCGCTATCACAAATTCGACGACGCCATCCCGCGACCGTCCGAGAGCGGCTCAAGAACCGTGATCTTGGATCGCTACAACCCGCCGGCTCGTTGATCTGTCAGCGCTCGGGCGGCTGAAGTTGCGACGAGCGGAGCGCGGGGCTTCGGCAGCAGATCAACAAAGATCGCATCGTTTTGAGCGACCATGACGCCAGCGATTGCTTCTAATCCAGTCGGCATTCGCTTCGTCGATCGCAGCTGCTCAACAAGATCGGCGAGTTCGGTGGCCGGATCGGTAAGTTCGACGGGCTTGTCCAAGACGCCGCCCTCTTCCTTCCATGCTCTTCCCAGACCCAAAATCTGGGACGTAAAAGGCCTCGAAAAACCTATCAAGTCCTTGAATTAAATGGTCGGGGCAGCTGGATTCGAACCAACGACCTGCAGTACCCAAAACTGCCGCGCTACCAGGCTGCGCTATACCCCGACATTTCCGAGAAGCCCCGTGGATACACGCTTCAGCCAGCGCCAGCAAGGCGCCGGTGCGGGACTTCCGGCTGGGACATCGGCGGCGGTTTTCCGCCCTGAAACCCGCAAGGGAACAGAGAGCTAGTGGCCGCCGAACAACGGGTGGCCGACCCGGTCGCCGGGCTGGATGCCGTATTTCTGCGCGGTGCCGGCAATCACCTCGAGGACGCCCCTGGCGAGCCCCCGCGACGGAATGATCTTGGTCGACATCGGCTCGGTGTTTTCGGCGATCCGCAGGATGCGCCCATCGGCGCGGATGAAGATCATGTCGAGCGAGATGTAGGTGTTCTTCATCCACATCGACACTTCCTGCTCCGGCGTGAAGTCGAACAGCATACCTTTGCCGTCCGCGAGCTCCTTCCGGTACATCAGGCCGGTCTCCTTCTCCTGCTCGGTGGTCGCCATTTCGACGGAGAAGACGTGCACGCCTGACTTGGTGACGATCTCGAGCGGCTGGACGCTGGCAGCCTGCGCGGCCGGGGCCAGCAGCGCGCCGAACATCATGATGAGGGAGGCCACGAGCCATGGGCGAAGCCGCCCAACCATGCGATCGAAATCCATCAACAAATACTCACACCGGGGAAGATTTTCCGGCGGACCCTAACCCGATGATTGCGGCAAATGCCAGAGCCTTGGCGGCTCGCCGGCGGCTCACGTTTCCGTCAGGGAGTCCAGCGCGGGGCTCAGTGCGACGACAGCGCCGACGGACCGGTCTCCGGGTGGATCTCGGCGGCCATCATGCCCTTGGAGCCGGGCCCGAACCGCACCAGCACGTACTGGCCGGGGCGCAGCTCGGTCATGCCGAAGCGGCGCAGCGTCTCCATGTGCACGAAGATGTCGGGCGTGCCCTCCCCGCAGGTCACGAAGCCGAAGCCGCGCAGCCGGTTGAACCACTTGACCTGTGCACGCTCGAGCCCACTGGTCGGGGTTACCGTGACATGGGTTCGCGGCGGCAGCATCTGCGCCGGATGGATCGCAGTCGACTCGTCCATCGAGACGATGCGGAAGGCCTGGTAGCCCTTCGCGCGCTGCACGCACTCGACGACGAGCCGCGCGCCCTCATAGGCGGTCTGATGGCCGTCGCGCCGCAGCACCGTCACGTGGAGCAGGATGTCGGGCCAGCCATTGTCGGGGACGATGAAGCCGTAGCCTTTCGAGGCGTCGAACCATTTGATGACGCCGGAGACTTCGACGAGGTTGGCCGCGGCGTCGCCGAGACCGGAGAAGGCATCCATCGCCGGATCGCGCGGCGCGCTGCCATACTCGCCTTGTGCAATCCTGCTTTGCCCAACTCCGCCGATCGGCGGTCCGCCGAGCTTCTTGGACTCAAATCCGTCCGACCCCATGACCCCGGACCCCACACATCAAATGCAGAGCGCCGACGTTGCGGCGCACCCTGTACACGCTGCTCTCCATGACCAACTCACTTGGACAAATCATCTGGACGCTGCGCGAATCTCTCAACCAAAAGATAACACTCCCGCTTGCCGGGCATAGCTAAAAAACGATTCTTGCGGGAACTATGAACAGGCTTGCACAGCCGCGAATCAATCAGGCGTCAATTGCCTACGAATGGACCAAGCGTGTCGCCGATGTCGTGCCGGATCACCAGGTCGGCGATGTCGTCCTGATCGGTCGGCTCGTTGTTGATGATCACGAGCCGCGCGCCGCTCTCCTTCGCCATCATCGGAAAGCCTGCGGCGGGCCACACCACCAGCGATGAGCCGATCGCCAGGAACAGGTCGCAGTGCCGAGAGAGTTCCGCCGCGCGACGCATCGCATCCTCGGGCATCGACTGCCCGAACGAGATTGTCGCGGTCTTGACCGGATCGCCACACTCCAAGCAGTCGGGCGCAGCACCGGTCTTGTCGAAGTGCAGTTTCACCCACGCGAGGTCGTAATCCTTGTCGCAACCGATGCAGCGGGCGTAGGTGGTGTTACCGTGCAGCTCGATGACGTCATCGGCCTTGAAACCCGACGCCTGATGCAGATTGTCGATGTTTTGGGTGATGATGCCGGGAACCTTGCCTGCCCGGTAGAGTGACGCGAGCGCACGATGCCCGCGCCCCGGCTTGGCGGCCGCAAATGTCGGTTCCATCGCGAAGCGCCGACGCCATGACTCGTCGCGCGCTTCCTGACTGGCCACGAACTCGTCGAACGGGATCGGCCGGTTGCGCGCCCACAACCCGCCAGGCGAGCGGAAGTCGGGAATGCCGCACTCGGTGGAGATACCCGCCCCGGTGAAGGGCACGATCGATGAGGCCTCGGCAATCATGTTGCCGAGTCGCTCGACGCCACTGCGCAGATCTTTTGCAATCACTGGGAATGATCCGGTTGGCCGCCGCGACTATAGCATGGTCGGCGCGATTGCGAGCGCAACCATCACGCGAGCGATCGGCGGTGAGGCCGCCGTGATCGGATTAGGTTGGCGACTTGCTCCGCTGGCGCGTCAGGCTCACTGCTCGTCCGCTGCCTTTTCGGCTGCCTTGGCTTCATCACAATCCTGCAAAGTCTGCTCCGCATTGACGCCCAATTCACCGATGCCAATGCGCGGCGGGGATAGGACCATGACGAAGAGGATGGGCAATGGCCGATCAGAAGGACAGTGCCGCGCGCGAGCGCGAAGAGATCGTCGCCCGCGTTGCCAGCTTCCGCGCGACGCAGCAGAAGTTCGAGCGCGATCGCCAGGAATATTACGACACCACGCTTGGCAATGTCTGGAGTGGATTGCAGCGCAAGAGCGCTTGATGTCGCGCCGATCGCGTGCGCCCACCGGAGCGACCACCCGAACGCACTTCCGCGCGATCACACCATGACGCACGATTGAGAAAGCCCGGAGCGCTCTGCTCCGGGCTCGCCGCCATCACCAATAGCGATAGTAGTGGTGCCGATAGTACGGGCGATAGTAGGCGTAGGGACCAGGGCCGTAGTAGCCATAGTAACGCGGGCCGTAGTAATAGCCGGGATAGTAGCCGGGTCCGTAGTAGTAGGGCCCATAGGCGGCGGCAGCGCCCGCGGCGAGTGCGCCGGCAGCCAGACCGAAAGCCAGACCGGGGCCGATATGACGCGCCTGTGCCGGCGCACTGATCATCGTTGCGCCGACCGTCGTGACCGTTGCCAAAACTGCCAATACCTTTCTCATCGCAACCTCCTCACGTAAGTCCGCAAGGGTAACGCCGGCCCAATGGGATGGTTGCAGCGATGGCGGTCCCGGAGCCCGGCGTTCCGGTTCCGCAGCCATGCTAATGCGCAAAGCTACCATCGGTTAGCGCGGGAACAAAAACACAACCTCAGAGATTAGCTTGGCGGTGAGCGAGGTTGGGATCGATGCCGGCATGGATGGAATTGCTGCTGAATGTGATGGGCTTTGCCGGCTTTATCGGCATCGCCATGTATCACAAGCATCCGAACGGGAAGCTGCCGGACTGAGCGCCGGAGCGCGGCTTGACGACCCTAGTTTGATTTCGGCTCTAGCAGTCTGCTGAAGAACCCCTCGCCACGGAGGGGGCTTGATGATTCACTTTATCATCTCGATTCGGTGGAGATGATGATGCGCGGCAGGTTTACGGATCAGGGCGGCCTGTTTTCGTACATTGCGCCGGATAAGCGTGTGCCAGCGAACCATCCGCTGCGGCAGGTTCGGGAACTTGTCCGGGACGTTTTGAGTGATTTGAACCGCAGCCTTGGGAGGCTCTACGCCAGCGAGGGACGCCCTTCGATCCCTCCAGAGCAATTGTTGAGCGCCTTGCTGCTGCAGGTGTTCTACGGCATCCGCTCGGAACGCCAGTTGATGGAGCAACTGGACTACAATCTTTTGTACCGCTGGTTCGTGGGACTGTCGCCGGACGATCCGGTGTGGGACCCGACCACCTTCACCAAGAACCGGGAGCGGCTGCAGAACGGCGATGTGTTCACGAAGTTCATGACCAGGCTTCTGAACCATCCGCAGGTCAAACCGCTGCTGTCGGACGAGCACTTCTCGGTGGATGGAACGCTGATCGAAGCCTGGGCTTCACAGAAGAGCTTTCGCCCCAAGGACGGCAGCGGCGACGATGAGGACGGCGCCAACTTCCACGGCCAGAAGCGCAAGAACGACACCCATGCGAGCACCAGCGATCCGGACAGCAGGCTTTATCGCAAGGCGGCCGGACGGGAGGCCAAGCTTTGCTATATGGGCCACGTCACCATGGAGAATCGGCATGGGCTGGCGGTGGCCGGCAGGGTCACACATGCCGATGGCACCGCCGAACGCCGGGCTTCGGAGACCATGCTGAGGGCGAGACGCAAAGCCGCAGGCCGCCGTATCACCGCCGGTGAGGACAAGGCGTACGATACCGTCGATCATGTCGCCAATCTTCGCGCCATCGGCGTGACGCCGCATGTGACGCAGAACCAGGCCGTCACCAAAACCGGCAAGACCCGCAACAGCGCCATCGACGAACGAACCACGCGGCATCCGGGATATGGCATGTCGCAATCACGCCGGGCGATGGTCGAGTGCATCTTCGGATGGGGCAAGCAGCACGGCACCATGCGCAAGACCAAACATCGTGGCATCGGCCGCGTCGCCGCCGATTTCCTGCTCAATCTGATCGCCTATAACCTGATCCGCATTCCCAAACTGCTTGCCGCCTAGCCACCCCGCGTCAGGGTACACCCAACACCAGCCTGGAAAACTATAACCAACTCCACCGCGCCGACCCAACAACGGCCGCAACAACAAGAAAGCTCTCCATTTCAAGGTTTTTCAGCAGACTGCTAGTTTGATTTCCGCGCCTCTCCTGCCGTGCGGACCAGCCGGTCCGCTTTCACGAGCACCTTGCCGCTCTCCGGCTGCGGCCGAAGCCAGAAGCTGATCGCGACAAAGGCGGAACAGAGCAGCAAGCCCACCACCATCACGCGCCGGTGGGTCGGTCTGTCAGCGCTATGGAACGATGGCGTCATGGCTGTCACCTGCAACCATCCCTACTGCAATCGCAGGTGGTGACAACGCGATATTGCCCTTAACCTAACCCGGTAGGGTTAGCGGTGGCCCGGTAAGGTGCCGTTGGGATGCCTGAAGCCGCAGCAGCATCATCCACAACGATATCCCGCGCTTGTCCGCAGCAAATCCACAACCGCCACAGGTCGATTTGCCAAACAGAATGCGAGGCTTGCTGCGCACTCGTCCACAGCTTTGCCGCAATCAGGCGTCGGCCAGCCTTTTCAAGGTGGCCCGGAAGCTCAGGCTGCGGGTTCCGACCAGCACGGTCCCGAACACTTCGGCCTCGTCACTGCTGAAAGCGCCGGAGAAGCCGCTCGTCACCTCCTGGCCGGCGAACAGCGGTCGGGCGAACGGGTCGGAAAACGGGGAATGCTGGTTGGTCCTGAGATGCCCCTTGCAGGTGCCCTCGCCGGTCGTGTAGGCGCCGATCGACCAGAAATGCGGCCCGCCGCCGATCAGCAGACCATCGCGCAGGATCAGAACGCCACTGTCGCGGCCCCGTACGCCGTCCATCATATGGATATGGATCGAATAGAGCCCGTTCCTCATCGATCGCGCCGTCCGGTCCCAAGGGCCCGCAGTATGGCGCCAAGCAGGGCGGCAGGCGAGCGGGGCCGATACCGCCCGGGCCGCCGATTCGAACCGAAAGCGCGGAGCTCAGGCGCTTACAAATCGTTAAGAAAGCCCTGACAGGGTTCGACGGCCGGAGGGAGAGAGCCATGCTCGTTTACCCCGTACCTGTCGAAGTGACGCAAGCCAGGGTGCAGCTCGTCGTCGATCAAACGGCGAAGGAGCAGCCGCGCATCATCAGCGAGGATGTGCTCGACGTCTTCGCCGCCAAGAACAAGGCCGACCGCGATGCCGTCGAGACGCTTCTCGACATCAAGGTGTGAGATCGCAACCGGCCAACGGCGTTCGCATCGCGCGCGCGGCGGCGCGCGCCGCGCATGTCGCGCGTGATCCGGCCCCCCAGGCCCTGAACGCCCCCGCAAATGCCCCCTCGCCGGGTTTTTCCTTTGAACCTTTTTCGCAGCGCCAAGACAAAAATGCGCTGGGGATTTCAGGGCCCAGCGTTTGGCGCAGCGCTGTGGGACGAGGATATTCCGTCTACGCGGCGCTGTTGCATTTTATAAATTCAACCTTAAGTTTGGCCCCAACAGTTGACGGCTCACGCCCTGAGAGATCCCCAGTCCGTCAACTGGGAAAGCCCCGCATCCAGCCTGCGGGGCTTTCTATTTTGGGGATCCTGGAACCTGCCCGTCCGAACGCCGTTAGCTGGCTGGTTGCCGGCACGATCTCCCCAAGGCCGGCCGGCATCAGACTCCGCGAGCCCACTCGCGGGGTTTGCTTTTAGAGGAGGTCAAACCTCGCGCGTCCTTGATTGGCAGTGATGGGCATTCGATGAGATAGAGGACCGTGCCTCCAAGGCTCGACCACGAAAGCCCCGTTCCAGAATTTTCCTGGGCGGAGCTTTCCCGTATCGCGCGGCATGAGCATGTCGCAGGTCGCTCAGTGCGAAAGCTCGCGAAAGCTTGAGAACGCAGTTGTCCGGAGCGGTCGCAAAAGTCGTGCAGGCCCCTGCCCCGCGCCGCGTTTTGCTGCTATTTCTTCGCCCGTCTCGCCCAAGCCGAAACAAAATCTCTGAATTCCCAGGAGGACAAGAAAATGCGCTATCTGCACACCATGCTGCGCGTCCGCAATCTCGATGTCGCGATGAAATTCTATCGGGACGCGCTCGGGCTGAAGGAAGTGCGCCGCATCGACAATGACAAGGGCCGCTTCACGCTGGTGTTTCTCTGCGCGGAGGAAGACCTCCATCTGCTCAAGTCGCTGCCGCAAAGCCGCGGCGCGCCGCTGGTCGAACTGACCTATAATTGGGACGAGGAGAAATACGGAGAGGACCGCCATTTCGGCCATCTCGCCTACGAGGTCGACGACATCTACGCGACCTGTGAGAAGCTGATGAAGATGGGCGTCACCATCAACCGTCCGCCGCGCGACGGCAACATGGCGTTCGTGCGTTCGCCCGACCTGCACTCGATCGAGCTCCTGCAGAAGGGCGATCCGAAGGCGCCGGCCGAACCATGGGCCTCGATGCCGAACACCGGGCACTGGTAAACGCCGCGCCGGCGCACACGTTCCTATCCGCGCTTCTCCATCGGCGAAACGCGGAGCGATCGCGAGGAACATGACGCAGCAGTTGACGTTGCCTCCTCACACGAATGCGAGGAGGCGAGGAGATGGGAAAAGGACTTTTGCTTTGGCTGTTGGGTGTGCCGATCCCGGTGATCATCGTGCTGTGGTTGCTGTTCGGTCACTGACCGCGCTTTGACTGATATCGGCGAGGCTCTGCCGCATCGCGGCGGAGCCTCTTTTTTTGCGCTCGGTACAATTCACCACGCGCTTTTCCCCGATGGTTCGGCTAAGAACGCGCGCAAAGCACAACAGCGGAAAGAAAGCGCGTCATGGACAGCAAGCCGCAACTGACGATCTGGGGCCGGCCAAATTCGGTCAATGTACAGAAAGTGCTCTGGTGTCTCGCCGAGCTCGACCTGCCCTATCAGCGCATCGATGCCGGCATGCAGTTCGGCAAGAACGATCAGGCGGACTATCTCGCGATGAATCCGAATGGCCGCGTCCCGACGCTGGTCGACGGCGACTATGTGCTGTGGGAATCCAATTCGGTGATGCGCTATCTCTGCATGGCCTACGGCCAGAGCTCGCCGGTCTATCCGCAGGCGCCGAAGGCGCGCGCCGCCGTTGACCGCTGGCTCGACTGGACGCTGTCGACGCTGCAACCGGTCGAGCGCCCGCTGTTCTGGGGACTGGTGCGCACGGCACCGGATAAGCGCGACATGGTCCAGCTCCAGAAGGACGCCGATGCCGCGGGCGTGGTGTGGCGCGTCGTCGAGGCGCAGCTTGAGACCCGCCGCTACGTCGAGGGCGATCAGTTCACGATCGCCGACATCGCACTCGGCGCCTTTGCGCGGCGCTGGTTCGGTGTCGAGGGCGTCACGAAGCCGAAGCTGCCCCATCTCGAACGCTGGTTCGGCGAGATCGCGCAGCGGCCGGCCTTCGTTCGCATCGTCGCGCCGCCGATGTCGTGAGCGGCAAGCCGCTCAGCGGCCGCCGGATACCCCCGCACCGACACTGATGGCGCCACCTAACCTCACGCAGGTGTCGGAGCCCTCGACCTTGACGAAGCCCGGTCCGTACGAGGAGCAGGGATTGCTCCGCGTCGCGGATTTCGACGGCAGGGTTTTGCCGGCATCGCGCGGCGTCTGGAAATTGCGGCGGTCGCCGGCTTGCGCGAACGCAGCGGCGGGCAGCAGGACGGCGATGACGGCGAAGCAGGTCTTGCGCATCCGGCCTTCTATCGCGCGCGGCCGGATCAGGCTAGCGCACGAATCTGACGCCGAACGTCTTGCCCTCGCGCCAGACCACTTCGCAGGCGCGCCCGGTGCGGGCGTCGCGCGAAAACGCCAGCCGCAGCTTGGCCGGCAGCGTGTTGTTGTCCTGCACGGTGATTTTTGCGCCCGACGAGGACATGTCCTCGACCACGCACGGCCGTGCGGCGAATCCGCCGTCGAGCGTGATCCACCCGGATTGGCGCAGCGATTTGCGCGTTTCGCGCTTCTTGGACCCTAAAGCCATCACATCATCCCCGGGCCTCACGCCTATCGCTGCGGGCTTTACAAAGGGTTGCGAAGAACCGGCGGATTGCAGCGATTGTGCCGTTGTTCACAGCGAGCCGAACCGCATGGCAAGGCGTTCGCCTGCGCGATAATTCGTTGAGTCTGCTGGATTTCCGGTTTGGCGCCGATGGCGCTCCCTAGCGGAATCGAACCGCTCTCTCCACCGTGAAAGGGTGGCGTCCTAACCGATAGACGAAGGGAGCAAAACTCCCGGCAAATCAATACGTTAGACGTGAGATGTGCCGTACTGGCCGCTACCGGCGAACGGCCGCGACGGGCGAACGTATAGTGGCGATTGGCCGGACGGGCAAGCGTCGAGACACGCTTTTCCCGGACTGCCGCCCAGGCCACCGGCGGGAGATTACCTGCACGACAATCCGGCCTCGATCGAGGTCCAGAAGCCGCAATGCGACGGCGCATGCGCATGGGCCCGCGAACCACCCCCATGAATCAGGATGGCGGCCGCAAGCGCGATGACGACGACGGGAACAATGAGGCTACGGAACGGCATGGGCCTGCGCATCGAACGACATCGTGGCCTAACTAAGGCCTGCAGGCCGGATCGATCTCGGGCGTCAGCGCGCTAGTGATTGGTCACGCTCGCGACGTCCTGACGATTGGTCGGCTGCCCCGCGGCCGCCGCCACCGGCGTCTGCTTGATGCAGGTGCTGCAGATCACGAGCTTGCGCGCCAGCCGGTCGTCGGCATCCGCTTCCGACAGTTGCGTCTCCGCCACCGCCGGCGACGCATTCCGCGCATGCCGTCGCGGTTGCGGCTGATTCGGATCTTGCCCGGCGCCGTCCCAGGCCAGCGGACCGGTTGCCGGCGGCGGGGTCGTCATGCTGTATTGTTGCGAGTATTGCGCGCAGGCGCCGAGCGCGATCGGCAGAAACAGCACAGCGGCCTTGCGAGCCCAGTTCCTGAATGCAGACATGATCACACTCACACGCTATTCGTACCGCGACATCAGTCCTGCGACCTAAGAGCAGAACCGCTAAGAAATCGTTCACCCTGATTGTTCCGTCGCATCCAACCGCGACGGCATCAAGACGGGATTGAGGCGCCAAGACGTAGATCAAGGCGTAGATCAAGACTCAAACTCATCCGGAGTCCAACCATGCCAGGCATCAACGGTCGCTTCGACGGCAAGCGCGTGCTCGCCGATCTCAACGCGCTGCGCGCGATCGGCGCCTACAAGAGCGGCGTGCACAAGCCGACATTCTCGGAGCCGCATCTGCGCTCGCTGGACTGGCTTGCAGCCCACCTGCCCGATGCCGAACTCACCGCGACGATCGACGGCATCGGCAATGTGTTCGGCACAAGTGCGAAAGCAGGACCGAAGCTGCTTGCGGGCTCGCATCTCGAAAGCCAGAACCAAGCAGGCTGGCTCGATGGGCCGCTCGGCGTGATCTATGCGCTCGAAGCCGCGCGCGTCATCAATGGCGATCCCGGCATCAACGGCGCGGTCGAGGTCGCGGCATGGTGCGACGAGGAAGGGCATTTCGGCAGTTTCCTCGGCAGCCGGTCGTTCACCGGCGCCGTGACCGAAGCCGACATCGATGCGGCGCGCGACCGCTCCAGCGATCGCACCCTGCGACAGGCATTGCGCGATGCGGGCTTCGCCGGCCGCCCGCGCCTCACCGCCGAATCTGGCCGCCATATCGGCTACCTCGAAGCCCATATCGAGCAAGGCGACACGCTGGAAGCTGGCCGGCTCAAGATCGGCGTCGTCACCTCCATCGTCGGCATCTGGCAATATCGCATCACGTTCACCGGCGAGCAGAACCATGCCGGCACCACGCGGATGGCGGTGCGCAGGGATGCCGGCCTGGCGCTGGCGCGGTTCTGCGTCGCCATCGACGACAGCTTCCCTGCGCTGTGCGGACCGCGCACGGTCTGGACCACCGGCCGCATCACGCTGGACCCGGGCGCGCCGAGCATCATCCCAGGCCACGCCGACATGCTGTTCCAGATCCGCGACGACAATCCCGAGGTGATCGCACGTCTCGAAGAACACCTGCATCGCATGGCCGCCGCACAGGGCCGCTGCGGCGTGAAGGTCGAGCGGATCCGCACCGGCGTTCCCGCGATGATGACGCCTGCCTTCCAGGATGCGATCGAAGCCGCGAGCGCCGCCTGCGCCGGCGGCAAATCAATCCGCATGCCGAGCGGTGCCGGCCATGACGCCCAGGTCCTCGCCACCATCATGCCGGCGGCGATGCTGTTCGTGCCGTCGATCGGCGGCATCAGCCATCACTGGAGCGAGAACACCGACGACGCCGACATCGTCACGGGCGCCGAGGTGTTCGTCGAAACCTGCCGGCGCCTGCTGACGCAATGATCGGTTCAGCTCAAGCTCCAGCCACCACAAATAGGAACATCGCATCTGCGCGCGGGTTGGGATCGCGAAATCAACCGTTGCGATGGAGAAAGTCGATGCCGGAGAAAGACCTCAGCGCCCTGTTCCTCGACACCTTGAAGGACATCTACTACGCCGAGAAGCAGATCTATAAGGCGCTGCCGAAGATGGCCAAGGCAGCGTCATCGGATAAATTGCGCGCAGCCTTCGAGAAGCATCACGAGGAGACCGAGGGCCAGATCGACCGGCTCGAGAAGATCTTCGAGTTGTTGGGAAAGCCAGCGCGCGGCAAGAAATGCGACGCGATCGAGGGGATCATCGACGAGGGCAAGGAGATCATGGACGAATACGCCGACACGCCGGCGCTCGATCCTGGCCTGCTTGCCGCCGCACAGGCGGTCGAGCACTACGAAATCTCCCGCTATGGCACGCTCAAGGCATGGGCCAGCAGGCTGAGCATGAACGACGCGGTCAAGCTTCTCGATCAGACCCTGGCTGAGGAGAAGAAGACCGACGACGCGCTGACCAAACTGGCCGTCGCGGCCATCAACGCTGAAGCAGCCTGAGCTGTGCCTCGGCCCGCCCGGGGATTGTTCCCATTGCAGGAACATATGCCGTGCGGGCCGTTGGTCATCGTCATCGCCCCGCACGCAGCATCTATCGGTGACGAGAACGCTATCACGCGGTCCCGCCCTCCCAACAAGATGGAGCAGCGTTCCATGCAGCGTCGCCGGTTCAAGCAGACCGATTCTCTCGAAATTCGCCTTGGCGATCAGGCTGAGCGTCTCCGGAACGAAGCACAAGGCACCTATCCTGGCGTTGAGCGCGAGCGGTTGATCCGAAGAGCTCGCCAGGCGGAAACCGCGGTACAGATGGCGGATTGGTTACGGCCTTCCGGGGCTCCGGCTCCGAAGTAGCTGTTCGCAGAGACGGCGGAGGCCCCGACCTTCAGCCGCGGCAA
This sequence comes from Bradyrhizobium sp. USDA 4011, assembly GCF_054063415.1. NCBI lineage: Bacteria > Pseudomonadati > Pseudomonadota > Alphaproteobacteria > Hyphomicrobiales > Nitrobacteraceae > Bradyrhizobium > Bradyrhizobium sp. USDA 4011. The sequence continues at coordinate 320,261 of NZ_JBSSGG010000001.1, forward strand.
TGAGCCGACGAACCAATTCGTCAATGTCCTGCGACGCTCCCGCCGTTCAGAATTGCCCAACAGCGTGAACACTGTTTTCAATCCAGAACACCGACGACGCCGATATTGTCACCGGCGCCGAGGTGTTCGTCGAAACCTGCCGGTGCCTGCTGGCAGGTTAACCACCTTGCGAACGCCGCCCTGCGGCATTGTCGCCATCAGGTTGGGCCGGCCCGATTCCAGATCTCAGCGGAGCCAACGCGTGCGAACTCTGCCCGGTCCCTCTCCGCGCGGTGAAGAACACATACAACAAGCAGACGTCGATCAGGAACGTGCCAGCCATGACGCTGTAGGCCCACGGGCTTTCCATCAGCTTCACTTCGATCAACACGCGCGACAGGCCGAATCCCACGACCCACGCATCAAAGCTCATGCAGATCCGGCGAAACGTCTCGGCATCCAGCCGCCGGATCAGCCAGGCACCGAACGGTATGCCGACGACCACGCAGGGAACGAGCACGAACAAGATGCTCCGGCTCTCTTCGATGAACAGACCGAGCTTGTAATACGCGATCGCAGTCAAGCCGGACTCTGTCACCCGAACCAGTGCGAGACCGGCCCGAAACTCGTCTTTGACAAGGCCCTGATTGTTGAAAAGGATTGCCAGCGGCGGTCCCGAGATGGTCGTGACCGAGTACAGGACCCCGAGCGCCGTTCCAAAGGGCAGACCGACAAGCCATTTCGACTGGATCGGCTTTCGCCAACCGGCCGCCTGCAGCAGGATAAGCGGCAGAATAATCGAATAGGTGGCGAATTTGGTCCAGCCGGGTTGAAGTGACGTCAGAGCAAAGGCTCCGAGCGCGATGCCGGGCAGCATGCCGATGAGAATAGGCAGCACGCGCCGCCACACGGCCGGAACGCCGCTCAGATTGATGCACAGAACATACAGATTGACGAAGACTTCGACGATGACGACCGCGGGATTGAGAACGCGGTTGGTGTAGAAGACAAGCGCGACCGGCACGGTGAGCGAGGAAAACCCGTAACCCAGCGCACCGTTTACAAACGCCGCAAACAGGGCGATCACGGCAAGAACGATCACAGCAGAATCGATCGAAGACATCTTTGGCTCTTACCGGATCAGTCGCTTTGCCCGCGACATTATAGCCCACGGAAAGGAACGCGGTGCCGAAACTTGCCGCCGCCACAGCCGCGCGCCGTTCGCCCCATCTGCGGGTCGGCGATCTGGTCATAGCGTGAGCCGCATTGTCGATGCGCCCCCGATCTCGCTCCGATACGCCGGCGCCGCGCGGCTCGCGACATTCAGGCAAACTGGTTGGACCCACAGATCGTCACCCGATCACAGTTCGGATACTGAAGAACGCCGCACGGGGGCGTTTGGCTGCCAGGAACTGCCCGGCAGCCGGTGGTCACCCTCTGCTTTGAGCCGATAGAGGCCCGCGCCGCGCTTTCGCCGGCAACCGTGGCATATCGGACACAAGAGCGGCTTCAGTCGAGCCGATTCCGCCAAATGCTCGATTTGCAATCCGCTGAACTTGCTGCCATTTCTTCGGTCCGCATCGCTTTGGTGCCATAAAAGGGGCCGTCCGGCTCATGTTGTTGCTTGAGTCGCTTCCGACTGTGATTGGCGCCGCCGCCATCGCGCCCGCGCTGCTGGTGCTGTGGCTGGTGATTGCCGCCGACGAGCGCCCCGGACCGCCGGTGCAGGTGTGGCTCGCCTTCGTGCTCGGCGCGGCCAGCATCTCGCTGCTCGGCCTGGCGCGCATTCCCTTCAATGCGCTGCTCGCCATTCCCGACAATCCCTGGGCGACCCAGGCGGTCCGCGCGGCGTTCGGCGTCGCGGCGCCGGAGGAGATCGTCAAGGTTCTCGTCATCGTCGCCATCTCGACGCGCCGCCGTGCCTTCGCCGATCCGATGGATACGGTGGTCTATGGCGCGGCCGCCGGCCTCGGATTTGCGGCCTACGAGAACCTCGCCTATCTCGTCCAGCACAAGGACATGTGGCGGGCGCTCGCGGCGTTGCGCAGCGTGCTGACGGTGCCGTTTCACGGTGCGCTCGGCATCATCGCCGGCGCCTACCTTGCGATCGCGCGCTCCGGTGGTGCGCTCGGCGCCTACCGGGGCCACCGCGACTGGGCCCGCATCACGAACTGGTCGCTGGTGCTGGTCGCACCGGTCGCGCTGCATGCAGCGTTCGATTTTCCACTGCTCGCGCTGCAGCGCATTCCCGATCTCGGCCCGACCGCGCGGCTCCTGCTCGGTTCGGCCAGCGTGCTGATCGGCTTCTCCTCGATCGGTTTTGCAATCCGCCTGGTGCGCCGCCTCGGCAGGCATCATGCGCCGCGCACCGACGTTGCGCGCGAGCGGCTGAGCCAGCTGCGGCGAATGTGGGCACTGCTGCTGGTCGGCGGCGGCACCGGCTTTGCCGGGGTCTCCTTCCTGCTCACCTCGCTGCATCACTGGTACGTCAATCCCGAGCGCAATGCCTCGTTCATCCTGGTCCCGATCGGCTTCACCTCGATCCTGATCGGACTGGCGCTGCTGATCGCGACCACCGCTGTCTATTTCCTCGGCCGCAACCGGATGCGGACCGCCGCGGAGGGCTTTCCGTCCACGCCGGGCCAGGGCTAGGATACGCCGCACGCTCGCAGACTTGACCGTTGCAGACTTTTCCGTTGCAGATTTGGAGAGCCGCGATGACCCTGTCCAACGATCTCGACAGACTGCGATCGGAGATGAAGGCCGCGGTCAAGCAACACTGGAAGGCTTTCCTGTTCGAAGGCATCCTGCTCGTGATCCTCGGCATCGCGGCGATGATCGTGCCGACCTTCGCGAGCCTCGCCGTCACCATCTTCCTCGGCTGGATGTTCCTGATCTCAGGCATCGGCGGACTGATCGTGACCTTCTGGGCGCGCAACATGCCGGGCTTCTGGTGGTCGCTGATCTCGGCCGCGCTCGCCGTGCTGGCCGGCATGGTGCTGCTGGCCCGTCCAATGCAGGGCGTGCTGACGCTGACCATCGTCATCGGCGCCTATTTCGTCGCCGAGGGCGTCGCCACCATCATGTATGCGCTGGAGCACCGCCGCGAATTGTCGGGACGCTGGTCGTGGCTCCTGATCGCCGGCCTGATGGATATCGTGATCGCCTTCTTCATCATCGCGGGCCTGCCGGGCTCGGCGGAATGGGCGATCGGCCTCCTCGTCGGCCTCAATCTGATGTTCGGCGGCGCGACGCTGATAGGTATGGCGTTGGCGGCGCGCAACACCTGACGACGAAGCGGCTCACCCGCGGATTTGGGGGGTGACAGGCCGATATCCGTCGGGTATAGAGCCCGCCATGATCACCGTCGCCACCAGCTATTTTTGGTACTTTAGCTACGACAGCTCGCTGGCGGCAGGAGGATCGCGCTCAATCTGAAGAATTGCAGCAAACGTCCAAAACAAGCCGCCAGACCTGGCGGCTTTTTTGTTTGCCGGCAGGTCCCGAACTCCAAAGGAGCCAGCCGTGTTGAGTACGACAGACGATCTTCGCATCAAGGAACTGAAAGAGCTGAGTACGCCCGAAGAGGTGATGCGGGAGGTCCCGCGCACCCTGACGGCGACCCGCGTCGTGATGGGCGCCCGCAACGCCATCCACGCGATCCTCAACGGCACCGATGACCGCCTGCTGGTCGTCGTCGGCCCTTGCTCCATCCACGATCCCGCGGCGGCCGTCGACTACGCCGAGCGTCTCGCCAGCCTGCGCGAACAGCTCGCCGACCGCCTCGAGATCGTGATGCGGGTCTATTTCGAGAAGCCGCGCACCACCGTCGGCTGGAAGGGCCTGATCAACGATCCCGATCTCGACGGCAGCTTCGACATCAACAAGGGCCTGCGCCTTGCACGCAACGTGCTGTCGGCCGTGAACAATCTCGGCCTGCCGGCCGGCACCGAATTCCTCGACATGACGACGCCGCAATACATCGCCGATCTGGTCTCGTGGGCCGCGATCGGCGCGCGCACCACCGAGAGCCAGATTCATCGCGAGCTGGCGTCCGGCCTGTCCTGCCCGGTCGGCTTCAAGAACAGCACCGACGGTGGCGTGCGGATCGCGGCGGACGCGGTGAAGTCGGCCTCGCACCCGCATCATTTCATGGCGGTCACCAAAGGCGGCCGTTCGGCGATCGCCGCGACCAGCGGCAACGAGGACTGCCACGTCATCCTGCGCGGCGGGCGGGTGCCGAACTATGATGCAGCGAGCGTCGATGCGGCCGCCGCCGAGCTCGGCCACGCCGGCGTCGCGCCGCGGCTGATGATCGACACCAGCCACGCCAACAGCAGCAAGAAGCCGGAGAACCAGCCGCTGGTTGCCGCCGACATCGCACAGCAGGTTGCAAGCGGCGAACAGCGCATCATCGGCGTGATGATCGAGAGCAATCTGGTCGCCGGCCGCCAGGACGTCGTACCGGGCAAGCCGCTGACCTACGGCCAGAGCATCACGGACGGCTGCATCGACCTCGCGGCGACGGCTGACGTCTTGAAGCAGCTGGCCGATGCCGTCGACGCCAGGCGCAGCGTGCGGCGTGATGGCCTCCAAGAGCGTTCGGCCTGAGACGGTCGAACGGATTGAGCGTTGCCGGCGGGGCGGATATCGCGCTCCGCCGGTCTCTTCCGCGGCTTAGCAGCCGCGGCAGATGCTCTTGATCTTCTTGTCGAGCGCAGCGTCTTCCTTGTTCGCGGTGTTGTTCGGATCGCTGATATTCTTTTCATTGGGAACGTCGCCGCGGCGTGGCTGACGATGTCCGACCGGCGCCTCCGGCAGCGGCGCGTTCTTCTGCATGGAGGACGATCCGCCCTGTTGCTGCGCCCATGCCTGGGACGTTCCAACCTGGGGCGCTCCAACCATTATCAGAGCCATCAACAAAACAGTCTTCCGCATCTCGCGTCTCCGCTTCTCAACCCTATTGCGCCCGTTCCGGCACCTCGACGGTAGCACAGTTGCGGCGCCCCTGCGCTGCGCAATCCTGAACCTTCCGTATATCGGCCATCGTGCCAAGGAGCCAGATTCCCGCCGCGACCGGCACCACAAAGAAGCCGAACACCACAGCATTTTCGACGCCGCGACGGCCCTCGTCCTCGGGCGGCTCCGGCCGTCCGTCTCCGGCCCCGCTCATCGCAGGCTCAGGGTTGCGGCGGGTAAAGATGAACGTCACCGCAATAATCGACGATACGGTACCGCCGTTCCGGCGGATCTTCATGTTCGCGGGAAGCTGACTGCGACAAATAGGTCGGGCCAATCGGCGCCTTGCCGTAGCCCCCAGGGATGTCGAGCACATAATCCGGCTGACACAGTCCGGAGACGCGCCCGCGCAACGCCCGCATCAATTCCTGCCCGGCTTCGATCGTGGTGCGCAAATGCGCGGTGCCGGGTGCAAGGTCGCCGTGGTGCAGATAATAGGGCTTGATCCGGCACTCGACGAAGGCGCGCATCAGCGCCGCGAGCATCGCGGCATCGTCATTGACGCCGCGCAGCAGGACGGACTGGCTGACCAATGGGATGCCGGCGTCGGCAAGGCGGGCGCACGCGGCACGGGCATTGGCGCCCAGCTCGCGCGGATGGTTGGCGTGGATTGCGATCCAGGTCGTCGCCCCGTCGACCCGCAGCGCCGCGACCATGTCGGAATTGATCCGTTCGGGATCGGCGATGGGAACACGGCTGTGCAGGCGGATAATCTTCACATGATCGATGCCAGCGAGATCGGCCATGATCTCGGACAGCCTGCGCGACGATAGCATCAAGGGATCGCCGCCGGTCAGGATGACTTCCCAGACTTCTTGATGGGTACGGATGTACTCCAGTGCCCCGCGGTAGGCATCGTCGGACAAGGCCGAGGCCTTGCCCGGCCCGACCATTTCGCGCCGGAAACAGAACCGGCAATAGACCGCGCAGACATGGACGAGCTTGAACAACACCCGGTCCGGATAGCGATGCACGATCCCGGCGACCGGCGAATGCGCATCGTCGCCGATCGGATCGGCGTTCTCGCCCGGCTGCTCGACGAGCTCGTCAGCGCTCGGGATGAACTGCCGCGCGATCGGGTCGGCGGAATCGGCCGGATCGATCAGCGCCGCGAGCTCCGGTGTCACCGCGACCGCGTAGCGCGCAGCCACCTGTTCGAGCGCGGCAAGGGCTGCGACCGGCACGAGGCCGGCATCGGCCAGCTCGCGCGGCTGGCGCAGCGTTGCCGCCAGTTTCGGATCGATCCTGTTCATGGCTCTCCTGCAGGCGGCGTCCAGATCACCTGGTCAATTCGTGGCGCGCCGCTCGCCAGCATCACCAGCCGGTCGAAGCCGAGCGCAACGCCGCTCGCCTCGGGCATCTGGCCGACCGCGGCAAGGAAGTCGTCGTCGAGCGGATAGCGCTCGCCGTAACGGCGGGCCTTCTCGTCCATGGCCGCGGTCAAACGATGGCGTTGCTCGACTGCGTCGGTCAACTCGCCAAAGCCGTTGGCGAGCTCGACCCCGCAGGCATAGACCTCGAAGCGCTCGGCGACGCGAGGCTCGCCCGCCTTGGTGCGTGCCAGCGCGGCCTCCGGCGACGGGTACTCGAACAGCACCGTCAGGCGGCCCTGTCCGAGATTGGGCTCGACATGCTCGACCAGCACCTTGCTGAAGATGTCCGACCAGGTGTCGTCGTCCGCGATCCGCACCCGCTCGCGCGCGGCTGACGCCAGCGCCGCGCGATCGCCCTCGCCGCCCGAGATCGTCGCCAGCAGGTCGATGCCGGCGAAGCGCTCGAAACCCGCGGCAACCGTCATCAACTCCGGCTCGGCAAAGGGGTCGGCGATCCTGCCATGGAATGAAAACCGCCCGATCCCGGTCGCCTGCGCTGCATGGGCGATCACGACGATCGTGTCGGCCATGATGGCGTCGTAACCGGCATTGGCGCGGTACCATTCCAGCATGGTGAATTCGGGCAAATGCAGGTCGCCGCGCTCGCGATCGCGGAACACCCGCGCGAACTCGTAGATCCTGGGCTCACCCGCCGCGAGCAGCTTCTTGCAGGCGAACTCCGGTGAGGTGCGCAGATAGCGTGGCACCGGCGCGCCGTCGGCCTGCCTGAGCTCGGTACGGGGGGCGTGCAAATGGGTCTCGTTGCCCGGCGAGATCTGCAGGATGGCGGTCTCGACCTCGGCAAAGCCCTGCTCCTCGAACCACGCCCGGAGCGCCCGTGTGATCGCGGTCCGCGCCTGCAGGAACGGCCTGCGATCGGCGTAGCGTGACGGCGTCCACCAGGGCGACGGCTGGTCATGGGCTGTCATCGGCCGGTCGATCCAACGGTTACGGATTCAACATCAGCAAGCCACCGCCCCGATTTAAGAGGCGGGCACAAATCATTGATTCCATACAAATACATGGTCGACACGGCCTTAATCGCAGCGGAACGCGGCGAAGTGAGTCCTTTCTTGTCGAAAGATGCCGGCATTGTCCATGCGTCGCCACAGCTGAACCCGAACGCCGGCTCGCGCGTCCCATCGCCAGTTCCGCGGAAGTGGGATGTCGCCACGGTCGGCTGGTTGCTGCCTCTACGACCTGAAGACGGGCACCTTCTCGGTTCCGGCAAGTCTTGCCGAAGATCAAGCCTCGCCGAACATAACGAGAAGGCCCGAAAATTCCCCGGCAAGGACCCTCATTAGCGTCGCCCCAGGGCTGTTGCCGGCGGTTGGCAAACTGCCGAATTCGGCCGCAAAAGACTGGCATCTCAGGGACAAATCAGTATGTTGCAGCCGAAATCGCCGCCACGGCCGAGGGGCTGCCGGTCCGGTTTGCGCCCCCGCTTCTCAAATTCAGGAAAACACCTTTGAAAGTCATCGCCAGTTCCATCCGCAAGGGCAACATCATCGAGCAGGATGGCAAGCTCTATGTGGTCCTCTCCGCCGAAAACATTCATCCCGGCAAGGGCACCCCCGTCAGCCAGATCGAAATGCGCCGCATCGGCGACGGCGTGAAGGTGTCGGAGCGCTACAAGACCACCGACCAGGTCGAGAAGGCCACCGTCGAGGATCACAACTACAACTACCTCTATGAGGACGCCGACGGCTTCCACTTCATGAACAACGACAACTACGATCAGGTCCAGGTCTCCAAGGAGATCGTCGGTTCGTCTGCGCCGTATTTGCAGGAGAACATGACCGTGAAGCTGTCGATGCACGAGGGCAATCCGGTCGCGATCCAGCTGCCCCAGCGCGTGACGCTCGAAGTGGTGGAGACCGAGCCCGTCACCAAGGGGCAGACCGCCTCGTCGTCGTACAAGCCCGCGATGCTGTCCAACGGCATCCGCACCGGCGTGCCGCCGCACGTTTCCGCCGGCACGCGCATCGTCGTGATGACCGAGGACGGCTCCTACGTTGAACGCGCCAAGGATTGAGCGGCCGAGGATTGAGGGGCCAAGCGCGGTGACGGTCGTAATGAATCATCACCGCGCATCAGGTCGTTGTTTAACCTCAAACTTTCCGGAAAACTGCTACACACTTTTCCGAAACTTGCTCTAATCTCTCGCGATCGGACATGACCCGGGGAGTGCAGTGAACAGGAAGGTCGTCAGCTTCTTCAGTTGCTGGCTGGCAGCCCTGCTCTTGCCTCCTCCCGGCGCTCATGCCGACGAATTCCGGACGCCTTCGATCTCGGCCATGCGGGTCGAATGGCGCTCGGTGCTCGACCAGCTCCGGCAAGAGATCACCACCCGCCCGGCCATCGTCTCCGGCTTCACATTCGCCGGACAGCGCCGCGTTCCCGCCACCGATCCGCGCGCGACGCCCGCGCTGGTGCAGCTGAATGCGGTGACATCGCCGCTCTTCCCCGGCATCGCGCGCAGTCCGATCCCGGTGCTGCTGCCTTTCGACCCCGCAAGCTATCTCGACGCACGACAGAACGGCGCGCCGGACGGCCAGCCGGTCGCACGCTACCAGGCCGACTTCCGCGCGGCCGATGTCTTCCATGCCGGCGCGTCCGGCTATGACGCGGTGTTCTCGCTCGACCCGGGCGCAGGCGACGGCATGCCGCCGCGGACCTTTGCCAAACCGGTCGAGGTGCAGATCTCGGGCTCGATCCTGGTCTACGACCTCGCCGACCGGCTCGGCGCCAAGGGCGAACCGGTCAAGACGCTGGCCGCGCAGTTTCCGAACCTGCGCCGCGTCATCCGCGAAGGCTACGTGCGCTACGCTTTCACCCGCTTCGGGATTCCCTATGTCGTCTCGATCCAGTGCCTCGACAGCGCGCCGCGGCCGAAGCGGCTCGCCTGCCGCGAGGCCTATCCGGTGGCCGAGCGGTTCCTGAAGGCGTTGCGCATCGCCGGCGGGCAACCGTCGCGGCCGCGCAGCGACATCGCCTCCGATATCGCCGAGCGCCCGGTCACGCCGTCGGCCGCCTTCACCTATCGCCCGAGCGGCGACATCATCGCCGGCAGCGGCGGCCGCAGACCGCACGGCGGGCACGCCGACTTCACGGTGTATTCGCAGATCCGCTTTCCGCTGGAGAAGGCGCCGGCCTTCGCGCACTCGCAGTCCTTTCCGAAGCGCGGGCGGGTCGACGAGTATCCCTGGCAGGACAATTTCTGCGAGGCGCGCAGCTTCGAGGTCGGGCAATGCGCCAGCGGCTACGGGCATCAGGGCCAGGACATCAGGCCGGGTGGCTGCCCGCCCGACAGCACGGATGGCTGCGACCCCAGGCGGCAGGCCGTCGTTGCGGTGCGCGACAGTATCGTGATCCGCTCGGCGCAGCAGCAGGCCGCGACATTGCAGGTCAACACCCGCACCGAGCATGTCCGCTTCCGCTACATGCACATGAACCCGTCCGTGATGGATGCCGACGGCCTGCTCAACGGACGCCGCCTCAGCGAGGGCGAGAAGATCGGCGTGGCCTCGAACTATCTCGACCATCCCAACGGCACGTCACGGCATCTGCATTTCGACGTGCAGGTGTTCACGCGCGACGGCTGGCTCTGGGTCAATCCCTACACCACGCTGGTGTCGGCCTATGAGCGGCTGATCCGCGGCCGCGGCCGCGAGATTGGACCGGAGCCCGGACCTGCGGCCGCCGTGGCCCACGCCCTGCCCGACGACGTCGTGCATCGCATCGACATCCAGGAAGGCGGCGGCAATTAGGGCGAGCGACGCGGACACTGGTTCGAGGCGCACGGCCAAAATATCGAAAACAACCCCATGCAAAGTAGCCGGCGGCTGCCGGCATCAGGCACGACAACTTGACACGTCGGGCAAATCAGCGGCACTATTCCATTATTCCGAAATCGTGCAAACGCCGTTCGCCCTTGGGGCCGTGGCGCTCCGCGCCACATCGGCCGCGTCATTGTCATTGCGCGGATTGGGAAGCTGCATTGTGGTGCGATAGGCCGCCTACTTCTTCCAGGGGGCATCGCCGCGTGACGCGGCGGCCGCGAAGATGCCCTGCTCGTAATCGATGAAGGCGCGCACCATCGCGCGATAGGCGGCTTCCGCAACCTTGGGCGACAGGCCGTCCGCTTCCGCCAGCGCCATCGCCTTCTTCACCACCGCCTCGGCACGCTCGGGTGCCTCGACCTGCGCGGGGTTGGCCTTGAAGCGGGCGGCCTCATGGACGTAGCGGCCGCGCTCGGCCATCAGGCGCACGATCTCGCGGTCGAGCCGGTCGATATTGCTGCGCACCTCGCCAAGCGTCTTGCAGCAGGCGCCGTGGTCGACGGTGGGACTGCCCCACAACGCCGGCGCGTCGGTCACAGGCTCCTCGGCCCAGGCCATTGCAGGAACCAGAAGCGTCAACAGAAACACCGGCAATCGCATCGAACGCCTCCCAGCGAGCACGCTTTGCGATTGTTATGCCGATTTTGCGCGCCGATGGAAGCCACGCCGCTGACGGGACGACCGCGGGTTCCATTCGAAATCGATCGATGCGCGACGTCACACACCGCGATGCAATCAACCGATCTCCATTCCGGCCAGGACCTCACCGACCTTCTTTTGGGCCTCCGGCGGCAGTGGCAGGATCGGACGCGGAGGCTCGGCCCTACAGATCCCCCTGAGATTGGCGATCGCGTAAGCGACCCGCAGGCTCGAAAATGTCTTGAACAACTGCCAGACCGGTTGCAGCCGCGCGTCGAGCTGCCGTGCCCGGGCCGCATCTCCACTTTCCACGGCGCGGACGATGTCGACGCAGACCTTGGGGAGAATTCCCGCGAGAACGCTGTACCAGGTCTCGCCACCCGCGAGCAGCGCCTCGGTGCAATTCCAGTCGGCGCTGTAACCCAATGAGAAGCCGCTCGGCACGACAGCCCGCAATTCGGCAATGTGGCCCGGCACCGTCGAAGCATCCAACGCCGGGCTTTTCACGGCGATTATCCCTTCGAGGCGACTGAGGCGACCGACCAGGGCCGGCGTGAATCGAAAATGCGTCGTGCCCGGATTGTCGTAGATACAGATCGGCAATCCGCTTTCGCGCGCCACCGTTTGAAAGTGCTCGAAGACCTCATCATCGGTGAGCGGCGTGTAGGAAACCGGCGCCAGCAGGCCTGCCGCCGCGCCGGCATCGCGTGCATCCTGCGCCAGCTTCACCGCATCATCGGTGCGCAGCGCGCCGACGCCGACCAGGATCGGCGTCTTGCCACCTGCCAGGGCCGCCGCCGCCTGCACGGCACGCCGCCGCTCATCGCGGCTGAAATACGGATATGAGCCGGTGCTTCCGAGCAGCCCGATCGAATCCACCTTCGCCGCGATCATGGGCTCCAGCAATGCGCGAAGCGCTCCCGCATCGACCTGCCCATCTCGATTCGAGGGCGTGATCGGGAAGGCGGAAAGCCCCTTGAGATTGACCATCGGTTGCTCCTGTTCGTTGACCGCCGCGCGAGCGGCGCGATCGCATTGCGATCGTCACTGCCGCGCCATCAATCACCGCGCCCAATTCCGCTTGCAAGGTCCAGTTTGCTGCGGACTTCACGGCAAACTGGTCCAGTGCTCGAGGACGCGCGCGACCTGCGGAATTGGGCCGGCGTCGATCGGAATTGCCGGCGGCTATTCCAGCATCGTGGTCAGCTGCGCGCCTTCGTCCGCGACGAAAACCGCGATCAGTTCCGCCGGCTCCGTGGTGCTGGCATTGGCCGAGACCATGTGGGTCGAGCCCGGCGGCTCGAAGAAGGACTGGCCGACCTTGAAGGTTTCGACCGGGCCGCCGCCGAGTTGGGAACGGATCTCGCCCTTGCTGATGTAGGCCGTCACCGAGCCGGAATGGCGATGCGGCGGCGTGAAGCCGCCGGGCCCGTAGAACGCGCACCACCGTGACGCGCTTGCCCGGCACGTTGGGCAACGCATGCGAGGTGATGATTTCGACCTTGTCGAGCGGCGATGCCGCATTGGCGCTCGCGCAGAGCGGCGCGATCGCCGCGGAGATCGCATCCATCGGGGTCGGCAACGCCTTGCCGATCACGAAGGCCGAGGCCAGTCCCGCGATCACGGCCAGCAAGACCGGCTGCGGCGGCCGCGCGAATGAAACAGACGGTGTCATCGCCATCGAAGTCATCGGTCGTTCTCCCCTGTCAATTGCCGTTCGTTCCGTCTTACGAAGCCGCCGCGGCCGCCCGCTGCCGGCGCGGCGGCGGCGTCCAGCGAAAGGCGGCGCCGAACCGGTTCCAGACATTGATCGAGGCGATCGCCGAGGTCAGGTAGGTCAGCTCTTTTTCGGAGAATTCAGCGGTGGCCTCCGCATAGACCTGGTCGCTGACGCCGTTCGGCAGGGTCGTCAGCGCCTCGGTCCAGGCCAGCGCCGCGCGCTCGCGGGCCGAGAACTGCGGCGCCTCGCGCCACACCACGACGAGGTTGAGCTTGTCTGTGGGCACGCCGAGGTTCTCGCCTTGCAGGATGTGATACTGCACGCAGAAGGCGCAGCCGTTGATCTGCGAGGCGCGCAGCTTGACCAGTTCGAGCAGCTGCTTGTCGAGACCGGCCTTCGCCGCGAACTGACCGAGGTCACGCACGACGGCGAAGACATCGGGGGCGAGCTTCTCGAAGTCGGTGTATTCCTTGCGGGCATGTGACATTGGCTAGGCCTCATGTTATCAGTACACTGACATATTATCAGAGCTCTGATATCCAGCAAGACGCAGACACTCGCGAAGGCAACATGGCGGGAATGCAGAAGCGACGGAAATCCGGCGCCGCCGGGCGGTGCCCGGCGGCGAAAGCGGCGGCGGGCAAGGTTGCGAACGGGGCAGGATCGGCCGCTGAGGCCCTGCCCGCCTCCGCCGTCCCGCCGCCCGGCGAAGGCAAGCGCGGCGAACAGGGCTACCTCGCCTATTTGCTGCGCCAGGCCCACGCGGCCTCGCGGCTGTCGATGGAGCGCGAGCTGGGAGGCCTCGGCGTCACCTCTCCCCAGTTCGTCGTGCTGACGATGCTGAAAGCCTATCCGGGCCTCTCGGGCGCCGATCTGGCGCGGGTGGCATTGCTGACGCCGCAGACCGTCAGCGTGATCATCCGCAACCTCGAGCGCGACGGCGCGATCCGCAAGACGCCGCATCCGGTCCACGGCCGGGTGCTGCAGTGGACGCTGACCAGCCATGGAACCACGCTGCTGGAGAAATGCCGCCACATCGCCCAGGCCCAGGAGAGGCGGCTCGCCGCCAGTCTCGACGCCGGGTCGGAGCAGATTGTCCGGCAATGGCTGTCAAAAATCGCCACAGATTTGCAGGATACATAGCTCCTGCGGCGGCGTGGCTTTTGGCTCACCCGATCGGCGCCGCTACACTGGCCCGATGAAACAGCCTGATTCTTTGAAATCCCCTGCCCGCCGCGCCGTCCTGAAGGCGGCTCTCGCGGCAGGCGTAACACTCGGCACTCCGCTCGGCGCACTGGCGGCGTCCCCTCCGGGCTTCGACCAATGGCGCGACAATTTTCGTGCCCGCGCGTTGGCAAAAGGCATTTCGGAGGCGACCTGGAATCGCTGCATGGGTCGGGTCGAGCCCGACATGAGCGTGTTCAGGCAGATGCGCAACCAGCCGGAATTCCACGAGCAGATCTGGCAGTACATCAACCGCCGCGTCTCGGACTGGCGCATCATCCACGGCCGCGAGGCGCTGAAGAAGAACGAGGCGCTGTTCGCCCGGATCGAGCGCGACTTCGGCGTCGAACGCGGCACGCTGCTCGCGCTGTGGGGTGTTGAATCCGCCTACGGCGATCCACTGGTGCAGCAGAACCACATGACGCCGGTGTTTCCCTCGCTTGCTGCGCTCGCGTGGAACGAGCCGCGCCGCAAGGCCTATTGGGAAACCGAGTTGATCAACGCGATGAAGATCGTGCAGCGCGGCTGGAGCACGCCGGAGGAGATGAACGGCTCCTGGGCCGGCGCGATGGGCCACTCGCAGTGGATGCCGGAAGTCTGGCTCAATGTCGGCTTCGACTATGACGGCGACGGCAAGGTCTCGCCATTCGGCCGGCCCGACGATGCACTGGGCTCGACCGCGAAATATCTCGTCAATCGGGGCAAGTGGCGTCGCGGCGAGCACTGGGGCTACGAGGTTCGCGCACCGGGCGGCGGCGCCGGCGGCAGTCGCACCTACGCGGCCTGGGCCAGCGCCGGCGTCGTCAGGGCCGACGGCCAGCCGTTTCCGCAGCCGAACGCGTCGGCGCAGCTCTGGATCCCGGTCGCGGGCGGCCCCGCCTTCCTGCTCGGCCCGAACTTCAATTCGGTGAAGAGCTATAATCCCTCGATGAACTACGCGCTGGCGATCTGCCATCTCGGCGATCGCTGTCTCGGCGGACCGCCGTTCATTCAGCCGTTCCCCGGCTCGGAGCGGGCGCTGACGCTGGCCGAGGTACAGGAGATGCAGACGCGGCTGACCAAGGCCGGCTTCGACACCGGCGGCACCGACGGCCGCGTCGGCAACGACACCATGAAGGCGATCAAGGACTATCAGGTCAGGATGGGCCTGTTGCCTGCCGACGGTTACGGCGGGCTCAAGGTATTGGCGCGGCTGCGGCAAGGCAGTTAGCTCGCAGCACATACTCCGTGTCGTCCCTGCGAAACCAGGGACCCATAACCACAGATGATGATTGTTGCACGCCGCTGGAACGACAAGTCCCGTTCACAACATCGGCCGCGGAGTATGGGTCCCTGCTTTCGCAGGGTGTAGCGCGCAAATTCGAATGGCACCGCGCGCAAGTTCGTTCGTCACCCCCCAGCCAGGGCATTTCCTGGGTCCGCTTGACAGTCAAAAGCAGCCATATAGCGGGCGCCCGCGATGTCCCTGAAGGGCCAATAGCGGAAATAACGCCCAGCCCTTTGTGGCGGCTGACGACGCCTCAGTCAGATTAGCGGAAAGCAGCGGCCACCGAAACGTATCCAAGCCAAACCGCTAAGAGGCAGAAAACGAACGAAAGAACACAGTTCGCACCTGCCCATAACCACTCACCTTCGAGCCATAGATTAAGCGTTTGAAGGCTGAATGAGGAGAACGTGGTGAAGCCGCCGCACACGCCAATCATGACAAAGACGCGCAGCTCTGGCCGGATCAAGAATGGGCCTTCGGTTGCGCTCAACGAAGCGAATGCTCCGATTATGAACGAACCCAAGACATTGATGATAAGCGTGCCCCAAGGAAACCATTCGCCGAATTGGCGTGCAACGAAGCCCGAGCACCAAAAGCGTGCCATGCTTCCGAGCGCGCCGCCAACCGCCACCCAAAGATAATTCATCATATTCTTCTCGCGATTGAGGGCGAGCAACCTTAAGGAAGACCTGCTCGCTCTCTTAGACCTTCCTTGCCATATTGCAGCACTTGAACCTTTTCCAGAGTTATGAGGCCACTGGTCATCATGCCATCGAGTATCGGTAAGAACTCATTGATCTTGGCTTCGGTGTCCACGATTTCGACAACGATAGGAAGATCGAACGACAGTCGAAGGACCTTCGCGGTGTGCAGACGGCTTGAGTGCCCGAAACCCATTGGTCCCCGCAGAACCGTCGCGCCAGCAAGATGCATGCCACGGGCCTTCTGCACGATCGCCTCGTAAAGCGGTTGATGTTCAAAACGATCATCCTCTCCAAAGAAGATGCGTAAGAGCATTGCGTCTTTCGGTATATCCATATTCCCTCCTAGGCTTTGTGCGCTTCTGGGACGCCGGACGGCACCGAGCCTTCCGCTTTGATCCTGTTCGCTGAATTGTTTAGAAAATGGCGCGGAAGGTAGAACGCGTTGGCAATTAGGGTCGGGACGACGGCACTGCCGACCACGGCTGCAACTAGCCCCGAATACTGCGCCTGACTGATGATGCCGTGTGACAGTCCAAACAACGACGAAATGGTGCCGAATGTCAGTCCTGTTGACATCAAGAGAGTGGTGTACATCGCATCCTTATGCGGTGAACCGAATGCGCGAGTAACCGGATAGACGCCGATTATTTTGGTGACCAGCTTGACCGCAAGCATCACAAGAAATGCTGCAGGTGCCGCGATCAGGGCTGGTACCGAAACAAAGGATCCAGCTCGGATGAAATAGAACGGCGTTAGAAATCCGAAACACAAGGTACGCAGCCTTCGGATCAGAATGTGATCCTTGCCGACGCTCCCTGCGAGGATCATCCCAATAAGGTAGGCCGGGAGCACAGCTTCGCTATCGGCCCAACTCGCAAGTCCGCCAAGCGCGAACAGCAGCAGCAGCAAATACTTCGTTTCGAGTTCAGAAGGGCGATTGCCGTACAAGCGGAAGAACTGCGCAGTTACCCAAGGTAGGAGCACGAGAACGGCGACGCAAACTCCGACAAAAACCAGAGTTTTCAGCGTGAACGGTGCAAAGATGAGGCCCAGCACCAGCACCGTACCAAGATCAGTGACGAAACACGCCGCGAGTACTACCTTGCCGTAGTTGGTGCCATTGAAGCCAAATTCGAGCATCACCGCATACACCACCGCAACGGAGGTCGTAGACATTGCGACTCCCGCAAGCCAACTGGCCATAGGGTCCCAGCCGAGCAGGTACCGAGCCGCAAAGGCACATCCTACGAACGGAACGAAGAAACTAATTAGGCCAACCGCACCTGCCTCCTTCCAACGTTCACGAAAAACGGCTGGATCGAGTTCAGCACCCGCAAGAAACGTAAGGAGGATTGCGCCTGTCCCCGACAAGAACTTCACCCAGGTCTGGTCGGTGCCAAGCATAGCTGCGCCAATAATGGCACCAATCACCAGTTGGGCTATGGTACCAACGACGATTTCCGACAGAGCAGTCGCGATGCGCAGCCAGATAGACAGCAATGTGGCCATGAGAGCGAGGCCGAGCCACAGGGCAGCAAGGGTCCAGATTTCAGTCATGGCTTCCCGGAGCTTTCACCACGAGGAAGGATCAAATTTTCGAGCCGAGTGAGGGCCAACCCTGCGGCCTGCCAAATGGCATTAGTCAGGATGATGGTGCAGAGCATTATGAACATCAGAGTGCGGTTCGAGTTGGACATTTCACTCGCCTCGGCAAGCGCATAAGCACCACCAAAGACAGCTAGAGACAGTGCCAACCACAGCAGCGCAAACGCTCGTGACCACGAGTTGTGTTCGCGAGCGTTCGCCATACGTGCAGGTTCACTGAGCATGCCGGCCCCCTTGAGTTTGTTGCGGTTCCTCCAATTCAGGCGTCATCTTCTATCCCTACTGAGACGCCATTCCGCCAAGGTGACGCCCATTCCAAGGAATAGCGTCAACCAAACAACTTCAGCGGAATCTTCAAAGTAGTAGGCTAGCGCACCGACGACCCACAGTGCGGCCACAAACCAAATCGCGATTGCTAAGGAGCTAGGAAGTCCAGCCATTATGCGCTCTTTCTCAGGCGCTGCTGGGAACAAATAAGCTCCTACCGACGCCCTGCGTCCTGGTAGGAGCCATCAGCCTCACGGCGGTTGTCGGGGGACCCCATCCCCATCAAACATCTGATTGGATACTAGATTGGATGAGCGAGGCGTCAAGTGCTTTTGCGTGGGATGACCGTTAACGGTCAAAAGCCGATATGAACTCACGAAGCCGAGTTGCTCGCAGGCGAACCATCCAACTATTTTGCCTGCATCGTCTCGCACTACAAAGGTTACGATTGACGTCCTGACCTTCCATCGGACGGATCGAGACGTTTTGCGCGAGGATCGCATCGGTCGCGCCAGTCAGCGTCGGATCGACGCCATACGTGACCTCGCGCTTCGCAAGCAAGGTCTCCGAACTCACTGAAGAACAGTGGGCCGCTGTTTCTTCGGACGGCGACTTGGTCGTCACCGGCCAGCAAGACTTCTGAATTCGCGCGTCGGCTTTCCCAACCGATACTGGTTGCCCTTGCGAACTCGTCACTTCTCGCCCGATCCCAGTCAATCCCGGAATTGCCCAGGGGTGTCACTCGAAACAGCGCGTCACACAGGGACGACGACGGTTGGGATGCAAATGCTCCGCTCAACTCCTCGCAACGACGGAGACTATTTCGGTTGCCGCACCGGCATTCATGCCGCCGTCGATCACGAGCTCGCTGCCGGTGACGTAGCGCGATGCGTCCGAAGCGAGGTAGAGCACGCCTTGCGCGATCTCGATCGCCTGGCCGGCGCGGCCGAGCGGCGTGGCGAACCTTGCGCGCTCCTCCGGATCGATCGGCGCGTTCTGGCCGGCGCCCGTCGCGCCGGTCGGGATCTTGCCCCAGATCGGCGTGTCGATGATGCCGGGATGCACGGAGTTGACGCGGATGCCGTCGTTCACCTGCGCGCATTCCATCGCGATCGACTTGGCGAACAGCCGCACCGCGCCCTTGGTCGCGCTGTAGCCGGAGAGCGTCGCCGCACCGCGCAGTCCTGCCAGCGACGACATCATGATGATCGAGCCGCCGCCATGCTTGCGCATGAGCGGCAGGGAATGCTTCACCGACAGGAATACGCCATCGAGATTGATGGCGGTCTGCCGGCGCCAGTCCGCGAGCGACATCTCGACAATCGACGGCGCCCCGATGCCGATGCCGGCGTTGGAGACCATGATATCGAGGCGGCCATAGCGCTTGCCAATGTCGGCGATAACCTCGATCCAGCGCTCCTCGCTGGTGACATCCTGCGGCAGGAAGATCACCTCGCGACCAGCCTTCTTGAGCCGCGCGGCGAGCTCGGGTCCTCTCAACTCGTCGATGTCGGTCGCAACAACCGTCGCGCCTTCCTGCGCGAACAATTCGACGATCGCCTCGCCGATGCCCGACGCGCCGCCGGTCACCAGCGCGACCTTGCCTTCAACCTGTCCTGCCATGTCCACTCCCAACGTTTCTTATTTGATCACCGTCGGGCCCTGATCCGGTACCGCGACGTCGAGCACACGGAATTGCACACGTTCGGTGCCTTGCCAACGGTCGACTGCAAGAGAGCCCGCCACGTGCAATTGCTGGCCGCGATTTTGCGTCAAGGCGCTGCCGAGCTTCTGTCCGACCGAGCGGAATGCGATACCGTTAACGATGGAACCATCGCCGGACTTGAAGCGCAGCCGCAAATGCGCCTGCCCGACCTCGTCGGCATAGACCAGCTGATGTGACGGCAGCGCGATCACCGGCTCGGGATTGGCGGCACCGAACGGCCCTGCGCGATTGAGCGTCGCGGCGAATTCCGGCGTCACCGCGCGCCCGGTTACGGCGCCATCGATGAACAGCTCGTTCTCGTGACGCGAGTTGGCGACGTCGGCCGCCAGCGCGCTCTCCATGTAGGCGCGGAATTCGGCGAGCTTCTCCTTGCGCAGCGTGACGCCGGCCGCCATCGCGTGCCCGCCGCCCTTCATCAACAGACCGTCGTGCACCGCCTGCCGCACCGCCTTGCCGATATCGACACCGCCGATCGAGCGGCCCGATCCGGTGCCGATGCCGCCCGGCTCGAGCGCGATCGCAAAGGCCGGCCGTGCGAACTTCTCCTTCAGCCGCGCCGCGACCAGCCCGACCACGCCGGGATGCCAGCCTTCCGCCGCGGTGACGATCACCGCGCCCTTGTCCTCGAGCCCAAGCGAGGCCAGCGCTTCGGCTTCGGCCTGCGCCTCGGCCGCTTGCTCGATCACCCGCCGTTCGGCATTGAGGCGATCGAGCTCGGCCGCGATCCGCGCGGCCTCCGAGACATCGCCCTCGAGCAGCAGCCGCACGCCGAGATCGGCGCGCCCGATGCGGCCGCCGGCATTGATGCGCGGGCCCAGCATGAAGCCGAGATGCCAGGCCTCCGGCGGGCCATTGAGCCGCGCCACATCCATCAGCGCGGTGTGGCCGACATGGTCGCGGCGGCGCATCGCGATCAGGCCCTTGGCGACAAAGGCCCGGTTCAGCCCGATCAGCGGCGCGACGTCGGCAACGGTGCCGAGCGCGACGTGATGCAGCACGCTGAGCAGGTCGGGCTCCGGCATCTCGCGGGTCCAGAAGCCGCGCAGGCGCAGCTCGCGGTTCACCGCGACCAATGTGACGAACACCAGGCCGACGGCCGCGAGGTGGCCAAGGCCCGAGAGATCGTCGGGCCGGTTCGGATTCACCAGGGCGTCGACCTCGGGCAACTCATCGCCGGTCTGGTGATGATCGACCACCACGACCGACATGCCGAGCTTCTTGGCTTCCGCCAACGGCTCGATGCTGGTGGTGCCGCAATCGACCGTGACCAGCAGCGTCGCACCCTTTGCCGCCAGGGCGCTGACGGCGTCGACATTCGGACCGTAGCCTTCGAAGATGCGGTCAGGAATGTGGATCAGCGGATCCAGCCCGCAATGGCGCAGATGCCAGGTCAGCAGCGCCGCCGAGGTCGCGCCGTCGACGTCATAGTCGCCAAAGATCGCGACCTTCTCGCCGCGAACCGCGGCATCCGCGATCCGCTTGGCAGCGGTCTCCATCTCCGTGACCGTGTGGGGATCAGGCATCAGCTTGCGGATGGTCGGGTCGAGGAAGTCGGCAACCTCGTCGATCGCGACGCCGCGGCCGGCCAGCACACGCGCCAGCATTTCCGGCAGATTGTGCCGCTGCACGATCGCGAGCGCCCGCGCCGCCCCGCGCGCGTCCAGCCGGTCGCGCCAGAGTTTTCCGGTCAGCGACCGCGCCACGCCGAGGAACGCCTGTGGCGCCTCGACGGGCAGTGCGGATGCGTGGAGCGTCATGATCCCTTCTGGAGCCAGAGCGTTTTCGAGCGAAGTGGACAGCGGTTCGCGTGACGGCAACACGTCAAGACAAATCTAGGGCGTCGGCTCTGATCCAATCAGAACCGACGCTTCGGGCAGGAATCGTAGCGCTTCAATGAATAGCAGACCAGTTCTAGCAGCCCATCCGGGTGGCGATTTCCCCGAAATCCTTGGCCACGATGTCCCACGCGCCGGTGGCCTCGAAATCGACTTTCTGCAGCGGGCCGTATTCGGTCGGCCGCGCGACGAACGCCGTCTTCAGGCCGTGCTTCTGCGCGTGCTTCAGGTCGTAATTGTGCGCGGCAACCATCATCACCTGCTCCGGCGGCAGGCAGAGCAGCTTTGCCGCGCCGAGATAGGTTTCCGGGTCCGGCTTGTAGTGCTCGAACAGTTCGGCCGACATCACGAGGTCCCAGGGCAGGCCTGCGAATTTCGCCATGTTGGTGAGCAGCGCGACGTTGCCGTTCGACAGCGGCGAGATGATGTATTTGGTCTTCAGCCGGGTCAGCCCGGCGACGCTGTCGAGCCACCCGTGCAGGCGATGCCAGCCCAGCGTCAGGTGGTGCAGGTCGGCCTCGGTGAGGCCCTTGATGTCGAACTGTGCGACCAGCTTCTCCAGCGAGCGGCGGTGCAGGACGTCGAGGATGACGTAGCCGTTCTGCGGGTTCTTGCGCACCTCGTCCATCGAGGCCGCATAGACCGCGCGCCAACCGTCGACCAGCGCCGTCCAGTCGGCCTTGATGCCGCGCGTCTCGCCCCATTTGGTGAAGTCGTTGATCAAGCTGGTGCGCCAGTCGACCACGGTCCCGAACACGTCGAACACCAGTGCCTTGACGCCGGACAGATCGGACATGGGTGCCTCCCCTTGTTGTTCTTGTTGCGTCATTCCGGGGGCGCGTGTGAGCGCGAACCCGGAATCTCGAGCTTCCCCGACGCGCAACTGCGCATCTAAGGTTCGATGCTGCGCATCGCCCCGGAACGACAGCCGTCATCAATCCAGATGGAACTTCTCCAGCTGGCGGTGCTCGGCCTTGATGTAGCGCACGGTGCCGGTGACCGAGCGCATCACGACGGTCTCGGTCTCGATCACGTCCTTCTTGAACTTCACGCCTGAGAGCAGCGAGCCGGTGGTGACGCCCGTGGCGGCAAACAGGCAGTCGCCCCTCGCCAGATCCTCGATGCCGTAGATCATCTTCGGATCGGTGACGCCCATCTTGTGCGCGCGCGCGCGCTTCTCCTCGGTATCGAGGATCAGGCGGCACTGCATCTGGCCGCCGATGCAGCGCAGCGCGACCGCCGCCAGCACGCCCTCGGGCGCGCCGCCGGTGCCGATATACATGTCGACGCCGGTCTCATCGGGCTTGGCGCAGTGAATGACGCCGGCGACGTCACCGTCGGTGATCAGCTGCACGGCAGCGCCGGTCGAGCGCACGCCGTTGATGATGTCGGCATGGCGCGGACGGTCGAGCACCAGCACGTTGATGGCGCTGGGATCGACGCCCTTGGCCTTGGCGAGCCGGCGGACGTTGTCGGCGGGCGGCGCGTCGAGCTCGATCACGTTCTTGGCGTAGCCCGGGCCGATCGCGATCTTCTGCATGTAGACGTCGGGTGCGTGCAGCAGCGTTCCGCCGTCGGCCATCGCCATGGTGGCGATCGAGCCCGGCATGTTCTTGGCGCACAGCGTGGTGCCCTCGAGCGGGTCGACGGCGATATCGACCTTGGGGCCGGCGTTGAGCCCGACCTTCTCGCCGATGAACAGCATCGGCGCCTCGTCGCGCTCGCCCTCGCCGATCACGATGGTGCCCTCGATCGGCAGCTTGTTGAGCTCGCGCCGCATCGCGTCGACCGCGGCCTTGTCGGCGGCCTTCTCCTGGCCGTGGCCGCGCAGCCGCGCGGCCGAAACCGCCGCGCGCTCCGTCACGCGCACGATTTCGAGCGTCAGGATGCGCTCGAGCAGCATCTGCGGCGGAACGGAAATATGGGTCGACATCGGCGTACTCCTTAAAGCCTCGGGGACAGGCCAGCCTGCCCGCATCAATCGTCTCACGCCCGACCCGTTCAGGTCATGCGTTAGTTTTTCTCGATCCGGATCACCTGCGGCCGGCCGCTGATGACCTTATCGCGCTGCACTGCGGCGAGCGCACGATGCACCGCATCCTCGCTGGTCGCGTAGGTAATCAGAATGACCGGGACCGGTGAAGGTTTTTTGGCCGCACCGTTCACATCGACGCCATCCGGATGCCGTTGCACGATGGACTCCAGAGATATCTTCTGTTCCGCGAGCCGGGTGGCGATTGTTGCGGCAGTGCCTGCAAGATCGCGCGCCATCAGGCGGATATAGTAGCCACCCTCGTGGCGTTCCATCGGCGCCTTGGTGGTGTCGCGCAACCGCTCCACCGGACGCCCGAACGGCTTGGCACGAATGCCGCGGGCGACGTCGGCGATGTCGGCGACCACGGCCGAGGCGGTCGCACCGCCACCTGCGCCGGGCCCGACCAGCGTGATCGGCGGAATGCCCTCGCCGTCGATCGCCACCGCGTTGGTCACGCCCATCACCTGCGCGATCGAGGATGATTTCGGCACCATGGTCGGGTGCACGCGCTGCTCGATGCCCTTTGCCGTGCGCACGGCAACGCCGAGCAGCTTGACGCGGTAGCCGAGTTCCGCGGCGGCCTTGAGGTCTTCCGGCGTGATCGAGGAGATGCCTTCGACATAGACCGCGCTTTCCGCGACCTTGGTTCCGAAGGCGAGGCTCGCCAGGATCGCAAGCTTCTGCGCGGTATCGTGACCATCGACGTCGAATGACGGGTTGGCTTCGGCATAGCCCAGACGCTGGGCGTCCTTCAGGCATTCTTCGAACGACAAACCCTCCTGCTCCATCCGGGTCAGGATGTAGTTGCAGGTGCCGTTGAGAATGCCGTAGACGCGGTTGACGCTGGTGCCGGCGAGGCCCTCGCGCAGCGTCTTGATGACCGGGATCGCCGCGCCGACCGCGGCCTCGAAATTCAGCGCACCGCCGTGCTTCTCGGCGGCGGCGGCAAGCCGCAGTCCGTGCTTGGCGATCAGCGCCTTGTTGGCGGTCACGACCGACTTGCCGGCCTTCAGCGCGGTTTCGATCGCGGAGAGCGCGGGATCGCCGGCACCGCCCATCAATTCGACGAAGCAGTCGATATTGGGATCTTCGGCCAGCGCCTGCGGGCTCTTCGCCCAGGCGATGCCGCGCAGGTCGAGGCCTCGCTTCTTGGCTTTCGAGCGCGCGGTGACGGCGACGACGCGGATGCCGCGGCCGCTGCGCTCGGCCAGCGCCCGTCCTTGCGTTTCGATGAGGCGGACGACATCGGCACCGACGGTGCCGAGCCCCGCTATGCCCACGTTCAGGGGTGCGACCATGGATTTAAGGGACCTGGAGATTAAGCAACCTGGAAGGATTAGCGCCGGTTGGCGAGAGGAACGACGTTGTGCAACGTTTCGATGCCGCTTTCAAGGAAGCGGCGTACGCCGCGCGCAGCCTGCCGGATGCGCTGCTCGTTCTCCACCATCGCGATGCGGACATAGCCTTCGCCATGCTCGCCGAACGCGACGCCCGGCGACACCACGACGCCGGATTTCTCCACCATCAGGGTCGCGAACTGCATGCTGCCGACCGCCTCGAACGCCTTGGGCAGCGGCGCCCAGGCGAACATCGAGGCCTGCGGCGGCGGAATGTCCCAGCCGGCGCGGCCAAATGACTCAACCAGCGCGTCGCGGCGCTTGCGGTACGTGTCGCGCATCTCGCGGATGCAGTCGTCGGGGCCGTTCAGCGCGGCGGTCGCCGCCACCTGGACCGGCGTGAAGGCGCCATAATCGAGATAGGATTTGACCCGCGCCAGGGCGGCGATGATGCGCTCATTGCCGACCGCAAAGCCCATGCGCCAGCCGGCCATCGAGAATGTCTTCGACATCGAGGTGAATTCGACGGTGACGTCTATCGCGCCGGGGACTTGCAGCACCGACGGCGGCGGATTGTTCTCGTCGAAATAGACTTCCGCGTAGGCCAGATCGGACAGGATGAAGATGTCGTGCTTCTTCGCGAACGCGACCAGATCCTTGTAGAAGTCGAGGTCCGCGACATAGGCGGTCGGGTTCGACGGATAGCAGACGATCAGCGCGATCGGCTTCGGAATCGAATGCTGGATCGCCCGCTCGACCGCCTCGAAGAACTGCGGCGTCGGCTCCGACGGCACCGAGCGGATCACGCCGCCCGCCATCAGGAAGCCGAACGCATGGATCGGGTAGCTCGGATTCGGGCACAGCACCACGTCACCGGGCGCGGTGATCGCCTGCGCAACGTTGGCAAACCCCTCCTTCGAGCCGAGTGTCGCAACCACCTGGGTATCGGGGTTCAGCTTGACGCCGAAGCGGCGCCCATAATAGGCGGCCTGGGCCTTGCGCAGGCCGTTGATGCCACGGGAGGCCGAATAGCGGTCGGTCCGCGGCTTGCCCAGCGTCTCCTTGAGCTTCTCGATGACGTGGGGCGGGGTCGGCAGGTCCGGGTTCCCCATGCCCATGTCGATGATGTCGGCCCCGGCATTGCGCGCGGCCGCCTTGGCCTGGTTGACCTTTTCAAAGACGTAAGGCGGCAGGCGGCGAATGCGGTAAAAATCTTCCATGGGACCCTTGCTCCGACAACCGCAATGCCAGAATCGTCCCCCTTGCTTGACTTGCGGAAGCCGGCTCGGCCTCTTACAGAAATCGCACTGAATCAATGATTTAGAGCGAATTCAGGCGCACGGTCTGGGGACAGCGGCCGGATCTGCGGTTGAATTGGGTTTCTTTTAGCACGGACGCCGGGCAGCGCCAGCGCTGATCGGCCAATGTCGCGCGCTCACTTCCCGCTTTGGGCGGCCGTCGAGGCCTGAGCCTGGCGAGCGCGTGCGGCAATCAGCTCCTGCTCGATCTTGGCCTGATCCGCCGGCTTGATCGTCGGATCGGCGCGGTCGGGCGGAATATCGTGCACCGGGAGGTAGCCGTTGGCATCCTTTTGCCGCGCCGGTGCATCGGCCGGCATGGCCATGTCGGCGATCGTGCTCGAGCAGCCGCTCAGCGCCAGCATCGACACGAGCAGCGCTGCGGCCGCGAGCCCCCTGTTCATTCGATCGATCGGCATGCGCCGAATTGTCCCCAACAAGCTAGCGCGCACGTCGCACATTGCCGACACGGGTCGCACTGGTACGAGCCTTGCAGCGTCCCTGCTGCATTAATCCTGACTTCAGCCGTTTCAAACCATTGTCGCCCGAAACGCTTAAAGCGTGAACACCAAATGCGACCCCTGAGGCTTCAATATGACGGAACAACGATTTTTTTATCGCACCGCAACAGAGCGAAACATCGGCTTTTGACTGATTTTCCTTGCCGCACCGCGCGATGACGCCCTCGAAACGAAGCGATATTGTCCCTCAGATGAGCAACGTCAGTACCGACACCCAAGCCGCCCCGAAATTCAACGCCGAAGCCTTCGCCATGAACATCGCGCGGGCGATGGAGAGCAGCGGCCAGGCGCTGGCAGCCTATCTCAAGCCGCGCCAGACCGGGGAAGTCCGCGACAAGCCGCCGAACGAGCTCGGTGAGGTCATCAAGACCTTCAGCGTGATCGCCGAGTACTGGCTGGCCGACAAGGAACGCGCCTCGTCGCTGCAGATGCAGCTCGGCAAGGATTACCTCGATCTCTGGGGATCAGCCGTGCGCCGCATGGCCGGCGAAGCCGACGCCAAGCCGGCGATCGTGCCGGCCCCGCGCGACAAGCGCTTCCAGGATCCGGAGTGGAAGTCGAATCAGTTCTTCGACTTCATCCTCCAGCTTTATCTGCTGACCGCGAAGTGGGCGCAGCAGCTGGTCCACGACGCCGACGGAATCGATCCGCATACCCGCAAGAAGGCCGAATTCTACGTCCAGCAGATCACCAACGCGCTGGCGCCGTCGAATTTCGTGCTGACCAATCCGGAAGTGCTGCGCGCCACCGTCGAAACCAATGGCGACAATCTGGTCCGCGGCATGAAGATGCTGGCCGAGGATATCGAGGCCGGCCGCGGCACGCTGCGGATCCGCCAATCCGATTCGAGCAACCTCGAGGTCGGCGTCAACATGGCGACGACGCCGGGCAAGGTGATCTACCAGAACGAGCTGA
This sequence comes from Bradyrhizobium sp. USDA 4011, assembly GCF_054063415.1. Lineage (NCBI taxonomy): Bacteria > Pseudomonadati > Pseudomonadota > Alphaproteobacteria > Hyphomicrobiales > Nitrobacteraceae > Bradyrhizobium > Bradyrhizobium sp. USDA 4011. Next base: position 347,567 of record NZ_JBSSGG010000001.1, read on the forward strand.
TGCAGCTGATCCAGTATTCGCCGGCGACCGAGAACGTGCTGCGCACGCCGCTCCTGATCGTGCCGCCATGGATCAACAAGTTCTACATCCTCGATCTGCGCCCCGAGAAATCCTACGTCAAATGGTGCGTCGACCAAGGCATCACGGTGTTCTTGATCTCCTGGGTCAACCCGGACAAGGAGCTCGGCAAGAAGACCTGGGCCGACTACATGACCGAAGGCCCGCTCGCGGCGATGGACGTGATCGAGAAGGTCACCGGCGAGATGAAGGTGCACACTGCCGGCTATTGCGTCGGCGGCACCATGCTCGCCTCGACGCTGGCCTATCTCGCCGAGAAGCGCCGCCAGCGCGTGACGTCGGCGACGTTCTTTGCCGCGCAGGTCGACTTCACCCATGCCGGCGACCTCTTGGTGTTCGTCGACGAGGACCAGATCTCGGCGCTGGAACGCGACATGCAGGAATCCGGCGTGCTCGAGGGCAGCAAGATGGCGATGGCCTTCAACATGCTGCGCTCGAACGACCTGATCTGGTCGTATGTCGTGAACAATTATCTGAAGGGCCAGCCGCCCTCCTCGTTCGACCTGCTGCACTGGAATTCGGACGCGACGAGGATGCCGTCGTCGAACCACTCCTACTATCTGCGCAACTGCTATCTGGAGAACCGGCTGTCGACCGGAACGATGGTGCTCGACAACACGCTGCTCGATCTGTCGAAGGTGAAGGTGCCGGTCTACAACCTCGCGGCACGCGAGGATCACATCGCGCCGGCGGAATCGGTGCTCTACGGTTCGCAGTTTTTCGGCGGCCCGGTGAGATATGTGCTGTCCGGCTCCGGCCATATCGCCGGCGTGGTCAATCCGCCCGCGGCGAAGAAGTACCAGTACTGGACCAACGACAACATCAAGGACATGAAGCTCGCCGACTGGCTGAAGGGCGCCGAGGAACACAAGGGATCGTGGTGGCCCGACTGGCGCGCCTGGCTGGAAAGCCATGATCCGGAGACGGTGCCGGCGCGCATTGTGGGCGCGAATGGGACGCCCGTGCTCGAGGACGCCCCGGGCAGCTACGTCCGCGTCCGCGCGTAGCGCCAAGTGTTCGCGTAGCGCCAGGTCTTCCGCTCAGCTATAAACAGATGGTCCCGACGGTCGGGAATCGAATTCACGTGAGGGGGAGACGATGACGCGCGAACTGTTCTGGCTGTCGCTGACGGTGATCCTGACCGGGCTGCTATGGATTCCCTACATCATCAACCGTTGCCAGGTGCGCGGCCTCTCCGGCGCCATGGCCAACCCATCGCGCAACGACAAGCCGCACGCCGAATGGGCCAACCGGCTGATGTTCGCCCATGACAACGCGGTCGAGAACCTCGTGATCTTCGCGCCGCTGGTCTTGATCCTCAACGCGGCCGACTATTCCACCAAATGGACGGTGCTGGCCTGCGCCGTGTATTTCTGGGCCCGCGTCGCGCATCTGATCGTCTACACGCTCGGCCTGCCGGTGTTCCGCACCTTGGCCTTCACGGTCGGCTTCCTCGCCCAGGCGGTGCTGGCGCTGGCGATCTTCAAGGCTCTCTGAACCGCAAAATTCCAGCCGGTCGCGGCACAGCCGCGCCGGCCGAAGCTAGGGTCGGAACTCATTTCTTTGAGATCGAAGGCAAACGACGGGACGGCACGGACTCGCAAACGATCTCACGGCCAAACGGGTACGCCGTCCAGTCCCGCGGTTTCTGGCAGGCCGCAGATCAGGTTCGCATTCTGCACGGCTTGGCCGGCCGCTCCCTTGCCGAGATTGTCGACCACGCCCATCGCAATCACCAGGTTGCGCTCCGGATCGGCCGCATAACTAACGAACGCGAGGTTCGAGCCGGTAGCCCATTTGGTCTGCGGCGGCTTGTCGGTCACGCGGACGAACGCCCGCCCGGCGTAGAAGCGCCGGGCGGCGTCAAGGCACTGGCCCGTAGTGGCGCGGCCGCGGCAATAAATGGTGGCAAGTACGCCGCGGGTCATCGGCACCAAGTGCGGCGTGAACACGAGCCCGGCCGCGCTACCGCCACTCAGCCGTTCGATCGTCTTGGCAATCTCGGGCATGTGGACGTGCTGGAGCAGACCGTAGGGCAGCAAGTTCTCGTTGCTCTCGGCGTAGCCGAACTTACTGTCGGCACCGCCCCGGCCGGCGCCGGAGATGCCGGTCTTGACGTCGATCACGATGTTGCCAGGCTCGATCAGCTTGTTGACCAATAGCGGCGCCAGCGCGTTCAGCGTCGCCGCGGGGAAGCAGCCGGGGTTGGCGACGCGGGTCTGACCCTCGATCTCGGCCGGCCAGACGTCGGCCAGGCCGTACGCCCAACCCTCGACGTAGCGGTGGTCGCCGCCGATGTCGACGATCTTCACGTCCTTGGGGACGCGCGCCAGCGCCTCACCCGAGGCGCCCGTGGGCAGCGAGGCGAACAGCACGTCGAGCTTCGGCAGGGTCACAGGATCCCACTTCTCGATCACCAGCTCGGAGAGCTTCGCCGGCACACCGGGGAAGCGGTCCACCAACCGGCTGCCGGCGCTGCCCTCGCCCGCGGCGTAGATGAGCTCGAAAGACGGGTGGCTCGCGACCAGGCGCATTGCCTCGCCGCCGCCAAAACCGCTGATCCCGACAATGCCGACGCGAATGCTCATGGTGGTGTCCTACTGCCGGAGTGAGCGAACAGGTTTAGTCTTCGCCCTTGCGCGCGACGACATGCAGCATCGTAGCGGGCGCTTCATCAAAGCTCTTGATCTCGCTGGTGTCGGACGACAGCTCCGTCCATCGCCCGGCGGACGCGTATGTCGCCTGCAGCCATTCCGGCGAGGGGTAGTTGTAGTAACGGCCGATGCTGTCGCGACCGTCGCCATGGCCGATCTTGTAGCTCGCGTAGAAGATGCCCCCCGGCTTCAACGCCCGATGGATGCGGCGGAGGATGCCTGCCAATTCGTCGCGCGGAACATGCAGCAGGCAGGCGCTGGCCCAGACGCCGTCATAGGTGTCGAGATCCTCGAGTTCGTCGAACAGCATCGCCTCGACCGGATGATTGATGCGGCGCGCGGCGACTTCCGCCATCTCGGGGGAACCGTCGGTCGCACGCAGCACAAAACCTTCGGCGAGCATGACCGCGGCATGATTGCCGGCGCCGCAGCCGAGTTCGAGGATCGTGCCGCCCGGCGGCAGCAGCTTGAGAAAGCCGATCAGCCGGGTGGACGGGGCTTTCGCCCACCCGGCATAGGCCTCGGCATTGCGCCGGTAGAATTGCAGCGTGGCGTCGTCCACGATGCGCGCCTCGCCGTCAGGTGTCGGCCAGCCCGAGCATCAGCCGCATGTTCTGCACCGCGGCACCCGAGGCGCCCTTGCCCAGATTGTCGAGCCGGGCAACCAGCACGGCCTGGCGGTGCTTGTCGCTGGCGAACACATAAAGCTCGAGCTGGTTGGTCTCGTTGAGTGCCTCCGGCTCGATCCGCCCACCCTTGCTGGCCTCGTTCTGCAGCGGCATCGCCGAGACGTATTTGCTGCCGGCGTACCACTTCGCCAGAACAGCCTGCAGGTCAGCACCGGTCGGCTTGCCCGGCAGCGTGTCGAGTTGCAGCGGCACCGAGACCAGCATGCCCTGCCGGTAGTTGCCGACCGACGGGATGAAGATCGGCCGCCGCGTCAGATGCGAGTAAAGCTGCATCTCCGGCACGTGCTTGTGCTCAAAGCCGAGGCCATAGAGCTCGAAGGCCGGCGCCGAGCCGTCCTCAAAGCTTGCGATCATCGACTTGCCGCCGCCCGAATAGCCGCTCACCGCGTTGACGGTGACGGGATAATCCGCCGGCAGCAGGCCGGCATCGACGATCGGCCGCAGCAGCGCGATCGCACCGGTCGGATAGCAGCCCGGATTGGAGACCTTCTGCGCGTTGCGAATCTTGTCGGCCTGGTCGGGCGCGAGCTCCGCGAAACCGTAGGCCCAGTCGGGCGCGACGCGATAGGCGGTCGACGCATCGAGCACCTTCGGCGCCGAATTGCCCATCGTGTCGATCAGCGCGACCGTTTCCTTGGCGGCCTCGTCAGGCAGGCAGAGGATCACGAGATCCACCTCCTCCATCAGCGCGCGCTTGGCGCCTGCATCCTTCCGCTTATCGTCGGCGATGTGCTTCACCGCGACGTCGCCGATCGCGTGCAGCCGCTCCTGGATGCCGAGGCCGGTGGTGCCGGATGCGCCGTCGACGAACACGGTGGCCTTGGCCGCACCGCTCTTGGTTTTCGGCTGATTGGTGTCGGTGACGGTCATGGCATGCTCCTTTCGAGCTCGTTCGTTTCGATAGCAAAAACATCCGGCCGCGCCTGCCGCATCAGATGCGCGATCTGTTGCGCGCCGGCATCCGCCTGCGCGGCAAGGTGACCTGCGACCGCCGCGTAGTCGGTCTCGGATTTGTGCTGGTTCAGCTTGAAGCTGCCCTCCACCTCTTCCACCGTCATCTCAAGGCCCACGATCGCCTTCTTCATGGCATCGAGCCGCGCGGCTGTCATCTTGCCTGACGTCCAGTTACTTGAAGTCCCGGGCTTCTTCGGCAACAGCCGGTCCTCGAACTTGGCACTCAGTGCGTCGATCTGAGCCGCAAGTTCCTCATCCGACAGGGTCCGCACCGGCCCGGTCAGATGAACGGCCTGATAGAGCCAGGTCGGCACCTGATCGGGCGACACATACCAGCCCGGCGACACATAGGCATCCGCGCCGGTGACGGCCAGCAGCCAAGGGCCCCCGTGTGCCAGCTTTACCAGCGGATTGTGACGGGCAACATGAAACAGCGCCCGCGGCGTGCCGTCGGCGGCGTAGCTCAAATAGAACGGCAGCGCGGAGGCGATCGGCTTGCCGCCGTCCCACGCGCAGGCGATGCCGAAACCGCGCGCTTCCGCAAAGCCGAGGCTCGCGGCGCGGTCAGGCTTGAAGGGCGGTGGCGTATACATGGTCGAAACTCCTGCGTGACGAAGGAGCCGCCAAATCGAACCGCGTGTCTTTTTTCAGGAGAGCGCCGCGGGAGGAGATCCGGCGGCAGAGGCGATGGTCTTAAACGCGAGCGACCGCCCATACCGCGAGAATGCGGCGGCGGCGGGCGATGATGATGGTCGCGGCGTTGATCATGGGCGCGGCTATAAGGCCGCGCCCGATTTGCGTCAAGGAAAACCGTTCAGATCGCCGGATTCCACGGCGCCGGCACGACGCGGTAGCCGTTGCCGTCCTTCACCACATTGCCGAGGCCCGGGAACGGATAGTGATAGCCCTGCACCTGGAGCCGCTCTGCAACCACCATGTCATAGATGCGGCGGCGGGTCTTCTCCGCCACGTCGCCGTCCTGGTCGAAGAACGCATGCCAGCCCGGATTGGCCGCGAACAGGTTCGGATTGTTGGTGACGTCGGACTGGATGAAGACCTTGTCCGGACCCGAAGCCAGCACGTAAGAGGTGTGGCCCGGCGTGTGGCCGACGGTCTCGACCGAGGTCAGGCCCGGTGCGATCTCCTTGCCCCACTCGTAGGGCGTGACCTTCTTCTTCAGGCCGGCCTCGAAGATATTGCGGTTGTTCTTGAACAGGCCCTGCATGCGGCCGGCCGGCGCCCGGCTCATCTCGCCGTCGTCCATCCAGAACTTCCATTCGGTCGCCGGCACCAGCACTTCGGCATTCGGGAACGCCGGCGTGCCCTCGGCCGTCAGCAGGCCGTTCACGTGGTCGGTGTGGAAATGCGAGATCACGACCATGTTGACGTTCTTGGGATCGAAACCGGCCGCGACGAAATTGTCGGCGAACTGGCCACTGGCTCCCTTCGAACTGGCCTTCGCCAGCGCGCCGTTGCCGGTGTCGATCACGACCAGCTTGCCCCCGGTGTTGAGCACGAGCGGCGCGTACCAGATCGACACCATGTCCCGCGGCATGAACGCCTTCTCCAGCGCCGCGTTGACATCGTCCCGCTTCGCATTCGGGATGAAGGAATCTTCCAGCTTGAAGACATTCTTGCCGTCGGACACCGCGGTGACCAGGATGTCGCCGACGTTGTAGCGATAGAAGCTCGGCGCCTGCTTGTCGGCGGCGGGCGCGGCGGCTACCGCGGGAACGGCAGGCAACAACGGTGCGGCGGCGATGCCGGCCGCGCCTGCGAGAGCGTGACGTCGTGTCAATTCCATCTGTTGTCCTTCCAGTAAAACGTTGATGCGCCCGGCGGAGCCACGTCTGCCGCGGTGAGTTTTGCTCAGCGTTTTGACACTCGTGCGAAGACGGTTGTGCAAGCAATTGTTCTTCCGCCTAACCCCTGCACCGTAGCGATATTCCTGAAGTCGTTACACCACCCGCCACATCCACTCGACGACCTGGCCAATGACGTCGCCGAACAGCAGCAGCGCCGCCGACCAGACTAGGGCGGAGACGAAATTGGCGATCTGGAATTGCCAGTACGACATCTCGAATATGCCGGCCGCAAGCGGCACCGAGGCCCGCAGCGGGCCGAAGAAGCGGCCGATGAAGATGCTGGGCACGCCCCAGGATTTCACGAAGGCCTCGCCGCGCGGCAGGATCTCCGGATAGCGCGACAGCGGCCACATCTGGGCAACGTGCTCCTTGTAGCGATAGCCGAACCAGTAGGAGACCCAGTCGCCGAGCGCGGCCCCGATGCCGCCCGCGATCCAGATCGGCCAGAAACTGATCCCGCTGACGCCGATCAGGGCGCCGATCGCGATCAGCGCACCCCAGGCGGGCACCAGCAACGAGATGAAGGCGAGCGATTCAGCGAACGCCAGCAGCATGACGATCGGAGCGGCCCAAGCCTGGTGATGGCGGACGAATTCGGCCAGGGCCCGCGCAAAGTCTTCCATCTCGTCGAGTGCCCTCCGCTGCGTTGAAAACCGAATGAACCTTTGTAGCGGCACACAGCCTAAGAACAGGTAAGCTAGCCCATTGCGTGACATCAAGTCACAAAGGCGGGGATCAAACGTGATTTCCGGTAAGGCCGGCACCTCCCTCATAGGGAATCATTGGATGATCGGGTCACTGATGATGTGCGTCGGCGTTCTCGTCCTGTTGTTCGGAATGCTCGCGGGCATCGTTATGGGTATCCAGCACGACTTCACGTTGGGGCCGGCGCATGCCCATCTCAATCTGGTCGGCGGCGTGCTGCTGTTCCTGTTCGGCCTTTACTACCGGCTGGTGCCGGCGGCAGGTACCATGTTGCTCGCCAGGATCCAGGGCTGGCTGCATATCGTCGGCGGCATCCTGTTTCCGGCCGGCGTGGCCGCGGTGTTGCTGAAGGGTCCTGCGTTCGAGGCGGCGCCGATCGTGGGATCGTTGATGGTGGTCGTCGCCATGGCCCTGTTCACGGTCGTTGTATTCCGCACCTCGCGGGCGTAATCGCAGGCTCCTAACTATTCAGGCGGCCGGGCCCTAACGGCGCGGCCGTCCCCATTTGGCAGCCCATCCGTGGCATAGTCAGAGCAACCGATTCGCTGCGCCCAGACCGGCGCACCACTTGAAGAACCATGTCCAAACCACTGAAATCAAACACCAAAAGTAAATCTGCCGACGATCTGTTCGGTGCCCCGGAGCCGAAGGGACGCGCCCCGGCGAAGGCTGCTTCCCGGCCCACGGGAGCTGCCGAAGCCGGCTATACGGCGGCTGATATCGAGGTGCTGGAAGGGCTGGAACCGGTCCGCCGGCGGCCCGGCATGTATATCGGCGGCACCGACGAAAAGGCGCTGCACCACCTGTTCGCCGAGGTGATCGACAACTGCATGGACGAGGCCCTCGCCGGCCACGCCACCTTCATCGACGTGGAGCTGACCACCGACGGCTTCCTGACCGTGACCGACAACGGCCGCGGCATCCCGGTCGATCCGCATCCGAAATTCCCGAAGAAGTCGGCGCTCGAAGTCATCATGTGCACGCTGCATTCGGGCGGCAAGTTCGACTCCAAGGTCTACGAGACTTCGGGCGGCCTGCACGGTGTCGGCGTCTCCGTGGTCAATGCCCTCTCCTCACGGCTCGAGGTCGAGGTCGCGCGCAGCGGGCAGCTGCACCGCATGACCTTCGAGCGCGGCCATCCCAAGGGCAAGCTCGAAGACCTCGGCAAGATCAACAACCGCCGCGGCACGCGCATCCGCTTCAAACCGGACACCGATATTTTCGGCGCCAAGGCGGCCTTCAAGCCGCAGCGTCTGTTCAAGATGACGCGCTCGAAGGCGTATCTGTTCGGCGGCGTCGAAATCCGCTGGCGCTGCGACCAGGAGCTGCTGAAGGGCGTCGAAGACATCCCGGCGGAAGCCAAGTTCCACTTCCCTGGCGGCCTGAAGGACTATCTGGCCGCGGCGATCCATGCCGACACGCTGGTGCATCAGGATATCTTCTCCGGCAAATCCGGCCGCAGCGGCGCGCATGGCGCCTGCGAATGGGCGGTGGCCTGGACGGCCGATGCCGACGGCTTTCTGTCGTCCTACACCAACACGGTGCCGACGCCCGATGGCGGTACGCATGAATCGGGTCTGCGCAGCGCACTGCTGCGCGGCTTGAAGGACCACGCCGAGCGCGCCGGTCAGGGCAAGCGCGCGGCCTCGATCACCTCGGAAGACGTGATGGTGGGCGCGGCCGTGATGCTCTCGGTGTTCGTGCGCGAGCCTGAATTCCAGGGCCAAACCAAGGATCGCCTCGCCACCGCCGAAGCGCAGCGCATCGTCGAACAGGCGATGAAGGATCCGTTCGACCACTGGCTGTCGGGCAATCCGAACCAGGCCAACCGGCTGCTCGACTTCGTGATCGATCGCGCCGAGGAACGGCTGCGCCGCCGCCAGGAGAAGGAAACCGCGCGCAAGACCGCCGGCAAGAAGCTGCGCCTTCCCGGCAAGCTCGCGGATTGCTCCGATGCCGGCACCGAAGGCTCTGAACTCTTCATCGTCGAAGGCGACTCGGCCGGCGGCAGCGCCAAGCAGGCACGCGATCGCAAGACGCAGGCCGTGCTGCCGCTACGCGGCAAGATCCTCAACGTCGCGTCCGCCGGCAAGGACAAGCTGACCGCCAACGCGCAGCTCTCCGATCTCGTGCAGGCGATCGGCAGCGGCACGCTCGCGCACTACCGCGAAGAGGATCTGCGCTATCAGCGCATCATCATCATGACCGACGCCGACGTCGACGGCGCCCACATCGCATCGCTCCTGATCACCTTCTTCTACCGGCAGATGCCGCGGCTGATCGACGAGGGACATCTCTATCTGGCGGTGCCGCCGCTCTACAAATTGAAGCACGGCACCAAGTCGGTTTACGCCCGCGACGACGCCCACAAGGAAGAGCTGCTCAAGAGTGAATTCAACGCCAACGCCAAGGTCGAGGTGAATCGCTTCAAAGGCCTCGGCGAGATGATGCCGGCGCAGCTGAAGGAGACCACGATGGACCCGGCCAAGCGCACGCTGCTGCGCGTGGTGCTGCTTGCCGACGATCGCGAGGGCACTGCCGACTCGGTCGAGCGGCTGATGGGCACCAAGGCGGAAGCCCGCTTTGCCTTCATCTCCGACAAGGCCGAATTCGCAAGCGACGATCTGCTCGACGTTTAAGGCCCAACCAACTGATTTGAAATGATTTTCCGGCCGCCCCCAGATCGGGGCGGCCGTTTTTCATTCGCCCTTTCGGAGAGCGCCTGCGGTTTCCTTTTCGAGCGGTTGTGTCTCACCCGCAACAGCATTTGCGGCGTAACCACGTATAGTCCTAATATGAGTTTCGGGAATCGGTGCGATCGCGCTCCCGTCAGCGACCCGATCGAACGCTAAAGTCGAGGATTTGGAAATGAAGAAGATTTTGCTCGCTCTGACCGCGGTTGCTGCGATGACGGGTACCGCGTCGGCTGCCGACCTGGCTGCCCGCCCCTACACCAAGGCTCCGGCCCCGATCGCAGTCGCTCCGAGCTGGACCGGCTTCTACATCTTCGGCGGCGGCGGCGGCGGCGTCTGGGACGCTGACACCGGCGTCCAGTCGACCGTCACGGGCGCGCCGATCCTCGGCTTCAACCAGCGCCAGGGTGGCGACGGCTGGTACGGCACTGTCGGTGCCGGCTATGACTGGCAGACCGCCAACAGCTGGGTGATCGGCGTGTTCGCCGACGGCCAGTTCGGCAGCCTGAAGGGCACGATCCAGGATCAGGGCCTCGGAATCGCCGGCAACATCAAGAACGACTACAGCTGGGCCGCCGGTGCGCGCCTCGGTTATCTGGTCGCTCCGAACGTTCTGTCCTACGTCAACGCCGGCTATTCCAACTCGCACTGGAAGGGCACCACGCTGTTCAACACCGCCACTGCTCTCCCGGTGGGTGGACACACCGACGGCTTCGATCGCAGCGGCTGGTTCGTCGGCGGCGGCGTCGAGAACAACCTGAACATCTTCGGCATCACCGCGCCGGGCTGGTTCATGAAGACCGAGTACCGGGCTGCCTACTACGACAACAAGAACATCTCGGAACTCGCCGACGTCACCAACATCTCTAACGGCCGCGACATCACCTTCAAGCCGCTCGTCCAGACCATCAGCACCTCGCTGGTCTACCGCTTCAACTGGACCGGTCCGGTTGTTGCCAAGTACTGAGCTGAGTACTGATCCCTGCTGACCTGGCAGACGAAAAGCCCCGGCATTGTCCGGGGCTTTTTTGTTGCCCGAACGTCTCCCAGAACAAGCTCGCGCCCCCCCCTCGCGGTGCAGGGCCGACCGGCCGCGCCCGATCTGGTCAGCGCTGTGGCGATCGGGCACTCTCGCGACCGGATTCAAACCACAGCGGACAACAACAATGAGAAACGGACAGTTTGATCTCTCGGGCAGGGTCGCGATCGTCACCGGCGGCAATGGCGGCATCGGGCTCGGGATGGCGCGCGGCCTGGCGGATGCCGGCGCGGCGGTTGCCGTGGTCGGCCGCAACGAGGCGAAATCGAAAGCCGCCGTCGAGGAACTCGGCAAGCGGGCGTCAAGGCGATCGCGGTGGCAACCGACGTCACCGACAAGGCCGCGGTCACCGCGATGGTCGAGCGGGTCATCGGCGAGTTCGGCCGGATCGACATCCTCGTCAACAACGCCGGCATGAGCATCCGCAAGCCGCCGCACGAGCTCGAGCTCGACGAGTGGAGCAAGGTGATCGACACCAACCTCACCAGCGCCTTCCTGTGCTCGAAGGCGGCCTATCCGGCGCTCAAGGCCTCGGGCCGCGGCAAGATCATCAATATCGGCTCGATGATGTCGATCTTCGGCGCGAGCTTCGCCGCGGCCTATGCCGCGAGCAAGGGCGGCATCGTGCAGTACACCCGCGCCTGCGCCAACGCCTGGGCCCCCGACAACATCCAGGTCAACGCCATCCTTCCCGGCTGGATCGACACCGATCTGACGAAGGGCGCGCGCCAGCAGGTCGCCGGGCTGCACGAGCGCGTGCTCGCACGCACGCCGGCGGCCCGCTGGGGAGCCATCGACGACTTCGCGGGCATCGCCGTGTTCCTGGCTTCGCCGGCGTCGGACTTCGTCACCGGCACCGCGATCCCCGTCGACGGCGGCTATTCGGTCATGGCCTGAGACGCAGAGGCCCCGGCACAACGCCGGGGCCTTCGCGTCCGGTTGGCCCGGGAGAAGTTCGCCGGCACGCGGGCCGCTTCAGCGCGCCGCCGGCGAATGGACGTGCTCCGGCCGCACCCCGATCGCGACAAGACGCGCCGTCAGCCCTTGCAGCCAGGGCATCGCGGTGATCAACCGCAACGCGAACGGCACCGGTTGATCGCCGCCCTTCAGCGCAGCGCTGATGATGTTGTTCTGCGCGATCACCTGCATGCGTTGCGTCACCCGGACCGGGAATTCGCGGCGCCGCCGCACGGCATCGAGCTCGTCCTCCGGCGGACAGCCAGCTGCGAGCTTGGCCGCCAGGATGTTGGCGCTCGCGACCGCGTCCTGCACCGCGAGGTTGACGCCGACACCCCCGATCGGCGACATCGCGTGCGCGGCGTCGCCGATACAGAGCAGGCCAGGACGGGTCCAGCGCGTCAGGCGATTGATCGCAACCGTAAGCAGCTTGACGTCGTCAAAACTCTTCACGTCGGCAATGCCGGCCTTGAGGATCGGCGCGAGCCGCAGCACATCGTCGAGCAGCGCCGGCAATCCCCTCGCCTTCACGGCCTCGTACTGTCCCTTGGCGATCACATAGGCGCACTGCCAATAGTCGCCGCGGTCGAACGTCACCATCATCTTGCCGTCGTCGATGCGGGCGAACAAATTCTCGGTCTCTTCCCGACGCCGCCCGACGCGAAACCACAGCACGTCCATCGGCGCGCCGATCTCCTCGACGTCGAGGCCGGCGTGCTCGCGCACGATCGAATGGCGGCCGTCGCAGCCGATCGTGAGATCGGCCTCGATCTCGACGGGGCCATCAGGCGTTTTCACGTGGACGCCTGCAACAGCGTCGCCGCGCCGGATCAGGTCGGTCGCCTCGGCGCTCATCAGAACCTGCAGCGAGGGGAAACGCTTGCCGCTCTCGCGCAGGAAATTGAGGAAGTCCCACTGCGGCATCATCGCGATGAAAGGATATTTGACGCTGAGGCGGCTGAGGTCGGCGATCCGCACCGAGGTGCCGCCGAACATGCCTTCGAGCTTCTGGATGTCCTGGTGCGGCAGCTTCAGGAAGCCGTCGATCAGACCGAGTTCGTCCATCACCTGCAGGGTCGACGGATGCACGGTGTCGCCGCGGAAGTCGCGGAAGAAGTCGGCGTGCTTCTCCAGCACCACGACATCGACCCCGGCGCGCCCGAGCAGATAGCCGAGCATCATGCCGGCCGGCCCGCCACCGACCACGCAGCAGCGCACCTTCATCTGACGCGTCTTCGGCGCTGCCGGATTGCCTGCATCCATGATGCCGTCCTCATCGCTGCCTCGCCTCTCGGGCGCCGACTCTAACGCAGACCGGATGACAAGGATGCTGTGCTATCGCCTGAACGTCTTGATTTCCGACACGCTGCCATCGCGGTAGGTCAGCTCCACCGAAACCGACTTGGTCTGCGGCGCGAGCTTCAGATAGGGCTGCGCGTCGGACGGGATTGCGCTCGGATCGCGCGAATTGCAGGCTGGCATCTTCAACACCTTGTCCGGTACCGCGGTGTCGATGCCGATCCGCACCTCGCGGATCGCGCAGCGATACGACATCAGATGCGTATAGTAGACGAGCAACCCCTTGAACTCGCGGAACGACAGCCAGCTCGTCGCGGTCATGTCGAGGATCTTGCGCTGGTCGCGGATCAGCGCAGCGTCGGGATTGAACTTGATCGGGAACGGCCCCTGCATCTCGCCCTGCGTATCGACATAGCGAATCTCGATCGTCGCCGCCGGCGCGTCGGCCGGCAGCTCGATCGACGGATTGGGCATCCGCTTGCGCGTGCGCGGATCGAGCGTGTCCATGAAGCCGGTTTCGCGGAAATCGCCGCTGTCGCCGATCCGCCAGGAGATGCCGAGCGTCGGATCGGCGATCGAGAACACGACGGTCCAGCCGCCATTGTGCCGCGAGAAGCTCGCGATCGGCGCGTTGATCGAATCCTCCTTCGGCAGCTTCGGCACCGAGACCGGCGGCAGCGCGGCCACCTGCTGCGGCGGAGCCGACGGCTTGGCCGCCTCGGCCGGCGCTTTCGCGATCCCGTTCAGGAAGACGTCGTCGACCATCTGGTCGAAATAGACCGGGATCTGCTTGTGCTTCACGGTCTCGGCCATCTCGCTGACCAGACGCCGCGTGCGCTGCGCGACCTGCACGAGGTTTTCGCCGGGCCGCAGCAATTCCCTGGCAAAGGTTCGCGTGAACACCGAATTGGGATTGGCGTCGTCGTTCGACAGCCGGTCGAGCGCGGTCTGGCGCGGCCCCGCCGAGAATACCGAGAACACGCCTTCGGGCAGCTGCGTCATCGGCGCGAGGCCGCCGCCGCCGGCAACGGCGCGCGTGCCGGCCCGCTCGAACGGATTGTTGCGGCAGGCGTCGAACACCAGGATCGAGGTCCGCGCCTTCTTGTTCTGCAACCGCTCGATGATGCGGTCGGCGAGAACCGAGGCGTCGCGCACCAGCTCCTCCTGCCCTTCGGTGGCGGCCGGCACGTCGGTCGGCAGCAGGAAATTCTGGCCCGCGATCTCGAAGCCGTGACCGGCATAGAAGAAGAACGCGGTGTCGCCGGGTTCGACGGCGCGGTCGAAGGCGAGCAGCGTCTCGGAGAACGCCTGCCGGTTCAAATTCTCCGCCACCATGACGTTGAAACCGAGCTGCTTCAGCGTGTCGCCCATGGTGCGGGCGTCGTTGACCGCCTTCTGCAGTTTGGGCACGTTCCTGTAATCATTGTTGCCGATCACAAGCGCGACGCGCTTTTCAGCCTGGGCGGGCGCCGCCGATGCGACAAAGGCGACCGCCAACAGGGCCGCGGAAAGTCTCGAAAGCCGGCTCATCATCCCAATTCCCGCCTGCACGACAAGTGCGCCGCTCGTGCGACCGCCGCCTAATAGTCGGATCAGCCGTTTGGCCGGTTCAAGGCCGACGCCGGATGGCCGTCGTGACCGCCCCCTTGGCGTCCCTCTTGGCCCCCATGAGGCGTCCCGTCCGTTCCAGGTCAAGTTTCTTTTTATGGCCCGCGTGATAGATTCCGGCTCCCATCCGGCGCGAGCTCTCCGCACCTCCCAAGGGCAATCCAGGGGCTTTTCCGTGTACACATGGTCCACTGAGCAAGTCGATCCCCGCGATCGCTTCGACTATTGGCGCGAGGTGCGCGCCAGGGGGTTGTTCGGCGTCACCGCGGAACTAGAACCCGAGCAACGCCGCGACTTCTTCGGGGAGTTCTCGCTGCGCCAGCTCGGCGATGCCGGGCTGGTCGAGCTGCGTGCCTCGCCCTACCGCGTCGAGCGACGCGCCGGCGACATCGCGGACGCGCGCAGCAACAGCCTGTGCATCTACGAGCAGCTCGGCGGTGGCGGCTGGTTCGGCGGCGCGCGGCTCGATGAATTCGCGGTGCGCGACGGCATGTTCGCGACCAGCTATTCGGACCTGCCCTATCGCACCGTTCCGCTGCGCGATGATGGCTTCCATTTGCGCATCATCAAGATCCCGGTGACGAACATCGTCCCGCCGGGTGCGGAGCTCGGCGAACTGGTCCCGAGGCCCATGCAGGATGAGGCCGCGCTGCGGCCACTGCTGGAATCCTGCTTCCGCGACCTCGTCGAAGGCCATGACGCCACCGCGGCGGACGCGGCCCCGATGGTGCAGGCGCTCGCCCACATCGCGCTGATCGAGCGCGGCATCATGCGGCCAAAGAGCCGGCTCGCACAGCAGGCCCTGCGAAGCGCCCATCTGTCGCTCGCCCGCCGCCTGATCCGGCGGCATCTCTCGAACGCGGCGCTGACGCCAACCCTGATTGCCGGCCTGCTCGGCATCTCGGTCCGTCACCTGCACATCCTGTTCCAGGAAACGGAGCAGACCTTCTCGGAGACCGTCACCGCGCTTCGGCTCGCGCAAAGCCGCCGCCTGCTCCGCGAGCAGTCCGGGCAGACGATCGCCGAGGTGGCGTTTGCCTGCGGCTTCGAGAGTCTCGCGACGTTCTACCGCCTCTTCAATGCATCCGAATCGATGACCCCAGGCGATTACCGGGCACGGGTGGGCCTGAGCGCGGAGAGCGGCAATTCCGGCTGACCGGCTCAACCGCGGTCTTGCGGGTTGCTAAGGCGCCGCCATCCCGTAAGCCGGATTCGCGCCAGCCCGAGGGTCTGACGCCCGGCGAGTACCGGGTGAAAAACAGCGCGGACGCCCTCGCCGAAGCCCCGCCGTCGGATACCCGGCCAGTGATTCATTTGACCGCCAAATGACGGAAGCGGCGCTTATTTTGGCGAAAACGTTAAGCTTTTTCGGCTATCGGCTGGTTCCAAGATTGACTTTACCGCTTTCGCCCCTATGTTGCGGGCAACGCGGCCCTCGGATCGAAACGCGATTCGTCAGGTTTGCCGTCCGTCAGCGTTAGCCAGAGCCCCCGAGCTTTATAGAAAAGCGAGCCGTTTCGGGGCCGAACGCGACAGCCTTTTACCTGCGATGCCGAACGGCGGTTTCGACCAGAGGCTCAATGTCTTTTTCCAATCTAGGCCTGTCCGATAAGGTCCTCGCCGCAGTTGCGGCCACCGGTTACACCACCCCAACTCCCATCCAGGAACAGGCAATCCCGCACGTCCTCGCCCGGCGCGACGTCCTCGGCATTGCCCAGACCGGCACCGGCAAGACGGCTGCCTTCGTTCTCCCGATGCTCACCCTGCTTGAGAAGGGCCGCGCCCGGGCGCGCATGCCCCGCACCCTGATCCTTGAGCCGACCCGCGAGCTTGCCGCGCAGGTGAAGGAGCAATTCGACAAATACGGCGCCGGTCAGAAGCTGAACGTCGCCCTCCTGATTGGCGGCGTCTCGTTCGGCGACCAGGACTCCAAGCTGATGCGCGGCGTCGACGTCCTGATCGCAACGCCCGGCCGCCTGCTCGACCATACCGAACGCGGCGGATTGCTGCTCACCGGCGTCGAGCTGCTGGTGATCGACGAAGCCGACCGCATGCTCGACATGGGCTTCATTCCCGACATCGAACGCATCTGCAAGCTCGTCCCGTTCACGCGGCAGACCCTGTTCTTCACCGCGACGATGCCTCCGGAGATCAGTCGCATCACCGAGGCCTTCCTGCACAATCCTGCGCGGATCGAAGTCTCCAAACCCGCGACCACCGCCGTCACCGTCACGCAATTGCAGGTCCCGGCCGGTCGCGAGGCACATGACAAGCGCGAGATCCTCCGCCGCCTGCTGCGCGACGCCAAGGACCTCAACAACGCGATTATCTTCTGCAATCGCAAGCGCGAAGTCGCCGTCCTTCACAAATCACTCCAGAAGCACGGCTTCAGTGTCGGCGCCCTCCACGGCGACATGGACCAGTCCGCCCGCACCGCGGCGCTGGATCAATTCCGCAAGGGCGAGATTCCGTTGCTCGTCGCCTCCGACGTCGCTGCCCGTGGCCTCGACATTCCCGCGGTGAGCCACGTCTTCAATTTCGACGTGCCGCACCACCCCGACGATTACGTCCACCGCATCGGCCGCACCGGCCGCGCCGGACGCACCGGTACCGCGATCTCCATCGTCACCTCGCTCGACAGCAAGTCGATGACGGCGATCGAGAAGCTGATCGGCCAGGCGATCCCGCGCGCCGAGGGCGACTTCACCGTTCACAGCGAAGCCTCGGACGACGACGCCGCGCCGCGCCGCTCGCGCGGCCGCGAAGGTTCGCGCGACGGCGCCCGTGGCGGCCGCAAGCCACGACGTGAACGCGAGCCGCGTCACGGTGAACGCGAAGCGCGTCAGGGTGAGCGCGAGCCGCGTCAGGACCAGGAGCCCCGCCAGGAGCGTGCAGCCAAGCCGGAGCGCGAACCGCGCCACGGCCGCGGCACCTCGCCCCGGGCCACCCCGTCGCACGTGCCGTCGATCGGGCGTGCCGAGCCATCGCGGCCGCAGCGCGAGGTGGACCACGAGCCCGCCGATCATTCGCACCTGCCCGCCTTCCTGCTGCGGCCTGTGCGCGCACGCGCCTAAGGCCGGCTCCGATGCCGCCGCGCCAGCGGCGGTTTTCCCCGGAAGCCGCGTCGCCGCCGGCGACCGACGCACGCGCTGATCCCTCGCGTTTGAAGCAAATGCGCGCAGTTTTCGCGGCGCAACGGCGAGCAAGCGAAAAGCTTGCGAAAGCCGAGCCCGGAATCGAGCTCGTATGACATTAGTCGCGGCGAAATCCCCGTAGTTCCACTGTTTACCTTGCCTTCATTCTCGTCCCGTACCTTCGCGCCAATTAATTTAGTCATTGCTGCCGGGCATGACCGGCATTGCGTGCATTGAGGACGTAACAGTGGTCAAGCTGCTGGACGAACACGAACGTACGTTGGCCTTTGCCGAAGTTGCGCTTGGTCAGATCCGCTCGCTCCGCCAGACCGCCGTGCCCCGCAACTACGAAATCTGGTACGTCTACGCGACCGGATACAACGCACCGCTCAACAAGGTCATCAACGAGACGCTGGCGCGAAGCGGCAAGCTCTCCGAATCCGACCTCGAGCAGATCTACGAAACCTACCTTTCGCACATCAAGACATCGGACCGCATCGACAAGGTCGGCGCGCGCGTCATCGGCGAGATCGACGCCGTCATGCGGCTGATCACCGATGCGCTCGGCGTGTCCGCGACTTACGACGCGAGCCTCGTCGGCGCCAGCGACCGCCTCTCGACCGCGACCACCCGCGACCAGATCAAGACCATCGTCGAGGGGCTGGCCAAATCGACGCGCGAGATGCGCGAGACCAATCAGGCATTGGAGAACCGGCTCGCGCTATCGAAGTCGGAGATCAGCGACCTGCAACACAGCCTTGAGGCGATCCGCGCCGAGAGCCTGACCGATCCGCTCACCGGCCTCGGCAACCGGAAATATTTCGACCGCTCGATCGACATGGCTGTGCAGGCCGCATTGGCCAGCGGCGAGCCGCTGTCGCTGCTGATGTTCGACATCGATCACTTCAAGTCGTTCAACGATTCCTACGGCCATCTCACCGGCGATCAGGTGCTGCGGCTGGTGGCGCAAACGCTGAAGCAGACCATCAAGGGCCAGGACATCACCGCCCGCTATGGCGGCGAGGAATTCGCGGTGGTGCTGCCGAGCACTGCGCTACGCCAGGCGCTGACGGTCGCCGACCACATCCGCCGTGCCGTGATGGCCAAGGAGCTGAAGAAGAAGTCGACCGGCGAGATCCTCGGCCGTGTCACGATCTCGGTCGGCGTCTCCATACTGAAGCCGGCCGACGACACGGATTCCCTGATCGAGCGCGCCGACGCCTGCCTCTATGCCGCCAAGCGCGCCGGCCGCAACCGCGTGATCTGCGAAGCCGACCCGGAATACAGCGCCGAGACCCAGACCCGCGTAGCGTGACCGGTCCGCGTTCTTCTCCCCGCCGTCATTGCGAGCGAAGCGAAGCAATCCAGCTGCGCGCCAATGCGAATAGATGGATTGCTTCGTCGCTTCAGCGCAAAATTGCCTTGCAACTTTGTCGCGAATTCCTCGCAATGACGTAGATGCATTTGGCCCTCAGGACGACGGCCGTTTCCTCGGCACGCGCTTCTTCTGAGCCGTGGACGACTTTGCGGTGATCTTCTTTCCCGCTGTCTTCTTCGCCGCGGCCTTCTTCACCGGCGTCTTCGACTTCGGCGCGGCCGGTCGTTTCCTCGGCCGCTTGCGCAGCGCGGCGCGCTGGGCGGCACCGAGCGCCGAGCGTGCCCAGACCGCAAGCTCCTCGGCGTCGTCGAACAGCCGCGCCGGCAGCTGCCAGTACGAGTTCACCGTCACCGTCTTGGCGCGTGTCTGGTACTGGAACGGTCCGCAGCCTTCGGCCTCGAATTGCGGGATGGTCTCCTCGTCGGCGCGGAAGTAGAGCCCGGCGCGCAGCGCGAGCGCGAAATTGGTGCCGTCAGCGGAGATGCCGTAGCCGGAGAACATCCGGCGCAGCGTGACCGGGCCGAAATCGGCGAACAGGTCGGTCAGGAATTCGCGGTCCATATGCCCACCATTGTTCCGGCGCAGTCAAACGCGCCGGCCGCAGCCTGTTGGCAGCGCAGTATGGTCGACGACGGCGTCAACATGCAACGATGGTAGTTATAGGATCCAAGACGCGAGCGCGATTGCGCCCTCGCGAGGGCGCAGCGGCGATCAGACCGTCGCCGGCTTGAGCTGCACCGACTCGCCGCAACCGCAGGCGGAAACCTGGTTCGGGTTGTTGAACACGAACTGGGCCTGCATCCGGTCGGCCACGTAGTCCATCTCGGTGCCGAGCAGGAACAGCACGGCCTTCGGATCGACCAGGATCTTCACGCCCTTGTCCTCGACCACTTCGTCGGTCGGGCGGATCTCGTGGGCGTATTCGACGGTGTAGGATTGTCCGGCGCAGCCGCCGTTCTTGATGCCGACGCGCAGGCCGACGATCTCGGAATCGGCGCGCTTGGTCAGCTCGGTGATCCGCTCCGCCGCGGCATCGGTCAGCCTCATCACCTGCGGGCGCGGCCGCTTCGGCTTGGCTGGGGTCGGTGAGGCTTGTGTCATGTCACTCATGTGGTCAGTCCCAGCGGCAATTCAATCTCGAGCTTAGGTTCAATCCCCTAATGCATCACCACATATTGAGGACGAGGCGCGCCTCGTCCGACATCCGGTCCGGCGTCCAGGCCGGGTCCCACACCAGGTTGACGTTGACGACGCCAACGCCGGGAACGCTGGCAACGGCGTTCTCGACCATCTGCGGCAACTCGCCGGCGGCCGGGCAGTTCGGGGTGGTCAACGTCATCAGGATGTCGACGGAGCGGTCATCCTTGAGGTCGACCTTGTAGATCAGGCCGAGCTCGTAGATGTCGGCCGGGATCTCGGGGTCGAACACCGTCTTCAGCGCCGCGACGATCTCGCCGCTCATGCGCTCGGTCTCCTCAGCGGGCAGCGCCGAGGTGGTTTCCATGGTGGCCGTCTTGACTTCGGCTGTATCGGTCATGCGAACAATTCCCGCGCCTTGATCAGCGCTTGCGCCAGATGGTCGACTTCTTCCTTTGTATTATACATCCCGAAGGATGCGCGGCAGGTGGCCGTGACGTTGAACCGCTCTAAAAGTGGCATCACGCAATGCGTGCCGGCACGCACCGCGATGCCCTGCCGGTCGATCACGGTCGCGACGTCGTGGGGATGCGCCCCCTTCATCTCGAACGAGATCACCGGGCCCTTGTTGCGGGCGGTGCCGATCACGCGCAGCGAGTTGATCTCGCGCAAACGGTCCTGCGCGTAGGTCAGCAGCTCATGCTCGTGCGCGGCGATCCGCTCCTTGCCGATCGAATTGACGTAGTCGATCGCAGCGCCCAGCCCGATCGCCTCGACGATCGGCGGCGTCCCGGCCTCGAACTTGTGCGGCGGATCGCCATAGGTGACCCAATCCTTGGCCACTTCACGGATCATCTCGCCGCCGCCGTTGAACGGCCGCATCGCCACCAGATGCTCGTGCTTGGTATACAGCGCGCCGATGCCGGTCGGCCCGTACACCTTGTGGCCGGTAAAGGCATAGAAATCGCAATCGAGGTCCTGGACGTCAACAGGCAGATGCACCGCGCCTTGCGCGCCGTCGACCAGCACCGGAATGCCGCGGGCGTGAGCGAGCCGGACCACCTCCTTGACCGGAACCAGGGTTCCGAGGGCGTTCGACATCTGGGTGATCGCGACGATCTTGGTGCGCGGTCCCAGGAGCTTCTCGAACTCCTCGATCAGGAAATTGCCCTCGTCGTCGACCGGCGCCCACTTGATCACGGCACCATGGCGCTCCCGGAGGAAGTGCCACGGCACGATGTTGGAGTGGTGCTCCATGATCGAGAGCACGATCTCGTCGCCCTCCTTGATGTTCACCCCGCCCCAGGACGATGCGACCAGGTTGATCGCCTCGGTGACGTTGCGGGTGAAGACGATCTCTTCGTTGCGGCGGGCGTTGATGAACTGCGCGACCTTGCCGCGGGCGCCCTCATAGGCCTCCGTCGCGGCATTGGCGAGGTAATGCAGGCCGCGATGTACGTTGGCGTATTCGCTCTTGTAGGCCTCGGTCATGCGGTCGAGCACCGCATTCGGCTTCTGCGCCGACGCCGCGTTGTCGAGATAGACCAGCGGCTTGCCGTAGATCTGCATGGCGAGCGCCGGGAAATCCTGCCGCACCAGAGCGACGTCGTAAGAACCGTTGGCGACCGCCTTGTGCATGCTCACGCCCTCGCCTGAAGCCAGCGCTGCGCGGTGGCAATTGCGACCTCGCGCAGCGCGTCGCTGGCGATGCTCTCGATCGCCTCACCGACGAAGGCCTGGATCAGAAGCGCCTGCGCCTCCTTCTCGGGCAGTCCGCGCGCGCGCATGTAGAACAGCAGGCTCTCGTCGAGCGCACCGGTGGTCGCACCGTGACCGCAGGTGACGTCGTCGGCGAAGATCTCGAGCTCGGGCTTGTTGTCGGCTTCCGCGTCGTCGGACAGCAGCAGCGCGCGGGTCATCATTTTGGCGTCGGTCTTCTGGGCGTCGGGACGGACGATGATGCGGCCCTGGAACACGGAATGGGCGCGGTCGTCGACGACGGCGCGGAAGATCTCGCGGCTCGCGCAGTGCGGCACCGCGTGATCCATGAACAGCGTGGTGTCGGCATGCTGCTTGCCGTTGAGCAGATTGACGCCGTTGGTTTCGACATTGGAGCCTTCGCCGGCGCAGGTGACCGTCAGCTGATAGCGGCTGACATGACCGCCCGAGGTCAAACCGAACGTGTTGAAATGGGCGTGCGCGCCGAGCGTCACCGTCGCCGAGGAAATGTTGAAGGCATCGTCGCTGTCTTCGACCAGACGCACATGATCGAGCCGCGCATTGTCGCCGATCGCGACAATCAGCCCATCATGGGTCTGGTAGGCCTTGGCGCCCTCGCCGGCGAGATAGCTCTCCACCAGCGTCACGCCGGTATCGCGGCCGAGCCGGAGCAGCGAGCGCGTGAACATCGCAGCCGGCGCTACGCCAGAGGCGACGTGGACGATGTGCAGCGGCTGGGCCAGCACCGTGCCATTGGCGATGTCGATAACGACGCCATCGGTCGCCATTGCGCCGTTCAGCGCAATCATCGGATTGGACGTGTCTGACGCAAAGGCCTGCGCTGAAAGCGCGTCCTCGCCGGCATCGAGCACTTCGCGCAGCGGGCGGATGCTCAGTCCCTTATCGAGACTGCCGAGGTCGGAGAGGTCGGGCGCGAACGCGCCATCGACCAGCACCAGGCGGCATACGCCGTCGATCGCCCGCAGCTTGACCGCAGCAGCGGCACGCCCCAGCGCCGCGGCGTCCGGCGCAGGGGCCAGCGGCAGCACCTCGCGCATCAGCGCGCGCAGGTCAGTGTATTTCCAATCCTCGATCCGGCGATGCGGCAGGCCTGATCGTTCATAGGCCTCGAACGCCTCGCGGCGCTGATCGGCGATCTTGCCCTTGCCCGGCAGACGGTCGCGCGCGACGGCGAACACATCGCCCAGGGCGCGCCCCGTCTCGGTCTTTGCAACAACGTTCATCTGAGAACCCGCATTTATCAGGCAGCGTCTTCGAACTGCGCGTAACCGGACTCTTCCAGCTCCAGCGCCAGTTCCTTGCCGCCGCTCTTCACCACCCGGCCCTTCGACATCACGTGCACAAAATCGGGCACGATGTAGTTGAGCAGCCGCTGATAGTGGGTGATGACGACCATCGCGCGCTCCGGCGAACGCAGCGCGTTGACGCCGTCGGCTGCGATCCGCAGCGCGTCGATATCAAGGCCGGAATCCATTTCGTCGAGGATGCAGACGGCCGGCTCGAACAGCGCCATCTGCAGGATCTCGTTGCGCTTCTTCTCGCCGCCGGAGAAGCCGACATTGACGCCGCGCTTCAGCATGTCCTGCGGGATGTTGAGCGACTTGGCGACCTCGCGGACCTTCTTGAGGAAGGCCGGCGACGAAATCTCCTCCTCGCCGCGCGCCTTGCGCTGGGCGTTGAGCGCCGCGTGCAGGAAATTCCAGGTGGTCACGCCGGGGATTTCCACCGGATACTGGAACGCCAGGAACACGCCCCTGGCGGCGCGCTCGTTGGGCTCCATCTCCAGCAGGTCCTCGCCCCCGAACAGGATCTGCCCGCCGGTCACCTCATAGCCCGGCTTGCCGGCGATGACGTGGGACAGCGTCGATTTGCCGGAGCCGTTCGGCCCCATGATCGCGTGCACCTCGCCCGGGTTCACCGTGAGCGACAGCCCGTGGAGGATCTCACGCTCCTCGACACGAACCTGCAGATCTTTCACTTCAAGCAGAGACATCTGATTTTTCCTGAGCATCATCCGCAAGGCGCGTCGGCCGCGCCGTTAGCGCGATGGATTAGCCAACCGAACCTTCAAGGCTGATCGAGATCAGCTTCTGCGCTTCCACCGCGAACTCCATCGGCAGTTGCTGCAGCACGTCCTTCACGAAACCGTTCACGACGAGGCCGACGGCTTCTTCCTGCGAGAGCCCGCGCTGGATGCAGTAGAACAGCACGTCCTCCGAAATCTTCGACGTCGTCGCTTCGTGCTCGAACGTCGCCGAGGAATTCTTGGCCTCGACATAGGGCACGGTGTGCGCGCCGCATTTGTCGCCGATCAGGAGCGAGTCGCAGGCGGTGTAGTTGCGCGCGCCGGTGGCTTTGCGGTGCGCGCTGACGAGGCCGCGATAGGTGTTCTGCGACTTGCCGGCGGCGATGCCCTTGGAGATGATCCGGCTCGACGTGTTCTTGCCGAGGTGGATCATCTTGGTGCCGCTATCGACCTGCTGGAAACCGTTCGAGATCGCGATCGAGTAGAACTCGCCGCTCGAATTGTCGCCGCGCAGGATGCAGCTCGGGTACTTCCAGGTGATCGCCGAACCGGTTTCGACCTGAGTCCAGGAGATCTTGGAATTCCGGCCGCGGCAATCGCCACGCTTGGTGACGAAATTGTAGATGCCGCCCTTGCCTTCCGAATTGCCGGGGTACCAGTTCTGCACCGTCGAATACTTGATCTCGGCGTCATCGAGCGTGACGAGCTCGACCACGGCGGCGTGCAGCTGGTTCTCGTCGCGCTGCGGCGCGGTGCAGCCTTCGAGATAGGAGACGTAGGAGCCCTTGTCGGCGATGATCAGCGTGCGCTCGAACTGGCCGGTGTTGCGCTCGTTGATGCGGAAATAGGTCGACAGCTCCATCGGGCAGCGCACGCCCGGCGGCACGTAGACGAATGAGCCATCGGAGAACACCGCCGAATTCAGCGTCGCGAAGTAATTGTCCGAGGTCGGCACCACGGTGCCGAGATATTTCCGCACCAGCTCGGGATGCTCGCGGATCGCCTCCGAGATCGGCATGAAGATCACGCCGGCCGCCTTCAGCTCCTTCTGGAAGGTGGTCGCGACCGAGACCGAATCGAACACGGCGTCGACAGCGATCTTGCGATTGGCCGACGGCGGGCCGCCGGGCGGCGGCTCGACGCCCTCGAGAACGGCGACCTCGCGGAGCGGGATGCCGAGCTTCTCATAGGTCTTGAGGATTTCCGGATCGATCTCGTCGATCGAGGACAGCGTCTTCTTCGGCTTCGGCGCCGAGTAATAATAAAGATCCTGATAGTCGATCTTCGGATAGTTGACGCGCGCCCAGGTCGGCTCGGTCATGGTCAGCCAGCGGCGGTACGCCTCCAGACGCCATTCCAGCATCCAGGCCGGTTCATTCTTCTTTGCCGAGATGAAGCGGACGGTGTCTTCCGACAGGCCTTTCGGGGCCTTGTCGGACTCGATCAGCGTCTCAAATCCATAACGATACTGGTCGACGTCGATGCGCCGGACGCGCTCGACCGTCTCTTGTACAGCAGGCATTCAATCCTCCGCTCGCGGTTTCAAGGACCGCGGTGGATCTCAAGTTCCGAAGTCTCTTACGATGTTTTGAAGACGAAATCACCCGCTTAGAACTGTTCAAGCTGTGTTTCGTCGCTCTCCCTTAACTAAGGTATCGGCGAGCTTTCGCCAAGCCTTGAGGGTCAAATCCACGTCTGTCTCCGTGGTAGACCAGCCAAGACTGAGCCGCACCGCTCCCTGGGACACCTCCGGACGGTATCCCATTGCCTCCAGGACGTGAGACGGCTGGACCTTGCCCGACGAGCAGGCGGAACCGGAGGAGACCGCTACCCCCGCCAGGTCGAATCCGATGACCGCCGTTTCGGCCTTCATGCCGGGCGCTGTGAACAGAACGGTATTTGGTAACCGCTTTACGTCATCGGAGAAGACCACCACGTCCGGCGTCTGCCGCAGTCCGTGCTCGAGCCGGTCGCGCAGTCCCCTGACGCGGGCGGCGTCGGCCTTCAGCGCCACCATCGCGGCCTGCGCGGCCGCACCAAAGCCGGCAATCCCTGCGACGTTCTCGGTCCCTGCCCGTCGGCCGAGCTCCTGCCCGCCGCCGCGCAGGAACGCCTCCAGTCCTTCGACGCCTTCGGCAAGCACCAGTGCGCCTGCGCCCTTCGGTCCACCGATCTTGTGCGCCGACAGCGTCACCAGATCGGCCCGGGTCGAGGCGAGATCGAACGGGATCTTTCCGAACGCCTGGATCGCGTCGACATGCAGCAGGCCCCCGGTCGCGTGGACGATCTCGGCGACGTCAGCCACCGGCTGGATGGCGCCGGTCTCGTTGTTCGCCAGCATCACCGAGACCAGCGCCGGCGCTCCGTCGGCCAGCAGCGCGCGCAGATGATCGAGATCGATCACCCCGGCGCGCGTGACATTGATCGCGAAGGTGACCTCACGCGCGAACCGTCCGCCCGCGAGCACGGACGCATGCTCGATCGCGGACACCAGGAGCCGGCTGACCGGCGCGCCCGCACCGCGGCGCAATCCCGGCGTCAATGCGAGCGCATTGGCTTCGGTCCCGCCGGAGAGAAACACGACGTCCTGCGGCCGGCCGCCGACCGCATTCGCCACCGCATTGCGGGCATCCTCGACCAGCCGGCGCGCGCGGCGTCCCTCGCTGTGCACCGAGGACGGGTTGCCGCTCAATTCCCATGCCGCAGTCATCGCCGCCTTCGCCTCCTGGCGAAGCGGCGTGGTGGCATTCCAGTCGAGATAGACGCGATCGGCCATCGAGCTTGTCCGCGGCAACCACCGTGGCTGCGGCCTTCCACTGCGACATAACGACAGTCGGGCGGCGAGACCAGATCAGAGTCACCAATGCGGGAGATTTTTCACGCTCGCCGGAAGTCCCATCGTGTTGCCTGGCAAGACATCTGCCTGCGCGCCGCGCGCGATAGCAATATGACAAACCAAAACTTCAGGTAGCCAACGAGCAATTCGGCGTGTTGATCCGGGTCGCCGCCGACGCGCCGGCTGCGCACGCGTCCCGGAGCGGATTAGCCTCTGCCAAGCGGCACAATTTCCTTGATTTTTGCCCCTTGCGTCATGCTAGAAGGCCTTCCAGCGTGCCGCCCGGCGGCGCCTGCGCTGATTTCATCATGAGCCGCTCTGCTCGCGCCCGTCGCCGAAGATGGCTCCAACCGGTTGATTGATCGACGTCAATCAAGGGAACGCGTCAATCAAGGGAACACAATGCCTGAAGTCATTTTCACCGGCCCTGCTGGCCGTCTCGAAGGCCGCTATCACCCGGCCAAGCAGAAGAACGCGCCGATTGCGATGATCCTGCATCCGCATCCGCAGTTCCACGGCACGATGAACCACCAGATCGTCTACCAGTGCTATTACGCGTTCGCGCATCGCGGCTTCTCGGTGCTGCGCTTCAACTTCCGTGGCGTCGGCCGCAGCCAGGGCTCGTTCGATCACGGCACCGGCGAACTGTCCGATGCCGCGAGCGCGCTCGACTGGGCGCAGGCGATCAATCCGGAGGCGCGCGCCTGCTGGGTTGCAGGCTTCTCGTTCGGCGCATGGATCGGCATGCAGCTCTTGATGCGCCGGCCGGAGGTCGAGGGATTCATCTCGATCGCGCCGCCCGCCAATCTCTACGACTTCTCGTTCCTCGCGCCCTGCCCGTCGTCGGGCCTGATCGTGCATGGTGACAAGGATGCCGTGGTACCGCCCAAGGACGTGAACACGCTGGTCGAGAAGCTGAAGACGCAGAAGGGCATCGTGATCGACCAGCAGGTCATCCCCGGCGCCAACCACTTCTTCGACGGCAAGCTCGAGCCGCTGATGGAGACGGTGACCGGCTATCTGGACATGCGCCTCGCCAACGTGCGCTGAGGCTCCGACTTGTAGCCCGCATGAGCGAAGCGACATACGGTCGCAACGCGGCAGACACCCCGGATGTCGTTTCGCTCATCCGGGTTACGGTTCCCGCTCTCACTCCGGCGCGAATTTCAGCGCGGTGATGCCGACCAGCACCAGTGCGATCCCGGCGACCTTCATCGGGTTGAGCGCTTCGTTGAACAGCAGCACGCCCATGGTCAGCGTGCCGACCGCGCCGATACCGGTCCATACCGTGTAGGCGATGCCGACGCCGAGCACCTGCAACGCGCGCCCGAGCAGGAACACGAACGCGGCGAGCAGCAGCAGCGAGACCAGCGTCCAGCCCAGCCGCGTATAGCCTTCTGCATATTTCATCGAAATGGCCCAGCCGACGTCGAGAAGACCGGCGAGGACCAGCGCGATCCAGGCAATGGAGTGCGACATGGCTTACGCGGCAAGCTTCAGCATGTGCGCGCGGTGGCCGACCAGGAACGCGTGCAGCAGCGCGGGATAATCGGCTGAAACGGCGCTGCGCACGCTCCGCCGCTGTGCCAGTGCGCTGCGCCAGGCGCGAAGTTTTGGCGCGTGGGTGAAAACGGCCAGATCGGTCAGCTGGTCGAACAGATCGAAGTAGCGGAAGACCGGCGCGAACACCGCGTCCACCAGGCTGAACCTGTCGCCCGCGAAGAACGGACCCGCGCCGAGCGCAGCCTCCACGCGCGCGAATTTTGCGGCGACCGCCTGCCGCTTGCTCTCGAAGGTCGCGGCATCGGTCGCAGTCTCGAGCCCCCAGAGGTCGCCGAGAATGGCCGAGCCGAATTCCATCCAGGCGCGATGCTCGGCGCGCGTCAGCGCGTTCTCGGGATGCAGCTTCGCGCCGCCTTGCGTCTCCTCGATGTACTCGCAGATCACGTTGCTCTCGAACAGCGCGACCTCCTTGCCGTCATCGCCGGTCACGACCAGCACCGGCACCTTGCCGAGCGGCGAGATCTTCAGGAACCAGTCCGGCTTGTTGGCGAGATCGATGTCGATCCGCTCGAACGGCACGCCCTTCTCATGCAGCGCGATCACCGCGCGTTGCACATAGGGGCAGAGCTTGTGGCTGATCAGCTTCAGGGCGGCCATGACGAACCTCGCGTTCAATGCAACTGCATCGAATTAAATGCAGCGGCATGGAACTGTCAAGGTAGATGCATTTGCATCTAAATCACGGTCGCGCGATGATGCCCCCGGTCATCGGGATCGGCACCCCCGTGGTGGCGGGGTAGCTCAGCGGCAGGCCCTTCATGCCGCGCGCGGCAAGGAAGCCGAAGGCCTGAGCCTCGATCGCGTCCGCCGCCCAGCCAAGCGCCTCGGCGGGCTCGACGGTTGCCAGCGCCAGGCGCTCGCGCAGCATCCGCAGCATGGTGAGGTTGGAGGCGCCGCCGCCGCAGACGATCCAGCTCTTCGGGCGCCTCGGCAGCAGCGGCACCACGCGGGCGATCGCGGCCGCCGTGAACGCGGTCAACGTCGCGGCGCCATCGGCCGGCGCCACGGCGCCGAGCTTCAGGCCGGCAAAGTCGTTGCGGTCGAGCGATTTCGGCGGCGGCAGCGCGAAGAATGGCAGCCTCAAGGCCTGTGCGATCCATGCCTCGTCTGGTTTACCCAGCGCGGCGAACTTGCCGGCGGTGTCGAACGGCTGATGCATCTGACGGAACATGAAGTCGTCGAGTAGCGCGTTGCCGGGCCCGGTGTCGCAGGCGATCAGCGTGTCGGTGCCGTCGATATAGGTGATGTTGGAGACGCCGCCGATATTGACCACGACGGTCGGCCCCTCGCGGTTCAGCGATTGCGCCAGCGCACGGTGGTAGACCGGCACGAGCGGCGCGCCCTGCCCGCCGGCCTCGACGTCGGCGGCGCGGAAATCATGCATCACCGGAATGTGGATCGCTTTGGCGAGCGCCAGGGCATCGCCGATCTGGACCGTCAGCTTCCGCTCGGGGCGATGCAGCACGGTCTGGCCATGGAACCCGACGATGTCGATGTCCTGGGCGGAGATCCGGTTCTGCGCCGTGAAGCTGGCGACCGCCTCGGCATGAGCCGACGTGACGGCCTGCTCGGCCTGCCGCAGGATCCCCGGCCGGGCGTCGCGCTGTGTCAGATGGACGGCCTCGGTCAGCGCCTGGCGCAGCAGGCTGCGCTCGCTGTCGGTATAGGGTCGATAGCCCGTAGGTCCGAAGGCCTTGATCTGGCGGCCGTCGGTCTCGATCAATGCCACGTCGACCCCGTCGAGCGAGGTACCGCTCATCAGACCGAGTGCCGTTAACATCATTGTGGAAGCGCCCCAGCCGGGAACCCCCGGCTTGTCTCAAACAAGTACATCCTATAATGCCACTGCGCGTCCGCCTGCGGCAGCCTCAAGCGTCAAGGTTCCGCAAATAGATGCAAAAACCGTAAAACAAGAATGATCTGGCTCGCCGACAAATGACTGCATTTAAATCGGATTTCCTGAACACTCTACAGGAACGCGGCTTCGTCCACCAGTGCTCCGATTTCGAGGGCCTCGACGCGCTTGCCGCGAAGGGCGAGGCGACCGCTTATGTCGGCTATGACTGCACCGCGCCATCGCTGCACATCGGCAACTTCCTCACCATGATGATGCTGTACTGGCTGCAACAGAGCGGCAACAGGCCGATAACATTGATGGGCGGCGGCACCACGATGGTCGGCGACCCCTCCGGCAAGGACGAGACGCGCGCGATGCGCACCGTCGCGGAGATTGAATCCAACAAGGCGAGCATCCGCGGCGTGTTTGCCAAGGTGCTGCGCTATGGCAGTGGGCCTTCCGACGCCATCATGCTCGACAACGCCGAGTGGCTGACCAAATTGAACTGGATCGAGATGCTGCGCGACATCGGCCGGCACTTCTCGGTCAACCGCATGCTGACGATGGATTCGGTGCGGCTCCGGCTCGAGCGCGAGCAGGAGATGAGCTTCATCGAATTCAACTACATGGTCTGCCAAGCCTACGACTTCGTCGAGCTGTCGCGCCGCGCTGGCTGCCGGCTGCAGATGGGCGGCTCCGACCAGTGGGGCAACATCGTCAACGGCGTCGATCTCGGCCGCCGCATGGGCTCGCCGCAACTGTTCGCGCTGACCACGCCGTTGCTGACCACCGCCTCCGGCGACAAGATGGGCAAGACCGCCAAGGGCGCGGTGTGGCTCAACGCCGACCAGTTCTCGCCGTACGATTTCTGGCAGTACTGGCGCAACGTCGAGGACGCCGACGTCGTCAAATTCCTCAAGCTGTTCACGATCCTGCCGATGAGCGAGATCGGCAAGCTCGCGGCGCTCGGTGGCAGCGAGATCAACGAAGCCAAGAAGGTGTTGGCGACCGAGGCCACCGCCCTGCTGCACGGCCGCGACGCGGCCAATGAAGCCGCCGAGACCGCGCGCCGTACCTTCGAGGAAGGTGCGCTGGCCGAAACCCTGCCGACGGTGGAAATTCCGCGCGGCGAATTTGAAGCCGGCGTCGGCGTGCTCGCCACCTTCGTCAAGGCCGAGCTCGTCGCGTCCAACGGCGAAGCGCGCCGGCAGATCAAGGGCGGCGGCCTGCGCGTCAACGACGTCGCCGTCACCGATGAAAAGATGCTGCTGACGCCGGCCAATCTGACGCCGGAAGGCGTCGTCAAGCTGTCGCTCGGCAAGAAGCGCCACGTCCTGCTGAAGCCTGCATAGGCGCATTCGCATTTGTCGGTTGTAGGGAGTGCGGAAAGCGCGCTCCCATCTTTCCGATGGATCAGACCACGCCTCCGAACGACACGCTTGCAACGCCGACGCAGCAGTCGCGCGTCGCGCTGAACGTGCTCGCGCTCTGCTTCGTGCTGTCGGTGCTCGGGCGCGGTCTCAGCGACAGCTTCACGGTGTTCCTTAAGCCGATCTCGGAGAGCTTCGGCTGGGACCGTGCCTCGGTCGTGTCGGTCTACTCGCTGACCTGGCTCGCCAGCGGCCTCACCGCGCCGTTGGTCGGGCGCCTGTTCGACCGCTCGGGCCCGCGGGTGGTCTATGCGCTGGGCCTCTCGCTGCTCGGCTGCGCATTCCTGATCGCCTCCCGCGCCGAGCTGCTCTGGCAATTCCAGCTCAGCGTCGGTCTCTGCGTCGGCTTCGGCACCGCGCTGATCGGCAACGTCTCGAACTCGATCCTGCTCGGCCGCTGGTTCGGACCGCGGCTGCCGACCGCCATGGCCGTGATGTATTCGGCGACCGGCGCCGGCCTCTTGATGCTGCTGCCGCTGTCGCAGGTGCTGATCGATCGGATCGGCTGGCGCGAGGCGTATCAGGTGTTCGGCGTTGGCGCGCTCTGCCTGCTTGTTCCGCTCGTGCTTCTGCCGTGGCGGCTGCTCGCCGGCGGATCGCCGCATATCGTCAAGAAAGCCGAGACGGGCCTGATCGATGAAGGTTGGACCCTGCTCAGCGCAATGCGCCACCACGCCTTCTGGGCGCTGTTCTCGACCTTCTTCTTCACCGCGATTGCGATGTATGCGCTGACGGCGCAGATTGTCGCCTACCTGATCGATGTCGGCTTCCCGCCGCTGCAGGCCGCCACCGCCTGGGGCTTCTCCGGCGTCGCGCTGTTCGTCGGCATGCTCGGCGTGTCCACGCTCGACGGCATCATCGGCCGCCGTCCCAGCGTGCTGTTCAGCTACGGCGTGTCGATCGTCGGCATCATCCTGCTCTGGCTGTTGCAGTGGTATCCGAACTACTGGCTGCTGACCGGCTTCATCATCTCCTTCGGCAGCATGATCGGCTCGCGCGGCCCGCTGATCACCGCGACCGCGCTGAAAATCTTCCGTGGCGAGCGCGTCGGCACGATCTACGGGACGATCATGATCGGCAGCGGCCTCGGCTCGGCGCTCGGTTCCTGGGGCGGCGGCCTGATCCATGACTGGACCCACAGCTACAATCCGCTGATCGCCTTCGCGCTGGTCAACGTGGTGCTCGGCCTGATCCCATTCCTGGTGGTGCCGGCGCTGCGGCGCTAGGTCGACGGCCCCTTGGACCGTAGATGCCAGTCAACAGCCTCTCCCCACGGGCAGATAGGGAGAGGCCGAAAGGCTGCGACGTCTGTCGTTCAATCGGTGTCGCGACAATCGTCGCCGCGGTGGTCACGGCCGCAGGAGCCGCGGTCATGGGCCTCCTCCCGGTCATCGCTGGTGCCCGGTGTGAACGACACGCCACGCAGCGCCTCGCCGGCGTTCGCGGTACGCAGCGTGACAAAGCGTTCGCCGGCCGGCGGCGTGGCCGCGGACAGCTTGTCGGTGATCATCACGAGCTTGTTCGGATCGGCACCCTGGTCGCCGCTGCCGCTCACCGTGGAGGTGATCGCCCAGATCGACACGCTGCCGTCGCGATTGACGCGGCCGGTGATGTTGCGCAGGCCGTCGGTGGCCGGCGACCACGGCTTGCCGGTCGCGGCGTTGTTGCCGGTCGGATAGCCCTGCACCGTGTAGGGCACACCGAGGTCAAGTCCCGCCTGCAAGGTGTAGACCTGCTTCCACGCCCCGGCGGTGCTGTCGAACACCCACTTCTGCAATCCGGCTGATGTCTGCGCCTTGGCAGCGGTATAGCTGTCCGATGTCGGGTCGAACGTCGTGGTGCCGTTGCCTTCGTCGGCGACGTAGAGCGTGTTCGCGTCGGCGAACCAGATGCCGAACGGGAACGAGGTTGTGCTCTTGAGCGCAGTCGGGAAACCGCTCAGCACGCACATGTTGTAGGGCGTGACGCCCTGCCCCGCCAACTTCGAGCCATCGTAGAAGATCTGCGTCGTCGGCAGCGACGCAGACGGAGCCGGCAGGCCGACGCCGTTCGGGCACGCCTTCGGACTGCCGTTGGCGGCGTTGCCGGTGGTGTCGATGAAGTAGACGGTGTTGATTCCGTTCCCGCCGCTGCCCTTGGTCGTGTAGATCACGTTGTTGAACACGGTGAGGCCGCGGAAATTGGTGTCCTTGCCGATCTTGTCGGCCTTCTGGCCGAGTTCGGTGATGTTGAAGCTGCCGAGCGGAAAAGGGCCACCCGGATCAGCCTGCCGGGCGAGCGGCGCGTCGGCCTCTCGCGCGATCTGCATGCCTGCGCCCGTGATGACGCCCGCGGGCTGCGGGTTGCCGCCATTGCCCGCATTGCCGGCGGTGTAGAACACACCGGCACCATGCCGATCGTTGAAGATCGCAGCGCGGCCGTTGTTGCCGCTATAGCCGTTTACCTTGGTGAAGTGGAAGCGACCGTTCTCGTCGACTTCAGCGACCAGGCGATAATAGGTGCCGGGCACCGGATTGGTCGGATCGATGACGTCAGGAGTGTTGGAGTTCGACACGTCGATGGCGCCGATCGGAGCGAGATAACCCATGAAGGTCACGCTGCGATGATCGAGCGAGAGATTGAGCGCCAGTTCGGATTTTGACGAGAAGCTGGTGACCATCTGGTCCTTGCTTTGGGACACACCGCGCTGGGCACTGTTCGGCACCTCGAGCGACTGCACATGTCTGCCGTCGAGACGCAGTTCGTCGAGCAAGATCTTCGCAGTCAGGCCGAACGAGCCGTCGACACCGTCGTTGTTGAACACCGTCGGATAGGTGCCGTCCGCCGTGGCGGTCACGCAATTGGGCGACACGCAGTTCGGTGGCAACTGGGTCACGCCGGGCGTGATGGTGACGGCGTTGTTGACGAACACCGCACGGCTCAGCAGCAGATGACCCGGCCGGAAATGAACGTCATCGCCGTCGGCGTGCGCAAGACTGCTGGCCAGCGCCGTTGAGGCGAGCAGCGTCAATGCAAAAACCGGCCGAGACAGCGGAAGCCCCACAGGCGGGCGCAATCCTTTGGCGATCATTGCTTTTCTCCCAATGTAAGATTTTTCAGAAAGTGAGTGCAGCGTAGCCGCCCGCCATATCGGCGGCCGGCGCGCGCAATCTGCGGGCGGACTGTTACGGGCGTGCGACAATCGACCGCATGTCCACTGCTGGGTCGGCGGACCCGTAGCTACAATCCGCTGATCGCCTTCGCGCTCGTCAATGTCGTGCTCGGCCTGATTTGAGGCCGGGACCCTGGCTCGATACCTGCAACGGGACTGCTTGCCGTCACCCAAAGGGGCATCGCCCCCAGTAGGGGCTTGCGTTGTTCGCGGTCGAAAGATTGGATGGCTGACTGGATCGCAAGGGCCAATATCGAGCATTTCAAAAATTGATCGAGACCGGAGAAGGACGCAGAAGAGCGCCGCGTAATTGAGCGTGAATTGGCTTGAGGAAAAGCAGAGGCCGGCAGCTCTTCTCAAGAAGAATGAGAGAAAAGAGCTTAGGGAATTCTCCGGAGTGACTCGGCGCGTCTGGCAAAATATGCCCAGATCTTCTCTCGCGGCCGCAGCGGGAGCCTCGCTGAGAACCTCGCGATTCCGGGATGACAGGATGATGCGACAAAACGGGGGAAAGACTGCGATGAAGCGTTTCTTGCTGATACTGACAATAGGTCTCTTGTGGAACGCCTTCGCCCACGCGCGAGCTGAGGAGCAACGGAGGGGCAAAGACATTTTGCAAAAGCTATGCGCCGGCTGTCATGCCATTGGCAGGACCGGCGCGAGCCCGAACAGGCTGGCGCCCCCCTTTCGCAGCTTTAGTGAAACCAAACTCTACGACAGCGATTTCTTGCAACGACTGCAGGACGGCTATAGCAGCATTCATCCCTCCATGCCGACCTTCCGCTTCAACAAGGAGGATGCTGAGGAGGTCGTCAGCTATCTGAAGTCAATTCAGGAGCATTCCAAGCCGAAATAGCACCTATCGATCTCGCGGGAGCGCTGGACGCCACATGGGCACGCGAGAACAAGCGTTTGGACTTTGAAGCCGCCAGAGTCGTAGCGACTGCCCAGTGCTTACATTGCCGCCCAAACGCACCATGGCTGCTTTTGTGCCCGAGGCGGACGTTTGGCAAACAGCTTCACCAAAATCTTTCATTGGTTACGAGTTTGATCTCCGTCAAAAGAAGCTGCCGCCAAGGGTCTAAACAGATAGCGCGTAGACCCCCCTACGCATCCCCACCCTGGAGCCGTCAGCTTCCCCAAGGCTGACGGCTTTCTCTTACCGGAAGCTCGCTCCCGATCGTCCTCGCGCGGGAACATTGACCGAGACGGCTGATCAGACTCGATGCGTGAATGGTGCTCATTAGTGGGAGCGCTTGTTCTGAATCAATATGCTCCAAAAACAGAGGCCTAACATTTAATGAACGGCCCAGGCGGAGCCGTTCCGGCGGGGCCCTATCAACCTGTCCAGGCCTCGTTGAGCACGGCAACCCGTCGCACAAAGTCATTGGGGGGGCTCCTTTTGCCTCAAACGGGCGCCAGACGCTCTCATGGTAAACTGAAGGAGATCAATAATGTCACGTCGAAGTATTATCTCGGTCGCAGCATCCATCATTATTGGCATCGGATGCATTGCGACCATTTCAACTGAGGCGTCCGCATATCGCGGCGGAGTTGGTCGCGCTGGCGTCCACCGCGGTGGCGTCTACCACGGTGGTGCTTACCGCGGTGGCGTTTACCGCGGTGGCGTTTACCGTGGTGCAGCAGTACGCCGGGGGGTTGCCGTCGGCGTCGGAGCTGCTGCAGTCG
Organism: Bradyrhizobium sp. USDA 4011; assembly: GCF_054063415.1. Classification (NCBI taxonomy): domain Bacteria; kingdom Pseudomonadati; phylum Pseudomonadota; class Alphaproteobacteria; order Hyphomicrobiales; family Nitrobacteraceae; genus Bradyrhizobium; species Bradyrhizobium sp. USDA 4011. The sequence continues at coordinate 384,029 of NZ_JBSSGG010000001.1, forward strand.
GAGCCGCTGCCTATGGCGCATCGCGCGCCTATCGCTGCGGTTACTATCCCTATCCACCCTGCTACTAGCACCGGTGCAAATCCCGGCCCTTCAGGGCCGGGGCGCTGGCGCTAAAGCAACAGCCTGTCGACCATGGTCAAGCGCATATTAGTAGGCGGCGGACGAGAGGAGGCCCGGCAGCTTACCGAACGTCGAGTCCTAATTGTTCGTCGTCGGTAGGTCGTTCGGGCCGTACTGCTTGAACTCGAAGATCTTTCGCGTCAGGCCGGGCGCCAGTGCCGAGATCGGGTTCACGCGCAGCACCGGCTGGCTCGGCGTGCCGACCACTTCATAGGTCACGCCGATCAGGCCTTCATTGCTGCCGGCGCCGAGGAAAATCCCGAAGAACGGGATCTGGCCGAACATGTTGTTCAACCCGTACATCGGAATGAAGGTGCCGTTCATCCGCACCTGGTTGCCGACATAGTCGATGCTGCCTTCGATCGTCGCGCCGATGCTCGGTCCCTTGACCACGCCGTTGCGGATCGAAAGCTGGCCGCTCTGGCGCGTGAACTCGGCGCGCAGCGCGTCGAACCCGATGCCGTTCTGGGTGCTGACCGGCCCGCCGGCGACGGCGCGGTCGAGCTGGGTTTCGCCCTTCACCGAGAAGCCAGTGATGTTGATGAGGCCTTCCCTCGGGCTCGGCTCGGGGATCGGCGGCTCCATCGCCAGCGTGAGCTGGCCGCCGACCACCTTCGAATAGGTGTCGATGAAGCGCAGGAACGCGCCGGCGTCGCCGGTCTGCAGGTAGATCACCTCGCGGCCCTGCTGGCGTCCGCGCATATCGACGCTGACGGGAGTATCGCGGCCGACCCTGCCGCTCAGCGTGAACGCCTTGAAGAACCCGTTGCGGCGCGAGATCTTGGCGTCGACGCCACGCAGCGCTTCACCGTTGAACCCGGCCACCGCGCCGAGCTTCAGATCGACATCGAAATCGGTGGTCTTGGTCTTGCTCTTGGGATCGCTGTCGCGGCCGGAGATCGCCGATTTCAGGAAGCCGCGACCATCGAACACGTCGCCGCGCATCGTCACCTTGATCACGCCGTCGGGACCGCGATCGGCCCGCAGCGATGTCTTGTCGCCGTCCGACGGCGCATAGGTCGGGAAGTTCGCATTCATGAGGTCGCCGTTCTGGTCGACCTCGAGCGCGCCCTTGATCGAGACGCCGCTGCCTTCGATCGAGATATCCTCGAACCGCGTCGACTGCCCCTTCGGCACCACGTTGAAAGTCGCCTTGCCGGCCCTGCCCTGCGCCTTGACCCATCCGGGCAGGATGTTGTCGAGCTTGAGCTGGGTCAGGTCGGCCTCGACGCCCATCTTGGTGGTGGGATTGTCGCCGCTGCCGATCTTGCCGCTCAACTTGATCGGGATCGCGCCCGACACTGCGGGGCCGAGATCAAGCCCCAGGCGCGCGCGGCTCGCGTCATCCAGCGTTGCCTGCAGCTTGACGTCGGCATCACCGTCGGCCGGCTTGCGGTAGTCGAGCGAGGCCGCCTGCCCGTTGATCTTGACGTCGCCCTTGACCTGGAAGCCGGCGTTGCTCGCAATCACCTTCAGCGTGTTGGCCTCGAGCTTCTGGTTCATCACCAGCTTGTCAACGGCAACGCCGGAGATGTCGGCGGTGACGGAATATTGCGTGTCGGCCTTGGTCAGCCCGCCCGTCACCGGCATGCCGAGATTGATCGTGGCCGTGACGTTGCCCTTGCTGGCGTTGGGATCGATCGGCGGACCCGAGAGATCGCTGAGCCGGTCGGATGCGAGGATCTCGGCGGCGGCCGGCACCGGACAGTCGACCCGGAACTTGACCTTCGACGGCGACGGCTTCGGCGCCATGTCGGGCACCTCGAAGGTGAAATCCGACAGCGTGATCTTGCGGCCGGCCGGCGTGTCGGCGATGCCCTGGTTGATGGTCACGGTCGCCGTGCGGCCGGTGACCCTCGCCTTCAGATCCGCATCATGCACCGCAGGCATCTTGTCCACCGGACGCACCGTGACACCCGACGCGACGATGTTGACCGAGAGGCCGTCATCCGGGATCGGCGGTCCCTTGCGCGACAGATTATGTACGGGCGAATTGACGCCGACGTCGATGCGCTGGAGCGTGCCGCGGTCGATCCGCTCGAGCACCCATTCGCGCACCTCGGGCACGATGATGATCGGCCACATCCGTTTCAAGGCGGAGGCCGACATCGGCGTGCCGGCGAAGCCGAGCTGCAGCCGCGGCTCGCCGGAATAGTCGATGCTGCCGGTGCCAGCGACGCCGATCTCGCCATTGGAGATGTCGGCCTGAGTCAGCAGCACCCGCTTCTTCTCGGTGTCGAACCGGAAACCGATGTTGATGCGATTGAAGATCAGCGGCGGTTCATCCTTGTCGGCGCCGGCCAGCACGATGGTGCCGCCGGACAGGCCCGCCTGCCAGTCGGTGACGTTGTCGTTCGGCGGCTCGAGATGGCCGAGCAGCGTGATGCGGTTGGCGCCCGAGACGATCTTGATCGGCGCCAGCAGCACGCGGCGCCCCGAATCCCACTCGACGCTCATCTCGGCCGAATCGACCGGCATCGGGTAGTCGGGCGTATCGGTGTCGATGATGTTACCGGCACCGACATTGATCTTGCCGCGGAAATAGGTCGGCAGGCCGTCGCGGCCGAGTTCGCCCTTCATCTCGCCCGACAGCGGCAGGTCGGCGGTGTAGGTGAGATCCTTGGTCCGCATCGCGAGCAGGATGTTCCGCGTGGGAACCTTGTCGGCCTTGATGTCGACCGAGCGGACGCCGTTCTGCTGCGGTCCAACCAGGACACGCACCGACCAGGGCTTGGCGCCGTCCTCGCCGAAGCTGAGCGCAACCCCGCCGCCGCTCGGGCGGCGCAGGCTCAGGCTGATATTCTCAAAGCTCCATTTGTTGCCGCGCTGCTGGTCGTCGACGACGAGATTGCCGTTCTTCAGGCCGATCTCGTTGAGGTTCTGGCCGTCGAGGCCGGTCAAGCTGAGGCTGTCGAGCCAGTCGAGGCCGGCGAGCAGCCCGCTCTGGGCCGCATCGGGTGCAGACGCCGAGGGCCCGGAGACAACCGGAGGCAAGGCAACCGGAGGCGGCGGCGCAGCGGTCGCCGGCCGCGGGAACGTCGGCGGCAGCCCCGCCTCCCGCTTGGACGCAACGCCGGTGGCGAGCGGTTTTGCGGTGTCGCCGGCGGATACAGTGACATTGCCGTCGGGCGTGATGCGCACCGACAGTTCCGCATCGACCAGATTGAGGCTCTCCGCCCGCAACTGGCCCATCAGCAATGCCGTTCCCGACAAGCGCACTTCGGCTTTCGGCGCGCTGGCAACGATCGCGTGGTCGCGGTCGCGGACGATGATGTCACGGATACGCACCGCGATCCTGATGCGGCCGGCGCGCTCGATCTGCGTTCCGCCGACCTCGACCGTGTTGCCGTGACCGATATTTTCCTCGATCGCCGCGGCAAGCCATGGCGTCGCCATATCGAGATTGATCGGACCGGCGCCGAGCCGCCACCACAATGCGCCGAAGCAGGTCGCGAACATCACGACCAGCACCACGAGCACCAGCCCGATGCGACGGATCCAGCGCTCGCCGTGCAGCCAGCGCTGCATGCCGGAGCAGAAATCGGTGAAACGATGCAGGTTGGGGTTGGAACGCGCCAGCAATTGCCGCGCACGGTTGCCCGCCGCCTCATCCTGCTCGTCCCACGCGGCGTCGTCTTCCCATTGCGAGAAGTCGGTCCCGGCGCGCGGATTTGGACCCTGCGGCGACGTGTTCCTTGCCATTGCCTCTCGGTGCTGACGGCGAAGCTGATCGCCGCCATCGGGGCGCCCGTCGACTGTTATCGAGCGCTCCCTTGCCGGCATCGCCGCCTATCCTCGCCTAATCATGTTACTCGCCGACGGCCCCGGAACGGACCAAACCAACCAATCGAAAGCCAATTCAGCAAGCGGACGGGTAAAGCGTCGAATTCCTTGTCACCATACTCCGTGGCCATCAAACTTGCCCAGCGGCCGATGCGAATCCGGCCGATGCGAATAAGACCCGCAATACCCCAATGGTTGAGCTTCGGAAAGCGACGAAAGGAAGGCGTATGTCCAAGAAAACGCGCAAGAAATCCTCCAACACAACCGGAAAGTGGGTCGCAACAAAGGTTGCGCGCGCCGCAAGCGCAAGCACTGGGAAGTCCGCGACGAAAACCCGCACAACGGTTGCGAAGAAGGCCGCGGCCAAGAAAGCAACAAAGGCAAAGGCCAAGACCACGACAAAGACCGCAGCGGGTGTTCAAGGCAAAGCCTCGCACAAGGCCGCATCGAAACCGTTAAAGCCTGCGCCGGCCGCAACCGTGACCAAGTCGTCCGCCGTCACACTCGCTGAGGGCGCAGCGGCACCGGCGTTTGACCTGCCGCGCGACGGCGGAGGCAGCGTTTCACTGAAGGATTTTGCCGGCAAGAAGCTGGTGCTGTTCTTCTATCCCCGCGCCGACACCCCCGGCTGCACCAGGGAGGCGATCGACTTCACGCGGCTCAAGAATGAGTTCGTGGCTGCAGGTGCCGAGGTGGTCGGCATTTCCGCCGATACGGTTAAGGCGCAGGAGTCATTTCGAGACAAACACCAGCTGTCCGTGCCGCTGGTCTCGGACCCGGCCCATCAGATGCTGGAGGCGTATGGCGCCTGGGGCGAAAAATCCATGTATGGCAGGACCTTCATGGGAATTATTCGCACCACGGTTCTGGTCGATTCCAGTGGAAAAGTCGCGCGGATCTGGCGTCACGTGAAGGTCGACGGCCACGCCGAGGCGGTATTGGAGACCGCCCGATCGCTCTGACCGGAGGGTTCCGTTTCCTGAAAATTAACCATGACGGGCTCAAATCGGCCCCGCAAATTAGCCGTACGGAGCTTGGTCCGACCGGCCGCGGGAGTACCGATGTCGAGCCGGTCCGGTCATCACCAGAAACACCATCATCCGCAAGACCATGGCCGGTCGCCGGCGCGCCGTCCGGTGGCCCAGCATGCCGCACCGACGGCGGCCGCCTCCGGCGAGGGTTATACGCTGGTCCATGCCGGCAAGCAGGTCCGGTTCGGACCGGTGGTATTCTGGATCGCGGTCGGCACCGTGGTCCTGCTGGGCATGTGGTCGGCGGCGACCGCGACGTATTTCGCGTTCCGTGACGACGTCCTGACCCGGCTGATCGCGCGCCAGGCCGAGATGCAATACGCCTATGAGGACCGCATCTCGGAGCTGCGCGCCAAGGTTGACCGCACCACCAGCCGCCAGCTGCTCGATCAGGAACAGTTCGATCAGAAGCTCGACCAGATCATGAAGCGGCAGTCGGCGCTGGAATCGCGCGCCACCGCGCTCGGCGCGATGCCTGATGTTGCGACCACCGGATCGATCAGGCCGCAGGGCCGCGCCGACGCCGCGCCGTCATCCGGCACGCCAAAGCCCTCCCCGATCAGCGACACCGTGATCTTCGTGGCGCCGCCGGATCGCGAGGCGCGGCTGGAATCGCGCGCGCCCCTGATCGCCAAGGCGCAGCCGAACCAGTTCGCCAAGGCCCAGGGCGTCGACAACGTCCTGGTCCGTCTGCAAACCTCGCTCGACCAGGTCGAGCGGCGCCAGGTCGCAGCACTCTCCTCGGTCGAGGACAGCATCGAGTCGCGGGTGCGCCGGATGCGCGGCGTGATCTCCGATCTCGGCCTCAACATGGCGCAGCTCGAAGCCGCGACGCCGCGCTCCGGCATGGGCGGCCCCTATGTGCCGGTGAAGCTCGCGCCCGACGCCGGCGCGTTCGAGCGCCAGCTCTATCGCATCAACATCAACCGCGCGCAGATGCAGCGCCTGAACCAGACGCTGGCGCTGGTGCCTTATCGCAAGCCCGTCGTCGGCGAGGTCGAATTCACCAGCGGCCTCGGCGTTCGCACCGATCCCTTCCTCGGCCGTCCGGCGATGCACACCGGGCTCGACTTCCGCGCCGCGCAGGGCGATCCGGTGCGCGTCACCGCCAACGGCAAGGTGGTGTCTGCGGGCTGGGCCGGCGGCTACGGCCGCATGGTCGAGGTCGATCACGGCAATGGGCTGTCGACCCGCTACGGCCATCTCTCCGAGATCGGTGTCAAGGTCGGTGAATACGTCAAGATCGGCCAGGTGATCGGCGCCGTCGGTTCGACCGGCCGCTCCACCGGTCCGCATCTGCACTATGAGACCCGCATCGACGGCGAAGCGGTCGATCCGCAGAAATTCCTCCGCGCCGGCGTCCGGCTCAGCGCGGGCTAGCACTACTTTGGCAGAATGTGTTTGCGCCACTGTTTTTCACGGATTTTCTTTCGGCAATATGGGCACTGCTGAGGCGGGGGTCGAAGGATGAGATCAACGATGGCGTGACGTACGGCGGGCATGGTTGGCTGAGGCGGAGGCCCGTTGATTCTTTTTTTTCCGCCCCGCGTATGCGAGGCGACGATGTTGCAGGAAGGCGTAAGCAATCATTGTCATCAGGGCATGGCGATGAAGACCCTGCCAGGATCGCCCTTCGAAGTGATCAAGTCCGAGCTCCTCCTTCAACTGCTGATGCGCCTGCTCACAAATCCATCTTGCCTTAATGGTGGCGGCCAGTGTGCGCAGATCCGTCGTCGCAGGGAGATTGGCGAGATAGTATTTCTTTTCCCCCGAGGCACGTTGCTCGCCAATGAGCCAAGCTTCGTCGCCCGGGAGATGCTGCTGACCCTTATCCCATATCCGCTGCGGAGGGCCGTCGGCGGTGCGGACACGGAGAGCAGCAAATCGGGCTTTCAGCCGACCTTTCGTCCCGCTGCGCCAACTCACGGCTTTCCATTTGGCGCTGGCCAACATTTGTTCTGCCGCAATCGATAAGATATCGGGCACGTGGTGCTTTCGTGGTTTCCCGCGGACTTTGGTAATCGGCCAAATGAGCTTCACGTCGACCGGATACACCTTCAGGTGCCGAGGGATGCCGACAGCCCAGGCCAGCCCGCGCTCTGTTAGCCCTTGTCGAAATGGTGCGCTAAGTCCGTATCCTGCATCCGCCAGCACACATCCGAAGCGCACGTTGGCTGCCATCGCGCGGTCAATCTCGGCCAACGCAATTTCCGGCTTGGACCGTGGCGTTCGGTGTTCGACTGGCACGCGAGCGCGCTTCAAACGAGATACGTCGCTTGTCCAACTGTCAGGCAGAAAGAGACGTAACGCGACCATCACTGGCACTTCGCCGCGCGCAAGCGTCAAAGACACCAGCGTTTGGCAATTTGCCGTTTTGCCGAGAGCCGATGCGTATTGAGGCGCAACACCAACCGAGCGTTCGCCCTTCTTCGGCAGTGAGGTGTCATCAATAACCAGCACCGCGTCCCTGCCGCCGACAAGTCGGTCCGCCTGGTTGAGCAACTCCGTCTCCAGCGGCGTCGCGTCCCAGACACCGTCCGCAATGAAATGGTGCAGCTGATCGTAGTTGCCCGAGGCAAGGCGCTCCGCCATCGGCTGAACGCTCTTGCGATCGCCAGGACCGATTAGTCCCGCAACATACAGAGGACACATCCGCTGCCGAGTCTTATGACCCAGCCGGTCCAAGAACGGCATCAGCCAACGTTCGAGTTCGTCTTCCCATCCCGCCATGGTCAGCCCTCCAAGAGCCGACCACCCATGAATCATTGAAAAATTGATTCGGGAATCCTATAAAGCAAGGCAAAACCGACATTCTGCCAAAGTAGTGCTAGGCCGTGAACTCATAAATCGGGAACGAACGAGATTGGGGAGACTGTCGGCTTTTGGGTCACGTCGACCGCAAAGCGGTCATATTTGACGGAATGGTTGAGTTTCATCCTTAGAGTCTGAGATGGTGAAATCTTCGCAGGCGCTGAGCGAATCCGACCGGCGACTTGTCGCTGCATGGGCGGCCGACTGTGCTGAACGAGTTCTGCGGATTTTTGAAGCTGAAAGGCCGACTGACGGTCGCCCTCGCGCTGCTATCGCCCGGACCCGAGCGTACTCCCGCGGGGAGTTGGATACCGCCGTGGAAATTCGCCAACGGTTTATGGGCGGCGGCGCTGCTAAAGAGGTGAAGTCTCCCGCAGCCGCTGCCGCCGCCAGAGCTGCCGGTCAAGCCGCAGCCGTTTGCCACATGGGTGCACACGCCTTGGGCGCCGCAGCATATGCAGTTAAGGCCGCCAGCTTAGCGTCTCCCGATCGGCCAGGAGCCGCCGATGACGAGGTTCGCTGGCAGCTCATGCACATGAAAGCGGAGGTGCGGACTGCACTGCGAGCGCTTCCACGTGTAGGCGAAGACCGTTCGGGTCCCTTAGGGCCGGGGCTCCTCGCCTCAGGCCAACTAGGCATCATAATCCGTGACCTTCAGGCCGCCCTTTCCCTGCCGGACCAAAAGCCAGATTGAGCAAACGGGCGGGCCGCCCCCTCGGGGCCGAATGGTCCGCTGGGCGAGCCGAAGCCGCCCGGACCATGGGTGCGATCGGCACCCGACTTTCCATCCGCCCTCTGTTCAATGAGAGGGCGGAACGAAATACAAAACCCGGACAGATTATGCCGCGAGAATGGGGAAGTGTGCTCACATGCAGCGCAACCAAATTCAGCGTCGTCCTTGCCAAGGCAGGGACCTATAACCACGAACGCTGATTGTTGCACGATGCTGCAACGACGAGTCCTTCAACAACATCCGCCGCGGCGTATGGGTCCCTGCTTCCGCAAGGACGACAGTGGTATTGCGGCGCAAGCAGCGCCTCCGTAACCGCCTACCGCGTCGCGTCGTGTCCGACCTCACCCGTGATGACGTCGCCGAACAGCTCCCAAGCCTCGCCGTTGAACCGCATCAATTGCATCTGCTCGATCGGGTAGTAGTCGTCCGCCGAGGTGTTGACCATGATGCCCGGCAGCAGCAGGTCGGAGTGAAAGTTCTTCAAATTGGCGGCCTGCTTCATGACGTTCTCGCGCGTGAGATTGTCGCCGCATTGCTTCAGCACCTGCACCATGGCCTCCGACTGCACATAGCCATAGACGTTGTTGAAATTGGCCTTGTCCCCCTCAGGATAGTATTTGTCCATAAAGCCGCGCCACTTCACGACCGCGGGGTCCTTGTCCCAGGTTGGGTCGGTCGGATCCTTCAGGTATTGGGTCGAGATGATGCCCTTGGCATATTCGAGCCCCGCCGGCTTCAGCACCGAGGCGACCGTTGTCGCGGTGTTGGCGAGGAAGAACTTCGGCCTCCAGCCGAGCTCGCCCACTTTGCGGATCGCCTGCGCCGATCCCTTCGGCGCCGCCCAGGAGAAGAAGATGTCGGCGCCGGAATCGTGCAGCGCGACGATCTGCGAATCGATCGAGGGATCGGAGACCTCGTAGGACTTGTCGGCGATGATCATGCCCGCCCTGTCGCCGAGCCCGTCCTTCAGGCCCTTGAACTGATCCTTGCCGGCGTCGTCATTCTGCCAGAACACCGCGATCTTGCTGTCGGGGTATTTGTCGCGAATGTATTTCGCATAGATGCGTCCCTCGCTCTGGTAGTTGGGCTGAAAGCCCATCGTCCAGGGGAAGTTCTTGGGATCTCCGAATTTCGTGCCGCCGGACGCAACGAACAATTGCGGCACCTTCTTGGCGTTCATGTATTTCATGATTGCCGAATTCGACGGCGTGCCGAGTGCCTGGAAGATCAGCAGCACCTCGTCGCTCTCGACCAGCTTGCGCGCCTGCTCGATCGCTTTCGGCGGCGAATAGGCATCGTCGTAGCTGATGAAGGTGATCTTGCGGCCGTTGATGCCGCCCTGCTCGTTGATCATCTTGAAGAACGCGGCCTCGGTCTTGCCGATCACGCCGTAGGACGACGCCGGGCCGCTATACGGCATGATGTTGCCGATCTTGATTTCGCCATCACTTGCGCCGGGATCGTATTTCTTCTGCGCTGTGGCCGAGGTCGCGATCAATGCGGCACTTGCGAAGGCCACGATCGCGCCAATATATCCAGAACGAGCCGGCATCGTTTTCTCCCCGATTTTTGTCGTTGGTTTTGACGGCAAGTCTCGCAAGAGACGCATGTGCTGGCAAGCGCTGGGTTTTTCCGTTGGGCGAAACGGCATTGTTGCCTGGCGCTATTTATGATTGAAGTCGACGTGGGGATCACGAGTCGAGGCGTTCTGATTGCGCAAACCGGACATTCGTACCGGTCCGCGGCATCCGCGTATTGCGGCCGCGGGCTATGAGATCACGCGCCGCCTCAGTGAACGTGCATTGGCGAAGCGTGGCCTGCACAAGGCCAATGGCGAGTTCGCGCAGCGCACGATCGCTTCGATTCGCGAAAAACTACAGCGCGGCGAGACCGTGTACATCGCCGGCCTCGCCTGCCCCGGCACGCACAACACCGGCGTCGCGCTGGTCGAGGTCACACAGAAGGACGGACCGCGCCTGATCGTCAACAACGAGGAAGAGCGCTTTTCCGGCAACAAACACACCAACGAGTTTCCGCAACACGCGCTCGACGACATGCGCAAGGTGTTGCAGCGGATGGGCCGCGACGTCGGCGACATCGCGGCCTTCGTCACCACCTGGGATTATCCGGCGCTGATGGCGATGCTGATCCGCACCTCGCTCGAGGAAGCGCCGGCCAGCATCAAATTGCTCCGCGCGCCGATCGCGCCGGCGATCAACCTGCGCCAGATGGACCAGGTGCGGCGCATCGCGCGCAGGCTCGGCACGATGTACGGGCTTGGCGAACAGCTGCCGCTGATCTGCATGCCGCATCATGACAATCACGCCTGGTACTCGTTCACCGCATCGCCGTTCGCCGATGTGCGCGAGCGTGTCGCGATTGCGGTGCTCGACGGAACCGGCGACGTCGGCTCGATTTCGCTCTATGTCGCCGACAACGGCGAGATGAAGCGGCTCCATTGCAACGAGAGCCTGTTCGACTCGCTCGGCGCCTTCTACACCGTGATCTCGTCAAGCCAGGGCGGCTGGACCTGGCTCTCCAGCGAGGGCCGCTACATGGGCGCCGCCGCCTGGGGCGACATGAACCGCGCCACCAATCCATACTATCAACGCCTGAAGGCGGTGCTGCAACTCGGGCGCAATGGCAGCGTGCAGCTCAATCGCGCGATGGCCAATTGGTACGCCGACCCCGCCGATAATCCCTATCATCAACCGCTGATCGATATTCTCGGCCCGCCGCTGCGGCCCGACCAGCTCTGGAATCCCGACGCCGTGCTGCGCGTCGAGGACATCAATCACCGCGCCGACACCAAGGACCGCGTCGACAAGGCCGCCGCCACGCAATTGGTGTTCGAGGACGCGATGATCCACGTCATCGATCATCTGCTGCGCATCACCGGCACCGACCGCCTGGTGTTGACCGGCGGCGTGGCGCTGAACGCGCTCGGCAACATGCGGCTGCTCGAGCACTTTGACGAGGCCTGGTTCGAACGCGTGCAGCAGCGCAAGACACGCCTGCATATGTGGGTGCCGCCGGTGCCCGGCGATCCCGGCGTGCCGATCGGCGCGGCCTGGCTGTTCGCGCATATGGCGGGCGCACCGCGCGGTGCGCCGCTGTCGCACGCATTCTATTGCGGCCTGCCGCCCTCGAACGCCGACATCACCGCGGCGCTGCGCGCCGACGATATCGCCTCGACCGAGATCGGCAATGTCGCGACATCAGAAGGACGCGATGCGGTCGCCGATCTGATGGCCAGCATGGTGGCGCAAGGCGGCGTGATCGCGATCTATCAGGGCGCGGCCGAGACCGGGCCGCGTGCGCTCGGCCATCGCTCGATCCTCGCCAACCCCTGCGATCCCGAGGTGCGCGAGCGGCTCAACGAGCGCGTCAAGTACCGCGAGGCGATCCGCCCGCTGGCGCCGATGGCGACCCTGCAAGCCGCGCGCGACTATTTCGAGCTGGAAGACGGCGCGTCCGACGACGACTACAACGCCTACAACTACATGGTGCTCACGGCGCATTCGAAGCCGGAGGCGCGCGCGAAGATTCCCGCCGTGGTGCATGCCGACGGCACCGGCCGCATCCAGATCGTGCGCGAGGCCGACGATCCCCTCACCTACGCTTACCTGAAGGCGCTCGGCCGCCATATCGGCGTCGAGATGTCGGTCAACACGTCGTTCAACGTCGCGGGCCCGATCGCGCAGACGCCGGCGCAGGCGATGGACACGCTGCGCCGCTCCAGGGGGCTCGATGCCGTGGTGCTCGTCGCCGACGACGGCACCGCCTATGCCGCCTGGCACGGCGGCGAGCGCGACAGCGGTCGCTTCACCGGCTGGTATGCGGCGTGGAAACAGGCGCGCGGCTGAACCAAGTCAAGACGCGCCCGTCGATCAGGAGCAGCGCGCTCGCGATCACCAGCGCGCCGATCACCTCGCGCGGCGCGACCGGCTCGCCGAGCACGAGATATCCGAGCAGCATCGCGGTGACCGGAAGCAGCAGCGTCACCAGCATCACATTGGTCGCGCCGGATCGCTGCAGGATCTGAAAGAACACGATGTAGGCCAGCGCCGTCGACAGCGCCGCGAGCCCGAGCACGGCGAGCCACGTGGTCGGATGCGGCATCGGCAGCAGCCAGGGTCGTTCGGCCACACCGGCGACGACCGCCATCATCACGCTGGAGGCCAGCATCTGGAACGTCGCCGTGCCCAGCGGCGGCACGCGCTGCGGCAGCCGTCGCCCGACCAGCGCCGCGATGCCGTAGCTGAAGGCGCCGGCGAGGCACAGCAGGATGCCGATGCCCTGCCTGCTCTCGAAGCCGAGCGCATCACCATGCAGGATCGCGACCCCGATCAGCCCGACCACCACGCCGGCCACGCGGCGCGCCTGCAGCCGCTCCTCGCCGGCCACCGCCATCACGACCACCGCAAACAGCGGCGTCGTCGCATTGAGGATCGAGGCCAGCCCGCTCGGAACATAGGTCTGCCCGAACACGATCAGCGAGAACGGCAGCGCGTTGTTGAACAGCCCCATCGCGGCGAACGGCGCCCAGCCGGCAAGGCCACGCGGGAATTCGATCTTCCGGGCCCGCAGCAGCGGCAACAGGATGAGCGCGCCGAGCACGACGCGCAGCAGCACCAGGGTCAGCGGCGGCAATTCGCGCAGGATCACGCCGTTGAAGAAGAACGAGCCGCCCCACAGCACCGACAGAAAGCCGAGCAGCCCCCAGTCGCGGCGATCGATCCTGTTGTCGGCGGAAGGCATGGCGGGCACTCATCTGCGCTAGCGAAGATGCCTAGCTGGGCGCGGAGGCGACGGCCACCCGATTTCCGTGAATGGCGGCTCTGCCTATTTCGGCCGCGACACGATTTCGATCATCTGGCCTTCGTCGGCATCGGGCGCATGGGCCTTGGCCTTGTCGTAGACGGTGAGCGCGGCGCGGCTCACCGGCACACCCGGCAGCAATGTCTCGGCAAGCCGCACGGCGTAGTCGGCATCCTTGTGGCGCAGCGCCGCCGTGAACGACGCACCGGAGAAGTCGCGGTCGATCATCCGCTTGCTATGGCGGATCACCTGCGGGCTCGCGATCGCACCGGTCGCCAACGCCTCGGCCACCAATTTCATGTCGAGGCCGGCCTGCTCGGCGATCGCGACGCCTTCGGCGAGGCTTGCGATCTGCACCGCACCGATCAGATTATTGATCAGCTTGAACACGGTGCCGGTGCCGACCGCGCCGAAATGACGGATCGTGCTGCCGATCGGCGCCAGGAACGGCCGTGCCTTCTCGAGATCAGCGGCATCAGCGCCCACCAGCAACGTCAGCTTGCCCGCGGCCGCTGCTTCGGGGAGCCCGGTGACCGGACAATCGATATAGATGAGGCCGCGGCTGTGCAGTTCGCGCGCCATATCGAGCGTGTGCTGATACGAGACCGTGGAACATTCGATCGCGAGCGTGCCGGCCTTCATGGTGGCCGCGGCGCCGTCCCGGGTCAGCCAGACGGCGCGCGATGCCTCGTCGTCGGCGACCATGGTCACGACCGCATCGGCGTCGATCGCGGCGTCCTCCGGCGAGGTCGCCCACAGCGCGCCGCGGGCGATCAAATCGTCGGCCTTGGCCTTGCTCCGGTTCCACACCGCGACGGTGAAGCCGGCATCGAGGTAACGGCCGGCCATGCCGTGGCCCATGCGTCCCAATCCGATGAAAGCGACGCGCGGCATGGGCTAATCCACGTCCTCGACGGTGCCGGGCCCGGTGCCGAAGGCACGCTGCGCCAAGGTCGCCGCCATGAACTCATCGAGATCGCCGTCGAGCACCCCCGAGGTGTCGGAGGTCTGCACACCGGTGCGCAAATCCTTCACCATCTGGTAGGGCTGCAGCACATAGGAGCGGATCTGGTGACCCCAGCCGATCTCGGTCTTGGCGGCCTGGTCGGCAGCGGCCTGCTCCTCGCGCTTCTTCAGCTCCATCTCGTAGAGCCGCGCGCGCAGCATGTCCCAGGCCTGCGCCCGGTTCTTGTGCTGGGAGCGGCCGGCCTGGCAGACCACCGCGATGCCGGTCGGGATGTGCGTCAGGCGCACCGCCGACTCGGTCTTGTTGACGTGCTGACCGCCGGCGCCGCCCGACCGCATGGTGTCGGTGCGGACATCGGACTCCTTGATCTCGATCTTGATGCTGTCGTCGATCACCGGGAAAATCTGCACCGACGAGAACGACGTGTGCCGCCGCGCGTTGGAATCGAACGGCGAGATGCGCACCAGGCGATGCACGCCGGCCTCGGTCTTCAGCCAGCCATAGGCATTGTGGCCGGATATCTGGATCGTGGCGGACTTGATGCCGGCCTCTTCACCCTGGGACTCCTCGAGGAACTCGATCTTGAAGCCGTGCTTCTCCGCCCAGCGCGTGTACATGCGCAGCAGCATCTGAGCCCAGTCCTGGCTCTCGGTGCCGCCGGCGCCGGCATGGACTTCGAGGTAGGAATCGAACTTGTCGGCCTCGCCCGAGAGCAGCGCTTCCAGCTCGCGCCGCGCGACCTCCTTCTTGAGGTCCTTGAGCGCCTTCTCCGCCTCGGCGACCACGGCCGCATCGTTCTCGGCCTCGCCGAGCTCGATCATGCCGATATTGTCCTCGAGCTCGCGCTCGACCTTGCCGATGCCAGAGAGCGCGTCCTCCAGCGAGGTGCGCTCCTGCATCAGCCGCTGGGCCTTCTGGGGGTCGTTCCAGAGATTGGGGTCTTCAGCGAGCTTGTTCAGCTCAGCGAGGCGTGCCGTCGATTGTTCGACGTCAAAGATGCCTCCTCAGCAGCCCGACTGACTGCTTGATCTCTTCAACAAGGCGTTCGATTTCCGCGCGCATGGTCTTTCAGGTGTTGGTGAAAAAGCTTGCCGGGGATGTAGCGACCGGCGCGGCAAAGCGCAATCGGCTTGGCCGCGCTATCCCGGCGATTTGGATCGGCCAACCGCTAGAGCCATTTCCGTTCCGATTTGATCGGAACGGGGCTCTACGTTTTTGTTTTGACGCGTTTTCTTCACACGAACCGGCATCCACTTCGCTTGAAAACGCTCTAATACAGCCCCCCGGTTCCCGGCCGCATGAAGAAGCCGCCATCCGGCTGTCCGCCACTCTGCGATGGCTGCGGACCAGGTGCCGGGCCGCGGCCATCGACATCGGCGACACCGATCACCGAGTAATTGTCCGGCGGCGCGGTGCCCGGCTTGAAGGCTTCGAGAATGGTGTTGCCGCTATCGCCCGGGCCGGCCCGCATGCCGGTCTTGGCGTCGACGCGGATCAGCTTGATGCCGGCCGGGACCTTGAACGGGGTCGGCGGCTTGTCGGCGAGCGCAAGCTTGAGGAAGTCGCGCGCGATCGGCGCCGCCACGTGACCGCCGGTGGCGGTACGGCCGAGATTGCGCGGCTTGTCGTAGCCCATGTAGACGCCGACCGCGAGGTCCGGCGAGAAGCCGACGAACCAGACGTCCTTCTCGTCGTTGGTGGTGCCGGTCTTGCCGGCGATCGGCTTGCCGACCTCCTTCACGACGGTCGCGGTGCCGCGCTGGACCACGCCTTCCATCATCTCGGTGATCTGGTAGGCGGTCATCGAATCGAGCACCTGCTCGCGGCGGTCGACGAGCTGCGGCTCCGGCTGGTTCTTCCAGCCGCCCGGCGCGTCGCAGCCGCGGCATTCGCGGGTGTCGTGCTTGAAGATGGTATGGCCGTAGCGGTCCTGGATGCGATCGATCAACGTCGGCTTCACGCGACGGCCGCCATTGGCGAACATCGAATACGCGGTGACCATGCGCATGACGGTCGTTTCACCGGCACCCAGCGCGTACGACAGATAGTTCGGCAATTCGTCATAGACGCCGAAGCGTTTTGCATACTCGCCGACCAGCGGCATGCCGATGTCCTGCGCGAGCCGCACCGTCACCGTGTTGAGCGAGCGCTGTAGCGCGTTGCGCAGCGTGGTCGGGCCGTAATATTTGCCGGTCGAATAGTTCTCCGGACGCCACACACCGGCGCCCTGCCCCTGATCGATCTCGATCGGCGCGTCGATCACGGTGGTCGACGGCGTATAGCCGTTGTCCAGCGCCGACGAGTACACGATCGGCTTGAACGACGATCCGGGCTGCCGGTAGGCCTGCGTCGCGCGGTTAAACTGGCTCTGGTCGAACGAGAATCCGCCGACCATCGCGAGCACGCGGCCGGTCCACGGATCCATCGCCACCATGGCGCCCGAGACCTCAGGCAATTGCCGCAGACGATACTGGCCTTCGACGGCGCTACCGTCCTTGGTCACCAGCGGGTCGGCATAGATCACGTCGCCGGGCTGCAGCACCTGCGAGACCGCGGTCGGCGCCTTGCCCTTGGTCTTGGCCCAGCGCACGCCGTCCATCGTGATGATGCCGGTCTGCCGTTCCTTGCTGACCGCGCCGCCGAGCTCGCGGCCGGGCTGGAAGCCGATCCGCGCCGACTGATCGCTGGTCTCGAGCACGACCGCCATCCGCCACGGCGAGATGTCGGAGAGCGATTTGACGTCGGCAAGCTTGACGCCCCAGTCGCCGGACACGTCGAGCTTCTGCAGCGCGCCGCGCCAGCCCTGCGCCTCGTCGTAGTTGACGAGGCCGGCGACCATGGTCTTGCGCGCCATCACCTGGATCTTGGGATCAAGCGTGGTGCGGACCGACAGGCCACCCTCGTAAAGCTTCTTTTCGCCGTAGCGCTCGAAGATGTCGCGGCGGACTTCCTCGGCGAAATATTCGCCGGCGAAGATATGCGCGCCGTTCGAGCGGCTGGTGACGTTGAGCGGGTCCTTGCGCGCCTTGTCGGCGTCGGCCTGCTTGATCCAGCCGTTCTCCAGCAGGCGGTCGATCACATAGTTGCGGCGCTCGATCGCGCGGTCACGGTTGCGGACCGGATGCAGCGCGGCCGGCGCCTTCGGCAGCGAGGCGAGATAGGACGCTTCGGCTATCGTCAACTCGTTGACCGACTTGTCGAAGTAGACCAGTGACGCCGCCGCGATGCCGTAGGCGCCTAGCCCGAGATAGATTTCGTTCAAATAGAGCTCGAGGATGCGGTCCTTCGAATAGGCGCGCTCGATGCGCATCGCCAGCAGGGCTTCCTTGATCTTGCGCGCGAACGAGACCTCGTTCGTCAGCAGGAAGTTCTTGGCGACCTGCTGGGTGATGGTCGAGGCACCCTGCGGGCGGCGGTTGGAGCCGTAGTTCTGCGCGTAGAGGATCGCAGCGCGCGCCATGCCCTGATAGTCGATGCCGCCGTGCTCGTAGAAGTTCTTGTCTTCGGCGGCGAGGAACGCGTTGATCACGAGTTTCGGCACCGCCTGGATCGGCAGATAGAGCCGGCGCTCCTTGGAGTATTCGCCGAGCAGCGCGCCGTCGGCGGCGTGCACCCGGGTCATCACCGGCGGCTCGTAGTCCTGGAGCTGCGAGTAGTCGGGCAGATCCTTGGAGAAATGCCAGATGGCGCCAGCGACGGCGGCGACACCGACCAGGAACACGACGGTTCCGGCGGCGAACAAGAAACCCAAGAACCGCACGAGCAGGCGCATTATCGACGTTCCGTTCCTACCCTCCGGCGCTTCAATCGTCAGAAGCGCCTGTCCAAAAGTGCGAAGCCTCACACAACGGAGGCTCACATAGCGAGGCCTTTGCATCGAGGCCTTTGCATCGAGGCCTTTTCATCAAAGCCTTTTCATCAAAGCCTTGGCCCAGCGAGCCGCCTTGCGCACGCGAATATACAAGAGCCGCCGGACAATATGGTCGATTCTGCGGACCTGCGGTCGTTTGTCTATAGCGTCGCCGCTGTGGCCAAACTAGGGCTTCCGGGCAACGGCCCCGGCTTTTCAGGCGACCAATTTCACTTTGCCGGTCCGGCAGTTGCCAGCCGTTTGGAGAAGAACATGTCGATCGCCTGGACCATCGATCCGACGGCCTTGTTGCGCCAGTTCTCGGAGACCAGATGCTCGAGGTCGCCCTTGTTGGAGACATAGCCGATCTCCACCAGAACGGACGGCACGTCGGGCGCCTTGAGCACCCGGAAGCCGGCCGATTTCAGCGGATGCTTGTGCATCCGCACCGTGGTCTTCATCTCGTCCATCAGCAGACGGGCGAAGCGGTTGGAGAAGGTCTTGGTCTCGCGCTGCGCGAGGTCGATCAGGATGTCGGCGACCTCGGTCGGCTCGTCGGTCAGGTTCACGCCTGCGATCGCGTCGGCCTTGTTCTCCGCTTCCGCGAGCCGCTCGGCCTCGGCGTCAGACGCCTTGTCGGACACGGTGTAGATCGTGGCGCCCTGGGCGTCGCCCTCGCGGCGCGGCAAGGCATCGGCATGGATCGAGACAAACAGCGCCGCGGATTGCGAGCGCGCGATCTTCACCCGGTCATTGAGCGGGATGAAGGTGTCGTCGGACCGGGTCATGACCACCCGATATTTGCCCGACTTCTCGATCCGGTCGCGCAAAGCGAGGCCAAAGCCCAGCACCAGGTTCTTCTCGGTCTGGTCACCAGACTGGGTGCCGTTGTCGATACCGCCGTGACCGGGATCGATCACGATCAGCGGGCGCGAGTCGGTGTTCGCAACCGGTGGCAGCGCGGCCGTGGTGACGGCCGGAATGGTCGCCGTGGTGGCTTCGGAAATCGACGGTTTCAATTCGGGCCGGCTCTCCGGCGCGAGCGACTGCACGAAGCTGGTGCGATCGACCTGCTCGAAATCCAGCACCAGCCGCGGCGGCTGGCCGTTGGCGGCATCGAGCACGTAGGAATTGGCGATCTTCACCGGACCGGTCATGTCGAACACGATCCGGGAGCCGCCGGGCATCACGAGGCCATAGCGGAACGCCTTCACCAATCCCCGCGCCGCCGAGCCGGTGCCGGCAGCGAGCTGGAAATTGACCTGCGGGATATCGACTACGACACGGTAGGGGTCGGCCAACGGAAAGGCGCGAAACTCGATCTTGCGGTCGAGATCGAGGATGAATCGGGTCTGCTTGTCGTCGCCGGCAAGCCTGGCGGCTGATGCGACCGGGAAATTCGGCGCGCTGGCGGCGGAAGCACTAGCAGCCGCCGGCTGGCTGTCCTGTGGTCCCTCGGCCGCTCTCGGGGCGCCGGCCACGGCAAGCACCGATGCTGCAGCGCACAACAGCCCACATCCCAGGAAAACAAGGTGTTTTGCGCGGTTCTCCACTCGATTCGGAGCCTCCCAGCTGCTTCTTACCGCATTAGAACCACACGGTTAATCGCACCCTAATGACGCGCGGGCGAAAAGAGCCGAGTGTTGCGGCGGCGTGACGCTTCCCTTGCACGCGGCGGGCAATCCACGTATGTACGGAGTGCTGACGGCTAGTACTCCCGGTTGTGTCGCGTTCAGCCTCTCGGTGCAGCGGTGGAACCTTCCAAGTCGAAGATCCCGCCGTGTTTTTCCGGTCCCTCCCCAGCCAGCGCCGCGCGCGGCTGACACGGAGAGGCGGATTCAAGCCCGAGCGGCGTCCGGTCCCAGACACACTCCCTCGCCAGAGGGACGGTTTGAGACACGGCGTAACCGATTATCCGGCCCCCTGGGGCCTCGATATGCGATGGCCGGCAGGCGCTTCGGCGCCAGGCGGGGCCTTCAGCAAAAGATACGGCGGTCAATTTCGCCGCCAACATGTTTAGACGGGCCGACGCTTAATGCGCCAGACTGCATTGCCGACCAGGAACTCCCGAATGATCGCGCTGACGCGAGGTGAAAGCTTCGCCCGTCGCATCATCCCGGTGGGTTCCCGTCCGGCGCTGCGCCGCGAGACGCGTTTTGGCCTTCCCCTCACCCCCGAATCAGGTGGACCGTCGCGTCACCGGGCGGCGCAGTTTGCGCGCGCCATGATCCGCGCCCGCCGCCGTCAAGAGCTCCAAAATGCCCAACAAGATGTTGATCGATGCCACCCACCCGGAAGAGACCCGGGTCGTCGTGGTCCGTGGCAATCGCGTCGAAGAGTTTGATTTCGAGACCGCCCAGCGCAAACAACTGCGCGGCAACATTTACCTCGCCAAGGTCACGCGCGTAGAGCCGTCGCTGCAGGCTGCCTTCATCGAGTATGGCGGCAACCGGCACGGCTTCCTGGCCTTCAGCGAAATCCATCCCGACTACTATCAGATCCCGGTCGCCGACCGTCAGGCGCTGATCGAAGCCGACGAGCGCGCCCATCGCGAGGCCGAGGAAGAGCACGAGAACCGCGGCCATCGCCGCCGGTCGCGCCATCGCAATGCCCGCCGCCGCGGTCATGGCGACCGCGTCCAGAGCGAGGTGATCGAGGCTGCAGGCGACGCGCAGGCGCTGCCGGCGGCCGAGGCTCACGAACATCCCGTTGATGCCGGGCATCATGAACATGATGCCGGGCATCACGAGCACGGCGTGGCCGCCTATGAGGGTCACGAGCATGAGGCGCATGATCATGCGCATCACGACGACCACGAGCATCATCATGAGCATGAGCATCACCATGACCATGGTCACGACGATCATGGCCACGATGATCACGATCATGACCACCATGACCATGATCAGGCGCACGATCACGACCACGCCCCCGTAACGAGCGAGGCGCAGGCCGCCGACGCCCCGTCCGACCCCGTCGTCGCGGTGGTCGAAGCCTCCGTTGCGTCAGCTGCGCCGGAATTCGTCGAGACCGCCGAGGTCAATCATGAGCCCGAGCGGACCCATGAGGAGCAGGTCGCGGAAAACGCCGCGCATGCCGACGACGCGCCGCATGTGGCTGCCGACGAAGTCCACGCCGCGGCCGATGAGCACGGCGTCGCGGAATACGCAACGCCGGCGGACGGAGCCGCGCCCGAGGCTCGGGATGGCGACGATGCCGGCGAAGACGACGACGAGGATGACGGCGAGGAAGGCGAGGAAGAGGATGTCGTCGAGTCCGTCGGCGGCGACGACGTGCTCGAGGAGGTTCCGGAGCGCGCGTTCCGCCCGCGTCGCCAGTACAAGATCCAGGAAGTGATCAAGCGCCGGCAGGTGATGCTGGTGCAGGTCGTCAAGGAAGAGCGCGGCAACAAGGGCGCCGCGCTGACCACCTATCTGTCGCTCGCCGGCCGTTATGCCGTGCTGATGCCCAACACCGCGCGTGGCGGCGGCATCAGCCGCAAGATCACCTCCGCCCAGGACCGCTCGCGGCTGAAGGAAGTGGTGCAGGACCTCGACGTGCCCGAAGGCATGGGGATCATCCTGCGTACCGCCGGCGCCTCCCGCAGCAAGCCGGAGATCAAGCGCGACTTCGAGTACCTGATCCGGATGTGGGAGACGGTGCGCGACCTGACCCTGAAGTCGCAGGCGCCGACCCTGGTCTACGAGGAAGGCTCGCTGATCAAGCGTTCGCTGCGCGACCTCTACAACAAGGAGATCGACGAGATCCAGGTGGCGGGCGAAGCCGGCTATCGCGAAGCGCGCGACTTCATGAAGATGCTGATGCCGGCCAATGTGCGCGCGGTGAAGCAATATCGCGACGGCCAGCCGCTGTTCTCGCGCATGGGCGTCGAAAGCCAGCTCGACGCGATGTTCTCGCCGACCGTGCAGTTGCGCTCCGGCGGCTACATCGTGATCAACCAGACCGAGGCGCTGGTCTCGATCGACGTCAACTCCGGCCGCGCCACGCGCGAGCACCATATCGAGGACACCGCGCTCAAGACCAATCTGGAAGCCGCGGAAGAGGTTGCGCGTCAATTGCGTTTGCGCGACCTCGCGGGCCTGATCGTCATCGACTTCATCGACATGGACGAGAAGCGCAACAACCGCGCAGTCGAGCGCAAGCTGTCCGACTGCCTGCGCCAGGACCGTGCGCGGATCCAGGTCGGCCGCATCTCGCATTTCGGCCTCCTGGAAATGTCGCGCCAGCGCATCCGCGCCAGCATGCTGGAGAACTCGACCGAGCCCTGCCCG
Source organism: Bradyrhizobium sp. USDA 4011 (assembly GCF_054063415.1). Lineage (NCBI taxonomy): Bacteria > Pseudomonadati > Pseudomonadota > Alphaproteobacteria > Hyphomicrobiales > Nitrobacteraceae > Bradyrhizobium > Bradyrhizobium sp. USDA 4011. The sequence continues at coordinate 406,437 of NZ_JBSSGG010000001.1, forward strand.
CAATGCGGCGGAAGCGGCCACGTCCGTTCGGTCTCGTCGGTGGCGCTGCAGCTGTTGCGCGGCATCGAGGAAATCCTGATGAAGGGCGCGACCCACAATCTGGTGGTCCGCACCCGCACCGACGTCGCGCTCTACGTGCTCAACCACAAGCGCGGCCATCTGCGCGACCTCGAGGAATCCTTCCGAGTCTCGCTGTCGGTCGTCGCCGACGCCACGGTGCACGGGCAGCAATCCTACATCATCGATCGCGGCGAGCAGGTGCATACGCTCGAAGCCGCCAAGGCGCTGCTTGCCGCGCAAGCTGCCGCCGCGCCGGCGCAGGTCGATGAGGCGGATGACGAGGAAGAACTGTTCGAATACGAGGCCGAGATCGAGACCGACGAGACCGAAGGGCTCGTCGACGACCGGGCGGCCGGCGAGGAAGCAGGCGCCGCTGAGGGCGAAGGCGACGGCCAGCGCCGCAAGCGCCGCCGCCGGCGCCGCGGCCGCGGTGGCAGCGAAGCGCGCGAAGGCGCTCCGCAGCCGCGCGAGGACGGCGATCTGATGCATGTCCTGCCCGATGGCACCGAGGTGGTTGCCGGGGGCGAAGCGGAAGGCGATGAGGACGAAGGCGACGAAGCCCAGGGCGCTGCCCGCGACGACCAGGCCGGCAGCGGCGATCGCCGCCCGCGGCGCCGCGGACGCCGTGGCGGCCGCCGCCGGCGCGGCACTGGCGGACCGGATGACGGTCTTGCTGGATCAATCTCCGACGAGCTGAGCCCGGTGGCAGCGTCTGAAGCCACGGACGCGGTCGCCGATTTCGATAGCCACGACGCGGAGCCGGCCCCCTCGCTCGCGCAGCCCGAGCTGTTTGCCCAGCCGACGGAATGGCAGCCGATCGAGGCCGCGCCGGTTGAGGCGATCGCGGCACCCGAGCCTGAACCCGTTGCCGCACCCGCCGCCGAGGACACGACCGAAAGCGAGCGCGCGCAGCGGCGCCGCTCGACGGTGCGCGAAAAGGTCAGCTTCGCATCGAGCCCGCAACCTGAGACAACGCCGGCGCTGGCTCAGAGCCCGACGGAGCAACCTGCCCCGGCCCCCGCCTCCGAACCCGCAGCCTCTGCCCCGCAGTCCGCACCGGACGCCGCCACGGCCGAGGCTCCGGCCCGCAAGGGCTGGTGGTCGCGCCGCTTCGGCGGCGGCGGCAACTAGCACCACCTGGAAGTCAAAACGCCCGGTTCGCGCCGGGCGTTTTTGTTGGACAGGCCATCCGTTCGTCAGACGCCGGCGTGACGGAGCCTGACGGAGACGGATCCCAATGCAAAGCGCGATGGTTCTTGGCGGCGGCATGGTGGGCGTCAGCACGGCGCTGCACCTGCAACGCCGCGGCTGGTCGGTGACGCTCGTCGACCGCAAGGAACCCGGCCGCGAAACCAGCTACGGCAATGCCGGCATCATTCAGAGCGAGGCGGTGCGGCCCTATCCGATGCCGCGCGATCCGGCCACGCTCGCCAGGATCGCGATGGGGCGCACCAACGACGTACGCTATCGCCTGGCATCGTTGCCCCGGCACGCCGGTCCGCTGCTGCGCTATTGGTGGAACTCGACGCCTGAGCGGCACCGCGAAGCTACCATCGCTTGGGCGCGCCTGATCGCCTACGCCACGGCCGAGCACGACACGCTGATCCGCGATGCGCATGCCGACAATCTGATCCGCCGCGCCGGCTATCGCCTGCTGCATCGCGACCCGGCGGCACTGGAGCAGGCGATCGCAGTCGCCGAAGAGAACCGGCGTGACTTCGGCGTGCAGTTTCGCGTGCTCGATGGCAGCGAACTCGCCCGGGCCGAGCCGTTGCTGCGCGACGACCTCCCCGGCGCCATTCACTGGCTCGGGCCCTGGACCGTGTCGGACCCCGGCGGTCTGGTCTCGGCCTATGCCGGATTGTTCGAGCGTCTCGGCGGGACGCTGCTGCGCGGCGACGCGCAGACACTGACGGAGACCGCAACCGGCTGGTCGGTCGACACCACCGGCGGCCGGATCGATGCCGCCCATGTCGTCGTCACGCTCGGGCCGTGGTCACCGCAATTGCTGCGCAAGTTCGGCTACCGGATCCCGCTGGTGCGCAAGCGCGGCTACCATATGCACTATCAGGGCGGCCGCTCGCTCGACCTGCCGCTGGTCGACACCGCGAATGGCTATGCGATGGCGCCGATGGCCAAGGGGATCCGCATCACGACCGGCGCGGAGCTGACGAGCCCCGATGCGCCGGCGACGCCGATCCAGCTTGGCCATGCCGAAGCGGCCGCACGCGAGCTGATCGAGATCGGCAGCCGCGTCGAGCCCGAGCCGTGGTTCGGCACCCGCCCCTGCACCACCGACATGCTGCCGGTGCTCGGGCCTGCGCCGCGCCATCGCGGCCTATGGGTGAATTTCGGTCACGGCCATCAGGGCTTTACGCTCGGCCCGGCGACGGCGCGGGTGCTGGCCGAAACGATGAACGGCGAGGCATCCTCCGTGGACACCTCGCCGTATCGGCTGGACCGGTTCTGACGTCGGAGATCAGTCCGTCGTCAGCGCGGTCTCCATGTCGGTCGGGTCGATCTGCCGGGCGAGATTGGCATTGAGCTTGTCGCGGTCGAGCTCGCCCTCCCACCATGCGACGATCACGCAGGCGACGCCGTTGCCGCACAGATTGGTCAGCGCGCGGCACTCGCTCATGAACTTGTCGATGCCGAGCACGATCGCCATGCCCGGCACCAGCCGCGGATCGACCACCGCAAGCGTCGCCGCCAGCGTGATGAAGCCCGCACCGGTGATGCCGGAGGCGCCCTTCGAGGTCAGCATCGCCACCACCAGGATCGTGAGCTGTTGGCTGAACGAGAGGTCGTAACCCAGCGCCTGCGCGATGAACAGCGTCGCCAGCGTCATATAGATGTTGGTGCCGTCGAGGTTGAACGAATAGCCCGTGGGCACCACGAGGCCGACTACCGACTTCGAGCAGCCGAGACGTTCGAGCTTCTCCATCAATGACGGCAGCGCGCTCTCGGAGGATGAGGTGCCGAGCACGATCAGGAGCTCGTCCTTGATGTAGGCCAGGAACCTGAAGATCGAGAACCCGGCGATCCGCGCGATGATGCCGAGCACCACGAGGACGAACAGCGCGGCGGTCAGATAGAACGTCGCGATCAGCCCCATCAGATTGAGGATCGCGCCGGTGCCGAACTTGCCGATGGTGAAGGCCATCGCGCCGAACGCACCGATCGGCGCCGCCCGCATCACGATCGAGATCACGCCGAACACCGCATGCGCGGCGTCGTCGATGAACGAGCGGATGGTGTGGCCGCGCTCGCCGAGGCCCATGATCGCAAAGCCGAACAGCACCGAGAACAACAGCACCTGCAGGATCTCGCCCTGCGCGAAGGCGCCGACGACGGTGTCCGGAATGATGTGCAGCACGAAGTCGACGCTCTTCTGCGCCTCCGCCTGCTTGGCATAGCCGGCAACCGCCTGCGCGTTCGCCGCCGCATTGCCGAAGCCCGCGCCCGGCTTCACGATGTTGCCGATGAGCAATCCGATCACCAGCGCGAAGGTCGAGACGACCTCGAAATAGACCAGCGCCTTGACGCCGATGCGGCCGACCTTCTTGGCATCCTGGATGTGGGCGATGCCGGACACCACGGTGCAGAAGATGATCGGCGCGATCACCATCTTGATCAGCTTGATGAAGCCGTCGCCGAGCGCCTTGATCCACTCGTTGGTGGCAATGGCGGGCCACAACCAGCCGACCAGCGCGCCGAGCACGATCGCGATCAGAACCTGGACGTAGAGAATCTTGTACCACGGCTTGCTACCGGCAGACGCCGGTGAAGCCGTGGCAACGGTTGCCGCTGCCATGTGTCACTCCCCCTCAGAAATGGCGGAAATAGCCAAGATCAACTTGGCCGTTCAAGTCAAATGGAACTGTGTCGTCCCTGCCGATTATCCGCGGCGATCTGTCGCGTGCTGCTCCGCCGAAACCGGGGCCCGCGCTCGCGAGACCGATCCAGCCGACAAGACGGAGGGCTCTTGAAGATTGCGGGCTATTTAAGCCAATGCGCGATCCGCGCAACTGCTTCCTGCATCTCCGCCGCGGAACGCGCATAGGAAAATCGGATGAAGGCGCGGCCGTGGATCGGATCGAAATCGACGCCCGGGGTCGCCGCGACATGCGCCTTCTCGAGCATCTCGCTGGCGAAGGCGAAGCTGTCGGAGGTGAAATCGGAGACGTCGGCATAGAGATAGAACGCGCCGTCGGCGGGCAGGAACTTGGTCAGCCCGGCCTTGGGCAGGCCTTCGATCAGGATGCGGCGGTTCTCCTGATAGCCGCGCTTGATCGCCTCCATCTCCTCGCGACCCTCGAAGGCCGCCTCGGCGGCGATCTGCGACAAGGTCGGCACCGAAATCGACAGATTCTGCTGCAGCCGCTCGATCGGCCGCACCAGCACGTCGGGCACCACCATCCAGCCGACGCGCCAGCCGGTCATGCAGAAGTACTTCGAGAACGAGTTGATCACGAGCGCGTTCGGCGACAGCTCCGCCGCCGTCACCGCAGGAAACGCGTAGTCGAGGCCGTGATAGATCTCGTCGGAGATGAAGCGGATGCCCGCGCTGTCGGCGGCCGCCATCAGGCTCGACAACGCCTCACGCGACATCATGGTGCCGGTCGGGTTCGCGGGACTGCCGACCAGCACGCCCTTCAGCGGCGCCTTGCGATGGGCGGCCAGCAGCGCCTCCCCGGTCAGCGCATGACGGGTGTCGCCGGAGGTCTCGATCAGCACCGGCTCGCAGCCGAGCGCGGTCAGGATGTGCCGGTAAGGCGGATAGCCCGGCATGGTGACGGCGACCCGGTCGCCCGGCTCGAACATCGCAAGAAACGCCAGGATGAACCCGCCCGACGAGCCCGTCGTGACGATGATGCGCTCGGCATCGACCGCGCAGCCATACGTGTCGCGGTAATGCCGCGCGATGCGCGCCCGCAGACTGGGAATGCCGAGCGCGGAGGTGTAGTCGATCCGCCCGCCGGCAAGCGCGGCCTGTGCGGCGGCAATCGCCGGCCTCGGCGCCCCCTCGGCGGGCTGCCCCACCTCCATGTGGATGACATGGCCGCCCGCGGCTTCGATTCGCGCCGCCGCGGCCATCACGTCCATCACCATGAACGGCGGAACATCGCTCCGGCCGGACGCTGTCAAAAGGCTGCTCACACGGTCTCTCACTGTCGCTTCACGCATGGATTTCTGCTATTGCACGGCCGCTGCCGAATTCGGGTTCCGATACCGGCAACCGCCCCAGACTGGCCGCATTCGGTGGCTCCTTATAACGCTTTCAGGCCAAGTGCATACCCGGTTCGCGTGAAGAAGAACTGCAAAAACAACAGACTGTGCCCCGTGCCTGCCTCGGTCGGGCCGGGAACCGGACCTTGCCGCGCTGCGGCCAGAAATCGCCGATAGATCGCCCATGCTGTTTCGCCACGCGCTTCGCGCCAGCACCCTCAAGCCGACTGCGTTCAAGCTGACCGCATTGCTCACCGCGGTTGCGCTAGCGGTTGGTCCCGTCGCCCCTGCGCGGGCCCAGCAGAAGGGCCCGCCGGTGCTGCGCGACACCGAGTCCGAGCAGCTGCTGCGCGAATATACCAGGCCGATCCTGCGCGCCGCCGGTCTCGAGAAGCAGAACATCCAGATCGTGATCATCAACGACGGCTCGTTCAACGCCTTCGTCGCCGACGGCCGCCGCATCTTCGTCAATTACGGCGCGCTGCTGCAATCGGAGACGCCGAACCAGATCATCGGCGTGCTGGCGCATGAAACCGGCCATCTGGCCGGCGGTCATCTTGCCAAGATGCGCGAGCAGCTGGCGCAGGCGCAGACCCAGATGATCATCGCGATGCTGCTCGGCGTCGGGGCGCTGGCCGCAGGCGCTGCGGGCGGCGGCGTAGGAAACGGCCTCTCCAGCGCCGGTGCCGCCGCGATCTCGGCGCCGCAGTCGGTCATTCAGCGCACGTTGCTCTCCTACCAGCGCCAGCAGGAGGAAAACGCCGACCGCGCCGGCGTCAAGTTCCTGAACGCGACCGGCCAGTCCGCCAAGGGCATGTACGAGACGTTCAAGCGCTTCACCAACGAGAGCCTGTTCGCCGCGCGCGGTGCCGACCCCTATCTGCAGTCGCACCCGATGCCGGTTGATCGCGTCTCCGCGCTGGAGGACCTGGCGCGATCGAGCCCCTATTGGGACAAGAAGGACGATCCGGCGCTGCAGCTGCGTCACGACATGATGCGCGCCAAGATCTCGGGCTTCATGGAGCGGCAGGACACCGTTTACCGCCGCTATCCGCTGTCCAACACCAGCCTGCCGGCGCGCTATGCACGCGCGATCACCACCTATCTGCACGGCGATCTGCGTTCGGCGATCGCCCAGATCGACGCGCTCATCCAGGTCCAGCCGAACAATCCCTATTTCTACGAATTGCGCGGCCAGGCGCTGCTCGAAGGCGGCCGGCCGGCGGAGGCCATCGCGCCGTTGCGCCGCGCGGTGCAGCTTTCCGGCAGCTCGCCGCTGATCGAGATGCTGCTCGGCCAGGCGCTGGTCGCCTCCGACAACAAGGCCTACACCGACGATGCGATCAACATGCTGCGCGCCGCCGTGGCGCGCGAGCCCGAGGCGCCGCTCGGCTATACCCAGCTCGCGATGGCCTATGGCCGCAAGGGCGACTATGCCCAGGCCGACCTTGCCTCGGCGCAGGCCGCCTATCTCCGCGGCGACAACAAGACCGCCCGCGAACTGGCATCGCGCGCCAAAACGCGGTTCGCGATCGGCACGCCCGGCTGGGTCAAAGCTGACGATATTGTGAGCGCCAAGCCGATGCCAGGTCAGAAAAACAACTAGAAATAAACCGTAGTTCCATACAACGATCACCGAAACCGGCCCGCGGCCCTGCCGTATTACGGGCCACCTCGAACAAGGATTTTGCCATGCCAGCGCTTCGTTTTCTCGCCCCTGCCCTGCTCGCGCTCGGCATTTGCGCCGCGCCGCTGACGGCGTCCGCGCAGAGCTTCAACGACACCCAGCGCGGCGACATCGAGACCATCGTACGCAACTACCTGATCGCCCACCCCGAGGTGCTCGAAGAGGCGATGAACGAGCTCAGCAAGCGGCAGGCCGCCGCCGAAGCCGAGAAGCATGAGCAGAGCGTCGCCAAGAACGCCGACACGATCTTCAACTCGCCGCGTGGCGTCATGCTCGGCAACAAGGACGGCGACGTCACCTTTCGTCGAGTTCTTCGATTACAATTGCGGCTACTGCAAGCGCGCGATGTCCGACATGCTCGACCTGATGAAGTCGGATCCGAAGCTGAAGGTCGTGCTGAAGGAATTCCCGGTGCTGAGCCAGGGCTCGGTCGAGGCCGCGCAGGTCGCGGTCGCCGTGCGCATGCAGGATCCGACCGGCAAGAAGTATCTCGAGTTTCACCAGAAGCTCCTCGGCGGCCGCGGCGCCGCCGACAAGGCGCGCGCGCTGGCGGTCGCCAAGGAGGTCGGTCTCGACATGACCAAGCTCGAGAAGGACATGGCAAGCCCCGAGGTGAAGGCCACCATCGAGGAGAACTTCCGCCTCGCCGAATCCATGGGCATGAACGGCACGCCGAGCTACGTGATCGGCAAGCAGGTCGTGATCGGCGCGGTCGGCGTCGAGGGTCTCAAGGAGAAGATCGGCCTTGCCCGCTGCGGCAAGGCGACCTGCTGATCGTCGCTTCGACAGCGCTCATCCATCAAGAAAAATCCGGCTGCCTGGCAGCCGGATTTTTTATTTGCGGCACCGACTCTGCTCCTGCTGGAAGCCAATTCGCCTCTGCGCCGGCTCGTGAAGGGCGCGGCGCGCACGGCGTTCGACGTCAACGTCGGCCGCACCCGCACCGACGAGCTGGAGAAGACATACTGGTACCGCCTGTTCGGCGGCATCCCCGAGGTCGGGCACCACGCCTACGGCATCGGCCTTGCGCCGCGCGACAACGATCCCAATGTCGGCAAGCCGCCGCGCGATCATCTGCTGCACAAGGGCGAGCTTGGCGACTACATCGCGCCTTACAGCGAGCAAGGCAGTGTACGCGGTCTCGAGCGGTTGCACGGCCGCAACCATCTCGGCGGCACGATGTTTCCGAACCAGTGGACGCCGAAATACAGCGCGACCTATCTCGAGATCGAAGAGCATTTCGGCGGATTCAATTTCGGCGGCGGCAACGGCCAGCTCGACCTTGCGAGCATGGAGTTCGACTGGGCCTGCGGTTGAAGCGCAATTCGTTCATCGCGCGTTCACAGAAGAAACAAACTGCAAGGAACCCGGAAATCAACAGGAACATCGCACATCCTCTCCCGTTGTCGGCGCGGGCAATGCTGAATAACGAGGAGGAATATGATGACTAACCGCTTTCTGATTTCGGTCGCTGCGGCGGCCCTGATCGCCGGTACCGGTTTCGCGAATGCACAGGGTGCCGGTGGCGCCAACAAGGAGACCGGGGCCGGCGGCGGCGCGACCGTGCAGCATAGCGCACCGTCCGGTGGCGCATCGTCGGGCACCATGCAGCGCGATGCGGGCGGCATGAAGGGTTCCGAACACTCCACGACCGGCGAGTCTTCTTCGGGCATGAAAAATGACTCGCCCGGCATGAAGGGCGCCGAGTCCGAAAAGTCCGGTCCGGCCACCAAGGGTGCTCAAGAGAATACGCAGAAGTCGAAGAGCATGAGCTCGGAGAACGAGGCGACCAAGGCCTCCAAGGAGAGCTCGAAGGACATGAAGGCCGAGAGCCGCGAGAAGAGCGGCAACATGAAGGCCGAGGAGCGTGACAACAGCGGCAAGATGAATGCGGAAAGCCGCGAGGGTCGCGATCGCACCAACGCCGCCGAAAGCCGCGACAAGAGCGGCGCCACCACCAACCAGAACGCTCAGACCAAGAGCCCGACCGACACCAACCGCGCCCAGACCAACGACACCAGCCGCACCCAGACCACGACCGGTAACGCGGCGACGTCGGCCACCGCGGCTCCGCCGGCCGAGAAGCGCACGCAGATCACGACCGCGATCAAGTCGGAGCACGTCACCGAAGTCACCAACGTGAACTTCAACGTTGCGGTCGGCACCCGCGTTCCGGCCGACGTGCACTTCTATCCGCTGCCGGAGCGCGTCGTGGCGATCTACCCGCAGTGGCGCGGTTACGAGTTCATCCTGGTCCACGGCCGCTACGTCATCGTGCAGCCGGAGACCCACGAGATCGTCTACATCATCGAGGGCTGACCTCGGCCTCGGCGCGAGCGGTGCCGTGACGGGCCCTCGCCTCGAACTCAACCCCGCCCCTCAGGGGCGGGGTTTTGCATGCGGCTGCACCCCGCAGTCGCCGGTGGATGGCTGGCCGGAGCACACCCCCGGCACGCCTTCCTCCGGATTTGGTTAATCAGCAATTTCCGTAGGTTACGGCAGCTATCTAACAGAGCGGAGGAAGCTGTTGAAGACGTTCCGATTTCACCTAAAGACTTCCCCTGCGGCCGGTTGTTACCTATAACCCGGCCCACTTTCCCCTTCGGAACCCTTGGCAGGAATGTTTTTGGAAATGGCTGCTGCCGGAACGATCTATGTGCTGAACGGCCCGAACCTCAACCTGTTGGGGACGCGCGAGCCGGAGACGTACGGCCATGCCACCCTCGCCGACGTCGAGAAGCTGTGCGCGGACACCGCGCGCCAGTTCGGCTTGACCGCCGACTGCCGGCAGTCCAACCGCGAGGGCGAACTGATCGACTTCATCCATGAGGCCCACACCAAGAAGGCGGTCGGCATCATCATCAACGCCGGGGGCTACTCCCATACCTCGATCGCGCTGCATGACGCGCTGGTCGCGGTGAAGATCCCCGCCGTCGAGGTTCACGTCAGCAACATCCACGCCCGCGAGAGCTTCCGGGACCACTCGTTCACTGCTAAAGCCGCCTTCGCGTCGCTTTGCGGCTTCGGCATCGACGGCTACCGGCTTGCGATCATCGGCCTCGCCACCAGGATCGGTGCGAAGGCAAAGACTTAATCGTCAATCCTGACGTTCCCCGTCACCAGACAGAGATTTCGGATCAAACAACATGGCGCGCCAGCCAGACGACAAATCAGCCGCAAAGTCCAAGAACGACTCCAAGAACGACGACAGCGTCCTCATTCGCGAGCTCGCGCTGCTGCTTGCTGAGACCAACCTCACCGAGATCGAGATCGAGCGCGCCGGCCTGCGCGTCCGGGTCGCGCGCAATATCAGCATCGCCGCCTCCGTGCCGTCAGCCGTCCATGCGGTCGCCGCCCCGGCGGCGGTGCCGGCTGCCGCCGCTGCCGCCACCGACATGGCGAAGCACCCGGGTGTCGTGCCCTCGCCGATGGTCGGCACCGCCTATTGGGCTCCGGAACCTGGCGCCAAGCCGTTCATTGAAGTCGGCACCAAGGTCACGGCCGGCCAGACGCTTCTGATCATCGAGGCGATGAAGACGATGAACCAGATCCCGTCGCCGCGCGCGGGCACCGTGACGCAGATCCTCGTCGAGGACGGCCAGCCGGTCGAATTCGGCGAGCCACTCGTCATCATTGAATAGCTTCCGTCAACGTCAGGCGCTGCGATGTTCGACAAGATCCTCATAGCCAATCGCGGCGAGATCGCGCTTCGCGTGCTCCGGGCGTGCAAGGAGCTCGGCATCTCCACTGTCGCGGTGCATTCGACCGCCGACGCCGACGCCATGCATGTGCGCCTCGCCGACGAGAGCGTCTGCATCGGGCCGCCGCCGTCGAAGGATTCCTATCTCAACATCCCGGCGCTGCTGGCCGCCTGCGAGATCACCGGCGCCGACGCCGTGCATCCCGGCTACGGCTTCCTGTCCGAGAATGCGCGCTTCGCCGAGATCCTCGCCGACCACAATCTGGGTTTCATCGGGCCGAAGGCCGAGCACATCCGCCTGATGGGCGACAAGATCGAAGCCAAGAAGACCGCCAAGCGCCTCGGCATCCCCGTGGTGCCCGGCTCGGACGGCGCGGTAACGGCGGACGACGATGCCATGGCGATCGCCAAGGAGATCGGCTTCCCGGTGCTGGTGAAGGCAGCGGCCGGCGGCGGCGGCCGCGGCATGAAGGTCGCCCACACCGAGGCCGACCTCGCGCTGGCGCTGACGACCGCGGCCAACGAAGCCAAGTCCGCGTTCGGCGACGCCTCGGTCTACCTGGAGAAATACCTGCAGAAGCCGCGCCACATCGAGATCCAGATTCTCGGCGACGGCCGCGGCGGCGCCATCCATCTCGGCGAGCGTGACTGCTCGCTGCAGCGCCGTCACCAGAAGGTCTGGGAGGAAGGACCCTCGCCCGTGCTCGCGGCTGCGGCGCGGGCCAGGATCGGCGAGACCTGCGCCAAGGCGATGCGGGACATGAAGTATCTCGGCGTCGGCACCATCGAATTCCTCTACGAGGACGGCGAGTTCTATTTCATCGAAATGAACACGCGCATCCAGGTCGAGCATCCCGTCACCGAAAGCATCACCGACATCGATCTCGTGCTCGAGCAGATCCGGATTGCCGCCGGCGGCGAGCTTCCGGCCAAGCAGAGCGACATCGCGATCATCGGCCACGCCATCGAGTGCCGCATCAATGCGGAGAACCCGCAGACCTTCCGTCCCTCGCCCGGACGGATCACGCAATTCCATCCGCCGGGCGGTCTCGGCGTGCGGATCGATTCCGCCGTCTATCAGGGCTACGTGATTCCGCCCTATTACGACTCGCTGGTCGGCAAGCTGATCGTGCACGGCAAGACCCGCGGCGAATGCCTGATGCGGCTGCGCCGGGCGCTGGACGAGATGGTGGTCGACGGCATCGAGACGACGCTGCCGCTGTTCCGCGCACTGGTGCGGGAGCCCGACATTATCGAGGGCGATTATCACATTCACTGGCTGGAGCAGTATCTCGCCGGCCAGCCATCCGATGCGCCGAAATAATTTGGAACTTTGTGGAACCGAGCGCCCTGCTCAAACGTACTAAAGGGTTGTTGGCTTTCCACGGGGACGCATTGAATCCCACTCCTGCGAGACCGTCGTGACACCCATTTCACGGCGCCGGTCCACGTTGCAGATCCTGCTGCTCTCGGCGGGATTTTTCGTGCTGGTCGCGGTCAGCGTGGCGTCCGTGCTGCTGGTCAACAAGGCGCGCGAGGACAACGCCTGGGTCGTCCATACGGTCGAGGTCGAGAGCCAGGTCGCCAACCTGCTGCTTGACGTCAGGCGCGCAGAAAGCGCGACCCGGGCTTATCTGCTGACGTCCGCACCACAATACTTCTCCGAGTACCAGTCGGCCGCGGCAGCGGTCCCGGCCGCGCTCGACCATCTCCAGATGATGACCGTCGATAATCCGGAGCAGGTCGCCAATGCCGCGAAGCTCAAGGCCGCCGTCGAGCAACGGCTGGCCGAGTTCGCCCTCAGCATCGAGCGCGCCAACAACAACGATGCCGCGACCAGCGTCGACATCCTGCGCAAGGGCACTTCGGCCGATGCACTGGAGGCGATCGCCCGGATCGGCCGCGACATGCGCACCGAGGAGGATCGGCTGCTGGCGGAGCGCACCGCGACCGCGGACAGGACCCAGGTGCTGGCCTCCTCGGTCACCATCGCCGGCTCCTGCATGGTGCTGGCGCTCGCCGCCCTCTCCCTCGTGCTGCTGCGGCAATCGTCGCGGGCGCGCGACGAGGCCGAGGCCAGGCTGCGCGACAGCAACGTCAATCTCGAAACCATCGTCGACGAACGGACCGCCGACCTGCGCGAGGCCAACGAGGAAATCCAGCGCTTCGCCTATATCGTCAGCCACGACCTGCGCTCGCCGCTGGTCAACATCATGGGCTTCACCAGCGAGCTGGAGGAATTGCGCGGCGACATCTTCAAGCGCATCGCCACGCTCAATCGCACCGCATCGCTGGCGCCGGCGATGGAAGACGCGACCGATGTGGCCGAGCCCGAGCTCGAAGGCTCCGACAAGCAGCTATCCCAGGATTTCAGCGAATCGCTCGGCTTCATCAAATCGTCGATCGCAAAGATGGACCGCCTGATCAGCGCGATCCTCAATCTCACCCGCGAGGGCCGCCGCGAGTTCAAGCTGGAGCGGATCGACGTCCGCGAGCTGATCGACGGCATCGTCAAGACGGTCGCGCATCAGGCGGCCGAGGCCAATGCGACCGTCGAGGTCGGCGCTTTGCCGAATATCGTCAGCGACCGCCTCGCGCTGGAGCAGATCTTCTCCAACCTGATCGACAATGCACTCAAGTACCTCAAGGACGGCGTCCCCGGCGAGATTTCGATCGAGGGCCGCACCAAGCTGGGCTTTGCGATCTTCGAGGTCGCGGACAATGGCCGCGGCATCGATCCCAAGGACCACCAGCGCATCTTCGATCTGTTTCGCCGTGCCGGAACCCAGGACAAGCCCGGTCAGGGCATCGGGCTTGCCCATGTCCGTGCACTTGTGCGCCGACTGGGCGGCACCATGTCGGTAGCATCGGAACTTCACAACGGCAGCACGTTCACGATCACGCTGCCCATCAATTGGTCAGGCAAGAACTCAGGCAAGAACCGGGATAAGGAATCATGAGCGATCCAGTCACCATCATCATGATCGAGGACGACGAGGGCCATGCCCGCCTGATTGAGCGGAATATCCGGCGCTCAGGTGTCAACAATGAGATCGTCCCGTTCACCAACGGTACAGATGCCGTGAACTACCTGTTCGGCAAGGATGGCAGCGCGGTCGAGCGCATGGGCCAGGCCCTGCTCATCCTGCTTGATCTCAATCTGCCAGACATGACCGGCATCGACATTCTGAAGCGGGTCAAGGAAAACAATCATCTCAAATCGACGCCGGTGGTCGTGCTGACCACCACCGACGATTCCCATGAGATCAAGCGTTGTTACGAACTCGGCTGCAACGTCTACATCACCAAGCCGGTGAACTACGAAAGCTTTGCCAACGCCATTCGCCAGCTTGGCCTGTTCTTTTCCGTGATCCAGGTGCCGCCAGCTTCCCTATGACCAGCGCAACGCCGACACTGCTCTATATCGACGACGACCCGGCGCTGGCGCGCCTGGTCGAACGCGGGCTGACACGCGCGGGCTACAAGGTCGTGCACGCCGCAAGCGGCCAGGAAGGCCTCGAGCGGCTCGCCCAGGGCGGCATCGACGTCGTCGCACTCGACCAGTACATGCCCGGCCTCGATGGGCTGGAGACACTAGAGAAGATTCTCAAGATTGCGGACGCACCGCCGGTCGTGTTCGTCACCGCCTCGCAGGATTCGGCGATTGCCGTCACCGCGCTGAAGGCCGGCGCGGCGGACTATCTGGTCAAGGACGTCAGGGGTGAATTCATCCCTCTGCTTCAAGTTGCGGTGAACGGCGCGATCCGGCGGGCCGCCATCCAGAGGGCACGCGACGAGGCCGAGGCCGAGGTGCACGCCTCGCGCGACCGCTACGCCGCGCTCGCCGCCGAGCGCGAGGTTCTGCTGCGCGAAGTCAACCATCGTGTCGGCAATTCGCTGCAGATCATTGCCTCGCTGCTGCATCTGCAAGCCAATTCCTCGACCCAGCAGGATGTCAAGGCGGCGCTCACCAATGCAATGGGCCGCGTCGCCGCCGTCGCCCAGGTGCATCGCCGCCTCTACACTTCGCACGACTTCAAGACAGTGATGCTCAACCAGTATCTGGAGGCGTTGCTCGAAGATCTCAGGCGATCGGCCGAAGGCAATAAGATGTCCCGGTTGACGCTGAAGGCCGACCCGGTCGAGATCGATCCCGACCGCGCCGTCGCGATCGGCATCATCGTCAACGAGCTGGTGATGAACGCCGTGAAGTACGCCTATCCCGACGGCGCCGGCCCGATCCATGTCGAGCTGAAGCCGCACGGGGACGATTTGGAGCTTGCGATCAGCGACGAAGGCGTGGGTTTCTCCGACAAGACCGATCCACGCGGCACCGGCATGGGCCAGCGCATCGTCGCCGCGATGGCCGTCAAGCTCGACGCCAGCGTCGAGCGCGACCCGGGCCACAAGGGCACCCGGTTCGTGGTGCGGTTCGCCCGCGTCACCCCCGCGGCGGCGAAATTAACAAGCGCTGCCGCCAGTTAGGCCGCTGATGGTGGCAGATCGATCGAATCTTCGCGTTGGCCTTAACGGCCGCGTCACCCTGCTGTTCGATCGCAGCCGCTTGCCCTGATCGATTAAGACAAATCTGGGCATTGCATGCCATGCTTTTCCCCCAGCTTGGCAGGAACGGCACGCGATGTTCGAGCGCAGGGTGGTTTTTGGAAAGAAGCAGGCGACGTTGGGCGATCTCAAGGAGCCCTTGCGTCCGGCACCGGGTGCCGACGGCGCGGCCCCCGCTTTTCACAAGAGGCAGTGGGAAGATCCGCGGATCGGGCCGATGCTGCGCGATGCGGGGTTCGCGCCCGACGACGCAGCCAGCATCGTGCCGACGGCGGACAATCGCCTCGCCGTGTTTGCCGCGGCCAACCAACGGCTGCAGGAGCGCACCGAGAGCTTCAACCGTGACATGACGGCGCGCTACGGCCACTGCCGTGCGTTGCCGTTCCTGGTCATCGACCAAAAGATATGGGACGGGCCGCATGGCGCGTTTCTCTACACGCAGCTGAATCTGATCGGCTACGACGAGTGGAACGTGATCATGCTGGCGGAAGATCCGCAGACCACGGAAACATGCGGCCTGGCAGGCCACCCCGGCTTCCTTCCGGCGGTGACGCAGGTCATGACCGAGCATGTGATCGCGTGGGAGGCGCAGCACAATGCCTTGCTCACCGCGAGCGGCGGCCGCGACATCTCGCGCGAGCAATACGAGATGGAAAAGGACACGCTGCGCAGGGAGATTATCGACAAGGCCGGCTGGATGAAGCTGCGCATCATCGACGACCTTCTGCGCAAGAGCTAGAAGCGCCTTCCGCTCCCGAACAACCTCATTCAGCCCGATCGCGGTGCCGCCGCGTGCGATGCGGACGGCAATCTTGACATGGCGCGCCGAAGATCACCTGCGACGGATAGGGCCGCGCGGAGTGATACGGCGTCGAGCCGAACAGACCCGCCGCGCCGAAGCCCGCGCTGAAGGGATCGGCGGCGAAGCTGCCCGGAAAGGAGCCGTTGCTGCGAAAATCGCGGTCGTCGTCCCTGCCGTCAAAATACGCACCGCCGGTGCTGCCGTAACGCAGCGGCCGTTGCGGCGCCGAGTTTTGAGCCGAGGCAGGGGCCGTGCCGAGCGCGATAGCGGCGCAGGCGATCAGTGCTCTGATGGCGGTCATGGCCAAGCCCCTCATTGCGGAATGGTCCCCCAGTCGCCCTTCCAGGCGATCAGGCGTCCCTTGCCGAATTGCAGATAGAGCCCGTCGCTGCGCCTCGACAGCACGCTGCCCCTGACATTGGGCAGCGCGACGAACAATTCATTGCCCGGCGTGCCGCGAACATAGTTCAGGGGAACGCCGAGCGACTGGCTGGCCTGATCGGCGCTCATGCCGAAGGCGAGCGGAACGCTGTTGGGTGGCCGCTGCTGCGCACGGGCAATGCCGGTCGGCGCGCCGAGCGCGATGACGAGAGTAACGACGAACAGTGTGGCGAACCGCTGCATGACCAACCTCATGGCACTGCCGCCGCGAGCGTGCCGGCCGGCGTCCAGCCGCCGCCGAGCGCCTGGAACAGGCTGCTTGCCGCCAGCAGCTTGTTGAGCCGCACCGAGACCAGGTTGAGTTCAGCCGTGAACAGCGTCTGCTGTGTCTGCAGCACCGTGATGAGATTGACCGTACCGCCGCGCAGCTGCGTCTCGGAGACTTCGAACGCCTTGCGCGAGCTCGCCACCACGTCGGACTGCAGCCGCTCCTGCAGCGTATACTGCTGCAACGCGATCAGCGCCTTCTCGACATCGGCAAAGGCCGACAGCACCGCCTTGCGATAGGCCTGCAGGGATTGCAATTGCTGGCCCTTGGCGAGCTTGAGCTGGCTCTCCAGCAGGAAGCCGTCGAACAGCGGCTGGGTCAGCCCGGCGGCGAGCGTGTAGTACCAGGCGCCCGGCGCGAACAGCGAGGCGAGCGCCGCGCTCTGGAAGCCCGTGGTGCCGGTCAGCTGGATCTGCGGGAAGAACGCAGCGCGCGCCGCGTCGACGCTGAAATTGGAGGACGCGAGCTGCGCCTCGGCCTGACGGACGTCAGGCCGCTGGTAGAGCAATTCCGACGGCATGCCCGGCGTGATGCGCGGCACCGAGATCTGCGTGGTGCTGCCGCCGCGCACCGAGAAATCGGCCGGCGCGCGCGCCACCAGGAGGGCAAGCGCGGCGGTGTTTTGCCCCAGCGTCACCTCGAGCGGCGGGATCGCCGCGCGCTGCGTGGCGACCAGCGCCTCCTGCTGCGACAGGTCGAGCTGCGAGGCGGTGCCGCCGGCGAATTGCGACTTGATCAAGGCCAGGATGCGCTCGGCCGCCGCCAGATTGCGCCGGGTGGCCTTGATCTGGTCCTGCGCCGCCAGCACCTGGAAATAGGTGTTGGCCACCGCCGCCATCGTGGTCAGCGCGACCACCTCGCGATTGTAGCGGGCGACCGTCGCGCTCTCCTCCGACGCCGACAACGTCGCGCGGTTCTTGCCCCAGAAGTCGACGATGTAGCTCGCGCTGAGTCCCAGATTGTATTGCGAGAACGTACCGCTGCTCCCGCCGAGCAACGAATTCGATCCAGTCGCGACCTTCTGACGCTCGGCATTGGCCGATCCCGAGCTCGACGGCAGCAGCGCGGCGCCGGACACGCCGGCCTGCGCGTCGGCCTGCACGATCTGGGCGATCGCCACCGCGATATCGAGATTGTAGAGCTGCGCGGATTCCATCAGCCCGGTCAGCTCGGGCGAGCGGAAACCGCGCCACCAGGCGAGCGCCGGAACGGCGGCGTCGGCATCGCCCTTGGCCGCGGCGCGATAGCTCGCCGGCACTTCGAGACTGAGCTCGGGCTTCTCCACCCCGGGAATGCAGCCGGTCAGGCCAAGGCTCAGACCAAGGCTCAGGCCGCCGAACGCCGCCACGCGCCGAAACCGGACCGGTTTCCGCAATATTCGAAGACTAAGCAACGCTGCACCTGTCGGCATTTACTCGCCCGGTTGAAGTGAAGAGCCCGGCATCCGCACGGCGCCACCGCGGCGGACGCGCAGGGCCCACAAGCGGAACCGGTCGAGATAGAGATAGATGACCGGCGTCGTGTAGAGCGTCAGGACCTGGCTCAGGATCAGGCCGCCGACGATGGCGATCCCGAGCGGCTGCCGCAGTTCGCCGCCGTCGCCCATCCCGATCGCGAGCGGCACGGCGCCGAGCAGCGCGGCCATTGTCGTCATCATGATGGGACGGAAGCGCAGCAGGCATGCCTCCTTGATCGCCTCGAGCGGCTCCAGTCCGCGCCTGCGTTCCGCGTCCAGCGCAAAGTCGATCATCATGATGGCGTTCTTCTTCACAATGCCGATCAGCAGGATGACGCCGATCAGCGCCATGATACTGAACTCGGTCTTGAATGCCATCAGCGCCAGCAAGGCACCCACACCTGCAGAAGGCAGTGTGGACAAAATGGTCAGCGGATGGACATAGCTCTCATAGAGCACGCCCAGCACGATGTAGATCGTGACGATCGCGGCCAGGATCAGGAACGGCTGGTTGCTGAGCGAATCCTGGAACGCCTTGGCGGAGCCCTGGAATGTGCCGCGGATCGTGGCCGGGACGCCGATCCGGTTCATGGTCGCCTCGATGCTGCTGACC
The DNA here is from genome assembly GCF_054063415.1 of Bradyrhizobium sp. USDA 4011. Lineage (NCBI taxonomy): Bacteria > Pseudomonadati > Pseudomonadota > Alphaproteobacteria > Hyphomicrobiales > Nitrobacteraceae > Bradyrhizobium > Bradyrhizobium sp. USDA 4011. The sequence continues at coordinate 425,256 of NZ_JBSSGG010000001.1, forward strand.
GCGGTGCTCAGCGACACGTTCGGCGGCAGGTTGAACGAGATGGTGTTGGCGACCAGGAGGCCCTGGTGATTGACCGCAAGCGGCGTCGCGCCCTGCTTGAACGCCGCCACCGCCGACAGCGGGATCATGGTCTCGCTTTTGGTCGAGACGGCCGATCCGGTCGAGGCCGCGCCCTTCCCGGTCGAACCGATCGAATTGGTGGCCTGGTTGCGCGCGGCCTGGGCATTGGCCGAACTGGCCGCGCTCGAGGTTCCCGGCGCTACGACGGTGCCCGCCACCGCGTTGGTCGATTGCGAGCCGCCGACCGAGCCGCCCGACGTGCTGATGTAGACGTCCTTCAGCGTCTCGGGGTTCTGCCAGTAGCGTGGCGCGACCTCCATGATGACGTGGTACTGGTTGCGCGCGACATAGATCGTCGACACCTGACGCTGGCCGAAGGCGTCGTAGAGGGTGTTGTCGATTTGGCTCACGGTGATGCCGAGCCGGGCCGCGGCATCACGGTCGATCACGAGGTCGGATTCCAGCCCCTTGTTCTGCTGGTCGCTGTTGACGTCGGCGAGGTTCGGGTCGCGCTGCAAGGCCGCCGCGATCTTCGGCGTCCAGTCATTTAGCTCCTCCAGCGTCGATCCCTGCAGCGTGTACTGGTACTGCGCGTTCGAGGCCCTGCCCCCGACCCGGATATCCTGCACCGCCTGCAGGAACAGGCTGGCGCCGGGCACCACCCCCATCTCGCGGCGCAGCCGCGCGATCACGCCGTCGGCGCCGAGCTTGCGCTGGTCGAGCGGCCGCAGCGACACGAACACGAAGCCGGAATTGGTCTGGCCGCCGCCGGTGAAGCCGACCACGGTCTCCACCGCCGGATCGCGCTTGATGATGCCGACGAACTGCGCGAGCTTCTGCTGCATCAGCTGGAACGACACGCTCTGGTCGGCCTGGATCGAGCCGACCAGCCGCCCGGTGTCCTGCTGCGGGAAGAAACCCTTCGGGATCACGTCGTAGAGATAGAAGTTGAGGCCGAACACCGCCGCCAGGATCAGCATCACCGACAGCGGATGCTGCAACGCCGCTGTCAGCGTCCTGCGATAGAAGTTCAGCATCGCTTCGAAGAAGTGCTCGCTGGCCCAATAGAGCCGGCCGTGGCCGCCGCGGTCCGGCTTGAGCAGCACGGCGCACATCATCGGGGTGGTCGCCAGCGAGACCGCGAGCGAGATCAGGATCGAGATCGAGATCGTCATCGCGAATTCGCGGAACAGCCGCCCGACGATGCCGGCCATCAGCAGGATCGGAATGAACACCGCGATCAGCGAGATGCTCATCGACAGCACGGTGAAGCCGACCTCGTTGGCACCCTTCAGCGCCGCCTCGAGCGGGCTCAGGCCGTCCTCGATGTAACGGGTGACGTTCTCCAGCACCACAATGGCGTCGTCGACCACGAATCCGGTCGCCACCGTCAGCGCCATCAGCGACAGATTGTCGAGGCTGTAGCCGATCAGGTACATCGCGCCGAAGGTCGCGACCAGCGACACCGAGACCGCCACCACCGGAATCAAGGTGGCGCGCAAATTGCGCAGGAACGCGAACACCACGATGATGACCAGCAGCACTGCGAGAACCAGCGTTCGTTCCACGTCATGCAGCGACGTGCGGATGGTGGTCGAGCGGTCCACGGCCATCCCGATGTCGATCGCCGGCGACACCGACGCCTGCAACTGCGGCATCAGCCCCTTCACGCGGTCGACGGTCGAGATGATGTTGGCGTTCGGCTGCCGGTAGAGGATGATCAGCACCGCGGGCTTGCCGTTGGCGAGCCCGGCATTGCGCAGGTTCTCGACACCGTCGGCCACCTCGCCGACGTCGGACAGGTGCACCGGCGCACCGTTGCGATAGGCCACGATCAGCGACTTGTAGTCATCGGCCTTGTTGGCCTGGTCGTTGGCATAGATCTGGTAGCGTTGGTCGCCGACATCGATGCCGCCCTTCGGGCTGTGGGCGTTGGCGCTCGACAGCGCCGCGCGGACGTCTTCGAGACCGATGCCGTATTTGTAGAGCGCCTGCGGGGTCAGATCGACGCGGACGGCGGGCAGCGAGCTGCCGCCCACCACCACTTCGCCGATGCCCTCGACCTGCGACAGCTTCTGCGCCAGCACTGTGGACGCGGCATCGTAGAGATTGCCGCGGGTCAGCGTGTCCGACGTCAGCGTCAGGATCAGGATCGGCGCGTCGGCCGGGTTGACCTTGCGGTAGGTCGGATTGCTGCGCAGGCTGGTCGGCAGATCGGCCCGCGCCGCGTTGATTGCGGCCTGCACGTCGCGCGCCGCGCCGTTGATGTCGCGGTTCAGCCCGAACTGCAGCGTGATCCGGGTCGAGCCGACCGAGCTCGACGACGTCATTTCCGTCACATCGGCGATCTGGCCGAGATGCCGCTCAAGCGGGCTGGCGACCGTGGTCGCGACATCCTGCGGGCTGGCGCCGGGCAGCGTCGCCTGCACCGAGATGGTGGGAAAATCCACCTGCGGCAGCGGCGACACCGGCAGCTTGAAGAACGCGACAATGCCCGCCGCCGCAAGCCCGAACGTCAGCAGCGTGGTTGCGACCGGCCGGCGGATAAAGGGCGTTGACGGATTCATGGCTCAACGCGACCCGCTCGCCTCGCCGACCTCGTCCGCCCGCCCGGCAAACCGCAGCGCCAGGCGATCGAACCAGAGATAGATCACCGGCGTCGTGAACAGGGTCAGCATCTGGCTCACCAGCAGGCCGCCGACGATCGAGATGCCGAGCGGATGCCGGAGCTCGGAGCCGGCGCCGCTGCCGAGCATCAGCGGCAGCGCGCCGAGCACAGCTGCCATCGTCGTCATGATGATCGGCCGGAACCGCAACAGGCAGGCCTGATAGATCGCCTCCCGCGGCGGCTTGCCCTCGTTCCGCTCGGCATCGAGCGCGAAGTCGATCATCATGATCGCATTCTTCTTCACGATGCCGATCAGCAGGATGATGCCGATGATCGCGATGATGGTGAGATCCTGGCCGGCCATCATCAGCGCCAGCAGCGCGCCGATGCCGGCCGACGGCAGCGTCGAGAGAATGGTCAGCGGATGGATGAAGCTCTCATAGAGCACGCCCAGCACGATATAGACCGTGATGATCGCGGCCAGGATCAGGAACAGCTGGTTGGAGAGCGAGGACTGGAACGCCAGCGCCGCGCCCTGGAAGCTCGTGATCATGCCGAGCGGCTGGTTGATTTCGGCCTGCGCCTGCTTGATCGCGGTCACCGCGCCGCCGAGCGAGGCGCCCGGGGCCAGGTTGAACGAGACGGTTGCCGACGGAAACTGGCCGAGATGCGAGACCTGCAGCGGCGCGGTCTCCACGCGCATCCTGGCCATCACCGACAGCGGCACCGGCGTCGAGCCCACCGATGACGGCAGATAGATCGACGACAGCGAATCCAGCGAGTTCTGCAGCGACGGATCGGCCTCGAGGATGACGCGGTACTGGTTCGAATTGGTGAAGACGGTGGAGACGATGCGCTGGCCGTAAGAATCATACAGTGCGTTGTCGATCGTCGCCGGCGTGATGCCGAACCGCGCGGCCTGGTCGCGGTCGATGTCGACGAACACCGACAGCCCCTGCGCGGAGATGTCGCTGGTGACGTCGCTGAGCTCGGGCAATTCCCTGAGCTTGTCGACCAGCTTCGGCGTCCATTCCGCGAGTTCGTTCGGGTCGGCATCCTGCAGGATGAACTGATACTGCGTCCGGCTCACCGTGCCTTCGATGGTGAGGTCCTGCACCGGCTGCATGTAGAGCGTGATGCCGGTCAGCGCCGCGGTGCTCGCCTTGATCCGGTCCATCACCGTCGAGACGCCGGCCTTGCGCCGCTCATGCGGCTTCAGGTTGATCAGGATGCGGCCGCTGTTGAGCGTGGTGTTGGTGCCGTCGACGCCGATGAAGGACGACAGGCTCTCGACATCAGGATCCTTCAGGATCACGCTGGCGAGCCGCTGCTGCCGCTCGGCCATCGCCGCGTAGGACACCGATTGCGGCGCTTCCGAGATCGCCTGGATCACGCCGGTGTCCTGCACCGGAAAGAAGCCCTTGGGAATGACGACATAGAGCAGCGCCGTGAGCCCGAACGTCGCGAGCGCGACCAGCAGCACCATGGTCTGGCGGTCGAGCACCCAGTTGAGCATCCGGGCGTAGATGGCGATGACGGCGTCGAAACCTTCCCGGCTGAGCCGCTGGAAGGTGTTCTCGCGCGTCATGCTCTCCGGCTTCAGGAGTTTCGCGCAGGCCATCGGCACCAGCGTCAGCGACACCACGGCGGAGATCAGGATCGTGACCGACAGCGTGATGGCGAATTCGCGGAACAGACGGCCGACGACGTCGCCCATGAACAGCAGCGGGATCAGCACCGCGATCAGCGACACCGTCAGCGAGATGATGGTGAAGCCGATCTGCTCGGAGCCGCGCAGCGCCGCCTCGAGTGGAGATTCGCCCTCCTCGATATAGCGCGAGATGTTCTCGATCACGACGATGGCGTCGTCGACCACGAATCCGGTCGCGATCGTCAGCGCCATCAGCGACAGATTGTTCAGGCTGAAGCCGAACAGATACATCGCCCCCAGCGTGCCGACCAGCGAGAGCGGCACCGACAGGCTCGGGATCAGCGTGGCGCGGGTCGAGCGCAGGAACACGAAGATCACCAGCACGACCAGGATCACCGCAAGCGCCAGCTCGTATTCGACGTCGCGGACCGAGGCCCGGATCGTGACGGTTCGGTCGGTCAGGATGTTGAGATCGATCGCTGCCGGCAGCGTGGCCTGCAGCTGCGGCAGCAGGTCCTTGATGCCCTGGACCACCGAGATCACGTTGGCGCCGGGCTGGCGCTGGATGTTGAGGATGATCGCCGGCGTCTCGTTCATCCAGGCGCCGAGCTTGTCGTTTTGCGCGCCGTCGACGACGTTGCCGACGTCGCTGAGGCGAACCGGCGAGCCGTTCTTGTAGGCGATGATCAGCGAACGGTAGTCGCTGGCATTGCGGATCTGGTCGTTGGCATTGATGGTGTAGGCGCGCATCGCGCCGTCGAAATTGCCCTTCGGCGTATTGACGTTGGCGTTGCCGAGCGTGGTGCGGAGATCGTCGATGTTGAGCCCATAGGCCGCGAGCTTGCGGATGTCGGCCTGGATCCGCACCGCGGGCCGCTGGCCGCCGCTGATGCTGACGAGGCCGACGCCGGGTAGCTGCGAGATCTTCTGCGCCAGCCTTGTGTCGACGAAATCCTGCACCTGCGTCAGCGGCATGGTCTTCGAAGTCAGGCCGAGGGTCAGGATCGGCGCGTCAGCCGGATTGACCTTGGCGTAGATCGGCGGCGCCGGCAGGTCCGACGGCAAGAGATTGCCCGCGGCGTTGATTGCGGCCTGCACCTCCTGCTCGGCGACGTCGAGCGAGATCGACAAGCCGAACTGCAGCGTGATCACGGACGAGCCGGCCGAGCTCACCGAGCTCATCTGGTTCAGATTCGGCATCTGGCCGAACTGCACCTCGAGCGGCGCCGTCACCGACGACGTCATCACGTCGGGGCTGGCGCCCGGATAGAAGGTCTGCACCTGGATGGTCGGATAGTCGACCTCCGGCAGCGCCGCGACGGGGAGGAATCTGAACGCCAGCATGCCCGACAGCATGATGGCGATCATCATCAGGGTCGTCGCCACCGGCCGCAGGATGAATGGCCGCGACGGGTTCATTTCTTCTGCCCGTCCGCGGAACCCTTGTGGTTGCCGCCTCCCGCCTTGTCGGGATCGGCGCCGCCCTTGCTATCTCCCTTCGGCGGACCCTTGGCGGCACCGGCGGCTGGGTTCGCGGCATCGGCAGCGGAGCGCACCACCACCTTCGCGCCCTCGCGCAGCTTGTCGGCGCCGTCGATCACGATGCGATCGCCGGGCACAAGCCCCGAGAGCACCTCGACACGGTCGCCGTCGGTGACGCCGATCTTGACCGGCCGGACCGAGACCGTGCTGTCGGCGTTGACGAGATAGACGAAGGTGCCGGGAACGCCGCGCTGGATGCCGGCGGTCGACATCGTCGTGGCATCCTTGTGGGTGTCGAGCAGCAGGCGGATGTTGACGAACTGGTTCGGATACAGCGTGCGCTTGTCGTTCTCGAACTGGGCGCGCAGCTTGATCGTGCCGGTGGTCGGATCGATCTGGCTGTCGAAGGTCTGCAGCGATCCCTCGGCGAGCTTGTTGGCGCCGCTGCGGTCATAGGCCGCCGTCGGCAGCACCGCGCCCTCCTTCAACCGCTTCGCGACCGCCTGCAGATTGTCCTCCGGCAGCGTGAACAGCACGCTGATCGGCTCGAGCTGCGTGATCACGACAAGGCCGTTGGTGTCGCCCGGCGTCACGTAGTTGCCGAGGTCGACCTGACGCAGTCCGACCCGCCCGTTGATCGGCGACACGATGTGGCAATATTGCAAATTGACTTCGGCCGACTTCACCGACGCGCGGTCGGCCTCGACCGTGCCCTGATACTGCGCGACCAGCGCCACCTGGGTATCGAGCTGCTGATGCGGCACCGCGTTCTGCGCGGCGAGGTTCTGATAGCGGGTGAGATCGACCTGGGCGCCTTTCAGCTGCGCTTCGTCGCGGGCGAGCTGTCCCTTGGCCTGCGCCAGCGTCGCCTCATAGGGACGCGAATCGATCTCGGCGATCAGGTCGCCCTTTTTGACCTCATCGCCCTCCTTGAAATCGATCTTCATCAGGTAGCCGCTGATCTGGCTCCGGATCGTCACGGTCGCGAGCGACGTCACGGTGCCGAGCGCATTCAGGCTGACGCCGATATCGCCCTTGCCGACGGCCTCCGGCACGATCGACATCGGCCCGGCGTTGCGCCCGCCGCCGGCCTGCGGCGGCGCGGCCTGCTGCCGCGTCCACCAGACGATGCCGGCAAGCACCGCCAGCACGACACACCCTGTCAGAAACCCTCGCCCGCGCGATGGCCGCCTGGTTTGCTCGGGCGCCAAGATAGACGGGTCTTTGATGTGCTGGTCCATAACTTGCCCACGAAGAAACACGAATGAGCCGGTGCGGCTCTATGTGTCCCCTGAAATCCGCGCGCGCCACATTCGAGGAAGCATTTTGGACGCTTCCGTCAGACAAAGCGCGTTAAGAATCGGAAAGGAAAGTCCTCCTTCCCGATCGGCCGCTGTTTCTCGCTGGATTGTGGCTATTTTACCCGATCATCTGTAGCCAGGGCAACACGATCAGCAACAATCCGGCAAAGTAGATTACGCCGAAGATCAGCCCGAACTTCCAGAAGTCGCCTTTGCCGATATAGCCGCTGCCGTAATACATCGGCGCCGGTCCCGTGGCGTAGGGTGAGATCACTCCCATCAGCCCGAGCGAATAGACGCACAGCAGCATCAGGGTCTGCACCGACAGGCCGGGAATGCTGGAGCCGACCGCGAGCACCACCGGCAGCACGGCGGCGGTATGCGAGGTGATGCTCGAGAAGAAATAGTGGATCCAGAAGAAGAACGTGACGAGCAGGATCATCCCGACCAGCGGCGAGGTGCCGGACAGCGGCTTCGCATAACCCTCGGCGACCCATTTGATGAAGCCGATCTCGTTGAGACCCGACGACAGCGTGAGCAGCGACGTGAAATAGAAAAAGACCTCCCACGCGCTCTTCTCCGCGACGATGTCCTCGAATGCGATCACGCCTGTGAGCAGCATCAGCGAGATCACGACGAACACCACCGTGGTCGCGTTGATGAAGTTCGAGCCGAGCAGCGGCACGCTGATATTGGGGTTGGAGCCGCAGATCCACAGGAACATCGCGAGCAGCACCAGCACCGCCATGATCCATTCGTGCCGCGACGGCGGCCCCATCTTGGCGAGCTCGCCCTCGCTCCAGGTCACGATCTCCGGGCTCTCCTTGATCTCCGGCCGGCAGACGGCGTAGCTCAGCAGCGGCACCAGCAGCAGCAGAAGGATACCGAGCGGCGCGAAGCCGATGAACCATTGCGACCAGCCGACCTCGATGTTGACGAGCTTCTTGGCGATCGAGAGCGCGGCGGCGTTCGGCGCCAGCGCGGTCAGAAACAGCGAGCTGGTGACGGCCGTGGTCGCAAACGCGGTCCACATCACGAAGGTGCCGATCTTGCCCGCGGTCGGACCGGGCTCGGAGCCGTAGATGCGCGGGATGTTGCTGACGATCGGATAGATGGTGCCACCCGAGCGTGCGGTGTTGGACGGCGTTGCCGGCGCCAGCACCAGATCGGACAACGCCACCGCATAGCCGAGCCCGATGGTGCGGCGGCCGAGCCCGCGCACCAGGAGCAGCGCCAGCCGGCGGCCGAGCCCGCTCTTGCGGTAGCCGATCGAGAACACGAAGGCGCCGACGATCAGCCATACCGTGCTCTCGGAAAAGCCGCCGAGCATCCAGCGCAGCGACTTGTTCGGGTCGGGCTCGACATAGCCGCCGACGCCGGCGACCGTCAGTCCGATCAGGCCGACCGCACCGACCGGCATCGATTCGAGGATCAGCCCGGTGATGACAGCGGCGAACACCGCAAAATAGTGCCACTGATTGGCGTTCAGCCCTGATGGCACCGGGACCAGATAGATCACCAGCCAGACCAGCAACGGCGCAAACGTCCGCCATGACGATTTCATGCAGCGTCCCCCTCACCCACGTCGATTGTCGGGCGCGCAAGCCGCCATGTCCCGGGCGGCGGCACCATCTTTTGTGGCAATGTAGCATGGCCGCGCAGTCCGTCTCGGGAAACTGCGGCGGAATGGCGCGGCTTGTGGAGGAACCGGCGCGTTTCGTCAACACGTCGCGCCCCCGTGGCGGGCCCCATCGCAAGACGGCCCGCGCTTTGCTATCTTCGCCGGCATGACCTCACGCGACTCCGCCTCCTCCGAGATCACGCCCGAGGTGCTGCTGCGCGCCTATGCCTGCGGCATCTTCCCGATGGCGGAGAGCGCCGACGATCCGACCCTGTTCTGGGTCGAGCCGGAATTGCGCGGCGTGATTCCGTTCGACGGCTTCCGTGTCGCCTCCCGCCTGGCGCGCACCGTGCGCTCGGATGTGTTCACCGTCACCGTTGATACCGCGTTCAAGGCCGTGATCGCCGGTTGCGCGGCGCCGCAGCCCGGCCGTGACGACACCTGGATCAACAAACGCATCCGCGACCTCTATGTCGGGCTGCACGCGTCAGGCCATTGCCACAGCGTCGAGGTCTGGCAGGACGACCAGCTGGTCGGCGGGCTCTACGGCGTCAGCCTCGGCCGCGCCTTCTTCGGCGAGAGCATGTTTCACACCACGCGCGACGCATCGAAGGTCGCGCTGGTGCATCTGGTGGCCCGGCTGATCGCGGGCGGATTCGAACTGCTCGACACGCAATATGTGACCGAGCATCTGAAGACGTTCGGTGCGGTGGAGATTTCGCGCCGTCGCTATCGCGCGCTGCTCGACAAGGCGATCTCAGGCGCGCCGGCGGATTTCCGCAAGCTCGACACGACGCAGCCGGTCAAGGGGGCCGACGCGCTGGCGATCATCGCCCAGCGCAATTGATGCATGACTGCGCCGTAGCATGCAGCCCGGATGAAGCGCCATCCGGGCGACGTGACCGAGGCTAGTTCCCGAACAATCCGCCGAACAGTCCGCCCGGCCGCTGCTGCTGGGGCGGCGGGGGTGGCTGCTGCTGCTGGTACTGCGGCAGCGGCTGCGGACGCGGCGCGGCCTGCTTCGGCGGCGCACGCTTCTGGGCCGGCGGCGGAGGCGGCGTCGGCGCCTTCGGCGGATCGGGCGCGGCGGTCACGATGGTCTGGTCCGGCCCTTTGCAGTCGGTCAGCCAGATGTCGTAGATCGGATGCTCGACGCCATGCAGGCCCGGGCTCGCCGCGAACATCCAGCCCGAGAAGATCCGCTTCACCTCGCCCTGCAGCGTGATCTCGTCGACCTCGACGAAGGCGTCGGTGTTGGCGGCTTCCGTCGACGGCCTGGTGTAGCAGGCGTCGGTCTTCACCCGCAGCGCACCGAACTGCACGGTCTCGCCGATATCCTCGTCGAAATTGATGATGCGTCCGGTGATCTTGTCGAGGCCGGAGAAGCTCGCCTTCTTGTTGGTGATCTTGGTCGACGGCGGCTCCTGCACGACCTCGTCGCCCGGCTGCAACGCGGCAGGCGTCTGCGGCGGGGTGCCCTGTGGCGCGCCCTGCGGAGTCCCCTTGGGCTGCCGCTGCCCCGGCGGCAGACCAGGCAGCGGATTGGCAACGGGCGGCGTGTTTGCTACGGCGGGACCGCCCGGCTGCGGTGGCTGCACGGCAACGCCGGGCGGAGCCACCGTGCTACCCGGCGGCGGCGCCAGAGGCTGCGACTGCACGCTGCCGGGCGGCGGCACCGCCTGGCCCGGCGGCAACGCCCGCGGCTGCGTCGGCAACAGGCGCCCGCGCGGCAGTTCCGGCACTTCCTCGTCGTCGTCGCTGGGAGGCGCCACCTGGCCACGTGGAATCGAGCCGGCCGGACGCGGCGCGGGATCGGAGAAAATCGTTCCGATCTGCGCGCGCGCGGGCGGCGCAAGCGAGATGGTTGAGGCGGCAACCAAGGCCGCAAAGCCAGTCAGGGCAATGGTTCGAAGCATCTCGCGGGCTTTAAAGGGCGAATCGGGCTCGCGACAGTCTACCTTGATATCGGCCGCTCGCAGGCCACCGGTTAACACGCCGAATACGGCGGGGAAAGGGCGCGCGGACGCCCGTCCCCGGCCCTCCGCCAGGCACTGGCCACCCTCTGGTCACCCTCTGGTCACTCCTGGGAACACGTGTGATAGTCCTCACGCTGAAGGCGCGCGGCACCGCGTGAAAACCAGGAAAATCCGGATCGAACCGGACCAGCCAGAGGAAACCCAAACATGCCAGATCGCATCAGGCTCGACGGCCGGGTTGCCGTCGTCACCGGGGCTGCCGGCGTCATCGGAACCGCCACGCTCCAACTGCTTGCAGAGCGCGGGGCGCGGATTGTCGCGGTCGACCGCAAGGAAGCCGACCTCAGAGCCGCCATCAAGGACCTGCCCGCCTCGGCCGAGGCCTTCGCGATCACCGCCGACGTCACCGATGAGGACGAGGTCAAGGACTATGTCCGCGCCGCCGTGGACCGCTTCGGCACCATCGACGCCTTCTACAACAACGCCGGCATCGAGGGTGACATCAGGCCGATCCCGGAATATTCGCTGGAGAGCTTTCGCCGGGTGCTCGACGTCAATGTCGTCGGCGTCTTCCTCGGCATGAAATATGTGCTGCCGGTGATGCTGAAGCAGAACAAGGGCAGCATCATCAACACCGCCTCGATCGCCGGCCTGATGGGATCGCCGATGATTGCGGTCTATAGCGCCAGCAAGCATGCCGTGATCGGGCTGACCAAGAGCGCGGCCTGGGAATGCAGCGGCACCGGTGTGCGGGTCAATTGCGTCTGCCCCGGCATGATCGAGAGCCGGATGCTGAACACCATCCTGCAGGGCCGTTCCGGCGGCAACGCGCCGCCGCCGGTCGAGAAGATCGTCGACCGCATCCCGGCACGCCGGCTCGGCCTCGCGCGCGAGGTCGCATCGATCGTCGCCTTCCTCGCCTCTGACGAGGCGAGCTACGTCTCCGGCTCCGCCTACACCGTCGACGGCGGCCGCACCGCCGCTTGATACTTCAGTTCAGCATCACACGAAGGTTCGTTTGCCTATGCCCGTCGTTCTCGATCCCGATGCCGCCGCCGTCTACAAGGCCTTCCAGGAGGCCGGCCGGCCCGCGTATGAAACGCTGACCGCGGCGGAAGCGCGCGAATATTATCGGGCCGCCCGTATCGTCTCCAATCCCGAGCCGCCCACGCTTGAATCGAGCAAGACGCTTGCGATCCCGGCGCCGCACGGCGCGATCCCGGCCCGCATCTACACGCCGAAGACGCTACGCAAGACGGACGGGCTCGCGCCGTGCCTGGTGTTCTTCCATGGCGGCGGCTGGGTGATCGGCGATCTCGACACCCACGAGGTGGTTTGCCAGAAGCTTGCCCATGAGGGTGAGTTGATCGTGATCTCGGTCGATTACCGGCTCGCGCCCGAGCACCGCTTCCCTGCTGCGGTGGACGACGCCGTCACCGCGACCAAATGGGTCGCCGCCAATGCTGGGGATCTCGGCATCGATGCTTCGCGCCTGATCGTCGGCGGCGATAGCGCCGGCGGCAACCTCGCAGCCGTGGTTGCCCTCACCGCCCGCGACGGCGGACCGAGGCTCGCCGCCCAGCTGCTGGTCTATCCCGCGACCGATTTCTCGCGAAAGCATCCCTCGCATCGCGAGCCCGAGACCAGCATCCTGCTGACGCATTCGGTCATCGGCTGGTTCGGCAACCATTATCTCGGCGACGCCGACGACAGCGACTGGCGCGCCTCGCCCGCGCGCGCGAAAGACTTTGCCGGATTGCCGTCGGCCTATGTGCTGACCGCCGGCGCCGATCCGCTGCGCGACGAGGGCGACGAGTATGCGACATTCCTCAGGGATGCCGGCGTGCCCGTGACCTACCGGCATTTCCCCGGCCAGTTCCACGGCTTCTTCACCATGGGCAAGCTGCTCAATCAGGCCAACGTCGCGGTGACCGAAATCAGCGCCTGGCTGAAGGCACAGGGCTAGTGTCCTCCTCGATCGAAATCGCCAGGCACACGCTGCTCTCCTGCGGTCTGGTCCTGGCGATCGGTACAGCCGCGGCGCTCTTCGCCCAGAAGGTCAGGATTCCGGACGTCGCGGTATTCCTCATCGTCGGCATCCTGATCGGTCCGCATGCCCTTGGACTCGTCGATGTCGCAGCCGATTCCGCGCTGAACCAGATCATCCTGCTGTTCGGCGCAAGCTACATCCTGTTCGACGGCGGTGCGACGCTGCGGCTCGCCGTGCTGAAACAGGTCTGGATCACCATCGCGGTGATCGCGACGGCGGGCGTCGTGATCACTGCGACCATCACGGGACTGGCGGCCAAATTCATTCTCGGCGTTCCCGCGGTCGTGGCGTTCCTGCTCGCGGCAACGCTCGCCTCGACCGATCCGGCGACGCTCGTACCGATCTTCCGCCAGGTTCGCATCAGGGACCGTGTTGCGCAGACCGTGATGAGCGAGTCCGCGTTCAACGACGCCGTGGGGGCAATCATCACCTTCAGCCTTCTGGGGATGGCGACAGGCAGCGCGTTCTCGCTCTCCGCCACCTTGCTCGAGCTGGTGGCGCATTCCGCCATCGGTATCGTCGCCGGCATCACGCTGGGTTATCTCGCAGCATTGTTGATCGCTCACGAGAAGTGGGCATTCCTTGCTGAATACGCACCGGTGGTGACCGTCGTCGCCGTCATCAGCGCCTATTTCGCCGCCGAGGGCCTGCATGCATCCGGCTTCATGGCCGTGTTCGTGTTCGGCATCATGCTCGGCAACAAGGAACGTTTCGGGTTCCAGATGGAGCCGGGTGAAGCACAAAAGCTCGATGAGTTCGTGCTGACCACGGCCTTCATTCTGCGTTTGTTCATTTTCATTCTGCTGGGTGCTCAAGTCAATTTTGCCCTGATGCAGCAGTATTGGCTTGGTGGCATCGCAGTCACGCTGGTGTTGATGTTCCTTGCGCGCCCCGCGACCGTCTTCCTGTGCGCGCTGCCCGACCGTCGCGCGCGCTGGAGCTTCGCGGAACTGCTGTTCATGTGCTGGACCCGCGAAACCGGCGTCATCCCCGCCGCGCTCGCCGGCCTCATGCTCGGCAGAAAGGCGCCGGGCGCGGAGATGATCGCCTCCGTCACCTTCGTCGCGATCCTGACCACCATCCTGATCCAGGCCTCGACCACGCGCTGGCTTGCCGCGAAGCTCGGGCTGCTGGAAGCCGACCAGGGCTGACACTTATTCCGCGCCTATAACGCGCCTCCGCCGTTCGTCTCGCATTCCTATGCGATCGCGCTGATATTCGATCAGGTCATCAGCGCAGCTTTCGCGCGCATGGGAGATCCCTCCCGGATTGGTGCTGCCATGTCACAAGACAACGATCGGAACCCGTATTCTCTGCCGGCGTGCATCGCGATTCTGCTGTTCTTCGGTGCCGTAACCCAACTCGGCGCGCTCACGACCTGGCTCTGACCGCCAGCCTCGGGCAGGAGGTCGGAAGGCACCATGTTCCGGTTTTGGCTCGCGGCGATATGCCAAACGGTCGCAGGCCCCCCGAACAGGGTTGCCCTATGCCTGTCGCTGTGCAAAACGGGCGGTGGGTGTTAGCTGCATGCCGCAGTGACAGGTAAAGCGATGGTCGGGCCACCACGCGGACTGCGTGCGCCCGATGGATCACCGACTGCCCGCCCAGGACCTGCCGCGAGCCCAACGACTCGCCGAGCAGGCGTTCGCCACCCTCCAGCGCTTCCTGCACGTCGAAGCCGTCAGCGGCGGCGTGCTGCTGGCTGCGGCAGCCGCTGCAATGATCTGGGCCAATTCTGCTTTCGCCGACAGCTATCACGCGCTCTGGCACCAGCAGTTCTCGATCGGGTTTGGCGGCTTCGTCAGCTCCCGAACGCTGCACTTCTGGATCAACGAAGGGCTGATGACGATTTTCTTCCTCGTCGTCGGCATGGAGATTCGGCGCGAGATACATGAAGGCGCGCTGAGCAGGTTCGATCAGGCGATGCTGCCCGTGATCGCGGCAGCCGGCGGCGTCATCGCCCCGGCACTCGTCTACATTGGCCTGAATGCCGATCCCGTGCGCGGACAGGGCTGGGCCGTACCAACGGCAACGGACATCGCCTTTGCCGTGGGGGCGCTCGCTTTGCTGGGACGATCGATCCCGGTCAATTTGCGGGTGTTCCTGCTGGCGCTCGCCATCATCGACGACGTCATCGCGGTGTTGATCATCGCCTTCGTCTACTCCGGCGGACTGGAGCTGAGCGGGTTTGTCGTGGCGGCGCTCGGCATTGTGATGGTCGTCGGGCTTCAGCGGATCGGCGTCGGCTCCGCCCTCGCCTACGTTCCGCCGGGCGCGCTGGTCTGGACCGGGCTGCTGATGAGCGGAGCGCATCCGACCCTTGCCGGTGTCGTGCTCGGCCTGATGACCCCGGTGCGGCCGATGCCGCTGCGGGAGCCGCCCCTGCAAATGGTGTCGCGCGTGGTCGCGGAGTTGCGCGACGGCGATGCGGCCTGGAAGGATATCCATCGCCTCAGGTCACGGCGCCGTGCGCTCCACCTCGCGCATCGCGAGATGTTGCCACCCGTCGTGCGCGTACAGACGGCGCTGCATGGCTGGGTCGCCTTCGGCATCATGCCCTTATTCGCGTTGGCGAACGCCGGCATCAGCCTGACAGCTTCCGGCCTCGCTGCCGGGGCTCAATCGGTGACGCTGGGCGTGGGGCTTGCCCTTGCCTTGGGAAAACCGGTCGGTGTGGTCGGTGCCACCTGGCTCGCGGTCAAGTCGGGGCGCTGTCGGCTGGCACCCGGCATGACGTGGGGCGGGGTCTGCCTCATCGGCCTGTTGGCCGGAATCGGTTTCACCATGTCGATTTTTACCGCCATGCTCGCCTTCCCCGACGAGGCGCTGCTCAACGCGGCAAAACTGGGCGTGCTCGGGGGCTCGCTCGCCGCCGCCCTGCTTGGGCTCGGTTGGGGCGTAGCCTACGCGCGGCGTCAGCGCCAAGGGGCAACGGCGCACCCCTGACGCTTCGCGGAGGGCAAACGAACCCGATCCCCCGACGCCTCGCTACCCCACGCGCGATGCCCGGCGCAGCGATTGTGGCGTGGGATTCGTTGTGCTGCAGTGCACAATTGGCTTACTTAAAAATTGTGGAAAAGCGAGACAAATCCGTTGACATTGCTAAACTCTATTCGCCGTAACAACTTATGGAGCGTTCGCATGAGTGTTAGTGCAGAAGTCCTCGCCCGCGCCCCGATGGAAACGACCGAGGGCGAAATCGACACGGTGAGTTCGCATCGCCCGCGCGGCAACATTCGGCCGCTCTCGCCGATGCCGGACTACGTCGAGCACCGCAACGGCGTCAACGAGGTGGGCAAGCTATCGGCCGAGGCGGTCGTGCGCGAATACGAAGCGGCGGTGAAAGAGATCGAGGCTCTCGGAACGGAACTGCAATTGGCCGCCAAGAACTGCGAGGTCATGGTGGCGGGTGTCCACGACATGATCGCGGAAATCAAGGAGTTCGCCGCGGGCTACCGTGATCAGGGCAAGCGTTTTTTCCTGCAGATCGAAGCCGTCTCGTTGATGACCACGGAGGTCAGGAATACCTGCGAAGCACTCAAGAAGAAGATCGCGACCGATACATTGAGCAACTGATGTTTCGGCTCGGGCACGTTTCGCGCTCAGCCGCCCGTAGATTTTCAGCCCGTGTGTAAGGTGAATGGCCGAACTATTCCGGCGCGGCGGAACCGTTAGTTCTATTCAAGACCAGGTCGTTTGAGATCGAGTCGTTCAAACTCAAATCATTCAACATCCGGCCCCGCTTCGGCGGGGCCTTTGTGCTGCGGTAAACTCTGTGCGCGGCGTGTCCGCGAATGCGTCGGTGACCGGCTTAACGCACGTCAGGTGCGCGCTCGGCCATGTCCGTTGCCGGAGGCAAAGCTGAAATCGGGGACCAGCGGTCGCTAAAATCCTTAGCCGGTAGCGCGTCCGAGTCGGAGACGACAACGCCCTCGGTCCGGGGCGCGTGCGACCTCATCGTCGCGGCGGTTGCAGTGACAGCCAGCAGGGCGACGGCCACGAATCCGGTAATCGTTCTATGCTTCGTCATGTAGAACCTCCTCGGGTCCCCAACGCCCACCTCACATAGGTCACGGGAACCTTCGCGCCGGTTCATCAGTGCAAAGACCGCATGGATCGCGCGAGATCGGACAACGAGCTTGTCCCAAACTCAAATTGCCTCTGCCGGCAGCGCCGGTGAGTTTGGCGACGGTCGCTCATCGGCGGCTGTGTTCGCGTCGCCGTCGGAATGATCGCCTTTCCTTCCGACAACGCGCCGGAGTTTCCGCACGTCCACGACCTACCCCGCGCGCGATGCCCGGCGCAGCGATTGGGGCGGCTGGCCGAAGGCGCGGATGAAGGCGCGGCGCATCCGCTCCGGATCGCGGAAGCCGGTGATCTCGGCAACGCGTTCGATCGCCTCGCCCGACGACTGCACGCGCTGCCGCGCGACTTCGATCCTCAACCGTTCAACCGCTTTCGATGGCGTGGTGCCGGTCTCCGCGATGAAGGCGCGGGTGAAATGCCGCGAGCTCATCCCGGCCTTGTCCGCGAGATCCTCGACCGTCAGCGGCGCGTCGAGATGCTCGCGCGCCCAGGCAAGCAGCGGGCCGAACCGGCCGTTCGACGCCTTCAATTCCAGCAGCGAGGAAAATTGCGACTGCCCGCCGCTGCGCCGATGGTACAGCACGAGCTGCCGCGCGGTGTTCTGCGCGACCGCGTCGCCGTAGTCTTCGGTGATCATGGCGAGTGCGAGGTCGATACCGGCGGTGATGCCGGCCGAGCTCCAGATGTTGCCGTCGCGGACGAAGATCTGGTCTGGCTCGAGCTTGACCTTCGGATAGGTCTTCACGAAATGCGGCGTGCGCTGCCAATGCGTGGTGGCGCGGCGGCCGTCGAGCAGGCCGGCCTCGGCCAGCACATAGGCGCCCGAGCAGACGCTGGCGACGCGGATGGCGCGGCTCGCCATCCGCCGCACGAATGACAGCGTGATCGGACAGGTCGCCGGCGTGCGCACGCCGTTGCCGCCCGCGACGATCAGCGTCGTGATCGCCGCCGACGGCTTGAAGCCGCGCGCCAGCATCTCGACGCCGGACGACGAGCGCACTGGCCCGGCCTTCACCGCGATCGTCTTGATCGCCGGCGGGTTGTTGGCGAAGCGCGCGGCGATCTCGAACGCCGCGATCGGGCCGGCCGCGTCGAGCAGTTGGAAGTCGGGAAAGATCAGGATGCCGATCATCTGCCAAATCCTCGCAATGCCGAATGCCCGGAGATGGCGTCTACGTCCGAAAACGAGGGAATTACGCCATTTAAGACATCAGGCCACCATGGCATCGTGGTTTCGTCAAGCGCTATTTGGAGACCTCCGATGTCCGAACCCCTGCAGATTGGATTGCTCGTCTTCCCGAAGGTGACCCAGCTCGACCTGACCGGCCCGCTGCAGGTGTTTTCCTCGGTCCCCGGCGCCAAGGTGCATCTGATCTGGAAACGGATCGAACCCGTTCCGACCGACTCCGTCATGGTCCTGACGCCGACCACCACCTTTGCCGACTGCCCGCAGCTCGACGTGATCTGCGTGCCCGGCGGGTTCGGCACCGACGACATGGTCGGCGATGCGGAGATGCTCGCCTTCCTGCGCAAGCAGGCCGAGGGAGCGAAATACGTCACGTCGGTCTGCACGGGGTCGCTGGTGCTTGGCGCCGCCGGTCTGCTGAAGGGTTACCGCGCCACCACGCATTGGAGTGCGATCGATTTCCTGGCGGGCTTCGGAGCCATCCCGACCAAGACGCGCGTCTGCGTCGACCGCAACCGCTTCACCGGCGGCGGCGTCACCGCCGGCATCGATTTCGCGCTGACGCTGGTGTCCGAGCTCGTCGATCGCAAGACCGCGGAAGCGATCCAGCTGAGGCTCGAATACAATCCGGCCCCGCCGTTCAATGCCGGCTCGCCCGATACCGCACCGGCCGAGATCCTAGCCTTCATGAAGGAGCGGATGGGACCGGCACACGCGCGCCGGGGCGAATTGATGAGCCGCGCCGCGGCACGGCTGTCCTGACCCGATCGTGAGACAAAGAACGCGATCGTGAGACAAAGAAAAAGGCCGCCCGGTTTCCCGAGCGGCCCTTCCTGTCTCACGGCAGCCTCACATTTGCGGGCGATTTCAGGACGTCTGTGCCGGGGGCCTATCTCCCGGCCGCATCCAACTCGGAGGCCGCTGCTCATCGGGACAGTCGCGATCTGGAGCCCGATCCGACGCGATGGTCTCCCATCTCCGTAAGATGGCTTCATTGAGCCGCGAAGGCGTGCACAGCGCAAGTGGACAGCATCAGATGTGGCGCACCTGTCCCCGCTGTTACCGTTGTCCACAGGCGCGCGTGCGCTGCCACAGGCGCGCGTGCGCTGCACGCGCGGCGTTACGCACACGCTCGGCGGAAACTACAATGCGAGAAGCTCAGCTTCCGGGCGTCCAGGCGTGATAGTCGCCGGTCGCCTTGGGGCGGCGGCCGCTCGCCAGCGTCGAGCCGGACGGACGGTAAGCCTGCGCGGTGCCGGTCATGTTCGGCAGATGCGGCTTTTCCCATTCCCGCGGCGCGTACGTCTCCTCGGTCGGGGGCACATCAACCGTGTGGTGCAGCCAGCCGTGCCAGCTGGGCGGAATCCGGGACGCTTCGGCATAGCCGTTATAGATCACCCAGCGGCGCTCGAAATGCAGCGTCGGATCGATCTCGCCGCCCTTGGTCCGGTAGTAGCGATTGCCCTGCTCGTCCTCGCCGACCAGCTCGCCGTAGCGCGAGGTCCACAATTGCGTGCCAAAGGTCTGGCCGTTCCACCAGGTGAAGAATTTCAGCAGGAATTGTTTCATGCGCGGCCGGTCGGTTCGAGGCAGTCCGGCTCTGATGCCACCTGAATCTCCAAATGTCCAGCCGCCGCCAAGGTAGCCCGGCACTCCCGGAATGGGCCCGGGCGACGGGGCTTTGGCGACCAAATGCCGCGGTCACGGGGAGTTTTGTTCACCCGCCATACATGCGCCGCCGGTCAAGCAAAGATGACGGACAATCAATGTCGAGCGCCGGAACGTCCGACCGCAGAGATGGTTAGACATTGTCCGATTCAATGGAGTCCAAAATGATCAATATGAAGGTTCTGAGCACCGCCGCGGCGTTGGCGCTTGCGCTGCCGTTGGCTGTGGCGCCGACCGTCTCGTTCGCCCAGTCTGCCGCCCAGATGGGCGCGATGGGCGGTGGCGGTGGTGCGCGCGGCGGCGGCGGTGGCGGTGGCGGTGGCCATGTCGGCGGCGGTGGTGGCTTTGGCGGCGGCCGTGGTGTTGCCATGGGCGGTGGCGGCGGCTGGCATGGCGGTGGTGGCGGCGGCCACTGGGCTGGTGGCGGCGGTGGCGGCTGGCACGGCGGCGGTGGCGGCTGGCACGGCGGTTATCACCGTGGCGGCGGCTTCTGGCCGGGCGCGGTTGCCGGCGCAGTCGTCGGTGGAGCCCTCGCCTCGGGCGCGTATTACGGCGGTTATGGCCCCGGATACGGCTACTATGACGACAGCTACGGCTATTATGACGACAGTGCGCCTGTCGCCGTGGAGGTCGCGCCGGGCGGCGACGCGAGCTACTGCGCGCAGCGCTACAGGTCCTACGATCCGGCGTCGGGCACTTATCTCGGCTATGACGGCCTGCGGCACCCCTGCCCGTAATGGCGGCCTGAATTGCTAAATTGGCGAAGGGCGGCGGCAACGCCGCCCTTTTTCATGTCCGCAACGCCACCGCGACCGCTGCGAACGTCACCGCGAGCGCCGCGATGTCGCTCGTGCTGAGCGGCTCGCGCAGCATAGCCGCGGCCGCCAGCACGCCGACGACAGGCACCAGCAACGTGCCGATCGACGCGGTCGCCGCCGGCAGCCGCTCCAGCGCCGCGAACCAGCAGACATAGCAAAGGCAGAACTGGATCAGCGTCATGTAGACCATCGACGCCCAGCCGAACTGCGACAGCGCAGCGAGCTGCGGCTGCTCGATCAGGACGCCGGCGACCGCGATCGGCACGCAGCCGATCGCAAGCTGCCAGGCAGCGAGCGACAGCGGCGGCATCGCGAGCTTGAAGAACTTGGTCAGCACCGTGCCGAGCCCGACGCAGAGCGCGCCGGCGAGCGCGAACAGGATGCCCGGCAGCTTGCCGAGGCTCGCGTTGAGACCGCCACCGCCGATCAGCGCGGCGATGCCGGCAAGCGCCACGCCAAGCGCGAGCGCACGCGGCAACGACACACGCTCGCCGAGCATCGGCCAGGCCACCAGCGCGACCCACACCGGGATCGAGATCCCGAGCACGGCCGCCTCGCTGGCCCGCAACCAGATCAGCGCCAGGCCCATCGACGCGACCCAGCCGCCGATCGACAGCGTCGACACCAGCGCAAGCCGCGTCCACATGCCGTCAGGGACGCGCAGCGTCTCGCCCCGTGCGACCGCCACCAGCCCGAGTGCGATCGCGCCGACCACGCCGCAGAGCCCGCGCGACGACAGCGGCGGCCACTCCGTGAGCAGGAACTTCATGATCGGGAAGTTGAGACCCCAGCCGGTCGACGCGACCACCAGGAATGCGAGGCCGAGCGGTGACAGCGGGGCGCGGCCGGCGACTGGAACTGCGGTCATGGACCCGTCGTAATGTGGGCGGACAAATACAAGTGATGGTGTCAGGGCTAGCTGGAAATCTGCTTGTCAGCAAACAGCATATGCAGTCTATGATACAGACTTTCCATCCAGGTTCCGCCTTAATCGGCAGACGGGCCAAGCGAGTCGACGGCACGCGAGGCCGCAGGAAGAGGATGCATCGTGCCGAGCGTTCTCGTGGTCGATGACGACCCGATGGTGTGCGTCGCCATCGAGGTGTGTTTGCAGCGCCAGGGCTTCGACGTCACCGTCGCGGATGGCGGTGAAGCGGGCATGCGCGCGCTGAACAAGGCGTCGTTCGACGTCATGCTGGTCGACGTCTTCATGCCGCATATGCGCGGTTTCGAGGCGATCCGCGTCTTCCACGAGCGCGCGCCCCATATTCCCGTGATCGCGATGTCCGGCTATGCCTTCGCCAATGCCGACCGTGCGCCGGATTTCCTGCGGATGACGATCGAACTCGGCGCGTCAGCCTGCCTGCGCAAGCCGTTTACCCCGCAGGCGCTGATTGCCGCCGTTAACGAATGTCTTGCGAAGTCCGCTCCTTCGGCTCGTCTTTCCAAATAATTGCTCGTACTACTTGTCGATGGCTTCCCAGCGTCTCATCCTCGGCAGCGGCCTTGCGATCCTCCTCGCCATCAGCGCGGCATCGATCGGGCTGGACGTCAAGTCGCGCAGCGAGATTGATTCGGTCGATCACGCACTCGCCATCCTCAAGCGCATTTCGGATGCGCGCTCGCTGCCGCGCGGCGTCGAGAGCGCGGCGCGCGGGTTCGCGCTGACGGGCGATGCCTCCTTCGCCGACGAGTTTCGCGAGCAGAGCACCACCCTCACCGCCGCCTTCGACGATTTGATGGCTGCGTTGCAGTCGGCCCCGGACGAGGCGCAACTGATCGCGGGGACCAAGGCACAGGTCGAGCGCGCCATTGCGCTCGGTGCCGAGCTGATCAGGTTGCGCACGGCCGGCGACACGGCCGGCGCCGCAGCGCTGATCTCCGCGGGCGAGAGCCGCGCGCTGATGGGCCAGGTCGGTGCGGCGCTCGACCGCCTGGTCACCGAGGAGCGCCGCCTGCTCGGGATTCGCACCGACCAGTCGAAGACCAATGGCCGGCTGTTGCTGGCGGTCGACCTTGCCGGCGTGGTGATGATCCTGCTGCTCGCGGTCGCGCTGACGATGGCGGCCCGGCGCGCCAGCCGCGAACTGCAGGGCGCGCTCAGCGCGACCAAGGCGACCAACCTGTCGCTCGAGGGCAAGGTGGCCGAACGCACCAAGGATCTCGGCACCGCGCTCGAAGAGCTCCGCCGTTCCACCGCGGTGATGGAAACCACGTTCCACAGCATGGCGGAGGCGGTGCTTGTCATCGACACCAGCGGCACCGTGCTGCTCTCGAACCCGGCCGCCGAGAAGATGCTGCGCTACAAGCCGGGCATGACGGTCCGCCAGCTGCGCGACCTCAGCAACGTCTTCGAGGCCGACGGCGTCACGCCGATGCGGGCCGACGACATGCCGTCGGCCAGGGCGCTGCGCGGCGAGGAATTCGACGGGCTGGAATTCGTCGCCAAGCCGGTCCGAGGCGCCCCTCCGATTCACCTCGTGGTGTCGGGCCGGCCGTTGCGCGACGACGACAGCACCATCACCGGCGCGGCGCTGATTTATCACGACATCACCGCGTCGCGCGAAACCGAGCACAAGCTGCAGCAGGCGCAGAAGCTCGACGCCATCGGCAAGTTGACCGGCGGCGTCGCGCACGACTTCAACAACATGCTGACGGTCATCACCGGCACCACCGAAACGCTGGTCGACAGCCTGCGCAGCCAGCCGAAGCTTGTGCAAACCGCCGAGCTGATCGACCGCGCCGCCGAACGGTGCCGCGAGCTGATCCAGCATCTGCTCGCCTTCGCCCGCCGCCAGCCGCTGGAGCCGCGCACCGTCGACATCAACGGCACCGTGGTCGATATCGCCAAGCTGCTGCGGCCGACGCTGGGCGAGCAGATCGAGATCGATCAGGTGCTCGCGCCCGATGTCGCCAGCGTCCATATCGACCCGTCGCAGCTTGCCAATTCGCTGCTCAACATGGCGATCAATGCCCGCGACGCGATGCCGAACGGCGGCAAGCTGTTGTTCGAGACCCGCAACATCGTGCTCGACGACGCCTATGCGGCCGTCAATCCCGACATCACGCCGGGCCGTTACGTGCTGCTCGCGGTCAGCGACACCGGCACCGGCATGTCGCATGCGGTGCAGGACAAGGTGTTCGAGCCGTTCTTCACCACCAAGGAGGTCGGCAAGGGCTCCGGCCTCGGCATGAGCATGGTGTACGGCTTCGTCAAGCAGTCCGGCGGCCATATCAAGATCTACAGCGAGGAAGGCCACGGCACCACGATCAAGCTCTATCTGCCCCCTGCCCGCGGCCAGGTCGAGGTGGAGGCGCCTGCGCCGGAGCCGCCGCGGCGCGGCAGCGAAGTCATCCTGGTCGTGGAAGACGACCAGCTGGTGCGCAACTACGTGGTCACGCAGCTTGGCGCCCTCGGCTACAAGACCATTGCCGTGCCCGACGCGCGCGCCGCGCTGGCGCTGGTCGACAAGGGCGAGAAGTTCGACCTCTTGTTCACCGACGTCATCATGCCCGGCGGCATGAACGGCCGGCAGCTCGCCGACGAGGTCGCCAAGCGCCGCCCCGGCATCAAGGTGCTCTACACCTCCGGCTATACCGAGAACGCGATCGTGCATCACGGCCGCCTCGATCAAGGCGTGCTGCTGCTGGCAAAGCCCTATCGCAAGGCGCAGCTCGCCAGCATGCTGCAGCAGGCGCTCGGCGAGTGACGTGTTTCCCTCTTCACCTCTCCCCGCCTGCGGGGAGAGGTCGGATCGCCGTTGCGATCCGGGTGAGGGGGTACAGGTCTCACGACACTCACCACTCGCGGATGGAGCCCTCACCCCGACCCTCTCCCCGTGAAGAACGGGGAGAGGGAGACACCAAGAGCGCGCCGCCACTACCTCGTCGCCAGCGCGACGCCGGCCAGCGTGAACAGCAGTGCTGTGATCTGGGTCGGCCCGAGCGGCTCGTGCAGCGCGACGGCGGAGGCAATCACGCCGATGACAGGCACCGCCATGGTGCCGATCGCCGCCACCGAGGCCGGCAGCCGGGCGAGCGCGGCGAACCACGCGACATAGGCGACGCAGAACTGGATCAGCGTCGAATAGGCCAGCAGCCACCAGCCGACCGTCGTGACGCGATCGAGATGCGTGGTCTCGATCAGGAGGCCGATGATCGCGATCGGCACGCAGCCGAGCCCGATCTGCCAGGCCGCGGCCGGGATCGGCGGCATCACCAGCGGATATTTCTTCGCCAGCACCGTGCCGAGCGCAAAGCCGAACGCGCCGCCGAGCGCCATGATGATCCCCGGCAGCTTGTCCTTGCTCGCGGAAATCCCGTTGCCGCCCATGATCGCGGCAAGCCCCGCGAATGCCATCACCAGCGCGATGGTCCGCAGCCACGTCGGCCGCTCGCCGAGCACCGGCCAGGCCAGCAGCGAGGCCCAGACCGGCATGGTGTAGGCGATCAATGCGGTCTCGCTCGCCGGCAGCCACAACAGCGCGAGCCCCATCAGCACCATCCAGCCGGAGACGTTGAGCGCCGCATAGAGCACGAGACGCGGCCACAGCCTTGCCTCGACATGCAGGCTCTGGGCGCGGAGCAGCGCCAGCACCGCCAGCAGCACGGCGCCGATCACGCCGGTGATGCCGCGCAGGGTCAGCGGCGGCAGCTCGCCGAGCAGGAACTTGGTGGATGGCCAGTTGAACCCCCAGCCCACCGAGGTGATGGCGAGGAACATCAGGCCGGCGGGCGCAAGGCGCGGCCGCGCTTGAGGCTTCTGGTCTGTCATGGAACCCGGCAAGGGTGTGAAGAGGATGTGAGTCGGCCGCAGCTTGCCCGCGATTTTGTCGCCCGACCATCACGCCTCTGACATGCCTGATCCTTACTTTGCCCGTAGGGCTACGTGAGTCCCCAAAATTCAATCCGCCAGCGCGAATAAAAACTTCGCCTGTGAACAGCGGGGCGAAACTCCAATCCACAGGCGGAGCGAATTTTTTTGGCTTGGGAATCCCTGAGGACTCACCGATAGTTGGCTCGATCACAGGCGCGGCACTGACCCCTGTTATCCCCCTCCTTCCACCATATTTAGTGTTTGATTCAGAAACTCGTACTAGTCCTTGACGGGCGCAACGGACATGGCCTAGCTTTCAACCTGTTCGGCGCGAGTGTGTTTGGGTCCCCGCCGGTCGCTCCCACAAGGGTTCCAAAATGACCACTCCGCCAGGCCTTCGGGCCGCGGGTGAAGGGCTTGGCTGCCCTGATTTTGGGCCGAGTCCTTTGGGCCAGGTTCGGGACGACAGAACGGGTCGAGAAGGACCCGGAAACAGAGGCCGTAACCGGCCCTTGAAGAGCGTACGCGTGACGTGTCGCGTGAGCGTTTGGGGCGTTGAATGCATGACCCGAGGACCCGAAACATCGGTGTCCGCGCCGGGATCGTGCCGCCGCCAGGGCCGGGTCAAACCGGCGCCGAGCGGATGAGAGAAACAGGCCGGATCCACCGGCTGAGCTGCGGATGACGGGAGGCGTGCTGACGCGCTTTCCTGGAGTCCGCGAACAGATAACATTCCGGCACCTGCGAAAAACGTGGGGCCGGGCAGAAGAAGAGACGGGGCTCGACCATGCGAATCGAACGACGCAACACCACCAGCGGACAATCCCCCTATGCCGGGATCAATTTCCGCCTGACCACATCTGAGATCCGCAACCCGGACGGCTCGGTCGTGTTCCGTGCCGAGAACGTCGAGGTTCCGGAGTTCTGGTCGCAGGTCGCCTCCGACGTGCTGGCGCAGAAGTATTTCCGTAAAGCCGGCGTCGCCGCGCGCCTGAAGAAGGTCGAGGAAGAGACCGTGCCGTCCTGGCTGTGGCGTTCGGTGCCGGACACCGAGGCGCTGGCCACCCTGCCCGAGAACGAGCGCATCGTCGGCGAGACCAGCGCAAAACAGGTGTTCGATCGCCTCGCCGGCTGCTGGACCTATTGGGGCTGGAAGGGCGGCTACTTCTCCACTGAGGAAGACGCCCTCGCCTTCTTCGACGAGCTCCGCTTCCAGCTCGCCAAGCAGATGGTCGCGCCGAACTCGCCGCAGTGGTTCAACACCGGCCTGCACTGGGCTTATGGCGTCGATGGCCCCGGCCAAGGGCATTACTACGTCGACTGGAAGACCGGCAAGCTGACAAAATCGAAGTCGGCCTATGAGCATCCGCAGCCGCATGCCTGCTTCATCCAGGGCGTCGGCGACGACCTCGTCAACGAGGGCGGCATCATGGACCTCTGGGTGCGCGAGGCGCGCCTGTTCAAGTATGGCTCCGGCACCGGCTCCAACTTCTCGAGCCTGCGCGGCGAAGGCGAAAAGCTGTCCGGCGGCGGCCGCTCGTCCGGCCTGATGAGCTTCCTCAAGATCGGCGACCGTGCCGCGGGCGCGATCAAGTCGGGCGGCACCACCCGCCGCGCCGCCAAGATGGTCGTGGTCGATGCCGATCACCCCGACATCGAGACCTATATCGACTGGAAGGTGAAGGAGGAGCAGAAGGTCGCCGCCCTCGTCACCGGCTCCAAGATCAACCAGAAGCATCTCAAGGCCGTGATGAAGGCCTGCGTGAACTGCGAAGGCAGTGGCGACGACTGCTTCGATCCCGAGAAGAACCCGGCGCTGCGCCGCGAGATCAAGCTCGCGCGCCGCAACCTCGTGCCCGACAACTACATCAAGCGCGTCATCCAGTTCGCCAAGCAGGGCTACAAGGACATCCAGTTCGACATCTACGACACCGACTGGGATTCGGAAGCCTACCTCACCGTCTCCGGCCAGAACTCCAACAACTCGGTATCGCTGAAGGATGACTTCCTGCGCGCGGTCGAGACCGACGGCGACTGGAACCTGATCGGCCGCACCACCAGGAAGATCACGAAGACGCTGAAGGCGCGCGACCTCTGGGAGAAGATCGGTTACGCCGCCTGGGCCTCCGCCGATCCCGGCCTGCACTTCAACACCACGATGAACGACTGGCACACCTGCAAGGCGTCCGGCGACATCCGCGCCTCCAATCCGTGCTCGGAATACATGTTCCTGGACGACACGGCGTGCAACCTCGCCTCCGCCAATTTGCTGACGTTCTACAGCACGACCACCAAGCGGTTCGACATCGAGTCCTACGAGCATCTCTGCCGGCTCTGGACCATCGTGCTCGAAATCTCCGTCATGATGGCCCAGTTCCCGTCGAAGGCGATCGCCGAGCTCTCCTACGAGTTCCGCACCCTCGGCCTCGGCTTCGCCAATATCGGCGGCCTCCTGATGACCATGGGCCTGCCCTACGACAGCAACGAAGGCCGTTCGCTCTGCGGCGCGCTGTCTGCGGTCATGACCGGCATCTCCTACAAGACCTCGGCCGAGATGGCGGCCGAGCTCGGCACCTTCCCGGGCTACAAGAAGAACGCCGCCCACATGCTGCGCGTGATCCGCAACCACCGCCGCGCCGCGCACGGCGAAAGCCGCGGCTATGAGGCGCTCGCCGTCAATCCGGTGGCGCTCGACCACGACTCCTGCCCGCAGGCCGACATCGTCGCGCATGCCAAGCTGGCGTGGGACGATGCGCTGGCGCTCGGCGAGGTCAACGGCTATCGCAACGCGCAAGTGACGGTGGTGGCGCCGACTGGCACCATCGGCCTGGTGATGGATTGCGACACCACCGGCATCGAGCCTGATTTCGCGCTGGTGAAGTTCAAGAAGCTCGCCGGCGGCGGCTACTTCAAGATCATCAACCAGGCGGTGCCGGCGGCCTTGCGCGCGCTCGGCTATCGCGAGAGCGAGATCGCCGAGATCGAGGCCTACGCCGTCGGCCACGGCTCGCTGTCCAATGCGCCTGGCATCAATGCCTCCACCCTCAAGGCAAAGGGCTTCACCGATGAAGCCATTGCCAAGGTGGAAAAGGCGCTGCCGACCGCGTTCGACATCAAGTTCGCCTTCAACAAGTGGACCTTCGGCGAGGACTTCATCCGCGACACGCTCGGCATCGGCGCGGAAGCGATTGCCGCGCCGGGCTTCGATCTGCTCGCGGCCGTTGGCTTCACCAAGCGCGAGATCGAGGCCGCCAACGTCCACATCTGCGGCGCGATGACGGTCGAAGGTGCCCCGCACCTCAAGGCCGAGCACTACCCGGTGTTCGACTGTGCCAATCCCTGCGGCAAAATTGGAAAACGCTACCTCTCGGTCGAGAGCCACATCCGGATGATGGCGGCGTCGCAACCGTTCATCTCCGGCGCGATCTCCAAGACCATCAACATGCCCAACGACGCCACGGTGGAGGACTGCAAGTCCGCCTACCTCTTGTCGTGGAAGCTGGCGCTGAAGGCCAACGCGCTGTACCGCGACGGCTCGAAACTGTCGCAGCCGCTCAACTCGCAGCTCATCGCCGACGATGAGGACGAGGACGATGCGGTGGAAGCGCTCTACGAGAAGCCGATGGCGGCGCGCGCCGCCCAGGTCTCGGAGAAGATCGTCGAGAAGCTGGTCGAGCGCATCATCGTGATGCGCGAGCGCGAGAAGATGCCGGATCGCCGCAAGGGCTACACCCAGAAGGCTGTTGTCGGCGGCCACAAGGTCTACCTGCGCACCGGCGAATATGACGACGGCCGGCTCGGCGAGATCTTCATCGACATGCACAAGGAAGGCGCGGCGCTGCGCTCCTTCATCAACAATTTTGCGATCGCAGTGTCCCTGGGTCTGCAATACGGCGTGCCGCTGGAAGAATATGTCGACGCCTTCACCTTCACCCGCTTCGAGCCCGCGGGTCCGGTGCAGGGCAACGACTCGATCAAGTACGCGACCTCGATCCTCGACTATGTCTTCCGCGAGCTCGCGGTGAGCTATATGAGCCGCTTCGACCTCGCCCATGTCGATCCGAACGAGTCCGGCTTCGACGCGCTCGGCAAGGGCGTCGAGGAAGGCAAGGAGCCGGATGAGGCCCCCGCCCAGCACCAGGCGACGAAGTACGTCTCGAAGGGCCTGACTCGTTCGCGCACCGACAACCTCGTCGTCATGCGCGGCGGCTCGGCCGCGGTGAGCGCGAGCGCCGACAACGCCCCCGCCGGCGGCAGCCGCGTCACGTCGCTGGCCTCGCACGGCGCCAGCGCCCGCGGCGCCTCCGACACCATCGAAGGCGCGGTCGCCCTGAAACAGGAGGTCAGCCACGACCTCTCGCCGACCGAGAAGCTCGAGGCCCTGAACTGGAGCAAGCCCGGCACCGCCGCAGCCGCCGCCCCGTCCAAGGCCGAGCGTCGCGCCGAAGCGAAAGCCAAGGGCTACGAAGGCGAGATGTGCTCGGAGTGCGGCAACTTCACGCTGGTGCGGAATGGCACCTGCATGAAGTGCGATACTTGCGGCAGCACGACGGGGTGTTCGTGAAGTGATCGAGTACCGACGACGGACGACACAAAGGCCGCTCGAAAGAGCGGCCTTCTCTCTGTCCAACCAACTCGCTTGGGCGCAAGCAGCAATTGAAAATAGCAAAACAATCGCACGCTGAGAGTTGACTGCAGACTGTCAAACGCGCGAATAATCTCTGATTGTCAGGTACAGGGCTTGCAACAGATGCAGATCGGCGTCGTAGATCTATTTTGCGGAGTTGGTGGCCTCAGTCTTGGCTTCAAGAATGAGGGCTTCGACGTCATCGCAGGCGTCGATTCAGACGTTACTTGTCAGTACGCCTACGAAACAAACATCGGCGCTGACTTCCTCGGAATGGATATTACTCGTCTATCAGGGGCCGAGATCGGTAGAATATTCGAATCAAGGGAAAGCGACTATCGCGTTTTGATTGGTTGCGCCCCCTGCACACCATTCTCGCTTTACTCTGGTCGTTACAGGAAAGCCCGGCGCGCTGACGACAAATGGGCGCTCCTTACCGAATTCTCAAGGATCGCGAGGCTCACCAAACCTGACGTAATCTCGATGGAGAACGTTCCGCAACTAGCGCGGCATAAGGTGTTCCAAGCGTTCATAGAGGAGATCGAGAATAGTGGTTACCACGTAACTTTTCAGCGAGTGCGGGCTGATCACTACGGTGTCCCCCAACGCCGCTCTCGACTCGTTTTGATAGCTTCTCGCTTCGGAAAGGTAACGCTGCCCTCTCCCACTCATCTTAATCGTCCCCTGACGGTCCGGGATGCCATAGGAAACTTGCCGAGAATCAAGGCGGGCGAGCCTTGCCGCGGTGATCGACTACACATCACCCGGAGACTCACACCTACCAACATGAAGCGCTTGCAATCAACGGTCGAGGGAGGAAGCTGGAGGGACTGGGACTCGGATTTGCAACTCGCGTGCCATAAGAAGGTTGGCGGAGAATCCTTTCGAAGCGTTTACGGTCGCATGAGTTGGGATTCTCCCTCACCAGTCATAACTACTCAGTGCCTCGGAATCGGAAACGGCAGGTTCGGTCACCCGGAGCAGGACCGCGCCATATCAATTCGCGAAGCAGCGTTGCTCCAAACTTTTCCAAAAAGCTTTCGGTTCGTCGCCCCCAAAGACCCCATAGTTGGTCTCTGGCTCGCTCGTCAGATTGGAAACGCCGTTCCAGTAAAGTTGAGCCGGGTCATTGCTCGGACGATCAAGAAGCACCTCGCCGACGTTTCAAAGCAGCCCGCCTCCTCCCGACGCGTGCCAAAACAAGTTCCGCGACGCCGTTGATGTCCCTTAGCACATCGCGCTCCCACACACGCACCACACTCCAACCTCGACGCCTCAGGGCATTCGCTTGACGTGCGTCGCGGCGAATATTTCGTTGAATCTTCTCTATCCAGAATTGCCTTGAGTCCCCCCGAAAGCTCGCGCGAAACGCCTTGGACCCTTCATCCAAGGCTTTGCGTCCATGCCAAAAATCGCCGTCAACGAATATCGCGAGCCGGACGCCTCGAACGACAAGATCGGGGGTGCACCCGAAAACAGGTACCTGGGCGACAACTGCGAGGCGACGTCTCCGCAACGCGGCTTCCAATGCAAGCTCACATTTTGTACCGCGCCCGCGGACGGCGCGCATACGTGCAGACACTGAAGCCAACGGAACGTAAGATTTCATCATTCGGGTGGAAATATGTATGCTTTGCTATCCGCTGGCATCACCAGCGTGGGATACCAACCATTCGGCTGCGCTGCAGTGCCAGTCCACATCAGAACCAGAGCAGGCAACCCGTCCGCCCTCCGTCGGATGAGCGTTACTTCCGGACCGGAAAGGCGAGCTCGCTCTCGCTCTTCGCTCCCCTCCAATTCGCGCACATAGACAAGTCCGGATGAACCTCTCTCTTGAAACTGAGTTCTGTACGTCTCGACGACCGCGGCTGCAACCTCCGGAGTCCATTTGCCAGAATCGCTTTCGTCGATCGGAACTTCTCCAATCATATCTAGAAATTCATCCAAAGGAATCTGAGTCAGGCGATTCTCGCGAATTGTCTCGTCGAGCGGCACTTGAAGTCGGACAAGGCGGTCGCGAACGCTTGCAGCGACCACCGGGTCGGTAACTACTCCTCGTGGCGCAAACTGAGCGATGCCTGCGTTGATTACTCGGGGAAACTCTGATTCAACGGCGTTCTTTCGTGTCGCGCGTGCCCTCGCCGGCAACATGATCACTGGATCAGCAGCGGCGCCATCACGACTGACCAACTCACGCAGAGCAACCTCTGCGTCGTGAATGCCCTTAAAAATCGTCGCCACAGAGCGAGGAAGATACACCCGGGTATAGCCAAGCAAAGGACGTCTATAGCCATACATACGTGCATGCTGCCACACAGTATCCATCTGCGATGTCCGTGCTTGCCGGACGTAGTACGTGACCAAAAGATCATCGATCGTGAGTCCGCGCCCTAGGATATTTCCTCCGACTAGAAAGTTGAGCCTCGGGCCGGGCCTCAGAGCAGCGGCCACAGAATTGATGCGAATTACCTCCGCTTGGCGGATGGCATCGCTTAGCTCGTCGGCCAACTCATCAAGAGCAGGCACGTCTGCCACTGTCCGTTGAAGTTCCGAGTATGCGGTCGCCAACCGCACCAATGCGGCCGGACGATCCTGCCGCAACTCACGTCGCACGTAGCCAACGTGCTTCTCTATGTGGTTGGCAACGAGCGTGTGCTCCGCGATGCTCGCACTCGGATGCGAAAGGTGATTGAATCCTTCAGCCGGCCAGCCGGACCTCAAGGCCTTCGCAACTGCCGCAAGTAGGAAGAAATCGATGGAAGCGGCAAGCCCTGGCGGGACCCTCCTCCTGCTTATCGCTCGCAGTTCGTTGTCCCCAACCAAGACGAGGGGCGGTTCCGGTGGAGTTAGTGCATTGGGGTCAAATGAATCAAAGAATACTTCGCCTCCGCAATACCCGTCCCCGGGTTCAAGCAGGAGTGTTTCACTTGGCCGTATGGCCGATGACCCGCGCTGAAGAAAAAATATATACGGCGTCGCCGTTACCTGCACGTACAGCTGGTGTGGGAATATCTCACCAATAGATTCTCCTTCCTGCCCAGGCTTTTGGTTCTCAATGACCCGTCGATTTATTGTGCTAGGGAATTCCGGAGCGTTCGCACGACCGGACGTCCGTGCCTGAATGGTAGTATCCGGCGTCGCAGCATCAGCTTCGTCATCGAAAACAAGCGTTGGGTAGGCGGGTGCATCTATGCTTTGAAGAAAAGCTATCACGCGCGAAAGATGTAGGTCATTTTTTGCGCACACGAGGATAAGACCCTCAGTAGCAATATCCTCCCGCAGTTCGTCCTCTTGGCCTTCCCATTCATAGCCGTCGCTCGCAATCGTCGAGAAAACGCGAGGTCCGTCAACGGCCTTGAAGCGTCTAGCAGTTTGCTCGACTAGGGCCACGTTGTCCGTGGTCAGCACCACAATGACTCTAAAGCCATTGTCCACACAGAGTGCGGCCGTCAGCACCATTGCCGCCGTTTTCCCTGATTGAACACGTCCGTACAGGAGAACACCTTCGCGCCTGTCGCCGAGAATGGGCTCATCGGATGCGCGACCGCTTCCGCCCGGACCAACTTCTCCTTGGGCCACGGTATTCCCATACAAATCGATCAGCTTCTCTGCGAAAGTAACAGATTGACTAAGTGAAGCATCTACCGCCGCTTCGGACATGGCACGTCCACGAAGCCCTTGGATGAGGTTCCGCCTGGTACCTGCAGTGACGGGGCCTGCGCGTTCAATCGGCATTGCAATTCCTCAAAAGAGCACTTGAACGAAAACTGATAGCACAACCTACGTTCGGAGTGACCACCTCTGGGCGAATTCTTGTGCGTAACGAGACAGGGCTAGAAGCAACCTAGTACAGGATGAGGGCAGCAAGCGCAGGCCGAATTAGCCGAAATCGCAATCCGCCGTTTCGCTAGGAATAGCCGCGGCGGGTTACGCTTCCACCTTCGCTCAATGGGCTACGGCGGACAAGTCACTTGCCCGCCACCTCGCTGACGATCAAAAACGGTAGAGTCTACCGCGAGCCGTGCGCGCGCCTTTCAAGAACCAGCGTGCGGTCGGTGATGTCATTCAATTCGAACGCCTGGGAGTCGAGGAACGCGACGGACCCGTTGTTGGGGTCCGCGGCGAGGCGATGGGTTTCGCTGAGATGATGCTTCAGCCAGGCGCGCTGCTCGGTCAGCAACTGCGCGTGCGCGTCGCCCTTCGAGCTGGCGAGAAGCGCTCGATAAGCAGTGTTGAGCCTGGTCTCCCATTTGTGGATTTTCACCATCGGCATCAACGTTCTGGATTTCTCCCCCGCGGCAGGAGCACCAAGTCGGCCGCTTCCTCGGCGTCCTTGAGGAGCTCCTTGCGCGGCGTGCCCATCTGCGCACGCATGGTCAGACCGCGCGACAGGTCGAGGACCTGGCTCGCGCGCACGGCTACGGGAAAGTCGGATGGGATTTCTCCTGCGCTGATTCCGTCGCAGAGACGGCGTTTCACTAGCGCCACGCCGCCAGCGACGGCGTCCTTCAGGAACTGCCTGACCTCAGCGTCGTCTACGAGGGGCGCGACGCACACCAGAAGACATCCTGGGGCCGATCCTTCCTCGGTCGCACTTTCTGCCGCGTGCCTCAAGAAGCCGACGAGCGAGTCGCGAAGAGCCGGCGGAGAGAAGAGCGCCTTCGCAGCGCGAGCGCCCTTTGCTTCTGCGTAAGCGCGAAGGACACGCAGGAATATCGTCCGCTTGTCCCCGAACACGGAATACAGGCTCGGCCGTCCCACACCCATGCCTTCGACGAGATCGTCGATTGTCGTTCCGTC
Organism: Bradyrhizobium sp. USDA 4011; assembly: GCF_054063415.1. Taxonomy (NCBI): domain Bacteria; kingdom Pseudomonadati; phylum Pseudomonadota; class Alphaproteobacteria; order Hyphomicrobiales; family Nitrobacteraceae; genus Bradyrhizobium; species Bradyrhizobium sp. USDA 4011. The sequence continues at coordinate 460,006 of NZ_JBSSGG010000001.1, forward strand.
GTAGCCTTTCGACCTGAACACCCGGGTCGCCCTTTCCAGCGCGGCGCTCTCGTCAAAGCTACGTGGGCGTCCACGGGGCCTCTCAGATTTTTGAAACATTTAGTTTGAAATTCCTTGACCAGGAGCTTTGGGCACGAATATATAACCAAACAGTTCTAAAATAGCAAGGCGGTCCCTACCTCGGGGCTCCCTCGATCTTACCCCTCACCGCGGAGCCGCCTATGGAACATTCGATCGCCCTCGTCACCGGCGCGACTTCCGGGCTCGGCGATGCAGCCGCTCGCCTGCTCGCCGGAGAGGGATGGCGCGAGATCATCATCACCGGTCGCAGCGCGGCTCAGATCCGGGAAACGGCCGCACAACTCGCGGCTGAGACCAAACGAAAGGTCTTCACCCCGTTGGAGCTGGATCTGGACAAGCCGCCCAGCGTTCAGTCCGCCCTCGCGGAGCTCGTCCAGCGGGGTCGGTCGATTGATTTCCTGCTGCTCAATGCCGGTATGGTTCCTGGCAAGGCGCGCGTGATCACTGCGGCGGGCATCGAGGCTTCTCAGGCCCCGCTGATCGGCCATCATCAACTGACTGTCGGCTTGCTTCGCGCCAACCTGCTGAGCCCCAAGGCGCGGATCGTTATCGCCAGCGCGGAGCCTGCCCGAGGGGGCGTGCCCATGTTCAAATACACGGACTTGCCCGCCTTCGCGGCCAAAAACTTCCAGGACGACCAAACCGCCGCTGTTGAAGCCCTTATTCGCAACGGCCCGAACGTGAAGTACGCGCCCAACAATGCGTATGCCGACGCGAAGCTCATTGTTGCTTGGTGGGTCGCGGCGCTGGCGCGCCGGTTGCCCGCCGGCATGGCCGTGTACGCCGTATCGCCCGGTGCGGCGAACGCCACCAATGTGGCGCGAAACGCCGGCCCGTTGTTGAAGTATCTGATGATTCCAATCGTGAACCTCATTCCCGGCATGAATCAGACGCCGGAGACCGCGGCCCGTCGGTACCTCCAGGCGTCGGAGTTCGGAACCGACGTCTCAGGGCAATTCTTCGCCTCGGCTCAAGGGAAGTTCTCAGGCCCGATGGAGGCGCAGCTGCAGCCGCACCTCCACGATGGTGACAACCAGGAAGCTGCGTGGCAGGCCGTCGTCAATGTCTCCGGCGTCGACTTGTCTCACCCGGAATGGCTGAGGGAGGTGTCCGGAAGGAGCGTCGGTCGCGGTGACCGGAATCCGTAGGCGACTGCGGAGCTACTTGGTCGTGAACGGCCCAGGTCTTGTGAGAAGCCTAGACCGCAGTCTCCACGCCTAATTATCCTACCAAATAGTTCATAATCGTCTAGGCGCCCCGAGCGTCGCAAGGAGAGAGCCCACATGGAACGATACCAAGATAAAGAAGCAGTGATTATCGGCGGCACCAGCGGCATGGGGCTCGCGACGGCAAAGCAAGCGTAGGGCGGATTAGCCGAAGGCGTAATCCGCCATTTCGCTCGCAACAGTCGCGGCGGGTCACGCTTCGCCAAGGCTATTTCGATGCGGTCAGTCTATCGACTTCCTGTTGGAGTTTCTGAAGGTCGTAACCCGCGCCTTGCAGCATCGTGCTGTTGAAACGGACCAGCGCGGCGGTTGCAACGGCCTCCTTGATTTGAGCATCGGTCGCGCCAGTGGCTTTCGCCAATTTGGTGTGACCGTAAACGCAATAGACGCACGGAATTTGGGCTGCCACACCGAGCGCTATGAGTTGCTTGGTTTTCGCGTCCAAGGCTCCCTTGGGATTCATCACAGCCAGCTGTTCGTCCCAATGCGGCTTCAGGACCTGCTCGGGAAGTGTCTGCTTCAGATATTCAGGAGCCTCCTGAGCGCTGACGCTTGGTTCCGTTGCCAAGGCCAACAACAGCGCTAGACCGGCACTCGCTAGTAAGGTTCTCATGACTGATCTCCCTTAAGTATAATTTGCGCCGAGCAATCAAAGTCGCCGCATTGGCTGTGGCTCAGAACCACGCCAGCGGTTTGCAACGACCTGATTAGAGCAGGGAAATGCGACCGGCGAAATGGGATTCAGCGCTGCGTTTGCACAGCAGCAATCCTGAGCCGCTCATATCCGCTTGGGTCAATCGCGTCGTCTTTGCAGTCGGCCAGCTATTTCTGGTCTACCCTCAACTCCGGACATGTCGCTGCATTGCGCCGACTGACGCGAAGGGCCAACAGCGGAAGCGAGCTTGTGAGGGATAATTCACGGCTTGTCCGTCGCGATGAACAAGACACGCATTTGAGAGTGCGTGGTAAGAGACGGTAGCCGCGCACTCAAAGTGTTCTTTGCCGGTCAGTCCGCGAAATCGAGCTCGAACCGGTTGAGACCTGTCGACTTACTGGTGAAGCTGACAGTCTTACCGGATAGTGCCGCCAGCGTACCCGATGCAAACTTGAAGATCGCTTTTCCGGAGCCGGTACTGCCGACGGGCTTGCCATCTTTCATGATAGCGGACCCGGTACCCTCCAACATCTGTGTTACGGCGAATCCTCCGACGGAGCGATGGATTCCACCCGCCAACAAGTACGTTGCCTGCGGACCATTCCACTCCGTGATGTTGGTCGCCGAATAAACGGCCCCTTTGAGGAGGCCGTCTACGCCGAAGCAGGAGAATTGATAACCCGATAGACCGTGACCTGCAGGGTCGCCCAAAGGCTCGGGATTTGGTGTTCCGACAATGTTGCATTCGTACCGCCCGATCGTTTCTGAACGCGCAACTCCGGCGAAGGCAATGAAACTGAGCGCAGAACACATGAATGTAGCGATAAGTCGCGGGCGCATGGACGACCTCCTCCCAGTTGCAACGCTTAACAGCTACAACGGTGAAAGGCGCCAGCTATTGATCAAAATCAATGAGATTGATCCTTCAAAACCATCGCCGTGTTTTGTGACGCGCCACCGCCCTCAGGCGCCAAAGCTGTCGTCACTCTGCCCGATAACCGGACCTCGCTTCTGGAGGTGCGCGACGGGATGGTGGTTGTTTGGAACAACGGTCCCGGCGAAGCGAGCGATGAGCTACCGCGGACACGTCGCCAACCCGCCCTGCTGCCTCCGCGGACATCAGGCCGCTTTCGCAGTCTTGTCTTCTGCCGGCGCGGTTTCCATGGCGCGCATGTAGAGATCGAGCAAGCTTTCACGCTCGTCGCGCTCGTCCTGGTCCTGCTTGCGCAGCTTGACGATCTCCTTGAGGATCTTCACGTCGAAACCTTCGCCCTTCGCCTCCGAGAAGACTTCCTTCTTCTGCTCGCTCAGCTCCGCCATTTCGGTGTCAAGGTTCTCGATCCGCTCGACGAAGGAACGAATTTTTCCGCCGGGAATGGTGATGTCGGACATGGTGCCTCCTGCTGAATGAGGTCGTGAAAATGAAAGCAAAGAGATGACCAATGTCTTAACCGTGCGATGCCGCGGCGCCTCGATCGCGGAGGTATTTTTGTGACGACGGCGATCACGCGACAACACCGCGCTCGCATGATCACATGCGCAACAGATCACTCAGGCATCGCCCGCCACACGCAACGTGATCCGCGTCAATTCGGACGGGCGGCCGAGCCGCAAGGCAAAACCCGGCCATAGCGCGGTGCCGTTGTTGACGTAGAGCGTCATCCCGTCGACGTCGTAGCGGCCCGAGACGAAGCCGGCATTGGCGCGCGCGGCGAGGCGATCGATCCCCAGGATCATTCCGCCATGCGTGTGTCCGGAGAGTTGCAGGGCGACGCCGAGCGCGGCGGCGTTGCGGGCGTCGCTCGGCTGGTGGTCGAGCAGGATGACGGGCGCGCCCTTGGGGGCGCCGTCGAGAACCGCGGCAAGGTCGCGGATCGAATGCCCCCGGTGGCGCGACGCGCGGTCGGTAATCCCTGCGATCACCAGCCGGCCGGCGCCGCGTTCGAGCACGATGTGCCTGTTCTCGAGCGAGCGCAGGCCCAATGCTTCATAGTGCGCCATCCACCCGTCATAGCCGAAGATATATTCGTGATTGCCCGAGATCACGTAGACGCCATCGGCGGCCGCAAGATCGCGCAGAGGTGCGATGTCGTTGCGCCGCGCATCGATGGTGCCGTCGATCAGGTCGCCGGTGATCGCGATCAGGTCCGCGCCAAGCTTGTTCGATCGCTCGACCACAGCGCGCGCCCAGGGCGCGGGAAACAGCCGGCTGATGTGCAGGTCCGTCAGTTGCAGGATGGTGTAGCCGTCGAACTGGCGCGGCAGCCCGCTTATGCCGACTTCGACATCCCTGAGCGGCGGAATGCGCATGGCCTGATGGACGCCGATCGCGGCGGCAACGGCCGCCACGCCAGCAAGTGCGTAGCGGACGCCGTCGGGCGCGCCGACGAAGCCGCCGTGGATCAGGGCTGCAACCAATAGCCCGGCATCGAGCGCCAGTTGCAGCAGCGCCAGCAGGACGACCGCACCGAACGCCCAGTTGAAGAGCGCGACCACCGGACGCGGAAACTCCGGCGAGAATTCCGATCCCGACGACCACCTGTTCCAGCGGTGAAACTGCAAGGCGACCAGCACCAGCAACGCTGCGACGATCTTTGCCGGGAGCGGCCAGTCGAGCGGCCAGATGAAGCGGGCCAGGATCAAGAGACTGGTCAGGCCGAAGATGAGTTGAGGAATGGGTCTCGCTCCGGATCGGATCGGTTAAGGCTGTGCAGAGCGAAGGTAGGGTGGATCGGACGCGGGCGTAAGCCGCCGATCAGCACATTTTCGGCATGTGGCGCTTCGTCAAGACGCGATGCGCGTAGGCGCCCTGTGTTATCGCGCAAACGCCGGAAGCGCCCGATCAGTCTTCGATATCGGCAATGCGCCTGAGCACGATCACGACGGCGAGGACCAGGCCAAATACGCCGCCGGCGACTCCGGCCAGACCAGAACCGAAGGCACCGCTGACATCCCGGTCGGACAGAACGAACACCACCACATTGGCGACAAAGCCCATGCCCAGCGTCAGGGCAATGATGATGGCGACGGCTTTGGAAAATTCGATCGCAAATCGAACTACCATGTCTTCCAACGCGTCGAGCGCGCGGGTCATACGACTGTTCGAGCGAAGGGCGGCCGGGCGAAGCGCGCGCCGATGCGTTCCGATTGAGGCGCTGGCGGATGCATTGCCGACCAATCGGTTCGCACGGGGATTGTCGCCGGGATCATCAAGGGCTCTGATGTCCAGTTTGAGTTCTCGCCGCACGATCAGCGTGACAAACAGCGCAAGACATAAAAGGACGGCCAGGCCAGCGTAGATACTGAAGCTTCCTGCCAACACGATCAGAAAACCGCCGGCCCACCCAAACGCCTCGGCACAAGCGTAAGCCACCGCCCACGTGACGGCATCGGCGAAGGACTGTTTTGCTTTAGGGACGAAATCCGCCAGCCTCATCGGTTGCCTTTCGACAGCCCCACGACCTGCACGATCAGCCACTCAATTCACCAAGATGTGGAGCGCCGGCCGTCGGGTGCAATGCTTTCGCACGCCGTGCCGACTGAGATCGCAGAGGCGGCTGCAACGAGCGGCCTCTGCCCATGGCTCAATTGCGGCCACGCAAATAGCCAAAGCCTCGTTACGAAAAGAACTTGAACATTGCTCATCTTTCTGATTATTATTGAACATTGTTCATTTTTGCTGGAGCCGACGATGCAAACGACCTTCCGGATGGGCGGATTGACCGGATCCGAGCGGCCCGCGAAACCGTGGATGAAATTCATCCCGGCGATCATCACGATCGGCATCATTGCGGCATTCGCGATACACGGACGCATCGCGCAGCCCGCCCACTACAACGATTTCGCCGACCACTCGGCCGTCTTCGGCCTCCCCCACGCAGGCGACGTGCTGTCCAACATCGGCTTCGCCCTGGTCGCGATCGCTGGCTGGCTGGCGCTGCGGCCCCACCGCGACAGCGACCGGCTCCGCGCCGGATGGCCGGGCTATCGCCTGTTCCTGATCGGGCTGTTGCTGACCGCGTTCGGCTCCGCGTTCTTTCACCTTGCTCCCGGCAACGACCGGCTGACCTGGGACATGCTGCCGATCGCGCTGGCCGGCGCCGGCCTGCTCATCGGCGTCCGCGGCGACACGCAACCGGAAGCGAAGACGAACATCGAGGCGATCGCTCTCGCGCTTTACGCCGCCGCCAGCGTCGCATGGTGGGTCACGACCGACAGGCACGGCGCAGGCGACCTGCGACCGTATCTGTTGCTGCAGGTGCTGCCACTCGTCCTCATCCCGCTCTGGCAGGCGATCTATCGCGCGCCTCGCGCTGAGCGCATCGCCTTTGCCACCGCGATGGCGCTGTACGTCGTGGCCAAGATCACTGAGGTGCTCGACCATCAGATCGCAAACACGCTTCAGTTCGTCAGCGGCCACACCCTGAAGCATCTGATCGCGACCGCGGCCACCGCCGCAATTGTCTGGGGCGTGACGCGACGCTTCGCCGGCGGCGGCCGGCGAACGGCGGGCGCCCGCACTATTTCGGAATAATGGAAATGTATCGCTGATTTGCCCGACGCGTCAAGTCGCTTTTCCTGGTGCCGGCGGCAACCTGCTCCTTTGCATGGGGTTGTTTTCGATATTTTGGGACTCCTGGCCTTGCTTCGTCGATATCGATACCTCGGTCGCATCCGGCAGATTGACCGGCACGCGGACAGTATCCATATGCATCTGCATGAACCGGCTGCCCGCGCCGTTTCGCATCCACCTGGACACAGCCAAATACCATCGGCTCCCCGTCCCCAGCATTCCGGAGTCGCCGTGGCCGCCCTCTCCATCCTTGACCTCGTCCGCGTCACCGAAGAGACCGATGCGCGCGGCGCGCTTTACAATGCGCGCGATGTCGCCCGCCATGCCGAGGCGCTCGGCTATCGCCGCATCTGGGTGGCGGAGCATCACAACATGGCGGGCATTGCGAGCGCCGCGACGTCGGTGGTGATCGGGCACATCGCGGCGGGCACCAAGACCATCCGGGTCGGCGCCGGCGGCATTATGCTGCCGAACCACGCGCCCTACGTCATCGCCGAGCAGTTCGGCACGCTGGCGCGGCTGTTTCCCGATCGGATCGACCTCGGCCTCGGCCGCGCGCCCGGCACCGATCAGCTCACCCTGCGCGCGCTGCGCCGGACGCCGGAATCCGCCGAGAACTTTCCGCAGGACGTGCTCGAGGTGCAGGCCTTCCTCGCCGCCGCCGGTCCCAACCAACGCATCCAGGCGGTGCCGGCCGCCGGCACCGACGTGCCGCTGTGGATTCTCGGATCGAGCAATTTCGGCGCGATGCTCGCCGGCGAGCTCGGCCTGCCCTACGCCTTCGCCTCGCACTTTGCCCCCGAGCTCCTGATCCAGGCGCTGCAGATCTATCGCGCGCGCTTCAAGCCGTCGGAGCAGCTCCAGCATCCCTACACCATGGTCGGCGTCAACATCATCGCCGCCGACACCGACGCGGAAGCGCGGCGGCTTGCCACCACGCAGCAGATGTCGTTCACCAACATCTTCCGCGGCGCGCGCGGCCTGAGCCAGCCGCCGATCGACGACATCGAGACCTACTGGTCGCCATCCGAGAAAGTCCAGGCGATGCGGATGCTCGCCCGCTCCATCATCGGCTCGCCCGAGACGGTGCGTGCCGGCATCGACGCGCTGGTCGCGGAGACCGGCGCCGACGAATTGATGATCGTGTCCGACGTCTACGATCATCAGAAGCGGCTGCGATCGTTCGAATTGATCGCCGAGGCCGGCGGGATCAAGCCGCAATCCCGGCAGTAGGATCCTGCAGAATCACTTCGGCATGCCGGCTGAGGCGGCGATGATCCGGTAATGGGCCATCTGGCCCGCTGCCCATGTCTCGAACTCGCGCACCAGTTCGTCCGAGACGGCAACCGAGCGGCCTCCATGCGCCACCGTGAACCATCCGCGCCGCTCCGCCTCGGTCAGCAGATTGCCGATATGCTGGCGGGAGACCTGAAACCGCTCGGCCAGCACGGAATATGTCAGGGACAGCGCCGGTGGCGCGTGCGGCGAGAGCGCGGCGTAATGCGCGCCCATCACGGCGGCCAGCAGCGGATATCCGCAATCGTGCTCGGTGAAATGGACGATAGTGGCAAACGGGGCGAACAGGATGTCGTTCGCCTGGAATCGTTCGACGGACAGACGGATCCAGTCGGCGAGCCGATCGTCGTCGCCACTGACGTCGGCGGCGATGTGCGCTGCCGGCGGAAGGATGCGTTCGGCCGCATCGAGGAACGCCAACGGCGAGCGCGCGATCTCCCGCAACAGCGCGGAGGATGGCCGCAAGCAGATGGCGCGCCGGTCGCTGGCATGCCGTTCGGCGACGACATAGCCGCCGTGCCGGAGCGCATTGACGAACCCGGCGATTTGCCGGGCGCTGGCCGGCGCCGTCCGTTGCAGGGCAGTCAGCGTGGGTGGCTCACCGCCGACGCGGCGCCAGCGCGCGTAATTTCCGATCAGGGTGAAGCAGACGATGTAGCGCAGCTTCTGGGCGAACACCTTGTTCACCGGCCAGGGCACGGCCGGCGGACGCGTCATCGCTTCGCAATACTGCGCCAGCGCGGCGCGAAATCCCCGCATTTGAATCAATTGTCTTGCAAGCGTCCAGGTGTCGGTCGCGGCATATGCGCGGACCGACGGGTAGAGAATGTCGTCTCCGCGATCGTGTGGTGCGCTGGCCATGCGAATCCCTGCAAAGTTTGGACTTTGCAGCCGCCTCGCGCCCGGAGCAATAATCGAGCGCTCGATATTCCAGAATGCGCGGCGAACCGGGTCGATGCACATCCGGTCCGGCGGGGCCGATCTCCCGCACCATCTTCAGGCGCGCACACGGTGAAGTTCCTGAAACACACCGCTGGTCATGGTGCTCGGCCATACCAACTGCGGCGCGGTCGACGCGGCCATCAAGGTGCTCAAGGACAAGGTCACGCTGCCGGGCCATCTGCCGCAGTTGATTCACGAGATCAAGCCGGCGGTCGAAGCGGCCAAGAAGAACAAGCCGGATGACCTGCTGGCGGCCGCGATCACGGAGAATATCCGCCGTGGCGTTCGCCGGCTCGAAACGGCAAGGCCGATCCTGTCCAAGTTCGTGCAACCAGGAAAATTGAAGGTGGTCGGGGCGACCTATGATCTGGCAACCGGCAAGATCTCGCCGGTTTGACACCGCGCAGCCGGCGTCAGCGGACGAGCGCAGCGACAAGCCAAGCTGCCCTGCCCGGGCGGACCTCCGCGTCTGCCTCCGCCAGGCTTCCGGTTGCCCTTTTTCGCTTGCTTTGCCCAAGCATGACCCTACGGTGCCCTCGCCAAAAGGGGATGAGACCGGCGATGGACGCCTCAACCAACTGCCCGAAATGCAATTCCGAGCACGCCTATCAGGATGGCGCTCTCTGGGTCTGCCCGGAATGCGCCCACGAATGGAGTGCCGATGCGGCGGCTGCTGCCGAGACCGCGCAGGAAGCCGGCGTACGTGATGCGCACGGCAACCAGCTGACCGATGGCGACAGCGTCGTCGTGATCAAGGACCTCAAGGTCAAGGGCTCGTCGTCGGTCGTCAAGGGCGGCACCAAGGTCCGGAACATCCGCCTCACCGAGGGGAGCGATGGACACAACATCGCCTGCAAGATCGATGGCATCGGCGCGATGAACCTGAAGTCGGAGTTCGTGAAGAAGGCCTAGCAAGCGTCGGGCGGATGAGCGGACCGCATCCTCAACATGCCGCTTCTCCTGCCCTGTGCGTTCGCTTACACCCTGCTCAATGCCTGCGCGATGTCGGCGACCAGATCGGACGGATGCTCGATCCCGATCGAGAGCCGGATCGTCGTATCGAGCACCCCGATCTTCTTCCTGATGTCGGCCGGCACGCCGGAATGCGTCATCGTCGCAGGCAGGCTCGCGAGCGACTCGGTGCCGCCGAGGCTCACCGCGAGCTTGAAGATCTGCAAGCTGTTGAGGAATTTCTCCGCGGCCGCCTGCCCGCCGACGATGTCGAACGAGAAGGTCGAGCCGGCACCAGAGCTTTGGCTTGCGAACACACGCCCGGCTGGCGACGCCGCGTCGTGATGGCCGAGATAATGCACCTGCGCCACCTTGGGATGGTCGCGCAGATAGTCGGCGACGATGTGCGCATTGCGATCGGCCTTCTCCATGCGCAGGCTGAGCGTTTCCAGCGATCGGCTGATCATCCAGCAGGAATGCGGATCGAGCTGGGTGCCGATCGCGCCGCGCAGCGCCTTGACGTCCTTCATCAGCTTCTTCGAGCCGAGCGCCGCGCCCGCGATCAGGTCGGAATGGCCGCCGACATATTTGGTCAGCGAGTACAGCGACAGGTCGGCGCCGTGCTCGATCGGGCGCTGAAACACCGGCCCGAGCAGCGTGTTGTCGCAGGCGATGATCGGGGTAAAACCCTGCGCCCTGCCGATCGCGTCGGCGACGCGCCTGACAAGCGCAATATCGACCTGGCCGTTGGTCGGATTGGCCGGCGTCTCGATGAAGATCATCGCGACGCGGCCCTTCTTCATGGCCTCGTCGGCAGCGGCGCGGACGATGCTCTCGTCGAGGCCGTCGGCAAAGCCGACGGCTTGAATCGAGAACCCCGCCAGCGTCCTGCTGAACAGCGTCTCCGTGCCGCCATAGAGCGGCTGCGAATGCAGGATGACGTCGCCGGGTCGCGCGAAGGCCAGCACCGTGGTCGAAATCGCCGACATGCCGGAGGAGAACAGCGCACAGCTTTCGGTGCGCTCATAGATCGCGAGCCGGTCCTCGACGATCTCGCTGTTCGGATGATTGAAACGCGAATAGACCAGTCCCGCCCCCATGCCTTCCGGAGGCTCGCGCCGGCCCGAGACGAAGTCGAAAAAGTCCTTGCCGTCCTCGGCAGTCCGGAACACGAAGGTCGAGGTCAAAAATACCGGCGGCTTGACGGCGCCCTCCGACAGTTGCGGATCGTAGCCGTAGTTGAGCATCTGGGTTTCCGGATGCAGCAGGTGGTTGCCGATGTGGGTTCTGGACGGAAACGGTTTGACCACGGCCAGTCTCCTTGTCTCGAGGGATCGCCGCAGCGGCTGATCCATAAGAATCTGCCGCAAGCATACTCCACCTTTGTGCCGTTCTGCCAAAACACTGCGTCGAACACTCTGGATAACGAACGGCCGGCGGCGCCCTGCGCCGCCGGCCGTTCGAAAACCGTAACCCACGCGTGCGTGCGCAACGTCACCCGCCTCACGACATCAGGATCGATCGCCGGCGCGGGCTGCTCACGCTGCGGCGAATACGGCTACCAGCCGCGATCCACGTTGCGCACCTCGCCGGTGCGCGCATCGACATCGACCTGCATCCAGCGGCCGAGCCGGTCGCGGCCCTCGACTTCCCACTCGTCGCCGAGGAACTGGGTGTTGGACACCGTCACGACGCCGAGATTGGTCGCGACGTCGAGGGCTGCCTCCATCGAGATCTGGCTGCCGGAATCATAGGCCATGGCCGGTGTCGCCGCGCCGATCGCCAACGCCGCAATGGCGGGAATAATCAAGCTTCGCATCAGTCACTCCTCATGGAACGGGATGTCATGCCACATAAAACGAGCGGCCCACTCAATCGGTTCCGGCAACAGAGGTGACAGAGCAGCGCGAAACTTGAGCAGTTGCGGCAGTTTGGTGGCGGTTCCAGTTTCACCGACGCCCGCTGCGCGACTTGCGCGTTGCCTTCTTCCACATCCGGAAACCACCCTCGAATGCGTTGGCGTTGTCGCCGAACCTCACGTTCGGCGGCGGGTTGTCGACCTTGTCGGCATTGCCGCCGCCGATCACGATGTAATCCGGCTCCAGCGCTGCCGACAGCCGAGCAATGACATCGTCGACGCTCTTGCGCCATTTCTTTCGCCCGCGCCGCTCGAGGCCGGCGGCGCCGACATAGTCCTCGAACGTTTCACCCTTGCGGTATGGCAAATGGCCAAGCTCCATCGGCTCGGCAACGCCGTCGACGATCATCGCCGAGCCGAGCCCGGTGCCGAGGCCGAGAAACAGCATCCGCCCACCCTGATAGCTGCCGATCGCCTGCATCAGCGCATCGTTGACGACCTTCGCCGGCCGGCCGAACGCACTGTGAAAATCAAAGCCGGCCCAGCCGCGGCCGAGATTGTGCGGCTCGGCCAGTGGACGGTTGTGAACCACCGGTCCGGGATAGCCGATCGAGATCACGTCATAGGACCAGTCCCTGGTCAGCGCCTTGACCTGCCGCACCATCTCGGTGGCGGACAGCGTTGGACCTGACTCGAACTCGCGCTTGATGCGCTCCTTGTCGGTCATGACCTTCACATGCGTGCCACCAATGTCGATCGCCAGCACCGTTCGTCGCGACGCGGGCTTTGCCGTTTTCTTGTTCGTCTTTCTGCTTGTCTTCTTGCCTGTCTTCTTCGCCATCGACGCGATCTCTCTTGTACGCTCCGAGTGGAGCAGAGAAACGCACCGCGCGCCACTGCTCCGTTCTGCATCTGACTCCAGTTTGTTCGCGAGGAACGAATCGGAATCGAGAAATCGGCTCGGCCCAGGCATTAACAAGACGTATGCGCCCGACGTGTCCGAGCGGCTGATGTTGTCCCGAGATGGGATAATTGCTCCCGGCACGGAATAACTCCGCGCATATCGAGCCCAATGCGTTCAACCGCGTCACCGATCAAGCGACGAATCACATCACAGCCACGTTCCCCATCCGACTCCAGTTTGTTCGCTAGGAACGAATCGGAATCGAAAATCGGCGCAATACGATTCTTAACAACAGGTTTGCGCAACTCCAGGTGCGCCGCTTTCCTATGCGTGAGAACCTCCAACCACGGACAGGCGCACACCGCGCTCCGTTCCATCCGACTCCATTTTGTTCGCAAAGAACGAATCGAAATCGGACAAATCTGCGCGACGCAAATCTTAACAACACGTTTGCGGCCTCCACACCAATCGACTTTGTACGGCGGATTAGCGCAAGCGTAATCCGCCGTCGGTCCGCAACGCCTGAGCGGCGGGTTACGCTTCGCTGACCCGCCCCACGAACCGTCCCTCCTCATACGCAAGCCCCGGCCGCAGCGCGCGCATCTTCTCCGCCAGCCTGTGGCTTGAGGTCTCCTCCGCATGCGCGAGCCGGTTGATGAGCGCGACGTAGTCCGCATCGCTCTTGTGCTGGTTGAGCTTCGACTGGCCCTCGATCTCGTCGACGACGATATCGATCACCCTGATCCCCGCCAGCATCTGTTCGCGCTTGCCGGGCTCCATCTGCGTGAGGTCCCACGGCTGCTTCGGCAACCGCGCCTCGGACACCGCGAGCAGCGCGTCGCCGTGGCCGCGGTTCTCCCCGTGATCGCGCAGATGCGCAACGCCCGACAGGTGCACCGCCTCATAGAGCCAGGTGGAGACGTTATCGCGCGAGACGTACCAGTCGTTCGAGATGTAGGCGTCGTCGCCAGAGGCGATCAGCAGGAAACGCCTGACACCGTCAGCGAGCTCGACCAGCGGGTTTTTCGCGGTGAGATGGATCTGCACGATCACGCGAGCGTCGCGCCGCGCGATCACGAACGGCACATGGGATGCCCGCGGGCCGCCGCATCGGCGGCGACGATGGCGCCGAAGCCGCGCGCCGCCGCAAAGGCCAGCGCGTGGTCGTCCTCGATGCGAAATTGTGGACGGAGGATGTGCATGGCGGCGGCGCTCGCGGCTGGAGGGAGACGACCCAGCGAAGCTAGCGCAACTTTTGCCCGAGATCACCGCCATGCACCGTCCGGCTCAGCAGATCATGGCATTGTCGCCGTGATCGCAGACGCCGCCGGGCTGATCCTGGGGCAGCGTTTCGAACTCGCCGTAGCGCGGCACGGCCATGCGCGGCGGCCCGCCGCCCCAGCGGCCGGCGGCCGCGGCATGCCCGCTCGCGAAGGCAGACGGGCCGGCCGGGACTTCGCGCGCCATCGCCGACGTCGTCAGCATGCCGAGGGCGAGCAAGCCCGCCGCGACGTGTTTGATCGTGGTCATCGTACATCTCCTGCTGGATTCAACAGGATGGGAGCTTGTCGCCGGCCTGCTGAAGCATTTTCGCAAAAACCATGACGGGCGGCACGACCGGATTATTCCGCGACGACGCAGCGAATTTGCCTGTCCTGCGGCGCGGTCCGACACATTCGATTGATCGAGGCGTGACCGCCGGGACCGGAGGCCCGATCGGCCGCAACCGGATTTGCCTGCGCGCAAGGCAAATCCGGTTGCGAGAGGTGCGACAAAACAACCCGACCGGCAGCTCAGCCATCCCGTCAAGGCTGCACTAAGAAAATATTCCGCTTGGCGCTTGCACCCGGCTTTCCCTGCGCCCTCCGTTCGAGAGAGGGCGAAACGAGCGGCACGACTCGGACAAATCGTGCCGCGAGAATGCGGAATTATGAGTCACAAGCAGCACAACACACTCGATGTCGTCCTGGCGAAGGCCAGGCGAAAGCCGGCGAAAGCCAGGACCCATTACACCAAATGAGAATTGTTGCGCGATGCTGCGGCCGCGATCCCGTCTGCCATCAAATGCGGTAGCTATGGCTTTCGCCAGGACGACGATGGTGTGCGAGGCCCCCGCACTGTCATCGCCCGGCTCGCCGTCTTCGCTAAAGCTTCGGCGCGCCAGGGATCCATGGCCTCGTCGAAGCCTTGGCGGAGACGGGACCGGGCGATCCAGTACGCCGCGGCCGCTCAGCTCAATAACCACGGCCTCTGGAATACTGGATCACCCGCATGCGCGGGTGATGACACCGAGCAAGCTGTTTGACGTTCGAATGCCAACCTTACCCGTCATCCCCGCGCGAACCCACCACGATGCGCCGTTGAATTGGCAGTCGCGGACGGGTTACGCTGTTGCCAATCACGCCCTCTCGCTGGAAGGATCACCATGAACGGCAATCGATATTACGGCGTCCGCGTCGAGGGCGCGAAATATGGCGTGGGGTTCGGCTCGGCGCTGGCGATTGCGATCTCCTACACCAAGAACCATTCGATCCTGTGGGCGATCATCCACGGTATCCTGGGCTGGCTCTACGTGATCTACGCCGCGCTGTTCGGGTGATGCGGACGACATGACCGTCATCTCGATCCAGTCACAGGTCGCCTGGGGCCATGTCGGCAACAGCGCTGCCACCTTTCCGATCCAGCTGCACGGCATCGACGTCGTCGCGGTGCCGACCACGCTGCTCAGCAACCGGCCGGGCTATCCGACGATCCGCGGACGGGTGCTCGATGCGCAGCTGGTCGCCGACCTCTTGCGCGGCATCGAGGAGCGCGGCGCGATCGAAAGCGCAAGGATGATCCTGTCGGGCTATCTCGGCTCGGCCGACATCGCGTCGGACGTCGCCGACTTCGTCGCCCGCGCGAAAGCGGAAAACCCGGCCCTGCTCTATTGCTGCGATCCCGTGCTCGGCGACCGTGATCGCGGCATGTTCGTGCGATCGGACATTCCGCCGCTGGTGCGCGATCAGCTCTGTCCGCTGGCCGACATCATCACGCCCAACCATTTCGAGTTCGAATTCCTCTGCGGCACGCGCGTGACGACGACCGATGACGTCATCGCGCAGGCGCGCGAGCTGATGGCGCGGGGGCCTGCGACTATCGTCATCACCAGCGCCGAGCTTGCCGGCACGCCCCACAGTGAGATTGAGACGCTGGCGATCGAGCACACGGGAGCGTGGCGCGTGCGCACCCCGCGCGTGCCGATCAGCCCGTCCGGCACCGGCGACCTGTTCGCCGCGCTGTTCGTCGCCGCCCGCGGGCGCGGCCTGGCGACACCGGAGGCGCTCAGCCACGCCGCCTCAGGCATCCACGGCGTGCTGGTGCGCACGGCGGAGCGAGGAACCGAGGAAATGCGCATTGTCGAAAGCGCCGCGGTGATGCTTGAGCCGAAGCCGCGCTTCGCGGCGGTCGCCATCCCTGCATCCTGACATTCGGGACACGTTCATGATCGACATCACCACCCTCCTCACCTACGCCGCCGTCGTGCTCGGCCTGTTCCTGATCCCGGGGCCAGCCGTGCTGCTCGTGCTCGCGCGTTCAGTCACCGGCGGGCCGCGCGTCGGCGTCGCGACCGGGTTCGGCATCGCGCTCGGCGACCTCGTCCACACCGCCATGGCGACGTTCGGCCTCTCGGCCGTGCTGATGAGCTCGGCACTCGCGTTCTCGATCGTCAAATATGCCGGCGTGATCTACCTGATCGTGCTCGGTGTCCGCGCTCTGTTCGAGAAGAATGACGACCTGCATTTGCCGGCATCGCAGCCGGTCGATCCGCGGCGCGCGTTCCGGCAGGCGATCTGGGCAGAGATGCTCAACCCGAAGACCGCGCTGTTCTTCCTCGCCTTCCTGCCGCAATTCGTCCATCCCGGCCACGGCTCCGCCGTCGCGCAGTTCGCGACCCTCGGCCTGATCTTCGTCGCGATGAGTGCGGCCTACACCTCGCTGCTCGCGCTCGCCGCCGGTCAGATCAGCCCGTGGATCCGGCGGCATCGCCGCATCGGCCAGTGGCAGGGCCGCGTGGTCGGCACGATCTACATCGCGCTCGGCATCCGCCTCGCCTTTCAGGAGCGCTGATGTCTCCGCTCAAGCCGCAAGCCACATATGACGACTTCGCCCGCCTCGACATCAGGATCGGCAAGGTGGTCGAGGTGCAGCCGTTTCCGCGCGCCCGCAATCCGTCCCTGAAGGTCGGCGTCGATGTCGGCGCCGGGCTGATCATGTGGTCGAGCGCGCAGATCACGAATTACGAGCCGGCGGCGCTGGTCGGCTCGCTGGTCGTCTGCGTCTGCAATCTCCGGCCGAAGAACATCGCCGGTTTCACCTCGGAACTTCTGATCCTGGGCGCCAAGGATGCCGGCGGCCAGGTGATCCTACTCGGCCCGCGCAGCGAGGTTGCGATCGGCGAGCCGATCTTCTGACGACCCGCCCCGATCACGGCCGCGTGATTCAAATCGTCTGGATTCCCCGTAGTTTACCGATGGGGGATCACCCGGATTCTAAGTGCCCGCGCGCGCTGCTATTTCAGCACACGAGAATCGCTTCGGCATGGGAATCGGAAGATGTCCGCAGTTTTCTTTCACTGCTCCGACGACAAGCACGTCATCCTGGATCGCATCGGCGCGGCGATGGATTTTTCCGAGGTGCGGGTGCATGCGGAGCAGCTGGCGCGCAGCTTTGTCATGACGCCGAGTGTGGAAGACTGGCGCAACTGGGCGGTCCACGTCACCGACGATATCGGGACCGAGATCTTCGAGCTGCCGTTCACCGCCGTCCTCGGCGAATTGCACTGAGGGCATGCCATGAATTCGATGGAACTCGCCCTGCAGCCCGTGCGGCGCCACCTCACCCGCCTCGCTCGGCGCTGCGTCGCGCTGATCGAGGGCGTCATCCACCCCTATCGTCCCGAGCTGTATTACATGCGCGGGCCGGGTCCGAAATGCCGCGCCAGGCGGCAGGCCACGCTGCGCGACTAGTCCAACGGCTCGATCAACGAGAAAAGGCCGATGGGCGTTACGCCACCGGCCTTCTCCTGCGGCTGCCGGTTCCCGGAGTCCGGTTCCGCCGCAATTCCACCTGATCCCAAGCTTGCGACGACAGTTTTAATCAAATCTTAAC
Source organism: Bradyrhizobium sp. USDA 4011 (assembly GCF_054063415.1). Classification (NCBI taxonomy): domain Bacteria; kingdom Pseudomonadati; phylum Pseudomonadota; class Alphaproteobacteria; order Hyphomicrobiales; family Nitrobacteraceae; genus Bradyrhizobium; species Bradyrhizobium sp. USDA 4011. The sequence continues at coordinate 477,643 of NZ_JBSSGG010000001.1, forward strand.
GGCACGGCGGTGAGCTGGATGACAGGACTCCTTCGCCGTGCTGCGCGTGTAGTCGTTCGTCGTGCTGGATGCGTTGCACATCGTTTTTGCGCCGATCGCCCGACGATTGTGCGCGATGCATCTTAGGGAACGCACGACTCAGTGTTACCCTGTGATGCAAACCGAAACGGAGAACTTCGGATGCCGTACTACACCTTCGATCTCGTGGTGGGGGACGAGTTCCGGAATCAAGGAACGATCATCCTCGAAGACATCAGCCTTGCCTCCGATCGCGCCGATCAGCTCGCCAACGAGCTGTCGCAGGTCAAGCCGGAGTTGAAGGCACGCGGCTGCGCCGTGCGCGTCACTGACATCGACCGGCGCGAGCTCTACCGGACGCCGCTCGACCCCGTGCCGCACTGGCGCAGGGCCGGCTAGCGCCGGCAGGCTTTAGATTCTGTTGACCGCGCCCGTCCGCGCGCGGTCTTGATCTTGCTGCGTGCGGGGCGGCCGGTGTTGCCGCCTCGGCAAGACCAATTGGCGCGCGGTCCGCTCACTTCTTCATGTTCAACCGGCCAATGAAGTCACGCTTGCCGAGCGGCGCACCCTTGTGGCGGAGGATGTCGTAGGCGGTGGTCGAGTGGAAGAAGAAGTTCGGCAGCGAGAACGACATCAGGAATCCCTCGGCCGTGAACGGCATCGAGCGCTCGCCGAGCTTGAACATCACTTCGCGCCCGAGCAACGCATTGACCGCATCCGGCGTCAGCGCCGACAATTCGCTGAGCGCGTCCTTCACCAGCGCCTGCAGTGCGGCGTAATCCAGATCTGGCTTGCCGGACGGCGGGACGAACACGCCGTTCTTCGCAGCCTCCATCGCGCCGCGGGAATGATGCGCGAGCGAGACCACCTGAAAGCGGAACGGCAACATGTCCGGAAACAGCCGAGTCTCGACGATCTCGGCCGGATCGATCCCGTTGTCCTTGAAATGCGCGAGGCTCTTGTCGAGAAAGCCCGAGGCGGCGCCGAGGATCTGCAGATAGTTGGCAACGGTCGCGTCGTAGAGTGAAAAGGTCATGGCGAATTCCCCCATATAGAAAATTTGTCTGATGCTTGCCGGAACAGAGTTCCCGGAATTTCCGGCGAAGGCAAGCGGCCGTGGGGATTCGCAAGTCGAATGGTCCAGCGCCGAGCGCCGGATCATTCGGTCAGGCATCGCGGGCTCCCCGCGCTCAGCTCTGATGCGGTCCGCGCATCATCTTCATGGCGTCCTCGATATGGCGCCATTCGCGGGCCTCTTCGGTCTCGCCCTTGCTCTCGCAGGCGATCGCGTTCTGCGCCGCCTCGGCAATCGCCTGCAGGCCGTGCTTCTCCAGCATCTGCCGCGCGATGGTGTGGATCTGCATCTCGGCTATCATGGCGCTCTCCTCTGCCGTCTGACGCCGCAGGGACAGGCGTGACCGCGCGTCCCGCGGACTGACTCCAAAACCGCCGAACGCCGCGTCTGGTTCCACCATCCCGGCCGGCGCCGCATAATCAGCGGTTTCCACGCGCTGCGTCGGCGATTAGACAGAGGGGGACTCGGTATCCTCTTGAATTGCCGGACCCATGGCGCAGAACATCTATGACGATCCCGGCTTCTTCGCCGGCTACAGCCAGCTGCCGCGGCAGGTCCGCGGGCTGCTCGGCGCGCCCGAATGGCCCGCGATCCGCGCTATGCTGCCCGACATCGCAGGCAAGCGCGCGGTCGATCTCGGCTGCGGCTTCGGCTGGGTGTCGCGCTGGATGCGCGAGCAAGGCGCCTCCGGCGTGCTCGGCGTCGACCTCTCGCAGAACATGATCGCGCGCGCCACGGCGATGACGCGGGATCCGGCCATCGCCTACGAGATCGCTGACCTCGAAACGCTGGAGCTGCCAAAGGCCACGTTCGACCTCGCCTACAGCGCTCTCACCTTCCACTACATCAGGGACTTCGATCGCCTGGCGCGCATGCTGTATCGCACCCTCGTCCCGGACGGGCATCTGGTCTTCACCATCGAGCATCCGATCTACATGGCCGCCGCCCATCCCGGCTGGGGACAGGACCAGGACGGCCGCAAGACGTGGCCGGTCAACGGCTACTTCATCGAAGGCGAACGCCGGACCGACTGGTATGTGAAGGGCGTGCTGAAATATCACCGCACCGTCGGCACCACGCTCAATGCGTTGATCGGCGCCGGCTTCACGCTTCGCCATGTCGAGGAATTCTCCCCGACGCGGGAGCAGATCAAGGCTGTGCCCGAACTGGCCGACGAACTCGAACGGCCGATGATGATGCTGGTGTCAGCGCAGCGCTAGCATTACGCCGCAAGCAGCTTGTCGAACTCCTCGGGCGGGTATGATTTTCCGTCCGTGTCGGTGATCACGACCTGCCATCCCTCGCTCGCCCAGACCTTGGCCTTGGCGACGATGATGAAGGTGCTCTCCCGCTCGATCCTGACCGTTTCGTTCTCGCGTTCTGCGATCATCTTGTAGGCCAACGCGTGTCCCTCGCCGACTTCACCCATTCGGCGGTGTGTTGGCAGCGGCGTTGGGCCGCAATTCGCCGGGAGCATGACAATTTGGTGGAAGCGCAGGCGCCAGATACGGCAGAGCGCAACGTGCGGTCGCGGCGAGCTCAACCTACCCATCAAGGTCGGCAATCCAGCATGTGGTCTTGCCGCAGATGGCTCAGGCCCATCCTGTGAACGCGCTCAGCGCGCGTGCCTCGAAGAAAAACCCCGCCTCGGTGGGACGCCAAGGCGGGGAAGGTTCAATGGGTTGAAATCCACGCGCCTGGAAAAGGAGAGCGCGGGAAGTAGCGGCATCAATTCTATTTGTTGCCAGCGTTCGGACAACAGGATTAAAGCGCCTGCAATGCCGGGACTTTTTCCCGATCCAGCCGGCAAAATTCCCGAACCTTGGCTTGCGACGCAGCTCACTGCACCACGTCGAGCCTGACATTCGCGACGCCCTTGCCGATCATGCCGAGCGACTGTGCGGCAGAATACGAGACGTCGACGATGCGCCCGGGAACGTAGGGCCCGCGGTCATTGACACGCACGGTGACCGAACGGCCGGTCTTGACGTCGGTGACGCGCAGCTTGGTGCCGAACGGCAATGTCGGATGCGCGGCGGTCAGTTCGTGCGCGTTGAACTTCTCGCCGCTCGCGGTCTCCTGCTCGTCGCTGTAGAAGCTCGCGACGCCCTGCGACGCGATCCTGGTCTCGCCGCCTTTGCGTGAGGCGTACGGCGTGTGCTTGCGCGCGGTTGCGACACGTGTGCGCGTCGCCGACGACGCAGCCCGCGTCGGCTCGGCCGACACCGACCGGCTCGCAAGCGCCTGCGAGCGCTGGCTGACGACGGAGGACTGCGCACAGGCCGCAAGCGACGCGGCGCCGATCACGATGGCGCAGAGCCGCAGCGGCTTTCCCGCACGAGCCAACCGAATTGCCGGCGCGGCAACGCGCATGCTGCGATTGACGTCGACGTACGAAATGACTGCATCGTCGCGTGACATGTTGCATCCCCAACTCGCGCCCCAGCCCAAGCCGAAAATCCAACACCCGCATGGCCGAATCCAATCGGGGCGGAACGGTGGCGGAGCGCGGTCGGACGGGCCGCAGGCGACCCGATTTCCCCTCGGCTGTGGTGGATGTGCCACACAACCAGGGAGATTCGCCCGGACATACGACCCCGGAGCTTCCCCAGGGACGCAGGTCGGCGACCGCCCCTCGGCTCCCAGTTTGGTTCCCGAAACTCCCCAACCTCTCCACCCTCTCGCCTTGCTTTGGTCAAACCGGACTGGAGTCGTGGGGCCAGGGCCAGGGGTCGATACAGAGCTCAAATTGCCGGCCGCCCATTTGCGGTTGACCTTGGACTGAAACGGGGACCGCCATGCAATCGACACTGAAAGACGCAGATCCGCACGATATTTTCGCGATCGAACCTAGCTTCACTGCAACCCGCCCGGACAATGCCGCCACCGCGCCGGCACCCGCCGCCAAGGGAGCGGCGGGGCAGCGCGAGCCTTGGTTCGGCCCGAGCCTCGCGCCCTCTTCCACGCCATCGGTCGCGCCCGCCGCCACGGTCGCCTCGGTGCCACCGGTGACGCCGATACCGGTGACGGCGCCGCCGGCCGCGCCGGAGTACAGCGCCGCAAGCCATGACGGCAGGCTGGACGACATCAGACTGGAACGCGCGCCGCGTCCCGCCAACAAATGGGCGATCCGCGCCTTCTGGTTCGTGTTCGCGATCGCCGGCGCCATGGGCACCGCGGCGTGGCAACACTACGGCCATCGCGTCAAGCAGGTCGTGGCGGAGTACGTGCCCCAGGTCGAGGCCCTGACGTCGCTGCTGCCAGGCAGAGCCACTCCCGCTGCCGACCAGGCGAGCCCGCCGCCCGCGCAGGCGGCTGCCGCCGACCAGCCGGCTGGGGCTGCCCCGGCGGCTGCGCCACAGGACGTCGCTGCAGCGCAGCCAGCGGCGGCCGCAGCACCCGCTGCAGCGGCGGCGACGGTTGCCCCGGTGGCACCAGCCGCAGCCGCACCCGACCAAACGCAGTTGTTGCAGTCGATGGCACGCGATCTCGCGTCGATGGGACAGCAGATCGAGCAGCTCAAGACCAGCATCGATCAGCTGAAGGCGAGCCAGGATCAGTTGACGCAGCGGGTCGCAAGGACGACCGAGACCAGGGCCGTCGAACCGCGGCCGGTCGCGCCGCGCCCGCGTGCCGCAATCACGACACCCACGACGGCGCCACGCACGGCTGCTGCTCCGCCGCCGATCCGCCGGCCGGCACAGGCCTACATCCCGCCGCCACCGCCGGCATCAGCAGCGCCGCTGCCGGCGCCCGCCACAGTCGCACCGCAGGCTGCCGCGCCGCGGCCGGTGCAATCGCAGCAGTCCTCTGTTGTCGATGCTGATGATAACGGCCCGGTGGTTCGGCCGCCGATGCCGCTGCGCTGACGACCTGCTAACGGGTGAAAGAAAAGGCGCCGATCGCGATGACGCAATCGGCGCCTTTGCACATCAATATGCGAATTACGCGCTCTGTCCCGGCGGCAGCACGACCACGGTCGCGCCCGGCTTGACGTGCTGGTAGAGATCGATGACGTCGGCATTGTTCATGCGGATACAGCCCGACGAGATCGCCTGCCCGATATATTCCGGCTGGTTGGTGCCGTGGATGCGGTACAGCGTGTCCTTGTTGCCCTGGTAGAGGTAGATGCCCCGGGCACCGAGCGGGTTGGCCGGTCCGCCAGCGACACGCTTCGGATACGGTCCGAGCCGCTCCTGGATATCCTGGGTCGGAACCCAATCGGGCCACTCCGCCATCCGACCGACGGTGGCCACACCGGAGAAGGCCATCGCCTCCTCGCCGACCGCGACGCCGTAGCGGATCGCCTTGCCGCCGGGCAGCACGTAATAGAGATAGCGCGCATCGGTATCGACCAGGATCGAACCCGGCTGCTCCTTCCGTGTGTAATCGACAATGTGGCGCTGGAACTGATCCGGAATCTTGGCCTCCGCATAGGGCGGATGCGCCAGCAACTGCCGATCACGCGGCGTCATCGCGGCATCCGTCACCGGCGACAGCGTCGCCTGCATGCAGCCGCCAAGTGCGAGCGAACCCATCAGCACCGCAGCAAGCCCCAGCTTCGACACGATCATTCTCCCCTGCGTCAAGTTGTGGCACTTGCTGCCGAAATCGTGCTGAAATCGTGGCAGCGCAGATTGGAACACGGCTGTTTGATCGGTTCCTTCGGCAAGTGTGTCCTTCCGGTTGCAGTCGGTTCCCGCGGACGCTAGCCTTGCGGCAAAATGTCTAAAACATCGGGTGGAATTCGATGCGTTACGCTCTGCTGATCGGCGGCCTGATCGTCGCGGCAACGCCGGCCCACGCCGATCCGCGCGCGGCCTATGTCACCATGGTGCTGCAGGCGTTTGCTGCCAAGGTCGAGTGCCCCGGCACCGATCTCGTCTATCAGGACCTCGTGCAGCGAGCGCAGGACATGCACCTGCCCGACGGCACCACCGAGCAGGTGCGCAAGGCGATCGCCTACATGCACACCGGCGGCAAGATGGGTGAGAAGCAGGCCGACGACCTGATGACCGAAGTCGCGATCGCAACCCAGACCACCGACCTCGACCAGCGCCGCGCCGGCAGCATGACGACCTGGTGCCAGGACCAGAAGACCCGGCTGGCGGGCTACATCAGGACCAAGGAGTAGGTTTCGATTCTCAATCGAAGTCCGGCGGCGCGAACCAGTTGGTCAGCGACAGGCCACCATCGACCACGATCGATGCGCCGGTGACGTAGCCGGAGAGCTTGTGCGAGAGCACGGCGAGCGCCATCGGCGCGAGATCGTCCGCCTGGCCAAGCCGCCCGAGCGCAACGTGCTTGGCCAGCGCGGGATCGGCGACGAAGCCGCCGGCCGCGATCGCACCGGGCACCAGCGCATTGACGCGGATGCCGTAGCGGCCCCAGCCCTTGGCAAGCTCCTTCACCAGCATCGTCATGCCGGCCTTCGCCGTCGAGTAATGCGGCAGGTTGCGCGGCGTGCCGGCGTGCAGCGAGGTGAGCAGCAGAAATGCGCCAGACGTCTTCGCCGCGATCAGCTTGCGCGCCAGTTCGCGCGACAGATGAAAGCCCGCATCGAGATTGACCGCGTGCATCTGCCGCCAGGTCTCTTCATCGACCGCCATCGCATGATCGGCCTCGCGCCGCGGCGGCGAGGCGCTATGGACGAAATGCGTCACCTGCCCGACCGCGGCTTGCGCATGTGCCAGCAGGGCGTCGCACGCCGCACGTTGCGCGAGATCGCCGACCCAGGGTACGGCGAGATCGGGACGGGGAGCGGACTTGATGGCGGCCGATACCTTGTCCTCATGCAGGTCGGCGAACACCGTGCGCACGCCTTCGCCGACCAGGGCCTGCGCAATGGCCCGGCCAATGCCGTTGCCGGCGCCGGTCACCAGGGCTGCCTCGCGCGCGGGATCGAAAGGCGATGTGAAGAGGCTCATGATGCCTGTCTCCGAGGACGTGCAGCCCTGTGCTCAGTATGGCGGCGCCCTTGCGCGCCCGCTGTGCCTTGGCGGCTTCGATCCACCAGGTGAAGTCGTCGGCAAAGCGTGGAAAGGCGCGTTCGAGCGACTTGCCGCCCTCGCCGATCGGCTTGCCTTCGGCGGACAGGGTCTGCGCGATCGGCCCCGCGCTGATCGTGCTCGACACCACCACCATGCCCATCTCCGACAGCGTGCCGTGCCAGGCGGTCGCGGCGCGCGCACCGGCGAAACGCCCGGCCGAGTAGCTCGCGATCGCCGCGGGACGCCAGAACCATTCCTCGAGGAAATGATCGGTCAGGTTCTTCAGCCCGGGCTGGATGCCCCAATTGTACTCGCCGGTGACGAACAGGAAGCCGTCGGCGTCGCGGATCTTTCCGGCGAGCGTTTCGAGCACGGCCGGCGCTTGGCCCTTCGGATGTTCCTTGTACATCCGGTCGAGCATCGGCAGGCCGACCTCCTTGGCGTCGATCAACTCGACATCGTTGCCGCGCACACGAAGGCCGTCGACGACGAAGTGCGCCAGGCGGATGCCCATGCGATCCGAACGATAGGAGCCGTACAGAACGAGAATGCGGTGGGTCATGATGGCGCGATCCTACCACGGCGCTGCGACAGCCGTCCTGCGGCTGGCGCGCAGATGTTAACGGCTTTTCCGGCGCGTTTCCCGGCATTAAGCAATTCGTCGCAGGTCCCTCGCCGCGGCCAAAAATTGCCAGATTTGTTTTCTGGATATGTTTTTCGCTTCGAGAAGGAGAACCCGACATGCGGATCGCAAAGCTGGTCTTCGCAGGCTCGCTCGCGGCCATCGCTGCCATTGCCACGCCGGCGCTGGCGAAGAGTGCCGAGCGGCAGAAGGCCGACGAAAAAGCCGCCACCACAACCAATTCGCCCGGCTGCCAGGCCTACCAGCAGGCCGCCGACGGCACGTGGAACCAGCTCCCCTGTGGCGAGGCCGGCTCCAGCGGCCCGACCCTGCGCCGCGCCGCGACCAAGGGCGCTGACGACAACGAGCGCTGATCGTCACCGCCGTGCCGCCACGCGCGGCCGAACGGCCCGGCGCCTCCGACTTTCGGACAATGCGAATGTGCGGGACCGCCCCGGCTCCCGCATCATAAACCCAAGCTTAATGCGCACCCGGTACGGTTGAGGCCTTCCCTCTCTCGTCAAGAAATGGCGCGCATCCCATGAAAATCGGTACTCTCCTGACGGCCGCGATCGTCTCATTGTCCGCGGTCGGCGGCGGCCTGGCGGCCTATGTCGCGGCGACCAAGTACCAGACCATGGACAAGGTCTCGACCGCGCAGAGCCGGCTCGAGATCGTCCGCGCCGTCGGTGATATCCCGCGCTACATGAACCCCGAGCGTGGCTACGCCACCAACCTGCTGCTCGCTGGCGGCACGATCGATCCGAAGCAGATCGCCGAACTCGACCGTCAGCGCCAGCTGACCGACGGCGCGCTGGCCAAGGTCAATCAGGTGCGTGCCACCCTGCCGGGCTCGCTCGACGATGGCGAGGCCATCGCGCGCGAGATCGACGCGCTGAAGGTGAAGTTTGCCGGGCTGCGCGACGCCATCGCGACTGCAATCGCAGGTCCGGCCGATGCCCGCCGCGCCGCCGCCGGCAAGATCGTCGCCGACAATTCCGTGTTCAACGCCGGTGTCACCACGCTGCTCGACGAGCAGGTGCGCCGCCTCGCTGGCCTCGACGGCAATGCCTATCGCCAGGCCAGCTACGCCAACGTTGCCTGGATGCTGCGCGACACCGGCGGCCTCAACGCCAGCCTGCACAAGGCGCTGGTCGGCGCCAAGCGCGTCGCGACCGAGCCGGAGAAGCTGGAACTCTACCGCTCCACCGGCCGGACCGAGCAGATCCTCTCGACGCTGCAGGAATTGCGCAATAATCCAGCGACGCCGGCGAACGTCATGACGGCGCTCGGCAAGATGCAGGCCGATTATGTCGAGCGCTTCGGCAAGGCGCTGAAGCTTGCCAAGGAAGGCGCGGTGACGGGCAAGTACGAGCTGGATCTCGACACCTACTATCCGGAATCGCAGATCGGCCTCGCCGCCATCATCACCGTGCGCGACGCGTTCTACGAGAATGCCGAGCAGGTCCTTGCGAGCGCCTATTCGTCGGCGCGCTTCAGCTTCGTGATCGCGCTGATCGGGCTGCTCGCGGTCGTTGCGGTAAGTGCCGGCCTCATCGTCGTGGTCCGCCGCCGCATCCTCAACCCGATCGCCGCCCTCACCGGCCGGATGTCGCGCCTCGCCGCTGGCGACGTCGCCGAGGCGATCCCGGGCGCCGCGCGCAACGACGAGATCGGCGCGATGGCCGCCGCCGTGCAGGTGTTCAAGGACAACAGGATCGAAGCCGATCGCCTCGCCAGCGAGAAGGAAGCCGAGAACGACGTCAAGATGCGCCGCGCCCGCGTGCTCGACGATCTGACCCGCGCCTTCGAAGCCAAGGTCACCGAACTGGTCGGCGGATTGTCTGCCGCGTCGTCGGTGATGGAGGACACGGCGCAATCGATGTCCGCCACCGCGGCCGCCACCAACCGTCAGGCCGCAGTCGTCGCCGCGGCGTCGGACCAGACCTCGACCAACGTGCAGACGGTAGCGAGCGCGACCGAGGAACTGACCTCCTCGATCTCGGAGATCGCCCGCCAGGTCGCGACCTCGACCGAGATCGCCGCACGTGCCGTCGACCATGCCCGGCGCACCGGCGACACCGCGCGCTCGCTGGCCGAGGGCGCCCAGAAGATCGGCGACGTCGTGACGCTGATCCAGAGCATCGCGGCGCAGACCAACCTGCTCGCGCTCAACGCCACCATCGAGGCGGCCCGCGCCGGCGAGGCCGGCCGCGGCTTTGCCGTCGTCGCCTCTGAAGTGAAGTCGCTGGCCGGGCAGACCGCGAAGGCGACCACGGAGATTTCCGAGCAGATCACCGCGATCCAGACCGCAAGCGACGAGACCGTGACCGCGATCCGGAGCGTCGTCGACGTCATCACCGAGATCGACCAGATCGGCACTGCGATTGCCGCCGCGATCGAGGAACAGGGCTCGGCGACCAAGGAGATCTCGCGCAGCGTTCAGGAAGCCGCGCGCGGCACCCGGGAAGTCAACTCCAACATCTCCGGCGTGCAGCGCGCCGCCGACGACACCGGCGCGGCGGCAACCCAGGTGCTGGGCGCCGCCGAGCAGCTCTCGACGCAGTCCAAGGACCTCGCCGGCCAGGTCAACCGCTTCCTCTCCGACGTGCGGGCGGCGTAGCTAATTCGCGAGCCGGTCGATCAGGAGATCGAGCAGCGCGCGCAGGCGCGCCAGCCGCTTCAGGTCGCGATGATAGCCGACAAATGTGTCACGCTCCGGAGGGGGCGCGCCGAGATCGATCAAACGCAAGTCGTTCATTGAATCTGCCAGCGGACGCGGCAGCACCGCGATGCCGGCGCCCTCCGCGCACATCCTCGCCTGCACCTGGCGATTGTTGCTGCGGGAGACGATGTGGGCATTGGGCAGCATCTGCTTCAGCCAGACCGCATCGGGCATGCCGCCGAACGCCGTGTCCATCGTGATCAGCGGCGTGCCGCGCCCATCGCCCGGCTTCGGTGCTAGCGAGCTGTCGGCCCGCACATAGACGCCGTAGGCGATGTGCATCAGCCGCCGCGAGATCACCTCCGCCTCGTCGAACGGCGTGATGCGGAACGCAATGTCGGCCTCGCGGCGTGGCAGGCTGTACAGCCGCGCATCAGTCAACAGCTCCACCACGACCCGCGGCTGAAGCTTTGCAAACTCGGCGAGCACCGGCGTCAGGAGATGCGCGCCGAACCAGTCCGACGACGAGATCCGCAGCAGGCCGTCGAGCTGCCGATCCTGTCCGGCGACCTGGCGCTGCATGGCTTCGGCTTCCTCCTCCATCCGCTCGGCATGGACGAGCACACTTGCGCCCTCGTCGGTCAGCACAAAGCCGTCGGCGGTGCGCTGAAACAGCGTCTGGCCGAGCGACGCTTCGAGTTCGCGCAGCCGCCGCCCCATGGTCGGCTGGCTCTGCCCGAGCTTGCGCGCCGCCGCACCGAGCGTGCCCTCCCGCGCGATGGCGAGGAAGACCGTCAGATCGCTCCATTCCATTGGTCCGCCCATTCAAAAATGAATGAAAACTGTACAGAAATGTATATTTCCAAACAATATTGATGTCGTCAGATTAGGTGCAACCAAGGAGCCCGACATGACCGACCAATCCTCGATGCAGGCCGCGATACTCGACGCACCCGCCAAGCCTTTTCGCCTGACCGACATCGTGCGGCCGCAGGCAAGTCCAGGGCAGGTGCTGGTCCGCATCAAGGCCAGCGGCGTCAATCCACTCGACCTCAAGGTCGCCGCCGGTCAGGCCGTGCATGCGCGGCAGCCGCTGCCAGCCATCCTCGGGATAGATCTCAGCGGCGTGGTCGAGGCCGTCGGTGCTAATGTCACGGCCTTCCGCAGGGGTGACGAGGTCTATGGCATGACCGGCGGCGTCGGCGGCTTGCAAGGCTCGCTTGCGGACTACGCCGCCCTCGATGCCGATCTGCTGGCGCCGAAGCCTGCCAATCTCACCATGCGCGAAGCGGCGGCGCTGCCGCTGATCTTCATCACCGCGTGGGAAGGTCTGGTCGATCGTGCGCATGTGACCGCCGGCCAGAAAGTGCTGATCCACGGCGGCGCCGGCGGCGTCGGCCATGTCGCGATCCAGATCGCGCGTGCCTCTGGCGCCCACGTCTATGCCACCGGCTCGGCGAACAGCGTGCCCCTCATCGAGCGTCTCGGCGCGACGCCGATCGACTACGCCAGCGAGACCGTTGCGGATTACGTCGCCCACCACACGCAAGGCCGCGGCTTCGACATCGTGTTCGACACCGTCGGTGGCGCGACGCTCGACGCCTCCTTCAATGCGGTGCGGCGCTTCGGCCATGTCGTCAGCGCGCTCGGCTGGGGCACGCACGCGCTGGCGCCGCTGTCCTTTCGTGCCGCAACGTACTCCGGCGTGTTCACGCTGCTGCCGCTTTTGACCGGCGAAGGCCGCGCGCATCACGGCGAGATCCTGCGCGAGGCGACGCGACTGGTCGAGAGGGGCAAGGTCGCGCCGCACCTCGATCCGCGCCATTTCACGCTGGCGGCGATCGCCGAGGCGCATGCCGCGATCCGGGACCGGACCGCGACCGGCAAGGTGGTGGTGGACGTCGCGACTTAACCTCCGCGCAGGCCGAGCACGCGGCGGGCGATCGCCTGGCGATGGACCTCGCTCGGGCCCTCGTACACCCGCATCAGGCGGGCCTTCTGCCAGAGCGCGTTCAGCGGCAATTCCAGCGTCACGCCGAGCGCGCCGAGCGTCTGCATGGCGTGGTCGCAGGCGTCATAGGCCATCTCGGTCGCGAACACCTTGATCATCGAGGCCTCGTGGCGGATGTCCTCGCCGCGATCGGTTTTGTCGGCGGCCTCGCGCACCATCAGCCGGCAGGCATGCATGCGGGTGGAGATGTCGGCGATCCACCACTGGATCGCCTGCCGCTCGGCGAGCTTGACGCCGAACGTCTCGCGCTGCTTGGCGTGCTCGCACATCATGTCGAGCGCGCGCTTGGTGATGCCGACACAGGTCGATCCCATCTCGAGCCGCCGCGTGCGCAGGCGCAGCTGCATCGGCGCATAGCCCTTGCCGACCTCGCCCAGCACCGAGTCCTTCGGTATGCGACAATCCTCGAACACGATCTCATAGGTCGAGCCGCCGCCGACCATCGGGATCTCGCGCTCGATGATGAAGCCCGCCGTGCCCTTCTCGACGATGAAGGAAGTGATGCCGCCCTGACGCTGGTCGTTGCCGACGCGCGCCATCACGATGATGAAGTCGGCGGCGCGCGCATTGCTGATCCAGATCTTGCGGCCGTTCAGCACCCACTGCTCGCCTTCGAGCACCGCGCGCGTCTTCATGCCCGCGGGATCGCCGCCGGCGCCGGGCTCGGAGATCGCAATCGCCGACGCCATCCGGCCCTCGATATAGGGCTGCAGATACTTCTTCTTCTGCGCCTCGGTGCCGACCGCCTGCAGCATGCGCAGGTTCGGCGAATCCGGCGGCAGCACGAAGGGCACGCAGCTGCGGCCGAGCTCTTCATGCACTGCGGCCATCGTGCGCGTCGGCAAATCGTGCCCACCGAGATCCTCGGGCGCATCGAGGCCCCAGAGGCCGAGCTCCTTCGAGACATCGCGCAGCCGCTTGCGCTGCTCCGAGGTGAGCTCGGGATGATCGCTGCCGGGCAATTTCGATTTCAGATATTGCGGCTCGAGCGGGATGAGTTCGCGATCGACGAATCTCGCGACGGTCTCGCGGATCATGGCTGTCTGTTCGTCATCGCTCATCTGAGATTCCTCGCCTGTGCTGTTTCGCTTCACAAAACCAGTAGCGCATTTCTTGTCGGCACAAATAGCGGAAACGCGCGCGCACGCTCACTGTCGCGCGAGGGTTTCACGGTGCGGAATTCAATATCCCGCGGCGCGGTCAGCGCGCGCGCAATTGCGCCGGACGTGCCGGCGCAGCGAACGAACGACTGCGCAGCACGACGTCGTTGTCGCTGTAGCAAGCGGTCGGCGTCGCTCTAGTCGGCAAAGCCGACGTAGCGGACGAAATCGCTGTTGGCCTCGCGGTCCGACCGCACCGCATTGGCGGCGAAGCTATCATCGGGATAGCCCATCGCGACGCAGGTCATGATCACCTGGTCTTCCGGGATGTTGGCGACCTCGCGCACGATATCGGAGCGCATGATGCCCTGGCCGTTGATCACGCTGCCGAGGCCGCGATCCCAGGCTGCCAGTACGATGCCGTAGCAGAGCGCGCCGAGGTCGAAATGGCAGACCGCGCCGGGATCGAGGATCCGGTCGTAAGCCAGGACCAGCGAGACCGGGGCGTCGAACTGCCGGAAGCCCCGCAGCACCCAATCCTGCCGCATCGGCTTGTCGTCGCGGGCAATCCCCATGGCGCCGAACAGCTTCTTGGCGATGTCGACCTGACGACCGCGGTGCACGCCCTGGTACTCGCCGTGGCTGATGATGTCGCGCTTGGCCTTGGCGCCGGCGATCATCTCCTCCATGTTGCGGCGGCGCACTTCTTCCAGCGGCGCCCCGGTCAGGACATGGACGTGCCAGGGCTGGGTGTTCATCGAGGACGGCGCACGCTTGGCCACCTCGATGATCTCCTCGACGGTCGCTCGGGACACCGGCTGCTTCTTGAACCCGCGCACGCTTTTGCGTGTCTGTACCAGCGTCTCGAATTCCATTCCGCGTTTCCCCCATTTTGTTCCGCGCTGCACACGGAAATTTCTCACGGCAATCCGGGTATTTTATAGACAAATTCGGCTGTGGGAACTTGATCGGGCCAAGAATCCGATATCCAATCCGGCCACTGGTTTGGTTTAGGGAGAACCCAGATGAAGCGGATTTTCTTGGCGGCCGTGATCGCGACCTTTGCCGCCGGTTCGGCATTTGCACAGGACGCCTCCTGCGAGACGAAGGCCGTCGGCAAGGACGGCAAGCCGCTGGCTGGCGCGGCCAAGACCTCGTTCATGAAGAAGTGCACGATGGATACCTGCGAGGCCAAGGCGGTAGGCTCCGACGGCAAGAAGCTCGCCGGCGCGGCCAAGACCTCGTTCATGAAGAAGTGCCAGAGCGGCGCCTGAGCCCCTCGCCGGCGCTTATTTAGCCGCATCAATCGGGACAGACTACATCGAGACTCGATCGGGTCGCGCAGGGCGCGGCCCGAACTGCTGTTGATCGGTGTCCTCAGAACGAGACGCCGACCCGGACGCCCTTGCTCCAGACCCGCCGGCAACGCTTCCGGGTGTTGCCGTGAAACATTTCGAAACGTTCGGGCAACTGGACGGGCTTGGAGAATTCCAGGCAGGCCCCGCCGGCGGAATAATCCACCAGCCGGCATTCGATCAGCGGCCCCTTCGGTTCGAGCTGGAGCTTGACCACGCTGGATACACATCCTGTCGGACGAACACGCGCAAATCGTCGGGGATGCATCAGCCCGCCTCTGGTGGAATCGTACCAACAGATTCCTCGGCGGCCGTTAAGATTCCGTTCAGGCGAATTGTTACGAATCGTGTCTGCCGCCAGCCGGATCGGCGGGCGCGACGCCGGCACGCCGCGAGGCCGCCAGTGTCTCCGATGGCGCCTCCCCGAACTGCGACCGGTAGCTCCGCGAAAAATCGCTGAGGTGCCAGAACCCGTAGGCCAGCGCACAGGCCTTGACGCTGGGCGCACCGGCGAGCAGTTGCCGGCGGACCAGCCAGAGCCGGCGCAGCCGCAGATAGCGATGCAGGCTGACGCCCCGGTAGCGCTGGATCGCGTCATGCAGCGTGCGCACCGACACGCCGATCTGCCGGGCGAGTTCGCCGCTGTAGATCGGGTGAGCGACGTCGCCGGCCAGGATGGCGCGCGCGTCGTTGAAGACCTTAAACTGGCGCGTCGTGTTCGCCCGCGTCGCCACACTTGGCCGGCACGATCTCGGCGAACGCGTTGTCGATTGCGGCGAGCAGTGTCTCCTTGATCGACGCGCCCGTCGCGAACTCCGCAATCGTGACCTGGTCTGACGTGACGAGCAGAACCTGTCTCACCACTTCGCGCAGCCGATCCTGCGCACGTTGAGAGACCTCGTGAATGCTGAAATGGAGCCCGGCACTCGGCCAACCGCGGTCGACAATCTCGGGCGTGAACATCATCGAGACATATTGGCGGGGCGTCTCCTCCACGGAGGTGTAGAACGCGCCGCCGCCGCCGAGCACGAGTACCGCACGATCGCGCTCGACGCCATTGAACCGCATCGGAACGCCGTCATCCATCGTGAAGCCGACCGCGGTGGTCTGCCGCGCAAGCTGCGCGTCGACGATCCGCGGAAAGGACTGCGTGTAGTTGAGCTCGCATCCCGGCAAACTCAGGATGACCTGCTCGGCCGAAATCTTCCGCGCAAGTGGCGTGAAATCAACATCCAGATCTCGGATCGAACTCCGGAATGCATCAACATCGTCAAAACGGAAGACTCTCGGCACCAGCAATGGCGCCGTCAAATGACCGCTCCTGTGAAATGGTCTCTAAAATTTGCACACGGCGCTGCGCACAGCGCGCCCGCCGCGTTGATAAACTTCATGCACAAAATACGAATCGTCCAATGAGCTCAATCAGCAAAAATGCGGTCCGTTGGTTGAACCGGACAATCTGGGAAAATAGCGCTACTGCCGAATTTCGATAGTGTTTGCCGGGATATCCACCGTTGGGATCAGCCTCCACATCAATTTCTATACCCCCATTAAAGATTCGGGGAGCAGATTGACGTTGGGAACGATGCTGTTCCCCGTCGCGGAGCATTTTTAGGGACCGCAATGACAGCCATTGCCTCGCCCGATCTTATTGCCAAGCTCGACCACGTCTTGAAAGCCGGTCCCCCAGACCTCCGCACGCGCATGCTGCAGGAGGTGGCCGGGCTGTTTCTCGACGACGCTCACCGCCTCAGCGAGCACCAGGTCGGGCTGTTCGACGACATCCTGATCCGTCTGATTGAGAGCGTCGAGCTGCGGACGCTCACCACGCTCAGCCGCTCGCTCGCCGACTTGCGCCTGGTGCCGCGGGAGCTCGCCCGTCGCCTCGCCAACCATGACGATGCCGATGTCGCCGCCCCGATCCTGCGAAAATGCGACTGCATTCTGGACGCCGATCTGATCGACATTGCCTGGATGCGGGCCGAGGGACATCTCTGCGCCATCGCAGGACGCAAGGCCGTCAACCAGGAGCTCACGGACATTCTGCTGATGCGCGGCGACAGCAATGTGCTTCGCGCTCTCGCAGGCAATCCCGGCGCCGACATGACCAACGCAGGCCTTGCCATGATGGTCGATGCCGCCGAGCGCGACGAGGACATCGCAGCCGCGTTGATCTCGCGCAAGGACCTGCCTCACCGCGTTCTTGCCGACCTCGTCGTGCGATCCACGCCGCGCCAGCAAGCCCGGCTGCTCAAGAACGCGCGCCCCGAGATCCGGCACGCGATCCGCGCCGCCATTGATGCCGGCGCAGCCCGCGCCTCCGCAAGCCCACCAGCCACGATCGACTATGCGGAGGCGCGGGCCACGGTGATGGCCCTCAACAATTCCGGACAGCTGAACGATTCCAGCGTCAACCGCTTCGCAATCCGACAGGAAGTCCACAACGTCGTCGCGGCGCTGGCGCAACTCGCGACCGTTCCGATCGAGACGATCGCGCCGCTGATGGAAGCCGCCGACATCAGCGGGCTCGTGATCGCCTGCCGCGCATCGCGGCTGAACTGGAATACGGCGGCCACCATCGTGAGCTACCGGACGGCCGGGTCCAGGGTCCCACCGGATCAGCTTGAGCAAGCCCGGAAGATGTTCGAGGCACTGCCGCTCTCAAACGCGCAGCGCACGATCCGGTTTGGGTCGCTAAGCGAGCTGGCTGCGAAACCCCTTCAGGCAGTGTGAGTGGCGCAATGACGTATGGTGACCGCAGGGCGGAGCGCGTCAAGCTTGAGACGCGCCATCCCGTCAATCTCATGGGGGGCGACGGCACGTGGCGGCGGAGCTGCATCCTGCTCGACGTCTCGCAAAGCGGTGCCCGGCTCGAGGTCGACGGAACGCTTGATGTGCTGAAGGCCCAGGAGTTCTTCCTGGTCTTGTCCTCGCGCGGACTGGCGTTCCGCCGCTGCGAGCTGGTTCGTGTCGACGGCACCGAGATCGGCGTACGATTCATCGAAGAACGAAAGCGAAAGGGACGCGCCGTCATTCCGAGATCAGGATTGGCGGCAACCGGCCCGAGGGGAAGTTGACGACATGACCATGCAGAGAGCAACAAGCATCGCGGTATCGGCGGTCTCCGCCGCACCATTGCGCGGCACCATCGCAATCGAGTGCGCTGGCACCATCGCGACGTTCGAGATCGACGAAGAGCTCGCCCACCGCCTGTGCAGCGATCTCGAGCGGTTTCTGACCCAGGTTCCGCGCCGGACCAGCACGGCGCGGTCCGGCTGACATTGCCCAGAACGCCCGCGCCGGCTACTCGCGCTTGAAGCGATAGTCGAAGCGGTCGCCGTCCGCCTTGATCAGGCCGACCGTGGGGGCCGGAAAATGGATCGGCAGGATCAGCGTGTCGGTCCCGGCAACGGAGGCAAAGAACTTTCGCCGCGAGACCGCCGATTGCTTCGGGTCCCAGTCGGGCTTTGCCGACCAGTCCGGTTCGCGGCACTGGATCGCGTGGTGCATCAGGTCACCGGCGACCACAGCGCGCTGCCCCTTCGAGAAGATGTTGACGCAGCAATGGCAGGGCGAATGGCCCGGCGTCGGCGTCAGCGTGACGGTGTCGTCGAGCGCATAGTCGTCGTCGACGAGAAGCGCCTGCCCGGCTTCGACGATCGGCAGGCAATTGTCGCGAAACACCGTGCCGGGCGGATTGGCGCCCTTGGCGTTCTCGGCCTCCCAGGCGGCATACTCGCCCTTGTGGAAGACGTATTTAGCGTTCGGGAAGGTCGGCACCCAGCGGCCGTCGCGCAGCGTCGTGTTCCAGCCGGTGTGATCGATATGCAGATGGGTGCAGAACACGTAGTCGATCTGCTCATAGGAGATGCCGAGCGCGAACAGCTCGTTGCGCCAGCGCTCCTTGCCCGGGAAGTCGAACGGCGGCGGGTGTCCCTTGTCCTCGCCGGTGCAAGTGTCGACCAGGATGGTGTAGCGCGGCGTCCGCACCACAAAGGTCTGATAAGTGATCAACATCATGCCGCGCGCGGCGTCGAAGACCTCCGGCTCCATGGTCTTCAGGTGGTGCTTGAACACATCGTCGTCATAGGTCGGGAAGAAATCCTGCGGCCGCCGCCATGGCCCCTCGCGCTCGATCACCGCGTCGATCGTAATGTCGCCGATCCTGATTCGCTTCGCTCCCGCTATTTTTTTTGAGAAGCGTAGCGGGCGATGCTGAGCCGGACAAGCCGGACACAGCGCGGCAGGCCATGCGCCGTTGCATTGCTTGCGTGCGTGGCTTGCCGCAAACCGTAGTCTTTAAACAGCGTCCTTGGCGACCTTGAGGGGTGACGCCTTGACCGACTTGCTTGCCGGCTTCGCTGCAAATTCCATCGGCTCTTTCGTGAAAGGATTTATACCGCTGCGAGCTTCCGTGGCAGGCTTATGCACGATAGACATTTTCACAAAGCCAGGAATGACGAACTCGCCGGATTCGTTCAGCTCCTTGTAGCCAACAGTCGCCATATGCTCGATGACGGTCCTCACATCGTTCTTCGATATCTGCGTGCCCTCGGCAATCGCGTCGATCAATTGATTCTTCGTCATCTTGGCCATGCTGAAATCCTCTGAATTTGGGGGGCGCGCGAGCTACGATGTAACTCTGTCCAGAATGTGGTAGAGCCACGCAGCGCACTTCTTGTTCATGCCAACGGTCATGAAGTCACGGGCTTAGAACCTATCGAGGCCTGAAACGCAAGCATGCGAATCGCAATACCTTCGATGCGCAACAATCCGCAGTGTATATTTCTCGACCCGGTTAGCGCCTTGATTCCGCGCGCGGACTTGCAGGGCGATTGCCGTTGTCGACGAGTTCAAGAACCAGGCCGCGGCAGCAAACTGCGAACAACCGTCGCCTTGCCCGCTCGCCGTGATAAACACCACACCGCGCGAATGCCCGATCAAGGACAATCATATGACTGAATCGAACCCAACCCGCCCGAAGCTTGCCGAAACCGTCATCGAGCCGACGGTGAAGCTGCGGGAAGTCAAGGTCGGCCGTTGCTGCGAGGTCCTCGGCGACACCGCGATCGAATACACCGAGCTCGGCGATTACTCCTACCTCGGCAGCGGCTGCCTCGTCGCCGACGCCCAGATCGGCCGGTTCTGCGCGATCGCGGCGCAAGTCCGGATCGGCGCGCCCAATCATCCGATCGAGCGTCCCTCGCAGCATCGTTTCACCTATTGCTCTGAATACTACTCGGCCTCTGCCGAGCGCGATCATGGCTTCTTCAGCGATCGGCGCGCCGACCGCGTCGTGATCGGAAACGACGTCTGGATCGGCCATGGCGTGATCGTGCTGCCCGGCGTCACCGTCGGAGACGGCGCGGTGCTCGCGGCCGGTGCGGTGGTCTCGCGCGATGTCGCGCCCTACACCATCGTTGGCGGCGTGCCGGCGCGGCCGATCAAGGAGCGGTTCAACCGCAAGATCGCGGCCGAGCTGTCGCAGATCGCCTGGTGGAACTGGCCACCCGAAACCATCTGGGAGCGGCTACCGGAATTCCAGTCCGGCGACGTCGAGGCGTTCTGCGCACGGTGGAAAACGTGAGCTAACTCCGCAATCCCGGCGCTTCCTGCCCGGTGCGCGCGACGTATTCGGTGTAGCCGCCGCCATATTGGTGGATGCCGTCCGGCGTCAGTTCCAGCACGCGGTTGGAGAGCGCGGCGAGGAAGTGTCGGTCGTGGGAGACGAACAGCATGGTGCCCTCGAACTCGGAGAGCGCATTGATCAGCATCTCCTTGGTGACGAGATCGAGATGGTTGGTCGGCTCATCCAGCACCAGGAAGTTCGGCGGATCGAACAGCATCTTGGCCATGACGAGCCGCGCCTTCTCGCCGCCCGAGAGCACCCGGCACTTCTTCTCGACATCGTCGCCCGAGAAGCCGAAGCAGCCGGCGAGCGCGCGCAACGAGCCCTGCCCGGCTTGCGGAAACGCGTCCTCCAGCGACTGGAACACGGTGCGCTCGCCGTCGAGCAGGTCCATCGCGTGCTGGGCGAAATAGCCCATCTTGACGCTGCCGCCGACCGCGACAGCGCCGTCATCCGGTTCGGTTGAACCGGCGACCAGCTTCAGCAGCGTCGACTTGCCGGCGCCGTTGATGCCCATCACGCACCAGCGCTCCTTGCGGCGGATCATGAAGTCGAGCCCGTCATAGATGCGCTTGCTGCCATAGGCCTTGTGGACGTTCTTCAGGCTGACGACGTCCTCGCCGGAACGCGGCGCCGGCTGGAATTCGAACGCCACCGTCTGCCGCCGCCGCGGCGGCTCGACCCGCTCGATCTTGTCGAGCTTCTTGACCCGGCTCTGCACTTGAGCTGCGTGCGAGGCGCGCGCCTTGAAACGCTCGATGAACTTGATCTCCTTGGCGAGCATCGCCTGCTGCCGCTCGAACTGCGCCTGCTGCTGCTTGTCGGAGAGCGCGCGCTGCTGTTCGTAGAATTCGTAATTGCCGGAATAGGTGGTGAGCTGGCCGCCGTCGATCTCGACCACCTTGTTGATGATGCGGTTGATGAACTCGCGGTCGTGCGAGGTCATCAGCAGCGCGCCCTCATAGCCCTTCAGGAACTGCTCCAGCCAGATCAGGCTTTCCAGATCGAGATGGTTGCTCGGCTCGTCGAGCAGCATGACGTCGGGACGCATCAGAAGAATACGCGCCAGCGCGACGCGCATCTTCCAGCCGCCGGAGAGTTTGCCGACGTCGCCGTCCATCATCTCCTGGCTGAAGCCGAGACCGGACAGCGCCTCGCGCGCACGGCCGTCGAGCGCGTAGCCGTCGAGCTCCTCGAACTGGTGTTGCACCTCGCCATAGCGTGCGATGATGTCGTCCATCTCATCGGCCTTGTCGGGGTCGGCCATCGCGGCCTCGAGTTCCCGAAGCTCGGCTGCCACCACGCTGACGGGTCCCGCCCCATCCATCACCTCGGCGACTGCGCTACGGCCGGACATTTCGCCGACATCCTGGCTGAAATAGCCGATGGAGATGCCGCGATCGAGCGAGACCTGGCCTTCATCGGGGGTTTCCCGGCCCGAGATCATCCGGAACAGCGTGGTCTTGCCGGCGCCGTTCGGTCCGACAAGGCCGATCTTCTCGCCCTTCTGGAGCGCCGCTGAGGCTTCGATGAAGAGGATCTGGTGGCCGACTTGCTTGGAGACGTTATCGAGGCGGATCATGCTCTTATACGGGGGAACTGAGGGTTTGCGGCCTCTTATTCGATCTGGGACGTGGGTGGAAGCCCAATCCTTGGGGTTTCGCGCCGTGCTTTACGCATGCCACGAACGTTGCCGATCGAATATGACATGAAATACTTCAGCGACCGGTTTGGGGCGTCACATGCAAGTCTGTTTTCTCTATCTGCTCGCGCTCGGCGCCGGCATCGCCGTGGCTGTTCAACAGGTCCTGAACGGCAACCTCCGGTCCGCCCTGAACTCGCCGGCCTGGGCCGGGCTCGTCAGCTATCTCGGCGGTTTCGTGACGATGGCGGTCGTGCTGGTCGCGACGCGGGAGCCGGTGCCGTCCTGGAAACTGGTATCGGCTGTGCCGTGGTGGGCCTGGAGCGGCGGCATCCTCGGCGGCGTCTTCATCCTGTTGATGATCCTGCTGCTGCCGTCGCTCGGCGCCGCAACCTTGCTGGCGCTGGTGGTCGCTGGTCAGATGACCGCGGGCATCGCGATGGACCATTTCGGCGTGTTCGGGCTGACGCAGCATCCGATATCGATTTCACGACTGGCCGGCATCGCGCTGATCATCGGCGGCGTGCTTCTGATCAAGGATTGAGGCCATCGACAAGCCGGTCGATGCGAATGATTCCCTGAATGAGAAATCTCCGCTGAATCCGGCGTCGAATGACGTGATGACGCAACCACTCGCGTAGTCGCCGGGTGTGGACACCCGCCGATTCGTCGCTTAGCTGTAAGCACCCGCCCTCGTCGTGTTGCGTCATGCGGGACCGACCCTCCCTGTTCATCTGCGTCAAAAGAATTGCGCATCCCGCCAGCGTCGAGAGGCCGCATCCCCGGCTTCGGCGTGGGTCGGAGGTTGCAAGGAGCACAACATGACCCATCATTTCCGTTTGGTCGTCGCTGCGCTAGCAATGCTGCTCGGCAGCGGTGGTGCGGCGCTGGCCCAGTCGCTGCCCGACTACATGGCGCCGATCTCGGGCAAGACCACCTCCACGCCGGCCGATATTGCGACCAAGGACGTGCTCGCGCTCAACACCGGCATGTTCGAGCTCTATGGCGATGCGGCGCGGATCTTCCAGAACAACATCCTCGACAAGCATCCGGTGATCCTCGGCCTGTTCTCCGGCGCCGGCGGCCGCCTGATCCTGTACCGGCCCGGCAAGCCGCCGACCGAAGCGCCGCAGGTGCCGGTCGTCTATCAGTTGCTCAAGTCGGTCGGCCACAGCACCATGGCGCTGGCCGAGGTGGTCGGCCCCTATGTCAACAATCCCGAGGACAAGGCGTGGCGCGGCTCGATGCAAGCCTATCGCAGCCGGATGCAATCGGCGCTCGACGGGCTCGATGCCACGCCAATGCAGGCGGACTGGCGCGACAACAACCGCGCCATCCTCACGAACAACATCGCCTTCATGGATGAATGCCTCACCGCCGGCGCGATCCCCTTCGCGACGCTCGAAGCCTTCGGCAAGAAGCAGGCGCCGCTGCTCGCCAGGAACGTCGCCTGGGCCGCGCAGACCCAGGTCGCGCATTGGATGGCGGTCATGGCCGACTGGAAGACCCAGCTCGGCCCGGATTGGGACAAGACCTATGGTGCGAGCAACACGATCTATGTGGCGCGGCAGAACAACGTGATCTTCAGCGTGCTGGCGCAGTTCTTCGGGCCTGACGCCATCAACAGCCGCCTGATGCTGATCGAAACGATCTCCTTCACCACCACGCCGTCGGACATGCTGGAGTCGCTGACCCGGATCATCGCCGACCGCTCGGTGGGCGCGCTGTTCTTCGGCAGCTACCATTTGATGGACTATGAACTGATGGGGGGCGATGCACGCGAGGCGATCATCGCCGAGACCAAGAAGCGCGGCATGACGACCTTCCTGCCGCCGCTGGTGCCGTTCGGTTCCAAGCAATGGCCGACCCTGATCACCCCGGGTCCGGGACCGGCCACCATCGCCGACCTCAAGTGAGCCCAGATCTGCAAGTGAGAAGGCTACGACCTATTGCGGCATTGCGATTATCTTCGCTTTGCCGCAACACTGCAGCGTGTATTTTGTCAGTTTATAAACCGCGGCGCGATCAGCCGCCGAAGCGTTGATGAGAGATCAGACCATGCGGCCCTCGCGGCGCGACTTCGTGAAGTGGTTGTCGGCAGGCGGCATCTCGGTCAGCCTGTCGCATCTGGCGCTCGCGAAGGAACCGGCCTTCGCGACCCGCGAGACACTTCCCGGGCGCGGCCATTTCAATCCGGCGGTCAAGGGCGCCGGTCGGGTCGACGGGGTGGCCAAGGTCACCGGCGCAAAGCTCTACGCCTCCGACTTTCGCGCCGTCGACATGCCGGGCTGGCCTGCGACCACCTCGCACGCCATCCTGGTCCGCGCCAACGACGCCACGCATGTCTATGCCGGCATGGACTTCGCCCGGCTCGATGGTCCGGCGAAGCCCTCGGTCGTCGTGACGTCGGCCGATCTCGACCGGATCGGCACGCGGGTCCCGGAGTTCTATACCGGCGATCTGTTCTGCCCGGTCGGCACCACACCGCTCTATCTCGGGCAGCCGGTCGCGCTGCTGATCTTCGAGCAGTTCGACGCCTTCGACCGCGCACGCCTCGCGCTGCGCGATGTCGGCTTCGTCAAGTTCGGCGACGAGACCGGTCCGGTGATCCTGCCGAACTACGGCGCCTATCGCTTCACCCGCGTCGCCGGCGCCACGCCTGAGGCGCCCGACATCTATTCGCCGATCCAGGCCGGCTGGGTTTCGCCGAGCCGTATCCAGAACGCAGCGCTGCCGGTCTGGCTGCCGCTCGCCAAGGAGACCAAGGCCGACTACGCCAAGGCCGCAATCCATGGCGAAGCGATCCGCGCCCAGCTCGCCAAGGACGATCCGTCACAGCTCGTGCTCGACCGCGAGTTCGAGACCCAGTCGGTCGATCCGATGTTCCTCGAGCCGGAGAGCGGGCTCGCCTGGTACAGCGACAACAGCGGCAATCTCGAACTGGTGCTCGGCGTGCAGTCGCCCTATGAGGCGACCGAGTCGATCGCCTTCATGCTCGGCAAGGCCCGCCCGCCCTTCCGCCCCTCGCACATCAACGCGCAGTTCGCCCATGTCGGCGGCGGCTTCGGCGGCCG
Organism: Bradyrhizobium sp. USDA 4011; assembly: GCF_054063415.1. Classification (NCBI taxonomy): domain Bacteria; kingdom Pseudomonadati; phylum Pseudomonadota; class Alphaproteobacteria; order Hyphomicrobiales; family Nitrobacteraceae; genus Bradyrhizobium; species Bradyrhizobium sp. USDA 4011. The sequence continues at coordinate 502,824 of NZ_JBSSGG010000001.1, forward strand.
CGACCACACCCCGTTCGTGCTTTACGTGGCGCTGGCGGCGATGTTCTTCCCGGGACGGCCGGTGCGGCTGGCACACGACCGCTACCAGCAGTTCCAGGGCGGCATCAAACGCCACCCGATCAAGATGCGCTCGCGGATCGGCATCGATCGCAAGAGCGGCAAGATCACGGCATTCGCCGCAGACCATGTGCTCGACGGCGGCGGGCTCGCCAACTTCTCCGCCAACGTCGCGACCGTCGCCGCCACCGCGGCGATCGGCATCTACGACATCCCGAAGGTCGACGTCACCACCGTGGCGCTGCATTCGCGTGGCGTCACCGCGGGCTCGATGCGCGGCTACGGCACGCTACAGACCATGACCGCGCTGGAGGTGCTGATCGACGAGGCGGCGAGCGAGCTCAAGGTCGATCCGATCGCGTTCCGCCGCAACAACGCGCTGAAGCAGAACGGCCGGACCATGACCGGCAATCCCTACATCGTGTCGGTGCGCACGTCAGACATCCTCGACAAGCTCGAAAAGCATCCGATCTGGCAGCAGCGCGCCGCGTTCAAGCTGAAGGCATCGGAGGGACAACTGGTCGGCACCGGCGTCGCATGCGTCACCAAGGATTACGGCGCGGGCGCGGATTGCTCGCTCGGCCGGGTCGAGATCGATCCCGAGGGACGGATCGCGATCTTCTGCGATCACGTCGAGATGGGCAACGGCATCGGCACCGCGCTTGCCAACCGCGTTGCCGGCCATCTCGGCGCCATCGCCGATGAGGTCGCGGTCTCCCGGGTCGACAGCTACGAGGCGCTCGGGCTCGTCACCTCGGGCGATCCCTACACGATGGATCAGAAGACCCAGGATCTCGCCGAGAAGAATCCGCGCTGGGTCCCCGCGATCAGCTCGGCCACCAGCGCCTCGATCGGCGCCCATGTCGGCACGCACTCCTCGGCCGAAGCCGCCCGCGTCATCTTCCGCTTCGGCTTGTGGCCGGCCGCGCTCGAGCTCTGGCACATCGGCAAGGGCGATCCCCGCGCCCGGCAATGGGACAAAGCGCGCTGGAACGACGGCCAGCTCGTGCTCGATGATCTCGCGCCGCTGCCGCTGCCAATGCTTGCCGCGACCGCGCATGCGCGCGGCTTCGTCACCGGCGCGGTGGCGCACAGCTTCTCGCGCTGGGCCTGGTCGCGCGCGCGCTTTCCGCTGTTCGGCGAGCAATACCGCGCCGAGATCGACGCACTGGCGATCCGCCGCGGCCGCGGCCGTTTCGAGCGGATCGACCGCGTCAGCGTCAAGTTTCCACCGACCGACAACAACCGGATCGGCACCGCCTACACCTCGATGTGCGGCACGCTGGTGCGTGTCGAGATCGAGCGCGCGACCGGCATCCTGCGGATCGCCAAGGCCTACAGCGTGTTCGAATGCGGCCAGGCGCTGGTGCCCGAGGTTGTGCTGGGTCAGTCGCATGGCGGTTTTGCGATGGGCGTCGGCTACGCGCTGCTCGAAACCCTGCCGCCATTCGAAGGCGGGCCCGGCAACGGGCAGTGGAATCTCGGCCAATACCTGATCGCGCGCGGCTCCGACCTGCCGCTGCACGATCTCGAGATCGAGATGCTGCCGCCATTGACGCCGGACGAACCGCCGAAGGGCATGGCCGAGGTGGTGATGATCCCGATCGTACCGGCGCTGCTCAACGCCATCAACGATGCCGCCGGCCACCGCTTCCGCTCATTGCCGGTGACAACAAGTCTGCTCAAGGGAGCGCTTGCGTGACGACGCTCAACCTCACCATCAACGGCCGGAAGCATGGCCCGATCGAGGTCCGCGACGACCTCTCGATGAACGATTTCCTTCGGGAAATGCTCGGCATGACCGGTACCAAGTTCGGCTGCGGCGCCGCGCAATGCCTGAGCTGCGCGGTCATCATCGATAACCCCGACGGCACCAGCTACACCAGCCCGACCTGCGTGGTGCCGGCGGCCAATTTCGACGGCATGGCGATCCGTACCGTCGAGGGCCACGCCAAGGACGGCGAGCTCTCCGCGTTGCAGCGCGCCTTCATCGACCACTTCGCTTTCCAGTGCGGCTATTGCACCGCCGGCTTCCTCAACGAGGGCCAGGTGCTGCTCGAACGGCTGGCGAAGACGCCGGTCGCGCCGGACCAGCTCGAGACAATCATCGCCGAAGCGCTCGATGGCCATCTGTGCCGCTGCACCGGCTACATCAAGTATCATCAGGCGGTGCGTGACGTGATCCTCGCCGATTCCAAACGCTATCTGACGGCCAACAAGTGAGCCCGCGAGCGATGACATCGGAAACGCGGTTTCGGATCGTTGCAGTGCTGACGGCACTCGCGACCAGCCTGTGTGCCGGCTACGCGGCGTCGGAGAGCGCGAGCCACGCCTTAGCCTCGCCGGAAAGCTTTGCCGGAATCGAGAACATCGAGCAGCGCTCCGCGGCGATCTTCACCGAGCTCGGCAAGGTGCTCACCCATCCGCGCTGCACCAATTGCCACCCGGCCGGCGACAGCCCGCGGCAGGGCGACATCAGCCGCATGCACCAACCACCGGTCACGCGCGGCGCCGATGGCCATGGCACCGCCGCCATGCGCTGCTCGATCTGCCACCAGCACGCCAATTTCGATCCGGGCCGGGTGCCGGGTCACCCGGAATGGCATCTCGCGCCGCGCGAGATGGCCTGGGCCGGCAAGACCGTCGGCGAGATCTGCGAGCAAATCCGCGACCCCGCGCGCAATGGCGGCCGCAAGGTCGAGGATCTGATCGAGCATATCGGTAAGGACACGCTGGTCGGCTGGGCCTGGCATCCCGGTTTCGGCCGCTCGCCGGCACCCGGCACGCAAGCAGAGGCCGGCGCCTTGGTCGAGGCCTGGGTGAAGACCGGCGCGGCCTGCCCGGCGCCCTAGCGGCAGCGTCCGAACTAAAGCATGATCCGGAAAAGTGCGAAGCGGTATTCCGAAAAGATCACGCTCAAACAAAGAGCTAAAGCGCGATGACGATTCAACCTGATCTCATCGCGCTTTAGTGGCGCTTGAAGTACTGCACGTCGCGCTCGTGCTTCTCGGCCGCCGCGCGCGACTTGAAGGTGCCGAGATTGCGGCGCTTGCCGGTCTTCGGATTGACCTTGCGGGAATACAGCCGGTACTCGCCGGAACGTAGCTTGCGGATCATGACATCGCCTCACCAATGCCTGTCGCATGTCAACGACATACGACCGCGAGCGTTCCTATAGAGCTTCGGTTCTGAGTGAATCAGAACCGAAGCTCTAGATTCTTGTTTGACGCGTTTTCTTCACGCGAACCGGTGTCCACTTCGCTCGGAAACGCTTTAGAAGCAGAGATTGGTCACGGCATTGCCGCGCTTGTCCTTGATTACGTACGGGCAGCGGGCGCGTTCCAGCGCCTTCTTGGCATCCTCATCGCCGAGCGCGGCCGCCCGTTCGTAATAGGCTTTTGCGGCATCGCTATCCTTCGGTCCGCCGCGGCCGGCTTGCGCGAAGGCGCCCAACCGCTCCAGAGCGCCGGGATGGTTCTGCGCGGCAGCCTTCTCGAACAACGCCCGCGCGCCGGCATCGTCCTGCGCGCCGCCCTTGCCTTCAGCCAGCATCATGCCGAGCTGGTACTGCGCCTCCGCATTGGTCTCGGCAGGCTTGGCGAGCAATTCGCGCGCACGTGCCGGGTCGGACGCCACGCTGCCGCCGAGGGCGGCGAGATTGCTGACGCCGCGCGCGTTGCCGGCCTGCGCCGCGCGCTCGAACAGTTTGCGCGCCTGCGCCTCGTCCCTGGCGACGCCGGTGCCATTGCCGTAGAGCACGCCGAGCTCGACCATCGCCGACGTCGAGCCCTTGTCGGCCGCCTTGCGCCAGGCCGACATTGCTTCCGCGGTTTGCCGGTTGGCGGCATAGGCACGGCCGAGCTCGTACATCGCGCGGCGCGACGATTTTGCCGCCACCCCACAATATTTGATCGCGGTCGCGATATCCGCCGACGCGATTTCGGGCACGCCCTTCGCGTCGGCCGGCTTGTCGGGATCAGTGGGATCGGCGGCGAGCCGGTCGCACAGCACGAGGTCGGCCGATTGCGCGTGGGCCAGCACAGGTGCGGCCAGCGCCACGGCAAGGACGATTGCAGGGAGAGGTCTGAACATGATTGGCAGGTTGCGTCTCAGTGTGGACAAATTCAAGGCTCGAGCCCGGTCTCGCGCAGCACCGGCGCGACATCGGCCGACGCGAGGTAACGCAGCAGATGATCGGCGGCCGCTGCGCGCTTTGAAGCGACCGTGCGGCCCGCGGAAAACACCGCCGGCGTCTGCAAACCCAAGGGAATTGGCCCGACGATTTCGATGCCATCGATCTGCTTCAACTCGCTGATCTGCTGGATCGCAAGGTCGGCTTCGCCTGTGACGAGCCTTTCCGCGGTAAAGCCTGCCGGAATGATTACCGCACGGGCATTGATCGCCTCGGCAATGCCGAGACGCGCGATCAGCTGCGCGAACAGGATGCCGCTGGCGCCGAGCCGCGAATAGGCCACCGCCCGCGCGCCGAGCAGCGCCGCACGCAATGCGGCTTCGGTCGCGATGTCGGGATGCGCAGCGCCCGCCCTCACGGCGACGCCGACGTAGGAGCGGGCGAGATCGACAACACTTTCCTGCGCAACGCGGCCTTCGCCGGTCATCTCGTCGAGGCCCTCGCGGGTCAGGATCACGAGATCGGCGGCCTCGCCGCCGCGCAGGCGTTCGAGCAGCGCCAGCGTCGGCGCGAAATCGGCATCGATCCGCACGCCGCTCGCCGCCTGGTAAGCCGCGGCAAGGCGCGCGACCGCACCCTTCAGCGCTAGCGTCGAGAGCACGCGAACCGAATTGTCCATCCCGCTTACGCCCGCCGCATCAGCTTGAGCGCGGCCGTGAGGCGAAGGCTGCGCTTGCCGGCAAGCGCCGTCGCTTCGAGCACGGCACCCTCCGCGTCGCAGGTACCGGCAAAGCCGATGCCGACCTCATGGCCGCCGAAGACCGGGTTCTCACCCATCGCCGAGGTGTGCTCCTGATTGAGGATCTGCCCCTTCCAGCGGCCTTTCTCGGAGGTGTAGGTGCCGAGGTAGTAGAAGAACGCATCGCCGCCAAGGATGCGGCCGTTGTTCAGCAGCATCACTCCGGTAAGGCTGCCGTCGACACCGTCGAGCACGCGGATGTGGATCGAATAGAGCCCGTTGATGATGCCGCCCTCGCCGACGCCGCCGGCGATCGGGATGTCCGCCTCGGTGATTGGCGTCATCACCGACTGGAACGGCACGCCAGGCAATTCCTTCAGCTCGCCCTTGAAGCGGTAGAGTTCGCCGTCCGGCCGGCCCCTTGCGAGTAGCGTCGCGTCATCGGTGCCGGCCATCGCGCGGTAATTCGGATCGGGGTTGTGGCGGACGGTCTGGATCTCGACCGCGACCTCGTCGCCGGCCTTCTGATAGGTGCCGATATGGGCGAAGGCCGAGTTGCCGCCGAGCATCTTGCCGTCGCCGACATACATCACGCTGCGGCCAACGGCGCCGCCCAGCTCGAACCGGACCTTGTAAAACCCCTCAAACAAGCGCCGTGTCCCCGGCAGCCAAGATATCACCGTTGTCTAGCGCGGTTCATAACGCAGCGAAACCGCTTTCGGCGGCAAGCTGGCCGCAAAGACTGTCGTTAAAAAGCAAAGGTCCGCCAAGGCAGTCGCCCTGGCGGACCCGATTGCGGTACCGGATGGCTCCATCCGGGTCCGATAGCTGCTTAGTCCGCGGCCATTTAAGCCGCAGCCTTGGCGCCGGTCGGAACCTCGGAGATCGTCTTCAAGATCTGCGAAGCGATCTGGTAGGGGTCGCCTTGCGAGTTCGGGCGGCGGTCTTCCAGATAACCCTTGTAGCCATTGTTGACGAAGGAGTGCGGCACGCGGATCGACGCACCACGGTCAGCCACCCCATAGCTGAACTTGTTCCACGGCGCGGTCTCGTGCTTGCCGGTCAGACGCTTGTCGTTGTCCGGCCCGTAGACGGCGATGTGATCCATCAGGTTCTTGTCGAAGGCCTTCATCAGGCTCTCGAAGTACTCCTTGCCGCCGACTTCGCGCATGTACTTGGTCGAGAAGTTGGCGTGCATGCCCGAGCCGTTCCAGTCGGTGTCGCCGAGCGGCTTGCAATGGAATTCGATATCGATGCCGTAGCTCTCGGTGAGGCGCAGCATCAGATAGCGGGCCATCCACATCTGGTCAGCGGCGGTCTTGGAGCCCTTGCCGAAGATCTGGAATTCCCACTGGCCCTTCGCCACTTCGGCGTTGATGCCTTCGTGGTTGATGCCGGCGTGCAGGCACAGATTGAGATGCTCTTCGACGATCTTGCGGGCGACGCTGCCGACGTTCTTGTAGCCGACGCCGGTGTAGTACGGACCCTGCGGAGCCGGATAACCTTGCTCCGGAAAGCCGAGCGGGCGGCCGTCCTTGTAGAAGAAGTATTCCTGCTCGAAGCCGAACCAGGCGCCTTCGTCATCCAAAACGGTGGCGCGCTTGTTCGAGACATGCGGCGTCTTGCCATCGGGCATCATGACTTCGCACATCACCAGCACGCCGTTCTCGCGCGCGCCGTCGGGATAGCAGGCGACCGGCTTCAGCACGCAGTCAGAGCTGTGGCCTTCAGCCTGCTGGGTGGACGAACCGTCAAAGCCCCACAGCGGGAGCTGTTCGAGGGTCGGGAACGACGCGAATTCCTTGATCTGCGTCTTACCGCGCAGGCTCGGCGTCGGCGTATATCCGTCGAGCCAGATATACTCGAGCTTGTACTTGGTCATTGAACCTCTCTGTTGATGATGCAAAACCGTGAGGAACCGAAAGCCAGTCGGCCGCCGCACGCGTACCCGGCCACCATCGGCCGGCTCTTACTAAGCAATTAAAATGCCAGTCGCTGCACTGCGGCACCCGCCGGGCCCGCGGATGTTCACAGCGGACATCGCATTTTTAGCTGCGACAAAGCAGCGCAGCTGGCATGCGTCACGGTCAGCCAAAATCTTCTCTCAGCGCCATCCGCCGCTCGTTTCTGCAGCAAATTCAGCTACGGCGTCCGCCGCCGATTAATGCGGCGGCAGCGCCATGTGACAGTTCGTGTCCAACCATCGGGCGCCGAGCAACCTTCCGCTCGGCCCAAGCGTTGGTCAGCTGCATCCTGCCTCGCAGGATGCAAACCGGGATTTGCACACGAATTAGACAGTGAATGACCATTTCTTGGTCAACTTGCACCCTACTGAACCCGGACCGATATCAAAATGACGGTAACGACACGCGAATGAGTCGGGCGCACCATGGAGGCTCGCTCCGGCCACAGGAGACTTTGAGATGATCACGACGGGCCAAAATCAGGGATCGGCAACGATCTATCAATTCCCGGCTGGGGGCCGCGCGGCTCTCGGCGGACGCCGCTACGGCGAGATGCGGACGGCGCGCGAGCTTGCCGCTGAGGTCGCGACCTCGGCCTGCAGCGAGAGCTGGTACCATCAGGCGGCCATCGACGATGCCAAACCGAGCCGCGATCACTGATGTCGATCAGGCAGCGAGGCGTGGCGCAAAAACGTCAGATAGCAACAGAGCAGTAAGAGAGGGTCGGAACGAAGCGTTTCGGCCCTTTTTTCATGCCAGCTCGCAGGCCGTCACTGGCCGCTGCGCATGCCGGAGCCTCGTCAATCCGGCCCCGGTGATCTCGAGCGTGACGCCGCCGCCTCTGTAGCGCGTGCCCGTCAGCGACAGACGCTTTGTCAGTGTCACCGCCTTGCCGTCGAGTTGCAGATGCGCGCGGGTGTCCCCGTTGAAGAACGCGGCCATGAACTGCGTGCCGTCGGCGCAGTGATAATTCCGGAAGGCGGACTGCGCCGGCGCTGCCGAGGAACCAGAAATCTCGAAAAGAATTGCGCCGACAAGAATGGCGCCTCCGCGATAAGTCATATTCTCCCCCCGAGGGGCCGGTTATAGACCTGTCTGCGCCCATACTCCTGCGCCAGGATTTCCTCTGCCAGGATTCCTGCACCAGGATTCCTGCGCCAAGACCTCATCAGCTGCAATAGGTCCGCCCGATGTCAGAAGCCCCTGCCCGTCACCTCAACCTCGCCGGCGCCAGCAATTTTCGCGACCTGGGCGGCTACCAGACGCGTGATGGCCGGACGGTGCGCTGGCGGCAGATCTTCCGCTCCAACCATCTTGCGCATCTCACCGAGCAGGACGTCGCGGTGGTGCGCTCGCTCGGGGTCAAGAGCGCATTCGATTTCCGCGGCGTCGCCGAGCGCGCCGAGGCGCTGTGCGGCATGAGCGACGTGACCGTGCATTCGCTTCCGGTCGAGCCGACGGTGGTTGCCTCGCTGCGAGCGATCGCCAGCACCCGTCAGCTATCGGAAGCCGATGCGATCGATGTGATGCGGGATTCCTACCGCGGCTATGTGCAGGACAACACGCCGCGCTATCGCACGCTGTTTGCCCATCTGCTCGAGGACCGCGCTCCGCTGGTGATCCACTGCACCGCCGGCAAGGATCGCACCGGCTTTGCCTGCGCGCTGATCCTGCACGCGCTCGGCGTGTCCGATCAGGTGATCGCGGACGACTATCTCCTGACCAACCAGTTCTATAAGCGCGACCCGGCCCACAGCACCGAGCTGCCCGATGACGTCAAGCAGGTGCTCGGCACCGTACGCGCGGCGTTTCTCGAGGCGGCGTTCGAGGCGATCGATGCCGACTATGGCGGCCTCGACGGCTATTTCCGCGAAGGCCTCGGGCTCGGTCCGGCCGAGCGCAAGGCGCTTGAGGGCCGCTATCTGCAGGCCTGATCAATTTACGCGAGCGCGTTTTCGAGCGAAACCGGTCCCGCACGTGATGCGGGATGGACACCGGTTCGCGTGAAGAAAACGCGGCCAAACTGAAAAAAGCTCAGGCCGCCGCGGCCTCGAGCTCGAGCTCCGCGTCGAGATCGGCGATCACATCCTCGAACGCCGAGATCGCCTGCTGGATCGCCGCGATCTGCATCAGCTCCCAGCTGCCCACTGGTCCGTTGCGGTTTTGCAGCGCCACCACGAGATCGCGCCGCTGCTCCTTAAGCTGAACGAGCGGTAAACCGTGATCCGGAAGATTTCCCATTCGCATTCCCCTGACTTGATCGGAGTTCCGCTTCTAAGCAAAGGGTTCTGAAAACGACTTACGGAACTGCCGCAAATTTTATCGAACTGGCCCAGCTCCGTAGTCTTACGTAGTCAAGACGACGTGCTCGCGCTGCGTGCCACCGCATCGTTGATCGCACCGAGCAACGCTTGCGTGACACAATCGGTCGCCCACTCGCTCGTATGGAGATGCTCCTGTGCACCATCGTCGAGTTCGGAGAGCGGAATTCCGGCAGCGACCCATTGCTTCATCAGCGCAAAGCGGCGGAACAGGTTGACTTTCCTGCTTGCAGCGACGTCGGCGATCATTGGCATGAACTGGTTGGCGAGCTTGAGCACGTCCGGCGCGCCGATGATTGCCTGGGTGTATTGGGAATCCATCACCACGACGTCCAGCGGCAGGCCGGCGAGCACATCGAGTCCTGCCTCGAACGTCGCTTGCACCTGATCGAAGTTGTAGTTCCTGTACACGGCGTTGGTGCCGACCTGCCAAATCACCATCACCGGTGCTTCAGCGATGACATCGGACTCGATGCGCGAGAACTCTTCCGGCGCCTCTTGCCCGCCGATCCCTCGGTTGATGATGTCGATCATCCGGCCGAAGGACTGCTTCTGGCTTCGCCATAAGATCTCCAGCCGTGGTGGAAATGGGAGAATTTTGTCGGCTCCCGCGGTCGACGATGATCCGAGGGCAACGATCTTGACCTTCCGGTCGCGCTTGAGCGCCTGCGCAAGATGCGGCAATCCGTAGCTGAACTTGACGAGTTCGAGATGGGTTTCGCACGGCCTTGGTGTCGGCATCGCAAACATCCTTGAGGTGAATGAATTGATGAATGCGCGCAGTAGGAGACGAAATTGGCAGCATTGCAAATGAAATCCGCCTGATCATAGTGGGCAGCAACCTGTTGCTGATACGGAGAGCGCCATGAACGGAAAAGCCATCGTCATCACGGGCGCGCTCGGCGCGCTTGGCAAGGTGGTCGCCGAGGAAGCCCTGGCGCGCGGCGCGCGCGTTGCCGGCATCGATCATGCGGCCTCGCAGCTTGCCGCGACGGCCGATCGTATCGAGTTCGGCAATGTCGACCTCACCGACACCGCGCAGGCGACGGCCGCGATCGACAAGGCCGCGGCGCATTTCGGCCGGCTCGACGGGCTGATCAATATCGCAGGCGGCTTTACCTTCGAGGCGGTGAGCGACGGCGATCCCGCGACCTGGCAGCGCATGTTCGCGATGAACGTGATGACCGCGTTCAACACGTCGCATGCCGCGATCCCGCATCTCACCAAATCGGGCGCCGGACGGATCATCAATATCGGCGCGCTCGGCGCCTTGCAGGCGGCGTCCGGCATGGGTCCATATGCAGCGTCAAAGGCCGGCGTGCACCGCCTCACCGAGTCGCTCGCCGCGGAGCTCAAGGGCAAGGTCACGGTCAATGCGGTGCTGCCCTCGATCATCGACACCGCCGCCAACCGCGCCGCGATGCCGAAGGCTGACATTTCGAAATGGGTGACGCCGAAGGAACTCGCCGACGTCATCCTGTTCCTCGCCAGCGACGCCGCAAGCGCCGTCACCGGCGCGCTGCTGCCGGTCAACGGGCGGGTCTAGTCGGCAACCAGCAGCCGCAGCTTCGACCTGAAGCGGATGCTCTGCTTGCCGGCCAGCGCCATGCCGTCGCCCTCGGCGGACTCGTCGGTGTAGGTGCCGGTAAAACCGATGGTGACCACCTTGCGTTCCCAGACCGGGCGCTCGCCATAGGTCGGCGAATGCTCCTCGTTGGTGACCTCGCCCTTCCACTTGCCGTCGGCCGCCGTGTAGCTGCCATAGGCGAAGAAGAACGAGTCGCCGCCGCGCATCTGGCCGTCACGCAGCACCATGACGCCTTGGTTGCCACCAGAGACGCCGTCGAGAAATTCGATGGTGATGTGATAGAGCCCGTTCCGGATCATGAAAATGATTGCGCCCCGTCCTTGCCCAATAATAGCCGCCTGGCCGCGCTTTGGGCAAATTCCATCGGCCTCAGCGGGCGCAATTCCGCGCTATGCTGGCACCTGAGTCGCGGCAGGATGCCGCAGGAGCCTGCCTGTTGGAAACCGCGCTTTATCTGCCCGTCAAACGCTTCCTCGAAAAGCTCGGCTTCACGGTGAAGGGCGAGATCGGCGGCTGCGACCTCGTGGCGCTGAGCGGCGGCGATCCGCCTGTCGTCGTGATCGGCGAACTGAAGCTCGCCTTCAATCTCGAACTGATCCTGCAGGCGGTCGATCGCGCCGCCGCCGCCGACGAGGTGTGGATCGCGGCCAAGGTGTCGGCCCGCGGCAAGGGCCGCGAGAGCGACGCGCGGTATCGCAACCTGTGCCGGCGGCTCGGCTTCGGCATGCTCGGCGTCACCGACCGCGGCGACGTCGAGGTGCTGGTGCCGCCGCCGACTGCGGCACCGCGCCGCAATCCGAAGAAGCGCTCGCGCCTGATCACCGAGCACCGGAAGCGCAAGGGCGATCCGGCCATGGGCGGATCGACGCGCGCGCCGATCATGACCGCCTACCGGCAGCAGGCGCTGGCCTGCGCCTGTGCGCTGTCGGATGGGCCCCGCCGGGTGCGCGACCTCCGCGCCGAGATTCCCGACGCCGGCAAAATCCTGCAGCATAATGTCTACGGCTGGTTCGATCGCGCGGAGCGCGGCATCTATGTCCTGACCGATGCCGGCCGTGCCGCGCTGAAGCGCTGGCCGCAGCAACCGATCAATGCGTCAGGGGCGGAAGCCGCCCCGTAACGGATTGGGGGATATCATGATTGTCGTCACCGGTAGCGTCACCGCCCGCCCCGACTCGTTCGACGAGGTGCGTCGGCTGAGCCTCGAACATGTCCATCGCTCGCGCTCCGAGCCCGGCTGCATCTCGCATGCGGTCCAGGTCGACTGCGAAAATCCGCTCAGGCTGGTGTTTTTCGAGCAATGGGCCGACCGCGCCGCGCTGGCGGCGCATTTCGCGGTCCCCGCCTCGCGCGATTTCGTTCGCTCCCTGCACTCCCTTGCGGCCGCAGCGACCACCATCGAACTTTATGACGCTCACAAGATTGAGAGACTCTAGCTGCATGGCTGGATTGCCATCTCATATTCATATTGCAATGCAACATTGGGGACCTTACGTATCTCCCGCGATTCAAAGATGAGGCGGCGATGAGCGGAGACTGGAATACCAAGTATGGCACCCGGCGCGTGCGGCATGATCCGCCGACGCTCGAGGAGGCAATCTTCGCCGCCATCGGCATCACCGATGATGTGGAGGCCCAGGCCGAGATCGCGTCGTCGCTGATGGGGCTGCCCTATGAAGAGGTGCTGGCCGAGGTGAAGAAGACCGCGCGCGTCAGCGCCCGCACCGGCACGGCAACCCGCGTGATCGCCGGCGAACAGGGCGCGCAGCGCTCGGTCGTGGTCGAGCGCCGCGTGGTCCGCCGTCTCGCGCCCGCCAAGCGCACCGGCACCTGAAATACAACATCCGGTTACTCAAAGAAAAAGGGCAATCCGCTGAACGGATTGCCCTTTTTACGTTTGATCTGAGATTCTTATTGGACGCATTTCCGTCCCGCGAACGGGTGTCCCGTTCGCTTGGAAACGTTATCGGCTCAGGCGGCCCGGCCCCAGCCGGACATCTGCATCACCATTCGCCAATAGGCGCGGTTCATGTCGACGATCGCCCGCGCGGCCTCGACCGGCGTAACCGGTGCAGCGGCCGGCGCCGGTTCAGGCTGATTCTGCTCGGTCAGGTCGATGCTGCCGGTGGACTCACCATGACGGAAGCTCAGCTGCGCACCGAACTTGGTGGCGAGCGCACGCATCGCGTCGTTCTGCGCGCCGGTGGTGATGCGCAGGCTGCTGTAGCCCTTGGCATGCGCCTCTGCGATCAGCTTGCGGAACAGCGTGCTGCCGACGCCCTTGCGCCGCACCGACCGCTCCACACTGAAGGCGATTTCCGGCTGCGCATCCGGTGACTGCTCCGGTGGATGCAGTTCGGCCGCGCCGCGGACCACGCCATCCTCGAAATAGGCGATAATGACCGTGCCGTCGTTGGCACAGCGCTCGGCATAGCGGCGGATGAAACTGTCGTCGATGAAGCCATGAAAACGATCATGGCGGCTGGTACGATCCAGTCGCAACAGGTGATCGCGCAGCAGAGGAAGCTCCTCCTGCTGGCTCAACGTCCGCACGATGCCCTTGGCGGACGTCGGACGGATGGAATCATAGTTCATTTCATACTCCTCTTGGTAGCCCTCGAGGAGGCGTCGAGTCCCTAGTGGTCCCTATATTGTGCGTCGCAGCATATAATTCAAGTGCATAGATTCATTTGAGTAAACAATGTTGTGATTTGAAAATCACATCATCGCCCCATCATAATACCAATTGCGTTTGCGTGACGACGGCGACCAGCTTGCCGTCCTCGGTTTCCAGCCTGGTCTGCCAGACCTGGGTCCGCCGGCCCCGGTGGACCGGGGTCGCCGTAGCGATCACCGTGGTCCCCTCCTTGGCCCCGCCGATGAAGTTGGTCTTGCTCTCCAGCGTCGTGGTGCCCTTGGCGTCCTCAGGAAGGTTGATCAGGGTGGCGGCGGCACCGACCGAGTCCGCGAAGGCCATCACCGCGCCGCCGTGGATGGTGTTGCGGAGGGTGCAGAGGTCCGGCCGCACCAGCATTTTCGCGACCACGCGATCCTGGCCGGCCTCGGTGAAGGTGACGCCCTTCAGTTCCGCAAACGGCATCTTCATCGACTGGATCTTTTCGAGCGGCGTCATGGGCACTCCCTGCTTGTGCGGGCTTCTTCGAGATTGGTGCCGGCATGATGGATTGCCTCATCGGGCCGGGCAATGACCTCCGAGGTAATGGTACGGATGACGTCATGGACGTCGTGACAATCGCTGGCGAGTCTGCATACCGTTCTCGATGCGTGACTTCCCTCCCCGCCGGATCGTCTGCCTGACGGATGAGACGGTCGAGACGCTGTATCTGCTCGGCGAGCAGGACCGCATCGTCGGCGTCTCCGGCTATGCGGTGCGGCCACCGCAGGTGCGCCGCGAGAAGCCGCGGGTGTCGGCGTTCATCTCCGCCGACATCCCAAAGATCCTGGCACTCGATCCCGATCTGGTGCTCGCCTTCTCCGATCTACAGGCCGACATCGTCGCCGATCTCGTGCGTGCCGGTGTCGCCGTCCACGTCTTCAACCAGCGCGACGTCGCCGCGATTCTCGCCATGATCCGCACTTTGGGTGCGATGGTCGGTGCCGCCGAGCGCGCCGGGCAACTCGCGCAAGGCCTCGAACAACGGCTGGCCGCGATCGCGGCAACGCCGCGTCCGGCGCCGCCACCAAAGGTCTATTTCGAAGAATGGGACGATCCGCTGATCAGCGGCATCGGCTGGGTGTCCGAGCTGATCGAGATCGCCGGCGGCGAGGACGCGCTACCGCATCTGCGGGTGCACAAGGCCGCCAAGGATCGCATCGTCACGCCCGACGCCGTGCGCGAGGCGTTGCCCGATGTCATCCTGGCCTCCTGGTGCGGCAAGAAGGTCGTGCCCGACCGCATCCGCAAGCGGGAGGGATGGAGCGACATCCCGGCCGTGCGCGACGACCGCATCGTCGAGATCAAGTCGCCGATCATCCTGCAGCCCGGCCCCGCCGCGTTGACGGACGGGCTCGATGCGATCGTCAAGGCGTTATGGGCGGAGCGCGCGTGAATCTCTCCGCCGTCATTGCGAGGAGCGAAGCGACGAAGCAATCCATTCTCTGCGAGGGGAGATGGATTGCTTCGCTTCGCTCGCAATGACGCAAACGGGGCAGTTACGCCTTCTCCACCCCGCACCACTCCGCGATGAACAGCGCGGTGGCCTTGGTCGACTTCCGCAGCGAGTCCAGCTCGACATATTCGTTGAAGCCGTGCATCGCCGCGCCACTGGCGCCGAAGCAGAGGCTCGGGATGTCGTAGTTCAGGCCGTAGAAGCGCGTATCCGTCAGCGCGGTGAAGGCGCGATCTTCCACCGCCCCGCCATAGACCGCCTGATGCGCCCTGGCGAAAGCGGCTTCCGGCGCCTCGGAGTTCACCAGTTCGTAGCCTTCCGACAGGAATCCCGACCATTCCACCTGCGGCGGATTGTTGGAGAGGAAGCGGTGATCGCGTGCCGCAGCCGAGACGCAGGCCAGAATCTCCTGCTGGCATTCGGCGATCGACCAGCCCGGCAGCACCGCGATGCGGCAGTCGACATCGCACCAGGCCGGCACGCTGGAGGCCCAGTCACCGCCCTTGATGATGCCCGGGTTGAAGTTGATCGGATGATTGACGTCCTTGAAATGGCGGTCGGCCTTGGCGCGCTCGTTCCAGGCGATCTCGAGCTTCTCCAGCGCATGCACCAGATGATACGCCGCCATGATCGCGTTCGAGCCGGCGCCGGCCTCGAACACATGCACCGGGAAGCCGCGCACCTTCAGGCGGAACCAGATCACGCCGACCTGCGAGCGGATCATCTTGCCGTTGGTCGGCTCCGGGATGAAGCACGCATCGGCGCGGTAGCCGCGCTGCAAGGTCGAGAGCGCGCCGACGCCGGTGCTCTCCTCCTCGATCACAGACTGGAAGTGAATCCGCGCCGTCGGCTTCAGCCCGGCTTGCTTGATCGCATCCAGCGCGTAGAGCGCGGCAATGGTGCCGGACTTCATGTCGCAGGCGCCGCGGCCGTACAACTTGCCGTCCTTGATGACCGGCGAGAACGGGGGCGTCTCCCACATCTCGAGCGGACCGGTCGGCACCACGTCGCAGTGGCCCTGCAGGATCAGCGATTTGCCGGCGTTGGTGGCCGGCCGGTAGGTACCGACCACCGTGCGCGCCTTGGAGAAATCATGCTCGATCGGGCCGAAGCCGCGCAAATCCTTCAGCTCGTCGAGATTGATGTGCCAGTCGTCGACCTCATAGCCGCGCGCGCGCAGGAGATCGCCGATCATGTCCTGGCACGGCCCCTCGGCGCCGCGGGTCGAGGGGATCGCGACAAAGGCCTGCGTCGTCGCAAGCTGCGCATCGAATCCCTCGTCAACGGCGGCAAGGATTCGTTGTTGCGTCTCGGCAGTCATGCTTTGGCTCCATCGAGGAAATCAGAAAGGCGGGAGCCGCACCGTAACCCGATTTCATCCCTCCTTGTATTGCGCAAAATAGGCATCCCGCAATGCATCTTCGAGCAGACGGCCTTCCGAATAGCCATCGAGCGTTGTCGGCCGCGTCACGCCGTCGAGCAGCCGCGGGCACGGCTCGGGCGCGCCGAGCACGGTGCGCACCGGAATGCGCTCGGCATAGATCGGCAACTCGTAATCCTCATCGTCATCGGCGACGCCCTTGGCGCGCACCTTTGCCGAGGCCTCCTCGATTTCCATCGCGATGAACGAGGTCGCCTTGATTTCCTGCTTGTTGCTGGCGCGCAAGCTGGCGGTACGCTCGGGAAAGAAGCGGTCGACCATCGCGACGATCGCGCGCTCCTTCTCCTCGGGATCGGTGACGAGATAGGCCGAGCCGAACGCCATCACCGCGCGATAATCGGCCGAATGGTTGAAGCCGCAGCGCGCCAGCACCAGGCTATCGAGATGGGCGACCGTCAGGCACACCCGCTGCCCTTCCGACTGGTTCTCCAGCATCCGGCTCGCGCTCGAGCCATGCCAATAGAGTTTGGTGCCCTCGCGCCAGAAGAAGGTCGGCGTGCAATAGGGCTGGCCGTCGATCACGTAGGAGACGTGGCACAGCATCGAGGCGTCCAGGATCTTGTGCACGGTGGCGTGGTCGTAGAAGCCGCGGTCATGGCGGCGCTTGACCCGGTTGCGGGACGACATGGGGTAGGACGGAGTGGACGCGCCTTCGGTCACGGCAGTGCCTTTCGAAATCTGGAATCTGTCCAGAGTTGTAGCGGCCCATTTGGTCTGCGATAGTGCCAATTCCATGCGAAAAATTCCGACCAATTCCCGCAAGCCCGCGGCGCGCAAGCCCGAGCTGCCGCTCGACCTCACCGGCCCGCACGTGACGCCGGGCGCGGCCTCGCAGCAGCGGCTCTATCAGGCGCTGTGCCACACCATCGTCGGCGGCCTCGTCAAGCCGGGCGAGCCGCTGCCGCCGTCGCGCGCGCTGGCCAGACAGACCGGGTTTCGCCGCAACGCGGTCACCACGGCCTATGAGCGGCTGATCGCCGACGGCTTTGCGGTTGCGACCACCGGCTCCGGCACCTTCGTCGCGGCGCGCATTCCGGCCAAGGCCACGGCGCCGCGACGCGCGAAGATCGAGATCGAGCCGCCGCAGCACAATGCGTTGTCGCTCGGCTGCACCCATATCGATGAGCGCGCGCTGCAGCGCTTCCGCGCCTTCGCCGGCCGACGGCTGCGCGCCTTCGGCTCCGAGCATCTGCATTACGGTGATCCCCGCGGCAGCAGCGAGTTGCGCGCCGCGATCTCGGACCACCTGCTGTCGGCGCGCGGGCTGCGCTGCGATCCCGACCAGATCATGCTAGCCTCGGGCACGCTGCATGCGCTGCGCATCGTGCTTGGGGCGATCCTCAAGCCCGGCGACCAGGTCTGGTGCGAGGACCCCGGCTATCCGGCGGCGCGGCGCGCAATCGAGCATTGCGGCTATCGCCCGGTGTCGGTGCCGGTCGACGGCTCGGGCATGCGCATCGACAGGGGACGCGTATCTGCTCCCGCTGCGCGCGCCGCCTATGTCACGCCGTCGCACCAGTTTCCGCTCGGCGTGCAGATGTCGATGCTGCGCCGGCTCGAGCTGCTCGACTGGGCCAGGGACGCCGGCGCTTTCGTGTTCGAAGACGATTACGACAGCGAGTTCCGCTATGACGGCGCGCCGCTGCTTTCGCTCGCCGGCATCGATCATTTGCGCCGCGTGATCTACATGGGCACGTTTGCAAAGACGCTGTTTCCGGGATTGCGGATCGGCTACTGCGCGCTGCCCGAAGCCTTGATCGGTCCGGTGACGGCGGCGCGTGCCGCGCTCGATCGCTTTCCTGGCATCTTGATGGAAGGCGCGGTCGCCGACATGCTGAACTCCGGCGCCTTCGCTGCCAACTTGCGCAAATCGCGAAAACTCTATCGCGAGGCGCGCGACGTCCTGGCGTCGACACTCACGAATGCATCCGAGGGCGAGCTCACGGTTCCCGTGCCGTCGCAAGGCCTGCATCTCGTGGCGCGGCTCGATCCCGCGACCGATCCGCTGGTTGCCGCACGGGCCAAGGCGGCTGCCGGTGTCGGCGGCTGGCTGCTCGCAGAGACCTATCATCGTGCACGCCCACTGCCCGGCTTCGTGCTGGGATTTTCCGGTCATCCGGTTCCGCAACTCGTCGCGTCGGCGGAACAATTGGCGAAGACAACGCTGGCTGCGCTGCGCGCGATGCGCAAGATATCCGTCAAGCGATCAGCCAGGCCGCAGCGCTCTAGGAGAATCGAAACCACCTGACTAAGGTCGCCCGCGTTCAGTCAGTGTCCGCCTACGGAGATACCGGATGCCCAATCGCAACGTCCTGTATCTCGTGATCGGTGCGCTGGTCGTGATCGCAGGGATGCTCGGCTACAATCTGTATCAGGCAAAGAAGCAGCCCGACGGATTGCAGATCAATGTCGGCCCCGACGGGGTCAAGATCCAGAACAAGTGAAGGAGGCTGCGATGCCGCGCATTGGATCGGTCGCGCTGGTCAGCGCCGCAGCACTTGTCGCCATCATTCATTCCGCCTCCGCACAGACCGTCATGCGCGAGACTGACATCGTCGACCTCCGGGTCGGTCAGCGCATCCTGGTCGATGACGGCTCCTGCCCGGCCGGGCAGATCAAACAGGTGATCGGCGCCAAGCTGAGCCAGAACGGCGTGGTGCGGACCCAAAGCTGCGTGCCGCGCCTCGGCAAAAAGTAAAGCGCCCCGCTGTCGCGAGGCTACCTCGTCCATCATTGCATCGGTAACGCGCCGCTCAGTTCGTGATCGGCTCGAACATGCATTGCAGCGTCGGCTTGGCGATCTTGGTGAAGGTCGGGCCAATCTCGTTTTGCTTGGACGGCGGCACCCAATCGGTCTCGATGGTCGGCACGCCGGTCTCGCTGATGCCGCGCAGCAGCGCCTGGCGCAGATCGGGATCGTCCACCGTCGCGGCAGCATGGTCATGCAGGCAACCGCAGACGGCCTCGGGATGCGCCCAGCGCCCGAGCATATGCGGCGCGCACTGGCGCACGAACTCGTCGCGCGGTTCGGGCACGCGGTACAGCGACCGGATCTGTATCGAGTCGAGCGGAAGTTGCGCTTGGGCCTGCGCGGAACCTGCCAAGAGACTCATCAAGGCGACCGATGCCAGGATCGCGGCGGAACAGATACGGAGCAACATGGGGAGCCTTTACCGGCAGTTCTGTTTGTCGCGTCGCGCTCAGTTGACCTGCGCCATCACCATCGGGGCCGAGGTGACCACCGGCGAGCCGTTGTAGGAGAAGGTGCCGATGCCGGGCAAGCCATTGTCCGGGGTACCAGCCATCGACGAACCGGCCATCACGAAAGCGAAGGCAAGGATCAGGCTCATGGTCCGCATCTGACAGTCTCCGTCATTCCTGTTCGGCGCCCGGCGCCGTTGTGTTGACCGACTGATAACGATCTGGCGTTTCGGGAGTTCTGCGGAACAAGCTGAAAATGGTTTCGTCAGCCGGAGAATTGTTTCGTCAGCGGCCAGCCCACGAAACATTAGCCGGAAAACACCAATGTTTTCAGTGAGAGTGCGACGCCCTGAGCGCGTTCAAAATTCCGCGCAACCGAGGGGCCTGCCCGGCAGGCTGCACTTTGCCCGCGGATTATGCATGCAAATTGAGCGGGCTACCGCGCTTTCTTAACTTTCCTCTGCTGAGACAGGAAGCAGTATGGCAAGGGCGGCGTGAACCGGCCGGCGGTTTGGCCGACTCATCTGGGCGCGGTGCAACCATTTCGGCGGTGGCACGTTGTCGTGATTCCCGATCCAACGAAGGATGTCCGTCGTGGGCAATGGCAACATCGGTGTTGGCAATCCATCCGCGGCCGGCAAATCCGGCCGGCAGCAACAGATGACGGCCGCGATGCCGCAACAAGGCGCTTATGTCATGGGCGACAATGAGTGCGCGCAGCAGAAGCTGGTCCACCTCGTCGGTTGCCGCGACCCGAAGGTCAAGCCAAACCTCAGTATCGGCGCGAAGCAGGTCGGGCAAATCAAGCGCTAAAGTGCGTTGAAGATCGCGCTTTAGCTACTTGTTCGCGCATGATGTTTCGGAAGACCGCTTCGCACTTTTCCGGATCATGCGTTGCTCGTCTGCCGCGTCAGCCGCCCAGGCCGAGCCCATGGTCCCGCTACTGAATGAACTCGCCGCACTTCTGCACGGCGGTAGCGTCGGCCGCGCCCCACGGCATGATCGGCACCGACGACGTCGAGTTCTTCGGCGAGCCCTCGATCAGCTTGTCGGAATAGACCATGTAGACCAGCACGTTGCGCTTGGCGTCGCAGCCGCGCACGATCTGCATCTTCTTGAAGAAGAGCGACCGCCGCTTGCTGAACATGTCGTCGCCCTGGCCGAGCTTGCCCTTGAAGCGGATCGGCCCGATCTGCCGGCAAGCCAGCGAGATATCGGACACTTCCTCGGCAAGGCCGAGCCAGCCCTTGAAGCCGCCCTTCTCGGGCACGGTGAAGTGACAGGCGACGCCCTCGACCTCGGGGTCGTCGACGCCATAGGTCGCAAGCTTGTCGTTGGGGCTCACCCATTTGAACACCGTCGAGCGGCGAAAGATCAGGTCCGGCTCGTCGGCCGCGGCCGCGGGAACGGCCGACCCCAAAGCCAGCAACATCAGCAGCGCCGCGTAGCCCCATCGAGACAACAGTGGCACGTCACACAAGCTCACATTTCTCGATGTCATGGAGGTCTCCGAGGGGTCGATCCCGCCTATGTAGTGCGCAAACGCCGCACAGGAAGGCGCTGACAGTTCGGTGATCAAACCAGGCGCTTTAACCTCCTGTGAGGCTTTTTTGCTACTGTTTCGTTGAAAGATCGCCCCTCACGGAAGGGTTAGATCGCTTGCGCTGGTGAACGCGTTCGGCGTCTGCGACAACCAACAGATAGTTTGGACTGGGATTCGGAATATGCGCGCAAGCGGACGTCGGATTTCGATTTTTGATTCTGCGAATGGGCGGTTCTGGCAGTTTGCAATTCTGACGGCGGCCGGCACCGTGGCCGCCTCCTCGCAGGCCGATGCAGCCCTGTTCTACTGGAACCGTGACTCCGGCTACTACGGTGATGTCGAGCCGATGCCGCCGCAGCAGATCCGACCGAAGCCGAAGCGCAGCACGGCCAAGAAGAAGCCGGCGATCGAGAAGGAAGCCGGCCGCAAGCCGCAGGGTCCCCTGATCATCTCGGTCTCGATCGACCAGCAGCGCGTCAGCATCTACGACGCCAACGGCCTCTACGCCGAGAGCCCGGTATCGACGGGCATGAAGGGGCATTCGACTCCGATGGGTGTCTTCAGCGTCATCCAGAAGCAGAAATACCACCAGTCCAACATCTACAGCGGCGCGCCGATGCCGTACATGCAGCGCATCACCTGGTCGGGCATCGCCATGCACGCTGGTGTGCTGCCCGGCTATCCGGCCTCGCATGGCTGCATCCGCATGCCGATGTCGTTTGCGGTCAAGATGTACAACTGGACGCGGATGGGCGCCCGCGTGTTCGTGACGCCGGGCACGATCTCGCCGGAGAGTTTCTCGCATCCGCTGCTGGCGACGCAGAAGGTCATTCCGCAGCAGCCGGTTGCCGATGAAGTCCTGAAGATGGATGCGCCGCTCGGCGTGAAGAGCGACAAGGGTGCGGACAAGCAATCCAGTCTCGACTTGCGCAGCAGCGTCGGCCATGCGCCCGCGTCGCTGCGCGACAACACCCACACCGCCGACGCCAGCAGCGCAATGTCGGCGACGATGTCCGATGCGTCCTCCTCGACCGCGCGCGACGCCATTGCGGAGAAGATCGCGGCCGACAAGTCCGAGACGACGGCGACCGAGACTGCCGCGGCCGACAAGCCGGCCGAGGCCAACTCCGCCGCTGGCGACAGCAGCATCGGCACCGACGACAAGACGGTCGGCGAAACCACCGGCAGCACCGACACGCCGAAGTCCGGGGTGTCCGCAAGCGACCCGGTGAAGGCCGAAGCCAAAGTCGACGAGCCGAAGCCGGACGCCGCCAAGCCTGGCGTTGCCGAGGCACCCAAGGCCGACGCATCGAAGACTGACGCGGCCAAGGACGCCGCCAACGCGGCGAATGTGATCAAGACGGCGGACAAGCCGGCCGAGGCCGCTGATACTTCCGATGCCAAACAGGACGCCGCCAAGGATCCGGCACGGCTGCCGGGCGTCGCCAGGATCGACGCGCCGAAGCACGCCGGACAGATCGCGGTGTTCATCAGCCGCAAGGATTCCAAGCTCTATGTGCGGCAGAACTTTGCGCCGCTGTTCGAGGTGCCGGTGACGATCGCGGCGAGCGACCGGCCGCTCGGCACGCATGTGTTCACCGCGGAAGCCGACAAGACCGATGCGAACCTGCTGCGCTGGTCGGTGGTGACGCTGCCGACCCGCAACGCCGCCCGCATCGACGTCGAGGAGCGCGCCGCGCATCGTCGCAAGCTGGCGGCCGCAGCGCCGACCGAGGTCAAGCCGCAGCCGGCGACCAACACCCCGGCCGAGGCGCTCGACCGCATCACGATTCCGGCCGACGCGATGGCGCGGATCAACGAAGCGCTCGGCACCGGCGGATCGATCATCGTCTCCGACCTCGGCGTGAACCAGGGCGAGACCGGCGAAGGCACCGACTTCATCCTGCCGCTGCGCTGATTGCGACATATAACGCCTTCTTGAAAGCCTGCGCCCGCCCACTGGATTATGATGTCAGTGACATCTGTTCCGGGGACGAGACCATGATGGACCGCAGGACACTGATCGTGGCGGCGTTGGCCGCAGCTGCAGGATCCCGTGCGCTGCATGCGGAGCAGCCGGCGATGAGCCGGATCACGGCCTACGCCTTCTCATTTCCGGCACTCTCCGGCGGCGACATTCGCCTTGCCGACTATGCCGGCCATCCGCTGATGATCGTGAACACGGCCTCGCTCTGTGGCTTCACGCCGCAATATGCCGGCCTGCAGCAATTGTGGACCGAATTTCGCGATCGCGGCTTCGTCATCATCGGCGTACCCTCCAATGATTTCGGCGGCCAGGAACCCGGCGGCCCGACCGAGATCGCCGAGACCGCGCAGCATCAATACGGCGTCACCTTCCCGATCGCGGCAAAAGTCGTGGTCAAGGGCGCAAACGCGCACCCGTTCTACCGCTGGGCGGCGGAGGCACGGCCGAAGGACGTGCCGCGCTGGAATTTCCACAAATACCTGATCGGCCGCGACGGCTATATCGCCGACGTCTTCCCTGAGTCGGTCACGCCGGACGACACGCGGATCAAGACCGGGATCGCACGGGCACTGGCAGCGGCCTGAGAGGCGGCCTTAATCCCCGGAATTAACTGGGATTTCGGACGGAACCCCGCCACGTTCATTGCCTTGGCGTCGGCACTGTGACTAGGGTACGATCGGTTTGGGGGTGAAGCGGCCTTGGTTGCGGCAGTGCCAGCACCGGGCGCGCGATCAGCAGGGAACACGCCATGCGCATTGCGGCAGGTCTGATTTTCGCAGGGACCGTATCGTTGCTCGCGTCGAGCGCAGCTTGGTCGCAGACGCCGCCCGCCAAGGGCGCCGCCGCGGCACCGACGGCCGCAGCTCCAGCGCCTGCCGCAGCCGCACCGCCGCCCGCCGCAGCGGCCGCTCAGGTGCCACCGAAGCAACCGCCGCAACCGGCACGCGCCGCCTGCAACAATCCGAACGCGCTCGGCGTCGCCCGCACCGTCGAGATCGACACCACCGGCGGTCCCGGCTTCGGCTTCGAGCATTTCAAGCAGCTCGACTTCCTGCGCGACCATGAGGTGGTGCTGACCTTCGACGACGGTCCGTGGCCGGCCAACACACCGGCGGTGCTGAAGGCGCTCGCGGATGAATGCACCACGGGCATCTTCTTCCCGATCGGCAAGCACGCCACCTATCACCCGGAGATCCTGCGCCAGGTCTATGCCGCCGGCCACACCGTCGGCTCGCACACCTGGTCGCACGAGAATCTGAACAACAAGAAGCTGACCGAGGATCAGAAAAAGGACGAGATCGAGCGCGGCCTCGCGGCGGTCAAGTGGGCGCTCGAGACGTCGCCCTCGCCGTTCTTCCGCTTCCCGGCGCTGCAGCATCCGCCGGAGATGGTCACCTATCTCGGCAACCGCAACATCGCGATCTTCTCCTGCGATCTCGACTCCTTCGACTTCAAGTCGAAGAACCCGCAACAGGTGATCGACACCGTGATGAAGAAGCTCGCCAAGCTCGGCAAGGGCATCATCCTGATGCACGACTTCCAGAAGCACACCGCGGAAGCCCTGCCGACGCTGCTGACGCAGCTCAAGGCCGGCGGCTACAAGGTGGTGGCGATGCGCGCCAAATTCCCGGCGACCGTGCTGCCGCAATACGAGCAGGAGCTCGCCAAGGACGTCAAGCTGCCGACCGTGAGCTCGCGGCCGGTCAACAGCGTCGTCACCACCGTCGATCAGTAACCGCGCCGGCGATCTCTTCTGTGCCAGCGTTGCGTATTGAGGGCTTTGTCATCGTCTCGGCCGACGGCCGGCTGGCGAACGCGCACAACGTGATGCCTGACGATCTCAAGATCGAGGGCGACAAGCGGTTCTTCACCGCAGCCCTCGACCGCGCCGATCTCGTCGTGCATGGCCGCCACTCCCAGGAAGAGCAGCCGAACGCACCGAAACGGCGCCGCCTCATCGTGACGACCAAGGTCGCGGCGATCGCACCCGACCCGGACAATCCGAAGGCGCTGTTGTGGAATCCCGCCGGCTGCCCGTTCGAGACCGCGAGCCGCGAGGCCGGCGTGACCTCGGGCATGGTCGCGATCATCGGCGGCCCCGGCGTATTCGGCATGTTCATGGACCGCTACGACACGTTTTGGCTCTCGGTCGCCCCCAAGGTGCACATCCCCGACGGCGAGCCGTGCTTTCCCGGCGTCCCTGCCCGCACCCCGCAGCAGGTGCTGTCGGCGCACGGCCTTCACGCCGGTGCGCCGCAACTGATCGACGCCGCGCAGGACGTCAGCGTGACGCCATGGCGGCGGGTGGGTTGAGATTGGTGGGTTAGCCGAAGGCGTAACCGGCCGACCCCTCTTGCCCGACGCCCAGGTTGTCAGCTTACGCTTCGCTAATCCGTCCTGCGCAGCTACGTAGCGCTCTACACGTCCCCATACGCCGGGTCGTCGCGGCGCGGGCCGCGGCCGTAGCCGGCGATGATGAATAGCGCGCCGATCAGCGACAGGTTCTTCAGCGCGTCGATCAGGGTCTTGGCGTTGTCGGGCGCCGGCTGATTCCAGAAATCATGGAAATAGAAGGTCGTGAAGCACACGAAGATGATCAGCAGGATCGCGAAGAACCTTGCCAGCACGTTCACCGCGATCATCAGCCCCGCGATGATCTCGAAGCCGCCGATCGTGATCGCCAGCAGCTGCATGAACGGCATGCCGACGAAGGTTTCGATCTGCTGCGTATAGGGCGCGACGATGGCCGGGATCGTCACCTTGGCCGTGAGCAGATCCGCCGTCGCCTGGATGCCGAACAGCTTGCTCGCCCCCGAATAGAGGAACAGCACGGCGAACAGAATGCGCCCGAAGGTGATGAACGCTGGCATGGGTCGGCCTCACTGGATGGCAGAAATCGGACGAAGCAGGCGGAGCGAGTATGGCCGCCCCGCCTGCTTCGATCAAATCGAATCCGTCCGACGTCTCGTGCTCAGCCGAACAGCGTCGGCTGCGCGCGGCCGGCGCGCTCCTGGGCCTCGACCGCGGCAACCGCCGTCATGTTGAGGATGCCGCGCGCCGTCACGCCGGGGGTGAGGATGTGCGCCGGACGCGCCGGACCGATCAGGATCGGCCCCACAGGCAACGCATTGGCCAGTGACTTGATCATCTGGTAGGCGATGTTGGCGGCGTCGAGGTTCGGCATGATCAGGATATTGGCCTCGCCTTCCAGCCGCGACTGCGGCAGGACGAGCTTGCGCGCAACCGCCGACAGCGCGGTGTCGCCCTGCATTTCGCCGTCGGCCTCGATCTCCGGATGCTTGTCCTTCAAGAGCTGGGTGGCCCGCCGCATCTTGCGCGAGGAGTCCGTATCATAGCTGCCGAAGTCGGAATGTGACACGAAGGCGACCTTCGGCTTGAAGGCGAAGCGCTGGACGTGGATCGCCGCCAGCGACGCGACTTCCGCCAGTTCCTCCGCGCTCGGGTTCGGCCGCACCTGGGTGTCGGCGAGAAAATGGGCGCCGGTGGAGGTGATCATCAGCGCCAGCGCGGCATAGTCGCTGACCCCCGGCAGGAAGCCGATGATCTCGCGGACATGGCGCAGATGGCTCATGTAGCGGCCCTCGACGCCGCACAGCATCGCGTCGGCCTCGCCGCGCGAAACCGCCAGCGCCGCGATCACGGTATTGTTGGTGCGGACCACCGTCCGCGCGGCCTCCGGCGTCACGCCGCGACGGCCGGCGACGTCGATATAGGACTGCACGTAGGAACGGTAGCGCGGGTCGTCCTCGGGATTGACCAGGTCGAAATCGCGGCCGGCCTTGATCGACAGGCCGAAGCGCTTGATCCTGGTTTCGACCACGGACGGACGGCCGACCAGGATCGGCCGCGCCAGCTTTTCCTCGAGCACCACCTGGGTCGCACGCAGCACGCGCTCGTCCTCGCCCTCGGCGTAGATCACGCGCACCGGCTGGGTCTTCGCCTTGGCGAACACCGGCTTCATGGTGAGGCCGGAGCGGAACGCGAAGCGTTCGAGGCTCGCGGCATATTCGTCGAAATTGGTGATCGGCCGGGTCGCGACGCCGGACTCGATCGCGGCCCTGGCGACGGCCGGTGCGATGCGCAGGATCAGCCGCGGATCGAACGGACTCGGGATCAGCGAGCCAGGTCCGAACCCTTGCGTTTCGCCGGTGTCGAAACCATGGGCCACCGCATCCGACGGCGGATCGCGCGCGAGCTGCGCGATCGCGTCGACTGCGGCATGCTTCATCGCCTCGTTGATCGCGGTGGCGCCGACGTCGAGCGCGCCGCGGAAGATGAAGGGGAAGCACAGCACGTTGTTGACCTGGTTCGGATAGTCCGACCGGCCGGTGCAGATCATCGCGTCGGGCCGCGCTGCGCGCGCCTCTTCCGGCATGATCTCCGGCACCGGATTGGCAAGCGCCATCACCAGCGGCTTGTCGGCCATCTGCTTGACCATCTCAGGCTTCAGCACGCCCGGCGCCGACAGCCCGATGAAGATGTCCGCGCCCGGAACGACGTCGGCGAGCACGCGCGCGTCGGTCTTCTGGGTGTAGACCGCCTTCCAGCGGTCCATCGTGGTATTGCGGCCCTCATAGACCACACCGTCGATGTCGCAGACGAAGATGTTCTTACGCTTCGCCCCCATCGAGACCAGGAGATTGAGCGTCGCGATCGCGGCGGCGCCCGCGCCCGAGCAGACGATCTTCACGTCGGACAGTTGCTTGCCGTTCAGCAGCAGCCCGTTGACGATCGCGGCCGCAACGATGATGGCGGTGCCATGCTGATCGTCGTGGAACACCGGGATCTTCATGCGCTCCTTGAGCTGCGTCTCGATCTCGAAGCACTCCGGCCCGCGGATGTCCTCCAGATTGATGCCGCCGAAGGTCGGCTCCAGCGCCGCGACCGTCTCCACCACGCGCTCGATCGTATTGGCGTTGATCTCGATGTCGAACACGTCGATGCCGGCGAATTTCTTGAACAGCACGGCCTTGCCTTCCATGACGGGCTTGGAGGCCAACGGGCCGATATTGCCGAGCCCGAGCACCGCCGTGCCGTTCGAGACCACCGCCACCAGATTGGCGCGGGCGGTCAGCGTCGCCGCCTCGGCGGGATTGTTGGCGATCTCGGTGCAGGCGGCGGCCACGCCCGGCGAATAGGCCAGCGCCAGGTCGCGCTGGTTGGCAAGCGGCTTGATCGCCTGGATCTCGAGCTTGCCCGGCCGCGGCAGCCGGTGATAGGCGAGCGCGGCATTATGGAGTTCTTCAGACGATGACGACATGCGTGCTTCCCGCGTTTCCGGCCCAAATTTCTTGTTTCTGTGCTAATCCAAGCAAAAGTCAGTTGTCCGGCAAATCGAGCCGGATGTGAAGCATGTCCCGCCGCTTGGATGCAACATCGGATACTATCCCCGTCAGCAGGCCCGGGCGGGCCGATTCATCGATGCTGCACCTTCCGACCGCCGATTGGCAATTTCTTTCCCTTGATGATCCGGAGTTGACCGAATGAAGAAAATTCTGCTCGGCCTGGTCGCTGTCGTCGCGGCCGGCGGCTACTTCGGATTCGACTTCTATGCCCAGCGCCGGGTCACGCGCGACGTCGAGGCCGCCTTCGAGCAGGTCCGTGCCGCCGGCGCCAAGGCGAGCCACGGCAAGATCACTTTCGACACCAAGAGCCGCACCCTGACGATTTCGGACGTCGCCGCCGAGTCTGCGACACAGCCCCCGGTCAGCATCAAGATTTCCAGCCTGACGGCGTCGGGCCTCGGCCAACCGGAAGCGGCACGGGTCTCCGCCGATCGTATCGAGTTCAACGATGTCGAGGTCGGTCTGGCCGGACCGACACGCGCGATCGGCTCCTTCACCTACAAGGCGCCGCGGCTCACGGTGAAGGACTATTCCGGTCCCGCAGGCCAGCCTCAGCTTCCGGCCTCGTCGTCGATCTTCGAACTGTACCGGTTTGCATTCACCCAGCTTGCGCACATCAACGCGTCATTGGTGAGCGTGCCCGCCTTGACCGGACCGATGACTTTCAGCGCTGTCGCGCATGCCGGCGACGGCGCCAGCGGCGAATTCGCTTACTCGGGCCTTGCCATCGAAAACATGAAGGACGGGAAGATCGCGTCCAGCAAAGCCGACAAGGTTACGTTCACGGTCAACCAGCAGGCGGCTGGCAAGCCGATCAAAATGACCGGCGACCTCGCCAATATCGTCGCGACTGACATCGACGTCGGTGCGATGGCGGCGATGTTCGATCCCGCCAAGGCCAACGACGACCGGGAATACCGGATTCAGGGACACGTTTCGGCCGGTCCCTATACCATCACCGCCACCCCTGGCATAAACTTGCGGATCGACGGCATGGCAGTCGACGACGTCAGGATGAACCCGTCGCGGATGCAACTGCCGGCGCTGATGGCGATGATCCCATCGCCGGGGAGCCCGCCACCGTCTGCTGCCCAAACGCGCGACCTGCTGGAGAAAATCGCCGGCATTTATTCAGGCGCCGGCATCGGAAATGCCGAGATGCATGGGCTCATGCTTGAGACACCGGAGGCCCCGCTCAAGCTCGCCTCGATGCGCTTCAACTTCGAACACGGCAAGATCGGCGAGCTCACGGTCGAAGGACTCGATGCGAGTGCGCCGAAGGGCACTCTCAAGGTCGGACGGTTCGCGCTGAAGTCGTTCGATGTCGCCCAGTCCGTCCGGCTAACGGCACAGCTCGCCGGACAGAAGCCGACGCCCGAACAGGCGCTGGCGCTGCTTCCGCTGATCGAGGGAGTCGAGTTCAAGGGACTCGTTTGGCCGTACAAGAACACGGACAAGCTGGTCAAAGTCGACGTCTTCAGCCTCGACTGGGGCCAGTTCGTCGGATCGATCCCGAGCAAGCTGCGGCTGGTCGCAAAGATGGCGGCGCCGCTGGATGCGGGCGACCCGCGGCAACAGGCACTCGTCGCCGCCGGGATCGACCGGATGGCCATCGACGCCGATCTAGGCGCGGTCTGGACCGAGGCGTCACGCTCGTTCGCGCTCGAGCCGGTCAAGCTCGACATGGCGGGCCTCCTCAATGCGTCGGCGAAGGTCACGCTCGCCAACGTGCCGCGCGAAGCGTTCTCGACCAGCGCCGCGGAGGCGATGGGCGCGGCCGCGCAGATCGAAGCCGGCACGATCGAGCTTGCCGTCCACGACCTCGGCGTCATCGATCTCGCCATCGCCCAATACGCGCGCACCCAGAATGTCAGCCGCGACGAGGCGCGCAACGCCGTCCTCGGCAGCATCAAGGCGCAGGGCGAAGCGTTGAGCGGAGGCAGTGCCGATGTCACGGCTCTCGTCACCGCCATCACCCAGTTCATCGAGACGCCGGGACAGACGCTGGTCATCAAGCTGACGCCGCGCGCGAAAGCGCCGGCGCTTCAGCTGATGCAACTGCTCAAGACCGACCCGCCATCGGCGCTGGCGCAATTCAAGATCGAAGCCTCGACGGGACTGTGAGCGTCCATTTTATCCCTTAGCCGTAGCCGGATGGAGCGAAGCGCAATCCGGGGGCTAGGGCTACGCGCCGGAAGCCGCCCGCTTGCGGCGGCTCCCGCCGCGCTGCCAAATATCGAAAACAACCCCATGCAAAGGAGCTGGCGGCTGGCCAGGCAACTTGACACGTCGGGCAACTCAGGGGTATATTTCCAATATTCCGAAATCGCGCAAGTGCCGCCTCGCCCGCAAGTGTCCGCGTGCGGGGCGAGGTGACGACCGGCCTAGCTCTTCGCCGGCAGGTTGGTCTTGATGTGCAGCTCCTTGAGCTGCTTTGCCGTTGCTTCCGACGGCGCGCCCATCAGCAAATCCATCGCCTGCTGGTTCATCGGGAACAGCGAGATCTCGCGCAGGTTGTTGGTGCCGCAGAGCAGCATCACGATGCGGTCGAGGCCGGCCGCCATGCCGCCGTGCGGCGGTGCGCCGTACTGGAACGCGCGATACATGCCGCCGAAACGGTCGATGACCTCCTGCTCGCCATAGCCCGCGATCTCGAACGCCTTCACCATCGCTTCCGGCTTGTGGTTGCGGATGCCGCCGGAGGCGATCTCGTAGCCGTTGCAGGCGATGTCGTACTGGAAAGCCTTGATAACAAGCGGATCCTGCGACTTCAGCGCGTCGAGACCGCCCTGCGGCATCGAGAACGGGTTGTGCGAGAAGTCGACCTTCTTGTTCTCCTCGTCATACTCGTACATCGGGAAGTCGACGATCCAGGCGAGCTCGAACCGGTCCTTGTCGATCAGGTTCAATTCCTCGCCGAGCTTGGTGCGCGCCAGACCTGCGAACTTCCAGAACTTCTCGGGATCGCCGGCGACGAAGAAGGCGGCATCGCCCTCCTTCAGGCCAAGCTGGTCGCGGATCGCAGCGGTCCGCTCCGGGCCGATGTTGTTCGCAAGCGGACCGGCGCCCTCGCCGCCCTCGCGCCACATGATGTAGCCGAGGCCCGGCTGGCCCTCGCCCTGCGCCCACGAGTTCATGCGGTCGCAGAACGCACGCGAGCCGCCACCGGTGCCGGGTATCGCCCAGACCTGGTTCTTTGGGTCTTCCAGCATCCGCGCGAACACCTTGAAGCCGGAGCCGCGGAAGTGCTCGGAGACCTCCTGCATCACGATCTTGTTGCGCAAATCGGGCTTGTCGGAGCCGTATTTGCGCACGGCTTCCGCGAATGGAATCCGCGGCCAGTTTTTCGTGACCGGCTTGCCCTTTGCAAAATCTTCAAAGACGCCGGTGATGACGGGCTCCATCGCCGCGAACACGTCGTCCTGCGTGACAAAACTCATCTCGACGTCGAGCTGGTAGAACTCACCCGGCAGACGGTCGGCGCGCGGGTCCTCGTCGCGGAAGCACGGCGCGATCTGGAAGTAGCGGTCGAAGCCCGACATCATCAGCAGCTGCTTGTACTGCTGCGGCGCCTGCGGCAGCGCGTAGAACTTGCCGGGATGGATGCGCGAGGGCACCAGGAAGTCGCGCGCGCCTTCCGGCGACGACGCCGTCAGGATCGGGGTCTGGAATTCGAAGAAGCCCTGCTCCTTCATCCGCTTGCGCATGGAATCGACCACCGCGCCGCGAGTCATGATGTTCTGGTGCAGCTTCTCGCGACGCAGGTCGAGGAAGCGGTATTTGAGCCTGATGTCCTCAGGATATTCCTGCTCGCCGAACACCGGCAACGGCAGTTCGGCCGCCGGGCCAAGCACCTCGATCTCCTTGATGTAGATTTCGATCAGGCCGGTCGGCAGTTCGGGATTGTCGGTGCCGGCGGGACGGCGGCGCACCTTGCCGTCGATCCGCACCACCCACTCCGAGCGGAACTTCTCGACCTCGGCGAACGCCGGCGAGTCCGGATCGGCCACGCACTGGGTGATGCCGTAATGGTCGCGCAGATCGACGAACAGCACGCCGCCATGGTCTCGGACACGGTGGACCCAGCCTGACAGCCGGGCCGCCTGGTCGATATCGCTCTCTCGGAGCGCGCCGCATGTGTGTGACCGGTAGCGATGCATATTCGTTCCAAAACTGATGTCGGAGGGTCGAATCGCGACAGGGCCAAAATGCCCTGTCCGAAGTTGCGGAGGGTTTACCCGACGAGGCCGGGTGCGGCAACCAAGGGAACGGCCGGTTTTGCCCCGAAACTGCAGATTTTACGCCGATCCGGCGCCAAGTTGGCGCCGATCGTTTGCCTATTCCGCCCGCAGGCCTATCTTCCCGAAATGACCATCCATTTCCCGTTCCAGAACACCTATTCGGCGCTGCCGGCGAACTTTTTCGCCCGCGTCGCGCCGACCCCGGTGGCATCTCCCCGGCTGATCAAGCTGAACCGGCCGCTCGCGGTCCAGCTCGGGCTGGATCCGGACCTGTTGTCGACACCGGAGGGCGCCGAAATCCTCGCCGGCAAGCGCCTGCCTGACGGCGCCGACCCGATCGCGATGGCCTATGCCGGGCACCAGTTCGGGCACTTCGTGCCCCAACTCGGCGACGGCCGCGCCATCCTGCTCGGCGAGGTCATCGACAAGCACGGCGTCCGCCGCGACATCCAGCTCAAGGGATCTGGCCCGACCCCGTTCTCCCGCCGCGGCGACGGCCGCGCCGCGCTCGGCCCCGTGCTGCGCGAATACATCGTCAGCGAGGCGATGTTCGCGCTCGGCATCCCGACCACCCGTTCGCTCGCCGCCGTCGTCACCGGCGAGCCCGTGATGCGCGAGACGGCGCTGCCGGGTGCGGTGTTGACCCGCGTCGCCGCGAGCCACATCCGCGTCGGCACCTTCCAGTTCTTCGCCGCCCGCGGCGACACCGACGGCGTGCGCGCGCTCGCCGACCATGTCATCGCCAGGCACTATCCCGAGCTGAAGGATGCCGCCCAGCTCTATCATGCGCTGCTCGCCGGCGTCATGGCACGGCAGGCCGCGCTCGTCGCGCGCTGGCTTTTGGTCGGCTTCATCCACGGCGTGATGAACACCGACAACACTTCGATCTCGGGCGAGACCATCGATTACGGTCCCTGCGCCTTCCTCGACGCCTACAACCCGGCGCAGGTGTTCTCCTCGATCGACGAGATGGGCCGCTACGCCTATGCCAATCAGCCACGCATTGCGCTGTGGAATCTGACCCGGCTCGCCGAGTGCCTGCTGCCGCTGCTCGATGGCGAACAGGAAAAGGCCATCGAGCAAGCGCAAGTGATCCTCGGCGAATTCCCCGAAAAATTCACCGCGGCCTATCAGGCCGGGCTGCGCGCCAAGGTCGGCCTGATCACCGCACGCGACGGCGACGAAGCGCTGATCCAGGACCTGCTCGACGCGATGGCCAGGAACGCGGCCGACTTCACGCTGACCTTCCGCCATCTCGGCGAGGCAGCGAGCGGCGACGCCGCCGATGCCCGCGCGCAATTCACCGATCCCGCAGCATTCGACGAATGGGCCGGCCGCTGGCGCGCCCGCCTCGCGCTGGAACAGCAGACGCCGGCCGAGCGCAAGGCCGCGATGCACGCCGTCAATCCGGCCTTCATCCCGCGCAACCATCGGATCGAGGCGGTGATTGCGGCTGCCGTCAACAACGAGGACTACGCGCCGTTCGAGGACCTGCTGACGGTGCTGGCCAAGCCGTTCGAGGATCAGCCGCAATATGCGGCTTATGCCGATCCGCCGCTGCCCGAGCAGATGGTGACGCAGACGTTCTGCGGGACGTGACCACCTTCGTCATTGCGAGGAGCGAAGCGACGAAGCAATCCACCTATCCGCGCATGCGGCCCGATGGATTGCTTCGCTCCGCTCGCAATCACGCGGCCAAGCATCCAGCATCAGGCGATCATCTATCGCCGCCTGGGACGCGCGCACGCATGGCTGTTCCCGCGCGAGAGCCAGCCGCCGCCGCGCGAGGTGTGGCTGGCCGGGCGGCTCAGGCTCGACGATCTCGAGGCCATCGCCGACGCCGCGGCACGCGGCATCCGGCTCGCACGGCTGCCCTCCTGGCTGGTGCGCGAACGCCTCGAGCGCGGCACGCTGGTCCGCGTTCTCGGCAATGAAGGGGAACTTCCCTACGATTGCCACGCGCTGTGGCTGCCGACGCCGCGACTGCCGCTGAAGGTCCGGCTTGCGGTGGACGCGCTCGCAGCCGCGCTGCCGAAGCTCGTGGCGTAGCGCAAACGCATTGTGCTGCGACGCCCGTCGTGAGCGTTAACTCACCCTCCACCATGCCGGGAGGCTCGCGGCGGTAACCATAAGGCTTAACAGCGCGTCAACGCACCCCCAACAAGTCTAACTGTTTCTGATGGGGGAGAATGGCCCGTGGACGCATTTGCATTCGAATTCATGGGACTGGCGATGATCGCGCTGTGTCTCGTCG
This sequence comes from Bradyrhizobium sp. USDA 4011, assembly GCF_054063415.1. Lineage (NCBI taxonomy): Bacteria > Pseudomonadati > Pseudomonadota > Alphaproteobacteria > Hyphomicrobiales > Nitrobacteraceae > Bradyrhizobium > Bradyrhizobium sp. USDA 4011. The sequence continues at coordinate 537,788 of NZ_JBSSGG010000001.1, forward strand.
TGCTGGCGATGCCCGCGGCACGGCGGCCATCAAAGAACATGCGCTACGAGTGACGCGCCGGAATCGGAACTGGCACCCGCCACTTCATGCGCGCGTTCTCTACCGAATGTCATCCTCGTCTCCACCGTCGTTTCGGTGGTTACCCTCAGGGATGATCTTGCATTGGCCCGATAATTTTGGCGCGATAATACCGCGCCTGGGCGTCATCGAATGGCGATATGCTTGCCCTGATGAGTCCTGGCGCGGGACGCAAGTCAGGGAATTGACGCTTGAACGACACCGACGTCCAGGACTCCAACACATCCACCGCGAGCTCAGCACACTCGCCGCTCGAGGTGCTGTTCATTTTCCTCAAGCTCGGCGTGACCTGCTTCGGCGGCCCGATCGCGCATATCGGTTATTTCCGCGATGAGTTCGTCACCCGCAGGCGCTGGCTTGACGAGCAGGCCTATGCGGACCTGGTCGCGCTCTGCCAATTCCTGCCAGGCCCTGCCAGCAGCCAGGTCGGCTTTTCGCTCGGCCTGATGCGCGCAGGCTATCTGGGCGCACTGGCGGCCTGGACCGGCTTTACGCTGCCGTCGGCGATCGCGCTGGTGCTGTTTGCCTTCGGCGCCGGCGGTTTGACCGGCCCGGCCGGCGCGGGCCTGGTGCATGGCCTCAAGCTGGTCGCGGTGGCGATCGTCGCCCAGGCGGTCTGGGGCATGGCACGCTCGCTTTGTCCGGACCGCGAGCGCGCGTCGATCGCGACGGTCGCGGCACTCGTCATCCTCACGAGTTCCTCGTCGATCGCGCAGATCGGCGCCATCGTGCTCGGCGCTATCGCCGGGCTGTGGTTCTGCCGGGCGGCGCAACCGGCCAACGGCGTCATCCACATCGCGATGCCGGTGTCGCGCCGCGTTGGCGTGGCAGCGCTGATCCTGTTCCTTGCGCTGCTGGCCGGACTGCCGCTCCTCGCCCGCGCATGGCCCGGCCTCGGCCTGTTCGAAGCCTTCTACCGCTCCGGCGCGCTGGTGTTCGGCGGCGGCCATGTCGTGCTGCCGCTGCTGCGCGAAGCGGTGGTGACGCCGGGCTGGATCGGCGACGACGCGTTCCTGACCGGCTACGGCGCCGCTCAGGCCGTGCCGGGCCCGCTGTTCACCTTCGCCGCCTATCTCGGCGCCGTGATCGGCGGCGTACCGGGCGCGGTCACAGGCCTCCTCGGCATCTTCATTCCGGGAATTCTCATCTTGCTCGCGGCGCTGCCGTTCTGGGATAGCTTCCGCAAACGGCCGGCGGCGCAGGCGATGATGCGCGGCGTCAACGCCGCCGTGGTCGGCATCCTCGGTGCCGCGCTCTACAATCCGGTCTGGACCAGCAGCGTGCAGCGTCCGCTCGATTTCGGCATCGCGCTGGCCGGCTTCGTCCTGCTCACGGCATGGCGCGCGCCACCGCTCGTGGTGGTCGTCCTCAGCGCGGCTGCCGGCATCGCCACGGGCCTCCTGCAATCGTGAACAGCCGCCCAGGCGTTCGGCCGGCCGGGTTAAGAACGCCTTCATGCCTCGCCGCCATGATTGGGCGCGTATGCCGAGCGTACCCAAACAACCGGATCCGACCCGGGTTCCCGTGCTGGACCTGCTGCGGCTCGCCGCGGTCGGAGCCGTGATCCTGTACCATTACGGCTTCTGGGGCACCGCATCGCACGGCGCGCAGAAGGTGGCGATGCCGTACCTCGCCCCGGTCGCCCAGTACGGCTTCCTCGGCGTCCCCGTGTTCTTCGCGATCTCTGGCTTCGTCATTGCCTATTCGGCCGAAGGCCGCACGCCGGTCGGTTTCGCGATCGCCCGCTTCAGCCGGATCTATCCGACCTTCGTCATCTGCATGACGCTGACCTTCCTCACCACGCTGCTGCTGGGCCAGGCGTATTTCCACGTGACGTGGGGGCAATGGCTGTCAAACCTGTTCATCGCGGCGCCGATGCTCGGTCAGCCCTACATGGACGATGCCTACTGGTCGCTGGTGATCGAGGTCGTGTTCTACGTCTGGGTCGCGCTGTTTCTGGCCTGGGGTATTTTCCCGCGGAAGATCGACACCATCATCGTGGCGTGGATCGCCATCACCTTCGCCAACGAGCTGACGCTGGACGTTCCGCTGTTCGAGAAGCTGTTCATGGCCGACGACAGCGGCTTCTTCGCCGTCGGGCTCCTGATCTATGAACACTACCGCGGACGGCGCGACAGCAGGCTCTACAGCCTGCTGACGCTGTCGATGGGCACCGCGACGTTCCAGGCCGTGCACAAGCTGGAGCGGCTCGGCGTCCACACCCACGGCGACTTCGATCCCCGTGTCGTCACGTTGATCTGCATCGTCTCGCTCGGCATCGTGTTCGCTGCCACCCGCATCAAGTCCGTGCCGCTGCCGGACAGCGTCGTCAGGGCTGTGGGCGGCATCACCTATCCGCTCTATCTGCTGCACCTGCAACTCGGTTACGTGCTTCTGCTCCTGATCACGCCGACCCCGGACGCGCTTTCGACCGTGCTTGTTGCATCGGGCATGGTGCTGCTGGCATGGTTCGTCTGGCGCTTCCTCGAAAGTCCCGCGCATTACCTCGTCAGGGACAAGCTCACATTGCTGGCCTCACGGCATGGATGGCCGTCGCGCATTCGCACGGGCGAAGCGCTGATCAATCCAGGCCACATCGCGACGCCGGTCGAGGCCGGGGGGATCGCCAATCACTGATGCGCCCGACAGAACAAGCGCCGACATCGCGCACATCCAGTCGGTGCTAGGCTATGAATTGCAGAGCAGTCGGCGCCCATCATCCTGTCAGCGATAGGGCTGTCTCAATCTGGCTGTAAGCTTCCGGTCTTCTCGCGCGCTCCCGGGCGATGAAATCGGCGTGTCGCTGCGCGAAGGCGGCGACCTCCTGCAGCGTTTCCGGATACGGCTCGCCGAGGCTCCAAAACAGGAAGCCATGTCGGACGAGCGCTTCGACCTTGTTCCATTGCTTTTCGTCGGAACGCTTTGGCGGCCTAAATTTGCGTGCCAGGCCGATGCTTGGGCCGCCGCACTCAGGGCACGGTAGTACGGCTTCGGTGCGGCTCGCGCGTTTGAAGCTCTTGCGGCATCGAAAGCAAGCATAAGGGTGAAGGTAGCTCGATTGGACAGGTCCGCCCTTCTGAGCCGGAGGAGGTGAGACTACCTGGATCATCCCGTGAGACTACCTGGATCATCCCGTCAGCCTAGCTACGTTCCCAAAATGTGTAAATCATGCCGTTTGTCGAACGACGGCTTCCCCATCGCTCGCTGGTAACGGGCCCGAGCGGCGCCGCGATCACAATGCAACGCAGTGTATAAATCCGCCATCCCACCCGATCGAGGGGCGCTTCGCGGTCATCACGAACGTGGGTCGAGATGCGGTGGACGCCAAGTGTGCGACTGACGAGAGCACGCGAAGCGGACGGTGAAGTCGTGTGGTCTGACGCCTTAGCGGCAGGTGTCTTCTCGCAAGATGCAACGCGTGCTGCGACGACCGGTTGAAACCGCCCTGGATCGCCCGGTCAAGCCGGGCGACGACATCGAAGATGGGGTTCGCCAGGATGACGGACGAAATCCCGGCACGACTGGGCCGAAAACACCCCCGAATCGCGCCGGATCAGTTCAAAAACGCCCTGTCCCTCACCCCGTGCAAGGCCAAAATCCCTGCAAGACCCTTGACATAGCTGCCCTTTCGGCAGAACGCGTGGTGTCAAGCCGTCATGGACTGTTCATGGATCTGATTAGCACGACCCCCGACCTCGCCGCCGCCTGCGACCGGCTCGCCAAACACAAGGTCATCACCGTCGACACCGAGTTCCTGCGGGAGACGACCTACTATCCCCTGCTCTGCGTCGTGCAGATGGCCAGCGCGGATGAAGCCGTCGTGGTCGACACGCTGGCGCCCGGCATCGACCTCAAGCCGTTCTTTGATCTGATGTCGAACGAGGCCGTGCTGAAGGTGTTTCATGCCGCGCGGCAGGACATCGAAATCGTCTGGCACCTCTCCGGCACGATCCCGCATCCGATCTTCGATACCCAGGTCGCGGCCATGGTGCTCGGCTATGGCGACAGCATCGCCTATGACCAGTTGGTCGATCGCGTCACCGGCCACCGCCCGGACAAGACCCATCGCTTCACCGACTGGTCGCGCCGCCCGCTGACCGAGGAGCAACTGCATTACGCCGTCTCGGACGTCACCCATCTGCGCGAGGTGTTCGCGGCGCTCGACGCCGACTTGAAGAAGCGCGACCGCAGCGACTGGGTCAGCGAGGAAATGGAGATCCTGACCTCGCCGAAGACCTACGACTTCCATCCCGAGCGCGCCTGGGAGCGGCTCAAGACCCGCGTGCGCAAGCCGCGCGAACTCGCGGTACTGATCGAGGTCGCGGCCTGGCGCGAGCAGGAGGCGCAGAGCCGCGACGTGCCGCGCTCGCGCGTGCTCAAGGACGACGCGGTCGGCGACATCGCCACCCATGCGCCGACCTCGCTGGAGAAGCTCGGCAATCTGCGTTCGCTGCCGAAGGGTTTCGAGCGCTCGAAATGGGGCGCCGACATCATCGCCGCGGTGCAGCGCGGGCTCGCGCGCGACCAGGCCACGCTCCCCAAGCTGGAAAAGCCGAGAAACAATTCCAACGGTGCGGCGACCGTCGAGCTGTTGAAGGTGCTGCTGCGCATGACCTCGGAGCGCCACGGCGTCGCCAGCAAGGTGATCGCCACCGTCGACGACCTCGAACAGATCGCGGCCAGCGATGCGGCCGAAGTCGGCGCCTTGCACGGCTGGCGGCGCGAACTGTTCGGCGAAGCCGCACTCAAGCTCAAGCACGGCCAGCTCGCGCTTGCGATCGACAAGGGCCGCGTCGTGCGGGTGGATCGGGGTTAGCAAACGAGGTTCCGGCGCCTTCGACCGTCGGCCAGTAGCCGAACGCCCGGCGCCCGAGTTCGACCGGCACAGGCTGAGGTTGCGTCACGCAAAACCAGCGCGCTTGCTAAGGCGCGGATTTCGTGTTGCAATCCCTTCACAATCGGATTGCGGCCGTTCGACTGTGCGTTTCACGACGTTGATAGCCAAGGCTTCGAGAGGCGAAACTTCGGACTTGAAGACCTTGGATATAGAGACCCGGGAATTGAACAGACAGCGGAAAGCCCGCTTGTGGCGTGGCACGTGGAAAACGTGGCCGCGTCTTTTTTATGTCTAGACTGGGAGAGAGACGATGCCGAAGGGTACCGTCAAATGGTTCAACCCGACCAAAGGCTACGGGTTCATCAAGCCCGCCGTCGGCGACAAGGACGTGTTCGTCCACATCTCGGCGGTCGAACGCGCAGGTCTCAGCACATTGAACGAGAACCAGACCGTCGAGTACGAACTGGTGGAGAACCGCGGCAAGGCGTCGGCAGAGAACCTCAAGGTTCACTGAACGCCGCTGCTAGCGGAATTCATCCGGACGCCTCCCCCGGCCGCATCACCCGGGGGATTGTGCTCGGTGATCTCTCGTGCAATTGCGCGCTAAGGCGCCGGCGCGATCAGCGTGCTGTCGGTTGCCGCGCTGCCTTGCGTCCTGCAGACATCGCCTTCGAGTTTGAGCCGGCCGCTCGCCAGAAGCCGCAGCGCCTCCGGATAGATGCGATGCTCGACGGTGATCACGCGTGCGGCGAGCGTCTCCGGCGTGTCGTCGTCAGCCACAGTGACCGCACCCTGCATCACGATCGGTCCCGCGTCGGTCTCCGGGATCACGAAATGCACCGTCGCGCCGGACAGCTTGACCCCTGCACGCAAGGCCTGGCCGTGCGGATCGAGGCCGGGAAAGCAGGGCAGCAGCGACGGATGGATGTTGAGCATCCGCCCGTACCAGTGCCGGACGAACTCGGCGGTGAACAGCCGCATGAAGCCGCCGAGGCAGATCAGCTCGACCTGCTTGTCGTCGAGCGCCCGCTGCAGCGCCGCCTCGAAGCCGGCGCGGTCCTTGCCGAACGGCTTGCTCTCGATGACGACGGTCGGAATACCACTCGCGGCCGCCTTCTCGAGCCCGGGAGCGTTGGCGCGGTTGGAGATCACGGCGACGATCTCAGCCGGAAAATCCGCAGCCTTCGCAGCCTCGATCAGCGCGGCCATGTTGGAGCCGCGGCCGGAAATCAGGATGGCTGTGCGGCGCTTCATCGCGAAAGATCGAGATGACCGTGATAGACCACCCGATGCTCATGCACCCCCTTGGCCTCGATCACTTCACCGAGCAGCGTCACGGTCTCGCCGCCGGCGGTGAAGGCTTCGGTCACCGCATCGACCGCCTCACGCTTGATGATCGCGATCATGCCGATGCCGCAGTTGAAGGTGCGCAGCAGCTCGAGCTCGGCGATGCCGCCCTGCTCTGCCAGCCATTTGAACACCGGCAGTACCGGCAGCCGCGCCAGATCGATGCCGACGCCGAGATGCTTCGGCAGTACGCGCGGAATGTTGTCGGTGAAGCCGCCGCCGGTGATGTGGGCGAGCCCCTTCACCGCGCCGGTCTCGCGGATCGCACGCAGGCAGGATTTCACGTAGAGCCTGGTCGGCGTCAGCAGCGCCGCGCCGAGCGTCATGACCGGCGCGAACGGCGCCGGCGCGTCATAGCCAACGCCGGATTGCTCGACGATCTTGCGCACCAGCGAATAGCCGTTGGAGTGCACGCCGGAGGACGCCAGGCCGATCACCGCGTCGCCCGCCGCGATATCGCCCGTCGGCAGCAGGGTGCCGCGCTCGGCCGCACCGACCGCAAAGCCGCCGAGGTCGTAATCGCCATCCTTGTAGAGGCCGGGCATCTCGGCGGTCTCGCCGCCGATCAGCGCGCAGCCGGATTCGCGGCAGCCCTCGGCGATGCCAGCGACGATCTGCGCCGTGGCCTCCGGGTGGAGCTTGCCGCAGGCGAAATAGTCGAGGAAGAACAGCGGTTCCGCGCCCTGCACGACGAGGTCGTTGACCGACATTGCGACCAAATCGATGCCGATGCCGCTGTGGAGGCCGGTCTCGATCGCGATCTTCAGCTTCGTGCCGACGCCATCGGTCGCGGCCACCAGGACCGGATCCTTGAAGCCGGCGGCCTTGAGGTCGAACAGCCCGCCGAATCCGCCGATCTCGGCGTCCGCGCCGGGCCGTGCGGTGGCCCGCACCATCGGCTTGATCAGATCGACCAGACGATTGCCGGCGTCGATATCGACACCCGAATCCGCGTAAGTGAGCCCGTTTTTGCGCTCGGTCATGCCCAATTCCAGATGATAGGGGCTGGTTACGAGGAATTCCGCCCCCGCGCAATGGCTCGCGGCGATGCGGCCGCGATACTATGTAGATAACACCCGGCCGCCGCGCAAAAGAGCCGGATATCGAGTAAAATCAGGCTTCTAGCCGGGAAGCGATTCGAGTTGAGCATTCCGAATATCATCACCCTCGGCCGCATCATCCTGGTGCCGGTGATCGTCTGGGCCATCGTCTCGAGCCAGATGGAGATCGCGTTTGCGATCTTCGTGATCGCCGGCGTCTCGGACGCGGTCGACGGTTTCCTTGCCAAGCGCTTCAACATGGCGAGTGAGCTCGGCGCCCTGCTCGACCCGCTCGCCGACAAGGCGCTGCTGGTGTCGATCTATGTCGCGCTGGGAATCTGGGGCGCGGTGCCGCGCTGGATCGTGATTCTCGTGGTGTCGCGCGACATCATGATCGTCTCCGCCGTGATTGTGTCATGGTTGTTCGACAAGCCGGTCGAGATGAAGCCGTTGATGGTGTCGAAGCTGAACACGGTGGCACAGGTCGCATTCGCGGCCCTGGTGCTGGCTTCGCTCGGCTTCGGGTTTCAGCCGCACCCCTACGACCTGATCCTGATGGGTCTGGTCACGATCTTTACTTTGGGTTCGGTGTCCCTCTATCTCGTGGAGTGGGTGCGGCACATGAGCACGATCGAGGCTCGGTAGCGCACGATCCGGACAAGTGGAAACCGGCTTTCCCGCGACAAGCGCGAAGCGTTTGCGCAGGGATCATGCTAAAATAACGTGGTTTGGAGATTTGCGTGGCCGGTAGCGTTCAACCTCGTCAATTGGCTTTGGCCTTGCCGCACGAGGAGAAGCTGACCCGCGACGATTTCCTTGAGGGGCCCGCCAACGAGGCGGCGCTGGCGCTGATCGACGGCTGGCCCGACTGGCCGAATCGAATCATGCTGCTAGTGGGGTCCGAAGGCTCCGGCAAGAGCCACCTCGCCGCGATCTGGGCCGAGATCGCCGGCGCGCGCTCGACCGCGGCGCATGCCCTGACCGCCGACACGGTGCCAATGGCGCTCGCGACAGGCGCGCTGGTGGTCGAGGACCTCCGGCCGGCGGATTTCGACGAGCGCGCGATGTTCCATCTGATGAATCTCGCACGCCAGGACGATGCCTTCGTCCTGATCACGGCGCGCGTGCCGCCCTCGGCGTTCGAGATCGAGCTGCGCGATCTGCGCTCCCGGCTTCGCGCGGTGCCGACGGTGACGCTGCTGCCACCCGACGACCAGCTGTTCCGCGGCCTGATCGTCAAGTTCTGCGCCGATCGCCAGATGAGCGTGGACGAGCCGCTCGTCAGCTACCTGACCAACCGGATCGAGCGGTCCTATACAGCCGTCCGCCAAGCGGTCGAGTTGCTCGACACCGAGGCGCTCCGGCTCGGCCGGCCGGTGACCCGGGCGCTGGCGGCCGAGCTGTTGCGCGATGCTTGACCGTCCCCGCGGCTTGACGGCGCGGGCCGGCGGAACATCAATGTCATCGAAACGTCATCGCAATATCACATGGTCTGCGCGGCCCTCGGCTAGACCGCCCCAGCCCCCTGCCCGGAATTGGACCAGCACTTGATGGACTCGGCACAAGCACCTGAAATCAAAGAGAAAGAGGCGGAGCTCCCGCCCGTCCCCGCGGTCGCGACCAGCCCCGAGCGATTCATCAACCGGGAGCTGTCCTGGCTGCACTTCAACCGCCGGGTGCTCGAGGAATCGGTCAATCTCGGCCATCCCCTGCTGGAGCGGGTCCGCTTCCTGTCGATTTCAGCGAATAACCTCGACGAGTTCTTCATGGTCCGCGTCGCCGGCATCAAGGCCCAGGTCCGCGAGGGCATTGCCGAGCGTAGCCCGGACGGCCTGCTGCCGGCCGAGCAGCTCGTGATGATCAACAAGACCGTGTCGCAGCTCGCCTCCGACCAGCAGGCTATCTGGAGCGACCTGCGCGAGCTCCTGTCCAAGGTCGGCATCCAGCTGGTCGACGGGCGCGACGTCACCAAATCCGAACGCACCTGGATCGAGGATCACTTCCTCCACAATATCTTCCCGCTGCTGACGCCGCTTGCGATCGACCCGGCGCATCCGTTCCCGTTCATCCCGAACCTCGGCTTCACGGTCGCGCTCCAATTGTCGCGGGTCTCCGACGGCAAGGCGATGAACGCGCTGATCCGCATGCCCGGCAAGATCGACCGCTTCATCCGCATTCCCTCGACCAAGGAAGGCGCGCCGGCGCGGCTGATCACGCTCGAGCAGGCCACCGGTCTGTTCATCGGCCGCCTGTTCCCCGGCTACACCGTCAAGGGCCAGGGCGCGTTCCGCATCATCAGGGACTCCGAACTCGAAATCGAGGAAGAGGCCGAAGACCTCGTTCGCCTGTTCGAGACCGCGCTCAAGCGCCGCCGGCGCGGGTCGGTGATCCGGCTCGAGATCGAGGCCACAATGCCCGAAGAGCTGCGCGTCTTCGTGCAGCAGGCATTGTCGGCCACGGATGATGAAGTGATCCTGGTCGACGGCGTGCTCGCGATGAACGAGCTGTCGCAGCTCACCCGCCTCAATCGCCCCGACCTCGAATTCCCGCCCTACGTGCCGCGCCATCCCGAACGAGTGCGCGACCATGGCGGCGATATCTTCGCCGCCATCCGCCAGAAGGACCTCGTGGTTCATCACCCCTACGAATCCTTCGACGTCGTCGTCCAGTTCCTGCAGCAGGCGGCGCGCGATCCCGACGTGGTCGCGATCAAGCAGACGCTCTATCGCACCTCGAACAACTCGCCGATCGTGCGCGCGCTGGCGGATGCCGCCGAAGCCGGCAAGTCGGTGACCGCGCTGATCGAATTGAAGGCGCGCTTCGACGAGGAGGCCAATATCCGCTGGGCGCGCGACCTCGAACGCGCCGGCGTGCAGGTCGTCTACGGCTTCATCGAGCTGAAGACCCACGCCAAGCTGTCGATGGTGGTGCGCCGCGAGGGCGGCAACCTCACCACCTATGTGCACACCGGCACCGGCAACTATCATCCGGTCACCGCCCGCATCTACACCGACGTCTCCTACTTCACGTCGGACCCGATCATCGGCCGCGACGTCGCGCGGGTGTTCAACTACATCACCGGCTATGCCGAGCCGAGCGACATCGAGAAGATGGCGGTGTCGCCGCTGACATTGCGCAAGCGGATCATCGAGCACATCCACGGCGAGATCGCCCACGTCAAGCATGGCCGGCCCGGCGCGATCTGGATGAAGATGAACGCGCTGGTCGATCCTGACATCATCGACGCGCTGTACGACGCCTCGCAGGCCGGCGTCTCGATCGAGCTCGTGGTGCGCGGCATCTGCTGCCTGCGGCCGGGGCTGCCCGGATTGTCGGAGAACATCCGCGTCAAATCGGTGATCGGCCGATTCCTGGAACACGGCCGGATCTATTGCTTCGGCATGGGCCAGGGCCTGCCGAGCGCAAAAGCTGCTGTGTATATCTCGTCCGCCGACATGATGCCGCGGAACCTCGACCGCCGCGTCGAGGTTCTCTGTCCGCTGCAAAATCCGACGGTGCATCAGCAGGTTCTCGAACAGATCATGGTCGCGAACCTGAAGGATACCGAGCAGAGCTGGCAATTGTTGCCGGATGGGTCCTCAACGCGTATGAAGGCCGCGAAAGGCGAAGAGCCGTTCAATCTACATGACTATTTCATGACAAATCCGAGTCTGTCCGGCCGTGGTAAGTCTCTCAAGGAATCTTCACCGCGCCGTCTCACGCGTCGTAACGAGCGTCAGCAGCCATCGTCTTAAGGGGGCCCTACGGTGAAGCGGCCGCGGAAGCGCGCTTCCAGCGTCGCTGTGATCGATATCGGCTCGAACTCGGTTCGTCTCGTGGTTTACGAGGCGATGGCGCGCAGCCTCATCACCATCTTCAACGAGAAGGCGCTGTGCGGGCTCGGACGCGAGGTGCAGAGCACCGGCCTGCTCGCAACTGATGCGGTCAACAAGGCGCTCACCGCGCTGCGGCGCTTTCGGGCGCTGTGCCGGATCCAGCAGGTCGGCCGCGTCTACGCGATCGCGACCGCGGCCTGCCGCGACGCCAAGAACGGCCCGGACTTCATCGCCAAGGCCGAGCGCATCTGCGGCGCCAAGATCGAGATCCTCACCGGACCGCGTGAAGCGAAGCTGTCGGCGCTCGGCGTCGTCTCGGGCGTGCACAATCCGAACGGCATCGTCGGCGACCTCGGCGGCGGCTCGCTCGAACTGATCGACGTCAAGGGTAACCGCGTGCGCAGCGGCGTGACGCTGCCGCTCGGCAGCCTCGCGCTGCAGGACCTTTCGAACAAATCGCTCAAGCGCGCCGAACGCATCGTCAAGAACGAACTGCTCGGCGTCGCCCAGCTCAAGACCGGCCGCGGCCGTACCTTCTACGCGGTCGGCGGCACCTGGCGCGCGCTGGCGCGCATCCACATCATCCAGAGCGGCTACCCGCTCAAGGTGATGCACGGCTATTCGATTCCGGCGGCGGACGCGCTCGACTTCGCGCAGCGGCTGCGGCGGCTGGCGGCCACCAACATGCTGGCCAATATCGAATCCGTCGCGGATGCGCGGCGGCCGCTATTGGCCTATGCCGCGCTCGTGCTCGAATACATCATCCGTGTCGCCCAGCCGAAGACCATCGTATTCTCGACCTTCGGCGTGCGCGAGGGCCTGCTCTACGAGATGCTGCCGCAGGCCGAGCGCGCCAAGGACGGCTTGCTCTGCGCCGCCCAAAACCTCAACGAATTGCTGTCGCGCTCGGCCCGCCACGCCCAGGAGCTGACTGCCTGGACCGACCGGCTGGTGCGCGTCGTCAGGCTGCGCGAGACCGAGGAAGACCGCAGGCTGCGTCATGTCGCCTGCCTGCTCTCCGACATCGGCTGGCGCGTGCATCCCGATCATCGCGGCGAGGAAACCCTCAGCCTGATCATGAACGGCAATTTCGGCTCGATCACGCATCAAGGGCGCGCCTTCGTCGCGCTCTCGGTGTTCTATCGCTACGCCGGCCTCAGCGAGGAAAACGAACCACCGCCGCAGATCCGCGCGCTGGTGACACCTGCGATGGACGAGAGCGCGCGCGTGCTCGGTGCCGCGTTCCGCGTCGCGCATCTGATCACGGCGGCGCGCACGGGCGTGCTGCCGGCGACGCATTTCCGCACCCAGGGCCGCAAGCTGATGCTGGTGTTCGAGCACCGGATGGTGGATCTGGTGGCCGATCGCGTCGGCAGCCGCTTCAAGCAATTGGCGCGACTGCTCGGCCGCGCCGGCTCGATCGTGCGGCGCTAGAACCGACAATGACCGGCTCTCTCGCTTGACGCGTTTTCTTCACGCGAACCGGCGCCACTTCGCTCGAAAACGCTGCGGGACCTCACGCCGCCTTGGCAGCGTGCTTGGCTTTCCGGAGCGCGTGACGGCGCCAGATCGATCCGATGACCAGCACCACGACGATGCCAAGCACGGCGAGCGTGATTTCGCCGCCATTGCCGCCATGGGCGAATTGCGGCGACATCCGGACCGAGGTCAGCCAGGAATCGAGCCTGGCACCGAGCGGTCCGGCGAACAGCGCTTCCAGCTTGGGATGCACGGCCGGATCGGTCGCGATGACGTCGCCCGCGATCCAGCCGAGCAGCGCGGCGCCGGCCCAGACCAGGATCGGCAGCTTGGAGAGCAGCGCCATGATCAGCGCCGCGCCGGCAACGATCAGGGGAACGCTGATCGCAAGTCCGAGCACCAGCAGCGGCACGCTGCCATTGGCGGCAGCGGCGACCGCGATCACATTGTCGAGGCTCATCACGATGTCGGCGACGACGACGATCTGAACCGCGGCCCACAGATGCGAGGCCGCGTGCACGTTGTCCTCGTCCTCCTGCTCCGGCACCAGGAGCTTGGCGGCGATCACGATCAGCGCCAGTCCGCCGACCAGCTTCAAATATGGAAGCTCCATCAGGCTGGCGACGATGCCGGTGAAGATGACACGCAGCAGCACCGCCGCGGCGGCGCCGAGAATCATGCCCCACAGGCGCTGGCGCGGCGCGAGCCCGCGGCAGGCCAGCGCGATCACGAGCGCGTTGTCGCCCGACAGCAGGACGTTGATCCAGATGATCTTGCCGACGGCGACCCAGAAGATCGGGGTCGCCATCTCGTTCTTGAACTCGGTGAAGAACGCGCCGATGTACGCCGGATCAAAGATCTGCCACAGCCAGTCCACAGCGAGTCCTATTCGGCCTTGCGGCCGCCCCTGGCGGCGGTGGTCCGCCGCTCCCAGTCCGTGTCGACGCGGTCTCCCCAGGAGACCGCGTCACTTTCTGTTGTTCGGCGTTAGCCGACGATCTCGTTGCCGGCGAAGAACTGCGCGATCTCGATCACCGCAGTCTCTGGCGCATCCGAACCGTGCACCGAATTCTCGCCGATCGACTTCGCATAGAGCTTGCGGATGGTGCCTTCGGCGGCTTTCGACGGATCGGTCGCGCCCATCACGTCGCGATATTTCAGGATGGCGCCCTCGCCTTCCAGCACCTGGACCACTACCGGGCCGGAGGTCATGAAGTCGACCAGTTCGCCGAAGAACGGGCGCGCCTTGTGGACGGCATAGAAGGTCTCGGCCTGGCCGCGGGTCATGCGGATGCGCTTCTGCGCCACGATCCGCAGGCCGGCCTTCTCGATCACCGCATTGACCGCGCCGGTCAGGTTGCGCTCGGTGGCATCGGGCTTGATGATCGAAAAGGTGCGTTCAATCGCCATGATTTCGTCCTTGTAAACGGTGGCTGGGAGTTGCCGGGGCTTATATCGGCGCGATGGGGTAACGGCAAGCGACCCTGTGACGCGTTAGCCTTTAGTTTTGATGGATTTTCACGACAAAAACCGTCGTCCGGGCGGTCTCCGGACAGAGACAGGCTCGGCCAACTTACCGCGATTTCACTTAGGTGAACCCATTCTGACAGCGCCGTGCCGCTGCCGTTCAGCTGCAGCCGCCTAGGCTCTGCACCGATCGGACGCCTTGCTGGCCCCCATCCGCAAGCCTCACAGGACGTCTCGGGAAACGATGTCACCGCGGGCGCGTCATGCGCGCCCATACCTCGAGGAGACGATCATGTTACGCAAATTATCGCTCGCTGCCGTTGCCGCAATTTCGCTCGGCGCCGCCGCACTCGCCCCGACCTCCGCCTCAGCCTGGGGTGGTTGGCATGGCGGCTGGCACGGTGGATGGCACCACGGCTGGTGGGGCGGCCCGCGCGTCATCGTCGGAGGGCCGGCCTACTACGGCGGCTATGGATACGGCTACGGTGGCGGTTGCTACGTGCGCCGCGTCGTGCCGACCCCGTGGGGTCCGCGCTGGCGCCTGGTCAACCGCTGCTATTGATCCATCTGTTCTGTCGACTGCTCCCCTGACTTGCGTTCGCCCCGGCCTTGCGCCGGGGCTTTTTTATGCCGGCAGGGAACCCGGCCGCAGGATGCGCCTCACTACCTCAAGGCGAGAGCAAGGCGGAGGGGAAACCAAATTCGGGGGTCGCGACTTGTCATGGCAAGGATTGACGAAATACGCGAGGTGGAACTCGCCAAGAGACATACCAAGAGCCATGACAATGACCCAGACCGAGAACGATCCCGATCAGATTGATCGCAAGACTTGCCGTTACATCTGCGATGCCGTCGGTGAGCGGCTCCAGCAAAGCATACGCCCAGAACCCGCACTTTCGTCCCGCCTGCAGCAGCTCCTCGACGAAATGCAACGCCGGGACAACGAGCGCCATTAGATATTATGGGTTCACCAGCGGCCCAATTCAGGAGAGATTTTACGGACAGACGGGTTGCGTTTGGCAGCGGCTCCGGTGACAACGCTGCATGCTCTCCATCACTGACATTTCAGTCCGGATCGCCGGGCGGCTGTTGATTGATCACAGTTCCGTGCAAATCGTGCCCGGCGCACGCGTCGGATTTGTCGGCCGTAACGGTGTCGGCAAGTCGACGCTGTTTCATGCCATCCGGGGCGAGCTCCCGACCGAGAGCGGCAGCATCACGCTTCCGCCGCGCTGGCGGATCGGCAGCCTTGCGCAGGAAGCACCCGACGGGCCCGAAAGCCTGATCAACGTCGTGCTGAAGGCCGACCTCGAGCGCGACGCGCTGCTGCGCGAGGCCGAGACTGCGCACGACCCGCATGGGATCGCCGAGATCCAGACCCGGCTGGTCGATATCGACGCCCACTCCGCCCCGGCCCGCGCCGCGGCGATCCTCTCCGGCCTCGGCTTCTCGACATCAGACCAGGCGCGGCCGTGCGCGGAATTCTCCGGCGGCTGGCGCATGCGCGTGGCGCTGGCGGCGACGCTGTTCTCCGCGCCCGATCTCTTGCTGCTGGACGAGCCGACCAACTATCTCGATCTCGAGGGCACGTTGTGGCTCGAGAACCACCTCGCCAATTATCCGCGCACGGTGATCGTGATCAGCCACGACCGCGATCTGCTGGACACCTCGGTCGATCAGATCCTGCACCTCGATCGCGGCAAGCTCACGCTCTACAAGGGCACCTACTCCTCATTCGAGGAACAACGCGCGGCGCGCGAACTGCTCGACGCCAAGCACGCCAAGCGGCAGGCCGATGAGCGCAAGCGCCTGCAGGACTTCGTCGACCGCTTCAAGGCCAAGGCGTCCAAGGCGCGGCAGGCGCAGTCACGCGTCAAGATGCTGGAGCGGATGAAGCCGATCACCGCGCTCGTGACCCAGGACGTTCGCGAGATCTCCTTTCCGGTACCGGAGAAGCTGCTGTCGCCGCCGATCATCGCGGTCGATGACGTCTCGGTCGGCTACGAGCCAGGCAAGCCGGTGCTCAATCGCGTGACGCTGCGCATCGATACCGACGACCGCATCGCGCTGCTCGGGGCCAACGGCAATGGCAAGTCGACGCTGGTCAAGCTGCTGGCAGGCAAGCTCGCACCGTTCGCGGGCAGGATCACGCGGGCGGACAAACTGTCGGTCGGCTATTTCGCCCAGCACCAGGTCGACGAACTCAACCTCGACGGCTCGCCCTATGATCACATCCGCAAGCTGATGCCCGAGGCGCCGGAGAGCAAGGTGCGCGGCCGCGTCGGCGCGATCGGCTTCTCCGGCAAGACCGGCGACACGCTGGTGAAGAGCCTGTCGGGCGGCGAGAAGGCGCGGCTGCTGCTTGGGCTTGCGACGTTCTACGCCCCCAACATGATCATCCTGGACGAGCCGACCAACCATCTCGACATCGACAGCCGCGCGGCGCTGGCGGAGGCGATCAACGAATTCCCCGGCGCCATCATGATGGTCTCGCATGATCGTTATCTGATCGAGGCCTGCGCCGATCGTCTGTGGGTCGTGGCCAACCAGACCGTGACGGCATATGACGGCGATCTCGACGAATATCGACGCATGATCCTGTCGGCCAATGACGGACGGAGCGTGTCGCGCGAGCGCGTCAAGGAGCCGGCAAAGCCGGAGCGTGCTCGCAATGAGAAGCGCGCTTCACCGAGGCAGCGGGTCGCGCAGGCGGAGAGCGAGATCGAGCGCATCAACGGCATCATCGCCAAGATCGACACCGCGCTCGCGCTGCCCGATATTTTCACGCGCGATCCCAAGCAGGCCGCACAGCTGACCAAGGCGCGCGCCGGCGCCGAGAGCGCACTGCAACGCGCCGAGGAAGAATGGCTGGAAGCCAGCGCCGAGCTCGACGAAGCCGCGAACTAGATTTGATCCGCAGGGCGGAGCCACATATATACGGTGTCGTCCCTGCGAAAGCAGGGACCCATACTCCGCGGCGGATGTGGTCGAGGGGACTCGTCGTTCGACGATCGCGCAACAATAACCATCTGTGGATATAGGTCGCAGGGACGACGTGTGGCGGGAGCCTGACTCTCATTCTTCCCGGTGTCATGCCCGCGCGTGCAGGCATCGAGCTGCCGCTGCCGGCGAAAATGCCCTAGCCGTGGGCGGTCTTTTTCTTCTTCGGCTTTGCGGCCTTCGGCTCCGGCGCGGGATCGGGGCCGCGCTCGACCGACGTCAGGCGCCCTGAGGAGAACGTATAGATACCGGCGCGCGCGCCGCGCGACCAGGTCACGACCGCGACGCGCTCGCCGCCCGGCCCGCTGGACAGGTTGACGCTGTCGGGGGCGCCGATGCCGCGCACGACGTCGCATTCAGTGTGGCCGAGTGCGACACTGCCGCCGGTCGGCTGCGGCGGTGGCGCACCGCCAGCCTGCGCGTTCGCATCAGTGGCACCCGCTCGCGGCGCCATGCCGGGACAGCTTCCGTCGGCGCTGACGAGATCGTCGTTGGTCACCGGTTTGTCCGGCGTCAGCGGCGGCGATTCGATCGAGATGTTACGGATGAACACCCGTCCAGGGCGCGAGAA
Source organism: Bradyrhizobium sp. USDA 4011 (assembly GCF_054063415.1). NCBI lineage: Bacteria > Pseudomonadati > Pseudomonadota > Alphaproteobacteria > Hyphomicrobiales > Nitrobacteraceae > Bradyrhizobium > Bradyrhizobium sp. USDA 4011. The sequence continues at coordinate 555,443 of NZ_JBSSGG010000001.1, forward strand.
CCAATCCGCGTCACGCGAAAAGATGTCGGACGCGCTCGAGCAGCCGGCAAGGCCCGGCGCAAGGACCAGCAACGCCAGCAGCGACTTCCGACTGAATGTTCCATCACGCACGATCGACAAGGCTCCTAACCCCTCTACCTAAGGGCTTGTCCGAACATCACTTTGCGGCATGACCGTGACCCGCCCGAGGAAACGTCGAGTTATCATTAATTCATCGATATCGCTATTGGCGCCGCTGCCAGCGTCCCCGCTCGTCGGCCTGCCAATAGGTGACCTCGAAGCCGCGTGCCTTACACGCGGCCCAGCTCTCCCGCGCCGAAGCCACCGCGTCGGGGTCGTCGCCGTTGAACACGAGGACCAGGCGCTCGTAGCTGTCGCAGTCGGCCGGGAGCGCCGCGTTGTCGACCAGGAACCGGACATTGGCCCGATTCGGATTGCCCTCCTCGATCGACAGGATGATCGGCTGGTCCTGTGCGTCAGCAACGCGCGAGCTCGCATGCGGCAGGAACGAATCGTCGCTGTAGGTCCACAGATGCGCGTCGAGCGTCTCGGCGCGCTCCTGCGATGTCGATTGCACGACCACCCGCCAGCCGCGCTCGAGCGACTTCTCGAGCAGCGGCGGCAGCACGCTTTCCAGCGTCATGTTCTGCAGATGGTAGAACAGAACCTCGGTCATGCGCCGGCCGACACTCTATTATTTCTTGGCTTCATAATACTCGGAGACGAGCCGCTCGAGCAGCCGGACACCGTAACCTGAACCCCAGCTCTGATTGATCTCGGTCTTCGGCGCGCCCATCGCGGTGCCGGCGATGTCGAGATGGGCCCAGGGCGTGCCGTCGACGAAGCGCTGCAGGAATTGCGCGGCCGTGATCGAGCCGCCGTTGCGGCCGCCGGTGTTCTTCATGTCGGCGAATTGCGAGTCGATCTGCTTGTCGTATTCCGGACCGAGCGGCATGCGCCAGACCTTCTCGCCGGTCTGAAGGCCTACCTTGGCGAGGCGCTCGGCGAGTTCGTCATTGTTGGAGAACAGGCCGGCGTACTCGGTGCCGAGCGCAACCATGATCGCGCCGGTGAGCGTTGCGAGATCGACCATGAATTTCGGCTTGCACTTCTTGGCGACGTACCAGAGCACGTCGGCGAGCACGAGGCGCCCCTCGGCGTCGGTGTTGATGATTTCGATGGTCTGGCCGGACATCGAGGTAACGATGTCGCCCGGGCGCTGCGCATTGCCGTCGGGCATGTTCTCGACGAGGCCGATGGCGCCGACCGCGTTGACACGGGCCTTGCGCGCCGCGAGCGCGTGCATCAGCCCGACCACGCAGGCCGCACCGCCCATGTCACCCTTCATATCCTCCATGCCGCCGGCCGACTTGATGGAGATACCGCCGGTGTCGAAGCAGACGCCCTTGCCGACGAATGCGACCGGCGCTTCGCTCTTCTTGCCGCCGTTCCAGCGCATGATCACGGTGCGGCTGGGCCGTACCGAGCCCTGCCCGACGCCGAGCAGCGCGCCCATGCCGAGCTTGGTCATCGCCTTGACGTCGAGAACCTCGACGGTGACGCCGAGCTTGCGCAGCTGGCTGGCGCGGCGCGCGAACTCTTCGGGGTACAGCACGTTCGGCGGCTCGTTGACGAGCTCACGCGCCAGGTTCACGCCGTCGACGATGGACGATTCGGGCGCAAACGCCTTCCTGGCAGAAGCGACGTCGTCGACCGCGATCGAGACGTCGGCACGTACGGTGCCGTCCTCGCCGTCCTTCTTCTTGGTCTTGTAGCGGTCGAACTTGTAGGCGCGCAGCCGGATACCGGTCGCGATCGTCGCCGCCTGGACGGCTGTCATTGCAGCATCCGGCAGCTCCGCGAGGACGGTCATCGCGCCGCTGCCGGCGTTGAGCTTGCCGGCCACCACGCCGCCGAATTTGAGCAGATCCTTCTCCTTGAGGTCGGCTACCTTGCCGGTGCCGATCACGATCAGCCGGTCGACCCTGATTCCTTCCGGCGCCAGGATGTCCAGCGCCACCCCGCTCTTGCCCTTGAACTGGTTGGCGGCTGCGGCCCGCTTGACGGTCTCGGCGGCAGCTCCCAGCGCCTTCCGGGTGGCGGCTCCCAGCTTCAATTGCTCGTCGCAAAAGGCGACCAGAATGCCGCGGGCGGACGCGGAGAACGGGACGAAGCCGACCTTGACGGCGTCGGACATAGGAAAATCCTCCAGAACTCAGGGTGTTGTTCGGGCCTGAGGCGGCCCTTCCGGCACGCGGGGTGAGCATTGCGATGGCGGTCCGGAGCGACCCGGACCGGGCTTGTGGCACACTATGACCTGTCGGCCGCGCCGCTGCCAAGCGCCGGAGTGGCCGGAAGGCCACAAAAGCGATTAATTAACCATAAATTAAGCGCGCCTTGGCCCGGCCATTTTGTTGACGGATCAAAGGGATGGTAGTGAGATTGTCAACAGAGAGTGAGCCGGACGAGTCCGCGGCTCGACCATAGGGGAACCCGGGTTGACGGGATTGGTCGAAAGCCGTGCGTTTGGTTGCGCCAAGGGGGCCGTGCGGTAGCGATGGGGTCGATCGACAAGTACATCTTCAAAACGACGCTGGCGTCGTTTGCGCTTGTCCTGGTCAGCCTTACCGGCGTGATCTGGATTACCCAGGCGTTGCGCGGCATCGACCTGATGACCAGCCAGGGTCAGACCATCCTCACCTTCCTCGGCATCACCAGCCTCGTGATTCCTGCCCTGGTCCTGATCATCGCCCCGATCGCGCTGATGATCGCGATCTCGCACACGCTGAACAAGCTGGCGACCGATTCCGAGATCATCGTGATGAATGCGGCGGGCTTCTCGCCGTTCCGGCTGTTCCGGCCGTTCTTCTTCGCCACCTGCGTGGTGGCGGCACTGGTCGCCTTCATCGGCGCCTATCTCGCGCCCGACGGCATGCGCCGAATCAAGCAGTGGGATGCCGAGATCACCGCCGACGTGCTGACCAACATCCTGCAGCCCGGCCGCTTCGCCCAGCTCGATCAGAACCTGACGATTCGGATCCGCGAGCGCCTGCCCGGCGGCGTGCTCGGCGGCGTTTTCGTCGACGATCGCCGCGATCCGCAGCAGCGCGTCACCATCGTCGCCGACCACGGCACCGTGCTGAAGAACGAGAGCGGCTCATATCTCGTGCTGGAGGACGGCAATCTCGAGCGATTCGAGGTCGGCAAGCGCGATCCGACGCTGGTGGTGTTTCAGCGCTACGCCTTCGACATGTCGAAATTCTCGCAGGGCCGCGACGTCACGCTCGGAATTCGCGAGCGCTACCTCTGGGAACTGATGTGGCCGGACGAGAACGACCAGACCTATCAGCAGCTGTCGGGCCAGTTCTTCGCGGAGCTGCATGATCGCTTCATGGCGCCGATCTATCCGTTTGCGTTCGCGGCCCTCACCTTTGCCTTCCTCGGCGCGCCGCGCACCACGCGACAGAGCCGCAATTTCTCGATCGGCGGCTCGGTATTCGCGGTGTTCGGCCTGCGCATGGTCGGGTTCGCCTGCTCCGTCATGGCGGTGAAGACTCCGCTGGCGGCCCTGGTGCAATATCTGATGCTGTTCGCCGGCATCGGGGTCGGGATCTGGATGATCGTCTGCGGCGTGGTCGTCGAACCGCCGGCGGCATTGATGGAAACGATCAACAGGAACAACGAACGCATTGCGCGCCTCTTCCGGAGGCCCGCCACCGCATGAGCATGGTCACAAACACGCTCGGGCGTTATTTTGCCGGCCGCTTCGTCGTCGCGGCGGTGGGCGTGTTCGCGGGCATCTTCGTGCTGCTCGTGCTGGTCGACTACATCGAGATGGTACGCAAGACCTCGAGCCTGGTCGGGGCCTCCGCGATCATGGTCGCGGAAACCTCGCTGTTTCGCGTGCCGCAGCTGCTCGAGAAGCTGATGCCGTTCTGCGTGCTGATCGGCGCGATGACCTGCTATCTCGCGCTGTCGCGGCGGCTGGAGCTCGTCGTGGCACGCGCTGCCGGCGTCTCGGCCTGGCAATTCATCTCTCCGGCGCTGGTCAGCGCGATCGTGCTCGGCATCTTCGCGACCACCGCCTACAATCCGGTGTCGGCCAATCTGCGCGAGCTCTCCAAACGGATGGAGGCCGAGCTGTTCGGCTCGGCGCCGGGCGGCGGCATCCAGGACGCGTCCGGTTTCTGGCTCAATCAGATCAACGACGAAGGTCAGGCGATCATCAATGCGGCCCGCAGCGAGCAGCAGGGCATCCGGCTGACCGGCCTCACGGTGTTCCGATTCGATACGGCGCTGCAGTTCAAGGAACGAATCGAGGCCCGCGAAGCGACGCTCGAAGAAGGCCGCTGGGCGTTCACGGGAGTACGCCGATACACCCTCGACAAGGCTCCGGTGGATCAGGACACCTTCTACCTGACCACCACCCTCACACCAGCACAGGTGCGCAACAGTTTCTCTACCCCTGAAACTGTGTCCTTTTGGCAACTGCCGAACTACATCCGTTCGTCGGAGAGCTCAGGGTTCGCGACGGCTGGCTATCGCTTGCAGTATCACAAGCTTATAGCGCAGCCGTTTTTGCTGGCTGCGATGGTGATGTTGGCGGCTTCTGTGAGCCTCCGCTTCTTCCGGATGGGCGGCGTGCAGAAGATGGTTTTGAGTGGCGTGGGCGCAGGCTTTCTGCTCTACGTCCTGTCGAAAGTAACTGAAGATTTGAGCAAGGCTGAGTTGATGCATCCCATCGCTGCGGCGTGGTTGCCTGTCGTTGTGGGTAGCCTCACCGGTTTCTTAGCCTTGCTGTACCAGGAGGACGGGTAGTGGCTACCGTCGCCGCCCGCCAGTTGAGGTCGCCTGTATCCGGGCGGCGCAGTGCCCTGCGTCGTCAACGGAGCCGCATGGCCGCGTTTGGCGTTTCGATTTCTGCTCTGCTTGCCGCGTTCGTCGCGGTCAGCGCGCTCGACGTCGTCGCGTCGACGCCGGCTTCCGCGCAGGCCTTCACCTACAATCCGCGTCCGCCGAAGCCTGTTCGCCCGCCGGCCAAGAATGACGGGCAGATGCTCGTTCAGGCCACCGAGGTCGATTACGACTACAACAACAGCCGCATCTCGGCCGTCGGCAACGTCCAGATGTTCTACAACGGCACCAGCGTCGAGGCCGACAAGGTCATCTACGACCAGAAGACCAAGCGTCTTCATGCCGAAGGCAACATCCGCATGACCGATGCGGAAGGCAAGATCACCTACGCCAACATCCTGGATCTCAGCGACGACTACCGCGACGGGTTCGTCGATTCGCTGCGCGTCGACACCGAAGACCAGACCCGCATGGCGGCGACCCGCGCCGACCGGTCCAGCGGCAATTACACGGTGTTCGACAACGGCGTTTATACCGCCTGCGCACCCTGTAAGGATGATCCGAAGAAGCCGCCGCTCTGGCAGGTCAAGGGCGCGCGCATCATCCATAACCAGACCGAGAAGATGCTCTATTTCGAGAACGCCCAGCTCGAATTCTTCGGCGTTCCGATGGCGTATCTGCCCTACTTCTCGACGCCCGATCCGACCGTGAAGCGCAAGAGCGGCTTCCTGATGCCGGGCTTCACCACCTACACCGCGTTCGGCTACGGCGTCGAAATCCCATATTATTGGGCGATCGCGCCTGACATGGACGCGACCTTCAGTCCGCGCATCACCACGAAGCAGGGCGTGCTGCTGCAGACCGAATTCCGCCAGCGCTTCGTGGACGGCTCTTATCAGATCAGGCTTTACGGCATCGACCAGCTCGATCAGGACGCCTTCAAGGGCCAGCCTGGCGACCGCCAATTCCGCTGGGGCGTCGACACCAAGGGCCAGTTCGCGCTGAACGACAAATGGGTCTGGGGCTGGGACGGCGTCGTGCTGTCCGACTACTTCTTCATGTCCGACTACCGGCTCGCCCAGTACAAGGACCCGTTCGGTTCGTTCCTGTCGCTGCCGACGGAAGCGATCTCGCAGCTCTATCTGACCGGCGTCGGCAACCGCAGCTTCTTCGACGCGCGCGCGATCTACTATCTCAGCTACTCGGGCAACCAGAACCAGGTCCCGGTGGTGGCGCCCGTCATCGACTACAACAACGTGATCAACAACAACATCCTGGGCGGCGAGTTGAGCTACAGGACGAACTTCGTCAACCTGACCCGCGAAACGGCGGTGTTCGATCCGATCACGACGACCGCCAACACCAACGGACTGTGCTTGACCACGTCCGCGGACCCAATGGCGCGAACCCCCTCGCAGTGCCTGCTGCGCGGCATGCCGGGCACCTACACAAGGCTGACGGCCGAGGCGCAATGGCGCAAGTCCTACACCGACCCGCTCGGCCAGATCTGGACGCCGTTCGCCAGCGTCCGCGCCGATGCGATCAACGCCGACATCTCGAACCAGCCGGGCGTTTCCAACTTCCTGCCGATCGGCGACACCCAGACGGTCCGCTTGATGCCGACCGTCGGCTTCGAATACCGCTATCCCTTCATCAATGTGCAGCCGTGGGGCACGACCACCATCGAACCGATCGCGCAGGTCATCATCCGGCCCAACGAACCCGATGCCGGCAAGCTTCCGAACGAGGACGCGCAGAGCCTGGTGTTCGATACCAGCAACCTGTTCGCGGTCGACAAGTTCTCCGGCTACGACCGCGTCGAGGGCGGCAGCCGCGCCAATGTCGGCGTGCAGGCCACCACGCAATTCGACCGCGGCGGCAGCATCAAGGGGATGTTCGGACAGTCCTACCAGATGTTCGGGCTGAACTCGTTCGCGGTCGCCGACGTCACCAACACCGGCCTCGACTCCGGACTGCAGAACCCGCGCTCGGACTATGTCGCGAGCCTCGCCTATTCGCCCAACCGTACCTACACCTTCAGCGTCCGCTCGCGGATGGATGAAGCGACCTGGAACATCAACCGGTTCGAGGCCACGGCGAGCGCGAATTTCGACCGCTGGTCGGTCGCCGTGACCTACGGCGATTATGCAGCGCAGCCGGAACTCGGCTACCTGACGCGCCGCGAGGGCATCCTCACCAGCGGATCGGTCAAGGTAGCGTCGAACTGGGTGGTTCAGGGTGCGGCGCGCTGGGACCTTGAAGCGAACAAGATCAATCAGTATGCCGTCGGCGCCGGCTACGTGGACGACTGCTTCGTGCTGGCTGCCAACTACATCACGTCCTATACCTATCAGGCTGGCTCGCAGCCGCCCGTCCTCAGCCATGCGTTCATGTTCCAGATCGGGCTGCGGACGATCGCCCAGACCTCCACGACCAGCAGTTCGGCTGGCATGCAGTAGCGAGCGAGGGGCTTGAATTGGGGGCTTGTATTGCCCGCGGGCCGGTGGCCCCGGCTTGAACTGGTTTAAACGGCTGACATGACCACAATGACGACCGCTAGCCTGCCAACCCGCTGCCATTCGCTCGTGTTGAGTTCCCTGCTAGCTCTTTTCCTCCTGTTCGGAGGCGGTGCGCGACTGCATGCCCAGACCATCGCCGTGATGGTCAATGGCGAACCCATCACTAATTTCGACGTCGAGCAGCGCGCCAAGCTGAACGGCCTGACCGGCGGCAAGAATCCCGATCGAAAGGCGATCCTCGAAGAGCTGATCGATGAGAAGCTGAAGATCAAGGAAGCCAAGAAATTCGGCGTCGATCCCTCCGCCAACGATATTGAACAGTCCTATGGCGGCATGGCGCAACGGATGCGGCTGTCCAACGACCAGCTGACCAAGGTCCTCGAGAGCAAGGGCATCCGCCCCGAGACGCTCAAGCAACGCATCAGGGCCGACATGGTCTGGACCAGCCTGGTCCGCGGCCGCTTCAAGGAAAGCCTGCAGGTCGGCGAAAAGGACGTCGCCACCGCGGTCAAGGAGACCGGTGATGCTCCCGACGCCGAAGCGTTCGAATACCGGATGCAGCCGGTCGTTCTGATCGTGCCCCGCGGCTCTCCGCAATCCGAATTCGAGAACCGCCGCAAGGAAGCGGACACCCTGCGCGAGCGCGTGACCTCCTGCGAGGAAGCCAACACCTTCTTCAAGTCGATGCGCAACGCCGCGATCCGCGAGATCGTCGTGAAGACGTCGGCCGACCTGCCGCAGGCGCTGCGCGACCTCCTGGACAAGACCCCGGTCGGCCACCTCACCCCTCCCGAAGTCACCAAGCAGGGCATCGAAATGGTTGCCCTCTGCGGCCGGAAGGCAACCACCGTGGACACGCCGAAGAAGCGTGAGATGCGGGACAAGATGTACGTGCAGAAGTACGAGGCGAAGTCGAAGGCCTACCTGCAGGAAGTCCGGAAAGCCGCGATGATCGAATATCCAGGCGGGCGATGATCGACTATCGTTGACGCATGGCTCAACCTCTCGCACTGACATCCGGCGAGCCCGCGGGCATCGGCCCCGACATCACGCTCGCCGCGTGGCTGTGCCGCCGCGAACTCGATCTTCCGCCGTTCTATCTGCTCGGTGACCGCGCGGCCCTGGCCGAGCGCGCCAAGACGCTCGGGCTCACCGTCGAGTTTGCCGAGGTCAGCGCCGAGGAGGCCTCCGCGGCATTTGCATGGGCCCTGCCCGTCGTTGCGACCGGCAAGGCGGCGACGGCGCGGCCGGGCAAGCCCGACGGAACGAGCGCCGATGCCGCGCTGGCGTCGATCCGTCAGGCCGTCGCCGATGTGGCGTCGGGCAAGGCTGCCGCCGTCGTCACCAATCCGATCGCCAAGAACGTGTTGTACCGCGCCGGTTTCCGCCATCCCGGCCACACCGAATTCCTCGCCGAACTTGCCGCGCGCGGCGGGCCCGCGCCGCAGCCGGTGATGATGCTGTGGTCGCCGGCGCTCGCCGTCGTCCCGGTGACGATCCATGTGTCGGTTCGCGAGGCGCTGGCGCAATTGTCGACCGACCTGATCGTGTCCACCGCGCGGATCGTGGTCGCCGACATGAAGGCGCGGTTTGGCCTCGCCTCGCCGCGGCTTGCGGTCGCCGGCCTCAACCCGCATGCCGGCGAAGACGGCACGCTCGGCATGGAAGACATCGAGATCGTCGCGCCCGCGGTCGAGATCCTGCGCCGCGACGGCATTGCCGCCCGTGGCCCGCTGCCGGCCGACACCATGTTCCACGCAGCCGCGCGCAAGACCTATGACTGCGCGCTCTGCATGTATCACGACCAGGCGCTGATCCCGATCAAGACCGTCGCGTTCGAGGACGCCGTCAACGTCACGCTGGGCCTGCCCTTCATCCGGACGTCGCCCGATCACGGCACCGCGTTCGATATCGCAGGCTCCGGCAAGGCCAATCCCTCGAGCCTGATCGCCGCGCTCCGGCTCGCCGCGCGCATGGCCGCGGCATCAAGCTAAGTGAGCGCGATCGACGATCTGCCGCCGCTGCGCGACATCATTCGCGAGCATTCGCTGTCGGCGCGCAAATCGCTCGGCCAGAATTTCCTGCTCGATCTCAATCTCACCGCACGCATTGCCCGTGCCGCGGGCCCGCTGGAAGACTCGACCGTGATCGAGGTCGGGCCCGGCCCCGGCGGACTGACGCGCGCACTGCTTGCGATGGGCGCCAAGCGCGTCATCGCCATCGAGCGCGACGAGCGCGCGATCGATGCACTCGACTACATCGTCAAGCGCTATCCCGGCCGCATCGAGATCGTGCATGGCGACGCGCAGCACTTTGATCCACGCCCCTTGCTCGATGGCGGCAAGGCCAAGATCGTCGCCAACCTGCCCTACAACATCGCGACCCAGCTCCTGGTCGACTGGCTGTCGATCGAGCCGTGGCCGCCCTGGTACGACACCATGGTGCTGATGTTTCAGCGCGAGGTCGCCGAGCGCATCGTCGCCCATGAGGACGAGGAGGCCTATGGCAGGCTTGCGGTGCTCGCCAATTGGCGCGCCGAGACCAAGATCCTGTTCGACATTTCGCCCGCAGCCTTCGTGCCGCAGCCGAAGGTGACATCCTCGGTGGTACGATTGATCCCGCGCGCCGCGCCGGAGCCGTGCGACCGCCGCATGCTCGAGCAGGTCGCGGCCGCCGCCTTCGGCCAGCGACGCAAGATGCTGCGCCAGAGCCTGAAGTCGCTGTCGGTCGATCCGGCGCGGCTCGCTGCCGCAGCCGAGATCGACGCGACGCGGCGCGCCGAAACCATTCCGGTCACGGGCTTTGTTGCCATGGCCAGGGAATTGGCCGATATACGGTCCACAAAATAGAACATCAGGAGAAAACGTAATGGCGCGTATGGTTCGCCAATCCCTCGTCAAGTTCGATGCACCGCTGTGCGAAACCATCGTGGACACGCCCAAGCCGCAGGGACGCGAAGTGCTGGTGCGCATCGAGCGCTGCGGCCTGTGCCATTCCGATCTCCACATTCAGGACGGTTACGCCGATCTCGGCGGCGGCAAGAGGCTCGACACGACCCGCGGCATGACGCTGCCCTTCACGCTCGGCCACGAGATCGCGGGCGTGGTCGACGAGGTCGGTCCCGATGCGCCGAAGGATCTGGTCGGAACGAAGAAGGCGGTGTTCCCCTGGATCGGCTGCGGCCAGTGCCGCGACTGCCTCGCCGGCGACGAGAATCTCTGCGCCAAGCAGCGCTTCCTCGGCGTCTCGATCGACGGCGGCTTCGCCACCCACGTGCTGGTGCCCGATGCGAAGTACCTGCTCGACTACGATCCGCTGCCGGTCAATCAGGCCGCCACGCTGATGTGCTCCGGCGTCACGGCTTACGGCGCGCTGAAGCGCCTGGTCGATCGCCCGCGGCAGCGCAATCTGCTGCTGATCGGGCTCGGCGGCGTCGGCATGATGGGCCTGTCGTTCGCGCAGGCGATGTTCGAGCAGCCGATCACGGTTGCCGATCTCAGCCCGGCGGCGCGCGAGACCGCGCTGAAGAATGGTGCGGCGGCCGCCTACGATCCCGCTGAGCCCGATGTCGTCAAGCGCATGCTGAAGGAGAGCGACGGCGGCTTCGACGGTGTCGTCGACTTTGCCGGCAACGAGAAGTCGATGGCGTTTGCGGTGTCGACGGTCGCACGCGGCGGCAAGATCGTGGTGTCCGGCCTGATGGGCGGCCAGTTCACGCTGCCGATGGTGCAATGGGTCTACAAGCGCATGACCATCGAAGGCTTCATGGTGGGCACGCTGGCCGAAGGTCAGGAGCTGATGGCACTCGCCCGGGCCGGCAAGATCAAGCCGACCCCGATGAAGGAAGAGCCGATGGCCGACGTCCAGAAATGGATCGACGAGCTGCGGGCCGGCAAGGTCGTCGGACGCATCGTCCTGAAGAACTAACGAAGACGTCCCGCCGGCGTTGCGATCGCCGGCGGGACGCAATGGTCTCGCAGCAGCAACGCGCGCTTCGGTCCTGCGGAACCTGACGTGCGACCGAGCGATCATTCAGCCCGCGTTCCAGCCTTAAGCCTGCCGCAATTGCGGAGCGACGCGAGCCTCAATTAAGCCCTACCCGTTCCGGATTTGCGGCGCATTGCGACCCAACTCTTTACCGAGATTGGCTGCACCAGCGTTTGCGTAAAAAGAAATACCGGGGACGCGTATGTCAAATCGTTCAGCGAAATTCGCTGCGGCGCTTGCCGTCAGCATGTTGGCTGGTGCCAACTTCACGGCCATGGCCCAGACCGCCGCCAATACGGCGAGCACCAATACGGCGAATGCGAAGACTGCGGATAGCTGTCTGTCCGCGCCGAAGGGAACCGCGCCTGCGGGGAGCCACTGGTTCTACCATCTCGACCGCAGCACCAAGAAGCAGTGCTGGTATCTCGGTGACGCCAAGACCAAGACCGTCGCCAGGACCGCGACGACGACGCAGCCACAGCCCGCGGCGGCCGCGCCGGACACCACGACCGCCGATGCAACGCCGCCACAGAGCCAGCCAGCGCCCCAGCCGGCCATGCGCAAATCCGTCGCCGACGCGCATGCCGAGTGGCCCTCCCCGCAGGCCGCAGCCGCGCCGGTCGCGAGCGCAGACGCCGGTCAGTCCGGCACTGCGGCGACGACCGCCCCGGCGGCGTCCGCCGCGCCCACCGGCGCCAACGCCCAGGCGTCGGAGGTGAACGCCAGATGGCTGGATGCATCGAGCATGGCCGGGACCAACGGAACCCGGCACGCCGCAGACCAGCCGACCGTGGTCGCGCAGGCCGATGCGACGCCGCAACAGGCGGCCGCGCCGGCACCGGCCGCACCCGTGACAGCAGAGGCGTCCGCTGAGAAATCGTCGTCCGCAACGCAGATGCTGCTGATCGTGATGGTCGGCGCGCTGGCGCTGGCCGGCCTGGTCAGCGCGCTGGTGTTCCGGCTGACCCGCACCCGTACGCCGCCCTACCAGATCAGCGACGAATGGCGCGCGCCCTGGGATTCACTCCACACCGAGCCGGCGCCGCCGATGGCAGTGGTCAGCCGCGACCGTCCGTTGCGCCTGTCCGAGGCGACGCCGCGCCGGTCCGAGACACCGGTTCCGCGCCGCGCCGAGACGCCGGTTGTTGCTCGCCGCGAGACGCCGCGCGAGGCGGATCAAACCGAGCAAGACAACAAGCAGATCGCGGCGATGCTGCAGCGGCTGGCGCGCAGCGCGGCGAACTAGAGCGGGAAGAGTTTTGGTTGAATCGGCTTGCCGCGCTTTCGGTTCACCTCTCCCCGCCGGGGAGAGGTGAACTTTCGACGCCGTTCCAGTTCAACCTAATTTCATTGTGCTTTAGAGCGCGCTCAGGAAAGCAGATGAGACGTGATTCGATCCCCGGATCGCATCACTGTTCCGGTCGCGCTACTTTTCGAGCTGACGCTGCAGGCCGCGCACGAACTCGGTCAGGCCGGTGCGGCGCTCTCGCTTGAGCCGCTCGGCCTTCAGGATCGACTGCACCTCGGCAAAGGCGTCGTCGACGTTCTGGTTGACGACGATGTAGTCGTATTCCGCCCAGTGGCTCAGCTCATGGGTGGCGCGGTTCATCCGCCCGCGGATGACCTCCTCGGAATCCTGCGCACGGGTGTGGAGACGCTTCTCGAGATCGCCGGCTGACGGCGGCAGGATGAAGACGCTGACCACGTCGGCGCGCGCCTTCTCGCGCAATTGCTGGGTGCCCTGCCAGTCGATGTCGAACAGCACATCCTCGCCGGCCGCGAGCGCAGCCTCGACCGGCGCGCGCGGCGTGCCGTAGCGGTTGTCGAACACGGTGGCCCATTCCAGCAGTTCGCCCTGCTTGGCCATCGCCTCGAACCTGGTCTTGTCGACGAAGAAATAGTCGCGCCCCTCGACCTCGCCCGGCCGCTTCGGCCGCGTGGTCGCCGACACCGACATCTTCAAGCCCGGCATCCGCTCGATCAGCATGCGCGACAGCGTCGTCTTGCCGGCGCCCGAGGGCGACGACAGGACGAACATCAGTCCGCGCCGCTCAACGCCGTCAAAACCCTGCGCCGTCATCGTTCACTCCAGATTCTGGACCTGTTCGCGGAACTGCTCGACCACGTTCTTCATTTCGAGGCCGGTGTTGGTCAGCTCGACGTCGTTCGACTTCGAGCAGCAGGTGTTGACCTCGCGATTGAACTCCTGGGCGAGGAAGTCGAGCCGCCGCCCGACCGGTCCGCCCTTGCCGATCATCTCGCGCGCCTGGCCGATATGCGAGGCGATGCGGTCGAGCTCCTCGCGGATGTCGGCCTTGGTGGCGATCAGGATCGCTTCCTGGCTGAGCCGGTCGGCGTCGAAGCGATCGGAGGTCTCCAGCAGCGCTGCGATCTGCTCGGCAAGCCGCGCCTTGATCGCCTCGGGCTTGCGGCCGGGAGCCGTCTCGGCGCGCTTGGCGAGCCGCTCGATCTCGTCCATGCGCTGCATCAGGATCTGGCCCAGCGCATCGCCCTCGCGGCGGCGCATCTCGACGAGGCTCGCGAGTGCCTGCTCGAAGGCCTTCGCCGCCGCCTCGCGCGCCGCCTTGTCCTCCTCCTCGTTGCTCTCGGGGTCGACCACCTCGATAACGCCCTTGATGCCGAGCAATCCGTCGATGCTCGGCGCCACCGCGTCGATCCGCTGCGCGAGCTCACCTGCGACCTTCACGACCGCGGCCAGCACGTCCTCATTGATCCGGATGGTCTGCGCCGCATCGGTGCGCTTGACGCTGAGGTTGGCGTAGACTGTGCCGCGCGACAGCAACTCGCCGGCCCGCTTCTTGGTAAGGGCTTCCAGTTCGTCCCAGCCCGGCGGCAGCCGCAACCGCAGGTCAAAGCCCTTGGCGTTGACCGACTTCAGCTCCCACTCGAACGTATAGGGACCGCTCGCGCCATGGCTTCGGGCAAAGCCAGTCATGCTCGATAGCGCCATCGCGTGAAACTCTCCAACAGAAGGATATGGGACTCACCCGGAGACGACGAGACTCGTGGGCAGCCGGTGCGAACTTAAAACGGATTCCGTGAAAGTGGAATTACGTTCCACCCTCAAACAATGCAGCGCTAGCGCTGCACAACGGGCGGCGAACTGGTCTGCTGCGCTGCGCCCTGGCGACCGCTGCGCGGCGGTTTCTTCTGGTTGGTGGGCTTCGGCGGTGTGGCCGCCGTGGGATTGGTGTCGGCAGCGCCGGGCGCCGCGGCGGCGGGCACCGGATCATCCGCGGGCTCGACGGTGTCGTTCTGGATCTGCTTTTCCGACGCGCGCAGCTTGGCGACGTTCTTGGCGTGCTGGTCGTAGGTTTCGGTAAAGGCGTGGCCGCCGGTTCCGTCGGCAACGAAGAACAGGTCACGCGTGCGCGCCGGATTGGCGGTGGCCTCCAGCGAGGCGCGGCCGGGATTGGCGATCGGTCCCGGCGGCAAGCCGTCGATCACATAGGTGTTGTAGGGCGACGGCTGCGTGATCTCGCTGCGCTTGATCGGACGCCCCAGCGTTCCCTTGCCGCCCACCAGTCCGTAGATGATGGTCGGGTCGGACTGCAGCTTCATCCTCTGCCGCAGGCGGTTGATGAACACGGCGGCGACACGGCTGCGCTCGTCGGCGCGGCCGGTTTCCTTCTCCACGATCGAGGCCAGCGTCACCAGCTGGTCCGGCGATTTCAGCGGCGAATCGGTGTTGCGGCGTTCCCAGATCTCGGCGAGCACGCGCTTCTGCGCCTGCTGCAGGCGCTGGATCACCTGGTCGCGCGTGGTGCCGCGCGGGAATTTGTAGGTCTCCGGCAACAGCGTGCCCTCGCGCGGAATCTCCCGCACCGAGCCGGTGAAGATGTCGTTGTCGGTGAGCCGCGTCACGATCTGCTCCGAGGTCAGACCTTCCGGGATCGTGATGGCGTGCTGCACCACCTTGCCGTCGACGATGGTGGCGATGACGTCGCGCAGGCTGGCATTCTTCTGGAACGAATATTCGCCGGGCTTGAGATCGGAGCTCGCCTTCAGCGCAAACACGCTGCCGATGAAGACCCAGGGATTGACGTTGATCACGCCCTCGCGCGACAGCACGTCGGCGATGTCACGCTTGCCGGCGCGCGCGGGGATGTTGACGATCTTGTCTTCCTGCAGCGGCCCCGGCGATTCCAGCGTCTGCTTGCCGTAGTAGTAGGTGGCGCCGGCGCCGATCATCAGGATGATCAGGATGGTGAAGATGGCATTGCCGACGATCACGAAAGGATTGCGGGCACGATCCGAGCGCTTGGGCGGCGGCGGAACCTGTTCGGGCTCCAGCGCGGCACGTGGACTCCTTGGTGAAATGGGCGGCCTCTCACTCATCGATGCAAACCAATATCCTGCCGGTTGAATCGTGGCCGGACAAACCCCTGCCCTGCCAATAGCATACGCCCGCTATTAGGAGTCACCGCGGAATACGGCAAAACGGTGGACTAGTTCTAAAGTCCCATTCCGATTGAATCGGAACGGGACTCTAGATTCTTTTTTTGACGCGTTTTCTTCACGCGAACCGGTACCGACTTCGCTCGAAAACGCTCTAAAGACCTACTAATTGGTCACGCGCTGCACGATCACGGAGGCGTTTGTGCCGCCGAAACCGAAGGAATTGGACAGCGCCACATTGACGTCACGCTTGCGCGACGTATGCGGCACAAGATCGATCGCCGTTTGCACCGACGGATTATCGAGATTGATGGTCGGCGGCACCACGTTATCGCGAATCGCCAGCACCGCGAAGATCGCCTCGATCGCACCGGCGGCGCCGAGCAGATGTCCGGTCGCCGACTTGGTCGACGACATCGAAACCTTCGAAGCCGCGTTGCCGAGCAGACGCTCGACCGCGCCGAGCTCGATCTCGTCGCCGACCTGCGTCGAGGTGCCGTGCGCATTGATGTAGTCGAGATCGGATGCGACGAGGCCGGCGCGCTTCAGCGCCATGCTCATGCTGCGGAATCCGCCATTGCCGTCCGGCGGCGGCGAGGTGATGTGGAAGGCATCGCCCGACAGGCCGTAGCCGGTGACCTCGGCATAGATCTTCGCACCACGCTGTTTGGCGTGCTCGTATTCCTCGAGCACGAGGACGCCGGCACCCTCGCCCATCACGAAGCCGTCGCGATCCTTGTCGTAGGGCCGCGATGCCTTTTCCGGCGTGTCGTTGAAGCCGGTGGACAGCGCACGCGCCGCGCAGAAGCCGGCGATGCCGATGCGGGAGATCGGCGATTCGGCGCCGCCCGCGACCATCACGTCGGCGTCGCCGAGCGCGATCAGCCGCGCTGCATCGCCGACGGCGTGCGCGCCGGTCGAGCAGGCCGTGACGACCGAATGATTGGGGCCCTTCAAGCCGTGCTCGATCGAGACGTAGCCGGATGCCAGATTGATCAGGCGGCCCGGAATGAAGAAGGGAGAGACCCTGCGCGGTCCACGTTCCTTGAGCAGCACCGCGGTCTCGGCGATGCCGGTGAGGCCGCCGATGCCGGAGCCGATCATCGTGCCGGTGGCGAACTGGTCCTCATCGGACTTCGGATGCCAGGCGGCATCGTCGAGCGCCTGCCTGGCCGCGCACATCGCGTAGAGAATGAAGTCGTCGACCTTGCGCTGGTCCTTCGGCTCCATCCACTGATCCGGATTGAAGGTGCCGCCAGAGCCGTCGCCGCGCGGAATGTAGCAGGCGATCTGGCTCGGCAGGTCGGACACTTCGAAAGTGTCGATCTTCTTGCCGCCGCTGTCGCCGGCGAGGATGCGCGCCCAGGTTGCGTCAACGCCGCAGCCGAGCGGTGTAACCATGCCCAGCCCCGTGACGACAACTCGTCTCATTTCCACGTCTCCGGCCGGCAATGCGCCGCTAATAATAAGAAGCCGGGGGACCGCTCGATCACGGTCCGTCCGGCCCCGTCAACTTCGCGATCGGCGTCAGCTCTTCGCGTTCTTCTCAAGAAACTTGGTCGCGTCGCCCACGGTCAGAATCGTCTCCGCCGCGTCGTCGGGAATCTCGCAACCGAATTCTTCTTCGAAAGCCATCACGAGCTCGACCGTGTCGAGGCTGTCGGCGCCGAGGTCATCGATGAAGCTCGCGCTATCGACCACCTTCTCGGGTTCGACACCAAGGTGCTCGACCACAATCTTCTTAACCCGCTCGCCAATCTCACTCATCGTTCAACCTCGTTGTTCCATTGGACCCGACCCCAAGACGATACGAGCCATCGTGGTCGTCTCGATTACTCAGTCGCGCATAGTCTTGATTCGGCCCGGTCGTAGCCGACTAAAGCCCCGGCGAACGGCAGGCGTCGCCACGCCAATATACAGGGTTTCAAAATCCTGCAATGGCGTTCTTTGCCCATCCATGGGGGGTTCAGCTATCATACTTCCCAAGCCTTGACTACACGCCTGAACCGGCTCCCGAAAACGGCTTTTCGCCGCATTGCGAGAGCCGGCAACCAGCTCAAATCATAGCCATCCCGCCGTTGACGTGAATCGTCTGCCCGGTGACATAGGCGGCCTCGTTCGAGGCCAGATAGACCGCTGCCGCAGCGATATCCTCGGGCGTTCCGAGCCGCGCCGCAGGAACCTTCGCCAGGATGGCTTCGCGCTGCTTGTCGTTGAGCGCATCCGTCATCGGCGTCTTGATGAAGCCCGGCGCGATGCAGTTCGCGGTCACGCCGCGCTTGGCGTATTCGGCGCCCAGCGTCTTGATCAGGCCGATGATGCCGGCCTTCGACGCTGAGTAGTTGCCCTGTCCCGGATTGCCGGTGACGCCGACGATCGAGGTGATCGCGATGATGCGGCCGAAGCGCTTGCGCATCATCAATTTGGTCGCCGCGCGCGCCAGGCGGAATGTCGCGGTCAGGTTGACCGCAATCACGTCGTCCCAATCCTCGTCGCGCAGCTGCACGAACAGGTTGTCGCGGGTGATGCCGGCATTCGCAATCAGGATGTCGACCTGCCCCATCGCGGCTTCCGCCGCCGGCACCAGCGCCTCGACGTCATCCTTGCTCGAGAGATTGCACGGCAGCACATGAACGCGCTCGCCGAGCTTGGCCGCGAAGCCGTCGAGCACCTCGCGCCGCGTCCCCGAAATCGCGACCGTCGCGCCCTGCGCATGCAGCGCCTGCGCGATCGCGCCGCCGATGCCGCCGGTTGCGCCCGTCACGAGCGCCGTCTTGCCAGTCAGATCAAACATCGAATTCTCCTTCCGGCTGCTTTACGCCGATGCTGCCAGCGCATCCTTGGCCGCAGCAATATCGTTCGGGCCGCCGACGGACACGCCGACCGCGCCATCGGCGATGCGCTTGACGAGGCCGCTCAGCACCTTGCCGGCGCCGATCTCGAAGAACCGCGTCACGCCCTGGCCGGCCATATAGGCAACCGACTCGCGCCAGCGAACCGTCCCCGTGACCTGCTCGACCAGGCGGCGGCGGATCTCGTCGGGATCGGTGATTGCGGAAGCCAGCACGTTGGAGACCAGCGGCGCCGCGGGCGCCTTGATGGTGACGCCGGCCAGCGCCTCCGCCATCGCATCGGCCGCCGGCTGCATCAGCTTGCAGTGGAACGGCGCCGACACCGGCAGCAGCATGGCGCGCTTGGCGCCCTTGGTCTTGGCGATCTCGACCGCGCGGTCGACCGCCGCCTTGTCGCCGGAGACCACCACCTGGCCACCGCCATTGTCGTTGGCCGCCTGGCAGACCTGGCCCTGCGCCGCCTCGTTGGCCACCGCGACCGCCGCCTCGTAGTCGAGGCCGAGCAGCGCGGCCATCGCACCGGCGCCGACCGGCACCGCCTTCTGCATGGCAAGCCCGCGGGTGCGTAGCAGCCGCGCGGTGTCGCTGACCGTCAGGCTGCCGGCGGCGGCCAGTGCCGAATACTCGCCGAGCGAATGCCCGGCAACGAAGGCCGCGTTGCGACCGACCGAGAAGCCGGCCTCGCTCTCGAGCACGCGCAACGTGGCGATCGAGACCGCCATCAGGGCCGGCTGGGCGTTTTCGGTCAGTTGCAATGTCTCGCCCGGACCATCCCAGATGATCGCGGTCAGCTTCTCGCCCAACGCGGAATCGACCTCGTCGAACACGGCCTTGGCGACCGGAAAGGCGTCGGCCAGGGCCTTGCCCATGCCAACCGCCTGCGAGCCTTGCCCGGGAAACGTGAATGCTGCCGTCATCGGCGCTCCCTACCTTGTTGAGCGTCATCCCCGCGCAAGCGCCGCGCCTGCCGCAGGGGAAAACGGTATCCCGTCGCGCGAAACGCGCCACAGCGGGTCCGGGCCCTGCCTTGCAACCGGCCTCGGACCGGGCCGTAAGACACTGATGGGGGGCGCGATGTCAAGCCGCGCGCGCGGAACCCTGGGGATGCCGGGGCCGGCTCCGCCTAGAATCCACCGGCATTCTGGTCGGCGTTAACCTCGGCGCCGGCCCGCGCCCGGCGGGCGCTGTTGACCAGTTGGCCCGGGCGGTCTTCCCGGTTGGGCTTGGCGGTCGCCAGCCGCAGCACGGCGGCATAGCCCGGCTGGACTTCCATCCGGTCGGCATAGCGGCTTCCGCTCAGGATGCGGTGGACGCGCGGCAGGTTGTAGCAGGGCACGTAGAACAGCAGATGATGCTCGAGGTGATAGTTCACGTAGTACGGCGCGATGAACAGCCGCTCGAGGACATTGGCCCGCGTGGTGCGGGTGTTGCGCAAGGGATCGGCGCTGTCGGGCACGACGGCATGTTCGGCGATGTTGCGGATCCGCGTGATCACCATCATCCAGGTCAGCAGCGGCGCCAGCCATAGCAGCGGATAGGCCCACCACACGCCCGCGGCGGCAAGTCCTGCGAACAGCAGCGCGTTGGTGACGCATTGCGGCCCGAGCTTCTGCCAGAAATTGGCGGCGCGCTGCGATAGCGGCCACTCTTTCGGCCCGATCGCGTTGAGCAGCTGCGCCTTGCGCTGCTGGTAGCCGGTCTGCCCGGTGATATCGCGGAGGAATTTCCGGCGGTAGCTCATCTTCGTGATCGGAAACGGTGCCGACAGAACCAGATCCGGATCATCCTCCTGCTGCGTCCGGGCGTGATGCTGCAGATGATAGCGGCGATAGCCGCGGGTTTCGGCGAAGATCGGATAGGCGCAGAACCATTGGCTCAGCGTGAGATTGGTCTTCTCGTTCGCGGAGAGACAGCCATGCGCACCGTCATGCATCAGGATGGCGAGTCCGAGCTGGCGCGAGCCGATGATCGCAACAGCAAGCAAATATGTCAGCGGATTGGGCCACCACGCGACCAGCGCGATCGCGCCCAGGATCAGCGCCCAGGCGTGCACGATCAGGGCTGCGCCCTTCCACGTCGTGCGTTGCCGGACGGCAACCAGTTCGTCCTCGGTGAGGAAATCGCGGGCACGCATGCGTAGCGCGGTCATGAGTTCGTCTCCCCGTCCGTTGAGGGTGAATGATCGCGATCGCCGACCAGGCGCAGCCGCGATCCATCATTGGCCGATGTCGATGTCGCCTGCTCGCCGAGCGCGCGCAGCAATTCGCGGCACATCTCCTCGGCGCCGCGGCCCATCGCAAAACCTTCAACGATCACGCCGATTGCAATCGCCCAGAACCGCCGCGAGCTCTCCTCGGGCGCGCGCAGCGAGCGCCAGCCGTGTCGCTCGACCTGATCCGCATAGGCGCGCGCGCCTTCGCTGTGCAGGCGCTCGATGGTGCGCTCGACCAAAGGCGCGAGATCCTGCCGGCGCCGTGTCAGGGTCAGGGCCTCGGCGAAGAAGGCGACCGTGTCGGTCGCGGTCACGGTCTCGGCCAAAGCGTGGGTGTAATCCCGCGGCGTGTGGGCCTTCAGGGCGGCCTGCTCGGTCGCGCGCGCGAGGTAAAGCATGTCGCGGCTGGCGGCTTCGACGAACAGCGCTTCCTTGGTGCGGAAGTAATAGGTGATCTGGCTCGGAAAGGCGTCGGCCGCTGCGGCAATGTCGGAGATCGACGTGCCCGAGAGCCCGCGCTCCTTGAACAGGCGGCTGGCGGCATCGAGCAGCAGCGAGCGCATCTTGCGCCCCGCCGACCGCGTCGCGCGAACCGCGTGCTTCGGATCGGGCGCAGACATGCCGCCGGCGGCCTTCGAACCCATCGATCATCCTCCCTGCGATATTTGTATGACATACAAACAAAGAAATCAATCCGGAACGGCGCGAAGTTGCGCCGATCGGCCCGGAGGGCTATCACCCGTGGCAAATCTGGGGGCCAGGACCCCTCTGCGCACCCTTGCCTTTGCGGCCAAAATCCGTATAAAGCGCGCCATTCGTGGGCTCCGGCCGGGAGCTGAACGGACGGTCTCAGCAAATTCACCCGTTGATTTTGATGTGGCAGGGCCAGTCGGCCCGTCGTCCCGTGCTCCCGCCTTCTGAGCAGCTCGAGTCCTTTCCGAAGGTCTCGAAGGGCTTGTCGCCGGAAACCACGCCAACACAGGAAAGGACAACCATGCCTCTTTATGAGCATGTTTTTCTCGCGCGTCAGGATGCGAGCACCCAGCAGGTGGATGAACTGACGGCCCAGATGACGGGTATCGTCGAACAGGGCGGCGGCAAGGTCACCAAGACCGAGAGCTGGGGCGTCCGCTCCCTCACCTACCGCATGAACAAGAACCGCAAGGCGCATTTCGTGCTGATGAACATCGACGCACCGTCGACTGTCGTCACCGAGATCGAGCGCCAGGAGCGGATCAGCGAAGACGTTATCCGCTATCTCACCGTGCGCGTCGAAGAGCACGAGGAAGGCCCGTCCGCCATGATGCGCAAGGCCGACCGTGACCGCGAGCGCGATGACCGTGGCGGTGGATTCCGGGGCGACCGCGAAGGCGGCTTCCGTGGTGATCGCGATGGCGGCGGCTTCCGCGGCGATCGTGGCCCGCGCCGTCCGCGCGAAGAAGAAGCTGCGACCGAGGAGTAATGAATCATGGCTGATGCTGGTGCCCGCCGTCCGTTTTTCCGTCGTCGCAAGTCCTGCCCGTTCACGGGCGCGAATGCGCCGAAGATCGACTACAAGGATTCCAAGCTGCTGATGCGTTACGTCTCCGAGCGCGGCAAGATCGTGCCGAGCCGCATCACGGCCGTGTCCGCCAAGAAGCAGCGTGAACTCGCCCGCGCCATCAAGCGCGCGCGCTTCCTCGGCCTGCTGCCCTACGTTATTCGCTAACCGTTACCGGCCGGCGGCACGCGCCGCCGGCCGCTCATTCTCATAAGGCTTCCGGGTCGTCCGGTCGCCGATGGTTGGGGTTCTCGACAGAGTGCCTCTAACCGCTCGAAAGGAGCGGGACAGCTGATGATCGCGATCCTCATTGTTGCACTTGCCGCCGGCGCCGCGTCGGCGCTGATGTTCGCCTCGATCAGTTCGGGCGCGCTGATCTCGTTGCTGCTGTACTTTCTTGCGCCGCTGCCGCTGATGGTGTCGGCGCTCGCTTGGGGACCGCTTGCCGCAGCCATCGGCGGTGTCGCTGCCGCCTCCGTGCTCGGCGCGATCTTCGGACTCCCTTATTGCATCGCGTTTGCCATAATGGTCGCCCTGCCCGGCTGGTGGCTCGGCCACCTCGCGCTGCTCGGACGGCCGATCGCGGGCGCAGCCGGCGACAACATAGCCCAGCAGCCGCCTGCGCTTGAATGGTACCCCGTCGGCCGTATCCTGCTCTGGGTCGCGGCCTTCGCGATCATCACCACAACCGCCGCGCTGCTCACGCTCGGCTCGGATGCCGACACAGTCACCGGTACTTTGCGGCGCGGTCTGCTTAAGGTGCTGAGCGCTGGCGAAGGGCTGCCCGGCGGTGAGATCGAACGGCTGGTCGACGTGCTGGTGATCCTCGCGCCCCTCGCCGCAACAATTCTCGCGATGGTGACGCTGACGCTAAGCTTGTGGCTCGCCGGCAAGATCGCACAAACCTCCGGGCGGCTGAACCGGCCGTGGCCGGAACTCCGCGGCACCGCCCTCCCCGCCATGACGCTGGTCGCGTTGTTGGTGGCGGTCGCCGTCAGCTTCGCCGGCGGCATGCTTGCGCTGCTGGCGCAGATCGTGACCACAGCGCTCGTGATCGCCTATGCGCTGGTCGGCTTCGCCGTGCTGCACACCCTGACGCTGTCGCTCGCCAATCGCGGCTTCTGGCTCGGCGGCATCTACGCCGTCGTCGTGATGTTCGGCTGGCCGATCGTCGCAATCTTCGCGCTCGGCATCGCCGACGCCGTGTTCGGACTGCGCCAGCGCTATCTGCAGACACGGCCGCCGCCTCTGCCTGCGGAGTGAGATTCGATCCAACCACTTAAACCCGATACTTAGCCTCTAAAGGAGAACGAAAATGGAAGTCATTCTGCTCGAACGCGTTGCCAAGCTTGGCCAGATGGGCGAAGTCGTGCGCGTCAAGGACGGGTTCGCCCGCAACTTCTTGCTGAAGCGCGGCAAGGCGCTGCGCGCCACCGAGGCGAACCGCGCCAAGTACGACGGCATGAAGGCCGAGCTCGAGGCCAACAACATCAAGGCCAAGGGCGAAGCCGCCTTGGTCGCCGAGAAGATCGACGGCCGCGACATCATCATCATCCGCCAGGCCTCCGAGTCCGGCCAGCTGTTCGGCTCGGTCACGGTGCGCGACATCGTCACGGCGCTGGCCGCCGACGGCGTCACGGTTTCCCGTCCGCAGGTCTGGCTCGACTCGCCGATCAAGGTAATCGGGCAGCAGAAGGTGACCATCGCCGTTCACCCCGAGGTCGAGACCAGCGTCACCGTGACGGTCGCCCGCTCCGCCGAAGAGGCCGAGCGGATCAAGCGCGGCGAGGACATCTCGACCCGCCAGGAAGACCAGGACGCTGCCGCCGAAGCGCTCGCCGCAGCCGGCGAATTCTTCGATCCGGAAGCGCAGCACGACGACGAGGCCGCGCCGGCTCCGGCTGCCGAAGAAAAGTAAGCGTCTCTTCATCCCTCCACCGACTGAAGCCCGGCCCCATCAGGCCGGGCTTTGGATTCGCGCCGTCGCCTGATCATCGAGCATCGCGATCGAAGCGAGCGCCGTCGCGGTATGCTTCTCCTTGCCGTCGATGATGCAGAACACGTCGGCTGCAACGACGGCGACCTGGCGTCCGGGTTTGATCACGCGCGCCCGGCAGATCAGGCGATCGCCCGATGCCGGCGACAGCAGGTTCAGCTTGTACTCGGCGGTCAGCGCGGGCTGGCCACGCGAGGTCGCCGCCGCAATCGTGGTGGCGTTGTCGACCAGGAACGCCGTCACCCCGCCGTGAAACAGGCCATGCTGCTGCAACAGCTCGGGCCGCCGGTCGACCGTGAGCGTGCATGCGCCGCGCGAGAGCTCGGCCACCTCAGCACCGACAAGACCCATGAAGCCCTGGCGGCCGACATTGTCGCGAATCCGCGTCGCGATCGGCGCAAAGTCCGGATCGGTCTCGTTCATGACGTCCCTCCTGCTCGCTCCGGCGCACCCGGCGCCACCACCGCGCGGATCGCGCAGGCGATCAGCGTCTCGACCTGTTCGCGCGGATCACCGGGATGGCGGCCCGATAGATAGGCGCGGCAAAAGATCTGCGCCGGCCCGATGATCTGGCTGAAGAAAAGTGTCGCGCTCATCGGCAGCAACTCGCCGCGCGCGAGCAGCGGCGCGCGCCAGCGCTCGATGCCATCGGTGAGCCGCGAGTTCTCGCTGCGCTGCGCGCCGCGCACCTCCTCGCTCCACTCGCTGCGCGAAATCTCGAACAGAAAGCGCGCCTCGCGCCTGAAGGTCACAACCCAATCGAGATGGGCGCGGATCAGCCGCGCAACGCCCTCGCTGGCGCCGTGCGTGTCGTTGACCGCGGTGATGATCGCGGCGTGGTAGGCCTGCAGGATCTCCAGGAACAGGGTTCCGGCGAGCTGCTTCTTCGAGGCGAAGAAATGGAAGAAGCTGCCGTTGGACGCGCGGGCACGGGAGCGGATCTCGGCCACCGTCGCGCCCTCGAACCCGTCGCGGTCGAACACCGCCAGTCCCGCCGCCAGGAGATCGTCGCGTGCCGTACTCACCCCCTGCTCCCTTCGTGACTAGATCAATACTCTAGAGCTTTACTCTAGTTGCGGTCAAATGATAACGCCGGACCTCACGGCCCGGCGTTGGCGATTACTTCGAGGTCGGCGCTTCCGGCGGACCGGAGCCCGGCGTCGTCGGGGGCGGAGGCGGCGGCGCAGCTGCGGTTACCGGCAGCGCGGCGGGCGCCGGCGCGGGCGAAGCGGCAGCGGCCGGCTCGGGCGCAGGGGAAGCGGCGGGAGCCGCTGGCGTGACCTGTGGAACCGGGTCGGATCGCGTGGCAGCCGGCTCGCTGCCCGCATTGCTCTTGGGCGTATCGACCTTGGGCGCCTCGACCTTGGCCGTGTCGGGCTGGCTGGCTGGCTTCGCCGGCTTCTCGGCCTCACCGTTGTCTTCGCGCTTGACGGCGGTCTGGGATTTGGGCTCGTCGCCCGCCGCCTCGCCCTTGGGCGCCTCGTCCGACTTCGGCTCCTCGACCGGCTTGCCGCGACGGCCATGTTTCTGGCGCGACGGCCTGCCCTCGCCCGCGGCCTGCGGGATCTGGCCGTCGTCCGGCTTGGCACCATCAGGCGTCTCGCTCGGACGCGCCATGCGCCGGCCGCGGTGGGCGGGACGCGCTTCGGGATTCAGACCGTCGGCGTCGGGCTTCGCGGCTTCCCTCGCACCTTCTTTGGTCCCCTCCTGCGGCGCCGCCCCCTGATGCTGCCGGCGCGACGGGCGCTCGGCCGGCTGCTCCGGAGACTGGTTTGCCTCCTGCCTGCCGTCCCGGCCCTTGGCCCCCTTGGGCTGATCCTTGGCCTGGTAGCGCGGATCGTTGGCGCCGTTCGAAATCAGATAGGACGCCAGCACGCCGGCCATGTCGCTCGACGTCGTGTAGTGCTGGCGCAGGAAGCCCGGCAGCGAGCCGGCCGGCACGGTCTTCAAGAGACCGCGCGGGCTCTTGTGGCAGGCCGTGCAGGTGTTGGCGAAGATCTGGGAGGGGCTTTTGCCGGCCTCGAGGTTTTGCGCTTGCGCTGATACGGCCGACAGGCAGCCAATCAGAAGCGTCACCGTCGCCAGACTGAGGGCTCGGCTCACCATTCCTTAAGTCTC
Organism: Bradyrhizobium sp. USDA 4011; assembly: GCF_054063415.1. Lineage (NCBI taxonomy): Bacteria > Pseudomonadati > Pseudomonadota > Alphaproteobacteria > Hyphomicrobiales > Nitrobacteraceae > Bradyrhizobium > Bradyrhizobium sp. USDA 4011. The sequence continues at coordinate 581,940 of NZ_JBSSGG010000001.1, forward strand.
CAGATTCCGGAAAAATCGCCGCCTGCGCCTCATGGATCGGCCGCGGCGGTCACCTTTTAGCCGATTATCACGCGAATGGAAGCGGGCGCGTGACGCATCCACGCAATTGTCACATTTTGGAATATCGGCTTTGAGCACAATGCAATAGCGCGATCCAATTCCCTGCCTATGTTTAGGTTGGGGACACATTGGAGTGATCAGCTCCGGTGGTGTCAGTGTGCAGCTTGCCGTTCCGTTGGTGCTTCGATGGACCGATTGTTGCGATTTTTCTTGGGGCGCTTCATCCGCCGCGGCTCGATCACGTTCACGACCGCGAGCGGCGCCAAATTCACCTGTGGTGACGGCACGGGCATTCCCGTCGCCGCACGGTTCATGACCAGGGCCGCCGAACTGCGCATTTTGGTGGATCCCGAGCTTTATCTCGGCGAAGCCTTCATGGACGGCACTTTCGTGGTGGAGCAAGGCACCATCGCCGATGTGCTCGCTGTCCTGATGGGCCAGGCGGCCATGTTGCCGAACTTTGCCAGGATGCAGGCCTGGGTTCGTTTTCTCGGGCGGCGCGCCCAGCAGCTCAACGTGCGCGGCCGGTCCCGGCGCAATGTCGCCCGTCATTACGACCTCGACGGCCGCCTCTATTCCCTCTTCCTCGACGCCGACAAGCAATACAGCTGCGCCTATTTCGAGACGCCGGACTCGACGCTGGACGATGCCCAGCTCGCCAAGAAGCGCCACCTTGCAGCAAAACTCCTGATCAAGCCCGGCGACCGCGTCCTCGACATCGGTTCCGGCTGGGGCGGGCTGGGGCTCTATCTCGCCGAGATGAGCGGCGCCGACGTCACCGGCGTCACGCTATCGACCGAGCAGCTGCAGATTGCCAACGCCCGGGCCGCGGAGAAGAACCTGGCGCACTCCGCGCGTTTCCTGCTGCAGGACTACCGCGACATCCCCGGCCCGTTCGACCGCATCGTCTCGGTCGGCATGTTCGAGCATGTCGGGGTCGCGTTTTACGAAACCTTCTTCAAGCGCTGCGCCGAGCTGCTGAGCGATGACGGGGTCATGCTGTTGCACTCGATCGGCCGCTCGACCGGTCCCGATGTCACCAGCCCCTGGATCCGGAAATACATCTTCCCCGGGGGCTACATTCCGGCGCTCTCCGAGGTCATGCCGGCGATCGAGAAGGCCGGACTGCTGATCTGCGACATGGAAATCCTGCGCCTGCACTATGCGGACACCCTGAAGGCGTGGCGCGACCGCTTCATGGCGCGGCGCGAGGAAGCCGTGCGACTCTACGACGAGACCTTTGCCCGGATGTGGGAATTCTATCTGGCGGCCTCGGAGATGTCGTTCCGGGTGCAGAACATGATGAATTTCCAGCTGCAGCTGACCAAGCGCCAAGGCATCGTGCCGATGACCCGCGACTATATCGGGCGCGAGGAAGGCCGCCTCCGGCTCAAGGAAGCCGGCGCCGCAAAACCCCGGCTGCAACTCGCCGGCGAATAGGCCTGAAAGAACGGGTACCGCTAGTTGCGCAGGCCGTCGGCGAGCCGCGATGGGCGAAGGTCGGCGCCGGGCGCGCCAAGTGAGCCGCCGCGGCCGAAATCAGGCTGATGTCGCAAGGAACGATCCGGACCTCCGGACGCGCCGCCTGCTCCATGGCTTCGACAAGCGACGCCAGCCAGCGGCGGTCCACGCCGCCTGCCCGGCCAAGCCTTGGTCGCACTGTCTGAAACTCTCGAGCCATCGTCGCCGTATCTTCCCCGAGCGAAGACAACCCGGAATCCACCGGGTCGTTCCCGCGAAGCCGCCGCAAAGAAAAAAGCGGCAGATGTGATCTGCTTCACAGAGGTCCGTTCCGGGCTGTCGTAGTGGTTTGAAATGACCCGAGAACCGCACCAGACGACGTTGGACCCGCAACGCGACCTCGTGACCGACTACGCCTTGATCGCAACCGGCGTTGCCGCCGCCTTGATCGCGCTGGCTTTCCTCATCCTGGTCTGAGGAACCGAGGCCAGCACCGAACTCGTCGATGGTTGGGCGCGGCAGCCCGGTAAAAGGTTCAGGCCGCCCCTAATTTTTGCCGACCACATCTTAGATCGGTCGCGCTCCCGCTCCTTTCGACCGAAACCCCGTCAAGCGGAATGCATCCGGCAGTCCCGGATTCACACATTGCGTTGTGTGAATCGTGCATAAGAAACATCCGTCCTTTCGCTTCGTGCCGGGCTGGCGCTTGATCGCGGCCCCGCAGCCGAAAATCTCAGTAACGACGAAATCGGAAGAATAAGCTCGTCCATGGCCTTGACTGATTCGAACGTCCACAAGCTCGCGCCCGACGCCGCGTCCCCGACCTATCGGAGCGCGCCGCACAACATCGAAGCGGAACAAGGGCTGCTCGGCGCGATACTGGTCAACAACGACGCCTTCTACCGGGTCTCCGATTTTCTGGAGCCGAAGCACTTCTTCGAAGCCATCCACCAGCAGATCTATGAGACGGCCGGCAGTCTGATTCGGATGGGCAAGGTTGCGAATCCCGTGACCTTGAAGACGTTCCTGCCTGCCGATCTGGACCTTGGCGGCATGACGGTCAGCCAATACCTCGCCCGCCTCGCCGCCGAAGCGACCACCATCATCAACGCCCAGGACTACGGGCGTACCGTCTATGATCTCAGCCTGCGCCGCAACCTGATCCAGATCGGCGAGGAGATCGTCAACGTCGCCTACGACGCACCAGTCGACTTTGCCCCGCGCGCGCAGATCGAGGACGCCGAACGGCAGCTCTACAGCCTCGCCGAAACCGGCCGCTACGATGGCGGCTTCCAGCGCTTTGCGGACGCACTCACGGTCGCCGTCGACATGGCGGCGAAGGCGTTCCAGCGCGACGGCAAACTGTCCGGTATTTCGACCGGACTGCGCGACCTCGACGCCAAGATGGGCGGATTGCAGCCGAGCGACCTGATCGTGCTCGCCGGCCGTCCCGGCATGGGCAAGACCTCGCTCGCCACCAACATCGCCTACAACATCGCCAAGGCTTATGTCCCCGAGGTACAGGCCGACGGCACCACCAAGGCGGTGAACGGCGGCGCGGTCGGCTTCTTCTCCTGCGAAATGAGCGGCGAACAGCTCGCCACCCGTATTCTCGCCGAACGCACCGGCATTCCCTCCAGCCATATCCGGCGCGGCGGTATCTCCGAGCTCGATTTCGAGAAGATCCGCGACTGCTCGATCGAGTTGCAGTCGCTGCCGTTCTACGTCGACGAAACCGGCGGTCTCTCGATCTCGCAGCTCACCGCGCGCGCCCGCCGCCTCAAGCGGCAGAAGGGTCTCGACCTGATCGTGATCGACTACATCCAGCTGTTGCAGGGCTCGGGCAAGAAAGGCAACGACAACCGCGTACAGGAAATCACCGAGATCACCACCAATTTGAAAGCGCTGGCGAAGGAGCTCAACGTCCCCGTGATCGCGCTGTCGCAGCTCTCGCGCCAGGTCGAAAACCGCGACGACAAGCGGCCCCAACTTTCGGACCTGCGCGAATCCGGCTCGATCGAGCAGGACGCCGACGTCGTGATGTTCGTGTACCGCGAGGAATACTATCTCGCGAACAAGGAGCCGCGGCCCGGCACCCCGGAGCACGCGACCTGGCAAGCCGAAATGGAGCGCGCGCTCGGCAAGGCCGAAGTCATCATCGGCAAGCAGCGCCACGGTCCGACCGGCACCGTCGAGCTGCACTTCGAAGCCAGCGTCACCCGGTTCGGCGATCTCGCATCGGACGGACTGGTCCCGGACCGCCCCCCCTCCTACTAAAGGTGGGGCACAGTTGAAGGCCGCTGGTCCCGCTTGTACAACTGAGCCATGAACATCGTGACCGACGCGAAATCGCAGCTGACGCCCGAAGCCAGTCTGCTGGCGGCCCATCCGACCGCCACCGGCATCCTCACCATCGACCTCGACGCCATCATCGCGAACTGGCGCAAGCTCGAGAAGACCGCGGTCCCGGCGGAATGCGCCGCCGTGGTCAAGGCCAACGCCTATGGTTGCGGCGCCGAGCAGGTATCGCGGGCGCTGGCCAGGGCGGGCTGCAAGACCTTCTTCGTCGCCACCGTCGAGGAGGCCGCCGTGGTGCGCGCGGCCGTTCCGCAGGCGACCGTCTATGCGCTTGGCGGCTTCTTCCAGCAGACCGGCGACGCCTATGCCAAGATCGACTGCAAGCCTGTCATCGGCGATCTCAACGAGCTCGCCGAATGGGACGTGTTCTGCCGACGCTCCGGCTGGTCCGGCGGCGCCGCCATCCATATCGACACCGGCATGAACCGGCTCGGGCTGACGGTCAGCGAAGCCCAAGGCATCATCCCGCGCATCAACGCCGGCGATCACGGCATCACGCTGGTGATGAGCCACCTCGTCTCCGCCGAACTGCTCAACAACCCCGCCAACGCCAGGCAGCTGGCGAGCTTCCGCGAGATCGCGAGCCTGTTCACCGGCGTGCCGGCCTCGCTCGCGAACTCCTCCGGCGTGTTCCTCGGCGCGCAATTCCAGTTCGAGATGGTGCGGCCGGGCTGCGCGCTCTATGGCGTCAACCCGACGCCGGAGGCCGACAACCCGATGCAGCAGGTGGTCGACCTCAAGGCGCGCATCGTGCAGATCCGCAACATCGATCGCGGCGAGACCGTCGGCTATGGCGGCACCTGGACCGCGCGCCGGCCGACCCGGCTTGCGATCGTCTCCGCGGGCTATGCCGACGGCTATTTCCGCGCCGCCAGCGCCAATGACGGCACCCGCGGCGCCGAGGTCGTGGTCGCCGGCAAGCGCTGCCCGATCGCCGGCCGCGTCTCGATGGATTTGATCGCGGTCGACGTCACCGATCTCGACAAGAGTGCCGTACGGCGCGGCCACATGGTGACGCTGATCGGCGAAGGCATCACGGTCGACGAGCTCGCGCATCATTTCGGCACCATCGGCTACGAGGTGCTGACCAGCCTCGGTCGCCGCTTCGTGCGCATCTACAAGGGCGGTGATGCCGTCGCCGCGACAAGCGACGCTGCGACCGAGAAGAGCGAGCCGGCCGCGGCGCAAGCAGCGCCTCCGGCCTTGCCGGCGGCAGCCCCGCCTGCACCGCCACCATTGCCTGCCGCCGCGCCAACGGCACCGTCCGCCTGACGCGATCGAGGTTCGCGATTGCGCATGAAGATCGCGACCTTCAACATCAACAACGTCAATCGCAGGCTCCCCAACCTCCTGCGCTGGCTGAAATCGGCCAGGCCCGACGTTGTCAGCTTGCAGGAGTTGAAAGCCGGCGACGCCGAGTTTCCCGCTGCCGCGCTCGAGAAGGCCGGTTACGGCGCGGTGTGGCAGGGACAGAAGACCTGGAACGGCGTTGCCATCCTCGCCCGCAAGGCCGAGCCGGTGTTGATCCGCACCGCCCTGCCCGGCGACCGCGACGACGATGAGGCGCGCTACATCGAGGCCGCGGTGCGCGGCATCGTCGTGACCAGCCTTTACCTTCCGAACGGCAATCCGCAGCCCGGCCCGAAATTCGACTACAAGCTCGCCTGGTTCAAGCGGCTGCGCGCCCACGCCGCCAAGCTGCTCAAGCAGGAGGTCCCCGTGGTGCTCGCCGGCGACTACAACGTCGCGCCGACGCCTCTCGACATCTATCCGACCCGCTCCTGGGACAAGGATGCACTGATCCAGCCGAAGAGCCGCGCCGCGTTCAAGGCGCTGGTCGACCAAGGCTGGTGCGATGCGCTCCGCACGCTGCATCCGGATGATCAGATGTTCACCTTCTGGGACTACAAGCGCAATCGCTGGCCGCGCGATGCCGGCCTCCGGCTCGATCATCTGCTGCTCAGCCCCGACGTGGCGTCGCGGCTTCTGAAGGCCGGCGTCGACCGCGCCATTCGCGGCGAGGACGGCGCCAGCGATCACGCGCCGGCATGGGTGGTGTTGAAGTGATGGGGTTGCGTGTCGCGATCGAGCCCCAATCACTCTGTGGTCCCTGCTTTCGCAAGGGACGACACTGAGTTTGTTTCGAGCTGCGCTTCTGATACTGAAGGGGCTTGCGCCGTCGGGCAAGTCAGCGGCATGAGGCGATTGCCATCGGGAGCGCCCATGGGCTTTCTCTTCGTCCTGATCGTAGGCCTCGTCGCCGGCACCATCTCAGGCATCGTCGGCACCGGCTCGTCGATCATGCTGATGCCGGTGCTGGTCTATCAATACGGGCCGAAGCAGGCGGTGCCGATCATGGCGGTCGCGGCCGTGATGGCCAATCTGTCGCGCATCCTGGCCTGGTGGCGCGAGGTCGACTGGCGCGCCTGCGCCGCCTACTCGGTCACCGGCATTCCGGCCGCCGCGCTCGGCGCGCGCACCCTGCTCGCTTTGCCCTCGCGCGCGGTCGATATCGCGATCGGCGTGTTCCTGATCGCCATGGTACCGGTGCGGCACTGGCTGGCGCAGCACAGACTGAAAGCCAATCTTTGGCATCTCGCAATCGGGGGCGCGCTGATCGGCTATCTTACCGGCATCGTGGTCTCGACCGGCCCGCTCAGCGTGCCGCTGTTTTTGTTCTACGGCCTCAGCAAGGGCGCCTTCCTCGCCACCGAAGCGGCAAGCTCGCTCGGGCTCTATGTCAGCAAGTCGGTGACCTTCGAGCGGTTCGGCGCGCTGACACCGGACATCGCGCTGAAGGGCCTGATCGCGGGCGCCTCGCTGATGGCCGGCGCCTTCATCGCAAAGCGCTTCGTGCTGCAAATGAAGCCGGAGGCGTTCCGCCTGATCATGGACGGCATCATGCTGGCGGCGGGCACGGCGTTGCTGTGGTCGGCGGCGACGTCGTAGACGTCCGACCTCCTGCGCATCAAACGCCACGCTTTCCTCATTCCGTGCTAATGGGTGTTGCGGATTCGAAACCACCGCTGAACCAATCCCATCCATGGCCAAATCCACCCTCTCCTTCGTCTGCCAGAACTGCGGCGCGGCGTATAATCGCTGGCAGGGCAAGTGCGATTCCTGCGGCGAGTGGAACACGCTGGCCGAGGAAGACACCACGGGCTCGGTGCCGGTCTCGATCCGCAGCAAGCGCAAAGGGCGGACGTTCGCGCTGGAATCGCTGTCCGGCAAAACCCAGGACGCGCCGCGGCTGTCGTCGGGCATGGCCGAGCTCGACCGCGTCACCGGCGGCGGCTTCGTCCGCGGCTCGGTGCTGTTGGTCGGCGGCGATCCCGGCATCGGAAAATCCACGCTGCTCACGCAGGCCACCAGCATGATGGCGCGCGCCGGCCATCGCGCGGTCTACATCTCGGGCGAAGAAGCGGTCGCCCAGGTGCGGCTGCGCGCCGAGCGGCTCGGGCTCGCGGACGCGCCGGTGCAGCTCGCCTCCGAAACCTCGGTCGAGGACATCGTCTCGACGCTGTCGGAAGGCGCGGTGCCGCGCCTGATCGTGATCGACTCGATCCAGACCATGTGGACCGACACGGTCGAATCCGCGCCCGGCACGGTGACCCAGGTCCGCGCCTCGGCGCAGGCCCTCATTCGCTTTGCCAAGAAGACAGGGGCAACCATCATCCTGGTCGGGCATGTGACCAAGGACGGCCAGATCGCCGGCCCCCGCGTGGTCGAGCACATGGTCGATGCGGTGCTGTCGTTCGAGGGCGAAGGCTCGCAGCAGTTCCGCATCCTGCGCTCGGCGAAGAACCGCTTTGGCGCGACCGACGAGATCGGCGTGTTCGAGATGACCGGCCTCGGCCTGCGCGAGGTCACCAACCCCTCGGAATTGTTCCTCTCCGAACGCGAGCTCGGCAGTCCCGGTACCGCGGTGTTTGCCGGCATCGAGGGCACCCGCCCGGTGCTGGTCGAGTTGCAGGCGCTGGTGGCGCCGACCTCGCTCGGCACGCCGCGCCGCGCCGTGGTCGGCTGGGATCCGAGCCGGCTCTCGATGGTGCTGGCGGTGCTGGAAGCGCATTGCGGCGTCAAATTGTCCGGACATGACGTCTATCTCAATGTCGCGGGCGGCCTGCGCATCCAGGAGCCGGCCGCGGACCTCGCCGCGGCGGCCGCGCTGGTCTCCTCGCTGGTGAATGCGCCCTTGCCGACGGACGCGGTCTATTTCGGCGAGATTTCGCTGTCGGGCGCGATCCGCCCGGTGGCGCAGACCCCGGCCCGGCTGAAAGAGGCCCTCAAGCTCGGCTTCGGCCGCGCCATCCTGCCCGAATCGGCCCGCGGCGATGGCGGCGGCGATAGCGGGCTTGCGCTGAACAGCGTCGGCAATCTGACCACGCTGGTCGCCGAAATTGCCGCGCGCGGCACTCCCCGAGGCGGCCGGGCTGCGCCGCGCGACGACCAGGACGGCTCCAGGGGCGCTGACGCGGCTGAGAAAAATGCCACACCGGCCCGATTCCGTCGCGAGACCAGCTAAAGCGGGCGTGACGTATCAGCCCCCCGCCGCTATACATCCGCCGCGCGGGACAGGTGGTGTTGCGGCCTTGCCGAATGCCCCCGATGCGCCTCAGTTAGGACGGCACCGACTTTGCCGATTCGCGAGCCCTTAACAGCGGACCCAAACGTACCAGCGGACCTGACCAGCCGATGCCCATAACGATACTTGATCTCGTCCTGCTCGGCGTGATGCTGATCTCGGGCCTGCTCGCCATGGTGCGCGGCTTCATGCGCGAGATCCTGTCGATCGCGGCCTGGGGCGCCGCCGCGCTGGTCACGCTGTATGCTTTCTCGAAGCTGCTACCGACCGCCAAAACTTACTTCAATAACGACACGGTCGCGGCCGTGGTGGTGGTGGCCGGCGTCTTCATCGGCACGCTGATCGTGGTCTCGATCATCACGGTGCGGATCTCGGACATGATCCTGGATTCGCGGATCGGCGCGCTCGACCGCACCCTCGGCTTCCTGTTCGGGCTCGCCCGCGGCCTCCTGATCGTGGTCGTGGCGTTCATGTTCTTCACCTGGCTGGTTCCGGACAAGCAGCGGCCCGATTGGGTGACCGGCGCGAAGTCCCGGGTGGTGCTGCAGGGAACCGGGGATTGGCTGATGGCGCTCTTGCCTGACGACCCCGAGAACACCATCTTAAAGAAGTTCAAGAAGAATAAGCCGGACGACGATTCTGCGGCTGATACCAACGATCAGGCGACGCCGGCGTCCGGCGATGGCTACAGCAAACCTGCGCGTGACAGCTTGAAAAAGCTGATCGAGAAACCCGCGGGCCGATAACTTATTTTGGGCCCCTCACGAGAGGCGATGAACGAGATGCAAACCCCTTCCGATCACGCCGCCCAAATGGATCTCGACCTCGGCCCGATCGAAATGCAGGATCATCTTCGACAAGACCAACTCCGGGACAACGATCTCAGATACCACCCTGATCTCGATGGCGACACGCTCCGCGAGGAATGCGGCGTGTTCGGCGTCTTCGGCCACCCTGAGGCCGCCGCGATCACCGCGCTCGGCCTGCACGCCCTGCAACATCGCGGCCAGGAGGCCGCCGGCATCGTCTCCTTCGACGGCGGCCGCTTCCACAGCGAACGCCGCCTCGGCCTGGTCGGCGATGCCTTCTCCCGCCGCGAGGTGATCGATCGGCTGCCCGGCAACGCCGCGGTCGGCCATGTCCGCTACTCCACCACCGGCGGCACCATCCTGCGCAACGTGCAGCCGCTGTTCGCCGAACTCAGCGCCGGCGGCTTTGCGGTCGGCCATAACGGCAATTTGACCAACGGCCTCACCCTGCGCCGCGAACTGGTCAAGGGCGGCGCCATGATGCAGTCGACCACCGACACCGAGGTGATCCTGCATCTCGTCGCACAGTCCAAGCGCACCCACTTCATCGACCGATTCATCGAGGCGCTGCGCACCATCGAGGGCGCCTATGCACTGGTCGCGCTGACCAACAAGAAGCTGGTTGGCGCCCGCGATCCGCTCGGCATCCGTCCGCTGGTGCTCGGCGATCTGGACGGCCACCCGATCCTGACCTCGGAGACCTGCGCGCTCGACATGATCGGCGCAAAATATGTCCGCGATATCGAGCCCGGCGAGATCATCGTGTTCGACGAGCGGGGCGCGCACAGCCACAAGCCGTTCCCGCCGAAGCCGGCGCGGCCCTGCATCTTCGAGTACATCTATTTCGCGCGGCCGGATTCGATCGTCGGCGGCCGCTCGGTGTACGACGTGCGCAAGGCGTTCGGCGCCCAGCTCGCGCGCGAGAGCCATCCCGAGGTCGACGTCGTGGTGCCGGTGCCGGATTCCGGCGTGCCCGCCGCGGTCGGCTACAGCCAGTATTCCGGCGTGCCGTTCGAACTCGGCATCATCCGCAACCACTATGTCGGCCGCACCTTCATCCAGCCGACCCAGACCGTGCGCGAGCTCGGCGTGCGCATGAAGCATTCGGCGAACCGCGCCGCGATCGAAGGCAAGCGCATCATCCTGATCGACGACTCGCTGGTGCGCGGCACCACCTCGAAGAAGATCGTGCGCATGATGCGCGACGCCGGCGCCCGCGAGGTGCATTTCCGCCTCGCCTCGCCGCCGATCCTCTATCCCGACTATTACGGCATCGACCTGCCGGATCGCGGCGGCCTGCTCGCCGCGACCCATTCGCTCGAGGAGATGCGCGACATCATCGGCGCCGACTCGCTCGCCTTCCTGTCGATCGACGGCATGTACCGCGCGATGGGCTATGAAGGGCGCGACCCGGCCAATCCGAGATTCGCCGACCATTGCTTCACCGGCGCCTATCCGACCCACCTCACCGACCAGAGTGAAACCGAGGCCCCGCCGCGCCAGCTGTCGCTGCTGGCCGAGGCGAGCTGAGGCCACCACCGCTGTCGTCCCTGCCCAGGGCGCGATTGCGCTCCGGAGCAGGGACCCATAGCCACCGGGCCTCGTTTTTTCGGGCGGCATCGGTTGCGAACACTTTTGCACAATACGACCGCCGCGGCGTATGGGTCCCTGCTTTCGCAGGGACGACCACGATAGAGTTACGCTCATGACAAGACCCCTCGCCTCCCGTATTGCCCTCGTGACCGGCGCCTCGCGCGGGATCGGCTATGCGACATCCGTCGCGCTGGCCAAGGCCGGCGCGCATGTCGTGGCAGTGGCGCGCACGCAAGGCGGGCTGGAGGAGCTCGACGACGAGATCCGCAAGGACGGCGGCAGCGCCACGCTGGTGCCGCTCTCGCTCACAGATTACGACGGCATCGCGCGGCTCGGGCTCGCGCTGCATGAGCGCCACGGCAAGCTCGACATCCTCGTCGGCAATGCCGGCACCGCCGGCCCGTCGTCGCCGCTCGGCCATATCGAGCTGAAGCCGTGGAACGACGTGTTCGCGATCAACGTCACGGCGAATTTCCAGCTGATCCGCTGCATGGACCCGCTGCTTCGCCAGTCCGACGCCGGCCGTGCCGTGTTCGTCACATCGGGCGTGGCGCACAAGGCCAACGCCTATCTCGGCCCCTATGCCGCCTCGAAGGCCGCGCTGGATGCGCTGGTGCGCTCCTGGGCCAACGAGACTGCCAACACGGCGCTGCGCGTCAATCTGTTCAGCCCAGGGCCGATCCGCACCCGGATGCGCGCGCAGGTGTTTCCCGGCGAAGACCCGATGACGCTGGACACGCCCGACATGGCCGCCGAATTCATCGTGCCGATGTGTTCGCCGGAGTGGACCGAGACCGGCAAGCTCTACGACTACAAGGCGCGCACGCTGCGCAGCTTCCAGCCGCCGGCGTGACCGTATCCCGCCGCCGTCATTGCGAGGAGCGGCAGCGACGAAGCAATCCATGCGTCCGTATCCGCGGAAGGATGGATTGCTTCGCTGCGCTCGCAATGAGGGTGGTACCCGTTGACACCCTCCCCTCCCCGCGATTGACTGCGCGCCCAAGCGGGACGACCGCCAAGAAAAATCTCGGGAGGCATCATGACGCCGGCGTTCAATCGCGCGCGCTCCATTCTGTCCGGATTGTTTCTCACCGTCTGCATCGCATCAGCAGTCTTTTTTGCTCAGCCAACGCCCGCCAGGGCCGGTGACGTCCCGACCTTCGCGGTCGACGCATCTTGGCCCAAGCAGCTGCCGAACAACTGGATCATCGGCCAGGTCGGCGGCATCACCGTCGACTGGCAGGGACATATCTGGGTGGTCCACCGGCCGCGCTCGCTGACCGATGGCGAGAAGGCGGCGAGCTTCACGCCGCCGCGCGCCAAGTGCTGCGTCGCGGCGCCGCCGGTGCTCGAATTCGATGTCGACGGCAACCTGCTGCGCGCCTGGGGCGGCTCCGGCGACGGCTATCAATGGGTCGGCCGCGAGCACGGCATCGAGGTCGACGAGCGCGGCTTCGTCTGGATCGGCGGCAACGCCGACGACGACAGCGCGATCCTGAAGTTCTCGCTCGACGGCAAGTATCTCGGCCAGATCGGCAAGATCGCAGCCCGTACCAACAGCAACGACACCACCCAGCTCGGCCGCCCCGCCGAGATGGCGATCGACAAGGATGCCAACGAGCTCTACGTCGCAGACGGCTATGGCAACCGCCGCGTCATCGTGTTCGACGCCACCACGCTGGTGTACAAGCGGCACTGGGGCGGCTACGGCAAGCTCCCCACCGACGACAAGCAGCCGCCCTATGATCCAAGCGCCGCGGTGCAGGAGCAGTTCGGCAATCCCGTGCATTGCATCAAGATCGCCAATGACGGGCTGGTCTATGTCTGCGACCGCAGCCAGGACCGCATCCAGGTCTTCCAGAAGAACGGCACCTTCGTCAGAGAATGGTTCTACGAGAAGAACACCCGCGGTGACGGCGCGGTGTTCGATCTCGCGCTGTGGCCCGATCCGAAGCAGACCTATCTGCTCAACGCCGACGGCGCCAACAACGAGATCCGCGTGCTGAAGCGCGACGACGGCACCGTGGTCGGCACCTTCGGCCATAGCGGCCGCAATGCCGGACAGTTCGCCCTGCTCCATGTCATGGCGGTCGACCAGAAGGGCAACGTCTATACCGGCGAGGTCGAGGGCAAGCGGATCCAGAAGTTCAAGCTGACCTCGGACGCGCTCAAGTAGAGTGACGGCAGGATGACGCTTCGACGCAGTTCATCCGGCTTTATGCGGATTGCCGCTCGTCCAAGGAAAGGGTAAGCGGGAACGCGAACGACCCGCACAAGGCCCCACAAGAGGGCCGTTGCGGAAAAAATTGACAGTGGAGGAAATGTCTCATGACGACGACGCTCGCACGGCGCCACGCCGTGCTTCTCGCTTGCGCTGCACTCGGCCTTGCTACGCCTGCCTTTGCTCAGGACAAGAATGTCAAGATCGGCGTGCTGAACGACATGTCGGGCCTCTATGCCGACATCGGCGGTCCGAATTCGGTGGCCGCGGCCAACATGGCGGTGGAAGATTCCGGCCTACGCGCCAAGGGCTGGAAGATCGACGTGGTCAGCGGCGACCACCAGAACAAGCCGGACGTCGGCGTCAACATCGCGCGCAACTGGATCGACAACGACAAGGTCGACATCATCACCGATACGCCGAACTCCGGCGTCGCGCTGGCGGTGAGCAACCTTGCCAAGGAGAAGAACTCGATCGTGCTCAACTCGGGCGCGGCGACCGCCGACCTCACCGGCAAGGCTTGCAACGCCAACACGATCTCCTACACGTTCGACACCTACATGCTCGCCAATGGCACCGGCAAGGCGCTGACCAAGGCGGGCGGCGACACCTGGTTCTTCCTCACCGCCGACTACGCCTTCGGCCATGCGCTGGAGCGCGATACCTCGGGCGTCGTCACCGCCAATGGCGGCAAGGTGCTCGGCGGTGTCAAGCACCCGCTCAACACCGCGGATTTCTCCTCGTTTCTGCTGCAGGCGCAGGCCTCCAAGGCCAAGATCATCGGCCTCGCCAATGCCGGCGGCGACACCACCAACGCGATCAAGCAGGCGTCCGAATTCGGCATCACCGCCGGCGGACAGAAGCTCGCGGCTCTGTTGCTGTTCGTCAACGACGTGCATGCGCTAGGCTTGAAGATTGCCCAGGGCCTCACCTTCACCGAGTCGTTCTATTGGGACATGAACGACCAGACCCGCGCCTGGTCGAAGCGCTTCCAGAAGGTCTCGCCGAAGGGCTCGATGCCCTCGATGACGGTCGCCGGCGTCTATGCCGGCGTGCTGCATTATCTGAAGGCATTGGACGCGATGGGCGGCAATCCGCATGACGGCGCCAAGGTCGTCGCCAAGATGAAGGAGATCCCGACCGACGACCCGCTGTTCGGCAAGGGCCCGCTGCGGATCGACGGCCGCCGCATCATCCCGGCCTATCTGTTCGAGGTGAAGAAGCCGGAAGAGTCCAAATATCCCTGGGACTATTACAAGCTGATCGCCACCATCTCGCCGGAAGATGCCGCCAAGCCGCTCGAGGCCAGCGATTGTCCGCTGGTGAAGAAGTAGGCGCGTCGAAGCGTAACCCACCGACTTTCTCTCGGCGGCGACAATGGTGGGTTACGCCTTCGGCTAACCCACCAACGAAGCCCCTACGCCTTCTTCGCCGCCGTTACGCGCCAGGCGATGGCGAGCGCGAGCAGCAGCAGCGCGCCCGCCAGATAGAACGGCGCACCGGGCAGCTTCATGGGCACGTTGTCGCCGATGAAATAGGCGAAGGTCAGCGTGAACAGGAACGGGCCGATCAATTCCGACATGCTCTGCACGCTCGATGTCGCGCCCTGCAGCTGGCCTTGTTGATCGGCGGCGACGAGCTGCGTCGTCAGGGCCTGCGTCGCGGCGCCCGAGATGCCCCAGAACGCCATCACAGGAATGCCGATCCAGAACAGTTGCCCGGTCGATGCCGCGCCAAAGATCAAAAAGCCCAAGGCGCCGCAGACGAGGCCGAGGAACAACGCGTTGCGCTCGCCGAGGCGCTGCACGATTGGGCCGATCGCCGCGCCCTGCACGACCATGCCGCAGAGGCCGACCAGCGCCAGCGTCGCGCCGACGGTGCCGGTGTCCCAGCCGTAGCGATAGGTGGCGTAGAGCACGAACACCGAGGGCAGCACGACATGCGCGAGTTGGCCGAAGAACGTTGCCAGGGACAGGCCGGCAAGCGTCGGGTTCGCGCGGAGGAAATGCAGCGCACCGATCGGATTGGCGCTCTTCCATTTGAACGGCGCGCGGCGCTCGACCGGCAGCGATTCCGGCAGGATGAACAGGCCATAGAGGCCGTTGACGAAACTCAGGCCCGCCGCCGCCCAGAACGGCAGCCGCGGATTGATGAAGATCACGGCGCCGCTGCGTGCCTGCGGCACCGACATTGCGTCAGCTCCCGCCTCTCCGCTCACGACGGGCGCTTGCGCTTGTGGGCGAACGGATTGGTCTTCTCGCGCAGCGTGATCCGGATCGGCGTGCCCGGCAGATCGAAGGTCTCGCGCAGCGAGTTGGTGAGGTAACGCAGATAGGATCTCGGGATCGCATCGGCGCGCGAGCAGAACAGAACGAAGCTCGGCGGGCGCGCCTTCACTTGCGTGATGTAGTTCAGCTTCAGCCGGCGGCCCGAGACGGCCGGCGGCGGGCTCGCCTGGATCGCCTGCTCGAACCAGCGATTGAGCCCCGCAGTCGGCAAGCGCCGGTTCCAGACCGCATAGGCTTCCTGGATCGCAATCATCAGGCGGTCGATGCCCTCGCCCATCAAGCCGGAGACGGCGACGATCGGCACGCCCTTGACCTGCGGCAGCCAGTGGTCGGCATCGGTGCGCAGCTGCGAGATCTGATTGGCCTTGCGCTCGACGAGGTCCCATTTGTTGACCGCGAGCACGATGGCGCGGCCTTCGCGCTCGACCAGGTCGGCGATGCGCAGATCCTGCTCCTCGAACTTGTTCTGCGCGTCCATCATCATCACGACGACTTCGGCGAAACGCACCGCGCGCAACGCGTCGGCGACCGAGAGCTTTTCCAGCTTCTCCTCGATCCGCGAGCGGCGGCGCAGGCCGGCGGTATCGAACACGCGGAACTGGCGGCCCTGCCAGGTGATCTCGACCGCGATGGAATCCCGCGTGGTGCCGGCCTCGGGGCTGGTCAGCAGCCGCTCCTCACCGAGCAGATGGTTGATCAGCGTCGACTTGCCGGCGTTGGGCCGGCCGACGATGGCAACGCGGATCGGGCGCTGCGCGGCCTCCTCCTCCGAGATGTCCTCGTCATCCTCGACCTCGTCGTCTTCCTCTGGTGTCGCGGGCACCAGCGCGCTCAGCGCCTCGTGGAGGTCGCCCATGCCCTCGCCGTGCTCGGCCGAGATCTGCACGGGATCGCCGAGGCCGAGCGCGTAGGATTCCATCGCGCCGATCTCGCCATGCTTGCCTTCGGCCTTGTTGGCGACCAGCACCACCGGCTTGTTGGCCTTGCGGGCGAAGTCGGCGAAGGCGCGGTCGGTCGGCGTCAGGCCGACGCGGGCGTCGATCACGAACATCAGGGCGTCGGCGAGCTCGATCGCGGTTTCGGTCTGCTCCTGCATCCGCGCCGTCAGCGAGCCCTTGGCGCCCTCATCGAGCCCCGCGGTGTCGATGATGGTGAAGTCGAGATCGTAGAGCCGCGCCTGGCCCTCGCGGCGGTCGCGGGTCACGCCGGGCTCGTCGTCCACCAGCGCGAGCTTTTGGCCGACCAGCCGGTTGAACAGCGTCGACTTTCCGACATTGGGCCGGCCGATAATGGCAATGGTAAAAGACATGGATCATCCCGGCGCGGTCTGTCATCCGCGGGTCAAGGTGCTAGAAAGAACTACAGCAGGAATGCGGCGAAGCAAATGATGCAGCACCTTCTCCCTCACCCCGTTCTTGCGGGGCGAGGTGGAATCCGCAGGCGATTAGCGGCTAAATCCACCGCTCGGTAGCGGCGCGGGGAACGCGCCGCCGGATTGTTGCGTGGTCTGGGTCTGCTGGGCCGGCGCCGCAGGCTGCGCCTGCTGGTCGTCGGCCGGCGGCGCGGTGGTGCGGCGGCGGACGATCTTCTTCGGCTTCGGCTCGGGCGGCAGCGCGGCGGGCGCACCCTCTTCCGGCGCCGCGGCATCGGGGGCAGCCGCCTGATCTGCGGCCGGAGCGGCCCGCTTGGAGTGCTTCTTGGCGCCCTTCGGCGGCTCCGGTGGCGGAGCCGGCTGGGCGGCGGCCGCCGCCGCGGCGTTCTGCTGGTCGAGCTGCTCCTGCTGCGAGCCCTTGTACAATTCCTTCGGCACGCCCTGCTCGAGGCCGGGCACGCCTTCCGGGAATACCGGCTTGCGGTCGCCCTGCAGCTTCTTCTTGGTGTCGAGGAAGTCGAGCAAATCGCTCGGATCGAAATTGGCCATGCCGCCACTGCCACAGCCGGCCAGCACGCTGCAAAGCGCTGTCAGAACTGCGGCTGCGATCAGGCGTTGCGAGCGGCGCATGGTCGATCTCTCACTCAAACTCGGGTTTTGTCTGGACATGATCCGATCGGAAAACCGGTTTCCACTTTTCCGGATCATGCCTTGGGTCAGCTTTTCGCGACCGGCGGCAACAGCGCCTGCAGCGCTTCGGCGCGCGAACGCAGGCTCGGCGGCGTCTCGCCGTCATTGGCAATCTGGTCGAGCCACTGCCGCGCGGCGGTGGCATCGTTGGCGCGCCAGGCCGACAGCGCCAGCAGTTCGCGCGCGGAGTGGCGGAACGTCGAGTCCTTCGACGTCGCCATCGCCTCGAGCCGTTGCACCATGTTCGGATAGGTCGTGGTGTCCATCACCATCTGCGCGGCACGGATCCGCGCCAGATCCCGATCGGGGCCGCCGACGCTGCGGTCGGCTGCGATCTCGTCATAGAGTTTCGCAGCGGCCGGCTGATCGCGGGTCGCGACCTCGGCGGCCATGCGCAGCCGCGCCAGATTGCGGTAGCCGGACGGCGCCTTGGTGATCAGGTCGGCAAACGCGGCCTCGGCCTCGGCATGCTTGTTCTGGTCCGACAGTTCGACGGCGCGGTCGAACGCCGCACCAGCCTCAGCGGCCTTCTTGCCCTCGAGATATTGGTAGCCACGCCAGCCACCGACGCCCGCGACAACCAGGATCGCCAGCGCGATGATGAAAAGCGAGTACTTGTCCCACAGCTTCTTGAGCTGATCGCGACGGACTTCCTCGTCGACTTCGTCAAATAATTCAGACACTTAAGGCTATCCCATCCCCTCGGGACCGCGAATCTCGGTGGAGCGCAGCCCCTACCCGATCCCACATCGCGGCGGCGTTACCCTAACGGTGTGGCGGAGGCAAGGCAAAGCGAGGCGGATCAAAGCGTTAACCAGGGAAGTTTGCAGCGGCACGCGACGGTGGCTGGCTCCCTCTCCCGCTTGCGGCAGGGCTGTCCGGGGAATGATTCACTGTGTCGCGGTGCATGCTCGGCGAAACCGAGGCAAATCGGTCTTTTCTGGTTGTCGAGACACAGAAGGCCGAGCATGCGATTTCGCGATAGCATTTTTAGTAGGCTGCTTGAACCGATCAATCGGCGGCAGTTTCAGGCGGCTGTGGATCGTCTGGACGGGGATGCCTATGACAAGTCGTTCAAGAGCTGGGATCACCTGGTAGCGCTGATCTATGCGCAGTTGAGCGGGAACAACAGCCTGCGCGCCGTGGTGACCGGCTTCAACGCCAATCCTCAGCATCACTATCACCTGGGCACCGGCAGGTTGTCCCGCTCGACACTGTCGGATGCCAACAGCCGCCGCCCGTCCAGCATTTTTGCGCAAACCTTTGCACGATTGTCGGCGATGGCAAGCCGGCAGTTGCGGGGCGAAGGCACGGAGATGGTGCGCCTGATCGATGCCAGTCCGATCCCGCTTGGCAAAGTTTGCACCTGGGCGGCGTGGAACGGCCGCATCCGCGGCATGAAGCTGCACGTGGTCTACGATCCCAAGGGCGATATCCCGAAGTGCGTCGAGGTGACGGCTGCCAACGTCAACGATATCGAGATCGGTCGCCAGACTCCGATCCAGGCCGGCACAACCTATGTGTTCGACAAGGGATATTGCCGTTTCGACTGGTGGCATAAGATCAATGACAGCAAGGCTTTCTTCGTGACCCGGCCGAAGACGAGCATCCGGCTACGCGCGGTCAGGCATCGCACCATCCGCAACAGCAAGGGGGACGGCTTCAAGATCATCGTCGACGACGAGGTGAAGCTCACCAGTAAGGGCGACTCGCGTTTGCCGATACCGCTGCGGCGCATCAAGGTCAGGCGGGAGAACGGCGGCGTGATCACGCTTCTCACCAACGACACGACCCGAACGGCTGTCGAGATCGCCGCCCTCTACAAGAGCCGGTGGCAGATCGAACTGCTGTTCCGCTGGATCAAGCAACACCTCGACATTCGCAAGTTCCTCGGCACCAATGACAATGCAATCCGCCTGCAAGTCCTTGCTGCGATGATTGCCTACCTACTGTTGCGCATTGCCGCGCGGTCCCACTGCATCAAAATGCTGCCGCTCAGGCTCGCCGAACTCGTCAGCCAGTTCCTGTTCACCCGGCGAGCCTTCGCCAGCATCGAAAAGCCTCCGCCAATCAACCCTGGCCGTCGCAAATCCACAACGTCCCTCGACCAGATGGAACTCTGCTATGGTTGAACTTCCCCGGACAGCCCTGCGCTTGCGGGGGGAGGTAAGGAAGCTAGGACGCCGAGAGGCTCTCCCTGAGCTGACGCTTGATCACCTTGCCGTTGGCGTTGCGCGGCAGCGGCTCCGATGTCAGCGCCATCGTCTCCGGCACCTTGTAGTCGGAGAGACGCTCGGCGCACCAGGCGCGCAGGCTCTCCGCATTCACCTCCGTGCGGGTCACGATCACCGCGTGGACGCGCTCGCCGAGCACCGGACACGGCCTGGCGATGATCGCGCTCTCGACCACGGCTGGATGGCCGGCCAGGACCGACTCGACCTCGGCGGAATAGATCTTCAGACCGCCGCGGTTGATCATGTCCTTCTGGCGGTCGAACACGCGGACGAAGTTTTCAGCATCGACCGAGCCGAGATCGCCGGAATGCCAGAACCCGGCGGTAAAACTCTCGGCGGTCGCCTTCGGATTGTTCCAGTAGCCCTTGATGACGGAGGCGCCGCGGATCCAGAGCTCGCCGATTGCGCCGCGCGGCACCTCGCGGCCATCGGCGCCCATCACGACGATCTCCGCGCCGGGACACGGCAGGCCGACACTGTCGATATGCGCAGCGGTCAACTCACCCGGCATCAAGGTCGAGGGCGACGTGGTCTCGGTCGCGCCATAGCAGTTCGCGAGCTTGAGCCCGGGAATCTTGGCGTCGAGCTTTTCGATGGTCGCGACCGGCATCGGCGCGCCGCCGAAACCGCCGATCCGCCAGCTCGACAGATCGTAGCTGTCGAAATCCGGCTGCATCAGGCAGAGATTGTACATCGCCGGCACCATCACGGTGTAGGTGACGCGCTCGCGCGCCGCGACCTTCAGATATTCCGACGCCTTGAACTCCGGCATGATGATCAGCGCGCCGGCGCAGCGCGCCATGGTGGTGATGTTGGCGACCGCGCCGGTGACATGCGCGAGCGGCACCGCGGCGATCGAGCGATCGGCCCTGGTCAGCTTCAGGCAGGACACGAACACCATCGAGGAGTGGATGATGTTGCAATGGGCCAGCATCGCGCCTTTCGGCCGGCCGGTGGTGCCCGAGGTGTAGAGGATCATCGCGGTGTCCTCTTCCCTCACCTCCGCCGGCGCCTGCGCCGGAGCGTTGTCGTGCAGGACAGCGAATTGCGATGCGCCGTCGTCGCTGACGGAAATGCGATGCGCGAGGCCGGGAATATCGGCAGGGACGGGGATGCGGTCGGCAAGCGCGGCCTCGTGGACCAGAAGCTTCGCGCCGCAATCGTTCAGCACATAGGCGATCTCGGGCTTCTGCTGGCGCGTCGAGAGCAGCACCGTGACGAGGCCAGCATGGGCGGCGGCGAACATCGTCAGCACGAACTCGATGCGATTGCCGAGCAGGATCGCGACGCGGTCGCCCGGCGCAAGGCCAAGCTTTGCAAAGCCGGCTGCGACCTTCGCGGATTGCTCGGCAACCTCGCGCCAGGAGAGGCGCGTTGCGCCGCAGATCAGCGCCTCGCCGTCGCCATTCTGCGCGACGGCGTCTGCGATCATCGCCCACAGGTTGGCTGGCCGCTCGGCGAAGACAGGCACGACGCGGTCGCCGAAGCGCGACTCGAGCCGCATCGGCGGCAGTGCGTGTTGCGACCAGTCCATGCCCGCCTCGTCAGCTCTTCTTCATGCCGTAGACGTGCTCCGGGCCCGGAAAGGCGCGGCTCTTCACATCGCGCGCATAGCCCGCGATCGCTTCCTCGATCATCGGACCGAGGTTGCCGTAGCGGCGCACGAATTTCGGCGCGCGCGGCGACAGGCCGAGCATGTCCTCAAGCACCAGCACCTGGCCGTCGCAGGCAGCGCTGGCGCCGATGCCGATGGTGGGAACAGTGATCGATTGCGTGATCTTGCGCGCTAAGGGCTCGGCGATCGCCTCGACCACGATCGAGAAAGCGCCCGCTTCCGCGATCGCCCTGGCGTCGTTCTCGATCGGTGCCCAGGTCTCCTCCTCACGGCCCTGCGCGCGGAACGAGCCGAGCGTGTTGATCGATTGCGGTGTTAGGCCGATATGGCCCATCACGGGAATGCCGCGCTCCGACAGGAACGCCACCGTCTCCGCCATCCGCGCGCCGCCCTCGAGCTTGACCGCGCCGCACAGCGTCTCCTTCATGATCCGCACCGCAGACTGGAACGCCTGCTCCTTCGAGCCCTCATAGGAGCCGAACGGCATGTCGACCACGACCAGCGCCTGTTGCGAGCCGCGCATCACCGCACGGCCCTGCAGGATCATCATGTCGAGCGTGACCGGCACCGTGGTCTCGAAGCCATGCATCACGTTGCCGAGGGAATCGCCGACCAGGATCGCGTCGCAGTGCCGGTCGACCAGTGCCGCGGTGTGCGCATGGTACGACGTCAGCATCACGATCGGCTCGCCGTTCTTGCGGGCGCGGAGATCGGGCGCGGTCTTGCGCTTGATGGCGGATTGAACAGACATAGTCAGGCTCCCATGACAGGCACGCCGATCACGACCGGGTGGAACGCAAACGCCAGCGCCAGATAGACGATGACACCGACCGCGATCGCGATCAGGTCGTTGGTCGGGCCGCCCACCGGGATCGGCGGCCCGCCGGCATCCGCGCGGCGCTTCAGCGAGATGCGGTCATAGACCGCCCAGCCGAGAAACGAGCCGAACAGGATGATCGAGCCGAGATCGCCATTGGCGAGCAGATGCGCAAACGCCCACAGCTTCACGCCCGCCAGCATCGGATGCTTCAGCGTGGTGTAGATGCGGCCGCGAATATAGGCGGCCACCACCAGGATCACGGCCGGCAGCATCAGCGCGACCGTAATGTGCTTGAACGCGGTCGGCGGCGTCCAGACGTCGATCCAGCCGGTCGCGCGGTAATGGCCGAAGCCCCAGATGATCAGCACGAGGCCGGCGAACGACACCAGCGAATAGACGCCCTTGTAGGCCCCCTCGCCCATCGCATTCACGATGCCGGCGCGCAGCTCGCGCAGGCTGGTCAGCACATGGATGCCGAGGAACAGCACGAGACCCAGGATCATGACGAGCAGTCCCACGATGTTCCTCCCCTGTTGATTGCTGTCTTCGCGTAACATCTTCGCCCGGCGGGACGCAATGCGTCACGCCGGGTGGCGGGCTACGGATTGCCGGCCGGCTTGGCCAGCTCGCGATTGTCGACATAGCGGATCATGATCGGGCGGCCGGCCAGCGCGCCGCCGAGCCCGCCGGTGAATTTCAGCGGCAGGCAGGCGCCGAGCGAAGCGTTGATCGCGTTGAGGTAGGTCGTGCGGGTATCCGCCGGGATGCCCCGCGTCGCGAACGTCAGCCGCGGCGTGCCGATCATCTCCCCGGTCCGCTTGAAGCTGAAGCGCACCGACATCTGCATGCCCTCGCGCGCATCGTCCGCCGGCGGCGGCGCCCAGCAGGAGCGCAGCGCGGCGAACAGATCGCCGATGGTATCGAGATCATGATCCGGCTTGCGGTACTTCTCGGCCTGCCCCTCGGGCGGCACCGTCAGGATCGTGAGCTGGAGATTTTCACCGTACGGATAATCCATCTCAGGAAAGCACGGCCCATGGTTGAGCACGCTGCAATAGGACGGGATGCAAGGCCCTTCGTCGAGCACACTGCAAGGCGTGTGTGCGAACGGCGCCGGATTGGTCTGCTGCCGCTGCTGCGCAGAGGCAGCGCTCGCGAGCACGACGGCCAGCACGGCAAAAGCGAGACAGATGGCGACGCGTCGGAGCATGCAGACGGACCCGGATTGCGCTCCGGGGAACATGGTACCGCGGCCGGACCGGAGCAAGCAGGGGCCGGTTCACGTCCTCGCGCTTTTCGCCTCACACCCCGCCGTCATCGCCCGGTCGAGCCGGGGGACGACCCTGAGTATGCGGCGCTACGCCTTCTTCTTCACGTCCTTGACGTTGGAGAAGGTGATGCCCTCGGCGCGCTCGCGGGTGTAGCCGAGATAGAACTCGTTCTTGGCCATGAACACGGGATCGCCGTCGACGTCGTCGGCGATGCCGGAATTGTTGGCGGCGATGAAGGCCTCTAACTTCTTGCGGTCGTCGGACGAGATCCAGCGCGCCAGCGAGAACTCGGAGATCTCGAACTCGACCGGCAGCGAATATTCCGCATCGAGCCGCGCCTTCAGCACGTCGAGCTGCAGCGGACCGACCACGCCGACCAGCGCCGGCGCGCCGTCGCGCGGGCGGAACACCTGCACGACGCCCTCCTCCGACATCTGCTGCAACGCCTCCTTCAGCTTCTTCGCCTTCATCGCATCCGTCAGCCGAACGCGGCGGACGATTTCCGGCGCGAAGCTCGGCACGCCGACGAAGGTCAGATCCTCGCCCTCGGTCAGGGTGTCGCCGATCCGCAAGGTGCCGTGGTTCGGAATGCCGACGACGTCACCGGCAAACGCTTCGTCCGCCACCGAGCGATCCTGGGCGAAGAAGAATTGTGGGCTCGACAGGCTCATGTTCTTGCCGGTGCGCACCAGCTTGGCCTTCATGCCGCGACTGAGCTTGCCGGAGCACAGCCGGGCGAACGCGATGCGGTCGCGGTGGTTCGGATCCATGTTGGCCTGGATCTTGAACACGAACGCGCTCATGCGCGGCTCGGCCGCCTCGACCTTGCGCAGATCGGAGTCCTGCGCGCGCGGCGCCGGCGCGAACTTGCCGAGGCCTTCCAGCAAGTCGCCGACACCGAAATTGCGCAGCGCGCTGCCGAAATAGACCGGCGTCAGATGCCCCTCGCGGAAGGCCGCGAGCTCGAACGGCTTGCAGGCTTCGGAGGCCAGCGCCAGCTCGTCCCTGACCTCGGCGACGTCGAGATTGGGGTTGCGCTTGCCGAGATCGGCGATGTCGATCTGCTCGGTGGCGCCGGTCTTGGCGCCGCCGCCCTCGAGCAACCGCACGCCGCCATTGACGACATCATAGGTGCCGAGGAAGTCGCGGCCGCGGCCGACCGGCCAGGTCATCGGCGTGGTGTCGAGCGCCAGCGTCTTCTCGATCTCGTCGAGAAGCTCGAACGTGTCGCGGCTCTCGCGGTCCATCTTGTTGATGAAGGTGATGATCGGGATGTCGCGCAGGCGGCACACCTCGAACAGTTTGCGCGTGCGCGCCTCGATGCCTTTGGCGGCGTCGATCACCATCACCGCGGAGTCGACCGCAGTCAGCGTGCGATAGGTGTCTTCCGAAAAGTCCTCGTGGCCCGGCGTATCCAGCAGGTTGAACACGAGGTCGTTGAACTCGAAGGTCATCACAGAGGTGACGACCGAGATGCCGCGCTCGCGCTCGATCTTCATCCAGTCCGAGCGCGTGTTGCGGCGCTCGCCCTTGGCCTTGACCTGGCCCGCGAGGTTGATGGCGCCGCCGAACAGCAGCAGCTTTTCCGTCAGCGTGGTCTTGCCGGCGTCCGGGTGCGAGATGATCGCAAAGGTGCGCCGTCGCGCCACTTCCTCGGAAAGCGGCGAGCGGGACGGCGATTCGGTTGAAACAGCGGTATCAGACATGGCGGGGCAGCGTTTGGCAGGGAAAACGGGCGCAATCAAGGGCGTTTTGTCGCAATGCGGGATGGCCGCACCACCCACATATAGGCACGAGAAGGACGACCTTCTCCTCACCATACCATCCGCGGGGACGACCCTGCTCTATCCGGAGGGTTCGTTATGGCTTGGGCCATTCTGTTCACCGCAGGCCTGCTCGAGATCGGCTGGGCGATCGGGCTGAAGTATACCGAGGGTTTTTCGCGGTTGGTGCCATCGGTACTGACGCTCGCGGCGATGGCCGGCAGCGTCATCCTGCTCGGCATCGCGCTGAAGACGCTGCCGATTGGAACCGCCTATGCGGTCTGGACCGGGATCGGCGCGGTCGGCACCGCGGCGCTCGGCATCATCCTCCTCGGCGAACCCGCGACCGCGATGCGACTTGCCAGCATCGGGCTGATCGTGTCCGGCATCGTCGGGCTGAAGCTCGTGGGGTAGTCACTTCAGAACCTGCACCGCCCAGTAGGACAGCGCCGCGATCGCTGCCGCCGCCGGGATCGTGATCACCCAGGCATAAACGATCGAGCTTGCAACGTTCCAGCGCACGGCTGAGAGCCGCCGCGCCGCGCCTACGCCGACGATGGCGCCGGTGATGGTATGCGTGGTCGACACCGGAACCCCGAGATAGGTCGCCATGAACAAGGTCACGGCGCCGCCGGTCTCGGCGCAGAAGCCCTGCATCGGCGTCAGCTTGGTGATCCGCAGCCCCATGGTGCGCACGATCCGCCAGCCGCCCATCAGGGTACCCAGCGCCATCGCGCTCTGGCAGGCCAGCACGACCCAGAACGGAATCTCGAACTTGTCGCCGAGATGGCCCTGCGAGTAGAGCAGCACGGCGATGATGCCCATGGTCTTCTGCGCGTCGTTGCCGCCATGGCCGAGCGAATAGAGCGACGCCGAGGCGAATTGCAGGATGCGGAAGGCGCGATCGACCGCGAACGGCGTCGAGCGCACCGAGAGCCAGGACACGATCGCAACCAGCACCAGCGCCAGCAGGAAGCCGACCAGCGGCGACAGCACGATCGCGAGCAAGGTCTTGGTGAGCCCGCTCCACACCGCCGCCGAAATGCCCGCCTTCGCCATGCCGGCGCCGACCAGGCCGCCGATCAGCGCGTGCGAGCTCGACGAGGGAATGCCGAGCGCCCAGGTGATCACGTTCCAGGCGATCGCGCCGACCAGCGCGGCGAAGATCACGGTCGCGTCCACCACCGACGGATCGATGATCCCGGTACCGATCGTGTTGGCGACGTGCAGGCCGAACACCGCGAAGGCGACAAAGTTGAAGAACGCCGCCCAGAACACCGCATATTGCGGCCGCAGCACGCGCGTCGAGACGATGGTCGCAATCGAGTTCGCGGCATCGTGCAGGCCGTTCAGGAAATCGAACAGCAGCGCGACCGCAATCAGGATGGTCAGGACCGGAAGACCCAGCGTGGCGTCCACGTGATGTCCCTGCCCTAAACCTGTTCAATCACGATCGAGTTGATCTCGTTGGCGACGTCGTCGAAGCGGTCGGCCACCTTCTCGAGGTGGTCGTAGATCTCCGCACCGACGATGAAGTCCATCGCGTTGGCGTCGCGGTGCTTCAGGAACAGCTCCCTGAGCCCGATATCCTGGAGATCGTCGACCCGCCCCTCGAGCTTGGTCAGCTCCTCGGTGATCTGGGTCAGCATCGAGACGTTGTGGCCGATCGCCTGCAGCAGAGGCAGCGCGCGGCCGACCAGATTGGCGCATTCGACGATCAGGCCGCCCATCTCGCGCATCGGCGGCTCGAACTCGCGCACCTCGAACAGCATCACCGCCTTTGCGGTCGCCTGCATCTGGTCGACCGCGTCGTCCATCGCGGTGATCAGGTTCTTGATGTCGCCGCGGTCGAACGGGGTGATGAAGGTTCGGCGAACGGCGGTCAGGACCTCACGGGTGACGCTATCGGCGTCGTTCTCGAACTGGTTGACGCGCTGGCAGAAGACCGGGGTCTCCTCGCCGCCCTTCAGCATGTCCTGCAGCGCCAGCGCGCACTGCACGGAGGTCTGGGCGTGGCGGGCGAACAGGTCGAAAAATCGCTCTTCCTTGGGCAGAAAGGCGCGAAACCAGCGCAGCATGTCTCAATTCCATCATTCCAGGACAGCCCTTTTAGCGACTGTCACAGAACTGTCATAGAGCATCTGGCGGGGAAAACACCGGGACCGACCGCCCGAACCGGCGGTCGTCCACCGCTAAGTCGGCAGCAAATCGCGTGCCCTGCCCTACAGCGAGCGCCGCAGCAGGTGGGCCAGTTCACCGACCAGGCCGCGCCGGAACAGCAGCACGCAGGCCACGAAGATCACGCCCTGGATCACCGTCACCCACTGGCCGAAACCGGCGAGATATTGCTGCATGGCGATGATCACGAATGCGCCGACCACCGGGCCGAAGATGGTCCCGAGACCGCCGACCAGCGTCATCAGCACGATTTCGCCGGACATCGACCAGTGCACGTCGGTGAGCGAGGCGTTCTGCGCCACGAACACCTTCAGCGAGCCCGCAAAGCCCGCCAGCGTGCCCGACAGGATGTAGGCCAGCATCTTGTACTGGTCGGTCTTGTAGCCGAGCGAGATCGCGCGCGGCTCGTTCTCGCGGATCGACTTCAGCACCTCGCCGAACGGCGAGTTGATGGTGCGGTAGATCAGCAGGAAGCCGGCGAGGAATCCGACCAGCACGACGTAGTAGAGCACCGTCGGCTTCGTCAGGTCGAAGATCCCGAACAGGTGCCCCTGCGGGATGCCCTGGATGCCGTCTTCACCATGGGTGAACGGCGCCTGCAGATAGATGAAATAGAGCAGCTGCGACAGCGCCAGCGTGATCATCGAGAAATAGATGCCCTGGCGGCGGATCGAGATGAAGCCGGTGACGAGGCCGAGCAAGGCGGCCGCGGCGGTGCCGGCCACGATGCCGAGCTCCGGCGGCAACCCCCACACCTTCAGCGCATGCGCCGAGACGTAGCCGGCGGTGCCGAGGAACATGGCGTGGCCGAACGACAGCAGGCCGCCATAGCCGATCAAAAGGTTGAAGGCGCAGGCGAGCAGCGCAAAGCACAGCGCCTGCATCACGAAGAAGGGATAGATCCCCGTGAATGGCACCACTGCGAGCAGCACCGCCATCACGGCGAACACGATCATCTCGTCGCGCATCGCGCGCGGCGTCATCGGAAGTGTATCGTCGGTCAATGCTGACATATCAGGCCGCCCGTCCCGTCAGTCCCGTTGGCTTCACCAGCAACACCACCACCATCAGGACAAACACCACGGTGTTGGAGGCCTCGGGATAAAAATACTTGGTCAGTCCCTCGATCACGCCGAGCGCGAAGCCGGTGATGATCGAGCCCATGATCGAGCCCATGCCGCCGATCACGACCACCGCGAACACCACGATGATGAGATCGGCGCCCATCAGCGGGCGGACCTGGTTGATCGGCGCCGACAGCACGCCGGCGAGCGCGGCGAGACCGACGCCGAGCCCGTAGGTCAGCGTGATCATGCGCGGCACGTTGATGCCGAAGGCCCGCACCAGCGTCGGGTTCTCGGTGGCGGCGCGCAAGTAGGCGCCGAGCTGCGTCTTCTCGATCAGGAACCAGGTGGCAAGGCACACCACCAGCGAGAAGATCACGACCCAGCCGCGATAGACGGGTAAGAACATGAAGCCAAGATTGACGCCGCCCTTGAGCTGATCCGGGATCGAGTAAGGCAGGCCGGAGGAGCCGAAATAGTTCTGGAACACGCCCTGCACGATCAGCGCGATGCCGAACGTCAGCAGCAGTCCGTAGAGGTGGTCGAGGCCGGCGAGCCATTGCAGCATGGTCCGCTCGAGGATCATGCCGAAGATGCCGACGATGACAGGTGCGATGAGCAGCGCCCACCAGTAGTTGATGCCGCCCAGATTGAGCAGGAAATACGCCACGAAGGCGCCCATCATGTAGAGTGCGCCATGCGCGAAATTGATGATGTTGAGCATGCCGAAGATGACGGCGAGCCCCAGACTGAGCAGCGCGTAGAACGAGCCGTTGATCAGTCCCACCAGAAGCTGTGCGTAGAGAGCCTGCATCGAATGAGCTTTCGCTGGATAGATGAAGCCCGCCGGCCACGCCCATGGCCGGCGGGCATGATCGTCACTTCTTCAGAAGCGCACAGGTGCTCTTGTCGAGCGGCGTGAAGGCCTGGTTGCCCGGCACGGTGCCGACCAGCTTGTAGAAGTCCCACGGACCCTTGGACTCCGAGGGCTTCTTCACCTCGAACAGATAGGCGTCGTGAGTGACGCGGCCGTTGGCCTCGACCTCGCCCTTGCCGAACAGCGGATCGTCGGTCGGGATGGTCTTCATCTTCGCGACCACCTTGGCGCCGTCATGCGGATTGCCGCCGAGCGCTTCCAGCGCCTTGAAGTAATGCAGCAGGCCCGCATAGACGCCGGCCTGCACCATGGTCGGGGGAGCACCGCTCTTCATCTTCTCCGAGAAGCGCTTCGAGAACGCACGGGTGTTGTCGTTGAGGTCCCAGTAGAACGTCTCGGTGAAGTTGAGGCCCTGCGCGGTCTCCAGCCCGATCGCCTTGACGTCGGTGATGAACAGCAGCAGCGCCGCGAGCTTCTGGCCGCCCTTGACGATGCCGAACTCGGCCGCCTGCTTGATCGAGTTGGTGGTGTCGCCGCCGGCATTGGCGAGACCGATGATCTTGGCCTTGGAGGCCTGTGCCTGCAGCAGGAACGAGGAGAAGTCCGCGGTGTTGAGCGGGTGCTTGACGCCGCCGACCACCTTGCCGCCGTTGGCGAGGATGACGGCGGTGGTGTCGCGCTCCAGCGCCGCGCCGAACGCGTAGTCGGCGGTCAGGAAGAACCAGGTGTCCCCGCCCGCCTTCACCAGCGCCTGGCCGGTGGCGTGCGCCAGCATGTAGGTATCGTAGGTCCAGTGCACGGTGTTCGGCGTGCACTGCGCGTTGGTGAGATCGGAAGTCGCGGCGCCCGAATTGATATAGACGCCGTTCTTCTCCTTCACGACGTTGTTGACCGCGAGGGCTACGCCGGAATTCGGCACGTCGACGATGGTGTCGACCTTGTCGACGTCGAACCACTGGCGGGCGATGGTGGTGCCGATATCGGGCTTGTTCTGGTGATCACCGGAGATCAGGTCGATGGTCCAGCCCTTGGCCTTGAGGCCGGAATCCTCGATCGCCATCTGCGCCGCCAGCGTCGAGCCGGGGCCGGCGAGGTCGGCATAGAGGCCGGACTGATCCGACAACACGCCGATCTTGACTGTCTTGTCGTCAGCGGAGGCGATGCTGGCGACGGAGAGCACCATCGTGGTGCCGAGCAGAAGCGCTGAAATCGTATTCCTCATGGCGTATTCCCTCAGTTCTTAAATTTTCTGGCTCCGGCGATTTCACACGCCGAGATAGGTATGCAGCTTGTCCATGTTGGCCGACAGCTCCGAATTGGCGAAGCCGTCGATCACCTTGCCGTGCTCGACGATGTAGTAGCGGTCGGCAACGGTCGAGGCGAAGCGGAAATTCTGTTCGACCAGCAGGATGGTGAATCCCTCCGACTTCAGCCGCGCAATAGTGTGCCCGATCTGCTGAATGATGACCGGCGCCAGCCCTTCGGTCGGCTCGTCCAGCATCAGGAAGCGCGCGCCGGTGCGCAGGATGCGCGCAATCGCCAGCATCTGCTGCTCGCCGCCCGACAGCTTGGTGCCCTGGCTGGTGAGCCGCTCCTTCAGGTTGGGAAACAGCGTGAAGATCTGGTCGAGCGACAGGCCGCCCGGGCGCACCACCGGCGGCAGCAGCAAGTTCTCGCGCACGTCGAGGCTGGCGAAGATGCCGCGCTCCTCGGGGCAGAATGCGATGCCGAGCCGCGCAATCTTGTCCGACGTGGCGCGGATGATCTCCTTGTTGTCGAAACGGATCGAGCCGGTGCGCTTGCCGATGACGCCCATGATCGACTTCAGCGTCGTGGTCTTGCCGGCGCCGTTGCGGCCGAGCAGCGTCACCACTTCGCCCGCCTTCACGTTGAAATTGATGCCGTGAAGAATGTGGGATTCGCCGTACCAGGCCTGCAGATCGCTGACCGTCAGCACCTCGGCGCCGGCCGCAGCCACGGGCCTCTCCGCCAGTTTTGCCTCAGCCATGACCCGCTCCCAGATAGGCTTCCTTCACGCGCTCGTCCTTGGAGAGGTCGGCGTAGTTGCCCTCCGCCAGCACCTGCCCGCGCGTCAGCACGGTGATGATGTCGGAGAGGTTGGCGACCACCGAGAGGTTATGTTCGACCATCAGGATGGTGTATTTGGCGGAGATCCGCTTGATCAGCGCCGCGATCTTGTCGATGTCCTCGTGGCCCATGCCGGCCATCGGTTCGTCGAGCAGCATCATCTCGGGGTCGAGCGCGAGCGTTGTTGCAATTTCAAGTGCGCGCTTGCGGCCGTACGGCATCTCCACCGCCGGGGTATTGGCGAATTCGCTCAAGCCGACGTCGTTCAGCAGTTCATGGGCGCGCGGATTGAAGCGGTCGAGCACGGTCTTCGAACGCCAGAAATCGAATGACGAGCCGTGCTGGCGCTGCAGCGCCACGCGGACGTTTTCGAGCGCCGTCATGTGCGGAAATACCGCCGAAATCTGGAACGAACGGACCAGCCCGAGCCGCGCCACGTCGGCCGGCGGCATCGCGGTGATGTCCTGGCCCTTGTAGCGAATCTGCCCGCCGGTCGGCTTCAGGAATTTGGTCAGCAGATTGAAACAGGTCGTCTTGCCGGCGCCGTTCGGCCCGATCAACGCATGGATACTGCCGCGACGCACCTTCAGCGCAACGTCGCGAACGGCAAAGAAACCCGCGAATTCCTTGGTCAATCCGCTGGTTTCGAGAATGAACTCATCGGCCAAATAGATTCCCCCATACGCCATCGCCGCGAAGCCCGTCGCCCGCGTGGCCAGCCTTTTTCGTGTTCGACAGGTTGTCCGTACGTCTTGGAAACCGTCCGGGGCCTGTCGCCTCCGGGCCGGAATATGCCGTCATCTGTGGCGGTTACGCAAGGTGGAAAGCTGTGCAGTGCAGTATTCGCACGACCAGTTCCGGTTGATCCTTAGTCGAATGGCCTCTGAGCGCGCTTTGCGCCTCGGAAAGCCGCCGTTAAGGGTGTTTTGCTCCGGACTTTCCCTTTCATAGAATATTTCCGCCTCTCGCCGAAGCTTCCGCCATTGTATTAAGGGCGGTCGGAGCCTTGCATTTCGAGAGCGCCAATTCCTCGGTCATCAAGTCGATCCGGCAACGTGATTTTCTGAACACGTGGCTGCGGCTTTATGCCCGCGACCCAACCATCCCACGCTTCGGCTAGCCCATGCCATTCAGGAGCGCCGATCCATCGGTGGTCAAATCGATCACCCAGAGGGTGCTGCTGAACGCCTGGCTGCGCGCGCAGCGCTCGCCGGACGCCCTTCCCTTGCTGTGCGATTTCCACACCGACGGCACCGCCGACGAGCGCGCCGACATGATGGGCTTTGACGTGGTCGGCAGCGGTGACGCGGCACGCTTCCTGATCACGCAGGAAGGCGCGCGGCTGACGACGGCCTATGGCAACGAGCACGTCGAGCCGCGACTGCGCACCAACCGCTATCTCGATGATGCGATCGGCCCGGAGCGCTATGCCGGCGTCATCCTGTCCTATCGTGCTTGCCTCGCGCGCAAGCGGCCGACCTACACGGTTGCCGAGGTCACCGACGCCGACGGCAAGGACGTATCTTATGAGCGGCTGCTGCTGCCGTTCGGGCGCGGCGACACCGTCGAGCACATCATCGGCTCCTACAAGGCGATCAGCATCGAGGGCGGATTCCGGCTGCACAATCTGATGGGCGTCAAGGCGAAGGCCGTGCCGGTCGTCACGGTTCGCGCCGTGATCGACCGCAGGTTCGTGCCGGCAGATCATCCGCCGAGCCAGGATTCAGTCGAACTGATCTAGGGCGTACTCATGAATCCGGTACGCACGTGCGCGGGATACGATGTCCGAGTTGCCCTCAAAAGCAGACATCGACGATCTCCAAGTGTATGTCAGCAAAGGGCCAGGAAGAGACATTGGATGACAGAAAAGCTTCCTCTATGCTGACAGACCGCAACAATCGAAGGGAAGCACCAGTGTCTCATCGCTCAACTGCACCTAACTGGCGATCCTTCAAGACCGAGCAAACCGGCGCGAACGTTGGACATTGCAATTGTTGTGGATGTGCTACGAAGCGAGTTTGGGGGTTCATCTATCGAGATGGCGAGGCAGTAGCGGCATATTTCGTCGGATGGGCTGAACGACGACCTGATCACGGCGCAACCTTCGATCTAGTGCTAGGGAAATGGGGCGATGGGGCCACTCGATTGGACCGTTTCGCTGTCGCTCTCGACTACCGTATTGTGAAGGCATCGCCTCAGTTCATGGTTGTGGACGCAGGGGGTCGTCTGACGTCCGGAGGTAACCTCGCGGGTACGGCCCTCAAGCGATCCGATGTCATCGGAACCGCCCTTGCACCCCAAGTCTTCGCAGTCGTCGACGCAATTTACATGGGCGACTTGCGCTTGGACGAATTGCGGGAGTGGGGCCGGTGAATTCCGCTCTGGGTCAAAAGGCGACATCCCTGCGGTCGAGGCCGCGTGTCCGCTACCTCTCGAAAGCGGACGGTCCCGGATTTATGAGTAGACGCTCCAGTTTGCGCCGAACGCATCAGCCGTCCTTGCGTGCCTTTGCCGGCACTTCCTTGGCGTAGATGTCCGGCTTGAAGCCGACGACGCGCTTCGGCCCGAGATCGAGCACCGGACGCTTGATCATCGAGGGCTGCTCGGCCATCAGCGCCAGCGCCTTGCGCTCGTTCAAACCTTCCTTGTCGGTATCGGGCAGCTTCTTGAAGGTCGTGCCGGCGCGGTTGAGCAGCGTCTCCCAGCCGACCTCGTCGCTCCACTGCTTGAGCTTGTCCTTGGCGATCCCGGCGGTCTTGTAGTCGTGGAAGTCATAGGCGACGCCGTGATCGTCGAGCCAGCTGCGCGCCTTCTTCATGGTGTCGCAGTTCTTGATGCCGTAGATGGTGATGGTCAAAGCCGTTCCCCGCATGCGATTGCTGCGGGGAAACTAGCCTCACTGCAACGGCAGCGCCAGATCAGACCGCGCCGCGAGGGCGTGAAGAAGGCGTAGTGCCCAATACTCGGTGTAGTCCCCCGGCTCGACCGGGGGACCCAGTACGCCGCGGCATCTCCGTGTCTCACAGCCGCCTCTGGAATACTGGATCGCCCGGTCAAGCCGGGCGATGACAGCGGGGGTATGACGAGAAGAAGCGGTCTCCACACTGATATTGGTGGCGCTCAATGCGCGTAGCGCGTGAAGACGAAATCGTGATCGCTGGCATGCGCGTCGTGGCAGGCGAAGCACGTCTCGTGCTGGGCGGCATCGACCGGCTTGCCGTCGATGAAGCGGCCAAAGCCCCAGCCGCCGGTCGAAGCATATCTGGCGGAGTCCTTGACCATGACCTGGACGGTGGTCGCCTGCCCGGCGATGAACGCACCGTTGAGGCCCGCGACCGGCTTGCGCTTCCAGGCGAGCTTCACCAGCACGGTGCCGTCGGGGAATCGCGCGGCACCGTCCTGATAGGCCTTCACGGCGGTCGCATTGCCAAGCACACTGCGCAATTCGTCGAGCCCGGTCTCCTCGCCGACCGCGATCAGCTTCCAGTCGCGATAGCCGTCGGGAATTTTCACGCCGAAGATCGGCGATGCCAGCGCTGCGTCGTCGGCGCGCCCGACGGCAAACGGCAATGACGCGCTGAAGCAGGCTGCCGCGATCGCGGCAGCTGCCCATTTCACAACCTGTCTCATGATCCCTGTCCGGGCTCGCTCAGGCCTTGCTGATGTCGATGATGGCCTGGGTGAAGGCCTGCGGCGCTTCCTGCGGCAGATTGTGGCCGATGCCGCCGGCGAGCTGCCGATGCTCGTAATATCCGGAGAACTTCTTGGCATAGGCCGCGGGCTCCGGATGCGGCGCGCCATTGGCATCGCCTTCCATCGTGATGGTCGGGATCGCGATCACAGGCGCCTCCGCGAGCGTCTTCTCGAACGCGTCGTACTTCGCCTCGCCCTCGGCGAGACCCAGCCGCCAGCGGTAATTGTGGATCACGATATCGACGTGGTCGGGATTCTCGAACGCGGCCGCGCTGCGGTCGTAGGTGGCGTCGTCGAACTTCCACTGCGGCGAGGCGAGCTGCCAGATCAGCTTGTTGAAATCGTGCCGGTTCTTGGCATAGCCCTCGCGGCCGCGCTCGGTCGCGAAATAGAACTGGTACCACCATTGTAGCTCGGCCTTCGGCGGCAGCGGCACCTTGCCGGCCGCCTGGCTGCCGATCAGATAGCCGCTGACCGACACCATCGCCTTGCAGCGCTCGGGCCAGAGCACCGCCATGATGTTGGCGGTGCGCGCACCCCAATCATAGCCGCCGAGCACGGCCTTCTCGATCTTCAAGGCGTCCATCAGCGCAATGATGTCGGCGGCGACCGCGACCGGCTGGCCGCTGCGCATCGTGTCGCTGGAGAGGAAGCGCGTGGTGCCGTAGCCGCGCAGATGCGGCACGATCACGCGATAGCCGGCCTCGGCCAGCGCCGGCGCGACGTCGGCGTAGCTGTGGATGTCATACGGCCAGCCGTGCAGCAGGATCACTGCGGGACCCGACGCCGGGCCCATTTCGACATAACCGGTATCGAGCACGCCGGCATTGATCTGCTTGACCGGACCGATCGTGGTGTGGCTACCGGCCTTGACCGCTGAAAGCACCGGCTTGGACTGGGCCTCAGCCGATCCGATGAAGCCGAGCCTGGAAACGGCGAGGATCCCGCCGGCGATGCCAAGGAAGTGGCGGCGTTGCTGATTGATGGATTGGGACATGGCGATCTCCTGCGTCTGGTGTCGGGATTGAATATTGCAGAGACCGCCCCAGTCCGCTTTCAGAGGACGTGGATTTGTCCTTCAGACCGTCGTGATTTTGGCCCCACGCCGCCTGTGCTAGGTTCCGCCCCGCATTCAGCCGCCGGCCGCCGGATCGTCAACTTTGGCTTACCATTTCAACGACTTGACCCTCGACTCCGGGCGCCGGGAGCTGCGCCGCGGCGGTACCCTGGTGGCCGTCGAGCCGCAGGTCTTCGACCTGCTCGAGTTCCTGATCCGCGCCCGCGACCGCGTCGTCAGCCGCGACGAGGTGCTGGCGGCGGTCTGGCACGGGCGGATCGTGTCGGAAGCGACGCTGAGCAGCCGGGTCAATGCGGCACGGACCGCGATCGGCGACAATGGCGAGGAGCAGCGGCTGATCCGCACACTGCCCCGCAAAGGCCTGCGCTTTGTCGGCGATGTCAGGGAGGACAGCGCGCCCGATCATCCGGTCGCGGACAAAGCCGTCCCGCCGCGGCCGAGCGAGGGTCCGTCGATCGCGGTGCTGCCCTTCACCAATATGAGCGGCGACCCCGAGCAGGATTACTTCGCCGACGGGATCGCCGAGGACATCACCACCGCGCTGGCGCGCTGCAGCCGCCTCACCGTGATCGCGCGCAACTCCGCCTTCACCTACAAGGGCAAGGCAGTCGATATCCGCCAGGTCGGGCGCGATCTCGGCGTCGGCTACGTGCTCGAAGGCAGCGTCCGCCGCGGCGGCGACCGCCTGCGCATCACCGGCCAGTTGATCGACGCCGCCTCCGGCGCGCATCTGTGGGCCGACCGGTTCGACGGCGCGGCGACCGACGTGTTCGACCTGCAGGACCGCATCACCGAGAACGTGGTCGGCGCGATCGAGCCGACCTTGCTGGTCGCGGAGGCCGAGCGGGTGCGGGCGGCGCCGCCCGACAGGCTCGACGCCTACGACCTGCTGCTGCGCGCGTACAGTCTGAGGTATGAGTTCACGCCCGAGAGCATGGAAGCTGCGCTGGATTGCCTCGACCAGGCGCTGGCGCTCGATCCGGCTTACGCGCCGGCGCTGGCGGCGTCGGCCTATTGCCACGCGATGCGTCACGTCCAGGGTTGGCTGAAGCCTGATGACTCCTACCGGGAACGCGCGGTCGCGCAGGCCTGGCGCGCGGTCGAGCTCGCGCCCGGTGACCCGCAGGTGCTGTGGATGGCGGCGTTCGCGATCTGGAACATGGCCGACGAGATCGAGCCCGCGCGCAAATTGTTCGAGCGGTCGCTTGCGATCAACCCGAACTCGGCAATGGCGCTCGTCCTCTGCGGCTGGATCGAGGCGATGCGCGGCAACCAGACGGCCGGCCGCGCCATGATCGAGCGCGCGCAGCGGCTGAACCCGCGCGACCCGCGCGGCTGGTTCGCCTCCGCGGCGCTCGCGATCTGCGCGGTGCTCGACGGAAACTTTGCCGAAGCGGTGACATGGGCCGACAAGGCGCTGGCGCAGAACCGCCGCTTCGCGGTGGCGCTGCGCGTCTTGATCGTGGCGCTGGTCAAGACCGGCGACAACGAGCGCGCGACCCAGATCGCGCGCGAATTGCTCAAGGTCGATCCGGAGTTCACGATATCAGGCTTCCTGGCGCGGATTCCCTTCCCGGTGCAAGCGATGTCCGCGACCTATCGTGAAACCCTCAAGGCGGCCGGCGTCCCCGACTGACGCCGCTCGGAGGACGCGACGACCATTCACCCGTGGTACGCCGCACGGCTTGTTTGGCAGCATCGGCCTGATGGCAGTCCATTCCTCGTCGGAGAGCCGTAGCGCATGATTTGGCCCCTTCGGATCAAGATTTGAACATGGCTCGGCAGTGAGGCTCAATGAGCCCGTGCCGATGGGAGCGGTCGCGGTGTGCCCGAAAGCGGACGCATTATGCTCACCTTGAGTTTTGTCGAGTTTGACCCCAAGCGAAGCCCTCGCGTTTCTCCCAGACCGCAGCAGGCGCTACTTCGCGCCGATATCGTTCTCAAGGCTGTCAAAGCCCCCGAGTTGGGCGATCTTTTCGAGGTCGCCCAGCGTGACGACAGAGCGCTTGAAATCAAGAATGCCTTGGGTTCGGAACGCCTGCAGGACGCGGTTGACATGCACGACGCTCAGTCCAAGCGCGTCGGCCAGCTTCGATTGAGTAACCGGAAAGTCAAACTGCTCGTTAGCGACCATATCCATCGCTCCAAGCCGCTGGCGCAATTCCGCAATCAAATAGGCCATACGTCCCGATGCCGATCGTGTGCCCAGATTGACGATCCATTGCCGGAACAGCGCGGCGTCAACAAGCGACTCGCGCCAGAGCGCTCTAGCCAAAGCCGGTCGCGTACCAAGGGTCCGTTCGAGCTCAT
Source organism: Bradyrhizobium sp. USDA 4011 (assembly GCF_054063415.1). Classification (NCBI taxonomy): domain Bacteria; kingdom Pseudomonadati; phylum Pseudomonadota; class Alphaproteobacteria; order Hyphomicrobiales; family Nitrobacteraceae; genus Bradyrhizobium; species Bradyrhizobium sp. USDA 4011. The sequence continues at coordinate 620,368 of NZ_JBSSGG010000001.1, forward strand.
CGTGATCGATAAAACCAACCTGCGCTTTTGAGAGCGTCGTCAGGTCGTGATCCATCCGCTTCAATATCAGGCCATGAAGATCGGGTATGTCGCCCGCGATGTGAAACGATAGGATCTGTCGCTTGCCGTCTTCCGACACTTTGGACCGATAGGCGAAGCCGCTCAGAACCACGCAGCATTGGGTGCTATTGTCCCCCTCGCGAACGATCGGTGAATCTGGCGGCAAACTCTTCACCGGCGCGACGATCGACCGGAGGGCTTGAACATCTTCGTTGGGCAACTCAGAGTGCTGCCGCAGCTTGCGGATCATCATCTCGATCGGCATCTTATGTTCCTTGTCAACCGTTCGAGATAGGAAGCCGTCCGGTTCCACCCCACCATACGCCCGGAACGAGCGCACAGGTTAAATATTATCCCGCTACGTCAATTATGCCGATCGGTCGTCCGAATGCGGTATTTTTTTCACATCGAGCATGGGAAGCGGCATTTTCCCGACGAAATCGGCGAAGAGCTTCCCAACGATGACGCAGCCTGGAAGGAGGCCACGATCACTGCTGGAAAGCTCCTCCAAGACCTGGATGGCACGCTGAGGCCAGACCTGGAATGGCGGATGGAAGTAACCGATGCAGAAGGAAATCTATTGTGGGTTCTCCGCCTGCTGGCTGAAAGGCACTGAACGTCTGTCGGCAGCTGTCTCACTTCTGGCTTGGGGCTTCTGGCCCTCTTGAGACATGCCGGACGGCCGTGATGAAGTCCGTTTCCGAATGAAGACCGGAAGTGCCGACCCGCCAATGCGAGGTCTCAGTTTGACCCTCAGCAGACATCAAGACAAGACTTCGGCCGGAGCAACCACCTGCAAATTGCAATAGCTGTGCATGCCCAAACCAATTGAATACATCGTAGAGTCACTAGCAGAGTAACTTGTATTTTCCGCGCCGTCAGATTTTCGTAATCTAACAACTGGCTGAAGGACATGGGAGATGCGCTCGGGCTCGGCAGGTTGGGTGTCACTACTAGTCTTCGTATTTCCATCCATGTGTTGTGAAGAAGCGATGGGAGGAGATCCGACGACTTTCGATTTCAAGTATTTCGAGTCCTTGCCGCGAAAAGAGATTGTGAGCGCCGCGCAAAAATATCTGAACAGTCGCTTTCCTGCGGGTTCAGATCTTCAAGTTTTGCAGAAAGAGCTGGTTTCCGCTGGCGCGAGATGCGCGAGAGGAGTCGGGCGGCGCGGCGTGTATTACGAATGCGATTACGCAAGATGGGCTGGAATCCCGCTAGTCACAATTGAGTGGAAGATAATATTGCGTCCGAATGCAGATGAGAAGAGGCTGCAAGGGATTTCAGTGAACCGTGCACTGACGGGACTCTAGAGCGCGCTGTCCGCTTATAGCCCCTTTCGGAAGTGCCGCGCTGGCTATTGAAGGTCCGGTGCCGGTAGTGAAGCGGTCGTCGCGATCGCGCGCTCCGACTTCCGAGTTTGACCCAAAGCGGTCATCGACACTTCTATGCCAAGGTCGTCTCACAGACCGGTCTCGTGCTGATACCGAAGGACCACTTAGTCCGCTGATGGCCGGAAGAAGCCATGAGGACCGACGGCTGTCGCCTGTGACCTGCTTGAGGTTCAGAGTTTACTTTAGATTTCCGATCTCTTCCTGTACTCCGACGGGGACTGTCCGTATTTTTAACCGTCTGCGCGTCCGGCCGGCTCTCGAAGGTCTCGCGTGCCCAGCAGGTCACCCGGGCATCTCGCTCGGCTGCGGGCGCCAGTTGGCGACCGACAATGACGGCGTTCATCGGACCGGCGAGCCCGGCCTCGCCCAAGTGGAGAAATTGCAGATAGGAAGCGAAGGCGGGATCGTCCGGGGCGACGGCGAGCGAACCTGAGCCGTGGCGGGCGAGCAGGTACTCAAGAATCGCGATCGATTCGACCATGATCGTCTCGCCGTCCTGCAGTGCAGGAATGAAGCCGGCGGGGTTGATCGCGAGGAAATCGCGATCGTTCTCGACTGCGAGCAGATCGACCGGGCGCAGCCGATAAGGCAATCCCAATTCCTCGAGCAGCCAAACGACACGGAAGCCGCGACCTTCGCCATAGACGGTGAGCATAGTTGAGCGCTCCTGGATTGGGCTGGATGAGGCGCATTCCCTCTTCCCGCCTGCGCTATGGAAGCATCAGTTGCAAAAGCCGCAACTGCCATAGGGCAAAAAGGCAAAAGGCAAAAGCCTTGGGGCGAGCGGGCGCCAGCGCAATTTCGGAATATTAGAAATGTATTCCTGATTTGCCCGACGTGTCAAGTTGCCTGGCCGAACGCCGGCCGCCGCCGGCTCCTTTGCATGGGGTTGTTTTCGATATTTTGGCAGCGCCCCCTGCGACGGCCCCAGCTCTAGCCGGAGCCGCCCGGCTCGAGCGCTTCGCCGAGCTCGAGCGGATGCGCCATGGTCTCGTGCAGCGCGTCCTTGTCGAGCTCGCCCTCGGAGAGGCTGATCACGACGCAGGCGACGCCGTTACCGATCAGATTGGTGAGCGCGCGGCACTCGCTCATGAACTTGTCGATGCCGACCAGGATCGCGATCGACTGGATCGGAATGTCGGGCACGATCGACAGCGTCGCGGCGAGCGTGATGAAGCCGGCGCCGGTGACGCCCGAGGCACCCTTCGAGGTGATCATGGCGATGCCGAGGATGCCGAGCTCCTGCCAGATCGTCAGATGGGTGTTGGTGGCCTGCGCCAAGAACAGCGTCGCCAGCGTCATGTAGATGTTGGTGCCGTCGAGATTGAAGCTGTAGCCGGTCGGCACCACGAGGCCGACCACCGAGCGCGAGGCGCCGAGATGCTCCATCTTCTGGATCATCTGCGGCAGCACCGTCTCCGACGACGAGGTGCCGAGCACGATCAGGAGCTCGTCCTTGATATAGGCGATGAAGCGGAGGATCGAAAACCCGGCCAGCCGCGCGATCGCGCCCAGCACGATCAGCACGAACAGAACGCTGGTGAGATAGAACGTGCCGATCAGCGCCGCCAGATTCACCAGCGAGCCGAGGCCGTAGGCGCCGACGGTGAAGGCCATCGCGCCGAACGCGCCGAGCGGCGCGACGCGGACGATCATCCGGATGACGCCGAAGAACATCTTGGACGCCTTGTCGATTGCCTCGGCGATCGGTTCGCCGGGCTTGCCCATCAAGGCAATGGCAAACCCCGAGAGGATCGAGATCAGCAGCACCTGCAGCAAGTCGCCGCGCGCAAGCGCGCCGAAGAAGCTGTCGGGGATGATCGCCATCAAATGGGCAACGATGCCCTGCTCCTTGGCCTGCGTCACGTAAGTGGAGACCGATTTCGGATCGATCGTGGCGGGGTCGATGTTGAAGCCGCGGCCGGGCTGCAGCATCTCGCCGATCAGCAGGCCGACCGCGAGCGCGACCGTCGACACCGCCTCGAAATAGATCAGCGCCTTCAGCCCGACCCGGCCGACGCGCTTGAGGTCGCCCATCGAGGAGATGCCGTGCACCACGGTGCAGAAGATCACCGGGGCAATCATCATCTTGATCAGCGCGATGAAGCCGTCGCCGAGCGGCTTCAACTGCTTGCCGAGGCCGGGATAGAAATGCCCGATCAGGACGCCCGCCACGATCGCGATCAACACCTGGATGTAGAGGATCTTGTACCAGGGCTGATGCTTGTGATGGGCGGCGGGCTTGATCGCGTCTGTGGCCATGAGATGTCCCGGGCTGGAATGAACTCAACTGGTGATGCCATCTTGGCGGAGCCGCGCGCAAGCGACAATGGCCATTCGCGCCCGCCGCGCGCGCACACGAATCTGTCATAGACTACGGCCGGCTCGCATCCGGAGGCTGAGATGGAATTCACCGCACTGTTTCTCGCCATCACCATCGCCATGCTGGTAGCCTGGCGTGGCCCGCGTCCGGTCGCGATCGGATTGTTCGCGGTGATCATGGTCGCCTGCGTCGCGACCTTGCTGCACCACGCCACCGACCGTCTCACCCTGTCGTTCTGAGGCAAGCCATGACCGACACGCAGGCAGTGACCCTCAATGCCCTCGCGCTCTATGGCCTCGCGCTGCTGCTGGCCGCAGCTTTTGCGGCGCAGCTGCTGCTGCACGAGCTGCCCTGCCCGCTGTGTTTATTGCAGCGCATCCTTTTCGCCCTGCTGGCGATCGGACCGATCCTGAACGTCCGCTTCGGACCGCGGCCGAGCCATTATGCCCTGTCACTGCTGACGGCTGTCCTCGGCGCCTCGGTTTCGACCCGGCAGGTCCTGCTGCACATCCTTCCCGGCGACGCCGGCTATGGGTCGGCGCTGCTCGGCTATCATTATTATACGTGGGCGCTGATCGGATTCATCGCGGCGATCGTCCTGCTCGCCGCCATGCTGCTGTTCGATCGCCAGTTCGATCACCGCGCGGCGCCGGGCGCCTCGTCCGGCCAATTCCCGCAAGGTGCGGTGTGGCTGGTGATAGGGCTGACGGCGTTGAACGTGCTCTCCACCCTGCTCGAGTGCGGCTTTGCCGCCTGCGCCGACAATCCGATCGTCTATGAGTTGCTGAAGCAGGCGAGTTAAGGTCGCTTCGGAATATTCAACCCGCGCTCCACCGCCGGACGCTTGAGACCGCGCTCCAGCCAGGCCGCGACGTCCTTGAACCGATCGAATTCGACGAGCTCGCGCGCGCCGTAGAAGCCGATCAGATTGCGTACCCAGCCGAGCATCGAGATGTCGGCGATGCTGTATTCGTCGTCCATGAACCATTGCCGCCCGGCGAGATGCGTTTCCATCACGCCGAGCAGGCGCGCGGATTCGGCGACATAGCGCTGCAGCGGCCGCTTGTCCTCATAATCCTTGCCGGCGAATTTGTGGAAGAATCCGACCTGCCCGAACATCGGCCCTAAGCCGCCGATCTGGAAATGCACCCACTGGATCGTCTGGTAGCGGCGCGCGGCATCCGCCGGCAACAGCTTGCCGGTCTTCTCGGCGAGATATTGCAGGATCGCGCCGGACTCGAACAGCGGCAGCGGCTTGCCGCCAGGACCGTCGGGATCGAGGATCGCCGGGATCTTGCCGTTCGGGTTCAGCGACAGGAACTCCACGGTCTTCTGGTCGTCCGTGTTGAAGTCGACGAGATGGACCTCATAGGGCAATCCGATCTCCTCGAGCATGATCGAGACCTTCACGCCGTTCGGCGTCGGCAGCGAATAGAGCTGCAGGCGGTCCGGATGCTGGGCGGGCCAGCGTCTTGTGATTGGAAAGGCTGACAGATCGGTCATGTCGACATTCTTTGCACGGTTGTTCTTGGGTGGCTAATGTACGGAGCTCATTGAAAGCCGCAAGGTCTGCAACCGGCCATGAACGATCAACAGACAGACGCAGGAACAGACGCAACGCTCGGCCCCTCCGACGACGAACTCGCAACACATCCGACCGTGTTTGCGGCAGACGGGTTGGCCGGTCAGGTGGTCGTCGTATCCGGCGGCGCCGGCGGAATCGGCCGCGCCATCACGTGGCTGTTCGCCCGGCTCGGCGCGCATGTCGTGATCGTGGGACGCAATGCCGACAAGCTCGATGCGCTCGTCGATCGTCTCGGGCATCGCGGCCTCAAGGTGTCTGCGCATATTGCCGATATCAGGGATCCCGACGCGGTCAGCGCGATGTTCGACGCGCTGTGGATCGCGCATGGCCGCGTCGACCATCTCGTCAACAGCGCCGGCGGCCAATTCCCGCAAGCCGCGATCGATTTCTCGATCAAGGGCTGGAACGCGGTCATCAACACCAATCTCAACGGCACCTGGTACATGATGCAGGCCGCGGGCGCCGCGCTGGCGCGACCGCAAACATCCCGGCAGCATCGTCAATATCGTCGTGGTCACGACGCACGGCCTCTACGGCATCGCGCACACGATCGCGGCGCGCTCCGGCGTGATCGGCCTGTCGCGCGCGCTCGCGGTCGAATGGGCGCCGATGAACATCCGCATCAATTGCATCGCGCCCGGTGCGATCGAGACCGACGGCTGGAATGTCTACAGCGAGGCGGCGCGCGCCGCCTATCCGCGCTCCAACCCGATGATGCGTCCGGGCACGCCCTGGGACATCGCGGAGGCCGCGGTCTATCTCGCCGCGCCCTCCGGCAAGTTCATCACCGGCGAGACGCTGACCGTCGACGGCGGCGGCCAGCACTGGGGCGAGACCTGGACGACCGGCAAGCCGGACTATTTTCGAGGCGGCGAATAAGCGCCGGTCGCAGCCGCCCGGCTCGTCACTTCCCGTCGTCGAAGCTGACGATGACGGCGGCGTTCGCGATCAGGATCGGGTCGTTGCCCACATCGGACGGAATCTCGAGCCCGCCCGCGATCGCCTTCACCGTCTTGGTGCCATAGGGCAATTCCCTGGCGACGGCGTCGATATCGACCGCTTCGGGATTCGGCACAGCGATCGTGACGTCGACGAACATGTCGTTGGCGGTCTTGCCGAGCATGCGGAAGAAGCCGAGGCTGGAATGGCGGATCGCATCCGAGACCGCACGCTTGGCGGCCTTGGTCGCGTCACGGCCGTGGACGTCGACGCCCATGCCCATTTCGGTGATACAGCGCACGCGTGTCATGAAACTTTCCTGTTGTCGTTGGCGTGAGAGACCCTCACTCCTTCGCCCCCTGCGCGCGCGGCGTCAAGCCAGGTCCCTCGCCTCGCTGACGCCGTTGTGATCGCCGTGCGCCAACATCCATGCCGCCAGACCAGCGAGGATCGCCGCGGCAACCACCATGACGCAGGCCGCGCTCCAGCCCCATGCCGAAACGACCACGCCGACCTCGATCGGTCCGGTCACCTGTCCGAAATTGCTGCCCGTCATCGGGAGGCCCCGCGCCCGCTGCCCGCCATTTCGCTGCCGTTCATCTCTGCGGACCGATAGTGCGCGCGACCGATCCCGGGATCGCAAGGAGCCGTACACCATGCCGATCAGCCGCCGGCGAGCGCTGACGCTTGCCTCGCTTTTTGTGGCAAGCCCGCTGCTTGGTACCGAAGGGCGCGCCGAGCCGGCGCCAGCCGCTGGGGCCGCGACCTTCGACATGGCCACCTTCACAGCCACCTCCGGCGGCGACGCCGACGCGGCCTTTGCCAAGGCGCTGGCCGCCATCGCCAAGGCTGCGGCTGATGCGAGCAAGGCAGGGCCGGTTCACATCGTCCTCAATCTGGAGAAGAATGCCAGCTACCGGATCAGGCGGCCGCTCGCGTTCCGGCAATTGCACGGCTTCGAGCTCAACGGCAATGGCGCGCAGCTGATCAACACCGCACGCAGCGGGACCTTCGCGATCTCCGGCTGCAACCGCCTCACCATCCGCGATCTCACCATCGACTACGATCCGCTGCCCTTCACCCAGGGAACGATTACAGCATTCGACAAGCAAGCGGTCGACATCGCGGTGAAGGTCGATGCCGGCTATCCCGATGATGCCGCGCTGCTGGCCACCGTCACGGATGGCTTCTTCAAGGTGATGGACCGCCGCAACCGGGCGTTGAAGACCGGCGCCAGGGATTTCCTGTCACCGGTCCATGCCACGCGCCTCGGCGACGGCCAGATCAAGGTGCATCTGCGGTGGGGCGCGAACGATCGCTTCCCGAGCCAGCTGCCGATCGCGGTCGGTGACGTCGTCACCATCGCATAGTGGCGCACATGCAATCGCGGTGGACTCCAGCGTCGCCGCCAGCCTGATCGACTTGAAGCTGCTGGCCTCGCCGCCCTGCAGCAGGACCTGCCGCTCAACACCGGCGATGCCATCACCTCGCTGACGCAAATCGGATCCGGCGCCACCGTGCTGCGCTGCAATGTCCACGCCTGCGGCCGCGTGCTGATGAAGGCGCGCACACGGCCGGATCGCGACGAATGCCGTCGCGATCGATCCCAGCTGCGAGAAGCGCACGGTGCATCTCGCCGGCAACAGGCTCGCCTGAGCGAGCGCGGCACCGCTCAGGGCATCATTCCCGAACTTTGCCCTACCCCTGCTTCTGCAGCACCGTGATGTGCAGGCGGCGGCGGATCTCCATGCCCTGACGGCGGTAGAGCGCGATGGCCGAGACGTTGCTGGTGAAGACGTGCAGGAACGGGATCTCGCCGCGCGCCACGATCTGGCGGCCGACCGCCGACAGCAGCGCCTGCGCATAGCCGCGGCCGCGATGGTCCGGATGCACGCAGACCGCGGTCATCTCGGTATAGTTCCCCGGCTTCATCCGTTCCCCGGTCATCGCGACCAGCTCGCCGCCAACGCGAATGCCGAGGAAGGTGCCGAGCTCATGCGTCCGCGCGCTGAACGGTCCGGGTTTTGTCATTTCCGTCAACGCCATCATCGCGGGAACGTCGGCGGCGCCGAGCGTGACGATCTCGACGCCGGGCAGAGAAAACTCCGCCGGCGTACCGATCATCTGCTCGCCGGTCTCGGCCAGCAGCACCTTGAAGTCCGGCGGCACAGGAACCGGATCGGGTGTGAACAGCACCGCGATGTCAGGTCCCGACAGCAGCGCGCCGAGCGCGGCAAAACTCGCGGGCGACATGTCGATCATGTCGGCGAAGGGCGCGATCGCGACCGGAAAGCGCCTTGCCTCGGCGCCGCCTTCCGCGAGGTCCCGTTGCCTCGTGGTCAGCGCGCTCCAGATTGGGCGATCAAGCGGATGGATCGGCGGGACTTCGGACATGCGGTGCTTCACTCCTGATTTTCCTCGAACAGAGCAAGAAGCGCCGGCAAAATCCAGCATGGCGTGATGTCGTTGCGGCTCACAATCACGCCAGCAGGATTTCGCCGTGCCGAACCGATCCTTAGGCGACCTTCAGGCAGAGCTCGGTACCGACCTTGAGCGGCAGGGTGATCGACACAAAGCCATTTTTGGGATCGCGCACGAACTGCAGAAAATCCGCCTCGGCATTGTCGTTCATGACATAGCCGCCGACGCGAAGCTGCGGAGCAACGATCCCGATCACCTGCCGGGCGAGTGTCGGTCCCTTCTCGCCCGGCCAGCCGTCGATCAGGATGAAGTCGACGGGACCACCGAGATCGCGCAATGTCTGGCGCGCATCGCCCTCGCGGATCTCGGCGTAGTCGGCAAGCCCTGCCTCGGCAAGATTGCGCTTCGCGGCTGCGACCTTGGCCGGCACGATCTCCGAGCCGATCACGGTGCCGCCGCCATTGTCGCGCATCGCGGCGGCGAAATACAGCGTCGACATTCCGACCGACGTCGCGAACTCAGCGACGCGTTTGGCGCGCAGGCCGCGGCACAACAGATAGATCAGTTCGCCCTGCTCGGGATGAATTGAGAAGCCCTGCTCTTCATAGTCGAGCGGATCTTGGCTCATCGTCGGATTGCCGCGCGGACCGCCGGCGGCCGGCCTGAGGCGCGCGGCCTGCAGGCGCGCGATGACGGCGGCGACGCGGGCGTCGGCAATCGCGCTGTGCGGTTCAGCGTTGTACATGAAGGGTCTCCCTTGCGGCTGTGTCATTGCTGCAGGATTTCGGCGGCGGCGCGGTCGAGGATTTTCGCGATGCGGCGCGCCTCGGCGGCATCGCAGCCGCGCTTCTGGCGCAGCGCGCTCTTTAGGGCGTGACGGGCGCGGTGCACGTCGTCGGAGGATTCGCCATCGAGATCGCTCACGCCGGCGAAGGCTTCGCGCACCTCCTCCATGCGGCCGCCGATCCGCGACAGCGCCTGGAGAATGGTGTCAGCGGTAGCGCGGTTCTCGGCGAGATGCACCTTGCCCTGCTCGGTGACGCTGTAGAGCTTGCGCGCGGCATCCTGGGTGACGCTGGCATGGCCGATCTCCTCGAGGAAGGTCAGCGCCGGATAGATCACGCCCGGGCTCGGGCTGTAGAAGCCATCCGACCGCTCCTCGATTTTCTTGATCAACTCGTAGCCGTGCGCCGGCTGCTCGCCGAGCAGCGCGAGGATGACGAGCTGCAGGTCCTGCGACGAGAGCCGCCGCGATCCCGGAAAGTCGCCCCCGCCACCCCGCCCGAAGAAGCCATGGCCGCCGCGGCCAAAGCGATGGCCGCCCCTGCCGTGCCGGCCCATGGCGAAGAACCCAAACCGGAATCCGTCATGGTCCCGGCCGCCAAACATCGATCGTCTCATTGGTCATTCCTTACTAACAACATATCTTAAGATATATCTACAGATGGAGAAGCGGCAACCCACGTTTTCGTGAGGCCCGGCGGACAAGCAGCGACCGGTACTGGCCGGGATTGGCGATTTACGCCGGGCTTGCCCGTCTTCGCGCGGCTGGCCTATGGCTTTGATGCCCCGCCAGCCCCCTCCAACTCATGCGCCCAAAAACCTTCGAAGCTCATTGCCTGCGCCTGCCCGCCGCCACCAAGGTGGTGCAATGGGAAGGCACGTCGGTATTCAAGGTCGGCGGCAAGATGTTCGCGCTGGCCGGCGGCTTCATCGCCAGCACCGGCGGCTTCATGTTCAAGACCTCGAACATGGCCTATCAGCTTCTAATCGAGCAGGAGCTCGCGCGGCCGGCGCCGTATCTGGCGCGTGCCAAATGGGTTCAATTGATCGGCAACGACGCCCTGCCCGACGCCGAGCTCAAGGCCTATCTCGATCAAGCCCACGCGCTGATTGCCGCAAAGCTGACGCGCAAAACGCGCAAGGCGCTCGGGCTCGATTGATGGGCCCAGCCGCTGCGCGGTTCAGCCCCCCAGCGGCTTGTCGGAATCGCCCGACAGCAATTTCGGAAACAGCTCCTTGAAGGCGAACTTGTCGTCGCCCTTGGCGCGCTCGAAGCGCAGTACGACGTCGAACCGGCTGCTCTCCCATTTGGTGGGCGGCTTGCCCTTGCTGACCGGGATCAGCGGCAGGATGTCGGCGATGATCGCCTTGTGCTCCCAGCACAGCAGCACGACGCCCTTCAGTGCCAGCACCGCTTGCATCAGCGCCGGCTCGTCACCCTTGCCGAACCCTACGTTCGGCGTCACGTCGCGACGCGCGGCAAGCGCCGAGATCGTCTCGGCCGGACGGCTGCTCGGTGGTTGATTGGGCACGGTTCCGGGCGTCGCGGCGTAGATCGCGTCAGGCTTGGCATAGTCGCCGACGGTGAGATCGGTGCCAAATAATGCCGTCCACGCGCCCGCACGCTGCCAGCCGCGGAGCACCAGCGACTCGGTATCGGACACACCGTCTGCGGTGAAGCCGGGCCCCGGCCAGGACTCGTCTGGCTTTTCGGCGTGACGGATGATGAAGAGCGTGAGCGCGTCCATGGCAGCCTCGCGGAATAGTTGCATGATTGGAAACGAATTCGGACAGGTTGATCCTATCCCCGATCAGGCCCCCGATTCATGAACAGCGTCACAATTTGCGAAAACTCGACCGGGACTGCGCGGGCGACACGCCGACATACCGACGGCCTCCGCCAGCATTGCAGCGTGTGGCGCTCGCCGACACGCTGCATGACGTGCGCGCCGCAAGCTGAAGTTCGATCCCGAGCTGCTCTATATCGGCGCCATGTTCCACGACATGGGCCTCACCGCCGAACATGCGAGCCCCGATCTGCGCTTCGAGGTCGACGGCGCCAACGCCGCACGCGACTTCCTCAAGGGCTACGGCGTCGCCGAACGCGACATCGAGGACGTCTGGGCCTCGATCGCGCTGCACACCACGCCCGGCATCCCCGAGCATATGCGTCCGACCGTCGCGCTGGTCACCGCCGGCGTCGAGATGGATGTGCTCGGCATCGCCTACGACGACTTCTCGCACGAGCACCGCGACCATGTCTGCGCGCATCATCCGCGCGAGGCGAACTTCAAGGAGAACATCATCGATCATTTCGCGGCCGGCACCATCAAGAAGCCGCTGACCACCTTCGGCAACGTCAAGGCCGACGTGCTGGCGCTGAAGGACATGAACTACACACGGGTGAACTTCTGCTCGATCATCCTCGGCTCGAAATGGCCGACGTGAAATTAGCCAGCCCGACCTGGCCCTCATCAACCGGGACGAAGCCATGCTCAATCCGCGAACAATGCCTGGACGTCCTCTTCCGTGAGCGCGGCGCCGATGCGTCCTTGCGAATCGAAAATGCTGTCGGCCAGCGCGCGCTTGCGGGCCTTGAGTTCGTCCATCTTCTCTTCGATCGTACCGGTAGCCACCAGCCGATAGACAAAAACGGCCTTGTCCTGCCCGATGCGATGAGCACGGTCGATCGCCTGCTCCTCGACCGCAGGATTCCACCAGGGATCGAAGATGATCACGGTGTCCGCGGCGGTCAGGTTGAGTCCGACACCACCGGCCTTCAGGCTGATCAGGAACAGGTCGGTGACGCCGTCCTGAAACTCCTCGATCGCGCGCCTGCGGTCCTTCGTTTCGCCGGTCAGCACGCTGTACCTGATGGCGAGCTCGTCGCAGCGCTTGCGGATCAATGCCAGCATGGAAGTGAACTGCGAGAATACGATGATCTTGCGCTTCTCGCTCAGGAGTTCTTCGATCATCTCCATCAGCCGATCGAGCTTTGCAGACGGACGCTTGACGCCGTCGTCGAGGTTGAGCAGCGCAGGATCGCAGCAGGCCTGACGCATCCTGAGAAGGGCTTCGAGCACAACGATATGGCTCTTGGCCAGGCCGCGTTCCCGGATCGCCTTGCGGACCTTCTCTGACATCGACAGACGGATGGCATCGTAGAGTTCCCGCTGGTTGCCTTCGAGAACGACCCTTTCGGTGAACTCGCTCTTCGGCGGCAACTCGGCGGCCACCTCGTGCTTGGTCCGCCGCAGCAAAAACGGGCGGATACGCTGCGTCAGCGCCCGTGCGCGTCCGACATCGGCACGCTTCTCGATCGGCGTCCGCCAGTTGCGCGCGAACGCCGCCCGATCGCCGAGATATCCCGGGATGGCAAAGCTCATGATCGACCAGAGTTCGCCGAGATGATTTTCCATCGGCGTGCCGGTCAGGCAGAAGCGATGCCGCGCACGGATGTCCTGGAGCCGCCGCGTCGTCACCGCGTTGGAATTCTTGACGGTCTGAGCCTCGTCCAGTACCGCGATGTGCCATTCACGCGCCAGCAGCACCTCGTGATCGCGTGCGATGAGCGGATAGGTCGTCAGAACAAGATCGTGATCGGCGATCGCTTCGAAGCTGTGCTTGCGGTCGGGGCCGTGCAGGACGAGAACCCTCAAGCCTGGCGTGAACTTGCGCGCCTCGTTGAACCAGTTGGTCATCAGGCTTGTGGGAGCGACGACGATCGCAGGATCCGTCAGATGACCGCGCGCCTTCTCCAGCGCCAGCAACGCCAAGATCTGGACGGTCTTGCCCAATCCCATGTCGTCCGCCAGCACGCCGCCCAAGCCGCTTTCCCTGAGCAGGTCGAGCCAAGCCACGCCCTGCGTCTGGTAATGCCTCAAGGCCGCATTGAAATCGGATGGCAGGACCGGATCAGGCAATCCGCGGGCGCCGAGCAACCCTGCCATGCGGCGAAGACTATCTGCTCCTCTAAAGACGAAGTGATCGGCTTCGAGACCGAGCAGCGGCACGATCTGTGCGCGCGACAGCCGGAACTTTCCCGAGGTAGCGACGAAGGTTCCGCTCAGAGTAAGGCCATGGAGCGCCAGTACGAGCGGAAGGAAGCGGTCGGCCGCCAGCGCCAGATAGCGGCCGTCAGCCAGCGGCAGGTAGACGCTATCGCCATCCTCCGCGAGTTGCTTGACCGTCTCGGGCGCAAATCCGGGTTGCGATACCAGCTCCGCCAGGAGCGGAGCAAGATCGCGGCGTTCGCCGTCGATCTCGATCCCGAGCGCAAGCTCGAACCAGTCGATACCGCTGCTCTCGAAGTCGGCATCGAACACCCCGGATGAGGTCGCGAGCCGGTACGGGAAATCGTCGTCGATGCGGATTTCGAGACCGGCCGCCTGCAAATTGGCCGCATCAACATTGAGGAAGTCGAGCCAATCGGTCGACTGCGCAAAGGTCAGATCATACGCATGCGCGACATCAAGCTGCAGGAAGGCCGATCTCACTTCGACCAGGCCGAGACTGGTTAGTCGTGCAGTCATCTCCTTCTCTTTGGCCTTGCGTCGCGTGACGACGTAGAGGATTCCGTCCCGGAACAGCTCCACCCGGTGGGCGCTTTCCGACCGTTCGATTTCGACCGGGCCGTAGCGGAAGCTGAGGCGGGCCACCGGCACGCGGTCGGGCGTACCGTCGCCATAGTAGTAGTAGGCATGAGCCGCCTTGCGCCCCGACATCAAACGAAGCACCGGCTTTGGGTCCGTGTCGATCTTGGTGGCGGCGGCCGGCGGCGCGGGCAACCAGCCGTGATCCAGGCTCGGCAACTTCTGGCCAAGGCGTTGCACGACTTGCGCGACATGGGCATACGGGATGGCTGGAGCCAACAGAAGCCGGCTGCTCAGCCGCTCCGGAAGATCCAACGTGATCGGCCCGATCAATCCGGCGCCGTCGTCGACGTAGACCGGCGGCTCGGCATTCAGCGCCGTTGCGCCCTCGACGATCAGCAGCGGAGCAATGCCGTCCCTGGTGACCTGACGCCACGCGATGCGACCGTTCCGCGGCTCGCCCCATTGCAGCGGCGCACCGCTGTGATCGCGCCAGAACGCCCGCCCCGTTGCGACGACCTGTTTCAGGACATCAGCCGAATAGGCGCGTCGGCCGAATGTATAGCCGGACCGAAACTCGCTGGACAGCCTGATAAGGATGTCGATGTCGGACTCGAGATAATATTTCGGCGCGCGATCGACGGAAAATTCGGCCAAAGATGGCCGCGATACTTTGCTGCCGAATTCGCCGCTCTTCAGGATTCTCACGGATACCAACGACACGTCCATGCAGGGAACGCCGACATCCGCCAACCCGGGCTGCAGGTAGTAGAGCAATCGCTGGGTGCCCTCGGGCGGATAGCCCACATCCCGCACCGACCGGCCGACGGTCTCGATCCATTCCGCGATTTGGTAGGGCAGTACCGCGTCAGGCCGCGACTGCCCGTTGCCCGCGGCGCTTCGCGGCTGCTGCGGTGCCATGCCGGTCTCCCGTACAGGCGAATGCAAGGCTTCAAAGAGCGTCGCGGCAACGTGCTTGCAGTTCACGGCCATTGGACAGGTGCAATCGCCGTCGACGTCGACCAGTCGATTGCCGTCGAACTCCAGCTCGATATCGACCTGATAGGGCTTGCGTTCGGTTCCGCGTACCTGCGCCTGCACGCGGGTGAGATCCGGACTGACCACCAACGCCGAGACACGGCCCTGAGCACGGTAGGCAAAGGCCTTGTCCACAGCCGACCGGCTGAAGAAGCCGAGGATGTCCTTCTGTTTCAGTCGCTCGGAAAGGTTCGGAACGTCGGGCATCAAGAATTGCGGTTTCCAGGAAAGTGGCGGCGCCGGGACAATCCACCATTAGCAGGCGGAATATGTCGGCCAAACGGCATCGACGCACGCCTGCCCTGCTTCCACACCTTCCTTTGTCGCCGGCCGCGGCACATTGCGGCCGGCGGACGCCCGCAGTCTAACTGCCTTGCGCCGGACCGCGGTCCGACCCAGGATCGCGACCGGCGGCCGCGAGCGCGAGCCTGGCAAGGTAGTGCGTCCAACCCCTGCTATGGCTCGCGCACTGCTCGGCGTTCGGCAGGCCGCTATGGGTCATCCGCAACAGCGTGCCGCGGTCCTTGCCGATCAAGTCGATCTCGATCAGGCTCGATCCCGGCGGCACTTCCGCACCGCCCTCCCAGCCGAAACTGTAGGCAAGACGATGGACCGGCACGACCTCGCGGAATGTGCCGCGCGCAGCCCGTGCAAGATCGCCGCCGACGCCCTTGAGCAGATAGAGCCCGTCCGGATGCAACTCGGTTTCCGCCTCGAGCCCCATCCAGCTCACGATCTTCTGCGGATCGGTCAGGAACGCGAACACGGTTGCCGGCGGTGCCGCGATCTGGATCTCGCGTTGAACGATGAAGGCTTCGGTCATCGATCTATCCTCCATTGACGGCCGTTTCCCAGGGATAACGCGTGACAAAAGTGGTGCGTCAACCTCATGATGAGGTGATGCGATTGTCCTCGACGCTGAGCTGGCTGGTCGACGCCGCCGCCGAGACCGCGGGCGCCAACCGGTTGCTGGCGGATCTGGGTTGCCACCTTATCACGGATGGCCTGCCGCTTGCCGGCGGCGCGCTGACGCTCGAAGTTCCGCACCCGCTGATCGCCCGGCGCACCTGGCTGTGGCGCGCCGGCAATGGCGAGGTGATCGAGGCGCTCGGGTTCGCGCCGGAACAACCTTTTGCGATGCCCGATATGGTCGGATCCGGCGAGGCCGGCCGGCGCTGGCTCAACAGCCTCGCGCCCGGCCCCATCCACGAGGACACAATTGGAACGCGACCGGATGGCCCGACCCTCGGCTGGATCGGGACACGCGCCTTCACGCCGGCCGAAGCGGATCAATTGCGCGAGGCGGCGCGCTTCACGGCCGCACCGCTCGCCGCGCTGGCGGCGCGCGCGACATTGACGGCGGCGCTTGAGGCCTATCTCGGCCGGCGCAGCGCGGCGCGCGTCCTGGCATCGCCATTGCGGCGCAACACCGGCGAAGCCATCAGGGCGGCGCTGCTGTTTGCCGATCTGCGCGGCTTCACCGCGCTCTCCGAAAGCCATCCGCCTGCCGAGGTGATCGCCGCGCTCGACGCCTGGTTCGACCGCATCGCCGGCGCGATCCACGCCTTCGGCGGTGAGGTGTTGAAATTCATCGGCGACGGGCTGCTCGCGATCTTTCCGGTCACGACGAGTGCGCGCAGCGCATGCGAGGCGGCATTGCGCGCGGTGTCGGCGGCCCGCGTCGGCATGGCGCATCTTGATACCGAGCGGCGCAAGCACGGCCTGCCGCCACTGCCATTCGGCGTGGCGCTGCATCTCGGCGAGGTGCATTGGGGCAATATCGGCGCAGCCGACCGCCTCGACTTCACCGCGATCGGCGCCGCGGTCAATCTGGTCAGCCGGCTGGAAGGCCTGTGCAAGCCGCTGGAGCAGACCGTGCTGGTCTCGGGCGCGCTCGCCGCCGAGACCGAGATGCCGTTGGTCGCGCTCGGCACCCATGAGCTGCGCGGCATCGCGCGGCCCTGCGCGGTCTTCACGCTGCCGGAGGGATGAGCCGGTCATCGGAACAGGCGCAACCACGGCGCCAGATGAAATGCGCTCATCAACGCGTACATCGGGACCATCCCCTGCAACGAGAGCGGCCCCTGCATGGCGCCGCAGATCATGTCGGCCGGCGCCAGCGCGGCCACCAGCGCCATCACCGCAAAGGTCGGCGCGGCCGCCAGCGACAGCCAGCGCGCGACCATGGCACCGCGGCCGCCGAACCGGCCTTTCAACCAATCCTCGTGTGTCTCGATTCCAGTCATCATTCGATCTCTCTGGAGATGATCCATGTCGTCATGTGCTAGGTTAGGACCGGGCCTCGGAGGGCGAGAGTGACAAGTGTGTCAGGATTCGAATGGACTCGCTGATTACCGCTGCGGCGCGCGCGCTCGCGGCGGGTGATCCCCTCGGCGCACTGAAACGGGTGGCCCTGCGCGACGATGCGCCGGCGCTGGCGCTGCGCGGCATCGCGATGGCCCGGCTCGGCGATTTCACCCGCGCCAAGGAGCTGTTGCGGCGCGCGGGCCGCGCCTTCGGTCCGCGTGAAGCCATCGCGCGAGCCCGCTGCGTGGTGGCCGAGGCGGAGATCGCACTGGTGTCGCGCGACCTTTCCTTTCCGAGAAAAAGCCTCGCGGCAGCGCGCGCGACGCTCGCGGCGCGTGGCGATGCGCTCAATGCTGCGCACGCCGGCTATCTCGAAATCCGCCGGCTGCTGCTGATCGGGAGCCTCGATGCGGCCGAGCGCATGCTTGATGACCTCGACCCGGCGCCCTTCCCGCCGGCGCTGCGGGTCGGCCACGAACTGGTTGTCGCCGGGATCGCAATGCGGCGGCTGCGGACGAGGCCGGCGCGGGAAGCGCTGGCACGGGCAAAGGATGCGGCGCGCCGCGCCGGTATCGCCGAGCTTGCAGCCGAAGTGGAGAGCACTGCGAACCTGCTCGCCACGCCGGCGGCGCGCCTGATCGCGCGCGGCCGCGAGCGGCCGCTGCTGCTCGAGGAGGTCGAGGCCCTGATGGCATCGAAAGCGCTCGTCGTCGATGCCTGCCGCTACGTCGTACGTGATTCCCGGACCACGGTCTCGCTGACGCGGCGGCCGGTGCTGTTCGCGCTCGCCCGTGCGCTCGGCGAAGCGTGGCCGCAGGACGTGCCGCGCGGCACGCTGATCGCACGCGCGTTTCGCGGCAAGCATGCCGATGAATCGCACCGTGCACGGCTGCGGGTCGAGATCGGACGGCTGCGCCGGGCCTTGCAGCCGCTCGCCGATCTCAGCGCGACACCCGACGGCTTTGTGCTCGAGCCGCATGGCCGCCGCGAGGTCACCGTGCTGGCGCTGCCGGTCGAGGAGGAGCATGCGGCGGTGCTGGCCTTCCTTGCCGACGGCGAGGCCTGGTCGAGCTCGGCGCTGTCGGTGGCGCTGGGGGCGAGCCAGCGCACCGTGCAGCGCGCGCTCGACGCTCTGGCCGCCACGGGCAAGGTGCAGTCGGTCGGCCGCGCCCGCGCAAGGCGCTGGATGACACCCCCGGTACCGGGATTCACGACGACGTTGTTACTCCCTGCCCCGCTGCCGAACGGCTAGCATCAGGCCGGAACCGGAGCGTTTCCAGCGAAGTGGATGGCCCTTCGCGCGAAGAAAACCCGTCAAGACAAGGCCCAGGAGTGCCGCATGAAGAAGTCCGAAGCCGAGATCATCCGGGAATATGCCTTCGAAGGCGTCGAGAGCGTGGGCGGCGTCAGCTTCGACGGTGAGCAGGTCTGGTTCGCGGCCGGTGGCCGGCTGGTCGCCTTCGATCCCGAAAGCGGCGGCACCACCCGTACCCTCGACATCGCGGCCCATGCCGGCACCGCCTTCGACGGCAAGCACCTCTATCAGATCGCCGAGGACCGCATCCTGAAGATCGAGCCGAACAGCGGACGCGTGGTGTCGACGATCCCCTCGCCCGGCGGCGGCCGTGACTCCGGTCTCGCCTGGGCGGAAGGTTCGCTGTGGGTCGGCCAGTATCGCGACCGCATGATCGTTCAGGTCGATCCGGAAACCGGCAAGGTTTTGCGCACCATCGAAAGCAACCGGTTCGTCACCGGCGTCTCCTGGGTCGATGGCGAACTCTGGCACGGCACTTGGGAAGAGGACCAGAGCGACGTGCGCCGGATCGATCCGCAGACCGGCGAGGTGATCGAACGGCTGGAGATGCCGCAAGCCGTGTTCGTCTCCGGACTCGAGTCCGACGGCAAGGACCGGTTCTTCTGCGGCAGCGGCTCGACCAACAACAAGGTGCGCGCCATCCGGCGGCCGAAGCGCAGCCGCGCGTGAAGCAAATGACTTCACGCGCGCACCGGACTTACGCCGGCGCGGGCACCGCCGATGGCCGCGCCGCCGGAATCGGCCGGAAAGTCATCATGATCAGGAACGCGCCGAGGCCGACGGCCCAGGAGCCGACATAGAGCCACGTATAACTCGCAAAGGTGTCGTAGATCAGGCCGCCGGCCAAGGGACCGGTCGCCATGCCGAGGCTGCCGGCCATCGCGGTACCGCCGATCACGGAGCCCATCATGCGCAGCGGGAAATTCTCGCGGATCAGCACGGAATACAGCGGCATGGTGCCGGCATAGATGAAGCCGAAGATTGCCGCGACCGCGTAGAACGCGGCCAGCTCGCGCACGAAGACATAGCCGAGCGCGCCGAACGCCTGCGCCAGCAGGCCCAGCACCAGCACGCGCTTGGCACCGAAACGGTCGCCGAGCAGGCCGAAGGCGATGCGGCCGCCCATCCCGGCGAGCCCTTCCACGCTGTAGATCGTCACCGCCGCGACCATCGGAATGCCGCAAGTGACCGCGTAGCTCACCGTGTGGATGATCGGTCCCGAATGGGTGGCGCAGCAGAAGAAATTGGTCGCGATCAGGATGATGAATTGCGGCGAGCGCAGCGCCTGCGCCAGCGACATCGACGGCTCACCGTTCGTGCTCGCCGCTTCAGCGTGGCCGCCTTGCAGCGCCGGCGGGCGGCGCACCAGGAACGAAACCGGGATCATGATCGCGCCGACCACGCCTGAGACGATCAGCATCGACGTCCGCCAGTCGTGGTGGGAGATCAGCCAGGCCGCGAGCGGCGACATCGTCATCGGCGCCATGCCCATGCCGG
Source organism: Bradyrhizobium sp. USDA 4011 (assembly GCF_054063415.1). NCBI lineage: Bacteria > Pseudomonadati > Pseudomonadota > Alphaproteobacteria > Hyphomicrobiales > Nitrobacteraceae > Bradyrhizobium > Bradyrhizobium sp. USDA 4011. The sequence goes on from NZ_JBSSGG010000001.1 coordinate 640,622, forward strand.
CCGACACCAGCGAGACGGCGAGACTTCGATGGGTGTCGAACCAGCCGGTGACGCAGGCCATCATCGGAGCGAAGATCGCGGCCGTTGCCGCGCCGACCAGCGCGCCGAAGAGAAACTGAAAAGCCAGCAGCGACGGTGCCTGGCTTGCCAGTGCGAGGCTTGCCGCTAGCACGACCGATCCGGTCAGCACCACCGGGAGCGGCCCGAAACGGTCGGACAGCGTGCCCCAGATCATGCTGGTGAAGGCCATTGCGAGGAAGCCGATCGTCATCGCGCTGGAGATGCCGGTCACCGACCAGCCGGTCTCCCGCGCCATCGGCTGCAGGAACACCGGCAGCGAGAACATGCCGCCGATCGCGACGCAGCCAAGCAGGCCGCCGGCCGCGACGATCACCCAGCGATAGGCCGAATTGGTCATTCCGGAACTCCCCATGCAGTGCGTTCTGGCTGAAAGACGAACGGACCGGGGTGGAACCGACAGCGGACGATCGCCCTGGCTCACTTTTTTTGCGGCCGTGGTGACCTCCAAGGGCAACTATCGCGATACCCGGGCTACCGTCAGCGATCAGCCAAACTGCATCCGGGCTGCGGCGCGATCACGCCGAGCGGCCGAACCTGCACCAGCTCGGTCCCTTGCGTCTTGGCGAGGAACGTGTTCATCGGTACGTGATGATCCCGGCCGAGCGTCACCAGCCCGGTCGGCGACGCAATGGTGAGCCCCGCCATCGCGTCGATGATGGCCTCCTTGTCGAGCTTGCCGGCCTTCTCGGCCGCCGCCTTGAGTGCGATCATCGCTTCGTCCTGATCTCCGGCTGACGGGCGAACCGGTGTTGCACCCGGTCTGCTCCGACAATCGCTACCACGCGCGCGTGTTCATGACGCCGCCATGGCCCGAGATCTACGTTACCGACGCGGAGCGACGGCACGGCTTCGAGGGCGCGACGGCCGAGTATCAGCGGCTGATGGAGACGCTTCCCATGCTCGGCTACGACGTCATCGACCTGCCGAAGATATCGCCATCCGCGCGCGCCGATTTCCTGCTTGCGACGCTCGGTGATGTCACCCCGCCTGTAGCCTGATCAGGCCGTCACTCCGCGGCCCCACGATGCGTGAACGCCCTGCTCGACGTCGAGCTGCAAGCGAAACCATCGCCTCAGAACGACGTCCCGCCGCCGAACCTGAATTCCTGCACAATGTCGTACTTGCCTTTCGTGATCGGCACGGCGTAGTCGAAGCGCAGCGGACCGAAGGGCGACGCCCAGATCAGGCCGACACCCACCGAGGTTCGTACCACGTTGTTGTCGTCGTATTGCAAGCCGCAGGTCGGGCACGCCGGCGTGTTGACCTCGCCGGTCGCGGTCCACGACGTCGGTCCTTCGTAGCCCCAGAGCGAGCCGGCATCGGCGTAGACCGCCCCCTTCAGCCCAACCTCCGAGGGCAGGAACCAGAACGGCATCTGCAGCTCTAACGAGGCGCCCCAGTACTTGGTGCCGCCGAGCGCATCGCCGACCGCCCCGAAACTCGCATAAGTGATGTCACGCGGCCCGATGCCGTTGGTGGCAAAGCCGCGCACGAGGTTCGGCCCCATCTGGAAATGATCCAGCATACGCAGATCGTTGTCGCCGACCTTGGTGAGCACGCCGCCCTGCAGATGGATCAGGCCGATGAGGTCGGACACCAGCGGCGTGTAGTATTTCGCATCGACCGCACTCTTCAGATACGTCACGTCGCCGCCGACGCCGGCAAAATCCTGCTTGAAGTCGATCAGCAGGCCGTCGGTCGGGTTCTTGTTGTTGTCGAGCGTGTTGTAGGTCAGCGTATAGCCGATCTGCGAGGTCCAGGTCGCGCCCGCAGCCAGCTCCTTGCGCACGGGCAAGGTGGATTCGCCGTCGCCGTAGCAACCATATCCATAGAGTCCTGATGAGACCGAGTTGGTCGGATCGACGCCGCCGAGCACATCCTTGATGTAAGCAGGCGTCGGATTGAACGCGAGCGATGTGTTGGAGGCATTGTTGTTGCAGTTGTTATAGGCGCTATCGAGCGAGACTTCCTGCTGATAGAGCGAATAGCGCAGCTGGAGCGTCAGGTCCTCGCGCAAGGCGAGACCCAGCCGCGGCGCGAACCCGATCGTCTTCACGCCATAGGTCGTGTAGTCGGTCGGCAGCTGCTCCTTGTAATACGCATCGAGCCCGAGCGCGACGCGGTAGTCGAGCAGATACGGCTCGACAAAGGAGAGCGACAGGCCGCGCGAATACTGGCCATAGCTGACTGTCGCCTTCGCGAACAGGCCGCGGCCGAGCAAATTGCTTTCGGAGACGCTGACCTCGGCGAGTGCGCCGTCGGTCGTCGAGTAACCGCCCGAGACCGAGAAGTCGCCGGTCGACTTCTCCTCCAGATCGACGATCAGGATCACCCGATCGCTCGATGAGCCGGGCTCGGTGGTGATCTTGACCGTCTTGAAGTAGTCCAGATTCTTCAGCCGCCGCTCGGCACGATCGACCAGCGCACGGTTATACGCATCGCCCTCGGAGAGATCGAACTCGCGCCGGATCACGTAATCGCGCGTGCGGCCGTTGCCGCGAATGTCGATCCGCTCGATATAGGTGCGCGGCCCCTCCTCCACGCGGAACGTGATTCCCACCGTGTGGGCCTCGAAGTTCCGGTCGCCGTCCGGACGGACCACCGCGAAGGCGTAGCCGCGGCGCGACGCTTCGATCTGCATATCCTCGACCGACTTCTCGATCGCTTCGACATTGTACAGCGAGCCTTCGCTGACCCGCGAAAGCGAACGCAGGATGCCCGGATCGAAGCCCGCAACAGTCGAGCGGAAGCTCACCGTCGCAACGCGGTACTGCTGCCCCTCATCGATCTTGAACGTGACCTGAAAACCCTTGCTCTCGCGGTCATATTCGGCGAGCGCGGCCACCACCTGCACGTCCGCATAGCCATGCTTCAGGTAGAAGCGGCGGATCAAGTCGCGGTCGGCCTCGACACGGTCGGGGTCATAGATGTTGGCGCTGCCGAGAAAGCTCAGAAAGTTCGTTTCATGGGTCTTGACCACATCCTTCAGGCGCGCGGCCGTGAAGGCGTTGTTGCCCATGAACTCGATGGTCTTGATACCGGTCTTGGCGCCTTCGTCGACGGTGAAGACGAGGTCGACGCGGTTGTTCGAGCGCTCGATGATCTCGGGCGTGACGCGCACGTCGTAGCGGCCCGAGTGGCGGTAGATCTCGGCGATCCGCAGCGCATCCGACTGCACCATTGGTCGCGACAGCGTGCCTCGCGGCTTGGATTGCACTTCGGCCGAGAGCTGCTCGTCCTTGACTTTCTTGTTGCCTTCGAACGCGACGCGGTCGATCACCGGGTTCTCGACGACCGAGACCACGATCCGTCCGCCCGTGTGATTGATCTTGACGTCCTGGAACAACCCGGTCCCGACCAGCTCCTTGAGCCCATCGTCGATAGCAGCCTGATCGAGATGACCGCCCGGCCCCGGCCTGAAATAGGAGCGGATGGTCTCCGCCTCGACCCGCCGATTGCCTTCGATCGCGATCGCATCGACCGATTGGGCCGCCACCGGCGCCAACAACAGCCAAGTGACTGGCCAAGTCACCGGCCAGACCACTGACGTCGCCGGGATCGAGAATCCCGTCAGCACAATCGCCGCGACAAAGCTTCGCCACGTCTTCATTCCACACCTCGCGAACAAGCCACCCATTGTGACGGGATCGTGATGGCTGCGGTGTGGCTGCTGGATTGCGGGATTATTTCCAGTGATTGGGGACTGTGAGCGTTGTACGACGCAGCCCCGGTCCCGGTTTTGTTTCCGGCCGCGAGCGCTGCTTACAGCCCAGAAACACTATGCTTACGAAAAGGCGCAATGCCGCCCACAAGCGATGCGCATGCTGGTCGATTGGTGGCTAAGCCAGCGCGCTGCAATGCGCGCAAATGCCCTGATGACGAGGTCCAGTCGCAAACCATGCTCGCACATACGCCAAAAATCCTGGTCGTCGAGGACGATCTGCCGACCAGAGACTTGATTGCCCGTTACCTGCGCGACCAATCGTGCCTGGTGGCCACCGCCTCGAACGGCAAGGAAATGGATCGTTACCTTGCCGGACACTCCCTCGATCTCGTCGTGCTCGACCTGATGCTGCCGGGAGAGGACGGACTGACGCTGTGCCGGCGCCTTCGCAGCGACTCGACGATTCCGATCATCATGCTCACGGCGAAGGGCGAAGACCTTGACCGGATCCTCGGGCTCGAGATGGGGGCGGACGACTATCTCGCCAAACCCTTCAATCCGCGCGAGTTGCTGGCGCGGATCAACGCGGTGCTGCGCCGCCAGGCCCAGGCCGGTCTTGCCGGACGCTCCGGCCAGAGCGCCGCGCGCCTGCGCTTCCAGGATTGGACCATCGATCTTCGCCTGCGCGAACTGCGCGATCCCGACGGCGCCCAGGTCCCGCTGACCAGCGCCGAGTTCGACCTGCTGCAGGCGTTCTGCGAACGGCCCGGCCGGATCCTAACGCGGGATGGCCTCCTGACCATGACGCGCAGCCGGCCGGCCAGCCCATTCGGGCGCAGCATCGACGTGCTCGTCAGCCGGCTTCGCCGCAAGCTCGATATCGGCGAAGGACCGTCGGTGATCAGGACGGTGCGCACCGGCGGCTACATCTTCACGCCGCATGTGGAGGATGCATGAGCTGGACCCGCAGGATTGCCGCGCTCTTCAGCTTCCGCCGGATCAGCGGCCAGATCGCCGCGCTGGTCCTGTTTTCGCTGGTGTTGATCCATGCGCTGATCGGGCTTTATTTCACCAGCCAGAAACCGAGATCGTTTGCGAACAGGCCGATCCGTCAGTTCCAGCTGGTTGCAAGGCTTCTCGCGGAGGCCCCTGCGGCCGAACGCGCAGCGCTGTTGCAGGCTGCCGACCGGGCGTTTCCCCGGCTGCATTTCACATTGCGCGACGCAGCTCCAGGCTTGTCCGGCGATGCTTCGTCCGAGGTGCCGGGCGTCGACGATGTCGATGAGCTTTCGTCGAAGACCACGCCGGCGGCGGTACGGTTGCCGGACGGGGCCCTGTTCGAAGCGACGATCGGGCCGACGAAAATGCCGCCCTTCTTCGGCGTGTTCTGGGTCAGCACATTCCTGTTCCTGTTCGTCAGCGTCACGCTGCTCGGCGTGTGGGCCGGCCGCGCGCTCAGTGCTCCGCTCTCGGCATTTGCCCGCGCCGCCGAGAATTTCAGCATCAGCCAGGCGGCCGCTCCGCTTGCCGAGACCGGCCCGGAGGAGATCCGCGCCGCCGCAGTCGCTCTCAATCGGATGCGCGAGCGCATCACCACGCTGATGAATGATCGCACGCGCATGCTCGCCGCCATCAGTCACGATTTGCGAACGCCGATCACCCGGCTGCGGCTCAGATCCGAATACATCGAGAACGACGCCCAGCGCGCGGAGACTTTGCACGACCTCGACCAGATGCAGGCCATGCTGGAATCGGTGCTGTCATTCCTGAGCGGCGGCAGCGCGGCGAAGCCGACCCTCGTGAACATGGCCGCCCTGCTGCAGACGATCAGCGAGCAGTTCTCCGATTGCGGCCACGTCGTGCGCTACCACGGTCCGCTCAGGGCTTCGCTGTTGATCCGCCCCAGCGATATCAGCCGGACCGTGACGAACCTGGTGGAGAATGCGCTGCGGTTCGGCAGCGAGGTCGATATCCGGCTGACCGCATCCGCCGATCACGCCACCATCGACGTATCGGACGACGGCCCGGGGATTCCGGAGCACCGCCGGGCCGAGATGTTGAAGCCCTTCGTCCGCGGCGACGAGGCCCGCACCATGGACGAGAAGAGCGGCTTCGGGCTCGACCTTTCGATCGCTCAGGCCATGGTATGCGGCCACGGTGGCGAGCTGTCCTTGCACGACAATACGCCGCACGGCCTACTCGTCCGCATCGAACTGCCAGCGGCCGTGCATCTTGGATCGGATCGAAGCGGGGCAAGCCCGTCTCGTGCCGCGCTTCGCGAACTCGTTTCCGATTAGACCGAACTTCAGGATCGCTTGCCCTTGCCGCCCGGCCGCTTCTGGTCGGTTCCGGAATCCTTCAGCTCTTCCGGCGTGACGCGGCAGTCGCCGTTCTTGTCGTTCTGCAGGATGAATTCGTTCGGCTTCTCGACGAACTCGCGGCGGGCAATCTTGCCGTCCTGGTTCTCGTCGAAATAGCCGAAATCCGCATCGGCGAGCGGGCCGCCGGCGCGGCGAACGCCCTCGAACTCGGCCGGGGCAAGATTTCCGTCGTGATTGCGGTCGGCGCGATCGAACAGCCGCCCGAGATAGGCTTTCCACTCGTCGCAGGTGTAAACGCCATCATGATTGGCGTCCCAGATCTCGGCCGCGACCGCCGGCGAACGATCGCCGCCCGCGCGCTGCGATGGCGGTGCTCGATCCGGTGAAGCCGGTTGCGCCAGAGCGATCGGCACTGTCGTCCAAAGCAAGCTCGCCGTCGCGATCATCCCGCAGACGGATGGCAACATTCTGCGCAAGCTGAATTCTCCTCCGCGTCATCCCTAAGCGGAGCGGAGTTGCCGGTTGCGCCGTGGCGAAAATGCGGAACGACGCGGCGCGGATACAGCCCGTTACAATTTGGTCCGGCGGCACGTCGTGGAGTATCGGCGCGCCGCTGCCGCAGCATCAGCCCTTCTTCGGGTCGCCGCGCGTGTGGTGCAGCAGATTGTCGCGCAGCCTGACCACGCTCTTCTGCACGATGGGAAATTCGTCGCCGAGCCCGGTGGCGTCGACCAGAGACGCGTTGATCTCCTTGTCGAGCAGGCGCCGGCCCGCCGCCGTCAGGCTCACCCGCACCTGCCGCTCATCGGCGGGATCGCGGACGCGGCTGATATAGCCGCTCTGCTCCAGCTTCTTGAGGATCGGCGTCAGCGTGTTGGATTCCAGGAACAGCTTCTCGCCGAGTTCGCTCACGGTCTGCTCGTCGGCCTCCGACAGCGCGATCATGGCGATGTACTGGGTGTAGGTCAGGCCGACGGCGTCCAGGATCGGCTTATAGGCGCGGCCAAAGGCCAGATTGGCCGAATAGACCGCAAAGCACAGAAAATTCGAGAGTTTTCGGCCTTTGGTCTCGGCCTTGGCGGTGCGGGTCACGGGCTTCTCCGGAGTTTGTGAAGTCTCGGTCAATATAAATCGCATCCGATTAAATCGGAAGTGCTTGACATGGTCAAGCGCGAGGCCTATTTCAACGCGCATCCGATTAGATCGGACACGATACATATTCAACCAAAGGAGCTCGCAATGACCGCCAATGCAAAGGTTCTCGTCACCGGAAAGACCCACGTCACCGCCGGCCCGAACGGCGCCGCCCGCTCGCGCGACGGCTTCCTCGACGTCAAGCTGCCGCAGCCGCACCCCGCCGCCGAAAACCTGTTCGCCGCCGCTTGGTCGGCCTGCTACATCGGCGCGATCCAGCTCGCCGCCGGACAGCGCAAGGTCAAGCTGGCGAGCGAGCCCGAGGTCGACGCAGAGATCGATCTGAACCAGGCCGGTAGCGCCTTCTTCCTGAGCGCGCGCCTCAACGTCCACGTTCCCGGCGTCGAGCGCGAGGTTGCCCAGGAGCTGATCGAAGCCGCGCACGGCATCTGCCCCTACTCCAAGGCGGTCCACGGCAACATCGACGTCACCACCACCCTCGTTTGAGACGATCGCATGACGACCTCCGACGCGGACCCCTGCCGGTCCGCGGTCGGACAAGTCCAGAAGACAACCCCGGAGTTCAAGATGACCAGCAAGCTGATGACGGCGACGCGCCTGCTCGCAAGAGCGGCCCTGATCGCCGGAAGTTTCCTGACGATACCGACGGCCCAGGCGCAGCAGCCGGCCGGGTTCACGCGAACCGATTTGCAGCGCCATGACCTGAGCGCACCCGGACGCGAAGCCGTCCAGGTGCGTGTCGACATAGCGCCCGGCGAGGCATTCGGCCGGCATGCGCATCCCGGCGAAGAGGTTATCTACGTGCTCGCCGGGACCCTCGAATACGATGTCGACGGCCGACCGCCGGCAACGCTGAAGGCTGGCGACGTGCTGTTCATCCCCGCAGGCACGATCCATGCGGCAAGGAACGTCGGCAGCGTCACTGCCAGCGAGCTTGCGACCTATATCGTCGAGAAGGACAAGCCGCTGCTGACCCTCGTGAAGTGACCGATGACGCCTGCCCGCCCCTGTCCCGGGGCGAGCGCGGCGACATCAGGTTCACTTGGTGCCCTGAACTTCGGCCTGCCGCACCGGCCGAGCGTTAAAGATCAGGAAGCTGATCGCGGCCATGATCCAGACGCCGATGCCGCCATAGAGCATCACCCAGCCAAAGCCGCTGGCCAGCGCCTGGTGCACGACAGGGCCGGTCAGCTCCGGCGCGGATGCGGCATCACCGGCCGCGATCCGCTCCCCGATGCTGCGGAGTTGCGCGCCGTCCATCGACGGCAGCACGGCCTTCAGATGCGCCAGCACGCCGCTCGCCAGGATGAAACCCATCAGGGCGATGTTGACCGAAAGCGAGACCATCCGCGCGCTCATGTCGATGCCGGAGGCCATGCCGGCGCGGTCGCTCGAGACCGAGCCGGTCGTCGTGTTGGTGACCGGTGTGTTGGTGATGCCGAGGCCGATTCCGGCGATCAGGCAGCCCGGCAGCATCGTCAGCCAGTCGGGCTGTGCGGCGGCGCTGCCGAACTTCATCAGCATGAATCCGATGCCAATGGTGAACAGACCGGCCGGGATGATCAGGCCCGGCTGATAACGCAGCGACAGGCGCTCGGCGAACGGCGGCATCACCAGCGTCGGCAGCGTATAGGCGAGCAGCGCAAGGCCGGCGGACACGCTGTCATAGCCGAGGCCGGCATGAAACCAGATCGGCAGATAGATCATGAACGGCCAATAGCTGAGGTTCATCGCGGCCGAGCCGACGATCGAACCGGAGAAAGCCGGAATCCGAAACACCGAGAAATCGAACATCGGCCGCCGGCTGATTCTCTCGGCAACCAGGAACGCGATGAAACTCGCGGCGGAAACGCCGAGGATTGCAAGCCCCTTCGGGCTGACGAAACCGAGATCCGGCCCCTGCGTGATGCAGAAGGCGAGACAGAACACCGCGAGCGACATCGTCACGATGCCGGCGACATCGAGGCTGCTCGCTTTCGGGTCCTTCGATTCATGCACGCCGCCGATCGTGAGCACGAACGCGACGGCTGCGAACAGCACGTGGACCAGGAACACCCACTCCCAGCTCAGCAGCGCGGCGACGGCGCCACCGATGATCGGGCCGAAGCCGAGGCCGATGCCAAAGATCACACCCCACCAGCCCCAGGCGACGGCGCGCAGGCGGCCGCCCTGGAATTCATGCGAGAGCACGGCGATCTGGCAGATCAACAGCGCGCCGCCGCTCAGCCCCTGCAGGAACCGGGCGACGATCAGCAGTTCGACGCTCTGGGCGACACCGCAGATCAGCGAGGTGATGCCGAACGCCGCGATCGCGACCAGGAAGATGCGCTTGCGCCCGTAGCGGTCTGCCACCGTCCCGATCGCCATCAGCACCGTGGTGACCGCAATCGTGTAGGCGTTCATGATCCATTGCAGCGCCTTGAAGTCGGCATGCAGCACCCGCTCCAGCGTCGGCAGGATCGCGGGGATGCTGGAAATCTCCAATCCAAACATGAGGCAGGCAAGGCATACGGCGGACAGTACGACAGCGCCGCGGCGGCTCAGTTCAGTGGACATGATCAGGCCTTTTGTTGTGGCAAGCCAACGGCATACCGCACGCTGTTGCCAGGGTGCTGGCAGCAACGTCGGTCGATCGACTCACGATGTATTGAGGCAGCAACGGCAGGAATCGGGTGGCCGCAGCGCTTCACAGCCCCAAGCTAGTCACGGCTTGAGCATTGGTGAATTGGATGACTAGATATTTCAGAGACAACAATTCCGGATGACTGATATGACCACACTCGATGTCGATGCCGTCAAGGCTTTCGTGACCATCGCCGATCTCAAGAGCTTCACGCGCGCCGCCGAGACACTCGGCACCACGCAGGGGCGCGATCAGCGTCAAGCTGAAGCGGCTGGAGCGCCAGGTCGGCCACAGGCTGATCGAGCGCACACCGCGGCTGGTGCGCCTGTCGGCGCAGGGTGTTGCGTTCCTCACACCCGCGCGCGAACTGCTCGCCGCGCATGATCGTGCCATCGCGGGGCTGTCGCCGGCGCGCAGCCGCCGCTTCTCGCTCGGCATCGCCAGCCATGTCGGCGGCGCCGAGGTTCCAACCCTGCTGGCGCGGCTGCACGCGCATGACCCGGCGCTCACCATCGAGGTCAGGCTCGATGATTCCCGCGATCTCCTCACCGCCTTCGATCGCGGCGACATCGACGCCGCCATCATCCGCCGCGAGGACGACCGCCGCGACGGCGAGAGGCTGGCGACCGATCACTATGGCTGGTTCGCCACGCCGGACTTTGTCCATCGCGCGGGTGAACCGCTGCGGCTGGCCGCCTCCTCGCCATCCTGCGGCGTGCTCAACATCGCGACCCGCGCGCTCGCGTCAGCGGGCATCCCGTGGACGGAAAGCTTCCTCGGCTGCGGATCGTTTGCCGTCGCCGATGCGGTGGCCGCCGGCCTTGCCACCTCGGTGTTCTCCTGCCGGCTTGCGCCGGCCGGGACGATCGACGTCAGCCGGCGGTTCGGCCTGCCCGCCCTGCCGCCCTCCGAGATCGTACTGCTGTCCGCGCTCTCGGATGCGAGATCCCGCGCCGCACTGAAGACCATCGTCAGTGCATTTCGCGAGCATCATCGGTTGCCTGCGGATCGCAAGGCACGGACCATCCCGGCGCAAGTGCTCGAGATGTGAACGGTCCGCGTCCCCTGCCGGCTATCGCCGCTCGCGGCCGGCTCGCCTTCCCTCGAACAGCGCGCGCTCCGATGCGAGCGCCTGGGCCAGAAAATCCAGCGTGGCGCGGATGCGCGCGGTGCGCTTGAGATCGTCATGCGTCAACAGCCACAGCGCCGATCGCGGCTCGGCGAGCGCCTTGGGTGTCAGGCGGCGCAGCGCGGGCGCGAGATCGCCGACATAGCAGGGAAGCAACGCCAGCCCCAGTCCCGCGGCCGCGGCATCGCGCAGCGCCGGAAGCGCGTCGACGCGGCAGGCGAAGCGCGCCGAGCGCAGGTTCTCGCGCATCCAGCCGGCGATGACGGTTGCCGCCAGCGCATCGTCGAGCCCGACCCAGTCATGTGCCGACAGATCCTTGTCGTCATGCCGGGCGAGATAGGTCCGCGATCCGTAGACCGCATGGGCAATATCGGCGACGCGCCGCCCGACCAGCAGTTCGGACGGCGCCGGCGTCGGCCGGATCGCGATCTCGGCCTCGCGGCGCGTCAGGTTCGCCATCGCATTCGAGATGACGATCTCCGGCTGGATCTCCGGATGCGCAGCGCGCATTGCCGGCAGATGCCGCATCAGCACCGCGCCGAGCGTATCCGTCGTCGTGATCCGGACCGGGCCTGACGGCCTGAGGTCCTGTCCCGCCAGCCTGCGCTCGAGCGCGAGCACTTCATCCTCGAGCCGGGCCGCCGACGACGCCGCCGTCTCGCCGGCCGGAGTCGGCGCGTAACCATCGCGGAAGCGCTCGAACAGGCGCGTGCCGATCGCTGCTTCGATCGTGCCGAGGCGGCGGAACACCGTCGAATGCGTCACGCCCAGCCTACGCGCCGCCCCGGACAGGCTGCCCTCCCGCGCGATCGCGAGGACGAGGCGAAGATCATTCCAGTCGAGCGGGCTGTTCATTTTTGCAAATTCGGTTGGCACATTTGATGAATAACTTATCACAAACTGACAGGCCATCTTCCGAAAAGTTTGGCCGACGGGCGCACCCCGTGCGCCGCGCCGGCAACGCAGAGGAGCTGGCGGGTGACAAGCGAGACCACCGAGACGTTGCAATTGCACGACACGGGGCCGGCAACGGTCGACCCGCGGCGATGGCTGGCGCTGCCCGTGCTGCTCACCGGCGCCTTCCTGCCGATCCTCGACTTCAACGTCGTCAACCTCGCGCTACCGGCCATTCGCGACAATCTCGGCGCTACCCCGAGCGAGGTGCAGTTCGTGATCTCGGCGTATGCCGCGACCTACGCGGTATTCCTGATCACGGGCGGCCGGCTCGGCGACCTTCTGGGGCGGCGACGGATGTTCCTGACCGGCGTCGCCGGCTTCACGATCGCATCGGTGTTGTGCGGCATCGCATGGTCGCCCACCGTGCTTGTCGCCGGACGGATTCTTCAGGGCCTCACCGCCACCGTGATGGCGCCGCAGGTGCTGGCCTCGATCCGCGTGCTGTTTCCAGCGGCCGAACAGGGCCGCGCGCTCGGCTTCTACGGCGCAACGTTCGGCCTTGCCAACATCTGCGGCCAGGTGCTCGGCGGCGTCCTGGTCTCGGCGCATCCGTTCGGGCTCGCCTGGCAGGCGATCTTCCTGATCAACGTGCCGATCGGCCTCACCGCCTTCATCGGCGGACTTCTGTTCTTGACCGACTCGCGTGCCGAGCATGCCCAACGGCTCGACATCGGCGGCGTCATCCTGCTGTCGCTCACGCTAGGCTTCCTGGTCTATCCGCTGATCGAGGGAAGAGAATCCGGCTGGCCGGCCCGGATCGTCGCGATGCTGCTGGCCTCTCCGCTGATGCTCGCTGCCTTCGTCCGCTTCGAGGCGCGCCTGAAAGCCCGCGGCGGCGACCCGCTGGTCGCACTGCATCTGCTGCGCAACAGCGATTTCGTCATCGGGCTGGTGATAGCGCTCGCCTTCTACATGCTGTCGTCGTTCTACCTGACCTTTGCGGTCTACCTGCAAAGCGGGCTGCATTTTTCACCGCTGGCGGCCGGCCTCGCCACCCTGCCCTTTGCCACCGGCTTCTTCGTGAGCTCGCTGGTGTCGTCGCTGGTGATGCAATGGCTCGGCGCGCGCACGTTGACGCTGGGCTTCGCGCTCCAAGTCATCGGCTTCGGTGTCGTGATGCTGTCGGTCAGTGGCACGCTGCCCCAAAGCGTTGAATTCGGCCTGATCTGCGGCGGGCTCGGCTTCGGCACCGTGATGCCGTCGGTCATCAAGGCCGTGATCGGCAGCATCGATCCGCGTCACGCCGGGCTGGCATCGGGGATGATGATCTCGACCTTCCAGATCGGCGCCGCACTCGGCGTCGCTGTGATCGGCGGCGTGTTCTACAGCCTGCTCGGACCGCATCCGCAGGCCGAAGACTATGCGCACGCCTTCACAGTCGCGCTCGGCTGCAATGTCGCGCTGCTGGCGCTCGGCGGCTGGCTATCGCTGTGGCTGCCGCGCGAGCCTTCTGCTTGAGTTGAGACGAGGACAATTCCATGAACGCCCCGTTATACGATGCCTCGGTTCCGGTGTTCCGGCAGATGCTCGACGCGCTTGCCGATCTGCTGCGCAAGGGCGAGGCCCACGCCCGCGAACGCGGTCTCGATCCCGACGCCATGCTGGCGGCACGGCTGGCGCCCGACATGCTGACGCTGGTCGGCCAGGTGCAGCGGGCCAGCGATCACGCCAAGGGCGCTGCCGGGCGGCTCGCCGGCCTCGAGCCACCGCCCTTTGCCGACGACGAACAGATCCTCGCCGAGGCTCACGCCCGGATCTTGCGAACGCTCGACTACATCGACACGGTCCCGGTTCGGGCATTCGACCGAGCGGCGGAACGCACCATCACATTGCCGTTCGGCGTCCCGCCAATGCCGGCAGCGCGCTATCTGTACGGCTTCGCGCTGCCGAGCCTGTTCTTCCACGTCGCCACTGCCTACGCCATCCTGCGCCATCGCGGCGTGCCGCTCGGCAAGCGTGACTTTCTCGGTAACTACATCTCGAACTGAGCGCTATTACTTCGCGACCTCGCGAAGCGCGTTGTAGACCCACTCCGTCCCCTGCTTGATGGCCTCGACGCCGATCCTTTCGTCGTTGCCATGCCTCCGGCTCCGGAGGTCGTCGTCGAGCGGATAGGGATAGATGCCGTAGACGGGCACGTTGCGCTCGCGCCAACTTGCGCCGCTCATCGCAGCTAGTCCTCCTCACGACGTCTTGGGGAACATCACCTTTAGCATCGCGGCCGCGAGCAACGTCGTCACGGCAAGGCCGGTGGAGAGATAGAGCGCGCTGGCATCGCCGTACCGGTCGATCACGATCGCATAGATCAGCGGCGCCGCCGCGGGCAGGATGAAGCTCGGAACGATGAGCCGGCCGACCAGCGTGCCATAGCTGCGATGATCGAACAGGATCAGCGGCAGCGTTCCCCTGGTGATGGTCAGAATGCCGTTGCAGGCGCCGTAGAGCAGCGCGAAGGCGATCCCCATCTCCTTCGCCGTTCCGCTGAACAGTCCGGCGATGAACGACAGCGGCATGATCAGGCACGCTATCAAATTGAGCGCGAGCGGATCGAGCCGTGCACCGAACAGGATTTCGCAGAGACGCGCGGCGGATTGCCCGATGCCCCGAAGGGTCGCGATCCATACGGCTACCGTGACGGTGAGCCCCAGCCCGGCGAGCACCGCGATCATGTGCGCGGACAAGCCTGCATTCAGGAAATTCGCGCCGGTCATGATCACGGCATAGAGCGCGCCGGCCGCCGCAAGTTGCTGACCGCCGGCGGCGCGCGGTGGCTTGAGTACCACCGCTGCGGAACCCGGCACGCCGTCAAATCGCTTGTTCGGGATCAGCAGATGCAGCGGGACCGTCAACAACACAAGGCCGGCATAGACCAACACGGCGATGCGCCAGCCGAAATGCTCCGAGAGCATATGGCCGAGCGGCCAGAACACCGTGGCCGCCAGGCCACCGAGCAGGGTGATTCCGGACATCGCGCGGCGCGCCTCCGGTCCGCCGATCCGGGCCAGCGCGGCGAACGCCGCATCGTACAGCGTCAGCCGCATGCCGAGGCCAAGCACGATCCAGGATGCGAAATAGGTGCTGATCTGATGCGAGACCGCGAGACCGGCGCAGCCGAGCGTGTTGATCACGGCGCCTGCGACCATGACTTCCCGGCCGCCGCTTCTGTCCACCCATCTCCCCGCAAGCGGTGACGCCACACCCATCACCAACAGCGCCGCGGCGAATCCGCCGTAGACGATGTCGCGCCCCCAGCCGAGATCCGCTGATATCTGCTCGCCGAAGCCGCCGATCAGATAGTAGGTCGCGCCCCACGAGATCAGTTGAGCCAGCCCGAGGGCGGCCACAACGCGGCGGGCGATCACCGTGGCAATTCCCTCTCAGCGGGAAGCGTGGAAGCGCCCGGCCCGAGCGGCCGCTGCATCAGCACGGTGTCGACCCATTGCCCGAGCTTGAAGCCGACTGACGTCAGGGTGCCCGCCGGCTGAAAGCCCATGCGACGGTGCAGCGCGATCGATCCGGCGTTGCCGCTGTTGCCGATCACGGCCAGCATCTGCCGCCACTGCCCCGCTTCGGCGCGCGCGATCAAGTCCTGAAGCAGCGCCACGCCGATACCGCGGCCGTGCAGCCCGTCGGACACGTAGACCGAGTCCTCGATGGTGTGGCGATAGGCCGGCCGCGGCCGATACGCCGTCGCATAGCAATAGCCGGCGACAAGACCGTCAACCTCAGCCACCAGATACGGCAGGCCCGCGGCCACCACGGCGTTCCGGCGGCTGCGCATCTCGTCCACCGTCGGCGGCACCTCCTCGAAGGTCGCCAGTCCATTGAGCACGTGATGGGCGTAGATGCCCTGCACGTAAGCCATGTCGTCGTCCGCCGCGTCGCGCACCATGACGCCGTTGCTGCCTGCCGCCATCCGCTCTCACCCGCCGTCAATATTGCCCGAGCATGCGCCCTCGCGTTATATAAGTGAAGCTTTGACAGCTTATGCGTAGCATAAGAGATACTTTGATGAAGAACCTGAACCTCGACTATCTCGAAAGCTTCGCCGTCGTGATCGACTGCGGCAGCTTCTCTGCCGCGGCCGAGCGGCTGCAGCTCACCCAACCCGCGGTGAGCCTCCAGGTACGCCAGCTCGAGAAGAGCCTGAATGCGACCTTGATCGAGCGGGTCGGACGACGGGCGAGGCCAACGGCCGCCGGCGTCGCGTTGTTGTCGCACGCACAGCAGATCAGCGCGGCGGTGACATCGGCGGTCGACGCCGTCGCGCAGCAGACCACGGGAACGGCAGGCCGCGTGCGGCTCGGCACCGGTGCGACCGCCTGCATCTTCCTGCTGCCGCCGATCCTGAAGGAGCTGCGCGCCGCGCTGCCCTCGCTCGAGATCACGGTCACGACCGGCAACACGGCGGAGATCGCGCGGGCGGTCGAGGACAACACGATCGACGTCGGGCTGGTCACGCTGCCGGTGTCGGGGCGCAGCTTCGAGATCACCCCCGTTATGAATGACGAGTTCGTGCTGATCGCGCCGCACGACATGAAGCTGCCGGCGCGGATCACGCCGGAGGTGCTGGCGACCAGGCCGGTCCTGCTGTTCGAGCCCGGCGGCAACACAAGGCGCACCGCGGATGAATGGCTGGCGCGCGGTGGCGTGTCGCTGAAGCCGCTGATGTCGCTCGGCAGCGTCGAGGCGATCAAGGAGATGGTGCGCGCCGGCCTCGGCTGCGCGATCCTGCCGGGCATGGCGGTGCCGGCCAAGACCAAGCAGCGCGACCTGATCGTCCGGTCGCTGTCGCCAAAGCTCTACCGCCGGCTCGCCGTCGTGATCCGCCGCGACAAACGCCTCGACCGCGGGCTCCGGCAGACGCTGTCGGCGCTGAAGGGACTCGCGGGCGCGAAGGGCGACGGCCGGTAGGAGGACGCCGCGCGTCCTCCCTGCTCCACCCCCGTCAAGTCGCCTTGCGTTCCTGCTCCGCGATCTTGCGGAACGCGGCCTCGCCGGCGTCGGTCACGGCGGCCCACTTCGCATTCGGCGCGGCCTCGGCCTCGTAATTGTCGTGCCAGTTCCACCATTTGTAGGTCGGGCCCTGCGGGTAGCCTTTCGGCGAATCCTCCCAGAGCTCCTGGCGGCCGAACGGCGTGATGTCGAGATAGCTCCACACCGTGCCCATCGATTCATCGCCACGGCTGTTGACGAGATAGGTGCGGAAGATCCGCTCGCCGTCGCGGACGAACACGTTGTGGCCGTGCCATTCGGCGACGCCGAAGTCGGCATCAAAACTGTCGGTGATCGTGTACCACGGCATCTCCCAACCCATCCGCGCCTTCAGCCGCGCGATATCGGCCTGCGGCGCGCGCGAGGCGTAAGCGAGCGTGGTGTCGCGCTGGTTCAGATGCGAGAGATGGCCGACCTGATCGGCACCGAGCGAGCAGCCGCGGCAGGCGTGATCCGGCCAGCCGAACACGCCGGGCTCGAAGAACGCGCGGTAGATGATCAGCTGCCGGCGGCCTTCGAACAAATCGAGCAGGCTCGCCTTGCCGTTCGGTCCCTCGAAGACATAGGCCTTCTCGACCGCCATCCACGGCATCCGCCGCCGCTCGGCGGCGAGCGCGTCGCGCGCCCGCACCTGCGCCTTTTCCTTCACCAGCATCTCCAGGCGCGCCGCCTCCCATGCCTCCCGCGACACTACGGGCGGGGTCTGCATTGCCGCCAGTCTGCCGCGACCGTTTTCAGCCGATTTGCTCATGATGATCTCCATCTTTCGAATTGGACGAACTCCGCGACCACGGCGCGGTTCCCGCGCCGAGGCCGTTCGTCATTGGCCATGCCGCAATCTGGCGCGGCGGCAACGGATGATGGGAGTGACAAGTGTGTCGGGATTTTCGCGCATGCGCTCCGATCGCTTCAATCTCCTTGCATATTGCTTGCACTTTGCAATTATGTGTGCGAGCCTCACCGCCATGAAGCAAACCGCTGCCCCCGCATCCGACGATGGCCTAAAGCTCAGCACCTGGCTGCCCTATCGCCTGTTCCTCGTCGCGGCGCAGGTCGCCCGCCCGCTCGAGAGCTTTTACAGCGAGACGTTCGGATTGAGCCAGGCCGGCTGGCGTATCCTCGCCGTCATCGCCGAGCGTCGTGCGGCCAACGCCTCCGAAATCGGCCGCGCCTGCGCACTCGACCCGTTCGCCGTCAGCCGCGGCATCGGCCAGCTCACAGAGCTCGGCTTCGCGGTGCGACGCCCCGGCAAGACCGACCGCCGCTTCGCCGCGGTCAGCATCACCCGCAACGGCCGGACCGCCTTCAACCGGATCGCCGCATTGGGCGGCGCGATCGAAGCACGGCTGCTTGCGCGCCTGTCGGAGAGCGAGCGGACAACACTTGATTCCGCGCTCACCCGGCTCGAGGGAGAGAGTGCGCGGATCGACGCCGTCGGCTGGCGCGCGCTGCTCGACGACGCCGGTACGCCATGACGGCCGCACTGTTCGCGCTGACCGCATTGCTGTGGGGCGGCGGCGCGCTGGCAACCGCGATGCAGGCCGGCGTCACGCCCGCACCGTGGTCGGTCGCGCTGCGCATGGTGCTCGCCGGCCTCATCCTGCTCGGCTACGGCGGGCTACGCGGCGTGCCGCTCGCGATCCCGCGCAAGGACCGGCTGGCCGTCGCGTTGCAAGGCCTGCTGTTCTTCGCCATTGCCTTCATCGCGTTCTATCAAGCAACCGCACGGATGCCGAGCGGACTTGCGGCGCTGGTGCTGTCTACATCGTCGCTGTTCGCGGCCGTGATCGCGCGGGCCGCTCTCGGCGTCCCGATCTCGTCGAGCTTCATGTGGGGCGCGCTGTGCGGCATCCTTGGGCTTGCGATCATCTTCCTGCCCGGCGCCACCGCGCATGGCGCCGCACCGCTTGCGGGTCTCGCCTGGGCGCTCACGGCGGCGATAACGACCGGCGCCGGGACGACCGTCGGCGCGCGCAACCAGCGCGCCGGACTGCCCGTCGTCTCCGTGCTCGCCTGGGGCGCATTGGTCGGCGCGGCGGCGAGCGCGCTCTGGGCCGTCGCGACCGGCACGCAGTTTGCCGCCGACGTCTCGCTCTCCTATTTGACGAGCTTCCTCTATCTCGCCGTCGCCGCCTCCTGCGTCACCTTCATGCTCTATTTCGAGCTGGTGCGCCGGCTCGGTCCCGGCCGCGCCGCCTATACGCTCGCGCTGGTGCCGCTCGTGGCCCTCGTGCTGTCGGCGCTGTTCGAGCATCTCGTGCTGGGCTGGCCGGTGCTCGCCGGCGCCGCCGCGATCCTTGCCGGCAACGTGCTGGTGCTGGCGCGGGGCTAGGTTCCAGCAATATCCGGCTCGCAGCAGGTTCGCACCGGCTCCATCAACGGCATCGGCCGCCGATTGACGCCGCGACGATATCTGACTAAAGTCAGATATATGCTCGACCCTGTCTCCCGCGTCCGTCGTTTCAACCGTGCCGTGACCTCCGCCGTCGGCGCGCTCGACACCTCGTTCCTCGGCCGCGGCCGGCCGCTCGGCGCGGCGCGGGTGCTGAACGCGATCGGACACGGCCGCACGGATGTGGGCGATATCAGGGATTATCTCGGCCTCGATTCCGGCCTGATGAGCCGCCTGTTGCGCAGCCTCGAGGACGAAGGGCTGATCGAGACCACGGCGCATGGCGACGATGCGCGCCGCCGCATCGCGAAGCTGACGCCGGCGGGCAAGCGCGAGTTCAACGCGTATGAGGCGATCTCCAACCGGCAGGCCAAGGAATTTCTCGCCCACCATACCCAGCGCGATGCGCTGCTTTCGGCGTTGGATCTGATCGCCTCGGCGCTCGGGCGCGACGGCACGGCGTTGCAGGAGATGGACGCGCGCAGCGATGCGGCGCGCTACTGCCTCGACGAATATTACGCCGAGCTGGCGCGGCGCTTCAAACAGGGTTTTGACGTCAAGCTGTCGCGCGACCCCGATGCGAAGGACATGGTCCGCCCGCGCGGCAGCTTCGTCGTGGCGATGTCCGACGGCCTGCCGATCGGCTGCGTCGGGCTGAAAGGCAGCAGCAGTGAGTTCGCGGAGATCAAGCGGCTCTGGGTCGCGCCGAGCGCGCGCGGCCTCGGCCTCGGCCGCCGCCTGATGGACGCCGCCGAGAAGGCCGCGCGCGAGCTCGGCATCACGGTGCTGCGGCTCGACACCAACAGCGCGCTGGCCGAAGCCGGCCAGCTCTATCGCCGGAGCGGCTGGACCGAGATCCCGCGCTTCAACGACGACCCCTACCCTGATTTGTTCTTCGAAAAGCATCTCTGAGCGACGCACCGCACGCGGCATCTGCATGCGCGTGTTGTCCGGCGTCCTGCGCTGGCCTATGACGCTCCCATGACCATTCGCCCCATCGTCCGCTATCCCGATCCGCGCCTGGCGCTGCCCACCGAGCCGGTGACCATGTTCGACGACGCGCTGCGCGAACTGGCGCAGGATCTGCTCGAGACCCTGCGCGCCGCGCCCGGCATCGGCATCACCGCGCCGCATATTGGCGTGGCGCTGCGGGTCGTGGTGCTGGAGCTCGACGCGCGCGAGGGCCCGCGGACCTATGTCAATCCGGAGATCATCTGGACCTCGCCCGAGATGATCCTGCACAAGGAGGGCAGCGTCTCGATGCCCGGCGTCACCGACGAGGTCGAGCGCCACGCGCGGGTCCGCATCCGTTATCAGGATCTCGACGGCAACATGCAGACCGAGGAGTCGGATGGGCTGCGCGCGGTCTGCCATCAGCACGAGGTCGATCAGCTCGACGGCGTGTTCTGGATCAGGCGCTTGTCCCGCCTGAAGCGGGAGCGCCTGATCAAGCGGTTCGAGAAGATGTCGCGCGCGTGAGCCGACTTCACCCTCCCGCCATCAAATCTTTCGCCAGCGCCATGTACGCGGGCAGCGTCACCGGGTCGTTGGCGGCGTTGCCGGCGGCGTGATGCGAGGCGTAGCGTGCGATCACCATCTCGGCTTTCGGATCGATATAGATGCCCTGGCCATGCACGCCGCGCGCCATGTAGGCGCCGTGCGCATTGTGCGTCACCCACCACTGATTGCGGTAGGAGGCGCCGGGCAAGGTGGTATAGCCGGCCGGCTTGAATTTTTCGGGGTCGCCGCCGCGCGCGATGTCCTCGACGACCCGTCGACGGCACGATCTGGCGGCCGTTGAAGCGGCCGTGATTGCGGATCGTCTCGCCGAAGCGCGCGAGATCGCGCAGCGTCGTCGACAATCCGCCGCCGCCGCTTTCGGTGCCGATGCGGTCGACGTGATAATGCGCATCCTCTTCCGCGCCCATCGGCGCCCAGATCCGCTCCGAGAGCAGGTCCGACAGGCTCATGCCGCTGGCGCGCCGGCAAATGAAGGCCAGCACGTCGGTGTTGACGGTCTTGTAGGCGAAGGCCTTGCCGTGCTCGCCCTGCTTGGTCTGCGCGCAGAGGAAATCGAAGATGTTGGTGGCGCCCTCATAACCTGCCGGGATCGGCGCCATGCCGTTGGCACGCCGCAGCCCCCATACGTCGGAATTGTTGTCGGTATAGACCTCGGTGTACTTGAGGCCCGTGGTCATATCCATTACCTCGTGCACGCGCGCGTCGCCGAACGCGCTTGGCTTCAGCTCCGGTACGTAGTCGGTGACCGGCGCCTGCGGATCGATCTTGCCTTCGGCGACCAGCATGCCTGCGAGCACGCCGGTGAACGACTTCGTCACCGACATCGCGATATGCGGCTTGTGCGGCTTCAACGCGCCGAAATAGCGCTCGTAGATCAATTTGCCCCGGTGCAGCACGGCGATGCCGTCGGCATAGCTCTCCTCGAGCATGCGCGCGAACGTCTGCGGGCGGCCGTCCATCGTCACCGACGCGGAGGCGCCGATGTCGTGATCTGCACGCGGCAGCACCGACGCCGGCCCCGCCCCGCGCCAGACACTCACGGTCGGCACCAGCTGGCGGATGTTGCTCCAGGCCCAGCGCAATTCGGGGAAGCTGCGGAACGAGCCGTCCTGGAATGTGATCGTCTTGTCCTGCGGCGGCGGAAAGCCCTGCATCCAGCCGAGCGTCTCGGGATCGGACTCGGCGGCGGTGGGATTCTGTTGCTGATTGGCGGCGGCTGCGACGGACATCA
Source organism: Bradyrhizobium sp. USDA 4011 (assembly GCF_054063415.1). Lineage (NCBI taxonomy): Bacteria > Pseudomonadati > Pseudomonadota > Alphaproteobacteria > Hyphomicrobiales > Nitrobacteraceae > Bradyrhizobium > Bradyrhizobium sp. USDA 4011. The sequence continues at coordinate 662,691 of NZ_JBSSGG010000001.1, forward strand.
AGGCTGGCTCCAGAGCTGCGATGCGGAATCCGTATCACGCGACGGCATGAGACACATCCCGCGTTTGAGCCGGGGTGACCGGCGCCGCGAGCGCGGGCCGCGGCGCGAATAGTTGCGCGACCGCGCCACCCGCTTGATCCGACACATGACTGTCGCGTCCGGGCCAAATCATGCCCCCAAGCGGATTACGCGGCGGCCGCCCGCTCGATCGCGGCGATGTCGATCTTCTTCATCGTCATCATCGCCTCCATCGCGCGCCGTCCGGCGGCGCGATCGGATCCGTTGACGAGCTCGAGCAGCCGCCGCGGCGCGATCTGCCAGGTAAATCCCCAGCGATCCCGGCACCAGCCGCACGGCAATTCCTTGCCGCCGTTCGAAGTGACCGCATTCCAGTAACGATCGGTCTCCTCCTGGCTGTCGGTGAGCACCATGAAGCTGACCGCTTCGTTCGGCGTGTAGTTGGAGCCGCCATTCAGCCCGACGAAGCGGCGGCCGAGCACGGTGAACTCCACCGTCAGTTCATCACCCTGCCCGATGCCGGGTATCGGCGAGACATGCCCCGCATCGACATGGCTGTCGGGAAAAGTCGCAGCATAGAATTCCGCCGCTGCGCGCGCCTGGCCCTGATCGAACCAAAGGCATGTGACGAGATCGGTCATTTGCAGTCTCCTGGTTTGTGCGAAGGACGCTTGGCCAAGACGCCAGCCGACAGGCCGACGAAAATAATTTGCGGGAACTACGTTTGTGACGACACGCCTCCGCACACACCACCGTCGTCCTGGCGAAAGCCAGAACCCACAACCACCGAATTTGATGATGAACGGGATCATGGCCCCAACGTCGCGCGACAATTCTCATTCGGGGTAATGGGTCCGGGCTTTCGCTGGGACGACGGCGATGGATGGCTCTCGATTCAAAACGTCAAACAGCTTGTTCGGCGCCATCGCCCGGCTCGACCGGGCGATCCGGAGACGCCAGTGCTTGAACCGAGAAGCCTCGGCGTACTGGATTGCCCGGTCCCGTCTACGCCAAGGCTTCGACGAGGCCGCAGGATTGACAGGTTTTGGTGAGTTGCCCGTCGGGGTGATTTGTCGCAGGCGGGGAAACCAGATTTGATTTGCGTCGAGGCAACTCAGGCACGCGAACGGCGTCGAAAGATTCCAGGATCGGCTGTCGTGACACGCGCCGCCCGCTCGTCCTCGGGACACCAGGCAAGGACACGGAGAGAAACGATGACCCCCACCATCACCGCCTTCGAACGGTCGCCCGATGGCGGCAAGGGACTGGCGCGCGATACGCGCGTTCGCTGGGCGCTGGAAGAAGTGGGCCAGCCTTACGCAGTTCGCCTTGTCTCGTTCCAGGCGATGAAGCAGCCCGCACATCTGGCGCTGCATCCCTTCGGCCAGATTCCGACCTATGAGGAAGGTGATCTCGCGCTGTTCGAGACCGGATCGATCGTGCTCCATATCGCCGAGCGTCATGCGGGCCTGCTGCCCGGCGATGCCAATGCCCGCGCCCGCGCAATCAGCTGGATGTTTGCCGCGGTCAACACGATCGAACCGCCGATCCTCGAGCTTGTGACCGCCAGGATCCTGGAGAGCGACAAGCCATGGACCAGGGAGCGCCTGCCCCTGGTCATGGATCGCATCCGCGACCGGCTGAAGCAGCTCGCCGCCCGCCTCGGCGCTGCCGACTGGCTCGATGGCGCGTTCAGCGCGGGCGACCTGATGATGGTCTCGGTGCTGCTCAGGCTGAGAATGTCCGGCATCCTCGACGAATATCCGAACCTCGCCGCCTACGTCGCCCGCGGCGAAGCCCGGCCGGCTTACAAGCGGGCTTTCGCCGCACAGCTCGCGGCGAACACAAGGGAGCTACCAACCGCTTGATCAGGGGGCGTCTCGCGTGGATACCGTTGCAGTCGACGCATGATGTCGTTCCGCCGCATATCCCGCATGCGGAGCGACATGCGGGATACCAACGATGTGCTCATCGGAAACGCCAGGATGTCGTTCCATCCGGGCTATGCTTGCCAGTCGAGCAGTTGTTCGCAGACTACGATTTCAATCAAGATGCCTCGATCGGCTCGGACATCGTTATCCGGTTCTTGACACTGGGACGCTCCTGCATCCTTGCATACCATGCCGAAAGAGCCTCGCACTCCACCGGCACCGGCACGTTTACGAGTCCCGCGAAGATCAAACCGCCTATGAGGGTGATATCGGCCATTGTGAACGCCTCGCCGGCGACGAACGGCTGTCTTTGCAGAATGCCGTCAAAATAGTGCATCCCCCTGAGGGCCTTGTCGCGCTGGCGGAATCCCCATTCGGGATTCTGATACATCTCGACATGAGGCCCAAGACCCGGCGTGGCGTGGTGGAAATAGACACTGATGGCGTCGAGCAGTTCCAGTTCGGCGCGCTTGCTCATCATGTGGATCACGCCCTTTTCGCGCGGCGTCCTGCCGGTCAGCGTCGGCGCGCCATCAAGCGCGTCAAGGTACTCGGTAATGGCCGTGCACTCGCCAATGAAGGTCCCGTCATCGAGTTCGAGCACCGGCAGGGTGCCCGAGTAGTTCTTGGCGAGGAATTCGGGCTTCTTGTGCTCGCCCTTGTAGAGATCGACCAAGACGAACTGCATGTGCGACCGCAGGTTCTTCTCGGCCAGGGCGATGCGAACGCGGGCCGGATATGGGCCGGTTGGCCAATCGTAAATCTTCATCATGACTCCCTTGTCTACCTGTCACTTGGTAGGTAGCATATGAAGCCTTCAAATCCGGCCGGTCAAGGTCTATCTATCACTTGGTAGATAACGAAGCAGTGAGGCGATGAAGTGAGTTCAAGCTCTCGGGAAACCATCCTGGCGGCAGCAAAGCGGACCGCGCAGGCGCGCGGCTATGGCGGCTTGAATTTCCGCGATCTCGCGGACGAGGTCGGGATCAAGGCCGCCAGCATCTATCACCATTTCCCGAGCAAGGCCGATCTCGGCGTAGCCGTCGCGCGGCGATACTGGGAGGACACCGCCGCCCAACTCGAGGCGATGCTGGCAGAGGCGACGGATCCTGTCCGCTGCCTGCGTCGATATCCCGATGTGTTTCGCAAAGCGCTCGAGAGCAACAATCGCATGTGCCTGTGCAGCTTCATGTCCGCGGAAGTCGACGATCTTCCGGACGCGGTGAGGAAGGAGGTCCAGACCTTTGCCGACGTCAACGTGGCGTGGCTGAGCAAGCTGTTGGTGGCCGCGGGCCTGGTCAATTCAAGGAAGAGCGAACAGCGGGCCCGCGCCATCTTCGCCGCAATTGCCGGAGCGCAGCTCGTCGCCAGAAGCCGCTCCGATATTTCGCTCTACGACTCGATGATCGACAACTATCGCGCCGCTGGTCTTCTGCCGGCATAGATGGTCCGAACATCAGACCGCAGTGGGGCGGAGACGCCCTACTCCCACTCGAAGACTACCGTCTGCACGGGGGATTGACCGCGATGGCGCCTGCGGCGACCTGCCGCGCGTCAGTCGCGCGATATAGATAGCCCGGCGAGAAGCGGCCCGTACGCGGCGAGCCTGCGGGATACGAACTCCGTGAAAAGCCGCACGCGCTTCGTCTTGCGTGTCTCGCCCTGTGTGAGAAGCCAGAGCGTTCCGTACATGTGCAGGTCGGTGCCCGGCACCCTCACCAGCAGGGGGTCGGCATCGCCGACGAAGCACGGCAGTGTCGTGATCCCGAGCCCTTGCCGTACAGCAACGATCTGCGCCTCGGCGTCCGTGGTCCTGAATGGAACCCCCGTCGTGCGAACCTCGCCCTCGCTGGCCCAATCCGGAATGCCATGAATGCTGATGACGATCCACCGGATCGGATCAGGCGCGCCGGCGCGCCACGCGGCCAGTCGATCGCGGGACATGTAGACGCCGCCGAACAGCTCCGGTCCCTTCAGGCCGTGAAGATTGAGCGGCAGGGTTTTGCGGTCGTAGACGACGCGGATCGCGACGTCGGCCTCTCGGTTGGTCAGATTTACCAGCTCTCCGGACGACAAGATTTCCATCTCGATGTCCGGATGTAGATGCGCGAAATCGGCGAAGTCCGGCATCAACAGATGTGCCGCAAGCGGCGGTGCCAGCGTCACCCGCAGAAGCCCGCGCACGCTCTGGTCGCGCCCGAAGACGCGCGTCTCCAGCAGGTGCGAAGACGCTTCCATCTGCTCTGCGAACTCGAGGACCTCCTCGCCCGCAGCCGTCAGGCGGTAGCCCGAAGGCAGCTTTTCGAACATGTGCACCCCGAGCCGTTCCTCGAGCTGGGCGATGTGTCGCAGCACGGTCGAGTGGTTCACACCGAGGCGCTCGGCGGCAGCTCGCACCGAGCCTCCGCCCGCGACGGCCAGAAAGTAACGAACGTCATCCCAGTCGATCATGGTGCAATCCGGCACCGCGGGGTGTGCCTTCTAAAGCCCGTGTCCAATACATCAAACGGCGTCCCGTATGTGGGTAGCACGGGCAGTTATCATAGCCCATGCCGACAGACGCAGCCCAATTCCGAACAGCGGACACCGATCGTCGCGGCTGGCGTACTCGTCCAGCCGGATCGATTTCGCACCACCGATGTGCGCGCTTCCGCACTCAACGCCTGACGCCGGCGGACCCATCTCGAGGTTCTCGGGGAGCCTCCCCGAGCGACCAAAGACGGAATTTGAAGGAGAAGTCATGGGAAAGCTTGAGGGTAAGGTTGCAGTCATCACGGGTGGGTCGAGCGGCATGGCGCTGGCGAGCGCCCGGCGGTTCGTTGAAGAAGGCGCCTATGTTTTCATCACGGGCCGGAGGCAGGAGGCGCTCGACGAGGCCGTCAAGCTGATTGGCCGGAACGTGACCGGCGTGCGCGGCGACGCAGCCAATCTCGACGACCTCGACCGCCTGTTCGACACGGTCAAGCGGGAAAAGGGAAAGATCGACGTCCTGTACGCGAGCGCCGGCATCGGCGAAGCCGTCCCACTGGGCGAGATTACCGAGCAGCATTTCGATGCGACCTTCAACCTGAATGCGCGCGGCACGCTGTTTACGGTCCAGAAGGCGTTGCCGCTGTTCAACGATGGCGGATCGATCTTCATGACCGGGTCAGTTGCTTCGATCAAAGGCTTTCCTGGTTACAGCGTGTATGCGGCGAGCAAGGCGACGTTGCACGCATTCGCACGCGGTTGGCTCAACGAACTGAAAGGCAGGAATATCCGGGTGAACGTGCTGCACCCGGGGCCGATCGCCACGCCGATGCAGGACCAGGTTCTCACCGAGGAAGCGAAGCGGATGTTCGAATCCCTGATTCCACGGGGAAAGATGGGTCGTCCTGAGGAAATCGCGTCGGCCGCACTGTTCCTTGCTTCAGACGATTCCAGCTTCGTGAATGGCGTGGAGTTGTCTGTCGACGGCGGCTTCTCGGCCATTTGAATGGCCGGGGCATCAACATCAACACGGATCGGAGAAGTATGATGAGCTATGCGATTGTAGGATTCGGTGCGATAGGCCAGGCCCTCGCCCGCGCCTTCGCCCGCAAGAGCATCGAGGTAGCCGTCGCGAGCCGCCGGCCGCCCGAGGCGTTGGCGCCGCAGGCTCGGGCGATTGGACCCACGGTTGTCGCCAAGTCGCTGCGGGATGCACTCGAGGCTGACACAATCATCCTGGCGGTTCCGTTCGGGAGCATCGCGAGGTTGCGAAGGCCCTGCCGAGCTGGAAAGGCAAGACGGTGATCGATGCGATGAACGCGTTTCCAGTCCCTGAAGAGCTGGACGGTCTCCCGTCCTCCGCCTTCGTCGCGAAGGCGTTCACCGGCGCCAAGCTCGTCAAAGGGTTCAATCACCTGATTGCGGCCAAGCTGGCTGCCGATCCGATCGTCGAGGGCGGCCACCGGGTGATCTTTCTGTCTGGTGACGACGAGGACGCGACCGCTCTCGTGGCGGCCTTGGCCAAACAACTAGGGTTCGCACCCGTGAAACTCGGAAAGCTCAACGAGGGTGGCGCGCTGATCCACGCACGCGGCCGCATTTGGGGCCCGCTCATCTTCCAGGATTTGTTCAACAAGGAGCAGTAATCGATCCACGATCGCGTGATTGGCCCGAAAAGCGAGTAGCCCGCATGAGCACAGCGACATGCGGGACACTACGTGACACGATGACAGGAAGTGCCCGGCGCTGCGCTTGATTGCGGGCCACGCCTGCTCACGCAGCGTTGAGCCGGCGTGAGCGAGGATTGCATTTAAGTCCGCCGTTGCCGCGCACATCTATCTGACGAGGCCAGCCCCCTTGGCCCGGTGAAGAACGGAGAAACTCAATGACGAACGTCAAACTTCTGTCGGCTGCTTTGATCGCGGTTGCCATGATCGCGTCGCCGGCGATGGCGCGTGAAACCCACGCCGTGTCCCGCCACGTCGCGGAGGCCAACGCCGCCGCGCCGTCCGAGCCCGCCTACGTTGACGGGCGCGCGTGCGTTCCAGCACCGCGCGTCGGTTCGTTTGCCACCGCGCCCTGGACCGGCGACAATGTCCCCTGCGAGCCGGGTCCGTATTGATCGCGTCGCGGGCATCAAGACGCACAACGAAACAGCAGATTGCTCTATGGCGGGTTAGCAATCGCGTACCGTCAATGATCACGGCCGGCGCGAAGTGCTTGAAATGGACATTGGTCCCTCCGAAGCCGAGACGTTCTGGACGGCGTTCCTGCGCAAGCTTGCGCGACGCGGCCTGCGCGGCGTCAAGCTGGTCATCTCTGATGCCCACGAGGGCATCAAGGCGACCGTCAGCAATGTGCTCAACGCCAGTTGGCAGCCATCCGTACCCCCATCGTTCTGCGGACGGAGCGTCGCAACGATGCCAGGGCTTCCATGGCTCCCGGGGTCTTACGCACACAGCCTGTGCCTCGGCTGCAGTTTAGCTCCCTCAGGAATCGCCCCGCTTGGAGGAAGTTTCGCCCTCGCGCATGCGGCCAAGCTCCAAGGGCGCATTGGCGCTGTCGAGGAACTCAACTGTGGTGAACCACAAGTCGGTATCGCCGACGTTTTCGAGATCGTGGATCTTGTATTCGCCTTTGCCATAGACAAAGTGACGCGTCTCGCCGGCCGAGTAGACGGCTTCGACGATCGTCCCGTCCTCCGCACGTGACTGCGCCCGGCCCGGCGTTACCGCGGTCCAGAAGTAGTCCAGCACGTGACGATGGAATCCGATGCGTTCACCCGGCGCAAGCCGGATTTCCCAGACGCGCACGCGCTCGGTTTCGGACAGGAGTCGCGTCCCGACCCGCCCGTTGAGCTGGTTGGTATCGAACTCCTTGCGAATGGCGTCAGGCCAGGCCACCCTTCCCGTTTCGATCGCGCCGGTGCTCATTGTTGTGCCTCCTTGGGATAAGTGATCCACGTTGCGTTACTCGACGCCGAGCCCGGTCTGGGCACGGACGTGCTGCGCGCCGAACGATGCGCGGACAGAAGCCGCCGCCGCACTGCGGTCCAGCACCGACACCGCCCATGATACGGCGAAGGCGAGAGGAACCGAGACCAGGGCCGGATTGTCGTAAGGGAATGGTGCAGGCCCGAGCTTCAACGCCGCGGTCCATACGCCCGGGCTGAGGGCGACCAGTCCCACCGATGCCAGCAGGCCGGCGAGCGACCCGCTCACGGCGCCGCGCGTCGTCAGGTCGGGCCAGACGATCGAGAGAAGGATCACGGGGAAGTTCGCACTCGCCGCGATCGCAAAGACCAGTCCGACCATGAATGCGATGTTCTGGTTCTCGAACAAGACACCCAGACCCATCGCAACCAGGCTGATCGCAACCGCGGCAACCTTCGAGACAAACACTTCCTCGTGCTCGCTCGCACGGCCCCGGCGGATCACGCGGGCATAGAGGTCGTGGCTCGCCGCCGAGGCTCCCGCGAGCGTCAACCCTGATACGACAGCGACGATCGTCGCGAACGCCACCGCCGAGATAAACCCGAGCAGCAGCGATCCGCCGACGGCATCGGCCAGGTGCAGAGCCACCATGTTGACGCCGCCAACGAGCCCGCCCGACGCATCCCGAAACTGCGGGTTGGCCGAAACGATCGCGATGGCGCCGAAGCCGAGCACGAACAACAGGCTGTAGAAGATGGAGATGAACCCGGTCGCAACCAGCACCGACGTACGCGCCTGGCGGGCATCGCTCACGGTGAAGAAGCGCATCAGGATGTGCGGCAATCCGGCCGTGCCGAAAATCAGGGCGAGCCCGAGGGAGATCGCCGATACCGGATCCTTGACGAGTCCGCCCGGCGCCATGATGGCGTCGGCCTTCGGATGCAATGTCACGGCTTCGCGGAACAGCGCCTCCAGACTGAAGCCGAAGTGCCCGAGGATCAGAATCGACATCAGGACCGAGCCGGACATCAGCAGGATGGCCTTGATGATCTGCACCCAGGTCGTCGCGAGCATGCCTCCGACCGTCACATAGATCATCATCAGCACGCCGACGATGCCGACCGCGTAGATGTAGGGAAGCCCGAACAACAGCTGGATCAGCTTGCCGGCCCCCACCAATTGGGCGATCAGATAGAAGACCACAATCACGAGCGTGTTGACGCCGGCGACGGCCCTCACCGGGACCTCGGACAACCGATATGCCGCCACGTCGGCAAACGTGTAGCGGCCGAGATTGCGCAACGGCTCAGCAATCAGGAACAGGATCATCGGAAAGCCGACGAGGAAGCCGATCGCATAGATCATGCCGTCGTAGCCCGAGGCATAGACGAGCGCTGTGACGCCCAGGAATGTCGCAGCCGACGTGTAATCGCCGGCGATCGCTAGCCCGTTGTGGACACCCTTGAGACCGCCGCCGGCGGCATAGAAGTCCTTGGCCGTGCTCGTACCACGCCGCGCAGCCCACCATGTGATGCCAAGACTGATCGCGACGAAGCCGAGGAACATGGCGATCGCCGTCGCGTTCAACGGTTGCCGCGTGCCTGTCGCCGATGTCAGCGCGTCGGCCGCTGCGGGCCCGGAAAGCAGGACGACTGCAGTTACAAACAAGGCTGCGCAAGCCGGGCGTGATGTCATCGGAGATCCTCCAGAAGCAGCTGACTGAGGCTGTCGAAACGGGAATTGGCGCGCCGCACGTAGACCGCCGTTAACAGGAAGCCGAGCGCGATCAGGCCGACGCCGACCAACACGCCCCAGGTGATCACGGTGCCGCTCCACAACGGATACCCGAGCAGCCGGGGCCAGAATGCGATAGTCAGGATGTAGGTGAAGTAGGCAGCGGCCATGACGATCGACATCGCAACGCCAAGGCGTGCGCGCTCGCTCGCAAGCTGTCTGAATGTCGGATGCTGCTGGATGGTTTGCAGGTCCATGGGTGATTGTCCTCCCTCCGTTGAATTCGCCTAGGCGGCAATGCCGGTTGCCACCGCAGTCTCCGCCATCACCGCCTCGGGGCTGCGATGCCGCTCTGCCATCGCCCGTTCTTCGGCCGTGGCGATTTGCGCCTGCATGTACGCGCCAAGATGGCGGGCGCGCCGCACGACTGCGGCCCCAAACGGAAGCCGGCTCGATTCGAATTTCGCGAGCGCTGCCGGCAGATCGGCCGGAAGGGCGCGCAACGCATCGACCAGAGCCGCCGCATCCGCCGCGGCTTTCGTCACGCCCATGCCGACATGGGGCCTCGCCACGAACGCAGCATCGCCAAGGATGACGGTGCGGGATCCGAGCGCCATGCGCGGTGTCTCGAGATCCAGGATGGCCTGGATGAAGGGCTGAGACGTGCGGTGAACGACCTCGGCGAATTGCGGCGCCAGCAGCCGCTCCGCGTCCCGGCGCATCGCGGCAATCACATCGGATCGAATCCTGGTCGGCGGAATCGACAATGGCTGCCTGACACCGTCGATATCCGTCAGCAGATCCGCCAGTCCCTGGTCGGCGTCGGCCGGGCGATACCAGACGAAATTGAAGCGGCGCTCGCCGACATCCATCTCTTCGTTGGCCCCGGCAACGGGATAGCCGAGCATCTGCTCCCCGGGAGGCAGGCTGAAGGCGAACCAGTCGCACAATTCCGCCCGCGTCCGGGCCGACAGGTCCCGCTCGTTGACGAGGCCCCGCCATGCGACGTAACCGGCGTATTTGGGCTCGACGTTGGCCGCGAGCTGCGTCCTGACGCTCGAGAATATCCCGTCGGCGCCGACCAGCAGGTCTCCCGACGCTTCGGTGCCGTCGGAAAAGCGCGCCACCACCCGGTCGCCGAGCTCCGCAACATCCTCGAGGCTCTTGCCGTGATGGTAGTGTTGCGGCGGCAACGCCGCCTTCAACAGCCCGTAGAGGTGTCCCCAGGACGTCAGCACTTGCCGCAACCCGAGCTCGCCTGCGATACGGCCACTCCGGTCCAGCACGCGCCGCCCCGGAACGACGACCCCGACCGCCGCGGCCGCGGTATCGATGCCGGCCCGGCCCAAGACGTCGAACAATTCCGAATGTGTGACGATGCCCGCGCCTCGGCCCGCGAGCTCCGCACCGATGCGCTCATAGACGTCGACGTTCCAGCCTTCCCGCCGCAACAGCAACGCGGCGAACAGGCCGGCCATCGATCCGCCGATCACAAGTGCCTTCGGCGGCGCTGCACGCTTCCAGCGGTCGTCGCTCATGAGCATCCTCCTTTCGCTGATCGGTTCGCGCGAACTGACGCTTATTTATCAATTGATCAATTATTGGCACAGCGTTGATCCAAGTCAATAGTTATTTATCAAACGATAAACAAAAGGTGATGCGCCGCTTGCGGTCGGCCCTGGCGGCAAATCGGTGTATGAAGGCACGAAAGTGCCCTCTAACCGACGAATCAGACGTGAAGCAGGCCAGAAGAGCGCGTCTTCCGACGCCGATCCGAGAACAGCAGAGGCTGGACCCGTCCGAGCGGGAAGCCATCATCGCGCGAGAAGCCGTGTCGTTTTTCGCCGAGCACGGGTTCGAGGGACAGACCCGCGAACTCGCAAAGCGGCTGCGCATCACCCAGCCCCTGCTCTATCGCTATTTTCCAAGCAAGGAAGCCCTGATCGAGCGGGTCTACCAGGAAGTTTTCGTCGGACGCTGGAAACCGTCCTGGGAGAAGATCATCACCGATCGCTCGGTTCCCCTGAAGGCCAGGCTGATCCAGTTCTATCGCGAATACGCCGAGGTCATCCTCACCTACGAATGGATCCGCCTGTTCATGTTCGCGGGCCTCAGGGACCTCGGACTGAACGCCCGTTATCTCAAGATGCTGCGCGAACGTGCGTTCGAAAGGGTGATCGAGGAGATCAGGTTCGAATATGGACGTCCCTCGACCGATGAGCTGCCGACCACCGATCTCGAAGTCGAGATGGTATGGGGCCTGCACGCCGCGATCTTCTATCTCGGGGTTCGCAAGTTCATCTACTCGATGCCCCTGGAAACCGACGTCAATTCGATCATCGATGCAAAGGTGACGACGTTCCTGGGCGGCGTTCGCTTCGTCCTCCCGGCGAAGGCGATCGCCTAGATCCCGCTCGCTCCAGTCACGCGCCAATCGCCTTCCTGATGCGGGCGGGATTGAACGGGAGGTCATGCATCCGAACGCCGGTTGCATCTCTGATCGCGTTCGCAATCGCGGCTCCCGTCGGCCCTTGCGCGGCCTCGGCGACACCATAGAAGCCATCGCCAGGCCGATCTATCAGGTGAACGTCAACCGCGCCCGGAGCGCTGTCGAACCGCATGATGGGATAGGCGGACCAATCGACCGACGTGACACGGGTGCGATCGAACGTGACCTGCTCGATCAACGTCCAGCTGATCGATTGCAGGATGCCGCCCTCGATCTGGTTGCGGACACCGTCCGGGTTCACGACCTGCCCCGTATCCACCGCAGCCACGACGCGACGGACGCGAACGGCGCCGCTGAGGCGTACGACTTCGATCTCGACGGCCACCGCGCACCAGGCTTCGAGGTTCTTGTAGCGTGCAAAGCCAAAGCCGAATCCGGTGCTGTCCGAGCGCTTGACCCGCGCTGCCCAGCCGAATCGGGATGCCGCAGTTTCGATGACGTCGCGCGCGCGGGGATCGACCGTATGGCGAAGCCGAAACGCGACGGAATCCTGCCCCGAGTGCGCAGCCAGCTCGTCAAACATACTCTCGATCGAAAGCACGTTGAGGTACCCGCCCAGCGAGCGCATGGAGGAGCCACGCAAGGGCATGTCGGGCAGGAAGTGACTGATCACCTTGCAGTTCGGGATTGCATAGAGCGGAATTGCATTGCGATCGCCGCCGCCCTCGGGCTGCGCCAGTGCAACCGGCGGCGCGGGGGGAGAAGCGTCGGACTTCAGTCGGGCGGCCGTCAGCGTTCCCGGAGGTCCGGGCCGCATCATGTGCGACTGACTCCAGACCTCGTAGTGCCAATCCGCGATCGCACCGTCCGGTCCGACCGCGGCGCGGAGCTTGACCACCATGCCAGGGCCAAATGGATCCCAGGCGTGCTCCTGTTCCCGCATTAGCTGGACCCTGATCGGCCGGCCGGGCATCGCGACGGCGAGCATCGCTGCATCGGCCGCGGCGTCGTCGGCGCCATTGTGACCGTAGCAACCGGCCCCTTCCGCATGAATGCAGCGAACGTTTTCGGTAGGCATGCGCAGCATGCCGGCAATCGCATCGCGAAGGAAGAAAACGCCCTGCGTGTGCGTCCAAACCGTGAGCATCCCGTCCTGGAATTGCGCTATCGCACAGGACGGCCCGATCGATCCATGGGTGAGATAAGGCCGGCTGAAGGTCGCTTCAACCGCAATTCCCGGCTGGCCCGGACGTCCCTCATCGTGAATCGTCGTGTCGCGCGAAGGCAGATTGATCAGGGCACCCGGCAGGTCCGCGCTATCAGGCAGAGCTTGCTGTTCGATCCAGGTCGTGGTCGCAGCGAGCGTTCGCATTCCCTGAACGGCGGTCCACTCCCGGTCTGCGATCACGCCGAGGAAATTGCCGTCGCGCACGACCTTGGCGATCCCGTTCATCCGCTCGACAGGCGCGACATCGAGATCGCGCAGGATCGCCCCGTAACTCGGGGGACGGACCACACGACCGTGCAGCATCCCATCGGGGCGCAGATCCTGAACATAGGCGCTACCGCCGCTCACCTTGGCCGGAATATCGATCCGCGAAACCGGCTGGTTCATCACCGTGAAGTCTGCCGGCGAGGTGAGATGCGACGCTGTGCTCGCTTCCACAGATAACAGTTGATCGCGAACCAGTTCGCCATAGGTCAGGCGAGCGCCGTGCGGGCCGAACACGGCGCCGTTGCGGACCTGGAGCGAGGCCGCCGGCACGCCAAACCTGCGGGCAGCCTCGTCACGGAGGATCTCGCGCGCCTGAGCCGCGGCGTGCCGGATTGCGGTGCCGGAGTCCTGCATCGAATGGCTTGCGGCCGTATAGCCTTCATTCGGCGTCCGTGCGGTATCTGCCGTGACGAGCGATAGCCGGTCGAACGGCACCTTGAGCTCCTCGGCTGCGACCTGGAGCAGCGCCGTCTTGAGACCCTGGCCGAGCTCTGCCTTTCCTGTGAGGATCATAACCGCGCCCGACGCATCGACGCGAATCCAGGCGTCGATGTTTGGCGTGTCGTCGAGACTTCCGGGAAGACCGTACTTCGAGGGGCCTCCACCGGTCCCGGTTTCGGTCTGCGCGTGGGCTCCGGAGAATCGTAAGGCGACAATGAGCGCGCCGGCACCCGCCAATACGCTCCGTCGAGAGACAGCATGCGTCATCGCCCCGCCCTCACCTCGGCAGACTTCTTCTTCAGCTCGTCGGCGGCGCGGCGGACCGCACGCAAGATCCGCATGTGAGTTCCGCATCGGCACAGATGCGGCTGAAGTTCGGCCCTGATCGATTCGTCGGTCACGTTCGGATCACGATTGAGCAGCGCCTGGGCGCGCATCATCATGCCGGGAATGCAATAGCCACACTGCGCCGCCTGCTCGGCAATGAAAGCCTGCTGCAACGGGCCTGGCTCCGCCTGGCTCCCAAGCCCTTCCAGCGTGGTGACGGAGCGCCCCTCCAGCACCATCACCGGCGTGATGCATGAGAAGATGGCCTTGCCATCGACGATCACGGTGCACGCGCCGCACTGGCCGAGGCCGCAACCGTACTTTGCGGCGTTCAGCCCGAGTTCGTCCCGGAGAACATAGAGCAGCGGCGTGTCCGGACTCGCCTTGATGGATCGTCGGCTCTCGCCGTTAACGGTCAGCGTTGTCATGGCGCGTCAGCGGCCCTTCTGCTCATTGTTCCCTTGTCCGGCTCACCGGTTGGCTCTTGCGTCTGCGATCGCCTTGGCGACCCCGTCCCACCGGGTCTTGCCGGCGAACTGGGTACGCAGGTAGTTGGCGAGATCGGAGATCTGCCGGTCGTCGAGAGCATCGCCAAAGCCGGGCATGATCGGACGCGCCGAACCATCGGAGGACGCGGGGATTCCCCGCAGCACGAGATTGATCAGGTTGGCTGGCGTCTCGTCGGCAAGGGCCGTGGAGAGACCAAGGCTGACGCCTCCCAGCGGCAAAGGTCTGCCGCCCTCATGGCACGATGCGCAAGCGACACCGTAGATCGCTCCACCCGGATCGGACTGGAGGGGCGGCGTCGCAGCTTGCGCACCAGCCACCTGGGGCGATCGTCCGGGCCCCGAAGGAGCAGCGATCTTTGCGTCGGTCCGCGCTTCGCTCTTGCCGAGCGAGGCCAGATAGTAGGCCATCGCACTGACGTCGGCGGGATCGACCAGGGACAGATTGTCGGTCACGTTCGCCATGGGCCCTTGAGCTGTCCCATGCTGGGGATGCGAGCCACGTGCGAGATAATCCGTCAGGGCCGCCACATCCCACGGGACCGGCGACGGCGAGCTTCGACCGAGTGCGTAGGCACGCCAGCCTTCGGCCACGCCGCCCTGGAAGCTGGCCGAGACCTCTTCTGCTCCCATCAGGTTTCGCGGAGAATGGCAGGCGCCGCAGTGCCCCAGTCCGTCGACCAGATACTTCCCCCTGTTCCACTTCGCATCCTTCGACGGGTCGGCGACGAAGCGCTCCTGACGCAGGAACAGCAGCTTCCAGCCGGCGAGCGTCAGGCGGATATTGAGGGGAAACGGCAGTCCGTTTGGCGGCGCCGACGACCTGACCGGATCGAGCGACATCAGAAAGGCATACAATGCGTTCGCATCATCGTTCGTGACGCGTGTGAAGTGGTCGTACGGGAACGCCGGATAAAGGTGACGGCCTTCACGATCCACGCCGGACCGCAAGGCGCGAACGAATGCCTGCTCCGACCATCGACCGATGCCGGTCTCCGGATCGGGCGTGATGTTGGTGGAGTAGATCGTGCCGAACGGCGTCGGCATCGCAAGTCCGCCCGCGTATGGTGCTCCGCCGGTCGCCGTGTGGCACGTGGCGCAGTCACCAAGCAGCGCGAGGCTTGCTCCGCGACGCACCATCACAGTATCGGTGGCCCTGGCTGATCGCGGATCGATCGGAGCGATTGGCGATTCCCAGGCGTAGAGGAGCGCCCCCATCCCACCGATCGCCCCGACGGCAAGCAGCGCGAGCAGAACTGACCTGAGCTTCATCGCCGTTCCTTCCTCAATGGAAACGCCATATCAGTCCGCTGCAGGCATCATCTTTTCAATTTGATGCGGCCCTTGAACAATCTCCCGATGAGGTCGCGACGCTGCGGGACGCCGGCGTCGTGTCGCCGGTTCGGCCAACGACGCTCGACCGGGAGGCCGCACCGCCGCAATGCGCCCGCCGATTCAAAAGCCAGTCCAAAGCATGCGCATTCAGTCCAATACGTTCGCAGGCCAGCCGCGTAACATGTCTTGCGAGAACTCTTTCATCCGGAAGACCGCGCACTGTGCAGCCCGCTGCACATGACAGCCATTCATTTTGCACGGACTTGTTATTTATCATTTGATAATTAGCTGCCGATCGTGTTTGAAGTCAAGTGTCCGGCGCGGCGAACAGAAGCTGCGCGCGGACCAGCGAGGATTGCGGCCATGTCGACGTCTGCTCTCAGCACGGATCAACGGGTCCCAGAACTCACCCGCGTACGCACGTTTGCCATGGCGGTTTGTGCGGGCATCGCGGTCGCGAACATCTATTACAATCAGCCGCTGCTGGGCCTCATCGAAGCGAATTATCCGAACTCCTCTGCGATCGGCCTGATACCCACGGCCACGCAGTTTGGCTACGCCGCCGGTCTCCTCCTGCTCGTCCCGTTGGGCGATCTCGTCGAGCGACGTCGTCTTATCGCCGCGCAATTCGTCGTTCTGGCGGCAGCACTGGCCTTCGCTGCTGTGGCACCGACCACGCTCGCGTTGATCGCAGCCTCGCTTGTGCTGGGGGTAGCGGCCACGGTGGCGCAGCAGATCGTTCCGTTCGCCGCGACGCTCGCCGACGACAAGACGCGGGGCGCCGCGGTCGGAACGGTCGTCAGCGGAATCCTCGGCGGAATCCTTCTCAGCCGCACGATAGCCGGCTTTGTCGGATCGCATTTCGGATGGCGCGAGATGTTTTGGCTTGGCGTGCCTTTGGCGCTCGGCGCCGCCGTGCTGGTCCGCACGACCCTGCCCCGCCATCATCCGACGCAGAGCCTGGGATACGCCGCTGCGCTGCATTCGCTGCTGCATTTACTGATCGAAGAGCCGGCGCTTCGCCTGGCCGCTGCGACGCAAGCGATGCTGTTCGCCTCCTTCATCGCCTTCTGGACCGTCTTGTCCCTGCATCTGCAAGAGCCGGCATTTGGCTTCGGCCCCGAGATCGCCGGCCTGTTTGGCGTGATCGGCGCGTCGGGGATCCTCGCTGCGCCGCTCGCCGGCCGCACAGCCGACAAGCGCGGCCCACATCTCGTGATTGCGATCGCCGCCGCCATCTCGCTGTCCTCCTGGGTCGTGTTCGGCGGCTGGAACACCATCGCCGGACTGACCGTCGGCGTGGTGCTGCTGGACGTCGGCGTGAACGCGGCGCTGGTGGCCAACCAGCATCTGATTTTCGCGCTCCGTCCCGAGGCGCGAAGCAGGCTGAACACGGTTTTCATGACGGCCATGTTCATCGGCGGTTCGCTTGGATCCCTCGGCGCGAGCTGGGCCTATGCGCACGCGTCGTGGTTCGGCGTTTGCGGCTACGGCGCGGTACTTGCGGCCGCTGGTCTGTTCTTGCAGTTGCCGACATTGTTCGGCCGGAAGGCAGCGCATCACTGACCTCGCCAGGTCGAACGGACGCATTTGGAGATCGCAAGACATGAAAATCGCGGTCGTCGGAGGCTCCCTCGCGGGATTGTTCACCGCAACGCTGCTGGCCCATGATGGACACGACGTCACCGTCTACGAGCGATCGGTCCATGGGCTCGAAGGGCGCGGAGCCGGTCTGCTGGGCAAGCGCGAGACATTTGCCATTCTGCGCGCGGCCGGGTGCGAACATGTCGCACGCGTCGGGGTGGTCGCGCGGGAACGCATTGTGTTCGGCGACACGGGCCCGACCATCGATCAAGAGATGCCGCCCCAGATGCAGCTGTCGTGGGACTCGATCTATCGCGTGTTTCGAAAGCAGATCGTGGATGGCTTATACGTGCTTGATCGAAAGGTCGAACATCTTCACGAGGAGGCCGATCGGGTCGTCGTTCGCTTCAGCGACGGAAGCGAGACGGCTGCCGATCTCGTCATTGGCGCTGACGGTATAGCGTCCGTCGCGCGCACCGCGGTCGACGGCCAGGCCGCTGCAAATGTCTACGCCGGCTATGTCGGGTGGCGCGGCCTCTTGCCGCGACCTGCCGGGCTTCGTGGCCAGCGACCTCCTCGAGCGCTTCGCATACTTCCGCATGCCGCATTCCCACGTGATCGGCTTCCTGGTCCCCGGACCGGGCGGCGAAACCGAGCCCGGAGATCGCAGGTACAACTGGGTCTGGTATCGGCCGGTGATCGGACCGGCGGCGCGCGACGATGTGCTCACCGATCGCGAAGGCCGCATCCACCCATACTCGCTGCCTCCGGGCGCGATCTCCGCACAAGCCCGCGACGGGCTCGTCGAGGACGCCAAACGATTGCTGCCGCGCTCCTTCGCTGCGGCGATCGAAGCGACATCCCAGCCGTTCGTGCAAGGGGTCTTCGACTACGAAACGGAGCGAATGACCTCGCGACGCATTGCGCTGGTGGGAGACGCGGCATTCGTCGTGCGGCCGCATACGGGGATGGGCATCGCAAAGGCGGCGGCTGACGCCATGGCGCTGCGAAAGCACCTTGCATCGGCGCCGCTCGGAGAGGCGCTCCAGCGATACGACCGGGAACGCAGACAAGCAGGCGCCGCTATCGCCGCGTCCGGCCGCGAGCTGGGTGCGCACCTCGTGTGAGCCCGCCAGTTGGCGAAACAGCAAGTCAGGGAGAAGCAGATGAGCTGGCATCACGATCAAGATTTCAGGGTGACGATCAGCGGCGGATCGGTCGCCGGGCTTTGCAATGCAATCACCCTTCGCAAATTGGGCGCGACCGTCACCGTGCACGAGCGCGTGCCGGGCCCGATGCTGGCCCGAGGAGCCGGGATCGTCGTTCAGCGAGAACTGATCCAGTTGCTCGAGGAAAACGGTGCAGGTCCGCTCCCGTTCACGACCTGCCGCGGCCGGCGATATCTCGACCCGGACGGTGGCGATGGTGTTCTCCAGGACATGCCGCAGGAATTCACCTCCTGGGAAGCCATCCACACGGCGCTGCGGGCAGCCGTTCCCGATGAATGCTATCGGGCTGACTCCGAAGTGATGGCGGTGTCTCAGGCGGGCTCGAAGGTCTCGGCGACGCTTGGCAACGGCTCCGTCGTGGAGAGCGATCTGTTAGTGGCCGCCGACGGTTCGGGCTCGACGGTCCGGCGTCAAATGCTTCCTGATGTCGAGGCCAGATATGCCGGTTATGTTGCCTGGAGAGGCACGCTCGATGAGCGCAACGTGCCTTCCGATCTCCTCCCATTCTTCGACGATCGTTTCACCTTCTCGGAAGCCCGCAATGGCGGCCATATGCTGGCGTATTTCATCCCGGGACCCGACGGCGCCGTGACGGTCGGATCACGTCGGCTCAACTGGGTTTGGTACGTGCACGTCGGTGCCGCCGAGCTCGCGACTGTGCTGACCGACAAGGATGGCACGCGGCATCGATCCTCGCTTCCGCGCGGCACGACGCCGGAAAGAACCGTTGCCGATCTGAGGGCGCGTGCCTTGCGCGAGATCCATCCAAAGATGGCCGCGCTGGTCTCGGAGACGCCGGATCCGTTCCTTCAGAGCATCCTTGACGTGACGGTGCCGAAAACCCTGTTCGGCCGCGTCCTGCTGACCGGCGACGCAGCTTTCGTGGTGCGGCCGCACACGGCCGGAGGGACCGCCAAGGCGGCCTACGAGGCCTCGGTTCTCGCACGCGCATTGAAATCAGCACGCGCGAATGTCGACGTCGCGCTTCAATCCACCGAACGGTTGCAGCTGCAATATGGCAACGCGCTCTACCAATACGGCCTTGCGCTCGGCAATCGCTGGTCACGCGATAGAAGCACCGACTAGCGAGCCTCAGCCGGCGCCCGAACCGAACCGATCGACGAGAAAATCGATGAAGGGCCGAACCTTGACGGCAAGATGTCGCGTCGGCGGATAGACCGCGTAAAGGGTGAGCGGCGGCGCCGAATAGTTGGCAAGGACGGCCTGGAGGCTGCCGTTCTTCAGGGCCTCCGCCGCGATGAACTCCGGTATCAGCGCGATGCCCTTGCCCCTGACCGCTACGTCGCGCAGCACCTCGGCGTTGTTGACGCACAGCGACCACGCCGGCTGGATCCAATGGACGCCATCGTCGCCTGTCAGCTTCCATTGATTGCCCGTCGCGTGCGATGACCACCGCAGAGATTGAGACCGTCGTGGGCGAATTTCGACGGGCGGCCGCCAACGCCGTTCGCGCCGGGTTTGACGGTGTGGAGATTCACGGCGCCAACGGCTATCTGGTTCACCAGTTTCTCTCGCCGACCATCAATCTGCGAACCGATCAGTACGGCGGAAGCATCGAAGCGCGCTCCAGATTGCTTCTCGAAATTGTTGCGGCGACTTCCGACGTCGTGCCGCGATCGCGGATAGGGTTGCGGCTGTCGCCCTTTGCCGAATACAACAGCACGCGGGACCCGAAGCCGGAAGACACCTATGGTCGGCTCGCGCCGTGGCTACAGACCGCGGGGCTCGCCTATCTGCACCTTGCAGACACCAACGCTTGGACCGGAGCGCCGGACTACGAGCGAATGCTGGCGATATTCCGCGAGCACTATCGCGGGCCTCTCATCGTCAATGCCGGCATCACCCCCGAGCGTGCCACCGATATCGTCAATTCCGGCGAGGCTGACGCAGTCGCGTTCGGCCGCCTCTTTCTCGCCAACCCGGACCTCCCGGCGCGGATACGAGCTGGCGGTCCCTACAATTCGCCGCAGCCGGTTGGGATCTATGGCGGGTCGGATGCAGGGTATCTCGATTATCCGAGCCTAGCGTTCATTGACGAAGAAATTGGTAAGAAGAATAGTACTCTGCGGTAGCGGTGGGAGCAAATTCGGCAAGTCCCGGCACTACTCCCACTCAATCCTCTATGACGCCGTGTCCGCGTTGATTTGCAAGTACAAATCCTGCAAGTCGGCGGTAAAATCCCCACGGTATACCCGCCCCTATTTTTCGGTATTGAATTCACAGATAGTTTGTTTGAATCGCGGCTTCGGCAACTATCGGGGTCACTCGACGAAGTCGACGTGTGCTCGGCGTGAACGGCCACCGCTTCGCTTCTCTCGATTTCCGCCTGATATCGTCAACATTGAGAGTATCAACACGAGCGCGCTAGCTAGCTGTCGGCCGCGGCGTTACGTTCGGTAGCGACCTGTTGCGCTCAGGTCCGCGACCTCGAAGGCGCCGCTGACCCCGCCTCACATCCTACGGGGCGCGCAAGGCCAAATTGGACCAGACTTGGCAGCCAGGTGACGCGAAGGCCCCGACCCATCAGAGGCGGCTTCTGTCGCATCCCGACCCCAAAAGCCTGCGTCGCTCCATTCGGGATCCCTCTGCTGATCAGCATCCATCGGGGTGCCGGTACCCCGCTCGGCCGGATCGCCCGCGATGTTCAAGAGTGTCGCCCTGTCGATGACGACAACGAGCCGTTGGAAAGGGCTAAGGTGCGTGCCGGTAAGGCCTGCTCGCGATCGCCCTCTAGGAATCTGTTCATCATTGAAATATGTAGACGATCTGCCAAATCTGCCTCGAGCGGCAACGGGATTCATCGCCAACACAGGTCGGCACAGCAAACTTTCGATAACGAGCTTCAGGCAGGAATGAGGGCAATTCGGTCATCCACGCGTTCTCGTGACGGGTCCCGTCCTGGGGCGGCGGCGCGTCGCCCCAAGGCCACTTCGGTTGCGAACAAACGCAATACCGAGGCGGAGGACGCCCCCGCACAGCTGAAGTCGGAACGGTCTCGAGACCTGATTCTGAAGTCCGCGGCGCAGCTATTTCGCCGTCAAGGATTTTCGGCCACGACGCTGCGCCAGATCGCCGCGAAGGCGAAAATCAAGGCCGGAAGCATCTACTACCACTTCGATTCCAAGGAGGAGATCCTCAATGAGGTGCTGGACCGCGGCCTTCGTCACGTCTTCGAGAGCGTGAAGAACGCAGTCGAACGAGCCGGCAAGGTGTCGCACCGGCGCAGGATCGGCCTCGCGATCGAGGCTCATCTTGTCGCCCTGCTCGAGACCAGCGACTTCACCTCGGCCAACATCCGCATCTACGGGCAATTGCCGGAGCACCTGAAGAAGCCGCATCGGCCGCTGCGGCGAGCCTACGCCGAATATTGGGACCAATTGTTCATCGATGCGCGGCGCGCAGGCGAGATCCGGGCCGACATGGAAGTGGTGCCGTTGCGCATGTTCGTGATCGGTGCCCTGAACTGGACGATCGAGTGGTTCAGGCTGGAAAACAGGGACGCGGTGCTTGAATTGGCCGAACGTACGGAGCTGCTGATCTTCGAAGGCGTCAGCAAGCCCTGACCCTTCTATCTGCCTTCTTCTATCTGCCTTGCCAGACCGGCTTCCGCTTCTCCGCGAACGCCTTCGGCCCTTCTACCGCATCGAGGCTGGCATAGGCCTCCACATGCAGTCGCTCGGCCTCGACGAGGCCCCGAGCAAGCCCCAAATCCATCGCCGCAAGGACGCTGGCCTTGGCCGCCTTGACCGACAACGGCGCGCCCGTGACGATCATCCGCGCCAGTTCATTGGCACGTTCGCGAACGGCCTGTGGGGTATCCTCGAGCGAGTTGAGGAAACCATGCTCCGCAAGCCGTTCGATCGGTATCGTCTCGCCGGTCAGAACCATTTCCATCAGCAGCGGCTGCGGAACCATCCATAGCATCGGCACCGCCCACGGGGATCCGCGCCCCATCTTCACCTCGGTTATCCCGGCACGCGTGCCGCGCAAGGCAACCCTCAGATCGCACTTCAGCGCAAGCATCATCCCGCCGGCCATCAGGGATCCTGTCATCGCGGCAATGATCGGCTTCGAAACCTTCCGCATCGCGTGCTGCATGGGATCGCGCATCCGGGTCAGGATATCCACCCCGTCCCTCGCCCGGATCTCCGCGGCCTGTTTCAGATCCAGCCCGGCGCAGAATACGCCGCAGTCAGCGGAGGTCAGAATGACCACGCGGACAGATGGATCGGCTTCGGCCTTGCTCCACGCATCCGTCAGGCCATTCATCGCCTCGACCGAGAGCGCGTTCTTGCGCTCGGGACGATCGATGGTCACGGTCGCGATGCCGCCCTCGACCGAATAGCGGACCTGCTCTTTATCAGCCACGACGTCTTCTTCCTTGAATTCTAACATTTGTTAGAATACATCGTCGCCAGCCAAATGCAAGAAGATGGCGCAGCTCTTGAAGCAGGAGGAAACCAATGGCGCATCTCTGGACGC
Organism: Bradyrhizobium sp. USDA 4011; assembly: GCF_054063415.1. Lineage (NCBI taxonomy): Bacteria > Pseudomonadati > Pseudomonadota > Alphaproteobacteria > Hyphomicrobiales > Nitrobacteraceae > Bradyrhizobium > Bradyrhizobium sp. USDA 4011. The sequence continues at coordinate 685,645 of NZ_JBSSGG010000001.1, forward strand.
CCCCCGCGGAACTGGTGGAGAAGAGCAACCTGAGCGCGTTTCTTCGCGCGACGGGGCAGCCGGATTACGACGCGCTGGCGGCCAGGGCTGACACCGATCCGGCCTGGCTCGTGCAGGAAGTGTTCAAGTTCTGCGACGTTCGATTCTATCGCCAACCCGACGAGATCCTTGATCTTGCTCGAGGCGAGCCGTGGGCGCGCTGGTGCGTTGGGGGGACCACCAACATCGTCCTCAATTGCATCGACAAGCACCGAGGAACTGACGTCTGGGACAAGACGTTTCTGGTCTGGGAGGGCGAAGACAGGTGCGAGCAGCGACGACTGAGCTACGCCGCGTTCGCTTCCGCCGTCGAGCGTCTGGCCTCCGGCCTGCGCAAGCTCGGAATCGGCAAGGGTGACGTCGTCGCCATCTACATGCCGAACCTGCCCGAAACCTTCGTGGCCTTCTTCGCGATCCTGAAAATCGGCGCGATCGTGATGCCGCTGTTCTCGGGCTTCGGCCCCGACCCGATCCGGTCGCGGCTCAACCACGGTGAAGCCAAGGCGGTCATCACGGCCAACGGCACTTGGCGTCGCGGCACGCCGGCCCCGCTGAAATCGGCTCTCGACGAGGCACTCGAAACAGCACCGAGCGTCCGGCATGTGATCGTGGCTGACCGCGGCGGGCTCGGCATTGACACACCGATGCGGGTGGGACGCGACCACTGGTGGGACGAGATCGCCCAGGAGGGGGCAGAGCTTCCGACCGCCGAGATGGACGCGGAAGACCCCGCCATCCTTCTCTACACGTCGGGCACGACCGGCGAGCCGAAGGGCTGCGTGTGGACGCATATCAGCTTCATCGGCTCAATGGTCACGCGGGACATGATCATCTGCGGCGACTTCAAGCCAACGGACCTGTTTTTCTTCTTCAGCGACATGGGATGGATGGTGGGCGCGATGTGCGCCTGCATTCCGAGCTTCGCCGGTGGCCGACTGCTGGTCGCCGAAGGGACCCCGGACTATCCCGATACGGGACGCTTCTGGCGCCTGATCGCCGAGCACAAGGTCACCTATCTCGGTGTTTCACCGACCATCGTGCGCGGCATGATGCGGTATGGCGAGGAGGTCGAGCAATACGACCTCTCGAGCCTGCGAATAACCACGTCAGGCGGCGAGGCCTGGACGGAGACGCCTTGGCGATGGTTCTTCGAGCATGTCTGCAAGGCGAAGATCCCGATCATCAATATCTCCGGCGGCACGGAAGTCGGCGGCTGCATCTTCACCGGCACGCCGAACCATCCGATGAATCCGTGTTCGTTCTCCCGGCCGGCGCTCGGTGTCGGCGCAGATATCGTCGACATGGCGGGTAACCGCGTCCCCGACGGCGAGGTCGGCGAGTTGGTCCTCCGTCATGCATCGATCGGGTTGACCAAGAGCTTGTGGAAGGCCGACCAGCGCTATCTCGAGAGTTACTGGAAAACGATCCCGGGAATCTGGGTGCATGGCGACTTTGCCATGCGGGGCAAGGACGGCCTCTACTACATTCTCGGCCGCTCGGACGACACCATCAAGATCTCGGGGAAGCGCGTCGGCCCCGCAGAGCTTGAGGGAATACTGACTGCGACCGGTAAGGTCGCGGAAGCCGCGGTCTTCAGCGTCCCCCACCCGGTGAAAGGTTCGGCAATCGTGTGCGCCTGCGTGCCCAGCGTCACCGCGCAGGATTCCCGCGCGCTCTCCGAGGAGTTATCGCAGGCACTGGTGCACGGCATGGGCACGTCGTACCGCCCGGAGCGGGTCTTGCTGGTCGACGACCTGCCGAGGACGCGCAACATGAAGATCATGCGCCGCGTGCTCCGTGCCGTCTTCGAGGGCAAGGACCCCGGCGATCTGTCGGCGCTCGCCAACCCGGAGGCCATCGAGCACATCCGACGGACGCTCAAGGCGTAGCAGCCGGCCAGGATTGACGCTGAGCAGGCGGCGCGTCGTATGAAGCCAGACGTCAAGGCAACCGGCCAGGTCAGTTGCCTTGACGAAGACCAGTGAATCTAGATCGGGCAATCCTTCGGGAACGAAGGCTTGCGTTTCTCGAGGTGAGAGGCCAGCCCTTCCCGCGCTTCGTTGCCGGCAAAGCCCAGGATCTCGAGCGCAGTCGAAGTGTCGAACAGCGGCCCGTTGACGCGAAGCCAGTTGTTCAACGCATACTTGGTCCAGCGGATCGCACTCTGTGCGCCGGTGGCGAGATCCTGCGCCGTTTCCAGTGCGATCTTCTGCAGTTCGGCATCGTCGACGCACAGCGAAACCAGGCCGATCCGCTCGGCTTCCTCACCCGACAACGGCTTGCACGTGAGCAGATAGTACTTGGCCTTCGCCAGTCCGCAGAGCAGCGGCCAGATGATGCAGGCGACGTCGCCTGCCGCAACGCCGAGGCGCGTATGCCCGTCGACGATCCGCGCGGATTTGCCACAAATCGACACGTCGGCGAGGATGCCGACCACGAGACCGGCTCCCACCGCAACGCCATTGATGGCCGAGATGATCGGCTTGTTGCAGTTGATGACGTTGTAGACGAGGTCCTTTGCCTCTTTCCAGGTCGCCATCCGCGCCGCCGGATTGTCGAGCAGCCCCTTGATCAGTTCGAAGTCGCCGCCGGCCGAGAATGCCTTTCCGGCCCCCGTGATGATCACGGCGTTGATATCGGGATCGTTGTCGATGTCGCGCCAGATGTGGGTGAGCTGCGTATGGGTCTCGGCATCGACGGAATTGTAGGTTTCGGGGCGATCGAAGGTGACCCGAAGTATCCGCTCCGCCGGATAGTCGAGCTTCAGCCTGGTGTAGGCGGCGTATCGATTGGACATGTTGATCTTCCCGCTATTGGCGCATAAGAAGCGCTACCAATTATTTCTAACAGATGTTAGAATTTGTAATCCGCCGGCGCAAGCACCGGTTTGGGACAAGAATGTCGAAAGACAGCGCTTGAGGAAACGTCGATGGCAACCGAGTTCAGTACCCAGATAGGCGCCGGATCCGGCATCGGAACCGTCGGTGCGCTGTTCTCGGCCTGCGCCGAACTCCACGCCAACAGGCTTGCGATTGAACACCGCGGCCGGCGCGTGACCTATGGCGAGCTGCTCGACCGGGTCCGTCGCCTGACTGCCGTGCTCGCCGCACGGGGCCTCCAGCGCGGCGACCGGCTTGGCCTGCTGTCGCGCAACCGACCAGAATACCTCGAAATCGAGCTGGCAGCGGCCAATCTCGGGATCATCACGGCGTGCCTGAACTGGCGGCTGTCGGAGCGCGAGCTCAGCTACTGCATCGAGCTGGTGTCGCCCAAGCTGCTCTTGGTCGAGGCCGATCTCGCGGCAAACCTCCCGCCCGCCGCCAAGGCGAATCCAATCCTGGAGATCGGGCTTGAGTATGAAAGCGAACTCGCACGGCAGGACGGGCGCGCGGCCCCGTGTGTGGCACAGCCGGAGGACGGGCTTGTCATTCTCTACACCAGCGGAACGACCGGCCTGCCGAAAGGCGCCGTCATCTCGCACCGCGCGATGGTGATGCGCGCGCTGGTCTTTTCCTCCGAGCTTCGGATAGCGCCGCACGATACGTTCGTGGCATGGACCCCGCTGTTCCACATGGCCTCGACCGATCACGCGCTTGCAACCTTGCTGCGTGGCGGAACCGTGATTGTGATTGACGGTTTCCAGTTGGATCCGCTGCTGACGGCCGTATCCCAACACGACATTGGCTGGCTGGTTCTGATCCCCGGCATGGTGGAGGCGTTTATCGACGGCTTGAAGACGCAGCGCACGAAGGTGAAGGGCGTGCGGGTGTGCGGGGCCATGGCTGACCTTGTGCCCCCACACGCTATTGGCGAGGTGACCGCGTTGCTTCGTGCGCCCTATCTCAACAGCTTCGGCTCGACCGAAACCGGCCTGCCGCCGGCGACGCGGGCGCTAATCGCACCTGGTGAAGTGCCGACCAGCCTGTCCAAGCGACAGAACGCGTTTTGCGAGATCAAGCTGATGGATACCTCCGACAACGAGGTCGCTCCGGGCGAACCCGGCGAATTGGCCATCCGCAGCCCGACGCTGTTTTCCGGCTATTGGCAGGCAGACGAGACCAATGCGCGCGACTTCCGCGGCGGCTGGTTTCACATGGGCGACGTGTTCCGGCGCAACCCGGACGGATCGCTCGATTTCGTCGATCGCGCCAAATACATGATCAAGTCGGGTGGCGAGAACATCTATCCCGCCGAGATCGAACGTGTGCTGCTGAGCGACGATCGGATCACGGAAGTCGCGGTCGTGCGCGCCGCTGACGCCAGATGGGGCGAGGCTCCGGTTGCCTTTGTCGCGTGCCGCGACAGTGCCCAACTGAGCGAGGCCGAGCTCGCCGAGCTGTGTCGCCGCGAGCTGGCCGGTTACAAGCGACCGCGCGAATTCCGCTTCATCGCATTTGCGGCATTTCCGCGCTCCACGAGCGGCAAGGTCCAGCGCCACGAACTCGAACTGCTTTTGAAGGCCTCCACATGAGCGACACCAGTCTTCGAGGGAAGGTCGCCGTCATCGGCATCGGACTATCGGCGGTCGGCAAGGTACCGGGCCGCAGCCCGCTCTCGCTTGCCGCCGAGGCCGCCAGGAATGCCCTCGCGGATGCCGGTCTGGAAAAGAGCGAGGTAGATGGCGTGCTGTCGAGCCACGCTTTCGCCTCCCCGTTCCACCGCTTCAGCGTCGCTTTCAGCGAATATTTCGGAATCCGCCCGACCTTCTCCAATACGCTACAGGTGTCCGGCGCAACGGCGGCGACGATGTTCAGTATCGGTGCGGCCGCCATTCACGGCGGTCTCGCCAAGGTGGTGTTGCTGGTCGCGGCCGACAGCCTCATGACCGGGCTGACGCCGGACCTCGCTCTGCGTTCGCTGACCGAAAGCCGGGATCAGCAGTACGAAATGCCGTTCGGCATCCCCGTCGCCAACACCTTCGCCATGACCGCGCACCGGCATATGAAGGAGTTCGGCACCACGCCTGAGCAACTGGCGGAGGTCGCGGTCGTGCACAGGCGTCACGCGACGCGCACCCCCGGCGCGCAGCAGACAACGCCGATCAGCGTCGCGGACGTGCTGAATTCGCCGATGGTCACCACGCCCTATCACAAGCTCGACTGTTCGCTGATATCGGACGGCGGCGCGGCGTTCGTCCTGACCTCGGCCGAACAGGCGCAGGAACTTGGGATCGAGAAGCCGGTCTACATTCTCGGTTGCGGCGAGTGCTACACCCATGAGCACATCTTCCTGATGCCGTCGCTCACCACGACTGGCGCGGTCGAATCCAGCCGCCGGGCCTATGCGATGGCCGGTTACCGGCCGGCCGACATGGACGTCGCCGGCATCTATGATTGCTTCACCGGGACCGTGATCATGATGCTCGAGGATCTCGGCTTCTGCCGCAAGGGCGAAGGCGGACCCTTCGTCGCCGACGGGCAGATGAGCCACGGCGGCCAGATTCCCTCCAACACCCATGGCGGCCTGCTGTCCTTTGCGCATTCGGGAATGCCGGGCTCCCTGTTCCACTTCCATGAGGTGATCGCGCAGCTACGCGGCCAATGCGGTGAACGGCAGGTCGCGGGCGCTCACCTGGGGCTGGTGCACAGCCTCGGCGCAGGGTTCGCCACCAACGCCACGACTGTTCTGGGCACACGGGGAGCGCTGTGATGGCATCTGAGGAGTCCGCCCGAAAGCCCCTGCCCGCGCCGGATGCCGACACCGCCGCGTTCTGGCGTGGCCTGCATCACGGCAAGCTGTTGCTTCAGCACTGCGGCCGGTGCCGGCATGTGCAGTACTACCAGCAGGCCATATGCCGCGCGTGCGGCAGCAATGAGCTCGAGCACCGGCCTGCCACCGGCCGCGGCAAGGTTCACTCCTTCAGCGTGGTCCATCGCGCCCCGGGCCCTGCATTCAAGGCCGACGTTCCCTACGCCGTACTGCTCGTCGAGCTCGCGGAAGGGCCACGCATGATCAGCACGCTTGTGGGCAGCGATCCGGCGGACGTCACCTTCGACATGGACGTCGAGTTTGTCTTCGACAAAGTCGCCGACGACGTGACCCTGCCGCGCTTCAAGAAAAGCTGAGAGGCGCATGAGTTCCGCTTGCATCGTCGCGCGACTAATTCTAACAAATGTTAGATTTTGGCGGCGCATCGAGTCTGAAAGGATCCCGCCGCCCACCCAAGAACGCTTCACACCGACGGCGAGCGCCTGACGAGCTTGCCGCGCAGCCGCCAGGACCACTTGCAATGGCAATGATGAAATCGGACGTCGCAACCTCGAGCGAGGAATACGCACGCAACCGCAGCGCTTACACCGAGCGCGTCGCCGACCTTCGGCGACGCCGGGCCGCCGCGGCGATCGGCGGGCCCGAACGGGCGCGCAAGCTTCACAAGGATCGCGACCAGTTGCTGCCGCGAGAACGGATCGCCGCGCTGGTCGATCCCGGATCGCCGTTCCTTGAATTCTGCCAGTTGGCCGGCGAAGGCTTGTACGAAGGTGTGCCGCCCGGCGGCAGCATCATCACGGGCGTCGGCATGATCTCCGGCCGTCCCTGCATGATCATCGCCAACGAACCCACGGTGAAGGGCGGCACCTATTACGGCATCACCTGTAAGAAGCACGTTCGCGCCCAGCGCTTCGCCTGGCAGCATCGCCTCCCCTGCGTGACCCTCGTCCAGTCGGGCGGCGCCAACCTTCCGGACCAACCCAATATCTTCCCCGACGACGGCCAGTTCGGCTCGATCTTCTACAATCAGGTCAGGATGTCCGCCGAAGGCATCCCGCAGATTGCGGTGGTGCACGGTCCCTCGACCGCGGGCGGCGCCTACATCCCCGCTCTGTGCGATGAGACGGTGATCATTCGAAACCAGGGCGCCATGTTCCTCGGCGGCCCGCAACTCGTCTATGCTGCAACGCGCGAGGAAGTCGGCATCGAGGCACTCGGCGGTGGCGAGATGCACAGCCGCATCAGCGGCGTGACCGACCATCTCGCCGAGAACGACGCACACGCGATCGCGATCACGCGCGAGATCGTGGCCAATCTCGGCGAAATCCCACGGCAGGCCTGGACGGTTGCACCGGCACGCGACCCCCTGTTCGATCCGGCCGAAATCTACGGCCTGATCTCCTCGGATCCCCGCGTCCCCACCAACAATCGCGACATTCTCGCTCGCCTCGTCGACGGCAGCGAATTCCATGAGTTCAAGCCGCTTTACGGCGATACGCTGGTGACCGGCTTCGCGCGGATCATGGGCTTCGAGATCGGCATCCTCTGCAACAACGGCGTGCTGTTCTCTGAAAGCGCGCTGAAGGCGACGCACTTCATCGACCTCTGCTGCAAGCGCGACATTCCGCTGCTGTTCATGGCCGACGTCACCGGCTTCATGGTCGGCCGCGAGGCGGAAGAAGGCGGCATCACCAAGAACGGCGCGAAGATGATCACGGCGATGGCGAGCGCGAACGTGCCGAAATACACGCTGATCATGGGCAACGCATATGGCGCGGGATACCTCGCGATGTGCGGTCGGGCGTTCCGGCCGAACGCCATGATGATGTGGCCGAATGCTCGTTCCGCGATCATGGGACCTGACCAGGCCGCGACAACGCTCGCGATGGTCCGCGACGACGTGCACAAACGCGAAGGCACGACTTGGACGAACGCAGAGCGCGAGGCCTATATGGCGCCGACCCGGCGAACGTTTGAGGAGTTCGCCAATGCCTACAATTTCGCCCGCAACACCTGGTGCGACATGGTGATCGATCCGCTCGAAACCCGAAGCGTGATGGCGCTGCTGCTCGATCTGGCCGGCCGGATCCCGCATCAGCACACCGACTTCGGCGTGTTGCGAATGTAGACGCAGGAGACCCGCTGTGTTCAAGAAGATATTGATCGCCAACCGAGGCGAGATCGCCTGTCGTATCGCCCGCACTTGCCAACATCTTGGCGTTGCGGTGGCCGGCGTGCATTCCGCTGCAGATGCCGATGCCTTGCACGTCAAGACCATCGGCGAATCGATCGAGATCGGCGGCGCGCCGGCCTCGGAGAGCTACTTGCGGATCGATACCGTAATTGCCGCCGCCAAGGCCACCGGCGCCGAGGCCATTCACCCAGGCTTCGGCTTCCTGGCGGAGAACGCGGCCTTCGCCCGCGCGGTCGAAGCAGCGGAACTGGTGTTCATCGGTCCGACACCGGAAACCATCGAACGCCTCGGCGACAAGGCATCCGCGAAACGTGAAGCCGTCGCGGCCGGCGTACCGACGGTGCCCGGCAGCGAGGTTCCCAGCGAAGACCCTGTCGAGATCGAACGGATGGTCCGCCGCCTCGAACTGCCTGTCATGCTGAAAGCGGCTGCTGGTGGCGGCGGCAAGGGCATGCGGGCGATCTCGACCCTCGACGGGCTGCGCGACGAAATCGAGTCCGCGATGCGAGAGGCCAGGAATGCCTTCGGCAACGCCGGGCTGATCGTCGAAAAATTGATCCAGCGCGGCCGGCACCTCGAAGTGCAGATCGCGGGAGACGGCGACGGCAACGTCATCCACCTGTTCGAACGCGAATGCACACTTCAGCGCCGTCATCAGAAGCTGATCGAGGAAGCGCCCGCCGCCAATCTGCCACCCGCGCTTCGCCAGCGCATCCTCGACGACGCCGTCCGGCTCGGCCGCCAACTCAGATATCGTGGTGTCGGCACGGTCGAATTCATCGTTAGCGGCACTGATTACTATTTCCTGGAAGTCAATCCGCGGCTGCAGGTCGAGCATCCCGTGACCGAATTGGTCACCGGCATCGACATCGTCGAGACCATGCTCCGCATTGCCGTCGGCGACGGCCTGCCGGTTACGCAGGATGAACTGGTGTGTCGGGGCCACGCGGTCGAGGCGCGAATCTGCGCCGAAGATCCGAACGACGGCTTCATGCCGTCGACCGGAGAGGTCATATACGTCAGGTTTCCGTCCGACGACATCCGCGTCGAGACGGGAATCGAGAGCGGATCGATCGTCACGCCCTACTACGACTCGATGCTGGCCAAGCTGATCGCTCACGCCGCCTCCCGCAATCAGGCGCTCGACCGGCTCGACCGCGCGCTTAAGGAGACGTCAATCTTCGGCGTCATCACCAACCGGGAGTTCCTGGGGCGTCTGATCGCCCTGCCCGCGACCAGGGCCGCGACGTTCCATACCCGCCTGATCGACGAGCAGATCGATGCGCTTGCCCCCGAGGCTGGTGACATCGATGCTGAGGCGCTCGCGCTCGGGGCCTATTTCTGGATGATGCGCCAGCGTCAACCTCGGTCCGGCAGTCCCTGGCAATCCAGCGGATTGACCGGCTGGCAGATGGCGGCAGGAAACGATGGCATGTCGCCGATCCCCATCCTGCACCTCGAGAATGCAGGTGCCAGCGCGGAAATCCGCTTCGCGCCGCTGCAGCCGGACGGCGCGATGCTGATCGGCGTCAACGATGCCAGGATTTGGGTCAAGCTTTCGCCGCTCGCGAACGATAGCTTCGCTGCGGTGGTGAACGCGCGCCGCGAGACCGTGCGGATCGTCCAGCAGGACCAGGCGATCTTCGTCCACGGTCCGCGTCACGCCCACACGATGAACGCAATTCCCTATCTCCGGTACATCAGCACGCGTCCCGAGATCAGCGGCGAGTTGCGCGCCCCGATGACAGGCGTCGTGCTGAAGGTCAACGTCGCAGTCGGCGGCCGCGTGAAGGCCGGCGACGCGACCGTCGTCATGGAATCCATGAAGATGGAACTGCGCATTGCCAGCGCGGTAGCCGGTGTCGTGACCGCGGTTCATTTCAAGCCCGGTGAAACGGTCGAGCGGAACGCCGTCGTCGTCATCGTCGAACCGGACCTCGTCACGCAATAGCAAGCCTGCAACACCAAATTCAGGAACGCTCATGTTACGATTGGGAAGCGTGAACTACGACGTCCAAGGCAAGATCGCGATCTTGACGCTTGACGAACCGAACAAGCTGAACGCACTGACCACCGGCATTCGCGCCGGCATCCTCGATGGCCTGAAGCGGGCCGATAGCGACGGACCAGGTGTGTGTAAGCATCATTACCGGCGCGGGTGGCAAGGCATTCTGCGCCGGTGCCGATATCGGCAATTTCGATTTCGCCCCGGAAAAAGCGCGCGCGTTCTTCATCGACGCCATGGAGGTCCTGACCGCCCCGGAACGGGCGCTCAAGCCGGTGATTGCCGCCGTCAATGGAATTGCCTATGGCGGCGGCTTCGAGCTTGCGATCGCTTCCGACTTCATCTTCGCAGCCGAGAGCGCCCGCTTTGCGGTACCAGAGATCAAGCTGGGGCTATTGCCCGGCTTCGCCATTGTGCGGCTCAATGACATTGTCGGGCGTGCGAAAGCCAAGGAGATGAGCATGCTCGGCGACCCGCTCACTGCCGCGGAAGCGGGCCGGCTCGGGATCGTTTCCCACGTTAGTCCCGATGACGGGTTACTCGACGACGCGCTGGCGTTCGCGGAACGCCTAGCATCACAGCCGCAGCTTGCCGTGCGAATGGCAAAATCCTTCTACAACCGCGGCCTTGGCGGCGACGAGATGCGCCATGCGATCGACGGCTTTCCATTCCTGCTGACGCACGCTGATGCACGCGAAGGTATCGCCGCATTTCGTGAAAAGCGCGAGCCGCAATTCCGCAAGGGGTAATTCGCGCCCGCCTTCGTCGCAACCATCAATACCTCGTAGATGACGTGTGCGAGGTGCACTACGGGACTATCAAACACAAGAAAATGAGGGAGAACACGTGAAGAAGTATTTGCTGGCCTTCGTCATCGTAGCGGCAACGGCGTCGACCGCCTCGGCGCAGATCTCGGACGATGTCGTCCGAATCGGCGTGCTGACCGACCTTTCGAGCTGGGGACGCGACAACAGCGGGCCCGGATCGATTGAAGCGGCCAAAATGGCCGTCGAAGAATTCGGGCCGACCGTGCTCGGCAAGCCGATCGAGATCGTCAGCGCCGATCATCAGATGAAGACCGACGTCGGCCTCCAGATCGTGCGGGACTGGTTCGACAACGGCAAGGTCGACGCCGTCGCCGACATTCCAAACTCGGGGATCGCGATCGCCGTTCACAACATGGTCCGGGAGCGCAACAAGATCGCCCTGCTCTCGGGGCCGGGCGCAAGTTCGCTGACAGACGAACTGTGCAGCCCCAATACTGTTCACTTCGCCTACGATACCTATGCGCTCTCCAAGGTGACGGCCTCGGCGGTCATCAACGAAGGCGGCAAATCCTGGTTCTTTGTGACGGCCGACTATGCGTTCGGCCAGCAACTGGAGAAGGACGCCGCGCGCTTCATCAAGGAGCTGAACGGCAAGGTGCTCGGCAGCGTGCGGCATCCGACCAACACGGCCGATTTCTCCTCGTTTGTCTTGCAGGCGCAGAACTCCAAGGCCGATGTGGTGGCATTCGCCAACGCCGGCCAGGACACCGACAATGCCATCAAGCAATCCGGCGAATTCGGCCTGGTGCAGAGCGGCCAGAAACTCGTTGGCCTGCTGATGTTCGATACCGACGTGCACGCCATCGGACTGCAGGCCGCACAAGGCACCTACATGACGACGGCGTCCTACTGGAATATGGATGAAAAGACCCGCGCGTGGTCGAAGAAGTTCTTCGCCAGAACCAAGGTGATGCCGACGATGATCCACACCGGCGTCTACGGCTCGGTTTTGCACTATCTCAAGGCGATCCAGGCTGCTGGTACCGATGACCCGGCGAAGGTGATGGCCAAGATGCGCGAACTGCCGATCGAAGACGCCTTCATGCACGGAGGCAAACTGCGCGAGGATGGCCGGGTCATCCGCGACATGTACCTCGCCCGGGTGAAGAAGCCGTCCGAGTCGAAGGAACCGTGGGACTACCTTGAAATCGTCAAGACCGTCAGGGGCGAAGATGCATACCGGCCGGCCTCCGAGTCGAAATGCCCGCTCCTGAAGAAGTGAGTTGTTCAGGTCGAGCACCTCAGCAAATGCGACGCGCCGATGCCGTCGGCGCGTTTCGCATGCGCTCTCCTCGTTACCCGTCCACGCAGATGCCGATGGTGAGCATCGCGGTCAGTTCACGCGCCGTCTGAGCAACCCTGAGTTGCCCCCTGCCGTTGACGTATCTCCAGGCAAGATGCTCGATCGCGCCGAACAGCACATCGCGCAGCAGCTTTGGATTGACGTCCGGCCTCACCTCCCCGGTCTTAACGGCGTCCTTGACGATTCGAATCAGCACCGACGTATAGCGCCGGTTCATCTCCTGGATCGCCGAGCCTTCGTAGTCGCTCGCGCCCCGCACCTCCGCAATGAACAAACGGCAGAGGTCGGTGTCGGAGACGAAGACCTCGAGATGCCGCTTGATCAGCGCTTCGAGGCGATCGCGAAAGCGATTTTTCCTGAATACCTGCGTCTCGAGATCGACCAGGATCCGTTCATAGAACTTCTGCAGCACAGCAAACAGCAGGCCCCGCTTGTTGCGGAAGTATCGATAGGCAAGCCCGTCGGAAATCTGCGCGATACGCGCGATCTCGGCGATCGAGGCCCCCTCATAGCCCTTCTCGGCAAAGGCGCGCTTGGCTGCATCCAGGATTGCGGCGTAGCGATCCTGCATTCGTTCGGGGCTTATCGCCGGCATATCGCAACTCCGGAATTTTCCAGATTCAGCATGGTGAATCGTATCGTAACCAGGCCCAAGGCTCGGGTGCCAACCGAACGCCTCTCGCAAGCAGCGAAATGTCACATAATAACTGAATATCATTCACTTTGGACCCCGGTCAATCGATCCGACAGTTGACACCGGTCCAAACTGAATTACATTCATTATAAAGCCGCAATCAGCCAAGATCGCGATGTCGATAAAAACTGGGAAGGAAACCTGCGCATGACCACATCCCAGGCCAGTTTGAGCGGCGACAATCGGATGGCGATGTTTGCGCTCGATGAACAGCAACAGGCCATCCTCGATCAGGCGGATCGCTTTGCGCAGAAGGAGCTATATCCGCTCTCCGAACGAATGGACCGCGAGGAATGGTGGCCGGACGAAGCGTTCCGCACGATCGGCGATAGCGGCTTTTTCGGAGCAACCATCCCCGAGGAATATGGCGGCGCCGGCCTCGACCTTGTGGCGGCTGGTCTCGTGCTGCAGGGCTTCGCGCGCTGGAACCATGCGATGGCGCTGTCCTGGGTCGCGCACGACAATTTGTGCGCCAACAACATCTATCGCAACGGCAACGAACAGCAGCGCCGCAAATATCTGCCGGACCTCTGCGCGGGCCGGAAAATTGGTGCACTGGGCCTTACCGAGCCGGGAGCCGGCTCCGACGCCCTCGGTTCGATGCGCACGACCGCACGGCGCGATGGAGATCACTACGTCCTCAACGGAGGCAAGATCTACATCACCAACGGACCTGTCGCCGACATCATCCTGGTCTACGCCAAGACAGATCGCTCGAAGGGCGCGCACGGCATTTCCGCTTTCATCGTGGAAAAAGGCTTTCCCGGGTTCAAAGTCGCACAGAAGCTGACCAAAATGGGCTATCGCGGCAGCCAGACCGCCGAGCTCGTGTTCGAAGACTGCCGGGTGCCCGCAGAGAACCTAGTCGGCGACGAGAATCGCGGTGTGTCGATCGTAATGAGCGGGCTCGATCTCGAGCGCGCAATGGTCTCACCGCTGTGTCTCGGCGTTGCGGAGCGCGCCTTGCAGCTCTCCATCGAATACGCACAGACCCGCCAACAGTTTGGCAAGCCGATCGGGTCTTTCCAGATGGTCCAGTCGATGCTGGCGGAGATGTACGTTCAGGTCGAGACCATGCGGACGTTCACCTACCGCACGCTGGCGGAGGCCGCACTGCTCGAGATCGGTGGTGGCGGACGCGGCGATATCCACATGCTGACGGCCGCCTCCGTGATGTACGCCGCCGAGGCATGCCACGCCGTCCTCGACAAGGCAGTCCAGATCCATGGCGGCAGCGGCTACATCTGGGAGTCGGAGATCAACCGGCTATTTCGTTCGATCAAGCTGCTGGAGATCGGCGCCGGAACGACGGAAGTCCGCAAAATGATTATCGCGGGCGAACTCCTCAAGGACGTGGCTTGCCATGGCTGACGATCACACGTCTGAGCGATCGAACCGGCTAGGACTGACGGACGATGAGCTTGCGGTGCATCGGACCGTGTTCGCTTCCGATGCCCTGAAGGATACGGTCATCGTGCTATCCGGCGGCGCGGGCGGCATCGGGAGGGCAATCGCGTGGTTGTTCGCACGGCTCGGCGCACATATCGTCGCGGTGGGCCGCGATCAGAACAGATTGTCCGATTTGACCGCCAATTTGACGGCGAAGGGACTCAAAGCATCCGCGTGCGTCGTCGACATCAGGGATCCCGACGCCGTCACGGCGCTGTTCGATGCGGTCTGGCAGAAGCATGGCCGCGTCGACGGATTGATCAACAGCGCGGGCGGGCAATTCCCGCAACCAGCGATCGATTTTTCCGTTAAGGGGTGGAACGCCGTCATCGATACAAATCTGAACGGCACCTGGTACATGATGCAGACCGCGGCACGACACTGGCGCGACAACAAATACCCCGGCAGTATCGTCAACATTGTCGTTGTCACGACGCACGGCCTCTACGGCATCGCGCATTCGATCGCCGCCAGATCCGGGGTCATCGGCCTTTCGCGCAGCGTTGCCGTCGAATGGGCTCCTTTCAACATCCGGGTGAATTGTGTCGCCCCGGGGGCGATCGAGACCGAAGGCTGGAACGTCTATACGCCCGAGGCACGCGCGGCTTACCCACGATCAAATCCGATGATGCGGGCGGGTTCGCCGTGGGATGTTGCCGAAGCCTGCGCCTATCTCACAAGTCCGTCCGGAGGATTCGTGACCGGCGAGACCTTGACCGTGGATGGCGGGGGCCAGCTCTGGGGAGAGACCTGGACGACTGGAAAGCCGGCCTATTTCACAAGCAAGGGCTCGTAGGTCGGCCGTCTGTCGCGGCGGCACGAATTCAACGAGCCCGCCTTCAATATGTGCATCGGAACTTCCTCGCCAGCATTCATTCTTACAGTAAGGATTAATCCGCCGTGACCAATCATCTGATACACCGTGTCAATGTTGGCGACCTCGTCACCCGTAGCGCGGCGCGGTTTCCAGAGCGAGAGATGATCTGCGACGGCGACAGGCGTTGGTCCTATCGTGATTTTGACACCTGGACCAACCGGGTCGCGCATGGTCTTTCCGCACTTGGCCTCGAGAAGGGCGACGCCCTTGCCCTGATGTCAGGCAATCGCGCCGAATTCCTGGCCGTCTATTTCGCCTGCGCACGGCTTGGCCTGGTCTGCGTCCCCGTCAATCTGCTCTGGCGACAAGGCGAGCTTAGCCATGTCCTGAAGGACTCGCGCGCTCGCGCCGCCGTCGTCGAAGCGGGCCTGCTGAAGCAATTCTGCGCTGGTGTGGAAGATCCGGGACAGCTGCTTGGCGTCGTCGTGATGGACGGACAGGCTCCGGGCGCTGCGACTCCCGATAGCATCGGTGACGTGCCACTGCTCGATTTCAACGCACTCGCGGCTGGCCAGTCGTCCGATGTTCCGGATGTCGCGATCGAAGACCGCGCTCCCCTCTCCTATCTCTACACCAGCGGTACGACCTCGGCGCCAAAGGGTGTGATCGGCACCCATCTCGCAATCTACCTGGAATCACTTGGGACCGCGATCGATACACGCATGACCGAGAACGATCGCCTGAGCGTGGTGCTTCCGCTGTTCCACACGGCCCAACTCAACGCGCTTTGCACACCCGCAATCGCGGCAGGCGCCTCGATGGTGATCCAGCGCGGCTTCGACGCCACTGCTCTTCACGAAGCTATCGAAAACGAGCACATCAGCGTGCTCTTTGCGCTGCCGATGATGATCCAGCAGCTCGTCGAACGTCAGCTCGCGCACCGACGCAACGTCTCGAGCCTGCGCCTGACGGTCTACGCCATGGCCCCGATGCCGGAGGCGGAACTCCGCCGCGCGATCGAGACCTTCGGCTGCGACTTCAGCCTCATGTTCGGGCAGACCGAGATGAGCCCGGTCTCGACATTCTTCAAGCCGGAGCACCAGCTCAGCCATCCCGGCGCGGTCGGCACGCCGGCCGTCAACGTGCAGGTCGCCATCATGGCCCCAGGCGGCGAGCTGCTTCCGACAGGCGCGACCGGCGAGATCGTCTATCGCAGTCCCCAGACCATGGCGGGCTACCTGCACAATCCCGAGGCGACCGCAGATGCCTTCCGCCATGGCTGGTTCCATTCAGGCGATGCCGGCCATTTCGACGCTGACGGGATTCTCTGGTTCGAGGACCGCTTCAAGGATGTCATCAAGACCGGCGGCGAGAATGTCTCGTCGATCGAGGTCGAGCTGGCGATCCGGGCCGCACATCCCGACGTGCTCGAAGTCGCCGCGATCGGCTTGCCGCACGAACGTTGGGGCGAAGCGGTCACCGCCGTCGTCGTTACCCAGGATGGCAGATCCATCGACGCGGACACGCTGCTGTCAGCCGTGCGCGAGCGGCTAAGCCCGTTCAAATGCCCGAAGGCCGTCATCCATGTTTCGGAGCTGCCCAAGACCGCCACCGGCAAAATCGAAAAAGCCAAGCTGAGGCGCACCTATGCAGCCTACTACCAGTGAATCGTTGTCCGCCGCAGCCGACTACAGACCGTCAGAAACTGGGTCCTGGAGCTAAAGAGCAACCGGCGCGGCATGTGCCAGCGTTACTCCGATGCACACCGACGCTTGCTGACGATCGACTGTTCATGGCCTCCCGGTGCCCACAGCGCGCCCATGCCCGCCTGACCAGTTAAAAAGCGTGACCTTTCGCTCTAATCGACCACGGGCCAATTTGGGGTAGCTCCCACAAAAGCGATCAAGGCGGACAAATAGTGTTCAACTTTGCCCCAATGGCTGCTGCTGCCCCCTCAAACTGAGGTTTCGCCTCTCAGGGCTCCGGCCGTTCTGCACGCTGTAATGCGCCACAATACGCTGCTCGCGGAAGCACGTGGAATTCACACACCGAACAGGGTTAAGCGGAGGCCACAACTCGGGTCCACGCTCGGATATCGGAGGAAGTGAGAACAGCCCTCACCAAACTACGCCAAATTACGCGACGGCCGCCGGCCACACTACTCCCACTCGATCGTCCCCGGCGGCTTGCTCGTCACGTCGTACACCACCCGGTTCACGCCCTTCACCTCGTTGATGATGCGCGTCGCGGTCTCACCTAAGAACTTCATGTCGAACTGGTAGAAGTCGGCGGTCATGCCGTCGGTCGAGGTGACGGCGCGCAGGCCGACGACGTATTCGTAGGTGCGGCCGTCGCCCATCACGCCGACGGTCTTGACCGGCAGCAGCACCGCAAAAGCCTGCCAGATCGCATCGTAGAGGCCGTGCTTGCGTATCTGGTCGATATAGACCGCGTCCGCGTTGCGCAGGATCTCGAGCTTTTCTTTCGTGATGTCGCCGGGGCAGCGGATGGCGAGGCCTGGGCCCGGGAACGGGTGGCGGCCGACGAAGACTTCGGGCAGGCCGAGTTCGCGGCCGAGCACGCGCACCTCGTCCTTGAACAGCTCGCGCAACGGCTCGACCAGCTTCATGTTCATGCGCGCCGGAAGGCCACCGACATTGTGGTGCGACTTGATGGTGACAGACGGTCCGCCGGTGAAGGAGACGCTCTCGATCACGTCAGGATAGAGAGTGCCCTGCGCCAGGAATTCCGCGCCGCCGATCTTCTTGGCTTCCGCCTCGAACACGTCGATGAACAAGCGCCCGATGGTCTTGCGCTTCACTTCGGGATCGGTGACGCCTTCGAGCTCGCCGAGAAACTGCTTCGACGCGTCCACATGGACCAGCGGGATGTTGTAGTGGTTGCGGAACAGGTCGACGACGGTCTTGGCCTCATCGAGCCGCAGCAGGCCGTGATCGACGAACACGCAGGTGAGCTGGTCGCCGATCGCCTCGTGGATCAAGACCGCCGCCACGGCGGAATCGACGCCGCCGGACAGGCCGCAGATCACCTTGCCCTGGCCCACCTGCGCGCGGATCTTCTCGATCGCCTCCTCGCGGAAGGCGCGCATGGTCCAGTCGCCGGTCAGCCCTGCGACCTTGCGCACGAAGTTGCGCAGCAGTTTTGCGCCGTCGGGCGTGTGCACCACCTCCGGATGGAACATCAGGCCGTAATACTTGCGCTTCTCGTCCTGGATGATTGCGAACGGCGCGTTCGGCGAGGTGCCGGCGACGGAGAAGCCGGGCGGCATCCTGGTGATGCGGTCGCCATGGCTCATCCACACCTGGTGCTTCTCGCCGTGGTTCCAGATGCCGTCGAACAGCTGGCTGTCGGTCTTGACCTCGACATCGGCGCGGCCGAACTCGCGGTGGTGCCCGCCCTCGACCTCGCCGCCGAGCTGGGCCGCCAAGGTCATCTGGCCGTAGCAGATGCCGAGCACGGGAACACCGGATTCGAAGATCAGCTGCGGGGCGCGCGGCGAGCCGGTTTCATGCACGGACTCAGGGCCGCCAGAGAGGATCACCGCTTTCGGCTTCATCTGCTTGAAGGCGGCCTCCGCCTTCTGGAACGGCACGATCTCGGAATAGACGCCCATCTCGCGGACGCGGCGGGCGATCAATTGCGTCACCTGGCTGCCGAAATCGACAATCAGAATCTTGTCATGCGCCGAGGCCACCGTGGGCGCCGACGCGTCATGGGCTGTGTGCTGGGCTGTCATGGCAAGCAGATACGCGACAGCGCCCGCCCCCGCAACCGCGCTGCGCGGCGCGCCCACATTCTTCTTTGGGCATCGACAAATCGATATAGGTCAGTATTATTGACCTAATTTGGCCGGAACCAATGGGAGGAAAACCAATGCCGGATTTTCACGAGCCGTCTCGCCTCGCAGCGCTCGGCCGCGACTGGGTCGCCGCCTGGAACGCGCGCGATCTCGAGCGCGTGCTGGCGATGTATTCGGAGGATGCCGAGATGACCTCGGACCGGATCCCGGCGTTCGGCTTCGGCGCTTCCGGCACCGTGCGCGGCAAGGCGCGGCTGCGGGCCTATTGGAGCGCGGCGCTGGCGAAACTGCCCGAGCTGCATTTCGAGCTGATCGACCTCTATGTCTCGCCCGACAGCGTCGTCGTGTTCTACCAGAACGAACGCGGCAAGAAGATCTGCGAGTATCTGAGGCTCGATGTCGAAGGCAAGATCAGGCAGGGCTCGGCGAACCATCTGGTGGGTTGACGGAGTCCCTCCCCCGTCATTGCGAGCGAAGCGAAGCAATCCATAGCTCCACTCGCGCAAGCATGGATTGCTTCGTCGCTTCAGCGCAAAATTGCTTTGCAATTTTGTCGCGAGCTCCTCGCAATGACGACGGGGAGTTCGTAAATGAAGGCAACCAGGACTCGCAGCATGAAAATCCCGCCCCTGCCCTTCACCGTCACCGACTGGAGCAACGTCGAACCTTCAGTGCATCCCGGCGAGACCGGGCAAGCGTTGTGGCGCACGCTCGATATCGGCGAGCTGCGGGCGCGGATGGTCGAATATTCGCCGGGCTATCTCGCCGATCACTGGTGCGATCGCGGCCACGTGCTGTTTGTGGTCAAGGGCGAGCTCGACACCGAGCTGCGCGATGGCCGCAAATTCACGCTGAAGCCGGGCATGAGCTACCAGGTCTCCGACTTCGGCGACGCTGCGCACCGCTCGTCGACGGCAACGGGCGCGACGCTGTTTATTGTGGATTGACGGCGCTCAACGCCTCCGCGCCGCGACCTTCTTCACCTTGGTATCCGCCCAGCTCAGCGGCTTGCCGCTTTTCGACGGCAGCACGAGTTGCCCGACCGCCTGCCCGGCCTGGTCCAGCAGTACCGAATGCGGCTCGCCGCGCGCATAGAGATGGGCCTCGCCCCATTGCCTCAATCCGACCACCACCGGGAACAGGTCGTGGCCGCGCTTCGTCAGCACATATTCCTGGTAGGCGCTGCCGTCGGAGGCCGCGACCTGCTCGAGCACGCCAAGCTCCATCAGTTTGCGCAGCCGCGCCGTCAGCATGCCCTTGGCGATGCCGAGATTCTTCTGGAAGTCGCCGAACCGGCGCAGGCCGTCGAACGCGTCGCGCACGATCAACAGCGACCACCAGTCGCCGATCGCATCCAGCGCGCGGGCCACCGGGCATTCCGCCTTTGCGAATCCGGTCCGCTGCATCGCGCTCCACCTCCCTCGATCACGATTTCGATCTGGTCTTAAAATAGGACTAGACAGCCTCCGGCGCAACTGGTCTCATCATAAGACCAGATTGCGAATTGCAGCGGAGGCAAGATGACGAACCAGACCATGATGAAGGCCCGGCCGGCAGCGGCGGGACCGGCTAAGGAGGATCACAACGCGGGCCACGCAACGGCAGGCGCGCTGTCACCCGCCGTGGTGCTGCTGTTCGCGGTCGCCTGCGGGCTCAGCGTCGCCAACATCTATTTCGCGCAGCCGCTGCTCGACACCATGGCGCGGGATCTTGCCATCACGCCGGCCGTGATCGGCGGCATCGTGACGCTCACACAGATCGGCTACGCCTTCGGCGTGGTGCTGATCGTGCCGCTCGGCGACCTCTGGGACCGCCGCAGGCTGATCGTCGGCCAGACCGCGCTGTCGGCGATAGCGCTCACGATCGTCGGCACCGCGGCAAATGCGGCCGTGCTGCTGGCCGGCATGGTCCTGGTCGGGCTGCTCGCGGTCGTGATCCAGGTGCTGGTCGCCTACGCCGCAACGCTGGCAGCATCCTCCGACCGCGGCCGCACCATCGGGACCGTCACCAGCGGCGTGGTGTCGGGCATTTTGCTGGCACGTTTTGCCGCCGGGGCGCTGGCCGATCTCGCCGGCTGGCGCGTGGTCTATCTCACGTCGGCCGCGCTGTCGCTGGTGCTGGCGGCACTCCTGGCCCGCGCGCTGCCGCGCCATGCGCCGCGGCCGATGGCCGGCGCGTCCTACGCCAAATTGCTGCGCTCGACGGTCGCACTGTTCGTCGAGGAGCCCGTGCTGCGCGAGCGCGCCGTGTTCGCGTTGCTGATCTTCGCGAGCTTCAGCGCGTTCTGGAGCTCGGTCGTGCTGCCGCTCTCAGCACCGCCGCTGTCGCTGTCGCACACCGCGATCGGAATGCTCGGCATTGCCGGCCTTGCCGGCGCGCTGGCGGCGCGCAATTCCGGCCGCCTCGCCGATCGCGGCTGGGGCCAGCGCACCACCGGATTGTCGCTGCTGCTGATGCTCGCCGGCTGGGTGCCGATCGCCTGCCTGCATACGTCACTTTGGCTCGTGCTCGCCGGCGTCGTCATGATCGACTTCGCGGTGCAGGCGATCCACGTCACCAACCAGAGCCTGATCGTCGCGGCGCGCCCCGAGGCGTCGAGCCGCCTGATCGGCGTCTACATGGTGTTCTATTCGATCGGCAGCGGGCTCGGCGCGATCTCGTCGACAATGGCCTATGCCGCGGCCGGCTGGCTCGGTGTCTGTGCGCTGGGTGCTGCGATCAGCGCCTGCGCACTATTGTTCTGGGTCATCGTGGTGAGCAGGACGCCGGTGCCGGCGGGTGTGTGCTCCGAAGCGTAGGGTACTCAACTCGTCATTGCGAGCGAAGCGAAGCAATCCATCGTGCCGCATGTGCGGAACCATGGATTGCTTCGTCGCTACAGCGCAAAATTGCTTCGCAATTTTGTCGCGAGCTCCTCGCAATGACGGCGGAAAGCCTCACGCCTTCTTCAGCACCGACACGAAGAACCCGTCCGTGCCGGTGCGGCGCGGCGTCATCAGCAGGCCCTCCGACGATTGCAGCGCGGCCTCGGTAAAGGCCTCGGCCTTGTCCCACAGCACCGATGCGGTCTGCTCCGGCGGCTGCACGGAAAACTCCGGGTGCCGCGCGATGAACGCCTTGACCTGCTCGCCGTTCTCCTCCGCCAGGACCGAGCAGGTGATGTAGGCGATGCGGCCGCCGGCCTTCACCAGCGGCGCGGCGCGCGCCAGCACCTCGGCCTGGTCCTTCAGCCGCACCTCGAGCGCGCCCGGGCGCATCCGCCATTTGGCGTCGGGGTTGCGGCGCCAGGTGCCGGTGCCGGTGCAGGGCGCGTCGATCAGCACGAGGTCGGCGGAGGCCTTGATGTCGGACAGCACCTCCTCCTCGCCGCGCGGCGTGCGCACGTCGCAATTGTGCACGCCGGCGCGCGACAGCCGCTCGTGGATGGGCACGAGCTGGCGCTTGTCGCTGTCGGTCGCGATCAGCCGGCCCTTGCCGTCCATCATGGCGGCAAGCGCTAACGTCTTGCCGCCGGCGCCGGCGCAGAGATCGATCACCTGCTCGCCGGGCTTGGCCGCCGAGAACAGCGCGGCGAGCTGCGAACCCTCGTCCTGCACCTCGATGGCGCCCTTGATGAAATCCTCCTCGGCATGGATGCCTGGGTTGCGCGCGTCGGCACCGAGCTCGATGCGCAGGCCGAGCGGCGACCACGGCGTTTCCTTGGCGCCGAGATACGACAGCCGCGGCAGGATCTTCTCGCGCTTGCCCTTCAGTGTGTTGACGCGCAAATCGAGCGGCGCGCGGCTCGCCATCGCGGTCGCTTCCGCGGCGCGGTCCTCGCCGAACACTTTTGCCAGATGCGGGTCAAGCCAGTCCGGATAATCGCCCGCGACATGCGCCGGCGCATCCTTGAGCGAGCGCGAGGCCAAGGCAGCCTCCTCGGCCGCGGTCAGCGGTTCGGGCGCGAAGCGGCCGCCGTCGCACAGCGCCGAGATCGTCGGGATATCCATGCCGCGCTCGAGCTTGAGCATGCCGAGCACCCGCGATCGGGCACTGGCATCGTCCATCAAATAGGCCGCGGAGGATTGCCGGCGCAGCACGTCCCAGATCAGGCCGGAGATCGCGGCGCGATCGCCGGAGCCGGCATAGCGGTGCGCGGTGCCCCATTCCTTCAGCGCTTTCGCGGCGGGAATGCGCTGTGCGTCGATGGTGGCGATCAGCTCGATCGCGGGCGGAGAGCCGGGCAGCGGGGGTCATTGATCTCTTTCGGTTTGGCGCATCAGATCAGCAGCAGGAGCTTGAGCGCGAAATAAAGCCACATCGCTGCCAGCACCAGCACGCCGGCGAACCAGGCGAGCGAGCGCGGCCGCACGTCGTTGGAGGTGACGAATATCCCGGCATGGGCAAACCGCGTCACCACGAACACCCAGGACATCAGCACGATGAACAGATCGGTATGGCGGATCGGCAGCGCAATGGCGATCAGGACATAGAACAGCACTGGCAGCTCGAACTGGTTCGCAAAGCAATTGCCGAGTTGGGTAGCACGCTCCGGCCAGTTCGGCTGGCGCAGCGCGATATCGGCCATCTTGGTCTCACCGCTCGCCAGCGTCCTGGTGCGCAGTGTCGCCATCCCGAACAGCAGCGCGAAGGTGAGCCCGATCTGGATGAAGACCGGCAGCAGAACCATTTGAACCGACATCAAGAATCTCCCTCAGCCGCGACCGCCCGGCCGCCCTCTTAGCCGCCACCGCCGCGCAACACAATGAAGCGTGTGCGGTAACCCGTTGAACCATCATCCGAGCCCGGGTGACCAACTCCCGAGAATAATGGCGGTTTCAGTTCCTCACGGCCGACGCGATGGGCATCATCACCCCGATCCTGGACGGCGCGGCCCTGGCGGCTGCGAGCTTCGGCGATCTCGTCACCTCCCTGCTGAAGGCGATCGACCCTGGCATCGGCTGGTTCTACGACGCGGCGGATGGCGGGCTCGGCATGGTGCTGTCGGGGCTCGCCGGCGTCGCCACAGCGCTCCTGGTCGTAATCCTGCTCTCGGTCTATTTCCGCAGCGGCTATCGCTCGACGCGCGACATCGTCAGGCACAGCCTCGCCACGGCGCTGATGCTCAGCCTGCTCGGCTATGCGGCCTACGACATGGGGCACGATGCGCTCGCCTATCTCGGGCTCAACGCATCGCCGGCTGTCACTGGAACAAACCCGCCGAACGCCGGACTGCTCGGAGGTCGCGGCGGTCCGCCTGCCCTGCCCATCCGCGCGGACAAGCAGCTTGCGATCTAGCGACCTGCGCCGCCGGATCAAACAAGACATCAAACAACGCATCAAACAGAGCAGCGAAGAACTCGCTGAAATCGTCATCGTTCCGACTTCGCGCCGACACTATAATTCGGCCGAAAGGATCGATGCATGTCCCAGTTTCGCCTGACACAAATCTCCGACACCCACCTCGCGCGCCGCTTCAGGCCGCTCGTCGACAATTTTCATCGCGTCAGCGAGCACATCGACGCGACGCGTCCCGATCTCGTGCTCAACTCCGGCGACGTCGCGTTCGATGGGCCGACCAGCCGCGACGATCTGGTGTTCGCCAAGGAGCTGCACAGCGCGCTGCCGGTCGATTGCCTCTATCTGCCGGGCAATCACGACATCGGCGACAATCCGACCGCGGTGGGCCCGGTGCCGACGCAACTGCCGACCGAAGAGACGCGCCGCGCCTTCACCTCGGTGCTCGGCGAGGATCGCTGGCATTTCGACGCCGCCGGCTGGTGCTTCATCGGGCTGAATTCGCTGATCATGAACACCGGCCTCGACAGCGAGGCCGCGCAGTTCGACTGGCTAGCGGGCGCGCTCGATAAGGCCGTCGGCAGACCGGTCGCGCTGTTCCTGCACAAGCCGCTCTATCTCGACGTGCCCTACGATGCCGAACGCGTCGAGACCGCGATCCGTTTCGTGCCGCAGCCGGCGCGCCGCCGCCTGATCGAGATGTTCGGCAAGGTCGATTGGCGCCTGGTCGGCAGCGGCCACGTGCACCAGCGCCGCGACTACACGTTCGAGCATGTCAGACAGATCTGGGCGCCCTCGGCCGGCTTCATCATTTCAGACGCGCGACAGGAAGTGATCGGCATCAAGGAAACCGGGTTGGTCGAATACCGCTTCCAGCCGGACAGCTTCGAAGTCCGCCACGTCAGGGCCAAGGGCCAGGTCGATGTCGACCTGGACATGCTGCTCGGCAAGCAGCCGGCGTGAGCCGAACTAGCTCCGTGCCGCGTCGTGCAGATCCTGCTTGATGACGGTGAGCAGCGCCTGCAGCGAGTCCTTGTTCGGCTGCGGCGCGGGCTGCATGCGTGGCATGACGCGGACCGGCTCGGCGGCCGGCCCGTCCTCGACAAATTTTCCATGCAAAACGTCGTCGCGGCGGCCCATGACGAACATCGTCGCCCAATAGCCGAGGGCGAGGAGAATGACCCCGAAAACAATAGCTTCAAAAACCATGGCTACACCTAAAATATAGCCATATTGAATCAACTGCTCCGGGTCCCCGTCAAGCAAATGGGGGCCGAAAAGCCCCCAAAAGCCCGCCATTGTGGCGTTTTTGATACTTTGTTCCTCGGAACAGGAGCTTCCGGGCCTCTGACTCAGGCCTTATCCGGCCCGACTCGGACCAGCTGCTTGCCGAAATTGGCACCCTTGAGCAGGCCCATGAAGGCCTCCGGCGCGCTGTCCAGGCCCTCGGTCACGAACTCCTTGTACTTGACCTTGCCCTCGCGCACCCACTGCGACATGTCGCGCAGGAAGTCGCCATGCATGGCGGCGAAATCGCTGACGATGAAGCCGCGGAAGGTCAGCCGCTTGGTCAGGATGTTGCGCATCATCGCACCGGCCCATTTCGGGGCGTGCGCTTCGGTGTCGTTGTAATGCGCGATCAGGCCGCAGACCGGAATCCGCGCGAACGCATTGAGCAGCGGAAACACCGCGTCGAACACCGCGCCGCCGACATTCTCGAAATAGACGTCGATGCCCTTCGGGCAGGCTTCCTTGAGCTTCGCCGCAAGGTTGGGATCGCGATGATCGAGGCACTCGTCGAAGCCGAGCTCGTTCTTGACGTAGGCGCATTTGTCCTTGCCGCCGGCGATGCCGATCGCCCGCGCGCCCTTGATCTTCGCGATCTGGCCGACCGCCGAGCCGACAGCGCCGGACGCGGCAGCAACCACCACCGTCTCGCCCGCCTGCGGCTTGCCGATCTCGAGCAGTCCCGTATAGGCGGTCATGCCGGGCATGCCGAGCACGCCGACCGCGGTCGAGATCGGCGCGATCTTCGGATCGATCTTGGCGAGCCCCTTTCCGTCGGACAGCACATGCGTCTGCCAGCCCGCGCGCGACAGCACGATATCGCCCTTGGCGAAGGCGGGATTGTTGGACGCGATCACCTCGCTCACCGTGCCGCCTTCCATCACCCCGCCGACCGGCACCGGTGCGGCATAGGACGGACCGTCGGCCATGCGGCCGCGCATATAGGGATCGAGCGACAGCCAGATGGTGCGGAGCAGCACTTCGCCCGCGCCCGGTGTCGGCGGCGTGTAATCCTCGAGCCGGAAGTTGGCCGGCGTGGGCTCGCCATGCGGGCGCGAGGCCAGAACGATGCGCTTTCCTTGGGCGTTTCCTTGGGACATGCTGATTTCCTCTTGAGGTGATTGGTTCGTGGCGCACACGTAGTCACGCAATCCAGCTCCCCGCAAGGGAGATGGATTTGCTCTTTCGCGCGCGCTTGTTTGAAATTCTCTTTGAAATGACGTGCGTCATGCCGTGAACGGCGTCGTTCTGGCACTGCCATCGTCATTCCGGGGCGTGCGAAGCACGAACCCGGAATCCATTCATCCAACTACGATGCGGCCCGATGGATTCCGGGTTCTCGCTTCGCGAGCCCCGGAATGACGTCGGTGCAACTACACCCCGCCCGGATAGTTCGGGGCTTCGCGCGTGATGGTCACGTCGTGGACGTGGCTCTCGCGCAGGCCGGCGCCGGTGATGCGGACGAACTCGGCCTTGTCGTGGAAATCCTTGATGTCCTTCGCACCGACATAACCCATCGCGGCGCGGAGACCGCCGGCGAGCTGGTGCATCACGTTGCCGACCGGGCCCTTGTACGGCACCTGGCCCTCGATGCCCTCGGGCACGAGCTTCAGCGTGTCCTTGATGTCCTGCTGGAAGTAGCGGTCGGCCGAGCCGCGCGCCATCGCGCCGACCGAGCCCATGCCGCGATAGGCCTTGTAGGAGCGGCCCTGCCACAGGAACACTTCGCCGGGCGTCTCGTCGGTGCCGGCGAGCAGCGAGCCGACCATCGCGATGTCGGCGCCGGCGGCAAGCGCCTTGGCGAGGTCGCCGGAATATTTGATGCCGCCGTCGGCGATCACGGGCACGTCGGCCTTCTTCGCCGCCGCCACCGCATCCATGATCGCGGTGAGCTGCGGCACGCCGACGCCGGCGACGATACGCGTGGTGCAGATCGAGCCCGGGCCGATGCCGACCTTGATGCAGTCGGCGCCGGCGTCGATCAGCGCCTGCGCGCCGCCCTCGGTCGCGACGTTGCCGGCCACGACCTGCACGGCGTTGGAGAGCCGCTTGATGCGGTTGACGGCGTTGAGCACATGCCGCGAATGACCGTGGGCGGTGTCGACCACGACGACGTCG
This sequence comes from Bradyrhizobium sp. USDA 4011, assembly GCF_054063415.1. Classification (NCBI taxonomy): domain Bacteria; kingdom Pseudomonadati; phylum Pseudomonadota; class Alphaproteobacteria; order Hyphomicrobiales; family Nitrobacteraceae; genus Bradyrhizobium; species Bradyrhizobium sp. USDA 4011. Next base: position 713,184 of record NZ_JBSSGG010000001.1, read on the forward strand.
ACGCCGGCATCGATCAGCCGCTCGGTGCGCTCATAGCCGGTCTCGCCGACCGTGGTGGCGGCGGCGACGCGAAGCCGGCCCTGCGCGTCCTTGCAGGCCAGCGGATGGGCGACCGCCTTTTCCATGTCCTTCACGGTGATCAGGCCGACGCAGCGATATTGGTCGTCGACGACGACCAGCTTTTCGATGCGATGCTGGTGCAGCATCCGCTTCGCCTCGTCCTGACGGACGCCCTCGCGCACCGTGACGAGGTTTTCGTGCGTCATCAGCTCCGAAACCTTTTGCCGCGGATCGGTCGCGAAGCGCACGTCGCGGTTGGTCAGAATGCCGACCAGCTTGCCCGGAACGTTCTTGCCCGCACCGGTCACGACCGGGATCCCGGAGATGCCGTGATCCTTCATCAGCGTCAGCGCGTCCGACAGCGTGGCCTCGGGACCGATGGTGAGCGGATTGACCACCATGCCGGATTCGAACTTCTTGACCTGCCGCACCTGGGCAGCCTGGCCTTCGGGGTCGAAATTGCGGTGGATGACGCCGAGGCCGCCGGCCTGCGCCATCGCGATTGCCATCCGCGCCTCGGTGACGGTGTCCATCGCGGACGCCATGATCGGGATGTTGAGCTGGATCGCGCGGGTGACCCGCGAGCGAATGTCGACTTCGGAGGGAAGAAAGTCCGACAGACCGGGCTTCAGAAGCACATCGTCGAACGTGTAGGCTTCGCGGATCGCCTGAAGTCCCGTGGCCATTGCCAACTCCTTATCTGCGGCCTCAGCCGCGAGGGTCTTACGGATGAGCGCTACCTGCGGCGACGCTCGCTGCGTCACCGTCGAATCGGCGCCCATCGGTGGGGTTGACGCTGGTCGATAGCATGGCGGCATGACGAATCAAAGTGTTTGCCAGCCATGCACAGGCTTTTTACGGGCCAGGTCAGCGGGCCCTGTCGCCTGCTTAGCGATATCCCTGCGGCGGCCCGTGCCGGCGGATCGCCTCGACCACCTCGCGATGGCGCCGATCCTCCCGCTTCATGTGGACCGCGATCACCGCATGGGCCGACGGCACCAGCAGCAAGACGTGGAAAAACAGCCCGAAAATCGCGCAAAACACGATCAGGACCAGATTGAAGATGGCCGAAAACGGCTGTCCGTTCAGGAGCAGCCCGATCGGCGGCAGCAGAACGGCAAGGACATAGATCACGGCACGGACCCCTAACGCTGGCGGATGCATAGCAGCGTCACGCAGGATTTAGGGCGTTTGCCCGGTTCCGCAATAGCGTGGTCCGGGGCAGGATGATATGGCCCCGTCGCCCGCCTTTTCAGCAAAGCTGTCCTATTTTGATGAACAAGCAACGCCTGATCCCGCTCATCGTCGCCACCGCGCTGTTCATGGAAAACATGGATTCCACGGTGATTGCGACCTCGCTGCCGGCGATCGCCGCCGATATCGGCACCAGCCCCCTGACGCTGAAGCTTGCGATCACGTCCTATCTGCTGTCGCTTGCGGTGTTCATCCCGGCCAGCGGCTGGACCGCGGACCGCTTCGGCGCCCGCGTCGTGTTTGCCGGCGCCGTCGCTGTGTTCATGCTGGGCTCGATCGGCTGCGCGCTGTCCTCCTCGGTCACCGATTTCGTGTTCGCCCGCATCCTGCAAGGCCTCGGCGGGGCGATGATGACCCCGGTCGGGCGGCTGGTGCTGCTGCGCTCGGTCGACAAGAGCGCACTGGTCAACGCGATGGCCTGGGTGACCGTGCCGGCGCTGATAGGCCCGGTGATCGGGCCGCCGCTCGGAGGCTTTATCACCACCTATTTCTCATGGCACTGGATATTCCTGATCAACATCCCGATCGGGCTGCTCGGCATCTTCCTGGCGCTCAGATATATCGACCCGATCAAGAGCGAGGATCCCGAGCGCTTCGATCTGCTGGGACTGGTGCTGGCCGGCATTGGCCTCGCCGGCATCGCCTTCGGGCTTTCGGTCGCAGGCCTCAATCTGTTGCCGTGGCCGATCGTCGCCGGCCTGGTCGGAATCGGCACGGTGTCGATGACGCTGTACATCCTGCACGCGCGGCGCACCGGTTCGCCGGTGCTCGATTTCGGGCTGCTGCGGCTGCCGACCATGCGCGCGTCGATCGTCGGCGGCTTCATGTTCCGGCTCGGCATCGGCGCGCTGCCGTTCTTGCTGCCGCTGTTGATGCAGGTCGGTTTCGGCCTGTCGCCGTTCCAGTCTGGTCTCGTCACCTTTGCCTCCGCGGTCGGCGCCATGGGCATGAAGACCCTGGCGGCGCGGATCATCCGCGCCTTCGGCTTCCGCAACATGATGACCGTCAACGCGGTGGTCAGTTCGGCCTTCCTCGCCGCCTGCGCCCTGTTCACGATCTCGACCCCGCTGATGCTGATCTTCACCATCCTGGTGGTCGGCGGGTTCTTCCGCTCGCTGCAATTCACCGCGATCAACACCGTGGCCTATGCCGAGGTCGAGGCGCCGCAGATGAGCCGTGCCACCACCCTCGTCAGCGTCAACCAGCAGCTCGCGGTGTCCGCCGGCGTCGCGGTCGGCGCGTTCTCCGTCGAAACCACGCTGGCGCTGCACCACCAGACCGAGCTGTCCGCCGACGTGTTTGGACCGGCGTTCATCGTGGTGTCGCTGATCTCGGCAGCGTCCGCCTGGTTCTTCTGGCAAATGCCGGTTGACGCCGGCAACGAGATCGCCGGCCGCAAGGCGATCGACATCTCGAGCCGCAAGGGCGCCGAGAAGCGCGCCGCGGCCGAAGCCGTCAAGGTCGCGACCGAGGACACCCAGAACGCGCGCGATCAGCGCCTCGGCTAGTCGATCGAACTCGCCGTTCCCGAGCACGGACACTGCTGGCGCGCCGTCCGGTCACTGCCAGGCCCTTAGAGGTGGCCCGTCGTTCCGGCTGGCTGTCTTCGATCCGGACGTTCAACAAGTTCGTATGTGGGAACGTGGGTCGCTTCCAGCCACGATTCCAGCGCAGCTCCGCAGACCGTACAGATCGCGTCACCCGTATGCGGCACCAAGAACTTCTCTTCAGTGCGTCTGTACTCGGCGCCGCAATTGCATTGAACAATTGTCGCCATCTGAGAAGTATGCGCCTGCGCTGCCCGATTTTCCAGTCCGGCAACAAACGGCCCCGGCGCGCGAAACCCGACGCTGCACCAAGGCCGCCAACCCACTGGGGGGTTTTCTCCCGGTGGGGTTAAGGGCAATTGGCCGGGAGCAATGAAGTCGACTCTGGCCACGCGCCGAGGTTCCAACGGGTCGCGCTGAAATGTTGTTGTGCGCACGTCTTGATCGGGGCAGCGCTCGACCATGCGCTCTCCTACCTCAAGTCGTCGGGATTCCCCGCCGCAATGGCTGAGCCGCCGCCGCGATCGGTGGCTCAGTGGCCCGCGGTTGGCTCGACGCATCGCGGCGGTTCGTCCCTGAAAAAAAATCGACGCCAGAGTCGGAAAGCGAACCGAAGCACCGGTGCCGATCCCGCATAGTTCGGCTCAAGCGGGCCCGCGGTGACCCGGCATCAGCAAAAAACATGTTGAAGGAAGCGCTCCAGGTTCGCTTCCGCGGCGTCCAGGCGCCGCGGAAGGTCCGGATTTTCCTTGATTTGGTTTCGCTTGAAAGGATCAGAGCCAGTGAGTGACGTCCATACGAATGAAGTGAGCGACAATCCGAAAGTCGGCGGCTTCAACCTGCCCCTGTTCGCCCTGCCCAAGGCCTTTCAGGGTTTTGCCGAGCAAAACGCGGCGCGCGCCCGGGAGCAGTTCGAGAAGGTCAAGGAGGCCTCCGAGGAAATCTCCGTCTTGCTCAAGGAGGCCTACTCGATCAACGCCAGGGGCTCCGCGGATTACGCGGCCAAGGTGCTCGATATCTCCCGGACCAATACCAGTTCGGCGCTCGCCTTCATGACCGAACTCGTCGCCACCAGGTCGCTGTCGGAAGCCATCCGGCTTTCCGCCGACCACAGCCGCAGGAGTTTCGAGGTCACGACCGTGCAGAACAAGGAGCTCTGGGAGATCGCGAAGAAGGTCGCGACCGAGACCGCCGAGCCGATCAGCAAGAGCCTTGCGAAGGCGCTGAAGACACCTTCCTGAGGAGCCGCCCCGCTCCCAACCCCGAATGGAACAAGCGTCTCCAATGAGAAGGGGCGCAGTCCAGCCGAGGGCGCGCGGGACCAGCAATCCCTGACATTGGAGGACTCAAGGTGGGCGTCATCATGATCAAGTGCCCGCGGACGGGACGCGCTATCAATACCGGTATGAAATCCGACCGCGAGACGTTCCGCTGCAGCACCGTGTTCTTTTCGCGCACGTATTGCACGGGCTGTCGGACCCATCACGAGTGGTTCGCCAGGGACGCCTGGGTCTACGAACCGAAGGAGGAATTGCGCCAAGCGTCCTGACGTCGCCCTGTGTGACAACCTCCTTCAATGGCTTCGTGGTCGCTCCGCGCCGGCGCTGCGCGGGTGTGCTTGAACCTTATCGCCATTGGTCCACAGTCGGGCGTGAGAACGCGGTGGCCCATGCGCCGACGCGCCGCGACCGGACGGTTTCGTCCCTTCAGCCGAAACGATGCGGTCGATCCTGCCGCGCATGATCTCGTAGCACTCGCAGGCCGCAACTTCGAGCCGCGGCCGATCGACCTCGATCGAGCTCCGCCGGTTGGACCGGATCGCGCCCGATGCGCGAAGCTTGTGCACCATGTGGGTTACGGTCGTTCGTCGCACGCCCAGCAATTCCGACAGCGTCTCCTGCGTCAACGGGAGCGTGTCGTTGCCGATCTGATCGTGAATCTGCAACAGCCAACGGGCCAGACGGGCCTCCACCGAATGCAGCGCATTGCACGCCGCGATGTGCTGGAACTGAACCAGCAACGACCGCATATGAAGCTGCACCGCATCGGCGAGCCCGTGGCTCCGCGTGAGCGCGGCATGAAACCGTGCCGGCGAAATCTGCCATGTCACGCCCGCGACGCGAACCACCGCCGTCATCGGCGAGCGTACCGATCTGAGTGTGGACAGGATTCCGGCCGCGCCCTCGTTGCCGACCATTGTCGTCGCAACGGACTGTCCGTTCGGCATGTCCATGACGAACGCGATCAATGCCGTGCAGGGAAAATAGATCTGTTCGACGAGGTCGCCCGACCGCACCAGCACGACGTCGCGTTCGAGCGATACTTTGCGGAGATGAGGCGCCAGCAAATCAAGCTCTGCAGGCGGCAAGGCCGCCAGAAGCCGATTACCTATGCTCGACCTGCGCTCCATACGGAAGAACTCCGCAAGACGAAGGCGCGGCTCGCTGCACAAACCTGCCGTGGCGCCAGGCTGACATACGCAACGAACAGACCGCGCCGGGGAGATAGAATACGCCGTAACAGGAAGAGTTCCAACAGGTTCAGCTCAGCCCGCGACCGCATGTCGCCGTACCAGAGTAGCGCTACAGCGGGGCCTACGCGGAGCAATGGATTGCTTCGTCGCTACGGTCCTCGCAACGACGGCTGCTGACCGCGAAACCCCGTCGCCAGCACGTAGCGCTCCGAGGAATCCTGCCGGCTGGCGGCCGGCTTGACGTGACGCACGCTGGCGAAATCGCGCTTCAACTGCCCCACCAGCTCGGCGTCGGCGCCGCTCTGAAACACTTTGGCCAGGAACGCGCCGCCGGGATTGAGCACCTCCCCGGCAAAATGCGCGGCGGTCTCGACCAGGCCGATGATCCGCAGCTGATCGGTCTTGCGATGGCCAGTGGTATTGGCGGCCATGTCCGACATCACGAAATCGGCACGGCCGCCCATCATCGCGATCAGTTTTTCGGGCGCGTCATGGTCGAGGAAGTCGAGCTGCGCGAACGTCACTCCGGGGATCTCGCCCATCTCGAGCAGATCGATCGCGACCACCTTGCCCTTGCCGTCGGCGGCACCGGTGCGCTTGGCCGCAATCTGGCTCCAGCCGCCGGGCGCGGCGCCGAGGTCGACGACCGTCATGCCCGGCTTGAGCAGGCGATATTTGTCGTCGATCTCGAGCAGCTTGAAGGCCGCGCGCGACCGGTAGCCCATCGCCTTGGCCTTGGCGACATAGGGATCGTTGAGCTGGCGCTCGAGCCAGAGTTTTGACGACAGCTTTCGCTTGCCGCCGCTCTTGACCGTGACGTGCAGCCGCCCGGTGGTGTCTTTGGCCATGATGGTTCTTACGTCTCGGTGTGTGCTTCTCCCTCGCCCCGCGCTTGGGGGGAGAGGGTTGGGGTGAGGGGCTGCTTCCGCAATGAGGATGAGAGATGCGCCCGTGGAGAGCCCCCTCACCCGGATGGCATTGACATGCAATCCGGCCTCTCCCCGCAAGCGGGGCGAGGCAAGTAAGCTCTAGCACGCCCGCAGCGCGCCGTCCTCGCGCATCATCTCGACCAGCATGCCCTCGCGCAGGCCGCGATCGGCGACGCGAAGCCGCGGCATCGGGAACGCGTTGCGGATCGCATCGAGGATCGCGCAGCCGGCGAGCACGAGGTCGGCCCGCTCGACGCTGATGCAGTTGTTGTTGACGCGCGCCTCGTAGCTCATGCCGAGCAGCTTCTGGATCGTCGCGGTGACGTCGCCATCGTTCATCCAGATGCCGTCGATGCGGCGGCGATCGTAGCGCGACAGATTGAGGAACACGCCGGCGAGCGTGGTCACGGTGCCCGAGGTGCCGAGCATGTGCATGTCGCGCAGGTCCTTGCCGTGCTCGGCCGCGAACGGCGCGACGTGGCGGGCGACCTCATCGATCATCCGCGCATACATGTCCCTGGTGACGTTCTTGCCGCCGAAATGTTCGGCCAGCGTGACGACGCCGAGCGGGATCGACATCCACGCCTTGATGCGCGGCGGCGCATCGGGCACGCCGGGATCGCGCTCGATCCGCACCAGCTCGGTCGAGCCGCCGCCGATGTCGAACAGGATGGCGCCCCGCCCCTTCGGGTCGAGCAGCGGCGAGCAGCCGATCACGGCGAGCGTTGCTTCGGTCTCGCGATCGATCACCTCGAGCTCGATGCCGGTCTCGGCCGCGACGCGCGCGCGAAAACTTTCGGCATTGCCGGCGGCGCGGCAGGCCTCGGTGGCGATCAACCGCAGCCGGCGGGCCTTGCGATAGCGGATCTTGTCGCTGCAAACGGCGAGCGCGGCGATCGCCCGCTCGATCGCGGCCTCGCTGATCGATCCGGTCGCGGCGATGCCCTCGCCGAGCCGGATGATCCGCGAGAAGGAATCGACCACGCGGAACCCGTCGCCGGTGGGACAGGCGATCAACAGCCGGCAATTGTTGGTGCCGAGGTCGAGCGCGGCATAGACGCCGCTTTCCGCGGCCGCCGCAATCAGCCCTGACGGGGCTTCGCCGGCCGGAGGGCCGTCACAAAGCCGCACATAGTCATTCATCAAAACACTGTCTTTCCGCAGGACCCCAAGAGCAATCCAGGGGGATTCTTGGGGCCCGCCGAATAATTGTCCGTTCACGGAAACTTTAGCAGCGTCAAAGCCCTACGCAAACTCCGTTCACATTGGGTCCATGCCCAATCGGGCGTTGTCGTTAAGGGAGGCGTGCGTTATCTCGTCTGCGCCCCCAAACTCCAGCAAATCCGGGCATTTCAGGTCATTTTCGATGCAAGATCATACGCCGCCCGCCTCCCTCGAAAACGCTATCGCACTGCAAAAATACGGTGTCGGACAGCCTGTTCGACGAAAGGAGGACGACACCCTGGTGCGTGGCAAGGGCAAATACACTGACGATTTCTCCCTGCCCGGCCAGGCTTACTGCTGGATGGTCCGCTCCTCCCACGCCCACGGCATCATCAAGGGGATCGATACGGAAGCCGCCAAGGCGATGCCGGGCGTGCTCGGCGTCTGGACCGGCGCCGACCTGGCGGCCGCGGGCTACAAGCCCTTCACCTGCGGCCTGCCGCTGAAGAACCGCGACGGCTCACCGCTCAAGCAGACCAACCGCCCGGCGCTCGCGACCGACAAGGTGCGCTTCGTCGGCGATCCCGTCGCATTCGTGGTGGCGGAGACCGCAGCGCAGGCTCGCGATGCGGCCGAAGCCATCGAGCTCGATATCGAGCCGCTGCCCGCGGTGACCGACGCGGCCGAAGCGACCAAGCCGGGCGCGCCGCAGCTCTATGACCACATTCCCAACAACGTTGCGCTCGACTATCACTATGGTGACACCGCCAGGATCGAGGCCGCCTTCGCGGCTGCCGCGCATGTGACCAAGCTCGACATCGTCAACACCCGCGTCGCCGTGGTCTCGATGGAGCCGCGCGTCGCGCTGGCGCATTACGACAAGAAGACCGAACGCTTCACGCTGCAGGTGCCGACCCAGGGCGTCTCCGGCAACAAGGCGATCCTGGCGCGCCTGCTCAACGTGCCCGCCGACAAGGTCCGCATCCTCACCGGCAATGTCGGCGGCTCGTTCGGGATGAAGAACCTCAACTATCCCGAATACACCTGCATCGCGCATGCGGCGCGCGAGCTCGGCCGTCCCGTAAAGTGGCTGGACGAGCGCTCGACCAGCTTCCTGTCCGACAGTCAGGGCCGCGCGCAGCTGATCCACGCCGAGCTCGCGCTCGATGCCGACGGCAAGTTCCTCGCGGTGCGGCTCTCCGGCTACGGCAATCTCGGCGCATACATCACCGGCGTCGCGCCGGGCCCGCTGTCGCTCAACACCGGCAAGAACCTCGCCAGCGTCTACCGCACGCCGCTGCTCGGCGTCGACATCAAGACGGTCGTGACCAACACCACGCTGATGGGCGCCTATCGCGGCGCCGGCCGGCCCGAGGCCAACTACTACATGGAGCGGCTGATCGATGCCGCCGCCGACGAGATGGGCATCAACCGCTTCAGCTTACGCAAGCGCAACTTCATCAAGCCGTCGCAGCTGCCGTTCCCGGCCGCCTCCGGCGTCACCTATGACAGCGGCGATTTCGCCGGCGTGTTCCAGAAGGCGATCGAAATCTCGGACTACGAGAACTTCGCCAGGCGCAAGAAGGAGAGCAGGAAGCGCGGCAAGCTGCGCGGCATCGCCATCGGCTCCTATCTCGAGGTCACCGCGCCGCCGAGCGGCGAGCTCGGCAAGATCACCTTCGAGCCCGACGGCTCGGTGAAGCTCACCACGGGCACGCTCGATTACGGCCAGGGCCATGCCACGCCGTTCGCGCAGGTGCTGTCCGACCAGCTCGGCGTCCCCTTCGAGAAGATCACGCTCGAACAGGGCGACAGCGATCTGGTACGCTTCGGCAACGGCACCGGCGGCTCGCGCTCGATTACCGCGACCGGACAGGCGATCGTCGAAGCCTCCGCGCTGGTGGTCGAGAAGGGCAAGAAGGCCGCCGCGCACATGCTGGAGGCCTCCGAGGCCGACATCGAGTTCGGCCAGGGTCGCTTCACCATCGCCGGCACCGACCGCTCGATCGGGATCATGGAGCTCGCCGAGCGGATGCGCGAAAGCAAGATGCCGGAGGGCACGCCGGAGACGCTCGACGTCGATCACGCCACCAAGGACACGGCATCGACCTTCCCGAACGGCTGTCACGTCGCCGAGGTCGAGATCGATCCCGACACCGGCGTGACGCGGATCGTGCGCTACTCGGCCGTCAACGATTTCGGCACCGTGGTCAATCCGATGATCGTCGCCGGCCAGTTGCACGGCGGCGTGGCGCAGGGCATCGGCCAGGCACTGATGGAGGAAGTCAGCTACGACGCCTCCGGCCAGCCGATCACCGGCTCGTTCATGGACTACGCGTTGCCACGCGCCGGCGACGTGCCGCCGATACTGGTCGGCGATCATCCCTCGCCGGCGAAATCCAATCCGCTCGGCACCAAGGGCTGCGGCGAAGCCGGCTGCGCCGGCAGCCTCGTCTGCATCGTCAATGCCGTGGTGGATGCGCTGTCGGAGTACGGCATCAAGCACATCAACATGCCGCTGACGCCCGAACGCGTCTGGCGCGCGATCCAGCACGCCAAGGCGAAGGCGGCGTAAGGGCCAGACTTCACCATCACTCACGGCTGTCATCACCCGCGAAAGCCGGTGATCCAGTATTCCAGACAGAGCAATTGTTGAGCCGAGAAGCCCCGGCGTACCGGATACCCCGCATGCGCGGGGTATGACACCTGTTGGTGCAGACGGGCTTTGCCCCTTCCCTACGCCGCGGCCTGCTCGCGCGGCTGGGTGATCGCGATGTGCCAGCAATGCGCGAGCGGCACACCGTTGCCGAGCACCAGCGCGTCGAGCTCGACGAAGCGGTGGCCCTTCCTGTCGTAATTACCGGTCACCTTGGCGCGCGCGGTCAGCTCGTCGCCGATCTTGCCCGCCGACAACAGCTGCATGCGGGTGCCGACATGGATCCACGGCCCGAGGATCGCATTGTCGACCAGCACCTTGTTCATCACCCGCGGCAGCAGGCCGGGATGGCCGAGACCTTCGCGCAAGTAGATCGGGTCGGTCTCGCGGATATCGGCGAGATAGTCCTTCGCGGCATCACCTGACCAGTCGCGCGGGATGGTGCCGAGCCACTTGCCCTCCTCATAGGACGACGCGCTGACCGGCTTGCGCTCGGCGACGGCCGCGACCTGCTTGTAATCGTCGAGCACAAATTTCGGAGCTGAAGCCGGCAGCGACGCGGTGCCGGTGGCGCAGAGTTCGCCGCGGCTATGGAGCTCGATCATGAGCCCATTGCCGGTTTCCTGTCCGGTCAATTCCGCGATCTCGCCGTCATAGACCGGCTTCACGAAGCGGGCCTCGATCAGGCCGCGTTCGAGGAAATCGCGGCCCCACTTCTCGACCGGCAGGTGCATCATGTAGGCCATCACATCGACGCCGGGCACCAGACCGCCGGAAAAGCCGAACTTCCGCGCCACGGTGTCGTCGTGGATCTTGTTCTCGGACAGTTTTGAGGTGTTGTAGGCCGAGACGCGGTAGGCCTGCGATCCGGTCTGCGAGTTCATGGGGTTTTCCCTTATTTCGGTTGTTTTTCTGGTGACAATGGTAGTCGAACGAAAAGGCATGGCAAGCCTCTCGTTTTGCTCGCAATTTTCCGTACCATGGAGTACACGCAGGCCGCGCCCGCAAACCCTGGAATCGATGACTGACATCCCTGCCCAAACCCGCATCTATGTCGACGCCGACGCCTGCCCGGTGAAGGACGAAATCTACCGCGTCGCGATCCGGCTCGGCGTGCCCGTCAGCGTGGTCGCGGGCAATTTCATCCGCGTGCCGCAGGATCCGCTGATCGAGCGCATCGCCGCCGGTTCCGGCATGGATGCGGCGGATGACTGGATCGCGGAACGCGCGCATGAGGGCGATGTCGTAGTCACAGCGGACATTCCGCTGGCGAGCCGCTGCGTCAAGGCCGGCGCCGAGGTGATCGCACCGAACGGCAAGCCGTTCACTGAACAGTCGATCGGCATGACGCTCGCGGTACGCAATTTGATGACCGATCTGCGCTCGTCGGGTGAGATCACCGGCGGGCCGAAATCATACTCGCCGCGCGACCGCTCGAATTTCCTGGCGGCGCTCGACCAGACCATCCGCCGCATCCAGCGCCGTCGCGCCGAGCAGGCGCCGGCAAACGGGAATTAGCGCGATGGCCCCACCGCTCATCCAGCTCAAGGACATCAGCCTGACGTTCGGCGGCACGCCGCTGCTCTCCGGCGTCGAGCTGTCGGTCTCCGCGGGCGAGCGCGTCTGCCTGATCGGCCGCAACGGCTCCGGCAAATCGACGCTGCTGCGGATCGCGGCCGGCCTGGTCGAGCCTGACTCCGGCAGCCGTTTCGTGCAGCCGGGCGCCACCATCCGCTATCTGCCGCAGGAGCCGGATTTCGGCGAGCACAAGACGACGCTGGCCTATGTCGAGGCCGGGCTTGGCCCCGGCGACGACCACTACCAGGCACGCTATCTACTCGAACAGCTCGGCCTCACCGGCGAGGAAGATCCCGCGCATGTCTCCGGCGGCGAGGCGCGCCGCGCGGCGCTGGCACGGGTGCTGGCGCCCTCGCCCGATATCCTGCTGCTGGACGAGCCGACCAACCATCTCGATTTGCCGACCATCGAATGGCTCGAAGGCGAATTGGAGGGCCGGCGCTGCGCGCTGGTCCTGATCAGCCACGACCGCCGCTTCCTGACCAATCTGTCGCGCACCACCGCCTGGCTCGACCGCGGCCAGATCCGGCAGATCGAGCGCGGCTTCGGCGCCTTCGAGGCCTGGCGCGACGAGGTGCTGGCGGAGGAAGAACGCGAGCAGCACAAGCTCGACCGCAAGATCGTCAACGAGGAGCACTGGCTGCGCTACGGCGTCTCCGGCCGCCGCAAGCGCAACGTCAAGCGGCTCGGCAATCTCTTTGCGCTGCGCGACCAGCGTCGCGACTATCGCGGCGCCACCGGCAATGCCACGCTCGCCGCTGCCGAGGCCGAGAAATCCGGCCGCCTCGTGATCGAGGCGAAGACCATCACCAAGGCCTTTGGCGAGCGCACGATCGTCGACACCTTCTCGACCCGGATCCAGCGCGGCGACCGCGTTGGCATCGTCGGCCCGAACGGCGCCGGCAAGACCACATTGGTGCATCTCCTGATCGGCAACGACCCGCCCGACTCCGGTTCGGTGCGGCTCGGGGGCAATATCGAGATGGCGACGCTCGACCAGCATCGCGAGAGCCTCGATCCGAAGCTGACCTTGGCCGAAGCGCTCACCGGCGGCCGCGGCGATCACGTCATGGTCGGCGACAAGTCGAAGCACGTCATCGGCTACATGAAGGATTTTCTGTTCGCGCAGGAGCAGCGCGGCACGCCGCTGGAAGCCCTCTCCGGCGGCGAGCGCGGCCGGCTGATGCTGGCGCGCGCACTGGCCAAGCCGTCGAACCTGTTGATCCTGGACGAGCCGACCAACGACCTCGATCTCGAGACGCTCGACGTACTCGAGGACATGCTCGGCGATTACGACGGCACGGTGATCCTGATCAGCCACGACCGCGATTTCCTCGACCGCGTGGTGACGTCGGTGATCGTACCCGAAGGCCAGGGCCGCTGGATCGAATATGCCGGCGGCTATTCCGACATGCTGGCGCAGCGCGGCGCCGACGTGAAGCGCGAGACGGTGAAGGCGGACGCCGCGATCGAGGAGAAAAAGGAAGCCAGGGCCGCCGCACCTGAGGCGGCACCCAGGCGCCGGCTGAGCTTCAACGAGAAGCACGCGCTGGAGACATTGCCGAAGACGATCGACAGACTGCACGCCGAGATTGCAAAGCAGCAGAAGCTGCTCGACGATCCCGACCTCTATGCGAAGGATCGCAAGACATTCGACGCCGCGTCGGCCGCGATCGCCAAGGCGCAGGACGAGCTCGCCACCGCCGAAGACCGCTGGCTCGAGCTCGAAGTGCTCCGCGAAGAGATCGAACAGGCATGAACGCCATGATTCTTGCCGTCATTGCGAGGAGCGGAGCGACGAAGCAATCCATGCATCAGCAGATGCGGACGGATGGATTGCTTCGCTCCGCTCGCAATGACGGAAACTCTGCAATGGAGCCAACCCGATGACCACGCCCCTCGCCGCCAAGATCGCCAAGGAATACGGCACGCCCTGCGCCGTGATCGACATGGACCGGGTCGAGCGCAACATCGCGCGCATCCAGAAGGCCTGCGACGAGGCCGGCGTCGCCAACCGGCCGCACATCAAGACCCACAAGAACCCGATGCTGGCGCAGCTGCAGATCAAGGCCGGAGCCAGGGGCATCACCTGCCAGAAGCTCGGCGAGGCCGAAATCATGGCCGACAGCGGCATCGACGACATCCTGATCAGCTACAATCTGCTCGGCGACGAGAAGATGGCGCGGCTCGGCGCGCTGCAGGGCAAGGCCAACGTCACCGTCGCGGCCGACAATTCGGTCGTGGTCGGCGATCTGCCGAAGGCAGCAGCCGCGTCCGGTCGCCCGCTCTCGGTCATCGTCGAATGCGACACCGGGCGCAAGCGCGCCGGCGTCGAGACCCCGGCCGAGGCGATCGCGCTGGCACGCGAGATCGCAGGCTCGAAGGGCCTGAGCTTCGCCGGCTTCATGCTGTACCCGACCGAGACCGGCTGGGCCGACGCGCAGAAATTCTACGACGAGGCGCTGGCCGGCGTGCGCTCCCACGGCCTCGATGCGACAATCGTCTCGACCGGCGGTACGCCGAACCTCGTCAATCTCGGCAGACTGAAGGGCGGCACCGAGCATCGCTTCGGCACCTACATCTATAACGACCGCATGCAGGTCGCCGCCGGCGTCGCGACCTGGGACGACTGCGCGCTGCATGTCTATTCCACCGTGGTCAGCCGGGCGGGCCCCGAGCGCGGCATCCTCGATGCCGGCTCCAAGACGCTGACCTCGGACACCGGCGGCCTCGAAGGCCACGGCCTGATCCTCGAACATCCCGAGGCCAAGATCGCACGCTTCGCCGAGGAGCACGGCTTCCTCGACCTCTCCCGCAGCAACACGCGGCCCAACGTCGGCGACGTCGTGCGGATCGTGCCCAATCACGTCTGCGTCGTCGTCAACATGATGGACGAGGTGGTGATGGTGCGCGGCGACGAGATCATCGGCGCGCTGCCGGTGACGGCTAGAGGGAAACTGCGCTGATCTGAGCGCCCGCGCATCCTTCGAGGCTCGCAAGCGCTCGCACCTCCAGCGACAAAGGCGAAGCCTTTGCGCGGGGATGACGCTCTCTTGGAGCCGTCACCCTGAGGTGCTGGAGCGCAGCGGAGGCCTCGAAGGGCGACGGCGGGTGACACGATCCGAGGTGGATCTCTTACCCTCGAATGAGCGCCTGCAGCTCGCGGTCGAGGGCATCGCGAAACACCTCGATCGGCCGCGCCAGGCGGCCGGCGGGCGGGCGATGCACGATCCAGGCGCGCACCGCCGGATTGAAATCCGCGACCTTCACCGCCTTGAGCCGGCCGCGGATCGGGCTTCGCTTCAACGCCACCGGCGTGACGAGGCCGATGCCGAGCCCGCGCGCCACCAGCGACAGGCGCAAGTCGCTGTCGAGCGCCTCGACCGCGATGGTGAAAGGCAGATGCGCCGCATCGAAATGGCGCTTCAGCGTCTGGCGGAAACCGCAACCGTCCTGGTTAATCACCCACCCGGTCCGCGACAGCCATTCGAGGTCGACGAATTTCGGCGTCTTCATCTCGCGCGCGACGACGAACACCACCGGCTGCGCGCCGAGATCGGAGGCCGCGAGATCATCGGGCGGCGCGGTGCCGTCCGGCAGGCAGATCGCGGCGGCGTCGAGCTCGTTGCGGCTGACCCGCTCCATGTGGTTGGGCGACCAGCCCGAGACGACGCGCACCGCAAGCGAAGGGAATTCGCCGCGCACCGCATCGAGCGGTCCGGTCAGCCCCGCCTCCGACAAAAACGGCGTCAGGCCGAGCCTGAACTCGCCGCGTACCACGCCGTCATTGGCGACGCCTGACTTGAGGTCGTCGAGCATGCGCAGCACGCGGCGGCCCTGCTCATAGGCCTCGATCCCCGCAGCCGTCGGCTTCAGCGGCTTCGACAGCCGGTCGAGCAGCTGCGCACCCAGCATCTCCTCGAGATTCTGAATCCGCCGCGTCACGCCGGGCTGGGTCAGGTTCAGCCGCACCGAGGCCGCGACGATCGATCCGGTCTCGACCACGGCGACGAACGCCACAAGGTCATGGGTATTCATAACAAACTCGCATATTCTTCATCATCTTATTTGAATTGTAGCATATTAGGCCGATCCCCTAAAGGGGGCCTCGCCACTCATCCGCGAGGTCCCATGACGATTTCCGAAGCCACCAAGCTCTCCGCGGCGCGCACCGTCTCCGTGCGTCCCCTGATCTGGATCGGCGCCATCACGACCGGCACCGTCGTCACCAATCTGTTTGCGCCGCAGATCCTGGTTGGCCTGATGAGCCGATCGCTCGACATGACCGCGCTGCAGGCCGGCCTGATCTCGACGCTGACCCTGCTCGGCTACGCGCTCGGGCTGTTGCTGCTGGTGCCACTGGTCGACCTCGTCGAGAACAGGCGGCTGATCCTGCGCACACTGGCCTGCGCCATCGTGGCCGCGGTCGGCACCGCGATGGCGCCGACGCCGCTGATCTTGCTCGCGGCCACCTTCATCCTCGGCGCCTCCTGCGCCGCGATCCAGATGGTGGTGCCGCTGGTCGCCTCGATGGTGCCGCCGGAGCGCCGCGGACAAGCGATCGGCGACGTCATGAGCGGCCTGATGATCGGCATCCTGCTGTCGCGGCCGATGGCGAGCCTGATCGCCGACAGCTGGAACTGGCGCGGCTACTACCTCACCTCGGCCGTCCTGATGGCCGTCCTCGGTTGCGCGCTGGCGCGCTATCTGCCGACGCTGCAGCCCACGACGAAGGTCAGCTACGGCGCGCTGCTGCGTTCGTTCCCGAAATTGCTGCACGGGGAGCCGGTGCTGCGCGTTCGGTCCTGGACCGCGGCGCTGGTGATGGCATCGTTCACCGCGTTCTGGGCCGCGGTGGCGCTGCGGCTGCCGGATGCGCCGTTCAAGCTCGACGCCAAGGGGATCGCGCTGTTCGCGCTGATCGGCGTGGCCGGGGCGGCGGCGACCCCGATCGCCGGACGCTGGGGTGACCGAGGTTTCGCGCGGCCGTTGCTGATCGTCTCGCACCTTCTCATCGTCGGCGCGCTCGCGCTGTCCGCCTGCGCCGGTATGACCGAATCGCGGATCACGGCTCTCGCGCTGCTTGGCGTCGGCGCCGTGCTGCTCGATTTCGGCATCACCACCGACCAGACGCTCGGCCGCCGCGCCGTCAATCTGTTGCAGCCCGAGGCGCGCGGCCGGATCAACGGCCTGTTCGTGGCGCTGTTCTTCATCGGCGGCGCGGTCGGCGCAGCCGCGGCGTCCGCGGCGTGGAGTTATGGCGGCTGGACGGCGGTCTGCGCGGTGGCCGCCACGTTCGGTGTGCTGGGGTTCATGACCGACATCTCGACGAAGACGGGATCGGAATGACCAGGTTTACGAGGCGCGTTGCGCGAGCCAGTTCAACGCGCCCTTCCCCGCAGCGCCCCCCATCGCAAACGATGCCTGCAACAGATAGCCGCCGGTCGGCGCCTCCCAGTCGAGCATCTCGCCGGCGGCGAAAACACCGGGCAGCCGACGCAGCATGAAATGCGCGTCGAGCTCGTCGAACCTGATCCCGCCGGCGCTCGAGATCGCGCGCGCGATCGGCGCCACGCCTGATATCGCGATCGGCACGGCATTGATCAGCCCGGCCAATTCGGCCGGCGGCAGCGTGGCCAGCGATCGGCCGGAGGCGGCGGCCGCTTCC
Source organism: Bradyrhizobium sp. USDA 4011 (assembly GCF_054063415.1). NCBI lineage: Bacteria > Pseudomonadati > Pseudomonadota > Alphaproteobacteria > Hyphomicrobiales > Nitrobacteraceae > Bradyrhizobium > Bradyrhizobium sp. USDA 4011. Next base: position 730,513 of record NZ_JBSSGG010000001.1, read on the forward strand.
TGCAACAGGCCGATGCCGACGGGCGAGAGCTGCGCGGCCTTGCGCAGGAAGTTGGAGAAGGACTGCTTGCCCTTCGGCGCCGACAGCCGCGCGACCAGGTCGTCGCGCGCGGCATCGGGCCGCAACGCCACGCTGAGCGTCGCCGTTCCCTTGGCGAGCACCGCCTCGCGCAGTTCCGCCGACAGCGCGTAGATCGCGCCCCCCTCGATGCCGGTGCGGGTGACGATCGCCTCACCGCGCACGGTGTGCTGCCCGATCGTGAGGGCGACGCCCTTGAGCGGCTGGCCCTCAAACCGGTCACGAAAGATATTTGACCAGGCGACCGTGAAGCCGGAATTGGCAGCCTTCATCGGCGCGACGGCAATGCCCTTCGCCGCGAGGATCTCCGCCCAGGCGCCGTCCGAGCCGAGCCGCGGCCAGCTCGCACCGCCGAGCGCAAGCACGGTGGCATCGGCATTGACCACGCGACGGCCGACCGTCGTCTCAAACAGCAGTCCGCCGTTCGCGTCCCATCCCGTCCAGCGATGCCGGAATGCGAACGCAACGCCCGCAGCATCGAGCCGCCGTAGCCAGGCGCGCAGCAAGGGCGACGCCTTGAACGCCTTCGGAAACACACGGCCGCTGCTGCCGACGAACGTCGGCTGGCCCAGCGCTTCACTCCAGGCGCGCAAGGTATCGGGCGGAAATGCCTCGATCGCGGATTGGAGATGCGGCATCGCCTCGCGATAGCGCGCAAGGAAATCCGGTAGCGGCTCGCTATGGGTCAAATTGAGCCCGCCCCGGCCAGCCATCAGGAACTTGCGGCCGGCCGACGGCATCGCGTCGTAGACGGTGACGGCAGCGCCACCTTGCGCAAGCACCTCCGCCGCCATCAGGCCGGCAGGTCCGGCTCCGATGACGGCGACGGTCATGCTCAGAGCTTGATCCCCGCCCGCGCGGCGGCCTGGGCGACGTACTTCTGCGTCTGCTCAAACGCGCCTTGCAGCGCCTTCGCGGTCGACATGTCGCTGATCGCGTCGAAGTGCGCGGCGACGCCGTCCGGCGTCCAGTCCGACTGCGGCAGGTTGACGCCTTCGGTTTCCAGCACGCGGATCACCGCGAACGAGCCGGCGCCGGCGCCCATGATGGTGCGGGTCGGCGCATCCTCGCTGAGCAGGAATTCGACCGCCGGCGTAATCGCTTCCGGCTTCATCAGCGCCAGCGCCTGAGGCGGCAGCAGCTCCTCGGTCATGCGGGTCGCCGCGGTCGGCGAGATGGTGTTGACCTTGATGTTGTTCTTGCGGCCCTCTTCGGCGAGCACGTTCATCAGGCCGACCATGCCGGCCTTCGCGGCGCCGTAATTGGCCTGGCCGAAATTGCCGAACAGGCCGGACGAGGAGGTCGTCAGCACGATGCGGCCGTAGTTGCGCTCGCGCATGCCGGCCCACACCGCCTTGCAGCAGTAGAAGGTGCCGGTGAGATGCACGTCGAGCACCTTGGCCCAGTCGGCGACCTCGAGCTTGGTGAACGACTTGTCGCGCAAGATGCCGGCATTGGCGCAGAGCAGATCGACGCTGCCCCACTCCTTGGTGGCGCGCTCGACCATCGCGGTGACCTGCTCGAAATTCGAGACGTCGGCGCCGTCGGCCATCGCGGTGCCGCCCGCCTTGCGGATCTCCTCGACCACGGTCTCGGCCGGCGACAGCGAGCCGCCGGTGCCGTCGCGCGCACCGCCGAAATCGTTGACCACGACCTTGGCGCCGCGGCTGGCGAGCCCCAGCGCGTGCGCCCGCCCAAGACCATTGCCCGCGCCGGTGACGATAGCGACGCGTCCGTCAAACCTGATTGCCATGCCGTTATTCCTGCTCTGACTTCCCTTCTCCCCTTGTGGGAGAAGGTGGCGCGAAGCGCCGGATGAGGGGTTCTCTCCACGGATGAGCACGCGGAGAGAAACCCCTCACCTGGCTCCATCTCGCTCCGCTCGATCGCGCTACCCTCTCCCACAAGGGGAGAGGGTGAGTGCCCGCGCGGCATGAAAAGGTTGGAGACTTTTGAGCAGCGATGGATGGCCGGGTCAAGCCCGGCCAAGACCCAAGAAGGCCAGACCCAAGGCGGCCACCGGGCGCGCTAGACGGAAGGGGTCATCGATCCGCAGGGTTTCAGGCTTTTGAGCAGGTGTCCGCTCCAGCACTCATGATGCTCCTGGGCGTAGCTCAGCGAGCCAATCACAATCAAACCGACCACGACAAGTCCGGCGACGATGTTCTGCACCATGGCTGCCACTCCCGGGACCGCACCGCCTCAACGGGGGCATGATGGACACCAGGGATCAAAGCCGTCAATGCGCTATGTGGATCAGCGGTGCAACGCACAACTGGTGGAGGCGGACTCGCTCCACCTCTCCCGCTTGCGGGAAAAGTGGAGCTACTCAACCATCCCTTAGCTGAAATAGATCAGGCCGAGCCAGTCGGCGACCAGCGCGGGCTTCTCCTCGCCCTCGATCTCGACCGTGACATTGGTGCGCGACAGCAGTTCCTTCGGCTTGCGCAGCGTGGCTTCCGCCAGCACGAAGCGGCCGCGGACGCGCTTGCCCGAGCGCACCGGTGAGATGAAGCGCAGCTTGTCGAAGCCGTAATTGACGCCCATCGCGGTGCCCGCGAGCACCGGCATCACCTCGTAGGACATGATCGATAGCAGCGACATCGTCAGGAAGCCATGGGCGATCGTGGTGCCGAACGCGGTCTCCTTCTTCGCGCGCTCGGGATCGACGTGGATGAACTGGTGATCCTCGATCACGTCGGCGTAGGTGTCGATGCGGCCCTGATCCAGCAGGTGCCATGAGGACACGCCGATCTCCTTGCCGACCATGCCCTGGTAGGTTTCCAGCGACACCGGCGGCTTCTTCCAGACTTCGTTCATTGGCTAACCTTCGCTAACCGGAGGTCCGCACCTTCTGCAGCTCCGGAAATTCTTCCTCGCGGAACTCGGCTCCGCGCAACGCATCGCTGCGATTATCCTCATGTTCGAGCCGGCGCAACTGCACCCGGCGGATTTTGCCGGAGATGGTCTTGGGCAGTTCGGTGACCAGCTCGATCTTGCGGATCCGCTTGAAGGGCGCCAGCCGGGCATGCAGGTGCTGGAAGATCGACAGCGCCGTCTCCGGCGTGCGCTCGACACCGGACGCCAGCAGCACATAGGCCTTGGGGATCGCGAGCCGGATCGGGTCCGGGCTCGGCACCACGGCGGCCTCGGCCACTGCATCATGCTCCAGCAGCACGCTCTCCAGCTCGAATGGCGAGATGCGGTAGTCGGAGGACTTGAACACGTCGTCGGTACGGCCGACGAAGGTGAGATAGCCCTCGTCATCGGTGAACACGACGTCGCCGCTGCGATAAATTGCGCCGTCGGTGCCGATCAGCTTGCCGTCATCGCCCTGATAGCCCTGCATCAGGCCCGCCGGCCGCTCAGTGCCGAGCAACAAGGTCACCTCACCCTCCTTCGCGGCGTGGCCGTCATTGTCGGTCACCTGCACGCAATAGCCCGGCAATGGCCGGCCCATCGAGCCGACCTTCACCTTCTGCCCCGGCGAATTGCCGGCCAGCGCCGTAGTCTCGGTCTGGCCGTAGCCGTCGCGGATGGTCAGGCCCCAGGCCGATTTGACCTGGTCGATGATCTCGGGGTTGAGCGGCTCGCCGGCGCCGCACACTTCCCGCAGGCTCACCTTGAAGTCCGACAGTTGCTCCTGGATGAACATCCGCCACACCGTCGGCGGCGCGCACAGCGTGGTGACGCCGCAGCGGCCGATGATCGAGAGCAGCCCTTTCGCCTCGAAGCGTGGCTGGTTGACGATGAAGATCGTCGCACCGGCATTCCACGGCGCAAAGAAGCAGCTCCAGGCATGCTTGGCCCAGCCGGGCGAGGAGATATTGAGATGAATGTCGCCGGGCTGTAGGCCGATCCAGTACATGGTCGAGAGATGGCCGACCGGATAGCTGCGCTGGCTGTGCCGCACCAGCTTTGGCTTAGCCGTGGTACCCGAGGTGAAATACAGCAGCATCGGGTCGTGGGCCTGGGTCGGGCCATCAGGCGCGAAGGCATCCGACGCCTTCGCCGCATCCTCGAACGGCAGCCAGCCATCGTGGGCCTGCGTCGCGCCGACCGCGATGCGCACCAGCTTTTCGCCGCCGAGGCCCACGAACTTCGCGACCTGATCCTGCGTCGCGACCACCGCCTTCGCCTTGCCGCGATCCAGCCGGTCGCGCAATTCATCCGCGGTCAACAGCGTGGTCGCGGGGATCACGACGACGCCGAGTTTCATCGCCGCCAGCATGGTCTCCCACAGCGGCACGACATTGCCGAGCAGCAGCAACAGATGATCGCCGCGCTTCAGCCCCTGCGCGCGCAGGAAGTTCGCGACCTGGTTGGAACGGCGTGACAGCTCAGCGAAGCTCAGCTTGATCTCGTTGCCGCTGGCGGCATCGACGATCCACAGCGCCGGCCGGTCGCGGCTGTCGGCATTGTGCGCCAGTTCAGCGTCGAACCAGTCGAGCGCCCAGTTGAACGGCACGGGATCCGGCCAGCGAAATCCCTTCACCGCGGCCTCGTAGTCGGTGCGGTGCTTGAGCAGAAAGGCGCGTGCGTCCTGAAATGTGGTCATCCGGCTTCACCACGTTTTCTAGCGTCATCCTGAGGAGCCGCGCGAAGCGTGGCGTCTCGAAGGATGGGCCACGGGCACCGCATCCTTCGAGGCTCGCTGGCGCTCGCACCTCAGGATGACGGACCCAACACTATTTCCCAGCGAGGCTCCGAACGTGCTGGATAATTCCGGAAAAGTCGACCCCGCCGTGGCCCGACGCATCGAAGGTCTTATAGAGCTCCTGCGCATGCTTGCCGAGCGGCGTCACCGCACCGGCGGCATTGGCGGCGTCCTGCGCCAGCGTCAGGTCCTTCACCATCAGGCTGGAGGCGAAACCCGGCTTGTAGTCGTTGTTGGCCGGCGAGGTCGGCACCGGACCGGGAACCGGGCAATAGGTGGTCAGCGACCAGCACTGCCCCGACGAGGTCGAGGCGACGTCGAACAGCGCCTGGTGCGACAGGCCGAGCTTTTCGGCCAGCACGAAGGCCTCGCCGACCGCGATCATCGAAATGCCTAATATCATGTTGTTGCAGATCTTGGCCGCCTGCCCTGCACCGCCGGCACCGCAATGCACGATCTTCTTGCCCATGTTGGCCAGCATCGGCTGCGCCGCCGCGAATGCCTCGGCCTCGCCGCCGCACATGAAGGTCAGCGTCGCGCCCTTGGCGCCGCCGGTGCCGCCGGAAACCGGCGCATCGACCGAGGCGATGCCGTGCTTGGCGGCCAGCGCATGCGCCTGCTTGGCGCTTTCGACGTCGATGGTCGAGCAGTCGATGATCAGCGTGCCCTTGGCCATCGCCGGAAGCACTTCGTTCCAGACGCCGAGCACATGCTTGCCGGCCGGCAGCATGGTGATGACGACATCGGCGCCCCTCACTGCGCCGACACCGCTCTCGGCAATCGCGGCGCCGTCGCTCCTGGCCTGATCGCGGGCTGCTGCGACCAGATCGAATGCGGTCACCTTGTGGCCGGCCTTGACCAGATTGGCCGCCATCGGCCCGCCCATATTGCCGAGCCCGATGAATGCGACGTTTGCCATGGGAAGTCCTCCGCTTGCGACGTTTCTATTTGCTGTCGGGAAATTTCAATTCGTCGGCGCCGATCTCGGCGAAGTAAGGCGCCAGTATCTCCGGCGTCACGTCCTCGATCCGGGTGGGCTGCCATTTCGGATTGCGGTCCTTGTCGATCACGGCGGCGCGCACGCCCTCGCGGAAATCGTCGCTGGCGAACACCTCGAGCGCCGCGCGATATTCGCGCACCAGGCACTCCTCGAGCGTCTCGGTGGCGCGCGCCAATCGCAACAGTTTCAGTGTCACCACCATGCCGCGTGGGGACTTCTCGCCGAGCGTTTTCAGCGTGGCCTGCGCGAGGTCGGAGCCATCCGCTTCCAGCGCGTCAACGATGTCCTCCATCCGTCCGCGCGCGAACCAGCTGTCGATTTTGGCCTGTAGCGCGGCAACGGGACCGGATTTCTCGCCGGTGGCAAAGCCTGCAATCAGCCGGTCGATTTCGGTGGACGTCGTGCCCGGCGCAACCTTAGTCAATGCCTCGCGCAGCGCCGGAAGCTTGGCGCTCGGCACCACTGCGTCGGCGAACCTGGCATAGATCGCATCGGGTCCGTTCATCGTGGTGCCGGTCAGCCCGAAATAGGTGCCGATCTCGCCCGGCGAACGCGACAGCAGATAGGTGCCGCCGACGTCGGGGAAGAAGCCGAGCCCGACTTCGGGCATCGCAAGCCTGGTTCGCTCGGTCACCACGCGGTGCCGGCTGTGCGCCGACAGGCCGACGCCGCCGCCCATCACGATGCCGTCCATGAAGGCAACATAGGGCTTCGGGAATTGCTTGATCCGCGCGTTGAGGATGTACTCATCGCGCCACAGGATCTTGCCGAGGTCGCCCTTGACCTTCGAGCTTTCCCAGAGCGCGCGGATATCGCCGCCGGCGCACAGGCCGCGCTCGCCGGCGCCTTCCAGCACGATAACCGCGACATCGCCATCGGCTTCGAACGCGTCGAGCGCCCTGTCGATGTCGTGGAACATCTCCAGCGTCACGGCATTGATCGCCTTCGGCCGGTTGAGCCGGATGATGCCGGCCGCCCCTTCCTTGCGCGCAATCAGGTCGCCTTCGGCAGCGGCCACATCATTCATCGCGCGCCCTCGATCAATTTGCGCGACACGATCAGTCGCATGATTTCATTGGTGCCTTCGAGGATCTGGTGCACGCGCAGATCGCGCACGATCTTCTCGACGCCGTATTCACTGAGGTAGCCGTAACCGCCATGCAATTGCAGCGCCTGGTTAGCGACCTCGAAGCCGACATCGGTGCCGAACCGTTTCGCCATCGCGCACAGCATGGAGGCGTCGGGATCCTTGCGGTCGAGCGCGGCGGCTGCGCGCCACAGGAATGTGCGTGCGGCTTCGAGCTCGGTTGCCATGTCGGCGATCTTGAACTGCAGCGCCTGGAATTCGTCGAGGCGCTTTCCAAAGGCCTTGCGGTCCTTCATGTAGGACAGCGCCTTGTCGAGCGCCGTCTGTGCGCCGCCGAGCGAGCACGCCGCGATGTTGAGACGGCCGCCGTCAAGGCCGGCCATCGCGATCTTGAAGCCGATGCCCTCCTCGCCGAGCCGGTTTTCGACCGGCACGCGCGCGTTCTCGAATACAACCGGGCGGGTCGGCTGCGCATTCCAGCCCATCTTGCGCTCATTGGCGCCGAACGAGACGCCCGGCGTCTTGCCGTCGACGACGATCGTCGAGACGCCGCCGGGGCCATCGCCGCTGGTCCGCACCATCGCCACCAGGAGGTCGGTGCTGCCGGCGCCCGAGATGAACTGCTTCTGGCCGTTGAGCACGTAATGGTCGCCGTCACGCACCGCGCGGGTGCGCAGCGCAGCTGCATCCGAACCGGCGCCTGGCTCGGTCAGGCAGTAGCTCGCGAGCAACTCCATGGTGCAGAGCTTCGGCAGCCATCTGTGGCGCTGGGTGTCGTTGCCATAGGCATCGATCATCCAGGACGCCATGTTGTGAATCGAGATGAACGCGGACGTGGTCGGACAGCCCGTCGCCAAGGCCTCGAAGATCAGCGCGGCGTCGAAGCGCGTCATCGCCGAGCCGCCGACATCGTCGTTGATGTAGATGCCGCCGATGCCGAGGCCTGCTGCCTCGCGCATCACGTCGACCGGAAAGTGCTTCTTCTCGTCCCATTCGAGCGCGTGCGGCGCGATCCTCGAAGCCGCAAACGCCCGCGCCATGTCGCGAACCGCGATCTGGTCCTCGTTGAGAGCGAACTGCATCTCAATGCCCCCGCAGGCTGAGGTCACCTCTCCCCACCGGGGAGAGGTCGATTTGCGCAGCAAATCGGGTGAGGGGCTGCCGCTCCGACGAGAGACCGTGCCCCCTCACCCGGCGCTTCGCGCCGACCTCTCCCCAAGGGAGAGGTGATTTCCCGATGCTGCTGTAGCTCACTCCAATCTCGCGTCACTTCATCGTCGGGATCGAGAACTCCGCGCCGTCCTTGACACCGGACGGCCAACGCGAGGTCACCGTCTTGGTCTTGGTGTAGAAGCGAACCGAGTCCGGACCGTGCTGGTTGAGATCGCCGAAGCCGGACTTCTTCCAGCCGCCGAAGGTGTAGTAGGCGATCGGCACCGGGATCGGCACGTTGACGCCGACCATGCCGACATTGACCTTGGCCGCGAAGTCGCGCGCGGCGTCGCCGTCGCGGGTGAAGATCGCAACGCCGTTGCCGTAGTCGTGGTCGGACGGCAGCGCCAGCGCCTCGTGATAGTCCTTGGCGCGCACCACCGAGAGCACCGGGCCGAAAATCTCTTCCTTGTAGATCCGCATGTCCTTGGTGACGTTGTCGAACAGCGAACCGCCGAGATAGAAGCCGTTCTCGTAGCCCTGCATCTTGAAGCCGCGGCCGTCGACAGCGAGCGTCGCGCCTTCCTTGACGCCGATGTCGATGTAGCTCTTCACCTTCTCGACTGCCTCGCGGGTCACCAGCGGACCGTAGTCGGCCGACGGATCGACCGAGGTGCCGATCTTGAGCGACTCGACGCGCGGGATCAGCTTTTCCATCAGTCGGTCGGCGGTGGTCTTGCCGACGGGCACCGCAACCGAGACCGCCATGCAGCGCTCACCGGCCGAGCCGTAGCCGGCGCCGATCAGCGCGTCGACCGCCTGGTCCATGTCGGCATCGGGCATGATGATGGCGTGGTTCTTGGCGCCACCGAAGCACTGGCAGCGCTTGCCGGTCTGCGCGGCGCGTTCATAGATATACTGTGCAATGGGCGTCGAGCCGACGAAGCCGATCGCCTTGATGTCGGGATCGTCGAGGATGGCGTCGACCGCTTCCTTGTCGCCGTTGACTACGTTGAGGATGCCGGCCGGCAGGCCCGCTTCGATCATCAGTTCGGCAAGCATCATCGGCACGCCCGGATCGCGCTCGGACGGCTTGAGGATGAAGGCGTTGCCGCAGGCGATCGCGGGCGCGAACTTCCACATCGGGATCATCGCCGGAAAGTTGAACGGCGTAATGCCGGCGACGACGCCGAGCGGCTGGCGCATCGAATAGATGTCGATGCCGGGGCCGGCGCCCTCGGTGTATTCGCCCTTCATCAGATGCGGGATGCCGCAGGCGAACTCGGCGACTTCAAGGCCGCGCTGGATGTCGCCCTTGGCGTCGGGGACGGTCTTGCCGTGCTCACGCGCCAGCAGTTCGGCGAGCTTGTCGTAGTCGCGCTGCACCAGCTCGACGAATTTCATCATCACGCGGGCGCGGCGCTGCGGGTTGGTGGCGGCCCATTCGCCCTGCGCGGCGCGGGCGTTCTCCACCGCCGCGCGAACTTCGGCCTTGGAGGCCAGCGCCACCTTGGCCTGGACGTCGCCGGTCATCGGCTCGAAGACGTCGGCCGTACGGCCCGAGGTGCCCTTGACCTCCTTGCCACCGATGAAATGTCCGATCGAGCGCATGAATATCCTCCCTTGAAGACCTGAATCGCCGCTCCTCGCGGCGAGATCGCTTTACAAACCCTAATGACCCTGCATTTTATAGGATTCAAGTCCGATAAATTGCACCTTAGATGTGCGGAAATGCAGGATCAAGGCGGCGACACGATCGACTGGGACGACTTCCGTTTCGTGCTTGCCATCGTGCGCGGCGGGTCGGTGTCGGCTGCCGCCAAGCAGCTCGGCGTCGATCATGCCACAGTGATCCGGCGTGTCGACCGGCTGGAAGGCCGCCTCTCCGCAAAACTGTTTGATCGGCGCAAGACCGGCTACCTGCTGACCGAGGCCGGCCAGCGCGTCGCCGACAGCGCCGAGGCGATGGAATCGACCATCGTCGCCAACCAGGAAGCGGTCGGCGGCTCGCGCGCGCATCTCACCGGCACGGTACGGATCGGCGCGCCCGACGGCTTCGGCAGCCACTTTTTAGCCTCGCGGCTGGTCAAGTTCACCGAGCGGTATCCTGATCTCGATCTGCAGCTCGTTGCCACCGCGCGGCTGTTCTCGCTCTCCAAGCGCGAGGCCGACATCGCGATCAGCCTGACCATGCCGAAGGAAGGTCGCATCGTCGGCCGCAAGCTGCTCGACTACACGCTCGGGCTTTATGCCGCACCCAGCTATCTGGCGCAGGCGCCAAAGATCGCCGCGCGCGCCGACCTGCCGCGGCACCGCTTCGTCGGCTACATCGAGGAGCTGCTGTTCACGCCGGAACTGGACTATCTGCCGCTGGTCTCGCCGAAGATCTCGGCCAAATTCCGCAGCGCCAACCTGATCGCACAGCTCAATGCCACCATCGCCGGCTTCGGCATCGCGGTGCTGCCGCACTTCATGGCGTCCACCCACCCCGAGTTGCAGCCGGTGCTGCGCGACGAGGTGCGGATCTCGCGCACCTTCTGGCTCCTGATGCACGCCGACAGCAAGGACCTCGCCCGCATCCGCGCGGTGGCGGATTACATCTATGAGACGGTGGAAGCCGAGCGCGCGCTGTTTGCCGGGCCGACCTGACTGGCGCTGGCCCTCGAGCTCAGTTTGAGAAATGCCTCTTTGAGAAATGCCTTGGCAGTGTGGCGCTTCATCCTTAAACCGCATTTTGGACGGATCCTGAGTAGGGAGTAACACTGTGCCCGACCCGGAAAGTCTTCCAATCGATCAGATTTACGTGCCCGTTAAGAAACGGAAAACCCTCAGGCCTGAGCTCGTTCGAGAAATCGCGGCGAGTATTCTGGAAGTTGGGCAACAAGTCCCCATTCTCGTTCGGCCTGATGAGGGCCGCCTCGTTTTGCTCGAGGGGTTGCATCGGCTCGAGGCCTGCAAGGCGCTTGGCGAGACAACCATCATCGGAGTCCGGGGTTCAGCAGAGACTGCTCACCACAAGACGCTGTTGTCCGACGGAGCCGAGACAGAGGCGGAGCGGGACAAAATGGCGCGATTGAAGAAGCTGCGCCTCGAGAGAGAAGCTGCCGAGAGATCGTCGGCTTCCGCAGACGCGATCGTGGAAACTGAATCAGCCAAGCTTCGGTCGGCGCGCTCCGGAACGAGTATCAGACGAGGGTCGTCGGGTGATCCACGATCAAAAACGAGGACGCTGTCGGAATGGCTCACACAACAAAAGCGCGATGGCGGTCGCTATTGATTATTGCCTCGGCCATCAAGGTCGGAGGGAGCATGCGAAGGGCCATCACTCCGGAAGCCTCGCAGCGCTGAGGCCTTCCAAAGGGTGCCTCATGCCTTCGTTGCCGACGAAAACCAAACCGGGAGATCCGGCGCCTCGTCGCGGGAACGCCCCTAATTCGCCCTGGCACGCGGCTTCTTCGTCACAGCCGCCCGGCCGAGCACCGCCTCGCGGCCCGCGCTGAGGATCTCGTCGGACATCTCGCCATTGCCCGCGATCCGCGACATCACGATGGTGCCCATCATGGTCGCGAGCGTGGCCATCGCCTGCCTGCGCGCAGTCTTGCGCGGCACGTCCTGGATCTGGTCGGCCATCATGTCGATCATCTGGTCGAGCTTGAGCGCAAAGGCCTTGCGGGTCTTCGGGCCTTCGCGGGCGATCTCGGCACCAAGCGCCGGAACCGCGCAGCCCTGGCCGGGATCGTCGCGATGAGCCGCCGAAAGGTAGCCGTCGACCATGGTTGCAAGCCGCTTCTCCGGCGGCACCTCCGCCGTGACCTTGCGCCAGCGCTCGGTGGCGCGGTCCATGGCGTAGTTGAAGGCCTCGATCACCAGCGCCTCGCGTGAATCGAAATGCGCGTAGAAGCCGCCATGGGTCAGGCCGGCATCCTTCATCAGGTCGGCGACGCCGATGCCATGGGCGCCCCTCTCGCGCAGCCGCGTCGCGGCCTTCTTCACGATCCGCGCGTGGGTCTCCTGCTTGTGTTCTTTCGAATAGCGCATGCCGCTCTCATGGAATGTTTCTAATCATACAATAGCAGATTTGCGCCGGGAATGCTGCAGTTATTTCGCCTTTGATTCCCCGCCGAGCATGGAAAACGTCGCGGTCGCGTGCACTGCAAGATTGCCCTTGCCGTCGCGGACAAAACCTTCGGCGTAGCTGGTCTGGCGGCCAAGCTTGATCACCTTGCCCTCGGCCGAGATGGTTCCCGAGCGCGCCGAGAGCGGGCGCAGATAGGTCAGCTTGAGGTCGAGCGTGACAGAGGTCTGCCCCGCCGGCAGCAGGGTCGAGATCGCGCAGCCCATCGCGGTATCGAGCAGTGCGGCGGCGGTCGCGCCGTGCAAGAGGCCGATGGTGTTCTCCAGACTCTCATGCGGTTCGAGTTCCATCACGATCCGCCCCTCATCGACAACAGCCATGCGGAAGCCGATCAGTTTTGCCATCGGCGGCGGCGGCAAGTGGCCGTCGCGGATCGCGCGCATCGCCTCGATCCCGGACATCGGCATCGCCGCCCTGGCGACCGGCCCGGGCGCCTGCCATTCGACCACGCGCGTGCGCAGCAGCTCGGGCGAATGAAGATCTGAAGTCTCGGCGGCGGTCATGACGGCTCCATTTATATGATTACTATAATTCTATAGATCCGCGCCATGCAGCGCAACCACAGGGCCAGTGCCTTGACAGAGACGCGCTTTGTCCGAGACATGGCGCTATCAATTCCTGCGCCGGGACTTTTTCCAATGGACATGCTCAATCCGCACTGCGGCATCGACCGCGACGCCAGAGGCGTCGTCCGCCTCACGATCTGCAACGCCGGCAGGCTGAACATCGTCAGCTCGGCCGTGACCAACGGCGTGCGCGAAGGCTTTGAGCATCTCGCCGCCGATCCGACCATCCGCGCCGTGATCCTGGCCGGCGAAAGCGAGCGCAGCATGATCGGGGGCGCCGACATCAAGGAGATGGCGAAGCTCGACCAGCAATCGGCGGAAGCCTTCATCAGCCGCCTGCGCGATCTCTGCGAGGCCGTGCGCAAATTCCCCGCGCCTGTCATCGCCCGCCTGCCCGGCTGGTGCCTCGGCGGCGGCCTCGAGGTCGCGGTCGCCTGCGACGTCCGCGTTGCCGCGCATGACGCGATGTTCGGCATGCCCGAGGTCCGCGTCGGCATCCCCTCGGTGATTCACGCAGCACTGCTGCCGCGCCTGATCGGCTGGGGCCGCGCCCGCTGGCTGATGATGACCGCGGAAAACATCGACGCCTCCACTGCGCTCTCCTGGGGCCTTGTCGACACCGTGGCAAAACCCAGCGGCCTCGATGAGGCCGTCGAGCACACAGTCAAGGCGCTGCTGGAATGCGGCCCCGAAGCGCTGCGCATCCAGAAGGATCTGCTGCGGCAATGGGAAGAGCTGCCGCTGACCGAGTCGGTGAACCTGAGCGTCGGCGTGTTCGGCAAGTCGTTCCAGACCGGCGAGCCGCAGCGCCTGCTGCAGGGATTTTTGGATCGCAAGCGGTAATAGTGACACCTTGTAGATGGGGTAACGGGCCGGCCGCCCGCTCGCTACGGCGCGATTTGGAGGCGCGCTCGCGAGCGGCCTGTTGGTTGGAAGGCGGTCGTCCCTCGAACTGATGGTGTCAAACGGAGTGAGGCAAGCCCGCTCCAAGCATCATGAGGGACGACCATGTACCACTATGCAGGAATCGACGTGTCTTTGGAATGCTCGAGTGTTTGCCTTGTCGACGGGGCCGGCAAGATTTTGCGCGAGGCGAAGGTTGCGAGCGAGCCGGAGGCCCTGATCGGCTGGTTCCGGTCGCTGGGGCTGGTGCTTGAGCGGATCGGGCTGGAGGCAGGTCCCTTGTCGCTGTACGCGGCGATGCGGGAGGCGGGACTTGCGGTTGAGCTTCTGGAGACCCGGCATGTGCGCGATGCGTTCAAGGCAATGGTGGTGAAGTCGGACCGCAATGATGCGCGCGGGATCGCGCAACTGATGCGGCTCGGCTGGTTCCGGCCGGTGCACTGCAAATCGATCGCGGCGCAGGAGAGCCGTGCCATTCTGACGGCGCGCAAGCTGCTGCAATCCAAGCTGCGCGACGTCGAGAACAGCCTGCGCGGCGTGCTCCGCGGCTTTGGCCTGAAGGTCGGCGCGACCACCGAGCGCACCTTCGCCGAACGCATCCGGGAGCTCGTTGCGGGCCATCCTGGACTTGAGGTGGTGGCGCAGGCGCTGCTCGAAGCCCATGCCGTGCTGCGGCGCGAGTTCAACAGCCTGGACAAGCAGGTCCAGAAGCTCGCCAAATCGCACCCGCAGGCCAGGCTCTTGATGACGACGCCGTCCGTCGGCCCGATCGTGGCGCTCACCTATGCCTCGGCGGTCGACGACCCGAAGCGCTTCCGGTCATCGAAGGCGACAGGAGCGCATTTTGGCCTCACCCCGAAGAAATACCAATCGGGGGAAACCGATTACACCGGCCGCATCAGCAAGATCGGCGATGCGTCCGTGCGCGAGGCGCTCTATCAGGCGGCTCACGTGATGCTGACCAAGCCGGTCAGGAATTGCGCGGCGCTGAAGGGCTGGGCCATGCGGATCGCCAGGCGTGCCGGCATGCGCAAGGCCAAGGTCGCGCTGGTGCATCGCATGCTCGCCGATGCGAAACCATTCAACCCGTTGGCCAACGCCATCTAAACCAGGAGCATCAATCGGTTCTGGGCGGGCCACGACACCAGGCTCTCCCCGAGCGAAGTCCCTTCGCCGGGACGATGGATCCGGTCAGGCCGCCATCCGGGAAGTGGCTCACAACCACGCTTCCGTAGATTGGCCGGCCGGCTCCTCAATGCACCCCATCAGGCGACGGCCACCGCGCCGATCCCGTACAGAAGCAAGTGCCCGGCGAGTGGATGACGCAAAAAGGGATTGACTAAACAAGGCCCGTTACAGAAGCCCGGATGGAGCGCAGCGCAATCCGGGACGCGTCATCTGCGGATCAAGCTGCCCCGGATTGCGCTTCGCTCGATCCGGGCTACGCCAGCGTCGGCTTCATTTTGTCCGCCCTTTCTTCGCGGGCGTCTTCTTTTTTGGCTTCGGCAGCTTGATCGCCTTGTCATCGTCGCCCGCAGCCTCAATCTCGTGATCGTCCGTCAGTCCATCGTCATAACTTTCGATACGGTCACCTTCCACTTTATGGGTCGGAAACGAAACGTAATCCAATGCGCCTGGGTTGAGGAATACTGTCCGATGATAGCCCTCATACGGTAGGTGAATTAGACCGGGCTCCGGATCGCTGTAGGGATAGTGTACGTCCTCAAACTGCTCCCAGCACTCGAAAAGGTTGCAGTCGACATATTCAATCTCTCGGCGCTTTCCGTTCGAAAGTTGGATCGTCACGGTGTGAGCCAAGGCAAGAATTTCGGCGGTGTCCGCCGCTCGCGCAGCCTTTTCGGTTTCAAGTTCCTCCTGCTTGACGCGGCCATCAGCGACTAGCTTGTCCCACTGCTCATCGGTGATCATGATCGCTCTACAGACGCGCTCGACTTGCTCCCTTGGATAATCTGACGTGAAATCACCGGCGCCAATTTCTTCGGCGTAGATTGCCTCGATGATGTCCCAATCGCGCGTATCAGGCATCTGGATCGGCGTGCCCAGCTTATAGCTGGCATGTTCTTCTTCCGGCCCGTACCAGTCGTAGGCTTCGCTGGAAAGATAGAACTCGGAAATGGCGTCGCGTCGAATCGCCACGCTGCGGTTGCCCAAGTCCTTGAACGTGATGAACCGACGGTTCTCGTGCAGCTGCGAATGGGCTGACGCACGGGCAGCTTCTGAGATCGACAGCACCAAAGGTTCGCTGCCGCTCCTAAAATGCACAGCGATCTCACCGTAGTATTGCAGGTCAAGCGGCGCATCATCGTCATAGAATGCCGCCTCCACAGGCGGATGCGCACCTAGCAGTTCCGCCGTGGTTACCTTGAAGTATTTTGCCAGTTTTGCCAACGCCGCACTTGGCACTTCAGCGCGGCCTGTTTCCCAGCGCTGATATGTCGGTTGGGTTACACCAGCCGCCTTAGCAGCCTCGGATTGCGTTTTGGCGTTCTGAACCCGGTGATACTTCAGCCGATTTACCATTGGTTGACCTCACCGCTAGCAATGATCTTATACGCATATATGCGCATAACCTTACGATTGCAAGAGGCCGATGCAGCTCAACGTTCCGAACGGGCAAAATGCATCGCCAACTCAATGCAGTTGGACAACGCTCTGCTGGCACGCGCGTTGATGCGTCTATGAGATCGCGTGCCTCTTAATATGCAAGTCCTGGTGTTAGGACGGGCGCGGAAGTACCTGGTCGCAGTGTGCAAATCGATATGCGGGGCCTTATCGGCCTCGGATTGAGCTTCGGTTTATCCGGGCAACGCCTGCCCCTCACCTTGCATTCGCCGGCGCATGCACTGGCCACAGATCAGCCCGCCAGTGCAGCGCGATCGCCAGCATGGCGATGAAGCCTGCCGCCGCCAGCAGCGTGCCGGTCGCGGTGTAGCCGATCAGGTCGATCAGGCTGCCGGCCGCGAGCAGGCCGAGCGGCAGGCCGTAGATCACCATCATGCGCACGCCCATCACGCGGCCGCGCAGATGGGCGCTGGCGTTGCGCATCAGCATCACGGCGGCGGAGATCATCGACATGCTCTGCGCGATGCCTGCCAGCACCAGGCAGGCCATCGCCACCGGCATGGTCCTGAGCTCGACGAACACCAGCAGCATCGCGTACCAGGCGAGCGTCGCGCCGATCAGAAGCCGCGCGATGCGCACGCCGCCGGCCATACTGAGCGTGATCGAGCCGATCAGCGAGCCGAATGCAAAACTCGCGGAGAGATAGCCGAGCCCGGTCTGGTCGGTATGGAAGATGTCGCGCGCGACGTAAGGCAGCAGGCCGTTGGTGAGCGGAAACGCGGTGAGGTTGGCCAGGAACGCGACGCAGAGCGCGGCGCGCATGCCCGGACCGCTCCAGGCATAGACGATGCCCTCCTTGAGGTCGCGCAGCAGTTTTGAGCCCGGCACATCGCCCGCCGCGAGATCGGCTGCGCCGTGCGCTTGGGCCGGACGGCCCATGCAGAGCATCAGGATCGCGGCAACGAAATAGAAGCTCGCGATCCCGACATAGACATAGCCGATGCCGAGCGCCGCGAACAATCCCGCGCCGGTCAGTGCGCCGGCGATGCGTGCCGAGTCCTGCGTCGTGCGCGCCAGGCTGATGGCGCCGACCAGCTGCGCCGGCGGCATGATGTCGGCGAGCAGCGCGCCGCGGACGCCGAGGTCCGACGGGCGGATCACGCCCATCAGCGCAACGATGATCATGACCTTCAGCGGCGCCAGATGCCCCGTCAGCGCCAGCAACATGATGGTCCCGGCAAGCGCCGTGTAGGCAAAGCGCATCACGGCGAGCAGATCGCGATGCCCCATGCGGTCGCCGATCATGCCGACCACCGGCGCGACCAGCGTGCCGACATATTGCAGCGAGGCCATCACGGTCAGCAGCAGCACCGAGCCGGTCTCGACCATGATGTACCAGCCGAGCACCAGCGTCTCGACCTCGAACGCCCAGGAGGTGAGCAGATCGGATGGCCATTGAAAGCGATAGCTGCGGATGCGAAATGGCGCGAGCGCGGAAGTCCGCGTGGTCCCGCTCAAGACGCGATGACGCGTGTCACGGCGTGTCCTGCCCTTTTCTTGGTTCTTCTGGGTCTAGATTCCGGATTTTGATTCTGTTGGGAAAAGCGTCCCGGGCCAGCAGCGTAGCGCCGACGGAGTCGGTGTCAATCGAAGCTGCCGCATGCGGCCATGCGCGGCGGCATCAGCGGCAGCGTGTTGCACTGCGCGCCCGATTTTGTCCGGCGCGCCCCCCGGATCGGCCGTCCCCCTCGCCCAGCGATTGTGCTAGCATGCCTGCTCCGAAACCGCGGAGGACGCCATGAACGCCTTCGAAGTTTTCGCGATCTACGTCACACCCTTCGTGGTCATCGCGGTCGCAATCAAGCTGCTGATGAAGCGTTACGCCGTCGACCTGCCCGACGTGCAGAAGCAGGCAGGCGCCGCACCGAAGCGACGGTTCTTGCTCGGGGCCTGGCGGTCGGACTAGGCCACATCGCGGGCAAGCCCGGAGGCGCCGGCCCCCGCGGATAAATACTCAAGATGCAAAGCTCGGACGATTCATGTCGCGAGAACGCGGAAGTATGATTCACAAGTCGCCCCACACACTCACTGTCGTCCCGGCGAAGGCCCATAGGCGCTAAAATAGGATTTGCGCGTTGAATTTGTATGTGATGCCAAGAAGGGATGAGACACGAATCGCTTGTGAACGAAGACTGGGCGCGTGTTGTTGCTCGGCTTGGTGGGGCTGAGGCTCTGGAGGTTGGCGCGCGCGAGACGAAGGCGTTTGTTCGTCCGCGCGAGATCACCAATGCGGTTGATTTGCTGCGGCTGATCCTTGCGTATTGTCTGGGCACGCGGGGTCTGCGGCTGACGGCGGCGTGGGCGACGTCGGTGGGCCTTGTCGACATCTCCAACGTGGCTCTGTTGTATCGCTTGCGTCAGTCCGGAGATTGGCTGGCGCAACTGATAGGTCAGGCACTTGCGAGTGGTGCGCCGAAGGCAAGCCGCGGTCGGCTGATCCGCATCGTTGACGCCACGACGGTCCCCAAAGCCGGAACCGAGGGCAGGCAAAACAACGCAGTGTGGCGTATCCACAGTGCGTTCGATCTTCCGCAAGAGCGCTTTGGGCACTTCGAGCTGACCGATGAGGGCGCAGGCGAGACACTGGATCGGATACCCGTGACTGCCGGCGAGATCCGTCTTGCCGACCGTGCCTACCTGCAACCAGAGCGCATGGCGCATCTGGTCGATGCCGGCGCGGACTTCGTGATCCGCGCGGGCTGGAAGAGCGCGCGTTGGCTGGATCGCAACGGCAACCTTGTCGATCTCATCGCAGAGCTGCGCAAGGCCTTGGCAGGCGGCATGATCGATCGACCGATCTGGATAGAGCGCAAGTCCGGTGCGCAACCGCTTGCTGTGCGCTTGGTCGCGGTCAAAAAGCCGGCGCATGCGGCCGCGGAGGCGCGACGCAAGGCACGCAGGACAGCCCAGAAGGGAGGCCATCAACTCTCCAGGCAAACGCTTGAGGCCGCAGATTGGGTAATCCTGGCGACCTCGCTCAAGGGCGAGGACTTCACGGCTGCTGACGTCATTGCCCTCTACCGGTTGCGATGGCGGATTGAGCTCGGCTTCAAGCGGCTGAAGAGCTTGATTGGCTTGAAGGGACCTCCCGGAACTGACCAGCGGTCCGCTAAACCCCATATCCTCGCTCACCTGCTGATCACTCTACTGCTCGAGCCGCTGGTCGACGAACTCGAGGACTCTCCCCGCTTGGACGAAGCCGCCTGACCAGACCTTCCGCATGGCGCCTGCTACGTCAGCTCATCGCCTCATGGCTCCAAGCCGTCATTCCCCAACCCACGATCGCTTGTCTGCGCAGAGCAAGCCGTGCTCTCCGGCGACATCTGCGCGAGCCCCCCAGACGCAAGCGCCGCTATCAGGCAATGATCAAACTATCTTAGCGCCTATGGGCGAGAGCCAGGACCCAACCCCAAATGCAAATTGTTGCGCAATGCTGGAACGACGAGTCCCTCTCACAACCACTGCTGCGGCGTTTAGGTCCCGGCCTTCGCCGGGACGACAGTGGTGATTGCGGAACTATCCCGGCCTCTGATTCATGCCAACACGACATTTTGTCATGGGAGCCGGAGTTGCATTTTTTGCATCGCATCATATGATGATTATAATTCAATCAACTCCCCGGCCTTGAAGGGAATCCTGCCATGGCAACCAGCGCCGATCCCGTCGTCATCCTCTCCGCCGTCCGCACCCCGCTCGGCCGCTTCATGGGCGAACTCACGCCGCTCGCGGCCCACAAGCTCGGCGCGCATGTGATCGGCGCGGCGCTCGAGCGCGCAAAGCTCGCGCCCGAACGCATCGACGAGGTGTTCATGGGCAACGTGCTGCCGGCCGGCCAGGGCCAGGCCCCCGCCCGTCAGGCCGCGCGCGGCGCAGGTCTGCCGGACGCCACCGGCGCCACCACCGTCAACAAGGTCTGCGGCTCCGGCATGAAGGCGACCATGCTGGCCCACGACATCATAAGGGCCGGCTCGGCCGAGAATCGTGCTGTCCGGCGGCATGGAGAGCATGAGCAACGCGCCCTATCTGCTGCAGAAGGCGCGCGGCGGCTATCGCGCCGGCCACGACCGCATCATCGACCACATGATGATGGACGGCCTCGAGGACGCCTATGAGACCGGCCGCTCAATGGGCGATTTCGGCGAGGCGACCGCGGAGGCCTATCAGTTCACCCGCGCCGACCAGGACGCTTTCGCGATGGAGACGCTGAGCCGCGCCCGCAAGGCGGTCGAGGGCGGCGCCTTCAAGGCCGAGATCGCACCGATCACGCTTAACGAGAAGGCCGGCCCGCGCATCATCGCCAATGACGAGCACCCGTTGAAGGTCGATCCGGCCAAGATCCCCGGCCTGAAGCCGGCGTTCCGCGCCAATGGCACCATCACGCCCGCCGCCTCCTCGGCCAATGCCGACGGCGCCGCCGCGCTGATCCTGGCGCGGCGCTCGCTCGCCGACCGCGACGGCCTGCCGGTGCTGGCCGAAATCAAGGGCCACGCCACCCACAGCCAGGAGCCGCAATGGTTCACCACCGCGCCGATCCCGGCGATCAGAAAACTGCTCGACAAGGTCGGCTGGAGCGTCGGCGATGTCGACCTGTTCGAGATCAACGAGGCGTTCGCGGTGGTCGCGATGGCGGCGCAGCGCGATCTCGGCATTCCCCGTGACCGGCTGAACATCAATGGCGGCGCCTGTGCGCTGGGCCATCCGATCGGCGCCACCGGCGCGCGGCTGATCGTGACCTTGCTGCACGCGCTGGAAGCGCAGAACCTGAAGCGCGGCGTCGCCGCTTTGTGCATCGGCGGCGGCGAAGCCACCGCAATCGCGGTCGAGCGGGTCACGCGCTAGTTCAAGACGGCTCCGCGGCCGAGTCCGAAAACGAGGGAACTATGTCATTTTAGACATAGATCCCTCGTGCCATATTGCGCACCACGAATAGAATACTCATCGCATCTCAACGGGGCCCAATGATCTCGAACTGGCTTGCTTCCGCCCTCGCCCGCCGCAACATCCATTACGGCTGGGTGATGGTCGCCGTGACCTTCCTGGCCGCGCTGATCTCAGCCGGCACCGTCGGCGCACCCGGTGTCTTCATCGTGCCCTTGCAGAAGGAGTTCGGCTGGTCCACCGCGGAAATCTCCTCCGCGCTGTCGATCCGCTTCATCCTGTTCGGGCTGATGGCGCCGTTCGCCGCGGCGCTGATGAACCGCTATGGCCTGCGCAACGTGACGCTGGCGGCGCAATTGATCGTGGTCTCGGGACTGTTGGCCTCGCTCGCCATGACGCAGGTCTGGCAGCTCATCCTGTTGTGGGGCGTCGTGATCGGGATCGGCACCGGCATGACCGCGCTGGTACTCGGCGCGACGATCGCGACGCGCTGGTTCGTCGCGCGACGCGGCCTCGTGATCGGTATGCTCACTGCGAGCGTCGCGACCGGGCAGCTCGCCTTCCTGCCACTGCTCGCGACCATCACCGAGCATTACGGCTGGCGTGTCGCGCTTGGCCTTGTCTGCGTCATGCTCGGCGTTGCCGCCTTCGCCGTGCTGATGGTGATGCGCGACCGGCCGAGCGATGTCGGCCTGCGTCCGTTCGGCGACGAAGGCACCACGCCGCTCCCCGCGCCGCCGCCGGCCAATGCGCCGATCATGGCGGCCGCGCTCGGCACGTTGCGCGATTCCTCGAAGTCGTCGGTGTTCTGGATCCTGTTCGCTACCTTCTTCGTCTGCGGCGCCTCGACCAACGGCCTCGTCCAGGTGCACCTGATCCCGATGTGCCTCGACTACGGCATTCCCCAAGTGCAGGCCGCGAGCCTGCTCGCGGCGATGGGCATCTTCGATTTCTTCGGCACCATCATCTCGGGCTGGCTGTCGGACCGCTTCGACAATCGCCGGCTGTTGTTCTGGTATTACGGCCTGCGCGGGTTGTCGCTGCTGTATCTGCCGTACTCCGACTTCACCTTCTACGGGCTGTCGCTGTTTGCGATGTTCTACGGCCTCGACTGGATCGCAACCGTGCCGCCGACGGTGCGCCTGACCGCGCAGCGCTTCGGCGCCGAGCGCGCCAATCTGGTGTTCGGCTGGATCTTTGCCGGCCACCAGCTCGGCGCCGGCGCCGCCGCGTTCGGCGCAGGGCTGTCGCGCACGCTCTATGCGAGCTATTTGCCGGCATTCTTCATCGCAGGCGCGCTCTGCGTGACCGCCGCGCTGAGTGTGCTGGCGATCTCGCGGCCGCAGCCCAAGGTCGCGCCGGAGGCGAAACCGGTCGCGGCCTGATCGAGCCTCGCCGCGTGCTACTCCGCGGCGAGACCGGTCGGTGCCGCCGCCTCTGCGACTTCCTTGTTGTAGTCGTGCACGATGCGGCCGAACGGCAGCGTCAAATCAGCGATGTAATGATGCGCGCCGACGACGCGCTTGACCGGGAAGTCCGCGACCGGTGCGTTGACGTGCGGCACGAGATGCAGCCGGCCGGGTCCGATCCACGATCCCTTGACGACGATGTCGGTCAGGTTGATCGCAACCAGCTGGCAGATCTCGAGATGGCCGTCGACGCCGGGGATCATCTTCAGATTGATTTGCGTCTTCGACAGCGTGGCGCGGGTGATGTCGCCATTGCCGGCCATGCTCTCGTGCTTGTAGCCCATCGTGCCCATCGCGACGAGCTGGCCGGCATATTCCAGCGTGCCGGTCAGCGTGTCCTTGACGATCTCGAGCTTGGGATGGGCGTATTTCTTCGGAAAGCCCCAGATCTCGCGGCCGGCCGCGATCGGCGGATCATCGTCGAGATACATCTGGCAGACGAAGTTGACCTCCTCGCCGTGCAGCCGCGCGGGAATCACGAGGCCGGACTCGGTGTAGCTGCCGAAGCCGGAACTGTCGGGCATCTTGATCCATTCGTAATGCACGATCGCCTGCTCGATCGGCTCCAGCGGCTCAGGCAAGCCGGCGCGGATCAATTCCGGATCGGTCTCATAGGTGATGACGAGGAATTCGCGATCGATGAAGCGGTAGGGACCGGCGGGATAGCTCGGACCGGCAGCCGGCATGGACGGAAGCTTGAGCAGATCTTCCCTGCGCATCGCGATAACCCCCTGTTTGGAAATATTGCGCGGAAGCTAACGGCCGAGATTGACAGCGATATGAGGGATTTCCGTCACGGGCATGACCGCGGTTACGCTTGCGTGACCCGCGTGTTGCTGATCAGGCCAATGCTAACCATGCAGGCAGGCATGGCGGATGCGCCGCGCGGCGGCGCGGCATTTGTCATCACGGCGTCATCGGCACCCTGAATTCTCACCGCAATTTTTTGGAGTGTCTGATATGGACGCGCGCACCCCTCATCCCGACGATATCGATCACGCGACGCCCGGCTGGCGTCCCGAAGGATGCGATCGCGTGGCCCTGGTTCTGCAGGGCGGCGGCGCGCTCGGCGCCTATCAGGCCGGTGTCTATCAGGCGCTGCACGAATCCAACATCGAGCCCGACTGGGTCTGCGGCGTCTCGATCGGCGCGATCAACTCGGCGATCATCGCCGGCAATCCCCCAGACAAGCGGCTGCAGCGGCTGCACACATTCTGGGATCGCATCACCGGCCGCAAGATCTGGCATCACACCCCGGACGGCGACATCTTCCGCAAGGCGCGCAATTTCACCAGCTCATGGCTGACGACGACGCTGGGGCAACCGGGCTTCTTCACCCCGCACCAGACCAATCCGTGGCTCAGCCCGGCCGGCGCGCGCACCGCCACCAGCTACTACGACACGACACCGCTGCGTGAATCGCTGCTCGAGCTGGTCGATTTCGACCGCATCAATTCCAAGAAGATGCGCTTTGCGGTCGGCGCGGTGAACGTGCTGTCCGGCAACTTCATCTATTTCGACAATGCCCATGACGAGATCATCCCCGAGCACATCATGGCGAGCGGCGCATTGCCGCCGGCGCTGCCGATGGTGAAGGTCGGCACCGATCATTTCTGGGACGGCGGCATCGTCTCCAACACGCCGCTGCAGCATCTGCTCGACCAGGAAGACAACATGAACTCGCTGGTGTTCCAGGTCGACCTGTTCTCGGCGCGCGGCGCGCTGCCGCGCGACATCCAGGACGTGATGGCCCGCCACAAGGACATCATGTATTCGTCGCGCACCCGCTACAACACCGACGTCTACCGCAAGACCTACAATCTGCGCACGGCACTGCACAACGCGCTGTCAAAGATTCCCGATGACCATCTGTCGGAAGAAGAGCGCCAGCTCAAGAAGGCGAACGCGCGGCTGCCGGGGATCACGCTGCTGCAGCTGATCTATCAGCAGAAGGCCTATGAGGGCGACGCCAAGGACCACGAATTCTCCGGCACCTCGATGCGCGAGCATTGGGCAAGCGGACACGAGGACACCAAGCGCTCGCTGAAGCGGCGCGACTGGATCAAGATGCCCGAGAACGGCATGGGGATCGTGATCCACGACGTGCATCGGGAGAGCGAGTAGTTGCGTGTCGTCATTGCGAGGAGCGAAGCGACGAAGCAATCCATACCTCAGCAGATGGTGACATGGATTGCTTCGCTGCGCTCGCAATGACGATTGGGAGAGCGCTTACGGCCGCGTCGACATGTTGCTCGGCGGGCCGGCCTTGCGGATGGGCTCGGCGAGACGCGCGAACTCGCAGAGCAGCGAGCGCGTCTTGCGCGGATCGATCACCTCCTCGACCCAGAACTTCTCGGCCGAGCGGAACGGCGAACGCAGCTTGTTGAGGCGATCCTCGATCTCGCGCAGCTTGGCCGCGGGATCGGCGGCCGCATCGATCTCGGCGCGATAGGCGGCCTCGATCCCGCCCTCGAGCGGCAGCGAGCCCCAATAGGCCGACGGCCAGGCATAGCGCATCGAGAAGCGGTTGGCCGGCTGATGCACCACACCGGCGACGCCGAACGCGTTGCGGATGATGATGGTGCACCACGGCACGGTGCTCTGGTTGACCGCCGCCATCGCGCGCACGCCGTGGCGGATGGTCGCCGACTTCTCCGCCTCGAGCCCGATCATGAAGCCCGGACAGTCCATCAGATAGACCACCGGCAGATGGAAGGTCTCGGCGAAGTCGACCCAGCGGATCACCTTCTGGCAGGCGTCCGCGGTCCACGAGCCGCCGTAGTGGAAGGGATCGCTGGCGAGCAACAGTACCGCCCTGCCTTCGATCCGCGCCAATCCAGTGATCACAGGCCGGCCGAAATTGCCGGCGACCTCGAAGAACGAGCCCTTGTCGACGACCGCATCGATGATCGGCCGCATCTTGTAGACCTGCTTGCGGTTGCGCGGCACGGCCTTCAGCAGCGATTCCTCGGCACGATCCGGATCGTCGGTGCAGGGAACGGTCGGTGGCAGATCGTAGACCGACGCCGGCAGATAGGACAGGAAGCGTCTGGCGTAGTCGAACGCCTCCTCTTCCGTCTCGACGGCCTGATCGATTGCGCCGGCGCGGGTCTGGATGTCGGCGCCGCCGAGCTCCTGCTTGGTCAGATCCTGACCCAAACGCTTCACCACCGGCGGACCGGCGACGAACATCGCGGAGCTCTTGGTCATCACCGAGTAATGCGTGGCCGCCAGCCGGGCGGCACCGAGGCCCGCGACCGAGCCGAGCCCGAGGCCGACCACAGGGACGCGCGCCAGATTGGCGGTCGTGTACCAGTACCAGCGCGTGCCGCCGACGCCGCCGGGCAGATTGGCCGCGCCCCTGGTCTCGATCGTCTTCACCGAGCCGCCACCGCCGGAGCCCTCGATCACGCGGACGATCGGCAGGCGGAAGTCATGCGCCATCTCCTCCGCCATCAGCGGCTTGGCGGAAATCGATGCATCGGCCGAGCCGCCGCGCACGGTGAAATCGTCGCCGACCACGACCACGGTGCGGCCGTCGACCCTGGCGCGGCCGAATACGCAGTTCGCCGGCGTCAGATGCTTGAGTTCGTTACTCTCGTCGTATTCGGCGATGCCGGAGATGGCACCGACCTCATGGAAGCTGTTCTGGTCGACGAGCCTGTCGATGCGCTCACGAACCGTGAGCCGGCCCTGGTCGCGTTGCCGCTTGACCTTGTCAACGCCTCCCATCTCCCGCGCGAACGCTTCGCGCCGGGCGAGGTCGTCGAGTTCCGGCTTCCAGTTCATTCATTGCCTCCGTCTTGATGATTTTGTTGTTGTTATGGGCGGCCACCGGAAGCGACTTGCGTTCGATCCGATTGCTGAAGATGTCGCCGTCGGCGCCTTCGAGCAGGCTGCCGACCGCGGCGGCGAGGTCGACCATCAGCGGCGCGACCTCGCGATGCAGCCGCTGCTCGTCATACATCGCCGAGAGCAGGCCGATCGTGGTGACCACATAGGTCTGGTATTGCGGTGACCACAGCGGCACCGCGACGCCGTTGATGTGCGGGCTCCACAGGCCGCAGGCGACGACGTAGCCGTGCTCCTGCAAGTGGCGGCGATTGGCCGCGATGCGCGGCGTCAGCATCTTGGCGCTGTCCGGCAACTCGCCTTCCATCTCTGATATCAGCGCGTCGCCGATCGCGGGATCGAGCGCCGCAGTGTAGGCATGGCCGGCGGCGGTGGTCGCCATCGAGATGCGGCTGCCGGTGGCCTCATGCAGGCCAAGCGCGTTCGCCGCGCGGGCGAACTCCAGATAGACCAGATGAAAGCGGTCGGGGATCACGAAGCCCACGGTGCCGGGCAACTGATCCGCGACATCCTGCAAGCGCAGCCGGATCAGGTTGCGCAACTGCAGCCCCTTCATCATCGACGTGCTCATCGCGACCGCGCTCGGGCCGATGCGATATTTCTGGTCGCGCGGCAGATAGACGAGCTGTCCCATCCGCGTCAGCGTGTGCGTCAAGCGCGACACTGTCGAACGCGGCAGGCCGCAGCGGTTCGAGATTTCGAGATTGCCGAGTCGTGCTTCGTGCCCTTCGAAGCACCGCAACACATCAAACGCGCGCGACACCACCTGGATGACATCGCCATCGCCAGTCTCGCTGGCGAGCATTCCCTGCCGGCTAAGCCGTTCCGAGCGCCGTCCCATTTGTTTTGGCTCCATTCCGTCCTGCGGAATAAAATTCCACTTGCAGAAGAAGCTACCTCAGGCAATCTGCCGCCACAACAAAAAGCCGTTCGCCGGATGAAATTTCCGCAAGACGGTATCGGAGAGGTGGAATGCCAGAGATCAAGGTTGTGACCGAAGTTGCCGGGCGCGTTTGCGCGCTTCCTGTTGAGGCCGGCAGCAATATCGGCGACGGCGACGAGATCGCATTCGTCGAAGCGATGAAGATGGAAATACCGGTCACGTCGACGGCGGCAGGCAAAATCAAGTCGATTCTGGTCAGGATTGACGAGGTCATTGCCGAAGGCCAGGCCGTCGCGATCGTCGAGACCTGACGGCGGACCGCCCGGCCGCCCCGCGGACGAAATTCCCACGTGCCTCGTCCTCCGACGGCCACTTCTCTGGAGCAGCGCTGCGTCGGACGCTGCTTTGCTTGCGAAACATTTCCGAGCGAAAAGTTTCGCATAACGAAACAAATACCGAGCAATCGCTCGCTTTGTGATCATCGGTTGGGAGACCATAGCGGTCGAATGGCGTCCGATCCGGACCGGTCGCCTTCACACCTGACGTCGATGCGCGCTCAGTTGCGCGCGCCCTGATTGCGTTGCACAACAGGAGGCGATGAAACGATCGCCTCCTCCCGTCACCGCCACCACCACCACGGCCTGGTCCAGCTCAAAGCCGCCGCTGCTGCGGTTTCTGCACGCTTGTTACGCAAACTTCCTGCCGGAGGCTGCTGGCGCGGTGGCCGACTACATCCCGGAGCTCGGCAAGGCCGACCCTGCCCATTTTGGCATCAGCCTCGCGACGCTCGACGGCCATGTCTATGAGGTCGGCGACACCAGGGTGTCCTTCACCATCCAGTCGATGTCAAAACCGTTCGTGTTCGCACTGGCGCTGGACACGCTGGGCGCCGAACGGGTGGAAAGCGTGATCGGCGTCGAGCCGTCCGGTGACCCCTTCAATTCGATCCGGCTCAATGCCCAGAACCACCCGTTCAATGCGATGGTCAATGCGGGTGCGATCGCCTGCTCAGGCCTGCTCCATGCCGACAAGGGCGACGGCGCGTTCGACTATATCCGCCAGGCGCTCGGCCGCTTCGCCGGCCGCGAGCTCGATGTTGACGAGGCGGTCTACGCCTCCGAGAGCGCCACCGGCGACCGCAATCGGGCGATCGGCTATCTCTTGCGCACCAACAGCGTGATCACAGAAAACGTGCCCGCGGTGCTCGACGTCTACTTCCGGCAATGCGCCATCCTCGTCACCGCGCGCGATACCGCCGTGATGGCGGCGACGCTGGCCAACCGCGGCATCAATCCGCTGACCGGCGAGCAGGTGGTGACGCCCTACGCGATCGCACGCACGCTGTCGGTGATGACCTCGTCGGGCATGTACGACTACGCCGGCGAATGGATCTACCGCGTCGGCATCCCCGCCAAGAGCGGCGTCGGCGGCGGCATTTTGGCCGCGCTGCCGGCGCGGCTCGGGCTCGGCAGCTACTCGCCAAAGCTCGACAAGCACGGCAACAGCGTGCGCGGCATCAAGGTCTGCGAGGCGCTGTCGGCGCATTACGACCTGCACATGCTGAACCGCAGCGATGACGCCCGCCAGAGCATCATCGCCGACTACAACATCGGCAAGAACCCGTCGCGCCGGGTGCGGCGGCCGCAGGAGCAGGAGATCCTGGCCAAGCACTTCCAGGAGGTGCGCGTGATCGAGCTGGTCGGCACGCTGTCGCTCTCCAATGTCGACTATGTCTCGCGCCGCCTCGCCGGCAGCCCGCGGCCGGAGTTCGTGATCTTTGACCTGCGCCGCGTCACCGCGACGACCCGCGCGGGCGCACGGCTGGTGGCGGAAGCCTTCCAGGAACTCGCCGAGCTTGGCGTCACCGTGATCCTCTCCGGCATCAAGCGAACCTCGCGTGAATGGACCACGATCAGCGAGTGGACCAACCGGCTCGGCAACATCAGGGATTTCTATCTGCTCGACACCGCGATCGAATGGGCCGAGGACCAGATCGTCTACCGCTATGGCGGCTCGATCGATTTCCTCGAGACCACAGAGCTGTCCGAGCAGCCGCTGCTCGCGGGATTGAGTGAGGCTGAGATCGCCGACCTCACCACGCTCTGCGCTGTCAGGACCTACCAGCCAAACGAGAAGATCATTGCCGCGGGCAGTGAGGCGACATCGCTGTTCTTCCTGCGCAGCGGCGTGGTCCACGTCACCCTGCCCGACGGCATCCGGCTCGCGACCCTGACCGCCGGCATGGCGTTCGGCGAGATGGCGCTGCTGGAGCCGAAGCGCTCGGCGGACGTGATCGCCGACATGTCGGCCTCCGCCTACGAGGTGGCGACCAGGGATTTCGAGCGATTCCGCGAGCAGCACCCGCGCGCCGGCGAACGGATCATGCGCAACCTCGCGCGGATCCTCGCCGAGCGGCTGATCGTGGCGAATGCGAAGGTGGATCTGTTGACGTCGGGGTAGGTCTCTCGTCCCCCTCGCCCCGCTCTTGCGGGGAGAGGGTTGGGGTGAGGGGCTGCATCCGCAAAAAAGGTGAACGTCGAACTCGCGGAAGCTCCCCCCTCACCCGGATCGCATTTCATGCGATCCGGCCTCTCCCCGCAAGCGGGGCGAGGCGAAGAAATTGCGGCGAGCGCCTAGCTCACCACTTCCGTCACCGGCTGCATGTCGATCTCGAACGTCTCGAGAAACTTCGACGTCATGATGTAGAAGCCGACCGAGAGCTGCAGCTCGATCAGCGCGGCCGGCGTCAACAGTGCCGCGATCGCCTTGAAGGTCGCATCCGTCGGCTTCTTCAGCTTAACGATCTCGTCGGTGAAAGTGAGCGCCGCGCGCTGCACCTCGTTGAAGCAAGTCGCGGACTGCCAGTTATCCAGCGCTGCGTTCTGCTCGTCGGTGACGCCGACATTCTTTCCGATGCGCTTGTGCGCGACGATCTCGTAAGGCGCCTCGCAGAGAATGCCGGTGCGCGTGATCGCGAGTTCGCGCACGATCGGATCGAGCTCGCCCTTGTGGCGGATCGCGCCGCCGAGCCGGCAGTACTGCTCAAAGTAGCTCGGCGAATGCGCCATCATGCGGAAGATGTTGGCGTTGCGGTTCTTGTCGAGGATCTCGCGGGTGCGCGGGCTTGCCTTCGCGGGATCGGAGTAGTCGATACGGGCCATTTCCAAACCTTGATCTCTGTCGTTTCTGTCGGGCTCCGAAACAGTATCCGCCGGCCGTCGCAGGAGCAACACGCGCGAGTCAAATTGCCGCCGCATTCCCAGACAACCCTGCCACAGTCGATATTCGCTGAGTGGGGACTCGTCAAAGCGGATGCTCGACGCGGGGTGTTCCGAGTACAAAATCTGGCCGTCGTGCGCGCAATTTGCGCAACGATGAGGCACGCCCAAGTCTAGGGGAAACGCATGAAGGAAGCCACCAAGAGGGCGGCCTCGGAAGCGCTTGCGCAAATGCTGGCGGTGACGGCGTTGCTCGTCATCGCCAGCTTTGTCTTTTACTGGCGATAGTATCCGTAAACTATGAGGGGCAAGAGCGAACCAATTCCGCCTGGTCTCGCGTTCTGACTGGATCGTTCAGCCCCTCATTTTGCCCTTGCAAAATACGGAACCAGCCGTCCCGCAAATTGCGTAAAGCGCGCCAAGACCTTGTCGCCGATGGCGAGGTCGTTGTCGCCATGCGCCATCATGCGAAAGCCCTCGTCGGCATCCACGAGCACGATGTTGTAGGGCACATGCGCCCGCGTCTCCGGCGTCGCGGCGCGGCAGACCAGCGACGTCGCATACACCGTCCCTGCCCCGCTCGCGCGATGCTCGGCGACATCGGGCGAGCCGCAGGCCGCGCAGAAGCTGCGGCGGAAGTATTGCCGCGCGCCGCAGGCGTTGCAGGTCTGATAGACGATGGCTTCCGCGCCCCCGGTCCAGTCCGCGATGGGTTCGCTCATCGCACGCGCTCCAGGAACATGCTGACATGCGAGGACAGCACGCCGCCGTCGCCATGCAGCAGCGCGACCGAGGCGTCGCGGACCTGACGATTGTCGGCGCGACCGGTCATCTGCAGATGGGTCTCGACCAGATGCGCCATCGCGCCGCCGACACCGCAATGGCCGTAGCTGAGGAGGCCGCCATGGGTGTTGAGCGGCATCTCGCCATCCGGATTGAAATAGCCGGCGCGCACCCGCGCTGCGGCCTCGCCGCGCTTGGCGAGGCCGAGATCTTCCAGCAGCATCGCCAGCGTGATCGTGAAGCTGTCGTAGACCGCAGCGTAACGCACATCTGATATCGCGACACCCGATGCCGCTTTCGCTTTCGCGATCGAGATCTCCGCGCCGAGCCCGCTCAACGCGGGCGCGGCCGTGATGTGCTGATGGGTATGCGCCTGGGCGCAGCCGCGGATGCGAACCCGCCGCTCGCCGGTCGGCTCGCGGCTGATCACGCAGGCCGCGCCGCCGTCGGATACCGGGCAGCAGTCGAGCAACTTCAGCGGCATCGCCACCGGTTTCGAGGCCATCACATCGGCAACCGTGATCGGTTCGTGGAATTGCGCGCCAGGATGCATCAGCGCGTGCTTGCGCATCAGCACCGCGAACTCGGCGAGGTCTTCCTGCGTGAGGCCGTACTCATGCATGTAGCGCGTCGCGACCAGGCCGTAATAGGCCGGGATCGTCGGTCCCAGTGTCACCTCGTAATCGGGATGGCCAACCTGGGCCAATGCCTGGATCGAGGCGTCGCGGCTCTGTCCGGTCAGCCGGTTCTCGCCGCCGACCACCAGCACATGCTTCGCCACGCCGGCATCGACGAGGTGATGCGCCAGCATGGTCATCGCGAGGCCCGTGGCGCCGCCGACCTGCACGGCATGGGCATAGGACGGACGAATACCGAAATGCTCGGCGAATACGGTGGCCAGCATGATGTGCGGCGAGACGGTGGAGTAACCGCACAGGATGCCGTCGATGTCGGCACGCTTCAGTCCGGCATCGGAGATCGCAAGCTCGGCCGCCTTGCTCATCAGGTCGAGCGAGGACAGGCCCTCATGCTTGCCGTAGGATGTGAGGCCGACGCCGGTGACGAAGCTCATCCCTTGACGTCCCCTTGCAAAGAGGAGGTCGGCTTGCGCGAGCAAGCCGGGTGAGGATATGTCTCCGCACCATCGCTCTCGCCTGTGGCTGACCCCCACCCTGCCCTCCCCCTTTCAGGGGGAGGGAAAAGAAAGCGTTGTCTGCGCGAAACCGACCTCATCAATACGACTTCGGAAGGCCGAGCACCTTCTCGCCGATGAAGCTGAGGATGAGCTGCGGGCTGATCGGCGCGATGCGCGGGATCAGCGACTCCCGGAAATAGCGCTCGACGTGATACTCCTTGGCATAGCCGAAGCCGCCATGGGTCATCACCGCCTGCTCGCAAGCGTGAAAGCCTGCTTCCGCCGCGAGATATTTCGCCGCGTTCGCGGCGGGGCCGCAGGGCAGGTTCTGGTCGTATTGCCAGCCGGCGCGCAGCACCATCAGCCAGGCAGCCTCGAGCTCCATCCAGCACTTCGCCAGCGGATGCTGGATCCCCTGGTTCATGCCGATCGGACGGTTGAACACGATGCGGCCCTTGGCGTATTCTGACGCCCGCTTCAGCGCGATCTGGCCGAGGCCGACGGCTTCGGCCGCGATCAGGATGCGCTCCGGATTCATGCCGTGCAGGATGTATTCGAACCCGCGCCCTTCCTCGCCGATGCGGTCCTCGACCGGAATCTCGAAATTCTCGAAGAACAGCTCGTTGGAATCGACCGGCTTGCGGCCCATCTTCTCGATCTCGTGCACGGTGACGCGCTTGCGATCGAAATCGGTGTAGAACAGGCTGAGGCCGTGGGTCGGGCTGCGCACGTCCTCCAGCGGCGTGGTGCGCGCGAGCAGCAGGATCTTGTTGGCGACCTGCGCGGTCGAGATCCACACCTTCTGGCCGTTGACGATGTATTTGTCGCCCTGGCGCACCGCGCGGGTCTTGAGCTGCGTGGTGTTGAGGCCGGTGTTGGGCTCGGTCACCGCAAAACAGGACTTGTCGCGGCCGTCGATGATCGGCGGCAGCATGCGCTGGCATTGCTCCTTGGTGCCGAACACCACCACCGGATTGAGCCCGAACACGTTCATGTGCACGGCCGACGCGCCGGACATGCCGGCACCGGATTCGGAAATCGTGCGCATCATGATCGCGGCATCGGTGATGCCGAGGCCGGAGCCGCCATATTCCTCGGGAATGCAGATGCCGAGCCAGCCGGCATCGGCGAGCGCGCGATGAAAGTCGGCCGGATAGCCGCCTTCCTTGTCCTTCTTCAGCCAGTAGGCCTCGTCAAAGCGCGAGCAGATTTTTGCCACCGCGTCACGGATCGATTCCTGGTTGGCGGAGAGTGCGAAATCCATCTGTCGTGCTCCTATGCCTTCACCACTTTGGCCGCGCCGTCGCGCACCATCGCCGCGATCTCATCGGTCGAGAAACCCGCCTCCCGCAAAATCTCCGCGCTGTGCTCGCCGAGCCTGGGCGCCAGCCGGCTCGGCTCGACCATGGTCTCCGACCAGCGCGCCGACGGCGTCATGCTGCGGATGCGGCCCTCGGTCGGGTGATCGACCACGGGGAAGACGCCGGTCGCGACCATATGCGGGTCCTGCAATAGGCTCTCGAGATCGTGCATCGGCATCACGGGCACGTCGGCCTTCCCGAGAATCTCGTTCCACTCGGCCGTGGTCTTGGTCTGCAGAATGCGCGCGAGCTCGGCGTAGACGACATCGATATTGGTGGCGCGGCCGGCGAAGGTGGCGAATTTCGGATCGCTGCGCAGATCGTCGCGGCCGGTCGCCTTGAAGAAATTCTCCCACTGCTTGTCGTTGTAGACGATCACGCAGATGTAGCCGTCCAGCGTCTTGTAGGGCCGCCGGTCCGGCGACAGATGCCGCGCATAGCCGCCCTTGTCGAGCGGCGGATCGTAGGTCAATCCGCCCATATGGTCGCCCATGACGAAGCCTGCCATGGTCTCGAACATCGGAATGTCGACGCGCTGGCCCTGCCCGGTGCGGTCGCGATGCACGAGGCTCGCGCAGATCGCACCGACCGCGGTGAGGCCGACGATACGATCAACCAGCGCATTCGGCACATAACGCGGCACGCCGTCCGAGGTCTGCGCCATCAGCGCCGGCAGCGCGGTGGCGCCCTGGATCAGGTCGTCATAGGCGGGCTTGGCTGCGTATGGTCCCTCCTGGCCGAAGCCGAACACGCCGGCATAGATCAGCCTTGGATTGACCTTGGCGACGACGTCGTAACCGAGTTGCAGCCGCGCCATTGCCTGCGGCCGCACATTGTAGACCAGCACGTCGGCCTGCGCGATCAGCCGCAGCACCGCCTCGCGCCCCGCCGGTTTCTTCAAGTCGAGGCAGACCGAACGCTTGCTGCGGTTGGTGTTGAGGAACACCGGCCCCATGCCGGGATGCCGTGTCGGACCGATCTGCCGCGTCACGTCGCCGTCAGGCGATTCCACCTTGATGACGTCGGCGCCGTAGTCGCCGAGCATCTGGGTGGCATAGGGTCCCATCAGCACGGTCGTCATGTCGACGACCTTGATACCCTGCAGTGGTCCCATCGTCCTGTTCGCTCCCGGAATGTTCTGGTTACACAGCTAGTAACGGGAGCTCTTCGCCGAGATCAAGCTGCGCCGGGCGTATGGGCGTATGCGCGGCATCGGCCGGATCGTTTCCGCGCGGCGGAACGCAGGCCGGCCAAGACGAAGCCCACCGCCGGCCCGATGCCGGTTACTGCCCGGTCATCGCCTCGCGCGCCTTCAGGAGCTTTTCCAGTTCCGCGTTCTGCTGCTCGAGCCGCTCGGCGATGCGCTCCTCGACTTCGGCGCCCGCAGCGCCTGCGGCCTGCTCGATCAGC
Organism: Bradyrhizobium sp. USDA 4011; assembly: GCF_054063415.1. Classification (NCBI taxonomy): domain Bacteria; kingdom Pseudomonadati; phylum Pseudomonadota; class Alphaproteobacteria; order Hyphomicrobiales; family Nitrobacteraceae; genus Bradyrhizobium; species Bradyrhizobium sp. USDA 4011. The sequence goes on from NZ_JBSSGG010000001.1 coordinate 765,723, forward strand.
TGCCTGATATTGTCCCGGAGGATTGCGATGCGGTCGTTCACTTCCGACAGCGACAGCGACGTCTCGATTCCCATGGTCCGTTCTCCCGGTGGCGGGCGCAGGCAGCTTAGCGCGACGGAAGGCGGCGGCCTATCCCCTAACCGCTTTGGTGACCCCAATCCCTACTGTGCATGGGGTTGTTTTCGAAGTTTTCGATTCAACCCGGCCTCATCGCGCTTTGGCCCATGCCCTTGGCCATCATTTCCCGCAAAGCGGTCTTCAGCACCTTGCCGTAATTGTTCTTCGGCAGGGCCTCGAGATAGACGTAGCGCTTGGGCCGCTTGAAGCGGGCAATCGAGGCCAGGCAATGCGCGTCGAGCTTGCCGTCGTCGGGGATGGCACCGTCCGCGAGCACGACGCAGGCGATGACGATCTCGCCCCATTCCGGATCAGGCACGCCGATCACCGAGACCTCGCTGACAGCGGGATGGGTCAGCAGCGCTTCCTCGACCTCGCGGGGATAGATGTTGGTGCCGCCGGAGATGATCACGTCCTTGGAACGGTCCGAAAGCGTCAGGAAGCCGTCGGCATCGAGGCGGCCGACATCGCCGGTGCGCAGCCAGCCGTCCTTCAGCGTCTCTTCATTGGCCTTCGGATTATTCCAGTAGCCGAGCATCACGGTTAAGCCATTGACCTCGATCTCGCCGGTCTCGCCCGCGGGCAGCGGCTTGCCGTCCTTGTCGGTGATGCGCACGGTGACGACGCTCTGGGCGGTACCGACCGAAGCCAGCCGTTCGAGATAGCGCGGATGATCGCTCGCCCGGTGCCAGTCGCGCGACAGCGCCGTGATCGTCATCGGCGACTCGCCCTGGCCGTAGATCTGCACGAAGCGCTGGCCCATCGTCGCCATCGCGTCCAGGATGTCGGCGGTGTACATCGGCCCGCCGCCATAGATGATGGTGCGCAGTCCCTCGCCGTTCTCGCCGCGCCTCTTCGCCGCATCGACCAGGCGGCGCACCATGGTGGGTGCCGCGAACATCACGACATTGTCGAGTTGCCGGCCGAGGTTGAGCACCTCGTCCGGATCGAAGCCGCCGGACTGCGGAACGACGTGGCGGCCGCCCATCCGGACATGCGGAAAATTGTAAAGGCCGGCGCCATGCGAGATCGGCGCGGCGTAGAGCGAGGCGTCGTTCGGCGTCGCCGGATCGACATCGGCGAAATAGCAAAGCGACATCGCAAGCAGATTGCCGTGGCTGAGCATCACGCCCTTGGGTCGGCCTGTGGTGCCTGACGTGTAGAACAGCCAGGCCAGATCATTGCTCTCGCGCGGCAGCGGCGCCGGCGCGCCCTCACCGCTTCGCATCGCCCTGTACGCGTCGCTGTCGACCGACAGCATGGTCATGCCGGCGGGGCAATCGTCATTCGCCTCCGTCAGTGCGCCGATCGTGTCATCGGAGACGAAAGCGAGCTTGGCGCCGCCATTGCCGCAGATCCATGCCGCCTCGCGGCCGTGCAGCTTGGCGTTGATCGGGATCGCCGCGGCGCCGATCCACCAGATGCCATAGAGGCATTCGAGATATTGCGTGCAATTGCCGGCAAATAGCGCGATGCGGTCGCCGGCGGCAATGCCGTGATCGCGCGCCAGCGCCGCCCCGATCGAGGCGGCGCGGCGGGCAAAGGTTGCATAGTCGGCGTCGAGGTCGAAGCCGGTCAGCAGCGCTGGCGCATCGGGACGCGCCCGTGCCGTCGCCGCCAGCCATTCGGCAATGTTCAAGCTACTTCGCCGGCTCGAGGATCGAGACGTAGTTGGCGACCGCGGCGCCGCCCATGTTGAAGATGCCGCCGATCTGCGGGTTCTTGAGCTGCATGCCCTCGGGCGCCTGCCCTGCGAGTTGCATCGCGCTCATCACATGCATGGAAACGCCGGTGGCGCCGATCGGATGGCCCTTGGCCTTGAGGCCGCCGGACGGATTGACCGGCAGCTTGCCGTCCTTCTGGGTCCAGCCTTCCATGATCGCGCGGGCGCCCTGGCCCTTCGGCGTCAGGCCCATCGCTTCATATTCGATCAGTTCGGCCACGGTGAAGCAGTCATGCGTCTCGACGAAGGAGAGATCGGAGAGCTGCAGGCCGGCCCTTTGCAGCGCGCGCTGCCAGGCAGTGGTGCAGCCCTCGAACTGCAGGATGTCGCGCTTGGACATCGGAAGGAAGTCCTGCGCATGCGCGATGGCGCGGATGTTCACCGCCTTGCCCATGGTCTTGGCGGTCTCGGCATCGGTCAGCACCAGCGCGGCGGCGCCGTCGGACACCAGCGAGCAATCGGTACGCTTCAAGGGACCGGCGACGAACGGGTTCTTGTCGCTCTCGGCGCGGCAGAATTCGAAGCCGAAATCCTTGCGCATTTGCGCAAAGGGATTGGCGACACCGTTCTTGTGGTTCTTGGCGGCGATCATCGCCAGCGCATCCGACTGGTCGCCGTATTTCTGGAAATAGGCCTGCGCGATCTTGCCGAATACGCCCGCGAAGCCGCCGACCGTGTCGCCGTCCTCAGGCAGATAGGACGCCTTCAGGAGGTTCTTGCCGATCTCCGGACCCGGCGTCCGCGTCATCTGCTCGACGCCGACGACCAGCACGATCTTCGCAGCTCCGGCTTCGATGGCGCGGATGCCCTGGTGCACGGCGGCCGATCCGGTCGCGCAGGCGTTTTCGACACGCGTGGCGGGCTTGAAGCGCAGCGCCGGATTGGCCTGCAGCACCAGTGACGCCGTAAAGTCCTGCGGCGAGAAGCCGGCGTTGAAGTGGCCGAGCATGATCTCGTCGACGTCGGACGCGGCAATGCCGGCATCGGCGAGCGCCTCGTTGGCGACCTTGACGACGAGGCTCTCGACGGTCTCCGCGTCAAACTTTCCGAATGGCGTGTGCGCCCAACCCACAATGCTGGCTGCTGTCATGGCCGTGTCTCCCTGTGCCTGTTCGGGAGTTATGTAGCGTATCTTCAGGCGGCTTTCAGCGTTTTCATTGCCTTCGCGCACATGGCGGTTATGCCCGCCCAGTTGCCGGCGCGGATATCGGCCGCCGGGCACAGCCAGGAACCGCCGACCGCCAGCACATTGGGCTCGGCGAGCCAGGTCGCCGCATTGGCCTCACCGATACCGCCGGTCGGGCAGACCCTGACGTTCGGGAATGGACCGGCCAAGGCCCGCAGTGCCTTGATACCGCCAGCCTGCTCGGCGGGGAAGAATTTGACGACGTCAAAGCCGTGCGCCAGCGCCTGCATCAGCTCGGAGGCGGTCGCGATCCCCGGCGCGAAAGGCAGCCGGCTGGCAGCGATGGCCTTCAGCAGCTCGGGCGTCGCGCCCGGGCTGATGCCGAATTTGGCGCCGAGCTCCTCGGCGCGCGCCAGATCGTCGGCATTGAGGATGGTGCCGACCCCGACCACCGCATCGGGCACCTCGGCGATGATGGCCTTGGCCGCGTCGACCGCGACCGCCGTACGCAGCGTCACCTCGAGCGTCCGCACGCCGCCCGCGACCAGCGCCTTGGCGAGCGGGACCGCGTCGGCAAGCCGCTCGATGGTCAGCACCGGGATCACGGTGGCCTGGCGGATCAGCTCGGCGATTTGGTCCTGCTTTGAGGTCGTTGTCATTGCGAGGCCTTACGGGATGGTGGGGGACGAGGCGCCTTCTTCGGCGGCATGGCGTAGCGTGGAATGATCGCTCCGGGATAGCACACCACGACACCGGCCAGACGATGGCCGGCGCGCGCCGCCTCCTCAGGTGCGGCGCCGCCGAGCCGCGCGGCAAGATAGGCTGCGGCAAAACTGTCGCCGGCTGCCGTGGTATCGACCACCGGCTTCGGCAGCGGCTCCGCCCTCACCTCGCGCGTTCCGCCGGCAAAGCGCACGATGCAGGCGGGCTCGGCCAGCTTCAGCACGACCTCGGGGCTCGAGATGCCGGCGAGCAATGCCGTGTTGCTCTCGCCGGGATAGAGCGGCGCCAGATCCTCGGTCGAGGCCAGCACGATATCGGCGGTCTCGAATGCGCTGCTGAAGACCTTCCGTGCAAGAGCCAGGTCAGGCCAGCCGCGGGCGCGGAAATTGGTGTCGAACGCGAAGCGCGTGCCCAGCAGCCGCGCGCGCTTCAGCGCCGCCATCAGGCGGTTGCGTCCGTCCTCGCGCAGGATCGAGAGCGTGATCGCCGAGAGATAGACGATGTCGTAAGTCGCGAGCGAGTTCAGGATGTCGTCCGTCTCGGGCAGGTCCATCAGCTCGCGGGCGGCGGCGCTGTCACGCCAGTGGAAGAAGCGCCGCTCGCCTTTGTCGTCGGTCTGGATCAGATAGAGCCCGGGCAGCTTGCCTGCCAATCGCGCGACATGCTTGGTGCCGATGCCTTCGCTCGCCCAGCCCGCGATCATCTCATCGCTCAGCGCATCATCGCCGAGCGCCGTGATGTAATCGCTGTGGACGCCGAGCCGGGACAGATAAACCGCCGTGTTGAGCGTGTCACCGCCATAGGAGCGCGAATACAGCCCTCCGGGCTGGCCGCCCGGAGCCTGACGCAGCTCGATCATGCATTCGCCGATGCTGGCGACCCTGGTCATACCAAGACCCGCGTGCCTGAGCGGAGCTAGGCGGCGAACTTCCCGCCCAGTTCGTCCTCGATGTGGATGCGGATAATGTCGTCGAACGTCTTCTCGGCGGTGGTGAAGCCGAGTTTCAGCGCGCGATCCGTGACGAAATCGCGCGGCCAGCCCGAGACGATGCCGATGATGGTCGGATCGGGCACCCGCTTGATCCGCGCGGTGACATTCTTGCCGGCAACACGCTCCAGCGCTGCAATCTGCTCACCGACGGTGACGGACATCCCGGGCATGCTGAGATTGCGCCGCGGTCCGATCGCGTTGAGATCCATGGTGCCGGCATGGACCAGGAAGCCGACCGCCGATTTCGGCGAGGCGTGCCAGTGCCGCACGTCCTCGGACACCGGCAGCACCGCCTCCTCTCCCGCCAGCGGCTCGCGGATGATGTTGGAGAAGAAGCCGGACGCCGCCTTGTTCGGCTTGCCCGGGCGCACGCAGATGGTCGGCAGGCGGATCGATATCCCGTCGAGCAGTCCCTTGCGGGTGTAGTCGTTGATCAGCAGCTCGCAGATCGACTTCTGCGTGCCGTAGCTCGTCAGCGGCGTATGGAAGAATTCGTCGCCAATCTTCTCCGGGAATGGCGCGCCGAACACCGCGATCGAGGAGGTGAACACCAGCCGCGGCTTGTAGCCGCTGCCGACGGCGCGGATCGCGTCGATCAGATAGCGGGTGCCGTCGAGATTGATCCGGTAGCCCTTGTCGAACTCGGCCTCCGCCTCGCCCGAGACGATCGCGGCGAGATGGAAGATCACGTCCGGGCGCTCAGCGATCAGGGGCGCGGCGGCGCCGGCATCGGCGAAATCGGAAGCGACGACATTGACCGGAATCGAGGCGTTTGCAGGCTTGGCCGGCGCGACCACGTCCTGCAAGGTCATCCTGCTGATGTCCTGCTTGCCGAGGCGGCCCTCGCGCAGCAAACGCTCGGTCAGCTTGCGGCCGACCATGCCGGCGGCGCCCAGAATCAGAATGTGCACGACCCTGCTCCTTTTCTTCTCTTCTTCGAATTCAGCTGCGGGCCTTGCGCGCTTATTCCTTCACGGCACCCGTCATCGCCGAGACATAATGCTCAACGAAGAAGGCGTAAAGAATAACCAGCGGCAGCGAGCCGCATAGCGCCCCTGCCATCAGTGAACCCCAGCGATAGATGTCGCCATCAACGAATTCGTTGACGATGGCGACCGGCACGGTCTTGTTCGGGGTCGATTGCAGGAACGTCAGCGCGTAGATGAACTCGTTCCAGCACAGCGTGAAGCAGAAGATGAAGGCCGAGATCAGGCCGGGAATGGCGAGCGGCAGCACGATCTTGATCAGGATCTGCCAGCGACTGGCACCGTCGATCAGCGCGCACTCCTCGAGCTCGAACGGGATGGTCTTGAAATAGCCCATCAGAAGCCAGGTCGAGAACGGGATCAGGATCGTCGGATAGGTCAGGATCAGCGCCATCGGCGAGTCGAACAGGCCGTACTGGAACACGACGGTGGCGAGCGGAATGAACAGGATCGACGGCGGCACCAGATAGGCCAGGAAGATCAGGCCGCCGACGACGTTGGCGCCCTTGTAGCGCAGCCGCACGATCGCATAGGCCGCGAGCACGCTCGCGATGATCGACAGCACGGTGGCACCAACAGCCACATACATCGTGTTCCAGAGCCAGTGCGGATAGTAGCTCTCGAACAGCAGCTTGTGGATGTGCTTGAAGGTCGGATTCCAGGTCCAGAACGGATTGTACTTGTCGAGGTCGAGCAGTTGGTCGTCCGGCTTGATCGCGGTCAACCCCATCCAATAGAACGGGAACAGCAGGATGATGACGATGATCGACAGCGGAATGTAGAGCGTCACGATCCGCCGCGGCACCGACTGCAAATAGCTCATGCCCTCGCTGTGATCGGCCGTTGGCGTTGAGCCCGACAGTACGGCCTTGAGATCGATGGATCTGGTGGGCAGGTCAGTCATTGCTCTCTCCCTGCTGCCACTTGCGGCGTTGCAACCCGAACCAGGACACCATGATCGCGGCGAGCAGGAACGGGATCATCGCACTCGAGATCGCGGCCCCCTCGCCCAATTGTCCGGCGATGATCGCGCGCTGGTAGGACAGCGTCGCCATCAGATGGGTCGCGTTGACCGGGCCGCCGCGAGTCATCGCCCAGATCAGCTGGAAGTCGGTGAAGGTGAACAGCACCGAGAATGTCATCACGACCGCAATGATCGGCGTCAGCAAGGGATAGGTGATGAAGCGGAACATCTGCCAGCGCGAGGCGCCGTCGAGGGTCGCCGCCTCGTAGAGCGAAGGCTGCACGGTTTGCAGGCCTGCCAGCAGCGTGATCGCGACGAACGGCACGCCGCGCCAGATATTGGCGAAGATCACGCAGATGCGGGCCCAGGTGGTGTCGCCGAGGAAATTGATGTTCTGGGTGATCAGGCCAAGATGCTTCAGCGACCAGGAGATGATCGAGAACTGCGAATCGAAGATCCACCAGAATGCCAGCGCCGACAGCACGGTCGGCACGATGAACGGGATCAGCACGGCGGCACGCAGCAGCGCCTTGAACGGCATGCGCTCGTTGAGCAGCAGCGCGAGATAGAGCCCGACCGCGAATTTCACCGCGCTCGCGACGGAGGTGTAGAGCAGCGTGTTGAACACCGACAGCCAGAAGATGGAATCATCCCACAGCCACTCATAGTTCTCGGTGCCGATGAAATGACCGACGCGGCCGATGCGGGTGTCGGTGAAGGACAGCCAGATCCCGAGGCCCAGCGGATAGGCCAGGAAGAAGATCAGGAATGCCATCGCCGGCACCATGAACCAGAAGCCGAGCCAGTTCTTGTTGTGGCGCAGCTGATCCCAGGTGGTCGCTTCGCGAATTTCGGTCTTCGCGCGTCGCGGCGCAAGGGCGATGTCGGCCATAGGCGATGTCCCGATTGCTCAAATGATTGAGCATGGCTACGCAATATTCCAGTGATGGCATTCCAATGACGGCGCGAGCGGCGGTCCTCCGCCGCCCGCGGCCATCACATCAGCGATAAATGCGCTTCAGCTGCCGCTCGGCTTCCGCCATCGCGGTCTTGCCGTCCTTGGCGCCGGTGCAGTAGTTCGCGAACATATCGACCACGATGAAGTCGGCAATCGCGGTCGCCGCCTTCTCGCCGGGCGTGCCTATGCCGGAGGCCGGCAGCGCGCGCTTCGAGGCCTGACCGAACACCGCATTCTTCGGGTCGGCCGTCCAGACCGGCGCGGTGTCGTAGGCGTTGAGCGTGTGGGTGAGATAGCCCCGCGCGCCCGACAGCCACTTCTCGAAATTCTCCTTCTCCAGCATGAAGGCGATGAACGCCTTCGCCGCATTCGGATATTTGCAGAAGTTGAAGGCGAGGATCGGAACCGCAAGCTGCAGCTCGGTCGGCTTGCCGATCGGACCGACCGGCCACAGCGCGTGGTCGATGTCTTCGGCGAGCTCCTTCTTGCTCGGGTCGTCCTTGGCCGCGACGTAGATCGAGATGCCGTTCGAGGTCAGGTACAATTCGCCGGACAGGAACGCCTTGTTGTTGGAGGAGTCGTTCCAGGATGCGACACCGGGAATGAAGGTCTCCGACAGCGCCTTGGCATATTCCAGCGCCTTCATCGTCTCCGGCGAATTGATGATGACCTTGTCGTCCTTGTCGACGGTCCAGCCGTTGAAGCCCCAGAGGATGTTGTGCACCCAGGCATTGGCGTCGCCGGTGGCGTGGCCGAGCGCGAAGCCAGCCGGGGTGTTGTTCTTCTTCAGCGCCCTGCACAGCTCGAGATAGGCCGGGAAATCGGAGGGCACCTGCTTGAAGCCCGCCTTCTCGACCGCCGATTTGCGATAGGTCAGATAGCCGCCAATGGTGGCCACGGGAATGCCAAGCCAGTCATTGCCCTGCTTGCAAGTCTTGGCCGCAGCATCGGTCCAGCCGCCGTACTTCTTGCCGAGATAATCGGCAACGTCGTTCATCTTGAGGACCTTGGTCGGGAACAGCTGCGGCAGCGTGTGCAGGCCCCAGGCAAGGTCGAGGCCCGAGCCGGTGTTGGCGGCAACCGAGGCCTTCGGCTGCACGTCCTCGAAGGACTCGCTGAACACGTTCATCTCGGTGCCGGTTGCCGACTTGAAGGCGGCGACCATGGCGTTGAATGCGTCGTCTTCGGCCGGCACGAAGCGCTTCCAGCGCATCACGGTCAGCTTGGCGCCGGGCTCCGCCTTCCAGGGCGCGCTCTGCGCCCAGGCCTTGGCGAAGTCAAACAGCGCCGGCCCTGTCAGCATCCCGGTTGCGGCCAGCGCGGTGCCGCCCTGAAGTAGCGAGCGGCGGGTAAAATCGTGCATCGTCCTTCCTCCCAAATGACTGTGTTTTTGTTGTTTTTGATCTGGCCTGTTGGTCGGCCATTCAGATCGATCGGTCCGTCAGCTGTTCAGTCGTTTCCCCGTCGAATCGTCGAACAGGTGGACCAGCGCCGGATCCGGCTTGAGCCGAACCTTGTCGCCCGGGTTGAACTGATGGCGTTCGCGGAAGACGGCGACGACCTGCTCGCCACCGAGCTTGGCAAACACCTGGGTCTCCGAGCCGGTCGGCTCGACCACCACGATCTCGGCCTCGGCGCCGTCATCGGCGATGGTGAAATGCTCGGGCCGCACGCCGTAGACCGCGGGCTTGCCGTCGGAATTGGCCGGCGCCGATTTCAGCGGCAGCTTGACGCCGTTCGGTCCCTCGAAATAGGCGGCACCGTTCACCTTCACATTGCCCTTGAGGAAATTCATCGCGGGCGAACCGATGAAACCGGCCACGAACTGGTTCGCCGGCGCGTCGTAGAGTTCGAGCGGCGAGCCCATCTGCTCGACGATGCCGTCATGCATCACCACGATCTTGTCGGCCATGGTCATGGCCTCGATCTGGTCGTGGGTGACGTAGACGGTCGTGGTCTTCAGCCGCTGGTGCAGTTCCTTGATCTCGGTGCGCATGGCGACGCGCAGCTTGGCGTCGAGGTTCGACAGCGGCTCGTCGAACAGGAACACCTGCGGATCGCGCACGATGGCGCGGCCCATTGCGACGCGCTGGCGCTGGCCGCCCGAGAGTTGACGGGGATAGCGGTCGAGCAGCGGCGTCAGCGCGAGGATTTCCGCGGCGCGCTTGACCCCGCTCGAGATCTCCTCGGGCTTGGCGCCGCGCAGCTTCAGCGAGAAGCCCATATTGTCGGCGACCGTCATGTGCGGGTAGAGCGCGTAGTTCTGGAACACCATTGCAATGTCGCGCTCTTTGGGCTGGACATTGTTGACGACGCGGTCGCCGATCGAAATCGTTCCGGAGGTGATGTTCTCGAGTCCGGCCAGCATGCGCAGCAGGGTCGACTTGCCGCAGCCGGATGGGCCGACCAGAACGACGAACTCGCCGTCCTCGATCGGGATCGACACGCCGTGCAGGACCTCAAAATTGCCGAACGACTTCCGCACGTCGCGAATCTGGACCGACGACATCCACTTCCCTCCCTCAAGTTCCCGACGGCGTACGACGAGTGCCGCCACCGCTCTGTTTTGTTCCGGCCACGCTGGGTGCGCGGCTCTGTTGGACTTGCGTTATTGTCCGCAGTTTATCCGGTTTTGGCAATCGTTCGATTAGCAATCGCTTGGTAGCGCTGTCAATATCGGTTTGTCTGCGACGAACGTCGTGATATGAGCGGCAAATGGCCCGAAAACAGATGACGCCAGGCAAGATCCGGCTCGCCGAAGTCGCGAAGCTTGCCGGCGTCAGTCCGATTACGGCCTCGCGTTTCTTCAGGAATCCGGATGCACTCTCGGCCGGCAAGCGCGCCCGGGTCGAAAGTGCGGCAAAAGAACTCGGTTACGTGCCCAATCTCGCGGCACGCGCGCTTGCGTCGCAGCGCACCGAGGTGATCGGTGTGCTGATCCCGTCGCTGACCAACAACGTGTTCGCCGACGTGCTGCGCGGCATTTATGACGCGCTCGACGGCAGCCGCTACAGCATTCAGCTCGCCAACACCCGCTACAGCATCCTGCAGGAAGAGCGCCTGCTGCGTCTTTTTCTGGCACAGAAGCCGGCCGGGCTGATCATCACCGGCATCAACCAGACCGCCGATTCCCGCCGCATCATGGAAACGGTCGATTGCCCGATCGTGCAAATCATGGAAGTCGGGCCCTCCCCGATCGACATGATGATCGGATTCTCGCATTTTGACGCGGCAAAAGCCGCAATCGCCCACCTGCTCGCGCAGGGCAACCGGCGGATCGGCTTCCTCGGCGCGCGAATGGATCCGCGAGTGCAGCGGCGGCTTGACGGCTATCGCGCCGCGATGACCGAGGCCGGGCTGTTCGATCCGCAGCTCATTGTCACGACGGCGATTCCAACCTCGGTGACATTGGGTGGGACGCTGTTTGCCGACCTGCTCGCCAAGACGCCCGACATCGACGCGGTGTTCTGCGTCAATGACGACCTGGCGCTCGGCGCGCTGTTCGAATGCAAGCGCCGTCACATGGCGGTGCCGCAGCAGATGGCGATCGTCGGCTTCAACGATCTCGAATTCATGGCGTCGAGCGAGCCGACGTTAAGCAGCGTGCGCACCAATCGCTACGAAATGGGCAGAAACGCTGCCATGATGGTGATCGAGACGCTCGAAGGACGCCGACCCGCCGAGCCCATCGTCGATCTCGGCTTCAGTGTCATGGAACGGCAGAGCTCGGCGCGGCGCAGCTGAGATCCGCCCGACACCAGCCCGTCACAACGCAAAAGATGACAAAATGATAGCGCAACCAAGTGCCTTGAACTAAGGTCCAATCCATCCAGTGAAACACCTGTGCGTGATCGTCGAGGTTTGTAATACGCGACGATTTGCGCAAGGTAGAACAACGTTGAACCAGAGCCCTTGAATGGGCCAGAGTTTGCATTGCGGGAGAAACCAATGACAAAACCCCCCACCAACGGGCATAGCGCCGCGGGCGAGACCAAGACGGGCAAGGGCCGCAGGCTCCGCTCTCAGGAATGGTTCGACAACCCACACAATCCGGGCATGACCGCGCTCTATCTTGAGCGCTACCTGAACTACGGCCTGACCCGCGAGGAATTGCAGTCCGGCAAGCCGATCATCGGCATCGCCCAGACCGGCAACGACCTGTCGCCCTGCAACCGGCATCACCTCGAGCTTGCGCACCGCGTCCGCGAGGGCATCCGCGCCGCCGGCGGCATCGCCATGGAGTTTCCGACCCATCCGATCCAGGAGACCGGCAAGCGCCCGACCGCGGCGCTCGACCGCAACCTCGCCTATCTCGGCCTGGTCGAGATCCTGTTCGGCTATCCGCTTGATGGCGTGGTGCTGACCACCGGCTGCGACAAGACCACCCCGGCCTGCATGATGGCGGCTGCGACCGTCAACCTGCCGGCGATCGTGCTGTCGGGCGGCCCGATGCTGAACGGCTGGCACGAAGGACAGCGCACCGGCTCCGGCACGGTGGTGTGGAAAGCGCGCGAGCGCCTCGCCGCCGGCGAGATCGACTATGAGCAGTTCATCGAGATCGTGGCTTCTTCGGCGCCGTCGGTCGGCCATTGCAACACCATGGGCACCGCCTCGACGATGAACTCGCTCGCGGAGGCGCTCGGCTTCTCGCTGCCGGGCTGCGCGGCAATTCCGGCGCCCTATCGCGAGCGCGGCCAGATCGCCTACGAGACCGGAAAACGCATCGTCGACATGGTCTGGGAAGATTTGAAGCCGTCGGACTTCCTGACCCGCGAGGCGTTCGAGAACTGCATCGTCGTCAACTCCGCGATCGGCGGCTCGACCAATGCGCCGATCCACATCAATGCGCTGGCGCGCCATGTCGGCGTCGAGCTGTCGATCGACGACTGGCAGAAATACGGCCATGACGTGCCGCTGCTGGTGAACATGCAGCCGGCCGGCTTCTATCTCGGCGAGGAATATCACCGTGCCGGCGGCGTGCCCTCGGTGGTGCGCGAGCTGATCAAGCACAAGCGCATCCATGAAGGCGCCCTCACCGTCAACGGCCGCACCATGGGCGAGAATTGCAAGGAAGCGCCGAAGCCCGACGGCGATGTGATCTGGGGCTACGACAAGCCGCTGGTGAAGGACGCCGGCTTCCTGGTCTTGCGCGGCAATCTCTTTGATTCCGCGATCATGAAGACCAGCGTGATCTCGAAGGAATTCCGCGACCGCTATCTGTCCAACCCGAAGGACCTCAACGCCTTCGAGGGCCGCGCCATCGTGTTCGAGGGCCCGGAGGACTATCACGCGCGGATCGAGGATCCCGCGCTCGACATCGACGAGCACTGCGTACTGTTCGTTCGCGGCACCGGCCCGATCGGCTATCCCGGCGGCGCCGAGGTCGTGAACATGCAGCCGCCGGCGGCGCTGATCAAACGCGGCATCCTGTCCCTGCCCTGCATCGGCGATGGCCGGCAGTCCGGCACTTCGGGCTCGCCGTCGATCCTCAACGCCTCGCCGGAGGCCGCCGCCGATGGCGGGCTCGCGATCCTCAAGACCGGCGACAAGGTGCGCATCGACCTCAACAAGGGCAGCGCCAACATCATGATCTCGGAGGATGAGCTGCGCACCCGCCGCGCCGAGCTGAAGGCCAAGGGCGGCTTCCCGCACCCGGCCAACCAGACGCCATGGCAGGAGCTCTACCGGCAAACCGTCGGTCAGCACGCGACCGGCGCCTGCCTCGAGCTCGCGACGCGCTACCACGACATCGTCGGCAAGGTCGGCGTGGCGCGCGATAATCACTAGCTCCGCATCGTCATTGCGAGCGCAGCGAAGCAATCCACCTCTCCATCGCGGAAGTTTGGATTGCTTCGTCGCTTCGCTCCTCGCAATGACGGCGGCAGCAAATCCAGTCAGGACTTCGAGGAGACTTCCATGTCAGACAGACTGAAAGGCAAGCGTGCCGTTGTCACCGCCGCGGCGGCGGGCATCGGGCGCGCATGCGCGATCGCATTCGCGCGTGAAGGCGCGACCGTAATCGCCACCGACGTCAACGAGAGCGGAATCGCCGACCTGGGCAAGGACGGCGTCACCGAGACCGCACGGCTCGACGTTCGCAACACCGCCGAGGTCAACGGCTTCGCCAAGCGCGTCGGAAAGATCGACATCCTGCTCAATGCAGCGGGCTTCGTGCACCACGGCACCATCCTGGAGTGCTCCGACGAAGACTTCGACTTCTCGTTCGATCTCAACGTCAAGTCCATGCACCGGACCATCAAGGCGTTTCTGCCGGCGATGCTGGAAGGCGGCGGCGGCAGCATCGTCAACATTTCGTCCTGCGCGGCGTTGCGGCCGCCGGCCAACCGTTATGTCTACAGCGCGTCGAAGGCGGCGGTCTCGCTGCTGACGCGCGCGGTCGCGCTGGACTTCATCACCCAAGGCATCCGCTGCAACGCGATCTGCCCCGGCACCGTTGAGACGCCCTCGATGCTGGAGCGCGCAGCTGCCGCGGGCCCGGACGGACGGGAGAAGTTCGTCGCGCGCCAGAAGATGGGCCGGCTCGGCACCGCCGAGGAGATCGCGGCCATGGCGGTCTATCTTGCAAGCGACGAAGCCGCCTTCACCACCGGCGTCGATATGGTCGTCGACGGCGGCTTCATGCTCTGACTTTCCCGATCAAAGGCATTTGGCATGAACAAGATCGATCTCAACGGCCGCTGCGCCATCGTCACCGGCGGCGCGCAAGGGTTCGGCCGCGCCATCACCGAGCGCTTCGTCGCATCCGGCGCCAAGGTCGCGATCTGGGATTTCGACCAGCCGCTGGCAGAGAAGACCGCCAGGGCGATCGGCGAGAGCGTGATCGCAATCAAGACTGATGTCACCGCTCCCGCCGCGGTCGACGCCGCATGCGATCAGACGCTGCGGGCGTTCGGCAAGATCGACATTCTCGTCAACAACGCCGGCATCACCGGAGCCAACAAGCCGGTATGGGAAACCGATCTTGACGATTGGCGCAGGGTGATGCGCATCAATCTCGAGGCTCCCTTCATCTGCTGCAAAGCGATCGTGCCGACCATGATCGGCCAGAAATACGGCCGCATCGTCAACATCGCCTCGATCGCCGGCAAGGAAGGCAACCCGAACGCCGCGCATTATTCGTCGTCGAAGGCCGGCCTGATCGCGCTCACCAAATCGCTCGGCAAGGAGCTCGCGCAGCACGACATCCTGGTCAACGCGGTGACGCCGGCCGCGGCGAAGACCGCGATCTTCGACCAGATGACGCAAGCGCACATCGACTTCATGCTGTCGAAGATTCCAAAAGCCCGGTTCGTCCAAGTCGAGGAACTCGCTTCGATGGTGGCGTGGCTGGCCTCGGAGGATTGCGCGTTCTCGACCGGCGCCGTGTTCGACATCTCCGGCGGCCGGGCGACGTACTAGGCAGCACCACGCCTCGCGGGCTGTCGAAGTGCCGCGACGAGATGATCTGAAAGCAGTGACGCTGCGCGCGAGAGATTTTGCGCGCGGTGCAGACGGATCTCCGCCCGCGGCAGCCGCGGCATGCCGTCGCGCGCTGTCAGGCGCCGCAGCGCCGGCGGAAAGGTCCCCGACTTCACGACCGTCACCGCAAGGCCCTGCGCCGCGATCGCCTCGACCGCGGACAGGCTGTGGCTGACAAAAGCGAGCCGCCACGGCCGGCTCGCTTTGTCCAGCGCCTGCATCGCCCAGCTCCGGAACAGGCAGCCCTGCGGATAAAGCGCAACCGGCAGCGGATCGAGCTCTTCCACGCGATGCGTGGCGCTGGCGGCCCAAACCGCCTGCTCGGTGCGCAGCAACTCACCCTCGCCGCGCCCCTCGGGGTGCATCGCGATCACGAGGTCATAGGCTTCGCCGAGCCGGTCGGTCATCGACGATGTCAGCCCGGTCTCCATCTCGACATGGATCAGCGGGTAGTTTGCGATGAACTCCTTGAGCAGCGGCGGGACGATCAGCGTGCCGTAATCGTCCATGACGCCAAGGCGCACCCGCCCGCCGGTGCCGTGCGCGCGCACCCGGCCGACCGCCTCCGCATTGAGGCTCAGAATGCGGCGGGCGTAACCGAGCAGCCCCTCGCCGGCCGCGCTCAGATCGACGCTGGACGTGCTGCGGTGAAACAGCTCGGCCCGCAGCCGCTCCTCCAGCCGCTTCACCTGCATGCTGACGGCGGATTGGGTTCGATTCAGCGCTGCGGCGGCACGGGTGAAGGAGCGGTGATCCGCCACCGCGACAAAGGCCTGCAGGAGATCCGGGTCCAGGATTGGCGCGCTCATAACAATCCGTGATTTAGTCGATCAAATTTATTCCATTCACTGATTATCGACCCTTCCCTAGATTGCGCAAGCAAAACAGAGGGGGCGAAGCGGGATGGGCGATATCTGGGGGGTGTTGGCCGCGGTCGCGTCGAGCGCGCTCGGCGGAATCTCGATCGGGGCGACGCGGTTTCTGGTCGGCGCCATAGACCCACTGGCGATCGGCGCCTTCCGCTTCGGCATCGGCGTCCTGCTGCTGCTGCCGCTGGCGCTGTTGCAACGTGGAAGCTGGCCGCCGCGGCGCGACTGGCTTGGTGTCGCCGGCCTCGGCTTCTTGTTCTTTGCGGCGTTTCCGGTCCTGTTCAACGCCTCGCTGATTTTCACCACCGCCGCGCGCGGCGCGCTCGCGCTCTCGACGCTGCCGCTGCTGACCATGCTGGTCGGCGCGGCGCTCGGTGCCGAGCCGCTCACCGCGCGAAAAACCACCGGCGTGCTGGTCACCATCCTGGGCGTCTTGATGGTGCTGCTCTCCGGCCTCGCCACGGCCCCGCCGGGCGCCTGGCGCGGCGATCTGCTGATGGTCGCCGCCGCGCTGTGCATGGCGCTCTACAGCATCTGGTCGAAGCCCTATATCCCGCCGTTCCGGTCCGATCCCCTTCACCACCCTCGCCATGGCCGCCGGGGCCGCAGCTCTCATCACCGCCTCGCTGCTGCGCGGCAGTTTCGCGCCGGTCGCGGATTTTGGCGCGCCGCAATGGTTCGGCGCGACCTATCTCGGCGCGTTCGGCGCAGCGCTCACCTTCTATCTCTGGGCCTTCGCGCTGGAGCGGACCACGCCGACCCGGGTGGCGATCTCCGTCACTGTCAATCCGATCGCCGCCTCGCTGGTCGGCGCGGCCCTGCTCGGCGAGCCGCTGAGCTGGAATCTGATGGCCGGCATCGTCACGGTGTTCGCCGGGATCTGGATCGCGACCACCCAGCCGCAACAGGCACGCGTGGTCGCGCCGGATACACACTGACCCGCGGTCACAGCCCCCCAAAGCCGCCAGCGAATCCGTGCTAGCCTGAGGGTCCGGTCCAAGCGAACCCGAGGCGGCACGCCATTGAACATTTCCCTCTACGACGTCTCCGTCTGGGTGCTGCCGCTGGTGATCGCCATCACGTTCCACGAGGCGGCGCACGGCTTCGTCGCGCACAGGCTCGGCGACGACACCGCCTGGAAGCTCGGCCGCGTCAGCTTCAATCCGCTGAAGCATATCGATCCGTTCGGCACGCTGATCCTGCCCGCGGTGCTGCTGTTCGCGCATTCGCCGTTCCTGTTCGGCTACGCCAAGCCGGTGCCGGTGAACTTCCGCAAGCTCAACCATCCCAAGCTCGACATGGTGTGGGTGGCGCTGGCCGGCCCGGTCACCAACATCATCCTGGCGACCGCGGCGGCGCTGGCATTCCACGCGCTGCCATTGTTTCCCGCAGATGCGGCAAAATGGGCCGCGGATAATCTGAAAAACGCCTTCCTGATCAACATCGTGCTTGCGATCTTCAACATGATGCCAATCCCGCCGCTGGATGGCGGCCGGGTCGCGGTCGGGCTGCTGCCTCGGCCGCTGGCGGTCCCGCTCGCCCGGCTGGAGCCCTACGGCATGCTGATCCTGATCGGGCTGTTGATCCTGCTGCCCGTGTTCGGCAGGCAGATCGGCCTAAATCTTGATGTTATTTCAACGATACTGCGAACTCTGACCGGCTATGTAATCAACGCCCTTCTCCTCATTACCGGAAACACATAGCCTTTGATCTGGCGCATAATCTGACCGGAAATCGATGCCACTTTCCGGATCATGCTCAGGGATGGGAGCGCTTCGAGGCCATGGTGATCAAAGCTGCCGATATGCTGATTGCACGACGCGCCGACACCCGCGCGCGGGCTGACTTTGCGACCTGGAAGATGATGGCCAAGCTGAACGGCGCCTCCGCTTTGCCGCCCGAGGCGCAGAATTTCCTGGCCATCTACAAGAAGCTGCTGGACCAGATGAGCGAGGTCGAGGCCAGCGAGGCGACGATCCAGGAGATGTATCGCACCTACTACGCGGAGATGGGCGGCGCCGGCAAAGCACCCGAGGTTCCGGCACGCTCGCGCGAACCGGCCGCCGACACCGGCAACGTCACCGCATTCCGCCGCCTGCCCGCCACCAAGAAGACGGCCACCTCTGCCCCCAACGCCAAGCGTCCGATGCCGGTGGCGCTGATCTTCGCCTGCCTCGTCGTGGTCTACGTCGCGATCCGCTACTATTGGAGATAGCGCGGTCCGCGCTGCAAGCGATTCCCGCTCTCATCATCGACACGCGGACGCTGCGGCGTCCCGTCGCGCGTCAATGGCCGCTCAATCGCCGCAGCATGGAATATCGCGCGGGATCGATCGGACCTGTGCCCTAGGCGATGCGCCCGATGCCGGGCATAATGAGGAACTCAAGAACAAAAATCATACTGGAGGGAAGATGAAGCGTTCCATTGCAGCCTCGGTCAAGACAGCCCTGGTGATGACCACGAGCCTCGTGTTCGCCGGCAGCGCGTCGGCGCAGACGATGGACAAGGTCGCCAAGGTCGGCGCCCTCGGCGATCAGTCCGGTCTCTATCAGGACATCGGCGGTCCCGGCTCGACGGTGGCGGCGCAGATGGCGATCCAGGATTCCGGGCTGCTGGCGAAGGGCTGGAAGATCGACCTGATCTCGGCCGATCACCAGAACAAGCCCGACGTCGCGGTCAACATCGGCAAGCAGTGGATCGATGTCGAGAAGGTCGACGTGTTCGTCGATCTGGCGGCCTCCAATGTCGGGCTCGCGATCGCCAACCTCGCCAAGGAGAAGAACGTCGTCAACCTCAACTCGGGCTCCGCCTCGTCCGACCTCACGGGCGCGCAGTGCTCACCGAACACGGTGCACTGGGTCTACGACACCTACATGCTCGCCAATGGCACCGGCAAGGCGCTGGTGAAATCCGGCGGCGACAGCTGGTTCTTCCTCACCGCGGACTATGCGTTCGGTCAGGCGCTCGAGCGAGACACCTCAGCGGTCGTCACCGCGAATGGCGGCAAGGTGCTCGGCAGCGTCAAGCACCCGCTCAACAATGCGGACTTCTCGTCCTTCCTGCTGCAGGCGCAAAGCTCGAAAGCCAAGATCGTCGGTCTTGCCAATGCCGGCGGCGACACCACCAACGCAATCAAGCAGGCCGCCGAATTCGGTATCGTCTCGGGCGGCCAGAGGCTTGCGGGCATGCTGCTGTTCATTACCGACATCAACGCGCTCGGCCTCAACGTCGCGCAGGGCCTGAACTTCACCGAGACATTCTACTGGGACATGAACGATCAAACCCGCGCCTTCACCAAGCGCTTCATGGAGCGCTTCAAGAAGAACCCACCGACCATGGTACAGGCCGGCGTCTATTCCTCGCTGATCCATTACTTCAAGGCATTGGAAGCGCTCGGCGGCAATCCGCATGACGGCCGCGCCGTCGTCGCCAAGATGAAGGAGCTGCCGACCGACGATCCGCTGTTCGGCAAAGGGGCCATCCGGATCGATGGCCGCAAGATCCACCCCGCCTATCTGTTCGAGGTGAAGAAGCCGTCGGAGTCAAAGTATCCGTGGGACTACTACAAGCTGGTGGCGACCATCCCCGCGGATGAAGCCTTCCTGCCGCTCGAGAAGAGCGCCTGCCCGCTGGTGAAGAAGAGCTGAGCCGCCGTCATTCCGGGCCTCGCGACACGAGCGCCCGGAATCGGCTGGCAGCACATTCGACAGCAAAATTGATTCCGGGCTCGCGACTTCGTCGCGCGCCGGGATGACGCCGGCTCGGCTCGCTACGACTTCGGCTTGTTGAATGTGACGGGCAGAGTGAAGGAGAACTGGTCCTCGGTCAGTCCGGCCGGCGGCGCCGGCACCGGATCGGAACGATGGACCATCGAGATCGCGGCGTCGTCGAACGCGGCGTCTCCCGACGTTTCCATCACGGCAACGGACAAGACCTTGCCGAGACGATTGAGCACCAGGGCAAGCTTCACCTTGCCCTCCTTGGCTTTGCCGTTCTGCGGGAATTTCTTGTGCAGGTCGAGATAGGCGCTGATCTTCTTGCCCCATTTGGCCGTCAGCGCGAGCTTGTCCTTGCCGATCCCGGGATTGGGCGCTTTCGTGGTCTCCGACTGACGCGCGTCCTCCAGCTTGGTTGGCGCCGCCGCTTCTGAAGCCTGCTGCGCTTCCTGCGCGTTGGTCTCGACCTTGGCGACCTTGGCCTCGTCCTCCTTCTGCTTCTTGGCGGTGTCCTCCGTCACGATGCGATCGGGGTCGTCGGCCTCCATCGGCTTGGCCTGTGGCAGGTCGGTGTCCTTCACCTCCGCCTTCTGCTGCGCCATCTCCTGCACGGCCTGCTGTTCGTCGGCCGGCGCGCCGGGCGGTGCAGCATCATCGGGCACGTCAGGAGAGGCGAGCTCGACAGCGTATTCTGCACCGGCGGCACCGAGCCCCTCGTCACCGTCGTCGCCGCGCAAATTCGTCAGCGCCAGCGCCGCGCCGCCCAGATGCAGCCCGACCGCCGTCACCGCGGCGATCATCCAGAGCCGCTTCGACGTCCGCAGGTCAAGGTCAGGGTTGGTGGACATCGCTGTTCGCCGTCAGGGTTTGGCCGGATCGGCCTGCGCCGCCGCGGGCGCTCCAGGCAGGCCCTCGAGCGCAACCAGCTTGACATGCGTGTAGCCGCCGGCGCGCAAGAGTTCCATCACGCCCATCAGTTCGCCATAGGGCACCATGCGATCGGCCCGCAGGAACACGTATTTGTCCCGGCTCATGTCAGGCACAGCATCGAGCGAGTTGACCAGGTCGGCCCGCTTCACCGCGTTCTCGCCGATTGCCAGCGTCAGGTCGGGCTTGATGCTGACATAGGTCGGCTTGTCCGGCTTCTTCTGCGGCGTCGCGCTGGAGGTCGGCAGATCGATCGGCAAATCGACGGTCGAGAGCGGCGCCGCCACCATGAAGATGATCAGCAGCACCAGCATCACGTCGATGAACGGCGTGACGTTGATCTCGTGGGATTCCGCGAAATCCTCGTCGCCATCGTTCTCGGAGATCGAGACTGCCATCGCCTACTCCGCCGCCGTGGCCCGCGGATGCGCGGTGTGCGGAACGTCGCCATGGGTCCGATCGAGATCGCGCGACAGGAGCCGTCCCGCAGCGCCCGAGGCCCGGTTGACCAGTTCGAGATAGACCTTCGTGACGCGCGAGAAATGGTTGTAGATGATGACCGCGGGGATCGCCGCGACGAGGCCGATCGCGGTTGCGAGCAGCGCTTCCGCGATGCCCGGCGCCACCACGGCAAGGTTCGTCGTCTGCGACTTCGAAATGCCGATGAAGCTGTTCATGATGCCCCAGACGGTGCCAAACAGGCCGACGAAGGGCGACGTCGCGCCGATGCTCGCGAGCAGGCCCATGCCGACGCGGATCTTGCGGGCTTCGGCGCGCACGATCTCGGCAAAGCTGGACGCGGCGCGCTCCTTGATGCCGGCATCGCTGGAGATGCCCGCCGACAGTCGTCCCTCGCGCATCGCGGCCGCAATGAAGGAGGACAGCACGCTGCCCTTGGCGCCGAGTGCGAACTGCGCTTCCGCCAGCGACCGCGATTCAGCGATCCTGGCGAGCGCGCCGCGCAGCTTGCTCTGCGCCACGGTCAGCTCGACCATCTTGGCGATGAACACGGTCCAGGTCACCAGCGAGGCGAAGGCGAGACCGAGCATCACCGCCTTCACGATGATGTCGGCGTTCAGGAACATGTTCCACGGCGACAATTCGTGCAGGCCGGTGCTGGTCGACTTCAGCACCTTGCCGTCGCCGTTCGCGGGCGCGGCCGGCGACGCATCGAGCGCCGTCAGTGCCGGAGCGACAGGTGCCGGCGCGGTCTGGGCCTGCGCCGCTGCTGGCGACGGCTGGGCCACCGGCGCGGTCTGGGCAGTCGCAGCAGGAGCGGCAGCCGGCGGCTGGGCCACGGGTGCGGACTGGGCCCGGGTTACGGGCGCGGGCTGCGCGGCAGGCGCCGTTTGCTGCTGCGCCGAAGACGGCGCAGCCAGCATCAGCATCGCCAGCGAGGCGATCAGGGCGGACGCAGCGGGGAACTTGAATGTCATCATCAGTTACACTTCAGCCCAGTGGCGGATCAGGTTGTGATAAATCCCGGTCAATTTGACCGTTTCAGGGTCATCGCGGCCCAGCCGCTCCACCAGAGCCTGGATCGCAGTATCGAGATCAAAGATCAGGCTGCGCGCGTGGGCATCCCGTACCATGCTCTGCAGCCAGAAAAAAGACGCTACCCGGGTCCCCCGCGTGACCGGCGTGACCAGATGCAAGCTGGATGCAGGATAAAGTACGAGATCGCCTGCCGGCAGCTTGATTTCATGCGATCCATAGAGGTCTTCGATGACGAGTTCGCCGCCATCGTACTCCTCCGGCTCCGATAAAAACAACGTGACCGAGAGGTCGGTGCGGATCCGCAAACCCGTCAGTTTGTCGCCCCGCACCGCATTATCGACATGCAGGCCGAAATGGTGCCCGTCGCTTGCGGCGTAGCGGTTGAACAAGGGTGGAAAGATTCTGAGCGGGATCGCCGCCGAGATGAAGCGCGGGCTTGCCGACAACGCCGACAGGATCCGGTTGCCGAGCTGCCGCGCGACCTCGCTGTCGGGCGGCAGCTGCTCGTTGCGCTTGACCATCGCTGAAGCAGCCCCCGCGGTCGAGCGGCCGTCTTCCCATTCGCTGGCGTCCATGATGCGGCGGAAGTCCGCCACATCAGCCTTGCTCAATACGTTGGGAATACAGACCAGCATCTTGTGTCGCGAAGCCTCCGTCAGTAACGCGCAGACACAACCAGATACGCAGCGCGTCCCGGCGCTTCGAGCACGAACGGGGCTGCGCTCTGGTACAATGCGTCGTAGTAGCGTTTGTTGAAGATGTTGTTGACGAACAGCTTCATGGTCCAGTGCTTGTCGATCTTGGCCTCGGCAAAGGCGTCGAAGCGCCAGTAGCTCGGGATCGACGTGCCCTGGTTCGCCGCGAGCAGCGTGCCGCCATAGACCTTCGAGCGATACACCGCCTGCCCGCCCAGCTCCCACATGTCGGTGAGCTGATATTTCGTCAACATGCTGAACGACTGATGCGCGACGTTGGCGAGCGGCAGTCCGACATTGCTCGAATACAGGATCGTGTTGGCCGGCGGTGCCAACGACTTCGTCACTTCCGACTGCATCAGCACGAGGCCGCCGAACACGCTCCACTTGTCGGTGATCTTGCCGCCGACGCCGAGATCGATACCGCGAATGCGATAAGCAGCACCTGCGGTGATGCAGGACACGTTGCCGGTTGTTCCGGCCGGATAAACGCAGCCCGGGATCGCCGCGGCTGCGGTGGTGCTGTTGACGTTCTGCGCCTCGCGGGCGTTTTCCTTCTCGGTCTGGAACAACGCTGCCGTCACCAGCAAATGGCGGTCGAACAGCTCCCATTTAGTGCCGACTTCGATGGCCTTGTTGTTCTCCGGCCCGAAGATCTGGTTGTTGCCGCCGCTGAGAACCGGATTGATGCCGCCATAGGCGGTGCTGGTGCCGTCGAACTCGGCGCCGACAGGGTTGGACGAGGTCGCATACGCCGCATAGACGCTGCCATTCGGCAGCGGCTTCAACGTGAGACCTACGTTGAAGTTTGGCATCCCGAATTCGGCCGACTGCTGACCGAGCGTGCCATTCGTCGCGAACGCGGACGTGTTGATCTTGTAGTCGTCGTAACGGACGCCGCCATTGAGGATGACGAAGTCGTTGTAATTGGCGGAATCCATCACGTATCCGCTCACGGTGTCGATACCGATCTTGGTCGGTCGTCCCATGAGCGACGGGATTCCGAACGGCTGATTTGTATTGACCGGGTTGAAGACGCTGACTCCGGAGAGCGAGCCGCCCCCCGTGAAGGCCGATGTGCCGGTCGTGATCTCCGAGGCCAGGCCAGTGTAGCTGTCGATCGAAGACCGCTCGTTGTCGTATTCGACGCCGGCCGTCGTGGTGTGCTTGAACCCAAGACCGTCGACCGACTTGTAGGTCGCCTCGGTCTGGTTGGCGAACACGTCGGTGACCTGATAGCGGCTTTGCGGGTTGGTCGTGAGCGTATAGCTCGTGAACGGAGCGCCGGCGGCCAGCGTCGGCGATTCCGGCAGCGTGCCGATGTAGTTCTGGGTCGAACGCGATTCCCGGATCTTGTTGCTGATCGTCAGGTCCGGCGTGATCTGCACCTCGGCATTGATCGTGCCGATGTCCTGCCCGGTCCTGAAGAAGTCGCGGTTGACGAAGCCGTAGAAATTATTGCGGTTGACGCCGAAGTCCGGGAACGGGCCGCCGGCTGTGCTCGCGGTGCTCGGCCGGTAGTAAGGGACGCCAAAGTCCGGGATCCCGGTGAGCTCGGTATGGATGTAGTTGCCGGTGATCTTGACTGCATCGACCGGCTTCCACGTGCCGGCGACGAACGCACCATCGCGATTGTCGGTGACATAGCTGCGGCCGGCGACGCCGGCATCCTGGAACAGGCCGCCGGCGCGGATCGCCAGCGTCGGGCTGATCACCTGGTTGACATCGAGCGTCACCCGCTTGGTGCGATCGGTGCCGAACGAGGTGTCCATGTTGTAGAAGCTGTTCTCCGTCGTCGCCTGCTTGGTGACGATATTGATCGCGCCGCCGGTGGTGCCGCGGCCGGCAAAGGACGAACCCGGTCCGCGCAGGATCTCGACCTGCTCGGTGAAGAAGTTCTCGCGGACGCTGACGCCGGCATCGCGCACGCCGTCGATGAAGATATCGTTGCGCGCGTCGAAACCGCGAATGAAGAAGCGGTCGCCGAAGGCATTGCCGCCCTCGCCGGTGCCGAGCGTGACGCCGGCCGTCGACAGAATCGCCGATTTCAGCGAGGTGGCGTTCTTGTCTTCGAGCACGTCCTTGGTCAGCACCGTGACCGACTTCGGCGTGTTCAGGATCGGCTCGGGATACTTTCCCGATGCCTGCAAACGGTCGCCCTTGTACGGCGCGGCCGGATCCGCGTAGCGGTCGCGGTCAGCGGGAAGACCGCCGGCGTTTGGGAAACGGCACCGGCGCCTGCTGGGCCTGCTGATTGCTGCGGCGCGCGGCGCGGCGCAGAGCGTTGCGGGCGCGGACCTGGTCCGACGTGGGCTTTGACGTGACATGCCGCGGGCGCGCGACCGGAGCATCGACATTCACCGGCGGCAGGCTGGATTGCTGCGCCTCAGCTCCCGAAAACGACGCCACCGCGATCAGGCTGGCGACAGCGGAGACCTTCGTGGCGGAATAACCGGTATCATCAGCCGAACCGATCGCCGCATCGAAGCGCAGCGATCTCGGCGCCTTCACATTGCTCATTTCATGCACGCCCCAAAAAGCGAGTCCGTTCGCGAAATCACCGTGCGACGAACTGTCTCTTTCGGTTATCGAGCGCGCCTTTGTTTATCAATGCGATCAGCGCCACAGTCTGCTTGAATCGCCCCAATTCAAAGCGATTCTAATCTGTGGTTTGAAACCGTTCTAAACTTGAGTTTTTAAGCGTTCTAATAATGGTTCTAAATCGGTGCCGAGATGCCTCGCCGATCATTCGGCGCTTGGTGGCTTCATCAGCGAGAACAGCTCGTCGATGGTCCGCTGCGCGACTTGCCGCACGCGGTCGCTGTTCTCGAGGCCGGCGATGTTGACGCCGTTGACGACCGCTTTGATCTCGTCGCGGAAGTCGGTGAGAAAGCGCAGCGGGTCACGCTGCTCGTTGGCGACGCGCGCGATTAACCCCGTGACCAGGATCTGGCATGCCATCATGCGTCCGTTCAATTCATCCATCGCTACCCTCATCCTGTCGCATCGTCGCTGCGCGATATGAACGACATCCCGCGACGTTTCAACCGCGTCGCGCAAATTGCATCAGGTGAATGGATGGAGAGCAGGTCGCGTCGCGGCTCGCGCTATTTCGAGGCGATGTGCGCGGCATCCTCGCCGAGCGCCTTGATGCGATCCTTGACCTCGCGCAGTGTGGCGAGGCCGCTCTCGACATGTTTGTCCGATACGTCACGGAGCACGTCGCCGGCGATCGCATCGCGCAGACTGTCGAGATCGTCGACGAGGCGGCGCCCGCTCTTCGTCAGGAACAGCCGATTGGCGCGGCGATCCCGGGGATCGGGACGGCGTTCGAGCAGGCCATGTTCGACGAGGCGGTCAAGCAGCCGCACCAGCGAGATCGGCTGCAACTCGAGCACGTCGGCAAGGTCGACCTGGGACAGTCCTTCCTGCTCGCGCAGGCGGAACAGCACGATCCATCGGGCCCGCGTGGTGCCTCGCGCCTTGGCGCGATGATCGATATAGTTGCGCAGCAGCCTCGAACTCTCGACGAGTTGCGCAATGAACTGGCGTTTGAGATCGAGCGACATAGGGTCCTCGGTGGGTTTCCCAGACGGAATATTTCTGCTCGTTTCCAACCTAAACCTTTCCGAATGTTTAGGATTCTCAAGCCTTGGTGTGTTTACACATTAAGTGCACGCATATTATATCCGCAAGCTCTGTGAACCGTTTCGATCACCCTTTATTGTTACATCGAACCCAAGAGTCCGCATGTCAAAGTCACGCACCATCGGTTGGGTTTTAGTGATCGCTGCGGTCGGTGGGGCCGGTTATTTCGGCTGGCAGAAGCACATGGACAGTCAGCTGGCGGCAGAAGCCGCGCAAAAGCGTTCCGCCCAGCGTCCGGCCGTGCCGGTCAAGATCGCGCCAGTCGAGAAGGCCGACTTCCCGGTGTACTTGACCGGCCTCGGGACGGTGCAGGCATTCAACACCGTCCAGGTCCGCACCCGGGTCGATGGCCAGATCACCAGGATCGCCTTCAAGGAAGGCCAGTTCGTCAAGGCGGGCGACACGCTGGTCGAGATCGATCCGCGGCCCTATCAGGCGACCCTCGACCAGGCCAAGGCCAAAAAGGCCCAGGACGAGGCCAATATCGCCAACGCCAATCTCGACCTGCAGCGCTATACCAAGCTTGGCGAGTTCGCGACGCGCCAGCAACTCGACACCCAGCGCTCCACCGTGGCCCAGCTCACGGCCCAGCTTGCGGCCGACGACGCTGCCATCTTCAATGCCCAGACCCAGGTCGACTACGCCACCGTGAAGTCGCCGATCGACGGCATCGTCGGCCTGCGACTGGTCGATATCGGCAACATCGTCAATGCCTCGGCGGCGACCGGCATCGTGACGATCACCCAGATCGAGCCGATCACGGTGATCTTCACCGCGCCGGAAGACCAGCTGCCCGATATCAAGGCGGCACTGGCCGTTGCGCCGCCCAAGACCATCGCCCTGACCACCGATGGCAAACGGGTGCTGTCCACCGGAACCCTGGCGCTGATCAACAATCAGGTCGACACGTCAAGCGGGACTGTGCGGCTGAAGGCGGTGTTTGATAACAAGGACCATGCCCTGTGGCCGGGCCAGTCGGTTTCGACCCGGCTTCTGGTCAAAACCTTGAAGGATGCCACCGTCGTCCCGGATGACGCAGTGCAGCATGGCACCGAAGGCCTGTACGCGTATTCAGTCAATCAGTACAACAAGGCCGAGCTTCGCAAGCTCAAGGTCAGCCAGTCGATCGACGGCAGGTCGGTGATCGAGGATGGCCTGTCGCCGGGACAGCAGGTGATCACGGCGGGCCAGTACAAGGTCTCGCCGGGAACCCTGGTGACGACGGCGGTGGCGAGCACGGACCAGTCCCAGTCGAAGGTTACGCAGGAATGAGCGACGGAATTTCCGCACCGTTCATTCGCTTCCCCATCGGCACCTCGCTGCTGATGGCCGGCATCCTGTTCGTCGGCCTCGTCGCCTATCCACTGCTGCCCGTCGCGCCGCTGCCGCAAGTCGACTTCCCGACCATCCAGATCACCGCGACGCTGCCGGGCGGCAGCCCGGAGACCATGGCGAGTTCGGTCGCCCAGCCGCTGGAGCGTCAGTTCGCGCAGATTCCTGGCATCGCGCAAATGACTTCGACGAGCTATCTGGGCACGGCGTCGGTCACGATCCAGTTCGACCTCAACCGCTCAATCGACGGCGCCGCCAACGACGTACAGGCCGCCATCAACGCCGCCAGCGGCCAGTTGCCGAAGAACCTTCCCTCGCCGCCGACCTATCGGAAGGTCAATCCGGCGGACGCCCCGATCATGCTGCTGTCGGCGACATCGGACACGCTGCCGCTGACCACGGTCAGCGATTCCGTAGACGCCCAGCTTGCCCAGCAGATCAGCCAGATTTCCGGCGTCGCGCAGGTCATCATCGGCGGCCAGCAGAAGCCATCGGTTCGTGTCCAGATCGACCCGGCCAAGCTGGTCGCGAAGGGCCTGTCGCTGGAGGACGTCCGCGCCGCGATCAACATCGCAACCGTCGACAGCCCGAAGGGCAATATCGACGGGGCCACTCGCGCCTACACCATCTATGCCAACGACCAGCTGCTCACGGCAGACCCGTGGAACGACGTCATCATCGCCTACCGCAATGGCGGGCCGCTGCGCATCCGCGACATCGGCCAGGCGGTGACCGGACCCGAGGATGCCAAGCAGGCGGCCTGGGCCAACGGAAAGCGCGGCGTATTCCTCGTCATCTTCAAGCAGCCCGGCGCCAACGTCATCGACACCGTCGACAAGATCAAGGCGGCGCTGCCCCGGCTGGTCGCGGCCATTCCGCCGGCGGTCAAGATCGAGGTCATCAGCGACCGCACCACCACGATCCGCGCCGCGGTGGAGGACGTCCAGTTTACCCTGCTGCTGACCATCTTCCTGGTCGTGATGGTGATCTTTGCCTTCCTGCGCAGCTTCTGGGCCACCGTCATCCCGGCCGTGACCGTGCCACTGGCTTTGCTGGGTGCCTGCGCGCTGATGTGGATCTTCGGCTATACGCTTGACAACCTGTCGCTGATGGCGCTGACGATCGCGGTCGGCTTCGTGGTCGACGACGCCATCGTGATGCTGGAGAACATCAGCCGCTACATCGAGGAAGGCGAGAGGCCGATGGCCGCCGCCTTCAAGGGTTCCAGGGAAATCGGCTTCACCATCGTCTCGATCAGCATCTCGCTGGTAGCGGTGCTGATTCCGCTGCTGCTGATGGGCGGCATCATCGGCCGCCTGTTCCGCGAATTCGCGGTCGTGCTGGCGATGACCATCTTCGTCTCGATGTTCGTGTCGCTGACGCTGACGCCGATGATGGCCTCGCGCTTCCTGCGCGCCCACAATGAGGAACGGCACGGTCGTCTCTACAAGCTCAGCGAGCGCGGCTTCGATGCAATGCTGCGCGGCTATCAGAGCGGGCTCGACCTCGCGCTGCGCTGGAAGTTCACCACCCTGATGATCTTCTTCGCGACACTGGCGCTGTCGATCTACATGTTCGTCATCATCCCGAAGGGCTTCTTCCCTCAGCAGGACGTCGGCCTGATCACTGCGACCTCGGAGGCCAGCCAGGACATCTCGTTCGCTGAGATGAAGGGGAAGCAGGAGGAGCTCAGCAAGATCGTCATGCAGGATCCCGGCGTGGCGACGGTGGCGATGGCGATCGGCGGCAGCGGCCGGGCCGGTAACAACGGCAACATGTTCATCACGCTCAAGCCGCTGAACGAGCGCGATGCCAACGCACAGCAGATCATCGCCCGCCTGCGGCCGAAGCTGGAGAAGGTGCTCGGTGCCCGGCTGTTCATGCAGGCCGCGCAGGACGTCCGCCTCGGCGGCCGCCCGACCCGCACCCAGTTCGAGTTCACGCTGCAGGATGCCGACCTCTCCGAACTGAATCAGTGGGCGCCGAAAATCCTCTCGAAGATGCAGACGCTGCCGCAACTGCGCGACGTCGCCACCGACCAGCAGACCAACGGCACCACGGTCGAGCTGAAGATCAACCGCGACACCGCCTCGCGGTACGGCATTCAGCCGCAGCTGATCGACGACACGCTCTATGACGCGTTCGGCCAGCGCCAGGTGACGCAGTACTTCACCCAGCTCAACAGCTACCATGTCATCCTCGAGGTGCTGCCGGAGCTGCAGGGCTCGGTCGACACGCTGAACAACATCTACATCAAGTCGCCGCTGACCGGCGAACAGGTGCCGCTGTCGACCTTTGCGAAATGGACCACCGTTCCGGTGCGGCCGCTGTCGATCAGCCACCAGGGCCAGTTCCCGGCGATCACCATCTCGTTCAACCTGGCGCAGGGTGTCGCGCTCGGTCAGGCGACGGACGCGGTGCAGAAGGCGATGGTCGAGCTCGGCGCGCCGCCGACCCTGAGCTCGAGCTTCCAGGGCACCGCGCAGGCGTTCCAGCAGTCGCTATCCACCGTGCCGCTGCTGATCCTGGCGGCGCTCGTGGTCGTCTACCTGATCCTCGGCATTCTCTACGAGAGCTACATCCATCCGATCACCATTCTGTCGACGCTGCCCTCGGCCGGCGTCGGCGCACTGGCAATCCTGATGGCGGCCGGCTTCGACTTCTCGCTGATCGCGCTGATCGGCATCATCCTGCTGATCGGCATCGTGAAGAAGAACGGCATCATGATGGTCGACTTCGCGATCGCCGCCGAGCGCGATCAGCACATGGAGCCGGTGGCGGCGATCCGCCAGGCCGCCCTGCTCCGCTTCCGTCCGATCATGATGACGACGATGGCCGCGATGCTCGGCGGCGTGCCGCTGATGCTCGGAACCGGCACCGGCTCCGAAATCCGCCAGCCGCTCGGCTACGCGATGGTCGGCGGCCTGATCGTCAGCCAGGCGCTGACATTGTTCACGACGCCCGTGGTTTATCTCTATCTCGACCGGCTCTCCAACGCGTTTGCGAACTGGGGCCGCTCGCCGCGCGCCGACCACGACGCCGACGATGGCGAGGATGGATCGGTCAAGCAGGCCGCCGAGTGACTTGACTTTTGCCCGCATACCGGCACACCCGAAAGATGTTCATTTCGGAGCCGGTATCGTGAAGATTGTCGCAAAGTCGCTCTTCGTCCTGTTCGTCGTGTTCGGCCTGGCTGATCTTGGCTACGCCGAGGCCCCCAAGGGCAAGAATGCGCCCGCGCCGGTTCCGGCAGCGGCGCCCGCAGCTTCGCAGCAGGGCGACGCCGCTGCTCCCAACAACACCGGCTGGGTCGCGCGCTGCACCAGCGCGAGCCGCGACGCACCGCTCGAATGCGCGATGGAGCAGAGCGCGGTGCTCACCAAGACCGGCCAGCTCATCGTGCTGGTCAATATCCGCGTTCCCGGCGACACCCGCGCGCCGGTTGCGCTGATCCAGCTTCCGCTCGGGCTGAACCTGCCCGTCGGCGCCAAGCTGCAGGTCGACGACGGCAAGGCCGTCGATGTGCCGATCCAGACCTGCGAGGCGCGCGGCTGCTACGTCAATGCGCCGATCGCGGCCGACGTCCTGGCCCAGCTGAAGTCGGGCAAGCAGCTCAAAGTGTCGTTCCAGAATCTCGGCAAGGAAACCATCAGCATCCCGATGCCGCTCGCAGACTTCGCGACGGTGTACGACAAGATCAAGTAGCAGCGCGGAACGCTCCCCGTCATTGCGAGCGGAGCGAAGCAATCCATCGCGCCGCATAACAGAGACATGGATTGCTTCGTCGCTTCGCTCCTCGCAATGACGTGCGCCATCATCGGTGACCTATCGACTACTGCCGCGCCATCTGCGCATTTCCCACGCCGTCGCCATCGAGCTTCTGGTCGTCATGCATGACGACCGTCACCTGCAACAGCTTGCCGGTGAATTCGAACGGCGCCGCGTAGTGCGAGACCGGACTGCCGCGATCGCGGCCGATGTCGAGCCCGGACCATGAGATGAAATTGTGGAAGCCGAGCTGGGTCTGCATCGATCCCACCGGCTCACCGTCGATCGTCAGCGTGTATTCGGTGACGCCGGTCCGCGCGCCCTTGGCCGGCGGCTCCTTGCGCAGCAGCCGCTCGACATGCACACCGAGCCGCTGCGCGCCCGCTGGCACCTTGCGGCTGGAGGTGACGAGCTCATGGCCGCCGCCGACATTCAGATCGTGCACCAGAAAGCCATCTTTGATGTAGAGGCTGTAGCCCGAGGTGGCGTCGCCATGCGCGATCAGCACGCCGCTCGCGCCTCCGGCAATCTCGACATGCGCCTCGATGGTGTAGCTGCGGCTGCGGACATCAGGTGCGACATCGGTCGGCACGTGCCCCATGCCGGCATGAAAGGTGAACTTCGTCCGCGCGCCGTGAAAGCGCGCCGCGTTCTCGGCAAAGCGCGGCCCGAAACGGTCGTCGAGCGGCAGCACGTTGTGCGCCTCGGCCTCGCGCCACCACAGTTTCGTCATCTGCTCCAGACGCTCGGGTTCCTTCGCTGCGAGGTCATCGACCTCGGAGAAATCCTGATCGAGATGATACAGCTCCCATGTGTCGTTCTCGAACGGCGTGCCGGAGGGATGAAATGACACCGCCTTCCAGCCGTCCTTCCAGAGACCGCGATGGCCGAACATCTCGAAATACTGCGCCGATGACTTCGGCGGCGCCGAGGCATCGTCGATCGACCGCGCGAAGCTCTCGCCTTCGAGCGGCATCTGCGGACAGCCGGCGATCTCCGCCGGCGCTGCGACTCCGATCAGATCGAGCAGCGTCGGCGTCAGGTCGCAGGCGTGAACGAATTGATGACGCAGTTCGCCCTTGGCTCTGATGCGCTTCGGCCAGCTCATCACGAAGGGATCGCGGATACCGCCGCCATGGGTGTTCTGCTTGTAGCGCCGCAGTGGCGTGTTCGAGGCCATCGCCCAGCCGTGCGGAAAATTGGAGTGCGTGTCCGGCCCGCCGATGTCGTCGATCCGCTGCAACTTCGCCGGCAGCGGCTCGGGCCGGAAGTTGTACGGTCCCATCGCGTTGACGAAGCCGAGCGGGCCGCCCTCCTGGCTCGCGCCATTGTCGGACATCACGATGACCAGCGTGTTGTCGCGAATGCCGGCCTTGTCGAGGAAAGCGATCAGCCGCGCCAGATGCCGGTCGGCGTGGTCGAGCATGCCGGCATAGGCCGCCTGCAACCGCGTGAAGACGCGCTGCTCGTCGGCCGAATGCGCGTCCCACGCCTTCACGCCGTCGTTTCGCGCCGGCATCTGGGTGGCTTCCGGCACCAACCCCATCGCCTTCTGCCGCGCCATCCGCTGCGCGCGCTCGACGTCCCAGCCATGGGCAAAGGTTGCGTCATAGCTCTTGATGATATCGGCGGGCGCCTGATGCGGCGCGTGGCAGGCGCCGAGTGCAAGCCAGGTCAGCCACGGCGGATCGGGACGATCGGCCACGTGATCGGCGATGAAGCGGATCGACTGGTCGACCAGATCGGACGTCAGATGATAGCCGCTCTCATAAGTCCCGGGCGGGTCGATCTGGGTGTTGTCCGACACGAGCTCCGGCGCATATTGATCGGTCTCGGCGTCGAGGAAGCCGTAGAAGCGATCGAAGCCGCGGCCGAGCGGCCAGCCGTCGAACGGACCGGTGGCGCCGCTCTCGGTGAGCGGCGTGACGTGCCACTTGCCGACCATGTAGTTGCGATAGCCGTGCTGCCGCAGCATCTCGGCAAGCGTCCCCGCCTCGCGCGCGATCTTGCCGCGATAGCCGGGATAGCCGGAATCGAAATTGGCGAGGCAGCCGACGCCGACCGAATGATGGTTGCGCCCGGTGAGCAGCGCCGCACGCGTGGTCGAGCACATCGCGGTGGTGTGGAAGCCGCTATAGCGCAGGCCCTCGGCGGCGAGCCGGTCGATGGTCGGCGTCCGGATCGGTGAGCCGTAGCAGCCGAAATCGGAGAAGCCGACATCGTCGAACAGGACGACCAGAATGTTCGGCGCGCCGGCCGGCGGCTGACGCGCCTCGGGCCACCACGGCTTCGAGGTCGCAACCGTCTTGCCGATGCTGCCGCCGAACGGCGGCTTCCGATGCTCGCTCATGGCGCTCTCCCTGTCCTCGCCGCGGCTGCCCCGCCGCCCGTTCCGGCACGATGCGGCCGGATTGCTTCAAATGATAATCCGAATTATGATTATGAAAATCAGGAGACGCAAGCGCAAATGCCGCGGCTTTCGGACCAGTTCGATCTTCCCGGCGTCACCCCGTCGCGCCAGAAACGCAGCCGCGACACGACGCTGGCGCTGCTCGATGCAGGCGCCGAGCTGTTGCGGACGCGGAGCCTTGCGGAGTTGTCGATCGAGGCCTTGTGCGGCAAGGTCGGCGCCACGGTCGGCGCCTTCTACAGCCGCTTCGAGAGCAAGGAAGCCTACTTCAACGCGCTGATCGCGCTGGCGGCTCAGGACGGCGCGCGGCACCTCGCCCGGATGGACAGTCCCGCCGGCAATCTCGCGCTCGACGAACTCTGCCGCCGCCTCGTGTCGGGCGTCATCGGCTGGATCCGCGCCCATGAAGGCGTGCTGCGCGCCGCGCTCCAGCACGACGACACCAGGCCGGACAAGTGGACTGCATTCAAAGGCCTCGCGCGCGCGACCACCGAACACGCTACCCCGCTCCTGCTGCCTGCGATGGGCAAAGGTCGCAAGGCGGCGAAGACCCGCGCCATCGCCTTTGGCTTCCAGGTCGTGCTGGGCACGCTCGTCAACGCGATCCTCAACGATCCCGGCCCGCTCTCGCTCCGCGACAGGGAGATCGAGCAACGGCTGGCCGATTGCCTCGCGCTGCTGTTGAAGGCGGAGATGATTTAGCACGCCGCAGGCTTGGGCCGGCCGCTATCGCTCGCGCTTGTAAAGAAACGCGTTGTCCGACTGCGGCATGCCGATGGTCTTGTAGAACCCGATCGAGTCGGGCGCCGACAGCAACAGGCACATCGATTCAGGTCCGGCGTGACGCCGGGTTTCCGCGATCAGGCGCTTGCCGATGCCGTGCCCCTGAAATTCTCGATCGACCGCAAGGTCCGACAAATAGCAGCAATAGGCGAAATCGGTCAGCGCGCGCGAGACGCCGACGAGCCTGGTCGCCTTCCGCGCCGTCACGATCAGGTTCGCATTGGCGATCATACGCGCCATGCGGTCGGTGTCCGCCAGCGGCCGCCGCTCGCCGAGGCCCGACTGGCGCAGCACCTCGATGAACTCGTCGACGCCGATCGACGGCTCGCGGGCATAAAGAATTTCGTCCATCACCTTAAACCTCTTTCGCAAAGGACCGCACCACAGGCGTGAGACCATGGTGGATCACGCCGGGCTAATCCACCCTCGATGACGTAACGGCACACATCGCGCTACGAGCGGTCCCGCTTCAGGCGCAGGTCCGCCCGGCAAGTCGTCAGGATTTGGAGGGTGATCACGCTACCGAGGCAGATTGGCTGGGGAACCTGGATTCGAACCAAGACAAACAGAGTCAGAGTCTGTTGTGCTACCGTTACACCATTCCCCAAGAATTGTCCGTGGTATCAACAGCTTAGCTGGATGACTGGACATCTCGGTACAGCGGGTTCGACTGCCAAATCAGCGCCCGCGCGAGTGCGACCTTCTACCCGCTTGGTCCCACGCTTGGCAAGCATTGATGGCGTGGAATGGGCGTGAAAATCGCGGCCGATAGGGAGCGATCAGCATCGGCCAGAGGCGTTACATTTCAGCGAGCAGTTCAAGCAGCGCTTCGGGGCAGGCTGCAAGCAGCGCTCCAAGGCCAAATCCTACGGTGCCGAGCGCAATGGCACCAATCCAGCCGTGCCACCCCCATCCAAGGACCGCGCCCACACGCGCGGACGCGAATGGAAACGCCGCGTTTCAGGGGTTCTCCGGTCGAGGACTCTAATTTGGGTCGGCGCCGCGCGCAGCACGTTCAACCACGGCGGCATGATGCGCTCTGACAAAGCGCCGCATCATCCTAACCGCGAATTGCCCTGCCGTTGGGCCTCAATACAGCCCGCCTGTCCCCGACCGCATCACGGCGCGATCCGCGTCCGGTGAGATTCCCGGCTGCTGGGTGCCGTCGATCACGTCGGTGCCGGCGACCAATGTCGGATCATAGAACGGCGGCGCCTGGCCCGGCTTGAAGGCTTCGAGCACCACGCCGCGGTTCTGACCAGGCGTGGCGCGCAGGCCGGTCTTGGCATCGACGAGGACTAGTCGGATGCCGACCGGCTGCTTGAACGGGGTGGCGGGCTTGTCGGCCAGCGCGAGTTTCAGGAAGTCGCGCGCGATCGGCGCCGCGGTGTGGCCGGCCTGCGCGTTGCGGCCGAGCGAGCGCGGCTTGTCGTAGCCGACATAGAGACCGACCACGAGGTCCGGCGAGAAGCCGACGAACCAGAGGTCCTTGGCCTCGTTCGAGGTGCCGGTCTTGCCGGCGAGCGGCTTGCCGACGTCTTTCAGCGCGGTGCCGGTACCGGCCTGAATCACGCCCTCCATCAGCGAGGTGATCTGGTAGGCGGTCATCGCGTCGAGCACCCTTTCGCGGCGGTCGACGAGTTGCGGCTCGGGCTGGTTCTTCCAGCCTTCCGGCGCGTCGCAGCCGCGACATTCGCGCTGGTCGTGCCGGAAGATGGTGTGGCCGTAGCGGTCCTGGATGCGGTCGATCAGGGTCGGCTTCACGCGGACGCCGCCATTGGCGATCATCGAATAGGCCGTGGCCATCCGCATCACCGTGGTCTCGCCGGCGCCGAGCGCATAGGCGAGATAGTTCGGCAACTCGTCATAGACGCCGAAGCGCTTGGCATACTCGCCGATCACAGGCATGCCGATTTCCTGCGCCAGCCGCACGGTCACGGTGTTGAGCGACAGGCGGAGCGCGTTGCGCAGCGTGACCTGGCCCTGATACTTGCCGGTGGAGAAGTTTTCCGGCCGCCAAATGTTGCCCTGCCCCTGGTCGATTTCGATCGGCCCGTCGATCATCACCGTCGACCCGGTGTAGCCATTGTCGAGCGCCGTCGAATAGACGATCGGCTTGAAGGTCGAGCCGGGCTGCCGGTAGGCCTGCGTCGCCCGGTTGAACTGGCTCTGGTCGAACGAGAAGCCGCCGACCATCGCGAGCACGCGGCCGGTGTGCGGATCCATCGCCACCATCGCGCCCGACAATTCGGGGATCTGGCGCAGCCGGTACTGGCCCTCGACGGCCTTGCCGTCCTTGAACAGCGGATCGGCGTAGATGACGTCGCCGGGCTGCAACACCTGCGCCACCGATGTCGGCGTCTTGCCTTTGTAGGGGCCGGACAACGCCCTCGCCCATCGCACACCTTCCAGCGTGACGATGCCGGTCTCGCGCTGCTTGCTGATGGCGCCGCCGAGCTCGCGGCCGGGCTGGAAGCCGATGCGCGCCGACTGGTCGTTGCTCTCCAGCACCACCGCCATCCGCCACGGCGAGATGTCCGAGAGCGACTTGACCTCGGCGAGCGGCACGCCCCAGTCGCCGGTCAGGTCGAGCTTCTGGATCGCACCGCGATAGCCCTGCTGCTCGTCATAGTTCACGAGCCCCGCCACCATGGCCTTGCGCGCCATCACCTGGATCTTGGGATCGAGCGTGGTGCGGACAGAAAGGCCGCCTTCATAGAGCTTCTTCTCGCCATAGCGCTCGAAGATGTCGCGGCGGACTTCTTCGGAGAAATATTCGCCGGCGAAGGTGTGCGCGCCGTTGCTGCGGTTGGTGACGGTCAGCGGATCCTTGCGCGCCTTGTCGGCATCCGCAGCGGTGATCCAGCCGTTCTCCTGCAAGCGGTCGATCACGTAGTTGCGCCGCTCGATGGCGCGCGCACGGTTGCGCACCGGATGCAGGCTGGCCGGCATTTTCGGCAACGCCGCCAGATAGGCCGCTTCCGAGATCGTCAGTTCGTTGACGGACTTGTCGAAATAGACCAGCGAGGCCGCCGCGATGCCGTAGGCACCGAGGCCGAGGTAGATTTCGTTGAGATAGAGCTCGAGGATCTTGTCCTTGGAATAGGCCCGCTCGATTCGCATCGCCAGCAGGGCTTCCTTGATCTTGCGGGTGAACGACACCTCGTTGGTCAACAGGAAGTTCTTGGCGACCTGCTGGGTGATCGTGGAAGCACCCTGCGGACGGCGGTTGGAACCGAAGTTCTGGATGTAGGAGACGCCCGCGCGCGCCATGCCGGTATAGTCGATGCCGCCGTGCTCGTAGAAATTCTTGTCCTCGGCCGCGAGGAAGGCGTTGATCACGAGCTTCGGCACGGCTTGGATCGGCAGATAGAGCCTGCGTTCCTTGGCGAATTCGCCCAGCAGCGATCCATCAGCCGCGTGCACGCGGGTCATCACCGGCGGCTCGTAGTTCTGGAGCTGCGAATAGTCGGGCAGGTCCTTGGAAAAATGCCAGAACAGCCCTGCGACCGCGGCGAGACCAGCCAGGAACAGGATAGTTCCTGCGGTGAACAGGAACCCGAAGAACCGCAACAGAAATTTCATCGACCAGATTTTCCGTGGCGAATACGTCGCTCGTTCTGAGTGCGCTGCGTGCCACTTAGGCCGCCCGGTATATCGGTCGCACCATGGACCTGCAATTCAACACAGGAGAATTAAAGCGCGCCGGGCGTCAAACTTATGCCATAGAGCCCGGCTCGCGCGCGCAGCCAAATCAGCCCCTCCACGCTGTTCGGCCGCTCCGCTGGACTGCATCGCCCCCCAGCCTTCCATCCCTCGATTCGCCGGGCACTCGGCGGACGGCATTCCAGCAACCAACCGCCGCGCTTGCGCGGCGAGCCGGTTGCGAAAGAAAACCGCAGGCCGCGCCGGGCGCTTGCACTACCCGGCTGCCGTTCGAGGCGCTGTGTCGTCAGAAACCGGTGGACAAAGCCGGCCGGCCGACAGGATTGATGGTTTGTTAACCATGACTACCGCAAGTTGTTGCCATACACGCGACTCGCGGGGGCTGGTTCGCATGGCACTGCGCGGATTTAGGCGGCCCTTTACGGCCGACCCGAACGTCCTCGGATTTCCGAGACCTCCCGCATCGGCGATGGGCACTGAAGCGCTGGACCTCGTCTATCAGGCAGCGGATCTGTTCCGCAGCATCGAGGACCGAGCCCGCGCCGGCGAGGCGCGCGCCGAGGCCGCCGAACAGGCGCAGCTCGAAATCATCGCCGCCACCGAGCGCAAGCTGAGGGAGGCGTCCCGGGCACTCGAGGAGGCCAGGCGGCGTATCGAGTCCCAGCAGGAGCAGCTCGACGCCGCCGAGTTCCGGGCCCAGGCCGCCGAAGCCGAGGCGCGTGAAGCCAAGCAATCGCTGGCCCTGGTCGAGGATGCGATCCGCCGGCGCCTGCTGCTCACGAGTGGACACGACGACGGCAGGTCGACGGCCGTCGCCTGACGCACCACCGGTATTGCACGCGTTGCTCCCTGCCCGGCCGTCCCCACGCGAGCGCGCGACGGCAGTCAGTAGCCGGCGGCAAGCCCCGAATTGCGGCGCGGATCGTTTGCACCATAGAAGCGGTTGTTGCCGACCGGCTTGCCGTCCAGCGACGGCGCCCCGATGATGATGACCGCCAGGTGATTGGCAGGCTGTGGCGGCCCGAACTTGTGGCCCATGCCTTCCAAAATCTTCCGGGTGTCCGGCGATAGCGTGAAGTCCTCGAGGTTGGTCGCCTCCGGGAGCCATTGCTGGTGGAAGCGCGGCATGTCCACGGCTTCCTGCGCGTCCATGCCGTAGTCGATGGCGTTGATCATCGTCAGCAGCACGGCGGTGATGATACGGCTGCCGCCCGGAGTCCCGACCACCATGACCGGCTTGCCGTCCCTGGTGACGATGGCCGGGCTCATCGAGGACAGCGGACGCTTGCCGGGGACGATGGAATTGGCCTCCCCCTGCACCAGGCCGTAGAGGTTCGG
Organism: Bradyrhizobium sp. USDA 4011; assembly: GCF_054063415.1. Lineage (NCBI taxonomy): Bacteria > Pseudomonadati > Pseudomonadota > Alphaproteobacteria > Hyphomicrobiales > Nitrobacteraceae > Bradyrhizobium > Bradyrhizobium sp. USDA 4011. The sequence continues at coordinate 805,439 of NZ_JBSSGG010000001.1, forward strand.
CACGCCGACCTTGGCGGTGAAGTCGTCCATCTCGTCGTTCAGGAGCACGCCGGTCTTGGCCGCGGTCACCTTGGCGCCGAACCAGTCGTTCAGCGTGTAGGTCACCGACACCGCGTTGCCGTCCTTGTCGGCGATCGAATAGTGCGTGGTGTTGCTGCCCTCGTGCGGCGGAACGCCTGGCTTGATGTCCTTGGACACGCCGGCCTTGGCCGGGTCGATCACGGCGCGGATCTTCGCGGCGTAATTCTTGTCGAGCAAACGCTCGAGCGGATTCTTCACGAAGTCGGGGTCGCCGAGATAGCTGTTGCGATCAACGTAGGCGTGGCGCATCGCCTCGATCTGGTAGTGCACCGCCTGCGCGGAATGGTAGCCGAGCTCCTTCAGCGGATAGCCCTCGAGGATGTTCAGGATCTCGCAGATCACCACGCCACCCGAGCTTGGCGGCGGCGCCGAGACCACGTGGTAGCCGCGATAGTCGCATTCGACCGGCGCGAGCTCGCGAACCTTGTAGTTGTCGAGATCCTCCTGCGTGAGCAGGCCCTTGCCGGCCTGGCTCGAGGCGACGATCGCCGCCCCCACCCAGCCCTTGTAGAAGCCGTCGGTGCCGCGCTTGCTGATCTCGCGCAGCGTCTCGGCGAGCTCGTGCTGCGTCAGCCGCTCGCCGACCTGGAACGGCTTGCCGTTGTTGAGGAAGATCGCGGCCGAGGCCGGATCGCCCTCAAAATCCTTGGTCGAGGTCTGCAGCATGCTGACGTCGCCCTGGTCCAGCACGAAGCCGTCCTCGGCGAGTTGCAGCGCCGGCGCGATGACGTCCGCGCGCTTCATCGTGCCGTATTTCTCGCGCGCATATTCCATGCCGGCCACCGAGCCGGGCACGCCGACGGCGAGATGCCCCTTGGTCGACAGGCCGGGAATCACGTTGCCGTCCTTGTCGAGATACATGTTGGCGGTGGCGCCCCTCGGCGCCGTCTCGCGGAAATCCAGGAAGGTCTTGCGGCCGTCGGCGAGCTGGATGGTCATGAAGCCGCCGCCACCGAGATTGCCGGCGGCGGGATAGGCCACCGCCAGCGCGTAACCGACCGCGACGGCGGCGTCGACCGCGTTGCCGCCCCGCTTCAGCACCTCGATGCCGACCTGCGTCGCGAGATGCTGCGCGGATACCACCATGCCGTTCTCGGCGGCGACCGGCGCAACCGACGCCGCGTGGCCAGGAGCTGACGTCGTGACGCCGATCGCGACAATGGCCGCGACCATCCATCGCGCGCCCGCTTGTGGATTTCGCATTGGAGTTCCCCCGATTGCGCCGTTTGGGTGCGGCGTATGTTCCTTCTATCGGAGCGAGCAAGTGTAGCAGGCCGCGCGCCCGCGCACTATAGGCTCGTCGCGCGCCGCATCGGCCTTGACTTTCCGTTAGCCCGACGCGCGCCGTGGCTTGCCCGGCCGCGATCGATCTGAAGCCGCACAACGGCGCGATCGGCATGCGCGGTCCCGAATGCGCCCGGCGATGCTACCACGACGATAGCATCCTGATCCGCGCCGCCGCCGATACATTGATGATCTCACCGCCCCTGGTCATCACCGAGGACCAGATCGAGGCGAACTTCGCAGCGATCCGCCGCGCGTTGCACGCGATCGAGTGAACCTTTGGCTGCGGACGTTTGACTTTCAATGCCGCAACAAATTCGTTGTCGTCCCTGCGAAAGCAGGGACCCAACCACGAATGTTGATTGGTTTTCCGCGTTGGAATGACGAATCCCATCCATAACGCCCGCCGCGGCGTACGGGTCCCTGCTTTCGCAGGGACGACAGCTTCTTCGCGGAGCCGCCGCGCTTGATTTACTACACCCCACCCCTCGCCCGCAGCCGGCTGTGGCGTCTGCCGTAGGCGGCATAGATCACAAGCCCGATCACGAGCCACACCGCGAGCCTGATCCAGGTGTCGAGCGGCAGGCCGGCCATCAGGAACAGCGAGGTTCCCGCGGCAGCCGGTGCCACCAGCCAGATCGCCGGTGCCTTGAACGGACGCGGCAAGTCCGGATCGCGCAGACGCAGCACGAGCGTTCCGATCGAGACCACGGTGAATGCGAACAGCGTGCCGATCGAGACCAGTTCGCCGACGAGCCCGATCGGCAACAGCCCGCCGAGAATTGCAGCAACGCTGCCGGCGAAGATGGTCGACACATAAGGGGTCTGGAAGCGCGGATGGATCCTTGCGGCGATACCCGGCAGCAGCCCGTCATGCGCCATGGCGCGGAAGATCCGCGGCTGCGCCAGCAGCATGATGAGGATCACCGATGTCAGCCCGAACAGGATGCCGAGCTTGATGAAGGGACCAAGCCAGCCGATGCCAAGGGCATCGATGCCGACGGCGATCGGATCGGGCACGCTGAGCTTGTCGTACGGTACGATGCCGGTCAGCACGAAGCCGACCGCGACGTAGAGCGCGGCGCAGATCACGAGCGAGCCGAGAATGCCGATCGGCATGTCGCGCTCCGGCGTCTTCGCCTCCTGCGCCGCGGTCGAGATCGCGTCGAAGCCGATATAGGCGAAGAACACCACCGCCGCGCCGCGGACCACGCCGGACCAGCCGAATACGCCGGGACCGGCGTTCGGCGGGATCAGCGCGCCTTCCGGATTGCCCGCCGTCACCCAGTTCGCCAGCGATACCGAGGAGGCTGCGGTGGCGAGAAACAATGCGATGACGACGAGCTTCACCACGACGACGAAGCTGGTGAAGCGCGCGGACTCGCGGATGCCGACCACGAGCAGTGCGGTGACGAAAGCGATGATCCCCATCGCCGGGACATTGATGACCGCACCGGTCGACGACCACGCACCGGTATTGGCGTTGTAGGCGAGCGGCGCCGAGGTGAATTGCTGCGGCAGGTTGATGCCGAAATCGCGCATCAAGCTGACGAAATAGCCGGACCATCCGACCGAGACCGCGATCGCGCCGACCGCATATTCGAGGATCAGGTCCCAGCCGATGATCCAGGCGATCAGTTCGCCGAGCGTGGCATAAGCGTAAGTATACGCGCTGCCGCAGATCGGCACGGTCGACGCCATCTCGGCGTAGCACAGGCCGGCGAAGGCGCAGGCGACGGCACCAAGCATGAAGGAAAGCGTGACGGCGGGTCCGGCATTGGCGGCCGCCGCATGGCCCGTCAGCACGAAGATGCCGGCGCCGATGATGCCGCCGATACCGAGCGTCACCAGTTGCAACGCCGAGAGCGAGCGCTTGAAGACCGGCGTCTCCGCGTCGCCATCGGCACGCGCCGCTTCCTGCAGCAGATCCGCGGTCGACTTTCGGTCCCAGAAACCGGCCAGGGTGTCTGTCACGCCAGCTGCCCTCCGCCGCTCGGGCCCGGCGCGGCCCGACACGATCTGCGGACTATAACGCGCCCGACGTCCGGGCGTTCGGGCGCGGCGCGACGGCCGACGCGCTTATCCACCGCCAAGAGCGATAGCAAAGCGTGGCGCAGGGCCTTATTGGCAGGGATGGCGGCGACCGTCGCGGCCAAGGAAGGTGCCGGACGCAGGAACGAACGAATGGTAGCGTGCGCAAGACGAGGACGGCGCCGCCGGCATGGCCCCATAGGCATTCGCCGGGTTGCCGCTACGTTGCGCCGCCTGCTGGGCCTCACCCCACGGCGTCAGGGCGCCGCCGTTGATCGCGCTACGCCCCGGATTCTGCGCGTCGAAAAGCGCCGGCTCCGAGATCTGGGCCGAGACTGGCGTGAACGTCATTCCCACGAGCAGCACAGCGGCTGCAACGGCCTTGAGTCCGGCCATAGGGCCTCTCCGATGCATCAATTGAAATTCAACAAAGAAAGTACGCAAGGGCGGCAGCGCCGTCCCTGTGCCCAGAATTGATGTGGTGACGGCCAAACTCCCAATGCAGGGACCACCAGGTCACAATGCCGCGAGGCAGCCGTCGCCGCGGCACGACGACCGCGGCGCGCGACGGCCACCCGGTCCGCGCTTCACCGATTATGCACGTCGGGCCGCGGGTCGGAGACGAACCCGTCGCGGTTCGGCATTTTGACGGCGGCGAGCGACTTCGCATCGAGCACCACATTGGCGGGGACGATGCCGTTGAGGTTGAGGATGTAGGCGGACACCGCGTAGACGTCCTCATTGCTCAGCGATTGCGGCGCGTTCTGCGGCATCGCGCGGCGGATATAGTCGAACAAGGTCGAGGCATAGGGCCAGTAGCTGCCGACGGTGCGGATCGGCTTTGGGCTCGCCAGCGTGCCCTGTCCGCCGACCAGGCGATCACCGACGCCGCCCTGCCCGCTGTCGCCATGGCACGCCGCGCATTGCTCGCTGAACACGACGCGGCCGCGCTCGACGCTGCCGCTGCCCGGCGGCAACGCCGCGCCGTCACGGCCGATGTCGATGTTCCAGCCGGCGATCTCCGCCGGCGTCGCCTCGCGGCCGATGCCGTAGCGCTCCTCGGCATGAACGGCGACGCCGAGCATCGCGATCGCGCTCACCAGCGCGGCGGTCTTCAGATTACGCCTGGCCATTGGTCACCTCGCCATTCGCATCGATGCGCCAGGGCCAGATCGCGTTGTTATGGTAGAACGAGTTGAGACCGCGCACCGCCACCAATTCCGCCAGCGTCGGCTGCACGTAGCCGGTCTCGTCAATGGCGCGGCTCTGGATCACTGCGGGGGTGCCGTCCCAGTGCCAGGGCAAGCGGAAGCGCGTGAGCGCGCGCGTCAGCACCGGCGCCTGCAGCTCGGCCTGTTGCCAGCTCTTGCCTTCGTCGAGCGAGATCTCGACGCTCTTGATCTTGCCGTGGCCGCTCCAGGCTATCCCGGTGATCTCGTGAAAGCCGTGCGTGGTCAGCTTCTGACCGCCGGACGGCCGCGTGATGATCGACTTGGCCTCCATGTAGAAGGTGAATTCGCGCGACGTTCCGTCAGGCATCGGGTCGGTGTATTTCGAGGTCTCCTCGCGCGAATAGGCCGGCTCGGCGACCACCTTGAGCCGGCGCAGCCATTTCACGTTCATGTTGCCCTCGAAGCCCGGCAGCAACAGGCGCAGCGGATAGCCCTGCTGCGGACGCAGCCGCTCGCCGTTCTGGCTGTAGACCAGCATGGCGTCGTCGAGGCATTTCTCGATCGGGATCGAGCGCGTCAATGCGGCTGCGTCGGCGCCTTCGGCGACGATCCATTTGGCGCCCGCCTGCAAGCCTGCTTCGTCCAGCACCGTCTTCAGCGGCACGCCGGTCCATTCCGCGCAGCTCAGCAGGCCGACGAGGTCGGAGGCCGTCTTGCCGTAGGGCTTGGTGTAGACCGGATTGCCGGAGCACTCGAGGAAGTGGATGCGCGACTGCGACGGAAAGCGGCGGATGTCCTCCATCGTGAACAGCAGCGGGCGATCGACCATGCCGTGCAACATCAGCCGGTGCTCGGCCGGATCGATCGTCGGCACGCCGCCGTGGTGGCGTTCGTAGAACAGCCCGTTCGGCGTGATGATGCCGTCGAGCTCCTGCAACGGCGTGCGGCCCGACGCGGAGATGTATTGCGGCAGCGCCTTCGAGATGTTCTTGACGACGCCCTTCTCGTGCACCGATGGCGTGCCATAGGGCTGGCTTCCCATCGGATCGCCGGGCGCTTTCATCCATTCCGGCACGTTGGGCGGAAGATTACTCCCCTGTTCGGCAAGCGCGGTAGAACCGGCAACTCCCGCGATCGCGGAACCGCCGGCTAGTGCTGCGCCCGCCTGAAGAAATCGCCTGCGAGACGCCTCTCGCACGCGCCTGTCCGTCGTGTGTTCGCTCATCGACGTTTTCCTCCGACGTTACCAAACATGATCCGGAAAGGTGCGAAGCGGTTTTCCGAAAGGATCATGCTAGGACAACAACCTGAAGCACGATGACGATTCATCGTGCTTCAGCGCAGCCTAACACCAAACACCCGAGGCGAGGCAACGCTCGCGCGCGCAGAGCTGCATCGACGGCGCGGCGTGGCCATTGCCCGCCGGTCCTGACCTGCGTGGCCACTCACATCCGTTCGCCGGGCAATTCACTGGCTTGCTTCACCCAGGCGGTGAACTGGGCTTCGTCGAGCTCGTCGTTCTCATGAATATCGAGATAACGCGTGTGTTGCTGCTTGGACTCGCCCGGCGGCACCGGATGCAGCGATGCGCCGCGAAAGAATGCCACTTTGACATAGCGCGTGAAGACATGGATGCCGAGGAACCAGCCATCGCCTTCGACGCCGTAGAGCGGCGAGTTCCATTTCACCGCCTTGTGCACGCCGGGGATGGTCCGCACGATGAGCGCGTCAAGCTTGCGTCCGACGTCGCGCTTCCACCCCGGCATCGCCGCGATATAGGCTTGCACCGGAGCATCACCATACCCCTTTGCGATCTGCGGATTGCCGCCTGCGAGCAGACGCGGCTTTGCAGCCCCACGCTTCGCAGCTCCCTTCGTTGCGCTCTTTGCCGACGTCTTGAGCGTCCTGCCAGCCATTGTGCCTGTTCTCACCGTTCACGCGCCGCGCGCGACGCAGCCCCCGCCCTCTCAAAGCGGATTATATCGGCTACGCATCAATTTGTCGCCCGACCGCGCGTGTTCGAGGCGACGTATCGACGCGGAGGGTCAGTTTGCTTGCGGCGGTCGAGCACCTGGCCGATCACCGGCGGCGTGCCGTGGGTGTGGAACGATTCGATCGTCTTCAACCCCCAGGCCTGCCCCTTCCTGCGCTCCTCCTCGGTCCACACGATCGGCTTCCAGTCCGGCGCGAGGATCAGGCGGACTCCGGCATTGGCGACCTCGACGCGATTGCCGCCGGGCTCGTAGACGTAAAGAAAGAACGTCTGCTGGATCGCATGCTTGTGCGGTCCGGTTTCGATATGCACGCCGTTCTCAAGAAAAATATCCGCCGCCCGCAAGATCTCCTCGCGGCCGGACCGTGCGGCCGGGATAGGGTCGCCGACACCGTCAGCGCAATGGCGAGCGCGCACACCATGCAGAGCTTCATCCGCGCGGTGCGGCGATCGGTCATCGGCAGGAAGAAGAAGAACGCGATTGCCAGAACGAGGAGCGCATTCACGAGAATGTACATGGCGGAGGCCTCTTGTTGCGTAACAACAAGATGGCCGGCGCTCGCGCCGCATTCCGTGGCGGGAATCACATATTGAAAGCGACCGGGGCCGGCGATCAGGCGACCGAGACGGCCCTCTCGCGATGCGACGACAGCAGCTTGCGGATTTCGACATCCGGCACCGGACGGCTGAACAGATAGCCCTGCATCTCGGTGCAACCAAGGACGCGAAGCAGGTTGCGCTGCTGCTCTGTCTCGACGCCCTCCGCGGTCGTGGTCATGTCGCTCGCGGCGGCGATGTTCACGACGGCCTGGACGATCGTGGACGACGCGCCGGTCCCGGCGAGATCCTTGATGAAGGCGCGATCGATCTTGATCTTGTCGAAGGGGAAGCGCTGCAGATAGCTCAGCGACGAATAGCCGGTGCCGAAATCGTCGAGCGCGATCCGGACGCCGAGCTCGCGCAGCTGATGCAGGGTATCGAGCGCGGCCTCGTCGTCACGGATCAGCACGGCTTCGGTGATCTCGAGCTCGAGCCGCGAGGGCGGGAGCCCCGACGCCGCGAGCGCGGCGGCGACGTTCAGCGCCAGCGTCTGACTCTTGAACTGGATCGGAGACACGTTGACCGCGACGTTGATGTGATCCGGCCAGTTCACGGCTTCCCGGCACGCGGTGTTGAGCACCCAGTGCCCGAGATCGTTGATCAGGCCGGTATCCTCGGCGACCGGGATGAAATCTGCCGGCGAGACGGTGCCGCGTTCGGGATGCCGCCAGCGCACCAGTGCCTCGCAGCAGCTGACCTTGCCGTCCTCGAGATGGAGCAGCGGCTGATAGTGCAGCTCGAAGCTGCCGTCGGCAATGGCCTGGCGCAATTCCAGTTCGAGGCTGCGCCGCGCCTTGGCGCGCGCATCCATGCCGGCTTCGAAGAACCGGTAGGTGCGGCGTCCATCGCTCTTCGCGCCATAGAGCGCGAGGTCGGCGTTGCGCAGCAATTGATCGAGGTCGAGGCCGTCGGCGGGCGCGACCGCGATGCCAATGCTGGCGTCGGTCGTGATCAGGTGCCCGCTGCAATCGATCGGCTGGCGGATGGTTTGATAGATCGCGGCCAGCAGCTGCATGGTCTCGGTCTGATCGCGGACCGCAGCCTGGATCACCGCGAACTCGTCGCCGCCGAGCCGCGCCGCCACATCGGTCCCCCCGACGCAGGAGCGCAGGCGTTCGGCGATGGCCCTCAGCAGCTCGTCGCCGATCTGATGGCCGAGCGCGTCGTTGACGCTCTTGAACTCGTCGATGTCGATATACATGACCGCGATCTGTTCGCCGGGTCCGATCGCCGTCAGCGCCTGCTCGAGGCGCTGACGGAACAGCAGGCGGTTGGGCAGATCGGTAAGCGCGTCATAGTGCGCCATATGCGCGATCTTGTTCTCGGTGCGGGTCCGCTCGGTGATGTCCTCGATGGTCGCCACCCATCCGCCCTCCGGCAGCGGCTTGTTGACGATCTCGATCGCGCGCCCGCCCGGCGCCTCGGTCAGCTGACGCGTCGCCTTGCCGAGCTTCACATTGCGGATGATGGCATCGCAGAATTCGTCGACGTCGCCATCGAACGAGCCGGTCTCCTGCCGGTGCGCGATCAGCCGCTGCATAGTGCAGCCGGGCTTCGCCACGTCAGGCGAGAGCCCGAACATCTCGATGTAGGGACGATTGCAGATGATGATGCGCGCCGACGCATCGTAGAGCACGAGCCCCTGCGGAATGTTGTCCACGGCGGTCATGAGATTGCGGCGTTCGGTGGCGAGCCGCGCGTCGGAGATTTCATGGCGCTTCAGCAGCAGGAAGACGATCACGGCCATGATCGCAAAGGCCGCCATCAAGAGGCCTTCGCGCTCGCTCCATTGCGCGGTCACGCTTCCGAACAGGCTGCCGACCAGCAGGCCGGCACAGAACGCCAGCCCCTTGGTCGAGCCGGCGTCGGCATTTCCTGACGATGAATTGCGGTGTTCGATGCGCACGCTGATCTCTCCCGGCCGCGGCATCGTTACGCGGCACTGATGGAAAGGTCGTTACAACTCGCAGTTAGCAATCGGTTACACGATACCTGGAGATAGAGCGCAACATACCGCGCCGAAATCTCCGTAAACCTACGGAGCTGCCGATGCACTCCTCGAAGATGGTGAATCCCGCGTTAACGGACAAACCGCGAAACAAACCCGGCTGTGCCGGAAAGCGACGATTTCGCCGCCGATGGGCGCGACCGAGCGCAATCTCGCTGCACGATAGAAACAAATCGTCACCGGGAAGGTGTAGATTTAGCCGATGCGCAACCTCGGCGATTTAACGGTTTCTCTAAACCCGGGCGCGCATATTGGTCCGGACATTTAGATTTTGCGAACGAGCCAGGCTGGAACTGTGACATCCTTTGGACGTGTGATCTCTGTTCGCGGCTCGCAGGCCCGGGTTGGGCTATCGGCCGGCGGCCAGATGCAGTTTTCGGAAATGCGCGCGACCGTCGGACGTTTCGTCAGCATCCGCTGCGCGAGTTCGGTCATCGTCGCCATGATCACCGAAGTGTCGTGCGAGAACCTGCCGGCGTCCGACGAATACATGGCGACCGCCTCGGTCGACCTGCTCGGCGAAATCCTCGGCGGCGATCGCCCGAAGTTCCAACGCGGCGTCACCCACTATCCGACCATCGGCGACAGCACCGATTTGATCACCAACCAGGAGCTGCGCACGGTCTATGCACCGAGCGGCTCGGACCAGATCAATGTCGGCACGCTGCAGCAGGACCGTTCGGTCATCGCCTATGTCGATGTCGAGGAAATGCTCTCCAAGCACTTCGCGGTGCTCGGCTCGACCGGCGTCGGCAAATCCACCGGCGTGTCGCTGCTGCTCAACGAGATCCTGAAGTCGCGGCCGAACCTGCGCATCTTCCTGCTCGACGTGCACAACGAATACGGCCGCTGCTTCGGCGAGCGCGCGCAGGTGCTCAACCCGCGAAACCTGAAGCTGCCGTTCTGGCTGTTCAACTTCGAAGAGATCGTCGACGTGCTGTTCGGCGGCCGGCCCGGCGTGCCCGAAGAGCTCGACATCCTCGCCGAAGTGATACCGATGGCGAAGGGCATCTACACCCAGTACCAGAACTCCGACCGGGTCGGTCTCGGGCTCAAGCGGGTCGACCCCAAGCAGGTCGGCTACACCGTGGATACGCCGGTGCCCTATCGCCTCGTCGACCTGATCTCGCTGATCGACGAGCGCATGGGCAAGCTCGAGAACCGCTCCTCGCGCATCATCTATCACAAGCTGATCTCGCGTATCGACGCGGTGCGCAACGATCCGCGCTACGCCTTCATGTTCGACAATGCCAATGTCGGCGGCGACACCATGGCCGAGGTGATCAGCCATCTGTTCCGCCTGCCCGCCAACGGCAAGCCGATGACCATCATGCAGCTCGCGGGCTTCCCGGCCGAAGTCGTCGATTCCGTGGTGTCGGTGCTGTGTCGGATGGCGTTCGATTTCGGGCTGTGGAGCGACGGCGTCTCGCCGATGCTGTTCGTCTGCGAGGAAGCGCACCGCTACGCCTCCGCGGACCGCAACATCGGCTTCGGGCCGACCCGCAAGGCGGTGTCGCGCATCGCCAAGGAAGGCCGCAAATACGGCGTCTATCTCGGCCTGATCACGCAGCGTCCGGCCGAGCTCGACGCGACCATCATCTCCCAGTGCAACACGCTGTTCACGATGCGCCTCGCCAACGACCGCGACCAGGCGCTGCTGCGCTCCGCGGTGTCGGATGCCGCCGCCAATTTGCTGTCGTTCGTGCCTTCGCTCGGCACCCGCGAAGTGCTGGCGTTCGGCGAAGGCGTAGCGCTACCGACCCGGCTGCGCTTCAAGGAGGTGCCGCCGCACCAGCTGCCGCGCGGCGAAGCCACCATCGCAACGGTGCCGTCGGTCACTGCCGGCCATGACATGCATTTCGTCAGCGCCGTGCTGGAGCGCTGGCGCGGCGCCACCTCGCATCGCGACACGCAGAGCGACGCCAACTTCAACGCTCCCGCACCGCCGCGCTCCGTGGCGCCCGCCGAGGCGCCGATGCTGCAGCCGTCACTGGGCCTCGATCCGGACCGCTTCTCGCTCCTGAAGAAGCCACTGCGCTGACGTCATTATGGCAGGGCGCCGATGCGCCTTGCGCCCAAGCCGTCATCCACTATGGTTTCGCGTGACGCCGCGTCCCCGCGGCACGCCGGAACCATCTCATGACGCAGCCGACCGCAAAACGCTTCCCGACGCCCGCTCTCGACAAGCTCCCCGAGGATATCCGCACCCGCATCCTGGCGGTGCAGGAGAAGTCCGGATTCGTGCCGAACGTCTTCCTCACTCTGGCCTACCGCCCCGACGAGTTTCGCGCGTTCTTTGCCTATCACGACGCGCTGATGGAAAAGGACTCCGGCCTCTCCAAGGCCGAACGCGAGATGATCGTGGTGGCGACCAGCGCTGCCAACCAGTGCCAGTATTGCGTAATCGCCCATGGCGCGATCCTGCGCATCCGCGCCAAGAACCCTGAGATCGCCGACCAGATCGCAATCAACTACCGCAAGGCCGACATCACGCCGCGACAGCGCGCGATGCTCGATTTCGCGATGAAGGTCAGCCGCGCGGCCGAGGAGGTCTCGGAGGCGGACTTTGCCGCGCTCGCTGCCCACGGCTTCAGCGACGACGACGTCTGGGACATCGCCGCGGTCGCGGCCTTCTTCGCGCTTTCGAACCGGCTTGCGAACGTCACCGGTATGCGGCCGAACGCCGAGTTCTACATGCTCGGCCGGCAGCCGAAATAGAGGACGCCTTGGTAGACTGGAGCGAGATCATCCTGCGTCTCGGCGCGGCCACTCTTGCCGGCAGCGCGATCGGGCTCGACCGCGACCTGCGCGGCAAGCCGATCGGGCTGAAGACACTGGGTCTCGTCAGCCTCTCGACGGCCACGGTCGTGCTGCTGGCCTTGCAGGCGGTCGATCCGGGGAAATTCACCGATGCGGTCAGCCGCGTAATCCAGGGTGTGCTGACCGGCATCGGCTTTCTTGGCGCCGGCGTGATCGTCCGACGGGGCGACCGCTATCACGTCCACGGCCTGACCAGCGCCGCATGCGCGTTCTTCGCCGCCTGCGTCGGGATCGTCTGCGGCGCCGGACACTGGCCGATCGTCATCACCGTGCTCGTGCTGGCATTCCTGCTGCTGACCTTCGGCAAGCGGACCGAGCGGTGGCTGCACCGCGCGCTCGGCGGCAGGGAGGACCAAGACGGACCGGAGGTCGCGCCCGGTCAGTCGTCAGATGCCGGCCCACACCATCCGGGCAAATAGACCGCCTCCTTGCCCCGGCCCAGCTCCAACCCCTTTTCCAGCGCCTTGGCGAAATTGTTCTCCACGGTCTTGCGCGGGATGTGGCGGCGCAGGAAGTCGGCCCACAGGAATTCGCTGAACGGCGTCGTGTCCTTGGCAAAGCCGCCGGCCCGGCGCATCTCGCCGGCGAGGCTGCGGAACGGATCGTCCTTGAGGTCCTTGATCGATTTCGGAATGTCCCTGAAGTGCCGGCGCTCGCCCTTGGAGTCGTAGGGATAGACCCAGCGTTTGTTGTCCATCACGCCCCAGAACACGTCACGCTCGACCATCGTGAGATCGCCGATCACCGTGACCAGGATGTCCTTGACGCCCTCCTCGTGCAGCGCCCGCGCCATGTGATGATGGTCGACCACGTAGTAGCGATCGTCCGGACCATGGACCACGGGGATCATGTGCTTGCCCAAGAGTTCGGCGCGCTTCTTGTCCGAACTGTGCTCGCGCCAGCGCTTCCGCTTCTCCTTCACCTCCTGCATGCCGACCGTCATCTGGGTCGGTCGCAGCGACAGGATCGGGACCGGTTTGACGTAAGGCTCGCGCGTATGGGCCATGATTTGCACTCCCGTTTGACCGGCACTCCGGAATGGGTTCCATTATGACATGATGTCGCAAGCAGGCGGAAGAGCCGGTTCGGCGGAATGGCTTTGAGAACAAGCGATCGCGTGAAGGCGCGCATGATCCGTTTCGGCAACCGCGAGGTCGTGACCGAGGGGTTGGAGCTGAGTTTCTGGGCAGACATCAGCCATCGCTGCATGACCGCATCCTGTTCTCGATGTCGCTGATGACCGGGCTGATCTTCGCCCGCTTCTCGCGGCCGAGCGCACGCCTGCTGTTCGCCGACAACCCCGTGATCTCGGACCATGAGGGCCAGCTCACGTTGATGATCCGCCTGGCCAACGAGCGGCACAACATCACCGCCAATGCCGGGCTCGGCCTCTTCGTGTCGGGCTATGACGACGGTGCAGCGCAAACTGTGCACGCGCGAAAATCGTACGAAAACTCTGACGTACGTTTCGGCCATCGCTATGCCAAGATGCTGCAGACGACCGACGACGGCCGTCTGCGCATCGACTACGGTCGGTTCCACGAGACCATCGAAGGATAAATACCACCTCTGCGCGCATCAAGATTTTAGGTGTGAAGCGCAGCGAACATGCTAAACATAAGCGGCGACGCGACCGGACTGACAACAGTGAAGACGCAGCGGCCAATTTCCTCGGATGACGAGCACGTGGTGCTCAAATTCCGGCCGCGTACCTCGGCGCAGCCGCCCGGCAAGCGCGAGGAGGCGGTCCGATCGACCCGCCCTGTTTCCGTCGCCAACGACCTCTCCCGCTATGAGAAGCCGCGCGAGGAGCCGGATGATTTCCGCCAGCGCATGCTCGCCAACATCGCCGCCTTCGCCTTTACCGTGGCGCTCACCGCGATCGGCATCTGGCTCGCCATGAGCATCGCCGATTTGCGCAAGACCCAGGATTGCGTGCTGATGGGCCGCCGGGATTGCGCGAAGATTACGGTGATGCCACGCAGCTAGGCAGGCCGGAACCGTACCCAAAAACCGTCCTCGCCCGGCCGGCCAAGCTCCATTGAACTAACGGCCCTGCTCCGATATACGGGCACACGACTCCGGCAGCAGCAATCAGGCAATCCGGGGCACCGCGCCCGCCTCCTCCGAGCCGACCCGGATTTACCTTCAATATATCAAAGGCTTAATGATGTCATCCACATTCGAGCAGATCGCCAACATTATCGCGGAGACCTGCGACATCCCGCGCGATACGATCAAGCCGGAGAGCCACGCGATCGACGATCTGGGGATCGACAGCCTCGACTTCCTCGACATCGCCTTTGCCATCGACAAGGCCTTCGGGATCAAGATGCCGCTTGAGAAGTGGACCCAGGAGGTCAACGACGGCAAGGCCACGACTGAGCAGTACTTCGTGCTGCAGAATCTCGCCGACCGCATCGACGAGCTGGTTGCGGCCAAGAATGCGGGTACGGGCTCGGCCTCGTAATCGCCCATCATGCAGCTTGAAACTTTTCAGCTGATCGATCGGATCGTCGACCTCAACCTCGACGCAAAGACCATTGTCGTCGAGGCGGATGTCCCGCCGGACAGCCACTCTGTGTTTGCAGGGCACTTCCCGGGCTACCCGATCATGCCCGGTGTGCTGCTCACCGAAGCAATGGCTCAAAGCTCGGGCTGGCTGATCCTCGGTCTGACCAAGTTCGAGCGCATGCCCTTCCTGGCCATGGTCAAGGAAGCCAAGATGCGTGGCTTCGTCAGCCCCGGCTCGACACTGACGATCGAAGCCAAGATCGAACACGAAGGTTCAGGCTTCACCGTGACCTCGGCGAAAGTCCGCGTCGGCAAGGAGCTCAAGTGCAATGCCGAGCTGACCTTCCGCCATATCCCCTTCCCCAATCCGGACTTGCGTGTGCACATGGACGCGATGGCCAACAAGATCGGGTTTCCGCAGCAGGCAATGAGTAATGGCTGAAAAGGAAGTCTGGATCACTGGCGTAGGCTTGCTCTCCTCGCTCGGCGAGGGGCTGGATGCGCATTGGGAGGCGCTCGGCGCCAAGCGCATCAATGCGGACGAGAAACACCTCGCGCCGTATGTGATCCATCCGATTGCTCCCGTCAGCTTCGACGTCCAGATCCCAAAGAAGGGCGATCAGCGTCAGATGGAGACATGGCAGCGGATCGGCACCTACGCCGCCGGGCTGGCGCTTGATTCCGCCGGCGTCAAAAGCAATCAGGAAATCCTGTCGCGGATGGACATGATCATCGCAGCCGGTGGCGGCGAGCGTGACCTCAATGTCGACCTGGCGATCATGAACGCCGATGCGCAGGGCAAGCTGCCGCCTGCCGTCCTCAACGAGAAGCTGATGAACGAGTTGCGCCCGACGCTGTTCCTGGCGCAGCTCTCCAACCTGCTCGCCGGCAACATCGCGATCGTTCACGGCGTGTGCGGGACGTCGCGCACCTTCATGGGCGAGGAAGCCGCGAGCATCGACGCAGCGCGGATCGCCGTCGCGCGCATCGGGGCCGGACAGAGCGACATCGCGCTGGTCGGCGCGGCCCACAACGGCGATCGCGGCGACCTCTTGATGCTCTATTCGTTCGGCGACTTCGCCCTCAAGGATCAATACGCGTCGGTCTGGGCCCGCCGAAACAACCCGGGCTTCGCCATCGGCTCCGCCGGCGCCTTCCTGGTGATGGAGTCGCGCGAGCATGCCGAGGCGCGCGGCGCCAAGCCGTACGCCAAGCTCACCAAGGTGGTCGCCGATCTTGCCAAGCGCAAGCAGCCCGGCGCCGTGACGAAGTCGCTGCAGGCGATGTGGCCACAGCTCGGGGTCAGCAACGACAACGCCATGCTGATCACGGGCGCGACCGGCGCCGAGCCTGCGACCGCCGAGGAGCGTGAATTCCTCGCTCAGCATCCCGGCCTTGCCGTACGCGCCACCGGAACGACCTTTGGGCACACCATGGAGGCGCAGTTCCCGCTCGGGCTGGCGCTGGCCGCGTTGTCGATCTCGCGCGGCGCGCTCTATCCGGCCAACGACCCGACCGGGCTGGAGGTTGAAAAGACCGAAGCGCCAACCCAGATTGTCGTGTTGGGGGTCGGCCACTGGCAGGGCGAAGGCATGGCACTGGTCGAGGCCGTCAAGTAAATTCGGCGCAAGCACCGACGGGGACACCATGACAGCACCACGCGATAAATTCGGCCGACCGATCGTCGTCGTGACCGGCATGGGAATTGTGACGTCGCTCGGCGGCGGCAAGACCGACAATTGGAGGCGCCTCAGCGCGGGCGAGTCCGGCATCAAGACCGTGACGCGCTTCCCGCTCGACAGTCTGAAGACGACGATGGCCGGCGCCGTCGATTTCGTCACCGTCGACCCGTTCTCCTCGACCAGCCTGTCGCAGCGCCTGGCCGAGATCGCGACCGAAGAAGCGCTGGAGCAGTCCGGCATCGGCAGCAAGGGCGACTTCCCCGGCCCGCTGTTTCTCGCGGTCGCGCCGATCGAGACCGAGTGGCCGCAGCGGCTCGAGGTCGCGCGCGAGGTTCCGACCAAGGACTTTGGCATCATCGACTATCTGGCGACCTGCAGCGGCGGCAAGTTCGCCCACTTCCACCGGCGCTTCACTTTCGGTTCGGTCGCGCTCAACCTCGCCGAGACCTTCGGCACCAAGGGGTCGCCGATCTCGCTCTCGACGGCTTGTGCGTCCGGTGCGACTGCGATCCAGCTCGGCGTCGAGGCGATCCGCCGCGGCGAGACCGATGCAACGCTGTGCGTCGCGACCGACGGCTCGGTCAATCCGGAAGCCATGGTGCGCTTCTCGCTGCTCTCGGCGCTCTCCACCCAGAACGATCCGCCCCAGGGCGCCTCAAAGCCGTTTTCGAAGAACCGCGACGGCTTCGTGATGGCCGAAGGCGCTGGCGCATTGGTGCTGGAGAGCTACGACGCGGCGATGGCGCGCGGCGCGCGCATCCTCGGCGTCGTCGCCGGCTGCGGCGAGCTCACCGACTCCTTCCACCGCACCCGCTCTTCCCCGGACGGCAAGCCGGCGATCGGCTGCGTGCGCAAGACACTTGCTGACGCGGGCATGGAGCCCGAGCAAATCGATCACATCAACGCGCACGGCACCTCGACGCCGGAAAACGACAAGATGGAATATCTTGCGACCGCGGCGGTGTTCGGCGAACACACCAAAAACATTCCGGTGTCGTCGAACAAATCGATGGTCGGCCACACCATCTCGGCCGCCGGTGCGGTCGAGGCGATCTTCTCGCTGCTCACGCTCGAGCATCAGCGGATTCCGCCGACGATCAACTACGAGGTGCCCGATCCCGCGATCCCGTTCGATGTGGTCGGCAACAAGGCGCGCGACGCCAAGGTGACCGCCGTGATGTCGAACTCGTTCGGGTTCGGCGGGCAGAACGCTTCGCTGATCCTGACGCGCGAGCCGGCCTAGCGCCCTCGCCTTATCAGATGAAACGCCTGCTCCTTCGCGCCCGCGCGCATCTGCGTGATGCCGCAAAACCTGTGACCGATGCGGCGATCGGCGGGCTGACGATCGGCCTGCTGCGCACCACGCGCTATTTCGATCCGGAGAAGACCGCACGGTTCTTCGGCCGCGCCGCGCATTTCATCGGCCGCCGGCTGCGCGAGGATCGCATCGGCCGCGAGAATCTCACGGCCGCCTTCCCGGAGAAGTCACCGCAGGAGATCGAAGAGATCCTGACCGGCGTCTGGCACAACCTCGGACGCATCGGGGCCGAATTCGCGCACATCGACCGCATCTGGGACCACGATCCCCAGAATCCCGACAAGCCGGGTCGCGTCGAGTTCTCGGCGCGCAGCAAGCAGCTGTTCGACCAGTTGCGTGACGACGGCAAGCCGGCCTTGTTCTTTGCCGCACATCTCGGCAACTGGGAGCTCTCTCCGATTGCCGCGGCGGCACATGGGCTCGACGCTACGATCCTGTTCCGGCGGCCGAACATCGAAGCAGCCGACCGTGCCATCGAACGGATCCGCGCAGTCAACCTCGGCACGCTGGTCCCGGCCGGCCGCGACGCGCCGCTCAAGCTGGCGCAGGCGCTTCAGCGGGGCCAGCACGTCGCGATGCTGGTCGACCAGTATTTGACCAACGGCGTTCCCGTGACCTTCTTCGGCCGCAAGACCACCGCGAATCCGCTGCTGGCGCGCTTGCGCCGGCAGATCGATTGCCCGATCCACGGCACCCGGATCATCCGCCTGCCCGACGGCCGTTTCCGCGGCGAGGTCACCGAGGAAGTGAAGCCGGTGTTCGACGCATCCGGCCAGATCGACATCCAGGGCACGATGCAGGCGATCACCGACATCGTCGAGGGCTGGGTCCGCGAATATCCGGATCAGTGGCTCTGGCTGCACCGGCGCTGGCGGTAGGCGGAGACTGTCATTCGTCATTGCGAGCGAAGCGAAGCATCGCCACTTGCGGAACCATGGATTGCTTCGTCGCTGACGCTCCTCGCAATGACGGCACGCGACTGCGACGAGAATGTCACTTCCCGGTCTTCACGCGAGTCCACAGCCGATTGATGATCCGCTGCGTCGCCGGATCGCGCGCCGTGATCACGAACAGCTTCTTCTGCATCGCCTCGTCGGGATAGATGTTCTTGTCGTTGAATATCTTCGGATCGATCAGCTTCTGGCTCGCCAGATTGCCGTTGGCGTAGGACAGGAAGTTCGAATTCTTGGCCGCGACGTCGGGACGGTAGAGGTAGTTGATCAGCTCGTAGGCCTCGGCGACGTTCTTCGCGTCCGCCGGAATCGCGAGATTGTCGAAGAACATCTGCGCGCCTTCCTTCGGGATCGTGTAGCCGATCTCGACGCCGGCCTTGGCTTCCGCCGCCCGGCTGCGCGCCTGCATGATGTCGCCCGACCATCCGACCACAAAGCAGATCTCACCCGAGGCCAGCGCGCTGAGATATTCGGACGAGTGGAATTTGCGCACATAGGGCCGGATCTTGATGACGAGGTCGGCGGCCTTCTCTAGGTCGGCCTGCTTGGTCGAGTTCGGGTCCAGGCCGAGATAGCTTAGCGCCGCCGGCAGGATGTCGTCGGCGGAATCCAGCATGTGAATTCCGCAA
This sequence comes from Bradyrhizobium sp. USDA 4011, assembly GCF_054063415.1. Classification (NCBI taxonomy): domain Bacteria; kingdom Pseudomonadati; phylum Pseudomonadota; class Alphaproteobacteria; order Hyphomicrobiales; family Nitrobacteraceae; genus Bradyrhizobium; species Bradyrhizobium sp. USDA 4011. The sequence continues at coordinate 824,524 of NZ_JBSSGG010000001.1, forward strand.
TCCTTGAACTTGGCGAGATTCTCCGGCTTGAACACCATGTCCCAGCTGTCGATCCTGGCATCGGGCCTGAGAATCTTCTCCGCCATCTTGACGTTGTAGCCGATGCCGGTGGTGCCCCACATGTAGTTGGCGCCGTAATTATTGCCGGGATCGTAGGTCGCGAGCTGACCGGTCACCACCGGCCACGCATTGGCGAGGTTCGGCAGCTTCGATTTGTCGAGCTTGAGGAATACCTTCGCGGTGATCTGCCGCTGCAGGAAATAGCCGGTCGGGACCACGACGTCGTAGCCCGACTTGCCGGCAAGCAGCCGCGTCTCCAGCGTCTCGTTGGCGTCAAACGTATCGTAGACGACCTTGATACCGGTTTCCTTGGTGAAGTCCTCGAGGACTCCCGGCGCCATGTAGTTCGACCAGTTGTAGAAATTGACCGTGCGCTCCTCCGCACGTGCGGAGGCAGCGAACAACAGAACCGTGGCGATCGCGCCGACGAGGCTGACGAAACGACGGCTCTGCTTCTGCATTCTGGCTTACCTCTTGCGACGATGGACTGCGTCGGACAGCCGCTCCAGCGCGGTGTCGAGCGTCGAGTCCTTCTTGGCGAAACAGAAACGCACCACCGACGTCACCGCATCCTGCTCGTAAAACGCCGACACTGGAATAGCCGCCACCTTGTAATCCTGCACAATTCGCCAGCAGAACTCCGCATCGGTCTCGTTCAGACCAAGCGGCGACAGATCGACGGTGAGGAAGTAGGTCCCCTGCGACTTCAGCACCGGAAAGCCAATGCTCTCGAGCCCCTTTGTGAGGCGGTCGCGGCTGCGCGCCATGTCCTTGCGCATGTCGAAGAAATAATCGTCCGGCTTGCTGAGGCCGTACGCGACGGCCGCCTGCAGATTGGGCGCCGTCGTGAAGGTGAGGAACTGGTGCACCTTCGCAGCGACGCGCAGCAGCGGGGGCGCGGCGCAGACGAAGCCGATCTTCCATCCGGTCAGCGAGAAGATCTTGCCCGCGCTGCCCACCTTGATCGTGCGGTCGCGCATACCGGGAATCGTGATCAGCGGGATGTGCACGCGGCCGTCGAACACGACGTGCTCCCAGACCTCGTCGCAGATCGCGACCACGTCGAACTCCTGGCAGTACCGCGCCAGCAGTTCGAGGTCCTCGCGCGGATAGACCACCGCCGCCGGATTGAGCGGATTGTTGAACAGCACCGCCTTGGTCTTGTGGTTGAAGACGCTGCGCAGCATCTCCTCGTTCAGCCGCCACTCCGGCGGCTCGAGCCGCAACAGCCGCGGAATGCCGCCGGCCTGGCGGATGATCGGCAGATAGGAATCATACACCGGCTGAAAGCAGACCACCTCGTCGCCCGGCTCGACCACGGCGAGGATCGAGGAGGTCAGCGCCTCGGTGCCGCCGGAGGTGACCATCACCTCGGTCATCGGATCGAGCTTGAGCCCGTGCCAGTGGCCGTAATGCGATGCGATCGCCTGACGGAGTTCCGGAATGCCCATCATCGACGGATACTGGTTGTAGCCGTTGATGGACGCGTCCGCGGCGGCGCGGCGGATGTCCTCCGGTCCGGGATCGTCGGGAAAGCCTTGGCCGAGATTGATGGCGTTGTTGTCGCGCGCCGCCTGCGACATCGCCTCGAAGATGGTGACGGGAAGGTCCGCGAAGACCTTGTTCATGGAGGTCATATCAGGGATCAGCCGCCGGTCTTGGTGGGCAGTCCTGCCGCCTTCCAGCCGATGATGCCGCCCGCCAAATGCTTGTCGTAGGGCAGGCCCGCGGCCTGGGCGGCCAGCGAGGCCGTCACCGAGCGCTTGCCGGAGCGGCAGGCGAACACCACCTGCTTGCCCTGCGGATCGGGAATCGCTGATGGATCGAACGTCGACAACGGCACCACGACGCCATCGGGATAGGCCTCAACGGCGACCTCATTGGGCTCGCGGACGTCGACCAGGAGATAGCGGCCTTCCGCTATGCCCTTCGACACCTCGTCCGGAAACAAATCTTCCACCTTGTGGTCCGCCACGGAAATATCCTCCCGATATCAGCTTGGGCGAGCGTCGCGCGGCTCGCCGGTCCGGGCCGCAAAGTCGCCTCTCGCGCGGAGAAAATCAAGCACCCGAAACGGGTTAGATGCCGCGCCGAAACGCTGAATCGTGGACCCTAGATCGTGACTTGCGTACCGACCTCGACCACCCGCCCGGTCGGGATCTGGAAATAGTCGGTGGCATCGTTCGAGGAGCGGCTCAGCGCGATGAACAGATGGTCCTGCCAACTCGGCATGCCCGAATGGGCCGCCGGCTTCAGCGCACGGCGGGACAGGAAGAAGGAGGTCGACATGATGTCGAACTGCCAGCCGAGCTTGCGGGCGATCGCCAGCGTCTTCGGCACGTTCGGCTGCTCCATGAAGCCGAACTTCAGTGTCACCTTGGAGAAGGTCTCGGTCAGCTGCTCCATCCGCACCCGCTCGGACGGATCGATGCGCGGCGTCGGCGCGGTCTCGATGGTCAGGATGACATTCTTCTCGTGCAGCACCTTGTAGTGCTTGAGGCTGTGCATCAGCGCGGTCGGCGCGCTGACGGGATCGCTGGTCAGGAACACAGCGGTCCCGGAGACGCGCTGCGGCGGCCGCTTCTCCAGCATCGCGACGAGATCGGCGAGCGGAAATTCCAGCTTGCGCGACTTCTCGAACAACAGCCGGCTGCCGCGCCGCCAAGTATACATCACCACGATCATCGCCCCGCCGAGGGCAAGCGGCACCCAGCCGCCCTCGAACACCTTGAGCAGGTTGGCGGCCAGGAACGTGATGTCCAGGAACAGGAACGGCGCGACCAACGCCGCGGCGGCGATCGGCGACCAGCGCCAGACCTTCCAGATCACCACAAAACCCATCATCGCCGTCACCACCATGGTGCCGGTCACGGAGATGCCGTAGGCCGACGCCAGCGCGCTCGACGAGCGGAACATCAGCACCAGCACGATGACCGCGATAAACAGGAACCGGTTGATACGCGGCATGTAGATCTGCCCGGAATGCGCTTCCGAGGTGTGGCGGATCTCGAACCGCGGCAACAGGCCGAGCTGGATCGCCTGCCGAGTTAGCGAATAGGCGCCGGTGATGACAGCCTGGCTCGCGATCACCGTCGCCATGGTCGCAAGCGTGACCATCGGGATCAGCGCCCAGTCCGGGAACATCAGGAAGAACGGGTTCTCGATACCTTTGGGATCGCCGATCAGAAGCGCGCCCTGCCCGAGATAGTTCAGCGCCAGCGACGGCAGCACGATGAACAGCCACGCGGTCTGGATCGGGCGTTTGCCGAAGTGACCGAGGTCGGCATAGAGCGCCTCCGCGCCGGTCACGGCGAGGAAGACCGCACCGAGCGTGATGAAGCCGATCACGCCGTGATGCAGCATGAACGACACCGCAAGGATCGGGTTGAACGCGTACAGTACCTCGGGGTGCTGCACGATCTGCGGCAGCGCCGCGATCGCGATCACGGCGAACCACACGCACATCACGGGGCCGAAGAACGCGGCGACGCGCGCGGTGCCGCGCGACTGCACCGAGAACAAGACGACCAGGATCACCACCGTGAGCGGGACGACGTAGGGGTCGAAGGTGGCGGTGACGAGCTTGATGCCTTCGATCGCGGACAGCACCGAGAGCGCCGGGGTGATGACGGCATCGCCGTAGAACAGCGCGCCGCTGATGATGCCGAGCAGCACGATCGCGGCTCCGCCCTTGGTGACCGCGCGCTGCGCCAGCGCCATCAGCGCCAGCGTCCCGCCCTCGCCATTGTTGTCGGCACGCAGCAGGATCACGACATATTTCAGCGTCACGACGACGATCAACGCCCACAGGATCAGCGAGAGCACGCCGAGCACCGCATGCGCCGTCACGGCGCCCTCGCCGCTGGCAGCCGCGACGACGGCTTCGCGCAGCGCGTACAGCGGGCTGGTGCCGATGTCGCCATAGACGACACCGATGCTGCCGAGCATCAGCGCCTTGAAGGTGGCGGTTGAATGCGCCTCGCCATGGCCGTTTACCGCGGGCGTTTCCGCCGCGGTGATCGCACTCTCGGATGACATGGGGAAGCTGCGCCTCTGTCTTCTGCCGCACTGCACAATGCCGGGTCGCAGGCCTATACTCCCGGCAGGAATGCATAGGTTAGCCCGGATTCAGGCCTCCGCCATGCATATCACGCATAGATCACGGCTTTTCAACTGTAGAATCCATTGCCGCATCAAATAGTTACCTGGGTACCCACTTCAACCACCCGGCCGGTCGGGATCTGGAAATAGTCGGTGGCATCGTTGGCGGACCGGCTCATCGCGATGAACAGGTGGTCCTGCCACTGCGGCATCCCGGACTGGGCGGACGGCTTCAGTGACCGGCGCGACACGAAGAACGAGGTCGACATGATGTCGAACTGCCAGCCGAGCTTGCGCGCGACTGCGAGCGCCTTCGGCACGTTCGGCGATTCCATGTAGCCGAAGCGCAGCCGCACCGCGGTGAACTTGTCGCTGACCTTCTCCATGGTCACGCGCTCCGACACGTCGACGCGCGGTGTCGGTGCGGTCTCGATGGTCAGGATCACATTGTGCTCGTGCAGCACCTTGTTGTGCTTGAGATTGTGTAAGAGCGCGGTCGGCACGAAGCTCGGATCGCTGGTCAGGAACACCGCGGTGCCCTTGACGATATGCGGCGGCCGTTTCTCCAGGCTGTGGATCAGGTCGCGCAGTGGCACCTCGATGCGGCGGGTCTTGGCGATCAGGATCGCAGCGCCGCGACGCCAGGTCCAGATCATCGTCGCCATCACGACGCCGAACAGCAGCGGCACCCATGCGCCCTCGAACAGCTTCAAGAGATTGGCGCTGAAGAAGGTCATGTCGACGATCACGAACGGCAGGATCAATGCGGCGGCCGACGCCACGCGCCAGTTCCACAGCTTCCAGATCACGATGAAGCCCATGATGCCGTCGGCGACCATGGTGGTGGAGACGGCGATGCCGTAGGCCGAGGCGAGCCCGCTCGAGGTGCGGAACAGCAGCACCAGCAGCAGCACGCCGATCAGCAGCAGCCGGTTGACGCGCGGCAGGTAGATCTGCCCGGCATGGGTCTCCGAGGTGTAGCGGACCTCGAAGCGCGGCAAGAGCCCGAGCTGCACCGCCTGGCTGATCAGCGAATAGGCGCCGGTAATGACGGCCTGGCTCGCGATCACGGTGGCGGCGGTGGCAAGCCCGATCAGCGGCGGCAGCAGCACGTCGGGCACCATGCGGTAGAACGAGTTCTCGATCGCGGCGGGATCGGACAGCAGCAACGCGCCCTGTCCGAAATAATTCAGCAGCAGCGACGGCAGCACGAAGAACAGCCAGCCGGACTGGATCGGCTTGCGGCCGAAATGCCCGAGATCGGCATACAGCGCCTCGCCGCCGGTCACCGCGAGGAACACCGCGCCCAAGGTCACTAAGCCGATGGTGCCGTGGGTCAGCAGGAACTGGATTGCGTAATAGGGATTGATCGCCGCCAGCACCGACGGATCGTCCATGATGTGGACCAGCCCCATCACCGCGAGCGAGGCGAACCACACCACCATCACCGGCCCGAAGGCGGAGGCGACGCGCGCGGTGCCGGTGCGCTGCACCGAGAACAGCAGCACGAGGATCAGGATCGTCAGCGGCACCACATAGTGCTCGAGATGCGGCGTGGCGAGCTTGAGGCCTTCGACCGCCGACAGCACCGAGATCGCCGGCGTGATCATGGAATCGCCGATGAACATCGAGGCGCCGACCACGCCGAGCGCGAGCAGCGGCCGGCTGCGCCGTCCGATCGCGCGCTGGCCGAGCGCCATCAGCGACAGCGTGCCACCCTCGCCGTTGTTGTCGGCGCGCAGCAGCAGCAGGACGTATTTGGCGGTGACGACGGTGAACAGCGCCCACAGGATCAGGCTGAGCACGCCGAGCACCATGATGCGGGTCACCGGCTGGCCGTGCGCTGCGCCACCAACCGCCTCGCGGAATGCGTAAAGCGGCGAAGTTCCGATATCGCCGAACACCACTCCGATGCTGCCCAGTGTCAGGGCCCAGAAGCCGGAGGTGCCTTGGCCCATTCCTTGCCCCGTGCCTTGGGTCTCCTGGGCTTCGGTGGATGAGACGCTGACAGCCATGGCGAGGTTGGAACGCTCGATCGGTTGATTTTGATCCGCGCGGCTATCGACGCTTCCGCCTCGCCTGTCAACCAAGCAGCACGGCCAACGGCGGTAGCAGGGTAACCCGGAGCTACGGCTTCAGATCCGGCGGCAATGGCGGATTTTCCCGCATCAACGTGATGGTCACGCGACGGTTCGCCGGCAGCGTCGGATCGTCGGGAAACAGCGGCTGGCCGTCCGCCTTGCCGGAAACCGCGAAGATGTGGGACGGCGGCAGCCCTTCCCGCTCCAGGATCTGGCGCACTGCGTTAGCGCGGTCCGCGGACAAGTCGAAGGCATCGTAATCGCTGCGCGCCGGCACGAAGCCTGCGGCTGTATGCCCCACGATCGCGATCCGCAGCGGCGTCGCCTTCAGCGGCGCGGCGAGCTTCTGGATCAACCGGCGGGTGCGCTCATACGGCTCCCTGGAGCCGTCGGCGAACATCGAGCGGCCGTCCTGATCGACGATCTCGAGATTGAGCCCCTCCTTGGTCTCCTCGAACATGATGTTCTTGGAAATCTCGGTCAGCTCCGGCATGTCCTGCAGCGCCTGCCGCAGCGAGGCGGAGGCGAGCGCGAATTCGCGGTCGATCTTCAGCCGTGCGCCGTTGATCTGGCTGCGCTCCTTTTCGTCCGGCGTCGGATTGGCCGACGATTCCTCCGGCGAGATGTGCTCGACATTCTTGAGCTTCGGCCGGGTCGGCAGGCCATCGGACTCGACGATGCCGGAATAGCGCACATTGGTCTGCACGCCGAAGGCGTCGCGCATCGAGCCCGCGACGATCTTCAGCTTGTTGTTGTCCATGGTGGAGAACGCGACGAGCATCACGAAGAAGCTCATCATCAGGCCCATCAGGTCGGCGAAGGTCACGAACCAGCCGTGACCTCCGGTATGGGCGTCGCCGCGCTTTTTCTTGGCCATCGCTGTTGTCCCGGGAGCGCCAGTCGGGGCCGTCAGGCCGGAACCGGCTCGCCTTCCTCGTTGCGATGCTTTTCCGGCAGATAGGCCAGCAGCATCTCACGCACCAGCGCCGGGCTCTTGGAATCGCGGATCATCAGGATGCCGTCGATGATCAGCGTGCGGTTGGTTTCCTCGTCGAGCAGCTTGCCGTGCAGCTTGTCGGCGATCGGCAGGCAGAACAGGTTGGCCACCAGCGCGCCGTACAGCGTGGCGAGCAGCGCGGTCGCCATGAACGGGCCGAGCTTGGAAGGGTCGGTCATGTTGGCGAACATCTGCACCATGCCGATCAGCGTGCCGATCATGCCGAAGGCCGGCGCGCAGTCGCCGATCGCGCGGTAGATCTTGCTGCCCTCGTCGAGGTGCATCAGGAAATTGTCGCGGTCGCGCTCCATGTTGTCGCGGATGAATTCGAGGTCGTAGCCGTCGGCGACGTAGCGGATGCCCTTGGCAAGGAACGGCTCGTCGGTCTCGACCTTCTCCAGGCCGACCGGGCCCTGCTTGCGGGCGATCTCGGCGATCCGGGCGAGCTCGTCGACGAGGTCGCGGGCCGACAGCCGGCTCATCGTGAAGGCAAACTTGGCGCCGAGCGGCAGCCCGTGCAGCATCACGCCGAGCGGAAAGCGGATCATCGTCGCCGCGATCGAGCCGCCGAAGATGATGATCATGGCGTGTTCGGAGATGAACATGTGCAGGTCACCGCCCATGAACATCATCACCGCGATGACGATGATGCCAGCCAACAGCCCGGCGCCAGTCATGATATCCATAGGAGACTCCAACGCGTACGCAACCTGCCCGTCCTGGACGGCGCGCAGCCCAAGGCGGGCCGCGTGGAAAACCCTAACGTTAGCGCCATTAAGGACGCGTTACCGAATTTGGTAGGGATAACAACGGGTAAACGCCGGCCTTTTCGCGATGTCGTTGAAGATGTTGGCTTTCCGCATGCGACGCTGTCGCTGCATGCGCAAAAGGCCTCCCCGTAGAACAACGGACATGAGATAGGTTTGCCGAGAGCGTTTTCGAGCGAAGTGGGTACCGGTTCGCGCGAAGAAAACGCGTCAACACAAGAATCTGGAGCCTCGTTCCGATTCAATCGGAACGGAAAAGGCTTCAGCGGAAACGAACCAACGAGCGGGACAGGATGAAGGCAGTCGTCGTCGAGCAATACGCGCCCATCGATCAGATCGAGCTGAAGCACATCACCACGCCCGAACCCGGCCCGGGACAGATCCGCGTCCGGGTTCACGCCGCGAGCATCGGCTTCGTCGATGGGCTGAAGGTCGAGGGCCGCTACCAGACCAAGGATGCCCTGCCCTTTACGCCGGGTGCGGAATTCGCCGGCGTGGTCGACGAGGTCGCGGGCGACGTCGCCGGCATCACGCCGGGCATGCGGGTGATGGGCGCGGCGCGCTCGGGCGCGCTGGCCGAGTACATCGTGGTGCCGCCTGCCGCCGTCGAGGTCATGCCCGACGGCCTGTCGATGGAGGCCGCCGCCGCCTTTCGCACCAATTACCTCACCGCGCTGTATGCGCTCGCCGAGCGCGGCTCGCTCAAGGCCGGCGAGCAGTTGCTGGTGCTCGGTGCCGCCGGCGGCACCGGCATCGCCGCGGTCCAGGTCGGCAAGCTGCTCGGCGCGCGCGTCGTTGCCGCCGCCTCGAGCGACGAGAAGCGCAGCTTCGCCGCAAGCTTCGGCGCCGATGCTGTCGTCGACTACACGAAGCCCGATTGGCGCGATGCGCTGAAGGACGCAACCGGCGGCAATGGTCCCGACGTGATCTTCGATCCGGTCGGCGGCGAGGTCTCGTTGCAGGCGTTCCGCTCGATCGCCTGGAACGGTCGCCATGTCGTGGTCGGCTTTGCGGCAGGCCAGATCCCCGCTCTGCCGTTCAATCTGCCGCTGTTGAAGGGCGGCCTCCTGATCGGCGTCGACGCCGCCCAGATCGCGCGCCGCGAGCCCGAGGCGCAGGCGCGCGTGATGACGCAATTGTCGGCATGGCTGAACGACGGTCGACTGACGCCCGTTGTCGGCAAGGTGTTCGAGCTTGAGGATTTCCGCGCGGCGTTCACGACGATGCAAACCCGCGCGGCGCTGGGCAAGATGGTGGTGCGGATCGGATCGTGAGAGAGCCACCGCTATCGCCTCATCGTCGCTGTCGCGTCGGCCGCTCGCTGCCGTTCCACCATCGCGCGCAATTGCGCATGGAGTCGGAAATGATGTCCTGCCACACACAGCACCATCAACCACGGGGCGAGTTGTTGAAGAAGGCTGCTGTGGCCCCAGCGCGCTGCAATAGCGCGACCATTTGGGGCAATGGGTCGGCCTTCGCCGGGACGACGCCGAGGGTGTGGCCCGCCGGTGAGCCATACGTTCGCGTTCTCGCGGCATGATTTGTCCGAGCTTTGCAGTTCGTTCCGCCCTCTCTTGGACAGAGGGCGCAGGGAAAGCCGGGTGCCGACCGCACCCATGGGTCCCGCGTAGTAAAAAACGCGGGAGGTAGGACCACAGGTGTAACCGGAAACAACCCGGCTTTCCCTGCGCGATGGCTTTACGGCTTATTTCGTGCTCTCCCCGGCGAGACTGGGCTTGTTTGTCACCGCCTTCGCAAAACGCTTGCGCGTTTTGCGAGAGGACACCGGCCGCTAGGGCGTCAGGACCACACGACTTCACCGTCCGCGTCACGCGCACTCGTCAGTTGCGCAATCAGCGTCCACCGCATCTCGACCCGCGTTCGTGACGACCGCGAAGCGCCCCTCGTGTCGGGCGAGACGGGCGTATTGAACATCTGAGTTGGGTCCGGCGTCAAGTTTAATTCTGTAAACCCGAACGAACTGACGGTGCGGCCAGCATGCGGGCGCCCTGTCCGGCCCGAGGCTCGGCGACAAATTATCACACGTTATTGTCGCTGGGTTCCGCGCCTCCTACCGTTTGCCGAAAACGGCTGCGGGGTGAAAAAATGCAGGACATGCTGACGCATCTGGAGAAGCTTCGCACTGACGCGGCGGAGTGTGCCCTGATCCGCGACCTGGCGACGGACATCCATAAGCGCGAACTTTTCGCTAAGCTTGCCGAGCATCTCGCGGCCCTCGCTGGGGAAGTCGAGAAGGCCATTGCCGCAGCCGGAAGGGCGAAGCCAACCAGGGTGTAGGCCCAACCAGCTTGCCTCCGATCCCATGGGGAGCGAGTCTCAATTCGTGCGACAGAGACGGGTGACGCCACCTGGTTCACACAGCGCCGTTGAATCTTGCATCCGGTTCGCTCGAGATTTTCTCACGTCATCTACGAATTTTTCTGAATTGTCCGGCTCATCTTTTTCAGAGATGATCTTGACAGGAGGGACAGACATGGCGAGCGACACGAACGTCCGGGCTGGCCGATGCCATTGTGGCGCGGTGCGTTTCGAGGCAACGCTCAGCGACGGCTTCAATTCGATCCGCCGCTGCACCTGCTCCTACTGCCGGATGCGAGGCGCCGTCGTTGTCATGGCGGAGATGGGTGGGATCAAGCTGCTGCAAGGCGAGGATACGCTGACAAGCTACCGCTTCCATACCGGATCGGCGCAGCACTTCTTCTGTTCTCGCTGCGGAATATACACGCATCATCAACGACGATCCGACCAGAACCTGTATGCCGTGAACGTGGCTTGCCTGGACGGCGTAAGCCCGTTCGATTTCTCCGAGGTGCCCGTCATGGATGGCGTCAACCATACCAACGACACCGGCAGGCCAACGCGTCGAGCAGGCACCCTCCGCTTCATCCCGGCTGACTAGCGCGATCAGCCAGCACCGCTTGAGGTCCGAAAAGGGCCCAGGAGCGGACATCCCGCACACTTCCCAATCGCTTGCAAGTACGGTCAAATGGTGTCCGGTGACACTTGGCGTTTTGGTGCGCGGGTGTCCGCTTGCACGGGGGAGAATGCGCGTGAAGGAACTCGCTGGAAAGACCGCGTTCGTCACCGGTGCGGCGTCAGGCATTGGATTGGGGATCGCGACCGCTCTCGCCCAGGCGGGGGCGAAAGTCATGCTTTGCGATATCGAAGAAGCGGCCCTGTCCGCGGCGCTCGAGCAACTGAGGCTCACCAACGTCGATGTCGACGGCGTGCAAGCGGATGTCTCACTCAAAGACGAACTCGTGGTGGCCGCCGAAGCCACGACTGCTCGCTACGGCAAGGTGCATATCCTCGTCAACAACGCGGGCGTCGGCGGTGGTGGGTCCTATGGCACCTGGACCGAGGCGTCCTGGAATTGGGCCATGGGCGTCAACCTGATGGCGACCGTTTGGGGGATCGAGATTTTCGGGCCGTTGATAGAGCAGCATGGCGAGGGTGGACACATCGTCTCCACAGCCTCGATCGCCGGCCTTATTTCAGGGGCGAGCAATGCATACAACGTTTCAAAGTATGGCGTTGTCGCGCTGTCCGAGGGACTGCGGGGTGAACTCGCGCCCCGCGGGATCGGCGTATCGGTGCTGTGTCCCGGGTTCATCCGCACTCAAATCCTGAACTCGAGGCGCAACCTCCCCAAGCGCTTCGACGGGGAGCTTCGCGCCTTGCCGACTTCGGGCCCACTTGCCGAGCAGATCAATCTGATCCGGGAACGCCTCTCTCAGGGCATCGATCCCATGTATGTCGGTGAACTCGTCCGCGAGGGCATCGAAAACGACTGGCCCTATATCTTCACCGACCTCGAATTCGAGCCAATGGTCGAAGCGCGCTTCGCCGCGATCAAGCAAGGCTTTGACCACATTCGCGGGCGCAACCCGAAACGATGAGCGCGCAGCCATTCCACGGGCCGGATTGTGCGCTTATGGGGGCCATGCCGCCGAGACGCAAGCCGGTGATGCTGCATTCGGATCCGAAGGAACCAACGCCGCGGCAGCTTATTATTGTTGCACCCCTTAGTTGAACAGTAATATCCCGCCAGTATCGGCATAGGCGCCGATACCGGCACATTGCCCGTCCACCGGGAGGAATTTAACCGTCATCTGTTGAATTTCAGGATCATTCACCTTGGCACTTTTTGCATATCGAGCGTCGAGCACGACGTCCCGATCGCGCAGGCGGAGCACCGCCGCCAGAGACGCGCGATGAAGATGGACAAAGCCATCTGGTACGTCTCGTTCGCCGTCAGAACCCCTGACGCCGGACATCATCGCTTCGCGCGCCAGACCCGCACCTTCACGACCGAGCAGGATGCCAAGGCGTTTGCGCGCACCCTGCTCGAGCAGACTGAAGACGTCAGCGCCGGAACGATCAATCCGCACACGCCAAGGCGGGTGATCGCGCCGGCCGCGATCGCGGCCTGGGCCGGCGAGAGCTGAGGTATACCTTACAAAAAGCGTGACGGCGCGAACGGCTGCAGCGGGATCTCCGGCGCCTTGCCGCTGAGCAATTGCGCGACCAGCCGGCCGGTGCGGGCCGAGCCGACCAGGCCGACATGGCCGTGGCCGAACGCATAGACCACGTCGGGCGAGGCGCGGCTATGGCCGATGCAGGGCCGCCCGTCGGGCATGCTCGGGCGATGGCCGAACCAGGTCTTGATCCGCGAGGGTGGAATGTCCCTCGGCAGCTTCGGGAACATGCTGAGCAGATGCTCGCGCAGTATCTCGGCGCGCTTCCAGTTCGGCTCGGCGTCGAGCCCCGCGATCTCCACCGTGCCGGCGGCGCGCAGGCCCTTGTCGGTCCAGTTGACCACCATCTTGGCATCCGAGGCCATCATCGAATTGCGCGGTCCGGATTCCGGATTCTCGATCATGACGTGATAGCCGCGCTCGGTCTCGAGCGGCAGCGGGTCGCCGATCGATGCGGTCAGTTGCTTCGAGCGTGCACCGGCGGCGACGACCGCCGCATCGCAGGCGATCTCGCCGGTCTCGGTGACCACGGCGACGAGCCGGTCGCCCGCAAGCTTGAGGCCTGTTGCCTTGGCGGCGACGCGCTCGGCGCCGTTCGCGATCGCGTGCGCGGCGAGCGCTGCGACGTAGGCGCCGGGATCGCGGCAGCGGCCGGCCTCCTCCACCACGACGCCGAATTTGTAGCGCGGATGCAGATCGGGCTCGCGCTGGCGCATCTCGTTTTCATCGAGCTCCAGCCATTCAATGCCGACGCGCTTGCGGATACGCCAGCCGAGGTCGCGGTCGAACGGCGCACGCGAGGGAAATACATGCATCACCCCGCGCCGCTCGATCAGTTCGGGCACGCCGGCTTCCTCGGCGAGCTGCCGGTGCAGTAGCGGCGCGTCCTTGAGCAGATCGCGCATCGCCCGCGCGGTGGCCTCGACCTGCGCCTCGGTCCGGCTCGACAGCAGATACTTGATCAGCCATGGCAAGGCTTTCGGCAGATACGCCCAGCGGATCGCAAGCGGCCCGAGCGGGTCCATCAGATAGCCCGGGACCTTCTTCCAGGTGCCAGGCTCGGCCGGCGGGATCACCGAATGTGACGACAGCCAGCCGGCATTGCCATAGCTCGCCGCCTGGGTGCCGCCGGGCTCGCCCGTGTCGATCAGCGTGACACGATGGCCCGCGCGCAGCGCCTCGATGGCACTGATCACGCCGACCGCACCGGCGCCGATGATCGCAACGTGACGGCGGGCAATCTCGGGCATCAGCGTATGGCCTCCTGCTTAAGCATGATCTCCGCCCAAACGCTACGCGTTTGTCGCGAGGGAAAACCGCTTCGCACTTTCCGGATCATGCTTGCGGCACAAAATCCTTGCCGACCGACAGCGCGCGCTGATCGACCAGGCAGTGCAGGATCGCCGGCTTGCCGGACGCCAGCGCCCGCTCGAACGCCGGCGCAAAATCCTCGGTGCGCTCGACCCGCTCGCCATGGCCGCCGAACGCCTTGGCATAGAGCGCGAAGTCCGGGTTCTTGAGCTGGGTGCCGACGACACGGCCGGGATAGTCGCGCTCCTGATGCATGCGGATGGTGCCGTATTGCGCATTGTCGATGACGACGACGATCAGCGGCGCGTCATACTGCACGGCGGTGGCGAACTCCTGCCCGTTCATCAGGAAGCAGCCGTCGCCGGCGAACGCGACGACGACGCGATCCGGATGCTGTCGCTTGGCCATCACGGCCGCCGGCACGCCGTAGCCCATCGAACCCGAGGTCGGCGCGAGCTGTGCCGCGAAAGTGTGGAAGCGATGGTGGCGATGAATCCAGCCGGCGTAATTGCCGGCGCCGTTGCAGACGATCGCATCCTTCGGCAGGCGATCGCGCAGCCAGGTCACGACCTCGCCGTACTGGAAATGACCCGGCAGCTCGCGCGGCTTGTCGGTCCAGGCAAGATAGTCCGCGTGCGCCTTGGCCGCCTCGCCCTTCCAGGCGGGCGCAGCTGCGGGCTTCATGCTCTCGACCGCGGCGGCGAAGGCCGCAGGCGTCGCCTGGATCGCCAGCGCCGGCTGGTAGACGCGGCCGAGCTCTTCGGAGCCCGGATGCACATGAATCAGCTTCTGGCTCGGCACCGGAATATCGAGCAGCGTGTAGGACGAGGACGGCATCTCCGACATGCGGCCGCCGATCAGAAGAATGACGTCGGCGCCGGTGAAGCGATCCCTGAGCTTCGGGCTCGGGCCGATGCCGAGATCGCCGGCATAGTGCGAATGGTCGGCGTCGAACAGCGAGGCGCGGCGGAACGAGGTCGCGACCGGCAGGTCGAAGCGCTCGGCAAAGCGCGCGATGCCCTTGGCGGCCTCTTGTGTCCAGGCCGAGCCGCCGAGCACCACGATCGGCGTCTTGGCGCCGGAGAGCATGGTGCCGAGGCGCTCGAGATCCGACGGCGCCGGCCAGGTCGCGGCCGGCTCGACCTTCGGCGCGTCGGCGACCGCTGCGGTTTCGGTCAGCATGTTCTCCGGCAGCGAAATCACCACCGGACCGGGGCGGCCCTGCAACGCGACGCGGAAGGCGCGCGCGACCAGCTCCGGAATGCGGTCCGGACGATCGATCTCGACCGCCCATTTCGCCATGGTGCCGAACACCGCCTTGTAGTCGAGTTCCTGGAACGCCTCGCGCTCCCGCATGCCGGTGTCGACCTGGCCGACGAACAGGATCATCGGGGTGGAATCCTGCATCGCGATGTGCACGCCGTGCGCGGCGTTGGTCGATCCGGGACCGCGGGTGACGAAGCAGATGCCGGGGCGCCCGGTGAGCTTGCCATAGGCCTCCGCCATCATCGCCGCACCGCCCTCGGCGCGGCAGATCACGACGTCGATCGGGCTGTCATGCAGGGCATCAAGCGCCGCCAGGTAGCTCTCGCCCGGCACGCAGGTGACGCGCTCCACCCCTTGCGCGACAAGCTGGTCGATCAGGATCTGGCCTCCGGTGCGGGCGTTGCTTTTGGTCATGAGAGCTCCCTGCGGCATTGGCGCGCGCTTGCGGCTCGCGCGGAACGTGGTCCGACGGGGGTATGATAGACGGGAATATGGTGCAAGGCCGAAGCCGCTTCTCGTGGGCGAAGCCCGGGCAAGCCATGCGATAGGCAATGGGCATCGCCCTTTCGTCATCGATTTCCGCAGAGCGGACGATCGCCGGCGGGATCGTCGCGGCCCGGCCGGAGAGCAGGTAGGTAACTTCCGCCGATCTCAGAGCGCCCTCGCCGTCCGCTTGCGGACGACACGTTCCATCGCCGGTCGGCACGTTCGATCCGGGCGCGGCGCCTGGATCAACCTGTGCGTGCTTCTTTCAACAGCACCCCATCGGCGATGCGCCAGCCTCGTGGTCATCACGCGGCACCAGCGCGCATGCGGGAGAGATGATCCGCGGGTCATCGCAAAGACCGACGGCGCGCCGCCGCACGGGACGCGTGAAAGCCAGCGCGTTGCGGCGCGCGCGTGACAACGGCGTGGCACAAACTGCATGCACCATCGCGTCATATGCACGATAACAATCATTAGAAGCGCGCGCGTGTGCTTCCGTAAGACTACGGTCAGCGATCGGTCGCGTCGCACCGTTCGATGCAGGATCGCGCGGATTTCGCGGAAAATCGTAGTCCAGCGCGTCGATTTCGGCTGCACTCATCGCATGCATCGCCCGTTCGGTCCGGCGCGATCGCGCGCGGCACACTGCACGCACTTCTTGATGGAACTCGAATCGCCTACGGTTTCGTGCAGTCACAAATTGTAAATCGTGTATCGCACCTGCCCGCCGTCCCGCGGCGGAAAGTGATCTGCTGCCGAGCAGGTGCATCCTTTTCAATTCACCAGTTATTATCAATGCTGGAGGCAATGCATGCTGGGAATTAAGAGTGTCGCAAGCGTGGTCGGCTCGGATAGTTCATACCGGCTGTTCGACGATATGCCGATCAGCGTCATGCTCTGCGAGCTGGACAATTTCAGGATCACCTACATCAACGAGTCGACGCGGCAGAATCTGAAAAAGATCGAGCATGTTCTGCCGGTGAAAGTCGACGCGCTGATCGGACAATCGATCGACATCTTTCACAAGAACCCGCAGCATCAACGCCGGCTCTTGTCCGATCCGAAGAACCTGCCGCACAAGGCGCGCATCACCATCGGCGGCGAGACGCTCGATCTCACCGTGACGGCGATGACCAATTCGCGCGGCCGCTACTCGGGGCCGATGCTGACCTGGGAGCTCGCGACCGAGAAGGCGCGGCTTGAAACCCAGACCGAGCGGCTGTTGCAGATGCTCGACAACATGCCGATCAACATCATGATGTGCGATACCGATTTCAACATCACCTACATCAACCAGACCAGCCTCAAGACGCTCGACACCGTGAAGCATTTGCTCCCGGTGGCGCCGGACAAGATCCTCGGCAACTCGTTCGACATCTTCCACAAGAACCCGGCGCATCAGCGCCGCATCGTCGGCGATCCCAAGAACCTGCCGCACGCGGCCAAGATCAAGCTCGGCCCGGAAACGCTCGACCTCAGGGTCTCCGGGCTGACCGACAAGCGCGGCAACTATACCGGCGCGATGCTGAGCTGGGCGGTCGTCACGGGCAATGTGAAGCTCGCCGACGATTTCGAGAAGGACGTGAAGGGCCTTGCCGGGATGCTGGCATCGGCCTCGACGCAAATGCAGGGTACCGCGCGATCACTGACGACGACCGCCGAATTCGTCAATCAGCGCTCGGCGAGTGCGGCGTCCGCCTCCGAAGAGCTGTCGTCCTCGGTCAACGAGATCAGCCGCCAGGTGTCCGAAGCGAGCCGCATCGCCCGGATGGCGGTCGAGGAGGCCGAGAAGTCCGACAAGCTGGTCGCGGGCCTCGTGACCATGGCGCAGAAGATCGGCGATGTCGTCGCGCTGATCAGCCAGATCGCCGGCCAGACCAACCTGCTCGCGCTCAACGCCACGATCGAGTCCGCGCGGGCCGGCGAAGCCGGCCGGGGCTTTGCGGTCGTCGCATCCGAGGTGAAGGCGCTGGCCAACCAGACCGCCAAGGCCACGGAAGACATCTCGGCGCAGATCAACGAGATGCAGGCCGCGACCGGCAACACCGCCACGGCGCTGAAGTCGATCTCGCAGGTCATCGTCCAGATCAGCGAGATCTCGACCGTGATCGCCAGCGCCGTCGAGGAGCAGGCCGCGGCCACCAAGGAGGTCACCGCCAACATCAACGGAACCACCAAGGCGATCGACGATGCCAGCAAGGCCGCCGAGAACGTTCTGGCGGCCTCCGGAGAGCTCGCCAGCAACGCGTCCGAACTGGAAGTCCAGGTCGACAAGTTCCTCAAGAACGTGCGGGCGATGTGATCGCGAGGAACCGGAGCCCGTCATCGGGGCGCGCTTGGCGCAGACCCCGTTGGCGTGCTCCGGAACGACGGTCGAGATATTTCAGTCGAGCCAGGCGTTGGAGACGTCGATCACCCCGCTATAGAGCTTCGGAAGACCTTTCAGCCTGCTGCTCGAGATGGCGTAATACGTGTTCTGGAAAGTCCAGAACCAGATCGCCTCCTTGTTGATGAGCCGGCTGATCGCGCAATAGTCCTCGGTGCGCTGACCGACATCGGCTGTGGACCGCGCGTGTTCAAGCAGCCGGTCGAGCTCGGGATCCGAATAGTTGGCGAGCGCAACCGGGCTGCCGGTGTGGAAATTGGCATACATCTGAGGACTGGGATCGGGGAAGTCGACGATGCGCCACGGCGTCAGCTGGAATTGACGCATGAAGGCCCGCGGAGGAATCGTGGCCTGATCGACCTGCTCGATCTCCATATTGGCGCCAACCTGCTTCCAGAACTGCTGCAACACCTGACCGTTGGTGCGGCCCCGAGGGGTCGCCGTGACCAGCATCTTGAATTCGACCGGCTTGCCGTAGTCCTTGATCAGCGCCTTCGCCTTCTCGACATCGTAAGGTAACGCCCCGTCGTCCTTGCACTTGACCCAGGAGCCGTCGCCATACGGGTTGGACGCCGGACGCGACAGGCCGCTGGTGACCGCCTGCGACCATGTCTTTCGGTCGAGGGCCATCACGAGCGCCTGCCGCACCCGCACGTCCTGGAAGGGTTCGACCTTGGTGTTGAACGCCGCGACCTGCGCACCCGATCCGGAATAGCTGTGCACCGTCAGCTTCGGGTCCTTCTGCGCCCTCAGGATATTGTCACCGTCGTATTCGTCATCCCAGATGATGTCGGCTTCGCCGGATTGGACGCTGGCAAAGCGCGACTGCGCGTCGGGCAAGGGTTTCAGAATGATGCGATCGAGGTAGGGATGGCCCTTGTTCCAGTAGTTGGGGTTTTTCTCCAGCGTTATACGATCGCCCGCAGTCCATGCTTTCGGAATATATGGCCCGGTGCCGACTGGATTGTGGTTGTAGTCGTCGCCCTTGGTCTTCCAGGCCGTCGGCGAATGGACAACGTTGGTGGGGCTTGGAAAGCTCAGATTTGCCGGCAACGTGACCGTGGGATCGCTGAGATTGAATATCAGGGTCAACTCGTCGGGCGCCTGCACGTCATGGACACCGGAAATATAGAACGCACAGCGGCATTTGTTGGCGGGATCCTTCCAGTGATCGAAGCTCTCCTTGACCGCCTGCGCATTGAATGGCGTGCCGTCATGGAACGTGACGCCCGGCCGCAGCTTGAAAGTCCAGGTCTTGTAGTCGTCTGAATGGGTCCAGGACAGCGCAAGCTTCGGCTGCGGCTCGCCCTTATCATCCAAGGAGGTCAGCGTATCGAAGATCAATGCCGCCGCGGATTGCGCCGACGTGTCGTACACGCCGACCTTCAGCGGATCGAAGCCGGGAATGTCCAGTTCCTGGCCTACAGTGATGGTGCCGCCCTGCTTTTGCGCGCCGGCCGGTCCTGCCGCACTGAGCAAGCTCGCTCCGGCGGCAATCGCGGTCAGCACAATTGAAGTCAAACATGATGGTTTCTTCACGGAAAATCCTCCCGGAGCAGCGATGCCTCAGCGCGCTGCCTCTGCTCCTCGGCAAGCGCCTGCCTGAGTGCAAGAGGACTCCAAAAAGGGAGGGGTCCGAAGGACGATATGAACGGAAAATCAGGTCACCTGACGGCGCCTCGATCTGTTGTCCCCGCGATGCTTCGCAGCCACAAGGGAAATCTCGATCTATTGTCGCCACCTCGCGGCGACAAGGGCAAAAAAGGGTTACCTCAATCCTGGAGCGGATTTTCTAATGCGGCGGAGCGCGAGTGCTGATTTTGGCGGCGAGGGTGTCGAGGCACGATCTCCGATGCCGGGAGAGACCGGCGCACTCACCATCCCGTCATTCAGGGGCACGCGAAGCGTGAACTATGGCGCGCATTTGCGCGCCTGAGAATCCCGAGATTCCCCGATGCGCCATTGCGCATCTGAGGTTCGATGCAGGCGCATCGCCCCGGAATGACCGAGAAGGACCTGCCTACAGCGAGCGCGCGATCAAAACCTTCATGATCTCGTTGGTGCCGCCATAGATCTTCTGGATGCGGGAATCGATGAACATGCGCGAGATCGGGTATTCCTGCATGTAGCCATAGCCGCCATGCAGCTGCAGGCATTCGTCGGCGGTCTCGACCTGCTTCTGCGAGCACCACCATTTCGCCATCGAGGCCGTCACGGTGTCGAGGTCGCCGGCGACCAGACGTTCGACGCACCAGTCGACGAACACGCGGGCGATCATCGCCTCGGTCTTGCGCTCGGCAAGCGTGAACGCGGTGTTCTGGAATTCGATCAGCGGCTTGCCGAACGCGGTGCGCGCCTTGGTGTATTCGGCGGTGATCTCGACCGCGCGCTCCATCGAGGCGACCGCGCCGATCGCGAGCGACAGCCGCTCCTGCGGCAATTGCTGCATCAGCTGCACAAAGCCGTTGCCCTCCTCATTGCCGAGCAGGTTTTCCGGCGGCACCGTGACATTGTCGAAGAACAGCTCCGAGGTGTCTGAGGCGTGCAGGCCGATCTTGTCGAGGTTGCGGCCGCGCCGGTAGCCCTCGGCCCCGGCGGTTTCAACGACGATCAACGAAATTCCCTTGGCGCCCGGCGCTCCGGTGCGCGCCACCACGATGACGAGATCTGCGGCCTGGCCGTTGGTAATGAATGTCTTCTGGCCGTTGATAACATAGGAATTGCCCTGCTTCTTCGCGGTGGTCTTGACGGCCTGCAGGTCGGAGCCGGTGCCGGGCTCGGTCATCGCGATGGCGCCGACCATCTCGCCCGACGCCATCTTCGGCAGCCAGCGTTGCTTCTGCTCCTCCGAGCCGTAGTTGACGATGTAATGCGCGACGATCGCGCTGTGCACGGAGACGCCGGTGGTCAGCTCCGGCACCGTGCTCTCGAGGTCATCGAGCACAGCGGCGTCGTAGGCGAAGCTGGCCCCTAAGCCGCCATAGGCCTCCGGCACGCTCGGCAGCAGCGCGCCCATCTCGCCGAGCGCGCGCCAGGCGAAGCGGTCGACCAGCTTCTGCTCGCGCCATTTCTCGGCGTGCGGCGCCAGGTCTTTGGCGAGGAATTTGCGGAACTGGTCACGGAAGGTGTCCAGCTCCTCGGTCATCCAGGACGATCGGTAATGCATGATATCCCCGTGTCAGATCAACAGACCGCCGCCGGCGACGATCACCTGACCACTGATGTAGTTCGATTCCGGCGCGCAGAACAGATAGACCGCATCCGCCGCCTCTTCCGGCGTGCCGCCGCGACCGAGCGGGATCATGCGGCCCATCGCCTCCAGCATCTGCGGCTGCACGCCGACCTTGATGTCGCGGCCGGCGACGTCGATGGTCTTCTGCTGGCTCTCGATCGGCTCGGTCAGGCGGGTGTTGATCAGGCCGAACGCCACGCAATTGACGTTGACCTTGTAGCGGCCCCACTCCTTGCACATCGTGCGCGTCAATCCGATCAGCGCGGCCTTGGCCGAGGAATAGCTCGCCTGCCCGGCGTTGCCATAGAGGCCCGCGATCGAGGAGATGTTGACGACCTTGCGGAACACCTCGCGGCCTGCCTCAGCCTCCTTCTTCGCCATCACCCGGATCGGCTCGGATGCCGCACGCAGAATCCGGAACGGGGCGACGAGATGGACGTCGAGCATGGCCTGGAACTGCTCGTCCGACATCCTCTGGATCGTTGAGTCCCAGGTGTAGCCGGCATTGTTGACGATGATGTCGAGGCCGCCGAATGTTTCGATGGCGCTGCCGACGAAACGATCGGCAAAGCCGGATTCGGTCACGCTGCCATTGACCGCGATCGCCTCACCGCCCATGGCCTTGATCTCGGCGACGACCGCATTGCCCGGCTCGGCATCGAGATCGTTGACCACGACCTTCGCGCCCTCGCTCGCGAGCTTCAGCGCAATCGCGCGCCCGATGCCGCGGCCCGAACCGGAGACGAGCGCGACTTTGCCTTGCAGTTTCGACATGATCTCTCCTAAAGCGCGATAACGGCTTCGCCCGCGAGCTTGACCTCGCCGTTCTGATCCTTCGTCGTGAGCGCGAGTCTTGCTCGCCTCTCACCGCCCTGCTCGATCAGTTCGGTCACCGTGCCTTCGCAGGTCAACGCGGCGCCGAGCTGGGTGATCGCGGCAAAGCGGGTCGAGAACGAGCGGATGCGCGAGGGGTTGACTGCGTCCGTCAGCGCCTGGCCGAGATAGCCCATGACCAGCATGCCGTGCGCGAACACGTCGGGAAAACCGGCCGCTGTCGCAAAGTCGATATCCACATGGATCGGGTTATGGTCGCCTGAGGCGCCGCAGTACAGCGCGAGGCGATGGCGGGTGATCGGCGGGAATTCCTTGTGGACGATGAGGTCGCCGACCGCGGGAACGCTGCTGCTCATGACGGCCTCGCATTGCGCACCACAATGGTGCGCGAGGTATCGGCGACGTGGATGCCGGCCTGGTTGGTGACCGCGGTCTCGACCACGATCAGCGTCATCGCCCCGCCCTTCTTCTCGGTCACGCTGGTGACGCGCGGCCGGAACGTCAGGGTGTCGCCGACCACCACGGGTGCGTGATAGTCGAAGCGCTGCTCGCCATGCAGCACGCGGGCGAGATCGATGCCGAGAGCGGTCAGGAACTCGAACGGCTCGGCCGCGTCCATCATCTCCAGACAAAACAGATAGGTCGGCGGCACCGGCGCCGCTGCCCCGTCACGATAGACCGGATTGGTTTCGCCGAGGGTATCGAGGAAGAAGCGCAAGCGTCCCGGCTCGACGCGCGCGGTCACGGGCGTAAACGTACGCCCGACGGCGGATTGATCGACCATGGCGGCCTCAGGCGCGTTCGTAGAGCGTCACGACGCAAGCGCCGCCGAGGCCGAGATTGTGCTGCAGCCCGAGCCGCGCGCCCTCCACTTGCGTCGCAGCGGCCGTGCCGCGCAGCTGCCGCGTCAGCTCGTAGCACTGCGCAAGGCCAGTGGCGCCGAGCGGATGGCCCTTCGACAGCAACCCGCCGGACGGATTGGTGACGATCTTGCCGCCATAGGTGTTGTCGCCGTCGTCGATGAATTTCGCGGCCTCGCCCTCTCCGCACAGGCCGAGCCCCTCATAGGTGATCAGCTCGTTATGGGCGAAGCAGTCATGCAGTTCGACGACGTCGAGATCGTTGGGCCCGATGCCGGCGGCTTCATAGACCTTGCTCGCGGCGTCGCGCGCCATGTCGTAGCCGACCACCTGCATCATGTCCGATGCACCGAAGGTCGAGGGCGTGTCGGTCGTCATCGCCTGCGCCGCAATGCGAACGCTCTTGTTGAGACCGTGCTGGTCGGCGAACTTCTCCGAGACCAGGATCGCGGCAGCGCCACCGCAGGTCGGCGGGCACGCCATCAGCCGCGTCATCACACCGGGCCAGATCACCTGGTCGTTCATCACGTCGTCGGCGGTGACTTCCTTGCGGAACAGCGCCAGCGGATTGTTCTTGGCGTGGCGGCTCGCCTTGGCCCGCACTTTGGCGAACGCCGACAGCGGCGTGCCGTATTTCCTCATGTGGCTGAGGCCGGCGCCGCCGAAATAGCGCAGCGCCAGCGGCACGCCGGGTGCATCGACCAGCTTGTCGGCGGCGGCGTCGAAATCGTCGAACGCGCTGGGGCGATCGGTGAACACGGCCCCGAGCGCGCCGGGCTTCATCTGCTCGAAGCCGAGCGCCATCACGCAATCGGCTGCGCCTGACTCGATCGCCTGCCGCGCCAGGAACAGCGCGGTCGAACCGGTCGAGCAGTTGTTGTTGACGTTGACGATCGGGATGCCGGTCATGCCAACCGGATAGAGCGCGCGCTGGCCGCAAGTGGAGTCGCCATAGACATAGCCGACATAGGCCTGCTGCACACGGCCGTAATCGAGCCCGGCATCAGTGAGCGCGAGCTTCGCAGCCTCGGCGCCCATCACGTGATACGGCGCATTGGCGCCGGGCTTGACGAACGGGATCATGCCGACCCCGGCAACATAGGTGCGTGACGTCATCGCGTGTCCTCCCGGAAATTACCCACTGGACTATTTATTACCCATGGGTAATATACGGACCACCTTCCGGAGTCAATGCGACAACAGCCACGCGATGGACGCCCGCTTCCCTCCTTCCAACACCGAGTCGCCCTGGCTGCCGTTTGAGAGCCGGCGCCGCGCCCGCGACGAGAAGCGCGAAGCCGTGCTGCGCGCCGCCGTGCAGCTGTTCCTCGAACAGGGCTATCACCGCGCCACGCTGAACGACGTCGCCAAGCGGCTCAACATCACCAAGCCGGCACTGTATAATTACTTCCACGGCAAGGACGAGATCCTGTTCGAGTGCTGGTCGATCGGCCATGAACTGGTCGACGACTGCATTGCCGAGACCTCGGCCGGCAGCGGCAGCGGCCTCGACAAGCTACGCAAGCTCACCACCCGCTACGCCGAGCTGATGACGACGGACTACGGCAAGAGCCTGGTCCGGTTCGATCTCCGCGATCTCAGCGAGCATAACCGCAAGATCGTGCAGACCGCGAAGCGGCGGATCGACCGCGCCTTCCGCGACTATATCGCTGCCGGCATCGCGGACGGTTCGGTGAAACCCTGCGACCCGAAGCTCGCGGCGTTCGCCATCGCCGGCTCGCTGAACTGGATCGGACACTGGTTCCAGCCCGGCGGCGAGCTGACCGGACACGCCGTCGCCGAGGAATTCGCGATCCGCCTCACCGAAGGCATCGCCAAAACAACAACGCAAATGACATCAACGCGCGAGACAACAACGCGCAAGGCAGCCGTTCCGGCTGCAGCGAAGGCGAACAAACCGCCTCGCAAGGGAAACGTGGGAAACGCATCAAGGGAGGACAGGAGTGAACATCACGCACGGGCTGCGGCGGGCGCTGCAGGTCAATCCAAACGGGCTCGCAGTCGTCTGCGGTGAACGGCGGCGCAACTGGCGCGAGGTCGGCACCCGCGTCGCCCGCCTCGCCTCCGCGATCCGCTCGCTTGGCGCCGGCAACGGCGATCGCGTCGCGATCCTGTCGCTGAACTCCGACCGCTATCTCGAGCTGTATCTGGCGGTCGGCTGGGCCGGCACCGTGATCGTGCCGCTCAACATCCGCTGGTCTCCGATTGAGAACGAAGATGCGCTGCGTGACTGCCGCGCAACGATCCTGTTCGTCGATAAGGCGTTTGCGCCGGTCGGCACGACGCTGGCGAACGCCATCCCCGGCCTCAAGCTGATCTATGCCGACGAAGGCGAGACGCCGGCGGGCATGGAGAATTACGAGACGCTGATCGCGCGCAGCGAACCCGTTCCGGACGCGATGCGCATGCGCGACGACCTCGCCGGCATCTTCTACACCGGCGGCACCACCGGCCGCTCCAAGGGCGTGATGCTGAGCCACGGCAATCTGATGGCCAATGCGCTGAACGCGCTCGGCGAAGGCCTGTGGCCGAGCAGCACGATCTACCTGCACGCGGCGCCGATGTTCCACCTCGCCAATGGCGCGGCGATGTATTCGGTGCTGCTGTCCGGCGGCTCCAACGTCGTGATCCAGGGCTTTACGCCCGACGGTGTCGCGGCCGCCGTGCAGAAGGAGCGCATCACCGACGTGCTGCTGGTGCCGACCATGATCCAGATGTTCGTCGATCACCCGACGCTCGGCACCTACGACCTGTCGTCCTTGAAGCGAATCGCCTACGGCGCCTCGGTCATCAGCGACGCCGTGATGATGCGCGCCATGAAGGCGCTGCCGCATGTCGAGTTCACCCAGGCCTATGGCATGACCGAGCTGTCGCCGATCGCCACCCTGCTGCACTGGAAGGAGCATATCGGCGATGGCCGCGCCAAGGGCCGGCATCGCGGCGCCGGCCGGGCGACGCTCGGTGCCGAAGTGAAGATCGTCGATGCGGACGACAAGGTGGTGCCGACGGGCACCGTCGGCGAGATCGCGGTGCGCGGCGATATGGTGATGATGGGCTATTGGGAGCGTCCGGAGGAGACCGCGCGCGCCGTGATCGACGGCTGGATGCATACCGGCGACGGCGGTTACATGGACGAGGACGGCTTCGTCTACGTCGTCGACCGCGTCAAGGACATGATCATCTCCGGCGGCGAGAACGTCTATTCGGCCGAGGTCGAGAACGCGCTGGCCCAGCACCCGGCGGTGGCGCAATGCGCCGTGATCGGCATTCCGAGCGAGCGCTGGGGCGAGCAGGTCCA
Organism: Bradyrhizobium sp. USDA 4011; assembly: GCF_054063415.1. Classification (NCBI taxonomy): domain Bacteria; kingdom Pseudomonadati; phylum Pseudomonadota; class Alphaproteobacteria; order Hyphomicrobiales; family Nitrobacteraceae; genus Bradyrhizobium; species Bradyrhizobium sp. USDA 4011. The sequence goes on from NZ_JBSSGG010000001.1 coordinate 850,723, forward strand.
CGCCGTCGTGGTGATGAAGAGCGGCGCCAGCGCCACGCCGGAAGAGCTGATGGAGCACTGCAAGGCGCTGATCGCCGGCTACAAATGCCCGCGCAGCGTCGACATCACGGCAACTCCGTTGCCGCTCTCCGGCGCCGGCAAGATCCTGAAGCGCGAGCTGCGCAAGCCGTATTGGGAGAACCGGGAGCGGCGCGTGAGCTAAGGCGCGAGGCGCGATCTCTCGATCCAGTCATTCCGGGGCATGCGAAGCATGAACCTCAGATGCGCAATGGCGCATCGGGGAATCTCGAGATTCTCAGGTGCGCAATTGCGCACCATAGTTCGATGCTGACGCATCGCCCCGGAATGACGGAGGCTCATGACGCCATTCAGCCGCGACCGTTGACACCGCGGCATGCGGCCGATTGGATCGGCTTAGATTCAATCCAGCGAGTTCCGATGTCCGCACCTGATACCAACGCCGACGGCAAGCCCCGCCGCCTGATGCACCGCCGCTCCGTCGAATGTCTCGGTTATCTCCGTGACGACGGGCTGTGGGAAGTCGAGGCGCGGCTGGTCGACACCAAGCCTTATGCGCGGCAGGACAGGCATCGCGGCCTGCAGCAGCCCGACGATCCCGTGCACGACATCAGGCTGCGGCTCGCGGTCGACGACAGTTTCACGATCCGCGAGACCGGGACCACGATGACCTCGACGCCCTACCCGTCCTGCCTCGACGTCGAAGGCATTCTGCAGCGCCTGGTCGGCGAACGCATCGGCAAGGGCTGGCGCGAGCTGGTCCGCCGCAAGATCGGCAGGCTGGAGACCTGCACCCATCTCGCCGAGCTGCTGGGCCCGGCGGTGACGACCCTGTTCCAGACCGCGACCTCCGGCAAGGATCCGCAGGGCCGCGGCGCGCTCGATCACCAGCAGGGCGCCACCGAGCCGCCGTTCTTCGTCGGCGGCTGTTATTCCTGGCGGCTGGATGGTTCCGTCGTGGCCGAGACTTTTCCGCAGTTCGCGAAGCAGCCTGTCGAGGTGAAGCAGAGTTCGTAGGGCGGGTTAGCGAAGCGTAACCCACCAACTAAGCCAAAAGACGGCGGGTTACGCCTTCGGCTATGCCACCCTACGAGTGCCGCCCGCGTGATACTCTGTAAACGACGATCAGGGGGTGAACGTGGAGAAATACGGCGCCGGGTCGATTGTCGTCTCCGACTATGACCCCAACTGGCCCGCATTGTTCGCGCAGGAGCGCATGCGGATCGAGCAGGCTCTCGGCGCGTTCGCGTTGACCATCGAGCATGTCGGCAGCACAGTCGTTCCAGGTCTCCCATCGAAGCCCATCATCGACCTGCTGGTCGGCGTACCCAGCCTGGAAGAGGCCGCGCAACGATGCATCAAGCCTCTTGAAGCGCTCGGCTATGTCTACATGCCGGAATATGCGTCCTGGATCCCCGGCGAGCTGTTCTTCCGCAAGGGGCCGCCGGGTCCATGGACCCACCATCTGCATATGATGGAGCCGTCGCATCCGCGGTGGGAAGCACGGCTGGTTTTTCGCGATTATCTGCGCGCGCATGGCGAGGCGGCCCGCGCCTACGCCGAGATCAAGCGAGCCCTCGCCGCCTCCTCACAAGACGACATCGAAGCCTATCGAACCGGCAAGGATGCTTTCGTCGAGGAGACCACAGCCAAGGCGCGTGCATGGCGCGCGGCGGCACGAGACCAATAGCAGCAGCGGACCGCGGCAAGCCTGCACGTTTCTCACCGAAGAGGAACTGCGCAATTGGTTGCTGCGCCAATCAGCCCTGCGTCGCTATGGGTTGATCCGTCCTGCGCGCTAACGTAGTCGTCCGGCATGAACAAACATGCGGCCGGCCCCAAGACGGCAGCCCTTCCTGACAAGAAAGCCATTCTGCTCGGGGTCGCATGCGGTCTCGGCGCGGCGCTTTGCTGGGCTCTTGGCTTTGTGGCGACCCGGCATGGCCTGAAAGTCGGGTTCACGCCTGTGGACCTCTTGATGCATCGCTTCCTGTGGTCGGGCATCGTGTTCACCCCGCTCGTTGTGCGCGCCGGCCTGAAAGACCTCTGCGGCATCGGATGGGGCCGCGGCATGGCGCTGATGATGCTGGGCGGCCCGGTGATGTCGCTGATCAGCTATGCCGGCTTCGTGTTCGTGCCCCTCGGGCATGGCAGCGTGATCCAGCCTTCCTGCGCGACGCTGGGCGGACTGTTTCTCGCCGTCGTCCTGCTGAAGGAACAGATCTCACCCTCTCGGGTCGCCGGCGCGCTCGTCATCGTGATCGGGCTTGCCGTGATCGGCAGCGAGTCGATCGGCCATATGGGATTGAGCGCCGTGATGGGCGATTTGATCTTCGTCACGACCGGCTTGATGTTCGCAGGCTTCGCCACGCTGGTACGCTATTGGCGCGTGTCCGCGTTCTCGGTGGCGACCGTCATCAGCGTGCTGTCGCTCTCGTTGTTTCCGCTGTATACCGCCTCGGGCGGGCTGGCGCGCGATGCGGCCATCGGCCTGCACGAGAATGCGCTGCAAGCCGTCGCCCAGGGCATCCTCGCCGGGCCCGCAGCCATGTATTTGTTCGCGCTGTCGATCCAACGGCTTGGCGTAGCCCGCGCCGCCGTATTTCCTGCGACCGTGCCGGTGCTCACCTTGCTGCTGGGATGGCTGCTGATCGGCGAGCCGCCGACCACGCTGCAGGCAGCCGGATTGGTCACGGTATTGGCCGGATTCTATCTCGCGCAACGCCAGAGCTAGTCTAGACGGTTTCCGGACCCGCCGACGGCCTTCGCCCAGCGGGCGCCGGCCGCGCTCCGCGTCAGGAAATCCGCAGCCCGGTGAGCGCAAGGCTCAACGCCTTCAGCCGCTTACGCGCCTCGGCGTCATAGGCTTGCGCATGGGCACGGGCCTCGCGCTTGCCGTCGAAGAACAGCCCGCTCTTGCCGGCGACGTCGTCGTCCTGGACCAGACGCAGGATGGCGTCACCGCCTTGCTCGACGGTCGAGATCGGCGTCGCGCCGCTGGCGCGCACCATCGTGGTGTTCATGTAGGTCGCCGGGTGCAGCGAATTGACGGTCACGCCGGTACCTTCGAGCTCGGCGGCGAGATCGATGGTGAACATGATCTGCGACAGCTTGCTCTGCGCATAGGCGCGCGCGCCGCTGTAGTTCTTCGTGATCATCACGTCGGCGAAGTCGATCGGGTGCTGGCCGAGCGACGCGACATTGACGATGCGCGCCGGCGCACTCTCCTTCAAGCGCGGCAGCAGCAGATATGCGAGCAGGAAGCCGGCGAGATAGTTCACCGCGAAGCGCAGCTCGTGGCCGTCCTTGCTGGTCTGCCGCGCCGGCCCGTCGTTCTGCGACCCGATGCCGGCATTGCTGACCAGAACATCGAGGCGCTCCTGGTCGTCGAGCACCAGCTGGGCGAACTCGCGGACCTCGGCGAGCGAGGACAGATCGGCCTGATAGAACATCGGCTCGCGGCCGCAGACTCGCTTGATCTCGTCGGCGAGGGTCTGCGCCCGCTTGGTATCGCGGCCATGGATCAGGACCCGGGCGCCGGCAGATGCCAGCTTCATCGCAACGTAGCGGCCGACGCCATCGGTGGAACCGGTGATCAGCACCGTCTTGCCGGACATATTCATGGAAATCGCCCTTCGGTCGTTCTCCCAGCGCTGCCAGCAAAGATAAATGCGCCGCTTGGACTTTGCCATGGCAGGCCGCGGCGCGATCACCCAAAAACGGCGCCGAAATCGCCCGCCCACGGCCCTCGTCCGTGGTCCCAAGTGTACACTCTGTCGCGCGGCCTGCGGTCGCGCGGCGCCGCGCCGCGCCTTAACGTGAATACGTTCTGATATCGTCGGGATGAACAACAAGGCCAGGATCGCCAAGAGTCGGCAAGAATCGGAATGTCCATTCCAGACAGGTTCTCGCGGAAGGCTCCCTCGCTGGAGCCGTTCGGCATGCTCCTGCTATTCGCGGTGCTGACCGCGCTGCCGATCATCCTGACTGTTCGTCTGGTTGAGCCCGCACTCGTGCTGCCCGCGCTCAGCCTGGTGTTGTTCGCGGAGGCAGCCATTGCCGCGTTTGCGGCGCGCGTGATCCACATGCGTGCGAGCGTGGCGAACCTCACGCTGTGGGATTTTGCCGGCGCATTCACCTTCATGGGGTGCGCGGCGGCGATCCTCGGCGAGCCGGATCAGGCAGCGCTGTTCTTCGAGGAACAGGCCGCGCTGCGTCCGGTGTAGAGCATGATCCGGAAAAGTGCGAAGCGGTTTTCCGAAAAGATCATGCTCAAATAACAAGGCACGATGACAATCCAATCTGATTTCATCGCGCTTTGACCGTAGATCCCAGGCCGGGCCCCTCTGGCAGCCACAAGCTGCGATGTCGGACTGGAACTCAGTTGGAGTGGCCCTGCCTCGACCCGGGACGCGCACACGCGCCGCGGCAGATTAGCCGTCTACATGACGGCGACATCCTGCGTCGAACGGTCCACTCCCCGACCACAAGGGGAGCATTGCTCATGTCCGAACTGTTCTCACTCGACGCCCTCAGCGCCTTGCTGCAAGTCGTCGTCATCGACCTCGTGCTGGCCGGCGACAACGCCGTCGTGATCGGCCTCGCCGCGGCCGGTCTGCCGGCGAAGCAACGCGGCAAGGCGATCCTGATCGGCATCGCTGCTGCGACGCTGCTGCGCATCCTGTTCGCCCTGCTCACCACGCAATTGATGCAGATCGTCGGCCTGCTGCTGGCCGGCGGCATCCTGCTGCTATGGGTGTGCTGGAAGATGTGGCGCGAGTTGCGCGCCACCGCACAGGAGACGACGGCCGAGCATGCAGCCGATGGCGCGGAAGGCCAGCGCAAGACGCTGTGGCAGGCCACGACCCAGATCATCATCGCCGACGTCTCGATGTCGCTCGACAATGTGCTGGCTGTTGCGGGCGCGGCGCGCGAGCAGCCGATCGTGCTGGTGTTCGGCCTCGCGCTCTCGATCGCGATGATGGGCGCGGCCGCCACCTTCATCGCAAAACTGCTGCAGAACCACCGCTGGATCGCCTATGTCGGCCTCGCCGTGATCCTCTACGTCGCGGTCGACATGACCATCCGCGGCGCATCCGAGGTCGCGAAGGTCGCGCCGGCCTGATCGCCATGAATGTCGGCGGATCTTCACCTCTCCCCATCGGGGAGAGGTGAACCGAGAGCTCGTCGGACGGGTTTAAACTCAAGAACGCTTAGTGGATTTCCGCCGAACGCTTCAGCGCGTCCTTCAGCTTCTCGAGGGTAAAGTCCTTGCTGCGCGCGATGTCCAGGATCGGGGTCTCGCGACGGCCGCAGAGTTCGGCGGCCTCGGGCAGCTTCGCCGCGATGTCATAGGGGATCACGATCGCGCCGTGGCTGTCGGCGTGGATCAGGTCGTCGGAGCGCACCGTCATGCCGGCGACACGGACCTCGCCGCCAAAACTTTCGGCATGCACCCAGGCGTGCGACGGGCCGATCGATCCGGCCAGCGCCTGGAAGCCCGGCGCCCATTGCGGAATGTCGCGGATCGAGCCGTCGGTGATGACGCCGAGGCAGCCGAGCGCCTTGTGCACGGCGCTCTGCACCTCACCCCAGAACGCGCCATAGCCGACGTCGGGACCGTCGATGTCCTGGATCACAGAGATGCGCGGACCGAAGCCGGTGCCGACATATTCATAGTATTCGATGCGGCGCTTCGACTGCTCTTCGGCCGAGAGGCCGGATTTCAGCACCGAGCGGATCGCGACCGTGCGCGCATAGCCGACGATCGGCGGCAAGGTCGGGAACGGGCAGACCAGCGGCTTCACGGTGTAGCCGATCAGACGACGCTCCGGCGCGACGATCTCCATCGCGTTGCAGATCGTCGGCGTGTCATAGCGCGCCAACGCCTCGAGGACGGAAGCAGGCAGCGGGGCGGAAGCGGATGTCGTCACGGCGTTTCTCTCCTGATTTTTGGCGTTCGCTGGGCCGTCCCAGCCTATAGCCGAGATCGCAGGCGAACCCAACCGAGGCACGCTCATGGCTGATATTTGGGAAGATGGACTGCCCACCCCTCTTTGTCATTGCGAGGAGCTCGCGACAAAATTGCAGAGCAATTTTGCGCTGAAGCGACGAAGCAATCCATCTCTCCGCATATGCCGCGGCATGGATTGCTTCGCTTCGCTCGCAATGACGCGGAGAGGATCCGTGCGCCTCTCAATGTAGATGCGCGGGACGATCGTCGTGGTCCGGATCGGTGACCTGTGGCGTGTAAGGCGACGGTGATGCCGGCGCCGGCGCGCTTGCGCCTTGCGTCTGCGCCGCAAGCTGGCGCTCCTGGTCGCGGTAGGATTTCCAGCCCCAGGGCAGGCTGATCAAATAGGCGACCGAACCCGCCGACAGGATGTGCCAGGGATAGCCGATCAGCAGCGCGACGAAGAACACCACCGACACGAACACCGGCAGCACCATTTCCGGCGGGACACGCATCTTCACGGTCTTGCCGGAGAACACCGGCAGCCGCGACACCATCAGGAAGGCGATCAAGAGCGTGTAGAACGCCGTCAGCGTTGCCGGCGGCATCGGCACGCCGAGGAAGGCGAGATAGATCGGCAGCAGCACGGTGATCGCACCGGCCGGCGCCGGCACACCCGTGAAGTAATTGGCGGCGAAGGCCGGCTTGTTCGGGTCGTCGATCGAGGCATTGAAGCGCGCCAGCCGCAGGCCGCCGGAGATCGCAAACACCATCGCGGCGATCCAGCCGCCATTGTTCAGTTCGTGCAGCTGCCAGAAATAAAGGATCAGACCTGGCGCGACGCCGAAATTGACGAAGTCGGCGAGGCTGTCGAGCTCGGCGCCGAACTTCGACTGGCCCTTGATCATGCGGGCGACGCGGCCGTCGATGCCGTCGAGGATCGCGGCGAACACGATGGCGGCGACCGCAAGCTCCATCCGCCCTTCCGTCGACAGCCGGATCGCGGTCAGGCCGGCGCAGATCGCCAGCAGCGTGATCATGTTGGGCACCAGCATCCGCACCGGGATCGGGCGGAACCGGCGGCGGCGAGACTCGGTGGAGTTGGGATCAAAGGGCATCATAGTCTTGCAATATAGCAAGCATGGCCCGGCTCCGCCATCGTGGCGGGAACCGGCTGGTAAAGCGTTTTCCACCGAAGTGGATAGCGGTTCGCGTTAAGAAAACGCGTCAAGATAGAAAACAACAGCTCCGGTTCCGATTCCGGGCGAAAGGGGAGCTCCAGACTGGCGAAACAGAGTTAATCGGCGCGGTAGGTGCGGCCCGGGTCGGCGTTGCGGAAATCCGCCAGAATGGTCTCGCCGGCCACCGCGGTCTGCCCCTCGGAGACCAGCGCCTTGGTGCCCTCGGGCAGGTAGACATCGAGCCGCGAGCCGAAGCGGATCAGGCCAAAACGCTCGCCGGCGCCGATCGACTGGCCTTCCTTGACGAAGCAGACGATCCGGCGCGCCACGAGGCCGGCGATCTGGACCACGCCGATGCGTCCATTGGCGCCCGAGATCACCAGCGAGTTGCGCTCATTGTCCTCGCTCGCCTTGTCGAGTTCGGCATTGATGAAGGCGCCGGGCCGGTAGGCGATGCGGTCGATGCGCCCGGCCACCGGGCTGCGGTTCACGTGGCAGTTGAATACGCTCATGAACACCGAGACCCGCGGCAGCGGCTTGTCGCCGAGGCCGAGCTCGGCCGGCGGCAGCGCCTGCACGACCATCGAGACGCGGCCATCGGCCGGCGATACCACGATGCCGTCGCGCAGCGGCGTCACGCGCACGGGATCGCGGAAGAACAGCGCGCACCAGACCGTGAGCAGCGTCCCGATCCAGCCCAGCGGGGTCCAGATCCAGAACAGGATCAGGCTCGCCAAAGCGAAGCCACCGATGAACGGATAGCCCTCGGGGTGGATCGGCGGGATCTGTGCGCGGATGGAATTGGCGATCGACATCAGAGCTCGCTTGCGTTTCCCCGCCCCGTTTGGCGGGAGAGGCCCTAAATCGACTATTCCGCGGCGGTCGGCAAGGGTTTCTCACCCGCGTCAGGGGTGGAATCATCCGACGAATCGGTGACCACGGGCGGGAGGCGATTCGGCGCGGTGCCGTCGTCATCGACCTGGGCGAGCCGTTCGCGGGCCTCCTCGGCCTCGCGCTGCCGGTTCCACATGCTGGCGTAGAGGCCGCCCGAGGCCAAAAGCCGCGCATGGGTGCCGCGCTCGGCGATCCGGCCCTGGTCCAGCACGATGATCTCGTCGGCGCCGACGATGGTCGACAGCCGGTGCGCGATCACCAGCGAGGTGCGGTTGCGCGAGACCCGCTCCAGCGCGCCCTGGATCTCGTGCTCGGTGTGGCTGTCGAGCGCCGAGGTCGCCTCGTCGAGCACCAGGATCGGCGGCGCCTTCAAGACGGTGCGCGCAATCGCGACGCGTTGCTTCTCGCCGCCAGAGAGCTTCAAGCCGCGCTCGCCGACCTGGGTCTCGTAGCCCTGCGGCGACATCCGGATGAAGCCGTCGATCTGCGCCAGCCGCGCCGCCTCCTCCACCTCGTCGTCGACGGCATCCCAGCGGCCATAGCGGATGTTGTAGCGGATGGTGTCGTTGAACAGCACGGTGTCCTGCGGCACCATGCCGATCGCCGACCGCAGCGAGGTCTGCGTCACTTGCTTGATGTCCTGGCCGTCGATCAGGATGCGGCCGCCCGAGACATCGTAAAGCCGGAACAAGAGCCGCGAGATCGTCGACTTGCCGGCGCCGGAGGGACCGACGATCGCGACCGTCTTGCCGGCCGGCACCTCGAAGCTCAGGCCTTTCAGGATCTGGCGGTCGGGCTCGTAGGCGAAGCGGACATCCTCGAAGCGCACGCTGCCTGTGGACACCACGAGCGGCTTGGCGCCCGGCACGTCCTTCACCTCGGGATCGCGTGCCAGCACGTCGAACATCCTCTCGATGTCGATGATCGCCTGCTTGATCTCGCGATACACCATGCCCATGAAATTCAGCGGCTGGTACAGTTGGATCATCATCGAGTTGATCAGCACGAAATCGCCGACGGTGTGGGTGCCGTTGCGGATGCCGAACGCGCACATCAGCATGGTCGCGGTCAGCCCCGCGGTGAAGATGATCGCCTGCCCGGTGTTGAGCACGGCGAGCGAGGTGTAGGTCTTCACGCTCGCTTGCTCGTAGCGCTCCATCGAGCGGTCGTAGCGCCTGGCCTCGCGCTCCTCGGCGCCGAAATACTTCACCGTCTCGTAGTTGAGCAGCGAGTCGATCGCCTTGGTGTTCGCCTCGGTATCGGAATCGTTCATCTTGCGGCGGATCTCGATCCGCCACTCGGTCGCGATGTAGGTGTAGTACATGAACACGACGACCGTGATCAGCACCGCGAGCACGTAGCGCCAGTCGAACTGCCAGAGCAGCACTCCCGCCAGCAGCGTGACCTCGACGATGGTCGGGATCAGCTGCAGGATCACCATCCGCACGATGGTCTCGATGCCGGAGCGGCCGCGCTCCAGCACGCGGGTCAGGCCGCCGGTCTTGCGCTCGAGATGGAAGCGCAGCGACAGCTCGTGCATGTGCACGAAGGTGATGTAGGCGAGCCTCCGCACCGCGTGCATCGCGACGCGGGCGAAGATGCCGTCGCGCCACTGCGTCAGCACCGCCATGATGATCCGCACCGCGCCGTAGCTGATCGTCATCAGCACCGGCGAGGCGATCAGCCAGACCACCCAGTTCGAGGTCGCGACCGGCGCCGAACCCGTGCCGTTCAGCGCATCGATCGCCCATTTGAAGGTGAACGGAACCGACAGCGTCGCGAGCTTGGCGAACAGCAGCAGCACCACCGACCAGATCACGCGCATCTTCAAATCGGCGCGATCGCCGGGCCAGATGTAGGGCCAGAGATGAACGAGGGTGCCGAGCAGCGTCCCCTTCTCGGCGGCCGGGGTGGCCGTGGGCTGATCGGCCGCGGTCACAGTCTGTTGCGGCGGCACCATCAGGAGCCCGCTCTTGCCGTCATGGCGCGGTGGTCCGCGGCCACATCTTTTCCACGATTTGCCATTGTGCCCGTCATATAGATCGTTTCAACGTGGCGTACAGGCTTATGACGAAAATTGTTCGCGATTCGCGGCAATTTACGGGATATTTTGGCTCTCAATGCCCATATGCGAGTCTTGACCCTGTTTACGCTGCAGTGCCACAAGGATCGTATGAACCAAATCAAGACTGTCTGTGTTTATTGCGGCTCCGGCCCCGGTAACAATCCCCGTTTCGTTGAAGCTGCCGTCGCGCTCGGCAAGGCCTTTGCCGAAAACAACGTGCGCCTGGTCTACGGCGGCGGCTCGATCGGCCTGATGGGCGCGGTCGCGAAATCCACCCTCGATCATGGCGGCTCCGTTACCGGCATCATTCCGGAATTCCTCCGGGCGCGCGAGAATGCGCTGACCTCGGTTCAGGAGATGATCGTCACCCCCGACATGCATGAACGCAAGCGGCTGATGTTCGAGCGTTCGGATGCGTTCGTCGCGCTGCCCGGCGGCATCGGCACGCTGGAGGAGTTGGTCGAGCAATTGACCTGGCAGCAGCTCGGCCGTCACTCCAAGCCGATCCTGCTCGCCAACATCGACAACTTCTGGGAACCCCTGCTCTCGCTGCTGAGCCACATGCGCACGACCGAGTTCATCCGCGCGACGCTTCCGATCAACGTGCTGATGGCCGACCGCGTCGACGAGATTCTGCCGCGGCTGCGTTCCGCCGTGGCGGGCAAGCCGGCGGCCGCGAAGGAGCTCGCGCCCGAAGTGGCGCGGCGGCTGTAAGCGTTCACCACGCCTTCAGCTCCATCACCGTCATGCTGAGGAGCGCGGAACGCGCGTCTCGAAGTATGCACGGCCCGGCTGGTGGCCGTCCATCCTTCGAGGCTCGCCCAGCGGCGCAATTGCGCCGCAAGGCTCGCACCTCTAGCGACAAAGGCGGAGCCTTTGCGCGGGGATGGCGGTTTGAGATGAATGCTCTTCCTAGCCCAAATCACTCGCTCGGAAACGTCACGGCCTCGATGCGGTTGCCGTCGGGATCGAGGACGAAGGCGGCGTAGTAACGCACGCGATCGTGCGGGCGCAGGCCCGGGGGACCATCGGAGAGGCCGCCTGACGCCAGCGCGGCGGCATGGAAGGCATCGACCTCGGCGGTGGTTTTCGCCCGCAGGCAGATATGCGTGCCGCTCTCATGCGCGACCTGCGCCATCGTGGCGCGCAGATTGATCCAGAATTCCGGATAGGCCTTGCCGAAGCCGATCGTCGCCGGTCGCGTGACGAGACGGTTCAGGCCGAGCGCGGCCAGCGTCGGCTCATAGAACCGCGCGGCGCGCTCGAGATCGCGGACGCCGACGGAGACGTGGTCGATCATGTGCCCTCCTTCCCGTCATTGCGAGCGAAGCGAAGCAATCCATCGCGCCGCAAGCTGAGACATGGATTGCTTCGTCGCTATCGCTCCTCGCAATGACGATTGCGGTACCACTTGCGCGCAAACCTCACGCCTGCGCGCCCGACTTCACCAGCTTGTAGAACACCGAATCCATCAGCGCCTGGAACGAGGCGTCGATGATGTTGGGCGAGACGCCGACCGTGGTCCAGCTCTCGCCGGTCTCGTCCTCGCTTTCGATCAGCACGCGCGTGACCGCCTCGGTGCCGCCATTGAGGATACGCACGCGGTAGTCGATCAGCTTCAGGCCATCGATGTATTTCTGGTACTTGCCGAGATCCTTGCGCAGCGCCACGTCGAGCGCGTTGACCGGACCGTTGCCTTCGGCGGCCGAGATCAGCCGCTCGCCGTCGACGTCGACCTTCACCACCGCGAGCGCCACCGTGACGCGCTGGCCGTTGGCGTTATAGCGCTGCTCGACATTGACGTCGAACTGCTCGACCTTGAAATATTCCGGCACCTTGCCGAGCGTGCGGCGCGCCAACAGGTCGAACGAGGCGTTCGCCGATTCATAGGCAAATCCCGCGGCCTCGCGCTCCTTCAGCTCCTCGACCAGGCGCGTCAGCCGCGGATCGCCCTTGTCATAGACGATGCCGGCGCGGTCGAGCTCGGCCATCACATTGGAGCGGCCGGCCTGATCCGAGACCAGCACCTTCCGGTGGTTGCCGACGGATTCCGGCAGCACGTGCTCATAGGTCTGCGGATCCTTCATGACAGCGGAGGCATGGATGCCGGTCTTGGTGACGAAGGCGCTCTCGCCGACATAAGCGGCATGGCGGTTGGGCGCGCGGTTGAGCATGTCGTCGAGCGTGCGCGACACCTTCGTCAGCGTCGCCATCTTCTCCGCGGTGACGCCGATCTCGAACTTGTCGGCAAACTCCTGCTTCAGCTTCAAGGTCGGGATCAGCGAGCAGAGATTGGCGTTGCCGCAGCGCTCGCCAAGGCCGTTGAGCGTGCCCTGGATCTGCCGTGCGCCGGCGCGCACCGCGGCGAGCGAATTGGCCACCGCCTGCTCGGTGTCGTTATGGGCATGGATGCCGAGATGGGCGCCGGGCACCTGCTTGACGACATCGCCGACGATGGTCTCGATCTCGTGCGGCATGGTGCCGCCATTGGTGTCGCACAGCACCACCCAGCGCGCGCCGGCATCATAGGCGGCCGTGGCGCAGGCGAGTGCGTAGTCGCGGTTCTCGTTGTAGCCTTCGAAGAAATGCTCGCAGTCGACCATCACCTCGCGGCCGAGCGCCTTGGCGGCCGCGACGCTGTCGCGGATCGAGGCGAGGTTCTCCTCGTTGGTGGTCTCGAGCGCGACCCGGACCTGGTAGGCCGAGGATTTTGCCACGAAGCAGATCGCGTCCGCCTTGGCCTCGAGGATACCGGCGAGCCCGGGATCGTTCGACGCCGAACGGCCCGGCCGCCGCGTCATGCCGAACGCGGTGAAGCGCGCGTGGTCGAACGCAGGCTTCTTGCTGAAGAACTCGGTGTCGGTCGGATTGGCGCCGGGATAGCCGCCCTCGACATAGTCGATGCCGAGCGCGTCGAGCATGCCGGCGATCGACCGCTTGTCCTGCAGCGTGAAGTCGACGCCGTTGGTCTGCGCACCGTCGCGCAGCGTGGTGTCGAACAGATAGAGGCGCTCGCGGCTCATGCGTGGCCTCCGGGCACGGCAACGCCGTCGAGCGCCTTCTGCATCGTGGTGTTGGCGAGCCATTCGTCGTTGATGGTGACCGTATTGCGCTGCTGCGCTACGTAGCCACGCTTGCGGAAGAATTCGAGCGCGGTGTCGCTGGCATCGACCTTCAGGGCCTTGGTGCCGCGGGCGCTCGCAATCCTCTCCAGCGCATCGCACAGCGCGCTGCCTGCACCCTGCCCGACCGCGCTCGGATGCACATAGAGCATGTCGATGTGATCGGCCCCCTTCAGCGAGGCGAAGCCGACCGGCGCGCCCTGTAATGTCGCGATCAGCGTGAGCTGCCCGGCGAGCCGCTTGCCGAACGCTTCCTCATCGTCGGCGGCCATCGCCCAGGCTTCCTGCTGCGCCTCGCTGTAATCGTCGCCAGTCAGATCCGTGATCGACGCCGCGAAGATCGCCGCCAGCAGCGGCGCATCGTCGGGCAGATAGGGACGCAATGCGGGTGCGGATCGGCTCATCGCGCAACCTCCCAGGCCGTGATCGGCTTTCCTTCGGCATCCTTGCCGTCCTTGATCGCGACACCCATCGCGGCGAGCTGATCGCGGATCCGGTCGGACTCCTTGAAGTCCTTCCTCGCACGCGCCGAGGTGCGCTCGGCGATCAGTGCCTCGACTGCGGCAGCATCGACGCCGCTGGCCTGCTCCTTGCGGCCCTTCCACGACGCCGCGCTCTCGGCGAGGAAGCCGAGCAGCCGCAGCGAACCGGCAAGCTCCTTGCGGCTCGCTTCGCTGCTCGATGCCGCACTGCGCAGGCCGTGCAGCACCGCCATCGCCTGTGCCGTGTTGAGGTCGTCGTAGAGCGCCTCGACCATCGCCGGCGAGGGCGCGCCGGGCTCGGCGTCGGCCGCGACGGCATACCAGTCGTCAAGCGTCTTCGCGGCCTCTTCGGTGGCCTTCTCGGTCCAGTCGAGCGGCGACCGGTAATGCGTTCTCAACATGCTGAGGCGCAGTACCTCGCCGGGCCAATCGGCCAGCAGATCGCGGATCGTGAAGAAGTTGCCTAACGACTTCGACATCTTCTCGCTTTCGATCTGCAGGAAGCCGTTGTGCATCCAAACATTGGCCATGCGGTCGGAGTGGAACGCGCAACAGGTCTGCGCGAGCTCGTTCTCATGGTGCGGGAACACCAGGTCGATGCCGCCGCCATGGATGTCGAACTTCTCACCGAGATGCTTCCAGGCCATCGCCGAGCACTCGATGTGCCAGCCGGGCCGCCCCTCCACCACGATGCCTGCCGGCGACGGCCAGGACGGCTCGCCCGGCTTCGACGGCTTCCACAGCACAAAGTCGGTGTTGTCGCGCTTGTAAGGCGCGACATCGACGCGGGCGCCCGCGATCATCTCGTCGAGCGAACGCTTCGACAGCGCGCCGTAACGCGGCAGCGTGGAGTTGGCCGCGTTCATCGCCTGCGGCGAGAACAGCACGTGATCCTCGGCGACATAGGCAAAACCGCCGTCGACCAGCTTCTCGATGATGGCGCGCATCTCCGGGATGTGCTCTGTCGCGCGCGGCTGCACGGTCGGGGCTAAGCAGCCCAGCGCCGTGACGTCGTCCTGATACTGCTGATAGGTCTGCTCCGTGACCTTGCGGATCGCCTCGTTCAGCGGCACGCCGGGATAGTCGCGCGCGGCGCGCACGTTGATCTTGTCGTCGACGTCGGTGATGTTGCGGACATAGGTGACGTGATCCGCGCCATAGCGATGGCGCAGCACGCGGAACAACACGTCGAAGACAATGGCCGCACGGCCGTTGCCAATATGGGCGAAGTCATAGACCGTCGGTCCGCAGGCATACATGCGGACATTGTCGGCATCGAGCGGCACGAAGGGCCGCTTCTCCCGGGTCAACGTGTCGTAAAGGCGCAATTCCATGGATCACCGTCCCTTGCGGCCGGGCGTCCAGTGATTCTCAGGGGATTGAGAAAAGACGGCCTCAGCCAGCGAATCGCTAGCTCATAATCTCGCGGCAAATGCTGCAGATGGCGAGGTGGCCGTTCATGGTTCCACCATGTCTCACGGCCCCATTATCGCGTCAAGGGGCTTGCGTTCAGGCGCTTTGTACCCCGCCTCGCGCCAAAATCACGCCAATGTCCTCATGGTTAATCATTATTAAGGATTTGGGCGTACGGGAGGGCCAGCGGATTCCCCGCCATTTTCACCGGTGCACCATGCGGCCCATTTCAGCATTGATTGCCTGCACGTTCCTCGTTGTCCCTTCCGTCCTTGCCTCCTCGGTCGCCTTGGCCGACAGCCGCGTTTTCATCGTCGCGAACCAGGCCGACGGATACGGCATCGATCAGTGCCTCGCCCACGGCGATCGCTGCGGTGCGTCCGCCGCCCGCGCCTACTGCCGGTCACGCGATTTTGCGCAGGCCACCAGTTACCGCCGCGTCGATCCCGACGAGATCACCGGCGCGGTTCCGCACGCCGCGGGCGAGACCTGCACCGGCAATGGCTGCGGCGAATACGTCGCCATCACCTGCCAGCGCTGAGCCAAGCCGCTGGACAACCGGGGTTATTGCCACACCGGCGCCCCGGAAACGACGTGACGCTGCCGCGAGAAACGGCTATTGCAGGCGGCCTTTGCAGGTGGTCTTGGCACGTAGTCTTGGCCGCGCGCTTTGGCGTTGATCGCCGCGCGGCGTCGTTTTAATGGCCGGATATGCCCCATAGCTCCCGTTCTCGCTTCTCCCGTTGGTTCTTGGCTTGCGCCGTGCTGGCCGGCATCGCCCTACCCGCCACGCATGCCCTCGCGCAGGTGCCTCCGGGCCCGGCCGGCCCGGCGCCCCAGGGCGCGCAGGCCAATCCGATGTGCGCGCGGCTGGAGGGCCAGCTGGCCGCGATCGATCGCGGCGGCGGCGATCCGGCCAAGGACGAGCAGATCCGTCGCTATCAGGACGCGGCCACCCGGCAACAGGGCGAGCTGGATCGCGTGACCGCGCAGGCCCGGCGCATGGGCTGCGACAGTTCCGGATTCCTTTCGCTCTTCAACAACAACTCGGCGCAGTGCGGACCGGTCAACAACCAGATCCAGCAGATGCGCGCCAATCTCGACCAGATAACCGCAAATCTCGAGCGGCTGCGCACCGGCGGGCTCGGCGGCGCCGACCGCGAGAACCAGCGCCGCTCGGTGCTGACCGCGCTGGCGCAGAACAATTGCGGCCCGCAATACGCGGCGGCCGCGCGCGGCCCCGGCAACTTCCTCGAGAACCTGTTCGGCGGCGGCGGTGGTGGCGGCAATCCCAACGAACCGCTTCCCCCGCCTGACCCGCAATATGGCGGGCAGTCCGGCACCTTCCGCACCGTCTGCGTCCGCACCTGCGACGGCGCCTACTTCCCGATCTCGTTCGCGACCTCGCAGGCGCGCTTTGCCGCCGACGAACAAATCTGCAAGGCGCAGTGCCCGGCCGCGGAGGCCAGCCTGTTCGCCTACCGCAATCCCGGCGAGGACATCAACCAAGCGGTCTCGATCAGCGGCCAGCCCTACTCGTCGCTGCCGAACGCCTTCAAGTACCGCACCGAGTTCAATCCGTCCTGCTCCTGCAAGCCGGCCGGCCAGAGCTGGGCGGAGGCGCTGAAGGCGGTCGACGACCAGGCGTCCGCCGCGCAGCAGGGCGACATCATCGTCACCGAGGAGAGCGCGCGGAAGATGCAGCAGCGCGCGCAGACCAAGGCTGCCGCCGGCAAGAAGGGCGCGCCCGCAGCGGCGGCTCAACCGCAGCAGCCTGCCGCCGCTGACGCCACGGCGCCGGCCGCGCCCGCGAGCGACGGCCAGATCCGCACGGTCGGCCCGACCTTCATCCCGAAAAAGCAGTAACGCTCACCGCTCGAACGCTTCCGCCGATGCCCGCGAGGTGCGCGTCACCAGCTTCTCGTCGGGCTCCGGCAGTGCCTTGCCGAAATCGCGGAAGCGGTTGGTGATGGGATAGCGGCGGTCGCGGCCGAAATTCTTCCGCGTCACCTTCACCCCCGGTGCGGCCTGCCGCCGCTTGTATTCGGCGATATTGAGCAGGCGATCGACGCGGGCCACCACATCGCGGTCGAAGCCGGCTGCGATGATGGTCGCAAGCGGCTCCTCGCGCTCCACCAGCCGCTCGAGGATCGCATCCAGCACCTCATAGGGCGGCAGCGAATCCTGGTCGGTCTGGTTCTCGCGCAACTCAGCGGTCGGCGGCCGGATGATGATATTGACCGGGATCACCTCGCCCGACGGCCCAAGAGCGCCGTCCGGCTTCCATTCATTGCGCAGGTTTGACAGGCGGAACACCTCGGTCTTGTAGATGTCCTTGATCGGGTTGAAGCCGCCGTTCATGTCGCCATACAGCGTAGCGTAGCCGACCGACATTTCCGACTTGTTGCCCGTCGTCACCACCATGGCGCCGGTCTTGTTGGAGATCGCCATCAGGAGCGTGCCGCGGGCGCGCGCCTGCAAGTTTTCCTCGGTGATGTCGCGCTCCAGCCCTTTGAACACCGGCGCGAGAATTGTCTCGAACCCGTTGACGGCGTCGGCGATCGGAAGGATCTCGTAGCGGATGCCGAGCGCGGCGGCGAGCTTGGCGGCATCGTCGAGCGAGACCTGCGCGGTGTAGCGGAACGGCAGCATCACGCCGCGCACCTTGTCGGCGCCGAGCGCGTCGACCGCGATCGCCGCGCACAGCGCCGAATCGATGCCGCCGGAGACGCCGAGCAGCACGCCGGGAAAACCGTTCTTGCGAACGTAGTCGCGCAGGCCGAGCACGCAGGCCGCGTAATCGGCCTTGTCGCCTTCGAGCTGGGCCGTGATCGGCCCGTTGCAGCGCCAGCCATCCGCGGTCTTGCGCCAGGTCAGCGTCGTGATGTTCTCCTCGAACGCCGGAAGCTGTGCTGCGACGGAGAGATCGGCATTGAGCGCAAACGAGGCGCCGTCGAAGATCAGCTCGTCCTGGCCGCCCATCTCGTTGAGATAGATCAGCGGCAGCCCGCTCTCGGTGACGCGCGCGACCACGATCGACAGCCGGAGATCGGTCTTGTCGCGGGCATAGGGCGAGCCGTTCGGCACGATCAGGATTTCCGCGCCGGTCTCGGCCAGGCACTCGACGACGTTTTCGTAGTCCTCGGATTCCTCGAGCCAGATGTCCTCGCAGATCGGCACGCCGATGCGCACGCCGCGCACCGTCACCGGGCCCGATGCCGGGCCGCGCGCGAACAGCCGCTTCTCGTCGAACACGCCGTAATTCGGCAGATTGGCCTTGAAGCGGAGCGCTGCGATGCGTCCGCCGTCGAGCAGCGCGCAGGCATTGTAGAGCTTGCCGTCCTCGACCCAGGGCGTGCCGATCAGCATCGCCGGGCCGCCATCTTTGGTCTCGCGCGCCAGTTCCTCGATCGCGGCGCGGCAGGCCGCCTGGAATGCCGGCTTGAGCACCAGATCCTCCGGCGGATAGCCGGCGATGAACAGCTCCGACAGCACCACGAGGTCGGCGCCGTCGGCCTTCGCCTTGTCGCGCGCGGCGCGCGCTTTCGCGGCGTTGCCGGTGACGTCACCGACCGTCGGATTGAGTTGCGCCAGGGTGATCTTGATCTGTTGTTCGCTCATAGCTTTATGTTGTCCCGCACAAGAGCAAACTTCAATGGTCCTCCGGTCATGGTGCGATTGCAGAAATCGCACCATGACCGTCGTTCTCTTGTTTTGAGCATGATCTGATTGGAAAACCGGTCTCCACTTTTCCGGATCTTGCTCGGATCAGAACGCCCCCATGCGCTCAGCGAGGGCGAACAGCCAGAACAGCCCGGCCATGACAAGCGCGACGCCGACGGCGGCCGAGCCCATGTCCTTGACCCGCCCGATCTGCGGATCGTGATCCATGGTCAGGCGGTCGGCGAGCTTCTCGATCGCGGTGTTGAGCAGCTCGATCACGAGCACCAGCACCACGGTTGCGACCAGCTCGACCCGGCGCATCACGGTGGCGCCGACCAGCCAGGCCAGCGGCACCGACAGCACCAGTGCCACCACCTCCTCGCGAATCGCCTGCTCCGAGCGAATGGCGAAGGCCAGCCCGTTGCGCGAGTTGATGGTGGCTCGCCAGAACCTCAGCAAGTCACTGCCCTCAAGTCACGGCCCCCAAATCACAACCCGGCGGCGGCCGGCATCGGCTTGACCTTGCCGGCGCGCTCCTGCTTCAGCAGCTCGGCGATCAGGAAGGCCATGTCGATCGACTGTTCGGCGTTGAGGCGGGGATCGCAGACCGTGTGGTAGCGGTCGTTGAGATCCTCATCGGTGATGGCGCGGGCGCCGCCGATGCACTCGGTGACGTCCTGCCCGGTCATCTCCAGATGGACACCGCCGGCATGGGTGCCCTCGGCGGCATGGATCTGGAAGAACGCCTTCACCTCGGACAGCACGCGGTCGAATGGCCGCGTCTTGTAGCCCGAGGTCGAGGTGATGGTGTTGCCGTGCATCGGATCGCACGACCACACCACCTTGCGGCCTTCCCGCTGCACGGCGCGGATCAGGCCCGGCAGATGGTCGCCGACCTTGTCGGCGCCGAAGCGGTTGATCAGTGTCAGCCGACCCGGCTCGTTGTCGGGGCTGAGCACGTCGATCAGCTTCAGCAGTTCGTCCGGCTTCAAGGACGGACCGCATTTCAGGCCGATCGGGTTCTTGATGCCGCGGAAATATTCGACATGGCCGTGATCGAGCTGCCGGGTGCGGTCGCCGATCCAGATCATGTGGCCGGAGGTCGCGTACCAGTCGCCGGTGGTGGAATCGACCCGCGTCATCGCCTGCTCGTAGCCGAGCAAGAGCGCCTCGTGGCTGGTGTAGAAATCGGTGGCGCGGAGCTCCGGATGGCTCTCGAGATCGAGGCCGCAGGCACGCATGAAGTTCAGCGCGTCCGAGATGCGGTCGGCCAGCTCCTTGTAGCGGCGGGACTGCGGCGAATCCTTCAGGAAGCCGAGCATCCATTGATGCACGCTGCCGAGATTGGCGAAGCCGCCGGTCGCGAACGCGCGCAGCAGGTTCAGCGTCGCCGCGGATTGGCGATACGCCATCAGCTGGCGCTGCGGATCGGGAATCCGCGCCTCTGGCGTGAAGGCGATGTCGTTGACGATGTCGCCGCGATAGCTCGGCAGCTCGACATCGCCCTGCTTCTCGGTCGGCGACGAGCGCGGTTTGGCGAACTGCCCGGCAATGCGGCCGACCTTCACCACCGGCAGCGCGCCGGCATAGGTCATGACCACGGCCATCTGCAGCAGCACGCGGAAGAAGTCGCGGATATTGTTGGCGCCGTGCTCGGCAAAGCTCTCGGCGCAGTCGCCGCCCTGCAGCAGGAAGGCTTCGCCGGCGCAGACCCGCCCCAGCGCCTTCTTCAGGTTGCGCGCCTCGCCCGCGAACACCAGCGGCGGAAAGGTCGCAAGCTGCGCCTCGACATCGGCCAATGCCTTGGCATCGGGATAATCGGGCACCTGCAGCACCTTCTTGGCGCGCCAGCTATCGGGTGTCCACCGCTCGGACATGAGGTCAACTCCTGAGCAAAAACCGCGACTTAATCGACGGGAAAGGAGGGCTTATACACAGCCGCCCGATCCCCCGCTAGAAGGATTCCTGCAATCCCGTCAAACTCTTGCAGGAAAATACGAATTCGCATTTGGTGGACCATACCATGAATGCCCGGGAAATTGCCGCAGCCTCCGCGGCGCTGGACGACGTTTTTAGCGACGACATCGTCGTGCCGGCCGCGGACGGCTATCCGCTTGCCGCGACGCTGTTCCTGCCGCGCGGCAGGAAGCGCCACGCCGTCCTGATCAACTCGGCGACCGCCGTGCCCCGCAAGGTCTATCGCGGCTTTGCCGGCTACCTCGCTCGCCGCGGCGCGGCGGTGCTGACCTACGACTACCGCGGCACCGGCGAGAGCAGGCCGATGGCGGCGACCGGCCTCAACAAGCCGAAGTCGCTGGCCGGCTTCAAGGCCACGATGGCCGACTGGGCCGCGCTCGACACCACCGCGGCCGTGAGCTGGATGCGCTATCGCTACCGCGACCTCCCCTTCGCCTATGTCGGCCACTCCTTCGGCGGCCAGGCGCTCGGGCTCCTTGCCAACAACGCTGAAATTGCCCGCGCGCTGCTGGTCGCCTCGCAGGCCGCCACCTGGAAGCTGATGGCCTCGCCCGAGCGCTACCGCGTCGTCGCCTTCATGAACGGCATCGGCCTGCCGCTGGCGCGCACGCTCGGCTATGTGCCTGGCTGGGCCGGTCTCGGCATGGACCTGCCGCGGGGCGTGTTCGAGCAATGGCGAGGCTGGGTGATGCGCGAGCGCTATCTGCTCGATGATGCCACGCTCGCGGCGCGCGAAAATTTTCCGAAGTTCAAGGGCAAGCTCCGCGCGCTTGTCATCACCGACGACACCTGGGCGACGCGGCCGGCGGTCGAACTGTTGTGCTCCGCGTTCACGTCGATCACGCCAGAGATCATCTCGATCAGTCCCACCGACGCCGGCGCGAAAGCGATCGGCCATTTCGGCTTCTTCCGCAGCGACCACCGCGACACGCTGTGGCGCGGCGCCGCGGAGTGGCTCGAGGCGGAGGGGTAAGGGCCAGATTCTCCGCTGTCGTCCCTGCGAAAGCAGGGACCCATACGCCGCGGCGGATGTTGTGAAAGGGGCTCGTCGTTCCAGCATCGCGCGCCAATCAGCGTTGGTGGTTATGGGTCCCCTGCTTTCGCAGGGACGACACCGAGTATGTTGCGTGGCCGGTGGACACAGCTTCGCATTCTCGCGACTTGAATTGTCCGAGCTCTCCTCTTCGTTTCGCGCTCTCTCCAAACGGAGGGCGCAGGGAAAGCCGGGCGCCGATCGCACCCATGGGTCCGGTGCAACAAAAAGCACCGGAGGTCGGACCACAGGTGTAACCGGAAACATCCCGGCTTTCCCTGCGCGATGGGTTACGGCTTATACGTGCTCTCCCCGGTGAGACTGGGCTTTCTTGTCACCGCCTTCGCAAGACGCTTGCGCATCCTGCGACGAGACACCTGCCGCTAGGGCGTCAGGACCACACGATTTCGCCGTCCGCCTCGCATGCATGTCGTCTCGCGCATGCGCAGCGTCCACCGCATCTCACCGCAACACTCCTGACGATGCGCAGCGCCCCTCGATCGGGTGAGACGGGCCAATTGAACATCTGAGTTGGGTCAAACGCCAAGCGGAATATTTTCCGCATGAGGACTGGACGGGGGTGATCGCGTTGATTGGGCTAGGGAATTTTGCGCTTACGCGCACAGGAAACCCGCTAGTCTAGCGGCGTGCGCCGACCTCATACCACCTTACGCGCCGCAGCCGTCGCCCCATCGCCCGTGTTCGGCGTCCCCGTCGGCTCGATCAGCAACAGATGCACCTCTTCCCGCGCGACGGGACGATGCTCGACGCCTTTCGGCACGATGAACATCTGGCCCTCCTTCAACGTCACCGTGCGATCGCGCAGCTCGATGTCGAGCACGCCTTTCAGCACGAGAAAGAAGTCGTCGGTGTCGTCATGCTTGTGCCAGACGAACTCGCCCTGCACCTTCACCACCATCACGTCGCAGGCGTTGAATTGCGCGACGGTGCGCGGCGACCAGTGATCGGAGAACGTCGATAGTTTCTGCGAAAGGTCGATCGCGTCGCTCATGATGCCTCCGGGTCCGGGCCAGCTTGCCGGGCTCGTTAGCTCAGCCGCGCGATACTCTCAATGCACGCCCCTCAACTTCTCCGGATACGTCGTCGGCCCGTTGTGCCCGTTCATTCCGCACGGCGTTTCGCCGTTGGCGGCCTTGCGCGCCAGCAGTTCCCGTTCGGCCTTGTACCAGAGCTGATCCATCTGGCCCGGCGGTTCGCCGGCATCCTTCCACAATTCGTAGGCGCGGGTCCGAATCTCCTGCTCGGTTGGGCCTGTCATGGGCGGCTCCCTCAATTTGAGACATCAAACCGTTTGGAGTGGAACTGCCAGCATAGCGCAAGGTTCCAAGGCGCGCGAGATCGCCGCGCTGCCCATCGCACCATCTGTGCACAGGCGCCGTTGCGCAGGCCATTTGCCGGAAACTGCATTTGATTTGAGCGCGCGAAGAGCGACCCCAGGGGAAAAGACCCGATGCATATGCATGTCAACAAGGGTGCCCAATTCCCCAGCATCAAGCGCGGCGGCCGGCAGCCCGCCGGTCTTGCGGAGGCAACCTACCCCTTCTGGGGTATGAAACCTTTGCGCGCTTCTGCAGACGTAAGATTATCAGGATTTTGCCGTGACCTTCCTGGGGCTAGAGACAACGCCGCTCGCATGTATTTTAAGCGGGCGGCGTTGGGCTGTCAGGGAGGGCTTGCCCCCGTGCGGGAACGCGACGGCGTCGCTGCGCGGACCCGCGGACCGACCGGGCATGTCCGGATGTTTAGCCGCGATGCGCCGCATCATCCCGGCGCGCCGCGTCCGCCCTACTCGGCCGCCTGGCGCACGTGGCGCGCGGTCGGGGTGCGCATCGTCACCAGCTCTTCGGAGGCGGTCGGATGCAGCGCGACCGTGGCGTCGAAGTCGGCCTTGGTCGCCTTCATCTTGACGGCGATCGCAACGGCTTGGGTGATCTCGGCGGCGGCATCGCCGACGATGTGACAGCCGAGCACGCGGTCGCTCGAGCCGTCGACCACGAGCTTCATCAGCACGCGGGTGTCTCGGCCGGACATCGTCGCCTTGATCGGGCGGAAATCGGTCTTGTAGATGTCGACGTGGCTGTACTGCGCCCGCGCCTCTTCTTCGGTGAGGCCGACGGTGCCGACCTCCGGCTGCGAGAACACCGCGGTCGGGATCGTCGCGTGGTCGACCTGCACCGGGCGCTTGCCGAACACGGTGTCGGCGAAGGCGTGGCCCTCGCGGATCGCGACCGGGGTCAGGTTGGTGCGGTGGGTAACGTCGCCGACCGCGTAGATGTTGTCGACCGAGGTCTTCGACCAGCCGTCGACCTGGATGCCGCCATTGGCGGGATTGATGGCGACGCCCGCGGTCTCCAGCCCGAGATTGGCGACGTTGGGATGCCGGCCGATCGCGAACATCACCTGGTCGGAGGCGATGCTCGAGCCGCTCGACAGGTGCGTGGTGTAGTCATGACCGTGCTTGTCGACCTTCGTCACGGTGCAGCCGGTGATGATGGTGATGCCGCACTTCTCCATCTCGGCGCGCACATGCTTGCGGACGTCCTCGTCGAAGCCGCGCAGGACGTTGTCGCCGCGATAGACCACCGTGACGTCGGAGCCGAAGCCGGCGAAGATGCCGGCGAATTCCAGCGCGATGTAGCCGCCGCCCTGGATCACGATCCGCTTCGGCAGCTCCTTCAGGTGAAACGCCTCGTTGGAGGAGATCACGTGCTCGATGCCGGGAACGGCCGGCCCGTGATTGGGCGCGCCGCCGGTGGCGATCAGGATGTATTTCGCCGTCACCTTCTCGCCGGTGGCCAGGCGAACGGTGTGGGCATCCTCCAGCACCGCACGGGTCTTGACGATCCTGGCGCCCGACTTCTCGACATTGCTGGTGTAGGCGCCCTCGAGCCGGGCGATCTCCTTGTCCTTGTTGGCGACGAGCGTGGCCCAGTCGAACGAGACCTGGCCGATGCTCCAGCCGAAGCCGGCCGCGTCCTCGATCTCCTGGTGGACGTGGCTGCCGATCACGAACAGCTTCTTGGGCACGCAGCCGCGGATCACGCAGGTGCCGCCCATCCGGTACTCTTCGGCGACCATGACCTTCGCGCCATAGTTGGCGGCGATGCGGGCGGCCCGAACGCCGCCCGAACCACCACCGATGACAAACAGGTCGACGTCGAACTCGGCCATGGCAACCTCTCACTTCTTTCTCCCTCGCCCCGCTCTTGCGGGGTCAAGACGAGCAAAGCTCGCTCTTGGAGGGTTGGGGTGAGGGGCCGCCTCCACGAATCCGCCTCGCGGAGAGTCCCCCTCACCCGGCACTCCGTGCCGACCTCTCCCCGCAAGCGGGGCGAGGTGATCAGCCCGTCTAGATGTCCTTGCCGCGCTTCTTCATCTCGGCCTTGAACTGGCCGTTGACGATCACGCCAAACTGCTGCGCCCACTGCTGCATATATTGCAGCGATCCGTTGATTGCCGTGGGCTCAGCGGTCAAAAGCTTCTGGCCGAGCGGGGTCTTGTAGAACGTCACGAGGTCCTTCAGCTCCTGCTCGGTGAACTCTGCGGCGTAGATCTGAGCCATGCCGTCGCCGATCTCCTTCTCGCTGCCCGCGAACTGCTTGGCGACGACCAGCGCCACCTCGTCGAGATCCTTCTGGTAGTTCAGGTACTGCTGCAGCAGACCGGTCTTGGTCTTCTCGATGATGCCGGGAACGGCGCCGGAATACATCACCGCCACGTTCTTCATCGCCAGGATTTCCTTGGCGTACCCGATCGCCGCGGGGGTCGACTGCTTGACCTTGGGCATGGGGGGCAGCTGCTGCTGCGCCACGGCCGGCGCAGCCGCGAGCGCCAGTCCAGCCGCCAGGGCCACTGCCGACAAAAGTCCCGAAAAACGCTTCATTCCAAGTCTCCTTGCTTGCGGCGTTAGCGCCGTTCAACAACCCGAATTCCCTGTGCGCCGGCCAGGACGGCGACGCTGCCAAGCCCGATGAACAGACCATGTTCAACCACGCCCGGGATCACGCTGAGCAAACCGGCAAGACGCGGCGGGTCGCCGATCCGGCCGAGATGGGCATCGACGATCCAGTGGCCGCCATCGGTGACAAAAACGTGACCGTCCTTGCCCTTACGGACGATCATCTGGCCGGACACCCCGGCTTCTGCGAACGCCCGCGCCATCGCGGCCTGGGTCGCGGCGAGCCCGAACGGGATCACCTCGACCGGCAGCGGAAAGCGGCCGAGCACCTCGACCCATTTGCTGTCGTCGGCGATCACGATCATGCGATCACTGGCAGCCGCCACGATCTTCTCGCGCAGCAGCGCGCCGCCGCCGCCCTTGATCAGATTGAGCGCGTGGTCGATCTCGTCGGCGCCGTCGACGGTGAGGTCGAGATGATCGACCTCGTCCAGCGTGGTCAGCGGGACGCCGCAGCGGATCGCGTCCGCGCGGGTCGCCTCCGAGGTCGGCACGCCGATCACCTTCATGCCGGCGCGGACCTTCACGCCGAGCAGCTCGACGAAATGCTTGGCGGTCGACCCGGTGCCGAGCCCGAGCTTCATGCCGTCGCGCACCTCTTCGAGCGCGCGCGCCGCCGCCTGGCGTTTCAATGCGTCCATGTCCACGGCCGATAGCCCCTCGGTTGTCCGTTACGGGCACGCCATCGGGCGGCCCGGCGGGCGCATATCTAGCCTCGATTCACGGGCAGGAATAGCGCCATCCGGGCACGTCTTTAGGCCGAAACGGCATCCATCGCGGCCAAAATCGCCGCAAAGCGGTCCTCGACCTCGGCCCGCATCCCGGGATGGGTGAAAACATAGAGCTGGTCGTCGTGAATCGCGCGCACCACGCGGGCCGCAACCACGGCCGGATCGAGACCCGCCTCGAGGCGACGCGCGATCTCGGCGACGATCGCAGCTGCCGGGCTGTCAGGGCTAGCTGGCGGGGCGGTCCGTAATGCTCGGGGCGGTTGCGCCCGCTCTCGCCAATCCGGGTCCGCACATAGCTCGGACAGAGCACGCTGACGCCGATCCCGAACGGCGCGAGTTGCGCCGAAAGCCCTTCGGAGAGGCTGACGACGGCGAATTTGGTCGCCGAATAGGGGCTCACGCCGAGCCCGGCATTCATCCCGGCCATCGAGGCCGTGTTGACGATATGGCCGCCCTCGCCGTGCGCGCGGATGTGCGGCAGGAAGCTCCTGATGCCGTGCACGACGCCCATCAGGTTGACGTCGATCACCCAGCGCCAATCATCGACCGAGATCTGGTCGATGCCGCCGCCACCCGCGACGCCGGCATTGTTGCAGATGACATGGACGTTGCCGAAGGCGCGGAACGATGCCTCTGCCGCGCGATCGACGCTTGAGGGATCGGCGACGTCGCAGACCACGCCATGGACATCCGCGCCGCCGACCCGCAGCGCATCGACGGCCTTGTCGAGCGCGCCGGTTTCGATGTCGGCGAGCATCACCTTCATACCCTCGCGGGCGAATGCGGTTGCCATGGCGAGGCCAATTCCGCTGGCCGCACCGGTGACAAAAGCTGCTTTTCCGGCGAGTTCCCGCATCCCGGCCTCCCCAATTTCATGACGCGCCGACATCTACTCTTGCATCGCGGCGCGCGGCCCGATAGCCAAAAGCGTGATGTCCGCCTCCTCTCCCTCCATCATCGTGTTCGATCTCGACGGCACGCTGGTCGACACCGCGCCTGACCTGATCAGCGCGCTGAATTATGTGCTCGACCGGGAAGGTCTGCGGCCGGTGCCGCTGTCGGCCGCCCGCAACATGATCGGCGCCGGCGCGCGCAAGCTGCTGGAGCGCGGGCTCGAGGTAGACGGACGCATGGTCAGCCTCGCGGACCTCGATCGCCTGACCAAGGATTTTATCGACTATTACGCCGAGCATATCACCGACGGCTCGCGCCCGTTTGACGGGCTCGAAGCCGCACTCGATCGGCTGGAGGCCAAGGGCCATCGCTTTGCGGTCTGCACCAACAAGCTGGAATGGCTGTCGAAGCTGCTGCTCGACCGGCTCGATTTGACGGCGCGCTTTGCCGCGATCTGCGGCCAGGACACATTCGGCGTCGCCAAGCCCGATCCGGCGTTCCTGCGCGAGACGGTTGCCCGCGCCGGAGGAAGGCTGCCCGGCGCCATCATGGTCGGCGATGCCGGTCCCGATGTCGGGGTCGCCCGGCGCGCCAGCGTCCCGGTGATCGGCGTCGATTTCGGCTACACCGACGTCCCAATGACCAAGCTGAAGCCGGACCGGCTGATCAGCCATATGCGCGATCTGCCGGACGCCGTCGCCAGCCTTGGCGCAGCATAAGATTTCCGCAACACATTGATATTACTTGGCAATATTTTGCCATGCGAATTTTCCATTAACCATCCTTTAACGAACAGACCTCCACCTGTTGCACCTCTGTTCCGACGCTCCTATGGTCGGCCCGGGGATTGTGGCTGATTGCCGCAGTAGAGTGTGGATCATGCGTCGTATCATCGTGATTGCGGCCGCCGGGCTGAGCCTGGCCGGCTGCTCGTCGTTCTCATTGGATTCGTTCAAGTCGGCACCGCCGCCGATGCAAGTGCAGCTGGATTCGGCCCCGCAAGGCGCCGACGCCGTGACCTCGATCGGACCGGGTTGCAAGACGCCCTGCTCGGTGTCGATCCCGGCGCCGGAGGCCAACTTCACCGTCACCTTCAACATGCCGAAGTTCCAACCGGCGACCGTACCGGTGACGGTGACCCGCACACCGGGCGACATCACGAGCCCGGCCACGACCACGCTCGATCCGAGCCCGGTGTTCGCCGAGCTGCAACCCGCCGGCCCGCCGCCGCGCGGGCATAAGGCGATGCGGCCGAAAAAGAAGAAGCCGAAACCGGCTGCCGCTGCGGCTCCTGGCGCAGCTCCGGACGCGGCGTTCCCTGCTCCGAGCGCGGCACCGCCGCCGGCCGCCGCGCCCACGCGCTGACCCGCAACGCTGCGCGCGCCTGATCGAGATTGCACTGCACAAGAGCCCGGCCCAAAGCCGGGCTTTTGTATTTCGTGGAGACACATCGGCGATTGCGATCATGCATCGCGCGATCTGTCTCACCTATCGCGCGCGATCCGCTTTGCATGTTGCGGATCACCCCTACGGACGCATTGTGACGGCGCGCCAACATGCATAGATTGTGGCCTGGAGCCGAGTTCGGCTCCGCACGTAGGGAACACATTTCAAGACTTGAGTTGAGGTCTTGAGTTAAGGTCTCGCCTTGCAGGCTTGGCTTAAAGGCTCGGGTTGAATGAACGGATCCACGCAGGCGCATTCCGACTCGCTATTTCGTCCGATGACCGATCCGTTCGGCCGGACGATCCGTTACCTGCGGGTGTCCGTCACCGATCGCTGCGACCTGCGCTGCTTGTATTGCATGTCGGAAGACATGACCTTCCTGCCCAAGGCCGACCTGCTGACCCTGGAAGAGCTCGACCGCCTGTGCTCGGCCTTCGTTGCCAAGGGCGTGCGCAAGATCCGCCTCACCGGCGGCGAGCCGCTGGTCCGCCGCAATGTGATGGGCCTGGTGCGTTCGCTGTCGCGCCATCTTTCGACCGGCGCGCTCGACGAATTGACGCTGACCACCAACGGTTCGCAGCTGGCACGCTTCGCGCAGGAGTTGGCCGATTGCGGCGTGCGCCGCGTAAACGTCTCGCTCGACACGCTCGACCCCGTAAAATTCCGGGCCATCACCCGCTGGGGCGACATCGAGAAGGTGCTGGGGGGCATCGAGGCGGCGCGATCGGCCGGGCTTGCGGTCAAGATCAACGCGGTCGCGCTGAAGAACATGAACGAGGACGAGATTCCCGCGCTGATGGAATGGGCGCATGGCAAGGGAATGGGCCTGACCTTGATCGAGGTGATGCCGATGGGCGACATCGGCGAGGGCCGCATCGATCAGTATGTTCCGCTGTCGCTGCTGCGCGCGCGGCTCGAGAAGCATTACACGCTGACCGATCTTGCCGACGACACCGGCGGCCCTGCCCGCTATGTCCGGGTCGCCGAGACCGGCGGCAAGCTCGGCTTCATCACGCCGATGACCCACAATTTCTGCGAATCCTGCAACCGGGTGCGGATCACCTGCACCGGCACGCTGCACACCTGCCTCGGCCACGAGGACGCCTCGGACCTGCGCCGGCCGCTGCGCGCCTCCGACGACAACGATCTGCTGTCGGCGGCCATCGACCGGGCGATCGGGCTGAAGCCGAAGGGGCACGATTTCATCATCGACCGCCGCCACAACCGCCCGAGCGTCAGCCGCCACATGAGCGTCACCGGCGGCTAGTTCAAAGCCCGCTGCCGACGCCTGCGCCGTCCCCCGATTACCAAGGCGGGACAACGATTTGTCGTGCCGTCAATTTGCCCATTTTCCGATTGACGGCGTTCCGCTGCGCTGATTTGGTGCCCCGGCTTTCACGCTAGCCCGGCCAGATAGGCCGCTGCCCCCAGTCGGCTGCTGCCGGCGATCCGGCAGCCAAGAGCAGCCAACAACGGCGGAAGCGGATTTCGGGGGAGGACGATCGCTTGCAACTGCTCCTGAAGGTGAGCCGTGGCTCCGTGCGTCTGCGCGCGGCGGCCAGATGATGCTTGAGAATATATTCGGCGCGCAGATCGCGCGACCGCGGAGATCGTGATGCGCCCATTGTTGGCACTGAGTCAGGCCATCGACCGACTCAACGAGAAGATCGGATACGTCTGCAACCTCCTCGTCCTGCTCGCCTGCCTGGTCAGCGCCGGCAATGCCATGATCCGCTACGCGTTCAGCTACTCCTCGAACGGCTGGCTCGAGGCGCAGTGGTACATGTTTGCGATCCTCGTGATGTTCGGCGCCTCCTACACCTTCAAGCGCAACGAGCATGTGCGCGTCGAGATCCTCTATCTGATGCTGTCCGAACGCGGCCAGCTCTGGCTCGACATGATCGGCACATTGTTCTTCCTGATCCCGGCCTGCCTGCTGCTCGCCTATCTGTCCTGGCCGTTCTTCCACCAGGCCTATGCGGTCGGCGAGATGAGCGGCAATGCCGGCGGCCTGCTGCGCTGGCCGATCAAGTTCGTTATCCCGTCCGGCTTCGTGATGCTTGCGTTACAGGGCGTCTCCGAGGTGATCAAGCGGATCGCCGCGCTGCAAGGCTATGTAACGATCGACGCGAAGTACGAGAGGCCGACGCAATGACCATTACGCTGGAGATGATGCCGCCACTGATGTTCGGCGGCCTGATCATTGCAATGCTGATCGGCTATCCGGTGGCGTTCACGCTCGCCGCGGTCGGCCTGTCGTTCGGGTTTCTCTCGATCTATCTCGGCTTCTTCGACCTCAACTTCCTGCAGGCGATCCCGGGCCGCATCTTCGGCAGCGTGCTGTCCAACGAGCTTTTGCTCGCGATCCCGTTCTTCACCTTCATGGGCGCGATATTGGAGAGATGCGGGCTCGCCGAGGACATGCTGGATTCGATGGGCCAGCTGTTCGGCCCGATCCGCGGCGGCCTCGGCTATTCTGTGATCATCGTCGGCTTCATCCTCGGTGCCATCACCGGCACGGTGGCGGCGCAGGTGATCGCCATGGCGCTGATCTCGATGCCGGTGATGATCCGCTACGGCTACAACATCCGCTACATCACGGGCGTGCTCGCGGCCTCCGGCACCATCACGCAACTTGTCCCTCCCTCTCTCGTCCTGATCGTGCTCGCCGACCAGCTCGGCAAGTCGGTCGGCGACATGTATCTCGGCGCCTGGGGTCCGTCGGTGTTCCAGATCCTGCTGTTCGCCGGCTACACCTTCCTGCTCGGCATCTTCAAGCCGAGCCATGTGCCGGCGGTGCCGATCACAGCGCGCACGCTGACCGGCTGGGCGCTGTGGAAGAAGTGCCTGCTCGGCATCATCCCCTCCGCGGTGCTGATCTTCGTCGTGCTCGGCACCATGATGATGGGCCTTGCGACCCCGACGGAAGCCGGCGCGATGGGCGCGGTCGGCGCCATCGTGCTCGCCGCGATCCACCACAAGGATTTCAGCGCGACCGGCCGCAAGATGCTCATCGTCGGTGTGATCGCCGGCGGCATCGGCACCATCATCGCGATGCTCTACACCGAGAACCTGCTCTTCAAGCTCGCGTTCGCCATCACCTATCTCGCGGTGGTCTGGATCTGCCTCGAGGCCGTCAAGATCCCGGACCTGCGCGACCTGATCAAGCAGGGCTACGAGACCACCATGCGCATCACCTGCATGGTCACCTTCATCCTGATCGGTTCGACCTGCTTCTCGGTGGTGTTCCTCGGCGTGTCCGGCGGCACCTGGCTCGAGCACCATCTGACCTCGCTGCCCGGCGGCGTCTGGGGCTTCCTGATCTTCATCAACCTGTTCATCTTCTTCTTGGCGTTCTTCCTCGACTTCTTCGAGATCGCCTTCATCATCCTGCCGATGATCGCGCCGATCGCGCAGAAGGTGCTGGCGCCGGTGGTCGGCCCCGACGCCGCGCTGATCTGGTTCGGCGTCATGCTCTGCGTCAACATGCAGACCTCGTTCCTGCATCCGCCGTTCGGCTTCGCGCTGTTCTATCTGCGCGGCGTGGCGCCGAAGGAAGTGAAGAGTTCCGACATCTATTGGGGCGCAATGCCCTGGATCGGGTTGCAGGCGATCATGGTGGCGCTGGTGATCGCGTTCCCGGTTGTCGTCACCGGACTGCTCGACAAGCCGCTCGATGTCGACCTCAACAAGGTCAAGATCGAGGTGCCGCAGATCGAGCTGCCGCCGCTCGATTTCGGGCAACCGAAGCAGTAGCCGGCGTCAGCTTCTTCAGCGTGCCCCGGCGGAAGCCGGGCACGCTGGAACCGTTGACGGCGGCGTCGAGTCCTGTGAAGACGCGGGATACGGATCGCCCTCCAACTCACAGACCGCCGCCATGCCCCAATCGCATCCCGCCCGCTCGTTCGTTCGCCCGCTCATCGCATCCCTCAGCCTGGCATCCCTCAGCCTGGCGTTTGCCGCTGCCACAGCGCATGCGGCGCCGGCGGCCGACATTCGCGCACTGGCGCAACAGGAGCAGCAGCCGCTGCTCGACACCCTGCGCGACCTCGTGCAGATCGAGTCCGGCAGCAAGGACATCGAAGGCCTCAACCAGATCGCCACGCGCATCGCCGGCCAGCTCAAAGAACTCGGTGGCACGGTGGACATCCTGCAGACCACCGACATCTATCGGCTGGACGATACGCCGGAGAAGATAGGCCCCGCCGTGCAGGCCGTCTTCAAGGGCACGGGCAGCGCGAAGATCATGCTGATCGCGCATATGGACACGGTGTATCTCAAGGGCATGCTGAAGGACCAACCCTTTCGCGTCGATGGCGACAAGGCTTACGGCCTCGGCATCGCCGACGACAAGCAGGGCATCGCCACCATCATCCACAGCGTGGCGCTGCTGCAGAAGCTGAACTTCAAGGATTACGGCACGCTCACGGTGCTCATCAATGGCGACGAGGAGATCTCGTCGCCAGGCTGGCGCAGCACCATCACCCGCGTCGCCGCTGAGCAGGATGCCGTGTTCTCGTTCGAAGGCAGCGACGCCAGCGGCACGCTCCGCCTCGCCACCAGCGGCATCGGCTCGGCCTACCTCACGGTGCATGGCAAGTCGTCGCATGCGGGCGCCAGGCCTGAAGGCGGCGTGAATGCGCTCTATGAGCTGTCGCACCAGGTGCTGCAGATGAAGGACCTGTCGAAGCCCGAGCAGGGCCTGAAGCTGAACTGGACGGTTTCGAAGTCCGGCACCAACCGCAACGTGATCCCCGCCGAAGCCACCGCCCAGGCTGATGCGCGCGCGCTGAAGGTGTCCGATTTCGACGAGCTCGAGAAGGCGCTACAGGACAAGATCAAGAACCGCCTGCTGCCCGACTCCAAGGTGGACGTGAAGTTCGAGGTGCGCCGCCCGCCGCTCGAAGCCAGCGACGCCTCGCGCCGCGTGGCCGGCCAGAGCAAGTCGATCTATCAGGAACTCGGCATGCCGCTGAACGTGGCCGAGCGGGCCACGGGCGGCGGCACCGACGCTGCGTTTGCCTCCCTCAAGACCAAGGGAGCTGTGGTTGAAGGCATGGGCCTCTCGGGTTTCGGCGCACACTCCAACGACGCCGAGTATGTGCAGATCAACAGCATCGTGCCGCGCCTGTATTTGACCACGCGCATGATCATGGACCTGTCCGACGGCAAGGTGAAATAGACAGGACAGGCAGGCCCGCGGCGCGGCAGGTGCCGCAGGCCGGGCCCCTCAGACGGTCGCCGGCTCCGCCTCGGCGAGGCGGAAGTTCAGCGTGAACTGGGTACCGCCGGACGGCAGGTTTTCGACCCTGATTGTCGCGTCGTGATCGTCGACGACGCCGCGGACGATCGAGAGCCCGAGCCCCGCCCCGTCCGTGCGCTGGCGCTGGCGATCGCCGCGCCAGAAACGCTGGAACACCAGGCCCTGCTCGGCCGGCGCGATCCCTGGCCCGCAGTCGCGCACCTGCACCGAACCGTCCTCGTGCACCTCGACATCGACCGAGGTCGCGTCTGCCGTGTACTTGATGGCGTTTTCCGCCAGATTGAAGATCGCGCGCTGCAGCATCTCGGCATTGCCCTTGACCCGCACCGGACCGTCGGTGCCGCGCAGCGCGATGTCTTTTTGCTGCGCCAGCGCATAGGGCGCGATCGAGCCGACCACCTCGGCGCATACGGCGCGGAGATCGGCGGTTTCGCCGGGGTCCAGCACCAGCGTATCGAGCTCGGCAATCTCGAGCAGCTGGCTGACGATACGGCTCATGCTCTCGATGTCGGCATGCAGCTCCTTGGTCCCCCTGGCTACATCCAGCGTCTCGATCCGGGTCCTCAGGATCGCAAGCGGGGTGCGCAGCTGATGCGCGGCATCGGCGGTGAACTGGCGCTGCACGTGAAACCCGTCCTCCAGACGGTCGAAGGCCTGGTTGACGGCGGTCACCAGCGGCAGGATCTCGCTCGGAATCCCCTCCGTCGGCAGACGAATGTCGGTCCTGGCCGGTCCGATGGCCCTGGCCTCCTCCGAAGCCCGTAGCAGCGGAATCACGGCGCGGCGAAAGATCAGGATGTCGGTCGCCAGCAGGATCAACAGGATCGGGATGGTGATCCAGCCGACCCGCCGGAAGAAGTTGGAAACGATGTCATCGATGATCACGTCGCGATGCGACAGGTCCTCGGCGACCTGGATGCGCAGCGTCTGGCCGCCGACGAGCTTGGTGGCGCTGGAGCCGGAAATCCGGTCGGCCAGGGCCGGCAGTCGCGGCGCTCCGCGATGCGACGAAAACAGCAGATGGTCGTCCGCATCGTAGATGTCGTAGCGATAGCGCCCGTAGGCGTCGGAATAGAGCCCCCTCAGGCTGTCCGGCAGGTTGAGCTGTACCTTGCCGGCGGAATCGACCACCAGGTTCTGGCCGAGATCGGCGGCCTGATCGCGCATCGCTTCGCCATGCAGCTGGTTGATCTCCGAATTCAGCAACCACAGCAGCAGCAGCGGCAAGAAGATCGCGGCGACTGCGACCGCCACGATGTGCAGGAACACAATCCGCGAGGTCAGCGACGTGAAGCGGAACACCCCTATTTCTCCTCCGCCATCAGATAGCCGACGCCGCGAATGGTGTGGATGATGACCTTGGCGCGGTGCTCGGTGAGCAGCTTGCGCAGCCGCGACACGTAGACCTCGACCGCATTCGAGGCGACCTCGCCCGACAGACCGAAGATGTGGTCCTCGACATTCTTCTTCGGCACCACCCGCCCCTGCCGCCGCAACAGGATCTCGAGCACCGACGTTTCACGCGCGGAGAAGACGTACGGAGCACCGTCGACGAACACCTGCTTGCTCTCGGTGTCATAGACCAGATTGGCGAGCTTCAGCGACGAGCCGAGCAGCTGGCCGGGCCGGCGCAGGATGGCTTCGAGCCGTGCCACCAGCTCTTCCAGCGCGAACGGCTTCGCCAGATAATCGTCTGCACCGCTGCGCAGGCCGTTGACCCGATCCTGCAGGCCGTTGCGCGCGGTCAGCACCAGGACCGGCAGCGGGTCGGTCTTGCGGCGCAGCTCCGACAGCACCGTCAGGCCGTCGCCATCGGGCAGTCCGAGATCGAGAATCATGGCAGCATAGCTGACGCTGCGCAGCGCATCGCGCGCCTCGGCAACGCTGTTGACGATATCGGATTCGTATCCCGCCGCCATCAGCCCGCTGGCGAGAAGTCTCGAGAGCTCGACGTTGTCCTCGACGATCAGAAGGCGCATTGCGGCAGTCCTGACTTCATTCGAACGGTCTTCTGTTTGCGACATCTCGTCGCGATGCGCCAGCCAAGCGACAATTCCGCAACAGATCGCGCGTTGAGCAATCCCGATATGCAAACGATCCGCATTTAAGCACAACGCCCGGATGCCGCTAACTGCGCTATGTTTTGGCTATGCGCGGCCGCTCCTGTCCCCACGCAAAATAGATAAACCGGCCCCCGCCGCAATCAAATTCACGCGCCGGGCGCGCCTTTGAAAAGGGCAAATGTAAGGCTGGCGTCAGCTAGCCCTGATAATCGTTCATCTGCTCTCACCGGGAGATCGGACGACGGCCCGCCATGCGGGAAGACCTCGTCTCTCGCGCGAGACTTTCATGCAGTATTGGCGGCGGGCGATGTCATTTGGAATGAAGTATGTGGGCTTTGCGGCGATGCCGGTGCTGGCGGCCCTTCTCGCCGGCGCGTGGCTCACGACGCGCGCCGATGGTGTCGTGAACGCCAAGGCCGCGCAGGAGACCGCGCCGCAGGACGTCAATGTCGAGCAGCAATACGTCGCGCTGAGCGACAAGCAGGCGGCCTCCATGAAGGTGATGGCCGCGGAGCAGCGTTCGTTCCGGACCCTGAAGAACGCAGTCGGCTCGATCGACTTCAATCAGAACATGCTGGTGCAGGCGTTTACCTCAAATCCCGGCAGGATCGTCGACACGCCGCTCAATGTCGGTGACGAGGTTGCGAAGGGCGACAGGCTGTTCACGATCGACAGCCCCGATCTGCTGCAGGCCGAGTCGTCGCTGCTCGCCGCGGCAGGCGTGCTCGAACTGCAGACCAGGACGCTGGCCCGGGTCAGGCAGCTGCTGAAGACCGGCGGCGGCGCGCAAAAGGACGTCGACCAGGCGACGTCGGATCAGCAGACCGCCGAGGGCAACTACAAGGCCGGGCGCGACGCGGTGCGCATCTTCGGCAAGACCGACGCCGAGATCGACCGCATCGTCGCCGACCGCAAGGTCGATTCCATTCTGGTGGTGCCGAGCCCGATCTCCGGCCGGATCATTGCGCGCAATGCCGCGCCGGGACTCTTTGTGCAGCCCGGCAATGCACCGGCGCCCTATTCGCTGGCCGACATCTCGACGATGTGGATGGTCGCCAATGTGATCGAGACCGACGCCCCCGCCTACCGGATCGGCCAACCGGTCGAGGTGCGGGTGCCGGCCTATCCGAACGAGGTGTTTCGCGGCCGAGTGACCACGCTTGGCCTCAACATCGATCCGAACTCGCACCGCCAGCTGGTGCGTTCGGTGATCGACGATCCCCAGCACAAGCTGCGCGCCGGCATGCTGGCGAGCTTCACCATCGAAACCGAACCGCCAAAGCTGTCGGTGAGCGTTCCGCTGGACGCCATCATGCGCGAGGGCGACGGCACGATGACGGTGTGGGTCACGAGCGATGGCCGCAGGTTCGACCGGCGCACGGTGACAATCGGAATGGAGCAGGACGGCTGGCGGCAGATCCTCAGCGGCCTCGCAGCCGGCGAGAAGGTCGCTTCCACCGGCGCGATCTTCCTCAGCAACAAGTTCGCCAACGCGGCCACCGGCTAGCCCGTGCCAACCGCGCCTTCGTCCGCTCAAGAGTAAGTGCAGCACCTTGATCAAGAGCCTCCTTCAATTCGGTCTGACCCGAAGCGCCGTCATCGTGCTCGGCCTCGCCGTGTTCTGCGCCGCCGGATTCGCCGCTTTCACCAAGCTGAACATCGAGGCTTATCCGAACCCGGCGCCCGTCATCCTCGAGATCACGGCCCAGGCCGCCGGCCTCTCCGCCGAGGAGATGGAGAAGTACTACACGATCCCGATGGAGGTCGGGCTGTACTCGACGCCGGGCGTGGTCAACATCCGCTCGACCTCGTTCTACGGCCTGTCGTTCGTGCGGGTCACCTTCAAATACGGTGTCGACTATTACTTCGCGCTCTCGCAGGCCACCAACAACCTCACGCAGAACGTCCAGCTTCCCGGCAACCAGATCCCGCAGATCCAGCAGTCCAGCCTGGTTGGCGAGATCTACCGCTACCAGCTCGTCGGTCCGCCGAATTTCGGCCTGACCAACCTCAGGACGTTGCAGGATTACTTCGTCGCCCGCCGGCTGATGACGATACCGGGCGTCGTGCAGATCAACTCCTGGGGCGGCACCACCAAGCAGTTCAATGTCGACGCCGATCTTGCCAAGCTCGAAGCCTACAACATCACCGTGCCGCAGCTGATCAGCGCGCTCGGCAACGCGAACATCAATGTCGGTGGCCGCGAAATCGCGATCGGCCAGCAATCCGTCAACATCCGCGGCATCGGCCTGATCAATTCAGGCGGCGATGACGATATCACCAAGGGCTACCGGGTCCGGGACATCGAGAACGTCGTCCTGACCCAATCCAACGGGCTGCCGATCCAGATCAAGGACGTCGCCAAGGTTTCGGTCGGCTATGTGCCGCGGCTCGGTATCGCCGGAAAGGACAAGAACGACGACGTCGCTGCGGCGATCGTCGTGATGGGACGCACCCAGCACACCAACGACATCGTGCCGAAGGTCGAGGAGGAAGTCGCCAA
Organism: Bradyrhizobium sp. USDA 4011; assembly: GCF_054063415.1. Lineage (NCBI taxonomy): Bacteria > Pseudomonadati > Pseudomonadota > Alphaproteobacteria > Hyphomicrobiales > Nitrobacteraceae > Bradyrhizobium > Bradyrhizobium sp. USDA 4011. Next base: position 889,403 of record NZ_JBSSGG010000001.1, read on the forward strand.
GACCAACAGCGACGGCACCCTGCCGGCCGGCGTCAAGGTGGTCCCCTATTACGACCGCACCTCGCTGGTCAATGTGACGACCCACACCGTGCTGCACAATTTGATGTTCGGCTGTCTGCTGGTGTTCGTGATCCAGTGGGTTTTCCTGGGCGACCTGCGCAGCGCGCTGATCGTCAGCGCCAACATCCCGTTCGCGCTGTTCTTCGCGATCATCATCCTGGTGCTGCAGGGCGAGGACGCCAATCTGCTGTCGCTCGGCGCCGTCGACTTCGGGATCATCGTCGATTCCGCCGTCATCATGATGGAGAACATCTTCCGCAATTTCCAGTCCAGCCCCGAGAACCGGCTGCGGGTGCTGCACAACCTCGCCGAGGGATACTGGGGTGGCGATCCCACGACGCGAAACGGCCAGCCCGCGCCGGGCTGGAGCGAGCGGCTGCGCATGATCTTCGTCAGCGCATTGCAGGTCGACAAGGCGGTGTTCTTCACCGCGGCCATCACGGTCACCGCGTTCGTGCCGCTGTTCACCATGCAGGGCGTCGAAGGTCAGATCTTCGGACCGATGGCGCGGACCTACGGCTACGCGCTCGCCGGCGCGCTGCTGGCGACATTCACCGTGACGCCGGTGCTGGCGTCGCTGCTGCTGCCGAAGCATATCGAGGAAACCGAAACCATCATCGTGCGCTCGCTGCGCAAGGCCTACACGCCGGTGCTGCGCTGGTCGCTGACGAATCTGAGGGTCGCGGTCGCAGCCGGCATCATCTTCCTCGGACTGAGCGGCCTTGCTGCGAGCCGGCTCGGCAGCGAATTCCTGCCCGCGCTCGAGGAAGGCAATTTCTGGATCCGCGCCTCGATGCCGCCGACCATGTCGCTCGACGCAGGCACCGAGCCGACCCGCAAGATGCGCGAGATCCTGTTGCGTCACCCTGAAATCGTCACGGTGGTGTCACAGCACGGGCGTCCCGACAATGGCAGCGACGCCTCTCCATTCTCGAATATCGAGCTGTTCGCGCCGATCAAGCCGTTCGACCAGTGGCCGCCCGGCCTGACCAAGGAGAAGCTCACCGAGGAACTGCAGCGGGAGTTCGACGAGGAACTGCCCGGCGTCACCTTCAACTTCTCGCAATACATCCAGGACAACGTCGAGGAGGCACTGTCAGGCGTCAAAGGCGCGAACTCGGTCAAGATCATCGGTCCCAACCTCGCCGTGCTCGAACAGCTCGCGACCAAGGTCGCGCAGGAGATGGCCAAGATCCGCGGCGTCGCCGATCTCGGCATCTTCCACCTGGTCGGACAGCCCAACCTCAATATCAAGGTGAACCGCGAGAAGACTGCGCGCTACGGTCTCAACACCGGCGACGTGACAACCGTCGTCCAGGCCGCGCTCGGCGGCGCCAGTGCGACGACGGTGCTGGAGGGCGACCGGCAGTTCGGCGTGGTGGTGCGGCTCGATCCGAAGTTCCGCCAGAGCATCGACGAAGTGCGCGAGATCAAGGTGGCCTACCAGACGCCATCCGGCACCAACGCCTACATCCCCTTGAGCGAGCTTGCCGACATCTCGCTCGATACCGGCGCGTCGTTCATCTACCGCGAGCGCAGCCAGCGCTATATCCCGATCAAGTTCAGCGTGCGCGGCCGCGATCTTGGCAGCACGGTGGCGGAGGCACAAACGCGCGTCGCCGAGGCCGTGCAGCTTCCGACCGGTTACCGGATGATCTGGTCCGGCGAATTCGACAATCTCGAAGCCGCCAAGGCGCGCCTGATGATCGTGGTGCCGGTGACGCTGCTGCTGATCTTCGTGTTGCTCTACAGCCTGTTCAACTCGTTGCGCGACAGCCTGCTGGCGTTGGCCGGCATACCCTTCGCGGTCGGCGGCGGCCTGATCGCGCTGTACCTCGCCGGGCTCGATTTCTCGATCTCGGCCGCGATCGGCTTCATCTCGCTGTTCGGCGTCGCCGTCATGGACAGCATCCTCAACATCACCTATTTCCGCGAATTGCGAGCCTCGGGCATGAGCATTGCGGAGGCGGTGTTCAACGGCGCCGAGCAGCGCATGCGGCCGATGCTGATGACCGCGCTGTCCGCGGGCGTTGGCCTGTTCCCGGCGGCGCTGTCGCATGGCATCGGCAGCCAGGTGCAGCGGCCGCTCGCGACCGTGGTGGTCGGCGGCATGTTCATCGGCCCGCTGCTGCTGCTGATCGTGGCGCCTGCGCTGCGCAAGATATTCCTGTCGCGCGAGCCTGTGGCCTCTCCCGACCAGACGGCTGCCACGGCGCCGCCCGAAGCGGCGCATGAAGGGGGCGCCTGATGTCCGAGACCGTCGCAAGAATTGTTGCCGCACTCGCACTGTGCCGAAGGCGCGCCCTGCGTCCGACGCTTGGCGCCGGGACCGCCGGGCTGTTGCTGGCAAGCTGCGCCGTCGGCCCGAATTTCGTTCCGCCGGCCGCTCCGGATGTCGATCGCTACACGCCGGAGAAGCTTTCCTCCCCCAGCACGAGTGCCGGGGGGCCCAGCGTGCCCAGGCAGCATTTCGTCAGCGGAGAGGACGTGTCGCTGCGGTGGTGGACGGCGTTTCGGTCGAAGCCGCTCGACGAGTTGATCAAGATGTCGGTCGAGCACAACCCGTTCCTGCAAGCGGCCGAAGCATCGATCAGAATTGCGCAATACAACGCACTGGCGCAGCGCGGGCTGTTCTTCCCGCAGCTCGGCGCAAACTACACACCTTCCCAGCAGCAGATTTCCGGCGCATCGGGTTCGGGCCCGGGCGGCCAGTCGCCTTCGGTATTTTCGCTTCATACCGCGCAATTGAACGTCAGCTTCGTGCCGGACATCTGGGGCCAGAATGTTCGCGCCGTCGAGAGTCTCGACGCGATCTCCGAGCAGCAACTGTTCCAGCTGGAAGCGGCCTACCTCACGCTGACGGCCAACGTCGTCACCGCGGCGATCCAGGAAGCATCGCTTCGCGGCCAGATTGCCGCGATCCAGCGCGTCGTGAAGATCGAACGCGGCATTCTGGAGATCGTGAAGAACCAGTTCAACGCCGGCGGCGCCGCCCAGGTCGACGTGCTGGCGCAGGAGGCCGCGCTGGCCCAGTCCGAGCAACTGCTGCCGCCGCTCGAAAAGCAGCTCGCGGTTCAGCGCGACCTGCTGACGTCGCTGGCCGGGCAATTCTCGGCGGACGAAATCCTGCAGAAGTTCACGCTCGACCGCCTGGCGCTTCCCGCACACCTGCCGGTGAGCCTGCCGAGCAAGATGATTGCCCAGCGTCCGGATGTCAGGGCCGCGGAAGCGCTGCTGCACTCGGCGAACGCCCAGGTCGGCGTGTCGATCGCGGCGCGGCTGCCCAACATCACAATCACCGGCAATGCCGGCGCCGCCGGCTTCAGTCTGGCCGAATTGTTTACGCCGGGAACCAGCTTCTACGTCATCGCGGCGAGTGCGACCCAGCCGCTGTTCGACGGCCTGACGCTCTACCACAAGCAGAAGGCCGCGGAGGCCGCGGTGGACCAGGCGGATGCGCTCTATCGCCAGGCCGTCGTCACGGCGATGCAGAACGTCGCCGACGCCTTGCGCAGCCTGCAGGCCGACGCGCGCGCCCTGCAGGCTGCGGTCAAGGCCGAGCTCGCCGCCAAGGCCAGCCTCGACATCATTCAGAAGCAGCTTGCTCTCGGGCAGGTCAATCAGGTGGTCGTGCTCAATGCCCAGCAGGTCTACCTGACCGCGGCAGTGGTCAGCGTGCAGGCGCAGGCGACGCGCCTCTCGGACAGCGCCGCTCTCTTCATGGCGCTTGGTGGCGGCTGGCCGACAAACTGCGCATCCGATGACTGGCGCAAATGTGCCCTGGACGATCTGCCCGCCACCGCCCCGCAGCAGGTCAGCGAAAACCGGCCGCCTGCCCGCTGACAAGCGCCGCACAAGGCTACTGACTGGAAGAACCGACGATGAAAAACATACTCACCTTGGCGGCAATTCTCCTGGCGGTCTCTGCGGGATCCGCGGCCGCACAAAGCGCGGTCGGCGGTCCCAAAAAGCCGAGCAATCTCGGCGGTCCCACCGAGCAGAAGAACCCGGTGGTTCGCACGACGCAAGGTGCCGTATCGACGCCTCCAGCATCGCCGCCAAAGCGATCGCCAAGGAAATAGCGGCACGCTCCCGCAATTGAGTTGGCTTCCGGGATTCACGCTGATCGGCTCGATGAGACCCATATGAAAAATACAACGCGTCTGCTTCTCATCGCTGTGGCCGGTGCCATGATGGCGTCGGTTGCCTGCGCGGCGCCTGTTCGGGTCACGCGGCTGTCGCCGCAAGACCCCGCAAGCGTCGTTCGGGTCCGGCTCGCTTGTGACCAGAAACGCCGATGCTGGCAGACGCGCTATCAGCAGCGAAGCTATCGTCGGAAGATCGACGATCAGGAGCGTCAGGATCCGAATTACTGCCCGAATGGAGGGCATTATAACGGCCATTACCGCACCGGACCGGCCACCGGATTGAGCTTCGAAAGCCGCCTTCCCGTACGATCATTGCCGTTTCCATTTTGATCGACGGGGCTTGCACGATGATTGCCGGGCCGACGCGATCAGCGACCGCGCCTACCAGATGACGACCGCGCATACCAGCGCCAACGGCACCGCGGCGCCGCCGATGACGACCCACCTGCGCATATCAGCGGGATCCCTGGAATACCTGAAGATCTGGACGGCGACGAAGAGGCAGACCGCGGCGCCGAGGATGACGCGAAACAAATCCGATGGCGTCTCGTAGGCCGACCAGATGGTTTCGTTTTGCGGACTTGCGACGCGAGCAGTGATGACCACCACAAGGGTCAAAAACAGCGACCGCAGGATAAGACCAAGGAAACGCATATGGCGCCCTGATTCACGCACCTAAGCAATGTTAGCACGAGTCTCGCCGAAAAGCATGCATTGGCTGGCCCCCGCCGGCTCCAGGCAAAAAACCCCGGAGTTTTGCCCGGGGTCCTGCTTGCGGTGAAGGTCAGTGGCGTCAGGCCTGAGAGTGGCGTGCCATGAAATTGTCGTAGCCGACTTCGGCAACCTGGAACCACTGATAGCCGTTGTTGGAGAACGATGTCAGCGAGTCATAGACCTTCTTGAAATTGGCATTGGTCGCCGAAACCTCGGCATGCAGCTCCTTGGCGGCCTTGAAGGACGCTTCCATCACCGCAGACGGGAACGGGCGCAGCTTGGTGCCGGCCGCGAGCAGCTTCTTCAGTGCGAGCGGGTTGGCCTGGTCGTAGCGCGCCATCATCCAGTTGTTGGCGAGATGGCCGGCCTGCTCGAGCACGAACTGGTAGTGCTTCGGCAGCGCGTTCCACTTGTCGAGGTTGATCATCGCCACCAGCATCGGGCCGCCTTCCCACCAGCCGGGGAAGTAATAGTTCGGCGCGACCTTGTAGAAGCCGAGCTTCTCGTCGTCGTAGGGACCGACCCACTCGGCCGCATCGATGGTGCCTTTCTCCAGCGCCGGATAGATGTCGCCGCCGGCGAGTTGCTGCGGCACCGCGCCGAGCTTCTGCATCACCCTTCCGGCAAAGCCGCCGATGCGGAATTTGAGGCCCTTGAGATCGTCGACCGTCTTGATCTCCTTGCGGAACCAACCACCCATCTGGCAGCCGGTGTTGCCGGCGAGCAGCGAGGTGACGTTGTAGCTCTTGTAGAACTCGTTGAGCAGCTCCTTGCCGCCGCCCAGCATGAACCAGGCCTGGTTGAGCCGCATGTTGGGCCCGAACGGCACCGAGGAGCCGAAGGTGAAGGTCGGGTCCTTGCCGAAATAGTAATACGACGCGGTGTGTCCCATCTCGACCGTGCCGTTCTGCACGGCGTCGAGCACCTGCAGGCCCGGCACGATCTCGCCGGCGGCAAAGGTCTGGATCTGGAACTTGTTGTCGGTGGCTTCCCCGACCGCCTTGGCCATCAGCTCGGCGCCGCCGTGCAGCGTGTCGAGCGACTTCGGCCAGCTCGTCGTCAGGCGCCATTTGAGCTCCGGCATCGACTGCGCGATCGCGGGAGCTGCGACCGTTGCCGCGCCTGCGACGCCCAAACCCGTAACCTTGATGAAATCTCTGCGCTTCATTTGAATCCTGCCCTGTATGATTGTGTTGTCCGAGCGTCGACTGCTTGCGATCGTCGCGCTGCGTTTCTTTGCCGTCATGACCGGTGACCGATCAGACGCCGCCTTCGTGCCGAGGCTTCGGACGCGAGCATGGAACATCCCCTCGGCGAACGCCAGACGCAAAAAACCCGGCCTCCTTGCGGGGGCCGGGCTACTTAAGTCGAAGCTTTGGGCGCGTTCTCTTCCCGCGAACGCTCGGAGCGCGATCAGCCGCGGGTGCGGGAGCGGATCATGAAGCTGTCGAAGGTGTATTCGGCGACCTGCCACCACAGATACTGGTCGGAACGGTACGCCTGCATGGCGTCGATCGACTTCTTGAAGTCGGCATTCTTGGCCGAGATTTCACCCCACAGCTCGTTGGTCGCCTTGAGGCAGGCCTCGAGCACTTCGTTGGTGAACGGACGGAGCTGCGTGCCGCCGGCAACCAGCCGCTTCAGCGCCGAGGGGTTCTGCATGTCGTAGCGCGCAGCCATCCAGGTGTTGGCGTTGGCGGTCGCGTTGGTCAGGATCGCCTGGTAGTTCTTCGGCAGCGCATTCCACTTTTCGAGGTTGCAGTAGGCGTGCACGGTCGGGCCACCTTCCCAGAAACCCGGATAGTAGTAGTACTTGGCGACCTTCTGGAAGCCGAGCTTCTCGTCATCATAGGGGCCGACCCACTCGGCAGCGTCGATGGTGCCCCTTTTCAAGCGCCGGATAGATGTCGCCGCCGGCGAGCTGCTGCGGCACCACGCCGACCTTTTGCAGCACCTGGCCGGCAATGCCGCCGATGCGGAATTTGAGGCCGGAGAGATCGGCGACCGTCTTGATCTCCTTGCGGAACCAGCCGCCCATCTGGGTGCCGGTGTTGCCGCAGGGGAAGCCGATCACGCCGAACTTCTTGAAGAACTCGTTGCCGAGCGCCTCGCCGCCGCCCTGGTACCACCAGGAGTTCTGCATGCGGGCGTTGAGGCCGAACGGCACCGACGCGTAGATCGCAAAGGTCGGGTCCTTGCCGACATAGTAGTAGGACACGGTGTGGCACATCTCGACCGTGCCGTTGGAGGTCGCGTCCAGCGCCTGCAGGCCGGGGACGATCTCACCCGCCGCGAACACCTGGATCTGGAACTTGTTGTCGGTCATTTCGGCGACGTACTTCGCCACCTGGTCGGCGCCGCCATAGATGGTGTCCAGCGACTTCGGGAAGCTCGAGGTCAGGCGCCACTTGATTTCAGGCGAGGACTGCGCAATCGCCGGCGCGGCAACCGCCGTCGCGGCAGCACCGGCCGCAGAAACTTTCAAAAAATCACGACGCTTCATCGTAAGGCTTCTCCTTGAGGGGGCGTTTCCCGGTGTCCGCAAGCAGTTCTCCGGCAGGACGCTTGAAGGTCAGCCGGGACGCTCTGGGTCGGCCCTTTACCACGGAAGGCGGCCTCACGGAAACGCGACAATGGCATGACCGCACCAATTAAACGAAAGTCTGATGATGCGGGAAATCTGCCGGAAAATGCCGGCTGGAGACGGCGATGACGCCTTGCAGCTGCTCGCGGACCTTGCCGCCGCCACGCGGTAAATCGCCGCGTGCGGGCCGCCCGGCCGGCGCTCAGCCACCGGGCTCCCGTGGCAATCAGCGCCGTGTCGCTTCTCGCGCCTTCTTGGCTTTATCGGCCAAATACCGCCCACGCCGGATCCAGCTTTGCGCCGTCGTCTTGCTGACGCCATAGGTCTTGGCGATCGCCATGGCGGCCTCGCCGATCGAGTCGGATCTCTTCGCAAGGTTGAACGCCATGCGGGAAGCCTCTTCGCGCTTCTCCCGCGTCAGGTGCTTACGGCGTTGCTTGTTTGCTTCGCGTGATGCTGCCATGTCGCTGGTCGCCTCACGGCCCCTCCACGTATGTCGGCTGCCCGTGCCTGCCTTCAATTGACGGAACGGTGGTACGATTCGGCCAGTGCCGGACAAACATACAGGCCGGACGCGATTCAGCAATCGTCCAGAGGCGACGGGCCTGTGAAGAAAGGCCGCCGGGATACCAGCCTTTGGGACCCACCTGCTGACCGGGACACCAGCGCGGGCTCAGGCGGCGGCGATGACGCCCTGCAGCTGCTCACGGACCTTGCTGCCGATCGCGCGGTAGATCGCCGCGTGCGGGCCGTCCGGTTCGCTCTCGACCACCGGGTTGCCGGAATCGGAGGCGGCGCGGATGGCGATATGCAGCGGGATCTCGCCGAGGAACGGCACCCCGAGCTTCTCGGCCTCGTGGCGGGCGCCGCCATGGCCAAAGATGTCCGAGCGCGTGCCGCAATGCGGGCACTGGAAATAGCTCATGTTCTCGACAATGCCGAGCACCGGCACATTGACCTTCTTGAACATCGCCAGTCCCCGCCGCGCGTCGATCAGCGAGAGGTCCTGCGGCGTCGAGATAATGACGGCGCCCTTGAGCGGGACGTTCTGCGCCAGCGTGAGCTGGGCGTCGCCGGTGCCGGGCGGCATGTCGACGACCAGCACATCGAGCGTGCCCCAGGCGACGTCGCGCAGCATCTGGGTGATCGCCGACATCACCATCGGCCCGCGCCAGATCATCGCGGTGTCCTCCTCGACCAGGAAGCCGATCGACATGATCGACAGGCCGAAGCGCTGCAGCGGGACCATCTTCTTGTCGTCGTTGAGCCGCGGCTTCTCGCGGATGCCGGTCAGTCGCGGCACCGATGGGCCGTAGATGTCGGCGTCGAGCAGCCCGACGCGCAGGCCGATGTCGCGCAGACCGAGCGCAAGGTTGAGCGCCGTGGTCGACTTGCCGACCCCGCCCTTGCCGGAGGCAACCGCGATGACGGCGGAGATGCCGGGGATCTCGGCCTGGCGCGCCATCGGCGATTGCGCACCGGGCGGGTGCGGATGACGGTGCGCGGACGCAGGCTGGACACCGCCGGCCGGCCGCGGCGCAGGCCCCGCACCACCCGCCTTGCGCTCCGCGGTCAATGCGATCATCGCGACGCTGACGCCGGGAATGGCGCGCACCGCGTTCTCAGCCTGCGCACGCACGCTCTCCCAGGCGCGGGCTTCCGCGGCATCGACGTTGATCGAGAAGAACACCTTGCCGTCGGTGACCGTGATCGCCGACAGCACATTGGCGTTGGTCAAGGCCGTGCCGCGCGGCGACATCACCTTGGCAAGACAATCGAGAACCTGTTGCTGCGTCACGCTCACCGCGCATCTCCCGGAAAGTTCAAGAGACCTCCCATAGAGCGTTGCAGCGCAAAAGGCTACCTCGCTCCGACGTCGTCGCGCCGCTCGGCCGGCGCTGCGGAGCCGCCTTCCTTGGCGGCCTCGTAGTTCAGCTCGATCATGACCCCGTTGGGGTCGTTCACGAAGATCTGCCAGAGGTCCCCGCCGGGAACCTGGCGCGAGTCGAATTCCATGCCCTTGGACTGCAGCCGCTTCCGCATCCCGTCAAAGCCCTGACTGGCAAAGGCGACGTGATGGACCACGCCCGAGTCAGGCTTTTGCGCCTCGTCGGTCGCGGAAATATCGACCAGATGCACGACCGCCTTGCCCTCGCTGTACATCCACGCACCCGGGAACGCGAAGTTCGGCCGCGCCCCCTTTTCCAGGCCCAGAATGTCCTCATAGAACCGCACCGTGGCGGCGAGATTCCGGGTCCGGATATTGAAATGATCGAGCACACCGACGCTCACGCCCATGCGAGACACTCCCTTTTTTGTGAGGTTCTTTGGTGAGCCGATCCTAGCACAAAACCGGGGTCTGCCATCCAACGAAGCCGTTGCCCTCCGCTGCGCAGGGGGTATGGTGCGGCTCCTTCCATGGACGGAATGCCCTCCCCGCCGCGACGTTTTCCGGCGGTCCCAAGGGCGATCACCACGGCAAATCACAAGGTAACAGACATGGCTAAAGTCGCTTTCCTCGGTCTCGGCGTAATGGGTTTCCCGATGGCGGGACACCTCGTGAAAAAGGGCGGCCATGAGGTCACCGTTTACAACCGGACCGCGGCGAAGGCGAAGCAATGGGCCGACACGTTCGGCGGCAAGACGGCGCCGACCCCGAAGGCCGCCGCCGAAGGCAAGGATTTCGTGATGTGCTGCGTCGGCAATGACAACGACCTGCGCGCGGTCACGATCGGCCCCGACGGCGCCTTCGCCGGCATGAAGAAGGCCGCGACCTTCGTCGATCACACCACCGCCTCCGCCGAGGTCGCCCGCGAGCTCGATGCTGCCGCCACCAAGGCCGGCTTCAAGTTCGTCGACGCGCCGGTGTCGGGCGGCCAGGCCGGCGCCGAGAACGGCGTGCTGACGGTGATGTGCGGCGGCAGCGAAGACGCCTATGCGGGCGCCGAGCCGATCATCACCGGCGCCTATGCGCGGATGTGCAAGTTGCTCGGGCCGGCGGGCGCCGGCCAGCTGACCAAGATGGTCAACCAGATCTGCATCGCAGGCCTCGTGCAGGGCCTGTCCGAGGGCATCCACTTCGCCAAGAAGAGTGGCCTCGACGTCGCCGCCGTGATCGAAACCATCTCCAAGGGCGCGGCGCAGTCCTGGCAGATGGAAAATCGCTACAAGACCATGAACGAGGGCAAGTACGATTTCGGCTTCGCGGTCGAGTGGATGCGCAAGGACCTCTCGATTGCGCTGGCGGAAGCCCGCCGCAACGGCGCCACGCTGCCGGCGACCGCCCTGGTCGACCAGTTCTATGCCGAGGTCGAGAAGATGGGCGGCAAGCGCTGGGATACGTCGAGCCTGCTGGCGCGGTTGCAGCGCTAGCGCCTCTTCGCATACGGCCAGGTGACCCGCGCGGGCGGGTCACCTGCGATGCGGCGCCGTCTCGCGAAGGAGAATTCCCCTTTGTAGGTCGCGGTGCCAAAATATCGAAAACAACCCCATGCAAAGTAGCTGGCCGGCCGCCGGCATTCGATATGGCAACTTGACACGTCGGGCAAATCAGGGACACACTTCCATTATTCCGAAATTGTGCGGGCGCCCTCAATTACGGCGACAGTGCACTCAACTTCTAGTTGGCGGTTTAGTGCACTGTCACCGTAATCCTGCCCCAGCGGCGTGGCCGCTCGACTTTGGTCGGCGCTGCTCCTGACGCGATTGCGCCCAGACATTGCGCAACGGCGCGGCGCCCGGGCAAAAGTTAATTTAACCTCCGGTTAACGCATTTCTTTAGCTCTTTAAGGTAACGCTTAATGAATTGGCGTCAGAGATAGACAATGCAAAAGGCGCGCGCGGTTCGCGCGCAGGATTTGTGTTGTTGATGAGTAAACCCGCAGAAAAGCCTGAAGTTGTGCAGCTCCCGGCAGGACCTCAGGTGGCAGCGCCGGTCAACAGCCGGCGCGTTGCCGCGCAGCGGGTGCGCGAGGCGCGCGATCGGTTAACGTCAACCAGTGGAACCCGCCCGGCGTTCGACGCCGAACTGCTCCGGCAATATGCCCAGACCCGGATGTCGGCATCCTACGTCGTGATGCTGCTCGTGGTGGCAACCGGCGTCCTGTTTGGCCTCTGGATGAAGCCGATCGTGGCCGCCGCCTGGACGGTGGGCATCCTCGGCGTCCATCTCGCCATCATCCGCAGCTGCGCCCGCTTCCTCGCCGAGCCGACCTCGGTCGCGGTGACCCGCAAATGGCGGACCCGCTTCGTGCTGCTCGATCTGCTCTACGGCCTGTGCTGGACCGCGATCCTGATCCACCCCGCCGGGCGCGATCTCTCCTCCAACACGCTGATGATGTTCCTGATGCTGCTGGTGATCGCGGTCTCCAGCATGCTGGCGGCGAGCCTGCCGATCGCAGCCCTCGCGGCGACCGTTCCGGTGACGGTCGGGATTGCGCTCGACCTCGTGCTCAACGGCGCGTTCGACAATTACGTGCTGGCGCTGCTTGCGCTTGCCGCCGAGGGTTATTTCGCGCTGCTGGCGCATCGGCTGCATTCGACCACGCTGGCGACACTGGAAGCCCGCGCCGAAAAGGACGCGCTGATCGGCGAACTGGAACAGGCCAAGGCGATCTCCGACGAAGCGCGGCACCGCGCCGAATCCGCCAACGTCGCCAAGTCGCGCTTCCTGGCCCAGATGAGCCACGAACTGCGCACGCCGCTCAACGCCATCCTCGGCTTCTCCGAGGTGATGAAGAGCGAGATCTTTGGTGCGCACGCGGTGCCGGTCTACAAGGAATATTCCGCCGACATCCATAATTCCGGCGTGCACCTGCTCAATCTCATCAACGAGATCCTCGATCTGTCGCGCATCGAGGCCGGCCGTTACGAGCTGAACGAAGAGGCCGTGGCGCTGGTGCATGTCGTCGCCGACTGCCACCATCTGCTGAAGCTGCGCGCCTCCAGCCGCGGCATCACCATCCACGAAGTGTTCGAGCATGGCATGCCCCGGATCTGGGGCGACGAGCGCGCCATCCGCCAGGTCGTGCTCAACCTGCTCTCCAACTCGATCAAGTTCACCCCGCAGGGCGGCGAGATCTGGCTGAAGGTCGGCTGGACCGCGTCGGGCGGGCAATATCTGAGCGTCAAGGACACCGGAAGCGGCATCGCCGAGGACGAGATCCCGGTCGTGCTGGCCTCGTTCGGCCAGGGCTCCAACTCGATCAAGTCGGCGGAACAGGGCGCGGGCCTTGGACTGCCGATCGCCAAGAGCCTGATCGACATGCATGGCGGCACCTTCACGCTGAAATCGAAGCTGCGCATCGGCACCGAGGTGATCGTGACCTTGCCGCCGGAGCGGGTGATGAGCGCGCTGGCGCCGATGACGGAAGAAGCGCCGCCGATGCAGCCGGAGCCCGCCGAACCCTCGATGGGCGCCGACCGGAAACGTGTGCGCCGCAAGTCGATCATGAGTGCCGGCACCGGGTTGTAGAGCATGTCGCGGAAGATCGTGACGCGGTTTTCGCTGCCCATAGACGCAAGGCGTTTGCGCCAGGACCATGCTCGCGACAAAAAGCCGGGGCGTGATGGCGCATCCCGATCCGACCGGCTTGCGCTGGCGGGTGAAACGGTTCAACAGTTGAAGAATGAGCTCAGAAACGCCGTGTATCGCAGTCTGCATGATGGACCCCAGGACGAAGCTCTGCTTCGGCTGTGGTCGCACGCTCCCGGAGATCGCACGCTGGCACAAGATGGACCGCGCGGAGCGGCTGTCTGTCATGACGACATTGCCGGCGCGGATGGCCGAGGCCGGGCTCGCGCGCATGGAGCCGCATCCGAAGCGCGCGTGACCATCGCCGCGACCGGAGCCGCACCGTGACCCGCATCCTCCTTGTCATCCTGCTGCTGATGGCAACCGCCGGCGCCGTTGTCGCCTACGGCGATCCCGACCAGATCGCGCGCGCCAGGCAGAATCTGACCCAGATCTTCGGCCGCAGCATCGCCGCGCCGGCCTCCCCCCCTGCCCCCGCGGTGCAGATTGTGCGCAGCCAGGGCGGCGAATTCGCGTTCCGCGCCAAGATCAACGGCGTCAGCGCACCGATGGTGATCGACACCGGCGCGACCTCGGTCGTGCTGACCTGGGAAACCGCCAAGGCGATCGGGTTGCCGACCGACATGCTCGAATACAATGTCGACCTGGAGACCGCCGGCGGTCACACCAAGGCGGCACGGCTGACGCTCGATCGTCTCGCGGTCGGCAAGCTGGTCGAGAAATCGGTGCCTGCGCTGGTGGTGCAACGCGGCCAGATGAAGACCAACCTGCTCGGCATGAGCTTCCTCGACCGGCTCGAAAGCTGGGGGGTCCGTTCCGATACGCTGAGCCTCACCGGATATCCCGACGTCACCGGCAGCATCAACACCACGGCCCGTCACCGGCGCCCGCGCACGGTTGTCGACTAGCCCTAGCGGTCGTCGTCGTGAATCGACGACGGATGCCGGCATAGCGGCGTGACGCGGATCTCCATGAACGGAAACAGCGGCAGGCTGGACAGGATGTCGTGCAATTCCTGCGCGCCCGACACATCGAAGATGCTGACATTGGCGTAGCGTCCAGCCACCCGCCACAGATGGCGCCAGGCCCCCTTGCGCTGCAGCTCCATGGCGCGGACGCGTTCCGCCTGCTTCAGCGCATCGACCTTTTCGGCCGGGAGATCGTGCGGAATCCGCACGTCCATTTCGACGTGAAACAGCATGATGATCAACTCTCTCTGCAAGCGATGAAGCGGTAGTACGAAAACGGAATGGAGCCGCCGCGCGACCGCGGCGGCTCCATCGCTCTGTCTACCAGATCGTCAGCCCTGTCGTCAGCCTTGCACCAGACCGCGGCTGACCAGATTGATATCGTCGGGATTGACGAGATCCTTCGCCGTCCACCCGGAGACGTCGTAGTCGCTCATGCAGTTGCGCACGAAATCCTGCATGGCGCCGAGGTCGCCGGTGGCGCTCGCGGCCATCAGCGTCTCGACACGCAGGTTCTCGTAATTGCCCGCGTAGTTGCGCTCGTACAGCTCGTGGCGGCCACCGAATTCAGATCCGACGGCGTCCCAAAGCAGCTTGAGCAGCTTGATCCGGTCGATCGCGGCGTAGCCGTTGGAGCCGCGCACGAAGCGGTCGAGATAAGGCCTGATCGCCTCGCTCTCGAGGTCGGCCGAGCTTGACGGAAGATAGATCAGGCCGCTTGCGACGTGGCGCTCGATCAGCTCCTTGATCCGCGGATAGGCCATCGGCGCAAACACACGATAGGCCAGCCCGTAGTTCAGGTTGGGCAGATTGTAACCCTCGGTCCCCTGCCAGGCGATCGGCGATTTCACCATCGCATCCGAAATGCCGTGGAACAGATTGCGCCAGGCAATCACCTCGCCCACCGCCGTCTGCACGCCGCGAAAATCCTTCGATCCGGTCGCCTCCACCGCCATCGAGAACAGGCCGGCAATGAAGTCGAGCTTGACGGCCAGCCGCGTCACGCCATGCAGCGTGAAGCGCGGGATGAACCCCGACGCCGGGAAGAACTGGTTGATCTTGTCGACGTCGCCATAGACGAAGACGTTCTCCCAGGGCACCAGCACCTTGTCGAAAACGAGGATCGAGTCGTTCTCGTCGAAGCGGCTCGACAGCGGGTAGTCGAACGGCGAGCCGGTCGCGGCCGCCGTGAATTCATAGGACGAGCGGGCGATCAGCTTGACGCCCTCGGCGTCCATCGGCGCCGTGAAGATCAGCGCGAACGACTTGTCCTTGATCGGGATGCCGTAGTGGGCGATGAAATTGTAGTGCGTCAGCGCCGAGCCCGTCGCAACCACCTTCGCGCCCGAGACGATCAGGCCGGCGTCGGTCTCCTTCTCGACATGCATGAAGACGTCGCGCACGTCCTCGATGGCGCGATCGCGATCGATCGGCGGGTTGACGATGGCGTGATTCCAGAAGTCGAGCCGCTCCTGGGTCCGGGCATACCATTTCTTCGCGTTGCCGGCGTATTCGCCATAGAAGCCCGAATTCGCGCCCAGGGTTCCGAGGAACGCCGCCTTGTAGTCCGGCGAGCGGCCCATCCAGCCATACGCGACCTTCTGCAATTCGGCGATCGCGTCGCGGCCCTTGATCAGGTCATCGGCCGTACGCGAGCCCAGGAAGAACGGATGGGTCAGCTGTCCGGAGCCGGTGTCGGTCAGAACGCCGATCTGATCCTTCTTCTCGTGGAAGCGGTCGTACCAACGTGCCACCATCCGCGCCGAGTTGCGGAAGGCGGGGTGCTGGGTGACGTTCTTGACGCGCTCGCCGTAGATGTAGATCTCCCGGCTATCCTGAATGCTGTCCAGGAATTCCGCGCCGGTATAGACGCTGGTGGTTGACGCAGGCGCGTCGGCCCGCAGGGCAGCTGCTGTAGTCATGAGTTTCTCCTCCGCTTGTGTCGTTGGACCGGCGGCGTTGCCATACCGGCCCGGACCATGCCGTCACGCTCTTGGTCGGCGTGACATCGGTGGAAAAGCTACGCGCTCAGCCGGAGCGGGCGAAAGGTATCACACCATACCGCGCGAACCGTCGCGGCTCGGGCTATGACTCAGGTGGTACGGACCGGACGACGCATGATCGACCGGCCGACGCAACGCCGCAGCTGACGGAGCAATCGCGCAGCACGGCAAGGGAGCGAAAACCGGAGCGAGCCATGGACAAGGATCTGGGCAAAGGTCTGGGCAGAGGTTTTGACAGCGCTGCTGTCGCTTTCCATCGCGATGGCGAATTGGCCCTCACGGCCAGTGTCGTGACCATCGGCGCGTTCGACGGCGTTCACCGCGGCCATCAGGAACTGCTCCGGCAGACGATTGCGGCAGCGCAGCGCCGCGGCGTTCCGGCTGTGGTCTACACCTTCGATCCTCCGCCGAAGGTGTATTTCGGCCAGGCCGAGGCGCTGATCTCGCTGCGCGAAAAGCTCGAGCGCATCGCAACATTCGCACCGGACCATGTCGTCGTCGCCGATTTCAACCAGATCTACGTCCGGCGCTCCGCGGCCGATTTCCTCGCCGAGTTGCAGCGTCTGCAACCGCGTGAAGTGATCGTCGGCGAGGATTTCCGTTTTGGGTCCTGCAAGGGTGGCACCGCTCAGCTGCTGCGGCAACATTTCGACACGCGCATCCTGCCGCCGGTGCGCTGCGGCAACGGCGAGATCGTCTCCAGCAGCCGGATCCGCACGCTTCGGCGATCCGGCCTTGCGGCCGCCGCAGCGGCGCTGGAAAACTGGCGGGATATCGTGACCGCGCCACCAGCCAATCGCTCCGGCTTGGCCAAACTGGAGGTCGCCAACCAATGACCGCCATCGATCCGCGCGAGCTGCGCAACGCCTGCGGCCAGTTCGGCACCGGCGTCACCATTATCACCACGCATTGCGAGGGCCGCGACCACGGCATGACGGCCAACGCCTTCATGTCGGTCTCGCTCGATCCACCGCTGGTCGCGATCTCGATCGCGAAAAGCGCGAAGATGCTTTGCAACATCCAGAACACCGGCCGGTTCGCGATCAGCGTGCTCGCCGAAGGCATGGAAGATCTTGCCTGGCATTTCGCAGGCAAGCCCAGGCTCGACCTCTGCCACATCTTCGAACGTCGCAACGAGCTGCCGGTCATCGCCAACGCGGCGGCGTATTTCGTGACCGATCTTGCGGATGAGATCGTCGCAGGCGACCACACCATCTTCCTCGGCCATGTCCGCGAGATGTCGCTGGAGCCCGGCAAAAAGCCGCTGCTGTTCTGCCGCGGCCGCTTCGGCGGCCTGGCCGACCCGCATCCGGCGCCCGCGACGCTGGAGAATGCTGCTTACGAATTTGTCTGGTGAGACCGCCAGCCGATATTCCCGAAAACGGGGATGCAAGTTTGAGCAAACTGCAAGAAAAGGAGGAAATGACCATGCTGAACGTCAACAAGGACACCATCACCGACCATGTGATCGCCGCGCTCTCGAAGGACATTCCGGATCGCAACCGTCAGATCATGACGAGCCTGATCCGCCACATGCACGCCTTCTGCAAGGAGGTCGACCTGACCTTCGCCGAGTGGTTCGCCGCGTGCGAATTCCTGCGGCGCGCCGGCGACATCTCGGACGAGAAGCGCAACGAGTTCATCCTGATCGCGGATATTCTCGGCGTCGAGGTGCTGGTCGACATGCTCGACCACCGGGTGACCGACGGCGAGAGCGAGTCCACCGTGCTCGGGCCGTTCTACCGGGAGAACCCGCCGGTGCTGCCCAAGGGCGCTTCCATCATCAAGAAGACGTTCGACAACGCGCAGACCGTGAAGGTCAGCGGGCGCATCAGCGACACCGCGGGCCGGCCGATCGAGGGCGTCACAATCGACGTCTGGGAGGACGCGCCAAACGGGCTCTATGACCTGCAAGACCCCGAGCAACCCGCCTATAATCTGCGCGGTCGGTTCACGACCGATGCCAACGGCGAATACGCTTTCGTCGCGCTCCGTCCCGAGCCGTATCCGATTCCCTATGACGGCGCCGGCGGCGAGCTCCTGAAGTACATGGGTCACCATCCCTGGCGTCCGGGCCACATCCACTTCATGCTCTCCAAGGACGGCTATCAATCGCTGATCTCGCAGATCTACGATTCCGAGACCAAGTATCTCGACAACGACTCGGTGTTCGCCGTGAAGCAGAGCCTGATCGGCAAGTTCGCCAAGGCGCCGGCCGGCGCCGACACCGATCTCGTTCTCGATTTCGACTTCAAGCTCAAGAAGGCGGCGGTCGAGCGGCTCGTCGCGGCCGAGTGATACGCGTTACACCCTGCCAGGCCCGAGGCCTGGCAGGGTTCACCTTGAACTGACCTGCGAGGACAAATGAGCCGTGCCGTGATCGAAATCGCCGAGCCCGTGGAGCAAGTGCGGAACTTCGCAAGAGACACTGCGATCCGCAGTATCCGCGCCACCATCGTGGAAGCGCCGACCCGCCGGCGGCACAAGCTTTCGAACACGGAGGTCACGCATCAGGGCTTCGTTCTGGTGCGCGTGCTGCTCGACAACGGCGTGACGGGTATCGGCGAAGCCTCGACACTCGGCGGGCCGCGCTGGGCTGAAGAGAGCGTGGAATCGATCAAGGCTGCGGTCACGAATTACCTGGCGCCGGCGCTGCTCGGACAGCCTGCCCTCGCCTTCGAAGCCAATGCCTTGCGCATGGGCAAGGCCGCCACCCGCAATTTCGCAGCCAAGGGCGCGATCGAATCCGCCCTGCTCGACGCCGCCGGCAAGACGCTCGGCCTCCCCGCCAGCGCGCTGCTCGGGGGTGCGGTTCGCCAGCGCATGGAAGTGATCTGGGCGCTGGCCTCGGGCGACAGTGGCCAGGAGCTGGAGGAAGCGAAGGAGAAGCTGCGGCGCCGCGAACACCGCCAGTTCAAGGTCAAGTTTGGCTTCAACCGCCCACCGGCGGATCTGAAGCGCTTGCAGACGCTGCGTGCCGGCCTCGGCGACGAGGCGCGCCTGATCGTCGATGTCAACCAGGGCTGGACCGAGGCCGAATGCATCCGCTTCATGCCGGCGCTTGAGGAACTGGACGTCGCTCTGGTCGAACAGCCGGTGTCAGCGCTGCAGCTGGAAGCCATGGCGCGTGTCGCGGCGCGCACCTCCATTCCGTTGCTGGTCGACGAAGCGGCCTTCACCAAGGAGGAGATCGCCCGCGTCGCCACGATGGGTTGCGGCAGCGTCTATTCGCTGAAGCTGGTGAAGAGCGGCGGCCTGTTCGAGATGAAGCGTGCCGCCGCGGTCGCGGCCGCGCATGGCCTCGAGCTCTATGGCGGCTGCCTGCTGGAGAGCAGCATCGGCGCGGCTGCGCATCTCGCCGCATTCGCCACCCTGCCCAGGCTCGAATGGGGCAGCGAGCATTTCGGTCCGCGGATCCTCGTGGAGGATCTCGTGGTCAACCCGATCAGATTCGACGCGTTCGAGATCTGCGTGCCCGATGGCCCGGGCCTCGGTGTCGAGGTCGACGAGGACAAGATCCGCGCCTTCGCCCGGAAGGACTAGCCAGATGCGTCGTCCCCGCGGACAATTGACAATCCATGGATGCCCGCCCAGTCTTCCCGCCGGAACCACCGTCTCGATCATGCGCCGATGACCACGCGATATCAAACCCGGCAGGCCTTTCCCGCAGCTTCCGCCGAAGCGCGCGGACAAATATTCGACTGACCGTGACCGATCGCGACGACGTCATGGATCTGAGGCGACTGGTCTACTTCGTCGCCGTCGCCGAGGAATTGCATTTCGGACGCGCCGCATCACGGCTCGCGATCGCCCAGCCGCCGCTCAGCCGGCAGATTGCGCAGCTGGAGAGCGATCTCGGCGTCATGCTCATTGACCGGAGCCGAAGCCAGATCCGGCTGACCCAGGCCGGCAGCGTTCTGCTGGAGCGTGCACGCGATGTGCTGGAGCGGCTCGACCGGACACACCGCGAAATCAAGCGGATCGGAGAAGGCTTTTCGGGTCACCTGCGCGTCGCCTTCGTCGGATCGGCGACCTATGGCGTGCTGCCCAACGTGATCAAGGCGTTTCGCTCGGCCTATCCCGACGTCGAGTTGGCACTGTCGGCGATGAACAACGCCGAGCAGAAGCGCGCGGTGATCCAGCGCGAGATCGATATCGCCGTCGCCCGCCCCTCGCTCGACGACGAGGAATTGAAGTCGGAGCCGCTGCTGCAGGAACCGCTGATCCTCGCACTGTCCGACACCTCGCCGCTGCTCGAGCAGCAGGTCACGCGTCTGTCGGCGCTCAAGGCCGAGACCTTCATCCTCTATCCGCGCAAGCCGCGCCCGAGCTTCGCCGACCACATCCTCAATATCTGCCTCGAAGAGGGCTTCATTCCGAAGTCGCAGGTGCTGGCGCAGGATTATCAGACCGCGATCAGCCTGGTGTCGGTTGGCGTCGGCATCGCGCTGGTGCCGCAATCCGTCTCGCAGGCGGACCGGCCCGGCGTCGCCTATCGCGCCTATGAGGGACATAATCCCGGCACCGCGCTGTCGCTGAACTACCGGCGCGACAACCGGATGCCGCACCTCTTCAACTTCCTGAAGGTCGCACACGACGTCACGCGGCGTCAGCGCAGACAATAGCCTGCGCCGTCAGGCCGCGACCGGCGCCAGGGCGCGATCGTCGACGCGTGCGATCGCCTCGCGCAGCACGTCGGTCCCGGCACCCGGCTGAACGCCGTTCTCCGCGAGATGCCTGCGGAAGGCGCGCGCGCCGGGCACGCCGTGGAAAGCACCGACGAAGTGGCGCGTGATCGAATGCAGCCGCGTGCCCTCGGCGAGTTGCCGCTCGATATAGGGCAGCATCGCCGCGAACACGTCCTTCATCGTGGCGTGCGGCGGCGTTTCACCGAACAGCTCGGAATCGACTGTCAGCAGCCGCCACGGCTCCTGATACGCCGCCCGTCCCAGCATCACGCCATCGACATGCGCCAGATGCTGCTTCGCTTCAGCGATACTCGTGATCCCGCCGTTGATGATGATGGGCACGTCCGGCAGCGCTGTCTTGAGGCGATAGACGCGATCGTAGTCGAGCGGCGGAATGTCGCGGTTCTCCTTCGGCGACAATCCGTTGAGCCAGGCCTTGCGCGCATGCACGACGAGCGCATCCGCGCCCGCGGCAATCACGCCGCGCGCCAGCGTATCGAGCGCAACTTCCGGATCCTGGTCGTCGATTCCGATCCGGCACTTCACCGTGACAGGAACCTTCACTGCGCGCTTTATCGCCGCAACGCCCTCGGCGACCAGCGCGGGCTCCGCCATCAGGCAGGCGCCGAAACGGCCGTCCTTCACCCGATCGGACGGGCAGCCGACATTGAGATTGATCTCGTCATAGCCGAAGTCCTCGCCGATCTGCGCGGCGGCCGCGAGATCGCGCGGATCGGAACCGCCGAGTTGCAGCGCCACCGGGTGCTCGCTGGCATCGAAGCCGAGCAACCGCGCCCGGTCACCGTGGATGATGGCTCCCGTGGTCAGCATCTCCGTATAAAGCCGCGCCCGCCGCGACATCAGGCGATGGAAGACCCGGCAATGCCGGTCCGTCCAATCCATCATAGGCGCACAACTAAATTTCCATTTATTTTCAGTCACTTATGTATCTCAGCGGTCCAGTCCTGGATAGGACATACACAGAATTCTGCGAAAAAACAGGGGAAATCCGCAAAAGAAGCAAGTGGTGCGCCTCTTAGGCCGGTGAGTTGGTACAAATTTGGGACATGCGCTCGGGCAGGACGTATCAATGAATGCATGTATCAAAATCGGGACTCGCTGAAGATCGAAGACGCAACTGATGCCGACTTGGAGCGGGCATCAAATATTGCGTTAGGATGCTAACTTTCAATATGAAGCAGAGGCGGCATGTTTCCCGATTCCACCCCCAGATGGAGGCCATGTGCGTCGATGATCGACGGCATCGAACGCGGGGCTTATTCAACCAAGGCCTTTGGCGTGGCGTGCTTTACCTCATTGTCGTGGCACCAGCCCCGAGAAGGCGTGTGCTTGGGGATCCTCGAGATAGGCTGATCGCGGGATTCCCTTCCGCATTGTTGCCAGAGAGATTGGTCGCGCCGTCGCACCACAGCGCTTGGTACAGTTCTGGTACATGAAGAACCGTGTCCCTACGCAACACGCTGACATGATTCAGGAAACGCGCTCGTTTGTCCTGTCCATCATAGGCAAGTTTGAGCTAGCTCAAGCAATCGAAATCCGACGAGCCTGTTTCTTACCGAAGGGAATGCCGGGTTTCGACGGCGGCGCGGCTGTCCGTGACGATCCACTTTGTGTAATCTCGCTGCATTCGACCTCTTTGGGAGGATTGCCATGAGAGCCTTCCTGCTCGCCTGCGTGGCCGCTGTCGTCGTGGCGGGATTCGGCGCCGCGGTCCTTGACCGCGTGCAAGAGCCGGTCGCAGAGGCCTTTGCAACGACGGCCGTGCGGCTTTAGCGATTTCGCCCCCGGGGCATGCGGCGTTGCTCCTACTCTGCCGCCGTGGCGGCCGGCTTCGAGCGCGCATTGGCTGCGGCGCGCGTCTCCTCCTCCAGCCACAGGCTGTGGTGCTCTTTTGCCCAATTGACATCCACGATGCCACTGCCCATCGCCTCGAAGGCGCCCTGCATACCGATGGTGCCGATGTAGATGTGGGCCAGCATCACCGCGACGAACAACACCGCCACAATCGCGTGGACCACCGCGGCCATTTGCATTCCTTCGATGCCGGACAGGTAGAACGGGAACATCAGCTCATATCCGGTGATCGCAACGGCAGCGCCGCCGATCACGACGATCCAGTAGACCGCCTTCTGCCCGGCGTTAAAGCGATAGGCCGGCGGATGATCGTGCCCCACGATGCCGCCACCACGCTTGATCCACTCGACATCGACCTTGTTCGGGATATTGCCGCCAAGCCACATCAGGAAGATCAGCACCACCCCGATGGTGAACGGGAAACTCAGATAGTTATGCGCGTATTTCGCCCATTGCGACCATTCGGAGAATGCTTCGTGGCCGATCAGCGGCAACAACAGCGGACGGCCGAAGGTGACGTTCAGTCCGGAGATTGCCAGAATGATGAAGCAGGTCGCAGTCATCCAGTGCACGAAGCGCTCAAAGGCGGCGAAGCGCACGATCGTACGCCCAGACCTTCCGTCCTGAAGCCGGACCGTGCCGCGGATGAGATAGAAGGCGACGAGCGCTACGAGCATGCCAAGGATGGCAACTCCGCCGATCCAGCGCAGGGTGACGTTGCGAAATTCCCGCCACTCGCGCCCCGCCGGCTGCTCCAGCACGCCTGACCGCTGATCGGGAATGCTGACGCGTCCCTGGATCCGGTTGAACTCCTGCAGAAGCTGTTGCTCCTTCACCGCGCTAGCGGTCGGGTTGACCTGCTGGGCGATGGACGGCACCGACACCGTGATCATCAACGCAAGCGCCCCTGCGCCCAGTGCGAGACGGATGTATTTTGCAAGAGACGCCATGAGCTCCTCCCGGTATATGAGCGCGACCCCGCTTTCAGGATTCGATCGTCTCGCGATAGGCGGTTTTCCAGCCCCAGGCGCCCGAGCCGTAGCCACGCTTCACCACACGTTCCCTGTAGATCTGGGCGATGATCTCGCCATCACCGGCGAGCAACGATTTCGTGGAGCACATCTCGGCACAGAGCGGCAATTTCCCCTCGGCGAGGCGATTGGCCCCATACTTCTCGTACTCCTCCTTGCTGCCGTCGGCCTCGGGGCCGCCGGCGCAGAACGTGCACTTGTCCATCTTGCCGCGGGAGCCGAAATTGCCGATCTTCGGGTATTGCGGCGCGCCGAACGGACACGCGTAGAAGCAATAGCCGCAGCCGATGCACAGATCCTTGGAATGAAGTACGACGCCATCGGCGGTGGTGTAGAAGCAGTTTACCGGGCAGACGGCCGCGCAGGGCGCATCGGTGCAGTGCATGCAAGCCATGGAGATCGATCGCTCTCCGGGCTTGCCGTCGTTGATTGTGACGACGCGGCGCCGGTTGATGCCCCAGGGCACCTCATGCTCATTCTTGCAGGCGGTGACGCAGGCATTGCACTCGATACAGCGGTCGGCGTCGCAGAGGAATTTCATCCGAGCCATGTGCGTTGCTCCTCTAGGCTGCGACGATCTGGCAAAGGGTGACCTTGGTCTCCTGCATATTGGTCGCAGGATCATAGCCGTAGGTCGTGATCGTATTGGCGCTTTCGCCAAGCACGATCGGATCGGTCCCCTTCGGGTAATTGCCGCGAAGGTCCTTGCCCGCGAGCCAACCACCGAAGTGGAAGGGCATCCAGGCAACGCCCTTCCCGACCCGTTCGGTCACCAGCGCCTTCATTCTGGCACGCGAGTTGTTTTCAGCACCGCTCACCCAGACCCAGCCGCCATCCTTGATGCCGCGATCGGCGGCATCGGCGGGGCTGATCTCGATGAACATGTCCTGCTGGAGTTCGGCGAGCCACGGATTGGTTCGCGTCTCTTCGCCGCCGCCCTCGTATTCGACCAGGCGGCCCGAGGAGAGGATGAGCGGGAATTGCTTGGCAATCCCCTTCTCCACCGCGGCCTTCTGCACGGAGAACCCGATGTTGGGCATGCGGAACTGCTTGGCATCGGGAAGCGTCGGATATTTGGCGACCAGATCGACGCGCGGCGTGTAGATCGGCTCGCGGTGAACCGGAATCGGATCCGGCAAGCCGAACGCGTTCATGCGCGCCTTGCCGTTGCCATAAGGCACGCAGCCGTGCATCAGCGCGACGCGCTGAATGCCGCCCGAAAGGTCGAGCGACCACGACACCGCGTCCGGAGTGGCCGGATTGATCCTGTTGATCGTGGCCATCTCCGCCTCCGTCAAATCCTTGTCCCAGCCGAGCTTCTTCAGGCTCGCCAGCGTGAATTCCGGATAGCCGTCCTTGATTTCCGAATCCTTCGAATAGGACCCGTCGGCGAGCAGGCTGACCTTCCGTGTCGTGCCGTCGGCCAGCTTCTCCTCGCGTTCGATGCCAAAGCGCGGCCGGAACGTTCCGCCGCCATCCATCACGCCGAGATTTGTGTTGTAGAGAAGCGGCGTGCCCGGATGCCTGACCTCCGGCGAGCCCCAGCACGGCCAGGGCAGGCCGTAATAGTCGCCGCCGACTTCCGGGTCGTCCTTCGGAGCCCGCATCGTCAGCATGTCGAACTTCGCCTGGTTCTTCATATGGGCCTTGAGACGCTCGGGCGATTGCCCGCAATAACCGGTCGACCAGCTGCCGCGATTCATTTCGCGCAGGATATCCTCAGCCTCGGGCAGATTGTTCTCGACCTTGATGTTCTTGAACATCTTGTCGGCAAAGCCGAACTTCTTTGCCAGCAGATAGGTGATCTCGAGGTCGTCCTTGGATTCGAAGATCGGCTTCACGATCTGCTCGCCCCACTGCAGCGAGCGGTTCGAGGCGACCCGGGACCCCTTGCACTCGAATTGGGTGGCGACCGGGAGAATGTAGAGACCGTCCTTGCGCCCGGCCTCCACCGCGAGCGAGGTCCAGGTGGTCGGATGCGGGTCGGCGATGACAAGCAGGTCGAGCGCCTTCAGTCCCTTCAGGGATTCCGGAATGCGGGTGATGCTGTTAGACGCGTGTCCCTGCACGAACACCGCCCGCACATTGTCTTTCTGGGCGACCTGGTCTTTCGGCAGCGTCACCGCCTCGAACCAGCGGGTTAGCGGGATGCCGGGCGCTTCCATCATCTGCTTGGAGTCGAAGCGCGACTTCAGGAAGTCATAGTCGACCTCCCAAACGCGCGACCAGTGCTTCCACGCGCCCTCGGCGAGCCCGTAGTAGAACGGCAGCGTGACGATATCGAGTCCGACGTCGGTTGCTCCCTGAACGTTGT
Organism: Bradyrhizobium sp. USDA 4011; assembly: GCF_054063415.1. NCBI lineage: Bacteria > Pseudomonadati > Pseudomonadota > Alphaproteobacteria > Hyphomicrobiales > Nitrobacteraceae > Bradyrhizobium > Bradyrhizobium sp. USDA 4011. Next base: position 915,321 of record NZ_JBSSGG010000001.1, read on the forward strand.
CATGGCCGCGGAAGATGTTGGCGCCCATGCCCGGTCCGCCAACATTTCCGGTCATCAGGAGCAGGATGCAACTCGCCCGCACATTGGCGGTGCCGACCGTCTTCTGAGTCTGCCCCATGGCCCAGATCAGCGTCGACGGCTTTTCCGTTGCGAACATCTTCGCGACACGCTTGAGCTGTTCACCGGGAACGCCGGTAACGCGCTCGACCTCCTCCGGATTCCATTTTTCGACCTCCTTGCGAAGATCGTCGAAACCATAGACGCGCTGCCGGATGAATTCCTTGTCCTCCCAGCCGTTCTGCAGGATGTGCCACATCATACCGTAGAGCACCGGAATGTCGGTGCCTGGCCGCATGCGGACATACTCGGTCGCGTGCGCCGCGGTTCGCGTCAGGCGCGGGTCGATGACGATAAAGTTGGCCTTTTGCAGTTCCTTGCCCTCGAGCAGGTGCTGCAACGACACCGGATGCGCCTCGGCCGGATTGCCGCCCATGATCATCTGGGTCTTGGCATTGCGGATGTCGTTGAAGCTGTTGGTCATCGCGCCGTAGCCCCAGGTGTTGGCCACGCCGGTGACGGTCGTCGAATGGCAGATGCGCGCCTGATGGTCGGTGTTGTTGGTGCCCCAGAACGCGCCAAGCTTGCGGAATAGGTAGGAACCCTCGTTGGTCATCTTGGCCGATCCGAGCCAATAGACGGAATCGGGACCCGACTTCTCGCGCACGTCCAGGAGCTTGTCGCCGATCTCGTTGATCGCGGCCTCCCAGGAGACCCGGGTCCACTGCCCGCCCACCAGCTTCATCGGATAGCGCAGCCGCCGCTCGCTGTGCACGAGTTCGCGCACGGAGGCGCCCTTAGCACAATGCGATCCGCGATTGATCGGGGAATCCCAGGTTGGCTCCTGGCCGATCCATACACCGTTCAGCACTTCCGCAGTCACGGTGCATCCAACCGAGCAATGCGTACAGATGCTCTTGCGCGCCGTCGCACCCGCGGTCAGCGGCCCGGCGGCGGCAGCCTCTGCCTCGCGAACGCCACAGAGGGGCAGCGTGTTGAGCGCAGCGAGCGCACCGCCGGCCAGACCGGACCGACGCAGGAATGTGCGGCGGTCGAGGCCGCCGGTCTGCCCGGACAGGAGGGCCGCGACGGATCCATGTCGGTCGGAATCGGAACGCTGTGTTCTCCTGATCAGCATGGCCGCCTCCCTTACCGTGGATAGCGATTGACGCGATAGTACGCCTTCACATGGTCGGTTTCCTTGTAGCGGGCCTTGCGCTTCTCAGCTTCGGTCTCGCTGTCGGCTTGCGCCGGCGCGATCAAGGGGGTGGCCAACGCGGCGCCTGCACCAACCGTGCCGATTCCGACCTTGCGAAGGAAGTCGCGGCGGCCTTCCGTCATTTTCTTCTCATCGCTCATTGCACCTCTCCTGGACGGGCACCCAGTCAATTGGCGAACTTGAAGGCCTCTGTTTCAATCTCCAAAAACACGCATCCCAGCGTCCCGACCGCTCGATAGAACTTGGCGCGTTCGGCCTTCGCCATGTCAGCGAACAAACGTCCGATCCAGCGCGAAACATGCTTCTCGAAGAAGGCGCGCTGTGCTGCGAGCGACGCCGGGAAACGACCAGCCACAAGGCCGGCCATGATCTCGCATAGCGTCGCCGCATGGTCCTCGGGTTCTGGATTGCTCTCCACCCGCTCGATGCCAAGCGCGGCCAGATCGTGACGAAGTCGCGACAGCGGGCGCTCATTGAGGAAGCCGGTCAGATAGTAGGACGCGTAGGGCAGCAGTTCGCCGCGCCCAACGCCAACGAACAGGTCAAAATATTCGCGCTCGACCTCGGTTGCGACCGCGATCGAAGCGGCCTCCGCAAGAGCGGAGTGGGCGCGACCCAGCGGCGTCACATCGCCGTTCAGTTGCGCGATCTTCTCAAGGAAGTCTTGCGACGGCGCCGACGAGAGCAGGGTCGCAAGCAGTGCGTATTCCTGCGCGCGTCCGGCTTCGATCGGATCGAGCATGTCCGATATCGCAAGCTCGCTATAGAGATCGGGACGAAGAATTTTTCGCGAGATGCCCGTCGCGATTTCGACTGCAATCACGCGTTGCGCCGGCACCCGGTTCCAGTTCGACACCGAGGGCTGGGCAATACCGATTTTCCGGGCTAGCTGGGCTACACCGCCCGCAGCATCGATGGCACTTTCAAGGCCCGCATCGCGCACGCCGCCCTCCCATCCTCGGGGCCAAGCGCTTGATTGCGTTTGTTTAACAAAGACTATTCGGGAGCTGGGAAGCGGTCAATCGATGCGCATAGCCTACGGCTATAGCATTTGGTCGCAGCCTATCGAGGTAGCGCGCCACCATGTGTGCGCCGCTGAATGGCGGTCTCGTCGCCCGGGCCTAGCAGTTGCGGTGCAGCAGAGCTTGGGAGCAATTCCGCGGTTGCGGGCTCATCGGACAGTGGGAGATCCGGGCGCGCCTTTACCGGATTTGATGCTTGCACCAAATCGTCGACCGAAGCGACGGCCGGTCTCGTGGCGCCTTCGACAGCCCCTTCGATCGGGTTGGTCGCGTTCTCGGCGGCCTGCACGAGGTCCCCGACAACGCGGCGGACGAGTGCGTCAACCTGCTCGGCCGAATAGTCCAGCGGACCGAAGCCTGGCATGGCAGCCGGGTCGTTGAAGTCCCAGGCGTTTTCCGCCAGCCCCGTGAAATCGCGAATGGCAGGATCGGCGCTCCAGGCGCGGCGAAGCGCGGCACGGCTCAATTCCTGAGGAATGCCCTTGCGAAGGAAGGCCGAGACGTCGGTCGCGGCATCAATCGATTCAATGGACGGCAGGCTCGACAAGTCCAACTCGGTCGGACAGGGCTCCGCCACGTCAGGGCCGGCCGCCGCCGGCGCATTCGCCTCGGCGGGTTGTTCGGGCCTCGGTTCGTCGTGGCCGTCCCTCGCGGCCTGCTTGCGTCGCGACCAGCGCGCCAGAAAGTGGTCTTCGCTCATTCGTGCTCACCTTCGTGGCGCCGTTGCGCCAGCGCTTCCGGATCGGCGCGGCTCCGCTCGCGCTTGAAGAACTCCTTCTCGACGTGGTGCTCGGCGATGAAATCTTCAATCGCCTGGCGCAGCACCTCAGGCATCGGCACCGCTTCGACGAGATTGGCACCGGCCCCCGTGAACGCTTCCCCTTCGGCGGGATCGGCCGTGACCGCGGAAAGGAGGTAGGGCGAGGCTCTCTCGGCAGGGCTCAACACGATCCAGATGCTTGGCGCGCCGGAGGTGAGATTGTCGCGGTAGCGATCGGTTTCCGAGCGGTAGAGATCGACTGTCGCACTGCCGGCGTAAAACAGCGTCACTCCATCCTGCTCGCGGATCACCGTCCACGGCGTCATCTCCGGCTCATCCGGCAGCACCGCGACGCCGCGCCAGACGACGTCGATCCACGGAGAATCCGCTCTGCGGCGCTCGACTACGACGCCGACGGAGATACGGACCAGCGGCTCGACGACGGGGCTCACGTCACGGCCTCCAGATGCTTGATTGGCAACCCCGTTAGCAAGTTCTGGGGTTTCATCCGGACGACCTGATCGGACGTCATCGCGAGGATCAGATAGGCCGGCATGCGCCCCGCGGCGTCGACAATCAGGCCGGGATCCGCAAAGCTCAGCCGAAACAGCGCCAGCACGCGCCCCGCGGTGCGGTCGTCGAGGGATTCACCCTGCCAAAGCCGGTCACCGATGCGGGTCGCCTCGGAATCCAGGCCCACATACCAGGTGAGTTCCGCGTTGCGCAATTCGGCCAGCGGCTCGATCGTCACAGCGATCCCGAGCAGATGCAAGATCCAGCGCCGCATTGCGCCGGCCAGCGCGACCTGCCCGCGCCCTCGGCCGGTCAGATCAAGCGCCATATCGAACTGGTCACTGCGTTGCCAATAGCCGTTGGCGTTCTCCTCGCTGAGAACGTCGAGTTGGGTATCGTTCGTCGCGCCCAGCATGGACATCAGCGACAGCACCGGCGTCGGGCTACGCCCGCCAAGGATTTCATCGTCGCCCACGAGCAGCAAATGCTCGTGCGGCAGGACCCGCTGCGGCCGGAAGAACAACTCGGCCGCGCGGAGTTGAAACGGATCCTCGCAGCGATCAAGCGCATTGCGCAGGATCACATGCACCAGTTGGTTCATGAACAGCGGCGGCAGATTGACCGAGCCTGAACGAACCGTCGCGAGATAGGCCGCCTCCAGCGTCGGATGGCGCAGCAGGAGGTCACGAAATGCCAGCACGAACTGCCAGTTTTCCTGCGCGTCGGCATCGCCGATCGCGGCTACCTCCGCGTCTCCGACCGGGAGGCGCGGATCGGCCAGCAATTGCCGGTGCAAGCGACGCTCGACCGCGCACGCGTTGTCCGGCGGCATCAGCTCGGGGCGCGCGAAATACGCCTTCAGGTATTCATCGGTGACAACGAGCGCGCCGCTCGCGTTGCGGTCGAGCAGATGGTGGCCGCAGGCGATCCAGAAATCCTTCATCTCTCTGGCTCCTTGGTCATCTCGGCAAGATTAAGATCGCCGCCTCGTTCGACGTCATCCTCCACTTCCATGAACGAGAACGCCTTGCCGTGCCTCTGCCCCTCGCGCAGCCGCAAGCTTCGGAAGGACTCGCGAACCTCGCCATCGCGCACCGAGCGGTGGACCGCAATCAGCGTGCTAACCGGATGGGCACAGAGCGATTGCGCAAAGGCAACCTCCTCTTCTGCCGCCCCGCGCGCGGTTGCAAGATCCGGCGCACCGAACCGTTCGACCAGCCGCTTCGCAAGGAGTTCCACCAGCGCGCGGCGATCGTCCGCGGTCGCTGGAACGATCTGCGTCAGCGTCGACCAACCCCAGGATTGCACTCCGAGAAAACCGCCGCGGAACGCGGAACGGTCCTTACCGTCCAGCTGCGCCAAATCTCGATCAAGGAAGCGGAACGCGCCCGGCACCGCCCATTCGCCGGGCTCCGCCGGCACGTCGAATACGAACGTGTCGGACGGATCGAGCGCAATGGTGCGCAAGAGCTTCACAGGCGCGGCCCTCCGAGCTTCGGATCGAGCCACGAGGACGATAGGAGGGATTTCCTCAAATCGCGCCGCTCGGTTCGATCTGCTCCGACCCGGCGCACCAGAAGATCGCCGTTGTCAGCGATCGCGCGAGAGGTCTGCGGTTCGTCCGTCAGCCGGTTCAGGAATTCACGGGCGACTGCGTCAAAACCGTCGATTTGCCAGGTTTCGGTCGCGAGCATCAGGTGCCGCGCAAAGCTTTCAGTGATCTGAACCGCGCCGGCCTCGCCAAAGCCCTCCTGGTCGAGCGCCGAAGCGAGTGGGTGGACGGCCGCGTCCGCCTCGGTCATCGCAACCGTCCGGATCATGGCACCGAACACCAACCAACGCGGCGGCTCATCCTCTTTCGCAGACGATGGCCAGCCAAGCCGGCCACCACCGACGAGCCCGCCGTCGACACGGACCGCATCCGGCCAGTCGATGGCGACCTGCTTGTTCGGCGGTGCGTAGGCGCGCAAGGCGTCGGTCAATGCCACCATGGCGGCATAGAAGGCGCGGCGCGCGGTGCACAAGGGCTCGCCGGGTTCGAGCACGACGGCGAACTCAGCAAGATCGAAGCGCCCCACATAGGTCAGTGTACCTGCCCCGCTTTCCTCCGCGATGCCGATGGCATGGGCGAAGGCATCGCGCGTCTCGCGCAGCCTCACCAGCGTGAACGGCGGAGGCAGGTCAACGGGCTCCAAGATCGATGAGCACGTGCGGACGGTCGGCGACAGACGGACCTCCAGCTTCCATTTCTTCCCGTGTGATAATAGCTTATCCGAGCAAAGGGGACGGCGCGAGTCCGCCCCTCGTTCTCCGACCGCTTTGGGAGGTGAATAGCCGCGTATGCCGGATTCGCCGAAGACGATCCTGATCTGCTCGTGCGAAGACACGATGCGTCTCGACACCACAACGATCAAGCGCGGATGTCGCAACAGCGAGATCGCCGAATTCCGACAGCTGTGTCGAGCCGAGCTGGATCGGTTTCGCGATGCAGCGAAGGTCGCGGCGCCAATGATCATTTGCTGCACCCAGGAGGCGCCGCTGTTTGCCGATGCGATGGAGGGCCGCTCGGAAAGAACGGAGTTCGTCAACATCCGGGAGACCGCAGGATGGTCCCTGGCAGGGCGACAGGCGGGGCCGAAAATGGCAGGGCTGCTCGCTGCAGCGTCCGAGCCCGCGCCGCCCTACCCGTTTGTCACCTTGTCGAGCGAGGGCGTGATCCTGATCTATGGCCGCGACGACGTCGCGGTTGAAGCGGGCCAACTGCTGGCAGATCACCTCGACGTAACGGTCATGATCACGAGGCCAGCGCAGATTGCACCGCCGGCGACGACGTCGTTCCCGATCGTCAGGGGAACGATTCGCAACGCCAAGGGACATTTGGGCGCCTTCGAGCTTGTGATCGACGACTATGCCGCGCCTCGCCCCTCCTCGCGCGACACGCTGCTGTTCGAGGGGCCGCGCAACGGCCTGACGTCGCGCTGCGACCTCGTCCTGGATCTTTCCGGCGGGACGCCGCTTTTTCCCGCGCATGACCTGCGCGAGGGTTATCTCCGCGCCGACCCGGGCGATCCGCCCGCGATGCTGCGCGCGGTACTCAAGGCCCGCGATCTCGTCGGCAGCTTCGACAAGCCGCAATACGTCAACTTCACCGCAGAGCTCTGCGTGCATTCGCGGTCGAAGCTGACCGGTTGTCATCGCTGCCTCGATCTTTGCCCATCCGGGGCGATCACGCCGGATGGCGATCACGTCAGGATCAATGCGGAGGTCTGCGCCGGATGCGGCCAATGCGCCGCCGCCTGTCCGACCGGCGCGGCAACCTATACCCTGCCGCCGGCCGACACGCTGTTGCACAAATTGCGCGCGATGCTTTTGTCCTATCACGCAGCCGGCGGCGCCAATGCCGTCGTCCTGTTTCACGATAGCCAGCACGACACTGCGCTGATCGATGCGCTCGCCCGTCATGGCGACGGGCTTCCGGCCAGCGTGCTGCCGCTCGCGGTGAACGAGGTGACGCAGGTTGGACTCGAGGCCGTCGTCGCTTCCTTCACCTATGCTGCGGCCGGGATACGCTTTCTGCTTCGCGCAAAGCCGCGGCATGACGTCGCCGGCCTCTTCAAGACGATCGCGATGGCCGATGCGATTATCTCCGGACTTGGGTTGAAAGGACGTAGGGTCGAAGCAATCGAAACCGACGATCCCGACGCACTCGGCAAGGCGCTCTGGTCAATCGAGCCGGCGCCGACCGTCGAGCATCCCGCGAGCTTCCGGTCCGTCGGCAAACAGCGCGAGTTGCTTCGCCTCGCGCTTCACGAGTTGCACCGCCTGGCGCCTTCGCCGGTCGACGTCATCGCGCTGCCTGAAGGCGCACCACTCGGCGCGATCAGTGTCAATGTGGAGGGATGCACCTTATGTCTGTCGTGCGTATCGGTCTGCCCGACCGGTGCGCTGCGCGACGATCCCGAACGTCCTGTGCTCAAATTCGTCGAAGATGCCTGCGTGCAATGCGGATTGTGCCAGAGCACCTGCCCGGAAAAGGTGATCACGCTCAGACCGCAGATCGACTTCCGTGCCGCCAGGGCTCCCGCGACGATCATCAAGGAGGAAGAGCCGGCGCTTTGCATCCGCTGCAACAAGCCGTTTGGCGTGAAGAGCACGATTGAGAAGATCGCAGCGAAACTCGAGGGCCGGCACTGGATGTATCCCGCCGGCGACAAGCGGCTCGATACGGTACGAATGTGCGCGGATTGCCGCGTGATCACCATGAGCGAGCAGCAGTTCGACCCGTTTGCCGGCGTGCCACAACGCGCGGCGCCTCGCACGACAGACGATTATCTGCGCGAACGGAAAACCAAGAACTAGAACCAATTGGGACCAGCACACTTGGGAAGGCGCACCATGTCTCATCTCACCAAAGCTCATTTTGCGTTCATTGCCGTTGGAGTTGCCCTTGGCGCAGCGATGATCCCGGCGCCCGTCGAAGCCGCGCGCCTGTCGAACGCCGACAAGGTCGCCCTGAAACACGCGATCGTTACCTGCAAGGCGGAGGCGAAGGGCAGGAAGGTCAAATGGCTCGCGCGCCGGAAATACGTGAACAATTGCGTCTCCGAGGCCCTGAAGCAACATCCAAACGTCGACATTGTTCGCTTGATCAAGGAGCATCCAAACCTAACGAACCTCCCGGTAGAGAAATGGCCCGGCTTCTAACCGCATAAATCTGCGCAACGGCCCGCTATCGTCGCCCCAACGTCGCACGCCCCAGGAAATCCGTGAGCGCCTTGCGGTCCTCGACCGACCCGATCCGCTGCTCCGGCATTTTTGTACCCGGCGTATAGGTATTCGGACCGAGCTCGAAGAGCCTTGCCACCGTTTCGGGAGTCCAGACGATATCCATTTTCGTCAGCGCGTCGGAGAAGCGATATCCCGGCAACGACGCAATCCTGCGACCATACAAGCCATCGAGCGTGGGGCCGGCGCGCTGCGGCTCCTCCGCGGACAGCGTGTGACACGCAACACACGCCCTAAACACGTCGGCGCCACGATCTCCGGCATAGGCTGCCAGGGGATCGCTTTGCGCAGCCTGTGGCGACGAGCCGACGGGATCGCCCGTCTGCGCGTTCCAGCGCCGGATCCTGCCGTCCGCGCCGCCCGTCAGCAACGTTGCAGTGGCGGGCAGGAATGCCACCGCCCAAACCGGCGCTCCCTGAGTGGCGAACGATTGCACGATGCTCCGCGCCTTCCGGTCGATGACGGAAACTCCTCCGCCAATTTCCGCTGCCGCGATCAACGTGCCGTCCGTGGACATCGCCAACGCGACGATCGGGGTCGACCCGGCTAGAATCTCGCCGGTCTCATGCCCGCTCGACGTCAGAAACCGTACTTTTCCGTCGCCTCCGCCCGTTATGATCTCGCCGTCGGGCGCGACTGCCACGGCGTTGAGAGGCGACGGAAGCAGGGCGACATCCGGCGTTGCCGCCACCATCGGCCAGATCCTCAACTCGCGGTCGTAACCGACGCTGACCAGCGATCGTCCGTCCGCAGTAAAGGCAACTCCATTCACGTTCTGCGTATGCCCTTTCAGTATCTGCGACGCGCCGCCGATGAGTGACCAGACGCCCACCGTATGGTCCCACGATGCCGTAGCGAGCTTGGTTCCGTCCGGCGAGACGGCGAGCGAAACGATTGGCCCGTGATGGCCCTCGAAGACCTGATCCGGCTGCTCCCGGCCGGGTGTCCAGATCGCGATCAGCGCGTCGGCTCCGGCTGTCGCCATTCGTCCATCTTTCAGGAAAGCGACCGCATTCACTGCATCGGAGTGAAAGCGAAGGACTTGCTCCGCGGATTCGGTCTTGAGTGACCATCGAATTGCTGATGTATCGAAGCCGCCTGACAGAGCACTGTTGCCATCGCTCGAGATCGCGATCGCCCGAACGGGCCCGCCATGACCCGCGAGTTGACCTTGCGCCGGCGTTGAATCAAATGCCCATAGGGCGGCAATGACGCACAGATTTGAGAGCCAATTCATCGGCGGCTCACGGGTCGGCTCCGGCACGTCGCCGTTGCCTTGCAGGATAGCATGCACGCGCTTGACCCGGGTCAACGACGAGGGCCGCGGTTGGGGTTTCCATGCTGCGCCGCGGGATTGGAACGGCCTCCGCTACTCAATGCCGCAATGGCGTCTGATCGGCTTGAACCGAGGGTCGTCGGCTCCTATGCTGAACCCGAAGCGTCAAGGATGACGGCATGCAAATGCGATCCAAAACGTATCTGCATTTCATTTCGCTGTGGCGATCACTTCGCAATTCGATTTCGCCACACGATGGCAACGTGCCCCGTGAGACGTCACCATCGCTCATTTTCGTCGCGGTCGTGCTGACGCTTCTCTTGGCCATCTTGGAGGTTGATCTTCATCGAGGTGAGTTGGAATCGCTTGGCCTGCTCCGAAACCACGACTCACCTCCAGCCGCCTTCCTAGGCCCGTAGCGTTCATCGCCCGACCAGGTTTCCATCTGGAGCGCGCCTCAGCGTTAATCCTGGCTGCGGGTCGCTTCGCCCGACAGGTGGTCGTCTAGCGCGTCGTCTCTCTCGGAAAGACCAGGGACCGGTCGTCAAAGTCCTCGGCCGGCAACTTGGCTGCGCTGCGGGCGCCTTGCAGTTCTTGCATCGAACCGCTTGCCAAATCGGCCCGACCGACCGCCGGGACCGAGTGTGATCGCGGGATGCCGAACACCGCGGTAAGAAGCGCAAAAGCGGTGATGACCGCTACCATCAGACCCTTCATGCGAAATCTCCGTTCGGTTGGAGCTGTCCCCGAAGAAGTTTTGCAGAGATCTGATTAGTGCTGACCGCAGCGTCACGATGTGAACCGCCTCACATGCCCTGGAAATTTTCCCCGAAGCGCCTTTCGGGTTCCGCCCGATTAAAGTCGACGGCAAACGGCCTCGGACGCCAGAACGCGGTCGACAAGAAAGACGCTCAAATTGCCGGCGCCCTACACGCAATTGAAGTTCAATTCGCGAGATGGCCTTTCCTCTCTGCTTTGTTGACGCTTGGTCGGACCGCTGCGGGCATCGAAATCGATGCTCGCCAGCATTCTCGCAAGGTGCTTGCGCGTGCAAGGTATCCGGCTCGTGGGTTGGCAACTCGTCCCTTCTCAGCATTCTTCACCGATTTGTTGAACAGCAACCTCCTCCCCCCCGTCCACGCCTCGGCGGCTGTTCAGTTTGTCGTCAATAGATTCTTCTTGATCTCCCGATGCGCAGGTCGTGCACACGCGGCTCACCAACGAATTGAATAATGTTAAGACTCTTGGGCTCGACTTTTCAACGCCCCTCAAGACTGTAAGCTATTGCTCCGCCTGATGCACCAACAGCTCGGCAATCCGATCATCGGCGCGGCGGAGCCTCCGACAAAGTTCGCGGCTGATATTCTGCATCACCAGGACATACGCGTAGATGTCTGCCTTGGAATACATATAGAGGTTTCGAGCGGTGAGCTCATACAAGACAGTTGGGCTTTGCGCGGCGACGGAGGCCGATCGATTTTGCATTTCGATGAGCGTCATCTCGCCAAAAAAATCACCTGGCTCAAGACTTGCCATACGAATTGAGCGCCCCGAATGCCCAAGCTTGCTCACTACGAGCTCGCCGGAGCGAACAACAAACATTGAACGCCCCGGCTCTCCTTCTGCTACGATCTTCGCGCCGACATCGAAGCGGCGCTCGACGAGCATTGAGATCAACAGCTCGAGGCTTGCATCTGACAGCCCTCCGAAGAAAGGCGTGGCGAGCAGGAACGCTTTCAATTCGGGAGAACTGACAGCCATTGTACTACTATACTGCCACTCCCGGCGGCAGCAAGCCCAACGGTTCGAGTGAATACAGCGTCGGCTCGTTCGGATGAATCGGAAACCCTCGTGTAGCCAGCGCGATCGCGCCGAGCCGCTTCGCGGTCCCGGTTCATGCGCGACTTCAGAGCCGGCATCGTTGGGAGTGCCGGCTCTGATATTCACATGCCCGTTGATTACACCGGAAACGGTCCGAAGGGGCCACCCGTCGGAAAGGTAGGTTTGGTGCTCGTCGGAAGCCATGGACCACGGCCGATCGTCGGAGAAACATAGATGACCCCTCCATGACCGTCGGAAACCGGAATTCCGAAGCAACCGCCGGTCACGGATTCACATTCCTCATCGGACAGCGGACGGACCGTCTGATGCTGATTCTGGTATGCACTCATCATAATCTCCATCTGTCTACGGTGAACGGATGATCCTTGCCATCCAAGTGCAGCTTGCCTCATCGACGAATAGCTCGCTGTGACCTTGATCACGCAGCTTGTACAAGCGATGCAGATCCACTCTTTCTGCCGTATCGTCGATGTTGTTGCCGATTTGAGGCACAGCGGCGAACGATCGACCTGCCGCACATAGCCACTAAAAAATAATGCGAGGTTCTCGTTTCTGAGACCTCGCATTTATTGATTGCTTTCCAATAGCTCAGAACACGAACCAAGCCGGAGCTAGCTCCGAATGGGTCCTCCCGATGAAGTGGGAATGTGAAGCTGGCCCAAAAGCCAATTTATGAAATCGGAAACAGCCGAGCCGCCGGTTCCGCCATTACTGCGGCTTCCACCGCACGCGGAATCGAGTTCGTCATCAGTCAACACCCGAATTTTCTGCATGGTGCGCTCCTCTCATCTGTTGGGCTTGTGCCAGTTGAGATCATGCTCGCCGGCAAAGCGAAACCCGTGATGCGGACGCCCCGGGTCTCGCTTTGGTCGGACGGCATGCTCAAAAGAGCTGGCTGATGCAGTACCCGATCCCGGCGAGAAGACCGCCGCCAATGGCACCGGGTATGGCGCCGACGCCGCCAACCGCTGCACCGCCCATGCCGCCTGTCACTGTTCCACCTCCCAGCGCCTTGGCGAAATCTCCCCAGCTCCATTTACCGCCGGCCACCGCGTCAAGTTCGTCGATGGAAAGCTCGCGGGTTGCTGCATTGTGGTTCATGTTACGCGTCATCTCAGTCCTCCTTGCTGTGGTGCGGGACCATCCCGTAACCGGTGTGCAGCATGTCTCAGCTGCCCAGGGGTTTCCGTGAGGATCGTCACTCAGCTGCACCGCACTGCTGTCAAGCCGGCTCCTGAGCCGCGCGGGTTTCCAGGGTTGAGGCGATTGTCGCGCATTCTCGCGTCAAAACCCAACCCGTCATCGGGCACAATCACGCCTCGTGATGCAGATCACGCTCAATCTGAATAGTAGATCTATTGTGCTGCGCGGAGTTCAGGAACGGTCGGTCCGTCCCGAACACGTGGCAGAACACACGAAGGAGCGTGCACAATGTGGGGCCAGGCACCGCCGGCAGAGCCTGCTTTCGCCGTCAACAAGCGTCCGACACGTTACAGGCGCTCGCGAATGGAGTTCAGGATTCCGGTCGTCGTGTCGATGACCCTCAAGGTCTCCTGCGCCTTTCCGAACCCCACCGGATTTTTGTTGCATTGCTCGGACAACTGAACCAGCCGCTTTCTCTCGCTGGCAAGAATGACATTGGTCTTATCGACCGCAAACTTGACGACACCTCGCAATGGATTGTCGTCACCGACGTCAGTCAGATCCTTCTCCATCGTGATCAGATATTCGTAACTGGCGAGTTCGTCGGAAATCTGCAGAAGCTCACGGATCGTGGAGTTGATGCAGACGATGTCCCCGTTCGGTACGTCCGAGCGCTTGGCGGTCTCAACGAGATCAGACATCAGATTCGCAAATAACGGCTTCAGGCTTTCCGCCTGCTTGAGGTCGGTCTCGGAAAGGACCCCAGCCCGTGACACGGAGTACCACAGCAAGCCCAGCGCTACACTCGTTACAAGCATGGCCTGCTGCGCGTGCGCTGCAAACAACCGCTCTCCCTTGCCGCTCAGCGTGCGCATTCAAGCCCTACCACCAATTTTCGCGCCGGCCTTTGTTGTGACCACGTCTGATCTATGCGAAGATGCCGGCATATTCATTCAATTAATCAAGTGCTTTGCGTGTTGATATGTCCACCTCGGAAACGCTTGGAGAACCGGAGAATAGGAGTGCGACCTCCGAGCCGCAACGGGCATTTCGGGCGACGGCACTCGACCGCGCGGCCTCTCCCGAGCAACTTGATCAGCTTGTCGTCATCACCAGGCCTGCCGACTGGATTATCACGGTCGTCTTTGTCGTTGCCGTGTTGGCCGCGGTCGTGTGGAGCATTTTCGGGCGCGTGCCCACCCGCGTCTCCGGCGAGGGAATCCTGATCAGCAATGGTGGCAGGGTGGTCGACGCGGTGTCGGCCGCTGCCGGCCGGCTGCAGTCCGTTGCCGTCGCGGTCGGCGACCACGTCGACCTGGGTCAGCCGATCGCCCAGATCGTTCAGACTGACATTGAGCAGAAGCACAAGGCGGCGGTCGAAGTATTCCGGGAGCGCCAGCGCGAATATACCGACCTCAAGTCGAAGGTAGCGGCCGAACTCGCCGCCAAGAGCCAGAATTTCGAGAAACTCGAAGCCGCACTCGAACAGGTCATCAAGGCGACGGGCCAGCGCGTCGACTATCTCACAGTCGACGTCAAGAACCTCGAGGGTTTGCTCGCGAAGGGCTACACGACGCGACGCAATCTGGAGGACCGGCGGCAAGAACTGACCGATGCGCAGCAACGCCGCCTGGACGCGCAGAACGAGATTCTCAAGCTCATGGCGCAGAAGACGGACCTGGAGACACAGCGCGAACGCGACGTTCAGCAATCCGAATTCACCCTGAACGAAGCGCGCCGGCAAGTGACTGCAGCCGCGGAGCAGTTGAGTCAAAATACACAGGTCCTTAGTCCGATGGAAGGCCGTGTCCTCGAAGTGAAGATATCTCCCGGCTCGGTACTTACGGTCGGGATGCCCGTGGTCCAGATCGAAAGCGAAGGCAGCAAGCTGCAGGCCGTCGTCTATGTCCCGGCTGAACATGGCAAGCAGATCAGGCCGGGGATGCAGGTTCATCTCGAGCCGAGCACCATCAAGCGCGAAGAGTTCGGGATGATGCTGGGTACGGTCTTGAGGGTTTCGGACTTCCCGATGACGCCTCAAGGCATCGGCGCGGCGCTGCACAATGAAAGCCTGGTGTCCCGCTTCTCTCACAACGGCGCGCCATATGCCGCTGAGGTGGCACTTCAGGAGGATGATTCCACTGCGACGGGCTATCGCTGGGCCGTGGGCAACGGGCCTGCCACTCATTTGACGAGCGGAACCCTGGCGCGCGCGGAAATCACAATTCGACGGCAACGACCGCTCGATCTAGTGATCCCCTTGATCAGGCACCTCACGGGAATTGATGGATAGGCCCTCTCCTCCGTCGGCAAACGCGCGGCACAGTCGCCTATCGGGACTGCTGCGCAAGAAGGTAAAGCGGACCCCTGTCGTCCTGCAGATGGAGGCGGTCGAATGCGGTGCAGCGGCGCTCGCGATTATTCTCGCCTATCACGGCGCCTGGGTTCCCCTGGAGCAGCTCCGCATTGCCTGCGGCGTATCGCGCGATGGAAGCAAGGCCAGCAATATTGTCAGGGCGGCGCGGCGCTATGGCCTCGTTGCAAGAGGGTATAGTGTCGAGCCGCCCGCGCTGGCCCAGCTTCCGACGCCCTGTATCATCCACTGGAACTTCAATCATTTTGTGGTCCTGGAGGGCATCAAGGGCCGGCATGCCCATATCAACGATCCCGCGAGCGGCCGCAGACGCATCAGCATGGCCGAGCTCGATCTTGCCTTCACCGGAGTGGTGTTGGTCTTTGAGCGCGGCGAACAGTTCAAAATGGTCGGCAGCAAGCCCAACGGGATCGAGCTGCTGCTGCAAGAGTTGCGTCACTCAAGGGCGGCGGTTGCCCTGTTGGTGATCGTGAGTATCGTGCTCGTCGTTCCCAATATCCTTGCGGCAGGCTTTTCCAAGATTTTTGTCGACGACATTCTGATCCAGCACAACAATAGCTGGCTCATGCCACTCCTGATCGGAATGGCGTTGACGGCCGTTTGTCGCGCGGTGATGGTCGGGGTTCGTCAGTCGGTGCTGTTACGGCTGCAGGCCAAGCTCTCTGTTGTCATGACCAGCCGCTTCCTTTGGCGTGTGATGGCGCTGCCGCTGGAATTCTTTACCCAGCGTCATGCCGGGGACGTTGCCAGCCGCGTCGCATCAAACGAGCAGGTCGCACGCCTCCTGTCCGGCGGAATTACGATGAACGCGCTCAGCTTGACGTCGGTGCTTCTGTTTGCCGGCGCGATGGCGATCTATGACGTTAGCCTGACGGTTCTGTGCGTCGCAATCGTCTTGCTGAACGTTCTCCTGCTTCGCCTGGTTGGGGCGCGACGGCAGGAGCTCAGCTACCGGCTCGCGGTTGAACGGGGCAAGCTCCTGGGCGCCACGGTGGGCCTGGTGCGCACCATCGAAACCATCAAGGCGAGCGGCCTGGAGGATGATGCGTTTGGCAAATGGGCGGGCCACCAGGCCAACAATCTGAACGCCGAACAGAGGCTCGGTGCATCGGCCATCATCTTGGACATGATGCCGACGCTGCTCTCCGGGTTGATGGTCGCCGCGATCCTCGGACTCGGGGGTTTGAGGGTTATCGAAGGCTCCCTGACGCTTGGCAGCCTGGTTGCATTTCAATCCCTGGCGGCGAACTTCTCGGAACCATTCGAGAATCTCGTCAACTATTTCGGCGGCCTGCAGACTATCAAGGGAGCGCTCGAACGGCTCGAGGATATTCGCAAATACCCGCTCCGGCCTACGCCACCACTCGGCAACGTCATCGATAGCGTTCCACCAAAGCTTGCTGGCAGGGTCGAGCTTCGCAACATCAGCTTCGGCTATTCGGTTCTGGAACCTCCACTGCTGGCCGACCTGTCGCTGGCGATCCCTGCGGGATCCCGCGTGGCGCTTGTCGGCGTCTCCGGCAGCGGAAAATCGACGCTCGGCAAATTGATCTGTGGACTGTACGAGCCGTGGGCGGGAGAAATTCTGTTCGATCAATGGAAACTGGTCGACCTTCCATCCCAGGAGTTCGCAAATTCCGTCGCCTATGTAGACCAGGACATATTTCTATTCGAGGGGACCGCGCGCGAAAATCTGACCCTTTGGGATACGACGGTGGATGAACGCGACTTGATCGCCGCAGCGCGGGATGCGTTGATCCATCACGACCTGGCCACGCGTCCCGGAAACTACGACTGCCACATCAATGAGGGCGGAGGCAATTTCAGCGGAGGGCAACGCCAGCGTATCGAGATCGCCCGGGCGTTGGTCTGCAATCCGTCGATTCTCGTCCTGGACGAAGCAATGGCCGCCCTCGATCCGATCACGGAAAAGGTCATCGACGACAACCTGCGACGCCGAGGCCGCACCTGCATAATTATCGCGCATCGCCTGAGCACGGTGCGTGATTGCGACGAAATCATCGTGTTGGAGCATGGCCGGATCGCGGAACGCGGCACTCACGAACAGCTTGTCGCGCTCCAGGGCGCCTACGCAAGGCTCGTGACAAGCGAATGAGTAACCCCGGCACCAGGGATGAGTTTGCGACCGCGAGGCCAATTGCGGCCTCTGCCCCTCGCCGCGTGGCGATCGATCCGCGGCATCCCATTCTCCTCAACGAGCGCGATCAGGTACTGGAGGTGAGTGCCGGTCATGTCGACCTCTTCGCCGTGGAGACGGACGGCGTCCGACATCATCTGCTTCGATGTGAAATTGGTGAAGTCATACTGGACTTGCACACGGCTTGCGAAAGGTCAGCGATTCAGCTGCAGATCGTCGCAGTCGGGGGCCCTGACGCCGAGATCATCACGGTCTCGCGAAGCGAGATCGCCACGGATCGTGTGTCCGGCTGGATCGCCCGGTTGTCCATGCTCGCGGCCGGCTCGGCCCGATCGCACAACGCTTCCGAATTGATCGGCGGCGAAACGAGCGAACTGCGCCCGGGCGAGCGTTGCCGCGGCCCGAAGCGAAGCATCGTGTGGGCCTGCATTGAAGCGGGAAGCGTAAAGGTATTGGATCTCGACCTCAAGCTCGAGGCCGGAGGTCCCCTCATTCCGCTCACAGCGGAGGTCTGGCTGGAAGCCGGCGAGAGTGGAGCCAGGATCATAGCGGAGCCGACCGCGCCTGAATTACGTCTGGTCTGGCCGGCCCTCGACCGCTTCCATGTCGCGATTGCCGCCAGTCTGGAGCGGTGGCTTCGACATGAAAGGTCGTCCGAACGGCAGCAACTCGCCCGGCGCGCCGAACTGACCCGTGCGCGGACGCTGGATGCCCTTGAGCGTCTGTCCGAAGTTGTCACCGCGCCAACCCGTCGCGCGCAGGTCGAGCTGGATGCCAGCGATCCCCTGCTCGCCAGTTGCCGCCTCGTTGCGGACGCATTGGGAAGCTCCATCATTCATGCGAGCCGAACGCATCCCGCAGGCCAGAGCTTCGGCGACGTTCTGCAGATCGCGCGTGCATCGCGGTTACGAATTCGCCGCGTCCAGCTGCGCGATCGCTGGTGGAGCTCCGATGCCGGCCCCCTGCTGGGGTGGCATGGGCCCGACGGCGCCCCGGTCGCTCTGATCCGTGACCGGCGCGGCCGATACGCGATGATCGATCCGAAGCAGGGATGGCGGCAACCGGTCAGTAACTCGGTTGCAAACGCTCTCGCGCCGGAAGCCATCAGCTTCTACAAAGCCCTGCCCGCGCAGCCACTTCGCTATCGTGATCTGCTGTCATTCGCGACCGGAGGCCTCTCTGCCAGCATGGTCCGGATGGCCCTCGCGATCATTGCCATCGGGTTGCTGTCGCTGATACCGCCGCTGGTGACAAATCTGCTGGTCAATTCCGTGATCCCCCGCACGGAGATCGACCAGCTCGTCGTTTGCGCAGCAGCGCTCTCCGTCACCGCGATCGCGATAGCGGGACTGCAGGGAATGCAGGGACTGGTCACGCTCCGGCTCGAAGGCCTCCTCGATTACAAGCTCCAGGCCGCCCTCATCGATCGCCTGCTCAGGTTACCGGCGTCGCTGTTTCGCGACTACACGACCGGAGATTTGGTCGACCGTTCGATGGGCATTGAGACGACACGCCAGATCGTTACCGGACGGACCTTGCGAGGCTTTACATCGGCCCTGTTCGGGATTTTCAGTATTGGGCTTATGCTCTACTATGATCTCAGGCTCGGCAGCATCGCGCTCCTGCTGATCGCGCTTCGGGCGGCCGCAATCGTCGCTACCAGCGCCGTTCGAATCTACTACGAAAGCAAGCACTTCAATCTGCAAGGCAAGGTCAGCGGATTTGTGCTGCAACTGGTCGCTGGCGTCAGCAAGCTTCGCGTGGCGAACGCCGCGAGTCGCGCACTGGCGCGATGGTCGGGACAATTCGCTGTTCAGAAGCGCTACTTCATCGCCTCGCAACGAGCGGCTAACGTTCTGGTAGTCGTCGAGACGGCCTTCCCTCTTCTAGCCACGTTGATCATTTTTGCGATCGCCTCGCGCACCAACAGTCAGCTCTTGGCCAATCTCGGCGCCTTTCTCGGTTTCCTCTCCGCGTTCGGCCAGACCACGGCAGCGATCGGCAACTTTGCCTCGAGCATGAGCGAATCGCTCGTGGTTATCCCCCATCTCACCAGGATGAAGCCGATTCTCTCCGCTGCCGCCGAGATCGCAGAAGATCGACGGCCGGCGGGCGAGCTGACAGGCGAGATCGAGTTCTCCGGCGTCACCTTCCGCTATATCGAGGGTGGACCTACGGTTCTTGATGACATCACGTTGCGTGTTTCGAGGGGAGAGTATGTGGCAATTGTCGGCCCTTCGGGCAGCGGAAAATCATCGCTGTTGCGATTGCTGCTGGATTTCGAACGACCGGAAGCTGGGACGATCTTCTATGATGGCAAGGCGCTCAACACGATTGAGACCAATGACGTGCGCCGCCAGCTCGGCGTTGTGCTGCAAGACAGCAAGCTGGCAACGGGCAGTCTATACGAAAACATTTGCGGTGGCGTCGACCTGACGCTGGACAAGGCCTGGGAGGCCGCGCGGCTCGCGGCGCTCGACGCCGATATTCGGCAGATGCCGATGGGTATGCACACGCTCGTTGCGGAAGGCATCAATACGCTCTCGGGTGGACAGCGCCAGAGGGTCCTCATTGCCCGTGCGCTGGCACGTTCGCCACGCATCCTGCTTTTTGACGAAGCAACGAGCGCGCTCGACAACCAGACCCAGGCGATCGTCGGCGCGTCGCTGGAGCGGCTGAACGTCACGCGGATTGTTATTGCACATCGGCTGAGCACAATCCGCCATGCTGATAGAATCGTGATGCTGGTCGGCGGCAAGATCGTGCAATCGGGAAGCTATGATGAGCTGACGAGCGGAACCGGCCCGTTTGCAGAGTTCGCGCGGAGACAGCTTGTGGCCTAGCCGGTTGGCCGATCGACCTCCTTACTGCACTCCCTCCATTCAGTACTATGCCCTGAAGGCTGCGAGCACAGAGAATCTCGGACATGTCGTCATGTCGTCCTGACCCGAGTGCCACGGTCGCAGGAGGCGACCAACTCACAGGTTCTGTCCACGTTGGCTGTGCGAAAAAGATGATGCTCGGCAACTTGCTGCGCAATCGCTGCGCAGCAAGCCTTTGATTCACTATGCCGCGTTGTGCATCGCCGATCGCGTGACAACGCCGGTCCCCGCGAAGATCAGAAGGGCCAGATTGATTTGACGATGCCTTCCACCGCGCCGATGACCTGCTTGATTCCGCGAACCAGGCCGTGACCACCGTTACCCGTGCCGGTGCCATTGCCGTCACCGTCCGCACCGCCGACAACACGATCGAGGGCTTCCATCGACATTTCATGGTCGAACTCGTTCATAGCCATTCTCCTGTTTTCGGGAGGGGCCATCCCCTCAACCCGTGATCACACGCATACGAGGTCATCCGGCCAGTCGCTGTGATCCGCGTCACGCATGGTTTACGCGGCGGCAAGAGTTTTTCGTTCCTGAGTTCGACGAACGGGGCTGCGTGAATGTCCAGCAAGAGGCGTGAAGTTCCTATGTCCGGTAACCGAGGCTGCCCGTCGTCCGTCGCTCGCCCTGCTCTCTGAAAGTTGTGCCGTGCACATCGCCCACCTCACGCCGCCCCGGCCGCTTTGGATGGCCTGCTCACATGGGGCTGTCATGAGGATTTTTCTTGATGTCCCGGTGCGCACGTCGCACACGCAGCCTTCTATCCCTTTGAAAGAACTGAAGTCTCGTCCCAATCCATTATGGGCGCGACGGAAAAGATATAGTCTTGCGATTTCAACGATTTACCTTGGGATTCAAAGGGTCGCCCATCAGCATGTGCGCTTCAAACTAGGCCGAATTTGCGCACGCTTGTACCCATTGATGCTGCCCCGGAAGCAGATTGCGCTCTGCTCGGCGCGGTCGAGTTCGAGGCCGCGCCGGGCAGCTCCAGGCTGCGCGCGCGGATGCACCGACATCTGCTTCGACCGCGGCGTATTCGTCCGCGCGCTCGGCGACACCAACCCCAATTGTCTCAGGAGGCGCTCGTCAAGTCCGCCTCTACAGGATGAAGCGAGCTGCCCGCTCCCCGATCATCATCGTCGGTGCGTTGGTATTTCCGGAGACGAGCCGCGGCATGATTGAGGCGTCGGCCATTCGAAGACCGTCGACGCCTCATCCGACGCGAGGAAGCGGATGACGTTTGCGACCTCCTCCGATGTTGCCGGCCGACCGAGCGGTACATCCTTGGCAACCAGCCGGCAGGCCTCCCCGATCGAATGCAGCCCGTGCTTCTCGACGACGCCTCGCATCCGCTCCTCGGCCGTCGCTGTCGCGACCAAGCCGGGACACGATATTGGTCGCACGCCCAAGGCGGTTCGTCCGCCAAATCTCATGTGTTCGCCTCGCCCCGATGCCGCCCGCGTTGTCGTCGAGCCGGACGACACACTGCTACCCGACGATCTTTCGTTGCTGTCAGTTAGACCTACCTGGCCGAGTACGTCTTGGACTCAAGCGCAGCTACGCTAGGACGTGGGCGCGTACGGCGGTTCCGCCCGCAAGTCGCCTCCCGAGTACTCGCCGGCAAGACACCTCGCAACATCGCGATCGACCTTGAGTGCCGGCGCCTCGTGGCTCGTCTTGGACGGCCATCGACCTTGCGGTTTGGAGAATGATGGAACTGGACGCGCAAATCCGGGAGGGACGCCGCTTCTGGTTTTCCGACTAACCGGCTACGAAGGAATGCTGAAATTCATTGCCTTGGCGGGCCAACGGTCCGGGCCCTTCAGCCAGAACCGAGGCAGCGCTCGGACCATCCGCGCGGCAGTACGAAAAGAAAGCCATCAGCGTGGAGGGCGAGGTCAGATATGCCTCACATCATCTTACACCGGGCGGCCCGAAAACCTGCTGCTCAGAAGAACTACTTAGAAAGACCCTAGGGACACTTTGAACGGAAGCCGTATTTTCCTCCCTTATCCGTGAACCCGGCCACCGGCTCGCTTAGGTTGGCAGAGCCTTGTTTTCGCACCTGGACCAATCTCGGAGGTCGCCACATGACGCAAAATCACGTCTGGTACGTCTCCTTCGTTGATGAACGCGATGCTCCACCCGAAAGGCATGCGCGAAGGACTACGACCTTCAAATCCGAGCAGGAAGCAAAGCAGTTCACCAGGACGCTGGCACAGGACCGGCGTATCAAGAGCCTTTCGGCCGGAACGATCAACCCGTACCAGCCAAAACGCGTCGTCGGATCCAGAGAAATCGGCCAGTGGCTCGGCGACACTTAGTACGGCCATGCCGCGGACGCCGCCTCGGATGTCAGGCCGGGTGATCGGCCAGACGCCTGTCGGGTCTGAAGCCCAATTGCGGTCAGCACAGATGTTGCGGAGGATTTATCGCTTCAGCATCAAGAACGTCTAGGTATGTCACTCATGCGCATCAGGCTCACGACATTGACGCGACCACATCCAGCATCACCTCCGTCGCGCCGCCGGCAATGGAGAGGACGCGGGCGTCGCGCGATATGCGCTCAATCGGGCTCTCCCGCATGACGCCCATGGCGCCGTGGAACTGGACGCAGGCATACACCACCTCGTTGACAAGTTCGCCACAGATGGCCTTCAACATCGAGATCTCGCGCATGCAGTCGTCGTCCGCCGCCATGCGCGAAGCGGTGGCATAGAGAAACGCGCGGCTTGCCTCCACCTTCGCAGAAAGCATCGCAAGACGCTGACGGATCGCCTGCATGTCCCAAAGGACGCCTCCGAATGCGCGGCGAGTTTTCACGTATATGAGGGTCATATCGATCGCCGCCTCGGCCGTTCCTATCGCCATCGCGGCGAGGACCAGACGCTCGTTCTGCAAGTTGCGCATGATGGAGTAGAAGCCTTGTCCCTCCGCGCCGAGCACGTTCTCGGCAGGAACCCGGCAACCGTCGAAGACGAGCTCGGCCGTATCAGAGGAGCGCCAGCCGAGCTTGTCCAACTCGCGGGCGACGCTGAAGCCTGGCGTGCCCTTCTCGACCAGGAACATCGTGATGCCGTTGCTCCCTGCCGCGAGATCAGTCTTGGCCGCAACACAATAGAGATCCGCGCAGACACCGTTAGTGATGTACAGTTTCGTACCATCGAGCACGTAGGAGTCGCCGTCTCGGCGTGCACGCGTGCGGATGGCCTTCACGTCCGAGCCCGCATCCGGCTCGGTGATGGCGATCGCGGTGATCACCTCGCCGCTCACAATGCCCGGCATCCAGCGCGCCCGTTGAGATTTGGTCCCGTCGTGAAAGACATAACTGGAAGCCATCTCGGCATGGACCAGTATTGCATCCGCGGCGCCGCCATAAGTCGAGCGCCCAAGCTCCTCTGCGAAGACCGTCGACGCGATCGCGTCCATCTCGGCACCACCGTACTCGGCCGGATAGCGGATGCCGAAGAAGCCAAGTTCGCCCATGCGACGCAGGACCTGACGCGGAACGCCTCCCTCCTCTTCCCAGCGATCCGCACAGGGCTTGATTTCCTCCTCGACAAAGCGGCGGACCTGGTCCCGTAAGAGCTCATAGTCCGCCGCCGCCCAAGGCAGCTCCGGTCCTTGTACCGGTACCCAAGCTTTGTCCATCTTCGTTATCCGCTCTGCTATGAGTCCAACGCTCGAGGTCCAGACCGGCGCGCCCTTGCAACCACTTGCGGGCCTTCCGACAGACTAAAGTTCGATTTCCTCTCGCGGTCCGCCCGAGAGTGAAGCAGCTCTGGAATCGGCCACCCAGCGCATCCCGTCGATCACTTCCGCTAGCTCGGCCACGGTCGGGCGCTCGAACAGGTTGCGGAGCTGCACGTCGACGCCGAAGATCTTTCGCATCCGCGCCACCGCTCTCACGACCAGGAGCGACTCCCCGCCCAGGTCGAAGAAGTTGTCGTACCGGCCGATCGACTTGACCTTGAGGAGATTGCACCACAGGGCAGCCAAAGTCTTCTCGGTCTCTGTTGACGGGGCGACGAACTCATGTGCCGGCTGAATGCTATCCGCCGTCGGCTCGGGAAGCGAGGAGCGATCGATCTTGCCGTTGGACGTGAGCGGCATCCGTTCGAGGCAGACATAGTGCGTCGGAATCATGGACTCCAGGAGTTCTTCGGCGAGGTGGGCGCGTAGCTCCGCCACGGTCAGAGGTTTCGAGGAGACATAGTAGGCTACAAGTCGCGTGATTGCGCCTTCCTCAGCATTTCCCACTGGAGTGGGAATGGCCACGACCGCGCATTCCTGAACGTGGGGCTGCTTGAGAAGCCGCGCCTCGATCTCACCCAGCTCGATACGCGTGCCACCAACCTTCACCTGATGATCCGCGCGGCCGAGAAATTCCAAACGCCCTTCCGAGTTCCAGCGGGCAAGATCGCCGGTCTTGTACAGCCGCAACCTCGAAAAGCCATCTCGAGGATCCGTAGCCGTGCGGAAACGCTCGTCGGTCAGGTCGGGGCGATTAAAATAGCCTCTCGCAAGACCATCGCCTGCGATGAACATCTCGCCGATGACGTTGGGGCCAGTCGGCTGATATTCCTTGTTGAGGACGTAAATTCCCGCATTAGCGGCCGGAACGCCGATGGGCACCGATGCGGAGCGATCCTGGTCTGCGTCGAACCGATGAATCATGCAGCCCACCGTGGCTTCGGTTGGTCCGTACTCGTTGTAGATCTCGACAGGATGAGGGATGGTTTTCGTGATGTCGCGAGCCAGCTCCGTCTTGAAGTCCTCCCCGCCCACAATGAACTTGCGCAATCTCGTGGCCTCAAGATTGCGGTCGCGGATCATCGCAAGATGCGCCGGCGTCAGCTTGATGATATCGACGGCATTGTCGTCGACCACCTTGAGCACGACCATGTTCTTCACCCCCGGATCGCCAAGATAGACCACGATCCGGCCGCCCGTGATGAGTGGCGTGAAAAGCGTTGTGACGGTCAGGTCGAAGGCAAGAGATGAGAAAAGTGGCCATGCGAGCGGCTGGCCGGAACTGTACACCCGCGCGGCCCACCAGATGTAGTTCACCAGGCTGCGGTGCTCGATCTCGACGCCCTTTGGAGTGCCGGTCGAGCCTGAAGTGAAGATAATGTAGGCGACGCCATCCGACTTGGCGGCGGACGGCCGGGCCGAGGCCGGCTGATTCAGAATCGAGCCGAAATCGGCATCGAGCACGAAAATGTCGGCAAGCTCCGGCGCGATGGCGGATTGCAGACGCGCCTGAGTGATCGCCATCGGCGTTTGCCCACCAGTCCCGTTGGAAATGTCTTTCAGGATCGTAGCAATGCGCCCTTTCGGCGTCGCCGCATCAAGCGGCACGTAGGTTGCGCCGGCTTTGAGGACGCCCAGGATCGCGACAACGACTTCGATGGAGTGCTCCATGAAGACAACGATGATCCGACCCGGCCCCACGCCCTGCGAGCCCAGATGCGCGGCCATCTGGTTGGAGCGTTCGTCGAGCTGCCGGTATGTCAGCATTGCATCGCCGAAGCGGATCGCTTCAGCATCAGGACTGAGCGTCACTTGATCATGAAAGAGATCGATGATTGTCCTGTCCGATGGGTAACGAGCCGACGTGGCGTTGTAATCGACGACCAGCGCCCGATGATCGGCATCTTGCAGCGGAGGAAGCGCCACGCTCTCCGCCACGATAGGCAGGACCTCATTCATGAAATGCGCTCCCATCCGGCAAGTTTAAAAATCGGATCACGTCAATCTCTGAGCTTCTGAGTTGCCTGGCGATAAAGCGCTGCGACGGCAGGTGCATCAGGCTCCTGCAGCATGGAGACTTCGTCGCAGTCCTCGGGGCCGAAATAGAATTCGGCATCGGGCGCCACGAGCCGCCATCGATGAGGTGCTGCGCCCGATCGCAGCCAGGCCTTGTTCGGAAGGAATATGCATACGCGGCCTGAGTACGGAGTCGGAGTGTACCGCCGAAATGCCGCCATCGCCGTGGATTTGAGCAGAGCTCTGCTGGCTAGCACCGGATCTGTCGTGACAGGCTCCTTGCGAACGAGGGGCATGAAGGCGCGCTCGCGCAGGCGACTGCCGAAATATCGCAGACGAGCGCCAAATGTCGGCAGTTTCGCCATCGATCTCCGGACCGATCGGATCGTCCCCCAGGCCGTGAAGTACATCAGACGCAGCAATTCCCGATGGGTGGCGGGATGAAGAGGACCAAAGAGAGCGACGCACGGAACGTCCGCTCCGCGCTTTGTGAGGATTTTGGCCAATTCGAGGGCTGTTGGACCGCCGGAGCAGTATCCAGCGATGATGTACGGACCAACCGGCTGATACTGAACGATCTGGCGAGCGAAGTACTCGGCGATATCCTCGACGCGGTCCATCGGCTCGCTCTGTCCATCGAAGCCAGGCGGTTGAAGCGCGTAGAACGGTTGATCGCCACCGAGGTGCTTCGACAGGTCCGAGAATGAGAACGGTGCTCCGACATGCCCCGGTACAGCGAAAATGGGTGTGCGCGTTCCGCGCGACTGCAGGGGAATGATTGCAGGCTGCTGTGTGGCCGCGGCGGTGGCCATGTTCAGAAAGGCGATGATCTCGCCCTTTCGCCCCTGCAATTGATCGCGAAGCTCCGCCGTCATCGCGCCGGCCGGTGCGCTGCACCGGAGCCGATCGCCCTCGACCCAGACCTTGATGTCCTTGACCGCGAGGTCTGCGAGCAGTTCCGAAAACTGCGTCACCGGCGCTTGCATAGGCTATTCCCGTGTTCTCGACTGCGACCGCGAGCTATCTCGAACAAGCGCGGCTTGGAATGAACTTGCGTGCCTTTCCAACAAGTGGGCTGGGCTCCCCGCTATCCTCAGTGAATGATTACATCGCGGAAGCTCCAGTCCGGACGACCATTCATTTCCGAACAACCACGCTCCCGAGATACCCCGTTTTAGGTACGAAACTTCGGACAACCCAATCCTTTTCATCCGAAGAGCCGGGGCATCCCAAGCCGCATCCCAGCCCCTTGGAAATAGCCTCCAGCCGGGTCCAACGCCGGAAGAAGCCTTCCAGTTGGTCGCCCGGACCGAGGGCAGTATAAGACTTGTAGTCGGAGGCGGAAAAGCACAGCGCGGCGATCTCGTCCGCTTCGGGCACGGGGAGAACCGCCTCGATGTCCACTCCGACCTCTTGCCCGGTCGAGAGGGCAACGACTGCCACGTCTCCGGATCGAGAGACGCTGAAGCGCAAATCGCGAGAAGGCATGCGGTGTGAGAGCCGGGGTTTACCCAGCTGTCCGTATTCCAGTTCGACATCGGACGGCGAGACTCCTAACCTGGAAGCGAGGATCTGGCGCAGCTGTCCACGGCAAGCAATAAAGCGGCGGCGATCCCGCTCCGACTTCAACCCTTCAGCGCGCCCACGTTCCGCCTCGTTGAGGAAGGCGCCCAGCCCGCGAATGATGTCGTGCTTCACATCGAGCATGCATGCGAGAACCTCCAAGCCATCACCCTCGAGAACCGACACCATGATCCCGGCCCTCAGCTCAGCTCCCTTATCAAGGAGGCTCGAAAACGACGGTGCCGGCCCGACAAGAGTCCGACTGACGTCGGATTCGGCGGGCTGCAACAATCGAGGCCCCGAGCGGGCCAAGGCAACATGAAAAATCCGGCCCAAAGCCGACGCGCCACGACCATCGGCCCCGCCCGCGCCGGAAAGTCGGGTAAGGTCGAGCTCAGGCCAGTCAAGCGTCATACGTGGATTCCAATCGCGGGAGCGCTCGTGCGCACCGGAGCATTCTTTCTGGAGCGGCGGTTCCCATTCACGCGGATTTCTTCGATTGAACAATCACATAAGCGCGAAAACAAGGAGCCCTGATGGATATTTAGATGTATGGATGGGCTACATCAAAAGACCTAGGCCCCTGACGTTCGTACGCTGTGGCTTCCTGCCTAATTGTCGCGCTGCCGGAGTTCGCGCGCTGTCTCGATGAATGTTTGTCGAACGTCTGTCTTGGGCTCGTCACTGCGGAAAGACCCTATCGATCCCGACATGGCCCATTTTGGGCATGCCCTGGGACAAAGCGTGCCTGCGAGGGAGGGAGCAGTTGCGATGTGATGGACGTTGAACGGCGCCATCGACAGTCAAGCGCGGACTCATGCGGCGAAACGGTACTTCCCGTCACCGCTCATCCAATACCCTGCGCAGCCGAGCGCCAAGTCGGCTGATACCGTCCTAAGTCGAAAAGCTTGCGTGCTAATCGGAAGGCAAGCCGCTTTGCCCTGCGTATGAGACCGCGAGCGTAGCAAGAGCTGTCCTGTTGCCGATCTCGAGCTTGCGGAAGATGTGGTGGAGATGAACCTTGATGGTACCGTCGGTTACGTTCAAACGACGGCCGATCTCCTTGTTTGACAATCCCTCCGATACCAGACGCATGATCTGACGCTCCCGGTCCGTCAGCACGGCAAGATGCTTCTCCAAAATCGCGGACTGCCCAGACGAGATAGCGACCTCGCTCGAAGGCGCAGGCAGCATCCTGCGGCCGTCCGCGACTTGCCGCAATGTCTGGAGAAGAGTTTCGGGCTCCTCGTCATTCAGGATAACGCCAAAGGCGCCCACTTCTGCCAACATGGTGAGGTCGCGATCCTCAACGGAGTTTGCGAGGAACACGAGCCGAACAGCAGGACTCCGGGAATTTGCGATATTGAGCAATGCCTGCCCAAAAATGTCAGGCATCGATATGTCCAAAATGGCGATATCGGGCACAAGCGCGCGAATTGCATTCAAGCAACTTGCACTATCGCTGCATCGAGCAGCAACCCTGAAATCACGTTCTGCTTCCAGCAGACAGTTCAGACCCAGTAAAACAACGGGATATCTGCTAGCAATGACCACACGACTGAAATGCATTTTCGGCCAATCCTCAGTCCCTCCAGTTCAATCGGCACCCCAATATCGCTCCAAGCTACTTCAATTTGAGGCATTCAAGTCAGATTTTCTCATCGCGGCCAGGCCGAATCCGCATCTTCTACAATCTCAAATAGAAATAGAGTATCGACCCTACCCTAAGCGAGCGCTGTTCGACAAGTCTCCGTCAAAACACGAGTCTCCGTCAAAACACGAGCGTGATATTACGGGCGACATCCCAAGGAAGGTCTATAACCAACGGTATATAGGGATATTGGGGATTAGCATCTAATGTTAGTAAATCTTTTGACGCATGCTCAGGGCTTTTTCGCCCCAAATTTCTGTCCAAGCGACCGGGATTTGAAGAAGCAATTTCAATGCGTCGCTGTTTTGGGCTTGGCAAGCCGTCCAAGAAACGAGTCGGGTTAAACCGATGAGCCTGTTTCATATTTTGTAGCGTCCAGGAGAGTTCCATGAGACGACAGTATTCTTTTTCTATTGTGCTTGGTGGTGAAAACAGTCTTCGCAAAGAAGGTCTCGCAAGAATTCTAAACTCCGAAAATTTCCAAGTCTTTGCTTCAATTTCCGATGCCGACGGTTTGCCTGGCAAGGCCAATGTGGAAGGTGCTTCAGTTTGTCCGGCACTCTTCCTGATCGTTCATAGCGGCGACGATTTCGGCCCTACACTCGAGCAGATCGAGTGTTTCAAGCGCCGTCACGCGGATGGACGCATTGCTGTCGTTGCAGACCACTACCGACAAAGCGAGTTGACTGCTGCGATCCGAGCCGGCGCCACCGGCTATTTCATCGACGTGATGAACTGCGATACGTTCATCAAGTCCATCGAGCTCGTCATGATGGGCGGAACGGTATTTCCGACAGACTTCTTGACGTCCGCGCTTGATATCGAAAAGCGTGACGCGGACGGTGTCCCTCCACGCCTCGATGATGGTCATGGCATGGCGAACGCGGATAATAGGCTCGCACAGCAGCTTTCGCCGCGAGAAATCTCCATTCTCCAGTGTCTGATCGAAGGCGATTCCAACAAGTGCATCGCACGCAAGATCGATATCGCTGAAGCCACGGTGAAGGTTCACATCAAGGCGATCCTCCGCAAGATTCGCGTTCAGAACAGAACACAGGCGGCGATCTGGGGGCTGAACCATCGACCGACAGCCCGGCCATCAAGCGGGACGGCGTACCCGACCGCTGACGCAACCGAGCGCCTCCTCCCACCGAAAAGAGAACTTCCCAAGATCGCGAGGACAGGCCGGCCCGCGCCGCTCGGTTCAATTGACCATGCGGTGAACTACTTCGAAGTGCCTCTTACAAACGGCCACCCCCGCAAGGATATCGGTTCGAAGGCCGACGGGGCGATCCGACTGCGGAAATAGCCGAAATTGGTTCGGCCACCCACCGGGAAGCTTTCGGCCGGATATCTCGAGCTGGAGTCCGCGCCACATCGATGGATGCGGCACCCATCGATGTGGCGATCGGCACCATTTGGTGCCGGCCGCTTTGGTGTCAGCGCAAACGCTCGACGCGGGCGTTGCCAGGATAACTACAAATACTTGGTGATCGTGCGCGTGTCGTCTTGATTTCGGTCTATCACCACGGGCTGGAGTCGTCGTCGCGATCCCAGATTTCGCGGGCAGACGCGGAATGGAAATGGAATCAGAATGATCCTGTTGACCGGAGGCGCCGGCTATATCGGGTCACATATCGCGGTCGCCCTACTCGACTCCGGGCTAGATGTCGTTGCGGTCGACAATCTCTGCAACAGCAATCGCGCATCGCTCGAGCGGGTACAGGCCATCTGCGGGCGATCGCTCGTATTCCGGCAGATCGATATCTGCGATGAGGAGGCGGTTTACGAGATCCTGCGCACTCACGGCGTGACCGCGGTGATTCACCTCGCCGGGCTCAAGGCAGTCGGCGAGTCCAGCACTCAACCCATGACGTACTACCAAAATAACGTGGTGGGGACGATGCGGCTCGTGTCGGCGATGGCGCGTGCCGGCGTGAAAACGTTGGTCTTTAGTTCGTCCGCAACGGTTTACGGCACGCCCGCATACCTGCCGCTGGACGAGAAACATCCCGTAGGACCAATAAATCCGTATGGTCGCACCAAGTATTTTGTCGAAGAGATATTGAGGGATCTCTATCGGTCCGACAGCGATTGGCGGATCGCCATCCTGCGCTACTTCAATCCCGTTGGCGCACACGAAAGCGGGCTGATCGGAGAAGATCCGCTCGGCGTGCCCAACAACTTGTTGCCGCTCGTGGCGCAAGTGGCCATCGGGCGACGTGAGAAGCTGCAGGTTTGGGGCGATGACTACGATACTCCGGATGGCACCGGCATCCGCGACTTCATTCATGTCGTCGATCTTGCATCCGGGCATCTGAGCGCCTTGAGCGAGCTGAGACACCCCGGCATTCAGACCGTCAATCTCGGAACGGGAAGCGGCAGCAGCGTCCTGGAGGTGATCAAGACGTTCGAGACCGTGAGTGGCCGGCCAGTTCCGTATGTGATTGACCAACGCAGGGCCGGTGATGTCGCCATCTGTTACGCGGATCCGACGCTCGCTCAAAATCTGCTGGGCTGGACCTCAAGGCGATCACTGACACAGATGTGTACGGATCATTGGCGCTGGCAGATGCAGAACCCTAATGGATATCGCGGCGGCTAGATGGCGGGAGCCTCTGGGACCCGAATAGTCATCACCACGCCGGATTCCGCGGGGTCGTCGGGTGCTTCAGAGACCGCCGATCAACCTCCCACGTGCCGCCATCGTCCGTCCTGTCCCTCGACGCCGACCGCCGCGGTGCGGTCGCTGGCGCTCGACTGCAAATGGCTCGCTGTATGCCCTGCAGGAAGCGCCCATCCGCCGCCAGCCATGATCCGAGCCAGCGGCTCGGGCCGGATGGTCGGACTGCCTCAACCTCCTCCAGGGGCGGTACAGCGGCCTGGCAGGCCGGCCGTATCGCCTCCAGGCCGCCCGCGGCGAGCAGCCCTCGGCGGGCGCCGCCGCCTGGTCCTGCCGAGCGTCCCTCTTCCGGGGCCCTCCTGAAAGCCGAGGACAGTTCGGCGTGGCTTGAGGAAACGTTGTCGTCGGTCTTGTCGAGGAACGGCTTATCGTCTCCCTTGCGGAGGCAGCCAATGGCCACAACCAACGTTTCCGGGAGAAATTTGTCTGTCCGGTGATAGAATGAGCCAGTGACCGCAGCAGGCGCGGCTATGCCGCTCCCACGTTGAGCCATAACCTGCCTCGTGATTTGTGCCAGACCTGTCGAGACGCTGGCGCCAGCCCTGATCCGCGCCTCGACCTACGATGACGGCTCTCCGCATAAGCGAAATCAGTCCGGCGTGCCTTGCGCAGCAGATCATGCGCGCGTCGAGGCCAAAATGCCTCATTTTGGATTTCGGCGTGTTTCGATGAGTTCGCAAGTGACGCTGCACGACCACGCTGCGCCGGTGAAGCGATTGATGACTATTGCAGTGCTGAGGCCTGAACTCGACACTGAATAGACGCCGCCGCTCAGAAGCCCCGCGATTACGATCGCAAGTGAGATTATGGCCAGCCGATCCACAGTCCTCTCCAGGGATGCTCCAGGTCAACAGCGAGGTTTGACTGCTTTCGGGAAGTTTTGCTGACCTAATATGCGGTACTCATTTTGGTAATCGAATATGAAGGACGCCGAACAACGAGGCTAGACGGGTGGGAAACGCGCTTCACTTGCTGCGGGTCGCCGGCAAATGTTTGGCGTCAGTATCGCCTCAGGCCTTGCTGTTTCGCCTCGCGAAAACTGAAGAACGCTTCAGGAAGCGCTCGTGCCGGCACGACCACCGGTTCAGGCGCAGCACCTTTGTGGCATTGGGAGTGAACAGAATATCCGCGATCGACTTGGTGGCTCGTAGAGCGAAAGCAAGGAGAAGAGCGGAAACCGCACGGGCGGCTCGAATACCGCGAGCGCGCGGTCTCACTTGCGAACCCGTTGGGCCAAAAACGACCGATTTGACTGAGGTCCAGTAGGAGGACCGGCCCGGCGCAGACGAACCGCGAGCGGGCCGGCAGCCCCTTAGCTCTGAGGCTTGGTCAGGAACGAGTTCTGTGTCCAAGCAGTGCCGCTCATGGCTACAGCGATCATACCGCCATTGGCCCCACCCGAGCTACCCGCCAGATACTGGTTCAGCAGCGCAAAGCTGCTGCTTGCCTGAGACGCGGCGGCCGCGCCTTGATCTCCCCATCCACTGGCGGCCGTGCCTTGATCTCCCCACCAACCGGCAGTCTGCGACGCGCCCGTTGCCAGCGTACCGGTGTCAAATCCGAAACGCGAAAAATCCGGGCTTGGCAGGCTTGCACTGGTTGCGCCGGCCGCCGGCGTCGACCAACCGGATGTCGGCGCCAGTCCCATGGCGGCCAGGACGCCGGGATCGGCCGTTGTAGCAGCTGCCGCCGGGGCGGCTATCGCCGGCGCCGGGGCGGCTATCGCGGGCACCGGCGAAGTGGTGTCCTGTGCTCCAGTCGACGCGACAATGGTGCTCGGGCTGGTGACCGTAGTTGGGGTGGTGGACGGTGTGGTTGGCTGTGTCGGAGTTGACGGCGACGTGACAGTCGCCGACGATCCCGTCAACAGCGTCATGTTTCGGTAATCGACGGCAACGGTTTCGGGCGCCGTCGACCGATAGATCCCGTATTCCCAATTGGTGCCCTGCCCATAACCCAAGGGGCCGCTGTAGTTCACGACCTGGGTCCCGTTGATCGAGACCTTCAAATACCCGCCACCGGTGTTCGAAACATCGGCCTGTATTTGAATGTTGTTATATACACCCGTCTGGATTGGATTGGGGTCGGTCCAGAGCGTGAGCATCTGCACATTGCCGGCCCCGTTGCTCGGATCCTGGCCCGGCTGAACATATCTGGCGACAACCTGCAGATGATCGCCGACAAGCTGGATCGCAAAAGGCGGCGAGGTGCCCACGCCGCTCGCGTTATCATCATTGTGCATCTGTCCGACGATGAACCAGCCATCTGCGGTATTCGTAAATGACCCGTTGGGGCCATTTGCCTCCACCATGAACTGATAGTTCAAGTTGAGCGGCGTGCCGCCGGGAATGTTACCCGCGCCTGATACTTCGGAGCGGTCGACAGACGAGCTGTCGTACCAGGCATGATCACCCTGCTGGACCTGGAAGCGCAGAGTTTGTGAGTCAGGATTGGTCAGGCTGTAGCTCGTGCTCGCATCCTGCACTCCGTAGACGTCGCCACCGATCGAAAACCTCGTCATCGGTGTGGACGAAAATGATGTGATTGTCCCGGTCGTATCCAATTCAGACCTCCGTGGGTCGCAGAGATTCTTCTCTTTTGACGTTTACAAGGGAATTCCACTGCCGCGCATCGCGAAGGCGCGCGACATACCACGTGCTCACAACACCTTGTGCCGCGAGCAGACTTCCAATGTATCGCGGTGACCGCCAACACATATCGTTGCAGTGGGATTGCCCCCCGACTGCTAGGCTTGATTGGTTAATTAGGGAGTATGGCAAAAAAAATGAGCTAGCATGGCGACAATGAGAAGCGCGGCTCATGCCTGCCGTTAGGCTAAAATTCCGCGGATAACCGAGAGGCCCGAGCATTTCCCGCGATGGCCGGTGCCAGCGCTGAAGCAAGCTCAAAGAGCGGAATCCACACACCGCCATGTCGCGGAAGTTACCTAGATAACGTCAACGAAGTCGGCACGAACTAGCCGGGGCCGAAAATCATATACAGCAGCATCGTGCCCACAACGGCTGTCCAGCCGATCGAAGCGGCAACGGCCCACACCTGTATCGGCATTGGACGGTCCTTTGCAATCCAATGAAGCAAAACGAAGAGGCCGCTGGCGCTGGACAGCGACCTCTTGGACCCGATTTCAAATGAACGTCTTGGAAATAAAATCGCCGCCGGAGGTCCGTCATTATTAGACGACAAATTGGCAATGACGTGAAGCCCAAGCACGTCCGATACCCAACGAAACTATTGAGACGTTGCGAGATCGACACACCATGTGTAACGAACTCCATCGCCCCGGTATCTTAGACCAAGGCAGGCGCAAACGACGCCCAAGTCGGCATGAAAACGACAGCCCCCGCCCCCGGAATGGCTCGCCGGGTCGTAGAGCACGCTCGAGCACTGGAGCCTGTCGGGGAGAGAATCTCAACCGCCTTATGCTGCATCAGAACAAGGACATGCTGGCCGAACACTGGGACGGCTTACAGCACGCCAAGGTCGCTCGAACATCGCCAGAGCAGAGCCGGGCCGGTCTTCTCGCATGAAAAGGCGCCAGCACCGACATCACTGCCTAACCTGGTGTCAAGGGTCCGGAGACACGCAGCCCACGCCTCCTGGGCCCTTCTGCAAAATCTGCCCTTTGCCAGGCAATTCGCAATTTGTCCCATTTGGCGCCCTCTTGGCGCCGTCTTGGCGTCTCAGAACACCTTCCTCCCGAGAACTTTTACGCGCTGTTAAAGCTTGGAATCGTAAGTTCCGGGTGGAGACCTGTCGAGGGAAAGCGCATGGGACAAGTACGCCACCGCGTAGTTCAGAGGGATACTCTCGAAGCACGGCTCGCAGAGCGAGCTAGAGAACTGCGGAACGAGGCCGCGGCTCTCGCCCCCTGTGCCGCCAAGGAAGCGCTGATAAAGCTCGCCCGATACGCAGAGACAAGTGCACATTTGAGCGGGAGGCTGTCCTCGCCGGGACTAATGCCCAATTGAATGCCGGAAACCAATCCTAGGACTGCAACATAAGGCCGCCTTTTCTGGCGGCCTTCTTCATTTGGTTTCGCTCGGTGGTTGGCTCGTTTCATTCAGCAACGAACACGACGCCAACCCATGCACCTCTTCGCCAAACGACGTTGCACGAGTAAGTCTTGCTCGGTGGAACGATAAGCGTGAAGTGGTCGGGAAGAGGTGATGGCGGATCATCCGCCTTCAGCGCCGCGCCGTTCTCCGTGATGTCACCAACGATACAGCACAGCGCCAAGTCACCAAACCTGATCAAGGCGTTATCCAGCGATGGATTACGCACAGACTTTCGCCTGTCGGGAAAAGCGATCATTTCCGAGCCCATCAATAACCAATGTAAATTTGAACGATGCTGCGGGAGAAAGATTGCGCTTCTACTAACGATCGAGGCGCCGCGACCAGTTCGAAGCCGGCGACGCAGCTTTGCGCTGTGAGCTATTGGAGCCGCAGCCGACCAGCCCCCCGCCCGAGCTCTCTCGTTCTGCAGATGCCGCCGCCTGCCCGCGATGGACAGAATTCGACGTCCATGGCGTGCGCATGCCGCGAATTCGAACCAACCGTCGCCCGGTGGCGCACTTTTAGAACTGGCCCGATTCAAGATCGATCCCCACCACTTGACCTCGAGACTGAACACCTAGCCCTTCAGGGCCAGAAAACCGTTGCGCGCCTGATGGGCGGGCCACCAGCCGCTGCTCCGCCGAAAAGAAACAGCCCCGATCTGGGCGATAGACCGGGGCCGTTATCGGGGTGCAAGGCTTGGGGCCTGAACTCACCCCGTCGGAATTACACCGGGTATTGTTGTTCCAATGATGGTGCGCCAATGGCCTAATCCGCTCCTGCGAGTGGCCTAACTTGGACAGCACCGACCGGGGCGCCGTCCGTATTTGAGCCGCCGTGCTAGAGTGGTTGAAAACTGCATTTGCGCGGGAATGTAAGGTCGCCTCACTTGGCGGCCTCTTCATTGTCGCGGCCAGGCCACGGCCGGATCCCCGCGGGCGTCGCCAAGGTCAAAAGCGCCCTTGGTGGAGAAGGCAGCGACGTCCGTGGCGCGGCGAGCCCTAGCTCAGGGGGAGCTGGGGCTATGGGGATTCGGAGGTTGTAGCGGTCAACCTCGACCAATGACCTTACGTCTCTCCTTTGAATTTCGTCACCAGGATTTCGCAATTTTTGCAGCGCGCTAATACCTTTGCCCCAAGAGGCGACGTGCTGTTGAACCTCTTAGTTCGGACTAGTTCAGAATGGCAATTTGCCGCAGGCATTTGCCGATTTACCGTGTCCTCAGTCGTGCGGATTGGCGGACAACGACACCCCGGCCAAACATATCGTGCGATAAGGGATCGCCGCTCCAGCCTAGGGAGCGACGGTCCCGCCCAATTGCGGAGCGATCAGCTCACTCGAAAACAGGTTGAATTCGGAATAGCAACGCTCACTATCGCGAAAACAAAATCGAGGCCCGCGTTGACCAATCGAGACGGCACGCTTGACCGACAAACCATCACGGGTTTTCACGGGATTGAGACTTCCGACGATGGACTGGCATTTAGAGTTGATGTTGACGCCGATCATGGCTCGGCAATTTGGACGATTCCCTACAAGCATGCGATCTGGTTGGCCCAAGCGATACTAGAGATATCGCCCGTCGCAGTCGGCAGACAAACCGCCGCCGGCTCTGTGGAAGGGACTAATCTCGTCGGCGAGCGTCTCAACGTGGAGAGAGTTCGCGTGCTTGTAAAGGTCCGCTCCGATCATGCTGCGATCTCCGCTCAGGGCGCCTGGTCATCCGACAAAACACCGGGCACCACAATTCTGATGGTCGACAAGTCGATCGCCGCAGATTTGGTCGAACAGCTCGGAGCGTTCCTGGCCTCGGTCCAGGCTCTATCCCGACCATCGTAGTCGTTCTATCTCACAATTGCGGAAATAGCGCGATCGAAGCGCGATAGCTGCCAGAGCGTATCGCGCCAGCCGCGCCGCCGCTGGCAGCACGTAACGGGCAGACAAGGCTGCTGTTCAAGCCGAAAGTTCGCGCTCCGTAGCTCAAACGCGGCACGGCCAAACCGGCGCGGCGCCATGGCAGGTCACGATGAGAGGGCACAGTCGAAGCCGTCGGACGCGCGGCCGGAGCGCCGGCGCCAGCCGAAAGCTGGCCGGTCACAGCCCCCCTCGGCACAGTCGCGCCGAAGGCACAAGTCGCAGGAGTGGGTAACCAGAAAGGGTCCGCACATCGGTCGAATTCCAGATATAGTACCGCCATCCGCCCGGCCGAGGCGATGGTCACAGACGCCCAATGGCGTGGCCGCCAGAAGGATTCGTGTGTGAGCAGGCCCGCCCGATCATGGGATTATGCGCGATCATTGCGGCAGGATCCTTGTTCTCTCATCAAAGCGCGCTTGCGGCCCTCTGGCGTTGAACAAGAATGAGCATGCCCGATGCCGTCACCGATGTCAGCCTGGAAGCCTTGGAGAGCATTGCCTGGCTTGAAACCGCGTGGAAGGAGCTCGAAGCTCGGGCCCCTCACTCGTTCTTCTTGTCCTGGCTCTGGATCGGCACGTGGCTACGGCATATTCCGGATGGCACGCAACCGCACGTCCTCGTAGCTCGGTCGTCAGGCAAGATCGTCGGGTTGGCTATCATTTGCCGGCGGAGAGCCTGGAGACTTGGGCCGTATGCGCGGGCACGTTGGCTGCTCAATGAATCCGGAGATAGCCGTTTCGACCGATTGTTCATCGAGTGCAATAGCATTCTTGCAGAGCAACCGGAGACCATTATTCCGGCAGGCCTCGACGCTTTGACGTCCCGCTTGCGCCGCGCGGATCAGCTGGTGCTCTCCGGAATTGATGCGGACCTCGAGTTGGCCGCCTGCCGCGCTGCGGGCAGGGCTGGGCTCGTTAGCGAGGTAAAACAGGCTGATACGGCCTTATGGGTTGATTTCGCGAAAGTACGTCAGCAAAAGAAGGATTATCGCGCCACATTGGGCCGCAGCACCCGCCAGGCCGTGAGCCGTGCCATGAGGTTGTACGCCGAACGCGGCCCCCTTGAATTCCGGATCATGGAAACGACGGCAGAGGCCCTGGCTGCGTTCGATTTGCTGAGCGACTTTCATCGGTCGCGATGGGGGCGCAAAGGCGCTTTCGCCAATCCGGGCTTCCGTCCGTTCCACGAGGAGTTGATCGCGCGCGGAGTTCCGACAGGAGCGGTCCGCATCTCACGGACGCTGGTTGGCGACCAGACGGTTGGGGTCGTGTACAATTTCGTGCATGACGGCCGTGTCCTGAACTACCAAAGCGGCTTTCTTTACGAGAGCGATAGCCGCATTAAGCCCGGGCTCGTAAGCCACGTGCTGGCTATTGAGGACAGCATTTCGCGCGGGGAAAGCGGCTACGACTTTCTGGCCGGTGGCGCTGGGCACAAGGCCCATCTTGCAAATAGCGAGTATGCCATGAAGTGGATCGCAATTGGCAGAGATGGTCCAGAACGCCACATCGAGGCCAAGCTCCGTGATGCGAAACGGACGCTGCGAACGATCGCTACGAACTTTCCAAAAAAGAAGCTGCGGCTCTTCGGTGCAGCGAATGCAAATTGAGATATTGGCCGCGGCCGGCTTCCGAACTGCCAGGCACATGGGAAGATCGCAGTCTGCTCCCGGTTCAGGCGTCCCGCTCACATGTTATCAATGGCCTGGATGTGTACGCCCTTCACTGCCCTTCCGGATGGATCATCCATACTCGCAAATTGCTGGGACCAGAGAAACGCGGTCGGGGTCGAACACGCGATCGAGGGACCGACGGGGACAGTCAGGCAAGAGGTCGGATTCTTGAAAATCCCGTCAAAGATGGTTCTATAGAAGTAGCCTTCTTTCGAAGTCGGCGTTTGCTTCGGAAAGCGCTTACCCGCTTCTGCGAACATCTGATCCGAGACTTTACCATCGGCATGATTCCTCAAGCACTCAATCCAGCTGTACCCCACTCCGTCCGAAAACTGCTCCTTCTGACGCCACAAAATCTCCCGCGGCAACAGGTCGGTAAAAGCTTCCCGCAATATGCCCTTCTCGATCTTCGCACCGGGGCACATTTTTTCGGCCGGGTCTATCGACATCGCGTAGTCCAGGAATTCCTTGTCCAGGAACGGCACGCGGGCTTCGACGCCCCAGGCAGCTGTCGCCTTGTTCGCGCGACAGCAATCGTATCTGCTCAGCGCAAAGAGCTTTCGAACAGTCTCCTCATGGAATTCTTCCGCTGAAGGGGCCATGTGGAAGTAGAGATAGCCACCGAAGACCTCGTCAGCGCCTTCTCCAGACAGCACCATCTTGATGCCCATTGCCTTGATCTTGCGCGCCATGAGGTACATCGGCGTGCCAGCACGAATGGTGGTGACATCGAAGGTTTCGAGGTGCCGGATGACATCGGGCAACGCGTCCAACCCCTCCTGCACCGTGAAAACAACTTCATGATGGACCGTGCCGATGTGAGCCGCCACCTTTCGCGCATACTTCATGTCGGGTGAATTTTCCAAACCGACGGAGAACGAGTGTAGTCTTGGCCACCAGGCCTCCTCAGTCTCTCCAGACTCGATCCGCTTGAAGCGGTGTCGTGCTGCGAGCGCCGCGATGAGCGAGGAATCGAGCCCACCAGAAATAAGTACCCCGTAAGGCACATCGCACATCATTTGCTGTTTGACTGCGGTCTCGAGTGAAGTCCGGAGTTCGTGCAGCGACACCTTCTTGGTTGGAAATGCATGCGCCCAGTCTGGATCATACCACCTGACGAATTCGCGGGCCTTGCCGTTATAGTAATGTCCCGCCGGAAACTCCTGGATCGTCTCGCATACCCCATCGAGAGCTTTCATTTCGCTGGCGACATAAGTGACGCCGTCGCCGCTCCATCCAATATAAAGCGGCACGATGCCGATGTGGTCCCGCGCGACGAAGAAATCACCGGTACGTTCGTCGAAGAGGGCAAACGCAAAAATGCCACTCAGCATTTTGCACAAATCTGGTCCGTACTCGTCGTAGAGATACAGGATAATCTCGCAGTCCGATTTCGTCTTCCAGGCGTGCGGCCGCTTCAGTGCGTCGCGCAAGGCGACATGATTGTAGATCTCTCCGTTCACAGCCAGCGCCCGGCCCGCGGTGACGTCGAGAAGGGGCTGGGCGCCGTGCTCCACGTCGACAATGGAAAGGCGTTCGTGCGCGAGCATCGCGCGTTCGCTGGAATAAATGCCACTCCAATCCGGGCCACGGTGCCTGACCGTCTTTGCCATCTCCAGTGCCCGGCTGCGCGCCGATTCAAACGATTCCGTGAATTCGAATATGCCAACGAAGCCGCACAAGGTGATTGACCCTTCCGCATGCTGGCCGATCTATCCCGCCGCGATCAGCGCCTGCATTGAACTGAAATGCCCAACAGTGGCATTGAATTCGCTAGCTGAACAGCGCACCATCCGAAGTAACCAGAATGCGTTGAGAGGCTGCCTGAAGGTAAGCGCCGTGTTGCGCCCTCAGAGCGGCAGCGAGATCGGTAGACGGTGGACGATGCCGACGGACGTCCCGGTGGAGCGCGGTGGCCCCGGCCTGGCGTAGAGATGGACAGCGGCGGATACCTCACGCCGTGTCCGCGTGTCAGGGGTGTCCGAACAGATCCAGTGATTGACGGGATGGTGGATGAGGCCCCGCCTCGATTGCCCGCCGACGAGAATGCCTGGTCGCTAGGCCGTTCAACCACGACCGCAAAGCTGTTGCCTCAGGGCCTTGCCACATCTGGGCGGCGATGCGCCGACCCGGATCGCGTCACCGGCGATCCGGGCCTTTCCACAACTTCCGCATTGGGCCCGCGTGGCGCCGGCTTGGTCCGGCGGCACAAGGCCTCGCCCAGCCAAGACGGCTTCTTACCGTTCCCGCAGCGCTTCCTGCTTGTACCTCGCCAGCGGCGAGAGCAGGTAGCTGATGATCCTGCGCGTACCGGTCTTGATCTCGACCGTCACCGCCATGCCCGGGCCGAGCTTGACGAGCTTGTCCTCCACTTGCATGTGTGTCCGGTCGAGCGAAACGCGCGCGGCATACTCCAGCTCCTGACCCTTCGGCTCGCTGCTGCTCGACGTGGCGCCCGACGGGTGGTCATTCGACCCCTGCGTCCGGTCGCGCGTAATGGCATCCGTCGACACGCTGAGCACGTCGCCGTGAAGCAGTCCGTAGCGCGTGAAGTTGAAGGTATCGATCTTGATCTCCGCCGCCTGCCCCGGATGGACGAATCCGATATCGCGGTTGGAGAGCATGGCCTCGATCTCGAGTTGGCTCTCGCTCGGAACCACCACTGCGAGCGCCTGAGCCGGGGTCACCACGCCGCCCACCGTATGGACTGCAAGCTGCTGCACGACCCCGTCGACTGGCGCGGTCAGGCGCTGGAGCTTCGTGCGCCGATCCGCCTTGATCACCTCTTGCGCCGCGCTCGCAGCCTTCTGCTCGGCCTTCGCAAGTGCGTCATAGGTCGCGCGGCGATACTCTGCGGTAGCCTTCTCCTTTGTTTCCTTCAGTAGCGCGATCGCCGCATCGGCTTCGCGCAGCCGGCTCTTCTGCAGCACAAGATCCTGCTGCATGGCGACCAGCTCCTGATACTCGGTTAGATAGACGACCTTAGAAGCCAGTGCCTTTTCGACGAGGCCCTTGCGGATATCGACCCTCTCCTGCAGCACGGGAATGGTTGCTTCCAGCTTGGCAACGCTCGCCGATGTCGTCTCTCGTTCCGCCTCCTTCTGCCCCTGCTGCCGCTCGATTTCGGAAAGCTTGGCATTTTGCTCGGCGCGCTCGCTAATCAGGAACTGGCGATGCATCTCGATCTCGGCGGCACTTGCGTTCGGCGGAGCACGGAACGCGGCGAGCGGATCGGCTGCAAGGGCGGCCCGTAATCGCGCTGCGTCGAGTTCGGCCGCAAGCAGATCGCTTTTCTGGCGCTCCTGGT
This sequence comes from Bradyrhizobium sp. USDA 4011, assembly GCF_054063415.1. Taxonomy (NCBI): domain Bacteria; kingdom Pseudomonadati; phylum Pseudomonadota; class Alphaproteobacteria; order Hyphomicrobiales; family Nitrobacteraceae; genus Bradyrhizobium; species Bradyrhizobium sp. USDA 4011. Next base: position 957,993 of record NZ_JBSSGG010000001.1, read on the forward strand.
CGGCCTCAGTCATCGTCGGGTCGAGCTCGATCAGAACGTCGCCGGCCTTCACGCTCTGGCCGTCACGGACCCGGATGGCACGGACGACCCCCGTCTCGAACGGCTGGATCAGCTTGGTACGGCCGCCGGGCACGATCTTGCCGGTCGCCGTAGCGACGATATCAACGCTGCCGAGCGTCGCCCACAGCAGCGCGATGCAGAACATCGCGATGATGCTCGCTCCGATCGCACGCCCGATCGGTGACGGCGGCGATTCGGCGATTTCGAGCGCCGCCGGCAGAAATGCAAGCTCGTGCTCCCGGCGCCGGAGTTCGCGTCTCGGAAACGGGACGATGTTGCGGCTAGCGGACGTCATGGATACCGGCCTGCAGATAATGAAGATTGGCGTAACGGCCGTTGGTTTGGATCAGCTCATCATGGCTGCCGTCCTCGACGATGCGGCCATGCTCGAGCGTGATGATCCGGTTGGCATTACGTACGGTCGACAACCGGTGAGCGATGACGATCACGGTCCGTCCGGCGGAAATCCGCCTCATGTTCTGCTGGATCGCGCGCTCACTTTCGTAGTCCAGCGCGCTGGTCGCCTCGTCGAAAATCAGGATGCGCGGATCGGTGATCAGCGCGCGCGCGATTGCGATACGCTGCCGTTGCCCGCCAGACAGGCTGCTACCGCGCTCGCCCACGATGGTGTCGTAACCCTCGGGCAGCTCCAGGATGAAGTCGTGCGCGCCGGCCAGCATTGCCGCTTCGATGACGCGTTCCATCGACATGGTCGGATCGGTCAGTGCGATGTTGTCCCGGATCGTGCAGTTGAACAGCACGTTTTCCTGCAGCACGACTCCGATCTGGCGCCGTAGCCAGCTCAGGTCGACCATTGCGAGATCGACGCCGTCGACCAGGACGCGTCCGCTTTCCGGAACATAGAGACGCTGGATCAGCTTGGTGATGGTGCTTTTGCCAGACCCGGACGAGCCGACGATGCCGATGACTTGGCCCGGCTCGATGCTGAAGGACACGTCATGCAGCACCTCGGGGCCGTCGATGCGATAGCGGAACGTCGCGTGCTCGAACCTCACCTGGCCGCGGATCGGCGGCAACGCAGCGCGAGAGGGAGTGAAGCTCGGCTCCGGAATGGTGTTGAGGATGTCGCCGAGACGATCGATCGACAGGCGAGCCTGGTGGAAGTCCTGCCAGACCTGCGCAAGCCGCAGCACCGGCGTGCTGACGCGCGCGGCCAGCATGTTGAACGCGACAAGTTCGCCGACGGTCAGGTCCCCACCAATTACCAGCCGCGCGCCGAAGTAAAGGGTCGCGGCGATGACCAGCTTGTTGATCATCTGAACTGCCTGGCTCGCCGTGTTGTTCAGGCTGAGCACGCGGAAGCTGGCGGCGACATAGCCGGCGAGCTGCTCCTCCCAGCGGCGTTGCATCTGCGGCTCGACCGCCATGGCCTTCAAGGTCTCGACGCCGGTGACGCTCTCGACCAGGAAGGCTTGGTTCTCTGAGCCGCGATTGAACTTCTCATCGAGGCGCGCGCGGAATAGCGGCGCGGCTCCCGCCGAGATGCCGATGTAGAATGGGAAGGACGCGAGCACGATCCAGGTCAACGTCGTCGAGTAGTAGAACATCACCACAAGGAAGATGACCGTGAAAAGAAGGTCGATGACCAGCGTGAGCGCCGAACTCGTCAGGAACTGGCGGATATTCTCCAGCTCCCGGACGCGTGCCACCGAATCCCCGACGCGGCGCGTCTGGAAATAGGCGATCGGCAGAGCCATGAGATGGCGAAACAGCCTGGCACCGAGTTCGACATCGATACGGTTCGTCGTATGCGCAAACAGATAGACGCGCAGCGTCTCGAGAATGGCTTCGAACACAGTCAGCACGACAAGGCCGATGACCAGAACGTCGAGTGTGCTCACGCTTCGATGCACGAGCACCTTGTCGATGACCACCTGGAAGAACAACGGTGAGACCACGGCGAAGATCTGGAGGAAGAACGATGCCGCCAACACCTCGCTCAGCAGGCGGCGATACTTTTGCATGGCGCCGACGAACCAGGCGATATCGAAGCGTCGCGCGAGATCGGTCAGGCTGGCGCGCCGGGCCATTAGAATGAGGCCACCATCCCAGATGGCCTCGAGCTGGGCCTGGGTAAGTGTTTCGGGGCGCGGAGACAGTGGGCGCTGAACGAGAAGCTTGCCGTCGATGAGCTTGCCGAGAATCAGGAAGCTGCCGTCGCGCAACAGTGCAATTCCCGGCAGTGGCGTGACTGCAAGCCTGTCCCAGCTGGTCCTCTGCACCCTTGCCTTGAGCCCGAATTCCTTTGCACAGCGCAAGATTTCAGTAACGCCGAGGCGCGCCGCGCCCACCCGGTGGTGGATTTGGGCGGGGTCGGCAGCAATTCCATGGCAGCGCAGCAAGATCGCGAGCGCAATGAGCCCGGATTCGTCGACGTCATCGGGAGCGGCGCTCGCAGCCGGGGACCCGACATCCTCCGACTCGTTCGCAACATCGCCGGAGGCGGCAAAACGCGCCCGCATCAGGATGTCGGGCGCCTTCGTCAAGAAGGCATCGCGGGCCTTTGCCAAGCCGTCGCGGATAAGCATCGTCAGACCACTGGCGTGGCGCATCAGGCAGGCACCCAGATCAACTCCTCGGGTGCGAATATCGGCAACCGCATGACGTGCGCGATGTGCGAGGCTCTGTGAGCCGGGCGAGATCAAACCGCCATCCCAGATCGCTTCGAATTCCGCACGCGTCATCCGCCGCGGATGCGACGAGGCCGGGTGCAGCACAAGCGCCACCTGGTCCTCAATTTTTCCCAGAAGCAGAAATCCGCCGTCACGCAGCGACGCGATGCCAGGCAGCTGGATGCCCGCCAGCCGCGGCCAATCCATCGTCGTCGCACGGACTCTGACCCCGAATTCGCGCGCGCAACGAAGCATTGCGCGGATGCCTATCGCACCATCTCCGCAGCGACCGCGGAGCTGATCGGGTTCAGTGTTCACGCCATGAAGGCGCAGGAACAGAGCCAGCGCTCGAAACCCTAGATCTGGAGTTGCGTGGGCATTTCCGTTCTGGATCGCCATTTCGTTACTCTACCCTTCGCGGCTACCGCCTGCGTTTGTGGTCCTTTGCATGCACATGGAATTCCAATGACGCCTATCCGAGGATACGCGACATACACGTGCTTACAGCCAAAACGGCGCAAGCAGTCATCAGAGCGTTAGGGCCTCGAACCGCGAGGAGATTTCAGCGCGACGGGATATTGAAATTGCCCCCCGACTGGCTGAGCAGGTTGGTTAACGAGCAAAAATGGCGAAAAAACTTTCGAATTGTGGATTTATACACATGCAAGTTGTGCCCGGAAACTGACCTAAACTCAGGCGTTTTACGCTCGCAACGAAGTATCGAATCAGAATTCTTACGGCGATTGTCCGTCAATCGGCGGCAGCCGGCAACCCTCCGTTGTGGATTGGTTTTTCAACCTCCCCTTCGCGGCTGCTGGCCGACCACTTTGCCGCTCGGCGTCCAAAAAGTTGACGGTGCCGCACCCGGGCGCAAGGTGCCCGGGTGCGGCAGTACGTTAGTGGTGCGGCTTCGTCAGGAACGCATTCTGCACCCAAGCGGCGCCATTCGAAATGGCTGCCGCGATCTGCCCCCCGTCGACCCGACCAGAGCCACCCGCCAGATACTGGTTCAGCAGCGCGAAGCTATGGCTCGCATGGGACCCTTTGGCCGTATCGTAATTCGCCAAGGAGGTGGTCTGCGGCACGGTAGCTGCCAGCGTGCTGCTGCCCGACCCAAGGTGATGGTGCAGCCCTTGGTCCTGGTTCGTCGTGCTCCCTGAGGTTGCGGACGGCCGAGGATCCGTGACGGTGATGGTCTGCGGCGTCGCCGTCGTCACAGCCCCCGTCACCGGGTCAGTCGCGCTCGCGGTCAGGGTAAGGGTCGCGACCGGATGGGCATTGCCCCGGTAGTACGATGTCAGCGTCAATCCGCTGGCGACCTGCGCAGAGCTCAGCGTGATGTTGCCTCCCCTGAACGTTGTGCCATCGCCGGTCGTGATCGTCTCATATTTCGGCAGGCCTTTGATGTTCAGGCTGACTTTATCGTTGGGATCGGTCGTGGACAGCGTTGTCCCCAGGTCGACGTGACCGCCTCTGCCGGCGACCCATAGCGAGCTGTCCGCGACGGAGAGCACCGGCGTAGTCACTGTCGGCGTCGACGGAGTTGTCGGCGTGGTTGGCGTCGTCGGTGTGGTTGGCTGCGTCGGCATGATGGGCGTGTTCGAGATCTGGAGACCGGAGAATGTCTTCACCGCGCCCGAGAGATTGGCGGCAAGCCCCCCGGAATCCGTGATGCTCACGCCGCTCGCGAGATTGACCCCGGTGATGGCGAGCGCCGAGGTGTTCGTATTAGTCGACGCGACCGTCGTCTGGAAGGTGAGCGTATTTGTCCCGGAGCCACCAACATAGGTGGCGCTGGCACCATCATTGAGCGACAGCGTCGGCTTACCCGTGACGGTCACGGCCTCGCTCAAGGTGAGGGTCAACGTGACGACATCGCCGACATGCTCGGTTCCGGTCCCCGGCGAAGCGGCGACCTGCGTGACCGTCGGCGCGACGTTCGGGGTAGTGGGCGTGGTCGGTGTGGTCGGCTGCGTCGGTGTCGTCGGCTGCGTCGACGTCGCCGCCGCCCCCGTCAACAGCGTCATGTTTCGGTAATCGACGGCAACGGTCTCGGGCGCCGACGACCGATAGATTCCGTATTCCCAATTGGTCGCCTGCCCATAACCCAAGGGGCCGCTGTAATTCACGACCTGTGTCCCGTTGATCGAGACCTTCAAATACCCGCCACCGGTGTTCGAAACGTCGGCCTGTATTTGAATGTTGTTGTAGACGCCCGTCTGGATCGGATTGGGATCAGTCCAGAGCGTGAGCATCTGCACGTTGCCAGCCCCGTTGCTCGGGTTCTGACCCGGCTGGACGTATCTGGCGACAATCTGCAGATGATTGCCAACAAGCTGGATCGCGAACGGCGGCGACGTGCCCACTCCGCTCGACCAGTCATCATTGTGCATTTGTCCGACGATGAACCAGCCATCTGCGGTATTCACAAATGACCCATTTGGGCCATTCGGCTCCACCATGAACTGATAGTTCAGGGCGATGGGAGTGCCGCCGGGAATGTTGTTAACGCCTGAAACCTCCGAGCGATCGACAGATGAGCTATCGTACCAGGCATAATCACCCTGCTTGACTTCGAAGCGCAGAGTCTGCGGGTCGGGATTGGTCAGGCTGTAGCTCGTGCTCGCATCCTGAACGCCGTAGCTGTCGCCACCGATCGAGAACCTCGTCATCGGTGCGGAAGAAAATGATGTGATTGTCCCGGTTGTATCCAATTCAGGCCTCCGTGGGTCGCAGAGATGCTTCTCTTTGACGCTTACAAGGGAATTTACGGCCGCGCATCGCGAAGGCGCGCGACATACCACGCGCTCGCAACGCCTTGCGCCACGAGCGGATTCCGATGCATCGCAGGATCAACTGCGAGCACATTCCGATGCAGTGCGAATCGCCCATCCCCAACTGCTGGGTCGGTGGTTAATCAGGGAGTATGGCAAAAAAGAGTTACTCAGCATGGCGATAGTTTGAAGCGGCCAACCGGCGGCGCCCGCGGCATGTGCTTGCCGTTGCGCTTGAATTCAACCTGGTCGCCGCACGAGGAGCAAAGAAGTTCTCCACTGATATTGCCAATGAGGCGCTCCCCATCGTGAGCGCTCCCAGATCTGGCTGAATGCAGCCCTTCTTGCACATGGCCGCAGGTGACCGAGCTTGCCGATGCAAAGTGTCAGCGTCCTGCGCAGCTTTGGATTCTCTTCGGATGAGTAAGCTGTCAATTCCGAAGCTGGTGAAGGCCGAGACACAGGTCGCTCACATCAAGCAATTGACGACCAGGATGGTGACCAGATCCGAATGGTCGGGCGCTCCAGCAGCCCGCCGCAGTCAACCGCCTCTTGCATCGGCAACGCTCCGCATCGTCACAGGAAAGACAGGCATGAAGGGAACGACCAAGTAGTCCTGGCACGCATGCCGCCGGGGCCGCTTACTGGCCCGAGTGCTGAACTTCAGCAACTCGACTCCCCCTGCTGGTTGAACGCCGCAGTCGCGACGGCGCGTGATGCGCGCGCCGTACTCGCGAGCAAGTCGAGAGGACATGATGACGCAATCTCCAAGGATTAACCCGCTTGCCCCATTGAGGGACATCCGTGGCCACAGCATTGTTCGGAAACAAGAAGCTGGCAGGAGCCATGTGCGGGATTTTTGGCTGGGCACTTCGGGGAACGCACCGGCAAGATTACGAGACTCTTGTCCGCCTCACCAACCTCATGAAGCACAGGGGCCCCGACGGCGCGGGCTACTGGCAAGGCGATACTGCCGGCGGGTGCCATCAGGTCAGCTTGGGGCATAGGCGTCTCTCGATCATCGATCTCGAGGGCGGAGCCCAGCCGATGTGGAGCGCTGATGGCTCGATCGGGCTCGTTTTCAACGGAGAGATCTATAACTACATTGAGCTGCGCGAGGAACTCGTCTCCCTGGGACATGCTTTTCGCACGTCCTCCGATACGGAAGTGCTGATCGAAGCCTACCGGGCTTGGGGACTGGACTCGATCAGGCGGTTCCGTGGCATGTTCGCGTTCGGACTATGGGATGCGAGGGCCCAACAGCTTGTTCTCGCGCGCGACCCGTTCGGCAAGAAGCCGCTGTTCATAGCCGAGCACGCAGGTCTTTTGTTCGCGTCGGAAATCGAGCCCCTGCTCAAGTTCCCAGGCATGGATACCCGGATCGACCCCCACGCCGTCGGGCACTATCTCCTCAATCGATATGTCCCCGGCCCCAGGACATTCTTTCAAACCGTGCGTAAGCTTCCCCCGGGCTGCCACCTGGTGTGGCGCGAAGGACGCACAAACATCACCCGGTATTTCATACCACCGTTGGCATCGGCAGAGCCTGATATTACGGACTTTGACGAAGCAGTCCGGATGTTCGAGGCGACATTCGATGATGCCGTACGAATTCGCATGCGGAGTGACGTCGCGTTTGGCGCCTACTTGTCTGGCGGCATCGATTCGTCCGCGGTTGTAGCCGCTATGGTCCGCCATAGCCCTGAGCGCGTGCGCACCTTTTCAGTTGGCTTTCGTGAAGCCGGCTACTCCGAGCTCGATCACGCCCGCACCATAGCTCGTCAATTCGACACCAATCACGAGGAGATCGTGCTGGAGCCGCACGACTTCCTGAAAAGTTGGCCGACCGCTGTGCTGCGTCGCGGCGCCCCTGCGGCCGAACCGGCCGATATTCCAGTTATGATGCTGTCGCATATGGCGGCGAGCAAGGTGAAGATGGTCCTTACCGGAGAAGGAGCAGACGAACTTTTGGGCGGCTATCCCAAGCATCGAGCCGAGTTGTGGATCGAGCTTTACCAACGACTGGTTCCGCAGACCATTCATGATCGCATCATATCACCCGCAATGCGTGCACTCCCATACGATATGCGTCGCGCCAAGATCCTGTCTACTGCAGCGGGCGAGCGGGATTGGCCGAGCCGGATGCAACTCTGGTTTGGCGGAGTCTCCCTCAACGAACGGGATCGCATCATCGGACGCCCCCTGCCTGTAACGCCGCCAGATTCCCATCCGTTCTCGATGGCCGTCGGGTCGAACGTCCGGCGCACGCTGTTCTTCGATCAGACGTCGTGGCTACCCGACAACCTTCTTGAACGTGCTGACCGAATGATGATGGCAGGTTCAATTGAGGGCAGGATGCCATTCATGGACACCAGTCTCGCCAAGCTTGTGGCGCGGTTTCCGGACAATTTCCTGGTCGGTCGGAGCGGCGGCAAGTCAGTATTGCGAGCAGCGATGCAGCACACTCTTCCACCGGGGACGCTGACGCGCAAGAAAATCGGATTTCGCGTGCCAATCGAGGAGTGGTTTCGCGGTCCCCATCGCGAATTCATCTCCGATTTGTTAGTTTGCGACGGTGCGCGTGTGGCATCCTTCTGCGACAGGGATGTCTTGAGGCAGTTGGTCAACGAGCATCTCGCCCGCCGTCAAAACCACGAAAAGGTGCTTTGGTCACTGGCCAACCTGGAGTTGTTCTTGCGAGCCTTCAAGCCGTCAAGCCTGGAAACTCTATCGAGGTATTCTGTTCCGGAACCGATTTGAACGCCCACGGCTCGACCGCCTGCCGCAACCAACACTCTTCCCTTTCAGCAAACTCCAATCGTACGTCATGTTGCCAGGAATGAGATCGAACGATCAATCGACCATATCGCTCGTGGTCGCGCCTTGCCATGTCGGCCGCGCGCCCCTGCGCGCCACCTTCCGATAAAGGCAGAGATATGCATCGCACATCGCATCCAGTGAGAATGCTGTTTCGACGCGCCGACGTCCTGCGGCACCAAAACGATCGGCGAGTTCAGCATTGTCGAGGAGCTTGAGCACGCGATCGGTCAAAGCGCCGGCGTCATGGCTCGGCACAAGAAATCCGGTCTGGCCCTCCAAAACCAATTCGGAAGTACCGCCATCGTCTGTTGCCACCACTGGCTTACCCAACGCCATGTACTCGGTTATCGCGTTGGATATCCCCTCCCCGTGCAAATCGCTATTGGTGGTGAGAACGCCGACAGTGAAGAGATTGGCAATGCTCTCTATGTCATTCCGCCGCCCCAGAAGCTTTATGCGCGGCAAAAGTTCAGTCGGGATGCTATCGCGCACCTGCTCCAGCGTTTCACCGCTACCGATAGCCAGAAACGTTACATCCTCCCTAAGACGACAAATGCGGCATGCCATCTCCACGAACGTCGCATAGTCCTTTCTCGGCGTGAAGTTAGCGACCATCCCGACAATGTGAGGCGTCGCAATCCCCAGAACGGTGCGAAGTTCTGTCTCATTCTTTAAGTTCGAGACCCTTTCAGGACTGAACCCGTTGTAGATGCAGAGACCTTTGCGCTCGGGAATACCATAGGCAGCCAACCCCGCCCGCGAATTCGCAACAACGACGTCCGAAAATGGGATCGTCAGCTTGCCTCTCCGGTACGCATCATTCCACAGTGTCATCTGCGAGGGCGCATCCCGCACAAACCCATTTACGAACGCCGTACCGCATACTTTCGCAACCGGCGCTGCATAGACAGAGCACATCGAGCCCCACGAGTGGATGACATCTATTTTCAGGTTCGTAACCAGTTCGTATAAGCTCCTGAAGATGCGCAGATCCCTTTTGCCTCTCCGATTGAGCTGAATGACTTGCGCGTGTTCCCGGTCAATTTCGAGGCGAACCTCGTCCTTGTCCATAACAGCGACGAATGACCTTACGTCACGGTGAGCGGCAAGTCCTTTCAGCAATTCGACGATTTGTCGTTCTTTTCCTCCCGGGCCAAGACGTTCGATAACGTGCAATATGCGCATCTCAACGCCCTCCCGAGTGAACTGATGCAGCCCAGCTCGCAGTGAATGGTTCGGCGTTACATTCAACGTTGGGACCCCAACAGCATGTGAGCTGCCGATTGAATGCCGCTAATGCGCGCCTCGAATCTGGCTGTCGTATCGAATGGCCCCCCAACGCCGATACGAGGAAGCGCAAAATGATCTGGTTTGAGATCAGACAGTTGCCCATGCCGGGTTGTCACCGCGGTTGAAAAGCCGATGTCCTTTGCAAGGCCGGCTTCCCTGGGGCCGCATGCCTTGGAGTCACCGTAAGGGTAAGCAAAGTGCTGAACCGGAAGCTGCAGCAACTGCTCCAGATAGCGCCGGTTATCTGCCATTTCGGCCCGTGCGGCCTCACTATCAAGGCACGATAAGGCGGCATGCGATTCGGTGTGCCCGCCGATTGACACGAGAGGATGCCGCGCCAGATCTTGAAGCTCGCGCTCATCCAGAAAGTATGCCTCATTCAAGGCCGACAATGACACGTCTGCCTTCCTGAACGTTGGAGCAAGCGTTGCGATCCGGTGATAATCCTGATGAATCCACTCAGTTACCTCGTTCAAGCCGGCGATCTTTTCGCGCAGCCGGCGGCATTGAAATCGCCTGTCCATCGCATCGATCGTTACCGTGTCGCCAGCGCGAAACATTTCGCGCAAACCCAGCCACCACGCCTGCAATGTCCGCTTGGGAGCGCCGGTGGGAACGTAGATCGTGAACGGAGCGTTGTACCGCTCGAGGATTGGAAGCGCGGTCGCGACATTGTCCCGGTAGCCGTCGTCAAAGGTAAGCGCCGCATAGCGGCCGCCCGTCCCGGAATTCGACGCCAATCGCTCGAGAGATGCCGCCAGACTCACAATCTGCCAGCCTTCTTGCCGCAGCCAATTGAGCGAATATTCAAAGAGGCCGACTGAAGTCCCGGTCATCAATTCCGAGCGGCCATCCTGCTGGATCTCATGGAACATCAGGATAGCCGCGCGGCCAGCAAGGATCTTGCGGAGGGCCGGCATCAGGCCAGACCAACGGGCAATTTCGATGACGCTGTTCGTGAGGAGCTGCTTCACCTTAGCTCACCGTAAGAACCATGACCGCATGCCTCCGCCGGCCGAAGCGATGATCCCGGCGACGACGTTTTCTCCGCGAAGCGCATTGCTATCGTCCGCTCCGTAGCAAACGCCTGCCTACCGTACTTGCCCTGAAGTTCGACAGGACGTCAGCATATACTCCGACGATTCGTTCCACGGTGAGCGCCTGGTCGTATCTCGCCACTGCCGCCCGCCCCTGAAATTCGCCGTTCAGCGACCAATCAAAGGCCTCTTGAAGGCTGCGCGCAAGCGTGCCGGCGTCCGGCGGACATATCCACGTCCCCGCGATGCCGTTCAACTGTTCACGGACGTCGCCGACATTGGTCGACACCGCCGGAAGATTGCACGCGAGAGCTTCTTTGATGGAGGTCGGCGACCCCTCATAATCCGAGCTCAGAAGCAGGGCGTTTGCCGCGCTGTAATACCAGGGCATCTCCTCGTTCGGCACATTGATGACCGTCATCAACTGCGCGTCGACGCCCTCCTGCACCAGTCGGTCGACTGACGCTCTCGCCAGATCATATCGCTTCTCAGGGCGTGTCGGATCAAACGGAAACAGGACGACGAATTTATCGTTGGGCCATTGCAGCCGTGCTCGCGCTTCGTTGCGGTCGTACGGCTTGAATATGTCGAGGTTGACCCCACAGGGAATCACGGTTCCGGGAATCCACTTCCGCATCTCCTCTGACACGACGATAATCGCATCGGCGAAATGCGACACTAATCGCGTAGACAGCCTCTCAAGGATATTCCCAAGTACGTCGGTCCCGTGCAACGTGATGACGAGCGGCGCCCGCAACCGAAACATTGCGGGATAGGCCGAATATCCGTAGTGCGCATGGACGATGTCGTATGTCGTCACGCCAGTCATTCGCATGACATCAAAGGTGCCCTTCAGATAGTTCAGCTTCGACTGGGACCCGACAATATTGATCACGTCGACCGTATGGCCGAACCGGCGCAGCTGCTCTACCTGCTGGTACACGAAGGCCCCGGACCCTGGTCGCTCCGGGCTCGGATACATATTGGTGACACAGAGAATCCTCACGATTACTCCCTTGAGGCTTCGGCAGTGCCGCCGGCGCCGTTGAGCTTTTGTCGAATTTCCGCAGGGACGCCCGTCACGAGCGTGTTGTCAGGCACGTCCTTCGTCACCACCGCGCCGGCGCCGACGATCGCGCCAATACCGATTCTGACACCCGGCAGCAGGTTGGCTCCCACGCCGATCGCCGCGCCGCGCGCGATGGTGGGCCCGAGCATCGGCGAGCCATCGTAGCCGTTCCGGCCGATCGCGTTGTCGTTCGAAGTGCCGACGCAGCCCGATATGAACACGTCGTCTTCGATCGTCATATTGCCGGCCAGCCAGGTATGATCCTGGACACGGACGCGATCGCCAATACGCGTATTGTAATTGACCGTAACGTAACGTCCGACAACCGTCTTCGAGCCGATCCGCGATTGTTCACGGATCGAGGCGCCATCACCGATCAAGGTACCCGCGCCGAGCGAGACGTCGTAGAAAATGACCGCATGCGGTCCAATTGAACAATCGGCACCGATATCGATCCATGCCTCAAATTGCGGAGCCCGCGACAACGCGCCGGCGCCCTTGGGTACCTTTCCGATATAGGCTCCTGGGAAGATCTCGACATTGTCCCCTATTCTCACGCCACTCTCGATCACGACATGCGGATGAATGACTACCCTGTTCCCGATCGCAACATCGGGCCGCACCACGGCGAACTCAGCGATCGTCACGCTCGCACCGATCGCCTCGGTCTCGACCACCGCCCGTGCACTAATTCGGTTCATCGTCACACCTTCCCGCCGTCGGCGTGCATCGCGACGGGCTTCCGCTGCAGTTCCTGGTGGCTTTCGCGCTCCGCAACAGCACGGACAATCGCGGCGATACCGCGCACCTGTTCGCGCGTGAGCTCCGGGAACATGGGTAGTGACAATGATCGAGCGGCCATCGCTTCGCAGAACGGCAAATCGCCCTGCTTGTAGCCGAGATAGGCAAACGCAGGCTGGAGATGCAACGGCAACGGATAGTGGATTCCGCTCGCCACGCCGACCTCGTCGAGCCTCTTGCGCATTGCGTCCCGCTCGTTCGTGGAGATCACGTACAAATGGTAGACGTGCGTGGATCCCGTTCGGACGAAAGGCGTCTTGATGCCTGAGTGTCTCAACTCCGCGGTGTACCACTCCGCGGCACGCCGCCGATGGTCGTTCCACTCATCCAGGCGTCGGAGCTTGACCTGGAGGATTGCGGCCTGGAGAGCATCGAGCCGGCTGTTGAACCCGACCTCGGCGTGGTTGTAATGGGTGGTTCGTCCGTGGTCGCGCAACCGTTCGATCCGCTCGACGATCGCTGCACTGTTGGTGGTGACCGCTCCTCCATCGCCATATGCACCCAGGTTCTTCCCCGGATAAAACGAAAAGCAGGCGACATCGCCGAGCGCCCCGGTTCGGATCCCCTGATACTCCGCTCCATGCGCCTGGGCCGCGTCTTCAATCACGAAGAGGCCGCGCCGTCGTGCGATGTCCTTGATTGGGCCCATGTCAGCCGGCTGGCCAAAGAGGTGGACCGCAACGATCGCCTTGGTGCGGCTTGTCAGGGCCCGTTCGATCATCCTCGGATCGATCGTGTGGGTATCGGGATCGATATCGACGAATACCGGCTGCGCTCCTGCCGCCACGATCGCCGCAGCGGTGGCGATGAAAGTATGGGCGGTTGTAATCACCTCGTCACCAGGACCAACACCCAACGCCCGCAGCGCCAGATGAATCGCGTCCGTGCCGCTCGCCACACCGCGCGCATAGGGCACCTGGCAATAGGCGGCAAAATCTCTTTCGAACGAAGCAACCGCCTCGCCGCCGATGAACTGCGTGGATTCGAGAACGCCTCGAATCGCCTCGGTCACCTCATCCTTCAGCGTCGCATATTGTGCCTTGAGATCTACGAACGGAATTTTCATTTTTCAAACCTCACCAGATTCCATATCCATTGCCCGACAACCTCATCGAGCACCGTGACCCCGCAGCACCGCGGGAACCGTTAGGGCAATCAGCTTCAGGTCGGTCCACAAGGTCCAGTTCATTGCATACTCGACGTCCATCTCGAGCATCGCGTCCGGGCCCAGGCGACCCCGTCCGCGAACCTGACAAAGTCCGGTAATGCCGGGCTTCACGATATGACGTTGATGATGCCAGTCGCGAAAGTACTCGAGTTCATAAGGTATCGCGGGCCGCGGACCGACGATGCTCATTTCGCCGCGCAATACGTTGAAGAGTTGCGGCAGCTCGTCGACACTTGTTCTCCGCAGCACCCGCCCCACGCGCGTCACGCGAGGATCATCTGTCAGCTTGTATGGGGCATCAGGGTCGTTCGAGAGAACCTCCTTCGCCCAAACCCTGCGAATAGCGTCGCGATGCACGTTTTCGTCAGCCTGGTGACGAAGCGTCCGGAACTTGAAGCAATTGAATGGCTTCTCATCTCGTCCGACCCGGCGCTGGCAAAAGATCGCCGGCCCGGGACTGTCGAGGCGGATCGCGACCCACACCGCGACGAGGAACGGGGCCAGCAAGAGGATCGCGGTGACGCTCACAGCGATGTCAAGCACCCGCTTAACGAATTCCCGCGGGCTCGCCTTCCATCGCAAGGCTTCATCTAACGACAATTTCGGCAGCCCCGGCCGACGCGTTCCGCCGCAGAAACGCCGGTTGATGTGTTCCGTTGCCACGGTGCTCCTGGTTGAGCCGTAGACACTCCGATGCAGCTTCGAGCGCTTCGACGACGCGCAGGCCATGCGCCCCGTTCGCAACGGGCTGCGTCCCGGTCTTGATTGCGTTGACGAAGTCGAGCAACTCGAGCTTCAGCGGCTCGCTGCTGGATATTGCGGGGATATGAACGTCGCCATGATGATAGGCCGACTGGAAGTCGGCGTATGAATCGCCGTTGATCCGCGGCCTGAAGCGCTTCTGGTAAACGCGAACCTTCTCGGACGGCTCCACGTCGTCGAACACCAGCATCGCATCGCTTCCGACGACCGTGATCTGGCGCACCTTGACGGGGTCCAACCAGGAAACATGCACATGGGCGGTCGGCCCGCTCTTGAAGCCCAACTTGGCGTAAACGACATCCTCGACATCCGGCAGAACGTGCGCGCAACCCCAAGCGCCGATGTTGTGCGCAACCTCCTCTAGCAGGAAGAAGATGATCGAGAGGTCATGCGGCGCCAAGTCCCACAGGACATTGGCATCGGGCCGGTAGAGACCAAGATTCAGGCGCCGCGAATCGATGTAGTAGAGCTCGCCGAGAGAGCCGCTTCGGATCATCTGGCGCATGACACCCACCGCCGGATGGTACTCGAACGTGTGCCCGACCATCAGCACGCGCTTCCGTTCTTCGGCTATTGCAATCAGCTCGCGGCAATGCGCGCTCGTCATGGCCAACGGCTTCTCGACGAGCGTGTGCTTTCCGGCCTGGAGCGCTGCCCGCGCCAGCTCAAAGTGGGTCACGGCGGGGGTGGCGATAATCACCCCGTCGACGGACGAGCTATTCAGGATCGCATCGAAATCACGCGAAACAGCGACAGAGGGATACTGTGATTTGACATACTCCAGTCTGTCAGACCGCATGTCGGCGGCCATCGACACCCTTGCGCCGATATCGTGGCCAACACGTATGTGTTTTGCGCCCCAGTAGCCGCAACCGATGACAGCGAGCGATGGACCGGCCTTTGCGTTCTCAATTTCCGCGCCGCCGGTCTTGTTCTGAGTATCAATTATGCCGGGAACGAATTTGGAATATAGTTGTTTCGACATGTTTGCCACAATCACGCCAGAGGAAAGCAATGGTGAAATATCAGTATCCTCACGAGCACGGTTATCTCGCCATGTTGGCTCCCTAATCGAAGGCCTTAGCGTGCGTCGAATTAGGATAGCCGGTTGGGCGCGCGCGCCGCTGTAGAACACGGATTATGACTCACGCCCATCGGGGGTACCCCCGCCCTTGCGTGGGCAGCCCACAAGCTTCGCACGCAGCGCAATAGCCGGACCTGGCGCGTCCAAGAGCTTGGCATCATGTTGGAATCAATCACTTTTTTAGTTGCAATATTGGTTGGCACGCTCGGGCGGACAACAGCACGCGGTCGTCTTCGCATCACGCCCCCGCGAATGCCTCGCGTCGGCAATTCGTTTGCGGCAACCCGACGCGCCGCGTCGCCCGACGCAGCGCCCTCGCAGAATGTTAGTGCCGCCAATCCAGGCTTACGCCGGCCGCGGGATTTACAAATCCCTGACTGCGTGAGGCCCAATCTGATTTCGATAAGCCTGCCGTATCGCATACCGCAGATTGGTTAGGCCAGGACCACCATTGCGCATCCGACCTATGGTGGAAACATCGCCATCTTTCGTATAGGGTTCCTCAAAAAAGGCGCACAAGCGCGAGGTCACGAACAATCTGCAGGAGGCCTGGTGGCCTTACCAACAGATGAGGCACAACCCATGGATGAAACGCCGACGCTATGGCCAAAGGCACTTCGATCGCACTCCTGCTCCGCGGTAACGCTCCATCGACCAATGATCGCAACCTGACCGAACTTCTTGATCTCTTTGAAATTCCCTGGACTGCGTTGACGGCCGACGAAGCGCGCGGGGACAATGTAGCCGCGCTAACAGCAGGTCATCAGCAATTCTCCGTCCTGACCTCCGCGGCCTGTCTCGGCGAAGTCCTACAGTCCAACAAGGCTGAGGTGCTTCCGACGTGGTTGGCGGCAGCCACTTCAATTTTCGTCTATGGATTTCGAGCCGCGGATCCCTGCAGGTCTCTGTTGCGCCAGATCACGGGAGATCCCGAGGCGGAAATCCACGGCTCCGGTCAGCGCCCAATGCCCGTATCAGTCACCGATTCTTTTCCGGAAATGTGCGGCCCGATGTCGGGGCTGCAAATCCAACTGGAGCGGGGCGCCGATACCACGCTCGTGGTCCGCAATAGCGACCTTCGGAGCATCGTCGAAGTGCGCGAGGGACATCTGTTCGCCGAGTTCACTTATTCCGGTGTCCGCTTCTTTGCTGATTCGTCACTGACGATCGTGGACATCCGCGAGCGCGCAGCAAGCTACTTTGATGTGAAGAAGTGTTTCGCCGGCGCTGTGCCAATCGTGATGTATCTGAAGTGGGCGTTCCGCGACGTTTGCCTGACGAGCGTTGAAACAAGCGCTTGCCTGATCATCGACGATCCGCCTTTGTGGCCCCGGTACGGTCTGCTCGATTTTGATGAACTGCTGCAGCTGGCTGACAAGCTGGCATTCGCAACGACCATTGCTTTCATTCCATGGAACTGGAAACGAACGAACCGCGACACTGTTGCCGCGTTTCGGGAAAGCAATGGGAAATTGTCCGTCTGCGTACATGGCTGCGATCACACACGTGGTGAGTTTGCAGCCCGCTCGCTTGAGCTGCTCGACAGGAAGCTGAAGACTGCCAGGCTTCGGATGCAGGCCCTTCGCAAAACTACCGCGCTTGACCACGAAAACGTGATGGTTTTCCCGCAAGGGGCATTCTCGCCTGAGGCTGCCTCGGCGCTCAAGCGAAACGGCTTCACCGCGGCCGTGAACACCGAGGTCGCACCAGCCAATGATGCCTTGAACGAAACCACACTCGCTGATCTCTGGAGCGTCGCTATCGTCCGGTATGGGAGCTTCCCAATCTTTACCCGACGATACATCGACCACGGCATCGAAAACTTTGCGTTTGACGGCCTCCTGGGCAAGCCGTGCTTCATTGCCGGGCATCACGATCTTCTCCGCGGCCGCGGTAGCGAACTGGCGACATTTCTCCGGCTTCTCGCATCCTTGCGGTGGAAACTCTGCTGGCGACCTCTCGAAGACGCCGTTCGCCGCAGCTACGGCATTCGATCCGATGGCGAAACAATCCGAGTAAAGATGTTTGCCGAGCGGCTTCTCTTCGAGAACGGCGGGGCCGCGACGCGACGGATTTGCGTCATGAAGCGCGAACCGCAGGTCGCTGCCTTAAAGGGTGTTGAAGTCAACCAAGGCCTCATTGCGTACGAATACATCGACGGAAATATTCGAGTGATGGTCGACGTCCCGCCGGACGGCGCGGCCGATATACGGTGCATTTATCGCGAACAGCCGCATGGTTTGCCCGCCTCGGAATCGATCCGATACCGGTTCGGGGTGGCCGTTCGGCGATATCTATCTGAACTTCGTGACAATTACGGTCACCGACTTCGTTCTCGCGCGTAGCCGGAGACGAACCAAAGCGACGTGATCAAGCCGCTTCGGCCCAGACACATTGCCTCCATCATGAAGCTTCGAGCATGGGCGGCGGCCCCCGCCGCTCCGGTGCGCGGCTGAACCAAGAGTTTCGGGGCCGATCCATCATCGCATGGCTCAGCGGCTCTCAAGTTCGATTAACCTCCGCCCCTGATTGGGATGCCGATCGGCTAGCGCCGTTAAAGTCCGCCTACTGCTGCCGAAACCGGAATAGGTAGCCCGAAAAAGTTCAGGCTCCGCAAGCCTGAACGAATACAATCGGGCGGCACTTTGGAAAGCGTCGCGGACGCGTAACGCGCTCTCAGAATACCTGCCCGAAGACTATCTCTGAATGAAGCCGTCGACCTTGCAGACAACCCCTAAACAGCCGCCAGTGTTGCCGGCGCAACCTGATGCGCGTGATGGATCAACATGAAAATAGCGGTGTTCGGACTGGGTTACGTAGGCATGACGGCAGCGGCATGCCTCGCAAGGCAAGGACACGAGGTCATCGGCGTCGACATCAGCGATGAAAAAGTCGCGATCGTCAATGCTGGGAAGTCTCCTATTACGGAACCCGGCCTTGATCAGCTTGTAGAATCCGCTGTCCGAAAGCGTTTGCTGAGCGCGACGAAGGACGCGAGCGGGCATCTCGACGGCTGCACGTTGGCAATCGTGTGCGTGGGAACGCCCAGCGCCCCGGACGGATCTCACAACATGAGCTTCGTCGCTGAAGTTTCCCATCAGATCGCAGACCTCATCGGCCCCACTCGCACGACGGCACTAACTGTCGTGTTTCGTTCCACGATGCGGCCCGGCACCATCGAGGATCTGGTTCTCCCGATTTTCGAAAGCGCATTGAACGGCAGGATGGAGCTCGTCGACGTCGTCTATAATCCCGAGTTCTTGCGCGAGTCGGTAGCGATCGAAGACTTCTTCAATCCGCCGAAGATCGTGGTCGGAACAAAGGACGGGGAACGATGCCCGGGCCTTGACGAATTGAACGCGAGCATCGCGGCGCCCGTCTTCTACACCACCTATCGTACGGCGGAGATGACCAAATTTGTCGACAACTCGTTCCACGCGGTAAAGATTGCCTTTGCCAACGAAGTCGGTCGCGTTTGCGACAAGCTCGGCATCAGCGCGACCACCGTACACAAGATCTTTGTTTCCGACACCAAGCTCAACATTTCACCCTACTATTTGAGGCCGGGCGGCGCATTCGGCGGTTCCTGCCTGCCCAAGGACGTTCGCGCGCTCCAATACATCGCAAGCGATGTCGGGGCGCATACCTGGCTCGTGGATTCGGTGCTCAGATCGAACGACGAGCACAAGAATTTCCTGTTTGAGAATTGCCTGAAAGCAGTCCCGCCCGGCGGACGGGTACTTATGTTGGGACTTGCCTTCAAGGAGAACAGCGACGATCTTCGCGAAAGTCCCAACATCGATCTGGCTCGCAAATTCCTCCGCTTGCACATCGGCCTGTCGATCTACGATCCACACGTCGAGCCGTCGAAACTGCTGGGGCAGAACCTCGGCTATGCGTTCGCCAATTTGCCCGCCCTTCGCAAGTTGCTGATCGCAAAGTCCGCCGCCGAATCGGAGCTGTTCGACCTTGTCATCGATACCCGAGGTTGGGCGAAGCAAATGGCGCTAAATGCAAAACGGGTAATTGATGTCAACACTCTCTCATGACGACACCGTTGCGCGCAAATCCGAGCAGGCGGGCGTTGGCTCGGTTCGTGGCCGGATCCTGATTATCGTCGAAAATCTTCCAGTCCCGTTCGACGGCCGGGTGTGGTCGGAAGCGACGACGCTGGCGCGACATGGCTACGAGGTGTCTGTGATTTGTCCCAAGGGACCAGGCGCAACGGCCTCATTTGAGATGCTCGAGGGAATAGCAGTCTATCGCCATTGGATGCCCGCGGAAGGTCGCGGGGTGCTGGGTTATGTCATAGAATACAGCGTGGCGTTGTTCTGGGAATTCGTGTTGAGCGTGAAAGTTCTGGCGACGCGCGGATTTGACGTAGTCCATGCGTGTAATCCGCCCGATCTGATTTTCATGGTCGGCGCATTTCATAAATTCTTGTTCGGGAAGTCGTTTGTCTTCGATCAGCATGACGTCAATCCGGAGCTCTACGAGGCGAAATTCGGACGTCGTGGCCTTCTTTGGCGCGTCATGGTTCTGCTCGAACGCGTCACGTTCGCGTTGTCGGACGTATCGATTGCGACCAACCAGTCGTATCGCGCCATTGCGATTGAACGGGGCCGAATGCGCCCGGATCGTGTGTTCGTTGTGCGCTCCGCTCCGAATGTGTCCCGCGTTCGCTCACTTCCACCAGACCCCTCCTGGAAGAAGGGACGACAATATCTTGTCGGATATGTCGGTGTTATCGCGAGACAAGAGGGGCTGGACCTGTTGCTGGATTCAATCAAGCACATCCGCAGCACACGGAATCGCGATGATATCCAGTTCGTGATCGTCGGAGGCGGACGCGAATTGGAGGACCTTAAGAAGCTTGCGATGGCGCTCGAACTGGATGACGTGGTCACATTCACCGGCCGCGTCGACGACGACACCCTGTTCACCATTCTGTCGACGGCGGACGTCTGTGTAAATCCGGACCGCCCCAGTTCGATGAACGACAAATCGACGATGCACAAGATCATGGAGTACATGACACTGGGTAAGCCCATCGTCCAATTTGACCTCACGGAAGGCCGCTTTTCGGCGGGAGATGCATCGTTGTATGTGCCGAATGCGGACACCGCCGAGTTCGGCGATAAAATACTGGAGCTTTTGGAAGATCCGGCGAGGCGCGAAGCTATGGGCGCATTCGGTCAGAAGAGAATCAATGGCGAACTCGCCTGGCATCATGCATCGACGAAGCTTTTGGCAGCCTATGAAAAAGTATTCAGGCTAAGGGATAAATGAGGACGGGAACCTCTTCTTTTGCATGTCAGTAGACGCTTGGTTCCCGTTGCAGAACGCCCATCAACGCAAGAGCACCAGACTGCGGCAGATCCGGCAATTGACCGTATGCCATGCGCTGTCAGTTCATGGCAGATCTCGAGCGGCTCAACCTTGCACGACCAATCCGCCAATCGAGAGCGCCAGGCGGATAATCGCGCACCGAACAAAAGCCCAACGGCAGATCGTTTTGCTTCACCGCGGCCGCATCCATCGGACCAGGGAAGCGGTGCTGTCGGTGACGTTGCACACCGTGGGTCACGGTCGCTCTGATGATACAGGCGTTAACGATCCGGTCGTGATCATCAAGCTTCGGTAGTTGACGGCAACGGTCTCCGGCGCCGACGACCGATAGATTCCGAATTCCCAATTGGTGCCGACCCCAAAGCCCAGCGGCCCGCTGTGGTTCACGACCGGTGCCCCATCGATCCAAACCTTCAGGTAGCCGGTCGTGTCGTTCGAGAATTGGGCCTGCATTTTCACGTCGTGATACTTTCCGGTCACGATCCGGTTGGGGTCGGTCCAGAGTGTCCTGGTGACGACGAAGCCTGCGCCGTTGCTCGGGTTCTTGCCCGGCGGGCAGTAGCGCACAAGCACCTGCAGGTGATCGCCCTGCAGGTTCAGAGCGACCGGAGGAGAGGTTCCGACGCCCGAGGCGTCATCGTCGTTGTGCCACTGCCCGACGATGAACCAGCCGGTCGCACTGTTGACGAGCGCCCCGTTGCTGCCGTTCGCCTCCACCATGAACTGGTAGCTGAGCGTGATGGGCGTGGCGGCGGGATAGGTCACCGTGGAATTGATCTCGGAACGATCCACGGACGAGCTGTCGTACCACGCATGGTCGCCCTTGCGGACCTCGAAGCGCAGGGTTTGAGGGTCGGGATTGGTTAGACTATAGCCCTGGTCCGCAACGTGAACGCCGTAGCTAACGTCGCCGATCCGAAAACGGGTTCGCGGCTTGCCGGAGAATGCCGTGACCGACGAAGCAGCCGTTCTGCCAGTTGCTGCATTCCCATCGGTGCCAGCAGCATTGTAGGTCTCGGCGGATGGGCCCTCGGCCAACAGCGTTCTCTGACCACCTGCATTGGCAATGCTCGATGTCGATCCATTGTAGATTTCCGCCACACTCCCAGCCAGCGCGAAAATGATGGGTAAAACTATTCTCATTGCCATTCCTGTTCGGTCCCGCGACCGTCGCAAAATGCACAGTCGCACCAAGGTAAC
This sequence comes from Bradyrhizobium sp. USDA 4011, assembly GCF_054063415.1. Lineage (NCBI taxonomy): Bacteria > Pseudomonadati > Pseudomonadota > Alphaproteobacteria > Hyphomicrobiales > Nitrobacteraceae > Bradyrhizobium > Bradyrhizobium sp. USDA 4011. Next base: position 980,040 of record NZ_JBSSGG010000001.1, read on the forward strand.
CCATTCAAATCTCAATGCAATTTATCGGGGGCTCAATCGATGGAAAATAAGGACTACCGCCAGGCATCGGCTCCCGAAGGAATGCGTGATCAATTGCATCGCGGCTCGGAGCCTTGCGGTCAGCGTGTCTGCCTCGCCGGCGGTTCACGCTACCAGAGCGTCGATGGCGGTGGCGCCGATGGGATCCTCGTCTCGCTCGTTGACACCGGACGCAAAATCAACGGGCGGATCCGATTAAGCGCCTCACCACGCGCGCCCCGCGTTGCTCGTCGCCGGTCTCGATGGACCACGAGCGAGCAGCTCAGTGCATAACAGCCGCACCCGAGTGCCTCGACCTGGCCACAAGCGGGGTCAAGGCCGCCATCAGTTCGTGAGTCTTCACCATCGGGGAATGATTTGCCTTGACATAGATTTGGCATCGCCGACTGAGTGCGTTGTATTCACCCGCGTCCATGTTCCAAATCTCACTCACAGATCTTGAGAGCGCCAACTCGTCTTCAACCGAAGCGCCGAGAACATGGCGTTCGACAATCGCATCCGGATCAACATGCCGGCGCGTCACGATCGGTGCGCCGACGGCGAGCGCCTCCAGAAATGCGTTCGAGAAGCCTTCGAAATCCGACGTACAGAGAAGCATTGTCGCTTCCGATAGGAATTTCTGAACGTCCGCCCGCCGCACATAGCCGACCAGTTCCACGTTTGGCAACTGACGCAAGCCATTCAAGGCGTGCAGCGTCGATTGATCGGTATTGGGCGACGTCATCCCTGCCACGCGAAACTTGACGGCCGGCAATGCCTGCGCAATCCGAAACAGCAAGGGCAGATTCTTCGGATAGCGGAAGACACCGAGCCAGGCAACGTATCCGCGTTTTGCGCGCGGCAAAGGAGCGGCCGCATCCTCTGCTATGGCAAACGGATTATGCAGGACGTGGACTGGCTTGCCCGGAAACAGCGCTGCCAACTTTCCGCGCTGATACTCATTCTGACAGAGAAACCCGGCGGTGCGATGCCGGGCCCACGAATAGGATATCCATTCATAGGATGGCAGAAGCGCTTTGCATCGCTCATCGACATCTATGTCACTCACAACGCGATAGACGAATGGAACCTTCAGCTGATCGGCGACGAACGCCATGATGGCGGTATGTATTCCACATACTCCCTGGATCAGAATATCCGGGCGATAGCTGCGGGCGGCCGCCAATACTTTCGGAATATACGAATAGAAATACTTCGCGACCCGAATACCACGAGCGGGATCGTAGGTCTCTATGAGTTTGATTTGCTGTCCCGAACCTACGTGCTCCAGCGCCCCCTTCCAGGTGAGAACAGCGGTTTCGTGACCGGCGTTCTCGAGCGCACGAAGCCACACTGCGAGCTCAATCGCCCACCCGCCAATCGGGTAGTTCTCATCCTTCATCAGATATGGGATGGAAAAGTCCATCGAGAGAATACGCACCCGACACCTCGTGCCTAATGGGACCGCACCATCAAAAGACGTTCTGCGACGCTTTGCCCGCGAACTCGGGGTGGACGGCTTCTCAGCTCGTGTCGCGAAAGAGCGCGCCTTGCCTTCAGGGAGCAAGATCGTCCCGCGTCAGGCCGACAATACGATACTCTCAATCTCACTTCCCTCTCGTATCTTGGCTACCGTCTCAAATCTGTTTGCGTCGTTAAGCCGGAAGAGCGTGCCGTGATTGGTGCCGTTCGCAAGCGTTCGATTCACAATGAGGAACGAACCGGCACCGACCAGGCGATCCCTCAGGTTGCCGACCGCACCGCGCAACTGCGCTTCGTTGAAATAGCCAAGATTGAGCAGATTCGACACGCGGATTGCGTTGAACCGGCCGCGCAGTTGAGCAGGGTTAGGCGCCAGAATGTCATCCTCGGCAAAGCTCAGCCGAGCGTCGTCGCGGGCGTGCGGGTTCACCAGCAGGACTTCCTTTCCCCCTTCCCGCTTGTTCGTCAGGGGCAGCAGCACGCCTGCGAGTGTGTTCAGCCCGGCGACCACGAATCCGGTGCCCTTGAGAAAATCTCGGGGACCATTCAGGTACCAGCGCACCGGACGGTTGGCAACGATGTGCTGAAGCACCTTGCCATCGCGATCGAGAAGGACCTCATACCCTGGCAATAGGCGCACGAGGCTCCCGCGCATGCACAGATCTGTCGCCAGAATCTTCGCCTCGATGCCAGCGCGCGTCATGGCATCCGCCCATTCGACTGAGGAGATCCCTGATGATACGCCGACGTCCATGATCTGGCTCGGCTTGCTGCCAAGCCTCTTCCACTCACCGATAACCAGCGTATTGAGATCATCGAGGCGATGATGATCGGTGGTCTTGTACGTGCCGTTCCGCAGGCGGATTGAGGCAAAGAACGCCGCTTCCTGTGTTTGCGTAAACGCATCACCTTCCGTCAAAAACTTCTTTGCATTCAAAACCACGCCGCCCGCAAAACCTCCCGAGAAGCGCATCAGGACCGTCATATACTGCACCCTCTGCCAGGCTCGTCTCTCGGCATCGCTCGAACTCTATCGATTTAAGGTACGCTGCTGGTGCGCCCCGTTTCTCACGATCACAAGCATAATCTTTTGGGTCGATACGCGGCTCGACCCTTTCGGATTACCCATTCTCGATCACAGCAAAAGCAGGGCCGCCGGCTCCGAATGTGCGCCGACCAAGACAGCTCTGCAGCCGTTTGGAAGGGGTTTGTCCCCCTGCAAATTGCAGGGCGCGTGCGGCGGCGGATCGCACCGGCAGAGGCGGCGGTTTCAATGGTTGACGACTTCCCTACCGGACGTGCCGCTGTCTTGCTAGAAATCCTCCCATGGTCCAATCCACTGGCCGCCCGCGGAGCTCCACGTCGATGATCTTCAACGTCGGCCGTATCGCCTTGCTCGTCATCACAGGAAGCATCGCAGCCGTCCAGGCTTCGCTTGCACAGGACGGCGCGCCCCAAGGCAGCACTGGCGACTTCGAACTGCGCATGCAGCGTATCGTGAATGGATTGCGGGCTGACACCGCAGCCGCACCTCCGATGAAACTTGCTGATCGAATGAACGAACTGCACGTTCCTGGCGTCAGCATCGCGGTGGTTCATGGCGGCGTAGTCGAGGCCCGTGGCTTCGGGGTTGCCACCGTTGGTGGTCCGCCTGTAACGCCTGACACTCTATTCCAGGCAGCGTCGATCAGCAAACCGGTTACGGCTGTAGCGGCGCTCGCATTGGTTCAGGCCGCAAAGCTCGATCTCGATGGCGACGTCAATCTATCCCTTAAGACCTGGAAGCTCCCTGTCAATTCGTTCACCGATCGATCGAAGGTGACACTTCGAAGACTGCTGAACCATTCGGCTGGCATAACCGTTCCTTATTTTCCGGGGTATCCCGCAGGCGCACCCATTCCGTCACTCGGCGATGTTCTCAATGGCGCGTCGCCGCTATGTCGTTACCTAAACCGGTTCGAGCCGTCGGCGCACGATTGGTTTGCACTGTGCGGTTCCGCAAATACCGCGCCTGTCGTTGTCGATCATGAGCCCGGAACACGGTTCGAGTACTCCAGCGGCGGCTATACCATTGTGCAGCAACTGCTCATCGACGTGACCCGCAAACCGTTTCCAGAATTGCTTGAAGAAGTTGTCCTCAAGCCGTTCGGAATGACCCACAGCAGTTTCCTGCAGCCGCTACCCGAAAATGACACTCCAATGGCCGCAACACCCTACCGGGCGAACGGAGAGCCGGTGCCCGGCGGTCCGCATATCTATCCCGAGCTGGCTGCCGCTGGATTGTGGACCACACCTACTGACGTTGCGCATTTTGCGCTAGGTGTGGTCCGCGCCTGGACTGGTCGGGATGCTTCCGTGCTATCGCAGGCTACGGCTCTCCAAATGCTCACACCCGGCCTTGGTAACTACGGACTTGGTCCGATTGTACTAGGGGTCGCGCCGCATCGACGAATTCTGCATGCCGGCGTCAACGATGGGTTCGTCAGCGTGATGACGATGTTCGAAAATGGAGATGGCGCTGTCATCATGACGAACGGAGATCAAGGCGGAGAGTTGGCCAACGAAATCATGCGCGGTATCGCAACCGAATACGATTGGCCAGATGGCCAGCCGAAGGCCCACTGACGCGTGAACGGCCCGCCGTGGCTCCTCACCTCATCACGAGCCTCTTTCGATGGCCGTCGCGTCCTCGCGCTGATATCGAGGCGCCCGCGCTATGCGGATCACCTTCCATCACGCCCCGAGAACTCCCCATTCCCTCCGAACCTCAGCCAGCGTTCGATAGTATCCGGTCACAAACAACATCGCCACGTAACACACAAGAACCGCAGCCGGACCAACCAGCGCGACAACTGGAGCCGGCGCCTGCAGCAGATCAAACGATAACCGTACCAGCACTGCCGCCAACACCGATGCGACCAGAATTAGTCCAAGGTTCTTCCAATCCTGCAACCTTGCGATCGGAATGCTCATCACCTTCGAAAGTCTTCTGAGGAACAAGATATACACAACGAAGGTTGTGAATACCGACCCGATCGCCGCCCCCGGCAAACCGTAATACCAGACGCCGGCCAGGCTCGTTAACACGGCGAACGGAAGGATCGCGGCCTCATAACGCATGTTAGCCGAGCCCTGTCCAAACACATTGAGCAGCGTGGTAATCTCGGTCGAGATCAATGTTTGAACCAGATAAATGCGCAGCACCGGAGCACCACTCACGTACTCCTTCGTAAACAGCAGCTGAATGACTTCCTCCGCAAAGACGAACAAAGCCGCGATAGCGGGGAACATGACCGCACTGATGATAACGTTGCCCTGATTGTTCAGCCGCAACAGCTCTTCGTGGCGCCCCACTGAATGGAAACGACTCATCTTCGGCAGGAGCAAATTCCCCAGGCCGCCCCTCAAGACTTCGAACGGCATAAGGAGCATGGTTGCGATTGAAAAAATGCCGAACATGCCCGACGAAAACATCGTCGCGACAATCCAAAGTTCCGCCTGTTTCCGTACACTCCACAGCAGGCCAGCCACACCGAACGGAAGGGCGTACCGAAGCTGCGCGCGAAACTGCTCCTGCTCGATTGGGAACAGTCGAATGCCGCAATAGCGCGCAATGAAGACGGCCAGAAGCACCACGCGCACGCTAGCGGCGATCAAAGCTGCGATCAGCACCTCTTCAAATCGATGGAATACGACTGCCGCAGAAATTATCAGCGCGGCCCTCAGCACGGAAGAAGCCAAGATCGCTTGCGCTTGCCAACGGATCTGCCCCACGGCGTTGGGCAACACGTCCAGCAATAGGCCCAGATTCCAGACAAACAGGAACATCGCCAGCAACAACCCGTGGGCGTGCAGCAGATCTTTCATGCCCGATGGCAGGACAGGACGAAAGGCAAAAACCAGAAGCACCGCAACCGTCGTTGCGGCGAGCAGGAAGAGGACCGTCTGCCCGACGTAGACGCGCCGCCCCTCTGCATCCAGCCGGACGAAGAAGAAAAGCAAGCTCCGGGGCATGTTGAAGGAGAACAACAGGGCCACCGTGGTTACGAGCAGCCAGAACAGCCGATATTCACCAAACGCCGTGGGGCCAATCGTTCGCACCAGAACGATCGGCGTCAATAGCATGATGACCTGCTCGGTGTACTGTGCGGCCGAGAGTGCTATTCCTTGACGCAATATGGATGCCATGGGTTAGCGACCTACCGACGGCGTCGACGACCGAAAGCCAAAATTGCAGTCTGCGTACCTTCCAAGAACACGATCAGAAATCACTGATGGACTCCAGAAACTCAGGACAGGACGGTAATCGTACGAGGCGAACAACCATTTCATGGCAACTGGATCACTCTCGCCTCACCTCTCTCGAGCCACTCCTGGTCAATCTTGTACGACCAATCGATGCATCATCCTGTCGGACCGCGGGCATTAAACCGAAACCCGCCATGACCGAACCTCTAGCGGCACTCACACGGAGCCCAAGAGTGCATCGAGGTCACGTGCAACCTTATTCCAGGTGTAGTGCTCCAGCACGACTTTTCTCGCGCTCCGGATCATGGAGTGCCGAAGGCTTTCGTCTTCGATGAGCAGCTTGATCGCAGCCGAGACTTCCTCGGGCTCATCAGCTCGCATGTAATCGACGCCTTCTCGCGCCATGCCAAGCGCTTCGATGCCTATTCCCGTCGAAACCACGGCCAACCCCATGGCAAACGCCTCAAGCACCTTATTCTTTAATCCGCTGCCAATCCGCATCGGGTTTACCATTATCGGATACTCGGCGAGCACCGAGCGGATGTCGTCGACGAATCCAGTGAGGCGAATGCCGTCGTCTCGCTTTGCTTCCTCCAGAAGCCAACTTTCCGCATCCTTGCCCACCACGCACCACTCGATTCCGGCCGGAGCCAAGTACGGTCGATAAACGTACTCGTAAAAAAAACGAACCGCATCGCTGTTTGGCCTGAAGGCAAGGTTGCCCCAAAATGCCACTCCCCTCCGCTTGGCGACACGCGCATTTGCGTCAAATGCGTCCATCAGGTCGGGCGAGACTCCGTTCGGTACCGTGCTAACGTTCGCAGTTCTGCCGGACAGCCTGCAAACAGTATCAGAATCAGCATCATTGACGGTAGTGACGTGATTGAACCAAACGGGCAAACACGCCTCCGCCCTTGCGCGGCGCGCGAGCATCAGGCGGGCGTCGAGACGCGTTCTCAGCTGCGCGGGCCACGGCGGAAAGAACTGCATTTGTCTGGTCAGCGTTAGAACTTCACTGTCGATGAGATCAAAGAGTATCTTCTTATCGCTCGAAAACGGTCGGACGAATTCTGCAAGCACGAGGCAGAAGACGATCATGTGATCGATACTGTTCTCTTCGCAGAAGCCAGCTATCGCCTTGGTAACCGTAGAAACGTGATGCGGATAAGAAAGCGAGTAGTAGTCCGAATCATTTCGACGGAAGTGCCTCTTCAATGAGGGCCTATGAGCCGGAAACTTGGGCGTTTCCGCAATCTTTTTGAAGACATCAGACAAGCCAACCAAGCCGTCGCTGGATTGATCTGTCGAACCGAGGTTGACCGTCAAAAGGTACAGTTCATGCCGCTTGGCCAATTCGCGGCACAAGTGCCACACGCGGAGGTCATGCCCGTTGGTCAGGCTTGCGAGCGGCTTATGCGTTACAATTAGGATGCGCGTCACGGCAATTCATTGATCTTCGACTACGGTGGAGCGGATTCATGCACAGCGTGATGAGAATAGACCCTTGGCTCGGCTCCTTCGTCTTTCCAGTGCGTCGAGCTTTCCGAACCGATTTGAGCTCATTTGGCTCCCCCGCGCAACGGGAGGTGGCGTTCCCAATGGAGCGCCGCGTGTCGCCGCGTTGCTCTTCGTGAGTAGTACTTTGGCACCGAAGAGCTACGATGGGGGCCTGGCGCCCCCTCGCGCACACTGTGTCGTGCGCGCGGCGGAGTCGGTACACCGGTGCGGCCTCTATCGGGGCAGCGGACATTCGTCCGGAATAATGAAGAAATTTCCCGTGAAGTTCTTGAGGCCAGATCCGGCGGGCTTGAGCATGCCATGCTCATAACCGTACATCCGGTAGCGCTCGCGTTCGAACATTGCACGAATCTCGTTGCGGTTCTCCGGCCTCCATATCTCGCAGAAGATCAGCGGACGGCAGCGCCTTATCAGTTCCATACCTCCTTTCAGCACCTCGGCCTCGAACTCCTCGACATCGATCTTGATCGCGTGCACGTCTGAGCGTGTCTTCAGCTCGGGAACATCGTCGAGCGTCTCTATCTTGATTTGGAAGCGGATGCCTTCCTTGTATTCGCAGTGCCCGTCGTCGACCTGGCACAGTGCATGTCGTTTGATGCCGCCGATCACGGGCATGATCATCGGAAGCGCTGCGGCCTGACGGCCCAGGCCGCATTCGTGAACCGTCACGTTTGTGAGCGTGTGCTGGGCGACCACGCGCGTCAGGCTCCTGAAGTTCTCGGGTCCCGGCTCGAATGCATGGACTCGGGAGGCGGGCTTCGTGGCCGCCAGGAAATAGGCCGTCACTCCGATATTGGCGCCGATGTCAAGGATCACGCCGTCGTTCGGCACCATGCTAAGAAAGTACAGAAAGTCGGCTTCATAACGGAACGTCTTTATCGTAGCGATGCGCGCTTGAGCGACGAAGAAGAGATAGTTGTCAAATCCGAGCGCGCCGATCAGCAGGCGCTGCGTGAGACGCTTGAGCGGGCCTATCATTGGACCGGTCTCTGCGGAGCACACCGACAAATCGTTCCGGCTGGCTTGGAGAATACTTCGTGCCGCTGGATCATATATGTAGGCTGCACTGGGTCTCCGGCCGTCGCACAGTGGATCGCATTTGGCATGAATCTAGAATGGGCGAAGAAGCGGCTCTGCATGAGCTCATCGCCGATGATACGCCGGCCCCGGATTTCGATCGGGCTGTTGTGAACCGCTATCTCCTGCCCGAACGGCGCCATGCCTGAATGTACCACAATTGGAACGGTGCGAAGTGACATGTCGCCATTAAGCGGGCTCGATTGCTCCGTTGCAAGAAGGTCACCTTGTTCGGCGACGGAGAACCGGAGTTACCTCCACTGGCTTGCCGTTGCGGTTGCGGCGCCCGTGTCACCCACATCGAGCGGTGCACGGCTCATGCCCAGGTTTGGCGCGCGCGACAGGCGGGCCAGATTGACCATCATCGCGATGAGAAGGAACAGGTACATGTTCTCGAACGATGGAAACACCTCTCGCTCTGTAAACATGCTTATTCCATAGCCGACGATGCACGCAAACAAGGCCCAATAGAGGTCGCTATGCAACCGCCGGCCGACACGCCACGCGGTTGATACCCCGACGCACATGAGAACGAGGAGAACGCAGGTCGCGATCGCTCCACAGTCGAGAAAGAAATCGATAATTGCGTTGTGTGCGTGAGTAGCTTGTATCAGCGTTCCCGTGTACCATGCTTCGCTGGTTATGATTCCGGACCGACCCGCGCCGAACAGAAACAGGCCGAGATCACTCGTCCATTCATTGAGCAGCGGGATCCAAATGAAATCCACACGGCCGGTAAGCAATTCATCAGCCGACACTTCCGAAGTCCCGTCGAAACCAATGGAAAGGATGGCGTCCATGGTTGGCGCGATCCAAAGAACGGATGCGACGGCTACCATCGCCGCGCCGACAGCCAGGACAGCAAATTTGCGCTTGTAAATCAGAATCAGAACATAGGAGCCCGCAACGGTTAGAAGCGCGCTACGCGATGAGAGTAGAAGGAGCCCCAAAAGCGACAAGGCGACAGGCACGATCCAGAGTGAGCTACGCGTAAGTGCCTTGTACAGCAACAAAGGCGCCGTGCAGATGTATATCGTGCCCATCGTGTTGTAATGGATGCCAAAGTAGGCTTCACACAAACCGTTAACGGCGGCCCGCCCTGAAAGTGCGGCTGATGGGTTCATGAGGGCGACGAAGATGAAGCTGGCCGACAGAAGTAGAATCGAAACGCAGATTGCGTTGACGACTGTTTCAATCTCCGAAAATGATCGACATCGCTTCAGAATGAACAGAAACGGCAGTATGTAGAACGCCGGAACCATGCCGTATGACATGATGTAATCCAGATAGGACTCTGGAAATACATCCGGGAGGCGCTCATGAAGCAGAGGAGCATTCGGAATCGACCTAGCGAAGGCAATGATGAAGGTTACGAAATACAGCAAGAGAATCCGGATGGACGTCCGTTCGATCTTGTCGGTCGCTGATAAGAGCGAAACTCGGAATAACAAATAGACCAGGACTCCCGCTGACAACAGGTTGAAAGGCTTGCAGCCCTGTATGCCGAGTAGGTTCGAATTAACAAACGGCACTCGCTGAAAGGGCAATATGAAAACGACCGCCAGAAAAAGCCATTTTGCACTTTGGCCGAGCGAATACGTATGCGCGTTATGATAGGGAGTACCACCGCCATATCTTAACGCAACAGTCATGACGGGCCAGCTCCTTGCCTTCCAGCGCGGCTGAACCCGAGCGCACGGCTTCCGGGTGCGCAGCGGCTCCCAAGCCATTGAAGCTCACCTGGTGCGAGATCGAGCAATTCTATCGCCATGGCCACCACGCGCCCCACTCTGTCTACATCACCGGCCAGAAGCGCGACTTCTTCCGAACGCGAATTCCAGCGTCCAGCCAGATGGCGCGGGCCACCGTCGTCCCAAAGGTCGCGCCTGGAATGCGTCTCACGCCACGATCTCTGCGCCGCGCTCGCCGGGCCAAGGCACCATCGTGCCTGGTCCTGATCGTCCGATGGCGACTGCCCGCCCGCCGTCCATCAAAATGCATTCCGAGCGTTGGCAAGGATGGCAGCTCCGCCCTCACCCCGAACCCGTAAGGCGCACTGGTCTGGTCTTTGTCGCTGTTTCGGATTGATGATCCGGTCGAACTGTGTCCGGGACAGGCCACTCGGCTCTATCATCGTCTCCGCGCAAGATGTCCCACATGCCGAAGTGCATGTTACCATCCATCAGATCCTGCAGGATGGCGCCGGCGAGGCCAAGAAGCAACCCGCCAAGGAGCGCTATTGCAAGCACGTTCTTAGGCTTTGGTGAAGCGGCCCGCAGGGGAGGCAACGCCTGAGTAATCAGACTCGCGGCAAACACCGGCGAGGACTGTTGTCGCGTCGCCTCCAGCCTGCGCAGCATGTGACGAAAATTGTCATAGGCACTTTTGGATGCTTCCGCAGCGGCTGACAACTTATCCATATCGGCAGCGGAATCCGGGGCATCCTTTTTGTTTCTGTTGAAGTCCTCGAGTGCCTTCTGCGCAGCTGAGGCTTGAGCGCTCAAGCCATTCAGTCGCTCCCGGACCCACGTCTCATCTTGCAACGAGCCGCCCTGGTCCATTTGGTGCGTAATATACTTTTCCGCGACGGCGTTCAGAATCTGCGCTGCTCGATCAGGATCTTTGGAGCTGAAGGTGAGTTCGACAAGGTAAGTGGGACCGACACGCTTGGCGGTAAGCCTTTGTCCGAAGGATTCAACGGCGTAGCGCATTGCACTACCCTTGCCTTCCGGTCTGGTCCAGCCGAGCAGACGCGATATGGACAGCACGCTACTACCCTGGCCGCCCGCAAATTCCGGATCATGCGCAAGACCGAGCTTCTCGATCACGGCACTAGCAATGCTCTCGGACTTAATGATGCCGATCTGACTCTCGACAATTGTTGCGACTGCCGCAACGTCGCTCGGGGTCGCTTTCGAATCCACGATAAGTTGAGCCTTGGAAACAAACGTTGGAACCGCCATGATGAGGTAGAGCATGGCAACGCCAAGCGCTGCGCAACACGCCAGTGATATGGTCAACAGGCGTCGCCTTATGAAGGCAACCACCGCTCGCGGGGAAATGACCGACGTAGGATGAAACTCCGGCGGCGGCGGATCGTCCCGATTCATCCAACTATCCGTTGTATTCTGTAACATTTTCATACCAGCGCTGATAATTGGAGCTCCGTTGCGGCGGCCAGGTCAAACAGCGCAAGTGGGCTCACTCAAGGAAGCAAGGCTAGCGGAAGGTGCTGCCGGCTGAGTCAGATCAATAGGCATTCATGCGCCTTTCGAGACGAGGGTAGCTGGCCGAAACCGGCGAGTGGTCACCGCATCAACCTGTGATAGACGGCCGCGAAACGAGCCGAAATCACGCTGGCGAGGAATTCGGCAGCGGTCATAGCGAGAGAGGCCATTAACCGGCCCGACGGCACCTGCTGAATTCACGCCGCTGCCATGGACCTGATGCGCCGGAAGGTTGGCGGACGCCGGCATGCTGGTGAAGAACGCATCATTCATGGCACTCTACGGCCCAACGGCTCATTTCCAGCTGAATCAGTACATACCGGGTCACAGGTTGGGAAAGGCAATAAATGGGTAATTACGATGGTCCATTGAGCCGCGGCACGGCGGGACTAAATTCGAGTGGCGATCCGCTCGCTCGCACATCTCTATGGGTCTGATGCAACTTCGAATTGACGATCAACAAGGCCGATCGATCGAAAATGTGGGCGGCACGTCCCTGCCCCCGACAGGTGTGGGAACGAACCCCGGTCTTGCCGATCGTCCGTCTCGATGGCTACCGGAGTGTCAGCGGTGTTGACGTGTCGGCGCGCCGACAGATTCCGCGGGTTTCATCCTGGTGACCACGTCGCAGAGAAAGTTGCCGTCATGCCGAACTTCACGCCACGCAAGCGCTTCAAATTCAGTATTCTTGGCAACGACATCGGTGGCTACGTCAAATGGGGCTTGGCCGCCCTCGCCTTAACGATTTCAGTGGCACAAGCGAAGGCCGAATATCTCGTCAATGCCGGAGACGTGCTGGAGATCGCGGCCGCGGGCGTGCCGGAGCTGCGATCTCGTGCAGCCGTCCAGACGGACGGGAACATATCATTGCCGCTCGTCGGAGTGCTTCAGGTAGCGGGCCTGAGCTTGCCGCAGATCCGAGCCAAGGTCGGCGCTGCACTAGCGAATAAGGTGTTTCGACAGAGAAGTCCGGAAGGGCGTGAAAGCGTCATCGTGATAGATGCAGATGAAATCACTGCAACCGTGGCAGACTACCGGCCAATATACATCAATGGAGATGTCTCGAAGCCGGGTCAGTATCCCTACCTTCCGTCGATCACCGCACGTCAACTCATAGCGCTGGCGAGCGGTTACGACATCATGCATGTGAGAATGAACAATCCGTATCTCGATCTGGCGGACCTGAGAGCCGAGTACGGATCGCTTTGGACAGAATTCGCCAAAGAGCAGGCGCGCTTGTGGCGTATCAAGATGGAGCTCGGAGAGGCGACCCAGATCGCTCCAAACGCGGCGAAGGAGGCGCCGATAGCTCGATCGGCAATTTCAGAAATCTTCAATGCTGAAACGGAGTATTTGAAGGCGAAGCAGAGTGACTATCAGCAGGAGAAGGAGTTCCTCCAGCGCGGTGTTCGGCAGGGGGACGAGGAAGTGCGCGTGCTGTCCGAGCAGCAAAAGCGGGAGGAAGAGGGATTTCAGTCGGACCAAGAAGAGCTGCAAAAGGCGCAAGATATGTTCGCCAGGGGTACCCTGACCAGCCCGCGCGTTACAGATGCGCGTCGAGCGGTTTTACTGTCGTCAACCAGAAAACTGCAGACCTCTGCGCAGCTGCTGCAGGTCAAGAAGCAACAGGATGAACTCTCCAGAAGGCTGACAAAGCTCGATGATCAGCGGCGACTTGACCTGCTACGTGAGCTGCAGGACACGAGCTTGAGGCTCAACCAGGTTCGCGAGAGATTGCAGGCGGTGGGTGAGAAGATTCAGTACACCGCTATGGTTCGATCACAGCTCGTGCGAGGAAGCGGAAGCAAGCCCGACATTACCGTCGTCAGGAAGGGTAAGAACGGGCCGGAACAGATTGCCGCAAGCGAAGATACCGAATTGCAACCAGGCGACACGGTCGAGGTATCCTTGCGATACCAGGATCTTCCGGACGTACCTTCCCGAAAGCTGAGCGGCTTAGGCCCGTCACCGGCGACGGGCCGAACTGCGGTGACGGAAGCGGATGCGCCTTCAGTCGGCATCAGATGATGAGGTCAGCCCGATCACGGTTGCGAGCTGATGGGCTCGGGACGGCGCGTGTCCGCAAACATTAGCGATGCAGCGCGTCCAGCCGAGCTTTCGCCTCCTTGATTCCTGCTGCATCGGCCTTGGCATACAGGGCCCTTGCTTTGCTCGCATCGCTGCGCGTGCCGTAAGTTCCCCATTTCGCCAGAACCAACGGATCGTAGGTTTCTGCCAGCGCAAAGCTCGCCTGGGCACTGCCCATCTCGACGGCGCGCTCAAGCACAAGCCGCGCCGCACCTACATCGCCTTGCCGAAGCAGGGAACTCGCACGCGCGACCAACCCCGCGGCTTCCGCAACCTGCTCGGAAGCGGGCTGAACAACAGCGCGAGCAGGTGCCAGGGGTGCCTGCTCGACGATCGGATTGGCAGCCACTCTATTGGCAGCCACGCCGATGAAGCCGGACTTATCAGAGCCGGTTGAACCGATCGTCAAGACGTCTGACACAGCGGCAAGCCCTTTGTGAGCCTGAGCCTCATAGGCATGCATCGCGCTCCGCGACAGGAACACGTTCTGCGCCTTCACGCTTGCGCTTTCGGCACGCAATTGCCTCAACTCGGCAGCATCGGCTTCTGTTGCCTTCTTCTGCAGCAAGGCGTCCTCGTTTGCCTTTGCGGCCCTCGCCGTCTGGACCTCATTTTCGCGACGTGCTGCCGCTAGGTCCTGTTCCAGCCGTGCGGACCGCTCACGCTCCTTTTGCAGATCTGCCGCAGCGCCCTTCCCCGCCGATGTCAGCCGGGACAAATCCTCGACCGCTTTGGCTGCCAGTGCAGTCTTGGACTCGACATCGCGCCGCGCCGTCGTCAGATCCTGCTCCAGCTGCGCAGACCGCTCGCGTTCTTTTTGCAGGTCCGCAGCGGCGCCTTTGCCCGCGGCTTGCAATCGCGATGTTTGCTCGCCTGCCTGCGTCACCAGCGCGGTCCTACTCTCGATATCACGTCGCGCCGCCGCCAGATCCTGCTCCAGCTTCGCGGATCGCTCGCGCTCCTTTTGCAGGTCCGCGGCGGCGCTCTTGACCACTCCTTGCAGCCGTGCGGTTTCGTCGCCTGCTTTCGTCACCAGCGCAGTCTTGCTCTCGGCATCACGCCGTGCCGCCGCCAGATCCTGCTCCAGCCTGTCAGCCCGCTGACGTGCCGCCTGCAGCAGGTTCTGCGACTCTGCCGCGCCGTTCTCCCTCTCCCGCTTCAATCGGGCTGCTTCATCGCTTGCTTTCGCCGCCCGTGCGGCCTGGGCCTCAACTTCACTGCGAGCCGCCGCCAGATCCTGCTCCAGCCGGGCCAATTGCCCGAGTTCGGCGGGTGAGGCTTTCTGCACCGAAGCCGCGCCGAGTTCAGCCGCCCGCCTGAGCTCCGCCACTTCTTCTCCCGCCTTGAGGGCCTGCGCCTCATATGCGTAGATCGAGCTGCGTGCCTGGGAAAGCTCCTGCGCAAGCGCGTCGGCCTTCGCGCGCGATTGCCTCAGTTCGACAGCCACGGCTTCCACGGACAGCTTCTGACGCGAGACTTCCTCGCCCGCCTTTGCCGCCAGTGCAGTTTGGGCCGCCAGATCACGCCGTGTCGCCGCAAGATCCTGCTCCAGCTGCGCGGACCGCTCTTCTTCCTTTTTCAGGTCCGGCGTTCCGTTCTCCCCCGCGGCTTTCAGCCGGGAGGCTTCTTCGCCAGCCTTCACCGCAAGCGCAGTCTGAGTCTCCAGATCACGCCGCGCCGCCGCAAGATCCCGCGCCAGCCGCGCAGATTGCTCGCGTTCCTGCTGCAAGTCGGCTGCGTCTCTCTCCCCCGACCGCCTGAGGCGGAACGCCTCCTCGCTCGCTTTCGTCGCAATTGTAGTCTGTGTCTCCAGCTCCCCTCGCGCGACTGCGAGATCCAGCTCGAGACGTGCGAACTTTTCCGAGTAGCGAAGCGACCCGGTATCGCTCGCAGCATCTTGTCCGAGTTCGGCCAGTTTTCCTCCAACCGCATGGGCTTGAGCTTCGTAGGCCTGGATTGCGCTCCGCGTCAAAGAAGAGCCGCCTGCCAACACTCCGACGCTTGCAGGTCGCCTTGTCTCGGCCGTGCCGATCTCCCCCGCCCGCTTCAGCCGTAAAACTTCCTCGCCTGCTTGTGCTGCCAGCGCGGTCTGGGTCTCGACATCGTGTCGCGCCGCCACGAGATCCTGTTCCAGCCTTCCTGCCCTCTCCAGCGCTTGTTGCAGCGCATCCTGCACCCCCGCGCCACCCTGCGCGGCTTGTTTCGCCCGGGCAGCGTCTTCGACGGCCTTGTTGGCTAGGGCAGTCTGGACTTCGAGGTCGCGTCGAGCCGCGGCGAGACCCTGCTCCAACGTCTCTGCCCTCTCACGCTCGTGCTCGATGCGCTGCAGCAAGCTAATGTCAAGCCTTGCAGTGGAGAGTTCGCAGGACAGGCTGCCACCCAAATTGGGCTCCTGGTCCGAGGCAGGTCCGCTCTGGTCGCGCCCTCCCTGTACGATCAGCATCGGCCGCTTGGTACCGCCTTCGTCCCGCGGCGTAGCCTCGGAATTGCCGTCCTCCGCCGCGGCAGCCGAATTGACAATGCGAAGGGCCATCGTTTGCTGCGCATCTGCCGCGAGACGCACAGGATCGGGCGACGCCCGTGTTGTTTCGGGTGCCCATGCGGTTGCGAGGATAGCGGCGGCCGTCGACCACAGGAGTACAGGCTGTGCAACGCTCAGCAGGCGTCGCGGCGGCGCGCCTGCGATGTCGGAGGCGCGGCCTACTTCATTGTCGAGGAGAACCGTGCGGTCCATCCGCAATCACCTTTCGTTTGGCGACACGATCTATCGAGGTGCGGCGTTAAGCGCCCTACCCTCGGCGCGAAGCCCATGATCCGGATTGAGGCCCCGCTCCCAATGTGACCACCTCGATTCTCACCTTCTCACCGAGATCGCTGTAACATTGTGCGACGTTGGTCATTGTTAAGGAGCGGATTGTTCGTGAGCACCAGTACCGCGAGCACGAGCACGGCAATCCGCCGTTTGCGGTTCGTGGCACTGCTGCATTTATTTTCCCATGGGACCCTGCCTTCGCCGATCCGAATTTTCATCGTAGTTTCGTGCAGTTCGCCCTCGCGCGCTATTTCCCCTTGGAGGAGCCCGCCTAACCCTTCCGGATTATGCGCTCTGCCACCTGACCTGACGCAGCAACGAGGAATCGATTGACCAGTGCATCACCGCGCACCGGGAACACCGCCTGACCGCCGGGATGGCAGGAATTCGAAACACCGATCAATTGCGCACCGGAATATTTACCGAGGTCCGGATTCGCCGCGCCGGTGTCTTGGCAGTCGTCGGCACCGTCGATCGCGGCAGCCTTCGCTCAACTGGTCTTTGATCACGGACACGGCCGGACTTGAGGCATCGATGGACCGGCGAATAGTCCCCCCTAGCGAGTAGCATCGTAGTTGCCCAAATTGATCGTGACTCCGGATGGCACCGCGACAGTTTGACGGAATACCTCGGAATTTCCGGCCAACGCTCTGCAAAGAAGGGTAACTAATCTACACTCGCTTGATTGCGGCGGGAGCAAATCGTGCGTTGCGCGCCTTCGATCGTTCGCAAGATGCGGAGCAAGGCCTCGATCTTGTAATTGCGGGAGGCCTTATGGTCCTGGATAGGTCGCGCCTCGCGCGATACCGGTGATGATGCGAGCATACATCGCGAGACGCTGCTCCGGGGCCGTGCAGGGACGCCATTCGATGCGCATCGTCGCCTTCCACACTGCCAGGAAAGGTTGCGCAAAGTCACAACCGAAATCATTGAAGCGGCGCAGAGACAGTCGCGAGATTTTTCCCGGCTCTCTGCAATTTTGTTGGGAATGGCCGGGGGCTGTCCGCCTATTGCCGGTCTCGCATGGAGACGAAGATGACCGACGAGCAGTTGATGCGCCTGAAAGTCTACGGGAACAATGTCCAGCGCTATCGCCGATTGCTCAAGGGCAACCTAACCGAACAAGAGAGGGAATTCGTCGAAAGGCGCCTCACTGAAGAACAGTTGGCGATCGAGAGGCTCAGGACGAATGGCCTCGTACATGGCACGTCGGAGATAGTGTGAAAGGGTTATTTCCTCCGCAAGACCATGGCATCACGCTGGTTTTTGACCGCAGCGCCGGACGGCATGTAAAATGAAGAACAGGCTCTCGAGAAGTTCCCGGCTTGTTCTAAAGGCTCATAAAGCAATGGCGGTCCTTAACGCCCAGCAACCACAGTCGAATTCCGCAAGGGCCGAACTTGATCCACGAAGGTGTCGCCATTTTGCCCCGCCTTGTTCCCCGAGGTCTCATTCTGTTCATATACCTTACTGGGTAACACAAGCGTCATTTGTTCGCGGTCTGTTTCGCCGACACTTCGCGAGGCAGTCGATCACGGCCAAACCGAGCATTGCCCGGAGGTGCCGGTAGAGCGTCGGTCAACGCCTGCTTTATGCGTTCGGCCTGCTCCTTCGTCAGCTTCTCGGCAAAGCGGCCACCTTTTTCGAGCTGCGCCGGCCCCTTGAGTTCTCGATCATAAACCATCCAGTCGGTGCTTCCCTTCCGAACGAGGAATCTCGCCAGTACATGTGCGGTGAAGTTCAACGATGCCTCCCAATCGGTCAGTCGGCCGGTCTCAAAAGTACACAGCCGGGGACGGTTTATTCCTGAACCGGGACACTGAAATTCCCAGCATCGCCTAGACAGCAAGGCCCATGCCGATTCATCCCGTTTCCGTGGAACCATGCGGCGGCGTGTAGTACGGCAACGACCTTGAGGCAGCAGGTCTCCGACGCTGAGCTTTGCATGACGCAGAGCCAGACAGTTCTCACAGCTCGGCCTTCTACTGTGCGGGTTCCGTTGGATGTCGCTCGCTAGCCCGAGGTGTCGCGCGGGTGACGAAGCCCATTTCGCTCGTATGGAGCCGTCTCTTCGACTTTGCGAAGGGAACCCTCGATGCCGACGAATTAGCGCTCGCGATGCGGCTATGCGCGCGACGTGATGAGAATCAAGGCTGCGGGCTGGCGCAGCGCGGTTCTGGAGGCCGCTACATCGTCCCGCATCGCTTCGCGCGCTGGGCGAGGTGCCGCTCACCCACCGCCGCCGCTTCCAAGTCACTGCTCGAAATCAGGTTGAAGAGGCCGCCGTCCCGGCGCCAGCGGCCTATCCGTTACTGCTTTTTATGAAGGTGGCCTCGCAGATCAGCGCACTGACCACGGCCATGCCGATGGTTGCGGCTTGTTGGCTTGCGGACGCGCCGCATTCGGCGCCGGCTTGTGCGTCTGAGTGACATTGGCTGGCCGTCGCGGACGCGGCATCGGTATTTCGGAGGTTACCTTTGGTTGTTCTGACGGCTGCTTGGGCTCTTCAGGCTCCGCCTTTGGCGCCGAAGCGTTAGCGATCAGACTGGCCAGCTGTTCCTGGCTTGCGTTGAGCCGCTCGGTCATCGTCTTGCTTTCCTGCGCCATCTGAATCTGGACAGCCTTGATCTGGTCGATGACATCGTTGTTGCGTGCTATTTCCACCTGTCTCGCCTTGAGTTGACTTGCCACGCTTTCATTGTCGCGGGCCAGCTGTTCCTGCCTCAGTTGCAGTTGTTCGACCGCTTGCCTTAGGGAGGCGAGATCACGCGCCATCGGTTGGAGCTGTTGTGCAATATCCGGGGACGGTGCGACGGCAATCGACGCAATGTCTTTCGGCCGGGCTTGTGTCAGAGCTGTGGGGTTTGGGGGGGATACGACCGCCGGACGAACGGAGGACCACCACCAAATACCCCCAACAATGGATGCCAGCACAACAAGACCGATGGAGGCCGGATAGCGCCAGTCTTCCAATCGATGAATCATTGCTCGCAACGCTCGATGCACTTTCGTGCTGGTCGTTGGACTCAACGGACTGACTCCTGCTTCACGCGCGAAGTTCGAAAGCTGCTCCTCCAAGCTCGAGAGCCGCTCTTCCGCAACCTTGTTATCCGGCGTGGAGTCCATTTGGTGCTCCGCAACAAGCAAAATACGATCCGACCGAGAGCAAAACCAATGGCCGAGTGAACAGTCCAATCAAGTGGGCAAATGGGAAAGCGGGTAGCGTACCGCAGCTTAGGCGAGCAGGGAAGCGGCTCGACGCACTTGAGCTCGCTCGGACTGCAAAGGCATTGGTCCGACGCTGAACGGCTTGCTGCCTCGGTCAGTGCCCCCGGCTGGAGACCCTCCCTGGCAAGGTTTCCATGTCAGGCCACGAACTGTCTCCGGCAAACTACCGCTCGCGCCCAACACAATGGAACGTCTTGGGGCCCGGTGCCGTTATTCTACGGGAGATCGTTCCCGAACCAGTTCGGACGCGATGTCTGCCGATCGTCCTATGCGAAGGGACTCCGCGCACCGGTGCCAGGCCTCGCTGGCACGCGACGGTCGTGGGCGCTTCCTCTAGCGGGATCGCTGCTCGTCAAACACACTGCGCAAGCAAATGGCTGAGAGACGCATGGCCGTAACCATCGTCAGCCGGCCCTAATGAACGTCCATTCGGGGACTTCAAACGGCAGGCCGCGGGCCGACGGATAATGGGAATAACCTCCGAGGAGATCGAGCGCGGCCACTGCCGAGTGATAGGATCCAAAATCCTCCTCTTCGAAGAAGAAGTGGAATCGCCCGTTCAGCGGCACGATGCGAAACGTGCCGCCCTTGGAGCGGAATTCCCAATAGCCTGACGTCATTGCCGCCGCCAGACGCGCCGACGACCGGTCCCTGCGGCCTCGAGCATGCAAACGATCAACCTAACGTCATGGCCAATGTGGAAGCCTTTGAATGTCATATGAGGAGCGCCTTCGAATCGGGCTGATTCTACAGCGGAAAGACATTGTCAGCCAAAGCGCCGACCGACTTATCCATCGACTTTCAGAGCGGACGTCTAACAGCGCGACAAATCGTCAATCGATTGAAGCGCGGAATATTACGGGAGTAGTGCAGGTCGTGGGCTGACCGCGGGAACTTGCGTCTTAGTGGATAAGCTACCCTGCTCGTTGGACAGACGCGTCGCGGTCGACCGGCTCATAAAACTGCCACCATCAATCAGGCACCCATTTGATGGAAGCCGGATCGGCGGGCCGCGTGGTCGCGTAGGTCACCAGGTCGTATCCTCGCTCGACGACGAGATCGGCAACTTCAATGAAGCCTTCGTCATTCTCCTCCTTCGAGCTATGAAGTGTCACATCGCTCATGGAGACATTCTGGTTTGTCAGGGACAGCCTGACCATTCCCTGATGGTCTCGAATTGGCCTGCAGATCGGAATGAGCCGCGCCTCGAAATTTGTCGGGTGATAGGGCTTGAGACGCAGGTTCTTGTGGAAGGTTCTGTCTCCCTCGATCGACAGCACGCTCTTGCAGGCTGCCGAGTTCACCATGAGGCCGCGGATGGATGAATCCGACCCGATGTGGATCGGGTACGTCTCGCCGCGTTCCAGCCGGACGCCCGAAAACGCGATCAGCCTCGAAGAATACTCGACCGGTTTGCCCGCAATTTGATCTTTAAGCGGCACGCGATCGTAAGCCGTGAATGCAAACGTGCGTTTGCACTTTGCAGTCTTGGCCGTCCTTATCTTAGTCAAGAAATTGCCAAGGTGCGTCGCTATCACGCCCGACAAGAACTCGGCCGGATGACTGCCGTCTGCATAGAGTTCCTTCGCTTCTACGTTCTTGGACTTGACGACCGCGGCAATGACGTCCCTTACATCAAGATAGTACCAGTCCTGCTTCGTGCAGACGGAGATGCAGGCGGAGATGATCGTTCTTGATGCGTTGATGTCGCTCACCGGTATGCAAACGAAAACCGGCTCGCAATTGGCGCGTTTGGCGGAATGCCCGATCCACTCGACCCATCTCACAACATCGTAGTAATCGATCGCATTGGCGGAGAGCAGCGAAAAATCGATCACGCATGTATCGACAATGCAAAACTCCGAGCCTTTGAAGAAATCACCCTGGGCAAAATACGGACCGAGCAAGGACGGAGATGCACCGATCCTTCCTGCCGATGTCACTTCAATCGTGTCATCGGCGTCCAGAAATTTCTGGAAAAAGCCTGCCTTCAGGATGCTGTTTGACTGTCCCAGGATCGAAATGCTCAGCGACATCAGATTGACTGCCTCAGATGGAACCGCGCAATGACATCGAAAACGCACGATGGAGAACTCCGCAACACCGCGTCAATCGTCTATGTCGCGGCAACGTTATCAATTGTCGCGGCGCTCTGTCTACCATCGGCGGGACGCGCGCAAAGTTCGAAAGCTGCATGCGATAAAACCGATGCGCAATTCGCCGTAACAGCCGCCATGCCGGACAATGCCGATGCCCTGCGCAAATATGAGAGAAATGTGTCGGGCCTGTCCGGCGATGTCTCGACGGTCTTGCTTGGCGACTCGCTGGTTGAGGCATGGCCGAGGGAACTATCTGCCTCGCTCGGCGCCGGCCCGGTGGCCAACCTCGGCGTCGGACGCGACAGGATTCAGAACACGCTCTGGTTCATCGAACACGAACGCGAGCGGCTGCGAAAAATCAGGCCAAAGTCCATCATCGTGCTGGTCGGGACCAACAACATCTATCTCGATAAGCCGTGCGGAGTGATGGAATCCTACCAAAAGCTGTTTGAAGAGATCAGGTCGGTTTGGCCGAACGGCAAGATTTTCTCCATCCAGATTCTTCCGCGAGGCGAGCAGATGAAAGGTGCAGCCGAGAATATTGCATCTGTCAATGCCGAGCTCAGCAGACGAAGCAGGGAGCTCGGAATCAGGACGATCGACGCCTCCGGCATCGCATGCGGACGAACGACGCCGTGCGCCAATTACAAGAGCGATCTCCTGCACCTGACGCCATCCGGATACGAAGCCCTGACCAGGATCGCCAAGGAAGGCATTGGTTCATCGTAGGCGTCCAACGAAGGCCGCGACGCTTGGGCGCGATCTGGCCTGCCAAAGCGCGATGAGATTGGGCTGAGATCGTCATCGCGTTTAGTTCATCGCAAAAGCATGATCTCCGCGCAAACGCCTTGCGTCGGTCGCGAGGGAAAACCGCTTCGCACTTTTCCGGATCATGCTTTACGTCAGCATCGAGATGATCGATTGCAGCTGATCGGATGCCGACGCCACGAGGCCGTCGAACGACGTCTGGCCGTGCGCCGCCGCCCGCAAGATGCATTCGGCAACCGCCGCCTTGAGACCGAACACGGATTGATCGGCCGGCACGCTTGCCATCACGGTGTCCAACGCATCGCGCATGGTCTGGATCAGTTCGGAGCTGAATTTCATGGCTATCCTCCGCGTGCTCAGGATAGACCGCGCGCGCCAGGCCACCACTCACAAGCCCGCGATTCCGGATTGCCTTTTCTTAATGCAATGACAAGCCGGTGAATCGGCGAAGAGCTTAAGCATGATCCGGAAAAGTGCGAAGGGGTTTTCCGAAAAGATCATGCGCAAACAAGAAGCTAAAGCGCAATGACGATTCAACCTGATCTCATCGCGCTTTAGAGGCCCTTATCGGCCAGCTTGCGGAAATCGTCGGGCACCGAACGAACGACCTCCAGCGCCGCCGAACCGTATCCGATCGCATCCCAGCCGAAACGATCACGGACCTTGTCGATGGCACAGTCCGCCGCCCAGCGCGCCACCCCTGCCGGACTTCCGGGGCGAAGCGCTTGATCGGCCAGTCCGAGCGGGAGCTCGAGCGCAAGATCCCAATGCTCCTCGAGATGCGACACCGAGATTGCCAGCAGCGAAATGATTTTCTCGCTTGGGTGGTCCGCAAGAGTGGCGCGCACCAGATTCTCGGCGAGCCGGGCAAGGATCACTGTCGTGCACACGGGTGCATCGAGCGTCATCGAGCGTGTCACCGATTTCAGGTCGGCGAAGCGAACGCGCACCGTCACGGTTCGTCCAGGCCGGGATTTCGCCCGAAGCCGCGTGGCGACGCGGTCGGCGAGATGAAACAGCGTCGGCCGAATGACCTCCTCGATCGCGGGCTTTCGGTCAAGCGCCGATTGTGCTCCTGCCGATCGCGCGCGCCGATGCGGCGTGAGCTGTCGCGGATCGCGATTCCAGGCCAGCGCGGCGAGTTTCTCGCCCGCCGCCGGACCAAGCAGCCGCGCCAGCGACCGCTCCGACAATCTGGCGAGTTGACCGATCGTCGAGACGCCGATCGCGTCCAGCCGTGCCTTGGTGACCGGCCCTACTCCCCACATCAACTCGACCGGCAGTTCGTGCAGGAATCCGAGCTCGGTGTCGGGATCAACGACGACAAGCCCGTCGGGCTTTGCGACCTGCGAGGCGATCTTTGCCAGATGCTTGGTGCGCGCGACGCCGACCGAGATCGCAAGGCCGAGCTCCGTGCGCACGCGCCGCCGGATCGCCGCGGCCATTTCGGCGGGCGCTCCGAACAGGTGCGTGCAGCCGGCAACGTCGGCAAACGCCTCGTCGATCGAGATACGCTCGACGAGCGGGGTGAAGTCGCCGATCACCTCGATGGCCGCGTCACCCAGCCGTTGATAATCGCTGAAGTGGCCGCCGACGAAAATCAGTTGCGGGCAGAGCCGGCGAGCTTCCTGTCCCGACATGCCGCCATACACCCCGAAGGCCTTGGCCTCATAGGACGCGGCAAGCACAACCCCGCCTCCGACGGCGATCGGTTTGCCTCGCAGCGACGGCTCAAGCAGCTGCTCGACCGACGCGTAAAACGCATCCAGGTCCGCGTGAAGGATGGTGGCTGCGGCTGCCATCTCAACCCGTTGATCCCTGACTTGACCAAGACTGCTTGTCCCTGGACGCTATAACAGACGCAAGAACAAAACAAGAACAAACTCAATTCCAGTCGACCAGGAATGGTCGCGGGCGCTGGCTCTCCCGGTGAACGTTGGGCGCGCGCGGTCGTGCCAAGCATCGATGCGGGCTGCCGGTCGCTGTCGACGAGCGCGATTGCGCGCGGCTCTCGCGTCCCGCTGCGCCAGCTCGCTCATGGGCCGGCGTTGTTTGACGAACAGGCCTTTTCGGGTAGAGATCAAGGCATGATCGACCACTCTCATCAGGTGGACTTCCAGGCTGCGGCCTCCCTTTACAAATGGCCTTCTCTCGGCAATTCCAGGCGAGAGGATCGCGCGCCCTATATGATCTTCAACGGAACGCTCGACCAATGCATCCGGGACCTCATGGGCAAGCCCGAGAAGACCCGGCATCTCTACGAGATCCGGACCACGTCGCAGCCGCCCCTTGTGCCGGAGGTGCTGTCGCCCGAGCACGTGATCGAGCTCGCCAGGCTTCGCGAATTTCTCTGAGGCGCTCCAGCGGGCGTGATCCTGACGCGTCTCGTTCGCGGGCAGACCAGTCCAGGTGGCGTGCGCCGGAAGCCGCATTGTTTGCCTCAGAGGGAGCCGCTACACTTGCCTGGCTCACTGACTGACGCGCGGGAGCGGAGCGGCTGCACGACCGGTTGCCGGGCATCGAGAGGCGCCACATGAGGTTCAATCTGGCGATCTTGAGCGTGCTCGCCGCAAGACCCGAGCAACGGATTCCGCTTGAAGAGGTCAGCCGCGAAGTCAAGCGCATGATCGCCGCGGGCGATGCAGCCACGAAGTTGAAGCGATCGTCGGAGCTTGGCGACGCCGATGTCTTCCAATCCGGATGGGCTTCGATCAATGAGGCCGGGCTGCAGATCACGGATTCCGGCCTCGCGCTTTGGCGCTCGCTTGAGGCCTCCCGCGCCGAACGGGAACGCATCGCGCAGGAGCCGGGCGAGCAAGAGGTCGACGAGCAGGAGCTCGGCGAACGACTGGCGGAGCGCGTGGAGACCGTCGCTGCCGACCCGCGCGATGCGACCGGCGATGCCGCTGCCGAACGGCCGGACGCGATTGATCCGCAAATCCTTCGCGTGATGGAAGGAGGCCTTGCCGATCGCACGACCTTGGGCGCAAGCCGCGCAATGGCAGCACCCGCCCCACCCGCGCGCGCACCGATCATCCCCGAGCCGGCATTTGGCTCCATTCACGAGGCGGACCGAAACGTTTCTCGGCTCTCGCACTTTGTGAAACTCCTCGGGACCGGCATGCCGCGATTTGCCCGGGCGCGGCGGCGGCGTTCCGAGGGCGACGTGCCGGATCGGAAGACGGCCAAGGGCGTCGGAATGCCCGGGCTGGCCGTTGCGTGCCTCAGCCTGATCTCGGTCGTCGCGTGCGTTGCGGCGGCGATTGCGCTCGGCCAGATCACCTCGCTGAAGTCGGACAACGCCACGCTGCGGCGCGAGCTGATCCCGTTGAGGGAACGCCTCGTACGACTCGAACAGGACGCCGCGAAACGCGAGGCCGCCCAGCAGGACGAAGCGCAAGACAAGGCCCTGGCGGAAAAGAAAGCCTCCGACGCCAGTAACGCACAGGCCGTGCTCAACCTGTCACGGGAGGAAATCCAGTTGATCAGGGAGTTCATCAAGGCCGCGCCTTCGCCCGGCGCGGCCGGGCCGTCGATCAATGTCGGCGATCCCATCACCGGCGGAATGATCCCGCTGCCGTCATCGCTGACCGAGAAGGTTCCGCGTCTCGTCGGTGCGAGGTTTGCGACCCGCAACGGCGCCATCATCATCAGCACGCGAAACAGCCGCCGCGTCGATGCCGTGCTGACGGCGAATTAGCGGAATGCGCCACGCGGCCTCAGCCGAGCCTATTTTGCCAAAACTAATGGTTGAACACGATCAGCGGATCGAGAGCCGCCGGGCGGCTGGTATCGTAAATCATATCAATTACTTGCTTAACTCGTTTCGCTACAATACCCTCAATTGTTGTAGACAACGAAAATACCACCAAGCGATCCACGCGAGTTCTATCTAAGATTGTAGGCAGTTTTATACGCTTGCTAACCTGGAAACAGATCGCTTCATTTGACTTGCCGCTAACGACTCTCGCGGTCGCTTCGCGCTGTTTCTGCGCCTTCAGCCAAAATAGGCGACGCAAGTTGCGATATACGGAAACGTCCAAGCGTTCCTCGACCGCAAGATCTTCCGTAGTCTTCTCGGCGGCAAGAAACTCCGCGGCGGCCAAAAGGTATCCATTGGGATCGGGGCGGCATCGCGGGTTGGAGGCAGCAGAACGTTATCGATCTCCTGTTTCCAAGACGAGAACCCACTGTTCTGTTTTATCGAAACTGCCTTTCACTCACGTTCGCGTCGAGATGGTCGCAGAATTCGCTTGGAAGGATGCTCCTCGCCTCAAGAGCACCACATTACCCGATTCCGCACCTTGTCGAGAGCGACTGCCGTATCCAGCTTCCGCTTCGCGCGGAGCCCGGATTTGCGTGCGGCCACGCGGCCTGCCCAGCAAACTGCAATGCAATGAATCCTATTCGAGGGATGGGATTGCGGCACGACAGTCGATCAGGAGCGAAATCCGCCCTGGCCGGTGGCCCTCCTTGCTTCGGCGGTGCGCCTAAGCGCCATCGTCGAGCAGCGTATGGGCTTTGACCTTAAGACCACGAGCAATCCGGGCAATATTGTCAATCGAGACGTTTCGCTCAGATCGCTCAACGCCACTGAGGTAGGTGCGGTTGATGCCGCACTCGTGCGCCAACGTCTCCTGACTGAGACCCTGAGCAGCCCGAAGCCGGCGCATGTTTCTCGCCAAAACGTCCCGAAGCGGCCCTTTGTGAGTTCTTTTCACACAAGAACTTCGAACAACTTGCCGCTTTTAAGACTACCGCTTTTAAGTTACAATCGGATGCGTGACCGCGCGATCGATGCAATCAGACGGTCGTGCATGTGGGATCTTGATGACCATGCATTCAGCTTTGCTGCTGTTGCCTGATCGCTCTTGCGATGTCGTTCCCTGCCCGCGCGCAGCAGATACAGTTGACTAATTGCTGCAATGGACAATCGAGGACATTGCCCGACAGAGGAACTATGGCCAAAGAGCTGGACGAAGAGGAACGAGCGCGGCGCAAGCTCCTCGATCTCTCGCAGTTGGTGTTCCCACAGACGCGGGAGCGGCACAAACGACTTGTTAGCAACCTCTCGGACTTTGATTTGGTCGAGGGTATGGCCTTTAACGTCACAAAACATATCAAAAACCTCTTTCCGGCTGCGACCGCACGGTCTTAACGAACGCGCCATGCTTGCGTCCCTATGTCGCCATACGCCACGTAAAGCGCATCACCGCGGCGGTATATTTATCTGTGAACTGGCGCTCTTCAAAAACCGCAATGATGTTCGTAGTTATCTTTAGTTGGACGGATAATTTTTAGGAGAGACGATTGGCTGGAAAGCTCAAATCCCTCGATCTTGCCCGCCTCATTACACCGGGAAAATATCCGGACGGAGACGGCCTCTATCTCATCATTGCTGGACCCAAATCGAAGAGCTGGTCCTATCGTTACTGGATCCATCGCAAGGAACGCTGGCAAGGGCTTGGGTCCTACGACGACGTGTCGCTGAGAGAGGCTCGCGTCAAGCGCGACGTCGCCCGCCAACAGGTGCGCGCTGGGATCGACGTCGTTCATGCGAGACGGTCACGCCAGGGAGAGGTCACGCCCTCGACCGCAGTAGCGGCGCAGATCACGTTCGAAGAATGTGCAGACCGCTTTATCGACGAAAACTGGACAAATTGGAGCCGAAATTACCGCGCCCAGTGGCCCTCCTCTCTGAAACATTACGCGTATCCAAAGATAGGCCATCTCACGATCGGCGAAATCAAGCCTAGCCATATATTTGAACTGCTCGAACCTATTTGGGTCGAAAAGGCAGTAACCGCAAATAGGGTTCGCGGTCGAATCGAAACCGTAATCGCAAGGAACGTTGATCTCGACGACACTGACTTTCGCAATCCCGCAGCATTGACCAAACAACTGCGGGAAAAACTCCCAAGGCGTCCTAGGCGGGTTCAGCGGCACCATCCCTCCTTAAGCTATTCGGAAGCTCCGTCGTTCTGGCAAGAACTGATTGGCGCGCCCGGAACTGCAGCTGTGGCGCTCCAACTTGTGATCCTTACCGCCGGACGCACCAACGAAGTGCTCGGAGCTCGTTGGTCAGAAATCAATGTCACAGAGGCCGTTTGGCGAATACCCGGTGGGCGAATGAAAATGGGCGAGGGTCACAGCGTGCCGCTTTCAAGTTCGGCCTTAACCGTTCTCAATCGCATTCGATACCGAAGCCAATCCGATCTGATTTTTTTGAACGATGATGGCAACCCGTTCTCTGGTATGGCGATGCTCGCCGTCTTGAAACGAATGAACTATGGTCACGTTACCGTTCATGGCTTTAGGGCAACGTTTGCGACATGGGCTGAAGATTGCACCGGTTATGCGGACGGTGTGCGCGAAGCTGCACTTGCTCACCAATACAAGGGAGAAACTACGGCAGCCTACCAGCGGGGCGAAAAACTGGAAAAGCGGCGACTACTTATGAACGATTGGGCCCGATACATTTGTGGGGGCAAATAACAGAACTGCTACGAAAAACGCCGGGGTACCAAGAAGGTAGTAGCGCGCTTACGCGCTCGCTCATTTGGGAATAGATCCAGTCAGACTGGCTTTGACGTTAACGAGCTTCGCCTTCACATCGCCATCGAGCTGTTTCTGCGCCTTCAACCAAACAGGCGACGCAAGTTGCGATATATGGAAACGCCCAAGCGTTCCTCGACCGCAGGATCTTCCATAGTCTTCTCGGCGGTAAGAAACTCCGCGGCGGCCAAAAGGTATCCATTGGGATCGGGGCGGCATCGCGGGTTGGAGGCAGCAGAACGTTATCGATCTCCTGTTTCCAAGACGAGAACCCAGTGTTCTGTTTTATCGAAGCTGCCTTCACTCACGTTCGCGTCGAGATGGTCGCAGAATTCGCTTGGCAGGAAGGACGCTCCTAGCCTCAAGAGCACCACATGACCTGATACTAACCCGAGCGCTTAGCGCGCGGCGCTGTTGAAGCCCGACGAGAGCAAGAGCGCCTTCGCGGCAGCTTTCCAGGTCTTTGAACTTACGAGGTCTGGCCTCTGGCGCTGCAGTGCAGCGGGCGTCGCGCTTTTCATCGGCGTGCATTACGTCCTGTTCGTATTCCCAACTGGTACGTCACCCTGGGATCTCCCGCGCGATGCCTTTACGCCGTGAGCGCAGCGCCAGGGAGGTGAGAAACGACGCAGGCGCATCTGACCACAGTGATCCAATCGTACCGCCCGCCAATATAGGGGAAGATTGATTCTGTTCGTTCAGACAACGTCGATCCAGATCAAGGGCATGATGGAGCGCTGGAGAGCCGAGACCAAGAGGGGCAAGGCCGAACTACTCGGCCAAATTTTCATTCTCGTGGCTTTCAACTAAGCGCCTGTGACGCCTCTTCGCGATCAAGCCAAGAAGCACCAGCACGAGACCAGCAACGATCATGATAAGCGGGCCGACATTTTCCGAATCCGCGATCAATGCCTTCACTGGTTTGCTCGCCAACGTTTGAGCGACCGACAGGGTTCTGAAGGGCGACGAACCAGTCTACTCCGACGAGACCTCAGTGGACTGCATGCGCAGGCAGGCTACCCCATCAGGGCTAAAAACTATCGCGCGCGTCATAAGTACCCATCTCTCAGGATTTAGCACGACCCCAGGGGGCTAGAGCTGGCGGCGGTCCACGTGTACTGCGGGCTCGCCTATTCAAGGAACACCGCTACGCGAGCCCAGCGAAGGCGAGCCTCATGTTTGTCCTTGGCAAATTCCCTCCGATGTCCACCATTGGAAGTACGCCCAAACCAGACCGCTCCGCCGCGGCGATCACGAAGACGAGCATGGCACGGTAATGAAAGGGCCTGGCGAGCGAACCTGCAGATGGTGTCAGTGCGGACATCGCTTGGATTGTGGGTGGCAAAAGTCAGATCGAACGCCTCCTCATCACCGCCGTCGTTACCAATCCCTGCCGGCTTAGTGGAGGTTTCCGCACGATGTAAGGCCATTGCGAACCGGGACGCGCATTTCCCTTAAATGAGATATTCTATCTAAGGTAGCGCTTCGGTTTGCGACCTACTTGGCCTTACCGTTGACGACCTTCGCCTTCGCTTCGCGCTCAAGCTGTTTTTGCGCTTTCAGGAAATACAGTCGACGCATTGCACGATCCAGCGCGGCATCCAAGCGCTCCTCGACCGCAAGGTCTTCCATGGTCTTCTCGGCGGCGAGGATTTCGGCAGCCGCCGGAAGATATCCGTTGGGATCCGGGCGGCGCTCGCGGAGGCGCGGCAACAGCACGTAGTCGATTTCTTTTTTCAAGGCTATGATCCATTGTTCTGTTGTCTCATAGCTGTCTTCACGCACTTTTGAGTTGAGGTGGTCACTAAATTCGCTTGGTAAGAATGAAATGCCCAATCTCAAATGTTTTGCGTCGTTTTGGCGGTGCAGGTCCGCGCTGAAGCGCAGAAGACGCTCATAGTCGTCGCGCGGAGCGTCGTGCTTCTGCATGAGAGAATGCTTTATAAGCTCGAGCTCATTGTCCGGAAGAGCTTGCGGCGGCCTTTCCTGGAACACCCGATTCTCCACTTTGTCGAGAGCCGCTGCCGTATCCAGCTTCCGCTTTGCGCGGACGCGATGCTTGCGCCATAAGCAAAGGAAGATAGTTTCCACGCAGTCATGTTCGGATGGGCCCTCGGGACGCCACTCCTCCCAAATCGCGCGCCGAAGCTCCTCGAACGCGTCGGGATCCTCCCACGGCAATAGTTCAATGGAAGAGTAAGCCCCATGCTTGAGTGCGTTTGGCTTGCGCAGTCGCTTCGCCGGCACTCTCACATTGTTCTTCTTTTCGGGCAGCATCGCTCGGTATCCTCGGTCGACTTGAGAACATCGGGTGTCCGTTGCGATTCAATTCTCGGGAGCGATGTGACGCGGGGCGACAATAGAACGCGAGAAGACGAACCCCAATCGAATTCGTAGGATACTCCAGATCAGATCGCCTGGCGGCAAGCAGAGGCCTATCCACAGCAATTTGCCATTCGAAGATTGCCGTCCCGGGATATTTAGGCTCCGCGATTTGCGTGCAGGTACCCAATCCTGGCGCGCTCGAGTCCGGCTTCTCGATCTACTGCGAGACGTCAGAATACTAGTCCCGAGCTGCGGCCCTCACGGCCCCCCGCGCCGATGCCGCACCCCCAAAATTCTAGCCTTACCGTTCCTCGAGCTTTGGCTTTCGAAGGCGCACGCCCGGTCCGCCGCCGTTTTCAGGGATGAATTGCACTCCGGCTTTTTCGAGCGCCTCGTGCATTTTCCGAACCGCTTCGTCCGACACAATTCGCCGCTGCCGTTCAAAATCAACGACCGTTGAGAGGCCGAGGCCGGCGATCGACGCCAGCTGAGGCTGGGTCATATCGAGCAGCGCCCTTCCCGCGCGGCATTGAGCAGGGGAAATGAATTTCAACATTTTATGTTGACTATCCTGACGCATTCGCATATCAACATTTTATGTTGATGACTTGTATACAGGTGGAGAATGCAATGATTCCCAATCAAAAATCTCACATTGCTTTTAAGACGGATCGTCGTCGTTTCGTAGGCGGATCCGATGCCCGCATTATCATGGGCGATGATGAAGCCGCTCTCCTTCGTCTCTGGCGAGAGAAGCGGGGCGAAATCGAGCCCGAGGATTTATCAAGCAACTTGATCGTACAGTTGGGCACAGCGACCGAGCAGCTTAACCGGCACTGGTACGAGAAGAACACCGGCCAAGTCGTAACTCAGGTACAACGGCGGGCCTTTCATCCGGTCAAGCGCTGGATGGCGGCAACCCTGGATGGCATGGTGGAGGGTACCGGCGCGGTATTCGAGGCCAAGTTCATGCTGCCATGGTCGTTCTCGGAAGAAACGGCCGCTGAAAAACACATGGCCCAACTGCAGCACAACATGTGGGTCACGGCATCGAGGACCGCGGTTCTCTCGATCATCACCGGCGGCGGCAAATGGGTGGAAATGACCATTCCGGCCGATCCCCTGTATCAACACTTGCTGCTAACGGCGGAAAAGAAATTCTGGCGCTGCGTCGAGACCGGCGAGCCCCCTCAGCTGTTCGGAATAGAACCCCCACGCCCCCGGGTTGAAGCGGTCCGAACGGTCGATATGAGCGCCTCCAATGCCTGGGCGGAGTTTGCCGGGGTCTTTCATCGGACGCGCTCGGCTTATCTCGAGCACGATACGGCAAAAACTGAGCTGAAGAAGTTGATGCCGGAAGACGCAAAAGAAGCAACAGGCCACGGGCTTAGGGCGACACGCTCGAAATCCGGTTCGATCAGCTTTCATATTCTAGTTCAGGAGGCCGGTCATGCAGCAGTCTAGCGAAACGATCGGTGCGATCGCCGGAGCACTGGCCAAGGCCCAGCTCGAACTTTCCAATCCGGAAAAGGCGCTCACTGCGACCATCCCTGCAGTCTTTCCGCGCGAGGAGGCTCGCAGCTTCAGGTACGCTTCATTGGCAAGTGGATTGGATTTGGTCCGCAAGTGCCTAGGGAGCCATGAGATCGCGACAATTCAAACGACGGGTATTGACCAAGCAACAGGCCTTGTTCGTTTGACAACGGTCCTTGCGCATTCGTCCGGGAGAATGGATGTCTTCGGAATGGCCGGTGTGTGCCGTCAGTGAAATCAATGCTCCACACCGGATGGGAGCTGCCCTCACTTATGCGCGGCGGTACGCTCTCTTTGCTCTTGTGGGTATCGCGGGCGAGGACGACTTGGATGCGCCCGACGCTACAGCGGCCCCGCCGCCCCCGGAGTTTCGGGCCGGCAATCGGCCTGACGTCAAGGGAAACAAAGGCGCTGCGCAGCGCCCTCCGCTACTTAGCCTGGATCAATCAGCCCAACTGCGGGAGCAAATGTTGGCGGAGCTCAACTGCTTAACGAGCGAGAACGATCTTCTCGCCTGGGCCCAAGTCGGACTACCTAGGAAGAACACCCTGCTAGAGGCAGATGCCCGTGCAATTGAGTCTGCCTACCTAGAGAAGCTCGCAGGCGCGCCGCAGGTCCCTACAGCCACAAACGACAGCTCACAAACGGATGTATCCGTTGAGGCCCTCCCAATCGATGCGACGGCCAAGCTTGCTTTTCCCAAAGAGCCCTTGCGCAAGCGGAGCAAGGCCCACTTGCTGTTTGTCCGGGAACAGCCTTGCCTCGTGTGCCAACAAAGCCCGTGCGATGCTCACCATTTGAAGTTTGCTCAACCCAAGGCCCTCGGCCGCAAGGTCAGCGACGAATTCACCGTTCCGTTATGTCGCACTCATCACCAAGAACTGCATCGACACGACAACGAACGGGCTTGGTGGGCGAACTTAAAGATTGAGCCGTTGCGGATGGCGCATGACTTGTGGGCGGCAAGTCCGGTCCACAGCTCGCTCACGGCCGTCGTCAGCGCGGCTGCTCCCTCCCGCCTTGGGTCGGGGACTGCGCACAATGAACGGCCCATTCCAAACCGCGCATGAGCTACCGCAGACGCGAATGGCCCACGCTTCGAGGACTCGGTGTCAGAGCGCCCAGATTGCCCCTATCGCCGGCGGCCGGTACTCGCATTTGGTTCAGGCCAAAAATAGGAAACCTCGACGATGAGTCGTGTGATGGAGGCGAACAGTCCGGCAATGTGGAAATTGTTCCTAGGGTTCAATCCCGGCGACGCTCCTGCCGCCGATGCAGTCCACGTCTCTATGTCATTGCTTTTATGGACTTACTCTTCGATTCCGATCGGGATGCCTAACATCCGATGGGCATCGCGATCTGGCGGTACGTATCGGCACAGACTTTGCAATTTAGGTAGTACCGGGAATTTCGGTGTCCCAGTACAGGAATAAACTGTCGTTTGGTGTGTGATTTTGAGACCGGCGGCCCGACCAATTGGGAGGTAATCGTTGAACGACACACCGCCTTTACACACCAGGTTCATCGTTCGGAGAGGAAGCACCGACTGGATGGTCTACGATCGAGAACGTAAGGGGCCAGCGCTTTTAAAGGATCACAGCCTGGCCGAGAAGCTAACCAAGGAACAGGCCGAACGTATAAAAAGAGCCCTGACAAGCGACCGCCAATGAACCAAGCACGGCCGGCGAATTACTCGGCCGTTTTTCCTTTTCCTGGGCTTCAACAGATCCGCGGTGACGCTTCCTGACGATCAAGCCAAGAAGCACCAGACCGACCCCCGCAACAATCATGATAACCGGGCCGACCTTTTCCCAATCCGAAATCAGTGCCTTCACTGGTTTGCTCGCCATGGTTTGAACGGTCAGGTCAATTTCCCAGCCCGCCGGCCCAAGTTCGCTTGGGGGAGTTGGGGCTGCGACGGCATTGGAGGCCGTACCGGCCAACCTCGACCTATGACGCTACGACTGTTTCCTGGCACACTATTAGTTTTGCGAAGTGTTGGCTGCCTCTAACATCCGTCGGCTAAGAGTCGCCGCGCCAGTCCACGAAGCTGGCGCTCGCGCCTGACTGCGGACGATGTCGCAGTAGTCCCGCCCGGCGCCGCTATCCAGATGATCGACAGCTCCATCCCAGAGCGGGCATCCACAATGATCTCGGTTCAAGTGATTGCCCCAGCACGATCTAGAAGTTTAGCACATTCTCGTCGCCATCGAGATGAGAATATCTCGCTTCGATCTAACTGCGCCGGCGACTAGACCGGTCAGGAAATCCAATGCTCAGTTTGTATAAATTAACGCGAGTCCATCATAGCTTTCGATCGCCAACCCGGCATAGTCAGAGTTTGGGAAGCGGGTCGCGATCAGGGAATCGAGGCTCAACATGGCGGATACGAACTTCTCGCGCGGCGTGCCGAACCAACTCGTGCCAGGTTCGTTCGGGTTGGCGTCGACGAGCACGCCCAGTCGCCACGCCCGCTTCGCAGCCGTCACCTGCATCACCGCGGGGGCGGCCCAGTCGAGAGAGCGCGCGATGGACGCGCGATAAGCCATGATCGAGACGGAATTGACATGGTGGACGAGAGCTTCCAAGAAGGTCTGGGAGCCCGAGGGCAACATTGCAAATACCGGGTTGACGGCCGCGTCGATCATGATGCCCGGCGCACTTGCACGAAGCATGGCGTAAAATTTCACCGTGCCGACGATCAAGGCTCCCCTGCTGTTAGGCACGCTCCATTCCGACAATGCGTTCGGCTCCACGTCAAAGTGTAAGCCGTCGAACAGACGGGTCGCCATGGCAAGGCGAACTAGAAGGGCAGCATGCGCCGGCAGGGAATGGTCACCGAACGACCAATCTGGCTCTCCAGCCACCGCGTAGACGCGGCGGGATCCTTTCCGCATCGCCTGGACTGCGGCGACCGCGGATGCATTCCGGTCCAGGAGTGCCGTTGCCGCCGCCGGACTAACATAGACGAAAAGCGTATCAATTCCATGGGTGTCAGCGAACGCGGTCATGCCGTCCGGCGAAAGAATGCGATCGCCCCAAACCCACATTCCCATCCTTGGATGCAAGTCTTGCCCTCGGGCGTGAGCCATCCACGCGGCGGCTCCCGCCGCTTTCAGGACGGCGCGGCGGGTCGGCCATCGTCCCGTTATCATTCGACGGCTGCCGACCTCGGCGGACAGATCGGAAACTTTTCACACATCGATGCCTCCGCGCCGAAGGTTGGTAGAATAGGTCGAGTCCGCGGCCAGCCTAACGAATCTGCGGTTTGGCCCTTAGGACAATCGCCGGGACATTGCCCCGGCCGTAACGCAGGGCCCGCCGTCATTTGCGGACCGGCTCGGCTGCCCAGGCGGCGCCGCCATTCGCCAGCCGTTGAGTGCGGTTGGCCATCCAATTGGCGCCGCTCGTCAAACCGTCCGTGACGGCGACCCGAGCGGCGGCCAACAGGTTCGAGGGGGCCCCAGGCGAGGTCGCCTTTATCTTCGAAAGCAACGGGAAGACGCTATCGCCGTCCAGGGAGATGCGCGCGAGCTGCTTGCGCTCCACGCTACGGAATGTCGTCTGGAACTCTGCCGGCAACTGATCGGCAATCGCCTGAATGCGTTCCAGATGACCGATCTGTCGGTTGACGCCGTCGGTAACGACGACTTCCTGGCCTGGTGCGGCCGAATAGAGGCGATTTGTTGGAAAGTATGCGAGGACATACTTCGTTCCGTGATGGATTTCCGCGACATGATCGCCGGGCGCCAGCACGGTCCCCGGGGTCGCAACACGCGTTCCAACTGTACCCTCGACGGGACTGGTGATCGTGCCGTCGTCATAGGTGCGCTGCGCCTTATCGAGAGCAAGCGCGAACCGCTGTCGGTTGGCGCGGACGAGCGCTTGCTCGCTTACCAGTCCGGCCTGCTCCGCCTTCACCGAGGCGACCTCACGCAGGGCATCGTAGCGCTCCCGGGTGGCCTCGGCAGCACGCGCCGTCGTGCTATAGCCGCGAGCCAGAGCCTTGCCGATGGACGCCATGGCAACCTCGGCCTCTCTGACGCGTTGCTCGGCCGCGGGGAGCATCGCCTCGATAGCGGCGAGGCGCGCCTTGATTTGCTCATCGCGAGTGTCGAACTGCGCCCTCTTCGAGGTCAGGTCGGAAATGAGGTCGAGCATCTGGGTCGAGAGGACGTGCCCGATGCTCTGCCCGACAGCGACATGATCACCGGGGCGCACCGCCACGTCGATGACTTGGGCGCTGAAGGCGGGTGTTAACTCTTCTGGTGTCTGCACCACCATCCCGTCGGCATCGAGAAACACCATCGGTCCGAAGACGAGCATCCCGATCCATCCCGCCGAAGCCAGCAATGCCGCGAGGTAGAGCTTTCGGGCGAGCGACTGGCTCGCTCGCACCTGATTCTTAATGTTGTCCGGCCTTGTCATCGGGCGCAATGAATGAATTGCCATCGGGTCCCACCGCTTGTTCTGAGTTATCTCCACTTGACGAGATCACGAGCTTTTTGCGGCACGTAGTTGTCCGTCAAGGACGACGAGAAGATGAGTTCGGTCGCATAGGCATAAAATCGGCACATGCGCATGACATACGACTGATACAACCCGAACAACGGAACGAAGGGGAACAGTCGCCAGTAGATCGGCTTGCCAGTCACAAGGGCCGCCCCGGCGAACGAAGCGACGTCAAGCGGCAGCAGAGCGATCCACACGCAAATCAGGAGCACCACTCCAAAAGAGCCGTAGGCGACCAGGATCCAGGCGACGTAGAAAGGAAAGACCGTTGTCGGCAATATGTTGAATATTAGGAAGTCCCATTCATGTGCCGCCTCCTGCCACCGAAACGACGGATTGAAAGGATTCATAAGGCGCGGATACTTGCGATAGCGAATCCAGAAGGCGTCGCGCTCCCAACGGTTGCGCTGCCGCAGGAGATTGTAGGTCGAGTCCGGAACGTCCGTGTAGCAGATTGCGTGGCGGGTGAAGGCGATCTTGTAGCCGCACATGCGCAACCGTAGCGTAAAGTCGAGGTCCTCGCCGCCCCCAATGTCCATGCCTCCGACGCGATTCCACGCGTCGCGCCGGAACGCCCCGAATGCCCCGGATACGCAAGATACTTGATCAAGGGAGTCCGAGAACGCTTTTCCGAGAGAAATCGACAACAGGTATTCGATGCCTTGGAGCGAGGCGGTTATCGAGGCGCGCCAATTGCGGACCAGAATGTTGCCTGACGATCCAGCGATCTTCGGGTCGCGCGTCAATGGCCGCAGCAGTTCCAGGATCGCGTCGGGCTCGAATGAGCAATCGCAGTCGACGACAACGAAAACATCGCCCGTCGCCATGCGGGCCGCCAAGTTGATCCCGGACGCCTTGCCGCCGCGCAGTTGCAACTGCGCGACGGCGTCGACCAGCCCCTCGCGGCGCAACCGCGTCATGATGCCGAAAGTTCGATCACTTGATCCGTCGTCTACGCAGATAATTTCGAAACAGTTGAAAGTCTGCGCGCGCAGCGAACGCACGCACTTCTCGATCGAGGCTTCCTCGTTATGGCCGACGAGAAGGATCGAAACGAGTGGCATCGGCGGAAGATCACCAAACCGGCGATAGTCGCGCAACAGGAGCGCGGCCGCGGTGGCTTGGATGCCCATCGCATAACGGGGAATCTCGACGAAGAGGGTCAACCAGAAGAACGCCAAGAATGACCATCCTGGCAGCGCGCCGAGAAAATGCCATGCGTCGGCGACAAAATCTGTCATTGCATTACCTCAATGAGGAATGTCTCTCGATGAGACCAACGCAAGGACTTCGTCTGGGGCGAAGGCTGCGAACTCGATCATTGGCTTCACGGCGAAATGACGCTCGAGCCGGCTCCGGATTTCCGGTAGTGCAGATTCGACGTCATGTTTGCTGTCGCTGGAGATGAGAACGAAAAACGTCGAAAAGGTAGCGACAATCTCAGCTTCCGCCGTGAAGCACTCTCTCAGGATGGCGGCGAAGAAACGGCGACTCTGTTGCCACGAGCGGCCGCGTGACAGCCCGCCTTCAGGTTCATGCAAGCGCACGCACAAAATGCACGACCGGTGCGCAAGGTTTGCCTGGCGGGCGAGGAAATTTCGAATGGACGTCCCGGCCGTCCCCTGTTGTGGTTCGAGTGCTGCCAGAATGGCGGGAGAACCGGATATCACACAGGCGCGGGCCGGCTTCGGTGAGGAAGTACGCGTAGACGCTGCGGCTGTCGATGTTGGCCGAGGCGATGTCGGCGTCGCAGTCGAGGCATCCGAACTCGACGGCGGTGTCGCCGGAGACGCGTCCGCAGGCGCGACAGACGCAAACCGTTCCGGGGCGATCGTAGTCGATGCTGAATTCCTCAAGGCGTCGTGTGCACTTGGGGCACCTCAGTACGTCTTCCTTGCTGGGATCAAAAAAGTCCTGTTCGGGACCTTGAAACCCGCAACGCATATGATGGAGGATTGCGTGATCGGCAACATCCGCACTGCCGCAGGAGATGCATCGCTCCCGCACTGACAGGCGCGCCGAATCGCAATACGGACAGACGCTTCGCATATCGAAAAAGCGCCGCTCCATCAGGCCCAAGCCGACGAGTTGCTCTGCCAGCATGCGCGCGCCCGGCACGGCAATCTCGTCGTCATAAGATACCGTCTCCTTGACGGAAGGATCGCGACGGGGTTCCATCCCTCGCTCACGTACGAGCAGCCGAGCGAGAAGTATGACGCGGGGGTCGGTTGCCGCAAATATCGGCGGAGGCAAGCCGTGCACACGCTGAATGACGGGATTGAGCATTTGGGCCGCGTCCGCCAGAGAGTTGCACCCGGACCCGCCGAGAACGATGTCGGCCCGCCGAAACTGGCTACGTTGTCCGATCCGGCCGGATACATCGACGATCGGCAGAACGGCGGCGAGCGCGGGCCTCAAGCGAGATGAGACGAGCGCCGCCGCGTTCGTCTCTGTCAATACGATGATATCCGGGACGCCATCATCACTCTCGACGCACCCAGGCGGCACCGCGTCCAATCTGCCTGGTACTCCCAGAATGGAGATTGGTGAATCGAAGCGAGCGGTGCCAGCAGCAACCGAAGAGTAGAAAAGCGAACGAGAACCAAGCATTCCCACAGTAATCCCTTGGGCACTACCACTCGCAAGCACGCGGAGCGGGGTTAGTTCGCTTGGCCATTCAACAATGTGAAGAAGGCAACAATGCCGCAAGGCCGTCCTGCGTCACCGCTCTAAAGAGGTACTCCTTCCGGGGAACGAACGAAGCCAAACCAACCGATACCGATTTACATCCTGCTGGCTGTTGGGGCGTTGCCTATCGACCTGAACCTATTTGGGATCGAGCGGTCGGCGCTCAGCACGTGACTAAGGAACCTAGGCCAGAAACGATGGCCATCAGGCTGCTAGGAGGACCTCACGCCCCCACTTGCTCAGTAGGTCCGGCTCGAGCAATGCGACCGTGGATAAGTCGTGGTGACGGGTCGCGAGGCCGATCTCAAATCGACGGCGTTGCGTGCGCGACACCGCGTGGTAATTCTCCATCAGACGCCACTGAGCTAGCCCCGTCGTGGGATACAGTCCAGGCTGGCAGAAGATCTGCCGATCGTTGGACAATGAGAGTTGCTTAAAAAAACGACCGGACAAATCAACCAACGACCCCAACCCCTGGCTGGTCCCAAGTCAATAAGCCCTGCGGGAGAAAAGCCCAGTCCCAAAGGAACCCGAGCGTTAATTTCTTAGGGTCCTCCACGACCCGTGGTGCGCTTAGAACTTCCGTCCGGAGGATTCCATTTTTCTGCATTGCCCGCTGACTGCAAGGGATTTCCCTTCCGACGACAGGGTTTTGGTAGCTTTGCCTGACTGTCGGGAAATAGTGATCGAAAGCGAAGCTGTGTGATCCGTTCCACCGACATTAATGCTTGCCGGGCCATCGAAGGAGAAGG
The DNA here is from genome assembly GCF_054063415.1 of Bradyrhizobium sp. USDA 4011. NCBI lineage: Bacteria > Pseudomonadati > Pseudomonadota > Alphaproteobacteria > Hyphomicrobiales > Nitrobacteraceae > Bradyrhizobium > Bradyrhizobium sp. USDA 4011. Next base: position 1,020,970 of record NZ_JBSSGG010000001.1, read on the forward strand.
AATCTTCGTTCACTCTCCAACCTCTTGCTGTATCGATGTAGTACTGCAGGGTCGACGCGGCCATGTTCCAATCACCAGTCGAAGCGGGCGGAAAATCGCACTCCAACGATGCGACCAGATCTTGCGCGTGACTTTCCAGCGTCAACGCTCCAAAGGCCAGAAGCGATAGAAATCCGTTGCGTATGACTTGCACGTAAGAACTCCTCGAAGCGCTTATCACGGTCCCACCAGTCATCCTGCATTTTAGTTTCGTGACAGGATTGGTGCCATCCGTAATGTGCGGGCCGTGCAACCCTGTCTTCCCACCCGAAATTCCCGTGTTTCTACGGTGACCGAGATTCGCAATTGGTGCGGCGCGCTACCACCTTTGCGACACGAAGACCTTCCGCCATATCCCGCTGGTTAGTTAGGAATGGCAATTGCTGTGGGCATTTGCCGATTTACGATGGGCCGCTCAAGCGTATTGGCCGACTCAACCCCACACCCCGGCCATGCATATCGCGCGATGAGAGACCGCCGCTCTCAGCCCTACGGAGCGAGGCTCCCGCCCCGCCCGGCGCTAAACTATGGAGGTCGCGGAGTCGTTCGAGATGATGTGATGAAGGTCTGGATCTTTACTGATACGAGCAAAGCCGTTGGCGACCCAGAGCACCTGAAGGTCTTCGCGACCAACGAGGCCGCACAGGCTTGGTCTGAGCAAAACAACCATGATGGTGCTGCATTCGCTTACGAGATCGTTTTAGGGCGACGCTACTTGGCTAAGACATTCCTGGTGCTTTCGGTCCTGCTTCTCGGGGTCGCCGACCTCTACACCACGAACACCATCCTGAATCTCGGTCTCGGCGAACTGAACCCGTTCATGCACGTCGCCCAAACGTGGCTCGGTCCCTGGTGGCTTATCCCGAAGCTAGGCTTGACCTATTTCATGATGTGGTTGCTCTGGCGCAGCAACAACCCTTACAACATCGCAATAGTGGTGGCATTCTGCTGTACGCCGGTATTAAACAATCTCGTTATCATCGCCAGCTCACATTGAAGCGCCTCAAGCAAGGGCGACCTTACATCCTCCACTTGCTTTGGAGATATGCATAGGAGCGACGCGACGACCTATGCGTCGTGTTAACCCGATACCGATCTCGGCGATCACGCCGTGGAATAATGTCGGACGATGCTCGTATCATCAACGCTCCACCAACGAAGAGGTCGCGTAGTTCTTTGAAAGCAAAAATTGCGCCGGCCATACCCGACGATTACGTGCTCCAGCGGAAGTGGTTGTGTTTGCCCTTGATGTAAGGGATCTCAGCGACGTGCCCGATCAAGGATAGACGCGCCTTGATATTAGATCCGGGTCGGCTGGACCGATGGCTGTGCCAACGCTCGCGGCGCCTTACTCGACGCGAAGCTCACCGCGGATCTGGCATCGTTGGTAGCGAGCCGCCTCGGTGGGCTCACGCAAGCAAAACAACCGTTACGCCGAGACTGCCCGCATCCAACGCATCAAGGATCCGACCTCGCTTCGCACGTGCTGCAGATAGAGCACATGCGTGATCGCAAATGACAGTAGGCAGGCGCCAAGGATCGTCATCATCACGTACAGGCCTGCGCCGGACGGAATACCGATCGATCCAAGTGAAGCCTGTGCCGTGGTTGGTACACCGGCCTGCCAGGAGTAGACCAGAAAGCCCGCATAACCTGCGCTCAAGTGGGTTGCGATGGTGAATGCGGGTCTCGCCTTTGCGGCGAGCCCAAGGCAGGCGAGCAGGAACAGCGGTAGCGCGACTCCGAAGAGCTGGAAGCCGTCGATCGCAACATACCCGCTCAACAATGCGTGGCTGCGCTGAAAGATGCCGAAGATCTTGAGATTGATGAACCAGAGCAGTTCGGAGCTGGGCGAGTATTGCAAAGCTTGCGCAGCCAGTTCCGCACACAGCGTAGCGGCGAAGAGCACGCACGGACCAAGAAATTGCAGCTTGAAAAGACGATTCATGAGACGAAGCCATCGGTCAGGAAATGACAGTTTAGCTACGTCAAAAACGTTGAAGTTCCCTTTACGGTTCCTCGCCTCAACACGCGCCGTTCGGTTCCAACTAAAACATCAACAAAATCAGGCGGATAGGCGGCAAACTTACGGTTGATTGTTCGGCGGGCGCTCGATGAATTTCCGGCTGCCGTTGAGAAGCTCGAGATTGTTGGCGATGACCGGGTTGCCCGGATCGAGCGAATACGCCTTCTCGAACTTCCGCCGCGCGCCGCTCAGATTGCCGCGCAGCATCAGGGAGTAGCCCTGGTCGTTCAGGATCTGGACAGTCTCGCCGCCAATCCGGATTGCCTGGGCATAGGCCTGATCGGCAAGATCAAAGCGGCGCAGCTTGTCGTAGCTCGCCGCGAGCCCGACCCAGGCCGTCACATCCTTCGGCGCCTTCTCGACAGCATCCTTGAAATAGCGCTGCGAGATTCCGTAGTTGCCGCGGTTGTACTGCTCTAGTCCCAGCCGCACTGGCTCGTCGGAGGGATAGTATTTGACATCGGTCGGCTCCTGCACGGGGTCCCCGCCCGGCGGATCCACGGGTGCGACGATCGCGGCCTCTCGCGTCGTGTAGTCGCAGGCCGCGAGGCCCGCAGCCAGCCAGCAGCAGGCGAGCGCCGGAATGAGACGCCGTAATGCTCGTCCCATGTTCCAGCTCCAGCGACTTCCCTGCGTCATTCGAAAACCCATCGTGAAACTACCTAACAAAAAACAGACGGCGCGATCCGACGCTGTCAGCGCAACAACCCAATCCTCAGCTCGTTACCTGCCGCCTCCTCCTACCCCGACGGCCACCGATCCTCCCGTCCCCGCTCCCAATCCGGTCGTGTTGACATTCTGAATGGTGGTGACGGGCGGCGCCTGGCCCATCGCTTTGGTCGGATCGCCCATGTCGGGAAGCTGATCCAGCGGACGTTGCTGATTGCCATAGCGCGTCACCGCACCACCGGTACGCCGCGCGTCGTACGCGATCCGGCGATCGCCGACATAGGCCGGCCATGGGTGGATCGTGTGGGTGACTGCGTTGACTTCCTTGGCGTTGCCGGCGCTCATCGTGATGGTGTCGGAGCGCTGGACGTAGCGATCCATCTCGTCGTGCCCGTAGACGCCGTAGCAGCCGCCGAGCAGCAAGGGTGCGAGCAAAGCCAGATATCGGATGGTCATCCCTCGCCTCCTCTAGTTCAAGGTCTTCACGACCGGTTGGTTCGCACCAACGGTCGGTGGCGGAGCGGGTACGATCGCGTTAGGCGCGATGATGTGGCCGTAAGGTCCCTTCACCTCACCGCCGGAATTGACGTAGTCGTCGTAACGCTTGCGAACTTCCATCTGGCCGTTGAGGAAGAAGTCAACGTCGTTGGCCGGCAGGCGGGAGTCGAGCGGCGACGCCAGTTGCTGGCCGGGCGCCGCTGGCGCGACGAGGCGCGGCGTCACGATGATAACGAGATCGGTCTCTTCCTGCTGGTATGACTTACTGCCGAACAAGCTTCCGAGCACGGGCACTGAACCTATCCAAGGCAATTGCGAAACGTCCTGCCGGTTGCGGGTCTGCAGGAGGCCGGCGATGGCGAAGCTCTGGCCGTCGCGCAGCTCGACCGTGGTGCGCGCGTCGCGGCGGGTCAGCGATGGCACCGTCGTCCCCTGGATCGACACCGCATTGGAGAAATCAAGCTCGCTGACCGATGGCTCGACCCGGAGATTGATCACGCCGCGCGAGAGGACGGTGGGAACGAACGCCAATTCGACACCGAACTTTTTGTAATCGATCGTGACAGTCGGAAAACCGGTCGTCGTCGTGTTCGGAATTGGCACCGGGAATTCGCCGCCGGCCAGGAAGCGCGCGGCATCGCCGGAAAGGGTGGTCAGATTCGGCTCCGCCAGCCTGCGAGCGAGTCCCTTCGTTTCCAATGCAGTGATCAAAAGGTCCACCGAACTGCCGTTGCTGGTCCGCAAGATGCTGGTCAGCAGGCTTCCGAACGGGGCCGGAGATACACCACCGGCAGAACCGATAAGCGTTCCGATCGTGCCGAGGACCGGAAGGCTACCCGTTGGAGCCATTCCGACCGGGCCGCCCCCGGTACCCAAGGCGCCATTGGCGGTATTGATGCCACCGATAGGACTTCGGCCCACTGCTGAGGTGCCACCCAAACCCGTATTCGCAACGTTGGTCCCATTGGCGTTCGCCGCGTAAAGGTTCACGCCGAGGTCACGCCCCGCCTGCCGGCTGACCTCGAGGAAGCGCACCTCAAGCATCACCTGCTGCGGCGCGGCAACGCTCATGGCGTTGACGACGACGCCGCCTTCGGGGACGCTGCCCTTGGCGATTGTGAGCGCCCGCTCGGCGACGACCGCATCGGCTGCCATGCCGCTCAGCACTACCTGGCCTTCGGACGCAGTGACGCGAATGCCGCGCGTACCGGTGCCGGCCTGGATGTTCTGCTGCAGATTACCGATATCAACAGTGACCTCGACATCGAGAATGCCGATCTGCTTCATCGAGCTGTCGAACAGGATGACGTTGGTGGTGCCGGTTTTCTTGCCCTGGAGGTAGATCAGGTGGTCACTCAGCGACTTCACGTCGACGATGTCGGGCGAGCCGGCCACGATTGTCGAAAAAGCCTGATCGACCTTGAATGTGCGTGACTTATTGACGGTCAGCTTGACGCGCTGCACGTCGGTCATATCGCTGACGAAGACGCCGCCCGAGGTTCGCCGGTCCGCAGCCGCCGCACGATCGGCTGCTCCAAATGAAGCGAGCGTTGCACCAAGTGCTATCGCGCTCAACGCGACAGACCTGCCTCTTCCCCTGCCAGAAACGCGAACGCTCCCCATACGCTTTCCCCCGCAGCAGCGAACCGACTTCATCCCCGCAAATTTACGGACTCCGGCCGTGGCGACTCCCTTGCATACACCACGCCGTCGAGATTACTGCTGGTCCAACTATAAATCGTTACTTCGCAATTCCTTTTCCCGGCGTGCGCGCACTATCGACCAAGTCAGGTCCGTCTCCGCTGGAGACGCCTCGCCCGCCGGCCGCAAACGCGGCCTCAAGATCATGATCCGTTACACGCCCTCTTTGCAAGACGAGACGCCCGCCGGAATGCCCCATGCCCCTAGAAAGAGCCCCGATGTTGCTTGCAGGCACCACTCTTGCAGATCTGCGGGGGTGCGACCCGTAGAATCCCGCCTTGTCGGCGATCCAACCGATAGCTGACAGCGAATCGAACCGGCAGGCAGCCTTGCCAAACGGCTCGCCAAGTCTGCGTTTCGCTGATCGACACACGCAATTCCGCGCCGCGTTCGGGAAGTCAATATTTCCCTGCGAATGGAGCGGCGCCCAAATTGGTTTCCAGGACGGGCCTGCCGCCCTGGCAACCGTCACCGAACGACTAACTAGTAGATTACCAGGCGCGGCTGGGTCAGCGTCGAGCCGACCTGCTGAAACGCGGTTGCGACATCGGTGTACTGGTTGATGCTACTGCAGTTTGAATTGGTGGAGTAAAACCTCGTCTGATCGGAAGCGATTTTCTGCATCGCAGTGCACGACGTCCACACATTGGCGTTTTTGCCATTGGGGCTATCATAGATTGTACTGGATCCGGACCCTTGCTTTGGGCAGGCCGTACCGGCACCGCTGCCATAGAAGATCGCGTAGACCCAGGTTCCAGCGGCGGTGGCGGTCTGAGCATTGACGACCGCCTGGTTGCACATCTGTGCGTCATGGCGGCCGCAAACGGTGCTAGGCGAACAAGCTGTGGCGGCATACGTGGAGTTCATCTGAGGGGGATTCTTTGTCTGATCAACACTCGCCTCGCCGTCACTGAGCAGAATGATGACATTCTGCCTCGCCGTCGCCCCCTCGGATTGAAGTGCGGTCTGCGCGGCTGAGATCGCTTGCGCGTAAAAAGTCCCCTCACCTCCTGGGGCCTGGAGACATCCGTTGAACCCACCGCTGTTGTCGCCTATCGCCTTAATGAAATTCGACGAGTGATTCAGATTACCGACCGTCGTGGCAAAATCCGTGTCGAGCGCATTGTGAATGATCTGATAGACAATACTTGGAGATCCATATGGGGTGATCTTCGGCGATCCACAGGGCGACCACGTCTGCGACATGCCCGGAAACACCATCAATCCGACCTTCGCGTACTGGGTGTTCAGTTGCTTCAGGACCAACTGCACGCCATAAAGCGCACAATCGAGCCTGGAGGGCCCGGACTTGCCCGGAACTTTGCAGTTCGTCCCGTCGCTTGAAGTCATCGATGCCGTGGTGTCGAGCACGAACATGACGTTCAACGGTTTCGTCGGGTTGCCCGCCTTGGCCGCCGCCGCCGACGCCGAGACAGTCCAGGAGGTGAAGCCGAGCAGCTTGATGAAATATGTCGGAACAGTTCCGGTCTGCTTCAGCACGACCGTGTTGTTGACGCCGTTCCCGCAGGTCGGCAGTCCGGATGTCTGGCTGGGACCGACGCAGACAGCTGACGCAGTCGACGTGATGCCGCTGACATTGGAAACGGGATGAGCCACATTCCAGTTCTGAGCCGTATTCAGCGCGGCGGACTCGGTGCCCCCTGTCTTGCTCCACTGATATGCACCACTGAGCACCGCAGCGTTTGTGTTGGCTTGAAGCGCCTGGCGCGCGCTGAGAACGACGCCGACGTCAACCGCAAAGCCTGACATGCCAATGAGTGCCGTCGCAGAAACTGCGAACACCACTCCGGCGACGCCGCTGCGATCGTGAAACGTCTTGCTGAGCTTTCGCGCGATTGTGCCGGTCCATCGATACATCGCTTCTCTCCTCACTGAACCACGGACGCGGATTGGACGGCCAGGGTGCACGACGTTCCTCCGAAGTTGTAGCCCATGAACGAGAGATTACAGGGATAGGTGAGCGCCACGGAGGTGATCACGCCAGCAGTTAGCAGCGAACTGCAAGCGCTGTCGGCGCTGCATGTCGAACCGCCGATCGTTACGACCCGGGCGATCTGGGATGTCGTGAGATTGACGGCGGCGCTGTTGATCGCGGCCGTGGCCGTCGAGTAGGGAGACGCTGTTCCGCGACTCATGGACATGGCTTGCGCGCCCTGCTGCGCCGCCGCGGTCAATATGAGGTAATTGTTGAGCGCGATCCCGAAGTACATTGTCGCGAACATGATGAGCAGCATGAAGGGCGCCACGAGGACAAATTCGAACGCCACCACGCCGTCCTGTGCTGCGCGCAGCCGCTTCAAAGCTTCACTAATCTTGATGTAGGGCTTCAGCATACCGCTCATGGTTCTTGTCCACGGTTAGATTTGCTTGAACGCTCGAAGGAGGTGCAGAAATGGACTTGCACCCAAAATGACGAACATGGCTGGAAGCAGGAACAGCACCATCGGAATCGTCAGCTTGGCGCCGAGCTTGTGCGCTCTTTCCTCCAATTTGGTAATGCGTTCCTGACGGAGATCCACGGCGATACTGCGCAGAGCCTGCCCCAGCGGGGTGCCATATTGCAGGCTTTGGCTGACCATAGTGCCGAAGCGCCGAAGCCCCTCCGACGTGACTGCCAGCTTCTCGAATGCATCGGCGCGGTTCGGCAACATCCGGAGATCGTCAAGAAGGCCATTCAACACCTGCGCCATTGCCGGATTGGTGGCCTTCATTTCTTCCGCCACCCGCTCCAGACCGCTCTCCAGACCCATTCCGGCTTCGCTGCACACGACCAGCAGATCGATGGTATCCGGCGTGCCCAACCTAATCTCGGCATCAAAGCGGCGCTTCACGCCCCAGAGGATCAGCCGCGGCATCATGATCCCGAAAGCCAGGCCCAGCAGCATGAAGATCAGTACGTCCGACAGCGGCTTTCCCGCGATCTGCGCGAGAAAGAACGCCGCGATCGGGAACACGAACGTGCTCACAGCCTTGGCACCGATCCAGATCGGCAACATTCGATGATGATTGAGACCCGACGACTGAAGGACCAGTCGAAGTTGGTCGAGATTCTCCTCCGCATAGAAGCGCTTGTAACGCGCGCCGATCGTGGATAACCAGCCGATCATGTCCTGAGACGAACTCGAACGGTCAGGAATGCCCAGCACCGCATTCGATACGCGCGTATCCAGCGTGCGTAGCTGTATTTCACGGATGATCAACAGGCAGGTTAAAGCCAATGCCGCGATGGAGAGAGCCGCGAGGCCAAGACCGGCGGTCATAGCGCAGTCTCCCTTCTGACCATCCACGCGGATCACCAGGAGGCCGAGCAGCACCGAGCATATCGCGTAAGCCAGCAGCATGTTTCCGACCGGGTCGTAAAAAAGCAGATCAATCGTCTGCGGATTGATCGCGTAGAGCAGCGCCCCCACAGCGAGAGGCGCACACGACAGCGCGCGCGATGAAAAGATCACCTCTCCCGCCAGGGCTTTTGCACGAGCGGCAAGCGCAACGCGCTGGCTCACCGTGTCACCGAGCGTCTTAAGGGTTTCGGCCAAACTCCCGCCCGCTTTCAGCTGGACGGCGAGCGTCACTGCGAACATGGCGTATTCGGGCACTAGGGTTCGGCGATAGATGCCCTCCACGGCATCTTCCGGCGGTCGACCCAGGCTCAGTTCGTCGCAGACGATGGCGAACTGGCCGGCTGTTGGCTGAGGCATCTCTCGGGCGATGGTACGGAACGCCTCGTTGACGGGTAATCCCGATCGGACGGTACTCGTTACTACCTGGATGGCGTCGGGGAGCTGGCGAAACAGCTGGTTGGTGAAGCTACGTTGCTGCCACGCAAATAGCCCACGCACAAGCAACAAAGCCACCACAGCTGCTGCGAGCGACGCTATGGATGTCGCGAATCCCAGCAGGTGGGCGCTATAGACGACCCCTCCTGCGGCAACGGCACCGGCGAGCAGTACAGGGACCGGATTCAGGGCGTGAGCGATCTCGGGCCTGTAGTTGACAAGACCGTAAAGCGAGTGCCAACGCGACGACGTTTCGAAACGACGAATGGACGGAAGGCTGCCCAACCGCGAGGTCGGCAGCGCAATCTCCAACTGACGATTGACGCGGCGCAGCCTGCTATCAAGCCACAGCGAGTTCGTCGCTGCACATATCAGCAGCGCCAGAACAATGAGGAGAACGAAGCTCGGTATTATCATATCCGCCGCATGGCCTCCGCCCAGGCTCGATCAAGTCCAAAATAGACAAGACGGCTCTTGAATTTCGGAACAGCGTTGGTGGATCTGTAGGTACCTAATATCCGGCCGTGCGCATCCTCTTCCTTGTACTCGAACAACGCGATGTCGTTGGTAGTGATCACCTCGCCTTCCAGTCCGATCACCTCGCTGACCTGAATGATGCGACGCTGGCCGTCACGCATGCGTTCGACCTGCACGATGAGATCCAACGCGGCAACGATCTGAGCCCGGATCGCGCGCGACGGCAGATTGACCTGCCCCATCTGCACCATGTTTTCGACGCGGGTCAGGGCGTCACGGGTGCTGTTCGCGTGCACCGTGGAGATCGAGCCGTCATGGCCGGTATTCATCGCCTGCAGCATGTCGAACGCCTCAGGCCCGCGCACCTCGCCGACCACGATGCGATCGGGGCGCATGCGCAGCGCATTCCACAAGAGGTCGCGTTGCGTCACCTGCCCGGTGCCTTCCAGGCTGGGAGGCCGCGTCTCAAGGCTGATCACGTGCGGCTGCTGAAGCTGCAATTCCGCCGCGTCCTCGATCGTGACAATGCGTTCGCTGTGATCGATGAACTGGCTCATGGCATTGAGCAACGTGGTCTTGCCGGAGCCGGTGCCGCCAGAGACGAGGACGTTGAGCCGGCATCGGGAACTGATCTCGAGCAGTTCTCCGATGGCGGCCGACATCGTGCCGTTCTCGATCATGCCGCGGATGTCCAGGCGCCGGCTTGGAAACTTTCGAATCGAGATGCAAGGACTGTGAAGCGCCAGCGGCGGCAGGATGATGTTGACACGGCTGCCGTCCGGCAGGCGGCAATCGACCATCGGGCTCGACTCGTCGACGCGCCGGCCAACCTGCGCGGCGATCTTCTGCGCTACCGCCGCGATGTGATCGTTGTCGCGAAACCGGACGGCTATCCGCTCCAGCTTGCCGTTCCGCTCAACATAGATGTTGCTCGGCCCGTTGACCATGATGTCGTTGATCGTCTCGTCCACCAGAAGCGGACGCAGCGGCCCGTAACCGGTCATGTCGTCGGCAATTTCCTCCGCCAGGAGAACCTGCTCGCGGCCAGACAATTCCAGCCGCTCCTGGTTGGCGATGCCGTGGATGATCTGCTCGATCTGCCGCCGCAGGACATCGCGCGGAACGGTTGCCGCCACCGACGGCTCGATCTGTTCGATGATGCGCTCGCGAAGCGATGCCGACATCACCGGATGGTGTATCGAAAGTTGTTCGCGCTTCGACGTTGGAGCAGGCACGATTGACACCGGAGACACCACGCCGGGTTCGATCCGCTGCGGCTCTGGCGGGATCGGTGGCGCGTCCGGCCCGCAGGCCGCCGTCGGCGAGCCCGGCACCAGTGGCGGCGGGCGTATCGGCGTCTCGTCTGCACGTCTCCCGAACTTCTTCATAGCCCAAGCCACCTCCTCCACAGCCCCTTCCGCATGGCGCCCACGCCGGTGATCTCCCGGACGATTGGAGCCAAGTGACGCCGCAGCGCGGATACATGCTTGAGGGCCGGGATTCCGAGATTGACCGCCTGGGTCATTCCCTTGCCGAGATCGGGGATCACCATGTCCGGCTCTGCGCCGAGTGCTTTGACGATGGTCGCCCTGGGCAGACCGCCGGCGCGGTCGGCACGATTGAGCAGGGTAAACACGCGATCCTTGCCCGCGATGTTGGTGACGGCGTTGCGCAGCGCGTGCGCGTTGCGCAGGCCGGTCACCTCGGCTTCCAGCAGCACCAGCACGTGACGTGACATCTGAATCACTGGATAGATCGATGCCGGGAACGGCACCGGCACGTCGACGACGACGTAATTGAACCGCTGCCGGAGCAGGCCCAGCACGTGCCGCACGCCGGCTTCGGTGAAATCGAGCTTGGCATCAAGATCCTCATCTCCGGAAATCAGGACAACCCGATCGTTCACTTCGATCGCCGCGCGCTCGAGGAACAGCGTGTCCGCCCGCATCGGATTCTCGAGGGCAATGCGCAGCCCTGGACCGGGGCGAACACCCAGCATCACCGCAGTCTCGCCGCCCTGCAGATGCAGATCGAGCAACGCGACTTTGGCCTTGGTGGTCTCGGCCAGTTGCAGCGCGAGGTTGATCGCAATGCTGGTTGCTCCGGCGCCACCTTGCGCACCGCAGATCGAGACCACATGTCCACCGCGATCGTTTTGGGCGGGCGCCACGTCGCCGAGCAGCTTCGGCCGGAGCTGGTCCAACACCATGTCGCGGGTAATTGGCGCCGGAAGGTACTCGGTGAGTCCGATTTCCATCAGTTCGCGGTAGAAGTTGATCTCCCTGCTTTCGCCGATCAGGCACACTTTGACGTCGGGTGGACAGACGCTGGCCAGACGTTCCAGCTCGGCGAACGGATCATCGATCCCGCTGATGTCGGTCACCAGCGCGAATAGGTCGGTGTCGGTCTCGAGCATGCGTGTCGCCTGACGGATGTTGCCACGGCGGATCAACAAGTTGCTGCCCTCGAGGCCCCTGCGAAGGGCCACAGCGCTCAGCTCGTCGTTGACGAAGCAGACGATGCGGTTACGTGCGACAACGGACGTCGTCTCTTCCGGCGATTCCATCACTGCCATGTTCACACTCATCAACGTTTCTCCGGCACGCCTGCGTAATCCAGCGCCGTCGCAGGACGGGCAGCCTCCGACACTCCGTCGCAGGAGACACGCGCGCCGTCCTGGTCCTGCTTTCTGACCGAATATCGCTTGACTTCACCTGACGAAAAGACTGCGATCGTCGCGCTCTGACCGGCGATTGCGTTCTGCCGCGCAAGTTCGGGCGAAACGTCGCAGCTGGACATCGCGCCGGTATCGGCCTTGTCCCACTGTTCGGCCGCTGACCGCACCACCAACGAGAGCGTCCCGAGCTGCTTTGCGACGGAGACCTTCTTGACCTGCTCCGGCGTCAGTTCCAGCGACACAGTTTGTGCCTGCTTGCCGGCCACGGCGTTCATGACAGGTCGGCCGCCCTGGGCGATTTCTTGATCGATCGCGATAACGCGCACATTGCCCAGAACGGTTTCGCTAAGGGCCCGACGCCCCAGATCGGCCTTGTCGAAAACCTGCGTCAACACCACGTCCACGTAGTCACCCGGCCTGATCAGACCTGACACGCCGGTCTCCTCGTCGACCTTGATGCTGATGGCGCGGCTATCGGGGGCCAGAACGCTCGCGAGGAAGCCACGATCCTTCGGACGCAAGATGTCCTCCAACGTAATAGCGCTGCCGGCTTCGACGAACTTGCGAACAAGAGAACCAGGAAGCCCGGCCTTGGCGTCGGCCGTTTCGAGTATCGCTCCTGACGGAACGCGATCGGGCGCTACCTGGCGCACGGTGAAGTCTTCTTCGCGTGCCAAGGCGCCTTTCGAAAGCGGACGTGTCGTCACAAAGTATCCGACAGTCGCTGGACCTGCCGGCGCCTTCTCCACGACCGCTACCGGTGCGTTCGGTTGGTTGACGTTCCAGGCAATGATTCCGAGCGCCGCGGCGGCGAACAACAGCACCATGATGACCGAAACACGCAAGGCGGATGACATGTCAGAATCCTCTGCTTAAAATGGTCCAGATACCGCCGCATGCGATGGCAACCCCGTAGGGCAGCGGCGCATGTCGTAAATGGCGCCAGCGCTCGACCGCATAGACGCGGCGCACCAGCGATGATCCCGCCGGCGCGAGCTTGGGATTTGGCAGGCGGCGCATCATCAGATGCACAGCGGCCAGGACGCCGCCGGCCAGCGCGGTTGTGGTCAACAGTTCGATCACGCCGGACATGGGGAAACCGATCGCGAGAGCGACCAGCAACTTGACGTCGCCGCCGCCGATCATTCCCCGCTGATAGATCACGAACAGCAGCAACAGCAGCAGCGCAGCAGCGATTAGGGATTGCGCGACCTGCACCGGGCTGGCCAGTTGGCCGATGATCCCGAGCAACGCCAGTGCGAGACAAATCTCGTTTCGGATCAGCCGCGTCGCGATATCGATTGTTGCGACATAGAGCAACAACGCGATTTCAAGAAGCGACGTCGTGACAACGATCCAACTCATCAAACGCACGCCCTAAAAAATGCACGATTGAAAAAAGGTAGTGCAGATCAAGGCCCGGGCAGCGAATGGCTGTGTTACCCCTCTGAAAACAGGGGCGCACCGCCGGTCAAATCCGACGCATCCGCCAGCTTGGTCTTGGTCTCAATGCATGCCCTCAACATGGGAGAAATTCCCGAGGACACGATTTCAGAATCGAGATCGTAATTGCGATCTAACTTCTCAAATGCAGAAGAACGTGGCGGGGGGCTTATCCACGGCCCCCCAACCAAAACAAGTTCGCTGTATCAGGCGGTGGCCGAGCTGACCTTGGCGGCGATCGAGCTGATGGCACTGGAGAGTGCGGCGCCGATGCCCGAGCCAGTTGTCGTACCGAACGCGGCAACGACTGCGGCGACGATGCAAGCGGCGACGATCACGTACTCGAACGACACAACGCCATCCTCGTTCGCGCGCAGACGCTTGAAAGCTTCCGTGGTCACGACGTAAAACTTCAGCATAGGAAAAAATCCCTTTTTACGATGAATTTGCACAAATGACTTGAGGTTGGCGGGCAAAATTCGGTGCCAACTGGGAGCCACTTATAATCTTTCGCAATAAAGCTGTCATCTGGTAATCGTTCATTAACCCTACTGCGGTCACCGCCGCGCAAACCGGCGATCTTGGCTATCATCGAGAATAAGCCGAAATTTCTCGATGTTTTCGCTATGCGGAGCATTGTTGCTGATGAAAACACGCCCCGAATATCCGGAATGATACGGGCTCCCGACGGAGACTTTCGGCGCTGCTGGCGACTGGTTGAAGCATCGTTCGACTGGTGAGTGTAATGTCGCGGCTTCTTTTACAGGCCAGATCGTTCGCTGTAGGTCCTTACGATCACGCCGTGATGGGCGGCCAAGCTGGGCCTAGTTTAGACTTTAAATGTCGGGCGGGCCTGTGCACGTTTCCGAGTTGTCGCGGCAACTATGGCCGGTACCATGAGATGCGGTTCATTCGCATGCCAAGTGAGCGGCCTTTTTGCTTTCATATGGCCTTCATGAGCCACAGGAAGATGGCGAGTATGATTACCACGACGATGGCATACTCAGCATCGGCCAGCGCTCCTGGTCCAACCAGTCTCTTCAGCAGCTTCCTCATTGAGCATCCCGACGCCTTGGCAATTGTCCCAATTCCCCGCCGCGAGTGTCCAAATTAGGACAGCACCCCCACGTTGGGCGGTCCGGCGGTGGGATCGATTGCAGGCCGTTTCTCTCCCCGCTCATAGCCCTGGCTCAGCGCTCGATCGTTCGAATTGGCGCCGGTTGCGGCTGACCCGCACCTCGCAACAGGACATGAAGCGTGAGCCACAGCAGCCCGACGAGTGCGCAGCCGCTGAACGCCGGGACTGTGTATCCGAGCGGGCCTGTTCCGTACTGGATGCTCAGTCGCAAGGACTGAAAGAAGCCGTAAAATCCCGCGACGAATGCCAGGCTGTAGATGGCGGCGCGCTCGCGCTCGCTTGCGTAACGCGTGACGTCGGGCAGCAAAAGGGCCATGCCTACGCCGAGAATGGGCAGGTCGTAATCGTAGGCGTATGGGCTGATCAACAGCGAGGCGATGGCTGCCAGACCCAGAGCCCAGCGCGCCGGCAGGTCGCGGTAGGTGGCGAAGGCCACAACCGAGAGCGCGAACACGGCAGTCACGAGTTGGCCCAGAAAGGCCAGCGAACTGGAAAGGCCGGCTGTCCGCAAGATTGCGTAGACAGAGATCGAACGAAACGGAGCGAAAGCAGTCCCCCCTTCGAGGAAGGCGCTGGACTCGTGGACGCCTGCGAGAAAGGCACTCCAGATATTCCAGCCCAGAAACAACGTGCAGAGGATCGAACTCGCAAGGATGACCGCCGCGGCGGAAAATGCTGCCATCCAGCGCCGCGTCAACAGCACGTACGCCCCGATCGCAATCGCAAGGTGCGGCTTGATCACCATCATGCCAAGGCTCATTCCGGCTACGATCTGCCGTCGCTCGATCGTAAGACAGACCAGGCCGATCAGGCCACCGGTCAAGAAGCCATTCTGACCACAGGCAACCGTGAGGAACAGTGAGGGCGAAAGCAGGATGACGATCTGCGAGAAGCAACTCTTCGCAAGATCCCTGAGCGTCAGGAGATAAAAGCCAAGGGTGGCCGCGATGAACAGGAAGTATGCGGCCGCCACCGGCACGAATGCCATGGGAGCGATCAGCAGATCGAATGGGGGAGGATACGTCCAGTGCAGAAGGGGCATTTTAGCGCCGACGGCATCCATCTGCATCTTTGCGAACTGGTCCAGATTGTAGGCTAGCCCAGCCTCGCCGAGCCAGACCCTTTGCGCGACGATGTAAAATGCGTCGAAATCGACAAGGGGTCTATTTTGCCCAAGCTCCCAATGCGCGAACCAGCCGGTCATCAGGATGAGACAGATCGTCAGCGCGTAGAGAATAAAGCGCGCGCACATTGCCGGTATCGCTGCTGAAGACCGGACCGGCACCAATTCCCTGACCGACATGGATTCATGTTTCCCGTGGGGACGTTGGCGTTGAGCAAGCTCCGCCGCCGGTCCTCGAAAAAACAACTGTTTCGCCAGAAGCGCAAAGCCATTCGGCTAACGGATTGGCCATTTCCGCTATAGAGCCGCCCGCATTGACGAGCGCAAACCGTTGCCGACCACGCTTGCCGAGGCATCATCGTCCATTGAAGGCGCCGGTGAAGCCGGGGCTGGCGCGCCGACAAAGGACGCGGCCGGTGCATCGGCCGTTCTTTCCAGCATGACAGCCTGACATTCTGCGATCAGCCAGCGCGCGCCGTAAGATGATCCACGCGCCGGGCGACGCCAGCGATCGCTTCAACAAGCCGCAGGCCAGCCACGCGACACCTGTGCGCGCGGCCGACTTGCAGATCAGGTCGTGGCCGCTCTGGCGGATCGGCCAGTTCGATCAGGTACTTATGCCGTTGCAGAAGTGACCTTCGCGGTGATTGCGCTGATCGCGCTGGACAGTGCAGCCCCGATACCCGAGGATGTGTCGGTACCGAACGCGGCGACAACTGCGGCAACGATGCAGGCAGCGACGATCACGTATTCGAACGACACGACACCGTCCTGGTCCGCGCGCAGATTCCTGAGGGTTTCGGTGGTGTTGATGTAATACTTCAACATGGGGCAAATCCCTTTTTTAAAAAAATTTATGCAATACGTTGGCGAGCAAATTTGCTGCCAACCAGCGCCACTTTAGTACGGCGCAGGAAAGCTGTCACGCGGCAATCCTATGTTAACCCTATCGCCGGGGGCCATTTTTGTATCTTCAGACACATTTGGTGGTCGAGTTGCGCCGGACAACAACTCCAGCGATGCTATCGTAAAGAGTAATCGCGTCTAATGACGCAATGCCAGCACCCGCAGCTCTTTAGGCCTGTCGCTGGCGCGACCAGCAGCATCGACCAAGTGACTACTTTAGGGAATCTGCACTTCCTGCATGCATTCGCCGAATGTGGACCACGGCGGTGTCGTCCGCATAAATCCGCTGCCACTCCGGCATTCGGTCGAGCAGAGCGACGGCCGGCGTAAATGGGAAAAGCAACGTTGCGTCGATCTTGTACTCATCGAGCAAATTGACAAAATCCGCGAGATCTTCGAGCGATACGGCGCGCACATAACGGCTGAGAAAGACCGGCCCATACAATTCGGCGCGAGAGTCAATGAACGTCGGAATGCCCTCGGAAATCAGATACCCGCCGAAATAGTAATCGTTCAGTATTCGGCTTGCTTTCAGCTGCTTGAGCTTTTCGATCGCAGCGCGCGGCGCATTTGGGGGCGCGTGGTCCTTCGTCGTCACGATCAGACCAGTCGCGATCATGAGACCCGCGAGCGCGGCGACAACGGCCCTCCGCGACGCGGGGACGACTTTCCGGTTGGGCGATTGTGGCAAGGCCAGGTGCTGCGCCAGGGGACCGGCAATGAAAAACGGCGCAACCAGCGCGCAAACGTCGACATAACGTACGTGGGCAAACGTCTGGTAGACCACAGCCAGCAGAGCGGCGACCCTGATCAGAGGCAGTTTGAGCCCACTGCATAGAACATACGCCATGCCGGCGAAGAAGCATATTGTAATAGGACTGACTGCCCCAAACTCAAGTGCCGGCCTCCATTCCCCAATGGTTGAAAGAACCGCGCCAAGATTCAAAATGCGTAATGTGATTAGGATCGACTCCGACCCGTATGGCGTGATGCAGGCGGCGATAAGCGCCAGGGCGCCAAAGCGTAGCCAGCGCAACGCGACGGCCGCGCGCGCGGATTTGTCCGCGGTCCGAATCGCCTCCAAGGCGAATGGCGCAATCAACGCCAGGCCCAGCGTGAAGCTTCCGTGGAGGTTCGCCCACAGCGTGATGAGCGGGAGATAGGCGAACGACGGCGCGCGTCGCTCCTCACTCGCCTCAACCAGCGCATTGGCCCACAGCACCATCAGGGGAAAGACCAGGACATGTGGGCCGTGCAAGCATGTGGAACGCCGCCAAGACAAGTCCGCCACTCACCAGGATCATGACCGGAACGTTCGGCAGCCGTTTCAGCAGCAGGTAGGTGAGCAGAAAGAACGCGACGGAGGCCGACAATGCGGCAAGCACCGCAGGTCCCGGCCACCCAGCCAGCCTGAACGCCGCGAAATACAGCACCTCCGATAACCACTCGCTGGTTATCCAGGGTGCATCGCGCATCGTGAAGGAGAAGGGATCGACGTGAGGTACGGCACGATGATCCATGATCCACTGGCCAACCACGATATGCCAGTAGATGTCCGCATCCCTTAGCAGGCTGTTGATCCTGCCGACGAGCGTCAGATAGGCCGTGGCCCCGAATAGAAGTGGCAGCCAAGGCCGAAGGTGATCGCTGCGCGCAGGCGCCGCGCTGATCCCGTTCTCCGTGTCCGTCTGAAGCGAGCTGTTGCTTGAATGCATGCTTTCCGTCCCGTGCTACCGATCATTGTCGACTGAGCCCTACGGACGCAACCCACTCCCCGGGTATCGTTCACCTCAATAACACGTCCCGGAATCCCCTCGGAGCCGCACACAACTCTCCGGGATCGATTGCCGCCACTGGGTGACCGGCCAGCGGCGGCTTGCCGCGTCGGCCGGCGCCGCCGATGCCTGCTGCGCACTTCCTCGAGGAGGTGCGAATGAAGCTTCTGGATCTGGACGTTTCGCTCCGGCAGGACATTGTTCTTGCTTGAACCTGCTCCGCGTCCACGCGCATAAGCGGTGATCTGCTTCGGGCGGCACGGGAGTTAACATTGACCCGCAAAAGTACGGGGTTTGACCAGAACTATTCCTCAGCCGCCTGAGCACGGCCGCTGTGGCGGACAAGTTTCGGGTCGCGGCCGTGGCGCGCGCAACCTGTAGGTCGGATGCGGGCCACGCCATCCACGATCGGACCGCAACCGAAGTCTCCAGCGCCTCGCGCTCTGCAGCGAGTCCGCCTCCAGCTCAGGCACCCAAATGACTATTATCTTGAGGCCTTTGATGGGGTGGAGTAGGGTCTGCTGTATTCGCGAAGTCCTTCTGAAAAATTGGATAGCCGCTTCGAATAGGCGTCTTATTCATGCGCCGCGTGATCGACACCGCTCCAAAGGATGGGACATTCGTCATTCTCGAGGATGACGTAAGCGGAAGCTTCGAACCTGCTCAGTGGTCGGCTGACGGGCGCGGGTGGATCAAGAAAAATGGCGAGCCAAGCGAGATCACGGCGACGCATTGGCTAACAATGTACCTTCCCGAGGAAGGTGATGAATTTATTCTGCAAGATGCATCTATTCCGCCAAAGGAAACTGGATCGATCGCCTCCCCGGCGTCGCCAGGGCCGCGCTCCTTTTGTTTCCCCTCAGGCCTGGCCGAACGCGCGAGGGTGACGGAATTAACTCGTCTGGTTACGGACGCGGACTCGGTCACTGGCGTCCTTGCTGATGTGCGGGCCGCGCAGAGCAGACAGCATCGCGGACCTGCTGCGCGGCGCGCCATCTCCTCGATCGCCGCGGTGGTGGTCGGGGCGTCGCTCATCGGCTGGTACTTCGACCCTGAGCTCGTGGCTCAGGTGACGCGATACATTGGTGAGCAGGATAGCGCCAGCCTTGGCACAGCCGGCGTGGAGGCCGTCAAGCAAGAGACCCAAGCCCTAAGAGAGAACCTGCAAAAAGCCGATTCGTTGGCGCGGGATCCGGGTCTTCATCAGCAAGCGGACCGGGCGATCTCACAGGCACGGCGGGATACCGCACAGGGCAAGCAAGGTGCGGAGGCATTGCAGCCGGATGCGCAACAGTCTTTGGAAAAGGAGCGGCGCCGCGCAGAGGCCCTAGCCAATGAACTGGCGAGAGCGCAGCAGATCATTGAGATGCAGGTAGCGCGAGCGAACAAGGCGCGCGATCAGGCGACGCAGCTCAGTCAGGCCGCGGAGAGCGGGATGGCGGAGCTGCGACAGTCTCTGCAGAAGGAACACGACAGGGCCGAGGCGCTGGCGGACGAGCTGGCGAAGGCGCGGCGGGATCTCGAGACCCAGCTGCCGGCGTCAAGCAAGGCCAGTGACGAGGCTGCGCAGGCGAAGCGGGTCGCCGAAATCGCGACGGCGGAGCTGCGACAATCTTTGAAGACGGAGCACGACAGGGCTGAAGCGCTGACTGGCGAGCTGGCGAGGGCACGGCGGGAACTTGAGACCCAGCTGGCGCTGTCAAGCAAGGCCGGTGACGAAGCCGTGCAGATGAAGAAGGCCGCCAAGAGCGCGACGGCGGGGCTGCGACAGTCTCTGAAGAAAGAGCGCGACCAGGCCGAGGCGCCGGGCCGCGAACCCACGCTCACTCAAGTCGCGGAGGCGGCTGCGACAGAGCAGCCAGCGGTCGCTGAGGCGCAAGGCGGTCCGGAAGCGGCCAGGTTGCTGATGCGCGCCAGCGCCCTGCTCGGCCAAGGGGATATCAGTGCAGCGCGGATCGTGCTCGAACACGCTGTCGAGACGGGTAACGCACAGGCGAGCTTCATGCTCGCGGAGACATATGATCCCCTCGTTCTTTCCACGTGGAAGACGTACGGAACACGCGGCGATGTGACGAAGGCACGCGAGCTATACGCAAAGGCGCTTGCCGGTGGCATCCAGCAGGCCAGGGATCGATCTGTCGCGTTGCAATAGTCTAGTATGAAAGCGACGATGGCGCTCCAGATCCGACCGCTCGGTTTTAAGAGAGTAGCCGACTTGGCGCCGGCCGGCAGGACACAGCGCGAAACAACGAGTGCGAACCGGATACTGTCCCTTAAAGCTACCATTGAAATCCAGGACTCTTCCCGGTTCGCCGTCGTTCCTCACAATCAGCGCGCAAACCGTGGTTTAGGACAGTAGGTTCGAAGAATGGCTTTGATCGGGAAGAGCCAGGTTCGTGTCTGCAGTGCTAAACGGCGACTTTCGAAGTAACCGCGGAGAGCTCGGCGAGGTCAGTTTCAGCCTCCAGGATCCCCTGCGCTATGGCGCTCTCAAACCAATATTGCGCGTCGCGTAGATTCTGTGGCTCGCCGGTCCCGGATCGCAAATAGCGTCCGAGCATGAGCTGGGCATGGCCGTGGCCAAGTTCGGCGGCGGCTCGAAACCAGCGCGCGGCTTTAGCCCGGTCGACCGCGATGCCGTGCCCTCCGCCATGGATGGCGCCGAGCGCGAACATCGCACCACTATGTCCATTGGCGGCGGCTTGTCCACAAAGCTTGATCGCCTTCGCGATATCGGCCGGGCCGCCGCGGCCGTTGACCAACATTTCGGCCAAGGCTGCTTGACTGTCCGCATTGCCGGCCTCGGCAGCAAGCGCAAACCATTCGCGCGCGGCTTTCAGGTCTGCCTGGACGCCACGGCCTTCGCTCAGTAGCCGACCAAGCATGTATTGGGCTTCCGGCAGGCCCTCCGCCGCGCGTCGCAGCCAGATCGCAGCTTGCTGATCGTCCCGCTCGGTGCCTGCGCCATGCAGCAAGCAGACTCCAAGATTGAAGGCCGCCACGAGGTCTCCGCCCGCGGCAGTCTTCCTGAACCAATCGGTCACCGGCGGTCGCCCGCCGGGCAGATCGACGCCTGCCAGCAACTGCTGGGCCAGGTCGATCTGGGCGCCGGCATCTCCAGCCTCAGCCGCCATCCGTAACCATCTTGCGGCTTCTTCAGCATCAGCGGGCACGCCCGCGCCTGTCATGTAAAACGAGCTCAAGGAGCGCGCCGCGGTTGCGCTGCCAGCCTCTGCGGCGCGTCGGTACCAGCTCGCAGCTTCCGCATAGTTCGGCGGCATTGTGCCGCCCCTGGTATAGAGATCGCCGATCATCTCGGCTGCGCGCGCATCTCCTGCGAGCGCGGCGCGTCTCAACCAAGATTCTCCGAGCACTGGATCCGGAGCTACAGACTTGCCCTCGATCAATGCCGTTCCCCATTTCACCTGTGCCCCGCGGTGGCCCAGTTCTGCCGCCTTTCGATAGCAATCGACAGCGCCAGCCGAGTTTTTATCGACGCCGGCTCCCTCTTCGGTGAGAACACCGAGCATGAAAACGGCGGTCGGAATGCCGGTCTCTGCCGCGGAGCGAACATGTTCGGCGATCTCTGTCTTGCATTCCGAGATCCGAGCATCGCCGGCAAGTGCCAGCGCATAGCCAAGGTGGCCTTGCGCGCAGCCATTCGAGGCCGAATGCTGATAGCAGTCTCGCGCCTCGTCCAGGTTGCGCAAGTGGGCCGGTCCATAAGTCAGAACATAGCCGAGCAAGGCTTGTCCTTCCGCCGAGCCAGCTTGGGCCGCCCTGCGTGCCCATTTGTACGCCGCCTCGAAATCGGGCGCGGGGCTGGCGGCGTTCGTTGTAGAAGCCGAAAAGAGCCGAGCGGCTCCTTCGCCGGCACGCGCTTCCGGTGCGGTCACCATGCCTTGCAAAAGGAGCGCGGCCAGCAAACATTGGGCCTCGACATTGCCGTGTAACGCGGCCTGCTGCAGCCAACGGACCGCCTCGCTCTCGCTGTGCGGAACGCCCGAACCCTGCAGATAGAGCCGGCCGATCTGATACGCAGCCTCCGGCAAGCCCGCTTGAGCGGCCTGTGCGAGCAAGGGCAGAGCTTCGGTGAACTGCTCCTTTTCAAGCAGCCCCAAGCCGCGCCGCAGCGCGGCCGCTGGCGAAGCTTTGCCGATCAGTCGATCAAACAGCATATTGCAATCGCTTCGTCGTTGGTCGCAGGTCCATTCAGGTTCAGGGCTCCCGCATGGCTTCCTGGGTCACCGGCAGCATCAAGCCCAGCAGATATTTCAGGACCGTACGTTGCCCGACCTTGATATCGGCGGTCACGGGCATGCCAGGCACCAGCTTAAAGCCCGCAGGCACATCGTGCAAAGCCATCCGGTCAAGACTGATCCGGCTGCGATAGAAGGGCTCCGTCGTCGTGGATGCCGGAACCGCGCTCGTCGGATTGCGCGCCTCGGCCTGCGCATTGAAAGCATCCGGGCTCACCACGCGGACAGTGCCTTCCGCCATGCCGTATTGCGAATATGGAAAGGTGTCGAACTTTACCGCAACCGGATCGCTGACATGGACAAAGCCGTTATCCCTGCCGGGAATGTTGGCTTCCACCTCAAGCGGCGCGTCCGTGGGCACAAGGGTGATGAACTGCTGCCCCGACTGCATGACCGAGCCGACCGAGACTTTCGAGACCGCCTGGACAATCGCATCCACATTGCTGCGCAACTCGACCAGCCTTCGCCGCAGCTTCGCTTTGGCGACAAGCTCGCGGGTGTTGGCTGCCTTGGCCGAACTCTCCTGCAGCTTCTGCGACGCTTCGGCCTTCCAGCCGCGGATAAAGCCGTCCCGTTCAGAGGCAAGCGCCGATTGGTCGCGCTTGGCGCCCTCGCCGGTCGCAACGGCATTGGCGAGCGCACGCTCCATTTCGACGCGAGTATCCTTGGCGATTAGCGAGTTCAGCCGGCTCCCGGTTTGAGTCGCTTCCAGCTTCTTGCGCATGTCCTCGATACTCTGGGCGACATCAAGACGCTCGCGATAGCCGACCGCGTCCGAGTTCGAGCGGGAGATGACGGAATCCAGCTCCTTGAGCTTCTGATCGTAGTTCTGCAGCTTCAGGTCGAACTGCGCATGGCGATGCTCGAAGATCGAGGCCTGCAACATCCAATGTGGATCGTCGCCGTCAAATTTGAAAGCTTGACCTCCGGCTTCGGCTCGCAGCCGCGCGACCTCTGCGTCAAGGCTACTGGCCTGATCTTCGAGCGCGACGAGATCGGCTTCCGCAAAGGTCGGGTCAAGCCGGGCAAGCACGTCGCCGGCTCGCACCCGTTGTCCCTCCTGCACATCGATCGACCGCACGATCGCAGTCTCAAGCGGCTGCACCAGAATCGTCGGCGCATGAGAAACGACGATCCCCCGAGCGGAAACCACCTGATCCACGGGCAGCACACCTGCAATCCCGATCAGGGCAACCACCATGCTGGCCACCACCCAGACCACGTACTGGGCCGAACGCGGGATCGGGGTATTGATGATAGCGGTGGAGGGTTGCTGAAACTCCAGGATGATCGGCAAAGTCGGATCATTTTTCCTCGATCCGAACAGTGTCGGCAATGACGGCGTTTGGACCTCGCTCATTGATCCGGTGCTCCCGCGACCAATCGAGGTGCCGCGCTGGGCTTTGGCGCCCCCATATGGCGATTCTGCTGATTCCATAGCTGGCGATAGATCGCACAGCGCTCCACCAGGACGTCATGCTTGCCGCAATCAACAATATGGCCCTGCTCCAGCACCAGGATTTGATCGCAGTCGACCAAAGACGACAGCCGATGCGAGACTATGATCATGCTGCGCCCGCTTGCGATGCGCTCGAGGTTGCTGGTCACCACGGCTTCGCTTTCCGGATCGAGCGCACTGGTTGCTTCATCCAGGATGAGGATGCGGGGGTCGGTGATCAGTGCCCGGGCAATGGCAAGACGCTGACGCTGACCGCCTGACAGGTTCGGCGAACCTTCCTCGATGTAGGTATCGAAGCCGTTTGGCATACGCTCGATGAACTCCTCCGCGCCGGCGAGCCGCGCGGCGTAGACGGCGTCCGACAGCGTCAGACCGGGTCGGCCCGCGATGATGTTGTCGCGGATCGAGCCGCGAAACAGAAAATTCTCCTGCAGGACGACCCCGAGACCTTGGCGCAAATGGCGCAGGTCCACATCACGCAAATCGACGCCGTCAATCTTCACAAAGCCTTTGTAATCGCGATTGATCCCCTGCAGCAGACGGGTAATCGTCGATTTGCCGGAGCCGCTGCGTCCGACAATTCCGAGCGTCGTTCCGGCCGGCATCGAGAAGGTGACACGATCCAGCGCCGGCACTGTGGTGTTCATGTAAGTGAACGTAACGTCCTGAAACGAAATTTCGCCGGCGAATTTTGGCCGCAGCCCGGCAGATCGCGCATTGCTCTCGGCCGGCCGGTTGAGCACTGAAGCGGCCTCGCCGATGGCTGCACCGACCTCCTCGTATTCCTCAATCAACCGCGCCAACCCGACCAGTGGCTGCGCGGCACGGCCAGAGAGCATCATGAAAGCAAACAGACCTCCGACCATGTAGCCGGAAGGATCGTTCATGGCGATATAGGCGCCCAGCATCACGGTGCCAATGACCATGATGCGCTCGATCGGTGTGACCAGCGTCTGGGGCCAGTTGGAAAGCTTGCTGAACGCGAGCTGCCATTTTCCAGCTTCTGCAATCCGCTCATCCCACAAGGACCGACGCTGCGGTTCGAGCGCCAGGGCCTTGACAGTCTTGATCCCGACGATGGTCTCACTCAAGGTGGCCGACTTCCAGGTCTCGGCCGTGGTCACTCGAGAGTACATTTCACGCATCGGCTTGAGAAAGGCCAGAATGATCAGCAGGATCACGACAGCGCAGCCGAGCACGATGCTGGCGAGAATCGGGCTCAGATAAAACAGGAAGGGCAGCAGGACGCAGAGCGTCACCAGGTCCAGGAACGTGGTTAGCAGACGTCCGGTGAGAAACTGCCGCACCTTGTAAACCTGGGCCACGCGAAACATGGTTTCGCCCGCCGGATGCCTTTCGAAGTAATCGAGCGGCAGGCGCAACAGGCGGTTGAAGACGTGAAGATTGAGTCTCGCGTCGAGCCGCGCGCCGACCACCGAGATGATCAGGCGGCGAGCATGACCCAGCACCGCCTCGTACACCACGACGACGGCCATGACCGTGGCCAGCAAGATCAACGTGGAGATGCTGTGAAACTGCAGCACCTTGTTCACCATCGTCATCACCAGGAGCGGTGGAAAGATGGTGAGCAGGCTGATGGTGACGGAAGCTATCCCGATGTCGCGCAGCGATCGATGTTCCTGCAGCACCATGTCCGCCAGCCAGCGCAGGCTGAACGGTGCGTCGGCGGCGACCCGTCCGCGGTTGGTGCGCATGAGGATCGCCTCGCCGTCCCAGACTTGGGTAAGACGCAACTCGTCGACCGCGACGGGTTGCGCCTCCGGCGGCGCACCCGGGTCTCGCATCAGGATGACGTTTTGCTCGGCATTGACGGCGACCATCAACCCGGCACTGCCGTCCTTGAACAACAGGACCACCGGTTCGGCGCTGCTCATGCGCAGCAAATTGCGCCAGCCGGTACGAATGGCACGTGACCATAGCCCCGCGTTTTGTGCCCACTCCGACATGGCCGCGGCCGATGGAAGCGACTGTGATGCGTCACCTCTGAATTCGTTGACGTCGAGTTCGACGCCGTGGTGGCGCGCCACCTGGATCAGCGCCTGCAGGCGGACCTGACGCAACGGGTTTGAAACGCCGTCGGCGCCCTCGCCCGACGCAGTCGGCGTGATACTCCGAACGGATTGAGTCACCTCGCCGACCCCTTGCGCTGTTGCTGATTTGTCGAAAGCACCGTCTGCGCTGGCGAAACGAGCGGCCTTTCGCGCAAGACGCAGTCTTATGCTCGTGAACGCCTCAACCGCTCGGCACTCGGCGCGCCCGGCCGCGCCACGCAGTCGAGGAAGGACACGCGTCCAGACGCTGTCAGCTGTACGACCAACCTTGCTGCGGATCGTCCGCCGCATGAAAGCGCGTTGCTGCGGCGGGCGCGAGGACGCTTGCTCTTCTTGTTTCAGATCGGGCTGCGACCCAGCTTTTCGGACCGTCTCCACAATTCGTGTTTCCGTAAAGGACACCGTCGCTATGTTGAGCTGTGGCGCTCGCTGGGTGAATGACGGTGCAACAACGCGCGCGTTGGCCTCAACCTGGTTTACCGCCTCGTCGAATGTAGCAGCCTCGGCTTCGGACT
This sequence comes from Bradyrhizobium sp. USDA 4011, assembly GCF_054063415.1. NCBI lineage: Bacteria > Pseudomonadati > Pseudomonadota > Alphaproteobacteria > Hyphomicrobiales > Nitrobacteraceae > Bradyrhizobium > Bradyrhizobium sp. USDA 4011. Next base: position 1,047,544 of record NZ_JBSSGG010000001.1, read on the forward strand.
CGGCCAGCGTGAGGTCATCCCGCTCCCTTAGACGGCTAGCGAGCAACGAACGGCCACGATCATAGAGTTCAAGTCGCCCTGCCTCATCGCGAGGGCTCAAGCCGGCAATCGCTTTTTGCAGCGGGCGAATATACTTGTTTTCGCCTGCCTGGTCGTTTCCACTACCTGGGCCGGCCACAATAAATCTCCAATAGCAATACGCGGTAGTGTTTCACTATGCCTCGGTAAAATCAACGATTTTAAGCGGTTCGACCTTCGAAGTCTGGCGCATGGTTTACGCGACACCCTCGCATTTCGCTGGCTTCATACGAGCCCGAACAATCGTTCGAGGCGTCCCGGCAACATCCCGCTCGCGCCAATCTCCGTGCAGCTGCGCTTCCATCTTGCGACGTAAGCGTCGAATGGAAGCGATGTTCGCTCCGGCCAGCGATTGAGCGCGGCAAGATCCTCGAGACAAGGCTCCCCACCTTCGTATACGGCCAGAATACCGAGGATCGCGGGCCCGCGCGGAACGGATTGACCGGCTTCCATTTGCCCTCGATTGGCATGAAACCACAACGCTGCGTCGTCCGGCGAACCTGCGGCACCATCCGATTTGTTCGCCTGGAGCAGGTTCGCACGGTATTGCCGGATCGCGCCGGCAAACGCCTGGTCGCCGGCAAACGGCGGGGATTGCTCCCAGCTGTCGGCGAGCAATCGGAGCCCGTGAATGGAAAAAGTCTCGACCAGGGCCTCTTCCAGCCATTGCGTCGGCGGCTGCGGCTTCGCCGAAAACTGCCAGCTGTTGGCGAGGACATGCCCGAGCTCGTGCCCGAACTGATAGGCGAGCCTGCACCAATCGGCGGCTCCGACATTCAAGATAATCGAAGCTGTTTCCGGCTGATCATTATGCAGCCAGATGGCGGGCGGGCCCTGATGATGGTTTTCAATCGACAGTTCTGCGGGCTGACGATCGGACAACAGGCGAAGCTTCGAGAGATTGACCGCCCTCACCCGCGTCAACACGCGCAGCGTCGCCTCGCCATAGCTCCAATCGCCGTGCAACTGGATTGGTGCAGTCAACAGATTGCCAGTGCTTGCACGCAGGGGCACCGCGCCCCCGCTCGCAAAAACTGCAGCCGCCGACAACTTAAGGAAGCGACGTCGGCCAATTGGGCTCGAGCCTGATTTCATCCGTTAGACGAAGAACGGGCGCCGTAGCGCCCGTTCCCATACTCCTCACAACTCAAGAGCCGTGCTTCGGCAGATGATCGATCCAGCTCGGCCGCTCGTCGCTGTGGCCGACACTGCCGGCGCCGCTGCTGTGGTTCGGATCGGTCGCCGAGCCTGCGCTCGACTGATCGATCTTGGCCAGCAGGCTGTCGGCCAAGCTCTTGATGGTGGTGAGATCCGCCATCAGTTGCTTGCCGCCCGCGTGATCGATGTGCTGGACGGCATTTTCCAGCTTCATCAGCGCGGATTGCGTCGGGAGCAACATCGCCCTCCACGGCCCGACGACACTGTGCTCGTCGAGCGATGTCGTCAGTCTTGGATCGTGGTGGTCTCCGGTTGCGCCGGTTGCACCCGTTGCTCCAGTGCTGCCGGTCGCACCGGTGTGACCGGTTGATCCGGTCGAGCCCGTTGCACCGGTGGCACCGGTGTGTCCCGTCGCTCCTGTCGACCCCGTCGCTCCTGTCGAGCCGGTCGCTCCCGTGCTTCCGGTCGCGCCCGTCCCGCCTCCGGGTGGATCGAGCGTCCACACCGTGTAGGTGTGACCGTCGAGGGTTGCTGTGCTGCTGTTGGTATAGAAGCCGGCACCAACCTGGTTGCTGCTATCGACGGTCACTCTTCCACCATCGAAGAACAACTGACCGCTGCCGTTCCAACTCGGCACTCCGGCACCCACACCTCCGATGCTGTCGCCCTCATTAAAGTGTTCGACCGACGGGTTCTGGCCCGCATTGTTGGAGACGTGCAGGATGTCGAGGGAGTTGACGGTTCCTGGCGTCATATTGACCGTCAAGCCGCCGTTATTCGTTCCCTCGATCACGAGCGTCGCATTGTAGAGATCGACCGTTCCGGACAGGTTGCTGCCTGTCAGGACCAGCGTCTCGTTCGCAGCAACGATCGTCGCGCCGCCGGTCGGGCCAGTCGCAGTCTCGACATGCCCGCCTGAGGCGCCGGTCGCGCCGGTGGCTCCGGTGGCTCCAGTTGCACCCGTTGCGCCGGTCCGACCTGTGGCTCCGGTTGCTCCGGTTGCACCCGTGGCTCCGGTCGAGCCAGTGGCGCCGGTCGCTCCCGTTGCCCCAGTCGCACCGGTCCGACCAGTTGCACCAGTCGACCCGGTCGCTCCCGTTGCACCCGTGGCACCAGTTCTTCCGGTCGCGCCAGTGGCTCCGGTTGCACCGGTCGCGCCGGTCGCTCCCGTTGCGCCAGTCGCACCGGTCCGACCAGTTGCACCAGTCGACCCGGTCGCTCCCGTTGCACCCGTGGCACCAGTTCTTCCGGTCGCGCCAGTGGCTCCGGTTGCACCGGTCGCGCCGGTCGCGCCGGTCGCTCCCGTTGCGCCAGTCGCACCGGTCCGACCAGTTGCACCAGTTGCGCCGGTCGACCCGGTCGCTCCCGTCGCACCTGTGGCTCCGGTGGCCCCGGTTGCACCGGTCGCGCCGGTCGCTCCCGTTGCGCCAGTCGCACCGGTCCGACCAGTTGCACCAGTCGCCCCGGTCGACCCGGTCGCTCCCGTCGCACCCGTGGCTCCGGTCGCGCCGGTGTCACCCGTCGCGCCCGTGGCTCCGGTTGCACCCGTGGCTCCGGTTGCACCGGTGTCGCCTGTCGCACCCGTTGCACCCGTGGCCCCGGTTGCGCCGGTGTCGCCCGTTGCACCAGTCGCACCGGTGTCGCCCGTCGCACCCGTGGCTCCGGTTGCGCCGGTGTCACCCGTTGCACCCGTGGCTCCGGTTGCGCCGGTGTCACCCGTTGCACCCGTGGCCCCGGTTGCGCCGGTGTCGCCCGTTGCACCCGTGGCGCCGGTCGCACCTGTGGCGCCGGTTGCGCCGGTGTCACCCGTCGCACCCGTGGCTCCGGTCGCGCCGGTGTCGCCCGTTGCGCCCGTGGCTCCGGTTGCGCCGGTGTCACCCGTCGCACCCGTGGCTCCGGTTGCGCCGGTGTCACCCGTTGCACCCGTGGCCCCGGTTGCGCCGGTTTCGCCCGTTGCACCCGTGGCGCCGGTCGCACCTGTGGCGCCGGTTGCGCCGGTGTCACCCGTCGCACCCGTGGCTCCGGTCGCGCCGGTGTCGCCCGTTGCGCCCGTGGCTCCGGTTGCGCCGGTGTCACCCGTCGCACCCGTGGCTCCGGTTGCTCCGGTGTCACCCGTCGCACCCGTGGCTCCGGTTGCGCCGGTGTCACCCGTTGCACCCGTGGCCCCGGTCGCGCCGGTGTCGCCAGTCGCACCCGTGGCTCCGGTTGCGCCGGTGTCACCCGTTGCACCCGTGGCTCCGGTTGCGCCGGTGTCACCCGTCGCACCCGTGGCTCCGGTTGCGCCCGTGGCTCCGGTTGCACCCGTGGCCCCGGTCGCGCCGGTGTCGCCAGTCGCACCCGTGGCTCCGGTTGCGCCGGTGTCACCCGTTGCACCCGTGGCCCCGGTCGCGCCGGTGTCGCCAGTCGCACCCGTGGCTCCGGTTGCGCCGGTGTCACCCGTTGCACCCGTGGCCCCGGTTGCGCCGGTGTCGCCCGTTGCACCCGTGGCGCCGGTCGCACCTGTGGCGCCGGTTGCGCCGGTGTCACCCGTCGCACCTGTGGCTCCGGTTGCGCCGGTGTCGCCGGTCGCGCCCGTGGCTCCGGTTGCGCCGGTGTCGCCCGTTGCACCCGTGGCTCCGGTCGCGCCGGTGTCGCCCGTCGCGCCTGTGGCTCCGGTCGCGCCGGTGTCGCCAGTCGCACCCGTGGCTCCGGTGTCACCCGTCGCACCTGTCGCGCCGGTATCACCCGTTGCACCCGTGGCTCCGGTCGCGCCGGTGTCGCCCGTCGCACCCGTGGCGCCGGTCGCGCCGGTGTCACCCGTCGCACCCGTGGCTCCGGTTGCGCCGGTGTCACCCGTCGCACCTGTGGCTCCGGTTGCGCCGGTGTCGCCAGTCGCGCCCGTGGCTCCGGTGTCACCCGTCGCACCTGTCGCGCCGGTATCACCCGTTGCACCCGTGGCTCCGGTCGCGCCGGTGTCGCCCGTCGCACCCGTGGCGCCGGTCGCGCCGGTGTCACCCGTCGCACCTGTGGCTCCGGTCGCGCCGGTGTCGCCAGTCGCACCCGTGGCTCCGGTGTCACCCGTCGCACCTGTCGCGCCGGTATCACCCGTTGCACCCGTGGCTCCGGTCGCGCCGGTGTCGCCCGTCGCACCCGTGGCGCCGGTCGCGCCGGTGTCACCCGTCGCACCCGTGGCTCCGGTTGCGCCGGTGTCACCCGTCGCACCTGTGGCTCCGGTTGCGCCGGTGTCGCCGGTCGCGCCCGTGGCTCCGGTGTCACCCGTCGCACCTGTCGCGCCGGTATCACCCGTTGCACCCGTGGCTCCGGTCGCGCCGGTGTCGCCCGTCGCACCCGTGGCGCCGGTCGCGCCGGTGTCACCCGTCGCACCCGTGGCTCCGGTTGCGCCGGTGTCACCCGTCGCACCTGTGGCTCCGGTTGCGCCGGTGTCGCCGGTCGCGCCCGTGGCTCCGGTGTCACCCGTCGCACCTGTCGCGCCGGTATCACCCGTCGCGCCCGTGGCTCCGGTTGCGCCGGTGTCGCCCGTTGCACCCGTGGCTCCGGTCGCGCCGGTGTCACCCGTCGCACCCGTGGCTCCGGTGTCACCCGTCGCACCTGTCGCGCCGGTATCACCCGTTGCACCCGTGGCTCCGGTCGCGCCGGTGTCGCCCGTCGCACCCGTGGCGCCGGTCGCGCCGGTGTCACCCGTCGCACCTGTGGCTCCGGTTGCGCCGGTGTCGCCGGTCGCGCCCGTGGCTCCGGTTGCGCCGGTGTCGCCCGTTGCACCCGTGGCGCCGGTCGCGCCGGTGTCGCCCGTTGCACCAGTCGCGCCGGTGTCGCCCGTCGCACCCGTGGCTCCGGTTGCGCCGGTGTCACCCGTGGCGCCAGTCGCGCCGGTGTCGCCCGTCGCACCCGTGGCTCCGGTGTCACCCGTCGCACCTGTCGCGCCGGTATCACCCGTTGCACCCGTGGCTCCGGTCGCGCCGGTGTCGCCCGTCGCACCCGTGGCGCCGGTCGCGCCGGTGTCACCCGTCGCACCCGTGGCTCCGGTTGCGCCGGTGTCACCCGTTGCACCCGTTGCACCCGTGGCTCCGGTTGCACCCGTGGCTCCGGTTGCGCCGGTGTCACCCGTCGCGCCCGTGGCTCCGGTCGCGCCGGTGTCGCCAGTCGCACCCGTGGCTCCGGTTGCACCCGTGGCTCCGGTTGCGCCGGTGTCACCCGTCGCGCCCGTGGCTCCGGTCGCGCCGGTGTCGCCAGTCGCACCCGTGGCTCCGGTGTCACCTGTCGCACCTGTCGCGCCGGTATCACCCGTCGCGCCCGTGGCTCCGGTATCGCCCGTTGCACCCGTGGCTCCCGTTGCACCCGTGGCCCCGGTTGCACCGGTGTCACCCGTTGCGCCCGTGGCTCCGGTCGCGCCGGTGTCGCCCGTCGCACCTGTGGCTCCGGTCGCGCCGGTGTCACCCGTGGCGCCGGTCGCGCCGGTGTCGCCCGTTGCGCCCGTGGCTCCGGTTGCGCCGGTGTCACCCGTTGCGCCCGTAGCTCCGGTTGCACCGGTGTCACCCGTGGCTCCAGTCGCACCGGTGTCGCCCGTTGCACCCGTGGCTCCGGTTGCGCCGGTGTCACCCGTCGCGCCCGTGGCTCCGGTCGCGCCGGTGTCGCCCGTCGCACCCGTGGCTCCGGTTGCGCCGGTGTCACCCGTTGCGCCCGTAGCTCCGGTTGCACCGGTGTCACCCGTGGCTCCAGTCGCACCGGTGTCGCCCGTTGCACCCGTGGCTCCGGTTGCGCCGGTGTCACCCGTCGCGCCCGTGGCTCCGGTCGCGCCGGTGTCGCCCGTCGCACCCGTGGCTCCGGTTGCGCCGGTGTCACCCGTGGCGCCAGTCGCGCCGGTGTCGCCCGTCGCACCCGTGGCTCCGGTCGCGCCGGTGTCACCCGTCGCACCCGTGGCTCCGGTTGCGCCGGTGTCACCCGTTGCGCCCGTAGCTCCGGTTGCGCCGGTGTCGCCCGTTGCACCCGTGGCTCCGGTCGCGCCGGTGTCGCCCGTTGCTCCGGTTGCGCCGGTGTCACCCGTTGCACCTGTGGCTCCGGTTGCGCCGGTGTCGCCGGTCGCGCCCGTGGCTCCGGTTGCGCCGGTGTCGCCCGTTGCACCCGTGGCTCCGGTCGCGCCGGTGTCGCCCGTCGCACCCGTGGCTCCGGTTGCGCCAGTGTCACCCGTCGCACCCGTGGCTCCGGTTGCGCCAGTGTCACCCGTCGCACCCGTGGCTCCGGTTGCGCCGGTGTCGCCCGTTGCACCCGTGGCTCCGGTCGCGCCGGTGTCGCCCGTTGCACCAGTCGCGCCGGTGTCGCCGGTCGCACCCGTGGCGCCAGTCGCGCCGGTGTCACCCGTCGCTCCGGTCGCACCCGTGGCGCCAGTCGCACCTGCGGCACCCGTGGCGCCGGTTGCACCTGCAGCACCCGTGGCGCCAGTCGCGCCGGTGTCACCCGTCGCTCCGGTCGCACCCGTGGCGCCAGTCGCACCTGCGGCACCCGTGGCGCCGGTCGCACCCGCAGCGCCCGTGGCGCCGGTTGCACCTGCGGCACCCGTGGCGCCAGTCGCACCTGCGGCACCCGTGGCGCCGGTCGCACCCGCAGCGCCCGTGGCGCCGGTTGCACCTGCGGCACCCGTGGCGCCGGTCGCACCTGCGGCACCCGTGGCGCCGGTCGCACCCGCAGCGCCCGTGGCGCCGGTCGCACCCGCAGCGCCCGTGGCGCCGGTCGCACCTGCGGCACCCGTGGCGCCGGTTGCACCTGCGGCACCCGTGGCGCCGGTTGCACCTGCGGCACCCGTGGCGCCGGTCGCACCTGCGGCACCCGTGGCGCCGGTCGCACCCGCAGCGCCCGTGGCGCCGGTTGCACCTGCGGCGCCCGTGGCGCCGGTCGCACCCGTGGCACCGGTCGCACCTGCCGCGCCCGTGGCTCCGGTTGCGCCAGTGGCACCGGTCGCACCCGTGGCGCCGACCAGGCTAGCATCGGTTATAGCGGTAAAATACGAAGTACTTGCTGCGGTACTATTGACCGTCCAAACGCCACTGCTACTGTAAGTAGAACCAAAGATAGTAGCGGTGCCGCCTGTTGTAATGAAAATTGGAATTACAATCGTACCGGTGGTAGGATTGCCGTCGGGGATATAGAACTGCCCCACGATCGTACTGTTCTCGACTATGAAGTATTCGCCAGCAGTGGCGGCCGCTGCCCACGTTATTTCGAGAACGCTAAGTCCGGTCGGCACGCTCGCGACGCTGTTGACAAGAACGCCAACGTATCTCGGCAGCCCCTCGATACTCAGCGGCGGCTGCGCATGGTTGCGCGCCACCAATTCCCATCCGCCGCCGAGAGCTGCCGCACCGACGAGCCCCTGCGCCGCGGCGACATTCGCGCCGGTCGCCCGCTCCATCGCCGCAACAAATGCGTCGCCGGAATGGCCTTTACCGGTTTCGCAGCTCCACAGCCGCAGATTGCCATCATCGGCGAGGGCACGGCCAATCCGGGTGAAGTCTTCGAGCTGATGCTCGATCGCATCGGCCGACCATTCATCCGATGAAAAAATGATCCGGCCCGGTGCGCCATGCGCGACGACATGAATGGCCTCGAGACCATCGCGCCCCTCTAGCTCCTCCGCCATCTGCGGCGCTGCTGGCCTGCGGTGATCGAGAACTACTGCCTGGATTTCCGGCCTGAGGTTGCCGAGCAGTGTCCGAAGATCCGGAACGAAGGCATCGACAAACAGAAATTCTGACTTGGGGGCCATTTGAAAATTCCTCAAGTAACAAGAAAAAAAGGCCGCCCGCGTTGCGCGGCGCGACCAGCAAAATCAAAAATGCAGGAATTGGCGGAGGTCATGCGATCCGCCCGCTCGGTCCCGCAGGCGGCGAGGCCTGGGGAATGCCGACTGAGAGGAAACCGGCCGGCGTAAATTCACCGTCCTCGGCAAATGTGCCGATGTCGTAGCCGCCGGAGCACTGCCTGACCTTCAGCAGCATACTCACGGAATCAAACCGGTTCGACGCGTCCGGCAGAAAAATCTCGGACAGCATCGCCTTGGTATTCCGATCGACGACAAGATACGTGACTTTGCGTGTCGTTTCGCCCTTCGGCAGATTGCCGGTCACGAGGACGTTCACGAATTCGCCCGCGATGCCGGTTGAGGTCATCAGCGTCGACGGCTTGGGGTGGCTGGAAGACAGCTCTGTTCGAAGGGCTTGGTTCGACATGCGCAACTCCAAAAAAGAATGAGCACAATCCACACACGCGCCTGGCGTGCTCCGGTTCAAAATTCACACAGCAAATCCATCCGTGCCGAGCGCGCTGAACGACTCGACCCGTCAACAAGATCAACAACTGACGTCAGGCGAACGGCTTAAGTCAGCCGACCGCTCGGTCCACCCGACCGAGACGGATCCCGGTCGCTTCGAAACGCGGCCGGCTTGAACACGCCGCTCGCTTTGAAATTTTTGATGTCGTAGCCGCCGGGGAGACGCGCAAACTTCGATCGCGTCCCGAGGGCACGGAATTGGTGATGATCAGCGAGCGCGACCTGCGGTGCGATCGCCTTCGCATTGCGGTCGACGATGAAATGCATCACATTCCCGGTGGACTGCCTGCGCGGCAAGTTCGGGGAGGCCGGAATTTCTCGGAGGCCCATCCCGGGGAGCACGCCACCGCATGTCTCGACGCCGCTCGCCGTGATCGGCGGCCACGCAGTCCCATCTTTCCGGCAGATCTTCGGCTTTCCTACGCAATCACTCGACATGCAATACTCATGACGCTGTACGCGATCTCTCCGGGCACAGGCGCCCGAGCAAAATCGTCGGTACGTGAAAAAACTGGGCCAAGCAGCACTGGCGACTGCGTGGGTCTCAAATTTCAGCAAGAATTCAGAGCGATCGAAATAAAAAAATTACCTTGAAGGGCTAAGCCTTCATAAGCCGCACTTTTAAAGCGGATTAGAACAGCCTTCGCAAGGGATTTTTAATTAATGCCTGCATAGCCGAGCTCCGCATAAATACGGGACCGCCTCGCCAACCGGCCCGATTCACCGTAAAGGACCTTTGCTCTCCTCATTCGAAAAATTTGGATTAGTCTAACAAATATCGAGGGATGGCGGATGAAGATTGCTCGTCCGTCTCGATCGGACCAGCATATTTCAACGGTCTGGCGCAGGGATTAACCATAAATCATAGAGTTTGCGCAGTGTCAGATGCAAAGCGGCTTTGCCTCAACCTTATCGTCAAGAACGAGATGGCCAATCTCGAGCGATGCCTCGCGTCGGTCGCCGATCACATCAGCTGCTGGGTGATTGGAGACACCGGCTCCACTGACGGAACGCAGCAGTTCATACGCGAATTCTTCGCGCGCCGCGGCATTCCGGGCGAGCTTCACGAATTTCCATTCAACGACTTCGCACAGGCCCGCAATGAAGCTCTGAAGAGGGCCCGCGCCTCGTCGCTCGAATATGACTACCTGCTGATGACCGACGCAGACATGGAATTGACGGTCACCGATCCGAGCTTTGCTGATCGGCTTTCAGCGGAAGCCTATCAGGTGCTTCAGCGCTCCGGTACCAGCTATTGGAACACCAGACTGCTTCAGCGCATGGCCGATGCAGACTATAGGGGCGTCACACACGAATTTCTCAATCTTCGGCGGGGACGAACCGATCAGCTTGCCGGAATCGCATATATCGATCACGCGAGCGGATCAAACCGCATCGAGAAATATGATCGGGATGAGCGCTTGCTGAGAGCGGCGTTAGAGCAAGAGACCGACTCCGGCATGGTCGCAAGATATACGTTCTACCTCGCCAACACCCTGCGCGATGCGGGACGAAAACAGGCGGCAATCACCGAATATCTCAAGCGAGCCGAACTCGGCAGCTGGCAGGAAGAGGTGTTTGAGAGCCTGTACAGCGCCGCGCAGCTCAAGGAGCAGCTTGAACACCCGAATGAAGAGGTCATTGCGACCTACCTTCGAGCGAGCAACAGCCTTCCCACCCGCGCCGAAGCGTGGCACGGCGCATCGCGCTTCTGCCGTCTCAAGGGACTTAGCGACCAGGGCTACGAATATGCCCAGCGGGGCCTTGCAATTCGTTATCCATCGTCGGGCTTGTTCGTCGTCGACTGGATCTATGGATACGGGCTCCTCGATGAGCTGGCGGTCAATGCATATTGGTGCGGCCGCTACAAAGAAAGTCTCGCCGCTTGCCAGCAGCTTCTGTCCAACCCGCAACTGCCGGCGGCTGACCGTGCAAGGATAGAGGCAAACGAGCGGTTCGCGAAAGAGAAGCTCGCTGCGCGCGCCGGCAAAAAGATCGCGATTTACGCAATCGCGCTCAATGAAGCGGCACACGTCGAGCGTTGGTGCAAATCGGCGGCTGAGGCGGACGTCCTCATTGTTGCCGACGCCGGCAGCACGGACGACACCGTCGCGCTGCTTCAAGCCGCCGGGGTCGTCGTGCATCGGATCACCGTGAAGCCGTGGCGATTTGACGACGCACGAAACGCCAGCCTGGCTCTCATTCCCGAAGACGTCGATATCTGCATTGCGCTTGATATGGATGAAGTGCTCGTCGAGGGCTGGCGCCAAAAGGTGCTGGAGAGCTGGAATGACGGCACTACGCGGCTTACTTACAATTTCGCAAAGGGCACCACTGCACAGGGACATCAACGGGTTTTTCGAGCGGGCAAGATTCACAGCCGAACAGACTATCGCTGGAAGCGCGCCGTCCACGAAGAACTTCAATTTATTGGCGCCCGCGAGAAGTTAGCGGAGACGCACGACCTTCTGATAGCGCAACAGCAAGATGAAACGAAAAGTCGCGCCCAGTACCTGCCACTGATGCAACTGGCGCACAAGGAAGATCCCGCCGATGCCCAGATGTGCTTCTGGCTTGCACGCGAACTGATGTATGTCGGAAGAGACTCAGAAGCCGCCGCGGCGTTCCATCGCTGTCTATCGATTCCCTGGCATTGGCAGGAAGAGCGGTCCGAGGCGATGCGGCTCCTCGCGAGACTCGAGAAAGACAAGGCCGAGGCGTGGCTGCAAAGCGGGATCGCAATCGCGCGGCACCGGCGAGAGCTATGGCTCGACCTGAGCGAGCACTACCACTCTAAGTCCGAGTGGATCAATCTGCTTTGGAGCTGCAGCCAAGCCTTAATTTGCCGAAAGACCGGATCCTATCTGGATGACCCCGACGCATGGGGATTCCGCATCGATGATCTGATAGCTTTGGCGTACCACCACCTTGGTTTGCCGGACAAGGCCATTGAACACGGCGAGGCAGCCTTGCGCGCAAATCCTGGCGACTCGCGGCTCGCGGGAAACCTGGGTTTTTACCGGGATCAACTCGGCTCGGTCGGACGAGAATACATTATGAAATATCGGATAATATTGGCGCCAGGGCGACCCCGCTCGAATATTCTGGCCCAAGCGCCCGCCGGTTTCACGCCAGACCGGCCTCTGGCCGGGACAGAACTGATGGTCGAGGCGCTTCACCTTCGTCTCGGGTCCGATATCGACAAGATCGACCTCAGAATGAACAGCTTCGACATCGAGAGCCTGACGGGAAGACCCCTCGTCCTCTGGATGCATCACAATTCAGATCAACGAGCGGTCCAGTGGTGCTCGGACCCCGAACTGGTCAGTCGGGTGACGGTATTCGTGTTCGTTTCGCATTGGCAATTGGAACGATACAAGGCCGCTTTCGATATCCCATCTGACAAGTGCGTCGTTCTAAGGAATGCGACATCGATCGATCCGCAGCGCAGAGCGTGGAAACGCGATTCGCCCTTGAAGTTCGCATACACGAGCACCCCCTTCCGCGGCCTGGCGATTTTGCTCGACGCATGGGACGAACTGAATGCGTCTGATGCCGAGTTGCACGTTTGGTCTTCCATGAAGCTGTACGCAATGGAGGACCATGATTACAGCCATCTGATTTCACGGGCTTCCGATACGCCTGGCGTTATTTATCACGGGCTTCTCCCAAATGAGGACCTTAAACGCGCGCTCAGAGACGTTCATTTTCTAGCGTACCCGTCGATTTTCGAAGAGACATCTTGTCTTGCGGTTATTGACGCCATGACGGCAGGATGCCGCGTAATCGTCCCCAACCTCGGAGCGCTTCCGGAGACCACTGCAGGGTTTGCGCGTCTTTATTCCTGGAGCGAAGATCCGGTAGTCCACGCGACTGAATTTGCTCGAGTTTTGCAAGACGAGATTGCGAACCCTTGGCAAGGTCGCCCCGATTTGGTGCACGCGCAACAGGACTACTGCGCCGCAACCTATAGCTGGGACGCACGGGAGAACGAATGGAAGCACCTGATCTCAAGGCTGAGCGCGGCGGAGCCGGACTTCGAAGCTGTGAGCAGCGCTCGCTGATAGTACTGCCTAAGGAGGTCGGCCACGACCATGTTTTTTGCGCTCGAAGAGCTTCATCGCCTGGGCTTCAACCCCGACGCCATCCTCGATATCGGCGCCTACACGGGAGAGTTCTCGACGGCGGTTCGCTCTATCTTTCCTGACGCGTTTATCTTGATGATTGATGCACTCGAAGAGAACGAAGGAGCATTGGCGGACACATCGAGGCGGATCGGAAACGCCGAATACCGCTATGCTCTGCTTCGAGAAATGGAGCGATCTCAGACGCCGTTTACGTGGTCGATACCGAAATGGATCCTCGCCTCGTCAAAACAGGTTCATCGAAATACAGGGAAAACGCGGTTTTCCCTTTCATCGAACGCTCGTTGACGCAGACGACACTGAAAAGTCTGGTTCGCCCCTTCGGCAAGAGGTTTTCGCTTGTCAAACTCGATGTACAAGGGCGCCGAGCTGGACGTCCTGAGGGGCTTCGGCGACTTCATATGCGACATCGAAGCGGCCGTGATCGAACTGCCGATCGTGAAATACAACCGAGGCGCCCCTTCCATCGACCAGATACTATCCGAACTGCGGCAGATGGACCTGGTTCTCTATGACATAGTGGATGAACACAGGTTTCAGGGTAATGTCTTTTTCAGATCGACGGGCTGTTTGTCCGTTCTGATTCCGCATTCCGGCCCAAGCCGCCGTTCCACGGGTGATACCCCACGGGCTGCCCTCGTCGTTGGACGACCTCTTCCCTGCTCACTGCAGGGCGCTCGCATATGGCGACGTGCCAAGTCTCCGGGCGCGGTGTGAGGCGCGCCGCGCATTTTCGGAATAATAGAATAATGCCGTTGATTTGCCCGACATGTCAAGTGGTCGTATCGGACGCCGGCGGGCTCGCCCGCTCCTTTGCATGGGGTTGTTTTCGATATTTTGGCAGTGCGCTCGGGGGATCGATATCGAGCCTGAAGTGTTATGACAGGTTGCCGGCACGCCGGCTCCATTGGTGGGTTGCATGGGCATTTCGAAACGCGGCTCCCGATCGAACCCAACAGCACGCAGGATAGGACCGATCCCACCCGATCGGGCGACCCTCCGTTCGGTCCCCCTCGAGCTTGCCGGTGACTGGGGCCGCATGATTCCCGCATCGGCGCTGCATGTGCTCGAGCGCATGCGCGCAGCCTGCTTCGACGGCGTGCGCCTTGTCTCGGACGATCAACCCGTGCACCTGCGGGTCGACGAACGTCCATCCGGCGGCCCACCTGCGATCTGGCTGCATTCAAGAGAGACAGATCTTGCCTGGATCCTGGTTAATATCAGCGAGCGCGACTGGTCGAGGCTTGCCTATCAGTTTGGCCACGAGCTCGGTCACGTGACCGCAAACTCCTGGCGGGCCGACGCCAAGCCTGGCGGCCCCTCCCAGTGGCTTGAAGAGGCGCTGGTTGAAGCATTCTCCCTGCGGGGCCTGTCGCTGCTGGCCGATAGCTGGTCACGCGACCCGCCGTTTCGCGACGACAGCGGTTTCGGCGCGGCCGTTGCCGTCTATCGGCAGAACATCGTCGAGCGCTACGGCAAGCTGGCCATCGAACAGGGTAATCCGAAGGAGCCCGGCACCTGGTTCAGGCAACATCGTGCCGCGCTCGAGGCTCAGCCAGGCCTCAATCGCTTCGCGCAAGTGGCGTCTCTCTCGATACTCACCGAATACGAGCGCGCTCCGGGCGCCATGGAAGCACTTGGGGCATTGAACAGATGGCCAGGACGCAGCTCTATCCCGCTTGAGGAATATTTCGACGCCTGGCTGGGGAGCTGCCGGGAATTGAAGGCTGCGGCCGACCTCCCTCTTCGGCTACGAATCCTGCTTGGTCTAAGCTGAGCCTCGTCTCAACGCTCCGCAACAAATTGTCGGCTAGAATTCTCCCCCGTGCCTCGGCGAGGGACCCCCAAAACATGAACGACCCCGGCGCGGGCGGCGCGCCGAGGTCGCCATTTCTCTCTCCCGGCCGATTTGGGGGACATAAGGACCGGGAGTGTTTTTAGTCTATCTCCGAGAAAACAACTCGTTCCTGCCCTTCGGTGCACAGCCAGGACCTTACGGGTTACTCCCGGTCGTTTCGACCGTGGCGATATCAATGATCCGGGAGCTGTTAAGGTCTCTGGGGGCTTGGGGGGCTATTTGTACGGTACGACTTGTGGGCCTTGGTGGTTTGGATGACGTCGTCGTCATCAGCATCGAAGACCAAGTAACCAATCGCCATCCATGCGGCGCACACGCCGAAAATAATTATTGCCCCTTTTAGCCACTGTCCCATGAAAGCAAAGTGCTCCCAGAGCGGTTACCATCCCGCCGACCGCTACAATCAAACTGACCCACTATCGAAAACGGCCTCAGCCGCGTTGGCATTGCTGAGGCCGTCATTCCGTCTGCTGGTGGCACGGGCGCCGTAAACAGGCCGTCTCGGGTTCAGCAGAGCGCCGGTACATCCGCGGCAGCATAAATTGTAACCGGCGTCGCAGCCTGCTGGCCAAATCTGAAGGGGTACTCCTACAAACTAGCGCGTTCCGATAACAGTCAGCAACCTGGTCAGCGCAGGCCACCCTGAGGAATGGGACCGGTCTTTGAACGTCTTAGGTTCCGTTTGGACGAGGTTCAATCGGCCAAGGCTGGCTCGAGCACCATAAGAGCGGGACATTCGTGAGCATGAAGCAACCCGCAAAAGACCTGTTCGCCTGAAAAAACACCAGCACCGTTACCGGGCTGGTGTTGTAGTTCCGGGGACGTGTAGCGTGCTCGTCCCAAACTCCGATTGTCCGCAAACTTGCCTTTGAGGCAATGCTAACTCGCACTTCGCCAAGCCGGCTTTTTCCCGGCACCAGCGCCGGGCATCATTGCGCTCAACCAGAGTAATATTTCGTCCTCTCGACCCCGGTAAAATGAGTAGCCAGAGGCCGACCGCGATGAAACAGACCGCAAAACCGCAGCCGTATCTTGAGGAAAGATCATCATCGCTCATGGGTCAGCTCGCCGGTACCTCGAGAACGTCGATCGCGCGCTTCACCTTGGCTCCCGCAAGGCGGTGAACGTAGAGGTTGAATTTTATGACCCGTGGGGATTCGCATACAGCGACAGCACATACCCCTTCAGTCGCAACCCTTCCCAGAGTTAGATCACGCCGCCAGCACGTATCTAAGCTTGGCGGCGTTGTTGTGCGTTAGCATTAGGCCATGACCATCGCGCGAAAGTCGCTCCCGCCGGAGGTGCCCGTCAGTTCGCGGCGAACTTGCGGAAGTTCACGCCGAGTCTGTCCCCATTAAGCGCGACGAGTTCGCAGCATATACCTGGCACCTTCGCGTGCAGCACCTGGCCAAAGCGAAGATCCGCCCAACAGACGTCATCGACTCTATTTGACGCGCTGACAGTTTTGCGCGTCGGGGCGAAGAATCTCGTTTTAGGAACGATCTCAATCACCCCCTGTTTTTCAGTCTGTTCAACGAAAACCGGAAGGAACGACCAAATGAAAATTGCAAAAATCGCCTTGGCGACCGCATTCGTGTTTGGCTCAGTCGCTGCAGCCTCCGCACAAGGCGGAGGCGGAGGTGGTGGCGGAGGCGGCGGAGACTCTCCGGCTGCGACCAGCGGTCAGGGCGCATCGAGCAGTCCAAGCGCTGCAAATCCGGGCGCGACGCAGAATGACCCGAAAGAGAGAGAAGGCACGACGGGCAAAAGCAGCGGCACCATGTCCAAGGACGGTGCGATGTCCAAGGACCACATGAGAAAGTAAGCCACGCGTCGGAACGGTTCGTCGGAATTGCTCCACGCAGGCTCGGCCCCAGCTTGTCCTCCTCGCTGGGGCCGTCCTTGCGAGCTGATGGGATGGTGCATCTCCCGTGTCCTGCCTATTACTTCTGTCGGCCGACCGCAGTGCGCCCGCCTGGAAACAACGGATGCGGCCGAGCCAGCTTATTACTTGGAGGCGTCCGAGGGTTCATGTTGTCGCAGACGGCTGCGGCCGATCGGCCACTCGTGGCGCGAGGAGGCGACTGACCGGAGACCGGGACCGGGGACTTGATCTCAGGCCAGTACTCCCACCGCGTCATCGGCTTCAACACCTGCGAGCGATAGTCGGAAGACGTCTCCGAGAACATCGCGCGCGAGGTGCTATAGCCATTCTCTCCGGCAGAAAGACCTCGCCATGCTGAGCGAGTGACGGGGCCGCATTCCAAGGCATCACAATCACGGGAACTGGGCAAGGTCCAGACCGACCGGCGTTGCCTAATCAATGTGGAGGCCTCCGGAGTATTTCTGGCGATAACGGATCAACAGTTTCTTAAATCCAGCCGCGTTATTATTGAGTGCATGGATCGAGACGAACCATGGGAATGGTTCATATCAGCGCTGAGGCGCGGCTACGCTCGACTCGCCGGCTGGATGATGCGAGAGCAGACGTTGGAGCCGAGCCGATTGCCAGAGCTAACGCGAACGAAAGTCCCGCATAGATTGCCAGAATCTTAACGACATTTGGAGCCGCCTAGATCTTAAGGAGCGTCGGTTTCATGAAAGGCTTATTGCAAGCGGTCGGCATCATTTTGGTTCTTTACGCCGCCGATCAGCATTTCAATCACGGTCAGTACACGGACGCCGTTCAGCGCATGGCGAGTCAGATGAGGCACTCCTTCGGAGTGTAAGACCGCCTCGGTTGGCGGCCCTGTCTTCAATCCTTCGACGGGCTCATCATCCCCATCATATATTTGCGGGAAGAAGCAGAGACGCGCGCAGCAAATTTAAGATACTGCACAGCTTTTCGCCGCAGTTCCACGAGCTCGAGGTGGGAAGCTGGTGCAATCCAGCCGTCTATCGCAGATAGAATAGAGGAAGAAAACACAAGGGCCGTAAAGGAATCGATCCTTGATGTGATCAAGAAGTTTACTTCTGGAAGTATTTGTTGATTGCAATGATGATGGCCATTGTTTCCGCCGTTCTTGTTGGGTGCGAACTATCTGTTTTAAGAACATTCAGAAAATCTAAAGCTTACGTTTTCAAAGCAACAACCGTCGTCCCCCAAGAAGGCTGAATGATTCCAGTCCACAAGAAACGGACCCAGCGAAGCAGTACTGAGCCGAGTCTGCGGGATTGAAAACGGCCCCGACGCGGGGGCTAGTCGCGCGCCGGGGCCTGCTTCCACAGAGACACCCGACGCCATAAAGTGGATAAGCGCCGAGCGTTTCAATAACTGGATACCAGGACCATTTGTTCCAGCTCTCAGCCAGTCGCGCCTAGCACCAATGTGCAATGCACAATAATCCCGAGTATCTAAGGGATAACTTTGCGGGTTATCGCGCAAACGCCACGAGGTTTAAGTATTCTGGCACAAACTGCCTCCGGTGTTCTCCGGGCGAGAACAACTTGGTTCTCTCATAAAGAAATTTGATATCTACAGTTTGTGCCAGCTGGGTGTTTCAGTTTGAAATTTTGAGGATAAATCCGGTCAGGGCTGTGATGATCGCAGAGTATGTCGCGCCGACGACAAGCGTCCCGGTTACGGTAGCACCCGGTCGTGTCGTAAGAGAGGAAATCGCCCTTGCCCAGTCTGGCGACGTTCCGGCTGTTCATTGATTGCCGCACCGTCGCCGCAGCGATGACGATCGGAATCAATAGTCCAAGGAATACCCACCAGCGCCAGGTCCAAGCCATTTCCCCTCCCTTATAACTACTTGGGTGATTGCAGATCCTGAAGTAAAGATAAATGTCGCCGCAAGTATGATGCCGTGATCATAGTATTGCCGTCGCCGTCTTTAAGAAATTCGACGACGAGCGGCAGGCATGGAAGCGCTAGTTCCGGAGAAGGATGCGACCTGCGTTGAGCGTTACCGGACCGCAAGCGAGGCATTCGTGATCAAACCAGGTTCGATGCAGGCGAGCGTATTCCGCTATGGTTCGACGAGCGACATGCGCAGTACGGCAGGCGATGAGAGGCTCGAACACTTGGGATAATGAAGCGCTGGATCAACGACGACCCAGCGATGGCCGAGTGCGCTGCGCTCTTCGCGCAAGTCAAACGCAAAAGAGCATCCGAAGCCGACTTAGAGGCCGTTCACTGGTCGTGACAGGTACATCCGCTCTTACGACAAGTTCCTATTCCCGCTCAGCGGCTTCTCTTGCTAAGCGCTCTGCCTTTAAACGCTCGAAGATCGCGCGGAAGGCTTTCACCGCCCTCTCGCGCTCCGCGGCTGCCAATTCCGCGGCCAGGCGATCGCGCTCTTTCGCGCTTGGCGCTTGCTGTGGATTCCCAGCGTGTCTGCCCTGCTTTAGCGCAGTCCTTCGACAGGTGGTCCATCATTCCGAAGGCTCATGCTGAGCTGGCTCCCGAGGCAAAGACCGGAAAAACAAAAGACGAGCCACAAGCCACCGATCGGACGGGGGTCGACGCCTGATAAGACAGGGCGTTCGGGGGCTCGATCCTCCAATCAGTTTTTTTCCGGAAAGGAGTCGTTCTACTCGTACGAGTGCGGTTCAGGTGATCGTTTTTGCTGTCATTGCCGTTCGCCGGATCGGCCTCCTCGTCGATAGTTTGCGAGCGGCGGCCCCCAACAGGACAGCAGGATGCAGAGCAAGGCGCTAACAAAGCATCCTCGCGCCGTAACCAATCTGCCCTGGCTCGCCTCTCGATCGGACGCCCGATTGTTGTGTCGCTTACTTCAAGCCCTCGTTGCGAGCCACTTGCCGCCTGCTGATAACGAGCATCACATCAAGCAGCTGGTCGATCGCGACGGTTTGTAATCGATGACGGTGAAAGGATTTTGAGGCCGCGCAACAGATACGCGGCGACGGTTATCCCCGCCAGCAACAGTAATTTGTCTGCACAACCAGGGAGCGCAAACTCACTCGGACTAGCCGGCAAGGTTCGCTGCCGGCGAAAGACCCGAATTGCAAAAAAGTGGTATCTCGAAATATCGCGTCAGCAGCAAACGCAACGGTACTCTGGATTGAATTTTCCATGTAATTTCGTTGGCCACGTAACCCTGTGCGCGACAACCGTTATCACTGCTCGCCGCACTGTTGGCGTCATCTACGGACCTTTCGCCGACGAAGCTAGGGTTGTTGTTCCGAGGGCCGACGGATATTCGAATTGGAGATAAGAACACCCGGTCATTGCAACCGATGCCATCAAAGCGCCATAGCGGGCAATTCTCTTGCTAGCTGAACGTGTGTGTACGTCGGGGGGCCGGCAAGCATCATTGTTCAACGTGCACTGGTCCGTCTGCACTCGGGCTCCGCGCGGCTCAGGCATCTTTATCAATAGGCGCACGATCAGCGTGATGATCGCGTCGCTCAAATCTGTGCTTTTTCCCGACCGAGCCCTTGCCTTAGGATAAGTGATTTAAGCGAAGACATTAGGTGGCGCCCGCGATGCGCTCAAGAAAATCTTAGAACGAAAAGCAAAAAGGCGACTGATCCGGGCCTCATGGGGACTTGAGATGACCGATCGTATTGCACTTTTCATCGACGGTGCGAATCTGCACACGACGGTCAAGAACCTCGGCTTCGAAATCGACTTCCGCCGATTGCTCTCGGAGTTCGGCAAGCATGGGCAAATCGTCCGCGCCTATTTCTACACGGTCGTGAGGGACGACGACGAGTTCAGCAGCCTTCGGCCGCTGGTGGATTGGCTCGATTACAACGGATATGCGGTGAGGAGAAAGGCCGCCAAGCAGCACGACGACGGCGAGGGACGGCGACGAATGAAGCGCAGCATCGGCATCGATCTCGCGGTCGACGCAATGGAGATCGCACACCGCATCGACCATGCGTTCCTGTTCTCCGGCGATGGTGACTTGCGAGCCGTTGTCGAAGCTGTCAGGCGGATGGGCGTGCGTGTCACCGTCGTTTCCAGCATTCGAACGAAGCCTCCGATGATCGCCGATGAGCTTCGCAGACACGCCGATGTCTTCGTTGAACTCGAGAGCCTCAGGGCGTCGATCGAGCGTCCGCCGCATCCGATTGCGCCGGAGTGACGTCGCGGGCGCCTTCCGACGTTCCCCGCCGGCATCGCCCGGAAGCGGTCCCCGACCCGGCTGGTCCGGCTCTCATTTCTGGCGGCACGTCGCACGTCGCTTTAAATACTGACCAGCCGCCCGGCGGCGCAAGGTCCGCGTAGCTACAGCATATTTGGCAACCCGTCGGGAGCAGTGGTTGCGCCTGGCTACCGGAAAGAAAAACTTAACTGATCTTTCTGGTCTGGGTCACTGGTGCTGCAGGTTGGCAGCAGGCCGTATCCAGGCTCAACAACAGCCAAAACATTGAATTGTAATCAAAATCGTTGGATTCGCGCACCCCAGCACCTTAGCGCTCTGCCCCACTTGGGGCGATTGTGTGGCTGAAATGTCATAGGTTGGGGAACCGCCCTACGTTACGCTGTCGCGGATTCTAGGAATACTTTTTGTGAATTGGGGCGGGTAATTATGAAGTCGGCATTTGCGGTCATCGCGTGCCTTTGCCTGGCGGCAACGCCGGCATGTGCCGAGGTTTTTTCCATTAACGATGCATTACGACAGGCGATGCTGACCAACCCGGGCGTCGGTGAAGCTTCCGCAAATCGCCGGGCCACCGAAAGCGAACTGCGACAGACTCAGAGCACGCTGCTGCCGCAGGTGCGCGTTGACGCCAGCTACGGACCGGAAAAATTCGATCAGCCGCCGGGCTTCATCTCCCCGTCCATTCAGGCGCCGACTGTGGGTGCAGGACCATGGCGCAACGGCAGCCAGGAATCGGTGGTGGTGCGCCAGTTGCTCTGGGATGGCTTCTCGTCAATCTATGACGTCTGGCGCCAGACCGCGCGCGTCAATGCGGCGGCCTCCCGCGTCAAGGAACGAACCGAGCTGCTTGCCCTCGACGCTGCCGAAGGTTACATGGACGTCGTGCGCTATATCAGGCTAGTGAGCCTTGCCCAGCAGAACGTCGCCAATCACGAGAAGATCTTTTCCAACGTGAACTCCCGCTTCTCGGGTGGCCGCGCCGGCGAAGGCGACCTGGAGCAGGCGCGCGAGCGGGTCGAGAGTGCCCGCGCGGCCCTCGCAGAATTCCAACGCAGCCTCGACGATGCCAGGGCGAAGTACCGTAAGGTTGTCGGGCTTGAGCCGATCAATGTTCGCTTCCCGAGCCCTCTTGCAGGTTTGCCGCACAGCCGCGACGAGGCGCTGGCGACCACCCTCCGGTTCAATTCGACGATCGCGGCGGCACAGTCCGACGCCGACGCCGCCAAGCATGCGTTCAAGGCCACCGACGGAACGTTCGGTCCGAAGTTCTATCTCGAGGGACGGGCAACCCATTACGACAACTCGTTCCCCTACGTGTCGAACCCCGGAACTCCCGCCGTTACGCATGAGGATTATAGCGGCAAGGTAGTGATGTCGTGGGACATCTTCCGCGGCGGCCAGGATGCCTGGAACAGGTCGGAGAAGGCCGAGCGCTTTACCGAGGCCACGATGCGCCACGCCCGCTTGCAGCGCGACGCCTATGAATCGATCGACAAGGCGTGGAATGCCCGTACGATTACAGCCACACGCATCGCGGCTCTGACGCGCCAGCTGGAAGCAGACCGGAAGACCATCGCGGCCTTCCAGAAGGAATACGAACTCGGCCAGCGCTCCCTGATCGATCTGCTGAACGCGCAGAATCAGTTCTTCAACGCATCGGTCTCGCTCACCTCCGCCCGCAGCGTCGTCGTGTTCGCCGACTACCAGCTGCTGGCCGCGATGGGGACCTTGATCGAATATCTGAAGGCTCCGCCGCCGGTCGATGCCGCACCGACCGACATGCTTTCGATCGGCCTGCCGCGCTACTCGTTCCCCACCCTCCGCGTGAACCTGCCGCAAACCGGCTCAGAACCGCTGCATGTCGCCGTTCCGGCCCCCGTCGCCGCTGCCCGTCCCACCAAGACCTATGCGGCAGCTCAGCCCAAGGATATCGGCTTTGCCGACCGCTTCACCGGCTCGACCACGACCGCCGCCGTGCCCGGCTCTGCGGAATGGATGCAGCAGCAAAAGCGCACTGCGGACGGCCCTAATGTCATTTACGCGGATCCGTCGGTCACGGCGAATGCGAGCTCCTATGCGTCGACAAAGCCCCACTGGCTCCTGTCGGCCTTCCCCAGTTCCGCTCAATAGCAGCGGCCAGCCAACATCAGGACTTCAGAAAGGGCCCCAAACGGGGCCCTTTCGATTCCCGTATTAATACTTAAAGCAAGTTTCGCTGATTTCGTTCGCTATTTGTTGTAGCCTGCACCAAATCATCGAACGCGATTTCTGCATTTCCATTTTGGTTGTCGAGGTTTCAGTTGTTATTTCGGACCCCCAGCGCGGCGGCTGACGCCGTCCGCCCCCCGTCGGATGACCCAACTTCAAAACCTGCCGCGACAAGTCGGCCGCGCGCGCTCGGCGACGATCCCCTCACCGCAACGTTGACTTATCTCGCGGCTTATCATGGCCGCGCCGTCAGCCGCGAAGCGCTGCTCGGCGGACTTCCGATCACGGACGGACGCCTGTCCGTTTCGCTCTATGACCGTGCAGCCAGACGCGCGGGTCTGGAGACCGAGGCCGTCAAGCGCGACATCTCGGACATTCCCGCGCTGGTCTTGCCGGCCGTCCTCATCATGAAGAACGGCTCCGCGCTCATCCTTCTCGGCGTGGACCCGGCGAACAAGGCCATCAAGTTCGTTGATCCGGCGACGCCGAACGCCCCGCGCATCGCTCAAGTTGCTTCGATCGCGGCGGACTATACCGGCTACGCATTCTTGGTGAGAAGCGCCGCGCAGGCCGATGCGCGCGCCGTTGCCGCGGGAGACATTCCCAAGAACCACTGGTTCTGGTCGGTGGTGAAGACGCACTGGCGCAGCTACGGACACATCGCGATCGCCGCCTTTCTGACCAACATCCTCGCGCTGGCGACGCCGCTGTTCACGATGAGCGTCTATGACCGCGTCATCCCCAACGGAGCGATTCCCTCCCTGATCGCGCTTTCGATCGGCATGGGGCTCGGCATCCTCTTCGATTTCATCTTCCGCATGGTCCGCAGCCGCATGATCGACGTGACCGGCAAGACCATCGACGTCGTGCTCGCCGCCAACATCTTCGAGCATGTGATGTCCGTGAAGATGGCGCAGCGGCCGACCTCGGTCGGCATCATCGCCAATCAGCTCCGGGACTTCGACTCGGTGCGCGAGTTCTTTACGTCCGGAAGCGTGGTTTCGGCGACTGACCTGCTGTTCGCCATCCTGTTTGTCGGCGTGCTGTTCATCATCGCCGGACCGCTGGCCTGGATCCCGCTGATCATGCTGCCGCTCGTCATGCTGATCGGATTCCTCCTGCAACGCCCGCTCGATCGCGCCATGAAGCGCCTGCAGGCCGAATCCGCGGCCCGGCACGGCGTGCTGGTCGAATCCCTGTCCAGTCTGGAAACCGTCCGCGCGACCGGCGCCGAGGCCCGCATGCAGACCTTGTGGGAACGTTCGGTCGCAGCGACCGCCCGCTCGGGTGAGGACGTTCATTTCTGGTCGTCGATGTCGTTGACGAGCGCGAGCACGGCCCAGCAGATCACCAGCCTGCTCCTCGTCATCGTCGGCATTTTCCTGATCCTCGACGGCAAGCTGAGCGTCGGCGCGCTGGTCGCCGCAAACATGCTCGCCGGCCGCATTCTGGCGCCGATCGCCGGCATCGCCTCCGTGATCACCAAGGGAACCCAGACGCTAACGGCCCTCAAGGCGATCGACCGCATCATGTCGATGGAGCGGGAACGATCACCGACCCGATCCTATGTCGCAAGGCGGATCGACGATGGCAAGGTCGCCTTCGAGAACGTGTCGTTCGCCTACCCCAACGCGCCGGGCAACGCGCTCGAAAAGGTCAGCTTCAAGATCGAGGGCGGAGAAAAAGTCGGCATCATCGGCCGGGTCGGATCCGGCAAGACCACGGTCGGCAGGCTGCTGCTCGGATTTTACGAGCCGAAGGAAGGCCGTATCATGGTCGATGGCGTGGACTCGCGCCAATACGATCCTTCGGACCTGCGCGCCGGCATCGGCTTTGCGATGCAGGATACCGACCTGTTCTTCGGCAAGCTGCGCGACAACATCGCGCTTGGCAAACCGGAAGCAACTGACGAAGAGGTCCTGCTTGCCGCACGGCTCTCGGGCGTCGAGAGCTTCATCGCCGGCCACCCGATGGGCTATGACATGCCCATCTCGGAAGGCGGCCGCAGCCTGTCGGGCGGCCAGAAGCAGGCGATCGGGCTCGCCCGCGTTTTGATCCGCAAGCCGCGCGTGCTCTTCCTCGATGAGCCGACCGCGCACTTCGATATTCGCAGCGAGCAGGAGTTCCTTGAACGCCTCAAGGGACTCCGTGACGAGCGCATGACCATCATCATTTCGACCCATCGCCTGTCATTGCTGAACATGGTCGATCGCCTGCTGCTGTTCGACAACGGCCGCCTAGTTGCCGACGGCCCGCGCGACAAGGTGCTCGCCCTGCTGCAGGGAAAACCCGCGTCCACGGCTCCGGCGCCCGAGAATACGATCCAGCCGAAATCTGCATAACGAGAAAATATTATGGCGTCTTCCGACTTTGCATTTGCAAATGACATCCGGTCCGCGGCGCTGCTGCGCACACCCCGCACCTCTCGCATGCTGCTGTGGACGTCCTGCGCGCTGCTCGCGACGTTCGTGACCTGGGCGCACTTTGCCGTGCTCGACGAGGTCAAGCGCGGCAGCGGGCGCGTCGTGCCGTCGCGGCAGATGCAGGTGGTTCAGTCGCTCGAGGGGGGAATCGTTGGCGACATCCTCGTCCGAGAAGGCGACATCGTTCAGCAGGGCCAGTCCCTGATGCGCATCGACGACACGAAATTCGCCTCCGAGTTCGGCGAAATCCGCGAGCGCCGCGCGGCGATGGCGGCGCGGGTGGCCCGCCTCGAGGCCGAGGCGCGGGGACGAAGCGAGATCACGTTTCCGGATGAGGTCGACAAGGTGGTTCCCGCCGCCGTCGCGACCGAGGCCAGCGTGTTCAAGATGCGAGGTCAGAAGGTCGCGCAGGACATCGACGTCCTCAATCAGCAGGTCACTCGCCTCACCGGCTCCCTCAAGCTCCTGGAACGCGAGCAGACCCTGACGCGCAGGCTCTATGATCAGAAGGTCGTGCCCGAGATCGAGATGCTGCGGCTTGACCGGCAGGCCACCGACATGAAAGGACAGCTGGCGGAGGCGCAATCGAAGATCGCGAACATCACGATGTCCTTCCGCTCGCAGGCCGATGAGGACCTCGCTAAATCGCGTGGCGACCTCGCCGTCCTCGACGAGAACATCAAGTCCGCCCAGGACCGAGTGCGCCGCACCGACCTGAAGGCGCCGGTCCACGGCATCGTCAACAAACTGAACGTCAGCACCATCGGCGCCGTCGTGGCGCCCGGCGCTAACCTGATGGATATCGTGCCTCTGGACGACACCCTGCTGGTCGAAGGCCGGATTCGTCCCCAGGACATCGCCTTTATCCGTCCCGACCAGGACGCGGTGGTGAAGATCAGCGCCTATGATTCCTCGGTCTATGGATCGCTGAAGGGCAAGGTCGAGCGCATCAGCGCCGATACGATCGTCGACGACAAGGCGGAGAAGACCGAACGTCAGGAGACCTTCTACCGGGTCATGGTGCGCACCGATAAGAACCACCTCGGCAGCGAGCAGCATCCGCTGCCGATCATCCCGGGAATGGTAACCACGGTCGAGGTCCTGACCGGCGAGAAGTCCGTGCTGGACTACATCGTGAAGCCCGCTCGCCTGCTGCGCGACGAGGCCCTGCGCGAACGCTGATCGGGGCTGCGGAGTGCGTGGTTAACCGATCATGACCTGCGGTCGTTCAATTTCGAACGAACCGGCAAACCCTGGATTGACCGCCTTTCCGACAATCCAGGAGCAGCCCCCTCCACTTAACTCTGCTTAAGCGGCCAAGGCGGCAGTCTGCGTCCCGATAACAGCGGGGACGCAGATCGACGCACAGACGTTGACGGTCCCCGACATTGGGGACGTCATATGAAGTCGCTGAAGATTGCTTCGTCGGCGGTCATCGCCGTGGCTGCATTTTCAATAAGTCTTTGCGCCGTGTCATCCGCGTTTGCCGCGGACGAACTTTCTCTCGGCGATCCCGCCGGCCAGCTCGCGCCGACTTCGGATGCCGCATCGAACCGCCCGCCTGCCACCTTCTTCACCATCACCGACATGCTCGCCAAGCTCGACCGGCAGCGCGGCCGTGGTCCGAACGCCATTCGCACCGCCGCGCTCGCGCCGCTGAATACGGCGACCGACGCACTTCCCGCGGCGAAGCCGCTCCCGCCCGTTGGCGCCGAGCCGTTCGGCCTGTTCACGTTCCGTGCACCGGAAAACGGCCTGTGGCGCAAATGGCGCGGCCTCGAATCCGATCTCGCAAGGGAGCAGACCGTCCTCGAGCATTGCCGGGAGAACGCCGCCGGTTGCCCGCCCAATGCCGCGCAATTCCTTCGCCTGATCAATGCGGTCAAATCCAGATCCGGACGCGACCGGTTGGACGAGGCCAACCGCGCCGTCAACCAGGCGATCCGCTATGTCAGCGACTTCGCCCAGCACGGCGAGCCCGACCGCTGGACTGCTCCGCTCGCCACCTTCGCGACCGGCAAGGGCGATTGCGAGGACTACGCGATCGCAAAATACATCGCGCTCAGCGAAGCCGGCTTCCCGCGCGAGGAGCTGCGCCTGGTGCTCGGCCGCGATCGCGCCATCCGCCAGGATCATGCCGTGCTGGCGGCGCGGCTGGATGGCCATTGGCTGATCCTGGACAGCCGCCGCTCCGAGCTGATCGACGACGGCGAACTCGACAACTTCACGCCGATGTTTGCGATCAACGAGCACGGCGTCCAGCTGTTTGCGGCGCCCTACGCCAAGCGGCTTCCGTTTGGCGACGAACTCGACGCGGCGCCGGCGGCCGCCAATGCGGCGGACGCCGAATGGACCGGTGTTGGAGCGCTTGACGCGGCAAGCCCCCTCACCGGTTTCTTGCCCATGCTGATGTGATGGCGCGCAAGCAACGCAAAATTCAATCAAGTGACAATCCAAAAGACAAAGTCCGCGGAGTGGTCTCCGCGGATTTCGTTTTTGCTGCGAGCGTTGCCTAGAAAATATGAATGTTCGCGGCCGCCGGAACGCCGGTGCTCAGATGCGCTAGGTCCACCTTGTCGGATCCGGCGCCATTTGCGGAGTACCAGAGCTCATGCGTCGCATTGTTGAAGAAGAACTTGTTCGTGCTTCCACTTTCATTCCAGGCGCTCGCGTTATTCTCAGTCCCCCCCGTGACTGCCGATGACGTAAACTGGTTCGCCGTAAGAGGATTTGAAGTGCCCGCTGGGAGACTTAGACCGGCCACGTCGAGAAGGACCAAGTCACCGCTGTTGAAATCACTAATGGTAAAGTGGGCTGCAAGATTGAGAACGAACTTGTCGTCCCCACCATTACCAGTGAGCGTTTCATTGGTCACCCCGGCAACAATGACATCATTGCAGGCGGTCCCCGAAAGAGTCGTCCCGCCGTTCACATTTACATCGAATGAGCCGGTAGCGACATCTCCGTCGCCGTCCTTGACGCCCACAGTGAAGGGGACGTCGGTTGCGCCGTTGTTGACGAGTTCGGTTATCCCGGCCAGCAGTATCTTGGATTTGCCGGAGACATCGTACAGTTCGACGTAGTCGATATTCCCATGCCCGGTCGCCGTAAGAGTGTTCCCATCGGTGGCCGAATTGTAGACGTGGGAGGTCACCGTGCCGTCGTCACTGTGCACGACATAGTCGATGATTGTCGAACCGCCGATGGCCCTGACCGTGAATGAAATCTGATTCCCGGTCCCTACGGCCGATGCGCCGGGCGCGTGGCCGTACGTCCAGGTATCGCCATTGCTGTTATCGCCTACCGCCCCAAGATCAAAGCGCATGAAATCGCCTTGATTGAAGTTGTTGTTGTGGACGCCCAAGCCCGACGAACTCGCGTTGATGGTGTCCTGGGTGAGCTTCGCGCTCGTCAGCGTATCGTGCGTTTCGCCAAACCAGCTCGCCGCATTAAACGATCCGGTCGTGTGGTAGCCCGTCAATGTGACTACAGCATTGCCGCTCGTGTCCGACAAGACCGCATAAGTAGCCGGACCAGCACCATGTACGGCACCAGAGGTATTGATGGACTGTGTTGAATATGAATCCAGCGTATGGAGCAGGTAGAACGAGTAAGTCGATGTTGTCGGGTCAAGCGCCACCTTGAAGACGTCCGCCCCATTGGCAACACCGTGGAGGACGCCACCTGCATCCACATATTCCGAGACCGCATATCCACCCGCTTGGATCGTCGTTGCAGTAGGGTGTAGCGGATCCAGGGATACGCCCGTGAAATAGAGTGATCCCAAGCCATCTGCGCCAGTTGTGAATTGCAGATCTCCAATTACGCTGATGCCCGCCACATTGGCAATCACTCCATGCTCTGCCGACGCCCAGGCCGGACCGTCGTCGTGGAAGGTGACATGGGTGCTGAGGTCGAGTTTCTGGCTGGCGCTGTCGCCGTCCCTGTCGGTCACCGTCGCCGTCAGCGTCACCAGACCGCCGGTCAGGCTGATGCCTTCACCAGTGTCGGGGCTCGACGCCGTGTTCTCGTGCACCGCACGGTCCTGCGTCAGGGTCACGTCGCCGGTCGCGGTGTTGACCGACAGCGTGAACACCAGCCAGGCCGCGTCCCCTTCATGGCCGGTCACGTAACCCGACACCGTGTTGCCGCTCTGGTCGAGCACCACGCCAAGGCCGGAGGCGCTGTCGACCAAATTGGTCGCGGTGCCGTTGGCTGCGATGCTCAGCGCGTAGGCCGTGGTCGCGCCATCGGCGCCGGTCACCACCGTGAACGCGCCGGCGAAGCTCTCCTTGTCGAGCGCATGGCCCTGGGTCGGCACCGCATCCGGTGTCGAGCCGTTGATGCCGGCATTGGTCGCCGCCGACAGATAGGCCTCGTAGCTGTTCAATGAGTTGACCGTCCCGCTCAGCGCGATCGACGGCCCGTCGTCGTGGAACGTGACGTGGGTGCTGAGGTCGAGCTTCTGGCTGGCGCTGTCACCGTCCTTGTCGGTCACCGTCGCCGTCAGCGTCACCAGACCGCTGGTCAGGCTGATGCCTTCGCCGGTGTCCGGGCTCGACGCGGTGTTCTCGTGCACCGCACGATCCTGCGTCAGCGTCACGTCGCCGGTCGCGGTGTTGACCGACAGCGTGAACACCAGCCACGCAGCCTGGCCCTCATGGCCGGTCACATAACCCGACACCGTATTGCCGCTCTGGTCGAGCACCACGGCAAGGCCGGAGGCGCTGTCGACCAAATTGGTCGCGGTGCCGTTGGCCGCGATGCTCAGCGCATAGGCCGTGGTTGCATTGTCGGCGCCGGTCACCACCGTGAACGCGCCGGCAAAGCTCTCGGTGTCCAGCGCATGGCCCTGGGTCGGCACCGCATCCGGGGTCGAGCCGTTGATGCCGGCATTGGTCGCCGCCGACAGATAGGCCTCGTAGCTGTTCAATGAGTTGACCGTCCCGCTCAGCGCGATCGACGGCCCGTCGTCGTGGAAGGTGACATGGGTGCTGAGGTCGAGCTTCTGGCTGGCGCTGTCACCGTCCCTGTCGGTCACCGTCGCCGTCAGCGTCACCAGACCGCCGGTCAGGCTGATGCCTTCGCCGGTGTCCGGGCTCGACGCGGTGTTCTCGTGCACCGCACGGTCCTGCGTCAGCGTCACGTCGCCGGTCGCGGTGTTGACCGTCAGCGTGAACACCAGCCACGCAGCCTGGCCCTCATGGCCGGTCACATAACCCGACACCGTATTGCCGCTCTGGTCGAGCACCACGGCAAGACCGGAGGCGCTGTCGACCAAATTGGTCGCGGTGCCATTGGCTGCGATGCTCAGCGCATAGGCCGTGGTCGCGCCATCGGCGCCGGTCACCACCGTGAACGCGCCGGCGAAGCTCTCCTTGTCCAGCGCATGGCCCTGGGTCGGTACCGCATCCGGGGTCGAGCCGTTGATGCCGGCGTTGGTCGAAGCCGACAGATAGGCCTCGTAGGTGTTCAATGAGTTGACCGTCCCGCTCAGCGCGATCGACGGCCCGTCGTCGTGGAAGGTGACATGGGTGCTGAGGTCGAGCTTCTGGCTGGCGCTGTCACCGTCCCTGTCGGTCACCGTCGCCGTCAGCGTCACCAGACCGCCGGTCAGGCTGATGCCTTCGCCGGTGTCCGGGCTCGACGCGGTGTTCTCGTGCACCGCACGGTCCTGCGTCAGCGTCACGTCGCCGGTCGCGGTGTTGACCGTCAGCGTGAACACCAGCCACGCAGCCTGGCCCTCATGGCCGGTCACATAACCCGACACCGTATTGCCGCTCTGGTCCAGCACCACGGCAAGACCGGAGGCGCTGTCGATCAGGTTGGTCGCGGTGCCATTGGCGGCAATGCTCAGCGCATAGGCCGTGGTTGCGCCATCGGCACCGGTCACGACCGTGAACGCGCCGGCGAAGCTCTCCTTGTCGAGCGCATGGCCCTGGGTCGGCAGCGCATCCGGGGTCGAGCCGTTGATGCCGGCGTTGGTCGCCGCCGACAGATAGGCCTCGTAGCTGTTCAATGAGTTGACCGTTCCGCTCAGCGCGATCGACGGCCCGTCGTCGTGGAAGGTGACATGGGTGCTGAGGTCGAGCTTCTGGCTGGCGCTGTCACCGTCCTTGTCGGTCACCGTCGCCGTCAGCGTCACCAGACCGCCGGTCAGGCTGATGCCTTCGCCGGTGTCGGGGCTCGAGGCGGTGTTCTCGTGCACCGCACGATCCTGCATCAGCGTCACATCGCCGGTCGCGGTGTTGACCGACAGCGTGAACACCAGCCAGGCCGCGTCACCTTCATGGCCGGTCACATAGCCCGACACCGTGTTGCCGCTCTGGTCGAGCACCACGGCAAGACCGGAGGCGCTGTCGATCAGGTTGGTCGCGGTGCCATTGGCGGCAATGCTCAGCGCATAGGCCGTGGTTGCGCCATCGGCACCGGTCACGACCGTGAACGCGCCGGCGAAGCTCTCCTTGTCGAGCGCATGGCCCTGGGTCGGCAGCGCATCCGGGGTCGAGCCGTTGATGCCGGCATTGGTCGCCGCCGACAGATAGGCCTCGTAGCTGTTCAATGAGTTGACCGTTCCGCTCAGCGCGATCGACGGCCCGTCGTCGTGGAACGTGACGTGGGTGCTGAGGTCGAGCTTCTGGCTGGCGCTGTCACCGTCCTTGTCGGTCACCGTCGCCGTCAGCGTCACCAGACCGCTGGTCAGGCTGATGCCTTCGCCGGTGTCCGGGCTCGACGCGGTGTTCTCGTGCACCGCACGATCCTGCGTCAGCGTCACGTCGCCGGTCGCGGTGTTGACCGTCAGCGTGAACACCAGCCACGCAGCCTGGCCCTCATGGCCGGTCACATAACCCGACACCGTATTGCCGCTCTGGTCGAGCACCACGGCAAGGCCGGAGGCGCTGTCGACCAAATTGGTCGCGGTGCCGTTGGCCGCGATGCTCAGCGCATAGGCCGTGGTTGCATTGTCGGCGCCGGTCACCACCGTGAACGCGCCGGCAAAGCTCTCGGTGTCCAGCGCATGGCCCTGGGTCGGCGCCGCATCCGGGGTCGAGCCGTTGATGCCGGCATTGGTCGCCGCCGACAGATAGGCCTCGTAGCTGTTCAATGAGTTGACCGTCCCGCTCAGCGCGATCGACGGCCCGTCGTCGTGGAAGGTGACATGGGTGCTGAGGTCGAGCTTCTGGCTGGCGCTGTCACCGTCCCTGTCGGTCACCGTCGCCGTCAGCGTCACCAGACCGCCGGTCAGGCTGATGCCTTCGCCGGTGTCCGGGCTCGACGCGGTGTTCTCGTGCACCGCACGGTCCTGCGTCAGCGTCACGTCGCCGGTCGCGGTGTTGACCGTCAGCGTGAACACCAGCCACGCAGCCTGGCCCTCATGGCCGGTCACATAACCCGACACCGTATTGCCGCTCTGGTCGAGCACCACGGCAAGGCCGGAGGCGCTGTCGACCAAATTGGTCGCGGTGCCGTTGGCTGCGATGCTCAGCGCGTAGGCCGTGGTCGCGCCATCGGCGCCGGTCACTACCGTGAACGCGCCGGCGAAGCTCTCCTTGTCCAGCGCATGGCCTTGCGTCGGCGACGCATCCGGGGTCGAGCCGTTGATGCCGGCATTGGTCGCCGCCGACAGATAGGCCTCGTACGTGTTCAGCGAAGCAATCGTCCCGCTCAGCGCGATCGCCGGGCCGTCGTCCAGGAACGTCAGGTGCGGACCGACATCGGCGGTCGCGGTTCCCGTCTGGTTGAGGTTATCGGTCACCGTCGCAGTCAGCGTGACCATCCCGGACGGCAGATGCACGCCTTCGTTGATGTCACCGCCCGCCTCGCCGGTCCCCTCGTGCATCGAGCGCAGATCGGTAAGTGTGATATGGCCAGTTGCGTCCACGGAGATCGTGAAGTCAGCGAGGCCGTTCTGACCTCCTTCCCTGCCAACGACCTGTCCGTTCTCGATGAACAGGAACACGTGATTGCCGGTCTGTGAATCGATCAGACCGGAGTCGACGCCTTGCGCGCTGATCGACAGCGCAAAGGTCAGCGACTTCTCACCACCGGGCACGGTGATCGAGAACGGCATCAGTCCCGTCGCCACGGTCGATCCCGCGGGTCCCAGTCCCGAGCCGGCGATACCGTTGGTCGCAACGGTCAGGAAGCTCTCGTCCACCGCCAGGTCTGGCGCGGTGCCGAGGGAAACAGTGGGTGCGGCAGGCGTAGTTGCCTGTGGGAGAGTGGTGCCTGTCGGCCCCGGCGTCGTGATATCCGGCAGTCCCTCCGGCCCAGCCAGTACGTTGGTGGGCACCGGGTCCAGCGGATCGACCACGAATGGATTGAAATTCGCACCGCTCGCCTGCGCGTTGCCGTTCGAGTTGCCGCCATTGTCGGCCGCCGGCAACACGGAGGAGTCCGTGCTGATCGGAAACAGGCTTGCAAACTCTTGCACCGAGACGTCGCGACCGGGCGCCATCTCGATTGTGACGTTGCTCTGTCCATCCGCGCGAGAGTCGAAGAACGGCTCAACCGTGACGGTCGACTGGTTGTCGAACAGGATGATCAGCTTTTCGCCGATATGAACCAGCGTGATCTTCTCGTTCGCGATCGACGAGAAGTCGACCTTCGCTTTCTGGTCGTATCCAAGACTGACGACCACTGCCTGATCGGTCAGTGGCTTCGTCAGCTTGTAAATTCGTACGGGAGCCGAATTGGTGGAATTGCCGGTGCCGGTAGCCTGAGCGACCTGAAACGAACCCTGCATTATCAGCCCCGCAAAATGCGATTAGAGGAAAAATTGTAGAAAAATCTAATTTTAGGCTATTGTTAACCCTCCCTCCGGTCAAGAAATGTATTTGGTTAATCAATGCTTTCCCTGCGAGTGTGGTAAAGATCGAACAGGTCGCAGCCGCAAGAACAACAGCTTAGTTGTTTCAGCTCGGCCGAAAGGCGGTCTGTCCGCGCGGGCGAGTTGCACGTTGCCGGTGATTTGGAGTGGTCGATGCGGGTGATTCGTCAGGGATGCGCCGCGGTTCTCCTTTGGAGTGCGATCGACGCGGCATCAGCACAAACCCCGACGCCAGCGCCGGTCCCGCCGGAGACCACCGTCGAACGCCAGGTTCGGACGCTGGCCAACCGGGACACCCAAATCGGCATTTATCTCAATGTGCTGCCTGACTGCACGTCGGGGCCCCTGCCAACCATCCGTCTGGTCAGTCCACCCACTGCCGGAAAGGTCGTGGTGAAGTCAGCGAAGGCCAAGGCCACCAATTACAAGGCCTGCCTGGCGCTCGAGGTGCCCGCCTATGTCGCCTTCTACAAGGCGCCGCCCGAATTCCTCGGCGACGACGCCTTGACCATCGAGGTCAAGTATCAGGGCGGCCGCACCGAGATTCAGAAGATCACCGTCAAGGTGAGCGGGCCAGGCAACCAGCAAAAGATCTGACGGCGCCGCCAGCGCTCTTGATTGCCCGCCCTTCCAGGATCCGCATCGGCAGCCAGGCGTTGCGGGGCCTGAGCACCGACTTAGAGCGGCTCGCCTTCAGCCGTTTCCTGCTCGACGTCGTGCGAGACCTCGCTCGGTGCACCGGCAGGCTGGCCAAGCGATGCCCGGTCCTCGTGGCAATCACTGATCCGGCGGGCGACCACTCGGTCCATCCGCGGCGCCTGGCCGTGGACTTCGTTGACCTCGGTATAGGCCTCGTCGCTCAGCACCGTGATGACGGTGCTGACCGGCCCCATGTAGTCGCACCGGTTGGAGAAGACGTACCTGTTGCTGATCTTCTCAGGCCTTGAAGAATGGCAATTTCCGATCGATGGCGATGAAAACGTCGCCTTCATCGCCTGGGTCGGGTCGACGCAGCGCGTCATTTCGCGCTCGAGCAGCTTTTGCCGGACGTTCGAGGGCGAGACCATTTCCAGCGTCCGCGTGAATCGCCACATCCCCTTTCGGAAGGTCGGCCCGCTGAAGCTCTCCTCAGCCGCCGC
Organism: Bradyrhizobium sp. USDA 4011; assembly: GCF_054063415.1. Taxonomy (NCBI): domain Bacteria; kingdom Pseudomonadati; phylum Pseudomonadota; class Alphaproteobacteria; order Hyphomicrobiales; family Nitrobacteraceae; genus Bradyrhizobium; species Bradyrhizobium sp. USDA 4011. Next base: position 1,082,781 of record NZ_JBSSGG010000001.1, read on the forward strand.
GCCGCGGGAAGCGAGCAAGGACACGGCAAGGGCTGCCACGACGCCAAGCGTGCATGCGAAGACCTTCGACTGCCCGAAGCCCTCACGCGAAGTCATTCGTTGAATCCTTATCGGCTGCACGATGCGCATCGCGTGACTTCACTTGAAGCACGCCCCACCTCACTTCATTCCAGAACACTTCGCGTTAAGGTCGAGTAAACACTCGTCCTTTTGGTTGGAGTTCTGCGCAGTCAAGACTCGACCCGGCGCGAAGCACGATCAAGGCCGGCTGCGGAAGACCCTCTCCGAAAAAAAGGGTCCGGCCGCCGGCGGGAACCGGGCCTGGGCCGCAGCCTCCGAGGAGCCTGATGCTGGCAAGCTGCCTTGGCTGATCAAGCGCTATTGCTGCAATCGCGCCGCAGCGGAGGATTTCGCGGTGTTGGCAACGCCGCCATCGTCGCAGTCGCCGATCCGCGTCGCGACCACCGTGTCGGTCCTGGGATGCTCGCCGGTGCTGACCTCGTTCAGCTCGGTATAGGCCTCGTCGCTGCGCACCGTGATCACGGTGCTGACCGCGCCCATGTAATCGCATCGGTGCCCGAAGGTGTACTGATTGCCGACCTTTTCAGGCTTGTCCGAGACGCAGCTTCCGACCGGTTCTGGTGAGAAGGTAGCCTTCATGGCGAAGGTCGGGTCGACGCAGCGCGTCGTTTCCGCGTTGACCACCCGGTACTTGAAATTCTTGTTCGCGCTTTTGACGACGTCGAGCGTCCGGATGAAGCGCCACAAGCCCTTGCGAAAGCTCGGGCCGGAGAACGATTGATCGCCCTGAGCAGGCTGAGCCGCCGCCGCCCGGCCGCTCACCGGTTGAGGAGATGGCGTCTGCGCGTGAGCCGCAGGGACGATCATCAAGGTCAGTAGCGAACCTGCAATGGCACCACGGAAGTTCATTCCTACCCCCGATGTCGCCGCGAAACGACGCAAATACCCTTCACCACTTGCAGGCCAATTGTGGCCAGTAAAGACACGTTGCCGCAGCCGGACAGTCTTCGACTGAATTCCGTTCCACTGAAGCAAACGCGCAACACCTAATGCCGAATCCCCAAGTGATTGACGCGATACGCCGCGCTGCACCGGGTGGAGCGGTTTGACCTTGGAGGTTTTTTTTGCTCATTTAGCGCGAGATATTTTTTGCTCAATTACTTTGCCTATCGTTGGACGAGGGGGCACTGATGCGTATTCGGATTTGCTACATGGTCGCGGGCATGCTGGCCTTGGGCGCAACGTTATCAGGCGCTTCCCGGCCGGCGGCGGCCGCGGACCTCGGCCTGATCACGAAAGCACCGGCCGGCACCTGCACCGAGATCGTCTTCACCTGCGAGAATGGCCATCAGTATCCGCTGTGCCCGCGCGCCGTGTCGGTCGAGGGCGAAGTGGTCACCGCCTCGCTGCTGACCGGTCATTCCGGCGGCGTGCGTGTGCGGCTGGTGCCAATGGGAGTCGGATATCGCTATGCCGGTCACGGCATCTGGCTGGACGGCTTCCGCGAAAACGCGCTCCTCAACTTCGGCAAGCACCACCAGGTGGCCTGCGCCATCGCGCACTGATCAAAGCCTGATCCGGAAAACCGCGAAGCGGCCTTCCCTCGCGACAAGCGCTCCGCGCTTGCGCGGAGCGCGTGCCAAACAAGACGGTCAAGCGCGACAGCAATTCGGCCCGGTCTACTGCGCGCTCCGCGCCACACCGACTGGGGTGACACGAAGCAAGTCATGAAGCCGGCCGCCCCTCACCCCTTGGTGCGGAGCACGACGCGCGACGCGCGCGAAAACATATACGCCTTCGGATAGACGTAGACCGGGCAGTAGTCCTGCCACTGATATTGCTGCCAATTCCATTTCCAGCAGCCCGATTCGATCTGAGGCTCCTGCACGTAGTCCAGCCGGTACGGCGGATCACCAAACGGATAGTCGCCGCATCGCGCCGCCGTCGATGACAGAACGACGATCGAAGCGGCCGCGGCAATGATCACAGAAAATGACTTGTCCATAACGCCCCTCGATCGAATGACGTGACGACGCGAGAGTGCCAAATCCGCCGATCCTTATCAAGGTGCCGGCCGCCCGCGCCGCGACGCCAACCGGCCGTCTACACGGCGCGGTTTTGCGTCGGCGAGCGGCCACCGCCGTCGGCGACCAGCACCGCACCGGTCACGAAGGACGCCTCGTCGGAAGCGAGGAATAGGCAGCATGCCGCGATCTCGGCGGGCTCGGCCATCCGTCCCAATGCGATCCGTCGCTCGACGCCGCGAAATTCGGTCTCGGCGGTGGTGCCATTCTGGTCCGCGAGCAACTGCATTTCATAAGCGCTCATCGGCGTCCGCACCCAGCCGGGCGCGACGGCATTGGCGCGAATGCCGTCGGCGCCGTGGGCGTAGGCCAGCGAACGCGTATAGGCGACGACGGCCGCCTTGCTGGCGGCGTAGCTTGTGCTGTCCGGACTGGCATTGAACGCGGCAACCGAGGCGATGTTGACGATCGCGCCGCCGCGCTGCCGGAGCAGCGGCAGGGATGCCCGGCAGACCCGCATGGTCCCCGTGAGGTTGACATCAAGCGTCCTGGCCCAGACCTCATCGGAGACGCTTGCAGGCTGATCCGGCACGATCAAGCCGGCGGCGTTGACGACGATGTCGAGCCAGGCGCCGCAGGCGGCGACAGCATTGGCAATGTCGTCCGCACGCGTGACGTCGCCATGGACCGCCTGCCCGCCGCACTCCGCCGCGACGGCCTGAAGCTCGGCGTCGCCGAGCCCGAACAGCACGACGCGCGCACCGCTCAATGCCAGCAGTGAAGCCGTGGCCCGGCCGATCCCTGTGGCCGCGCCGGCGACCAGCGCGGTCTTTCCGTCGAGCCGCGGCATCAGAGCATGATCCGGAAGAGTGGAAACCGGTGTTCCGAAAGGATCATGCTCATCTAGAGCCCCCACTGCCGTTCGACGGCAAATCCGGTCTCCGGTAGCGTCGAGCCGCCGTCGACGACGATGGTCTGCCCGGTGACATATTTGGCCTCAGTGGAGGCGAGATAGAGCATCGCGCAGGCGATGTCGTCCGCGCTCCCCATATGCCCCATCGGGATGAAGCGCTCGAGCTTCGCCTTGTTCTCCGGCGCGCTCATGGTGCCCCGGCCGGGCTTCTCGATGAAGCCGGCTTCGACGCCATTGACCGTGATGCCGTCGCGCGCGAGCTCGAAGGCGGCGCCGCGGATAAACGCGTTGACGCCGGCCTTCGCCGCCGAGTAATGCGCGCCGCCGCCCATCGCGACGCGTGCCGAGACCGAGGATGTCACCAGAATGCGTCCGAAGCTGATGGCACGCATATACGGAATCGCAGCCTGTGCGAGCCAGATGCTGGCGTTGAGGTTCAGCGCCAGCGTATCGTCAAGCTTGGCTTCGTCGAGTTCGTCAAGCGAGGCCCACGGACAACCACCGGCATTGTGCACGACAATATCGAGCCGGCCGAACTTGGCGGTGATATCGTCAATCATCGTACGCAAGCCGCTGCGATCGAGCCGGTCGAACGGAACGCAATGCGCGGCCCGTCCATCGTTTGCGAGCTCGCGCGCCAGCGCCTCGGCCACGTCGAGCGTCCGGTTGGCGATCACCACGGTCGCACCGGCTTGCGCGAGGCGCCTGACAACAGCCGCACCGATCCCGCGGCCGCCGCCGGTGACGATGGCGACCCGGCCGTCGAGATTGAACGGAAGCGCCGGCATCAGATTGCTCCCGCCCCGCGCAGCAAATCGATGAACTGCGCAAACACCGCGGTGTGCCTGTCGACGTCCCGCCTCGACGTCGCCGGACACATCAGCAGCATGGTGTGGAACGGCGTCACCAGAATGCCCTCGTTCATGTAGAACGCATGCAGCAGGGTCTCGAGATCGGGTTGCCGGCCGGCAATGACGTCGGCGCCGCTGCGCGGCGGCCGTGGCATGAACATGATCTCGGCACGCGCGCCGATCTGGGTGACGTGCCAGGGCAGCCCGGCCGCCTCGATCAGCCGACGCGCCTCCTGCGCGAGCCAGGTCGCGGTTTCGATCATCCGTTCGTAATTCGCTGATGTCAGGACCTTCTCCAGCACCGCGCGCATGGTCGCGACGGTCAGCGCGTTGCCGGCAAGCGTGCCGCCGAAGCCGAGATGCGCCGACTGCCGCTCGCGCGGATTGACGTGGGGAACGAGTTTCCAGAGCCGCTCGGCAATCTCCTCGCTCAGACCGAACACGCCGGCAGGGATGCCGCCCGCGATCGCCTTGCCGGCGACGAAGATGTCGGGCTCGAGCCCGTGGCCCTCCGTGTAGCCGCCCGGTCCGCACGACAGCGTATGGGTCTCGTCGATGATGAGCACGGTGCCGGCGCGGCGGGTCAGATCACGCAGGGCCTGGTGGAAACCAGGGTCGACCGGGATCATGCCGAAGTTCGTCATCAGCGGCTCGGTCAGCACACAGGCGGTATCGCCCTGCGCCAGCGCCGCCTCGAGCGCGGTGACATCGTTGAATTCGACCACCCGGCTCATGGCTTCATGATCGATGCCGTTGGGATGGATCATGTTGCGCAAGCCGACGCGGCCGTCGCGGATCTCGACATGCGCCTCCTCGACGCCACCATGATAGCAGCCGGAGAACACCAGCACCTTGCGCCGACCGGTGATCATGCGCGAGATACGGATCGCGGCGCGGTTGGCGTCGGTCGCCGACGTCGTCAGTGTCCAGTATTTCGGACCGAAGCGGCGCGACAGTTCGGCACCGACCCAGAGGCTGTCCTCCGTCGGCAGCATCATAGTCGCGCCACGCTTGAGCTGATGCAGCGCGGCTTCCGTCACCGCCTCGGGCGCGTGGCCGCACATGCCGCCGGTGTCGCCGAGGCAGAAATCGATATAGTCGCGACCGTCGATGTCCCTGATATGTGCGCCCTGCGCCTCCTCGACATAGACCGGGAAGCCGCCGGCCCAGCGCCGCATCCAGTGCGACGGACCGCCATAAAGGTAGTGCTGCCTCCCTTGCTGCCAGGCCGCCGCCGAGCGCGGATGAACTGCCCGGAAGCGCTCCTGCTCGGCATCGAGCAACCGGTTCAGAACGCCGGCGCGTTCGGCAGATGCTGATGTCATAGCGCGATCCAGGCGGTCTTGAGGTCGGTATAGGCGTCGAGGGCGTGGAGCGACTTGTCGCGTCCGAAGCCGGATTGCTTGAAACCGCCGAGCGGCACCGTGATATCGGCGCCGCCATAGGCGTTGACGTGCACGACGCCGGCCTTGATGGCGCGCACCATGCGATGCGCCGTCGACAGACTTCCGGTCCATACCGCCGATGCAAGTCCATAAGGGGTCGAATTGGCGAGCGTGACAGCATCTTCCTCGCCGTCGAACCGCGTGACCGCCAGCACCGGGCCGAACACCTCCTCGCGCCAGACCTCCATCGATGGCGTCACCTCGGTGAGGATCGCAGGCGTCATGAAGTTGCCGCCGCTCTCGACGCGGATCTGCTCGCCGCCAACCAGCCGCCTCGCGCCCTGCGCTTCGGCGCGGGCAACCGCATCCAGGTTCTTGCGCAACTGCACTCGGCTCGTGATCGCGCCGATATCCGACGTCAGATCGAGGGGATCGCCGACCCTGAGCTTTGCGGTGACGTCGAGCAGCGCATCCATGAAGCGATCATAGATCGCGGACTGCACCAGCAGCCGCGAGCCGGCGACGCAGACCTGGCCCGAATTACGGAAGACGCCGTTGGCCGAGACCTTGGCTGCATGCTTGATGTCGGGCACATCGGCGAAGACGATGTTGGGCGACTTGCCGCCAAGCTCGAGATGGACCCGCTTCAGGTTCGACCGCGCCGAGCATTCCAGCAGCCGTCGGCCGACCGCGCCCGAGCCGGTGAAGGCCAGCACATCGACATCCATATGCAGCGCGAGTGCCTCGCCGGCCGATGCGCCGCGGCCGGTGACGACGTTGAGCACGCCGTCCGGCAGGCCAGCCTCGGTCGCAAGCTCGGCAAGGCGCAGCAGGGTCAGCGATGCCAGCTCCGGCGGCTTGACCACGACCGAGTTTCCGGCGGCGAGTGCGGGACCGATCTTCCACGCCCCGATCATCAGCGGGAAATTCCAAGGCACGATGACGCCGACGACACCGAGCGGCTCGCGATGCACGAGCCCGAGCACATCACCCGAGGTCGGCGCGATCTCGCCATACACCTTGTCGATCGCCTCGGCGTAGTACCTGACGGTGCCGGCCGCCGACAGCGGCTCGGCCTTGTAGGCCATACCGATCTCGGTGCCGTTGTCGCGCACGCCGAGCACCGCGATCTCGAGCGCGTGCTGCTCGATCAGATCGGCGAACCGCAACAGCACCTTCTTGCGCTGCGCCGGCGCCGCGCGCGACCAGCTTCCCTGCTCGAAGGCCTGTCGTGCCCCCTTCACCGCAAGGTCGACATCGGCCGCATCGCCGTCTGCAATCGTCGTCAGCACCTCGCCGTCGATCGGCGACACCACATCGAGCCGAGCCTCGGCAATCGCCTGCACCGGCCGGCCGCCGATGAAGAGCTGCTGGGCCGGAATTGCGGCCGAGCGTAACAGATCGATCTGGGCTTGCTGCATGCGCGATCATCATGACGGTGACAAAAGCGGCTCCCGACCGGGGACCGCTGGCATGGCGCAATCCTCGCCAAATCAAGGCTTTGGCAGCAATCAACCGATAGGTGGATGTCGCCGCGGCCAGCGCCCTCTTAGCGTGATCGCACGATGGCCGAACGCCCTGCCCGCTGGGTGCAAACCAACTCGTTCACATCCCTCACGCCGCCGGCGAGCCGAAGGTCATGCCCGAGATCACGCAGCCCCGCATTCTTCTGATCGGCACTGGAGACACCAAGGCCGACGAACTGCTGTTCATGAGCGCGTCCATCGCCCGCGCCGGCGGCAGCACGATCATGATGGACATCAGCGTGCTCGGCGATCCACCGTACCAGCCCGCGCATGACAAGCACGCGGTGGCATCGGCTGCGCAGACCACGATCGCGGCGATCGCATCCAGCGGCGACGAAAACTCCGCGATGTCCCTGATGGCGATCGGCGCCGCAAATCTGGCGCGCGAGCTCGCGGCACAAGACGCTATCGACGGCGTGATCGCGATCGGTGGCACGATGGGAACCGACCTTGCGCTCGACGTCGCGCAGGCGCTGCCGCTCGGCCTGCCGAAGCTGATCGTCTCGACCGTCGCATTCTCGCATCTGATTCCGCCCGAGCGCGTCGCCGCCGATCTGATGATGATCCTGTGGGCCGGCGGCCTCTATGGCCTCAACGGCACCTGCACCGCCGTGCTGTCGCAAGCCTGCGGCGCGATCGTCGGTGCGGCGAAAAGCGCAATCAAGCCGAGCCGGGACCGGCCGGTCGTTGCGATCACCTCGCTCGGCAAGAGCTGCCTGCGCTACATGGTGGAGCTCAAGCCGCAGCTCGAGCAGCGCGGCTATGAAGTGGTCGTCTTCCACACCACAGGCATGGGTGGCCGTGCGATGGAGTCGATCGCCGCCCAGGGCGGCTTTGCCGCGGTGCTGGACCTCAGCCTGCAGGAGGTCGCCAATCAGCTCACCGGCTCGGTGGTCAATTCAGGCGCCGACCGGCTCGAGAATGCGGGCAGAGCCGGCATTCCGCAGATCGTCGCCCCCGGGGCTGTCGACATGGTCGACTTCCCGGCCTGGCTTGGGGTTCCGAACGAGCTCTCGGATCGGCCGTTCCACGCGCACAACCGGCTGCTCGCGTCGGCGACTTCGGGAGCCGCCGATCGCCGCCGGATCGCCCACGCGATTGCGGAGAAGCTCGCCGGCGCCAGCGCGCCCGTCGCCTTTGTGCTCCCAGCCGGCGGCATCCAGCAATGGGACCGCGAAGGCGAAGCCCTGCACGACCCCGACGCCCTCGCCGCCTTTGTCGACGCGATGCGATCGGCGGTCCAGCCGCCGGTCGAACTGTACGAGATCAAGGACCACATCAACAGCGCAGCGTTCAACGAAACGGTGCTCGGTATCTTCGACCGATGGGTCGCGGCCGGCATTGTCCGCCCCGGCCGCGCGACGGCTGCCGCATGACGCGGCCGCTCGCCCAGGCGCTGGTGCTCGACTTCGGCGGTGTCATCTCGAAGACCCTGTTCGAGACCCATGATCTGACCGAGCGCGCGCTCGGACTCGCGCCGTGCACGCTGAAATGGCTCGGACCATTTGCCCCCGACAGCGATCCGCTCTGGGCTGCGATGCAGCGCGGCGAGATTTCAGAACGCGATTACTGGCTGACTCGCAGCCGCGAGGTCGGGCGCCTGGTCGGCGAAGACTGGCGCGACATGGAAACCTTCGTGAAGCGTGCGCGCGGCGCCGATCCCGACACTGTGATCCGCCCCGAGGCGGTGCGCGCGATCGCCCTCGCCGCCGACGCCGGTTTCCGGCTTGCGATCCTCTCGAACGAGCTCGACCTGTTCTACGGTGCGGAGTTCCGCACCCGCCTCTCCATCCTCAAGCAATTCGACACCATCGTCGACGCGACCCATACCGGGATCCTGAAACCCGATCCGCGCGCCTATCAAAGCGTGCTGGACGAATTGGCGCTGGAAGCAGAAGATTGCGTCTTCGTCGACGACCAGCGTCGCAACATCGCGGGCGCAGCGGCGTGCAACATGCGCACGGTGTTGTTTGACGTGCGCGATCCTGCCGCGTCCTACAGCGAGGCCCTTCGGCACTTCGGGCTGCAATTCGACTAAAGCGTTTTCGAGCGAAGTGGGTACCGGTTCGCGTGAAGAAAACGCGTCAAAACTAGAATCTGGAGCCCCGTTCCGATTCCATCGGAACGGAAAAGGCTCCAGCCGGACAGAGAGCGATCATGCGCGACAGAAACTTCCTGGTTGAGAACAACGCCAAGCCGATCTGGCACCCGATGGCTCATCCCGCCGAGATGCGGGCGCAGCCGCCGCGGATTGTGATGAAGGGCCAAGGCGTCCACGTCACCGACATCGACGGCAACACCGTGATCGATGCGGTCGGCGGCCTGTGGAACGTCAACCTCGGCTACAGCTGCGATCCGATCAAGCAGGCGATCGCGGACCAGCTCGGCGCCCTGCCGTACTATTCGGGCTTCCGCGGCACCTCGAGCGGTCCCTCGATCGAGCTCGCCTACGAGCTCACCGAATGGTTCAAGCCGGAAGGCATGGTTCGCGCCTTCTTCACGTCGGGCGGATCGGACTCGGTCGAGACCGCGCTGCGGCTTGCGCGGCAATACTGGAAGATCAAGGGCCAGGCCGACCGCACCAAGTTCCTGGCGCTGAAAAAGGGCTATCACGGCACCCATTTCGGCGGCGCCTCCGTCAACGGCAACGCCAATTTCCGCCGCAACTATGAGCCGATGCTGCCTGGCGTCTTCCATATGCCGGCGCCGTCGACATATCGCAATCCCTTCAACGAAGCCGATCCCGCCAGGCTCGCGCAGCTTTGCGCGGCGGCGATGGAGGAGGAGATCGCGTTCCAGGGCGCCGATACCATCGCGGCCTTCATCATGGAGCCGGTGCTCGGCGCCGGCGGCGTGATCGTGCCGCCGGACAGCTTCATGAAGCTGACGCGCGAGATCTGCGACCAGCACGGCATCCTGATGATCGCCGACGAGGTCGTCACCGGGTTCGGACGCACCGGCGCGTGGTCGGGTTCGCGTCTGTGGGGCGTCAAGCCCGACATGATGACGATGGCCAAGGCGATCACCTCGGGCTATTTCCCGCTCGGCGCGACGCTGATCGGCGAGCAGGTCGCGGAAACCTTCGAGACTGACACCACCACGTTCGGCTCGATCGGCCATGGCTACACGTATTCAGGCCATCCGGTCGGCTGCGCCGCGGGCCTTGCGGCGCTCGCCGAGACCCGCCGCCTCAAGCTCGACGAGAATGCCGCCGCCGCCCGCGGCAAGGACCTCGCGCAGGCGCTGGCCGTGCTCAAGGCGAAGCATCCGCTGGTCGGCGACGTCAGGGGCAAGGGCCTGATGGCCGCGCTCGAGCTCGTCGCCGATCGCGACAGCAAGAAGCCCGCCGACAAGAAGACGATGGCGAAGGTGGCAGATAGCGCCTACGAGGCCGGCGTGATGCTGCGCGTCTCCGGCAACAACCTCATTCTGTCCCCGCCCCTGATCCTCACCTCATCGGATGTGAAGGCGATCGCCGAAGGGATCGACGCCGGCCTCTCAGCGGCCGGCTAAGACGTTGTAAGGCCTCTTCGTCATTGCGAGGAGCGACAGCGACGAAGCAATCCATACCTCCACACGCTGCGCGATGGATTGCTTCGCTTCGCTCGCAATGACAGGGATAGGACTACACCAAAGTTATCGTGCGCCAACGCAAGCGATAGCACGCTCGAACGGCGCGCCATCCGCCTTGTCGCGGTCGAGGCAATCGGCGAGCGATGCCGCCGACATGCGCTGGTCGGTGCAGAAGATCCGCATGAAGTCGGCCGCGAGCGCGACCTTGTGCGGCGTGGATTGGCGCTCCCAGTCACCGCTGCTCAAATAGAGCAAGGACGCACCGTCAGCGCTGTTTTCGGCCGTCACGCCCCACGCGACCGGCTGCGCCGTCAACAACGCCAGCAGCGCGCCGGCCACCGCTCCCGTGCGATGCACGCGGCCACTCATTTGGTGTCCCTGGCATTCACCATCGGCGGCACGTCGAGCGCGGGATTGCGATCGAAGAAGTTGAACGGGCGGAGCCGGAAGCCGTGCCAAAGGCCCGGCATGACCGGCCAATCCTCGGCGCGCGGCACGTGGCGGAAGCCGACCGTGTACCACAGCACGAGGTCGCGATCCTCGATCGGCCGCTTCGCGGCGGTCCATTTCGGCAAGCCATCGACCTCAGGACTCTCGTTCGGGTACATGCCTGCGGCATATCTCTCGTCCCTGGCGTAGGCCGAGGTCCATAGCGTGTAGGCGCTGAAGCCCGCACGCAACTGGATCGGATCGTCCTTGGCGAGCAGCGAAACGTCGGAATGTCCGGGCACCAGCTGATAGCTGGTGCGATAGCCCTGCTTGTTGGTCTTTCCCGTACTTTCGATCCTGAACTGCGCCGCGCTCAGCGGCGTCGTGATCGGTCCTTCGGTCGCGACCGGCCTGGTGTCGACCTGCCAGAGGCTCTTGCGCTGGCCCTCATCCAGCCGGCGGACGCTGAAGCGGTCCTCGACCAGCCGGTTCGCGGTGCCGTCGACGTCCATATCGATCCGGAACGTCATGTAGTGATCGTGATTGACGGCCAGCAGCCGCTCGTCGACCAGCGTCCCGTAGGCGGTATCCTGCTTCGCCGTCGGATCGCTCAAGGTCCGGCTCGCCACCCCCTTGGTCGCATCGATCCCGTAGGCGCCGAGCCGCACGTCGATATTGCCGGCACGGTCGAACACGTAGTCCACCAGATAGTCGTAATTGCCGACCACCGGCGCCATCCGCACCACCAGCTCATTGTTCGGCCGCACCTCGGCGGTATTGTTGAGCAGTTCGCTGTGGCGCCAGATCGGATCGCCGGTCGGGCGCTCGAAGATGCAGACCGCGCCCTTGGAGACAACCGGATTGCCCTTGGTGTCCGAGATCGTCAGATCGAGGAAATGCGCGCCTTCGGGGCAATCGATGCCGCGCTGCAATTCGCTGGAGAGCACGCCAAAGCCGTATTCGCCGATATCCATATAGGCGCGGAACGACCAGGTCGGCGCCGGATCCATGTAGGGCACGAACATCTCGCTCGCCGAGATCTGATAGGCGATGTCGCGGAGCGTGCCGTGGTCGTCGTAGCGGATCAACGACAGTACCGCGCCGACGCGCGGCTCAAGACGGACATGGAACGACCAGTTGTCCCAGCGGACCTGGCCGCCCTCCACCTTCACGTTGCTGCCCTCGGGCGCAGTGATCTCGATCGGCTTCGGCGGCTTGCGGTATTTTCCGGAGTCGGCATAGGCATGCGAGGGCGTCTGCGCTGGCGGCGGCAGCACGCCGAGATCGGTCACCGACAGCACCGTCCTGCTCTTGAGATCGACCTGGGCGACCAGGTTCTCGATCGGCTTGCCCCAGAGATTGTTGGTGGCGCCGGTGGTGTCGACGCAGGGAACGTTGAGCAGGCGGCGGCCCTTCAGGGCCGGGTCGCTCACCGGACCGACCGTCAGCGGCAGGCACAACACATTGTGGAAGTCGGTGATGCCGCGCTTGGCCATCGCGGCGATCCAGCGCGGGTCCTGCTTCGGCAGATCGCCGGCCGACACCAACTCGTCGATGGTCAGCGCGGCCTCATGATCCCTGATCTCATCCCAGCCGACCAGGCTGCGTGCGGCGAGATCGATATGCGCTTCGTAGAGGTGCCCGCCGCTCAGCAGCGTCGCGCTCGCCCGCCGTGCGAAGGGGTGTCCGGGCTTCCACGCCCGCACCTCGTCCTTGGGGTCCTCGTCGACCGTCATGGAAACGACCCGCGCCGCATCGTCGAGCTTGCCGGCGCCGCGGAGAATCTCGGAGACCGAACGGATTTCGTCCGTTGTCAGCCCGTCCATCGGGTGCGTGGCCGCCGCCTGCGGCCACATCCTGCGCTCGGCCTGCGCCGGCAGCGGCGCCGCCATCGTCATCGCAACCAGGCCGGCCAATGCCGATCCGCATCCCCGGAATATCAGAGCCATCACACCCTCCACGCAAAGCCAGAACCGTCAGAATACAAGCAATGGTGACCGCGTGAAGGCCTGCCTCATCCGGCGACCCGTTCCGATGCGGCTGGCAGGATCGCGGCCGCGGCCGGTCGTGGCGCGGCACGGTGGACATCGAGCAGCCGCACGCCGAGGCGATCGCGCAAGGCCGGCCAGATGCCGCGCGGCGCCACGATCATCACGACCACGGCAATGATGCCGAGGCCGACCAGATACCAGCCGCCGGACAGGCCGAGCGGCCCGGTCATCAATTCGCGCAGGCCGAAGAAGATGATGACGCCGAGGATCGGGCCCTCCAGCGTGCCAATACCGCCGATGATCACGATGAACATCATGTAGACGGACCAGTTGACGTCGAAGGCCGCCAGCGGCGCGATGAACAGATTGCCCATGAAGCTCAACGCACCCGCAAGCCCGCATCCCGCCGCCGACAGCACGAAGGCGATGAAGCGATTGTGCCGGACGTCGACCCCGACGCTCATCGCGGCGAGGTCATTGTCGCGCACGCTCATCAGCCCGAGCCCGAAGCTCGAGGTCATCATCTTGTACAGCGCCGCGATGGTGACGAGCGTCAGGCCGCCCGCGAGCCAGAACATGGTCGGCTCGAACCAGTCGAAATCGATCAGCTTGCTGGTGGCGAGCGGCACGCCGGAGGTGCCGCCAACGGCCTGCGACTTCATCGTGAAGGCGCCGATGATCTCGGCGAACACCCACATCGCGATCGAGAAATAGGCGTCGCGCAAGCGAAACAGCGGGAACGCGATCATCGCCGCGACGGCCGCGGCCACCAGCGGCGCCACCGGCAGCACCCAGATCGGGGTCACCTCGAGCCAGCCCGAGGTCAGGAACAGCGCATAGGCGCCGAAGGCGATGAAGACCTGATGGCCGAGCGACACCAGCCCGGCGTAACCCGCCAGCAGGTTCCACATCTGCGCCATCGTCAGCAGCAGCAGGCATTCGGTCGCGAGCCGCAGGATACCCTCGTTCAGCACGAAGGGTGCGCCGCCGATGATCGCGACCAGCACGATGGCGCAGGCCAGGAGAATTGTCCGTGTCGGCATCTGCGTCATACCCTGCTCGACACGAGACCCGACGGGCGGATCAACAGCATGATGAAGAACAAGAGATGCGCGTAGAGCAGCCCCGCATTCGGATCGATCTTCAGCCCGATCAATTGCGCCATGCCGAGCGCGATGCCGCCGAGCAATGCGCCCCAGAACGAGCCGAGCCCGCCGAGCACCACGACCTCGAAGGCGATCAGCAGCCGCTCGGCGCCCGAGAACGGCGTGAAGCTCGACCGCACCGCGAGCAGCACGCCGCCGATCGCGCCAAGCGCGAGCGACAGGCCCATGACATAGTTGTAGACCCTGTCCGGCTTGACGCCGGACAGCCGGACGATGTCGCGGCGGTCGGCGGTGGCGCGCACGATCCGCCCGAACTCGGTATGGCGCAGCACGAGCTGCAGCGCCATGAACAGCAGTGCGGCCAGCACCAGCGTGAGCAGCGGCATGATGCCGATGTTGAGGCCGGCGATCTCGAGGCTGGCGCGCGACAGCTCGCCGACCTGCAGGCTGCGCACGTCGGCGCCGAATATTTCTACCATGACGTTGCGCAGGATCACCGAGACGCCGAAGGTCAGCAGCAGCGGCGACAGCGGATCGGGCGACGTCACGACCCGGTTGACGATGGCCGCCTGATAGAGCCAGCCGACCGCAAAGGACAGCGCGATCACCGGGACCAGCATCAGCAGCGGCGAGACCTGCGGAAACAAATTGGCAAGCAGCACGGCGCAGAACGCGCTCAGCACCATGAACTCGCCGTGCGCGATGTTGACGACGCGCATCACGCCGAACACCAGGGCGAGCCCGATGCCGAGCAGGCCGTAGAGCCCGCCCAGCAGGGCTCCGTTGATCAATGTCTCAACCCAGATCATATCGTGCCAATCCTGGCTAGTTACCGAAATAGGCGTGCGTCAGCTGCTCCGGCTGCAACCCTTGCGCCGGGCCGGTCAGCGACACTCGTCCCTTCAACAGGCAGTAGATCCGCTCCGTCGCGAGCGCGCGCTTGACGTCCTGCTCGACTAGAACCACAGCGGTGCCCTCGCGGCGAATGTCGGCAAAGGAGCGATAGATCTGCTCGACCACGACGGGCGCGAGCCCGAGCGATATCTCGTCGCACAGCAACAGCCGCGGGTTCGACATCAGCGCGCGGCCGATCGCCGCCATCTGCTGCTGGCCGCCGGAGAGCTGGCCCGGAAACATCCGCCGCCGCTCTTCCAGGATCGGGAACAGGTCGAACACCCGCCGCAGCGTCCAGCTGCCCTTGCGACGGTTAACGCTGCCCATCAGCAGGTTCTCCTCGATGGTCAGCGAATCGAACAGCAGCCGACCTTCGGGCACCATGATGAGACCGAGCTGCGACACCTCTTCCGCCGGCATCTGCGAGATGTCGATGCCGTCGAAATGCACCGCCCCGCGCCGCTCCTCGTTCAGCCCGACCAGCGCCTTCAGGAACGTGGACTTGCCGGCGCCGTTGGCGCCGACCAGCGCCACCGCCTCGCCGTCGGCGACCGTGAAATTCATGTCGAACACGGCCTGGAGATCGCCATAGAAGATCTGCAGGCCGTTCACATCAAGCAACGCCATCGGCCTTCAATCCCATGTAGATCTCGCGCACCACGGCGCTGTCCATCACCTCGGCCGGCGGCCCCTCCAGCACCTTGCGGCCGAAATCGAGCACCAGAATGCGATCCGACACCGCGCGCAAGGCGTGCGGAATGTGCTCGATCCAGATCATGGCGTGATCTGCCTTCACCGACTTGATGATGGCAACGAGGCGCTCGACCTCCGGCTCGGTCAGCCCGGCGGCGATCTCGTCGAGCAGGATCAACTTGGGTTTCGAGGCCAGCGCCTTGGCGAATTCCAGCCGCTTACGGTCGATCAGCGGCAAGGCGCCCGCGAGCTTGTCCGCCTTGGCGTCGAGCTCGGTGCGCTGCAGCACCTCCATCGTCCAGTTCGACGCCGCCTCGCCATACAGGCCCGCGCCGTAGGACGCCGCGACCAGCGCGTTCTCGTAAACCGACAGATGCGGGAACGGCTGCGGGATCTGGAACGCGCGCCCGAGCCCAAGCCGCGCCCGGCGATGCGGCGGCAGGCCTGAGATCTCCCTGTCGTCGAGCATGATCGAACCGCCGTCGGCCGTGAGCAGGCCGACGATCAGGTTGAGCAGCGAGCTCTTGCCGGCGCCGTTCGGGCCGATCACGCCGAGGCACTCGCCGCGAGCCAGCTCGAAGCCGACATTGTCGGCGACAACGATCTCGCCGAAACGCTTCGAGAGCCCGCTGACGCGCAGAAGAGGTGACATCTCAGGCGAGCTTCGAAAGCAATGCGAGATCGGCCTGCTTCGGGATGAACGGCGCCGTCCCGTTGTGCACGATCAAGAGCTCGTATTTCGCCTTGCCGCCCTTGGTCTTGCGCCATTGCCCGCCCGACAGCGAGGTCACCGCGACGTTCTTGATCGGCGTTCCCTTGAACTTCACCGGTCCGACCACCGTCTCCATGTCGAGGCCCGCGATGGCATCGCGCAGCGAATTCCTGTCCTTCGGATCGCTGTTCTGCAAAGCAGCGAGCGCAACCTCCCACAAGGCATGAGCGTAGCCGATCGGCTGGGTCCATTGCTTGCCCGTCGTCTTCTCCCATTCCGCGGCGAGTTCGGCGGCGGTCTGGCCGGTCAGCGACGACTTGAACGGATAGGCCGGTGTCCACCACACTTCGGTGGACATGCCGTCACCACGATCGCCGAGCGCATTCACCGCACTTGGAAACAGGAACGCCGCCGCCACCGTGCAGATCTGCGGCTTGAAGCCGGCCTGGGCCGCCTGATTCCACAGCGTCACCCAGTGATTGCCGTAAGTGAAGCCGGAGATGATGTCGACGCCGTTGCCCTTGAACGACGACACCTGGTTGGTGAAGTCGTCGGTCGCAATCTGGAATTTTCCGGCGGAGAATTCCTGATAGCCCGCCTGCGTAATGCCGCCGGGCAAGCCGACCTTCGGGTCGGAGAACGCCTGACCGGCGGGATTGTCGATATAGAGCGTGCCGACCTTCTTGTTGGTCTCGACCGACTGCCACATGCCGAGGAAGTTCTTCACGACATCATCGGCGCCCCAGAAGAAGTGATAGCTGTAGGGGAAGCCCTTGTCGGGCGTCGACTTGCGCGGAAACATCCAGCCCTGCCACGGCACCATGGTCGAAATCGACGGAATGCCACGGGCGTCGGCGAGCTCCTGCACCGGAGCCTGCGCGTCGCCATCCTCGATCAGGATCAAGTCGCATTTCTCGCGCAGCACCAGTTCGCTCGCGACCACCGACGAGCGGTTCGGGTCGGACTGATTGTCCTTGAAGACAAACTCGACCTGCCAGGTCTTGCCGCCGATCTTGAGGCCATCCTTGAGGCGGGCCTTGATGCGTTCATGAATCCAGGTGTCGGGTTCGGCAAACGGCGCCCGGACGCCGGAGAGGCAACCGACCCAACCGATCTTGATGGTGTTGCCGGCGGCCCGCGCGACGTTGACCAATGGCACATTCATCGCCGATGCGAGGCCGGTCGCACCGGCCGCCTTCAGCAGCGTGCGCCGGTTGAGCCGGCCGGACGATATCGTCTTTGAATTCTCAGTCATGTCCCTCTCCCCTCAACAATTGCCTGATGTAACTGCCGCCTAAGCCGCAGATCGTTGGATCGCTCCACGGCTCACCGCGGCAAATTTGCACAAGGTGTTCTCGATGATCCGGCGCGGGATGCCGCGCACGATGAAGACCAGCCGCGAGCGCCGGTCCGCCGACGGCCAGCTGGCAAGCGTGATCGGCGGATGGAACACATGCTGCACGCCATGCACCACGACCGGCGCATCGGGCTGTTCGGCGACATGCACGATCGCCTTGAAGCGCAGCAAGTCCTCGCCCTTGAGCGCCGCGACATAGTCGAGCCAGCGCGCGAACGCGTCAGGCTGGATCGGCTCGTCGATGATCAGGCTGTAGGAGGATACGCCGGCATCGTGCGCGTGGTGGCTGTGATGACCGCAATCTGCGCCATCGCAATCGTGATCGGCGTGATGATGCGGCGCATTCGCCGCCTGCGACGCCAGATCGAACCAGCGCACCACATCGGCCGAGCGGGCCGACGGATCGAACAGCCCGGCATCGAGAACCTTTGCCGGATCGACCATCCCGTTCCGCACATGCGAGCGCGTCGCGACCGGGTTGATCGCGGCGAGCCGCGCGGCGAGCTGCGCGAGTGCATCTTCGCTAGCCAGGTCGGTCTTGGTCACCAGCAGCCGGTCGGCGACCGCGATCTGCCTGACGGCTTCAACGTGCGCCTCGAGGGTGCGCGCGCCGTTGACGGCATCGACGGTCGCAACCACGCCGTCGATCCGGTAGCGGCCAACGACATCGGGCGCCGTCATCAGCGTGTGCAGCACCGGCACCGGATCGGCGAGCCCGGTGGTCTCGACCAGCACACGGTGGAACGGCGGGATCGCCCCAGTGGCGCGGCGGGCGGCGAGATCGGCCAGCGTCTCGATCAGATCCTCGCGCACCGAGCAGCAGATACAGCCATTGTCGAGCAGCGCGAGACGATCCTCGCTGCTCTCGACCAGGAGGTGATCCAGCGCCACCTCGCCGAACTCGTTGATGATGGCGACGACGCCACCAAGCTCCGGCTGGCGCAGCAGATGGTTCAGCACCGTGGTCTTGCCGCTGCCGAGGAAGCCGGTCAGCACCGTGACCGAGATCTGATTCACCCTGCCCATCACGCGCCCCGCTCGTAGACCTTGCGGCCTTCGAAGAAGGTCATCTCGACCCGCGTGTCGGCAAGCTGGTCCGGCGGGATGTCGAAGATCATCTGGTCGAGCACGATGATGTCGGCCGACTTGCCCACCTCGATCGAGCCGATCGATTGGCCGAGGCCGGCCGCCCGCGCGGCATCGATGGTGTAGATGTCGATCACGGTGGCGAGATCGAGCGTCTGCTCGGCCCACAACGACTTGCCGGGAAAATCCCCGGTGGGATTTTGCCGGGTCACCATGCCCTCGATGCCCTGCCAGGGATCGGGAATCGGGATCACCGGCCAGTCCGAGCCGCCGGCCATCAGTGCGCCGGCTTCCTTCAGGTCCTTGTTCGGCCAGAAGCGCTGCGCCCGCTCCTCGCCCATCGCGGCCTTGTGCGCCTCGAGGAAGATGGTCGGATACCAGATGATCGGCGACAGATCGGCCGCGACGCCGAGCTCGGCGAAGCGCTTGATGTCGTCGGGTGCGATGTAGCTCGCATGCGCGATCTGGTGAATCAGGTGGGTCGGGCCGTTGAAGCTGCGCACCACATCGATCGCGTCGAGCGCCTGCGTCACCGCGGCGTCTCCCGCGCAATGAATCTTCGCCGCAAGGCCGAGCTTCTCGCAACGCCCGAGCCAGCGGATCAGGTCCGGTACCGTCAGCATGGTCGATCCGCGGAAGCAGCAGCCGCGCACCGGATCGGCCACATAAGGCTCGTGGAACGCTGCGGTCTTGGCGCCGGGCACGCCGTCGAGGAACACCTTCACATAGTCCGGCTTCACATGCGCGCCGCGATACTGCTCGCGCAGCGCAAACAGCTCCTCGCCGGCCTTGCCGAACATGAAGCCCGGCTCAACCACCGGCATCGCGCAGACCGCCCAGGCGGTCAGCTCGCCGCGATCGTCGAGTCCCTTCAGCGCCGCCATGATCGGCTGCATGCTGGCGGCGTCGATGAAGGCGGTGACGCCATAGGCGTTCAGCACCGAAATCGAACGCGCCACCGCCGCGCGGTCCATCTCCGCCGTGTAGTGACCGGAGGCCGCGAGCGCCCGCTCGACCAGGCCGGAGGCGGCCTCGATCATGATGCCGGTCAGCGTCCCGGTCTTGAGGTCGCGGCCGATCTCGCCGTCGGTTGGATCGGGCGTCTCGGCCTGCACGCCGGCCAGCCGCAGCGCCGCCGAGCTCGCCCAGCGATTGTGATAGGTGTCGTCGCGCAACACGACGGGATGTCCGAGGCACGCCGCATCCAGCAGCGCGCAGGACTCCGCGGTGTTCATCTCGTTCAGGAGATTGTTGCCGAACTGCCCGCCGACGATCCAGGCGCCGGGCGCAGCCACCGAGGCGGCCTTGTGCAAGGTCTCGGCGATCCTCGGCACGCTGTCGGCGTTGGAGAAGCGCAGCTCGTAGAGGTCGGCCTGCCCGCCCATCATGATGTGATTGTGGATGTCGACGATGCCCGGCATCGCCATTCGTCCACCGAGATCGACGGTCTTGGTCCCCTCGCCGATGAGCGACGCGACGTCGCGTTCCTCGCCCACGGCGATGAAGCGGCCGGCCTTCACGGCTGCGCACGCCGCCCAAGGCTGCGCCCGGTTCGAGGTGTAGATCCGGCCGTTGCGGAAGACCGTGTCGGCGAATGTCCTATTCATACGGATCAACTTCTCGATTGGGAAAGTCGGAACGATCAGCCTTAGCCGTGCAGTGCACAGCGGCGAAACCGTGCACGGCGCCGGCATGATCGGCCAAACGTTCGACATGTCGGCATTTGGAACAATCCACCGTCCGGTGGATGCTCCGCCTGCCCCCGCAGTGCGGGCAGGCGGCCCCCTCAAAAGCCCAACGCCAGCCCGTCCTTGCGGTGGTCGGAGGCGCCGAGCAGAACGCCGCGGGCATGGTCGATGCGGATTGCCTGGCAGCCGCCGATCGGCTCCTCGGAGAAGCGGGCATCGTGGCCGCGGGCGCGCAGCTCGTCGCGGATCGTCGGTGATATCGTCGTCTCCAGCGACAGCGCGCCGTCGAAGGCAAAGGAGCGCGGTGCCTCGGCTGCCGCCTGGATATCCATCTTCATGTCGAAGATGTTCGACAGCAGATTGGCATGGCCGGCGGCCTGGTAGTGCCCGCCCATCACGCCGAACGACATCACGGTCTTGCCGTCCTTGCGCAGCAAGCCCGGGATGATGGTGTGCATCGGGCGCTTGCGCGGCCCGAGCGAATTGAGGTGTCCGGGCCTCGCGCGAAAGCTCCAGCCGCGGTTATGCAGCAGGATGCCCGATCTCGGCGCGTAGATGCCGCTGCCGAACGGATAGAACAGCGAGTTGATCAGCGAGACCGCGTTGAGGTCGCGGTCGACCACCGTGACATAGACGGTGTCGCGGTGCTCGATATCGTCCCAGGCCGCGGGCGCGGAGGCGCGGCGCATGTCGATCTTGCGGCGGATCCTCCCGATATAATCGTCGGCAAGGAATGCGGCCGGATCGACCTTGCCGGCGGCGGGATCGCAGAAGAAGGCGTCGCGCGCGCGGTAGGCGGCCTTGGTCGCTTCGGCGAGCAGATGGATGCGATCGGCCTGCGCCATCGCGCCGACATCGAAGCCGGCGAGCGTGCGCAGGATCATCAGCGCCGCGAGGCCCTGCCCGTTCGGCGGACACTCGAGCACGTCGTGGTCACGGTAGCTTGCCGAGATCGGGCGCACGTAGTCCGAGGTCTGCCCGGCGAAATCCCCAGTGCTGTGGGCACCGCCCAATCCGCGCAAGATGCCGGCCATCTCGTCGGCGGCCTCGCCCGCGTAGAACGCCTCGCGCCCATGCTGCGCGATCCGCCGCAAGGTCCGGCCAAGCGCAGGTTGCGTTCGGATGTCGCCGACCTCAGGCGCCTTGCCCCCGGGAAGGAACTGCGCGGCGGCATTGGCGTCGATCTCGATCCGCGCCCGGAAGCGGCGCCAGTCTTCCGCGACGCGCGGCGTCACGCAAAAGCCCTGCTCGGCCGCCGCGATCGCCGGTCGGAAGATTTCCTCCAGCGACCTGCTGCCGTGATCGGCGACCAGCCTGCACCACGCGTCGACGGCGCCCGGCACCGTCACGGCCTCAGGCGCGGTCGGCGGAATGTCGCGCGCGCCGCCGCCGGCATATTTTTCAGTATCGGTGCCGGCGGGCGTACGGCCCGAGCCGTTCAGCGCGATCGGCTCCCCGGCCTTGGGTGAATACAGCGCAAAGCAGTCGCCGCCGATCCCGGTCATCTGCGGCTCGACGACGCCCTGAACCGCCACCGCCGCCACCGCGGCATCGACGGCATTGCCGCCGGCCTTCAACATCTCGACCGCGGCAAGCGTCGCCTGCGGGTGCGAGGTTGCGGCCATGCCACGCTCCGCAACCGCCACCGAGCGGCCGATGGCCATGAAATCACGCATGTCGCTTCCTTCAATGCTGCGAGCGGCAGCCGCTCGCCAACATTGTCGAAAACGACACCGGTCCTCGGCGGACTCTCGATCGGCAGCCCGACAGGCAGCAATCCACCTAACGGTGGATCGGGTGGACGCGAGAGTGAAGCGAATAACGAAGCTCGGACAAAACTTGTTGCGAGAGCGCGGATGCTTGACCCACAGGCCGCGCAACAAACGTCGTCCCGGCGAAGGCCGGGACGACGGGAGGAAAGAGCCGCACCTCAATGCGGCCGGGACATCAGCGCGACGACGGCGGAGCGGGTCTCGACGCCGAGTTTCTCGAAGATATGGATCAGATGCGTCTTCACCGTTGCGAGACCGATGCTCAGGCACTCGCCGATCTCGCGGTTGGTGCGGCCGCAGCACAACAGCTCGACCACTTCCATCTCGCGCGAGGTCAGTCCGTAGCGCGCCGGCTCGTCGGGATTCGGGGACAGGCGGCTGGTCAGGTTGAACTCGAGGTAATCGTGGATCTTCTCGGCAATGTGCATGCTGCCGTCGGGAATCGTGCAGCCCGGTGCCCAGAGCACGCTCATTCCGGCCACGATCCGGTCGTTGCGGCGGAAGAAGAACTCGATCATGTCGGCGACGCCGCATTGGCCGGCAAACGCACGATAGGTCGCCGCCTCCTGCGACGCGCATTGGTCGAGCGCGATGCTCAGCCGGGCGATCGGCCGGTTGCTCGCGGAGCGCGGATGCAACGGATCGAGCCGGTTCATGCCAGCGAGATACTGGTCGTGGAAGCTCGGCGGAACGTTGCTGCTGAGCACGAAGCGGTTGAGGGTCAGGTTGCCGTCGACCTCGTAGAACGCGGTCGCCGAGCCTTCGAGAATCCCGCGCGCGAACTGGATGGCCTGTGTGGTTGCCGGATCCGGTCGGCCCAGAAGCGCGATCATGACCTACCTCCCGATCGATGTTTCCCGATGGCGAACGTCTGCGCGTCGCATCGCCGGCACGCTGAGACAGACGCCGGGCATAGTCAAGCAAATTGCGGGCCAAGCGCACATCCCGGAAACGGTTACGCCGGAGTAACCCGGCCATGACCTCCACCATCCGGTTGATTGCGAGCGGCGCGAGCTATACGGAACTTTCGTCCTCGGTATCACTATTGGATCAACAATGAATTCGCGTCGCATCATGGCCGCCTTCCCGTCGGCGGCCGACGAACAAGTCACGCTCGCCAACTGGCGCCAGCATCCCTTCAGCGAGTGGGCATTCCGCAATGTCCGCGAGCTGCTGCCCACCGCCAACATCGCCCGCGCCTCGACGCCGGCCCCGCTGTCCTTTGCGCCGCGCTATCTCGACGACGTCAGCTTCGCTAACCCGCGCGGCGAGACGGTCGGCGTCGGCCAGGCCCTGCGCGCAAGCCACACCGACGGCATCGTCGTGTCGCACCGCGGACAGGTCGCATTCGAATGGTATGCCCACGGCCTGGCTCCGGACACCCCGCATCTGATTTTTTCGGTCAGCAAGTCGGTCGCCGGAACGCTCGGCGGCATCCTGGCCGATCACGGCAAGCTCGATCCCGACACGCCGGTGACGCGCTACATCCCGGAGATGGAGGGATCGGTCTATGGCGGCAGCTGTACGGTGCGCCACCTGCTCGACATGAGCGTCGGCATCCGCTTCGACGAGGACTACATGGCGCGCGACGGCGACGTCATGAACTACCGGCGCTCCACCGGCTGGGAGCCGCCGGACCCGACCGTGCCGCCGACCAACCTACGCGACTATCTGCGCACCCTGCGGCCGAACGGTACACCGCATGGGCAAACCTTCCACTACGTCTCGACCAACACCGACGTGCTCGGCTGGGTCTATGAGCGCGCCTGCGGCATGTCCTACGCGAAGATCCTCGCGCAGTATCTGTGGCAGCCGATGGGCGCCGAGCACGACGCCTACATCGCCGTCGACTCGCGCGGCGCGGCCCGCGTCGCCGGCGGCATCTGCGCGACACTGCGCGATCTCGCCCGCTTCGGCGAGATGATGCGCAACCACGGCATCAGCAACGGACGGCAGGTGGTCCCGGGCTGGTGGGTCGACGACATCAGGCAAAACGGCAATGCCGAGGCCTGGTCGCGCGGCGACCTGACCAAGGTGTTTCCGAACGGCAACTACCGCAACAAGTGGTACACGATCGATCGCAACGAAACCCCGTTCGCCGCGGTCGGCATCCATGGCCAGTGGATCTACATCGATCCAGCCAACGAGACCGTGATCGCCCGCGTCTCCTCGCAGCCGCTGCCGATGGACCTCGATCTCGATCACATGTGGATGCGCGGCTATCGCGCGATCGCGGCCCGGCTTGCCGGCAAGGCCTGACGGGGCGCGACGCGGGGAGTCAACGACGACGCGCTATTCGATCGGCGGCCGCCGCGTATGCCAGTCCGTCACCGACTGGAATGCGGTGCCGGCGCGGACCAGCACGTCCTCGGACAGATGCGGGCCGACCAGTTGCATGCTGAGCGGCATCTGGTCCGACGCCATGCCCATCGGCAGCGTGATGGTCGGGCTGCCCGAGAAGTCGAACACCGCCGTGAAGCGCAGAATGTTCAGGAGGACGCTGGGGTCGGCGCCGTATTCGCTCATCTTGGTGAGCGTCGGGATCGGCACCGGCATCGTCGGGATCAGCAAGAGATCGATATCCTCGAACATCGCAGCGAGGCTGCCGCCGAACTTCAGGCGCTCGTGATGGATCGCCGCGATGTCGACACCGCTCATCGCCCTGCCCTGCTCGATCAGCTGGGCGAGGTCCGGACCATATTCCGACTTCCGCGACGGATAGGTGTCCAGATGCGCCTCCGCCGTCTCCACCGAGCACATCGCAATCCACTGGCTGGCGAGCTTCTGATAGGGCGGAAAATGCACCTCGCGGATGTCGGCGCCGAGATCGGCCAGCGTGCGTTCGGCTTGTGCCAAAGCGGCGACGACCTGCCGATCGATTCCCTCCTGGGAATACCTGCGATCGACGCCGATCCTCAAGCCCCGGATGCTCTCGCCTGTGCCGGCCAGATAGTTCGGCACCGGGGCGCGCAAGGCGGTCGGATCGTTGGCATCCGCGCCGGCGATGACGCCGAGCATTGCTCCGGCGTCGGCAGCGCTGCGGCACATCGGTCCGACGTGATCGAGCGAGTCCGCCAGCGGGAAGATGCCGTGGCGGCTGACACGGCCCCAGGTCGGCTTGATGCCGGTCAAGCCGCAGGTCGCCGACGGAAACCTGATCGAGCCGCCGGTGTCGCTGCCGATCGAGCCGTAGCAGAGCCCCGCCGACGTCGCGACGCCCGACCCGGTCGACGATGAGCCGACCCAGTAGTTCACGTTCCACGGATTGAGCGGGGCCTGGTCCGCCGGATGATGGCTGGTATAAGCGCCCTCCGTCATCTTGAGCTTGCCGAGCGTCACCGCACCGGCGACTTCGAGCCGATCCACGATAGTGGCATTGAAGGACGGCACGAACTTCGTATGGATTGTCGTGCCGCCGGCGGTCGGTGCAAACGTCGTGTAGCAGAGGTCCTTCAGCCCGATCGGAACGCCATGCAGCGGGCCGCGCCAGATGCCCTTGGCAATCTCCGCGTCGCGCTGCTTCGCCTGCGCCATGGCCCGCTCCGCCAGGACGAGCGCGTAGCCGTGAAACTGCCCATCGAGCTTCGCGATCCGGCCGAGCAGCGCCTCCGTGATCTCCGAGGCCTGCGCCTCGCCACGGCGAATGAGCCCGGAGATCTCGGTGATGGACTTGTAGTGCAATGGATCCGCTGACATGTCGTTGTCGCCCCAGCTAGAACTGGACGCCGCGCGTCAACGCGCCGTCCACCACGAGGTTGGTTCCCGTGATGAAGCTTGCCGCCTTGCTCGCCAGGAACACGGCGGCATTCGCCATCTCCTGCGGCGTGCCCATCCGGCCGGTCGGGTTGAGCGCCAGCGCGGTCTTGTAGAGTTCGGGATTGCCGTCCTTGATCATGTTCCAGACACCGCCCTCGAAATAGGTGTTGCCCGGCGACACCGAATTGGCCCGGATGCCCTTGGCCGCGAGCTGGTAGGCCAGCCCCTGCGTATAGTGGATGATCGCGGCCTTGAACGTCCCGTAAGGACCGCTGGCAAAATCGACCTCGCGCCCCGACACGCTGGAGATGGTGACGATCGCGGCCGCCGCGCTTTTCTCGAGATAGGGCATCGCCGCGTTGACGAGGCGCACCGTCCCCATCATGTCGGTGGAGAATTCCTTCTCCCAGCTCTCCTCGTCCTGCCCGATCGACAGCGCGCTGACATTGGCGACCACGACATCGATGCCGCCGAGCTTTCCGGCCATGTCGGCGACCCAGGCCTTCAGCGCCGGTCCGTTCGAGACGTCGACGGCACCGCCGAACGCGGCAACGCCCTTGGCCTTGATCGCGGCGACCGCGGTGTCGACATCCGCCTGATTGCGCGCGCAGATGCCGATATTGGCACCTTCGGCCGCGAATGTGTCGGCGATCGCCCTGCCGATTCCCTTGGTGCTGCCGGTCACGAGAACCTTTGCGCCCTTGAGTCCCAGATCCATCTCCATTCCCTCCGTTGTAATCGATTATGAAACGCGCATTTCCTCATCACATGGCGCGGCCGATCAAAGCAGCAGCTGCGCGCGAACATTGTCCGCTTTGACCTCCTCGCCAGCCAGCGATCGCGTGATCTTGCCCTTTTCCATGATGTAGCAGCGCTGGGCGATCGCCAGGATGGTGTCGAGGTTCTGCTCGACGAAGATGATCGTGGTCCCGAGCTCGGTGCGGAACGATTGCAACGCCTCGCAGATGTGTTGCACGATCGAGGGCTGGATGCCTTCGGACGGCTCGTCGAGGATCATCAACGAGGGATTACCGATCAGCGCGCGGCCGATCGCAAGCTGCTGCTGCTCGCCGCCCGACATGGTGCCGGCGATCTGCCGCCGGCGCTCCTTCAGCCGCGGGAAATATTCATAGACGAGCTCCGGCAGCTTCTTTCCGTCGGGGCCGCCGATCAGCTCGCCGACCTGCAGGTTCTCCTCGACGCTCATCTGCGGAAAGACATCGCGGCCCTGCGGGATGTAGCCGAAGCCGGCACGCGCGCGCGCATCGGCCTCGAGCTGCGTGACATCCTGATCCATGAAGGTGATGGTACCGCGCCAGGACTGCAGCAGCCCGATCAGGCACCGCATCAGGGTCGACTTGCCGACGCCATTGCGGCCGATCACGCCGACGATCTCGCCACGCGCAACCTGCATGCTGACGCCCTGCAGGATCGGCGTCGCGCCGTAGCCCGCCCAAAGCCCCGACACGTCCAGGATGCGATCAGTGGGCATGGGTCTTACCCAAATAGATTTCCGCGACCTTCTCGTCTTCCAGGATCGCCTCCAAGCTGCCGCGCGCGAAGATCTTGCCAAGATGAAGAACGGTGACGCGCTGGGCGACCTGACGCACGAACGCCATGTCGTGCTCGACGACAAGAACCGTCATGCCCTCGGCATTGAACGACTTGATCAGTTCGCCCGTCTTGTAGGTCTCTTCCGGCGACATCCCGGCGGTCGGCTCGTCCAGCAGCAAGAGCTGCGGCTGCAATGCCAGCGCCATCCCGATCTCCAGCCATTGCTGCTGGCCATGCGACAGCGCACCGGCGAGCTTGTCGCGGTCATCAGCCAGATTGAGCAGCGCCAGCAGCCGTTCCTCCTCAACCCGGCATTCCGCGCCCAAAAGCCGCTCCTGCAGCGCGATCTGGATGTTCTGCCGCACCGGCAATTCCTTGAAGACGCTCGGCGCCTGCATCTTGATGCTCATGCCGCGCTGCACCCGCGCGTAGGGACGCTCCGCGGTGATATCGACGGAGTCGAAGAAGATGCTGCCGGTGGTCGGCGGATAGAGGCCGACGATCAGCTTGAACAGCGTGCTCTTCCCGGCCCCGTTGGGCCCGATCAGGCAGTGGACTTCGCCGGCATTGACCGTCAGGTCGACGTCGGAGACGGCGGTCAATCCGCCGAAGCGCTTGGAGACAGCCTTTACATCGACCAGCGCCATGGATCAGGTCTCATCCGATTGCAGACGGCTGGCGTCCGCCAGCGCGGGAGCCTCGTCGCGCCGCCGGCGCCTGGTCCACCAATCGACGACGAGCTTGCCGATACCGAGCACAAAGCCCTGGGGCGCCAGCATCACGGTGGCGAGCAGAAGCACGCCCATCAGCACCAGCGCCGCCTGCTGGCTATAGACGGTGATGGTCTGGAAGCCGAACAGCAGCAGGAACGACCCGACCAGGGTTGCGGTGAGATCGTTGCGTCCGGAGAACGCCACCCACACGATCGGCATCGCCGCCGCCGGCAGGCCGATGCTGGACGGCGTGATGAACTGGCCCCAGGACGTGTACAGCGCGCCGCTGAGGCCCGCGAGGCCGCTGCCGATCACGAAGGTCAGGAGCTGATACTTGCGGACGTCGTAGCCGAGCATCTCGGCACGCTGCGGATTTTCGCGCGTCGCCACGATCACGTTGCCGATGCTCGAGTTCACCAGCATGCGCAGCGCGATGTAGACGATCACGATCAGCGCGATCATGAGGTAATAGAGCGCCGATCCCTCGATATCGAAGCTGCCGACGGTGAGCGGGTCCATTCCCTTCATGCCGTTGAAGCCGTTCAGCCGGGCCGGACCGATATGCCATTCCGGCCCGGCCGTCTGCCCGAGGAAGAAGGCCAGCACAAGCGTTGCCGACAGCGTCACGATGCCGAAGAAGATCCCGCTAATCCCACCCCAGATCATAAAATAGCCGAGGACCCCCGCCGCCATCATCGCGATGACAACCGAGAGCACGAGTGCGGCGATGGTGGCCGTTCCCCCGCCCATGTTGATGGCGAGCACGCCATAGCCGTAGCCGGCGATGCCGAAGAAGAAGGTCTGGCCGAACGACAGCATGCCGCCGTAGCCCCACATCAGGCAGAGCCCGAGCGCCATGAAGATCCAGATCAAGAAGTAGGCAAAGTTGCCGACATCATAAGAGTCGGCGAACAACGGATAGATCAACGCGCCCGCCAGCACGGCAACAAAGCAGGACCAGAAGATCTTTCCGCGTCCGAGCGTCTGCGGACCGTCGAGCAGCTTCAACATCAGAAATTCCCGTCTAGCGCCCACGACGAACCAGCACGCTGGATAGCCCTTCAGGCAGCACCCGTATGATCAGGATCACAGCAAACAGCATGCCGATCTGCCCGATGATCTGGCCGTAGCTCGCATTGAGCGCCATCCGGATCATCGCCAGGAACACTGCGGCCGGCGCGGTTCCGAGCAGGACATTGGCGCCGCCGATCACCACGGTGACAAAGCTCTCGACCACGAAGGTCGCGCCCATGGTCGGGATCAGCGTCATGGTCGGCGCGTAGAGCGCGCCGCAGAGCCCTGCGAGCGCCGTGCCGATCCCGAAGCTGATGGAATAGATGCGCCCCGTGCGCGCGCCGAGCGCCTTCGCCATGGCCGCATTCTGCATCGTTGCGCGCGCGATCACGCCAAAGCGCGTCTTCATGAAGACGATGTAGAGCCCGGCCAGCACCGCCACCGCACAGCCGAACAGCACGAGGCGATAGGTCGAGAACGTGTAGCCGCCGATCGCAAAGCTTCCTTCCGGCGTGCCGATGCCCCGCACCGCCGAGCCTACGATCAGCAGCATCGACTGCGTCACGATCAGGCTGAGGCCCCAGGTGGCGAGCAGCGAGTCGAGCGGACGCTTGTAGAAGCGCCGCACGACGAGATACTCGCCGATCATGCCGACGATCCCCGCGGTCAGCGCGGCCAGGATCTGCGCGATCGGGAGCGGCACGCCGAGATTCACGAGCCCGACCGTCACATAGGCTCCGCACATGATGAACTCGCCATGCGCCATGTTGATGACGCCCATCATGCCGAACACGATGGCAAGGCCCGCGGCCGACAGGATCAGGAACGCGAAGACGTCGGCGAACTGATAGAATACCGAGAAGAGTTCAGCCGACATTCCGCTCTCCGTGATCACGGCGCCGCATCATTGCGGCGCCGGCTCGCTTCAAAGTCGCGATGCAAAGCACGAGCAAGATTCGTGCCCGCTTGCATCACGATTTGCTGGGAAGATGACTCGGCGTGTACTGATCCTTGTCATTCTTCTTGGTGAGGTCGCAGCCGATCTCGCCGAGCCAGTATGGCTGGATCGTCCCGTAGTCCTTCTCAACGGTCACCTCATGCTTGGGTCCGACCGAGATCAGGCGCATGCGGTGCGACGTATGCTGGCTCTTCGGATCGATGCAGACCTTGCCCTCGGGTGCGTCGATGCAGGCATCACCGGTCGCGATCACCTTGCGCATGTCCTCGAGCTTGGTCGACTTCGCCTTCTCGACCAGCGTCTTGTACATGTAGAGCGCGTTGTAGGCATTGTAGCCCATGTCGTTGATGTAGAGCTCGTCAGGGAACTTGGCGTGCCAGCGCTTCTTGAAGTCGTTGGCTTCGGGCGTATCGATCTCCTCGAACCAGTTCGCGGTCGCATGCATATTGTTGAGCGCGGGCGGCTTGAACCGCTTGTGCTCGAAGCCGAGCATGATCTTGATCGAAGACCCCATCGGCAAGTTGAGGTTGGCAGCCGCGGCCTGCTCGAAGAAGGAGTCCTGCGCGGCGCCGACATTGATCGTCAGCAGCCAGTCCGGCTTCGCCTTCTGGATGTTCTGGATGGTCTGCGCGAATTGCGAGACGCCGAGCGGGATGAACTCCTCGCCCACGACCTCGCCGCCGAGGTCCTTCATGATCTTGCGGTTCCACTCCGCCGAGATCTGGCCGAAATTATAGTCTGCCGCGATGACGTAGACCTTCTTGCCGAACTTCTGGACCATCCAGGGGATCAGGGTCGAGAATTGCTGCTCCGGCACCGCGCCCATGCTGACCATGGAGGCATCGCACACGCCGCCCTCATACTGGTTCGTATAGAAGTACGGCGTGGTGGTGCGATCGACGATCGGACGCAACGCCTCGCGCGACGCCGAGGTGATGCCGCCGATCAGCACGTCGACCTTGTCGCGGTTGAGCAGCCTTCGGCCGAACTCCTGATAGCGGGCATTGTCACCTTGGGGATCGAGGTGAATCAGCTCGATCTGGCGGCCGAGAATGCCGCCGCTCTTGTTGATCTCCTCGACCGCGAGCTGCGAACCGTGCAGCTTCGGCATGCCCATGAAGGCCAGATCGCCGGAAACGTCCTCCAGCAAGCCGACCTTCAATGGCGGGTCGGCCGCCTGAGCAGCACCAATGACTGCCGTCCCGAGCACGGCGCCAAGCAAAGCCATTCCGACTATACGCCCCGAATTCATCGCGATGTTCCTTGTCGTTGAATGATGTGGAAGTCACGCCTTGAGGTAATTCTTCAGGATCGACGCCCCCATCGTGTATTTGGGGTCGACCATGTTGCCGAGCCGCATGCGGCCGGCCTGGCTGAGCAGCATGTAGGCGTCGATCTCATCGAAGCCGTAGTCCGCGCTCATCCACCGCACGAGCTCGCGATAGGCGATCCGCGCGGCGTCTTCGAGCGGCCGCGCACTGCCGATCGTCATGATGAAGTCGCGCGTCTCGAGCCGCGGCCAGGCGAAGCTCCAGTTCTTGATCAGATCGATCTGCAGTGTGACGGTGGCGCGCTGCTCGAGCGCGACGCCCGAGAGTTCGCCATCGCCTTGCGTGGCGTGGCAGTCGCCGACATAGAGCAGGCCGCCTTCGGTATGCACCGGAAAATAGATGATCGAGCCAGGTGCGACGTCGGGCAAATCCATGTTGCCGCCGTGATAGTCGGGCTGCAGCGAGGAGATCGCCTCGATTTCGGGCGACACGCCGATCGTTCCGATGAACGGCTCATAGGGCAGCGTGATCCTGTCGTTCCAGCGCACGCCGTTGCGATCGACATGCAGCTTCTTGACGCGCTCCGGCAGCGGCGGATTGAGCAGCGCCGTGGATGCGGTCCCGACCAGGCCGCCGAACTCCGGGATGATGCAGGTGGTGCCTGCCGGCTGCGCGCCGCGGGTCTCGACGTCGCGGATATAGACGGCGAGGCAATCGCCCTTCCTGGCGCCCTTCACCGCGATCGGCCCGCATTGCGGGTTGAGATAGGGGAAGTTCAGCTTCGCCGTCGGGCTGTCGCTTTCGCTGGTGAGCACGCCGCCGAAGGCATCCTCAGTCTCGACGATGACGACCCCGCCCGGATCGATCGACAGCGTCGGCTTGGCATAAGGTCCATAGACGTAATGGAAGCTGCCTTGCTGTTCGATCGTCAAACTATGGGTCGTGCCCGTCGCGCCCTTGGCGACGGCCCGCTTGGCCATGATGGAACTCTTCAACCAGTCTTCGGTCATGCGAACGGCTCCTCAACTCAGATCGCGGGATGGCGCTTGTGCCAGTCGGTGACGCGCTGGAAGGCATCGCCTGCGCGGACGAGACTTGCCTCGTCGAAATGACGGCCGACAAACTGGAAGGCGACCGGACCGCCGTTCGGCGCGAAGCCGCCGGGAAGCGTCACGGTCGGGCTGCCGGTCATGTCGAACGGACAGGTGAAGCGCAGCAGCCCGGTAATCAGCGACGGGTCCTCGCCGAGTGCCGCCATCTTGGCCAATGTCGGCGCAGCGAACGCCTGGGCGGGGACCGCGATGAGATCGACCGTCTCGAACAGCAGCCGCACGGCGCCGCGAAACGCCTCGCGCCGCAGCACGATCTTCTGATAATCCATGCCGGATTGCGCGCGGCCGAGATCGAGCAGGCCGGCGAGCGCCGGACCATATTCGTCCTTGCGTGCCGGATAAGTCTCCTCATGCGCGACCGCCACTTCGATGCCGCACAGCGGGAACCAGTCCTCGATGACCGCCTTCGGATCGGGGAAGATGATCTCCTTGATCTTCGCGCCCAGATCGGCGGCAACCCGCAGACCTTCGCTGAGCACCTTGCCGGCAGCCTCATCGGTGCCCTCGCTGGTCCAGCGCCGATCGACCCCGATCGTCACGCCGCGCAAGTCTCCGAACAAACCAGCGAGATAGTCCGGCACGGATAGCGGCACGGACGTGGTGTCCTTGGGATCCTGGCCCGCGATCACGGCCAAGATCGCGCCGCAATCGGCCGCGCTGCGCGCCATCGGACCGATGTGATCCAGCGTTGCGGCGAGTTCGAAAGCGCCGTAACGGCTGACGCGTCCCCAGGTCGGCTTCAACCCGGTGATGCCATTGGCGGCCGAGGGAAAGCGGATCGACCCGCCGGTATCGGTTCCCAGCGAACCGAAGCAAAGCCCCGCGGCGGTGGCGACGCCGGACCCGCTCGACGATGCGCCGGACCACAGATCGGCGTTCCACGGGTTCTTCGGCGGATCGATCTTCGGGTGATGATCGGCATAAGCACCCTCGGTCTGCTGCAGCTTGCCGAGGATAACAGCGCCGGCATCCTTCAGCCGCGCGACCACGGTGGCATCCTCGCTCGGGCGGAAGTCGCGATGAATGGTCATGCCGTGCGCGGCCGGCGCACCCTTGACCCAGCACAAATCCTTGACGGCGATCGGCACGCCGTGCAGCGGCCCCTTGATCTTGCCGGACGCGATCTCCTCTTCGGCTGCCGCGGCTTCGGTGAGCGCTGCGTCGGCCATCACATAAGCGTAGCTCTTCAGCTTGCCGTCGAGCTGCTCGATCCGCCCGAGCATCGCCCTCGTCACCTCGACCGGCGAGAGCTTTTTGGCCTGGATTTGCTGCCCGACCTCAATGAGCCCGAGATAGTGAAGATCCGTCGTCGGCATCGTTTCTCATCCCCGCACTTGGCCTGCATTTGGCACGACGCAAGCGCAGGCACTGCCCATCACCGCGCATGCGCTTCCGGCTTGGCGACACGGATGTGTCGCCAATTTGTTTGGCGGCAAAAGCAAAAAGCCACCCGCCCCTCCAAACGAAGGTGACGAATGGCCCAAGTGCCGCGGCTATGAACTATCGCGTGGGTCCGGGATCGAACGGAGCACTCTGCGCGGCGATCGGGACGTCATCGGCCAAATCGACGCACGCAAGGTTCGACAGGAAGCCCTGTAGGAGAAAATTCTAAGGAGGTGTGCAGCGCGTTGTCAACGAGGCTGGCTGCACAAATTTCGCGAGGTGCTGCGCAGCAAATCGGCATGACCACTTGCGCCGGCCTCTGCGAAGATGGTTCCCTGCATGCGTTGCACTGAAAGCCGTCGATGACAAAGCCGTCCATTCCCGTTGGCATTATCTGCTCGCAGCACGGGCCCTATCAGGCCATGGGGCGCGAGATCCTGAAGAGCGCCATGATGGCGGTCGACGAGATCAACGAGCAGGACGAGTTCGACTTCGCGATATCGGCGCATGTCCGCGATCCCCGCGGCATCGTTGCGGAATACCATACGGTCTGCGACGACCTCATCCGCAATGTCGGCGTCGAGCACATCATCGGCTGCTACACCTCGGCTTCGCGCAAGCAGGTGCTCCCGATCGTCGAGCGCACCGACCGCCTGCTGTGGTATCCGGCGCGCTACGAGGGATTCGAATGCTCCGACAACGTCATCTATGTCGGTGCCTCGCCCAATCACAACGTGCTGCCGCTGGTGCGCTACGTGCTCGACAATCTGTCGCGCGAGATTTTCTGCGTCGGCTCCAACTATGTCTGGACCTGGGAAACCAACCGCGTCACTCGCGAGCTGGTGACGGCGGCGCGAGGACGGATTCTCGCGGAACGCCTGCTCGAGCTCGGTGAAAGCGCGGTCACGCATATCGTCGACGAAATCGTGCGGCGCCGGCCGCCGGCTGTCTTCAACACGCTGGTCGGCAGTTCAAGCTATGATTTCATCCGCGCGTTTCATGCCGCGACCACCGCGGCGGGTCTCGATATCCCGATGCTGAGCTGCAGCCTGTGCGAGCCCGAGCTCAAGATCGCAGGTCCCGCATCGGCCGGCTGCATCACGTCGTCGGCCTATTTCGAAAGCATCCGGCTGCCCGAGAACCAGGCCTTCGTCGCGCGCTGGAAGGCGCGTCACGGCGAGCACAGCAGCCCGTCGGTGGACGGGCAATCCGCCTATGTCGCGGTCTATCTGCTGGCCCGTGCGCTGCAGCGCGCCGGCACGTCCGATATCGGCGAGGTACGACGCGCCGCGGCCGGCCATCGCTACAATTCGCCGCAAGGCCCGGTCTGGATCGACGGCAGCAACAACCACTGCGTCCTGACGCCGCGGCTCGCCGTGTCCAATGCCGAAGGACAGTTTGACATCTTCTGGGAAGCTGAAGCTCCGGTTAAGCCGGATCCCTATCTGACGCAGCTCGACATCGCCGCCAGCCCCGCAAGGGATGGAACGTTGCCGAATGCGCCTCATTTGCGGGTTGTGAAATGAGCAAAGCGTCGTCATTTTCGCTGCGCGGACGCAAGGCGCTCATTGCCATCAAGGATGAGCGCGACGCCACGATCGTCAGGCGCCAGTTCGAGCGTCTCGGGATCGACATCGTCACATGGGACGGCGGCGCCAATATCGACTGCCGGCCGGACGTGACGTTGATCGACGACGAGTTCCTGCCGCTCACCTCACCGGCGCAGCGCGCGTCGCTGGGGCGAAGCCCGGTCATCGCCCTGCTCGGCACCGAGACGCCGAGCCGCCTCAAGCTGGTGCTCGACCTCGATCCGGCCTCGTTCCTGGTCAAGCCGCTGCGCTCGGCCGGCATCTATGCCGCCCTCGTCCTCGCCTTCGAACGAAGCGAGCGCACCAACGAGCTCAAGCAGCAGGTGCTGAAGCTCGAACAGCGCCTTCGATCCCGCCGCGTCGTGCTCGCCGCCGTCCTTCAGGTCATGCACACGCATGCACTGGCTGAGCCGGCCGCCTTTGCGCTGATCCGGCGCGCCGCCATGGAGCAGCGCAAGACCATCGAGGAAATTTCTGCGGAGATCACCGCAAACGGCTCCCTACCTCGGGCGACCGGCTAGACTCTAGCTCCACCGACTACTTCTTCAGCTCCGCATAAAGCTGCATCACCCGTTGCGGCAAAACCTCGATACGGGGCACCCGGAGCGCATGGCGCTCGCCGAAAATGCGATCGAGCTGGGGAAATCTGTCCTCACCGATGCCGAAGGCAAAAATATCGGTGCCGCGCCGCCGCAGCTGCTGAGCGGCACGGCGCGCGTCCTCCACCAGATATTGCGGATCTGGCACATCGACGTCGGATGGTTCGCCGTCGGTCAGAACCAGCAACACCTTGCGGAATGCGCGTCGTCCCGCGAGGTAGCCCCCGGCGTGGCGCAACGCGGCACCGAGCCGAGTGGAATGGCTGCTGCCAAGGCCCGCGAGACGCGAACGCACGACGGCGTCCATCGGCTCCTCGAAGCCCTTGATGCGGAGATAGCGCACGCGCTCGCGGCCGTCGGAGCTGAAGCCGTGCACCGCGATCGCGTCATTGGCGGCCTCGACCGCCGTCGCCATGATCGCGGCGGCCTTGCGCTCGACGTCGAGAACCGTCCGGCCGCGACGATCACGGTCGGCGGTCGATTGCGACAGGTCGAGCAGCAGCAGGACGGCAAGATCACGCGGTCCCGGCGCGTCACGCTGATAGATCCTGGGCTCGCTGATGCTGCCGGCACGGCGCTCGATCGTCAGTGCGATCGCTGCGTCGATGTCGAGCGCGTCGCCGTCGCGCTGGCCCTTGTGTCTGATGCGGCGGCCGATCGAGGCGTCGCGGGTCAACTCGGTGATCCAGCGCAACGCCTCCGCATCCGTCGAAGGGGCGAACGGCTGCGCGGAGACCGCTGCGTCAGCCTCCAGGATCGTGGTCCAGTCCGCGCGCTCGGTGCGCGTGGCATAGTCCCATTCCGGGTAGGTCGCGACCGGAAATCCGTCTGCCAGGGTGACCGCTGCGGCCTTCGCGCGCTGCGTCTCGTCGGGCTTTGCGTTGTCGTCGGTGGATCGTGCGTCGACGTCGTCGCGACGCTCCATTCGTACGGAATCGACCGCAAGTTCGATCGTCTCGGCCGGGCTGTCCGGCTGATCGCCAAAATCCCACAGCGCCAGATTGTCATCGCGATAGGCCGGCTCGACGACGTAGCTCCTGGCGTTGAACTGCAGCCGCATCTGCCCGATGTCGTTGCCGAGCAGCCCGCCGATCTCGCGGCTGATGGCAGGATCAATCCAGCGGTCGGCGGCTTCGGCAAACAGCGTCCGCCCCTTGGTCACCCACGCATCCGGATCCTGATAGTCCGGATCGATCAGCGCCCGCGCGAGCCGCATCATCAGTCCGGCGGCAGTTGCGTGGCCGGTTGGCGTCGCACTGTGAAACGGCAACCAGAGCCGGCGCAGCCCGGGCATCTCGCGAAGCGCCAGCGTCTCGACCCTGGCATCCTCGATCAGCGAAACCAGCGCGATCTGAAGTGCCTTCAGTCGCCCCACGGGAAAGCGGACGGTGGAGTGCACGAAATGCGCTCCGGCATGCGCGACCGCGGCGAGATAGATGGTGTCTGCCGTCTCGCCCGCGAAGCCGGGAAAGGTCTCCGGGAGCCCGATCAGGCCGGCAGCAAGCGAGGCACGCCGCGGCACCGGCGTCGGTGCCACGGCCAGCTTGCGGAAACGCGGCTTCCTGTTCCACAGCGCGATCGTGGTTGCGGCGAGGCGCTCTTCCAGGCGTGCAAAATCATCGCCGGTCCGGCCGACCGCGAACAGCCGCAGCGAGAGCGGATCGTCGAGCGCGAAATAGGCGCGCCGGCGCGATGCGCGGCCGCCGCTTGCGCGCAAGCCGGCGGAAACCCAGGCGGAAAAGTCGTCAGATCCGGCATGCGCGAGCAGCGGCTCCAGCCGGCCGATCGCAAGGCCGACCGATTCCGGGCCTGCATCTGCGAGTTGGCCTAGCGCCGCAAGAACCGCGGTGAGTTCTCCAGCACCCGCAAGCCGCGGCAGCACCTTGGACAATTCGGTCAGCAACCCATGGGCCGTGCGGCTTCCGGCACTGCGGCCGATATCCCCTGCGGCGCGCCCGATCGCGATCAGGTCATCGGTCGACCGCAGCGCCGGCCATTGCTCCGATAGCTTTAGAAAGCCCAGAACCACGGCCTGGCCGAGGTTGGCCTCGAACAGGTCGTGCACCGCCTCGTCCCAGGCCGCCATACGATCGAACGATCCCATCCGGTGCAAGGTGGTTCGCGCCGCCTGCACCGCCACGGCAATGTCATCGTGGCCGCGCAGGAGCGCCG
Source organism: Bradyrhizobium sp. USDA 4011 (assembly GCF_054063415.1). NCBI lineage: Bacteria > Pseudomonadati > Pseudomonadota > Alphaproteobacteria > Hyphomicrobiales > Nitrobacteraceae > Bradyrhizobium > Bradyrhizobium sp. USDA 4011. The sequence continues at coordinate 1,120,923 of NZ_JBSSGG010000001.1, forward strand.
CGAGCCGGCGCCCGGCCCGGAAGCCTTCGAGCGAACTGATTTGCGCGACCGCCACTGCCGAGTTTCCGTTTACGCAGAGGCCGAAATCACGTCACGCAACGTATTCCTGGTGTCCGCGTCATCGGTCAATGGAACGACGATCGTGGTCTCGCAGGCCTTTTCGAGGCTGATGCCGCATCCGATCAAGCGGCCGGCATTGACCAGCATCCGGGTCGAGGCGCCTTCGTTGAGCCCCTGGCCCTTCAGATTGCGGCTGTGCTGGGCGATCTTCACCAGGAGATCGGCGAGATTGGGCTCGATGCCGGCCTCGCGCGACACCACCTCGGTTTCCGCCGACCGGTCGGGGTAACCGAAATCCAGCGCCGCGAAACGCTGCTTGGTGGACTCTTTGAGGTCCTTGATCGCGCTCTGGTAGCCCGGATTGTAGGAGATCACGAGCTGGAAATCGGAATGGGCGTGGATCAGCTCGCCACGCTTTTCCAGCGGCAGCACACGCCGATCGTCGGTCAGGGGATGGATCACGACCGTCGTGTCCTGACGCGCCTCGACGATCTCGTCGAGATAGCAGATCGCGCCAAGACGCACGGCCGTCGTCAGCGGTCCGTCGCTCCACACGGTACCCTCCGCATCGAGCAGCCAGCGTCCCACCAGATCCGCCGCCGTCATGTCCTCGTGACAGGCGACCGTGATCAGCGGACGGCCGAGCCGCCAGGCCATGTATTCGATGAAGCGGGTCTTGCCGCAACCGGTGGGGCCTTTCAGCATCACCGGCATGCGGTTCGCATAGGCTGCGCCGAACAGTTCGACCTCATCCTTGAGCGGCCGGTAATACGGCTCCTGGCGGATGCGGTACTGGTCGAGCAGCAAAGCGGGATTGGACAAGCTCACGCCTCCCATGATCGCGCAGGCAGCCGTTCGCAGCCGATTGAACTCACGATGCGAGCAATTCCTTGAGCTTGGTGTCGATGAAGGCGACATCGACCGGATTGGTCCCCGGCCCGCCCGCGAAGTGGCCCCAGATCGACGGCACCGGCACGAACCTGGCGTTCGGCATGTTCGCGACCTCGTTCTCGCTGTCCTCAGGCGGGAAGTAGAGATCGGTCTGCCCCGGCATGACGTAGGCCTTGGCCTTGATCGCCTTCAGCGCAGCCTTGAAGTCGCCGTTGTAGATCTCGTTGGCGCTGATGTCGCCATTCTGCCAGGTCCACAGCATGGCGAGCAGGTTGTTGGGTTCCTTCGGCAGGAAGAAACCCTCCCAGAATGCCACCAGGAAATCCTCCAGCGACGAATAGCCCATCGTCTCGATGTCGAGCTGCTCGCGATAGAACGCCTGCGAGAAGCCCCAACCGGCATAGACCCGCGCGGCGGCGCGCAGACCGCGGGCCGGCTTGTCGGTGTACCAGCCCTCCTTCCACGCCGCATCCGCCGTGAGTGCGGCCTTCACACCTTCCAAGAACACATAATTGTGGCGCGAGCATTTGGCCGAGCCGCAGAATGGCGCCAGCAGATCCATCATATCGGGATAGAGCGCACCCCAATGGAACGTCTGCAACGCACCCATCGACCAGCCGACGACCAGACGGATGTGCTTGATGCCGAATTTCTCGGTCACCAGCCGGTGCTGGGCGCGGACATTGTCATAGGCCGTCACCTGCGGAAAACGCGGCCCGTTATACGGCTCCGGCGTGTTGCTCGGCGACGACGACAGGCCGTTGCCCAGCATATTGGGAATGATGATGAAGTACTTCGCCGGATCGAGCGCCATGCCCGGCCCGATCAGCCATTCATTGTCGGTGTGCTGGCCGGAGTACCAGGTCGGGTAGACGATCACGTTGTCCTTGGCCGCGTTGAGCTGGCCAAACGTCTTGTAGGCGAGCTTGCAGTCGCGGATGGTCGCGCCGCGCTGCAAGGCCAGATTGCCGAGATCATGGATCTGATAGTCGACGCTCATTGATATTCCCTTGGCATGTTCCTGATATGCCGGCTCGCAGCCGCTCGGCCCGATCGATGGCACGGCCGGCGCGAAAGCTCGCGCCGGCGCCGGTCGTCGCTATCGCCTAGCGATGTGCGACCTTCTGGTTCGGAATGCCCTCGATCGGACACTCGTCGGTCCCGACGGTCGGACGCGTCATGGCTTCAACCATTTCCCGCGTACCTTCGGGGTCCGTGATCCAGTTCTTGTAGAAGGTGTACGGACAGACCGCGTGGCCGCGGTCGCCCTCTCCGGAGTTGATCAGGCCGGTATAGCCGCGGTGCATCAGCTTGAAGAGATGGTTCTGCGACTGCATGTTGCGGCGGGCGTCGCGGATCAGCGACACCGAGAGCTGGGCGTACTGGATGCCGTTCTCCTCGGTGCCGCACTCGCCGAGCGTCCGGCCGTCGAAGCCGATGATCGCGGAATGGCCGAAGTAGGAATACACGCCGTCGAATCCGGAGGCGTTGGCGACCGCGACGTAGCAGTTGTTGGCCCAGGCCATCGATTTCGAAATCTGGATCTGCTGCTCCTTGGCCGGATACATGTAGCCCTGGCAGCGCACGATCAGCTCGGCGCCGCGCATCGCGCAGTCCCGCCAGATCTCCGGATAGTTGCCGTCGTCGCAAATGATCAGGCTGATCTTCAGGCCCTTCGGCCCTTCCGAGACGTAGGTGCAATCGCCGGGATACCAGCCTTCGATCGGCACCCACGGCATGATCTTGCGATACTTCTGGACGATCTCGCCCTTGTCGTTCATCAGGATCAGCGTGTTGTACGGCGCCTTGTTGGGATGCTCCTCATGGCGTTCGCCGGTCAGCGAGAACACGCCCCAGACCTTCGCCTTGCGGCAGGCGTCGGCGAATATGCGGGTTTCCTCGCCGGGCACTGACGAAGCCGTCTCGTACATCTCCTTGGAGTCGTACATGATGCCGTGGGTCGAGTATTCCGGAAAGATCACGAGATCCATGCCCGGCAGACCGAGCTTCATGCCCTCGACCATCTTGGCGATGTTGCGCGCGTTATCCAGCACCTCGGCCTTGGTGTGCAGACGCGGCATCTTGTAATTGACCACGGCAACGCCGACCGTGTCCTTGCTGCTCGATATATCTCCATGCAACATGTCTCGACTCCCTTTCTGAACGATAATTCCCGCTACACGGCCATGTGGAGCTGGATGAGATCATCGGTGAGCTCACCGATCGCGCCCTTGGCGACGACGCGTCCCTTTTCGAGCAACGCGAAGCGGTGGGACGCGCGCCGCGCGAACGCGACATTCTGTTCGACCAGCACCACCGTGATGCCGCGCTCGCGATTGAGCTTGACGATCACGTCCTCGATCTGCTCGACGATGTTCGGCTGAATGCCCTCGGTCGGCTCGTCCAGCAGGATGACCTTGGGCTGGGCAAGCAGCGCGCGTGCGATCGCAAGTTGCTGCTGCTGACCGCCGGACAGATTGCCGCCGTAGCGATAGAGAAAATCCTTGAGCACCGGAAACAGCTCGAGCACCCATTCCTCGATGCCGTTGGCCGATTTCGCCGCGAAGGTTCCGAGCGTCAGGTTCTCCCGCACGGTGAAGCGCGGCAGGATGCCGCGGCCCTGCGGCACATAGGCGATGCCCGCCTTGGCGCGCTGATGGGTCCGCAACGGCGAGATGTCGGCGCCGTCGAGCGTCAGGCGCCCGGTGCACCGGTCCATCAGGCCGAGGATGCTGCGCATCAGCGTGGTCTTGCCGACGCCGTTGCGGCCGAGCACCGACAGGAATTCACCGTTGCCCACCATCAGGTTGATACCCTGCAGGGCGCGGCTGTTGCCATAGAAGGCGTCGACGTCGGTCAGCTCAAGCATGGCTGATGCCTCCCGATCCGAGATAGGCGCGCCGAACTTCGGGATGCGCCTCCACCTCCGCTGCGGTGCCCTCGGCCAGCATCTGGCCCATATGCATCACCGAGATGATGTCGCCGATCGCCTTGACGAAGCCCATGTCGTGCTCGACCACAATCAGCGTGTGCTTGCCCTTCAGCCGGGCGAACAGTTCGGCGGTCTTGCGGGTTTCCTGCGCCGTCATGCCCGCGGTCGGCTCGTCCATCAGGATCAGCTCGGCGTCCTGGGCGACCAGCATGCCGATCTCCAGCCACTGGGTCTGGCCGTGCGACAGATAGGCGGCCGGCCGGTCGAGCTGTTCGGTGAGCCCGACCAGTTCGGCAAGACGTTCGATGTCGTCGCGGCCGGCATTGCCGATATTCCAGCGCAGATTGCCGAACACGGAGGTGCGGCGCGCCCGCGCGACTTCGAGATTGTCGCTGACCGAGAGCTCGCGGAAGACGCTCGGCACCTGGAACTTGCGACCGACACCGGCGCGGGCGATCTCGTATTCCTCGAGATCCTGCAGCGCGGTGCCGTCAAAGCTGACGGTGCCGGCGCTGGGCTTCACCTTGCCGCAGATGATGTCCAGCGCCGTGGTCTTGCCGGCGCCGTTCGGCCCGATCAGGCAGCGCAGCTCGCCCTTGCCGACGCTCATGTTGAGCGAATTGAGCGCCTTGAAGCCGTTGAAGCTGACCGAGACGTCGCGGAGATCGAGATGCGAGCTCATGTGCTGCCCTCCGTCTGGCTGACGCCGCGTGCGACGGCGCCGCTGGCGGCCTGTCTGCGCTGGGCAACCCAGCGCCAAATGGCCTGCGCGAGGCCGGCGAGCCCCTTGGGCAGGAACAGCACCACGAGCACGAACAGCGCGCCCATCACCAGCGTCCAGGTTTCCAGGAACGCCGCGGATTCCGACAGCGCGCCCTGCATGCCTGCGACCAGCACTGCGCCGAGGAACGCGCCGACCAGGCTTTGCCTGCCGCCGACGGCGCACCACACCACCACCGAGAGCGAGAGCTGCACGCCGAGGAAGGTCGGCGAGGCAAACTCCATCACGACCGTGTAGAGCATGCCGGCAAGGCCTGCGATCGCAGCCGACAGCGCGAACACGAAGATCTGGTAGAGCGCGACGTCGTAGCCAAAGTAGCGGACCCGGCTCTCGTGGTCGCGGATCGCCTGCACGATCAGGCCGGCCCTGGACTTGGTGAAGGCAAAGGCAACCAGCAGGCTGAGCAGCACGCATCCGGCGACGAGGTAGTAGGTCGCGCGGCCATAGGCATCGAACGCGACGCCGAACAGCTCGAGCTGGGCGAGATCGGTGATGCCGTTGAAGCCGCCGGTGAAGCTCTGCTGGTCGATGATCACGAGATTGATCACCACCATGGTGGCAAGCGTGATGATCGAAACGTAGACGCCGGTGACCCGTCCCCGGAACATGAACCAGCCGAGCGCCGCCGCAACCAGCGCCGGCACGAGCAGGCCCGCGGCGATGGCGAAGCCGAGCGACCGGAACGGCTCCCAGAACCATGGCAAATGCTGGACGTTGTTCCAGACCATGAAGTCCGGCAGCCCGCTGGCCCCCGTATGCACCGGCACGGTCTTGAGCTTCAACGCCATCGCCATGGCGTAGGAGCCGAGCCCGAAGCTCATCGCCTGGCCGAGATTCAGGATGCCGCCGAAGCCCCAGGACAGCCCAAGCGATATCGTGAGGATGCCCAGCACGAGATAACGCGCGACCTTGTTGAGCAGGAAATCATTGTTGAGCAGCACCGGGAGCGCGAACACCAGCGCCGAAACGATGAGCAACGGGGCAAGTTGCGCGATCAGGCGCTGCAATCCGCTGGAGTTGGAAATATTCGACGGCATAGATGAGCGATCTGTCTCAGGCCCGCACGCGTGCGGTGAAAAGCCCCTCGGGGCGGAAACGGATGAGCACGACGATGGCGAGCAGCACGATCGCCTTGGCCACCGTGTCGTTCTGCAGGAAGGCGATGCCGCCGGAGAGCTCGCCGAGGATGAAGGCACTCGCCACGGTGCCTGCGAGGCTCTGCACGCCGCCGAGCACCACCACCATGAAGGCGTCGACCACGTAGCCGGTGCCCATATCGGGCGACACGCTCTTGAGCGGCGACACCAGCGCGCCGGCAAGTCCGGCAAGCCCCGCGCCGTAGGCGAAGGTCAGCGCATAGACCCGCTTGGCGTTGATGCCGAACGAGGCGGCGACCGAGCGGTCCTGGATGATGGCCCGCAGCTTCATCCCGACCGGGGTGCGGTTCATGAGCAACCAGGTCGCCCCGAACAGCGCGATCGACACGACGAACAGGAACACCCGATACGACGATATCGGGATGCCGAACACGTCCATGCTGTCGGCCAGCGCCGGCGGCAGCTGCACATAGCGGAGTTCGCTGCCGACCATCAGCCGCACGGCCTGTTGCAGCATGATGCCGACACCCCAGGTGGCGAGGATCGTGTCGAGCGGCCGGTTGTTGAGCAGGCTCAGGACGTAGCGTTCGATGACCCAGCCGAACGCAGCAACCACCAGGAAGATCGGAACGAGGCTCGCGAGCAGGCCGAGCCCGAGATAGGTGTGGAACACCCAGGCGGCGTAAGCGCCGAGCATCACGAACTCGCCGTGGGCGAGATTGATGATGCCCATCGAGCCGTAGATGATCGACAGGCCCAGCGCGACCAGCAGCAGAATCGACCCGATGCTGAGGCCTGTGACAATTTGTTCGATGAGTTGGTCCACGTCGGGATCCGCTTTCGATGTTGGTTTGGGCGACCTGCGCGGCCCTCGCATGTGTGCGAGAGGCCGCTTTCGTTGCCGGAAGCCGACCGCCGGCGCCGCACGCCGACGGCCGTCGTCAGCCCCCGTCAGCTCTTCTCGACCAGGCCCTTTTCGGTGCAGGACTGCCCGGGATAGGCCGCGTAGGGCACCGGCTTCAGCCAATCCTTGGCCTCGACGAGAATCTCGAACTGGCCGTTCGATTTCGCCTGCGCGATCTTGGGCCACAGCCAGGTGTGCAGGTTCTCCGGCTCGATCCGGACCTTGCCCTGCGGCGCGATCACTTCCTGGCCCTTGACCGCGTCGCGGATGTTCGGCGGCGTGAGGTCGCTGGTCGCGAGCTTCTCGACCGCCTGCTTGAACAGATAGGTCTGGAAGTAGCAGGCCTCGGAGACGAAATGCGTCACCTTGTCGGCGCCCCAGCGCTTCTTGTAGGCCTCGACGAATTTTTCGTTCTCAGGCGACTTGTGCACCATGAAGTACGGCGCCGAGGTGAAGTGACCGGCGGCAGCTTCTCCGCCCATCGCCGCGACCTCGTTTTCGGAGGTCGTCAGGCTCGCCATCGGCATCTTCTCGGGATCGAGGCCGGCCGCCTTGTACTGACGATGCAGTGCGACCACGGAATCGCCGACCACGGTGGAGAAGATCACGTTCGGCTGCGTCGAGCGGATCTTGTTGATGACGGAAGAGAATTCGGAATGGCCAAGCGGCACATATTCTTCCGCCACGACCTCGCCGCCGAGCTTCTCGAGCAGCTTCTTGCAATAGTTGTTCTCTTCCTTCGGATAGATGTAGTTGGAGCCGATCAGATAGAACTTCTTGCCGAACTTCTTGACCAGCCAGGGCACGAACTCGTCCTGCTGCTGGTTCGGCACCGCGCCGGTGTAGATGACGTTCTTCGAGCACTCGCGGCCCTCATAGAGCGTCGGATACCAATAGAGGTTGTTCTGCCGCTCGAAGACCGGGAGCACCGCCTTGCGGCTCGCCGACGTGTAGGAACCGAACACGCTGACGCATTTGTCGCCGACGACGAGCTTGCGGGCCTTCTCCGAGAATGTCGCCGGATCCGACGCGGGATCCTCGACGATCGGCACGATCTTGCTGCCCTTGATGCCGCCGGCGGCGTTGATCTCCTCGATCGCAAGCAGCGTCGCCTTGTTGAGCGATTCCTCGATGATCGCGGTCGTTCCCGTCAGCGAGAACAGCACGCCGACCTTGATCTCGCCGCCCGCGGCGTACGCGAGGTCGGCGTTCTTGATCCAGATATGCGGCAGTCCGGCGCCGGCAAATGCACCAAGCGCCGCGGTATTCCTCAGCAAAGTCCGCCGTGAAATGCTCATCCTTAAGCTCCCTTCAGGACTGAAAAAACAAAAAGCCCTCCCGATGCGCGCTTACGCGAGCATTGGGAGGGCTTTGTTGCCGGTTGTGTCGAAGGCGGCGCTGTCGCCGCCGGCCCCGCTATTGGGGCTTACTATTGATGATCGTAGCCAAGCAGTTCGAACGAGTCAACAATCGCCGCGGCGACCGCGCTTGCCGACACGCGACGATCCATCGCCTGTCGTCTGATGAAGCCATAGGCTTCGGTTTCCGGCATCTGCCGCGTCGCCATCAGGATGGCCTTGGCGCGTTCCACCGTGCGCATCGAGCGCAGATTGTCGTCGAGCTTCTCGATCTTGCTGCGCAGCCGCCGTTCGTAGCTGAACTGGCTGCGCGCCAGCACGAGGCTGGACAACACTGCATTCTGCGTGAACGGCCGCGGCAGAACGGCGTTGGGCGTGGCGTGACACAGCGCATCGGCGTGAACGGTTTCCGTCGCCGGCAGGATCACGACCAGCGCGGAACGCGCATCGCCTGGAATCCACGGCAGGCGCCGCGCCAGATCCGGCGAGTATTCGCAGTACACCACGTCTGCATCGGCCGGCACGCTCTCCGGCATCGGCCAGACCTGGCGCACCCGCATCCTGAATCGCTGCAATTCGCGGAGCAACATGCCGACCTGATCGTCGACCGGCGCGACCACGACAGCCGACAGATCGGCAAGTTCCTGAACCATGGTCTTGCGTCCGCCGACGTCTCGGCTCAGCTGCGGCTTACGCGACTGCTCGTTCATTGGACGCTTCCTGTTTGCGTTGCACGACCATACCCGATCAGGAACGGATCCGCATGCACCGGCTCCTTCGACTGGCTGACCACATCGAACTGCCCCTGGCGGTTGGCGCGTCCGATGCGCGTCCACAGATCGGTGTGGCCCGACATCGGGTTGACGGTGACGGCACCTTGCGGTGCATCAAAGCTGGTGCCGAACACCATCGAGCGGAGCACTTCGGTGTCGAGCGAATTGACCTGCTCGAGCGCCTTTGCAAACAGATGCAGCTGGAAATAGGACGCCTCTGCGCACATGTTGGTCGAGATGTCGGCGCCGAACCGCTTCTTGAAGCGCTGCACAAACGCGCTGTTGGCGCTGCCCTCGACGCCCTGGAAGTAGGATGCCGCGGTGACGTGTCCTTCGCCGACGTCGAAGCCCATGGCGGCGATTTCGGCTTCCGTCGTGGTCAGGCTGGCGATCGGCGTCTGCTTTGGATCGAGCCCGACATTGGCGTAGGCCTGATACAGGAAGACCGTGCCTTCCCCCACGACGGTCGAGAAGATCACGTCGGGCCTGACCCGCTTGATGTCCTGGATGATCGGGACAAAGTCCTGCCAGCGCGCGTAGACATTGACGTAGCGCTCGCCCACGACCGAGCCGCCATTGCTCTTCAGCAGTTCCCGCATCACCCGGTTCGACTCGCGCGGATAGATGTAGTCCGATCCCACGAAATAGAATCGTGTTCCGAACGTATCCATCAGATAGCGGCACAGCGCGAGGCTGTTCTGATTCGGCGAGGCGCCGGTGTAGATGACGTTCGGCGACGCCTCGAAACCCTCATAGAGCGTCGGGTACCACAGCAGGCCGTTTAGCCGTTCGACCACCGGCAGCACCGCCTTGCGGCTCGACGAGGTATAGCAGCCGAATATAGTGCTGACCTGATCCTCCACCATCAACCGTTTGGCGTAGTGGCCATAGGCGGCCGAATCCGAGCCAGGGTCGTAGGCGACGGGAACCAGTTCGCGGCCGCAGACCCCGCCCGCCTCATTCACCTCCTCGATCGCAAGCTGCGTGCCCTGATACTGGGTCTCCTCGATCACCGACATGAAGCCGGTTCGCGAGAACAGCACGCCTATCCGCCATGGAGCGGAGGTCGCTTGGGTAGGATTCGACATGGTCAGGCCCTCGACAGAATTGGAGGGACGAGAGGGATTATTGTTCTTGTTGCTCTCGAACAGCATTGCCGGGGGCGGAAGATTGCATGTCATCTGCCGCGAGACAAGGACCCACGAAGCTCATCCTGTCAGCGAGCTGACGCGAAACCAGGCAAACCGGATGTCACCCGCGACGGATCACAGGTGCAGCGATCCACGGACCGTCTATCTCCGGTAGACGCGCGATCGATTGCCCGTATCGAGCGCAGGGATCGATAGTAACTCCGGGGAAACCTACGGCCGGCGCCATTGCAGCAGGGAGTAAGGCGGATTTGACTCCGGATGATGCTCGAAGACCCCTTCGACATCTGTGCCGATTGCAACCGCCTGCTCGGGATCGCCGAGCAGATTGCCGACCATGCGAATGCCGCCGGCATGCGGCAGTTCGACAAGCACCGCGATGTACGGTCCATGCCCTTTCAGCGCCGCATGCGACGGATGCCACACCCGCTCCCAGCTGAAGATCCGGCCGCGCGGCGCGACCTCGGTCCAGACCGGGTCGAAGGCGTGGCAGCGGTGGCAGAGCCATTCGGGCCCGAACTGCCACGTGTCGCAGCGGCCGCAGCGTTGCACCAGCAGCTTGCCCTGACGCAATCCTTCCCAGTAAGGCGCGGAGAGGCCGTGAGGTTCTGCAACCGGGATCGGCAGGCCTGCCGGGAGATAGCGCGCGCTCGGCTTGCTCATAAGGTGGCCTCCGAACCCAAGATGAGGTTGCTCGCGGGAGAGACCATCGGACCTCCGATGACCATTGCGACGTCGCTGCGTTGAGCCTGGCTCGTCGAGGTGCCGCGCACCTGGCGAACCGCTTCCAGCACGAGCTCAAAACCGTGCATGTAGCATTCGGCGAGGTTGCCGCCGCTGGTGTTGAGCGGCAGCCGCCCGGACGGCGCGATCAGGTTCTCGAATGTCAGGAAGTCGTTGGCCTCCTCCGGCTTGAAGAAGCCGTGCTCCGCCAGCGCCATCACGACACCGCCGGTGAAATTCTCATACGCCTGGACCACGCCGACATCGGACGCCCCTACTCCGGCCATGCGGTAAAGGTCAGGCGCGACGGTGTCGAAGCTCGCCGTGGCGTAGAGCGGCGCGTTGTGCGCCATCGCCGCCGCGCGATGTCCGGATCCGAAGGCCGCACCGAGCAGATAGGCCGGCTTGTGGCGGAATTCTGCGGCGCGCTCTGCCGATACCAGCAACAATGCCGCCGCGCCGTCATTTTCCATGCAGCAATCGTAGAGATGGAAGGGCTCCACGATCCAGCGCGAGGCATCGTATTTCTCGATATCCAGCGGCCTGCCGTGCATCACGGCACGCGGGTTGGCCTGGGCGTGGTGATAGGAGGCGAGCGCAATCGCGCGGAGCGCCTCTTGCCGCACGCCATGCTCGTGCATGTAGCGCTGCACCCGCATGGCAAAACGCTGCGGCGGCGCCAGCACACCATAAGGCATCAGGTAGGACCACTCGCCCGAAACCGTGTGCATCCCGCCCGCCTGCCCGAAGCGGCCATACTGGCCCTGCGCCAATGAGCGGAACACCACGACACAATCGGCGAGGCCCGCGACGATCGAGGCCGCCGCGTTGGCAACCGCGGCACAGCAGCCGCCGCCGCCTCCGCCCCATTGCATGGTTGCTGAACGCAGTCGATACGTACCCAGCGCCGCGGCCAGCCGCGAGGCCTCGCTGCGATCGTCGCTGTAGGACGAGAAGCCGTCGATCTCGCGCGGATCGAGCCCGGCATCTTCGCTCGCCGCCAGAATGGCTTTCAGCGCGAGCTTGAATTCCGGGTCGGGAGAAGCGCCGTGGCGATAATAATCCGTTTCACCGATCCCGATGACAGCCACACGGCCCCGCAGCGTCCGCTCGTCTCGCGCGCGCGCCGTCACGACTTGGCATCCTGTCGCGCGGGCTGGCTGCCGAAAGCCCCGCCTGCAGCGAGGCGCGCAATCTCCACCTCGTCGTAGTCGAGCAACTCACGCAGGACATTCTCGGTGTGCTGCCCAACGGCTGGCGCCGCAACAGGATCGACGATCGGTGTTCGGGAATAGCGGATCGGCAGGTTCACGTTCGGCAGCCAACCCAGCGTCTCGTGCGGGATCCGGGTGACGATCCCGCGCTCCCTTGCCTCCGGGGAACGGATCGCCTCGCCGACGGTGCGCACCTGACCGCAGGGCACCCCGGCCGCCCGCATCCGCGACTGCCAGTGCGACCAGGGCTGCCGGGCAAAGACGTCGCCAAGAATCGCAAACAACTCCTCGCGCCGGCGGATCCGATCGGGGCCGGTTGCATAGATCTCGGCCGCGGCGAGATCTTCGCGCTCGAGAACCTGCGCCATCAGGCGTTGGAAAATCTTGTCGTTGCCGCAGTTGATATAGAAGGCGCAATCGCTGGCCTGAAACACACCCGACGGACACGTATCCGGACTGGTATTGCCGCTTCGCTTCGGATCGGCGCCGCTGAACAGCGACTGCATGGTCGCGTAGCCGGTCATCAGGACGGCATTCTCGAACAACGACACTTCGATGGCCTGGCCCTGCCCGCTGCGTTCCCGCGCGAACAATGCGCCGAGGATTGCATTGCTCGCCATCATCGCGGTGCTGATATCCATCACCGGCGACAATGCCCGCACGCCCTCGCGGTCGGCATAGCCGTTCATCGACACGAAGCCGCTCTCGACCTGCGCGATCGGATCGAAACCGAGCCGGTCCGCAAACGCCCCCTCTCGGCCATACGCCGACACCGAGCAATAGATGATCTCGGGCTTGATCTTGCGGCAGCTCTCGTAGTCGAGCCCCAGCCGTGTCATCACATCAGCCGAAAAATTCTCGACCAGGACGTCCGCCGTCGCGATCAGCTCGCGCGCGACCTTCAGGCCCTCTGGGGACTTGAGATCGAGGGCGACGCTGCGCTTGTTGCGGTTGGTCCAGAGGAACGGCGCACCGTGCCTGAGATCGGGATGCACCGGGGGATATCGGCGCAAATCGTCACCGCGGCCCGGCGCTTCGATCTTGATCACCTCGGCGCCCATGTCGGCGAGGATCATGGTCGCAAACGGTCCCGCGATGAAATGCGAGAAATCGATCACCCGGACCCCCTCGAGCGCCCTTGGCGCATCGACGGGGCGCGGCGTGTGCTCGGGGAAGTCGGCTTCAAGCTGATCCAGCATCGGGAGGTCCGTCAGTTTGAGAAGGGTTGGTCCGAGGGGCGCGGCGGTCGTCGTCAATTGCTCTTCGGCGGCTCGACGAGCGAGCATCCGCCCTGGTCGAGCGGCCGAAACGCCTCCGGCCCTGTGAGCACGCCGACCTGCTCCAGCAGGTCCCACTTGCTCTTCGAGGCATTCGGGCGCTTCACTTTGAAGATGTACATGTTGTGAATGGCGCGGCCGTCCGCGCGCACCACGACCGGCCCGAACAAGGCGTCGTCGATCGGCTTCTCCTTCAACTTCTGGATCACGGCCGGCGCGTCATTGGTTCCCGCCGCCAGTGCTGCGTTCAAATAGGCCAACACGGAGGAGTAGACGCCGGCGTGGAAGGCGGTCGGCGATTGCCCGTGCTGACGCGCGCTGAACTTGGCCGACCAGGCACGGCTGGCATCATTCAGGTCCCAATAGAACGGCTGGGTGATGATCAGCCCCTCGCCGACCGCAAGGCCGCTGGACTCGACATCGTTGGTGGTGGTCAACAGCGCCGCGAAGGTGCGTCCGCTCTGCTTCAGCCCGAACTCGGCGGATTGCTTGATCAGGCTGACCGTGTCGCCGCCGGCGGTCGCGAACGCGATCACATCGGCGCCGGAGCTCTCGGCCTGCAGGATGAACGACGCATAGTCCGCATTGTTGATCGGCACATTGACCGACCCGAGCACGGTGCCGCCGCCGGCGCCGATCACGGCCGTCCCGTCGCGCACCATCGACTTGCCGAGCGCATTGTCGGTCGCGATGAAGTACCATTTCTTGCCGCCGTGACGCACGAGATAGGCACCGATGGTGTGCGAGGCCGCCCAGGTATCGAAGGTCCACTGGATCGTGTTGGGCGAGCAGTATTTTCCGGTCAGGTCCGAGGACGCCGCGCTCGATGCGATCAGCGCCGCCTTGCTGCCGCGCACGACCTCGTTGACGGCAAGCCCGACAGCCGAGTTCGGCACGTCGGCGACCGCATCGACCTTCTCCTGATCGATCCAGCGGCGCGCGATCGCGGCTCCGACGTCAGCCTTGTTCTGATGGTCGGCCGAGACGATCTCGACCTTGAAGTCGGGATGCAGCCGCATGAAGTCCTCGGCCGCCATCCTGGCCGCCGTCACCGACCCCTCGCCGGCATTGTCCGAATATGGGCCGGACGCGTCGTTGAGCACGCCGATCTTCAGGGAGCGCGCGGCGTCCGCCGACGCCGGCGAGGTAGCGCAAACGGCCAGCAGCGACAGCGCGAGAATGCGAGAGAGATAGTTCACTTGTTTCCACCCATTTTGTGTAGTTGTTTTCAGAGATCGAGCACGAGCATGCCGGACTTGGCGCCCGAGCAGCAGATCATGACGCTCTTGTTCGCCGCCTGCTCTTCCTTGCTCAGAAACTGGTCGCGATGATCCGGCGTGCCCTCAAGCACGCGCGTCTCGCAGGTGCCGCAGACCCCCTCGGTGCAGGCGTAGTTCGCGGTGATGCCGGCATCCAGCAACGCATCGAGGATCGTCTTACCGGGCTCGACCGCAATCGTGCGGTTGCTTCGCGCGAGCTTGACGTCGAAGCCGCCCTCGGTAGCGGGTGCTTCCCGCGCCTGGAAGTATTCGACGTGCACGCGATCGGCCGGCCGATCGGCCGTCGCCGCCTCGAATGCCGCGAGCATCGGCACCGGACCGCAGCAATAGAGATGCGCCCGCACCGGCGCGTTTCCGACAATTGCCGGCAGGTCGAACAGACGCCCCGATCGCTCGTCGTCGAAATCGAGATGCATCTTGGAGCGAAGATCAGGTGCGTCGAGCTCGTCGAGGAATGCGGCGGCGGTGCGCGTCCTCGCTGCGTAGAACAGCTCCCAGCGGCGTCCGAGCGCCTCCAGCCGCCGGATCATCGACAGCAATGGCGTGATGCCGATGCCGCCGGCGACCAGGACCGAGTGATCCGCCTCTTCGTGCAGCGCGAAGTTGTTGCGCGGCCCGGAGATCGTCATGATGTCCCCGACCTTCACGGAGTCGTGGATGAAGCTGGAGCCACCGCGACTCTCGCCATCCTTGTTGACCGCGATCACATACCGCTGCCGCTCGCGTTGGTCGTTCACCAGCGAGTAGCTGCGGATCATGCCGTTCGGCAGATGCAGATCGATATGGCTGCCGGCCGTGAACGGAGCAAGCTCGCTGCCCGTCCGCGCGATCAGCTCATAGGAATTGATCCGCTCGGCCTCGTAGCCGATGCGCTTGACCAGCACGTCCTGCATCACGTCAACCATGGCGGGATGCGCTCACAGCTCGTACCCGAAATCGGCGCCGAGCTTCGCCCGCATGAACGGCGCGCCGACATCGACCCAGGAATCCTCCGGCGGCAGCCGCAGCGACACCGCCCGCACCATGAACACGTCGGGGTCCAGGACACCCTTGGGCTTGATCGCGTGATCGCGATAGGCGCCGAGCGCTTCCAGAATGAAACGCCGCGTCATCGCGATGCCGGTATCGCTCGAGCAGAGCGTCTCCCTGGTGCGATCGAAGATCGGCGAGACCCCGCTCTGGCAGGCGCCGTCCTGCACCCAGAGCCCCGGCAGGCCCGAGAACCAGGTGGTGCGCTGCGCCTCGTAGTCGAATTGAAAACCGTTCTGCGGATTGTATTTGGTCCAGTAGCCCGCATACGGGACCGTCACCGGATGCTGGACCAGCGCGTGGCGGCTGGCATGGCCGCTCTCGCGGCCCTTGTGTCCTTCGGCGAAGACCTGCCGCGTTTTCTCCAGCAGCGGCTCCGACGGATGATAGGAGAACATGATGCAGAGCGTGTTCTCGTCATCGATCGGCACCCAGGCGTGCCCGCTCAGATCCGGGAACGGCGACAGCGGCGGCACCAGCGTATAGAACGGCAGCAGGAACTGGTTGACGCGCCAGTACAGCGTGTTGGCATCGTAATTGCGCCGCGCGGCGATGCTCATGCCGAAGTCCTGCTTGATGCATTCGAAGGTCGGCCGCAGGTCGCGCTTCTGGATCCAGGCGCTCGTCGTGCCCTGGGCGTCCAGCCGGCCGTGCAGCAGCGGGGCGTGCGCCGAGTCGATCTCGCCCTCGACCGCCTGCAGCCAGTTGCACTCCTGGACGCGAACCGAGATGTGCACCTGCTCGGCCGGCACCAGATTCCATTCGAGGTTCGGCAGCGGCGGAAGTTCGGCCTGGTCGGGACCCATATAGGTCCAGATCATCCCGTTGCGCTCCTTGCAGGGATAGGCCTTGATCCGCACCCGCTCCTTGAGGCGGCTGCGCACCGGCTCGGCCGGCATGTCCGTCACCGCGCCGGTGACGTCGAATTTCCAGCCGTGATAGACGCAGCGCAGCCCGCAATCCTCGTTTCGCGCAAAGATCAGCGGCGCGCCGCGATGCGGACAGGCCTGGTCGACCAGCCCGACGCGTCCCTCGGTGTCGCGGAAGGCGACCAGATCTTCGCCAAGCAAACGGATGCGCTTTGGTTGCCCGTCCTTGGCGAGATCCGCCGACGGCAGGAACGGAATCCAGTACAGACGAAACAGATCGCCGAGCGGCGCGCCTTTGCCGACCCTCACCAGCCGTTCATTATCTTCGCGCGAGAGCATGGGTTTGCCTCCTTCAATTGCCGGTGGTCGGACCGGTCGCGTTGCCCAACAGCGCGGCGACGCGGTCGGAAAGCCCGAGATCCTGTGCGGTCCAAAGCGGATCGGATGCGGCGAGCGGCTCGCGTGGAATGGGAGGTTGCTTGCCGTCCTCCACCAGGCCGACGATCAATTCGATGCGGCGCCGCTCGAGCTCCCGCAGTGCGTCCTCGACGACGGCGGACTCCGCCGTGCATCCCGGCAGCTCCGGATAGGCGAGACGAACCCGCCAATGTCCCGGCTCGGTTTCGACCGCCTCAGCCTCAAGCAGATAGGGAATCGACAGCAGCTCGCGCAGGTCCAAAAGCAACCTCCCTGAACGACGTCTTCGCGTCGCATGTGATACGTATACGTACTATATTGCCAAATGCCTGACAAGAGCCCAAGAGGATTGCATCGTGCCGGAACAGCTTGGCCGCGGTTCACCGCAGGGTTGAGCACGTCAGGCCAAGCTGCTACGGGCTAGCGCGAATTCGTGAATCGGGGTCCAACGACGGCATGGCAGCCAACAAGGCAAAGAAGACCAGCTCGGCCGCAGACGTCGCGCGCGACTGGCAACTCGAAGGCGGCGTCGGATTTCTGCTGCGGCTGCTGGAGGCCCGCTACGACGGGCTCTATCAAAGCATGACGCGTCAGAGCGACATCACGCCGCGGCAGTTCGGCGTGCTGATGGCGCTGTACCAATTGGGTCCTCTCACCCCCTCGGTACTGGCGGAACGGATCAGCTGCGACCGCAACACGCTCAGCGAGATGCTGAAGCGGATGGTGGCGCGCCGGCTGGTCTCGAAGAAGAACAATCCGGACGACCGCCGCTCGCTCCAGGTGCAGATCACCGCCAAGGGAGAGGAAGCGCTTCTCGCCGTCATCCCGGCGGCCGCCGAGCTGCAAAACATCATGCTGGCTCCCCTGCGCAAGGAAGACCGCGCGCATTTCCTCAAATGCCTGCTCGCGATCGCGAAGGCACCGCCGCCGGACGCTCCGTCCGATACCTGAGACCGCCGGCGTCCGGCTCTCTAGGCCTGCGCCCTGCCAAACGTGCCCGCAGCGGCGAGCGCCGCGATTGCGTCCGGCGACAATCCGAGGATCCGCGACAGCACATCGTCGCGCTGCGCGCCGATCCCGGGAACGTGACTTCCGATCGAGATGTCGGCCCCGGACATCTGCCATGGCGCATTGACGCCGACGAATTCGCCGGCACCATCCGAGACCGTCCCAAACACGCCACGTTGACGCAGATGGGCATCGGTCAGCGCCGCGCCCGGCGTCCGGTACTCGGCGCAGGGCACACCGGCGCGATCCAGCGCCGCAATGCATTCAGCGACGGTGTGACGCTCGGTCCATTTTTCGATCACCTGCATCATAGCGGTCCAGTTGGCACCGCGCGCCGGAATGGTCGCAAAGCGCGGATCGTTTGCCAGTTCGTCCTGCCCCGTCACCTCACATAGCGCCGCAAAGTTGCGCGGCGTCACCGGGGCGATCAGGATATCGCCATCGCGCGTGCGCACCGGCCCATAGGTCGGACGCGGCGAGCGGATCGGGAATTGCGCTTCCTGGAGCTCGTAGACCAGCAGGTTGAGCATGCAATCCATCAACGCCACATCGACGCGCTGCCCCTTCCCGGTGCGTTCGCGCTGGACCATCGCGGTCTGGATCGCGGAATAGCCGAAGATGCCGCCGAGGATGTCGGCGACAAAGATCGCGCCGGCTGCGGGACGCTCCCGGTCGCCGGCATAGCGCATCAGCGAGGTATCGAATCCGCTTTCGGCGTGCACGATCATGGCGTAGGCCGCACGCTCGGCGGCGGGGCCGGACTGGCCATAGCCCGAGATCGAGCAATAGATCAGGCGCGGGTTGATCTCGCGAAGCGCGTCGTAGCCAAGGCCGAGCCGGTCCATTACTCTAGGACGGAAATTCTCGACGAGAATGTCCGCCTCCGCGACCATGCGATGCACGAGCTTGATGGCCTCGGCGTTCTTCAGGTCCAGCGCCAGGCTGCGCTTGCCGGCATTGAGCTGGCCGAAATAGGTGCTGTGGCCTTCGCGCAGCGGCGTCCGCAGCCGCATGTCGTCGCCTTCCGGCGGCTCGATCTTGATCACCTCGGCGCCGACGTCAGCGAGCAGCCGCGCGCAATACGGCCCCGCCACCATGATGGAAAAATCCAGCACGCGCACCCCGGCGAGCGGCGCCCTGTCGCCATCTTTTTGCATCAGATCTCTCCTATCTCGGCAGCCCGAGCGCGCGTTGCGCGATCAGGCTGCGCTGAATCTCATTGGTCCCGATGCTGATGACCCACATCAGCGAATGCCGCAGGTTCTGCTCGAAGCGGCCATTGTCGATCGCGCCCGGCATCTGTTCGGACAGCGCGGCGCGCATGCCGAGAATGTCGAGCGCCGCCTCGCCGAAACGCTCCATCAGCTCTCCGGAAAACACCTTGCTGATCGCGCCATATTCCGGCGGCGTCATGCCGTCGGCGGCAAGCTCGGCACAATGCATCATTAATAGACGACCGATCTCGATCTCGGATGCCAGGGTCGCCATCCTGTCGCGGACGATAGGGTCATCGGCGAGAGACCGCTCACCTTGTCTCGCCATCACATGCAAACGCAGCTGCTCGAAGGCGTGCGCGACCTTCAGGACGATCCCGCCGCCGACCAGCCCTCGCTCGAAGGCGAGCGCGCCGGTCAGCACCTTCCAGCCGCCATTGACCTCGCCAACCAAATTCTCGGCGGGAATGCGGACGTTGTCGTAGAAGATGTTGGCAAACGTGCCATCATACATGGTGACGGATGGACGGATGGTGATACCCGGCGCATCCATCGGCACGATGAACATGCTGATGCCGGCATGCGGTGGCCTCGCGTCCTTGTCGGTTCGCGCGGCGAGGAACATGTATTTGCCCCACCAGGTGGTGGTCCAGATCTTCTGGCCGTTGATCACCCAGTGATCGCCATCCCTGATCGCAGTGGTGCGCAGCGCCGCGAGGTCCGAGCCCGCCTGCGGTTCGCTGTAGCCCATGCCGTGCATGGCTTCGCCGCGCAGGATTTCCGGAAGATATTTTTGCTGCTGCTCTGCCGTGCCGAACATTATCAACGCGTTGGCCTGGATCGCCGCCCCGATCCGTGGTGCCTCGCCGCGCTCCATCGTCTCCATGAAAGCGATCTGCTCCAGTGGAGAGCGCGCCTGGCCGCCGAACTGCTCCGGCCATCCGAGGCCAATCCATCCGGCCTCGCCGATATTTCGGGCGAAGCTCGCATCGAACTCGCGCTTGGCAAACGGCCTCTGGTCGAACGCCTGCTTTGTGTCTCCGGTCCAGTTTTGTTCGAGCCAGCGCCGGACCTGCTCGCGAAACGCATTTCCGGCGGGCCCGAGGTCGTATTGCGGCAACCCGGCGCCACCCGCATCCAGCAGTCGCGCGGCAAGTCTGCACTTCGCATCCGAGGCGCCGCCGAGCGCGATCGTATCGAGGTGTACGCGCTTGAAATGGATCGGCGCCTCGTGCTCCTCGGCATAGCCGATCGCACCGAATGTATGCTGGGTCTCCAGCGAGACCTGCCGCAGCGCATTGCCGGAAAACGCCGATGCGCAATCGGCGAAGTAGCGCCAGTCGTCGTCGCCGCCATCATGCAGTCCGGCGGCATGCTCGAGGATCAGCCTGACGCCTTCGAGCGCGATCAGGCAGTTGGCCAGCTTGTGCTGAATGGCCTGGAACTTGCCGATCGGTTGTCCGAACTGGTGCCGCTCCTTGGCGTAGTCCACCGCCAGCTCAAACGCCCGCCGCGCCGCGCCGTAAGCGCGCGCGGTCAACGCCGCCTTGCCCTTGATGCGGAGACCGTCCAGATCGACCGTCCCGACGGGGATGCGCATGAGCGGCGCTGCGTTCAGCCTGACCTCGGAGAGCCCCCATGCCCCCATCGCGCGGGTCGCGACGCATTCGACACCAGGTCCGGCAAGATCGATCAACGCAAGATGAGCCTGATCGAGCGCGACCAGAAGATGCGTGGCGGCTCCCGCAGCCTCGACGAAGCGGAGCACGCCCGTTGCCTTGAGGTCCGTGACCTCGATCGAGCCCGCCCCCGGATCGCGATCCAGCGCCCCGAACGAGAAGGCGACGATCGCCTTTCCAGAATGCAGCCGCTCCAGCAGATCCACCACGACGTCGTCCTGCGATCCGGCGATCGCCAGATTGGCGAGCGCCGCAGACCACATCGGCGCCGGACACCCGGCGCGGCCGAGCTCCGCCATGACGACGAGAATCTCGGCGAGCCCGCCTTCGCCGCCTTCCGCTCCGAGCGCGGCGACGCCCTGCCCGACCAACTTGCGCCAGATCGCCGACACCTCGTCCGGCGAGGACGACGCCGTTGCGCCGCGCGGACGCCAATGCTCGTCCAGGAAGCCGCGCAAGGAGTCGCGCAGCATCCCCGCGACATCGTCATTCGATGCTTCGGTCGCCGACATTGCCCAGCCCCCGAGCTATGCCTGGCCGAACCTCGGCTTGCGCTTCTCCTTGAACGACATCGTCGCTTCCTTGTGGTCTGCGGTCTCGAACGTCACCTGCTCCAGCGCCATCGAGGCCTCCAGCAACATGTTCACGCGCTCCTTAACGATCTGGTTGATCGACAGCTTGGTCCAGCGAATGGCCCAGGTCGGACCGTTGGCGAGCTCGACCGCGATCTCGCGGGCCTTGGCCAGCACCTCCGCGCGCGGCGCGACATGGTTGACCAGCCCGATCCGCTCCGCCTCCTTGCCCTTCAGCAGCGTGCCGCGGATCAGGAACTCCTTGGCCTTGTTGATGCCGACCAGCAGCGGCCAGATCACCGTGCCGCCGTCGCCCGCGACCAGGCCGACGCGCGAGACGTGGGTGTCGCCGATCCGCGCATCTTCCGCCATCACGGTGATGTCGCAGAGCAGCGCATGGGTCGCCGCCAGGCCGATGGCGTCGCCGTTGATCGCCGCGATGATCGGCTTGTCGAGCTCGAGCTGCCGAGTAACGCCGCGCCGGCTGATCATGGGGTCGTGCACCTCGCCCTCCTCGAGCACGTCGCCGCCCGGCCGCTCGGACATCGCCTTCACGTCACCGCCGACGCTGAAAAAGTCGCCGGCGCCGGTCAGCACCACGGCATTGACGGCATGGTCGTCGGCGAGGTCGTCCCAGATCGTCCGCAGCTCGCGGATCAGCTTCTGGTTGATGGCATTGCGCGCCTGCGGGCGATTCAAGGTCACGGTCGCGACCTTGTCCGCGACCTCGACCGTCAGGCACTCATACTTGGCGTAATTGGACACGTTTGCCTCCATTGTTGTTGCTGTGAGTGTTGATCTATTCGCCGGCGCGGCGCGCTACCGGCGCAGCCCGGGCTGCACGTCGGCCAATGCGACGTGAAGCGACATCGCACCCGGATCCTGCTCCAGCATGCGCTGCACGGATTCCAGGTGCGACCGCAGCAGCCGGCTTGCCAGCGCCACGTCTCGCTCGCTCAGCGCCGCCAGGAACTGGCGCCGCTTCTCCGCGAGCCGCGCCATCGCGACCCCGCTGGAGGCGACCTTGGCGTAGACGAAGCGCATGTGGATCTCGGTGACCGAGTCCACGATCATCGCGATCACCTTGTTGCCGGTCGAGGCCGCGAGCAGCTTGTAGAACTCGCGCGAGCATTCGACCCGATCGAGCAGCCGGCCTTCTTTCGTGGCAAGCTCGGTCCGCACGATATTGGCTTCCAGCGCATCGAGGTCGGCCCGCCGGGCATTTGCGCACGCCAGCTGCACCACGAGATCGAGGACGTGGACCCGCGCCTCCGACAATTCCCGCACCGAAATCGTCCCGAGGCTCAGCATGTCGCGCATGACCTCGTTCATGCGGCGGGTGTCGCCCTGCTGGATAAAGGCGCCGCCCTTGACGCCCTTCTGCAGCCGCAACACGCCGGCCATCTCCAGGCTGCGCAGCGCCTCCCGCAGCACATTGCGGCTGACCCCAAGCTGCTGTGCCAGTTCGCGCTCGGCCGGCAGCTTGTCGCCGGGCTTCAGCACGCCGAGCGCCAGCTGCTCGCGAATGCGCTCGCAGATCTCCTCGAACGTCCGCCTGGTGTGGATCGGCTTGAATGTCGGCGGGGCCGCGGAGCCGGCCGCACGGAGATCGGTTGCCCGCTCCCTGCGGTTCGGCGAGGCGGTACGGGGGCGCTGCGGCGCGCGAGGGCTTGACTTGGTGCTCATGCGGTGAATTATTAAATGGATCACCCATTCAATGGAAGCCCCTTTTTGGCTTCCGGCAAAGAAAACAGACGGGGAGTCCGTATGAGTTTTTCCGAGGAGCAGGTCGCCTTCAGCGACAGCGTCCGCAGGATGGTCGCCAGGCACGTGGCGCCGATCGCCGCCGAAATCGACGAGACCGACCGCTTCCCGCTCGAGCTGGTCAAGCTGTTCGGCGAGATGGGATTGATGCAGCTCTGGGTGCCCGAGCGCTACGGCGGCCCGAACGGCAACCTCACCATGGCCTGCATCGCGCGCGAGGAAATCTCGAAGGTCTCGCCTGCCTGCGCATCGATCGCGGCGCTCAACACCATGTTTATCATGCCGTTGCTGCATTTCGGCTCGGAGGAGCAGCGCCAGAAATATTTGCCGATCATCGCCCAAGGCGGTGTGGTTACGGCGATCGCGATCTCGGAGCCGCAGGCCGGCTCAGACGTCGCCGCGCTCAACACCCGCGCCCGCAAGGACGGCGACAGCTATGTCCTGCACGGCCGCAAGCAGTGGTGCAGCTACGGCGTCGTTGCCGACTACATCGTGGTGATGGCGCGGACCAGTGACGGCGCCGGCGCGGACGGAATCAGCGCCTTCATCGTCGAGCCGAAGAAGATGCCGGGCATTACGTTCGGCCGCCATGAGCGCAAGATGGGCTTTCGCGGCGCTCCCAATACCCCGATCTTCTTCGATAATGTGCGGGTGCCGGCCGAAAACCTCGTCGGCGAGGAAGGCAAGGGTTTTCGCGCGTCGATGCGCGCGCTCGACCTCAATCGCCCGACCATCGGCGCCCAGTCGGTCGGCCTCGCTCAGGGCGCGCTCGATGCCTGCGTCGCCTACGCCAAGGAACGCAGGCAGTTCAAGCAACCGATCGCCGAATTCCAGGGCGTGCAGTTCATGCTCGCCGACATGGCGATGCAGATCGAGGCGGCCCGTGCGCTGGTCTATGAATGCGCCCGCGCCGGCGATGCCGGCGACTGGAAGCGGCTCAACGTGCTGGCCAGCATGGCCAAATGCGTCGGCAGCGACATGGCCATGAAGGTCACGACCGACGCGGTGCAGATCTTCGGCGGCTACGGCTACACCATGGACTACCCGGTCGAACGCATGATGCGCGACGCCAAGCTGACCCAGATCTTCGAAGGCACCAACCAGATCCAGCGCGTGGTGATCGCCCGCGAGTTGCTGCGCTAGCGCAGATCGATTGCAGCAAGAAACGAATTACAGGGAGGAACGACCTTGAACCACATCATCGACCGGGCGTTGGCGGCCGTCGCGCTGTCAGCCCTGCTGGCGGCGCCTGCCTACGCGCAGAAAGCCTATGGACCCGGCGCCAGCGATACCGAGATCAAACTCGGACAATCGACGCCGCTGAGCGGCCCCGCCTCCGCCTTCGGCGCCGGCGCCGGGCGCGCCGTAGTCGGCTATTTCGAGATGCTGAATGCGAAGGGCGGCATCAATGGCCGCAAGATCAACTTCACCCAGCTCGACAATGCCTACAGCGCACCGAAAGCGGTCGAGCAATCCCGCAAGCTGATCGAGGACGTCGGCATTCTGGCCGAGGTCGGTACGATCGGCACCGCGCCCAACGTCGCGATCCAGAAATATCTCAACGGCAAGCAGGTGCCACAGCTCTTCATCACCGCCGGAGGACGCCGCTTCAACGATCCCAAGACGTTCCCATGGACAATCCCGCTCTATCCGGACTTCGAAACCGAAGGCCGCGTCGTCGCCAAGTACATCCTGAAGGCAAAGGCCGACGCCAAAATCGGCGTGCTCTACCAGAATGACGACTACGGCAAAGACTATCTCAAGGGCCTGCGCGCAGGTCTCGGTCCGAAGGCCGAGCTGATCGTCGCCCAGGCCTCCTACGAACTTGCCGACCCGACGATCGACTCGCAGATCGTCCAGCTGAAGGCCGCCGGCGTCGACACGCTGATCGAGCAGTCGTCGTCGAAGGCCGCCGCGCAATCGATCCGCAAGGTCTACGAGCTCGGCTGGAAGCCGCTGCACGTGATCGGCGGCTCCACGGCATCGGTCGAAACCATCCTGAAGCCCGCGGGCCTCGAGGCATCGAAGGGGCTGGTCACCACCCAATTCCTCAAGCAGCCGGGCGACCCGGCCTGGGCCAATGACGAAGAGGTCAAGGCCTACAAGGACTTTCTGAAGGCGTACGCAGCGTCGGCCAATCCGGACGACTATTCCGTGCTGGTTGCCTATATGAACGTGCACGCCGTGGAGCTGGCCTTGCGCAAATGCGGCGACGACCTGACCCGCGAAAACCTGATTAAGCAGGCGACGTCGCTGAACGGCGAGCGGCTGCCGATGATGCTGCCGGGCGTCTCGATCGGCACCCGGCCCGGCGACTACACGCCGTTTAGGACCTTGCGGATCGCGACGTTTGATGGCGAGAGCTGGTCGCTGACCGGCGAGCCGCTGTCGGCCGATTGAGCCGGGCTGGCGAGAACCGTCATCAGCGGCGTCTCGCCAACGTCAACTCACGCGCGCAGGCTCGGCAGATCGAGGCCATTGGCGCGGGCGCATTCGATCGCGGTTTCATAGCCGGCGTCGGCGTGGCGCATGACACCCGTCGCCGGGTCGTTCCACAGCACGCGCTCGAGCCGGCGCGCCGCCTCCGGCGTACCGTCCGCAACAATGACCATGCCGGCGTGCTGCGAATAGCCGATGCCGACCCCGCCGCCATGGTGCAGCGACACCCAGGTGGCGCCGCTCGCGCAGTTGAGCAGCGCATTGAGCAGCGGCCAGTCGGACACCGCATCCGAGCCGTCGCGCATCGCCTCGGTCTCGCGGTTCGGGCTTGCCACCGATCCGCTGTCGAGATGATCGCGCCCGATCACGATCGGCGCCTTCAGCTCACCGCGCGCCACCATCTCGTTGAAGGCCAGGCCGAGGCGATGGCGGTCGCCGAGCCCGACCCAGCAAATCCGCGCCGGCAACCCCTGAAACTTGATGCGCGCCTTCGCCATGTCGAGCCAGTTGTGCAGATGGCCGTCGTTCGGCATCAGCTCCTTGACCCTGGCATCGGTCCTGAAGATGTCCTCGGGATCGCCCGACAGCGCCGCCCAGCGGAACGGACCGACGCCGCGGCAGAACAGCGGACGGATATAGGCCGGAACGAAGCCCGGAAAATCGAACGCCTGCTTAAGGCCCATGTCCTTGGCCATCTGGCGGATGTTGTTGCCGTAGTCGAGCGTCGGGATTCCCCGCGCGTGGAAATCCAGCATGGCCTGGACGTGATCGACCATCGAGGTCTTGGCGGCCGTCTCGACCGCCTTGGGATCGGCAGCACGCCGCGCCTCCCATTCGCCAAGCGTCCACCCCTTGGGCAGATAGCCGTTGATCGGATCATGCGCGCTGGTCTGATCGGTGACGATGTCCGGGCACACGCCGCGGCGCACCAGTTCGGGAAAGATCTCGGCCGCATTGCCGAGCAGGCCGACCGACACCGGCTTCCCGCTCTTGGCCGCTTCGGCAATGATCGCGAGCGCTTCGTCGAGCGTCGCAGCCTGGCGGTCGAGGTAGCCCGTGCGCAGCCGCATCTCGATGCGGCTCGGCTGGCATTCGACGGCAAGCATCGAGGCGCCGGCCATGGTCGCGGCCAGCGGCTGGGCGCCGCCCATGCCGCCGAGGCCCGCCGTCAGGATCCATTTGCCGGCGAGGCTGCCGCCATAGTGCCGGCGGCCGACCTCGACGAACGTCTCGTACGTCCCCTGCACGATCCCCTGGCTGCCGATATAGATCCACGAGCCCGCCGTCATCTGGCCGAACATCATCAGGCCCTGGCGATCGAGCTCGTTGAAATGATCGAGCGTCGCCCAATGCGGCACCAGGTTCGAATTCGCGATCAGCACGCGCGGTGCGTCCGCATGGGTGCGGAAAATGCCGACCGGCTTGCCGGATTGCACCAGCAGCGTTTGATCGCCTTCGAGCTTGCGCAAGGACGCGGCAATCCGGTCGAAGCTCTCCCAGTCGCGCGCCGCACGGCCGATACCGCCATAGACCACGAGCTCGCTCGGGCGCTCGGCGACATCGGGGTCCAGATTGTTCATCAGCATGCGCAACGGCGCTTCCGTCAGCCAGCTCTTCGCGCTGATGTCGGTGCCGCGGGGAGCACGGATGATGCGTTCGTTATCCAGTCGGCGGTTCATGACGGATGTCCCTGTCGGCTAAGCAAGTTTTGGAAACGGATCGGACGAACGGACCGCGAGCGCAGCGGCGGGCAACGCGTCGGCTTCGATCAGCGACGCGGCCCGCGCGAGATCGTCGGCCATGTAGCGGTCCGCGGCGAGCGCCGGAACGTGCGCACGCAACGCGGCAATGACCGCAGCGAGTGGCGCGCTGGTCGCATGCGGCGCACGCAGCGTGATGCCTTGCGCGGCGACCAGAAGCTCGATGCCGAGGATGGCCGCGAGGTTGTCGGCCATATCGGACAGCCGACGCGCGGCATGCGCGGCCATCGAGACATGATCCTCCTGGTTGGCGCTGGTCGGCGTGGAATCGATCGAGCACGGCATCGCGCGCTGCTTGTTCTCGGCATAGAGCGCCGCCGCCGTCACCTCGGCGATCATGAACCCGGAATTGATGCCGGGCTCGGGCGTCAGGAACGGCGGCAGGCCGAAGTTCAAAGCAGGGTCGACGAGGGTCGCGATCCGGCGCTCGCTGGTGGCGCCGATCTCCGAGAGCGCAAGCGCGATCTGGTCGGCAGCGAACGCCACCGGCTCAGCATGAAAATTGCCGCCCGAGACGATCTCGCCTGTATCGACCAGGACGAGCGGGTTATCCGTCACGGCATTGGCTTCAATGGTCAGCACGCGCGCGGCGTGCACGAGCAGGTCGAGCACGGCGCCCGCAACTTGCGGCTGGCAGCGCAGGCAATACGGGTCCTGAACCCGCTCGTCGCCTTCGAGATGCGATTGCCTGATGTCGCTGCCGTCGAGCAGGGCGGTCAGGGTGGCAGCCGCAGCGATCTGTCCATCATGGCCGCGTAACGCCTGGATTTCAGGACGAAACGGCACCGTGGAGGCCATCGCCGCATCGACCGACAGCGCACCGGTCACCAGCGCGGCACACGCCAGACGATGCGCGCGCAGCAGGCCGGAAATCGCATAGGCCGTCGAAAACTGCGTGCCGTTGATCAGCGCGAGCCCTTCCTTGGGACCGAGCGTCAGCGGCGCGAGGCCGGCAGCAGCAAGCGCATCACGACCCGGCACGATCTTGCCATCAAGGAATGCCTGCCCCTCCCCGATCATGACGGCGGTCATATGGGCGAGCGGCGCCAGATCGCCGGAGGCGCCGACCGAGCCCTGCTGCGGCACCAGCGGTGAGACGCCGCGCGCCAGCATGCCCTGCAACTGCTCGATCACATCACGCCGCACGCCGGATGCGCCGCGCCCGAGCGAGATCACCTTCAACGCCATCATCAGGCGCACGATCGGTTCTGGCGTGGCCGGTCCAACGCCGCAGCAATGCGACAGGATGAGGTTGCGTTGAAGCAGGGCGGTCTGGTCGGGGGCGATGCGCGTCGAGGCCAGCTTTCCGAAACCGGTATTGATGCCGTAGACGGGAACAGCAATTTGCGCTGCTTTCGCGACGATCCCTGCGGCCGCCTCGACGCGCGGCCAGAAGGATGGATCGAGCACGATGGACGCGCCGGCGAGCACGCGCGCCAGCACGTCGAGGCCGACTGTTCCAGGCTTCACGACAATGGGGACATCCGGATCGTTCATTGCCCCCTCCACACCCGTCGGTGCAACGGATTGAAGCCGATGCGGTAGACCAGCTCGGCGGGGCGCTCGATGTCCCAGATCGCCAGATCGCACCATTTGCCGGCCTCCAGCGTCCCGGTCTCGGCGAGCAGGCCGAGCGCACGCGCCCCTTCCCGCGTCACCCCGGCGAGACATTCGGCAACCGTCATCCGGAACAACGTTGCGCCCATGTTCATGGTAAGCAGAAGCGAGGTCAGCGGCGAGCTGCCGGGATTGCAGTCGGTCGCCAGCGCCATGTTCACGCCGTGGGCGCGGAACAACTCGACCGGCGGCTTCTGGGTTTCGCGAATGAAATAGAACGCACCGGGCAGCAGCACCGCGACCGTCCCGCTCTTCGCCATCGCGACAGCACCGGCTTCATCGGTGTGCTCCAGATGATCGGCCGAGAGCGCGGAAAACTCCGCGGCGAGTGCCGCGCCGCCGAGATTTGACAGCTGGTCCGCATGCAGCTTGACAGGCAGCCCCAGCGCACGCGCCGCCGCGAAGACCCGGGCCGTCTGCTCTCCGGAAAATGCGATGCCCTCCATAAAAGCATCGACAGCATCGGCAAGGCCGGCCTTGGCCACCGCCGGCAGCATGTCGTTGCAGACCCGATCGATGTAGCGGTCCTTGTCGCCATTGGCTTCGGGCGGCAATGCGTGTGCACCTAAAAAAGATGTGCGGATCGCAACCGGCCGCAAGCGGCCGAGGCTGCGTGCGGCTGCCAGCTGCCGCATCTCGGTCTCCGCATTGAGGCCATAGCCGGACTTGATCTCGACGGTGGTCGCGCCCTCGCCGATCAGCGCGTCCAGCCGTGGCAACGCGCCGGCGACAAGCTCGGCCTCGGTCGCGCTGCGCGTTGCGGCAACGGTCGAGACGATGCCGCCGCCCGCGCGCGCGATCTCCTCATAGCTCGCACCTTTCAGGCGAAGCTCGAACTCATGCGCGCGATTGCCGCCAAAGACCAGATGGGTGTGACAATCGACCAGCCCGGGCGTGATCCAGCGGCCGCCGCAATCGATCCGCTCCCCGGCGTCCGCATCCACAGGAAAATCGGACTGCGTGCCTGCGTAGACGATGCGGCCGTCGCGCGCCGCGACCAGGCCGCGCTCGATCTCGCCGAGATCGGCGCGATCGCCGCGCACCGTGGCGAGCCGGGCGTTGTGCCAGATGCGGTCGAAACGCTCTGCCATGCGATCGTCCCCTTAAGGTGGGATGCTTGACTTATATGTCTAGACATATAATCGTGTCGGGGTTCTGTCCAGCCGGCATGGAAAAATGACACGACTGCATTTCGCATTCGCGCTGCTGCCCTCGGGCTGGGCCAATGACGTGCAAATCGTGGTCGCCGACCGCGCGATCGCCTCGGTGACGGCAGGCGTGCCCCCCGCCGCGGGCGACGAACGTCATCAATTGGCGGTTCCGGGATTGGCGAGCCTCCACTGCCACGCGTTTCAGCGCGGCATGGCCGGCCTTGCCGAACTGCGCGGCGACACCACCGATACGTTCTGGACCTGGCGCGAGACGATGTATCGCTTCGCGCTGACGATGACGCCGGACGACGTCGCTTCCGTTGCGACCCTGCTCTATATCGAGATGCTCGAGCGCGGCTTTACTCGGGTCGGGGAGTTTCACTATCTCCATCATGATCGGGACGGCTCGCCTTACGCCAATCCAGCCGAGATGGCCGTGCGCATCGCGGAAGCGACCGAGGCCACCGGCATCGGGCTCACGCTGCTGCCGAGCTTTTATGCCCACGGCACTTTCGGCGGCGCGGCGCCGCATGCCGGGCAGCGTCGCTTCATCTGTTCGGTCGATCAGTTCGCCGCGCTGATGGCGGCTTCGCGCGAGGCAATCCGAGCACTCCCCGGTGCCAACATCGGCATCGCTCCGCACAGCCTGCGCGCAGTGGCGCCCGATGAGCTCGCGGCGATCATTCCGCTTGCCGGGACGGATCCAATCCACATCCACGCCGCCGAGCAGGTGCGCGAAGTTGAGGATTGCATGGCCTGGTCGGGGCAGCGGCCGGTGCAATGGCTGCTGGAAAACGCGCCCGTCGATCGTCGCTGGTGCCTGATTCACGCGACCCACATGACGGAACGGGAAGTTGCTGCGCTCGCCGGCAGCGGCGCGGTTGCCGGCCTCTGCCCGGTCACCGAAGCAAGCCTCGGCGACGGCATCTTTTCGGCGCGCGAATTCCTTGCCGCAGGCGGCCGGTTCGGCATCGGGACCGATTCCAACGTGCTGGTCGGGGTCGCCGACGAACTTCGTCAACTCGAATACAGTCAGCGCCTGAAGCACCGCGAGCGCAACGTGCTCTCCGGAAAACCCGGTGCATCCACCGGCCGCGCCCTGTTCGATCACGCGCTCGCGGGCGGCGCGCAAGCTCTGGCGCGGCCCAACGCCGGCCTCGTACCCGGCGCGCGCGCCGATATCGTCAGCCTCGATACCGCGCACCCATCCCTGGCGGGACGGTCGGGCGACGCCGTGCTCGACGGCTGGCTGTTTGCGTCCGGAAGCGACGCGATCGACTGCGTCTGGGCCGGCGGCGACAAACTGGTCATAGGCGGCCGGCACCGGCTGCGCGACAAGGCGCGCGAGCGGTTCAATGCCAGCGTCCGGAGGCTCGTCGCATGAGCCTCGCTTCCGATCGAGCCAAGCCGCGCGCAGCCGAAAAGCCGACGCTCTACAAGCGGATCCGGCTCGATATCGAGACACGGATCCTGACCGGCGAATGGCCACCGGGCCACCGCATCCCCTTCGAACACCAGCTCATGGAGCGCTATCATTGCTCGCGCATGACCGTGAACAAGGCGCTGTCGGAACTGGCGCAGGCCGACCTGATCGAGCGGCGGCGGCGTGCCGGCTCATTCGTACGCCGTCCACAGCATCTTTCGGCGGTGCTCAAGATTGCCGACATGCGCGCCGAGATCACGGCGCTCGGCCGCAGCTACGGCTATCAGCTGATCGATTGCCGGCGACGCACCGCGACCGCGGCCGATCGCGCCCGGCTCGGCGTGAGCACGGCCGGCAAGGTGATCGCGATTGCCTGCCGGCACAGCGCCGACAATGTACCGTTTGCCGTCGAGGACAGGCTGATCGATCTCTCCACGGTTCCGGAGGCCGCGACGGCAGACTTTGCGCGCGAACCTCCGGGATCATGGCTGCTGCACCATGTGCCGTGGACCGAGGCCGAACATACAATCAGCGCGGTCGTTGCGGACGATCGCACCGCGAAGGCGCTCGACATCGCAGTCGGCGCGCCCTGCCTCGTGATCGACCGCTACACCTGGCGCAGCGCGCGCACAGTAACGGCGGTGCGGTTGCATTATCCAGGCGAGACGCACCGGCTGGTGGCTCGCTTCAAGGGAGGCTGAGATGGCTTGCGCGGCATATTTCATGCAATGCATCATGGGCTACCCATCCACCAACATCTCTCATGCGGCAATCCGCCGCGACTGACGTGAAGACATCACTGCCGTGAAGACATCAACAGGGTTCAATCCATCGTCCAAGGGGTCGACAATCATGCGTTCCTTCAAGCTATTGCCCGCAATCGCAGCCTTGCTCGCGTCCACCGCCGCGTTCGCGGATGACGTCAAGGTCGGCGTCGGCATTTCCGGGTGGACCGGCTTCGCGCCGCTGACGCTCGCCAAGGAGGCCGGCATCTTCAAAAAGAACGGCCTCGACGTGACCTTGAAGAAGATTCCGCAGAAGGACCGCCATCTCGCGATCGCCTCGGGCGACATCCAGTGCGCGGCGACGACGGTGGAGACGTGGATTTCCTGGAACGCCAATGGCGTCGCGACCAAGCAGATCTTCCAGCTCGACAAGAGCTATGGCGCCGACGGCATGGCCGTGCGCAACGACGTCGCCGCGATCAAGGACCTCAAGGGCAAGACCGTCGCTGCATCAGCGCCGGGCACCTCGCCCTACTTCGCATTGGCCTGGATGCTGAAGAAAAACGGCCTCTCGGTGAAGGACGTCACCGTGGTCAATCTGGAGCCCGCCGCCGCGGCGCAGGCTTTCGTCTCCGGCCAGAACGACGCCGCTATGACCTACGAGCCTTACCTGTCGACGGTGCGCGCCGCCCCCGACAAGGGCAAGATCATCGCGACCACGCTCGACTATCCGATCGTGATGGATACGTTCGGCTGCACACCGAAATTCCTGACCGACAATCCGAAGGCGGCGCAGGCGCTGGCCGACAGCTATTTCGAGGCGCTCGACATGATCGCCAAGGACCAGGCCAAGGCTTACGAGATCATGGGCGCTGACGTGAAGCAGTCCGGCGAGCAGTTCGGCAACTCGGCAAAGTACCTGCGCTGGCAGGACAAGGCCGCCAACCAGAAATTCTTCGCCGGCGACTTCCTCACCTTCAACAAGGATGCCGCGGAACTCCTGCTCGAGGTCGGCATCATCAAGGCCGCGCCGAAGGTCGAGGACATCTACGACGCCAGCTTCATCAAGTAATGCAGCCATCATTTCGGCCGGTCCCGCCCCGCGACAAGCCGGGGGGACTGGCGCATGAGATACGCCTGGACAAATTTGATGCGTCCCCTCGAACCCACAACATCGACGCAGCGCGTGGCCTACGGCCTCGCCTTCTTCGTGCTGTTCGTCGCCCTCTGGTCCTGGGCGACGTTCGGCGGCCATGTGTCGAAGACATTCCTCGCCAACCCGCTCACCATGATGCAGGAAGGCTATGAGCTGCTCGCCAAGCAGGGCTTCCTGTTCGACATCGGCATGACGATCTGGCGCGTCATCGGCGGCTTTGCCCTTGCCGCTATCATCGCGGTGCCGCTCGGCGTGCTGATGGGCGCCTACAAGCCGGTCGAGGCCTTTCTCGAACCGTTCGTGTCCTTTGCGCGCTATCTGCCGGCATCGGCCTTCATCCCACTATTGATCCTGTGGGCGGGCATCGGCGAGCTGCAGAAGCTGCTCGTGATCTTCATCGGCGCGGTGTTTCAGATCGTCCTGATGGTCGCCGTGACCGTCGGCGCCACGCGGCGCGACCTGGTCGAAGCCGCCTACACGCTCGGCGCCGGCGACAGCGGCGTCATTCGCCGCGTGCTGCTGCCTTCCGCCGCGCCCGAGATCGCCGAGATCCTCAGGCTGGTGCTCGGCTGGGCCTGGACCTACGTCATCGTGGCCGAATTGATCGGCTCATCGTCCGGCATCGGGCACATGATCACCGACAGCCAGGCGCTGCTCAACACCGGCCAGATCATCTTCGGCATCATCGTCATCGGGCTGATCGGCCTGATTTCCGATTTCCTGTTCAAGGCGTTCAACGCCTGGCTGTTCCCGTGGAAACTCGCATGACCTTGCTCAGGATCGATCAGGTCTCGCGAACCTTCCCCGCCCGCGCCGGCAACGCGCCGACAAGGGCGCTCGAGCCGACCACGCTCGACGTCGGCGACAATGACTTCGTCACTATCCTCGGCCCCTCAGGCTGCGGAAAGTCCACCCTGCTCCGGATCATCGCCGGGCTCGACCGGCCGACCAGCGGGCGCGTCACGCTCGACGGGCGCGAGGTCACCGGCCCCGGCGCCGATCGCGGCATGGTGTTTCAGTCCTACACCCTGTTTCCGTGGCTGACCGTGCGGGAGAACATCGCCTTCGGCCTGCGCGAGCGCGGCGCGTCGCAGGCGGAGCGCCATGACATCGCCGACGCCTTCATTCGCCGAGTCGGATTATCCGGCTTCGAGAACCACTGGCCCAAGCAGCTGTCGGGCGGCATGCAGCAGCGCACCGCGATCGCCCGGGCGCTGGCCAATGATCCGAAGATCCTGCTGCTCGACGAGCCGTTCGGCGCGCTCGACAATCAGACGCGTGCGCTGATGCAGGAGTTGCTGCTCGGAATCTGGGAGCGCGACCAGAAGACGGTGCTGTTCGTCACCCACGACATCGAGGAAGCGATCTTCCTCGGCAGCCGCGTCATCGTGATGAGCGCGCGTCCCGGCCGCATCAAGGCCGAGATCGTGGTCGACCTGCCGCATCCGCGCTCCTACAAGATCAAGACCACGCCCGAATTCGTCGCACTGAAGGAGCGGCTGGTCGAGGAGATTCGCACCGAGGCCCTGAAGGTCGCCGAACAGGCCTGACGATCAGCCACCCCTCTAGCAGTCTGCTGAAAAACCTTGAAATGGAGAGCTTTCTTGTTGTTGCGGCCGTTGTTGGGTCGGCGCGGTGGAGTTGGTTATAGTTTTCCAGGCTGGTGTTGGGTGTACCCTGACGCGGGGTGGCTAGGCGGCAAGCAGTTTGGGAATGCGGATCAGGTTATAGGCGATCAGATTGAGCAGGAAATCGGCGGCGACGCGGCCGATGCCACGATGTTTGGTCTTGCGCATGGTGCCGTGCTGCTTGCCCCATCCGAAGATGCACTCGACCATCGCCCGGCGTGATTGCGACATGCCATATCCCGGATGCCGCGTGGTTCGTTCGTCGATGGCGCTGTTGCGGGTCTTGCCGGTTTTGGTGACGGCCTGGTTCTGCGTCACATGCGGCGTCACGCCGATGGCGCGAAGATTGGCGACATGATCGACGGTATCGTACGCCTTGTCCTCACCGGCGGTGATACGGCGGCCTGCGGCTTTGCGTCTCGCCCTCAGCATGGTCTCCGAAGCCCGGCGTTCGGCGGTGCCATCGGCATGTGTGACCCTGCCGGCCACCGCCAGCCCATGCCGATTCTCCATGGTGACGTGGCCCATATAGCAAAGCTTGGCCTCCCGTCCGGCCGCCTTGCGATAAAGCCTGCTGTCCGGATCGCTGGTGCTCGCATGGGTGTCGTTCTTGCGCTTCTGGCCGTGGAAGTTGGCGCCGTCCTCATCGTCGCCGCTGCCGTCCTTGGGGCGAAAGCTCTTCTGTGAAGCCCAGGCTTCGATCAGCGTTCCATCCACCGAGAAGTGCTCGTCCGACAGCAGCGGTTTGACCTGCGGATGGTTCAGAAGCCTGGTCATGAACTTCGTGAACACATCGCCGTTCTGCAGCCGCTCCCGGTTCTTGATGAAGGTGGTCGGGTCCCACACCGGATCGTCCGGCGACAGTCCCACGAACCAGCGGTACAAAAGATTGTAGTCCAGTTGCTCCATCAACTGGCGTTCCGAGCGGATGCCGTAGAACACCTGCAGCAGCAAGGCGCTCAACAATTGCTCTGGAGGGATCGAAGGGCGTCCCTCGCTGGCGTAGAGCCTCCCAAGGCTGCGGTTCAAATCACTCAAAACGTCCCGGACAAGTTCCCGAACCTGCCGCAGCGGATGGTTCGCTGGCACACGCTTATCCGGCGCAATGTACGAAAACAGGCCGCCCTGATCCGTAAACCTGCCGCGCATCATCATCTCCACCGAATCGAGATGATAAAGTGAATCATCAAGCCCCCTCCGTGGCGAGGGGTTCTTCAGCAGACTGCTAGAGCCCTTCCCGTTCCGATTGGATCGGAACGGGACTCCAGGCTTTTGTCTTGACGCGCTTTCTCAACGCGAACCGGTATCCACTTCGCTCGAAAACGCTCTAGCAGTCTGCTGAAAAACCTTGAAATGGAGAGCTTTCTTGTTGTTGCGGCCGTTGTTGGGTCGGCGCGGTGGAGTTGGTTATAGTTTTCCAGGCTGGTGTTGGGTGTACCCTGACGCGGGGTGGCTAGGCGGCAAGCAGTTTGGGAATGCGGATCAGGTTATAGGCGATCAGATTGAGCAGGAAATCGGCGGCGACGCGGCCGATGCCACGATGTTTGGTCTTGCGCATGGTGCCGTGCTGCTTGCCCCATCCGAAGATGCACTCGACCATCGCCCGGCGTGATTGCGACATGCCATATCCCGGATGCCGCGTGGTTCGTTCGTCGATGGCGCTGTTGCGGGTCTTGCCGGTTTTGGTGACGGCCTGGTTCTGCGTCACATGCGGCGTCACGC
Organism: Bradyrhizobium sp. USDA 4011; assembly: GCF_054063415.1. Classification (NCBI taxonomy): domain Bacteria; kingdom Pseudomonadati; phylum Pseudomonadota; class Alphaproteobacteria; order Hyphomicrobiales; family Nitrobacteraceae; genus Bradyrhizobium; species Bradyrhizobium sp. USDA 4011. Next base: position 1,157,534 of record NZ_JBSSGG010000001.1, read on the forward strand.
CGATGGCGCGAAGATTGGCGACATGATCGACGGTATCGTACGCCTTGTCCTCACCGGCGGTGATACGGCGGCCTGCGGCTTTGCGTCTCGCCCTCAGCATGGTCTCCGAAGCCCGGCGTTCGGCGGTGCCATCGGCATGTGTGACCCTGCCGGCCACCGCCAGCCCATGCCGATTCTCCATGGTGACGTGGCCCATATAGCAAAGCTTGGCCTCCCGTCCGGCCGCCTTGCGATAAAGCCTGCTGTCCGGATCGCTGGTGCTCGCATGGGTGTCGTTCTTGCGCTTCTGGCCGTGGAAGTTGGCGCCGTCATCATCGTCGCCGCTGCCGTCCTTGGGGCGAAAGCTCTTCTGTGAAGCCCAGGCTTCGATCAGCGTTCCATCCACCGAGAAGTGCTCGTCCGACAGCAGCGGTTTGACCTGCGGATGGTTCAGAAGCCTGGTCATGAACTTCGTGAACACATCGCCGTTCTGCAGCCGCTCCCGGTTCTTGGTGAAGGTGGTCGGGTCCCACACCGGATCGTCCGGCGACAGTCCCACGAACCAGCGGTACAAAAGATTGTAGTCCAGTTGCTCCATCAACTGGCGTTCCGAGCGGATGCCGTAGAACACCTGCAGCAGCAAGGCGCTCAACAATTGCTCTGGAGGGATCGAAGGGCGTCCCTCGCTGGCGTAGAGCCTCCCAAGGCTGCGGTTCAAATCACTCAAAACGTCCCGGACAAGTTCCCGAACCTGCCGCAGCGGATGGTTCGCTGGCACACGCTTATCCGGCGCAATGTACGAAAACAGGCCGCCCTGATCCGTAAACCTGCCGCGCATCATCATCTCCACCGAATCGAGATGATAAAGTGAATCATCAAGCCCCCTCCGTGGCGAGGGGTTCTTCAGCAGACTGCTAGTGGCTGATCATCCAGGGACGCGCGGTCGGAAAGCCCTTGGCGCCGCTCTTCGTCTTGGTCATCAACCGTGCCGGCTTCTTCTTGCCCGTGGAGCAACAGCCGCAGCCCGGGCCGTGCGCGGCCTTGTACTGATCGAGCGTCTTCGGCGCGTGCCGGCTCTGCTCGTTGGTGGCGTGCGCCTTGCGCTTGTCCGAGGGCATGCAGAAGAACGCCGGCGCAGTGAGGATCACGCGCGGCGACGTCGTATCGCATTGAGGGCAATCCTGCGGCAGGTCGCATTCCGCCATCGGCCGCATGTCGGTGAAGGGACCACAATCGTTGCAGAGATATTCGTAGATCGGCATTTCCTTAATCCTTGCGCAGTGGTGTGAAGTCCGGCGATGGATGCGGGGCGGCCAATACGCTGCCGTCCCGCACCCTTCGCGCAGGGATCACCTAAAGGATCACTTGTCGGGCGAGATCGGCATCTGCACGTCGCCCTTGATGTGCTTGATCGGTCCCGCCGACGACGGCATGACGTCGAAGTCGAAGATCTCCGTCGGCAGCCACAGCGTGGCGCAGGCGTTGGGCACGTCGACCACGCCGGAGATGTGGCCCTGGCACGGCGCGGTGCCGAGGATCGAATAGGCCTGGGCGCCGGAGTAGCCGAACTTCTTCAGATACTCGATCGCGTTCAAGCAGGCCTGGCGATAGGCGATGTGGACGTCGAGATAGTGCTGATTGCCGGCCTCGTCGACCGAGATGCCCTCGAAGATCAGATAGTCCTTGTAGTTCGGCGTGATCGGCGACGGCTTGAACACGGGGTTCTTGATGCCGTACTTCGACACACCGTCCTTGATGATGTCGACCTTGATGTGCAGCCAGCCGGCCATCTCGATGGCGCCGCAGAAGGTGATCTCGCCGTCGCCCTGGCTGAAATGCAAGTCGCCCATCGAGAGCCCGCCGCCCGGCACGTAGACCGGGAAGTAGATCTTCGAGCCGCGCGAGAGATCCTTGATGTCGCAATTGCCGCCATGCTCGCGCGGCGGTACGGTGCGTGCGCCCTCAAGACCGATCTTGGCCTTGACGTCGCCCTTGGCCTGGCCGGCATGCGCGGTCGGCGCGAACGGCGGATTGGCGAGGCCCGGCACGCGGGTCGGGTTGGTCGCGATCAGCTCGGCTTCGCGCTTGTTCCAGGCCGCCAGCATCTTGGCATCGGGCAGACAGCCGATCAGGCCGGGATGGATCAGGCCGGCGAAGTTGACGCCGGGCACGTGACGCGACGAGGTGTAAAGGCCCTTGATGTCCCAGATCGACTTCTGCGCCAGCGGGAAATGATCGGTGAGGAAGCCGCCGCCATTCTGCTTGGAGAAGAAGCCGTTGAAGCCCCACAGGCTCTCCTTCAAGGGACCGACGTCAAGCAGGTCGACGACGAGGAGATCGCCGGGCTCGGCGCCCTTGACGCCGATCGGGCCGGACAGGAAGTGCACGATCGACAGATCGATGTCGCGCACGTCATCGGCGGAATCGTTGTTCTTGATGAAGCCGCCGGTCCAGTCGACGGTCTCGATGATGAAATCGTCGCCGGGGCTGACCCACTCGACGATCGGAACCTCCGGGTGCCAGCGGTTGTGAATCTTGTCGTTTTCATAGGCCGATTTGCTGAGGTCGACCTTGATCAGTGTATCTGGCATCGCGATGCTCCCCTTGGGTTACTGATAGTTAGACGGACAGGTACTTGGAAATCTGCGCGGCATCGACGCTGGCGCGCGGATCGTCGCGGACGATCTCGCCGTTCTCGATGACGAGCACGCGGTCGGCGATGTCGAGCGCGAAGCTCAGGACCTGCTCGGAGACAACGATCGACAGCCCCCGTTCATCGCGGATCCGCTTCAGGGTGCGCGCCATGTCCTTGATGATCGACGGCTGGATGCCTTCGGTCGGCTCGTCCAGCAGCAGCACCTTCGGCTTGGTCGCCAGCGCGCGGGCGATCGCGAGCTGCTGCTGCTGCCCACCCGAGAGATTGCCGCCGCGACGGCCCTTCATCTCGAGCAGCACCGGAAACAGCTCGTAGATATCGCCGGGCACCTCGGAGCCGCCTGACACCACGAGCCCGGTCTCGATGTTCTCCTTCACGGTCATGGTTGAGAAGATCATGCGGCCCTGCGGCACGTAAGCGAGCCCCTTCGCCACCCGCTCGTAGCTCTTCATCGCGCCGAGCTCGGTGCCATCCATGGTCACCTTGCCGCTCTTGGCCGGCAAGATGCCCATCAGCGACTTCATCAGCGTGGTCTTGCCCATGCCGTTGCGGCCCATGATGGCGACGATCTCGTTCGGCGCGACTGAGACGTTGAGGCCGTGCAGTACCTCGCTCTGGCCGTAGGCGACGTGAAGATCATTGATTGCCAGCATCGCGGTGTTCCTTAGTTCTTGCCCATGATCTTGTCCGGAAACCGGACGCCACTTTCCGGGATCATGGGCTAGTGGCCCAGGTAAACTTCGATCACTTTTGGATCGTTCTTGACGTGGTCCATCGTCCCCTCGGACAGGATCTGGCCCTGATGCAGCACCGTGACCTTGTGCGCGATGTCCTCGACGAACTTCATGTCGTGCTCGATCACCAGCACCGAGCGGTCCTTGATGATCCGGTTGAGCAGCTCGGCGGTCTTGGCGCGCTCCGAGACGCTCATGCCGGCCACCGGCTCGTCCAGCATCAAGAGGTCCGGGTCCTGGATCAGCAGCATGCCGATCTCGAGCCACTGCTTCTGGCCATGGCTGAGCTGGTCGGCATAGGTGTTGAGGCGGTCCTTCAGGAAGATCATCTCCGCGACCTCCTCGACCCGCTGCTTGACCGCGTCATCGCGCTGGAAAGTCAGCGAGCCGAACACGGTGCGGCCGCGCGGGTAGGAGATTTCGAGGTTCTCGAACACGGTGAGGTCCTCGAACACCGACGGCGTCTGGAACTTGCGGCCGACGCCGGCCTGCACGATCTCGTTCTCGCGCAACCTTGTCAGCTCCTGGCCGCGGAACTGGATCGAGCCTGACGTGGCCCGCGTCTTGCCGCAGATCAGGTCGAGCACGGTGGTCTTGCCGGCGCCGTTCGGGCCGATGATGACGCGGATCTCGTTCTCCTCGACATAGAAGGAGAGATCGTTCACCGCCTTGAAGCCGTCAAAGGACACGGTGAGTCCGGAGACCGCGAGCAGGAAGTCCTTGGGCTGATGGCCGACGAGCATGATGGTCCCTCCTCACTCGGCTGGTGCGCCGTCGGCGACAAGGCCCGCCGATTTTGATCTTCGCGACGCAAGCAGACGATCGATGCGGGGCTGGACGTGGTCGGCCCAGATCCCGGAGAGCCCGTTCGGGAAGGCCAGCACCACCGCGATGAACAGCGCGCCGAGGCCGAACAGCCAGAGCTGCGGGAAGGATTCCGAAAGGCTGGTCTTGGCGAAATTGACCAGCAGCGCGCCCCAGACAGCGCCGAAGATCGACATCCGACCGCCGACCGCGGTGTAGATCACCATCTCGATCGACGGCACGATGCCGACGAAGGACGGCGACATGAAGCCGACCTCGAGCGTGAACATGGCGCCGCCGATCGCAGCGAACACCGCCGCGGCACAGAACGCGAAGATCTTGAAGTTGGCGACGCTGTAACCGGAGAAGCGCACGCGATCCTCCTGCTCCCTCATCGCCACCAGGATGCGCCCGAGTTTTGTCAGCCGGATGAATTGCGCGGCAACGATGCATCCGAACAGCAACACAACCTCGACAAAATACAGAACGAACTTGGCGTGATCGGTGCGGATGTCCCAGCCGTGCAGCGTGCGCAAGTCGGTAATGCCGTTGATGCCGCCGGTGTAACCCTGCTGCCCCACGATCAGGATGGTGAGGATCGCGGCGATCGCCTGCGTGATGATCGCAAAGTACACGCCGCCGACCCGGCGCTTGAACATCGCGGCGCCGATGATCAGCGCGAACAAGGCGGGCACCAGCAAGATCGCCAGCAATGTGACTGGAAAGCTGTGGAACGGCTTCCAGAACAGCGGAAGCTGCGTGATCTGGTTCCAGTCCATGAAGTCGGGAATGCCGGGCGTCGACTGGATCTTGGTGTTCGCGACCGAGGAAGCCTCGAGCTTGAGGTACATCGCCATGCAGTAGCCGCCGAGGCCGAAGAACACGCCCTGCCCCAGGCTCAGGATGCCGCCATAGCCCCAGCACAGCACGAGGCCGATGCCGACGAAGGCGTAGGTCAGGTATTTGGCGACCAGGTTGAGGCGGAAGATATCCAGCGACAGCGGCAGGATGAGTAGCAGCAGCACCGCGAGCGCAAGGAAGCCGAGCAGTTCGGAGCGATTGAAAAAGCGCGAGTTGATGACCATGACCTGCCTGCTTGTTCTTATTTGCGGACCTTGAGCGCGAACAGCCCCTGCGGACGCACCATCAGGATCGCGACGATGGTCAAGAGCGTGATCACCTTGGCCATCGATCCCGACAGGAAGAACTCCAGCGTCGACTGGGTCTGCGAGATCGAGAAGGCCGAGGCGATGGTGCCGAACAGCGAGGCGGCGCCGCCGAACACGACGACCAGGAAGGTGTCGACGATGTAGAGCTGGCCGGCGGTCGGCCCGGTCGAGCCGATCATGGTGAAGGCCGAGCCTGCAATGCCGGCGATGCCGCAGCCCAGACCAAAGGTGTAGCGATCGACCTTCTCGGTATTGATGCCGACGGCGCCTGCCATGACGCGGTTCTGCACCACGGCCCGCACCTGCTTGCCCCAGCTCGACCAGAACAGCACGTAGGCGACCGCGATCGTGATCAGCATGGTCAGCGCCATCACGAACATGCCGTTGATCGGGATCTGGATCGAGTCGGTCGCCTGCCAGGAGCCCATCATCCATTCCGGCAACTCGACGCCGACTTCACGCGCGCCGAAGATCGAGCGATAGGCCTGCTGCAGGATCAGGCTGAGGCCCCAGGTCGCCAGCAGCGTATCGAGCGGCCGCTTGTAGAGATGGCGTATCAGCGCCCATTCGACCAGCATGCCAAGTGAGCCGGAGGCGATGAACGCCAGGATCATCGCGATGAAGAAATAACCCGGAAATAGCGAGGGCGCGAAGCTCTGCACGGCGTTCGACGTCATCCAGGTGACGTAGGCCCCGAGGATCATGAACTCGCCATGGGCCATGTTGATGACGCCCATCTGGCCGAAGATGATGGCAAGCCCGAGCGCCATCAGCACATAGACGGAGAACAGGATGAGCCCGGCAAATCCCTGCATCGCCAGGATGGCGCCGAGATCGCTGATCGAATAGTCGCCGAACATGATGTCCTCCAGTCCAGGGGCATGCGCCGCGACGCAGCGGCGTCCGATGCGGCGTGGACGATGGCATCCACGCCGCGATGCGTTGAGAGCTTGCGCCTTAGGCGCTTGGCCTCACTGGTAGCCCTTCGGGAACGGATTAGGCTCGACGAGATCGGCGGTCTCGTAGATCAGCTCATACTGGCCATCGGCCTTGGCGCGTCCGACGCGGGTCCTCGACCACAGATGATGGTTCTCGTGTATCCGGACATAGCCTTCCGGCGCGCCCTTGAACTCGACGCCGGGGGAAGCCGCCGCCACCTTGTCGATGTCGAAGGAGCCCGCCTTCTCCACCGTCAACTTCCACAGCCACGGGCCGAGATAGGCAGCCTGGGTGACGTCTCCGATCACGGTCTTCTCGCCCCACATCTTCTTGAACGCGGGCACGAAGGCCTTGTTGTTCGGATTGTCGAGCGACTGGAAGTACTTCATGCAGGCATAGGCGCCCGCGATGTTCTCACCGCCGATGCCGTCGATCTCGTCCTCGGTGACCGAGATGGTCAGCAGTGTCTGCTTCGACAGGTCGATGCCGGCCGCCTTGAGCTGCTTGTAGAACGCGACGTTGGAGCCGCCGACGATGATCGCGTAGATCACGTCCGGCTTGGTCAGCTTGATCTTGTTGATGACCGAGTTGAACTGGGTCGAGCCGAGCGGGAAGTACTCCTCGCCGACGACCTTGCAGCCCTGCAGATGGTTCTCGATGTGCTTGCGCGCGATCTTGTTCGAGGTGCGCGGCCAGATGTAGTCCGAGCCGAGCAGATAGAAGCTCTTGGCGCCCTTGGTCTTGTTGACCCAGTCGAGGCCGGCGATGATCTGCTGCGTCGCCTCCTGGCCGGTGTAGATCACGTTCTTGGACTGCTCGAGACCTTCATAGAAGGTCGGGTAGTACAGCATGCCGTTGTACTGCTCGAACACCGGCAGCACCGCCTTGCGCGAGGCCGAGGTCCAGCAGCCCATAACGGCCGCGCATTTGTCATTGACCAGGAGCTTCTTGGCCTTTTCCGCGAAGGTCGGCCAGTCGCTCGCGCCGTCTTCCTGGATGAACTTGATCTTGCGGCCCAGCACGCCGCCGGCGGCGTTGATCTGCTCGATCGCGAGCTTCTCGGCCTCGACCGATCCGGTCTCCGAGATCGCCATGGTGCCGGTCACGGAATGCAGGATGCCGACCGTGACTTCGCTATCGGTGACTGCAAGACCCGTGGTGTTGACCGCGGAGGTTGCAGGAACGTCGGCAAAGGCGGGACGGCCCAGCATCGAAACGGCCGGCAAAGCCGCCATTCCCATCAAGAGCTTGCGGCGGAGCGGAGACTTCAGGCCTGGTCTGGTTTCGTCTGACATGAGCACCCCATTGGTTCGAGAACGCTTGTTGATCAGGCGAGGATTGCTCACTTTTGTGCAGCGCACTGATACGTGAGATCGCGTATACTGCACCGCAAAATAGCGACGTAGGTTTTTGGTACGGGATTTGCCCGCGATCAGAGCATCGTGGACCAGGAGTAGAGCGAGTGGCAGGGCGGCAGCGGATCGACCGCGTCAGGCGCCAATATAATCAATGGGTCGCCAACCAGACGCTGGAAGACTACGCGCTGCGCTTCACCGCCAAGAGCGCGCGGCGCTGGTCCGCCGCCCGCGTCGCCAACACCGCGTTAGGGGCGATCTCCTTCCTCGCGCTGGAGGCGATCGGCGGCACCATCACGCTGAACTATGGCGCGATGAATGCGACTGCCGCCATCCTGGTCGTCAGCGTCATCATCTTCCTCTGCGGACTGCCGATCGCCTACCATGCCGCGAAAAGCGGCATCGACATCGACCTGCTGACCCGCGGCGCCGGCTTCGGCTATATCGGCTCGACCATCACATCGCTGATCTACGCCTCCTTCACCTTCATCTTCTTCGCGATCGAGGCCGTGATCCTGGCCAGTGCGCTGGACATGTGCTTCGGCATCCCGCGGCCGATCGGCTACCTGATCAGCGCGGTCGTGATCATTCCGCTGGTCGTCTACGGCATCACGCTGATCAGCCGCTTTCAGCTCTGGACCCAGCCGCTGTGGGTGATCCTCCACATCATGCCGTTCGCGGCGATCGCCTGGGCCAATCCGCATTCGTTCACCGAGTGGCGCAAGTTCGCCGGCGAGCACGGCGATCCCGCGGGCAACCTCGATCTCCTGCTGTTCGGCACGGCGGCCTCGGTCGTGTTCGCGCTGGTGGCGCAGATCGGCGAGCAGGTCGACTTCCTGCGCTTCCTGCCGCGCGACCGCCGCACCTCGCGAAAGGCCTGGTGGATCGCACTGCTCAGCGCCGGTCCCGGCTGGATCGTGCTCGGCGCGCTCAAGCTGCTGGCCGGCTCGTTCCTGGCCTTCTTCGCGCTGAGCCACGGCGTCTCGGCCGAGCACGCCGCCGAGCCCGCCAACATGTACCTCGAAGCCTTCCGCTACGTGCTTTCGCAGCCCGATCTCGCCATGGCGCTGACCGGGACGTTCGTGATCCTGTCGCAGGTCAAGATCAACGTCACCAATGCCTATGCCGGCTCGATCGCATGGTCGAACTTCTTCTCCCGCCTCACCCATTCGCATCCCGGCCGCGTGGTTTGGCTAGTCTTCAATGTCGTGGTCGCGCTGCTGTTGATGGAGATCGGCGTCTACAAGGCGCTGGAGCAGACGCTGGCGCTCTACTCCAACGTCGCGATCGCCTGGGTCGGCGCGCTGGTGGCTGATCTCGTCATCAACAAGCCGCTCGGCTTGCGGCCGCAGCATATCGAGTTCAAGCGCGCCCATCTCTGCGACATCAATCCGGTCGGCGTCGGCGCCATGACGATCGCGACCGTGGTCTCGATCAGCGCGTTCTACGGCCTGTTCGGCCCGACCGCGAAAGCGCTGTCGGCCTTCGTCGCGCTTGCCGTCGCCTTCATCGCGGCTCCCCTCATTGCCTGGGCGACTGGCGGCAAGTACTACATCGCCCGCAAGCCGAAGCGGAGCTGGCAGAACATTGAATCGATCCAGTGCTGCATCTGCGAGCATGCTTTCGAGCCCGAGGACATGGCCGCCTGCCCGGCCTATGCCGGCCCGATCTGCTCATTGTGCTGCTCGCTCGACGCCCGCTGCCACGACCTCTGCAAGCCGCATGGACGGATCGGCGCACAAGTCTCGGACGCCCTGGGCAAGGTGATGCCGCAGCCGATCTACGCCCGCATCAATTCGCAGCTCGGCCATTACCTCGGCGTTTTCGCGGTCTCGGCCGGCCTCGTGGCGCTGGTGCTCGGCCTGATCTACCTGCAGACCACCGCAGCCGTGCATGCCAACGAGCTATTGGCCGACGTGCTGTGGAAGGTGTTCTTTGCGCTGACCCTCATCATCGGCGTCGTCGCCTGGCTGTTCGTGCTGGCGCAACAGAGCCGGCGCGCCGCGGAAGACGAAACACGCCGGCAGACCACGCTGCTGATCCAGGAGATCGACGCCCACAAGCGCACCGACGCCGAGCTGCAGCGCGCCAAGGAAGTGGCCGAGGCCGCCAATCTCGCCAAGAGCCGATACGTCGTGGGTCTCAGTCACGAACTTCGCTCGCCGCTCAATGCGATCTCCGGCTATGCGCAGCTGCTGGAGCAGGACGACAGCCTCCCGGTGCGGCCACGCGGGCAAGTGCGGGTGGTCCGCCGCAGCGCCGATCATCTGTCGGGTCTGATCGATGGCATTCTCGATATCTCCAAGATCGAGGCCGGCCGGCTCTATCTATCGCGCGACGAGGTGCGGCTGAACGATTTCCTCGAGCAGCTGGTCGGCATGTTCCGCCTGCAGGCCGCGGCCAAGGGCATCGACTTCGTGTTCAGGCGGCCGGCCCTGCTGCCGGTCGTGGTCTATGCCGACGAGAAGCGGCTGCGGCAAATCCTGATCAACCTGCTCTCGAATGCGATCAAGTTCACGCAGACCGGCAAGGTGCAATTCGTGGTGCATTATCGCAGCCCGGTTGCCGAGTTCGAGGTGATCGATACCGGGCCGGGCATCCAGCCCGACGATCTCGAACGGATCTTCGCGCCGTTCGAGCGCGGCGCGCTCGGCATCACCCAGCCGCAGACCGGCACCGGGCTCGGCCTCACCATCAGCCGCCTGCTCGCGGGCGTGATGGGCGGCGACATCAAGGTCTCGAGCACGGTCGGCACCGGCAGCACCTTCCGTGTCAAACTGCTGCTCTCCGAAGTCACCAATCCACGCCGCGACGCGCCGGTCGACGCTCCGGTGTACGGCTATCACGGCCCGCGCAAGACGATCCTGATCACCGACGATGACCCGACCCACCGCGACCTCCTGCGCGAGATCCTGGCGCCGCTCGGCTTCATCCTGCTCAGCGCGCCTGACGGGCCGGGCTGCCTGGCCCTCGCGCAGCATTGCCGGCCGGACCTGTTCCTGCTCGATATCTCGATGGCGGGCATGGACGGCTGGACGGTCGCTGAAACCTTGCGCTCCGAAGGCCATCACCAGGCCCGCATCCTGATGATATCCGCGAGCGCATTGGAAGCCCATGGGGCGCCGCTGGCGCAACCGTTCCACGACGGCTATTTGATGAAGCCGATCGACATCCCGCGGCTGCTCGAGAGCATCCGCCAGCTGCTCAAGATCGAGTGGCAGTATGAGGCCGAGCAGATTCCGCCCCCGCAATGGAAGCCCGACACTGGTTCGCGCCCGCCGGTGAAATATGTCGAAGAGCTGATCAGTCTCGGCCAGCTCGGCTATATCAGGGCGATCCAGCTCAAGCTCGACGAGATCGGCAACGAATGTCCCGAACATGCCGATTTCGTCGGCCAGATGCGCACGCTGATCGACCGGTTCGATCTCGATCAATATATGGCGACGTTGAAGACATTGCACAGCTATGACCATTGAACAGCGGAAGCGCGACGTTGCCCTCGTCGTCGACGACTCGCCCGAGACGTTGCGCCTGCTCACCGACGCGCTCGACGGCGCCGGCATGACCGTGATGGTCGCGCTCGACGGCGCCTCCGCGATGCGCATCGTCGACCAGATCACGCCCGATATCGTGCTGCTCGATGCCGTGATGCCCGGCATGGACGGCTTCGAGACCTGCCGGCGGCTGAAGCGCGACGCCGGGCTCGACGGCGTGCCGATCATCTTCATGACGGGGCTGGCCGAAACCGAGCACATCGTGCGCGGGCTGGAGGCCGGCGGCGTCGATTATGTGACGAAGCCGATCGTGGTCGAGGAAATGCTGGCGCGCATCCGGGTGCATCTCGCCAACGCCCGGATGACCCAGAGCGCCCGCGCCGCGCTGGACGTCTCCGGCCGCTACCTGCTCGCGGTCAACAGCTCAGGCGCGCTGCTATGGGCGACGCCGCAGGCACAGCGACTGCTGTCGGATACGCTCGCCGATGCCGCCGACAATTTCGTCCTGCCGGAGCCGGTGCCGCAATGGCTTGAACAGGCGCAGAAGGGCAAAGCCGGAGCGAAGACCGCGACCGTGGCGTCATTCCCCGGCAGCGAGCAGCTTCGCCTGCAATTCATGGGCAAGCTCGGGCCCAACGAATTCCTGCTGCGGCTGGCCAAGGACACCAACGGCGACATGCCGGCCGAGTTCTCCAGCGAGCTCGGCCTGACCACCCGCGAGGGCGAGGTGCTGTCCTGGCTCTCCAAGGGCAAGACCAACCGCGACATCGCGCAGATCCTGGGCTTGAGCCCACGCACCGTCGACAAGCACCTCGAGCAGATCTACGCCAAGCTCGGCGTCGAGAACCGCACCGCCGCCGCTGCGATCGCGGTCAATGCGAGGCATCGCAAGTCGTAGCCTGCCGGCTCCGCTGCCGAAGCGCGCGTCCGGAAATGGCCAATCGCCTCGGACCGTGACAGGATGGGCATGATCGCTCATTCCTGTGGAGAATAGCCATGGATCGTCTGGCGGCGATGGAGACGTTCGTGCGGGTGGTCGAGACCGGCTCGTTCTCCGGAGCGGCGCGGCAGCTCCGGGTCGGCCAGCCGGCAGTCTCGAAATCAGTCGCACAGCTCGAGGAATTTCTCGGGGTCAAGCTGCTCACGCGCTCCACCCATGGCCTCACCCCGACTGAAGCAGGGCTCGGCTATCTCGAGCGTGCCAGGCGCGCGCTTGAAGAAGCGGCCGAAGCCGAGATCGCGGCGCGCGGCGCCGGTGCCGGCCTCAAGGGACGATTGCGGGTCTGCGCCGCCGTCACCTTCGCCCGGATCCATCTCATTCCGATGCTGCCGAAGTTTCTCGCGCAGCACCCGGAGCTGGAGCTCGAGGTCGTGCTCGACGACCGCCAGATCGATCTCGTGCAGGAAGGCATCGACGTCGCCCTGCGGATAGGCAAGATGACGGATTCGACGCTGACTGCCCGCCGTGTCGCGAGATGCAGGCGCCTCGTGCTGGGCACGCCGGCCTATTTCGACCGCGCCGGCACGCCGGCCACGCCGAGCGAATTGAGCCGGCACCAGGCCGTCGTTTATCTGCGCGAGGGCAGCGTGTGGTCCTTTCAGCGCGAGAGCACCGAACTGGCCGTCACCGTGCGGAGCCGGTTGCGGGTGACCGCGGCCGAAGGCGTCCGGGCTGCGGTGCTCGCCGATGCCGGGCTCGCGATCGCCTCGGAATGGATGTTCAGCCCCGAACTCAAGGCGGGCGCCGTGCATGCGGTCCTGCCGGAATGGAGCCTGCCCGCGCTCGATCTCTGGGCCGTGCTTCCGACCGGGCGCGCCGCGACCGCCAAGGCCCGGGCATTCGTGAACTTCTTCGAGCGCAGCTTCAATGCATGACGCGTCATCCGCCGGTTGAAGTGATTCACGCTTATTCCAGACAGGAATAAGCGCTAGTCCCGCAGCAGCGCTACCCCGCGCGGCCATCTCCTTTAGCTTCCTGGGTGTGAGTTCAACCGGACCGACGGCGCCGCCGTCCTGCATCCGGAAGCCCAAGGAGATCGCCATGTCGCTTCAAGCCAAGCTCGACGCTTTCAAAGCCGACTTCGAAGCCGGAAAGCCGCCCTACAACGTTCCGCCAGCCGTCATCGAGATCATGCACCGCGCCACCGCGGAGCTTGTCGCGTCCGGTGCCGCCCAGCGCGCCAAGAAGGCGGGCGATGTCGCCCCTGCCTTCTCGCTCCGGGATCCCGACGGCAATATCGTCAACTCGGCCGACCTGCTGAAGCGCGGCCCGCTGGTGCTCAGCTTCTACCGCGGCGTCTGGTGCCCGTACTGCAACATGGAGCTGCAGGCGCTGGAAGCCGCCAAGCCGGAATTCGACAAATACGGCGCTTCGCTGGTCGCGATCTCGCCGCAGACCGCGCCGAACAGCCGGAAGTCGGTGCGCCAGAACAAGCTCTCCTTCCCGATCCTGTCCGACGTGAAGGGCCAGATCGGCGACGCCTTCGGACTGCGCTTCCATCTGCCCGACTATCTGGTCGAACTTTACAAGCAGCTGAAGAACGATCTGCCGACCTTCAACGACGATCCGAGCTGGACGTTGCCGATGCCGGCCCGCTACGTCATCGGACAGGATGGCGTGATCCTCTACTCGGAGGTGAACCCCGACTATACCCGCCGCCCGGAGCCCGAGGACATGATCGCAGTTCTCCAGCAAGCGGCGGCCGTGAAGGCATGACAGCGCGCAGTGCGGCCGGTGGCGATCGCCCATCGGCCGCTTGCCTGTCGTGGGTCAAACTTGTACGGCGCCTGGCGGATCACCCGGTGCGACGACATCCGTCACGGCATCGGGTTCGGACGGTGGCCGCTTTCGCCACTGCGCCGGCGTCACGCCCATATGGCTCTTGAAGGCGCGCTGAAATGCGGCTTCGGACTGGTAGCCGACCATCTCCGCAACGGCGCCGGTCGACAGCGACGATCTCCTCAACTCGTTCGCCGCAAGCGTCATCCTGATATCGGTAAGCAGATCGCTGGCCGATCGCCCGAGCTTCTCCTGGAACTGCCGTGCAAGCGTGGCGCGCGACATGTTGCAGAGACGCGCAAGCTCCGGCAGCGACCACGCGCGCGCAGGCTGGTTGAACATGGCCGCCACCGCCGGCGCAAGACGGGGATCGCCGACCAGTGCAAGCAGACCGTGTGACCTGTCATCGGTCTCGCTCGCTAGCCGCAGCACAAGCGCAAACATCGCCGTGGACAGCGCGTCCAGCATGGCGCGGCCGCCCAGATGATCGTCGGCCGTTTCGCTGCGCATCAGGGACACGAGCCCGGCGAGCTGTGCGGCCGTTCCCTTTCCCGTGCGCGGGCCGGCATGCACGACAAGACGCGGCGGAAGGTAGGTGCGCAACAGACGGTCGTGCGGGGGCGCAATCGCGAAGTGTCCGCACAGCAGGTCGAGCCGTTCGTCCGAACCCAGGTTTTCGCTGATCGTGAAATTCTGTGCCGCCCGGTTGCGCGCCGGCAGCGGTGTCGCCCCGCTGCCGTCATGCATCACGTGTCGCGGGTTACCTGGCAGCAGGAGAATGTCTCCGGTCTTCAGCAGCAACGGCTGACCGCCTGCGGGATCGTCCAGGATCGCCGAGCCGGCAAGCACCGCATGATAGGGGATCTCGTTGGACGCGCCCGGCCCCTTGTCGATGCGCCAGGGCACGCTGTAGCTGCAACGCAGGTCGAGCCGCCCGCGTACCGGCATCATCGCGAACAGCCGGCTGAGCCAATCCATGGCAGTCCCCCAAAGCGACCGGATTGAGACGATAGAGCATACATATGAGCTATATCGACATTCATTGTCTCACATGTCGCTCCTATTGTCACTCCGCAATCGTTCACCAACCCCAACAAGGAGTGCCACCATGTCCCGTCTCTCAGTCCCCAATCTCGAAACCGATACCGGCCCCTCGGGCCAGATCTACGCCCAGATCAAGAAGGCGGCCGGCAGCGTCCCGAACGCCTACGCGGCGATCGCCGCCCACGGCCCGGCCGCGCTCAAGTCGATGCTCGCCGCCGATGCGGTGCTCGCCAGCGGAAGCCTTTCCAAGCGCGATCGGGAGATCATCAAGCTCGTCGTCAGCGCCGCCGGCGGCTGCGACTACTGTGTCGCCGCGCATTCCCATCTCGCCAGGCTGGCCGGCGTGAACGCGGACGTCCTCCAGCAGATCCGCGACGGCGCGCCGACCGGTGACGCCAAGCGCGATGCGCTGGTGCATTTCGTCCGCAAGCTCGCACAGTCGAGCGGCACCGTCAGCGACGCGGATTTCGCCGCGATCAGGGCCACCGGCTACAGCGACGCGCAGCTGGTCGAGATCAGCCTGGCGTTCGCGACCATCGTCTTCACCAACGTCTTCAACCGCATCAACGACACCGACATCGACTTCCCCGCGGTCGCCTAGAGCAACCGCGCGATGTCACACGAAGGGATCACGACCATGACCACGCTTTCCAACACCACACAAAGTGCACTTGTCCGCACGCTGTACAGGTCCGGCCTGCTCACCGAAGATCTCGACTACCACGTCGTCCGCGCCGCGATGGTGATCATGTTCCTGTTCTTCGGTTACCAGAAGTGGTTTCCGTACGAATTCGAACGGCTGGTCCCGTTCATCAGCAACGGGCCGCTGATCTGGTGGCTCTATCCAGCCCTCGGCCATGCCGGCGCCAGCTACTTCCTCGGCGCCTCGGAGTGGACGTTCGGCTCGCTGCTGCTGGCGGGGTTCTGGGACAAGCGCCTCGGCGTGCTCGGCGCCCTCGGCTCGACCGGCACTTTCATCGCAACCGTCACCGTCATCCCGTTCATGCCTGATGGCTGGGACGTTGCCGCGGGAGGCTTCCCTGCAATGACCGGCAACGTGCCCTTCCTGATGAAGGACGTCGTTCTGCTCGCCGTGTCGCTCTACCTTCTGAGGCAGGACGTGGTTCGCCTGACGCGGCAATCGGTGGCGTCCGTTGATGGATCGCCGGCGAACCTCGGGTTCGCCGGCGATCGCGCGTTGATCGGGGGGCGGGGAAAGCGCGGGCCTCGCGACATCGCAGCCATTGTTGCGGTGCGGGCGAGCTCAGATCGGACCTCGACGTCACGCCATAAGCGGTTGCCGAGTTTGCGGAATCCGTTGCAGTTGCCGGTCCGTTCCTGTGCGGGACCGGACGGGCGGTCTGGATGTTCGATCTCTCTCGATCGCATCGGCGTTGCCATGCAGGAATGATCGGCCGCTCTCCCGGCCATGACCATAGTTCTGCCGCGCGCTCCGGGTTACAAGATACCGCCGGTGTTGTTCTGGGGTGAGTTGATGAAGAAGGGCGACGTCACATGTCCGCGCTGCGGGGCTGGATTCCGGCGCCTTGAGCTGGCATCCGGATCAGGAAGCAAGGGCGAGTATCGCTGCCCGGTCTGCGAGACAACCCTTGAGCAGTTCGATGGCGACGCGCTCGTCGCCTACCGCCTGACGATCCAACCCTCTATTCGCGGGCTGAAGAACGGATAGCAGCCCTGCTGCGTGGAACGCCGACACGATCCCTCGATCACGATCGCCGCTTGAGGACGTAGCTGTCCATGATCCAGCCGTGCCGCTCACGCGCATCGCAGCGCGCGGCGACAATGCGAGGGCCTGCCTCGGCCAGCTCGCCCGCCATGAGGATCTGATCGGGCATGCCGAGATAGGCGCCCCACCAGATCTCCAGGCCCTCCGGATCCAGCGTCTGGAATGCCGCGCCGCCGTCGAGCATCACGACGATGGTGTCGACGCCCGGCGGCCAACCGGCCTCGCGGAGCCGCCTGCCTGTCGTGACCAGGAACGGCTCGCCGATCTCGTTGAGCGGCAGCGCATGCGCCGCGCACAGCGCCTGGATCGACGTGATGCCCGGGATCACCTCGATCGACGGCAGCGGATCGAGCCGTCGCGCAATCCGCAGGCTCGAATCGTAGAGCGAAGGATCGCCCCAGATCAGCAGGGCGACGCGCCCCTCGCCGCCGAGATGGCGCGCGATTTCCTGTGACCAGGTTGGGGCGACCGCATCGTGCCAATCGTCGACGCCCTTGCGATAGTCCGCCTCGCCGGCGTCACGCACCGGCAGGTCGAATTCCGCAATCCGCGTGCGGTCGTTGTTCAACGCCTCTGCGCAGATCGTTCGGCGCAAGTCGGCAAGATCCGACTTCGCGGTCCCCTTGCGCGGGATCAGGACCAGGTCGGCGGCATTGATGGCGGTGATCGCAGCAAGCGTGAGCTGCTGCGGATCGCCACATCCGATACCGATCAGGGAAAGCGTCAACATGGCCGTATCAACCTTGCTCCGGCGCCAGCGCGCCGAACAGGATAACGGCAGCCGCGGTGGCAGCGCCTGCATGCGTGAGCCGTTCGGCAAGCTCTGCGATCGTGGTGCGAACGAGCCGCTCGTCGGCATGGCCGAGCGACTCCGCCAACAGTGCAGGCGTCTCGGGAGCGAGGCCATGCGCGATCAGCCTTGCCGCCAGGGCCGGAAAGGTGCGCCGGCCCATATAGACGACGGTGGTGGCTTCCGGATCGGCCAGCGCCGCCCAATTCAAATCCGCGGGCAATTCGCCCGTGACATCGGCACCGGTCACGAACTGGACGCGGCGCGAGGTCAGCCGCCGCGTCAGCGGAATGCCGGCCCGCGCCGTGGCCACCGAGGCCGAGGTCACGCCGGGAATGATCTCGTAGCCGATGCCGGCCGCGCGCAACGCCTCGATCTCCTCCTCAAGCCGTCCAAAGATGCCGGCATCGCCGGACTTCAGCCGCACCACCCGCACGCCGGTCGCCGCATAGTCGACCAGCAGCCGGCTGACATGATGCTGCCGGGCCGAGAGCCGGCCGGCGCGCTTGCCGACCGCGACGAGGTTGGCGCCGGGGCGTGCGAGATCGAGGATCGCGCCGGAGGCGAGGTCATCATAGAGCACCACGTCGGCCTCGCGCAGCCGGGCGGCTCCCTTCATGGTCAGGAGCTCGGGATCGCCTGGGCCGGCCGACACGAAGGAAACGAATCCGCTCACCGGTCCTCCACAATCAAATGGAAGAATGTACCGGTTGCATTGCCGCGCCGCGACCCCGTCTCCGCAACAATCGCGCCGGTCGCATCACGCACCACCGCGAGCGGCGTATCCGGCTGCGCGATGATCGTCGAATAGTGAAATTCGTGGCCGCGCAGGCGTGCGCCGGGACCGTGCCCGGGCATCGCAGCGGCAAGCTCGGCGAGCCGGTAGCCCAGATGCATGCGCCGCTTGGCATAGCTGGTCTCAAGGCCGAGCAATCCCGCCATCTCATGGCGCACGCCTTCGGCATCGGTCAACGCGGCACCCAGCACCATGTAGCCTCCGCACTCGCCATGCACCGGCTTCGTCTCCGCAAAGGCACGCAGCTGCCCAAGAAACCGCTTGTTGGCGGCAAGCCGGGCGGCATGCAGTTCAGGATAACCGCCGGGCAGCCAGCACGCATCGGCGTCCGCGTCGGGAGCTTCGTCGGCAAGCGGCGAGAACGTCACGATCTCGGCGCCGGCCGCGCGCCAGGCTTCCAGCATATGCGGGTAGACAAAGGAGAACGCGGCGTCGCGCGCAAGCGCAATGCGCTGGCCTGGCGGCGTGATGTCGAGGCTCCGCACGGCCGATTGCGGCGACCAGGCGCGCGCCGATTTCAGCACGGCGTCGAGATCGACATGCTCGGCGACGAAACGCGCGGCCTCATCGATCAGACCGTCGATCTCGGCCTGCTCTTCGGCCTGCACCAGGCCGAGATGCCGCTTCGGCAAGGCAATCTCGGCGTGTCGGGGCAGCGCACCCAACACCGGAATGCCCGCGCCCGCCATGGCGGCGCGCACCAGCGCTTCGTGCCGCGGACTGGCGACGCGGTTCAGCACGACACCCGCAAGCCGCACGCCGGCGCGAAAATCGCGCAATCCCGCTGCGACTGCCGCTGCGGTCTGTGCCTGGCCGGAGGGGTCGATCACCAGCAGCACCGGCCATCCCATCATCTCGGCAATATCGGCAGTGGCGCCGGTACCCGAAACGCCGTGCATCGCCACGCCGTCAAACAATCCCATCGAGCCTTCGGCCAGCACGAGATCGGCGTCCGCGCCGCGGCTTGCCAGACGCGCGATCGCCTCGCGCGACATCGCCCAGCTGTCGATGTTGACGGATGCGCGTCCGGTCGCGACCGCGTGAAAAGCCGGATCGATATAGTCCGGCCCGCTCTTGAGGCATTGCACCCTCACGCTGCGATTGCGATAGGCGCGCGCCAGCGCCAGGGTCAGCGTCGTCTTGCCGACGCCGGATGCCGGTGCCGAGATCACGAGCCCGGCGGTCATCGCGATGATTCCGGAAAGCGTGGCTCCGGCCCCATCGGCCGGTAGCGGCGGTCATAGTCGGCCGCATAGAGGCGGCTCTCGGCGAACTCGCCGGCGCCGAGCGTCTTGCCGACCAGGATGAGCGCGGTGCGTTCGAGTTCCGGGCCGACCGCGGCATCGAGGGTCGCAAGCGTGGCGCGCACGATGCGCTGCTCCGGCCAGCTCGCGCGCCAGACGATCGCCACCGGACAATCCGCGCCATAGTGCGGCGTCAGCTCGGCTATGACGTTGTCCAGCAGATGGATCGACAGATGGATCGCAAGCACCGCACCGGTCGCGGCAAAGGCCGCGAGCGTCTCGCCGTCAGGCATCGCGCTCGCCCTGCCCGGCGTGCGCGTCAGCACCACCGATTGCGCGAGGCCCGGCAGCGTCAGTTCGGCCTCCAGTGCCGCAGCGGCCGCCGAGAACGCCGGCACGCCGGGCGTGACCGAATAGGGAATCTGCAACGCGCGCAACCGGCGCAGCTGCTCCCCCATCGCCGACCAGATCGAGAGATCACCCGAATGCAGCCGCGCCACGTCCTTGCCCTCGGCATGCGCCGCGGCGATCTCGGCGATGATCTCGTCGAGCGAGAGCGGCGCCGTATTGACGATGCGCGCATCCTTCGGGCAATGCGCCAGCACGCCCTCGGGGACCAACGATCCGGCGTAAAGACAAACCGGGCAAGCGGCGATGAGATCGCGGCCCCGCAGGGTCAAGAGATCGGCGGCGCCCGGCCCCGCGCCGATGAAATGCACCGTCATTCGCCGTCTCCTTCTGCGATCGCCGCAGTGGCCGTCCGATCCTGCGACACGGCCCTGACCGAAATCAGGCGCGCGCCGCGCCCGGCGGCTGCGACCGCGGCTGCTTCGGCCACCGAACCCGTCCCGAACCTGGCCCTGATGAATTCGGACTGTGTCGCGGTTTGCACCTCAGCCAGTACTTCGGCGGGAATGCCCCGGATCGGCAACCCCAGTCCCTGTGCCAGTGCTCGCAATGCCATCGCACCGGCCTTGTCACTCACCGTCGCAACCGCCGCAAGGCCTTCTGGCCCGCCGGCCGCGTCGAGCGCTTCGCGCAACGACGCGACACTGGCATTGCTCCTGAACCCCAAGCCCGCGACCTTCATCGGACCGCGCTCCATTGCACGATCGGCCGCGCGGCTTTCCAGGAGCGATAGCGGCCTAACGGCTCAGCCTGCGCGATCTCGATCCGCACCAGTTCGCCGCCAAGGCGCTGATGCAGATCGGAAAGCAGCGCCTCGGTTTCCAGGGTCACCGCATGCGCAACCAGTCGCGTTCCCGATGAAATGCGCGACCAGATCGCATCGAACATATCAGCATCGAGGCCACCACCGACGAACACCGCATCGGGCACCTCAAGGCTCGACAAAGCACCGGGGGCCTTGCCCTCGATGACGGTGACCCGATGCGTCAAGCCGAAGCTCGCCGCATTGCTGCGGATGTTGGCGGCGCGTTCGCCGCGGGCCTCGACGGCGATCGCCGTCCCGCCGCAAAGCGCCCATTCGACCGAGATCGAACCCGAGCCCGCGCCGATATCCCACAGCCGCTCACCCGGCCGCGGCGAAAGCGCCGACAGCGCAAGCGCGCGGACCGGCCGCTTGGTCAGTTGCCCGTCATGCACGAACAGTGCGTCGGGCAGACCCGAGCTGCGCGCGATCCCCTGCGCTCCCGCGGCCTCCAGCGCAACAGCGACGAGACCGTCGCTTGAATCGCCGGCATAGCTGTCAGCGCGATGCTGCGCGATGGACTCACGCGGTCCGCCAAGCGCCGAAAGCGTCCACACCGCCGACACCCCCCAGCCATGGTCCGTGAGCCAGCGCGCGAGATCGGAAGCCGCGCTGCCGTCGCGCACCAGGCAAATGATCCGTGCACCGCGCGCCAGATGCGGTAACAGCCGTTCGAAGGGTGCGGCATGAAGACCGAGACAGACGACATTCTCGAGCCGCCAGCCCAAACGTGCCGCCGCCAGCGAGAACGTCGACGGCGCGGAATGGGCGACCCACTCGCCTAGCTGCAATTTCCCGACGAGGCTTCCGCCGACGCCATGCCAGAACGGATCACCCGAGGCAAGCACGACCGTCGGGCGACCGCGGCATTCGAGCACGATCTCCGCGTCGAACTGCACCGGCCAAACGCGGCCGCGCTCGGCGATTCCGGCCAGCGCCAGATGCCTTTCGCCGCCGAACACCGTTTCGGCTTCACCAAGCGCCTTTCGGCTTGCGTCGGAGAGGCCGGCAAGGCCATCTTCGCCGATGCCGATGATGGTCAACCAGGGACTACCCATGATGCGCGCCCTGATCCTGGGCGGAACGGCCGACGCCAATTTGCTTGCCGCTGCGATCGCCCGCGCGGGGATCGACGCGGTCTATTCCTATGGCGGGCGCACCGCCGCTCCCGCGGAACAACCTCTGCCGACCCGGATCGGCGGCTTCGGCGGCGTCAGCGGTCTCGCCGACTATCTGCGTCGCGAAGGCATCACGCATGTGATCGACGCGACGCATCCCTTCGCGGCCGAGATGAGCCGCAACGCGATCGCCGCCTGCGCGCAAACCGCAACGCCGCTGCTCGCGCTCGAACGTGCCCCCTGGGCCAAGACCTCCGGCGACCGCTGGATCGAGGTCGCGGACGTCGTCTCGGCGGTCGCGGCGTTGCCGGACAGCCGCGCCAACGTGTTCCTCGCGATCGGCCGCCAGCACATCGCGCCGTTCGGTAGCCGGCCGCAGCATGCCTATACGTTGCGTTTCGTCGATCCGCCGGAGGAGACGCTGCCGTTGCCCGGTGCCGACGTCATCGTCTCGCGCGGCCCATTCACACTCGAGAGCGAGCACGCGCTGATGCGTGCGCGCTCCATCGCGTGGATCGTCGCTCGCAATTCCGGCGGAGGTGGCGCGCGCGCCAAGATCGACGCCGCCCGCGCGCTTGGCCTGCCCGTCATCATGATCACGCGGCCGCTGCTGCCGGAGAGGCCGCGGGTCGAAAGCGTGAGCGAGGTGATGGAATGGCTCGGTCATCGAACCTGCCTCGGCGCATAGACCCAGCGGCCGACCCGCCGCGTTGTCGAATTGCCGACGATCACAAGCGTCCGCATGTCGGCCATCTCGGGCCTCGCGTCGCGCAATTCGACCGCCTCGATCCGCTGCTCGGGTGTGCTGACAGCGCGCGCGAAAATCACAATGCGCTCGCCGCAGCCCGCCTCTTTCAAAATCTCGAGCGTCCGCGCAAAGCCATCAGGGCGGCTGGCCGAGCGCGGATTGTACATCGCGATCGCGAAATCGGCTTCGGCCGCGAACCGCAGGCGCTGCTCGATCAGCGGCCAGGGCTTCAGATTGTCGGACAGATTGATCGCGCAAAAATCATGACCGAGCGGCGCGCCGGCACTGGCGGCAGCCGCCAGCATCGCCGTTACGCCGGGCAGAACGCGGATCGGCAGGTCGTGCCATTGCGGCGCGTCCTCGAGCGCTTCGAACACGGCGGATGCCATCGCGAAGACCCCGGGGTCACCCGAGGACACCACGACGACTTGCCGCCCTTCGGCCGCAAGCCGCAGCGCCTCAGCGGCGCGCTGCAACTCAACGCGGTTGTCGGATGGATGCAGCGTGAGCCCTTCGCGCGGCGGCACGCGCGTCACGTACGGCGCATAGCCGACGATGTCGGTCGCCATTGCCAGCGCAGCGGAGACCTCCGGCGTGATCAGCGCTTCGTCGCCCGGCCCCAGGCCCGCGATGGTCAGCGTGCCGGTCATTGCGCCACCTCCCTGCGCCGCCCCAGCCCGTGCACCAGCACGATCGCAAAATACGGACAGTCGGCCTCGGCGATATCGGCGAGCCGGGCGACGCGCTGATCGGGCATGGTGCCGCGTTCGACGAGCCACGCGTCGTCGAGACGGCCCGCGGACGCGAGCGCGCGGCGGATCTTCGGAAGATTGCGGCCGGTCTTCATCACGATGAGCGCGTCGGAGCTCTGCATCCGCTGTGCAAGTTCCGCCTCCGGCAGCGTGCCCATCAGCACGGTGGTCACATCGTCGGCGAGCGCGATCGGCTGGCCGACCGCATTCCAGCAGCCGACCATGCCGGGAATGCCGGCGATCATCTCGACCTCGACCCGCCCCCGCAGGCGCGCATGCAGGTGCATGAACGAGCCGTAGAAATAAGGATCGCCCTCGCAGAGCACGACGACGTCGATCGCGCGCGCAAGCCGCGCCAGGCGCTCGGCCCATTCGTCATAGAAGCCCGCGAGCAGCCGCGCGTATTCGGGACTGTCAAAACCGATCTCCGTGGTGACCGGATATTCCATCGGATATTCGCTGACGTCGGCGGCGAGCATGCCGTCGACGATGCGCCGCGCCTGCCCGAGCTGTCCCTTCTTGCGAAAATAGGCGACATGCTTTGCGGTCCGCACCATGCGGTCGGCGCGCACGCTCATCAAATCCGGATCGCCTGGGCCGAGGCCGCAGCAAATGATGCGTCCCATCGCTATTCGCTCCGGCTCGCCAGCGCATTGACGGCGGCGACCGTGATCGCCGAACCACCGAGACGTCCCTCAACCGTCAGCGCCGGCACCGGCGGCGCAGCCATCAATGCCGCCTTGGATTCGGCGGCACCGACGAAGCCGACCGGACAGCCGATGATCGCCGCCGGCCGTGGACAGTCGGCATCCTCCAGCATTGTTGAGCAGGTGGAACAGCGCCGTCGGCGCGTTGCCGATCGCGACGATGGCGCCGGCCAGATGCGGCCGCCACAGTTCGAGCGCCGCCGCGGAGCGCGTATTGCGCATCGACTGCACGAGTGCAGGAATCTGGGGATCACCGAGCGTGCAGATCACGGCGTTGCCGGCCGGCAGCCGTGCGCGCGTGATGCCCTCCGACACCATCCGCGCATCGCAAAGAATCGGCGCGCCGTTCTGCAAGGCTGCTCGTGCACTCGCGGCCATGCCGGGCGTGAAGCGGACATGCGCTTCCAGGCCCACCATGCCCGCCGCGTGGATCATGCGCACGACCACCGGTTCCTCGTCGGGCGTGAAACGGGCAAGGTCGGCCTCCGACCGGATCGTCGCAAAGGACTGGCGATAGATCGCCGCACCATCGGTCTCATAGACGTGCGGCATCAATGGCCTCCCATCAGCACGGAGGTATTTGCGACGAGGTCCGAACGGGTGAGCCCTCGCAGGACCGGCGCATCCCGCGTCGTGCCGCAACGGATGAGGTCAAAGCCCTCGCTTGACGCAACCAGGGTGACGTCGGCCGAACCGGAATGGGCACAGCCCTTGGCGCAGCCGGACACGTGAAGCCGGGCATCCGCCGGGACAAAGGATGCAAGCGCCGATGCCAATGCACGCGTGTCGGCATGCGCCTCACGACAACGCGGTGCGCCGCTGCAAGCGATCACGCGAAGCGCCGGATCATCGAGATCGGTGACCAGGTCCGCGCCGCAGGGCATCTCATGCATCCCCTCCGCCAGCACCATCCGCCACGGCGTCATGCGGAGAGCCAGCGCGGATCCGGCAAGATGGCTGAGCGTCTGGTGCGGCATCTGCCCGAAGGCCAGGCCAACCAGCGCGCCAGTCGGATAGAGGCCGGGCACGGGCTCTGCTGATCGCGGCGCCGGCTCGGCATCACCGCGAAGGCAGTCGGGCAAGCTCGCGCCGCCCGCAAGGTGGGCTGCCATCCGCCGCTTCTCACCCCTGGCTCCGCCGGAGGCGACAAACCATTCGGCCAGCGCCAGCGCGACTTGCATGGCCTCGCGCCGCGTGACGGAAAGCCCGAGTTGCGCGCCATCGGCACGCACCAGCAGTCCGCCGTTGCGATCGCGCTCGATCCTGATATCCGCAGACGCGCCGGCCAGCACCCGCTCGCTGCCATCATCGATTGCGAAGCCGAACTTGGTCGGAAGACCGAGCGACCCGCTGGCGAGCGCTCGCTCAAGCTCGGCCGCGAGCAAAGGCGTGTCGTCATCGGCGGTCCAGAACGGCGTCACCAGAACGTTGCGCTGCGCCTCGGTATCCGAATCCGTGTCCAGCAACCCGAGCTCGGCGAGCCCATCGATCAAGGCGGGATAGCCCTCATCGCCGACGCCGCGGATCTGGAGATTGGCGCGGCTGGTCAGATCGATCAGGCCGTTGCCGTATCGCGCAGCGAGCTCAGCAATTCCCGCCACCTGCGCCGCGTCCAGCCGCCCGCCGCGCGGACGGATGCGCACCACGAGGCCATCGCCTGATAGCATCGGCCGCAGCGCGCCCGGACACCAGCCCTTGATCGCGACCGCGCTCATGAGGCCTCCTGCAGCGCCGCCGCGATCGAATTGCGCCGCGTCTGCCAGAGCGACGCCTCGTGCAGCCGGGTGAGGCAGGTTTCGATCGCGGCTAGCGCAGCCGGATTCTCGCGCGCCATGAAGCCGCGGACGTCGTCATTGCCGAGCGTCGCGTCGTAATAGAGGTCGAACAGATGCGGCGGCACTACGCCGGCGAGATGCGCGAACGCCGCCATGTGCTCCAGGGTCGCCGAGATTTCGGCGGCGCCGCGGAAGCCGTGGCGCATCATGCCGGCGATCCACGCGGGATTGGCGGCGCGCGCCCGCACCACAAGCGAGATCTCCTCGGTCAACGACCGCGCATGCGGCTGATCTGGCCGCGTCGCATCGAGGTGATAGAGCGACGGGACTTTTGCACCGAGCCGCCGCGCCGCGGCAGCGATGCCGGCCTCATGCGCGGCATAGTCCGCCGCCAGCAACAAGTCGGTCTCCGGCAAGTCCTGGGTGTGGACGAAGCTGTCGGCAGAGGCGAGCCGTGCCTCGATGCCCGCGCGGTGAGGCCTGATCTCGCCATCGGATGCAATGGCCCAGGACGATGCCGACAGCCAGGCTTCGCCGGCCGCGTCGCGCGCCTCCTCCGTGAAGACGTCCGGGACGGACGCGATGCCGGCGCCATAATGTCCGGGACGAGGCCCGAACACGCGCGAGAGACGCTGCCGGTAAGGATTCTCGTCGCTCTCCTCGCTGCGTTCGGACAACGCCTCGGTCGCAGCTTCGAACAACTGCGCAAGCCCCGAGAAGACGTCGCGGAACAGCCCCGACACGCGCAGCGTCACGTCGATGCGCGGACGGCCGAGCTCTGCCGGCGCGATGATGTCGTAGCCCGACACCCGGCCCGACCCATGATCCCAGCGCGGCGCGAGATCCCGGCGAGATGCAGCGCCATCGCAAAGTCCTCGCCGGCGGTGCGCATCGTCGACGATCCCCAGAGATCGACGACCAATCCTTTCGGCCAATCGCCGTGATCCTGCAAATGTCGGCGCAGCAGCTCTTCGGCGAGCTTCACGCCCTGCGCATGCGCCGACGGCGTCGGCACCGCGCGCGGATCGACCGCAAACAGATTGCGTCCGGTCGGCAGCACGTCACTCCGTCCGCGATAGGGCGAGCCCGACGGACCCGGCGCAACCCGCCGGCCGGCCAGCGCATCACGCAGCGCCGCCCTCTCCGCCTCGCCGCAAGCACCTTGCCCGAACACATGCAGGCCGTCGCCGAACTGGCTTTCCTTGAGATCGCACACGAAACGATCAATCTGCGGAATGGCCTCGGCCGCGGAGACTGACGCCGCGAGACCGAGATCGTCCTCCAGCCCGGCGATGCGCGCTTCCTCGCGAATCGCGGCAATCAGGCGCTGCCGCCGCGCCGGATCGAGGCCGTCCGCAGTCGAATATTCATCGAGCAAACGCTCGAGACTGCGCAAGGCCTCCGGCACCGCCGCCTGCGCCAGCGGCGGCGGCAGGTGGCCGATCGTCACGGCACCGATCCGGCGCTTGGCTTGCGCGGCCTCGCCGGGGTCGTTGACGATGAAGGGATAGACAACCGGCAGATCGCCGATCAGCGCTTCCGGCCAGCATGCGGATGACAGCGCAACC
The DNA here is from genome assembly GCF_054063415.1 of Bradyrhizobium sp. USDA 4011. Lineage (NCBI taxonomy): Bacteria > Pseudomonadati > Pseudomonadota > Alphaproteobacteria > Hyphomicrobiales > Nitrobacteraceae > Bradyrhizobium > Bradyrhizobium sp. USDA 4011. The sequence continues at coordinate 1,184,942 of NZ_JBSSGG010000001.1, forward strand.
GACTTGCCGGGCAGCCATTCCAGCGTTCCATGCGCGCCCATATGGACGACGGCATCGATGCCCTGCTGCCTGAGCCACAGATAGAACGCGACATAGGCATGGCGCGGCGTGCGCGAGAGATCGTGATAGTCGGCATCGCGCTGGCCGACCTCACCGCGTTCCGGCTGAACCGCGATGATCGACTTGCCGCTCGGGATCGCCGCGAAATGAAACGCGCCGTCGCGGCAATCGGGATCATCCTCCGGCGCGCCCCATGCGCGTGAAAGATCGTCCTGGAGCTGCTGCGGAAGGCTGGACATCGCCGCGCGATATTCGGCCACGCCCCACGTCAACGTCCGGCGCAAAAGAACATTGCCCACGGACCCCACTGGCGTGAGATCAAAGCCTGCGGCCGCAAGATCGGTCAGCAACACCTCCAGCGAGGCAAGCGCATCAAGACCAACGGCATGCGCGATCTGATGCGGACGACCGGGATAGTTCGAGAGTACGAGCGCGAGCTGCTTCTCCTGCGGCGGCTTGCCGGCAAGCCGATGCCAGGCTGCCACGCGGGCAGCGACCGCTGCGACGCGCTCGGCATCCGGCCGATGCGCAAGATGCGCGAACTGCAGATCGGGATCGCGCTCACCGGGCGATTTGAAGCTCACGACACCTGTGAACAGGCGGCCGTCGACCTCCGGCAACACCACATGCATCGCGAGATCGCTGGGCGACAGGCCGCGCAGCGACAAGGCCCAATCCTCACGCTGCGCCGTCGACAGAGCGACCTGGAACACCGGGCACGATGCGGCATCGAACGGCGTCGTACCGTCGTCACCCGCCGCGGAGAACGCGGTCACGTTGACGATGGCGGCCGGGCTGCATTGCGCGAACTGAGCGCGCAGCCAATCGGCGGCGCCCGCCGCCTTCAACGAGGTGACGAACACGCCGTGGGCATCGAATCCCTTCGCGCGCAAGGCATCGATCAATGCATCGACCGGTGCCGTATCGCCGGCCGCCAGATAGGAGCGATAGAAAGTCACCAGCACAAGCGGCCGGCCATCCGATGCCGGCAGCGCCGCAACGGCACCGCGCCGCGAATCGTAGACGCCGATCTCGGGAAGATCGATCTCGCCGACGACCGGCCCGGCATAAAGGCCAGACGCCAGCGCCAGTTGCGCGATCACGGCCTGTGCGGCAACCGGGCCGCCCTTGTCGCACAGCACCTTGAGCCGCCGGAGCGTCGAGACCGGCAGCGTTGAAAATTCATCCAGCCGCAAATCGTCGCGGCCATCCGCCGGCAGCACCACCAGGGCGATGCCATGTTCCTTCGCCAGACGATGCACCGCGGCCAGCCCGTACGACCAATAGGGCTCGCCGCCGATCAGCCGCACCAGGATGCCGCGCGCCTGCGACAGCGTTCGCTCGATATAGGTATCGACCGACAGCGGGTGGCGCAGCTCCGCGAGATTGGCGAGCCGCAGCGACGGCAGCGCGGCGCGGCCCCGCCGCCAGCCGGCCGCGAACGCGGCGAGATCGCTGTCGGAAAACGACAACACCACGAGATCGGCCGGATCCTGGCCGAGGTCCCTTGGCGTCGCGGTCTCCTCAAGGCCGCGGCTCTCGCGGAAGACGACGTGCATCAGACACCTAGTCGCGCCCGGATCGCGGCTTCATCGATGTCGCCGTGTTCGCCGATCACGACGAGCTTCGACTGCCGCGCCCGCGCGCCCCAGGGCATGTCGAACTGATGCCTCACCCGCTCGCCGACCGATTGCACGAGCAACCGCATCGGCTTGCCTTCGACCGCGATATAGCCCTTGGCGCGCAGCACGTTCTGCTCGCGTGCCAGCCCCTTGATCGAGGCGACGAGCGCATCGACATCGGCGATCTCCGGAAGATCGATCACCACGGAATTGAAGTCGTTGTGCTCGTGGTCGTCCTCGCCGTCATGGTGGGACGGCCGGGACGCGAGGTCGTCCTCTGCCGCGGCTTCAAGACCGAGGATCACGCGGGCGTCGATGGCGCCGTCGACGATGGGCAACATCGGCACCTCGCGCGGCATCTCGGCCGCGATCACTGCCTTGGCCGCCTTGATGCCCTCGGCTCCGGCGAGATCGGCCTTGGTCAGCAGCACGATATCGGCACAGGCGATCTGGTCCTCGAACACTTCGGACAGCGGCGTCTCGTGATCGAGATTGTCGTCGGCCGCGCGCTGCGCATCCACCGCGGCGGGATCAGGCGCAAAGCGGCCGGCGGCAACGGCCTCCGCATCGGCCAGCGCGATCACGCCGTCGACCGTGATCCGCGAGCGGATCTCCGGCCAGTCGAACGCCTTCAGCAACGGCTTCGGCAGCGCGAGACCCGACGTCTCGATCACAATGTGATCGGGCCTCACAGGGCGCGCGAGCAACTGCTCCATGGCCGGGATGAAATCGTCGGCGACGGTGCAGCAGATGCAGCCATTGGCGAGCTCGACGATGTTCTCGGTCGGGCAATTGGCGTCGGCGCAGGACTTCAGGATCTCGCCGTCGACGCCTTCGCTGCCGAATTCGTTCACCAGCACCGCGAGCTTCTTGCCGTTGGCATTCCGGATCAGATGCTGAATCAACGTCGTCTTGCCGGACCCGAGAAAGCCGGTCACGACGGTGACCGGAACCTTGGCGAGCGTCATCATTCTGCGGCCTCCGGCACGACGGCGATGGGCGGAATGCGGGCAAGCGATTGCTTGCGAAAGATTTCCGGGCGGCTGCGCCACGGCACGATGCCGTCGGGCGCCGCGGCATAGGCGGAGGCGCCGGCGATCACATCCCCGGCATTGTCAGCGGACAGGCGGCCGTAGACATAGGACCATCGCCCCGGCGCGCTGAGTGCGACCGAGCAGCCCTGGCTGCAAGCCGACAGGCATTCGACCGGAACCAGATTGACGTCATCGGGCACGCCGGCCTCAACAAGCGCGGCATGCAGGCGCGCACCGGGCGCGAGGTCGCCTTCGGCCAGCGTCTGGCCGGCGCGACAGGTGATACAGACATGAAGTGTAACGCTCATCGCCCTTCCTGGATTGACTGCGGGAAGCGATGAGGCACACGAACCTGACGTGAGCAGGTTCGTTCCCCGTCGCGGAACACCCCGTCCGCCGGTCTCAAACACACTGCGTCGGCAGGTCTCCCGGCTTGCGGAGTAGGATTTCTCCCGTGATGCCCACCTTCCCGACTCCATCAGGGAATCAGTGGCTTGGGCATCTCTCCGGTCACGGTCGCGGGGGCGGCTGCGCTTCGGGCAAACCTTGCGGTCCAAGCCCTATCGCATTCCCTCTTCGCCTGTCGTAGGACAGGAACCAACGCATGGCCACCATTCGTCCTGGCCTCGCACTTGTCAAGCCGAAGGAACGTGATGATTTCTGATGGAAACGACGCTGACGATGGCGACGTCGGCACCGACCCTTCGCTGGATGCACGCCATGCGGCCAAAATGGCGAAAAAGAAGGTCGCCCGCGACAAGATCATGGCGACCAAGAGCGGTGAAAAGGGCCTGATCATCGTTCATACCGGCGCCGGCAAAGGAAAATCCTCCTCCGCCTTCGGCATGATCGTGCGCTGCGTGGCGCACGGCTTTCCCTGCGCCGTGGTGCAATTCATCAAGGGCGCCTGGGATACCGGCGAGCGCCGGCTGCTCACCAGGCATTTCGGCGATCTCTGTCAATTCCATGCGATGGGCGAAGGCTTTACCTGGGAGACGCAGGACCGCGCCCGCGACATCGCGGCGGCGCAGGCCGGCTGGGAAAAAGCCAAGCAGCTGATCGCGGATCCGAGCCTGCGGATGGTGGTGCTCGACGAGATCAACATCGCGCTTCGGTATGACTATCTGGCGATCGCCGATGTCGTCGAGTTCCTGACCACGTCGAAGCCGCCGATGACGCATGTCGTGCTCACCGGACGCAACGCCAAGGAGGAGCTGATCGAGATTGCCGACCTCGTCACCGAGATGACATTGGTGAAACATCCGTTCCGCTCCGGCATCAAGGCCCAGCCGGGCGTCGAGTTCTGACTGTCAGCACCATGGCGCGCGCATTGATGATCCAGGGAGCCGGCTCGGACGTGGGCAAGTCGCTCATCGTCGCCGGCCTCGCGCGTTCCGCGAGACGACGCGGCCTGCGCGTGCTGCCCTTCAAGCCGCAGAATATGTCCAACAACGCCGCCGTGACCGTCGACGGCGGCGAGATCGGGCGCGCGCAGGCGCTGCAAGCGCTTGCCGCCGGCGTCGAGCCGCACACCGACATGAACCCGGTGCTGCTGAAGCCCGAGACCGACCTCGGCGCCCAGGTCATCGTGCACGGCAAACGGATCGCGACCGCACGCGCGCGCGAATATGCCGCCATGAAGCCGTCGCTGATGGGCGCGGTGCTGGAGAGCTTTGGGCGCCTGAAACAGCGCGCCGACCTCGTGCTGGTCGAAGGCGCCGGCAGCCCCGCCGAGGTCAATCTGCGCAAGTCCGATATCGCCAACATGGGCTTTGCGCGCAAAGCTGGCGTGCCCGTGGTCTTGGTCGGCGACATCGACCGCGGCGGCGTGATCGCGCAGCTCGTCGGCATCCAGGCGGTGATCGATCCCGATGATGCCGCGATGATCCAGGGCTTTGTCATCAACAAATTCCGCGGCGATCCGACGTTGTTCGACGACGGCTACCGGCTGATCGAAGCCCGCACCGGCTGGCGCGCCTTCGGCGTGCTGCCCTGGTTCGTTCGCGCCGGCGAGCTTCCGGCCGAAGACGCACTCGGGCTTGGCGAGGCGCGCAAGCCCGGTCAGTGCAAGATCGCGTTTCTGGCGCTGTCGCGGATCGCCAATTTCGACGACCTCGATCCGCTAAAGCTCGAACCCGGCGTCGATCTCGTGATGGTGCGGCCGGGCGAAGCCATTCCGGGCGACGCGAAGCTCGTCATCCTGCCCGGCTCGAAATCGACCCGCGGCGACCTCGCCTTTCTGCGCGCGCAAGGCTGGGACATCGACCTGCTGGCGCATCATCGCCGCGGCGGCCATATCCTTGGGCTGTGCGGCGGATACCAGATGCTTGGGCAGAGCGTTGCCGATCCCGATGGGATCGAGGGGCTCGCCGGCGAAACGCGCGGCCTCGGGCTGCTCGATGTCACAACGACCATGACCGAACAGAAGACGCTGACGCGCGTCAGCGCTGTGCATGCTGCGACGGGTCAGCCGATCAGCGCCTACGAAATCCACATCGGACGCACCGATGGCCCGGATCGCGCGCGGCCCTTTTCAATGCTTGACGGCTCGCCGGAAGGTGCCATGTCGCGTGATGGGCGCGTTCACGGCAGCTATCTGCACGGCCTGTTCGCCTCGGACGGATTTCGCAAGGCGTTCCTTGCGCGGCTCGATATCCCTGCGACGGATCAGCCGTATGGCGCCAGGGTCGAGAGCGCGCTCGACGCACTCGCCGAGCACATCGAGGCCCATCTCGATGTCGAGGGCCTGCTCGCGCTGGCACGCTAAACCATCAACACGACAACACGGCGGCGAGACGGGACCATTCAGCCTCGCTGCCCGGCAGACCGAGGCGCAACCATCCCGGCTTTTGCTGAAAGACGCGCGACCAGATCTGGCCGCGGGCAAGCTTGTCCTGCGCGGCCAGCGCGTCGCCGGTCTCGTAGAGACGAAACAGCGGCGTGCCGCCGAGCAGCGTCCAGCCGCGCGATTGCGCCTCCGCATCGAGCCTGGCGCAATCGTCCGCGAGCCGCTCAATCGTCGCCGTTGCCCAGTCGCGATCGAGCAAGGCGCGCCGCCCGATTGCGATCGCCGCTCCTGAAACCGGCCATGGTCCCGCCATTGCTGCAAGCGCGGCGATATCCGGCGCGCTGCCGACGGCGAAACCGAGCCGCAGGCCGGCAAGTCCGTAAAACTTGCCGAATGAGCGCAGGATCAGCAGCCCCGGCTGTCCGGCCGCCCCCGCAAGCGACAGGTCGGGTACCGCATCCGCAAAACTCTCGTCAATCACGAGCCGGCCAACGCGCGGCAGCAGCGCGAGCAGTTCGTGCCGATCATGGCGTCTGCCATCGGGATTGTTCGGATTGACGATGATGCCAATGTCCGCTCCCGCAAGCGCTGCGAGATCGGACACCTCGGTCACGTCCCAACCGGCGGCCGACAACATCCCGGCATACTCGTTGTAGGTCGGCGCAAGAATCCGTGCCCGCCCGCGCGGCGGCAGATGCGGCAGCAACTGGATCGCGGCCTGCGCACCGCTCATCGCCACGATCGGCGCGTCGGTGCGGTAGGCCTGCCGCGCGGCGTTGTGCAGCGACTCGATATCGGAGCGCGACGGCAACGCGCTCCACTGCCGCGGCTCGACATCGACGTCAGGATACGGCACCCGATTGATCCCGGTCGACAGGTCGATCCAGTCTTCCGCAGCCCCGCCGAAGCGCTGCTGGGCGACATCGAGATTTCCGCCATGCTCGCGCATGCGCCGCTCCTTCACGCCAGCGCCAGGGCCACGAACGCCGCGGCCAACAGCATCATGGCGTAACGATAGAGCTTCAGCCCGGCGAGGACATCAGCGGCAGCCGGATCGCGCGCCCCCTCGTTCAGCCAGGGCTCATCCGCGATGCTGCCGTGATAGGTGCGAGGCCCGCTGAGCCGCACACCGAGTGCGCCGGCCATCGCCGCCTCCGACCAGCCCGCATTCGGCGAGCGATGGCGCCGCGCGTCGCGCAGCATGCAGGACCACGCCTGCGAGAAGCCCGGGGCAAGCAGCACGAACAGCAGTCCGGTCAGCCGCGCCGGAACGAGATTGGCGAGATCGTCGATCCGGGCAGCGGCCCAGCCGAAGGCCTCGTGCCGCTCGGTGCGATGACCGATCATGGAATCCAGCGTGTTGATTGCCTTGTAGCCGAGGATTCCCGGCAGGCCGAACAGCGCACCCCAGAACACCGGCGCCACGATGCCGTCGGAGGCATTCTCGGCAAGACTCTCGATGGTCGCGCGCGCGATGCCGGCGTCGTCGAGCGTTGCCGGATCCCGTCCGACAATCTGCGCGACCGCCGAACGCGCAGCCGCGATGTCGCCGGACGCAAGCGGATGCGCCACTGCGGCGACATGGTCGTGCAGCGAGCGCAGCGCCACCAGCGGCCACGCCAGCACACCGACCAGGACGACGTGACCCCATCCGGACGGGAGCAAAGATTGAACGGTCCAACCCAGCGCCGTCGCCAGCGCGATCACCAGGATGGCAGCCGCGACACCGGTGACGCGACGAAACGCCGGCGGATCGGAGGCCCGGTTCCAGGCGGTATCGACCAGATGGATCAGCCGGCCGAGCCAGGTCACGGGATGGCCGATGCGGGCAAACAGCCAAGCCGGCCAGCCGATCAAGGCGTCCACAGCCATCGCCACCGCCATTGCTCCCGCAAAACCCACGCACCTCTCCTCGCCGCGATCCCCCTGATGCGCGCGATCCCCCTGATGCGCAAGACGTCGGCCGAGTGCAAGCCCTCCATGGCGGATTTCGGCTTTGTCTTTTGCCGCGATTGGTGGTTAGAGCGTTTTCGAGGCGAAGCGGATACCGGTTCGCAACAGGAGACCATATGGCCGTCATTCTGATCACCGGCGGAGCCCGGTCCGGAAAAAGCCGGCGCGCCGAACTTCGCGCGCGCAGCTTTCCAGGTCAGCCGGTCTATGTTGCGACCGCCGAGGCGCTCGACGCGGAAATGGATGAGCGGATCGCCAAGCATCGCGCGCGCCGCGGCTGCGACTGGATCGAACGCGAGGTGCCGCTCGACCTCGTGGCGGCACTCGCCGAGACCGATGGCGGCGGCGCAAGGCTGGTCGATTGCCTGACGCTCTGGCTGTCCAACCTGCTGCATGCGGAGCGCGACTGGTCGCAGGAAGTGACGCGGCTGGTGGATGCGCTGCCGCGCCAGCGCAGCCCGGTCATCATGGTCACCAACGAGGTGGGCCTCGGCATCGTGCCTGACAACGCACTGGCGCGGGCCTTCCGCGACGCCGCAGGTCTCATGAACCAGAGCATTGCCGGCGCGGCGGACGAAGTCGAGCTGGTCGTTGCGGGCCTGCCGATGAAGCTGAAATGAGCAACACGATCGATCCCGCCAAAGGCTCCGCGATGATCTCGTTCGACGAGACGTTTCGCCGGCAACTGCACGAACTGTTCGTGTGGCGGCGCGACGTGCGCCGCTTCCGGGCCGATCCGCTGCCGGACGGCACGATCGAGCGGCTGATCGAGATCGCCTGCCTCTCGCCTTCGGTCGGGTTGAGCCAGCCTTGGCGGTTCGTCATCGTCGACGATGCGGCACGGCGCCGCGCTGTCATCGACGACTTCAAGAGTTGCAACGCCGACGCACTGCGATCCTATTCCGGCGAGCGTGCAGCCAAATATGCCGCATTGAAACTATCGGGCCTCGAAGAGGCGCCCGGCCATCTGGCCGTGTTTGCCGAAAAGACCGACCAGATCGGCTCCGGTCTCGGGCGCGCGACGATGCCGGAGACGACAGAATATTCGGTGGTCGCCGCGATCTGCTCGATGTGGCTTGCCGCGCGCGCGGAAGGCATCGGACTCGGCTGGGTCTCGATCTTCAATCCAGGCCGCGTTCACGAGATCCTGGAGATACCCGATACGTGGAAGTTCATCGGCTACCTCTGCATCGGTTACCCCGAGGCGGAATGCGACCGTCCGGAACTCGAGCAGGCCAAGTGGGAATCGCGGCGAGGTCCGGATGAATTCACCATCCGACGCTGACCAAGCTCGGCCGGCGTCGGCGAATATCCCGACCGCGATCGGCTTTGTGCTTTTCGCTCGCGCAGGAATCATTTGAGATTCGCAGCGGGGCCTGATTAGGTTTGACGATGCCGAACCGACAGGGCCCGACCACCGATGACCAAAGCACGACGGACACGACCGACGATTCGTGACGTCGCGGCCGAGGCCGGCGTCTCCGTCTCAAGCGTCAGCCGCACGCTCAACGGCGGCATCTACACCAGCGCGGAACTGCATGCGCGCATCATGCGCGCGGTGAAGCGCCTCGGGTTCGAGCCCGACCAGGCGGCGCAGGCGCTGCGCTCGCGGGCCTCCAACACAATCGGCTGCATGGTCGCCGATTTCTCCAATCCGCACTACACCGGCATGGTGAGCGCCGCGGAGGAGGAATTCCAGCGCGCCGGCTTCCTCCTGATGCTGGCGGCGACCAAGCATGAGGAGGCGCGCGAGGCGGCGTTCCTGTCGGCGGTGCGGCGGCGCCAGATGGACGGACTGCTGCTGTTCGCCGGCGACAATTCCCACAAGGATTTCATGAAGGGGCTGGCGACGCTCGACCTGCCCTGCGTCACCGTCGACCGCGAGGTACCCAATAGCGTCATGGTTCGCGTCGATCACCGCGGCGGCGCGCTGGAGGCAACGCGCTATCTGATCGGCCTCGGCCATCGCCGGATCGCGTTGCTGACCGGAAGCGCCGCAGTGCTGCCGAGCTCGGAACGGCTTGCGGGCTACCGGCAGGCGCATCAGGAGGCGAAGATCGAGGTCGACCCGACCCTGATCCGTCCGCACATGCAAGGCGCCAACACCGCCTTCAGCTCGGTGTGCCAGCTGCTGCAAATGACAAAACCGCCGACCGCGATCATCTCGCTCGGCACCAGCATGCTGGCCGAAGTGCTGGAGGCGATCACCAGCAACGGCCTGCGCTACCCGCAGGATGTCTCGATCGTGTGCAGTGGCGACACCGACCTCGCCCGCCATGCGACGCCCGCGATCTCAGCCCTGAGCTGGGACATGAACGAGGTCGGCCGTACCGCCGCGCGGCTGTTGCTGGAGCGGATCCGCGAGCCCGACAAGGCCGGCAGCAGCGCCCCGGTGTTCCTGCCGACGCGGCTCATCCTGCGCCATTCCTGCGCCGCGCCGGCAACGCCCGCGCGGGGGCGGAAGTAACGCCGCGGCGATCAATCGGCCAGCGGCGCCGATGCGTATTGCGCGTCGGAGACGTGCTCCATCCAGGTCGCGTAGTCGCCGTCGAGCGCTTCGTGGATCGCGATATGGCTCATGCCCGTGGTTGGCGCCGCGCCGTGCCAATGCTTCTCGCCCGGCGGAATCCATACCACGTCACCTGGACGGATCACGCGGATCGGGCCGTCCCAGCTCTGCACATATCCGACGCCGGCCGTGACGTAGAGCGTCTGGCCGAGCGGATGAGTGTGCCACGCCGTACGCGCACCCGGCTCGAAGGTGACGCGCGCGGCCTGCACCCGCGCGGGAGCGGGTGCATTGACGATCCCGTCAGCCCATACCGTGCCGCTGAACCAATCGGCGCTGCCGCGCCGGCTTGCGATCGATCCTGCGCGCTTGATGTCCATTCGCAATCCTCTCATCTATCCGAGCTGGAAACGGTTCCAGAATTTCGTCATTCCTGGCTATCGCGCCTCCAAATGACAGAGCGAGACGCGGCCGCACTACTCTCAGCGCAGCACAAAACCCTCATAACCGCGCTGCGCGATCTGCGCGATGCGGTGGCGGTAGCCCTGGCCGACATAGGGCATGAACACGCGCGGCTTGCCCGCGATGTTGGCGCCCTGGTACCAGGAATTCGCCTTCGGATAGAGCGTGCGGCTGGCGGCGTCGGCGACATGCGCCATCCAGGCCTGCTCGGCGTCGCGTTCCGGCTCGATCCGCGTCAATCCCTTGGCGCGCATGTTGTCGAGACAGGCCGTGATCCACTCGACATGGTTCTCGCAGGCATGGATCACGTTGCCGATCACCGACGGGCTGCCCGGCCCGGTCACGATAAACAGGTTCGGAAAGCCCGACACCATCAGGCCGAGATAGGCGCTCGGGCCGTCGACCCAGGCCTCCTTCAGGGTCGCGCCGTCCCGCCCGCGGATCTGCATCGCGGCGAGCGCCCCGGTCATCGCGTCATAGCCCGTCGCCAGCACCAGCGCATCGAGCGTAAAGGACCGCGTCGCGGTCTCGACGCCGGTCTCGGTGACTGTCGTAAGCGGCTCCACGCGCAAATCGACCAGCTCGACATGGGGCAGATTGTAGGTCGCGAAATAGCCGGTATCGATGCAGATGCGCTTGACGCCGAGCGGATAATCCTTCGGTGACAGTGCCTCCGCCGTCACCCTGTCGTGCACGATGCCGCGGATCTTGTCGCGCACGAAGTCGCAGGCGACGTCGTTGACGGCCTCGTCGGTCAGGATGTTCGGGAACGCGGTCAGGATGCCGCCGCCGCCCTGCTCCCACAGCTGTTCATAGCGCGCCCACTGCACGTCCCGCCCGGGCACCGGTGCGTCGAAGGCATTCGCGGGCACCCGCCCGAACTCCGGCGTCTCGAGGCTTTCGCGATATTTCGCGATCACGGGCTCGGCGGCAGCGATGTCGGCTTCGGACAGCGGCGCATTGCGTGCAGGCACCGAGTAGTTCGGCGTGCGCTGGAATACGGTCAAACGGCTCGCCGCCTTCGCGACCATCGGAATCGTCTGTACACCCGACGAGCCGGTGCCGATCACGGCAACGCGCAAGTCGGAAAAATCGATCTCCCGATGCGGCCACTGCCCGGTGTGATAGACCGGCCCACGAAAGCGTTCGAGGCCCGCGAGCTTCGGCTTGTTGGGGACCGAGAGATTGCCGGTCGCCATCACGCAAGTCGATGCGACGATGCAATCGCCGCGATCGGTACGCAACGTCCAGCTCTCGCCTTCCTCGTCCCAGTCGGCGCCCGTCACACGGGTGTCGAAGCGGATCAGGGAGCGCAGATCGAACCGGTCGGCGACGTGCTGCGCGTAGCGCAGGATCTCTGGCTGGGCGGCGTATTTCTCGCTCCAGCGCCATTCCTGCCGCAACTCCTCCGACCAACTGTAGGAATAGAACAGGCTCGGTATGTCGCAGCGCGCGCCGGGATAGCGATTCCAGTACCAAGTGCCGCCGACGTCGGACGCCGCCTCGATGCCGATCACCTTCAGCCCGAGCTCGCGCAACCGATAGATCGCATAGAGCCCGCCGAAGCCGGCGCCGACCACGACGGCATCGCATTCGGCGACCAGCGGCGGCCTCGCGCCATGGTCCGGGCTCGTCTGCTCCAGTCTGCTCATTTGTCACATCTCTCCGGCCGCAGGATATTGCCATCGGTGGGAACGCGCGCTAGTCTGGAAACGTTTCCAGATTGGAAGCGCATACGATAATTGTCGCCGGGCGTCAACGCACCGGCCATCGACAAGGGGAACCGCGCGCACGTCACAAGGCGATCAGCGGACAATCAGGGAGTGACTGAGGGATGTTGGACGGATTTTGTCTTCGCGCGTGGCTGGCGGCCGCGGTAACGATCGGCGCGCTGTCGCCGGCGCTCGCGCAGAAGAGCTACGGCCCAGGGGTCTCGGATACCGAGATCAAGATCGGCAACATCATGCCCTATAGCGGCCCGGCTTCGGCCTACGGCGCGATCGGCCGGACCGAGGCTGCCTATTTCAGGATGATCAACGACCAGGGCGGCATCAACGGACGCAAGATCAACTTCGTCAGCTACGACGACGGCTTCTCGCCGCCGAAATCGGTCGAGCAGGCACGCAAGCTGGTCGAGGGCGACGAGGTGCTGCTGGTGTTCCAGCCGCTCGGCACCGCGCCCAATGTCGCGATCCAGAAATATCTCAACGGCAAGAAGGTCCCTCACCTCTTCGTCGCATCGGGTGCGACGCGCTTCGGTGATCCGCAGGGCTTTCCCTGGACGATGGGCTGGCAGCCGAACTACCAGAGCGAAGGGCGGATCTACGCCAGATACATCCTCGACAAATTCCCGAACGGCAAGATCGCGGTGCTCTGGCAGAACGACGATGCCGGCAAGGATGCGCTCAAGGGGTTGCGCGACGGCCTCGGTGACAAGGCAGCCAGCATGATCGTCGCCGACAAGTCCTACGAGCTGACCGATCCGACGCTGGATTCGCAGATCGTGGCGCTGCGCGCCTCCGGCGCCGACATCCTGTTCACCTGGGCGGCGCCGAAGGGCGCGGCGCAGACCATCAAGAAGGTCGCCGAACTCGGCTGGAAGCCGACCTTCTTCCTGACCTCGACCGCGACCTCGGTCGCCTCGGTGATTCGCGCCGCCGGCATCGAGCATTCGCAGGGCATCATCTCGGTTGCCTACCTCAAGGATCCGACCGACACGATCTGGAACGACGATGCCGAAACCAGGGAATGGCGGGCGTTCATGGACAAGTACATGCCCGACGGCGACAAGACCAACGGCAATCACGTCTATGGCTACGCCGCAGCGCAAACGCTCGCGCAGGTGCTGAGGCAGTGCGGCGATGATCTCACACGCGAGAACGTGATGAAGCAGGCCGCCGGCCTGAAGAACTTTGCGCCGAAGATGATCCTGCCCGGGATCAGGATCAACACCAGCGCGACTGACTTCCGTCCGATCGAGCAGTCGCAGCTGATGCGGTTCGAAGGCGAGAGCTGGAAGCTGTTCGGCAACATCATCACCGGCGAAGTCGGCAGCGAATAGTGCGCCTGCGCGCTCTGTTCAATGAGAGGGTGGGACGAGACGCAAAGCTGAGGCAATTCGCGTCGCGAGAGCGCGCAAGTATGACTCACAGGCCGCGCAACAAATTCGATGTCGTCCCTGCGAAAGCAGGGACCCATAACCACAAACGGTCGTTATTGCGCGACGCCGGAACGAGGAGTCCCAATCACAACACCCGCCGCGGAGTATGGGTCCCTGCTTTCGCAGGGACGACACCGAGCGGGTTGTTCGACAGTTCAGCTCGAAACTCAATACCCTAGCGCATCTCTCGGCTCTACCCGGCCGGCGTCAGGATCGCCTGCTGTGCCGCATGCCAGCTTTCTTCGTCGGGCGCGCAGAGCAAGCCGCCGGTCAGATTGATCGGCTTGTAGGGCGATCCGTCGAAATGTGCGCTGTAGCCGCCGGCCTCGCGATGCAACAGCCAGCCCGCGGCATGATCCCACGGCATCAGCTTGTTGTAGAACAAGAGATGGCAATGGCCGGACGCCGCCATGCGATACTCATGCGCGGCGCATCGGAGCCAGGCGCTGACGCCAAGCTTGGAGAGATTGCCGGCAACGATTGGCCGCACCGCCTCAGGCAGAAAGTTGACGCCGATCACCGCGTCCATCTGCTTGACCGGCACGGCCGGGGCAACCTTCAAATCATGCCGCCTGCCGTCCGGCATCTCGAGCCACGCGCCATCGCCGCGCAGCGCGAACGCAGTGTCGTTGCTGACCGGATCATGGATCGCGCCGAACACGATCTCGCCGCGCATCGTGGCGGCCACCATGGTGCCGAACAGCGGCAGGCTCGAGGTAAAATTCCTCGTGCCGTCGATCGGATCGATGATGAAGGCAAGCTCAGCGGTTCCGACCTGATCGAGCGCGGCCGGATCGCGTGCCGTGCCCTCCTCGCCGATCACGACCGCATTCGGAAACGCCCGGAGCAGCGCGGCCGAGATCGCCTGCTCGGCGAGCTCATCGGCTTCGGTCACCACGTCGAATGCCGATGTTTTGGTGCGGACCTCGATCTCCCGCACGCGGCGGAACCGCGGCATGATCTCGGTGCGGCCGACCTCGGCGAGGATGTTTCCGATGTTCAGCGCATCGGCATGGAACAGTTTCACGCGGCATTCTCCTGCGTTGCGCCGCCATCCTATCGCAGGATCATGACTGCGCGGCAATCAACGGCGCTGGTTGTAGACATCGATGCAGACTGCGCCCAGCAGAACGAGGCCCTTGATCACCTGCTGGTAATCGATGCCGATGCCGAGGATCGACATGCCGTTGTTCATCACGCCCATGATCATGGCACCGACCACCGCGCCGCCGACCCGGCCGACGCCGCCATAGGCCGAGGCGCCGCCGATGAAGCAGGCGGCGATCACGTCGAGCTCGAAGCCGAGGCCTGCCTTGGGCGTCGCGGTGTTGAGGCGGGCGGCAAACACCAGCCCGGCGAGCGCCGCCAGCACGCCCATGTTGACGAAGGTGAAGAAGGTCAGCCGTTCGGTCTTGACGCCCGAGAGCTTCGCCGCCTTGGCGTTGCCGCCGACCGCATAGATCTGGCGGCCGATCACGGTCCGCCGCGTGACGAAACCGTACAGCGCGATCAGCACCGTCATGATGACGAGCACGTTCGGCAGGCCGCGATGCGAGGCGATCAGATAGGTGAAATAGAGCACAGCGCCCGCCAGCGCGATGCTCTTGGCGATGAAGAACGCATAGGGCTCGACCTCGATGCCGTGCGACTGCTCGCGCGCCCGGCTCTTGGCGCTCGCGAGCACCAGCGCGAACGCCAGCACGACGCCGATCAGAAGCGAGGTCGGATAGAGCGTGCCGGCGCTCGGAAGCAGCTCGGGGATGAAGCCCGACGACAGCTTCTGGAAGGTCGGCGGAAACGGCCCGACCGACCGGCCCTGCAGCACCGCGAGCGCAAGGCCCTTGAACACCAGCATGCCCGCCAAGGTCACGATGAAGGACGGAATCTTGAAATAGGCGACCCAGTAGCCCTGCGCCGCGCCGATCGCGGCACCGATCAAGAGACAGACGATGAAGGCGATCGGGTAGTCGACATGATAGCTCACCATCAGCACCGCCGCGACCGCGCCGACGAATCCCGCGACCGAGCCGACCGACAGGTCGATATGCCCGGTGACGATCACCAGCAGCATGCCGAGCGCCATGATCACGATGTAGCTGTTCTGCAGCACGAGATTGGTGAGATTGACCGGCTGCAACAGCGTGCCGTCGGTCACGATCTCGAAGAACAACATGATCGCGAGCAGCGACAGCAGCATGCCGTAGTTGCGCAGATTGTTCTTGATGAAGCCGGAATGCTTGGGGGTCTCGGGAAGCGACACCGTCTTGTCGGTCATTGTGCTCCGTCTCCCGCCCGTACGCCGCTGTCGTGGGCACCGTTTCCAGACATCCTGAGATTGCGCATGATGGCGCGCATGATCTTCTCCTGCGTCGCGTCGTCCTTCGCGAACTCGCCGACGAAGGCGCCGTCATTCATCACGCAGATCCGGTCGCAGATGCCGAGCAATTCCGGCATTTCCGACGAGATCACCACGACGCCCTTGCCGGCCTCCGCGAGCTCGTTGATGATGCAGTAGATCTCGTATTTCGCGCCGACATCGATCCCGCGGGTCGGCTCGTCGAGCAGCAGCACCTGCGGATCGGTCATCAGCCATTTCGACAGCACCACCTTCTGCTGGTTGCCGCCCGAGAGCTGTCCGGCTTCCTGATAGACGTCGGAGCAGCGGATCCGCATCCGGTTGCGGTAATCGCTCGCGGCCTTCAGCTCGACGACATCGTCGATCACGCCGCGGTCCGACACCTGGCGCAGGCTCGCCAGCGTCACGTTCTTGCGGACGTCGTCGGCGAGGATCAAGCCGAGCTGCTTGCGGTCCTCGGTGACATAGGCGAGGCCGGCATGGATCGCGGCCGGCACGCTGGCAAGGTTGGCCTCGCGTCCGTCAAGGCGGATTCTGCCGGAGATATTGTAGCCCCAGGCCCTGCCGAACAGGCTCATGGCGAACTCGGTGCGGCCGGCGCCCATCAGGCCGGCGATGCCCACCACCTCGCCGCGGCGCACCGAGAAATCGACGTTCTTGATCACCTGCCGGGCGGTATGCAGTGGGTGATACACCGACCAGTTCTCCACCGTCATCACGGGAACGCCGATCGCAACGTTTCGCTCCGGGAAGCGATGCGCGAGATCGCGGTTGACCATGCTGCGAATGATGCGGTCCTCGTCGACCTGCTCTGTCCTGCAATCGAGGCTGTCGACGGTGCGACCGTCGCGCAGCACCGTGATCCGGTCGGCGACCCGCGCGACCTCGTTCAGCTTGTGCGAGATCAGGATCGAGGCGATGCCCTGCTCGCGGAATACCAGCAGCCGGTCCAGCAGCGCGGCGCTGTCGGCCTCGTTGAGGCTCGCGGTCGGCTCGTCCAGGATCAGCAGGCGCACCTTCTTCGACAGCGCCTTGGCGATCTCGACCAGCTGCTGCTTGCCGACGCCGAGATCGGTGACCAGAGTGTCCGGCGATTCCCGCAGGCCGACCTGCGCCAGCAGCTCTGCCGTCCGTCGGTACACCGCGTTGCGGTCGATCACCCCGAACCGCGACGGCGCGCGCGACAGAAAGATATTCTCGGCGATCGACATCAGCGGGATCAGCGCCAGCTCCTGGTGGATGATGATGATCCCCAGCGCCTCGGAGTCGTTGATGTCGCGGAACCGGCGCTCCTCGCCGTCGAACAGGATCGACCCTTCATAGCTGCCGGCGGGATAGACCCCGCTCAGCACCTTCATCAGGGTCGACTTGCCCGCGCCGTTCTCGCCGACCAGCGCATGGATCTGCCCGGCTTGCACGGTGAAATTGACGTCGCGCAGTGCCTGTACGCCGGCAAAGCTCTTGCTGACGTTACGCATCTCAAGCATCGCCGTCATCGGATCACATCCCGCAACGTCACTAGGCCTCGGCGCCATCAGCCCCGCTCGTCCGCCCTAGTCGAATTGCGAACGCTTGTAGTAGCCGCTGTCAATCAGGACTTTCTCCCAATTGGTCTTATCCACCACGACCGGCTTCAGCAGATAGGACGGAACCACCTTGACCCCGTTGTTGTAGGTCTTGGTGTCATTGACACTGACTTCCTTCTTGCTCAGCACGGCATCGACCATGTCGGCCGTGACCTTGGCGAGATCGCGGGTGTCCTTGAAGATAGTCGAATATTGCTCGCCGCGCAGCATGGCCTTGATCGAGGGCACCTCGGCATCCTGGCCGCTGACGAACGGCATCGGCTGGTCCTTGCTGCCATAGCCGACGCCCTTCAGGGAGGAGATGATGCCGATCGACAGGCCGTCATAGGGCGACAGCACCGCGTCGACGCGCTTCTTGCCGTAGAAGGCGCTGAGCAGATTGTCCATCCGTGCCTGCGCCGTCGCGCCGTCCCATCGCAAGGTCGCGACCTTGCCCATGCCCGTCTGGCCGCTCGCCACGACAAGCTTGCCGCTGTCGATATACGGCTTCAGCACCGACATCGCACCGTCGTAGAAGAAATAGGCGTTGTTGTCGTCGGGCGAGCCGCCGAACAGCTCGATGTTGAAGGGCCCCTTGCCGTCCTTCAGCCCGAGCGCATTCACGATCGACCCTGCCTGCAGCACGCCGACCTGGAAATTGTCGAAGGTCGCGTAATAGTCGACATTCGGCGTGTCCCGGATCAGGCGGTCATAAGCGATCACCGTGATGCCCTGGGCCTTGGCCTGCTTCAGCACATCGGACAGCGTGGTGCCGTCGATTGCCGCGATGACCAGGACCTTGGCGCCCTTGGTCACCATGTTCTCGACCTGGGAGAGCTGGTTCGGGATGTCGTCGTCGGCATATTGCAGGTCGGTACCGTAGCCGCGTTCCTTCAGCACCTTGACCATGTTGTTGCCGTCGTCGATCCAGCGCGCCGAGGACTTGGTCGGCATCGCGATGCCGATGGTCGGCTTGCTCTGGGCGCGTGCGTCCGGTGCGGTCGCAGCAAGACCTGCCAACGCCAGTGCGATCAACGAGACCTTCAGTTTGAACATGCTTCGCTCCCTTGGTTTTTTGAGTTGAGGGTACCGTTGCCGCGGACCGCGTCAATCGACGGCTATCATTCGTGGGCCGGCCGCAGATCTACGGCGATGCCGGATCGGCGCCAGGACCGTCACGATCCGAAATAGCGGAATGTCGATTGAACCCGTCAACAGCGCCAATGCTCACTCCGCACAGTCAGCCATCTCGATCCTGCAATACCAAGTTCACCCGCGCGTCATGTCGTGGGATGAACGAGATGTCGGAATGACGTGGAGGGTCATGAGGCGCCGATCTCCCGGAACAGTTGGCAAGCGCTACCACCCGCCAGAATTTCTGGTGGTACGTCACCGTCTCGAGCAACCTTTGGTGGATGCCACCCCCACTATATGCGCGCACTGACTGGCCATTTATTTAGATACCAAAATAAATTGAGCGGCGACGTGGAGGGGTCACGAGACGTCATCTCCCGAAATAATTGAGCAAGCCCCCACCATTCGCTAGGTGCGGCGTTACTTCTGACAACCTTTGGTGAGATTGTGCCCCTACTATGTAATGGAGGCAAGCATCATTTATTTAACTTCCAGAATAAATTAATCGGCGCTGTCGGCCGGCGGCAGCGGCCTTCAGGCGTCGATGTCAGACAGATCGTCAACAACAAGCAACGCTCCGGCGAAATCGTCGTCGCCGAAATAGGTGCTGCGGGTGATGACCACGGGGATGCCCGCCCGCGCAGCCGCGATGAGGCCGTTGCCGGAATCCTCGACGGCAATGCAATCCGCCGGGCCAAGCGCGAGCCGCGCCAGCACCTCGACATAGACATCGGGTGCCGGCTTCTTCCGCGGCACGTCGTCGCCGGCGACGATCGCCTCGAACAGATCGGCCCAGGCCGGCCCCAGCGCAACCGACAGCAGCGCATCGATATTGCCATGCGAGGTCGTCGTGGCGATTGCCAGACGCTGGCCGCGGCTGCGCGCGCCGGCGAGCCAGGCCCTCACGCCCGGCCGCAACGGGCAGTCACCCGCCGCGATCAGCGCGGCGTAGCGCTTGGTCTTGATTCCATGCAGGTCGGCGATGTCGGCAAACGTCAGCGACGGGACCGCGTTGCGCTGGTCGAAGGCGCGGATGCGCTCCTTGCCTCCGGCGACCCGAAGCAGCCGCGCGTAGGTGACCTGGTCCCAGAACCAATCGAGACCGGCCTCGGCGAACGCCTCATTGAAGGCGCGGCGATGCACTTCCTCGGTTTCGGCGAGCGTGCCGTCGACATCGAAGATCAAGGCGTGGGCGCCCGCAATGATGTGGCGCATCCCGGCGTTCCTGATGCCGGCGAGCGCCTGGTTCATCGTGCCTCGCCCGCCCCTTTTGCGAACACGCGGCTGGCAAGCACGTCGCCGGCCTCGATCGACATCACGTCGTCGGTCGTGAGCGTGCGGTCGAGCTTCGCCACGATCCGGTTGGCCTGGCGCAGCCGGATGCGGTCGAGCGCGTTGCGGATCGAGCGCGCATTGGAGAACACCGGCTGTTCCTTGCGGATGCCGATGTACCGGGTAAAGGCCTCGCGTGCTTCCGGGGAGAAACGATAATTCTGCTGCTGCAACATCAGTTCGGCGATCCAGAGCAACTCGCCGTCGGAATAGTCGGGGAAGTCGATGTGATGCGCGATGCGGGAGCGGAACCCCGGATTGCTCTGGAAGAACTTCTCCATGCGGTCGCCATAGCCGGCCAGGATCACCACCAGATCCTCGCGCTGCTGTTCCATCACCTGCAGCAGGATCTCGATCGCCTCCTGTCCATAGTCGCGCTCGTTCTCGGGGCGATACAGATAATAGGCCTCGTCGATGAACAGCACGCCGCCCATCGCCTTCTTCAATATCTCTTTCGTCTTCGGCGCGGTGTGGCCGATATATTGCCCGACGAGGTCATCGCGCGTGACGCTGATGACGTGGCCGCGGCGCACGAAGCCGAGCCGGTGCAGGATGCCGGCCATCCGCAGCGCGACCGTGGTCTTGCCGGTGCCGGGATTGCCGGTGAACGACATGTGCAGCGTAGGGAATGTCGTCGCCAGCGCCATCTTCCGCCTGATGCGTTCGACCAGGAGCAGCGAGGCGATCTCTCGGATGCGGGTCTTCACCGGCTTGAGGCCGATCAATTCGGAATCGAGCTGGTCGAGCACGTCGCCAATGCCGAGGTCGGCGAATTCATGGCGGAGGTCGATGGTCTCGAGCGGCGTCTCTCGGATCTGTTCTTGCGGTTGCGTCATCATCCTCTCACTTCGAAAAGCTCCGTCGCCGCGGCGGCGACGACGGAGAAGTGCATCCGGACCAGGACGGTCGAGGGAGCAATCCGCCTGGCTTGCAAGCCGGACGCGGTCAACGATCGGTGTAGCGGTCGCCCTCCGGGCGCGCCGCCGCATAGGATTGGGTCGCGTAGTGCAGGTTGCGTCCGGCAACTTCCTGGCGATCGAGCCGGAAGCCCGGCTCCTCGCGCGGCCGGTTGACGATGAAGGAGATGCGAACCGACTCCCAGCCATGACTGGAATCGAAGCCGGAGATCCGGATGTAGCGCTCGCCATAGACGCGCCGGCAGTCGGCGAGTTCCTTCATGATGCCGGCCGCATCGCGCAGGTCGAACATCGGCAGGCCCCACATGTCCCAATAGATGTTGCGGGGGTGCGGATCGTCGGTGAACTCGATGTTCACCGCCCAGCCCTTGTCGAGGCAGTATTGCACCTGCGCGGCGATCTGCTCATCGGTGAGATCGGGCAGGAAAGAGAAGCAGCCTTGGG
The DNA here is from genome assembly GCF_054063415.1 of Bradyrhizobium sp. USDA 4011. NCBI lineage: Bacteria > Pseudomonadati > Pseudomonadota > Alphaproteobacteria > Hyphomicrobiales > Nitrobacteraceae > Bradyrhizobium > Bradyrhizobium sp. USDA 4011. The sequence goes on from NZ_JBSSGG010000001.1 coordinate 1,206,278, forward strand.
TCACGCGCATGAGAAACTCCTGTCAGACCGCCATGCTCGGCGTGGGAACGAAATCGGGGGCGTCGGTCGACTCGTAGTTGAAGGTCACGTCCTTCCAGACGTCGAGCGCCTCGCGCAGCGGCGTGCAGGTCTGCGCCGCCTTCGCCAGGATCTCCGGCCCTTCATGGACGTAGTCGCGGCCCTCGTTGCGGGCGAGGATCATCGCTTCCAGCGCAACGCGATTGGCAGTGGCGCCGGCCTGGATGCCGCGGGGATGGCCGATCGTGCCGCCGCCGAACTGCAGCACGACGTCCTCGCCGAGCAGATCGAGCAGCTGGTGCATCTGGCCGGCGTGAATGCCGCCGGAGGCCACCGGCATCAGCTTGTTGAGGCTCGCCCAGTTCTGGTCGAAGAACACGCCGTGCTCGAGCTGCATCGGATTGAAATCCTCGCGGCAGATGTCGTAGTAGCCGCGCGTGGTGTTCGGATCGCCCTCGAGCTTGCCGACCACGGTGCCGGCATGGATGTGGTCGACACCTGCGAGCCGCATCCATTTCGCGATCACGCGGAACGAGACGCCGTGGCTGCGCTGCCGGGTGTAGGTGGAATGGCCGGCGCGATGCAGATGCAGGATCATGTTGTTCCGGCGCGCCCACTTCGCCATCGACTGGATCGCGGTGTAGCCGATCACGAGGTCGATCATGACGATGTTTGAACCGAGCTCATGGGCGAACTCGGCGCGCTCGTACATGTCCTCCATCGTCGCCGCAGTGACGTTGAGATAGGTGCCCTTGATCTCGCCGGTCGCGGCCTGCGCGCGGTTGACCGCCTCCATGCAGTACAGGAAGCGCTCGCGCCAGTGCATGAAGGGCTGCGAGTTGATGTTCTCGTCGTCCTTGGTGAAGTCGAGCCCGCCTTTCAAGGCTTCATAGACAACGCGGCCATAGTTGCGACCGGACAGGCCGAGCTTCGGCTTCACGGTGGCGCCGAGCAAGGGACGGCCGAACTTGTCGAGCCGCTCGCGTTCCACGACGATGCCGGTCGCCGGGCCCTGGAACGTCTTCACGTAGGCGACCGGAAGCCGCATGTCCTCGAGCCGCAGCGCCTTCAGCGGCTTGAAGCCGAACACGTTGCCGATGATCGAGGCGGTCAGGTTCGAGATCGAACCCGGCTCGAACAGGTCGAGATCATAGGCGATATAGGCGAAGTAGCTGCCGGGCGAGTTCGGCACCGGATCGACGCGATAGCACTTCGCCCGATATTTCTCCGCGGCGGTCAGCCGATCGGTCCACACCACGGTCCAGGTCGCGGTCGAGGATTCACCCGCCACCGCCGCGCAGGCTTCAGTCGGATCGACGCCGTCCTGCGGCGTGACGCGGAACAGGGCGATGACGTCGGTGTCCTTGGGCTCGTAGTTCGGCTCCCAATAGCCCATCCGCTTGTATTCCATCACGCCGGACTTGTAGCGATCCTTGCCACGCACGGTGATCGACGGCTGAATATTCATCAAAATCTCCTGTCGTTCGCGGCCATTTGCTCAGGCGGCCTGGGTCATCTTTCCAATCTGCGGATCGAGCGTGCCGGCGCGATAGCGTCTGGCCATCTCCGGCAACGCGACCACCTTGATCCTGGCGGCGTTGCCGGCGGTGCCGAACTGCTCGAACCGGTCACGGCAGAGTTCGCGCAGCGCATCCATCGCGGGCTTGAGGAATTTGCGCGGATCGAACTCGCTCTTCGACTGCACGGCGACCTTGCGGAAGGCCGCCGCCATCGCCAGGCGGCAATCGGTATCGATATTGACCTTGCGAACGCCGTGCTTGATGCCGCGAACGATCTCCTCGACCGGGACGCCCCAGGTCTGCGGCATCTCGCCGCCGAACTGGTTGAACATGTCCTGCAGCGGCTGCGGCACCGAGGACGAGCCGTGCATCACCAGATGCGTGTTGGGCAGCCGCGTGTGGATCTCCTCGACCACGCGCATCGCCAGGATCTCGCCGTCGGGGCGGCGCGTGAACTTGTAGGCGCCGTGCGAGGTGCCCATCGCGATCGCGAGCGCATCGACCTTGGTGGCGCGGACGAAATCGACCGCCTGGTCGGGATCGGTGAGCAGCTGGTCGTGGCTGAGCTTGCCTTCGACGCCGTGACCGTCCTCCTGCTCGCCGCCGCCGTGCTCGAGCGAGCCGAGCACGCCGAGCTCGCCTTCGACCGACGCACCGACCCAGTGGGCCATGTCCACCACCCGTCGGGTGATATCGACATTGTAGTCATAGTCGGCAGCGGTCTTGGCGTCAGCCTTGAGCGAGCCGTCCATCATCACTGAGGTGAAGCCGTAGCGGATCGCGGTGGCGCAGGTCGCCTCTTCGTTGCCATGATCGAGATGCAGGCAGAGCGGGATCTGCGGATACATCTCCTCCAGTGCATCGATCATCTTCGCCAGCATGATGTCGTTGGCATAGGACCGCGCGCCGCGCGAAGCCTGGATGATCACCGGCGCATCGCAGGAAGCCGCCGCCTCCATGATGGCGAGGCCCTGCTCCATGTTGTTGATGTTGAAGGCCGGCACGCCGTAGCCGCGTTCGGCGGCGTGATCCAGCAACTGCCTCAGGGTAATCCGCGCCATGGTGGCATCCTCCTTTCAATTCGCTCGTTGCATGAGCTGCTTTGCTGCCGCGGCAACCGCCGCAGGCGTGATGCCGAATTCGCGGTAGAGCACATCGGCCGGCGCGGATGCGCCGAAGCCGCTCATGCCGACGAATACGCCGTCGTCGCCGAGCCAGCGCGCCCAGTCGCCCTCGACCGCGGCTTCGACACCGACACGCGGGGCGCTACCCAGCACCTTCGTCCGATAGTCGCGCGGCTGCTGGCGGAACAGGTCGAAGCATGGGGCCGAGACGACCGCGGCCTTCACCCCTGCTTCCGCCAGCAGCTTTGCGGCTTCGAGCGCGATCGACACCTCCGAACCCGTTGCAATCAGGGTGACGTCACGCCCGAAGGTCGGCTCGACGAGAACGTAGGCGCCGAGCGCGACCTGGTTGTCCTTGCCGCCGTCGCGGACCGTCGGCAGCGCTTGCCGCGACAGGCAGAGGATCGACGGCGAGGTCTCCGCCTTCAGCGCACAGTCCCAGGCTTCCGCCGTCTCGACAGCATCGGCCGGACGGAACACCAGCAGGTTCGGGATCGCCCGCAGCGCCGCGAGATGCTCGACCGGCTGATGCGTCGGCCCGTCCTCACCGAGCCCGATCGAATCATGGGTCATCACGTGGACGACGCGGATGCCCATCAGCGCTGCGAGGCGGATCGCCGGCCGGCTGTAATCGGCGAAGCTGAGGAAGGTGCCACCATAGGGAATGAACCCGCCATGCAGGGCGATGCCATTCATCGCGGCCGCCATGCCATGCTCACGAATGCCGTAGTGGATGTAGCTGCCGTCGAGCGTTTCCGGCCGCACGGAGACCTGCGACTTCGCCAGCGTCAGATTGGAGTGCGTGAGGTCGGCCGATCCCCCCAGGAGATTGGGCAAGGCTTCGGCGATCACGTCGATGACTTGCTGCGAGGCCTGCCGCGTGGCGAGCTTCGGTCGCTCGGTCGCGAACCGCTCCACCAGCTTCCCCATCGCCTCGGCATAGGCGCGGGGCAATTTCCGGTTCAGCGCGTCGTGGAACGGAGACCGCTCGCCCTTGTCCGCCTTGCAGGTGCTGCGCGAGCGCTCGATCCAGGCGCGCCGCGCGTCACGGCCGCGACCACCGAGTTCGCGCCATTCGGCCAGCACGGCGTCGGGGATTTCGAAGGCCGGATAGGGCCAGCGCAGCGCGCTGCGGGTCTTCGCCGTCTCGTCGGCGCCGAGCGGCGCGCCGTGCACCTTCTCGCTGCCCTGCCGGTTCGGCGCACCGAACCCGATCACCGTGCGGCAGGCGATCAGCGACGGACGATCGCTCGCTCGTGCCTGCCTGATCGCCGCAGAGATCGCCTGCGGATCGTGGCCGTCGATGCGGCAGACGTTCCAGCCGCTCGCCGCAAACCGCGTCGTCTGGTCGTCCGAGCAGGACAACGAGGTGGCGCCGTCGATCGAGATCTGGTTGTCGTCGAACAGCACGATCAGCCGGTTCAGCCGCAAATGGCCGGCGAGCGAGATCGCCTCATGGCTGAGGCCTTCCATCAGGCAACCATCGCCGGCGATCACATAGGTGTAGTGATCGACGAGATCATCGCCGAAGCGGGCGTTCATCAAGCGCTCGGCGAGCGCCATGCCGACCGCGGTCGCGATGCCCTGCCCGAGCGGCCCGGTCGTGGTCTCGACACCAGGCGTATGGCCGTATTCGGGATGTCCCGGAGTCTGCGATCCCCATTGCCGGAACGCCTTGAGCTGATCGAGCGTCATGCGCTCGTAGCCGGTCAGATAGAGCAGCGCGTAGAGCAGCATCGAGCCGTGCCCGGCCGACAGCACGAAACGGTCGCGGTCAGGCCAGGCCGGATCGGCCGGGTCGAACTTCAGGAAGTCGGCGAACAGCACGGTGGCGACATCGGCCATGCCCATCGGCATGCCGGGATGGCCGGATTTCGCCTGCTCGACCGCGTCGACGGCGAGGAAGCGGATGGCGTTGGCCATCTCGTCGTGGCTGATTTCGGGCCGGCTGGCAACGGACGCAAGTGCGGTCATATCGTTCGCCTCTTTCGTTCGATCAATTGCAGGATCAGCGGGGTCAGGATGAGCTGCATCGCGAGATCGAGCTTGGCGCCGTGAATCACGATCGAATTGGCGCGCGACATGAAGCTGTTCGGGATCATCGAGAGCAGATAGGGAAAGTCGATGCCGCGCGGGTTCTTCAACCGGATCACGACCATCGATTCATCCGGCGTCGGGATCCAGCGCGCGATGAACGGGTTCGACGTATCGACCGTCGGCACGCGCTGGAAGTTGATGTCGGTTTCGCTGAATTGCGGACAGATGTAGTTCACGTAGTCGGGCATGCGGCGCAGGATGGTGTCGGTCACCGCCTCGGTGGAGTAGCCGCGATGGCTGCGGTCGCGATGCAGCTTCTGGATCCATTCGAGATTGATCACCGGCACGACCCCGATCTTGAGATCGGCGTGCTGCGCGACGTTCACCTTGTCGGTGACCACGGCGCCGTGCAGGCCCTCGTAGAACAAGAGGTCGGAATTCTCCGGCAGCGCCTCCCACGCGGTGAAGGTGCCGGGCTTGGCGCCGTAGAGCCGCGATTCCTCTTCGTCGTGCACATAGTGCCGCGTCGTTCCGGTGCCGGTCTCGGCATAGTCGCTGAACAGCCTCTCCAGCTCCTCGAACAAATTGGTCTCGGGGCTGAAATGGCTGAAATGCTTGTCGCCGCGCTCGGCCTTCTCCAGCATCTGGCTGCGCATCTCGGCGCGGTCGTAGCGATGGAACGCGTCGCCTTCGATATAGGCTGCGACCACATTCTCGCGGCGGAAGATGTTCTCGAACGTCTTCTTCACCGAGGTGGTGCCGGCACCGGACGAGCCGGTGATCGAGATGATGGGATGTCGACGAGACATGCGCTCCCCCCTCAGCGGAACAGGCCGCGGCGCGCGAACAGCGGGGCATCGCTGCTCTCGAACAACGGCTCGACGGTCAGGTGGATCGCATCGACGTCGCGCACGGCGCGCGCCGATCCCATAATCAGCGGCACGCGCTGATGCGGCGTACGTGCCGAGAGTTCGAGAATGCGCGACCGGCCACTCGAGGCAGCACCGCCCGCCCATTCCATGATCAGTGCGATGGGATGCGCCTCATAGAGCAGACGCAACCGGCCTTCGCGGTAGCCCTGGCGCGCATCGGCCGGATACAGGAACACGCCGCCGCGCATCAGAATGCGGTAGGCCTCGGCCACCAGCGAACCGATCCAGCGCATGTTGAAATCCTGCCCGTGCTCGCCGTTCACGCCGGCAAGGCACTCGTCGATATAGTTGCGCACCGGGCCGCTCCAGTGCCGCCGGTTCGAGGCGTTGATGGCGAATTCCTTAGCATCCTGCGGCACCCGCAGGTCACGCGCGGTCAGGACGAACTCGCCGGCTCGCGGATCCAGCGTGAAGCAGTCGACGCACTGGTCGAGCGCCAGCACCAGCACGGTCTGCGGACCGTAGATGAAGCAGCCCGCGGCACATTGCGCCGTACCGGGCTCGAAGAAGGTCGAGATGATGTCGTTTCCCTTCGGCCGGATCGAGAAGATCGTGCCGATCGAGATGTTGTTTTCGAGATTGGCGGATCCATCGAGCGGATCAATCGCGACGCAGAGCGGCGCATCGGTATCGAGCGTCTCCGGCAGCTCGACCTCTTCGGAGAGAGCCGCGGCGACCGGCGCGGTGCGCAACGCCTCGCGCATCAGGCGGTCGGCGACGATGTCGATGGTCTTCTGGCGATCGCCGTCGGGATTGCTTCCACCGCTCTCGCCGCCGATGCCGGCGAGCGGACCCGCGGCGATGATGCGCGAGAGCTCGATCGCGGCACCGGCGAGGGCTTTGATCACCGTAACGGTCGCGGCGCGCAACGGGTTGTGCTGCGCCGGCCACTCCAGATGGGCATGCAATGCAGGACGAATCTCCACCGGCCACTCCCTTTGATCGCGCTCTCTGTCCCGAGGCGTCGAGAGGCGACCTCAGGGGAGTCGCCTTCGGCCTATCAACGCGCGAATTGCCCAATTAGGGAAATTTCATTATCTTGGGTCTGGGCAAAGTATTTCTTATGGAGCTTGTGATGGCCGGCAACTTTTCGCGGGACCTCACCATCCGCCAGCTGCGCGCGCTGTCGGCCGTGCACGCGGCCCGCTCGATCACGTCGGCGGCCAACCAGCTCAACCTGACGCAGCCGGCGGTGACGCTGCAGCTCCGCAACCTGCAGGCGCTCGCGGGACTGCCGTTGATCCAGCGCACCGGCGACGGGATGGCGCTGACCGATGCCGGCGCGCATGTGCTGGCGCTCATCGAGCGGATCGAGGCGGCACTGAAGGACTGCGAGCAATCGCTCGACATGATCGCCGGCCGCAGCGGCGGCCGCGTCGCGATGGGCGCGGTCTCCACCGCGAAATACTTCGTGCCGTTCGCGATCGCGGCGTTCTCGCGCCGCTTTCCCAAGATCGAGGTCACGCTCAGAATCGGCAACCGCGAGGAAATCCGCGACGCGCTGCGCGGCTACGATCTCGACATCGCGGTGATGGGCCGGCCACCGGCCGATGTCGAAGTCGAGATGAAGCCGCTCGGCCGGCATCCGCACTTCATCATCGCCGCACCCGATCACCGGCTGGCGCGGCGGCGGCACGTCGCGACATCGGAGCTCGCCAATGAAACCTTCATCACCCGCGAGCAGGGATCGGGCACGCGGATGCTGATGCAGCAATATTTCGAGCGGGTCGGACTGGAGCCGAAGCTCGGCATGGCGATGGACAGCAACGAGACCATCAAGCAGGCGGTCATGGCCGGGCTCGGCATCGCCTTCATTTCCCAGCACACCGTGTTCCATGAGCTGGAGGACGGCCGGCTGGTGGTGCTCAAGGTGAAGGGCCTGCCGATCGTCCGGCAGTGGCACGCAATCAGGCGCACCGACAAGATCCTGCTGCCGCCCGCTCAGGCGATGCTGGACTTCCTGGGCAAGGAGGGCTGGCGCTATCTGCCGAATTCGCGCTAGCGCCGCGACGTTGCAATGCCCGTTCGATCGAAAAAATCGAGTTAACGCCGTATGTTAAGCATTGAAGTTCCCGCAAACGCGTGCCACACCTTGACTGCGGTCGCGCGCGGATCGTATCCCTGCGAGGGAGGATGAACTGCAGAACCAGTCCCCGCCGATGCCTGACTTCAAGGCGTTATTCGAGGCGGCGCCCGGCCTCTATCTGGTGCTGACGCAGCCTGACTTCCGCATCGTGGCAGTAAGCGACGCCTATCTGCGCGCCACCAAGACCGAGCGCGCCGCGATCCTTGGGCGCGGGCTGTTCGACGTATTTCCTGATAATCCGGACGATCCGGCCGCCGACGGCGTGCGCAACCTGCGCGCCTCGCTGGAACGCGTGGTCCAGTTTCGCCGCCCCGATACCATGCCGGTGCAGAAATACGATATCCGCAAGCCCGAGTCGGAGGGCGGCGGATTCGAAGAGCGCTACTGGAGCCCGCGCAACACGCCGGTGTTCGGACCGAATGGTCAGTTCACCTACATCATGCATCGGGTCGAAGACGTCACCGGCTTCGTTCAGCTGAAGCGGCGCGGGGCCGAGCAAGACCAGGTGGCGGACCGGCTGCGCGAGCGCACCGAGCAGATGGAAGCGGAAATCTTCACGCGCGCCCGCGAGGTTGAGGCCGCGCGGGAGCAGCTCGAAGCCGAGCAGAAGCTGCGCCAGGTGCAGAAGATGGAAGCCGTCGGGCACCTCACCGGCGGCATCGCGCACGACTTCAACAATATCCTGACCGTCATCACCGGCCTGATCGACATCCTTGCCGAGGCCGTCGAACACGATGCCGCGCTGTCATCCGTCACCAAGATGATCAGCGACGCCGCGTTTCGCGGTGCCGAGGTGACCAAGCACCTGCTGGCCTTCTCGCGGCAGCAGCCGCTGCAACCGCGAGAAGCCAATCTCAACACGCTGGTGCAGGACACCGCGCGGCTGCTGCGCCCGTCGCTCGGCGAGCAGATCGAAATCGAAACCGCGCTCGAACCCGACGCCTGGCCGGCGTTCATCGACCCCAACCACATGTCGACCGCGCTGCTCAATCTCGCCCTCAATGCCCGCGATGCGATGCCGGATGGCGGCAAGCTGATGCTGGAGACCAGCAACGTCATCCTCGACGAGACCTATGCCGCCACCAACCTGGATGTGCGGGCAGGTGAATATGTGATGGTCGCGGTCAGCGACACCGGCGGCGGTATCCCGGAGGGGATCCGCGAAAAGGTGTTCGAGCCGTTCTTCACCACCAAGGACACCGGCAAGGGCACCGGCCTCGGGCTCAGCATGGTGTACGGTTTCATCAAGCAGTCCGACGGGCATCTCAAGATCTATTCCGAAGAAGGCCACGGCACGTCGATCAAGCTCTATCTGCCGCGCAGCATGGGCGACGTGGTCGACGTCGAGCCGCCTCCTCCGGTCGACACGCGCGGCGGCCACGAATCCATCCTGGTCGTCGAGGACGATCCGCTGGTCCGCAATTACGTCGCCGCCCAACTCGAGCAGCTCGGCTACCGCACCATGGTCACCGCCAACGGCCCGGAGGCACTGGCCGCGGTCGAGAATGGCTTCGTCTGCGACGTGCTGTTCACCGACGTCATCATGTCCGGCGGCATGAACGGCCGCCAGGTGGCCGATGCCGTGATCGCCAAGCTGCCCTCGGTGCGCGTGCTGTTCACCTCGGGCTATACCGAGGACGCGATCATTCATCACGGCCGTCTCGACCCCGACGTCACGCTGCTGCCCAAGCCCTACCGCAAATCCGACCTCGCCCGAATGATCCGGCAGGTGCTGGCCCAGCCTCCCGCATCGGCAGTGGCGGCCAAATAGCGCGGCGACATCAGGGACCGAAGCTCGAGCGGCTCTGGATTTTCCAGGCGCCGCCGAGCAGGCTCAGCACATAGAGGGAATCGTAGACCCCGATGACCGATCCGTCCTCGCGGTAGCGCGTATAGCGGACGGCGTAATGCGCCTTGGCCGGCGAGGACTGCACCAGCTTGGTCTCGTTCCAGGCGCTGTGATGCCAGCCGTCCTGCTTGCGCAGCCGCTCGAACAGATCCATCGGATTGTTGCCGCTCTGCTGATAGACGGTAACCGTGCCACCGGCGATCCGCACGTGCGGGAAGTGCATCAACGCATCCATGGCGGATGCGTCATGGCGATTGAGCGCCGCCATCCAGCGCGTCAGCACATCCTCGCATTTGGCCTGGTCGTCGCGCGCGATCTGCGCCTCGACAGTATAGGTCGCAGCCGGCTCCGGCATCACACGCCTCCGCTTTGCTTGTTGGTCCGGTCGGCCGGCAGGGCGCATCCGGACAGGAACAGTGCGGCGCAAGCCTTGGCGCGCGCTTCGATCTCGCTGCGCGTCGGCGCTGGCTTGTGCCCGAACATGACGTCGCGCTGCGGCTTGAACACCAGCATGCCGAGCAGCATGCCTGCTGCGGCTTCGGTGTCGTCGAGCACGATCCGCCCTCGCCGCTGCTGGACGCCCAGCCAATTCGCCAGCGCGGCGATCGAGCGCTGCATGGCCTTTTCGTAGAACGTCTCGGCTATGTCAGGGAATTTGTCGCTCTCGGCCAGGATGATCCGCTGCAGCGCGATGACCTCGGCATCGAGAATGAGTTCGGCGCAGGTCAGCAGCGCGGCCTCCAGGGCCGCCGCAACATTGCGGCCATCGCAGGCGCCGAGATTCACGATGGACACGAACCGCTCCACCCGGTCGGTCACCATGCCTTCGAACAGCGCCAGCTTGGTCGGGATCAAACGATAGAGCGTCTTGGTGGACACGCCGGCGCGGCAGGCCACGTCGGCGATGCTGGCCGCGGCGAAGCCGCGCTCCGAGAATTCGCGCCGCGCGGCCTCATAGATCAGCGCGCGCGTCTCGTCGTCGGAACGAAGCTGCGGCCGCCCGCGGCCGCGCCGTTCCGGCGCCGACGCGGTCTGCTCTGTCTGGTCTTTGTCATTCCGGTTCATCCGCGAGCCATGCTTTTAGATGATGACTGTCATTCTATTGACAGTCCCAATATGGGCTCTATTTTGGAAAACATCAAGTTTCCTAATTATCCCGGCCGTCGAAATCAAGATTCCTACGGTTTCCCAGCGGGATAGAACGATCAGGAGCGCCTGCCATGAGCCAGCACGAAACGTCCTTCAAGGCCGAGAGCCAGGTTCCGGCCGAGACCGCCAAGCAGTTGATCGCAAATCCGGAGGCGGCCAAGCCCCCCACAGCCAAGGGCAAGCTTCGCCGCCTGCTCATGACCGGCGCAGCACTCGCCCTGCTCGCGGGCGGCGCCTGGTATGGCTGGGATTACTGGACGGTCGGCCGCTTTCAGGTCTCGACCGACGACGCTTATGTGAAGGCCGACAACACCACGATCGCACCGAAGGTGTCCGGCTATCTTAGCGCGGTGCTGGTCGGCGACAACGAGCATGTGCGCGCCGGCCAGATCCTGGCGCGGATCGACGAGCGCGATTTCAAGGTCGCGCTTGATCAGTCGAAGGCCGACGTCGCTGCCGCCGAAGCCGCGATCACCAGCAAACGCGCACAGCTCGACGTGCAGCACTCGGTGATCGAGGCGGCGCGCGCGACGCTTGCGGTGGACACCGCGACGCAGACCTTCGCCGAGCAGGAGAACAAGCGCTACACCGACCTCGCAGGCACCGGCTACGGCAGTGTGCAGAACGCGCAGCAGGCGCAGTCGCGCTATGCCAGCGCGCAGGCCGCCATCGCCCGCGACACCGCAAACCTGGCCTCCGCAGAGCGCCAGGTGGAACTGCTCAAGGCCGAGATCGCCCAGGCGGTTGCAGCGTTGGGACGGGCGACCGCGCTCCAGAATCAGGCCGAGTTGAACCTGGGCTACACCACCATTACCGCGCCGATCGACGGCGTGGTCGGCAACCGTACCCTGCGGACCGGCCAGTACGTCCAGGCCGGCACGCAGCTGATGTCGCTGGTGCCGACCACCGGCGCCTACGTGATCGCGAACTACAAGGAGACGCAGCTCACCAATGTCCGCAAGGGCCAGCCGGTCGAGATCGAGGTCGACATGTTCCCCGGTCAGGTCGTACGCGGTCATGTCGACAGCCTTGCGCCGGCGAGCGGTCAGGAGTTCGCGCTGCTGCCGCCGGACAACGCCACCGGCAACTTCACCAAGGTGGTGCAGCGCATCCCGGTGAAGATCGTGCTCGACGCAACCAATGTCGACCTGCGGCCGGGCATGTCGGTGATCCCCTCCATCGCGACGCTGTCGCATCCTGCCGAGGAAGCTCCGCGCTCCAGCGCCTCTCCGAAGCTCGCTGTCGCCTCTTTCAAATAGGTGATGTCATGTCCGATCTCGCGCTCTCCTCCCCGGCTGCTGCGCCCCGCGCGGCAGCCGCAGCGGTCGATCCCAACCGCGCCAGCATGGCCGTCTGGATTTCCATCGTCGCCGCGATGATCGGCGCCTTCATGGCGATCCTCAACATCCAGATCACCAACGCCTCGCTGCTCAACATCGAGGGCGGCATCGGAACCGGGGTCGACAACGGCTCCTGGATCTCGACGTCGTATCTGATCGGCGAGATCGTGGTCATTCCGCTGACCGACTATCTCAGCCGCGTCTTTTCCTTCCGCAGGATCATCATCACCTTCGCCACCTTGTTTGCGATCTTCTCGGTCGCCTGCGCCTTCACCCACGATTTGCCGTCGATGATCGCGATGCGCGGCCTGCAGGGCTTCTTCGGCGGCGTGCTGATCCCGATGGCCTTCACGCTGGTCTTCACCAAGCTGCCGAAGGTGCAGCAGCCGATCGGCCTTGCGATGTTCGCGCTCGCCGTGACCTTTGCGCCGGCGATCGGCCCGACCATCGGCGGCTACCTGACCGAGAATTACGGCTGGCAGACCATCTTCTTCGTCAACGTGATTCCGACCGCGGTGATGGTCATCACCCTTTCTTTCACCCTGGAACGCCAGCCGATGCAGATGCATCTGCTGCGCGAGGGCGACTGGCTCGGCATCATCACGATGGCGATCGGCCTCGCCTCGCTGCAGGCCGTGCTCGAGGAAGGCAACAAGGACGACTGGTTCGGCTCGCCCTTCATCGTCAAGCTCGCGGTGATCGCCGCCGTCAGCCTGACCCTGTTCGTCTGGATCGAGCTCGTGGTCGAGAAGCCGCTGCTCCGGCTGCGGCTCTTGACTCAGCGCAGCTTCGGCTTCGGCACCATCTCGGCGGTGTTCGTCGGGTTCGCGCTGTTCGGCTCGGTTTACCTCTTGCCGGCCTATCTCGGTCAGGTGCAGCGCTACAATGCCGAGCAGATCGGCCAGGTGCTGGCCTGGACCGGCCTGCCGCAGCTGATCCTGATCCCGCTGGTCCCGAAGCTGATGCAGCGCTTCGATGCCCGCTTCATCGCCTTCACCGGCATGCTGCTGTTCGCGATCTCGTCCTTCATGAACATCCAGATGTCGCTCGACTACTCCGGCGACCAGTTCTTCGTCCCGAATATCGTCCGTGCGGTCGGCCAGGCGATCATGCTGGCACCGCTGTCGGCCGTCAGCCTCGGCAGCGTCGCGCCGCAGGATGCGCCGGCGGCCTCCGGCATCTCCAACATGATGCGCAACCTCGGCGGCGCGATCGGCACCGCGCTGCTCAGCACCATCGTCACCAAGCGTGAGCAGTTCCACTCCAACATCATCGGCCAGTCCGTGCATCTGGGCCGCGAGGAGGTACGCGCCCGGATCGCCGAGGTCACCAACTACTTCCTCAGCCACGGCATCTCGGACCCCGCAACGGCACATAGCCAGGCTATCGTGGCGATCGGCAATATCGTGAAGCGCCAGGCGCTGGTGCTCGGCTTCAGTGACGCCTTCGCGGTGATCGGCGTGGTGCTGGTGCTTGCCGCGATCGCGATCGTGCTGACCGGCAAGCCGAAGAACACCGCCGGCGGCGGCGCGGCGCATTGACCTCTCGTTGATCCGCCGGGGCGACGGCCAGCGGCCGTCGTCCCCTCTCAGCTCGCCTCGCGCAATTTGAAGCGCTGGATCTTCCCGGTCTGGGTCTTCGGCAACGCCTCGACGAAAGAGATCGCGCGGGGATATTTGTACGGCGCGATCGTCGCCTTGACGTGATCCTGCAACAGCTTGACCTCGACATCGTCGCTGCGCGCGCCCTGTTTCAGGACGATGAAAGCCGAGACGATCTGCCCCCGCTCCTCGTCGGGCGCGCCGATCACCGCGCATTCCGCGACATCGGGATGCCCGAGCAGCGCCGCCTCGACCTCGGGACCTGCGATGTTGTAGCCCGCCGAGATGATCATGTCGTCGGCGCGCGCCACGAATGACAGCCGGCCGTTTTCGTCGCTGACGAAGGCATCGCCGGTGATGTTCCAGCCATCGCGGACATATTTGGTCTGCCTGGAATCCGCCAGATAGCGGCAGCCGGTCGGGCCGCGAACCGCCAGCTTGCCGACCTGGCCCGGCGGCAGCTCGTTCATGTCCTCGTCGACGATCCTGGCCTGGTAGCCGGTAACAGGGGTGCCCGTGGTGCCAGCGACGGCGCTCCCGGCGCGGTTGGTGATGAAGATGTGCAACAGCTCCGTGCTGCCGATGCCGTCGAGGATCGGCTTGCCGGTCTTCTTCGTCCAGCTCTCGAACACCGGCGCCGGCAGCGTCTCGCCGGCCGAGACCGCGAGCCGCAGCGACGACAGGTCCGCGCCCTTGTCCATCGCGGCCATCATCGCCCGATAGGCGGTCGGCGCGGTGAAACAGATCGTCGCCTTGTAGGTCTCGATGATCCGGATCATCTCGCTCGGCGCCGCGTTCTCCAGCAGTGTCGCGGTGGCGCCGAAGCGCAGCGGGAAGATCGCGAGCCCGCCAAGGCCAAACGTAAACGCGAGCGGCGGCGAGCCGACGAATACATCGTCTGGCGTCACCTTGAGCACTTCCCTGGCATAGCCGTCCGCCACGATCAGGAGATCGCGGTGGAAATGCATCGTCGCTTTCGGTTCGCCCGTGGTGCCCGACGTGAAGCCGAGCAGCGCGACGTCGTCGCGGCCGGTCTTCACCGCATCGAACTTGACCGGCTTGTTCAGCGCAATCCGGTCGAGCTCGGCATCGTGATTTTGCGTGCCGTCGAAATTGACGACCTGCTTGAGGAATTTGCTGGTCTTGGCGCACGCCACCAGCTCGTCCGCGATGCGGCTGTCGGTCAGCGCCAGCGAGATCTCGGCCTTGTCGACGATCTTGGCCAGTTCGCCGGCGCGCAGCATCGGCATCGTGTTGACGACGACAGCACCGGCCTTGGTCGCCGCCAGCCAGGCCGCGACCAGCGCCGGGTTGTTGCCCGAGCGGATCAGGACGCGATTGCCGGGCTTGACGCCGTAATTCTCCACCAGCGCATGCGCCAGGCGGTTCGACCAGTCGGTCAATTCCTTGTAGGTGCGCTGGCGTCCGTTGCCGATCAGCGCGATGCGATCGCCCATGCCCTGCTCGACGATGCGGTCGGTCAGCTCGACCGCGGCGTTCAGATAATCGGGATATTTGAACTCCGGCCGGTCGAGCAGCAGCTGCGGCCACTGCTCTGATGGCGGCAGGTTGCGCCGCGCGAAATCGTCGACATGCCCGGATGGACCGAGCCCGGGAAATTCACCTGACATTCGATTGCCCTCGCTTTCCATTCAGAAAGGCCAAGATCAACATCGAGAAGACCAGAGGAAGCGGCAGCGTTCCGATCGCCAATCATTTTATACTTAAAATAATTTGGCGCAAGGGTAGATGTCGCACGGAAATGGCGCGGTCCCGCAAACCTCAGATCTGTGTGAGCTGCTTCAGCCGCGCAACCATCGCCGAGTCCGGGTCGGCGAGCGGTGCGATCGCGGTGAAATGATTGGCATTGGGCACAGTGCCGAACCGCGTTGCCACGCCCGCTTTGCCCCAGACGTCGGCAATGGTTCGGCTCTGCCGGTGATATTCGGCGCTCTCGGCGCCGCCGACCACCGCGTCGAGGGTCGCGCCTGCGGGCGCTTTCCAGAGCAGCGGGCTCACTGCCCTTGCTGCGTCGCGGTCAAGACCGAGCGCCTTGTTGATGGAGGTGCCGACCAGCGGCTCGAGCTCGAACAGGCCGGAGATCGCGTAAGCAGCCCTGACCAGACTAGCCGGCAGCGACGCATCGTAGGCCGGCCAATCGGTCGCAAGCATGCAGGCGGCAAGATGCCCGCCTGCGGAGTGTCCCGACATGACCAGCGGCCGGCCGAGCTTCGCCAGTTCGCGGGACGCCGCGCGCATCTCGGCGATGATGTCGGCGACCGTGACGTTGGGGCAGAGGTCGTAACTCGGCACCGCGACGCTGATGCCGTGGCCATTGAGGCCCCGCGCGCAGTGGCTCGATGATGAGCCGTCCAGCGCCTGCCAGTAGCCGCCGTGAATAAAGACTACGAGCGGCCCGTCGCCGTTACCCTCGAACAGGTCGATGACGTTACGGCTGCCGGGACCATAGCTCAGCCGCCGTGGCGGGTGCTGCTCACGATACGCCGCCGAGTCCCTCGCCCAGCCGGCCATCAGCGCCGGATTTTCCGGCACCCGCGCCCGGTTGTTGTATTCGACCTCGTAATCGATCCCGCTCACCGCTTAAGCAGTCCTCGCCCTCGCCGAGCGCTGCGCCGAGCCCTTGGCCTTGGCGAGCAGCCGCATCAGTTCGCGGATATCCTTCGGTGACAGGTCGCCGAAGATATCGGCGATCCATTTCTCGTGCTCGGCGGCCATCTTACGGAATTCGGCGCGGCCGAGCTTGGTCAGCCGGATGAACTGCACGCGGCGGTCCGTCTCCGAGGTGCGGCGATCGAGATGGCCGGACTCGACCAGGCGCTCGACCAGCCCGGTGACGTTGCCATTCGACACCATCATCCGCTTCGAAAGGTCCGACAGCGTCATGCCGTCGGACACCTTGTCGAGCTGGGCCATCAGGTCGAAGCGCGGCAGCGTGACGTCGAACTTCTCACGCAGCCGGCTGCGCACCTCGCCTTCGATCAGCGTGGTGCAGGTCAAGAGACGCAGCCACAGCCTGAGCTCGGTGCCATGATCGTCGGGCAGTTCGACGGCTTTGGTTTCGGAATCGAGGATCATGCGGCGATCGTTCCTCCGCGGCGGGTTTCGGTCGGACCTATTGCTTTCAGCTTCAAGCAATTCGCGCCGCCCCGCAAGGACAATTGCGAATCCTGCCCGACACGCCCGGCCGATCCTGCAATTTCTTTAAACTTCAAGCAATTGGCGCGGCGCTTGCATGTGCAACACCTGGAAGGTGCGCGGCGATCGCCCTGACGCAATGCCACATCGCTTGCAGCGGTCGCGCGCGTCAGACTAAGCTGAGGTCAAACAAATTGAGGCCAATTGAGGCTGAGACAACGGCAGCAAGCCGGTGGTTGGGGGAGAGACATGAAGCAATTGACGAAGCTCGTGGGACTGGCGGCGCTGCTCGGTATCGCGGTGACCCCGGCGACCGCGCAGGAGAAGATCAAGATCGGCGTGCTGGTGACGACCTCCGGCCCGGCTGCAGCGCTTGGCCAGCAGGTCCGCGACGGCTTTGCGCTCGCGGTCAAGGACCTCGGCGGCAAGATGGCCGGCCGCGAGGTCGAGATCGTCAATGCCGATGACGAGCTGAAGCCCGACGGTGCGGTGGTCAAGGTGCGCGGCCTGCTCGAGCGCGACAAGGTCGATTTCGTGGTCGGTCCGATCTTCTCCAACATCCTGCAGGCGATCCACCGCCCGGTCACCGAGAGCAAGACCTTCCTGATCAGCCCGAATGCGGGCCCTTCCAGCTATGCCGGCAAAGAGTGCAGCCCGTTCTTCTACGTGACGTCGTACCAGAACGACCAGGTGCACGAGGTCCTCGGCAAGGTGGCACAGGACCGCGGCTACAAGCGCGTCTATCTGCTGGTGCCGAACTATCAGGCCGGCCGCGACTCCGTCGCCGGCTTCAAGCTCGACTACAAGGGCGAGATCGTCGAGGAATCCTACACACCGCTGAACACGCTGGATTTCCAGCCCGAACTCTCCAAGATCGCCTCGCTGAAGCCGGACGCGCTGTTCACCTTCATGCCGGGCGGCATGGGCGTGAACCTCGTGAAGCAGTACAAGCAGGCCGGCGCCACCGTGCCGGTGCTCTCCGCCTTCACCGTCGACGAATCGACCCTGCCCGCGCAGCAGGACGCCGCCGTCGGCATGTTCGGCGGTGCGAACTGGGCGCCGAACCTTGACAATCCCCAGAGCAAGAAGTTCGTCGCGGCCTATGAGGCGGCCTACAACGGCGTGCCCGGCACCTACGCCATGCAGGCCTATGACGCTGCACTGTTGATCGACAGCGCGGTCAAGGCTGTCAAGGGCGATCTCTCCAACAAGGACGCCGTCGCGGCGGCGCTGAGAAAAGCCGACTTCACCTCGCTGCGCGGTAACTTCAAGTTCAACAACAACGGCTATCCGATCCAGGATTTCTACCTCACCAAGGTCGCGAAGCGGCCGGACGGCAAATTCCAGACCGAGATCGTCGAGAAGGTGTTCTCGAATTACGGCGACCGCTACGCCAAGGACTGCGCGGCCAAGTAGCTCACACGAAGCGTTTTCAAGCGAAGTGGATACCGGTTCGCGTGAAGAAAACGCGCAAAATTGAAACATGGAGGAAGTACAAACATGAAAGACGAGATCGCCGGCGTCACCCGCGCCAATGAAGGCATGCAGGGCATTTCCTGGAGCATCCTCGGCCAGACCTACGTGCCGAAGAGCCGCACCGAGCATTCCTTCTCCTGGCATGCCACCTTCCCGCCGGGCACCTTCGTTCCGCCGCACATCCATCCCGACCAGGACGAGTATCTCTACATTCTCGAGGGCAAGCTCGACTTCATGCTCGACGGCGCCGATGAGTCAGCAACTCCAGGCGATCTGGTGCGGCTGCCGATGGGCAAGCCGCACGGCATCTTCAACAAATCGCAGCAGCCGGCCAAGACGCTGTTCTGGGTGTCGCCGACCCGCAGGCTCTACGACCTGTTCTGGGCGATCCACAACATGAAGGAGCAGAACCCGGACGACGTGGTGCGGCTCGCCGCCGAGCACAACATCCACTTCCTGCCGCCGCCTCCGGCGTAGGCCGCCCTCGTCATTGCGAGGAGCGAAGCGACGAAGCAATCCATTCCAGCGCATGCGCGGATCGATGGATTGCTTCGCTTCGCTCGCAATGATGATGTGGAGATGGCCCGTGGCGTATCTCCCTCTCGAAGATGACTACTGCCGCGCCACGACGCGCGCGGCAAAGCCGGCCTTCGCGGCATAGCCGCGCACGATCGCCTCGCGCGCTTCGTAATTCATAATGGTGTCGACGTCGGTAAAGCCCTGCGGCGCGAGCTGCTCGACGGCGTCGATCACGCCCTCCGGCCCGCCGCGGCGGTTGGAGGCGACGATGTCGGCGGTCATCGGCAGCCGCTGCCGCTCATAAGCCGCCAGCGCCTGGCGCGGATGCTCCGCTCGCGCCAGCATGTCCGCGAGGCAGCGCGCATCGAGAATGGCCTGCGACGCGCCGTTCGAGCCGACCGGGTACATCGGATGCGCGGCATCCCCGAGCAGCGTGACGCGGCCGCTCGACCAATAAGGCAGCGGATCGCGGTCGCAGCATGGATACTCCCAGAACTCCGGCGTCGCGTTGATCAGGCCGGCGAAGTCGACCTGCGGGATCGTGAAACCAGTGACATAGGGCATCATCTCGTCGCGGCGGCCGAGATTGGACCAGCCCTCGCGGCGCGGCGGCGGCGAGGAGCCGTCGCCGATCCGCACCAGCACCGCCCAATTGGTGAGGCGGCTTGCCGGGCTCGAGCCTGGCGCAATCGGATAGATTACGGCCTTGGCATTCAAGCCGCCGGCGATGATCATCGAACGGCCGGTCAGGAAGACCGGCCAATCGGTCGCGCCGCGCCACAGCATCAGTCCGTTCCAGCACGGCCCGCCCTCATCGGGAAACAGCATCTCGCGCACCTTGGAGTGGATGCCGTCGGCGCCGATCATGATGTCGCCACGCGCGGTGTGGACGTGGCTGCCGCTGCGATCGAAGAAATAGGCCGACACGCCGCCCTCGTCCTGCGTGAAGGAGCCGAGCCGGCAGCCGGTGCGGATCGCATCCGCGCCAAGCCGGTCGATGACGGCCTGATGGATCACGCTTTGCAGGCGGCCGCGATGAACCGAGAATTGCGGCACGTCGTGGCCGGCATCGAGCCCACGCTTCTCGTGCCAGACCTGCTGGCCGTGCCGCGTCAGATAGAACAGCTCATAGGTACGGATCGCGACCTCGTCGAGCTTGTCGAGCAGGCCAAGCCCCGCCAGCTCGCGGATCGCATGCGGCAACGTATTGATGCCGACGCCGAGCTCGCGGATCGTCTCCGACTGCTCGTACAGCTCGCAACTGATGCCGCGCGACCGCAGCATCAACGCAGTGGTGAGGCCTCCGATTCCGCCTCCGACGATAATCGCCTTCATCGTCCCTTACTCCACTCACAACAGGACGTCTTTACGCTTTGGCCTAGGGTCGCATGGCCGGTTGCTCGGCCGCAAGCGGGTTTGACGGCCGGGGGCTGGACGGTCCCGCGATGATTGGGCTTAGGCTTAACATTGCTTCAGCGAACTCCATCTATCTCCGTCACCCTGAGGAGCCGCGAAGCGGCGTCTCGAAGGGTCGACGGCCACCGGCCGGGGCCGTTCACCCTTCGAGACGCGCGTTCCGCGCTCCTCAGGATGACGGGATCAGCTAGATCGCGCCTCCATTAATCCGGCACCACCGCGATCGCCTGGATTTCCACCTTGGCGCGGTCCTCGATCAGGCCCGCAACCTGGATCGCGGTCATCGCCGGAAACCGCCGGCCGATCACGTCGCGATAGACCCCGCCGATCTCCTTCAGCCGCGCGGAATATTCCTTGCGATCGAGCAAGAACCAGGTCATCGACACGATGTGCTCCGGCCCGGCCCCGCCGGCGGCGGCGACCGCGACGATGTTGCGCAGGGTCTGGCCGATCTGCGCCACGAGGTCATCGCTCTCGAACACGCATTGCCCGTTCCAGCCGATCTGGCCCGCGATGAAGAGCTGTTTGCCGCGCGCGGCCATGCCGTTGGCGTAGCCGATCGGCTTCGCCCATCCGTCCGGTTGCAGGATCTCGATCATCTCAATTGCCCTCGAAGGCGGGCTTCTGCTTGGCGGCGAAGGCCTCGAAAGCGCGGCGGAAATCGCCCGTCACCATGCAGATCGCCTGCGCCTGCGCTTCGGACTCGATCATCTCGTCGACGCCCATCGCCCATTCCTGGTTGAACATCGTCTTCGTCACGCCATGGGCGAACCACGGTCCATCCGCGAGCGAGCGCGCCAGCTCAAGCGCGGCGGCGGCGAGCTCGGCCGGCGGCACCAGGCGATTGTGAAAGCCCCACGCAAAGCCTTCGTCGGCACTCATCGCGCGGCCGGTGTAGAGCAGATCGGCGGCATGGCCCTGCCCGATCACGCGCGGCAGCAGCCCGCACGCGCCCATGTCGGCGCCGGCGAGGCCGACGCGGGTGAACAGGAACGCGGTCTTGGCCTGCGGTGTCGCCAGCCGCAGGTCGGACGCCAGCGCCAGCATCGCACCCGCCCCGGCGCAGATGCCGTCGATCGCGGCCACGATGATCTGCGGGCATTTGCGCATCGCGCGCACCACCTCGCCGGTCATCCGGGTGAAGGCGAGCAGGTCGGGCATCGCCATCCGCGTCAACGGCTCGATGATCTCGAACACGTCGCCGCCGGAGCAGAAATTGCCCTCGGCACCGGTCAGCACGATGGCGCGGACGTCGGAGGCATATTTGAGATTGGTGAAGAGATCGCGCAGCTCCTCGTAGGACTCGAAGGTCAGCGGGTTCTTCTTGTCCGGCCGGTTCAGCGTGATGGTTGCGACACGGCCGCTCGCGTCGGTCGACCAACGGAAGTGTTTTGCAGGATAATCCCTGAACGGACGGAGCTTTGCTGTCATCTCGGACATGATGTGTTC
Organism: Bradyrhizobium sp. USDA 4011; assembly: GCF_054063415.1. Taxonomy (NCBI): domain Bacteria; kingdom Pseudomonadati; phylum Pseudomonadota; class Alphaproteobacteria; order Hyphomicrobiales; family Nitrobacteraceae; genus Bradyrhizobium; species Bradyrhizobium sp. USDA 4011. The sequence continues at coordinate 1,227,950 of NZ_JBSSGG010000001.1, forward strand.
CTTCACCCGGTAAAGACTTCGCCGCCGGCGACCGCCACGGCTTGTCCGTTGATTGACGATGCGCCCTCGGAGGCAAGCCAGAGGATGCTGTCGGCGACCTCCTCCGGCGTGACCAGCCGCTGCATTGGATTGACCTTGGCGAGCGCAGCCCGCGCCTCCTGCTCGCTGCGCCCGGTCTTGGCGACGATGTTGGCGGCCGCATCCGCCACCAGCGGCGTATCGGTGTAGCCGGGGCAGACCGCATTCACGGTGACACCGCGCCGGGCGTACTCCAGCGCCAGCGAGCGGGTCAGGCCGACGACGCCGTGCTTGGCGGCGACATAGGCCGAGACATAGGCGTAGCCGGTGAGGCCCGCGGTCGAGGCCACGTTGATCACCCGCCCGCGGCCGCGCTGCGCCATCGCCGGCAGCACGGCGTGCGTCACCAGGAACACGCTGGAGAGATTGCTCGCCAGCATGTCCGCCCATAGCGCTGCGTTCGTCTTGTCGAACGGCGCACTTGCGGCCTTGCCGGCATTGTTGACGAGAATATCGATCGGGCCGGCCTCGGCCTCGATCTGCGTGATACCCTTGGTCACCGCCGTTTCATCGGTCACGTCGATCGCGACAACAGCGCCAGCGCGCTCACCGAGCAGCGAAGCCGTCGCCTTCAGCACATCGATCCGGCGTCCGGCGATGCTGACGCGTACCCCGGCTTTTGCGAGCGCGATTGCGGTTGCGGCCCCGATGCCGGAACCGGCACCGGTCACGAACGCATGGGCGTTGGGCCAGAAGCGTGTCATGCCTTCGCTCCCGCGGCTGTGCGTTCGAGATTGGCCTCGTATTGCGACTTGCCCGACAGATACTGCTTCGGCCAGGCGACCTGCTTGACGCCGATCTTCGCGGCCTCGTGCAGCGTCCAGGCCGGGTCGGCGAGATGCGGCCGCGCGATCGCGCAGAGATCGGCGCGGCCGGCGGCGATAATCGAATTGGCGTGGTCAGCCTCCGAGATCGCGCCGACCGCGATCGTGGCGATGCCGACCTCGTTGCGAATCTTGTCGGCGAACGGCGTCTGGTAAAGCCGGCCATAGATCGGACGATCGTCGGCCCAGACCTGGCCCGAGGAGCAGTCGATCAGGTCGGCACCGGCCGCCTTGAACAGTCTTGCGAAGGCGAGCGCATCCTCGGGCGTGTTGCCGCCCTCGGCCCAGTCGTGACAGGACAGGCGGACCGACATCGGCTTGTCCTCCGGCCACACCGCGCGGATGGCGCGGAACACTTCCAGCGGATAACGCGCGCGGTTCTCGATCGATCCGCCATAGGCGTCGCTGCGGCGATTGGTCAGCGGCGAGAGGAAGCTCGACAGCAGATAGCCGTGGGCGCAGTGCAGTTCCAGAATATCGAAGCCCGCGGCGGCGGCGCGCCTGGCGGCGGCAACGAACTGGTCGCGCACCTCGTCCATCTCGGCGCGGCTCATCGGCTCCGGGATCTGTCCGTCGGGCAGATAAGGCACCGGCGAGGCCGACACCAGCGGCCAGTTATGGTCGGGCAGCGGCTCGTCCATGCCTTCCCAGGCAACGCGCGTCGAGCCCTTGCGGCCGGCATGGCCGAGCTGGATGCCGATCCGGGCTTGCGAATTGCGATGCACGAATTCGACGATCCGCTTGTAGGCCACGGCCTGTTCGTCGTTCCACAGGCCGCAGCAGCCGGGCGTGATCCGCGCCTCCGGCGAGACGCAGGTCATCTCGGTGAACAGCAGGCCGGCGCCGCCGAGCGCGCGGGAGCCGAAATGCACGAGGTGGAAGTCGTTCGGCACGCCCTCTTCCGCCGAATACATCGCCATCGGCGAGACGATGATCCGGTTGTGCAGCGACAGGCCGCGGATCTGGAACGGCGTCAGCATCGGCGGCGTGACGCGGTCGTTGGTCGCGGGCACGCCGCTGCGCTCGGCGAACCAGCGCTCATAGCCCTCGAGCCACGTTCTGTCGCGCAGCCGCAAATTCTCGTGGCTGATGCGCTGCGAGCGGGTCAGCAGCGAATACATGAACTGCTCGGGCTCCAGCGTGTCGGCGTAGCGCGAGCCGACCACCTCGAACCATTCCATCGCATTGCGCGCGGCATTCTGGATCCGAGCCACGTCGACCCGGCGCAGCTCCTCGTAAGCCTTCAGCACGGCGGGAATGCTGTCCTTGGTCGCGCCGTGGGTCTTGAACTGGTTGGTCAGCTCGATCGCATCTTCCAGCGCGAGCTTGGTCCCTGAGCCGATCGCGAAATGCGCGGTGTGGGCGGCATCGCCCATCAGCACGACATGGCTGTTGCCGTTGAACGCGGTCCACTTGCCGCAGATCAGCCGCGGGAACGACAGCCAGGCCGAGCCGCGCAGATGCCGCGCGTTGGAGACCAGATGATGCCCCTCGAGGATTTCCGCGAACACCTTCTCGCAGAACGCGATGGATTCGGCCTGATCCATCCTGTCGAGGCCGTGGGCGAGATAGGCCTCCTCGGTGGTCTCGACGATGAAGGTCGCCGCGCCCTCCTCGAACTTGTAGATATGCGACTGGAACCAGCCATGCTCGGTCTTGCGGAAGTCGAAGGTGAAGGCATCGAACGGGCGGTTGGTGCCGAGCCAGATATAGCGGTTCGGCCGCATCAGCATGTCGGGCTGGAAGGTCTCGGCGTATTTGGCGCGGACCTTCGAGTTCACGCCGTCGCACGCCACGATCAGATCGGCATCCGGAAACTCGAGATCGGAATTGACCTCGCGCTCGAAGATCAATTCGACGCCGAGGTCCTCGGCCCGCGCCTGCAGGATGTTGAGCAGCCGCTTGCGGCCGATGCCGACGAAGCCGTGGCCGGTGGTGCGCATCCGGCGGCCCTTGATCAGGACCTCGATGTCGTCCCAGTGGTTGAAGGCCTGCTCGATCGTGTCAGCGGTGACCGGGTCCCATTTGCGCATGTTGTCCATGGTCGCATCTGAAAACACCACGCCGAAGCCGAACGTGTCATAGGGCCGGTTGCGCTCGACCACGGAGATCTGGTGCGCGGGATCAAGCATCTTCATCAGGATGCCGAAGTAGAGCCCGGCCGGCCCGCCTCCAATGCAAACGATGCGCATGGCGTTCTCCCGTTGGCTTCGGCAGGGGTCGCTTTCCCCAGGGAGCCGATGAGGGATAATATTTTATACTTAAAATAATTGTCAAGGGCGGCGTGGACCCACCCATAACCAAAGGATCGCGTTGCTGAAATGGGATGTGGCCCCAGCGCTGTAACCAACAGCAATAGGTGACTATGGGTCCTTGCTTCCGCAGGGACGCCAGTGAGTTTGTGGAGCGCCGTGCGTCCTCAATGCACCGCGGCGTACAGGATCTTGTCCTGCGTGGCGTCCGCGGCATCGAACTCGGCGACGATGCGGCCGGTCCGGGCGACCAGGATGCGGTCGGAGACGGCGAGGATCTCCGGCAGATAGGACGAGATCACCACCACCGCCTTGCCCTCGTCGGCGAGACGGCGGATTTCGCCGTGGATGTGCGGGATGGTGCCGACGTCGACGCCGCGCGTCGGCTCGTCGAAGAAGATGATCGACGGTTCCTGCACGAGGGTCTTGGCCAGCACCACCTTCTGCTGGTTGCCGCCGGACAGCTCGATGATCTTGGCCTTGCGCTGCAACGCGCTGATCTTGAGCCGCTCGACCCAGTAGTTGGCGAGCTTGCTGCGCCTTGCGCGCGACAGCAGGAAGCTCCAGCCCTTCCGCGTGGCGAGGCTGCCGATATAGACGTTGTCGTCGACCACCATGGTCTCGAAGAAGCCGTTGGCCTTGCGGTCCTCGGTGATGTAGGCGATGCCGTCATTGATCGCCTGCCGCGGCACGCGATAACGGATCGGCTTGCCGCGCAGCCGGATGGTGCCGCCATTGACCAGGTTGCGCTTCAACGCGCCGTAGACGATCTTGGCGATCTCGGTGCGGCCGGAGCCGATCAGGCCGGCGATGCCGACCACCTCGCCGGCATAGACCGAGAACGACATGTTCTTGACCGCCATGCCCATGGTGACGTTCTCGACCGTCAGCACCTTCTCGCGGCGCTGATGGGTCTTCGCTTTGCCGCCATAGACCGCTTGCGCTACCTCGCGCCCGACCATGTGCTGCACCAGCGCATCGCGGGTGAGCTGCTTGGCGGGCGCCGTGATCACCAGCTTGCCGTCGCGCAGCACCGTGATGCGGTCGGCGATCTGGAGCGATTCCTCCAGCGCATGCGAGATGTAGATGATCGAGACGCCGCGGGCGCGCAGATCGCGCACCAGATGGAAGAAGTGGACGATCTCCTCCGGCGTCAGCGACGCGGTCGGCTCGTCGAAGATGATGATGCGCGCCTTGTTGTAGATCGCGCGCGCGATCTCCACCATCTGCTTCTTGGCGGTGCCGAGCAGCGCCACCGGCGTCGCCGGATCGACGTGGAAGTTGAGCGACTGCAGCAGCTGCTGGGCCTGGATGTTCAGCGTGCGGAAACGCGTCAGCAGCTTCTCGTTGCCGAGCTCGATGTTCTGCGCCGCGGTCATGGTCGGCACCAGGCTGGTCTCCTGATAGACCATGCAGATCCCGGCATCGAGCGCGTCGCGCGGCTGCTCGAAATTGGCGGGCTTGCCGTCGAGCAGATAGTCGCCGGAGGTGAGATTGATCGCACCCGCGATCGCCTTGCACAGCGTCGACTTGCCGGCGCCGTTCTCGCCGACCAGCGCATGCACCTCGCCGGGATAGAGATCGAAATTGACGCCCTCGATGGCGTGGACGCCGCCATAGACCTTGGAGCCGTTGCTGATCCGCAGCACCGGCTCGCGGGTTGCGGACTGGGTGGCGGGTGCCGCCTGCGTCACGCCGTCATTCATCGCAGCTCTCCCGTGTAGCGCAGCAGCCGCCCGGCGCCGCGCGCCGCGATCACGATGCCGGAGGGCGTCGCACAGGCGGCGGTGATACCGTGGAAGCGGCCGCCGGCGCGGCTGTGCAGGCTGTCGCTGGCCTCGCCCTCGTCATCGAGATGCACCAGCAGGCCATAGGAGCGCGGCGGCGCCCACGGCTTCTGGATGCCAAGCGCCTTGACGCTGCCGATCTGCATCGGCTCCAGGCAATCGCTGCCGCCGGCGAGCGCCGGCGCCACCCAGTAGTCGGGCGGCATCGTCGCCATCATCTCCTCGCGGAAATCGTCTTCCTTGAGCACGAACTCGATCAGATGGGTGCGGCGGGCGAAGATACCGAGCAGCACCCCGCCATGGCCGTCCGGATGCAGCCGCGCCGGATAGCCGGGCATGTTAGCGGTGATCGTCTCGCGCGGGCCGAGCCCGTTGGCAGTGAGCGCGAACCGGCTGAGGCGATGCGCCCAGCTTTCGGTGAGCCACAGGCTGTTGCCGTCGGCCGAGACCATCACGCCATAGGGATGTGGCAGATCGCGCAGCAGCACCTGCGGATTGTCGAGACCGGCACCGCAGCTGATCAGGCGCCCACCGGCGCGCTTTTCCATCAGATCGTGCCGCCACTCGCTCGGACGGCGGCCGGCGCTGCCTTCGACCGCATAGATGCGGCCATCGGGCGACGCCGTCACCGACAGCAGCCCCGTGAGCGCGCTGCCGCCGGCGGCTTCCAGCCAGCGCGGCGCGGGTTTGGCGGGATCGATCGCTGCAAGTCCCCTGCCCGCAACGCAGACGAGCAAGCGGCCGTCCGGATCCAGCGCGAGCCCGCCGGCATCATCCTCGAACTCGGCGACGACCGCGCGGGTCGCAAAATCCGCGCCGCTGAGCTTCAGCACCTGGCGGCCGGCGGAAACGAAGATCGCACCGTCGCCGGCGGCGATGACGTCGTCGACGCCCGGCAGCGGCGCGCCGATCGGCACGGCGGTGTCGAGCCGGTCGTTCGGGCTCATCGCACCGTCGAGCGGCGGGATCGACTTCTCGACGCCATCGCGATCAACGACGCTTCTGATATCGCGCAACAGATGGTCGAACAGTCCCATTAGCTGATCACCCTGCTTTTGGCGCCCCAATAAGCATCGTATCCGGTCCAGCTCTCGTCGACGCCGTCGAGCTTGATGCGGCCGATCCGGTTGTTCTCGAGCCCGCCGAGATAAAGATAGCCCTCATGCTCGCGCATCGACGTCAGCACCGAATGCGAGGTCCCGGTCGGGTCCCACCAGGACTCCAGCGCTTCGCCCCTCTCGTTGAACTTCAGCACGCAGCCGTGGTTCAGCCCCGGCGCCAGCCATTCGTCGGTCGGCACCTGTTTCACCATGCGCAGCCGGAAGCCGGGCTTGCGCACGGAGAGATCGAAGGTCGGCGTACGGATGCCGACCAGGGCGAGCCAATAATTGCCGTCGGAGGCACGATTGATGTTGTCAGGGTTGCCCGGCAGCTGGTCGATCAGGACTTCGGTGCGGCCCTTCTTCGGCCCCGCGATCCAGTAACGGAAGATCTTGCACAGCGAGGTGCTTGCGATCAGCACGGATTGGCCGTCATGCGAGACACAGACGCCGTTCGGAAAATAGAAATGGTTGATGACAGTGCGGGTTGTTTTGGTCTTGGGATCATAGCAGACCAGGCGGCCATTCGGCCGCGCCTCGAGGATATCGAGGGTGTTGGTCGTCATCTCGTAGCGCGTAGTGCAGTCGCTGAAATAGATCTTGCCGTCCGGCGCGATGTCGAGATCGTCGGCCATGCGCAGGCGGCTGTCGTCGTTCAGCTTGTACCAGGTACGGTTGGTCTCATCGGTGACCTTGAACACCTTGCCATCAGGCGCGATGCCGTAGACACCCATGCCGGCCACCGCGACAATCAGGTTCTCGTCGTGGTCGAACTGCATGCCAAGCGGCCGGCCGCCGATATGGGCGAACACCTCACGGGTCTCGAAGTTCGGTCCCGAGAAGCGAATCACGTTGCCGTCGCGGGTCGAGCCGTAGACCCGGCCCTGGCGATCGAGAATGACGTCCTCGGGCCCTTCGACCTGGTCGACGCCGATTGCCTGCGCGTTGATCAGCCGGTCGTTCTGGGCAAATGGCGAACCGGAGCCGCGCTGCACCGACGGCGCTGGCGCCAACGCCACATAAGCGGGATTGACATAGATCTTCTGGATCGCCTTGCCGCGGTTCTTCGACCATTTGACGTCGATGCCGACCGCAGCGAGCAGGATCATGCCGGTCACCGCCGAGGTGACGTAGCCCGGGATGCCCATCCGCACGAGGCCGTTGATCAAGAGGAAGATGATCAGCGCGCCGATCATCGCCCGCCACACCGTGCCCTTGCCGCCGGCCAGCGAGACGCCGCCGAGCACCACGGCGGTCAGCGCCTGGAACTCCCACCCGACGCCGGTGGTGGAATCCGTCGAGGCCTGACGTGCGGCATAGAAGATGCCGCTCGCCGCGCACAGCGTGCCCGACAGAACATAGGTCATGAACAGCATCAGACGGACGCGGATGCCGGCGTGACGCGCCGCCTTGCGGCTGGCGCCGATCGCGGTGAGATGCCAGCCATAGCGCGAGCGCGACAGGAAGATGTGGCAGATCAGCAGCACCACGAACAGCGTCGCCGCATTGACGGGAATGCCGAGCACGCTGCCGCCGCCGATGAAATCCCAGGCGTCGCTCTCGACCGAGTTGGTCGCGAACACCTGGGCATAGCTGGTGTTGAGCAGATTGACCGAGGCGCGCAGGATGATCAGCGTCACCAGCGTGGTCAGGAACGGCCGCGTCTTGAGGAAGCCGATCAGGAAGCCGTTGATGCTGCCGAGCACCGCGCCGACCAGCAGCGTCGCCGGCACGGCAAGGCCGACCGGCCATTCGCGCACCAGGAGGAAATAGAGCGCCGCGAAATTGCACAGCGCGAAGATCGCGCCGACCGACAGGTCGATGCCGCCGGTGACGAGGCAGAAGCCCATCGCGAGCGCGACGAAGCCGAATTCGGCGAACAGCCGCAGCAGCGACACCGAGTTCTGCACCGAGGCGTAGTCAGGAATGGTGAGCGCGAAATAGGCCCACAGCCCGATCATCACGGTGAAGGGAACGACCGGCTCGAACCACTGCTTCAGCAACAGCTCCGACAGCAGGAGCCGGGGTGAAAACCGCCGCACCGATGCGGCAAAGGAATCAACTGCCATCGACATCGTCAAAGCACTCCTGATCCGGTTTCAACGTTTCCGGATTCTGACCCGTGATACAGCCGGCGCGGGAATGCCCCCCGCGCCGGCTGTCTCGCGCCTTGTTAGTTTTTCTTGGGTAGCGCGAAGCAGGTGCCGCCGAGCGAGGCGTTCGACTTATCGATCCAGATCGGCCGCGTGTAATAGGACAGGTTTTTCGTGCCGGGCTTGTCGCCGGACATCAGCAGCGTCTCGGCCGCGAACATCAGGTCGTGGCCCTGCTCGGTCGCCTTGTAGCTGAGGAACTTGCTGAAGTTGCCTGATGTGACCTGGTCGCAATCGAGCTGCGAGCCCTCGCCCGAGGCGAACACCTTCACGTCGTCGATCTTGCCGGCATTGCGGATCGCCTGCGCGGCGCCCGACTCCATGATGCCCCAGAAGCCGATCGAGGCGCAGAGATCGGGATGCTGCTGGATCACGGTGGCGGTGATGTTGAGCGCGGTGTTGGCATCCCAGTTCGCCGCCTGGTTCGACACCACCTTGATGTTGGGATCCTTGTTCAGAACCTCCATGATGGCGCCGACCTGATCGACGCTGGCGGCCGCGGTCAATTCGCCCTGCACGATCTGCACCTTGCCCGACTTGCCGGAGCCGGTGCCGCAGGCCTTGACGGCTTCGTTCGCGAGCATCCTGCCGATCTCGCGCCAGTCGACGCCGACGAAGGCGCCAGACTTGTAGTTCGAGGCCATATTGACCTGGATCACATGCGTGCCCTGGCTTTCGGCGCGCTTCAGGTCCTTCATCAGGAGCGTCACGCTCGGATTCTGCACGATCAGGACGTCGGGCTTCTGGTCGACCAGCGCGGTCAGCGCCTGCTGCATGGCGGATGGATTGTTGTTGGGATCGCGCACGATGTACTTCATGCCGCGCCACTCGGCCTCTTCCTGCACCACGCGGCCCCACTCATCGGACAGCGGCACGCCGAGCGCGATCGGCAGATAGGCGATGGTCTTGCCCTGCAGCGACTTGTCGTAGGCGGCGCGCAATTCGCGCCCGGCCTTGGTGCCTTCCTCCTGCGCCGATGCCGCAAGCGGCATCGCGGCAAGCGTCACCCCGGCGAGCAGGATCGTCCAGAACTTGGTCGTCTTCATCGTCTCCTCCACACAAAATTCTTTTGATTGATTTGGAATTCTTTGCATTGGCGCAGCGCGCTCGGCGCCTTGTATCAGTCTCCTTGCCGCGCGGTCTCCTCGTCGCGGGGATGCAGCCAGTTGTCGAGCACGATCGCGGCCAGCAGCACCACGCCCTTGATGATGTTCTGCACCTCGCTGTTGACGTCCATGATGGTGAAGGCGTTGAGCAGCGTGCCGATCAGGACGCAGCCGACCACGACGCTGAACACGCTGCCGCGGCCGCCGATCAGGCTGATGCCGCCGATCACAACGACCAGCACGACGTCGAAGATCATGGTCCCTTGCGTGATCGCCATCTGCATGCTGCCCGTGGTGCCGACCCAGACCAGGCCTGCAATCCAGGCGAGCAGCGCAACCAAGACGTGCTCCAGCACGATCAACGGACGCAAGGGAATGCCGGTCAGCCGCGCGGCCTCCGGATTGTCGCCCTGCGAATAGATGAAGCGGCCGATCGAGGTGCGCGACAGGAACAGGTGCATCGCGATCGCGCAGACCGCGAACACCAGGATCGGAACCGGGATGCCGAACAGCCGCCCGGCGCCGAGATACATCAGGCCCGGCGCGTCCTTCGGCGCGTAGACCACCCAGGCCGGCGCGATCCAGAACGCGAGGCCATAGATCACGAAGCCGGCGGCCAGCGTCACGAACAGCGCCGGCGCCTCGACGAAGGCGACCATGACGCCGTTGACGACGCCGATCAGCACGGCAATGGCCAGCGCCAGCAGCACTGCCGTGAACACAGGCATGCCGTTCTGCATGTAGATCAGGGCGATCGCCCAGGAACCCGCCATGATCGCGACCTCGGAGAGGTCGATGCCGCGGCTGATTACGATCAGCCCCATGCCGAGGCCGAGCACGCCAAGGATGGAGATACTGCGCAACAGATTCAGGAGATTGGAAACGCTGGCAAAGCCGTTCAGGGTCAGGCCGAACACGACCAGAAGCGCGATCGTGATCAGGAGCACGATCTGCTCCTGACTCGGCTTTGCGAACATTGTGCCCGAGCGAGATGATGCCGCAGGGACAGCAACGCCGCGCGATGGCGATTGCACGCTCATCGTTTCCTCCAGGTATTATTTTGCTTGAGACTTTAAGAGCGCCAACTCATATTCGTCAAATGCATTCGGCGGATACGGATTGATTATTTCCATGCATGTGCGCGATATCGATCTGAACCTGTTCGTCGTGTTCGACGCGATTTACACCGAGGGCGGCGTCAGCCGCGCCTGCTTCCGCCTCAATCTGACCCAGCCCGCGGTCAGCCATGCGCTGAGCCGGCTGCGCGCGATGTTCAACGATCCGCTGTTCGTGCGCCGCCATCACGTGATGACGCCGACCCCGCTGGCACGCCAGATCATCACCACCGTGCGCCAGGCCCTCAACGGCCTGGAGACGACGCTGACCCACACCAACCGCTTCGATCCGGCCAGGACGCCGAAGCGCTTCGTGATCGGCCTGCGCAACAATCTCGAGGCGCCGATGCTGAGCGCGCTGATCAACCGGATCAGCGCCGTCGCGCCGCTGGTCGAGATCGCCACAGTGCGCAGCGAGCGCAACAATCTGGAGCGGGAGCTTGCCGCCGGCACGCTGGACGTCGCGATCGATACGCTGCTGCCGCTCTCCACCGAGGTGCGGCGCGAGCAGATCCTGACCGAGCATATCGCGGTGTTCGCCCGGCGCGGCCATCCCGAGCTCGGCACACGGCTCGACAAGAAGGCTTACCTGCGCATGGAACATGTCTGCGTGACGTCGCGGCGCAGCGGCCTGTCGTTCGAGGACTTCCAGTTCCAGCGGCTCGGCCTGACGCGCACCGTGCGCCTGACCTGCCAGAACTTCGCGACTGCCTGCCATGTGGTGAGCCGCAGCAACATGCTGCTGACGGCATCGGAGAGCGCCGCCTCCGTGCTGGAGAATCCCGGGCTGTTGCAGTGCTTCCCCTGCCCGTTCCCGATCAGCCCGCACGTCAACTATCTCTATTGGCATGCCACCGCCGAGGGCGACACCACCAATCAATGGCTGCGCGAGCAGCTGCGCGCCGCCGCGGCGTTGCTCGCCGGCAGCCGCTTCAGCAAGAAGAACCGGCGTGCGGCCAAGGCGCGGCCGAAGGTAAGCATTCCGGTGCCGACCGGCCTCGCCGCGGAATAGCGGAGCGCCGCATCGAATTTGCTCCGAAGCGCTCAGCGGACCGCACTTCACCTCGCCCCGCCTGCGGGGAGAGGGCGGAACGCATCGTTAGATGCGTTCCGGGCGAAGGGGAGCCTCCGCAAATCCAGCTGTTACCGAAGTATGCGGCAGCAGCCCCTCACCCCACCCCTCTCCCCGTAAGAACGGGGCGAGGGAGCGCAGCGCCGTCGTGGCCGGTATTCAACCTGACTTCATCATGCGCTACATCCCACTCAGTCCGCTATCGACCGCGAGCGTCTGTGCGGTGACGTAGACGCTCTCATCGGACATGAAGAACAGCACCGCATAGGCGATCTCCCACGCCGTCGCCTGGCGGCCGAATGGGACATGGCTCTTGCCGCGCGATGGCCGGCCCGCACCGGCCTCGCGGCCGTTCGGAGTGTCGACCAAGCCGGGATAGACCAGGTTGGCGCGGATGCCGCGCCGCGCGCCGGTATGGGCGATGTTGCGCATCAAACCGCCGAGCGCGGCCTTGGAGGAATCGTAGACCGCCATCTGCGATCCCGCCTTCAGCGCCGCGATCGAGGAGATGAAGACGATCGAGCCCCCATCTTCGAATTTCGGCAGAGCCGCGCGGCAGCACAGCATCGGGCCGCGGACATTGACGTCGTAGATCCTGTTCCATTCCTCCGCGCTGACATTGTCGAGCCCGGTCTTGCCGAAGGTGCCGATGTTGAGCACCATGCCGTCGAGCCCGCCCATGGCGTGATGCGCCTCGTCGATCATCCTGATGACATCCATCTCTTTGGTAACGTCGGCGGCGATTGCGGATGCGCGACCGCCGTCAGCCGCGATACGCGCGACCGTATCCTCGGCGGAGCCACGGTTGAGGTCGGCGACCGCGACATGGGCGCCTTCGCGCGCGAACAGCAGGCTCATGGCGCGGCCATTGCCGATCGGATCGGTCGCGGCATCGAACACACGCTGGCCGCCGCCGACCACCAGAACGCGGCGGCCGTTGAGGCGTCCCCTGCCCGGCGCCATGCCCGAGGACTCAGCGCTCAGCGGACGGACATAGCGCTCCGGCTTCGTGTCTTGCTTGGCCTCTTGCGAAGTCTCGGACATCCCATCAACCCCGCTTCTTGCCACCCTCATAGACAGCCATGCCGGCGGCCGGATCGAGATCGGTCTCGGTCGCCTCCGTCAGCCGCGCCATCATCATGTAGAACCCGAGCGTGACGATCGCCTCGACGATCTCCTGATCGCTGAAATGCTCGCGCATAGCGGCAAAGGCTGCATCGCCGACGCGGACCTTCTCGACCACCTCGCGGCCGAAGCCGAGCAGCGCGCGCTCGGCCGCATTGAGCGCGGCATCGTCGTACCTGCCGCGCTCGACGGCATCGATCTGCGCTTGCGTAACGCCGACGCCGAGCGCGATCGGCACATGCTGCCGCCACTCATAGGCGCCGCCCTCGAGCTGCGCGGCCTGCAGGATCAGGAGCTCGCGGTTGACCGCCGACAGCTTCTGCTTGTGCAGAATCGAATTGCCGAGCCGCATCAGGGGCATCGCATTGGCCTCCGCATGGGCCATCATGCGGAAGATGTTGAGCTTGACCGGCATGCGGTCGAACGCCGCGCGGATGTCGCCGCTCGTGGTATCCGGATCAATCAGAGGCAGCCTTGCCACGCGTCTCTCCCTTGTTCGTTGTTCTTGCTGTTCGTGCGTCCACCTAATGCACTGGGCTAACCGATATCAAGCCGACCACCCGGCATTGCCCGAATTGCGGGGTTCAGCCATGCGGTTCCGCGCTTGAATCGGCTGCTGCGGGCGGGCATAAGGGCTGCCATCTCCTTAAAAAGCGCCCATAGCCCAAGGATTTGAGAAGGATTTACGATGCCCGCCTATCGCTCCCGCACAACCACCCACGGCCGCAACATGGCGGGTGCACGCGGCCTGTGGCGCGCCACCGGCATGAAGAATGAGGATTTTGGCAAGCCGATCATCGCGGTGGTCAATTCCTTCACCCAGTTCGTGCCGGGACATGTGCATCTGCAGAACCTCGGCCAGCTCGTCGCGCGCGAGATCGAGAAGGCCGGCGGCGTCGCCAAGGAATTCAACACCATTGCGGTCGATGACGGCATCGCGATGGGCCATGACGGCATGCTCTACAGCCTGCCCTCGCGCGAACTGATCGCCGACAGCGTCGAATACATGGTCAATGCGCATTGCGCCGACGCGATGGTCTGCATCTCCAACTGCGACAAGATCACCCCCGGCATGCTGATGGCGACGCTGCGCCTCAACATTCCGACCGTGTTCGTCTCGGGCGGCCCGATGGAATCGGGCAAGATCCTGCTCAAGGGCAAGAAGCGCGCCGTCGACCTGATCGATGCGATGGTCGCGGCCGCCGATTCGAACGTGTCGGACGAAGAGGTCGAGGTGATCGAGCGCTCGGCCTGCCCGACCTGCGGTTCCTGCTCCGGCATGTTCACCGCGAATTCGATGAACTGCCTCACCGAGGCGCTTGGCCTCGCGCTGCCCGGCAACGGCTCGGTGCTGGCGACGCATGCCGACCGCAAGAGCCTGTTCGTCGAGGCCGGCCATCTGATCGTCGATCTCGCCCGCCGCTATTACGAGCAGGATGACGCCAAGGTGCTGCCGCGCAACATCGCGAACTTCAAGTCGTTCGAGAACGCGATGACGCTCGACATCGCGATGGGCGGCTCCACCAACACCGTGCTGCATCTGCTCGCCGCGGCGCGCGAGGGCGAGGTGCCGTTCACCATGGCCGACATCGACCGGCTGTCGCGCAAGGTCCCGGTGCTGTGCAAGGTGGCGCCGTCGGTGCAGGACGTCCACATGGAGGACGTGCATCACGCCGGCGGCATCATGGCGATCCTCGGCGAGCTTGATCGCGCCAGGCTGCTCACGACGGATGGACCGACCGTGCACGCCGCGACGCTCGAGGACGCCCTGAACCGCTGGGACGTGGTGCGGACCACGAGCGACAAGGTGCGCAATTTCTACCGCGCCGCGCCGGGCGGTGTGCCGACCCAGGAAGCCTTCAGCCAGGACCGCCGCTTCGACGACGTCGATGTCGATCGCGCCAAGGGCGTCATCCGCAACGCCGAGCACGCCTACTCCAAGGACGGCGGCCTCGCCGTGCTGTTCGGCAACCTCGCCGAGGACGGCTGCATCGTGAAGACCGCCGGCGTCGATCAGAGCATCCTGAAGTTCTCCGGCCCGGCCCGCATCTTCGAGAGCCAGGATGCTTCGGTCGAAGCCATCCTGGGCAACAAGGTGAAGGCCGGCGATGTCGTGCTGATCCGCTATGAAGGTCCGCGCGGGGGCCCCGGCATGCAGGAGATGCTCTATCCGACCAGCTATCTGAAGTCGAAGGGCCTCGGAAAAGCCTGCGCGCTGATCACCGACGGCCGCTTCTCCGGCGGATCGTCCGGCCTGTCGATCGGCCACGTCTCGCCGGAAGCCGCCGAAGGCGGCCTGATCGGCCTGGTCGAGGAAGGCGACATCATCGAGTTCGACATCCCGAACCGCAAGGTCAACCTCAAGGTCGACGATGCCGAGCTCAAGCGCCGCCGCGCGGCGATGGAAGCCAAGGGCAATGCGGCGTGGAAGCCGGCGGCACCACGCAAGCGCGCGGTCTCGACCGCGCTGAAGGCCTATGCGGCGTTCGCAAGCAGCGCGGCGAAGGGTGCGGTGCGCATCCTGCCGGAGTAATCGGCCAAAGCGTTTCGAGCGCGAAGTGGATACCGGTTCGCGTCAACAAATCGCGTCAAACAAAAAATCCAGAGCCCCGTTCCGATTCGATCGGAACGGGGCTCTGGACGCATTAATTCACTTGCAAGTCGGCCGCTTCGATCCGGATGCGGTCGGCGTGCAGTGACCAGTCGCAGAGCGCCTGTTCCTGACAGAATTTGAGCTTGGCCATCTCGGTGGCCTGGCCTTCGCTCGAGGCGTCGACCTCGAGTTCGCCCTGGCAAACCTCGCGCTGGCGGCCGTTGCCGCCGAGCACGTCCTTCATGAACTGAACGACGAAGCGTGACATGGAACCCTCCCTGCTGCGCCGGCAGAGCCTAGGGGGTACCACGTTAGCACTAACGCGGAATGGGGTTGAGTAAATTCGACTCGGGTGCGCCGCCGCGGGATGGAAAACTACGCGCCGGCCTGCGGCAGGCTGGCGGCGGCGATCGCGACGATCTGCGCAAGACGGCGGCCGATCCGGGCGGGCGCGTTGCGGAGCAATGACTGGACCTGTCGCATGAACTTCTTCCTTCCGTGCCCAGAACAGGCGGGCAGAAAGGGAAAATGGCGACTTCAGGCTAAGTCGTCGATATCTCAGGGGAAATAACAACGGACGCGTTGTAAGGTGGTGCTTTGGCAGTGGGTTTATTGCCTCGATCGAGGCTACGACGAAGGAAATTTTCTCCGGTGTTTTTGCGCGCGCAACAACGCTCGCACGACTGGCCGTTTGCGTGAGGCACGCACTGGCGGGACAGTTCCCTCCGCCCTTGCGGTACTCTCCCCGCAAGGCCGGGCGCTTGCACAATTTCTGGATATTGGAAATTTACCCCTGAGTTGCCCGACGCGTCAAGTTGCCTGGTCGAACCGCCGGCAGCCGTCATCTCCTTTGCATGGGGTTGTTTTCGATATTTTGGCCGCGCGCTGCCGCGGCCCCGCAAGGCGGAGGCCTGACAGCAACGACCGTCGACCTACCCCGGCATGAACCCGAACGCCCTCTCGAACCTTCTGGCGTAAACCGGCCAGACCTCTGGATTGATGATGCGCGGCGGGCGCTTGCCGTCGAGTGCATCGAGGATCTGTTCGGCTGCGATGCGGCCCATGTTGATGCGCGCCTCGCGGGTGACGCCGGCGGTGTGCGGGCTCGCCAGCACATTGTCGAACTGCAAGAGGGGATGATCCGGCGGCGGCGGCTCCTTGGCCCAGACGTCGAGGCCCGCGCCGGCGATGCGCTTGTCCCGCAGTGCTTCTTCCAGTGCCTTCTCGTCATGGATGAAGCCGCGCGCGGTGGTGACGAAATAGGCGTGCGGCTGCATCAGCGCGAATTCGCGCGCGCCGATCATGCCCCGGCTGTTGTTGTCCAGCGGACAGGAGATCGAGACGAAGTCCGCGCGGCGCAGGAGATCGTCGAGCTCGACCTTCTGCCCGCCCCGCTTCGCCATCTCCTCGGCCGTGAGATAGGGATCGTAGGCGATCACCTTCATGTGCAGCAGACCCTTGCACAGCTCGGCGATGCGGCGGCCGACATTGCCGAGGCCGACAATGCCGACGGTCTTCTCGTTCAGCTCGTTGCCGATCAGGTCGTTGCGGTTGACGTTGGCCTCGCGCCGCAGCCTGCGATCGGACTGAATGATGCGCTTCGACAGCGTCAGCATCATGCCGAGCGCGTGCTCGGCGACCGAGTTGGCGTTGCCGCCGGACTGGTTGACCACCAGTACGCCCGCAGCCGTGCAGGCATCGACGTCGACGGGATCGAACCCGGCGCCGTTCGAGGACACGATCAGAAGGTTCGGCGCGCGCTTCAACAGCTCCGCATGGGCATGGAAATGCGGCGCCAGCTCATCGCGGGCAGCGCCGATCTGGTAGGCATGCGCGTCCGCCAGAACGGGGGCGAATTGCGCCTCCGGCGTCTCGTTCTCGAGACGGTCGAGCCGGACATCCGGCCGCTTTTTCAGGATGTCGACGTAGATCTCGTGGGCGAGGTATTTGACGTAGAACACGCGCTTGTTGTTGACGGTCATGTCTTCGGGCAGCTTTCAGTTTGGGAAGCCATAGAGTCGTGCGGGATTGTCGACGAGGATGCGGTGGCGGGTCGCGGCGTCCGGCGTCCACTCCTGGAACAGCGTCAGCAAATGGCCGGCGTCGGGCATCTCGCCCTCGACGCGCGGATGCGGCCAGTCGCCGCCCCACACCAGCTGTTCGGAGTTGGCTGATACCAGTGCCTCGTGGAACGGCCGCGCATCCGGATAGTCCGGCGCTCGCCGGCTCAGCCGATGTGCGCCCGAGAGCTTGGCCCAGCACCAGCCCTCGCCGACCGCGCGCAGCAGGCTCTGGAAGCCGGTGGTGTTGATCCCGGAGGCAGCATCGGTGCGGCCCATGTGGTCGACGACGACCGGCAGACCCAGCGCTTTCAGCATCGGGACCGTGTCAGGCAGATCCTTCACGTCGATCCAGAGCTGCAGATGCCATCCGAGCTCGGCCATCACGCCCGCGTGCGTCTTGGCGACATCGAGGGGGATGCCGCCGCGATAATGCAATTGCCCGCCGCGGAAGAAATGGTTGAAGCGCAAGCCGCGCACGCCGAGCACATGCCATTGCCGCAGCGTGCCCGCCGCCACATCGGCATCGGCCACCGCAACGCCGCGCAGCCGCGCCGGCTCGTGCTGCAACGCATCCAGCATCGCCGAATTGTCGTGGCCATGCGCGCTGCCCTGCACCAGCACGCCGCGGGTGAAACCCAGCGCATCGAGCATGCCGAGATAGGTCGCGAGCGGCGCGTCCGGCGGCGTGTAGCTGCGATCGGCGGCATAGGGAAAGCGGTCCGCGGGGCCGAACACATGCGCATGCGTGTCGCAGGCCTTTGGCGGCAGCTTTTCTCGCGGCGGCGTCACCGGACGCGGCGGCAGGCAGGCGGGAATCTCGGGCGCAGCCATCGACTTACTCCGCCTTCATGCCGGCGGCCTTGATGATCGGCCCCCATTTGTCGTAGTCGGCCTTGATCTTGGCGGCGAACTGGTCCGGCGTGGAGCCGATCGGGATCGCGCCGAGCTTTCCGAGACGCTCCTTCATGGCATCGGTATTTACCGCCGCGACGAAATCATGCGAGATCTTCGCGACGAGATCAGCGGGCATGTCGCCGGGCCCGAGCAGGCCCCACCACACCTCGGTGTCATAGCCCGGCACGGCCTCCGACACGCTGGGCACGTCGGGCAGGAACGGCGCACGCGAGCCCGTCGTCACCGCCAGCGCGCGCACCGTGCCGGCCTGCAACTGCCCGACCGATTCCGGCCCGTTGTTGAACGACATCGGAATTTGTCCGCCGAGCAGATCGTTGATCGCAGGCGCGCCGCCCTTGTAGGGGATCGCGTTGAGATCGATCCTGGCAAGGCTGTTGAAGAGCTCGCCGGCCAGATGGGTCGAGGTGCCGTTGCCGGCATGGGCAAACGACAGGCTGCCGGGCTTCGCCTTCGCAGCGGCGATGACATCGCTGACCGACTTGTACGGTGAGTCCGCGCGCACCAGCAGCACATTCGGCGACGAGGCGAGCAGCGAAATCGGCGAAAAATCCTTGAACGTGTCGTACGGCAGCTTGGGATAGAGGAACGGATTGGTGGCGTGGCCGCTCGCCACCATGATCAGGTTGTAGCCATCGGGCGCGGAGCTCACGATCGCCTGCGAGGCGATCACCCCGCCGGCGCCCGGCCGGTTCTCGACCACGATCGACTGCGTCCAGGTTTTCGACACGGATTCGGCCAGCGTCCGCGTCAGCACGTCGACGCCGCCGCCGGGCGGGTATGGGACGAGAATGTGAACGGCCTTTGCCGGATATGGCTGCGCGGACGCAAGGCCGGCCACGACCGTGGCTGCTGCCGCAATGGCGGTCCGCCAGACCCATCCGGCCATCGACGCCTCCCGTCCCGTGATCGTTCTTCCCTTGAGCGTTACCGCCTGTATGGCATGCCGGTTCGACGCTGCGATGGTCCAATTCCGCAGATCGCGTTGCGGGCGCGACATGTTGACAATCACACGCACCGCGTCAAGTTTCATGGCGCAAGCGATCATCAGCGTCGCGCGAGAGGGAGAACAGGATGGCGGCCGCGGAACAAGCCTCGTCCAAGGATAAAGCCCAGTCGGCGACCACCTGGCACGGCATCGTGCGGCAGACGCTGAAGCGGAACGAGATCAAGCTGGTGCCCTATGTGCCCGACCGGGTGCTGACCACGCTGATCAAGGACCTGCACGCCGATCCGTATTTCACGACGTTTCCGACCGCGCGCGAGGAAGAGGCCGTCGGCATCGTCTCCGGCGCCTGGATGGCGGGCACGCGCGGCGCCGTGCTGATGCAGACGTCGGGCTTTGCCACGCTTGCCAATGTGCTGGCCTCGCTCGCCGTGCCCTACCAGATCCCGCTGATCATGTTCGTCTCCGAGCGCGGCACGCTCGGCGAGTTCAACTACGGCCAGGCGCTGGTCTGCCGCACCATGCGCCCGGTGCTGGATTCGCTGGCGATGGAACATCACACCATCACCAGGCTCGACGAGCTCGAATTCATCGCCGACCGCTCGATCAAGCAGGCGATCACCACCCAGGCGCCGGTGGCGCTGATCCTCTCGCCGCTGCTCACCGGCGGCAAGACCTTCGACAAGTGAGATCAGCCATGACCAGCACACAAGCGCGCAACACCAAGGTGATGAACCGCTTCGATCTCACCCGACGCCTCGTCGCCGGACTGAAGGACGAGGCCGTGATCGGCGGCATCGGCAACACCAACTTCGATCTCTGGGCCGCCGGCCACCGCCCTGAGAATTTCTACATGCTGGGCAGCATGGGACTTGCGTTCCCGATCGCGCTCGGCGTCGCGCTGGCGCAGCCGAAGCGCCGCGTGTTCGCGCTCGAAGGCGACGGCTCGCTGCTGATGCAGCTCGGTTGCCTCTCGACCATCGCGACGCTGGCGCCGAAGAATCTCACCATGGTGGTGATGGACAACGGCATCTACCAGATCACCGGCAGTCAGCCGACGCCGGCGGCTGTTCATACCGACATCGTCGCGGTCGCGCTCGCCAGCGGGATCGCGAACAGCTCCTGGGCCGCCGACGAGGACGATTTCGAGCGGCTGATCGAACAGTCGAAACAGGCCTCCGGCCCGACGCTGATCGGCGTCCGCATCGACGACAAGCCCGGCACCGGCACGACAAGGCGCGACCCCGTGCAGATCCGCGAGCGCTTCATGCACGGGATGGGAGTCAGGCAGCTGCTGTGAGCGAACTGCCGCGACATCCCCGCCCGTCATTGCGAGCGTAGCGAAGCAATCCATCTCGCCGCTACGCCGAAAGATGGATTGCTTCGTCGCTTCGCTCCTCGCAATGACGGCAATCGACCCCAAGGCGTTCGCCCTCAATTCATCCGCAACTCCGTGATGTGCCGTGGGTCCGGCGCGAGCTCACCGCGTTCGACGCGCTTGACGATGTCGGTCAGCGCGGCGTTGGCATTGCAGGCGAGGCCGAGCTTCTCGCCCTCGCGCACCACAAAGCCGTTGAGGAATTCGATCTCGGTGCGCCGCCCCTTCTGCATGTCCTGGCCCATCGAGGGGCGCTGCGCTGATGAAGTGCGCTTACTATCCTTGAAGCGCTGCTCGTCGCAGGCGCGGGTCGCGGCCGCGTCGCCCTCGCCCGCCCGCGCGATCGTCTCCGGCGGCAGATGCAGGATCTCTTCGAGCTGATAGCCATGCGCCTGGCCGACTCGGATCGCCTCGCTGCCGAGCCGCGTCGAGAAGCGGCGCAGCGGTTCGCTTTGCAGCACCTCGCCGCCCGCTAGGCCCGTGCAGGCCGAGAGCCCGTTGCCCATCACGTTGGCGACGAGCTTGGACCAGCGCTCGCCCCAGAGATTGGAGGTGACCTTGGCGCTATCGGAGTAGCCGACCAGGCGGCAGACCTCCTCCGCCCGCGCGGTGATGCGGCCATGCACCTCGCCGGCGCGAAACACGGTGTGCGCCGTGCCACCCTTGCCGGCGCCGCGGTGGATGTGCCCGGACTCCGGCAGATTGACGGTGATGCTGCTCGCGATGCAGCCGAGCGTCTTGCCCCAGCCGACGATGCCAGCGATCGTCTCTTCATTCATGCAGTTTTGCAGCGAGACGACATAGCCGTCCGGCGCGAGATATTGCCGGATCAGCATGGTCGCCCAGGCGGTGTCGTAGGACTTCATGCAGACGAAGGCGATGTCGACGGGCTTTTCCTTTGCCAGCTGCTGGACGTCGGTGACATCAAGCGCGCGCACCGGCACCGAGAACTCCGCAACATCCATCGCATGCGTGACGCGCAGTCCGTGCTTGCGCATGTGCGCGACATGCTCGGGCCAGGGATCGATGAAGGTGACGTCCTCACCCGCCTGCACCATATGCGCACCGGCATAGCCGCCGACCGCACCGGCGCCGACGATCGCGATCTTCCGACCCATGTTTCTACCCTGCTCTTGTTTGGTGCGGACACTGGCTGCGTCCGCTTGTTGCGGACCAGTCTAGGCGATCGCGCCGTCAGGCCAACCAGGCGCCTCATGAAAAAAGCGGGCCTGTGCCATGCGAAAATCCCCGCGGGCGACAAGCCCGCGAGGATCTTTGCAGTTGGACACATCAGCGCGATCAGTCGATGATCTTGACGACCCGGCGGGTGCGCGGCTCGACGATCACGCGGCGATCATTCACGACAGCGTAGCGATATTCGGTGTGGCGCGGCACCGGACGCAGCACGACGGTGTCGGGCAGCGGTTCGCCGACCACGACGCGCTCGCGCACCACGACCGACGGCTCGTCGCGCGGGATCGACGTGATCACCGCATTCGGAATCTCGAGGCCGGCGCCGACCGCTGCACCAACCGTGCCGCCGACGATCTCGCCAACCGGGCCTGCGATCTCGCCACCGGTTCGCGCACCGTTCGCGGCGCCCGCCGCGGTCGTGGACTGTGCGAAAGCCGAGCCGGACGCGAGCAGCGACGCAGCGGCGACAAGGGACACGGCAAAACGCTTGTTCATGATTCTCCTCCTCCGAGCTATGAGACGCCCCTTCAACATCGCAGGGAACGAGACGTTCCAGTTCCAACGCGACAACTTGCGCGCAAATTCCAGTTCCACTGCAACTCGCCTTAGTTCCAGCAAAAATGAAAAATGCCGCTCCGGATCGTGCCCGAAGCGGCATTCATCATTGGTTCAGATTCAGAGATGGTTCAGAGCGGGAGCGCGCTGCGCGCCTTTCATGCCGGCGGCTTTTGATCGGCTCGTCGTCTTGGCGTTCGCCGTCTTGGAGGCGGTGCGGCCGTCTGCTTGATGCGGATTCGCGTCGTCCCGCCCTTGGGCTGTTCGATCTCGAAGGCATTTGTCCTGCGCACCAATTCGCTCAGGGTGCGGAAGCCGTAAGTCCTTTGATCGAAATCCGACGCCAGATTGGCCAGCTGCCGTCCGACCTCGCCAAGCGTCACCCAGCCGTCCTCGCTGGCCATCTGGCCGATCACCTTCTTGAGGATGGGCGTGGCGGCGTCCGGCGGCTGCAACGGCTGGGCACGCACCGCCGCATCCTGATTGCTAGTCACCCCGCCGCGCAAATTCTCCGTATAGACGAACCTGCGGCAGGCCTGCCGAAAACTCTCCGGCGTCTTCTGCTCGCCGAACCCGAACACGTCGATGCCGTGCTCGCGGATGCGGGCGGCGAGCCGGGTGAAATCGCTGTCCGACGACACCAGGCAAAAGCCGTCGAACCGGCCGCTGTGCAGGAGGTCCATCGCGTCGATCACCAGGGTAATGTCGGATGCATTCTTGCCGGTCGTATAGGCGAATTGCTGCTGCGGGATGATGGCGTGCTTGGACAGAATGTCGGCCCAGCCCTTGGACCTCGGATTGGAGAAGTCACCATAGATACGGCGCACGCTGGCCTCGCCGATCTTGGCGATCTCCTCGAACAGCGCATCGGCGATCCTTGCAGATGCATTGTCGGCGTCAATCAGGACCGCCAGACGGGGCGAACGGAGTTCGGAAGGCATGGCTTCTCTCTGCCGGGATGGGATGGATCAAGATTCCGCTGGACGGCTCCGGAACCGACGCAGCCGTCGCATCGGAGCACATCGCGCCTCCCAAGCATAGGGTCGGTGGCATCGCCGGGACTTTCGCGGCGAAAGCACCCTCGGGCGGTGTGGTCAGAGCACCTCGCCCATATCGATCGCGCGCCTCGCGAACTCGATGGCCTTCTCAGCGGTGATCGCATCCGCTGTCGTCGTCGCCTCGTCGCGCACCGACGGCGGAGACGCGATCCGGATCTTCTTGCCGTTCGACCGGCGGATGGTCGCGCGCCAGCGATCGACATCGCGCCGGTAGGCATCGATCACAAAATCCCGATAGGTGACGCCGCTCATGAGCGGCTGAAGGGACGCGGCTTCGAGACCGGCCGGCCGGCTTGCGACATCGCGCACCATCTCGACAATCATCTCGACGGCATGCTCCCGCGCGGCGCCGGTCGCGTCCCTGAGCAGATAGCTCACCGCCGCGCCGATCTGCGCCCGTGCGCGATCGTCGCTCGCAAAATCCAAATCGACCTGAACTGACATGATGGGGAAAACGCCTCCGCCGGACCCAATATCGGATACCTCCAGGCATCCGGTACGTCGCAACCACGAGACCTTTAGCCGGCCCCCATTAAAGCCGGATTATCGGACAGGCCTCGATTTCTCAGATGCCGTTAACCGGGCTTTGATGCCGCTTCGGAACGTCCGAGCGGCATCGAACGTCGATCGGATCACAGCGGGCCCGCGCCACGCGCCGATTTGTCCCCGGCCCTGTCCGGCGCGGAGGCCGGCTCGCTCCCGCCAGTTCGCGTGTGATCACCAATTGACATATCACTGCTATCCGTGTGACATTTTATGAAACAGGGCCGACAAGAGCCCGGCAACGTCCATTTGGGGAGGACAGCAATGACCATTTCCGACGTCACCGCAGCGGCGGGAAGCCGGGCTCCAGCCGCCGTCGCGCGCACCGCGCAAGCCCAGCAGGTCGCGGACATTGCGGCACGGCTGGAGCGCCTGCCGCTGACCTCCTATCAGCGATGGATCTTCGGTATCATCGCAACCGCATGGTTCTTCGACAGCATGGACCTGGCCGCGCTGACTTTCGTGCTCGGCTCGATCCGCCAGACCTTCGGCCTGTCGACGGCGGAAGCCGGGCTGCTGTCCAGCATGAGCTTCCTCGGCATGTTCATAGGCGCCGCGTCCGCCGGCCTGCTGGCCGACCGTTTCGGCCGCGCCCGCGTCTTCCAGGTCAGCATGATCTTCTGGGGCTTGGGCAGCCTGTGCTGCGGTCTCTCGACGACGGCAACCGCGCTAGGCGCTTCCCGCCTGCTGCTCGGCTTCGGCATGGGCATGGAGTTTCCGGTCGCGCAGTCGATGGTCTCGGAGATCATGCCGGCCCGCAACCGCGGCCGCTACATCGCGTTCCTCGAAGGGTTTTGGCCGCTCGGCTTCATCGCATCGGGCCTGCTGACCTACTTCGTGCTGCAGGCCGCCGACTGGCGCTGGGTCTTCATCGTGCAAGCGATGCCGGCCGTGTTCGTGCTCGTGGTGCGACGCTACGTTCCGGAATCGCCGCGCTGGCTCGCTTCCCACGGCTATTCCGAGCGGGCCGAAGCGACCGTGCGCGACATTGAGAGCCGGGTCCGGAATCGTCTGGGCAGCAAGGATCTGCCGCCGGTGGTACGCCAGGCCGCCGCTCCCACATCCGAAGTGACCGGCCTGAGGACGCTGTTTTCGGGCATTTACGCCAAGCGGACCGCGATGTTGTGGACCTTGTGGTTTTTCGCCCTGCTCGGCTTCTACGGTCTGACCACGTGGCTCGGCGCGCTGCTGCAGGCCAAGGGATTCCCGATCACCAAATCGGTGTTCTACACCATCCTGATCTCGCTGGCGGGCATCCCCGGCTTCCTGGTCTCGGCGTGGCTCGTCGAATCCTGGGGCCGCAAGGCGACGCTGGTGATGAACCTGCTCTGCGGCGCGATCGCCTGCCACTTCTACGGCTCGGCGGCGGACCAGACCCAGCTCATCATTGCCGGCCTCTGCATGCAGTTCTTCCTGTTCGGCATGTGGTCGGCGCTCTACGCCTATACGCCTGAACTGTACCCGACCCATGTTCGCGCCACGGGAACCGGTTTTGCCTCCGCGGTCGGCCGGATCGGTTCGCTG
Organism: Bradyrhizobium sp. USDA 4011; assembly: GCF_054063415.1. Taxonomy (NCBI): domain Bacteria; kingdom Pseudomonadati; phylum Pseudomonadota; class Alphaproteobacteria; order Hyphomicrobiales; family Nitrobacteraceae; genus Bradyrhizobium; species Bradyrhizobium sp. USDA 4011. The sequence goes on from NZ_JBSSGG010000001.1 coordinate 1,253,328, forward strand.
ATCGGCCCCTATGTGATCGGCGTGATCCTGCCCGCGGCGGGGCAGAGCGGCGTGTTCGCGCTGGGCGCCGGCGCGTTCGTGGTGGCGGCGCTGGCGGTGCTGTTGCTCGGCGAGGAAACCCGCGGCCGCACGCTGGAGAGCATTTCGCACTGATGATGCGCTGCGGTTCGCTGCACGCGGCCGGATTCGGTGTAGCGCCCGTCGAGCGGCCTTGTCAGTGCCAGCGGGGCGTGTGAGATATCTGCTGTACAGCAGCACTCAAGATCCCGATGGCCGATTCGAACAAGCGATCCAGCACGGTGCGCGCCCGCGCAGCAGGAAACTGCCGGCCGGCGCGGCCATCGTCTGCTGCCGCCGGCAAGCCGCGCGCTGCCGCGCAGGCCCGTCTCCCGCAAGGCGACGTCACCCTCACCGATCGCGCCTATGCCGAGCTGGAAGAGCTGATCGTGACGCTGCAACTGCCGCCCGGCACCGCGCTGTCCGAGCTCGTGCTCGCCAAGCGGCTCGACATCGGCCGCACCCCGATCCGCGAGGCGTTGCAGCGGCTGTCGCGCGACGGCCTCGTCAACATCCTGGCCCGTCGCGGCGTGCTGGTGTCGGAGATCGACCTGCGCGCCCAGCTCCGGCTGCTCGAGGTGCGCCGCGAGCTGGAACGGCTGATGGCGCGCGGCGCCGCCGAACGCGCCACCAGCGAGCAGCGCGCGCAATTCTGCGAGATCGCGGCCGGCATGCGGCGTGCGGCGGAAAAGTCCGACGATCTGCTGTTCATGCGGCTGGATCACCAGTTCAACACATTGATCTCGGCGGCGTCGCGCAACGAGTTCGCCTCCCGCGCCATGGGCCTGATGCACGGCCTGTCGCGCCGATTCTGGTACCAGCATTACAAGGAAGCGGCCGATCTGCCGCTCGCGGCGCGGCTGCATGCCGACGTCGCCGAAGCCGTCGCGGAGCGCCGCGTCGACGCCGCCGGTGCGGCGTCCGACAGCCTGATCGACTATATCGAAAGCTTTGCGCGTTCGACGCTGTAATCCCTCAATGTTCGACGACCGTGCGGATCGAGCGGCCGCGCCGCAACGCCTCGAAGCCGTCATTGATGCCGTCGAGGCTGCAGCGGCCGGTGATCAGCTCGTCGAGCTTGAGCCGGCCGTCGAGATAGGCCTGCGCCAGCAACGGGAAGTCGCGCCGTGGCCGCGCGCCGCCGTAGCTCGAGCGGCGAAATCGCTTCTCCCCCATCAACGCGCCCCAGCGGAAACCCACGTCCTGCGTGACGTCGATCTTGCCGAGCCAGATCACCTCGCCGCCCGGCCGCACCGCCTCCGCAGTCTGCCGAAACGCCTTGGGATGGCCCGCCGCCTCGAGGATGACGTCGGCGCCCCGCCCGCGTGTCGCCTCCTTGGCGAACTGGACCGGATCCTCGCGCGCCGCGTTGACGACTTGCGTCGCGCCGAGTTGCCGCGCCAGCGCAAGCTTTGCATCGTCGAGGTCGACCGCGATGATCGCACCGGCGCCGGCGAGCCGGGCGCCCTGCACCGCTGCCAGCCCGACCGCGCCGCAGCCGGTAACCATCACGGTATCGCCATAGCCGATGGCGGCGACGTTCAGCGCGGCGCCAACGCCGGTCATGACGCCGCAGCCGATCAGGCACGCACTGTCGAACGGGATGTCCTTGGGCACGACGATCGCCTGCTGCGCCGGCAGCACGAGGTATTCCGAGAACGCGCCGAGGAACATCAGGTGGGCCAGGCTGCCGCCGCCCGCGAGCTGCGCCTTCGACGCGCCGTCGAAATGCACGCCTTCCGCGCCTCTCGCGAGATAGGTCTCGCACAGGATCGGCTGCGCGCGGTCGCAGTGAAAGCAATGCCCGCAATGCGGATTCCAGGACAGGATCACGTGATCGCCGGCGCGCACGTCATGCACCGCGCTGCCGACCTCCTCGACCACACCGGCCGCCTCGTGCCCGAGGATCATCGGCAAGGGATAGCGCAGCGACCCGTCGATCACCTCCAGATCGGTGTGGCAGAGCCCCGCAGCACGCACTTTCACCACGACGTCGGTCGGCATCGGTGCAGCAAGCGAGACGCGCTCGATGGAGAGCGGCGTTCCGCTTTGATGCAGCACCGCCGCGCGACAGGTCAGGGTCATCTCAAAGAATTCTCCGGCGGAGAAATCCGCGTGGGGTTAGGCCGCTTGTCCGGATCGCAGTGCCGCGACCGCCTCGTCGAGATCTGCCGAGGAGAGCTCCCATTCATTGCCGAAATTGGCGACGATGCGCCGCATGAAGCTCTCGTACAGCGCCTTCGCCGCGGCCGCGTCGCGCAGATGATCATGGAGCAGCGCGAAGGCCAGCTGTGCCGGCTCGGGCCCCTCGTAGCTCCATTCAAAGCCGTGCTCGGTGAGACGAAGCTGGTCGTAGTGCGGTGACAGCGGCTCGCCGTCGACCAGCACGGAAATGCCGTCGATGGTGCGGTCCCCGGCATAGCTCGCCATCGGAGTCTCCCTGTGCTGCAGCATCATATCAGGATCCCGGAGGATGCATCTTGAGGTCCTTCTTGACGACCTCCGGGAATATCCACATCGCGACCGTGGCGAATACGCCAAGGAAGGCGACCGCGTAGCTCGGTCCCTGCTGTCCGAGATAGACCATGAAGAAGTATCCGCAGGCCGCCGTGGCGAGGCACGCCAGCGACAGCATGAGCTTGATGTGGCTTGGCATCGAGACCTCCCTTCAGGTCATCCAGATGTGAAACGACGGTGCGGCCACGCCGACCAGCAGCGCCAGCGCCGCGATCATAGCGCAACAGGACAGCCGCAATCCCGCGCGTCCGTCGCGCCACCAGTCCGGCAGCGCCTGAAACAGCCCGGGCAGGAACAGGAACAGCACACCGCCCACCACAACGACGGTGGTCCAGCGCAGCTCGACCAGGGCGAACGCCAGCGTGCCGGCGAGCAACATCAGCCACAATGCGGACGTCATCGTCACCGGCAGAACGCCGCGTCCGCGCAGCGGATACATCCCAGCAAGCTGCAGGAAGCCGATGCAGCACACGCTCCACAGCAGGCCGAACCAGGCGAGGCCGGCGAGATTGGGTTCAAGCTGCGGCATGCGGCACCGATTGCTCCTTCACCACGACCCGCGGCGTCCGCGCCGTGCGTCGCATGTCGGTCTTCACATAGCGCGTGCTGTAGCCGTTGAAGATGTGGCCAAGCAGGCCGCGATTGAGATCGGAGGTGCCGAACACATAGTCCATCACCGGGAAGGTCAGGTTCATGTTTCGCTCCATCATGATCGACTGGTTGTGATGAGCGGTATGATGCCGGCGGATGGTGTTGACGAACGGCATGTTGCGCACGAAGGCATTTTCCTCGACGTGGCAGCAGAAGTGCATGAATTCGTAGATCAGGTACATCGACGTCGTCGTGGTGATCAGCAGCCAGCCGGTATTGGCCGAGATCACGAGGCCGGCGACGATCGCCGGCGGGATCGACATCAGGGTAAACACCACGAGCGCATAGGGCGGAAAGAAGGTGACGCGCCAGTCGTGATGATCGGCGAAGCGCATTTCCTCCTCGGTGAAGAACTGATGGTGCATCAGGGTGTGGCGGCTGTAGATCGCGCGCAGCAAGGGCACGTTCGAGGGCCGGTGCATGACGAAGCGATGCACCGCCCATTCGAAGAAGTTCGCAATCAGGAACACCACCGGAATGGTGAGGTATTCCCACCATTGCACGTCGTGCACATTGGCCAGGTAGACGTACAGCGCCGTGAAGCCGATCGTGTAGATCAGCACGACGTGCAGCCAGCCATTGTACCAGCCCACCACGCGCTCGCGGTAGGTCGCGCGATATTTGCGCTGGCGGTCGGTCATCCCTGTTGCAGCCAACTCCATCGCGGCACCCTCCACCATTGTTATCTGACATATCAGTAGCACATCAGACACGGAAGGCAAGCTGCCTTGACGGGCAAGACGCAGTCGAGAAAAAGGGATGACGCGCGGAACCGGCGCAAGACGGAGCAGGAAAGCCGGGGCTGATTTCGAACGATCGGGCTGATGTCGCCCTTCCCCCTCCATCGCCGGCAAAGGCTCGAATGGGAGCGCCCCAATGAAAGGCCGCCCCGGACGATGTCCGGGGCGGCCTCTGGTGTTCGGCTGATCAGACGATCAGAGCAGTCCCGCGCCGCGGGCCCATTTGTACTTGGCGCCCAGCACCTCGACCGGCAGCTCGGTCGAATAGGCGTAGGCCGGAATGCCGTTCTGGTAGAGATATTCGGCGGCTTCCTCGACCTCGACGTCGCCGGCGAGCGAGGCGACGATCGGCTTCACGAAGCCTTTGGCCTCCATCTCCTTCTTCACCTCGACCATGTTGCGGGCAAACACCATCGGCGGCGTCACAATGGTGTGCCAATAGCCGAGGATCAGTGCGTGGATGCGCTCATCGGAGAGACCGAGCTTCACCGTGTTGACGTAGGTGATGGGCGGCTCGCCGCCGGTGATATCCACAGGATTTCCGGCCGCGCCGAACGGCGGGATGAACTTGCGGAACGCCGCATCGAGATCCGGCGGCATCTGCATCAGCGACAGGCCGTTGTCGACGACGGAGTCCGAGAGCAGCACGCCGGAGCCACCGGCACCGGTGATGATCAGGACGTTCTCGCCCTTCGGCGTCGGCAGCACCGGCACGCCGCGGGCGAACTCGAGTAGCTGCCGGAGCGAGCGCGCGCGGATCACGCCGGACTGCTTGAACACGTCCTCATAGATCTTGTCGTTGCCGGCGAGTGCGCCGGTGTGCGACGACGCCGCCTTCGCACCCGCAGACGTGCGGCCGGCCTTCAACACGACCACCGGCTTCTTCTTGGAGACGCGTTTGGCGGCCTCCGCGAAGGCACGGCCGTCCTTCAGGTCTTCGCAGTGCTGCGCGATCAAATTGGTGTTCGGATCCTGCTCGAAGAAGGCGAGCAGATCGTCCTCGTCGATGTCGGACTTGTTGCCGAGGCCGACGATCGCCGACACGCCCATCTTGGCCGAGCGCGAGAAGCCGATGATCGCCATGCCGATGCCGCCCGACTGCGACGACAGCGCCGCGTGGCCCTTGACGTCATAGGCGGTGCAGAACGTGGCGCAGAGGTTGGCCGGGGTATAGTAGAAGCCGTAGATGTTCGGCCCCATCAGGCGGATGTTGTATTTCTTGCCGACCTCGACGATCTCGGCCTGCAATTCGGGCGCGCCGGCTTCGGCAAAGCCCGAGGGAATCAGCACTGCGCCGGGGATTTTCTTCTCGCCGCACTCGACGAGCGCGCCGGCGACGAATTTCGCCGGGATCGCGAACACCGCCGTGTCGATCACGCCGGGCACGTCCTTGACGCTCTTGTAGGCCTTGTAGCCGAGGATCTCCTCGGCCTTCGGGTGGATCGGATAAATCTCGCCCTTGTAGCCGCCGTTGATGAGGTTCTTCATCACGGAGTTGCCGATCTTGCCGTCCTCGGCGGAGGCGCCGATCACCGCAACGCCCTTCGGCTGCATGATGCGGCTCATCGCGGCGACGATCTCTTCGGTCGGGCGCGGCGCCGGGCGCGGCTTGTAGTCGAAGTCGACGACGATGCGGACGTCGGCGGCGATCGCGTTCTTGCTGGTGGCGAACACCGGATTGAGGTCGAGCTCGACGATCTCGGGGAAATCGCTGACCAGCTGCGACACCTTGACGATGATTTCGGCGAGCGCCTCGCGATTGACCGGCTCGCCGCCGCGCACGCCCTTCAGCATCTCATGCGCCTGGATGCCGTCGAGCATCGACAGCGCATCGTCCTTGGTCGCGGGCGCGAGACGGAAGGTGATGTCCTTGAGGATTTCGACCAGCACGCCGCCGAGGCCGAAGGCGACCAGTTTGCCGAACGAGCCGTCGGTGATCGAGCCGACGATCACCTCGGTGCCGCCGCCCAGCATTTGCTGGACCTGGATGCCCTCGATCTTGGCATCGGCCTTGTATTTCTTGGCGTTGGCCAGAATCGCCTCGTAGCTCTTCTCGGCGTCTGCGGCGTTCTTGACGCCGACCACGACGCCGCCGGCCTCGGTCTTGTGGAGGATGTCGGGCGAGACGATCTTCATCACCACGGGGAAGCCCATGTCGGAGGCGATCCGGGCAGCCTCGGCGGCCGACTTGGCGACGCCCTCCTTCGGCACCGGAATGCCGTAGGCGTCGCAGACCACCTTGCCTTCGGGCGCGGTGAGGCTCGTGCGCTTGTCGGCCCTGACCGCATCGAGAATTTTGCGGACCGCATCCTTCGAATTTGACATTGGCTTCCTCCTGGGACAGATTTTGTGGCATTTGGTATGCCAAAAACGTAATTGTCAAGGTCGGTCGACGCCCAAAAATATCGAAAAATATGGGCAGCTTGACATTCTGGTATTTGGCATGCCAAAAATCTAAGGTACTTTCTTCTGCTAAGAAGACGTCTCCAAGAGGAGGAGACGAGTCGTGCCAGAACCGAAACAGACCAAGGCGTCGCCCACCATGGCTGACACAGATATCGCCATCGTCCGGATCGCGCCGGAGACGAGCTTCAAGAACAAGGCCTATGAAGCCTTGAAGGAAGCGATCCTGAAGATGGACATCTACGCGACGCCGGAGCCGGTGATGCTCGACGAGCGCGCATTGTCGGAGCGTCTCGGCGTCAGCCGCACGCCGATCCGCGAAGCGATCGCGATGCTCGAGCAGGACGGATTCGTGAAGACCGTGCCGCGCCGCGGCATCATCGTGGTCCGCCGCACCAAGGCGGAGATCGTCGACATGATCCGCGCCTGGGCGGCACTGGAGAGCATGGCGGCGCGGCTGATCACGACCACCGCGCGCAAGAAAGACATCTCGGCGCTGCGCGACTTCTTCAAGGACTTCAGCGACGACCGCCTGCCGCAGGATCACGTCGAGGAATATTCCAAGGCCAACATCGCCTTCCACCAGGCGCTGATCTCGCTGTCGGAATCGCCTGTCCTGGTCGATCTCACCAATGACCTGCTGCTGCATGTGCGCGGCTATCGCCAGCTCACGATCGGCCGCAAGGACCGCACCGCGACCTCGCTGCCCGAGCATCTCGGGATCATCGAGGCACTGGAAGCGCGCGACACCGAGCTTGCCGAAAAGCGTGCCCGCGATCACACGCTCGGCCTCGCCGCCTATGTCGAGGCGCACGGCCAGGAATTATTCACGTAGAACCGATCACGTAAGTTTGAGAGTCCACACCCGCTTCAGACGACGATCAGATCGTCCGAACAAAGAACGATCAGGGAGACGATGCCGATGCTGAATACCGCTACGAAGTCCGAGGCACCGGGCACCGAGCAAGAATTGACCGATGGCTTCCACCTCGTCATCGATGCGCTCAAGCTCAACGGCATCGACACCGTCTATGGCGTGCCGGGTATCCCGATCACGGACCTCGGCCGCATGGCCCAGGCGGCGGGCATTCGCGTGCTCTCGTTCCGCCACGAGCAGAATGCCGGCTACGCAGCCTCGATCGCCGGCTTCCTGACCAAGCGTCCCGGCGTCTGCCTCACGGTGTCGGCGCCCGGCTTTCTCAACGGCCTCACTGCGCTGGCCCACGCCACCACCAACTGCTTCCCGATGATCCTGATCTCCGGCTCGTCCGAGCGCGAGATCGTCGATTTGCAGCAGGGCGACTATGAGGAGATGGACCAGCTTGCGATCGCCAAGCCGCTCTGCAAGGCGGCGTTCCGCGTGCTGCACGCCCAGGACATCGGCATCGGCCTTGCGCGCGCGATCCGCGCCGCGGTGTCGGGCCGTCCGGGCGGCGTCTATCTCGACCTGCCCGCAAAGCTGTTCGGTCAGGTCATGGACGCGGCGGCCGGCGAGAAGTCGCTGGTCAAGGTGATCGATGCTGCGCCGGCGCAGCTCCCTGCCCCGTCGGCGGTCAAGCGTGCGCTCGACGTGCTGAAGAACGCAAAACGTCCGCTGATCATCCTCGGCAAAGGCGCGGCCTATGCGCAGGCCGACGAGGCGATCAAGAACTTCGTCGAGAAAAGCGGCGTGCCGTTCCTGCCGATGAGCATGGCCAAGGGCCTCTTGCCCGATCTGCATCCGCAATGCGCGGGTGCTGCGCGCTCGACCGTGCTGAAGGAAGCCGACGTCGTCATGCTGATCGGCGCCCGCCTCAACTGGCTGCTCTCGCACGGCAAGGGCAAGACCTGGGGTGAAGCTCCGAAGAAGTTCATCCAGGTCGACATCGAGCCGAAGGAAATGGATTCCAACGTCGAGATCGTCGCCCCCGTGGTTGGCGATATCGGCTCCTGCGTGTCCGCGTTCCTCGACGCCATGGGCGCGAACTGGACGACCGCACCGGGCGACTGGCTCGCTACTGTGGCCAAGAAGCGCGACGACAACGTCGCCAAGATGGCGCCGAAGCTGATGAGCAATGCGTCGCCGATGGATTATCACGGTGCGCTCGGCGCGCTGCGCACGATCATCGCGGAACGTCCCGACACCATCTTCGTCAACGAAGGCGCCAACACGCTCGATCTCGCCCGCGGCGTCGTCGACATGCACAAGCCGCGCAAGCGGCTCGATGTCGGCACCTGGGGCGTGATGGGCATCGGCATGGGTTATTCGATCGCGGCTGCGGTCGAGACCGGCCTGCCCGTGCTCGCGGTCGAAGGCGACAGCGCGTTCGGCTTCTCCGGCATGGAGGTCGAGACCATCTGCCGCTACAAGCTGCCGATCTGCGTCGTGATCTTCAACAATGACGGCATCTATCGCGGCACCGACGTCAACAGCGCGGGCGAGGATCCGGCAACCACCGTGTTCGTCAAGGGCTCGCGCTACGACAAGATGATGGAAGCCTTCGGCGGCGTCGGCGTCAACGCCACCTCGCCCGACGAGCTGAAGCGCGCGGTCAATGCGGCGCTGGATTCCGGTAAGCCCACCTTGATCAATGCGGTGATTGACCCGGCGGCGGGCTCGGAGAGCGGCCGCATCGGCAATCTCAATCCGCAAAGCGTGCTGAACAAGAAGAAGTAACCCCCTAGCCCAAATCACTCCCTGCGGGTGCAGGGGCAGACAGAGTACGGAGCAATAGATATGACCAAGGCGCTCAAGGGCGTTCGCATTCTCGATTTCACCCACGTCCAGTCGGGTCCGACCTGCACGCAGTTGCTGGCCTGGTTCGGCGCCGATGTGATCAAGGTCGAGCGTCCCGGCGTCGGCGATATTACGCGCGGCCAGCTGCAGGACATCCCGAACGTGGACAGCCTGTATTTCACCATGCTGAACCACAACAAGCGCTCGATCACGCTCGACACCAAGAACCCGAAGGGCAAGGAAGTGCTGACCGCGCTGATCAAGCAGTGCGACGTGCTGGTCGAGAATTTCGGTCCCGGCGTGCTCGATCGCATGGGCTTCCCCTGGGAGAAGATCCACAGCATCAACCCGAAGATGATCGTCGCCTCGATCAAGGGTTTCGGCCCCGGCCCGTATGAGGATTGCAAGGTCTACGAGAACGTCGCGCAGTGCACCGGCGGCGCCGCTTCGACCACCGGTTTCCGCGACGGCTTGCCGCTCGTCACCGGCGCGCAGATCGGCGACAGCGGCACCGGGTTGCACCTCGCACTCGGCATCGTCACCGCGCTCTATCACCGCACCCACTCCGGCAAGGGCCAGCGCGTCACCGCGGCGATGCAGGACGGCGTGCTCAACCTCGCCCGCGTCAAGCTGCGCGACCAGCAGCGCCTCGCCCATGGCCCGCTGAAGGAATACAGCCAGTACGGCGAAGGCATCCCGTTCGGCGACGCGGTGCCGCGCGCCGGCAACGATTCCGGCGGCGGCCAGCCCGGCCGCATCCTGAAGTGCAAGGGCTGGGAGACCGACCCGAACGCCTACATCTACTTCATCACCCAGGCCCCGGTCTGGGAGAAGATCTGCGACGTGATCGGCGAGCCGAGCTGGAAGACCGATCCGAACTACGCCAAGCCGGCGGCCCGCCTGCCGCGCCTGAACGAGATCTTCGCCCGCATCGAACAGTGGACGATGACGAAGACAAAATTCGAGGCGATGGAGATCCTCAACAAGGACGACATCCCCTGCGGCCCGATCCTGTCGATGAAGGAGATCGCCGAAGACCAGTCGCTGCGCGCGACCGGCACCGTGGTCGAGGTCGATCACCCGACCCGCGGCAAGTACATCTCGGTCGGCAACCCGATCAAGCTGTCGGATTCGCCGAGCGAAGTCGCCCGCTCGCCGCTGCTCGGCGAGCACACCGACGAGATCCTGCGCGAGGTGCTCGGCTTCAGCGATCACCAGGTCGCCGAGATCCACGACTCCGGCGCGCTCGATCCGCCGCGCAAGCAGGCGGCCGAATAACGGCTGGGCTCAATCAAAGCGACAAACGGCCGCGGACAACCGCGGCCGTTTTTGTTCCGGCTGGTCGTCTGACCTCCGCATCGATGCGGGCATTGATGAGCTCGATGCCACATGTCTGCCCAGGGGATAACCCATTCAGCCTTTACGACAATAGCCTGTTCGATCACTGCGCCGGTACCGCCGGGCAACGCCCGCGATGGTGCGGCCGGTCAACTTCTGCGCACAGCGTCGGCGGTGCCTGACGCCAAGGGTACGCCGGATGATCGCGTCGATCTCGGAGGCGCAAGATCCTGGATAAAATCTCGCAGTGCCTCGGTATCGAATGGCTTGCGGAGGATTTTTAGACTTGGCGGGGCTGCTTTTGCGGCATCGCTGTAACCGGTTGTGAGGGCTATGGGCAAACCGGGGTATCGCGACCGAACTTCTCTCGCGAGCCCGACGCCATCGATGGTCCCTGGCATGACGATATCGCTGAAGACAAGATCGATTTTCGTACCGGTATCGAGCAGTTTCAATGCCGCTTCGGCCGAATCTCGATAGATGGTTTCATAACCCAGATGCTCGAACAGCGATGATGTCACATCCGCCACTTCGGGGCTGTCGTCGACAACGAGCACCGTCTGCCGCGGCGGCTGCTTTGGCCTTGCCCGGGCAGCGGCGAGGTCCTTGCTGGTGATCTGCTCGTCCGCACAGGACGGCAGATAGATTGTAATCGTTGTTCCCTGTCCGACCTTGCTGTCCGCCGTCACCGTTCCGCCCGCCTGGTGCGCAAAACCATAAACCTGGGACAAACCGAGCCCGGTCCCCTTGCCGACCTCCTTGGTCGTGAAAAACGGATCGAACATCTTGGACAGCAGATTTGGCGGAATACCGGTGCCCGTATCGCCAAGTGCGATCGCAAAGAAGGCCTTCCCACGGCGATCGCCGCCGGTTTCCTGATTTGCGGTGACCGCGTGGACGGACAACGTGAATGTGCCGCCGCTTGTCATTGCATCTCGCGCATTGACGGCGATGTTGACGATCGCAAGTTCAAGTTCGGCGAGGTCAACCTTGACCGGCGCAACACCGTCGCCAACGTTCTCGTTGTACACGATGTTCCCGCGCAGCGAGCTTTCAATCATGGTCCGCATGTTCTTGATGGACGCATTCAGGTCAACGACCGTCGGGCTGAGATGCTGGTGACGAGAGAACGTCAACAATTGGCGCGTGAGACTCTCGCCGCGTTTGGCCGCGGTTTGTATGGCGTCGATGGCCTTCGGCAGTTTCGGATCAAGCAGGCGTTGAAATATCTGGGCACTTCCTCCGATGATCATCAATAGATTGTTGAAGTCGTGTGCGATCCCGCCGGTCAGCTTGCCGATTGCCTCCATCTTCTGAGACATCGCGAGCTGTTCGCGCGCCTGGACCAGCTTCTCCTCCGCGTCGCGCCGCTCCGTCGCGTCGCGCAGGATACTGATAAAACCGATCAGATTTCCTGCGTCATCACGGCTCGAAGAGACTGAGCCCGTGATGAAAAACGGCGTACCATTCTTTCTGATACGCCACCCCTCTACGTCGTACTTGCCGCTTTCGATTGCCGACTCCAGCGCGTGTGTCGGTGAACCCGCGCGGCGTTCATCCGGCCGATAGAATATCCCGAAGTGCTTGCCTATGATTTCTTCCGAGGTGTAGCCGATGATCTTTTGAGCGGTGCTATTCCAGCTCGTAACGTGTCCTTCCCGATCAAGCGCAAAGATTGCATAGTCGACAACGCCTTCGATAAGAGTCTGGAAGTGTCGTCTGATGCTGTCGAGCGCCAAAGCTTTGCGTTCAAGCTGACTGTTCAGCTGGTCCTGGACGGAAAGAAAATGGGCTTCCCTGGCCTGGCGCGTCGCGCTTGCCGCGGCCAGGGCAAGCGAAGGCGCCGGCACGATGATCGAAAGCACGAACAAGGATAACAGCGCTCCGTTCGGATCGATTTTCGGAAATGGATCATTCCCCACCGAGAACCCCCACACGGCAGTTCCGATGAAAATCAAGGCGGCCGTCGCCACGGTGCATCGATCGCCGCGCAGGCCGGCCCAGATCAAGGGCAGCAGAACCAGAAAGCCCAGAAGGCTGCGATGCGGCAGCGACACGTCGAGGCCGTTGCTGACGAGATCGCTACCGATCAGCGGGCTGTAAGCAGCGAGCCCGATGATACCAGCGAGAGCAGCGACCGTGATCGATTCCAACAGAGCCCATTTGGAAGCAATGCGTAAGGGCATCGTCGCCCAGAGCACGATGACCGGAGCAATCACCAGGGCCTCAGCAGCGTCCGCAAGCCACCAGGTCAACCCGGCGACGACGGAATCGGAAACATTCGATTCGTTGGCGAGCGTGAAGCCGGCCAAGGCGATGGCTGAACTGATCATCGTGGTCGGCGCAAAGGAAATGATTGCAAACTTTGCGACACCGGACGGTGTGGCAAGCGTCTGCCGACCGTTCGACCAGCGGCCGATCAGCCATGTCCCGGCACATGCGGCTAGGAGGGTGCCGATCCCGCGCGGCGCCGACCTCCAGGAGCGATCGGTCGGCCATGAGGTAAGGTGAGAGAGCCCCTACCAGGATCGCGGGCCAGATCCGGTAGCCGCGCAGCAGGACCAGCGCGAGCGCAAGCCCGGTTGGTGGCCATAGCGGTGTCGCGGCTGGATTTATTGCGGGAAGCAATCGCGCGGATTCGGCAAGACCGGCATAAATTGCGGCAACTATCAGGATTTCGGCCGCGTAGATCGCAACGCTCCGAGCGTCGCCAAACGCGAAAATCTTGGCCTTGCCGAACCTTGCCCTTTCCATCGCGAGCCTTTGCAGTGGGCATCTCAACAATGCGGACGCAGTTTTGACCAAAACATGGCCACACGATCGTGAGTAGCGAGGCGCTAGCCAACTTCGGAACGAGGGGCCATCGGGCAGCACCATTGACCTAACAGCGATGGTACACTACGCGCGGCAGCATCCGGAATACGAATCGGTCCGATCCCGCCGCGTGTCGGTGAGATCATCAGCAATCATTTTCCCTGTTGGCGCAAGAACTCTCGCTGTCGCCCTGATGACCGCTTCGGATTAAGAGCTGACGTGAGGCTCAATTACTCCGCTCGCTTCCAAATCACGTCGACTACGTCTCCAGCCGGAGGACGAACGGTCAGCGTCAGTCGGTCTCCCGCAATCGCAACGAAGCGGTTCTGATCAGTGCCATTCCAGTTTGGAAAGGAACTGCCTTCGACCTTGATTGCGATGCTGCTATCTGCCTCGTTTATTGAATACGTTCCGAAGTAGGTTATCGTGCCGTCGGCCGTTTCTTTGTTTTCCTCAGGGGTGCCTTGCCACAAGGCATTGCTCGCGTATTTGGCTCGATCTGGTCGCATCACCGTGATGATGTACCGCCCACCCGCATCAAAGAAGGCGATGCCCCTCGGGCTGGTCCCATAACGCTCGACCTTGGTGCCGTCGCCTTTCTTCTGCTCCCACGAAAGCAGCGTCCAAGTGCCCACCAATTGCTCTTTGAACGATGTCTGGCCCAGCGCGTCGAATGCCATCGTGAACGATCCAAAAGCCGCAATGGCGCATGCGGCAAGAGCCACTCGCAAACGCACTATTCTCTCCCAAGAGAAGGATTGATAGGGTCGCATCGCAATCCCCGGGCACTTTACCACGCTCGGTCGAAGGTCGAAGCAAGTAAGACAAGGTCGGCATGTCCGTTAGGTCACAAGCGGACTTGAAGGCATCCGAGAAGCCAAATCCGCTTCGCAGCCGGGCATCGCACGCTGCCGGATTCGCCGAGCGAGGTCGCCCATTCGCCGCTGCTCGGCGAGCACACATCAGCGCGATTTTGGCGGCCGGTTTAACCTCGGTGCTCGCGCAATCAGCAAGCCATTAGCCCCCTTCGCCGCCTTCGGCCTCACCCTCATCGCCCGGCACATATTCCAGAATGTCCCCCGGCCGGCAGTCGAGCTCGCGGCAGATCGCCGACAGCGTCGAGAAGCGCATCGCCTTGGCCTTGCCGGTCTTCAGGATCGACAGGTTCTGGATCGAGATGCCGATCGCGTCCGCGAGGTCTCCGAGGCGGCGCTTGCGCTTTGCGAGCATGACATCGAGGTTCACCACGATGGGCACGAGCATCACCCTCAGATCGTCAGATCGTTTTCGGACTGCAACAGGATGGCATGCTCGAGCACGAACTTCAGCGCCATCAGGAACACACCGCCGGCGATGGTGCCGACATCGAGGTTGTAGTTCAGCAGCAGGAACTTGATGTCGCCGATCCGATACAGGACATAGATCACCGCGTTGGTCGTGATCGTATCGACGAACGGCCAGACCACCAGAAAGATCCCCATCCACCAGACGCCCTGCAGTGTCTCGGACACAAAAATCCGGCCGTTCGCGAATCGGTTCACCATGCGATGAAGCATGCCGATCAGCACGGCGTAAAACGATACCCCAAGCGCAAACAGCGACCAGAACAGCAGCTGGCCCATGGTCGACATGGTGAGCGGGTTGGCGACGATGCTGGCGCACTTCGCCTGCTCGCCGCTCAGGCTTTCCGCAACCGTGACCGGAGCCGTCATGGTGCGGTAATAGGCCAGCCACAGCACCACCGACAGCGCGGCCCAGATCACCCAGAACGCCCGATCGAGCCGGCGAAACCAAAGCTGGCGCTGCTCACGAACCAATTTCCTCATCGCACCCATCCGATAATTTTTTTGCCCGCACAGGCCGTTACGGCCGGGCCGCATCATGCTGCGGTAATGTTGTTGACTCAACCTTAAACGTGATTTATTTCATGTTTATCATGAAATTTTTCATGAAGAAGGTGGATGATGACGTTACCCCCAGATATTGACGGCCTCCGCAGCGCCCTGAAACAGCTGATCCACGCGCACCTCACGCGCCGCCTGATCGTGGCAGCGTTCCACATTCCGCTGCTCGGCAGCGCCGCCGATGCCGCCAAAGCCGCCGACAAGGCCAACGATCCGACCGGCGTCTGGCTCACCCAGTCCGGCGACGCCAGGATCAAGGTCCAGCGCTGCGGCAGCGCGCTATGCGGCCGCGTCGTCTGGCTGAGGGAGCCGACCGACAAGGCCACCGGCAAGCCGCAGCGCGACGACAAGAATGCCGATCCCGCGCAGCGGACCCGGCCGGTCATGGGCATCTCGCTCTTCATCAACATGCAGCCCGCAGGCCCGAACAAATGGGCCGGCAGGATCTACAACGCCGATGACGGCAAGACCTATGAGAGCTCGGTGACGCTGGTGTCATCGGGCACGCTGAACGTTCGCGGCTGCATGGGAACGCTGTGCGCGGGCGAAGACTGGACGCGTTGAAGGGATCTGGCCCCACCCCTTCATCAGCCAAGAAGAAAAGCAAACCCAGTCACTCAAGGCCGCCCCGTCAGGCGGCCTTCTTTATGACGGCAGCGACGACGTCGATCGGCCGCATTGAAATGCACCGCGCGAGAGCGGCACGATTCCCGGGCGTCGTGAAGGCCCGCGCTTGCCCGGACTGGCCGTGGCTTCAATGCGCTCACCTTTAATCTGGGATGCCAACCCACCCGTCTTGTTGCATTGCACAATCTGCCATGCTGCCATGCAAACAAGCCCGTTGTTTCTGGCATCTGGTATACATAATTTGGCTGCAGATGATGAGCCGGCCCGTTGCTGGCCCTCCAGCCAAAGGGGACACCAATGTCCAAGACCACTGCCCTCACGCTCACGCCCTCCTCCACGCTGTTCGGCCGCCTGATGGCCTCGATCGACCGCCTGCTGATGAAGAGCGCGGAGATCTCCAACCGCAATGGCGACCTGCCGCACTTCGGCCTCTGAGGCCAGAGGATTCCGCGCGCTGCACCGAGACTGTTTCGTCGCAAGTTGCGACATTGAACCTTCGACCAATGGCCCCGATTTTCGGGGCCATTTTTTTTGCGCGCTGAATTACTCTCGCTGCGGTGACCGCCCGAGTCCTCTGCGGCAAAAGCGCACGCAACCTCCGCGCAGCTTGAACCTTGGCATATCAAATACCAAGATGACCCAGCCGCGCCACAAGCAGAATGACAAAGCGCGCACTGGGAGGATCAATGTCGGACATGGTTCAGGCAACTGCGGCCCCCGCGGCCGCGCGTGTCAGCGATACCTATCGCTGGACGCAACTTGCGATCGGCGTCGCCGCGATGGTGATGATCGCAAACTATCAATACGGCTGGACGTTCTTCGTCCCCGACATCCAGAAGAAGTTCGGATGGGATCGCGCATCGATCCAGTGGGCCTTCACGCTCTTTGTGCTGTTCGAGACCTGGCTGGTGCCGGTCGAGGGCTGGTTCGTCGATAAATACGGTCCGCGCCTCGTCGTGCTGATCGGCGGCATCCTCTGCGCGATCGGGTGGGCGATCAACGCGCAGGCGACCTCGCTGAACGGCTACTATCTCGGCATGATCATCGCCGGCATCGGCGCCGGCGGCGTCTACGGCACCTGCGTCGGCAACGCGCTGAAATGGTTTCCCGACAAGCGCGGCCTTGCGGCGGGCATCACCGCAGCCGGCTTCGGCGCGGGCTCCGCACTCACGGTGGCCCCGATCCAGGCGATGATCAAGGACTCCGGCTTCCAGACCACCTTCCTCTATTTCGGTCTCGGCCAGGGCATCATCATCGTGCTGCTCGCCTTCTTCCTGCTCGCGCCGAAGGCCGGACAGGTGCCGGCCGTCGTGGCGAATGCCAACATCATCCAGACCCGGCGCAACTATCAGCCGACCGAAGTGCTGCGGCAGCCGATCTTCTGGCTGATGTACTTCATGTTCGTGATCGTCGGCGCCGGCGGCCTGATGGTGACGGCGAACCTGAAGCCGATCGCGGTCGACTGGAAGGTCGACAGCGTGCCAGTCACGCTGATGGCGGTGACGATGACGGCCGTGACCTTCGCGGCCACCATCGACCGCGTCCTCAACGGTCTGACGCGTCCGTTCTTCGGCTGGATCTCCGACATGATCGGCCGCGAGAACACGATGTTCATTGCCTTCGGCATGGAAGGCTTCGGCATCTGGATGCTCTACCTCTGGGGCCACGACCCGGTCTGGTTCGTGCTGCTCTCGGGCTTCGTGTTCTTCGCCTGGGGCGAGATCTATTCGCTGTTCCCCTCGACCTGCACCGATACGTTCGGCGCCAAGTTCGCGACCACGAATGCGGGCCTGCTCTACACCGCGAAAGGCACCGCGGCGCTGCTGGTTCCGATCGCCAACTACATGCAGCAGTCGTCGGGCCATTGGGACAACGTGTTCATCATCGCAGCCGGCGCCAACATCCTTGCCTCACTGCTCGCGATCGCCGTGCTCAAGCCGTGGCGAAGAATCGTGGTCGCGAAATCGGCGGCGATGGCCTAAGCAACGCGCCAATCTTCTGCCGACGAAAGCGCCCGGCCAACGCCGGGCGCTTCATTTTCGGCGTCCGTCAGGAGCTCGAGTTGGCGCCCGAGCCGACGCGTCGTATGCCAGTTTTGCTGCGACGCAGCAGAAAGATGGGCTTGCTTTCTGGAATATAGTATACCAACCTCCGTCAAGCGCTTGCGACGATACGCCACAAGAATTGCGACACTGGGTCACAACAAGACCAGGCGCGCTCGGGAGGATTTGATGGTTTCCAGCAATGCCGCCGCAACACAAGCACAACCTTCGTCCAGTGGCTTCCGCTGGCTGCAGCTCGTCATGGGCATCGTCTGCATGGCGATGATCGCGAACCTGCAATATGGCTGGACGCTGTTCGTCGATCCGATCGACGGCGCGCATCACTGGGGCCGCGCGGCGATCCAGTTCGCCTTCACGATCTTCGTGGTGACGGAGACCTGGCTGGTGCCGGTCGAGGCCTGGTTCGTCGACAAATACGGCCCGCGGATCGTCATCATGTTCGGCGGCGTCATGATCACGCTGTCCTGGGTGCTGAACTCCTACGCGGATTCACTCACTTTGCTCTACGCCGCCGCTGTCATCGGCGGCATCGGCGCCGGCTCGGTGTACGGCACCTGCGTCGGCAATGCGCTGAAATGGTTTCCCGATCGCCGCGGCCTCGCCGCCGGCGCAACCGCCGCGGGGTTCGGCGCCGGCGCGGCGCTGACCGTGGTGCCGATCGCCAACATGATCGCCTCGAGCGGCTATCAGACCGCGTTCTTCGATTTCGGCATCGGGCAAGGCCTGATCGTGTTCCTGCTCGCCTTCTTCATCCAGAAGCCTGCGGTCACGATCCCGCCGAAGAAGAAGCAGCTCAATCTGCCGCAGACCAAGATCGACTTCACGCCGCCGCAGGTGCTGCGCAGCCCGATCTTCTGGGTGATGTATCTGGTGTTCGTGATGGTCGCCTCCGGCGGCCTGATGGCGGCGGCGCAGATCGCGCCGATCGCGCACGACTACAAGATCGCCACCACGCCGGTCTCGCTCGCCGGCTTCCAGATGGCCGCACTGACCTTCGCGATCTCGCTCGACCGCATCTTCGACGGTTTCGGACGGCCGTTCTTCGGCTGGGTCTCCGACAATATCGGCCGCGAGCACACCATGTTCATCGCGTTCGGCACCGGCGCGCTGATGCTGCTGACGCTGTCGACCTGGGGCCACAACCCGCTGGTGTTCGTGCTGGCGACCGCGGTCTATTTCGGCGTGTTCGGCGAGATCTACTCGCTGTTCCCGGCGACCTCCGGCGACACCTTCGGCTCGAAGTTCGCGACCACCAACAACGGCATGCTCTACACCGCGAAGGGCACCGCCGCGCTCTTGGTGCCGGCCGCCAGTATCGTTGCCGCCAGCTATGGCTGGCAGGCGGTGTTCGTGATCGCGGTCGCGCTCAATGCCACCGCGGCGCTGATGGCGCTGTTCGTGATCAAGCCGATGCGCCGCGCCTTCATCAACGGCAACGAGGCTGCCGCGGCGGCAGCCGAGACCGCAACCAACGCCAAGACGGCTTGATATGCCGGCCTGAATTTCCGGAGTTCCTGATGAACTGATGGAGGCGCACTTCGGTGCGCCTCTTTCGTCTGACGAGTACAGGGATGCCAGATACCAGATGGGCCGAGCCCGACAGATGGCCAGCCCGCTCCCATCAGTCACAATCCTCTGAAACGTCAGCAACTCTGCCTATTTCAGCGGTTTCCTGGTGATAGATTCCGCAACAGCCACGTTGACAATTGGCATTTTGTATACCAGAATCTCGCCAACGACAAACCAAGGAGGTTGCCATGCAAGTCGGAGATATCCTGCGCAAGAAGACCCCTCGCGTCGCCACGGTTCGCATGAACGAGACGGTGGCGATCGCCGCGCAACTGATGCGCGCCAGCAATATCAGCGCGCTGGTGGTCAAGGATGTCGTTCGCACCGAAGGCAATACCGCCGTCGGCATGTTCACCGAGCGCGACGTGGTGCGTGCCATTGCCGAGCACGGCGCGGCCGGCGCCGGCATGAAGGTCTCGCAGTTCGTCTCGGTGCAGCAGCTGGTGTCGTGCACCTCGAGCGATACGCTCGAGCACATCCGTCATCTCATGACCAAGCACCACATTCGCCACGTGCCCGTGATCGACAATTACAGCCTGATCGGCGTCATCAGCATGCGGGACATCGCGGCCGCGTTCGACGAGGAAACTTCGGCGTCGAAGAAGGACGCGGTGCCGGCGTAACAAGCCTCTCCGCTGTCATTGCTCTCGGCCAGGCGCTGCGTGCCGATCACCGGCGCCTGGAGCAAACGACCAAAGACTTCACCCTCGCCTGACTGCCGCGCCCCGTCATTTCCGCATGGGCGCGCCGCAGGTCGCCGGTAGACATTTGCCGGACAGGACTGCATCCTTCCCTCGACATCCAAAAACAACACCGTGCGCGGCCGTCCGCGTAGCGGAAAATTCCGATGGAAACCGAGGGCAGAATGATCAAGACACGCTTCACCGAAATGTTCGGCGTCGACCACCCGATCGTGCAGGGCGGCATGCAATGGGTCGGGCGCGCGGAGCTGGTTGCCGCCGTCGCGAACGCCGGCGCGCTCGGCATGATCACCGCGCTGACGCAGCCGACGCCGGACGATCTGCGCAAGGAAATCGCACGCTGCCGCGAGCTGACCGACAAGCCGTTCGGCGTGAACCTGACCATCCTGCCCGCGATCAAGCCGCCGCCCTATGCCGAGTACCGCCAGGTCATCATCGAGAGCGGCATCAAGATCGTCGAGACCGCCGGCAACAAGCCGCAGGAGCATGTCGACGAGTTCAAGAGGCACGGCATCAAGGTGCTGCACAAATGCACCAGCGTCCGCCACGCACTGTCCGCCGAGCGGATGGGCGCCGACGCGATCTCGATCGACGGCTTTGAATGCGCCGGCCACCCAGGCGAGGACGACACCCCCGGCCTGATCCTGATTCCGGCCGCCGCCGACAAGGTGAAGATCCCGATGATCGCCTCGGGCGGCTTCGGCGATGCCCGCGGCCTCGTCGCAGCGCTGGCGCTCGGCGCCGAAGGCATCAACATGGGCACGCGCTTCATGTGCACCAAGGAAAGCCCGATCCATCAGCTGGTGAAGGAACGTATCGTCGCCAATGACGAGCGCGAGACCGAGTTGATCTTCCGCACCATGCGCAACACCTCGCGCGTCGCCAAGAATGCGATCTCGACCAAGGTCGTGCAGATGGAGAAGGAAGGCGCCAAGTTCGAGGACGTCCGCGAGCTGGTCGCCGGCGCCCGCGGCAAGATGGTCTACGCCACCGGCGATGCCGACGAAGGCATCTGGTCGGCCGGCCAGGTGCAGGGCCTGATCCACGACATTCCGTCCTGCGCCGAACTGATCTCGCGCATCGTGAGCGAGGCGGAAGCGATCATCCGCGAGCGTCTGGACCGCATGACGTCGGTGGGCAAGCGCCAGGCCGCGGAGTAAGCATCGAGTAGTGATCCGTCACCCTGAGGCGGCCGCTTCTTCAGCGGCCCGCGAAGGGTCGACGGCCACCGGCGGGCCGTTCATCCTTCGAGACGCGCTGCGCGCTCCTCAGGATGACGGAATTCAGAGTCATCTCGAATTCGACGACGCAACGAGAAGAAGCCCATGAAAGCCTATGTGTACGGAGCCAACGGCCCTGAAATCACCGACGTTGCGAAGCCCGTGCCAAAGGGCACGCAGGTGCTGGTCAAGGTTCACGCCTGCGGGCTGAACCGCGCCGATCTCGGCATGACCAAGGGCCACGCCCACGGCGCGGCCGGCGGCGTCGGCACCGTGCTCGGCATGGAATGGGCCGGCGAGGTCGCCGAGCTCGGCCCCGATGCCAGGGGTGTCAAGGTCGGCGACAAGATCATGGGCTCCGGCGGCGCGGCGTTCGCCGAGTACACGCTGGCCGATCACGGCAGGCTGTTCCGCAGCCCATCGAACATGAACTTCGACGAGGCCGCCACCCTGCCCGTCGCGCTCACCACCATGCACAATGCTGTCGTCGCCAATGGCGCGCTGCAGGCGGGCCAGACCGTGCTGATCCAGGGCGCGAGCTCCGGCGTCGGCCTGATGGCGATGCAGATCGCCAAGCTGAAGGGCGCGAAGCTCGTGGTGGGATCTTCGACCGATGCAATGCGCCGCGGGCGCCTAAAGGAATTCGGCGCCGATCTCGCGGTGGATTCCAAGGACCCCGGCTGGGTCGATCAGGTGTTGCAGGCCACCGGTGGCGAAGGCGTCGATCTGATCGTCGATCAGATCTCGGGACCGGTCGCAAACCAGAATCTCAAGGCGACCAAGGTCAAGGGCCGCATCGTCAATGTCGGCCGGCTCGGCGGCACCCACGGCGATTTCAATTTCGACCTGCATGCGGCGCGCCGCATCCAGTACATCGGCGTCACCTTCCGCACCCGCTCGATCGAGGAGGTCAGAGATATCTTCGACGAGGTGCGCAAGGACATCTGGCCCGCGGTCGAGGCGCGCAAGCTGCAGCTGCCGATCGACCAGGTCTACAAATTCGCCGACATCGGCAAGGCATTCGAACACATGGAAGCCAACAAGCACCTCGGCAAGATCGTGGTGACGCTGTAGCGACGAGGTGCGTAGGGCGGATTAGCGAAGCGTAATCCACCGTTCTTTTTCCGGGTGCACCGGCGGATTACGCCGGAGCCTGTCATCGGGCCGCGCTTCGCACGGACCCGGTGGGCTTATCCGCGCCTGCTGCGTGCGATGCCCAGGCTCTTTCGCGTGCGGTGTTCAGCCGACCGGTCCGGGAATCCAATAATCCCCCGCAAGCGGGCTGACCTTCACGTCACCAATGACTCCGAGCTCCAGACTTGGATCGAAATAGCGCATCGTCCGCTCATTGAGGTCAATGATGCGGCCAGGCCGTAGTGGCCCCACGTCATTTATCTTCACGATGACCTTCTTGCCGACAGCCTCGACGAGGGCATATTTCGGCCTCGCGCCAAATTGGACCCCACCAAACTTCCGACGCAAACTCGTTTTGATGGCAGCCGCCCAGACCGAGCGATCATAGCGCTCGCCGGAGGCTGTGCTCGGACCGCCCTCCTCCTTGCCGGGCTTGAACGGATTGTACATGGATGCCGCGCCAACGATTGCATCCCCACACGCGGCGTTGACGACGGCGCCTGAATGAACCGCACCGATTTCACTTCCAGCAGCGCGGCCAAAAATGGCGAACGCAACGACAGCGCCGCAAACTGCGGCGCTCGAGCCGAACAGCATCATAACTCCTTGATTGATTTTTTTCGATCGTCCGGTTCCCGATGCCGCAAAACATCGTCAAGCGAACGCGGTGGCGTTAACGCGTGCCAATTCTTGGCGGATTCGCGCCAGTTCCGGCGACGGAACCATTATGAGAACCGGGGCGGTCCTCACACCGTGTCTTCAGTTTCGCGCCCGTCTAAGACAGAGAATGCGTCAGCAAAATGACTGAGTGGAGCGGTCTTCGACGGCGCGTGAAGAGCATCTCGGCGACACCTTCCGCCCCCGCTCGATCGAGGAGGTCAGAGAAATCGTCGACGAGGTGCGCAAGGACATCTGGCCCGCGCGGACCCGGTCGGCTAATCCGCCCTACGCAGTTGCGCCGGTCTTACCTGTGTAATGGCGACGCCGGAGATTGCGAGCAGCCCGCCGACAACCAATTTCGGGGTCACGCGCTCGCCAAGGAACATCACGCTCGAGATCAGGGCGAAAACCGGAAGCAGCAGACCGAACGGGGCGACGCGGCCCATCGAGCAACGCCCGATCAGCCAGAACCAGAGGCCAAAGCCGACGATGCCTCCGATGAAGATGGTGTAGGCGAGCGCCAGCCAACCGCGCTGATCAGCCGTGCCAAGGCTCGCCAGCTGTCCATATTCGAGCAGCAGCGACATCACCATGACCTGCGGCACGGTGAGCAGCGACGACCACCCCATCAACATCAGCGGCTCGAAAGGGCCGTAACGTTTCGTCAGGACGTTGGACACCGCGAACGCGAACGCTGCCCCGACCACAAGCAGCAGCGGAAGCGCGTTGGTCGACAGCCCCGGCCCCGCCGCCAACACCACCACGCCGGCGAATGCAAGCACCACTCCGGCTGACGTGACGAGAGACGGCCTCTCCGCGAGCAGCGGCCAGGCCAGCAGGACGGTGAATGGCGGCGCGAGTTGATATGCGACGGCCGATATGCTTCCCGAGCCGAGCCCAAGACCAACATAGAACAGCCCGAAGTTCAGTCCACCAAGGAAGATCGAAATAGCTGCGATAGGGCCGAACTGTTGACGCGTGGGTTTTTTGACGAACGGAACAAGCAGCAGCGCGATCGCCAGGAAGCGCAGTGCGAGGAAGAACAGCGGCGGAAACTCCGTGACGCCCACCTTGATGGCCACGAACTGAAAACCCCAGAGCAAGGGAACGGCCACTGCGCAGACGATCTGGATGGCAGTCATGGCATCATTCCTTTCAAGACCGATCAGTCCAAATATGGACGCGCCAATAGCGAAGCCGTCCATGGGTTATGTTTTATCTGAAGAAGCGATCGAGAAGCGCGTCAGCGGTGGCTTGCCATGTGATCCGTGTCTGTGCCGTTTTGGCGACCACCCGTAACCCCCAAACGAAACAGACGAGAATTCGGGCGGCACTTGCAGGCTCGACGCCATCGGCCAATCTGCCCGCTGCCTCCGCGCGAGACAGTACGCCAGCCACCCTTACTTCCATGGTTTTGAAAAAACCCGCGACGCGGCGGCCAACCTCGGCATCATGGCCGGCCAGTTCCATGGCTGTCGCCACCAGCAGGCATCCGCGCCGGCCATTGGCGCCGCTGGCGCGCTCGACGTAACCGGCAAGGTAGGCCCGCAGCCCGGCGACCGGTTCCTTGCGGGGGTCGAGTTCGACATCCATCCGAGTCAGCGCATCGGCAATGTAGCGATCGAGCGCGCGCAGGAAGAGCGAGTGCTTGTCGCCGAAAGCGGCGTAAAGACTGCCACGCGAGAGCTTCGTTGCACGCAGCAGGTCCGGCAGCGCCGTGGCGTGATAGCCGCGCGACCAGAACACATCCATCGCGCGTTCGACGGCGGCTTCCATGTCGAAGCTTCGCGGGCGGCCACGGGGCACCTGCACTGCGGTTTGACGGCTCATTGTCGATATATAGACCGATCGGTCTATATATTGCAAGTGATCGCTTTGGGGCAAGAGCCGGCCAATGCCGGAACTTGTTGGTTAGTTTCGATGGCGCGATCATGAGAGTTCGCCGAGCATTTCCACTTCCAGAAAGGCCATGCCCGGCTCTTTCGCGTCCGATGTTCACCCGAACGGTCCGATGCCGCGTTCCGAGCACCGGACCCGGCATCGCCGTCACAACGCTCATGATTTTCCTGGTCGCACCACCCGATCGAGGGGCGCTTCGCGATCGTCACGGTTGCTGCGGTGAGACTCGATGATCACCGCATCGACGGTTACCAGTCGTCGTAGAGCCACTCCCTTGGCGGCATTCGAGGCGGCGCTCTCGCGTAGGGCGGCTCATATGTCCGCTGGGGCTTGCGCGGGGTCGGAGCCGGCTGCGTCGGAGGCGCTGATGTGGTCTTCTGCTCGGAAACCTTCGCGAGCGCCCGTTTCAATTCCTCCTGGCTTGCCTTGAGCCCCTCAATGGCTTTGGAGTTCTCGCGGGCTGTCTGCTGCTGGTCCGCCTTGAGCTGTTCGATGTTTCGCTGCACATTCGCGAGATCGCGGGCAATGGTTTGCAGCAGATCGATGCGATCGGGGGGAGCTGCAGGAGTTGGCGGCGGAGTGTCCTGCGTTGCTTTCGGTGCGGCGTCCTGCATTGCGGTCGAGGGCGCGGGCGTCGGTTGCGGTGGTGCGGGCTCCGCCGCGGCAATCTGAACGGCAGATGGAGCGCGCTGCGCGGCAAGCGGCGGATGATCCGGCGGCAATGATGGCGCTGACGCGAACTGCGGCACCCAGCGGGCGACGACCAGCTTGGCTCTCGCACCATAAGACGACTGCGAAGCCAGCACGGCGACAACGACACACGCCGCCAGCGACAAGGCGGCGAGGGCTCGGAAAGCTGGCCTTCCGGAAGATGATTGCGAACAGGGTCCGGACGAAGCAGCAGGTTCGGACGAAGCAGCAAGTCCGACCGAGGGTGGGTCAGGTTCAGCCGACGGAGGAGGCGGTGGGGGCGCAGCGTCGCGCTCCATCTTTGCAAGCTGCTCACTCAAGCGCGTCAGCTCTTCATCAGCGCGGACGATCTGCTTGTGGGCTTCCGCGAGCCGTTCATCGGCGCTTGCAGCCGGGCCCTCACCAGGTTCGGCTGCATTCGGAGTAGGTGTGGAGTTCATTGGCGTGTCCCTCTTCCGTCCAATGCTATCCAAGACTGCCGTCTCGGTTATCCATCAGGGTCGACCAGCCCTCAGCCTCCCGTTCAGCCTTGTCCAAGCAATGATATGATAGCGCGCTTGACGTCTCGTGATAAGCAGGATCGCCTTCTTGTGGTGACGATGACTGTTGCCCGTTGGACACGACGGGCAACTCAGCAAAACGCATCACTCCTCCCGATCAAAGCTCGGGCGAAACGCGCCGCGAGAACCCGGATGTATGTTTCACAGGTCGCGCAACACTTCCCGTGTCGTCCCGGCGAAGGCCCATAGGCGCTAAGATAGTTTGATCATTGCCTGATAGCGGCGCTTGCGTCTGGGGGGCTCGCGCAGATGTCGCCGGAGAGCACGGCTTGCTCTGCGCAGACAAGCGATCGTGGGTTGGGGAATGACGGCTTGGAGCAATGAGGCGATGAGCTGACGTAGCAGGCGCCATGCGGAAGGTCCGGTCAGGCGGCTTCGTCCAAGCGGGGAGAGTCCTCGAGTTCGTCGACCAACGGCTCGAGCAGTAGAGTGATCAGCAGGTGAGCGAGGATATGGGGTTTAGCGGACCGCTGGTCAGTTCCGGGAGGTCCCTTCAAGCCAATCAAGCTCTTCAGCCGCTTGAAGCCGAGCTCAATCCGCCATCGCAACCGGTAGAGGGCAATGACGTCAGCAGCCGTGAAGTCCTCGCCCTTGAGCGAGGTCGCCAGGATTACCCAATCTGCGGCCTCAAGCGTTTGCCTGGAGAGTTGATGGCCTCCCTTCTGGGCTGTCCTGCGTGCCTTGCGTCGCGCCTCCGCGGCCGCATGCGCCGGCTTTTTGACCGCGACCAAGCGCACAGCAAGCGGTTGCGCACCGGACTTGCGCTCTATCCAGATCGGTCGATCGATCATGCCGCCTGCCAAGGCCTTGCGCAGCTCTGCGATGAGATCGACAAGGTTGCCGTTGCGATCCAGCCAACGCGCGCTCTTCCAGCCCGCGCGGATCACGAAGTCCGCGCCGGCATCGACCAGATGCGCCATGCGCTCTGGTTGCAGGTAGGCACGGTCGGCAAGACGGATCTCGCCGGCAGTCACGGGTATCCGATCCAGTGTCTCGCCTGCGCCCTCATCGGTCAGCTCGAAGTGCCCAAAGCGCTCTTGCGGAAGATCGAACGCACTGTGGATACGCCACACCGCGTTGTTTTGCCTGCCCTCGGTTCCGGCTTTGGGGACCGTCGTGGCGTCAACGATGCGGATCAGCCGACCGCGGCTTGCCTTCGGCGCACCACTCGCAAGTGCCTGACCTATCAGTTGCGCCAGCCAATCTCCGGACTGACGCAAGCGATACAACAGAGCCACGTTGGAGATGTCGACAAGGCCCACCGACGTCGCCCACGCCGCCGTCAGCCGCAGACCCCGCGTGCCCAGACAATACGCAAGGATCAGCCGCAGCAAATCAACCGCATTGGTGATCTCGCGCGGACGAACAAACGCCTTCGTCTCGCGCGCGCCAACCTCCAGAGCCTCAGCCCCACCAAGCCGAGCAACAACACGCGCCCAGTCTTCGTTCACAAGCGATTCGTGTCTCATCCCTTCTTGGAATCACATACAAATTCAACGCGCAAATCCTATTTTAGCGCCTATGGGCGAAAGCCAGGACGACGGCTTGATTGGCGCAAACACAGGCGACCGACGAACTTGAGCAGTGCACGTCCTGAGATTCGGAACAGTTCGCAACAACTCCACTACCGAGACGCGCTCTTGCAAGTGAGTTGCGATTGCGCATGGCGAACGACGACTGACACTTGATGTTCACCAACTCCCTGCTACACCGCCGCCCATGAGCACATCCTCGACCAAGACATCCGTCGCCGCGATCTCGATCCTCGCCAGCGGCAGCATGGCGGTCGCAAAATTCGTCGTCGGCATCGCGATCGGATCGCTGGCGCTGATATCAGAGGCGCTGCACTCGTCGATCGATTTGGTCGCCACCATCATCACTTGGGCGGTGGTGCGGGTGTCGGACCAGCCGGCCGACGCCGAGCATCATTACGGCCACGGCAAGGTCGAGAGCGTCTCGGCGCTCGGTATCATCGCCCTGCTCTATGTGCTGGCCGGCGGCATCCTGGTGCAGGCCTACAGCCATCTGCGCGAGGGCGCGCCGCCGCCGTCGATCTCAGCCATCCCCTTCATCGTCCTTGTCCTCGATATCGGGGTCAATCTGTGGCGCGCCCGCGCGCTGCAGCGCGCCGCGCGCGACACCAAGAGCCAGGCGCTGGCCGCCGACGCGCTGCATTTCGCCTCCGACGTGATGGGATCCGCGGCCGTCATCGTCGGCCTGGTGCTGGCCGGCCTCGGCTTCTGGTGGGGCGATGCCGCAGCCGCCATTGCGGTCGCCGTGATGATCGCGCTGCTCGGCCTGCGTATGGCGCGGGAGACGGTCGAGACCCTGCTCGACCGCGCGCCCGAAGGCGCGCTGGAAAAGGCCACCGCCGCCATTGAAGCCGTGCCGGGGGTGGTCGACGTCGAGCGGCTGCGGGTCCGCATGGTCGGCACCACGCATTTCATCGATGCCTTTGTCACCGTGCCGCGCACCTACCCGATCGACCGCGTCGAGGACATCAAACGCAGGGCGCAGCAGGCGGTGACCAAGGCGTTGGGGGACGCCGACCTCACCTTTACTGCGGTGCCGGTGGCGCGCGACAATGAGAGCGTGCGCGAGCGCATCATGGTGATCGCGCGCAATTCCGGTCTCGCGATCCACCATGTCACCGTCCACGACATCGGCGGCAAGCTGATCGTCGGCATCGACCTCGAGGTCGACAGCGACATGGCGCTGGACGCCGCGCACGACATCGCCCACGAGCTCGAGCGCGCGATCCGCGAGGACTTTGGCGAGGACGTCGAGGTCGACACCCATATCGAGCCGCTGCAGCCGGAACTGCCCTGGGGAACCGACGCCGCGCCCGACCGCGTCGAAGCCATCAAGGCCGCACTGACCGGCTTTGCCGATGGTGGCGCGATCCATGACATCCATAATGTGCGGGTCCGCAACAGCGACGCCGGCGAGATCGTCAACTTCCATTGCCGCGCCGAGCCCTCGATGAGCGTGATCAAGGTGCACGAAAGCGTCGACGAGATCGAACGCAAGCTGCGCCGCGCATTCCCAACCGTGAAGCGTGTGATCAGTCACGCAGAACCGACGCGCGCGTAATTCTACGGAGCCGTTCCTGTTTCGGACTCACTTTGCGCCCGGCGATTCTCTCTTGGACAAGATTTTTTTCGCATTAACGAATCGTTGACTCTCGACAGCCCGGGAAATCTGGATTCAAATCATCATGATTCGGAAGCGACGTGGGGAGCATCCGATCCGGGTAAAAAATCAGCTTAGATGGGGGTCTAAGGCATGGCGCGCGCGCATGCAGCGAACGCTTGCGTCCAATCCGATTCGATCAAGGGATTGGCGCAGTCGATCGCGAAACCGGCCTATCACAGGCTCTTGACGGCCGAGCCTGCACTGCGCCGCGCTGTCCCTACGCTGATCATCGCCTTCCTCATCACGATCTGCCTCGGCGCCTTCGTCCAGGTGATCGACCAGAACCGGCAGAAGCGCGGCGCGATGAAGCGCGACCTGGCCGCGCTCTCCGACATCCTCGCCGAGCGTCTCGACCGTCTGACCTCGGTGCGGCGCGACCGGCTCGCCAATATCGAGCAGATGCAGGAGCTGCTGCCCGACCTGATCCCGTCCTGGGGCATCGCCGATGGCCGCCATGTCATCATCACCGGCGCCGATCACCGCGTGCTGGCCCGTGTGCCGATCGACGGCGCCGGCGAGAACGACCGCGTCCTCGACATCGTCTCCACCGCGCAGCTCCTGGTCGCACCGGGCCAGCAGGGCGCCATCAGTGACATGACGTTGCCGGGCGGCACCGGCGCGCTGGCGATCTCGCAACTCGTCAAGTCGCTGCCCGGCCAGGTCGTCGTCATCCAGGAGATGAACGAGCCGATCTGGGGATCGGACGCCGCGCTCTCGGTGACGCTGTCGGCGACCACGAGCTTCGTGGTGCTGATCCTCGGCTTCGCCTTTCACTGGCAATCGACCCGCGCCCGCGAGGGCGACCTGATCAACGACGCCGTGCGCGGCCGGATCGACACCGCGCTCAATCGCGGCCGCTGCGGATTGTGGGACTGGGACCTGTCGCGCGGCAGGATCTTCTGGTCGCAGTCGATGTTCACCCTGCTCGGCCTCGATACCCGCAACGACCTCCTCACCTTCGGCGAGGTCAACGCGCTGGTGAACTCCGACGACATCAACCTGTTCGACATCGCCGAGCAGCTGATCTCGGGCAAGATCGATCACATCGACCAGAGCTTCCGCATGCGACATGTCGGCGGCCACTGGATCTGGTTGCGCGTCCGCTGCGAGCTCAGCCACGCCGCGGCCGACAGCGGCCTGCATCTGATCGGCATCGCCGTCGACATCACCGAACAGAAGAGCCTCGCCGAGAAGTCGGTGGAAGCCGACCTCCGGCTGCGCGACGCCATCGAGACCATTCCGGAGGCCTTCGTGCTCTGGGACGCCGAGGACCGCCTCGTGCTCTGCAACTCGCACTTCCAGCGGCTGCACAAGCTGCCGGATACCGCGGTGAGTCCCGGCACCTCCTATGAGACCGTGATCGAGGTCGGCAGCATGCCCGAGGTGCGCACCCGCCTGCACGAGAGCGGCGCGCCGGCGCCGGGCGCCCGCACCTTCGAGGCGCAGCTCGACGACGGCAGCTGGCTGCATATCAGCGAACGCCGCACCAAGGACGGCGGCTATGTCTCGGTCGGCACCGACATCACGCGCATCAAGGCGCACGAGCAGAAGCTGGTCGACAACGACCTGCGCCTGCGCGCCACCGTGATCGACCTGCAGCGCTCGCAATCCGAGCTGGAGCGGCAGGCCGTCGAGCTCGCCGACCTCGCCGAAAAATATTCGCAGGAGAAGACCCGCGCCGAGGACGCCAACGCCGCGAAGTCGAAGTTCCTCGCCAACATGAGCCATGAGCTGCGCACGCCGCTCAACGCTATCATCGGCTTCTCCGAGATCATGGGCAGCGGCCTGTTCGGCACGCTCGGCTCGGACAAGTACGCGGAATATTGCCACGACATCCTGACCTCGGGGAAATACCTGCTCGAGGTCATCAACGACATCCTCGACATGTCGAAGATCGAGGCCGGCCGCATGAAGTTCGACATGGAGCCGCTCGACCTCTCCGGCATCCTCGCCGAGTCGCTGCGGGTGGTCTCCGGCCGCGCCGAGCACAAGGGCCTGTCTCTGGAATCGGATATCGAAAGCACGATCTCGGTCGTCGCCGACCGCCGCGCGGTCAAGCAGATCATCGTCAACCTGCTCTCAAACGCGGTGAAGTTCACGCCCGACAACGGCCGCGTGCTGGTGCGCGGCCAGATGCTCGATGACTCGATCGTGCTGCTGATTGCCGACAGCGGCATCGGCATCGCGCCGGAATCGCTGCGGCGGCTCGGCAAGCCGTTCGAGCAGGTCGAGAGCCAGCTCACCAAGAGCTACCAGGGCTCGGGCCTCGGGCTTGCGATCGCGCGCTCGCTCACCAACCTGCATGGCGGCTCGATGAAGCTGCGCTCCAAGCTCGGCGTCGGCACCGTCGTCCGCGTCACGCTGCCGCGCGATCCGCGTAGCCTGCGGGCGAAGCTGCAAGAGGCGGCCTAGGCTGGCTGCACGCTCTCCAGCTTCGGCGCGACCTCGCGTGCGACCTGCACCAGGGCTGCGATCAGCGGCGTCATCGGATCGCGCTGCGGGATCACCAGGCCGATGCTGTAGTCCACGACCGGATCGACGATCGGAATGCTGCGCACGGCATCGGCAAGGCCGAGCGTCTCGGCGAGCTTGGCCGGCATCACGCTGGCCCAGCGCCCGGTCTTCACATGGGTGTAGAGCACGAGCAGTGAATTCGACGTCAGCGTCGGCGTCGCCTCCGCGCCGACCGAGGTCAGCGCGCGATCGATGATGCGGCGGTTCTGCATGTCGGGCGTGAGCAGGCACAACGGCACGGTGCCGACTTCCTTCCACGTCACCTGCTTGCGGTCGCCGAACATCGCATCGGGCGCCGTCAGCAGACGATAGCTCTCGTTGTAGAGCGGGATGGTGCGGACCTTGCCGATCGGCTCGTTCTCGATGTAGGTCAGCCCGGCATCGACCTCGAGATTCTCGAGCAGGCCGAGCACGTCGGCGGACGTGCACGACTGGATGCGAAACCGCACATCGGGATGGCGCGCCCGGTACGGCGTGGTGAGCGAAGCCACCATGCCGAGCGCAGTCGGGATCGCCGCGATGCGGATCTCGCCCGACAGCTTGTCCTTGAGGCTGTCGATCTCCTGCTTCATCGCCCGCGTGTCGCCGACAATGCGCCGCGCCCAGTCCAGCGTCCGTTCGCCCTCCGGCGTGAAACCCTGAAACCGCGATCCGCGCTGCACCAGCATGACGCCGAGGATCTCCTCGAGCTGCTTGAGACTGGTCGACATCGTCGGTTGGGTGACCCCGCAGGCCTCCGCAGCGCGGCCGAAATGCCGTTCCTTGGCCAGCGCCAGCAGAAGTTCCAGCTTGTCGATCAAGGTTCAAACCCCTTCGGAAAACGGCGCCCCCAATGGCGGCCGGACGTGTCCATAGGTAGCACGATCGGGGTGCGATCCCGAAATCCAAAGCGTCCCGAATGTCCGTGATTCCAGAACATTATTGCGATCCCGGATCGACCCATTCGGCAACGCTATTAATCGCGTTTCGCAATCGCCGCATGAGACAGCTTTATTGATGTTTCGAAGGATTCCAATTCTCATGTGCAAAGCAAAAACTGGATCGTGAGAAGCGCTGATGACGGTGGGATACGAACCTTGGGACAAGGCGCGCGGCGCTGAGATCATCGCCGAGCATGCCGGACTTGAAGGCGCCACGCTGGTGATCCTGCACGCGCTGCAGGAAGCCTTCGGCTATGTGCCGGAGCCTGCGATCCCGATGGTGGCGGAGGCGCTCAATCTGTCCCGCGCCGAGGTCCACGGCGTGTTCACCTTCTACCATGACTTCCGCAAACAACCGGCCGGACGCCACGTCCTCAAGCTCTGCCGCGCCGAGGCCTGCCAGGCTGCCGGCGGGGATCGGCTTGCGGCGCGCGCGGAGGCCAAACTCGGCGTTTCCCTGGGGAATACCACGGCGGACGAACGCGTAACGCTGGAGCCGATCTACTGCCTCGGGCTCTGCGCCACCGCGCCCTCGGCGATGCTGGATGGCCGGCTGGTCGGCCGGCTCGATGAAGCGCGGATCGATGCGCTGGTCGCGGAGGCACAGCGATGACGATGCGAATTTACGTCCCCTGCGATGCCGCGGCCGTCGCGGTCGGCGCCGACGAGGTCGCCCTCGCCTTCGCGCAGGCCGCAGCAGCATGTGGCGCAGCAATCGAGATTGTCAGGAACGGCTCGCGCGGGCTGTGCTGGCTTGAGCCGATGGTCGAGCTCTCGACCGCCCAAGGCCGCATCGCGTTCGGCCCGGTGACGCCTAAGGACGTGCCATCCCTGCTCGATGCGATGGCCGGCAACGGCCAGCATGCCCTGCGGCTTGGTGTCACGGACGAGATTCCCTGGCTGAAGCGCCAGACCCGGCTGACCTTCGTCCGCTGCGGCGTGGTCGACCCGCGCTCGGTCGACGACTACCGCGCCCATGGCGGCTACAAGGGCCTGGAGCGGGCGCTGACACTGAGCTCCGACCAGATCCTTGCCGACGTCACGACCTCGGGCCTGCGTGGCCGCGGCGGCGCCGGCTTCCCGACCGGCATCAAGTGGAAGACGGTGGCGCAGGCCAGCGCCGACCGCAAATACATCGTCTGCAACGCCGACGAAGGCGACAGCGGCACCTTCGCCGACCGCATGATCATGGAAGGCGATCCCTTCGTCGTGATCGAGGGCATGACGATCGCGGGTATCACGGTGGGCGCCACCAGGGGCTACATCTACATTCGCTCGGAATATCCGCATGCGGTCGAGGCGATGAACGCGGCGATCGTGGCCGCCCGGCGCGCCGGCTTCCTCGGCAAGCGGATCGGCGGCACCAAGCATGAGTTCGATCTCGAAGTGCGGGTCGGCGCCGGCGCCTATGTCTGCGGCGAAGAGACCTCGCTGCTGGAGAGCCTCGAGGGCCGCCGCGGCATCGTGCGGGCCAAGCCGCCGCTGCCCGCGCACAAGGGCCTGTTCGGCCGTCCGAGCGTGATCAACAACGTGCTATCGTTCGCGGCGATCCCCTTCATCCTCGACAACGGCGCCAAGGCCTACGCCGATTTCGGCATGGGCCGTTCGCGCGGCACGATGCCGATCCAGCTCGCCGGCAACATCAGATATGGCGGCCTGTTCGAGACCGCGTTCGGCGTCACGCTCGGCGAACTCGTCGACGAGATTGGCGGCGGCACCTTCACCGGACGGGCGGTGCGCGCGGTGCAGGTCGGCGGTCCGCTCGGCGCCTACTTCCCCCGCGCGCTGTTCGATACGCCGTTCGACTACGAGGCATTCGCCGCGCGCGACGGCCTGATCGGCCATGGCGGCATCGTGGTGTTCGACGACACCGTCGACATGGTCAAGCAGGCGCGCTTCGCGATGGAGTTCTGCGCGGTCGAATCCTGCGGCAAATGCACGCCGTGCCGGATCGGCTCGACCCGCGGCGTCGAGACCATCAACAAGATCATCAATGGCGAGCGCGTGACGGAAAACCTCGCCGTGATCGAAGACCTCTGTAACACCATGAAGTTCGGCTCGCTGTGCGCACTCGGCGGCTTCACCCCCTACCCCGTGATGAGCGCACTGAAACACTTCCGGGAAGATTTTGGCGGAGATTTAGGTCCCGCACCGGCCCGGCTGCAGGCCGCGGAATAACAGGAGATCACGATGTCGCTGATCCAGGAAATCGATTTCGGCACGCCCAAATCCAAATCCGAGACGATGGTCACGCTGACCATCGACGGCAATCAGATCACGGTGCCCGAGGGCACCTCGATCATGCGCGCGGCGATGGAGGCCGGCACCCAGATTCCAAAGCTCTGCGCGACCGACATGGTCGACGCCTTCGGCTCGTGCCGGCTCTGCCTGGTCGAGATCGAAGGTCGCGCCGGCACGCCCGCGTCCTGCACCACGCCCGTGATGCCTGGCCTCGTCGTGCATACCCAGAGCGAGCGGCTGAAGAAGCTGCGCAAGGGCGTGATGGAGCTCTACATCTCCGACCATCCGCTGGACTGCCTGACCTGCGCCGCGAACGGCGACTGCGAATTGCAGGACATGGCGGGCGCGGTCGGCCTGCGCGACGTGCGCTACGGTTATGAAGGCGAGAACCACGTCTTCGCCAAATCGCACGGCTGCGAAAACGACAACTGGATGCCAAAGGACGAATCCAATCCCTATTTCACCTACGATCCCTCGAAGTGCATCGTCTGCTCGCGCTGCGTCCGCGCCTGCGAGGAAGTGCAAGGCACCTTCGCGCTGACGATATCCGGCCGCGGCTTCGACAGCCGCGTCTCGCCCGGCATGAGCGAGAGCTTCCTCGGCTCCGAATGCGTGTCCTGCGGCGCCTGCGTACAGGCCTGCCCGACCGCGACGCTGACCGAAAAATCCGTGATCGAGATCGGCCAGCCCGAGCACTCTGTCGTCACCACCTGCGCCTATTGCGGCGTCGGCTGCGCCCTCAAGGCCGAGATGCGCGGCGAGGAAGTGGTGCGCATGGTGCCGTGGAAGGACGGCAAGGCCAATCGCGGCCATTCCTGCGTCAAGGGCCGCTTCGCCTGGGGCTACACCACCCACAAGGAGCGCATCCTGAAGCCGATGATCCGCGAGCGGATCGAGGATCCCTGGCAGGAAGTGTCGTGGGACGAGGCGCTGAATTTCGCCGCCGCGAAATTCAAGGGCATCCAGCAGAAATACGGCCGCGACGCGGTCGGCGGCATCACCTCGTCGCGCTGCACCAACGAAGAGACCTATCTGGTGCAGAAGCTGATCCGCGCCGGCTTCGGCAACAATAATGTCGACACCTGCGCCCGCGTCTGTCATTCGCCGACCGGCTACGGCCTGTCGCAAACCTTTGGAACTTCGGCCGGCACGCAGGATTTCGACTCGGTGGAGGATACCGACGTCGTGCTGATCATCGGCGCCAACCCTGCCTCGGCTCACCCGGTGTTCGCTTCGCGCCTCAAGAAGCGGCTGCGCCAGGGCGCCAAGCTGATCGTGATCGATCCGCGCCGCACCGAGATGGTGGAATCGCCGCATGTGAAGGCGCTGCATCTGCCGCTGATGCCCGGCACTAATGTCGCGGTGCTTACCGCACTCGCCCATGTCATCGTCACCGAAGGGCTGGTCGACGAGGCCTTCGTGCGCGAGCGCTGCGACTGGAGCGAGTTCGAGGATTGGGCCGCCTTCGTCGCAGAGCCGAAGCACAGCCCTGAAGCCACCGCGGTCATGACCGGCGTCGATCCGAAGGATCTGCGCGAGGCGGCGCGGATCTATGCCACCGGCGGCAATGGCGCGATCTATTACGGGCTCGGCGTCACCGAGCACAGCCAGGGCTCGACCACCGTGATCGCGATCGCCAACCTCGCGATGGCCACCGGCAATATCGGCCGGCCCGGCGTCGGTGTGAACCCGCTGCGCGGCCAGAACAACGTGCAGGGCTCCTGCGACATGGGCTCGTTCCCGCACGAGCTGCCCGGCTATCGTCATATCTCCGGCGACGCGGTGCGCGAGCAGTTCGAGGCGATGTGGAACGCCAAGCTCAACAACGAGCCGGGCCTGCGCATCCCCAACATGTTCGATGCCGCGATCGAGGGCACCTTCATGGGGCTCTACGTGCAGGGCGAGGATATCCTGCAATCCGACCCGAACACCAAGCATGTGGTGGCGGCGCTGTCGGCGATGGAATGCGTCATTGTTCACGATCTCTTCCTGAACGAGACCGCGAACTACGCCCACGTCTTCCTGCCCGGCTCGACCTTCCTGGAAAAGGACGGTACCTTCACCAATGCCGAACGCCGCATCCAGCGCGTCCGCAAGGTGATGACGCCGCGCAACGGCTATGCCGACTGGGAAGTGACGATCCTGCTCGCCAAGGCGATGGGCTTCGAGATGCACTACAACCATCCGTCGGAAATCATGGACGAGATCGCGGCGCTGACGCCGACCTTCACCGGCGTCTCCTACGCCAAGCTCGATGAACTCGGCTCGGTGCAGTGGCCTTGCAACGAGACGGCGCCGGAAGGCACGCCGGTGATGCATATCGGCGGCTTCGTGCGCGGCAAGGGCAAGTTCATCATCACCGAATATATCGCGACCGACGAGCGCACCGGCCCGCGCTACCCGCTGCTGCTCACCACCGGCCGCATCCTCAGCCAGTACAATGTCGGCGCGCAGACCCGCCGCACCGAGAACGTGGTGTGGCATGCCGAGGACCGGCTCGAGATCCATCCGCACGACGCCGAGCAGCGCGGCGTGCGCGACGGCGACTGGGTACGGCTGGCGAGCCGTGCCGGCGAGACCACGCTGCGCGCCGAGATCACCGATCGCGTGGCGCCCGGCGTGGTCTACACCACGTTCCACCACCCCGACACCCAGGCCAACGTCATCACGACCGACTTCTCGGACTGGGCGACCAACTGTCCGGAGTACAAGGTGACCGCCGTGCAGATCTCGCCGTCGAACGGTCCGTCCGACTGGCAGAAGGCCTATGACGAGCAGGCACGCCACTCGCGCCGCATCGCGCCAGTGGTGGAAGCCGCGGAGTAGCGATGCGCGAACCTGTCCACAAGGCGATACGGAAGGTCTGGCGCGACGGCGTCTTCAGCGAGGGCGCGCGCTTGATCCCGGAGGAGACGCCGCTGGCGCTGACCTATAATGGCGGCACCTACGCCGTGATGATGGGCTCGCCCGAGGACCTCGGCGACTTCGCAATCGGGTTCAGCCTGAGCGAAGGCATCGTGCAATCGGCCGACGAGATCGAGGCCCTCGACATCGTCGAGCTCGACGACGGCATCGAGCTGCGGATGTGGCTCAAGCCCGACAAGGCCGAGCGGATCGCCGAGCGGCGGCGCAACATCGCCGGCCCGACCGGCTGCGGCCTGTGCGGGCTCGATTCCATCAGCGAGGCGGTCCGGCCGGCCGCGGTGGTGCCCGCGGGCCGCGTCTTTGCGCCCCGCGAGATCATGGCTGCGGTGGCGGCGGTCGCGCCGCTGCAGGAGATCAACCACCAGACCCGCGCCGCGCACGCCGCCGCGTTCTGGACGGCCACGCGCGGCATCGTCGCGCTGCGCGAGGATGTCGGCCGCCACAATGCGCTCGACAAGCTCGCCGGCGCGCTCGCCCGCGACAAGGTCGTCACAAGTGATGGCGTGGTGCTGGTGACCAGCCGCGTCTCGGTCGAAATGGTGCAGAAGACCGCCGCGATCGGCGCGCCGCTGATTGCTGCCGTGTCGGCCCCGACCGCGCTTGCGGTACGGATGGCGGATGCCGCCGGCATCACGCTTGCCGCGATCGCCCGCGCGGATGGATTTGAAGTCTTTACGCATCCGGAACGCGTCACAGGCGCGGTGCCCGGCAAGGAGTCCGCTTATGTCGTCGTCGCCTGACAAACTGGTCTATATGGCGAACCAGATCGGGAAATTCTTCCACAGCCAGGGGCACGACCGCGCCGTGCAGGGCATTTCCGAGCACATCTGGAAGTTCTGGGACCCGCGGATGCGCAAGCAGATCTTTGCCCATCTCGACACCGGCGGCGCCGGCCTCGACCCCGACGTCCGCGATGCCTTGCAGAAGCTGAAGCAGCAGGCGTAGCCAGCCGCCCTGCTCTATCACCGTCACCCTGAGGAGGCCGCGAAGCGGCCGTCTCGAAGGGCGACGGCCCGGCTGGTGGCCGTGCATCCTTCGAGACGCGCTACGCGCTCATCAGGATGACGGGTCGAGCTTCCTTCTCCCTACCCCCCGCCCACGATCGCGTTGAAGACGCGGCGCACTTCACTCTGCGTCTCGCGCAGGCGCGCCTCCAGCGCGGAGAAGTCCGGCGCGTCGCCGGCCCGCGCCATCACGCGCCGCAGATCCTCGCCCGCGGTCTCCGGATTGAACTTGCCGGTGACGCACAGCCGCAGGATCTGCGTCAAATCATGATAGAGCCGCGCCGCCGAGCGCAGGATCTCGGCCTCGGACTGGCCGAGCAGGCGCGAGCCTGGCGGCATGCTCGAGCACCTGCAGCGTCGAGACGCTGAGGATCTCCGGCTTCGCTGAGGCGTGCGCGAGCTGCAGATATTGCGCGATGAAGTCGATGTCGACGAGCCCGCCGGCGGCGAGCTTGAGGTCCCAGACGTCGTCCTCGCCCTTCTCCAGCGCGATCGCGCGCCGCATGTCCGCAACGTCGGCCGCGGTCGACGCTGCATCGCGCGGCCGGGTCAGCACGCTGCGGATGATCGCCTCGATCCTCTCGCGGAACTGCGGCGACGACGAGATCACGCGCGCGCGCGTCAGCGCCATGTGCTCCCAGGTCCACGCTTCGCGCTCCTGGTAGTCGGAAAACGAATCGATCCGCGAGGCGACCGGGCCGGCCCGCCCCGACGGCCGCAGCCGCATGTCGACCTCATAGAGCACGCCGTAATTGGTCCGGGTCGTGAAGGCGCTGATCAGGCGCTGGGTGAAGCGGGCAAAATACTGCGCGCCGTGCAGCGAACGCTCGCCGTCGGAGTCCGGCGCCTCGCTGTCGAAATCGTAGAGCAGGATCAAATCGAGGTCGGAGGACGCCGTCATCTCGCGGCTGCCGAGCCGGCCCATCGCGACGATCGCGGTCTCCTGCCCCTTGATCCGGCCATATTGCGCGGCGAACTGGTCGGTGACGAGGCCGTGCACGGTGTGCACGATGCCTTCCGCGACGTCGGCAAAGGCCGTGCTGGCATGCTGCGCCGACACCGTGCCGGACAGGATCCGCGTGCCGATCAGGAACAGGCTCTCCTGGCCGAACAGCCTCAGACGATCGAGGAAGTCCTCATAGGACGACGCATCCTGCAGCGTGGCCGCAAGTCGCTCCGACAGTTCCTTCTTGTCCGGCATCGCGCCGAAGAAGCGCGGATCGACCAGGCCATCCATGATCTGCGGCTGCCGTGCCAGCATGTCGCCGAGCCGCGGCGCCGCCCCAAGGATCAGCGCCACCAATGCGACGAAATCGCGGTTCTGGCTCAGCAGCGAGATCAGCCGCCCGCCCCGCTGCAGCGCGCCGAGGAAACGGTCGAACGCCGCGACCGCATCGTCAGGCTCCTCGGCATCCGCGAGCCCATCGATCAGGCCCGGAATGAATTCGAGGAACGCCGCCCGCGTCGCCTCCACGCGCAATGCGCGATAATCACCCTTGATCCATTGCTGCACGGTGCCGGCGACCATGACCGGCTTCTTGAAGCCGAGACTGGCGAGATGCTCGATCAGGCGACCGTCTTCGGGGCCTGCCCCGTAATCGACATCCGGCAGCTTCGCGCTCCCGGTCGGATCGTCGCCCTCGAACAGCTTGCCGTAATGGTTCTGCACGATCTTGAGCTGGCCAAGCAGGTCCCTGGCGAAGGCCTCGCGATTCGCGTAGCCGAAGAAATGCGCAAAGCGCTCGACCGCTTCCGGCTCCTCGGGCAGCGAATGGGTCTGCTCGTCGGCGATCATCTGCAGCCGGTGCTCGACCCGGCGCAGGAATTCGTAGGCCGTCGTCAGCTCGTCGCGCGCCTCGAAGGTGATCCAGTTGCTCTCGGCGAGCACATTGAGCGCCTCCAGCGTCGGCCGCACCCGCAACTCCGGATGGCGGCCACCGGCGATCAGCTGCTGGGTCTGGGCGAAGAATTCGATCTCGCGGATGCCGCCACGGCCGACCTTGACGTTGTGGCCCTCGACCGAGATCTCGCTCTGGCCGCGATAGGTCTGCATCTGCCGCTTCATGTCGTGGACGTCGGCCAGCGCGGCAAAATCCAGATGCTTGCGCCATACGAACGGCGCGAGCTCGGCGATCAGCGCCTCGCCGGCCTTGGGATCGCCGGCGCAGGGCCGCGCCTTGATCATCGCGGCGCGTTCCCAGGTACGCCCCTCGCGCTCGTAATAATGCAAGGCCGCGTCGGTCGAGATCGCGACCTGGGTCGAGGCCGGGTCCGGACGCAGCCTGAGATCGACCCGGAACACATAGCCCTCGCCCGAGCGCTGCTGCAGCATCCGTGCCATCGCCTGGGTCACGCGGACGAAGAACGGCTGCGGCTCGATATCCTCGGCGAGCGAGGTGGCCGCGCGATCGAAGAACACGATCAGGTCGATGTCGCTGGAATAGTTCAGCTCGCCCGCGCCCATCTTGCCCATCGCAAGCACGATCAGGCCCGAACCCGCTTCCGGATGCTCGGGATCGACGACAGTCATGCGGCCGCGGGCGACCTCCTGCAGAAACAGATATCGCAGCGCCGACTGCACCGAATTCACCGCAATGTCGGTCAGCGCCGCCGTCACCCGCATCACCGGCCAGACGCCGCCGATATCGCACAGCGCGATCATCAGCGCGGCCTCCGCCTTCATGCGGCGAAGCAGAACCATCACGTCGGCCTCGCTGCCGGCGGCGAGCACGTCGCGCGAGGTGGTCTCGATCAGGTTCGCAAGATGCGACTCCGGGTCGCATGACAGGATCCGGATCAGCCGCGCGGCATCAGCCCTCGCGAGCTCGAACAGATAGGGCGAGAATTCGGCGATGCCGCGCAAGATGTCCCGTGCGAACGGGTGCTCCAGCAGCGCCGCGAGCGCAGCCGATTGCGCCGGCTCGAGCTCGGCGAACCAGTCGGTCAGGCGCTGATCGGCGGATACGGGAGCGGCGACACGCGGTCCGTCCGCGAACCGCGCGGCCAGATGGTGTCGATCCGCGTTTCCCGGCGCGGCGGCATTCATGCCGCCTTCTGTGGCACATCCTGCGTTTGAGCCGCAAGCCTGTCACTGCCGCCCGCCCGCGCCGGCAGCACCAGGGTGGCCACCAGCCCCGGATGGGCATCGCCGAGCCGCAGCTCGCCGCCGTGGAGCGTGGCAACCGCCGAGGCCAGGCTGAGGCCGAGACCGGACCCGGGTAAGGTGCGGCTGGCTTCGAGCCGGACGAAGCGCTCCACCGCGTGCTTGCGGTCACCCTCGGGGATGCCGGGACCGTGGTCGGTGACGCTGAGCAGGACCTGATCGCCCTCGCGCCGGGCCTCGATCAGGATCTCCCGCGCATCGGCCTTCATCGGCTCCACGCCCGGTTCGGGCTTGCCATATTTGATGGCGTTCTCGACCAGGTTGGCGACCGCCTGGCTGATCAATTCCCGGTTGCCGTGAATCGGCGCCGGCGAAGTCTTCACCTGCAGCGTCATGCCGTCGTCCTCGGCGAGCGGCTCGTACAATTCGTGGATGCCGTTGGCGACGTCGGCACCGTCGAAATCGTCCATGTTGCCGCGCGCCTGGCCGGACTCGGCACGCGCGATCATCAGCAGCGCGTTGAAGGTGCGGATCAAGCCGTCGGATTCCTCGATCGTCCGCTCCAGCGCCGCGCGATAATCGGCCTCGCAGCCCGACCGCGCCAGCGCCTCCTCGGCGCGGTTGCGCAGCCGCGTCAGCGGAGTCTTGAGGTCGTGGGCGATGTTGTCCGAGACCTCCTTCAACCCGGTCATCAGCGCCTCGATGCGCTCCAGCATGACATTGAGATTTTCCGCGAGACGGTCGAGCTCGTCGCCGCTGCGGCCGACCGGCAGCCGGCCGGACAGATCGCCCGCCATGATGCGCTTGGTGGTGCCGGTCATGGCGTCGATCCGGTGCAGCACGCGGCGCGCGACGAAGATGCCGCCGCCGATGCCGAGCACGACGACGACGAGGATCGACCATTGCGCGGCCTTGGCGACGATGCCGAACAACCGCCGCCGCTCCTCGAGGTCGCGTCCGACCAGGAGGCGGAAACCGTTGTCCATCTCGGTGACCCGCACCAGCGCGCGGTGATCGGTCTTGTCCTGGTCGTCGAACCGGCGATAGGCGGTCTCGCTCCAGCCCTGCACGCTCATCACGCCGGGCGCCAGCGAGCCGACATTGCCGGCCAGCGCCTGCCCGTTCGGCGCCGTCAAGAGATAGAGGTTGGCGCCCGGCCGCAGCGCACGATTGCCCATGGTGGTCAGCAGGCCGTGCAGGCCGCGACGGTTATAGATGGCGGTGATCTCGCCGATCTCGACGTTGACGGTCG
Source organism: Bradyrhizobium sp. USDA 4011 (assembly GCF_054063415.1). Taxonomy (NCBI): domain Bacteria; kingdom Pseudomonadati; phylum Pseudomonadota; class Alphaproteobacteria; order Hyphomicrobiales; family Nitrobacteraceae; genus Bradyrhizobium; species Bradyrhizobium sp. USDA 4011. Next base: position 1,296,745 of record NZ_JBSSGG010000001.1, read on the forward strand.
TCGTGATCTGCTCGGTGATCAGCCGCCGCGTGTTCCAGGCAAAGTAAGCCAGCAGCGAGGCGGCAAACAGCGCGAACAGGAACAGGTAGACCAGCGTCAGCCGAAACGCCGTGGTCCGGATCAGTTTACCGAATGCCGTCACGGATCATATACCCCGCGCCGCGGATGGTATGCAGCAGCGGCCGCTCAAAGCCCTTGTCGATCTTGGAGCGCAGCCGCGAGATGTGGACGTCGATGACGTTGGTCTGCGGATCGAAATGATAATCCCAGACGTTTTCGAGCAGCATGGTGCGCGTCACCACCTGGCCTGCGTGCTTCATCAGATATTCGAGCAGGCGGAACTCGCGCGGCTGCAAGGTCAGCTCGTCCTTGCCGCGGGCGACGCGATGCGACAGGCGATCGAGCTCGAGGTCGCCGACGCGGTAGGTGGTCTCCTCGGCCGGCCCGACATTGCGCCGCGACAGCACTTCGACGCGCGCGAGCAGCTCGGCAAAGGAATAGGGTTTCGGCAGATAGTCGTCGCCGCCGGCGCGCAGACCCTTGATGCGGTCGTCGACCTGGCCGAGCGCCGAGAGGATCAGGACCGGCGTCCGGTTGCCCTTGTCGCGCAGAATGCCGATCAGCGACAGGCCGTCCCGCTTCGGCAGCATGCGATCCACAACCAGCACGTCGTAGTCGCCGGTTTCCGCCATCGACAGGCCTTCCTCGCCGTCGGAGGCGAGATCGGCGATATAGCCGACTTCGCGGAACGCCTTGACCAGATAGTCCGCTGACTCGCGGTCGTCTTCGATGATCAGGATGCGCATTTGCGGAGCGGTTGCGGTCACGGGAATGGGCCCTCTGTCAGCATGGCGCGGCCGGCCTGCACATGCAAGACGACCGCGAATATTCCGGGAATCTTGTGGGCGCATGATCTCCGCGCAAACCCGTTCCGGGTTTGTCGCGGGGGAAAACCGGTTTCCACTTTTCCGGATCATGCGGCGCTGAAAAAAGTGGGCGGTGAAGCTGGGGGACCTCACCGCCCTGAGACCTTCCGACAGAGGGGGGCATATTCCATCGAAAGGCAACATAGGGAGCGAGCAAGGGGCCCGCCCCCCGGAACGCGCCGTCGGCGGGGGCGACGAATGCCGGCGACGCGTTCCAACTCATAGATAGTTATCCCTTGGCCAGCGGCACTGCCACAAAGCGCGACGAACCGCCGCTCTTCACGCGCATGAGAACGCTGTTCTTGTTGTCATTGCGCGCCGCGGTGATCGCATCACGCACCTCACCGGCGGTGCCGACGGACTTGCCGGCGACCTCGAGGATCACGTCGCCTTCCTTGAAGCCCCGCTCAGCGGCAGCACTCTTGGGATCGACTTCGGTCACGACCACGCCTTCCTTGCCGGCGCCGGCCACGCTGTTGGCAGGTGCCACAGTGAGGCCCAGTTTCGGCACGTCGGTGCCACGGGACGAGCTGCCCTTGTCGCTGTTGTCGGTGTCAGCCTTGGCTTCCAAATTGTTCGGCAACTGGCCGAGCGTGAGGTTGACGGTCTTGTCCTGACCCTTGTGCAGCACGGTCAGCTTCACGGCATTGCCGGGCGCGAGGCCACCGATGGTGCGGGCGAGTTCGCGCGCATCCTTCACCGGCTCGCCATTGACGGCGGTGATGACGTCACCGGACTCGATGCCGGCCTTGGCCGCGGGGCCGTTGGCCTGCGGTTCGGCAACCAGCGCGCCTTCGGCCTTCTTCATGCCGAGGCTGTCGGCGATGTCGGAGGTCACCGGCTGGATCTGGACGCCGATCCAGCCGCGGCTGACCGAACCCTTGTCCTTCAGTTGGGCAACGACGCTCTTGACGGTCTGGGCCGGGATCGAGAACGCGATGCCGACGCTGCCGCCGGACGGCGAGTAGATCGCGGTATTCACACCCATCACCTCACCGGACACGTCGAACGCCGGGCCGCCCGAATTGCCCTTGTTCACGGGCGCATCGATCTGGATGAAATCGTCGTACGGACCATTGCCGATGTCGCGGCCGGAGGCGGAGACGATGCCCGCGGTCACGGTGCCGCCGAGACCGAAGGGATTGCCGACCGCCAGCACCCAGTCGCCGATGCGCGGCTTGGTGTCGGAGAGCTTGGCGAACTGGAAATTGGAGCCGCCCTCGACCTTGATCAGCGCGAGATCGGTGCGCGGATCGGTGCCGATCACCTTGGCGGAATAGGTCTTGCCGTCGTCGGTCGTGACCTCGACCTTGTCGGCGCCGTCGACGACGTGATTGTTGGTCACGGCATAGCCGTCAGCCGAGATGAAGAAGCCGGAGCCCTGGCCCGTCACCACGCCACCGCCACGCGGTCCACCGCGCAGGCCCGGGGGCAGGCCATCCGGACCGCCGAAGCGGCGGAAGAAGCGCTCCATCGGCGAACCCGGCTGGAACGGCGAATCGTCATTGTTGCCGTCGTCCTTCGCGACCTTCTCGCGAATGTTGACCTTGACCGAGATCACCGACGGCTTCACCCGCTCGACGATGTCGGCAAACCCGACCGGCTGCTGAACCTTCTTGACCTCGTTATTGACCTGCGCGTGCGCGGGCGTCGTGAACAGGTCGGCCGGGTTGTGGGTGGGGCTGAAGCCGTAGGTGGCGGCACCGAGGCCGGCCACGACCGACGCCATCAGCGCGAGCTTGCGGGCAGAGAAAAGCGAGCGCTTCGGCGCCTTGTAGGACGGAAGGGTCGAGAGGTCGGGACGGTCGGTCATGTCTTGATGTCTCCAGGGCCAGAATCAGTCGGTGCCGGGGCGAGCACCTGATGCGTCTGAACATGGGGTCATCAGCCTTACGGCGCGCTGGCTGCGGAATTAAACTTTGGTAATTGAGCCGGCCGGTGCTGCGGCAGAATAGCGCATGCAAATTAAGGGTTTAGAAAGGAACTAAAGCGGCTTGTCCGGCGCGGATTCGGCCGCCAGCAGCCGTTGCAGGCGGGCCTCTTCGTCGGACGTCAACCCGGGGGTGGGATCGCCCCCGCCGGCGGCCGGATTTGCCTTGCGCCGGCCGAGCCGCCAGAGTGCGAAACCGCCCAGCAAAAGCGCCAGCGGCGGGGTCAGCCACAGCACCAGCGTGTGCTCGTTGAGGCGCGGCTTCAGCAGCACGAATTCGCCGTAGCGGGCCACCAGGAAATCGATCACCTGGCGGTCGCTGTCGCCGGCCGAGATCCGTTCACGCACCAGCAGGCGGAGGTCGCGCGCCAGCGGCGCCTCGGAATCGTCGATCGACTGGTTCTGGCAGACCATGCAGCGCAGTTCCTTGGAGAGCTCGCGCGCCCTCGCCTCCTTCGCCGGGTCCGCCATGATCTCGTCGGGCAGCACGGCCCGGGCGGGCATCGCACCGAGCACCAGGGTCGCCGCAAGCGCGGCGGCTGCAAGGGCGCGCGACCGCATCACTCGGCCGCCTGCAATGCGCGCGCCGCTTTCGCCGCCGGTTTCGGCGCGCCGACCCGCAAGCGGCGGTCGGATAGCGACAGCATGCCGCCGAAGGCCATCAGCACCGGGCCCCACCAGATCATCAGCACCAGCGGCTTGTGATAGATCCGCACCGCGATCGCGCCGTCGGCCGAGGTGTCGCCGAGCGAGATATAGAGCTGGCTGGCGCCGCGCGTCAGCAGAGCGGCCTCGGTCGTCGAGGCGCCGCGGGTGGTGAAGTTGCGCTTCGACGGCGTCATCTCGCTGACCTTCTCGCCGTCCCGCGTCACGGTGAATTGCGCGACCATCTCGCGGAAGTTCGGCCCCTGCCGCGGGTTCAGGCCGTCGAGCCGCAGCTCGTAGCCGGCGACGCGGGCGACGTCGTCCGGCTTCATGGAGCCGATATATTCGCTGTTCCAGGTGGTCTCGCAGACGATCCCGATCAGTGCGACGCCGAGGCCGGCATGCGCGAAGGCCGTGCCCCAGGTCGCGCGCGGCAAGCCGCGTGCGCGGCGCAGCGAGAGCGACAGCGGAATCCGGAACAGCGCGATGCGTTCGCCGAGGTCGCACAGCGCGCCCATGATCACGAAGGCCGCAAGCCCGATCGCGAGCGGCGCCAGCGTCGCGCCGCCATAGGTCCACGCAAGCACCAGCGCGATCGCAACCAGCGCGGCGATGCCGGCGACCATCAGCCGCTGCGCGGCGCCGAGCAGGTCGCCGCGCTTCCAGGCCAGCAGCGGCCCGAACGGCACCGCGAGCAGCAGCGGCACGAACAGCGGCGCGAAGGTGAAATTGAAGAACGGCGCGCCGACCGAGATCTTCTCGCCGGTCAGGACCTCGAGCGCCAGCGGATACAGCGTGCCGATGAACACCGTCGCGCAGGCGGTGGTGAGCAGCAGATTGTTGAGCACCAGCGCGCCTTCGCGCGAGATCGGCGCGAACAGCCCGCCCTGCTTCAGCGCCGGCGCGCGCCAGGCATAAAGCGACAGGCTGCCGCCGATGAAGACGAACAGGATCAGCAGGATAAAGACGCAGCCGCGCGTCGGATCGGTGGCGAAGGCGTGGACCGACGTCAGCACGCCGGAGCGCACCAGGAAGGTGCCGAGCAGCGACAGCGAAAACGTCAGGATCGACAGCAGGACGGTCCAGACCTTCAGCGCGTTGCGCTTCTCCATCACCAGCGCCGAATGCAACAGCGCGGTGCCGGCAAGCCAGGGCATCAGCGAGGCGTTCTCGACCGGATCCCAGAACCACCAGCCGCCCCAGCCGAGCTCGTAATAGGCCCAGTAGGAGCCCATCGCGATGCCGAGCGTCAGGAAGATCCACGCCATCAGCGTCCACGGCCGCACCCAGCGCGCCCAGGCGGCGTCGATCCGCCCTTCCAGCAGCGCCGCCACCGCGAACGAGAACGAGATCGAGAAGCCGACATAGCCGAGATAGAGCATCGGCGGATGCACCGCGAGGCCGATATCCTGCAGCACCGGATTGAGGTCGCGTCCCTCGATCGGCGGATTGGCGATGCGCAGGAACGGGTTCGAGGTGATCAGGATGAACAGGTAGAAGGCGCTGGCGACCCAGGCCTGCACCGCCAGCACATGCGCGCGCAGCGACAGCGGCAAATTGTTGCCGAAGGCCGCGACGAGGCCGCCGAACAGCGCCAGGATCGACACCCACAGCAGCATCGAGCCTTCATGATTTCCCCACACGCCGGTGATCTTGTAGAGCAGCGGCTTCAGCGAGTGCGAATTCTCGTAGACATTGGCGACCGAGAAATCCGAGGTGACGTGCAGCGTCACCAGCGCCGCGAACGACGCCGCGACGAACAGCAATTGAGCGAGCGCGGTCGAGCGCGCGACGTTCATCAGCGCCGCATCGCGCCAGCGCGCGCCGACGATCGGCACGATGGACTGGATCAACGCGAGGGCAAGCGCGAGCACCAGGGCATAATGTCCGCTTTCGGCGATCACCGCATGGCCCCCTGGGTCGGCGCCGCAGAGGCGCTCGGCATGTTGCTTGATTTGCCGTAATCGTCCTTCCAGTGGCCCTGCTTCTTCAGGGCATCGGCGACGTCCTTCGGCATGTAGGTCTCGTCATGCTTGGCGAGCACGGTGTCGGCGCGGAACACACCTGACGCATCGAGCGCGCCTTCCGCGACGACGCCCTGCCCTTCGCGGAACAGGTCCGGCAGGATGCCCTTGTAGGCAACCGGCAGCGTCGCGCCGCCATCACCGACGGTGAAGGTCACGGCGAGATTATCGCCGCGCTTCAGCGAGCCCGGCTCGACCAGGCCGCCGAGCCGGAAACGCTTGCCCGCACCAAGGTGCTTTTCGGCGACCATCGAGGGCGTCGAGAAGAACACGATGGAATCGCGCAGCGCGTTCAGCACTAGGCCCGCGGCGATCGCCAGCACGACGAGCGCGCAGCCGATCAGTGTCAAACGCCGTTGCTTCCTGGTCATGGTCTATCCATCAAGCCCGAGACTCTTCAGCCCCTCATTGAGCTGGCGCAACCGGTCCGCATCATTGGCCACGGCCTGGCGGGCATCCGCAAGCGCGCTCATCGCCTTGTCGCGCTGTCCCATCACGAGATAGGCGCGGACCAGCCGCAGCCAGCCCTCGACGTCATCGCCGTTCGTCTTCAGCCGCGTCGCCAGCCGATCGACCATCCCCTGGATCATGGTGCCGCGATCGGCCTCGCTCATGTCCCTGGCCGCAGCCACCGCGCTGTCCGGCAATGCTGGCGCGCTGGCGCCACCGGGCGAGCTAGCGCCGCCGGGTGCGCTGACGCCGCCGACCCGCACCAGCGCGGCCTGCACCAGCGGCCGCCATGGCGCGTCGGACGGTGCCTTCGCCAGCAACTTCTGCCAGATCGCGGCGGCATCGGCCTTGCGGCCGTCCTGCTCGGCGGCAAGGCCGAGAAAATAGTTCGCCTTGGCGTCGTCGCCATTCAGCGCGACCGAGCGCTCGAACTCCGCCTTGGCGTCCGCGGTGACGACGCCGCCGGCGCTCCCCATCAACGCCTCGCCGAGATCGGCGGCGGCGATCGGCGCTGTCGCCGGCATAGGTGATGGCATTGCGATAGGCGCGCACCGCGTCGTCGTAGCGGCCGAGGCGCGACAGCACCGGCGCCAGCACCGTCCAGCCGCGGCCGTCGGTCGGGTTCTTCTCCAGATGGGCCTCGACCTGCGCGACCAGATTGGTGAGCGGCTGGTTGGCATCGGCCACCCGGCTCCGCTCGGCGAGCGGAAAGTCGCCAAGGCGCGGCGAGCCGAGCGCGAGATAGAAGCCCGAGGCGATGACCGGCAGCCCGACCAGGGCCACGATCGCAGCAGTGCGCCGCAGGCTGAGACTGCCCTGCACCGGGGCTTCGCGCCCGCTCTGGTCGGCGGCGGCCAGCAGCCGGCGGCTGATCTCGATCCGCGCTGCGTCGGCCTCGGCAGCGCCGATGATCCCGGCGGCCATGTCGCGGTCGATTTCGGCGAGCTGGTCCCGGTAGACCACGACTTCACTGCCGCCGGTATCCGCCCGTCCGCGGCGGCTGAGCGGCCACAGCACGGCAAAGATCGCCGCGACCGTCATCAGCGCGAACACAAACCACAGCGTCATCAAGCGGTTCCCGGATGGAACGGCGGCTTTCCGGCAAGCCGCCTGGGAAGCGCTTTACACTACCGGCGCCAAGCGCGGCAATTGACAATTACTGGATCGACCGAAGGTCGGAATCGGGCGACTTCCGGCGCCGCTCCAGCGGTATTGCAACGGCGTTTTCGGGGCGAAGGCGCGCGCTACCAAAATATCGAAAACAACCCCATGCAAAGGCGCCGGCGGGCGGCCGCCGGCGCTCGAATGCCGACTTGACACGTCGGGCAAATCAGCGCCACACTTCCATTATTCCGAAATTGCGCAAGCGCTTGCCGTCCCGACCTGGCGGCCGTCGGTTTGCCGTCGAGAATGCCCGCGATCTCCCTACCCTGCGCGGGACGACTTGCGCTCGCCGGTCACGGCATTCTCAGCCGCCCTGTTCATCAAGGAAGCGTAGTCATGGCCGAACAGCACCTCACAGAAGCGGATCGCGGCCTTGACCTGCTGCTGCCGGAACGCCCGGACCCGGGCATCGCCGCCGCGCAGCGACTGCACCAGCCCCTCGGTCGATTGCTCGACATAATGTTGCAGGTCCGAGAAGGTCCGCAGCGTGACCTCGTTGATGGCGAGCTCGCTGGCATAGGTGCGGCACACCGCGACGAAATCGATCAGGGCGGCGGCGTCCTCGACCTCGGATGCATCGATCTTGGCGCCGGCCGTGATGTCCTTGTCGGCGCGCTGGCGCAGGATGCGGCGGACCCGGCCCGGCACGCTGTCGATCTCCGATTGCAGCGCGTTGGAGGTATCGGCGCGAACCGAGGTGAGCTGGCGGCCCCAGGTGGAATCGTTGCGCAGGTCGAGCTCGGTGCGCAGGCCGCGGACACCGTCATGCAGGGTCTTGAGCTGCTCGCCGACATAATCGAAATGTCCGCGCTTGATATCGGTGCGCAGGCAGGCCGCGACGAACGACAGGTCATGCAGCGCGATGGTGACGGCGATGCCGTACGGCGTTGCCGCGACCCGCAGCTCGTCGTCGGAGGCCGCCATCTTGATCGCGAGGCGGATGATCTGCCATGGCGCGGCGAGCCGCTGCGCGATCAATGACAATGCGAACGGCAGCAGTTGCGGCGTCTGCAGCGACGGCAGCTTGAGCGCCTCCATCGCCGAGGCGATCTGGGAATCGGAAAACACCCTGATCTGGCTCGGCAGCCGGCTGCCCAGGGTTTCCAGGGCCTCGCGGGCCTGCAAGACGAGGCCGATCGGCAGCAGGTCCTCGACAACGGTCGGCGGGCCGACGCGCGCCAGCGCGCGCTGACGGTCGTCCTGGGTCGGCCCCGCGATCTTGAGGATGGCTTCCGCGGCCGCCAGCTGGAACTTGCGCGCGGCGATCTCCATCGGGCCGCTCTCCGAGGCAGCCGCCAGTGCCGTCTCGAATTCGCGGGCGGCCTCGGGCGCGCCCTCGCGGGCGAGCCACTGCCAGATCGGCAGCAGCGAGGCGCGCCGGAGCTGACCCGGTCGGGTCGGGAAATTGGTCTCGGCCAGGAACGGCTCGAGCGGCCGGAACAGGAGCCGCGCTGGATCGTCGCTGCGCGGCTGGATCTGCTCGTCCTGCTCGACCCCACGCACGATCTTGCGCAGCTGCTCCAGGACCAGATTGGCGATCGCTACATCATCGCCGCGTTCGACGGCGCGCTCCAGCTCCCGCATCAGCAGCGCCTGCGATTGCGGCGGAAGCTGCGCGAGATAATCCCTCAGCCGCTCGGTCGATTTCTGGCTCATGCCCGGTCGTGAAAGCTAGGTGCCCGGCAACCGCCGCAGCCCGTCCGCCCGGGATGATAGAGGTGGGCGCGTTAAGAAGCCGTTTAGGAATACTGACGGCAACGCCGCCCAAAAGGCTGCGCCGGCTCCGCAGGGCAAATCGCATATGATGTCTGCGAAAATTGTGCGCGAGCGCCCCTCGCCTCTCCCGCAAGCGGTGCTGTCCTAATTCGGACACTTGCTCCGGGAACCAGGACACTTGTCACGCACCCGGGAAGAAGTGGCAGTTTATTCGCGTTTTATTTGCGTTCGATTCACACAGGTGATTTCTGGAACAGCCAGCTGATTCGATGCTTTCAGGACTGGGCAGCGCGTTTCATTAAGATCAAATTACAAGCCCAGAAGGGGCCGCCAATTATCGGCAACCGACGGCTCGGCGTGAGAATGGGAATAAGGAACGGCTCCAGCATCACCTCCAAGGGTGCTGGGGCCGTTTCTCTGCGCGCCACTGGAACGAGGCGTATCGGCTGGCGGTTGTTTTACGTCCGGCGTCGCCGCCGGTTGCGTCGGATGACGTATGCAAACTCGGCCCCGGCTTGCACCCCTCGCTGGGGCCGGTTCTTTTTCACGGTTAGGAACAGCCCCGGTGACGTTCCGTTGTCGCGTGGTCCGGTGCTCAAGACGGACAGCACTTGGACACGGCCTCAGCGTTCCCCCGGCGCTGGGGCCGTTTCTTTGGGGTGAACAAGAAAGGTTCGGCCTTCGCCGGGCCTCGTAGTTCAAGCTGACTTGCAATTTGCGCCATCCCGGCTTTCCACCATCAATTACAGTGAACTTGCGCGTCACGCGCGCTGCTGGTGAGGCGGGCAAGCACTTTTTCGTCGCGTCCACTATTCAGCGCGATCCCGCCTGCTCCGTTGGGGCAAGTATATTATGTTGTTTGTCTACGACGCGATTGATGGTGACGCCGGCAAAGAGCTCTTAGGTCGTGGATGTTTGAAGCCCCCAGCGCGCAGCCATTCGGTCATGCTAGCTCCAGCCTCAGCTTGCCGGGCCAGCTTAAGGAGCGCTTCTCTCTCGATACCTGGGGCGAGCGCTGCGGCCTGTTCGCGTAGCTCTCTAGCTCTCTCAATAAGGCGCGCTTCAAGTGAATTGGTATGTCTGACCCGACGTCGAATTTGGCCCATGTGACCCTTTTTCCTCGCTCAGTTCCTTACGGGAACGGAGCTGTAAATCCACATGGGAACGCAAAGTTCCTATCGGGCTTCCTTCATGGTCCGCTCGACCTCATCGGCCAGCGTCCGGTGATGTGCGGCCAACCTGGCGAACAGTTCTTTCTTGGTCTTATTGGTTGCCAGCTTGCTGATCAGCTCACACTCTTCCGCCTCGACACGAAGCTTCTCCAAGTGCGCCTGCATGTCCTTCATGGGCCGTCTCCCGAGATCGGGGGATGATTGCACGGGGAACAGGCCGCGCAATAGACTTCTGGAACTTCGTTCACCCACGGAAAACCCGGGATCGGATCTAAATCCTTCGATCTAGATCATGGGCAAGAACAGATTGCGTACCGCACGAGGGATTCAAAACGGACAGCACCTGCGAGCGGAGGGTGCGTTCCAGGCCGCGCACCCATAAAATCGTCGGCGTGACTCGACCAAGCTCGTGCGGCAATGCAATATGCCGCGATGGGCCACAGCGGACTTATGTGTCATTGCAGAGACATGCTGGTTTGGCCTAATTCCGCATCAGCTGCTTTCGGAGACTGGCGGGCCAAGATTGGTTTGAGAGAACCTTGGACAGTCCCGAGCAGCACCTGAAGTTCGTACACAAGTCCTTCCGAACGATAGGATGCTTCCACCTGTTGGGCGAACCGCTTCGCCATTCCGTTCAGAATTGAGCTTCCAAATCCTACGCGCTGCGGTCGTTGCACCGGAGGTCCCCCACTTTCGATCCAGGAGAATTCAAACAGCTCACCTCCTTCACAGGATCGAATGCTGCCTTGTATGGTGATCCGCCCTTCCGGCCGTGAGAGCGCCCCGTGCTTAACTGCGTTCGTGGCAAGCTCATGGATGATGAGCGAAAAGGTTTGTGCCGCTGGCGTGTTCAGCATCAAGCCGCAGCCGATGCAACTAACCTGACGGGCAAAGCTCGTCAGTTCTTCCGAAACGATCTGTTCTAGGGGCGCCCCGGTCCATCCGCTATCCGCAAGCATCGCATGGGTACGCGCCAGGGCTGCCAGCCGCATTTCGATGGCCTGTTTGGCCTCCGAAAGCGATTGGCTTTCCATCAACGTTCTGGAAGCGATTCCCTGCACGACTGCGAACAGGTTCCGAGACCTATGGCGCAATTCTCCAAACAGAAATTGTTGATGCTCGTCGTGCAACAAGATGGACGCAATTAATCCCGAAACCAGAATAACCTGGATACCACCGAACAGCGCGAACATGACCAGTGGCCAACCGGCTCCCTCCGCGAGCGTAAAACTGAACGCGGGCGGAAGAAACAGGATTGCGCCTGTCACAAGCGATGCCGCCAAGGTCACCATGCCGGGGTAGAACCCACCGGCAAGAGCCATACAGAGCGTCGCCAGACTGTACACCGTAAACGGCGACGCGCTGGAAAGCTCTTGATGCAAGCCTAACCTTATCAAGGTCGCGGCAGAAACCAGCCCGAACGCAGCGCCGTATACGTGACCGGGATTTTTCCGAAAGCGGCGAATTCTGCCAAGCAGGTCGGGTCTGTCGAAGGCATGGGCAAACAGCATCGCTGGCTCCGTGACGCGTTCAAATCGCGACGTGCGAAAGGGTTTAATTAGGGAAACGGCTTCGGCGCCAATACGCACATCAAGCCCGTGTGGCCGATGTTCGATGAACGGCGTGCCACCGTCAATCCGGCAAAGTGTCCAAAACGGACAGTTGCCGGGCAGATTTATCAAGGAGGCGGCGTATGTGCCGATAGCTTCGCAGTCCCAGAAGAGAATTGAGGGCCTTCTGATCCATATAATAGTGGCGTCCCTCACGATGGATGAGACCCCAGCTTTGCAGCCGACTTAATCTGCGTATGACCGTCGTGCGTGGCACTCGCATGTAGGCTGCAATCTTTGCGACGGAAAATGGTTTCTCCTCGAACTGCCCAAGAGCTACACACAGTCCTATGAAAAACGTCTCCAGCCGGGTGCCGAACGGCTCAGTTGGCGGGGAGTAAGCTCCGTGCAAGCTCCTCATGATGTCAATCATCAAGCGACAAAGCACCAGCCGTTGACGTGCTGATCGCACGCTGTGCGAATTGCCTTTGCCCATCTTCCACCGATCCAATCAACCTGTTCCTCCATCGTACAGACAAAGGGCGTGCGTTTGGAAGATAGGGACAGACCGCCTCTGATCAGTTCGAGGCCGTCCTCCACGGGTCATTTTCGACGGTTTCGTCGGGATTGTCGGCAGGTCGGGTGGCGGCGCGCTTATGAGTCCACGCCCTAACACTACTTTGGCAGAATGTGTTTGCGCCACTGTTTTTCACGGATTTTCTTTCGGCAATATGGGCACTGCTGAGGCGGGGGTCGAAGGATGAGATCAACGATGGCGTGACGTACGGCGGGCATGGTTGGCTGAGGCGGAGGCCCGTTGATTCTTTTTTTTCCGCCCCGCGTATGCGAGGCGACGATGTTGCAGGAAGGCGTAAGCAATCATTGTCATCAGGGCATGGCGATGAAGACCCTGCCAGGATCGCCCTTCGAAGTGATCAAGTCCGAGCTCCTCCTTCAACTGCTGATGCGCCTGCTCACAAATCCATCTTGCCTTAATGGTGGCGGCCAGTGTGCGCAGATCCGTCGTCGCAGGGAGATTGGCGAGATAGTATTTCTTTTCCCCCGAGGCACGTTGCTCGCCAATGAGCCAAGCTTCGTCGCCCGGGAGATGCTGCTGACCCTTATCCCATATCCGCTGCGGAGGGCCGTCGGCGGTGCGGACACGGAGAGCAGCAAATCGGGCTTTCAGCCGACCTTTCGTCCCGCTGCGCCAACTCACGGCTTTCCATTTGGCGCTGGCCAACATTTGTTCTGCCGCAATCGATAAGATATCGGGCACGTGGTGCTTTCGTGGTTTCCCGCGGACTTTGGTAATCGGCCAAATGAGCTTCACGTCGACCGGATACACCTTCAGGTGCCGAGGGATGCCGACAGCCCAGGCCAGCCCGCGCTCTGTTAGCCCTTGTCGAAATGGTGCGCTAAGTCCGTATCCTGCATCCGCCAGCACACATCCGAAGCGCACGTTGGCTGCCATCGCGCGGTCAATCTCGGCCAACGCAATTTCCGGCTTGGACCGTGGCGTTCGGTGTTCGACTGGCACGCGAGCGCGCTTCAAACGAGATACGTCGCTTGTCCAACTGTCAGGCAGAAAGAGACGTAACGCGACCATCACTGGCACTTCGCCGCGCGCAAGCGTCAAAGACACCAGCGTTTGGCAATTTGCCGTTTTGCCGAGAGCCGATGCGTATTGAGGCGCAACACCAACCGAGCGTTCGCCCTTCTTCGGCAGTGAGGTGTCATCAATAACCAGCACCGCGTCCCTGCCGCCGACAAGTCGGTCCGCCTGGTTGAGCAACTCCGTCTCCAGCGGCGTCGCGTCCCAGACACCGTCCGCAATGAAATGGTGCAGCTGATCGTAGTTGCCCGAGGCAAGGCGCTCCGCCATCGGCTGAACGCTCTTGCGATCGCCAGGACCGATTAGTCCCGCAACATACAGAGGACACATCCGCTGCCGAGTCTTATGACCCAGCCGGTCCAAGAACGGCATCAGCCAACGTTCGAGTTCGTCTTCCCATCCCGCCATGGTCAGCCCTCCAAGAGCCGACCACCCATGAATCATTGAAAAATTGATTCGGGAATCCTATAAAGCAAGGCAAAACCGACATTCTGCCAAAGTAGTGCTAATTGGGACGCTCGCAAAATGAAATTGGGACAAGCATCAGTCAGTTGATCGGCGTCAACATCCAACGCAACCGGCTGCTCTATTCTCTCTTTTATGATCTGGCACCATATTGAAACCGCGCCGTTCAACCGCGTGCTGGAATTGGCCGTAGTGGACTCGGACGGCCTGCACGCGCTTATCTTCCCCTGTTGCCGAGTTCTCGGCGGTTGGGTGAAGGCCGATTCAAATCGACCCGTGCTGGTTCATCCGACCCATTGGAGAGAGTGGAATATCATCGGCTCGGCTGCCTCTTCGACCCGCCACTAATCCCCGTGAGGTTTGCGCCGTAATACCTGGTGCCCTCGGGGCCTTAGCCACATCAGTTGGTCTCGTTCCGTGGGCGCCTTTCGGCGGGGCTGTCGCGGCGCGCGGCTTCTTTTACGGCCAGGTTCGTTATGCTGTAGGTCTTTGCGATCACGCCATGATGGGCGGGAACGAAGCCGAGATCGAGATCAAAAAGAAAGAGGCCGCCAAGTGAGGCGGCCTTTACTCATTTTCTTCCGGATGGAGAGCTTTCTTCTCGCTCTCGTATTGATCCAAGAGGGCTGCGAAGCGGTCCAATGTGAGCGGGTCCAGGGCGGGTTGGGATAGCCTCCTCACATGTGCGATCTTCTCGTCAAGTTCGTCGCATTTCTCGCACATGGCACCGTTGCCCCAGACTGCCTGCTAACCAACATGGCTTAGCATTGTTCCGGCGCGAGCCTTTCCGGCTTTAGCAATTGATGGGTAGGACATTCAGCCTCGGGCGTCCTACCCGGCCCCTCACCCGATTTGCTGCGCAAATCGACCTCTCCCCGTCGGGGAGAGGTGAAAGTGTTCGTGGCCGTAGTGCTTCAATCTAATTTCATCCCGGTCTACACCGCCGGCAGCACGAGCTCTGCCCGCAGGCCGCCGATCGGCGCGTCACTCAGGGCGAGCTTGCCGCCATAGAGGCCGGCGAGATCGGTCACGATCGACAGGCCGAGCCCCGAGCCGGGCTTCGATTCGTCGAGCCGCTGGCCGCGCCGCAACACCTGGGCGCGCTCGGCCTCCGACAGGCCGCGTCCGTCGTCGTCGACCACAATGCGCAGCCTGGGCCCGGCGCCCGAGGCCTCCGGCGGGACCACGCTGACCTCGATGAAAACCTGAGAAGCCGCCCATTTGCAGGCGTTGTCGACGAGATTGCCGACCATCTCCTCGAGGTCCTGCCGCTCGCCGCGAAACCGCGCTGCCGGGTCGGCCTTCGCCTCGATCGCGAGGTCGCGATCCCTGTGGATCTTCTCCATGGTCCGGCGCAGCGCTTCGATGACGGGGGCGACGTCGGTGATGGTGCTGACGATGGTGGCCCGGGCGGCGATCCGCGCGCGCTCGAGGTGATGGGCGACCTGGTCGCGCATCAGGTCGGCCTGCTCGAGCACCTTGCTGGCAAAGGGATCGCCGGCATGCGCGCCGGCTTCGTTCACGATCACCGACAGCGGCGTCTTGATCGCATGGGCGAGATTGCCGACATGGGTGCGCGAGCGCTCGACGATCTCCCGGTTGGCGTCGATCAGCGCGTTGGTCTCGCGCGCGAGCGGCGCGATCTCGACCGGAAACCGGCCCTCCAGCCGCTCGGCGCGGCCGGAGCGGATGTCGGCGATCGCATCCGATATGCGCTTGAGCGGCGCGAGGCCGTAGCGCACCTGGAAGATCGTGGTCAGCAGCAGCACGATGCCGAGGGCTGCGAAGGTGCCGCCGAGATAATAGTCGAAGCTGCGCGTCTCATCGAAGATCTCGGTGGCGTCGCCAGCGACGCTGACCAGGAACTTGCCGTCGGCACCGAGGTCGACCGGGCGCTCGACCACGCGCAGGCTCTGGCCTTCGGGTCCGTCGACATAGCCGAGCCGCACGCCGGCGGCAGTCAGCTCGGCGCCGTGCTCTTCGAGCTTCGGCAGCTTCTTGTCCCACAGCGAGCGCGAGGCGCGGGTCTCGCCCTTTTCGGTATCGGTGCGGGTGATCTGCCAGTACCAGCCCGACAGCGGCAGGTCGAACAGCGGCTCGCCGAGCGACTGGAACTGGCGGTCCGCCGGCTCGTCCGGCGTCGCCACCTCGGCGATCAGGGTGCGCAAATAGAGATTGAGCCGCCGATCGAAGGCGCGCTCGGTCGCGTCGCGATAGACCGACGACAGGATGACGCCGGTGATCGCCAGGATCACCACCACCCAGGCGGTCGCCGAGACGAACAGGCGAGTCGCAAGCGAGCTGCCGCCCATCAGAGCACGGGCTCGAACAGCGTGTCAGCGGCAACAGACATCAGGGATTCAAACATTGGCGAATCCAGTTCTCTCAGCGCGGATCATGCCAATGCCCGTATACGCCGATCAAGCACTCTAGGAGCATGATCCGATTGAACAGGATATGCCCTCATCCTTTTGTTTGGTCGCGTTTTCTTCCCGCGAGCGAACCGGTATCCACTTCGCTCGAAAACGCTTTAGGTCGGCGGCGACAGCATGTAGCCGAGGCCCCGAACAGTCTGAATGATATCGACTTCCAGCTTCTTGCGGATGCGGCCGACGAACACCTCGATGGTGTTGGAGTCGCGGTCGAAGTCCTGGTCGTAGAGATGCTCGACCAGCTCGGTGCGCGAGACCACCCGCCCGGTGTGGTGCATCAGATAGTCGAGCAGGTTGTACTCGTGCGAGGTCAGCTTGATCGGGTTGCCGTTGACGGTGACCCGCTTGGTCCGGGTATTCAGCGCCACCGGCCCGCAGGTCAGCTCGACCTGGGCATGCCCGGTGGCGCGGCGCAGCAGCGCGCGGATCCGCGCCAGCACCTCCTCCAGATGGAAGGGCTTTGCGACATAGTCGTCGGCGCCGGCATCGAACCCCTGAACCTTGTCGCTCCAGCGATCGCGCGCGGTGAGAATCAGCACCGGCATCACCCGCTTGTTCCGCCGCCAGGCCTCGAGCACCGAGATACCGTCCATCTTAGGCAGGCCGATATCCAGCACGACCGCGTCGTAGGGCTCGCTGTCGCCAAGGAAATGCCCCTCCTCGCCGTCGAACGCGCGATCGACCACATAGCCGGCGTCCGTCAGCGCGGTGGTGAGCTGGCGGTTCAGATCCGGGTCATCCTCAACGACGAGCAGACGCACTTTGGCCTCCGAGAGTGAGCATTGCGATATTCCGGCATCAAATGAGGCTCCCGGCCGTGAACGGCCTATGAATGGAGCCACAGGCGAAACCTTATTTTTTCGTCAGGTGCACCATCCCGGGAACCCGCGCAAGCGCGACCGGTTCCCGCTAAGAGATGCGCGCCGAGCGGGATTGGGTTTCAGTATCGGGTATTTTGATACCGATGTCATGTCGGTCACAGTCGGCGGGCAAGTTAACCTTCGGCGACCATTTCCATGTCGCTGACACGGGTGATGCGCTAATCCAGCCCGGGGTCGCCTGCGGTACAGGACCGGGAATACTTTGTTGCACATTTCACAGATACGGAGGTTCGGCGTGATTGCGGGCTGGCTTGCGCTTGCCTTTATCGCGTTCGTGACGCTGTCGCCGATCCAGGACCGTCCGTCGTTTTTTCCCCCTCAGACCGAGCGCTTCGCCGCGTTTGCAGTGATGGCAATGGCCTTTGTGTTGGGTTACCCGCGGCGTACCGCGCTGATCGTGCTCTTTGTCCTCTTCAGCTCGTTCACACTCGAAGCGATGCAATTGCTGACACCGGACCGTCACGGCCGCCTGCTTGACGCGATCGTCAAGGTGGCGGGAGGTCTTGCCGGCGTCGGCGCGGGTCACCTCTTCCTGCTGATGCTGCGCAGCCAGTTCGGCCGGCTGAGGTCGCGCGCGGACACGGCCTAGTCGTCCGCCATTTTGGGCATGATCTCCGCGCAAACGCGTCCCGCGTTCGTCGCGGCGGAAAACCGCTTCGCACTTTCCGGATCATGCCCTATCGCCGGCGCGGATGCGCCTTCTGGTGCCACGCCCAGGCCGAGCGAATGATGTAGCCGAGATCCGACCGGCCCGCCTTGAAGCCGAGGCCGACTTGCGACCTGGAGGGATCGGCGACCAGGATCGGCGGATCGCCGGCCCTGCGTTCGCGTACCACGCTCGGCACCGCTTCGCCGGTCTCGGCGCGGATCGCGTCGAGCACCTCGCGCACCGAATAGCCGGTGCCGGTGCCGAGGTTGAACACACCGCCGGCGCCCCCCTTCAACAACAGCTCGAGCGCCGCGATATGGGCGGCGGCGAGGTCGTCGACATGGATGTAGTCGCGCACCGCGGTGCCGTCAGGCGTCTCATAATCCTCGCCGAAGATCGCGAAATCCGGCACGTGCCCGAGCAGCGCCATCAGCGCGCGCGGAATCAAATGCGTCTCGGGATCGCGGAGCTCGCCGATAGTGCCGGATGCATCGGCGCCGCAGGCGTTGAAGTAGCGCAGGCAGACCGATTTGAACTGATAGGCGGCGCGATAGTCATCGAGCATCTGCTCGATCATGAACTTGGAGCGGCCGTAGGGATTGACGGTCGGCCCCGCGGCGCTTTCGGGAATGGGATCGCGGCCGGCATTGCCATAGACGGCGCCGGTGCTGGAAAACACCAGGCGGTCGCAGCCTGCCTCACGCATGCCGCGCAGCAGACCGAGCGTGCCGGCAACGTTATTGCCAAAGTATTTCTGCGGATCCGCGACGGACTCGCCGACCGCGCTGAACGCGGCGAAGTGCATCACGGCGAGCGCATCGTGCTCGCGGATGGTGGCGGCGATCTTGACGTGGTCGGCGACGTCGCCGGTCACGAGCGGTCCCCATTGCACGAAATTGCGATGGCCGGTGGAGAGGTTGTCGTAGACGACGGGGAGAAACCCGGCCTCGGCGACCGCCTTGGCGCAATGGGATCCGATGTATCCCGCGCCGCCCGTGATGAGGATCGAACCCCTGCTCGCCATCGAAAATGCCGTCCCTGCGCGGACCAATCCCGCGCCTCAACCAACGCAATGATCGCATGGGTACGACATTCCGTCCGGCGCAGCAAAATAACGCCGGGAATAGCGTTAAGACCGAACGGATTTACCGGCGCAACGACGGTTAACGCGCCCGCAGCGGGATGTTGGTCTGCTGCCCGACCGGCGCGGCGTGCCGTGGTGGCCTTCCATAAGGGTATACCGGTGTTGCCGGCGGGACCGGCCGGGTCGCCTGCGGCCGCGATGTCGGGACACCGCCGCCCGGACCGTCGATCGAGTAGCGCGTTGCGTCCTGGGTGGTCCGACCGGTGCCCTGTGCAAGCAGCGGACCGGCTGCGGCGACGACCAGCGTTGCGATCATGAAAAGGCCGGCCAGCTTCACGTCGAAGCCTCGATGGGTTGGACCGGCATCAATCGGTGACGCCTCCAATCGTTCCGGAGTGTTGGCGCAGTGTACGTGCGATTTTCATCATCCCTTATACGAGAAGTGGCGTGGCCGGCGCATCTTGTTAGAGCTAGACCGTCACGTGCTGCCGCGGTGCGATCCCGCACCAGCTCATGACGAGATCGGCGAGCGTCTTGATCTCGATATCAGCGGGCGTACCGCTGGCGAAATCGGCAACCGATTGTCCCAGCGCGACGGCGCGAACATAGGCCGAGCGGCTTCCGATCATCGGCCCGATCTCCTCGTCGAGCGTATCCAGCTCCTCGATCAGCTGCTGACCCTCGAGCGTGCGCTGGTCGACGCGGTTCGGCACGATCATGGCACGGAGCGCCGTTCGCCGCGTCGCGCGCACCTCACGCACGATGTCGAGCGTCCTTGCGGTGGCCTCGATGTCGAGGCCCGACGGCGTACACGGCATCAGCACGATATTGGCGACCGCGAGCACGGCGCCCAGCACCCGGTCGTTGGGCGCGGAATCCACGACGATGATCTGATGCGGAATCTGGCGCATCAGCCTGGCCCATTCGGCAACGGGGCGGGTTTCCGGATCAAGCTGGTAGACGGGGAACGACAAATTGCCGGGCTCGGCCCAGTGACAGGCGGACGCCTGCGAGTCGGCGTCGACCAGTCCCACCAAGCCCGTACGCCGATCGAGTTCTGCAGCCAGCAAGACCGCAAGAGTCGTCTTTCCGACCCCGCCCTTGCGCTGGGCAACCGAGATGACAAGCGGCATCGCTAGCTCCTGGCGTTATCCCCCGTGCGTGCGCGGGAGGACACCTTCATCGACGAGCGTCAGCATCCGGGGCAGACAGACCCGCTTTGCGTCGTAATTGTCTCGCACAAAGCTCCTCGCCTTCATCCGCATCTTCTTGAAGGCTTTCGGCCGCGACAGCACCGAGACCACCTGATCCGACAACGCATCAGTATCAAAGAACGGCGCCAGCAGGCCGTTGCCGTCCGAGATGATATCGCGAAGCGGAGCCGTGTCGGATGCCACCACCGCACATCCCGCACTCATGGCCTCCAGCAGCGACCATGACAGCACGAAGGGATAGGTCAGATAGACGTGCACCGAGGAGATCTGCAGCAGCGCGAGATACTGTTCCCGGGGAATCCGGCCGAGGAAATGCACGCGGCGCAGGTCGATGTCCGACCTGATTTCGTCCAGGAACATCGACTTCCAGCTCGAGCCCTTCGGCGGATTCGCGCCGTAGGACGTCCCGCTGCCGCCGACGATCACCACCTGCGCATTCGGCCGCGCAGCCAATATCCTCGGCAGCGATCGCATGAAGACATGGAATCCGCGCACCGGCTCCAAATTGCGCGAGACGTAGGTGATCACCTCGTCGTCCGCCGACAGTGTCGCGCCGTTCGGAAGCTGAAACCTGGCGACGGGATTGGGCTTCACCTCGTCGGTGTCGACGCCCTCGTGGATGACATCGATCTTGCTCTGAAACTCGCGGGGAAAGGTCGACCTCTGCCATGGCGTCGGCGACACGCCGGAATCGCATTCCGTGAGCGCCAGCAGCGTCGTCGCGTTCTTCAGATGCAGCGCGACATTGCCGTCGAGGCCCGTCATCGGAAACTCGGGATCGAAGCCGACGTCCCTGCCCTCGGCGCCGTAGTAGAATTCGCAATAGAGGATGATCCGCGCTTTCGGAAACATCGTGCGCAGCGGCAGCGTCTCACCCCAACCGGGATGCGCGAAGATCAGGTCGGGCACGAAACCCTGCCCCGACAGCGACGACAGCGCATACAGGACCTCTTCGGCACGCCGCGCTTCGACATCGAAGCGGCGGGCAAAGGGATGGACCATCGCGGAGTCCGACTTGGTCGTCGAATATTTCAGCAGCCGGATATCCCGCGTCGTGCTCGCGGTCGATGAACCGACCGCAACGACCTTGTTTCCGGGCTGCTCCGCGAGCGCACGCGCAATGTGGCGGTACTGGGCTGGAAAGTTGTTGTGGACGAAGAGGACGTTCATTGGCGGGCGGGCGCGCCCCCCGGCCGCGCGGTCGTCGATTGGGGTCATGCTCGATATCATGACCGGCAGGGTGTCTTCGATATGCACGTGCGAACTATCTCATCGGATTAACATTAAGCCCCCTTCTATCACACCAATTTTTGGGGCACACTGTGAGAAACATATCGACCCATTCCGTTAGGCTCGCAGGCGACCATGAACGAACAGATTCAGCAGAAAACCATTGACCTGGCACGGGGTCTTTTCCTGGTTCGCTACAATAGCGCGGAAGACAGGACATCACCTCCGGTAGTGCGCGTCTACGCGGATCGCGCGAGCCTTAACAATTGTAACATTATTACCGGGCCCGACGCGGCCAATGGAACCCTGTTTGCGCCCGAGACCGCGCTGGTCGTGTCGGTGGCCCGGCCAAGCCGCCTGATCGTCGAGGTCACGGCGGGGCGCGCCGGCGGCTCGACCGCCGCCAATATCAAGATCGAACCGCTGAGCCAGGGCCAACCGGCCGTGCAGCCGATCGGCCAGCCGGCCAGCCGGCCGTTCGACACCTACGAGCCCGAGTCCGGCCCCGACGAGCTGAGCGACCTCAAGCTGCTCGCGCATGTCGCGGGTTTGGGTGACGTGACGGTGGGCCCGAATACGTGGATTGCCGGACCGGCCGCGCCGGCCCGAATCGAGGGAATTTCCCTCGAATGGCCGAACAAGCCGTACGATCTCAACCTGCAATATGCGGTCAAGTTCGCCAGGCCGCAGCGCGGCGACAACCAGTTCGTTCCGCTCGGAACCTTTGCCGGAACCCGGGGACGCGCACTGGCCATCACGGGGTTCTCGCTGGAAGCCACGGGCCCCGGCGCGGATCGCTACGCCATCGCCGCCGAAACCATCTTCCTCGGAGCTCCCGCCCTGCGCGTGACCGGGAACCGGATTGTGGTATCGGGCCCTTCGGGCCGGGAA
Source organism: Bradyrhizobium sp. USDA 4011 (assembly GCF_054063415.1). Lineage (NCBI taxonomy): Bacteria > Pseudomonadati > Pseudomonadota > Alphaproteobacteria > Hyphomicrobiales > Nitrobacteraceae > Bradyrhizobium > Bradyrhizobium sp. USDA 4011. Next base: position 1,318,783 of record NZ_JBSSGG010000001.1, read on the forward strand.
CCCCTGGTGGGCCTCAAGCTCAGTCTCGAAGAGCACCGGGCGCAGGCGGCGCCCCTCGCCCCCCGGCAGCCAAGGCACGCTGAACCCGCTCCCCCGATGCCGCGCCAGGAGGCACCGCGCCTCGAGGGACGGGTACGCGTGTTCCGGAGCCGGCAGAACGCCGTCAAGACGGCGGGCTGACCATGCGGGCAGACAAGGGCGACATTTGACCGCCGACGCGCGCAGGATCGCCTTTACGTCGAGAGCGCTCCACCACGTCGATCTCGAGCGAGCCGCAGTTGGAGCGCTCGAGGCACGTGATTTCCGTCGCGCATTCGCGCTCGCCGATCGCCGCTGCCGGATCCTGCCGCATCCGGGCGCCCGCGCCCATTTGCTGCGCGCGGAAGCGCTGTTTCGCCTCGATCTCAGGGATGCGGCTGTCGCCAGCGTAGCCAAAGCGCTCGAGCTCGAACCGGACGATCTTGCCGCCGCACGGCGAATGATGGCTTGGGGCGACGGCCTTGCGCAGATCGAAGCCGCACGAAGCGTCACGCGGCGCGATGACGATCCGGATTCAGTCAGGAGCGCTCTCCTGCTGCTCGAGCAGAGCGGTCAGGACAGCTGCGCCCGTATCGACTTCCTGGATGAGGAGGTGAAGGGATGGGTGACGTGGCGAGGCGCTGACGACCCACACCTTTCATTGGCGCAAGCAGATCAATCCAGCACCGTCCAGCTTCCCGCCGATCCCGGTCACAGGTTTGCCCTCGATGGACGACGTGCTGCGAGCTTTCGTCTGATGCGGCCGGCGTCCGCGACCTCGCAGCGCCTCGAGATCGCTCAAGCTGGCCGCGTCATCGCGAGCATCCAACTCCCGGCCAACCGCGCGCCGGATCGCCGCGACGCGCCACAACGGCCGCTTCGCGCAGAGAGCGCCGAAACTCCGCCGCTCACCATCATCATCCCGGTGTACCGGGATCTGGCCGCGACGCGTGCCTGCATCGAGAGCGCATTGACGGCCGTGGCCTGCACGCCGGGCGCGACCGTCGTTGCCGTCGATGACGCGTCGCCCGAGCCCGACATCAAGCGCCTGCTCGGCGAACTGGCTTCCGAGCAGCGCATCCGGCTCCTGACCAACGCGCATAATCTGGGGTTTGTCGGCGCGGTCAACCGGGCGCTTGCCGAGACTGATACCGGCGACGTCGTACTGCTGAACTCGGATACGACGGTGCCGAAATACGCGCTGCAACGCTTGCGGAGCGCCGTGCAATCGACGCCGGGCGTGGGCACGGCGACCCCGCTCTCGAACAACGGCGAATATACCAGCTTTCCAGTCCCGAACCGGTCGAACCCCCTGCCCTCGCCCGACGAGCTGGAATTGCTGGACGAGCTCGCCGGCACGGCAAATTCCGGGATCGCCATCGACATTCCCAACGGCATCGGGTTCTGCCTCTACATCACCCGCGAATGCCTCGACGCCGTGCATGAGCTCTCCGACGACTTCTATCGCGGCTATCTTGAAGACGTCGACTTCTGCCTGCGCGCCGCGGAGGCCGGCTTCCGCAATGTGTGCATCCCTTCGGTCTTTGTCGGACACGAAGGTTCGCGCTCGTTTCTTGGCGAGAAGCGTTCGCTGGTGCTGCGCAATCTTCGCGTGCTCGAGCACCGTTACCGGCGCTATGCGACGGAGTGCGCGGCGTTCCTGCTTGCCGATCCGCTGCGCGATTGCCGCGCGGCGCTCGAGCTCAAGCTGCTGTCCAACGAACCACGCGCCGCCAGCCCGCATGTCATCCTCTGCGGCTCCGCCGTTGGCCGCGAGATTGCCATCAGGCGGTGCAGGCAGCTCGCGGCGGACGAGAAGCGCGGGCTGATCGTTCACTTCCGCGCCGAGGGACGACGCCAGCTGGCTGCCATCTTCGCTCCGGATGGCGGAGCCCCGCAGTCGATCGCACTCGACGTTGCGACAGCTGAGGGCCGCGAGGCCCTCCTGAGGCTTCTCGCCGATCTCCGAATCCGCTCGCTCGAGATTTCGGAACCGGACCGCATCCCCAGGGCATGTCTCGCGCAGCTCACGCAACATTTCGCCTACGAGCTCCTGATCACCGACACCAGACTTGCCGAGCGCGCCGCGATTGGATCCGGCCTCCATCCGGACTGGACCGGTCTCGTCGAAGGGGCCCGGGGCGTGATCGCGATCGGCGAAGCGGGAGCAGCCTTTTCGGTCTCGGTTCTCGGCCTGCAGGTGGTCAGGCCGAGCGACCGACTGGTGCGGCCGGCGCGGCATCCTGCCGCGAGCGGCCCGGCGCGTCTCGGCCTGCTTGTCCTGCGCGGCAGCGCGGCGGAATTTCGTTTCGTGAGAGCCCTCAGCGATCAAATCGCCAACGCCCATGCAGACGCCGAGATCATCGTGCTCGGCACCACCCTCGACGACCTCAAGCTGATGCAGCGGATGAATGTCATGGTCACCGGCGAAATCGCCGTCGACGACGTCGCGACACTCATCGAAGGTCACGGCATCACGAAACTGGTTCTCGACATCGGCGAACCGGCATTCGGGCATCCGCTGGTCGACGCGCTGCTGGCGACCGGATTGCCGGCCGCGGCGACGGAATGGCTTCCGACACCGCCGGGACGTAGCCGAAAGACCGACCTGAAGCTGCGGCCCGGCCTTGACGCCGATGAAACGGTTGCCGCCGTCTTCGACTGGGTGGTCGAAGATGCGCAGTTACATTCCGATCGGAGGAGCAGTCGGCACAGGCGGGAGGTTGGCGCGCGGCTTCCATGATCGCGGCGGCCATGCGAGCGAGGAGAACGGCGTCGAGTCCAGCCCGAGCAGCGGGCTGTAATAGGGATCGTCGAGCAGCACCTCGCCCCACTTCGCGCGCAGCATCGCCAGCTCGCGCCCGAAGCGCGCCTTGCGGTCCGGCGCGGAATCACGGCCTCGGCTTGCCGACTCCAGGTGAACGAGTTTCGCGTCCGGCGTGAATACGATCCGCTTTCCGAGCTGGCGCAGCTTCAGGCACAGATCGATATCGTTGAAACTGATCGGAAAGCGGACCTCATCCATGCCGCCGACAGCCACGAAATCGCGCTTGCGCATCAAGAGGCACGCGGCCGTCACCGCCGAACATTCGTGCGCCACCTGGAGCAGATCGCCGTAGCCGGGATCACCATCCATCCGGTCGTTGAAGGCGTGCGCGGCGGAAAAATTGGCGCCCAGCACCACCCCGCCGTGCTGCACGACGCTGCTCGGCCAGAGCAGCTTTGCGCCGACGGCTCCGACATCGGGAGCAGAGAGCCGCCACAGCATCTCAGCCAGCCAGCCGTCGTCGAGCGCCTGGACGTCGTTGTTGAGGAAGCAGATGTTCTCCGTGTCGACGCAATCGACGGCGGCGTTGTTGATGGCTGCGAAGTTGAAGGGCCCCTCGACCGAAATGACGTCGATTTCGTCCGCTGAAAGATCCTCGAGATAGTCCAGCGTTTCCGGCTCGCTCGAGCTGTTGTCGACGACGAGAATCCGGGCGTTGGTCTCATGAGCGGCCGGCAGGACCGTCTCGATACAGCGCTGGAGCAGTTCGGCGCGGTTTCTGGTCGGGATGATGATGGTGGTGCGCTCGTTCCAATCGACCGCCCGCTTGACCCGCACAGCTGGAAGAAGCCCCGCTTTCCGCGGCTCGACATTCGCCTCGACGCCAGTCCTGCCAAAATACGCCTGGCTTGCGGCGACCAGTTCGGCGGTTGCGACGGACGCATCAATTCGCGGCAACGCCGCAACCGATCCCGGCAGATGATAGGTTCGCTCAGCATCCACGCAGCCAATGAAGATGTCGTAGAGCGACGTCGCCGATCGCAGCGCTTCCACCGCACGTTCCCGGCGCACCGAAAAGCAATACGCGCCATAGCCCTGCTCGAGTGCACGTTCGAGGTCGAACGCCGAGAACGCCAGCGGCCAGACAGCGCCGGCGCCGGCCGCGACCTCGACGTCGCCATAGACGAGATCGCAGCCGGGCTCGGACGCGAACACATCGGCGAAGCGCTGCAAGGCATCTTCCGCAAGGATCGTCCCGCTCAGGCAGAAGACGAAGAACGCACTGTTGGCGGCATCGCCGTCGACGAACTCGCGCGCAGCGCCGGAATCGAACTGACTGACCCCCCGCGCCGGCAGAGACACCGCCGACCAGGCCGCGTGCCGCTGGGCCTCTAAGCTCTCGATGCTTTCGTCCACCCTGGCATCCCCGATCAGGACGACCGCGGCCTCGGATGGAACGTCAGACGGTGCTGACGGCGAGAAGCGCTCTTTCCAGCTGCGATAGGTGTGAAACGGCACCGAGGCAGGCAAAAGCTGATCGAACAATTGTCCGCGCAGCCGCTCGCTATCCCAGCGTCCGAGTTCGGCGATGGTCTGCTCCAGGCCGCGCTCGAAAGCAACGAATGCAACCGGCTCCGTGATCAGGCTCCGTCCCGAAATTGTCCGCGCCGACAGCCCGCGCACGCGACCGTCGGCAAAATGCTCGGGCAGATGAAAGTCGATCCGGCGGCCGACGCCGAATTCGCTGCCCCGCGCAACGTTGGTCCACCCGGTCGGCTTCACGGTCATGACCGGCCGTTGCGCGATCAGGATCTCGATGTCCTCATCGACGTCCTGCGAGAGCCAGCCCTCGAAGCGCAAACCTCCGGCCCATTTGATATCGCCGATTCGATGCCACTGCGCTTGCGGTGCAGCGACATCGCAGCGAATCGGAGCACCGACGGGACTTCCGATATTTGCCAGTCTTGCCTCGATGATCGCAGCGTTCGAGCTGATCTCGTCCTGCACGTTGAACGTAAAGCCAAATCGACCGTCGCCGATTCCGGCATCGGCAAGCTCTGTTACAAACTCGTCACACAATGATGACATGTATGGCTCGCCGTCGACCAGCAGTTCGACGGCGTAGCGTCGGGTCGGATCGGCGCGGTCATAAACAAATCCAGAAAACGTGGTGCGATCGTATCTGGAGAATTGCGTCTGCAACGACGCGTATTCAGCTCCTGAGGGCCTCTGCTTGCCAATCGTCTTCGTGCTCATGTCCACCCCTCAAACGGCGGCTCGATTGTCGGCCGATTTCAAGTTGAGAATGTGTCCATGGCGCGCCCAAGGTGATTAGCGGGCACTCAACCGCACTGAGGCGATCACCGTTTGCACAAAAAGCCGTCGCGCTCCAACACAATCGATACGTTATAAAACTTGGCGTTATCGGCGCCAATTGTGCTAGTGCTAACTCCTCCTCTCCACACTGATCGACGAGCGGATTCATGAAGATTGCAATGGTTGGAACGGGATATGTAGGTCTCGTATCCGGAGCGTGTTTTGCCGATTTCGGCCATCAGGTCGTTTGTGTCGACAAGGACGCCGGCAAGATCGAAGCCCTGAAGCGGGGCAAGATCCCGATCTACGAAACCGACCTCGATAAGCTCGTCGAGACCAATGCGGCCGCCGGACGACTGACCTTCACGACGGAGCTCGCGGGCGCCGTCGGCGACGCCGATGCCGTCTTCATCGCGGTGGGAACGCCCTCGCGGCGCGGCGATGGCCATGCGGACCTGAGCTACGTCTATGCTGCCGCCAAGGAGATCGGCGCAGCGCTCAAGAAGTTCACCGTAGTGGTGACGAAGTCGACCGTGCCCGTGGGCACCGGCGACGAGGTGGAGCGCCTGATCCGCGAGACCCGTCCCGACGCGGATTTCGCGGTCGCCTCGAACCCCGAATTCCTGCGCGAAGGCGCCGCGATCCAGGATTTTCGCCATCCTGACCGGATCGTCGTCGGCACCGAGGACGATCGCGCCAAGAGGGTGATGGGCGAAGTCTATCGCCCACTCTACCTGAACCAGGCGCCGATCCTCTATACCGCACGACGCACGGCGGAATTGATCAAATACGCCGCAAATGCCTTCCTGGCCACCAAGATCACTTTCATCAACGAAATCGCCGATCTCTCCGAAAAGGTCGGGGCGAACGTGCAGGAAGTAGCGCGCGGCATAGGGCTCGACAACCGGATCGGAACCAAGTTCCTGCATGCCGGCGCAGGCTATGGCGGCTCATGTTTCCCGAAGGATACCCGCGCCTTGTTCAAGACGGCGCTCGATCACGACGTCCAGCTGAAGATCGTCGAAGCCACGCTGACCGCGAACGACAACCGCAAGCGCGCGATGGCGCGCAAGGTCGCCAACGTGCTCGGCGGAGAGCTGCGCGGCAAGACGATCGGCGTGCTTGGCCTGACCTTCAAACCCGACACCGACGACATGCGCGAGGCACCGTCGATCCCCTTGATCAACGGCCTGATCGACTTCGGTGCCAAGGTTCGGGCCTACGATCCGGTCGGCATGGAGCAGGCCCGCAAGGAATTGCCCGAGATCGAGTACTGCAAGGACGCCTATGAATGCGCCCGCCAGGCGGATGCGCTGGTGATCGTGACCGAGTGGCGCCAGTTCCGCGCGCTCGATCTGAAGCGCATCAAGCAGGAAATGAAGCATCCGGTCGTGGTCGACCTGCGCAACATCTACCGACCGGACGAGATGGCCGCGCACGGCTTCACCTACGACAGCATCGGCCGGCCGCGCTAAGCGGCCGTGCCGGCGCCGTCTCATTCCGAAGCGCGATGTGGTTGAATCCTCATCGCGCTTTTTGCTTGTCGTCTCAGCATCGGCCCAGCGCACACGCCGCGTGTTTGGCGCGGGGACGCCGCATCACATTCTGAGCTCCAGAGCACAATGAGATTAGGTTGAGCTGGAACGGCGTCGCAAGTTCACCTTTCCCTTGGGAGAGGTCGATTTGCGCAGCAAATCGGGTGAGGGGTTACGGTCGACCGAGAGAGAGCAAGAGCCCTCACCCGGATTGCACCGGACGATGCTTCGCATCGCCGAGAGCAATCCGACCTCTCCCCAACGGGGAGAGGTGAACCTGAGACCGCGCCAAGCCGCTTCAACCAAAACTCATCCCGCTTTAGGCGTGGGCGGGCGCGCCGAGTTGGACGAATGCGTCCAACTCGCGCGCGAGCGCCTCCTGCCACGTCGGCATCGTGACCCCGAACTGCGTCTTGAGCCGCGTCAGATCCAATCGCGAATTGCCCGGACGGACCGCCTTGGTCGGGAAATCGGCCGTTGCAATCGGCACGATGTTGTCGACGGATAGCGTGACGCCACGCGACCTCAGCCCGCCGACAATAGCGGTTGCAAAGCCGTGCCAGCTGGTTTCGCCGGCGCAAACGAGATTGACGACACCGCCCCTACGCGAGAGCTGATCGTGCAGCGTGGCGATGTTCGGCAGGACGATGCCGGCGACCGCGCTCGCAATCGCTTGTGCCGTCGTCGGCGCGCCGATTTGATCGGCGACGATGCGCAATTCCTTACGCTCGCCGGCGAGCCGCGCGATGGTGCGCAGGAAATTCGTGCCTTTTGCGGCATAGACCCAGGAGGTGCGGGCGATCAGATGCGTCCCGCCGGCCGCCTGGATCGCGAGATCGCCGGCAAGCTTGCTCGCGCCGTAAGCCGACAACGGTTCGGTCGGGCTGTCCTCGCGCCACGGCACCTCGCCCGAACCATTGAACACGTAGTCCGTGGAGAAATGCACCAGCGGCACGCGGTTCGCCGCCGCCCATTTCGCCAGCGCTTCGGGTCCCCTGGCGTTGACCAGGAACGCCAGCTCGCGCTCGTCCTCGGCGCGGTCGACGGCCGTATAGGCGGCCGGATTGATGATGAGATCGGGCTTCAGTCTCTCAAGCTCGCCCGTCAACATCTCCGGCTTCGACAGATCGAACTCCGCGGTCGGCGGCGCGATGATGGTGCCGTGGCTTTCCAGCAGAGGCTTGAGCGCACTGCCGACCTGGCCGCGCGTTCCGGTCAAAAGAATCCGCATCAGATTTGTCCATAGGTCGGGAGATTGCTGGCGTCGGCGAGGAGCGGCGCATCCGCATCCTTGGCCGACAGTTGCGGCTTATCGACGCCCCATTTGATCCCGATCGCCGGATCGTTCCACCGGATCGAGAGCTCGTCCTTGGGGCTGTAGAAGTCATCGCATTTGTAGAAGAAGTCCGCAGTTTCCGAGAGCACCACGAAGCCGTGGGCAAAACCGCGCGGCACCCATAGCTGACGGCGGTTGTCCTCGCTCAACTCAACCGCGACATGCCTGCCGAAGTTCGGGCTGCCGACACGCACGTCGACGGCAACGTCCAGCACCTTGCCGCGCAGCACGGAGACGAGCTTGCCCTGGGTCACAGGGTTTTGCAGGTGCAGCCCGCGCAGCACGCCGTAGGCAGAGCGGGACATGTTGTCCTGGACGAAGGGGCGCGTGATGCCGTGCTCGACATAACGGGGCGACTGGTAGGTCTCGAGGAAGAAGCCGCGCTGGTCGCCGAACAGCTTCGGCTCGACGATCAGAACTTCAGGAAGCTCGGTCTTGATGACATTCATTTAACATTTGTTCCAGTTTGACGCGCCAGAAATGTTAATTTCCATCTCATAACAAACTTGTGCGGCGCACGCTATATGTTATGTTTTGATAGTCAAACTGTGAGGGACCATGAAAGGCATTATCCTTGCCGGTGGCACCGGCTCGCGTCTCTACCCCGTGACGACCGTCGTCTCCAAGCAGCTGCTGCCCGTCTTCGACAAGCCGATGATCTACTATCCGCTGTCGACGCTGATGCTCGGCGGAATCCGCGATATCCTGATCATCTCCACGCCGCAGGACAAGCCGCTGTTCCAGCGCCTGCTGGGCGACGGCAGCGAGATGGGCGTCCGGTTCGCCTATGCCACCCAGGAGACCCCGCGGGGCCTCGCCGACGCCTTCATCGTGGGACGCGAGTTCATCGGCGATGACTCGGTCGCCCTTGTGTTAGGTGATAACATTTTCTACGGCCACGGCCTGCCGAGCATGCTGTCGGCCGCCTCGGTCCGCAAGAGGGGCGCCACCGTGTTCGGCTACGTCGTCAACGCGCCCGAACAGTACGGCGTGATCGAGCTGGACGGCACCGGGCGGGCGCTGTCGATCGAGGAGAAGCCGAAGCGGCCGAAGTCCAACGTCGCGGTCACCGGCCTCTACTTCTACGACAATGACGTGGTCGATATCGCCGCCGGCATCAGGCCGTCGCCGCGCGGCGAGATCGAGATCACCGACGTCAACAAGGCCTATCTCGAGCGCGGCGACCTCTATGTCGAGGTGCTCGGCCGCGGCTTCGCCTGGCTCGACACAGGCACCCATTCCTCTCTGGTCGAGGCCAGCCACTTCGTCCAGATCCTCGAGCAGCGCCAGGGCCTGCGCATCGCCTGCCCCGAGGAGATCGCCCTGCGCCAGGGTTACATCTCGCTGGAAGCCTTCGCGAGGGTGGCACAGAAGACCGCCAAGAGCAGCTATGGCGAATATCTGCTGTCGGTCTACCGCTCGTTCCAGGGCCAGCCCCGCACTGCCGAGGTATTCAAACATGCGGTTTAAGGGATCGACGATCTTCGTCACCGGCGGCGCGGGCTTCATCGGCTCCGCCGTGGTCCGGCACCTGCTGCGAGACACCCACGCCCGCGTCGTCAATATCGACAAGCTGACCTATGCGGCGAACCTGGCCTCCCTGCCCGGCTCGACCGAGAGCCTGAACTACACCTTCGAAAAGGCCTGCATCTGCGAGGCGCAGGTGCTGCGCCGGCTGTTCGAGAAATATCAGCCCGATGCGGTGATGAACCTTGCGGCGGAGAGCCATGTCGACCGTTCGATCGACGGCCCCGGCGAATTCATCCAGACCAACATCGTCGGCACTTTCACGATCCTGCAGGAGACGCTGCGGCACTGGCGCACGCTCTCGCCCGAGAAGCGCGACCAGTTCCGCTTCCTGCATATCTCGACCGACGAGGTGTTCGGGTCGCTCGGCGACGAAGGCCTGTTCACCGAGACCACGGCCTATGCGCCGAACTCGCCCTATTCGGCCAGCAAGGCATCATCAGATCATCTGGTACGCGCCTGGCACGAGACCTACGGGCTGCCGACCCTAGTGACCAACTGCTCCAACAACTACGGCCCCTATCACTTCCCGGAAAAGCTGATCCCGCACATGATCATCAAGGGGCTCGCCGGCGAGCCGCTGCCGGTCTATGGCGACGGCCAGAACATTCGCGACTGGCTGTTCGTCGAGGACCACGCCAAGGCGCTGACCCTGGTGCTGGAGCGCGGCGAGGTCGGCGAGACCTACAATGTCGGCGGCCGCAACGAGCGCACCAACCTGCACGTCGTGGAAAGCATCTGCGATCTGCTCGACGAGGTCGTGCCGGCTGCGGCAGGCCCGCGGCGCCAGCTGATCAACTTCGTCGCCGACCGGCCCGGCCACGACCGCCGCTACGCCATCGACGCCACGAAGCTGGAAACCGAGCTCGGCTGGCGCGCCGAGGAGAATTTCGAGACCGGCATCGCCAAGACAGTGCGCTGGTATGTCGACGAGCAACCCTGGTGGCGCGCGATCCTGGAGCGCGGCTACAAGGTGGAGCGCGTCGGGCTGAACCAGTAATCGCCGCTCTCTCCAAGCCGTCGGCGTGGATAGCCAACCGGAAGCCGAGAAGCGCGATGACGATTCAACCGGATTTCATCGCGGCTCGACGAGCCGCGACCGCCTTCCGACGGTGGATTGGCAACCGCCCGCCAGGCAACAAATCGAGAAACCAAGGGATCCCGCCATGAACATCGCAATGGACGGTCAGGAACAGACATTGTTCAAAAGCTTCGTGGATCTCTCGATGCGCTATCTGGAGTTCGGGTCGGGCGGAAGCACCTGGCTCGCCTGTCAGACGAAGAAGGAGTGGGTCATCTCGATCGATTCCTCCTCGGAATGGCTCTCCAAGGTCGGCGAAGCCACGACCGGTGCGAGCACCAGACCGCAGCTGCTGCACGTCGATATCGGCAAGCTGCGCGAGTGGGGCTATCCGGTGGACAAGGACAGGGAGAGCTCCTGGCCGGACTATCACGAACGCATCTGGGAGCGTCCCGAAAGCAAGACGGCGGACCTGTACTTCGTCGACGGCCGGTTTCGCGTGGCGTGCTTCGTGCAGTGCGTGCTTCACGCCGCGCCCGGAGCCCTCATCGCTATTCACGACTTCGAGAACCGTCCCCACTACCATTGCGTGCGGACGGTCGCGCGGGAAATCGCGCGCGCCAACAACATGTCCGTCTTTCAGAGGCCGGCGGAGATCGACCGCGACGCCGCACAGCAGCTGCTCGCGAAATACCGGCTAGAACCTCTGTAGCCGATCGCTGCGGTCGAAGCTTGCTTCAAGCGCACCGTTCGGGCGCGCCGCCCTGGCGCGCCCTCCCTCGGCGAGGATCGCCGTTCCCGGATTCAGGCCTGAACCAGTTTCTTCAAATCCGGAAGAAACCGCTGGATCGTCGCGTCTTCGATATCGTTGCGATCCCGCAACGTGAAGAACTCCATCGCGCGGATCTTCTCGGGATCTCCATCGGCCAACGGCCTGCCGCGCTCACGCTTCTTCAGCAATTGCTGCCGTGACTTCGTGTAGTAGTGATTGATGACGAGCTTGTCCCGCTTGGGAGCGATACAGCGCCCGCCGATCGGGAAAACGGGCGTGCCGTCCTCCTGGACGTAGCAGCCCAGAACGAGCGATTGATGGGGATGCAGGTACGACACGATGGTGTCCGGCCGAATGATCGACTTCATGATGAAATGATCCGGGAAGTCGTCCGGAGCGCGACGCGTGAACGACTCGATGCACAAGCCGGCCGGCTTCGCGTCGTGACCGTTCGATCCGAAGTTCAACCAATGCACCGCCACCGCCGGCGCTGATCCAACCTCCGCCAGGACGTCCTTGATGTTGCCGGCCTGGGTTGGAAACAGGTACTCATCGGCATCGATGAAGGCGCACCATTCCGAGCAATTGCGATAGCTGTCGATCGCATGAGAGAACGCGCGCATCTGGCCAAATTCTCCCTCCACGAAATGATAGGTGATCATTTCGGGCCACGGGAAGGATTCGATCACGGCGCGCGTGTTGTCGGTGCTGCCGTTGTCGTAAAGATAGAAGTGATCCACTCCGACCAGTCTGTGAAAGTGCAGCCACTCCAGCAGGTCGTCGCCCTCGTTCTTGATGGCGCAGACGACGGCCAGGCCATGCTTCTTCCGATCGACCCCGACATAGAGCTTCTTCGCCTCCATCACGCGCAGCAGGCCGGCAAACTCGCGCCGCAGATTTTCGCTCTTCGGGGCCGCGGCGAGCGCGGAGAGATAAACGTCCTGCGCTTCCTGGGCTGATCCCATGTTGAGATCCGCGATCGCAAGGCGATGCAACACCCGCGAGTCGGATGGCAGCTGCTTGACGAGGTCGAGAAGGATTGCACGGGCTCCGGCGAAATCACATGCCTGCACAAGCGCCGCCGCCTTTGCAAACTGGAATTCCTTGTAGTGGCCGTATTGCTGCTCCAACTGCTCGACCGATTGGATGAGGTCGTCGGGTTTCGGATTTGCGATCCGCCCGGAAAAGAAATCTCGAAGCCTTGTCTCGATCTCACTTGCTGGAAGCGTATCGAGATTCACGCCTGAGCTGAAACTAGACAATGCAGGAATTTCCATGTCCAACCTGAGCCGCTCCCCACGAGATCAACAAGCAATTACCATTGGTTCGCACCACGAATTCCCTATTAGCGCACTTATCCTACAAGAATAAGGCTATAACACGTAGCGCTCACATTTAACTGTTGTAAGGTTATTTCGAGGAAAATCAATACAATAGAAGCAGAGGGCTCGCTGTCATTTGCACGAAACCGTCGCATGGGGCGGGAACGATCGGAGGTCGCCAATGAACAATGAGAATGCAGCAGTCCGTCAGCCGTTCGCGCTTACGAGACGGATGTTCTTGACATCGCTATCCGCAAGCCTCCTGCCCGGCTCGCTCAGCGTGCTGGGTTCCAGCCATCCTGCCGCGGCCGCGGCACCCTCCCGGCCGCTGGTCGGGGCGATCCGATGGGACGCCTGGTATTCGCCGGGCTCGCAGCCGACGGAAGCCATGAAGCAATCGCTCGGTCCCGAAAAATATCGCTGGCGAACGCCCTTCTTCGGAACGCAAATGAACCGCGATCCCAACGCACTCGATTTTTCGGCTTCGATCGAGGCCGAGATGGACAAGGAGATCGACCAGGCCATCTTTGCAGGACTGGACTATTGGGCGTTTGCCGCCTACGGCGCAAACCACCCGATGTCGAAAGCCCTGTACGCGTTCAGAGCCCGGCCAAAGGCAGCCGAACTGAGATACTGCATGTTCACCGAGCTCGGGCGATGGGGATCGGCAGCCAAGCTGTCCTCGCTGCCCCAGGAGCATATCGGCCTCATGGCGGACAAGAACTATCTGAGGGTGCAGAACGATCGGCCGCTGTACTTCCTGGGCTTCATCAAGGGGGCGGACGTGCAGCGAAGCTGGGGAGGCGTGCAAGGTCTGCGCACCCAGCTCGGCAAGTTCAAATCCGACACCAACGGCGCCGGGCTTGCCGATCCCTACATCGTGCTGGCGGGAGACACAAAATTCCTGAGCCAGGAGGCCGCCAATCTGGGCGCCGACGCGGTCGGGTCATATGCGATCACAACCGGCAACGGCCGCGGAAGCTTTGCAGATCTTGCGAAGTATGCCGAAAAGGGCTGGAACGATCTTTCCGCGAGCCAGGTCCCGGTCGTACCCACGGTGATGACCGGATGGGACAGGCGCCCGCGCATCGAACGTCCCGTGCCCTGGGAAAAGTCGCAGCGTCCCGGCGACGGGGTCACCAATTTCTATGCCGCGCCGACGAAGAAGGAATTGGCCAGCCATCTGGCGCAATCGATCAGCTGGGTGAACAGCCGTGCGCCCGATCGCCGGGCCCCCGCGGTGCTGATCTATGCCTGGAACGAAAATGACGAAGGTGGCTGGCTGGTCCCCACCGTGCCCTGCCAAACCGATCGCCTGGAAGCGCTGCGCGAAGTTCTCAAGGCGACCGCAAAGACGGCGTCGAAAAACCTCTGCTAAAGCATGATGAGGTTAGGTTGAGCTGGAACGGCGTCGAAAGTTCACCTCTCCCTTTGGGAGAGGTCGATTTGCACAACAAATCGGGTGAGGGGTTGCGGTCTATCGAGAGAGCAAGAGCCCTCACCCGGATTGCACCGGACGATGCTTCGCATCGCCGAGAGCAATCCGACCTCTCCCCAGTGGGGAGAGGTGAACCGAAATCGCGGCAAGCCGATTCAACCAAAATTCATCCCGCTCTAGGTCGGCCTTAGAGATGTGTGTCGCGGCTTGCGTGAAGCCGCGCCGCACTCTCAATCAGGGCTCCGTTCCGATTGCATCGGAACGGTCAAGGCAGGCTTCACGCCTCCGATCAGCGCCAACGCAGCGGCCTGGTCCGATCGTTCGACTCCACCGTCCGATGTTCCGGATGATAGGGCGCGTAGATCTGCTTGACCCAATAATTGAAGTTCGGGTGCAGCTTCACGAAGTCATAGAACGAATCGCCGAAATTGGACGGGCTGAGGCAGGTCTTGTTTTGCGGCCGCGACGAGATTGCATTCAGGCAATACGACTCCATGCAAGCCTTGGTCTCGCTCTCCGCCACCTTGCTCAGACTTCGAAAGCTGTTGGTTGAGTGAAGTCGATACAGATAGCGGTCGGACTCGAGATAGGTCGGCTCGACCTTGGTGACGGCGCGCAGGGCGAAGTCCCAGTCGTGACAGTATTTGAGGTCGGCGAGCCAGCCCACCTGCCGCAGCAGTTCACGGCTGAAGACGAAGTTTCCGGTCGACGCGGCAATCTGGGAATCCAGGAATGTCCATGACAGCGGCGCACCTGCGATCTGGGCCCGATCGATTGCATAGCGTAGGCGCGTGGGAAACTGGTAGTTGCTGATCGACTTGCCGTGTTCGTCGATCGGCTCAACGGCCGAGAAGCCGAAGAACAGCCGCTCATTGGCATATTGATCCGCGAACAGCCGGACTCGCTCCTTCGAAAAGGCATCGTCCGAGTTCAAAAGGAAGATCATGTCGCCGCTCGTCAGCGACAATGCCCTGTTCCATGTGTAGTGGGCGCCGAGGTTTTGCGGGTTCTTCAGCAGCTTGCAGGAGACAAAGCGCTTTCCAAACGACCGCTTCTTGATCACCTTCTGCGCGACTTCGAAACTCTTGTCCGGCGAATGGTCGTCGACGATGACGAGCTCGATGTCGGCAAAGGTCTGCTGATAGACAGTCTCGAGGCATTCCTCAAGATACTGCTCGTGCTTGTAGCACGCGATGACGACACTTGCGAGCATCGGCGGCGACCTCAACGTCTCACGATGATCGAATGGCGGGACCGCACCAGCGCACTGGCACCGTCGCCGACCTCCAGGACCGCGAGCTGATATTCGCCATCCGGCAAATCCCGAATCGAGAAGGACAGCTGGAAGCCAAAATAGCAGTCCTTGCTTTCGGCCTTCATGTATTCCTTCACGTCGACGCGCTCGTGCCAATCGACGATCAGGCAATACCCGCTGTTGACCGCGCGATCCGGCGCAAGCGCCGACAGCACCAGGAACCCCGTTCGTTGCCGGCTTGCTTCGAACGTATTGCCCGCGCAGATCCATCCCCGCACCAGTATCTCGAAGCGCGGATCGACGATCACCCGCTCGCCGGTCTGAGAATTGATGTTCTCGATGACCAGCAATGAACCTGCCGGATTATCGGATGCACCTTCTGCCTCGACCGGCGTGCCGCTCCTGACACGCTGCACGCCCGAATGAGTGAGACCCGACCGGTGCAGGTTTGCCAGCACTTCGACATGCGTCGAGGCCTCCTTCACCGCCCACTCGAGCTCCTGCCTGCTCAGGCAATCGAGCAGATCCGGGTTATTCCGGATCTGCGCCGAAATCGGCTCAGCCGAAGCCACCCTTCGCACGACGTCGAGAAACGCTCGTCCGTGGCGCGAATCCGGCTCGAGATGAGCACCCTCCGCCCACTCGTTCCAGGAATTGATGAACACCAATGATTCGGAGAAGCTGTTGCCCTTGGCACGCAACGTCGCGTCGCGAAGCCAGACCTCGAACGCCTCCGGACTGGACCTGGTGAAGATGTGACCGCGCGCGCCCTTGCGAGGCGTATTGTCCCAGCGCGGCATCACGGCAGGAAAGAACGGGAAATCGTAGGTCTTGCCGATCGACGATCGCATCGCATCGACATAGTCGTACACCTTTCCGGCGAAGGTCGGCGGAGCATCGACGTCGGCCGGCGGCACCTCCCGCGTCGAGACCGTGTGCGGCGGAAACTCGATTGCAGCATCACAATTGACGTCACGCGGATCGAACTCTCCGAAGGTCATCGCATTGCAGATCAGCAGTTCGCCGATTCCAAGCTCTCTGGCCCGCTCGCGCCAAATCTCGAACAGACGCTGCTTGTCCGGCAACAATGACGGCCTGTAGACGACGATGATCTTTCGACCATCGACAGTGATGTAACGCTCATCGAGCAGCAGGTCGGCCATGTCGTCGATAAAGCGGACATCGTCGTCGAGCGAGTGATTTTGTCCCAACAGGAGCTCGGCATCCGAGCCGTCCCACCGGCGGGACCAGTTCTCGTTTGCCCAGCAGATGCAGAATGGCAGGTTCGGCTCGCCGTCCTCGAGCAGGAGCTGAAGCGGCTTTTCCAGCAACCGTCGCCCCTGAAACCAGTAGACGTAGTAACAAAATCCATCGATGCCGTATTTGCGCGCGAGGTCGCCCTGCTGGCGGCGCGTTTCCGGCAGCCGAACGTCATAGAATCCAAGATCGGCCGGCAACCACGGCGATTCGTGAGCCGGAAACTGGGCACGCATGCGCGCGACGTTGGTCCACTCGGAGAACCCCGGCCCCCACCACCTGTCATTTTCTTCAAATGAATGGAATTGCGGCAGGTAGAAGCAAATGTAGCGCACCTCTTTGGTCGCGGCGGCCGCCGGACCGGCAATTATCCTGTTGTCGGTGTTCGGAAACAGCAGGTCATCGTAGTCCTCGATCGAGAAACCCAGCGCAACGACCACTTCGCTCGGCGTAAAATTCTCGAACAGCGGTATCTCGTAGTATTCGCCATCGTTCAGGCTGATGCGCAGATAGATCTGCGCATGCTTGGGCTCCACGAGCGTGTTTCGAAGGGCGCGCGCCAGCCGACGGCGTACACCCGGCGTGGACAGATCGATCCGGAATCCGGGGCGTCCGATCACGCTCCGCGGACCGATGCGGGGCGGCATGGATCGGCCGGTGCGTCCCTCTTCGACACAGTGGGAAGCGACAAAGAGCGCTATCGAAACCGTTGAAGCAGGCGACTGGGCATCGACAATCCAGCCCGAGATTCCCCGCCCCGAATATTCGAGGATCGCGCCACGCAACCGCGATCCCGACTGAAGATCGCTGATGTCGGGATCCAGGAACAGGCTCTGCGGATGGTCTTCCTGCTGAACCGGACTGGCAACGGGCAACATATCCTTCGTATCCCTGACGCTCCGTTCGACCATCTTGTTCATTGCCACTCAATCTCCTGCCAACGTTTAACGCCGGCTCCAGTTTCTTTCCCGGTCACGCGGACGTTCGATCCCGGGATCACATTGCCTGACACGCTCCGGATCGTGACCACTCGGTTCTTATCGATCATCTTCACACAACCAGAGGTGCAATGAGTATTTATTCCGCGAACCCACATTAACGCAATCTCTCTATCGTCGATATGAAAGCCATTGTTAGTTCTGCCTAGATTGTCACGCGGACATGCACGCTTCCGTGCCTTCGCGCCCAAAAACAAAGCCGTGTCACCGTCTCTGCCATTGCTTGCGCGCGACGTGATGTCCGCCTCCAACAATCTCAGCCGACGCTCTCGCCCATCGCCTGCAGACGACGTAGCGCACCTTCGTTGTTCTGTTGCGCCGCCAGTCGATACCAGCGCAGCGCCTGATCGCGATCCTGCGCGACGCCGTTGCCGGCACGGAATGCATCGCCAATGGCGAGTTGGGCTTCGGCCATGCCATGCTCCGCAGCTGCCGCGAACCACTCGGCCGCCTTCGCCGGATCGGCGTCGCAGCCCTGACCTCGCCCGAGCATCACGGCAAGGTTGTATTGCGCGGTGGTATGGCCCTGACGCGCCGCGGCCTCGTACCATTTCACGCCCTGGGCAAGATCCTGCTCGATGCCCTGCCCGGTGCAATACATCACCGCGAGCTTAAACTGCGCTGCCGCGCTGCCGCCATCGGCAGCCTTGACGATCCAGCCGGCGGCGGCCTGCGGATCCTTGAGGGCGCTCTTGGGATCGGAATAAAGCAACGCCAATGTGTGCTGGGCCTCGACATGGCCGGCACTCGCCGCGCGCTTGAACCATTGCGCCGCGGCCGCAAGATCGACGGCGCCACCGGACCTTCCCATGTGAAGCCCGCCCAACTGGAATGCCGCGGCGGAATGCCCGACCTCGGCAGCATCGGTAAGCAGCGTGCGCGCCTGCGCAAGACCCGCTTCGGATGGCTTCTGCTGGATGAGAAACACCGCATAGGCCGTCTTTGCATCGGCGTCGCCGCCCTTGGCCGCCTTGCTGAGCCATTCGGCAGCGCGCACCTGGTCGCGCGGCACGCCGTTGCCCGCCGAGTAGAGCCGGCCGAGTTGCACGCCTGCGGCGCTGATGCCTCCCTCGCACGCGCGCTCGAACCACTTGATCGCGGCCGCGACATCGCGCGTCACACCGTTGCCGTTGAGATAGAAAACCGCGATGTTGTGGGCCGCCGTGGCATGGCCGCTCTCGGCGGCGCGTTCAAACCATTTGGCAGCCTGGCGGATGCTCGGCGGAACGCCGGTGCCGGTGGCGTAGAAGCGCCCGGTAAAGAACTGCGCCTGCACGTCGCCGCGCTCGGCCGCCTTCTCGTACCAGTACGCCGCCTCGCGCAGATCCGGCTCGGCGGCGGTGCCGAGCGCATAGAACTCGGCCAGCGCCTGGATCGCCGGCAGGTAATCCTTCCGCGCCGCCTTGCGCAGCGCGGTCTCGGCCTTGTCGAGGTCCTTGGCCACCCCTTTGCCGCTCAGCCGCAACAGCGCGATGTTGTAGAGCGCGATGGTATCGTCATGGGCAGCGGCGCTCTGGAACAGCCGCGCGGCTTCCTCGACATTTTCGGGAAGCCCGGTGCCCTTGAGATACATGAAAGCGAGCGCCACCTGCGCGCGGACATGCCCCCGCTCCGCGGCTTTTTGATACCAGATCGCAGCCTGCGCAAAATCGACGGGAACGCCGCGCCCCTGATAGTAAACGTCGCCGAGCGCGAATTCGCCGGCCGCCGCCTTCTGCTCGGCCGCGGCCTCGTACCAGCGCAGGGCAGCAGCGTGATCCTTGGTGCAGCCTTGCCCGTTGGCGTACATGTCGCCCAGGAGCGCCTGAGCGTCCGCCTTGCCGGCCTCCGCCGCCACCGACATCCAGAGGAAGGCGGCGTCGAGGTCCCTGGGCACGCCGATTCCGTTCGGGAACACCAGATCGTGCAGGTTGGTCGCCTTGTCACCCAGCCGCGCGGCCGTGGATTGCCGCCACATCTCGGGCCTGTTTGGTCCGAGCGCGGCCTGAAACCCGTGGAAGTAGATCAAGCCGAGCTGGAATTGCGCTTCGGTGTGTCCGTTCAGGGCGGCGCGCTCATACCACGCAACCGCGTCCGGAATGTTGCCGATAACGCCCTCGTTCCGCGCATAGAGCAGCCCGATCCGGTAATCCGCCTCCGGATTGCCCGCGCGCGACGCAAGCCGCCACAAGCGTAGCGCCTCGAGATATTGCCGGTTCTCATAGGCCTCCAGTCCCCGTTCAAACTGCGATGAGTCTGAACGGGACGAACCGGGCCGGAGCAGGTCGAGAAGGGATCGCGTCGATACCATCATGGCTCGCGCATTGCTTCTTTTGCACTGCGCAGCATGCCGCCGAGCAGATACATCGCCACCGAACGCGTGCCGACATTGACATCGCCCTGCAGCGTCATGCCGGGAATGAGGCGGAAATTCTTCGGAACATCCTTGAAGTTGGTCTCGTCGACCGAGCATCGCGCCTTGTAGTAGGCATCGACCGGCTTTCCGTCATCATCGGTCGTGAAGGCTCCTTCGCTTATCCAGCGAATCCTGCCCTGCGCCGTGCCGTGCTCCGCCGCGTTGAAGGCGTCGACCTTCATCGTGCAGGGGTCGTTCGGCCGGACGAAGCCGACATCGCGCGACAGGATCTGGATCTCGGCCTCGAGCCGGGTCTTGAGCGGCATCAGCGTGATGAAGGGATCGCCCGGCTTCAGCACCGACCCGACCGAGAGCTTGGCAAGGGTCAAGACCACCGAGGGCTCGGCCGCCGTCCACCGCACCAGGTCCTGATGCTTGATGGCCTTGTCGTAGTTCGAGCGGGCGGTATCCAGGCTGTTGCGCGTCGTGACCAGATCTTGGCTCAGCTGCGCATTCCATTGCTCGGTGAAGGCCTTGCGATCGGCCTTCAGCGATTCCAGCTGGTGTTGCGCTTCCAGCAGGGTGTTGTGCGTGTTGTCGATCTGGCGCAACAGCTCCAGGCGATTGTCCTGCGACAGATACAGGTTCAGCTTGGACCCGCTGCCGCTTTCGGCGAGCGTCGAGCGCATGTCCTCGATCTTGCCGGCGATCTCGGCGCGCTGACTGTAGCGCTCGTCGTCCTTCTTCGACTTCTGGATCGTCGCCTCGGTCTGGCTGATCTTGGAATCGTAGCTGTTCACCTGCGCGTTGTACTGGGCGACGCGCTGGTCGTAGAGCGCCTTTTGCAGGGCGTTGTACCGGGTGACATCCGGATCCTTGGACGGGCCGAAGGATAACGGCTTTCCGGACAATTCGGCCTCGTCGCGAGCGGCCTGCGCGTCAAGGCTGGCAATCTGCAGCTTGTATTGCGTGACATCGGCCACGGTGAAGGTCGAGTCGAGCGTCGCGAGCAGCTGACCGGTCTCAACCTGCTCACCTTCCCGAACATCGATCGTCTTGATGATCGATGCGTCCAGGGCCTGCAGCACGTTGATCTGATCGACCGGAACGATCCTGCCGCCCACGCTCGTGATGACCCGATCGACGCGCGTGAAGCACATGATCGCCACGACGGAGACCAGGAACGCCGACAGCACGAACAGCGTCGCGCGAGCCAGCAACGGCTCGGCCGCCTCGCGGATGGCATCGGTTTCGGACTGGAACTGGCGAACGGTCGCGAGCGAAGCCTGATTAGGAGACAAGGGTCGGACTCCTGAAGTTCTTCTCGTTGCGGCCCGCCGGCACGAGATGCGTATTTTGCTGGTACCAGAGCGAGCTATAGATGTCGTTTCGTTCCAGAAGCTCCTCGTGGCGCCCGATATCGTTGACCACGCCGCGATTGAGCACGAGGATCGCATCGGCCTTCGTGAGCGACGACAGCCGGTGCGAGATGATGATCAGCGTGCGACCATGTGCGATCCGCGAAATGTTCGCATTTACGATCGTCTCGCTCTCCGCATCGAGCGCGCTGGTCGCTTCGTCGAGGATCAGGATCGGCGGATTGACGATCAGAGCCCGCGCGATCGCGAGGCGCTGACGCTGACCGCCGGAGAGGTTGGTGGACCCCTCGTAGATGTAGGTCTCGTAGCCGCGCGGCAGCTTGTCGATGAACTCCTCGGCGCCGGCCAGTCGGGCCGCCCGGACGACGTCGTCGAAGGTCGCATCGGGCTTGGCGGCGGTAATATTCTCGCGGATCGTGCCACTGAACAGGAAGTTCTCCTGCAGCACGACGCCGACATTGCGCCGGAGATGGTCGACATCGTACTCGCGAACATCGATACCGTCGACCTTGATCAACCCGCCGTAGTCGGAGTGCAGGCGCTGCAACAGCCGCGTGATCGTGGTCTTGCCCGAGCCGCTCTTGCCCATCACGCCCAGCGTCGTGCCGAGCGGAATCTCGAAGGAGATGTTGTTGAGCGCCGGCGACACCGCGCCCTTGTACTTGAAGGTGACGCCGGAGAACTCGATATGGCCCTTCAGCGGGACCCGCACGCCATGGCCGGAACGCCCCTCCTCGGGCGGCTGATTGACCAGCCTGCCGACGATCGTCACCGCGGTGCGCGCCTCGTCATACTGGTTGATGAGCTGGGCCATCTGCATCAGCGGGCCGGCAACGCGTTGCGACAGCATCAGGAAGGCAAACAGCGCGCCGACATAGACCGGATCGCCGCTTGACACCGCCAGGTAGACACCGAACGCATAGGGAGCGCTCACCGCCAGCCGCTCCAACGGACGCACCACCGTCTGGATGGCGGTTCCGGTCAAGCCTTCCGCAAGGCGGGCCTTGGCGACGCGCGCCACAAGCACATCCCACATGTGGCGCTGCCGCGTATCGAGCGCCAGCGACTTGATGGTCCGCATGCCGTTCAGGCTCTGGATCAGAAACGCGCCCTGGGCGCCTTCGGCCGCCAGGGTTGCCGAGGACTTCTTCCGGTAGGTCGGCAGCATCAGGATCAGCCAGGTTACGATCACCCCGGCAAAGGCCAGAACCATCAGCGTCATGATGGGACTGAAGAAGAACATGACCGGCAGGAAGAAGAACAGCGTCGTCGAATCGAGAACGGTTCCGAACAACTGCCCGGTCAGAAAGCCGCGAATTCGAAACACCTCGCGGATGTCCCGCGAAATCAGGCCGACGGCGTTCTGTTCGAAGTAGTCGATCGGCAGATTGAGCACCTTCTCGAACACGTAGGTCGACAACTTGACGTCGAGGCGGGCTGTCAGACGCTGCACCAGATACTGCCGCAGAAACGTGAACGACGCCTCGAACATGATGACCACGAACATGGCGATACACAGCACGTAGAACGTGTTGTAGGCCTTGTAGAAAATGACCTTGTCGGAGAGCAGCCGCCAGAACATGATCGGTGCCAGGCCCATGAAGCCCAGGATCAGCGCCGCGATCGCGACGTCGCGCAGGATCCGCCGCTCGCGGAACAGCAATGCGGTGACAAAGCCGAAGCTGAACGGCTGGGTCTCGTCTGAGATCTCGTAATCGCGCTTGGCCATGACGACGTCGCCCGACCAGATGTCCTCAAAGCGCGGTTGATCGATGACGAGCAGCGCATCCTCGCTCGCGTTCGGATCTTGCAAGACCACCCGGGTGCTGTTTTCATCGCCTTCGAGGCGCAGCAAGACCATGTGGCTGCCATCGCGCAGGCGAACGATTGCCGGCAGCGCCCGCTTGAGATGGCTCAGCCCCTTCCAGTCCAGCGTGACGGCCTTTGCCGTCATGCCCGAGGAATTCGCGCACTTCAAAAGCTCGGCAAGCGTGACTTCCTGGTCGCCCAGCAGATTGTCATGGATGAGTTGCGACGGGGTCAGGTGCAAACCATGCTGTCTTGCCACGATGACGAGACAGACGAGACCCGAGGGCGGCAGCGCCTCCACCGAAGGCGCGCCGACGAGCGAGAGGTGTTTGGTCATGGAAGCCTCGAGGTTTCGACTGCGCAAGATCCGGTCCCTAGCGAGATATAACTTATCACTGTTAGTTCGCTAACGCAGCATTTTCAGCGCATCGTTCCAAAAAGATATGTGTCGCAACAAGCACAGAAGCGAGTTCCGGGCCATTGCTACCGGTGGTTTAACCGCGAACCCTTATAACATTATTTAACATCGACAATCACGGGGAGGCGGTCGCCGTCTCCCGGAAGTCGAAGCCGCAGGCCTCGAGCTGCGGCCGGATCCGGCTCTCCTCGGCCTCCGGCATGAGCGCCAACGCGCAGATCTCGAAGTTCCCGCTGCGAACGGACACCGTCGGAAACCCGGCGCTGAGCAGCAGGTTTCCCATCCGGTCGCACGAAAACCCGGTCTTGTGCGCCATGTGGTGGCGTCCCTGCTCGATCGCGCCGGAGTGCCCGTAGATCATATCAAGTGGCCGTATCGGACCGGCCGGCGAGACATAGGCGACCGCACCGAGGCCCTGGGTCAGCATGTGCTGAGCCACCGCCTCGAGATCGGGAGACATGATCAGCGCGAAGCCGTCCGGCTTGAGCACTTCGCGGAACTGGACGAATGTGGGGTGGATCTCATGGGCATAGAGATGCTCCATGACATGCGAGCACCAGATCGCGTCGAACGAGGCCAGCGGAAACAGCCGAGACAGATCGGTAATCGACCCGACGACGTCCGGATTCACGCCGCCGTCGACGTCGAGCCTTATCTCTTCCCACTCGTGCGATGTCATCAACGGCTGGATGCGCTTGGTCACCGTCGATCCAGCGCCGGCATTCAGCATTTTCTTCTTGGCCAATTCGAGAGCTCCGCGGTTCGCGCATTAAGCGGCTGAATTCTGCAGCAATCGCTCGACTTGACCAAAGTTGCCGGCGCCGCTGGAAAACCATCGGCCACAGCACCGTTCGATCAAGCGAGCTACACGCCTTTACAAAAGCTACGTGGTCCGAATGTGACGGACTAACATTCTAACGTCCGTTGACGGAATGCCTAAACGGAACTTGAGACGGAGCTCGGCCGATCCGACGCTAAACGATCGACTCCCGGCGCCTTCCTGCGCCGGGATGGTCGCGCCGTCATCCGGGCTGGTGTAACCGATCCCCGCGCTGATCAGATAGTCGAGAATCTGTTGCCGGGTTGCGTGATCGATCGTGGAGCTGATCGCGCGCTTGAGCCCCGTCTGGTTCAAGTTTTGCGTCACCATCGATGGAGCCCCTGCTTCGACGCGCTACGTCATCTCTAGGCAAATACTCAAATGATCTCGATGACTCACAATTGGCGCAGGCTGCAACCCTGCGACATTATCAGACAGCATTTCAGAACACCGCCTGTAATAGCAAAAAAGCGCCGCCTCAATCTGGGTTGAGGCGGCGCCTTCGCTTAGTGCAGAGCTAGCTAGTGCAGACCTGGGATCTTACAGCTTGGTCGAGTGACCATCGTTGAAGATCAGGTATTCGATGTTGCTGATCTGGGTCACCTGGCCATTGCTGAAGTTGACGTCCAGTGAACCGTCCTTGCCCGCGGTGATGCCGGTCACATCGGTCGAGGCGTGATCCAGGAAGGTCAGCGAGTCCTTGTTGCCGGCACCACCGTCAATGGTGTCGCTGCTGTGGAGGTTGGACAGGTAGAAGTAGTCCTGACCAGAGCCGCCGACCATCGAGGCCGTACCGGAGGCGGAACCAACGAACGAGTCGTTGCCGCCGCCGCCGAGCAGCGTCTGGTTGCCCGAACCGGCGACCAGCGTGTCGCTGCCGGAGCCGCCATACAGCGTGTCGTTGCCGGCGCCGCCATAGAGCGAGTCGTTGCCGTCACCGCCGTAGAGCGAGGTCGCATGCGAGGCATCGCTGCCCGAGTAGAGCACGTCCTTGCCGGCGCCGCCATACTCGGCAACAGTGCCGGTACCGCCGACCAGCAGGTCGTTGCCGGCGCCGCCATACAGCGTGTCGGCACCCGCACCGCCGTAAAGCGAGTCGTTGCCGGCACCGCCGTCGAGGATCGAGCCGTGCGACGCATCCGAGTTCGAGTAGAGCGCGTCGTTGCCTGCACCGCCGTAGAGCTGGTTGTTGCCCGAGCCGCCAATCAGCACGTCGTTGCCCTTGCCGCCGTCGAGAACCTGGTTGCCCGAACCGCCGGTCAGCGTGTCGTTGCCGTCGCCACCGAACAGGCGATCATTGCCGGCACCACCGTACAGCGCATCGTTGCCCTTGCCGCCATCCAACGTGCTGGAATTGCCAGCGGTGCTGCCGGACACCAGCACGTCGTTGCCGGTACCGCCATTCAGCTCGGACGAGCTGCCGCCGTAGAGCGTGTCGTTGCCCGAGCCGCCGATCAAGGTGTCGGCACCCGTGCCGAACAGCAGATCGTTGCCCTTCCCGCCATCGAGCGTGCTGTGACCGGAGACGTTGTCGATCAGCACGTCGCTGCCGTTGCCGCCGTCGATCGAGTCGTGGCCGGCACCACCAAACACCGTGTCGTTGCCGTTGCCGGTGAGAACCGTCGTGTCACCGGTGTTGTTGAGGAAGACCTGATCATTGCCGTTGCCGGTCGCGACCAGCACCGGGGTGCTACCGTTCACTGTCAGCGTCACGTCCTTGCTGGTGTCTTCGATGATCGCCTTCAGATTGGCGTCGGTGTTAACAGTGTTATTCGGGTTGGTCTCGATGAGAACGTTGGCTTCCGGGTCGGGATTGCTGATGCCGGCGCCCACCTGCACCGGGATCGCGGTGCCGTCATCCGGACTGGTATATCCGATGCCCGCGTTGATCAGATAGTCAAGAATCTGTTGCTGGGTCGCGTGATCGATCGAGGAGTGGATCGCGTGTTTGAGGTCGGTCTGGTCGAGATTGTAAGTCGCCATCGATGTAGCCCCTGCTTGGGATACGAGGATTCAAGCCGCTCGCCCGCACGTAAGCTGTTGATCCACAACTGGTTTGTTGCGCCGCAGCTCAAATGTGGACACAGGTTACGAACTTGTTAAGTCCATTGTTAAGTCCGCAATCCCGGAGTGTCAATCAGCAATGTGCCATTAACGTCTGGTTCCCTGAGACTTATGTGAGACTTAGCACCACCTCGGTCGCGGAGTAACATTCGGCGCAGGCAGCTCACAAATGTTAGCCGCAATGCAAAAAGGGTAGTGATTATACGGGGTTTCATCCGGTCCCAGGATGCGCCAGGGCACTGAATTTCGCAGCCTTTGCGCGCGCTTCGACGCGATTTTCCGATCTGAAAAAATATTTCTGCGCCGCGTGAGCGCTTTTTCAGAAAAGCGTCAAACGTCACAACCGGCCGGCACGCGAGCGGCGTTATGCGGGGTTCTGGTTGCAGGTTACGAGCGCCAAGCGGGCGAAAACGGGAGAATCGATCACAGAATCCGGCAATTCGGCCGTCCGGCTAACGCCGGAGCGGACCCAGATCAAGCGCCCGACATAACAAATTAACATCAGATTCGCCGCAATCCGCTAGGGACAAGAGCGCGGCAACGGCATCACACGCGAAGCACCGTCTGCGGCGATCATCCAGCGGCGGCACGCCGGTAGATGGCCTCGAGCAGCCGCAGATTCTCATCCGGCGCGAAGCGCTCGAGATAGGCGGTCCGGGCAGCCTGCCCCCATGCCGTTGCGAGATCGGGGGCGCCCAGAAGCTCAACAATGCGCTGTCTGAGCCCTGCCGCATCGCCCGGCGGCACCAATGCGCCGGTCTTGCCGGCGCTCACCACCTCGGCAAGTCCGCCGATCTCGGATGCGATCACCGGCGTCCCCTGTGCGAAGGCTTCGACCACGACCATCGGAAATCCCTCGTACCATAGCGACGGCACGACCAGCGCCCGGGCACTCGCCATTTGCCGAAGCACGTCTGCACGCGAGAGCGCGCCGAGGAATCTGACATTGGCGGGCGCCCGAGCTTCGAGCGCAGCGCGCTCCGGTCCTTCACCAACGATCCGCAAGGGCATGCCGGTCCCCGCAACAGCATCCAGCAACACGCCAACGCCCTTCTCGCGGCTCAGCCGTCCGACATAGAGCAGCCCGGCGCGCGGTATCGCCGCATCGGGCGGCCCCGGATCGGCCATGAAGTTCGGCTTCACGTCGATCCGACCGGCATCGAAGCCTGCCTGCGCGAACAGTGTTCGGGCAAACTGCGTCAGCGCGATCAGGCGCACACCGGGACGCGTCCAGGTGCCGCGGCGCTGGTGCCGCGCGATCATGTAGGCCGATGCCAGCGAGCCCGGCAGCGATCCGCGGTAGCAACGATGGGCAGCGCCCCAGAGGTGGCCGCGGTCCAGGCATTTGTGGCAGATGCGACCGTCGCGCAGCAGCATGCCGCCGGTGCATATGGTGCGATAATTGTGCAGCGTCACCACCGCAGGCACGCGCTTCTGCCGGCAGACATCGAACACGGCGGGCGACAGCAGCGGGAAGAAATTGTGGACGTGGACGATGTCGGGGCGAAAGCGGTCGATCGCCTCCGCGACGGCCCGTTTTCCCTCCGCATTATCGGCGATCGACAGCGTCGTCGCGATCCGCGCGGCAAGCGAATTGATCGCTTCGTTGCTGACCGTGAGCGTCTCAACACTGTGTCCAGCGTCGCGCAACAGGTCGACTTCCGCTTCGAACACGACGTCTTCGCCGCCGCGTCCCTGATACCTGTTGTGAGCAACCAGGATCTTCATGATCGGCGTGCCGGCTCAGGAAACCAGCGCAGCTCCGTCACCAGGCTGTGGCCGGCGGCGAGCGTTCCGGAGCCGATCAGCGTCGTCGCCGGGACCTTGAGATCGAACGACGGCGAATACCAGCCGGCCGGCACGGTTTCGTCGCCGCGATACACCGTCCAGCTGAGCGCCGCCGGCAACTCGAGCTCGCCGCGACCGCCGGGCCATGACAGTCGCGCGTGACGCCCTTCGAGCTTGCATTCGACGTCGGGACCAAGATGCCAGCTGAGGCTCGCCGGCACCGCAAGCCCCTCATCGGCAAGCACAATATCGGTGACGACGAGCCGCGTCGCCAGACGCTGCAATTGCACCGAACGGCGATGCACGAGACGATCTGCTGTGTCCTGATATCCCGAATGCTCCGCGACCCAGCTCGCGTCCACATCACGATCGTCGAGCCCGCTGGAAGCGATCAGCCGGCTCTGCGCATGCCGCGTCCACAGAAACGGCCCGCCCGACACCGACTGGTCGCGCGCGAACAGGCAGAGCGTGTTGTGCGCCAGCGTCGAACGGAAATAGGCACGCCATCGCGGATCGCCGTGATAGCAATAGGTGCCGGGGTCGGCGAGGATATCGACGCCGCCGATCCTGCATTCGAGCGACAGCGCATCCGCATGGGCATGCCCCGCAATGCGGCCGAAGCCATGCGGGCCGTGATCGCAGCGGCACCACACCGCTCGGTCGGCATCGATGAGAAAGGTCTGCCCCGCCTCATCAAGCAAATGCGGGCGGCGCGCGGGCCGCGCAGCGATGGCACGCGCCTTGATGCCGTCGGTCAGAAAAAACGTGCGCAGATCGGGCTCCGCCTGTTTGGGCCACCATGGCAGATCGCCGAACAGGCGCGCGCCGGTGGCGAGCAGACCGAGCCAGCGATTGCCGGCCGGATCGTCGAGCAGCAGGCCAATGCCCTCGTCGCCATCACCCTGACGGGGTGGATGGGCGCGATCGTCGAGCATCGCGGCAATGACGTCGCTCATGCGGCACATCGTGGACCAGACCACGTCGCCGAGCTGGTGCCCGGACGCTTCGCCCTGCACTGCCACGGCCAGCAGCAGTTCGAGGACAAAGCCGTGATAATCTGTCGCGAGCTCACGATTGGTGCCGCAGGCGAAGGTTTGCGCAACAGCCTCATCTGCCAGCGTCCTGGCGGCATTCTGGCGCCACAGCGCGCTGTCGCGAAAGAACGGAAACACGCAGGCCGCCACGAACTGCCCGGCAGCCTCCGCGATAATGTGGTTGTTGGCGGAGGAGCCTCGGCTCGGGAACTGCGACAACCAGTATTGATGCGCATAGAGCTGCGTCAGGAACTGCTCGTTGTCCTCGAACAGCGCAGGCGCGCCGGGCCAGTTCTGCAGCAGCTGGCGCACCCAGGCCCACGAGATCAACCGCACGCCGAGCTCGATGCCGCTGATCCAGTGCGGGCCGCGCGGGAATGGATTCTCGCGCCACCAGCTTGTGAGATGCGCGGCCACGCGCCTGGCGTAGCGTTCGTCCGAGGTCAAGTAATACGCCGACGCGAGCACCGTGAGATGGTGGTGACGCGACGGCTCCCAGATGTATTTGATGTTCCCGACCGCGGCTTCGTCGCGATAGGGCACCACAAACGCATACACGTCAGCGGGCGCCCGCTTGCCGCTGCGGATATCGACGAACCAGTCCGGCCGTTCGCCCAGGGCATCGTGATCTCTGGCGAAGACCCGCCAATGTCCGGCGAGAATCCGGTCCGCAGCACGGATCAGCCGCCCGGTGGCCTGCTGCGGAGCGTGCGCCGGCAAAGGCAGCGGCTTCAGCCGCGGCTGCCGCGGGCCCGGGGCAAGCGTGGCGCTGGCGTGTCGTGCGATATCGGGCGGCGTGATGCGCCAGAGCAGGCGCAACAGCTGATCGTTCGCCCGTCCCGCAAGCTCGGACGGCTCCATGCGCTGCAGCCTGCGCAGATACCAGGCCGGATTCATCTCAACGCAGTCAAGGCGCGTGCGACGCCCTGCTCTGCTGCGCCGATCGTCAGATCGACCGGCATCCCGGCGGCTGCGCTCTCCTGCACCGCGAGCGTTGCGCGGGTGGTCGCAAGCAGCGATTCGAGCCCGATCGGCATCGCGGCCCCCGATGCGACCGACGCGATGAAGGCATCCAGCATCGGCCGCTGTCCCTTGTCGAGCCGCGCTTTCTTAGCGGTCCGCTGTCCGGCATGCCAGACCTCGAAGCCCACGAAATTATCGAAGGTGGCAAAGCCGATGCTTGCCGATATTTCAAGCGCCTCCTTGGGCACACGCGGATCGCCGCCGGTGAGATAGCTGAGGCTCGCAACCGAACCGTCGGCAAAGTCGAACGTGGCGATGAGATTGTCGATATCCTTGCCGGCTGCACTCGCGGAGACGCGCACCGGCTCGGCGCCGAGCCACCATGACAATACGTCGATGAAATGGCCGCCCTCGCCGACGAAGCGGCTGCCCTCGCTCTCGGCCTGCAGATACCAGGACGATTTCTCCAGCGGCCCGGCGATGACGCGATATTGCAGCGCCTGCGGTCCCACCGGCGCGAACGCCGCGCGCATGCCCTGCAGCAGGGACGAGAAGCGGCGGTTGAAGCCGACCATCAGCCGGTTGTTGCCGGTCTCGCGGATCACCTGCTCCAATTGATCGAGCGAGCTTGTGTCGATCGCGAGCGGCTTTTCGACAAACACCGCCTTGCCGGCACGCAGCGCTTGCGCCGCGAGGTCGGCGTGGGAGGCATGGCGCGTTGCGATCAGCACGGCATCGATGTCGTCGGCCTCGAGCACCGAGGCCGCATCCGTCGAGGCACGCGCGAAGCCGAACTTGCGCACCGCGGTGGCGCCGCTCAAGCCGGTGTTGGTGGCGACCTCGACGAGATCGACGCGCGCGTGACTTGCAAGCTGCGGCAACAGCATGCTTGAGGCATAATTGCCCGCGCCGATGACGCCGAGCCGGACCCGGCTGCTGCGCAGCGCAACGGCCGGACGATAGACCATCTGCATCGCGCGGGGAGCGCCGTCCGGATAGGCGAACACCATGCCGAGACCAACCTCGCCCCGGCTCATGCGCTCGAATGCCGACGTCGCCTGCTCCAGCGGCACCACGTCGGAGATCAGCGCAGAAAAATCGAGCCGTCCGTCGGCGAGCAGGGCGACGATCGCCTCCATGTTGCGTTTCTCGGTCCAGCGCACGTGGCCGATCGGATAGTCGATGCCGCCCTCCTCGTAGAGCGGATCGTAGCGGCCGGGGCCGTAGGAGCGCGAGAATCGAACGTCGAGCTCCTTGTCGTAGAATTCGTTCCACGGCAGGTTCAGCGCGCATTTGCCGATGTCGACGATGCGGCCGCGGTCGCACAGCAACGCGGCCGAACGCGACGCGAGATCCGGATCGTCGCTGCCCGCCGTGATGAACACGCAATCGACACCGTTGCCCGCGGTCAGCCGGTCGATCCGGGCGCGAAACCCGGCCGCAGCATCGTCAGATGCGACCGCGCAGATTGCGGCGCCCGCCGCCTCCGCCTGACGGCAGCGCGGCTCCAGCCTGTCGAGCCCAACGACCACGACACCGGCGCTGCGCAGCAGCCGCACCATGATCTGCCCGATCAGGCCGAGGCCGATCACGCAGGCGGTCGCACCGAAACCGATTTCCGACTGGCGCATCGCCTGCAATGCGATCGAGGCGATCGTCGTGAACGCGGCCTGGTCGAGCGCTGCACCGTCCGGCAGCGGCACGCAGAGGTTCACCGGCACCCAATTATATTCAGCATGGGTTGCATATTGATTACCGCCGCAGCAGACCCGCGCTCCGACCGCGAAGCCGCCGACACCCTCGCCCACCTCCACGACGGTGCCCGACAGCGAATAACCGAGCGGCGTGTAGGAATCTAGCCGGTTCATCACCTTCTGATAGGTCGCAATCAATCCCTGCTGGCGGACCGAGCGCGCCACCTTGGCAACCTGGTCGGGGCGTGCCCGCGCCTTGCCGAGCAGCGACAGCCGGCCCTCAGTGAATTTCATCATCTCGGTGCCGGTCGACACCGCCGAGAACGCCGTGCGCACCAGGACTCCGCCCGGGCGGCAGCGCGGCGCCGGCACATCGATCAGCTTGAGTTCGCCGCTCTTATAGTTCTGCGCGATCTGCTTCACAGTCGGTCAACGCCTCGAGTTAACAGTGCCCGTTGTACCGCGCCCGCCGCCCGCAATGAAGATAAGAACATCGTGATTGTTATCCCATGGCGCAGAGACTTAACATAGTTATCATTCCAGTAACAGGACCGGTTTGGGCGAGATCTCGACCTCACCGTTGGCGACAGCTCCTTCGCCGCCGTCCAGGCCCTGGTAACGGCTAAAACGCGGGTCGACCCGATGTACGGACCGCCCCCTGGTGGTCCAGAGGATCAGGCCGTTGCGGCCATCCGGCATGCGGAGCTCGACGCGCCAGGTCGACGGCGACGTCCTGCCTGCCGCCACGACGCTGGCGCCGACCAGCCATGACTGGACCGTGCGATAGGCAATTCCGCTCGGAAGCAGCCCGCGCGCCCGGTCCCACAATTTGCCGAAGTCGCTGCCCCCGCCGGCGAACTCGTACCAATAGAACCGGTCGACACCGCTGATCCATTTCAGGATATATGCGCGCGCCAGAAAGCCATCCGGGTTGTCCTCGCGGGACGACCAGCCGGCCTCGGTGTCCCAGATCGGTCTTGTGGAGAGATCGTGCGCGGCGAGGATCTGCTTGAAGCGGGCGATGATTCCGATCACCGCTTCGGGTTCGCTCGTATAGCCGTGGAAGGCGAAGACGTCGGCAAATTGTCCGCCGCCTTGCGCCATGAAGGCCTGTTGCCAGCGATAGCCGTCCGGCGTGCCGTTGGACGACGGCGTCAGCACGGTTAGCGCGGGATCGCTGGCCTTGATGATCTCGTAGGCCCGCTTCTGCATCTGGACCATGGTCGCGATATCGCCCGAGTAATATTTGGGATCCTCGGGCTCGTTCCAGATTTCCCAGTATTTGATGCGGCCGGCGGCGCGCGTAACGGCCGCACGCACCCATTCGTCCCACGATGTGAGATCGGCGGGCGGCGAGCTTGCGCCCGGCGTGAATGCCGGCGGCGCATCCTTCACCGACGCGGCCCAACGCGGCGTGAAGGCGAGATTGAAGACGATCTCGACGTGCTCGCGCTCCGCCGCCGCAAGAATGGCGTCGAAGCGCGCCCAATTGTAGATGCCGGGCGCCGGGTTGATCTGCGCCCAGTAGATCGCGCCCCACAGGCGGACGCCGTCAAATTTGAGCGCCGGCCACGGCTGTGACTGCCCGATCGCATTGATCGTCATGCCGAAAAGCGTCGGCGGGATCACCACGTTCACATGGCTCACATTGAGCACATCGTTTGCCGCCGCACCGGCCCACTGCAGCGGCCATTTGTGAGCCAGCGGCGCCAGCGCACTCAAAACCAGCGCGATCGACGCCCTTTGTGCCCAATCCCTCACTCTACCTGCCATGTCCGTGTCTCGTCGCCGTCACATCCGCGGCGGGATTGCAAAATGGAAGCTGCGCATGTTAATGCAAATGTTAGTCGGATTGCGATGTTGTTAGGTCAATGGTATAGATCATCGCAGATGTCGAGAGCTGAACCATCACCGCGGCGGATCCTGATCATCGTCGAGAACCTTCCGGTTCCTTTCGATCGCAGGGTGTGGTGCGAGGCAACGTCGCTGCGCAAGGCCGGCTATGAAGTTTCGGTGATCTGCCCGAAGGGCCGCGGCCATAACGAATCCTACGAGTGCCTCGACGGCATTCACATTTACCGTCATCCGATGCCGCTCGAAGCGCGCGGGATCGCCGCCTATCTCATAGAATATCCGGTCGCGCTGTTCTGGGAGACGTGGCTTGCGATCAAGGTGGCGTGCAAGCACGGATTCGACGTGATCCATGGCTGCAATCCGCCCGACCTGATCTTCCTGATCGGCCTGCTGTTCAAGCTCGGCGGCAAGCGCTTCGTGTTCGATCATCACGACGTCAATCCCGAGCTCTACGAAGCAAAATTCGGCCGCAGGGACTTTTTCTGGCATCTGCTGCGGCTGGTCGAGTATCTCACCTTCAAGACCGCGAACCTCTCGATCGCGACCAACGAATCCTATCGCGAGATCGCGATCACCCGTGGCCGGATGCCGGCCAACCGGGTCTTCGTGGTCCGGTCCGGCCCCAATCTCGAACGGGTGCGCTCCCGCCCGGCCGATCCGGCTTGGCGCCGCGGCCGGCGCCACAGCGTCGGCTATGTCGGCGTGATCGGCCAGTCGGAAGGCATCGATCTCCTGCTGCAATCGATCGGCCACATCGTGCACGATCTCGGGCGTACCGACATCCAGTTCAACATCGCCGGCACCGGGCCGGAGTGGAATGCGGTCGTCACACTCTGCGAAGAGATGCAGCTCTCCGACTACGTGAACTTCACCGGCGCTATCGCCGACGAAGCGTTGTTCACGATGCTCTCGACCGCGGACGTCTGCGTCAATCCGGATCGCGTCACACCGATGAACGACATCTCCACCATGAACAAGATCATGGAGTACATGGCGCTCGGACGGCCGATCGTTCAGTTCGAGGTTCGCGAAGGCCGGCGCTCCGCGCTCGACGCCTCGCTCTATGCGGCGAAGAACGACCCGCACGACTTCGCCGGCAAGATCATCACGCTGATCGATGATCCGGCACTGCGGCGGACAATGGGAGCATTCGGCCGCAGCCGCGTCGAGCGCGAATTGTCCTGGACGCACGAGGAGCCGAAGCTGCTCGCCGCCTATGAGGCGTTGTTCGCCAGGAAGCTTCCCTGGCAGAGCCGCGTCCCACGCGCGATCGCCACCGCGGAGCGGTCGACCTCGCAGGCGCCCGGCGTCAACGCCAATGCAGCTGCCGGGCGAGCATCGCGTTGAACGCCCCGCCGCCTCACTCACGCGAAACGCGACGCGGCCACGCGCAGGTCGCAGGATTGTCGAAGGTCGAAGCATGAACGTCAGCATTTTCGGCCTCGGCTATGTCGGAACGGTCTGCGCGGCCTGTTTCACCGAGCTCGGCCACCAGATCATCGGCGTCGACAAGAGCATCGCGAAGGTGGACCTGATCCGTGAGGGCCGATCGCCGGTCATCGAGCCGGGCATCTCGGACAAGGTGGCGCACGCGGTTGCAACGGGTCAGTTGACCGCAACCACCGACGCCACCGAGGCGATCGTCAACAGCGACATATCGATGGTCTGCGTCGGCACGCCGTCGTCCGGCAACGGCAACCTCGACCTGACCGCGATCCGGCAGGTCGCCATCGAGATCGGCCGCGGGTTGCGCGCGAAGAACGCGCCGCATACCGTGACGATCCGCTCCACCGTGCTGCCCGGCACCACCCGCGACACCGTCGGGCCGCTGATCGAGGAAGCCTCCGGCAACAAGATCGGACGCGATTTCGACCTCGCCTTCAATCCCGAGTTCCTGCGCGAAGGCAGCGCCATTGCGGACTTCAACGTGCCGTCCAAGACCGTGGTCGGCGCCTTCAATCAGGAAACTGCCGACCGCGTCATGGCGCTCTACAAGGATCTGCCGGGCGCCAAGATCACCCCGCCGGTCGAGACCGCCGAACTGGTCAAATATGTCGACAACAGCTGGCATGCGCTGAAGGTCAGCTTTGCCAACGAGATCGGCACCATCGCAAAGACGCTCGGCATCGACGGCCGCGACGTCATGAACATCTTCCTGCAGGACACCCGGCTCAACATCTCGCCGGCTTATTTGCGGCCGGGTTTTGCCTTCGGCGGCTCCTGCCTGCCGAAGGACGTCAAGGCGCTGAAGCACCTCGCGCACAGCCGTGGACTGTCGACGCCGGTGCTCGAAAGCATCCTGCCGAGCAACGACATGATCATGTCGCGCGGCGCCGACTGGATCCTGTCGCATGACGGCCGCCGCATCGCGTTCCTCGGCATCAGCTTCAAGGCCGGCACCGACGATGTCCGCGACAGCCCCTTCGTCGAGTTGGTCAAAAGCTTGCGCGGTGAGCAGCGCGACATCCGGATCTACGACCCGAACGTGCAGCTGTCGCAACTGATCGGCGCCAACCGGGAATTCTTGATGCGCAACCCTGAGCTGGTCGGCTTGCTGCATGACGATGTGACATCGACGATCGAATGGGCCGACATCATCGTGCTGACGACGGCCGATCCGTGCTTCGTTGCGGCGTTGAAGGCAACCCGGCCCGACCAGGTCGTGCTCGAACTGTCGGACATTGGACTGCCCCGAGGGGTGCGCGCCAAAGTGAGCGGCTTCCACTGGTAGGGAACACCATGGCTCCCATGGCCCAGACCCGCGACCGACCTGAAATCCGCTTTCACGACGAGATCTCGTCGGAGTGGGAGAGGCTGCATCAGAGCCGCACCTTCAAGGCGCGCACCGCAGCGATGTTCGATCTGCTCGGGAACGCGGACCTCAATGGCCAACGCTGGCTGGATGCAGGTTGCGGCACCGGAACGCTCTCCCGCCTGCTCGCCGCGCGCGGCTGCGACGTCACCGGCGTCGACGCCTCATCGGAGATGATTGCGGCCGCGCGCGACCGCCCCGCCGACGGCCCGCCGGCCGACCGGCTCACATTCCGGCAGATTCCGACCATCGCAAACCTGCCGTTTGCGGATCGATCCTTCGACGGCGTGCTCTGCGCGAGCGTGCTGGAATATGTCCCCGACGTGGCGCAATGCCTCGCCCAGATCCATCGCGTGCTCAGGCCCGGCGGGCTGCTCCTGGTCTCGATCCCCAACCGCGGATCGCTGCTGCGCCAGGGCTACAAGCTCGCGCGCGCGGCTTCGTCGCGCGTGTCGGCGCGGCCGCTGTTCCGCTACCTCGCCTTTTCCAAATTCGACACCACGCCGGCCGTCATGCAAGGCCTGTTGCGACAACATGGTCTCACAATGCTCGGCGTCGGCTTTGGCGGCTCGCCGCTCCCGCCGGCGCTCGACCGCCGGTCCGCGGTCGGCACGCTGATCAACATCCTCGCCCGCCGCGACGATTGATACGGCGGCAGATGCCCGCCTCAGGCCTTGATCGCCATCAGCGACTTGGTCATGCCGAGATATCGTTCGCGATAGATCTTCGCGTCCGGGAACGTCTCCGTCATCTCGCGCCAGTCAAATAGATGCCAGTCGGGCGCGGTCCGCTTGAACCAGAAACGGTTGAACCTTTCGATCAGTGCGATTTGCTGTCGCCTCGGCAACAGGACGATGATTCCGGGCAGCCAGGTATGGCTCTCGATCGGAAAGTACCGGTGCGGCGTCTGCACGTAAAACGACTTCGCGACCCGCGATATCTCGCCGGCAAAGCGATTCTGGTGCTCGCGCGCGATAGTCCGGAATGCCGTGTCATCCTCGATCGTCACGACGTCCTGCTTGGGCCCGGTAACATGTTCGATCACCGACGAGCAGAAACAGAAGTCGAACGCCTGATCCTCGAACGGCAGACGCTCGGTCTCCTGCAGCAGGACGGTCTTGAACCCGAAGCGTTCGCGCGCAGCCTTCAAATCGTCGGCCGATATATCGCAAACCGTGATGTCGGTATGGCGCGGCAGAATCGCGCGAATGTGCCGGCCGGTGCCGCCGCCGAGATCGAGGATCTTTGCGTCGAGCGGCAGGTTTACCGTGCGGACGAGGAACTCGCCGCGCCGCTTGCGTGCTGCACCGGAAAATCGGGCTTGAATTGCGCCCAGCAATGTCAGTCTCCTGCTACCGGTTGCGTCGGTCTAGCACGGCACGCGCAATTGTTCACGCAACGGCATATCGGCTCTCTGCTTCCGCTCATTTGATCGCCTCAAAGAAGATCGACTCGTCCGGCCGGTTGTCGAGCCGGTCGATGTCGGGGCAGATGCCCTCGCGATAGGCCCGGGTGTGGGTCTCGGAACAGCCGGCATCGCGGAACAGCGCCGCGAGCGAGGCGCGCGTAAAGCCCCAGTGATGCGCGAAGGCGGCCTCCTTGCGGCGCTCGATCTCGAACACGCCCTTGAGGAAGGCCTGCGGCGCTGCCGGATCGTAGAGCGCGACGATCCTTTCCATGTCGGGGACGACGATGCGGCATACCCCGCCCGGCGCCAACACCCGCGCGATCTCGCGCGCCAGCCGCTCGACCTCGTCAGGAAACAGGTGCTCGAAGACATGCGCGCTGAACACCGCCGAGAGGCTGCCATCTGCGAACGGCAACGGCTTGGTCAGGTCCATGTAGCGCAGCCCGGCAAACCTCCCCTGGCGATGCTCGGCATAGCGGGCGTCGCTCAGCAGGCCGGCGAGATGCAACGCTTTGGCCGCGAACGGCAGCCGCGCGATCCACAGATGCATCGTGATATCGGTGTTGATCCAGCCCGCGATGCCGCAATTGAAGGCGCCGATATGCAGCTTCGAGAGCGAGCGGCCGGATGCGTCGCCGGTCATATCTGCTCCCGCACCGAATTGGTCAGCACGACCACGATCACCGATGCCGCGCTGGAGGCCACCATCGCCGCAGCCGCCCCCATCACCCCCCACGCCTCGGCCGCAAGCGGCAGAACGCAGCACAGCGCGAGGAGGCCGGCGATCCGGCTCAGCATGAACCGCTGCGGCCTGCCGGTCGCAAACAGCGGCAGCGCGAGGCCGAGCCACACCGCGTCGAGCGCCATCGCGGTCCCCATCAAGGCGATGCTGCCGGTACCGATCTCGTAGCTCTGGCCGTGGATGACGAGGGCGAGCATGCGCTGGCCGAGCAGCACGACCATCGCGCCATAGGCGAGCGCGATCGAGCCGAGCAGCACGGCATTTTCGCGCGCAGCAGCGGCGACCGCGCTGCGCCGGCCGGCGCGCAGCTCGGCTGCGATCTCCGGCAGCCGGACCGAGAACATCGTCGCGCAGAACTGGCTGAGCGGTGCGAACACCAGGAGCAGGATCCGCAGCGACGCGCTCGCGTCGAGCCCGATCAGGAAGCCGCAAACCGGGATCAGCCCGATGCTGCCGATCCAGTAGGTGAGCGAGGTCGCGACGAACCAGCGACCGTTACGAAACAGCCGCCGCAGCGAGCCGCGGAAGATCCTGGTCTGCGGCCAGGCCAGTTCGTGGGTGTGAGCGAGCAGCAGGCTGCCGGCGAGTGCCGCGGAGATCGCGATGCACGCCATCGCGGCGGCAGCACCGGTCAGCTTGAGCGTGATCATCAGCCCAGCCGAGACGACAACCGCCGCGCAATAGGTCAGCGACGACACCACCGCGCGCGGCAGCCGCCCATCGAGATAGCAGATGCGGCGGAACATGCTTTGCAGCCGAACCGCAGGGATCGCGAGCCCGGTTGCGATCACGAGCCCGCTCGCGACGCCGCCGACCGCAACGATCACGAGGCCGGCAATCACCAGCAGCAGGCCAAGCGCAGCCGAGACCAGCAGCGACGACAGATAGAGGCCGAGCCGCAGTTGCGGCCACAGCGATTTCGGAATGCGATTCGCGGTCGCCGGCAGCCCGTCGTCGAACAACCCGCGCAGAAACACCGCCTCGATCAGGATCGAGAACGACCAGGCGACGCTGAATCGGCCGAACGAATTGATATCGAGCACGTTGGCCAGCACGATCGTCAGCACGAAGGCCGAGCCGCTGAGCAGCGCCTGATCGATCAAGCCGAGCGCGACATTGCCCCCGGCGCGCCGCAGTCGGCCGAGCGCTCCGCGCGCAGCACCGGCCACCCGGGTCTGGGCCGCCATTCGATCCGGCCTTTCGGTCAACGCACTCACGCCTCACTCACACGCAGTCTGGCAAACGCCCGCCGCGGCGCCGTTTGCAGCCTGGCTTCCGGCCCGAAATAGCACCAGAACACCAGCACGCAGCCGAAATAATTATGCAACAACTGGCTCGAATCGTTGGCTGACGCGATCACGACGAACAGCAGCATCGCGAACGGCGCCAGCCAGTACATCCCGCGCCGCTCGAACGTGAAGACGATAGTGTTCCACAACGCCCGCGCCAGCAGCAGCATATAGAACGCACCGCCGAGCAGGCCGAACTGGAGGAAGGCATCGAGATAGGAATTCTCGAACGAGCCGAACTCGGTGTTCCATGGCGCCATGCTCGTCAGCTCGTTCACGGGCGAGTTCGGCAACTCGTTGAAGAACCCGGAGAAGCCGTAGCCCAGCCAGGGGTGTTGCCAGAAGAAGTGCGGCCAGACCGCCCAGAGGAACGAGCGGCCGGTCAGGTTTCCACTGCGGCCGACCAGCCCGTACAACGCGTCGCTCGGCACGGCGAACATGACAAGCGCAACAAAGGCGAGGCCGAGCCAGTAGATCGAGGCAGCTCCCCTGTGCCCAAGCACCACCAGCAGCAGCCCGAAAGTCACGGCGAGTGCCGTCAACATGCTGATCAGCGGTCCTGCGGCGCCGGCCGCGGCGAGCGCAAAAATATGACACCCCATCAGCAACAGCGACCAGCCGAACTGCCGCCGCGGCCCCGCCAGCATGCGGACGAAACAGATCAGCACCATGAGACCGAAGAAGGCGCCCGCGAGATTCTTGTGGCCGAACACGCCGGCATAGGCCTGGGTCCCGAGCACGGTCGGCCGATGCAGCGGGTCATAGTCCCATTGCGAGCCGATCACCGGAAACAGCAGGACGTGAACGATCAGCACCACGATCCCGATCCGGAACAGAGTGTCGACGAGCCGATCGACGGGACAGCTGATCACGACCCATGCCGAGAACAGCGTGGTCAGGAGGTACATCGCGAACTTGATCGACGCGCCCGCGGGGTCGGCGCTCAGCGCCAGTGACACCAGCGCGAAGGCAATGAACGTCAGGTAGAGATGCGATTGCAGCATCAGCAGGCCGAAGCGCTTCCGATCGACCGCAATGTGCAGCATCAGCAGGATATAAAGCAGCAGCCACGCGCCACGGAACAGCGTGGACTCCCCGGCCCGTTCCGTGAACGAGATGCCCTCGATGAAATTGAACAGGAAATAGATGCAGCCGAGCACCATCACCAGATAAGCGTGCAGAAAGACCTCGGTTCGAAACCACCATCTGCCGATCATTGAACGGCTTCCTGCCGGGCCGGCGCCCTCAAGAGATGATCGACCGCGGCTGCAAAGCGCGCCGCGGCGTCGGCAAGTGCATCCTTTCGCACGCTCTGCCGGGCCTGCTGCGACATCGCCTCCCAGCGCGCAGGATGTTCGAGCAAGCGGCGCGCCGCGCCGACCCAAGCCCGCTCATCGAGCGCGCAAACATGGCCATTAATCTGGTCGCGCACCAACTCGCCGCCTGCCCCGACATGGGGCGACACCACGCAGGGAACGCCGCACTGCAAGGCCTCGTTGCACACCAGACCCCACGGTTCCAGCAACGAGGGCAGCAGCAACAGCCGCGATTGCAGATAAACCTGCGATATCGTCTGCCACGGCACATAGCTGTCGTGGTTGACATCGATGCCGGCGTCGCCGAGTCGCGCCAGCATGCGCTGCTCGGCAGCGCCGGACCCGACCACGCGAACCCTCAAGCCGGGCAAGACCCGGCCGAGCGCGATGGCGACGTTCTCGAAGAAGATCGCGTTCTTGGCGTCGTCGTTGATGCGGGCGCACCAGAGCAGGTGAAATGGACGGTCGTGGAAAC
Organism: Bradyrhizobium sp. USDA 4011; assembly: GCF_054063415.1. NCBI lineage: Bacteria > Pseudomonadati > Pseudomonadota > Alphaproteobacteria > Hyphomicrobiales > Nitrobacteraceae > Bradyrhizobium > Bradyrhizobium sp. USDA 4011. The sequence continues at coordinate 1,360,545 of NZ_JBSSGG010000001.1, forward strand.
CCGGGACGGTGTCCGGCGGATCCCATGCCGGCACCAGCGGCACCACGAACAGATCGTCGTCGCCGACACCCTCGCCACGAAAATACGCCCTGCCCTTGTCGCTGCAGCACACGACCGCGTCGCACTGGCGCAACAGCCATGGCCGCGCCAGGCGATGATAGGCCGTGTTCGGCATCGTCTCACGCCAGCCGTCGATCGTCAGCGCCAGCGCCCTGCCGTTGGCGCGCGCCCATGCCGCGCCGGCCAGCATCGAGGGATAAAGCCCATTGACGAACAGCAGGTCGGGTGCCAGCGCGTTCAAGGCGCGCCTGATCCCGATATTGAGATGGGTGTAGCGCGACCGCGACAGCGGGATCGAGACACCGGGCACCGTGCGCGTCGTGTAGCGCGGCGTGAACGATCCCGCCCAGGAGCGATCGGCCTCCTGCGCGGTACAGGACAGCACCGCGAGATTGAGCCCACGGTCGACCAGCTCGTTGTAGAGCCGGTTGGTGTAGGGTGTGATCATGTTGTTGAAGACGACCACGCGCGGCGCCATGGCTTATCCGTCCCGCGGCGGCGGCGGCGCCTCGGCGCGCCGGCAGAGCGCCCCGCAGTGATAGGTCGCAAGCCTGGTCGCAAGCCCGGGGCTGACCGACAACAGCGACTTCCGCACAAGGCTCTTGGCAAGCCCCTTGACTCGCGATGAATGAAAGGCGTGCACCGGCAGGCTGTGATCATAGGTACCGAAGCCGACAACATCGAGCCCCGCGGTCTCCAGCACCAGGCGAAACGTGTCCGGCGTGTAGAAATTGATGTGGCCGATGTCGAGCGTCGATTGCAGCGCCCGGCGATTGGTCCGCGCATGCAGCTCGCACGGCACTTCGAGATAGATGAAATTCCGCGCCACCCGGGCAAGCTCGTGCAGGAACGCGCGCGGCTCGGGCACGTGCTCGAGCACGTGGCTGGCATAGACGAGGTCGAACGATCCGTCGGCGAACGGGATCGTTGCACCGTCATAGCTCGACCAGCGGAACGGGGCCGAAGCGGCCCCGTCGGTCTCCAGGTTGGTTGCAGGGTCGATGACGTCGATGCCGGTGAAGTCACGGCCGATGCCGATCGCGGACAGCCGCGCCAGCACGGCGCCGGTGCCGCAGCCGACCTCGAGCACATTGTCGACACCGGCGGCGGACGCACCGAGCAAGCCGGCGATATGATCGGCCTTGTCGACCGCGCATACGCGGCGCCAGTCGCGCTCCCGCGCCGAATAGACGCCCTCATAATGCGCGTTATGCTGTCCGATGCTGAATTCCATCGTCATGGTCTGGCCATCGCTGCGGGCGGCATTCGGGCAAGCTCGTGCCAGGCGGCGGCACGCCGGGGCATTCCACCCCGCGTCTCACTCGGTGTAGCCATATCGTCCGTAGTGCGAGTTGTAATAGTAGTTCTTGCCGCCATAGCCGCTATAGCGGCTCATCGCGGCGATATCGGCCTTGTTGAGCACGACGCCGAGCAGGTTCTCGTTGACCGCACGCGCGCTGCGCAGCGCCCGCTCGACCACCTGCACCTGGGTCTTGCCCCATTCCACGATGAAGACGAAGGAATCGACGAAGTGCGCGGTAATGCGGACATCGACCACCGGCGTCAGCGGCGGGAAGTCGACGATCACGTAATCATAATGGCCGCGGACCCCGGCGATGAAATCCTTCATCTGGTCGGAGGCCAGCACCTCGTGCGAATGCGCGATGCGCGACCGTGTAGCGCCCGGCAGGAAGGCAAGACCGGTCTCGGGATCGCGCCACAGCGTGTCCTGCAACGTCGCATTGTTCGACAATACATCCAGAATGCCACGCTCGGCGTTCGCGGCGACCTTGCGGCTGAGCGAGGGATTGCGCAGGTCGCAATCGATCAGGAGCACGCGCGCCCCGCTCTGGGCGACCAGCTGCGCGAACACGAAGGCCAGCGTCGACTTGCCCTCGTTGGGCAGCGCCGAGGTCAGGCCAAGGATCTTCGACGGCTTGGTGACGTTGAGGTCGGCATTGACCTTGATCGAGCGGATCGCTTCCGAGAACCGCGAGAATGGTGAATCGATCGCCGCCCACAGCACCGGCTCGTCGCCGCGCTGGATCACGCGCGCGGCGACCGGCAGGTTCGGACGACCGGCCACCGGCGCCTTGAGCTGGCTCGGCGAGAGGCGGGGAACAATCGCGACGCAATCGGCATCGAGGGTGGTCTCGACCATTTCAGCGGTGCGGAACACCCGGTCATAGAGGTCACGCAACACGCCGAGCCCGAGCCCGGCGATCAGGCCGCCGAGCGCCGAGAGCGCGAGCACGACCAAGGTCTGCGGGTGGCTCTTGCTGAGCGGACGCGAGGCACGGGTGATCACCCGCGCCTCGCTGACCGGAAACGACTGCTGCTGCACATTTTCCATATAGCGCTGCAGGAAATTGTCATAGAGCGAGCGATAGGTCTGGGCCGAGCTCTCGAGCTCGCGCAGCGTGACCTGCGCCTGGTTGGTGGACTGCGACTGCGAAACCGAATCGTTCACGGCGCGCTCGATCTCGGTCTGACGCTGCAGGGCGATCGCATAGTCGCTCTTGTAGCTCTCGGCGAGCCGCTTCAATTCGTCGATGATCGACGACTGGATCTCGCGCATCTGGTTGCGCAGATTGACGGCGGCCAGATGATTGTAGCCGTAGCGGGACGACCAGTCGGCCTCGCGGTTGGCAAGTTCGAGATATTGCGAGCGCAGCTTGGTGATGACCTGATTGTTCAGGGTATCGGCAACCGTCGCATCGGGGACGCCTCCCTTCACCACCGCCTCGATGCGGTCGAGCTTGGCCTTGGCGTCGGCGACCTGCGACTTCACTTGGACCAACTGGGTGTTGAGCTCGCCGAGTTGCTGCTCGTTGAGCAGCTTGCCGCTGGACGTGACGATGTTGTTGGTCTTCTTGTAGTCGAGCACCGCGCGCTCGGCATTGGATGCCTGGGTGCGCAGCTCCTGGATGCGGTCCTGCAGCCAGACGCTGGCGCGGCGGGTCGCCTGATACTTGGAGTCGAGCTGGTCGACGATGTAGGCGTCGGCAACACCGTTGGCGATCTGCGCAGCGCGTTCCGGATCGAGCGAGCGGAAAGAGACCTCGATCACATAGGTCATGCCGCGGCGGCGGACGTCGAGCTGCTTCTGGAAGGTGCGGACCGCGCGCCGGGTCCGGTCGAACTCGTTGGGCGGCGCGCGGCCGGCAAACAGGCCGGACACGAAATCCAGCACCGCTCCCGCCGCGCCGGCCCTGGAGCCGATGAATTCCGGATCCTCGTTGAGCTTGAGGTCGCGGATCACCGCTAGCGCCACGTTCTCGGACTTCAGGATTTCGACCTGGCTCTCGACCGCGGAGGAATCGACCGGGAGCTCGCTCACCGGCGATTGCTGCTGGAAGGTCTGGAATTTGCGCGTGTCGATGATCATTGTGGCGAGCGCGGTATAGCTCGGCGCCGCCGTCATCAGGTAGCAGATGCCGCCGAACAGGCAGAGGCCCGCCGTCCCGAGGATCACCCGGCACTGCCGGAGCAGATAGGTGACAAAGGCGTCGAAGGTCTCCGCCAGCGACGGCAGTTCGGCCGGACGATTTCTCAGATCGACAGACGGCGAAATCTGGTTGCGCTGAAGCATCTCCGTCCTATCGCCGCGCCGGCAGGATGCATCCTGCCCTCGCGCCCTCCAATGATGCTGAGAAGCGTCCAGTCGCTGACACCGAAGCGCGTAGCTGCAGAGAATTCTCCATTGGCGACCGCGAGCCCGCTCAGAGAGTAACAGTTGAAAGAAGCGTGTTGCCGCTACGGGCCTCGAGCGCGCCGCCGCCCGGGCGCCGCGCGTGCCAAGACCGCCAGGCGCGGAGCGGAAAGACCGCCGGATCGCTCAAATGTGAACACTGCCATCTCCCTAACGAATACTAACAGCTCGTTAGCATAGTCGGGGTTATCGCGCCAATTAAAACCCCTGCCCGGCCGCCCCCCGGGCTGACCCGTGAAACTAACGCTAACTGGCGAACCGGCCGCAAACAGGCGCTGCGCGCGGTCACTGTGGCCGGCCTCGTCCATGCGATCCTTGGCGCCCCGCAGCCGCGATAATGACGGCATCGAGCGTGATCTGGAACGACATATCGATCATTGAATGATTTGCGCCGGCGTCCCGAACTTGATCGAGTTGCGGAGCAGCGTTGCGTTGTAGGCCGCCACGATCGGATCGTTCACCGTTGCGGTGACGAGGCGGATCTGCTGCATGAGCTTGGCGTCCTCGACAGATGCCGCGTTCGACGCATAAAGCACGTCCTTGTTGCGCAACTGGAAACGCGTGGCCAGGAAATAGCCGGCCGGATCGCGGAAATTGATGTTGTACACGACCGGGATGATCGGCCCTGAATATTTGCTGACGTCGATCCCAAGCTTGGCCGCCACTTCCGGCAGCTCGCCGCGATAGACGAACACCGAGGCCGGATCGGCCGAAGAGTCGTTCAGGCCGCCCGCCTTGGCGACCGCTTCGGCGAGCGAGATGCGCCAGGCCTCGAAATTGAACTGGCCCTGGGCGCCCGACGCGCCGAAGGCGACGAAGGTCTGCGGCTCGCGGTAGACATAGATGGTGTCACCCGGATGCGCGTAGATGTTGCTCTTGGGCTCGTAGACCAGCTGGCCGAACGGCACTGTCGTCCGCTTGCCGTCGCGCTCCAGCATCACCCAGGTATCGAAGCCCTGCCCCTTCGGGCCACCGGCGCGCGTGATGGCGTCGAGCACGCGCTCGCCCGCGGCGTTGGCGGGGAAGCGGTTCGGGTTATTGACCTCGCCGAGCACAGAGATCAGCGAGGTACGCTGCTCGATCAGGGCGACCACCGCTTGCGGCTCGATCGCGCGATTCTTCAGCGCATCGACGATCGAGCGCTGCACCTCGGTCGGGGTACGGTTCTTGGCCCGGATCGCGCCGGCATAGGGCACCGAAATGTTGCCGTCGGTATCGACGTTCTGGTTCGGCAACGTGATGTAGTTGCCGGGACGCACGCCGGCCTCGGCCGGAATGAACAGACCGCCGGCGGCGGCCTCGAAGATCGTGACGCTGACGACGTCGCCGATGCCGAAACGGATGTCCTTGGGCGGCGGGCCTTGAATGCCGCCGGCGAGTTGCGGCGCGAATGACGCCAGCACGTTCTCGACCTGCGGCGTGATCTTGACCATCGCGTAGGGCAGGCTTTCCGGATCCCGCTGCCCGGCGACGACATCAGAGCTCGTCGGACCGTTGGTCGGCATGTAATGGCAACCGCCGACCCAGCAGGCGGCCGCAAGCAATAACATTGCTCGAATGAAATTCGCACGCGACATTTAAAATGCTCCGGCCGTGCCGTAACACGCCGACTATCACAATCACAAGGTTACGTGATATAATGTTAGCAAGGTGAGGCAATTCAGCGACACTGGCGCGGCGCCGTGAGGCACGGCCCGCGTGACCTCACTCCGGCTTTGATTTCGTGTGATGTTCCGATTATCTGTGAATGAGATGGTTTGAGTTAACCGGTTGAGGGTTCGATGCCCTGCATGAAGCCACTGGCGATCGTACTGGGAACTGTCGCTCTGCTTGGCGGCTCTCTCGGCTGCTCTCCTGGCGGATCTGGCGTTTTTGCCGCGGAATTGGCTGCTTTTCCTGCTCCACGCGTCGCGCAGCGCGTCGGCGGCAACTGCCAGCGGCTGCAATATTGTCATGGCGATGTCTGTCAGTGGAAACGGGTCTGCTGGCACGGTTGCCCGGATCGCTATTCCTGCGCGCCGCTCTATGGCGCCTATGGGCCGTATGGCGGCCGCGACTACTGGGCCGCCTATAGTTACGGCGACCTGCGCCCGTTCTAAATGTTAGTTTATCAACATAGTCGCCGGCCGTTCGAACACCAGCCGGCATCGCGCCTGCCGATTTGCGACGACCGGTTAACCCCGGCTTAGGACCCGGCCCGATAATATGCGGGCGCAGGGTTTGGTTATGTTATTTGTTTTGCTTGGCAATTTGATCGGCGGCGCCGTGCTCGGGCTGCGCCAGCACTGTCTGGTGCTGGTGCCGGTCGCGCTTGCGGAACTGATGCTGCTGGCTGCCGTCGGCGTAGCGCGCCTCTCGTGGTCGGAGACCGCGCTGCTCATGATCACCGCCATGGTATCGCTGCAGGGCGGATATCTCGCGAGCACCTTCGCGCCGCGGCTCCGGTCCCGCACCTCGACGCCGCTCATCGCCCTGCGCCGTCCGCATTAACGCGACATAACGCTGCCTTATCTGGCGCGCCCGATTTCCATTGACCTCGCGGCGAGCCCGGGGCATCCCGCTGCCTTGCGTTCTCACCTTCCACAGGACCTGTTTTCCAAGGATTTGCCCCTCCCGTGTGGAACGTCACGGCTTTCATCTGCATCTTGATCGGGGCGTCGATTCCGGCGGGTCTGATCGAGGCGTCGCTCGCCATTGGCCTGGTCGGCGCCGCAACGTCGCTCGGGCTGCTGGCGGGCCTGACGGCGATCCGGCCAGGTGAGCTGTCTTTCCTGAAGCGGGTCGCCGGGCCCGCTGTTGCGGCGGCGCTCGTGCCGATGCTCTGGATCATCCTGCAGATGCTTCCGCTGACGTTCTGGGCGCATCCGGTGTGGAAGTTCGCCGGCGAAACATTGGAGACACCGCTCAGCGGCAGCATCACGATCGATACCGGCGCAAGCCTTGGCGCGCTACTGCTCTGGCTGTCGCTGCTCGCGGTCATGATCGCCGCCGCGGCGATCGCGATCGATCCCCGCCGCGCCGACAGGGTGGCCCGCAGCATTGCAGCGACGGCGGCCGTCGCGGCGCTGATCCTGCCGTTGTATGGCGATCCGCTCAAAGCCTGGCTCGGCGCTACGCGAGACGAGACGGCAAACGGATTCCTCGTCGTCGTTCTGATTGGCGTCCCGCTCAGCCTTGCGCGCGCGCTCGATGTCGGCGGACATATTGGCGGCCGCACGGCGGCCCGGTCGGCCCGATTGCGCCGGCTGCTCGCCGCCAGCGCGCTGTTTTGCGCCGCCAGCGCCTGCTGGTACGGCCGGCGTGGCGCCGCTATCGCAATCGCAGCGGGCATCGCGCTCGTCCTGATGACCTTCGCCGCGCGAAAGCTTCATCTGCCTCGCTGGAGCAGCGCTGCCGCTGCGGCTGCGATCGCGCTGATCGCGCTGGTGACGGCGGTCGCCAACCGTCGTCCCGACGTGGCGCTTGCCATAGCCTTCGCCCATGCGCCGGACGAGCTCGTGCAGTCGACCCACAATCTGCTCGCCGACCTGCCCGTGCTCGGCAGCGGCGCCGGCACCACCGCGACGCTGGCATCGACCTACATGGACTGGCAAGGGGCGACTACGCGGCCCGTGGTGGCGACCAGTGCCGCAGCCTTGATCGCGCAGTTCGGTTCCGCCATGTTCTGGACTTCACTCGCGGTTACGATCGTGGGCATCGCTGCTTTCACGGCCGGTGCACGCAATCGCGGTCGTGACTGGTCCTATCCCGCGGCGGCGGCAGCCGTGTTGCTGACGCTGGCGCTCGCCACCTTTACCTTGCCGGAATTGCCGGCGCTGCCCGGAGTGATCGTGTTGGGAGCCGTGATCGGAACAGGATTGGCACAGCGGATCAGCCGTTCATCGTTGCAGGCGGGCTAGACCACAGATGCGCAGCCTCCTCCGGCGTATGGTCGGCCAGACCGGCGACCTCGAACATGACGAGGGCGACGACACCTGCATCTATGCGGTCGGCGATATCCACGGACACGCCGACCTGCTGCACGATATCTGCGCACGGATCGATGCCGATATGCGCAAGTTCCGGCCGGCGCGGCCGATCCAGGTCTTCCTCGGCGACTACATCGATCGCGGACCGGATTCGCGCGATGTGATCGCGATGCTCGAACAACGCCGCCGGACCCACAGCGTGGTCTGCCTGCTCGGCAATCACGAGGCCTGCCTGCTGGAGTTTCTGGTCAATCCCGACATGCTCGCGCAATGGCGGCAATTCGGCGGCCTGCAGACGCTAATGTCCTATGGACTGACGCCCTCGCTCAATCCCGACGCCGCGGAACGCAGGGCGCTCGCCGGGCAGTTGGTCCGCCAGATGCCGCCGGCCCATCTCGCCTTCCTGCGCTCGCTGCCGATCACCTTTTCCTGCGGCCGCTATTTCTTCGTGCATGCCGGCGTCAGGCCCGGCGTCGCGCTCATGCGGCAGCGCGAGGAAGATCTGCTCTGGATCCGCGACGACTTCCTGGTGTCGGAAGATGATTTCGGCAAGGTCGTGGTCCACGGACATACGCCGGTGCGCGAGGCCGAGCTGCTGCGCAACCGCATCAATGTCGACACCGGCGCCTATGCGACGGGCCGCCTGACCTGCGTCAAGCTGGAGGGCGCGCGGCGAACCCTGCTGATGACCGGCAACCGGGCAGCGCGCCATGGCTGACGCGAAGGCTGACGCGAGCCGGCATCACCCGCGGCAGCTGTCGCCGGCCTTCGTGCCAGCCGCAATCCTGATCGGCGCCGCGACGCTGGCGTTGTCGATCTGGTGGCTCGCCGCCGATGCATTGCGCGGCAACCCTTCGCTCGCGGCCGCCCTCGGCGTGGTCAGGAGTGAGCTGTGGCTCGCCGACGGCTGGAGCGAGTTGCAGACCTCGCCCGAGGCGGCCGAAGCCGCCTTCACCCGTGCGCTGCGGCTCTCGCCGACGGACGCCGGCGGCTGGTTCGGCCTCGCCTCGGCGACCGGGCGGTTCGACTGGCTGAACCCGACCGCATCGAAGGCGCTGAAGATGTCCTACTACACCGGCTTCAACCGCAGCGACCTGATCGCGCCGCGCCTGATCCTGCTGGCGCAGGTCGATACCACGCGCGATGTGGAACTGGTCGATCTGCTGCAGCGGCAGGTCCGCCTAATCCTCACCCGCGCGCCGGAGCTGAAGGGCGCGATCGGCCAGGCCTATCGCGTGGCGACCGATGCCAACCGGCGCATCATCGAGGCGGAACTCAAGGACGCCAGCCAGAGCATGCCGGAGTAGTACGCGCCGGCACACGGGCAGCCGTCGGATACACGATCCGCTAGATTCCCTTGTGCCGCAGCACCGCGCCCACGGTGCGCAGCAGGATGCGCAGGTCGAGCACGAAGCTCCAGCTCTTGATGTAGATGAGGTCGTGCGCGACGCGCAGCTGCATGTCCTCGATCGCGGGCGTCGCGCCGCGCAGTCCCTGCACTTGTGCGAGACCGGTGATGCCCGGCTTGACGTGCTGGCGCTGCGCATAGCTTGCGATCAGCTTCGAATATTTGTCGTCATGCGCCAGCGCATGCGGTCGCGGCCCGACCAGCGACATGTCGCCGCGCAGCACGTTCACCAGCTGCGGCAGCTCGTCGATGCTGCGGCGGCGCAGCGTGGCGCCGATCCCGGTCAGCCGCGGATCGTTCGCGCGAGCCTGGGTGATGACATCGCCGTCCTCGAGCACATGCATGGAGCGGAATTTGAGGATAATGAATTGCCTGCCGTCGAACCCGTTGCGGCGCTGCCGGAACAGGACCGGCCCCCTGGAGTCGAGCTTGATCGCAATCGCCGTCCCGATCAAAAGCGGCGCGAACAGCACCAGAAGACCGCTCGATGCCACGATGTCGAACAGCCGCTTGCCGGCACGCTCGAGCGAGGTCAGCGGCGAGCGCTGCATTTCCAGCGTCGGTATCGGGCCAGACGCCACCATCCGCAGCGCCAGGAACCGCTCCGCCGTCCGATCCGGCAGCAGCCGCACCGGCAGCGGTGACGCCCGCAGCTGATCGCACACGAACTGGATGCGCGGTTCCTGCTGCCAGGGCATCGCCAGGACGATCTCGTCGGCGCCGCACTCCCGTGCCGCGCGAATCGCCGACGCGACGGCGGCGCGGTCGCCCGCGTCGTCCGACAGGCCGGACAACTGGATCCGTCGCACCTCGCTGAGGCCGAAATCGCGCAGCAGGCTCGATTGCCGCACCCGGGACAATTCGTCCGCTGTCCCGACCAGCACCGCACGGCGCGTCGCCAGCATGCCGCGGTCGATCGCACGTTGCAACGGCGCCTGCAGCAGCATCCGTCCGGCCACCAGCCCAAGGCCGCCGATCACGCCAAACGACATCACCGACCCGCGCGAGACGCCGGAGCCAACCTTCAGAAGGAAGATGATCAGGGTCATCAGCAGGACCACCAGCAGCCACCCGCCGAGCAGGCTGCTCCAGCGCCGGTCGAGACCGGCCAGCACCTGCGCATTGTAGAGGCCCTGCGACTTCGCCACGAACATGTGAAGGATGGCGGCGAGGACCCCGATCCCTAGAAAACCCTCGAGGCTGTTGCTATAAACCGTGTGGTAGTAAAATAGGTGATAGGCCGCGCCGCCAATGATGCTGGACAGTACGACGATGATCATCTCGAAGCCGACAGCAAACGCGTCGAGCGAGGCAAAAGCGAACGAGAACGCGCCGAAGCTAACCGGTACCTTCGCTATTCGAGCGTTCGAAAGGTCCGCCATCGGGAATTAACATTCGTGTTAACAATTCACATGTTTAATATCAGGCAGATCGTGAGCTCGCAAGACCTGCCGGCAATATCAGGCAGAGAGCGTCTATGAGTTCATCGGCTGGCGAAACCGAGGCCGCGCTGCTGGCCCTCCTCCATCTCATCCGCCTGATGGGCGCCGAGCTCGTCGCAGGCCAGCACCGCGACGACGTCGAGATGCTGGTCAAGGCGGTCGAAACAAAGCTGCGATCAGCCCGTTTTCCCGCCAAAATGCCGAATCAGGACATTGTCAAAGGCCTGGACCTCGCACAGGCGAGGCTGCGTCCGATCCTCGAGGAGCTGCGCGCAAGATCAGAGAAAGCGCATCTGAGCGACCAGCTGCTGCTGGCTCCCAGGCCCTCGCGTATCCACTAGCGGATTAGCTTATACCGGATCAGCTTACGTCAGCTCTGGATTTCAGCTCTGGATTTCGCCACGGCGGGGCAAACCGTTCCCGCCGCTGGATCTGAGCGCGAGCTTCTCCTCGATCTTCATCTTCTCGAGCAGCAGGTCGGTCACAATCCGGCGCAGCCGTTCATTTTCCAGCCGCAATTCGTCAATACGGTTGTGAGAGTGGGGAATACCATCTCGATCATCGGAACGAGCGGCAAGCTCGGTCACAGTACCGTGCGGCTGATGGCTGCGTGCAGCCTCCTGCTTGCGCCAGCGGTGAAATGTCATCACGCTAACGCCCAGCACCTTGCACGCCTGGGCTTGTGACTGCCCCCGCGCCATGAGTTCCTCGGCTTGTTTGACCTTGGAACTGATCTCGTCAGTTGAATGACGCCTCATTGGTCATCTCATTGCCCCCTAGATTAGCAATCATCGCATGGCCTATAAGCTATGTAAATGCAACAGGAAATTCAAATTGAGGATTTCCCGGGGGGCCTTCGGGAGCCTCGAACTTGCCGTCGGCAGCGCCGCATTGTGCGAAGAAACACCGAAGCTGCAAGGTGTTTACCGGAATATATGAGCAATATTCCCGACGTAAGACGACCTCACAGAAAAAGTTATACGACTTTCTGCGCATGACAATTTGATCTGGATAACTGGCGCACCGTTTGCATTCCCGAATGAGAAGCAAATGAGAACATCCAATCGGTCCCGCGACAGATTGTGGGTGCACCATGCCTCTCCGCGATATCTACGCTGCCGGTCAAGCGAGAGTTTCACAACATTCTAACAGATTAATCCCGCGACCTTCGCGGCCGGCGACTTGCGGGCGCGCACGCGCAGCGCTAGTTACTAAGATGTTAGGTGTCATGAGAGTTCCAACATATTTGAGGATCATTTTTAGGAAACCTAACACTCTTAGCTCGATCCGCGAATTATCAATTAGGCGCTTTGCCACCCGAGGCCATCAGGCGGAACCACGACCGCCCGATAATCCGCGAACCATCCTGTGATGACGCTTGTCAGAGCCAGCCTCTGATCGACACACTTTACGAGGATCGACACTATGGCGCATCTCAAGGTCTTCGAGGGGAAGCAATCCGCGTCCAGCGAGGCGACCGACGCCTTGGAACGCCTCGTCGCGGAGAATTCCGAGCTCCGGCATACCGCCGTCGAGCTGGTGTTGCAGACGTGGATCCTGCGCGAGCGCCTGTCCTACGTCACGGCGCACAAGCCGGTGCGGCAAGAGCACTGACTGCCCGCCCTCACGACCACAAATTGTCCGCGGCAAGCATCCGCTCGATCGATCCAGCTCGCCCAAAACCAGGATCGGGCGGACAATATTCAACTTATAATTGAATTGTCCATAACAGCAAGCGCCCACATCCTTGCCAGACTGGCTTGGATGTGGCCGCAAATTCTGCTCAGTGAGAAATGGGCTGACGGACTTTAGCTGTGGTGAACCCGACGCAATGCGACGCGCGGGGCGTTCTGCTCACGCGACATGCCGAACGAACGAGACGCGCCAGGGCGCTCGTGGATTTCACGCAACGCGGCGATATCAAGCATCAGTGCAACGACTTCGTTGCGCAGCGATTGATTGGTCGCGAGCAACGCCTCTTCGATTGGCTGATGCGAATGTTGAACTTTGTGCTGCTTCATGGCGCGCCCTCGCTCTGCGGTTAAGGGTATGAGCGATGTGATTGAAGTTTCGATGACAGGGTTAGACCACACATATGGAATGCGGTTAATGGGGCAGGTTTGCGACGAACGTGGCTCCGCGATAAATTTTCTCAACCAGGTTCCACAACCTGATCGCGAAACGTTCGATCGATGGCCTTATATGTGTCTTCGCGATGGGATGTCAGCGGCAGCGACGCGGCGCGCCGCCAAGGAGCGCAGCCGGCACTGACCATGAGGCGCGAGCAAGAGCATGAAATCATTTGACGATCGTTGATCGCAGCAATCGCCGTCGAAACCGGCGACACGCCTGCCGGCTAGCACAATGTCGCCGCGTCGATGACTCGGAACGTGATGGGGTGTTCCTGCCTCGGACCAGATATTCCACCAAACACGACGTGCACACACTAAATCTGCTGCTTTCGATCAATCAGCTTTTTTCGCCGCGCATAACAGGTTGAACCGAACAGCATGGATGCAGCGAACCGACACCGCGTCCTCCGCATTGATCGCAGAATATTTCGATCCGTTTCAGATCTCGAGGTCGCCGATCTGAGCATTGGGATCCGCCCTGACGATGCGGCGGAGGGAATCAACGCCACACATTCGATCATGCAAGATATTCACCTCGACCTGACCGAATCCGACAATGCTAATCTAATTCGAAATGAGCGGTAATGAGGCATTTCTGCTTCAGCAGAGGCAGCGAAATGCGCTTCGCGTTCTCATCTCACGTGCGCTTGCACGATTGCCACGGCGGACAGCAGCGGATTCGACCAACCGCCATAAGCATCGCTAATTCGCAACGCGCGTCGCGATCGTGCGCTATTTCGATTTGGGAGGCGTGTCGTCGCCCATCTTGCCGCCATTGGCGACGCATGTGTTGAAATAGTCGCGCTGATCCTTCGCCCCGCCCCTCGCGCTGCCGGAAGCAGGATTGCCGGGCTCTCGCGGCGGAAACGCCCTCGCGACCAAGGCATCGCAGGCGCGTGCGACCTGGGCGTCGATCGCGTGCGCCGGAACGATTGCGCCGGACATGATGATCACGGCTGACGCGAATGCAGAACCGTCGATAACTCTCAGTGCCGCACTCCGTTCCGCGCCGAGCCAGGTTTTTCTCGAGCGGGAATTCGCTAACGGGCGCACTACGTCCGATCGACGTTGTGATAAGACCGATACCAGGCGACAAATTTCGCAATGCCGTCCTCGATCCGCGTCTGCGGCCGAAAGCCGATTTCACGCTCCAGATCGGAGACATCGGCTGCCGTCTCCAGGACATCCCCAGGCTGCATTGGCAACAACTGCTTTTCGGCCTGCCGACCGAAGCCCTGCTCGAGCAGCTCCACCACATGCATCAGTTCTTCCGGTCTGGAGTTGCCGATGTTGTAGACGCGCCACGGCGCCTTGCTCGAACCAGGGTCCGGATGCGTGCCAGACCAGTTGACGTCGCCCTCGGGCGCGCGGTCGATCAGCCGCACCATCGCCTCGACCACGTCATCGACATAGGTGAAGTCGCGCCGCATGTTGCCGTTGTTGAACAACTGGATCGGCTTCCCCTTGGTGATCGCATCCGCGAACGCATAGAGCGCCATGTCCGGCCGATACCACGTCCCATATACGGTGAAGAACCGCAGCCCCGTCGTCGGGATGCGATAGAGGTGGCTGTAGGAATGGGCGAGCAGCTCGTTGGCCTTCTTGGTCGCGGCATAGAGGCTGACCGGATGATCGACGTTGTCGTGGACCGAGAACGGCAGCTTGGTGTTGGCGCCATAGACCGACGATGACGACGCAAACAGCAGATGGCGGCACGCCGTATGCCGGCAGCCCTCGAGGACGTTGAGGAAGCCCTCCAGATTGGAATCCATGTAGGCATGCGGGTTCTGCAGGGAGTAGCGCACGCCGGCCTGGGCAGCGAGATGCACCACGACCTCGAAGCGATAGCGCTCGAACAGCGCCTTCATCCCGGCGCGATCGGCGAGGTCGAGTTCCAGGAAGGTGAAGCCACGGTGCTGCTTGAGCAGATCGAGCCGCGCGTGCTTGAGCGCCGGATCATAATATTGGTTCAGATTGTCGATGCCGATGACCGGCTGCCCTGCCCGCAGCAAATGCTCCGCCAGATGGAAGCCGATAAAGCCGGCGCAGCCCGTGACGAGTAGATTGCCTGCGATCACCACGTTTCGCCTGTGCCTTTCGCATTGCGCCGGACCAGGCCGCACACGCCGTCAGGCGCGGGCTGCAGCTTCCGGCTCGGCGTTGCGGCCGCGAGGCGCGTCAGTTGCCGGCGGCCGGAGGTTTGTAGTCCGGAAAGCGGCTCAGTACCGCGGCCTTCATGAACTTGAAGTGCGCAATCTCGGTCGCCAGTTCCTTCAGCCGACGCTGGCCGTTGGAGATCTCGGCGTCAAATAGATCTTGATGATAGTTGTCAAGCGCCTCGCGTTCCAGATACTCGTCGGTGCCGTTGCCCAGCGTCACCGCCGCGCGGGCCAGAACGTCGTCGACACGGCGGCCGAGGCCGGATTGCTCGCTTTCGGCCGCCTGCAAGGCGGCCTCGATCGCGGCCATGATCGATCCGATCCGGGCGCGATCGGTCTCGGCATCGCGCTCGGCCGAGCGTGCCTTGAAACCTTCCTCGCTCCGCCGCGACCTGATCAGGTCATGCGCGCGAGCCCGCAGAAACAGCTGAAACATCTGTCAGTATCCGGTTCGGGCCCACTCAGGCAGTATCGCTGAAAATCGCCCGGTCTTAGTTAAAAAAGGGTGAACCATCCTGTTGCCCGGCCCTCAGGTCGGCTTTCCACTTGATCCAGGCCTTGTCGTGCTTGTCATAGAGCTCGACCCACCGTCCCTCGACCGCTGACGGCATCAGCCCCGCACCGTGGGCTTCCCCGCCCGGCATCGGCAGGGAGGCGTCCAATCCTTCGAATTCCGAGGTCTCTTCAAGCGTAAGACCGACCAGCACGCGCCGTCCGCTGACATCGACGACATACCGCCTTGGCGAATGCGCCCTGAGATCACTCATGCGTGCAAGTTCCCTCACGATGCGCGGGCCAACGGCAACACCCCGCCGGCACGCGAACGCAGCCCGGCTGCCGCAACGAAGACAAGATGACCGATTGCATGTCGCCCGCCAACCCCAACTCACGCCACTGTCGCGCTACCTCTGCCGAGCTAGCCCGCTAGAATGCGCGGCGCATGTGGCCGAATGCGGTGACCGGCTGTTCCCGCCTCGCCGATTTGGCGGTTGGCGGCGCCACATACGGTGCATAGATCCGATATTGCGCGCGGCGCTTGCGCGATCGCCACGAGCGCGCGGCGAAACCGGAGAAGAAGCCGGCGACGAACGCCGCCGCAAGGATGAGAACAGGAGAAAGCATCACATTCGTCCACGTAAACCGATGTTATTAACATTCGGAGTTGTGACGACATCATGATTGCGCGCGCCGAAAGAATGTTCAGCCGCTGGAATTTTTTGTGCAATCGAACGGCGCGACAATGACCCGGTGCCCACATCGGTTGTTCTCGTGCGCGAGGCGCCTCAGGAGAACCACCACAGCATGAATTTCAGGAACATCGAGCTGAGCAGATAAATCCACCCCGCCATCGCCAGCAGCGTCAGTCCGACGAAGGCACCTGAAACGCTTTTCTCCTTGAGGCGCGCCAACAGCGAGTTTTTTTCTTCTTGCGGATAGAACATCTCAAGCTCAAGGCGCATCTGATTCAAATCAGCTAGCAGCCAATTTCGATGATCTCATGACGCGTCACGGCGGCAATTCGCTTCGCACGTCACAGATCTCGGCCGCAAAATCTCGTGAAGGCGAAAGCCGTCGAAGACGGTTCGTAGCTCACGTCCTGGCTGACAAAGTCCTGGCTCAAGAAAATTCCGCGCAACATGGTCAGCGATCGGCTCCCGCGACCTCATCAGTCCGCTCGTCGGAATTTTTCAGTTGTGTGATATTGCGCTCTACGCCGCGAATGCGCGTCGCGCGTCAAACCGATCGTCGAGCCAGAGAATGCCATGCGACCGCACGCACGACGGCCGTGGCGAGGTGCAGGCATGATCGACCGGACACTCCGCAAGCGCATGGTGGCCGCCCTGCTCGTATCTCAGTTTAACAATCAAGACCTCGCATGCGGGAGAGCGCGATCGCAGCGTCACACCCGGAAAAAGGCGAACCAGATAATTCCGAGGATCAAGACTGCGAGCCCAGTGGAGGCCGTGAGCAGCGCGAGAACCGATGGTCCGGGCTCGGCCTGGCGCGCCTCGGTCGGGGTTTCTGTGATCTGACCGTGTCGTTCCGTTGCCATGGCGACCTCGTTGCTTAAGTGCCTGAAATTCCGGCGATTGCCGCTCCCCTTCGCAGGGCCAACGCGTGATCCGGAGCGATGTTCCGGGGCCGTTTGACTGTTGTCCAACCGTTGTCGCCGCCGCCGCGTCAAACGGGCGCAGGCTCGAGGCCACGGTTAACGCCGTTGCCAAATTCGCCGGGCCGCGTTGTTTCAAACCGGGGTTGCCGGTGTTATCCTTGATCGTTCCGTCGGTTGCGTAATCGGAGTTTGCCTATGGCCCCCCGCGCCAACTGGAAGGGCTTTTTGCGCCTTTCGCTCGTGACTTGCCCGGTTGCCCTGTACCCGGCGACGTCGGATACCGAGAAGGTCTCCTTCAACCAGATCAACCGCAAGACCGGCCACCGGATCAAATACGCCAAGGTCGACGCGGAGACCGGTGAGGAAGTCTCCACCGACGACATCATGAAGGGCTACAAGGTCGACACCGACACTTATATCGAGGTCACCAAGGAAGAGCTCGACGACATCGCGCTGGATTCGACGCGCACCATCGAGATCGACGAATTCGTGCCGCGCAGCGAGATCGACAGCCGCTATCTGATCCGCCCCTACTATCTCGTTCCCGACGGCAAGGTCGGCCACGACGCCTTCGCGGTGATCCGCGAGACCATCCGCAGCATGGACAAGGTCGCGATCGGCCGCGTCGTGCTCACCAACCGCGAGCACATCATCGCGCTCGAGCCGCTCGACAACGGGCTGATGGGCACGCTGTTGCGCTACCCCTATGAGGTGCGCAGCGAGAAGGAATATTTCGACGACATCCAGGATGTGAAGATCACCAAGGATATGCTCGACCTCGCCAAGCACATCGTCGAGCAGAAGTCCGCCGAGTTCGATCCGGAGGAGTTCGAGGACCGCTACGAGCAGGCGCTGATCGACCTGATCAACCAGAAGCGCAACGGCATCAAGATCGCCAAGCCCGTGGCGAAGGCCGGCGGCAATGTCATCAACCTGATGGACGCGCTGAAGAAGAGCCTCGCCAATGAGAAGCAGGCTGCTCCCGCCAAGGCTGAAGCAAAGGCGGCAAAGGGCAAGAAGCCGAAGAAGCGCATCGAGGGCCAGCGCGAGATGCTGCTGCCGATCTCGGGCAGCGGCAAGCGCGAGCCCAAGGAGGCCGTCAAGCCCGAGCCAAAGAAGGCCGAGAAGCCCGCGCGCGCGCAGGGCACCGCGGCGCGGAAGAAGGCGGGTTGAGGTCGCGGCGCTGCCGCAGGCCGCCGACTACATCATAAGACGATCGGAAGACGCCCAGCTGGAAGCGCGCTGGTCGACCAGTTCTATGCGAGGTCGAGAAGATGGGCGGCAAGCGCCGGGATACGCCGAGCCTGCTCGCGAGGCTGCAGCGCTAACGCCTGCTCGCAAACGGCCAGATGACCCGCGCCGGCAGGTCACCTGCCGTGCGGTGCCGCCTCGCGGGTGCACGCTGCCAAAATATCGAAAACAACCCCATGCAAAGGAGCTGGCCGGCCGCCGGCAGTCGATTTGTCAACTTGACATGTCGGGCAAATCAGGGGCACACTTCCATTATTCCGAAATCGTGTGGCCGCCCTCGATTACAGCAATTGTGCACTCAACTTCTAGTTGGCGGCTTAGTGCACTGTCACCGGAATCGGGCGCATCTGCCCGGCAAGGATGACGGCGTCACGGCGCTGAGGGCAGTCAGGGAGCGCTTCCCCGACTTCGCCGGACTGCTTGGCCAGCGAGCCCGAGCCCGGTCTGTTCGACCGCCTGCGCGCCGCCGAGAGCATCGAGCCGGCCGCTCGGCGACGACCGCTTTCTCGCCCGCCTGCAGCGGGTGACCGGACGTGTCCTGAAGCCAGGCAAGCGTGGGCCGAGGCCGTCCGAACCAGAACAGGGTCAAGAATGATCATTGTCGGGGAGTTAAGTGCGCTGTCACGGCAATTGGCAGAGGTTTCGCGCGGAATGTCTGCGGCAGGTCCAGCCCATCCACTTTCGAGAGATAACTCTCCGGCCGACGTGTGCAAAACGCCCACCGTCTTACCACCTTGCACAAAGGCTGGGAGTTCCGGTATCGCGCTCTCTGCGGCTTAAATTTCCTCCCACTCCACGCTCGACGATCGCTCGCCAGTTTCCAAGAAAGCGACCGCAATCTCAACTACCTTCTCCATTGGAAGGCAATAGCGCCGCGGCATTGGTGTCGATGTATCACCCATCAAGAACTCTTGCGTACCCCCTCCTTCGTGCTCAATTGTTGCCACCGCCATCAAATAAGGCGGAGCCCCATCAGTTGAACTAAACTGTACGCAACCATCCCCAGATCCGAGGCCTAAGAGCAGCTTGCGACCGTTTGTGCCAACAAGCTCTGACAAAAATGGTTGCCTCTGCCGTGTGTCGTTAACGATCCTTCGCAACGCTGGCGACCCGTCAACTACTGTCCCATTCAGAGGATTCGTGGCGTCCTGTCTGTCGAAAAACTGGGCTCTCATGGATGCACCCCAACGAATACTGTCGAGCCATTCGGAGTTATAACGTTAAGCTGCGCGCCTGATGGTAGCATGCGTGGAAGAAGGTTTGTGCAACTTGAGCAGATGGTTGGGTTGAATTACGGTGACAGTGCACTCAACTCTTCCGACGATCAATCTTCATCCTCGGCGGATGGCTTGGGTCCGCGCTTGCCGGGCTTGAGAACTCGCCCGGTCTTGCGTTCGAGGCGGCTGAGAAAACGGTCGTCACCGAGCGGCCTGCCGACGCTCTCCGCGGCGCGGAGCGAAGAAAACAGGTCGGCCTCCGGTTCGGATGCCAGCAGATCGGCGAAATTCGGGAAGCGATCGCGCACCGGCGCCAGCGTCGTGACGCCGTCGTCCTTGCCGCGAAGATGCGCTCGCACGCTCGACCAGCGCCAGTCCTGCGCCCGCGCCACCAGGCGCGCCCGCACCGGGTTCGACGACACGTAGCGCAGCGCCGCCGCGAGATGCTGCTCGTCCATGACGACGGCGCCGAACCGGCCCTGCCAGAAATGGCCGGTGCGCTTGCGCCGCCCCTGGATCGTTCCGGCATAGGTCCGATGCACGCGGGCCAACGCCCGGCGCAGCCCGTCGCCATCGGAGGGCACCAGGATGAGGTGCACGTGATTTGGCATCAGGCACCAGGCCCACACCTCGACGCCGGCCGCAGCGCAATTGGCGGCGAGGAGATCGCGATAGAGCGCATAGTCGCCATCGCCGAAAAACGTCTGCGCGCGGCCATTGCCGCGCTGAGTGACGTGGTGCGGATGACCTGGGACGACGACGCGGGCGAGACGGGCCATACGACATGATGGTCGTCCGGCGGACGGAAGTCAAATTTAGTGCACTGTCACCGTAATTTATCGCGATGCTGCGCGCGCTGAATGGAGACGGCGGAGGCGACTGAACCAGAAAGTGTGAAGCGTGGCTGATGGCGCTTACTTGAATGCCGAACTGACGGCGGTGAACTGGCCGCTCACACTGGTGCCGATGCCTCTGACGCCGGCGACGATCACGATGCTGATGCCGCCGGCAATGATGGCGTATTCGATCGCCGTAGCCCCGACGTCATCACGCAGAAATCTTGCAAGCAACGCGCGCATGAAAAGCTCCTGTCCGACGCCCGCGGCTTTTTCTCCCGCGCCGTAGCAATATTCCAGCAAAACTAGGCCACATTGGTTGACGGCCCATTGATGGACACGATGAACGATCGCTTAAAGGTTGCAGAGAAACTCGCTGCTAGTTCTGCCTGCATTCCGACCCCGCGGGGCGGCAATCCGCGATTGGGCGTAAACGCATATCAGGACTACCTGATCCGGCCCCGGCGGCGCTTTACCCTCGCGGCGGAATCCTGTTCCTTTATCGGACAGGACGACAACGAGGCCGGAACGAACCGGCCGCATCCAAAGGGAGTGAGCGTCATGAAGCTCGGCACCGCGATCGCGGAAATCATGAAGCGCGAGGGGATCGAGATCCTCACGGGCTACCCGGTCAACCACCTGATCGAATACGCCGCCAGCGCCGACATCCGCCCGGTGATGGTGCGCCAGGAGCGCATCGGCGTGCACATGGCGGACGCGATCTCCCGAGTCACCTCGGGCGAGAAGATCGGCGCGTTCTGCATGCAGCACGGCCCGGGCGCCGAGAACGCGATGGGTGGTGTCGCGCAGTGCTACGGCGAATCCGTACCCGTCCTGGTGCTGCCGATGGGTTATGCGCGCCGGCTTGCCAACATCGATCCGAACTTCAATTCCAGCCAGGCGATGAAGGCGTTCTCGAAATCCTCGGAGCCGATCAACATCGCCGCGGAAGTCTGCAACATCTTCCGCCGCGCCTTCACCAAATTGAAGAACGGCCGCGGCGGGCCTGTGATCGTCGAGATCCCCGTCGACATGTGGAACGAGGAGGTGCCGGAGCCGCTGAACTACACACCGGTGCTGCGCACCCGCTATGGCGCCGATCCCGTCCATGTGAAGGAAGCCGCAACCCTGCTCGTCAACGCCAAGCGTCCGGTGATCTATGCCGGCCAGGGCGTGCATTACGCAAAAGCCTGGCCGCAGCTGAAGCGCCTTGCCGAGCGGCTCGCGATCCCCGTTACCACGAGCCTCGGCGGCAAGTCGTCATTCCCGGAGACGCATCCGCTGTCGCTCGGCTCCGGCGGCCTTGCCGTACCGCGCGCGGTGCCGAAATTCCTCACTGAGGCCGACGTGATCTTCGGCATCGGCTGCTCCTTCACCGAAACGTCGTTCGGCATCGCGATGCCGAAGGGCAAGACCATCATCCATTCGACGCTCGATCCGAACCACATCAACAAGGATGTCGAGGCCAGGATCGGGCTGGTCGGCGACGCCGGCCTCGTGCTCGACGCGCTGCTGGAGGAGATCGGCAAGTCCGTGACCTCGGACCGCAATCCCAGCGCGGTCGCGGAAGAGATCGCCGCCTCCCACATGGAATGGCTCGCCAAGTGGATGCCGAAGCTGACGCATAATGACGCGCCGCTCAATCCCTACCGCGTGCTGTGGGATCTGCAGCACACCGTCGACATCCACAACACCATCATCACCCACGACGCCGGCAGCCCGCGCGACCAGCTGTCGCCGTTCTGGAAATCGGTCGAGCCGCTGTCCTATATCGGCTGGGGCAAGACCACGCAGCTCGGCTACGGGCTTGGCCTCGCGATGGGCGCCAAGCTGGCAAAACCGGACAAGCTCTGCATCAATGTCTGGGGCGATGCCGCAATCGGCTTCACGGGCATGGATTTCGAGACCGCGGTGCGCGAGCGGATTCCGATCATGTCGATCCTGCTCAACAATTTCTCGATGGCGATCGAACTGAAGGTGATGCCGATCTCGACCGAGAAATACCGCTCGACCGATATCTCCGGCGACTACGCCGCGATGGCCCGCGCCTTCGGCGGCTATGGCGAGCGGGTGACCAAGCCCGAAGACATCATCCCCGCGATCAAGCGCGGCATCCAGAAGACCAAAGAAGGCGTGCCGGTGCTGCTGGAATTCATCACCAGCAAGGAGACCGAGGTGTCGCGGCCGGGGACGTGAGGGCACCTCGCACGCCCTCACCCACTTGATTTGACCTCGCCTGCACGGGCAAGCTCCCTCCGATCCGAGATCGGAGGGAGAGATGGCGCGCATCCTGGTGCTGGGGGCCGGCTTTGCCGGTCTGTGGGCGGCGCTCGGTGCGGCCCGCAAGCGCGACGAGATCGGCCCGCGGGCTAACGACACTGAGATTCTCGTCGTCGATCGCAACGCCTATCACAACATCCGGGTGCGCAATTACGAGGTCGATCTCGGCGACGTCGCCCTGCCGCTGCAAGACCTGCTCGATCCGGTCGGCGTCAGGCATAGCGTGGCTGACGTCACGGCGATCGATCCGGCCAAGCGCGAGGTCGTCGTCAAGACAGGCTCCGGCGCGGAGACGCTGAGCTATGACCGGCTGGTGCTGACCACCGGCAGCGAGCTGGTTCGCCCCGCGATATCAGGCCTTGCCGCACACGGCTTCGATGTCGACACCTTCGAAGCAGCCACACGCCTCAACACGCATCTTGCCGCGCTCGGCAGGCAGCCGCCCTCGCCGGCCCGCGCGACGGTGGCGGTGGTCGGCGCCGGCTTCACCGGGATCGAGGTCGCGGCCGAGATGCCGGCCAAGCTCGCCCGCGCCGGCATCGCCGGCGATCACCGCATCATCCTGATCGATCCCAATCCGGTGGTCGGCGCGACGTTCGGCGCACATGGCCGTCCCGTCATCAACGAGGCGCTGGCCGCGCTCGGCGTCGAGACGCGGCTGAACGTCAGGGTCAGCGCCGTCGGCGCCGACAGCATCACGCTTGATAGCGGCGAGATCATTCCGGCCGCGACCGTGGTGTGGTGCGCCGGCATGTGCGCGAGCCCCCTCGCCGCGATGCTGCCGGTGAAGCGCGACGCGCTCGGCCGCCTCCCGGTCGACCATTGCATGCGCGTCGAGGGCCTCAATGGCGTATTCGCTGCCGGCGACGTCGCCGCCTGCCTGATCGACGGCGAGCATCCGACCGTGATGTCGTGCCAGTTCGCGCGGCCGATGGGCCGCTTCGCCGGGCACAATGTGGTCGCGGACCTGTTCGGTGAACAGCTGCTGCCGCTCACTATCGACTGGTATGTGACGGTGCTCGATCTCGGCGCCTGGGGCGCGCTCTACACCACCGGCTGGGACCGCGAGGTGCACACGACCGGCGCCGCCGCCAAGCTCACCAAGCAGACCATCAACCAGCAGCGCATCTATCCGCCGCGCAACGGCGATCGCGCCGCACTGCTTGCGGCCGCGGCGCCGACGATCCAGACGGCACCGCCGACGCGGAAATAGTAGTCGGCTCGTCTCGCCCCCTCTGCGCCGTCATTGCGAGGAGCGAAACGACGAAGCAATCCATTATCCCCGAGTGGAATCATGGATTGCTTCGCTTCGCTCGCAATGACGGCGAGCAGTCCGTTACTGCGACAGCTTCACAAAATCCGGAAACTTCAGCTTCCCTTCCGCGATCGCCTTCGGCCAGACCGTGATCTGCTTGCCGCCCTGCCACTGGAACACGAGGCCGGTGACGGCACCCGGGCCGGACTTGATGCCGTGGGTGAACTCGTCGTTCTTGCCGTAGAACTGGATCTTGCCGATCGTGCCATCGAAGTCGGTCTTCTCGAGCTCCGTGACCATCTTGTCCGGATCGGTCGAGCCGGCGCGCTGGATCGCTTCCGCAATGATGTAGACCTCGTCATAGGCGGTGTAGCCGGTATAGGCCGGCGGCGTGCCGAACTTGGCCTTGAACGCTGCCGCGAACGGTTTTGTCTTCGGCGTCACCGCGACGTCGGGCGTCGCCACCGCCAGCGACGGCACGCCTTCGGCCGCGCCGTTGGTGTCGCCCCAGAACGTCGGGCTCAGCGCCTGCGCGCTGATGCCGAACATCGGAATCGGCACCTGCTGGTTCTTCCACTGCACCGTCGGCTGCACGCCGACATGGGAGATGCCGGTGACGATCACGTCGGGCTTGGCGGCTTCCATCTTGTTGAAGATCGGCGTGAAGTCGGTGGTGTCCGGCGAGAAGCGGATGTGCTCGACCACCTTCAGCCCGGCCTTCGGCAGGCAGGCCTCGTAGCCGACGTCGAGCGGCTTGGTCCAGGCCGCGTCCTCGCTCATAATCGCCACCGACTTGAACTTGAGCTGGTCGACCAGCAGCTCCTTGGCCGCGTCGCAGACCAGCTGCGCCTGCGCGGCCGAGGTCAGGTAACCGTGGAAGGTGTACTTGTTCTTCTCATAGTCGTTATGAACAGCCTTGGTGATCTCGTTCGAGGCGGCGCCGGGCGTGATCAGCGGCATCTTCAGCCGCGAAGCCCACGGCTCGAGCGCCAGCACGACCTCGCTGATGTAGCTCGCGATCACGGCCGAAACCTTGTCCTCGCTCACCGCGCGCTGGAACGCGCGCACCGAATCCGCCGACGAGCTCTTGTTGTCGTAGGTGACGATCTCGATCTTGCGGCCCATCACGCCGCCCTTGGCGTTGATCTCGTCCGCCGCGATCTGCGCGCCGCCCGGGGTTGCCGCGCCCGCGATCGACTGCACCTCGGCGATGACGCCGATCTTGATCGGGTCCTTGGACTGCGCATAGGCCGGCGCCGCGAGGCCCAGCGCGAGCGCCGAGGCCAACAGGCTCACGCGGGTGGTGGTTGAATATGCTGGCATCATGATCTCCCTTGCTTTTGTTATTCTTCAAACTTTGAGCGTCAGAGAAAGTCCTTGCCGGCCTCCGCGGCGAACCGGCCCGGATCGCCTTCCCAGACGATCCGCGCGTGCTCCAGCACATAGACGCGGTCGGCATGCGGAAGCGCGAAGGTCACGTTCTGCTCGCCGAGCAGCACCGTGATCTTGGTGGTCTGGCGCAGCTTCTCCAGCGCCTTCGACAGCAGTTCGAGGATGACCGGCGCGAGGCCAAGCGTCGGCTCGTCGAGGATGAGGATCTGCGGCTGCATCATCAGCGCGCGGCCGATCGCCAGCATCTGCTGCTCACCGCCGGACAGCGTCTGCGCCATCTGGCCCTGACGCTCCTTCAGGATCGGGAACAGCTCGAACAGCCAGGCCAGCTGCTTCGCCCGCGCCGCGTCGTCGAGATGCTGGCCGCCGAGGTCGAGGTTTTCCCGCACCGTCATCTCGCCGAACAATTCGCGCGATTCCGGGCACTGCACGAGGCCCGAGCGGGCGATCTTGGCAGGTCCCGTTCCGCGCAACTTCTCGCCGCCGCGCAGGATCTCGCCGGTATAGGGCAGGAAGCCCGAGATGGTGTTGAACAGCGTGGTCTTGCCGGCGCCGTTCAGGCCGACGATCGAAACGAACTCACCCTCATGGACGTGGATCGAGACGTTCTCCAGCGCCTGCGCCTTGCCGTAATGCACGCTGACATTCTCGACCTGCAGCAGCGGCACCTTGTCCTTGAACGAGGTCTCGGGCCGCGCATGGGTCTCGATCGCGCCGCCGAGATAGACCCGCCGCACGGTCTCGTTCTTCATCACGTCCTCGGCGCGGCCGGTCGTGATCTCCTCGCCGAGATACATCGCAAGCACGCGATCGACCAGCGCGGCGACGCTCTTGACGTTGTGGTCAACCAGCATCACCGCGCGCCCCTCGTCGCGGAAGCTGCGGATCAATTGCGAGAAGGTGCCAACCTCGGTGCTGGTGAGGCCAGCAAACGGCTCGTCGACCAGCACCACCTTCGGGTCGCGCGCGATCGCCTTCGCCAACTCAAGCCGGCGCAGATCGGCGAACGGCAATGTCGGCGGGCGGCGATCCATCACCGCCCCGAGGCCGACGCGATCCGCGATCCATTTGGCGCGCTCGGTCAGCGCCTTGTCGGGAAACAGCATGAACAGGCTGTCGGGCAGCAGCGCGACCATGATGTTCTCGAGCACGGTCTGCCGGTTCAGCGGCCGCGAGTGCTGGAACACCATGCCAAAGCCCTTGCGCGCGATCTTGTGCGCAGGCAGCCCGGCCACGTTCTCGCCGTCGAACAGCACCTCGCCCGCGGTCGGGCGCTCGATGCCCATCACGCTCTTCATCGCGGTCGACTTGCCCGAGCCGTTCGGCCCGATCAGGCCGAGGATCTCGCCGGGGCGCAGCTCGAAGCTCAGATTCTTCACCGCGGTCAGGCCGCCGAACCGCTTGGTCAGGCCGCGAACTGCGAGTGTCGGAGTAGTGGTCACAGTCTGATCCATTTAGGAGCGCGCCTCGCGTGACAGGGCCGCTCCGAGGAAACCGCCGGGGAAGAACAGCACGACGAGCAGCGCCACCGCCGAAACGATGAAGGTTGCGAGTTCGCCGGTCGGACGCAGGAATTCGCCCGCGACGATCAGGAAGATCGCACCTAACGCCGCGCCCAACACGGTGCGCCGGCCGCCGAGCACGGCGGACACGATCACGTTCACGCCGACCGCGACGTCGACCACGGTACCGACCGAGGCGGTGCCGAAGTAGAACACCAAGAGCGCGCCCGACAGTCCCGAGAAGAACGCGCTGACGATGAAGGCCGCGAGCTTGTGCTTGACGATGTTGAAGCCGAGCGCGCCGGCCTGCACCGGGTCCTGTCCGCTCGCCTGCAACACGAGGCCGACGGGCGATTGCGACAAGCCATACAGGATGGCCGCGCTGATGGTCATGAAGCCGAGCGCGATCCAGTAGTTGGCGCCGGCATTGATCGTGATGACATCGGGGATGGTGAGCCCGATCTCGCCGCCGGTCAGGTCAGCGAACACCACGATGAAATTCTGCAGCATCAAGACCGCAACCAGCGTGGTGAGTCCGAAATACGGTCCCCTCACCCGCAGCGCCGGCAGCGCCAGCACGAAGCCCGCGACCACCGACGCCAGTGCGCCGAGCAGGATGCAGACATAGACAGACCAGCCGAACTGGTTGTTGAGAATGCCGGCGGTGTAAGCGCCGGTGCCGATCAGGAAGGTCGGCCCGAAATTGACTTCGCCGGCGAAGCCGAACAAGAGGTCCCAGGCCATCGCGAACACGCCGAAATAGAACGCGACGGTGAGCAGCCCGAGGATGTAGCCGGAGACATAAAGCGGCAGCGTCGCGGCAACCACCACGCAGACCAGCGAAATGAAGAACAGGCGCGAGGAGAAGAAGTTGGTCATCTCAGCGCCTCCCCAAGAGGCCCTGGGGCCGGATATACATCACGAACACCAGCAGCAGCAGCGCCGGGATGGTGCGATAGGCCGGCGAGATCATGTAGGCCGTGATGGTCTCGAGATAGCCGACGACGAAGGCCGCGATCAGCGAGCCCGAGACACTGCCGAGGCCGCCGAGCACCACAATCGAGAACGCGCTCGCGGTCAGCGGCCCGACGCTGTAGGAGCTGACGCCGAGGAACATGCCGAGCAGCACGCCGGCGATGCCGGCCAGGATGCCGTAGATGCCCCACACCACGATGTAGATCTGGGTCAGCTCGAGCCCGAGCAAGGTGACGCCGCGCGGGTTCATCGAGGCCGCCAGCACCGCCTTGCCGGTCCGCGTGCGGTTCACCAAGAGCCACAGCAGGCCGATCACGAGGCAGCACACCAGAGCGGTGAAGATGTTGTTGCGTGGCGTGCGGTTGCCGAAGATATCGACGACGCCCTCGACGATCGGCAGCACCGTCTTGGCATTGTTGGTGAAGAAATAGGCGATCAGCTCCTGGATCATGATGCCCCACAGCAGGGTGCCGGTGAGGACGAAGATTTCCTTCTCCTCGTTGGGGATCCGCCTCGAGTTCTGGATCGGCTTCACGACCGCGAAATAGGTCGCGAACGCCATGATCAGCGCCACGCCGACACCGAACAGCGCACCGGTGTAGATGTCGAGGTGCAGCACGCTGGCCGCGGCCCAGGCCGCGACCGCTGCGGCCACCATGATGGCACCATGGGAGAGGTTGAGAACACCGGAGACACCGAAGATCAGGGTGAAGCCGGTGGCACCGAGGGCATATAGCGCACTGATGGCGAAGCCATCGATCAGGATTTGTAAGGCAAGCATCTCAAATCGGCCGCGGCAGCAAAGCTGCCTGTTGTGGAGGACGCGGAACTGAATGCGGATGCTCCCGGGACCGGCCCGGGAGCATGATCATCGATCAGTTGGTGGTGAGCTTGATGAAGCTCGGGAACTTGAGATCGCTCTTGGCGATCTCCTTCGGCCAGACCGCGACCTGCTTGCCGCCCTGCCACTGCAGCATCAGTCCGGTGATCAGGCCCTTGCCGTATTTGATCGAATGGGTGAACGGATCGTCCTTGCCGTAGAACTGGACGCGTCCGATGGTGCCTTCCCAATCGGTCTTCTCCAGCGCATCGACCATCTTGTCGGCCTCGACCGAGCCCGCGCGCTTCACCGCATCCGCGATGTAGTAGACCTCGTCATAGGCGGTGTAGCCCGCATAGGAGGGATAATTGCCGTAGCGCTTCTTGAAGCCTTCCGCGAACGGCACCGACTTCGGCGTCACCGCGACGTTCGGACCCGACACGCCCTGATACAGCACGCCTTCCGCCGCGTCGTTGGTGTCCTTGCCGAAGGTCTCGTTGGTCGCCTGCGAGGAAATCCCGAACATCGGGATCGGCACCTGCTGGTTCTTCCACTGCACCGTCGGCTGGACGCCGACATGGGAGATGCCGGTGATGATCACGTCGGGCTTCGTGCCCTCGATCTTGTTGAAGATCGGCGTGAAATCGGTGGTATCGGGCGAGAAGCGGATATGGTCGACGACCTTGAGCCCGATCTTCGGCAGGCATTCCTCGTAGCCGACGTCGAGCGGCTTGGTCCAGGCCGCGTCCTCGCTCATGATGACCGCGGTCTTCATGTGCTTCTGATCGACCAGCAGCTCCTTGGCGGCGTCGCAGACCGACAATGCCAGCGCCGCCGAGGTCAGATAGCCGTGGAAGGTGTACTTGTTCTTCTCGTAGTCGGCGTGGACGCTCTTGCTGATCTCGTTGGAGGCCGCACCGGGCGTGATGAACGGGGTCTTCAGGCGCGAAGCCCAAGGCTCGAGCGCCAACACCACTTCGCTGATGTAGCTCGAGATAACGACGTTGACCTTGTCTTCGTTGACCGCGCGCTGAAATGCGCGCACCGAGTCCGCCGAGGACGAGTGATTGTCGTACGAGACGATTTCAATCTTGCGGCCGTCGATGCCGCCCTTGGCGTTGATCTCGTCGGCGGCGAGCTGCGCCGCCTGCGGGATCGACGCCCCGGCGATCGCCTGCGCTTCGGCGATCACGCCGATCTTGAGGGTGTCAGCCGCCAGCGCGCCGCTGGGGCTGGCTGCCAAGAGGCCCAACACGGCCGCTCCGGCAAGTTGCTGCATCGCCCGAACAGGCAGTCGCGATGTTCTTTTCACCCTGTTTCTCTCCTCTTTTTGTTCGGCTGCTTCGAGCTCTTGGGGCGGGACTATAGCTGCGACAAAACGCGCAGCAAGTGAAACTGCGCGCAGATCGCCATGCGTGGACGACAACTAAAGTAGTGGGTCGCCATGCGAAGCCGTATCTCCACCCCCACTATCATCGCCCGGCTCGACCGGCCGATCCAGTACGCCGCGGCCTCTCGGCTCAAGCACCAGCGCCTCTGGAATACTGGATCACCCGCATGCGCGGGTGATGACACCGCGTGGTGTGGCAACTGGAATCGCGAGCCATCCTCACTGTCGTCCCACCGAAGGCCGGGACGACAGCAGTGAGCTTGGCTAGCGCCCTACTCCGCCATCTCGACCGCCGGCCGCGTCGCAGGACCGGCGAGCGGGCGCTCTTCCATCGTGATCATGCAGATCGAGGCTGTGGTCAGCAGCACGGCGGCGGCGCCGAACACATAGCGGAACGCGGTGATCATGTCGGCCATCGGGATCGCGCCGACGGTGCTAGCGGAAGCGGCATGATGCTCGCCGGCGAGCGAGATGTCGGTCCCGAGCGTCATCAACAGGATCGTGGTGAAGGCGGCGACCGTGAAGGAGGCCATCATCGCGCGGAAGAAGTTCATCGCGCCGGTCACGGTGCCGACCTGCGGACGCGCCACCGCGTTCTGCAGGGACACCACGCTGATCGGGAATGTGGTGCCGAGCCCGAGCGCGAACACGCTCATCAGCAGCAGCAATCCCCACAGCGGCAGCGTCGTCACGGCCATCCCGACGGCGCAGATCGCGGCCACCGAGGTGCCGACGATCGCGACACGTTTGTAGTGCCTGGCCTTCGCCATGGTCCGGCCGGCGATCGCAGCACCAAAGGTCGAGATCGCCGCGAGCGGGATCAGCGCAAGGCCGGCCTCGCTGGCGGTGAGGTGATAGACCACCTCGTAGTAGAGCGGCAGGTGCACGGTGAGCCCGACCATGGCGCCGAGCGCACAGCCGCCCGCGCCCATCGCGAACGGCACCACCGAGCCGCCGAGCAGCGACAGCGGCAGGAACGGCTCGTCGGCGCGACGCGCGTGCCAGACGAAGGCACCGGCGAGCGCGATCGAGGCGCCGATCATCGCGGTAATGGTCGGCGACAGCCAGGACAGACGCGTGCCGCCCCAGGTCAGCACCAGCATCAGCACGACGGCCGAGGCCATCAGCAGCACGCCGCCGAGCCAGTCGACCTTGCGCTTGCGGTGGAACACCGGGATCTTGCTCATCTTCGGCAGCAGCAGCGCCAGCGCCGCCGCCGCGAGCGGCAGGTTGATCCAGAAGATCATCGACCAGTGCAGATGCTCGGCGAATACGCCGCCGACCACCGGGCCGAGAATGCCGCCGGCCATCCAGACGCTGGAGAAATAGGCCTGATAGCGGCCGCGCTCGCGCGGGGTGACCACGTCGGAGATCACGGTCTGGACCACGGGCATGATGCCGCCGCCGCCGAGGCCCTGCAGGCCGCGGGCAACGATCAGCATGGTCATGCTGGGCGCGATCGCGCACAGCACCGAGCCGACGACGAACAGGCTGAGTGAGGTGATGATCATGACGCGGCGGCCATAGATGTCGCTCAGGGTGCCGAACACCGGCGCCACCGCGGTGGAGGCGAGCAGATAGGCCGTGATCACCCAGGACAGGTTGGTGACGTCGTGAAACTGGCGCCCGATCGTCGGCAGCGCGGTCGCGACGATGGTCTGGTCGAGCGCGGCCAGGAACATCGTCAGCATCAGGCTGATCACGATGGTGCGGACTTCGTCCGGATTGAGCGGTGCCGGCGGCGCCAGCGGCGGCGCGTCGCTGAGTTCGATCACCTCGCCCGGGAGGCGGGACAGCTCTTCGGCAATGTCGTCAGGCAATGTCTCTTGGTCGGCAGTAATCCGGCTCTGCCGTTCATACTTGTTCATTTGGGGCGTAATGCTGCTGCGCGGGCGCGTGCCGCAGTGGAATCATTCTCTGATCCGCAATTTATGCAGCAATTCGCTGCTGAGGCAGCCACTTCAGCGCATGGGTGCATCCCGCCTCGGTGTTCTCGCGATGACGTGATCGCAGAACAGCCGGCGCTCGCGCGTCAGCGTTCCTTGAAAATCTACTTGGAGACCTTGGGCCGCTTCTTCAATTGGGCCCGTTTCGGCAGCAGGGCCGGCCAGCGCACGATGTGATCCTCGAGATCGGCGTCGTTGACATCGAGTTCGGTGCCTTCCACCCGCCCGCGTACCGAGACCCCGGCTTCATGAACGGTGTTGGGATCGCCGGAGATCAGGGGATGCCACCAGTAGAGGTCCCGCCCCTCGGCCACGAGCCGATAGCCGCAGCTCGGCGGCAGCCAGTTTAGGGTCCGGACGTTCTCCGGCGTCAGGCGGACGCAATCCGGAACCTGGTCCGAACGGTTCGCATAGTCCTTGCAGGTGCACAGGCCGGAATCGAGCAGCTTGCAGGAGATATGGGTGAAATAGATCTTGCCGGTGTCCTCGTCCTCGAGCTTCTCTAGGCAGCAACGTGCGCAGCCGTCACACAGGCTTTCCCATTCGGCGTTGGACATCTCTTCCAACGTCTTGGTTTTCCAGAAGAATCCCTCCTGGCCCGACGGGCGCTTGGGCGGTGCGGTCATGATATCCCTGACATGGCGGTAAAGCTCTTCTTGGGACGCCGGCGCTCCCTTCGCAAGGGGGGTGATGTTGCGGAGGCGAAAAAGCCGGTGGGCAGCGTTAGGGCTTTCATTAAATTCACAAGCCGCGCCATTGGTTTATGGCAACCGCTCGGATAGAACAGCGAACGAGTCCCCAACGACGCAAAAGCGCCTTGGGATTGCCGCAACATCGAAGCAAGACGCTGGCCTGTGCCCGTTTCGGGCGCCCGCAGCGCTGTCGAACTGATCAAGGGTCCGGTCCTCCAGATCATGCCGTCGCATTGGAAACAGAAGGTCCGGAATTTCTTCCTGGACCTCGATGCGCGTATCGACTCGACGCTGTTTTCGTCGGGCAAGGGCCTGCGCGAACTCTACGAGCGCTATTCCACCTTCATGGACCGCTTCTATGTCGGCCGCTGGAAGCGCTGGGTGTTCATCGAGCCGCTGTCGGAAGCCGCGACCATCGGGCTCGGCGGCATGATCCTGATGCTGACGCTCGCGATCCCGGCCTTCCGCGAGACCGCCGACGAGGATTGGCTGAAGAAGTCCGACCTCGCGGTGACCTTCCTCGACCGTTACGGCAACCCGATCGGCAGCCGCGGCATCAAGCACAATGACTCGATCCCGCTGGAAGACTTTCCGGACAATCTGATCAAGGCGACGCTCGCGACCGAAGACCGCCGCTTCTATGACCATTTCGGCATCGACGTTCCGGGCCTCGCCCGCGCCCTCGTCACCAACGCGCAGGCCGGCGGCGTGCGCCAGGGCGGTTCGTCGATCACCCAGCAGCTCGCCAAGAACCTGTTCCTGAACAACGAGCGCACCATCGAGCGCAAGGTGAAGGAAGCCTTCCTTGCGATCTGGCTGGAGACGCGGCTCACCAAGAACGAGATCTTAAAACTCTATCTTGACCGCGCTTATATGGGCGGCGGCACCTTCGGCGTCGACGGCGCGGCGCACTTCTATTTCAACAAGTCGGTGCGCGATGTGAACCTCGCGGAAGCCGCGATGCTCGCCGGCCTGTTCAAGGCGCCGACCAAATACGCCCCGCACATCAACCTGCCCGCGGCGCGCGCCCGCGCCAATGTCGTACTCGACAACCTCGTCGATGCCGGCTTCATGACCGAGGGCCAGGTATTCGGCGCCCGCCGCAATCCGGCGGTCGCGGTCGACCGGCGCGACGAGAACTCGCCGAACTATTATCTCGACTACGCCTTCGACGAGATGCGCAAGCTGGTCGACACGTTCCCGAAGTCCTACACCGAGCGCGTCTTCGTGGTCCGCACCGCGATCGACATGAACGTGCAGAAGGCGGCCGAGGAAGCGATCGAGAACCAGCTCCGGCAGTTCGGGCGTGATTATCACGCGACGCAGGCCGCAACCGTGGTGTCCGACCTCGACGGCGGCATCCGCGCCATGGTCGGCGGCCGCGACTACGGTGCCAGCCAGTTCAACCGCGCCACCGACGCCTACCGACAGCCCGGCTCGTCGTTCAAGCCGTACGTCTACACCACGGCGCTGCTCAACGGCTTCACGCCGAACTCGAAGATCGTCGACGGCCCGGTCTGCATCGGCAACTGGTGCCCGCAGAACTATGGCCATTCCTATTCGGGCCAGGTCACGCTGACCCAGGCGATCACCCGTTCGATCAACGTGGTGCCAGTGAAGCTCTCGATCATGCTGGGCGGCAAGGAAGGCCCGAAAGCGGGCCGCGCCAAGATCGTCGAGGTGGCGCGCCGCTTCGGCCTCACCGCGCCGCTGCCGGATACGCCTTCGCTGCCGATCGGCTCCGACGAAGTCACGGTTCTCGAGCATGCGGTCGCGTATGCGACCTTCCCGAACCGCGGCAAGGCGGTGACGCCGCATTCGGTGCTCGAAGTGCGCACCGGCGCCGGCGATCTGGTGTGGCGCTGGGACCGCGACGGTCCGAAGCCGCGGCAAGCGATTCCGCCGAACATTGCCGCCGACATGGCCGGCATGATGAGCCACGTGGTCAGCGAAGGCACCGCGCGTCGCGCCGCACTCGACGGCATTCCGACCGCGGGCAAGACCGGCACCACCAACGCCTATCGCGACGCCTGGTTCGTCGGCTACACCGGCAACTTCACCTGCGCGGTCTGGTACGGCAATGACGATTATTCGCCGACCAACCGTATGACCGGCGGCTCGCTGCCGGCGCAGACCTGGCACGACATCATGGTCGCCGCGCATCAGGGCGTGGAAGTGAAGGAACTCGTCGGCGTCGGCATGGGACAGAAGCTGCCGCCGCAGCCGGCGCAGGCCAATGCCCAGGCCAACGCGGCGCCGCGCGTGCTGGAGACCAAGCCGGGTCCGCCGCCGGTTTTGACCAAGCGTGGCGCCGATATCCTGGTGCGGGTCGAGAAGCTGCTCGACGACGCCGCCAAGACGGCCAACAAGACCACGCTGAACGAGCCCTCGAAGGCCGGCAAGGCGGAGTCCTCGAGCGCGCTGGCGTTCCCCGAAAACTACGTTGCCGCGGCCGGGCCGGACGGCGCGACAGCACCTGCGCCACGCAAGAACTGACGTGCGGCTCCTCCTCTCAACCCTGATGGCCCTCGTCATCGCCACCGCCGTCGGCCTCGGCCTGACCTACGCGACGGCGACGCGCGGCACCGATCTCGGCACGCTGAAGATCGGCGCCTGGACCGCGCGACCGAAGAACGGCACCTCCGACGTCGACCCGTATTCGCGGGCCACGATCGCGCGCAGCGGCGAGCTGCCGATCGGCACCGGCGACGGCATCGCGTTTTCGGCAACCACCGACGACAAGAACAGGCCGCTCGACGGCCGCTGCGACGTCGTGGTCAGCGGCGTGACGCCGGCGGCGCGGTTCTGGACGCTGACGCTGTTCGACCGCAAGGGCCACCTCGTCGCCAATTCGCTGCAGCGCTACGGCTTCACCAGCCAGGAGATCATACGCGCCTCCGACGGCACGTTCGAGATCCACATCGCCTCGCGCTCGCGCGCCGGCAACTGGCTGCCGACCGGCGGCATCGAGCGCTACGCACTGATGCTGCGCCTCTACGACACGCCGGTCGGGGTCGCGACCCGCACCCAGCGCGACGCGCCGATGCCCTCGATCGCAACGACGGGCTGCCCATGATCCGCGTGCTGTTCACCATCCTCGCAGGCGTGCTGCTCGGCGGCGTGGTGCATCTCGTCAGCGTGCTGGCGCTGCCGCGCATCGCCTCGCAGGACGCCTATTCGCGGCTCACGCCGATGACCAAGCTCAACGAGGTGACGCAGCTGCCGCTGGCCGACCCGAGCAACTCGCCGATGCCGCTGATGGATCCGGCCTTCGCGGTGGCGATCTGCCGCTACGATCTCTCCACCGGGCCGCTCAAGCTGACCGTGCCCGTGAGCCAGGCCTATACCTCGGTGTCGTTCTACACCCGCAACGAAGTCGCCTATTACGCGATCAACGACCGCTCCGCCGGCAAGAAGGTGATCGAGCTCGATCTGATGACGGAAGCGCAGCACAACGAGCTGCCGGAGGACGAGGAAGTCACCGCCGCCGACCGGCTGATCATCGACTCGCCGACCACGACCGGCCTGATCCTGCTGAAGGCGTTGGCGCCGGAGCCCGGCCTGATGCCGCAGGCACAGGCCTCGCTCGCGGCCTCATCCTGCAAGGTGCAGGCCGAGCCGGTCGCGACGAAGCAGGAAGCACCTCCGCCGCTCCCCGCTCCCGCCCCGCCGCCAGCGACACGCAAGCGCTAGCTCCTAAGCATGATCCGGAAGAGTGCGAAGCGGTTTTCCGAAAAGATCATGCTCAAACAAGCAAGTGCCGGCCGCAGCGGCAGGTCTCGTAATCGACGGGATCGTGGCTGTTGACGATCGTGACATCAGAGCCATGCGCCGCCTTCAATTGGCGCAGCCGCTCCTGGTTCTGGATGCGCGTCATGCGATCCATGTCCGCCCGGCGCTGGAAGATGCCGAGCACCAGCGGGATCCGCGGCCTGGCATCGAGCTGCGCATGGTGGAAATAGGCGTCGCCGGCGTGCAGCAGCCATCCGTCCTTGTCGCGCACCGCGATCCCGCAATGGCCGAGCGTGTGGCCCGGCAGCGGGATCATCAGGACGTCCGGCTCGTGATCGCCCAGCGCACGCACGCCCTTGAAGCCGAACCAGTCCTCGCCGCCGGCGCCGTAGAATGCCCAATCCGCCCCGTGCTTCCACTGCGCCGTGATGTAGCGGCCTTCCGGCGGCGCGACCTGATGCGTCACCGCCATTTCGTACTCCTTGCGATGGACATGCACCTTGGCCTTGGGAAAGTCCGGCACGCCGCCGGCATGGTCGCGATCGAGATGTGTCAGCAGCAGATGCCGCACGTCATCGGGCGAGAAGCCGAGCGCCTTGACCTGCCGCACCGCGGTCTCGGCCGGATCGAGCCGCGGCGTCGTCTGCCGCACCCATTTGCGACCGAGCCGCGGCGGGTCGCCGATGTCGTCGAGCCCGATGCCGGTGTCGACCAGCACGAGGCCGTCATTGCTCTCGACCAGCAGGCAGTGACAGACCATCCGGGCGCGCTGGAAGATACTGCCGCTGCCGTTCACGAGCCGCTTGCCGATCGGGCACATGGTGCCGGTGTTGAGATGGTGGATGCGCATGACAAGTCCTCCGCTGAAGCCGGTGCAGACTTGCCAGTCGCGTTTCCATAGGTAAAATATTGTCTTTCTATCTATACGATAGGATATGCCTATGGATATCCGCGAACTCCGCTATTTCGCCGCGGTCTACCGCGAGCGCAACCTGACCGCCGCGGCGAAGCGCTGCTTCATCTCGCAGCCGTCGATCTCGGCGGCGATCACCAATCTCGAAGCCGAGCTCGGCACCACGCTGTTCATCCGGCACAAGAAGGGCATGGCGCCGACGGAGTCCGCCGCGCAGTTTCACGGCGTCGCCCGCAGGATCATCGACGAGGCGGACGCGGCGCGAAACCTGTTTCGCAAACCTGCGCCGAGGCAAGCGCTGACGCTCGGCCTGTTGCGCACGCTCGATCAGGCGCGGACGATCGCGCTGCTGAAGCCGCTGACGGCCAGTGCCGATCTCGCGCTTCGGCTGGTCGGCGCCAATGAGAAGGCCGATGCGCGGATCGTCGCAAAGACCATGATCGGCGCCGGCGAGCACTTCATCCCGCTCTGGAGCGAACGCTACGTCGCGGCACTGCCGCCGTCGCATCCCCTCACTCTGAAAGAGAGGCTCCGGACCACTGACTTCGCAGGCGTTCCGATGATCGATCGCTGCCATTGCGAGCAACAGGAATTCTTCAAGCGCACCTCGCCGCCGCGCAAGCCGGTAGCGATCGCGGAGTCCGAGGAGTGGGCGATGGCGCTGGTCGCGGCTGGGGTCGGCGTTGCGATCGTTCCCGAAGGCGTGGCGCGCGGAAATCCGGATGTGGCGGTGCGCCCGATTGATGTCGACGTGACGCGCCAGGTCGGCCTTGCCTACCCCTCGGCCCACCCGCCATCAAATGCGCTGAAGGAGTTCATTGCGAGCCTGCCGCGGCAGGCGAGCAGCGGCCGGGTGAAATCAGCAGCGCGGAAAGCGAAGCGGGCCTAGCCCTTCGTCACCACGGCATGGCCCGTGACCGGCCCAGAGACCAGCGGTGCACTGGCGGTGAGCCGGGCGAGCTCGTTGATCTGGCGTTCGGCGTCGGCGGCCATGCCGTCGGGCGCCTGAATCACCAGCCGCTCCAGCGCCCAGCGATAGGACGAGATCCGCCGCTCCAGGCTCTGCTGCACCCATTGCACGATCAGCGTGTTCTCTTCCATCCGCGCCACCGCGTCGGCCCTCTCGCGCGGCGACACGTCGGCGATCATGTTGAGGCTGGCGCTGCGCTTGCGATCCAGCTCGATCACCTGGATCGCGGTGGCGAAGAACGGCTCGAAGCGCGTGATGTCGTCGCGGACCTGGTCGATCAGCAGCGAATAGCGCGAGGCGAACGAGCGATGTGGCTCGTCGATCAGATTGCGACCATACGCCGTGCGATCGAACACGACCCTCTGCCGCCAAGGCGAAGGCAGCGGCTGGTAGTCGCCGTACACGCTCTTCCACGCCGGTCGCGACAGCGGCGGCTCGATGAATTGATAGGCGAGATCGCGCAACTGACGTTCGTGTTCGGTGAGCTGGAATTGCGAGGCGTTCTTGCCGACGCTTCCGGTCGCCTCGGCCCCCATCCAGCGATGCATGTCGTCGTTGCGAAAGTCGGCTCGGGTGCGGCCGAAATCGCCGCCGCTGCAGCCTGCGAGCGCCGAGCCCGCAACCAGCAGGATCAGCGCCGGGAGTGACCGCCGGGCGGCGGTCCGCTGCGCAAGTTCCGGCATTGGATCAGGAGCGGCGTCGGCGACGACGGCCCTGCGCAGTGCCCTGCTCCGGTCCGCGCCCTCCGCCGGTCTCCTCCGTCGTTCGCTCGATCCGGACGACGGGAAGGATCAGCACGGTCCCCATGCCTTCACCGGCAGCACCGACCATGCTCGGCCGCCGCGCAGCCGCATCCGCCGGAAACTCAACGATGGTGCCCATGTTCCGTTCTCTCTGGCCCCGCACGGACATGATTTGCCCCGCGCTCGCCGAGTTAAGAACGCGCATGGTTAACGACATCTTAAGCCGCCGATACGGACGGTTACGGATGCGGCGCTGTGCCTTAATAGACACGGGCAAATTCGAGCGTTCGCCTTCACGGCTTGTTTTCCTTAACTGCGTCTTAAAACAGCCTGCGTAGGCTCGCTGCCACAAGGTTTTCAAACCGAGTCTTATTGGCAAGTCGCGTACGCCCGAGATGAGCGCAGCTCCGCTATTTCCTGGTTTCGATGGGCTGATGACGCTCTCCCGCCGCGAGGGAGTCGACATCCGCCCCACTTTGCTGCGCGTCCTGACCGACCTGTATGTGCAGGCGAGCGCGCACTCCGCCGACGAAGAGCGCCAGTTCGTCGAGCTGACGTCGCGCCTGATCGACGAGGTCGACGACGCGACCCGCGCCGCCGTCCGTGCGCGGCTTGCGATCTATCCGGCAACGCCCGCCAGGATCATGGACAAGCTCGGGCTGCGCCGCACCGGTCCGGAGCAGCCGATGCCGGCCGCCGCGCCAATTCCCGCGCCGCCACCGTCCGCGCTGCCCGCCAAGATCCCGACCGAGGCAGAGCTGCGGATGGCCGCGAGCCTTGCGATGCGGCCGAACGATGCCGCCGAAATCTCCGACATGTTCTTTGCCGCCAGCGCGAAGGAACGCGCGCAGATCCTGCACAATCTGCAGGAGACGCCGCTGAAGGCCGCGGCGCGGATTCCAGCGGCCCGCGCCGCGCGCGCGATCCATATCCTGGAGATGGCGGCATTTGCCGAGGACCTCGATAACTTCGCGCTCGAACTCGGCGAGGCACTGATCCTGCCGTCGCGGATCGCGGCGGAGGTCGTCAATGATCCCGGCGGCGAGCCGCTCGCCTGCGCGATGCGGGCGCTTGACGTCTCGAGCGCCGCATTCCAGCGGATCCTGATGTTCCTCAATCCGGGAGCCGGCTCGTCGGTCAACTATGTCTACCGGTTGTCGCGGCTCTACGATCGCCTCAGCGAGCGGTCTGCGCTGGTGATGCTGGCGGCATGGCGCGGCTCGACCATGGCAGTGGCGCGCGCCAAATATCGCTCGTCGCTCTATGACGACGAGCGTCATCGCGTGCGCGCGGCATCCTCGCCGACGCGACCGGCGATTCAACCGGGCAGCGCGCCCGGCATTCGCAACCAGAAGTCTGGAAGCTAGGCCTTCGCCAGATCGAGAAAGTGCCGCCCGGCGCGATCTTCGGTCTCGACGATCCAGGCATCGGGATCGAAGCGGAGCTCCTTGGTCAATCGCTCCTCGACCGAAGGCTCGGACACCGGCTGCTGCGCCGTCGGCACGAATAGCCGCTCGGCCGGACGGCTGTCGTCATAGACCGTCTGCGGCGCCGGCGCATACAGCATCGCATTGCCGTCCATCAGCGCCACCTTGACGAACACGGCGCCGGCTTCCTCGGCGCCCTTCTTGCGGATCGCGCCGAACACGCCTTCGGTCTGGCAGCGGCGCAGATACGCCGCAACCCATATGCTGGTTTTCAATCGCATGCGCCGACCTATAGGCCAGCGCCGCGGCCACGTCCAATTGTCACAGATGACATCACGCACCGGCGAGTTGACCGAAACAAGCGTCGCTCATATCCTTGCATCCGCGGTGCAAGCCGCGCCCGGGTCCGCGGGAAGGGTTGAACCCACTTGCATCGACAATGCGGCCAACCAAGCCTTTGTGCAGCCGGTTTTGTGGACCATCGGCGATTGATGCACGGAGGTTTCCATGGACCGATCGCCCGCGCGATTGAATCTCGAACATCTGAAGAAGCAGGCCAAGGAGCTCATTCGCCTTTACCGGCGACAGGCGCCGGAGGCCTACGCTCGTTTCCGGCAGGCGCTGCCGGCTGCGGCCGGGCGCAGCGACGCGCAGATCGCCGCGCTTGATCTGCGGCTCCATGACGCGCAGTCCTGCGTGGCGCGCGATCTCGGCTTCGCCTCGTGGCCGGACCTGCGGCGCTATGTCGAAGCCCAACTGCCGCCAGGCAAGAGCCGGGACGATCGGGTGCGGCGATGGCTGCAGCTGGTCTATGCCGCAGACGTCGACGGCACTACCGATCGCGCCAATCCGCGCGTCGCGGTGCGGATGCTCACCGAGGATCCCGATCTTGTGGCCGATGATCCCTATCTCGCATGCGCCGTCGGCGACGAGGAGACGATACGGCGCACCGCAGCCGATGATCCCGCATGGGTCAACCGTCCCGGCGGTCCGTTGAAACTGCCGCCGCTGGTCGCTTTGGCGCATTCCAGCCTGCTGCAGATTCCGGAATTTCAGGCGCGGCTGCATCGCTGCGCGCGCATGCTGCTTGAGGCCGGCGCCGATCCCGACCAGCACATCAGCAGCCGGTGGCCGCCCGGATCGCTCGACGCCCCCGATGACAGCAATCCGCTGTCGGCCCTGTATGGCGCCGCCGGGCGCAATCACGATCTCGCGCTGACCCGGCTGTTGCTCGAGGCCGGCGCCAATCCGAACGACAATGAATCGCTGTACCACTCGCTCGAAGGCTCTGTGACGACAGGCCTGCTGCTCGAGCACGGCGCGCGGATCGCGGGCACCAACGCGATGTACAAGGTGCTCGACGACGAGAACGTGCCGGCGCTCGAATTGCTGCTGCGGCACGGCGGCGATCCGAACGAGCCGGCCCGCAACGCGCCGTTGACGGATTGCGGATCGCCGCTGATGTGGGCGATCCGGCGGCGGCGGTCGCGGACATGCATCGCGGCCTTGCTCGACGCCGGCGCGGATCCACGCATCACGACACCGGACGGTCTCAGCGCCTACCGCTACGCATTGCGGTTTGGACTGACCGAGGTCGCCGAACTGCTGCGGCAACGCACCGGCGACGAGACGCTGGCCGATGATGAGCGTTTCGTCGCGGCCTGCAGCAGCGGCAACGAAGGCGAGGCGCAGCGGATCCAGGTCTGCCGGCCCGATCTTCCAGGCTCGCTTTCAGCACAGCAGCTGCGGCTGCTTCCCGAGCTCGCCGCGGCAGGCGGCGACGATGCGGTGCGGCTGATGGTCAAGCTGGGCTGGCCCATCGCGGTGCGCGGCGGCGATTGGGATGCATCCGCGCTCAATCATGCGGTATTCCGCGGCAATGCCGGGCTGACACGGTTCCTGCTCGAGCACGGCGCGGAGTGGACCGAGCAGCACGGCTTCGGTGACAACGCGTCCGGAACCTTGTCCTGGGCATCCTGCAATGAACCGGTCAGTGGCGGCGATTGGGCGGGCTGCGCGCAGGCCCTGCTCGATCACGGCATGCCGCGCGGCATTCCGGATCGCGACGATCCGGAATCGGTGCTGGTGGCCGGCCGCAGAAAATTATTCTCGGACGAGGTCCGAGACGTTCTGCTCGGCGAAGCTGTCTGACGACACATCAACGCACCAGCAAAGGACATGCATGGCCGGGCAAAACCTGGCCATAGCAAGGACCCTAGTCGATCGAGTGCCCGATCATCGCGCTGAGCTCGCGCACCAGGCGATCGGACATCTGTCCGGTCACCGGCAGCTTGCGCGCGCGCTCGAATTTCGCGATCGCGTGCTGGGTATCGGCGCCGATCGTGCCGGTCGGCTTGAGCTGGCCGTAGCCATATTCGGTCAGCGTCCGCTGGACCGCGGCGATGCGTTTGCCGGCCGGGCCAAGATGCTGTGTCGGGATCGGCGCCGGCGGACGAATGACGCTGGACGGCGCGGCGGCCGGGGACGGTGCGGCAGCCGGCGGCGCGGCGGTCGATTTCAGCACCAGATTGGCCATCGGATCGACCGGCTTCGCTTCAACTGGCTTCGGCTCCGGCTTGGCTTCGACGGACCTGGTCTCGGCCGGTTTGGTCTCCACCGGCTTCACGTCGACCGATTTGGTCGGCTCCACGGCAGCGGGCTCGACCGATCGGGCGGCGGCCTCGGCCGGACGCGGGCGCGGAATCGGACTGGTGGCGGCGGCAACCGGGGCCGGCGGCGGCAGCGTCACGACCGAGCCGCCGAACATCGGCGACGGATGACGGCCAGCCTGCAGGAACAGTGCATTGATCAGGATCGCAACGATGGCAGAGGTTGCCAGCACGCCGGCGACCAGATCCTTCGGACTGTGCAGCAGCAGGCGCAGGACGAGGCCACGTTCCTCCTCGGCCGCGATGACCACTGCCTTGGCGCCGCGGCGACGGCGCGGCGTTTCCTCGTCATCCAAAGTCTGTCTAGGCACTCTTCTTCACCTGTTGGGTTTGCTCTTGCAGTCCGGATCGCAACGCGGGCTTCAGCGTCGAGACATTGCTGGACGGCTCGACCGCGGCCGGCGGGGTGAACGACAGCGGCAGCGCGACCGACACGATGGTGCCCTCGCCCACCTTGCTCTCCACATTCATCTCGCCATGGTGCAGGCCAACCAGCCCCTTGACGATGGAGAGGCCGAGGCCGGTGCCTTCATGGCGCCGTTGATAGGTCTTGCCGGCCTGGAAGAACGGATCGCCGATCCGCTTGAGGTCGTCGGCGGCGATGCCGACGCCGGTGTCGGAGACCCGCAGCAAGAGCCGCGATCCCTCGACGCCCGCCGACACGGTCACCTTGCCGCCGCGCTCGGTGAACTTGATGGCGTTGGAAACCAGATTGAGGACGATCTGCTTGAACGCGCGCGAATCGCCGTTCACGATCGGCAGGTCGTCAGGCACGCGGGTGACGAGGTCGACACCGCTCTCGCGCGCCTTCAACGCCACCAGATTGCAGCAATTGAGCAGCGCCGGCCGCGGCGCAAATGGCTCCGGCGAAATCTCGAAATTGCCGGATTCCATCTTCGACATGTCGAGGATGCCGTTGACGACGGACAGCAGATGCTGGCCGGAGTCGTTGATCAGCTGCGCGTATTCCTTGCGGCGGGCCGCGTCGAGGCCGAGCACATTTTCCTGCGCGATCATCTCGGAGAAGCCGATGATGGCGTTGAGCGGGGTCCGCAGCTCGTGGCTCATGGTCGCCAGGAAGCGCGTCTTCGACGCATCGGCCTGCTCGGCCGCATGGCGCGCCTGTTCGAGCGCCTGCTCCTGCACCTTGCGATCGGTCACGTCGCGGATCACGGCGACGACCTCGGCATCGGCGGCGGCCTGCTCGAGCGCACGGCAGCGCATCTCGACCCAGATGAATTCGGCGGCCGCCTCGCCACGCGCACCGTCGCGGCGCACGCGGAACTCGACGCTGCGGGACTCGCCGCGCGCGGCGTCCGACAACGCGGTGAGATAGGCCGGGCGATCGGCGACATGAACGCGGTCGAACAGGCCGTGGCCGGACAGCCGCGATGCCGGCACGCCGAGCATGATCTCGACCGCGGGCGAAATGAAGCGCACCGCGCCATTGCGGCTGTGCCGCGACAGCACGTCGCTCATGTTATGGGCGAGCAGGCGGTAGCGCTCTTC
Source organism: Bradyrhizobium sp. USDA 4011 (assembly GCF_054063415.1). Classification (NCBI taxonomy): domain Bacteria; kingdom Pseudomonadati; phylum Pseudomonadota; class Alphaproteobacteria; order Hyphomicrobiales; family Nitrobacteraceae; genus Bradyrhizobium; species Bradyrhizobium sp. USDA 4011. The sequence continues at coordinate 1,405,058 of NZ_JBSSGG010000001.1, forward strand.
CTCGACGTAAAGCAGCGCCACGCTGGTTCGTGCCAGCGACTCCGCGCCGAAGGCCAGCCCGGCCGCATAGAAGATCGCCGACACGACGCCGAAGCCGACCAGCGTGGTGTTCGACGCACCCGCCGGATCGACCACCGGCAGCACGTGGTAATGGCCAAGCATGCTGAGCAGCGCGGCACAGATCATCGCCAGCGCGAACGCAAACGCCACCACGCGCCGCGACGCCGACAGGGCCGCCTCGATCGGAATCACGACGAGCCACACCGCCGCGAACGACGCGATGCCGCCGGTCGACGCCGCGATCATCATCACGAGACCGGCGAGCGCCAGCGACGACAGCACATGCGCGCCTTCATAGCGGCCGGTGCGCGACAGGAACCAGGACAGCAAGATCGGTGCGATCAGCCAGGTGAAGGCCGCGACCTCGATCGCCGTCGGCGCACCGCGCATCGCCAGAAAGCCAGGAAACGAGGCCAGCGCCGCCAGACTGCCGAGCAGCCGCGGTGCCATGAAGGCACGGTGGCGCGCACGCGTCAGCGCATCATATTGCGCCGACGGATGCAGCAGCGCATCCAGGCAATCGCGGATCAGACTCAAACTACTCACAGCACTCGCGCTTCGGCTTGATCGTCAGACAGACGCGCCGGAACGCCTCCTTTGTGATTGCAGGCCAACGTGTCAGAGCGAACTTAAGCGAACGCTAAGGCGGGCCGGCCTGCTGCCAAACACCGTGCATTGGCGAGGCTTCGACGCTGTCATTCACCGGTCATTTGTCGGGGATGGTGAACGGCTGGTTTCCGGATGCGACAAACTATGGTTTCGAAATGGTGGACGCCGCGCAATGGGCCGATTTGGCACCCGCCTGCAGCCATCAATCGAAAATTTACGGCGAATCGATTCAGGCGAATTTTCCGCGATTTTTTCGGCGGATTTACTTCAATGCAGATACTTCCGATTTATCGACCGATGCTAACCGTGAGGGCAATAGCGGCATCGACCGCGCAAGAAGCAAAAGACAAGATAGACGACCGGGATCGCGCCATGTTCTTCCTGCTGCGTTTGGCATTCTGGCTCGGGCTTGTGCTCGTGCTGCTGCCGAGAGACAAAACACCTGAAGCGGACAAGACGCCGCAGATCAGCGCATCGGACGCGGTGTCGGCCGCAACGGCGACGATCAACGACATGGGTCAGTTCTGCAAGCGTCAGCCTTCCGCCTGCGAAGTCGGCGGCCAGGCCGCGACCGCGATCGGCCAGCGCGCGACCGATGGCGCGCGCAAGCTCTACCAGATCATCACCGACAAGAAGCCGCCCGACCACACCGGCTCGATCGGCAAGGATGATACCGACCCGGGCGCGTCCCGCGACACGCTGACAGCGGACGATCAGGCGATTGAATTTCGCCTGCCGCCGATGCCGTAAGCGCCAATCGAGCGCTTTCGCGAGAGACGGATGCCGGTTCACGTGAAGAAAACGCGTCAAAACATCCGGGAACCGGTTCCATTTTCGTCGCTTTCGCGGTCCGCCTTCCTATATAAGCCGTTGAGAATAGGACGCGGGCCACGATGACGACGATCGACGAAATCAGGGACAATTTTGCGCTGCTGGACGAGTGGGACGACCGTTACCGCTATGTCATCGAGCTCGGCCGCACGCTGGAGCCGTTGTCGGAGGCGGAGCATTCGGCCGAGAACAAGGTGCAGGGTTGCGTCAGCCAGGTCTGGCTGTCGAAGCGGATCGATCGCGATGCCAATGGCGAACCGCGCCTGAACTATATCGGCGACAGCGACGCCCACATCGTGCGCGGCCTGGTCGCGATCGTGCTGACGCTGTTTTCCGGGCACACGCCGAAGGAAATCCTCGCCACCGATGCGCTCGCGCTGTTTGACGAGTTCGGTTTCCGCGATCATCTGACGCCGCAGCGCTCCAACGGCCTCCGCTCGATGGTCGATCGCATCCGCAACGATGCGCGCGAAGCGCTGGCGTCCGCCGCGTAAAATCCTTACTTCCGCTTCCGTGCCTGCTGGCCAAGTCCCATCTTCTTGGCGAGCTGTGATCGGGCCACGGCATAGTTCGGCGCCACCATCGGATAGTCGGCCGGCAAGCCCCATTTGTCGCGATATTGCTCGGGCGTCATGTTGTACTGCGTGCGCAGATGGCGCTTGAGCGACTTGAAGCGCTTGCCGTCTTCGAGACACACCAGATATTCCGGCGTGATCGACTTCTTCGTCGACACCGCCGGCTTGGCCGGCTCGCTCGGCGTGTCGGCGCGGCCGCTCGACACCCGCAGCAGCGCCGCGTGGACCTGGCTGATCAGGCTCGGAATATCCGAGGCAGGCGTTGGATTGTTGCTGAGATAGGCCGAAACGATGTTTGCGGTCAGCTCGACCGGCGTTTTGCCTGACGTATCGGACATGGCTCAACCTTCCCCGTGCTATCGACGGTCCGGCGCCCACCGGACAGTATCCACGTGCAGCAATACATCAATGGAATCGCGTACTACTTCGCGAATATGAGCGGATTACAGCAAATCTGACAAGCACGGCCGTATTTTTCCGGCCTCGAACCGGCCGCTCGCAAGTATTGATGCGGACCTTAGGGCCGCTGCTCGAGATGCGACCTGAGCTCGTCGATCGAGGCAAACCGCATCATGCCCTCCGGCATCTGCGCCTCGATCGATCCGTCCGAATAGAGCGAATAGGCCATGCCGTCGACGACGCCCGATTTGAGCACGGTCACCGGCGGCTGCTCCTGGGGCGGCGGTGGATGGCCTGATGACGGCGCCGCGCCGGCTGACTGGGTCTCGCCGAAGGCCGACGGCCGGGGCGTGCGCCGTGGGGCGACATCGACCGACCTCGGCCGCTCGGCCTTCGGCCAGGCATCGTCGAACGTTGCCGGCGCAGGCTCATCCGCCGCGGCCGGACCAGGACGCAGCTCCGGCGACAGCAGATCCGGCGTCAGCGGCTCGGCCTTACGGCCCTGGGCCCGCTCGCGTTCCTTCCGCGATGACGAAAACAACAGGTTGCGCCGCTTGGGCGTGGCTTCGCCCTCCGGGGGCGCTCCACCCGGCACGGGCGGCGGCGCCTCGCCCGGCGCGCCACGCGGGGGGATTTCGTCGTGCCAGGGCGGCGGGGCCGTGGACGCGGATGGCGGGACCGGCGGCGGAGGCGCGGCGACCTTGGGCTCGCGCGGCGGCGGGAAAACAGGATCCTCGGGGGGGCGCGGGAAAGTTGCAGACGCTAGCGGAACCTCGGCTTGGGCACCCGTGGCAACAGGCTCGAGCCGCCTGGCGATGACCTGGAGTTCCCGAAGGATGGCGGCGAGCGCCAGCACGATCGCCCCGGTGCATACGCCGGTCACGCCGGTCGTGATCAACGCGCCGCCGACGCTGAATTCCTTGTAGGGGATTCCCAAGCCGATCGCCGCCAAGCCCGCCGCAACCAGGCCCACGCCGACGACCAACAGACCAACCATCATCGAACTAACCCCCGGGAGACCCGACCGAAAATCGGCGCGGGCCACCAACGCCACGATACCGTCATATTGCCCACACCGCCAACCGCCAATTTGTAGACGGAGTTCCCTAAAATCCAGCTTAACCGGGCCTGATGCGCTGCTTGATCGCGGCTGCAGCCACGCGCAGGACACCGTCTTCCGTAGATTTACTGGCTACGAATTGCTGCCAATATATTGCAATGCATCTGGGAAATTACGCCACAATTACCAATTACTCAGAAACGGAACTGCGCTATGGATGCCGGGGAATGAGGCCCTAAAGCGCCAAACTGGGCCACAGGCACGCCGGTATCACTAGCTATGTCATCGATTACGACGTCTGCCCTCGAGGCGCCTGCACGGCGCTCGGTGGAGAAGACCTGCGACGATCTCGCATTTCTCGTCCTCGGCGTGGTCGCCGTGGTCGCCGGCCTCACATTCCGCGATTACGGTCTGGGCTGGGACGATTACACCCACGCTGAATACGCCGACCTCCTGCTGCGCATGTACGGGTCCGGGTTCAAGGACACCGGCGCGCTCTCCTTCGCCAATCTCTATATGTACGGCGGCGGCTTCGATATGGCCGCGGCGCTGCTGCACAAGGTCATCCCACTCGAATTGTTCGAGACGCGCCGCCTGCTCGGCGCGATCGTCGGCGTGATCGGGCTTGCCGTAACCTGGCGCCTGGCGCGCCGCGTCGGTGGCCCGCTGGCGGGACTGGCGGCCCTGCTGCTGCTCGCGCTGTGCCCGACCTTCTACGGCCACATGTTCATGAATCCGAAGGATGCGCCGTTCGCCGTCGCGATGGTGATCCTGATCATGGGCCTCGTCCGCCTGATCGAGGAATATCCGGCGCCCTCGCCGCGCGCGATCCTGATCGTGGGCCTCGGGGCCGGCCTGTCGATCGGCTGCCGCGTCCTTGGCGGCCTCGCCCTGATCTACGCAGTGGTCGGCTTCATCCCGCTCTGGATCGAGGAATTCCGCAAGCAGGGCCCGCGCGAGGCGACCCATCGCTTTGCCCATGTCATCTATGTGCTGCTGCCGGGGCTCGTGCTGGGCTATCTCGTGATGGGCCTGATCTGGCCGTGGTCGATCATGGAGCCCGGGCATCCGCTGGAAGCGGTGACCTACTTCTCGCACTTCTTCGAGAAGCCGTGGAAGGAGATGTTCGACGGCGCGCTGGTGTCGGTGCCGGACATGCCGTGGTCCTATCTGCCGACGCTGTTCGCGCTGCAGCTTCCCGAAGTGCTGCTGGTGCTGCTGACCGCGGCCGTCATCACCGCCTTCATGTCGCTGTCGCGCACCGATGTGGCGGCGAAGCGCAAGTCGATCATGCTGATGCTGACGCTGGCGGCGACGCTGCCGCTGGTGATCGCAATGGTGAAGCGGCCGGCGCTCTACAACGGCATCCGCCACTTCATCTTCGTGATCCCGCCGATGGCGGTGCTTGGCGGCGTCGCCTTCGCCCGCGGCATGGACTGGCTCGGCGAGAACCGCCGCGCCTGGCAACCCGCGGCGCTCGCCGTGTTCGCGTTCGGCCTGCTGCTGCCGCTCAGCGAAATGATCCGCCTGCATCCGTACCAGTACACGCACTTCAACCACATCGCCGGCACGGTGCGGACCGCCGACAATTTCTTCATGCTCGACTATTGGGGCCTGGCGCTGAAGCAGGCATCCGACGGGCTGCGCGAGCAACTGGCGGAGCGGCAGGAAGTGCCGCCGCAACATCGCAAGTGGAAGGTCGCGGTGTGCGGACCGCAGCGCCCCGCGCAGGTCGCGCTCGGGCCGGACTTCACGATCGGCTGGGACAGCCATGCCGCCGACTTCGCGATGACGCTCGGCGAGTTCTACTGCAAGGGCCTGGCCGCCCCCGTGATGGTCGAGATCAAGCGCGACGACGTCGTGTTCGCCCGCGTCTACGATATCCGCGGCCGCAGCATCTCGAGCCTGCTGGCGATCCCGGCGCCGTAACGCAAAGCACCTCTGTTACGCTTCTGCCCACTTCTGAAGCATGATCTTCCAGATCGTGGGCCAGCCGTCGCATGCTGACATGACTGTCACGCCGTTACGCTGCCTTGCCGCGATCCGGCGCCGACGCTAGGTTCGACGCAGGAAACAGCCATCAATGGAGCAATCGGCCATGTCGCCAGCGGAAGCGCGTCTGAAGGAAGTGCCGTCGGATATCAGTGCGGCGGAATGGGAGCAGCGGATCAATCTCGCTGCCTGCTACCGACTGGTCGCGCTCTACGGCTGGGACGATCTGGTCGACACTCACATCTCAGCGCGCGTGCCGGGACCCGAGCATCACTTCCTGATCAACCCCTACGGGTTGATGTTCGACGAGATCACCGCCTCGAGTCTCGTCAAGGTCGACCTCGACGGCAATCAGCTCTCGAAGAGCGACTACAGCATCAACCCGGCCGGCTTCACCATCCATTCGGCGATCCACGAGGTGCGCGAGGACGCCGGCTGCGTGCTCCATCTGCACACGGTCGACGGCACCGCGGTGTCGAGCGGCCCCGATGGGTTGCTGCCGCTGAACCAGACCGCGCAGCTGGTCACCCATGACCTCGCCTACCACGACTATGAAGGCATCGCGCTCGACCACGACGAGCGCCCGCGCCTGCAGCGCGATCTCGGCACCAAGAACCACATGCTGCTGCGCAATCACGGCACGCTGACGGTCGGCCGCTCGGTCGCGTCCGCCTTCGAGCGGATGTACCATCTGGAGCGCGCCTGCTCGATGCAGGTGGCGACCCGCGCGCTTGGCGGGAGCGCCTATCCGGTCGACCAGCACGCGATCGACAAGAACACTGAGCTGCTGTCGAACCCCGATCGCGCCGAGCTGCGCTCGACCCAGCTGGTCTGGCCGCCGCTGCTGCGCAAGCTCGACCGGGTCAATCCCGGCTACCGTGATTGAAATTTCATAATCTTCGGGTAAGGTCGTCGCCAACACCCTCTGCACGACCTGAATCAAAACGCCGCCCAATTCCGGGCGGCGTTTCTACGTTCGGCCCGTCGCGCTACTTGGCGTCGGCGAACGCCGCCAGGATCCGCGCCCAGGAGCGGATGCCCTTGTGGTAGCTCTTGAGGTCGTACTTCTCGTTTGGCGAATGGATGTTGTCGTCGTCGAGCCCGAAGCCGACCAGCACGCTGTCGAGGCCGAGCGTGCGCTTGAAGTCGGCGACGATCGGGATCGAGGCGCCGGATCCGACCAGCAGCGCCTCCTTGCCCCATTCGTCGGTCAGCGCGCGGCGGGCGGCCGCCAGCGGCTTCATGTTCCAGTCGAGCGCGATCGCCGGCGCAGAGGAATGATCGATGAATTCGGCCTTGCAATCCGCCGGCACGCGCGCCGTCACGTAATCGCGGAACGCCTGGCGGATCTTCTCGGGGTCCTGTCCTTCGACCAGCCGGAACGAGACCTTCGCCGACGCCTCCGCCGGGATCACCGTCTTGGAGCCCTCGCCGGTATAGCCGCCGACAATGCCGTTGATGTCGCAGGTCGGCCGCGAGGAGACCTGCTCGATCAGAAGCCGATCCTTCTCACCGGCCGGCACCGACAGGCCGATCGGCTTGAGGAAGCTGTCCGCCGTCAGATTGAGCTGCTTCCATTGCGCCAGAATGTCCGGCGGCAGATCCTTGACGCCGTCATAGAACGCGGGGATGGTGATGTGGCCGTTCTCGTCATGCAGGCCGCCGAGGATCCGCGTCAGCACGCGGATCGGATTCTGCGCGCCGCCGCCGAACACGCCGGAATGCAGGTCGCGATTGGCGGCCTTGATCTTGACCTCGTCATAGACCAGGCCGCGCAGCGACGTCGTGATCGCCGGCGTGTTCGGATCCCACATACCGGTATCGCAGACCAGCGCGAAGTCCGCCTTGAGCTCGGCCTTGTTCGCTTCCAGGAACGGCACGAAATTCTTCGAGCCGATCTCCTCCTCGCCTTCGATGATGATGGTGATGTCGATCGGCAGCGATCCCGTCACCTTCTTCCAGGCGCGGCACGCCTCGATGAAGGTCATCAACTGCCCCTTGTCGTCCTCGGCTCCGCGCGCGACGATGATCTTGCGCCCGTCGGCATGGTCGGTCACCACGGGCTCGAACGGCGGACGGTGCCAGAGATTAAGGGGATCGACCGGCTGCACGTCATAGTGGCCGTAGAACAGCACATGCGGACGCCCGTCGGTCGCGCCGTTCAGCTTGCCGACCACGGCCGGATGGCCGGCGGTCGGCCGCACCTCGGTCTTGAAGCCGAGGGTTGCGATATCCTTGGCGAGGTGATCGGCAGCCGCCCTGCAGTCATTGGCAAAGGCCGGATCGGCCGAGATCGATTTGATCCGCAGCAGCGTGAACAGCCGCTGGAGACTGTTGTCGAAATCGGCGTCGATACGGTCGAGGACGGTCTGCAGCTTGGCGTTGGACATCGCGGATATCCTTTTTGTGGACATTGCCGACGTTGTAGCGCGCCGGCCGCCGCAGGCAAAGCCGGCTGCCCATTCCTCTGGCCGGATGATCGCGGTGCTACCTGCGCAGGATTCCGCCGAGCGCACCGCGCACCAATGCGCGACCGATCGAGCCGCCGACCGAACCACCGACCGACTTGCCGAGATCCGCGACCACGCCGCCGACCACCTTGTCGGTCACCGAGCGCGTGACGTTGCGCGCGATCACCTGTCGGGTCGAGAGCCGGCCGCGCTTGACATTGGTCCCGAAGATCGTGGCTGCAATGGCCCCGATCTGGCCGAGGATACCGCCGCCTTCGCCGCCCGCACCGTCCGCCGGCGTCGCCGTGCCGGCGAGACGCTTCTGGATGATCTCATAGGCGGATTCGGCGTCGATCGCGGTGTCGTATTTGCCCTTCACCGGGCTCGCATCCATGATCGCCTTGCGCTCTTCCGGCGTGATCGGCCCGATCCGCGCCGACGGCGGGCGCACCATGACGCGCTCGACCATCGACGGCGTGCCGCCGCCCTCGAGGAACGAGACCAGCGCCTCGCCCTTGGCGAGCTCCATGATCACCCGCGCGGTATCGAGCTTCGGATTGGGACGGAAGGTCTGCGCGGCTGCCGCGACCGCCTTCTGGTCGCGCGGCGTGAAGGCGCGCAGCGCGTGCTGCACGCGGTTGCCGAGCTGCGCCAGCACCTTGTCCGGCACGTCGATCGGATTCTGCGTGACGAAATAGACACCGACGCCCTTGGAGCGGATCAGCCGCACCACCTGCTCGATCTTGTCCATCAGCGCCTTCGGCGCGTCGTTGAACAACAGATGCGCCTCGTCGAAGAAGAACACCAGTTTCGGCTTCGGCAGGTCGCCGGACTCCGGCAATTCCTCGAACAATTCCGAGAGCATCCAGAGCAGGAACGTGGCGTAAAGCCGCGGGCTCTGCATCAGCTTGTCGGCGACGAGGATATTAACCATACCGCGGCCGTCGCGGTCGGTGCGCATGAAATCCTTCAGCGTCAGCGCGGGCTCGCCGAAGAACTTCGCGCCGCCCTGGTTCTCGAGCACCAGCAGCTGACGCTGGATCGTTCCGACCGTCGCCTTGGACACGTTGCCGTAGCTCTGGGCGGCCTTGCGGATCGACGCCAGCGGATCTTCGCCGTCCTCGGCGCCCTTCTTGCTGCCGTCGGGCGCGATCGCATCCAGCAGGGCGCGCAGATCCTTCATGTCGATCAGCGCGAGGCCATTCTCGTCGGCGACGCGGAAGGCAACGTTGAGCACGCCCTCCTGCACGTCGTTCAGATCGAGCATCCGCGACAGCAACAGCGGCCCCATCTCGGTGACGGTGGCGCGCACCGGATGGCCCTGCTCGCCGAACACGTCCCAGAACACGGTCGAGAATTGATCGGGCTGGAAGGTCAAGCCCATTTCCTGGGCGCGCTTCACTATAAAGTCCTTGGCCTCGCCGACCTCGGAGATACCGGAGAGATCGCCCTTGATGTCGGCGGCGAAAACCGGAACGCCGGCGCGCGCAAATCCTTCAGCCATGACTTGAAGCGAGACGGTCTTGCCGGTTCCGGTTGCACCGGTGACAAGGCCATGCCGGTTGGCCAGCGCCAGCGCCAGCCAAGCTGTCTCCTCACCCTTGCCGATAAAAATCTTCTCGTCGGTATCGGCCAACTTATTGTCGGAGGTCGCCATCGCTTCGCCTCTTCGCGCAGATTTGGATCGTTTCGATCATCGCACCCGGTTCGATACGTCGAGTCCGGTTCGCTCCCGAACCAGTGCCATCATATTGCAACTTGCCGGTCGATTGAAACCGTCAGCGCAAGCTGACGTATATTGTCGCGCCACTGGTTCCTCATATTTTATTCCTGGCGAAGTGACGAAAGGCATTGCGCATTGCGACAAGATGGTGTGAATCCGCCGCTCACTCTTGCAGCGAGGCCACAGTCACAACGCGATCGAAAAAGAAAACGAACTGAAATGCGCGGATCGCTTGTATTTCGTGAGACAGGCGCTCAAGATAAATCTTTAAGAACGACCCGGCAAAGTCCGGTTGAGGCGGGGCAAGATGGACGAATTGGTTGGACAGCTGGCCGCGAAGGCCGGCATCGATGGCGCTGTCGCTGAAAAAACCATCGGCATCGTTCTGGGTTTCCTCCGTAACGAGGGACCTTCCGATAAAGTTCAGGCTCTGATCGACCAAATCCCCGGCGCCGAAGCGGCAATCGCCGCCTCCAACAACAGCGGTGGCCTATCGCGGTTGATGGGTGGCGGCCTGATGGCTGTCGGCACCCGGCTGATGGCGCTCGGCCTGAGCATGGGTGAGATTCAGAACGTCGCGCGTGAACTTTTCAGATTCGGCCGCGACAAAATCGGAGCGGATCAAATGGGCGAGATCATCTCGGGGACGCCGGGCCTCAGCCAGTTTGCCTGAAGCACTTTGCATCGGCCCTGCGCGCGCTCCCTTCTACCTGTTACCTGCATACGAGTATCATGACATACCCACTCTCCGAGATCGAAGGCCTGTCCGCCTATTGCGCCACCAAACTGAAATCGCAGGGTATCCGCACGACCGACGCACTGCTTGAAGCCGCCCGCACCGTCAAGGGACGCAAGGCGCTCGCCGCCAAGACCGGGATCAGCGAACAACAATTGCTCGAATGGGCCAACATCTCCGACTACATGCGGATTCCCGGCATGGGCAAGGCGAAGGTCGGGCTGGTCCGCGCCGCCGGCGTCACCACCGTGCGCGAGCTCGCGCAGCGCAACCCGTCGCGGTTGGCGCAGAGCATGAAGGACGCCAATGTGCGGCGTAAGCTCGTCCGCGTGATGCCGTCAGAGAAATCGGTCGAGTTGCTGATCGAACAGGCACGCAAGCTGCCGCTCAAAATCACCTATTAGCATCACTATTAGGCAGCCTTAACCGCACCCGCGGCCGCCGGCGCCACGCATCGCGGCGACACCTTGACTTGCCGCTGCGGTCAGCGCAAAGCCACCGCATGATGGCAACCAGGCCCATAGCACCGGCGGTGACCGGCCCGGCCGTATCGGCGGTGCTGCCGGCACTGCTGTCGAGGCTCTATCCGGCGGTGATGGGTATCCTGAACGTGACGCCGGACTCGTTCTCCGACGGCGGCCAGTTCATCGCGCCCGAACGGGCGCTGGCGCAGGCCCGCAGGCTGATCGCTGAAGGCGCCGACATCATCGACATCGGCGCGGAATCCACCCGCCCCTACGGCTCGCAGCCGGTCACCGCCGAGGCCGAGATGGCGCGGCTGAAGCCGGTGCTGGCCGAGGTGGTCGCGCTCGGCGTGCCGGTCTCGATCGACAGCATGAAGTCGGAAGTCGTGGCCTGGGCGCTCGACCAGGGTGCTGCGATCGCCAATGACGTCTGGGGCCTGCAGCGCGATGCCGGCATGGCGCCGCTCGTCGCCGCGCGCGGCGTGCCCGTGATCATCATGCACAATCGCGAGCAGGCCGATCCGGCGATCGACATCATGCAGGACATCACGGCCTTCTTTGAACGCTCGCTCGATATCGCGGCGCGCGCCGGCATTGCGTCCGACCGGATCGTACTCGATCCCGGCATCGGCTTCGGCAAGACCCCGGAGCAGAGCATGATCGCGCTGGCGCGGCTTGCCGAGCTCAACGCGTTCCGCCTGCCGGTGCTGGTCGGCGCCTCGCGCAAGCGTTTCATCAGCACGATCGTGGCCTCGGAGCCGCAACAGCGGATCGGCGGCTCGATCGCGGCGCATCTGATCGCCGCGCGGAATGGCGCCCGCATCATCCGTGCGCACGACGTCGCCGAAACCGTTCAGGCGCTGCGGGTGGCCGCGGCAATCGAGGGACAGCAATGACCGACACGATCTTCATCACCGGGATCGTCATCCATGCCCGTCATGGCGTGATGGAACATGAGACCGAAGTCGGGCAGCGCTTCGTCATCGACCTCGAGCTCTATACCGACCTCTCGGAATCCTCGCGTACCGACCGCCTCTCCGACACGGTGTCCTATTCCAACGTGGTGGCGACCGCGACATCGGCATTCAAGAACACCAATTACAAGCTGCTGGAGCGCGCCGCCGGCGCGGTAGCCGATGACATCCTGACCACCTTCCCGCGCGTCAGGGCGGTCAAGGTCACCGTGCACAAGCCGCATGCGCCGATCGCCGCGATCTTCGACGATGTCGGCGTGGTGCTGACCCGCTCGCGGCATCCGCCGTCCCAGAGTTGAACGCGCAAGGTTGAACGCTGATGGCTGACGTCCTGATCGCACTCGGCGGCAATGTCGGCGACGTCCGCACGACGTTTCGCAAGGCGGTCGCCAATATCTGCGGCATGACGCAGGCCGCGCTCGTGGCGCGCTCGTCGGACTATTCGACGCCGCCCTGGGGCGAAGCGCAGCAGGACAGCTTCATCAATGCCTGCATCGAGATCGACACCAGCCTCGATCCGCACGTGCTGCTGTTCACGCTGCACAAGATCGAAAGCAAATTCGGCCGCGACCGCAAGAACGAGCAGCGCTGGGGACCGCGCACCCTCGACCTCGACCTGATCGCCTATGACGACGTTACACTCGACAAGCCGGAACTGACGCTGCCGCACCCGCGTTTGTTCGAGCGCGCCTTCGTGCTGGTGCCGCTGGCCGAGATCGTTCCCGACCGCGTCATCGCCGGGCGCCGCGTCGCGGATGCGCTGGCTGGGGTCTCGACGGACGGTATTTTCCGTCTAGCGGACCTTGATTAAAAGCCGCACGACCGCAAACAACCGTTTGGCTTGGCCGCCCGCCCGTGGCAATTTCCGGCCAAATCACGGGGCGCCCACGCGGGGCCGATGAAGGACGATTTGGGCGGATGACGACCTCGACTGACGATTTGGCTCTGGCTTCGGATTTTGCACCGGCGACCTATGACGACTGGCGGAAGCTGGTCGATGGCGTGCTCAAGGGCGCGCCGTTCGAGAAGCTGGTCGGCAAGACCTATGATGGCCTGAGGATCGATCCGATCTACCGCCGCGCCACCAACTCAAGTCCGCTTCCCGGCCGTGCCGCCGCCACCCCCTGGCAGATCCTGCAGCGGGTCGATCACCCCGACGCCGCAGCGGCCAACGCGCAGGCGCTGCAGGATCTCGAGAACGGAGCGACCGGGCTCGAATTCGAGTTCGCCGGCGGTCCCGGCGCGCGCGGCTTCGGTCTTTCCGATGCCAGCAAGAAGACGCTGGCGCGGGCCTGCGGCGGCGTCCATCTCGATGCCGGCATCATGATCGCGCTCAACCCGGTGATCGGACGCGAGAACGCCGGCGAGACGTTTGCCGACATGGTCGAGGCCCGCAAGCTCGATCCGGCCAAGCTCGACCTGCATTTCAATTATCAGGCGCTCGGCACGATTGCCGTGCGCGGTGCGGCGGCAGCCAGCTGGGCCGACTACGCAAAGCCGTTCGGCCAGGTCGTCAACGGCCTGATCAAGCGCGGCTTCAAGGGGCCGTTCGTGCTGGCCGATGGCCGGCCGGTGCATGATGCCGGCGGATCAGAGGTGCAGGAACTCGCCTTCACGCTCGCGACCGCGCTCGCCTATCTGCGCATGCTGGAAGCTGCAGGGCTCGATCTCGATACAGCGCGCGCAGCCGTCTCATTCCGGCTCAGCGCCGATGCCGACCAGTTCCTGACGATGGCGAAATTCCGCGCGCTGCGCCGCCTGTGGGCAAGGATCGAAGAGGCTTGCGGCCTTATGCCGAAGCCGATCTTCGTCAATGCGCAGACCGCCTGGCGGATGCTGACCCAGCGCGACCCCAACGTGAACATGCTGCGCGCGACGATCGCGACCTTTGCCGCCGGACTCGGCGGCGCCAATGCGATCACCGTGCTGCCGCATACGCTGGCGCTCGGGCTGCCGGACGATTTCGCCCGCCGCGTGGCGCGCAATACGCAGCTCGTGCTGCTTGAGGAGTCCAACCTTGCCAAGGTCTCCGATCCCGCGGCAGGCTCAGGCGGCATCGAGACGCTGACCTCGCAGCTCTGCGAGGCGGCGTGGACGCTGTTCCAGGAGATCGAGAAGGCCGGCGGCGTCTTCACCGCGCTCGAGCAGGGGCTGCTGCAAAAGAAGGTCGCCGCGACGCGGGCGCAACGCGAAGCCAATGTGGCGAAGCGCCGCGACGTGCTGACCGGCGCCAGCGAATTCCCCAACCTCCACGAGACCAACCTCGCGGTGCTGGATGTGAAACCGGCCGCGCCGGCGTCCACGGCAGGTGCCAAGATCAGCTTCGAGGCCCTCGCGCCGATGCGGCTCGCCGAACCGTTCGAGGCGCTGCGCGACAAGTCCGACGCCGCGCTGAAGGCGCGTGGCGCACGGCCCAAGATCTTCCTCGCCAATCTCGGCACGCCGGCGGATTTCACGGCTCGCGCGACATTTGCAAAAAGCTTCTTCGAGACCGGCGGGATCGAAGCCATCGACAGCGAGGGCTTTGCCGACGCGGCAGCGCTTGCCGCGGCCTTCAAGGCCTCGGGCGCCGCGATGGCGTGCCTTTGTTCCTCTGATAAGGTCTATGCCGTTAGCGCCGCTGAGGCCGCCAAGGCCCTTCACGGCGCCGGAGCAAGGCATATCTATCTGGCAGGGCGGCCCGGCGACCAGGAAGCGGCGCTGCGGGCGGCCGGCATCGGTGAGTTCGTCTTCGCCGGCGGTGATGCGCTGGCGACATTGCGCGACGCCTATCGGCGGATGGAGCAGGCATGACGGCAGAGACACCGGCGAAACCCGTTCTGACCGGCGGTTGCCAGTGCGGCGCCGTGCGCTTTGCGGTGTCCGCGGCACCGAACCGCGTCAGCATCTGTCACTGCCGGATGTGCCAAAAGGCCTCCGGTGCGCCGTTCGCCTCATTCGCCGACATCAACAAAGAGGATTTCGCCTGGACCCGGGGGAGGCCTGCGGCGTTCAAATCCTCCTCGATCGCCGAGCGCGACTTCTGTGCCGCCTGCGGCACGCCGCTCAGCTTCCGGCGGATCGACGGTTCCCGCATCGAGATCATGACCGGCGCCTTCGACCGGCCCGACCGGGTGATCCCGACGCAGCAATTCGGAACCGAGTCCCGCCAAGGCTGGGTGGTCGGCATCGCCAATCTGCCGAGCCAGACCACGATGCAGAATTACGGACCGGAGAAGATGGCGA
Organism: Bradyrhizobium sp. USDA 4011; assembly: GCF_054063415.1. Taxonomy (NCBI): domain Bacteria; kingdom Pseudomonadati; phylum Pseudomonadota; class Alphaproteobacteria; order Hyphomicrobiales; family Nitrobacteraceae; genus Bradyrhizobium; species Bradyrhizobium sp. USDA 4011. The sequence continues at coordinate 1,420,156 of NZ_JBSSGG010000001.1, forward strand.
CCATCGTCAGCCATCAGCATCCGGACCATGACTAAGGAAGCCAAGGAATGACCCGCATTCCCAATTTCGCCGATGTCGCCTTCCAGCCCGTTGCCACGGCGATGCCCGCCGCGAGCGCCGAGCCGTGGCTGACGCCCGAGGGCATTCCGGTGAAGTCCGTCTACAGCGAGGCCGATCTCGAAGGCATCGACTTCCTCGAGACCTGGCCGGGGATCGCGCCCTATCTGCGCGGCCCCTACCCGACCATGTATGTCAACCAGCCCTGGACCATCCGGCAATATGCCGGCTTCTCCACGGCGGAGGACTCCAACGCCTTCTATCGCCGCAACCTCGCGGCCGGCCAGAAGGGCCTGTCGGTCGCGTTCGACCTCGCGACCCACCGTGGCTACGACTCCGATCATCCGCGCGTCTCCGGCGACGTCGGCATGGCCGGTGTCGCGATCGATTCCATCTACGACATGCGCACGCTGTTCGCCGGCATCCCGCTCGACCAGATGAGCGTGTCGATGACCATGAACGGCGCGGTGCTGCCGATCCTCGCGCTGTTCGTCGCCGCCGCCGAGGAACAGGGCGTGCCGCCGGAGAAGCTGTCGGGCACCATTCAGAACGACATTCTGAAAGAGTTCATGGTGCGCAACACCTATATCTATCCGCCTGCGCCCTCGATGCGGATCATCTCGGACATCTTCGCCTACACCTCGCAGCGGATGCCGAAATACAATTCCATTTCAATTTCCGGCTACCACATGCAGGAGGCCGGCGCGACGCAGGACCTCGAACTCGCCTATACGCTGGCCGACGGCGTCGAATATCTGCGTGCCGGATTGGCCGCGGGTCTCGACGTCGATCGTTTTGCTCCTCGCCTCTCTTTCTTCTGGGCGATCGGCATGAACTTCTTCATGGAAGTCGCCAAGATGCGCGCCGCGCGGCTGTTGTGGGCCAAGCTGCTGAAGCAGTTCAACCCGAAGGACCCGCGCTCGCTCAGCTTGCGCACGCATTGCCAGACCTCGGGCTGGTCGCTGACCGCGCAGGACGTCTTCAACAACGTGATGCGCACCACGATCGAGGCGATGGCGGCGACGCAAGGCCACACCCAGTCGCTGCACACCAACGCGCTCGACGAGGCGCTGGCGCTGCCGACCGACTTCTCGGCGCGCATCGCCCGCAACACCCAGCTATTCCTGCAGCAGGAGAGCGGCACCAACCGCATCATCGATCCCTGGGGCGGTTCCTATTATGTCGAGCGTCTGACCCGCGATCTCGCCGGCAAGGCCTGGGGTCACATCCAGGAGGTCGAGGAACTCGGCGGCATGGCCAAGGCGATCGAGGCCGGCGTGCCGAAGCTGCGGATCGAGGAAGCCTCCGCCAAGACGCAGGCGCGGATCGATGCCGGCAGGCAGGCAGTGATCGGCGTCAACAAGTTCAAGCCGGAGAACGAGCGGCCGATCGACGTCTTGAAGGTGGAGAACTCCACCGTGCGGCGACTGCAGATCGACAAGCTGGCGCGGCTCAAGAAGGAGCGCAACCAGAAGGACGTCGATGCGGCACTGGCCGCGCTGACCCGCTCGGCCGGCGAAGGCAACGGCAATCTGCTGGCGCTCGCGATCGACGCCGCACGCGCCAAGGCCACGGTCGGCGAGATTTCGGACGCGATGGAAAAGGTATTCGGCCGCCACCGCGCCGAGATCAAGTCCATCACCGGCGTCTACAAGCGAGAGGCAGCGGCCATGTCCAACAAGGTCGAAAAGGTGCAGGCGCTGATCGACGCCTTCGAAGAGGCGGAAGGCCGCCGCCCGCGCATCCTGGTGGCAAAAATCGGCCAGGACGGCCATGACCGTGGCCAGAAGGTGATCGCATCCGCCTTCGCCGATGTCGGCTTCGACGTTGATATCGGACCGCTGTTCGCAACCGCCGACGAAGCCGCGCGGCAAGCCGTCGAGAACGACGTTCACATTCTCGGCGTCTCCTCGCTCGCCGCCGCGCATCTCACCGCGGTGCCGGAATTGAAGGCGGCGCTGAAGAAGCATGGCCGCGAGGACATCATGATCATCATCGGCGGCGTGGTGCCGCCGCAGGATTACGATGCGCTCTATGCCGCGGGCGCCGAAGCGATCTTCCCGCCGGGCACCGTGATCTCGGACGCCGCCGAGGAGCTGATCCACAAGCTCAACGCCCGGCTCGGCCATAGCGCGGCGGCGGAGTGACGCTGCCGCCTTCGCCTCCCTTGCTCGGAGTTTTCCATGCGCGCCGCTCGCTCGATGACGCCTGCCCGCATCATGGGTCTTGCCGGCCTGCTGGCTTGCCTCTGCCTTTCCGCGCGCGCCGCCGATCCCAAGCCCGACGCCACGATCAAGAATGCGAGCATCGAGGCCAACGTCTATCTCGACGACAAGATCAAGGCGGACGCAGCGCTGGCGGCCGATTGTCTCGCCGAAGGCCGGAAGTGGATCGACAAGAACGCCGCCGAGGCGGCTTCCGCGCGCAAGGACGAGCCTGAGCTTTTCAAAGACCGCGGTGGCTATTCATTCGAGCGCAAATATTCGGTGCGTTCCGTCGTCGACGGCCGCTATGTGAGCGTGCTGCGCGACGATTACATGGACACCCACGGCGCGCATCCGAACACCGACGTCAACACCATCCTGTGGGATACGACGGCGAAGAAGCGCATCAGCATCCGTCCCTTCTTCAGCGAGACAGCCGACAACGGCCCGACCCTGACGGCGATGCGCAAGGCGATCGTCTCGGCACTGAATGCCGAGAAGAAGCGGCGCGGTGCCAGCGAGACCGCCACCGTGGAGTGGTACAAGGAGCTCAAGCCGACCCTGCTCAAGATCGGCGCGGTCACGCTGGCGCCGTCGACCGAAGCCGGCAAGAGCGCCGGCCTCACCTTCCACTACCCGCCCTACGCCGTCGGCCCCTACGCCGAAGGCCAGTATGTCGTCTTCGTGCCGTGGGAGACGCTGAAGCCGTATCTGACGGCGGAAGGCGCGAAGATCTTCGGCGGTATGCGGCCGAAGAGCGACGCGGACGATCAGCCGCAATAGCTGCTTCAGCAGGCCTCAGCCTGGCTGACGCGCCAGCGCTCTGACCAGGGAGCCGGTCCAATCCGGGATCCACGCCTGGAACTGGCTGTGCCAGCGATCGGCGTCACCGGGCGCCGTGTCGAGCTTGACCGACCATTCGATGAAGGTGCGGTTGCCTTCGACGACCGGCAGCAGATGCATCGTGCCCTCGTAATGGGTCGGCTGCGGCGCGTCCGAGCCGGCATCCGCCAGAAACGGCAATGGCTCGATGCTGGCATAGGTCAGCGAATGCTGCGTGTCCGAGTGGTGGGCAAGGCGTTGCCTGACCCAGAGCCCGAGATAGCAGAAGCGCCTGACAGCACCGACCTGGTCGCCGCGCTTGTCGTCCTCGATCACGCTTTCGCTGACGCCCTCGATATAGGCGGGGTAATTGTTGAAGTCGCGGATCAGCGACCACACGGTATCGAGCGGATGCTCGAGGACGGTGCTGTAATAGGCTCGGGTCATGTTGGCTCCGGATGTTGGCCGCAGTGATGCGGAACGGGCCTTGATCAACCGCATGGCAGCGGGCGCGCCCACCCGATTTCCGATCTCGCGATTGATCGGGGACGAGTACGGACTCCGCCCTCGCTTGCAACCGGCAGCCGTTGTAAACCAAGGCCATGACCTCGCCGAAGCCCGCCTCTCCCGACATCCACGCCCTCGCCAAGCAGCTCCGCGCCGGCCACCGCGCCGCGCTGGCGCGGGCGATCACGCTGGTGGAGAGCCGGCGCGGCGATCATCAGGCGGCGGCGCGCGAGCTGGTGCAGGCGCTGTTGCCCGACACCGGCAAGGCGGTGCGGGTCGGCATCACCGGCTCGCCCGGCGTCGGCAAGTCGACCACCATCGATGCGCTCGGCATGTTCCTGATCGAACGCGGCCACAAGGTCGCGGTGCTCGCGGTCGATCCGTCCTCGGCGCGCACCGGCGGCTCGATCCTCGGCGACAAAACGCGGATGGCGCGGCTCGCCGTCTCCGACCAGGCCTTCATCCGCCCCTCGCCGTCCTCGGGCACGCTCGGCGGCGTCGCGGCGAAGACCCGCGAGGCGATGCTGTTGTGCGAGGCCGCCGGCTTCGACGTTGTGCTGGTCGAGACCGTCGGCATCGGGCAGTCCGAGACCGCGGTTTGCGACATGACCGACTTCTTCCTGGCGCTGATGCTGCCGGGCGCCGGCGACGAGTTGCAAGGCATCAAGAAGGGCCTCGTCGAGCTCGCCGACATGATCGCGATCAACAAGGCCGACGGCGACAACCTCAAGCGCGCCAACCTCGCCGCCGCCGACTATCGCAGCGCGCTGCACATCCTGGCGCCGCGCTCCGAGCACTGGCATCCGCCGGTCGAGACCTATTCCGCGCTGACCGGCGCCGGGCTCGACCGACTCTGGCAGAAGATCCTCGACCACCGCACTGCGATGAAAGCCTCGGGCGAATTCGAGGCCCGCCGCCGCGAGCAGCAGGTGAAGTGGATGTGGTCGATGCTGGAAGCCCGGATGATGGCGCAGCTGCGCTCGGACGCTGCGATCCGCGCCAAGGTCAAGAAGATGGAGGCCGAGGTCGCCGGCGGCCGCATCTCGCCCGCGGTCGCCGCCGAGCAGATCGCGGAGATGCTGCATTGAGCGGCAAACTGCGCATCCTCGTCACCGGTTTCGGGCCGTTCCCGGGTGCGCCGTTCAACCCGACCATGCCGCTGGTCAAGCGCCTGACCGGGCTGCGCCGGCCGGCCTTCGACAACGTCGCGCTGACGAGCCACATCTTCGACGTCACCTACGCAACGGTCGATCGCGAATTGCCCGAGCTGATCGCACGACATCGCCCGCAGGCGCTGTTGATGTTCGGCCTCGCCGGCCGCAGCGCGCATCTGCGGATCGAAAGCCGCGCCCGCAATGCGGTGACGACGCGCTTTCCCGATGCCGGCCGCCAGCATGCGCGCCAGGGATCGATCGAGAGCGGCGCCGATGCGCAGGTGTTCGGGCGGCACACGGGGAAACTCCTGCGCGCGGCGCTAGCGACCGGCATCGACGCGCGGACATCGCGCGATGCCGGCAACTATCTCTGCAACTACCTGAGCTGGCGCGCGATCGAGGCCGTCAACGGCGACAACGGCCTGCACCTCGCACAATTCGTCCATGTGCCGCCGCTCGCCCATGACGGCACGGCCGCATCAGGCAAATCATCCATCACGCTGGAAGCGCTGGTCGATGCCGGCGAAGCCATGCTGCTGGAGCTGGTGAAGCTGACCCGGCAGGCTGCGCGCGCGTGAGCGATGCCGGTTGGACGAGTCCTCTCGAACAGAAGCGCCGCGTATCTCGGCATCGTGGAAGGCTGATGTCCTAACAACGGGCACAAGCAATCGTCGAAGGCCCGGGTTTGGCCAACAGAGCCTGCCGTTGGAGAGGCCCGGCCTACTGGACGGCAGCGTACAAATCCCAAGCCCCCGGGATACCCTTAAGGTCGAACGAGCCGCGCTCCGCAAATTTCAATCCGGCTCCTGCGACCAGGTCGGTCACGACGCGCGAGACCAGCACTTCATTTGCATCCGACCGCCCCATCACGCGAGCGGCGACGTGAACGGCTATTCCGCCGACGTCACTGCCGCGCACTTCAATCTCGCCGGTATGCAGTCCGGCGCGCAGCGGCAGGCCGATCTGACGCGCAGCTTCGCCGAGTGCGAGGGCACAGCGAACGCCGCGTCCCGGTCCATCGAACGTCGCCAGGATTCCATCGCCGGTATTCTTCACCAGCTTCCCACGATGCCTCTCCACGACCTGCGCTGCCAGGCGGTCATGAGAATCGAGCAGTTCGTGCCAACGGCGATCACCAACCTCGATGGCTTTCGTCGTGGAGTTGACGATGTCCGTGAACAGGACGGTAGCCAGCACCCGATCGACATCCTCTCCGACCTCAGGGCGGTGACCGGTGACGAATTCCTCGATATCGCCAATCACGCGTTCGCATTCGCTCGTAAAGAAGACACCATGCGGAAGACCCTCGTATTCGATGTATCTCGCACCGGGAATTGCAGCCCCCAGCTTCCGTCCCTCGGATACGGGCACCACCGCATCGGCTTGGCTGTGCAGCACGAGAGTTGGGACGCGCACGCTCTGCAACACCGGCGTCACGTCGATCAGCCGGTTCATCACCATGATCGCCTTGAAGGCACCGGGGCTGCAGCTCATCCGCTCGAACTTGCCGAGCGCAGCAAGCTGCTCCTGGGAAGCGTCCGCCAGACCGACGACGTTTTTCATCATCTGCCCCGAGCCCCAGTTTGCAACAGCCCTGTCAGCAAATGCCTCGAACTGGGCCGCGGGGATCGAGTAGCCGGCGCGCACGAAGCCCCCGACAAGAACCAGGTGGGAAACACGATCCGGATGGGTGGCCGAAAACAGGACGCTCATGGGACAGCCTTCCGACATGCCCAGCAAGACCGTCTTGCGGGATCCCACCGCATCGAGCACGGCGCGAACGTCGTCCATTCGCTCTTCCAACGACGGCACGCCAGACACGCGGTCGGACAGTCCCTGACCGCGTTTGTCAAAGCTTATGATCCGGGCGAAGCGCCCTAGCCGCTGCGCGTTGCTGCTTATGCACGGCAACTCATGCACGACCTCAAGGTGGGAGATCGAGCCGGGCACGATCAGAAGGTCGATCGGCCCCTCTCCGGTCACCTGATAGGCAATATTGACATCGCCGCTGCGCGCATATTGCGTCCGGGGCATAATGAAATCGGCCATATCCAACTCCAGTATCGCGACGTGTTGAATCTTAGACGATCGAAAAGCTCTTCATGGCAATTGCGAATGCGAAATGAGAAACATTAGCACACGACGCAGGTCTGCCTTGGAGAAAATGCTGCCAATCCGCGCCTCGACTGCGGCCTCCGGAATGTTGGACCACCCGCTTTCGCCGGTGACGACGCCGCGAAATCGCCGTTTGACAATCTGAACAGGCTGCACCCCGGATTAACCCTACCGCCAACAATCGCCCGGCTGCGTCGGCGTGTTCACCATGCCGCGCCGCATTTCGCGCTACCACTCGGGCGCGAACGTCACCGCTCGTGACTATTTGCGAGGGCTGTGCCCATGGACGTCAACCGCCGCCATCTGATCGGAGCCTCCGCCGCCGGCGTCGCCGGTGCGCTTGCGATATCGCCGGATGCGGCGCGCGCCGCGCAATCGGCCGGCTCGCTCGGCCGCGACGTCACGCAATATGGCGTCCGTCCCGGCAGCCCCGACGACCAGACCCGCAATTTGCAGCGCGCGATCGATGATGCCGCGCGCGCGCAGGTGCCGCTGGCGTTTCCGCCCGGCGTCTATCGCACCGGCCTGTTGCGGCTTGCGCCCGGCAGCCAGCTGATCGGCGTCCGCGGCGCCAGCCGGCTGGTGTTCAATGGCGGCGCCTCGCTGCTGGAAGGCGAAGGCGCCGGCGGCATCGTCCTGATGGGCCTAAGCTTCGACGGCGGCAACGTTCCGCTGCCGGCGCGGCGCGGCCTCGTCCATTGCCTGTCCGGCCGCGACATCCGCATCACCGATTGCCAGTTCACCGGCAGCGGCGGCAGCGGCATCTGGTTCGAGCAGATGTCGGGCGACGTCAGCAACAACGTCTTCACCGGCATCGCGTCGACGGCGCTGGTGTCGTTCGACGCACTCGGCCTGATCGTCTCGCGCAACACCATCAGGGGCACCAACGACAACGGCATCGAGATCCTGCGCACCGCGATCGGCGACGACGGCTCGATCGTTGCCGACAACCGCATCGAGGACATCAAGGCCGGTCCCGGCGGCTCCGGGCAGTACGGCAACGCCATCAACGCCTTCCGCGCCGGCAATGTGATCGTGCGCGGCAACCGCATCAGCAATTGCGACTTCTCGGCGGTGCGCGGCAATTCGGCCTCCAACATCCACATCACCGACAACAGCGTCAGCAATGTCCGCGAGGTCGCGCTCTATTCGGAGTTCGCGTTCGAGGCCGCTGTCATCGCCAACAACACCGTCGACGGCGCCGCGATCGGCGTCTCCGTGTGCAATTTCAACGAAGGCGGCCGCATCGCGGTGGTCCAGGGCAACATCATCCGCAACCTGCTGCCGAAGCGGCCGATCGGCACCGACCCGAACGACGGGGCCGGCATCGGCATCTATGTCGAGGCGGACAGCGCCGTCACTGGCAACGTGATCGAGAACGCGCCGACCTTCGGCATCGTCGCCGGCTGGGGCAAGTATCTGCGCGACGTCGCGATTTCGGGCAATGTCGTGCGCAGGGCGTTCGTCGGCATCGGCGTCTCGGTGGTGCCGGGCGCCGGCACGGCGCTGGTCAACAACAACATGATCTCGGAAACCCCGGGCGGCGCGGTGGTCGGGCTCGACCACGCCCGTCCGATCACGACCGACCTGTCAGTGGGCGGCGCCCAGCAATATGCGCAGCTGGTGGTCGGCGCCAACGCGGTGCGGCGCTAACCTTCCGCCTACAGCGCGTTGCGCAGCAGCGGATAGCGCCGCTGGATGGTGTCGAGATCGAGCACCGGCGGCGGCATGACCGGAGGGGGCATCTCCAGCGCCGGTGCGTCGGCCGCAACGGGCGGCTGCTCGAGGACCTCGGCCGCCGTTTCCATCGCGGCCGCGACTGCGGTCATCGCGGCCTCCGCCAGTGTCGCCGTCTCCGAGCGGCGCTGCGACACCGGCGAGAGATCGGGCGGCGGCAGCTTCGACTTGCCGCGTCCGAGCCAGGACAGATCGATCGGCGAATTGTCGAGCGAGGCTTCGCGGGTCAGCAACTCCCGCCAGATGTCGACCGCGGCCCGTGCTTCCCTGATGTTTTCGAGAAAGGCCTGCTCGCTGTGATAGCGGCGCCAGCGTCCGGTTTCGAACAGCTCGTTGAGGTGCTCCAGCCTTTGCTCGGCAAGGTTGCACCAGCGTGCAACGATCTCCTGGCCTCTGGCCACGTCGGTCCGATGTGTCATTCAACTTGCCCGCAGGGAAAGAAACGGACGCAGACGCAACGGAACCGAATCAACTGGACGCGACACTGATATTCTGTGGAAAAGGTAAATAAAGTCTAACCAAATTCTTAATCGCGGACGGGCGATAAATGAAGTCCGCTCAACTACGGAGTTTGTTGCCCGAACCATCGTCAAGTCATCGACTTGCGTGGTGGTGATGCGCGTCGCTGCCGATCGCTGCGCAGCCGAACGATCCACAGCAAACAGCCGCGGCTGTCGCGCGCATCCCGTCGCAATCATGCAGCGCGACCGCGTCCGTCCAGTGCGTCATGCAAGGATGCCCCCAAAATGAAAGACCCGTCCGGGGGGACAACCGGACGGGTCAAAGCCATATGGGCGCTTGGGGTGGATGGGCGCTCGCGCCTGATATAGCCGGGGAGGGATAAACCGCTCCCACACACATAAGTCGTGAGAGAGCGGCGGACGTTCAAATCGCCCGCGATTTTTTTAACCTTCTCGACGCCCGGTTCCATCGCACCGCTGCAGGCGCCCGGCGCCGGAAATCACTGCGCGGCGCGGTGATTTGCCGCGGAATCGTCCGATGCGATCGACGGCGCCGCTTCATTCAACGCGCGGCTCACGGAAGTGTTATTGCCGTCCGCTGCCGTCGCGGGCTGCGACTGTTTGTCCACGGTGACCGCGACGGGCGCGCTGGTCGCCGCCATCACCGCGGCAAGCGCATCCGCCTCCCCGGCCCCGAACAGCTCGTCACGTCCAGGTGTCCCGAGATTGCGGGCCGTGGTGGTCAGGATCTTCCGCACCTCCGCGGGCTTCAATGCCGGACTGCGCTCCAGCACCAGCGCCGCGATGCCGCTGACGAACGCGGCCGAAAAGGAGGTGCCTGACATCAGCTGGTACTTGCCGTCCGGCACCGGCACCAGGAGATCGGCGCCCGGCGCCGCCAACGCGATGTAGCTGCCGCGGTTCGAGGCCGCCATCAGCCGCTCGCCGGCATCGATGCCGCCGACCGCGATCACATCGGGGTTGGCGGCCGGATACAGCGGCGGCGATTTCGGGCCGGCATTGCCGGCCGCCGCAACCAGCACGACGTCCCGCGCCGCGGCGGCGGCCACGGCGCGCGCGACAAGTGCGTCCTTAGGTCCGGCAAAGCTCATGTTCACGATCTGCGCGCCGTGCGCCACCGCGTAATCGAGGCTCCTGAGGATCACATAGGAGGTGCTCTCGGCGCCGCCGGCGGCCGCACCGAAGGCGCGGATCGCCAGGATGCGTACTTCCGGCGCACTCCCCGTCAGCCGGACGCGCGCTGCGATCATACCGGCGACGGCGGTGCCGTGGGCATGCGGGCCATCCTTACTGCCGAGCGCATCGAACGTGTCCGCGACCGTGTTGGCCAGTTCCGGATGGGCGACATCAACGCCGGAGTCGATGACGGCGATGGTGACGTTCATCCCGCGCGCCAGCCTGTGCGCCTCGGGCAGATGCAGCTGGGTCTGGGCATATTGCGCCGGATCACTGCCGCCCACTGGCGGCTTCTGGTCCTGCAGCGCGTAACGGTAGTTCGGCTGCACGGAGCGGACGCTGCTGTCGCCTGCGAGGTCGCGGGCCACCGCGTCGGCGGAGCGATGGCCGGCCGTGCGGAACAGGCCGATCGCAGCGCCGAGCAGCGGGACGTTCTGCGAGGCGATCCGGCTCAGGCCATGGCGACGCGCCAGCGCGTCGGTCTGGGTCTCGGTCAATGCGCCGTCGATCTCCGCCACGAACTCGTTCGGCACGGTTCGCGTGGCCGCCACGTCCTGCGCGCGGCTGCTGCCGCCACCGCCGGCCCTGCCCTTCCGCGCTGCGCCCTTGCCGCCACCGTTCACGGAGACCGGCCGGCCGGCGCATCGGCGCGTGCCGTCATCGCAATCGGCAGAGAAACGGGGGGCGTCACGCATATGGGGCGGCGGCATGCCCGATCGCGGTCCATCGCCGGTCCATGACGTCGCCGGGCCGTGGAGCGGCGCGCGGCCGGCCGTGCGATCCAGCCCGCCGCCAGCCCTGCCGATGCCGGGATTGACCCGCGGCCCGATGGAGAGCTGCGGCCTGCCGCCGATCGGTGACCGCATGAAATTCTGGGCGTAGGCCGAGCCGGCAACAGAGACCAGCAACAACACGGCGGCCGCAATGGCCGCTCGGTTCGTCGATCTGGTCCGGCCGTTGGCGGTCATGGTGACCTCAACTCGGCGCAGACCGTCAGCTACCGGTTATGGCTACGGCGTCTCGACCGCGAGGCTGACGATCTTCTCTTTCTGCAAACGGGCAATCAGCGATGCGACGCCATCCTTGTCCATCGCGCGGAACTGCAATCGGAACATGCCGCCCTTCCCGTCGACGATCACGCCCTGGTAATTGTCGAGCAGCGATGTGATGTCGGCGATCCTGGCATCCGGCGTGAAGCGCACCAACAGCCGCGTCGGCGCCGCCGCCACGCTGGCACCGAGGTCGCGGGTGATCGGCGCACTGGCTGCGACGGCCGTGCTCGGTGCGCTGGGGGCACTGCGTTGTTCGGCGGCATCAAGCGAGGCGGTCTGGAACGAGGCCGGTTCGCTGCGCATCAGTACCGCACCGATCACGCCGGCCTGCAGCAACACCACGAGCGCACCGAGGCTGGACGACCAGGCCAGCGTCCGCGGCGACAGTTTCGAAAAGAACTCCGAGACCGAGGCCGACATGCGCGCGCCCGCCGACGGCTTGCGCTCCGGCTCGGCATCGATCGCGGCAAACAGCTTCTGCATGGCACGCGCCGAGGGCGCACCGAGGCTCTCGTTGAGGCCGATGGTCTCGGCATATTCCTCGCGGATCACGGCATACTGCCTGGCGAGCTCCGGATCGGAAGCGAGTGCGCCCTCGACGCGGCGCGCGTCACGCGCGTTCAGCGTGCCGGCCGCGTGCCAGGGCAGCAGCATCTCGACATCGTCAGGATCTTGACCCTGCACCTTCTTGTTGCTCGCAGCCATCATGGCCAACCTCGCTCGACACCGGCTGCCTTCAGCAACTCGGCAAGTTTCTTGCGCGCATAGAACAGGCGCGTCTTCACGGTGTTCTCCGGAATCCCGACGATCTCTGCGACGTCTTCCACGGATTTCTCGTGATAGTAGACAAGATCGACAATTTCCCGGTGTTCCGCCGATAGTCCCGTCAGGCACTTACGCAGCGTGTCACCCGTGTCCTTCTTCTGCACCAACGTTTCCGGATCGTCGGACGTGTCCTCGATCGCGTTCGCGGCCTCATCGTCCAGTTCGGCGTCTTTCCTTCGCCGCAGCGAAGACAACGCCTTGAACCGGGTAATCGCCAGAAGCCAGGTTGAAACGGCGGACCGTCCCTCGAATTTGCCCGCCTGACGCCACACGTCCAGAAAGACCTCGCTAATGAGGTCCTCCGCCACCTGTTCGTCCCGCACGAGCCGAAGCCCGAAGCGGTACACCCTGACATGATGCCGTCCGTACAGCACCTGCATGGCGAGCCGGTCGCCTTGAGCGATCCGAGCGATCAGAACCTCGTCTGAAGCCGCCTGTGCCGCACTCAATGGCCGTCTCGCAAAGTTGGTCTGAGGGGGGTGGTGCGTGGTTCGACGCGCGAGGCAAGATTCTTCACAATACGGCAATGTCCTGCCTGCATGTGTGATCTATGACACAGTCGACGATCCCGGTGAGGAAAAATCGCCGGAGACTCGATAAGCGGTACCATAATAGTGACTCTCGCGGACTCGCACCATCCGGCGCGACCATACCAAGGCTTTGCCGGCAAGCCAGCGCTGTCGCGAAGCGAGCGCTGCCGCAAGCCCCCGCCCCGATCGCTCCCGACCCGCCTCCGCGAACGGATTCCCCTTACGAAACAAGGGTGATGACCGGATTTCACAGAGCAGATTCGGTTCCAAAAGATACCAAACCTAAAGGCTTTCCCACTTAGATTTTCGCCGAATTTCAGCAATGGCGAGACCATGGGCAGCGCTGCGTCGTCACTTCCCAGCCCGATCGCGGGTACATCGGAAAGCGGCCGTCCCAGGCTGACGCGCGAGCGCCTGACGCGCCGGGCCAGGCAGCGCCGCCAGATCCAGTCGATGATCGCCGCCTGCTTCGTGCTCGATGCCGTCGTGCTGCTGATCTACGCGCATGCCGGCACCACGACGGTGCTCGTGGCGGCGGGCTATGCCCTGACCGGCCTCTCCCTCGTCGTCATCTATGTGCTGCTTTCGGAGCGCGGCTTTCACGAGCGCTTCCGCGACCATTACCTGGTCGCGCCGCAATCGGCCGTCAACATGGTGAACCTGCTCGTGTTCACCTACATCGCGCCGGAAGTCGGCGTGCTGTTCCTCTGCAACCTGTTCGTGGTGTTCGGCTTCGGTGCGCTGCGTACCTCGGCACGGCAGACCGCGATTGTCTGGACCATCATGGTGCTGGGCCTCGCCGCGCTGTTCCTCGGCACCGACAAGGCGATCGGGATGCCGACCGGCACCAGGATCGACCGCCTCGCCACCATGCTTGTGTTCGCGCTGACGATCGGGCGCTGCATGTATCTCGGCATCTTCTCGAGCTCGATGCAGCAATCGCTGTATCAGAGCGGCGTGAAGCTGAAGGAGGCCTACCGGCGCATCGAGGAGCTCGCCGAACTCGACGAGTTGACCGGCACCTCCAACCGCCGCAGCATCATGCGCACGCTCGAGGAGGAGATCGCTCGCTGCGCCCGCAATGGCAGCTCCTGCGCGGTAGCGCTGATCGACCTCGACCATTTCAAGCGCATCAACGACGTCTACGGCCATCCGATCGGCGACGAAGCGCTGCGCACCTTCGCCATCGGCATGTTCGCCAATCTTCGCAGCATCGATCGCTTCGGCCGTTACGGCGGCGAGGAATTCCTGCTGGTGCTGCCCGACCTGTCGCAGGACCAGGCGATGCGCGCGCTCGAGCGGCTGCGCGCGATCATCGCCGGTCTCGACTGGAGCGCATTCTCGCCCGGCATGCAGGTGACGATCTCCGCAGGCGTCACGACGCTCAAGCCGCACGAAAACTCCGACACATTACTCGCCCGCGCCGATGGCGCGCTTTACGCAGCCAAGGCGAGGGGACGCAACCGCATCGCCAGTGCCTGACATCCTTTCATTACCCTATTCGGCGCCGGAGAATCCGTCGCCACCGCTCCAGGACAGAGTCATGAGTTCGAAGCCCGAGACCGCCCCCGAAAGTCTGCTCGACGAGCTGCAGACGACGCTCGCGCACGGCACCGTCGCACGCCGTGTCGAGACGCTGCGCCGCGTGACCGACCTCTTCATCAACGGCTCGGTCAACTATTCGGACCAGCAGATCGTGCTGTTCGACGACGTTTTCCAATGCCTGCTCGAGCACATCGAAAACTCGGCCAAGGCGCTGCTCGCCAACCGCCTCGCCCCGATCGACACCGGGCCGCCGCAGACCATCCGTACCCTTGCATTCGACGACCTGATCGAGGTCGCAGGCCCCGTGCTGACATTGTCGCCGCGGCTCGACGACGACACCCTGATCGAGACCGCGCGCAGCAAGAGCCAGGCGCATCTGCTCGCGATCTCCAACCGCAAGACGCTGAGCGGCGCCGTCACCGACGTGCTGGTGCTGCGCGGCAACGACGAGGTCATCCAGAGCGCGGTCAACAATCCCGGCGCGGAATTCACCGAGCGCGGCTTCACCCGGCTGGTCAGCCGCGCCGAGGGCGACGACAATCTGTCGACCTGCGTCGGGCTGCGCCCGAACATCCCGCGGCATCTCTATCTCAAGCTGGTCGCCAAGGCCTCGGACACGGTCAGGCAACGGCTCGAGGCTGCCAATCCGCAGCAGGCCAAGGAGATTCCGATCGCGGTGAAGGAAGCGACGCGACGCGCACGCTCGGCGCCCGCCGCCGTGACGCCGGACACAACGATCGCGCATGCGCTGGTCAAGTCGCTCTACCAGGATGGCCGGCTCGACGAATTCCAGCTCGCAGCCTTCGCCGAGGCCGGCAAGTTCGACGAGACCAATGCCTCGCTTGCCGCGCTCGCCAATGTCTCGGTCAGCATCGCCGAGAACATGATGATCGAAACCCGCGCCGAGGGCGTGATGATCCTGGCCAAGGTCTCGGGCCTGTCATGGTCGACGGTGCGGTCGATCATCAATCTGCGCGACGACATCTCGGGCGGTGAGCCGACCGATTTGCAGGCCTGCAAGGACACCTATGAGCGGCTGCGGCCGTCGACCGCGCAGCAGGTGCTCCGCTTCCATCGCATGCAGCAGTCCGCGCCCGCGGCCTAGTATCGCAACGCCCGCTTCCCCATCAGCGCGCCGACGCTTGCGACGATCGCGGTCGCCAAGGTGTACCAGGTGGCAACGAACAGCGGCGAGTCATCGGTGCAATGCGACGCGTAGACGGTGGCCGCGAGGCCTGCCGAGAGCAGGCCCGCCACCGCGCCGGCGACCGCGGGCCGCGCCGGCGCGCCCTGCCGCAGCCCGTACAGCGCACCGACCAAGAGCGGCAGCGACATCGCGGGGATCGCGGTCATGCACGCCATCGAGTTCTTGCCGATCAGCCGCGTCATCATCGGCGTACGCTGCGGCATCATCATCTCGCCGCTGATCGCGGCAACGAGGATGCCGGCGGGAATCAGCAGCCACCAGCCGAAGCCGCGCAGCGAGGCTTCCGGCCGCGTCAGATGCAGGCTGACCGCGATCGCCGAGGCGGCGAGCGCCAGCGTCACCGCGAATTTCAGGTCGAAGAACGGATTATGCATCGCGGTCATCACGTCGGGCCGCACGCCAAGCTCGGCGAAGAAGATCAGCAGCGAGACCGGCGCCGCCGCCAGCAGCGCCATCATCAGCGCAAGACCGATCGGACGAGACCGATAGGCATTGTCGGCGGTCAGGGTTCGAATGAGTTGATCCGTGTCCATGCTCATCGGTCCCGTAATTTTGCGGTCAGGCTCGCAAGCCCACGATGCAGTGCGACCCGCACCGCGCCCTCGGTCATCGCGAACTTCGCGGCGGTGTCCTTGATCGAGGTGCTGTCGACCGCGATCGATTGCAGCACGTCGCGCTGCCGCGCCGGCAACGCCTGCAACTGGGCGGTTACCTCGCCGGGCGAGGCCGTCGGCTCCGGTGTTTCCCCCGGCAGCGTCTCGGCGAAGTCATCGATATTGACGAAGATGCGCCTGCCGCGGCGGCGCAGGGCGTCGATCAGCTTGTTGCGCGCGATCGCGAACAGCCACGGCGCGAACGGTGCGCTCGTGTCCCAGGTCTGCCGCTTCAAATGCACCGCCAACAAGATGTCCTGCACGATGTCCTCGGACTGATCGACCGGTTGTCCCGCACGCGCCAAGCCACGCCGCGCCGCGGCACGGAGTACCGGCGTGATGGCCTTGAGCAGGCGATGATACGCCGCGTCATCGCCTGAAATGGCCGACCGCATCAGGTCGGTCCATTCATCCTCACGTTCGCGCACGCAGGCTCCTGAATTGCAATTCGGCCGATCTTTCAGTTTGTTACGTGGCACGCCAAAGGCATCACGAATTCGTGATAGTTATCCTCAGGCAACGCCGCGCCGAGAATCAGCCTCAAAGAATCGCTCCGGCGGGTTTGCAGACGGAAGGGCTCATAACACCGATCGGTCCGACACGCATCGGTGGAGCTGCTGCCCGACGCCCCACCGGGACGAAATTGCCCAGCTTTTGCCCTCTGATGCCCGAAGATTCCCTTTTTTTGCCCCGGTGTAGACACGCAGCGGGGTCTCATTTCGCGTTCGGGACGGGCGAAATGGGGAGATCATCAAATGAAGATCAAAGCCAGCGGACGCTTGGCCTTGATGGTTGCGACAGGCCTGACAGGGTTCTTTGTGTGTTTCGCCGGAGCATTGCCGGCGCATGCGGCCGGTTCGGATCCCGCCGCGGCGAAATCCGACAATGCTTCGACCGACAAGTCCGCGCAGCAGAGTTCGCGGCATGGCCGGCGCCATGCGCGCCACCAGTCTTCCAAGACGACTGACAAGACGGCCGACAAATCCGAGAGCAAGAAGGCCGGCAGCGTGACGTCGGCGGGCATGCCCGCCACGGTCGCCAATGCCAATGCGGAGCTGACGTCCGGCAATGCCAGCACCGCGGCCGCCAACGTCAATCCGGTGATGGCCGCCTCCGACAAGCCCGGCGACGCCCAACCCGACGGCAGCGTGGTCGCATCCGACCAGCTCAACGACCTCGACCGGGCCCTGCAGCAGGAGCAGCCGGCGGAACAACCGCAACCGGCTCCACCGCAGACCGCCCAGCAGGAGGCGCCCCCGACGCAGCCGCCGCCTGTCGCCGTAGCGGCACCCAAGCCGGCTCCGGTTCTGGCGAGCAGCGACAGCGCGAGCTTGGACCAGACCTCGCTGATCGGGAAGATTTTCATCGGCTTCGGCGCCCTGCTCACGATGGCCTCCGCGGCGCGCATGTTCATGGCCTAGCCGCGGCGCTTGCGGCTTGCGGCGCGGGGTAGCGCCGCACCGCGGCCCAAAGCCCGCTTCAGCCACTTGAAGCGCATCCCGCCAGCGGGCACATTGCCCGGCAAATCAGGCACGGGGTTTGCGTCATGACTACGTTCGAATTCATCATCGTCGAAAGCAAGGGACCGGTCGGCGTCATCACGCTGAACCGGCCCAAAATGCTGAATGCGCTGTCGTTCGGCGTGTTCCGCGAGATCGCCGCGGCGGTGGACGATCTCGAGGCCGACGACAAGATCGGCTGCATCCTGATCACCGGCAGCGAGAAGGCCTTCGCAGCCGGCGCCGACATCAAGGAGATGCAGCCAAAGGGCTTCATCGACATGTTCAACAGCGACTTCACCGCCATCGGCGGCGATCGCGTTGCCCGTTGCCGCAAGCCGACCATTGCCGCGGTCGCGGGCTATGCGCTCGGCGGCGGCTGCGAGCTCGCGATGATGTGCGACATCATCATCGCCGCCGACACCGCCAAGTTCGGCCAGCCGGAAATCACCCTCGGCACCATCCCGGGCATCGGCGGCACGCAGCGCCTGACCCGCGCGATCGGCAAGTCGAAAGCGATGGATCTCTGCCTCACCGGACGCATGATGGATGCGGCGGAAGCCGAGCGCTCGGGCCTCGTGTCGCGGATCGTTCCAGCCGACAAGCTGCTGGAAGAGGCGCTTGCCGCAGCCGAGAAGATCGCCTCGATGTCGCGTCCGGCCGCCGCGATGGCCAAGGAGGCTATCAACCGCGCGTTCGAGACGCCGCTTTCGGAAGGCATGAATGTCGAGCGCAATCTGTTCCACGCGACCTTCGCGCTCGAGGATCGCTCCGAGGGCATGGCGGCCTTCATCGAGAAGCGCAAGCCGGTCAACAAGAACCGTTAATCCACGCGGCTTCGCTGCAATGCCGCAGTGACGAGCGCGCGATAGGCGCGCTCGGCGAAATGCGTCGGCTTGTCGAGAGCGAGCCGCGCCAGGCATTCGCGGTCGGCAGGGTCAGGCGGATGCCGCATCCCCTGCCACAGCAGGCCGGCGAGTTGCAGCGGGGTCTGCTGCGCCTGCTGCAATATCTGCAGGGCCGGAATCAGCCGTTGCTCGACGTCGGTGAAATCGCTGCCGAACGGGAATGACGGCAGCAGACCTGCGTCACGTGCGGGCTTCAGCGCAGTGCTGATGCGCTCGGGATAATTTTCGCGGTGAGCGGCCGGGATTTCGTGATTGCGCGGCAGCTTGCCGGCATCCTTGGCTTGCCGCATCAACTCGCCCTGGAAGCGCGAGTCCGCCACCTGCAGCATCGCGGCGATCACGTCGGCATCGGACTTCCCCCTGACGTCGGCGATGCCGTATTCGGTGACGAAGACATCGCGCAGGTGCCGTGGAATGGTCTCATGACCGTAGGACCAGCGGATGTTCGACTGCGTCTGCCTGCCGGACTGATGGGTCGCCTCCAGCGCCAGCACCGAGCGCGCACCCTCGAGCGCGAATGCCTGCGCTACGAAATTGTACTGGCCGCCGACGCCGCTCACGACCTGGCCGTTCTCGAGCCCGTCGGAGATCGCAGCGCCCAGCAGCGTCGCCATCATCGCGCTGTTGACGAAGCGCGCATCGACGCGGGCGCGGCGCTTGCCGTCCTCATCGCCGAAGATCTCGTTGGTGAAGGACACCGGCATCATCTGGATTCGCGCCAGCTGCTCGGGCGTCATCTCGCGCAGCGCCCGATAGAAGGATTGCGGACCCAGAAAGAATGCGCCGTGCAGGATCACGCCACCAACGTCGCGCTTGAGAATGCCGGCGTCGATCAGCCCGAGAAACGCCTCGAACAGCATCTCGCTGACGCCATAGAGACCCTTTTCGAACGGCCCGGTCTCGGCCACCGCGAGTTGTGCGCTACCGGGCGCAAGCCGCTGCAAGATGCCGTGGAATTGGGCGTCGTCGCGGTGGCGGACCACGAGCCCCTGCGCTAGCGCGTCGCCGACCTGCCCGATCCCGATCTGCAGCGTGCCGCCGTCGCGGACCAGACCCGCGGCGTGCAATCCGATCGCATATTTGGTGTCGCTGATCGGCTCCGACGGCGGCGCGAACAGCGGGAAGTCGGTGTCGGGACCGTCGAGCACCGCGGCGAATTCATCCGCCGGCAGATCGCCGGGCCCCGGCATGAACGGCAGTTCGGAATTGACCTGGCCGATCAGCTTGAATGAGGCCCGCCCCTGCGCACGGGCGCGCAGCACGTCGAGCGTCGTGTCGGTGTTGCAGCTCAGGCTGTAGCGCGGCATGCCGTCGACCACGCGCTTGGCGACGAGCTGAGGCACGACATTCAGTCCGCGCGACAGCAGGTATGACGCCGCGTGGGTGTAGTTGGCGGAAATGTAGTGCTGCTGGGCGAATGGCTGATGCAACCATTGCCCTGCAAGAAAGAAGAACTCGATCACCTTGATGTTGGGCGGAAGCGCGCCGCGATGCAGCGCCTCCGCATAGGCGAGATCCGGATAACCGCCGAACAGGCGATCGATCACCGGACCGATGAAGCGCTGTTCGAGCAGGCTCTTCGGCTTCGGTTTTTCCAGCGTCAGCGCCGAGAACAGCGTCAGATTGATCGAGCGGTCGGCGACCGCCCGCGCGTACAGCGCGTTGACGATGTGGTTGGCCTTGCCAAGGGCAAGCGGCAGCCCCACCACAAGTTCGGTTCCGACGTCACGAATGATGTGCTCCGCGATCGCCTCGGGATCAGAGAAGAATTCAGGCATCTGCGATGAACCCGGGCAAGGCAGTGGATGACCGGCATCGCTGAATCGGCGGCCGGCGGCTCAAACTTATACTTCATATGACAGGTGCGTTCGCCTGTGACGAACCGGCAACAGACAACAACCGAAATGATGTGCAGATGTTGCGTGGCGGTTTGCCTGTGGCGGCGGCGCCCCGTAAACAGGTAAATGTGTCGACGGCATCGGCGAGAGCGGATTGCCGGGGTTTTGGTTTGCGGGATCACATGGTTGGGCGTGCCGCTGATATTGGCGACGTAGCGAGGCGCGTGCTTTTGTCGGGCATCGGCCCTTGGCGCGCTGGCCTGCGCGCTGCTGACGAATACCGCGGGCCGCGCCGAGAACCTGCCGGAAGCCATGGCCAAGGCGTATCAGACCAATCCCCAACTCAATGCCGAACGGGCGCGCCAGCGCGCGACCGACGAGAACGTGCCGCAGGCGCTGGCCGGTTACCGCCCCCAGATCACCGCCGGCCTCTCGCTCGGCCTGCAGGCCGTGCGCGACCAGTTGCCCGGCAACGTGATCCAGGGCGCGACGCTGAAGCCCTGGCAGATTGGGGTCACCGTGACCCAGACCCTGTTCAACGGCTTCAAGACCGCCAACAGCGTCCGCGTCGCCGAGTTGCAGGTGCAGTCCGGCCGCGAGGCCCTGCGCAATGTCGGCCAGGGCGTGCTGCTCGACGCCGTCACCGCCTATACCAACGTGCTGGCCAACCAGACCCTGGTCGAGGCGCAGCGCGCCAATGTCGCCTTCCTGAAGGAGACCCAGGCGATCACCCAGCGCCGCCTCAATGCCGGCGACGTCACGCCGACCGATACCGCGCAGGCCGAGGCCCGGCTCAACCGCGGCCTGTCCGATCTCAACGCCGCCGAGGTCAACTTCGCGATCAGCCAGGCGACCTATGCGCAGGTGGTCGGCAGCGCGCCGTCGCAATTGCGTCCGGCCGAGACCATCGACCGGCTGCTGCCGCGCAGCCGCGAGGATTCGATCGCGCTTGCGGTGCGCGAGCATCCGGCCGTGATGGCCGCAGGCTACGACGTCGACGTCGCCTCGACCTCGATCCGCGTCGCCGAGAGCAGCCTGATGCCGAACGTCACCCTGCAAGGCAGCGTCAGCCGCAGCCGCGACAGTGACCCCACGCTCGGCACATTCGGGACCGACCAGGCCTCGGTGATCGGCCAGGTCACGCAGCCGATCTATGATGGCGGCACCGCGGCCTCGCAGACCCGGCAGGCCAAGGAAGTGGCGGCGCAGAGCCGCCTCGTGCTGGACCAGGTCCGCAACCAGGCCAAGACCGCCGTGGTCAGCGCCTGGGTCGCCAATGAGGGCGCCAAGATCGCGGTGTCGGCCTCCGAGTCCGAGGTGAAGGCCGCGGAGGTTGCGCTCGCCGGCGTGCAGAAGGAAGCCGCCGGCGGCCAGCGCACCACGGTCGACGTGCTCAACGCCCAGCAGGATCTGATCACGGCGCGGGCCCGGCTGATCGGCGCGCAGCGCGACCGCGTGATCGCCTCCTACACGCTGCTCAGCGCGGTCGGACGCCTCGACGTCAAGACGCTCAATCTCAAGACGCCCGACTATCTGCCCGAGGTGCACTACCATCAGGTGCGCGACGCCTGGCATGGCCTGCGCACGCCGTCGGGACAATAGCCTTTGCGGAACCGTTCGTACCGCGAACCGGCCCTTTCCGCCCGCTCTCTCCGCCAATAACCTCCGCCCCCGCCGGCCATCAACAATGCCGGTGCGCGGAGTGCGCGCATAACAGCCGAGCACGCAGGGAGACGTCCAATGCTGACGCGACGCAGTATGATGCTGGCTTCCATCGCAGCGGGAGTGACCATGACCAGCAGCAACGCATTTTCCAAGGCATCGCAACCATCGACCCCGGTGAGTTTCGACGTGCCTGCCGGTGCCTGCGACTGCCACACCCACATCCATGGCGACCCCGCGAAGTTCCCGTTCTTCGCCGGCCGCGTCTACACGCCGGAGCCGGCCTCGCCGGAGGAGATGAGCGCGTTGCACAAGGCGCTGCATATCGAGCGCGTGGTGATCGTGACGCCGAGCGTCTATGGCCCCGACAATTCGTCGACGCTGTTCGGCATGGCGGCGCGCGGCCCCACGGCGCGCGGCGTCGCTGTGATCGACGACAAGACCAGCGAGGGCGATCTCGACGCCATGCAGAAGGCCGGCTTCCGCGGCATTCGCCTCAACCTCGCGACCGGCGGCGTCAACGATCCCAATGTCGGCCGGCAGCGCCTCTCGGCCGCGATCGAGCGGATGAAGGCCCGCGGCTGGCACGTGCAGCTGTTCACCAGCCTCGCCATGATCTCCGCGATCAAAGACCTGGTCGCGGCAGCGCCGGTGCCCGTGGTGTTCGACCATTTCGGCGGCGCCGAGGCCGCGCTCGGCACGGGCCAGCCGGGATTTGACGACCTGCTCGCGCTGGTCAAATCCGGCAAGGCGTATGTCAAGATTTCCGGCGCCTACCGCGCCTCCAGGCTCGCGCCCGACTATGCCGACGCCGCGCCGCTGGCGCGGGCGCTGATCGCGGCCAATGCCGAGCGCATCGTCTGGGGCACCGACTGGCCGCACCCGGATTCGGTGACGCCGCAAGGCAAGAAGGTCACCGACGTGACGCCGCTGTACCAGATCGACGACGGCCGCCTCCTCAACCAGCTTCCGATCTGGGCGCCGGACGCCGCCGTGCGCAAGACCATTCTGGTCGACAATCCGGCGCGGCTCTACGGCTTTACCTGATTGTCTTGTTTGAGCATGATCTCTTCGGAAAACCGCTTCACACTTTTCCGGATCATGCTCTAGTTGTCCTTCGGCCGGCGCGAGAAGTAGGAGATCAGCACCGGCAGCGTGATCAGGATCACCAGCGGCGCCAGCATCATGCCGGTGACGACGACGATGGCGAGCGGCTTCTGCACCTGCGAGCCGATGCCCTCCGACACCGCGGCCGGCAACAGGCCAATGCCGGCGACGACGCAGGTCATCAACACCGGACGAAGCTGCAATTCGCCGGTGCGGATCACCGCGCGCATCCGGTCATAGCCCTCGTCGATCAGCTGGTTGAACTGCGACAGGATGATGATGCCGTCCATCACGGCGATGCCGAACAGCGCGATGAAGCCGATCGCCGCCGACACGCTGAACGGAATGCCCGAGATCAGCAGCCCGAGCACACCGCCGAAGATCGCCATCGGGATCACGCTCATCGCGAGCATGGTGTCGACCATCGAGCCGAAATTGAAGAACAGCAGCACCGCGATCAGCACGAGGCTGATCGGCCACCACGATCGACAGCCGCTTGATCGCGTCCTGCAGATTGCCGAACTCGCCCACCCATTCGAGACGCGAACCGGGCGGCAACTGGACCTGCTCGTTGACCTTCTGCTGCGCTTCCAGGATCGCGCTGCCGAGGTCGCGATCACGCACCGAGAACTTGATCGGCAGATAGCGCTCCTGCTGCTCGCGATAGATGTAGGCCGCGCCCGAAATCAGCTTGATCGAGGCGACCTCGCTCAGGGGGATCTGCGTGACCCCGCCATTCGGATTCGTCGCCCCGATCCGCAGGTTCTGGATCGCTTCCGCGCTCTTGCGGTATTCCGGCGCCAGGCGGACGATGATCGGGAAGTGCCGGTCGCTGCCGGGTTCATAGAGATCGCCCGCGGTGTCGCCGCCGACGGCGACCTTGATCGTGGCGTTGATGTCGCCCGGGGACAGGCCGTAGCGCGCCGCCCGCGCGCGGTCGACGTCGATCTGGACGGTCGGCTGGCCGAGCGAGGTGAACACTGCGAGGTCGGTGATGCCCTGCACGGTCGACAGCACGGATTTGATCTTGTTGGCGGTATCGGTCAGCGCCTGCAAATCGTTGCCATAGAGCTTGATCGAGTTCTCGCCCTTCACGCCGGACACTGCCTCCGACACGTTATCCTGCAGGTATTGCGAGAAGTTGAATTCGACGCCGGGGAACTTGTCCTGCAACTGCGCGAGCAATTGCGCGGTGAGGACGTCCTTGTCGTGCGTGCCTGGCCATTCGCCGGCCGGTTTCAGCGGCGCGAAGAATTCGGCATTGAAGAATCCGGCGGCGTCGGTGCCGTCGTCGGGGCGGCCGTGCTGCGACACCACCGACACCACCTCGGGACGACTGCTGATCAGCTTCCGCATCTCGTTGACATAGGCGTTGCCTTCCTGCAGCGAGATCGTCGGCGGCAGCGTGGCGCGGATCCACAGATTACCCTCTTCCAGCTTGGGCAGGAATTCGAGGCCGAGGAACCGCACGAAGATAATCGTCATGACCACGAGGCCGGCCGCACCGGCCATCACGATCTTGCGGTTGGCGATCGCCCAGTTCAGCGCCGGCAGGTAGATCGCATCGAGCTTCTTGACGATCCAGGTTTCGGTCTCGTGAATATGCGCCGGCAGGATGAGCGCGCTCAGCGCCGGCGTGATCGTGAACGTCGCCAGCAACCCGCCAGCCAACGCATAGGCATAGGTTCGCGCCATCGGCCCGAAGATGTTGCCCTCGACGCCACCCAGCGTGAACAGCGGCAGGAACGCGGCGACGATGATGGTCGCGGCGAAGAAGATCGAGCGCGACACGTCGGCCGCCGCCGACAGGATCGCATGGCTCTTCATCCCCATCACCGTATCCTCGGAGATGTGGCTCCGCTCCTCTTCCGACAGCGCGGTCGTCTGCGACAGCCGACGGAAGATCGCCTCCACCATGATCACGGTGGCGTCGACGATCAGGCCGAAATCGATCGCGCCGACCGACAGCAGATTGGCGGATTCGCCGCGCAGCACCAGGATGATCACGGCGAAGAACAAAGCGAACGGGATCGTCGCGCCGACGATCAGCGCGCTGCGCAGATCGCCGAGGAAGATCCACTGCAACAGCACGATCAGCAGGATGCCGACCACCATGTTGTGCAGCACGGTGTGGGTGGTGAGCTCGATCAGATCCTTGCGGTCGTAGATCCGCTCGATCTTGACGCCCGGCGGCAGGATCGAGGAATTGTTGATCTGGTTGACCAGTTGCTCGACGCGGGCAATGGTCGGCGAGCTCTGCTCGCCGCGGCGCATCAGCACGATGCCCTGCACGATGTCGTCGTCATTGTCGATGCCGGCGATGCCGAGCCGCGGCTTCTCGCCGATCGTGACGGCGCCGATGTCCCTGACCAGCACCGGATTGCCGCCTGATTGCGAGATCATGGTGTTGGCGAGATCGTCGATCGAGCGGATCAGGCCGACGCCGCGCACCACGGCCGATTGCGAGCCGATGTTCACGGTGTTGCCGCCGACATTGATGTTGGCGTTGGAAACCGCCTGCAGCACCTGCGGCAACGTCAGGCCGTTGGCGACCAGCTTGTTGAAGTCGACCTGGATCTCGTAGGTCTTGGTCTTGCCGCCCCAGCCGGTGACGTCGATCACGCCGGGCACCGCGCGGAAGCGGCGTTGCAGCACCCAGTCCTGCAGCGTCTTGAGGTCGAGCACGCTGTAGTTCGGCGGCCCCTTCAGCCGATAGCGGAAGATTTCGCCGATCGGGCTGGTCGGGGAGATGCCGGGCTGCACGTTGCCGGGCAGCGGCGCGAGCTGCGACAGCCGGTTCAGCACCTGCTGCAGCGCCTCGTCATAGGTGTAGTCGAAGGAGAACTGCAGCTTGACGTCGGAGAGGCCGTACAGCGAGATGGTGCGGATGGTCTTGAGGTTCTTGATGCCGGCGACCTGGGTCTCGATCGGGATCGTGATGTAGCGCTCGATCTCCTCGGCCGAGAGGCCCGGGCTCTGCGTCACAATGTCGACCATCGGCGGGGTCGGATCGGGATAGGCCTCGATGTTGAGCTGCTTGAACGCAAGCAGGCCGCCGATGAAGACGACCACGAACATGGCCACCATCAAGTAGCGGCGATTGACGGCAAGGGCGACGAGGCGATCCATTCAGATCGGCACTTTCAACGGAGAGGATTTTTCTTGGTGAGCATGGTCGATCCGGAAAGCCGGTTCCCCCTTTTCCGGATCATGCCCTAGGTGCCAGATGCGGCGCGGTCGATGAAGAGGCTTCCCTTCGTCACGATCTGCTCGCCCGGCTTGAGATTGCCGGCGACCTCGACGAGGTCGCCATTGATGAGGCCGGGCTTGATCTGGCGCAGCTCGATGGTCTTGTCGTCAGCCTTCGCGACCCAGACGCGAACCTGGTCGCCCTCGTAGATCAGCGCCTGTTTCGGCACGCCGACCGCCGGGTGGTCGCCCTTCGAATACAGCGTCACATTGGCGAACATCTCGGGCTTCAGCCGATTGTCGGCGTTGTCGATGGTGGCGCGGACCAGGAGCCGGCGCGAGGTCGCGTCGATCGCGGCGGCGACATAGTTGACCCGGGCGTTCAGCACCTTGCCCGGCAGCGCCATCACGCTGAAGCTGAGGTCCTGCCCGACCGCGACATTGTCGGCGTCGGATTCGCGGACAAAGGCGATCAGCCAGACCGTCGAGAGATCGCCGATCACATAGACCGGGTCGCTGGCGCCGGTCGAGACATACTGGCCGGGGCCGGCCTTGCGCTGGACCACGGTGCCGCCGATCGGCGCGAACACCGTCGTCTCCGGATTGAGGCGGCCCTTCTGCTGCAAGGTCGTGATGGCTTCGTCGCCGAAACCGAGGATGTGCAGCTTGTTCTGCGCGGCCTCCAAGAGCGTCTGCGCCGAGCGCGCATCGTTCTGCGCCTGCACCAGCGCCGCCTGCGCAGTCTGATAATCCTTCAGCGGGATTGCCTTGCCGTCGGACAGGTCCTTGGCGCGCTTCTCCTGGATCTGCGCCAGGTCGAGCGCCGACTGGGCCTTGTTGAGGCCGGTCATCGCGGCGACGTAGTCGTTCTGCGCCTGCACAGTGTCGGCCGCTTCGATCACGAACAGCGGCTGCCCCTTCACCACGGTATCGCCCGGCCGCACCAGCAGGCGGGTCACCCGCCCGGTATAGGGCGAGTAGACCGGAGTGGAGCGGTCCTCGTCGATCCCGATCTTGCCCTCGGTCACCAGTTCGGAGCGGAAGGTGTGCTCGGCCACGGTCTGGAAGGTCAGGCTGGCCCACTCGGCGGGCGATGGCGCATAGCGCGTGCCCCCCTTGCGGGACTGGCTGGAGACTTCCGACGATGCCTGCTTGTCCGAGCCGAAACGGGTGTAGCCATAGGCGCCCGCGCAGGCGACCACCAGCACCGCCGTGGCCACGAGCAGACGCGGGCGGCTAAAGCTCTGCATTCCCTTGATAAACTCTTTCAGCATGCGGTCCGCGGGGTCGATCGTTGCAGCTTCCGGCGGGACAGCCCCAGCGGTGCGCTAATAGTGCCGATTTGGCGTTTCAAACAACCTAAAAATCGCACTTCGGGGGTGCGCGTCGTTAAAGTTCGGATAGCCTGAACGGCGGCTGAACGTCTCATCCGGGAAACTCCGGGGGATTGCTGCCGAGCGGCATTGCCGGACGGGACCAATGGGCCGGGGTGCGCGACAGGATGGCGGCGTGCCGGACCGAACTCAGCGTGCCAAAGCCGGACGGAAGCCGCTCGATGTAGGGCTGCACCGCATCCGCCGTCAGGTCCTCGGTGGCAAGGCCCCCTTCGAGCCGGCCGAGATTCCACAGCCAGCGCCCGGTCTGTGCCAGCGACACCCGGACATGCCAGCTGCCGCCCTCGCGCGCCTGGCGTGCCCTGGCCATCATGGCGCCGAACGCCATGAAGTATCCGGTGGCGTGGTCGAGCATCTGGGCCGGCAATTCCTTCGGTCCATCGACGCCGGCGGCCTGCCCCTCGGCATGATTGAAGCCGGTCGTGGTCTGCACGAGCGAGTCAAAGCCGCGGCGCTCCGCCCACGGACCGGCATGGCCATAGGCCGAGAGCGTCACATAGACGATCCCGGGATTGATGCGGGCGGCTTCCTCCGGCGAGAAGCCGAGCCGCGCAATCGCCTGGGGGCGATAGCCCTGCGAGAGAATATCGGCCTGCGCGACGAGACCGCGCATCACGGCGCGCCCCTCCTCGCTGCGCAGCTCGAGAAAGCTCGTCAGCTTGCCGCGGCCGGTGTCGATGGTGAGCCAGGGGATATCAGGCAGATCGGGACCGGAGATCAGCAGCACGTCGGCGCCATGCGCGGCGAGCGTGCGGCCGGCGACGGGACCCGCGATCACGCGCGACAGATCGAGCACCCGGATGCCGGCCAGCGGCCGCTTCCCAGCGGGCCACGGCCTTGGCGCGGCCTCGCCGATCTTCTCGATCGAGATCAGCGGCAGTCTTGCAAGTTCTCCTGCATGCGGCGTCGCTGACCACTCGTCATATGAGCGCATCAAGGCGACGACGCCGCCGGCCGCATAGGCCGCGGTCTCGAACGCCTCGCCGTCCCATTGCAGCAGCGCGGCCTGGACCTCGTCGCGCTCGGCGTTGCAGCCCAGCACCTTGCAGACGGCGTCGCGGTGATGCGGAAAATTGGTGTGCAGGCGAACGAAGCGGTTGTCGCGGACACGGTAGACGCCGGCGATCTTGTCCCAGGCCGGCGGCGGCGGCTTGTCGTCGACCCGCAGATATCGCTCGCTGCGGCATTCGACGACGGCATGGCGCATGTCGACCGCGACATCCTGCTGCTCGCCGCTGCGGGCTTTCCAGATCTCGGCCGCCGCAAGGCCCGCCGCGGCAATCGGTACCTGCGCCGCCGCTGCGACCCGAAACGACGACGGCAATTGCGGCTCGCTGCCGGTCAGCGTGACCGCATCGAGCGCGGACGGCGCGCCACCGGTGCCGGTCCAGACATCGGAGAGGATTTCACGGATGTCCTGCATGCGCATTCCTGTTTGCGATTATTCTATGCCCGAGCATGATGACAAAATGGCAATGCCCGATCCCCGATCGTCATTACCGTATTTGGGCAAGATCACACCTTCCCGGACCATGCCTTGTTTGGGCATGATCTTTTCGGAAAACCGTTTCACACTTTTCCGGACCATGCCTTAGCTCTGCCCGACCCGAACAGGAGTTGCAATGGCTGCCATCGATCCCCTTACCGCCGGCGGCGTCTTCCTCGCGACCGCGGCGACCGACGCGGTCTACGTCATGTTCACCTCGGCGGTCGTCGCGCGCAAGCGCGTGCCGGCTGCGACCTGGAGCAGCGTCTGGTACGTGCTCTCCTCCTATGCGGTGATCAGCTACACCGAGAACTGGCTCTACGTCGCCTTCGCAGCGGCCGGCTCGTGGGTCGGCGCCTATGCATCGATCACCTTCCTGCACCGCCCGCCGGGCGGGCCCCCGGTGGGGGCCGCGCTGGAATAGCATGCAGCTGCCGAGGAATTCATCCGCTTGCAAACGCAAGACCGATCTGATGGCAGCGGGGTTGTAAGCTTCGTGTAAGCATTCGCACGTAAGTCACGGATGAGCACTCTCGCGGCGTGATCCGCCCGAGGTTTGCTTCGTGTGTCGCCCTCTCATCAAACAGAGGGCGCAGGGAAAGCCGGGTGCCGATCGCACCCATGGGCCCCGAGCAAAGGGTAGAAAGCTCGGGGGTAGGACCACAGGTGTAACCGGAGCAATCCGGCTTTCCCTGCGCGATGGCTTACGGCTTACTTCGTGCTCTCCCCGGCGAGACTGGGCTTGCTTGTCACCGTCTTCGCAACGCGCATCGCGCAATTGGAAAAGACACCTGCCGCTAGGGCGTCAGGACCACACGACTTCACCGTCCGCCTCATGCGCACTCGTCAGTTGCACACTCGGCGTCCACCGCATCTCGACCCACGTTCGTGACGACCGCGAAGCGCCCCTCGATTGGGTGAGACGGGCGCATTGAACATCTGAGTTGGGTGCGGCGTCAAGTCAAATTCTGAAAAGCCGAACAAATTGTTGGCAGTTCGTGGGATGGGCAGAGCGCAGCGAAACCCATTCATGTCTCCGCGCGGATCAAAGGTGATGGGTTTCGCTTCGCTCTACCCACGCTCGTCAGAAGAGCTTCCGCCCGACC
This sequence comes from Bradyrhizobium sp. USDA 4011, assembly GCF_054063415.1. Taxonomy (NCBI): domain Bacteria; kingdom Pseudomonadati; phylum Pseudomonadota; class Alphaproteobacteria; order Hyphomicrobiales; family Nitrobacteraceae; genus Bradyrhizobium; species Bradyrhizobium sp. USDA 4011. The sequence goes on from NZ_JBSSGG010000001.1 coordinate 1,450,411, forward strand.
GAAGCCAGGCAGAAGCATCATGTCGCTGCCCTCACTTCAGCGCGGCCTGGCCGGCGATCGAGATCACATTGTCCTGCGAGCCCGAACCGCCGGAACCGCCGCTAACGCCGACGACCTTGCCGTCGACGATCAGCAGGTTGCCGCCGCGCGAGGCGATCACGTCGTCAAGCGTCGCGAGATAGGAGAAGTAGGCTCCCTTGCCCATCAGGTCTTCGAACGTCAGCGTGGGACGGCGATAGCGCGTCGTGGTGCACGCCTTGTGCTGGGAAACGCCGATCGAGGCATATTGGCAGTTGTCCTGCTTCTCGAAATAGACGAGTTCGCCGGCCGGACGAGATCGGCTGGTTGCGGTGCACACTATCGCTGCGATAAAGGCTACGATCCGCCCTGCGCTCCGCGCGTTAGGGGCGCATGAACGCGAAGTCCGTATCAGGGTCGCAATTGTCGGCGATGAAGCGAAGCTCCGACTGCACGTCGGAGACGCTCCTGTCTTCGAGGTATTTCGAGACGACAAGGCCGAGCAGCGAGCGGCAGAGGCTGTCGTGCCCCACCCCAGCGGCCTCCGCTTCGGCAAGTGCTGCTGAGAAATGAAGCTTTGCAATCTCGGCTGCGGACATCCCGGTCTCCTTTTTTCCTTTGTCTTACGGGAGCTCCGCGGTGCCTTTGATCTGCATCAAATCGAGGCCCGTGCCGGCGTCAATGAAAATCCCGTGACGGCGGCAGGATGCGGACGTTGCGAGGGTGGCGGATCTTTTGCGGCGAGTTATCGCCGCGATCGCGGCGGTCGTCGTTGAGCGGCTCGATCAGCGCCGGTCCCGGCGGCACCGGATGCTTGCGACTGAGGGATTCGTTGGCGAGGCCGATCAGATCGTGGGAACGGTCGGTCATGCGCTGCGCCACCAGATGCGTCACGCCCTCGGGGCTGCTCTGGATATAGCCCTCGACCAGGATCAGGCGCGCACCCATCACTTCCTTGCGGTACTGCTCCATCACTTTCGGCCATACCACGATGTTGGCGATGCCGGTCTCGTCCTCCAGCGTCATGAACACGACGCCCTTGGCGCTGCCCGGCCGCTGCCGCACCAGCACGACGCCGGCGCAGCTGACCCGGCGGCGGTCGTTGCTGCGGTTGATGGTGTGGCAGGCGACGACACGCTCCCTGGTGAACATCTCGCGCAGGAATTCCATCGGATGGCCCTTCAGCGACAGGCGGATGGTCTGATAGTCGGCGACCACCTGCTCGGGACGCGGCATCTCCGGCAGCGGTTTTGCGCCCTCATCCGGCTGCTCGCGCGCGGTGGCGGCCTCGAACAGCGGCAGCGGCACGTCGTCGGGCAGCCGCCGCACCGCCCACAGCGCCTCGCGGCGGTCGAGCCCGAGCGAGCGGAACGCATCGGCGTCGGCGAGCAGGATCAGCGCGCGCTTGGGCAGGCCAGTGTCGCGGGCGAAGTCCTCAAGCGAAGCGAAGGGCCGGCGGTTGCGCGCGGCGACGATGCGGTCGGCCCAGTCTTTCTCTTGCTTCGCCTCTCCCGCTTGCGGGGGAGGCCGCAGCGCGAATGCGCTGCGGGTGGGGGCTCTCTCCTCAGCGTGACTCGTGGAGAGACCCCCACCCCACCCCTCCCCCGCAAGCGGGAGAGGGAGCACAGCCTCTTTGTGGCTGGCCCGCATCCGCTTCAACCGCTCCTCGTCCTCATCCAGCCAATGAAAGCCGTCGATCTGGCGGAAGCCGAGCCGCACCGCGCAGTATTTTCCGTCGCGCTCCTCCAGCGTGTTCTGCGCAAAGCTGAAGGAGACATCGACCTCGCGCACCGTGACGCCGTTGTTGCGGGCGTCGCCGACGATCTGCGCCGGGGCATAGAAGCCCATCGGCTGCGAGTTGAGCAGGCCGCAGCAGAACGCATCGGGATGATGGTGCTTCAGCCATGAGGAGATGTAGACGAGCTGCGCGAAGCTCGCGGCGTGGCTTTCCGGGAAGCCGTAACTGCCAAAGCCCTTGATCTGGTCGAAGCAGCTGCGGGCGAAATCCGGATCGTAGCCGCGCGCCACCATGTTGCCGACCAGCTTCTCCTCATAGCTGCCGATGGTGCCGAGGTTGCGGAAGGTCGCCATCGAGCGGCGCAGGCCGTTGGCCTCCTCCGAGGTGAACTTTGCCGCCTCGATCGCGATCCGCATCGCCTGTTCCTGGAACAGCGGCACGCCGAGCGTCTTGTGCAGGACATTGTAGAGCTCATCCGGTGAGCCGTGCTCGGGCGACGGAGCCGGATAGATCTCCTGCTCCTGCTTGTTCCGCCGCCTGAGATAAGGATGCACCATGTCGCCCTGGATCGGCCCGGGGCGCACGATCGCAACCTCGATGACGAGGTCGTAGAAGGTGCGCGGCTTCAACCGCGGCAGCATGTTCATCTGGGCGCGGCTCTCGACCTGGAACACGCCGAGCGACTCGCCGCGGCACAGCATGTCGTAGACTTCTTTTTCGTCCTGCGGGACCGAGGCGAGCTCCCAGCGCTCGCCCTTGTGGTCATCGATCAGGTCGAAGCATTTGCGGATGCAGGTCAGCATGCCCAGCGCCAGCACGTCGACCTTCATCATGTGAAGCGCGTCGACGTCGTCCTTGTCCCATTCGATGAAGGTGCGGTCGTCCATCGCGGCGTTGCCGATCGGCACATAGGTGTCGAGCCGGTCCTGGGTCAGCACATAGCCGCCGACATGCTGCGAGAGATGGCGCGGAAACTCGATCAGCTCGGTGGCGAGCTCGACCGCGAGATTGATCATCGCATTCTTCGGGTCGAGCCCCGCCTGCCGCACCTGCATGTCGTTGAGGCCCTTGCCCCAGCTGCCCCACACGGTGTCGGCGAGTGCGGCGGTGACGTCCTCGGTCAACCCGAGCGCCTTGCCGACGTCGCGGATCGCGCTGCGCGGGCGATAATGGATCACGGTCGCGATGATCGCGGCGCGGTGGCGGCCATAGCGGCGATAGACATATTGCATCACCTCCTCGCGCCGCGAATGCTCGAAATCGACGTCGATGTCGGGCGGCTCCAGCCGCTCCTTGGAGATGAAGCGCTCGAACAGCAGATCGACCTTGGTCGGATCGACCGAGGTGACGCCGAGCACGTAGCAGACCGCCGAGTTCGCCGCCGACCCCCGCCCCTGGCACAGGATGTTCTGGCTGCGCGCATAGTGCACGATGTCGTGCACGGTGAGGAAGTAATGCGCGTATTTCAGCTCGGCGATCAGCGCGAGCTCCTTGTTCAAAGTGGCGCGAAGTTTTTCGTCGATCACGCCGCCGAAATATTTGTCGACACCGGCCCAGGTCAGGTCCTCCAGATGCTGCTGCGCGGTCTTGCCCGGCGGTACCGGCTCGTCGGGATACTGGTATTTGAGCTGGTCGAGCGAGAAGGAGATGCGTTTCGCGAAGCGCATGGTCTCCGCGATCGCATCCGGCAGATCGCGAAACAGCCTGATCATTTCATGCGCCGGCTTGAGATGCCGCTCGGCATTGGCCTCAAGCCTGCGGCCGACAGCCTCGATCGTGGTCTTTTCGCGGATGCAGGTCAGCACGTCCTGTAACGGGCGGCGGGCGGGATGGTGATAGAGCACCTCGTTGGTGGCGAGCAGCGGCACGCCGGCATCGGCGGCGAGGCCATGGAGCCGCGCGAGACGGCGCCTGTCGTCGCCGCGATAGAGCAGGCTTGCGGCGAGCCAGACGCCATCGGCGGCACTGGCCTTGAGCTGCGCGAGCAGATCGAGCGCTTTCTCGTCTTCGAAACGATGCGGCAGCGCCAGCACCAGGAGCTGGCCTTCGGCGAAGTCGACGAGATCGGACAGAGTGAGCCGGCAGTCGCCCTTCTCGATGCGCTCGATGCCGCCGCCGCGCTTGCCGCGGGTAAGCAATTGGCACAGCCGGCCGTAGGCGGCGCGGTCGCGCGGATAGACCAGGATATCGGGCGTACCGTCGATGAAGACGATGCGGGCGCCGATCAAGAGCTTGGGCGGATGGGCGACCTTGTCGCTGTCGCGCTCCTTCCAGGCGCGCACCACGCCGGCCAGCGTATTGTGATCGGCGAGCCCGATCACGGGAATCCCGAGTTCGCTCGCTTGATGTACATAGGCGCGCGGATCGGAGCCGCCGCGCAGGAAAGAAAAGTTGCTGGTGATGCCGATCTCGGCATAGTCGGGCATCAGATTCTTGTTTTGACGCGTTTTCTTCACGCGAACCGGCTCCCACTTCGCTCGAAAACGCTCTGCATATTCATGCGAACAGCCCGTGCACATACCAGTTGGCCGCGACCGGCTCGCCCTGCTCGTCGCGCAGCTCGCTCTCGTAGAGGCCGTCGCGAAAGATCCAGAAGCGCTGGCCCTCGGCATCCTCGACGCGGAAGTAATCGCGCGTCAGCGCCGCGCCGTCCTGCTTCCACCATTCCATCGCGATGCGCTCGGGCCCCTCGACCCGCACCACCGCGTGCAAGGCGCGCCGCCAGGTGAACTGGTGCGGCGGCCCGTCCGGCACGCTCGCGAACGGCACCTTGATGGGCTCGGGCCGCTCGAACAGCCTGAGCGGTTGCAGCGGCGGCTCGCCGGCGACGCGGTCCGGCCAGGCGGCCGCGCTCGCCGCGGCCAGATGATGCTGCGCCGGCAGCGCGAGCGCAGCGCGTTCGGGGATATGGCTCTCGAGCGGCAGATGCACGACGACGCGTTTACCCCCGATGCGGGCGGCGATGCGGTCGATCAGCGCCGAGATCTCGTCATTGTCGTGCACGGTGGTGTCGAGATCGCGCTGCTGCTGCACCACGATCTCGGTACGCCCTGCGGCGAGACGGATGAGATCGAAGCCGAAGCCAGGATCGAGCGGATCGTTGAGCGCATCGAGCCGCTCGCGGAACAGGCGGTCGATCATCTCCGGCCGCGTCACCGGACGCCCGGTCTCGACCATGATCGTGCGCACCGCGCCGTCGGTGCGGAAGAAGCTCGCTTCCAGCTGCCGCGCGCCCTTGCCCTGCTTGTCCATCGCCGCAACCAGCGTCTTGGCGAGGCTTGAGAGCGTCAGCGCGATTACGGTGTCGGTTGCGATGGGTTCGGGAAAACGCTTCTCGACGATGTAATCGGGCAGCGGCTTGCGCGGGCTGATCGGGGCATCGCCCTGCCCGAGTGCGTGACCAAGCAGGGTGGTGAAGGCCGAGCCGAACCGCGCCGAGATTTCATGCGGCGCGCGCGAGGCGACATCGCCGATGGTCTTCAGGCCGGCGCGGCGCAGGCCGGCGGTGACCGCGCTATCTGCGCCGAGCGCCGACACCGGCAGCGGGCCGACCGCCTCTGCCTCCGCGCCGCTGGCTACGATCTGCCCCGAGGCGTAGCGCGTCAGCGTGCGCGCCGCGATCGAGGTGCTGGCAATCGCCGCACTGACGGCAAAGCCGCGCCGGCTCAGCGCATTGGTGACGATCTGCAGCAGCGCGCGCTCGCCGCCGAACAGATGCGTGCAGCCGGTGATGTCGAGGAACAGCCCGTAAGGCGGATCGAGCGCGACCAGCGGCGTGAAGCGGTCGCACCAGTCGGCGATGTCGTTCAGCGTTTTCAGATCGGCGGCGGGGTCTGCGTCGTAGACCGTGAGTTCCGGGCAGATCGCCCGGGCATTGGCGAGCGGCAACCCGATCGACAGCCCGGCCCGCACCGCCGCCTCGTCGATCGCGTGCAGCAGGATCGCGTTGTGGTCCTTTGCGACCACGACGCTGGGGAGTTTTTGCACTGTTGTCGCTTGCAGCAGAAAGCGAAGTTCTTTCTTCGCCTCTCCCGCTTGCGGGGGAGGCCGGATCGCATCGCGAGATGCGATCCGGGTGGGGGCTCTCTCCTCAGCGGGACTCGTGGCGAGACCCCCACCCCAGCCCTCCCCCGCAAGCGGGAGAGGGAGCCCTACGACCTCCCGCGCGTCAGCTTGCGAGGCGATGTCCTGCGCGAGCTTGCGCTTGATGCGGTCGATGGGCAGGCGTGGCAGCCACAGGCTGAGGATACGCCGACGGTTCATTGAATTGGCACTCATCGCATTTCCATTCCATGATCCATCGCCCGACCGGGCCATGACGATTGCGCACGAGTTCGGCCTCGAAGCGCGGCGCGCCCCAGGCGCAAGCCGCATTGCCTGGCGGCGAATGCGCCGCGCGCACGATCCAGCGCGTCTCCGCGGTCGAGGGGATCGGCGTGGCTGCGATCCGCAGCACCAGCGCGGTGACGCCGGAGGCTTGCGCCGCCAAGGTCAGTTTGCGGCTGGCGACGAGATCGAGCTGGCGCGCATGGCCCCAGATCTCGAGCACGACCGCGCCGAGCGCATCGCAGGCGAGCGCGTCGGCCGCGGTGCGCAGGCCGCTGTCGACATCGGCGGCACGCACGGTGACCAGGAGGCGCGGATCGAGGCCGAGCTCGGCCAGCCCGCGCATCGACAGCGCGCCGTTTTCGCGGTCGGAAAAATCCTGCCGCACCCAGACCAGCGGCTTGCGCGCTGACACCCGTCCGGCGAGCCCGGCGATGAAGCCGGTCGCCGCGCCGCCTTGATGGCCGGCCGCGAACACCTCGTGCAGCGCGGCCGGCGCAAGCCCGCCGCGCAGCATCGCGTCCGCGCTGGCATGTCCAAGCGCGATGCGGTTCGGCATCGCCACCTCCGATGGCGCCTCGATGCGTGCGATGCTGCCGCGCAGAGACGCAAGCGTACCCGTGCGTGCGCCGTTCATTGCGCCGCTCCTTCCACCTGAAAATTTGAGGCCGTCACTAACCAGAAACAGAGAACCAGGGACTGGTCCATTTGTTCATGGTATGTTCTAATATAAAGCTAACAGGGCCCGCGGAGTCAATCGGATTGGTGAGCCCATCGATTCATGAATGGAATCAATGGGATTCACCAGCCGCCGGAGCGGACGGGCCCTGCTCTTCCGCAAGTCAGGCGTGCAGGCCCCAAGAATGGCGGCGTGACGGAAACGGAGCAATCGCATGCGTATCATCGTGCTCGACAACGACACCGATTTCGAGGGCTGGCGCAAGGCAGCGCGGCGATTGGCGCTGAATGACGTGAAGCCTGCGGAGGTCACGTGGACCGTACGCAAGGACGACGAACTGTCGTCAGCCTCCTGCGTGAATGACCTGCCCGATGCGCCGCAGGCGCGGTTCAACGTCCCAGCCATTTTCGTCGAGCTCGCAAAGACCGCGATCCTGCATCGCAATGACGAGCGCTTCGCCTTGCTCTATCGCCTGCTGTGGCGGCTGCGCAGCCATCACGATCTGCTCAGCGCGACCGATGATCCCGACGTCGCCGAGGTCCACGCGATGGCGCGCGCGGTCTATGGCGACATCGACCGGATGCACGCGCAGCTCCGCTTCCGCGAGATCGGCCGCGAGCGGACGGCGCATTACGTCGCCTGGTTCGAGCCGGAGCATCGCATCGTCGAGCTCGCCGCACCTTTCTTCGCCGGCCGCTTCGCCGACATGCCGTGGTCGATCCTGACGCCCGACGTCTGTGCGCATTGGGACGGGCACGCGATCTCGATCTCGCCCGGCCTCGCCAAATCCGAGGTGCCCAGCGAAGACCGGCTCGAGGAGGCCTGGCGGCGTCATGACAACGGCCTCTTCAATCCCGCGCGGCTGAAAGTGATGGAGATGCCGCAGGCCTATTGGAGGAACCTGCCCGAGGACTCGATCATTAAGCCGCTGATCGAAGACGCCATGCGCATGACCAGCGGCCCCTTCATTGCACGCAAGGCGGCCGCGCCGCTGAAGCCGCAGGATGAGCCGATGGCCCGCAAGCAAGCCCGAGACAAACAAGTCAAAGACAAGCAGATTCAAGACATGCAAGTTCGCGACACGATCGCTGCCTTGCGCGAAGAGGCAGCCGATTGCCGCGCCTGCCCGCTGTGGAAGGACGCAACCCAGACCGTGTTCGGCGAAGGGCCGCAAGACGCGTCGCTGATGCTGGTCGGCGAACAGCCCGGCGACAAGGAAGATCTCGCAGGCCATCCCTTTGTCGGACCGGCCGGGCAGATGCTCGATCGCGCGCTTGAGGACGCCGGCATCGCGCGCGCCAAGGTCTACATCACCAACGCGGTGAAGCACTTCAAATTCGTGCCGCGCGGCAAGATCCGGCTGCACCAGAAGCCGAGCACGCCGGAGATCCGCGCCTGCCGTCAGTGGTACGCACGCGAGCTTGACGCCATCAGGCCGGAACTCGTGGTGGCGCTCGGTGCCACCGCAGCGCAGAGCGTGCTCGGCAAAATCACCCCGATCAACAAGAACCGCGGCCGCCTGATCGATCACGACGGAACCAAGGTGCTCGTCACCGTACACCCGTCCTACCTGTTGCGGCTGCCCGACGAGAAAGCCAAAGCGCTGGAATACCAGCGTTTTATCGACGACTTGAAAATTGCCGCAGATCAATTGCGCAATCCGGCCCGCGCGGCCTGAGTTGCGCCAAACCGGCGGAACCAGGCACAACACTTCAACGTAAAATTGTTTCTGGACGCTGACAAATACCTACAACCTTTAATTGATCCGTGGTATTGTGACGTGTTCCACAGGTATCGGGCGTCATGTTCACGCCATGACGTACCTGAGGCGGGCGCGCTGCGCGGTTTGCTAGCCCCGATCGTGCGGCGCGCCACCTCATCTCGCAATCCTCCCCTCCTCACTCACTCGTCCGCGCCGGATTTCTGGTTATTTGAATTCCTGGTTGCCAGGATTTCCGGCGACCTCGATTCCCGGTGGTGTGGCTTCGCGGCCCCGACGTCTCGCTGCCGGCGTCCTCACCTTCCACATGTCTCGTTCCACATGTCTCGCTCCGCGAAACCCGGACAGTGACCTCAGTCACGATCATTGCGCGATCGGTGATCGTCTGCTGCTGAAGATTGCCACGAGGCCGCGAAGGCCCGTGGACCTTCAATGCGTTGCACAACAATTCGGCGGGATGTCCACCGTCATGGGTGGACCGGCTCATTTCGCGGGCCGGATTTCAATTGCCTGTCATATGCATCGATCAAAATCGCGGGCATTAGGACAGGAGTTTACCATGAGCGATATGGCGTTACCCGGCTCGATCGAGCCCGCCCTGAAAAAGGGACCGGACCTCGACAAGGGCTTTCATCCTCTGACCGGCATTATCTATTTGGGCGTGGTTGCGGCCGCGCTGCTGTTCGTTGCCTACAGCATCTATGTCGACGTCGACGCCACCGGTACGCGCGTCACCTCGTTCCTGCCCTACATCCTGCTGTTCGTAGCGCTGCTGATCGCGCTCGGCTTTGAATTCGTCAACGGCTTCCACGACACCGCCAACGCGGTCGCCACCGTGATCTACACCCGCTCGCTGCCGGCACATATCGCCGTGGTCTGGTCTGGCATCTTCAACCTGATCGGCGTGCTGCTCTCGAGCGGCGCCGTCGCGTTCGGCATCGTGTCGCTGCTTCCGGTCGAACTGATCCTGCAGGTCGGCTCCAGCGCCGGCTTCGCGATGGTGTTTGCGCTGCTGATCGCCGCCATCATCTGGAATCTCGGCACTTGGTGGCTCGGCCTGCCGGCCTCGAGCTCGCACACCCTGATCGGCTCGATCATGGGCGTCGGCATCACCAACGCGCTGCTGCGCGGCCGCGACGGCACCTCCGGTGTTGACTGGTCGCAGGCGACCAACATCGCCAAGGCGCTGCTGCTGTCGCCGCTGTTCGGCTTCGCGCTCGCCGCCGGCCTGCTCTACATCCTCAAGATCGTGCTGACGCGCGCGACGCCGGCGCTGTTCGGCGAGCCGGTCGGCAACCAGCCGCCGCCGTGGTGGATCCGGGGCATCCTGATCCTGACCTGCACGCTGGTCAGCTTCTTCCACGGCTCGAACGACGGTCAGAAGGGCATGGGCCTGATCATGCTGATCCTGATCGGCACCGTGCCGACCGCCTACGCGCTGAACCGCGCGCTGCCCGCGAGCCAGATCGAGCAGTTCGCCGCGCACTCCACCTCGGCCAGCAAGGTCATCGAAGGCAAGGCCGCCGGTTACAATGTGATCGGCAATCCGCGCCCGGCCGTGACCAACTATGTCGCGCAGCACCAGATCAACGAAGGCACCTATCCGTCGCTCGCGGTGCTGGTGCGCGACATCGGCCAGCAGGTTGCCCAGTATGGCTCGCTGGCCAAGTTCCCGGCTGATGCGGTCGGCAACACCCGTAACGACATGTACCTGGCGTCCGAGGCGATCCGCTTCCTGATGAAGGACAAGGAAGCCGAGCTGACCGCGGCCGACATTGCCACGCTGAACGCGTACAAGGGCTCGCTCGATGCCGCGACCAAGTTCATCCCGAGTTGGGTGAAGTTCGCCGTTGCCATCGCGCTCGGCCTCGGCACCATGGTCGGCTGGAAGCGGATCGTCGTCACCGTCGGCGAGAAGATCGGCAAGACCCACCTGACCTACGCGCAGGGCGCCTGCGCCGAGATCACGGCGGCCGCGACGATCGCTGCGGCCGACGGCTACGGCCTGCCGGTCTCGACCACACACGTGCTGTCGTCAGGCATTGCCGGCACCATGGCAGCCAACGGCTCCGGCCTGCAATGGGCGACGATCCGCAACATCGCGATGGCCTGGGTGCTGACCCTGCCCGCCGCGATGATCATCTCGGGTTGTCTGTACTACGTGTTCTACCACGTGTTCTGATGCCGACACGCTTTCGGCGCGGCAACGCGCCGGACCCAAGGCCCGCACATTGGTGCGGGCCTTTGCTTTTTGACGATCGCGGCGCGCTCAGGCAGCGTACACTTTCGCGACCTCCGCCAGCAGACCGCGCGCCCATTTGTGCAGGCCGGACTTGGCCGTCCTGGCGCTCCAGTACATGTCGATCGAGATCGGCACCCGGAACGGCAGCGACGCGACGTGCAGGCCGCCGCGCATCGCCCGCGCCAGGTGATGCGGGATCGTCGCAACCAGCCTTGTGCCGGCGACGATGCGCTCCAGGCTGTCGTGGTTCGGAAGGCTGACCAAAGGCTCGATCTCGATCTCCCTCGCCTTGAGCGCCTCGAGATAAAGCGGCTGCCACTCGCCGCTGTGGGTGATGAAGACGTGTTCGGCCTTGGCGTAGGCCGACAGCGCGATCCGGCCGCGCGCCAGCGGATTGGCCGGATCCATCACGCAGACATAGTGATCGGTGAGGATATGGCGCCGAAAGAAGCTTTCGCCGACCACCCCGACCGGACCGAGCACGATGTCGCACTGGTTCTGCTTGAGATGGATGTCGCCATGGCCCGCGGCATCGAGCAGGACGAGACGGACCCGTGGTGCGCCGGCACGCAGCCGCGCACTGAACCGCGGCATAAGGGTCTGGCGTTCGTGATAGTTGCAGGAGATCGTCACGCTGCCCTGCGCCGTCGCCGGATCGAATTCAGCCGGTGAGGCAAGCCCGTCGATCTCGCCGATCATGTCCCGCGCCCAGCTGACCAGCGCTGCGCAGCGTTCGGTGGCGGTCACGCCATTGCCGTTGCGGACGAACAAGGGATCACCGAGCGCGCCGCGCAACCGCTCGACCGCGTAGCTGATGGTGGACTGGTTGACGTCGAGCCGCTTGGCCGCCGCCGAGAACGACTGCAGGTCATAAACCAGCACAAGCGTCCGTAAGGTCCCGATGTCGATCGGATCGATCGAGGAATTGGCCGCCACGCTGCACCTCCCGCCTTGCTGGCGGACCAGCCTAGCATGAGGTCATGTAATATTTCGATGTCCTATATCAATCCCATCGAATTGAGTGATTGCCGGCGCTGGCGCTAGGCTTCGCGAAAAGCGCTCCGGGAGGACCAATGACCAGCAGCGTGCCCGTCGTCACCGACATCGCGTATCAGGATCTGCTCGACGACCCCTATCCGATCTTCCGCCGCCTGCGCGAGCTGGCGCCGGCGGTGTTCGTCGAGCCCGCGAGGCTGACGCTGGTGACGCGCTTCGACGACATCGTGCGGATCGAGCGCGATCCGGCGACCTACTCGGCCGACAATCCGACCTCGCTGGTCAACAAGGTGATGGGGCCGACCTTCATGCGCAAGGACGGCGCCGAGCACGCGATCGGCCGCAAGGCGATCGAGCCCTCGTTCCGCCCGGCCACGATCAAGGAGTATTGGGCGCCGAAATTCACCGCGATCGCGCAAGAGCTGATCGATGACCTGTCCGCTGCCGATGAGGCCGATCTATTCTCGGCGCTGGCCGCGCCGATGGCCTCGCGCAGCCTGATGGCGATGATCGGTTTTCGTGAGATGCCATGGCAGACCCTGGCCGACTGGTCGCAGGCGCTGATCGACGGCGCGGGCAATTACGCTGCCGATGCCGGGATCGAGCGCAAGGCGATGCAGGCGAGCGCCGATGTCGACGCCGCGATCGACGCGGTGCTCAATGATCACCGCAGCCACCCCAACCCCTCGATCCTGTCCTCGATGGTCAACGCCGATCCGCCGATGCCGATCGAGGGCATCCGCGCCAACATCAAGGTAATCATCGGCGGCGGACTGAACGAGCCGCGCGATGCGATCCTGACCCTCGTGCTCGGTCTCCTGCAAAACCCGGCGCAGAAGGAGAGCGTGCTGGCGAAGCCGGAACTATGGCCCGCTGCGCTCGAGGAAGCGGTGCGCTGGATCTCGCCGATCGGCATGTATCCGCGCCGCGTCACCCGCGATGTCGATCTTTCCGGCACCATGCTGCCCGAGGGCCTTCAGATCGGGCTCTGCGTCGGCGCGGCGAACCGCGACGGCAATCGCTTCGCCGAGCCTGATTCTTTTGACGTGACGCGACCGAAGCAATCGCATCTGGCGTTCGGCGCCGGACCGCATTTCTGTGCCGGCACCTGGGTGTCGCGGCTCACCGTCGGCAAGATCGTGGTGCCGATGCTGTTCGCGCGCTTGCGCAATTTGCGCCTCCGCGCGGAGGCGCCGCCCGTCGTCCGCGGCTGGGTGTTCCGCGGACCGGTGACGCTGCCGGTGCGATGGGATGTGTGAGCCGGCGCCAAGACCAACGCTCACCGTCATTGCGAGCGAAGCGAAGCAATCCATATCTCCACTCGCTGAGCAATGGATTGCTTCGTCGCTTCGCTCCTCGCAATGACGTTCGAAGAGTGATGCCAGCAGCGAGCCTTACGCCGCCAGCGCGTCCTCCACGATCTTCACGAAATAGGAGGTACCGTAGACAATTGCCTCGTCGTTGAAATTGTAGGCGGGGTGATGCAGGCCGGCGCTGTCGCCGTTGCCGCAGAAGATGAAGGCGCCGGGCCGCGCTTCCAGCATGTAGGAGAAATCCTCGGCGCCCATCAGCGGCGGCATTTCGTGCACATTGGCAGCGCCCGCGACGTCGCGCGCGATGCGGCCCGCGAATTCGGTCTGCGCCTCATGGTTGACGGTGACGGGGTAGCCGCGCTCATAGGTGAGCTCGATCTTCGCGCCGGTCATCTTGGCAACGCCATCGACCACCTCGCGCACGCGCTTCTCGATGAGATCGCGCACCTCCCGGGTCAGCGTGCGCACGGTGCCGCGCAGTTCCGCGGTCTGCGGGATCACGTTGCGCGCGTTGCCGGCATGGAATTCGCACATCGAGATTACGGCGGAGTCGAGCGGATCGACGGTGCGCGCGACGATCTGCTGCAAGGCGGTGACGAGCTGGGCGCCGACCAGCACGGAATCGATGCATTTATGCGGCCGCGCGGCATGACCGCCGAGCCCTTCGATCTTGATGTCGATCGCATCGGTCGCGGCCATGATCGGGCCGGAGCGGATCGCGAACGAGCCGATCGGAATCCCCGGACCGTTGTGCATGCCGTAAACCTGCTGGACGCCGAAGCGATCCATCAGCCCGTCCTTGATCATGGCGGCCGCACCGGCGCCGCCCTCCTCGGCCGGCTGGAAGATCACCACCGCATCGCCGGCGAAATTGCGCGTCTCGGCGAGATAGCGCGCCGCACCGAGCAGCATCGCGGTGTGGCCATCATGGCCGCAGGCGTGCATCTTGCCCGGCGTCTTCGAGGCGTAAGGCAGGTTGGTTTCCTCGTGGATCGGCAGCGCGTCCATGTCGGCGCGCAGGCCGATCACCTTGACGTCGCCCTTGGCCGCCCCCTTCTTGCCCTTGATGACGCCGACCACGCCGGTCTTGCCGAGCCCGGTCACGACCTCGTCGCAGCCGAATTCCCGCAGCCGGTCGGCCACGAATGATGCAGTGCGGTGCACGTCATACAGCAGTTCGGGGTTTTCATGGATGTTGCGGCGCCAGGCCTGGATATCGGGTTGCAGATCGGCGACGCGGTTGACGATGGGCATGAGAATTCTGGCCTCAGAGGTTGGACGTAAGACCTGTCTAGCATGCAAGAGGCGGTCCACCCAACAGATGTGGCATGCCTCCGGCCTGGGCTCTGCATTCGCAAATGGGATGCCGAATGTTCCCCGGACGAGCGGGCCGGGCGACCTTGCGTCCGTTCGCCAATGTCTGGCCCGGCGGAATCGCATCCGACCAAAGCCTAATAGTGCCGGGGATATCTCGTGCGGATACTACTTCAGGTTTTCGCACCGAAATCCTCCATCCTAAGGGCGCGGCTGCATGATGCCGGATCAAGCGGTCTTGTTCTCCACCATCATCCTGCTGGTGCCGATGGGATACTTCCTGCTCGCGGCCCCTGCGTTCCTGCTCGTGAAGCTCGACGTTCCGTCCGTCACGCGTCTGCTGCGCGGCATGTTCAATGCCTACTTCCTGGTGCTGACCGTCTCGGGCGTGATCGGGACGCTCGCCTTCGCCGCCGCGGGCCGGCCGGCCGTCGCGCTTGGCATCGCCTTGATCGCGGCGTTCGCGGTGCTGGCGCGCCGATGGTTCCTGCGGCGGCTCGATGCCGAGGCGAACGCGAGAGACCTTGGCGATCCCACCGCGGTGCGGCGGCTCCGCCGGCTGCACTGGGGCGGCATGCTGTGCAATGCGGTTCAAGTCTTCGTTCTGGTCGGCAGCATTCCCTATATGGCGCCGCTGCCTTGATCGGGCGTTGCTCCGCCGATCCCAGATCCGCTTGGGGCGCGCAAGATTGGAAGCCGCGTCCGCTTTGCCCTCGAAGCGCGGCGCAGAGCAAGATCCGTCCTCGCCTGCTCGCTATGCGTCGCGTTTCCGATGCGGATCGTATTTCGAAAGTACGTCTTTGAGGTAATCCCGGCTCTTCCATTCCGGTGCGGGCGGCTCGTAGCCGGGCCGAGGAACGAACGGATTCGCCGCCACATCCGCTGACGCGCCCATCATGTCCGGAATGTAGCGCGGGCAATTTGGGAAGATTTCGCATTTGACGCTGACGACTAGCTTCGCGCCATGATGCCGGGCAAGCGCTTCCGCGCCGTCGTGGATCGTTGCCTTGCCTCGGATGCGCGCGCGAAACGTCTTGCCGTCGAGGCGCACAAACAGCAACCCGACGTTCGGGTTGCGGTGAATATTGCCGAGTGTGCGGTACATGTTGTTGCCGTCATACTCGGGGTATTCAAACGTGTCGGGCCCGGTGATCTTCACGAAGCCGGGATCGCCACAACGCATCGAACAATCGACATTGTCCTGATAGCTCGTCGCAATGAAAAAGAACCGCGTCTCCTCGATGAGCTTGCGTTCCTGTTCCCAGAATTCGAAGTGGAGGCGATGCTTCTCAAGGCCGTCGGCGACGCGACGACCGTCGAAGCGGTCCTGCAACTCACGCATTCCGTCGTGGTAGAAAGCGGCGCGAACGGGATCTGCCACAGGACTCCTCCAGCAAGTTGAGCAACCGATCTGCAAGTTTTGGCGCGGCGAGAACATGCGGCCAGCGGCAGCCGAATCTCCCGGGCGCGCCCGGCCGCAGGTGGCTAATTTCCTCGCGCCTGCCGGTCGAACGCGCTCAACACGGCAAGCGTCATGGCCTCGACACCGGTCTTGATGGTCGGCTCCGGTACCGGCGCGAACAGCGGCGAATGGTTGGTCGGCAATGGCGGGCCGTTGCCCGCCCGGGCCGCGGCAACGCGCTCCGGCTCGTAGACACCGATGTTGAAGAACATCGACGGCACACCGGCGCTGACGAATTCCGAATAATCCTCGCTGGGCGTACCGGGCGGCGAGGTTGCGAACTTGTCGCCAAACGCCGCCTTCAGCACCTTTTCCGCCGTGCCGACCACGTCGGGATCGTTGATCACGGCCTTGGTCCCTTCGGCGAGGTTGATCTCAGGCTCCGGCGCATTCGACATGGCGGCGACCGCCTTTGCCGTCCGCTCGATGCCTGCAAGCATTTTAGCGCGCACCTCGGGCTTGAAGGTGCGAATGGTGCCGAGCAGCACCACATCGTCAGGAATGATGTTCGACGCGGTGCCACCGTGAATTGCGCCGATGCTGACCACGCCGAATTCTGTCGGGTCCTTTTCGCGGCTGATCACGCTCTGAACATCGACGACGAAGCGCGCGGCCATCATCACGGGATCGATGGTCGCCTGCGGTACCGCACCGTGCCCGCCGCGGCCACGGAATTTGATGTAGAGGCCATCGGCGGCGGACGAGCCGATCCCGACGCGATAGCGCACTGTTCCGTAGGCGAACGGGCCATCGTGCAAGGCGAAGCCGAAATTCGGCTTTGGAAACCTTGTGAACAGACCATCCGCCAGCATCGCCTTGGCACCCGCCACGATCTCTTCAGCCGGCTGGGCGATGAACATCAGCGTGCCGTGCCATTGGTCTTTCAGGCCGACCAGCGTCTTGGCCGCGCCCACCCAGCTCGCCATGTGGATGTCGTGGCCGCAGCTGTGAGCGACGAAGGTTTCCCGTCCCTGCCATGTGGTCTTGTCGTGGCTGGCATAGGGAAGGCCGGTCTTCTCTTCCATCGGCAGCGCATCGAGCTCGGTGCGCACCATGATGGTGGGGCCCTCGCCGTTCCTGTAGATCGCAACCAGCCCGGTCTTGCCGACGTGCTCCGTCACCTCGAAGCCCAGCGCCCGCATTTCGGCAGCCAGTTTGGCCGCGGTCTTCTCCTCCTGAAACGCGATCTCGGGATGGGCGTGAATATCCTTGTAGAGCGCGTCGAGTTTCGGGTAGTCCGCCTCGACCGATTTCTCGATTGCGCCCTTCAGCGCGGCGACATCGAGTTCAGCATTGGCTCGCAGCGGCAATGAAGCGCAGAGCGCGGCGGACGCAAGCAGCGTGAGAACAATCTTGTTCATGGCAATCGCTCCAACTGAAACCCGGATACTGCACCCCGAGCGCTAGGTCGGGCTCGGCTCCGCGATCTAAGCAGGCAAGGTGACAGGAAACAATGACTGATCCAGAGCGTGTGCGCGCCTAGCCCGAGGTCAGCATCTGGCTGCGGATCTCCTGTGCGGTGCGGCGCAGCGGCAGCAGAAATTTCTTGCGCGCGCCGGCCTCGCTGACCGTGCCCGAAATCGTGTTGACGCTGAGCGCCGCGACCACCGCGCCGGCCGGATCGCGCAGCGGCACGGCGATGCCGCAGATCGCGGGATCAAGTTCGCCATCGACCCAGGCATAGCCGTCGCTCTCGACCCGCGCGAGCAGTTCCCCGAGACGCTCCGGATCGGTCACGGTACGCGGCGTGACCTGCTTGAAGCCACCGCTCGCAAGATAAGCCTCGCGGGTGCCAGGCGGCAGCGCCGCGAGCATGACGCGGCCGAGCGACACCAGATGCGCGGGCAGCCGGCTGCCGACGCCGAGATTGGCCGACAGAATCCGACGCGCCGGCAGACGCAGCGCATAGACGATCTCGTCCTCATCGAGCACCGCCATCGCACAGGACTCCCCGATCTCGTTGCGCAAATTCTCCAGCGCGCGCTGCGCATGCGCCCAATAGGGCAGCGCGTTGAGATAGGACAGGCCGAGCCCGAGCGCGCGCGGCCGCAAGCTGAAATAGCGTCCATCCGAAGCGCAATATTTCAGCGCCACCAGGGTCGCGAGGATGCGGCGTGCGGTGGCGCGGTTGAGACCGGCGGTGTCGGCGGCCTCCGCCAGCGTATGCCGGCCCGGCGGCTTGCCGAGCGCCTCGATGATCGAGAAACCGCGCGCGATCGCACGCACGAAGCCGTCACTCTCTTTACTCATGACACCGTTCTGCTGGGGCCGTCGTATTTGCTCATCACATCGCAGCCCACATGGCTGCCTGCACATGGCGCGGCGCTGCCCGCTTGTCAGGGGCTCCCGACCGCGCTAGCGTCAATTCACACAGCGAATGAACTGTTCGCCTGGCGAACAAAATAGCAGGAGTATCCTCTATGGCGCAAGCAGAAAGTTCTGCGGCCACCCCGTTCGAAACCGATTTCTGGAAGGACGCGAAGCTGCGCAAGGTGTGGGACGACATCGTCCCCGGCGAGCCGCGCAAGACGCTGCCCTACACGCTCACACAGGAAGCGATCGCGCTGTACTGCCGTGCGGTCGGCGAGACCAACCCGCTTTATCTCGACGAGACCACCGCGAAAGCCGGGCCTTATGGCGGGCTGATCGCGCCGCCCGCGATCCATATCCTGTTGATGTTCGCCTGCACGCCGGCCGACGACTGGATGCGCTCGCCGGGCACCGTCAATGCCGGGCAGTCGTGGAGCTACAACATCCCTGCCCGTCCCGGCGACACCATCACCCTGCAGGCCCGCGCGCTCGATAAGTTCATCAAGCGCGAACGGCTGTTCGTGGTGCACGACAACGTCTTCTTCAACCAGCATGGCGACGTGATCTGCTCGGGTCGCGGCCAGACCATCCGCCCGATGTAAGGAGGATCACGATGACCACAGCGAATTTCGATGCTCTCGAGGCCGGCGACACCATCGACGGCCCCGCCTTCGCGGTCACGCGCGAATCGATCCGCCTGTTCTGCGATGCATCGCTCGACTACAACCCGCTGCATCTCGACGACAACTACATGAAGGGCGATTTCGGCAAGACCAATTTCGGCGGCATCATCATGCATGGCATGAACAATTTCGGCCTGATCTCGCGCATGCTGACCGACTGGGCTCTACCTGCCGGCGCGATCCATCGCAGGCTCGAGACGCGCTGGCTGAAGCCGGTGAAGCCCGGCGACACCATCCGCCCCACCGGCACCATCAAGGCCAAGCAGACGACCGCGAAGTCGCGCTGGGTGCTGGTCGACGTCGCCGTGCAGAACCAGCGCGGCGAGACGGTCGCGGCCGGCGAGGCGATGCTGGAGTTTCCCGGCGCGAAGGCGGGCTAGCCGCGCATATTTCGATCAGAGCAACGGGCTCCCGCTCCGCCTCGCCCCGCGTGCGGGGAGAGGCCGGAACGCATCGCCAGATGCGTTCCGGGTGAGGGAGAGCCGCCGCGATCACAGCTGTCACCGTGTATGCGCCGGCAGCCCCCACCTCCCCTCGCCCCCGCAAAAACGGGGCGAGGGAGCATGGCTCGTTCGCGGCGCTGTCCAACTCAACAACAATCAAAAGAATCATTTGGAGGTTTCGATGCAGGATGCGGCCCATTCGCGGCTCTATGGACGGATCGCCTGGCGCCTGATCCCGTTCCTGCTGGCGTGCTACACGGTTGCGATCATCGACCGATTCAACATCGGCTTTGCCAAGCTGCAATTCCTGCACGACCTCGACATTGATGACGCGGTGTTCGGGCTTGCCGCCGGCATCTTCTCGGTCGGCTATGTCGCGCTCGAAGTGCCGAGCAATCTGCTGCTGGTCAGGATCGGCGTCCGCAAGACGCTGCTGCGGATCATGGTGCTGTGGGGCACCGTCACCGTGCTGCTCGCGCTGGTGCAGACCCAGTATCACCTCTATCTGCTGTTCCTGCTCGGCGCCGCCGAGGGTGGCTTCTTCCCCGGCATCCTGTATTACCTGACGCTCTGGTTTCCAGACCGCGTGCGCGGCCGCATGACCAGCCTGTTCGTGATGGCGGTGCCGCTCGGCGGCGTCATCGCGGGGCCGCTGTCGGGCCTGATCATGGATCACATGCAGGGCGTCCATGGCCTGCATGGCTGGCAGTGGCTGTTCATCCTCGAAGGCGTTCCAGCCGTGCTGCTCGGCGTCGCCGCGTATCATTATCTCGCCGACGGGCCACAGGCCGCGAACTGGCTCAGCACCGACGAACGACGGCAGGTCGCGAGCGATCTCGCCCGTGATCGCGCCGCCGCTCCTGACACGACAAGCAGCTTCGCAGCGGCACTGCGCGAGCCGCGCGTCTATCTCCTGTCCTTCATCTATTTCGCGTTCTTCTGTTCGCTCAACACCATCCTGTTGTGGACACCGACGCTGCTCAAGCGCGTCGGCGTGGCGACCACCACCGAGATCGGCTGGCTGAGCGGCACGATCTCGGTCGCCTCGGCGATCGGCATGATCGCGATCGGCTACAGCTCCGATCGCACGCGGGAACGGCGCTGGCACGTGGTCTGCTGCGGTCTCGTCGCGGCGGCGTGCTTCATCGCCCTGCAGGCCGCGCAAGGCAGCATCCTGCTGACCGTGACGCTGCTCGCCATCGCCTCGATCGGCATCTTCGCGATTCTCTCCCTGTTCTGGACCATTCCAAACGCGATGCTGGAAGGCAGCGCCGCGGCGGGCGGTATCGCGCTGATCAGCGCGATCGGCTCGTTCGGCGGCGCGGTCTGCCCTGCCCTGATCGGCTGGATGAATGTCGCGACCGGGAGCATCTACACACCGCTCGCCCTGGTCGGCGCCGTGCTCGGCATCGGCATGCTGACGCTGATCGTCTGCGTTCCCCGCGCGAGACATCAGGTAACATTGGCCGAACCGAGCCGTCCCTGATCATCCAGCGTACGCCCGGCCCGCCGGCCGGGCTTCCGTCGACCGGCGGCGTCCGGAGAGAGCTTGGTTCTGAATTCACCAGAACCGAGCTCCATTTTTCTTGTATTGACGCGTTTTCTTCGCGCGAACCGTGCTCCACTTCGCTCGAAAACGCTATAGAAGGAACCCAACAAAAGACGCTTGTCGGGAACGAGGACATGCCGCGTAGGCTCGAGGGTGATTTCGACTACATTATCGTCGGCGCGGGCACGGCGGGCTGCATCATGGCCAACCGCCTGTCGGCCGATCCGAAGAAGCGCGTGCTGCTGCTGGAAGCCGGCGGCAAGGACAACTGGATCTGGTTTCATATCCCGGTCGGCTATCTCTTCGCGATCGGCAATCCGCGCTCGGACTGGATGTTCAAGACCGAGGCCGAGCCCGGCCTGAACGGCCGCGCGCTCGCCTATCCGCGCGGCAAGGTGATCGGGGGCTCGTCGGCGATCAACGCCATGATCTCGATGCGCGGCCAGGCCGCGGATTACGATCACTGGCGCCAGCTCGGCCTCACCGGCTGGAGCTACGACGACGTGCTGCCGGCGTTCAAGAAGCTGGAGGATCACTTCCTCGGCGAAAGCGAGCATCACGGCACCGGCGGCGGCTGGCGCATCGAGGCGCCGCGGCTGTCGTGGCAGATCCTCGATGCGGTCGGCGATGCCGCCGAGGAGATGGGCATCAAGCGCATTCCGGACTTCAACACCGGCGACAACGAAGGCACCAGCTACTTCCACGTCAACCAGAAGCGCGGGCGGCGCTGGTCGTCGGCGCGCGGCTTCCTCAAGCCGGTGCTGAACCGCGGCAATCTGCGGCTCGAGACCGACGTGCTGGTCGACCGCCTGATCATCGAGAGCGGCCGCGCCGCCGGCGTCCTGTTCCGTCAGGGCAACGAGACGGTAGAAGCACGCGCCAAAGGCGAGGTGATCCTCTGCGCCGGCTCGATCGGCACCACGCAGGTGCTGCATCGTTCCGGCATCGGCCCGGCCGAATGGCTGTCGCCGCTCGGCATCGACATCGTGGCTGACGTACAGGGCATCGGTCACAATCTGCAGGACCATCTGCAGCAGCGCGCGATCTACAAGGTATCGGGCGTGCGCACGCTGAACGAGACCTACTACAACCTCGTGCGCCGCGGCCTGATGGGCCTCGATTACGCGTTCCGCCGCCGCGGGCCGCTGACCATGGCGCCGTCTCAGCTCGGCATCTTCACGCGCTCGGATGCGACGCGCTCGCGCGCCAACATTCAGTTCCACGTGCAGCCGCTATCGCTCGACAAGTTCGGCGACCCGCTGCATCGCTTCCCCGCGATCACGGTGAGCGCCTGCAATCTGCAGCCGACCTCGCGCGGCACGGTGCGCATCCGCTCGACCGCGCCCGACGACAAGCCGTCGATCGCGCCGAATTACCTGTCGACCGAGGACGACCGCCAGGTCGCGGCCGACGCCATCCGCACCACGCGCAGACTGATGAAGCAGAAGGCGCTGGAGAAATATCGTCCCGAGGAGTTCCTGCCCGGCCCCTCGGTCGGCGACGACGACGCCTCGCTCGCCAAGGCGGCCGGCGACATCGGCACCACGATCTTCCACCCCGTCGGCACCGCAAAGATGGGAACGGCCAACGATCCGATGGCCGTGGTCGACGAGCGCCTGCGCTTCTACGGCCTCAACGGGCTGCGCATCGCGGATGCCTCCGTGATGCCGACCATCACCTCCGGCAACACCAACACGCCGACCGCGATGATCGCCGAGAAGGCCGCGGCGATGATCCTGCAGGATGCACGATAGAGCGACGATGAAATCCCGGAAGCGCATTCTCGTTGGCGATGCCGGCGCGCAGATCGCGCTGGCGCGATGGGGCCAGCCGGCCTCCGGCAAGCCGCCGGCGCTGCTGCTGCACGGCACCGGCTTTGTCGCCGAAGTATGGACCGAGGTCGCGGAAGCGCTGGCCGCCGACTACACCGTCTATGCGCTCGACCGCCGCGGCCATGGCCTGAGCCACAAGCCGCCGGCCGACCGCTATCAGTTCCAGGATTTCGCCGACGATGTCTGCATGGTGGTCGAACGCCTCGATCTCCATGATATCTACGGCATCGGTCACAGCGCCGGCGCGACCGACCTGATGCTCGCCACGAAACTGATGCCGGACCGCTTCGCGCGGCTGTTCGTGACGGAGCCGACCGCGATGGATCCGCGCACGCCGCGCACCGGCGGCCTGAGCGAGATCGCGCGCGCGTCGGTGCAGGGAGTGCTGCGCCGCCGGGCCGAATTCGATAATGCCGACGATCTGTTCCGGCGATTGCGCGCCGCGCCGGCGTTCGCGCCGTGGACCGAGCCGTCGCTGTGGGCCTATGTCCATCACGGTTTTGCGCGGCTCGACGACGGCCGCATGCAGCTACGCTGCACGCCTGAAATCGAGTCGGCGCTGCTTGGGCCGATCTTCCAGGCCATGGAGCAGATCTACACCGGCGATGCGCGCGGCAATCCGTTCCCGTGGTTCTCCGATATCGCCTGCCCGGTCTGCATCGCCACGGCGCAGCAGTCATGGCCGGTCTACAAGGAGATGGCCGACCGCGCCGCCGCCCTGATCCCGCACGCCAGCCGCTGGACGTTCGGGAACGTCGGGCATTGCGTCGCGCAGGAGGCGCCGGAGCTCATGGTTGCGGCGCTCAGAACGTTTGACGCACGAACCGGCTAGCGTCGGCACGGAACGCCCGCCAAAAGAAAACGCCGTCCCCTTGCGGGGACGGCGGAAGCCACTCACGCAGTACTGGAACGGTTCTTAGTGATTGCCGTGGTGCTCGGCGTGATGCCGGCTCGCCTCGGTGTGGTGATGCTGGGCATGGCTGGCGTGACCATGGGCGCTGTGCGCGTGATGCGCCGCCTTGTGGTGATCGCCGGCTTCGTGGTGCTTGGCGGCTTCGCGGTGATGACGCGCCGCGTGTTCGTGATGCTCAGCTGCCTTGTGATGATGCTCAACGCCTGCGTGGTCGCTCATGAAGATCTCCCGGTGTGGCGAATGAAGTCCGCCATTCTTATGCAGGAGCGCTGACACTATGCTGACGGCTGCAAGACAGCTTTGTTGCAACCGTTCATCTGTGTTGCACGACGTTTCCATGTTGCAGCGCGCATGGCGGCTACCGCGTTGATTGATCGCCGCGGGTCGCGACGGCGGCGGGAATGCGGCCGAAGGCCGGCAGCTCACGCGTGGCTTCCATCCAGCGCTGCCGCTCGGCGCCCTGGATAAGCACCTCGTGACGAATCTCGCCGCGGTGACGGTGACAGCCGCCGGTCACGTCAGCCATGCTTTCCTCCGATCGATCAGTGGCTTGCCGGATAGATCGCTCTACAAACCGGGCGGCTTCAATGACGCGTCTTGACCTTGCGTCCACCTCTCGCGGATCCTCACGAAATCGTCATCCGTCCCCTCGGCACCCTCCAAAGGCCCGGGAATAAAGCCCTGACCCGGCCGATCACATTCCCGGAAACCCAATCCCTGGGCCCAACGGGAGACTTGCCATGAGCGGACACGATCACGACCACCACGATGAAAAGAAAGGCGTCAGCCGACGCAAGGTGCTGGAATGCATGACCTGGGCCGGCACCGGCGTACTCTGGACGGTTACCGGCGGCGTGCCGCATTCGCTCGGCATCGTCGGCTCGGCGGCCGCAGCCGAAGCGACCACCGGCATGACCTTCATGCAGATCAGCGACAGCCATGTCGGCTTCGACAAGCCGGCCAACCCGAACGCCATCGGCACACTTGAGGAGGCCATCAACAAGGTCCGGGCGATGCAGGTCAAGCCGTCCTTCATGATCCACACCGGCGACATCACGCATCTGTCGAAGGCGTCCGAATTCGACGACGCCGATCGCATCATCTCGCAGGCCAAGCTCGACGTGCATTACGTGCCTGGCGAGCACGACTTCATCGACGAGGAGGTCAAGCTCTATAAGGAACGCTACGGCAAGGGCACCAAGGGTCCTGGCTACTACTCCTTCGACGCCGGCGGCGTGCATTTCGTCGGTCTCGTCAATGTCGTCGACCTCAAGGGCGGCGGCCTCGGCAATCTCGGCAACGAGCAACTGGAATGGCTCGAGAACGACCTCAAGGGCCGCTCGAAGTCGACGCCAATCGTGCTGTTCGCCCACATCCCGCTGTGGACCGTCTATCCGCAATGGGGCTGGGGCACCGAGGACGGCGCCCGCGCACTGGAGTACGTCAAGGGCTTCGGCTCGGTCACCGTGCTGAACGGCCACATCCACCAGGTGATGCAGAAGGTCGAGGGCAACGTCACCTTCCATACCGCGCGTTCGACGGCCTTCCCGCAGCCCGCGCCGGGTGCCGCCCCCTCGCCCGGCCCGATGAAGGTCGAGGATGCCAAGCTGCGCAGCATGCTCGGCGTCGCCAGCATCAACTTCAAGCAGAACAGCCAGCCGCTGGCGATCATCGACACGCCGTTGCAGGGCTGAGGCACAAGGCTAAGGGAAGACACCGATGAGTTCGATCAATCGACGCGACTTCGGTATAGCCGTGGTCGCGACCATGCTGCTTCCTGTCACGGCGGCCCGCGCCGAAGACGTCGCGGTCCACATCGACAACTTCTCGTTCGCGCCGAACCCGCTCGAGGTGAAGGTCGGCACCACCGTGACCTGGACCAACCGCGACGACATCCCGCACACCGTGGTGTGTGCGGGAAAATTCCGCTCCAAGACCTTGGACACCGACGGTACCTTCTCGTTCACCTTCACGGAGCCCGGCGAGTACAAGTATTTTTGCTCGCTGCATCCGCACATGACAGGCAGTATCAAGGTTGGGTAACGTGACCACCCATACGATCGCAGCGATGCCCGGCCGGTGGCCCTCCGCCCCCGGCCGGGCACAAGCCGTCTCTCGACATGCCGGGCAGGACACGATGGTTGTCAAAGCGTCGCAAGACGATCCCGAAAAGGCGCGGCGCTTTCGCGAAGCCGCGCTGCCGTACCTTGACGACGCCTATACCCTGGCACGCTATTTGTTGCGCGATGCCGCCGACGCCGAGGATGCGGTGCAGGAATGCTACCTGCGCGCCTACAAGCATTTCGACAGCTACCGTGGACCTGCGATGAAGCCGTGGCTGTTTGCGATCCTGCGCAATGTCTGCCACGCCGAATATGCACGGCGCAAGACCGCCCCCACCGCAGTCGAGGAGCTGCCCGAGGGCGGCGATCAGACCCCGCTGTGGAACGAGGCGCCGGAGACTCCGGAAAAGCAGCTGCTGCGTCGCTTCGACGGCGACACCGTGCGCAAGCTGGTCGCGGCGCTCGCCGAGCCGTTCCGCGAGACCTTCGTGCTCAGGGAAATCCAGAATCTTTCTTACCGCGAGATCGCCGATGTCGCCGCCGTGCCTGTCGGCACCGTGATGTCCCGCCTCGCACGCGCCCGCGCCATGCTGCGATCGGCCTGGCTTGCGGAACAGGAGCAAGCGAAATGAACTGCGAGGAAGCCGAAGTGCTGGTCCACGCGCTGATCGACGGCGAACTCGATGCCGGCCATGCGCGCGAAGTGGAAGCCCATATCGAGGGATGCGCGCATTGCGCCGCCCTGATGAAGGAGTATCAGGAGATCCGCCAGGCGATCGCCGAGAGCGATGTGCGCTACAAGGCACCGCTCGAGCTGCGCCGCAAGATCGAGAAGGCGTTGCCGCAACCGCAGGCGGCGCCGACCCGACGCTCGGTGCTGCGCGGCTTCGCGATGGGCTCCGCCGTGTCGGCGATGGCCGCGACGGGCCTCGTTGCGATCGTGCTGCGCAATGACGACGAGCAGCGCATCGAGAACGAGGTGGTGTCGGCGCATCTGCGCTCGCTGCAGGCCGGCCACCTGATCGACGTGGCCTCGACCGATCAGCATACGGTCAAGCCCTGGTTCAACGGCAAGCTCGACGTCTCGCCGCCGGTGATCGATCTCACCGCGCAGGGCTTTACCCTGATCGGCGGCCGGCTCGACTACGTTAACGCCCGCGAGATCGGCGCCGTGGTCTACAAGCGCCGCCAGCACATCATCAACCTGTTCGTGGCGCAGACGGCGAACACCGAACGGAAGTCCGCGAAGATCTCGACGCTGCAGGGCTTCAACATCCGGCGCTGGAGCGACCGCGGCCTGAATTACTGGGCGGTCAGCGATCTCGGCGCCGATGAGCTGACGGAGTTCGGCGACAAGTTCGAGAGCGCGATGCACGCGAACAAGGAAGGATGATCTGTAAGGCGGGTTAGCCAACGGGTCCGCGCAAAGCGCGGCCCGATGACAGGCTCCGCGTAACCCGCCGCCAGTCTCTCGTCGGCTGCACTGTCGGCGGATTACGCCTTCGGCTAATCCGCCCTGCGCCCTGCCTAGCTACGGGTTCAAACTTTACGCCGACTTGCGCACAGCGTTGTCGACCAGCGTCTTGCCGAGCGACCAGATCGCGCCGGGAACCTTGTGGCTGCCGGCGATCACCTCGTCGAACGACTTCTCGATCCAGCTGCAGTCCTCTTCGGTGATCATGAGCGGCGGCAGCAACTTGATGGTGTGGAGGCCGTGGCCGGCGACCTGGGTCAGGATCTTGTGATCCTTGAACAGCGGCACCGTGATCAGCTGGCAGAACAGTCCCTTGTTGGCGGTCTCCAGCAGGTTCCACGACGCCTTCAGCCGCAGCGATTTCGGCGGCCCGAACTCGACGCCAATCATCAGGCCCTTGCCGCGGACTTCCTTCAGCAGTTCGTAGCCCGGCACCATGCGGGTCAGCGCAAGGCGGAGCTCAGCGCCGCGCCTGGCGGCGTTCTCCACGAGCTTCTCGTTCTTGATGACATCAAGCGTGGCGATGCCGGCAGCCATCGCCAGATCGTTCTTCGCGAAGGTCGAGCCATGCACGACCGCGCGATCCATCTGGTTGAATATCTTGTCGAAGATGTGCTTGCGCGTCAGCAGCGCGCCGATCGGCACGTGACCGCCGGAGAGCGCCTTCGCCAGCAGCACCATGTCGGGCTCGATGCCCCAGTGCTCGATCGCGAGGAACTTGCCGGTGCGGCCGATGCCGGTCTGGATCTCGTCGGCGATGAACAGCGTGCCGTATTTGCGGCACAGCGCCAGCGCGCCGGGCAGGAACTCGTCGGTGGGCATGTTGACGCCCTTGCCCTGGATCGGCTCGACGATGAACGCGGCAACCTGGCGCGACGACAGCGCCTTTTCCAGCGCGTCGAGATCGTTGTAGGGAATCGGGGTGCAACCCGGCAGCAGCGGCTCGAAGCCGCTGCGGAAATTCGAATCATCGGTCAGCGACAGCGCGCCGTAGGACAACCCGTGGAACGAATGCCCGCAATAGACGATGCCCGGACGGCCGGTGGCGCCACGCGCGAACTTGATCGCCGCTTCGACGGTTTCGGCACCGGAATTGGCGAAAAACACCTTGTCCAGATATGGAACATATTCCAGAAGCCGTTCCGCGAGCACGCCGGCGAGCGTCGAGACGTCGAGCTGCACCAGATTCGGCAGATCGGCGTCGAGCACGCTCTTCAGCGCCTTGCGCAGGTCCGGATGATTGCGGCCAATCGCAAAAACGCCAAATCCGCTCAATAGATCGAGGTAACGAGCCCCCTGACGATCGAAGAGGTATTGGCCTTGCCCCTTCTGGAAGCCGACGTCATAGCCAATGGTCTTGAGGACGCGAACGAGCTGCTCGTTGAGGTGACGCGTGTGCATGGCACCGCGCTGCCCCTCGCGCTCCACAAAAATCTCGGAAACGTCTAAATTGGAACTTACCATTCGTTACATACGTCGGTTGATGGCCATCTCGTCAACTTAAAACGCTCGCTAGCGGCGTTTTGACCCCCCGCTCGGATCGTCTAGTTAAGCACAGGTTTGGACCATGTTGCACTGCCCAAGAACTTTCGCGCGTACAATAGCCTTTTCAGGTTTATTTTTGGCCACCGTATTATCACCGGCGCTTGCAGCGGACCCGACCGGCGACTGGAAGGTCGCCGACGGTGTCGCCATCATCCGCGTCGCCCAGTGTAATGGCAGCATGTGGGGTGCGGTGTCCTGGGAAAAAACCCCCGGCGGCAAGGATAAGAACAATCCTGATCCCGCGAAGCAAAGCAGGCCGACGCTTGGCATGCCGATCCTGATCGACATGAAGAAGAAGGCCGGCACCGATGCGTGGGAAGGCCAAGTCTACAATGCGAAGGACGGCCAGCTCTACAGCTCGACCATCAAGCCCGTCGGCACCGATCAGCTCGAGATCCAGGGCTGCGTGCTCGGCTTCCTCTGTGGCGGCGAGACCTGGACTCGCGTCGGTCCGCCGATCCCGGTCAGCGCAGCCGGCAACCCGCCTGCCGCGGGCAGCCCGGCAGCAAAGGGCGCCCTGCCCAAATCGGCAGCGCCGCAGAAGACCACCGGCGCCGTGGCGCCTGCCACCAAGCCGGGGCAAAAGCAGGCAACCACTGCCCCAGGAAACGCCAATGCGTCTGCTGACGTCGTGGGTGATATCTGCCTGCTGCCGGACATCGCGCGACCGACGCATTGACAGAGACCGGCTAGCGGCGCCGCACGCGCATGCCGGCTGCTTCGGGACGTTGACGCGTGCTCGAATTTAGGGCTCGGCGGCACCTTGCCGCCAAGCCCGACCGCCTGCGCGTCAGGTGACGTCGTTGGCGATATCCTCCTCCTTGAGGGCTTCGCGCGGCTTGCCCATCAGCGCCGGCTGGAACAGCAACACCGCGGCGAGCGTGGTGACGAGCGAGAGCGCGAGCAGCTTGCCCATGCTCGCGGTGCCGGGATGGCTGGACAGCCACAGGCTGCCGAACGCGGTCGCCGTGGTCAGCGCGCTGAAAAAGATCGCACGCGTCAGGCTCGACTGCAGCAGGTTTGTCCTGCCCTGCCGCCATGCCGTGACATAGTAGATCTTGAACGCGACGCCGACGCCGAGCAGCAGCGGCAGCGCGACGATGTTGGCGAAGTTGAGTGGCAGTCCGATCAGCACGCAGATCTCCAGCGTGACAATGCCGGCGACCAGGAGCGGCACCAGCGTCATCAGCACGTCGACGACGCGACGCAGCGTCAGCCACAGCAGCAGGCCGATCGTGACCAGCGCCAGGATGCCGGCGTGGATGAACGCATTCACGATGACATCGCCCGATTTGAGGATCGAGACCGGCCCCCCGATCGCGGTCGGCTCCGCGGCGAGCACGGCGTCGGCAAAACGGCGCAGATTGTCGTTGTCGTTCGGATCGCCCTTCGGCTCAACCTCGACACGCATCAGGCCGTCCTTGGTCTTCCAGCTCTCGACCAGTTCCGGCGGCAGGTTCTGCAGCGTGACGGTCTGGGCCTGCAGCGTGTTGCGGAGCTGATCGAACACGATCTTCATCGGCGCGACGAAGACGTCCTGTGCCTTGTCGCGGATGGCTTGGTTCGAATCGGCCAGTTTCTGCAGGGCGTCGGCGAGCCGGCGTGCGGCGACCGCGCCCGCCCCCTTGCCGTCGCCCGCGGTCCTGCGCAGGCTGTCGACCGAGCTCTTCAGCGACTCGACGTTTCTCCTGATCCGACGGCGCCGGATCGACCGAGTCGGGGTTGAGCGCGGGGCCGAGCGTCTTGGCTGCCTGCGCGATCAGCTTCAGCTTGGCCGGCTGATCATCAGGCACGAAGCTGTCGAGCGACATCACGCGCGACACTTCCGGCAGCTTCTCGAGCTTGGCCTCGATCTTCTTGGCGTCGGCCTCCGAGCGCGTCATCACGTTGATGGCGTTGGCGCCGATGTTCGGATCGTTTCTCAGGTCGAGGAAGGTCGCGATCGATTCCGCGTGCTTGTTGCGCAGATTGATCGGGTTGAAGTCGAATTTCATGTAGTGCAGCAGCGGCAGGCCCGCGACCGTGACCAGGATCGTGCCGACGATGATCGGGACGCGATGCTTTTCCAGGAAGTGATCGAGCGGCGCCAGGAAGGCGTAGCCGACCGGCTCCTTCTCTCCGGGCGGATTGAGCAGGTCGAGCAGCGCCGGCAGCACCGTGATGCTGGTGATGAAGGCCACCAGCATGCCGGCGCCGGCGATTTTGCCGAGTTCGGAGATGCCCTTGTAGTCGGTCGGCAGGAAACACAGGAAGCCGGCCGCGGTCGCCATCGCCGCGAGCGACAGCGGCACCGCGGAGCGGCGCGCGGCGTTTTCCAGCGCCAGCGTCAGATTGTCGTTCTTGAAACGCTCGGAGCGGTAGCGGACGCTGAACTGGATGCCGAAGTCGACACCGAGGCCAACGAACAGCACCGCGAAGGCGATCGAGAGCAGGTTCAGCGACCCGACCATCATCAGGCCGACCGCCGTGGTGATGGCAAGGCCGATGAACAGGTTCACGAACACCGCGAAGATGATCTTGGCGGAATGCAGCGCCAGCCAGAGGATGATCAGCACAATCACCACGGTGCCGATGCCGTTGCGGATCGCGCCGTCCTGCACGGTGGCGTATTCTTCGTTGGCGATCGGCACGGGTCCGGTCAGGCGGACGCGCGCGTGATACTCGGTCGGGAATTTCAGGTCGGCCGCCGCCTGGCGGATCGCGTCGGTTGCGTCCTTGCCCGGCTCCAGCGCCGAATAGTCGATGATCGGCTTGATCTCGATGAAGGCGCGCTTGTCCGAATCGGTCAGCGGCTTGTCGCTGGTGAGCTCGCGCCAGGAGAAGGTCGCGTTGCCCTTGGCGAGGACGGTCTCGATGGTCTCGGAGATCAAATTGAAGGGCGGAGCCGCATTGTCGAGCTTGACCTGTCCGCGCTTGACGCCGGCAAGCCCGGTCTCGAGCGCACCGGTCAGTCCGCGAATTGAAGGGTCGCCGGCCATGATCTCGATCAGCGGCGCGGCCGATTCGAGCTGGCCCGTGACCTTGCCGACCTCTTCGGTCGGCAGGAACAGCAAACCGTTCTTCTCGAAGAATTCACCGGAGCCGAGCGCGGTGATCGCCTCGAAGTTCTTCTTGTCGGCTTGCAGCTTCGCGGTAAGCGCCTTCGCGGCCGAACTGGTCAGCTCGGGCGTCGCTGCCTCGACGACAGCCAGGATCAGCCGCTCGCGATCAAAGGCTTCCTCGAACTGGTTGTCGCGCTTGCGCCAATCCAGATCCGGCGAGATCAGCTTGTTGATGTCAGTGTTGATCGAGAAGTTTCGGGCCGTATAGAAGCCGGCGCCGATCGACAGCAGCACCGAGAGAATGACAACCGGAAGGGCAAAACGCGTACAGGTTCTAACAACGGAGACGACAATATTTGTCAGCACTTCGTTTCTTTCTAATCTCTGGGAAGCATGGCCGAAAACGCCCGCTCTGTAGCGGAGTTCCGGGGACCGATCTAATGTTGTTTTGGTTACCTTCCACGATGAGATGGCAAGGAGGTTCCAAAGCACAGGAACGGCCACGAGCCGCCGGTATAGACCGCAGGAGTGGGCGATAAAGTGACGAACAAGTGAGGGAAACGGGCGGTCGCAGGACCCGAAACCCACACCATATTACCTCAAGCCCCTCACTTGACTGGTTACTCATCCGCTCGAAGCGCTACCCTTTTGCCACAAATCCCTGTATTTCCATGCCCTTGAGGGCGCGGATCACGTGCAGGACCTGAGATGGTGCGGACATTGCAACTGAAGTTGCGGCGTCCGCCTGGGCGGAGTGCGTTGCAGAAATGGCCGCAGGGCATGGAATGAGATTGGTGCAATTTGCGTAGCGGACGACCCATGGAAGTGTATCTTGCTCAGCCGCGCGGCTTTTGCGCGGGCGTTGTGCGCGCGATCGAAATCGTCGAACGCGCGCTGCAGAAGTATGGCCCGCCGGTCTATGTCCGCCACGAGATCGTGCACAACAAATACGTGGTCGAAAGCCTGAAGAAGAAGGGCGCCATCTTCGTCGAGGACCTGTCGGAAGTGCCGGCCAAGGCGGTGACCGTCTTCAGTGCCCATGGCGTCGCCAGGAGCGTCGAGGAGGAGGCGGAGGCCCGCGACCTGCCCGTGCTCAATGCCACTTGCCCGCTCGTCACCAAGGTCCACAACCAAGGCAAGCGCTATATCTCGAGGGGCCGCACCCTGATCCTGATCGGGCATGCCGGCCATCCCGAGGTCGAGGGAACCATGGGGCAGGTTCCGGGGCCGGTCCTGCTGGTCCAGAGTGTTCAGGATGTGGCGGAATTGCGGCTGCCGACCGATGCCCCGGTCGCCTATATCACCCAGACCACCCTGTCCGTGGACGACACCAGGGACATCATCGCGGCCCTTCAGGCAAAATTTACAGATATTCAAGGCCCGGACATCAGGGATATCTGCTATGCGACACAGAACCGCCAATCTGCGGTAAGGGACCTGAGCAAACTGGTGGATGTCATTTTGGTGGTGGGGGCCGCCAATAGTTCCAACTCGAACAGGCTTCGTGAGATCGGCACCGAGGTTGGTGTCGCGAGTTATCTCATTGCCGATGGGAGCGAGCTCAACCCGGATTGGCTGAAGGATGCGAAGGCCGTCGGCATCACGGCAGGTGCATCGGCACCTGAAGTTTTGGTCGACGATGTCATCGAGGCCCTGCGGCGCATCGGACCGGTGTCGGTCTCGGTCGTTCCGGGCCGAGAAGAAAATATCGAATTCCGGCTGCCGGCCGAACTGACTGCGGGCTGATCTGATCCCACTTCCCTTTGATAAGTGCAGAAAGAAAATCGTCTAATGGCTATACCGTTCTTCAAGGAAATGCGTATCGGCGGTTATCTGATCAAGCAGAAGCTGCTTGGCCGCAAACGCTATCCGCTCGTGCTGATGCTGGAACCGCTGTTCCGCTGCAACCTCGCCTGCGTTGGTTGCGGCAAGATCGATTATCCCGATGCGATCCTCAATCGCCGCATGACCGCGCAGGAATGCTGGGACGCGGCCGATGAATGCGGCGCGCCGATGGTGGCGATCCCGGGCGGCGAGCCGCTGATCCACAAGGAGATCGGCGAGATCGTGCGCGGCCTCGTGGCGCGCAAGAAGTTCGTCTCGCTGTGCACCAACGCGCTGCTGCTCGAGAAGAAGCTCGATCTGTTCGAGCCGTCGCCCTATCTGTTCTTCTCGGTGCATCTCGACGGCCTGAAGGACCACCACGACAAGGCGGTGTCGCAGAAGGGCGTGTTCGACCGCGCCGTCTCCGCGATCAAGGCGGCGAAGGCGCGCGGCTTCACGGTCAACGTCAACGCCACGATCTTCGACGGCCATCCGGCCGAGGAGATCGCAAAATTCCTCGACTTCACCACCGAGCTCGGCGTCGGCGTCTCGATGTCGCCGGGTTATGCCTATGAGCGTGCGCCTGACCAGGAGCACTTCCTCAACCGTACCAAGACCAAGAAGCTGTTCCGCGACGTCTTTGCGCTCGGCAAGGGCAAGAAGTGGAATTTCATGCATTCCGGCCTGTTCCTCGACTTCCTCGCCGGCAACCAGGAATACGAGTGCACGCCCTGGGGCATGCCGGCGCGCAACATCTTCGGCTGGCAGAAGCCCTGCTATCTGCTCGGTGAAGGCTACGCCAAGACCTTCAAGGAGCTGATGGACACCACCGATTGGGAGACCTACGGCACCGGCAAGTACGAGAAGTGCGCCGACTGTATGGCCCATTGCGGTTACGAGCCGACCGCGGCGACCGCTGCGATCAACAATCCGCTGAAGGCGATGTGGGTCGCGCTGCGCGGCATCAAGACCACTGGCCCGATGGCGCCGGAGATCGACATGTCGAAGCAGCGTCCGGCGCAGTACATCTTCGCCGAGCAGGTCCAGAAGAAGCTCTCGGAGATCCGCCGCGACGAGGCGATCGCCGCCGAGCAGAAGAAGGCCGCGGCAGCCCAGAAGGCGTCGACCGCCGCCTAAGCCGCGCCGCCCGGACATCAAGGAAAAAGGCCCGATCGCGATGCGATCGGGCCTCTACTTTTGAGGTTGGTTGTTTTGAGCTTGGTGCGGCGAGCCACGCCGTCCCGGCCCGGGACAGTTGGATCAGGCCGCCTTCGCCACCAGTACGTCGTCCACCGGCATCAGCACGTCGTTGCCGAGCAGGAAGCCGCGGCAGCTGCGCAGCGAGCGCAGCGCGCGATTGAAATCGATTCCGGTCGACACCAGCGCCCGCACCGTCCGCGGATTGCGCGCGATGCCGCGCAGCACCTTGCGCAGGTCGATGTCGCCGTTCGGCTTCACCGCGGATTTCGCCAGCTCGGGCAGCGCCCGGTGGGCCGGATCGCTGATCACGCGCAGCGCGGCGAACGGAACGCCCGCCTTGGCCGCATAGGCTGCCGCGATATGGCTTTCCATGTCGACTGCGGCTGCGCCCGTCATCGAGCGCAGCGCGGCCTTGCAGGCCTTCGCCGCGATCACCTGTTCGACGCCGGCAAGCCCGCCGCGGACGATCCGGCGGCGCTTCAGCGCGGCGCTGGCGATCATCTCTTCGTTCAAGGCGGATGCGGCCAGGAAACGGGTATCGCCGGACATCACTTCGGTCGCGACCACGACGTCGCCCGACTTCAGCGACGGATCGAGCCCGCCGGCCACGCCGAACGAAATCACGCCACGGAAGCTCGTCGGATCCAGCGTCGCCAGCAATTCACGCAGCTGCTGCGGATCGCTCGAGCTGCAGATCACGATCATGCCGGGACCGGCCGCGATGCGGGCCTCCTGCACCAATCCAGTCACAATCAATACCGGCCGAGGATCAATTCTACTGCCCACGGTCTCGGCGGCCCCCGCCTCAACAATCACATCCCGACCCCTACCACCCTGCTATTGGTGCTTCTCAAATTTCGATACCGCGCCAGCGCCCAGAGCGGAAAGAACTTCGAGTAGCCATGATATCGCAAGTAAAATACCCGCGGAAACCCCGTAGCTGTGTATCGCTGCTCGTCCCACAGCCCTTTTTCCGTCTGTGTTGCCTTTAGGTACCCCACCCCCCGCGCAACGGCGGGATTTTCGACCTCTCCGGCCGCCATCAATCCAAGCAAGGCCCATGCCGTTTGCGAGGAGGTCGACGGCGCGACTTCATAACCCTTGTAATCCAGCCGGTAACTGACGGCGTCCTCGCCCCAGCCGCCGTCCTGATTCTGGACTGAAGCCAGCCAATCGACCGCTTTCCGAATCATCGGGTCGTTGCGATCGACCCCTGCGACATTTAGCGCTGAGAGCACCGACCAGGTGCCGTAGACGTAATTCAGGCCCCAGCGGCCGTACCAGGAGCCCTCGGCCAGCTGGGTGCGGCGCAGATAGGCGATGCCGTCGGCTATCGCCTTGCTGCTCTCGACCGTCTCGCCAAGCTGGCCCAGCATCGAGATACAGCGTGCCGTGACATCCTCGGTCGGCGGATCAAGCAAGGCGCCGTGATCGGAGAACGGGATGTTGTTGAGGTAATATTCGAGGTTGTTGACGTCGAACGCCGCCCAGCCGCCGTCGCGACTCTGCAGCCCCTCGATCCACTCGCGGCCGCGCGCGATCGCCTCGTCATATTCCCTGGTTCCGCTGTGGCGCCGCGCGCGATCCATCGCCATCACGACCACGGCGGTGTCGTCGAGATCGGGATAGTGATCGTTGTTATACTGGAACGCCCAGCCGCCGGGACGGACATTCGGAGCCTTGACCGCCCAGTCGCCCTTCAGCTCCAGCACCTGGCGCGGCTTCAGCCAGTCGAGCCCCTGCTTGGCCTTGGCGAGCGTATCGTCGCTGCCCGCTTCCTGCAGCGCATGACAGGTCAGCGCGGTGTCCCACACCGGCGAGACGCAGGGCTGGCAATAGGCCTCGTCGTCGCCGATCACCAGCAGCTTGTCGATGCCGCGGCGGGTGACGGCGCGCGGCGGGAAATTCTCGTCCTTGCCGAGTGCATCGTACATCATGACGATGTTGGCCATCGGCGGATAGATCGCGCCCATGCCGTCTTCGCCGTTCAACCGCTCTTCGGTGAAGGCGAGCGCGGCGTCGATGGCGCGCTGGCGCAGGCGCTTCGGAAACATCGGCTCGATCACGCGCAGCACGGCGTCGAGCGAGCGGAACAGATAGAACCAGCTCGCGCTCTGATGCGGCGCCTTCGGCGCCATGCGGACCGACTTCGGATCTTCCAGGAACAGTTCGTCGATGCCGACGCCCTTCGGATTCTTGGCGCGCGGCTTCAGCGCAGCGAGCACCATCAGCGGCACCATGGTGGTGCGCGCCCAATAGGAGATCTTGTTGATGTGGAACGGCGACCACATCGGCAGCAGCATGATCTCGATCGGCAGCACCGGCGTCGCGCGCCAGGTCACGACGCCATAGAGCGCAAGCAGGAAGCGCGTGAACACGTTGCTGCCCGAAGCCCCGCCGCGCGAACGGATCGCCTCGCGCGCTCGAACCATGTGCGGCGCGTCGACGGAATCGCCGATCATCTTCAGCGCGAAGTACGACTTCACGCTGGCGCTCATGTCGAACGGGCCGTCATGCACCAGCGGCCAGCCGCCATGCGCGCCCTGGACGCGGCGCAGATAGTTGCCGAGCTTGGCCTCGAGCGCGGCGTCGACGGGCTCGGCCAGGTAGTGACGCAGCAGGATGTACTCGGCCGGAATGGTGCTGTCGGCCTCGAGCTCGAACACCCAATGCCCGTCGGACTGACGGTAGCCGAGCAGCGCTTCGGTTGCCTTGGAGATGCTCTTCTCCAGCGCGACCGGATCGACTGCGACGCCGTGATCTCTCGAAAGCATTTCGCTCGATATCCTCTTCATTGCGGACCGGCTGATCGAAAGCCGCGGCCGCTTAACAGGTCGAATTAACGCCTGGCCAGAATCAGATCTGCGGCGCGATCACCCGACCGCACCGACCCCTCGATGGTTGCCGGCAACCCGGTAGCAGTCCAGTCGCCGGCAAGGAACAGGTTTTTTTGCGCCGTCGTGGGCCCCGGACGCAGGGCGTTCTGCTCCGGCGTCGCCTCAAATGTGGCGCGGCGCTCGCGCACGATCTGCCACGGCGGCAAGTCGCCGGAAACGCCGGATGCCTTGCAGATGTCCCGCCAGATCGCCTGCGCGAGCTCCTCGCGCGGCATGTCGACCAGGCGGTCGCCGTTGCTGATCGTCACCGACAGCCGCTGCGGGAACGCGAACAGCCACTCCACGAGGCCGCCGACCACGCCGAGAATGGGCGCGGCGTCGCGCGGCGGATCGACGCGGAAATGCGCATTCACGATGGCGCGGAATTTGGTCGGGGTCTTCAGGCCGGGCAGCAGCGTTGCCGCGGCGCGCGGCGGCACCGTGAGCACGACGGCATCGTCGGCGGCCAGCGTGATCTTGTCGCCACCGCCGAAGTCGAGCTCGCTGATGCGATCACCCGACATGCCAAGTGTACGCAATTCGTGACTGAACTGGACGCTGTGGCCCCGCTCCTGCAGCAGCTTCACGGCCGGCTCGATCAGCACCGAGCTCAGGCCGTCGCGCGCGATCAGCGGACGGCAGGCCTGCCCGCCGGCGAGCAGCGTCTCACGCACGATGGCGCCGGCAAGCCCGGCCGAGCCCTCCGGCGGATCGACGTTCAATGCGGCGAGCAGCAGCGGCTGCACCAGGCGGTCATACAGCGTGCCCTTGCAGGGAATCGTGTTGCCGACCAGCGCCTCGGTGCCGGCCCAGGCCAGCGGCGCCAATGCGAGATAATCGCGCAGGCCGGTGTCCGGGACGCGGCGCGCCTCGTCGAACACCCACAGCGGCAGGCGGGAATCGCCGAGGTCGAGCTGCCAGCGCTGGCCGGAGGCCAGATCGACGAACGGAAACTGCGCACGCGCGGGTCCCACGAGACCCGCCTCGGTGCCGATCGAACGCGCGTAGCTTAGCGCATGGCGGTTGCCCGACAGCAGCAGATGGTTGCCGTTGTCGATGGTGAGATTGGTGGCGGCGTCGAAATAAGAGCGGCAGCGGCCGCCGGCCTGCTGCGTCGCCTCGTGGACGGCAACCTTGTAGCCGCCATTGGCGAGCCGCACGGCCGCGGAGAGGCCGGAAATACCGGCGCCGATGATATGAACGGTGTTTTGCATCAGATGATCGCGTAACGAAGAAGAATGCCGATCTTGGCGGCCTTGGACACACGCACCGGCTCACGCGGAGCGGCGAAACCGCGCGCGATTAAAAGATCGAGGATCGCGCGGTAGTATTTCGACATGATCCGCGGCGCTCGCACGGCGCGGCGCGAATTGCGCTTCATGATCTCGTCGGACTTCTGGAAGTGCATCTTGGCGCGCTCGGCAAGCGGCGCGCAGACTTTCGGCAGCGCGCGGTCGGCGGTGACGCGGGCCGGGTCGTTATTGGTGATGCCGGCATGCCAGAGCCATTCGCGCGGCAGATAGAGCCGGCCGAGACCGGCATCCTCGTCGATGTCGCGCAGGATGTTGGTGAGCTGCAGCGCGCGGCCGAGATGGTAGGCGAGTTGGATGCCGTCGTCCTCGGGCAGGCCGAACACGCGCACCGACAGCCGGCCGACCGCGCTCGCGACGCGATCGCAATACAGATCGAGCGTCGCAAGATCCGGCGCGCGGATGTCCTGCGGCACGTCCATCTCCATGCCGTCGACGATCGCAAGGAAATCCTCGCGCTTCAGCGCGAAGGTCTTCACCGACGCGACATAGTCCTTGAGGCGCTCCGGCGGATGCCCGGCATAGAGGGCGTCGATATCGTCGCGCCACTGCTGCAAGGCCGCAAGGCGCTCCGGCCGCGGGCCGTCGGAATCGGCGATGTCGTCGACCTGCCGGCAGAAGCTGTAGATCTGGAACATCGCCTCGCGCTGCGCGCGCGGCAGGATGCGCATCGCGGCATAGAACGAGCTGCCCGATGCGGTGCTGCCGTAATTTGCGTTGGCCGCCGCCTCAGCACTCATGCCCCTGCCGCCGTCTTGGAGACCGCACGCCGTCCGATCGCACGCCGCGCGGTCTCGCCGGCGACCCCGCCAAGGCTCTGCAACAGCAATTCGACCGGGCTCAGATGCACGCGCTCGCTGAGCGGATCGCGCACCTTCAGCAGGTTGACGATCTTGCCGGCGAACGCCTGGATCACTGAGATCTCGAGCCCGAGCCGGAAATCCTTCACTTCGGCGGCGAGCGACTTGCTCTGGTCGAGCAGCGCCGCGGTGCGCAGCGCGAGCGCCTGCAGGCATTTGAGCAGGGCCGGCTGCGATTTCGCTTCGCCAAGCATCTCGACGGTCGCACCCGTAGCGGCAAGCGCATCGCGCGGCAGATAGACGCGGTTCAGATTCCGGTAGTCCTTGCCGCAGTCCTGCAGATGGTTGTTGATCTGCAATGCGGCGCAGAGCGAATCCGACGCCGCCCAGGTCGAAATATCCTCGCCATGCACGTCGAGCATGAAGCGCCCGACCGGCATTGCCGAGTAACGGCAATAATCGATCACGTCGTCCCAGTTTTCGTAGCGCAGCTTGGTGACGTCGAGGCGGAACGCCACCAGCACGTCGAGCGCATGCCGCGGCGGCATGCCGCGCTCGGCGAAGGCGCGGCGCAGGCTGACCGCTTCCTTCTGGCTATCGCCATTGCCGAGCAGCTCGGCCTCCATGAGGTCGAGATAGCGCAGCTTCTCCGCAGGCGGCAGCGCGGCGTGATCGGCGATATCGTCGGCGGTGCGGACGAAATTATAGAAGGCCAGGATCAGGGCACGATGCCGCGGATGAATGATCCACGACGCGACCGGAAAATTCTCGTCGCGGTGGGTCTTTCCGGATCGCAGGTCGCTCGCGGTGGTCATGGGAAATTTGGGCTACACAGGTCATGGCACGACGCAGGCGCGGACGGTCAGGCGCATGCGGGGGATTTGCGAGCCCCATATAGGGGAATACGCCACCAAAACCAATGCTATCTGTGACCGCCAGCATACGTGGCCGCGGCCGGCATGGCTGCCAGCCGCGGTGTCGATAGCGGTCCCTTGAGACCTGAATTCGGTCTTATTGGCCGTGGGTCTTCAGCACCTGGTCGCAGGCGGCGCTGATCTTGGTGCGGTTCTGCTGCAGGCAGGCGAGAATGGTGAAATCGCCCTGATCGATGACGGCGCGGCAGTGACGCTGCACGTCGCGCGTGCAGGCCTTCTGCTCATCGGGCGTACCGCGCCCTTGCTGCTGGGCGAAGGCGCTGGACGAGAGCGGGATCGACAACACGGCAACAGCCAGGAGAAATTTACGCATCGTATTCCTTCATTTCCGACAGCAGAAAATCTGTTCCCGAAACGCGTTTCGGCATGGCCGGGACGGATTTTGGGGATTGCAGACGCCACGTAACGCGGCAACGGACTGACGACAAGCACTGCTAAATGCGGCTAAATTTGCGACGCTGTAAACCCCTGCCTAAGCCATTGATTTAATGCAACGATTCATGCCATCACTTTGTCGCGTTTGGGTATTGCGGATCGCGCTCGCGCAAAGCTAGATGCCATCATGAGGCCAATGGTTTCTGATTCTGTTCGATGACAACAGGGTTTGCGCGAGCCGCTTCTGTCGTTTGAACCTAACATTCTTGGCTGACACTAAACCTTCGATGCGGCGAGACGCTTTCTTGCGAAAGAGGCGTTGATTTTGGTGGGAAAATTCAAAATGAAACTGTTTGGTTCCAGCCTCTATGGCCAGGCTCTCAGGGCTGTGGGCGTCGGCGCCGTGCTGATGCTGTCTGCCTCCGCAGTCCACGCACAGGCCAGCGGTCCATTTGCCGGTTTTGCCGGCTCGTGGACCGGATCGGGCACGGTGGCGTTGTCCAACGGAACGACCGAACGGATTCGTTGCAAGGCGGATTACAAGGTCGCGCCATCGGGCATGAATCTGAAGCAGTCGCTGCATTGCGCGAGCGACAGCTACAAGTTCGACCTCTCCAGCGACGTCACCAGCCAGGGCGACCGGATCTCCGGCAACTGGAGCGAGGCGAGCCGGAACATCTTCGGCAATTTGCAGGGCACCGCGGGCGGCGGCCGGATTGACGTGTTTGTCGAGGCGTCCGGCTTTGCCGCGAACCTGAACCTGCAGACCAACGGCTCCAAGCAGGTGGTGCAGATCGACTCCAAGGGTGAGATCCGCGGCGTCACGATCACGATGACGAAAACCTGACGCCCTCCAGCCGATTTGGCAGGCAAACAAAAAGCCCGGTTCCGAGCACTTCGGAACCGGGCTTTTGGTTTTCGATCAATCAAGCCTTCTCGATCGGCGCCGGTTGCCCGCCGTTGCCGCGGAGCCTTTGCGACAGATTGATCAGGAACATCGAGGTCGGCCGCAGGATGAAGAGGTCCGCGACCAGGGCCGCAACCATCGAGAACGCGCTGAGC
Source organism: Bradyrhizobium sp. USDA 4011 (assembly GCF_054063415.1). Taxonomy (NCBI): domain Bacteria; kingdom Pseudomonadati; phylum Pseudomonadota; class Alphaproteobacteria; order Hyphomicrobiales; family Nitrobacteraceae; genus Bradyrhizobium; species Bradyrhizobium sp. USDA 4011. Next base: position 1,492,454 of record NZ_JBSSGG010000001.1, read on the forward strand.
CAGCCGAACAGCCGCAGCGACGGCAGGTCGGAGAACACGGTGACGACGAGGCCGCAGGCCAGCACCACCGTGGTCAGGATCAGCGCGGGGCCGACCAGCACCGTGGCGCGCTCCACCGCAAGCTCCGGCGTGACACCGGGCTTGGTCTCGAGCCGCAACCGATTGAGGAAGTGGATGGTGGCGCTGAGGCCGAGGCCGAACGACACGGTCAACGCCACGACGCTGGCGAACTGCAGCCCCTCCCCGAGCAGCCACAGCACCGTGCCTGACAGCACCACCGGGAAGATGCCGGGCAGGATGCAGGAGAACATCACCACGATCGAGCGGAACGCGAGCCCGATGAAGATCGCGACCAGCGCGAACTCCACGGTGAGGCCGCGGTTGAGCTTCTCGATCATATTGGCGCTGTTGCGCGCGGCAATCACCGACAGGCCGGTGACGGCGATCTCGTAGCCGGGATGCTCGGCGCGCACCTTGTCCAGCGAATGATCGAGCTTATTGACCACCGGAAGCAGCTGGCTCGAATCGAGATCCGGGACGCGGCCCGACACCACGACCGCATCCTGATCCTTCGAGATGAAGCGGCGCACGAGATGCTCGGGAATCACGCTGACATATTCCTTCAGCGTCGCGACATCGCTACTGCCGGCCTTCTCGGCGAGCCAGCGCCGCAGGGTCTCCAGTGACCAGACGTTGCCGACGCCGGCGCTGTCCTCGACCATCGCATGAACGTCGGCGATCGTCTTCAGCGTCTCCGGCGAGTAGAGCGATTGGCCCTTGGGGAATTCGATCAGCACGTCGACCGGATTGGCGCCGGTCAGCTTGGCGTCGAGCCGGCTCGACGCCTCCACCGCCTGCCGCTTGTCCGGCACCTGGTCGGCGAGCCGGTAACGCGGCTCGAGATTGGCATAGATGATGCCGAGGCCGCCGACGACGATCAGCGCGAGCAGGCTGAACAGCCCCGGACGGCCGACCATGCGCACCGCGATCCAGTAGCAGAAATTGCGCAGCGCCTGCACGCCGGCGTCCGCGCTCTGGAACTTGACCGCGAAGACCTTCTCGTTGCGCACCAGCAGGATGCCGAATACCGGCACCAGCGAGAGCACCGCGACCAGCGCGATGATGGTTGCCGCAAGCCCGGCCTCGCCGAACTTGCGGATCAGGTCGGAATCCGAGAACTGCAGCGCGATGAAGGAAATGCCCGCCGTGCCGTGCGTCAGCACGCAGGCCGGGCCGACCACCAGCACCGCGTTCTTGAACGCGGTGAACTTGTCCTGGCCCGCGATCAGCCGGTCACGCGCCGCGAATGTCAGCTGCATCGAGTCGGAGAAGCTGATCACCATGATGAGCGGCGTCATCACGTTGAGGAACATGTTGAGATTGAAATTGGCCCAACCGAGGCCGCCGAGCGCGAGCAGGATCGCGATCATCGGCGGGAACGCCGCCGCCACCATGAAGGATATCTTGCGGAAGAAGATGATGGCGATGACGCAGCCGGCGAGGATGCCGAGGATGTTGTAGGTCAGGCCGTCGCGCTCGACCGCATTGCGGATCTCGAGCTGCATGACCGGCACGCCGGACAGCTGGGCATTGAGCCCGCTGCCGCTGAGATCGTCGGCCATGATCTTCCTGATGTCGCCGACCACCTTGCTGAGCTTGTTGCTGCCGACCACCTCCGGCTCGAGCGACAGCACGACCAGCGCGAGCGTGCCGTCCTCCGACAGCAGCTTGCCGCGGATGATCTCGTTGCTTTTGACGGTCTCGACGAACTTGTCGTAGGCCGCGCCCTCCGGGAGTTCATTGGGGAACAGCGCCGCCGGCAGCTTGCCGGGCTCCGGCGCCTGGCGCGCGGAGAACAGCGAGACCAGGCCACGCACGCCCTCGACGAGCTGCAGGTCTGTGACCATGTCACGGAGCTTGCCGAGATTGTCGCGTTCGAGCAGCGTCTTGCCTTCGACCACGACAAGGACGTCGAACTCGGTCGCCGGGAAGCGCTTGGTCACCGCCTCATATTGCTTGTAGTCCTTGGATTCGGAACGGAACAGCTGCGACAGCGAGTCGTCGATCTTGATCCGATGCACGCCGAACACCGCGCCGATCAACAACAGGACGAGCACGATGCAGGACAGGATCGGCGCCCGCATCGGGATCAGGCCGAGACGCTCGATCCCGAACGCGATGCTGGGGCCCGACCGCGGCTCTTCGACCTTCTCGACGTGGACCTGACTTTCGGAGTTCTTTTCGAGCATGCCCTGTCCAGTTCTGAAACGGCTCAATCTGTCTAGCTTGGGTCGAGGGGCGCGAATGAGGCGGGTGAGCGCGGCTTATCGGCGCTAGTCCTTGAAAACACGCGAATATTGACCGGCGCGTGTTTTACCTGTCTGCCCCTTTGCTCGCAAGCGCGAGGGCAGAACCAAATGCGCGGGGAACCGCTGATCCCCACTATTAAGTATCTGATTTGTCACACCCTGGAAGCGCATTCTGTGACGATCCACCGCCGCTTTCATCTTTCAACGCGACCCCGGTGATCTGGCGTGCCAGCCCCTCGCGCACAAGCCACGAGATCCTGAATGCGGCTTCCGGATAGCTCAGGCCGGCACGGTGGATGCTGGAAATGCAGTTGCGGTCGGCATCGGTGAGGCCGATCCGCGGCGCGAAGGTGAGATAGGCACCAAGGCTGTCGGGCGCGGACAGGCCGGGCCGTTCGCCGATCAGCATCACCAGCATCCGCGCGCCGATGATGGCGCCGATCTCGTCACCGAGCGCGACGCGCGCGCCTGACGCGACGATCACCGCACCGGCGTCGATCCCGTCTGCCGCAAGCCGCGGCACGAGGTGCCGGATCAATTCGACGGCGTGCACATTGACCGCGGTCGGCGACAGGCCGTCGCCGATCACAATGGCGCACGCGCATGCGGTGATACCACACCCTTCCAGCGACCGTCGCGATGCTGAGTCCAGCATGCGTCCGAGATCGGGCCGGCGCAGATAGTCGCGCCGGCCGGGCGCCTGGCTCGACACCTCGTGCGACGTGATGCCAAGGCCGGCAAGACCGGCCGTAATGCCGCTGACATCGAAGGCCGCGTGAACGGCGTCGCGGGCGCGGGCGTGGTCGAGCGTGAACGAGAGCAGCGCATCAGTCGGCAGGCTCGCCCCCGATCGGCCGAGACCGACACGCGCCGGCGTGAAGTCGCGAAAATCGGGAAGCGACGGGGGCGATGGCGCCGGCGGTGTCGTCATGGTGTCATTCGGCGGGTACCGAAGCCTCGCGCAGCCGGATCGAGTAGTTCGAGGCGTTCTGCCGGCCGCTGGAGGCTGCACGCGCAAACGTGATCAGATGATGCGCAACCAGCGTCGCCGAGATCAGCCCCTCGATGTCGCCGCGCTTGAGCCGGCCGAGCGCAAACTTCCAGAACACGCGCTTGTAGTCGCCGAGCACGCCGACCTTCCAGAAGATGTTGCGCAGCATAATCAGGCCGCGCCGGATGTTGGCCCAGCTCTTCATCTCCGGGCTGACCGGCACCTTGATGCGGTTGGCATAGGTGTAGTTGCATTGATGCAAGTAGCGCTCGAACAGCTTCTCGGGCTGGTAGGCGATCTCCATGCATTTGCGCCAGGAACTGACCACGTCCTCGTAGGGCATCAGGAACTCGACATTGGAGTCGCGGCCATCGTCATGGACCAGCCTTCCCGCCTTTTCGAGACGATCCCACAGCGGCGTCTTCGGCAGCGCCTGTAGCAGGTTGATGGTGAGGAGCGGAATCCGCGACTCCTCGACGAAGGAGAGCAGCGCGTCAGCGGTCTGGGGCTTGTCGGTATCGAGCCCCATGATGATGCCGGAGACGACCTCCATGCCGAACGAGTTGATGGTGCGCACGCCCTCCAGGATCGGAACCATCATGTTCTGATCCTTGTGCATCGCCTTCAGCGCGTCGGGATCTGGCGTCTCGATGCCGACGAAGATCGTCACGAAGAAGGCCTCGCGCATCTTCTCCAGGATCTCGGGGCGCTTGGCGATGTTGAGCGTCGCCTCGCAGGCGAGGCGCGTGACATAGCCGGTCCGCTTCTGCCACTCGATCAGATGCGGCAGCAGCTCGCTCGCGGCCTTGCGGTTGCCGATGAAATTGTCGTCGACGAAATAGACGGTGTCGGTTGCGCCGCAGGCGCGCAGCTTGTCGAGCTCGGCGATGATCTGCTGCGGCGACTTCAGCCGCGGATTGCGGCCATAGAGCCCCGGGATGTCGCAGAACTCGCACTGATAGGGGCAGCCCGAGGAAAACTGGATGCTGCCGAGGAAGTACTTCTTGGTTTCGGCGAGCTCGTAGGCCGGCAACGGAAAATCCGTCATCGGCAAGCGGTCGATGGTCTTGAGCACCACCTGCTCGTCCGGACGCCTGGTGTCCTGCTCCAGACGCTTGATCAGCTCATTGGTCGCATCGCCGAGTTCGCCGACATGAAGGTAGTCGAATGAGGGGTAGTAGTCCGGACAGGCACTGACCGACGGGCCGCCGATCGCGACCGCCAGATCATGATCATGCGCGCGGCGGCAGATATCGTTCATCTGCTGGCGCTGGATGTGCATACCGCTGACGAACACCGCGTCCGCCCACTCGAAATCCTCCATCGTGGCCGGACGCAGATTCTCGTCGACGAAACGGACTGGCCAGTTCTCGGGGAGGTATGCGGCGATCAGCAGCAGGCCCTGCGGCGGCATGAACGCCTTGACGCCGTCGGTCAGGGGGTAGGCGTGCTCGAAGGTCCCAAAGGACGACGTATAGCGCGGAAAGACGCAGAGGATACGCCGTGCTGTCTTTATGCCCTCAGCTCTCATCAATCGACCCCGAAGCACCCGCAAATCTAACCACGGCGCGGAACGCTGGGCCAGAAATTCTTCAATATTGTGGCGCTTACCAACGTCACAACGGTGAGATAGTTGCTCTGCAGAATTTGGCTATCCCGTCAGGTCAAGAGCCTGGCGGCGAGGTCGGGCAGCTGCCCGGCATCGGCAACGAGGCGGAAGTCCTGCCCGGCAAGGCCGACGCGCGCCAGCCAGTCGTCGAATTCGGGCGCCCGCTTCAGGCCGAACAGGTCGCGGACGTAGAGCGCATCGTGAAACGATGTCGACTGATAGTTCAGCATCACGTCATCGGCGCCCGGCACGCCCATGATGAAGTTCACGCCGGCGGCCGCAAGCAGCGTCAGGAGATTGTCCATGTCGTCCTGATCGGCCTCGGCGTGGTTGGTGTAGCAGACGTCGATCCCGAGCGGCAGGCCGAGCAGCTTGCCGCAGAAATGATCCTCGAGCCCGGCGCGGATGATTTCCTTGCCGTCATAGAGGTATTCGGGACCGATAAAGCCGACCACGCTGTTGACGAGCAGCGGATCGAACGCCCGCGCCACCGCGTAGGCCCGCGCCTCGCAGGTCTGCTGGTCGACCTGGTGATGGGCGTTGGCCGACAGGGCCGAGCCCTGCCCGGTCTCGAAATACATGACATTGTCGCCGACCGTGCCGCGGCGAAGCGACAGCCCGGCTTCCCGTGCCTCCCGGAGCAACGAGAGGTCGACGCCGAAACTGCGGTTGGCCGCCTCGGTGCCAGCGATCGACTGGAACACGAGATCGACCGGCAGCCCCTGCCCGATCAGGCCGAGCGTGGTCGTGACATGGGTCAGCACGCAGCCTTGCGTCGGAATCCCGAGCCGGGTGATGACGTCGTCCAGCAGCCGCAGCAGGGTGCCGATGACGTTCGGATCGTCGCTCGCCGGATTGATGCCGATGCAGGCGTCGCCGGATCCGAGCAACAGCCCGTCGAGGATCGATGCGGTGATGCCTTTGGCATCGTCGAACGGATGGTTCGGCTGCAGCCGCGTGCTCATTCGCCCGCGCAAGCCGATGGTGTTGCGGAAGCGGGTCGTCACCTCGCATTTCTTCGCGACCAGGATCAGATCCTGGTTGCGCATCAGCTTCGACACTGCCGCCACCATCTCCGGCGTGATGCCGCGCGAGATCCTGTTGATCGCGTCTCCAGTGGCAGCATCCGATAGCAGCCAGTCGCGGAAGTCGCCGACGGTGAGCGACGACACCGGCAGGAAGCCGGCAACGTCGTGGCTGTCGAGGATCAGGCGGGTGACTTCGTCGTCCTCATAGGGGATGATCGGCTCATCGAGGAATTGCTTCAGTGGAACGTTGGCAAGCGCGAGCCGCGCGGCGATCATCTGCGCGGCGCTGTCGGCCGCGATGCCGGCCAAACGGTCGCCGGACCGCGGCGGCGAGGCCTTGGCAAGCAGGATGCGCAGATCGTCGAATGCATAACTGGTGGCATCGATGGTGTGACGATAGAGCATGGGGATTCGCGTCGAGGCAGGGACGGCGTAACCTAGCACCTCTTTGCGAAAGTCGTACCATCAGCTTCTCCCGGTGCGCCGGGGGATGTTGATGAATGATGATGATGGCGGTCCGTCATTCAACACGACGGCAGGCCGACAAAACCCGACCGCCTCGGCGCGTCTCATAAGACATTGGTATTATTTAGAGATTTTAACGGTTGCGACCGCTACGAAACGCACGCGTTAAGAAATTGTCCATGAAGATTTTGCATAAGCTTTAATTGGCCGAAGGTACTCCCCGGCCTCTTGGAGTGCCCTCAATGCCGTCCCCCGTCACATCCCCCATCTCCACATCCCGGCCTCCGCCAATGGCATCCCGATTCTCGCTTGCTGCCAGGCTGTACTCGACGTTTGCGCTGATTGCGGCGCTGACCGCAGCCATCACCATCCTGTCCGACTACAACGCGCGGCGCAATGCCGAGCTGACCGCGGCCGTCGACCTCGCAAGCCGCGCCGCACTCAATGTCGAGCGGGTCAACTCGCTGGTTTACGCGGTGGTGATGGAATCCCGTGGCATCTACATGTCGGCCGAACCTGCGGCGGTGAAGAAATACGGCGACGGGCTGCTGGCGTTCAACGACCGCATCCTCGGCGTGGTGAGGAACTGGGAATCCCTGGTGCAGGCCGACGACGCCGCGCAGTTCGCGGTGTTCAAGAAGCGCATCGAGCAATTCATCGAGTTCCGCAAAGAGCTGGTCCGCCGCGGCATCGAAATCGGCGCCGCTGCCGGGCGTGAGTGGGGCGACAACGACGCCAACCGCGACGTGCGCACCGCATTGAACAAGGATCTCGAGGCGCTGTCCAAGGTCTACGCCGAGCGCAGCAAGAAGCTGGCGCAGCAGACCGACACCAACCGCGAACTGGCGCTGCTGCTGACCGGGCTCGGCGCAGCGGCCCTGGTCGTGGTGGTGCTCGGCGTGCTGATCATTGCCCGCTCGGTGGCGCGGCCACTGTCGCAGATCACCACAACCATCAAGCACGTCGCCGAGGGCGCCGACCACGTCGACGTGCCGCACGTCGGGCGCAGCGATGAAATCGGCGCACTGGCACGCGCCATCAAGGTCTTCCAGGAGGCGATGGACCGCAATCGCAGCCTGAACGCGCAAGTCGTGCAGGACTCCGAGGCCCGCGATGCCCGCGGCCGGCATATCGAGAGCTTCGTCGAGACGTTCCGCGGCACCATCGGTGAGGTGCTCCGCGCGGTGCACGACAACGCTGCGACGATGCGGCAAACCGCGCAGACCATCGCGACCGTCGCGGCGGACGCCAGCGGCCGGACGGTTGCGGCGGCGGGCGCGACCGAACAGGCCTCGAGCAACGTGTCTGCGGTGGCAAGCGCAGCCGAAGAGCTCTCCGCCTCGGTCCAGGAGATCGGCCGCCAGGTCAAGCAGTCCTCCGGCGCGGTCGATCAGGCGGGTGCGCGCACCGACCGGTCGATCACCGAGATCGAGAGCCTTGCCGCCACCACGCAGCGCATCGATGGTGTGCTGAACCTGATCCAGGCGATCGCCGAGCAGACCAACCTGCTCGCGCTCAACGCCACCATCGAAGCCGCCCGCGCCGGCGACGCCGGCCGCGGCTTCGCGGTCGTTGCACACGAAGTGAAGGCGCTGGCCGGGCAGACCGCCAAGGCAACCGCCGAGATCAGCGAGAATGTCGGCCTGATCCAGGCCTCGACCCGCAACTCGGTGGCCGCCGTGCGCGAGATCGGCCAGGCGGTGCGCGAGATCAGCAACGTCACCGCCAACATCGCAAGTGCGATCGACCAGCAGGACGCAGCCACGCGTGAAATCTCCGCCAACGCGCAGATGGCCGCCCAGGGCAACGAAACCCTGGTGACGAACGTCGGCTCGCTCCGCGACGACATGGACCAGACCAGCAAGGCGGCGGAATCGGTGCTCGCGGCATCGAACGATCTGACGGCAACCGCCGAGACGCTGTCGCGCGAGGTCGAGCAGTTCTTCCGCAACCTGCGCAGCGATGCCGCCGAGGACCTGCGACGGACCGGAACCTGAAGGGATCAGGCGATCCGTCCGGGCCCGGCGCCAGGTTCCGACCAACTTGGAATGGTTAAGACTATCGCAACGCGCGGGCGCAAATTGCCGGTGCTTGCGGTCGCCTTTCTCAATTTGATGCCCCTATAGAAACGGATAGAGCGCGGGGGCGCGGGGAAGTGGAAGCGAGCAATGAACGGGCTGTTGCCAAAGCCGAGGGCCGTGCCGACCAAACGGCTGCTTGCGCTCGGGATCGGTCTCGTCTTGTGCTTTTCGGCGATCTGCGCGTCCATTCTCTGGGAGATGGCCGGCAAGGACTATCAGCATGCGAAGGAAGGCGCGACCAACCTCGTCGCCTCCATCGCCAGCGAGATCGACCGCAACATCGAGCTCTATGACCTGTCGCTGCAGGCCGTCGCCGACGGCTTCAAGCTGCCGGAACTCGGCAGGATCAGCCCCGAGCTTCGCCAGGTCGTGCTGTTCGACCGCGCCGCCACCGCCAAGGATCTCGGCTCGATCCTCGTGCTGAATACGGCGGGAGACGTCACGCTCGATTCCCGGACATTGACGCCGCGGACCTCAAACTTCGCCGATCGGGACTTCTTCCGGGTGCATCAGGCGCGAGCCGACAGCGGACTGTTCATCAGCGCTCCCTGGGTGACTTCAGACGGCGAATATCTGATCAGCCTGAGCCGCCGCATCAGCAATGCCGACGGGTCCTTTGCCGGCGTCGTCGCGGGCAGCATGCGGCTCAGCTATTTCCACAATCTGTTTCGCAAGCTGAACTTCGGCCTCGGCGACAGCATGGCGCTGTTCAACACCGACGGCGTCATGCTGATGCGAGCACCGTTCGACATCGGCAAGATCGGGCAAAGCATCAGGGACTCACAGGTCTTCAAGCAGTTCCCGGCACGGCAATCCGGCTCGTACATGACGAAATCGATCGTCGATCACGTCAGCCGGCTCTATGTCTTTCAGGCGGTCGGACACCATCCCCTGCTGATCGCCGAGGGCCTCGCGCTCGACGGCATCTATGCCGATTGGTGGCAACAGCTCTGGCTGATCGGAAGCGTGGTGGCGGCGCTCTGTGGCTTCTCGATCGTCCTGATGTTCTACTTGCTGGCCGCTCTTAAACGCCGAGCCGCCGCGGAAGGCAGGCTCGCGCACCTCGCGAACACCGATGCGCTGACAGGCCTCGCCAACCGCCGCCGCCTCGACGATACGCTTGACGTCGAATGGCGGCGTGGCATGCGCGCAAAGTCGCCGGTATCGCTTCTGATGATCGACGTCGATCATTTCAAGACCTTCAATGACACGTACGGCCATCAGGCCGGCGACGCTGTGCTCGCCACTGTGGGATGGTGCATCGCCAGCAGCACCAAGCGCGCAACGGATCTCGGCGCGCGCTATGGCGGCGAGGAGTTTTCGGTGTTGCTGCCTGGCATCGGCAAGGCGGGCGCGTTGGAAGTTGCCGAGCAGATTCGCGCGAAGCTGACCGCGGCGCGCGAATCCGAGCATGAGTTGCCGACCATCAGCATCGGGCTGTCTTGCCTCGTCCCGGATCACGAGCGCACATCGCGCGATCTGCTCAAGGCCGCGGACCTCGCGCTCTATCAAGCCAAGCATGAAGGCCGCGACCGCGTCATCATCAGCCCGATCGGGTGGGACAAATCGGGCCAGCGGCAGGTCGCCTGATCGAGATCGCGGCGGCGCGGCCGAGCGCGCGTCTGTCCCCTCGGTTCACTCCACCGGCAACACGTCGACGGCGACGCTGAGCTTCTGCTTGCGCGCGCCGACGATGACGCCGTCGACCGGCGAGACATCGGCGAAGTCGCGGCCGACCGCGAGGATGATGTGGTCGTTGGCGACCATGAGATCGTTGGTCGGATCGAACCCGACCCAGCCGAGCTCGCCGCCGCACCAGACCGACACCCAGGCGTGGGTTGCGTCCGCGCCCTGCAACCGCGGCTGGCCCGGCGGCGGAATGGTGCGCAGATAGCCGCTGACATAGGCCGCCGGCAGGCCGAGCCCGCGCAGCCCCGCGATCATCACATGGGCAAAATCCTGGCAGACGCCGTGGCGTTTCTCGAACACGTCGCGAAGCGGCGTCGAGATCACGGTCGCCTTCGCATCGTATTTGAAGTCGCGGCGGATACGGCGCATCAGGTCGGCCGCACCGGCAAGGATGCCGCCGCCGGGCGAAAAACTCGCGGAAGCGTAGGCCGTCACCGGCCGCAGCACCGGCACCAGCGCGCTGGCGAAGACGTAGCCGACCGGCGAGGCCGCATCGAGGCTCAAGGCCTCGAATGCGCTGTCGCGCACGCACTCCCAGGGCGGGCTCGCCGCGTCACGCGCCGGCGGCTGCCGCGCCACCGAGACCCGCGAGCGGGAATCGATCCGAAGGCTGCGATGCGCGGTCTCGATCAGGACGCCTTCGGTCAGCGTGCCGAAAAAGTCGCGCCGCGCGGTGCGCTCCGCGGGCTTCGGACGAATCTCGACCGAATGGGAAACCAGCTCCTGCCCGTCGCCGGTGATCGGCTCCAGCCGCAGCGAGCAGCGCGCGAAGCTGACCTGGGTCTCGTAGCTGTAGGTCGTGACGTGACGGATGTCGTAGATCACGCCAGCCCCGTGAGCTTCTCCGGCCGGCTGGCGTTCGGCCCGTGCGGGAAATAATGCAGCCCGACCGAGTCGGCGAGGTTGAGCAGATCCTGCTCCAGCGCAAACAGCGTCTTGACGTCGAGGCTGCCGGCTTCGGCCGTCGTCAACATCGCCTCGACCGCAACGGCAAGCCTCTGCGGCCGCTCGATCAGGCCGTGCTCCTTCAGGCTCGGCAGCGCGGCGATATGCTCGTTCAGCGCCGCGACCTGGAATGCGACCGAGCGGCGGATTGTAGGGATCGAGCACGGCGAGATCGCGCACCGGCGTCAGCAGCGGCTGCACCAGATAGCGCGAGCGGTAGGTGATCTGGCAGTCGACCAGCGTCAGCAGAACGTCGAGGTCTTCGTCGCCGGCTTCGTCATAGGCGAACTGACGGGCAAAGCGCGTGGTGTTTATGGCGCGCTCGGCGCGGCGGCCCATCTCAAGGAAACGCCAGCCGGCGGCGCGGTTCATGTTCTCCTGCGCGAGGCCGGCGAAGCTCGCGAGCTCCTGCAAGGTCAGCTCGGCGGCGCTGACGACGCCGTCATCGTCGTGAACCTCGATCGCAAGCCGATCCGCCATCTCGGTGATGACTTGCCAGGCGTCCGGCGACAGCCGCTCGCGCAGCGAGGTGGCCGTGCGCTGCGCCGATCGCACCAGCGACAGCGCCGAGCCGAACTTCTCCTCGTTCTGCAACGCTTCGAGCGCGACCTTGGCGGGATTGGCGCGCGCCGTCTGCGAGGCCGCGCCCCAGGCGACCAGCATGCGCTGGATGCGCTCGGCCGAATGCATGGCCGGCGTCGAGCCGGTCGAATTGGCCCGTGCAGGATCGCGCAGCGGCGTGCACAGCGCGCGGATCAGCCGGATGGTCGCCTCGGCGCGCTCGAGATAGCGGCCGAGCCAGAACAGATTGTCGGCGGCGCGGCTCGGCAGCACGCCGGCGATGCGGCGGATGCGGACGGTGTCGACCGCCGGCAGCAGGGTCGAGGTCGCAACCGCCTTGTCGGAGACCACCCAGACATCGGCGGACACCGCGCCGTCGCCCATCGACACCGCGCGCGCATCCGCCCGATCGGCAATCCGGCAGAAGCCGCCGGGCAGCACGGTCCAGCCGTTCGGCGTCGCCGCCGCGAACACCCGCAGCACGAACGGACGCGGCGCGATGCGGCCGTTCTCCCACACCGGCGTGGTCGACAGCCGCACCAACTCCTGCCCGACATAGTCGATGCCGCGATGGCTGATCGCATCCTTCAGGCGGTCGCGGTCCGCGGCCGACAGTTCGCCCGGGAGCACCGGCCCGTGGCCTGGAAAATCCGCAACGCCGCGGCCATAGGCGCCTTCGATTGCGAATTCGTCGAACCGCGACAGCACCTGCTCGCGGGCGGACTTCTGGCCGCACCACCAGGTCGCGATGTGCGGCATCATCAGGTCTTCAGAGAGCAGACGCCGGCACAGATTGGGCAGAAAGCCAAGCAGCGCCCTTGCCTCCATCACGCCCGAGCCCGGCATGTTGGCGACCACGACGCCGCTCTTGCGCAGCACCTCGACGAGCCCGGGCACGCCGAGATAAGAGGAGGCGTCGAGTTCGAGCGGATCGAGCATGTTGGAATCGACCCGGCGCAGCAGCACGTCGAGCCGCTTCAGCCCGGCAACGGTGCGGATGTGGATGCGATCGCCGGAGACCGCGAGGTCGTCGCCCTCGACCAGCAGGAAGCCGAGATAGCGCGCGAGCGTGGCATGCTCGAAATAGGTCTCGCTGAACGCCCCTGGCGTCAGCAGACCGATGCGCGGCTCGTCGCGGTCGGCGCTGGCACGCAGCGAATCGCGGAACGCTTCGAAGAACGGCGCGACGCGCTCGACATTCATCGACTTGTAGAGATTGGAAAAGGCGCGCGACAGCACCAGGCGGTTTTCCAGCGCATAGCCGGCGCCCGACGGTGCCTGCGTGCGATCGCCGAGCACCCACCAGCGGCCGTCAGGCCCGCGGCCGATGTCGGCGGCATAGAGATGCAGATAGCGGCCGCCCGGCGGCTTGATGCCGCTGACCGCGCGCAGATATTCGCTGCTGCCGGCGATCGCCGCCGCGGGGATGGCACCGTCAGCAACGAGACGGCCCTCGCCGTAAAGATCGGCCAGCACCATTTCCAAAAGCTGCGCGCGTTGCGCGACGCCGGCGGCGAGCTGCCGCCAATCGGCCGCATCGATGATCAGTGGCAGGTGGCTGAGCGGCCAGATCCGGTCGGACGTGTCGCCGGGCGCGCGGTAGGTGACGCCGGCCTCGCGCAGATGGCGGTCGGCGGAGGCGAAGCGCCGCTCGATATCGGCCGGCGACAACGCGGCAAAGGCGTCGAAGAAGCGGGCCCAGACCGGCCGCGGCGCGCCGTTCTCGGCAATGTATTCATCGGGAATGCCGGGCAGCCGGACATAGTCGCGGGTCCACTGCGCCATCCGGCGCTGACCGGGACGGGCCCTGCTCTCTTGACTGCTTCCTTGACTGCTTCCCTGGCCACCCGATGCGGTCATTGCACTTCCCCTGCATCCAATTACTGCAGGAGCGGCGTCCGCAAGTCGAGGGTCAACGGAAACTCAATTGTGCGTTCCTCCGGCGGCGGTTCGACCCTGCCGGGGGTATGACCGTGCTCCTGGAAGCGCGCCAGCCGGCGCGCCTCGGCCTCGTAGGAATTGACCGGCTTGGTCTCGTAGTTGCGGCCGCCGGGATGGGCGACATGATAGACGCAGCCGCCGAGCGAGCGGCCGTTCCAGGTATCGATCAGGTCAAACGTCAGCGGCGCGTGCACGGGAATGGTCGGATGCAGGCCGGAGGCCGGCTGCCAGGCCTTGAAGCGCACGCCGGCAACCGCCTCGCCGGCGCGGCCGGTCTCGGTCATCGGCATCCGCCGGCCGTTGCAGGTGATGACGTGACGGCCCTCGACGAAACCGGTCGCCTTCACCTGGAGCCGCTCGACCGAGGAATCGACGTAGCGCACGGTACCCCCAGCGGTGCCCTCCTCGCCCAGCACGTGCCAGGGCTCGAGCGCCTGCCGCAGCTCGAGGCCGACGCCGCCGTGATGGATGCGGCCGAACGCGGGAAAGCGGAATTCGAGCTGGGCCTGATACCACTCCGGCTCGACGTCGTAGCCGGATTGCTTGAGCTCGGCGAGCACGCCCAGGAAATCCTCCCAGAGGAAATGCGGCAGCATGAAGCGGTCATGCAGCGCGGTGCCCCAGCGCACGAACCTGCCCTGCTGCGGCTCGCGCCACAGCTTGGCGATCAGTGCCCGAATCAACAGCTGCTGCGCCAGCGACATCCGCGGATCGGGCGGCATTTCGAGCGCGCGGAATTCGACCAGGCCGAGCCGGCCGGTCGGACCATCGGGCGAATAGAGCTTGTCGATACAGATTTCGGCGCGATGGGTGTTGCCGGTGATATCGACCAGAATGTGCCGGAACAGGCGATCGACCAGCCACAGCGGCGCATCCATCCCCGGCGGCGGCACGTGCGACAGCGCGATCTCCAGCTCATAGAGCCCGTCGTGCCGCGCCTCGTCGATGCGCGGCGCCTGGCTGGTTGGGCCGATGAACATGCCGGAGAACAGATAGGACAGCGACGGATGCCGCTGCCAGTACAGCACGAGGCTCTTCAGCAGGTCCGGCCGGCGCAGGAACGGCGAATCCTCCGGCTTGCTGCCGCCGACCACGATGTGGTTGCCGCCGCCGGTGCCGGTGTGGCGGCCATCGATCAGGAAACGGTTGGCCCCGAGCCGCGTCTTCGCGGAGTCCTCATAGAGGCCGAGGGTGATGTCGACGGCCTCGCGCCAACTCTGCGCCGGCTGCACGTTGATCTCGATCACGCCGGGATCCGGCGTCACCTTGATCACCTCGATCCGCGGATCGAATGGCGGCGCGTAACCTTCGACATGGACTTGCAGCTGCAGCTCTTCCGCGGCGGCTTCGATCGCGGCGATCAGCTCGAGATAGTCCTCGACCTTCTCGACCGGCGGCATGAAGGCGCATAGCACGCCATCGCGCACCTCGATCGACATCGCGGTACGCACCGGCAGCGGCTCTTCAATGTCCTTGAGCGCCCGCGTCAGCTCCGGATCGATCTCCCCAAGCGCATCGCGCGGCGCCATCGGATCCCGCTCGATGACGTAGGGAAAATCCTCGGGCGGGACGTGTTCGAGCGAAGCGATCGGAAGCCGCAAGCCCAGCGGGGAATCGCCCGGAAAGAGAAACAGATGGCTGCGCCGGATCTTCCAGCGCTCGCTGCGCCAGCGCGCCGGCACGCGATCGCCGAGCGGGCTCCAGCGCTGGATCGGCAGCACATAGCCTTTCGGCGTGGTCAGCCCCTCGTCGAACACCCGCGCCATCCGCGCGCGCTCCTCCGGATCGGTCAGTTTGGAATTCGCAGGGCTGACATTGGCCGGCAAGCCGGCCTCGCGCTCGAGCCAGAACGCTGTGTCCTCAAAGGCCGGCATGACGTAGTCAGCCTTCAGGCCAAGCCGCGCGGCGATGCCGATTGCGATGCGCTCCGCATCGGCGATCCCAGCTTTGCGCGGATTTTCGACTGAAGCGATCAGGCCGGCATTCTTCCAGATCGGCTTACCGTCCTTGCGCCAGTAGAGGCCGAACGCCCAGCGCGGCAGGCTCTCGCCGGGATACCATTTGCCCTGGCCGTAATGCAGCAGGCCGCCGGGCGCGAACCGCGTGCGCAGCTTGCGGATCAGTTCGTCGGCCAGCCCGCGTTTGGTCGGACCGACCGCGGCGACGTTCCACTCCGGCGATTCCAGATCGTCGACCGAAACGAAGGTCGGCTCGCCGCCCATGGTCAGCCGCACATCGTCCTTCTTTAGATCGGCATCGACCTGCTCGCCGAGCCGGTCGAGCCGCGCCCAGGATTCATCCGAAAACGGCTTGGTGATCCGCGGCGCCTCGCGGATCCGCTTGACGCTCATCTCGAAGCCGAACTCGACATTGGCGAAGCCCGCGGTGCCGGTCACCGGCGCGGCCGAGCGGTAGTGTGGCGTGGCGCAGACCGGGATATGTCCCTCGCCCGTCAGCATGCCGGAGGTGACGTCGAAACCGATCCAGCCCGCACCTGGCAGATAGACCTCGGCCCAGGCGTGCAGGTCGGTGAAATCGCGCTCGACCTCACGCGGCCCCTCGAGCGGATCGATGTCCGGCCGCAGCTGAATGAGATATCCCGAGACGAAGCGCGCGGCGAGCCCGAGATGGCGCAGCGCCTGGATCAAGAGCCACGCCGAGTCGCGGCAGGAGCCGGAGCCCGCGGCCAGCGTCTCCTCCGGCGTCTGGATGCCGGCCTCCATGCGGATCACGTAGCCGATCTTCTTCTGCAGCTGCGCGTTCAGCTCGACCAGGAAATTGACGGTCGAGTCGGCCTTGCGCGGAATGTCCTTCAAATAAGCCGCGAGCAACGGTCCCGGCACCTCGGTCTCAAGATAAGGCGCGAGCTCGGTCTTGAGATCTTCGGGGTATTCGAACGGAAAGGCGTTGGCGTAAGGCTCGACGAAGAAGTCGAACGGATTGACCACCGTCATCTGTGCGGTGAAGTCGACCTCGACCTTGAGCTCGGTCGCCTTCTCCGGAAAAACGTAGCGCGCCAGCCAGTTGCCCTGCGGATCCTGCTGCCAGTTCACGAAATGATTCGATGGCGTGACCTTGAGCGAATAACTCAGGATCGGCGTGCGGGTATGCGGCGCGGGCCGGAGCCGAATGGTCTGAGGCCCGAGATCGATCGGCCGGTCGTATTTGTAGTGCGTGACGTGATGCAGTGCGACGAAGATCGACACGGACCGAGGACTCCAGCAGCTTTTTTGAGCAGAACACTGGTTCCGGTCGACATCAAGCACTAACAACGGGCAGCGACTGCCCAGGAATTATCCGCCGCGTTGTCCCGACCTCTAGCAACTGGCGTGGCTGGTTACCCTCGCCGCTATCGGCCGATTGCGCCGGATACCCGCGAAGCGAGCTGCTCGGCGAGCGTGTGATAGCCCTCGGGGGTCAAATGCTGGCCATCGGGCTGATGCGGGAGGCCGTGCAGCATCCCGTTGGAGAGCATGATCACCGCGATGCCACGGGCGCTCAGTCGACTTTGGATATCCGCTGTGCGGTCGGGGCTGCCCTTGCGCCGATCATTGCCGCCCGGCTGTAGAATCACCGCACGGGTCCCGTTCGGGACGGCACGGTCCAGGCGTTGCAGCATCCCTTCCGTGGTGTCGCCATTGATGCCGGCGTTCACGACACGGACGTTCAATCCCTTCGCCCGCAAGATCGCTTCGAGCTGCGCGGGATAGGCCTGGTTGCGCGCCACGCCCTTGCCGTAGGTGTTGCTCGCGCCAAGCGCCACGATGGTTGCGGC
Source organism: Bradyrhizobium sp. USDA 4011 (assembly GCF_054063415.1). Lineage (NCBI taxonomy): Bacteria > Pseudomonadati > Pseudomonadota > Alphaproteobacteria > Hyphomicrobiales > Nitrobacteraceae > Bradyrhizobium > Bradyrhizobium sp. USDA 4011. The sequence continues at coordinate 1,509,848 of NZ_JBSSGG010000001.1, forward strand.
GTCGGCTGAACCGACGCCAAGACTCAAGGCGGCCAGGAATGCGAGGCATCCAATGCTTCCCGATCGACCCGCGCGCATCCTGCCTCCGTTCAAATCGAAACGCCAGCCTGTAGCCCGGATGGAGCGGAGCGCAATCCGGGAGGCCACGTCAATAGAACTCGTCGCCCCTGCGAAAAGCAGGGACGACAGCGGAGTGCGAGGCTAGATCGTAGGTCTAAACTACATCGTCGCGCCCAAGACCCACGGCGCGAACTCCGCACCGCCGAAATCAAAGCTCTCGCTCTTGGTCGGCTGGCCCGAGGCGGTCTTGAGGATCAGGTCGAAGATGCGCTGGCCGCATTCCTGCACGCTCTCCTCGCCGTCGAGGATGGTGCCGCAATTGACGTCCATGTCGTCTTCCATCCGCTTGTACATCGGCGTGTTGGTGGCGAGCTTGATCGAGGGTGCGGGCTTGCAGCCGAACACGCTGCCGCGGCCGGTGGTGAAGCAGACGAGGTTGGCGCCGCCGGCGACCTGCCCGGTCGCAGCGACCGGGTCGTAGCCGGGCGTGTCCATGAACACAAAGCCCTTCTTGGTGACGGGCTCGGCGTAGTGCAGGACGTCGACGAGATTGGTGCTGCCGGCCTTGGCCATCGCGCCGAGCGACTTCTCAAGGATCGTGGTGAGACCGCCGGCCTTGTTGCCGGGGCTTGGATTGGCATTCATCTCGGCGCCTTCGCGCTGGGTGTATTCCTCCCACCAGCGCATCAGGCCGACCAGCTTTTCGCCGACCTCGCGGCTGACGGCGCGGCGGGTCAACAGATGCTCCGCGCCGTAGGTCTCCGGTGTCTCCGAGAGGATCACCGTGCCGCCGTGACGGACCAGCAGGTCGCTGGCCGCGCCGAGCGCCGGATTGGCCGACACGCCTGAGTAGCCATCAGAGCCGCCGCATTGCAGCGCTACGGTGAGCTCGCTTGCCGGCACCGCCTCGCGCTTGACCCTGTTGGCGTCGGTGAGCGCCTCCTTCACGAAGGCAACACCGGCTTCCACGGTCTTGCGCGTGCCGCCGACCTCCTGGATGTCCATCGCGCGCAGGCGGCCGGCGAGCTTCTGCTCGGCCATCAGGCCGCCGATCTGGTTCACCTCGCAGCCGAGGCCGAGCACGATGACGTTGGAGAAATTGACGTGGCGCGCGTAGCCGCCGAGCGTGCGGCGAAGCAGCGCCAAGGGCTCATCCTGGGTCATGCCGCAGCCGGTCTTGTGGGTCAGCGCGACGACGCCGTCGACATTCGGGAAATCGGCCAGCGGGTTGTCGCCGGTGAACGGATTCTTCTTGAACATGTCGGCGACGATGCCCGCAACGTGGGCGCTGCAATTCACCGAGGTGAGGATGCCGATATAGTTGCGGGTCGCGACGCGGCCGTCGGCGCGGCGGATACCCTCGAAGGTTGCCGGCAAATCGAAGTTCGGCACCGGCTTGACGTCGACGCCATAGGCATAGTCCTTGGCAAAATCACCCATGCCGCAGTTCTGCGTATGCACATGCTGGCCGGGCGCAATCGGCTGGGTCGCGAAGCCGATGATCTGGCCATAGCGCCGGATCGGCTCGCCCTGCGCGATCGGCTTGATCGCGACCTTGTGGCCGGCCGGAATGCGGTCGAGCGTGGTGACGCCTTCGGTCACTTCAAGCCCCGGCAGCAGGCTCGCGCGCGCGATCAGGACGCTGTCGTCGGCGTGCAGGCGGATTACTTGTGCCGAGGCCATGGGAGTTCTCCTTTGGAGTTCTTCACCTCTCCCCGTCCTTTACGGGGAGAGGTCGGATTGCTTCAGCAATCCGGGTGAGGGGCGAAGCACGATGTCAATTACAGCGATGGTGCTCGCCAGACAGAAGCCCCTCACCCCAACCCTCTCCCCGCAAGCGCGGGGCGAGGGGGCAAAGCATTGCGTCTTGTCGACAGGGCTTACGCCTTGCCGCCGGACTTCTCGCGGGTCTGGTTGACCTGCATCCTGGCGTAGACCTGCATGAGGCCGACTTCGTTCGACAGCGTCACGAGCTTGAAGCCCATGTTGATCGCGCGCACCGCGCCGTCGGCGCCCGAGCAGTGGATGCCGGGATTGAGGCCGCGCTTGCCGCACTCCTTGATGATCTTCTCGTAGATCTTGAGGATCTCCGGCTCGTCGCGATCGAGCTTCGGCACCAGGCCGTAGGAGAAGCCGAGATCGGACGGTCCGATATAGACGCCGTCGATGCCTTCGACATCGAGGATGGCTTCCATGTTCTCGACCGCGGTCTTGGTCTCCATCATCGGTAGCAGCACGATCTCGTCGTTTGCGGTCTGCTGATAGGTGCCGGCCGAGCCGTACATGCCGGCGCGGATCGGGCCGTTGGAGCGCACGCCCTTCGGCGGATACTTGGCATAGGAAACCAGGTTCTTGGCTTCCTGCGGCGTGTTGACCATCGGGCAGATCACGCCATAGGCGCCGCCGTCGAGCACCTTGCCGATGATGCCCGGCTCATTCCACGGCACGCGGACCATCGGCGTGACCGGATGGGCATGCATCGACTGGAAGCACTGCACCATCGACTGATAATCCTGCACGCCATGCTGCATGTCGACGGTGACGCTGTCGAAGCCGCATTGCGCGATCACTTCGGCCGAGAACCCGGAGGGGATCGCGAGCCACGCGTTCACCACTGCCTTGCCCGACGCCCAGACTTGCTTGACCTTGTTTGCCATTGATCGCGTTTCCCTTTGCGGTTTATTGGGGGACGAGCCTCAGCTGGTCGCCCGCTGGATCGAAACTTCGCTGACGCCGACTTCGCGCGCGGTATTCACTATCGCCGCCCAGGTGTCGTCAGGCAAGGGGATGCCATTCCTGGTGCGATCGGCACGGGTTTTCCGCTCGGGATCGCCCGGAACCAGCACGGACTCCGTGCCCGCGATCGGCTTGGTGGCGCGGATGAAATCGGTGTAGCGGGTGATTTCGCCGTCGAAGAAATTGCTGGTGTCGATCACCTTGGGATCGATGTAGAACGCCATCATGCCGTTGGCGAAGCGCCGGTCCGACGACGTCGCGCCGGTGCCGGTCAGCGCGCCGCCGAGCAGTTCGCAAATGAAGGCGAGGCCCGAGCCCTTGTGGTCGCCGAAAGCACGGATCGCGCCGGTTCCCTTGGTATGGTCGCGCGGTCCGTCCGGCGTGTACGGGCCATACAGCACATGCGGATCCTCGCTCAGCGTGCCGTCGGCATCGACCAGCGCGCCCGGCGGCAGCTTCTTGCCGCCACGGCTAGCCACCAGGCACTTGCCCTCGGCGACGACGGAGGTCGCGAAATCAAGCACGATCGGATCCTGGCCCTGGCGCGGAATGCCGACGCAATACGGCGCGGTCGACAGGCGCTTCTCGACGCCGCCGTAAGGCGCGACCAGCAGCGAGCCCGCCGCGGTCACGAAATGGATCGAGACGAGGCCTTCGGCGGCAGCCATCTCGGCCCAGTCACCGACACGGCCGAGATGGCCGGAGTTGCGCAGCGCGACGGCGGCAAGCCCTGCCTTCTTGCACTTCTCGATGCCGAGCCTCACCGCGACAGGCGTGACGGTCTGGCCATAGCCGAACTTGCCGTCGACCACCGCGAGCGAGGCCGTGTCGACCACGACCTCGGGGGTCTGGTTCGGCACGATCGAGCCCATCTTCTTCCACCTGACATAGACCGGCACGCGGATCACGCCGTGGCTGTCATGGCCTGTCAGATTCGCGGTCGTCAAATAGGTCGCGATGCGCTTCGCCTCTTCCGGAGAAGACTCCGAATGGGAAAACACTTCGGACACGAAGTTGATGAGATTATCGACCTTGATGGTGACCATGAAAGACTAGCTCGCTCGATGAAGCACAATGCGTTGTCAGGCGTGGGTTTTGGCGTGACCGCCGAGATAGGCCGCGGCGATGGCTTCGTTGCCCCACAATTCGTCGGGCTTGCCGCCCAGCACGATCCGCCCGGTTTCCAGGACGAAGCCGTGATCGGCGACCGAAAGTCCCATGCGCGCATTTTGCTCGACGAGCAAGACCGTGGTGTCCTTCCTGATCTGCGAAATGATGCGGAACACCGCCTGCACGATGACAGGCGCGAGCCCGAGCGAGGGCTCATCCAGCAGCAACAGCCGCGGCTTGGCCATCAGGCCGCGCGCCACCGCGACCATCTGCAACTGGCCGCCGGACAGCGTCCAGCCGAGCGCGTTGGAGAAGGCGCGGATGTCCGGGAAGAGGTCGAACATCGCGTCGGCTTCGCGCGAGATCTGCGACGCGGACACCTTCCGGTTCGACGCGCCGAGCATGATGTTCTCTTTCACGGTGAGACCCGGGAATACGCGGCGGCCTTCCGGCACATGCGAGATGCCGAGCCGCACGATCGCTTCCGGCCCGAGGCCTGCGATCGAATGACCGTCGAACAGGATGTCGCCGGAGGCCGGCTTGGCGAGGCCGGAGATCGCGCGCAGCGTGGTCGACTTGCCGGCGCCGTTGGCGCCCAGCAACGTGACCACCTGCCCCTGCTCCACGGCGATGGTGACGCCGCGCAGCGCCTCGATCTCGCCGTAGCGGACCACGAGATTGCGGATTTCGAGCAGCGGCATCATTCGCTCCCGAGATAGGCGGAGACGACGTCGGGATGACGCAGCACCGCCATGGACTCTCCGTCGGCGATACGGCGTCCGAAGTTCAGCACGGTGATGTGCTGGGCGGCTTCCGAGACCAGCGTCATGTCGTGGTCGATGATCAGGATGGTGAGGCCCTGCACCGCGATGCGCTTGAGCAACTCGTGCAGTTCGAGCTTCTCGGTCGAGTTGAGGCCGGCGGCCGGCTCGTCGAGCAGCAGCAGCGTCGGGTTCGAGGCCAGAGCGCGCGCGATCTCGATCAGGCGCTGATGGCCGTAGGAGAAGCTCGAGATCAATTCGTTGGCGCGGTTGCCGAGACCGACGAAGGTCAAAGCCTCCATCGCGCGCTCGGTCAGCGCGTCGTCGCCCTTCCCGATTATGGTGTTGCCCGGACGCTCGGCGCCGATCTCGACATTCTCCAGCGCGGTCATCGAGCGGAACAGGCGGATGTTCTGGAAGGTGCGTCCGAGCCCCGCCGCCGTGCGCTGATGCGGCGCCATGCCGGTGATGTCGGTGCCGTCGAGCACGATCTTGCCCGCGGTCGCCTTGTAGAGACCGGACAGCACGTTCAGCGTCGTGGTCTTGCCGGAGCCGTTGGGTCCGATCAGCGCATGCACGCTGCCGCGCTTCACCGCGATGTCGACGCCATCGACCGCCTTGAGGCCGCCGAAATGCTTCGAGAGCCCGGTGACTTCGAGCACGATGTCGCCGCCTGTGGTCGCGGGCTTGAGCTGGAGCGCTCCGGCAACCGGCGGCGCCTTGGTGTGCGCGCGCCAGCGTGTGAATGCGTCGGACACGAAGCCCCAGATGCCGTCCGGCATGAAGCGGATGATCAGGATCACCGACAGGCCGTAGATTGCCAGGTAGAGGCCCGGCACGCTCTTCAGGAAGCGCAGCCATTCCGGGATCAGGATCAAGAGCCCGGTGCCGATCGCCGAGCCGATCGGTGAGGCCACGCCGCCGAGCAGCGACATGGTCAGGAATACGATCGATTCCGCGAACGAGAACTGGTCCGGGCTGACATAGGCAAAGCCGCCGGCAAACAGGCCACCCGCGAGGCCGCCGAGCACCGCGCACACCGCGAAGGCGTAGATCTTGGTGCGGAACACGTCGATGCCGTTGACGCCGGCCGCGAGCTCGTTGTCGCGCACCGCGCGCATGGCGCGGCCGAGCTTGGTGTCAGGCAAATGCCAGACCAGATAGCCGACGATCGCAAGCATCGCGACGCAGAAGGCGAGATAGCTTTGCGAGGACTGGAACAGCTCGGGCCGGCGAATGTTGGCGACGCCGTCCGGCCCGTGAGTCACGCCGATGGCGTTGATCATCACCAGCGTCACGATCTGCTGGAAGGAGATCGTCACCATCGCAAGGTAGTGCCCGCCGAGCCTCAGCGTCGACATGCCGAGGAACGCGCCGGCGACCAGCGTGATCGCGCAGGCGCCGACCAGGCAGAGCCAGAAGTTCAGATGCAGGTCGGCGGTGCCGAGGCCGACGGCATAGGCGCCAAAGCCGAAGAACGCGGCCTGCGCCAGGTTGATCTGGCCGCACAGGCCGAGCACGACCGAAAGCCCGAACACCGCGATCGAGAAGGTCGTGGCCTGAAGCAGGATGTTGAGGATGTAACCGTCGAACTGCATGCCGGCGGCGAGCGCCACCAGCACCGCCGCGCCGATGAAATACGGCAGATGACGGATGATCAGCGGCTTCGAGCGCACGGCCGGCACCGGAATCATGTTGTCGCTGGCGCTCATGCTTTCTCCGCGACACGTTCGCCGAAGATGCCCTGCGGCCGGAACACCAGGAACGCGATCAGCACCAGGAAAGCAAAGCCGTCCTTGTACGGTACCGAAATGTAGGCGGCGCCGAACGTCTCGATGACGCCGAGCGCCAGGCCGCCGACGATGGCGCCGGCGACATCGCCGAAGCCGCCGATGATGGTCGCGGCAAACGCCTTCAGCGCGATGGTCGAGCCCATCTGGATCGAGACGAACAGCACCGGCGCCACCAGGATGCCGGCGAGGCCGCCGAGCACGGCCGAATAGATGAAGGTGATCATGATCATAGTGGAGACGGAAATGCCGAGCAGCGAGGCCATCTCTTTGTCCTGCGAGGTCGCCTGCAGCTTCTTGCCGAGCAGCGTCTTCTCGAAGAACCAGAAATTGAACAACACCAGCAGGATCGTGACGCCGATGATCAACAGATACTGGCTGTCGAGATAGACCGGGCCGAGCTGGATGCCGGGCGTATCGAACCAGCCCTGCAGCACCTGCGGTTGCGGGCCGTAGATCGCCAGCACCGAGTTCGACAGCAGGATCGAGGCGCCGATGGTGGCGATGATGACAGGCAGATAGGTGCGATGGCGCAGCGGATAATAGACGCCGAGATTGAAGATGACGCCGAACAGCGCCATGCCGGCGAGCGCGATCAGGAACGACAGCCAGTAAGGCCAGCCGAGATCGACCGAGAACACCACCATCAGATAGGCGGCCACCATCGAGAACTCGCCTTGCGCGAAGTTCACCACGTTGGTGGCGCGGAAGATCAGCACGAAACCGAGCGCCACCAGCGCGTAGACCGCGCCGATGCCGATGCCGGTGAACAGCAGTTGAAGGACCAGATCCATGACAAACGTTCGGTTAGAGGGGAAGCGAATATCCCGGCACCGGCCGGATCGGTGTGCTTGTCGTACACAGCCTCTCGTTTAGGACCACGCGGGAGGTGGTAGGGCTCTCTCCCTCCTTGCGGGGGAGAGTCGGAGAGAGGGGTAAGCCACGAATTCCGCCCGTGCGGCCTACCCCTCTCCCTAACCCTCCCCCGCAAGGGGGGAGGGAACCCATCCATTCGTGCCTCCCCGACTGTCAGATCAATCGTTGAAGTCGATGTGCTTGTCGTAGACGATCTTGCCCTTGTCGTTCTTCACGACATTGTAGCCGTGCAGGCCGTCGCCGTTCTTGTCGAAATTATATTCGCCTTCGGCGCCCGCGAATTTCTGCGTCACCAGGATGGCGTCGCGGATCTTGTTCGGGTCGGTCGAGCCAGCCTTGTTGATCGCCGCCGACAGGATGGTGATCGCGTCGTACGGCCAGGCGCTCTGGTTGTCGGGCGCGGTCTTGTAGGCGTCGCGATAGGCCTTGCCGAACGCCTTCGCGGCATCGCTCGAGTCTTCGGCGAAGTCGGCGACACCGTAGGTGCCGAACAGCGCAGGGCCGGCGAGCTTGGTCGAGGACACCGCCACCACCGACGGCGAGCCGACCCACGGGATGTTGACGCCGAGCTGGCGCAGCTGCCGGGCGAAGATGCCGAGATCATTCTCGAAGGTGAAGTAGGTGCCGAGCACGTCGGCACCGGACTGCTTCACGGCGAGCACGACCGGGGTAAAGTCCTGGCTCTGGTTGGCGTAGCCCTGGTCAAGCACCGGCGGCGCGCCGAACTTGGTCAGCGCTTCCGCGAGTGCCTTGCCGCCGGCGGTGCCGAACGCGTCGGTGGAATGGACGATCGCCCACTTTTTCTTGCCGAGCGTGTTGACGCCGTAGTCGGCGATCACGCGGCCGGAATAATTGTCGTTCGGGCGGAAGCGGAACAGCCAGGGATTGCCGGAATGGGTGAGATCGGGATTGGTGCCGCCGATCATCACAGGCTTGCCGACCTTGATCACGTCCGGCGCCATCGCTTGCACCTGGGTCGAGCGGATCGAGCCGAGGAAGGCGACGATGTCGGCTTGCGCGGCGAGCTTGGAGAAGGCCAGCACGATGCCGGGATTGGTGGTCTGGTCGTCCTCGATGACGAGCTCGACCTGCTTGCCGAGCACGCCGCCGGCCTTGTTCACCGCGGCCAGCGCCAGCTTGGCACCGTTCTGGGCCCACAGCCCCTGCTCAGCGGCCGGTCCGGTCACCGGCACGCACATGCCGATCTTGATGGTCGCTCCCTGCGCCCAGGCGCTGCGCAGCAGCGCGGGAGCAGCGAGACCTGCCGCCAAGCCGGCGGAAAACTCACGTCTCGTCAGTTTCATTCAATCCTCCCTTTGGTGCGCCGACTTGCATATCGGCTGCATTGAAACGAGCTAACGCGTCGATCGATTGCCCTATCCGCAGCCATCAATCGGCACGACGAACAAACGCGAGCGCCGCTTGCGGCGCACAAGACGCGCAACGGCCGCCATCAATCTGGCGTTTGACATAGCTAAACATGATTGCACATTGCACGCAATAGTCAAAAGTCGCTGGCAACGGTGTGTAATTGCCTGCTACCAGCGACCACGACGGGATCACATGATAGTGTGACCGGCGGGCAGTCATCGATGTCGATTCCAAGAGCGAAATCGCAGACCAGACGAAAACAGCCGGCCTACGCGCTGATCAAGAGCGCATTGGCGAAGCACATCCGGACTGGCGACGTGCCACCCGGCACGGTTCTCTCCGAATCGGCGATCGCGACCTTGTTCGGCTCCAGCCGCTCGCCGGTACGGCAGGCCTTCGAACAACTCGAGCACATCGGCCTGGTGCGCCGCTTTGACGGCCGCGGCGTGATCGCAGGCAAGCGCAAGGTCGACCCGCGGCGCGTCCCGATCACGCCGGAGATGTTTGGGCTGACCGACGGCCCCGTCGAGGCGGTGCGCAGCGACGCCTGGGATACGCTCTATTACAAGCTCGAACGCGAGATCATCTACCGGTCGCTATTCGGACGCTTCCGCGTCAGCGAGCTCGCATTGGCGCGGCACTTCCGGGTCGGGCGCACGGTTGCTCGCAATTTGCTGCTACGTGCGCAGGCAATCGGAATCCTGGAGAAAGGCGCGAAGGCTCATTGGTATGTCGTACCGCTCGATGAGGATCGCCTACGCGACATCTTCGAGGTGCGCGCAACCCTCGAGCCGCTGCTCCTCAAATCCGCTGCGGCGAGGATTCCGACCGCACTGCTTGACCGGATGGCGGAGCGGCTGCGCGAAGGGATCCAATTCCGCAGCCGCGTCGGCGTCGGCGAGCTCGATGAGATCGAGGGCGACCTCCATATCCGCTGCCTGGGTTACGGCACCAATCGCGAGATGATCGAAGCGCTCAAGCGCACCCATTGCGCTTTCGTGATCGGCAAGCACATCCAGGTCGCCCTGACCGCGCCGCAGATCGATTCCTTCATGGACGAGCATCTGGTGATCATCGAAGCCTTGCGCGCCTGCGACGGCGATACGGCCGCCGCGACGTTGCGCCGCCATATCGAGTGGTCGCACTCCAAGGTCGCCGGCTGGATCGCCGAATTCCGCGCCATCAACGTGATCTCGCGCGTGCCCTACATGACGTGAGCGGCATTGCCGCGCATCGCCGCGATTACTCGTCGGCCTCGACTTCGGCGTCATCGGCCGAGCCCATTCCGGCGAGGCTTGCCTCCAGCGCGCCCAGCATTTCGTGCAACTCGGCAAGCTTGCGCGCGCCATATCGTCGTGTGATTTCGGCGTAGATCGCCTCCGACGTCGGCGCCACCGCCTCGATCAGCTTCAACCCCTTGGCGGAGATCGAGACCACCGCGCGCCGCCCGTCGTTCTCCGCTGCCTTGCGCTCGATCAACGCGCGCGCCTCGAGATCACGCAGGATCCGCGACAGGCTCGGGCCGAGCAGAAACGCCACGCGGGCGAGCTCGGTGACCTCGATCTCATCGACCGCGGTGAGCGCACGCAAAATCCGCCACTGCTGCTCGGTCAGCCCGTGATTGCGCAGCGACGGACGGAACTGCCGCATCACCGCCTCGCGCGCACGGAGCAGCGACATCGGCAGCGAGCGCGAGAACTCGCGCATCGGGGTCCGTCGCGACGATGCGTCGGCGCCCTGCCCCGGCCGGATCTCATCCAATTTCTTGCGCGCCATCGCCTAGTCCATCGCAGCAAGATTTTGCGTTGCAACATGCCCTGATTCAGTTTGCGGGAATTCACTTAACATGTTAATCATCTCCCGACATCCACTTTTGTGTATCACGCATGGCCCTCTCCAAGGACGATATCCGCGCTGCCGCCGAGCGGCTCGACAACGCGGAAAAGACCCGCAAGCAAATCCGCCAGCTCTCGCTGGAATACCCCCGCATGACCCTCGAAGACGCCTACGCGATTCAGAAGGCCTGGGTCGAGATGAAGGTGGCGCAGGGGCGCGTCGTCAAGGGCCACAAGATCGGCCTGACCTCGAAGGCAATGCAGAGCGCACTCAATATCGACGAGCCGGATTCCGGCATCCTGCTCGACGACATGTTCTTTGCCGATGGCGGCCTGGTGCCGACCGACCGCTTCATCGCGACCCGCGTCGAGGCCGAGCTCGCCTTCGTGATGAAGCATCGCCTCGCGGGGCCGAACTGCACGCTGTTCGACGTGCTCAACGCCACCGACTTCGTGGTGCCGGCGCTGGAAATCCTGGATACCAGGGTCGAGCGCGTCGACCCCGAGACCAAGGCGACGCGCAAGATCTTCGACACGATCGCCGACAACGCCGCCAATGCCGGTATTGTGCTCGGCGGCCGTCCGATCCGCCCCCTCGAAGCCGATCTGCGCTGGATCGGCGCGCTCTGTTTCCGAAACGGCCAGCTCGAGGAAACCGGTCTGGCCGCCGGCGTGTTGAATCATCCGGCGACCGCGGTGGCATGGCTCGCCAACAAGATCGCCCCGAACGGGCTGGCGCTGGAGGCCGGACAAATCGTGCTCGCAGGCTCCTTCATCCGCCCGATCGAGACCCGCAAGGGCGACACCATCCAGGCCGACTACGGACCTTACGGTTCCGTGAGCTGCTACTTCGCCTGACGCACTCAGCGGGAGAGCTGCATGCCGCATTTCACGATTGAATACTCCGCCAATCTCGACGGCCTCGTCGACATGGGCGCGACGGTCGAACTGGTCCGCAAAGCCGCGGTCGAGACCGGTATCTTCCCGCTCGGCGGCATCCGCGTGCGCGCCATCAGATGCGAGCACTACGCGATCGCCGACGGCCGCAAGAATTACGGCTTCCTCGACATGGTGCTCCGTCTCGGCGAAGGCCGCGACTTCACCACGCGCAAGAAGGCCGGCGAGCACATCTTCGAGGCGCTATCGGCTCATCTCGATCCGGTATTCGCCAACAGCAAGTTCGCTCTGTCGTTCGACATGCAGATCAACGACAAGGAAACGAGCTGGAAACGCAACAACATCCACGACGCACTGAAGGTGGAGACGGTCAATGGATAACGCCACTCCGAAATCCACAGCCGACGTGTTCCAGGCCAATCGCGATCGCGCCGGTCCGTTGCTTGCGAAATTAAAAGCCGAAGGCATCGGCCATGTGATCGACGGCAAGGTTGTGCCGGCGGCCTCCGGCCAGACCTTCGAGACGAAATCGCCGATCGACGGCACCGTGCTTGCGACCGTCGCGCGCGGCAACGCCGAGGACATCGACCGTGCCGCAACCGCCGCGTCGAAGGCCTTCAAGGCCTGGCGCGACGTGCCGGCAGCGCAGCGGCGCAAGCTGTTGCATCGCGTGGCTGACGCGATCGAGGAGCGCGCCGACGACATCGCCGTGCTCGAATGCATCGACACCGGTCAGGCACACCGCTTCATGGCCAAGGCCGCGATCCGCGCCGCCGAGAATTTCCGCTTCTTCGCCGACAAATGCGGCGAGGCCCGCGACGGCCTCAACACACCCTCGGACGAGCACTGGAACATCTCGACCCGCGTGCCGATCGGCCCGGTCGGGGTGATCACGCCGTGGAACACGCCGTTCATGCTCTCGACCTGGAAGATCGCGCCCGCGCTCGCGGCCGGCTGCACCGTGGTGCACAAGCCGGCGGAATGGTCGCCGGTGACCGCCGACCTCCTGGTCAGGCTGGCCAAGCAGGCCGGTCTGCCCGATGGCGTCTTCAACACCGTGCACGGCTTCGGCGAGGACGCCGGCAAGGCGCTGACCGAGCACCCCGCGATCAAGGCGATCGGCTTCGTCGGCGAGAGCACGACGGGCTCGGCAATCATGGCACAGGGTGCGCCGACCCTGAAGCGGGTGCATTTCGAGCTCGGCGGCAAGAATCCGGTGATCGTGTTCGACGATGCCGATCTCGACCGTGCGCTCGATGCCGTCGTGTTCATGATCTACTCGCTCAACGGCGAGCGCTGCACCTCGTCGAGCCGCCTCCTGGTCCAGGAGAGCATCGCCGAAAAATTCATAGAGAAGCTGACCGCGCGCGTGAAGGCACTCAAGGTCGGTCATCCCCTCGATCCGGCGACCGAGATCGGGCCGCTGATCCACGAGCGGCACTTCGCCAAGGTCTGCAGCTATTTCGACGTCGCCAAGCAAGACGGCGCGACGATTGCGGTCGGCGGCAAGCCGCATGACGGTCCGGGCGGCGGGCACTATGTGCAGCCGACCCTCGTCACCTGCGCCAACGCGACCATGCGCGTGGCCCAGCAGGAGGTGTTCGGTCCGTTCCTGACCGTGATCCCGTTCCGCGACGAGGCCGACGCCATCGAGATCGCCAACGGCGTGCAGTACGGCCTCGCCGGCTATGTCTGGACCGGCGACGTCGGCCGCGCGCTGCGCGTCGCGGACGCGCTCGAGGCCGGCATGATCTGGCTCAACTCGGAAAACGTCCGCCACCTGCCGACCCCGTTCGGCGGCATGAAAGCCTCCGGCATCGGCCGCGACGGCGGCGACTACTCGTTCGACTTCTACATGGAAACCAAGCACGTCTCGCTCGCGCGCGGGACGCACAAGATTCAGAAACTGGGAATCTGATTGCACGTCGTTCCGGGGCGCGAAGCGAACCCGGAAGCTCGAGATTCCGGGTTCGATGCGGCGCATCGCCCCGGAACGGCCGATAAAATTGAGGGGAAATGTCCATGCCCGTTCCGACACACGTTTTCGATCCGCCGTTCAACATCATCCGCTGCAGCCATGCCGTGCTCGACGTCACGGACCTGGAGAAGAGCGCCACTTTCTACGAGAAGACCGTCGGCCTCCATGTCGAGGACCGCGACGACAAATCGGTGTATCTGCGCGCCAGCGAGGAGCACCAGCATCACTCGGTGGTGCTGCGCAAGGCGGCGAAGGCGGCCTGCAACCGCCTCGGTTTCAAGGTCGGCAATGACGGCGACCTCGACAAGGCCGCCGCCTTCTTCTCCGAGAACGGCATCGCCTACGCCTTCGTCGACCAGCCGTTCCAGGGCCGCACGCTGCAATTCACCGATCCGTTCGGCTTCCAGATCGAGCTCTACGCCACGATGGAGAAGCGACCGCACCTGCTGCGGCGCTATGATCTCTACAAAGGCTGCCATCCGCAGCGGCTCGACCATTTCAACGTGTTCGCTGCCGAGGTGCAGGACACCGTCGATTTCTACGCCCGGCTCGGCTTCCGCCTCACCGAATATGCCGAGGAGGACGGCGACAACGGCCGCATCGCAGCCGCCTGGATGCATCGCAAGGGCAATGTCCATGACTTCGCCATCACCAACGGCCGTGGCCCGCGCCTGCACCACATCGCCTATTGGGTGCCGACCGCGATGAACATCGTGCATCTCTGCGACGTGATGGCCTCGTCCGGCTTCCTCAAGAACATCGAGCGCGGCCCGGGCCGGCACGGCATCTCCAACGCCTTCTTCCTGTATATCCGCGATCCCGACGGCCATCGCGTCGAGCTCTACACTAGCGACTATTTCACCGGCGACCACGACCACGAGCCGCTGCGCTGGTCGCTGCGCGATCCGCGCCGCCAGACATTGTGGGGCGCGCCGGCGCCGCGCTCCTGGTTCGAGGAAGGCTCGACCTTCGCCGGCCAGGCGGTGCGCGAGCCCCGCTTCGTCGCCGACGTGCTGGTTGCGGATTAGTACAGACCTCCCATCACACGTCGTCCCGGCGAAAGCCGGGACCCATAACCACCGGACCGCGTTGCGCCAAGATCGACGCCCCGCGTGCCATAATGTGAGGCCTGTGGTTATGGGTCCGGCTCGCGCTTCGCTTGGCTGGGACGACATCAAGAATTGGATTGCTCATGTCAGCCTCTCGCCTTGCCACCTATACCGTCAACGGCGCCACGCAATATGGCGCCGTCACCGACACCGGTATCGTCGACCTCTCGTCGCGCTTCGCCAAGGACTATCCGACGCTCCGCGAGGCGATCGCCGCCGGCGCGCTGTCGAAGCTCGTGGAGGACGCTGCCAAGCGCGCGCCCGACGTCGCGCTGGACGCGGTCACCTGGCAGCCGCCGATCCCGGCGCCGGACAAGATCATCTGCATCGGCGTCAACTATCCGGACCGCAATGCCGAGTACAAGGACGGCTCGGATGCGCCGAAATATCCGAGCATGTTCCTGCGGGTGCCACGCTCCTTCGTCGGCCACAACATGCCGGTGGTGCGGCCGCGCGTCTCGCCGCAGCTCGACTACGAGGGCGAGCTGGTGCTGGTGATCGGCAAGGCCGGCCGGCACATCGCCGAGAGCGCCGCGCTCGATCACATCGCCGCGATCACGCTCTGCAATGAAGGCACTATCCGCGACTGGGTGCGCCACGCCAAATTCAACGTCACCCAGGGCAAGAACTTCGATTCCACAGGCAGTCTTGGCCCATGGATCGTGCCTTACACCGGTGAGGCGCAGATCGCCGATATCCGGCTGACCACGCGGGTCAATGGCGAAGTCAGGCAGGACGACCGCACCTCGCGCTTGATCTTCGGCTTCCGTTACCTCATCAACTACATCTCGACCTTCACCACGCTGGTTCCCGGCGACATCATCGTCACTGGGACGCCTACCGGCGCAGGTGCGCGGTTCGATCCGCCGCGCTATCTGAAGCCCGGCGATGTCGTCGAGGTCGAGGCCGAAGGCGTCGGTACCTTGCGCAACGGCGTCGTCGACGAAGCAACCCAACCTCAGAGCAAGTGGACAGTGCCATGACCTCAACATCCGGTGGCGAAGCGATCGTCAACGGCCTCGTCGCCCACGGCGTCGACACCGTGTTCGGCCTGCCCGGCGCGCAGATCTACGGCCTGTTCGATGCGTTCCACCAGGCGCAGCTCAAGGTGATCGGCGCCCGGCATGAACAGGCTTGCGGCTACATGGCGTTCGGCTATGCCCGCTCCTCCGGCAAGCCCGGCGTGTTCAGCGTCGTGCCCGGTCCCGGCGTGCTCAACGCCTCGGCGGCGCTACTGACCGCATTCGGCTGCAACGAGCCGGTGCTGTGCCTGACCGGCCAGGTGCCGACGCAATTTCTCGGCAAGGGCCGCGGCCATCTGCACGAGATGCCGGACCAGCTTGCGACGCTGCGCACCTTCGTGAAATGGGCCGACCGGATCGAATATCCCGACAACGCGCCCGCGATGGTGTCGCGTGCATTCCAGGAGATGCTGTCGGGCCGCCGCGGTCCCGCGTCGCTGGAAATGCCGTGGGATGTGTTCACCCAGCGCACCCAGGTTACCCCCGTCAAGCCGTTCGACCCGTTGCCGGCGCCGCAGCCCGATCCGGACCGCATCAAGGCCGCCGCCGATCTGATCGCCGGCAGCAAGGCGCCGATGATCTTCGTCGGCAGTGGCGCCATCGAGGCCCGCGAGGAGATCCTCGAACTGGCCGAGATGATCGACGCGCCGGTGGTCGCATTCCGCAGCGGCCGCGGCATCGTCTCCAACGCGCACGAACTCGGGCTCACAATGGCCGCGGCTTACAAGCTATGGCCAAAGACCGACCTGATGATCGGAATCGGCACCCGCATGGAGCTGCCGACCATGTCGCGCTGGCCCTATCAGCCGGCCGGACTGAAATGCGTGCGGATCGACATCGACCCGGTCGAGCTGCGCCGCTGGCCGGCCGACGCCGGCGTGATCGCGGACGCCAAGGCCGGCACCGCCGACCTCATCGCGGCGGTGCGCAAAGCCGGCTACAGCAAGACCTCGGGCCGCCGCGCGGCGATCCGCGAGGCGACCGCAGCCGCCGAGCAGGAGATCCAGCGCATCCAGCCACAGATGGCCTACCTGAAGATCCTGCGCGAGGTGCTGCCCGCGAACGCCATCGTCACCGACGAGCTGTCGCAGGTCGGCTTCGCCTCCTGGTACGGCTTTCCGATCTACCAGCCGCGCACCTTCGTCACCTCGGGCTATCAGGGCACGCTCGGCTCGGGCTTCCCGACCGCGCTCGGCGCCAAGGTCGCCAACCCGAACAAACCGGTGGTCGCGATCACGGGCGACGGCGGCTTCATGTTTGGCGTGCAGGAGCTCGCCACTGCCGTGCAGTTCAGGATCGGCGTGGTGACGCTGGTGTTCAACAACAACGCCTACGGTAATGTCCGCCGCGACCAGCGCGAGCGCTTCGACGGCCGCGTCGTCGCCTCCGATCTGGTCAACCCCGATTTTGTCAAGCTCGCGGAGTCCTTCGGCGTCGGTGCCGCGCGCGTCACCTCGCCTGATCATTTCCGCCCTGTGCTGGAGAAGGCGCTGGCCGATGGCGGGCCCTACGTGATCTCGGTGGAAGTGCCGACGGACTCGGAAGTCAGTCCCTGGGCGTTCATCCACCCGGCGCGGAACAATTAGGCGCTCTTCAAGCCGCGTTGCAGCCGCGACGCGGCGATCACCAGCAGGCCGGCGCCGGCGACCGACCAGCAGGCGAGCGGCGCCCAGTGCACCAGCGGCGCATAGTCCGGTATCTTCTGCAGGCCGCCCGCGACCGCCGCCATCCGCGCAAAGGTCGCGAGCGCCAGCGCCGAGAACACGAGGCCCGTGACCTTGCCTTCGGCGCCGGTCTCCCCGATCGCAAGCGCTGCCGACACCGCGCTCATCAGCATGCAGCCCCAGGCCGCTCCCGCCATGAACTGCGCCACGATCAGGACGTTGAGGCTGCCGGCAATCTCCGCCGCGACGATGGCGAACGCACCGAGTAGTCCGGCTGCGCCCATCACGATCAGCCCGCCACGGTGCTTGACGACGACGCTCGCCGGAAACATCGCGATATTGAAGCCGATCCAGAACACCGGCATCAGCCATTGCAGATCGTTCGGCTTGGCGAAGCGCAGATAGAACGGCGCGCTGTTGATGTTGAAGTGCAGCTGATAGCCGAGCGAGAGCAGCACCATCGCCGCGATCAGGAACATCGGCACCGCCCCGAGCCGCTTGGCCGGTGCCGCAAGCCGCTCGGGTTGCACCTCCTCGGCGACACGGCGCTCGACCCCTGAGAACGCGAGCGCGGTCAGCAGCAGCACGGCACCGGACAGCACAAATGGCAGCCGCGCATCATGATCGCGCAGCACGACGGCAAGATAGGGCGAGACCGCACCCGCGACGCCGTAGCCCAGCATCGCCAGCGCGGCGAGGAAGGGGACGGAGGGTTGCGCGCGATACTTGCCGAGCAGCGTCAGTGGCGGCGCGCGCAGGGCCGACGATGTGACAGCCCAGATCACGATCAGCGCAATCAGCCACACTTTTGCACCCGGCCCGGTGCCGGCGACGTAAGGCAGCGCGACGAAGGAGGCGCAGGAGATCGCAGCAAGGATGCCGACGAACCGGCCGAGACGGCCGACCAGGAGCGACACGCGGTCGGCGGCGATGCCCATCGCGGTGTCGGTGATGGTGAAGATGGCTTGATCCATCATCAGGATCAGGATGACGGTTGCAGGCGCAATGCCGACATCGGCGCACAACTTGGGCAGATAGATCAGGTAGGTGGTCCAGCCCAGCGTGAAGACAAGCTGCAGCACGGCGAGATAGACGCCGGTGCGATTGACCGCGCGGTCGGCCTGGGTGGTCATACGCGAAGTCTAGACCAGCTCTCCCATTTGCGGGAGGCCTTTAGCCGGATTGAAGCGAGGAGGCAAAGGTACGAGCTGCCAAAAATATCGAAAACAACCCCATGCAAAGCAGCAGGCGTTCCGCCGGTACTCGGAAAAGCGCTTGACGCGTCGGGCAACTCAATTGTATATTTCCATTATTCCGAAATAGTGCAGCCACCTGCCGCCGCGCAATAGCTAGCGCACCTTGCGGAAGGTCAAATTGATGCGCTGGCGGCCGAGCACGCTGTGCTCACCATCAGCGAGCGCCGCGACGCCGTGATAAAATAGCCGTGACGGCCCGCCCCACACCGCAACATCGCCATGTTCGAGCCGATAGCGGCGCGGCGTATCGCTGCGCTTCAGGCCGCCGAACAGGAAGATCGCCGGCAGCCCGAGCGAAATCGAAACGATCGGTGCGCCGTAGTCGAGCTCGTCCTTGTCCTGATGCAGAGACAATTTTGCGCCGGGGACATAGCGATTGATCAGGCAGGCCTCTGGCGCGAATCCGTTGAAGCTGGCCTCGGCGGCGGCGCCGGCGGCGAGCCTGCGCAACACCTCCGGCATTTCAGGCCAGGGCTGTCCCGAGTCAGGATCGATCGGATCATAGCGATAGCCGCTGGGATCGGAGACCCAGCCGACGCTGCCGCAATTGGTCATCGCGACTGACATGCGGTGGCCGCCCGGCGTGATCAGATGCCGGAACGGCGCCTGCCTGACGATGATGCGCAACGCCGGGATCAGTTCGGCCTCGAACGGCCGGACGAAGCCGCGCAAAAGCACCGCGCCGTCGGCGATCGTCTCGCGCGGCGGCCGGGTATCACCAATCGTCTCGAACAGATCAGCCGCCACGCCTCTCTCGCACTCACTTTGCGTCGTGGAAGATCACGCCAACGGTGTGGCGATGGCCGGACCTGATCCGGCTGACACCATGGCGCAGATTGACACGATAAGGCCCGCGCGTCCCCTGCACCGGACGATGGTGTACGGCAAAGGCCACCGCATCGCCCTTCGTCAGCGGCACCACCTCAGGCCGCGACTGCATCCGCGGCCGCTGCTCGGTCAGCACGAACTCGCCGCCGGTGAAATCGCGCCCCGGCTGCGACAGCAGAATCGCGACCTGGATCGGAAACACGTGCTCGCCATAGAGATCCTGGTGCAGGCAGTTGTAGTCGTCCTCGCCATATTGCAGCAGCAGCGGCGTCGGCCGGGTCTGCCCGGCATCATGGCAGCGCTTCAGGAACGCCGCATGCGACGGCGGATAGCTGATCTCGATCCCCATCGTCTCGTTCCAGCGATTGGCGGTCGCGGTCAGCCGCGCATACAGCGCCGGCCGCAGCTCCGCGATCAGGTCCGGCAGCGGATAGGAGAAGTACTTGTACTCGCCGCGGCCGAAGCCGTGGCGGCCCATCACGACCCGGCTGCGGAACCGGCTGTCGTCGGGATAGAGCGTGGCGATGGCGTCGCATTCCTGCGGCGTCAGCAGGCCGCCAAGGACGGCGCAGCCCTGCCCGTCGAGGTCGGTGGTGATCTGGTCCCAGTCCAGCGCATCAACGCGGGCGGGAATGCTGGTGGCTGTGCGACTGATGGTTTTGGCTGTTGCTGTCATGCAGCGGAATCTGGCCCTTGAACGCGGGTGGCGCCACCCGATTTCCGATCCAAATATGCCGAGAACGCCGCCACAATCACGGCGTCGTCCCTGCGAAAGCAGGGACCCATAACCACAGGTGCTGGTTGTGAGAAGGCCGTCTGGCCGCGTGCCCTTTGCGAAAGCCGGGGCGTATGGGTCCCTGCTTTCGCAGGGACGACGCGTGGAGGAAGTGCCGACGAGCTTTCGACAGGGCCACGCGCGGAAGGAAATCAGCCCCTGACCGGCAGCGTCACCACATCATATCCGTGGCTGATCTTCCGCTTCAGCACGGGATCTTCCAGTTCGAACTCGAAGCGGCTGGCGGGGCGGATGCCGCCCTTGGCCGCGAAGGTGCCGCCGAACATGGCGCAGCCGTCGGGCAGCGCGCCCTGGTCGAAGCCGCGGGCGATCAGGTCCTTCACCGGCAGCATGTGATCGAGCGTGCCTTCCTGGTAGAGCACGCGCTGGCCGCCGATTGTGGCCCAGGACCGCAGGATGAGCTGGTCCCAATGATCGATGACGTCCTCGAGTTCCCACAACTCGGAGGCGACAGGCTTGTCGCACATCTGCTTCGACACCGTGACGCTGTAGCTCTCGACCTTGCGGTCGGTATGGTCGGAGCCGCAGCCGACGAAGGTGCGGCCCTGCCAGCCGATCAGCACGAACTCGACCTCGCCGCTCGAATCCTCGCCGCAGACCTCGATCGTGTCGGCAAAGGTCAGCCGGCACGCCGAGCAGCGGTAATAGATCGGCGTCGTCGCCGGCCGCGCAATGCCGAGCGCTTCGAGCTCGGCGATGTGCTTGTCGCGCGCCACCGGATCGCGGCCGGTCCAGCCGGCAATCACGGCCTGCTTGATTTCGAGCGTGAGCGGCGTGGCGACGCCCTTGTCATCGACATTGAAGGTGAGATCAAACACGGATGACAGTCTCCATTCCGGCGGCAAGCTCGAAGATGCGGCGATCCGAACCGCCCGCGGCGGCGAGCATCAGGCCGACCGGTGCCTCGCCCTCGCGATGCGCGGGCAGCGAGAGGGCGCAGCCGTCGAGCACGTTGATCAGCGAGGGATTGCGCAGCGCGCGCAAATTCTCCGTGGCGAACGCCTTGTCGTCGGCAAGGCTGGCGATGGTCGGCGGCAGGTTCGCCGTGGTCGGCAGCACCATTGCGTCATAGGGCGCGATGCGCGCCTCGGTCCGGGCGATGAACGACCGCCGCGCGTTGATAATGTCGATATAGTCGGCGGCAAGAAAACCCTCGCCGCGCTGGATCCGCACCGCGACGCGGGGATCGTAGATGTCGCCCTTGCTGGCCAGCAGGAAGCGGTGCCAGGCATAGCTCTCGGCCGCGGAAAAGCCGCCCTTGGTGTTCATCATGCCGACATCGAGCAGTTCGGGCACCTCGATCCGCTCGATCAAGGCGCCGGCGCGCGACAGCGCCGCCAGCGCGCGCTCGAAGGTCTTTGCGACGGCATCGTCGAGGTCGTCGAGCACGACGGTGGTCGGCACCGCGAGCCGCATGCCCTTGACCGGGCGCGGGGCGATCGGCGTCACCGGCTCGTCGGCCAGCACGGCGTCGAGCGCGGCGCAGCAGGCCACTGAATTGGCCAGCGGGCCGTAGCTGTCGAGCGTGAACGACAGCGGCACGCCGCCATCGAGCGGAATCCGGCGCTGCGTCGGCTTGTAGCCCACGATGCCGTTGAAGGCGGCTGGAATCCGGCAGGAGCCGCCGGTGTCGGTGCCGAGCGCGCCGAACGCCATGCCGTCGGCGATCGAGACCGCGGCGCCCGAGGACGAGCCGCCGGGCACATGGCCGACGCTCCGGTTCCAGGCGCTCTTCGGCGTGCCGTAATGCGGATTGATGCCGATGCCCGAATAGGCGAACTCGGTCATGTTGGTGCGACCGATCACGATGAAGCCGGCGCGCTTGAGCCGCGCCACCGCAGGCGCATCGGCATCCGCCGGCGCGGAATCATCCAGCGCCCGGGAGCCTGCGCGCGTCACCTGCCCCTTGATGTCGAACAGGTCCTTGATCGAGACCGGAATGCCGGCAAAGGGCGACGGCGCCGCGTTGGCCTTGCGCAGCCGGTCCATAGCGTCGGCGGCCTCCAGCGCGGCGTCGCGGTCGACGTGGATGAAGGTGCGCTGGCCCTCGCCTGCCGGATCGGCAATCCTGGCGATGCATTGCTCGACGAGCTTGCGGGCAGAGGTCGCGCCGCTGGCGAGATCGGCGGCAAGGGAGGCGAGTGTCGGATTTTTGGGCATGGCTTTCACTTTACGGCTTGCACTTCACGGCTTGCTGGCTGGCAATTCAAAAGATCTTGCAGCTGATTGTCGCGCGAACCGGCGCCGATTTCCAGACCGGTACGCCGGCATCACTTCAGCCCGAAATAGGCCCGGTGCAGCTCTTCATTGCCGCTCATCTCGGCAACCGTGCCGGAGAACCGGATGCGCCCGCCTTCCAGCACGAATACGCGGGTGGCAATCTCAAGGAAACCGATATTTTGCTCGGCGATCAAGAGCGCCAGTCCGCGGCCCTGCAGGCTCGACAAGGCGCGAAGCACCTCCTTGACGAACAGCGGCGACAGCCCGGCCGAAGGCTCGTCCATGACCAGCAGCTTCGGCTCGGCCGACAGCGCCTTGGCGATGCCGAGCATCTTGCGCTGGCCGCCGGACAGGCTGGAGGCCGGATCGCGGCGCTTGTCGCGCAGCACCGGAAACAGGCCGTACAATTCGTCGACCCGCGCGCCCGGATTGGCATGGCCGAGCGCCTGCGCACCGACGCGGATGTTCTCCTCGATCGACAGATCGGGGAATACCGCGAGCTCCGACATGTAAGTCATGCCGCGCTTCATGCGATCCGAAGATCGCATCTTGGTGATGTCTTCGCCGCCGAGCTTGATGTGGCCGCTGCGGGCTTCGATCAGGCCGACCAGCGACTTCAGGAAGGTGGTCTTGCCCGCGCCATTGGCCCCGAGCAGCAGCACGGTCTCGCCGGGGCGGACGTCGAGATCGACGCCCCACAACACCTGCATGGTGCCGTAGCCGGCATCGACGCCCTTGGCGTCCAGAAGCGGCGCTGTATCAGTGGGCATGCTCGCCTCCCAGGAACACCTCGATCACCTGCGGCTCGCGCACCGCGGTCGCGAGCGTGCCCTCGAAGATTTCCTTGCCCGCATTGAGCACGATGACGCGGTCGGTGATCTGCTCGATGAAGCCCATCAGATGCTCGACCACGATGATCGCCATGCCGGTCGCGGCCAAGGCCTTGATGCGGCCGGCGATCCAGTCGAGCTCCGCCGGATTGAGGCCGGCCGCGAGCTCGTCGAGCAGCAACAACCGCGGCCGCGTGGCGAGCGCGCGGGTCAGATCGAGCATCTTCTGCTGCGCGCTGTTGAGATCGGCGGCGGGGCGGTCGGCGACCTCCTTGAGCCGGTATTCGTCGAGCAGTTCGGCGATCGACGGCGGCGTGCCGGTCGCGCCGCCATAGGCCAGCGCCACCTGGATGTTCTCGCGCACCGTGAGCGACAGGAACGGCTTCGGCACCTGGAAGGTGCGATTGATGCCACGGTGAACCAGCTTGTGCGAGGCGACGCCGCCGGAGGATGCGCCGTCGAACACGACCTCGCCGCCGTCGGGTGCGTAGAGGCCGGAGATCACGTTGATCGCCGTGGTCTTGCCGGAACCGTTCGGACCAACAAGGCCGAGGATCTCGCCCGGCACGACATGGAAGCTCAGGCCATCGAGCGCGTGGAAGCCGCCGAAGCGTTTGACCAGCTTCGAGACCTTGAGGATGGAGTTTTGCTCAGGGGACATGCCACCCCCTGCGCGTTGCCAGCGACACCAGCCCTGCGGGCAGGAACAAAACCAATCCCATGATCAGGAGGCCATAGATCAGCTGGAAATATTGCGGCGTCGTGAAGCCGATCAGATTGTAGATGCCGTACAGGATCAGCACACCGACGATCGGTCCGGTGATGGTGGCAACGCCACCGAACAGCGCGAACACGATCGCGAAGATGCTGAACTCGCCGGAGAACACGTTGTCCGGATAGAACACCGAGACGTACCAGGCGTAGATGCCGCCGGCGAGGCCGGCGACCAGCGCCGAGGCGAGCCAGGCGATCACCCGCATCTTGATGATGTCGACGCCGGCCATCGAGGCCGACACCGCATCCTCGCGCACGGCCTGCAGCGCCAGGCCGAACGACGAGTTCTTGAGATAGATCACCGCGCCGACCGTCAGCGCCATCACGACAACGGCCGCATAATAGGCATGGCTTGGGTTGAACGTGCCCGTGAGCGACACGCCGTACGGGCCCTTGGTGATCCCCTCCAGCGCCGGGTTGGCGACGAAATGCAGCACGGCGAGCGAAGCTGCGAGATTGGCGATCGCAAAGTACGCACCCGACAGCCGCAGCAGCGGCGTCAGCAACAGGCCAAGCGCAACCGCGACGGCGCCGCCGACCAGCACGGCCAGCGGCGCCGGCGTCTGCAAATGCATCACCATGATGGCAAAGCCATAGGCGCCGGCGCCGAAGAAGCCGACATAGCCGAACGGCAGATAGCCGGTGAAGCCATAGATGATGTTCACGCCTTGCGCGAGGATCAGGAAGATCACGAAGTTGAACAGCAGCAGATGGTTTTGATAGACGCCGGGCAGCAGTGCGAACACCACCACCAGCGGCGCCAGGATGAACAGCAGGTGTTTCGAGGCGTTATGCAACGCGCACCCGCCTTCCGAGTAGACCGCTCGGGCGCAACAACAGGATCACGATCAGCAACACATAGGGCAAGAGGTCGGCCCAGGAACTGAGATAGGTTTGCACCAGCATGTAGCAGAGGCCATAGACGACGCCGCCGAGCGCAGTGCCTAAGGGATTGCCGAGCGAGCCGAGCACGACGATCGCAAACGACGTCACCGTCGCATCGGCGCCGAAGGCCGGCGTCACCGAGCCGAACATGAAGGGCGCGAACACGCCGGCAACCGCCGCGATGCCGAGCCCGATGCCGAATGCCGCAGCCGAGACGCGGTCAACATCGATGCCGGTCGCCAAGGCCTCGTCGCGACGTGACATCACCGCACGGGTCAAGGTGCCGAGCCTTGTGTGGTAGAGATAGAGGTACACCAGCGCGATCGCGACGAGGCTGGTGCAGGCCGCGATCACCCACGGCGCGGGAAATCCCTGACCGAAGATCTGGATCGGCCCTGCGCCGCCGGCCTTGCCGCCGAACCACTTGACCTTGATGGTCGTGAACACGGTGCCAAGCAGCCGGCTCTGGATCGAGCGCTCGCTGGTGCCGGCGAAGATCGTGGTGACGGCTTCGATCACCTGCGACAGGCCGAAGAACAGGATGATCGACAGCATTTCAGGATTTGCCGAGCCCTGCAGGCGTGGCACCAGCACCCAGTAAAGCAGCACGCCCGCCAGCACGAACACCACAAAGGCCAGCGGCACCGCGAACAGCGGGTCGATGCCGGCGATGCCGACCACGCCGAGCGCGATGAAGGCGCCCAGCATCAGGATGTCGCCATGCGCAAGGTTGACGATGCGCATGACGCCGAAAACGAGGTTGAGACCGATGCCGACCAGGCTGAAATACAGCCCGAACAGCACGCCGGCAACGAGCGCATAGGTCATGCTATCGCTCGCCGCCGAAGGTTACGCCTGCCGCACTCACCTGCATCACGGTGCCGGATAGATCGGCTTGCCGGTCGCGGTCTCGTGCGGATAGATCGAGACGAACTTGATGTGATCGTGCTCGTCGACCGTGAGCTGGCCGAGCGGCGTCAATTCGCCGATCTGGCCGCCGGTCTCATCCAGCGCGAAGGTGCCGTCCAGCGTCTTGAGCTGGCCGCTGAGCGAGAACACCGCGCGACGCAGCTCCATCTGCTCGAGGCTGGTCGCAACCGACAGCGTCTTCTCGATCACCAGCGCGGTGGTGTAGCCCGCCACCGCGTTGAAGCCGAACTCCATCTTGCCGTCGTTGTACTTCTTCAGCCAGGCGGCGCGGAAATCCTTCATGTTCATCCCGAAATTGACGGGGTAGTCCAGCTCGGACGGCGGCACATAGGTCCAGACGTGCTCGAGGCCCTTGGCGCCGACGTTCTTCTCCAGCAGTTCGGTCTCGAGACCGGCATAGATCGCGAACAGCATCTTGAACTTGGTGCCGACGTCCTGGACGTTGCGCAGGAAGGCGATGTCGTTCGGCGCGTAGCCGAAATGGATCACCGCGTCGGGATTGGTGTTGCTGATGTTGTTGATGATGACGTTGTAGTTGGTGGTCTCGGTCGGAACGCCCTGGTCGTAGACGATCTCGATCGGCGCGCCGGACTCCTTGACGAACTTGCGGAACGCGTTGGCCTGGGTGCCCGTGAATTCGTTGGTCGCGTAGAGGATGGCGATCTTCTTGATGCCGAGGCCAGGGCCGTCATGGCTGATGAAATCCGCCACCGGCTTCGGCCAGACGGTCGACACCGGATCGGCCATCAGCGCGATGTAGGGATTGTCCTTGGAGAAGAAGCTCGCGCCGGTGCCGGTCTGGTCGAACAGGAACATCTTGTGGTCGCGCGCGATCGCGACCGCGGGCGCGGTCAGCACCGATCCGGAATCGGCGACCAGCAGATCAACCTTATCCTGGGTGACGAGCTGATTATAAAGCGTCGAGGCGGTCGCGGTGTTGCTCTGGTCGTCATAGGAGACGAGCTTGATCGGGATCTTCTTGTCGAACGCCTTCACGAAGACGCCACCCTCGGCGTTCTTCTGCTCGACCCACAATTTCAGCGAGCTGTAGACCGGCATCGAGATCGAGGCGTAGCGCCCCGAGGACGCGTAGAGCGTGCCGATCTTGATCTCCGACGGTGCGTCGGCGGCCACAGCCTGCGTAACGATCGCCTGCGTGGCGAATGCGAGGCTGGCAGCGAGTGCCGCGCCGATGATCCTCAGCATGATATTATTCCTCCCGGGTATCTTGGACGTCTCGTGGACCGGTCTTCGACGTATCTTGGACCGCGGCCCTTCTACGCGCCGGACCGGAGCGACACAAGCATCGCGGCCTTAGCAATTGTGCGAGGGGCGGAATATGCGGCATGCACGGGACACAGGCCACTGCGCGGGGCGAGGATGGACCGTTGACGGCCGTTGGTCCAATGGCGCATCAAGACTGTAACGATTTCGGGAGGAGACATCCGACATGGCCGAGCCCGCGCGCGCGAAACCAAAACCGACGCCTGAGACCCAGCATTTCTGGGACGGCACCAAGGCCGGCGAGCTGCGCCTGCAGCGCTGTGACGCCTGCGCCAATGTCTACTTTCCGCCGCGGCCGTTCTGCCCCTCCTGCGCCTCGCGCAAGGTCTCCGTCTTCAAGGCCACCGGCAGGGGCAAGCTGTACAGCTACGTCATCAACCATCGTCCCGCCGCCCCCGGCTTCACGCCGCCCTATGCGATCGCCATCGTCGAGCTTGACGAGGGCCCGCGCATGATGAGCAACATTATCGATTGTCCGCAGACGCCGGAAGCGCTCGAGCTCGACATGCCGCTGGAGGTCGCCTTCGAGGCACTCGACGACAGGATCACCCTTCCCCTGTTCCGCCCGGCAAAGGGGTAATGTGATGCGCAGGAACCAGGTTGCCGTGGTCGGTGCGGCCGAAACCACCGAACTCGGGGTCATCCCGAACATGTCGCAGATCCAGCTGCACGCGGACGCGGCGCTGAACGCGATCGCGAACGCCGGCCTGAAACTGTCCGACATCGACGGCTTCGCCACCGCGGTCGAAACCCCGCAGCAGATCGCGCACTATCTCGGCATCACCCCGACCTGGGTCGACGGCACTTCGGTCGGCGGCTGCTCCTTCATGCTGCATGTCCGCCACGCTGCTGCGGCCATCGAGGCCGGCCTTTGCAAGACCGTGCTGATCACGCATGCCGAGAGCGGCAAGTCGATGATCGGCAAGCAGCCGCGCTTCACCGCACCCGACAGCCTCAACGGCCAGTTCGAATCACCGTTCGGCGTCTACGGGCCGCCGAGCA
The DNA here is from genome assembly GCF_054063415.1 of Bradyrhizobium sp. USDA 4011. Taxonomy (NCBI): domain Bacteria; kingdom Pseudomonadati; phylum Pseudomonadota; class Alphaproteobacteria; order Hyphomicrobiales; family Nitrobacteraceae; genus Bradyrhizobium; species Bradyrhizobium sp. USDA 4011. The sequence goes on from NZ_JBSSGG010000001.1 coordinate 1,537,862, forward strand.
TGTTCCCGATTCCGGTGCTGCGCTACATGAAGACGCACGGCATCACGCATGAGCAGCTCGCGATGGTCGCGGTCGTGCAGCGCGAATGGGCCGCGAAGAACCCGCGCGCGACCATGAAGGATCCAATCACGGTCGCCGACGTGCTGAACTCGCGGATGATCGCCTATCCGTTCCGGCTGCTGCAATGCTGCCTCGTCACCGACGGCGGCGGCGCCTTGATCCTCACCTCGGCCGATCGCGCCAGGGATTTCCCGCAGAAGCCGGTCTACATCCTCGGCACCGGCGAGAGCGTGGAGACGCCGATGGTCAGCCAGATGAAGACCTTTGACTCATCGCGCGCCTTCAAGGTGGCAGGCCCGCTGGCCTTCAAGGAGGCCGGCATCGCCCACAAGGACGTCGATCATCTGATGATCTACGACGCCTTCGCGCATTTGCCGCTCTACGGCCTCGGCGACCTCGGCTTCATGCCGCATGAGGAAACCGGCAAGTTCATCGCCGACGGCAACACCCGCCCCGGCGGCAAGCTGCCGCTCAACACCAATGGCGGCGGGCTGAGCTACATGCACTCCGGCATGTACGGCATGTACGCATTGCAGGAGAGCGTGCGGCAGATGCGCGGCATCGCGCCGGCGCAGGTGCCGAATGCGAAGATCTCGGTCTGCCACGGCGTTGGCGGCATGTTCGCCGCGTCAGGCACGATCATCTTTACGAACGAGAAATGAGCGAGCTGCTCGCCTTCTCCCTCTCCCCGTTCTTACGGGGAAGAGGGTTGGGGTGAAGGGCTGCTTCCACACACTCGGACTCGCGGAGAGTCCCCCTCACCCGGATCGCATCTGCGATGCGATCCGACCTCTCCCCGCAAGCGGGGCGAGGTGAAGCATGCAGATCACCCGATCAGGAGAACCCACATGGCAAAATCACTGCAAGATAAGGTCATCATCGTCACCGGCGCGGGCCGCGGCATCGGCCGCGAGATTGCGCTGCTCTGCGCGGCGGAAGGCGCCAAGGTCGTGGTCAACGATCCCGGCGGTGCCGCCGACGGTGGCGGCTCGAGCGCAGCGCCCGCCGAGGAAGTGGTCGAGGAGATCAAGAAGCGCGGCGGCACCGCGGTCGCCAATTTCGAATCGGTGGCGGAAGCGATCCCCGCCAGCAAGATCGTGAAGACCGCGACCGATCATTTCGGCCGGCTCGACGGCGTCGTCAACAATGCCGGTATCCTGCGCGACATGATCTTCCACAAGATGAGCGTGGAAGCCTTCGAGGCCGTCATCAAGGTGCATCTGATGGGCTCGTTCTATGTCAGCCACGCCGCAGCGCGCATCTACCGCGAGCAGGAGTCAGGCTCGTTCGTGCACTTCACCTCGACCTCCGGCCTGATCGGCAATTACGGGCAGGCCAATTACGCCGCTGCCAAGCTCGGCATCGTTGGCCTGTCGAAATCGATCGCCCTCGACATGGGCCGTTTCAACGTCCGCTCGAACTGCGTGTCGCCGTTCGCCTGGACCCGCATGATCGGCACCATCCCGACCGAGACCGACGCCGAGAAGGCGCGCGTCGAGAAGATCAAGCAGATGGGCCCGGAGAAGATCGCGCCGGTCTGCGCCTATCTGCTCTCGGACGCCGCCAAGGACGTCACCGGGCAGATCTTCGGCGTGCGCATGAACGAGATTTTCCTGTTCAGCCAGCATCGTCCGGTGCGCTCGGTTCATCGCGGCGAAGGCTGGACGCCCGAGACCATTGCCGAACACGGCATGCCGGCGCTGAAGGGATCGTTCGCCAAGCTCGACCGCTCGGCCGACGTCTTCACCTGGGATCCGATCTGACAGTTTTATGAAAAATCGCCTCCGCGAACTCTGCGCGCAATCGCGCATGAGGCGGAGGCGACACACTCTTTGGTTGTTTCTTCACAGCACGCCCGCATTGTGCCCGAATTGCGGGCGCATGATCGTTCTCCCGATAACAAAAAGCCTGGGAGGACTTTCGTGATAAATCCAAGCAACACAGCGAAATGCGAGAGCGACGGCGCGAAGGCGTTCGACCGCCGAACCATTTTGCGCGGGCAACTGCGCTTGCTGCAACTGCGATGGCTGCATCCGATGCTGCCGCGCGCGACTTCGGCCCCAATGCGGAGCCGCAGCGTTATCCCGATCCGGATATCGTTGTCATCGACGACAAGCGCTTCAAGGCCAAGGTCGGCAACACCGCGATCAAGCGGCTGTACACCGGCTGCCTCTGGGCGGAAGGGCCGGCCTGGAATGCGCAGGGCCAGTACCTGGTGTGGAGCGATATCCCGACCAACCGACAGCTGCGCTATCTCGACGATGATGGCCATATCTCGGAGCAGTTCCACAAGCCGTCGAACGAGGCCAACGGCTCGACGTTCGATTTCGAGGGCCGCCAGATCACCGCCGAACGCACCCGGCTGGTGCGCTACGAGCACGATGGAACCGTCACCTCATTGGCGGAACAGGCCAACGGCAAGCAGCTCAATGGGCCGAACGACATGGTCGTGCATCCCAACGACAAGTCGATCTGGTTCACCGATCCCGGCTATGGCGCGATCTCGATCTACGAGGGCCAGCGCGCCAACACCGGCTCGAACCAGCCCTACCAGAAGGAGGCCGTCTACCGCATCGACGCCGCGACCGGGCAGATCACCAAGGTTGCCGACGAACCGTTCAAGCCGAACGGCATCGCCTTCAGCCACGACTACAAGAAGGTCTATGTCTGCGACACCGGCATCACGAACGCCAAGAACATCGTCTGGCAGTACGACCTCAACGGCGACAAGTTGTCCAACCCGCGCACGCTGATCGACATGACGCTGGACGGAAAGTCAGGCTTCCCGGACGGCATGCGTGTCGACATCGACGGCAACATCTGGGTTGGAGCCGGCTGGGTCGGACCCGGCTATGACGGCGTGCAGGTGTTCGCACCCGACGGCCAGCGCATCGGCCAGATCCTGTTGCCGGAGACCTGCGCCAACCTCACCTTCGGCGGCAAGAAGCGCAACCGCCTGTTCATGACCGCAAGCCAGTCGCTCTACGCGGTCTATGTCGAGACCAGAGGCGCGCACAACTGTTGAGATAGCCGTCGTCCCGGCGCGGGCCGGGACGACACTGGGGCTAGCCGCTGTTCCGCAACCCCGCCGAGATCCCGTTGATCGTGATCTGAATCCCGCGCAGCACCTGCTCGTCGGGATTCTGCGCGCGGTGCTCCTTCAATAGCTCCACCTGCACGTGATTGAGCGGATCGAGGTAGGGGAAGCGGTTGCGGATGCCGCGTTCCAGCAGCGGGTTGCCCTGCAGCAGCCGGTCGTGGCCCATGATGTCGAGCAGCGTCTCGATCGCAAGGTGCCACTCGCGGCGGATCTGGCCGAAGATCTTCTCGCGCAGCGCGACGTCGGGCACCAGCTCGGCATAGCGCGAGGCGATCGCGATCGAACTCTTCGCCAGCACCATGTCCATGTTGGAGAGCAGCGTGCGGAAGAACGGCCATTCCCTGTAGAGCTCCTGCAGGAACGGCATGCCTTGCTCGGGATGCTCTGAGATCCAGGTCTCGACGGCGCTGCCGAAGCCATACCAGCCGGGCAGCATCAGCCGGCATTGCGCCCAGGAGAACACCCAGGGAATGGCGCGCAGGTCCTCGATCTCGCGGGTCTTCTTGCGCGAGGCCGGACGGCTGCCGATGTTCAAGGTCGCGATCTCGTTGATGACGGTCGAGCCCCAGAAATAGTCGGCAAAGCCTTCGGTCTCATAGACGAGACCACGATAGGCCCTGAACGCGAGCGCGGAAATTTCCTCCATCGCCTTGAGATATTCGCGGCGCGGCGCGCTTTGCCGTGGCTGCAGCAGGCTGGTTTCCAAAGTTGCCGCAGCGAGGATCTCCAGATTGTTGCGGCCGACCTCGGCATTGGAATATTTCGAGGAGATGATCTCGCCCTGCTCGGTGATGCGGATCTGGCCGTTCACCGCGCCGCCGGGCTGCGCGATGATCGCATCATAGCTCGGGCCGCCGCCGCGGCCGACCGAGCCGCCGCGGCCGTGGAACAGGCGCAGCCGCACGCCGTGGCGCTCGAATACCTCGACGAGGCCGATCTCGGCCTTGTAGAGCTCCCAGCCCGAGGTGACGAAGCCGCCATCCTTGTTGCTGTCGGAATAGCCGAGCATCACCTCCTGCACGCTGCCGAGGCTGTCGACCAGCTTGCGATAGTCGTGCAGCACCAGCATGCGGTCCATGATGCCGCTCGAGGCCTGCAGATCCTCGATGGTCTCGAACAGCGGCACGATGTTGATGGCGCTGCGACCGGACGGATTGACCAGCCCGACCTCCTTCAGCAGCACCGCGACCTCAAGCATGTCGGACATGCCCTTGCACATCGAGATGATGCACTGGGCGATCACCTCCGGGCCGAACTTGGCATGCGCCTCGGCCGCGGCGCGGAACACGGCGAGCTCGCTCTGGGTCTCCTCGGAATATTTGACGAAGGGCGAGGCCAGCGGCCGCGCGTTGCGCAATTCGCCGAGCAGCAGGCTGACGCGCGCATCCTCGCCGAGCGCCAGATAGGACATGCCGGGATTTGCGGTGTCGAGCAGCTCGGCGATGGTGCGCTCATGCACCGCCGAGTTCTGGCGAATGTCGAGCCGCGCCAGATGGAAGCCGAAGCAATCCACCGCCCGCCGCAACTGCCGCAGCCGGCCGCGCGCGATCACGCCGGAGTTGTTCGCGATCAGCGAGCGATTGAGCACGTCGAGATCGGCCTGGAACTCATTCACGCTCGCATAGGGTTCGGCCTTGCCGACCGGCGGCCGCGTGGTCTCGACCTCGAGCCGCATGGCGGTGGCTGCGAGCCGCGCATAGATACCCGATACCGCCAGACGATACGGCTCGCCGCTCCGATGCGGCGAGGTGTCCGGCGAACGCTCGGCGAGGATCCGCAATTCGTCCGAGATGTCGGCGAGATGTGCCGCAAGCGACAGCTCGGCGCCGAGCGCATGCAGCTGTTCGAGATAGAAGCTGAGCACCCGGCTCGACTGCAGCCGGAGCGTGCCGCGCATCACCTCGGCGGTGACGAAGGGATTGCCGTCGCGGTCGCCGCCGATCCAGCTTCCCATCCGCAGGAACGAGGCGAGCTCGCCCGCCTCGCCGCCCTCGTTGTTCAGGCGGTCCTCCAGCGCGCAGTGCACGCGCGGGACTTCCTGCAGGAAGGTGTAATCGTAGAACGACAGGCCGTTGGCGACCTCGTCGAGCACGGTGAGCTTGGTCCGGCGCAGCAGGTTGGTCTGCCACAACGTCACGACCGCTCGGCGCAGCTGTTCATCGCTGGCTTCGCTCTCCTCCGGCGTCATCTGCAGCCGCTCGCGGCGGTCGAGCAGGTGGGCGATCTCCATCTCGCGGTCCATCGTGCTCTTGCGGCGCACCTCGGTCGGATGCGCGGTCAGGACAGGACTGACCAGCGCACCTTTGAAGAAGCTGCGCAGGTCGGCCGGACTGATGCCAGCTTGGCGGGCATGGATCAGCGTCTGCTCCAGCGTGCTCGGCCGCGGCGCCCCGCCGGGGCCGCGGCTGCGCATCTGGCGGATGTTGTTCTGGTCCTCGGCAATGTTGGCGAGGTGGGAGAAATAGCTGAAGGCGCGGACGATCTGCAGCGTCTCGGCAATCGACATGCCGTCGAGGATGCCTTCCAGCTCGCGCCGCGCCAGCTTGTCCTCGTCGCGATGGAACCGGACCGAGGTCTGGCGGATGCGCTCGACCAGGTCGAATACGTCGGCTCCTTCCTGGTCGCGCACGGTGTCGCCCAGCACGCGCCCCAAGAGCCGGATGTCGTTCCGGAGCCGTGCATCCTCCTCTTGTGCCGCCTTCTCAAGGAGACTGGCTTCTGCGGCACTCCTGGCACCGATCTCGGTGTCGGAAGGCATGGTCTGGGGTGACATGGCGGGCTACTCCAGAGGCTGCCGGGTTCCTCCGGAGTGTGCGCTTTTTTTGCCGCAGCGCAAGATGAACTTGGAAGCGGTGCACTCACGGCCGTAGTCCCTGCGACAGCAGGGAACCACCATAACCACCGATATCCGAGGTTGGCATCAGACGGGGCCGCAGCTCGCGCAACGGGAAATCGGTGGTTATGGGTAACGGGTCGCGCTTCGCTTGCCGGGACGACGGCGGGATTGTGGCCTAGCTAGATCCTCCGCCCCGCCCGCTCCCAATACGGGTCCCGCAGCCGACGCTTGAAGATTTTTCCGGAATCCTCCCGCGGCAAATTGGTCTGGATCTCGATGTGCTTGGGCACCTTGTAGTCGGCCAGCGCAGTCTTGAGCTGGGCGCGGACCGAGGCGATGTCGAGTGTGACGCCCGGCTGCGGCTCGACCACCGCCATCAGTGCCTCGCCGAACTCGGCGTCGGGAATGCCGAACACCGCGCAGTCGTGCACACCGGGCACCGCATGCAGCACGGCCTCGATCTCGGCCGGATAGATGTTGACGCCGCCCGAGATCACCATGTCGCGCTTGCGGTCGCAGATGAAGACGTAGCCGTCCGCGTCGATATAGCCGACGTCGCCCGAGGTGATGAATCCCTGGCGGTCGATCTCGGCGCGCTTCTCCGACTTGTTGTGATAGGTGAAATCGGGATTGCCCGCGATCCGCGAGTAGATCTCGCCGATCTGGCCCTGCGGCACCTCCTTGCCGTCGTCGCCGATGAAGCGAAGCTCGGCGCCGGGCGAAATCTTTCCGACCGTGCCCGGCTTCTTCAGCGCATCCTCCGATGTCGCAAACGTCACCGCGCCCGACTCGGTCGAGCCGTAGAATTCGTAGATCACCGGTCCCCACCATTCGATCATGGCGCGCTTGACGTCGGGCGGACAGGGCGCGGCGGCATGGATGATGTGGCGGAGCGACGACATGTCGTACTTCCGGCGCACCTGCTCCGGCAACTTCATCAGGCGGATGAACATCGTCGGCACCATGAAGATGGTGTCGATCTTTTCGCGCTCGATCAGCTGCAGAAATTCCTCCGCATCGAAACGCGGCATCAGCACCAGCACGCCCCCGAGCTTGCCCGAACGCAGCCCGAAGGAATTCGGCGCCGAATGGTAGAGCGGCCCCGGCAGGATCGCGCGTGCCCCCGGCCGCAGGCCGTAGATCATCCCGCGCATCGCCTCCGCATTGGCGGCCTGCTCCGGCGTCGGCGCGAAACGACGCACGCCTTTGGGATGGCCTGTCGTGCCCGAGGTGTAGATCATGTTCTGCGGTTGCGGCACCACAGGGCCGTCATAGCGCGGGAATTGCGCCAGCCAGGATTCGAAATCGATCGCGAAATCCGGCGTCGCGAGGTGATCGGGATTGATCTTGTAGTTGGCGAGGATTTCCGGGGGCGTCGGCACGCTGAGCACGGTGACATCGGCAGGGATCGCGCCGCGCAGCGGGTGCAGCATGTCGGCATGGCCGATCAGGACGCGCGTGCCGGAATCCGTCAGCACGTAGTTGATCTCCTCCGGCTTGAAGTGCCAGTTGATCGGCACGCCATAGGCGCCGAGCCGCATCGCCGCGTAGGCCGCCTCGATGAAGGCGATGTCGTTGCGCATCAGCATGCAGACGCTGTCGCCCGGCTTGACACCGAGCTTGTTCAGGCCGCTCGCAATGCGATCGGTGCGCTCGGCGACCGCAGCGTGATCGCGACGGCGACCGCCGCTGATGATGCCGAGGAAGGGTTGGGACGTTTCGCTCATTTTTATGTTGTTCTTCGTTATTCGTTAGCGGCTCGTTGTTTTCGTCATCACCCGGGCTTGTCCCGGTGATCCACATCTTCTCAGCCGCAACAAAGACGTGGATGGCCGGAACATCTGCGCGAAGACGCGCTTCGCGCTTCTGCCCGGCCATGACCGACGCATCAATCACACATCAGCAAACCTCGGCGCCCGCTTCTCAAGATTGGCACGCACGGATTCGGTCTGGTTCGGGCTGCCGAGCAACTTCTGCTGCTCGACGGATTCCGCAAGCAGCGCGGCGGCCGGATCGACCGACAGATTGTTCAGCATCCGCTTGGCGGCACGGATCGCGTCCGGGCTCTTGCCCGCGATCTCGCGTGCGACTTCGAGCGCGGCCGCGCGCGGATCGTCGCAGACGCGGGTGGCGAGGCCGTAGCTCTGGGCTTCCTGCGCCGAGAAGATGCGGCCGGTATAGGTGAGCTCGCGCAGGATATCGTCGCGCACGAGGCTCGCCAGGATCGGCGTGCCGGCCATGTCGGGAACCAGGCCCCATTTGATCTCCATGATCGACATCCGCGCATCCGGCGACAGGAAGCGCATATCGGCGCCGAGCGCGAGCTGGAAGCCGCCGCCGAACGCGACGCCGTGGACCGCGGCGATCACGGGCACCGGCAGCTGGCGCCAGCCCCAGACCGCTTGCTGCGCGAAATTGGCTTTGCCATGGGTGCGGATCGTGAGGTCGCGGTTCTCGCCGCCCGGCACTCCGTTACCGCCGTCCTTCATGGCAGCGAACCGGCCCATGTCCAGGCCGGCGCAGAAGGCCCGTCCCTCGCCGGAGAGCACGACGACCCGGACGGCTTTTTCCTTGGAAAGCCGGTCGGTTGCGGCGACCAATGCCTCGAACATCGCGGCATCGAGCGCGTTCATCTTGTCCGCCCGGACCAGGCGGACATCGGCGATACCGTCTGAAATTGATATCGAGACGCGATCTTCCATCATTCCCTCCGCTTTGTTCCCTGAGTTGGCGCTTTACACAAAGGCCGTTGTCCGCTTTTAGTCAATCGACCAATTAACTGACAATCCCCGTGGAGGAAACGATGTTCTCAGATCAGCTTCTTGCCGGGCGGCGCATACTGGTAACCGGCGGTGGCACCGGCCTCGGCAAGGCCATGGCCTCGCGGTTCCTGCAGCTCGGGGCCGAGGTGCATATCTGCGGCCGCCGCAAGAGCGTCTGCGACGAAACCGCCACCGAGTTGATGGCCGAGCATGGCGGGCGCGTGGTCAGCCACGGCGTCGACATCCGCAATGCGATGGCGGTCGACGAGATGATCGAGTCGATTTGGGCCACCAGCGGTCCCCTTACGGATCTCATCAACAACGCCGCCGGCAATTTCATCTCGCGCTCGGAAGAGCTCTCCGCGCGAGGGTTCGATGCAGTGGCCAACATCGTGATGCACGGCACCTTCTACGTGACGCACGCGGTGGGCCGGCGCTGGATCGCCGGCGGCCATCGCGGCAACGTGGTGTCGATCACCGTGACCTGGGTGCGCAACGGCTCGCCCTATGTGGTGCCGTCGGCGATGAGCAAGTCGGCGATCCACGCCATGACCATGTCGCTTGCGGTCGAATGGGGCCGCCACGGCATCCGCCTCAACACCATCGCGCCTGGCGAGATTCCGACCGAGGGCATGAGCAAGCGCATCAAGCCCGGCGACGAGGTCGGCGCGCGGACCAAGGCGATGAACCCGATGGGCCGCGTCGGCACCATGGAGGAGTTGCAGAACCTTGCCGTGTTCCTGATCTCCGGCGGCTGCGACTGGATCAACGGCGAGACCATCGCCATGGACGGCGCGCAGGCGCTCGCGATGGGCGGCAATTTCTATCAGCTGCGCGACTGGAGCGACGACGACTGGACCAAGGCGCGCGAGTCGATCAAGGCCCAGAACGAGAAGGATCGCGCGGCGCGGGGTTGAAGCCCGTGCACGTGCCTCAACCACCACTGTCGTCCCGGCGAAGGCCGGGACTACGATGTTGAAATAGCGCGGCCACTCCCTCCGTATTGTTTTTCCCGCGCGATGCCGCCACACTCCGCGCAACCAAAGCAAGACGTCACGGGGGAAACATGTCCGACGCGCCGAAACTGAGCAACCTTGCCGACATGGTGCGCGACCGCGCGGCAAGCCGCGGTGATGCGCTGGCCTATGAGTTCGAGGGCCGGCAAACCAGCTTCGCCGAGTTCGACGTCAAGACCAACCGCGTCGCCAACGCGCTGCTCGCGATGGGCGTCAAGAAGGGCGAGCGGATCGCCTATCTCGGCAAGAACAGCGACTTCTATTTCGAATTGCTGATGGGTGCGATGAAAGCCGGTGTGGTGATGGCGCCGGTGAACTGGCGCCTCGCAGGCCCCGAGGTCGCCTTCATCGTCGACGACTGCAAGGCTCCCGTCCTGTTCGTCGGCCCCGAATTCATCACGCAGGCGCGCAGCATCAGGGACAAGCTGCCCAGCGTCCGCACCGTCATCACGACCGAGGGCGGGGCGCCGGAATGGCCCGACTATCTCGCCTGGCGCGACGCGCAGAGCGGCGACGACCCACGCGTTGCGATCGAGCCGAAAGACATCGCGATCCAGCTCTATACCTCGGGCACCACGGGCAAGCCGAAGGGCGCGATGCTGTCGCACGCCAACTTCCTCAATCTGGTGCAGAGCGGCAATGAGGCCGAAAAGCCGGAATGGAACCGGTGGACCACCGAAGACGTTTCGCTGGTCGCGATGCCGATCTTCCACATCGGCGGCTCCGGCTGGGGCGTGATGGGGCTCTATCACGGCGCCCGCGGCGTGATCGCGCGCGAGTTCGACCCGACCAAGGTGCTCGACTTCTTCGAGCAGTCCGGCATCACCAAGCTGTTCATGGTGCCGGCCGCGATGCAGTTCGTGGTGCGGCAGCCGCGCGCGCGGCAGGTCGACTTCTCGCGGCTGAAATACATGCTCTATGGCGCCTCCCCGATCCCGGCAGCGCTGCTGAAGGAGTGCATCGAGGTCTTCAAATGCGGCTTCGTGCAGATGTACGGCATGACCGAGACCACCGGGACCATCGTCGCGCTGCCGCCGGAGGATCATGTCGAGGGGCTGGACCGCATGCGCTCCGCCGGCAAGGCGCTGCCCGGCGTCGAGCTTGCGATCCTCGATCCGGATGGCAAGCCGCTGCCGCCGGGCCAAGTCGGCGAGATCGCCACCCGCTCCGGCTCCAATATGGCCGGCTACTGGAATCTGCCCGAGGCCACCGCGCGCACCATCGATAGCGACGGCTGGCTGCGCACCGGCGATGCCGGCTACATGGACAGTGACGGTTATCTCTACATTCACGACCGCATCAAGGACATGATCATCTCCGGCGGCGAGAACATCTACCCGGCCGAGGTCGAGAGCGCGCTGTGCGACCACCCTGACGTGGCTGAGGCCGCGGTGATCGGTATCCCCGACGACAAATGGGGCGAGGCAGTGAAGGCGGTGGTGGTGATGAAGCCCGGCAAGAGCGCGACGGCCACCGACATCATCAACTTCACCCGCGAGCGGATCGCCGGCTACAAGACGCCGAAATCGGTCGACTTCATCCCGGCGCTGCCGCGCAACCCGTCGGGCAAGATCCTGCGGCGGAGCCTGCGTGAACCGTATTGGGCGGGCAAGGACCGGCAGGTGAATTAGCCTCCCCTGTCGTCCTGGCGAAGGCCAGGCGAAGGCCGGGACGACAGAAAGAGAAGCGCTCATCAACCTTTCTTCATCCTCTCCCGCAGGGCGCGCCAGCGCTCCTGCGCTTCCTCCGGCCAGATGTCTCTCCGATCGTAATATTCGGCGAACACCTTGGCGCCCGGCGGGAATGTCACCCAGGGCTGCTTGGACGACGTGAAGATGTGGACATCGGGTGGGCACAGGCTCGGATCATCCATCGTGCCGACGCGGACGAACCGCACCGCCGGCCCAGCGCCCGGATAATTGCTCCAGACCGCGACCTTGCAGCGCGGGCAGCGGGCGATCTTCTGCCCCTTGCCGCTCGCCGACGGCGTGTCCACGATCTCGGGCTCGGCCGCGATGTGCTCGACCCGCTCGGCCTCGTACATCGCGTTGAGTGCGTGCACGGTGCCGGTTTCGCGCTGGCACCAGGTGCAATGGCAGGCATGCACGATCAACGGCCTGCCGGTCAGGCGGTAGCGGACGTTCCTGCAGGTGCATCCACCTTCCATCTCGTGCCGCCTCCCCGGTTAACGCCTCAATGCTTGCCGGCGCCCATGTAGCCGAACAGGAAGCCCGCCACCTTGCGCTTCTGGATCTCCTCGCTGCCTTCGGTGATGCGATAGCGGCGGTGGTGGCGGTAGATGTGCTCGAACGGCTTGTGACGCGAATAGCCCATGCCGCCATGCACCTGCATCGCGCGGTCGGCGGCCTCGCAGCACAGACGGTTCGCCCAGAAATTGCACATCGAGACCCGGTCCGACAGCGTGTGCTCGACCTGCGCCTGGGTGAGCTGGTCCATCTCCCAGGCGGTCTTGCGGATCAACAGCCGCAGCATCTCCGCCTGGGTCGCGAGCTCGACCAGCGGCCACTGGATCGCCTGGTTCTCGGCCAGCGCCTTGCCGAACGGCTTGCGCTCGCGGGCATACTTCACGCTCTCGTTGATGCAATAGACCGCAGCGCCGAGCGAGCTCGCCGCCTGGCGGATTCGGTTCTCATGCACGAAGCATTGCGCCAGCGACAGGCCGCGGCCGACCTCACCGAACTGCGCATCCTCAGGCACGAACACGTCGGTGAAGCTGACCCGCGGATGATCGGTCGGCATGTTGAAGGTCCACATATACTCTTCGACCTTCACGCCAGGCGATTTCGCCGGCACCAGGAAGCAGGTGATGCCGCGGGCGTCGCCGTCATTGCCGGAGGTGCGGGCAAACAGCGCGCAGTGGGTCGCGACATGCATGCCGGTGGTCCACATCTTCTCGCCGTTGATGATCCAGCCCTTGACGTTGTCACGGGTCGCCGGCACCGCCCTGGTTTCCATATGCGTGGCATCGGAACCGTGCTCGGGCTCGGTCAGACCGAACGTGATGCGGTACTTGCCGGTGATCGAGCCGTCGATCATCGCCTTCTGCTCGTCGGTTCCATAGCGGTCGAGCATGGTCACGATCGGCAGGTTGCCGACGATCGAGTGCTCGTTCTGCAGATCGTTGTGCAGGCCGAGACCTTTCGAGGCAAAATGCTCGCGGATCACAGCCATCCAGAGATTGGAGCCGTCCTTGCCGCCGTACCGCTTCGGGATCGCGAAGCGCAGATGACCCGCGGCATCGGCCAGATTCTTGACCTTGCGCAGCAAGAGCTCCCATTCGTGCCGCGGCAGGCCGCCCTTGTCGAAATCGGTGCGCGCCCATTCGCGGCGATGATCGAAGAAGCGGATGTTGTCGTCAGCCTCTTCCAGCGGCTTGATCTCGCGTTCGATGAATTGGTCGAGCTCGGCGAGATAGGCTGTCAGGTCAGTCGGCAGATTGAAATCCAAGGTGGTTTCTCCCGGAAATATTGTTGATTCTGGTTTTGCGTTTAGGCGCTATCGCGGATGCGCGTTCGGATCGATTAAGGTGAGAACGGCGCCGCCAAGTCAAGCAGCCGAGTGAGGCTTGCACGCGCGGTCGCGTTACGTAATTGAATGGCACGGAACGGCGCGCAGGCGCTAGGATGCGCGTGATATTCTTCGCCGCAGAAAATCCACGGGAGCAAACATGGATCTGAAATTCTCCAAGGTGACGCGCAAGGGTCCCATCACCATCGTGACGCTGTCGCGGCCCGAGGTTTACAACGCGCTGCATATCGATGCGCATTTCGAGCTCAACAAGGTGTTCGACGACTTCTCCGCCGATCCCGAGCAATGGGTCGCGATCGTCACCGGCGCCGGCGACAAGGCGTTCTGCGCCGGCAACGACCTGAAATGGCAGGCCGCCGGCGGCAGGCGCGGCTGGGACAAGGGCGGCTTCGCGGGGCTCACCACCCGCTTCGACTGCGACAAGCCGATCATCGCTGCCGTCAACGGCGTCGCGATGGGCGGCGGGTTCGAGATTGCGCTGGCCTGCGACCTGATCATTGCCTCGGAGAATGCGACCTTCGCCCTTCCCGAACCGCGCGTCGGGCTCGCGGCGCTGGCCGGCGGGCTGCATCGGCTGCCGCGCCAAATCGGACTGAAGCGCGCCATGGGCATGATCCTGACCGCACGCCATGTCAGCGCCAAGGAAGGCCTCGAGCTCGGCTTCGTCAACGAGGTGGTGCCGCAGGGCGAGGCGCTGGCCGCCGCCGAGCGCTGGGCCGAGACCATCGCCAAGAACTCGCCGATGTCGATCCGCGCCTCCAAGCAGGCGATCCAGAAGGGACTCGAAGTCTCGCTCGAGCAGGCGCTGGCCGAGCAGCGCGACTATCCGGCGGTGAAGGCGATGGCCGCCTCGCAGGATTATATCGAGGGCCCGAAGGCGTTTTCGGAGAAGCGCCCACCGAAGTGGCTGGGGCGATAACAGCTCTTTCCGCGTCATTGCGAGCGAAGCGAAGCAATCCATCTCGCCAAGCGTAGAGATGTGGATTGCTTCGTCGCGGAGTTTATCATCCGGCCTGCAGAACGCGGGACCGGGTGTCTCCTCGCAGTCACGCGCACTTCGTCGGATGGGTAGAGCGAAGCGAAACCCATCGACGCTTGCGCCGTCTGTGATGGGTTTCGCTTCGCTCTACCCATCCTTGTATTGGCGCGCTGGATTAGACTGGCCTCGTTCCGAGAGGAATGGCCCAGCTCGGGTGGCCGCCCGGGCTGGGCCGCTGATCGATCGGATCGATACCCATCGAAGCCTTGAGGGCTGTCGTTCGTAGCAAGATCGCGATCGGCACTTCATCGGGACCCGCATGGTTGAACGAACTCTAGGTTCGCATCACAAGGGAGGGTCGAGGAAGATGGCCAAGCGTATCACAATCTGTGCCGGAATCGATATCGGCAAACGGAAGCTCGACGTGGCGCTCGCCGACGGCTCGGACCAGCTGCAGGTGGAGAACACGGCGGATGGTTACAAGACGCTGTTGGAGTGGCTTGGGCGCCACAAGGTCAGGCGGGTTGGGATCGAGGCGAGTGGTGGCTATGAGCAGCCGGTCGTCGTCGAGCTGCGGCGCAAGCGGTTTGTCGGTCGTGGTGTTCCAGCCGGCGCAGGTGCGTGCCTATGCCAAATACCGCGGGCAGCGTGCCAAGAACGATCGGCTCGATGCCGCGCTGATCGCCGCCTGCACCGCTGCGGTCAAGAAGATCCACCCGGCACCCGACGCCAGATTACCGCCCTTGGCCGGACATCTGACGCTGATTGATCAGATCGGAGAAGATATCGCGCGATTCAAGAACCGGCTCGAGAGCTGTCGCGACGCGCGTATCCAAAAGCTATGGAAAGACGACATCGCTCGTCTGGCCAAGCGCGAACGGGTTGAGTTCAAGGCTCTGGTGGCGGCGATCCGCGAGCAGCACGATCTCGCCGCCCGGCTCGACCTGATCCACAGCGTCGGTGGGGCCGGGCTGCCGACTGCGGTCGCCGTCCTGGTCCGGATGCCCGAGATCGGCCAGGTCAGCCGCGAGCAGGCTGCAGCACTTGCGGGCCTTGCGCCGTATGACGACGACAGCGGCGAACACATCGGCGCTCGTCACATCGACGGTGGACGCAAGCGTCTGCGTCAGGCGCTCTATGCTGCGGCGCTGGCGGCGTCCTTTCGCTGGAATCCGCAGCTCATCGCCCTGTACAAACGATTGATCGCCGCCGGCAAAGGCCACAAGCGTGCCCTGATCGCCTGCGCCAGGAAGCTGCTCATCTTCATCAACACCGTGGTGGCTCGAGCGACCCCTTGGCAAGCTCACTTGCCAGTCGTCGCTCCGGCAAGCTGAAGCGTTTCTTTGTTCGATCGGGGCACCGTTTCTTCGTCCCGACCTGCCGTCACGAGAACGTCGCGCACAGCGGCCGTCAAGGATGGCCGTCGCTCAAATGCCGCCACATCCCCACTCTCGACAGGCCACGCCTTGATGGCCGCGAGCACGGCGTCAGTCTCAACGGCGATCGGGCAATTCAATCGCACACAATCGGAAAAGCTAATGGTTGCTACTTTCCGAGTTCCCTCTTGTAGGACGCGTAGTTCGGCTGATCGACGGCGAGCTTGTCCATCGTGGTCTGCCAGAGATGCTCCGGCAGGCCCGGCGTCTTCAAATCGACCTCGCCGCGTGCGATCTTCTCCGACAGCGCGCGGTTCAGCTCCATCAGCGTGCCGTCCGCGCCGAGCAGTGCCTTCAGCCGCTTGGCCTCGGTCGCATCGCCAGCCTCGGCGAGCGCAAGCTGCCGCGTCACCAGATCGAGCGCGTTGATGCCGACGCGCAGCTTGAAGCTATTGTGCCCCTTGATCGCAGGCGCGATCTCGTTGCGCAGGAAATCGGCGACGGCCTTGATCAGTTCGGTGGGTGTCGGTTCATCCTGCATCTCAACGACCTCTCGGTGCGAGTAACCTAAGCAGATCGATCTCGGTCTCCGACGCGCGGCGCCCGATCATCGCGCGCTCCATCGAGTGATCGGGACCCAGGCGGAAGCGCTGCATCATGCCGCAGCACATCACGCCCCAGCGCAGCGTGCCCATCACTTCCCAGAACATCACGCGGTCGGGGTCGACCTTGCGGCCGGCCTCCGCGTAGCCCGCGAACAGGTCCTCACGGGAACCGAAGCCGCCGACCGGCTTGTCGATCTCGCCGAAGCGCCAGGAGTTGACGCAGATCCAGCCGAGGTCTTCCATGGGATCGCCGGTATGCGCGAGCTCCCAGTCGAGCACCGCGCGCACCCCGTCGGGGCCGATGATCAGATTGCCGTGACGGAAATCGCCATGCACGAGCGTCAGCTCGGACGACGGACCGGGATCGTGATCGCGCAGCCAGCGCAGCGCCAGCTCGAACACTGGCCGCGGCCAGTTGAAGCTGTGATACTCGCGGGAGAGATCCTCGATTTCCCTGGTTGCGGTCAGGCTGCGCAGCTTCGGCAGCTTGGCCTGCGGCAGGCTGTGGATGCCGGCGATGACGCGGCCGAGCTGACGGGCCAGGATCGGCCGCGCCTTGGCAAATTCCTCGTCGCGCAAAATTTTCCGCGCGATGGTCTCGCCCTCGACGCGGGCCATGATGAAGCCGCGGCCAAGGCCGTCCTCCGGCCTCAGCACATGCATCACCTTCGGCGACGGCAAGCCCGCGTCATGCGCGAGCTGCATCAGCGTGGCCTCGGCATCGAGGCCGGCGGCGCGGCCGGGCGCGGCACCGTAACCCGGCGGCGCGCGGCGCAGGATCGCGCCGACATTGCCGCTCGGGTGCACGATGTCGAACGTCCAGGTCTCCTGGCTGGCGCCGCCGGAGAGCTTCGCGGCGCCGGTGACGCCGGTCGCACCCGGATGAAACGCGGCGACGCAGCGGGTGAGCTCGGTCTCGATCATTTGCCCTTGAACTTCGCCGGCCGCTTCTCGAGGAATGCGGTGACACCCTCCTTGAAGTCCTCGGCGCGGCCAGCGATCCGCTGCGACTCGAATTCAAGATTGAGCTGATCCTCGAGGGTGTTTTCCGGACTGTCCCAATAGAGCTTGCGGATCAGCGACAGCGCGACGGTCGGGCCGTTGGCCAGATCATGCGCCAGCTTCATGGTCTCCTCCATCAGCGCGCCGTCGTCATAGACGCGGTTGACGAGGCCCCATTCCAGCGCCTTCTCGGCCGGCAGCCGCTCGCCGAGCAGCGACAGCTCGACCGAGCGCGCCTTGCCGATCAGCCGCGGCAGCAGCCAGGTCGAGCCGCAATCCGGCACCAGGCCGATGCGGCGGAACGCCTGCAGGAAATAGGACGAGCGCGCGCACAGGATGAGGTCGCCCATCAGGGCGAAGCTCATGCCGGCGCCGGCGGCCGGACCGTTCACCGCCGTCACGATCGGACAGTGCAGCTTACGCAATCGGCGCAGGAACGGGTGGAACGCGGTCTCCAGTGCCGCGCCGGCGTTGCTTTTGCCGGGCTTCTGCTGCTGATTGCGGCCCTGCAGATTGGCGCCGGTGCAGAAGGCGCGGCCCGCACCGGTGATCACCAGGCAGCGCACCTCGTCGCGCTTGTCGTCGATCGCATCGAGCGCCTCGGCAAGGCCGCCCAGCATGTCGATCGAGACCGCGTTCATGACTTCCTGATGGTCGAGCTTGAGGATCGCGACCGATCCGTCGAAGTCGAGCGTGACGTGCTTGAACTGCATGGTTTCCTCTTTGCGTTGCTGCGGCGGTTGGTGCCGCGGTAGGTCGATGGGCCGACCTATATTTGGACCCATATTTGATTTTTGTGCCGGGCTTGTCCATGGTCGGCAGCAAGACCATCCGTGAACGCGTGATTAGCGCGCACCAAACCAAATGGAAACCCCAATGAGTGGCATCTTCGATCTCACCGGTCGCGTCGCTGTCATCACCGGCGGCAATGGCGGCATCGGCCTCGGCATCGCGCAGGCACTGAACGCCGCCGGCTGCAACGTCGCAATCTGGGGCCGCAACGCGGAAAAAAACGCCAATGCCGCGACCTCGATGAAGGCCGGACCCGGCAAGGTAGCAACCCAGTTCTGCGACGTCAGCGATCCCGGCTCGGTCAAGACCGCGATGAAGGCGACGCTCGACACCTTCGGGCGCGTCGACGGCTGCTTCGCCAATGCCGGCATCGGCGGCGGCGGACGCCGCTCCTTCATCGACCGTACCGAGGAGGAATGGCGCAAGATGTTCGCGACCAATCTCGACGGCGTGTTTCACGTATTCCAGGCTGCGGCACGCCACATGACCGAGCGCGCCGAGGCCGGCGACAAATTCGGCCGGCTGGTCGCGACCTCGAGCCTCGCCTCGCTGTTCGGCACCGCGCGCAACGAGCACTATGCCGGCACCAAGGCCGCACTGAACGCGCTGTGCCGCGCGCTCGGCGTCGAGCTCGCCCGCCACGGCGTCACCGCGAATGCGATCCTGCCCGGCTGGATCAAGAGCGACATGACCGCCGGCATCATGGCCAACGACAAGTTCGTCGCCAATGTGATGCCGCGCATCCCGGTACGCCGCTTCGGCGAGCCGAGCGATTTCGGTGGCATCGCCGTCTACCTCATGAGCAAGGCGTCGTCCTATCATACGGCGGACTGCTTTGTGATCGACGGCGGGTACACGGCGTTCTAGCCTCGCGCTTGCCGCATCACCGGTGTCGTCCCTGCGAAAGCAGGGACCCATACGCCGCGGCAGGCGTAGTGAACGGGACTCGTCATTCGAGCGTCGCGCTACAATTGAGATTTGGGGTAATGGGTCCTGGCTTTCGCCCATAGGCGCTAAAATAGGATTTGCGCGTTGAATTTGTATGTGATTCCAAGAAGGGATGAGACACGAATCGCTTGTGAACGAAGACTGGGCGCGTGTTGTTGCTCGGCTTGGTGGGGCTAAGGCTCTGGAGGTTGGCGCGCGCGAGACGAAGGCGTTTGTTCGTCCGCGCGAGATCACCAATGCAGTTGATTTGCTGCGGCTGATCCTTGCGTATTGTCTGGGCACGCGGGGTTTGCGGCTGACGGCGGCGTGGGCGACGTCGGTGGGCCTTGTCGACATCTCCAACGTGGCTCTGTTGTATCGCTTGCGTCAGTCCGGAGATTGGCTGGCGCAACTGATAGGTCAGGCACTTGCGAGTGGTGCGCCGAAGGCAAGCCGCGGTCGGCTGATCCGCATCGTTGACGCCACGACGGTCCCCAAAGCCGGAACCGAGGGCAGGCAAAACAACGCAGTGTGGCGTATCCACAGTGCGTTCGATCTTCCGCAAGAGCGCTTTGGGCACTTCGAGCTGACCGATGAGGGCGCAGGCGAGACACTGGATCGGATACCCGTGACTGCCGGCGAGATCCGTCTTGCCGACCGTGCCTACCTGCAACCAGAGCGCATGGCGCATCTGGTCGATGCCGGCGCGGACTTCGTGATCCGCGCGGGCTGGAAGAGCGCGCGTTGGCTGGATCGCAACGGCAACCTTGTCGATCTCATCGCAGAGCTGCGCAAGGCCTTGGCAGGCGGCATGATCGATCGACCGATCTGGATAGAGCGCAAGTCCGGTGCGCAACCGCTTGCTGTGCGCTTGGTCGCGGTCAAAAAGCCGGCGCATGCGGCCGCGGAGGCGCGACGCAAGGCACGCAGGACAGCCCAGAAGGGAGGCCATCAACTCTCCAGGCAAACGCTTGAGGCCGCAGATTGGGTAATCCTGGCGACCTCGCTCAAGGGCGAGGACTTCACGGCTGCTGACGTCATTGCCCTCTACCGGTTGCGATGGCGGATTGAGCTCGGCTTCAAGCGGCTGAAGAGCTTGATTGGCTTGAAGGGACCTCCCGGAACTGACCAGCGGTCCGCTAAACCCCATATCCTCGCTCACCTGCTGATCACTCTACTGCTCGAGCCGCTGGTCGACGAACTCGAGGACTCTCCCCGCTTGGACGAAGCCGCCTGACCGGACCTTCCGCATGGCGCCTGCTACGTCAGCTCATCGCCTCATTGCTCCAAGCCGTCATTCCCCAACCCACGATCGCTTGTCTGCGCAGAGCAAGCCGTGCTCTCCGGCGACATCTGCGCGAGCCCCCCAGACGCAAGCGCCGCTATCAGGCAATGATCAAACTATCTTAGCGCCTATGGGCTTTCGCCAGGACGACGGCGAGTGTGTGGCGCAAGTTTTGATGCACACCTGCGCGTCTCAAATTCTGCCGTCGTCCCGGCGCGACGCAGCGTCGCTTCCGTCGCGGCAAGACTGCTGCTAAGCGTTCGAGCGGCAAGCACGCGACAAGGCGGCTTTGGTCAACGACAGGGAGGATATTTCAGATGTTTTCACACGTGATGGTTGGCACCAACGATCTGGACAAGGCCAAGGCGTTCTATGATGCGCTGCTCGGCACGCTCGATGTCCGGCCCGCCCGGGTCGACGGTCACCGCATCATGTACCTCACCAAGACCGGCATTTTCATGGTTTCCAAGCCGATCAACGGCGAACCGGCAACGCATGCCAATGGCGGCACGATCGGCTTTGCCTGCTCTTCGCCGGAGCAGGTTCATGCCTGGCACGCGGCCGGCATCGCCAATGGCGGCAAGCCCTGCGAGGATCCGCCGGGCGTGCGCGAGGGCAACGGCATCAAGCTCTACCTCGCCTATTTGCGCGACCTCGACGGCAACAAGATCTGCGCCATGCATCGGATGACCTAACCGGCATCCGCCGGAATCTTTCACGCTGTGCGCGGCGGCGTTCAAACAACGTTTGAAACGCCGTCGCGATATTCCGCGATGCGGTAGGTATGATCGGAAAATCGGCACTCGCGCTTCGCGCCGCACGCGTTTATTGTCCGCCGCGAAACGCGCCTTCGCGACGGGAGAAACGACAATGAAGCATGCCTATGTGCCGCGCACCACGAACTACACGCTCAATCCGGGCGACGAGCTCAACGACCTCCGCATGTCGGACAAGGTCCGCCCGCTCTACGACCATGTGAAGCAGTTCATCCGTGACACGGTCGACCCGATGTCGGTCGAGTTCTATCGCGCCGGCGAGAAGAAGACCAACCGCTGGAGCTTCACGGACGAGCAGCTCGCGATCCTGCAGAAGGCCAAGGACAAGGCCAAGGAAGTCGGCCTCTGGAACTTCTTCCTGCCCGATGCCGAAACCGGCGACGGCCTCAACAACCTCGACTACGCCTATATCGCCGCCGAGCTCGGCAAGAGCCCGCTGGCCTCCGAGACGATGAACTGCTCGGCGCCCGACACCGGCAACATGGAGGTGTTGGAGCGCGTCGGCACCAAGGCGCAGAAGGAGAAGTGGCTGAAGCCGCTGCTCAATGGTGAGATCCGCTCCGCCTATGCGATGACCGAGCCCAACGTCGCCTCCTCCGATGCCAAGAACATCTCGACCACCGCAAAGCTGGTCGGCGACGAGTGGGTGATCAACGGCGAGAAGTATTACATCTCCGGCGCCGGCGACCCGCGCTGCAAGATCATGATCGTGATGGTGAAGACCAATCCCGACGCGGCGCCGAGCAAGCAGCAGTCGCAGATCCTGGTGCCGATCGACACCCCCGGCGTCGAGATCCTGGGCCCGATGCACGTGTTCGGCCATGACCATGCGCCGCGCGGCCACATGCATCTGCGCTTCAACAATGTGAAGGTGCCCAAGGAGAACATGCTGCTCGGCGAAGGCCGCGGCTTCGAGATCTCGCAGGTCCGCCTCGGCCCGGGCCGCATCCATCATTGCATGCGCACCATCGGCAAGGCCGAGAAGGCGCTCGACATGATGGTGCAGCGCGGCCTCACCCGCGAAGCGTTCGGCAAGAAGATCGCTCATCTCGGCGGCAACATGCAGATCATCGCCCAGGCGCGCTGCGAGATCGAGGCGATGCGCCTGATGGTGTTGAAGGCGGCCAAGGCGATGGACGTGCTCGGCAACAAGGAAGCCCGCGTCTGGGTCTCGATGGTCAAGGCCATGGTGCCCGAGCGCGCCTGCAAGGTGATCGACCAGGCGATCCAGATGCACGGCGCCACCGGCATCTCGCAATGGTCCCCGCTTGGCGAAATGTACCAGGACGTCCGCCATCTGCGCTTCGCCGACGGTCCGGACGAGGTGCACTGGATGGTGGTCGGCCGCCACGAGCTGAGCATGACGTAAGCTCGTCGTCTCCTCCCCGCGTGCGGGGAGACGAACAAGCGGAATCGTAAGGCGGGTTAGCGCAAGCGTAACCCGCCTTTTACTTTCTTGTCCGCTCGCGGCGGGTTACGCTTCGCCAACCCGCCCTACGTTTTCGGACATCTCATGGAATATTCTCCAAACGACCTCACCCGGCGCGAACGCTACAAGGTGCTGACCTCCTTCGTGCTACCGCGGCCGATCGCCTGGGTGACGAGCCTCAGCGCCGACGGCGTGGTCAATGCGGCGCCGTTCTCGTTCTTCAACGTGTTCTGCGAGGATCCGCCGCTCTGCATGTTCGCGGTCAACCGCAGGCCCGACGGCCGCGAGAAGGACACGCTGGTCAATATCCAGCGCCTGGGCGAGTTCGTGGTCAATCTCACCGACGAGCCATTGGCGCGCGCGATGCACGAGACCTCGGGCGATTTCCCGCCCGAGATCGGCGAGCCCGACTATCTCGGCCTGAAGCTTGCGCCCTCCAGCAAGATCGCGGTGCCCCGGCTCGCCGACGCGCCTTTCGCGATGGAGTGCAAGACCTGGAAGCTGATCGACGTCAACGGCGACCGCCAGCTGATCATGGGCGAAGGCATCCACTTCCACATCCGCGACGAATTGTGGGATCGTGAAGCGATGCGCGTCCACATGGAGCGCTACCACCCGATCGGCCGCATGTTCGCCGACCGCTACTGCCGCACCGACGACCGCGTGGTGTTTCCCGCGGCCGAGGGCGCAAAGAAGAAATAGGACAAGACAATGAGCGAAGCATTCCGCGACAATCCGGCACAGAGCCGGTTCGAACTCGAAGTCGATGGCGCGACCGCCTGCGTGGTCTACCGCAAGACGCCGGATACGATCACACTTGTGCATACTGTGGTGCCGCCGGAGCTCGGCGGCCGCGGCATCGGCTCCAAGCTCGCCCACGCGACGCTCGATGCGGTACGCGCGCAGAGCATCAAGCTCGTCGTGAAGTGCGAGTTCATCCAGGGCTTCATGAAGAAGCATCCGGAGTACGACGATTTGTTGGGGTGATGCGGCGATGCGCAGAGCGGGTTAGCGCAGCGTAACCCGCCGATCTGTCCGGGCATGACGGCGGATTACGCTTCGATAATCCGCCCTACAAGCTGCGGAGCTACGACGCCGCCGGCTCGCCGATCTTGTCCTGCGTCCTGGTCTCGAAATCGCTGGCCTCATGGCGCTCGTGGAGCTGGCTCGACGGCTCGCCCCAGGTGCGGTTGACCATGCGGCCGCGCTTCACCGCGGGCCGTGCCGCGATCGCGTCGGTCCAGCGTTGCACGTTCTTGTAGTCCTGCACCGAGAGGAATTCGCCGCCGCCGTAGAGCAGGCCCTTGGCAAGGCTGCCGTACCACGGCCACACCGCCATGTCGGCGATGGTGTAGACGTCGCCCGCGAGATATTCGTTGTCAGCGAGCCTGCGGTCGAGCACGTCGAACTGGCGCTTCACCTCCATCGCAAAACGATCGATGGCGTATTCGATCTTGGTCGGCGCATAGGCATAGAAGTGGCCGAAGCCGCCGCCGAGATAAGGCGCGGCGCCCATCTGCCAGAACAACCACGAGAAGGTTTCCGCGCGGGTCTTCACATCGGTCGGCAGGAATGCGCCAAACTTTTCCGCGAGGTAGACCAGGATCGAGCCCGACTCGAACACCCGGATCGGCTCGGGCCCGCTGCGGTCCATCAGGGCCGGGATCTTCGAGTTGGGATTGACCGCAACGAAGCCGCTGCCGAACTGGTTGCCGTCGATCTTGATCAGCCAGGCGTCGTATTCCGCGCCCTTGTGGCCCGCCGCAAGCAGCTCTTCCAGCATCACGGTGACCTTGACGCCGTTGGGCGTCGCCAGCGAGTAGAGCTGCAGCGGATGACGGCCGACCGTCAGCTCCTTGTCGTGGGTGGGCCCCGCGATTGGCCGGTTGATGCTGGCGAAGCGTCCACCGCTCCCCTTGTTCCAGGTCCAGACTTTCGGCGGCTCGTAGGCAGAGGTGTCAGTCACGTCGTTGGCTCCCGGTTTCCGTTTTTCCACGGTGCGGCGACCGCCGCGCCCATCCGCATGCCCGCACTAGATGGTGGGCTCGCCCGGCTTTGCCCAGCCCCGTTGGATCGCATTTTCTACCTTGCGGAATGCGTCGCGAGCGATGCAGCCAGGCAGCGCCTGCCCACAAGATCGCCGCAGCCGAAACCCGCTTGGCTTCGCCGACCGTCATGCGCTAGCGTCCCGGAGGCTGATGCCAACAAGCACAACAAGCAGCCGCCGGGAGAGAACCAGTCCATGAAATCACCGATCTGCGACATGCTGGGAATCGACTTCCCCCTGCTCGCCTTCAGCCATTGCCGCGACGTGGTGGCGGCGGTCAGCCGCGCCGGCGGCTTCGGCGTGCTCGGCGCGACCGCGCATTCGCCGGAGACGCTGGAGCAGGAGCTGAAATGGATCGACGCGCATGTCGACGGCAAGCCCTACGGCATCGACGTGCTGATCCCGGAAAACATCTCGACCGCGGGCGAGAAGAACGTCACCTGGAAGAGCCTCGAGGCGCGCGTCTCGCAGGAGCATCGCGACTTCACCCGCAATCTGCTGAAGAAATACGACATCGAGTTGACCAGTCGGAACGTCGCCGACAACCAGCCGCAGCCGTTCGATGCCGAGACCGCGCTGCAATTGCTCGAAGTCTCGTTCCGCCATCCGATCAGGCTGATCGCCAACGCGCTCGGCGTGCCGCCGAAGGCGATGATCGAGATGGGCCGCAAGCACGGCGTGCCGGTGGCGGCGCTGGTCGGCTCCAAGGAGCATGCGCTGCGCCAGGTCGCGGCCGGTGTCGACATTCTGGTCGCGCAGGGCACCGAGGCCGGCGGCCATTGCGGCGAAGTCTCGACCATGGTGCTGGTGCCCGAGGTGATCAAGGCGGTCAGGAAGATCCGCGACGTGCCGGTGCTCGCTGCCGGCGGCATCATGACCGGCAGCCAGATGGCGGCCTGCATGGCGATGGGCGCCGCCGGCGCCTGGACCGGCTCGGTGTGGCTTGCGACCGTGGAGTCGGAGACCTCGGAGATCTTTCGCGAGAAGATGATCGCGGCATCCTCGCGCGACGCGATCCGCTCGAAGGGCCGCACCGGCAAGCCGGCGCGGCAGCTCCGCTCGGTCTGGACCGACGCCTGGGACCGCTCGCCGGACAGCCCCGGCGCGCTGCCGATGCCGCTGCAAAGCATCATCAGCCGCGACGCCTTCAACGCGATCGACCGCGCGGCTGCGGCCGGCAACGAGAAGGCGCGCGATCTGGTCAGCTATTTCGTCGGCCAGGGTGTCGGCCTGGTCGACAGCGTGAAGTCGGCGGGCGCCGTGGTGCAGGAATTCAAGGAAGATTTCGTCGAGGCCGTCGAGCACATGAACGCGCTGGTGGCGGAGTGAGAGCCCTTCCCGCCGTCATTGCGAGCGAAGCGAAGCAATCCATTTCGCCCCGGCGGCGAGATGGATTGCTTCGTCGCTTCGGTCCTCGCAATGACGCCTAGAATGACCATCGAGCCCAATACTGCAGAGAGTGCACAACAAGAATGTCGAACAGCATCCCCGAAGACCGCATTCCCGTCATCGTCGGCGTCGGCGAGATCGTCGATCGTCCAAAGGACATCGCCGCCGGCCTCGAGCCGCTTACCCTGCTGGAAGAGGCGCTGAAGCGCGCCGAGGCCGACAGCGGCGCCAAGCTGCTCTCCGACGTGCAATCGCTCGACGTCGTCAACTTCCTGAGCTGGCGCTACCGCGATCCCGAGAAGCAGCTGGCGCAGCGGCTCGGCATCGCGCCCGCGCACCTCTACTACGGCCCGGTCGGCGGCGAGAGCCCGATCCGCTATCTGCACGAGGCGGCGCAGCGCATCGCGCGCGGCGAATGCAGCGTCGCCGCGGTCTGCGGTGCGGAGGCACAGTCGACGGCGACCAAGGCGCAGCGCGCCGGCGTCGAATTGCCGTGGACGCCGTTCGCGCACGACGTGGAGGAGCCGAAGCGCGGCGCCGCATTCCAGAAGCCGCTTGCCGTTGCACTCGGCGTGTTCCGGCCGATCACGGTCTATCCGCTCTATGAGTCCGCGACCTCGGCGCATTGGGGCCAGACGCCGCGCGAGGCGCTGAAGGAGTCTGGCGAGTTGTGGTCGACCTATGCGCGGGTTGCCGCCGATAATCCGAACTCCTGGCTGAAGAAGCGCTTCACCGGCGACGAGATCACCACCGCGACGCCCGATAACCGGATGATCGCCTGGCCGTATACAAAACTGATGGTGGCAAACCCGACGGTGAACATGGGCGGCGCGCTGATCCTGACCAGCCTGGCGAAAGCGCGCGCCGCCGGCGTGCCCCAGGACAAACTGATCTACCCGCTCGGCGGCGCCTCGGCCGAAGAGCCGCGCGACTACCTCATCCGGGACCAGTTCGTCGAGAGCCACGCACAGAATGCGGTGCTGAGGGCGGCGATGGATCTCGTCGGCGGCGACGGCAGGAAGTTCGACGCGATCGAGCTCTATAGCTGCTTCCCCTGCGTGCCGAAGATGGCGCGCCGGACGCTCGGCCTCGGCGCCGACGTGCAGCCAACCGTGACGGGTGGGCTGACGTTCTTCGGCGCGCCGCTCAACACCTACATGACGCATTCGGCCTGCGCGATGGTGCGCAAGCTGCGGGGCGGCGGCACGCTCGGCCTGCTCTACGGCCAGGGCGGCTTCGTCACCAAGCATCATGGCCTCGTGCTGTCGCGCGCCGCGCCGACTGCCGCGCTCGAGCAGGACACCAGCGTGCAGGCGGAAGCCGACCGCAACAGGCGCAACGTGCCCGACTTCACGGCCGAGGCGACAGGAAAAGGCAAGGTCGAGGCCTTCACCGTGATCTATCGCGCCAACGGCGAGATCGAGCACGGCGTCACCATGCTGCGCACCGAGGACGGCCGCCGCACGCTCGGCCGCGTCCCGGCGAGCGACACGGCAACGCTGACGTATCTGCAGAACCTCGACCGCACGCCGGTCGGCACCACGGGCAACATCGTCACGGCCAGTGACGGCGTGCGGGAATGGCGGGTGGGCTAGTCTCTAAGCTCCCTCGCCCCGCTCTTGCGGGGAGAGGGTTGGGGTGAGGGGCCGCTTCCGCGAGTTCTGCTCGCCGTGAGATCTGTACCCCCTCACCCGGATCGCATCTGACGATGCGATCCGACCTCTCCCCGCAAGCGGGGCGAGGTTAGAGGCGAAGCGCTGCGCGCCTTACCCCTTCACATCCTGCTTTTCAGACGCCGTCGTCGGCTTGCCCTTGGCGCCGACGCCGGTGACGCGGACATGATCGCCGTCGGCGAGGCCGTCCGGTGGAGCGGTGATGATGCGGTCGTCGGGGGCGAGGCCCGAGGCGATCTCGATCTCCTTGCCGAGGTCGCGGCCGATCTTCACGGTCTTGAACAGCACCTTGTCATCGGGGCTGACGGTTGCGACCCGCAGGCCGTTGCTGTTGAAGATCAGCGCGCTGGCGGGAATGCTGAGCGGCGCGGCCTCGCGCTGCAAATTGAGCTTCACGCTGGCATAGCTGCCCGGCATCAGCTCGCCGGAGGAGTTGTCGAGCCCGAGTTGCATCCGCGTGGTGCCGGAGGCGACATCGACCGCCTGCGAGGAGGCTTCCACCGTCGCCTGGAACGTGCGGTTCGGGTAATCCGGCAACACCAAGGAGGCCTTGGCGCCGATCTTGATCGCCGGGACGTAGTTCTGCGGCACGTTGACGTAGACGCGCAGCTTGGTGATGTCCGAGATCGTGAACATCGCGGGACCCGAGTTGCCGCCGGCATTGATCAGCGCGCCGACGTCGGTGTCGCGCGAGGTCACCACGCCGTCGAACGGCGCCGTGATCTTCTTGTAACCGGCGAGCGCTTCCAGCCGCTCGACATTGGCCTGGCCCGACCTGACCGCACCGTTCTTGTTGGAGAGGTCGGCGGTGCGCTCGTCGATCTCCTGGGCGGAGACGAAGTTCGAGGCGACCAGCGTCTTGCGCCGGGTCAGCGTCGCCTCGGAGAGCTTGGCTGAGGCCTGGGCGCTGGCGAGATCGGCGCGCGCCTGCAGCAATTGCTGGTCAAGGTCGGGCGCCTCGATCTCGGCGATCACCTGGCCGGCCTTGACGCGGGCCCCGATGTCGGCGTCCCAGCTCTTGAGATAGCCGGACACCCGCGCGAAGATCGGTGCGCGGGAATAGGCCTCGAGCCGGCCCGGCAGGTCGATCGTGGGGCTCAGCGCCTTGGCGTTCGGCAGCGCCACGGCGACCGTCGGAATGGCCTGGTCGTCGGTCCATTCCTTCAGCCTCGTGCCCTGCTCCTCGCGGGCGCGGATGCCGGTGCCGACGATCAGCCCCGCGCCGACCAGTGCAACCACGCCGAATATGCCCAATCTCCGGCCGGACACCGGTGGGCGCTGTTCAGTGGGCTGCATGCGGAATCTCCGATGAGGCGGCGGCTTTGGCGCCTTGCTTCTTGTGTACCATACTGAATACCACGGGAACAAACATCAGCGTCGCGAAGGTTGCAAAGATCAGGCCGCCGATCACGGCGCGGCCCAGCGGCGCGTTCTGCTCGCCGCCCTCGCCGAGCCCCAGCGCCATCGGCGCCATGCCGATGATCATGGCGAGCGCGGTCATCAGCACCGGGCGGAAGCGGACAAATCCGGCCTCCAGCGCGGCCGCGACGGGATCGCCAAGTTCCTCATAGCGCTCGCGGGCAAAGCTGATCACGAGCACACTGTTGGCGGTCGCAACGCCCATGCACATGATGGCGCCGGTGAGCGCCGGAACCGACAGCGTGGTCTGGGTCGTGAACAGCATCCAGACGATGCCGGCGAGTGCTGCGGGCAACGCCGTGATGATCACGAACGGGTCCGACCAGGACTGGAAGTTCACCACGATCAGGAAGTAGATCAGCACGACCGCGCCGAGCAGGCCGAACAGCAGGCCCGTGAAGGCCGAGTTCATGGTCTGCACCTGGCCGAGCAGCACCACCGAAGAGCCCTTCGGCACTTCCTTGGCGGTGTCGGCGATGAGCTGGCGCACGTCGGTCGCGACGCCGCCGAGATCGCGGCCTTGCGTCGTGGCATAGATCTGCACCAGCGACTGGATGTCGTATTGCGACACCACCGCGCTCGAGGTCGCGCGCTTGATGTCGGCGATGCCGCCGAGGATCGGCGCCTGGGTGTTGCCGGTCGCGGTGATCGGCAGGGTCTGCAAAGCGCTCAGCGAGTCGATCTGATATTGCGGCGTCTGCATCACGATCGAGTAGGACACGCCGTTGTCGGGATTGAGATAGTAGGTCGGCGCGACCTGCGAGGAGCCGGCAAGGTTGACGACCAGCGAGTTGGTGACGTCGCGCTCGGTCAGGCCGACATATTGCGCGCGGGTGCGATCGACATCGATGTTGAAGGTCGGATTGTTCGGCGACTGCTGGATCCGCGCGTCGGCAATGCCGGGGATGCGCTTGATCTTCGCCAATAGCTTGTTGGCGTAGGCGAAATTGGCGTCGAGGTTGGCGCCACGGATCTGCAGGTCGATCGGCGCCGGCGCGCCGAAGTTCAGGATCTGGCTGACGATGTCGGCCGGCAGGAACGCGAAGCTGGTGCCCGGAAACAGCCGCGGCAACTGCTCACGCAGCGTGCGAACATGCTGCTCGGTCGGCTTGTGGCCTTCCTTGAGGCGGATCTGGATGTCGCCGTCCTGCGGACCGATCACGCCGGTGTTGTTGTAAGTCATGTTGATGCCGGAGATCGGCATGCCGATGTTGTCGGTCATGGTCTCGATCTCGCCGGGGACCAGCTTGCGGATCGCCTTCTGGATGTCGGCGAGCTGGTTGGCGGTCTCCTCGACACGGGTGCCGACCTGGGTGCGGACATGCATCAGGATGTTGCCGGCATCGACCGACGGGAAGAAGTTGCGTCCCAGAAACGGCACCAGCACGAACGACGCGGCAACCACCGCGAGGAAGCCGCCGACGAACACCTTGCGGTGGCCAAGCGCCATCTCGAGCAGGCCGCGATAGCCGCCACGGATGCGCTCGAACCGCGCCTCGAAGCCGCGCTGGAACCAGACCAGCGGATTGCGCGATTTCGGCGGCGCGCCCTCGTGATGAACATGCGCCTGCAGCAAATAGTTCGCCATGGTCGGCACCAAAGTGCGCGACAGGATGAACGACCAGATCATCGCGAACATGACAGCTTCGGCCATCGGCACGAACAGAAAGCGCGCCACGCCGGTCAGGAAGAACATCGGCACGAACACGATGCAGATACAGAGCAGCGAGACGAAGGCCGGCGTCACGATCTGATTGGCGCCGTCGAGGATCGATTGCTCGACCGGTTTGCCCTGCTCGAGATGGTAGTTGATGTTCTCGATCGTCACCGTGGCGTCGTCGACCAGGATGCCGACCGCGAGCGCAAGGCCGCCGAGCGTCATGATGTTCAGCGTCTCGCCGATCAGGGACAGCATGATGATGGCCCCGAGCACCGACAGCGGGATCGACACCGCGATGATGACGGTCGAGCGCCAGCTGCCGAGGAACAGCAGGATCATCACACTGGTGAGCAGCGCGGCGATCACGCCCTCCAAGGCGACGCCGGTGATCGCACCGCGGACGAACACCGACTGGTCGCCGATGAAGCCGATCTTCAGCGCGTCAGGCATCTGGTCCTTGACGTCGATCACCTTCTGCTTGATGCCGGAGATGATATCGAGCGTCGAGGTGGCGCCGGCTTTCAGCACCATCATCAGCACCGAACGGTTGCCGTCGACATGGACGATGTTGGTCTGCGGCGGGTTGCCGTCGCGGACGGTGGCGACGTCACGCACATAGACCATTGCGCCGTTGACCTGCTTGATCGGCAGGTCGCCGAGTTCCTCCATCCGGAGCGGCGAGTTGTTCAGGTTTACGGTGTATTCGAAATTGCCGATCTTCTGCGTGCCGACCGGCGTGATCAGGTTCTGCGCCGCGAGCGTGTTGGCGACGTCCTGGCCGGACAGGCCACGCGCCTGCAGCGCGGTCGAATTGAGATCGATCTGGACCTGGCGCTGCTTGCCGCCGAACGGATACGGGATCGCAGCGCCAGGCACCGTGACCAGCGGCGTGCGCAGCTGGTTGATGCCGATGTCGGCGAGGTTCTGCTCGGTCAGGCCTTCGCCCGACAATGCGACCTGGATGATCGGAACCGTCGAGGCGCTGTAGTTCAGGATCAGCGGCGGCGTCGCGCCCGGCGGCATCTGCTTGAGCAGGGTCTGCGAGATCGCGGTGACCTGCGCGTTGGCGGTGCGGATGTCGACATTGGGCTGGAAGAAGATCTTGATGATGCCGAACCCGTTGTACGAGTTGGCGGTGATGTGCTCGATGTCGTTGACCGTCGTGGTCAGCGCGCGCTGGAACGGCGAAGTGATACGGCCAGCCATCTGGTCGGGCGGCAGGCCGGTGTATTGCCAGACCACGCCGATCACGGGGATACGGATGTCGGGAAAGATGTCGGTCGGCGTGCGCAGTGCGGCCAGCGGTCCGATAATCAAGAGCAGGATCGCGAGCACGACGAAAGTGTATGGCCGGCTCAGCGCGATACGGACCAGTGCGATCATAAAAGCAGCATTCCCGAAATGAAGCCCGCCCAGGCAGAGGAATCGACATTGCAAAAGCCGTCCCGGTAGCGGCCGATTTACCCGATGACGGGCGAAACGCCAACCTGCGGAGCCGCGGCGGCCTTCACTTCCTTGGCATAGTACGTGAAGCCGTGCGCTCCGATCGGGTACGCCGGACGCAGTGCCGCCGATCGCGCTCGTATCATCGTCAAAAGGAGACGGCTCTGCTGCGAATATGCGCCGGCCGAGCACGCCGTTTCGGCCGTCACGAGGCTAGCGCATCGCTGCTCTGCAAAAATGCAAAACGTGGTGAGCTGGTCGGCCCACCACGTTCGTGTTTCGCTGCCCGATGCAGGCCGTCCGGGCGCCGCCGGATCAGGCCGCGCGGACGGCGTCGAGGAATTTGCCGACCTCGAGCTTGAGGCGGCTGCTGTCACCCGAGAGCGACTGCGCCGCCGACAGCACCTGGGTCGAAGCCGAGCCGGTTTCGTTGGCGCCATGCTGCACGTCGGTGATGTTGGCCGAGACCTGCTGGGTGCCCTGCGCCGCCTGCTGCACGTTGCGGGAAATCTCCTGCGTCGCCGCGCCCTGCTCTTCGACCGCGGCGGCGATGGTGGAGGAGATCTCCGACAGCCGCTCGATGGTCGACGAGATCTCCTTGATCGCGCCGACCGACTCCTGGGTCGCGGTCTGGATGCCGGCGATCTGCTGGCCGATCTCGCCGGTCGCCTTCGCGGTCTGCTCGGCCAGCGCCTTCACCTCGGAGGCCACGACCGCGAAGCCGCGGCCGGCTTCACCGGCGCGCGCCGCCTCGATGGTGGCGTTCAGCGCCAGCAGGTTGGTCTGACCGGCAATCGTGTTGATCAGTTCGACGACGTCGCCGATCCGAGCGGCGGCCTTCGACAGCTCGCTGACGCGATCGTTGGTGGTGCGCGCCTGGCCCACGGCATCGCCCGCCATCCGCGCCGACTCCTGGACCTGGCGGCTGATCTCGGTCACCGACGACGACAGCTCTTCGGTCGCCGACGCCACCGACTGCACGTTGGTCGATGCCTCCTCGGACGCAGCGGCAACCGAGGTGGTCAGTTCCTGCGACCGCCGTGCGGTCGACGACAGCGTGCTGGCCGAGGCTTCGAGCTGGGTCGAGGCCGACGACACGGTCTGCACGATCTCACCGATCATCTGTTCGAAATTGCGGGTGATGGTATCGACCCGGCGACCGCGCTCGATCTTGGCCTCGGCATCGGCGGCAGCGGCCTCATCGGCGGCCTTCTTGGCAACCAGGGCTTCCTTGAACACCTGCAGCGTGTCGGCCATCGCGCCGATCTCGGTCTTCTCGCCCTGGTGCGGCACGATTGCGGTGAGGTCACCGCGGCCCAGCGCCTGCATCGGGCTCACGATCGAGGCGATGCCGGCCGAAATGTCGCGAATCGTGTAGAGGCTGACGCCGACACTGATCAGGATCGCAATGCCGAGGATCGCGGCCACCATCATCAGCGCCGAGCTGTAATTGTTGGCGGAATCCTGCGCGGCCTTGTCGGCACCGTTGTTGTTGAGTTCGATATCCTTGCTGAGGATCTCATCCGCCTCGAGGCCGATCTTATTCACGACCTTGGCGTTGAGCTCGTGGGCCTCATGCGGAATCTTGCCCGCTTCCTTGCGGGAGATCGCCATCACCTCTTCGGTGCCCTTCTTGTACTTGTCCCAAGTGTCGGACCACTGCCGGTAGAGCGCCCGCTCCTCCGGGGTAGCAATCATCGGCTCGTACTTGGCGCGGGCCTTTGTGTTCATCTCGACGACGCCGGCAAGCGTCTTTTCGGCGGCCAGCTTTCCTTCGAGCGTTTCCGAGAGCATGTGTTCGCGGATCACGTTGCGGTAGGTGATGACCCCGGCACGCAGCTCGCCGAGCACGCGCACGCTCGGCAACCAGTTGGTCGTGATGTCGACGGTGCTGGCGTTGATCGCCCGCATATTCCAGACTGCAAGCAAGCCCATGCCCGTCAGCGCGACAAGCAGGAACGCAACCGCGGCAATGATCTTGGCGCGGATCGAGAATTTGGCGAACATCGTGGGGTCTCTTGGGTGCCGGGCTCGCGAGGCCCGTTCGTGCGGAAAGAAGGCTGATGGCGCGGCGCAACGCCGTAGACATCAAAGCCAGCCCCCCTCCTTAAGTAGGGTTAATTTGGCTCACCGTTGAACTACGGAGATATCAGTCATCAGACTGACATGGTGCGCGACATGCGCATCACGGCATCAATGCCAGCGCGTCCGAGAAGAACTCCGGCCCGCCGAAATTGCCTGATTTCAGGGCGAGCACCATCTCGCCTTCTCCAGCGCCGACCGCCCGCAGAACCGGCACACCCGCAGCGATTTCCGCACCGACCAGGAATCCCGGGATACCCAGGCGGTCGACCACGGCGCCTGAAGTTTCACCACCGGCGACCACCAGCCTGTGCACGCCCGACCGCACCAGTCCCTCCGCGATGTCGGCCATCGCCTGCTCGATCGCATATCCGGCTGCATCGCGGCCATGACGGGATTGCAGAGCAGCCACCTCCTCCGGAGTCGAACTGCTGGCGATCAGGATTGGACCCGTGCCGAGCCGCTCTTTGGCCCAGGCGAGCGCGCGCTGCGCCTCGTCCTTGCCGGCGATCACCCGCTCGGGGTCGAGGTGCAGGACCGGCATCACCTTCTCGGCACTGGCGATCTGGCGCAGGGTCGCCTGCGAGCAACTGCCGGCGAGGCAGGCGGCCGGCCCGCCGATCGCTGCGCTGGTCACGGCATTCGCGGCAGCCGGTTTGGCCTTTCCTGAGGCGACAAGCGCGCGCGCCAAGCCAAGCCCGATGCCGGAGGCGCCGACCGAAAGACCGTGGTCCAGCGCCACCTGCCCGATGGTTTCGAGGTCGCGGTCGAACACCGCGTCGACGATCGCAGCGCCGATGCCGCCGCGTGCAAGCTCGGCGAGCTTTGCCCGAACGGACTCGGTGCCGCGGCTCAGCGTCGCCAGATCGACCAGGCCGACCTTGGTGGTGCTCTGGCGCGCCAGCACGCGGACCAGATT
This sequence comes from Bradyrhizobium sp. USDA 4011, assembly GCF_054063415.1. Classification (NCBI taxonomy): domain Bacteria; kingdom Pseudomonadati; phylum Pseudomonadota; class Alphaproteobacteria; order Hyphomicrobiales; family Nitrobacteraceae; genus Bradyrhizobium; species Bradyrhizobium sp. USDA 4011. Next base: position 1,572,988 of record NZ_JBSSGG010000001.1, read on the forward strand.
GGAATCATGCATCGGGTTGAGCGGATGGTCCTTCAGCGGGCTCTCGTTCAGCGGCACCGAGCCGACGAACAGATTGCCCTGATAGACGGTGCGGCCGGTTTCCGGGAACGCCGGCGTCACAAGCACGATGCTGTCCCCGGAATCGGCACGCAGCGCGTCCATCACCGGACCGATATTGCCGGCATCGGTGGAATCGAAGGTCGAGCAGATCTTGAAGAGGATATGCTGAGCGCCGCGGCCGCGCAGCCAGCTCTCCGCGGCGCGCGAACGCGTCACCGCAAGGCCGGCCTCGATCGAGCGACTCTTCAGCGACACAACGACGGCGTCGACCTCCGGCAGTGCGAGATCGTCGGCGGGCACGCCGATGGTCTGCACCGTGCGCAGGCCGGCGCGGGTCAGCGTGTTGGCGAGGTCGGAGGCGCCGGTATAGTCGTCGGCGATGCAACCGAGTGCGAGTGTCACGGCTTCACTCCGGCATAGGGCTTGAACCAGGCGAGACCATCGGTGGTCTTGCCGCGCGGATTGTATTCGCAGCCGACAAAGCCGCCGTAACCGAGCCGGTCGAGTTCACCGAACAGGAACGGATAATTCAGCTCCTCGCCGTCGGGCTCGTTGCGCGAGGGGATCGAGGCGATCTGGATGTGGCCGATCACAGGCATCATCTCGCGCAGCCGCATCGTGACGTCGCCATGGATGATCTGGCAGTGATAGATGTCGAACTGCAATTTCAGGTTCGGGATCTTCAGCTCGCTGATCAGGTCGTACGCGAAGTTGAAATCATTGAGGAAATACCCGGGCACGTTGCGCGGATTGATCGGCTCGATCACGACGTCGAGGTCGTGCGGCGCGAAGAACTCCGCGGCGTTGGCGACGGATTTGTAGAAGGCTTCGACTGCGCGTCGATCACTGCGGTCGGCGATCCCGGCCATCAGATGCACGCGCTTGACGCCGGTCGCTTGCGCATAAGGCAGCGCGGTCTTCAGGCTCTGCTGCAGGTCGGCGAAGCGCTCCGGCAGCGCGGCAAAGCCCTTCTCGCCGGCGTTCCAGTCGCCCGGCGGCAGGTTGAACAGCGCTTGCGTCAGCCCGGCGGCTTTCAGCCGCTTGCCGACCTCCTCGGCCGGATGGTCGTAGGGAAACAGGAACTCGACCGCGGTGAAGCCCGCTTTCGCCGCCGCCTCGAAGCGGTCGAGGAACGGGACCTCGTTGAACATCATGGTGAGGTTGGCGGCAAAGCGGGGCATCGCAGGATCCTCTTATTTCGCGCCGGGAAGCTTGGTGCCGGTGACCTGCGCATACATCCGCGCCACCGACGCATCGTCGTCGCGGCCCATGCCGGCGGCCGATGTCATGAGGAACATCTGCAGCGCCGCGGCCGAGATCGGCACCGGGAAGCGCGCATTGCGCGCCATGTCCTGGATGATGCCGAGGTCCTTGACGAAAATCTCGACCGCGCTCCGCGGCGCATAGTCGCCGTCGAGCACATGCGGCATGCGGTTCTCGAACATCCAGGAATTACCGGCGGAGGCCGTGATCACCTCATAGACCTTCCTGATGTCGAGGCCCTGCTTGGCGGCAAAGGCGATCGCCTCCGAGGCGGCGGCAATATGCACACCGGCCAGCAGCTGGTTGATCATCTTGAACGCGGCGCCCTGCCCTGCGGCGTCGCCGAGCTCGTAGAGCTTTGCCGCCATCGCATCCAGCGCCGGCCGCGCCTTCGCGAACGCCGCCGGGGTGCCTGAGGCGAGGATCGTCAATTCACCCTGCGCCGCGCGCTGCGCGCCGCCGGAGATCGGCGCATCGAGATAATGCCGGCCGGTCGCCTCCAGCTGCTTGGCCAGCCGCCGCGCGATATCGGGGTCCATGGTCGTCGAAGAGATGAAGACCGCATCCTTGGCCAGGGTCTCGGCGGCGCCGTCCTTGCCGAACAGGATGGCTTCGGTCTGCGCCGCATTGACGACGACGCTGACGACGATGTCGGAATCCCTGGCCGCTTGGGCCGGCGTTTTCGCGCCCTTGCCGCCGTCGGCTACGAAGCGCGCGACGGCATCGGCCGAGACGTCGCAGCCGGTCACCACAAGGCCGGCGCGCTTGAGCGAGGTCGCCATGCCGTATCCCATCGAGCCCAGCCCGATGACGGCGACGTGCGGTGTTGCGGAACTGGACATGCGGCGATCCTCAAATTTTTACTTGATTACACATGAAACGGTTTCCACTCTTCCGGATCATGCGCGTTGCTGCTTGCCTATCACGCCTTGGCCGTGCTGCCAAAGCATGAGACAAAGCGGAAAACGGATAGCGCCGAGACAAAACAGGCGGACGAAACCGAGTGGGCAAAAGCGGATGAGCGAAACGAGGCTTCGTGAGGATATCTGCCGCTTCGGCCGCTCGCTGTTCGAGCGCGGGCTGACGCCGGGCTCCTCGGGCAATATCAGCGTCCGGCTCGACGACGGCGGCTGGCTGGTGACGCCGACCAACGCCTCGCTCGGTTTCCTCGATCCGGCGAAGATGTCGCGGCTCGACGCCAACGGCCGCCTGATCTCCGGCGATGCCCCGACCAAGGAAGTGCCGCTGCACACCGCGCTCTACCAGACCCGCGCCTCAGCCGGCGCCGTGGTGCATCTGCACTCGACCCATTCGGTCGCGCTTTCGATGCTGCCCGAGATCGACCCGCGGGCCGTGCTGCCGCCGATGACTGCCTATTACGTCATGAAATGTTGCGAGACCGCGCTGGTACCCTATTATCGCCCCGGCGACCCCGCGGTTGCCGACGCGATCAGAGGGCTGGCCGGCAAATATTCATCGGTGCTGCTCGCCAATCACGGGCCCGTGGTGTCAGGCGATACGCTGGAAGCGGCGGTGTTCGCGACCGAGGAGCTGGAGGAAACCGCCAAACTCTATCTGCTGCTGCGCGGGCTGAACCCGCGCTATCTCTCGCCCGAACAGGTGGCGGATTTGACCAGGACGTTCGGGCTCGTGCTGCCGGATCACCCTCACTAGATCAAGCAAGGTGAGATATGCGGAGAACGGTCATGATGAGGTTCACGGGATTGGCATTCACTGCGCTGCTCGCCGGCGGCCTGGCGGGATCGACGGCACAGGCCGAGCAGACCTTGCCGGACCTGCTGGCGGTGCAGCTGCGCGCGCAAGGCTATGCCTGCGACAAGCCGCTCAAGGCCGAACGGGACGACAAGCTCTCGAAGCCCGACAACGAGGCCTGGACGCTGACCTGCAGCAACGCGACCTATCGCGTCAGCCGCGTGCCGGATCTCGCCGCGAAGGTCGAGAAGATTGACGAGAGCAAGCAAGAGGGCAAGTAGGCTGCTGGGCTAGATTCGTAGCTGTCGGATACCTCGCGCCACAAGCACCACCGTCATCCTGAGGTGCGAGCCACTTCAGCGCGCCTCGAAGGATGGCCACGGGCGCTTGTAGCCCATCCTTCGAGGCTCGCCCAGCGGCGCAAATGCGCCGCAAGGCTCGCACCTCAGGATGACGTTCGCGTGCGCGGAGACAGAAAACTACAGCCCCAGATACGCCTTGCGCACGTCGGGATTGCCGGTGATCTCGGCGGCGGTGCCCTGCATCAGCACGCGGCCGGTCTGCAGGATGTAGGCGCGGTCGGCGATCTCCAAACACTCGGCCATGCGCTGCTCGACGATCAGGACCGTCATGCCGGCGTCGCGGATGCGCTTCACGGCCTGGAAGATCTCGTCGACCAGTTTCGGCATGATGCCCTGCGACGGCTCGTCGAGCATCAGCAGCCGCGGCCGCGTCATCAGCGCGCGGCCGATCGCGAGCATCTGCTGCTCGCCGCCGGACAAGGTCTCCGCGCGCTGCTCCAGCCGCTCGCCGAGCCGCGGGAACAGATTGAACACCAGATCGAGCGGCGCATCGCGGTCGGATTGGCTGCGATAGAGATAGCTGCCGAGCCGCAGATTGTCGCGCACCGAGAGTCGCGGAAACAGCCGGCGGTTCTCCGGCACGAAGGCGATGCCATCAGCGGTGATGACGTGCTGCGGCTGGCCGTCGATCCGCTTGCCGTCGAAGGTGACGGTGCCCGCGCGCGGACGCTCGGCGCCGGCGATCGATTTCAGCAGCGTCGACTTGCCCGCGCCATTGGCGCCGGCGACGCAGACGATCTCGCCCTTGGTGACGTCGATCGACACCGAGGAGATCGCAACCAGGCCCTGATAGGCGGTGGTGAGTTCACGCACCGACAGCATGACGATCCCCGAGATAGGCAGAAATGACTTCCGGATTGCGGACGACCTCGGTCGGCTTGCCCTCGACCAGCACCTTGCCGAGATTGAGCACGATGGCGCGGTCGACCAGCGGCATCACGATCTCCATCACGTGCTCGACCATCAGCACGGTGACGCCGGTGGCCCGCACCTTGCGCACCAGTTCGACGCCGGTCTGCGCCTCGACGGGCGTCAGTCCGGTCAGCACTTCATCGAGCAGCAGCAGCTTCGGTTCGGTGGCCAGCGCACGGGCGACTTCGAGCCGGCGCTTCTCCGACGGGACGAGATCGGCGGCAAGCTTGTCGGCGCGCGCCGCAAGTCCGCAGAACTCCAGGACCTCATAGGCCTTCTGCCGCGCGATGCGCATCTTCGTGTTGCGGATCAGCGCACCGACAATGACGTTGTCGATCACGGTCATAGTCTCGAAGCTCTTGACCACCTGGAAGGTGCGCCCGACGCCGCGCTGGCAGCGCTCCGCCGCCGGCAGCTTTGTCACGTCCTCGCCGTCGAACATGATCGAGCCTTGCGTGGGCGGCAGCACGCCCGCGATCAAATTGAACAGCGTCGATTTGCCGGCGCCGTTCGGGCCGATCAGGCCGACGATCTCGCCGCGGCCGACCGAGATCGAGACGTCGCTGTTGGCGACGAGGCCGCCGAAGCGCTGCCAGACGCCGCGGGTTTCCAAGAGCGGGGCCGTCATCGCGCGGCCTCCTTGCGCCCGGACAGCAAGCTGAACACGCTGACGAGCCCCTTCGGCAGTGCCAGCGAGATCGCGACGATCAGCGCGCCATAGACGATGAGGTCGACGCCGCGGCCGGAACCGCCGACGAAGGACCGCGTCAGCTCGGTGAGCGGGATCAGGATCACGGCGCCGAGCACCGGCCCCCACAGCGTGCCGATGCCCCCCAACACCGCGGGCAGCGCCATCAGCAGCGAGAACTGGAAGCCCATCACGCTTTCGGGGTCGATATAGGAGACGAACTGGGCGTAGAAGCTGCCGCCGACGGCGACGAGGAAGGCGGAGACCGCCGCCGCGCCCATCTTGGAATTGAACACGACCACGCCGAGGCTTTCGGCCGCGTCCGGATTGTCCTTCACCGCGCGCCACCAATAACCCCATTTGGAGTCCTCAAGCCACCAGGTGACGAGCCAGGCGATACAGGCCAGCGCCAGCGCGAAATAGAAGTACGGCAGCTTGGAGCGCGTGAACTGGAATTTGAGCCAGCTGTCGCCGCGCACCGGGATATCGATGCCGAGGGCTGCGCCCGCCCAATCCCAGTTCTGGATCAGCAGCAGCGCGATCTCGGCGATCACGATGGTCGCGATCACGAAATAATGCCCGCGCAGGCGGAAGCAGGGATAGCCTAGCGCCATCGCGATCACGGCGGAGATCGCCCCGCCCGCCAGCATGCCGAACCACGGCAGCACGCCGAACTTGGTGAACAGGAGCGCGGTGGTGTAGGCGCCGAGCCCGAAATACAGCGCATGTCCCAGCGAGATCTGTCCGCAATAGCCGGAGAGGATGTTCCAACTCTGCGACAGCGCGGCATACATCAGGGTCAGGACCATGATGTTCTGGACGTAGACGTCCTTGACGAACAGCGGCACCAGCGCTGCGATCACCGCAAGGCAGGCCGCGACGATCAGGTCACGCCTGCGGCGTTGGGCAAAGTAGGTGTCCATCACATCGATCCGAACAGGCCACGCGGGCGGATGAAGACGACCAGGAGATAGACGGCGTAGATGCCGACCGATTTCAGCGACGGCGGCAGGATCAGCGCGGTGGTCGCCTCGACCAGGCCGACGATGATGCCGCCGGCAAAGGCGCCGAACACGCTGCCGAAGCCGCCGAGCGCCACGGTGACGTAGGCGATCAGCGCAAACGACGCGCCGACGTCGGGATAGACGTAGAAGAAGATCGCCATGATGGCGCCGGCCAGGCCGACCAGCGCGGCACCAAGGCCCCAGCCGAGCGCGAACACCCGGTTCTTGTCGATGCCGACCAGCGCCACCGCGCCGGCGTCCTCGCGCGTCGCCTCGAGCGCGCGGCCGAAATCGGTGCGGTTGATGAAGAAGTAAAGCGCGACGAAGGCCGCGATCGACAGCATCGCGCCGATCAGCTGCGGCTCCGGCAGATAGATGCCGGCGATCGAGATCGTCTTGCCGCCGACCCAGGAGTTGGTGACGCTGCGGTAGTCGGGCGTGAAGAAGAACTGGGCGAGGCCCCGCATCACGATCGCAAGGCCGAAGGTGGAGAAGATCTGCACCATGCCGGCATTGGCCTTGGCGCGCATCGCGAAGCGGACCACCAAGAGGTAGACCACCGCGCCGAACACGAACAATGCCGCGGCGACCAACGGCGCCGCAAGCAAGGGGTCGATCGCGAAGAACGCGAACAGGAAGAAGGTCGCGTACATCGCGATCATCAGGAATTCGCCGTGCGCGAAATTCACGACGTCCATCAATCCGAAGATCAATGCGAGGCCGGCGGCGATCAGTCCGTAGAGTAGCCCCATCAGGAGGCCGCTCGCTAAACTCTGGATAATGGTCTCGGCTGTCACCGCTGCGCCCCAATCATCGCAAAACGCCTGCCTGTGGTAATGGGTCCCGGGTCGCGCTTCGCTTGCCCGGGACGACGGAGAGAAAGCGTCCGACCGATCAGCTGTTCATCGGCCAGATCGCCTCGGAGACGGCGGCCTGTTCCGGGAAGATCGTGACGAAGTTCTTCGCCGCATACTGCAAGAGCACGGGATCGGCGAAGTTGTTCTGCCCCATCTCGTCGAACTTGACGCGCCGCCACGGCATGATGGTCACGTCTCCCGGCATGTCGGTCGCAACCAGCGCCTCGCGGATCTTCTCGCCGTCAGTCGACTTGGCCCGGTTGATGGCGTCGGCCATCACGATCAGGCCCATAAACTGGCGCGACGAATAGTCGTTGAAGTCCTTGCCGGACTTGGCGCGGTACATCTCGTTGATGAGACCGACCATCGGCCGCTTCTTGGCCAGGTCGAGCGAGAAACTGCCGCGCGAGATCACGCCTTCGAGCTTGTCGCCGACAGCGTCATAAGTCGCCTTCTCCGAGAAGCCGGCGTCCTGCGCCATGATGTTCTTCGGCTTGTAGCCGAGCTCGGCCATGGTTTTGACCAGCAGGATGGCGTCGGTGGTGTAGCTCGACGGCATCAGCACGTCGGCATTGGCCGCCTTGAGCTGCTGCACCTCGGCGGTCAGTGACGGCGAGTTGGCGCGATACTTGATGTCGCTGACGATCTTGTAGCCGCGCTCGCCGGCGAGCTTGGTCTGCGCGTTCGCCGAATCGGTACCGAAGATGGTGTCCTCGTGGAACAGCGCCAGGGTCTCGATCTTCTGGCCCTTCTTCTTCATCGCATCGAAGAAGTCGAACATCGCGGCCGAGAACATCTCGTCATGCGGCGAGGCGCGGAAATAGTATTTCAAACCGCGGCGATGCAGGCTGGGCGAGGAATTGTCGGCCGAGATGAACGGGACGCCGTAGCGCTCGCAGGTCTGACTGACGGTAACGGCAACCGCGCTCTGATAGGTGCCGACGACGGCACAGACCTTCTCCTGCGTGATCAGGCGCTCGGTCTCGGCGCGGCCTTTCTGCGGATCGGCCTGGTGGTCGGCGAACACGAGGCGAACCTTGGCGCCGCCGAGGCCGGACAGGCCTTCGCCCTTGGCGAGCGGCAGCGCGAAATCATAGTTCTTGTTGATGATCTCGGCCGCGGTATTGAAGGCATGCTGCGCGTCGACGCCGATCGCGGCGCTGGAGCCGGACAGCGGATAGATCACGCCGATTGCAACTTCGCTTGTCTGCGCGCGCGCGGCCATCGGACCGAGCGCGGCGGCGGCAGTGGCACCCAGCAACACGTTACGGCGAGAGATCGTCATCGAAATTCCCCTTAGGTCAGCTTGTTATTATCGATGTGATGCTTGTAGCGCGCAGTAAAGCCTCAATGAATTGCACGAATTGCCTATTCAGAGCACAGCCAGCTGCTTGTTCCTGAGATCGGTCACCAGCATCAGGCCCGGCGAATGCGTGATCGCGAACGGCAGCTTCGCGCTTGCGATCACCGATTGCGGCGTCACGCCACAGGCCCAGAACACCGGGATCTCGTCATCGGCCACCGGCACCGGATCGCCATAGTCGGGCTTGGCGATATCCTTGATGCCGATCGCATGCGGGTGGCCGAGATGAACCGGTGCGCCATGCACCGACGGGAAGCGCGAGGTGATCTGCACCGCGCGGATCGCATCCGCCGGCTTGAACGGGCGCATCGACACCACCATCGGTCCCGCGAACGGCCCCGACGGCTGGCAGGCGATGTTGGTCCGGTACATTGGCACACGCAGGTTGCGTTCGATGTGACGGATCGGCAGCCCGTCCTCCAGCAGCGCCTCCTCGAACGAATAGGAGCAGCCGAGCACGAAGGTGACGAGATCGTCGCGCCAGTATTTGGTGATGTCGGTCGGCTCGTCCGCCACCTCGCCGTCGCGCCAGACCCGGTAGCGCGGCACGTCGGTGCGGATGTCGAGGTCGAGGCCGAGCGCGGGGATTCTGGGATCGCCGACGTCGGACATGCCGATGATCGGGCACGGCTTCGGATTGAGCTGGCAGAAGCGGTGGAAGGCGCCGGCGAGTTTCTCCGGCAGGATCGCGAGATTACCTTGCACGAAACCGTTGGCGAGCCCGGCCGTGGTGGCCGAGGCCATGCCGTTGCGGCAGGCGCGGCGCGCTTCGACGCTCGCCAGCACCGGCTCCCCCTGAGATCGCTGCACTGCCGCAAAAACAGTCATGGGATTCTCCTGCCCATAATCTCGACAAGGACAAACCAACACCAAGCGTGATATAATGTCTAATCGTCCTTTCTAATCAAAATCGATAAATAAGATTTATCGATCGGGGATATGCTTCCAATGACGGACTTCCGCTCGATCGAAACCTTCCTCTGGGTCGTCAAGCTCGGCAGCTTCCGCGGCGCCGCCCAGCGGCTCAACACCACCCAGCCGGCGATCTCCCAGCGCATCGCCCAGCTCGAGCGCGAGATGGGCGTCAAGCTGTTGAACCGCGATCACCGGGTGGCCTCGCCGACGCCGAGCGGACGGCTGATGATGACCTACGCCGAGAAGCTGATCGGCCTGCGCTCGGAGATGATGGCGGAGGTCGGCGACCGTTCGGCGATGCGCGGTGCGCTGCGGCTCGGTGTCGCGGAGACCATCGTGCACACCTGGCTGCCGCGGCTGGTCAAGAGCGTCAACGAGATCTACCCGAACCTGTCGCTGGAGATCGAGGTCGACATCACGCCGAACCTGACCCCGCGACTGCTGGCGCAGGAGATCGAGCTCGCCTTCGTGCTCGGACCGGTCTCGGCATCCGGCGCGCACAACCATGTGCTATGCGACTACCCGATCGGTTTCCTGGCGAGCCCCTCGCTCGGCCTCGGCTCCGGGCCGGTGGCGCGGCGGGATCTGGCGCGGTTTCCGATCATCACATTTCCGCGCAAGACCCAGCCCTATGAGACCGTGCGCGCGCTGTTCAACGCCCCTGACCTGCCGCCGATCCGGCTGCACGCCTCGACCTCGCTCGCGACCGTGATCCACATGGCCAATGAAGGCCTGGGCATTGCGGTGATTCCGTCGGCGATCGTCGAGAACGAGCTCGCCGACGGCCGCTTGCAACTGCTCGATACCGACCTCAAGCTGCCGCCCCTCACCTTCACCGCAAGCTGGCTCGCCTCCCCCGATGCGGTCGCCGTAGAGCGTGTCGCCCATCTCGCCAGGCAGATCGCGCAGGCGAGCGTGGCGGTTGACGCGATGGAAGCGGCGCGCCATTGAACGAGTGCCGGATAATCAAACGTCATTCCGGGGCGATGCGTCAGCATCGAACCCGGGATCTCGAGATTCCGGGCCTGGTCCTTCGGACCGCCCCGGAAATGACAGCTGAAATGGACTGACGACATGAGCCGAGCCGCAACCAACCTGCAGATCGATTCCGCCCGCCTCTGGGGCACCATCCACGAAACCGCGCAGTTCGGTGCAACGCCAAAGGGCGGTGTGCGGCGGCTGACCCTCAGCGCCGAGGACAAGCAGGTGCGCGACTGGTTCCGCAAGGCGTGCGAGAGCGCCGGCCTCGAGGTGCAGGTCGATGCGCTCGGCTCGATGTTCGGCTTGCGGAAAGGACGGGACATGTCGAAGCCGCCGATCGGCGTCGGCTCGCATCTCGACACCCAGCCGACCGGCGGCAAATATGATGGCATCCTTGGCACGCTGGCCGCGCTCGAGATGGTGCGCACGCTCAACGATGCCGGCATCGAGACCGAGCTGCCGATCTGCATCTGCAACTGGACCAACGAGGAAGGCTCGCGCTTTGCGCCGGCGATGATGGCCTCTGCCGCTTACGTCGGCGATTTCACCACCGACGACATTCTGTCGCGCAAGGATGCCGACGGCGTCACGGTGGCGCAGGCGCTGGACTCGATCGGCTATCGCGGCGATGCCCCGGTCGGCCGCCAGAAGTTCACCAGCTTCGTCGAACTGCATATCGAGCAGGGCCCGATCCTGGAGGCCGAGGGCAAGACCATCGGCGTGGTCGATTCCGGCCAGGGCGTGTTGTGGTACGACGGCAAGATCACGGGCTTCGAGAGTCACGCGGGATCCACCCCGATGCCGCTGCGCCGCGATGCGCTGGCAACGCTGTCGGAGATCGTGCTGGCGATGGAAAGCATTGCGAAGAAACACGGGCCGAAGGCGGTCGGCACCATCGGCGAGGCCGTGATCGCTGCGCCCTCGCGCAACGTCATCCCCGGCGAGATCGCCTTCACGGTGGATTGCCGCAGCGCCGACGCCGCGATCATGGACGCGCTGGATCGCGACCTGCGTGCAGCCGTCACCGAGATCGCAGCAAAGCGCAAGGTCGAGGTCCAGCTCGACCTGGTCTGGCGCAAGGCGCCGACGCATTTCGACCCGAGGCTGGTCGACGCGGTGGAGAGCGCGGCCCAGCAGCTCGGCTATTCGCACCGCCGCATCACCTCCGGCGCCGGCCATGACGCCTGCAACCTCAACACGGTGATGCCGGCGGCGATGGTGTTCGTGCCCTGCAAGGACGGCATCAGCCATAACGAGCTGGAAGACGCCACGCAGACCGATTGCGCCGCCGGCGCCAACGTCCTGATGCATACGGTGCTGGCGCTCGCCGGCGTCGCATCCTGATCATCTTCTTCTCATCGGATGGAGGCTTTCGTGCGCGCAGTGTTTGTCGACGCCAATGAATCGCTCGCTGTCATCACCGAGCGATTGGAAAAGTCAGGCGATCCCCGGATGCGGATCAACCGCAACCCCGACATCAAGCCGGAGGATTATCCTGCAGTGCTCGACGGCGCCGAGATCGCGGTCGTCGATCACACCGCGTTGCCGACCGACGTCGCAAGGAAATGCGCCGGCCTGAAGCATGTCGTGTTCCTCGGCACCGGCGCGCGCAGCTACATGAATCCGGAAGAGCTCGCCGAGCTCGGCATCTCCGTGCATCTGATCAAGGGCTATGGCGACACCGCGGTCGCGGAGTCCGCGATCGCGCTGATGTGGTCGTCGGCGCGGGTGATCGCGCAGATGGACCGCGAGATGCGCGCCGGCAACTGGCTGCGCGAGGACGGCATGCAGCTCACCGGCAAGACCCTTGGCCTGGTCGGCTTCGGCGGCATCGCCGCCGAGGTCGCCCGCATCGCGCTCGGCAGCGGCATGAAGGTGATCGCCTGGAACCGGTCGCCCAAGAGCCATCCGGGCGTCGAATTCACCGAGCTCGACACCGTGCTGGCGACAAGCGACGTGGTCTCGATCCATCTGCTATTGAACGACGAGACCCGCGGCCTCATCACGCGCGACAAGATCGCCAAGATGAAGAAGGGCGTGGTGCTGATCAACACCGCCCGCGGCGCGATCGTCGATGAACAGGCGATGATCGATGCGCTCAACTCCGGCCACATCCGCCACGCCGGCCTCGACGTCTACAACATCGAGCCGCTGCCCAAGGATCATCCGCTGACGAAAATCCCGAACGTGACGCTGTCGGCGCACTCGGCGTTCCGCACGCCCGAAGCGAGCGAGAACCTGATCCACGCGGCATGGGAGCATTGCCGGCGGATCGTGAAGGGGTAATCTCACCGTCGTCCCGGCCCAGCCAACGGGTCGGCGCAAAGCGCCGCCCGATGACAGGCTCCGCGCGGCCGGGCCCCATAATCACCGCTCCACATTGTCACGAAGGCTGGGGCCACAGCGAGCCCCAACAACAAGACCCTGTGGTTAGGGGTCCCTGCTTTCGCAGGGACGACAGCACGGGGTTAGGCGACGAGGCACCATCTCCCACAAAGGAAGAGGGTGACAGCGCAGCCTAATCCACCATCTCCGCCACGGCCTTGCCGCAGGCCGTCGTATCGGCATTGCCGCCGAGGTCGCGGGTGCGCAGCGTGCGTTCGCCGAGCGTGCGCTCGATCGCGCCAACGATGGCGGCTGCCGCCTGCTTCTCGCCGAGATGCTCCAGCATCATCGCACCCGACCAGATCATGCCGATCGGATTGGCGATGCCCTGCCCCGCGATGTCGGGCGCCGAGCCGTGCACCGGCTCGAACACCGAGGGGAAATCGCCTTCCGGATTAATGTTGCCCGACGGCGCGATGCCGATCGTGCCGGTGCAGGCCGGGCCGAGGTCCGAGAGGATATCCCCGAACAGATTGGAGCCGACCACGACGTCGAACCAGTCCGGATGCAGCACGAAGTTCGCGGTGAGAATGTCGATGTGGTACTTGTCCCACTTCACTTTCGGGTAGTTCTTGGCCATCGCCTCCACGCGCTCGTCCCAATAGGGCATGGTGATGGAGATGCCGTTCGACTTGGTCGCCGAAGTCAGATGCTTTTTCGGCCGCGACTGCGCGAGATCAAATGCGAATTTCAGGATGCGGTCGACGCCAATACGGGTCATCACGGTCTGCTGCGTGACGAATTCGCGGTCGGTGTCCGGGAACATACGGCCGCCGACCGAGGAGTATTCACCCTCGGTGTTCTCGCGCACCACCCAGAAATCGATGTCGCCGGGCTTGCGGCCTGCAAGCGGTGACGGCACCCCGGGCATCAGCCGCACCGGGCGCAGATTGACGTACTGGTCGAACTCGCGGCGGAACTTGATCAGCGAACCCCACAGCGAAACGTGATCCGGGATCTTGGCCGGCCAGCCGACGGCGCCGAAATAGATCGCGTCATGCTTGCCGATCTGGTCCTTCCAGTCGGCCGGCATCATCTCGCCGTGCTTCTCGTAATAGTCGTAGGAGGCGAAGTCGAAATGGTCGAACTTCACGTCGACGCCGTGCTTCTTCGCCGCCGCCTCGATGACGCGCAGGCCCTCCGGCATCACTTCCTTGCCGATGCCGTCACCGGGAATGACCGCAATCCGATACTGCTTTTTTGCGCTGCTCATCGAGAACACCCTTGTGATTTGCCCGGCCGGCAATGCCGCCTATCCTGATGGTCCTGCAATGGACCAAACTTCGCGCCAGCGCAACGCTGCAGTGCAGTGTTGACCGCGGAGCGACCCTGCCCCACCAATTTCGCGGACATTCGTTCCTCATACCAAAGCGAGACATCCCATGGATCTGCATCTGCGCGGCAAGCGTGTCCTGATCACCGGCGCCTCCAAGGGCATTGGCGCGGCCGCCGCCGAAGCCTTTGCCGAGGAAGGCGCCAATCTGCTGCTCGCCGCCCGCAACGGCGAGCAATTGAAGGCGCTGGCCGAGCGGCTGCGCTCCGCGCACCAGATCGACGCCGCGACCAGCGTCGTGGACTTGCGCAAATCCGAGGATCTCGCGCGGCTGGCCAGGGAGGCCGCCGACATCGATATCCTCGTCAACAATGCCGGCGACATCCCGGGAGGCTCGATCGACAAGATCGACGAGGCGACCTGGCGGCATGCCTGGGAGCTCAAGGTGTTCGGCTACATCAACCTGACGCGCGCGGTCTATGCCCAGATGAAGGCGCGCGGCGGCGGCGTGATCGTCAACGACATCGGCGCGGCCGGCGAGAAGTTCGATGCCAACTACATCTGCGGCAGCGCCGGCAATGCGGCGCTGATGTCGTTCACCCGCGCGCTCGGCGGCAAGAGCCTCGCCGACAACATCCGCGTCGTCGGCATCAACCCCGGCCCGGTCGGCACCGACCGCCACGTCACGCTGCTCAAGACCCGCGCCAGGAACCAGTTCGGCGACGAGAGCCGCTACACGGAATTCCAGAAGGGCCTGCCGCTCGGCCGCCCCGCGCATGCGCGCGAGATCGGCGACCTGATGGCGTTCCTGGCCTCCGATCGCGCAGGCTATACGTCGGGCGTGATCTACACGGTCGATGGCGGGCTGACGTCGGGGTGGGGTTAGGCGCTCGCTCTCTCCTCCGTCATCCTGAGGAGCCGCAAAGCGGCGCATCGAAGGATCGACGGCCCTGCTGCTGGCCGTTCTTCCTTCGAGGCTCGCTTCGCTCCTCAGGATGACGGGGAGAGAGAACCGTTCGCAATCTCTGCGGTTTCCACTTTCCGGGAAAATGTTCTACAGCAGCAAGCACAGAAGACTTGCAACAACGGAGACAAGCAAGTGGCAGATCAGGGGCTGATCCGGGAAACCGCATGTGCCGTCGTCGAGAAACTGAAAGCCGGCGACGTCACGCCGCTCGACCTGCTCGATGTGCTGGAAAAGCGCATCGCCGAGATCGACGGCAAGGTCAACGCGCTGCCGACGCTCTGCTTCGACCGCGCCCGCACGCACGCCAGGGCGCTGATGCAGAAGCCGGCCAGCGAGCGCGGCCTGCTCGCGGGTCTTCCGGTCCCGATCAAGGACCTCACCGCCGTCTCCGGCGTGCTGACCACGCTGGGCTCGCCGATCTTCAAGGACAACGTTCCCGCGAAGTCGGACATCCTGGTCGAGCGCCTCGAACAGAACGGCGGCGTGATCTACGCCAAGTCGAACACCCCGGAATTCGGCGCCGGCGCCAACACCTTCAACGAGGTGTTCGGTCCGACCCGCAATCCCTGGGACACGTCGCGCTCGGCCGCCGGCTCGTCCGGCGGCGCGGCGGCGGCGCTGGCCAGCGGCACCGCGTGGCTCGCCCACGGCTCCGACATGGGCGGCAGCCTGCGCAACCCGGCGAGCTTCTGCGGCGTCGTCGGCCTACGGCCGTCGATCGGCCGCGTCGCGCAGACGCCGAAATTCGGCGTCGACCGCACGCTCGGCGTGCAGGGGCCGATGGCGCGCAATATCGAGGACCTCGCGCTGCTGCTCGACGCGATGAGCGGCGAGCACGCCGCCGATCCGTTGTCCTTGCCCGTGCTGCCGACATCGTTCCTCTCAGCGGCGCGGTCGGGCAGCAAGCCGAAGCGCATCGCCTATTCGCCCGATCTCGGCATCACGCCGGTCGATCCCGAAGTGAGGGCCGTCACCCGCAAGGCGGCGGAGCGTTTCGCGGAGGCCGGCGCGATCGTCGAGGAGGCGCATCCTGACTTCCGCGACGCCCATGAATGCTTCCACGTGCTGCGCGCATTCGATTTCGCGATCAGCAAGGCCGAACTGCTGCGCACCAAGCGCGACCTGCTCAAGCCCGAGGTGATCTGGAACATCGAGGAAGGGCTGAAGCTCACGGTCGAAAAGCTCGAGCGCGCCGAGGCGCAGCGCGTCGCGATGACCGCGCGTGCGCTCGAATTCTTTGAGAGATACGATTTGCTGCTGGCGCCCGCGACCATCGTGCCGCCATTCCCGGTCGAGAATCGCTATGTCGCCGAATGCGACGGCAAGAAGTTCGACAATTACGTCGAATGGCTCGGCATCGTCTATGCGATCACGCTGGCCTGCTGCCCGGCACTGTCGCTGCCCTGCGGCTTCACCGCGTCGGGCCTGCCGGTCGGTCTGCAGATGATCGCCAAGCCGCGCGCCGAGGCGCAGCTTCTCGCCGGCGCGAAAGTGCTGGAGGACATTCTGGGCGTGCGTGGCACGACCCCGATCGACCCGCGGCCGCCGAGGTAGAACGTCCTACGCCTTTTCTTCCGTCGCATGCAGCGCGACGGTGAGTGCGAGCTTAGTCTGCTCGACGATCTCGTCCATCAGTTCCTCGCGGCTGATCTGGCCGACCTCGCCGGTGAGCAGGCCCTGTTCGGCGAGCATCACGATGCCGTGCAGCCCGGCCCAGATCTTCAGCGCCTGCCGTTCGCGCAACAGCCCGACGGCCGGCGCCTCGAACGACTCGATCAGCAGCGCCAGCGTTTCCATCGCCGCGACGTGCAGTTCGCTGCCGACAGGCGCGCAGGCCATGGTTCTGGACGCGAACATCAACCGGTAGATGCCGTGCCGCTCGAGCCCGAAGGCCAGCGCAGCCTGCGCGAAGCGCGACAGTTTCGAGCCCTTGCCGGGCTGCTCGATCGCCTCGCGCATGATCACGTTGAACTGCCGGAACGCTTCCGCGGTCACCGCCTCCAGCAACGCCTCGCGGTCGGCGAAATGCCGATACGGCGCCGGCTGCGAGACGCCGAGCTGCCTGGCCAGCGCCTTGATGCTGATCGCTTCGGGGCCACCGAGTTCGACCTCGCGCAACGCGGCCTGAATCAGGGCTTCGCGGAGGTCGCCATGGTGGTAGGTTTTCAACGGCTTACGAACGATTTGTCCCATTGCGGCAATGATCGCTGAATTTTCGCTTGACGCGCAAGCACGACGATAATGTAATATACTATAACTTGGCGGTCCGGTTAAGAGGCCGGCCGCCCAAGCAAGCTGAAACTTGCATAAACTAAAATGAGGAACCCGGCGCGCCCACTGTGCGCCAGAGCCGAGGGAGAGTGCTTGCATGTCCAAGCTCAGAATCCGCGTCGACCAGGACAAGTGCCAGGGTCACGCCCGCTGCAAATCGCTCGCCCCCGAACTGTTCGAGCTCGACGAATACGGCAACGCCCATGAAGTTGGCGACGGGACCGTTCCGGCCGGGCTCGAGGACAAGGCCTGGCTCGCGCAAACCAACTGCCCGGAAATCGCGATCGAAGTCACCGAGGAATAGCGGCCAACAGGGACGGCCGCGCGCCGCCCGCTGCGCCGACCTGCGTTTGATCGAACGAGAAGGAAACGAGCCGATGTCCGATTCCCCGTCCGCAAGCTATCTGCCTGAACATCCACCGGTCACCGACTGGGTCCATGATTTCGACCACACCGATCCAGCCTGGACCGACGACCCGTTCCCGATCTGGGAGACGCTGCGCACCGCCTCACCGGTCGTGCATACCGAGCGCTTCCTCGGCTGCTACATGCCGACCACCTATCAGGCGGTGAAGGAGATCGCCTACGACACCGAGCACTTCTCCTCGCGCCGCGTCATCGTGCGCGACGTCCGCCCCGAGATCACGGCCCGTGCGCCGCCGATCACCTCCGATCCGCCGGAGCACAAGCCCGCCAAGCAGGTGCTGCTGCCGCCCTTCACGCCGGACGCGATGAAGCGGCTGGAGCCGCGGGTGCGCGCGATCTGCAACGAGCTGATCGACGAATTCATCGCCGACGGCCGTTGCGACGCCGCGGCGCGCTATACCAAGCACATCCCCGTGCGCGCCATCGCGCACATGCTGGGAATTCCCGAGAAGGACGGCGACCTCTTCATCAAGTGGATCCACCAGATCCTCGAGCTCGGCATCAAGGACGAGAACGAACTGATGAGCGGCGTGCGCGAGATGACCGGCTACTTCATGGCCCATCTCGAGCAGCGCAAGCTTGAGCCGGGCGACGATCTGATCTCGCAGCTGCTGCGGGCCAAGGGCCCCGGCGGCCAGCCGCTGACCGACGAGCACGTGCTCGGCTCGCTGCGGCTGCTCCTGATCGCCGGCATCGACACCACCTGGAGCGCGCTCGGCTCCTCGCTCTGGCACCTCGCCAAAACGCCCGCCGATCGCGAACGCCTGGTCGCGGAGCCGGCGCTGATCCCGACCGCGATCGAGGAATTCCTGCGCGCCTATTCGCCGGTGACGATGGCGCGCGAGGTGATGAAGGAGACCACGATCTCCGGCTGCCCGGTCAAGGCGGGCAACATGGTGCTGCTGTCCTTTCCCGCGGCCAACCGTGACCCCGCCATGTTCCCCGATGCGGACAAGGTCGTGATCGACCGCAAGGAGAACCGCCACGCCGCGTTCGGCCTCGGCATCCACCGCTGCGTCGGCTCCAACCTGGCGCGGATGGAGATGCAGGTGGCGATCGAGGAATGGCTGAAGCGGATTCCGGATTTCCGCCTCGACCCGGCCGGCAAGGTCACCTGGTCGGAAGGCACGGTGCGCGGCCCGCGTCAACTGCCCGTTCTGTTCGGCAAGAACGCCTAAAGCAACGGGACAGCAGTTACACCGCACCACGCAAATGAGATAGGTTGCCCCGGAATCGCGCCAGAGAATCCGGGGAGGCCTGCCAATGTCCGAACAAACCGCTCGATCCGCGAGCGACCATCTGGACATCCATGACGTCGAGCGGCGGGTCAAGGCGATCTTGATCGGCTCGGTCGGCAATCTCGTCGAGTGGTACGATTTCTACGCCTATACCGCGTTCGCGCTGTATTTCGCGCCGGCGTTCTTCCCGAACAGCGATCCGGTGGTGCAGCAGCTCAATGCCGCGGTGCTGTTTGCCGCGACCTTCCTGATGCGCCCGCTCGGCGGCTGGCTGTTCGGCTACATCGCCGACCGCTATGGCCGACGGCTGTCGCTGACGCTGTCGGTGGTCTGTATGTGCTTCGGCTCGCTGATCATCGCGGTGACGCCGACCTATGCCACCATCGGCATAGCCGCACCGGCGATCCTGGCACTCGCCCGCATCATCGAGGGTCTCAGCCTCGGCGGCGAGTATGGCGCCAGTGCCACCTATCTCAGCGAGGTCGCCGATCCCAAGCATCGCGGCTTCTATTCGAGCTTCCAGTACGTGACGCTGATCGGCGGCCAGCTCACCGCGATCATCGTGCTGCTGTTGCTGCAAAAGGTGTTCCTGACCGCGGACGAGCTGAAGGCCTGGGGCTGGCGGATTCCGTTCGTGATCGGCGCCATGCTCGCGATCTTCGCGGCGGTGATGCGGCGCGGCCTGCACGAGACCGAGGCGTTCGAGGAGGCCAAGAAGGTCTCCAAGCCGACCGGCTCGATCGTCGGCCTGTTGAACTATCCGCGCGAATTGCTGCTGGTGGTTGGTCTCACCGCCGGCGGCACCGCGGCGTTCTACACCTTCACCACCTACATGCAGACCTTCGTGAAGCTGTCGGTCGGCCTCACCGAGGACCAGACCACCTTCGTGATCTTCGGCTCGCTGATCTTCGCGACCTTCCTGCAGCCGATCTATGGCGCGCTGTCCGACCGTATCGGCCGCAAGCCGCTTTTGATCTTCTTCGGCGTCGTCGGCACGCTGGCGACGATCCCGATCCTGACCGCGCTGAAGGAGACCAAATCGCCCTTCATCGCCTTCCTCCTGATCTGCGGCGCCTGGATCTTCGTCGCCGGCTACACCTCGATCAATGCGATCGTGAAGGCCGAGCTGTTCCCGACCAATGTCCGTGCGCTCGGCGTCGGCCTGCCCTACGCCATCACGGTGTCGGTCTTCGGCGGCACCGCGCCTGCGGTCGCGCTCTATTTCAAGAGCATCGGGCATGAGGACTGGTTCTACTATTATCTTAGTGGCATGATCTTCCTGTCGCTCCTGATTTATTCGACCATGCGCGACACCAAGCACGACTCCGCGATGCATCGCCACGAATGATGGCACAACGCCGATGACCGACGACGCCGAGCCACCCGAGAGCAAGCTGACGCGCAGCAAGCAGCGCTGGGCGCGTGAGGGTAAATTCCTCACCGGCAAGATCACCCGGCCGGAAGAGCAGCGCCTGCCGCCGGGCCAGCATCTGACGGCGGACTGGCCGGTGCTCGATCTCGGGCTGATGCCGAACGTGACGCGGGAGCGCTGGCGGCTCGACGTCCACGGCGCGGTCGAGCAGACGATCTACTGGACCTTCACGCAATTCATGGCGCAGCCGCAGACCCGATTCGTCTCCGACATCCACTGCGTCACCACCTGGTCGCGCTACGACAATCAGTGGGAGGGGCTTGCGACCCGCGACCTGCTCGCCGCCTGCCAGCCGCGCGAGGACGCGCGGTTTGTCGCGCTGCATTCGTATGACGGCTATACGACAAACCTGGCGCTCGAGGATTTTGCCGCCGAGGACGCGCTGCTCGCCCATAGCTGGTCGGGCAAGCCGCTGGAGCCGGAGCATGGCGGCCCGGTGCGGCTGGTGGTGCCGCATCTGTATTTCTGGAAAAGCGCGAAGTGGCTGCAGCGCATCGAATTTTTACCTGCGGATGCGCCCGGCTTCTGGGAGGTGCGCGGCTATCACAATCGCGGTGATCCCTGGGCCGAACAGCGCTATTCTGGCGACTGACTTTCCTCACCTCTCCGATGGGGAGAGGTCGGCGCGAAGCGCAGGGTGAGGGGTCGCGCTCCCTAGATGAAGCGTTACCCCTCACCCGAATTTCTCGCTACGCTCGAAATTCGACCTCTCCCCATGGGAGAGGTGAAGAATGATCCCGGGAGCCGAAGATGCCGCATGAACGCTTTCAATTCACCGGTGTGGGCGGCCATCAGCTTGCCGCCGCGCTTGATACGCCGGACGGCCCGATCAAGGCCTATGCGCTGTTCGCGCACTGCTTCACCTGCGGCAAGGACGTGCTGGCGGCCAAGCGCATCGCGGTCGCGCTCGCCGCCAAAGGCATCGCCACGCTGCGGTTCGACTTCACCGGCCTCGGCTCCAGCGAGGGCGATTTCGCCAATTCGACGTTCTCGTCGAATGTCGCCGATCTCGTCCGCGCCGCCGACCATTTGCGCGAGACGCGCAAGGCGCCGGCGATCCTGATCGGCCATAGCCTCGGCGGCGCCGCGATCCTCGCGGCCGCAGGCCAGATTCCCGAGGCGAAGGCGGTCGTCACCATCGCCGCGCCGTCCGATCCCGTCCATGTCACGCACTTCTTCCGGGACAGGATCGAGGACATCCGCGCGCAGGGTGAAGGCGAAGTTTCGCTCGCCGGCCGCCCGTTCCGCATCAAGCGCGAATTCCTCGACGACGTCGCCGAGCAGAATCTGATGGCGCAGGTGACCAGGCTGCACAAGGCGCTGCTGGTCATGCACTCGCCGACCGACGACACCGTCGGCATCGACAACGCCACACACATCTTCATCGCGGCCAAACACCCGAAGAGCTTCGTCTCGCTTGCCGGCGCGGATCACCTCCTGAGCGGCAAGCAGGATGCCGCCTATGTCGCCGACGTGATCGGCGCCTGGGCCGAGCGCTACATCGACCTCGCGCCGCAGCCGGCAGCCGACACCGGCAGCGCGCCGCGCAACGTCGTGGTGCAGGAGACTCGCGCCAGCAAATTCCAGCAGACCGTCACGACGGGTCCGCATCGGATGCTGGCCGACGAGCCGGTTGCCGTCGGCGGCCAGGATTCCGGCCCCGGGCCTTACGACTTCCTGCTCACCGGTCTCGGCGCCTGCACCTCGATGACGATGCGAATGTATGCCGACCGCAAGTCGCTGCCGGTCGATCGCATCACCGTAACACTCCGGCACAACAAGATTTATGCCAAGGATTGCGAGGAGTGCGAGACGCGCGACGGCATGCTCGACCAGATCGACCGCGTGATCAGGATCGAGGGCGACCTCGACGCCGATCAGCGCAAGCGGCTGATGGAGATCGCCGACAAGTGCCCGGTGCACAAGACGCTGACGTCGGAGGTCCGGATCGTCACCAAGGCGGCGGATTGAGCCCTCGACGCAGCGAGACGGGCCGAGCCGTGGCAGCATGGCGGCTGCGTCCCCCTCCCGCTTGCGGGCCGTCGCAGGGGCGCGCTGAAAAATATCGAAAACAACCCCATGCAAAGGTGCCGGCGGCCCCGGCGTTCGACAAGGCGACTTGACACGTCGGGCAACTCAGAGATATTCTTCTATTATTCCGAAATCACGCCAACGTCCCTCTAGCCACGCGCCGGCCGCTTCCTCGTCAGGCAGTTCGCCATGATGCGCACCGCGGCGCCGATCTCGTTCTCGCGCCACGCGGCGAAGCCGAGCAACAGGCCGTGGTCGTGCGGCCGCTCCAGCGCAAGGCTCGACAGTGCGCGCACCTCGACCCCGGCTGCGACCAGGCGCGTCACGGCGCTCTGGTCCGCGGCGCCATCCCTGAAGCGGGCGATCAGTTGCATCCCGCCCGGCGGGACTTCGGCCGTGAGCACCGGCTCGAGGTGTCGCGCCAGCGCCGCCGCGAGGTGGTCGCGGCGCGCGCGATAAATCCGCCGCATCCGTCGGACATGCGCCAGGAAATGCCCGTCGGCCATGAAGCCGGCTAGCGCCTCCTGGACGTGCACGGAGGCGATCAGCCCGAGATGGCGCTGCGCGATCTCCATCGTCCGTGCCAATGACGGCGGCACCACCAGATAGCCGATGCGGATATCGGCGGTCATCGCCTTCGCGAAGGTGCCGAGATAGAGCACGCGTCCCTCGCGATCGAGCCCTTGCAGCGCTGGCATCGGGCGGCTGTCATAGTGAAACTCGCCGTCGTAATCGTCCTCGACGATCCAGGTCTTGCCGGGCTCGGCCGCCGCCAACAATTCGGTGCGGCGCGCAACCGGCATCACCCGCCCGGTCGGATGCTGATGCGAGGGCGTCGTGAAGATGAGCTTCGGCGCGCGCGCTTCGCGCGTCCGCATCATGCCCCATTGATCGAGCCTGACCCCGACGACGTCGGCGCCGGCCGCGCGAAACGCCGCCGCGGCGCCGGGATAGCCGGGATCCTCGGTCCACACCGCATCACCAGCCACGATGGTGGTCGCGGCGATCAGCGTCAGCGCCGCCTGCGCCGTCGGCAGGATCAGGATCTGATCGGCCTCGGCGCGCACGCCGCGGCTGATTTCGAGGTAGTCGCGCAAAGCCTCGCGCAGGCTTGGCCGGTTGATCACGGTCTGGTCGTTGAAGCGGCGGCGCAACGCGCTGCGGCGCAGGCAGCGCGCCCAGATCTCGTGCGGAAACTCGCGCGCATCCGCAAGCCCGGGACGCAGCGGCCGGAAGTCGGCCTGGTAGGACAGCGGCCAATCCGTGTCGGAGAGCTGCAAGGCCCAGGGCGACAGCTGCGGCTTGCGGGCGGTATCGCGCCGCGGGGCCGGCACCGCCCTGGCGAAGCGCGCCTCGATATCGTCTGACACCACCGGCCGCCGCCGCGCGGCAACGCGCAGATACCCCTCGGCTGCGAGCTGCTCGTAGGCATGCGTCACCGTGTTGCGCGACACGTCGAGCTCGGCCGCAAGCGTGCGGCTCGACGGCAGTACGGCCCCGCTCCTGATCCGGCCGCTCGCCATCAGCCCACGCAGCTGCTGCGTCAGCTGCGCGGTCAGCCCGGCATCATCGGCACGCTTCAGCGCGAGCAATTCGGCGAGGATCAATCTGGCTCCTTTTATCTGTCAAATCTGGCTCTTTCGAGAGAGCCAGCGCGATCCTATTCACAAGCGGTATCGCCTGCAAGGATGCCGCCCGTGAACTCATCGCTCTCCCCTGCCAAGGCCGCAGCCTTGTTCATCGTCGTGGTGCTGGCCTGGGGCATCAACTGGTCGGTGACGAAATCGCTGGTCGAGGCGGTGCCGCCGCTGTGGACCGCATCGATCCGCAGCTGGGTCGCCCTGGTCGCCCTGCTGGTGATCCTGCGCGCCAGCGGCAATTTGATCATTCCGCGGATCGCCGATGTCCCGGTCGTGCTCAGCGTCGCGCTCTTGCACATGACGTTCTTCTCGACCCTGGTCGCCGCCGGCCTGCGCTATCTGCCGGCCAGCAAGGGCGTCGTGCTCGGCTACACCACGCCGCTCTGGGTCGCGCTGGCCGCGGGCGCGGCGCGCACCGAACGGCTCGGCGCGCTCAAGCTCGTCGGCGTCGCGTTGGGACTCGCCGGGCTCTGCGTGATCCTCAACCCGGCATCGCTCGACTGGAGCAACCTGCATGTCATCGCCGGCGCCGGCATGATCATCATCGCCGCGATTTGCTGGGCCGCGAACATCATCTATATCCGCTCGCATCGCTGGATCGCGACACCGCTGCAGCTGTTGCTGTGGCAGGTGCTGGTTGCGACGCTGGTGCTGACCACGACGGCGCTGGTCACCGAGGGCGTGCCCACGGTGACATGGTCGCCGCACCTCGTGCTGCTGTTCCTCTATTCCGGCTTCATCGGCACGGCGCTGGCCTATTGGGCGATGTCGATGGTCAACAAGAGCCTGCCGGCGCTGACGACCTCGCTCGGCACCACCGCGACGCCGATCGTCGGCATCGTCACCGCAGCGCTGCTGCTCGGCGAGCCGATCGACCTCTCGCTGGCGATTGCCGCGGCGCTGATCGTCGGCGGGATTGCGCTGAGCTCGCTCGCGGATGCGCCGTCGCGCGCCTGAAGCGGAATGAGTTTTTGGTTGAAGCGGCTTGCGGCGGTTTCGTTTCACCTCTTCCCATCGGGGAGAGGTGAACCTTCGACGCCGTTTCGGGCAGGCCCCGATTAGACGCTTACAGGGTTGAAGCGGACGTCAGCCAGCCGACAATCTCCGCTGAGACCGTCGAAAATGACCCAAGGCGGACCTAAGGGTCGTTCCTTCGGCCGCTCGAAATCCCGCACCCAAAGTCTTGTACCCCAAGATCCTGTAGATGTGCCAATCTACCTTTGGGGAGCCGGGTGTGGGGGAATCAATGGCATGAGCGATCTGCGCGACTGGTTGCGTGAGCACAATCTGGAGCAATACGCCGAAGTTTTTGAGGCGAATGACATCGGCCTCGATATTCTCCCCGACCTCGATGACGATGATCTCGAGCAATTGGGTCTCTCATTAGGCAATCGCCGGAGGCTTTTGAAGGCGATCGCGGCGGGTAAGACCGCGGCAGACCCTATTGCCGGCCAGGGCGAGGCTCCTTCGCCTGGCAAAGCTGCGGCTGAGGCGTCCGGCTCGGGCGATGCCGAGCGGCGGCAGGTTTCGGTGATGTTCGCCGATATGGTTGGCTCTACGGCGCTCTCGGCGAAGCTCGATCCAGAGCTGCTCAGCGGCCTGATCCGGCGGTACCAAGACGCGGTGGCGGGTGCGATTGGACGTTACGGTGGTTTCGTCGCGAAGTTCATGGGAGATGGCGTATTGGCCTATTTCGGTTTTCCCCGGGCCTTTGAGGATGCGGCGGAACGCGCGGTCCGCTCGGCGATTGGAATTCTATCGGAAGTTAGCGCAATTGAATTGCCCGACGGGTCCCGCGTGCAGACGCGGATTGGCATCGCAACTGGCCTGGTCGTGGTCGGCGAAATCATCGGTACCGGCTCGGCTCAGGAGCGGACCATTGTCGGTGAAACGCCCAACCTCGCGGCAAGGCTGCAGGCCCTTGCGGATGCAGACTGCATCATTATCAGCGAGTCCACCCAAAAGTTGTTGGGCGGCCTTTTCGAACTCACCCATACCGGCGAGCACGAGCTCAAGGGCTTTTCCCGCCCAGTGCCAGCTTGGCGCGTGTGCGGCGAAGCCTCGGTCGAAAGCCGATTTGCTGCGATCCGCGCGAAACGCCTGCCGCTGGTCGGTCGAGCGCATGAAACGGGCCTGATGCGCGAACGCTGGCGTCTGGCGCAGCAGGGCGAAGGCCAGATCGTCACCGTGACCGGCGAAGCCGGAATCGGCAAATCGCGCGTGATCGAGGGGCTGCAGCAAGAGCTTGCGGCCGAAGCTCATGCGCGCATCAATCTGCAATGCTCTCCCTATCACAGCGACAGCGCACTCTACCCGGTGATCCAATATCTCAACCGCGCCGCCGACCTTGCGCCTGGCGATCCATCGGATTCGCGCACCGAGAAACTCCGCTCGCTTCTTGGCGCGCGGCACATCACCGATCCGGCTGCGCTGCCGCTGTTGGCCGAGCTGTTGTCGATCCCGTTGGCTGAGGCAGCTCCCGCCGCGGCGCCGGCGCAGCGCAAGGCCGCAACGCTGGCGCTGATCGTCGAGATCATGAAGCGGACCAGTGACAACGATCCGGTGCTGACTGTATTGGAAGACGCGCACTGGATCGATGCGACCACGATCGAACTGATGACGCGATTGGCCGACAGCATAGCCCGCTCGCGGTTCCTTGTCGTGGTGTCGGCGCGACCGGATTTCACGCCGCCATGGCTGTCAAGGCCACACGCCACGCTGATCACGCTCGGACGACTCGGCCGGCCCGAATGTATGCAGGTGGTCGCGAGCATCGCTGCGGCGCATGGACTGACGGCGGACACGATCGCCGCGATCATCGCCAAAACTGACGGCGTGCCGCTGTTCGTCGAAGAGCTGACGCGGAGCGTGATGGAATCGGCGGGCGAGGATTCGGTGCCTGCGACGCTGAAGGACTCGTTGATGGCCCGCCTCGACCGTCTCGGCGGGGCCCGCGAGGTGGCCCAAATTGCCGCGGTGATCGACCGGCAATTCACCTTTGCCTTGCTGGAAGCGGTAGCCGGCAAGGACAATGACGAACTGGAAGACATGCTGGCAAAGCTGGTTGCCGCGGGAATTGTCTTTCCTGAGGAGCGTGGCCTCGAGCGGAGCTTCAACTTCAAGCACGCGCTGGTGCGGGACGCCGCCTATGAAAGCCTGTTGCTGATGCGCCGGCGCGAATGGCACGGGCGCGTCGCTCTGGCGCTGGAGCAGCGTTTTGGCGACGTCGCCGCGAACGAGCCGGAGTTGCTGGCCTATCATTTCGGCGAGGCGGGACAGTTCTCTCCTGCTTGCGATTATCGCATGCGCGCCGGTAACCAATCCGTTAGCCGCTCGGCCTACGTGGAGGCGATCGCGCATTTCATGGCGGGCCTCAGGCTCGCCGAAACCATGTTGCCGCAAGACGGCCGGCGCCGGCAGTTGGAATTCTGGCTCAAGCTCGGCGCGGCATCGCTGGTCGCGCACGGCCTGCAAAGCGCCGAAGCCGAAGCAGCTTATGCCAGGGCCAGCGAGATCGGCGACCAGCTCGGCGACGGCTCAGCCTCCTTCCAGGCCAAATGGGGGCTCTGGATCAACGCCAACCTCAGGCGCAAGACCGCTCTTGCGCGCGACCGTGCGGGCGAACTGGTGTCGCTTGCGCAGCAGTCCGGCGATCGCGAGTTGTTGCTCGAAGCCTATCACTGCCAGTTTTCAACAGCCTATTTTCGCGGCGATGTCGGCGGCGCGCTGGACGGCTGCAGGCACGTCATCGCGCTTTACGACATGACGCAGCACCGTCATCTCGCACACGCCTTTGGTGGCCACGATCCCGCCGTCTGCGCCCATATTCAGTGCGGCAATTCATTGCGGCTATCTGGCGACGAACAACAGGCAAAGTCGCATTTCATGCAAGGTATTGCGCTGGCCGAATTGCTCGACCACCCGAACAGTCTCGCGCACGGGCTACACAACGTGGGCATCGGCTATCAGCTCGGGCGAGACCGCGACGCGACGTACGCAGCCGCGCATCGCGCGGCCACGCTGGCCGACAAATTCGGCCTACCGCCATGGCGCGCCAGCAGCTTGATCCTGGTCGGATGGGCGACCGCAACCGGTGCCGCCGCTGCGGATGCCGTACGGCTGATCGACGCCGAGATCGGCAAGGCCACGGCGGCCGGTCCGCTGCCCCAATATTATCTCGGCCTTGCAGCCGAGGTGCTGCTTGCCGCAGGTCGGCCGGCGGACGCGCTCGGTCATCTCGACCGCGCAATCGCAGGAGTCGACGAGGCTGGCGTCGGCATCTACATGCCGGAAATCTACCGCCTGCGTGGTGCGTGCTTGCTGGCGCTCGACCGCGGCAACAAGACAGAGGCACGATCGGCCTTCGCAACCGCCGCCGACATCGCTAGGCGCCAGGGAGCCCTCATGTTCGAGCGCCGCGCGCAGGCTTCTTTGTCCGAATTCGCGATATAGGGATTTTGTATAACCGCTATCGATTCGGCCCTGGGATGTCGGTTCATGGCCCATCGCGACATACTGCGCTGCCGCACGAACTTGGTCGCCATAGGAGCAAAGCGGACGTAGTCACCAGCCACATGACGCCGCCGGGTTTGTAGGCACACGGCCTCATCTCATCACGCTTTAGACCATGATCCGGAAACGCGTGAAGCAGTTTTCCGTCGCGACAATCGCGGAATGGCTTTGCGCGGAGATCGTGCTCAAACAAGATCTTCAAGCCGTTGCCAGCGGCCTGACCCGCAGCGCGCCGCGCAGGCCGGCGCCGGTGCCGAGCATGATGCCGGCGATTGCGATGAAGGACGACAGCGACAGCGTCGACAAGCCGGTGAGCCCCTGCCCGACCGAGCAGCCGAATGCCATCACGCCGCCCGCGCCCATCAGCGCGGCGCCGGCTGCCGAGCGCAGCATGTGCTGCGGCGACCGATAGCCTTCGAGCTGGAAGCGCCCGGTGGCGATCGCCGTGACCGCGCTGCCGGCAAACACGCCGAACACGGTGACGATGCCGAAATTGAGCGTCGAGCCGGTCGACAGCATCACATATTGCAGCGCGTCGGCGATCGGCGCGATGAAGGTGAGCGAGGTCACCGGCACCGGATTGAAATCATCGGCGCCGAGATAACCGGTCGCGTACCAGCCGGCCGCCACCAGCAGGCCGACGATCAGGCCGGCCGCGATCTGGCCCGGCGATTTCCGGAACGGCGCATGGGCGAAGGCGAAAATGATCAGGACGGCTGATAGCACCGAGGCCGCCACCATCCGCGCCGGCACCGCGCCGAGGCCGATGCTTGCCAACAGCGCAGGCGCCGAATTGGCTGATACCGTGGCCTGCGAGGCCTGCACCATTGCGATGCGCATGGGCGCGATCAGGCCCTTCAGCGTTATCTCGGCGACGATGCCGAGCACGATCACGACCACGAAGGAACGTAAGTTGCCGCGCCCGAGCAGCACCAGCGCCCGCGAGCCGCAGCCATTCGACAGCACCATGCCGTAGCCGAACAGCAGCCCGCCGAGGAACATCACCGGCGCCGAGAACAACGGTTGCAGATAGATCGACTTGCCGAGATCGACGAGACCGGCCCCTGCCAGCAGCTGCGAGGCCGCGATCGCGACCCCCATCGCCAGCGCGTAGGTGCGCACCAGCCGGCCATCGCCGTCCGCCCACCAGCCGCGCAGGCCGCTCATCATGCAGAAGCCGCTGACGAGCCCGACCGAGCCATAGATCAGGCCGATGACCAGGGCGGCGAGGATGACGATCGTGGCGGGGTCCATGACAATCCTTCAATTGCCTTCGTCATTGCGGGCGAAGCGAAAGGCGCGCAGATCGTGGCGGCCAGGCGGCCTCAGGCCATGACTAATCGACTGGCCGATCAATTCAAGGGGCTTGTTGCGGGAGGCCTAGAGCCCCCGTTCCGATCGAATCGGAACGGGGCTCTGGATTCTTGTTTCGACGCGTTTTCTTCACGCGAACCGGTAGCCACTTCGCTTGAAAACGCTCTACTCAGAGCTGCGGTGGCGGGGCCGTCCCCAGAAGCGCTTCGATCGACAGGCCGAGCCCGAGCAATCTGGCATCGCTGCCGACCGGACCGTCGAGCTCGAGCCCGACCGGCAGGCCATCGGGCGTCATGCCGGCATAGAGCGACAGCCCGGGAAGGCCGGCATTGCTGCCGGGATCGGTGTTGCGGATCATGGTGCCGAAGGTCGGCACCGGCTCGCCGCCATTGACCGACATCTCGCCGGACCCGGTCTTCTCGTCGATGGCAGGCGCAGGCGCGATCGTGGTCGGAAACAGGATGGCGTCCAGTTTGTTGTCCCTCAGATACGCCGCATAGATCGCCTGCAGCGCCGGCCGCTGCACCTTGATCGCATCGTCATAGGCGGCACCGAACGCGTCCGCCGTGATGGCGCCGAAAGCGCCGACAACGTCGGGACTGGCGACGCCGGCCGCGATATCGGACAACGTGATCCCTTCAATTCCGGAGGCGGCGAGCCAGGCTGGGATATCGGCGATCGGTTCATGCAGCGCGACCACAAAGGACACCTTGCCGTTCTGCTCGAACAGGTCAGGCATATCGACATCGACCAGCACCGCGCCATCAGCCGTGAGCCGCGCGCAGGCCGCGCGGGCGACAGTCTCGACGTCGCGATCGAGACCGCTCCAGAAGCAGGCGGGCATGCCGAGACGCACGCCGCGCAGCGGAATGGCTGACGCCAGCGGCGTGCCTGATATCACGGCATCGAGCAGCGCGACGTCGGCGACCGTGCATCCCATCGGGCCGACAGTGTCGCGGGTATGGCTGATCGGAACCACCTGGTTGTCGTCGTGATAGCGCCGCTCGGCGCCGCCATTGCCGACCGAAGGCCGCAAGCCCACGGTCCCGGTCAGCGCCGCGGGCACGCGGGTCGAGCCGCCGGTGTCCGACCCGAGGCCGCAGGTGGCGATACGTGCGGCGATCGCCGCCGACGTTCCGCCGGACGACCCGCCCGGGATCCGGGTCACGTCGTATGGATTTCTGACCGGTCCCGCGAACGGCGCGAGATTGGTGCTGGTGATGCCGAAGGCGAGTTCGTGTAGATTGGTCTTGCCGATGACCACAGCACCGGCATCGAGCAGCTTCTGCAGCGACGGCGCATTGCGCGCAGGCCGCGCGTGTTGCAGCGCCGGAGTGCCGCCCGATGTCGGCAGGTCTGATGTGTTGATGTTGTCCTTGACGACGATCGGAAGCCCGGCCAGCACGCCGGTGCGCGTGCCGGCATCGACCTGGCGCGCCGCCGCCAGCGCGCCGTCGCGGTTCAGCACGATGAAGGCGTTGAGATGCTTGAGCCGCTCCGCGCGATCGAGCGCCGCCTCGACGACACTGACCGCCGTCACCCTCCCGTCGCGGATATCAGCCACGATTTTCGCAGCGGTTGCTTCGTTGGTATCGGCCATGGAAACCCCGCGCCCTTTTGGATTGCGGGCGAGAGGCTATTCTTTCGGCCGCTTGTCGTAAACACGTTTCGCCTTGCCGAGCGAACGTTCCAATGTCTCGGGCGCGACGACGCGGACGCGGGTCGAGATGCCGATCGTGTTCTTGATGAAGGCGGAGACCTTCTCGGCGTGCGCGGTGAGCCCCTCGCCGTCCCAGCTCTCGGGCCGGGCTTCGGCGAGCACCGTCATCTCGTCCATGCGGCCCTCGCGGGTCAGCTCGATAACGAAATGGCCGCCGCACCAGTCGGTCGCCAGCAGCGCCTCCTCGATCTGGGTCGGGAACACGTTGACGCCGCGCAGGATGATCATGTCGTCGGAGCGGCCGGTCACCTTCTCCATCCGCCGCATGCCGGGCCGCGCCGTGCCGGGCAACAGCCGCGTCAGGTCGCGGGTCCGATAGCGGATGATCGGGAAGGCTTCCTTGGTCAGCGAGGTGAACACCAGTTCGCCCTTCTCGCCGTCGGGCAGCACCTTGCCGGTCAGCGGATCGATCACTTCAGGATAGAAGTGATCCTCCCAGATGTGCAGGCCGTCCTTGGTCTCCACGCATTCCTGCGCGACACCGGGGCCGATCACCTCCGACAGGCCATAGATGTCGGTGGCGTCCATGTCGAAGGCCTGCTCGATCTCGACGCGCATCGCGTTGGTCCAGGGCTCGGCGCCGAAGATGCCGAACTTGAGCGACGATTGGCGCGGGTCGAGGCCCTGCCGCTTGAATTCGTCGAGGATCGCCAGCATGTAGCTCGGCGTCACCGTGATGATGTCGGGCCGGAAGTCGTTGATGAGCTGCACCTGCCGCTCGGTCATGCCGCCGGAGATCGGGACCACCGTGCAGCCGAGCCGCTCGGCGCCGTAATGCGCGCCAAGGCCGCCGGTGAACAGGCCATAGCCGTAGGCATTGTGCATCAGCATGCCCTTGCGGCCGCCGGCGGCGCGGATCGAGCGCGCCATCACATCGGCCCAGGTGTCGATGTCTCCCTTGGTATAGCCGACCACGATCGGCTTGCCGGTCGTGCCGGAGGAAGCATGGACGCGCACCAGCTGCTCGCGCGGCACCGCGAACATGTTGAAGGGATAATTGTCGCGCAGATCCGTCTTCACCGTGAAGGGAAATTTTGCGAGATCGGCAAGCTGCTTGAAATCGGACGGGTGCACGCCCGCCGCGTCGAACGACTTCCTGTAGTGCGCGACATTGTCATAGGCGTGCTTCAGCGACCAGGCGAGCCGCCTGGTCTGCAACGCCATGATCTCGTCGCGCGAGGCGCGTTCAGCCGCATCGAGCTCGGCATGATAGCCGCTATCCCTGACCTTGAGCTTTGCCGTTGCCATCGACGTTTCCTCTGGAGACTTATGCCTTGATGTCCGTGTCCGGCAGCCAGCTGCCCTGTATCACGCGCGAATGGCCGCGAAACTCGGCGATCACGCTGTCGCCGGCGGTAACGCGCACGTCGTAGATTCCCGAGCGGCCGCTGCGCGAGATCTCGCGCGCGGTCGCCACCAGACGGTCGCCGAGCTTGCCGGGCCGGATGAAGGTGATGTTGCCCTGCGCCGCCACCGCGCGATCGTTGCGGCTGTTGCAGGCAAAGGCGAAGGCTGAGTCAGCGAGCGTGAAGATGTAACCGCCATGGCAGATGCGCTGGCCGTTGACCATGTGCGGCTGCACCGTCATCGCCATCACCGCCTGCCCCGGCTTGATCTCGACGAGCTCCATGCCGAGGCCCTTGCTGGCGTCGTCTTCCTTCCACATTGCGTCCGCGCAGGCGCGAGCGACATCCTCTGATGATAGCGTGGCCTTCACGTTCACAATCGAACTCCCTGTGCACGGGCCCGTTGCGACGGGCTTCTTGCTGTCACGTCAGTGTTGGGCGCGACACCGGAGGTGTCAACGCGCGAATAGAACTAGACGTGGTCGTAGTCGACCACGACCTTGCCGGAGCACGGTTTGGCCTGGCAGGTGAGGATGAACCCCGCCTTGAGCTCCCACGGCTCCAGCGAATAGTTCAGATCCATCGGCGCCTCGCCTTCGACCAGCTTGGCGCGGCAGGTCGAGCACATGCCGCCCTTGCAGGCGAACGGCAGGTCCATGCCGGCGCGCAACGCGGCATCGAGGATCGACTCGCCGTCGGCCACCGGGACCTCGCGGCGCTTGCCGTCGATGATCAGCCCGGCGATCGCCTTTGGCGGCGCGCCGGCGGGAACGACCACCTTCGCGCGCGGCTTGCCGCCGAATTCCGACACGAAGCGCTCGACATGGATGCGCTCTGCGGCGATGCCGATTTCGCGGCAGGTCGCCTCGATGGTCTCGCTCATCGCGGCCGGGCCGCAGACGAAGACATGATCGACGATCGCGGCCGGCACCAGCGAGCGCAGCAGCACCCGCACCTTCTCGCCGTCGAGCCGACCGTGCAGGATCGGGATGTCCTGCTCTTCACCCGAGATGACGTGGAACACCGACAGCCGCTGCATGAAGCGGTCCTTCAGCTCCTCCAGCGCCTCCCGGAACAACATGCCCTCGGTGGAGCGATTGCCGTAGAACAGGAAGAAGCGGCTGTCCGGCTCGCGCGCCAGCACGCCCTTGATGATCGAAAGGATCGGCGTGATGCCGCTGCCAGCGGCGAAGCCGACATAGGTCCGCGCCTCGCCGGGGGTGTGCGCGACGCCGAAACGGCCGGTCGGCGTCATCACGTCGAGCTCGTCGCCGGCCTTCAGCTCCTCGGCGGCCCAGTTCGAGAAGGCGCCGCCATCGACCTTCTTCACCGCGATGCGCAATTCGCCATCGTCGGGGCCGGAGCAGATCGAGTAGGAACGGCGGACTTCCTCGCCGTCCATCGTGGTGCGCAGCGTCAGATACTGGCCCGGCGTGAAGCGGTAGTCGCCTTGCAGCTCGTCGGGGATCGCAAAGGTCATCGAGATGGCATCCGACGCCTCGCGGCGCAGATCGCTGATGGACAGACGGTGGAATCGCGGTGTCGACATGGTCAATGACACTTGAAGTAGTCGAAGGGTTCACGGCAGCTCTTGCAACGCCACAGCGCCTTGCAGGAGGTCGAGCCGAATTCGGACAGCAATTCGGTATCGCCTGACCCGCATTGCGGGCACGCGACCTGCTGCTCGCCGAACAGCGCGCGGCGCGAGGAGCCCGGCAGCGGCGGCGCGATGCCGTATTCTCTCAACTTGCGTCGGCCGTCCTCGCTCATCCAGTCGGTGGTCCAGGCCGGCGACAGCACGGTGCGGACCTTCGGCTGGTGGATGCCCTCGCGTTCCAGCGCAAGCTCGATCTCGAGCGCGATCATGTTCATCGCGGGACAGCCGGAATAGGTCGGCGTGATCGCGACCTCGACATGGCCGTCGTGGACCGCGACATCGCGCAGCACGCCGAGATCGGCGATGGTCAGCACCGGAATTTCGGGATCGACCACCTGCGCAGCCGCGCTCCAGGCGCGCCGGCGCAGATCGGCATCGCTGAGCGCAGCCGTCACCATGTTGCCCCCGGGAAGGTCCGCTGCATCGACTGCAGCTCGCTGAGGAGATGGCCGAGATGCTCGCTGTGGCTGCCGGTGCGGCCGCCCTGCTGCATCCAGTTGCCCGATGGCAGCGCCAGCGTCGCCTCGTCGACGATGCCGGTGACCGTCTTCAGCCAGCGCGGCTTGAGCGCCGCCGGATCGATCGCGATGCCGGCATCGATCAGGCCGCGCTCGCTGTCGTCGACCGCGAACATCTCGCCGGTATAGGCCCAGAGATCGTCGATCGCATCCTGCGCGCGGCGGTGGCTCTCCTCGGTGCCGTCGCCGAGACGGACGATCCATTCCGACGAATGCCGCAAATGATAGGCGCTCTCCTTCTCCGACTTCGCCGCGATCGCGGCGAGCGTCGGATCGGACGAGGCCATCATCGCGCGCCAGTAGGGATCGGCGAATGCCGCGTAGAAGAACTGCCGCACCATGGTGCGGGAAAAGTCGCCGTTCGGCTGTTCGACCAGCAGCAGATTGCGGTACTGCCTGACGTCGCGCAGATAGGCGAACTTGTCTTCGTCGTTGCCTTTGCCTTCGACCTTGGCCGCATAGGTGTAGAGCTCGCGGGCCTGGCCGAGCAGGTCGAGACCCATATTGGCGAGCGCCATGTCCTCTTCCAGCGCGGGCGCATGGCCGCACCATTCGGACAGCCGATGACCGAGGATCAGCGCATCGTCGGCGCGGCGCAGCGCGTAGAGCACCAGCGGCGTTTCGGAGACTGCGATATTGGCGGTTGCCATGTTCCCTATTCCACCTGCATCCACTTGCTCGACGTCATCCTGAGGAGCCTGCGCAGCAGGCGTCTCGAAGGATGGCCGCGGTTACGATCGGGGCGTCATGGTTCGAGACGGCGCGTGCCGCGCCTCTTCACCATGACGGGCGAAAGTCACATGTGCCCGACTTCGTCGGGAACGTCGTAAAACGTCGGGTGGCGGTAGATCTTGGATTCCGCCGGCTCGAACATCATGCCCTTCTCGGACGGGTCGGACGCGGTGATCGCGTTCGAGGGCACCACCCAGATCGACAGCCCCTCGCCGCGGCGGGTGTAGATGTCGCGCGCCGCCTGCAGCGCCAGCGTCGAGTCCGCCGCATGCAGCGAGCCGACATGCTTGTGCGCAAGGCCGTTGCGGCTGCGGATGAAGACTTCCCAGAGTGGAACGTTCGGCGTGGCCATCTTTAGCGCTCCCTTATTCTGCGGCTTGCGCGAGCTGGCGGCTCTTGCGCTTCTCGGCATAGGCCATCGCGGCTTCGCGCACCCAGGCGCCTTCCTCATGCGCCTTGCGGCGCGCGGCGAGGCGATCGCGGTTGCAGGGGCCGTTGCCGGCAAGCACCTGCTTGAACTCGTCCCAGTCGATCGGGCTGTGCACCCAATTGCCGTTCTCGTTCTGCTTCATGCCGGGATCGGGAATCGTGAGCCCGAGGAACTCGGCCTGCGGCACGGTGGCGTCGATGAATTTCTGGCGCAGCTCGTCATTGGAGAAGCGCTTGATCTTCCACTTGGTCGAGGTATCGCTGTGCTGGCTGACCTGGTCCGGCGGACCGAACATCATCAGCACCGGCCACCACCAGCGATCGAGCGCATTCTGCGCCATCGCCTTCTGCTCGGCGGTGCCGCGGCACAGCGTCACCATGATCTCAAAACCCTGGCGCTGGTGGAACGACTCTTCCTTGCAGACGCGGATCATCGCGCGCGCATAGGGGCCGTAGGAGCAGCGGCACAGCGGGATCTGGTTCATGATCGCGGCGCCGTCGACCAGCCAGCCGATGGTGCCGATGTCGGCCCAGGTCAGGGTCGGATAATTGAAGATCGAGGAATATTTCGCCTTGCCCGAGAGCATCGCGTCGACGAGCTCCTCGCGCGAGGTGCCGAGCGTCTCGGCGGCGGCATAGAGATAGAGGCCGTGGCCGCATTCGTCCTGCACCTTGGCGAGCAGCGCGGCCTTGCGGCGCAGCGACGGTGCGCGGGTGATCCAGTTGCCCTCGGGGAGCATGCCGACGATTTCGGAATGGGCGTGCTGGGAAATCTGCCGGGTGAGCGTCTTGCGATAGGCCGCGGGCATCCAGTCGTTCGGCTCGATGCGCTCGTCGGCATCGATGCGGGCCTGGAACTGATTGGCACGGGCGACATCCTCGACGCCGCGATCGTCACCGTCGGATGAATTGAGCGCCTGCGTGTACATGGCCGACCTCCCAGTGTGTTGTTGGACAGGAATATATAACACAAATTTCTAAATGCAATATATTTCTGTAATATGTTCAGACACCCTCGAAGCGACGTGCCACGGCTCCGTTAGGCTTCGGCAGCGGCCCATCCTCGTTGGTTGCGTGATCGTCAAGCCATTGTTCCGACGCAGGAAGCAGCCCGCGATAGATCTCGCCGCAGAGTTTCCGCGCGGCCCTGCCCGGCCAATCCTTCGGCAACAACTGATACGGCAACAGCGGATCGCGCAACACGACCCGGCGATAATGGTGGATCAGCAGGATGCGCGCGGTGAAAGCGTCGGCGTCGCTCAGCCTTTCGCCTCTGACGATCCAGCCGTGCAGCGGCTCGAACGTTTTCATGAACTTCAGATAGGCATCCGCGGTGCGATCGAGCGGCCAACTCTCGCTGAGCAACCTGCGCCCGCTGTCATCCTCCGCGGAGACTTCCAGACGGATCGCGCGCGATGCCTCATCGGGGATCGGCACGCCCGACGGCGCGACCCATACGCCGGGCAGCGGGCTGCCGAAGCCGGCATTCTTCAACGCCTCGCGCGCGGCATCGCGATCCTCGGCATTGCCGATCAACAGCAGCTCGAAGCGGCCGGTCCAGTCCGACGGCGGCGGATCGTAGATGTGCCGGGTCGCGGTGTCGAAGGTCTGCCGCCCCTTCGCATTCAAGCGATAAAAACTGTTGCGGCCGACCTTGCTGCGCTCGAGCCAGCCGTCGGCGGCAAGCCGTGACATCGCGGTGCGCACCACATTGCCGTCGATGTCGAGCGATTTGAAGAATTCGAGCAGCGTGCCGAGCCAAACTGAGCCGCCGCGCGGCACGATGGAATCGCCGAACACGGTGATGATGATCGAGCCGGTGCGCGACGGCTCGCGCTTCAGCTGATCGACGATGCGGGCAAGCGGCTG
Organism: Bradyrhizobium sp. USDA 4011; assembly: GCF_054063415.1. Taxonomy (NCBI): domain Bacteria; kingdom Pseudomonadati; phylum Pseudomonadota; class Alphaproteobacteria; order Hyphomicrobiales; family Nitrobacteraceae; genus Bradyrhizobium; species Bradyrhizobium sp. USDA 4011. Next base: position 1,610,866 of record NZ_JBSSGG010000001.1, read on the forward strand.
TGGCATGCCCAACGCATAGCGCGTTTTGTCGATTCACGACAATGCAGCCGCTCTGGCTTCTGCCTCTCCCCGCAAGCCGGGCGAGGCAAGCACGTCAGCGATTGGGATCCGGGTAGACGAAGCTGCGCCAGCCGCTGCGATCGAACGGCGCCCACTCGCCGTCCTTCTGCGCGAGGCGATCGGCGACGGCGTAGACCACGGCCGGATGATGGCCCATGCCGCAATGGCTGCTCTCGACCTCGATGCTGTCGGTCATCGACGAGGCCTGCTCGCGGCAACCCTGCCAGGCGCAGACGCCGTCGGTGCGGCTGAAGATCGCGGTGGTCGGCACCGGCGGCGCGCTGGTGAGCGAGCCGCCGAAACGCTGGTCCTCTTCGTCGGCACGGCGCCCGCTGGCCATCTCGTAGACGCGCCAGGCGTTGGTCGACTTCGGGCCCGCGGCAAACGGGCTGCCGAGGGTGATCACCTGGCGCACGCGCTCCGGCATCATCTTGGCGAGCTGGCGCGCATAGAGGCCGCCGAGGCTCCAGCCGACCACCGAGACCATGCGGCCGCTGGTCTCGTTCATCTCCTGCAGCAGATCGACCATCCCGTCCTGCACCCCGGAGCGAAGCCCGAGGTTGCGGCCCTGGCGCCAGCCGCTGACGGCGTAGCCCTTGCTCTTGAGGAAGTCGCGCAGCGGGCGCGTCGACATGTCGGAGGCGATCAGTCCGGGCAGCACCAGCACCGGATGCCCATCGCCGCGCGGCGCGAGGCTCAGCAGCGGCAATGCGCCAAGAAAGGCACCGAGCTCGTGAATGGCGCGGCCTTCCAGAAACATCAGCGTCCTGGACGGCGGGCGTAGCGTCTGCGCAGCAACGGACATTTCAACTCCTCTTCCGGCACGACGTCTCGGCGGCCGGCAATGGGATCAACAGGGTGGGTCAACAGGATTGACGCAAACCCGGCGGAATCGTTCCGCAACGCAACAACCAACCTTGAAAAGCTAGGGAACCGATCACTTTCGTGCAAGCGGCCCAGGTCACACTTGCCACAACTAATGTGGCGCCCGTGCCCAATCGGTCACAGCAGCCGCAGCACATATTCCAGCGTGTAAAGTGCCAGCCCGGCAAGCCCGCCGATCAGCGAGCCGTTGAAGCGGATGTATTGCAGGTCCTTGCCGACATTGACCTCGATCAGGGATATCAGCTGGTCCATGTCCCAGCTCTTCATCTGATCGGCGATGAAGGTCGAGACACCGCTCTTCTGCTCGGCAACGACCGTGCGCAGAACCGCGACCAGGCCCTGGTTGATCTCGGCGCGCAGCTCGGCGTCGCCGTCCAGCGCGTCGCCGGCCTCGACGAGCATTCTCGCCAGCTGATGCTGCAGCACCTGCGACTCGCCCGAGGCGCTCCGCTCGATGAAATCCTTGACGTTGGCCCAGATCGTGCGCCCGAGATTGGCGAGCTCCGGCCGCGCCATCAGATCGCGCTTGAGACCGTCGATGCGTTCGGCGAACGCCTTGTCGCTGCCGAGCCGGTCGACGAAGGACAGCAGCATCCGGTCGAACTCGCCGCGAAACGGATGCTGCGGGTCGTTGCGCACCTCCTCGAAGAATTTCGTGGCCGAGGCGATGATCCGGTTCACCACGAACTTGTCGGCGCGATAGAGCCTCAACAGCGTCGGCATCTCCGCGCGGACCTTGTCGCGGATCACGGCCATGGTCTCCTGCTGCGTCAGCGTCTGGTGCAGCACGCGCAGGATGTCGTCGAGCAGGCCGCCATGCTTGCCCTCCTGCACGAAGCCGCGCAGCGCGCCGGCCGCAAGCGGTGCAAGATCGATCGAGAGCACCTGCGTCGTGACGCGGCGGCTGATGAACTGCATCAGGCCCGAGCTCTCGGTCGCCGCAAACGCTTCGGGCAGCATCCGCAGCACGAAGCGGGCGAGATCCTCGGAACGTTTGCGGTCGCGCAGCCAGTCGGCGATGAAGCTGCCGAAATCGATCTCGCGCAGCTTGGCCTCGACCGGCCCGGCTTCCAGGAAATTGTTCTCGATGAATTCGCCGAGCTTCTCGGCGATGCGCTCCTGATTGCTCTGGATGATCGCGGTGTGCGGGATCGGCAGCCCCAGCGGCCGCTTGAACAGGGCGACGACGGCATACCAGTCGGCCAGCCCGCCGATGGTCGCGGCCTCGGCAAATGCCGCGATGAAGCCGAAGGCAGGATGCACCGGCAGCAGCGCCTTCGCTGCGATGAAGATGATGAGGGTGGCCGCCAGCACGGCGGTCGCCAGCCACTTCACGCGCCGCAGCTCGGCCGCGCGTTCGGCATCGAGGGGCGTTGCGATGAGGGCGGCGGGAAGGGTCATGGGGATAGAGCAAGCTCTCGCACTGGCCGCACACTAGCCGTCATTGCGAGCGAAGCGAAGCAATCCATTTCACCGCTTGCGGAGGGGTGAATTGCTTCGTCGCTTCAGCGCAAAATTGCTGCGCAATTTTGTCGCGAGCTCCTCGCAATGACGGCAGGCGCGACGTCAACGATGTATGAGAAGCACCGGCAAAAAAGAAGGCCCGCAAAACGGCGGGCCTTCGAACAGGGCAGTGGTCAGTGCAAGCGCGATCAGGCGGTCTTGCTGTAGACCTTGGCGAAGTTGTCCTGCGCGGTCTTCGCACCGTCGGTGACGAGCTTGCCGAGATACTCGGTGGTGGCCTTCGCCCGCGAGACGAACAGTTCGCCACGCGCACGGACCAGGTCCGACTGGATCTGGGCGGCTTCGCTCAGCGACTTGGCGGAAGCGAGCTTGTCGATGCCGGCGAAGAACGCCTCGGCGTCCTGGTAGAGCGCCTGCTGGATGTTGCGGCTGATCTTGGCGGCCTCGGTCACCGAACCGGCAACGGCGGTCTCGATCACGTTGGTCACCTTCTCGGAGCCGGCATACGCATCGGCGGCGCGGGTCTTGGCGGCCTCGGCCTGCTTCTTCACGAACTCACGGGCGGCTTCCGGAACTTCCATGTTCTGGAGCTTGGTGAACGCCTCGGTGACGGGCGCGAAGGCTTCCTTGACGCTGTTCAGCACGGAATTGGTTTCGGTGGTCATTGGGGTCTCTCCATCCTCAGGTTTGAGCTATGGGCTCACCCCGTCCGGTTTGGCCCGGGGCAAGGCTGTTGTGTCACAATTCATGGTGCGACGCAACATTAATGTTGCAGCGCGATATCACGAACCTGTGAACAGCATGAAGATCCGGCAGACTGCCTAAGGAACCAGCGATTTACGGTTTCTAATTACCGTTAACTGCCTCGGACACCCCATATGCCTCCATCTGCGCCCGGACCTGCGCCACATTGTGCCCGAGCACGACGATGTCGTGGGTCTTGCCCTCGACGTCGCGGACATGGTCGCGCAGCAGGGCCTCCGCCTTGAAGCCCAAGCTTTCAAACAGCGCGATTGCCGCCCGCTGGTCGACTGTCATCTGCACCGAGAACTTCTCCAGCCCGGCGCCGAGCGCGATGGCGAAGGTCTCCTGCGACAGCGCCCGGCCGACGCCCTGCCCGCGCACGTCGAGCGACACGACCATCCGGATCTCGCCGACATGCGGCGACCAGGAATGTGGGTCGCGCACCAGGGTGCCGCAGCCGACCACCTTGCCGTCCTTGATCGCGAGCAGGCTCGTGATGTCGCCGCGCTCGATCTCGTTGATCCAGGCCGACAGCACCTTCGGCTGGCTGATGTTGCGCGGCAGGAACAGCAGATCATGCGTCGGCAGTTGCTGCGCGAAGGCCAGCACTGCGGCCTCGTCGGCCCGCTTCATCAGGCGGAACTCGATGTCGCCGGCCTCGGTCTTGACGTGGCGCGGATAGGAACGTTGTTCGGTCATGTCGATCTCTTGCTCAACCAGGAGTCCAGTTTCGGCCACAGCCGCTTGATTGCATTGGCGCCGGCGACCAGCGAGACGTGACCGCCTTTCAGCATCACCTCCTCCTTGTCCTCGGAGCCGATCTTGGTGATCAGGTGCTTTGCCGCGTCATACGGCACGATGTGGTCGTGCTCGGCGACCGCGTGCAGGATCGGCACCTTGATGTCGGCGAGCTTTGCCGCGCGGCCGCCGACCGTCATGGTGTCGTTGAAGAGCTTGTTGTCCCACATCAGGTCCTTGGTGATGGCGCGGAAATATTCGCCCGCCAGCGGCAGCGTGTCGGTCGCCCAGCGATCGAACATCCGGTACGACTTGACGAACTCATCGTTCCAGATGTTGTCCCAGAGCTGGATCTGGCCGACGACGCGCGCGGCCGGCCGCAGCATGTCGAATGATTGCAGGATCAGTTCGGGCGGCATGTTGCCGGTGCTGTCGATCAGGCGGTCGACGTCGAAGTAGCGGCGGTCGGCGAAATTCGAGAACAGCTTCATCTCGCGAAAATCGATCGGCGTCGTGAAGCAGATCAAATTCTTCATCGGCCCGTTATTGAAGATCGAGCCATAGAGCAGCGACAATACGCCGCCGAAGCAATAGCCGATCACGGAGACGTCCTTCTCACCGGAGTCCTGTTGCACGCGGCGGATCGATTCCGGAATGAAGTCGAGGACGTAGTCCTCCATGCGCAGCGATTTCTCCTCGGGCTTCGGCGCGGTCCAGTCCAGCATGTAGACGTCGAAGCCGCGCTTGAGCAGGAACTCGATGAAGCTCTGCCCGGGCACCAGGTCGAGGATGTAGCCGCGGTTGGTGGTCGCCATCACGATCAGGACTGGCACACGATAGACCTCACTGGCCTGCGGCCGGTAGTGATAGAGGTTCATGGTGCCGCGCGAATACAGCACGTCCTTCGGCGTCGAGCCGAGCTCGGGGCCGGAGCTCGAAAAATACTCGACGCCCTTGATGCTGCGCTGGATCGCACGCTGCACCTCGGACTGGACTCGCTCGGAGATCGAGGCGAAATCAAACCCGGTGGGAGCATTCATTTGCTGTCTCCCTCCGATGGCGGGCGCCTGGTGCGCGGCGGCCGCGGCGTTGCGCCGTGACCGTCGTCCGGCGCCAGCGAATTGTGGTGCACCTGCTGCAGCAGCGTCTTGATCTCGTTGAGCTGGGTCTCCATCGACTGCAGGCGCTCGGCCATGCCGACGAGTTGGGCCCGGCTCGGCAGGTTCATCGCCAGCAGATATTTCTCCATCAGCTCGCCAAGCTGCTTCTGCGCGCCCGCCGCGGCGCTGCCGGCCTGATTCATCACCTTGGAGAATTCAGGCGAGGTCATCAACTGGTTGCCGAAGGAGTTGAACCCCTTCTCCATCTCGCCAATCATCGTCTGCCAGATCACGGCAGGGTCGTTGCCCTTGTCGGCCATGCGGCCCTCCTCCACGTCAATTCCGAGCGCTTGTCGCGCTTCCGTTTGTTTGTGCCATACGACACTGTTGCCGCTGATCGGTCAACAGTGCGGCACGCCCGGCGACGTTGACGCTCTTCTGCGCTGCGTCAATCTATGGCAGCATGGAGGCTCCTGACCGAGCCACTAGAGTGAGATGGGTTTTGGTTGAATCGGCATGCCGCGCTTTCGGTTCACCTCTCCCCGTCGGGGAGAGGTCGGATTGCGCCTGGCGATGCGGAGCATCGCCCAGTGCAATCCGGGCGAGGGCTCTTGCTCCCTCGAAAGACCGTAACCCCTCACCCGATTTGCTGCGCAAATCGACCTCTCCCAACGGGAGAGGTGAACCTTCGACGCCGTTCCAGCTCAAATTAGACCGATCATGCTTTAGCAGGGGATGCCCGTGACCACGCTCGCCCATCAGCCGCCGCAGCTCGCCCGCGCCAACGGCATAGACATCTGCTACGAGATTTTTGGCGATGCGAATGCGAAGCCGCTGCTTCTGATCATGGGCCTCGGCGCCCAGATGATCCATTGGGACGACGAATTCTGCCGCCGGCTTGCTGCGCGCGGTTTTCGCGTGATCCGGTTCGACAACAGGGATATCGGCAAATCCTCCCGGATGAGCGGCGGCAACCGGCTGACCGCGCTCGAGCTGCTGAAGCTGCGCTTCCTGAAGATTCCGGTCACAGCGCCCTACCGGCTGGCCGACATGGCGCGGGACACGATCGGATTGATGGATGCGCTCGGCATCCGCACCGCGCACCTTGTCGGCGCCTCGATGGGCGGCATGATCGCGCAGGAGGTTGCGATCACCTTTCCCGAGCGCGTGCGCTCGCTGACCTCGATCATGTCGACCACGGGCAATCCAAAGGTGCCGGGACCGACCCGCGAGGCGACCGCGGTGCTGATGGCACCGCCGCCGAAGAGCAAGGAGGAGTACTTCGTGCGTTTCGGCCAGACCTGGAAGGTGCTGCGCAACGGCTCGTTCCCCGAAGATGAGGCGCTCGATCCCGAGCGTGCGCGGCGCACCTTTGAGCGCGGCCTCAATCCGGAGGGCGTCGGCCGCCAGCTCCGCGCCATCCTCGCCTCGGGCAGCCGCAAGGAGCGGCTGCGCAGCGTCAAGGCACCGACGCTGGTGATCCACGGCACCGTCGATCCGCTGGTGCATCCCGAAGGCGGCAAGGACACCGCCGTCTCGATCCCTGGCGCAAAGCTCCTGATGATCGAGGGCATGGGCCATGCGCTGCCGATCCCGATGTGGCCGCAGATCATCGACGCCATCGACAAGCACGCGCATGGGGCGGCGGTGAAGGCGGCGTGAGCGTGAGGGAGGTATCTCCCGGTAACCATGTGAGCCGGGAGTGCGTTCTTCCGGGCCCGGCATGAAGGCTGTAGAGAGCGCGATCCACTGCGCGGGCCGCGCACCATCAGCCTCGGGAGTCCCCAGATGAAGACCATCCTCCGGCCGCCGACAGCCGTCGCCGCTCTCTTGCTCGCGCTTGCGTCTTCCACCGCGATGGCCGCCACCAGCGGCGCGCAACAGGAAGCCAACCGCAGGGCGGTGCTGGCCTTCTACGAGAAGGGGCTGAACCAGAAGGACGCCGACGCGGCGCTCGCCTATGTCGGCAACCGCTATGTGCAGCACAATCCCGGCGCGGCCGACGGTCCCGACGGCTTCCGCAAGTTCATCGGCTTCCTGCGCGAGAAGTTTCCAAACTCGCACAGCGAGATCAAGCGTTCGTTCGTCGACGGCGACTACGTGATCCTGCACGTCCACGCCGTGCGCGAGCCCGGCACCCGCGGCAACGCGATCGTCGACATCTTCAAGCTCGAGGACGGCAAGATCGTCGAGCATTGGGACGTGGTGCAGCCCGTCCCGGAGAATCCGGCGAATAACAACACGATGTTCTGAAAGTACCCATATACCCTGGCCTTGCGCCGGACATGGCGCACAGTCAGGTTCGCGAGCCCGCCGAGATGCCTGCTACTCCTTGACCGCGATCCAGATCACGTGGCGCACGCCGCGGCCACGGCCCGTGGCACGAACGGCGACTTCATTGACCGCGAATCCGGCGCGAGACAGCGATTTCGGGAACTTCACGTTCGGACCGGACGACCAGACGGCGAGCACGCCGCCGCGCCGCAGCGCCGTGTGGGCGATCTTAAGTCCGGCGACATCATACAGCGCGTCGTTGGCCTTGCGGGTCAGGCCTTCCGGGCCGTTATCGACATCGAGGAGAATGGCATCGTAGGTGCGCGGATTGCGCTCGATCACATCGGCGACATCCACCTCCTGAATGCTGACGCGCGGATCGTTCAGGCTGTCGCCGAAGATCTCGGCCATCGGGCCTCTCGCCCAGGCGACCACGGCCGGCACCAGCTCGGCCACCACGATGTCCGCCTCGGGTCCAAGCACGGTCAGCGCCGCCCGCAGCGTGAAGCCCATGCCGAGGCCGCCGATCAGAAAACGCGGCCGTTCGACCTTATCGATCTTCTTCGCCGCGAGCGTCGCCAGCGCTGCTTCCGACCCCGACAGGCGGCTGTTCATCAGCTCGTTGGTGCCGAGCATGATCGAAAACTCGCGGCCTCGCCGCATCAGACGCAGTTCACCTTCGGTGCCGGGAATGCGCGCGGTGTCGATCTTCTCCCAGGGAATCATGCGGCGGCTTGTAGCATGGGCGTCAGGGCGGGCGAAGCTAGCGCCCAGAGCATGCGAAATAGTGACTCACGAATGGCGCAACAAACTCAGTGTCGTCCCTGCGAAAGCAGGGACCCCTAACCACCGAAGGTGATTGTTGCGCATCGCTGGGGCCATAGCCCTCTTCAACGACTCAACCCAGTGGTTATGGGTCCCGGCTTTCGCCGGGACGACGATGGGGAAAGGAACCTGCCCTCAACCGCATCACCGTCGTCCCCGGCCCTGGCGCCGAGGCTAGCCGCCGGCCCAGACGTCGAGCACGTAGCGGTTCCCGGTTCCCATGTCCTCGATCCAGCGCGCGGCGGCGCCAGTGTCGGCGCCGGTGCGCTCGCGATAGATCGACATCAACGTCGCCTTGACGTCGGGCTCCATCTTGCCGCCATCGCCGCAGACATAGACGATCGCGCCCTTCTCGATCAGCTCCCAGACCCGATCCTTCTGCGCGGCGACGAGGTGCTGCACATAGGTCTTGGGCCCGTCGGCGCGCGAAAAGGCGGTGTAGAGTTCACTGACGCCGTCGGCTGCGAACGCCTTCAGCTCATCGGCATAGATGAAATCCTGCTCCGGATGCCGGCACCCGAAGAACAGCATCGCGGGGCCCAGCGCAGCGCCCTGTGCCTTGCGCGCGGCGCGCTCCTGCAGGAAGCCGCGGAACGGCGCGAGCCCGGTGCCCGGCCCGATCATGATGATCGGCACGGCGTTGTCGTCAGGCAGGCGGAAGCCGGCCTTGGTCTCCTTGATCGTGGCATGGATGGTGTCGCCGGCGCGGCGGCGCGCCAGATAGTTCGAGCAGACGCCCTTGTAGATGCCGCGGCCAGAGCTCGCGGGCGCCTCGACGACGCCGACGGTGACGCTGCAGCGCTGCGCCTCGCTGGCCGGAGACGACGAGATCGAGTAATAGCGCGGTGCCAGCAGCGACAGCATTTCCAGGTAGAGGTGGAACGGCAGCTCGCAGGCCGGACATTCCTCGAGCAGATCGAACACCGATTTGCGCCTGGCCAGCACCTCGGCGCGATAGCGCCCGGCCGAAGCCTCATCGTCGCCGACATAGGCCATCAGCTTCGGCTTGGTTACCGGGCACCGGGTGTGCTCGGCCATGATCTGGATCTGCTTGCGGGTCGCGACCTGCTGCAGCTCGACGAACTCGGTGAGCAGCCGCCCGACCGACACGGCGTTGCCGACCGGCAGCTGCGCGCGGCGGCCTTCCGAGACCTGCAGGCGGATCTGGTCGGCCGGCAGGAAGCCGAACCGGCGCGCCACGGAATCGACCAGGGTCGGGTCGTTGCGCGGCACCACGCTGAGATGATCGCCGACGCGATATCTGAGACTGGCAGGCAGCTCGACCTCGATATGCCGGGTCGAGCGCTCCGACGGATGGGCGCCTTGCTTGTTCTGCAGCTCGTTGTTGGCGAGCACCTTCATCGGCACCGCGCCGCCCTGCGTCACGATGGTGTTGACCGCGCCCTGCGCCACCGGCTCGATCGCGTAGAGCGGTTCGTCCTCGGCGGTGCGGGTGAAATTCCAGTCGATGCCGAATTCCTTGGTCGCAACCTTCGCCGCCTCCGGGAACCATTTCTGGAACTGGCCGTCGAGATCGCTGCGCGCATCGCCCTCGCCGCGCGGATAGACCGCGCGCGCGCCGTGCTTGGTCAGCTGCTCGTCGATGAAGCGCGGCACCGACTGGTAGGTCGCGGCCCAATCGCTGTTGCCGCAGCCGAACACCGCGTAGCGCACCTTGGCGAAGGCATCCTTCGGCAGATCGCTTTCGAGCCATTTGACGAATTGCGTCGCATTGTCGGGCGCCGCGCCATTGTAGGAGGCGCAGATGATCAGGACGCCGCCCTCCTCCGGCAGCTTGCCGACATAATCGTCCAGCGGACCAAGCCGCGTGGCGAAGCCGTTGATCTCCGACAGATCCGCCATGCGGGTCGCCAGCTCCTCGGCCGAGCCGAGGTTGGAGCCGTAGAGCACCAGCATCGGCGTGTTGTGGCCGGGGCGCGTGGTCGGCGCGCGCGCTGCCTTCGGCGCGGCGGCAACGGCGCCCGTGCTGCCGGCGAACGCGCCGCGATCCCTGTCGTCGCGCGGCCGCACCTTGATCCTGAAGCCGTCGGGCTTGATGGTCAGTGTCTCCTTCAGATGCATCTGGTAGCGATGCACGTCGAGCAGCCTGAAGCGTTGCAGGATCATCCCGATCGCGAGCGCCGCCTCATGCATCGCAAAGCCGCGGCCGATGCAGGCGCGCTGGCCGTTGCCGAACGGCTTCCAGGCATTGATCGGGCGTTTTGCTTCCGCCTCACGGCTGAAATTCTCGGGATCGAACACGTCAGGGTTCGGGCCCCAGACCGAGGGATCGCGATGCAACGCCATCACGAGGATGGTGATGAAGGTGTTCTTCTTGAGCTTGTACTTGCCGCCGATCGTCTCGTCGTTGAGCGGCGCAATGCCATAGGCCGGCGCCGGCGGCCACAGCCGCAGCGCCTCCTTCAGGCATTGGGTGATGTAGGTGAGCTGCGTCACCTGCTGATAGGTCGGTCTCGCGTTGATGTCGGGACCAAGGACGCGATCGACCTCCTCATAGGCCTTCTTCAGCACCTCGGGATGCTTCAACAGCGCATAGATCGTGCAGGACAGCAGGCCAGAGGTGGTCTCGTGGCCGGCGATCAGGAAGGTGTTGATCTGGTAGCGGATGTTGACGTCGTCGAGCTGCTCGCCGGTGGCGCGATCGACGCCGGTCATCATCGCGGCCAGCATGTCCTTCTTGTCGCTGGTCACGTCGGTATTGCCGCGACGTTCGGCGATGATCTCGTCGACCATCTTGTTCATGAAGGCGACGTCGTCGGCGAGCGTCTTGCGCCGCTTTTGCATCCAAAGACCCTCGAGCGGCAGGCCGCGGGTCATCATGATGGTCTCGAGCGAGCGCACCAGCGATTCCACGAACGGGTGGTAATCGCGGCGGTAGAACGAATTGAAGCGGTAGTCGAAGCCGCAGAGCCCGATGGTGTCGAGGGTCAACGCCGTCATGTCGTGGACGACCTCGATCTCCTCGTCGGCGTTGAGGCGCTCCCATTTCTTGACCAGCTGCTCGGCGATATCGACCATGCTCGGGTGATACGACTGCATGGCGCGGTTGCCGAACGGCTGCATCAGGATGTTGTGCGCCTTGCTCCAGTTCGGCTCCTTGGTGTCGGCGGTGAACAGCCCGTCGCCGCCGACCGCACGCACCCGGCGCAGCGAGCCGCGCACCGCCTTGTCGAAGCGCTTTTCGTCGGAGAGCTCGTCGACCAGATCGTGACCGGAGACGATCACCATCGGCGCACCCATCATGTCGAGCCAGAAGATCGGCCCGAGCTCCTTGGAGAGCTTGACCAGATGCTGCACCGGCGCGGTCGAATCCAGCGACAGCATGTTGCCGACCACCGGCTTCGTCGGCGGATGCGGAATCGGACTCAGTCTGTTGCCGGACGCCATATTGAGATTGCCCCCTGTCCTCTATTCGTCATTGCGAGGAGCGAAGCGACGAAGCAATCCATCTGTCCTGGTATGCGGACCAATGGATTGCTTCGCTTCGCTCGCAATGACGGCGTTAGTGTCTTGTCCTCACCCAAACCTTCGCTTGCGCCACTCAATCAGCTTGGCGCTGACCTCGTCCGGCTTTTCCTGCTGCGTCCAATGGCCGCTGTCTCGGACCAGATACTTTTCGAGGTCCGGTACCAGCTTCTCCATGCCGTCGGCGGCCGAGGGCGGCAGCACCGCGTCGTTCTCAGCCATGATCATCAGCGACGGCACCCGCACGTGATGGTCGAGCCCGGCCGAGCGTTCCCAGTTGCGGGTGAAGTTGCGATACCAGTTGATGCCGCCGGTGAACCCGGTCTTGCTGAAGGTGTCGACGAACACCTTCTTCTCCTCGGCCGACAGGATCGGCGTCCGCGGATCGTGCTTGGCGTCGTAGTTCGCGATCATCTGCGGGAACGCCAGGTTCAGCCGCGCCGAGGCGCCGACGCCGGCGATCGGCTGTTCCTCCGGTGTGCCCGGCGGGCGCGCCGCCGGCTTGCGCATGAAGGCATCGAAGGTCTGCTCCACGCGGCTGCCGAAGATGCGGTCGGGCTCGCGCGCCGGATCCTGGAACTGGACGATGTACATCTGGTCGCCGAAGCGCTGGCGGAACAGCGCGATCGGGTCCATCGGCGCGCGGTTCAAATGCGGCGTGTTGACGCCGACGACGCCGGCGACCCGCGACGGATGCCTGAGCGGCATCTGCCAGACGACAAAGCCGCCCCAGTCGTGACCGACGAAGATCGCCTTGTCGATCTTGAGATGGTCGAGCAGGCCGACCAGGTCGCCGGTCAGGTGCTCCATGTCGTAGGCCTCAACCGGCTCCGGCCGGTCGGTCGCGCCATAGCCGCGCTGATCCGGGGCGATCACCCGGATGCCGGCCTCGCCCAGCGCCTTGATCTGATGGCGCCAGGAGAACGCCAGTTCAGGCCAGCCGTGGCACAGCACCACGGGCGGCGCGTCGGTCCTGGGGCCTGCTTCGTAGAACCCCATGCGGATGCCGTTGGTCTCGGCGAACTGCAGCGGTGGCATTTCGATCATTGACAGGGTTCCTATTCGGCCGCGCCCTTGATGTCGGCAGGCGGCGGCGCGAACGCCGCCTCGAGTGCATCGAATTCGAGCGGCAGCATGTCACACATCACCTGCACATGCGGAATGATGTTGGCGCCGACGATGAAGCCGAAATCGAGCTGATCGCGGTAGCTCTGCACGGTGATGTTGAGCGCCACGCCGTGGGTCGAGATCGAGACCGGGAAGATGTGAAGCAGCTCCGCGCCGGCCGCGTACAGCGTCTGCCGCGGACCCGGCACGTTCGACACCGTGATGTTGGTGGCTGGCGGCAGCACATTGGACAGGTCGGATCGGCTGTAGAGCAGCGCCATGATCTGTACCAGGATCGGCGCGCCCAGCAGCGAGATATTGGAAACCTGCGGCACCAGGGCGCGCAGCGGATGCGACATCTCCTTGGACTTGGTGGACTGCGCGATGATGGTCTCCAGCCGCTTCTTCGGATCCTCGACGTCGGTCGCGATCGAGCAGATCATGCCGAAAACCTGGTTGTTGGATTCGGCGTTGCCTTCCTCGCGCAGCGAGATCGGCACGCCTGCCGTCAGCGACTTGTTTGGCAGCGCGCCCTGGCTGATCAGATAGCGCCGCACCACGCCCGAGGCGAGCGCCAGCACGACGTCGTTGAGCTTGCCGCCCGATGCCTTCGCCAGCGCCTTGGCGCGCGACAGCGAGATCGAGGTGCCGGCAAAGCTGCGCTCCGACGAGATCGCCTTGTTGAGGATGGTCGGGGGCGAGGACATCGCTTGCAGACTCTCGCGCGACCTGGGATCGGCGATCTTGGCGACGACGTCGGACAGGCTCTTGAGCACGGTCGGCATGGAGCCCGCGAACTTCACCGCGCTCTCGATCTGGAACATGGCGTTGTCGAACAGGATCGAGCCGAGGTCGCTCTTGCCGGAGCGCGGCAGCTCCAGGCTCTTTTGTGCGGCGGCGGCCGCCTCGAACGGCTGGGTCCAGAGCTGCTGATAGGCGTCGATCAAATTGGCCGCGATGTCGCGCGGCTCCTGCGCGACCTTTTTGGCGCTCGGCGGATCGATCTGCCGCGGCACCGGCGTGAGGTCGTAGATCATGCTGGTCAGCGCCGCGCCGGCGCCGCCGTCGATGCAGGCGTGGTGCATCTTGGAATAGAGCCCGATCTCGTTGTCCTTCATGCCCTCGAAGACGTAGAACTCCCAGAGCGGGCGGGCGCGGTTCAACAGCTTGGCGTGCATCCAGCCGACGATGCGCTCCAGCGTCGCGCGGTCGCGCGGCGCGGGCAGGCTGGCGCGAAAGATGTGGCGATCGATGTCGAACTGGTCGTCCTCGACCCAGGACGGGTGATCGATGTCGAGCGGCGCCTTCTGCAGGCGCGCCTTGAGGATCGGCGCGATGTGCAGCCGCGAGGCGATCATCGCCTTGAACTCCTCGAAGAAGTCGCCCTTGTAGCCGTCGGGCAGCCGGAAGATCGCCATGCTGCCGACATGCATCGGCATTTCCGGCGTTTCCAGATACAGAAACGATGCGTCCAGCGAGGACAGCTTTTTGGCGTCGCTCATGGTCTCCTCCCGAGAGCCAACTCACGCGGGCGCCTTGACGGCGCTTCTCGTCGTCTGATCAGGATAGTGCCTGTTCTGCCGGCCCATAGGCAATGGCAAAGGGGCCCGAGCGGTCAAAATGCCGGAACTCCCCTTCCGGCTGTGCCAGCCGGTCCGCGATCGCCCACAGCGCCGCGGGGTTGACGCCGAGGCCGAGATGGCTGGCCAAATGCACCTCGATGTTCTCGGCGGTCGCCGACGGCCGTACCCGTGAGGTCCGCCAATTCACGATGCCGTCGGTGCGGGAATAGATCGAGGTTGCCGGCACCGGCATGTCGCCGGCGATCGCCGCGCGAATCTCGGGAATGTCGTCCACCCCCTCGCCGGACAGCAGCTCGTACAGCCGGGTCGCGTTGGTGGCGCGGATATCGTCGGCGAACGGGCTGCCCAGCGTGACGATGGAGCGCACCAGCTCGGGCATCTGCGACGCCAGGTCGCGCGCATAGACGCCGCCGAGGCTCCAGCCGATGATCGAGACCTTGCGCCCCGACGCCTCATGGACCCGCTTCAGCAGGTCGCGCAGCGCAGTCCGCCTGCTGGAGATCCCGCCGAAATTGCGGCCCATGTTCCAAGCGTAGGCGTCATAGCCGAGCTCCTTCAGATAGCGCCGCATCGGCGCCATCGAAAGGTCGCTGGCGAGGAAGCCCGGCAGCGCCAGCACCGGATGACCGTCGCCCTTCGGCGCCTGCATCAGCAAGGGCGACAGCAGCAGGCTCGAATTCAGCTCGAGCACGCCGCGCGCTTCCGCCAGCATCAGGAACAGGCTGGGCGGACGCAACCGGCGTTCGGCCGCATCGACGCTCCCTTTCGCGGCCGCCACTATTTCTTGTCCTTCTTGCCCGCGCCGCCGCCGAAGCCGGCCATCGCCACGAACATGTCCTGGAAGCGCTCGGCGAGCTTGGGATCGAAGGTGAACCAGCTTTGCAGCAACGCTTCCGGCGAAACCTTGTCGATGTTCGACAGCATCTGCTGCTGGAGCCTGTCCATCACCGCGTTCTGCATCGGTGCCACGTCCGGCAGGCCGAAGAACTGCCGCGCTTCAAGGGGCGTACAATCTATCTCGACGTTGACCTTCATATCCGCCTCCTCAAATGCGCCTGGCCCGCCTCAGTATCGCCGGGACGGGGTCGGTCACGCAAGCGAGCCGTACCTGCCCCAATGGATAGTCGGCCTCAATCATCCGTTATGGTCAACCCAACCGTTTGGAACGACGGCTCCAAACCGTTTGGAACGACGGCTTCAAACCGTTTGGAGCGACCGCTCCAAACCGCTTGGCGGGACCGGCATCAGCCGGCTCGCCGGCGATCACTCCGGTGCTCGGCAAGCAGCACTCCGAAAGTCGAATGTCACGCGCCCGCACCAACCGCCTACTCTCCTATCGCGTTCATTGCGCTGCACCCGCGCGAACCGATTAACCCTTTGGCAAATCGCGCTTGCGCGGCCGGTAAACTCTGGCAACATGCATCAATAATACCAGCCGGACAAAGCAGCCGGCGGACAAAAACGGGGACGCGGGATCACATGTCGGTACGTTGGAGTTTGTTTGCGGCGACTGCCGTCGCGCTGGTCGCCCTTGCCTTGCCGGCATCGGCGCAGACACTGAAATATGCCAATCAGGGCGAGCTGAAGTCGCTGGATCCGTACACGCTGAAGGAAACCACGACGATCGCGCACCACGCGCACGTCTACGAAGGCCTCACCGCGCGCGACAAGGACCTCAAGATCATCCCGGCACTGGCGGAAAGCTGGGAGACGCTGAGCCCGACCAAATGGCGCTTTCATCTGCGCAAGGGCGTGAAATTCCACAATGGCGATCCCTTCACCGCCGACGACGTGCTGTTCTCCGCCGAGCGCGTCCGCGCCAAGGGCTCCAATTTCCTCAGCAACGTCCCGGCCGACGCCAAGTTCACCAAGGTCGACGACTACACGGTCGACGTGACGCTGGACTCGCCCAATCCCATCCTGACCTCGCAATGGGATAGCTGGTACATCATGGACAAGAAGTGGTGCGAGGAGAACAACGCCGTCGCACCGACGCCGGCCTCCGCGACCACGCCGAGCTACGCGGCGCTGCACGAGAACGGCACCGGCCCCTTCACGATCGAGAGCCACCAGCCCGGCGTGAAGACCGTGTTCAAGGCGTTTCCGGGCTACTGGCGCAAGCCCGAGCATAATCTCAAGGAGATCATCTTCACACCGATCGGCTCCGACGCCACCCGCGTTGCCGCGCTGCTCTCGGGCGAGGTCGATGTCATCGAACCGGTGCCGCTGCAGGACATCCAGCGCGTCAATTCCAGCGGCGTCGCCACCGTCATGACCGCGCCGGAAATCCGCACCATCTTCATCGGCATGGACATGGCGCGCGATGAGCTGCTGTACTCCAACGTCAAGGGCAAGAATCCGTTCAAGGACATCAAGGTCCGCGAAGCTTTCTACAAGACGATCGACGTCGACCTGATCAAGACCCGCGTCATGCGCGGCATGTCGACTCCCTCGACGCTGATGATCGCGCCCGAACTCTATCCGCTGTCGAAGGAGTTCACCCGGCCGAAGCTCGATCCCGATGGCGCGAAGAAGCTGCTGGCCGAGGCCGGCTATCCGAACGGCTTCGAAGTCACGATGGATTGCCCGAACGACCGCTACGTCAACGATGCCGCAATCTGCCAGGCGGTGGTCGGCATGCTGGCCCGCATCGGCATCAAGGTGAACCTGCTGGCGCAGCCGAAGGCGCAGTATTTCGCCAAGGTGCTGAAGCCCGGCGGCTACCAGACCTCGTTGTTCATGCTGGGCTGGACGCCTGCGACCTCGGATTCCCACAACGTGCTGCACGACATCCTCGGTTGCCGTGACGATCCGAAGGACTCCACCCGAGGCGAAGCCAATCTCGGCGGCTACTGCAACAAGGAAGTCGACGCGCTCGCCGACAAGGTCCTGGTCGAGACTGACACTGCCAAGCGCGACCAGTTGATCAAGCAAGCCTATGAGATCGTCATCAAGGATTACGGCTACATTCCGCTGCATCAGCAACCGCTGGTGTGGGGCGTGTCGAAAAAGGTCAAATTGACCCAGCGCGCGGACAATCAGGTGCTGCTCTACTGGGCGACCAAGCAAGGTGAATAGTGGCTCTAGCGAATTGGGTCCCGGAAGCGCAGGCTTCCGGGACCTCTCGCTTTCCGGTCGCGCAAAGCCGCGCGCCGGATGTCAAAAGCAGTGAAAGGTAGAGATGCTCGCTTTCACTCTTCGCCGCGTGCTGCAGGCGATCGGCGTGATGCTCGCCGTAGGCGTCATTGCGTTCGCGATGTTCCGCTTCGCCGGCGATCCGGTGAGCCAGATCGTCTCGATCGACACCTCGGCCGCGCAGCGCGCTGAAATCCGGCGCTCGCTCGGCCTCGACGATTCCGTGCTGGTGCAGTTCGGCCGCTACTTCATCGATGCGCTGCAGTTCAAGTTCGGCGTGTCCTACCAGTTCCGCCTGCCGGTCTCATCGCTGCTGGCCGAACGGCTGCCGGCGACGCTGGAGCTTGCGATCTGCGCCACGGTGTTCGCGATGATCGCCGGCATCCTGATGGGGGTCTACTCGGCGCTGCGCCGCGACACCGTGCTCGCCAAATTATTCCAGGCGGTATCGCTGATCGGCATTTCGCTGCCGACCTTCCTGATCGGCATCCTCCTGATCTATCTGTTCGCGGTGACGCTGGGCTGGCTGCCCTCCTTCGGCCGCGGCGAGGTGGTGAAGCTCGGCTGGTGGTCGACCGGGCTGCTCACCGTCTCCGGCCTGAAGGCGCTGATCATGCCGGCGATCACGCTCGGATTGTTCCAGATGACCCTGATCATGCGGCTGGTGCGCGCCGAAATGCTGGAAGTGCTGCGCACCGACTATATCCGCTTCGCCCGCGCCCGCGGGCTGACCACGCGCGCGATCCATTTCGGCCATGCGCTGAAGAACACCCTGGTTCCGGTGATCACGGTCGCCGGCCTGCAGTTTGGCTCGGTTATTGCTTTCTCGATCATCACCGAAACCGTGTTCCAATGGCCGGGCATGGGACTTCTGTTCGTGCAGGCCGTGCAAAACGTCGATATCCCGATCATGGCCGCGTATCTGTTGATGGTCTCGCTGATCTTCGTCACCATCAATCTCGTCGTCGACATCCTCTACACCGTGGTCGATCCGCGCTTGCGCTCGACCATCGGCCGCGCGGCGTGAGGGGGCAACCGATGTCCGACGCCGTCGTCCCCCATCGCTCCGAAGATCACCCGCAGGCACCTGCCGGCTGGTTCGGGCGCGCGCTCGACAGCGACATCCTCTATTCGTTCCGCCGATCCAGGCTGACGATGGTCGCCGCCGTGATCACGCTGTTGTTCTTCCTGCTGGCGATCTTTGCGTCATGGCTTGCGGTGCAGAACCCGTTCGATCCGGCGCAGCTGCAGCTGATCAACTCGCGGATCGCGCCGCTGTGGACCGCCGACGGCCAGAGCCCGTTCCTGCTCGGCACCGACGAGCAGGGCCGCGACGTGCTCTCGGCGATCCTCTACGGCCTGCGCATCTCGCTTGCGGTCGGCGTTGCCGGCGTGGTGTTCGCCGGCGCGCTCGGCATCGCCCTCGGGCTGGTCGCCGGTTATTTCGGCGGCGTGGTCGACAGCGTGATCATGCGGATCGCCGACGTCCAGCTCACCTTCCCGGCGATCCTGATCGCGCTCCTCGTTAACGGCGTCGCCAAATCGCTGCTCGGCAACCGGCTCGACGAGATGAGCACGTTCGGCGTGCTGGTCATCGCGATCGGCCTCAGTTTCTGGGTGCAATATGCCCGCACCGTGCGCGGCTCGGTCATGGTCGAGAAGAACAAGGACTACGTGGCGGCGGCGCAGCTGATCGGCCTGCCGGCGCCGACGATCATGCTGCGGCACGTGCTGCCGAACACGATGGGCCCGATCCTGGTCATCGCCACCATCAACCTCGCGCTCGCGATCATCACCGAGGCGACGCTGTCTTTCCTCGGCGCCGGCATGCCCGATACCATGCCCTCGCTCGGCACCCTGATCCGGATCGGCAACAACTACCTGTTTGCCGGCGAATGGTGGATCGTCGCCTTTCCAGGTATCGCACTGGCGGGCCTGATCCTCTCCATCAACCTGCTCGGCGACTGGCTGCGCGACGCATTGAACCCAAAGCTCCGATGATCCAGCCTGTTCTCTCCGTGCGCAATCTCGAGGTGGAATTCGTCACCCGGCGCGCGACGCTGCGCGCCATCAACGGTGTGTCGTTCGACATCGCCAAGGGCGAGGTGCTCGGTGTGGTCGGCGAGTCCGGCGCCGGCAAATCGGTCACCGGCCTTGCGGTGATCGGGCTGATCGATCCGCCCGGCCGCATCTCCGGCGGCCAGATCGAGCTCTCGGGCACGCGGATCGACCATCTTCCGCCGGAAGAAATCCGCCGCGTCAGGGGCAAGCGGATCGGCATGATCTTCCAGGACCCGCTGACCAGCCTCAATCCGCTCTACCGGATCGGCGACCAGATCATCGAGACGATTCGCACCCACACCAATCTGAGCGAAAGCGCCGCGCGCCGGCGCGCCATCGATCTGCTCGCCGAGGTCGGCATCCCCGCGCCGGAGAAGCGCATCGACGGCTACCCGCACGAATTCTCCGGCGGCATGCGCCAGCGCGTCGTGATCGCGCTTGCGATCTGCGCCGAGCCCGAGCTGATCATCGCCGACGAGCCGACCACCGCGCTCGACGTCTCGGTGCAGGCGCAGATCATCGCGCTGATCAAGCGGCTCGGCCGCGACCACGGCACCGCCGTGATGCTGGTGACCCACGACATGGGCGTGATCGCCGAGACCTGCGACCGCGTCGCGGTGATGTATTCCGGCCGTATCGCGGAGATCGGCCCGGTGCAGGAGGTGGTGCGCAACCCGCTGCATCCTTACGCCAGGGGCTTGATGGGCGCGATCCCGACGCTCGCAGGCGAGGACAAGCGCCTGGTGCAGATCCCGGGCTCGATGCCGCGGCTATCGGCGATCCCGGCCGGCTGCCCGTTCAATCCGCGCTGTGCGTTTGTCTTCGATCGCTGCCGCGTCGAACGCCCCGAGCCGATCCGGCAGGGCACCCAATCCGTCGCCTGCCATCTGTTCGAACCGGCGAAGGAGACGGCGGCATGAGCGGGACGCTGATCGAGGTCAAGAACCTGCGCCGCGTCTTCGACGTCTCGAAGCCGTGGCTCAACCGCGTGATCGAAGGCGGCCATCTCGAATTCCTGAAGGCCGTCGACGGCGTCAGCTTCGACATCAAGCGCGGCGAGACGTTTGCGCTGGTCGGCGAATCCGGCTCCGGCAAGACCACGGTGGCACGCATGGTGGTCGGCCTGTTGCCGCCGAGCTCGGGCGAGGTCGTCATCGACGGCGTCTCGATGACCGATCCGCGCCAGGCGCAGGCGCGCCGCCGGCTGCGCCGGCGCATCCAGATGGTTTTCCAGGACCCCTATGCCAGCCTCAACCCGCGCTACCGGGTCGCCGCCATCGTGGCCGAGCCGATCCGCGCCTTCGACCTGATCGCGGGCGAACGCGACATCAAGGCCCGGGTCGGCGAACTGCTTTCGCTCGTCGGCCTGCACCCCGACGACGGCCAGAAATTCCCGCATGAGTTTTCCGGCGGCCAACGCCAGCGCATCGCGATCGCCCGCGCACTGGCGTCGGAAGCCGAGTTCATCGTCTGCGACGAGCCGACCTCGGCGCTCGACGTCTCGGTGCAGGCGCAGATCCTCAATCTGATGCGCGACCTGCAGGACAAGTTCGGCCTGACCTATCTGTTCATCAGCCACAATCTCGCGGTTGTCCGCCACATGGCAACCAGGATCGGCGTGATGTATCTCGGCCGCATCGTCGAGATCGCCGAGGGCCGAAAATTGTTCGAGAACCCGCGGATGCCCTACACCAAGATGCTGCTCGGCGCGGTTCCGGACCTTGCGATGTCCGGCCGCCAGCGCATCCCGGTCAAGGGCGAGATCCCCAACCCGATCGATCCGCCGCGGGGCTGCGCGTTCAACCCGCGCTGTCCCCTCGCCTTCGATCTCTGCCGCGAGAAGGCGCCGGAACTGATCGACGGCGTCGCCTGCCACGCCGTCAACAGCCCTGCCGCCGCCGTTCCGGCATGATCACGCGGATGGGAGCGGCCATGTCCACCAAGCGGTTGGCATACCAGCCGGCCTGTGATCAAGTGCGCGCGCCACAAGACCTAGCCGGAAGCGCAGCCCCATGAGCAACGTCAATCCCGATCCGTTCACCACAAGGCCAGAGATCGAAGGTACCTTCGGCGTCGTCACCTCGACCCACTGGATCGCGACCGCAGTCGGCATGGCGGCGTTGGAGAAAGGCGGCAACGCCTTCGACGCCGGCGTTGCGGCGGCGTTCACGTTGCAGGTGGTCGAGCCGCATCTGAACGGCCCCGGCGGCGACGTCCCGCTCATCGTGCACGACGTCAAGCGCGGCAAAACCGAAGTGATCTGCGGCCAGGGACCGGCGCCGGCCAAGGCGACGATCGCGCATTATCGCAGCGAAGGCCTCGAAATGGTGCCCGGCACCGGCCTGCTCGCGGCCTGTGTGCCCGGCACGTTCGAAACCTGGATGCTGCTGCTGCGCGACTACGGCACGATGAAGCTGCGCGACGTGCTGGAGCCGGCGATCGCCTATGCCCGCGACGGCCATCCGCTGGTCGAGCGCGCCTCCGCCACCATCAAGACCGTCGAGCAGCTGTTCCGGAAATACTGGCTCACGTCCGCCGAGATCTATCTGCCTGGTGGCGAGGTGCCGAAGCCCGGCACCATCTTTACCAACAGGAAGCTCGCGGAGACCTACGCTCGCATCCTGACCGAGGCGGAGAGCGCAGGCGGCGACCGCGTGGCGCAGATCGAGCGCGCGCGGCAGGCCTGGTCGAAGGGCTTCGTCGCCGAGGCGATCGACAGATTCTGCCGCACCCAGGAGGTGATGGACGTCTCCGGCTCGCCGCATCGCGGCGTGCTGTCGGCCGACGACATGGCGCGCTGGCAGCCGACCATCGAGGCGCCGCTGACCTACGATTACGGCCGCTACGCCGTGCAGAAGTGCGGCGTCTGGAGCCAGGGTCCGGTGATGCTGCAGCAGCTCGCGCTGCTGAAGGGTTTTGAGCTCGACGGGCTCGATCCCGCGGGCCCCGACTTCATCCATTTGCAGATCGAAGCCGCCAAGCTTGCCTATGCCGATCGCGAGACGTTCTATGGCGATCCCAAGTTCACCGACATCCCGATCGAAACGCTGCTGTCCGATGCCTACAACAACGAACGGCGCAAGCTGATCTCGAAGGACAAGGCGTCGCTCGACTTCCGCCCCGGCTCGGTCACAGGCTTCGGCGGCGTCGTGAAGCTGCGACACGCCGAAGGGCATCGCGAGGCGGTCGGCGCCATGGGCGCGGGAGAGCCGACGGTCGGCCGCTTCGGCGAGGTGCGCGGTGACACCGTGCATTTCGACATCATCGACAAGGCCGGCAACATGATCTCGGCGACGCCGTCCGGCGGCTGGCTGCAATCCTCGCCGGTGATTCCCGAGATCGGCTTCTGCCTCGGCAGCCGCGCCCAGATGTTCTGGCTGGAGGAGAACCACCCTGCCTCGCTGGCGCCGGGCAAGCGGCCGCGCACCACGCTGTCGCCGACCATGGCGCTGCGCGACGGCGAGCCGTATCTCTCTTGGGGCTCGCCGGGCGGCGACCAGCAGGATCAGTGGATCACGCAGTTCTTCCTGCGCCATGTCCACGCCAGGCTCAATCTGCAGGAAGCGATCGACGCGCCGGCCTGGCACTCCGAGCATTTCCCGATTTCGTTCTGGCCGCGCACCTCGCGCCCCGGCGTGCTGGTGCTGGAAAATCGCGTGCCGAAATCGACCATCGACGAATTGAAGCGCCGCGGCCATGTGGTGGAGATTGGCCCGGATTGGTCGGAAGGCCGCCTCACCGCGGCCTCGAAGGTCGGCCCCCGCCGCCGCGCCGCCGCCAACCCGCGCGGCATGCAGGGTTACGCCGCGGGCCGCTAGAGGTTTGGGATGACCTGGTCGATCATCGCCCGCGACAGCGCCACCGGCCAGCTCGGCATCGCCGTCGCAACGCGGTTCTTCGCGGTCGGCGCCCTCGTGCCGCACATTGCACCGGGGATCGGCGCCATTGCGACGCAGGCGCTGGTCAATCCCTATTACGGCATCGACGGCCTCGCGCTGCTGCGCGACGGCAAGAGCCCGCACGAAACCATCGCGGCGCTGCTCGCGCGTGACGGCGGCCGCGAGAGCCGGCAGGTGCATGTCATGGACAGCAAGGGCCGGATCGCCGCCCATTCGGGCAAGGATTGCATCGACTGGTTCGGCCATATCGCCGGCGACGGCTTCTCGATCGCCGGCAATATGCTGGCCGGGCCCGCCGTACTCGACGAGACCGCGCGCGTCTATGCCGCGAACGAGAAGCTGCCGTTCGCGGAGCGGCTGATCAAGGCGATGTTCGCCGGCGAAGCGGCCGGCGGCGACAAGCGCGGCAAGCAATCGGCCGCCCTTCTGATCCACGGAACCGAGCAATGGCCGTTGCTCGACCTGCGGGTCGACGACCACGCCGATCCCTTGCGCGAGCTGGAACGGCTGGAAGCGGTCAGCCGCGACCACTGGGTGCCGTTCCGGAGCTTCATGCCGACCCGCGACAACCCGGCCGGAACCAGCGACCGCGCCAAGATCGACGCCGGCATCGCAGCGGCATCGAAGAGCCGCAAATGACCGCCGGTCCGCTGATCGAGATCGAGGGCCTGCGCGTCACCTTCCACAGCGACGACGGCCGCGTGACGCATGCCGTCGACAGCGTGGACCTTTCCGTCGCCAACGGCGCCACGCTCGGCCTGGTCGGCGAGTCCGGCTGCGGCAAGAGCGTCACCTCGCTTGCGATCATGGGACTGTTGCCGAAGCAGTCGGCCGCGGTCTCCGGCGCGATCCGCTTCGACGGCTTCGACCTGCTTGACGTGCCGGATGCGACGCTGCGCGACCTGCGCGGCAATCGCCTCGCGATGATCTTCCAGGAGCCGATGACCTCGCTCAACCCGAGCTTCACCATCGGCGACCAGATCGCCGAGACCATTTTGCGCCACCGCGGCGGCTCGCGCCGCGCCGCGCGCGAGCGCACCATCGAGCTGCTGCGCCGCGTCCATATTCCCTCGCCCGAGAAGCGCATCGACGAATATCCGCACAAGCTCTCCGGCGGCATGCGCCAGCGCGTGATGATCGCGATGGCGCTGGCCTGCGATCCGCAGCTCCTGATCGCCGATGAGCCGACCACCGCGCTCGACGTCACCCTCCAGGCCCAGATCCTCGATCTGATGCGCGAGCTGAAGGCCGCGAGCGGCGCCGCGATCATCCTGATCACGCACGATCTCGGCGTCGTCGCCGAAGTCTGCGACGAAGTCGCGGTGATGTATGCGGGCGAGATCGTCGAGCGCGCCCCGGTCGACGAGCTGTTTGCCAATCCGCAGCATCCCTACACGGTCGGCCTGCTCGGCTCGATCCCGCGGCTCGACCGCCGCACCAGCCATCTCGCCACCATCGAAGGCATGGTGCCGAACATGGCGAACCCGCCGGCGGGCTGCCGCTTTGCCGCGCGCTGCCCATTCGTGAAAGATGCCTGCACCCGGTCGCCGCCGCCGCTCGCGCTGCTGAGCGCGACCCACGCCTCGCGCTGCATCCGCGCGCCCTTGGAGCGGCTGGTATCATGACTGCGCTGCTCGAGGTCGAAGGGCTGGTGAAGCATTTCGTCGCCGAACGCTCGGTGTTCGGACGGCCGACCGCTCATGTGAAGGCGGTCGACGGCGTCAGCTTCACGGTCGAGGCCGGCAAGACGCTGGCGCTGGTCGGCGAATCCGGCTGCGGCAAATCCACCGTCAGCCGCCTGGTGCTGCGGCTGATCGAGCCGGACGCCGGACGCGTCCACTTCGAGGGCCGCGACCTCCGCGCGCTCAATGCCGAGCAATTGCGCGCGTTCCGCCGCGACGCGCAGCTCATCTTCCAGGACCCCTACGCTTCGCTCAACCCGCGCATGACGGTGAGCCAGATCCTGACCGAGCCGCTGGCGCTGCACGATCTCGTGCCGGCTGCGCGCCGCCGCGAGCGGGTCGAGGAGCTGTTGCGTCTGGTCGGGCTCGAGCCGCGCTTCGCGCGCCGCTATCCGCATGAATTCTCCGGCGGCCAGCGCCAGCGCATCGCGATTGCCCGCGCGCTCGCGGTCGAGCCGAAGCTGATCATCTGCGACGAGCCGGTGTCGGCGCTCGACGTCTCGATCCGCTCGCAGATCCTGAATTTGCTGCGCGACCTGCAGGATCGCCTGAAGCTTGCCTACATCTTCGTCTCGCACGATCTCGCCGTCGTCAAACACATCGCCGACCGTGTCGCCGTGATGAATCTCGGCACTATCGTCGAGACGGCGGAGGCGCAGGCGCTGTTCGCCGCGCCGCGCCATCCCTACAGCCGCGCGCTGTTGTCGGCGATCCCGGTGCCGAAGCCGCGCGCCAGGCGCAGCCGCATCGTGCTGGAGGGTGAGCTGCCGAGCGCGCTCAATCCGCCCTCCGGCTGCCGCTTCCATACCCGCTGCCCCTACGTGATCGCGCGCTGCCGCAACGAGATTCCGCAATTGCTGGCGGATGGCGCGGGCCATGCCACGGCCTGTCACCGCGTCGCCGAACTGCCGCCCGCGGAGACCATCGTTCCCGCCGATGGCGGCTTCTCGCCTACATTGGAGAAATTGGTGGCGGCATTCAGCGGAGCGGCGGAAGGGACCGGCCGCGGCGGGGTTGGTAACGTCGAGACGCTGCCGCAAGCATGATCAAGGGGAGTTGCGCGATGAGGATGTTTCGTTTGGCGGCGACCGCCGCCGCCCTGCTGCTGTCGCTGGCGGCAGGCGCCCAGGCCCAGACCACGCTGCGGATCGGGCTTGCCGAGGACCCCGACGTGCTCGATCCGACCATGGCGCGTACCTATGTCGGCCGCATCGTATTCGCTGCACTTTGCGACAAGCTGTTCGACATCGACGAGAAGCTCAACATCGTGCCGCAACTCGCGCTGTCGCACGAGACTTCCGCCGACGGCAAGGAAGTCACCATCAAGCTCAGGCCCGGCGTCAAGTTCCAGGATGGCGAGCCGCTCGATGCGGAGGCCGCCAAGTTCTCGCTGCAGCGGCATCTGACTCTCCCAGGCTCGTTCCGCAAGCCGGAGCTTGCCAGCATCGATCATATCGACGTCGTCGATCCCCTGACCATCAAGCTCGTGCTCAAGGCACCGTTCTCGCCCCTGATCGCGCAGCTCACCGACCGCGCCGGCATGATGGTGTCGCCCAAGGCCGCCAAGGCTGCCGGCGACAAGCTCGGCCTGCATCCGGTCTGCGCTGGTCCCTACAAATTCGTCGAGCGCGTGCAGCAGGACCGCATCGTGCTGGAGAAATTTGCCGACTACTGGAACAAGGACAACGTCTTCATCGACCGCATCGTCTATCTGCCGATCGTGGATGCCACGGTGCGGCTCGCCAATCTCAAGTCGGGCGGCCTCGACCTGATCGAGCGCGTGCTTGCGACCGACTTGAAGGACGTGCGCGCGGATTCGCGGCTCGAGCGCAATCGAGCTTGGCTATCAGGGCATCACGCTCAATATCGGCAAGGACAAGGCCAAAGGTCCGTTGAGCCAGTCCGCTAAGGTCCGGCAGGCACTCGACCTCTCGATCGATCGCGAGGCGATCAACCAGGTCGTGTTCAACGGCGAGTTCAAGCCGGGAAACCAGTGGATCAGCCCGGATCATCCTTATTACCAGAAGGAGTTTCCGATCCGTCCGCGCGATATCGAGAAGGCCAAGGCACTGTTGAAGGAAGCCGGCGTGACGCCGCCGGTCAGCGTCGATTTCATGGTGCCGAAGGGTCCCGAGACCGAGGCCACCGCGCAGGTGATCCAGTCGATGGCCGCGGAGGCCGGCTTCGACCTCAAGATCCGGGTCACCGAGTTCGCGACGTCGCTCAAGCAGGCCGAGGCCGGCGAATACCAGGCCTATATGCTGGCCTGGAGCGGCCGCATTGATCCGGACGGAAACTCCTACGTCTTCCTGCACAGGGACGCGCCGCAGAACTACAGCGCCTGGGCCAATCCCGAGGCCGACAAGGCGCTCGACGATGCCCGCCTCACCACCGACATGGCGCAGCGCAAGGCAATCTACGCCAAGCTCACCAAGCTCGAGCTTGAGGACGAGGCCATTCTCTATATCTACCACCGCCGCATCATCATCGCGCACACCACCAAGCTCGACGGCTACAAGCAGATGCCCGACGGCCTGGTGCGCGTGGTCGGGCTCAAGCTGAAGTGATCGCGCCGGTGTCCGGGACACGAGCATCGCCATGCTGAACTTCCTCGCCAAGCGGCTGGTTCAAACCGTCCCGACGCTGTTCTTCGTTTCGGTGCTGATCTTCTCGCTGCAGCATTTGCTGCCAGGCGACCCGGCGCTGGTGATGGCCGGCGAGGAGCGCGACCCGGCCGTGATCGCGCAGATCCGTGCGCAGTACCATCTCGATCAGCCGATCCCGGTGCAATATGTCTACTGGATCAAGGGTGTGCTGTCGGGCGACTTCGGCGAGTCCTTGCGCAACAAGATGCCGGTGCTGGAGCTGATTGCGCAGAAGCTGCCGGTCACGCTGCAGCTTGCGGGCATGGCGATCGTGATCGCCTTCCTGATCGGCATTCCCGCCGGCATCGTCTCGGCCGTCAAGAAAGGCACCGCCTGGGACTACGGCGCCAATTTGTTCGCGCTGTGGGGCATCTCGACGCCGAACTTCTGGCTCGGCATCATGCTGATCTTCCTGTTCTCCATTGAACTCGGCTGGCTTCCGGCGTCCGGCTATGTGCCGCTGACCGAGAACTGGCGCGCCAGCCTCGCCGCCACCATCATGCCGGCCTTCGTCCTCGGCAATGCGATCGCCGCGGTCCTGATGCGTCATACACGAAGCGCCATGCTGCAGGTGCTGGAGAGCGACTATGTCCGCACCGCGCGCGCCAAGGGCTTGTCCGAGCGCACGGTGATCCTCAAGCATGCGATGCGCAACGCGCTGACGCCGATCATCACGCTCGGCGCGCTCGAGCTCGGCACGCTGCTGTCGGGTGCGGTTCTTACCGAGCAGATCTTCTCGATCCCGGGCTTCGGCAAGCTGATCGTCGATGCCGTGTTCAACCGCGACTATGCCGTCGTGCAGGGCGTGGTGCTGACAACGGCGACGATCTACATCACGCTCAACCTGATCGCCGACATCGCCTACATCCTCGTCAATCCGCGGCTGAGGGGCTGATCGGATGACCGACGCGGTACTCAGCACATCAGCTTCGCTTGCCGCCGAGACGCTGGAGAGCCCGGCACGGCGCGCCGGGCGGCGGCTGATCCGGCGCAAGGGTGCCGTGCTCGGGCTCGCCGTGATCGCGCTCTTTGTTCTGCTCGCCGTCTTCGCGCCGCTGATCGTGCCCTATGATCCGATCGCGACGAGCTGGTCGCTGGTCCGCAAGGCGCCGTCGATGCAGCACTGGTTCGGCACCGATGAGCTCGGCCGCGACGTGCTCGCCCGCGTCGTGTTCGGCGCCCGCGCCTCGCTGCTTGCCGGCGTCATCTCGGTCAGCATCGCGCTTGCGATCGGCGTACCGCTCGGGCTCGTCGCCGGCTATCGCGGCGGCTTCATCGACGCGCTCATCAGCCGTATCACCGATGCGATGCTGGCCTGCCCGTTCCTGATCCTGGCGATCGCGCTCGCCGCCTTCCTCGGGCCGAGCCTCGGCAATGCGATGATCGCGATCGGCGTCTCGGCGACCCCGATCTTCATCCGCCTGACCCGCGGCCAGGTGATGAGCGTCAAGGTCGAGGACTATGTCGAGGCCGCACGCGCCATGGGCAATCCGCGCTGGCGCATCGCGCTGGTTCACATCCTGCCCAATATCCTGCCGGCTCTTTTGGTACAGGCTACGCTGTCGATCGCGGCCGCGATCATCGCCGAGGCCGCGCTGTCCTTTCTCGGCCTCGGCCAGCAGCCGCCGGCGCCGTCCTGGGGCAGCATGCTCAACGCCGCGCAACGCTTCCTGACCAGCGCGCCATGGATGGCGATCTGGCCGGGGCTTGCGATCTTCCTGGTCGTGCTGTCGTTCAACCTGGTCGGCGACGGCCTGCGCGACGCGCTGGACCCGAAGGCGCGGTGAGGCTGATCTGAGCCTCCATCCCTTCCCGTCATCCTGAGGTGCGAGCGGAGCGAGCCTCGAAGGATGCACGGCCACCAGTCGGGCCATGCATCCCTCGAGACGCGCTACGCGCTCCTCAGGATGACGGGACTCGTAGCATGCGTACCCAAAGCTCTTCAGCTAAATCACCACCTCGCGCAGCACCCTCCTGCAATCCATCTCGTATTCGAGATCGACCACCGGTGGGCGGCAGAAGTGCCAGGTCAAGCCGGAGCGCGTGGCGCTGCGGCGGACCAGCTCGTCGACGATCACGGGATGGATGTCGTGCACGGTGTAGGCTTGCACCGCTGTCGTCTCCGCCCAGCCGAAGCTGAACTCCGCAAGACGGCGCTCCATCTCGGCGGTGGTGAAGCGGACCTTCTCCCGCCACGCGCCGGGGCTGAGATCGCGATAGCAAACGATGCGGTCGGGGTAGCTGGCAGTGCCACTGCGGGCTTCGGCGCCGCCCGCGATCACGAAGGACGGCGAGGTGCTCGCGCTCGGCCGCGTGAACGAGAACGCATGGAACGACGGCTCGGCCGCCGGATCGATCTCGGGACAGACATTGCTGCGCGCCACCGGATTGATGGTGCCGTCGAACAGGCCCCATTCGGCGAGCGTCTTGACATAATGCTGGTTGAAGGCGCGGAAGCCGTCCTCGGTAAAGGCGGCCGGTGAACGCAGTTCGCAGGCGCAGAACGAGGTCAGCGGCCGGCCGGCGTCCTTGATGTAGGCGGCAATGCGCGCAAAACCTTCCGCAAGCGGCACCAGGCGATCGAAGCGCACCCGCTCGATCTCATAGCCCGCGTTCGCCTGCGCACCACTTGAATATTGGAACACGGCCGGAATGAACCGGTAATTGCCCGCCGCGAATTCGCTCGCCATGCCTGTTTCCTCCAGATCTTGTGAGGAGCATAGCGCTTTCGAGCGAATTGGTCTCCCGGTTCGGGTCAAGAAAACGCGTCAAGCCAAGCAGTGTTCGGCCCGCCCATCGGCAAGGCGTTCGCGGGACAAAGAAAGGCGGCAGTGGCTGTCGCCAATGCCGCCTTTCCTGCGAGCATGAGCTTGGAGGGCTCAAGTCGGTTTCAGTGCGCCGCCGCGGCCTTCGAGTTCGTAGTCGGCGATCTGCTTGGCACGCTCGGACCGTGCCGCGGCCTGGTGGTCGGTCGCAATCACCGTGTAGACCATCGGCAGCACGAACAGCGTGAACAGCGTGCCGATCGTCATGCCGGTGACGACGACAAGCCCGATCGAGAAGCGGCTTGCGGCACCGGCGCCCGAGGCGGTGAGCAGCGGCAGCAGGCCGGTGACCATGGCCGCCGTCGTCATCAGGATCGGCCGCAGACGAATCCGGGCCGCCATTTCGATCGCGGAACGGCGGTCCAATCCCTCGTTGAGTTGCAGCTCGTTGGCGAACTCCACCATCAGGATGCCGTGCTTGGTGATCAGTCCGACCAGCGTCAGCAGGCCGACCTGGGTGTAGATGTTCATGGTGGCGACGCCGAAGAACAACGGGATCAGGGCACCGACGATCGCCATCGGCACGCTGATCATGATCACGAATGGATCGCGCAGGCTCTCGAACTGCGCCGCCAGCACCAGGAAGATGATGATGATGGCGAACGCGAAGGTGACCAGCAGCTGGTTGCCTTCATGGACGTACTGCCGGGAGTCGGCCAGGAAGTCGTAGCTGAAGCCGGACGGCAGCTTCTTGGCTTCACCCTGCAGGAACTCCACCGCCTGCCCCATCGAAACACCGGGCATCGGCACGGCCTGGAAGGTCGACGAGTTGAGCTGGTTGTAGTGGGTCAGCGCGTTCGGATCGACGCCGGTCTCGACCGTAACCACGGTCGACAGCCGCACCAGCTGCCCGGTCGTGGTCGGGACGTAATAGTTGTCGAACGATTCCGGTGCGAGCCGGCTGGCGCGCGGCACCTGCGGGATCACCTGATAGGAGCGTCCTTCGAGGTTGAAGCGGTTGACATAGTTGCCGCCGAGCAGCGTCGCCAGCGCGCCGCCGATCGACTGCATGGTGATGCCGAGGTCGCTCGCCTTGGAGCGATCGACCTTCACCCGGACCACCGGCTGGTTGAAGTCGAGGTCGCTGTCGGTGACGATGAACAAGCCGCTCTTGCGCGCGGCACCCTTCAGCTTGTTCATCTGGTCGAACACCTGCTGGAATCCGGCCGTCGACGAGATCACCATCTGCACCGGCAGACCGCCGGGACCGCCGGGCAACGGCGGCAGGCTGAACGCGAACGCGCTGATGCCTTCGATCTTCGACAGTTCGGCCTGCACCAGCGGCTGCAGCGCCTGCGCGCTACGCTTGCGCTCGTCCCACGGCTTGAGCAGCATGCCGGCGAAGCCGCCCTGCGGACCGGTGATGCCGTTCAGGATGAACCGCAGGTCGGTCTCGGGAAACTTCTGGAACTCCTTGTCCATCTTGTCGCCGTAGAAATCGATGTAGTCGATGTTGGCGTATTTCGGTGCCTTGGTCACCGCGAACACGATGCCCTGGTCCTCCTGCGGCGCCAGCTCCTTCTGGATGTGCATATAGAGGAAGCCGACCAGGCCGAGGATGGTCACGGCGAACAGGGCCGTGATCGGGCGGTAGTCGAGCGAACGGTCGAGCTGGCGGCCGTAGGCGCGCGTCAACGCGCCGAAGACGCGATTGACCAGCTTGGCGAAACGCCCCTCTTCCGCGCTCTTCAGGAACACCGAGCACATCATCGGCGACAGCGTCAGCGCGATCACACCCGACACGATCACCGAGCCGGCCAGCGTGAACGCGAATTCGCGGAACAGCGTGCCGGTGACGCCGCCAAGGAAGCCGATCGGCGCATACACCGCCGCGAGCGTGATCGTCATCGAGACGACCGGGCCCACGATCTCGCGCGCACCTTTCAGCGATGCCTGCACCGGTGGCAGGCCCTCCTCGAGATGTCGATGGATGTTCTCCACCACCACGATGGCGTCGTCGACCACGAGGCCGATCGCCAGCACCATCGCCAGCAGCGTCAGCAGGTTGAAGCTGAAGCCCGCTGCCAGCATCAGGATGCAGACGCCGATCAGCGACAGCGGAATGGTGACGACGGGGATGATCACCGAGCGCAGCGACGCCAGGAACAGGAAGATAACGACGACGACGATCAGGACCGCTTCGGTCAGCGTCTTCTCGACCTCGTCGATCGACGATTGGATGAACTTGGTGGAGTCGTAGGCCACCTTCATCTTCATCGACGGCGGCAGGTTGCGCTCGAGGTCGGGGAACAGCGCGCGCACGCCCTTCACCAGGGTCAGCGGGTTGCCCTGCGGCGTCGCCTTGATGCCAATGAAGATCGCATGCTCGCCGTTGAAGGCGACGCTGGCGTCGGTCGACTGCGCCGCGAGCTCCACCGTCGCGATGTCCTCGATGCGCACGAAGCCGCCATCCTTCGCCTTCACGATCATCCGCTTGAACTGATCGATGTTCTGAAGGTCGGTATTGGCCGAGACGTTGGAGACGATGAAGAAGCCCTTGGTCTGGCCGGCGGCCGCCTGGAAGTTGTTGGCGGCGATCGCAGATGCAACGTCGTTGGGCGACACGCCGCGTCCGGCCATCCGGTTCGGATCGAGCCAGACGCGCATCGCGAAGGTCTGGCCGCCCAGGATGTCGGCCGAAGCGACGCCGTCGACCGTCGAGAGCACCGGCTGCACGACGCGGGTCAGATAGTCCGAGATCGCCGATCCGGTCAGCTCTTCGCTGGAGAAGCCGAGATACATCACCGCGATGGTGTCGCCGGTCGCCTTGCTCACGACCGGATCGAAGGCTTCCTTCGGGATCAGATATTTGACCGAATTGACCTTGGCGAGCACTTCGGTCAGCGCCTGGTTCGGATCGTGATTGAGCTTGACGTAGACCTGGATCGTCGAGGTGCCGAGCACCGAGTTCGACGTCATGTAGTCGACGCCTTCGGCCGAAGCGACGGCCTGCTCGATCGGCGTGGTGATGAAGCCGTTGATCAGCTCGGGCGACGCGCCGGGATAGGACGTCGTGATCGTCACGACGGTATTCGACAGGTTCGGATATTGCCGGATCGGCAGCACCATCGCCGCGCGCAAGCCGATCAAGAGGATCAGCAGGCTGACCACGACCGACAGCACCGGGCGCTTGATGAAAATATCAGTGAAGGCCATCGCCAACTCGATTCGTGTTGTCTGCCGGTTGCGGCAACATGTGGCGGAGGGCCATTCGGCCCTCCGGGTTAAGGTCGGAATTAGTAGCGCGGCGGCTCGGCCGGAACCGGCGGCGGCGGATCGGTCGAGATCACAACCGGCATGCCCGATTGCAGCTTGATCTGGCCGACGGCCACGACCTTGTCCCCGGCCTTCAGGCCCTTGAGGATCTCGACGCGGCCTTCGACGCGGTTGCCGGTCTTCACGAAGGTGCGGTCCGCGGTCAGCGTGGTCTTGCCGTCCTCACCCTTCTTCTCGGTGATCAGGAACACCGAGTCGCCGTACAGCGTGTAATCGACCGCGGTTTCCGGAATGGTCACGACCGGCGGCTTCTCGGGCAGCACGATCGTGGTGGTCGCGAACATGCCGGGCTTGAGGATGCTGTCCGGATTCTGGATCGTGGCCTGCACCCGGATGTTGCGGGTCTCGGTTGCGATCTGCGGCTCGATGGTGGTGATCTTGCCCTCGAAGGTGCGGCCCGGATAGGCGTCGACAGCGACCCGCACGGTCTGGCCGACCTTGATCTGCGAGCTCTGCTTCTCGGTCACGGTCAGGTTGGCGTACAGCACCGACAGATCAGTCAAGGACACGATCTGCGTGCCGGCCGTCAGATACTGGCCGACTTCGACCTGGCGAACGCCGAGATCACCTTCGAACGGCGCGCGCACCAGCTTCTGCGAGATCAGCGCTTCAGTCTTGGCAATGCCCGCCTTGGCCTGGTCGTAGGCAGCCTGCGCCGTATCGACGGTCGACTGCGGTCCGAACTGGCGCGACGCCAGCTGCTTGGCGCGGTCGAGCTGCTGCTCGCCCACGGTCGCCTGCGCCTTGAAGCTGGCGAGGTCGCCCTGCTCCGGTGCATCGAACAACTGCACCAGCGGCGTGCCCGCCTTCACATGGCTGCCGGCGGTGAACAGGATCTGGGTGATGCGGCCCGGTACGTCGGTCGTGACATTGACCTGGTGCACGGCGACGAGATCGCCGACGGCGGTCAGCAGATTCGGAATCACCTCGGTCTTCGCCTCGGCGATCGAGACGTTCGACGGCGGCGGCTTATTGTTGGCGAAGAACTGCGCGATCATGTGGCTGCGGAAGGCGTTGAAGCCGACCAGCGCGCCGACCAGCAGGGCCAGCAGCAGTCCCACGATGATGAACCAGCGCACCAGACGGACCGGGCGCTTGGCTTGCTTCTCCTTGATCGGTTGCCCCGAGATGTGGCTTTCGGTCTGAATATTCATGTCATGCACTTTCTGCAGTTACCGACGGTCCTGCGCTCGGCGACGGCTGGCGGCCCAAATGAGTTGAAATTGCGGCTTCGGTAAGTCCGATGCCGCGAAGAATGAACTGGCAAAGCTGCCGCTCGGCCGCGGCGGCATCCCCATAGGGGAGACAAGGTGTCGCAGGCAGTTGCGTCAGCGCGCCCATAAGCACGGTATGGTGCGCAAACCAGAACAGGTTGAGCGGCTCGTCACCGATCCGCGTCGCTTCGCCAGCCGCGATCGCGCGCTCGAGCGAGGCAGCGAAAGTCGGGCCGATCAGCTTGCCGACCTTGTCGTAGAGCAAGCGCGCAAACTCGCCGTCGTCGAGATGGCTCGTCACCATCAGCCGCATCCGTTGCGCCTCTTCCTGGTCCGGCGCGTCGCGCAGCTGCATGAAATGGCCGACCATGCCCTGCACCAGTTCGATCAGCGTCGCGGTGGAGGGCTCCTGGCCGAGCAGATGCGCGAGATCGGGATCCGCCTCGCACTCTTCGGCAAGGATTTCGGCGTAGAGCGCCGCCTTCGACGGGAAGTGCTTGAACAGCAGCCCTTCCGAAATGGCAGCCGCGGCCGCCACGCTCTTTGTCGTGGTGCCGGCAAAGCCGTTGCGGGCGAAACACCGCTTGGCGGCGCTCAGGATCAACTGACGCCGCAAGTCACTCGTCATGCGTAAGGTAGACATTTGGATCGTGAGTAATCACTCACTTTACCAAAAGTCAAGGTTCTATTGCACCGCGAAAGTCGCTTTATATCGGAGTGTGTCCGATCGACCCTCTGATCCGGTTGACGATGTAGGTGCCGTCGCGGCCGGACAGCACGCGTTCCAGATTGTCCCCGTCGATCTTCACGCTGGCGAACCGCGGCCCCGCCGTAACATCTTGCAAAGACGAAGCAAAAGCCTCGACCTCGGCCATCGTGCTGATCGCCCGGCTATCCCCGATTCCGCAGGCCTTGGCAACACCCACGAGGTCGGCGGGCCCGCCGGTATGGCTGGCCTGGCCGCCGGTCTCGCCATAGGCCTCGTTGTCGAGCACGATGATCGAGAGGTTTGTCGGCTGCTGCAGCGCGACGGTCGCGAGGCTCCCCATCCCCATCAGCATCTCGCCGTCGCCGGTGATCACGACAACCGGCAGCGTCGGCTGGGCCAGCGCGAGGCCGAGCCCGATCATCACCGCGCCGCCCATGCCGCCCCACAGATAGAAGTTGCGGTCGTGGTCGCCGGCCGCGGCGATGTCGTAGGTCGAGGCACCGAGGCCGCCGATGGCGAAGGCGCCCTTGCGATCCCTCAGCAGTTCGGAAACCACGGCGCGGCGGTCGAGGAGATTGGCTGTGCTCATTTGGTGAAGACCTTTGCCCCGATCAGGCGCTGCGACAGCAGGACGGCGGTTGGCGTGCAGGCGTTATAGGCTTGCGCGGCGCCGGCTTCGACGACTTCGCGGACTTCATCAGGACGCGAGGCGCGCAGCACCTTGATCCCCGCCAATTCGAGAATGCCCTGAGTGTTCGAGCCCATCGGCACCTGCCAGGGATTGAACTCGCCCCATTCGCCGCGCATCGTCACCAACGTCAGGAACGGCAAGCGGAAGATCTGCACCAATGACAGCATGTTGATGCAATTGCCGACCCCGCTCGACTGCATTAGCAGCACGCCGCGCTGGCCGCCGGCCCAGGCGCCTGCGAGCAGCGCCACGCCCTCCTCCTCGGTGGTCAGCGCAATGCCGCGCATCGAGGACGATTCCAGCACGCGCTCGATCAGCTCTGAATGCCCGGCGTCCGGCACGTAGGGCACCTGACGCACCTCGAAGCGCTGCAGAATCGAAAAAATCTCCTCGGGCCAGGAGGCCGCGGTGTCGGCTCGGGCATGCATCGGCGTTTCCGGTCTTGATTGTTTGGCCGCGACTGTAGAGGGGCGCACGCGCTTCATCAAAGTGCAAAACCGCATATGGCTCTGCGATTTACTCGCATCGCGCGCGTGCGCCGCGCCAATCTCGGTACGCAAATTCTGTTGCGCAGCCGCCGCCCGCGGCTTACGATAGTTGCAAATGAAACTAATATGGGTTGGATATCCGCCATGAACGGGCACGCGCGAGAGCTGGCTGACCGCTTCGACCTGGAAAAGCTGACGCCTGACTTCTACGCGAACCCCTACCCGACCTATCGCGCGCTACGCGAGCACGCCCCGGTGAAGCGGCTGCCGAACGGCTGCTATTTCCTGACCCGCTACGACGACCTCATCGCCGCCTACAAGAACACCAAGACCTTCTCCTCCGACAAGAAGAAGGAGTTCTTGCCGAAATACGGCAACTCGCTGCTCTACGAGCACCACACGACCAGCCTCGTCTTCAACGACCCGCCGGCGCACACCCGCGTGCGGCGATTGATCATGGGCGCCTTGTCGCCGCGGGCGATCGCCGGCATGGAGCCGGACCTGATCGCGCTGGTCGACGGCCTGCTCGACCGGATCGCCGCGAAAGACCGCTTCGAGCTGATCGGCGACTTCGCCTCCGCAATCCCGGTCGAGGTGATCGGCAATCTGCTCGACGTGCCGCACGACGAGCGCGAGCCGCTGCGCGACTGGTCGCTGGCGATCCTGGGCGCGCTGGAGCCGGTGATCGGCAAGGACGCGTTCGACCGCGGCAACGATGCAGTGAAGGATTTCCTCGCCTATCTCGAAACCCTGGTCGAAAGGCGCCGCGCCAAGCCGGGCAATCCCGAGCGCGATGTGCTGACCCGGTTGATCCAGGGTGAGGACAATGGCGAGCGGCTGACCGCGAAGGAATTGCTGCACAACTGCATCTTCCTGCTCAACGCCGGCCACGAGACCACGACCAACCTGATCGGCAACGGGCTGGTGGCGCTCACCCAATATCCCGAGCAGAAGCAACGGCTGATCGCGCAGCCCGACCTGATCAAGACCGCGGTCGAGGAGATGCTGCGCTACGAGAGTTCGAACCAGCTCGGCAACCGGATGATCGTGGAGGAGACCGAGCTCGGCGGCATCACGATGCCTCCCGGCACGCTGGTCACGCTGTGCATCGGCGCCGCCAACCGCGACCCTGCGCAATTCCCCAACCCTGAAGGCTTCGACGTCGCGCGCACGCCGAACCGCCACCTCGCCTTCGGGACCGGCGCGCATCAATGCGCCGGCATGGCGCTGGCGCGCCTCGAAGGCGCCATCGCGATCTCGCACTTCCTGGCGCGCTTCCCGAACTACGTGCTCGACGGCGAGCCGGTGCGCGGCGGCCGGGTGCGCTTCCGCGGCTTCCTCAGCGTGCCATGCCGCATCAGCGCATAGAACAGCGCATTGTCCCCTGCGAATTTGGCCGGCTGCACCACTTCCCTGTGGAGGAACTGACACCCACATCAACTGCAAGCGCGGATTGATGTAATCTCTCCTGTGCTGCAGCGGGAGTGACGCATGATGAATGCATCGGTCACTGATTTCCTCGCGACCGAAGCGCGGTTCGGCACTCACAATTACGAGCCGATCGGGGTCGTGCTGTCCCGCGGCGAAGGCGTCTGGGTCTGGGACACCGATGGCAACCGGTATCTCGATTGTCTCTCGGCCTATTCGGCGGTGAGCCAGGGCCACTGTCATCCGAAGATCCTGGCAGCGATGATCGAGCAGGCGCATCGGTTGACGCTGACCTCGCGCGCCTTCCACAACGACCAGCTCGGTCCGTTCTACCGCGAGCTCGCGGAACTGACCGGATCGCACAAGGTGCTGCCGATGAACAGCGGCGCCGAGGCGGTGGAGAGCGCGATCAAGTCGGTTCGCAAATGGGCCTATGAGGTCAAGGGCGTGCCGGACGGCCAGGCCGAGATCATCGTCTGCGCCAATAATTTCCACGGACGCACGCTCGGCATCGTCGGCTTCTCGACCGACCCGGCGTCGCGCGACCATTTCGGCCCGTTCGCGCCGGGCTTCAAGATCATCCCGTTCGGCGATGCCGCGGCACTCGAGCAGGCGATCACGCCGAACACCGCGGCGTTCCTGGTCGAGCCGATCCAGGGCGAAGCCGGCGTCATCATTCCCCCGCCCGGCTATTTCGCTCGCGCGCGCGAGCTGTGCACGGCGCACAATGTGATGCTCGTGCTCGACGAGATCCAGACCGGGCTCGGCCGCACCGGCAAGCTGCTCGCCGAACAGCACGAGGGCATCGAAGCCGACGTGACGCTGCTCGGCAAGGCGCTGTCGGGCGGTTTCTATCCGGTGTCGGCGGTGCTTTCCAATAACGCCGTGCTCGGCACGTTGCGGCCCGGCCAGCACGGCTCGACCTTCGGCGGCAACCCGCTGGCCTGCGCGGTGGCGCGGGCGGCGCTGCGCGTGCTGATCGACGAGGGAATGATCGAGAACGCTGCGCAACAGGGCGCGCGCTTTCTCGCCGGATTGCAGGACATCCGCGCCAACGTGATCCGCGAGGTGCGCGGGCGCGGGCTGATGCTGGCGATCGAACTCCACCCGGAAGCCGGCGGTGCCCGACGCTACTGCCTGGCGCTGCAGGCGCGCGGCATCCTTGCCAAGGATTCCCACGAGCACACCATCCGCATCGCCCCGCCGCTGGTGATCACGGGCGATCAGGTCGACTGGGCGCTGGAGCGGATCGCGGCCGCCCTCACGCAGGATGTCTCCTGACGGTTCCCTGCGTCGGAAGACCGCAACACCGGCTTTGGCCACAACGAACGAATCCGACGTCTGTGCGTTGAAGCGCTGCGGGCGACTGCTGAACGGAGAGCTACGTCATGCTTTCCAGTCGCGTTGGATTTGTTGTGTTTTTGATTGGTGTTTCGCTGCTGGCGGCGAGCGGTGACGCGTCCGCCCAGCCGCACGAGAAAGGCGGACCGCCTGGAGTTGCGGCACGTCCAGCCGCACCGCCCGCGATGGCGCATCCTGCCGCCCCGATGGTGCGCGCCGCCCCTCCTGCAATGGCTCGACCGCCTGCGATGGCTCGGCCACCCGCGATGGCTCGGCCGGCTGCACCCGCGTTCCATGCCCCGCAGCGACCGGCGATGACGCCGCGCCCGGCACCGCATTTCGCCGCACCGTCATTCCGCCAGGCTCCCCGTATAGCCGCACCGCGCGTCGCAACGCGTCGACCCGAATTCCGTCGTGAGGCACCGCGGCGTCAGGCTCCGCATATTGCCGCGCCATCACGCCCAAGCCCACCGGCGCGCTTAAGCGAGCGGCCGTCGCCGACGGAGCGAATTCAACAGCGTGCACAGCAGCGTCAGACGTTGATCCAGCAGCGTCAGCAGACGGCGCAGCAGAGGCAGCGGGATGCGCTCGCACGGCAGACCACGGAGCGGCAGACCCGGATCGATCGCCTGCAGCAGCGCGTGCAGCAGTTGCAGTCGCAAAAGATCGAAGGCGCGCGCGCACAACGCGTCCATGACCGTGCCCTGCAGGCGCAGAACCGCCTGCTGCAACGCGAGCAGCGCGCACAGCAAGCCGACCTCGCCCGCCAGCAGCGATTGGCGCCGGCAGCGACGGTTGGGGTCGCCGCCGCAGCCATGGCCAAGACGCAGGCGGCCCAGCGCGAGCGATTTGCCGCACACTTCCGCGAGCAGGCAGGACCGCAATCCCAGGCGGCGCTCGCGGCGCGCCAGGGCGGCTGGGCGCCTCGGCATGCCTGGCGACGCGGCCACCGCGCGGCATTCGTGGCTTGGCTTGGCCCGGTATTCTGGCCTTACGCCTACTCGGACATCTTCGACTACACGTTCTGGTCCTATGCCTACGAGCCCGGCTATTGGGCCTACGCCTATGACGACTTCGTCGACACCGTGTTCTGGGACACCAACAGTCCTTACTCCGCCTACGCCAGCATCAACCCTGACGACTATCCGGCGACCGCAGGCCGCTATCGGTCCCGTCAACGGTCCGACACCAGCCCGCAGGCGATCAAACAATTATGCGGAGAGCCGGACAAGGGCGTCACGGCCTGGCCGCTTGCCGACATCGCGCGCGCGGTGCGGCCGAACCAGCAGCAGCGCGCCCTGCTCGACGACTTGAAGACTGCCGCGGCGAAGGCCGCCGATGTGTTCAAGGACTCCTGCACGGACAGCTATGCCATGACGCCAACCGGCCGCCTGCGGTCGATGCAAAACCGCATCAGCGCGACGCTCGAGGCGATCAAGATCGTGCGGCCCGCCCTGGAGAATTTATACAACTCGCTCAACGACGAGCAACAGGCCCGCTTCAATGCGCTCGGCCCACATATCGGCGAGCGTTCGGCGGGACAGCAGGAAGCGGCCGCGCAATCCGGCAATTGCGGCGATTCGAAATCCGACCTCGCTCAACTGCCGATCAACAGGATCGAGGCCTCGCTCCATCCGGCGGGCAAGCAGAAGGAAGCGCTCGACCGCCTGAGCGATGCGACCACAAAAGCCATAGCCGACCTGCAGGCGGCTTGCCCGAACGACGTGCCGCTGACCCCGGTCGGCCGGCTGGAGGCGATGCAGCACCGGCTCGAGGCCATGCAGAAGGCCGCGAAGCTGATCGAGCCCGCGCTGGACAAGTTCTATGCCTCGCTGAGCAGCGAGCAGAAGGCACGCTTCAACACCCTGGAGCGGGTCGCGAGCCCCTGAGGCCCAGCCTACCATCCCGACCGCCCGGCGCGCGAGGCCGGGCTCCGTCTTGCCTTTGCCGCTGCCCCGCAGCAATGTTTGGCACCGGCGCATCCTGAAGCGATGCCGAACGGCGGGGCGGATATGAAGCGGGGTTGGACGAGCATCGGTGAGCTGCGCGAGCGCAGGGGTGATTCCCTGCTGACCGTGCTCACGGCCCTGATCATGATCATGATGTTCGTGATCGCACCGCTCCAGGCCCTCGGCCTGTTCGAATTCCAGATCTTCGAGCTGCTGCTCGCGCTGTTCCTGGTCGGCGGCGTGTTCCTGATGTCGGGAAGCGCAATCGCGGTCGCCGCGATGCTGATTGCGCTCGCCATGATCGCCACGGGCGGAGTCCTGAGGCTACGTTCGCCCTCGATCCTCGACCTCAATCTGTTCGCTGGCTCGTGGCTGATCGTCGGCATCACCCTGGCTGTGACGGTGGCTCGCGCGACATTTGCGCCGGGCCGCGTCACCTATCACCGCGTGATCGGCGCCGTCCTGCTCTATCTGTCCGTTGCCGTGATCTTCTCGGCACTCTACACCTTCATCGGCACGCTGCTGCCGAACGCCTTTTCCGGAATGAAGATGGAGGACAGTCCTGCGCTGGCGAACCAGCTGATCTATTTCAGCTTCATGACGTTGACGACCACCGGCTATGGCGACGTCGCTCCGCTGCATCCGATCGCACGCAGCCTGTGCAATCTCGAGGCGATCTTCGGCCAGCTCTATCCCGCAACGCTGCTGGCGCGGCTCGTGACGCTCGAGATCACGCATAGCGATCAGGATTCGTGAGCGCAATCGAGATTGGCCGGGCGGCTATCTGAACCGCAGGTTTGCGCGGGAAAGCTGGCTGATCGAGGAACACCCCATCAGCCGCATGTCCCGCACCAGCTCCGCCTGCAGCAGACCAAGCGCCCGCTCGACCCCCGCCTGGCCGGCTGATGCCAGCGGATAGAGATAGAAGCGACCGAGGCCGACGGCCTTGGCGCCCAGCGACAGTGCCTTCAGCACATGGCTGCCCCGCTTGATGCCGCCGTCCATCATCACATCGATGCGGTCGCCCACGGCATCGACGATCTCGGCTAGCTGATCGAACGCTGCCCGCGAGCCGTCGAGCTGCCGGCCGCCGTGATTGGACAGAATGATGCCGGTACAGCCGATCTCGACCGCGCGTTTGGCATCATCAACCGACATGACGCCCTTCAGGCAAAACTGGCCGTTCCACTGCCGGACCATCTGCGCGACGTCGTCCCACGTCATCGCTGGATCGAGCATTTCAGTGAAATAACGCCCAATCGACATCGCACCGCCGCTCATATCGACATGCTCGTCGAGCTGCGGCAGCCTAAAGCTCTCATGGGTGACGTAGTTGATGGCCCACGCCGGCTTGATGGCGAACTGCAGCATGCCGCCGAGCGTGAGTCTGAAGGGAATCGAAAACCCGGTCCGCAGGTCGCGCTCGCGGTTGCCGCCGGTGATGCTGTCGACGGTCAACATCATCACGTTGACGCAGGCCTGCTTGGCGCGCTGCATCATGGCCAGGTTCAGGCCCCGGTCCCGATGGAAATAGAACTGATAGACCTGCGGGGTATCGTAGGCCTTGCGCAATTCCTCCAGGCTCACGGTACCGAGCGAGGACACGCCGAACATCGTTCCGTATTTCGCCGCGGCGGCAGCGACGGCCCGTTCGCCCCGGTGATGAAACAGGCGCTGCAGCGCGGTTGGCGAACAATAGAATGGCGTTGCGAGCTTCTGGCCCATCACTGTGACCGAGAGGTCCACGTTCTCCACGCCGCGCAGGACGGTGGGCACCAGGTCGCAGCGCTCGAAGCTCGCGGTGTTCTGCCGAAGCGTCGCCTCATCGTCCGCCCCGCCGTCGATATAGTCGAAGATCGGCCCCGGAAGCCGGCGCCTCGCCAGCTCGCGGAAGTCATGGAAATTGTGGCAATCGCTCACGCGCATGTCGTGCTCCGAAGGTCCAGACCGCGGAGTTCAACGGCCTCCAGTGCCGTTCACACCGACAGCTCCGGAATAACGGGCCCGCTTCGCCTTGTCCACCGAACCGGTGGTTGGGTCAGACCACCGAGCGGTGCCGCTCGATGCAGGTCGTCAGGACCGCATCCATCGGCTTCGTCCACCAGTCATTCGAGAAGATCTCGATCTCCGAATAGCCGGCATAGCCCTGCGCCTCGACCGCCGCGCGCACCGATTTGATGTCGATGACGCCGTCACCCATCATGCCGCGATCGTTGAGAATGTCCTTGGTCGGCACCAGCCAGTCGCAGACGTGGAACGCGAGCAGGCGATCCTTGCCG
This sequence comes from Bradyrhizobium sp. USDA 4011, assembly GCF_054063415.1. NCBI lineage: Bacteria > Pseudomonadati > Pseudomonadota > Alphaproteobacteria > Hyphomicrobiales > Nitrobacteraceae > Bradyrhizobium > Bradyrhizobium sp. USDA 4011. The sequence goes on from NZ_JBSSGG010000001.1 coordinate 1,654,754, forward strand.
GCGCGCGCGATCTGGCTCTTGAGTTCGGGGTCCCACCAGATGTGATAGACGTCGAGCGCAACGCCGATCGCACCGGTGCGAACGGGATCGAGCGTGTCGCAGATGTCGAGCGCATGTTTCGTGGTGTTCACGCAGGCGCGGTCGGCGGCATAGGCCGGATGCAGCGGCTCGATCGCGAGCGGCAGCTTTGCCTGTTTTGCGTACTCCAGCATCTCGGCGATGCCGTCGTGCACCTGCGACCGTGCCGCAGCGATATCCTTGGACGCCGCGCTGCCCGGCCGCGAATATTGCGGAAGGCCGCCGACCACCAGCACGATGCAGGACGCGCCGAGCGCGGCCGCCTCGTCCACCGCGCGGCGATTGTCGTCGCGCGCCTCGCTGCGATGCGCGCTGTCAGCCGTGAACATGCCGCCGCGGCAATAGCCTGACAGATCGAGCCCGGCGTCCTTGACCGCGCGCACGGCGCGGTCGAGGCCGACGGCAGCGACCTGGTCACGCCAGGGATCGATCGCGCGGATGCCGTGTCGCGCACAGGCATCGATGATGGCGATGAGATCGCCCTGCTTGCGGACGGTCGCGGTGTTCAGCGACAGCCAGCGGTGGTCGTTGGAAAAATCGCGCATCAGGCGTCAACGCCCCGCGTGGCCAGGATCGCCGCCATTCGACGCGTCGCGAGCTCCGGATTGGCGAGCAGCCCCGCTTGGTCGGCGAGCCGGAACAGCTCGGCGAGATGCAATGTCGAGCGCGCGCTCTCCTGTCCGCCGACCATCGTGAAGTGGTCCTGATGGCCGTTAAGGTAGGCCATGAACACGATGCCGGTCTTGTAGAAGCGCGTCGGCGCCTTGAAGATGTGGCGCGACAGCGGCACCGTTGGTCCCAGCACGTCGTGGAAGCCGGCCTCGTCCCCCGCAGCCAGGCGCGACAGCGCATAGGACGCGGCGGGCGCGATGGCGTCGAAGATGCCAAGCAGCGCGTGGGAAAATCCCTTGTCGTCGCCGGCGATCAGCTCCGCATAGTTGAAGTCGTCGCCGGTGTACATTTTCACGCTGCTGTCGAGCCGCCGCCGCATGTCGATCTCGCGCTGCTTGTCGAGCAGCGAAACCTTGACGCCATCGACCTTGGCGGCATTGGCGTTGATGATCGCAACCGCAATGTCCATCGCCTCGTCGAGATCGGCCGTGCCCCAGTAGCCAGACAGAGCCGGATCGAACATGTCGCCGAGCCAGTGGATGATCACGGGCTCGCGGACCTGCGACAGCACGCGGCCGTAGACCCTGGCGTAGTCCTCCGCGCTCTTGCCGAGTTTTGCCAACGCGCGCGAGGCCATCAGGATGATGCGACCGCCGGCTTTCTCGACCGCCGCGATCTGCTCCTCATAGGCGCGGATCACATCGTCGATCGATTTGGCGTCCGCCACCGCGAGATGGTCGGTGCCGGCGCCCGAAAACACCAGCGCGTTGCCTCTTGCTTTCGCCGCCTTCACCGAGCGCTGGATCAATTCGAGCGAGGTCGTCCAATCGAGGCCCATGCCGCGCTGCGCGGTATCCATCGCCTCGGCAACGCCGAGGCCGAGGTCCCAGACGTGCTCACGGAATGCGATCGTCTTGTCCCAGTCGATCGCAGCCGTCAGCCATGGATCAACGTCGGCGCGCGGATCGGCGACCACATGGGCGGCCGAGAACGCGACGCGGTTCAGCGTGCCCTCGAGCTTCGCCGGAAACGTCCGCAACGCCGCCAGGCGATAGGTCTCGAGGCCGCCATCGGCGGTCGGCAGCTTCAGCGACAGCGACGACTTTGTCAGGATGGGCTTGGGCAGGACTGGCTTGTTCATGGCAAAAGCCCTTTCTCAGACCACGATCGGCGCGACGTCGACCCAGCGCCGCTCCTTCCAGCTCTGCAGCGCACATTCGGCGAGCTGCACGCCCTTGGCGCCCTCGAGCAGCGTGTATTTGTAGGGCGCGTCCTCGCAGACATGGCGGATGAACATCTCCCACTGCTCCTTGAAGCCGTTGTCGTAGACGACGTTCTCAGGGAGCTTCTGCCAGTCGGCATAGAAATCGTGCATGCGCTTCTCGTCCGGATTCCACACCGGCCGCGGCGTGGCCTGGCGCGGCTGGATCATGCAGTCGGTCAGGCCCGCCACCGCAGAGCCATGGGTGCCGTCGACCTGGAAGGTGACGAGGTCGTCACGGTAGACCCGCGTCACCCAGCTCATGTTGATATGCGCGATCACGCCGCCCTTCAGCTTGAAGGTGGCGTAGGCGGAATCGTCGGCGGTCGCCTGGTACTTCTTGCCCTTCTCGTCATAGCGCTCGGGGATATCTGTCGTCCCGATGCAGACCACGCTCTCGACTTCGCCAAAGAGATTGTCGAGCACGTAGCGCCAGTGGCAGACCATATCCAGAATGATGCCGCCGCCATCCTCGGCGCGGTAGTTCCAGGACGGCCGCTGCGCCTCCTGCCAGCCGCCCTCGAACACCCAATAGCCGAATTCGCCGCGCACCGAGAGCATGCGGCCGAAGAAGCCGGAGTCGCGCAGGAAGGCGAGCTTCTTCAGGCCCGGCAGGAACAGCTTGTCCTGCACCGTGCCGTGCTTGAGCCCCTTGGCATTGGCGAGCTTCACGACCGCAACGGCTTCCTCGAGATTGGTCGCGATCGGCTTCTCGCAATAGACATTCTTGCCGGCGTTGATCGCCTTGGTCAGCAACGAAGGCCGCGCCTGCGTCGTGGCCGCGTCGAAGAACACGGTATCGCCGTTGTCGGCCAGCGCGCGATCGAGATCGGTGGTGTGGCGCTCGATGTTGAAGCGTTTGGCCAGGCTAGCAACCTTCTCGGCATCGCGGCCGACCAGGATCGGATCGGGCATGATGCGGTCGCCGTTCGCGAGCAGCACGCCGCCCTGCTCGCGGATCGCAACGATCGAGCGGATCAGATGCTGGTTGAGCCCCATCCGGCCCGTAATGCCGTTCATGATCAGGCCGAGGCGTTTGGTCGTCATACTGTCTGCTCCTGCGAAACGCGTGGTGTGGGCCGCTTGAGCGGCTGCATGGTGGACCAGTCCGGATGGACCGAACTGGCAAAGCCCGGTATGGCGGCGATCGATCCGGTCAGCAGATCACCGTCGTGGATCGCGAGGCGGACCTTGCCGCCGGCGCGCGTGTAGAGATCGGAATGCGCGGCGAGGAAAGCCTCGGCCTCATCGGCCGGGGTGTCGGCAAAGCCGTCGACGTAATGATGTCCATTACGTTCCGCATGGGTGACGCCGATCAGCGCCCCGAGCGCGAGATCCTGCTGCACGCCGAGCCCGGCCTGACAGGTCAGGTCCTCGCCGCTGATGAAGTACCGATCGCCACCGGTGGCCCACGCCGCCGCGCGCGTGGCATTGATGATCGACTTGTAAATGCCCTTGCACGATTTCGAGGAGATGCCGCGATAGCCGAGCGCCCGCGCCTGCGCGAACGCATCGTAGGAATCGTCGGCCTCGTCGATGATGAAGTTCCGCCCGGCCAGCGTCCCGAGCGGCGAGGACCTTGTGATATCGCGCGGCATCGGCTGCTCGATGTAGAGCAAGTTTGCCGCGATCGATTCAAGCGCCGCATCGTGGTCGAGCCGGTCGACCAGCGCGCCCAGTGCGGCAAGGTCGGCGTACTGCTCGTTGGCATCGAGCGTGACTTTAGTGGCGTAAGCCAGCCTTGCGAGCTCGCTGCCAATCCGCGCCAGCCGCGCCGCGTCATGGGCGGGATCGCCATTCAGCTTGAGCTTGAAATAGCGCGCACCGGCATTCTCGCCTGCGTCGGCGACGCCGCCCTCGCCTTCAACCTTGTCGTCCATCCCGACTGTATGCCGGACGGCGACACGATCGAGCCGCTTGCGGGTCGCTAGGAACCGTACGATAGCCGCGTCGTCGAGATCCGGCGTCAGCCGCGCGTCGATATCAGCGACATTGCCGGTCATGCCGTCGAAGAAGTTGACACCCGCCACGCGCAGCAATCCATCCAGGATCGCCTTGTCGATCTCGGCCGGACCAAAGCCGGCGGCGAGCGGCGGAATATCCTCCGCAGCGCAGGCCGCAACCTGCGGGCCGATACACAAGGCGTGCAAGCCGAACGCGGTCTCGAAACACCGGTTCGCCAGATAGAGCTCGCGGGCAATCGCAAGCGAACGGCGCAGGCCGTCGAGCGACTGTGCTTCCGTCAGCTGCGGCCGCTTGTCGAACCATTTCGGCGCCAGCATCTCGGCACTGGCGCCCGTGGCGCGGCCCTTGCCTTCCACCTCGATCTCGACCCGCACGAACAACTGCGTCGACGCCGTGATCGTCACCGCGCCGAAACGGAACGGCCGGGCGAACACCAGCGGCCGTTCGAAGAAGGCGATATCGTTGACTTTGAGGCGAAGCGGCATTGGAGTTTCAACGCCAAAGTTCAATATGGTTTGATCGAGCCGGTTCCGCGCGCGTCACTTCTCCCCACCGGGGAGAGGTCGGCGCGAAGCGCCGGGTGAGGGGGCGCGGGTCCCACGAGAGATCGGAACCCCTCACCCGGATGGCATCTAACGGTGCCATCCGACCTCTCCCACAGGGGGAGAGGTGAACCGATGATGCGGTGAGAGGCTTGTTAGATCTCATGGGTCTAGTCCAGCGACCCCTGCGTGAAAAAATGCTTGCGGATCCGTTGCACCAGCTCGGTGAAGACCGGATCGGACATCGTCTCCAGCGAGCGCGGCCGCGGCATCGGCACGTCGTAGATCGCAGCGATCGCGCCGGGCCGCTCGGTCATCACGAGAACGCGGTCGGCGAGGAACACGGCTTCCGGGATCGAGTGCGTGATCAGCAGCACCGTCTTGCCGGTCTCGCGCTGGATCCGCATCAGCTCGACATTCATCCGCTCCCGCGTCATGGCGTCGAGCGCCCCGAACGGCTCGTCCATCAGCATGATCTTGGGATCGTGCACCAGCGCTCGGCAGATCGAGGCGCGCTGCTGCATGCCGCCGGACAGTTGCCAGGGCAGCTTCTTCTCGAACCCCTCGAGCCCGACCAGTTGCAGCAGCGCCTTGGCGCGGGCGAGATATTTGTCCCGCGGCAGCCGCTTCATGTCGATCGGCAGCATCACGTTGGAGAGGATGTTGCGCCACGGCAGCAGCAGCGCGTTCTGGAACACGATGCCGACATTGCCGTGCGGCCTGGTCACCGGCTCGCCGTCGACCAGCACCTCGCCGGTCGTCGGCGGCAACAGGCCGGAGATCATCTTCAGCAGCGTGGACTTGCCGCATCCGGAGGGCCCGACCACGACAAAGAACTCGCCGTCATTGATGGTGAAGTCGAGCGGCCGCAGCGACGGCACGTCGCCGTCGCGCGACCGGTAGGTCTTCGACACGCCCGACAGCTTGATGCCCGGCGTGGCGCCGGCCGCGCGGTCCGAGACCAGGCGCAGATGCGCGGCGGGCTGGTCGATATGGATTGGCTTGATCGCCGGGTTCATCGCAGGCCTCTCGACGCGTCGTCCCTGCGCAAGCAGGGACCCATACGCCGTGCCCTCGCCCTCGGACACGCGGGTCGAGACCTTCCGCAACAATTGAAGTTGGTGGTTATGGGTCCCTGCTTGCGCAGGGACGACCGGGGATATTTGTGGCTCACGAATTACCCTTCGGCAGATAGTCGTTGGTGTAGAACGCCTTCGGATTGGCCTTGGCCTTGGTGTCGAGGCCGCCATATTCGACCATCAGGTTGACCGACTCGGTCATGTTCTGGTCGGTGACCTGGAACGGCCGCTTGGCCTTGGTCTCCGCCGTGCGATAGAGCGGGATCGTCAGCTCGAAACCCTGCGTCAGCGTGTCGATCTTGCCGCCCTTCGGGTTGGCATCGAGGATCGACTGCGCGGCCGCCTTCGGCTCTTTCTCCGCGGCTTCCACCGCCTTGGTCGTCGCCGACATGAAGCGGCGGACCAGGTCGGCATTGGCCTTCACGTAATCGGAGTTCGCGATAATGCCCGACGACACCAAATTGATACCGTAGTCGGCGAACTTGATCGGATAGACGTCCTTGCCGGTGGCGTCCTTGATCTTCATCGACTGGTCCATGACGTAGCCGAGCAACAGATCGGCCTGGCCGTTGATCACGGCGTTGAGCTTGGTCTGGCCGTCGCCGGCAACGGTCTGGAAGTCGCTTTCCTTCAGCCCGGTCTTCTTCAGGAAGAGCGGCCAGATCTGGGTCATCGAATCCGCCGGGGTGATCGCGACCGTTTTGCCCTTGATGTCTTCGGGCTTCCTGATGTTCTTGTCGACGAAGCCCATCGCCGACATCGGGCTGGTCTGCAGCAGCACGCCGGTTGCGATGACCGGCGCGCCCTTCACTGCCGCGCGCATCATCGTGGGCACGTCGACATAGCCGAAATCGGCGGTCTTGGCGGCCACCGCCTGCGTGGTCGCGGCCGAGCCGCGGCCTTCCTGGATCTCGAGGTCGATGCCCTCAGTGGCATAGATGCCCTTGGCCTTGCCGTAATAGAACGGCGCGTGCTCGCCATAGACGTACCAGTTCAGCATCAGCACGACCTTGTCGGCGGCAGATGCCGGCGCCACCGCAAGCGCGGTCCAGGCCAGTGCCGCGCCGGCGACCGCAATCAAACGCTTCATGGTTGTTCTCCCTTTTATTGTACCGCGGCCCTTGTCTGGGCCGCTTGTCCGGCTGCTGCGCTAGGACGCGAAGATGATGTCGTCGCGTTGACTGACGTGCCAGGGGATCACCAGCCGCTCGATGCGGTCGACGATCCAGAACAGGATGACGCCGAGCAGCGCCAGGATCACCAGCGCTGCGAACATCGTCGGCAGGTCGAAGGTACCGATCGAGCGCTGCATCACGTAGCCGATGCCGGAATTGGAGCCGACGAACTCGCCGACCACCGCGCCGACCACGGCGAGCGTCACCGAGACCTTCAGGCCGGAGAAGATCGCGGGCATCGCATGCGGCAGGTTGACCGCGCAGAACACCTTGAAGCGGCTGCCCTGCATCGCGCGCGCCAGGTCGACCATGTCGGGATCGACCGACTTGAAGCCCTGCACCGCCGAGACCACGACGGGGAAGAAGCCGAGCAGGAACGCGGAAATCACCTTGGGGATGATGCCGAAGCCGAACCACACCACGAACAGCGGCGCGATCGCGATCTTCGGCACCGATTGGGAGAACACCAGGAGCGGATAGACGTAGCTCTCCACCGTCTTCGAGCCCGCGATCAGCATCGCTGCGGGAATGCCGAACAGTGCCGAGAGCAGGAAACCGCAGATCGTCGCATAGGTGGTCGGCCAGGACTGCCGCAGCAGCTCCGGCCAGTCGCTCCACAGCACCGCGACGACGTCGCCCGGTGACGGGATCTGATAGGCCGGGATGTGGAACAGCCGGATCGCGAGGTCCCAGGCCACCACGATGACCACCAGGAACAGGAACGGACGCACCCACGCCGCATTCAGCACCTTCGACACGCCCGAAGGGCTCTTTGCCTCCGCCACGTCACGCTCCCTTCCAGTCTCTCTCGTTCGAGTAGAAATTAACCCGTTGGATAAATACTGTCCAGCCCCTGGCACGCGGCAAAATCGCGCCGAAGCACGCTACTTTCGTCAGGCGAGATTTTTGATGGTCGGTAGCCCGGGATTAAGCCAACGGGTCGCGCGAACGCGCGCCCGATGGCTCCGTCCGGGCTACGGCGTCATTGCGAGCGGAGCGAAGCAATCCATTTGCTCCGCGTGTTGCGGCATGGATTGCTTCGTCGCTCGGCTCCTCGCAATGAGGTCTTAGCGAGCTCGGGAACTTAAACCACGCGGTGTTCCGCGGCGTGCCGCACCGGCATCGCGCCGAATGCGGCGGTGGACTTGCCGGTCAGCGCCGCCAGCACCAGCGCGGTCATGTGCTCCAGCCGCTCGTCGCGGGCGTCCTTCTTGAGCAGGTCCCGGCCGAAGATCACGCTCAGCGTGGCGCTGTTGGAGAGATAAAAGAACGCCATCCCGGCGATCGAGATATAGAGTTGCACTGGATCGACCGGGTCGCGGAAATCGCCGCTTTCGACCCCACGCGTCACCACTGTGCGGATCATCTCGACAAACGGCGAGTGCATCGACTTGACCTTGGTCGAGCGCTTCAGGTGCTTTGCCTTGGCGAGGTTTTCCGTGTTCAGCAACGCCAGGAACTCGGGATTGCGCAGAAAATAGTTCCACGTGAAATTAATCAGGCGCGCGATCGCCTCGGGCGGGTCGAGATGCTCGAGATCGAGCGTGCGCTCCTCGGCGCGGATCTTCTCGTAGGCGCCCTCAAGCACCTCGAGATAGAGATCCTCCTTGTTGCCGACATGGTAATAGAGCATGCGCTTGTTGGCGTCGGCATTGGCCGCGATGCGATCAACCCGCGCGCCGGCAAGGCCATGGGCGGCGAACTCCTGCTTGGCCGCCTCGAGAATCCGCAGTCGCATCCCCTGGGGGTCGCGCTGCCATCTCTGTATCCGCTTTGCCTTCGCCAAATCGATCGCCCGTGATGCTGGGCTGATGAATGTAGCATGACGCGCGGCGTTTGCGAACGAATGTTGTCGTGACGGCCATGCGGGAATATTTCTCGCAGCGCGGGCAGTCCCTCTCCTTTGTCATTCCCCGGTGCGCAATTGGGCACCTGAGGGCGTGCCACCGGGTCGCGCGAATGCGCGCCCGACGACAGGCTCCGCACGAACCCGGAATCTATTCATCCGCGGAACACGTTGCTTGATGGATTCCGGGTTCTCGCTTCGCGAGCCCCGGAAAGACGATGAAACTCAGTGCCTTTCGCACGCACGTTGCCGGGACGACGCGCGCATGAAACGCGGCCTAGTCTGGCTTTCCCTGTGAGGGCTGCACCAGAAGCGTCGGCACGCTGCACGTGCCGTTGCGCACCGTCATCACGCGCGTGCCGGGCTTGCGGCCGGTGCGAATCTCCGAGACGTCGACGCCGGCGGCAACCAGCCGCGCGCGGGTGGCATCTATATCGGTGACGCGCCAGCAGATGCCGCGCAGCCGGTCCGGCGCGTCCGTCTCCGCCTTGTTTTCCTTGCCCGGCCGGTGCGTGACCTCGACCACGAGGTCACCGCAGCGGAAGAACATCAGCCGGCCCCACTCGTGATGCGACCGGTCGAGCGCCATGTCGAGCCCGAGCCGCGCGCCGTAGAGTGCGGCCGCTCGCTCCGGGTCGGCGGTCGAGACCACCACGTGATCCATCGCGGTGATCGAGGCCGGCGTGGTGCGCACCGACAGCGGCCGCTCCTGCGCCCGCTCCAGGAAGAACATGCGCACCCCCCGCGTCGCGTCGGTCGCCGCGCGCGTGCGCTTCCACGACAGCCCGGCGCCGCTGGTCTCATCGCGGCTCTCGACCTCGGCGACGGGCTCGGGCCTCAGGGTCAGCCGCTCGAGCCTGCGGTGTGTCCTGGCGATATCGCTGGTGCGGAAGCAGAGGCTCGCAAGCCCCTCGCCTTGCGTGACGAGCGCACCGCGGACGCGCTGGGCGGCATCGTCGTCGCCGCGCGGCGCCATCAATTCCAGCGTCGTGTTGTCGAGCGTGAACAGCACGCGGTCGGCGCCGTCGCCGCTGTTGCGCCAGGCCGGCGCCCGCGCGAACAGCGTCTCGTAGGCGGCGCTGGCGGCAGCAATGTCGCCGGTGAGGACGACGACATGATCGAGACCGGTAATCATGGCTCTGGCCTCCCTGAATCTGCCGTCATTGTGCTTCTCCTTGCGCATCCCGGAACCGCGGCCTGCCACCGGCCGTTATGCCGCATACCAGAACGGCCCGGCACATCCATCATCTCTACCTGTAAACCAAGCAGGGTTGCGAATAATTTCAGCGATATCGGCCGATCAGCGGTGCTAGTCTCATCTTCGGCCGGGACCACACCAAGCGATCACGGGAAGCGAATGCAGGCTCTCTTCATCGGACAGACCTATATCGACGTCACCTTCATCACGGATCACATGCCTGTCGGCGACGAGAAGCACGTTGCGGACGCCTATGCGGTGTCGTTCGGCGGCAACGCGGTGACCGCGGCGTTCTGCTGCGCCAAGCTCGGTATCGAACCGGACCTGATCGCCACCATGGCCAATGACTGGCTGGGCCGGATGTTCTGGGACATGGCCGACAGGTACGGCATCTCGTTCCATCCCCGCAAGGTGAACTCCTCCTCGCTGTCCTTCATCATGCCCAACGACGGTAAGCGCGCCATCGTCCGCTGCCGCGACGACCAGCACATCCATCCCTTTCCGCTGCTGAATATCAAGGGCTGCCGCGCGCTGCACATCGACGGCCACCAGCCGGACGCCGCGATCCATTACGCAAAGCTCTGCCGTGAGGACGGTATCCTGACCTCGCTCGACGGCGGCGGCCTGCGCACCAACACCCACGAGCTGCTCGCATTCATCGACGTCGCGATCGTCGCCGAACGGCTGTGCGAGCAGATGGACAAGACGCCGGAGCAGATGCTCGATTATCTCAAGAGCCGCGGCTGCCGGGTCGGCGGCGTCACCATGGGTGAGCGCGGCCTGCTCTGGTATGACGAGGCGGGCATTGTGCAAACGCTGCCGGCACTGCCGATTCCGCGCGAGCGCGTGATCGACACCAACGGCGCCGGCGACGTCTTCCACGGCGCCTACATCTATTCCTATCTCGCCAATCCCGGCAAAGCCTGGCATGAGCATTTCGAGTTCGCGCGCGCAGCGTCGACCTTCAAGATCCAGAAGCTCGGCAACGAGGCCGGCCTGCCGACGCTCGCCGACATCGAGGCAGTCAAGCAGGAGTTCGGCGCCGCGGTCTGACAGGACAGAGTGGGATTGGGCATGGGGCGCGTCTTCGTCGCCGGCAGCATCAATATGGACGTGGTGGCGACCGCCGAGCGCCATCCGAAGGTAGGCGAGACCGTCGCCGGCGAGGCCGTACTGTATTTTCCCGGCGGCAAGGGCGCCAACCAGGCGGTAGCATCGGCCAAGCAGGGCGTGCCGACCACGCTGGTCGGCCGGCTCGGCACCGATGCGTTCGGCAAGGAGCTGCGAACCTTCCTCGCCGCGCAAGGCGTCGATCTCACTTTCGTCAAGGACACCGGCGGCACGCATTCAGGCACGGCGATCATCACGCTTGCCAATGCCGACAACACGATCGTCGTCGTGCCGGGCGCCAACGGGCTGGTCGATGCCGATGATGTCGCAGCCCCCGTGCTTGCGAAGGGTGACGTCGCGGTCAGCCAATTCGAGATCCCGCTGCCGACGATCGCCGCATTCTTCAGCCGCGCCCGCGCCGCCGGGGCCACCACCATCCTCAATCCGGCACCGGCCAAACCGGTCGACAAGGCGCTACTCGATCTTGTCGACGTCCTGATCCTCAACGAGACCGAGCTTGGCCTGCTCACCGGGCGCGAGCTCAAGGACGGAGACGAATACGAGACATTCATGGAGGCCGCGCGGTCGCTGCAGGTCCGCGAGGACCAGATCATCTGCGTTACGCTGGGCAAGCGCGGCATTGTTGCCCTCGTCAATGGCAACATGCACGTCGATCGGGGGCGAGCGGTCAAAGCCGTCGATAGCACCGGCGCAGGCGACTGCTTTGTCGGAGCCGTCGCAGCCCTGCTCGCGGACGGACAGCAGATCCAGGCTGCGATGTCATACGCCAACATTGCTGCGTCGATCTGCGTGCAGCGAATGGGCGCTGCACCGTCCATGCCGACCGTTGAAGAGGTGAAGGCCGCTCTCTCCACGCGTCGTCCCGGCGAAGGCCGAGACCCATAACCACAAATGTCCAATGTTGTGCAGCGCTGGAACGACGATCCCGCTCACAACACAGGCCGCGGAGTATGGGTCCCGGCCTTCGCCCATAGGCGCTAAGATAGTTTGATCATTGCCTGATAGCGGCGCTTGCGTCTGGGGGGCTCGCGCAGATGTCGCCGGAGAGCACGGCTTGCTCTGCGCAGACAAGCGATCGTGGGTTGGGGAATGACGGCTTGGAGCCATGAGGCGATGAGCTGACGTAGCAGGCGCCATGCGGAAGGTCTGGTCAGGCGGCTTCGTCCAAGCGGGGAGAGTCCTCGAGTTCGTCGACCAGCGGCTCGAGCAGTAGAGTGATCAGCAGGTGAGCGAGGATATGGGGTTTAGCGGACCGCTGGTCAGTTCCGGGAGGTCCCTTCAAGCCAATCAAGCTCTTCAGCCGCTTGAAGCCGAGCTCAATCCGCCATCGCAACCGGTAGAGGGCAATGACGTCAGCAGCCGTGAAGTCCTCGCCCTTGAGCGAGGTCGCCAGGATTACCCAATCTGCGGCCTCAAGCGTTTGCCTGGAGAGTTGATGGCCTCCCTTCTGGGCTGTCCTGCGTGCCTTGCGTCGCGCCTCCGCGGCCGCATGCGCCGGCTTTTTGACCGCGACCAAGCGCACAGCAAGCGGTTGCGCACCGGACTTGCGCTCTATCCAGATCGGTCGATCGATCATGCCGCCTGCCAAGGCCTTGCGCAGCTCTGCGATGAGATCGACAAGGTTGCCGTTGCGATCCAGCCAACGCGCGCTCTTCCAGCCCGCGCGGATCACGAAGTCCGCGCCGGCATCGACCAGATGCGCCATGCGCTCTGGTTGCAGGTAGGCACGGTCGGCAAGACGGATCTCGCCGGCAGTCACGGGTATCCGATCCAGTGTCTCGCCTGCGCCCTCATCGGTCAGCTCGAAGTGCCCAAAGCGCTCTTGCGGAAGATCGAACGCACTGTGGATACGCCACACTGCGTTGTTTTGCCTGCCCTCGGTTCCGGCTTTGGGGACCGTCGTGGCGTCAACGATGCGGATCAGCCGACCGCGGCTTGCCTTCGGCGCACCACTCGCAAGTGCCTGACCTATCAGTTGCGCCAGCCAATCTCCGGACTGACGCAAGCGATACAACAGAGCCACGTTGGAGATGTCGACAAGGCCCACCGACGTCGCCCACGCCGCCGTCAGCCGCAAACCCCGCGTGCCCAGACAATACGCAAGGATCAGCCGCAGCAAATCAACTGCATTGGTGATCTCGCGCGGACGAACAAACGCCTTCGTCTCGCGCGCGCCAACCTCCAGAGCCTTAGCCCCACCAAGCCGAGCAACAACACGCGCCCAGTCTTCGTTCACAAGCGATTCGTGTCTCATCCCTTCTTGGAATCACATACAAATTCAACGCGCAAATCCTATTTTAGCGCCTATGGGCCTTCGCCGGGACGACGAGGTTGTCACGCCAGCGCGCTCTTGAGGTCAAAGCTCGCATCCGCCGCCTGCTCCGGCGTGATCGAGCCGCCCGCGCCGAGCAGCCGGCGGCCGAACATGTGATCGCCGGCGCGATTGACCGACTCGATGCCGAGCAGCCTGTCGCCGCGGTAGCAGAACGCCGAGAACGCCCCCTGCGCGCGGTCGCCGCGCACCACGACGCGGTCGTAGCCGGTGGTGAGGCCCGCCATCTGCAGCTTGTCGGGCCCCTGGTCGCTCCAGAACCACGGCAGGCCGTCATAAACCTCGGTCTTGCCGGTCAGCCGCGCCGCCACGCAGCGCGCATGATCGGTCGCATTCTGCACCGACTCCAGCCGCAGCGATCCACCGAAGCGCTTGCTGGTGTAGAGCGCGCAATCGCCGATCGCGGAGATATTCGGATCGGCGGTCGAAAGATGCTCGTCGACGATGATGCCCGATGCGACCGGCAGGCCGGCTTCCGCGGCGAGCTCGACGTTCGGCAGCACGCCGACGCCGACCACGACGAGATCGGCCGGGATGTGCGTGCCGTTGCTCAGGCTGACGCCGGTGACCTTGGCGCCATCGGCCTCGATCGCCGTGACCTGCACCCCGAGGTGGATCCGGATGCCGGCGGCGCTGTGGCGCGACTGCGAGAACTCGGAGATCTCGGCAGTCACCGCGCGCGCCATCACGCGCGAGGCGAGCTCGACCACGTCGACCTCGAGGCCCTTGGCCCGCGCGGTGGCCGCGAATTCGAGCCCGATGAAGCCCGCGCCGATCACAACGACGCGCATGCCGGGTGCGATCAGATCGCGCAGCGCCTGGCTCTCGTCGAGGGTGCGCAGGTAGCGGACTGCGTCGAGCTTTGCGTTGGGAATATCGAGCAGCCGGTTCCGCGCGCCGGTCGCGAACACCAGGTGGCCGTAGTCGAGCGACGCGCCGGAGGCGAGTGCCACTTTCCGCGCATTGCGGTCGACGGCATGGGCGCGATCGGAGATCAGCTCGATCTTGTTGTCCTGGTAGAACTTGTCGGGCCGGAACATCAGGGTCTCGGGCCCTCCGGTCCCCTTCAGATAGGCCTTCGACAAAGGCGGCCGTTGGTACGGCAAATGGCCTTCGTCATTGATCAGCGCGATGCGCTCGGCGAAGCCGGCCTGGCGCAGCGACGCCGCGAGCTGGAAGCCGGCATGTCCGGCGCCGACGATGATGACCGAGCCTGTCATCGGAACAACCCAAATACGCGCGAGCAGGAGTGACCCATGCCGTTTCCTCTTGTCGATGTTAGCTTGCGTGCCCCGTCACCACAGCGCTCGTGTCTGCGTACCGAAGGCGCGCGCCATTTGGCCCCATGGCTCGCCCTGATGCAAGGGGGTCTCCGGCAAATCAGGGCACCGAAAGCCGCCTTCGAGCCCCTGCCGGATTGCCACAGCTCCCGCCAAGGCCTTAAATGTCCGGAAATAACAAGCCCAAGGTCCTCAAAATGCCCGATCCCGCCTCCCCCAACGACCCCGCTTTGCTCCGCATCGACGGCGCCATCGCGACCATCACGCTGAACCGGCCGGCCGCGTTCAACGCGATCGACATGACGATCGCCAAAAAGCTCGAGCAGCTCGGCGCCGAGGTCGAAGCCAACAAGGACATCCGCGTGCTGGTCATCGAGGGCGAAGGCCGCGCCTTCTGCGCCGGCGGCGACCTGCAAACCATCGGTGCTGCGACCGAAGCCAACAACATCGCGCCCGTGGTCGGCGAGATGCTTCACCACTATCACGCCTTCATCGAGACGGTTCGGCGGATGCCGAAGATCGTGCTGTCCAGCGTGCACGGGTCGGCAGCCGGAGCCGGCATGGGCCTCGCCTTCGTGACCGACCTGTGCATCGCCGCGGAGGATGCCCGTTTCACGCCCGCCTATGCCAAGATCGGCGTATCGCCGGACGGCGGTAGCACGGTCGGCATCGTCGGCACGGTCGGGACCCGTCGCGCGCTGCAGATTTTCCTCGCCGAGGATGGCTTCACCGCGCAGCAAGCCTATGAATGGGGACTGGTCGTCAAGACCGTCCCCGCAGCCGAGCTGAAGGCAGCCACCCGGCAGCTCGCCGAGCGCCTGGCGAAAAATCCGCCCGCCGCGATCGCGGGGACCAAGTCGCTGGTCTATCAGGCGGCCACCACACCGACCAAGCAGCAGCTCGATGCCGAGGAACACAAGATCATCACGTCGATGCATACCGAGGATTTCCGCGTCGCCGTGAAGAAGTTCGCCAGCAAGTCGAAATAGGGGTTGGGCTAAAGCGGGATAAGTTTGGGCTGAACCGGCTTGGCGCGGTCTCGGTTCACCTCTCCGCGTTGGGGAGAGGTCGGATTGCGCCTGGCGATGCGAAGCATCGTCCAGTGCAATCCGGGTGAGGGCTCTTGCTCTCTCGATAGACCGTAACCCCTCACCCGATTTGCTGCGCAAATCGACCTCTCCCAAGGGAGAGGTGAACTTGCGACGCCGTTCCAGCTCGACCTAATCTCATCAGGCTTTAATTCGGGCAGATGTATCCGCTGCCGCCGGGCGCCTTGAAGCAGCCGACGGATTCCGGGATCACCTGCTTGGGCAGCCACAGCACGACCTTCGGGAAATAGATCGTGAAGCAGATCGTGACCAGGAACACGACGTAGATCGGCAGCGCCGCCCGCAGCGCTTTTGCAAAGCTGATGCCGACGAATTTCGAGGCCATCAGCAGCACCAGCCCGTAGGGCGGCGTGATCAGGCCGAAAGCGAGCGTCGCGATCAGCACGACGCCCATATGCACGCCGTTGATGTCCCCCGCCTGGGTCAGCGCGTTGACCAGCGGCATGAAGATGATGATGGTCGGCACCGGCTCGATGAAGTCGCCGACCACGGTGAACAGCAGCACCATCAGCAGCATGATGAGGTGCGGATCGTTGCCCGCGATCGAGGTGATCCAGTCGGCGATGTAGATGGCGCCGCGCAGATAGGCCAGCATCCAGCCGAATGCATTTGCCGCGCCGATCGTGATCAGCGGCAGCGAGAAGATCAGGCCGGCCAGGCAGAAGTCATACGGGATCTTTTTCAGGTGCCCGCGGTTCAGCGCCGGGATCACGACGAGGATGATGTAGGCGACCGCCACGACGCCGGCCTCGGTCGGCGTGAACCAGCCGGTCAGGATGCCGCCGAGCAGGATCACCGGGATCATCAGCGGCAGCGCGGCGTCACCGGCGGCGAACGCGATCTGGCGCAGCGGCGCCCGCGGCTTGCGCAGGCCCGACGGCCCGAAGAAATAGCAATAGATCATCAGCCCGAAGCCGATCATCAGGCCGGGCACCACGCCGGCCATGAACAGACCCGCGATCGACACATTGCCGACCGCGCCATAGACCACGGCCGTGATGCTCGGCGGCACCAGCGCCGCGATCGTCGAGGCCGAGGCGATGATCGCGGCGATGAAGGCCGGCTCATAGCCCTCCCGCCGCATCGGCCCGCCGAGCGCCCTGCTCATCACAGCGACATCGGCGGTGGTCGAGCCCGACATCTCCGAGAAGAACATGCTGAACACGACGACGACCTGCGACAGCCCGCCCCTGATATGACCGACCAGCGAGACCGACAGGTTGGCAATGCGGACCACGACATTCGCCGAGCTCATGAGCTCGCCGACCAGCAGGAAGAACGGGATCGCCAGCAGCGCCTCGGAATCGACGCCGTCAAAGATCTTCTGGATGATCGCGGCGAGCGATACATCCGACAGCATTGCGCCGACGAATACGCCCGCCATCAGCGAGAACGGCACCGGCACGCCGAGATAACCGAAGAACAGGAAGCAGGACGACATCAACACCAGCACGACCGGTGCGCTCACGGCTGCGCTCCCGTGGTCGCACTGGTATTGATCGCGGGAATCGCAAGATCCTCGTCCGGCGGCTCCGGATGCTCAAATCCGTTGCGGATGCCGTTGACGAGCTGCTCGACCGTGAACAGGCCGATCAGGATGCCGGACAGCGGGATCACCGCATAGAGCGACGCGATCGGCGTGCCGGACGGCAGCCGGAAACTGCCGAAGCCGCGAAGGTAGTTTTGATAACCGTACCAGACCAGGCAAAAGGCGACGCCCAGCACCACCAGCCTGATGACGATCTCGACGACCAGCCGCGACCTGCCATGCATCGCCTCCGAAAGCGCGGTGAGATAGAGATGATCGTTGCGCCTGGTCGCGACCGCGGCGCCGACGAAGATCGCGTAGATGAACAGCGTCGAGGTCACCTCCTGCAGCCACAGCCAGGGATGACCGATGGTGCGGGTGACGATGTCGGCGGTCACCGAGAGCGAGAAGCCGAAGCACAACAGGCCGCACAGCATCATCAGGATCAGCTCGAGCCGATCCAGCGCCCGCCATTTCAGATGCCGCTGCCGTTGCAGCACCAGTCTGTCGGCGATGGCCATGGCTCGAAATTCCCCGTCGTCCCGGCGAAGGCCGGGACCCATTACCCCCGGCTCGAGTTGGTTGCAGAAAGTCGGCGACCTAATCGCTCAACTGAAACGCCGCGGCGTATGGGTCCCGGCCCCCGTGCGCAATCGCGCACTCGGCCGGGACGACGCTGGTCTAATTGATGGCGCGGATCAGGTTCTTGATCTTCTCCGCGTGCGGGCCGAGCTCCTTGGCGAGCTTATCGAGATAGGGATCGGCGATCGCGGTGAAGCTCTTCTTGTCCACGTCATCGACCACCTTGACGCCGAACGACTTCAGCTTGGTCAGCGCATTCCGCTCCAGCTCGAAGGCTTTCTGCGGCTCCTTGGCGCTGACCTCGTTGGCGGCGGCCTGTACCCATTGCTTCTGCTCGGCGGAGAGGCTCTGCCACAGCTTGTCGGAGACGAACAGCAGGGCATTGTTGGCCTCGTGCTCGGTGATCGACAGCACGGGCGCGACCTCATAGTGCTTGTTGACGAGATAGACGTTGATGCTGTTCTCGGCGGCGTCGACCACGCCGGTCTGCAGCGAGGTATAGACGCTGCCGAACGGCATGTGCACCGTCTGCGCGCCATAGGCCGGGAACATGGTGTCCTCGGTCGCGGTCGCCTGCACCCGCACCTTCACGCCCTTGAGGTCGCCGACGTTGTGGATTTCCCTCTTGCTGTAGATGTGGCGCACGCCCTGCGAACCGGTGCCGATCACATGCAGGCCTTGTGTGGTCTCGTCGATCATCGTCCTGATGGCGTCGAACACCTTCGGGTCCGCCAGCGCCTTGATCACATGGGCGTCGTTGCGGAACAGGAAGTGCAGCGACATCACGCCGGCCTGCGGCGAGATCGTCGCCGTGTTGGCGGAGGAGACGATCGCGAACTCGATATCGCCTGATTTCACGAGCTGCAGCAGCTGCGGCTCTTGGCCGAGCTGCGCGCCGGGATACTGGTCGACGATCATCGTCCCCTTGCTCAATTCCTTGAGCTTCTCGGCGAACAGATCGCCGGCGACCGAATAGCCGGTGTTGCGCGGCTGGTCGTAGGCGAAGCGGAAGTGCTTGACCTCCTGCGCGCCGACGCACGCCGGCAGCAGCAACGCTGCCGCGGCCATGGCGATCCCGACGATCCTGGCTGAAGTGCCCATCGCGACGTTCCCCCTGTTTTTGATTGACGCGATCATCCCACCAGTCCCGCGGGATTGTCAATAAAACAGAGGCAATTGAACGCCCACAGGCACGATCACGTACTGCGTCACTCGAATTATCGATAATTCGGCAACTGCGCCGAACGGCGCTCGCTACTTCCCCTTGGCGCGCATGAAGTCGAAATCGCAGCCCTCGTCGGCCTGCAGGATCCTTTCATTGAAGAGATGCGCGTAGCCACGCTTGGCCCAGTCCGGCGTGCCGGCAGGGGCGAGCGCGGCGCGGCGCTTCTGCAGTTCGGCCTCGTCGACCAGCAGATCGATGCTGCGCTTGGCGACATCGAGCCGGATCATGTCGCCGTTCTGCACGAGACCTAGCGGACCGCCGACGGCAGACTCCGGCGTGATGTGCAGCACGATCGTGCCGAACGCAGTGCCGCTCATCCGCGCATCGGAGATGCGGACCATGTCCTTCACGCCGGTGCGCGCAAGCTTCTTCGGGATCGGCAGGTAGCCCGCCTCCGGCATGCCCGGCGCGCCCTTCGGGCCGGCGTTGCGCAGCACCAGCACGTCGTCGGCGGTTACGTCGAGCTCGGGGTCGTCGACCCGCAGCGTCATGTCCTCAACCGACTCGAACACCACGGCACGGCCGGTGTGCTGCAAGAGCTTTGGGCTCGCCGCCGACTGCTTGATGACGGCACCGCGCGGCGCGAGATTGCCGTGCAAGATCGCCATCGCGCCCTCGGATTTGATCGGGTTCGCCTTGGAGCGGATTGCATCCTGCCCCGGCACGTCCTCCGCGTTGGCGACGACCTCGCGCAAGGTCTGACCGGTGATGGTCCTGGCATCGAGGTCGATGAGGTCGCCGAGCTGCGCCATCAGCTTCGGCACGCCGCCGGCGTGATGGAAATGCTCCATGTAGTGTTCGCCCGACGGCTTGAGGTCGACCAGCACGGGCACCTCGCGGCCGAGCTTGTCGAACGCCTCGAGATCGATCTTGTGCGGCGAACGATTAGCGATGGCGGTCAGATGAATGAGCCCGTTGGTCGAGCCGCCGATCGCCTGCATGACGACCTGGGCGTTGCGGAACGACGACGGCGTCAGGATCTCGCTCGGCTTCGGCCCCTTGGCCTTCGCCATTTCGGCCGCAACGCGGCCGCTGGCCTCGGCAGAGCGGAAGCGTTCGGCATGCGGCGCCGGGATCGTCGCACTCATCGGCAGTGACAGGCCGAGCGCCTCGGTGATGCAGGCCATGGTGGAGGCCGTGCCCATCACCATGCAGGTGCCGACCGACGGCGCGAGGCGGCCGTTCACCGCCTCGATCTCGACATCGTCGATCTCGCCGGCGCGATACTTGCCCCACAGCCGGCGGCAGTCGGTGCAGGCGCCCAGCACCTCGCCCTTGTGATGACCGACCACCATCGGGCCGACCGGAATCACCACCGTCGGCAGATCGGCGCTGATGGCGGCCATGATCTGCGCCGGCAGGGTCTTGTCGCAGCCGCCGATCACGATCACCGCATCCATCGGCTGGGCGCGGATCATCTCCTCGGTATCCATCGCCATCAGATTGCGCAGATACATCGAGGTCGGATGCGCAAAGCTCTCGGCGATCGAGATGGTTGGAAACACGAACGGCATCGCACCCGACAGCATCACGCCGCGCTTCACCGCCTCGATGATTTGCGGCACGTTGCCATGACAGGGATTGTAGTCGCTGTAGGTGTTGGTGATGCCGACGATCGGGCGATTGAGCGCATCGTCCGAATAGCCCATCGCCTTGATGAACGCCTTGCGCAGGAACAGCGAGAAGCCGGCGTCGCCATAGCTGGTCAGTCCCTTGCGAAGTCCGTCGGCCATTTTCTTCTCTTCCCGTGTGTTGGTTGGCCGCACTTAAGGAGCGGCAGGAATTATTGTCAATATGAGATAATCTGGCGGAGAAGCGCGGCTGGCCTGCCGCAAATCCGCCCCCATTATTGACAATAGCCATGACGTCATGCTGACCTCAGGCACCGACCCGAAGCCGAGAGCGCATGAAAGCCGAGCCCGCCTTGCCCGAACTCCAGGCCCCCTCGCGGGAGGAGGAACAGGCGGAAGTGATCCGCCGGCTGGAGGAGGACATCATCTTCGGCCGCTTCGCGCCTGGCTTGCGGCTGGTCGAGGATACCCTGATGCAGCGCTACGGCGCGAGCCGGCATTTCGTTCGCCAGGCGCTGTTCCAGCTCGAACGTCAGGGCATCGTGCTGCGCGAGAAGAATGTCGGCGCCACGGTGCGGTTCTATTCGGCCGAGGAAGTACGGCAGATCTACGAGGTGCGCGAGATGCTGACGCGCCAGGCCGCGCTGATGATTGCCCTGCCCGCGCCTGACAGCCTGATCGAGCAATTGAGCAAGCTGCAACGGCACTACTGCCTCAAGGCCGACGCGCAGGACATGCGCGGCATTCACGAAACCAACGATGCATTCCACCTCGCGCTGTTCTCGGCCTGCGGCAATCCCTACCTCGTCCGCTCGCTGCAGGACTACATGAACCTGACGCTGCCGATGCGCGCCAAGAACCTCGCCGACAGCGAAGGCCTCGCATTGTCGCGCCGCCAGCACGAATTGATGATCGAGCTCTTGAGGGGCCGCGATAGCTGGGCGCTGGCGCAACTCTGCGTCGATCACATGCAGTACAGCAAGGCGGATTATCTGGTCCGCATCTCCAACGACAAAAAGCCGCAATAGCGCGATACGCGGCCTCCTCGTGAAGGAGACGGCGATGCGCCACCTAGCTATATGTCTTGGATCGATCGCCGTGCAGCTCGCGCTGGGCGGAATTGTCAACGCCGCCGACCCGCGCGCGGCCGAGCTCACCTATGAGCCCTGGACCAAGACCTGCCTGACCGAGGCGAGTTGCTTCGTCGCTGCCGCCGCGCGCGGCCAGTGCGCGCCGTCGGGCGGCTCCATCAGCGTCTCGCCACAGACCAGCACGCGCGCGCTGCTCACCGCCAATGTCGGAACGCGGACCATGCTGGAAGGCACGATCAGCCTCCGCATCGATCAGGACGAACCGATGCAGATCGCCAGGACGCACTGCTACACGCTCGGTTGCGGCGGCACGCTGGAGGCCAATGGCGAGTTGATCGAGCGGCTGAAACACGCGCAAGCGATCGTGCTGGAAGCGAAGAACCTGACCGGGCAGAAGATCAGCCTCAACTTCCCGCTCGCGCACTTTTCGCAGACCTATGACGGGCCCGGCAGCGCGCCCAAGGCATCGGGACAAAGCTCGAATGGGACGCAACGCGAGCGCACCGAAGCGGTGAAGCAACTGCCGCAGTGCGACAACTGATCACTTCTTCCAGTCGATCACCCCTGTCCTGTCGCCGTCGAACTCCATGCTGCAGAACGCGCCGCCCTGGTAGAAATCGCCGACCGGATCGGGCGGCAGCTTGGCCTGCTCAGCCATCGCGTGCTCGCGGAAGTCTTCGCCACGACCTGTCGGACGATAGCCGAGATCGTAGGCGCGGTGATTGTCCCACCACGAGCGCTCGTTGTACGACGCGCCGTACAGCACCTCGAAATGAATGTCTGGATGTTCGAGCCCGATCCGGCAGAGCTGCACGAGATCTTCCGGCTTGAGCCAGATCGACAGCCTGCGGGTGATCGAGCGGCGCCTCGCCGAAATTGCCGATCCGGATGCAGGTCACCTTGATGCCGTGCTTGTCGGCATAGAGCGCGCCGACGCCTTCGCCGAACACCTTGCTGACACCGTAGCGGCTGTCCGGCCGCGCCGTGACGTCGGTGCCGATGCGGTGATGCCGCGGGTAGAAGCCGACCGCATGATTGGATGAGGCGAAGATCACGCGCTTGACGCCCTGCTTGCGCGCCGCCTCGAACAGATTGTAGCAGCCGATGATGTTGGCCTGCAGGATCGCATCCCAGGAACCTTCGACCGAATAGCCCCCGAAATGCAGGATGCCGTCGACGCCCTCGCAGATTGCCTCGACTTCTGCGAGGTCGGCGAGATCGGCCGCCTTGAACTTTTCGTTGCTGCCGAGATCGGAGGGATTCTTGATGTCGCTCAGCAGGAGATCCGGATAGATCGGCGGCAGCAGCTTGCGCAGGCTGGTGCCGATTCCACCCGATGCGCCGGTCATCAATATGCGTGGCATGCCGTCCCTCGTCTTTCCTGTTTGCTCAAGGGGATCATCGGACCGAATTGCGGTCGCAGGCCGACAATGATAGCAAACCATGCGCTCAAGGAAACACCATCGAAACACAACAACGAGAACAGCAAATGTCCGATGTTCATTCCACCGGCTGGCGTCCCGCGACCTATTATCCCGATCCCGCGATCCACGCGCTCGATCCTCGCTTCGAGAAATACTGGCTGAAGCTCTCCGCCGTGGAGCGCATCGCCACCGGCCTGCGCTGGGCCGAAGGCCCGGTGTGGTTCGGCGACGGCCGCTATCTGTTGTGCAGCGACATCCCGAACCAGCGCATCCTCAAATGGGAAGAAGAGACCGGCGTGCTCAGCATCTTCCGCAAGCCGTCGAACTTCGCCAACGGCAACACCCGCGACCGCCAGGGCCGGCTGATCACCTGCGAGCATGGCGGCCGCCGCGTGGTGCGCACCGAATATGACGGATCGATTACCGTGCTGATCGATTCCTTCGGCGGCAAGCGGCTGAACTCGCCGAACGACGTCGTGGTGAAATCCGACGGCGCGATCTGGTTCACCGATCCGATCTTCGGCCTGCTCGGCAATTACGAGGGCTACAAGGCCGATCCCGAGATCGAGCCCAACGTCTACCGGCTCGATCCCGAAACCGGCAAGGCCAGCATCGTCGCCGAGGGCGTGCTCGGCCCGAACGGGTTGTGCTTCTCGCCGAACGAGAAGATCCTCTATGTCGTGGAATCGCGCGGCGAGCCGAACCGCAAGATCCTCGCCTATGACGTTTCCGCCGACGGCAAGACGATCGCGAACAAGCGCGTGTTCATCGACGCCGGCCCGGGCACGCCCGACGGCATGCGCTGCGACATCGACGGCAATCTGTGGTGCGGCTGGGGGATGGGCGATCCCGAGCTCGACGGCGTCGTGGTGTTCGCGCCCGACGGCGTGATGATCGGCCGCATCGCGCTGCCGGAGCGCTGCGCCAATCTCTGCTTCGGCGGACTGAAGCGCAACCGCCTGTTCATGGCGGCGAGCCAGTCGATCTATGCGCTCTACGTCAACACCCAAGGCGCGCTCGGCGGTTAGAAGGCAAAGAGGACAAAGTCTCCTCCAAACGTCTGACGCCGGAGCGGTGGTCCGCCCCGGCGCCAGAATCTTGTCTCTCGTGCTTCCGGCTTACGCGGCGTTGTAGCCGGCGACCGCCTTGGCTTCGAGATATTCCTCCAGACCGTAGCGGCCCCACTCGCGGCCGTTGCCCGACTGCTTGTAGCCGCCGAATGGCGCGCTGCGCTCGTTCGGCACGCCCTGCAGGTTGACGTTGCCGGCGCGGATCTGGCGGCCGACCCGGCGCGCGGTCTCCACGGTGTCGGCAGAGACGTAACCGGCGAGACCATACGGCGTATCGTTGGCAATCTTGACCGCGTCGGCTTCGTCCTTGGCGCCGATGATGGTCAGCACCGGTCCGAAGATTTCCTCGCGGGCGATCGTCATGTCGTTGGTGACGTCGGCGAAGATGGTCGGGCGGACATAGAAGCCCTTGTTGACGCCCTCGGGCAGGCCCGGGCCGCCTGCGACGAGCGTTGCGCCCTCGTCGATGCCCTTCTGGATCAGCGCCTGGATCTTGTCCCACTGGCCGCGGTTGACGACCGGACCGATCGTGGTGCCGTCGGCGCGCGGATCGCCGGCCTTGGTCTTGTCGGCGACGCCCTTCGCGATCGCGGCGACTTCCTTCATCTTGGAGAGCGGCACGATCATGCGCGACGGCGCGTTGCAGGACTGGCCCGAGTTGTTGAACATGTGCATCACGCCGCCGGTCACCGCCTTGACGAGGTCGGCCCCCTCGAGGATCACGTTCGGCGACTTGCCGCCGAGTTCCTGGCTGACGCGCTTCACGGTCGGCGCCGCGCGCTTGGCGACATCGACGCCGGCGCGGGTCGAGCCGGTGAACGAGATCATGTCGATGTCCGGGTGCTCGCTCATCGCGGCACCCACCTCCGGGCCGAGACCGTTGAGCAGGTTGAACACGCCCTTCGGCACACCGGCTTCATGGAGGATTTCCGCGAAGATCAGCGCCGAAGTCGGGGTGAACTCCGACGGCTTCAGGATCATGGTGCAGCCGGCGGCGAGCGCGGGCGCGACCTTGCAGGCGATCTGGTTGAGCGGCCAGTTCCAGGGCGTGATCATGCCGACGACGCCGACCGGCTCGCGCACGATCACGGCGGTGCCCATGGTCTCCTCGAACTCGTACTTCTTGAGCACTTCGAGGGTGTTCATGAGGTGGCCAAGGCCGGCGCCGGCCTGCAGCTTCTCGGCCATCGGCAGCGGAGCGCCCATCTCGTCGGAGACGGCGGCGCCGATCTCCTTCATGCGGCCCTTGTAGACCTCGACGATCTTGGTGAGCAGCGCGATGCGCTCCTCGCGGCTGGTCCGGGAATAGGTCTCGAACGCGCGCTTGGCGGCGGCGACTGCCTTGTCGACATCGGCCTTGGAGCCGAGTGCAACCTCATACATCGCTTCTTCGGTCGCCGGATTGACGACGGGGGTGGACTTGCCTTTGACGACGGGATCGACCCAGGCGCCATCGATGTAGAATTGCATGCGATTGACCATCGGAAACCTCTTGTAGGGGGCGTATGGATAAGGGGAACGGAAAGCGTTCGGCAGGCATCCTTGCACGAAAGCAGGGCGAATTGAACCCGCCATATGCGGGGCGCGGCTCGTGCACGCCCACGGCATATAATGTCGCAGGCAAGCGAGTGACAAGACTTCTTCACCCTCCCCTGGAGGGCGAGGGGTCGACGCGAATGAAATGAGCGGCGGGGTGGGGTGACGGTCTCTCCACATCCAACAGTACCCGAGTGGAGAGATCACCCCACCCCGCTGCGCATTCCGCTACGCTTCATGCGCAACGACCCTCCCCCTCAAGGGCCCTCAAGGGGAGGGTGAAACTACACCGCCATCTTGCGATGCCGCACCGGGGCGCCGACCGAGAGGCTTTCCGCAGCATCGATGATGGCGTTGGCGTCGATACCGTAATGGCGGTAGAGGTCGCCGATCGTGCCGGTCTGGCCGAAATGCTCGACACCGAGCGCCTCGACCCGGTGGCCGCGCACGCTGCCGAGCCAGCCGAGCGAGGCCGGATGGCCATCGATCACGGTCACGATGCCGCAGTCGCGGTCGAGGGGCGCCAGCATGCGCTCGATATGACTCAAATGCTGCGTGCCTCGGCGGTCGCGGCGCAAATTCCGCGCGGCGGACCAACCCGCATAGAGCCGGTCGGCGGAGGTTACCGCCAGGAGACCGACATCGCGGTGGCTCTCGCCGATCAGGCCGACCGCCTCGATCGCTTCCGGCGCGACGGTGCCGGTATACGCAACAACAATGTCGCAGTTCGGGCCCGGCCGGCGCATCCAGTAGGCGCCATCGGTGATGTCGCGCTGCAGGTCCGGTGTCATGATCCGCTGCGGTTGCTCCAGCATCCGGGTCGAGAGTCGCAAGTAAACCGAACCGCCCTCGACGCCCTCGCGCTGCATGTGGCCGAAGCCCCAGCCCATGATCACGGCAAGTTCATCGACGAAGGCCGGATCGAACGAGGCAAGCCCGTCCTGCCCGATCCCGATCAAGGGCGTCTTGATCGACTGGTGCGCGCCGCCTTCCGGCGCCAGCGAGATGCCCGACGGCGTCGCCGCCACCATGAAGCGGGCATCCTGGTAGCAGGCATAGTTCAGCGCATCGAGCCCGCGCTCGATGAAGGGATCGTACAACGTGCCGACCGGCAGCAGCCGCGCGCCGTTGATCTGGTGCGACAGGCCGAGCGCCGAGAGCATGATGAACAGGTTCATCTCGGCGATGCCGAGCTCGAGGTGTTGGCCCTTCGGCGAATATTCCCAGGTGTAGGCCGACGGGATCTTCTCCTGCCGGAACAGGTCGTGGTTCTCCGCCTTCGCGAACAGGCCGCGGCGGTTGACCCAGGCGCCGAGATTGGTCGACACCGTGACGTCGGGCGATGCAGTGACGATGCGCGACGCAAGCTCGCTCTCGCCGCGCCCGAGCTCATGCAGTACGAGCCCAAATCCCTGCTGCGTCGACATCTGCGCGGAGGC
Organism: Bradyrhizobium sp. USDA 4011; assembly: GCF_054063415.1. NCBI lineage: Bacteria > Pseudomonadati > Pseudomonadota > Alphaproteobacteria > Hyphomicrobiales > Nitrobacteraceae > Bradyrhizobium > Bradyrhizobium sp. USDA 4011. The sequence goes on from NZ_JBSSGG010000001.1 coordinate 1,681,828, forward strand.
CTTGAAGGCCAGCCGCTCCGGCACGCCGATTTGAGGCGCCGAGAGACGACGGCGTCCCTCGCGGTTGAACGGCGTCTCGGCCAGGAACGCCTCGAGCTTCGCGGGCTCCTGCGACAGGCCCTCGAACTTGTCCCACTCATGGCCGGTGCGGATGTTCTGCGCGGCGCGCCACTTCTCCATCTGCGCCACCGTCATCAGGCCGGCGTGGTTGTCCTTGTGGCCCTGCATCGGCAGGCCGACGCCCTTGATGGTGTAGGCGATGAAGCACACCGGACGATCATGGTCGATCGCCTCGAAGGCCTCGATCATGCTCGCCATATCGTGGCCGCCGAGATTCGACATCAGCGCCAGCAGCTCGTCGTCGCTGCGGCGATCGATCAGGGCCGACACATCGCCCTGGTCGCCGATATCGTCGCGCAGATGCTTGCGGAACGCCGCGCCGCCCTGGAAGCAGAGCGCCGCATACATCTGGTTCGGGCAATTGTCGATCCAGCGCCGCAGCGCCTCGCCGCCGGGCTCGGCAAACGCCTCCAGCATTAGCTTGCCGTATTTCACGATCACCACGTCCCAGCCGAAATTGCGGAACATGGTCTCGAACTTGGCCCACAGCCCCTCGCGCACCACGGCGTCGAGCGACTGCCTGTTATAGTCGACCACCCACCAGGTGTTGCGCAGGCCGTGCTTCCAGCCCTCGAGCAGCGCCTCGAAGATGTTGCCCTCGTCCATCTCGGCGTCGCCGACCAGCGCGATCATGCGGCCCTCGGGCCGGTCCTTCAGCCAGCCGTGCGCCTTGACGTAGTCCTGCACCAGCGAGGCGAACAGCGTCTGCGCCACGCCGAGGCCGACCGAACCGGTGGAGAAGTCGACGTCGTCGGTGTCCTTGGTGCGCGACGGATAGGACTGCGCGCCCTTGTAGCCGCGGAAATTCTCCAGCTTGTCGCGGGTCTGGTGGCCGAACAGATACTGGATCGCGTGGAACACCGGGCTTGCATGCGGCTTCACCGCGACGCGGTCCTGCGGGCGCAGCACCGAGAAGTAAAGCGCCGACATGATGTTGGCGAGCGAGGCCGACGAGGCCTGATGGCCGCCGACCTTCAGTCCGTCGGTCGAGGGCCGCACATGGTTGGCGTGATGGATGGTCCACGACGACAGCCACAGCACCTTGCGGGCCAGAGCGGACAGCATGTCGAGGCGTTCAGGCGCGATTCCCATGGCAATGCTCCCAGCGAATATCTCCGATGTTACTGCCGCGGGGGCCGCCGAAAATCTCAATTCCGCGCGACAGCACAGGAAAAATTGGGATAAATTCCCACGATCCGGCCTTAACCAACGAGTTCATCCCAATGCCTGCCCTCGACGCCATCGACCGCAAGATCCTGAGCCTGCTCCAGACCGACAGCCGCATGACCATGCAGGAGCTCGCCGACAAGGTCGGGCTGTCGGTGTCGCCCTGCCACCGCCGGGTCAAGCTGCTCGAGGAGCGCGGCGTGATCTCTCGCTATATCGCAACCGTCGACCAGAAATCGCTCGGGCTGCATGTCTCGGTCTTCATCTCGATCAAGCTAGCGCGGCAGAAGGAGGAAGACCTCAACCGCTTCGCGCGCGCGATCTCGAAATGGGACGAGGTGCTCGAGTGCTATTTGATGACCGGCAACCGCGACTATCTCTTGCGCGTCGTCGCCGCCGACCTCTCCTCCTATGAGGCGTTCCTGAAGAACAAGCTGACCCGGCTCGACGGCATCGCCTCGATCGAGTCGAGCTTTGCGCTGAGCCAGGTGAAGTATTCGACAGCGTTGCCGGTGTGAGGGCGCTGGTTGGTGACTCTAGCCGTGCCAACGTCCCAATGTCGTCCTGGCGAAGGCCCATAGGCGCTAAAATAGGATTTGCGCGTTGAATTTGTATGTGATTCCAAGAAGGGATGAGACACGAATCGCTTGTGAACGAAGACTGGGCGCGTGTTGTTGCTCGGCTTGGTGGGGCTGAGGCTCTGGAGGTTGGCGCGCGCGAGACGAAGGCGTTTGTTCGTCCGCGCGAGATCACCAATGCGGTTGATTTGCTGCGGCTGATCCTTGCGTATTGTCTGGGCACGCGGGGTTTGCGGCTGACGGCGGCGTGGGCGACGTCGGTGGGCCTTGTCGACATCTCCAACGTGGCTCTGTTGTATCGCTTGCGTCAGTCCGGAGATTGGCTGGCGCAACTGATAGGTCAGGCACTTGCGAGTGGTGCGCCGAAGGCAAGCCGCGGTCGGCTGATCCGCATCGTTGACGCCACGACGGTCCCCAAAGCCGGAACCGAGGGCAGGCAAAACAACGCAGTGTGGCGTATCCACAGTGCGTTCGATCTTCCGCAAGAGCGCTTTGGGCACTTCGAGCTGACCGATGAGGGCGCAGGCGAGACACTGGATCGGATACCCGTGACTGCCGGCGAGATCCGTCTTGCCGACCGTGCCTACCTGCAACCAGAGCGCAAGGCGCATCTGGTCGATGCCGGCGCGGACTTCGTGATCCGCGCGGGCTGGAAGAGCGCGCGTTGGCTGGATCGCAACGGCAACCTTGTCGATCTCATCGCAGAGCTGCGCAAGGCCTTGGCAGGCGGCATGATCGATCGACCGATCTGGATAGAGCGCAAGTCCGGTGCGCAACCGCTTGCTGTGCGCTTGGTTGCGGTCAAAAAGCCGGCGCATGCGGCCGCGGAGGCGCGACGCAAGGCACGCAGGACAGCCCAGAAGGGAGGCCATCAACTCTCCAGGCAAACGCTTGAGGCCGCAGATTGGGTAATCCTGGCGACCTCGCTCAAGGGCGAGGACTTCACGGCTGCTGACGTCATTGCCCTCTACCGGTTGCGATGGCGGATTGAGCTCGGCTTCAAGCGGCTGAAGAGCTTGATTGGCTTGAAGGGACCTCCCGGAACTGACCAGCGGTCCGCTAAACCCCATATCCTCGCTCACCTGCTGATCACTCTACTGCTCGAGCCGTTGGTCGACGAACTCGAGGACTCTCCCCGCTTGGACGAAGCCGCCTGACCGGACCTTCCGCATGGCGCCTGCTACGTCAGCTCATCGCCTCATTGCTCCAAGCCGTCATTCCCCAACCCACGATCGCTTGTCTGCGCAGAGCAAGCCGTGCTCTCCGGCGACATCTGCGCGAGCCCCCCAGACGCAAGCGCCGCTATCAGGCAATGATCAAACTATCTTAGCGCCTATGGGCGAAGGCCAGGACCCATAACCAGCGCATTTGATGATGGATGGGATCGCGGCCCCAGCGTCATACAACGACGGACAATTGGGGTAATGGGTTCTGGCTTTCGCCAGGACGACGATGCTGCAAATTAAATCGTCGCCACCGGATCGTCGCGGGAACCCGGCGGCGGCCCTCGATGTTGATGTCAAGCATCACTGAGTATCCGAAGGGTGAGGAAATATGCTGAGGGCTGCCCGCTGCAGACACACCGTGTTGGCGCTCGCCACGATCCTCGCGGTCGCGGCATCGGCTGCGCTGCTCGCAGGCAGCGCCGATGCTGCCCGCGGTGGCGGTGGCGGCCACGGCGGTGGAGGTCATGGCGGTGGCGGCTTTCATGGCGGCGGGGGCGGATTTCATGGTGGCGGCGGTGGCTTTCATGGCGGCGGAGGCGGCTTCCACAGTGGTGGTTTCCACGGCGGCGGATTCCACGCCGGCGGCGCGCGTGGCGGCGGCTTTCACACCATTCATCCCGCTGCAAGAGCCGGCACGCGGCTCGGCGGCGGCTCCGGCGCGCGTCATAACCAATTCCGGCCCGCCGCTCATGCCGCGCACGTCGCGCCGAGCGTAGCCGCCGGCCGCCATGCCGCCTCGCCCGCCGCGATGCGGCACAATGCGAGCGCCGTGGGGCACGCGTTGGCCTCGCACCAGGTCCGCGCCGCGATGCAGAGACCGGGCGGCCTGCGCAATCCGATGACGCGCGCCGCAATCACGACGGCCGCCGCCGGAGCCGCCTGGAGCCATCAACATGGCGTTGGGTGGTGGCGTCATCCGAATGGCGGCTATGGCTGGGTCGGCCCGATCTTCTGGCCCTATGCCTATTACGATCTTTATGACTACGCCTGGTGGGGCGGGGGCTATGACCCGTACTTCTGGGATTACGGCTATGGCGATCTGTATGCCGGCCTGTTCGGTCCCTATGACTACGATGCCTTGAGCGGCTATGCCTACTACCTGCCCGGCTATGCCGGTCCCCGGCCGCCGGCCACGGGTCGATCGCGCGCCACCGCTCAGACCACAACCCTTGCCGACATGTGCGGCAGCGACAGAAGCGATATCGCGGGCTTCCCCATCGAGCAGTTCCGGAGCGCCATTCAGCCCAATGCAGAGCAGAGCACCGCGCTCGACGAACTCGCCAGCGCATCGCAGAAGGCATCCGCGACCATTCTCAATTCATGCCCCAAGGACGTGCCGCTGACGGCGCCGAGCCGCCTCGCCGCGATGCAGCAGCGCCTCCAGGCCATGCGCGACGCGGTCGGGATTCTTCAGCCGGCGCTGGAGAGGTTCTATGGGCTGCTCAGCGACGATCAGAAAGCGAAGGTGACCGCGCTGGTGGCAGATCAGCACCGCGGCCAGCACGAGGCGACGGCGGACAACGGCAACTGCAATACGGCGCAGCCTGCGGCCATCGCATGGCCCGGCGACATTATCGAACGCAACGTCAAGCCAACCGATGCACAGCGGGCGAGCCTCGATGCCTTGCGGGACGCTGCGACAAAGGCTGAGGACACATTAAAATCGTCCTGTCCGCCCACCGATGCGCGCACGCCACCGGCACGCCTTGCGGCGGTCGGCGCGAGACTCGATTCCATGCTTCAGGCGATCGGCACGGTGCGTCCGGCCGTGGACACTTTCTACAACGCGCTCAGCGACGAGCAGAAGGCCGCGTTCGACGCTGTCGGCCCCGAGCGGGACGGCGGCAGAAGCGCGATGGCCGCCGCAGGCGGCGACGAACCGCCGCGAAGCCATCATCGCCGTCACCACCATCATGGCCCCAATATCGGCGGCATGATCTTCCGGATGATCGGCTTGTAGGGCACGCCATCGCCTCGCGCCTAGGGCGGTGACATCATCCCTCGATGTCTCAGCGTGGCAACCAGCCGGAGCAACTAGGCTACGGCGCGATCCACATGCCAACCACGATGATGGCCAGTGCGACAGCAATCACCAGCATATCGGTCGTGAGCCAATCAGGCATTCCATTCGATGGCTGCTCGCTCATGTCCGCGACTCCTTCTGTTCGCGTAGAGCCCGTATGCTGAAGCGAAGCAGCGCGAACGAGGATGAACTGGATCACATAAGGGCGCGACAAGCGGTCGCTCCGAATTTCATGCATCCGCGCGCCCTCAAGTTGCAGCACGCGATTGATCTGCCGCGCAGGTTTCTGAACATGTTCGACAACGCCAGCGGCGACAGCAAGCAAGATAGCACGTCAGCGCGCAGCGCGTATGGTGGGTTAGCCGAAGGCGTAACCCACCATCTTTGCTGCAGGCGACACGGTGGGTTACGCGGAGTTTATCATCGGGCCGCCCTTCGGGCGGACCCGTTAGCTAATCCACCTACGCGTAGCGCTCATCCTCACAGCACCTTCCGCTGCGCCAGGTTTTTCATCAGCGCACCGACGCCGAAAGTCCAGGGCTCGCATTCGTCGCTGCCACGCATGCGGTTGACGAGCTTGCCCAGCTGCGGCGCTTCGATGGTGACGATGTCATCGCGCTTGTGGGTGAAACCCTCGCCCTTGGCATCGCGGTCCTTGACCGGCGCGAACATCGTGCCGAGGAACAGCGCAAAGCCGTCGGGATATTGATGCACGGGCCCGATGGTCTGGGCGACCAGATCGGTCGGGTCGCGGCTGATCTTGCTGATCGAGGAATGGCCCTCGAGCACGAAGCCGTCTGTTCCCCTCACGGTCAGGCCGACATCCATCTTCCTGACGTCGTCGAGCGAGAAGGTCCCGTCGAACAGCCGCAGCAACGGGCCGATCGCGCAGGAGGCGTTGTTGTCCTTGGCCTTCGACAGCAAGAGCGCCGAGCGGCCCTCGAAATCGCGCAGGTTCACGTCGTTGCCGAGCGCCGCGCCGACGATCCCGCCGGCGCCGGAGACGATCAGCACAACCTCCGGCTCCGGATTATTCCAGGTCGACTTCGGATGCAGGCCGGCATCCATCCCGGTGCCGACCGAGGACAGCGTCGGCGCCTTGGTGAACACTTCGGCGTCGGGGCCGATGCCGACCTCTAGATACTGGCTCCAGGCGTTCTGGTCGATCAGCACCTGCTTCAGCCGCATCGCCGGCTCGGAGCCCGGCTTCAGCTTGGAGAGATCGTCGCCGACCAGCCGCACCACCTCCTTGCGGATCGCGTCCGCCGACGACGGATTGCCGCGCGCCCGCTCCTCGATCACGCGCTCCAGCATCGAGATCGCGAAGGTGACGCCGGCGGCTTTCAGCACCTGGAGATCGACCGGCGCGAGCAGATGCGGCCTCGCCTTGTCGCGGCCATCGGGCGGGGTGTTGGCGAGGATGGTCTCGAAATCGCCGATCCGCTCACCGCGCGTTGCGCGCAACGCGGCCGCGGGATCCGCCTCCTCGCACAGCACGCTCACCGTGGGGAAGCGCGCGGTGACGTCGAACACACCGTCGCCCCGCACGGCGACCACGGCGGGCCCGCCCGCCTGCGGCAGCCAGACCCGTCCGACCAGCGTGCCGGCGGTGCCGTCCTCGGGCAGGACGTCCTTTGGCGTGAGCGAAATCATCGGCGTCTCCTTTTTTGATCTTGTCATCGCTTGTTAGCACAGTCCCGCCGGCTGCGTGAAACAGCGGTCATGCCAATGTCATAGAGGGGTAACATCGCCCGTCAATGCTCCCGCCGATCCATCTAACACACTGAAAGACGGACCGTCATGACCGCCTTCGACCTCACCGATGAAGCCGCCCGAGATGACGCCTTGCGCGACGAAGCCTTACGCGAGGAAGCCTTGCGCGCCCGCATCCATCAGGAGATGGCCGACAGCCTCGACGAGGAACTCGAGCTCGAGCTCGACGACGTGAGGCTCGACGAGTTTGACCACGACGGGGCCGCCGGTCGGCCGTCGATCGACCGCAAGCTCTACTTCCGCGAATTGCTGCGGCTGCAGGGCGAGTTGGTCAAGCTGCAGGACTGGGTGCAGCACGAGAAGCAGAAGGTCGTCGTGCTGTTCGAGGGCCGCGATTCCGCCGGCAAGGGCGGCGTCATCAAGCGCATCACCCAGCGGCTCAACCCGCGCATCTGCCGCGTCGCGGCGCTGCCGGCGCCGAACGAGCGCGAACGCACGCAATGGTACTTCCAGCGCTATGTCTCGCATCTGCCGGCCGGCGGCGAGATCGTGCTGTTCGACCGCAGCTGGTACAACCGCGCCGGCGTCGAGAAGGTGATGGGGTTCTGCAACGACGAGCAGTATGAGGAGTTCTTCAGGTCGGTGCCGGAATTCGAGCGCATGCTGATCCGCTCCGGCATCATCCTGCTGAAATACTGGTTCTCGATCACCGACGAAGAACAGGCGTTCCGCTTCTCGATGCGTATTCACGATCCGCTGAAGCAGTGGAAGCTGAGCCCGATGGATGTCGAGGCGCGGACCCGCTGGGAGCTCTACACCAAGGCCAAGGAGACCATGCTGGAGCGCACGCATCTGCAGGACTCGCCGTGGTGGATCGTCGATGCTGTCGACAAGAAGCGTGCCCGGCTCAACTGCATCTCGCACCTGTTGAGCCAGATCGCCTACCAGCAGGTCGCCCACCAACCGGTGGTGCTGCCGCCGCGGGTCCGCAACCCCGACTATCACCGCGGCCCGATCCCGCCGGAGATGTACGTGCCGGAAACGTATTGATGGTGGTCGTTTCCCCTCTCCCCGTTCTTGCGGGGAGAGGGTTAGGGTGAGGGGCTTCCATCCGGAGAGCACCTTGCAGCTTGTTGAGCAGCATGACCTGCCCCTCACCCGGGTCGCATCTTGCGATGCGATCCGACCTCTCCCCGCAAAGCGCGGGGCGAGGTGAAAAGCTAGGCATCCCCCCTTCCCCTCGCCTACCAATGGCGCAGGCGTGCGCACTTGCTGGCACCGGATACCGACGCTAGGCTTCCCCGATCTGGTGCAGGGAGGCCCGCTTGACTCAATCCGACGACATCGCAATTTCCGAAGATCGCCGCGACGCGCTGCGCTATGCGCTCGGGATCGGCAGCGGCGCGGCGCTCGCGGCCGCGATGGCAACCCCGGCCGCGGCGCAGACCCAGGCCGACAACACCCTGGATCGCATCAGGGCCAACAAGGTGCTGCGGATCGCCGTGCTGCCGGGCGAGCTGCCTTATTTCAACAAGGACCTCGCCACCGGCACCTGGTCCGGCTTCTCGATCGAGATGGCCAACGACCTCGCCAAGCTGCTCGACGTCAAGCTGGAATATGTCGAGTCGACCTATGGCAATTCGATCCTCGATCTGCAGGCCAACAAGATAGATCTCGGCTTTGCGCTCAATCCGACCCCGCAGCGGGCGCTGGTGGTGGATTTCACCAATCTGGTGTTCCCGCATCCGTTCGGCGCGATGCTGAAGAAGGGGCTGGAGGCGAAGACCTGGGCCGACATCAACAAGCCCGAGGTCAAGATCGCGGTCGACGTCGGCTCGGCCAACGAGGCGGTGGCGCGGCGCTTTGCGCCGAACGCCACCATCAAGTCGCTGAAGTCGCGCGACGAGGTGATGCTGGAAATGTCGTCGGGCCGCGTCGATTGCGTGGTCAACGCGCTGGTGCTCGGGCTGACCGCGATCGCCAAGAATCCGAACCTCGGCACCTACAAGATCCTGGCCTCGCCCTCGGTGACGATCGCGAGCGGCACCGCGGTGCGCCGTGAACAGGACAAGCGCTGGCGCGATTTCCTGTCGGTGTGGATCGACTACAACCGCGGCATCGGCCAGATGCGCGAATGGTTCGTCAAGGGCCTCGGCCTCGCCGGCGTCAAGCCGGAGGACGTGCCGGTGGAGCTGAACATCTAGCCGCGCTCGTCTTCACCTCGCCCCGCTTGCGGCAGGGCTGTCCGGGGAAGTTCAACCATAGCAGAGTTCCATCTGGTCGAGGGACGTTGTGGATTTGCGACGGCCAGGGTTGATTGGCGGAGGCTTTTCGATGCTGGCGAAGGCTCGCCGGGTGAACAGGAACTGGCTGACGAGTTCGGCGAGCCTGAGCGGCAGCATTTTGATGCAGTGGGACCGCGCGGCAATGCGCAACAGTAGGTAGGCAATCATCGCAGCAAGGACTTGCAGGCGGATTGCATTGTCATTGGTGCCGAGGAACTTGCGAATGTCGAGGTGTTGCTTGATCCAGCGGAACAGCAGTTCGATCTGCCACCGGCTCTTGTAGAGGGCGGCGATCTCGACAGCCGTTCGGGTCGTGTCGTTGGTGAGAAGCGTGATCACGCCGCCGTTCTCCCGCCTGACCTTGATGCGCCGCAGCGGTATCGGCAAACGCGAGTCGCCCTTACTGGTGAGCTTCACCTCGTCGTCGACGATGATCTTGAAGCCGTCCCCCTTGCTGTTGCGGATGGTGCGATGCCTGACCGCGCGTAGCCGGATGCTCGTCTTCGGCCGGGTCACGAAGAAAGCCTTGCTGTCATTGATCTTATGCCACCAGTCGAAACGGCAATATCCCTTGTCGAACACATAGGTTGTGCCGGCCTGGATCGGAGTCTGGCGACCGATCTCGATATCGTTGACGTTGGCAGCCGTCACCTCGACGCACTTCGGGATATCGCCCTTGGGATCGTAGACCACGTGCAGCTTCATGCCGCGGATGCGGCCGTTCCACGCCGCCCAGGTGCAAACTTTGCCAAGCGGGATCGGACTGGCATCGATCAGGCGCACCATCTCCGTGCCTTCGCCCCGCAACTGCCGGCTTGCCATCGCCGACAATCGTGCAAAGGTTTGCGCAAAAATGCTGGACGGGCGGCGGCTGTTGGCATCCGACAGTGTCGAGCGGGACAACCTGCCGGTGCCCAGGTGATAGTGATGCTGAGGATTGGCGTTGAAGCCGGTCACCACGGCGCGCAGGCTGTTGTTCCCGCTCAACTGCGCATAGATCAGCGCTACCAGGTGATCCCAGCTCTTGAACGACTTGTCATAGGCATCCCCGTCCAGACGATCCACAGCCGCCTGAAACTGCCGCCGATTGATCGGTTCAAGCAGCCTACTAAAAATGCTATCGCGAAATCGCATGCTCGGCCTTCTGTGTCTCGACAACCAGAAAAGACCGATTTGCCTCGGTTTCGCCGAGCATGCACCGCGACACAGTGAATCATTCCCCGGACAGCCCTGCGCTTGCGGGGAGAGGTCAGATCGCATCGCCAGATGCGATCCGGGTGAGGGGGTACAGGTCTCACCGCGATCCAGACTCGTGGAAGCAGCCCCTCACTCCGACCCTCTCCCCGTAAGAACGGGGAGAGGGAGAAGAACGATCACACCTTGTCGTAGGTCAGCCCGCGCTCCAGCCGGCGCGCCACCAGTGTCGAGGGAAACAGGATCGCAAAATAGATCAGCGCCACGATGGTGTAGACCTCGAGCGGCCTGTAGGTGTCGGCGTTGATCAGGGTGGCGTTGTAGACAAGATCGGGCACCGCGATGATCGAGACCAGCGAGGTGTTCTTCAGCTGCGTCACCGACTGGTTGACATAGGGCGCCATCATCGGCTTCAGCGCCTGCGGCAGGATCACGAGCCGCATCAGGCGCCAGCCGCGGAAGCCGAGCGCCTTCGCCGCGTCCCACTGCCCGATCGGCACGCTCTCGATCGAGCCGCGCACGATCTCGGCATAGAACGCGCCGCCATAGAGCGACAGCACGCTGACCGCTGCGACATGCGCCGGGATGTTGACGCCGATCACGACCGGAAAAGCGTAGTAGAACCAGATGATCTGCACCAACAGCGGCGTGCAACGGAAGGCTTCGATATAGGCGATCAGGAGCCAGTCGATCACCGGAATCCGCCGCAGCCGCAGCATGCCGACGATCAGGCCGATCAAGGTGCCCAGGATGATGGTGCCGATCGTGTAGGCCATGGTCCAGCCGAGCCCGAGCCAGAACAGATGGCTGTACTTGGCGAGGATCCCGAAATCCCAGACGTAGTTCATCCTGCCCCTCGGTTGCCACACGTCTTGCGCGCGCCTTGCGGGCCCAGCATCGCAGGCGGCCTCGCGCAAGTCACGCGATATACCGGCCCGGCGAAAATGCCTTCACCTCGAACGGCGGCGCGGCGCCCGCGATCATTGCCGCGACCGCGGCGCCCGTTCCGGGACCGGTGGTGAAGCCGATATGCTGGTTGCCGAAGGCGAGCCAGAGACCGCGATGCCGCGGCGCTGGTCCGATCATCGGCAGGCTGTCGGGCAGCGTCGGCCGCGCGCCGCGCCAGCGCTCGCCGACCGCTTCGCCGAATTCGACCACGCCGCGCGCCATCGGCACCACGGCCTCGAGCTGCGCATAGTTCGACGGCGCGTCGCGCGCGGTCAGCTCGACGCCGCTGGTGACGCGAACGCCCTGCTCCATCGGCGTCATCAGAAATGCCCCCTCCGCATCATGGATCGGCCGCAGCAATTTGCGTGCCGGGTTCGGCACGAAATGCTGGTGATAGCCGCGCTCGAACGCCAGCGGCACGCGATAGCCGAGCGGCCGCAGCAGCTCCGCCGACCACGGCCCGAGCGCGACCACGACATGGCGCGCGGCGATCTCGCCGTCGGCAAGCTGCACGCGCCAGCCTTCGTCCTGTTGCTCGATCCGCCGGATCTCGGACTGCCGCACCGTGCCGCCGCTGGCGGCGAGCATCTGCGCATAGGCCTTGACCACCGCGCCCGGTGAATCGACCGATGCCGTCTGGGTGTGCAGCAGGCCGACACTGTAGGCAGGAATGATGTTCGGCTCGAGCGCGGAGATCGCCTGGCGATCGAGCACCTCGCTTTTGATGCCGAATTCGGCGAGCGCCGCCTGCTCGGCCTTGGCGGTCGCAAGCCCGTCGCCGCGCCAGGCCTTGAGCCAGCCGGTCTCTCTGATGCGATGGCCGGCGCCCGCCTGCACGATCCAGTCGCGATGCAGCGCCAGCGACGTCCCGATCAGGCCGTGCAGCGCGGCGGCCCGGGGTTTGGTCTGCGACGGTGTCGCCGCAGCGAGGAAGCGGATCACCCAGCCGGCGTTGGCGACCGCCCACGAAAGATTCCAGCGCAGCGCCGGATGCGTGTTGGTGAGATATTTCGGCAGGTTCTTCAAAAGCTGTGGCGTGTTGAGCGGCAGGATCGAGCCGGACGAGATGATGCCGGCATTGCCGTAGGAGGTCTCGCTGCCCGGCTCGCGGCGGTCGACGATGACGACGGAGAGACCGCGCTGCCGTGCGGCAAGGCCAGCCGAGACGCCGACCATGCCGGCGCCAAGCACGACGACATCAGCCTGCTGTGCGGACGCGCCCTCGCTCATGCCGTCACATCAAGGTCAGGCCGCCATCGACCGGCAGCGTAGCGCCGGTGATGTGGCCCGCTTCCGGCGACAGCAGGAACACCACGACGGCGGCGACCTCGTCGGGCTCGGCCAGCCGCTGCATCGGATTGGCTTTCGCCACCCGCTCCCAGGTCGCGGTGTCCAGCGCACCGAACAGGCCGGGATCCTTGCGCGTGTAGCCGGGCATCACGGCATTTGAGGTGGCGCCCGAAGCTGCGAGCTCGATTGCGAGCGACTTCACCAGCACTTCGAGCGCGGCCTTCGCGGCGGCCGATCCCGGATAAGTGGCGCCGGGCACGAAGCGATGCGGCCCGAAACTCGAGACCGCGACGACGCGACCCTGCGCGCTGCGCGCGAGATCGGACAGTGCAGCCGCCGCGATTTCATGAAATGCCGCCGCCATCACCGCGAAAGCGCGCTCCAGCGCCGCGCGCGGCAGACTGGCGAAATCGCGGCGATCGGCGAAGCCCGCGGCGTGCACGATGCTGTCGATCGGCCCGAATGCGGCGCGCGCAGCCTCGACCAGCGACGCGCCGGCGCCGACCACGGCGAGATCGCCGGTAGAGACCGCAACCTTGGCGCCCTTGCTGCGGCATTCCTCCGCGACCGAATTCAGCCGCGCGAGCCCGCTGGCCTCGGCGCCCTGGCCATGCAGCATCAGCCCCTGATCGGGGCCGGCCAGCCGGCGCGCAACCGCGGCGCCGATGCCGGAGCCGCCTCCCGTAATGATTGAAACGCGCATGAGATGGGTGCTGTCAGTGCATAAGAGACAGCGAACTATAGGTTCGGTCCCGCGAAATGCAAATCGCGCGGCGCCGTCAGGCAACTCAACGCCACGGCTCGACCAGGATCTTGGTGTGCGCCTCGGGATTGGCGAGATCGGCAAAGGCCTGCGCGACACCGTCGATGCCGACGCGGCCGGTGACCAGCGATGCGGCATCGACCTGGCCTTCCGCAATCAGACGCAGCGAATAGGCGAACTCCTCCGGCGTATAGCCGAGCACGTACTGGACGTTGAGCTCCTTGATGATGCCGAGCATCGGCTCGGACTTGTCGGTCTCCATGCAGACCCCGACCACGACGATGCGCGCGCTGCGCGGGGCGCCCTCGAACACCTGCTGCAACACGCCGGGCACGCCCACGCATTCGAAGATCAGCGCGGGCTTCAGCGGCGGCAGCAGCGCCTGCATCGGCGGCCGCGCCGCCTTCTCTGCCTCGGTCATCTGGGCGTGCTCGGCCCAGCTCGCATAAGGCTGCGTCTTGGCGGGATCGACCACCACATCGGCGCCCATCTTCTCGGCGAGCAGCCGCCGCGCCGGCGAGTAGTCGGCGGCAACGATCGGACCGAGCCCCTTGATCTTCAGCGCCGCGATCACCGCAAGGCCGACCGGCCCGCAACCGATCACCAGCGGCACCTCGCCGCCCCTGATGTTGGCCATCGCCACCGCATGGACGCCGACCGCAAGCGGCTCGGTGAGCGCGGCGTGCTCGGCGGCGAGCCCGTTCGGCACTTCGAGCAGCAGCGGCTCGCTGAGCAGCATCTGCTCGGCATAGCCGCCGAGATAGTCGTTGGAATAGCCGATGCCCTTCGGACCCTCCGGCGTCAGCAGCGCCGGCAGCGAGCAGACGCGCGTACCGGGCTTCAGCTTGCGCGTGGTGCCCGGGCCGTAATCGAGGATTTCGCAGCAGAACTCGTGACCGAACACGACGTCGCGCGACAGGTCCATCGGCGTGCGGCCGGGCAGGAACTTGCTCAGCTCCACCATGCGGTGGGCATGCTTGCGCGCGTGCAGATCGGAACCGCAGATGCCGCAGGCGAGCGATTTGACCAGCACCTGGCCGGCGCCCGGCTTCGGTTCCGGCATCTGGTCGACGACAATCTCGCCGTTTCTGAAGATCGCTGCGCGCATGTTTCCTCCCGCGTGGGTTTTGTCCCACTCATTTTGATGCATTTTCTAACGGAAGGGATAGCCGCTTCGTCCGAAAACGCAAGTGCACCCTCAGGCGTTTGGCGACGGCTCGCTGGCCACCGCCAGCAATTGCGAGCGGCGCATGCGCTCGCGGTGCGCGGTGTAGAGACCGGAGGCGACGATGAAGCCGGCGCCGAGGATGGTCCAGCGATCGGGGACTTCGCCGAAGATCAGGAAGCCGAGGATGCTGACCCACAGCAGCTGCGTATAGGAGAACGGCGCCAGCACCGAGGCATCGCCGTAGCGGAACGCCAGCACCACGATCCACTGTCCGACGGTGGACGCAACGCCGATCAGGATGCCGAACATGATGTCGTGCCAGCTCGGCGTGACCCAGACGAACGGCACCAGCGCGCTGACGATGGCGACGCCGACGATGGACGAATAGGTCATCACGGTGATCGGACGTTCGCTGCCGCTCATCATCCGCGTCAGGATCAGCGTGGCGGCCCAGGCCAGCGCCGAGACGATCGGGAAGATCGCGGCAGGATGGAAGGCGCTGGTGCCCGGCCGCAGGATGATGAACACACCGGCGAGGCCGACCGCGGTTGCGATCCAGCGCCGCATGCCGACCTTCTCGCCGAGGAAAGCGATCGACAGCGCGGTGACGAACAGCGGCGAGACGAAACTGGTGGCCGAGGCCTCGGCGATCGGCAGGAAGCCCAGCCCCGTGATGAAGATCAAGGAGGAGCCGAGCAGCGCTGCGCCGCGCAGCACGTGCAGGCCGGGACGGCCGCTGCGCAGCGCGAACAACGGCGTGCCCGGCAGCATCGCCGGCGTCATGATCAACGCGAACACCAGGAAGCGGATCCACGCGATCTCGATCGAAGGCAGCGAGGACGACAGATATTTCGCGGTGACGTCGGAGGTGCCCAAAAACACCGTCGACAGCAGGATCAGCGCAATGCCCTTGAACGGCCGGTCGGTGCGGGCCGGCGCCTTGCGTGCAACAGAAGTTTTCGCGGGCAATGAAAGAGGAACGCTGTCCAGCCTGGCGGCTACGGCGGGGGGCGGTGTCACGGCAATCTCGAAGGCAAAATAAGGGGGATCTGCTATTCGTACAGAACGCCAATTCCGCCGCAAGAACAATGCCCGAAAACGGGACTCCGATATGCACCAGCGCGCGACCGGCCTCCGCAGACCGTGCGCGGCCGCAACTGCAACAGTTTGTTAAGAACTGTGTGGAGCGGAGCTTGAGTGAATCCCGCGAACTAGAGCATCGGCAGCGAGCGCGGCTTCGGCCCGCGCGGAAACGCCGCGTCGAGCGCGGCGATTTCGTCGCCGCTGAGCTTGAGCGTTCCCGCCGCGGCATTCTCCGCTGCGTGGTCCGCGTTCGACGCCTTCGGGATCGCGAGCACCGACGGCAGCCGCGTGAGAAAGCCCAGCGCGACCTGGCGCGGTGTCGCCTGGTGCGTTTGCGCGATCGATTGCAGCACCGCTCCGGATTTGCTCGATGCGGAAGGAAAATCATTGTGGCCGAACGGCGAATAGGCGACCACGGCCACGCCATGCTGCTCGCACCACGGGATCACGGCGTGCTCGATGGCGCGCTCGCGCAGATGGTAGAGCACCTGGTTGCAGGCGATCTCGCCCTCGCCCGCGACATCGAGCAGTTCATCGAGATCGGCTGCGTCGAAATTGCTGACGCCCCAGGAACGGATCTTGCCGGCCGCGACCAATTCGTCGAACGCCGCGACGGTCTCGGCGAGCGGATAGGTTCCGCGCCAGTGCAGCAGATAGCAATCGAGGCGATCGGTCTTCAGCCGCTTCAGCGAGCGCTCACAGGCGGTGATGGTGCCGCGCCGCGAGGAGTTGCTCGGCAGGACCTTCGAGACCAGGAACAGCTCGTCGCGGCGGCCGGCAATCGCGTCCGCAATCACAAGCTCGGCGTCGCCATACATCTCGGCGGTGTCGATATGCGTCATGCCGGCGTCGATACCGCGCTTCAGCGCAGCGATCGCTGCCTTGCGGTCACCGCGATCGAGATACCAGGTGCCCTGCCCGATCACCGAGACCTGCGGGCCGTTGTTGCCGAACTTTCTTGTCTGCACGATCGCCTCGTTCTGCGTGGGTCGCCTCTCGCCCAGCGCAAAGATAGTGGAAACGAGAGATCATGTCTCCACATCGTCGTCCCGGCTTTCGCCGGGACGACAGCGGTTGTTGCGCCGTCTCACGTAATCGCAACGGCGCGGATCCTCCGATCCGCACCCGCAATGCCCGCATTACGCGCGGTCACACGTTGAGATTCGCCCACACCGCCATCGCACCGAGCGACAACGTGCTTCGTTCGAGCGCCGGTGCGTGACTATCCGTCGAGCCCGCTGATATCGGCGACCAGCACTGTGCCCGTCACCGATTCCGTGATGTAGAGCCGGTCGCGGTTGGCGCCGCCGATCGCGACATTGGTGCAGCTCTGGCCGGCGCAGGACTTGATCCGCGCGATGCACTCGCCGTTCGGTGCGAACACGAAGACATGGCCGAGCGAGGCGTGCGCGACGAACAGCCGCCCGGCGCTGTCCATCGTCATGCCGTCGGGTCCGCTCGGGCCGAACAGCGAGCAGAACCGTCCGACCTTGGATACGCTGCCGTCCTTCATGAACGGCGCGCGCCACACCGCATTGTCGCGGGTCATGGCGACGAACAGCACCGCCTCGTGCGGATCGAGCACTAAGCCGTTCGGGCTGATGCCGGTGTCGATCAGGCAGTCGAGCTGCCCGCCGGTCTTCAAGCGGTAGACCCGGCCGGTCGGATCGTGCAGCCCGGTCTGGCCCTGGTCGGTGAAATAGATGTCGCCGTTGGTGGCGATGTGCAGATCGTTGCAGCCGCGGAACGATTCCGAATTGCGCGAGCGCAGCAGCGGCATGACCTCGCCCGATCTGGCATCGAGCTCCATTAGCCCGTGCCTGTAGTCGGCGATCAGGATGCGGCCCATCGGATTGATCTTCAGCCCGTTCGGCCAGCCGTCATATTCGGCGACCTGCGTCCATGACCCGTCCGGCGCAATCCTGAAGATGCGACCGAATGGAATATCGACGATGTAGAGATTGCCGGCGGCATCGAACGACGGTCCCTCGATGAAGCAGTCGGTCACCGCGCCCGGCCGGTTGGCGTCGGCCCATTCGCTCGCCACCTTGCGGCGGAATTCGGCCGGCACGGCGGAGAAGACTTCGGTCGGGATCACTTTCGGCGGCGTTTCCAGGAACATCATTGTTGGTTCACTCGTTGGAGGAGCGGGTGGATGTCTTGCGCAACTTGCCGCAGCGCGCGCGGAGTCTCCGCGCGTTGCCAAAAATGCGATTCGCCCAATTCTTGTGCGCCGCACATGAATTGGGCAGAATGCTTGGACGACAGTAATCAGGCGTCTTCAGCGACCTTGGTGCCGAGCGGCGCGGGCGCCATTCCGCCGCCGGGCTTCACGTGGAATTCGTAGGTCATCAGGCTCCACGGGCCATCCGAGCGCTGGCCGTCGGGCATCACAGGATCGGTGTGCCGCTCGACCTTGGCGATCAGTTCGTCCTTCACGCCGAACACGACATCGGAGTCGATGTACTTGTCGCCTTCGACGAACACATGCGTGATCAGCGGCTCATGGCCCTTGGCATTGACCAGGAAGTGCACATGCGCCGGCCGCATCGGATGCCGGTTGGTCTGCGTGATCATCTGCCCGACCGGACCATCGGTCGGGATCGGATAGCTGCACGGCACGATGGTGCGGAAGAAGAAGCGACCGTCGGCATCGGTGATGAAGCGCGCCCGCGAGGACGGGCCTTCGGAGGCATAGCTCGGCTTCTGCGAGTCATAGAATCCGTCGTCGTCCGCGTGCCAGACATCGACCGGCACATTGGCCAGCGGCTTGCCGTCGAGATCGGTGACGCGCCCTTGCACGAACATGCGCTCGCCGGGCAGGCTTGCCGAGATGTCGGTGCCGTGCGGTGTCACCTTGTGCTCGCCGACATAGAACGGGCCGAGCACGGTGGTCTCGGTCGCGCCGTCGCGATCCCTGTGGTTGACCGCATCGACCAGCATCGACACGCCGAGCACGTCGGACAACAGGATGAATTCCTGGCGGATGTCGGTGCACTTCTGCCCGGTGCGGGTCAGGAAGCCGATGGCGTGATCCCATTCCTCGAAGGTGAGATCGGTCTTGCGCACATAGTCGTGCAGCGACTTCACCAGCTCCTGCAGCAGGAACTTGGCCCGCGGATCGGGCGTCTGGTCGAAGCTGCGGATGACGGCTGCGGTGAGCTCGGTTTCGTTGAACTGGGTCATCTCGGCGTTTCCCGTATCCCTTGAGGGCGCGATTGCAGGGGCGAGCGTACACTACCGGCCCGGTGCCGGTAAGCGGCGGCCGATTGCTGCGGCGGACACTTTTCGGCTATCAAGGCTGCCTCGCCAGCCGGAGAAAATGCCCGATGTTAGCTCCCACGCCTGCCTCGCCCGAATCCGCGGGAATGTCGACCGCCGCCCTCAACCGCCTCGAAGCGCATCTGAAGAGCCGCTACATCGATTCCGGCCGCTTTCCCGGCACCCAGGTCCTGATCTACCGCCGCGGCAAGGTCGTGCATTCCACCGTTCAGGGCTATGCCGATCTCGAGCGCAAGGTGCCGGTGAAGGACGACACCATCTTCCGCATCTATTCGATGACCAAGCCGATCACTTCGGTCGCCTTCATGATGCTGGTCGAGGAAGGCAAGGTCGCGCTCGACGAGCCGGTCGCCAAATACATTCCGGAATGGAAGAACCTCGGCGTGTTCGTCGCCGGCACCGCGCCTGCCTTCCTGACCCGGCCGCCGAGCAGGCCAATGCTCATCGTCGACCTGCTGCGCCACACCTCGGGTCTCACCTACGGCTTCCAGCAGCGCTCCAATGTCGACGCGGCCTATCGCGAAAAGAAGATCGGCGAGGTCGTCAAGGCCGGCACGCTCGACAGCATGATCGAGGACCTGGCGAAGATCCCGCTGGAATTCTCGCCGGGAGAAGCCTGGAATTACTCGGTCTCCACCGACGTGCTCGGCTATCTCGTCGGCAAGATCTCGGGGATGCCGTTCGAGCAGTTCCTGAAGGAGCGGATCTTCAAGCCGCTCGGCATGAACGACACAGACTTCTTCGTGCCGGCCGACAAGGCGCACCGCCTTGCCGCCTGCTATTCCGCCGACCCGCAGGGCGGCTTCAACCCGCTCGCCGCCGAGCGCAAGGGCACGCTGACGCTGCAGGACGATCCGGCCACCAGCTCATTCCTGTCGCCGCCCTCGCTGGTCTCCGGCGGCGGCGGGCTGTGCTCGACCGCGGCCGACTACCTGACCTTCTGCCGCGCGCTGCTCAACGGCGGTGAGCTCGGCGGCGTTCGGCTGCTCGGCCCGAAGACGCTGAAGCTGATGGCCACCAACCATTTACCCGGCGGCGGCGACCTGCCGGCGATGTCGCGCTCGATGTTCGCCGAAGCCGCCTATAGCGGCATCGGCTTCGGCCTCGGCTTCGCCGTCACCATGCACCCGGCGCAGACCCTGATCGCCGGCAGTCCGGGCGAATTCAACTGGGGCGGCGCGGCGACGACATCGTTCTTCATCGATCCGGCCGAGGAGCTGATCACGATCTTCATGACCCAGGTGCTGCCGTCGAGCGCCTATCCGCTGCGTCGCGAGCTGCGCACCATGGTCTACGCCGCGATCACCGAGAGCAACCTCTGACCAAGGGCCCTTCCGCGGCGTACAATCCTCGTTTGAGCATGATCCTTCCGGAAAACCGCTTCACACTTTTCCGGATCATGCTCTGTGCGCCGCGAATTCTTTCAAATTGTCTGTCATTTCCTTTGGCGGACTTTTCCCGCCTCTCCTAAGCTCACTGCAAACGGGCGCCGACCCGGGGACATCGTGCCGAAACTGACATTGCCAGTGCGTCTCGCGCTTCTGGTCGCGGGGACGATGTTGCCGCTGATCGTTTTCGCGGTCGGGATCGTGTTCCACAATTACCAGCGGGATCGCCAGGCGGCCACGCAGCGCGTGCTGGAGACGGCGCGCAGCATCCGCCTGCTGCTCGATGCGGAAATGCAGCGCATGACCGGCGGGCTGCAGGTGCTGGCACTGACCAACTCGCTGCGCAACAGCGACTTCGACAACTTCCGCCGCGTCGCAGCCGGCTTTCTCGACCAGTATGGCAAGGACGGTGTGGTGCTGGTGGCCGACCGCAGGGGACGCCAGGTGTTCTCCTCGCTGACGCCGGACACCGCGAGCCTGCCGCCGCGCAACAATCTCGAGATCGTCGAGAAGGTGTTTGCGACGCGGCAGCCGCAATACTCCAACCTGTTCTTCGGCGAGGTGAAGCAGCAACTGATCATCACCGTCGAGGTGCCGGTGATACGCGACGGCGAAGTGCTCTACGACATCTCCTTCAGCCCGCCGATCGAGGTCTTCCAGGCCATGATCGAGCGGCAGCGCCTGAACCAGGACTGGACCATCTCGATCTTCGACGGCGACGGCGTCAACCTCGCCCGCGTGCCGAATCCGCAGGCGACCATCGGGCAGCGCGCCTCGCCAACATTGTTTGCCGAGATGTTCCGCCGCAGCGAGGCGACACTCCCGACCGTCTCGCTCGAAGGCGTGGCGCTGATCACGGGCTTCACCCGATCGCGCATCACCGGCTGGACCGTCGCCGCCGGGATCGCCGAGAACTCGCTGGTGGCGCCGCTGTGGCGCTCGCTCGCGATCACCAGCGCGATCGGCGGCGTCCTGCTCTTGGTCGGCCTCGGCTTTGCGGTGCGGATGGCGACCACGATCGCGCGCGGCGAGATGCTGCACGACCTCCTGATCGAGGAACTCAACCACCGCGTCAAGAACACGCTGGCGATCCTGCAATCGATCGCCACGCAGACGTTCCGCAGCGCGAGCCGCGCCGAGCGCGACAAGTTCGAGGGACGGCTCGGCGCGCTCGCCGAGGCGCACAACCTGCTCTCGACCGACAAATGGCAGGGCTCCGACCTGCAGGACGTGGTCAGCCGCGTGCTGCAGCCCTATCTGCTGAACGCCTCCGGACGGGTCAGGATGTTCGGACCGCGCGTGCCGCTGTCGCCCCGGCTTGCTTTGGTGCTGTCGATGCTCCTGCACGAGATGGCGACCAACGCGGCCAAATATGGCGCGCTGTCCAACGACACCGGCACGGTGACGCTGGACTGGGAAATCCTCGAGGAGAGCGCCGGACCGAAGCTCCGGATGATCTGGACGGAGGCCGGCGGCCCACCGGTGACGGCGCCGGTGCAGCGCGGCTTCGGCTCCCGGCTGATCGAGCGCAGCGCCCGCGACCAGCTCGGCGGCGAGGCCACGGTGGATTTCCTGCCCCACGGCGTCGTCTACACGGTGACCAGCACCCTCGAAACCGGCGAATGACCGGGCAAATGGCGCCCAATCCTGCGACATCTTGGCACGCAAGTTGCTAAGATGGGGTGGGATCGGCCGGCAAGAACACCGGCCAAAAACAGGGGGAGTTCATGTCGACCATCGCAGCGGAACCCGCAGTTGCACGCAAGCCGCTCTACACATCGCTGTTCGTGCAGGTGCTCGTTGCGCTGCTGCTCGGCATCATCATCGGCATGGCCGCGCCCGATTTCGCGATCGGGTTGAAGATCTTCAGCGATGCCTTCCTGAAGCTGATCTCGATGATCGTGGCGCCGATCGTGTTCTGCGTGGTGGTACACGGCATCGCGGGCGCCGGCGACCTCAAGAAGGTCGGACGCGTCGGCGTCAAGGCGCTGGTGTATTTCGAGGCGATGACGACGGTCGCGCTCGTGGTAGGTTTGATCCTGGCCTACCTGTTCGGCCCCGGTCACGGCATGAACATCGATACCTCGACGCTGGACGCCAAGGCGCTCGGCAACTATGCCAGCAATGCACAGAAGCTGAAGGGCGAAGGCATCGGCAGCTTCCTGCTCAACATCATCCCGACCACCTCGTTCGACGCGCTGTCGCGCAACGACGTGCTGCAGGTCCTGTTCTTCGCCATCATCTTCGGTGTCAGCCTGGCGCTGGTCGGCGGCGAGAAGGGCGAGAAAATCACATCGTTCATCGACGCGGTCTCGACCGTGTTGTTCCGCGCCATGGGCCTGATCGTGCGCTTCGCGCCGATCGGCGTGCTCGGCGCCGTCGCCTACACGGTCGGCAAATACGGCGTCGGCTCGCTGAAGCAGCTGCTGTCGCTGGTGGCGCTGTTCTACGTCTCGGTCGCGATCTTCGTGCTCGGCGTCCTCGGCGGGGTGATGGCGCTGGCCGGCATCAACATCCTCAAGTTCCTCGGCTACCTGCGCGAGGAGCTGATGATCGTGGTCGCCACCGCATCCTCCGACGCGGTGCTGCCGCAGGTGATGCGCAAGCTGGAGCATTTCGGCGTCAAGGATTCGGTGGTCGGCCTCGTAATCCCGACCGGCTATTCGTTCAATCTCGATGCGTTCTCGATCTATCTGACGTTGGCGGTCGTCTTCATCGCGCAGGCGACCAACACGCCGCTGTCGTTCGGCGACCTGCTGCTCGTGCTCGGCGTGTCGCTGATCACGTCGAAGGGCGCGCACGGCGTGCCGGGCTCGGCGATCGTGATCCTGGCGGCGACGCTCAATGCGGTGCCGAGCATCCCGGCGATCGGCCTCGTGCTGGTGCTCTCGGTTGACTGGTTCATCGGCATGGCGCGCGCCGTCGGCAATCTGATCGGCAACTGCGTCGCCACCGTCGTGGTCGCGGCGTGGGAAGGTGACCTCGACCGGGACAAGGCCCGTCGTGTGCTCGAAGGCACCGATGCGGTCGACGTCACCGCGGGCTGAGCCAGGCGGCACAGGGCCGCCGGCGTCCCGCGTATGGCGCGGGGCGCCGGCCTACTTGATCAGCCGCAGATACGGCGGCAACTGCCTGGTCACCGGTTCCTGCACCGGCTCGTCCGACGCGATCATGTCGCACAGCGCCTTCAACTCGGAATCCGTCACCTTGTGCAGCTCCATCCGAAGCTCGAGGATGGCAAGGGACAACAGCCGGGCCGTCTCCGTGTTCGCCCGGTCAGTCAGAAATGCCTGACATTCTTCCAGGGTTGCCAGCAGCGCCAGCAACCGTTCTTCCGTATTTGCGACCGGCATATCTTCCACTCCCGAAGCCGCGAGGTAGAGTCGAGGTGTACCCCTCTTCCGCTTCATTTGGCCTCTCCTGCCAGAGTTCGCCGGCTTTCCGTAGGCGCACAATTGTTCCCGATGATTCAGAACTTTTAGGCAATTGTCCAGCAACATTCCGAAAGCCTGACTTGGACTTACGTCAAACTTTTCGTTCTCGCAGCGATTCAGTCAAGCAACCACAGACCCTCGCCGCGACCTCAGGATGCACTAGCTGGGGTTGCATCAATTCTAAGACGCTCGTACAATATTGGCTGCCCGTAGAACTACGGGAGCAGTGCAATGCCGCCCAGTAAGCATGAGCGCAAAATCTGTGTCGATCAAACTCGCGCTAGTTGTGGTTTGGTCAATATTTTGCCAAATGTAGAGGGCGGGGTGTCGACAGACACCTTGGTGCGGTCGACTACAGGTAGTCGACCGATTCGGTACTTGGGTGCTTCCAATCCGCATGTGCGTTTGGATACCATCCCGCGATCTTCTTGGATTTCGTCGTTCGGACGAACTGACGATCCACTCGGGCTTAACGCGGTACATCATGAACGTGTCCCTGACCCGACCGGGCCAGGGATTCTCGATTTGAAGGACGGGTCACAAGAATGAACAGATCAGCAGCAAAGAAGATGAAGCAGCGCAGCGCCGGCAAGCCGGACATTGAGTTGGGCAAGCGGATTCGTCTGCGCCGTGTCGAGCAGAAGATCTCGCAGGCGGAACTCGGCGACAAGCTGGGCGTCAGCTTCCAGCAGGTTCAGAAGTACGAGAAGGGCGTCAACCGTGTCGGCGCCGCCCGCCTTCAGCAGATCGCGAGCGCGCTGGACGTGCCGGTGACCTTCTTCTACGACGGCGACAACAAGGCCCGCGAAGTCGAGAGCCTGCTGTTCCTCGACAGCGCGTTCAGCCTTCGGTTGCTGCGCGCCTACAGCAAGATCAAGGATCAGACCGTGCAGCGCCAACTGGTGTCGCTGATGGAATCGATCGCCGCCAACGAAGACTGAACGGCAGCACAGGTACGATCGCGAGACCGCGAACGCGATCGACCAGGGCGAGCGGATCGGCCGCGACCGGTCATTGGGATCGCCACGCGCCGGTCGGGGCCAGGAAGATATCGAGGCGAAGATATCGAAGCGCTGCCATCGGCGATGGCAGCGCTTTTTCTTTGATGGCGGCAGGCTCTCAAGGCTTCGTGATCCAGGCGCCCGGCTGCGCATGTGCGCCGGCCGTTCCAGTTCGCGCTCCGGCTGCGCATCTCATGCAGCGCATGCGAGCGCGATCCGTCGCCATTCTGTCGCGCGGCCAATTGTCGCCCGCGCACGAAGCGACCTCACAACTCCCGCATTTGCTGCGTTGAACCGGCGTCGCCAGAACCAAGTGCACGCGCCTGGCTTTTTTGTCGCAGCAACGAAGCGGCCACACGGACGTTTTCAGGCTTCAACCAAGGAGATCTCAATGAATATCAAGCTTGCCGTTATTGGACTGGCCGCGCTCGGAAGCGCAGCGTTGATGTCCGGTGCGGCATCGGCGATGCCGAACGGGCTTCCGCAGGCCAGCCACATCGCAGGCGAAACGTCCAATGTCGACAAGGTGCGCCAGGTCTGCGATCGCTGGGGCCGCTGCTATTGGCAACCGGGCTACGGCTACGGACCGCGCCATCACGGATGGCATCATCGTCCGCACTTCCACCCCCGCCATCATCATCACGGGCACCGTCATCACGGCGGACATCACGGCGGCGGCCATCACGGCGGACACCGGCGCTAGTCATCAGCGAGGGGGCTTCGGCCCCCTCACCTTTCCGGCCAAAGGCCGGCTACATCTTTCCGGCGCGGCGGACCAGCACGTTCTCGAGGAAGAGATACTCGATGCCGGTGCCGAGGAAGGTGTCGATGGCTTCGCGCGGGGTGTTGACGATCGGCTGCCCCTTCACGTTGAAGCTCGTGTTCAGCACCATTTCTCGGCCGGTCGCCCGGCCGACCGCCCGCAGCAACGCGTGGAATTCGGGATTGTCCCTGACGCCGACCGTCTGCACGCGGGCCGAGCCGTTGACATGCGTGATCGCCGGCAGCGCGGCGCGGTGCTCGGGACGCACGTCGGCGGTCATGATCATGTAGGGAAGCTCGAACCCCTTCGGCACCTCGAACCAGTCATGCACCTGTTCGAGGCTCACCGCCGGCGCGAACGGGCGGAAGGCTTCGCGCATCTTGACCATCGCGTTGATGCGGTCACGCATCTCCGGATGACCGGGATCGGCCAGGATGCTGCGGTGTCCGAGGGCGCGGGGGCCGAACTCCATGCGCCCGCGGTACCAGCCGAGCACGCGTCCGGCCGCGATGAGCCTCGCCGCCGCCGCGCAGGTCTCGTCGAGATCCGGAAAGCGCGTGATCTCGATGCGGCCGGCGGTGTCGGCCAGGGCCTTGTCGATCTCGGTCTGCGCATGTGCGGGGCCGAGGAAGGGCACCGGCATCCGGACGTTCTTCACACCACCGTCGCGCGATGCCGACCAGAGCGCGGCGCCGAGCGCGGACCCATCGTCGCCGGCGGCCGGCTGGACGTAGATCTCGTCGAACAGGCCGGACTGCAGCAGGCGGCCGTTGGCGGTGCAGTTGAGCGCGACGCCGCCCGCCATCGCGAGCCTGCGCAGGCCGGTGCTGCGGCCGAAATGACCGCAGATGTGGAGCATGACGCTGTCGAGGCATTCCTGCAGCGCCGCGGCGACGTCGCGATGATCGTCGGTGACGTCGCCTTCGGGCGCGCGTGCCGGGATCAGATACTCGCTGAGATGGCGTCGCGTCGCGCCGTAGGTTTCGCGATCGCGGCGCTCGGTATTGAGGCGGAGCAGAGGAATCCTGATCAGCCCGTCGTCGCGCAGTTCGACGGTCCGCTCGAAAAAAGCACGATGGCGGGAAGGATCGCCGTAGGGAGCAAGGCCCATGATCTTGTATTCGTCGGAGTTGAAATCGAAGCCGAGATGCAGCGTCAGCGTGGAATAGAGGATGCCGATCGAATCCAGGGCGGTGATTTCCGCGAGCTTGTCGATCGCGTTGTCGTGCGCGTGATAGACGGTGACGGCGTGGACCTCGCCCATGCCGTCGAGGACCACCACCAGGCATTCGTCCCAACCGGAGGTATAGTAGGCGCTGGCGGCGTGGGACAGATGATGGTTGACGTGGTGGACCTTGCCGGACGGAAATCCGGGCAGGTGCGCATCCACTTGCGAGAGCAGTTTTTCGCGTGAGAAGACCTCCCTGTATTGCTGGGCGGAGGTCGGATCCAGCATGAACGCGGCCTTGTAAGGCGCGTAGTCGAAGCCGTGAGAGATCACGTCGATGTCGGATAGCTTCAAGCCGGCGGCCTGCAGGCAGTAGCTGATAGCGCCGATCGGGAAATCACCGGTGTGTTTCTTGCGGTTGAAGCGCTCTTCGGCGGCACCGGCGACGATCCTGCCGTCGACCACCAGCACCGCAGCGGAATCGTGGCCCTGCGAGATCCGATATTCTCGCTCCTCCAGGCCCGGCCAGTGCTTCTTCTTGAAGGGGATCGAGCTCTCGAATCCACTGATGCCGATTACTTTCGCCATTCAACACCCCCTGGACGGATCGCGCTCAAGGGAAAATCGTGCCGCAGCATCGTTGCAGAGAGGCCGCGGAAATCAAGATCCGCAAAGGTGCAGTGCGCCGCCTCCGAATAGTCGGCCGGGCATTCGTTCCCATCACTTGACGGAGTACCACCTTTGCGTCGGGGGAGCTTACGAACGCATCTGTTACCATGATCGGGTTCTCCACCAGCCACGGCGTTTCGACGCTTTTGGATGGAGGTGGATGATGGATACGTTTTCCGACATTCGGTTCGACGTCTTCAGCACGTGCCCGCAATCCGGCGCGGTGCCGGCTGCGGACTATGTCGAACGGGTGCAGGCCGTCGCCCGCTGGAGCGAAGAGGCGGGGTGCAAAGGAATCCTGGTCTACACGGAGAATTCCCTGGTCGACCCCTGGCTCGTCTCGCAGATCATCTTGCAGAGCACGAGGGAACTCTGTCCGCTGGTGGCGGTGCAGCCGGTCTACATGCATCCGTACAGCGTCGCCAAGATGGTGAGTTCGCTCGCGCATATGTACGGACGCCGGCTCTATCTGAACATGGTCGCAGGCGGCTACACGACCGAGCTTGCGGCGCTCGGTGATGCGACGGCGCACGACAAGCGCTACGCGAGGCTCGTCGAATACACCGGCATCATCAAGCTGCTACTGGAGAACGCCGAACCGGTGACGCTCGAAGGGCAATTCCATGCCGTCCGCAATCTGCGGATGACCCCACCGCTGCCGCGGGAATTGCTGCCCGGCATATTCGTGTCCGGCTCCTCGGAAGCCGGGCTCGCGGCCGCCAAGGCGCTGGGCGCCACGCCGGTGAAATATCCCAAGCCGGCCGCAGAGTACAGGCAGGCGGACGCCGACTGCACAGGCTCGGGCGTGCGCGTCGGCATCATCGCCCGCGCGAACGCCGAAGAGGCCTGGCGGGTCGCGCACGAACGCTTCCCGACCGACAAGAAGGGGCAACTGGCGCACAAGTTGGCCATGAAGGTCTCGGATTCGGCGTGGCACAAGCAGATGTCCGATCTCGCGGCCGAGACGGCCGTCACCCAGGACACGCCATATTGGCTGGTGCCGTTCGAAAACTATAAGACCTTCTGCCCGTATCTGGTTGGTGACTACGGGGTCGTCTCCGACGAACTCGCGCGCTACGCCGCGGCCGGCTACGGGACGTTCATCCTGGACATTCCACCCCACCCGCGAGGAACTGGTCCATACGGGCGAGGTCTTCGGGCAGGCGCTGACGAAGGCCCGGCGTCTGAACTCATCAGCGCTTCGCGATCCGGCGCGTCAGGGCCTCGCAGGCTAGTCTAGGCGATCGTTCGATGGAGTTGCGCGCGGACGGATCACGGCGGGGATTGTGGACGGGCTTCCTGTGTTCGGCGAAACTGTTTCCCGACCGTCCCGCCGTCGTGGCGCAGGGCACGTCGCTGTCGTATCGACAGCTTCGCGAGGTCGCCGTCCGCATCGCGGCCTGCATCCAGGCGCATCGTGAAGGGTCGTCGATGCCGCTGACCGCCGTGTTCGCGCATCGCAGCGCGACGGCATTCGCCGGCGTGCTCGGATCGCTTCTGGCCGGAAACGGCTACGTGCCGCTGAACCGCAGCTTCCCGGTCGAGCGCACCAGGTCGATGCTCGTCCGCTCGGAGTGCCGATCGATCATCGTCGACGCGGAATCCTTGCCGCAAATGGACGCGCTCGTGGCGGACGTGAACGAACCGCTGCTCCTGATCGCGCCCTGTCTCGAGGACCCGCGCCCCTATCGCAAACGATGGCCCTTGCACATCATCGTCGGAGCTGCCGATCTCGAAGGATACGGCGACTGGCGCGAGCCGGACGCGCGCGAGGACGCGATCGCCTATCTGCTGTTCACCTCCGGCAGCACCGGGGTTCCGAAGGGGGTGATGGTCGCGCACCGCAACGTCGCAGCCTACGTCGACCATGCCGCGGAGCGCTTCGCCATCACGGAGCTGGACACCGTCTCGCAGACGTTCGACATGACGTTCGACCTGTCGGCATCCGACATGTTCGTGGCATGGGAACGCGGCGCCTGCGTGTGCTGTCCCTCGCAGAAGACGCTGATCAACCCGGGGCGGTTCATCCGCGACCAGAGACTGACGGTCTGGTTCTCGGTGCCCTCGATGGTCGCGCTGATGAAGGAGGGCGGCCTGCTGAAACCAGGAGGGTTTCCCTCGCTCAGGCTGAGCCTGTTCTGTGGCGAACCGCTGCCCGTCAGCTGCGTCGCGGCCTGGGCGATGGCCGCGCCGAACAGCGTTGTCGAAAACCTCTACGGACCGACCGAGCTGACCATCGCGTGCACCGGCTACCGTTGGGATCCGAAGCGGACGCCGGCCGTAGCGGAGATGGGCATCGTGCCGATCGGCGCGCCATTCCCGGGAATGGACGTGCTCGTGGTCGACGAGCACCTGAACGAGGTCGGCCCGGGCGCGGACGGCGAACTGCTGATGAGCGGTCCGCAGATGTCGCTCGGCTACTGGAAAGATCCCGAGAAGACCGCCGCGGCCTTCGTCGTCCCGCCCGGACGGCGGGAAGTGTTCTACCGCACCGGCGACCGCGTGCGCCGGCCCGCCGGCGATGGTCCCCTGACCCATCTCGGCCGCATGGACTCGCAGGTGAAGATTCTCGGCCACAGGGTGGAGCTCGGCGAGGTCGAGGCCGTGGTGCGCGAGGCCTCGGGCGTCGACGGCGTCGTGGCGATCGGCTGGCCCATCACATCGAGCGGCTTTGGCGGCATCGAAGTGCTCATCGAAGGCGGCCCGGTTGATCTCGACCGGCTTCGCGCTGCGGTCGCCGCCCGGCTGCCGGACTACATGGTCCCGAGACGATGGCACGTCCGCAGCCGACTGCCACGCAACGCCAACGGAAAATACGACCGCAAGGCCATGCCGGCGGTTTTGAGAGACAGTCAATGAGCGGTCCGACCACCGACGACGTCCGCGCGTTCTTCGGAGCCTTCCTCAACCAGAAGCTCCAGGACCGCGGACAACGTCCGCTGCGCGATCTCCCCGACGACTACGACCTGCTGCTGTCCGGGGCGCTCGATTCGCTGGCCTTCGTCGAGATGATGATGGCCGCGGGCGAGCACTTCGACAGGGAGATCGATTTCGAGAACCTCGATCCAGAACAGATGACGCTGATCGGGCCTCTGTGCCGGTTCGTGTCGGAGCAATTGACGCAGCCTCGGTGGCGAAACGGGGCGAGCGGGTCGTCGCCGCCATTCGGCTAGGGAGGGTTTCATGGCGGGGATCCGTGCGCCGGCGCAAGTTCAGACGCGCTCCAAGAATTATACCGCCGACATCCTGCTCCGACTCCTGAAAAGCCGGCGGCGTGCCGCGTCCACTCAAGCCGAAGTGGCGCCGCTCTTCGGAAGCGCGTTGGCGCCGGCGAAGCAGCGGGAGGTCCGGTTCGCGGATTTCGAAAGCGTCGCGAGGCTGAAGGAACGCGGTGGACTTGCGAAAGACAGCCCGGAGAACTGGGATCGACTCTGGCGGCAAAATCCCGCGATGGCCGCCGCCAAATCACGGACCAGCATGGGGTGGGTGCTTGAGACCGCGCAGGGAATTGTCGGGTATCAGGGAAACATTCCCGTGCTCTACCAGCTCGAAGGCCGAGCGATATTCGCCGCGACAGCCGCTGGCTTGGTGATCGACCCGGCGTACCGCACCCGCTGCATCGGCCTGCTGGCGTCGTTCTTTCGGCAGCGCGATGTCGATCTCCTTGTCATCACCCACTCGACCGCATCCGTGGTCAATCAATCAAAAGCCCTTCATGCGAAGTCGTTACCTGACCCCGACTACGACAAGATTTTGTTCTGGATCCTGGATGTCCATCAGTTCGCGCGGGTGCTCGCAGCGAAGTTCGACGTCGGGAGCGGAGTGGAGTCTGTCGGAGCTTTCCTTGCCGCGTCGGCCATGCGTTTGGATTCGCTCCGCCGCGGACCACGGGGCCGTCTGACCGGCAAAGTAACGGAAATCGATGTGAAGGACATCGGGGACGAATTCGAAGCGCTGTGGCGACGCAAATTGCGCGAGGCCCCTCGGTTGCTGGCCGACCGAAGTCCCGCCTCTCTCAGGTGGCACTTCACGCTCCCTGGGAGCTCTTCGACGGTTGCCGTGCTTTGCTGCCATCGATTCCAGCGCTTGGCGGGGTATGCCGTCATGCTGCATGCCGTCGACCGCGAAACAGGTTTGCGACGGTCGATGCTCGCCGACATCCTGGTGGAGCAGGATGACGCAGACGTGAGCGAGGCGCTGCTCGAAGCGGCCTATGCGAACGCGATCGCTTCGGGCGATCATCTCTTTGAGTTGGTCGGCGTGCCCGGACATATCCGGCAGATCCTGATGAGATGGAATCCCTACGTCAGGACTTATCCGACCGATCCGCTCGTCTACAAGACGACGGACGAGGGCCTGGCTCGCGTCCTCGAAGACGGGAGCGCCTGGTACGCCGGCCCGTTCGACGGCGACGCAACGCTGCTGCCGTAACGGCTGCGGTCAGCCGGCGCGGCGGAACGAGGCGGGCTCGGTGTCGTCGGCACTAAAGCGCCGCCAGCACGGCCTTCGCGACATCGGCGGTGCCGCTGCTGCCGCCGAACTCGAACGGCTTGATGCCGCCGGCGTAGGCCCTGTCGACGGCGCGCTCGATGCTTTCGGCGGCTTCGGCGGCGCTCTGCAGACCGTGCTTGTCGGCGAGCCAGTCCAGCATCATCGCAGCCGACAGGATCATCGCGGTGGGGTTGGCCTTGCCCTGCCCCATGATGTCGGGCGCCGTGCCATGACACGGCTGAAACACCGCGTAGCGGTCACCGATATCGGCCGACGGCGCCATGCCCATGCCGCCGATCAGGCCGGCGGTGAGATCGGACAGGATGTCGCCGAACATGTTCTCGGTCACCATGACGTCGAAGTCCCAGGGGCGCTTCACCAGCGCAGCCGCCGTCGCGTCGATGTAGAGATGGTCAGCCCTGACGCCAGGATGACGCTTCGCGGTCTCGTCGAAGATGCTCCGGAAGAAAGCGAACGCCTTGAACACGTTCGCCTTGTCGACGCAGGTCAGCCCGCCGCCGACGCGGCGGCGCGCCTTGCGGCGTTCGGCAAGCCGGAACGAGAATTCGAACAGCCGCTCGGAAGTCCGGCGCGTGATCACCATGGTCTCGCGCGCCTCGCCGTCGGTGACGACGCCCTTGCCCATCGAGGCGAACAGGCCCTCGGTCGATTCCCGGATCACGACGAGGTCGATGCCCTTCTGATCGGCACCGACGATCGTGCTCGGCACGCCCGGGATCAATCGCGCGGGCCGCACGCCGGCATAGAGATCGAAGATTATCCGCAACTCGATCTGCGGCGCGATCTCGGTGTTGTCGGGGTAACGCACCGACGGCAGGCCGCAGGCGCCGAGCAGGATCGCGTCGGCCTCCTCGCACAGCCGGATCGTGCTCTCCGGCATCGACTTGCCGGTCTCCCTGTAATGGCCCGCGCCGGCCGGCGCCGCGGTGAAGCGGAATTTGAGGCCGGCCGACGCCTCGATCTTGCGCAGCACTTCGAGCGCCGGCGCCATCACCTCGGGACCGATGCCGTCGCCACCGAGAACCGCGATGTGGAGTGCGTCGTTGGCGGACATGGGATTCCTCAAGACATCTGGAAAGAGAGCCACCTTCATTGCGAGGAGCGAAGCGACGAAGCAATCCATGTCTCAGCAAGCGGAGGGGTGGATTGCTTCGCTTCGCTCGCAATGACGATTACGGCGTCAGCACGGCGCGGCCGACCAGCTGGCCCTTCTGCAGATTGGTCAGCGCCTCGTTCGCCTTCGCCAGCGGCATCGGCGTGACCGGGATCGCCGGAATCTTCTTGGTCCGCACCAGGTCGAGCAGCTCCTGCGTCTCGCGCAGATTGCCGACATAGCTGCCCTGGATGGTGACCGCCTTGATCGGGATCAGCGGCAGCGCCCAGGGTGCGCCACCGCCGAACAGGCCGACCATCACGAGCTTGCCGCCCTTGGTCAGGCAGTCGAAGCCGAGCTGCGCGGTCTGGGCGTTGCCGACCAGGTCGATCGCGGCGCGGATCGGCTGCCCCGCCTTCTTGATAAGCTGCTCCAGCGCGTCGGGCGCCTTGCCGTCGACAGTCGCGAGTGCACCGGCGGCCTCGGCCGCCTCGCGCTTCCTGGCGTCGATATCGACCACGATCGCGCCCTTGCCGCCCATCGCTTTCAACAGCGAGAGCGCCATCAGGCCGAGGCCGCCGGCGCCGAAGATCACGATCGGCGTGTCGAGATCCTTCTCGACCTTCTTCAGCGCACTGTAGGTCGTGACTCCAGAGCAGGCGTAAGGCGCGGCCGTGACTGGATCGAGCCCGTTGAGGTTGAGCAGGTATTTCGGATGCGGCACCGTCATGTGATCGGCATAGCCGCCGTCGCAATAGACGCCGAGCGCATTCGGCTTGATCGCGCACATGTTCTCGTCGCCGCCGAGGCAGGTCGGGCATTTGCCGCAGCCGAGCCACGGATAGGCCAGCGCGACATCGCCGACCTTGAGGCCGCCTTTGTCGGCGTCCTTCACATCCGGCCCGAAGGCGATGATCTCGCCGACCGTCTCATGGCCCATCGTGCGCGGCAGCGAGACGCCGCGGTCCTTCAGTGACAGCGGCTTGCGGCCATGGCCGAGATCATAGCCGCCCTCCCA
Organism: Bradyrhizobium sp. USDA 4011; assembly: GCF_054063415.1. NCBI lineage: Bacteria > Pseudomonadati > Pseudomonadota > Alphaproteobacteria > Hyphomicrobiales > Nitrobacteraceae > Bradyrhizobium > Bradyrhizobium sp. USDA 4011. The sequence continues at coordinate 1,715,714 of NZ_JBSSGG010000001.1, forward strand.
GATGTGCAGATCGCTATGGCAGACGCCGGCGGCCTTCACCTTGATCAGCACCTGCGTACCCGACGGTTGCGGTGTCGGCTGATCGACCTCTTTCAAGGGGGCGTTGAAATCGACGACCTGGAAACTCTTCATCGCTGTTCTCCCGAAGCTTGTTCTTGAGCCGGACCTTGCCACGCCTGCCCGCCCGGGACAAACGCTCACGACCCCATTTTCGAGCAAGCCGCCATGCAGCCCGCTCCAAAGGGAAGGCCTATTCAGATCAGCGGATGATGGCAAGCCGCGAACTGGCCGGGCGCAACCAGACGCAGTTCCGGCATCTCGCCGGCACAGCGCGCATCGGCCCGCGGACAGCGGGTGCGAAAGCGGCAGCCCGACGGCGGCGCGATCGGCGACGGCGGCTCGCCGACCGGCACGCTCTGGGTCGGCCGGACATCCGGATCGGGCACCGGAATCGCTTCGATGAGCAGCGCGGTATAAGGATGCGCCGGCTGTGCAAACAGCTGCTCCGATGGAGCAACCTCGCAGAGCCGGCCGAGATACATCACCGCGACGCGATCCGAAACCGCCTTCACCACGGCGAGGTCGTGGGCGATGAACAGCAGGGTCAGACCGTAACGTGCCTTCATCTCCTCCAGCAGATTGAGGATCTGCGCACGGATCGAGACGTCGAGTGCGGACACCGGTTCGTCGCAGATCACGAATTCCGGATTGAGCACCAGCGAGCGGGCGATGCAGATGCGCTGGCATTGTCCGCCGGAGAATTCGTGCGGCAGGCGCCCGCTCACCAGCGCGGGGTCGAGCCCGACCGCCGACAGCGCCTCGCTGACGCGCCGCCGGCGTTCCTCGTGATCCTTGACGCCTGCGATCACCAGCGGCTCGGCGACGATGTCGCCGATCCGCCGCCGCGGATTGAGCGAGGCGATCGGGTCCTGAAAGATCAGCTGCACGCGCCGGCGCATCTTGCGCAGTGCCTCGCCCTTCAGGGTGGTGAGGTCGTGGCCGTCGAACAGCACCTTGCCGGAGACCGCCTGGCGCAATTGCAGCACGGCGCGGCCGAGCGTGGACTTGCCGCACCCGGATTCGCCGACCAGCCCCAGCGTCTCGCCGCGCGCGATCTCGAGGCTGACATCGGAGACGGCATGGATGGTCTTGCCCCCCACCGAATATTCGACGACGAGGTTTTCCACTTTCATCAGCGGATTGGATGCGGCCTGCAACATCATGCGCCACGTCCCGCCGCGATCGGATGGAAGCAGGCATAGAGATGCTCTAATGTCTCCGCCGGACTGAGCTGCGGCTTCTCCGTGCTGCAGCGCCCGGCCGAATAGCGGCAGCGCGGCGAGAACGAGCAGCCCTTCAGCGGCCGGGTTGGATCGGGCGGCCGTCCCGAAATCGCCGGCAGCGGCGTATGCGGCGGCACGTCGAGCTTCGGCAGCGCGGCGAGCAGCGCCTCGGTGTAGGGCATCCGCATCTGCTTGAACAGGGCAGGCGTCGGCGCGCGCTCGACGACGCGCCCCGCATACATCACCGCGACCTCGTCGGTGCGGCCGGCGACCACGCCGAGGTCATGCGTGATGATGATCATCGCCATATGACGGCGCTGCTGCTCACGCGCCAGGAGATCGAGTATCTGGGCCTGGATCGTGACATCGAGCGCGGTGGTCGGCTCGTCCGCGATCAGGAGCTTCGGTTCGCAGGACAATGCGATAGCGATCGCAACGCGCTGGCGCATGCCCCCGGAGAGCTGGTGCGGATATTGCGTCAGCCGCTGCTCGGGCGCGGGAATGCCGACCCCCGTCAGCAGTTCGATACTGCGCTGCCTGGCCTGGGCCAGATCGAGCTCGAGATGCTCCTGGATGGTCTCGATCAGCTGGGTGCCGATGGTCAGCACCGGATTGAGCGAGGTCATGGGATCCTGGAACACGACGGCGAGCGAGCGGCCGCGTAGCTTGCGCAATTTCTCCGCCGGCAGCTTTGTCAGATCCTGCCCTTCGAACATCACGCGGCCGGACAGCTTGGCCTTCTTGGGTAGCAGTTGCAGGACGGCCCGCGACAGCATGGTCTTGCCGCAGCCGGATTCTCCGACAATGCCGAGCGTCTTGCCGGCGCCGACGGCGAGATCGACATGATCGACCGCCCGCAGATTGCCGCGCGGCGTCGGCAGATCGACCACCGCGTTCTCGACCGAAAGCAGCGCACCGCTCATAGCGCACCTTGCCTCGGGTCGGTCAGCGCGCGGATGGTGTCGCCGATCAGGTTGAAGGAGAGCACGGTCAGGAACATCGCAATCGCCGGAATGAAGGCGAGCTGCGGCGCCACATCGAGACTTTCGCGCCCCTCCCCGATCATGCTGCCCCAGCTCGAGATCGGCGGCGGCACGCCGAGGCCGAGGAAGGACAGCGAGCCCTCGACCACGATGGTGACGGCGACGCCGAGCAGGAAGAAGGCGAGCAACGGCAGCATTACATTGGGCAGCAGCTCGCGCAGCAGGATCCGTGCATGCGTGGCGCCGAGCGCCTGCGCCGCGATGACGAATTCGCGCCGTGCCAGCGTCAGCGTCGACGCCCGCGCCACCCGCATGAAGGCCGGAATGCCAAGCACACCGAGGATGCAGGTCAGGTTGAAGATCGACTGGCCGAGAAAGGCGGTGACCGCAAGCGCCAGGATCAGCGGCGGGAATGCCAGCAGCACGTCCATGCCGCCGACCACGAAGGATTCGAAACGGCCACGGAAATAGCCGGCGAGGATGCCGAGCGCGCCGCCGATGGTGACACCGATCATAGGTGCGCAGAGGCCGACGATCAGCGAGATGCGGGCGCCATAGATCAGCCGCGACAATTCATCCCGGCCGAGGCCGTCGGTGCCGAGCCAGTGCTCGGCCGAAACCGGCGCCCGCCGCTCCAGCATGTCCATGTCGGTCGGGCTCGGCAGCGGCAACAGATCGGCAAGGATCGCGACCGCAAATACCACGACGGTCCAGCCGATCGCGATCCAGAACAGCATGCCGAGCCGGCGCCTGCGCCGTATCGGCGGCGCGCTGCTCTCGTCGAGGCTGAGCTCAAGCGTGGCCATGGCGGATCCTCGGGTCGAGCACGGCGTAAAGCAAGTCGACGATGAAGTTCATGATCACGAAGCCCGCCGCGACCAGCAGCACCACGCCCTGCAGGATGATGAGGTCGCGGGTATAGATCGCGCCGACCAGGAGACGGCCGATCCCGGGCAAGGCGAAGATCGTCTCGACGATCACGGCGCCGCCGATCAGGCGGCCGATATTGATGCCGGTGATGGTGACGAGCGTCAGCGACGACGGCTTCAGCGCATGCACGAACAGGATACGCGACGGCTTCAGGCCCTTGGCCTTGGCGAGCGCGATATAGTCCTCCTGAAGCGCCGCGATCATGTCGGAGCGCAGCACGCGCATGATGCCCGGCCATTCCGCAAGCCCGAGCGTCAACGCCGGCAGCACCATGAAGCGCAGATTGGCGACCGGGTCCTCGGTGAACGGCACGTAGCCGGTCGCCGGCAGCCAGCGCAGCTCGACTGCGAACAAATAGATCAGCAGGATCGCGGACAGGAAGGTCGGCACCGACAGCAGTCCGAAGGCCGAGCCGGTCATGAAGCGGTCGAACGCGGAGCCCGCCTTGGCGGCGCAGGCGATCGCCAGCGGCACGCCGATCGCAAGCCCGATCAGCTCGGCGAAGATCATCAGCTCGAACGAGACCGGCACGCGCTCGCTGACCGCCTGCCACACGGTCTGCCCGGTGCGGAACGACCGTCCGAAATCGCCCTGCAGGATGTGCCACAGCCAGCCGAGATAGCGCAGCCAGATCGGCTGATCGAGCCCCATGTCGTGACGCAGCGCCGCGACGTTTTCGGGCGTCGCCTGGTCACCGAGGATCACGTAGGCGAGATCGCCCGGCAGCAGCGACGCGATCACGAAGGTGAGGACCGAGACGGCGATCAGCACCGGCACCAGATAGAGGAGCCTGCGCGCGACGAAGAACAGCATGAAACGCTATTCCTTCCAGGCGTAGGAGACGTCGAGCACCCCGTTGAACATCTTCGGCACGCCCTTCACCTTCGCGCTCGAGATCGCGTAGTAGGTGTTCTGGAAGGTCCAAAACCAGATCGCCTCCTTGTTGATGAGACGGCTGATCGCGCAATAATCCTCGGTGCGCTTGGCAACATCGGCCGTGGTTCGCGCATGCTCGAGCAGCCGGTCGAGCTCCGGATCGGAGAAGTTCGCCAGTGCCACCGGGCTGCCGGTGTGGAAGTTGGCGTACATCTGCGGATCGGGATCGGCGAGATCGACGATGCGCCACGGCGTGAGCTGGAACTGGCGCATGAAGGCGCGCGGCACGATCGTGGCCTGGTCGATCTGCTCGATCTCCATGTTGGCGCCGACCCGCTTCCAGAGCTGCTGCAGCACCTGGCCGATGGTGCGGCCGCGCGGCGTTGCCGATACGATCATCTTGAAATCGACCGGCTTGCCGTAGTCCTTGAGCAGGGCCTTGGCCTTGTTGACGTCCTCCGGCAGCGCGCCGTCGTCCTTGCACTTGACCCAGGAGCCGTCGCCATAGGGATTGGTGGCCGGCCGCGCCAGACCGTTGGTGATCGCCTGCGATATCTTCTTGCGGTCGAGTGCCATCACCAGCGCCTGGCGCACGCGGACATCGTCGAACGGCGCGGCCTTGGTATTGAACGCATAGACCTGCGCGCCGGAGCCCGCATAGGAATGCACGGTCAGGCTCTGGTCCTTCTGCGCCTTGACGATGTTGTCGGCGTCGTATTCATCGTCCCAGATGACGTCGGCTTCACCCGATTGCAGCGAGGCGAAGCGCGACTGCGCGTCCGGCAGCGGCTTGAGGATGATGCGGTCGAGATACGGCTTGCCCTTGTCCCAATAGTCCGGGTTCTTCTCCAGCACCATGCGGTCGCCGGCGTTCCAGGATTTCAGGATGTAGGGACCGGTGCCGACCGGGTTGCGATTGTAATCGTCGCCCTTGGTCTTCCACGCGGTCGGCGACTGCATCACGTTGTTGGAGCTCTGGATCGATTGCGTCGCCGGGAAGTTCACCGCCGGGTCGCTGAAATTGTAGCGCACCGTCAGGTCATCGACGACGTCCACGCTCTTGATGCTGGTAATGTAGAACGCGCAGCGGCACTTGTTGGCCGGATCCTTCTGGCGGTCGAAATTCTCCTTCACCGCCTGCGCATTGAACGGCGTGCCGTCGTGGAATTTGACGCCGGGCCGCAGCTTGATGGTCCAGGTCTTGAAGTCCTCGGAATGCTCCCACGACAGCGCGAGCTTCGGCTTCGGCTGGCCCTTCTCGTCGAGCGTCATCAGCGTGTCGAAGATCGCGGCTGCCGCGGTGTTGGCCGATGTATCATAGACGCCGACCTTGAGCGGGTCGAAGCCCGGTATGTCCAGTTCCTGGCCGACGGTGAGCGTCCCGCCCTGCTTCTGCGCATGAGCCGGTGCAGCGAACGCCGCTGCACCTAATCCCGCCACAAGAAATATGCGCGCAACTGCGCGCGCGCGCCCGGCCAGCTTCATCGATGCTCCCTCCCGATTGGGCGACGTCCGGTGTTCCGGATCATCGTGTGTCGGAAGGCAGCTTGTCCGGAATCGCCGCGCGCGACAAGACCGTAAAACGGATGAAAAGCCGCAGGGCGATCACGATGCGATCTCGTAAGCTCGCATCACAATCTCATCGACCCGTTCGAGCACAGACCGTGCCCTAGCTGCGCGCGGTCTTTGCCGGTTGCGCTGCGAAGCCCGCGATCTGGTCGTCGGACAGGCCGATCTCCTTCAGATAGGATAATGTGTGCTCGCCGAGAGTCGACATCCGCCTTGCCGCACCGACCGCAGCACCGGACATCCGGAACGGCAGATTGAGCACCTTGAAGCTGCCACCGCCGTCCTCGACCTCGGCCAGTGCACCGCGATGGGCGATTTGCGGATCGGCGAGCGCCTCGCGCACGGTGCGATAGGCCGACGACGGCACGCCATATTCATTGAGCGCGGCAAGACAGGCCTGCGTGCTGACCGAGCGCGACCACGCCTCGACGCCCTCCATCAGATCAGCCCAATTCTCCCGCCGATCGGAATATTTGGCGAAGCGTGGATCGGACACCCATTCGGGCCGGCCGATCACCTGCATCAGGTTCTGGAACGTCTTCTCACTTGCGATCGCCACCATCACGTAGCCATCGGTGGTTTCGATCGGGCCGAACATCGGCCGCTGGGTTTGCTTCACCTCGAATTGCGACCACTGCAACTCGTTCAGGGTCAGGCTCAGCATCGATTCCAGCATCGAGACGTCGATATGCTGGCCCTTGCCGCTGGCACCGCGCTGATAGAGCGCCGCCGAGATCGCGCCGAAAGCGTAGACCCCGGTCAACACGTCGGCGTGATAGATGCCGCAATAATCCGGCCGGCTGCGGCCCGGCTGGTAGGCGAGATGCGCCATCTCGTAGCCTGAAGCGGCATGGATCACCGGCGCATAGGCCGGTAATTCCGCCGATGGGCCGGTCTGGCCGTAGCCGGAGATCGAACAGAAGATCAGCTTCGGATTGATGTCGCGGATCGAGGCATAGTCGAGCTTGAGCCGGCGCATCACGCCGGGGCGGAAATTCTCCACCAGCACGTCCGCGGTCGCGATCAGCCGGCGCACGGCTTCGACGCCGGCCGGCGACTTCAGATCGAGCACGAGGCTGTTCTTGCCGATATTGAGCTGGCCGAACGCCGTCGAGCAATGGTTGCGCACCGGCGGCCGCGTCCGCATCGTCTCGCCCTCGGCGGGCTCGATCTTGATCACCTCCGCGCCCATGTCGGCGAGCATCCGCGTGCAATGAGGTCCGGCGATCGTGGTCGAAAAATCGAGCACGCGAAGGCCGTCGAAGCTGCGTGTCAAATTCCCCTCATCGTCAGCGGCTATTGTCGTTGCCAAGGCTTCCTCCAGCTTCGTCGTTTCCGTTGTTCGGCGTCGCGAGACCCTAAAGTGAGCCACCCTGACAGGAAAGCGTCTCGTCCAGACCGGGACCGCGGGCCGTCTTGCATTTTACTCAAAGGCAGATTGGACCCGATCTTGCATAGCCTTGTCACGGGCGGGAACGAGGGCGCTTGTTGAAGGTCTTATTCGTCACGACGGAGATGGACGATTTCGTCCGCGTGGGCGGACTCGGCGCCGTTTCCGCTGCACTTCCCCGGGCGCTCCGCTCCTGGAGCGACGTCAGGATCATGCTTCCCGGCTATCGGGACGTGGTCGAACAGTTCACTCACATTGAAATCGTTGGACAATGCGAGGCCCTCGCCGAGATGCCGGCCTGCACGCTCGGGCGCGCATCGACCAAAGACGGGCTGCCGGTCTACGTGCTGTTGTGTCCGCAGCTCTACGACCGGCCGGGCAATCCCTATGGCGATGAGTCCGGCCGCGACTGGCCCGACAACGACATCCGCTTCGGCCGCTTTGCCTCCGCTGCTGCCGAACTTGCAGCCGGAACGCTGGACAAGAATTGGGCAGCGGACCTCGTTCACGCCAACGACTGGCAGGCCGCGCTCACACCCGCCTACCTCGCATGGCGCGAGGCGCGGATTCCATCGATCCTGACCATCCACAATCTCGCCTATCAGGGTCTGTTTCCGCGGGACTCGCTGCGGCGGATCGGCGCACCGGAAAGCTCATTCCACATCGACGGGCTGGAGTTCTACGACAAGCTGTCCTTCCTCAAAGGCGGCCTCGTCTACGCCTCGCATCTGACCACGGTCAGCGCGACCTATGCGAGGGAGATCACCACCGCCGAGCTCGGCTGCGGGCTGGAGGGCCTGCTGCGCGTGCGCTCCGACGCCGACCAGCTGACCGGCATCCTGAACGGCATCGACGAGAGCTGGGACCCGCGCCACTGCGCACAGCTCGCGCAGCCGTTCGGCGCCGGCGACTGGAAGGGCAAGCAGGCCAACGCCGACTATGTCCGCCGGCAGTTCGGCCTTGCGGTCTCGCGCGGGCCGATCTTCGGCCTGGTTGCGCGGCTGGTGCATCAGAAGGGCGTCGACCTCGTGCTGTCGGCCGCCGACGAGATCATCAGGGACGGCGGACAGATCGTCGTCACCGGCAGCGGCGAGCCCGCGATCGAGGACGCGCTGGTGGCCGCGCATCGGCGCCGGCCCGACGCGATCGGCGTCATCATCGGCTTCAACGACGCACAGGCGCGCCGGATCTTCGCCGGCAGCGATTTCACCCTGATGCCGTCGCGCTTCGAGCCCTGCGGCCTCAGCCAGATGTATGCGCAGCGCTTCGGCTCGTTGCCGATCGGCCACCAGACCGGCGGGCTTGCGGAGACCATCGCCGACGGCGAGACCGGCTTCCTGTTCGCGCAACCATCGGCGGAATCCTTCCTCGGCGGTGTCAGGCGCGCGTTCGACGCCTATCGCGCCAAGGATCGCCTCAACGCCATGCGCGCCAGCGCGATGGCCAAGTCCTACAGCTGGGATCTGTCGGCCGCCTGCTACGGCGCGCTGTACAGGCGACTCATCATGCCGCGGGCATTGGCGTAAGCCGCGCGCCTCTCGGGCTTGTGATGTCGCCGCGCTGGTATCCCAGCTGCTTTGTGACATTCAGCCTGCGCCGCCCATCCCATTCGTGCGATCATGTCCGCGCCCATGGCCTTCTGCCTGGACGATAGCGCACAAATGAAATTGGCAATGATGGACTTTTTGCAAAACCCAATTGCGATGGAGCAGCATCATGGACGTCAACGAGGAGCGTCTTAATTCATTCATGGGAAAGATGATTGGCGATGTCGGCGCGGCGATGAACGCCTCGCTGATGCTGCTGGGCGACAAGCTCGGTCTCTACAAGGCTCTCGCGCAGCAAGGACCGATGAATGCGGCGGCGCTGGCCAAGGCGACAGGAACGGCCGGACGTTACGTTCAGGAATGGCTCTCCGCGCAGGCGGCCTCCGGTTACGTCGAGTATGACGGCGCCACCGGAAAGTTCTCGATGCTGCCCGAGCAGGCGCTCGCGCTTGCCGACGAGGACAGCCCGGTCTTCCTCGGCGCCGTCGGAAGTCTTGTCGGTGCGACGTTTCTCGACGAGCCGAAAATTACCGACGCGTTCAAGACCGGCAAGGGCGTCGGCTGGAACAAGCGCAGCGAGTGCCTGTTCTGCGGCACGGCCCGGTTCTTCCGCACCAGCTACAAGCACTATCTGGTGCAGGAATGGCTACCGGCACTCGAGGGCGTCGTCGACAAGCTGAAGGAGGGTGCCGTTGTCGCTGACGTCGGCTGCGGCCACGGCGTCTCGACGCGATTGATGGCGGAAGCGTTTCCGAAATCAACCTTCTATGGCTTCGACTATCATGACGGCTCGATCCAGGCGGCGCGGATGGCTGCGAAGGAGGCGGGATTGTCGGACCGCGTCCATTTCCAGACGCACTCGGCCAAGGACTTCCCGGCCAACAAATATGACCTGGTGTGCTTCTTCGATTGCCTGCACGACATGGGCGACCCGGTCGGCGCGCTCAAGCACACCCGCTCCACCCTCGCCGACGACGGCACCTGCATACTGATCGAGCCGTTCGCCAACGACCGGCTGGAGGACAACCTCAATCCGATCGGGCGCGTCTACTACGCCGCGTCGACGATGATCTGCACGCCGGCATCGCTGGACCAGGAGGTCGGGCTTGCACTCGGTGCGCAGGCCGGCGAGACCCGGCTGCGCGAGGTGGCGCGCCAGGGTGGCTTCTCACGCTTCCGCCGCGCGGCGGAAACACCGTTCAACCTGATCCTGGAAGCTCGCCCGTAACAGCGCTCACGCGATCGGACGGCGGGGCGTCACGCCGCCGTCCGACGCTCAGAGTGCTGTCTGATCCTTCGGCCGCGGCCTGCTACCAGTCCTGTTGCGATTGCCAGTAGTACTGGCCGCCGCGCCGGCGCGGATTGGCGGACTGAGGATTGCCATAATACGGGGAGCCGTACTGGGTCGGCGCCTGAGGATTGCCGTATTGGGGATAGCCGTATTGGGTGCCAGACTGGGGATTCCAGCTGCGCTGAGAGAAGAAGCCGAAACCGTCCCCGTCCCCGCTCGCAACCATGTCGTCGGTTTCCATCGGCCTGGTCGGCTTGCGCGTGATGAAACCACCCTGGGGCTGGTTGCTCAGCACGGCAACGAACTCGGTGCGGTAGTTGGTCTCGGCGCTCAGCGGCTCGTCCGAGATGATGATCGATGAGCGCGGCACGGCGGTCGGCGCGATGCGATCCAGCACATCCTGCGGGATGGTGACGCGGTCGAGCGCGTTCTTGGCGTTGTCACCGTCGTCGATCGTCACCTCGGTCCAGCGCAGGCCGCTGTCGCTCTTCGCCATCGCCGTGAAGATATGCGTGCCGATCGGCTGGTCCGGATCGCGAATCGTGACGGGAACCTCGATGCTTGAATCGAATACCTCGCCGCCATCAGCCCATGGCTTATGGGTGTTGCGCCGGACGTAAAGTTTCTGCGTCGCGCGGCTGATGTAGACGGAGACCGGCTCGAGCGCGAGCTTCGCTTCGGTCGCCGCCTTCTGAGTGTCGGCCTTCTTGGTCTCGGCCGCCTTGGCGGCGTCCTTCGCCGCAGCCGCGGCGTCGAGCTTCGGCTTGGCGTCGCCCTGAGCCGCCTCGAACTGGGTCGTCGCTTCGGCGGCCTTGGCGGCGGCCTTCTGCTTCAAATCCTCGGCGCGCGCCTTGGCCTGGTCGGTCTTGGCATTGGCAAGCGTCTTGTCGGCGAACGCAAGCTCGGCGTCGGCACGGGTCTTGGCCCTTTCCAGCTTGCGCAATGCTGCCGGCGTGAACAGTGCAGCTTCCTTGGTCGCGGCCACAGACGCCTTCTTTGCCTCGTCGGCCACCTTGGCGGCGTCCGCAGCTTCGCGGGACAACGTCTCGGCACGCGCCGGAGCAGCGGCGATGGCCTGGGCGTTCGGCACGAACAGCGCGGGGTGGGTGAAATCGACCGGCGCCGGGTCGTTCGGCGCGATGATTACCCGCATTCCGATTCGGGTCCTGTCGAACAGCTTCTCGGCGAAGTCGTAGGGCATCCGCACGCAGCCGTGCGAGGCCGCATAGCCGGGCAGCGGGCCGCCATGTAGCGCGATGCCGTTCCAGGTGATGCGCTGCATGTTCGGCATCCAGGCGTCGTCATAAAGCGTCGAGTGGTGGTCCTTGTCCTTCTCGATTAGCGCAAAGACGCCGGCCGGGGTCTCGCGTCCTTTGACGCCGCTCGACACCGGCGCGCGGTAGATCCAGCCGTCGGCGTCGTAGAAGGTCACCTTCTGGGCCTTGATCGACACGATCGCCATGATCGGCTCGCCCGCGGCGCGCGGCGCGGTCGCCTCGACCGTTTCCGCAGGGCGCTGCTGCTTTGCCGCGACGCCGCCGGTCAATGACGCAAGTGTGACCATCGCCGCGAAAGTCACAAAGGCGGGAGGCCCCCAACGCCGCATTGCTCGGGTGATTTGCGCCGTCGTCGCTCGATTTACCATGCCATTCCTCGGTCGAAATGCCTGCCCGCGCCGCGTCGATCCCTACCAGATCACGATTTTGGATTGATTAATCCACGGGACTATCGGCTCGTTCCGCCAGCAAATCACTCATATATGACGGCGCATGCATGAGGAAGGGTGCCGCGGGGCCAAACCTGCCTGCATCATGCCGTCCGCCGCGTCTCCGGCATCACCAGCCAGATCATGAACAGCCCTAGCGCGGCGATGCCGGCCAGGCCCATGAAGGCGGTGCTGCTGCCGAGCTTGTCGCTGACATAGCCGGCCAGCACCGTGCTGAGCGACGCGCCGATGCCGACCGCGGTTCCGACAATGCCCTGCGCCAGGTTGAAATGGCCGCTGCCGAACGCCACGTCGGCCACGATCAGCGGCACCATGACACTGAAGATCGCCGCGGTGATGCCGTCGAAGATCTGCACCATGACCAGCAGATAGGGATCCCGGACGGTTGCGAACAACAGGCCGCGGATCACGAGCGCGGCGAAGGCGATCAGGAGCAGCGGCCGCCGGCCCCAAGCCTGGGCCTTGCGGCCGACCGACGGCGAGCACAATGCGACGATCGCCTGCGGCACGATGATGCAGGCCGCGATCAGGACCGGCGCCCATTGGCTCGACCGTGTCGTCACGACGCCCGCCATCAGCGGCAGCATCGCGGCATTGGCGAGCTGGAACAGCATCATCGCGCCGGCAAAGATCAAGAGCGACCGCTGTCGCACCAGACCGACGATACTGGTCGCTCGTTTGTCGGGAACCTCGCGCTTCACCTCGCCATGGGCCTGCGCGATGTCGATCTCGCGCTCGCGGATCCGCGCCAGCGACAGCAATGTCGGGATCGCGAGCATGAAGGTCACGAGAAACACCGAACGGCTCGACAGGAAATAGCCGCAGGCGCCCATCAGCGCCGCGGCCGAGCCGCTGCCGAGCGAAGCGAAGCGCGCATTGCGGCCGAGCCGCTCGCCGATCGCCAGCGGCCCGACCAGGCCGAGGCTGATCGCGGCGATCGCCGGACCCAGCACGCAGCTTGCGAGCGCGTGCAGTGTCGCGGCGAGCGTTACCACCGGAAAGATCGGCCAGAGCGCGTAGGCCAGCGCGGCGCCGCCGATGGCGGCCACCGCCCAGCCCGCGACCACCCGCTCCGAGCGCGCCGCATCGACGATCGCGCCGCCGGGCACCTGGCCCAAGAGGCCGATGATGCCGCCGATCGAGAGCACGAAGCCGATCTCGACCTGAGTCCATTTCTGTGTCGTCAGGTAGACCGCGATGAACGGGCCGAAGCCGGTTTGCACGTCGGCCAGGAAGAAGATGAACCAGTCGAGCCCGCGCTGGCTTTCGCGCGACGGCGCTCGTGGTTCCTCCGGACCGGGCCGATCGGGCACGAGCGGCACAATTTTGGTGCCGCCGGGTGATCGCTCGCCACGACCGTCGCCAACCGTCTCGAAAGAAGAGTTCGGACGCGCGACCAGCTTGAGCCCCCTAATGCTCGTAATCCCATGGATGGAGACTGCCGGCCGCGCCCAGCACGATCAGCGGCGTATCTTCCTTGTATTCCGGCGCAGCGCTGACCTGCTGCTTGTTCAGGTCGAGCGTGATGCTGTCGCTCTTGCTGGAAACGCCGGCGAAACGCAGTGCGTTCCAGTCGACCACGATCTTGCGGCTGCCGACGCCGAGGAAGCCGCCGAAATCGATCACGGCGGCGCGGACCTTGCCGTCGCGGTCGACGATGACGTCGACGATACGGCCCATGTCCTCATTGGCGGAACTGCGCACGTCGCGCCCGAGAATGCCGTGCGCATCGCGCGCGCCGATCACGGTCACTGAAGGCGGCGGCGACGGCTCCTTGGACGGTTCTTTGGCCTGCTCCTTCGGTGCAGCGGCTGCTGGCGGCGCAGGATTTGCCGGCGGCGCCTGAATTGACTGGGCTTCGTCGTCGGCGGCGCGAACACCCGCGCATGTCAGCAGCACCGCTCCAACCAGCATCACCATGATCCTCGGACGCATATTCCTCTCCCCGCGATTTCGCGCGCATACCGCGCGACGACGCTCAATGCGTCAGCACGATCGACACCTGGATCTGGCCGCGCGTGCGCAACACTTCGAGCGACACCTCGTCGCCATGGCGACGCAGCCTCAAATCGACGCTGGACGCGCCGAGCCTGAGGTCGCGCAGCACCACGTCGTTGAGGAATTCCGGCAGCCGCGGATCGCGCAAGCGGATCTCGCCGCGCTCGATGTCGAACTCCAACCCGAGCGCGGCCTCCAGCAGCGTGAACGGCGTCGCGCTCGCCCAGGCCTGCGGAGCGCAGGCCACCGGATAAAGCACCGGGCCGCGCCGGCGCTCGCGGCGGAAGCCGCAGAAAAGTTCGGGCAGCCGCCGCAGCTCCATATAGCTCGCGGCATCGAACAGGCCCTTGAACAGATGCGCGACCGAATGCTTCAGGCCGTAGCGGGCAAATCCGAGTGCGATAAGCGCATTGTCATGCGGCCAGATCGAGCCGTCGTGATAGGACATCGGGTTGTATCGCGCTTCGCCTACGGCGACGGTGCGGATGCCCCAGCCCGAGAAGAATTTCTGGCTCATCAGGTCGGCGGCGACCCGCCGCGCACGGTCCTCCCGCACCATGCCGGAAAACAATGTCTGTCCGGCATTCGAGGTGCGCACCTTGCACGGCTGCTTGGCGCCGTCGAGCGCGAGCGCATAGGTGCCGAGCTCCTCGCACCAGAACGCCGCCTCGAACCGCTCGCGCAGCCGCTCGGCCTCGGCATCGAGCCTCAAAGCCTTATCCGCGAAGCCAAGCTTGCGCGCCGCACGGGCGGCAAGCTGCTTGCCGGCGAACACATAGCCCTGCACTTCCGCCAGCGCGATATTGCCCTCGGCAAGCGTGCCGTCGGCGTGGAAGATGGCGTCAAAGGAGTCCTTCCAGCCCTGGTTCCGCAGCCCCTCCTCGGTGGCGCGCTGATACTCGATGAAGCCGTCGCGATCGGGATCGCCCGGGCCGTCGATCCATTGCAACCCCGCCTCCACCGCCGGCCACAACTCACGCAACGTCTCCACGTCGCCGGTGCGCTCCAGATAGAGCCCGGCGAGCAGCACGAACAGCGGGGTCGAATCGACGCTGCCGTAGTAATGCGCGAACGGCACCTCGCGCAGCGCGGCCATCTCGCCGCCGCGCATCTCGTGCAGGATCTTGCCCGGCGCGGCATCGGACAGCGGATCGACCGCCTTGGCCTGGAACAGCGCAAGCCGCTTCAACACGCCCTTGGCGATCCGCGGATCGACCCACAGCATTTGCAGCGCGGTGATCAGCCCGTCGCGGCCGAATGTCGTCGAATACCAGGGAATGCCGGCATAGGGGTAACGGCCCTGCGGCGTCTCCGTCATCAGCATATTGAGATCGGCCATCGCCTGGCACAGCACCTCGTTGAAGATGTTGTTCGAGGTCTCGATGCTGGCCGCGCCGGCCGCCGAATTTCGCATCTCCCGGCGGTGCGCCAGGAGCCCGTGGAAGAACGGCACCGGCTTCTGCATGATCGGCTTGTTGCAGGACACCGCCACGAACAGCGACGTGACCCGGCCGGGCTCGAGGTCGAAATGATAGGTGGCGGCGTTGACCGACAGCCGCGTCGGCCGCGGGTCGAAATGCAGCGCGGTGGTCCGCGTCTGCTCGTCGAGGCCGCAATATTCCAGCACGACGTCGGTCGGGCCGAGCAGCTTGCTCGAGCCGATGCCACGCCGCGGCCGCCGCTCGCCGCGCACCTCGAACAGGTCGGCAAAATCATTGTCGAATAGCAGCGTCAGATCGAAGCTCGCGATGTGTTCGCCGTGGTTCTGCAGACCGATGCGCTGATAGGCGGTACCGCGCCACAGGAAGATCGAGCGCACGATGTGCAGCGTGTCCTTCGGCAAGGTCAGATGGCCGTCGCGATAGACGTCGGAATTGGTGAGATCGACCGTCAGCGCCGAATTGTCGTCGCGCATGTTTGAACCGAGCAGGAGCGGCTGCACGTCCTCCAGCACCATTTCCAGCCGCGCGAGGTAGCGCGTATCGGCGTTGAACAAGCCGTCCGGCCCGCCGGCCGAGGCGCCGATATCGCCATGGCTGTCGAGCACGATGAAGGTGTCGTCATGCTTGAGCGAGCGCCGCGGCCGCGCCGCGGGCCCGGTCATCGGAATATAGAACGGCGATTCGGCGACGTGCTCAGTGATGCGAGCAGTGATGATCTGCGTAACGACGTCAGCTGCCATCTGAACCTCTGGCGACTTTGCTTGGCCCGACTCTTGGCCCGTATCTCGGCTCGAACGAACGCACCGGAACGCAACAACGCGCTTGATGACGCGGGGTCAGGCCGCGCTGGTGGAGAGGCGGCCCATCTCGCGCGCGACCAGGTCGCGGTAGGGACCCCTTCCCTTCACGAGGATATCGGGCGGACCGTCCTCGACGATCCGGCCGCCCTGCAGCACGAGCACGCGGTCGAAGCTGCGCAGCGTCGCGAGACGGTGCGCGATCGCCACCACCGTACGCCCGCGCATCAGTCGCGACAACGCCTCGCGGATCGCCTCCTCAGAGTCTGCATCGAGCGCCGCGGTGGCCTCGTCGAGCAGCAGGATCGGCGCGTCCTTCAGAAAGGCGCGCGCGATCGCGATTCGCTGGCGCTGGCCGCCGGAGACTTTGACGCCGCGGTCGCCGACGATGGTGTTCATGCCCTCGGGCAGGCCTTCGATGAAGTCGCAGCGCGCCGCGATCGCCGCCCGCTGCACCTCGTCGTCGGTGGCGTCCGGCCGGCCGTAACGGATGTTCTCCAGGATCGACCGGTGGAACAGCGAGATATCCTGCGGCACCACCGAGATCGCGGCGCGCAGGCTCTGCTGGGTGACGCGCGAGATGTCCTGGCCGTCGATTGTGATGTTGCCCTGCTCGACGTCGTAGAAGCGCTGCAGAAGGGTAAACAGTGTTGACTTGCCGCCGCCGGACTGGCCGACCAAGCCGACCCGCTGGCCGGGCTGGATGCGCAGGCTGAAGCGCTCGAACACCTGCAGGCCGCCGGGATAGCGGAACGAGACATTGTTGAAGGCAATTGCCGCGCCGCTCTTCACCAGCGTCTCGGCCTCCGGATGATCCTTCAGCTCATGCGGCTGCAACAGCGTCGCCAGCGCCTCGGTCAGGCGGGCGACATGCTGGGTGACGTCGACCAGCGCAACGGCGAGATCGCGGGTGGCGCTGAGGATCGAGATGCCGAGCGTGCAGACCAGCACGACGTCGCCGGTGGTGGCTTGGCCCTGCTGCCAGAGATTGAGAGCCCAGGCCAACATCGCGATCGTCAGAATGACGGTCACGGCAGCGTGAACGAGGCGAAGCTTTTCGAGATAGCGCAGGGAACGGCCGCGCGCGACGAGTTCCCGGTTGACGGTCGCATCGAAGCGGTCGTGCTCATAGCCGAGGCCGCAGAACGCGCGCACCAGCGGCAGGTTGTTGATGACGTCGACCATTTCGCCGTCCACGGCCGCCGCCCTGTTGGCGAAATCGTCATGCAGCGGTCTGCCGGCGGCCGCCATGCGGAACATGGCCACCACCATGGTTCCCGCGATCAGGATCAGCACGGCTGACATTGTCACGCTGACGGTTCCAACCAGGGTGATCGCCGCGAAGGTGGCGATGCAAGGCGGCAACACATTCCATACGAACATGTTCTCGACGGTGTAGACCGCGTTCGACGTCGCCGTGATCCGGCTGGTCAGCATGCCCGGTAGCCGGTCCGTGAAATAGCTCGGCGCGTGGCCGGTGAGATGGCGGAACATATCGCGCCGAAGGTCGCCGCTGACGCTGACGAAGGTGTAGCTCGCGGTCCAACTCGCGATCCGCCACAGGAAGTTGTCGGCTGCGATCAGCGACATGAGCAGGGCGAATGCCAGCCATACGCCATTCGCGGACGACGGTCCTGCCGACAATGCGTCGACCAGATTCTTCACGCCGTATTGCGTGCCTACCGAGCAAGCAACCGCCGCGACGACGGCCGACAAGATCACGACATGCGACGGAAGCCGTCGACGCAGATAGCGCAGCACGAAAGGAAAGGGACGGTGCGCATAGCCTGACAGATGGTCCATGACGTCCTGCGAAACCTGTTGAAGGTGAACGAGAAAGTTTTAGTCGAAGCTCTCGCGCACGATGACGTGAAGGGCGGCGGTGGGATTCCATGATGCAGCCATCACTGCGCGACAATTTTGCAACGTCGGCAAAAACGTGTTGGAACGAGATGGCATCAGCAAGACCACAGTGTGATGGAAGAAAGAAGCGGCAGATCTCCCACACCTAAGGAACCTCGCACGTGCGAGAACGTTCCCGTCTTTGGCATGTCGCTGCCATCAGAGGGCTGAGGATCCACCCACGTTACAAAGAGGAGACGGAGAAATGCGCATCGCGCAGGTTGCCCCGCTGACGGAGGCTGTTCCCCCCAAGCTCTACGGCGGCACCGAACGGGTCGTGCACTGGCTGACCGAAGAACTTGTAACACTTGGACATGACGTGACGTTGTTCGCCAGTGGCGACTCACAAACCTCCGCGAAGCTCGATGCGACCTGGCCGAAGGCACTGCGGCTCGACGGCTCCGTCCGCGACCCCAATGCGCTGCACATGGTGATGCTGGAGCGTGTGCGGCAGAAAGCCGACGATGACGAATTCGACTTCCTGCATTTCCATCTCGACTACTATCCGTGGTCGGCATTCTCGCGGCAGCCGACGCCGTTCGTGACCACGCTACACGGACGGCTCGACCTGCCGGAGCACCAGCCCGTCTTCAACACTTTCTCCAAGGTCCCGGTGATCTCGATCTCCAATGCCCAGCGGCGGCCGGTGCCGCAGGCGCACTGGGTGCGCACCATCCATCACGGCCTGCCGGAGAATTTGCTGACGCCGCAACCGGCCAAGCAATCCTATCTCGCCGTGCTCGGGCGCATCGCGCCGGAGAAAGGCGTCGATCGCGCGATCAAGATCGCGACCCGCTGCGGCATTCCGCTGAAGATCGCAGCCAAGGTCGATCGCGCCGACCAGGAATATTACGACGAGTTGATCAAGCCGCTGATCACCAACAATCCGCTGATCGAGTTCATCGGCGAGATCAGCGACCGCGAGAAGCCGGATTTTCTCAGCGGCGCGATCGGGCTGCTGGTTCCAATCGACTGGCCGGAGCCGTTCGGCCTCGTGATGATCGAAGCGATGGCCTGCGGGACGCCCGTCATCGCCTATAACCGCGGCTCGGTGCCCGAGATCATCGAGGATGGCCTGACCGGCTTCATCGTCGAGGACGAGATCAGCGCGATCTCCTCGGTCGGCCGGCTTTCGACGCTCAACCGCGAAGCGATCCGCAAGCAGTTCGAGACCCGCTTCACCGCGCGCCGCATGGCGCTCGACTATCTCGCCGCCTATCGCAGCCTGATGGAAGCCAAGCCGCGCTTCAAGCTGGTGGCGAGCGCCGAATAGCCGTTGCAGCGGCCGATCGAATGATCCGGCGGGCCGGCCGGCACCCCTGTGCCGGTCCGTCGGGTCATTCGATTGTCAATATTACCGCCGCATCCGACGGCAACTCCCATGCAGCGAACGGCTCACATGCGCGCGTCGCGCCATTGCTGCGACGCACCGGTCGCAACGCTCGGCAATGTGATGGGCGCGCTGGTCGCTAGCCTGATGATGGGCGTGGCGGAATCGCTCGGCATCCAGTTCGTCGGCGCGGACTCTGGCCTGATCATGGTGTTCGCGCTGCTGCTGTTGACCCTTGCCTTCAGGCCGAGCGGCCTCGGCGCCAGGAGGGGCCGCTGATGCAGACCTCCGGCAACATGAAATGGCTATGGCTGGCGCTCGGGGTCGTCGTCATGCTCGTCCTGCCCCAGCTCGTCACCTCGTCGTTCGCGATCGACATCTTCATCCGCATCCTGCTGTTCTCCTTCATCGGCGTCGCCTGGAACCTGATGGGCGGTTATGCCAAGCAGCTTTCGCTCGGGCACGCCGCCTATTTCGGGCTCGGCGCCTACACATTGACCATCATGCAGGTGAACTACGGCATCTCACCCTGGATCGGGATGATCGCGGGCGGCGTGGTCGCGATGCTGGCGAGCCTGCCGATCGGCTGGCTGTGCTTCCGCCTGCGCGGCCCCTATTTCACCATCGCCACCATCGCGACCGCCCAGGTGCTGATGCTGATCTTCCTCAAATTCCGCGATTTCGCCTGGGCGCCGAAGGCACCACGATCCCGAATCTCGGCAGCGCGCCGCTGATGATGCAGTTCGAGGAGAAGTCGTCGTACTACTACGTCGTGCTGGGCTTGCTCGTGGTCGGCCTGTGGATCGGCTACTACCTCCTCGCGGTCGGCGAGGATGAGGACGCGGCTGAGGCGATCGGCGTCAATGCGCCGAAAGTCAAGCGCAACATCTACATGATCAGCGCGTTCCTGACCGCGCTCGCCGGCACCTTCTACACCCAGTACATCAACTTCATCGATCCCGCGACCGCGTTCAGCTTCAGCGTCTCGATCGAGGCCGCGCTGGTCTCGATCGTCGGCGGCATCGGCACATTGTGGGGGCCCGTGATCGGCACCGTGCTGCTGGAGACCACTTCCGCGCTGCTGCAAAGCTGGCTCGGCAGTTCGGTCGGCGGCATCCAGCTCACGGTCTACAGCCTGATCCTGATGGCGGTGATCCTGTGGCGGCCGACCGGGCTGATCGGGTTTGCGACCGACATCTATCACCGCACCATCCGGCGCAAGCCGGCAGGCGCCTGAGGTTGCGATGGCAGAAGCATTGGTCGTCAAGGGTCTAAGCAAGCGCTTCGGCGGCCTGCGCGCGGTGCAGGACGTCAGCTTCACCGTGCGGGAGAATGAGACGGTCGCGCTGATCGGGCCGAACGGCGCCGGCAAGACCACGAGCTTTCATTTGATCACGGGATTTCATCGCCCGGACTCCGGCTCGGTGCTCGCCTTCGGTCACGAGGTCGTGGGCCTCAGGCCGCATGACGTCTGCGCGCTCGGCCTTGCCCGCACCTTCCAGGTGGCGAAACCGTTTGGCGCGATGACGGTGCTCGCCAATGTGATGACCGGCGCGTTCCTGCGCGACCGCCATGTCGCAGCCGCGCGCAACAACGCGCGCGAGGCGATCGAATTCGTCGGCCTCGGCGCCAGGGAGCAGACGCCGGCCAAGGACCTCACCACCATCGACCAGCGCCGGCTCGAGATGGCCCGCGCGCTGGCGACGCAACCGAGAATCCTGCTGCTCGACGAGGTGATGGCCGGGCTCAACCCGGCCGAAATCGACCAGGCGGTTGCGCTGGTTAAGAAACTCTCGGCGCGCGGCCTGACCATCGTGATCGTCGAGCACGTGATGCGCGCGATCATGGCGGTGGCCCGTCACATCGTGGTGCTCGACCACGGCCAGAAGATCGCCGAGGTACGCCAAAGGAGATCGTGGAGAATTCGGGAGTGATCCGCGCCTATCTCGGCTC
Organism: Bradyrhizobium sp. USDA 4011; assembly: GCF_054063415.1. Lineage (NCBI taxonomy): Bacteria > Pseudomonadati > Pseudomonadota > Alphaproteobacteria > Hyphomicrobiales > Nitrobacteraceae > Bradyrhizobium > Bradyrhizobium sp. USDA 4011. Next base: position 1,736,731 of record NZ_JBSSGG010000001.1, read on the forward strand.
CTACGTGCATCCGCCGGCGCAGGGCGACGCCCATGCTTGAGCTCTCCCGCGTCAGCGCCAGCTACGGCTCGGTCCCCGCCATCACCGACGTCAGCATCTCCGTCGGCGAAGGCGAAGCCGTCGGCCTGCTCGGGGCCAACGGCGCCGGCAAGAGCACGACACTGCGCGCCGTCTCCGGCCTCGTCAAACTGTTCGCAGGCAAGGTCACGTTCGGCGGCGTCGACCTCGCGACGCTGCCGCCCTACCGGATTCCCGAGCTCGGCATCGCGCACGTCCCGGAAGGCCGTCAGGTGTTTCCGGAAATGACCGTGCAGGAGAATCTCGAGATCGGCGCCTACACGCCGAAGGCCAAGGCGGATCGCGTACGCACGATGGAGCTCGTCTACAGCATCTTTCCGCGGCTCGCCGACCGCAGGAAGCAGCTCGCCGGCACCATGAGCAGCGGCGAGCAGCAGATGGTCGCGGTCGGCCGCGGATTGATGCTGAAGCCGCGGCTGTTGATGCTCGACGAGCCGTCGCTGGGCCTTGCGCCTGTCATGACCGACGTCACCTTCGAGAAGATCGCCGAGATCCACAAGATGGGCACCGCGATCCTCTTGGTCGAGCAGAATGTCAGCCGTGCGCTGTCGCTGGTGCAGCGCGCCTATGTGCTGGAAAGCGGCAACGCGATCATGCACGGCTCGAGCGCCGAACTCGCCAACAACAAGCAGGTGCAGGCGGCGTATCTCGGGATTTGAGACGAGGATCGACGAAATCTCTCCCGTCATTGCGAGGAGCGAAGCGACGAAGCAATCCACATCTCAGCAACCGGCGATATGGATTGCTTCGCTGCGCTCGCAATGACGGCGAGGATTCTCCTAACTCACCACCGTCCGCTTCGGCTCGACGATCTCGAACATCCGCGGGAATTCATCCATCAGCATCATCAACTCACCGAGCCGCAGCGGCTCGCCGGACGCCTTGATCTTGCCGGCACCGACCACTTCCGGGAACGTGGTCAGCTTGGCGATGACCTCGTCCAGCACGCTGCGCGCCAGCGTGAAGCTGGCGTGCGCATCGGACGCCTGCGCACCCTTGACGTAGGTGAGCGCAGAATTCTCGAGATTGAGGATGAAGCTCTCGCCCGTATCGGTAAAATTCCAGTTCAGCACGATCCGCTTGCCCTCGGCCTTGGGGCCGTTGAGGCGGACGCCGAGCACGTCCCAGAGCTGCTCGGTGCGCAGCGCAGCGAGCGTCTCGCGCGGCATCGGCGAGCGCGGCGGCGTCTTCGGCATGCCCTGCCGCAGCTCCTGGGCACCGAACAGATAAGCGTTGCGCCACGTCGAGCTCTCGGCGGCATAGCCGAGCTGCTCGAGCGTGTCGGCCAGCAATGCGCGGGCCGCCTGGTTGTCGGGCTCGGCGAACACGAGGTGGCTGACGGCCTGCGCGACGAAGCGGAATTCACCCTTGGCGAAATCGGCGGCGGCGCGCTTCAGGATTGCGTCGGCGCCACCCATATATTCGACGTACTTCCTGCCGGCCTCGACCGGCGGCAGGGAATCGAGATTGACCGGATTGGCGTCGTACCAGCCGAGGTACTTCTGGTAGATCGCCTTCACATTGTGCCTGATGTGACCGTAATAGCCGCGGCCGTGCCAGGCGCCTTCGAGGCTTGAGGGCAGGCGGATCGTCTCGGCAATCTCCGCCGCATTGAGGCCGTGGTTCATCAGCCGGATGGTCTGGTCATGCGCGTATTTATACAGGTCGCGCTGCTGGCGGATCATGGTGTCGATCCGCTCCCGCCCCCACACCGGCCAATGATGCTGGCCGCACATCGCCTCGGCCTTGCCGCCCCACATCTGCAGCGCCTCGCCGAGATATTTCGACCAGGCCAGCGCATCGCGCACATCGGCGCCGCGGAACGGCAGCAGATTGTGGAAATTGTGCGTGCAGTTCTCGGCGAGGTTCAAGAGCTTGTAGCGCGGAATGAAGAAATGCATCTCCGCCGGCGCTTCGCTGTTCGGCGCCATCTGGAATTCGAACTCGACGCCATCGATCACGCGCTTGTCGCCGGTCGCGATGATCAGATCGGTCGGCCGTAGCAGCGCCACACCGCCCGCCGCCATGGTCTTGCCAAGACCGCAATCGACCTGGCCGCGCACGCCCTTGGCGAGGAACGGCCCGAACTGGTATTGCGCGCGGCGCAGCATCGCGGGACCTGCGATGATATTCTCGGAGACGGCGTGCTCCATGAAGAAGTTCGGCGCGATGATCGGCACGCCCGCCGCCAGCATGGCGTCGTCGAGCACGCCGCGCGCGCCGCCCCAATGGTCGGTGTGGGTATGGGTGAAGATCACGGCGGCGACCGGCCGCTTGCCGCGATGCTGGAAGTACAGTTCCATCGCGGCGCGCGCACCCTCGATCGAGGTCAGTGTGTCGACCACGATGACGCCCTTGTCGCCCTCGATCAGTGTCATGTTGGCAATGTCGAGCCCGCGCACCTGGTAGACGCCCGGCACCACCTCGAACAGGCCGTGATGCATGTTGAGCCGCGACTGCCGCCACAGGCTCGGATCGACGGTCGCGGGCGCCTTCTCGTCGGAGAGGAAGCTGTAAGGCTCAAGGCTCCAAACCACCCTGCCCTGGGCCGAGGTGACGCGCGCGTTCTCGATGGTGCCGAGGAAGCCGCGCGCGGCGTCGTCGAAATCCCTGGTGTCGGCGAACGGCAGCGCTTTCAGCGTGGCTTCGTGCTGCGCGATGACCGGCGCGGACGCCGCCTTCGGAAGTTCATGCGACGTCGCACCTGCGGTTGTCTGGGTCATTACTCAAGCACTCCCTCGTTTGGCAAAGATCAGTCCCGGTCGCGCATTACTCAGCGGAATTGCACGCCTTCGAACTGGCCGCTGCGGCGCCAGCCATCGATGTATTTGAAGTAAGCCAACGCGCCCGCCGGATAGCCGACATTGAGCTTGGCGGCAGGCCCGGGCTCGCGTCCCTCATTGTTGTAGTAGCCGGGCGTGCAATCGGGACCGCCGATCATCCGGCCGACCGCGGTCAGCAGCAGCTCGACCCAGCGATCCTCGGCTTCCTTGCTGACTTCGATTTCCTTGAAGCCATTGTCCTGCGCATGAGCGACCATCAGGGCGATGGTCCGCGCCGCTTCCGTCAGGTTGTGCGGCACGTTGGAAATGAGGTTGGCGCCCTGGGTCGGCTGCACGAAGAAAACGTTGGGGAAGCCGTGCACGTGGATGCCATGCTTGGTGCGCATGCCGGCGGCCCAATGCTCCGACAGCTTGATGCCGTCGCGGCCGGTCAGATCGAAGCCCGCGCGCCTGCGATATTCGGTCCCCACCTCGAAGCCGGATGCATAGATGACGCAGTCGAGCTTGTATTCCTTGCCCGCGACGACGATCCCGTTCTCGGTAATCTCCTCGACACCCTTGCCGTCGGTATCGATCAGATGGGTGCCCGGCGTGTTGAACGCCTGAAGATAGGCGTCGTGGAAGCATGGCCGCTTGCAGAGCTGGCCGTACCAGGCCTTCAGGTTTCTGGCCGTCTCGGCATCGCTGACGATGCTGTCGACGCGGTTGCGGATCTCCTCCATCTTCTCGAAGTCGGAATCCTCGAACACCGCCCGCATGTTTTCCACCGTCCGCTGCTCGCGCGGCAGCAGCATGACTTTGGCGCGGATTCGCTTCGACAGATCGGTCCAGCCGTCCTGCACCAGATCTTCCTCGGCCGATCCACCGGCCTGGTTGGCGGTGAAATTCTCCAGCCAGCGCTGCTGCCAGCCTGGTGTCGCGATATCGGCGAACCAGTCCGGATCGATCGGGCCGTTGCCGCGTACGTCGACCGACGATGGCGTGCGCTGGAACACATAGAGCTCCTTGCAGGCGCGCGCGAGGTGCGGAATGCATTGCACCGACGTTGCGCCGGTGCCGATGATGCCGACGCGCTTGTCGGCAAGCTTCTCCATCAGCGCGCCCCGGGGATCGCCGCCGGTGTAGTCGTAATCCCAGCGGCTGGTGTGGAACGAGTGACCCTTGAAGCGCTCGATGCCGGGAATGCCGGGCAATTTCGGCACATGCAGCGGGCCGGTGCCGATGCCGACATATTGCGCGGTGAAGGCATCACCCCTGGTGGTGCGGATGATCCAGCGCGATTGCGCGGCGTCCCAGTCGAGGCTCGTCACCTCGGTGTGAAACAGCGCATTGTCGTAGAGATTGAACTGCCGGCCGATCCGCTGGCAGTGCGCCAGGATTTCCGGCGCATGCGCGTATTTCTCCGTCGGCATGTGGCCGGTCTCTTCGAGCAGCGGCATGTAGACCATCGACGCGGTGTCGCACTGCGCGCCGGGATACCGGTTCCAGTACCAGGTGCCGCCGAAATCGCCGCCCTTCTCGACAATGCGGACATCCTTCACCCCGACCTCGGTCAGCCGCGCCGCAGTGGCGAGCCCGGCAAAGCCACCGCCGATGAAGGCGAAGGTGACGTGGTCGGTCTTCGGCGCGCGCTCCACCACCGGCGTGTAGGGATCGTCGAGATAATGCGCGAGCTGGCCCTTGATCTGGAGATACTGGTCATTGCCGTCGGGACGCAGCCGCTTGTTGCGCTCCTCCTGATATTTCCGGCGCAGACGCTCCTTGTCGATCGCGGCGGGCTTTGCGTCTCGGGCTTGCTCGGTCATCGTCATCGGAAGGGCGCCTCGTTTCAGGATCATTCGGTGGATACTGTAGCGCCGCTCAGGCGGGATGTGCAGCAAGATAGGGCGAATTGGCGATCGACCAGTCCGGCATCGGCTCCATCCGGAAGATCTGCCTCAGATGCACCTCGTCGGGCCCGTCGCCGATCCGCAGTAGCCGCCCCCACGCCAGCGCCTGGTGGATCGGCGTATCGTCGGAGCCGCCCATCGCGCCGAACACCTGCATCGCGCGGTCGGCGATCTTTTGCAGCATCGCGGGCACCGCGACCTTGATCAGCGAGACGTCGCGCCAGGCGCCGTGATGGCCTGCCTGGTCGAGCCGCCAGGCGCAGCGCCAGGCGAGCAGCCGCGCCTGCTCCAGTTCGACGCGGGCTTCGGCGATCCAGCGCTGGACGGTATCGTACTGGATCACGGTGCGCCCGAATGCGCTGCGCTCCGCGGCGCGCGCCATCATCAACTCGATCATCAGCTCGCAGAGCCCGATCGAGCGCATGCAATGGTGGATGCGCGCCGGGCCGAGCCGAATCTGCGCGACCTTGAAACCCTCGCCCTCGGCGCCGAGCAGATTTTCGACCGGCACGCACACATTCTCGAACACCAGCTCGCCGATCGGCGCTGTATGATCTTCGCAACCCATCCAGCGCAGCCGCCGCACCAGCCGCACGCCGGGCGTATCCATCGGCACGATGATGCAGGAATGCCGGCTGGTGCGCTCGGCGCCGGCATCGGTCACGCCCATCACGATCAGGAAGCTGCAGCGCGGATGCGCAGCACCGGTGATAAACCATTTGCGGCCGTTGATGACGTAGTGGTCGCCGTCGCGCACAATCCGCGTTGCGATGTTGGTGGCATCGGACGAGGCGACATCGGGCTCGGTCATGCCGAAGGCGGAGCGCGTCTCGGCGTTAAGCAGCGGCGCCAGCCAGCGTTTCTTCTGCTCAGCGGTCGCGCAGGCCTGCAACGCGATCATGTTCGGCACGTCGGGCGCCTGGCAGTTGAACACCTCCGGCGCCCAGAACAGCCGGCCCATGATCTCTGCCAGCGGCGCGTAGTCGAGATTGGAGAGGCGCGTGCCCGGTTCATCGTCCGCCAGTTCGGGCAGACCGAGATTCCACAGCCCCGCCGCGCGCGCCTGTTGCTGCAGCTCGGCCATGAAGGGCGGCGTGTCGCTGTGCACGCGGACATGGTCGAGCCACGCACGATGGCGCGGCAGCACCGCCTTCTCGAAGAAGGCCAACAGATCTTTCCGCCACCGCTCCGACCGTTCGGACAGATCGAAATCCATGCCACCTCCCGTCTCTTGGAGGAGAGATAAACCCATCTCGAAACGATTTGCAAATTCATTTCGATATATTGACAAATCTGTCTATTTGAGCCCATTATTTCGTATGGTGGCATTGTCCTCTCTCGAATCCCAGGCGGATCCCTCCTTTGCGACCACACTGGCGCACGGGCTCGATCTGTTGGCCGCCTTCCGCAACCACACTGGCCCGCTCTCCAATGCGGAGCTTGCCGAGCACACCGGCCTGTCGCGGCCGACCGTCTCGCGCCTGAGCTACACGCTGGAGCAGCTCGGCTATCTCAGGCGCGACGCCAAGGGCCGCTTCGTGCTCGGGCTCGGCGTGCTTGCCGCAGCCTATCCGGTGCTGTCGTCGCTGAAGGTCCGTCAGCTCGCGCGTCCGCTGATGCGCGACTTCGCGGCCTACACCGGCGGCACAGTGTCGATCGCGATGCCGTTCGGGCTCGACTTCATCTATGTTGAAACGCTGCGCACTACGGACGCGGTGCCGCACGTGCCTGACGTCGGCTTTGTCTCTTCGCTGGCGCCGACTGCGGTCGGGCGCGCGCTGCTGTCGCTGCTCACGAAGGACGAACGCGACGCCTATGTCGCACGCGTGAAGGCCGAGCGTCCTGAGGAACTCGACTACGTCGAACGGCGCACGCTGCCGGACATCGAGCTCTGCAACGAGCGCGGCTTTGCGGTCTCGCTCGGCGAATGGCGGCGCGAGATCTTCGGCGTCGCCGCCCCGCTCTATCGCACACCCACCGGCGAGTGCCTGTCGGTCAATTGCGGCATCCCCTCGTTCCGCTTCAGCGCCGAGCAGATCGAGCGCGAATGCGGGCCGCGCATGCTCGGGCTCGCCCGCAGCATCCGCTCGCTGGTGGCAAACGACTAGGGCATGGTCCGGAAAAGTGTGAAGCGGTTTTCCGGAGAGATCATGCATTAGAGGTACGCATCGCGCAGACGATGCGGCAGATATGGGGAGGGAGACATGCGCGGCATCGCAACCGCCGTTCGACTGCTCGCGACCATCGCATCCGTCCTGCTGGTTAGCGCCGGCGCCAACGCGCAGGACAATTATCCGAGCCGGCCGATCCACATCATCGTGCCCTACCCTGCCGGCGGCATCGTCGATATCGTCGCGCGCGCGGTGACCGAGCAGGTAGGCCGCGACTGGAAGCAGACCGTCGTGGTGGAGGCGCGGCCCGGCGGCAACAGCAATATCGGCACCGCGGCCGTCGCGCGCAGCGAGCCGGACGGCTACACCTGGATCGTCACCGGACCCGCGCTGCTGGTCAACCCGGATCTCTACAAGGACGCCGGCTGGAACGCGGCAAGGGACTTCAGGTGCGTCGGCCTCGCGGTCTGGAATCAAAGCGTGGCGCTGGTGCATCCGTCGATGCCGGTGAAGAGCATCGGCGAATTCGTCGAGCTCGCCCGCAAGCAGCCCGGACAGTTCAATTTCGGCAATCCCGGCACCGGATCGTCGATCGACCTCAGCGCCCAAAAACTGTTTCAGGCCGCCGGCATCAAGCTGACCAATGTCGGCTACAAGGGCCAGCCGCAGGCGTTGATCGACCTGATCACCAACCTGATGCATTTCGAGATCGTCTCGCTCGAACTTGCACTGCCGCACATCAAGGCCGGCAGCGTCAAGCCGCTCGCGGTCTTCACCGACAAGCGCGTCCCCGACCTGCCCGACGTCCCGACGATCGCCGAGGCCGGCTTTGCCGAGGCCGCCTACGTTCCCTGGTACGGCATCTACGTGCCGGCCGCGACGCCGGCGCCGCTGCTTGCGAAGATCAATGCGGCGATCAACAAAGCATTGCAGAATCCCGACGTGCAGCGCCAGCTGTCGCTCGCCAATATTCCGGGCAAGCCGATGTCGCTCGACGAGCTCGCCGCGCTGATGAAGGCCGATCAGCAGAAGCTGACGACCGTGATCAAGACCTCGGGAATGGCGCTTCAATAGCCATCAGTGCGCCGGCCCGGAAACGTCCGGACCGGCGCGCAGGTGGTCACAAAACCACGCCCAGGCCGAGAGATCGCTTGTTTCGCAGATCATGACGTCGGTCGCCCTGGTCGAGAAGGCCTCAGGTTCGAACCAGCGTATCTTGAGCTCGGGACGACGCCGGAGCAGCGGAATCACCTCCTCCTGCAGGAACGCGAGACGGTGCTCGGTCTTCAGATCGAGCCAGTGCCGCGTGGTCTTGACCATGACGAATATGTGAAACGTGTGGGGATCGTCCTCGTGTTCCGGAAGCACGGAAGATGAAGTGGGCTGCGGTGTTGCCATTGATTGGTTCTCCTTTCGCACCATAATGTGAGTAATTGCTCATATTCTACGACTCGCGTTTCAGGAGTGGCTCCGCATGCCGGCGAAACGGCGCATGAAGGCCCGAAAACAGCCGCAGCAACGGCGTTCCCGGGAAACCGTGGCGGTCATTCTGGAGGCGGCGGCTCGCGTTTTGGAGCAGCGCGGGCTCGAGGGTTACAACACCAATGCCGTAGCCGAGCGCGGCGGCATCAGCGTCGGCTCGGTGTACCAGTACTTTCCCAACAAGGACGCACTGACGCTGGCCTTGATCGCCAAGTTCGAGGATGCACTGCTGGCGAAGGTGCGGGATGCGGTCGCAAGGTCAGAGGGCAGGAACTTGACCGCGTCCCTCACCCTTGTGGTTCGCGCCCAGATCGAGGCGCATGCCGGGCGGGCCGGGCTCAACCGAATCCTGGAGGCCGAGGAAGACCGCCTGCGGCCGCCGTCAGCCGCCCCCGCGGCCGCACGTGAGCTGAAGGATCTGGTCGCGGCCCTGCTGGCGCGGCATCGTCGCGAGATCGCGAGGCCGGTCGACGAAGACGTCATCGAGGACCTGATCGTGATCAGCCGCGCGATGATCGACCATGCGCTCCAGCAGGACCTGCCGCATGCCGCCGCGGGTCGCCGGGTGCTGCGCGCCATGGAGGGATATCTGTTCGGGCCGCACCGGGGCACTTGACCGTCGGGCAAGGCCGCTTCGCATACGCATCATGCAGCGGCGCGGCTGGGGAACGGCATGCCGGCATAGTACACCACGGCCTGGAGACGTTTTCAGGCATGCTCGAGAAGACCCCGACGTCAGGCGCGACTGCGGCGCCGATCACCGATGGATTGCCTTGGGAGCAGCGGCGCTGGGCGGTGGCCGCGATCTTCACGGCGCTGGCGATGGCCTCGCTCGATACCGCGATCGCCAACATCGCGCTGCCCGCGATCGCCAGCGATCTGCATGTCAGCCCTGCCGAAGTGGTCTGGGTCGTCAACGTCTACCAGATCGCCCTGGTCGCGACGCTGCTGCCGCTCGGCGCGCTCGGCGAAATCGTCGGCCACCAGCGGATCTACGTCGGCGGCCTCCTGCTGTTCACATTGGCGTCACTCGGCTGTGCGCTGGCGTGGTCGCTGCCGAGCCTCTTGGTCGCGCGCACCTTGCAGGGGCTTGGCGCCAGCGGCCTGATGAGCGTCAACACCGCGCTGGTCCGCTTCGTCTATCCGAGCCGGATGCTCGGCCGCGGCTTCGGCCACAATGCGCTCGTGGTCGCGAGCGCCATGTCGCTCGGGCCGACCATCGCCTCCGGCATCCTCGCTCTCGGCCCGTGGCCCTGGCTGTTCGCCGTCAACATTCCCTTCGGCATCGTTGCGCTGCTGATCGGCATGAAGACGCTGCCGAAGACGCCGCGCGCCACCCACGCCTTCGACTTCGCCGGTGCGGCGCTGGCCTGCGCCTGTCTTGGGCTCTTCATCATCAGCATCGGCAGCGCCGCCCACAAGACCGCGCCTGCGCTCGTCATCTCGGAGTTTGCCGGCGCCCTCCTGTTCGGCTGGATCCTGACCCGGCGGCATGCCGATCATCCGGCGCCGATGCTGCCGATCGACCTGTTCCGCCGGCCGATCTTCGCGCTGTCGGCCGCGACCGCCGTCTGCTCATTTGCCGTGCAGGGCCTCGCCTTCGTGTCGCTGCCGTTCTACTTCGAGGACGTACTGCACCGCTCGCAGGTCGAGACCGGCTTCTTCATGACGCCCTGGCCGCTGGTGGTCGCCTTCATGGCGCCGATCGGCGGCCGGCTGTCGGATCGCTATCCGGCCGGCGTCCTCGGCGGCATCGGCATGCTGCTGCTGGGCCTTGGCATGGTGCTGCTCGCGACCCTGCCGACTGAGCCCGGTATCGCCAACATCGTCTGGCGCACCATGATCTGCGGCATCGGTTTCGGCTTCTTCCAGACCCCCAACATGAAGGCGATCATGTCGAGCGCGCCATCGCATCGCAGCGGCAGCGCCAGCAGCATCGTTGCGACCGCACGGCTGACCGGGCAGACCACCGGCGCTGCGCTCGCCGCACTCTGCTTCGCACTCGCCGATCGCGAGGGCGCCACCGCCGCCCTGGCGCTGGGTGCGGGATTTGCAGCGCTCGGCAGCGTCATGAGTTTCCTGCGGTTAGCCGTCGCTTCGCCGCAAAAGGCATGACAGGCATGTTGCGCGCGCGGGGCGCGACCAAACACCGCGCCGTCAACTTTCGCGCTGCAAACGCGGTTTCTTGATTTGAACCGTTCCAGGTCCAAGGCCAACATCGCGCTGAAGTCCGATCGGAGGATTGGACCATTCAGGGGAAAGCGATGGCAAACCTCAAAATCAACGGCAAGACAATCAATGTAGACGTCGAAGACGACACGCCACTGCTGTGGGCTATCAGAGAGAATGTCGGACTGACGGGGACCAAATACGGCTGCGGCATTGCACGATGCGGCGCCTGCACCGTGCATGTCGACGGCGTCGCAATGCGCTCCTGCGGCGTGACGGTGAGCGAAGTGGCGGGCAAGGACATCACCACCATCGAGGGCCTCGCGGCGGGTGGCGTGATGCACAAGGTGCAGCTCGCCTGGATCGCCAACGACGTGCCGCAATGCGGCTATTGCCAGAGCGGTATGATCATGGCCGTCGCGGCGCTGTTGAAAGAAAACCCGAAGCCGACCGACGACGACATCAACGACGCCATCACCAATATCTGCCGCTGCGGCACTTTCCAGCAGGTGCGCGAGGCGATCCATGCTGCCGCGAACGCATGAGGAGGCAGCCATGAATCTGCAATTCAACCAGCACGTCATGCCAAAACTTAATCGCCGCGCCTTCGTGATCGGCACGGCAACCGCCGGCGCCGGTCTTGCGCTCGGCCTCGATCTTCCGTTCGGCGGCCCCTCCGTGGTGCGGGCCGCGGACGGTGCCCCTGAAGTCAACGCCTGGGTCGTGATCCGGCCCGACGACACCGTGGTGATCCGCATTGCGCGCTCCGAGATGGGCCAGGGCACGCTCACCGGCCTCGCCCAACTCGTCGCCGAGGAGCTGGAATGCGACTGGTCGAAGGTCACCACCGAATATCCGACGCCCGGCCAGAGCGTCGCCCGCAAGCGCGCCTGGGGCGATTTCTCCACCGGCGGCAGCCGCGGCATCCGCAGTTCGCAGGACTATGTCCGCAAGGGCGGCGCCACCGCGCGCGTGATGCTGATCCAGGCCGCGGCCAATGAGTGGAAGGTGCCGGCCTCGGAGTGCAAGGCCGCGAACAGCGTCATCACCCACACGCCGTCGGGCAAGACGACGACCTACGGCAAGGTGGCGGAAGCCGCCGCCAAGCTCGAGCCGCCGGCCGACGTCAAGTTGAAGGACCCGAAGGACTGGACCATCGCCGGCAAGGGCCTGAAGCGGCTCGACACCGTCGACAAGACCACCGGCAAGACGACCTACGGCATCGACGTCAAGCTGCCTGGCATGCTGAACGCCGCGATCAAGGACTGCCCGGTGTTCGGCGGCAAGGTGAAGAGCTTCGACGAAGCCAAGATCGCCGGCATGAAGGGCGTCAAGAAGGTGGTGCCGGTCGGCGACAGCGCCGTTGCCGTCGTCGCCGACACCTGGTGGCACGCCAAGACCGCGCTGGATGCACTGCCGATCGTCTGGGATGAAGGCGACAATGCAAAGATCTCCAGCGAGACGATAGCGAAGTGGCTCGCCGAAGGCCTCGACAATGCGCAGCCGGCCTACATCGGCAACCAGAACGGTGATGCAAAGGCGGCCATCGCCAGCGCGGCCAAGAAGGTGGAGGCGGTCTACAGCTATCCCTACCAGAACCACGCCACGATGGAGCCGATGAACGCCACCGTGCTCTACACGCCTGACAAATGCGAGGTGTGGTGCGGCACGCAGAATGGCGAGGCGGCATTCGCGGCGGCGCTTGAGGCCTCCGGCCTGCCCGCCGAGAAAGTCGACGTGCACAAGCTGATGCTCGGCGGCGGCTTCGGCCGGCGCGGCATGACCGACTATGTCCGGCAGGCGGTGGCGATCGCCAAGCAGATGCCGGGCACGCCGATCAAGCTGTTGTGGTCGCGCGAAGAGGACATGCAGCACGGCAAGTATCACCCGATCACGCAGTGCAAGTTGACCGGCGCGTTCGATGCCGACAACAATCTGGTCGCGCTGCACTACCGGCTGTCGGGTCAGTCGATCCTGTTCTCGGTGCGCCCGGAAGCACTGCAGAACGGCATGGACCCCGCCGCGTTCCAGGGCGTCGCGCAATCCGGCGAGGCCGCGATCGGCTACTCGGTGCCGAACCTGCTGGTCGAGCATGCGATGCGCAACCCGCACGTCCCGCCGGGCTTCTGGCGCGGCGTCAACGTCAATCACAACGCGATCTACCTGGAATGCTTCATGGACGAGCTGGCCCAGGCTGTCGGCCAGGACCCGCTCGAATTCCGCCGCAAGCTGATGGGCAAGCACCCCAAGCATCTCGCCGTGCTCAACGCCGTGGCCGAGAAGATCGGCTGGGGCACGCCGGCGCCGCAGGGCGTCTATCGCGGCATCGCGCAGGTGATGGGCTATGGCAGCTACGTTGCCGGCGCCGCCGAGATCTCGGTGACCGACGGCAGCAAGATCAAGGTGCATCGCATCGTCGCCTCCACCGACCCCGGCTATGTCGTCAATCCGGCGCAGGTGGAGCGGCAGATCGCGGGCTCCTTCGTCTACGGCCTGAGCGCACTATTCTACGGCGGCTGTACCGTGAAGGACGGCCGCATCGAGCAGACCAATTTCGACACCTACAACTCGATGCGCATCAACGAAATGCCGAAGGTGGAGTCGGTGATGGTGCCGAGCGGCGGGTTCTGGGGCGGCGTCGGCGAGCCGACCATCGGCGTTGCGGCGCCGGCGGTGCTCAACGCCTATTTCGCCGCGACGGGAAAGCGCATCCGCAGCTTCCCGCTGCGCAACCAGAACATCTCCTTCGCCTGATCAAACCAGAAGCGGCGGCCCCACCCGCCGCTTCCTTTTCCGGGTTCTCGTGCATGGCCGTCACGCGTCGTCCGACGCGCAGGGATGTGGTCCGTGGCGCTGCTGTCGTCGCAGCGGCGGCATTGGCGCGTCCGGCACTGGCACAGGGCACGCCGCGCATCGCGGTGATCGGCGGCGGCTTCGGCGGCGCCGCCTGCGCGCGGGCGCTACGGCGGCTCGATGCCAAGCTTCAGGTTACGCTGATCGAGCCGAACAAGACCTTTACGGCCTGTCCGTTCAGCAACGAGGTGATCGCAGGCCTGCGTGAACTCTCCGCGCAGCAGTTTACCTACGACAAGGTGGCCGCCGACGGCATCACGGTCGCCGCACAGGCGGCCGCGAAGGTCGATGCGCAGGCGCGCAGCATCACGCTCTCCGATGGCACAGCGCTCCCCTATGACCGGCTCGTGCTGGCCCCCGGCATCGACATGCGCTTTGACGCCCTTTCCGGCTATGACGAGGTGGCCGCCGAGAAGATGCCGCATGCCTGGAAGGCCGGCGCGCAGACCCTGCTGCTGCGCAAGCAGCTTGAAGCCATGGACGATGGCGGCCTGGTCGTGATCGCGGTGCCGGCCGCGCCGTTGCGCTGCCCGCCCGCGCCTTGCGAGCGCGCCAGCCTGATCGCGCATTACCTGAAGGCGAAGAAGCCGAAGTCGAAGATCCTCGTGCTCGACGCCAAGGACAATTACTCGCAACAGAAGCTGTTCGAGAAAGCCTGGGCGGAACTCTATCCCGGCATGATCGAGCGGATCGCACTGTCGCAAGGCGGACGGGTGACGTCGGTCGATCCGGCGACCAACGAGATCGTCACCGACTTCGGCAACTACACCGCCGCGGTCGCCAATGTGATCCCGCCGCAGCGAGCCGGCCGGATCGCTGAGATCGCGGGCGCCGCCGACCACACCGGCTGGTGCCCGATCGATCCGGTCAGCTTTGCCTCGAAGCTTGTGCCCAATATCCACGTCATCGGTGATGCCGCGATCGCCGGCGGCATTCCGAAATCGGCCTCCGCCGCGGCGGCGCAAGGCCGGGCCTGCGCGGCCGCGATCGTGAGCTCACTTGCAGGCAAGGCGCCGCAGACGCCGCGGCTCGACGGCGCCTGCTACAACACGGTCGCGCCCGGCTACGCTTTCTCGCTGAAGGGCATCTATCAGCCCAAGGAAGATCAATACGCCGAAGCGGAGGTGGCCACGAGCCCGGTCGACGCGCCGAGCGAGGTGCGTCAGCGCGAGGCCGACCAGGCGATCGACTGGTTCAGGACGATTACGGGAGACGCCTTTGGCTAGGCTCGCTCTCACAGTGCTTCTCGCTGCGGGGCTGCTCGCAGTCTGCGCGGCCGCCGGCGCCGAGGAACTGCTGCCCTACACCGTGGTCGGCGATGCAATTCCAGCCTCGCTGACCGGAACCAAGGGTGACGCAACGCGCGGCCGCGCGCTGATCGTCGAGCGTTCCTCCACTTGCATCCTCTGCCACAGCGGCCCATTTCCCGAGCAGGCGTTCCAGGGCGACCTCGCGCCGAACCTCACTGGCAGCGGCAGCCGCTGGTCGGAAGGACAGTTGCGGCTCCGGCTTGTCGATGCATCGCATCTCAATGCGGCGACGATCATGCCGTCCTACTATCGCGTCGACGGGCTCACGCGTGTCGGCGCCTCGTGGCGCGGCAAGCCGATCCTGTCGGCGGAACAGATCGAGGATATCGTGGCGTATCTTGTGACATTGCGGAACTAGGACAAACGATGGCGGATTGCGACCAAACCTCTCGCCGGACATTCCTGAGCCTCACTGGAGGCGCCGCGGCGCTGGCGATCGTGCGCCCTGCCGACGCCACGCCGGCGATGCTGCAGGCCGCGATCCGCAATGTCGTCGGCGAGGCCAATGTGCGGACCGGCAAAGTCAGGCTCGACATCCCGCCGCTGGTCGAGAACGGCAACACGGTGCCGATGACGGTCAGCGTCACCAGCCCGATGACGGCGGACGCGTATGTGAAGAGCATCCACGTTTTCAACGAGAAGAATCCGCAGCCGAACATCGGCAACTTCTATCTCGGGCCGCGCGCCGGACGCGCCCAAATATCGACCCGCATCCGCCTCGCCGACAGCCAGAAGGTCACGGCCATCGCACGGCTGTCCGACGACACGTTCTGGTCGACGACCGCTGATGTCGTGGTGACGCTCGCCGCCTGCACCGAGGAAGCGATCTGATGCCGTCGGCCCTGATCAACGTGCCGGCCAAGGCCAAGCGCGGCAGCGTCATCGAGATCAAGACGCTGATGTCGCACATCATGGAGACCGGCTATCGCCACACCGCCTCGGGTGACGTGGTGCCGCGCGACATCATCACGAGTTTCATTTGCCGCTTCAACGGCACCGAAGTGTTCCGCGCCGATCTGTTTCCTGCGATCGCGGCCAATCCCTTCATCACCTTCTTCATCACGGTGACCGAGAGCGGCAAGTTCGAGTTCGAGTGGATCGGCGACAAGGGGTTTTCGGAGACCGCGCAGGCTTCGATCACGGTCGAATGAAGATTGCGGTCTGCATCGCGCTGCTGACGGTTATGGCGGGCGCGGCGCTCGCCACCGAGATTCCGCTCGTCCAGCGCCGCTCCGGCTACAGCTTCATGAGCCCGGACACCAAGGCGATGCAGGACGAGGACACCGCCAATCCCGGCATGCTGTTCGTGCTCGACGGCGAGGCCTTGTGGACGCGCAGGGCCGGCAGCGCGGACAAGGCCTGCGCCGACTGCCACAATGATGCGCGCGTCAGCATGAAAGGCGTCGCGGCGCACTACCCTGCCTTCGAGAAGGCGCTGGGAAGACCGGTCGACCTCGAAGCGCGGATCAACCTCTGCCGCACCAACCACCAGCAGGCGACCCCATTCACCTATGAAAGCCGCGAGCTGCTGGCGCTGACCGCCTATGTCGCGCAACAATCGCGCGGCATGCCGATCGCAGCCGGCGACGATCCGGAGCTGGCGCCGTTCGTCGCGAAGGGCCACGCGCTGTTCATGCAGCGGCAGGGCCAGCTCAATCTCGGCTGCACCAACTGCCACGACGAAAATTGGGACAAGAAGCTCGCGGGAAGCGCGATCACGCAGGGACAGCCGACCGGCTATCCGCTGTACCGGCTGGAATGGCAATCGCTCGGATCGTTGCAGCGGCGGCTGCGCGCCTGCATCACGGGCATCCGGGCGCAACCTTATGACTATGGCTCGCCCGAGCTGGTCGAGCTCGAGCTCTATCTGATGTCAAGGGCGCGCGGCATGCCGGTCGAGACGCCGGCGGTCAGGCCCTAGCCTCGGCTCGATCCACGTCATTGCAAGCGACGCGAAGCAATCCATTGCTCCCGGCTGTACCGGAAGATGGATTGCTTCATCGCTTCAGCGCAAAATTGCTTTGCAATCTTGCCCCAAAGTCCTCGCAATGACGGGGCTAGAGATCACTGCGAAGATCAGCGCTCGGCGAACGCCTTCTCCACCACGAACTGGGCGGGCTCACCGTGATTGCCTTCGACGAAGCCGCGGCCGCCCAGCAGCGTGCGGGTGTCGGCGACCAGCGCCGGTGAGCCGCAGATCATGACGCGGTCATGCGCGGCATCGAGCGCCGGCAGGCCGATGTCGGCGAACAGCTTGCCCGAGATGATGAGGTCGGTGATGCGGCCGCGGTTGCGGAACGGATCGCGCGTCACGGTCGGGTAATAGATCAGCTGATCGCGCACCAGATCGCCGATCAGTTCGTCCTGCGGCAGCTTCTCGGTGATCATCTCGCCATAAGCGAGCTCCTTGACGCGGCGGCAGCCGTGCAGCAGCACGACCTTCTCGAAGCGGTCATAGGTCTCGGGATCCTTGATCACGCTGAGGAACGGCGCAAGCCCCGTGCCGGTGCCGATCAGGTAGAGGTTGCGGCCGTCCTCGAGGTTGTCGATGACCAGCGTGCCGGTGGCCTTGCGGCTGACGATGATCTCGTCGCCTTCCTTGAGGTGCTGGAGACGCGAGGTCAGCGGGCCGTCCGGAACCTTGATCGAGAAGAACTCGAGCGTGTCCTCGTAGTTCGCGCTGGCGACGCTGTAGGCCCGCAGCAGCGGCCTCTCGCCGTCCTTGAGCCCGATCATCGTGAACTCGCCGTTGCGGAAGCGGAACGACGGATTGCGCGTGGTTTTGAAGGAGAACAGCGTGTCGGTCCAGTGGTGAACGCTGAGGACGCTTTCCTGGTTGAAATTGCTCATCGCACCAATCCCTGATTTGTGCTGCGGCGGAAAGGGACTTGAACCCCGTTGACCGGCCGGATCGTTTGTATACGATCATTCGTATACAAACGAATAATCCAGCTTGATCCGAAAGTCAAGCCGGGCTCAAATTCCCGGGCAATTTCGGAAAGAAAACAGAAGGAAAACACCCATGGCTCACGACGCGCCCCAGGCCACCGGCCCCAGCAAGCTGGTGATCCGCAATATCGGGCTACTGCTGTCGGGAGCGCTGGAAAGGCCGATCCTGGATGCCGATACCATCATCGCCGAGAACGGCAGGATCACCGCGGTCGGCCGCTTCAAGGACGTCGACACCGAAGGCGCCACCACGATCGTCGATGCCATGGGCACGACGGTCGCGCCCGGCCTGATCGACAGCCATGTCCATCCCGTCGCCGGCGACTGGACGCCGCGGCAGAACCAGACCAACTGGATCGACAGCTATCTGCACGGCGGCGTCACCACCATGATCTCCGCCGGCGAAGTGCATATGCCCGGCCGTCCGCGCGACGTGGTCGGGTTGAAGGCGATGGCGATCTTCGCGCAGCGCGCGTTCTGGACGCTACGGCCGGGCGGCGTGAAGGTGCATGCCGGCGCGCCCGTCATCGAATGCGAGATGGTGGAGGACGATTTCAAGGAAATGGCCGCGGCCGGTGTCAAGCTGCTCGGGGAGGTCGGGCTCGGCGGCGTCAAGGACGGCCCGACCGCGCGCAAGATGGTCGGCTGGGCGCGCAAATACGGCATTCAAAGCACGATCCACACCGGCGGCCCCTCGATCCCCGGCTCCGGCCTGATCGACAAGGACGTGGTGCTGGAAGCCGACACCGACGTGGTCGGCCACATCAATGGCGGCCACACTGCCCTGCCCGACGACCAGATCCGCTGCATCTGCGAGGGCTGCAAGCGCGGGCTCGAGCTGGTGCACAACGGCAATGAGCGTTCGGCGCTATTCACGTTGCGCACCGCGCGCGAGATGGGTGACCTGCACCGCGTCATCCTCGGCACCGACGCGCCGGCCGGCTCCGGCGTGCAGCCGCTCGGCATCCTGCGGATGGTCTCGCTATTGTCCTCGCTCGGCGAGTTGCCGGCCGAGCTGGCGTTCTGCCTTGCGACCGGCAACACCGCGCGGATGCGCGAGCTGGACTGCGGCCTGATCGAGGTCGGCCGTTCCGCCGATTTCGTGCTGATGGACAGGGCGCAGCATTCGCCGGGCAAGAACATCCTGGAGAGCGTTCAGCTCGGCGATCTCCCGGGCATCGGCATGACCATCATCGATGGCATCGTCCGCACCCAGCGCAGCCGCAACACGCCGCCCGCGGGCAAGGTGCCGGAGATCGTGACGAAGTAATCGAGCTCGACATCAGTCATTCCGGGTTCGCGACTAGGTCGCGCCCGGAATGACGCGATCCGTACAAGACGCGCCATCTTACCGCGCCGGAACGTTGCTTTCGTCCGTCATCATTGAGGTGTATCGTGCCGCCACGCGAACCTAGCCGGCGGCGCTCGCAAGTGCCACGCGACGATCCGGAATAGTTCCCGCCGCATGCCGCCGTGCCGTGTTGGTCCACACCAGGCAAACAGGAGGCAGCACGATGACGATGAGGCCAGATCCGACGTTTCACGCCTCGCCGAAGCTTGCGATGGAAGCTCCGGTGGAGAACTTCGCCTACACCGTGCTGCTCAGCCCGGACTTTTCCAAGCCCGACGCGCTCGCCGTGATCGACGTCAAGCCGGGCTCGCCGACCTACAGCAAGATCGTCCACACCGTGACGATGCCCAACAAGGGCGACGAGTTTCACCATTTCGGCTGGAACGCGTGTTCGTCGGCGCTGTCCCCGCTTGCAGGACATGCCTTCATTGAGCGCCGCTATCTCATCGTTCCCGGCATGCGGTCGTCGCGGATCTACATCATCGATACCAAGCCGGATCCGACGCAGGCCAAGATCCATAAGATCATCGAGCCCGAGGAGGTCTTCAGGAAGACCGGCTATTCGCGGCCGCATACCATCCACTGCGGCCCGGACGGCATCTACGTCTCCACGCTCGGCGGCGGCGGCAAGGATGGCACCGATGGACCGCCCGGCGTGTTCATCATGGACTGCGAGACCTTCGAGGTGCTTGGACGCTGGGAGATCGATCGCGGTCCCCAGACCAAGCACTATGACTTCTGGTGGAACCTGCCGCGCGACTACATGGTGAGCAGCGAATGGGCGCTGCCGCCGCAATTCGAGAACGGGATCGTGCCGGAGGACCTGCTCTCGAACAAATACGGCCATCGCATCCACTTCTGGGATCTGCGCGCGCGCCGCAATGTCCAGACCATCGATCTCGGCGCCAACCATCAAATGGCGCTGGAGGTGCGTCCCGCGCACGATCCGGTCCGCGAATACGGCTTCGTCGGCATCGTGGTCGATACCACCAACCTCGAGGGTTCGATCTGGACCTGGTGGCGCGAGGGCGGCACGTTTCACATCGAGAAGACGGCGACGATCCCGCCCGAGCCCGCACCGAAGGAGCAGTTGCCGCCGCTGCTGCAGGGTTTCGGCGCCGTGCCGCCGCTGGTGACCGACATCGACCTGTCGATGGACGACAAATTCCTTTACGTCTCCTGCTGGGCCACCGGCGAGATGCGCCAATACGATGTCAGCGATCCGCGCAAGCCAAAGCTCACCGGGTCGGTGCGCATCGGCGGCATCGTCCGCCGCGCGCCGCATCCCAACGGACAGGCATTTGCCGGCGGTCCGCAGATGGTCGAGATCAGCCGCGACGGCAAGCGGGTCTACTGGACCAATTCGCTGTACTCGACCTGGGACGACCAGTTCTATCCGCAGGGCATTCCCGGCGCCGAGGTGATGGCGAATGCCGGCCCGGGCGGCGGCCTTGAACTGGCAAAGGACTACTGGGTCAACTTCCCCGACGGGTACCGCGCGCACCAGATCCGGCTCGATGGCGGTGACTGCTCGACGGATTCGTTCTGCTATCCATCGGCCTGACTGTGAGTGCAGCCGACTGGACACCGGCCTGGCTGTGGCTGGCGGTGATTGCGAGCGGCCTCTACCACGGGATCAACCCGGGCATGGGCTGGCCACTCGCGGTTTCGGCCGGATTGATGCAAAGGAGTTCACGCGCGCTGCTGGCCGCGCTTGGCCCGCTCGCAATCGGTCACCTGCTGGCGATGCTCGTCGTGATCCTTCCCTTCGCGCTGCTGATCACCCTCGTCGAAT
This sequence comes from Bradyrhizobium sp. USDA 4011, assembly GCF_054063415.1. Taxonomy (NCBI): domain Bacteria; kingdom Pseudomonadati; phylum Pseudomonadota; class Alphaproteobacteria; order Hyphomicrobiales; family Nitrobacteraceae; genus Bradyrhizobium; species Bradyrhizobium sp. USDA 4011. The sequence continues at coordinate 1,757,501 of NZ_JBSSGG010000001.1, forward strand.
GGCAGCGCACGATCCGGATCGGCGCCAGCCTGCTTGTGATCGCCTTCGGCATCTATCGGCTGATCGACCGGCGCCATCCACGGGCCCTGGCGCGGATACCGCCGACGCAACTCGCTTTGTGGTCCTTCGCGGTGGCGATCGCGCACGGCGCGGCGCTGATGCTGGTGCCGATCTATCTCGGACTATGCCGCGAGGCCGAGTCGGACCAAGGCCATGCGGCCGCCAACTCCCTGATCGGCACCAGCCTCACGATGGCCGTGCTGGTCTCCATCGTCCATGCCGGCGCGATGATCGCGGCCGGCGGATTTCTGGCGTGGCTGGTCTACCGCTATCTCGGCCTCAAATTCGTGGCCCGGAGCTGGTTCAATCTGGACACGGTCTGGGCCGTCAGCCTGGTGCTGGTCGGCGCCGTCGCGCTGGCGCTTGGCGTAGCGACATAGTTCGGATGCGACACGGTGGCACTTTTCTTCATCCTCCCCTGGAGGGGGAGGATCGGTTCGCATGAAATGCGAACCGAGGTGGGGTGAACAGTCTCTCCATACAGATTCTGCCCGTGTGGAGAGACCACCCCACTCCGGCTCGCATCTCGCTTCGCTCGCTGCGATCCGACCCTCCCCCTCCAGGGAAGATCACCGCAACCTGCCGAGCAGCGCCATCAGCGTCTCGCGCTCCTTGGCATCGAGCGGCGCCAGCGTCTCCCTGGAGATCACGAGCGCGTTCGGCGCGGCCTTATCGGCCATCTGCTGACCGGCGCGCGTCAGGCTCACCATCAGCCGGCGGCCGTCGTCGGGATCGGGCGAGGTTTCGGTCAGGCCGCGCGCAGTCAGGCGATCGATCACGCCCTTGATGGTCGCAACGTCCATCGAGGTCAGCCGTCCGAGCTGGTTCTGCGAGCACGGACCGACCTCCGACAGCTTCGACAGCGCGGCCCACTGCGTCGGCGTCAGGTTGATGCCAATCTCGCGGGCGAAGATCACCGCGTGGCGCTGCGACACCTGGCGCAGGATGAAGCCGATCTGCTCGTCCAGCACGTAACCGGGCTTGGCGGCCTTGACGCTTCGCTTCTGTGCAGCACTCCTCGCCATCGTTTCACCCCACCCCTTACAGCGACAGATGCGCGTCGCGGACATCCGGACGCGCATCGAGTTCCGCCATGGTGCCGCCAAAACAGATTCGGCCGCGTTCGATGATGTAGGCGCGATCCGAGATCAGCCGGGCGAAATGCAGGTTCTGCTCGGAGACGACGATGCTGACGCCCTCTTTCTTCATCGCCAGGATCGCATCGACCATCTGCTCGACGATCTTGGGCGACAGGCCTTCCGACGGCTCGTCGAGCAGCACGAGCGACGGATTGCCCATCAGTGTGCGCGCGATCGTCAGCATCTGCTGCTCGCCGCCGCTCATGCGCCCGCCGGGCCGGCCGCGCATCTCGCCGAGATTGGGGAACAGCTTGAACAGTTTGTCGCGATCCCATTGCGGCGCGCCCGCCCGCTTCGGCTGGCGGCCGACCTCGAGATTCTCCTCGACCGTCAAATCGGTGAAGATACGCCGTTCCTCGGGCACATAGCCGAGCCCGCCGCGCACGATCGCATGCGTCGGCAGCTCCGAGACGTCCCTGCCCTCGAACATGACGCGGCCGGAGCGGTTCTCGACCAGGCCGACGATGGAGCGGAACGTGGTCGACTTGCCGGCGCCGTTGCGGCCCAGCAGTGCAATCACTTCGCCCTCGCCGACCTCGAGCGCGATGTCGAACAGGATATGCGCCGGACCGTAGAAGCTGTTGAGATCCTTCACCGTGAGCTTCATGCGGATGCTCCCTCTCGGTGCCGGGCGTCATAAAGGAGGCCTTCGCCGAGATAGATCGCCCGCACCTGGGCATTGCCGCGCACTTCCTCGGGCGAGCCTTCGGCGATCAGGCTGCCGCGATTGAGCACCAGGATGCGGTCGGCATGCTCGAACACCACGTCCATGTCGTGCTCGGTGAACAGCACGCCGATCGACTGCTCGCGCGCGATCCGCGCCGTCAGCCGCATCAGCTCGACGCGCTCGCGCGGCGCCATGCCGGCGGTCGGCTCGTCCATCAAAAGCAGCTTTGGCTGGTTGGCGAGCGCGATCGCAAGCTCCAGCCGCTTGACGTCGCCATAGGCGAGCTCGCCGCAGGGCCGCTCCGCATAGGCGCCCATGCCGACGAGGTCGAGCAGCCGCCCGGCCTCGTCACGCGCCTGACGCGCGGTCGAGGCCCACAGGTTGAACAATTGCCCGCCATGCGACACTAGCGCGACCTGCACGTTTTCGCGCACTGTCATGGTCGGGAAGGTCGCCGCGATCTGGAAAGTGCGGCCAACGCCCATGCGCCAGATCACGCGCGGCTTCTTGCCGGTGGTCTCCGCGCCGAGCACGCGGATGCGGCCCGAATCCGGAATGTTCTGGCCGTTGAGCATGTCGAAGCAGGTGCTCTTGCCCGCGCCGTTCGGCCCGATCAGCGCCAGGATCTCGCCGGCGCGCAATTCGAACGAGACGCCGCGCACGGCATGCACGCCGCCATAGGATTTTGTCAGCCCCTCGACCGACAGCAATGTGGGAACCATGCTCATTCGGCAGTCTCGATGCGGGAGGTGAGCAGAGGCGACGCCGTCGACGACGATTTGCGCCGGCGGTGCATGAGGGCTTCCAGCGTGCCGACGATGCCCTTCGGGAACGCGACCACGATCAGCACGACGAAGCCGCCGAGCACGAGCTTGGAGAGATCGGTCTGGCTGACCAGCCAGATGTTGAGCGCCTTATAGACGATGGCTCCCACCACTGCCCCGGACACCGTCTCGACGCCGCCGAGCAGCACCATGACCAGCGCATCGACCGACAGCGAGATGCCCATATTGTCAGGGAAAACGCTGCCCTTGAGGTAGGCGAACAGCGCGCCGGCAAGGCCGGCGACCGTGCCCGCGATCACGAAGGCGGTCCACTGGATGCGCTTGCCGTCGATGCCGACCGCTTCGCTGCGCAGCGGAGAGTCGCGCGTGGCGCGCAGCGCAAAGCCGAACGGCGAGAACACGATGATCCGCAGGATCACGACCGCGAGCGCGGCGATGCCGAGCGACAGCCAGTAGAACTGCGACGGGCTCGCGGCCCAGCTCGAAGGCCAGACGCCGAGAATGCCGTTGTCGCCGCCGGTGACCGACACCCACTGGAACGCGATCGACCAGACGATCTGGGCAAAGGCCAGCGTCAGCATCGCGAAATAAACTCCGGAGAGTTGTACCGCGAAGAAGCCGAACACCGCCGCGCCCATTAGCCCGAGCAGCGGTCCGAGCAGCAGGCAGGCGATCATCGGCAAGCCGGCCATCTTGGCGAGCAGCGCCACGCCATAGGCGCCAAGGCCGAAATAGGCCGCGTGGCCGAACGAGGCGAGCCCGCCGACCGACATCAGGAAATGCAGGCTGACCGCGAAGATCACGAAGATCGCGATCTCCGAGCCGACGGTGAGCACGTAATTGCCGGCGACGAACGGCAGCGCCGCGGCGACCACGAGCACCGCGATCGCCGCAAGCCGCTCGTTCATCGTCAGCGGCCGCCACGGATTGACGGTGAGGCCCGGCGTGCGCCGCGCCGGCGCTTCCGGCTTGCCGAACAGCCCCCACGGACGGACGATCAGCACCACCGCCATCACCAGGAACACCAGGATGATGGAGATCTTCGGGAAGATCAGGATGCCGAAGGCGTTGAGCTCCGACACCAGCACCGCCGCGACGAAGGCGCCGATGATGCTGCCCAGCCCGCCGATCACGACCACGACGAAGACCTCGACGATGACGCGCAGATCCATCGCATGATTGACCGCGTCGCGCGGGATCTGCAGCGCGCCGCCGAGCGCGGCGAGGAAGACGCCGAGCGCGAACACGCTGGTGAACAGCCATTTCTGATTGACGCCGAGCGCTGCGACCATGTCGCGGTCCTGCGTCGCCGCGCGCACCAGGACGCCCCAGCGGGTGCGCTGGAACAAGAGCCAGAGGACACCGAGCACGACCGGTCCGAGCACGATCAGGAACAGATCGTAACTCGGAATATTCTGGCCGAAGAAATCGATCGCGCCCTTGAAGCCCGGTGCGCGGCGGCCGACCAGATCGTCCGGCCCCCAGATCAGCACCACGAGATCCTCGACCATCAGCGTGAGGCCGAAGGTGGCGAGCAACTGGAACAGCTCGGGCGAATGGTAGATCCGGCGCAGCAACACCATCTCGACCAGCACGCCGATCACAGCAACCGCCAGCGCGGCAACGACGATGCCGCCCCAGAAGCCGAACGCGCCCGAGAAGCGCTCGGTCAGCGTGAAGGCGGCATAGGCGCCGAGCATGTAGAACGCGCCATGCGCGAAATTCACGATCCGCGTCACGCCGAAGATGATCGACAGGCCCGAAGCGACCAGGAACAGCGATGCCGCGCTGGCAAGACCGGTTAGGAACTGGGCGACATAGAAGGCCATGGGCGGTCCGCGTTGGAGATCACAAGCGTCACTTTCCTTCACCTCGCCCCGCTTGCGGGGAGAGGTCGAAATTCAACCGCAGCTTGAATTTCGGGTGAGGCGGACTCTCCGCGAGCCCAACTCGTGGAGAAGGCCCCTCACCAGCGCCGATGCTTCGCATCGGCATTCCTTCTAGACGGCGGCCAGAGGCCGCCTACGCCCTCTCCCCGCAAGACCGGGGCGAGGGAGTAGAAGTAGAGGCCTCAATCCTTCGGCCGCAGCTTCTCGATTTCGGCGTCACTGGGCAGATAGTCCGAGCCCTTGCGATAGGCGGTATCGACCATGATGCCTTTGCCGTCCTTCAGCGCGGTCTTGCCGGTGAAGGCACCTAACGTCGACTGATGATCGATCTTGCGGAAGGTGATCTCGCCGAACGGCGACGGCATCGAGATGCCTTCGGCCGCGGCGATCAGCTTCTCCGGATCGCTCGAACCGGCTTTCGCGAGGATCGCCGCTGCCGCCTTGATGGTCTGGTAGCCGACGATCGAGCCGAGCCGCGGATAGTCGTTGTACTTGGCCTGGTAGGCCTTCAGGAACGCATCGTGCTCGGGCGTCTTGATCGAATACCAGGGATAGCCGGTGACGATCCAGCCCTCGGGCGTCTCGTCCTTCAGCGGATCGAGATATTCCGGCTCGCCGGTCAGGAAGCTCACCACAGTGCGGCCCTTGAACAGGCCGCGGGTGTTGCCTTCGCGCACGAGCTTGACAAGGTCGGCACCGAAGGTGACGTTGAGGATCGCCTCGGGGTTCGCGGCGGCAGTCGCCTGCACCACCGGACCGGCATCGATCTTGCCCTGCGGCGGCCATTGCTCGTCGACCCACTGGATATCGGGCCGCTTCGCCGACATCAGCTTCTTGAACACTGCGACCGCCGACTGGCCGTATTCATAGTTCGGCGCGATCGTCGCCCAGCGTTTTGCGGGAAGCTTCGCCGCCTCCTCCACCAGCATCGCCGCCTGCATGTAGTTGGAGGGACGAAGGCGGAACGTGTAGCGGTTGCCCTTCGACCAGGTGATGGCGTCGGTCAACGGCTCTGCCGCCAGGAAAAACACCTTCTTCTGGTTGGCAAAGTCGCTGACGGCGAGGCCGATGTTAGAGAGGAAGGTGCCGGTGAGCATCGCGACGTTCTCGCTCGACACCAACTCGTTGGCCGCGGTCTGCGCATCCGCCGGCTTGCCGCCGTCATCCTTGGAGATGACGACGAGCTTCTTGCCGTTGATGCCGCCGGCGGCATTGATCTCTTCCACCGCAAGCTGCCAGCCCTTGCGGTAGGGCTCGGTGAACGCCGGCAGCAAGGAGTAAGAGTTGATCTCGCCGATCTTGATCTCGCTCTGCGCCAACGCCTGCGTCGTCATGGCGCTCGTTGCCATGGTCGCGACCGCGATCGCCAATCCCGTCCCTACGAAATAACCACGCATCCCGTCCTCCAATTCTTCTTCAAAGAGATTATCGCAATCCGTCTTCGCCCTTGACCTCATCAACCGTCAGCCCGCCGACGCGCGGCAACGGCCGTCCGCTGTCTGTGACCGCAACCGCGACCATGATTTCGTTGGCGCGCGGCGCGTCGTTGATCTGTACTTCCATGCCGTCGAAATGGCTGCGCACGAAGGCGGCGTCCTTGTGCCCGAGCGGAATGTCCAGCGTGGTGCCGGGACCCGAGCGCTTCTTCGACGACGGGATCAGCGCCGGCGCCCTTGGAGAGCACCTTGCGCACTGGTGCGCCCATCTTGGGATGCAAGATCGCCGCCGCGTGCTCGAGCTCGCCATTCTCGCCGACGGCAGCGGCTTTGCCGTAACTGTGCGCCTTGGCGCCGTCGATGCTGAGCGCGGCGACTGCCCGCTTGGAAAGCAATTCGCCAAGTTCCTCGCCGATCGCGATCAGCGGCGACAGATCCTCGACATAGCGGCCGGCAAAGGGATTTTCGATCACGGCGATCGCGGCGGCGCGCCTTGTCGGCGGTGCGATGGTCTTGCCCATCTCCAGATGGGTCTCCTCGACCACGGTGACGATCTTGCGAATGACGGCGCTCATCTTGCCTCGCTCCCGGTCATGCCTGCAGCGTGTTGTCTATAGTTCTTGCCTGAAACGTGTGCGACACCAGTGTGCCGTTGCCAGTTGCACCGACAAGGCGCGTTTCGCCCAGTAGACGCAATGCCGCGCCTTCGATCAATCCCGACGTCAGGAGCATGCGCGCCCGCGTCGCCCCCGCCTCGAGCGCCCGCTCGATCTCATGTTCCGCCAGCGGCCCGACATCGCGGGTCACCAGCCGCGCGCCAAGGTCGCTGTCGGGCTGCAGTTCGCTCGCCGGGACGCGCAGGATCGCGGGATGATTGGGCAGATCGACCGCATTGGCGATCACGGTCGCCGCGGCATCGGCCTGCGACGCCGTCCGCGCCAGCACGGTGACGGCATCGGCGATGCCGAGCGAGAAGCTGCGGCCATGACGGCCGCTGGTCGCAATGCCGCGGACCGGCATATCGCTATCGACGGTCATGGTGCGCATCACGCCATGGCGGTCCGGCCGGTCCATCAGGCCGACGGTGAATTGTTCGCCATCGCCGAGATGCAGCGCGATATCGCCGCCATTGTTGACATAGGCGCGGTCGAGCGCTGCCGTCTGCAGCATTGCGCCGAGGATTTCGTCGGCAACCGAACCCGCGACCGCGGCCATCGGGGTGATGAAGCTGTCGGCGGCAAACGGCGCGACCGCTGCATGCATGCGGCGCGCAACCACGCCTTTCAACGCGCAGCGCTGCGGATCGGCCGCGCTGCGCAGTTCGACAAGCTCCGTGCAGAGCTCGTCGAGCAACCCGGTGAAGCGCTCTGCCGCCGCCTGATAGGCGGCGCTGACGTCCGCGCCCCTGCCCCCGGCCTCGATGACCAGATCAATCGGGCCGTCCTGCAAATGCAGCCGCTTGCCGTCAGGAAGAAGCGCGATTTGCGGGAGACGGGTCATGCGCGCGGCCCTGGGAGAAACGGCATCGGCCGGACCTCGGCGCTGTCGCGCAGCGACGACAGCGGCCGGACAAAATCCATATGGCCGCCGAGCGCCGCGTAATCCGACAGCTTCATCGTGAATTCGATCGGCGCCACCAGCGCCGGCGTCGGCACATAGCCGAAGGCGCCGGCCGGCATCTGCGTGACATCGACCATGAAGGTGATGCCGCCGCCCGGCCAGACATAGACCGGCGCGCCCCCGCTGGTCACCCGCGTCAGCGCGTCCTTCACCGAGCGGGTCAGCCGCACCGGATTGTCGGTCACGCCGGCGCGCAGCGATCCGCCCGCCCCGCCCATGAACAGCACGGTGCACAGCGCCGGCTCACAATTCTCCTGGATGCGCTCGACCGAGAATTTCAGATCCGCCGGCATCTCGGTCTCGATCGGCTTCAGCGCCTCGTCGAGCACATAGTAGGACGCATGCTCGCCGGTGGTCGAGACCATCAGCATGGTGAGCCCCGGCCGCGCTTCCTTCGCATTGAAGGGACCGAGGATCGACAGCGGATCGGAGATGTTGGTGCCGCCCCATCCCGTGCCGGGATCGGCAACCTGGAAGTAGCGGCCCGGCGTCGAGCGGCGGCCCTTCATCTTGATGCCGGTATCGGCGATATCGAGCAGCTTGCCGGCCTGGTGCTCGCTGAGCACGCCGGTGATGTGGTCGTCGACCACCACGACCTCGTCGACCTTGCCGTGCCACTGCTTGGCGAACATGCCGATGGTCGCCGAGCCGCAGCCGACCCGCATCCGCTCCTCCGCCATGCCGTTGACGATCGGCGGCTTGCCCGCCTGCACCACCACGGTCGCGCCGCCATCGATGGTCAGCTCCACCGCCTTGCAGTTGGAGAGATCCATCAGCGTGTCGCAGGTGACGCGGCCTTCCTTCTTGGAGCCGCCGGTCAGATGATGCACGCCGCCGAGCGACAGCATCTGCGAGCCATATTCGCTGGTCGTGACGTGGCCGACTGCCTCGCCATCCGCGCGCACGATCGCGGTCTCCGGGCCGAGATAGCGGTCGGTGTCGATCTTCACCTTGACGCCGCAATAGGAGAAAATGCCTTCGGTCACCACGGTGACCATGTCGACGCTATCGACCTCCGACGACACGATGAACGGCGCCGGCTTGTAGTCCGGATAGGTGGTTCCGGCGCCAATCGCGGTGACGAACAGTTCGGGCTGGCGGACGATCTTGCCGTCCCAGTCGCCGCTCGCCTGGAACGGCACCAGCTTGCCGCCATGCGAGACCGTGCGCTCCAGCACGACATGCGGATCGACCCGCACCAGCGTGCCGTCGTGATTGGCATACCGGTCGCACGCGCCGGCCGCGCCCGGCTTGATGTAGCACATCACCGGACAGGCATCGCAGCGGATCTTGTCGCCGGCGGCGACGGTCATTGTGTCAGCCATCATGACCAAGCCTGGACTTGTGGTGGCGGTCGATCATACTGCGCTTCCGCCTCCCCGCCTATATCGTTCGTACACGAATGATCCTGCGCGCGAGCCCGGGACCTGTCAAGCGGGCTTTGCAATCAAACGCTGCCATTCGCTCGCGCACCCTGTTCATAAAGCGTGCACTCGCTGCAGCGCGGCATGCCGCCGCTTGCACGTTTGTATACAAACGTTATCCTCATCGGCGATCTGACGCTGATATTGCAGCGCAAACATCAGGGGAGAACCAGGGCAATGCGCCTGACCGTGAACGGCAGGAATCATGATGTCGACGCCGCTCCCGACACCGCATTGCTTTACGTGCTGCGCAACGATCTCGCATTGAACGGACCGAAATACGGCTGCGGGCTCGGTGAGTGCGGCGCCTGCGCGGTGCTGATCGACGGCGTCGCCGCGCGCGCCTGCGTGATTCCGATCGAAGGCTGCGCGGGGCGCAACATCGTCACGCTCGAAGGTCTCGGCAGCCGCGAGCATCCCGATCCGGTGCAGGATGCCTTCATCCGCGAACAGGCTGCGCAGTGCGGCTATTGTCTCAACGGCATGATCATCACCACCAAGGCGTTGCTGACGCGCAATCCGAATCCGTCCGAGCATGAGGTGCTGGAAGCGCTGCGCTACAATCTTTGCCGCTGCGGTGCGCATATCGAAATCATCCGCGCGGCGATGCGCGCTGCCGGTCACGTGCTCGAGGCGCGCGATTGATGGCCGGTTCGGAGCAACGCATGCGCGGCTCACTGTCCGTCGTTCGCCCCGCGGTGCTCGGCGCGGAAGGCGCGTTCGAGACCTTCATCACCATCACGGCCGACGGTTTGGTCAACGCCTATAACGGCCATGTCGATCTCGGCACCGGCATCCGCACCGCACTCGGACAGATTGTTACCGAAGAGCTCGACGTATCGTTTGCCCGCGTGGTCGTGATCCTCGGCGACACCGCCGTGGTACCGAACCAGGGCGCGACGATCGCAAGCGAAACCATCCAGATCACCGCCATTCCCCTACGCAAGGCCGCCGCGCAGGCGCGGCACTTTTTGCTCGCGCGCGCGGCCGAGCGGCTCGAACTGCCGGCCGACGAGCTCACGATCGAGGACGGCTTGATCCGCGGTCACGACAACCGCAGCGTCAGCTATGGCGAGCTCATCGCCGACGACACCATCCAGCTCGATCTTGCCGACGACGTTGCAGTCAAGGCTGTGAGCGCCTATTCGGTCGTCGGCAAATCGGTGCCGCGCGTCGACCTGCCGGCGAAGGCCACCGGCGAGCTGGTCTATGTCCACGATGTGCGCGTGCCCGGCATGCTGCATGGCCGCGTCGTCCGTCCGCCCTATGCCGGCGTCGACGCCGGGCCGTTCGTCGGCACCAGTCTGATCGCGGTCGATGAAGCTTCGGTGCGGGATATTCCTGGCCTTGTCGCGCTGGTGCGGATCGGCGATTTCGTCGGCGTCGTCGCCGAGCGCGAGGAGAATGCGATCAAGGCCGCCGCGCAGCTCAAGGTGAGCTGGAAACCCGGACCGGCGCTGACCGACCTCTCCGACATCGAGCGGGCGCTGCGCGCCAATCCCGCGACGCCGCGCCAGCTGATCGACAGAGGCGACGTCGATGCCGCGATCAAGGCGGCCGCCAAGCCGATGCGGCGGACCTATCTCTGGCCCTACCAGATGCACGGCTCGATCGGCCCCTCCTGCGCGGTCGCCGACTACAGCGACGGAGCGATCCGGGTGTGGTCCGGCACGCAGAACCCGCACATCCTGCGCGGCGATCTGGCGCTCTTGATCCAGCGGCCGGAATCCGAGATCGACGTGATCAGGATGGAGGCCGCCGGCTGCTACGGCCGCAACTGCGCCGACGACGTCTCCGCCGATGCGCTATTGCTATCGCGCGCGGTCGGCCGCCCGGTGCGCGTTCAGCTCACCCGCGAGCAGGAACATGCGTGGGAGCCCAAGGGCACCGCGCAACTGATGGACGTCAATGGCGGGCTCAACGCCGACGGCAGCGTCGCTGGCTACGACTTCTCCACGCGCTATCCCTCGAACGGTGCACCGACCTTGGCGCTGCTGCTCACCGGGCGGATCGCGCCTGAAGCCGCCGTGTTCGAGATGGGCGATCGCACCGCGATCCCGCCCTACGACTACGAGAACATGCGCGTCGTTGCCAACGACATGCCGCCGATCGTGCGCGCCTCATGGCTTCGCGGCGTCTCGGCGCTGCCCAATACGTTCGCGCATGAATCCTATATCGACGAGCTGGCCGCCGAAGCCGAGGTCGATCCGATCGAATACCGGCTGCGCTATCTCAGGGATAAGCGCGCGATCGATCTCGTCAACGCGGTCGCCGAGCGCGCCGGCTGGACGCCGCGCCCGGTGCGCCAGGAGCCCGAGGCCGAAGGCGACATCGTCCGTGGCCGCGGCTTTGCCTATGCGCTCTACGTGCACAGCAAGTTTCCCGGCTACGGCGCGGCGTGGTCGGCCTGGATTGCCGATGTCGCCGTCAACAAGGCGACCGGCGATGTCAGTGTGACGCGCGTCGTCGCCGGCCAGGATTCCGGATTGATGATCAATCCGGAGGGCGTACGGCACCAGATCGAAGGCAACGTCATCCAGTCGACCAGCCGCGCATTGATGGAGGAAGTCTCCTTCGAGCGCGGCGCGGTCGCGGCGCGGGAGTGGGGCGTCTATCCCATCATCAAATTCCCCGAGTTGCCCAAGATCGACGTGTTGATGCTGCCGCGGCAGGACCAGCCGCCGCTCGGCGTCGGCGAGTCCGCCTCGGTGCCGAGTGCCGCCGCGATCGCCAATGCGATCTATGATGCGACCGGCGTCCGCTTTCGCGAGCCGCCGTTCACGCCGGAACGCATTTTGAAGGGACTGCGCGGCGAACAGCCCGCGGCGCCTGCGGCGCTTCCCTCTCCCGCGCCGCCGGCCGACCTCAACAGGTGGCAAAATCCGTTTGCGAAACGCGGGGGTGTGCTCGCCGGCATTGCGGCCCTCTGCGCCGCGGCGATCGGCATCGGCGCGGCCGTCTTGCCCTGGCGCGCGATTGCGCCGATCGCCCGGCCCGATGCCTCGGTCTATTCCGCCGCGACGATCGCGCGCGGCAAGGAGATCGCGGCGCTCGGCGCCTGCGCCGTCTGCCATACGTCGGAGCACGGCACCCTGAACACCGGCGGCCGTCCGCTCGAGACGCCGTTCGGCACGATCTACACGACCAACATCACGCCCGATATCGACACCGGCATCGGCGCCTGGTCCTATCCCGCGTTCGAGCGCGCGATGCGCGAGGGCATTCATCGCGATGGACGCCATCTGTATCCGGCGTTTCCGTACACGCATTTTGCCAGGACCACCGATGCCGACCTGCAGGCGCTCTACGCCTATCTGATGGCGCAGGCACCGGTGCGCGCCGAGACACCGGCGAACGCGCTGGCCTTTCCGTTCAACCTGCGGCCGCTGCTCGCCGGATGGAATGCGCTGTTCCACCAGACGCGCCCGTTCCAGCCCGATCCATCGAGATCGCAGATCTGGAATCGCGGCGCCTATCTGATCGAGGGTCTCGGCCATTGCAGCGCCTGCCACTCGCCGCGCAATGCGCTCGGCGCCGAGCGGCAGCGCGCCTATCTCGCCGGCGGCTTCGCCGAGGGCTGGGAAGCACCGGCGCTGACGTCGCTGTCGAAGGCGCCGGTCCCCTGGAGCGAGGACGAGCTTTACGCCTATCTGCGCACCGGCGAGTCCCGTCTGCACGGCGTCGCCGCCGGGCCAATGGCGCCCGTCGTGCAGGAGCTCGCCGCGCTGCCCGACCAGGACATCCGCGCGATGGCGGTCTACCTCGCCTCGTTCAACGAGCCCGCCGACCGGCCCGCGCACGATGCCCTGGCCGCCAAGCTCGAAGCCGCCACTGCCGTCACCACCGCTGCCTCGGCGGGCGCACGGATCTATCAGGGCGCCTGCGCGGTCTGCCATGAGGTCGGCGGCCCGCCGCTGTTCGGCAGCCGCCCATCGCTGGCGCTGAACAGCAATTTGCACAGCGACGCCCCCGACAATCTGATCCAGGTGATCCTGCACGGCATCGCCAAGCCGGCCGTGACCGATCTGGGCTACATGCCGGCCTTCAAGGACAGCATGACCGACGGCCAGGTCGCCGAGCTCGCCTCCTTCCTGCGGCGGCAATTTGCCCCTGACAAGCCGGCCTGGACCGGTGTCGCCGCCACGGTCGGCCGTATACGGCAGACCATAGCGCGCTGACCTGCCATGTTCCGCCTGATACCCACTGGGCGGGCGGCGCGGGGCAGGTTAAGGTTCCCGCATGACCGTGACAGACATCGCGACCCGAACCTACAACCACGGCTGGCGGCTCGACCCGATCGTGCGCAGCCTGCTCGACACCGATTTCTACAAGCTGTTGATGATGCAGATGATCCGGGAATGCTATCCGGACACCCGCACGACCTTTTCGGTGATCAACCGCTCGACCCATATCCGTCTCGCCGAGGTCATCGACGAGGGCGAGCTGCGCGCCCAGCTCGACCATGCCCGCACCATCCGTTTCACCAAGAAGGAACTGATCTGGCTCGCCGGCAACACGTTCTACGGCAAGACCCAGATGTTCTCGCCCGACTTCATCAACTGGCTCTCGACCTTCCGCCTGCCCGAATACGAGCTGAACAAGGTCGACGGCCAGTATGAGCTGCATTTCCACGGACCGTGGACCCACACCACGATGTGGGAGATCCCGGCGCTCGCGATCCTCAACGAGCTGCGCTCGCGCGCGGCGACCAAGACCTATGGCCGCTTCGCCCTCGACGTGCTCTACGCCCGCGCCAAGGCCAAGCTGTGGGCCAAGGTCGAGCGGCTGCGCAAGCTGGACGGCCTGCGGCTATCCGATTTCGGCACGCGCCGCCGCCACGGCTTCCTGTGGCAGCGCTGGTGCGTCGAGGCGGTGAAGGAAGGCCTCGGCCCGTCCTTCACCGGAACGTCGAACGTGCTGCTGGCGATGGACAACGACCTCGAGGCGATCGGCACCAACGCGCACGAGCTGCCGATGGTGGCCGCCGCGCTCGCCAACGACGACCAGGAGCTGCGCTGGGCGCCCTATCGTATCCTCGACCAATGGCGCCACGCCTATGGCGGCAACCTCCTGATCGCACTGCCCGATGCCTTCGGCACCAAGCCGTTCCTGCGCGACGCGCCGGAATGGGTCGCCGACTGGACCGGTTTTCGTCCCGACAGCGCACCGCCGATCACCGCCGGCGAGGAGATCATCAAATGGTGGAAGCAGAAGGGCCGCGATCCCAAGGAGAAGCTGCTGGTATTCTCCGACGCGATGGATGTCGGCTCGATCGAGGAGACGTTCCATCACTTCAAGGGACGCGTGCGCGTCAGCTTCGGCTGGGGCACCAACCTCACCAACGATTTCGTCGGTTGCGCGCCGGATGGCACCGCCGAGCTCGATCCGATCTCGATCGTGTGCAAGGTGACGTCGGTCGACGGACGTCCGGCCGTCAAACTCTCCGACAATCCGGAGAAGGCGACCGGCATCCCCACAGAAGTCGAGCGCTATCTGCGCGTGTTCGGCAATGTCGGCCGCGTTCGCACCGCTGTTCACGTCTAACCTGACGCGGTAATCACCTTCATCGACTGACCCGACGAGCTTCGCATGCCCGCACCCAAGCCGCCTGCCTTCGAAACCCTGAGCCTGCACGCCGGCCAGCGCCCCGATTCCGCGACCGGCGCGCGCGCGGTTCCGATCTATCAGACCACGTCCTACGTATTCCAGGACGCCGATCATGCCGCGGCGCTGTTCAACCTGGAACGCGCCGGCCATATCTACACCCGCATCTCGAATCCGACGACCGCGGTGCTGGAAGAGCGCATCGCCGCGCTCGAATGCGGCGTCGGCGCGATCTGCACCGCGAGCGGCATGGCGGCGATGCACCTGGCGATCGCGACGCTGCTCAATGCCGGCGACCACATCGTCGCCTCCGCCTCGCTCTATGGCGGCACCATCAACCTCCTGGCGCACACGCTGCCGCGCTTCGGCATCACCACGACGTTCGTGAAGCCGCGCGCGCTCGATGAGTTCCGCGCCGCGATTAAGCCGAACACGCGGCTCGTGATCGGCGAGACCATCGGCAATCCCGGCCTCGAAGTGCTCGATATCCCGGCGGTGGCGCAGATCGCGCATGATGCGAAGATTCCGCTGCTGATCGACAACACCTTCGCGACGCCCTACCTCAGCCAGCCGATCGAGCTCGGCGCCGACATCACGATGAATTCGGCGACCAAGTGGATGGGCGGCCACGGCATCGCGATCGGCGGCGTCATCGTCGACGGCGGTCGGTTCGACTGGCGCGCCTCCGGCAAATTCCCGCAGCTCACCGAGCCCTATGCCGGCTATCACGGCATCGTCTTCGACGAGCAGTTCGGCAAGGCCGCCTTCATCATGCGCGCCCGCACCGAGGGCCTGCGCGATTTCGGCGCCTGCCTGTCGCCGACCAACGCCTTCCAGCTGCTGCAGGGCATCGAGACGCTCGGCGTCCGCATGGACCGTCACGTCGGCAACACCCATGCAGTGCTGGATTTCCTGACCACGAATAAGGCGGTCGACTGGGTGCTGCATCCGTCGCTGGAGAGCCATCCGGACTACGCGCTGGCGAAGAAGCTGTTCCCGCGCGGCGCCGGCTCGATCATCAGCTTCGGCATCAAGGGCGGCCGCGCGGCCGGCAAGACGTTCATCGAGCAGCTGAAGCTGATCAGCCATCTCGCCAATGTCGGCGACGCCAAGACACTGGTGATCCACCCCGCGAGCACCACGCACCAGCAGATGGACGCCGAGCAGCTCAAGGCCGCCGGCATCGGCGAAGAGCTGGTGCGGCTCTCGGTCGGCATCGAGACCGCTGAGGATATCATCGACGATCTCGGCCAGGCGCTGCGCGCCTCGCAAAGGACTTAGGGCAATGCACCTTTCCGTCAACGGGTCAGATACCTTCATCGCGACCGGCGGCAGGCCGTTCGATCCCTCGCTGCCGGCCGTCGTGATGATCCACGGCGCCGGCTTCGATTCCACGACCTGGGCGCTGCACAGCCGCTGGTTCGCCCATCACGGCTATTCCGTGCTGGCGCCGGATCTGCCCGGCCACGGCCGCTCCGCCGGCAAGCCGCTGCCGACCATCGCCGAGATGGCCGACTGGATCGCGGCGCTGATCACCGCCGCCGGCGTGTCGAAGGCGCGGCTGATCGGTCATTCGATGGGCTCGCTGATCGCAATCGAGACCTCCGCACGGCACCCCGACAAGGTCTCCGGCCTCGCGCTGATCGGCACCGCCGCGACCATGACTGTCGGCCCTGATCTCCTGAAAGCCGCCGAGGCCAATGACGTCGCCGCGATCGACATGATCTCGATCTGGGGCCTCGGCTTCAAGGCCGAGCTCGGCGGCAGCCTCGCGCCCGGCCTGTGGATGCACCAGGGCGCGCGGCGGGTGCTGCAGGAGGCGAAGCCGGGCGTGCTGTACAACGACCTCAACGCCTGCAACGCCTACCAGAACGCGCTCGCCGCCGCGGCCGCGGTCAAGGTGCCCGCGACCTTCATCCTCGGCGAGCGCGACATGATGACCCCCGCCAAGGCCGGCAAAGCGCTCGCCGCCGCGACACCGAATGCCCGCACCGTGGTGCTGCCGGGCGCCGGCCACATGATGATGGTCGAGCAGCCCGACGAGCTGCTGGCGGCGCTGCAGTAGCGGAGCCCTTCCCTTCTGCTCCTCATGTCCGCCGTAGCCTTGGCGAAGGCGGATGTGGGAGGAGGTCGCCATAGGCGGCCTTCGGCCGCCGTTGTTGAAGGACGCCGATGCTCCGCATCTGCTATGCGCGGTCCGCGCCGGATGAGACGACCGCGTCTGCGTTACAGCCCCCTCAGCCGCTCCGATGCTTTCGCACTCGAAGTGCCCTTTGCCGCGACCCCTGGCGACGTTGGGGAACCTCCTTCGAGGGTCAGCTCCCCAAAATATCGAAAACAACCCCATGCAAAGGAGCAGGCGGCCGCCGGCACTCGGAAAAGCAACTTGACGTGTCGGGCAAATCAGCGATATCTTCTATTATTCCGAAATCATGCAAACGCGCCTGCGCAACACCGTACGCGTCCGTCGCGATTGCGGCCGAAAATTCTTCTCCACCATGCCATTGCAAGGGCGACTTGGCGGATAAGCACTCGATCCGTATCAACGACCGATGGCGGGTCGTGTTCCGGTGGACCGACGCGGGTCCGGAGGAGCGGAGATGATCGACCGTCACGAGCCAGGGCGTGTCCTCATGGATCGAGGCGGCTCGGCTCACGCGCGTTGGACGTCTGCTATGGCCCCGACAGGATCGCGAAAGCGGACATTGCCGTAAGTCCGAGAACGGCCGATCGCGTCGTTTGATACAGTCGGCCAGCTACTTCCGGTCTACCGTCAACTTCGGACATGTCGCTGCACTGCCAACCGACGCGATGGGCCAGAAGCGGCCGTTTGCCGCACTATCAAGAACGGCCGTCGATAGCGTCTCGGCTCTCCGAAGTGATCGATAGCCATCGGCGAAGCTCAGGCGTCGGCCGCCGAATGCCCTGCTTTGCCCGACGGCCAATCGATCCGGCATGTCGGAAGAGCCCGTACGCGGTGAGGAGGAGCGTGACGATTGCAGTGACGAAGTAACCCGCCGCGAGAAAGACAAAACAAGCCCCTCCCACAACGCAGAACACGGCGTTCCATAGCAAGTAGAACTCAAGATAAGTTCTGCCGGTCGGGATGCCGCTGCTCATGCTGATCACTTATGCATCCTTGTCATCCGCCGCACCTCCAGTTTGATCTATCCGGCGTGCCGACTAAGCCATGGTAAAGATCGGGTTACGCCTCATGAAGTTCGGCTCGAACTTGTGTGCTTGCTCAGTTCCGCTTTGGTTCAAACTGAGACCTCGCACCGGCCGGTTGGCACTTCCGGTCTTCATTCGGAAGCGGACTTCGTCACGGCCGTCCGGCATGTCTCAGGAGGGTCACTTGCAGACATTCTCGCTTGAGGCGGCTCCGCGGCACGTGGTCAGAAACCGAGCATGCGGAGCATTTTCGTGCTGACCTCGTCGGTCGGATCGATCGATTGCGCCTTGCGGAAATCGGCGATCGCATCAGTGCGGTGCCCGATCACTTCATAGCTGCGGCCGCGGTTGTCGTAGGCCTCGACATAGGACGGATTCAAGTGGATCGCTTGCGTGAAATCTGCAATCGCTTTGGAGTCTGCCGTCGCGGCACCGCGGTCGCCCTTTGCGACCCAGGCTTTGCCGCGTGAGTTGAAAGCGTTGAAGTCCTTGGGGTTTATCGCGATCGCCTGGTCATAGTCGCGGATCGCGTCATCCATCCTGCGCGACGCCGCATAGGCATTGCCGCGATTCCAATACGCCACGCCGTTCCTTGGATCGATTCTGATCGACTCATTGTAGGCGACGAGCGCGCGGCTATAGTCCTCTAAGCCTTCGTAAGCGACGCCGAGACAATTGTACCCGCTGGAATTTCTGGGTTCGCGCTTGATGACCTCGCTGCAATCCGGAACGGCTAAATCGTATTGGTGATTGTTGCTGTAGGTGACGCCACGCGAACTGTACAGCCAGACCAGATTTGGATCGAGCTCGATGGCCTCGCTGTAGTCTGCGATCGCGGGCTCCCATCCGCCTTTTTTCGTGATCAACCTCTTCCTGAAGAACGCCTGACCTCTTTGGCCAAAGCCAAAAGCGTATTTCGGAACGATTGTGACCGCCTCGGTGATATCGGCGACCGCCTGGTCGAATTCACCCTTTTCCGTCCACGCCATGCCGCGGCGGGCGTAGGCCCACGCGTCCCTGGAATCGACCCTGATCGCCTCGGCGTGGTCGGCCAGCGCCGCGTCGTATTCATGCAGACCGTAGTAGGCGACGCCCCGGTTGTTGTAGGCCCAGCCATAATTCGGATCGATCCTGATCGCCTCGGTGCAATTCGCAATGGCCGCGTGGTGATCCTCTTTGCTTTCGTACGCCTCACACCGGTGCGCAAAAGCCCAAGCGTCGTTCGGGCTGAGCTTAACGGCCTCGCCGTAGTCCGCAATCGCGCGGTCGTAATCCTTCCTGTTGAAGGAGCCGCGGCCCCGGTTCTTAAAGGCCTCGACGCGTTCTGCCACCGGCTCGCTCGCATCCTCGATGATGCGGCTGCAGGCCGCGCCCCCGACGTCCGGCTTGTTGGCGCTGGCGGCGCACTCATTCCGTTCGGCCGGCGTGGCGGCCAGCGCCGGCATCGCAAGCAGGAGACCCAGGCAAAGGAGCAGTCCACCTGATCCGCGCGCTGCCATGCCGTTCTCCCTCCGCCTGGCGCTCCGATGCGACACGTGCGGGCGTCATGACTTTAGCCTCAACGGCAGACTTCTGCCATCGTCAACCCAGGTCTGCAAAGGGCCAAACTGAGACCTCGCGCCGGCGGGGCGGCACTTCCGGTCTTCATTCGGAAGCGGACGTCGTCACGGCCGTCCGGCATGTCTCAGGAGGGCCAACAACAGATTCATGCACTGCAGCAAGACGCTCTCGATTCTGGCTTCGCTTTATCGGCGATGGCCGCAGGCAGCGTGTAATGATCGGACTTCAAGCCCTCCCGAAGGATGAGCGGGAGGACTGTTGCCAATCTGCTCGCCAATGTGGCGCTCGATCCGCTTGGAAAGGTCCCGGAATTCAAGTTTTGCGCCGTGCGCGTGATGCCAGTGGCAATTAGGACGGCGGCGGCCGAGCAGCCGACGGCCGCGATCAATCGCCCGGGCCGCTGTCAGTTGGCGAGAGGCGGCTGCGCCGCGATCTTGTTCTGCGCGATGATGGCTTCGGCCCGCGCGAGATTTTCCAGCAGGCGCTGGCTGGTCAAGACAAGGAAGTAATAGCCGAACTGCGGGTTTTGGAAGTAGATCTCGAGCAGCTTTTCGTAGCTGATAGTTAGAACGCGGCCATCCTCGATACATTCGATCGTCGCGGTCCGGCGGTTGTCGGGCGTGAGGAAACCAAGCTCGCCCATCAAACGCCCCGGCGGAAGTTCGACGTTGATTTCGACGACCCGGAATTTGCCGGTGACGGTCAGCAGCATTTCATTGGCCGCGTCACCTTTCCTCATCAAGATATCGCCCTTGCGATACTTGCGGTCGGTCATGAACGGCTTGAGCCACTCCATCGACATGTCGCCCTGCGTTGCGGTACGCGCCTTCTTCACGAGAGCGAGCATTTGACGGAGACGGTAGGCATTGATGGGAATCATCAGGAGATACAGAAGAAAGGTCGTGACGGCTCCGGTGAGCGCACCGAAGATGGCGAAGAACGCGCAACCGATCATGTTCGCGACCCGCAGCGGCACCATCGTGTGCGTCAGCAATGTGGCGACGAAGAAGATCGCGCCGATCAGGGCGAACATATTGGCAAGCGTGATGTTGTGCAGGAAGAGCTCCAGCAGGCGGTTGAAGATGGCGTCCCAGGTCACGTTGTTCGGATCGAGGCCCATTTGGACCAGAATCTTCGCGAACCTGAGGTTGTCGGTTGCTGCATCGAGGATGCGGTCCAGCATGATGGACATATCTCCTTTTGGAGCCGGTGAGGCCAGCTTACCGGAAGTTGATGTTCGCAGCGCAGCAAACTTGACCACCCGACTTCCGAGATGGGTCAAACTGAGACCTCGCGCCGGCGGGTCGGCACTTCCGGTCTTCGTTCGGAAGCGGACATCGTCACGGCCGTCCGGCATGTCTCAAGAGGGGCCCAGCGGTCATTCAAGCCAGCCAAGAGCGAATTAGCTTGCCTTGCTTTGAGTCCTTTTGCACTCTCGGGCAAGGAGGCCGATGCATGAAGATTATGACCGTCGTGTGCGCTCTCGGAGCGACCTTGGTGCTGTGTAACCTCGGGACGTCAGGTGCTGAAGCCCGGGCGCGGAAGGCACAAGTCGTTCATGAACGAACGAGGGTCGTTATCACGACGCCCGTGATAACGCCGACTCCGTGGGATTATTATATTGTTCCACGATATCGCTATCGCCCTGAAGACGACCGGGTCGATCCATACGGACCGCCCGTGGCGTCGTCTTGGGACCTCTATGAGGGGTGGCGGTGGCCATACTGGTGGTGAACAGCGATCACGCCGAACGGATCGCGTTCCGGAAGAAGCGGTGATCGCTGCCTGACGGGCGCGGCGGTGGAGCGTAACGCCGGGACAAGATCGCGCAACGTGGTGCTGCGTTGTGGCTGCGGACCGCTGTGAGTCAAATGCCGCCATTGGGGGCCCAACCGGGCGGCGTCCGCTCTATAGGCGGCTTCGGGCCAGAGGCGGACCTTCGGAGGGTAGAGATCGTTTTGTGCTTGAGTGGTGCTACGAATGCCGTAGCTAGTCGCGACTCTCGTAGGTCAGCCAACGTGTTTCCGGCGTTGACGGCTTTGTTAACGACACCGTTGCGTCACAACCGATAAAGCCCAGGACGAACACAAGATTTCCGCGTGACTAGCGCCCCAAGGCCCGTTGCAGGTTTATGAGCACACGCTCAGATCTGGTCGGTCCACACGGATAACGTAGGCCAAGAGCGCTTGCCGGCGCGACCAACGAGCCATCCTCCCAGGAAAGGGTCAGGACAGTTCGCAGATCGCACCGCTGTCACTGCTTCGCCGGCTTCCTCTCGATCGGGTGGATCTCGATCGCGCGCAGGCGGCCGAGGCGGAGCACGTCCATCGACAGGGTCCGGTCGATCCGGCTGTGATCGAGTGCGCGGATCAGGTCGTCGACGCCGTGGATCTCGATACCGTCGAGCCCGATCGCGACGTCGCCCGGTAGCAGCCCGGCCCGCGCGGCCGGGCTGTCCGGCTCGATCTGCATCAAGAGCGCGCCCATCTTGTTCTCGACGCCGGCCAGCACCGCGTGGCGCCGCGGCACCGGCGCGGTCTGCCCGGCGACGCCGATATAGGCGCGGCGGACATAGCCGTGGCGGATGATCTCCGACAGCACGAACTGCGCGGTGTTGCTGGCGACCGCAAAGCAGATGCCTTGCGCGCCGTTGATGATCGCGGTGTTGATGCCGATGACCTCGCCCTTCGACGACACCAGCGGCCCGCCGGAATTGCCCGGATTGAGCGCGGCATCGGTCTGGATCACATCCTCGATGGTGCGCCCGCTGACCGAACGAATCGAGCGGCCCAGCGCCGACACCACGCCGGCGGTGACCGTCGATTCGAACCCGAGCGGATTGCCGATCGCGACCACGAGCTGGCCGCGCCGCAGCGTCTTGGAGTTGCCGAGCGAGGCATAGGGCAGATCGCGCGCGCCATCGGCGCGCAGCAGCGCGAGGTCGGTGTCGGGATCGACACCGAGCACATGCGCGTCGGTGACGAAGCCCTCGGTGTCGCGCAGCCGGATCTCCTTCGACGATCCGACCACATGGCTGTTGGTCAGCACGAACCCGTCGGGCGAGATCACGATGCCCGAGCCGAGCCCACCGCGCTCGCGCGCGTTGCGCACCTTCGGCCCGGTTTCGACCCGGACCACGGCAGGACCGACGCGGTCGGTGACGTCGATCACGGCATTGGAGTAGGCGTCCAGCAAAGCCCGGTCATCGACCTGGTCATCAACTTGGGCAGCGTCGTCCGTCCGCGATGACAGCGTGTCACCGGCGGTATCTGAGGTAAAATCCAGCATGGCGAGAGTCCTTTGGTCCCCTCAGATGGTGACCGGCTCCCGCCGCTGCAAGTGGTTACGTCACGCCACCTGCCCGGGTGGCTAGGGCAAGATGAGTTTGGATCGAAACGGCTCGGCCGCGCCGCTTGCTTCACCTCTCCCCGATGGCGAAAGGTCGATTTGCGAAGCAAACCGGGTGAGGGGCCGCAGCACCAAATGAGGGACCGTAGCCCCTCACCCGGCGCGATGCGCCGACCTCTCCCAAGGGAGAGGTGAAGCTTCGCTGTCGGTGCAGATCAGCCTGATCTCGTCAGGCCCTAGGTCGCCCGCCGCAGCGTGCCGCCGCGCGCCTTGACGGGATCGAGCAGCGACCAGTCGCCGTCCGGCAGCACGTGGCCCTTCGGGAACGGCGCGCGCAGCTCGAGGCCGAGCGAGCGCAGCACGCGATCGTCGCGGTAGTAGCATTGCAGCACCACGCGGACGAGCGTCGCCGCGGCGGCGCCGCCATGCTTGCGAAACTCCAGCGCCACCGCATCGCGCCCGGCATCGTCGAGCTCGGCGAGCGGCTTGCCGGCGAGCTGCGCCAGATGATCCAGCGCCTGCGCGACCGGCGCGGTGTCGCGGCCGAGCGTTGCGAGCATGTCGGCCTGGATCGCGGGATCGTCCGCCCCCGGCACCTTGTACTCGGCACTTTCGGGAACGATCATCGCAGCGATGGTGCGGAGATCGGCGCGCTGAGCTGCGGTCAGTTGTTTGCTATCGGACATGTCGGTCTCTGGCGGTCTCAGTCGAACAGATTGGCGAGGCGCTGCTTCATCTGGTCGGCGATGTAGAGCGCGAGGGCCTGGATGGTGGAGGTCGGGTTCACGCCGCCCGAGGTGACGAAGATGCTGCCGTCGACGATGAAGAGGTTCTTCACGTCGTGCGAGCGGCCCCATTCGTTGACCACGGAGCGTGCGGGATCGGTCCCCATCCGCGCGGTGCCGAGCAGATGCCAGCCGCCCCACGGGATCGGATCGTTGATGCAGATGTCGGTGGCGCCGGCGGCCTCGAGAATCTCGCGGCCGCGCGCTAGGCCATGGTCCATCATCTTCCGGCTGTTCGCGCTGATCGTGTAGTCGATCTTCGGCGCCGGGATGCCGTGACCGTCCTTCAGGTCCGGATCGAGCGTGACGCGGTTGTGCTCCTCCGGCAGATCCTCGCAGATCGCCGACACCGCGAGGCGATGACCGTTGAGCTTGCGGAACACGCGGTGATGGTCCTTGCCCCAGGGCAGGATGCCCTTCTGCTCGCTCGCGACCGCCTCGAACACCGGCCCGGCGCCGCGGCCGAACTGGATGCCGTAGCCGCGGACGAAGCCGCGCGACAGGTCGGTGTCGTAGAACTCCTTGCTCCACAGGCAGGTCGGCGGCGCGCGGTTGCTGTCGGTCGGCTCCTTCACGAAGCCGTAGACCTGCGCATAGGGGTGGAACATCAGGTTCTTGCCGACCAGGCCCGACGAATTGGCGAGGCCGTTCGGGAATTTTCCCGACACCGAGTTGAGCAGCAGCCGCGGCGTGCCGACGCCGTTGCAGGCGATGATGACGACCTCGGCCGGCTGGAATTGCTCGACGCCATCCTTGTCGTAGTAGACGACGCCGGAGGCCATGCCGTGCTCGTTGGTCAGGATCTCGCGGACCCGGCAATGGGTCTTCAGCTCGACCCCGGCGCGGATTGCGTGCGGCCAGTAGGTGATGTCGGTCGAGGCCTTGGCGCCCTGCGCGCAGGCCGGCGTGCAATGGCCGAGATTGATGCAGCGCGCCCTGCCCTCGTAGTCCATCGTCGCAACCGTCGTGTCCGATGGCCACCAGTGCCAGCCGAGCTTGTTCATGGCCTTGCCGATCAGCGGGCCGGATAGCCCGAGCGGCTGCGGCGGCATCGGCGGATGGCTGAGCGGCGACAGCGGATCGCCGGACAGGCCCGAGACGCCCATCATGCGATCGTTCTCCTCGAAGAACGGGGTGAGCGCATCGTAATCGATCGGCCAGTCGTCGGCGACACCGTCGAGCGTCTTCACCTTGAAGTCGGACGGATGCAGCCGCGGCCAATGCGCGGTGTACATCACCGTCGAGCCGCCGACGGCGTTGAAGTTGACGACCTTGATCGGCGAATTGTCGTCATTGATCGGATAGTCCTCGGGCCGCTTGCGGACATTCGGGCTGGACGACCACTCGCCGTAGAATTTCGCCTCCCAGTCGCGGCCGGTGCTCGGATATTCGGCAGGATTCATCCAGCCGCCCTGGTCGAGGCAGAGGATATGCATCTTGGTATCGGCGAGGCTCCACGCCACCGCGGCGCCGGAGGCGCCGGCGCCGATGATCAGGACGTCAACGGGATCGTTCTTCATTCTTGTTCCTTGGAGTCTCTTCTTCCGTCATTGCGAGGAGCGGAGCGACGAAGCAATCCATGCTTCCGCGCATGACGCACGATGGATTGCTTCGCTTCGCTCGCAATGACGAAAATGGAGATAATGCCTCAATTCACGATTCTCACCGGCAAGCTTCGTATACCGCGGATGAAATTGGAATAGAGCCTTTGCGGCGGGCCCATCAGCTCAAAACGCAGATCGCGCGCCAGAACCTCCTCCCAGAGGATGCGCAATTGCTGCTCGGCGAGGCGGTCGCCGACGCAGCGGTGGACACCGGCACCGAAGGCGAGATGCTGGCGCGGCTTGGCGCGGTCGATGATGAATTCGTCGGCGCGCTCGATCTTGTCCTCGTCACGGTTGCCGGAGATGTACCACATCACAACCTTGTCGCCCTTCTTGATCCGGCGACCGGCGAGCTCGACATCGTTGCGCGCGGTACGACGCATATGCAGCACCGGCGTGTGGTAGCGGATGGTTTCGGACACCAGGTTCGGGATCAGCTCCGGCCTGGCGCGGACCAGCTCGAACTGCTCCGGATTCTCGCACAGCGCCATCAGCCCGGCCGACATCGAGTTGCGCGTGGTGTCGTTGCCGCCGACGATCAGGAGCCCGATCGTGCCGATGAACGCGCGCGCATCCAGATTCCGCGTCGCCTCCGAATGCGCCAGCATCGAGATCAGGTCGAAGGTCGGCGGCGCATCAACCCGGGCGTCCCACAACTTTCGGAAAGCCTCTCCCATCTTGACCAGTTCGGCGGTGCGTTCGGCCTCCGAATGCACCACCGCGTCAGGCGAATCGATGTTGGCGATCGCGACATCCGACCACCAGGTCAGCTTGGCGCGGTCCTCCGCGGGGAAATCGAACAGCGTCGCCAGCATCATGTTGGTGAGGTCGACCGAGACCCGCTCGGCCCAGTCGAAGGTCTCGTTGCGCGGCAGCGCGTCGAGCACGGCCGAGGTGCGCTTGCGGATCAAGGCCTCGAAATTGGCGAGGTTCGACGGCGCCACGATCGGCGCCACCGTACGGCGCTGCGCGGTGTGGCCGGGCGGGTCCATGCGGATGAAGCTCGGCCGCTCCTGCCCCTTGGGCTGGTCGGCGACCTGGATACCGCCGAGCTCGGAGGCCGAGGAATAGTTCTGGTGGTCCAGTTCGACCGCAAAGATGTCGTCGTAGCGCGTCACCGACCAGTACGGACCGTAGGCCGAGGTCTCGCAATAATGCACCGGATCGTCGCGGCGGAGCTGCGCGAACAGCGGCCGCCAGGTGTCATCCTGATAAAGCCGGGGGTTGCTGACGTCTGTCGACGTCGGCCTGCGCAGCGCCTCTCCCATCGCTTCACTCCCACAGGTTCCGTCGCCGCTTGGCGGGCGATCGTTGTGTCGGGCCGACGATAGAGGAAATCCCGCGGCCGAGTAAAGCCACGGAAGGGACCGTCCGCCGCGCGGAATGCGCGCGGGCCGGCGCACCCGGCAAATCGCGATGGCAGCCCCGCTGTTCGAGGTTTGTCGGCGGCAAGAAGACCGGCTAGCCTTGCCGACAATCAACCCATCAGGGAGCAACGACAGGTGGCCGCATTGCGCCAGGACAACAGCCCCCAGACGGCTGCGCTGGACCACGACGTCATCATCATCGGCGCCGGCCTGTCCGGCATGTACCAGCTCTACCGGCTGCGCGAGCTCGGCCTCTCGGCGCGCGTGTTCGAGGCCGGCACCGGCGTCGGCGGCACCTGGTACTGGAACCGCTATCCCGGCGCGCGCTTCGATTCCGAAAGCTATTCCTACGGCTACTCATTCTCGAAGGAGCTGCTCGACGAATGGGAATGGTCCGAGCATTTCGCCGGCCAGCCCGAGACCTTGCGCTACTGCAACTACGTCGCCGACAAGTTCGATCTGCGCCGCGACATCCAGTTCGAAAGCCGCGTCACGTCCGCGATCTACCAGGACGACACGCGAAGCTGGCAGGTCACGCTGGAGAGCGGCGCGCGCCATAGCTGCCGCTTCCTGATCACCGCGATCGGCCCGTTGTCGACGCCGACGCTGCCGCGCATCGAGGGCCGCGACGATTTCGGGGGACAGTCGTTTCACACCGCGCGCTGGCCGAAAGAGAAGGTGGATTTCACCGGCAAGCGCGTCGCCGTGATCGGCACCGGCGCGACCGGCATCCAGACCATCCAGACCATCGCCGGCGAGGTCGGCCACCTCACCGTGTTCCAGCGCACCGCCAACTGGGCGGCGCCGCTGCACAACGGCAAGATCGACGCCGAGACGCAAGCCAGGATCAAGGCCGGCTATCCCGAGATCTTTGCGCGCTGCAAGGAGACCTTCGCCTGCTTCGTGCATACGCCCGACCCGCGCGGCGCGTTCGAGGTCAGCGAGCAGGAGCGTGAGGCGTTCTACGAGAAGCTCTATGGCGAGCGCGGCTTCGGCATCTGGCAGGGCAATTTCAGGGATATCCTGATCGACCGCGAGGCGAATGCGACGATCAGCGACTTCGTCGCGCGCAAGATCCGTGAGCGCGTGAAGAACCAGGCCGTCGCCGAGAAGCTGATCCCGAAGAACCATGGCTTCGGCACGCGGCGGCTGCCGCTCGAGACCTTCTATTACGAGGTCTACAACCGCGACAATGTCGAGCTGGTCGATCTGAAGGAAACACCGATCGAGCGGATCACGCCCGAGGGTATCCGCACCAGCGACAAGGACTACGCCTTCGACATCATCATCTATGCCACCGGCTTCGATGCCATCACCGGCAGCTTCGACAACATTGATCTCCGCGGCGCGCACGGCGCAAGGCTGAAGGAGAAGTGGACGCACGGCCCGGAAACCTATCTCGGGCTGATGGTCGACGGCTTCCCCAACATGATGATGCTGATGGGCCCGCACACCGCGCTCGGCAACATCCCGCGCAGCATCGAATACAGCGTCGACTGGGTCACCGGCCTGCTCCGCTTTGCGAAAGCGAACGGCCTGACCTTCCTCGATGCCACCCCGGAAGGCACCTCCGGCTGGACCGATCACGTCAAGGCGCTCGGCGTCGGGCTCTTGTCCAACGAGGTCGATTCCTGGATGACCGGCATCAACTGCAACGTCGAGGGCAAGCAAACTCGCATCGTCGCCCGCTACAGCGGCAGCGCGCCGGCCTATCGCGCGAGATGCGACGAGGTGGCGGCGAAGGGGTATGCGGAGTTGAGGTTGGGGTAGTTCGCGCGGTGACCAGAAGCGCCTCTTCATCCACCGCTGTCGTCCCTGCGGAAGCAGGGACCCATACGCCGCGGCCGTGGTTGTTGAAGACACTGGTCGATCCAGCATCGCCAACCAATAACCATTTGTGGTTATGAGTCCCTGCTTCCGCAGGGACGACACTGGGTGTATTGCACGACTGCCTGCGCCTCACCACGCATCAATACACGGCCGCTTGCGGTGCGTTCGCGGCTCAGGCTTCGGCACCGAGCGGAGGCCGGCCATGATCCAGTGCCTGGTATCTGCGGGATCGATCACCTCGTCGATCTCGAGCACCGAAGCGATCGAGACCGCCTTGCCGTTCGCGTAGAGTTCGGCGACCTTGGCCTGGAAGTACTTCTCGCGCTCGAGGGGGTCCGCGATCGCCTCCATCTCCTTGCGGAAGCCGAGGCGGACATAGCCCTCGAGGCCCATGCCGCCGAACTCGCCGGTCGGCCACGCCACCGTGAAGAACGAGGCGTGGAAGCCGCCGCCGATCATCGACTGCGCGCCGAGACCATAGCCCTTGCGCAGCACGACGCCGAATAGCGGCACCATGATGCTGGCGCCGGTAACGAACATCCGCGCGACATGGCGCACGATCGCGGTCTTCTCGGCCTCGGGACCGACCATGAAGCCCGGCGTGTCGCACAGCGAGACGATCGGGATGTCGAAGGCATCGCACAGCTGCATGAAGCGCGCGGCCTTGTCGCCGGCCGCGGCGTCGATCGCGCCGCCGAGATGCTTTGGATTGTTGGCGATCAGGCCGAACGGCTTGCCCTCGATGCGGATGAACGCCGTGATCATGCCGACGCCGAAATCGCGCCGGATCTCCAGCACCGAGCCCTCGTCGGCGATCAGATCGATCACGTTGCGGATATCGTAGACCCTTAAGCGATTCTCCGGGATCGCGCGGCGCAGCAGCCGCTGGTCCGGCGCTTTCCAGTCCGCAACCGCGCCCTGGAAGTAGGACAGATACTTCTGCGCCACCGTGGTCGCCTCTTCCTCGTCCTCGACCAGAATGTCGATCACGCCGTTCGGGGACTGGAACGAGACCGGGCCGACGTCGGCCGGATGATAGACGCCGAGCCCGCCGCCCTCGATCATTGCAGGGCCGCCCATGCCGATCGAGGCATTTTTGGTGGCGATGATGACGTCGCAAACGCCGAGCATCGCGGCGTTGCCGGCGAAGCAATAGCCCGAGACCACGCCGATGACGGGCACGAGGCCCGAGAGCTTGGCGAACTGCACGAAGGACGGACCGTCAAGGCCGGTCATGCCGAGCCGGTCGGTATCGCCGGGCCGGCCGCCGCCGCCCTCGGCATAGAACACCAGCGGCATGCGCCACTGCTCGGCGAGACCGAGCATGCGGTCGATCTTCTTGTGGTTCATATGCCCTTGGGTGCCGGCGAGCACGGTGTAGTCGTAGGAGATCACCATGCAGCGCGCGCCGTCGGCGCCGAAATCCCTGGCGTTGACGGTGGCGACGCCCGCGATGAGGCCGTCGGCCGGGGTGTTCTTGATCAGGTCCTCGACCTTGCGGCGGCGGCGCTGCGCGGCGATCGCAAGCGAGCCGTATTCGACGAACGAGCCCTCGTCGACCAGCTGCTCGATGTTCTCGCGCGCGGTGCGCTGATTGGTCTTGCGGCGGCGCTCGACCGACGCCGGGCGGTTCTCGTCCAGCGTGATCGCCTTGCGCGCGATCAGTTCGGCAAGGTCCGGGCGGATGTGATCAAGATCGATCGCGGCCTCTTCCGCCGCGGTGTGGCCGTCGACTTCCGCGGGCTCGAGGAACAGGATCGGCTCGCCATGCATCAGGGTGACGCCGGGGCCACCGGCGATCCTGGTCACCCGGCCGCCATGCGGCGCCGTGACGAGATGCTCCATCTTCATCGATTCCAGCACCGCGATCTGCTGGCCCGGACGGACCAGATCGCCCTCCGCGACCTCGATCGCCACGATCGTGCCCTGCAGCGGCGCGGGCACCGGGAGCGATCCCTCCGGCGCCGCCTCGGTGGCGATGGCCTTGGTCGCCGCCGCCTCACTCACCTCGATCAAGGGCGCGGCGAGATCGCTGGCCGCACCGACCAGCGCCGCCACGTGCGTGTCGACGAAGTTGGTGCTGATCTTGTTCCGCCCAAAGCTCTGATGCGCCAGGATCGCGCCGAGGAACGGGATGTTGGTGGCGACGCCGCCGATGCGGAATTCGCGCAAGGTGCGCGACGCCTTGTGCACCACGTCGATCCATTTCGGGCTAGGCGAATGCACGATGACCTTTGCCAGCAACGAGTCGAACGCGGCGCTGGTCCGGTAGCCGGAATAGCCGAACGTATCGACGCGGACGCCGGGGCCGGATGGCAGGTCGAACACATTGAGCGTGCCGCCGGTCGGCTTGGTCACCCCCTTCTCGTCCATCACCTCCATGTTGACGCGCAGCTGCATCGCGTAGCCGCGCGGCAACAGCACGGCGGCTTGCGCCAGCCCGAGCGAAGCCAGCGTCGCGCCGGCGGCGACGGCAAGCTGGGAGCGCACGAGGTCGATGCCGAGCACCGCCTCGGTGACGGTGTGCTCGACCTGGAGCCGCGGATTGGCCTCGATGAAGGCGAAGGCGCCCTCGCCCTCACCGGCTTCATCATCAACCAGGAATTCGAAGGTGCCGAGATTGTCGTAGCGCGCGGCGGCGGCGAGCTGCTTCGCCGCCTCGATGATGCGTGCGCGCAGCGCCTCGCTCAGCGACGGGCTCGGCGCCACCTCGATGAGTTTCTGATTGCGGCGCTGGATGGTGCATTCGCGCTCCCAGAGATGGCTGATCGCACCATGACGATCGCCGATGATCTGCACCTCGATGTGGCGGGCCTTGCGGATCAGCCTCTCGACATAGACCGCGTCGTTGCCGAACGCCGCCTTGGCCTCCGACTGGCAGCGCGCGTAGGCCTCCTCAAGTTTGGCCGCGTCCTCGACCACGCGCATGCCGCGCCCGCCGCCGCCCGCGATCGCCTTGATCATCACGGCAGCATTGGCGCCGAGCGAGGTGAAGAAGGCTTTTGCCTCGTCGAGTGTCGTTGCACCGGACGTTCCGGCGATGATCGGCACGCCGCATTTCTTCGCCAATGCTTTTGCCTTGGCCTTGTCGCCGAACAGATCGAGCGCCTCCGGCGACGGGCCGACGAAGGTGATCTTCTCCTCGGCGCAGCGCCGCGCGAGCTCTGTGTTCTCGCTGAGGAAGCCGTAGCCCGGATGCAGCGCGTCACAACCCGTCGCCTTGGCCGCCGCGATGACGGCCTCGATGTCGAGATAGGCCCGCGCGCCGCGGCCTGGAATTTCGTGGCTCGCATCGGCGGATCGGACATGCAGCGAGGCGGCATCGTCGGCGGGATAGATCGCGACCGTCGCGATGCCGCTCTCGGCCGCGGCGCGGGCAATGCGGATCGCAATCTCACCGCGGTTGGCAATCAGCAGTTTCTTGAACGACATAACGGTTCCACCTGAGATCAACGATCCTTCATGGTCGGATCGAGCACGACACGCAAGGATTCCCCCAGCGCATTGAACGCCAGGGAGACGACGAGAATGGCAAGGCCCGGCGCATACATCTGCTCCGGCGCGATTTCCATATATTGATAGGCGCGCGCCAGCATGGCGCCCCAGCTCGGGTCCGGCGGTTGGATCCCGAGCCCCAGGAACGACAGGCTGGCTTCCGCCAGGAGCGCCGCGGCAAGCAGCAGCGTCACCTGCACGATGACCGGCTGCAGCGTGTTCGGCAGTACGTGGCGCCACAGCACATGCCGGGTCGGCGCGCCAAAGCCCCTCGACGCGTCGACATAGAGCTCCTGCCGCACGATCAGCGTGCGGGCGCGGACGATGCGCGCCAGCGCCGGAAACATCGTGATGCCGATCGCGATCATGCCGTTGGTCAGCCCAATGCCGAGCGCGCCGGTGACCGCAATCGCCAGCACGATGGCGGGAAACGACAGGAAGGTGTCGATGATCCGGCTGATGATGTCGTCGATCCAGCCGCCGAAATAGCCGGCGACGAGGCCGACCGGCAGCCCGATCAGGACCGCGACGCCGACCGCGAGCAGGCTGGCATAGACGGTGGCCGGTGCGCCGTAGATCAGGCGGGAGAAGATGTCGCGGCCGAGATCGTCAGTGCCGAGCAGATGCAACGGCCCCGGCGGCGCCAGCATGTTGTTGACGTCCTGCGCGGTCGGCGCGTAAGGCGCGATCCAGGGTGCGCCGATTGCCACGACAACGAGCATCGATAGCACCAGGATCGACAGCGCGGCGCGGAGATCGCCGGCGAGCCAGCGCAGGAAACGCCGAAGCCGGGTCGGCTTGGCCGGCATCTTGAGCGGAGCGAGCGCGGTGTCGGTCATTGCTCGATCCTCGGATCGACCGCGGCACACAGCAGGTCGGTGATCAAATTCACCGCGATCACGACCACCACCATGGTGAAGACCACGCCTTGCACGATCGGGAAATCACGCTGGATCGCGCCGCGCACGATCAGGCTGCCGAGGCCGGGGATGGCGAACACCGCCTCGATCACGACGGTCGCCGCCAGCATGCGGTTGACCAGCAGGCTGATGATGGTCAGCAGATTGACGCCGACGTTCTTCAGGCCGTGCTGCCAGAGAATCCGCGACATCGACAATCCCTTGGCATGCAGCGTGCGGACATATTGCGAGGACAGCACCTCCAGCAAGGCGCCGCGCAGCTGGCGCGCGACCTCGGCCATGCCATAGGCCGCGATCGCGACGGCGGGCAGCAGCGCGTGCCGCATCGCATCGATCGGCGAGGCGCTGAAGGATTTTGCGCCGGTCGCCGGCAGCCAGTTCAGCTTCAGCGAGAATTCCGCCACCAAAATCATCGCAAGCCAGAAGCCGGGCACCGCGACGCCGAGCGAGGCAATCATGCTGATCAGCTTGTCGATCCAGCCGTTCGGCTTGATCGCGGCGATCACGCCCATCGGAATCCCCGTGACCAGCGCCAGCAGCAGCGCGATCACGACGATCAGCAGCGTGTTCGGGAACGCGCGCCCGATCGAGACCGCGACCTTTTCGCCGGTCAACAGCGATTGCGAGAGATCGCCCTGCGCGACATGGCCGAGCCAGGCGCCATATTGCACCAGGAACGGCCGGTCGAGGCCGTAGATTGTCCTGATCTCGGTGATCCGCGCGTCGGTCGCGTTGTCGCCGGCCAGCGTCACCGCGATGTCGCCGGGCACCAGCTTGAGCAGCGCAAACACCATGAAGGTCGCGAGCAGGATCACGGGCAGCGCCTGCACCAGGCGGCTGCCGATGACCTTGACTGGAGACCGCCGTGCCATGGTTCAGCCTTCGATCCAGACGTCGTCGTATTTCGGCTTGCCAAGCAGATTGGGCCGATAGCCCTGCACCTTCTTGTTCATCGCGACCAGCTCAAACTGGAACGCCAGCGGCACGACAAAGGCGTTCTCCATCACCAGCCGCTGCACGGTGGAGAAGGCCTTGCGCCTGACCTCGATAACTTCCGACGCGCGCGATTCCTTGATCGCGGCCTCGAGTTCGGCCGGCACCGGGGCGCGGCCGCCATTGTAATAGGCGTCCTTAGTGAACATCAGCGAATAGGTCAGGCTCGGATCGGGGCGTCCGGTCCAGGCCGACAACAACCCCGCCCCTTTCTTCTCCGGACCGAAGAAGGCAGCAGAGGCTTCCGCGACCGTGCCGTTGACAAAACGCACGTTGATGCCCGCCTTACGCAATTGCTCGATCAGTATCTCCTCGCGCTGCACCGAATCTTGATCGGTGTAACCGCCGATCTCGATCGCGGTGCCCTCCTTGAAGCCCGCCTCGGCGAGCAGCTTGCGGGCCTTGTCGGGATCGTAGGGATAGAGTTTGGCCACCTCGGCATCATAGGCCCAGTGCGACTTCGGCAGGTTCATGTAGGCCGGCTCGGCAAGGCCCGCGAGCGCGGCCTTGGCGAAGGACTCGCGGTCGATCGCAAAGTTCAGCGCCTGGCGGACCTTGAGATTGTCGAACGGCGGCTTCGCCCAGTTCAGGAAGATCTGGAACACATAGAGCGTCGGGCCGTGCACCACCTTGACGCTGGAGGCGCGCTCGATGATCGCCTTCTGCCGCGGCGGCAATTGATAGATCAGATCGTTCTGCCCGGCGGTGACCGAGCGCGCGCCGGTGGTGAGTTCGGGAATGATCGAGAACTCGATGCCGTCCGGCCAGGGCCGGTCCGGCTTCCAATATTTCTCGTTGCGCTTGACCACGATCTTCTCGCCGTCGGCCCAGCTCACGAAGGCATAGGCGCCGGCGCCGACCGGCTTGCGCGTCACGACGCCGCCCTCGGCCGCCTTCAGCGCCGTCGGCGAGACCATCATGCCGGCGCGATCGGAGAGAATACCGGGCAGCGCGGTATCCGGCGTCTTCAGCTTCAAGGTGACCTGCTGCGAGCCGGTGACCTCGACCGAGGGCGACCGAGAGCAGGTCGGCCTTGATGTTCGACTTCGCATCGCTCCGGCTGCGATCGAGGTTGAACTTCACCGCCTCCGCATCGAGCGGCGTGCCGTCATGGAAGGTGACGCCTGAGCGGATGTTGAGCACCAGCGTGTTGGGATCGGTGAATTTCCAGCTCTCGGCGAGCCCCGGCTTCGGCTTCAGCGTGTCGAACTCCCATTCGGTCAGCGTGTCGTACATCGTGAACAGGAAGGCGTGGTCGGAGCCGGCGCCGCCGGTTGCCGGATCGAGGCTCGACGGATTGGCCGGCGCTGATATCCGCAAGGTGCCGCCCTTCTTCGGCGCGGCTTGCGCGAATGCGCGGCCGCCGATCGTCGTGCTGGCCAATGCGCCCGAGATCAGCGCCATGGCCTCGCGTCGTGTCGTCATTGTCATGGCATCATCCTCCGGTATTCGAAAAATTCGGGCGGTCGGCGAAATGGCAGGCCACCCAGTGATCGGGCTTCAACTCGCGCCACTCCGGCACACGCTCGGTGCAGAGCGGCTGCGCATGCGGGCATCGGGTGCGGAAGCGGCAGCCCGAGGGCGGATCGATCGGGCTCGGTACCTCGCCCTGCAGCACGATCCGCTGCGCCTCGCGCATCGACGACGGCCGCGGCCGCGGCTCGGCCGAAAGCAATGCGATCGTGTAGGGGTGCAGCGGGCGCTCGGCGACCTCCTCGGTCGGCCCGAGCTCGACGAACCGGCCGAGATACATCACCGCGACGCGCTCGCTGATATGCGAGACGACGGCGAGATCATGGGTGATGAAGACGTAGGTCAGCCCGAGATCGCGCTGCAGATCGGCAAACAGGTTGAGCACATCGCCGCGGATCGACATGTCGAGCGCGGCCACCACCTCGTCGCAGACGATCAATTTCGGCTTCAGCGTCAGGGCGCGGGCGATCACGACGCGCTGCTTCTGGCCGCCGGAGAGCTGGTGCGGATAGCGCTCGCCGAATTCCTGCGGCAGACCCACGCGCTCCAGCGCCTCCCGCGCTAGCCGCTCGCGCTCGGCGAGGCTGCCGACGCGGGCAAGCTGCAGCGGCTCGAGCACGGAGGCCAGGATCGTCATGCGCGGATTCAGCGCGGCGTTCGGATCCTGGAAGATGATCTGATAGTCGCGGCGATGGCTCTGGAACTCTTGGCGCGGCAGCGCCGTTGGGTCGATGCCGTCATGCAGGATGGCGCCGGCGCTCGGCTTCAACAGGAACACCAGCGCGCGGCCGATCGTGGTCTTGCCGGAGCCGGATTCGCCGATGATGCCAAACGTCTCACCGCGGCGGACGTCGAAATTGACGCCGTCGACCGCCTTCACGGTGGCGCGACGGTCCGAGGTCTGGAAGCGGACCTGGAGGTCGCGCACCGAGATGATGGGCTCGCCGCGCTGTTCAGCGGATGCTGCGGTCATTGCGTCGCGACCTTCGCAGCAGCCGGCGCATCGGGCGGATGCAGCGCGCCCGGCAAATTGAGCTCGGCAAAGCGCCAGCAGCGCACCTTGCGGCCGCCGCCGGCGTCCTGCAGCTTCTGCTCGGCCTCGCAGCCCTTGGCGGCATGGGCGCAGCGGGCGCGGAAGCGGCAGCCGGCCGGCATCTCCGCGATCGACGGCACCCGGCCCGGGATCGACGGCAACCGGCCGTGGCGCGGGCTCAGATGCGGCAGCGAGCGCAACAGGCCCGATGTATAGGGATGCAGCGGCCGCACCAGCGCCTCGTCGACGGTGGCGTCCTCGATCACCTCGCCGGCATACATCGTGATCATCCGCGTGCAGGTCTCGGCGACGACGCCGAGATCATGGGTGATCAGCATCAGCGCGGTTTTCGAGGTCTCGCTGATGTCGCGCAGCAGTTCGAGGATCTGCGCCTGCACGGTGACGTCGAGCGCGGTGGTCGGCTCGTCCGCGATCAGCAGCTGCGGCCCGCAGATCAGGCTCGCCGCAATCATCACGCGCTGGCGCATGCCGCCGGAGAGCTGGTGCGGATAGTCG
Organism: Bradyrhizobium sp. USDA 4011; assembly: GCF_054063415.1. Classification (NCBI taxonomy): domain Bacteria; kingdom Pseudomonadati; phylum Pseudomonadota; class Alphaproteobacteria; order Hyphomicrobiales; family Nitrobacteraceae; genus Bradyrhizobium; species Bradyrhizobium sp. USDA 4011. The sequence goes on from NZ_JBSSGG010000001.1 coordinate 1,794,220, forward strand.
TCGATCCGCCGCTCCGGCGAAGCGATGCCGACACGGCGGAGCATCTCCAGCGTTTTGGCACGTGCTGCCTCGTAGCTGACATCGGTATGGACGCGCAGCGTCTCCGCGATCTGGTGGCCGACGGTGAAGACCGGATCGAGCGCGCTCATCGGCTCCTGGAAGATCATCGCGATCCGCTTGCCCCGGATCGCGCGCATCTGCCGCGCGCTGCAGGAGGCGAGATCGGTGCCGTCGAACAGGATCTTGCCGTCGAGCCCGGCAAAATTGCCCGGCAAGAGGCGCAGGATCGACAGGCCGGTGATGGTCTTGCCGCAGCCGCTCTCGCCGACGATGCCGACGCGCTCGCCGGACGCGATGTCGAAATCGATCCGCCGCGTCGCCTGCCAGATGCCCTGCGCGGTCCTGAAACGAATGCCGAGCCCGCGCACGGACAGCAGCGGCCGCGCGGCGTCGCGCGCACCCTCCGCCTTGCGCTGTGCCGGCTGGCCTGCTTCCATCAACCCGCCGCCCGCTTCTTCTCTTTCACCAGCTGCTCCTCCATCAGCATCTCGGTGCCGATAATGCCCTCGCGGCTGAGCTCCTCAAGCTCGGCATCGGAGAGGCCGAGCATGCCGGACAGGATCTCGCGGTTGTGCTCGCCGAGCGTCGGCGGCACCGAGCGGATCGCAAACGGTGCATCGCCCTCGCGGAACGGCATCGACGGCTGCGGATGCTTGCCGATGAAGGCGCGGTCGACCTGCTGGATGAAACCGCGGGCGTGGAGCTGCGGGTCCTGCAGCAGATCGATCGGCAGCCGCGCCACGCCGGAGGCGATACCTTCAGCCTGCAGCGCAGCCATCGCTGCATCGGCATCGCGCGCCGAGGTCCAGGCCGTGATCGCAGCCTCGATCTCGGCCTCGATGGCGCGCCGGCCCGCGGCCGACTTGAGCGTCGCGTCCGTCGCCCAATCCTCGCGGCCGAGCAGCCGCGCGAGTCTTGGCCACATCGCGTCGTCGGACACCGCGACCACGATCCAATTGTCCTCGCCATCGCAGCGAAAGCAGCCATGCGGCACGAAATCCGGGTGCCGGTTGCCGTATTTCGCCGGCGGCCTGCCACCGATCGAATGCGCCACGATCCAGGGTGCGGCGAACGGCATCATGCACTCGATCTGCGCGAGATCGATGAACTGCCCCTGCCCCGTCAGCCTGGCGTGGATCAGCGCCGTCAGCACCGCGGCAGCGCCGTTGAGGCCGCCGACGGCATCGCCGAACGCGGTGTGGCTCATCACAGGCGGGCCGCCGGGATCACCGACCACGCTTGGCAGGCCGGAGCCCTGCTCGAGGGTCGAGCCGTAAGCGCGGCAGTCGCGATGCACGCTGCCGGCACCGAATGCCGACATCGACATCATCACGAGCTTCGGATTGATCTTGCTCAGCACGTCGTAGCCGAGACCGAGCTTGGGCAGCACCTCGACCGAATAATTGTCGACGACGAGGTCGGCATCGGCGAGCAGGCGCTTTGCCAGCGCAAGCCCCTTCGGCCGGGTCAGATCGAGCGTGATGCCGCGCTTGTTGCGGTTCATGATGCAGTAGCGCACCGACTTCTCGTACATCTGCTCCAGCACATAGGCCGGGCGGCGGTCGACGCCGCGCCACCAGTCCGGATACTGGGTCGCCTCGACCTTGATGACGTCGGCGCCGAGATCGGCGAGCGTGCGGGTACAGATCGGCCCGGCCCATCCCATCGAGAAATCGACGACGCGGATGCCCTCGAGCGGCAGGCGATCGGTCGGAGCCGGCTTCGGTGCCGGCGCCGGCACACGTGGCGCGGCCGCGGGCCTTACCTGCTGTTCGCCGAGATCGGGCACGCGGCCACCGCGCAGCGGCGGCGTTCCCGTCAATCGTTGCATCGTGCCGGCGGAAAGGCCGGTCTCGTCACCGACCGTGATCGGAACGATGGCGCCGCGTGCAAGCTTTTCTTCGTCGGCGATGAGATCCGCGATCTCCGGCACCGGAACGATCGGGATCTTGCGCTTGAGACCCTCGGCAAACCATTGCTGCGCGGTGCGCTGCTTCAGCTTCGGCAGGATCTTGCCTTCAATCTCGGCGACGCGTTGCAACCGGTCGACGCCCATGACCAATGTCGGATCGTCGCGCAGATCGGTGAGATCAAGCATCTCGCAGAACGCGCGCCACTGCGCCGGGGTCACCGTGGTGACGCCGAGCCAGCCCTGCTTGGTCTCGTAGATGCCGACCGGAAAGGTCGGCCAGAACCGGTTGACGCCGATCCGCCGCATGATGTCGCCGCGCTGGAACGCCTCGAACATGATGTATTCGGTGACGGCGATAGAGGCCTCGAACAGGCTGAGATGGCTGCTGCTCCCGCGCCCATCCTGCATGCGGCCGAGCACCGACGAGGCGGCCGCGATGAAGCCCCACAGCCCGCCGAGAATCCCGATCTGGAAGTCCGGCGCGTGCATCGGCGGCCCCTGCTCGGGTCCGACCAGCTTCACGAGCCCGGTCAGCGCGCGGATCGTGGAGTCGGTCGCCGCGAAATTGGCATAGGGACCGCGATCGCCGAACCAGGCGAGGTCGAGATGGATCAGGCCCGGATTGGTCCGCTTGATCGCATCGAGATCGACGGCGGGACAATTGGCCGCGTCGATGCCGCGCCCATCGAGCAGGATGTCGCAGCCGGCAATCAGCTCACGCAGGCGCGACGTGGCGCTCGCGTCGCTCTGGTCGAGCACGACGCTCGACTTGTTGAAATTGAGAAACCCAAACCACGCGCTGTGCCCCTGCGGCGTCAGCGGCGCAGTGCGGCGAAGCGGATCGCCCGCGGGCGGCTCGACCTTCTGCACATCGGCGCCGAAATCAGCGAACAGCCGCGCGCAATAGCTCGTCGCCGCCGCACTTCCGATCTCGACTATCCGCAGATGCGACAACGCGCCCATCACGCTTCCTCGCGACAAAATGACCAGCCGATGCCACCGGCTGATTCAGTTTCTTGTTGCGTGAACTTGAAGCCGCGCCGACTGTGTGATGCAAGTGGAATTTTCTTCCGCTTGACGGAATTCGCTGGATTGCCGCAGCACTTTGCGACAAGCGTGCGCTGACGGTCTGCCGCCGTGCGGTTGACGCATTGCTCGATCCGCTATTGTGCTCTCTTCAACATCAACAAACGCCGGGCAGGAAACCATGAGCAAGTCCACCACAATCAAAAGCGTCGAGACGCTCGCCTGCGATGCCGGCTGGCGGAATTATCATTTCGTCAAGGTGACGACGTCAGACGGGCTGGTCGGCTGGAGCGAATATGACGAGGGCTTTGGAGCCCCCGGCGTGACGGCTGCGATCGAGCGGCTGTCGGCGCGCGTGGTCGGCAAGAACGCGTTCGAGCACGAGCGGATCCATGTCGAGCTGTTCGCCGCGACGCGCCCCGCCGCCGGCGGCGTGGTGGCGCTGGCGCTTGGGGCGATCGAGAATGCGCTGCTCGACGTCAAGGCCAAGGCGCTCGGTGTGCCCTGCTACGATCTGCTCGGCGGCAAGATCCGCGACCGCGTGCGAGTCTACTGGTCGCATTGTGCGACCTGGCGCATCAATCATCCGGATTGGTACAAGCCTGCAATCACCGATCTCGACGGCGTCAAGGCGATCGGGGCCGAGGTGCGCGAGAAGAAATTCTCGGCGATGAAGACCAATATCTTCGTCTATACGGATGGCAAGCCGCAAGGTTGGCGCCCCGGCTTCGGCTCGCCGTTCCAGCCCGAGATCAATGTCGACCGCAATGTGCTGCGCAATCTCTGCATGCATCTGGAGGCGATCCGCGACGGCGCGGGGCCGGATATCGATCTCCTGCTCGACCTCAACTTCAACGCCAAGACCGAAGGGTATCTGAAAATCCTGCGCGCCATCGAGAAGATGGACATGTTCTGGGTCGAGATCGACACCTTCAACCCGCAGGCGCTTGGGCTTATCCGCCGCCAGAGCCCGCACCCGATCTCGTCCTGCGAGACGCTTTTGGGCCTGCGCGAGTTCCTCCCCTATTTCGCCGAGCAGGCGATGGATGTCGCGATCATCGACACGCCGTGGAACGGGGTCTGGCAGTCGATGAAGATCGCCGCCGCCGCCGAGCATTTCGAGGTGAACGTCGCGCCGCATAATTTCTACGGCCATCTCTGCACCATGATGAACGCGCATTTCTGCGCGGCAGTGCCGAACCTGCGCATCATGGAGACCGACATCGACCGGCTGGCCTGGGACCACGAGCTGTTCACCCACGTGCCGGAGTTCGTCGACGGCCATCTCGTGATCCCGGATCGCCCGGGTTGGGGCACCGAGCCGAACGAGGAAGGCCTGCGCGCCCATCCGCCGCAGAGCAAGGGCGGATTGCTGAACTACGGGCTGAAGAAGTAGGTGGTCACTTAGGGAGCTGAGCGGCGGCACCGCCTAACCCGTCATCCTGAGGAGGCCGCGCAGCGGTCACTCGAAGGGTACAAGGCCACAGTCGGGCCGTCGCCGCTTCGAGACGGCTGCTTTGCGGCCTCCTCAGGGTGACGGTGATGGAGTGACCACCGTGCTCAATTATCCTCGCGCACCGGCGTGAACGCGCTCTCGATCACGTCGCCGATCGGCTGCCAGGCGTTGCCGTCGAACTGCACCAGCCGCATCTGCTTGATCGGGCGGAAATCCTTCGGCCCGGTGTTGATCACGATCCCGGGCAGTGCGATCGGGCTCTGGTAGTCCTTCAGGGAGGCGGCCTGCCGCATGATGTTCTCGCGCGACAGGTCGTCGCCGCACTGGCGCAGCACCTGCATCAGCGTGTCGGCGGCGGCATAGCTGAACACGGCGTAGATGTCGTCCTTGTCGCCGTCGGGATAGTACTTGTCCATGAAGGCGTCCCATGCCTTGATCTGCGGATCGTTCTTCCAGGCGGCATCGCCGGCGTCCTTCAGGAACGAGGTCGAGATCACGCCGAGCGAATTCTGCAGGCCCGCCGGCCGCAACGCGCTGGCGATCGAAGCCGATGCATTGTCGAGGATGAACACCGGATGCCAGTCGAGGTCGGCGGCGGCGCGGATCGCGCGCGCCGCGATCGCCGGCGCACCGTCGAACACCAGGATGTCGGCGCCGGAGCCTTTCAGGATTCCGATCTGGTTCTGGATCGCGGTCTCCGACGCGTCGAAAGCGAGATCGGCGACGATCATGCCGGCAGTGTCGCCGAGCCCCTCCTGCAATCCCCGGAACAGATCGCGGCCGAACTGGTCGTTCTGCCACAGCACCGCGATCTTGCGCGAGGGATAGGCGGCCTGGATGTAGTTGGCGTAGATCCGCCCCTCGGCGCGGAAGGTCGGCTGCCAGCCCATGGTCCAGGGAAAGGTTTTCGGATGCGCCCACTCCTCGTCGCCGGAGGCGACAAACAGCTGCGGGATATTCTTCTCGTTGAGGTACTTCCGGACGGCGAGGTTGCTTGGCGTGCCGAATGAGCCGAACATCAACAGCACGTCCTGCCTCTCGACGAGATCGCGGGTCTGCTCGATCGCGGTCTTCGGATTGGAGCTGTCATCGACCGAGATGAACTTGATCTTGCGGCCGTTGATGCCGCCATGTTCGTTGATCATGTCGAAATAGGCCGCTTCCGCCCGCCCGATGGTCGCGAACGCGGCGAGCGGTCCGGTATAGGGCATGACATTGCCGACGCGGATCTCGTTGTCCGTCTTCGCTTCGGGCGCTTGCTGCGCACGCAATGGCGACGCCGCGAGCATCGCTGCGAGGGCAAGGGATATCGGAAGCACGGTTTGTCTTTTTGTTTGCATCAACATCGCCACAAACGCCGGCAGCAGCCGGCGCTCCCTCCCGAGGACGCGACCTTATCGCCCAAGCCAATGCCGGGAAAATGAAATGTTGATGGCGGAGGCCAGCCTCAGCGCAATGTTATGTCGAGCCAGCCCAGCGGGTTGACCGCGACGCGGTCGCCGCTGTCAACCAGAACCGTGGTGGTTTCGGCTTCAATGATCGCGGGACCGGCCAGCGCGTGGCCCGGCTTGAGATCGTCGAGCGCGTAGACCGGCACCTCGCGCCAGGCGCCGAGCCAGGCCTGCCGCTTGCTGCGTGGCGCGCACGGTGCGGCCGACGCAGCATCGCCGGCATCGCCGCCGCCGCGCGCCACCTTGCCGACCGCGGCGACGCGGGCGTTGACGAACACCACCTCCTGCCCGCGCGAGGCATAAGTGTAGAGCTCCTCGTGGCGGCGATGGAAGCGCTCCTCGATCTGTGCCACGAGGTCCGCGGCGCCGAGATCGAGATCGCCGAGCGGCACGTCGATCTCGAACACCTGCTCGCCATAGCGCATCTCGGCCGAACGCTCGATCGCGATGTCGCCCTTGAACCAGTCGCGTAAACGGCCGGCCGCCTGCTCCTCCAGCGCGGCGAACAGCGCCCTCACCTCATCGGCCGAGATCCGTCCCGTGCCGTAATGGGTGCGGCTGACCTCATAGCGCAGATCGCTGGTCAGCATGCCCCAGGCCGACAGCACGGAAGCGACCGTCGGCACGATGATGCGCTTGATCTCGAGCTCGCGCGCGACTTCGGCCGCATGCATGCCGGCTGCGCCGCCGAAGCTGAGCAGCGCGAATTTGCGGGGATCGACGCCGCGGCGCAACGTCATCAGGCGGATGCCGTCGGCCATCTTCAGATTGATCATCTTGTAGATCCCGGCGGCCGCCTCGATCCGGGACAGATCGAGCGCCTGCGCGATCCGATCGACCGCGGCTTCCGATGCCGCGCGATCGAGCGGCCGCGCGCCGCCCATGAAGGCTGCGGCATCGAGATAGCCGAGCACGACATTGGCATCGGTGACGGTGGCAGCTAGGCCGCCATTGCCGTAGCACGCCGGGCCCGGCACCGAGCCCGCGCTCTCCGGCCCGACCCGCAGCGTGCGGCCGCCGTCGACACCGGCGATCGAGCCGCCGCCCGCCGCGATGCTGGCGATGTCGAGGCTGCGCAATGCGATGCGCTGGCCGGCCAGGATGCCGTCGGCGGACAGCGAGGCCTCGCCATCTGCTATCAGCGAGATATCGGTCGAGGTGCCGCCCATGTCGAACGGCACGAGATCGGGAATCCCGAGCATCTCGGCGCAGCGGCGGCTACCGGAAATGCCGCCGGCCGGCCCCGACAGCACGGTGCCCGCGGCAAGCCGCGAGGCCTCTTCCACCGGCGCCATGCCGCCATGCGACAGCACGACGAACAGCGAGCCCTTGAAGCCCGCCTCATGCAGGCTGCGCTCCAGATTGGTGAGATAGCGCCGCACCGTCGGCGCGACATAGGCGTTCACGATCGTGGTCGAGACGCGCTCATATTCCTTGATCTGCGGCAGCACATCGCTCGAGCGCGACACGCTGGCATCGGGCAGCTCCTTCGCCAGCCGCTCGACCGCGGCGAGCTCATGCGCCGGGTTGAGATAGGCGTGCAGGAAGCAGACCGCAATTGAGTTCGCGCCGGACCGTTTCACCTCGGCGATGACGTCGCCGAGCGCGGCGGCATCGAGCGCAATTGCAGCGCTGCCGTCGGCCTTCAGCCGCTCGCGCACGCCGAAGCGGCGCTCGCGCGGCACCAGCGGCTCTGGCGGCGGCGTGCGCAGATCGTAGCGGTCCGGCTTCAGCCCCTCGCGCATCTCGACGACGTCGCGATGGCCCTCGGTGGTCAGCAGCGCGACCCTGGCGCCCTTGCGTTCCAAGAGCGCGTTGGTCGCGACCGTGGTGCCGTGCACCAGACGATCGGTTGCCGCGAGCATCGCCGCGCGGGTGACGCCGAGGCGGCGCGCCAGTTCCTCAAGTCCCGCCATGACGCCGATCGACTGATCGGCCGGCGTGGACGGCGATTTCGCGAAAACGGTGCGCCCGGTTTTGTCAGTTGCAACCAGGTCGGTGTAGGTGCCGCCGACGTCAACTCCAATCGTATACATGCTTGCCTACACCGCTTTCGAAACCAGACCCTGCGCGACGTCGCGCGCCCTCGCCTCCGCCGTTCGCTTCTCGGGCGGGCCCCAGCCGCCGCCGCCGGACGAGCGGATCTCGAGGCAATCGCCCGGGCGCAACTCGATGCCGACCTCCTTGGTCTTCAGCACGCGCGGCGCGCGGCCTTCCGACAGGAGCCGGTAGTGATGCGGTTCGCCATCCTTGCCGCCGAGCATGCCGCACGGGCCGTGGCGCGCGCCGTCGCCGGCGGTGTTGCCCTTGGCGAGCTTTGCCGTCTCCAGCACCATGTCGAGCGCGACACCGAGCCCGCCGCGGTGCTGGCCGTCGCCGCCGGAATCCGGCCGGAACTCGTGCTGGCGGAAATGCAGCGGAAAGCGCACCTCGGCCACCTCGATGCTGCCGAACTTCAAGCCCCCGACGGTGTGCCATTCGCCGATCGAGGAATAGCCGTCACCGCCGATCGAGGCCCCGCCACCGGGCCGTGCCTGGAACATGTGCCAGATGAAGTTGCGTCCGTTGCGCGGATCCTCGCCCTGGATCGCGATGCGGAATCTACGGCCCCATCCGCCCATCACGCGATCCGGACAGGAGGCCGACATCGCCTTGATGATGGCTTCGACGATCTCGTTGGAGGGATGGCTGGTGCACAGCGTGACCGGGCGGCCGGGATCGGCCCACACGATGGTGCCCTGCTTCGCCACCACCTTCAGCGGCCGCAGCGCGCCGGTGTTCTTCGGGATATCGGCGTCGATCAGATAGGCAAAGGCCATCGCGACCGCCGCCTGCATGTTGGCGTGCGACGAGTTGACGAAACTCGTCGACTGCGGATCGGAGCCGGTGAGATCGACCTCGATGTCGCTGCCCGTCTTGGTCACCTTGGCCGCGATCCTGATGTCGGTGCGGCCGTGGCCGTCGTCATCGAGCAGCGCTTCGCCGTAGAACACGCCGTCCTTCCAGCTCGACACCACGGCGCGGGTCTGCTGCTCGGTAGCATCAAGAATGGCCTCGATCGCGGCCTCGACCGTCTCCGCACCGAACTCGCTGAACAGTTTTGAGACGCGGCGCTCGCCGAGATGCGCGGCACCCAGCATCGCCGCGAGGTCGCCGCGGAATTCGCGGGGGTTGCGGATGTTGAGCGCCAAAAGGTCGAGCAGGTCCTCACGCGGCTTGCCGGCCTCGTAGAGCTTGATCGGCGGAATGCGAATTCCTTCCTGATAGATCTCGGTTGCGGCCGGATTGTAGGCGCCATGCGTGGCGCCGCCGATGTCGCTCTGATGGGCGCGCACGATGGTCCAGAGCAATCGCTTGCCGCCGTCGAACACCGGCACGAAGGCGGTGAGATCGGGCAGATGGCTGCCGCCATGATAGGGGTCGTTGAGCAGGATGACGTCGCCGGGCGCGACATCCTTGAAGCGTTCCTCAACCGCGAGCGTCGCCCACGGCAAGGCGCCGACATGCACCGGGATGTGATCGGCCTGCGCGATCAGCCGCCCGCCGGTGTCGCAGATCGCCAGCGAAAAATCGCGGCTGGAGTTGAGGATCTGCGAATAGGAGGTGCGAAGCATGGCTTCGCCCATCTCCTTCACGATCGACGACAGGCGGTGCTGGACCACGGAGCGGGTGATTGGATCGATCTTGGCGGACATCTTGGCCTTGTTGGCGCGTGCGATTGCGCAGCGAGGATCGAGGAACCGGCCGAGCGGAACCGGAATTCCCTCTTATAACCAGACGCTTCCAGATCGCAAACCGCGGCGCGGGGCCGCAGAATTTATTCCGCCGTTCAGTAATTCGTGATTAGCACGAATCTTCGCCCTCCGACGGAATAGAATTCGTCGCCCCGCGTCCCACCCGTGCCAGCCAACTATGAGGGTGAACGTGATGATCCTGCGATTCTTTAGACCAGGCATCGGTGCCGCGCTACTCGGCGCGCGTGTGCTGTTTGCCGTCGTTCTTTCCCCAGTAGCCCTCGCGCAAGAGGCGCACCAACCGGCCTCGACCGCGCAGACGGCCGATGAGAGCGCCTTCCTCGCGGAAAACGATGCCGCGATGACCAAGATGATGAATGACATGGCCGCCAAGCCGAGCGGCGATATCGATCGCGATTTCGTCGCGATGATGACGCCGCACCACCAGGGTGCGATCGACATGGCCGTGATCGAGCTCCGCTACGGCAAGAACGAGCGGCTGCGCCGGATCGCACAGGAGATCATCGTCGAGCAGCGCCAGGAGATCGACGCCATGAAGCTCGCGCTCGGCGAACAGGTCACGGACACGACACCCGCGCCGACACAACAACCCGGACCGAAACCCGCCCCGGCGGCGACGACGCACGATCACATGAACATGCACCACGACATGATGAAGCAGGAGACCAAGTGATGACGAGCCCATTCGTGAAGGGCCTCTTGGCCACCAGCATGATCGTGCTGTCGACATCCGCGTTTGCCGGTCAGGCACCGGGTGCCGTGTCCGCGCCCGACATTCCGATCAGCCATCACGACCGCGTCTACGCCGCCGAGCAGTTCTCGAACACGGTGTCGGTCACCGATCCCGTCGACAACAAGCTGCTCGGCGTGATCCGGCTCGGCGACCCGCAGCCCGGCAATTTCAGCCCGCTCTACAAGGGACAGGTATTGGTCCACGGCATGGGCTATTCGCCCGACCACCACACCCTCGCCATCGTCTCGATCGGCTCGAATTCGGTGACCTTCATCGACACGGCAACGAACGCGGTCAAGCATGTCACCTATGTCGGGCGCTCGCCGCACGAGGCGTTCTTCACGCCGGACGGCAAGGAGGTGTGGGTCACCGTGCGCGGCGAGAACTACATCTCGGTGATCGACGCGCAGAGCTTCAAGGAAACGATGCGGATCGAGGTGCCGGCGGGACCGGGCATGCAGATATTCTCGCCCGACGGCAAGTACGGCTACATCTGCTCCTCGTTCAATCCGGAGACCGACGTGGTCTCGGTCGCCGACCATCAGATCGTCGCCAAGGTGAAGCAGGAAAGCCCGTTCTGCCCGAACATCGCAGCGACGCCGGACGGGGCGCAGGTGTGGTTCACGCTGAAGGACGTCGGCAGGACCCAGGTCTTCAACGCCCGGCCGCCGTTCAACCTGATCAAGACGATCGACACCGGCCCCATCACCAACCACGTCAATTTCGCGAAGACGGCAAAGGGGACCTTCGCCTATGTGACCATCGGCGGCACCAACGAGGTCAAGGTGTTTCGCACCGACGACTTCGCGGAGGTCGCGACCATTGCCGTCGGCAACCTGCCGCACGGCATCTGGCCGTCCGGCGACGGCACGCGGGTCTATGTCGGCCTTGAAAATGCCGATGCGCTGGCCGCGATCGACACCGCGACCAACAAGGTGATCGCCAACATCCCGGTCGGCCAGGCGCCGCAGGCCATCGCCTATGTGCCGGACGCCGCACCGAATCCTGATGATCGTCAGAACCTGCAGCCGCTCGGCGTCGCCGGCCAGGTTGCGCACCTCGCGCTCGCGCCGAGGAACGAAGCCAGGGGCGACAAGCCGCCGACCAGCGTCTCGCTGTTCGATCAGGGGTTGATCCAGGTGCTGCAAGCCTCCGTCACCGGCCTCGAGCCGAAGCAGCACTACGTCCTGGCATTGGCTGACAAGGCGGATGGGACCGGCACGGTGCAACCGCTCGCCGCCTTCATGACCAATCCGGCAGGCTCCGCGATCGTCAATGTGACTGGCCCGATCCGGCAGATCGTGCAAAGCTCGGCCAAGGCCGAACGGCGCTACCTCGTCATCGCTCCCGGTGAGCCGTCGAAATTCGGCGCGGCCGTGCAGGTCCAGACGCCATGAGCGACATGCTGCACCAGATCGAGCCGGTGATTCCAGCGCTGCGCCGCTACGCGCGCTCGCTGGTCCGCAACCGCGCGGCGGCCGACGATCTGGTGCAGGACTGCCTGGAGCGCGCCGTCACTCACTGGCACCAGCGGCGCGACACCAGCAGTCCAAAGTCGTGGCTGTTTGCCATCCTGCACAACCTTGCTGTCAACCAGTTCCGCAGCGCCGCGGCACGCTTCAAGCATGTCGCCATCGACGAGGCGGGCGAGCACGAGTTCGTACAAAGCGCCGAGCAGGAACAGAAACTGATGTATCAAGATGTGCTCGGGAAACTCGCCAGGCTTCCCGACGAGCAGCGATCGGTGCTGCTGCTGATCGCCGTTGAAGACTTGAGCTATGCGGAAGCGGCCAAGGTGCTCAATATCCCGATCGGCACCGTGATGTCGCGCCTGTCGCGGGCGCGCGAAAGATTGCAGCAGGAACTCGAGAATCCTGCGGACAACCAGCAGGGGAATGTCGTGCAGTTGCGGAGCAAGCCATGAGCAGTCGTCCGATCTCCGAAGACGATCTGCACGCCTATGTCGACCAAGCGCTCGAACCGGAGCGACAGGCCGAGGTCGCCGCCTATCTGGAGAGCCATCCGGATGTGGCGAATCGCGTCGCGTCCTTCTCGGATCAACGTAGCCTGCTGCGTTCAGCGCTCGCGCCGATCGCGGAGGAGCCGCTGCCGCCGCAACTCAATCTGTCGAGGATCATCGAGAACAAGCGCCGCCGCTCGACTGCATCGTCGTTCCGTTGGGCGATCGCGGCGATGCTGATGCTTGCGATCGGCGGTGTCGGCGGCTGGGCGGTCCGTGGCGCCACAGACGGGCCTGCGAGCGGTCTTGCCGCGCTCGCGCAGGAAGCAAGCGACTCCTACAAGGTGTACGCCTCCGATCACACCCGGCCGGTCGAACTGCGCGACAGCACGGAACTCGCGGCGTGGGTTTCCAGCCGATTGCACCAGCCGGTCAAGCTGCCTGATCTGAGTAAGTCGGGATATCGTTTCATGGGCGGACGTGTGGTGCCGACCGCCCATGGCCCCGCGGCGATGTTCATGTATGACAATGACCACGGCGACCGGCTGGTCGTGCTGACGCGGCCGATGACGTCGGACCAGAACGCGCCGATGGCGCCGCATATAGGCGGCGACGTCGCCGGCTTCTCCTGGGCCGAAGGGGGCTTGGGCTATAGCCTCGTGGGGCCCGGTGCCGCCGAGCAGCTGAGACCGCTTGCGAACGAGGTCCGCAAGCAAGAACAGACGATCTGAACCGAGTTCAGGCCTTGGTATAGATCAGGAACAGCACGATCCCGATCACCAGCGCGCCGGCGATGAACAGCAGCACCGCGGGCAGCCCGAACAGTGCCGCAACGCCGGCCGTGCTGAACTGCAGCAGGGCCGCGCCGAGGAAGAACGCGAGATTGACCGACGACAGCGCCTTGCCGGTGTTCTGGGTGTCGACGAGCTGCCGCGTCATGCCGTAGATCAGCGGCTGCGCCGAGGTCGCAAACCCGATCAGGATCAGCAGCACCAGGTCATACTGCACCGGCATCGCGGCGACGCCGAGCAGGTTCGAGACCGCCAAATGCGGCGCGCCGGCGGCCATCAGCACCAGCAGCAGCGCGGCGACGGCATGCGTTGCCGCCACCATGGTGCGGCGATGTCCGAACTTGCGATCGATCGCGCCGATGCAGGCTGGCCCGACGATCATCGCCAGCGTGAACAGCCCGAGCACATTGCCGGCCTCGATGCGGCTCAGACCCTTCACATCCATCAGCCACGGCCCGCCCCACAGGCCGCGCAGCACCAGCGAGGCGCCGAGCGACACCAGCGACAGCGCGATCAATCCGCGCAGGCCGCGCGACAGGCCGAGCCGCAGCACCTCGGCCATCTGCTGCAACGGCGAGGAATCATCCGCATGCGCCGCGGGCTGCCGCGGCACCAGCGCGAACACCGCGATCAGGACCACAATGCCGAAGCCGGCCGAGCCCCAGAAGCCGGCGCGCCAGCCGAACTGATCGACCACGAAGGCTAGCGGGCTTGCCGATAGCAGCATGCCGACATTGCCGATCGAGAGGATCAGGCCGGACCACAGGCCGAACTTCGCCGCCGACATCTGCTTGGCGGCCAGCGTCATCGGGCACATCAGCATGCCCGAGGTGGCAATGCCGAGCATCAGTTGCCCGAACACGAAGCTCGCGGGACCCGTGGCGAGCGCCGAAACCACCGTCCCGACCACGGTACCTCCGAGAAGGCTCAGCGACACCGGCCGCACGCCAAAGCGGTCCATCGCGGCGCCGACCGGTATCTGCGAGGCGGCAAAGGAGAAATGATAGATCGAGGTGAGGCTCGCCAGCACCTGCGGCGAGGTGCCGAAATCTCGCGCCATCAGATCGAGGCTGATCGCGGGGATCGTGCGCAGCAATGTCGACAGCATATGGCCGCAAGCCAATGCCAGCAGCGCAAGAACCAGGGCGCGGAAACCGATCCCCGCCTCTTCCTTCTTCACCACGCCATCCATGAATCGCTTATTCCCCGGGTATCCGGGGACGGGCGTAACACTATTGGGCGGATGGCGCCAACTTTGGCCGCAACCGCCACCGTCATGGCCGGGCTTGTCCCGGCATGACGAATTCACGGAGACGTCTTGAGGCTACTGCTTATGGAACACCAGCGTGCGGAGTTCGATGCTCTCGCGCGGCGCGGCATCCGCCGGCGTGGTCGGGTCGACGAAGGCGCTGTGCGGTCCAAACCGCGTCCGGCCGTCGGTCGCCGAGTCGTAGCATTTCAGCAGGATCGCCTCGTCCGGCATCATCTCGGGAATGTAGAACCAGCGATGGTTCGGATTGTACTTCACCGAATAGGTCTCGCCGCTGCGGTTCGGGTAGATCAGGTCGGAGGCGATCAGATCCTCCGGGGCAACCGTGGTGCCGTCGGCCATCGCGAGCGGTGAATCGCGCAGGGGACCGCGGATCGGGCGCCACAGATTGATCACCTGGACGCGACCCTTGACGAGCTGCTCGGCCTCGTCGGGCAAATGCTCGAACACACGATTGTGGCCGGACACGGCGGTCTGGTCGACATGGACGCGGGTCGCGGGTTGGCGCGGGCCGCCGCCACGAATGTCCGCTGCACCTTCGACGCGCTTGCGCACGGTGTGGTCGAAGATGAAGACGCGATCCGCCTTCAGCGTCGCCTTGAGGAACGCCTCGACGGCCGGGTAGTAAACGTTGCGGACTTCGTTGTCGTCGTAATAGTCCTTCACGATGGTCGGATGCTTGACCAGCGCAAAGCCCTCGCGGTCGAGCGAGAAGCTGTCGGCGATCAGGCGCCCGTCAAAGATCGGGACATTGTGAGCTTCGGGCAGTGCAGTGGATTTGGGTTCGCCGGGCGGCGGATCGAAAGCGTAAGTCCGGGGCTTGCCCGGCGTCGGCGCGAGATAATTCAGCTCAGCGGTCACAAACGGCAGCGACTCGATGCGAGTTTCTTGAAGGCCCACGGTGATCTCCCGGACTCGATTGTTCGTGTGATTGATCTTGGCGGCGCCACAGGGCACGGCAAGGCCGCGGTGAAAATAGCAACGTTGCCGTTCTGGAAGACGCGGAAAGGGAAAAATCCTTGCCGCGCGGCAGCCTGCGGGCGAATGGATGTTTTTGAGATCACGGGTTCGTTAGCGGTGCGATAGTGCGACCTTCAATCGCTTCCGCCGATGGTCCCACATCGCTTGCTTGCAGAGCCGCCGCAGTTGCGCTGGCAAAATATCGAAAACAACCCCATGCAAAGGAACCGGCGGCTGCCGGCCATCGACAGGGCCGCTTGACGCGTCGGGCAAATCAGGGGTATATTTCCAATATTCCGAAATCATGCAAGCACCTCCACGCCCGTCGTCCTGGCTTTCACCAGGACGACGCTGAATGCTTGGCATCGACTGCAAATTGCCTACAGCCCCGCGCCCTTCTGGACTGCCGCGGCAAACGAGCGATCTACAATATCGGCGGCGTTGATCTTCTGCCGGATCAGGCCCCAGCGGTCATAGAGATCGATGGTCTTCTGCTCGTCGGCCACCACGCTGTCGTCGATCGGCGCGATACGGATCTTGGCGCGCGCCAGCCAGTTCAGCGGCACCGCAGGCGGGATGTTCATCAGCCTGCCCCAGGTCGCAGCGTAGCCTTCGACATTGTTCTGCGACCATGCGCGCGCGGCCGCGAGCCTGCGCACGAAATCCTCGAGCTCGGCGCGCTTGCCCTCGATCGCATCAGGCGTTGCGACCTGGAAGCCGAGGCCGGGCGTGATGCCGTCGGCCGTGATGATACGGCGCGACTTGAACAGCACCTCCTCCTGGCTGACATAGGGCTCCCAGGTCGACCACGCGTCGACAGCGCCTTGCGTGTACGCGACCTTGGCATCCGACGGTGCCAGGAACACGATCTGCACGTCGCTCGCCTGCCAGCCCTTCGATTCCAGCGCGGCCAGGATCAGCTGGTGGCCGATCGAACCGCGGCCGGTTGCGATCTTCTTGCCGCGCAGATCGTCAAAGCTCTTGATCGGAGAATTCTCCGGCACCACGACCGCGAGCCCCTCGCGCGACTGCCGCACGGCCGCGATCGCCTTCACCGGAATCCTGGCGGCGGCCGCGAAGGTGAACGGCGCATCGCCGACCAGGCCGGTGTCGATCGCGCCCGCGCCCAAGGCCTCCAGCAGCGGCGCCGCGGCGGCGAACTCCTTCCATTCGATTCTGTAGGGAACGTCTTTGAGCACGCCGGCCGCTTCCATCACGGCCTGCGAATTGCCCTTCTGGTCGCCGACGCGCAGCGTGGTCTGCGCGACGGCCGCGTCGATGGCGGCAAGCGCAAGCGCCGCCGCGACAATGAGACGGATCATTCGGCGGCGATCCCCCGCTGCTGGTCGCGTGCTTCGATCAGCTTGCGGGTCAGCGGAATCAGCTCGCGGCCATAGTCGATGGCATCGACCAGCGGATCGAAGCCGCGGATCAGGAAATGGCTGACGCCGAGATCGTAGTAATCGGCGAACACCTCGGCGACCTGCTCGGGCGTACCGACCAGCGCGGTGGTGTTGCTGTTGGCGCCAGTGAGCTTTGCGATCTCGGTCCACAGCCGCTTGTCGATGCGCGTGCCCTGATCCGCGAGCGCCAACAGCCGCTTGGCGCCGTCGGTCGCGTGGTTGGGCCGGCGGTAACCGGTCTGGTCCTGCAGCGCAGTGGCGCGCGCGAGGATATGCTCCACCTTCGCCCACGCCTTCTCCTCGGTGTCGGCCAGGATCGGCCGCACCGACAGGCTGAAGCGCGGCGTCGGCCGGCCGTGCTTGGCCGCGGCCGCGCGGACGCGCGCGGTGACGTCCCGCACCTGCGCGTAGGATTCACCCCACAGCGCGAAGGTGTCCGCATGCTTGCCCGCGACCTCGACCGCGGCATCCGAGCCGCCGCCGACAAAGGTGTAGATGCCGCCCTTCTGCAACGGCTTCACCTGCGAGAAGCCGTTCTCGACATTGTAGTACTTGCCGCTGTAGTTGAACGGCTTCTCGCTGGTCCATTCCAGCCGCACTACGTCGAGGAATTCGCTGGTGCGGGCGTAGCGCTCGTCCTTGTCGTCGAGCGTATTGCCGTCCTGGCGCAGCTCGATGGCGTTGCCGCCGGTGATGACGTGCAGCGAGACGCGGCCGCCATAGAACTGATCCAGCGTCGCGAGCTGGCGCGCCAACAGCGTCGGCGCGGTGAAGCCCGGACGCTGCGCGATCATTACCTTGAGCTGCTTGGTGATGGTCAGCACATGCTGCGCGACCTGCAACGCGTCCGGCGTGGTCGAGTGAAACGCCAGCAGCGCGCGATCGAAGCCGGCGAGCTCATGGGCCTTGGCGACGGTCTCGATATAGGGCGGATCGAGCACCGGGCCGGACCGGACGATGGTTTCCGAGGCATTGTTGTTGGTGATGAAGCCGATGAACTCGACCGGCATGGCTGACAACTCCGTTGTTGTTGGCTGTTGTTTTCAGACGCCCAGCGCGGAACGCCCGGCGGAGACACGGGTGGCATCGTCTTGCGGGGTATGGACGCGGCCGCACAGCACGTCGCGGTAATGCCGCTCCAGCGGATTGGTTCGCGACAGGCCGTGATTGCTGGTCAGCGACAAGGCATCCTCCACCACCGCTGCGGCGTTATTGGTCACCGTCAGCTTGATGATGTTAGACTCGATCGCGGACAGCGAGAAGCCGTTATCGAAATCGGCCGCAAAGCTGTCGATCAGGCGGGCATTGACGGCAAGCCGGGCCTCGATGCCGCCGACGACCTCCTGCATGCGCGGCAGCGTCGCCAGCGGCGCGCCGAGATTGGCCGGCACCCGTTCCTTGAGGAACTTGACCAGCCAGTCGCGGGCCGCGCGGGCGATGCCATCATAGATCGCGGCGACGAAGATCGCGTGCACGCTCGCCTGGGTGACGTCGGGAACCTTCCAATCGTCGGGCCTGCGGACGTCGATCTCGTAATCCAGCGGAAACACCACGTCGTCGAAGATCACGGTGTGGCTGCCGCTGGCGCGCAGGCCGAGGTGATCCCAGGTCTCCTCGATTCGCGTTCCCGGCAATCCGGCCGGAACCAGAAACAACCCGACACGGGTCTCCGGCTCGTCGGTTTTCGCCCAGACCGAATACCATTTCAGGATCGGCGCGCCGGTCGAATAGATCTTGCGGCCCGTGAGCCGCCAGCCGGTTTCGGTGCGGCGCGCCGTGGTCGCCGGCAGGCCGCCGCGCGCGGGCGAGCCAAGCTCGGGCTCGACGCGGAGCGCGTTGATCAGCGCCACGCCCTCGACCGTTTCCCTCGCAAGCTTGCGCGCCAACCGCGCCGGCCAGCGCGTGCTGCGCGCCATCACCAGATGCTGGATGTAATGCATCGACAGCACCAGCGCGGTCGACGGATCGGCCTTGCCGATGATGCCGAGCACGCGGGTGGCCGCGCGGGCGCCCGCCCCGCTCCCGCCTGATACCGCCGGCACAGTCAGCGCCAGCAGCCCTTCGCGCGACAGGTCAGAAAAATTCTCGAAGGGGAAGCTGGCATCGCGATCATGCGCGGGCGCACGCGCGGCAAACACCTCGGCGAGCCGCAACGCGCGCGCGATGTATTCGGGCTCTTCCGCCGGCGGCTGCTCCCTCGCCGCTGTCGTCACCATGTCGCCTCCAGTCCGAGCAGGCCGAGGATCTGCTTGCGCAGCTCGGCCAGATAAGGATCGCCGCGATGCCGCGGGTATGGCCGGGCGACGGCGATATCGGCCTTGATCCGCGCCGGACGATCGGAGAGCACGATGACGCGGTTGGCAAGCACCAGCGCTTCCTCGACGTCATGGGTGACGAGCAGCGTGGTAAAGCCCTTGCGCTGCCACAGCGCCACGAGCTCGGACTGCATGGCGATCCGCGTCAGCGAATCGAGCTTGCCGAGCGGCTCGTCGAGCACCAGGATGTTCGGATCATTGACCAGCGCCCGCGCCAGTGCCACGCGCTGCGCCATGCCGCCGGAGAGCTGGTGCGGATAGGCGTTGCGGAACGACGACAGGCCGACCAGCTCGATCACGGCATCGACCCGAGGCCGCTGCGCCTTCAGGATGCCCTGCGCTTCCAGCCCGAGCGCCACATTGTCCCAGACCGAGCGCCAGGGAAACAGCGTCGGGTCCTGGAATACGACGACACGCGACGGATGCGGGCCACTGATGCGGACTTCATCCTCGCGCAGCGAGCCGCTGCGCGGCTTCTCCAGCCCCGCGACCAGCCGCAGCAAGGTCGACTTGCCGCAGCCGGACGGGCCGAGCAGCGCCACGAACTCTCCCGGCGCGATCGATAGGTTCACATTGTCGAGCACCGGCAGGACAGCGCCGTCGATATCGAAGGCGTGGCTGACGCCTTCGATATCGAGCTCGGCGCCGACGGCGGGATAGGTGATCGCCTCAGCGGCGGATTGCACTACCATTTGACGACGCCCTTCTGCCAGACCAGCAGGCGGTCGCGGGTGCGGAACAGCAGCGTGATCGCGCCGGAGCACAGCAGCGACATCACGATCAGCGCCGCGTACATGTTGGCATAGGCCGCCCAGCCCTGCGCCCATTGCAGGTACCAGCCGAGCCCGGCCTTGACGCCGATCATCTCGGCGACCACGAGCACGGCAAAGGACGAACCAAGCCCCATGAACAGGCCGACGAACACGTGCGGCAGCGCGGCAGGGATCGCGACCTTCAGCACCAGGAACGACGGCTTGGCGCCGAGCGTGCGCGCGACGTCGTAATAGGCGCTGCTGACGCTCGCGACGCCCGACCAGGTCAGCACCGTCACCGGGAATCCAGTGGCGAGCGCGATCAGGAAGGTCGAGGCGCTCCAGCTCGACGGGAAAGTGAAGAACGCGATCGGCAGCCAGGCGGTGGCGGGCAGCGGGCCGATGAAGCGCAGCACCGGATGCACCCAGTAGCCGATCTTGTGCGACCAGCCGATCGAGACGCCGGTGATGAAGCCGACAGTCGCACCGATGATGTAGCCGCCGAGCTGTAGCTTGATCGAGGCGAACACGCTGTCGAGCAATTTTGGCAGATCGTCGGTATAGACCTCGAGGATCGACTGCGGCGGCGGGAAAAACGGCAGCGGCAGCCAGGCGAATTTCGCGGTGGCGACCTCCCACAGCGTCACGAAGGCGCCGAAGGCCACCAGCCATGGCGCGCGCTTGCGCAGCGCCTGCCCGGCACTGCCGAGATAATCCGCGCTGAACGTGCCGAACAGGATAAAGGCCGCGATGACGATCGCGCCGATGCCGAGCGACCCGGTTCGTGACCAGTCGCCGACATCGGGCCAATAGAGGCACGACAGCCCGAACGCGAGCCAGGCGAGGGCTGCCGCGAGGCCAACGCCATAGCTGCCGGAGAGGTTCGAGAACGTACCGCGGCGCGCGGCGCGGCGGCGGCCGTCGTGTCAGACACTGAATACGTCGACATAGATCCGCTCCGCGAATTTGGCCGTGTCGGTGCTCTGCTTGAACACCTGCACCGATTTGAGGTCGTCGGCGTAGCCCTTGAGCTCGCGCTTGAGCACTTCGCCGGTGGGATGATGGTGATGGGTGTGGTAGCGCGCCATCGCCTCGAGATCGGCGAGGCTCGCCGCCTTCGGCGCATAGGGCTGGAACGATTTCGCCGCCTTGTCCGGGTTCTGCGAGGTGAACATCGCGGCATCGAGCAGCGCCTGGGTAATGGCGCGCGCGACGTGGGGTTCTTCCCGCACCAGACTGCCGCGCAGGCCGACGATGCAGCAGCTCTTGTCGCGGTACTCGCCGTCGAGGTTGGAGGCGACCTCCTTGTACTGCGTGTCCTTCAGCCAGAGATAGGCCAGCGGATCCGACGACAAGAAGGCCTGCACCTCGCCCTTCTCGACCGCGACGTTCAGGAGATTGCCGGGATAGGCGCGCCAGTCGACATCCCTCACCGGGTCGATGCCGAGCTTGGAGAGCTGGATCGAGAAGAAATTCTTGTCGGGACCTGCGAGATCGCCGACCGCGACGATCTTGCCCTTGAGATCGGCGAGCTTGTCGATGCCGGAATTGGTCCGGGTCAAGACGCGCATGCAGCCGCCATGGGTGCCGGCGGCGATCTTGACGTCGAAGCCCTGCTCCAAGGGCTTGAGCCAGCGCAGCGCCATGCCGAGACCGGTGTCGCTCTTGCCGGTGGCGATCGCCTCCAGCAACTGGTCGGTCGAACCGGAATAGTTGACGAGCTCGACGTCGAGATTCTGCTTCTGGAAGAAGCCATGATCGATGGCGACCGGCAGCGGCGCGAGGCAGACCGCGCCGGCGTTCCAGGACAATTTCAGCTTGCGCGGGCTGCCTGCCAGCGGCGGCGCGTCGGAAGCCGCCTTGCAGATCGGGAATTCGGAGAAATCGATCGCCGGCGTGATCGCCCGCGGCGCGAAGGCCTGCGCGCTGTAGGCGCCGATCGGCGCGGCAAAGGCCGCGGCGGCGCCCGCGCGCAGCAAGGTGCGGCGATCCATCACCGTCTTCTTGTTATCCGTCGACATCATCACTCCTGCATTTCGGCAAGGCTCCGCCCCGCGCGCAGAACGTCTCCGTCTGCGCGCCCCGTCGTTCGAAGCTCATGGTTTAGAAAAAGCGGATTTCTCCGGCGCTATTGCACTCAAAGCAACACGCAAATGATGCGGCGCGATAAGTTCATCGTCAATGAAATGGAATTTCGAATGTAGTCGGCGCCGCAGCTGAACTCTCCACGATCGCATCGCGCGACGATGAAACGATTTTCGCGCTCGGCGCGGCGCAGACCTGCGACAGCACGGCATCGATTGCACCAAATTTGAGTGAAACATCGCCGCTTGCGCGATGTCTTCTACGCACAAGGGCTCGGCGAGATCATCCTTGCTGCGCGCGGGCTGATTTCAGTTTTCCGTTTCGTTGACGGCGAACGGCTTGCTCATAGACTCGGTCGAACGCTGCCGCGCTTCCCGACGAGCAGCGAATGAATCAGAAAGAAAATGCATATGCGCAAACTGACCCGCTCGGGTTCTCCCTATAACTTCACGCGCCGCACCGCGGCCGCGCTGATCACAGCGGTGATCACGCTGTCGACATCGGCCGCAGCTTTCGCGACTGACGCGATCGTGCTGCGCGTCGGCGACCAGAAAGGCGGCAACCGCTCGCTGCTGGAGATCTCCGGCTTCGCCAAGGATCTGCCGTACAAGATCGAATGGTCGGAATTCCCGGCCGCAGCGCCGATCCTCGAGGCGCTCAACGCCGGCGCGCTCGACGTCGGTTACACCGGCGATCTCGCCTTCCTCTCGGTCTATGCCGCGGGCGCGCCGATCAAGGCGATCGGCGGCACGCGCGCCGACCCGAAGACCCAGGCGATCCTGGTGCGCGCGGATTCGCCGATCAAGACGGCGGCCGATCTGAAGGGCAAGCGTCTTGCCGGTACCCGCGGCGGCTGGGGCCAGTTCCTGATCGATGCGACGCTGGAAAAGGCCGGCAACAGGATCGAGGATGCGACCTTCGCGCCGCTCGGCCCGGTCGACGCCAAGATCGCGCTGCTCGCCGGCTCGATCGACGGCTGGGCGGTGTGGGAGCCCTACGTCTCCTTTGCAACGCTGAAGGACAAGGCGCGGATCGTCGCCGATGGCGAGGGTCTGACGCCCACCGTCACCTTCATCGTCGCCTCCGACAACGCGATCGCGACCAAGCGCGCGGCCGTGCAGGATCTGGTGCAGCGGCTCAACAAGGCGCGGCTGTGGTCGCTCGATCATCTCGCCGAATACGCCAGGAGCACTGCCGAGCTCACAAAACTGCCGGAAGACGTGCTGCTCGCCGCCTACACCGCGCAGAAGACGAGCCCGATCGCGATCGACGAGGCCGTGGTGAAGGAGGTGCAGGCCGCCTCCGACCGCGCCACGCGCTACGGCATCCTCGGCAAGACGCTGGATGTCGGTAAAGCCGTCGACCGCAGTTTCACCGCTGGCGCGAGCTTGAATTAGGACGCGCTTCCACCTCGCCTTGAAAGGCAGGGCAATCGCATATGGCGTTGCTGGTCGATCCGCGAACTCGCTTCGCCTCTCCCGCTTGCGGGGGAGGCCGACGCGCGCCTAGCGCGCGGCGGGTGGGGGCTCTCTCCACAGTATGACTCGCGGAGAGAGCCCCCACCCCAGCCCTCCCCCGCAAGCGGGAGAGGGGGACGGGCGACAGTGCTCACCTTACGGAATGCCTCACGGCGCACCACAACGGAGACCTCGGATGCCCGGCCCGCTCCATCTCGCACTGATTGTCACGGCACACCTGCTCTGCATGACCTTGTTGGTCGCGCTGTCGGTTTGATAGCGTCCTCTCCGGGCCAGCCCCAGGGAGAACAACAATGAACGTCACAATGAAAGACCGTGTCGCGGTGGTCACCGGCGGCAGCAAGGGCATCGGGATCGCGGTGGCGCGGCGGTTTGCGGAATCCGGCGCCAGGGTCGCGATCCTCGCCCGCGGCGCGGCCGACCTCACGGCGGCGCGCGAGGCACTCGCCAAGGACGGCCTCGTGGTACGCGATTACGTCTGCGACGTCGCCAGGGCGGCCGACATCTCGAGGGCGCACGACCAGATCGTCGCGGATCTCGGCAAGATCGACGTGCTGGTCAACAATGCCGGCACCGCGCGCACGCTGGCCTTCGAGAGCATCAGCGACGAGGCCTGGCAGGAGGACCTCGACCTGAAACTGTTCGCCGCGATCCGCTTCAGCCGGCTGGTGTGGCCGGGCATGAAGCAGCGCAAATGGGGCCGCATCATCAACGTGCTCAACACCTTTGCGAAGGCGCCGGCCGGCAATTCGGCGCCGACCTCGGTGTCGCGCGCGGCCGGCATGGCGCTGACCAAGGTGATGGCCAATGAAGGCGGCGAGCACAACATCCTGGTGAATGCACTCTTGGTCGGCCTGATCATGAGCGATCAATGGGTCAAGCGGCACGCGGCCCAGGCGCCGGACACGGATTTCGGGGAATTCGCCAAGGGCTTGGCCCGGGGCACGCCGCTCGGCCGCATCGGCACGGCGGAGGAGTTCGCCAACCTCGCCTGCTTCCTGGCTTCGGAGCAAGGCTCCTACATCACCGGCACCGCCATCAATGTCGATGGTGGCCGATCACCGGTGGTCTCTAGAGCCCCGGTCCCGGTTTAGCCAGGCCCCGGGGCTCAAGATTCTGCTTTGGCGCGTTTTCTTCACGCGAACCGGTGTCCACTGCGCTCGAAAACGCTCAAGCGGGCAACCAACGGCAGGAAGCGACGGCTCAAAAGCAAAAGGCCTCCGTCACCGGAGGCCTTTCATTCTTAAACCGCGTCCTTGGCGGCCTTGACCGGCCGTGCGCGGACGATCTTCCGGGCCGGCTTGGCCTTGAACATCATCTCTTCGCCGGTGAAGGGGTTGGTGCCCTTGCGCGCCTTGGTCGCAGGCTTCTTGACCACAACGAACTTGGCGAAGCCGGGGACGAGGAACACCCCGTTCTTCTTCAGCTCCTTGTGGCCGACATCGACGAGCGAGTCCAAAACGTTCTTGACGTCGCGCTTGGAGAGTTCGGTGGTGGTCGCGATCTTCTCGATCACTTGCGACTTCGACAGTTGGGTAGCCATGGTTGCTCCATTGATTCTGGAGTGGGCACGATATGGCGGAAAACGCCGAGAAAAACAGTGTTTTCTGCACTCCCCACAGCAATATCGCTGTGGACAGCCCCCGAATCAGGGGTTTTTCCAGTGTTTTCTCCAGTCAAGTCGCTTCCGACCCCTAAAATTACAGGGTTTGCGCGGCTTCGGGGCTCCCGAAACAACCCTTCGCGCGAATCACCCGGCGCATCTCGCGCCGCAGGCGTGCGACAATGCTGCGCACAAGTCGGGTTGCGATGCACATTGGCGCGCCACTTCAGGTTTCGGAAACGATCCTCCAAAAGGCCGAGGCATTAGAAAATGACTCGGGTTCGACTCGGGTTCCCATTCCATCGTAACATCGCAAACGGGCGCCACGGCCGATCGGCTGGCCACCCCGATGCAAGCCTTTATGTATGACTCCGGAGACCCCGCGTATGGATTTGTCCCGCCTTGAGATCAACCGCCGCACGGCCCTTCTGACCTCGGCCGCGATTGCGGCCAATGTCATCAATCCGATGCGGGCATTCGCGCAGGAAACCCCGCGCAAGGGCGGCGTGTTCAACGTCCATTACGGCGCTGAGCAGCGCCAGCTCAACCCGAGCATCCAGGCCTCTACCGGCGTCTACATCATTGGCGGCAAGATCCAGGAGAATCTGGTCGACCTCGACGCCCAGGGACAGCCGGTCGGCGTGCTCGCCGAGAGCTGGGAGGCGACGCCGGACGGCAAGACCGTCACCTTCAGGCTGCGCAAGGGCATCACCTGGCACGACGGCAAGCCGTTCACCTCGGAGGACGTCGCCTTCACCGCGATGAACATGTGGAAGAAGATCCTCAACTACGGATCGACGCTGCAGCTGTTCCTCACATCGGTCGATACGCCCGATCCGCAGACCGCGATCTTCCGCTACGAGCGGCCGATGCCGCTGAACCTGCTGCTGCGGGCCCTGCCCGACCTCGGCTACGTCTCCGCCAAGCATCTCTATGAGAGCGGCGACATCAGGCAGAACCCGACCAATCTGGCGCCGGTCGGCACCGGCCCGTTCAAGTTCGTCAAATACGAGCGCGGGCAATACATCATCGCCGACCGCAATCCGGATTACTGGCGGCCGAACGCGCCCTATCTCGACCGCATCGTCTGGAAGGTGATCACTGACCGCGCCGCCGCGGCCGCCCAGATGGAGGCCGGCGAATTGCACTACAGCCCGTTCTCGGGGCTGACGATCTCGGACATGGCGCGGCTCGGCAAGGACAAGCGCTTCATCGTCTCAACCAAGGGCAATGAAGGCAACGCCCGTACCAACACCATCGAGTTCAATTTCCGCCGCAAGGAACTATCTGATATCCGGGTCCGCCGCGCCATCGCGCACGCGATCAACGTGCCGTTCTTCATCGAGAATTTCTTGGGCGATTTCGCCAAGCTCGGCACCGGCCCGATCCCCTCGACCTCGACCGACTTCTATCCCGGGCCGAACACGCCGCAATATCCCTACGACAAGGCCAAGGCGATCGCGCTGCTCGACGAGGCCGGCTTCAAGGCCAATGGCGGCAACCGCTTCTCGCTGAAACTGCTGCCGGCACCGTGGGGCGAGGACATCTCGCTGTGGTCGACCTTCATCCAGCAGTCGCTGGGAGAAGTCGGCATTCAGGTCGACATCGTGCGCAACGACGGCGGCGGCTTCCTCAAGCAGGTCTATGACGACCACGCCTTCGATCTCGCGACCGGCTGGCATCAGTATCGCAACGACCCCGCGGTTTCGACCACGGTGTGGTACCGCTCCGGCCAACCCAAGGGGGCGCCGTGGACCAACCAGTGGGGCTGGGAGGATAAGACCGTCGACAAGACCATCGACGATGCCGCGACCGAGGTCGATCCGGTCAAGCGCAAGGCGCTCTATGCCGACTTCGTCAAGGAGGTGAACACCGAGCTGCCGGTCTGGATGCCGATCGAGCAGATCTTCGTCACCGTGATCACGGCAAAGGCGCGCAACCACTCCAATACACCGCGCTGGGGCTCGGCGAGCTGGCACGATCTTTGGCTTTCGGCCTGAGGCGGCGCGCCTTGCTGCTCCCTCGCCCCGCTCTTGCGGGGAGAGGGTCGGGGTGAGGGGCTTTCTCCGCGATATTGCTCTATCGATAGACCTGTACCCCCTCACCCGGATCGCATTTCGCTTTGCTGCATGCGATCCGACCTCTCCCCGCAAGCGCAGGGCTGTCCGGGGAATGATTCACTGTGTCGCGGTGCATGCTCGGCGAAACCGAGGCAAATCGGTCTTTTCTGGTTGTCGAGACACAGAAGGCCGAGCATGCGATTTCGCGATAGCATTTTTAGTAGGCTGCTTGAACCGATCAATCGGCGGCAGTTTCAGGCGGCTGTGGATCGTCTGGACGGGGATGCCTATGACAAGTCGTTCAAGAGCTGGGATCACCTGGTAGCGCTGATCTATGCGCAGTTGAGCGGGAACAACAGCCTGCGCGCCGTGGTGACCGGCTTCAACGCCAATCCTCAGCATCACTATCACCTGGGCACCGGCAGGTTGTCCCGCTCGACACTGTCGGATGCCAACAGCCGCCGCCCGTCCAGCATTTTTGCGCAAACCTTTGCACGATTGTCGGCGATGGCAAGCCGGCAGTTGCGGGGCGAAGGCACGGAGATGGTGCGCCTGATCGATGCCAGTCCGATCCCGCTTGGCAAAGTTTGCACCTGGGCGGCGTGGAACGGCCGCATCCGCGGCATGAAGCTGCACGTGGTCTACGATCCCAAGGGCGATATCCCGAAGTGCGTCGAGGTGACGGCTGCCAACGTCAACGATATCGAGATCGGTCGCCAGACTCCGATCCAGGCCGGCACAACCTATGTGTTCGACAAGGGATATTGCCGTTTCGACTGGTGGCATAAGATCAATGACAGCAAGGCTTTCTTCGTGACCCGGCCGAAGACGAGCATCCGGCTACGCGCGGTCAGGCATCGCACCATCCGCAACAGCAAGGGGGACGGCTTCAAGATCATCGTCGACGACGAGGTGAAGCTCACCAGTAAGGGCGACTCGCGTTTGCCGATACCGCTGCGGCGCATCAAGGTCAGGCGGGAGAACGGCGGCGTGATCACGCTTCTCACCAACGACACGACCCGAACGGCTGTCGAGATCGCCGCCCTCTACAAGAGCCGGTGGCAGATCGAACTGCTGTTCCGCTGGATCAAGCAACACCTCGACATTCGCAAGTTCCTCGGCACCAATGACAATGCAATCCGCCTGCAAGTCCTTGCTGCGATGATTGCCTACCTACTGTTGCGCATTGCCGCGCGGTCCCACTGCATCAAAATGCTGCCGCTCAGGCTCGCCGAACTCGTCAGCCAGTTCCTGTTCACCCGGCGAGCCTTCGCCAGCATCGAAAAGCCTCCGCCAATCAACCCTGGCCGTCGCAAATCCACAACGTCCCTCGACCAGATGGAACTCTGCTATGGTTGAACTTCCCCGGACAGCCCTGCCGCAAGCGGGGCGAGGTGACCGAGAGGCCAGTGTCCACTTCGTTCGAAAACGTTATAGATAACCGATGCGCATCCTGAGCCTTGCGGGGCGGCGGCTCGCCGCCTCGATCCCGACCCTGTTCCTGATCCTGATCGGCGTGTTCCTGCTGCTGCAGCTCGCGCCGGGCGACACCGTCGATGCGCTGATGGCGCAGATGGGCGGCGGCGATGCCGCGACCGCGCAACAGCTGCGCAAGTTCTACGGGCTCGACCTCTCGGTTCCGGCGCAACTCGGCAACTATCTGTGGCACCTGGTGCGGCTCGATCTCGGCTTCTCCTCGATCTACGGCAAGCCGGTGGCGACCGTGATCCTGGAACGGCTGCCGCCTACCATCCTCTTGATGACCGCGTCGCTGTCATTCGCGTTCTTCTTCGGCCTCGTGTTCGGCGTGATCGCCGCGCGCGGCGTCAACCGCTGGCCGGACACCTTGATCTCGACGCTCGGCCTGATCTTCTACGCCACGCCCTCGTTCTGGTTCGGGCTGATGGCGATCGTGGTGTTCTCGGTCTATCTGCAATGGCTGCCGCCGGGCGGCTTCGAGGACATCGGCACCGTGCAGAGGGGGATCTGGCACGTGCTCGATGTCGCCGCGCATTTAGTGCTGCCGACGCTGACGCTCGGGCTGATCTTCCTTGCGATCTATTTGCGCATCATGCGCGCCTCGATGCTGGAGGTCTTGAACCTCGATTTCGTCCGCACCGCCCGCGCCAAGGGGCTGGACGAGACCCACGTCATCACCCGCCATGTGCTGCGCAACGCGCTGCTGCCGATGGTGACGCTGATCGGCTTGCAGGCCGGCACCATGCTCGGCGGCTCGGTCGTGGTCGAGAGCGTGTTCTCCCTGCCCGGCCTCGGCCGCCTCGCCTATGAATCCGTGGTGCAGCGCGACCTCAACACCCTGCTCGGCATCGTGTTCGTGTCCGCGCTCCTTGTGATTGTCGTGAACTTCGTCGTCGACCTGCTCTACGCGCGGCTCGATCCGCGCATCGCGGCGGAGGGCTGACGATGGACGCGGTGAAACGCTACTTCCGCAGCCCGGCCGCGGTGATCGGCCTGATCCTGCTGCTGCTGGTGATCGCGATGGCGATCAGCGCGAGTTTCCTTTATCCGCGCGATCCGCTCGCGCTGGCGGGCCGGCCGCTGGTCTGGCCGTTCACCAATCCGCGCTTCCTGCTCGGCACCGACAATTCCGGCCGCGACATCGCCGCCCAGATCTTCTACGGCGCGCGCATCTCGCTCCTGATCGGCGGCGTCGCCACCGTGATCGCGATCCTGATCGGCATCCTGGTCGGCGCCTTCGCCGGCTATTACGGCGGCTGGGTCGACAATGTGCTGATGCGGATCACCGAGGCATTCCAGACCCTGCCGAACTTCGTGCTGCTGCTGGTGCTGGTCGCGGTGTTCGGCTCGACGCTGACCACGGTGACCATCGCGGTCGGCGTGGTGTCGTGGCCGGCGCCGGCGCGGCTGACCCGCGCCGAGTTCCTGTCGCTGCGCAACCGCGAATTCGTCCAGGCCGGCAAGACGCTCGGCATGAAGGACCTCCAGCTGATCCTCGGCGAGATCCTGCCCAATGCGCTGCCGCCGGTGATCGTCTATGCCAGTGTGGTGATGGCGGTCGCGATCCTCCTGGAAAGTGCGCTGGCGTTCCTGAGGCTGTCCGACCCCAACGTCGCCTCCTGGGGCAATCTGATCGGGCTCGGCCGCGACGTGCTCCGGGTGCAATGGTACGTCTCGGCGATCCCCGGCATTGCGATCCTCGTCACCGTGCTCGCGGTGTCGCTGGTCGGCCAGGGCCTCAACGATGCGCTCAATCCGAGGCTGAAGAGCCGATGAGCGACACCGTTCTTTCGCTCGAAGGGTTGACCGTGCGCCTGCCCAAAGGCGCCGACCGGCCGCACGCGCTGTCCGACGTTTCCCTGTCGATCGCCTCCAACGAGATCCTCTGCGTGGTCGGCGAGTCCGGCTCCGGCAAGTCGATGATGGCGAACGCGATCATGCGGCTGTTGCCGAACGAGGTGACCATCGAACGGGGCCGGATGCTGTTCGACGGCCGCGACCTCTGCGCCGCCGATCAGGCGGAGATGCGCGAGGTACGCGGCGCCGGCATCGCGATGATCTTCCAGGAGCCGATGACGGCGCTCAATCCGCTGCGCACCATCGGTGACCAGATCGGCGAGATGTTTGCAATCCACACCGGCCTGTCGAAGGCCGAGATCAATGCGCGGGTAGAGGCATTGCTCGAGGATGTCCGCATCCCCGACCCCAGGGCTGCCGCGAAGGCCTATCCGCACGAGCTCTCCGGCGGCCAGCGCCAGCGCGCCATGATCGCGATGTCGCTCGCGCTCGACCCGAAGCTGTTGATCGCCGACGAGCCGACCACCGCGCTCGACGTCACGACGCAGGCGCAGATCCTGAAGCTGATCCGCGATCTGCAGCAGCGCAGGAAGACGGCGGTGCTGTTCATCACCCATGATTTCGGCGTGGTCGTCGAGATCGCCGACCGCGTCGTGGTGATGCAGCACGGCGCGATCGTCGAGCAAGGCACGGCCGACAAGGTGCTGAACGACCCACAGCATGCCTACACCAAACAACTGATCGCGGCGGTTCCGCCGTTGACGGCACCGCCGCCGCGCATCCTTTCCGGCAAGGACATCCTGACCATCGATGGCGTCTCCAAGACCTACCGCACCGGCGGCTTCCTCGGCCGCGGCGCGCGGATCACAGAGGCAGTCAAGAACGTCTCGCTGCGGCTGCCGCGCGGCGCGACGCTCGGCATCGTCGGCGAATCCGGTTCGGGCAAATCGACGCTCGCGCGCTGCATTGTCCGGTTGATCGATCCCGACAGCGGATCGATCGTGCTCGACGGCAAGGACTGGGCGAAGCTCGGCCGCGACGCCATCAGGCACGAGACCCGCCACATCCAGATGGTGTTCCAGGATCCGTTCGCCTCGCTCAACCCGCGCCGCAAGGCGGCCGAGCTGGTGGCGCAGGGACCGATCGTGCACGGCACCGACCGCGCCACGGCAATCGCGGAAGCGCGAAAACTGTTCGAGCTGGTTGGGCTCGATCCGTCCGCCGGCGATCGCTTCCCGCATGAATTCTCCGGCGGCCAGCGGCAGCGCATCGGGCTCGCACGAGCCCTGGCGCTGAAGCCGGACGTCTTGGTCGCTGACGAGCCGGTCTCCGCGCTCGACGTCTCGGTGCAGGCGCAAGTCTTGAAGCTGCTCGCCGGGCTACGCCAGCAGCTTGGCCTCTCCATCATCTTCATCACCCACGATCTGCGAGTTGCCGCCCAGATCTGCGACCTCGTCGCGGTGATGAAGGACGGCGCCGTGGTCGAGCAAGGACTGACCGCCGAGGTGTTCGGCAGGCCGCAGCATCCCTACACGCAGGCGCTGCTGTCGGCGATCCCCGGCGGCGACTTCACGCGAAAGCGCGATGCCTTGATCGCCTGATCGAGCCATCGCGCGTGGTGCGTCGTTGGTCCGCGCTCACCGTGAGCGGCGCGACGCGAGCAAATGCTCCGCCCAGCGCAACAACTCGAAGCGATCGCCCTTGACCAGCTCCTGTGCATCGCGGCGCCTGTAGAGCACCAGCATCCAGGGCGCGAGCTTGCGCAGCAGTCCGTGCGCCATGTACTGCACCGGCTCGGTGAACGGCAGCGCCAGCTCGCTTTCCGGCACGCCCTGGACCGCCCTCGCCAATTCGCGGCCGAGCGGGATCGTCAGCGCGACGGCGCGGCCGTTGCAGCCGGTCCAGCCGTAGGCGTTCGGTCCGAGGCGATGCATGCGCGGCAGGAAATCCGCCGTCATCCCGACATAACCGTTCCAGACATAGTCGAAGGAGACGTCGCCGATCTGCGGCCACAAGCGTTGCAACCGCTCGGTCACCCGCGCCTTCAGCCGCCCGGTCTTGTCGCCCGGGCCGAGCACGGCACCGCCGGTGACGAGACGATTGCGGGCATCGTAACGCGCGAAATACAGCTCGCCATGGGTGTCCGACATCGCCTGCCGGCCGGGGATGATGGTCTTGCGGACATTGTCCGACAGCGGCTGCGTCGCCATCTGCCACGACAGCACCGGCATCACCTCGGTCGCAATCTCAGGCACCAGCGATTTCGCGAATTCGCCGCTATAGGCATTGGTCGCGACCACCAGCGCGCGGCCGGAGATTTCGCCCTTCTCGGTCTTCACCACCCAGCGATCGCCGCGGCGCTCGAAGCTCAGCGCGGGCGAACGGGCATAGATCCGCGCGCCGAGGCCGAGCACGGTGCGCGCCAGGCCTCGCGCCAGCGCCAGCGGATTGACGTGGCCGCCGGTCCTGTTCCAGAAGCCGCCGTACCAGGCATCCGAGCCGAGCATGTCCCTCGTCTGGTCGCGCGACAGCAATTCGACCGGCGCGCCGAATTTCGACCATTGCTGTACCCGCCGCTCTGCGATCCTGATCCGGCCCGGCGAATGCACCGGCTGCACCCAGCCGGCCTGCTCCTGCTCGGCCTCGATGTTGTAGCGTTTGACGACGTCGAACAGCATGGCCGCGCTGTCGCGCAGCATCGCAACGAAGCGCTCGCCGGCCGCGCCGTGCCGGGCGATGATGTCATCGGGATCAGGGCGCGACAGCGTCGGGATCACCTGGCCGTTGTTGCGGCCGGAGGCGCCCCAGCCCGGCTCGGCGGCCTCGACGATCGCGACGTCGACATTGGCCTCGCGCAGATGCAGCGCGGTGGACAAGCCGGTGAAGCCGCCGCCGATGATGACGACGTCGGCCTGCTGCGCACCGGTCAATTCGGGGCAATCGGGGCCGGGTGGCGTCACTGCTGCCCAGAGCGAAGCGGGCCAGCGCACGGCATTGCTGCTCATCATGATCCTTTCTTGCGGGCGTCCGGTCATTCTGGTTAGCTTTAAAGCATGATCCGGAAAAGTGCGTAGCGGTTTTCCGAAGAGATCATGCTCAAGCAAAGCCCCCATTCCAGCCGGGAAGACAACAAGTGGCACTCAAGAACGTCATCGGAATCGATCATGCCGTGGTCATGGTGAAGGACCTCGACAAGGCCGCCGAGAATTACAGGCGGCTCGGCTTCACCGTGTCGCCGCGCGGCACCCATAGCGCGCATATGGGATCGGGCAACTACACCATCATGTTCGACCCCGACTACATGGAATTGCTCGGCGTGCTGACGCCAACTGAACACAATGCGCCGGCGCGCGCCTTCCTGGAAAAGCGCGGCGAGGGCATCGAACGCATCGCGTTCACCGCGGTGGATTCGACAGCCGGTGCCGAGGAGATCCGCGCACGCGGCTATGCGCCGATCGGGCCGACCGATTTCGAGCGCCCGGTGACGCTGCCTGACGGCACGGTCTCCGCGGCGAAATTCCGCACCTTCCAATGGCCGACCGCGGAAGCGCCCGGCGGCGTCCGCATCTTCGCCTGCCAGCACAAGACCCGCGAGACGGTGTGGATTCCCGAACTGATGACACACGCCAACGGGGCAAAACGTCTCAAGCAGGCGCTGATCGTCTCGCCGGATCCCGCGACCGATGCTGCGCATCTCTCCCGGATGATCGATATCGCCGCGAGGCACGATCCCGACGGTGCGGTTGCGGTGCCGTCCGGCGGAGATCGCGCCGACTTCGTGTTCCTGACCAGGGATCAGCTCGGCAAGCGTTATCCCGGCGTATCGCTGGATGGCCTGTCCGATCGCGGCGGCGCCGGTCTCGTGATCGCGGCCGACCTCGCCGCAACCGAGAAGGCGCTGGGCGCGACCGGCGTCAAGAGCGGCAGCGGCATCACCGTGCCGCCGGCCGCTGCGAACGGCACCCTGCTCGCCTTCGTCAAGGCATAACGGCCATACCATGCGCGGCGCGGCGCTATGCAGCGGCGCCGCGCACGGGGGGCTAGGCAGGCCAAGTCCAGACGCTACTATCTCTCCCAAACAAGAACCGTCCCAGGGAGAGAAACATGTCGCATCACCTGATCTCGCGCCGGCAGATGCTGGCCGGCACCGCAGCCGCCGGCGCGGTTGGATTGACCGGATTTCCGGCCCGCGCCGAGCTCAACTGGAAGAAGTATTCCGGGACGACGCTGGAGGTGATCCTCGCCAAGGGGCCGCGCGGCGACAATCTGCAGAAGTACATCAAGGAATTCACCGAGCTCACCGGCATCAAGGTCGAATCTGAGCAGATTCCCGAGCAGCAGCAGCGCCAGAAATGCGTGATCGAGCTGTCCTCGGGCAAGCCGAGCTTCGACGTCGTGCACCTCAGCTATCACGTGCAGAAGCGGCAATTCGAGAAGGCGGGCTGGCTCGCCGACATGTCGGGCTTTCTCAAGGACCCGAGCCTGACGCCGCCCGACCTCGTCGAGAGCGATTTCTCGGCCGCCGGCCTGCAATATGCGCGCAACGACAAGGGCCAGATGCTGTCGCTACCGTGGTCGGTCGACTATTTCATCCTCTACTACAACAAGGAGTTGTTCCAGAAGAAGGGCGTCGAGGTCCCGAAGACGCTGGACGAAATGGCGGTCGCCGCCGAGAAGCTGACCGATCCGAAGGAAGGCATCTACGGCTTTGTCGGCCGCGGCCTGCGCAACGCCAACATGGCGATGTGGACCAACTTCTATCTCAACTATGGCGGCGAATTCCTCGATGCCAAGGGCAACATCCTGACCGACGGCCCCGAGGCCATCGAAGCCACCAAGCTCTATCAGCGGCTGCTGACGAAATGCGCGCCGCCCGGCGTCGCCGGCTTCAACTGGATGGAATCGATGGCCTCCTTCACGCAAGGCCGCGCGGCGATGTGGATCGACGCCGACGGCTGGGCGCCGCCGCTGGAGGACCCCGCCGCCTCGCGCGTCGTCGGCAAGGTCGGCTACACGCTGGTGCCCGCCGGACCCAAGGGCAAATTCTCGTCGACCTATGGCGACGGCGTCGGCATTCCCGCGGCGAACAAGAACAAGGAAGCCGCCTACCTGCTCTGCCAATGGGTGGTCTCGCGGGGACAGGGCGCCCGCCTGCTGCAGGCCGGCGGCGGCGTGCCGTTCCGCAACTCCATCGTCGACGACCCCGAGGTCGCCAAGGGCGTGAAGACCAAGGAATGGCTGCAATCGGTGGTCGATTCAGCCAAGATCTCGAAGCTCGGCCTGCCAGTCATCGTCCCGGTCGCCGAATTCCGCGACATCGTCGGTGCGGCGCTGACTGCGACGCTGTCGGGCGGCGATCCCGCCACCGAGCTGAAAAAGGCGCACGAGCAATTCCGCCCCATCCTGGAGCGTAGTGAAAAAGCGTGAGCGTGGTGACACAGGCTGAGCCGGCGGCAGCCGGCAAAGCGTTTTCAAGCGAAGTGGGTACCGGTTCGCGTGAAGAAAACGCGTCAAAACGAGCCTCCAGAGTCGGAGGCTCTGGGGACGCCGCGCCGGCGCGGGAATGGCGTCCGCCGTCCTACTGGCCGTTCGTGATCCCGGCGCTTGTCGTGGTGCTGGCGGTGATCGTCTTTCCGTGGGTGTTCACGATCTGGATGAGCATGCAGGAATGGAAGGTCGGCTCGCCGACCGTCTTCGTCGGGCTCGCCAACTATCTGCGGCTGCCGACCGATCCGCGTTTCGTCGAGGCGGTCGGGCACACGCTGTCCTACACCGCGCTGTCGGTGGTGCTGCCGCTGGTGTTCGGCACGCTGGCGGCGGTGGCGTTTCATCAGAAATTCACCGCGCGCGGCTTCCTCCGCGGCATCTTCATCATGCCGATGATGGCCACTCCCGTCGCGATCGCGCTGGTGTGGACCATGATGTTCCACCCGCAACTTGGCGTCCTGAACTATCTGCTGTCACTTGTCGGCCTGCCGCCGCAGCTCTGGGTGTTCAACCCGACGACGGTGATCCCGTCGCTGGTGCTGGTCGAGACCTGGCAATGGACGCCGCTGGTGATGCTGATCGTGCTCGGCGGCCTCGCCGCGATCCCGACCGAACCCTATGAGAGCGCGCAGATCGACGGCGCCAATTTCTGGCAGGTGTTCCGCTTCATCACGCTTCCCCTGATCATGCCGTTCCTGTTCATCGCCGGCATGATCCGCATGATCGACGCGGTGAAAAGCTTCGACATCATCTTCGCGATCACGCAAGGCGGGCCGGGCTCGGCGTCGGAAACCATCAACGTCTATCTCTACAGCGTCGCCTTCGTCTATTACGACCTCGGCTATGGCTCGGCGATCGCGGTGGTGTTCTTCCTCCTGATCGTGGCGCTGGCGGCGCTGTTGCTCTACCTGCGCAAGCGCCTGCTGTGGACCTCGGAGCTCGGGGGCGAGGCATGAACCCGCGTCAGATTTTGGGACGGATCGGGCTGTGGCTGTCGGTGTTCGTCATCGTCTCGCCGGCGATCCTGTTCTTCCTCTGGATGGCCTCGCTGTCGCTGAAATTCGAGATCGACAACGCCTCCTATCCGCCGGTGTTCATCCCGGAGCATTTCGCCTGGAAGAACTATGCCGACGTGTTCGCCTCGAACCGCTTCCTGACCTATTTCAGCAACAGCCTTGTTGTCACCGGTTGCGCCACGGGACTCGCGATGCTGGTCGGCGTGCCCGCCGGCTACGGCATTGCGCGGATGGCCGCGCACAAATCGGCGATCGTGATCCTGATCGCGCGCATCACGCCCGGCCTGTCATATCTGATCCCGCTGTTCCTGCTGTTCCAATGGCTCGGCCTGCTCGGCACGCTGGTGCCGCAGATCATCATCCACCTTGTGGTGACGGTGCCGATCGTGATCTGGATCATGATCGGCTATTTCGAGACCACGCCGCTGGAGCTGGAGGAAGCCGCGCTGATCGACGGCGCCACGCGCTGGCAGGTGTTCCGCCATGTCGCGCTGCCGATCGCCAAGCCGGGGCTTGCGGTCGCCTTCATCCTCGCGGTGATCTTCTCCTGGAACAACTTCGTGTTCGGCATCGTGCTGGCCGGGCGCGAGACGCGCACGCTGCCGGTCGCGGTCTACAACATGATCTCGTTCGACCAGCTGAGCTGGGGCCCGCTCGCTGCCGCCGCGCTGATCGTGACCGCGCCGGTGCTGCTGCTCACCGTGATGGCGCAGCGGCAGATCGTGGCGGGGCTGACGGCGGGCGCGGTGAAAGGCGGCTAGAGCGTGTACCCATACGCCCGCCGAATGACGCCCGCATTGCCGTCAGAAGCGGACAGGAGAGGCGCGGTCGATCATGTCGGCTAAGGGCCAAGGCGGACAAGGCAAAGTCAAGCCGCATGAAATGAGAGCGCCGTGTAACGGGGCATTCAGACATTGAATTGTTCAGCGCCAGCGTGGTGAAAGGGCTTTTGCAAGGTCAGCAACTCGACAGCGGCAGCCTCCTCTTGCAATCGCCGTTCGATGAACTGGCGTTCAGTATCGGACAGTATGGTTTTGAGCAATCGCCGATATCGTTCAATGTTGGTGCGATGGGCGCTCAGCCGGACTACGTCCTTTTCCATGCGGTACTCCTCACAGAAGGGGAAGGACTATGACAACGGATCAGGCAACAACACGTGGCGGCTGATCCGGCCGCACGATGCGAATGCTTCGTGCCGCGTTCACATTGGCCGGCTTAGCCTGACCTATCCAGTATTCGGCGATCAGGCATTCCCACTCTTCTGCCTCTTTGACCCAAAAGGACTCGTCTTCATTTTCAAATTGAGCGCGCTGACGGCAGAAAGACGCCATGGCACGGCAATATGCTAGCATGTCCATTTCGACCCCCTGTTTTCTAGAAACAATGGGACGCTAGGCAAGCGATGTGCCAGTTTCACTACAATCTCGTGACTTTCAATTGAGTGAAAGAAAAATGCAGCGACGACAAGCATTTATTGAATGATATTGGCGCCTGTGGGACGTCGCGGCCAGGCCGCACAGACGCAGCATTGATCGAAGTCAATTACGGGACGCCGAAAGCCGAACATAATATTTAAATGAAGATCACAGACGTCGCGTGCCCACAATGCTTGTCGATCTACGAAGTCGCTGAGTCTGAATCTCTGCTTGGTACCCCGGGGCACGTCGAGTGCAAGGCGTGTGGTCAAACTTTGGCAGCTTGGCAAGACCGAAAGCTGAGGGCCTATCGCTTGGTTTTGTCGCCAGAATACAAATATCGATCCGTCTTAGTGCCGCCCTCTCCAATGACTTCAATGAGCGGAGCCACGCACTAGCGCAGCGTTCAGCCCTAGGGTTTCAAAGAGACGTTCTGATGCGCTATGAGCGGCGGCTTTGTCGCTGTTGGACTCGCGCTCCGGGGGCAGTTGCTGAGCCGCCCGTCCGGTTAGCGCGCGACCCAGAGGACCACTAGCCCAATCGCGCCGATTGCAAGACCGACCCAAACAGCGGTTCGATCTTCAGAAGCCCAGATATTTGCTTTCTGTGGCCTTTTCATAAGTTACCTTGGGAGCAGGACACCCATTCCGACGATCCCACGTCGAAGGTCCTGCTTAGTTCGGCGAGGATTGACCAACCGAAATTCAAGGTCTTGCTTGTCAGCAATTGTCCGGGTCAAGGCCCGTCAAGATCGCGTAGCCTTGCTCTTGCAATGCCCCAATCATATGACAGTTCTATGAAATCGAGCGCAAGAAGCAGTCCCTATTGAGCTGTAGGTTGCGATGTGCTGACCCGGCCATAGCAATCCGAGATGGATCGGTGTCGCGTCCATGTCCGCCTCGGGTCACAAGGCGATATCCCGGACGTCGGGTCCGCGTATCTGCTTCCCTCTGAAAGCGGCGTCCAGATTTATGAGTAAGCGCCCGAGAGCAATATGAAGCTATGGGGCCGTCGCAGGGCTTTTGCTCCCTCGATAGACCGTAAGCCCTCACCCGATTTGCTGCGCAAATCGACCCCTGCCAAGGGAAGAGGTGAGCTTCGGCGCCGTTCCAGCTCAACCTAAACCCATTACGCTCTACGCAGCGAGCGCCTCCAGCACCGCGGCTGAATCGGTGACCCAACCGAAAATGCCGCCCTGGGCCTTGATCATCTTCAGGCCCATCTCGTGGAATTCGGGGAAGTAGGACGCGCAGCCGTCGGAGATCACGACGCAGCGATAGCCGCGATCATTGGCCTCGCGCACCGTGGTGTTGACGCAGACTTCGGTGGTGACGCCGCAGACCAGCAGATTCTCGATGCCGTATTTCTGCAGGATGTCGCCGAATTCAGTGGCGTAGAACGCGCCCTTGCCGGGCTTGTCGATCACGATCTCGCTGCCCTGCGGATAGAGTTCGGGAATGATGTCATGCCCCGCCTCGCCGCGGATCAGGATCCGGCCCATCGGTCCGGGATCACCGATCCGCAAGGACGGCGCACCGCGCTCGAGCTTCGCCGGCGGCGCGTCGGAGAGGTCAGGCAGATGGCCCTCACGGGTATGGACCACGAGCAGCCCGGCGTCGCGCACCGCGGCGAGGACGGCGGCGATCGGCTGCACCGCGCGGGCAAGCTGGCTGACATCATTGCCGAGCGTCTCGCCGAAGCCCCCTCGCTCCATGAAATCGCGCTGCATGTCGATGATGACGAGCGCGGTCTTACTCCAGTTGAGCGTGATCGGCGCCGGCTCCGCCGCGATTGTACCCATGCTCGCCATCACGTCCCCCTGGGCCAAATTCCGCAGGCTCAGTAAAGCAAGCGACGTGCCATCGGACAATCTGCGGCATTCATAGGGTAGGCAAAGGAGCGTGGCGACGTGCCTGCCGTCCGCGCCGTACTTGTGAAGGTGGGCACGCTTCCACCTTCGCTCTTCGAGCTACGGCAGACAAGTCGCTTTGCCCACCCTACGAAGAACGAACCGCGGCGTTACTTGAAGAAATGCACGAGGCCGATGCTGAGGCCCAGCAGCAGCAGCAGCGACAGCGTGACCGCCGCCGTCACCCGGCCGCCGACGGTCGAGAGCACGCGCACATCGACGCCGAGCCCAAGCGCTGCCATCGAGACGACGGTGAGGATCGCCGCCGTCTTCGTCACCGGCGCGATCGCGATGTCGGGCACGAGCTGGAACGAGCGCAGAGCGGCCAGCACCAGGAAGCCGATGATGAACCAGGGCACCAGCTTGAACGGGCTGATCGGGGCGGCCTTTGCGCCACCTTCCTTGGCGGTGCCGGCGGCCTTGCGCCGCCGCGCCACGAACAGCGAGAGGCCGACCACGATCGGGCCCAGCATCAGGACGCGCACTAGCTTCACCAGCGTGCCGATCTGGGTGCTAACGATGCCGGCGGGCACGGTCGCCGCCAGCACCTGCGGCACGGCATAGACCGTGAGCCCGGCGAGGATGCCGTATTGCGTCGCCGTCAGCTTCAACAGCGGAATCAGCAGCGGCAGGCCGAGCACCATCAGCACGCCGAGAATGGCGGTGAACGAGATCGACGAGGCGATGTCGTCGCCGTCAGCCTCGATCACGGGTGCCACCGCCGCGATCGCGGAATTGCCGCAGATCGAATTGCCGCAGGCGATCAGGATCGCGAGTTTGGTCTTGAGCCCGAGGATCCGGCTGAGACCGTAGGTCACCGCCAGCATGATCACGACGGTGACGGCGATCGCGCCGATCAGGAGCCCGCCCGACGCCACGATGGCGGCGAAGCTGATGGACGCGCCGAGCAGCATCACCGCGACCTCGAGCAGCTGCTTGGCGCTGAAGGCAATGCCCGATCGCCAGCGCTCCGATGGCTCCCAGGCGGTGCGCACCGCCATGCCGAGCAGGATCGCGACGACCAGGGCCTCGATATAGGGATGGTCGAAAACCCGCTCCTCGATGGCCTGGACGCCGAGCGAGATGACCGTGACCACCCCGCAGAGCAGAATGCCCGGAATGAGCAGGAAAATGCGCTTCAGCGCGCCCTGCTTCTGCCCCTGATCTTGGTCTTGTTGCGGCACGACATCCTCTTTTCGGAGAAGATTTTATGCGCCAGGGCGCCCCGCTTGGCTAATATGTTTTCGGACTGCCCCGATAGAGAGAAGTTATGTCCCTCAACCTGCATCTGCTCCGCCTGTTCGCGGCCGTGGCGAGAACCGGAAGTTTCTCCCGCGCCGCCGACCTGCTGCACATCAGCCAGCCTGCGATCTCCAAGGGCGTGCGGGATTTCGAGCTGCAGGTCGGCTGCCGGCTGCTCGACCGCACGCCGAAGGGGGTGCGGCCGACCCGGGAGGGCGCGGCGCTGGCGCGGCATGCCGAGACGCTGTTCGCGGCCGAGCGCGCCGCCGAGGACGAGTTGCAGGCATCGCGCAACCTCGACAGCGGCTCGCTGCGCATCGGCGCCAGCACGACGATCGCGACCTACATGATCCCGGAATATCTCGGCATGTTTCACCGTGCCTTTCCCGGCATCGACCTGCATGTCGTGAGCGCCAACACCTCTGATATCGCGGCGCTGATGCTGGGGCACGAGATCGAAATCGCCCTGGTCGAGGGGCCGGTCGAGGACGAGAATGTGATCAGCGAAGCCTGGCGGACCGACGTGATGGTCCTGATCGCGGCTCCGGATCATCGCTTCGCAGCCGCTGCAGGCGCGATCGACGTCCGCCTGCTCAACGACGAAATCCTGATCGTGCGCGAGCCCGGGTCTGGCACCCGCGAGGTGGTCGCGCAGGCGCTGGCCGCCCACCGGGTCGAACCGCAGCGGACGCTCGAGATCGGCAGCACCGAGGCGATCAAGCACGCGGTGGCCGCCGGTGTCGGCGTCGCCATCGTTTCGGTCGCAACGATCGACGATCAGGTGAGGCTGGGGAAGCTCAAGGTGATCCCGATCAAGGGCGTCCATATCGAGCGCACGCTCTGGCAATTGAAATCGCCCGGCCGGCTGGACGTGCCGGCGGCGGTCGCGTTCGAGGGGATCATTCGGGAAACAAAGGGCGCGAAGGCGGCGCCGCGTGCGGCGTCCGCTAAAGCGCGGCGAGCAGACCCTGCGCCCACGCAACGGCATGCTCGAAGCTGAACACGCCGGGCTCGAAATAGACCGCCCGCGCCAGCACGATGCCGACCACCAGCACCCAGAACACGCTGGTGCCCGCGGTCTTCAACCATTTCGACACACCTTCGCTCGCGGCCGAAGAATCGACCGCGGGAACCGGCTCGCCGAAGGGATCGAATGCGGATTGGCTCATCGTCTCGACCATCAGGAATACCCGCACAATGTCGCAACGGCGGGGGCGGAAGCAAGGGTAGTGGAATGCCTTTTGCGGCACTTAATTGGAATGACGTTATCCGGCCCGGAAGCCGGGGAGCATTTCCTTCTCGGCGCTCCAACCGGGATCAACCGTCGATTCCGCGCTGCGGCGCCAGGCGCGGCAGCGTGATCCGCACGCTGGTCCCCATGCCCGGGACACTATCCAGATGGAGCTCGCCGCCCAGCCGGTTCGTGACGATGTTGTGAACGATGTGAAGGCCGAGCCCGATACGGCCAATGTCGCGGCGCGTGGTGAAGAATGGATCGAAGGCTTGCCGCAGCACGTCGCAGCTCATCCCGCAGCCATCGTCGGCGAACAGGATTTCCACCTGGTCCGCGCCTGACGCGCGCAGCCGGATCGTGATGGTGCCGCCCTTGCCGTCGGGAAACGCATGCGCGAGCGAATTGACGAACAGATTGGTCAGCGCCTGGCCATAAGGGCCGGGATAGCTGTTCATCGCAAGACCCGACGGGCAATCGACCTCGAGCGCCAGATTGTTCTTCGGCAACGCCGGCCGCAGGTTCGAGAGGACCTGCTCGGTCACCTCGGCAAGATCGAACTGGCTCCGGTCGAAATAGCTGCGATCGACGGCCACCTGCTTGAACGATTGCACCAGATCCGCTGCACGCTTGAGGTTGCCGACCAGCAGCGCCGACGCGCTCTCGACGACCTCGATGAAATCGCTCAGGCTGGAACGCTTCAGCTTGCCGCGCGCGGCCTCGGCGGCGAAGTCGGCGCATTTCTGCTCCAGCACCGAGGCGACGGTGAGGCTGGTGCCGACCGGACTGTTGATCTCATGTGCGACGCCGGCCACCAGTCGGCCCAGCGCCGCAAGCTTCTCCGCCTCGATCAAGGACGCCTGGGTCTCCTGCAGATGATGCAAGGCCTTCTCGGCCGCATCCCGCGCAGCGCGGATCTCGCGTTCGCTGCGCTTGCGGTCGGTGATCTCTTCGGCCGCAACGTTGACACCGACGATGCTGCCGTTCGGCTCGCGCTGCGGATGCCAATGCGTGATCCAGCACCGCTCGTCATTGTGGCCCGGGCGCTGGCCGTAGACCTCCACGCCGGTGACGGGTTTCTCCGGTCTCCATGATCGACCGGACGATACCCTCGACCGCCGCGGCCAGCGCGGGTACGCAATCGTGCACCGTACGTCCGAGATGACCTTCGACCGAAATGCCGCAGATCTCGGTGAGCCGCTGATTGATCTGGAGGTAGCGGCAGTCGGGAGAGAGGTAGGCAAGACCGATCGGTGCAGTGTCATAGATGAGCTGCAGCGCCGGTTGTTTTGGGAACTGAACGTCCTGGACGACGGACGAGCGCATGTCCTTCCCCTCTTCGGACAAGTCTAGCGCTTCCGGGCCGGACCGCAAATAGCCCCAACCGATGCGGAAAATGCCGATCAAGTCTGTCCGGATTTGGTACGGACGGACGACGGCCGAGCCAGGACTGGTGCTGCGTGGGCCGCCAGGCGCGGCAGCTTCAGCTATTCACTCCACCGTGCGGCCGGAAATCCTCGATGAAGCGCAGCAGCACCCGTGCGCCGGTGTCGGCGTCGGCGAGCTCGACATGCTCGGCCGGATTGTGGCTGATTCCGCCGCGGCAGCGCACGAAGATCATGCCGATATCGGCGACGTCGACCATCGCCATCCCGTCATGCCCGGCGCCGCTCGGCAGCTCGAACACGGCATGACCCTCGGCGGCGACCGCCGCCGCGATCTGGGTTTTCAGCCACGGCGCGCAGGGCATGCTGCGGTTCTCGTGAGTGATGTCGATCTGCAACGCGAGTTCGCGGCGCTTTGCGATGGCCTCGATCTGACGCACGATGTCGGCGACGGCGCGCTTGCGATGCATGTCGCTCTGCGAGCGGATGTCCATCGTGAACGACACCTTGCCTGGGATCACGTTGGTGGCGC
The DNA here is from genome assembly GCF_054063415.1 of Bradyrhizobium sp. USDA 4011. Taxonomy (NCBI): domain Bacteria; kingdom Pseudomonadati; phylum Pseudomonadota; class Alphaproteobacteria; order Hyphomicrobiales; family Nitrobacteraceae; genus Bradyrhizobium; species Bradyrhizobium sp. USDA 4011. The sequence continues at coordinate 1,838,783 of NZ_JBSSGG010000001.1, forward strand.
CGGGCATGGCGTTGATATAGCCGACGGTGCCGACGAGGCCGGCTTCATCGCTCTTGCAGAACTGCTCGATCGCAACGATGCATTCGGCGGCGCCGGTCAGCGCATCGCGCCGCAGCTTCATCGGCACGGTACCGGCATGACCGGCGACGCCGGTGAGATTGGCGGCAAGCCGCGTCGCACCTGAAATCGCGGTGACGACGCCGACCGGCAGCGCCTTCTCTTCCAGTACCGGGCCCTGCTCGATGTGCAGCTCGACATAGCCGAGCAACTCGCGGCGGGCGCGCGCCGCCTTGCCGATATGATCGGGGTCGAGCCCGAACGCGACCAGCGCATCGCGCATCGAGATGCCGGCGCGATCGCGGGTGTCGAGCACGCTCTCATCGAACGTGCCGGCCACCGCGCGGCTGCCGAGCAGGGTCGACGCAAAGCGCACGCCCTCCTCGTCCGCGAAGCCCACGATCTCGATCGCGAACGGCAACCGCTTGCCGCGCCGGTTCAGATCGGCGACGCAGGCGATCGCGGTGATGACGCCGAGCGGGCCGTCCCATCTGCCGGCGTCGCGCACGGTGTCGTAATGCGAGCCGAGCATCAGGGCCGGCAGGCCCGGCCGCTCGCCCTCGTAGCGGCCGCAGACATTGCCGATCGCATCGAGGTGCGCGCTCATGCCGGCCTCGCGCATCCAGGACAGGATGAGATCGGCGGCCCTGCGATGCTCGTCGGTGAGGAAGACGCGCGCCAGATGCTCCGGCGTCTCCGAGATCGCCGCGAGCTGATCGATCCGCGCCACGATCTCGTCGCCAAGGGAGGATGGATTCGAGGATGGATTCGAGGACGGTTTCTTCTCGCTCATGCTGTTTCCCATCAGTCCAACCCGGCACCCAAGCCCGCTTCACTCGTAGCAGGCCCGATCCGATTGACCAGCCGGCAAATGGCGCCCTGACGCCGCCCCCGGCGGGGATCGCATCGGCCGTCCAGGGGTTAGCGACTGCTTAACCGCATTGCATACAACGGCGATTGATCGCTCATCAAATAGGCAATTCGGACTCTGCCGATTCCGGAGACCGCCCATGTTGATTATTATTCACATTTACATTCAGTGACTTACAGAACCATGACCGCCAAATGTGCTCTGGCACGAAGCTTGCGACACTCCGTCACGCGCCGCCGTTACGGCGGCTGCGACAAGGACAGGCGGGTCGGCCCCGCCGGAGGGAGCAGGCGATGGATTTTGGCAGGATTTCAAGAAGGCATTTATTGCAGGGAAGCGCGGCATTGGCGCTCGGCAGCACGCTCGGCGTTCGCGGCGCGGCGGCAGCGGAAACCACGGTCGGCTTCATCTATGTCGGATCGCGCGACGACTATGGCTACAACCAGGCCCATGCCCAGGGAGCGGCGGCGCTGAAGAAGCTTCCCGGCATCAAGGTGGTCGAGGAAGAGAAGGTGCCGGAGACCGATGCGGTCGAGAAGACCATCGAGTCCATGATCAATCTCGACGGCGCCACGCTGCTGTTTCCGACCTCGTTCGGCTACTACAACCCGCACGTCGTCAAGATGGCGGCCAAGTTTCCGAAGATGCACTTCGAGCATTGCGGCGGCCTGTGGACCGACAAGGACCCGAAGAACGCCGGCAGCTATTTCGGCTACATCGACGAGGCGCAATACATCTCCGGCATCGTCGCCGGCTATTCGACCAAGAGCGGCAAGCTCGGCTTCGTCGCGGCCAAGCCGATCCCGCAGGTGCTGCGCAACATCAACGCTTTCACGCTCGGCGCCCGGCTCGCCAATCCTAAGGCGACGACGCAGGTAATCTTCACCGGCGACTGGTCGATGCCGGTCAAGGAAGCCGAGGCCACCAACAGCCTGATCGACCAGGGCGTCGATGTGCTGACCTGCCATGTCGACGGACCGAAGACGATGGTCGAGAACGCCGCGCGCCGCGGCGCGATGGTGTGCGGCTATCACGTCAACCAGTCGCCGCTGGCGCCGAAGGCCTATCTCACCGGCGCCGAGTGGAACTGGGAAGCGCTCTATCCGAAATTCGTCAAGATGATCACCGCGGGTGAGGCAATCCCGAACTTCTATCGCGGCGGCCTGAAGGAAGAGATCGTCAAGGTCTCGCCCTATGGCGAGATGGTCTCTGCAGAGGCCCGCAAGCATGCCGACGACGTCAAGGCCAAGTTCATGTCCGGCGACTACGCGATCTTCAAGGGCCCGCTCGTCGACAACAAGGGCAAGACCGTGATCGCTTCCGGCACCGATCGCGGCCAGCAGGATCCCGAACTCGAGAAGATGGACTATCTCGTCGAGGGCGTGATCGGAGCCACCGCGTGACGACCGAGACGGCGGAATCGGTGGAGGCGGCCGGCGTTGCTCCGGCCGCCGATCCCGGCTTCCTCCAGCGCTACGGCGCGGGCATCGAATACATCCTGATCCCGGGCGCGGCGCTGGTCGGCGCGCTCGCGGTGTTCGGCGGGTTCATCGCGCTCTACGGCAAGAACCCGCTCGACCTGTATTTCTACATGTATTACGGCGCGTTCGGCACCTGGTTCTCCTGGCAGAACACGCTGACCCGCGCAGCGCCGCTGATCCTGACCGCGCTGTGCACGGCGCTGCCGGCGCAGCTCGGCATGGTGATCATCGGCGGCGAAGGCGCGCTGTTGATCGGCGCGCTGTCGGCGACATCAGCGGCACTGGCGTTGCAGGGTGCGGCGCCGATCGTCGTGCAGATCGCGATGGTGATCGCGGGCATGATCGGCGGCGGTCTCTGGATCATGCTGTCCGGCGGACTGCGGCAGTATCGCGGCGTCAACGAAACGATCTCGAGCCTGCTGCTGGTGTATATCGCGCTTGCCATCCTCAATCATCTGGTCGAGGGGCCGATGCGCGATCCGGCGAGCCTCAACAAGCCGTCGACGCGCGAGATCGGCGCCGCCAACATGATCGGCAGCATTCCCGGCACCGACGTGCATTGGGGCCTGGTGTTCGGCCTCGTCGCCGCCGTTGCCGCCTACATCCTGATCTATCACACCACTTTCGGCTTCGCCGCGCGCGTCGCCGGCGGCAACATCCGCGCCGCCAAGATCGTGGGGCTTTCCGTCGGCAAGCTGATCCTGACCGTCTGCTTCCTCGCCGGCAGCAGCGCGGGACTAGCCGGCATGATCGAGGTCGCGGCCGTGCAGGGCCGCACCAATGCCAACCTCGCCGCGGGCTACGGCTTCACCGGCATCCTCGTCGCATTCCTGGCGCGGCAGAATCCGCTCGCGATCATTCCGGTCGCGATCCTGCTCGGCGGCATCTCGGCCTCCGGCGGCCTGTTGCAACGCCGCCTCGGCCTGCCCGACGCCTCCGTGCTGGTCTTGCAGGGCATCATCTTCGTGTTCGTGCTGGCAAGCGATGCGCTCTACGGGCGGATCGGCTTCCTGAAGGGAAAGTCCTGACATGGCGGATGCTTCGCTCGGGCTCTGGACAGTCCCGCTCGCCGTGTTCGGCGGCGCCATCCGCGTCTCGACGCCGTTCCTGTTCGTCAGCCTCGGCGAATGCATCACTGAACGAAGTGGTCGCATCAATCTCGGCCTCGAAGGCACGCTGGTGATGGGCGCGATGAGCGCCTACGGCATCTCCTATCTCTCCGGCTCGCCGTGGCTCGGGGTGCTCGCGGCCGGGATCACCGGCGCCTTGTTCGGCGCGCTGCATGCCGGCATCTGCTCGCTGCCGCGGGTCAACGACATCGCGGTCGGCATCGCGCTGATGCTGCTCGGCACCGGCCTTGCCTTCTTCCTCGGCAAGCCGCTGATCGAGCCGACGGCGGCACGGCTGCCGGCCATCGATTTCGGCTGGTGGAGCGACGTGCCACAGGTGCGCGCGGCGCTGCGCATCAACGCGCTGTTCCTGATCGGTGTCGCGATCGCGCCGCTGCTCTATTGGGCCTTCAGGACCACGCGCTGGGGCCTGTTGATCCGCACCGCCGGCGAGAGCGCGGACGCGGCGCGCGCGATGGGGCATTCCGTGCTGTTGATCCGGCTGCGCGCCACCATGGTCGGCGGCTTCCTCGCCGGCATCGGCGGCTCGTTCCTGTCGCTGTTCTATCCCGGCAGCTGGAACGAGGGGCTTTCCTCGGGACAGGGCATCACCGCGGTCGCGCTGGTGATCTTCGCGCGCTGGGACCCGATGCTGTGCCTATGGGCCTCGCTCGCGTTCGGCGGCGCCGCCGCGCTCGGGCCGGCGCTGCAATCGGTCGGCATCACCTCCGGCTATCATCTGTTCAACGCCGCGCCCTACATCCTGACGCTTGCGATCATGATCATCACCTGCTCGCCGAAGCGCACGCTGACCGGCGCGCCCGCCGAATTGTCCATCACCCGATAGACCGCGAGATCATTCCATGCCCGAGCGCTTCATCAAGTCCGAGCCCTACGCCTGGCCCTATAATGGCGATCTACGGCCAGAGAATACCGCGCTGATCATCATCGACATGCAGACCGATTTCTGCGGCGTCGGCGGCTATGTCGACAAGATGGGCTACGATCTCTCGCTGACCCGCGCGCCGATCGAGCCGATCAGGAAGCTGCTCGCGGTGATGCGCGCGCAAGGCTTTCACATCATCCACACCCGCGAAGGCCACCGCCCTGATTTGACCGACCTGCCCGCCAACAAACGCTGGCGCTCGCGCCAGATCGGCGCCGGCATCGGCGATCCCGGCCCGTGCGGCCGCATCCTGGTGCGCGGCGAACCCGGATGGGAGATCATCCCCGATCTCGCGCCGCTGCCGGGCGAGCCTGTTATCGACAAGCCCGGCAAAGGCTCGTTCTGCGCCACCGATCTCGAGCTGATGCTGCGGCTGCGCGGCATCGAGAACATCGTGCTGACCGGCATCACCACCGACGTCTGCGTCCACACCACGATGCGCGAGGCCAATGACCGCGGCTTCGAATGCGTGCTGGTGGAAGACTGCTGCGGCGCGACCGACAAGGGCAACCACGACCACGCGCTGAAGATGATCAAGATGCAGGGCGGCGTGTTCGGCGCGGTGACGAAATCCCCCGACTTGATCGGAGCGCTGTCGTGATCATCGGCGAACCGCCCGCCCCGTCAGGCGCGTTCGGCGTCGACGCCATCGCCATGACCATGCGATTCGGCGATTTCACAGCGCTCGACAATGTCGAGCTCAAGGTGCGGCCCGGCTCGTTTCATGCGCTGCTCGGCGAGAACGGCGCGGGCAAGAGCACGCTCGTGAAATGCATCATGGGCTATTACCACGCCACCGAAGGCGACATCATCGTCGGCGGTCGACAGCAGACCATCGCCAATCCCAAGGACGCACATGCGCTCGGGCTCGGCATGGTCTACCAGCACTTTACCCTCGTGCCGGCGATGACGGTTGCCGAGAACCTGGTGCTGGCGCGCGACGACGTGCCGGCCGTGGTCGACTGGCGCAAGGAGAAGAAGGAGCTCGCGGCGTTCCTTGCACGGATGCCGTTCAAGGTGCCGCTCGACGCAAAGGTCTCCGACATCTCCGCCGGCGAGCGGCAGAAATGCGAGATCCTCAAGCAACTCTATCTGAAGCGCCGCTTCCTGATCCTGGACGAGCCGACCTCGGTGCTGACGCCGGGCGAGGCGGACGAGGTGCTCGGCATGCTGCGCGCCATGGTGGTCGCGGGCGAGCTGACCATCCTGATGATCACGCACAAGTTCCGCGAGGTGATGGCGTTTGCCGACGAGGTGACGATCTTGCGTCGCGGCAAGCTTGCCGGCACCGGCCGGGTCACCGAACTCACCCCGGACGAAATGGCGCGCACCATGATCGGCGCCGAGCAGCTGACGGTCCAGCCGCCGCGCACCGGCGAGACTGGTGCGCCCCGGCTCGAGCTCGACAAGCTCACCGCGCTCGACGATGCCGGCGCAATCGCCGTGCACGGCGTGTCGCTGACGGTGAAGAGCGGCGAGATCGTCGGCATCGCCGGCGTCTCCGGCAATGGTCAGCGTCAGCTGGTCGAGGTCTTGGCCGGCCAGCGCGAAGCCGAGGGCGGCGTGGTCCGGGTCCAGGGCGAAGCCTATGCGGCAAGCCGCGAGGAGATGCGCCGCCACAAGATGTCGCTGCTGCCGGAGGAGCCGCTGAAGAACGCCTGTGTCGGCGGCATGAGCGTCGCCGACAACATTGCATTCCGCGGGTTCGACCGCGCCCCGTTCGCGCGCGGCGGCTGGTGGCTGAACCGCGCGGCGTTCCGCGACGACGCGCAGCGCAAGATCAACCGCTACAAGATCAAGACCCGCACGCCGGAGACGCCGATCGCGGCGCTGTCGGGCGGCAATGTGCAGCGCGCGGTGCTGGCGCGCGAGCTCTCGGGCAATGTCGAGGTGCTGATCGCCGCCAATCCCTGCTTCGGGCTCGACTTCGCGGCGGTGGCGCAGATCCATGCCGAGATCATGGCCGCCCGCAACCGCGGCGCCGCGGTGCTGCTGGTCAGCGAAGATCTCGATGAGCTGCTGGAGCTGTCGGACCGGCTGGTCGTGATGTTCCACGGCGCGTTCGTTCACGAAGCCCGCGCCAGCGAGGCTGACCTTACCGAGATCGGTCGCCACATGGCCGGGCACTGACCATCCGCGTCATTGCCGGCGGGGCGATGCAATCAGCTCTGGCCACGCAAAGATGTCGTCCCTGCGAAAGCAGGGACCCATACTCCGCGGCGGATGTTGTCAACGGGATCGTCGTTCCAGCGTTGCGCAACAATCAGCATTCGTGGTTGATGGTGTGGACGGCCCCCTACGGCATCAGTGTGCCAGAATGAGGTTGTTGCAAATCTCAGACATGGGAGCCGTCCGTGAACCAGATTATCCGCATTGGGATGGATACGTCGAAGCATATTTTTGTGCTGCATGGGGTTGATGCGTCCGAGCAGCCGGTCTTACGCAAGAAGCTTTCGCGCAAACTCGTGCTGGAGTTCTTCGCCAAATTGCCGCCGACGGTGATCGGGATGGAGGCCTGCGGGGCGTCGCAATATTGGGCGCGAGAGCTTTCCAGGCTGGGCCATGAGGTGAAGCTGATGGCACCGCAATTGGTGAAGCCCTACGTGATGCGGAACAAGAATGACGGGCGAGACGCAGAAGGCCTGTGTGAGGCGATGAGCCGGCCGAGCATGCGCTTTGTGCCGGTGAAAAGCGCCGAGCAGCAGGCTGCGCTGATGCTGATGGGGGTCCGCGACGGACTGATCGCCCGGCGCACCCAATTGACCAACACGATCCGCGGCCATGCGGCGGAGTATGACCTGATCGCGCCCAAGGGGCTGGAGGCGATCGAACCGCTGCTGGCGCGGATCGCGCAGGACGAGACGCTTCCCGCTCTGGCGCGCGAGCTGTTTGCCATGCTGGGCCGGGAGTGCGTCAGGCTCGAGGACGAGTTGGAGGCGGTTGAGGCCAAGCTGATGGCCTGGCACCGCGGCGATGCCACGGGCCGGCGCCTGGCGCAGATTCCGTCGATCGGTCCGATCATTGCAACGATGCTGGTGATGAAGACACCTGATCCGGCCGCGTTCCGCTCTGGTCGTCACTTTGCGGCCTGGCTGGGATTGACACCCAAGGACCACTCCACCGCAGGCAAGACCAGGCTTGGCAAGATCACGCGGGCGGGCGATGAGGACCTGCGCCGTCTGCTGGTCGTCGGGGCCACGGCGGTGATCCAGCAGGCCAGGCGCGGACGCGGTCATCACTCGCGCTGGCTACTGGCGCTGATCAAGCGCAAGCCGCCGAAGCTTGCGGCCGTAGCGCTTGCCAACAAGGTGGCGCGCATCGCCTGGAAGCTGATGGTGACGGGTGAGAGTTATGACGCCGCACGGCTGAATGCCGCTACGACGGGTACCGCTTAACAGATTGGCCGGCCGGCGGGCTCGCTCGCCGACCGACCGACCGGAGCTGCAAGAGCAGATGGAGCGATCGATCGAGCAACGATGCGAGACAATCCGTGGGACCCATCGGCCGTCAACAGGTCGCGTGGTTGTTTGGAACTCGCATCGCGCAAACCATCTTGGCCAGCGATTCATTCGATCGCACTCAACAGGCCGGACATATGGATGCAAGCGATCCGATCAATCCCAGAAAGCTCTTGTGCCACGGGGGCCGTCCACATATGGGTCCCTGCTTTCGCAGGGACGACACGGAGTTTGTGGCGCGCGATCCCGGCAAGATCCTGCCATTGCAATGACGAAGCGGTTTATCAGCGCTCCGCGTCAGATCAAGGCGCGCTAGGCGATCTCGAACGCCTGCTCGGCGAGATGCTTCAGATTGGCGTGCCAATGCTCGGCGATCGCGAGCCGGGTCGGCACCCAGACCCGTTCGTGCTTCTGGATGTAGTCGAGGAAGCGCATCAGCGCGGCGGCGCGGCCGGGACGGCCGACGACGCGGCAATGCAGGCCGACCGACATCATCTTGGGTCGCGTCGCACCCTCGGCATAGAGCACGTCAAAGCCGTCCTTCAGATAGGTGTAGAACTCATCGCCGCCGCCAAAGCCCTGGGCGTTGATGAAGCGCATGTCGTTGGCATCGAGCGTATAGGGGATCACGAGATGTGGCTCGGTGCCGGATGCCTTGATCCAGTAGGGCAGATCGTCGGCATAGGAATCGCAGAGATAGCGCAGGCCGCCCGTCTCCATCAGAAGCCGCAGCGTGTTGATCGAGGAGCGGCCGGTGTACCAGCCGAGCGGCCGCGCGCCGGTCGCCTCGGTATGCACGGCAATGGCGCGGGCGATCTCCTCGCGCTCCTCGTCCTCCGACATGTCCTTGTGCTCGACCCAGCGCAGGCTGTGGCTCGCGATATCCCAGCCTGCCTCCTGCATCGCCGCCACGACGTCCGGATTGCGCTTCAGCGCCATCGCGACGCCGAACACCGTGGCCGGCAGCTTGCGCTCGTTGAACATCCGCCATAGCCGCCAGAAGCCGGCGCGCGAGCCATATTCGAACATGGTTTCGATATTGGCGTGACGTTGGCCGACCCAGGGCTGCGCGCCCAGCACATCGGACAGAAACGCTTCCGAGGCACGATCGCCGTGCAGGATGTTGTTCTCGCCGCCCTCCTCGAAATTGACCACGAACTGCACGGCGACACGCGCAGCGTCGGGCCATTTCGGATCCGGCGGGTTGCGGCCGTAGCCGCGGAGATCGCGCGGATAGCGGGCCTCGGTCACATCAGATTTCCTCGAAGCGGATCTGCTGCGCGCCCTTCCACAACACCGTCTTGCCGAAGGCGGTGAGGTTTTCCAGACCCGAGGTCAGCGTGATGAAATGATTGCCGGCGAGCTGGCCCATCTTGCTGGCGAAATGCACGCCGCCATAGGCCAGCAGGATCTCGGTCTCGCTGATGCCGCCGGGATAGAGGATGATCTGGCCCGGCGCCGGATAGCTGGTGTGGTTCTCGTAGGAGACGCCGAAATCGAGATCGCCGAGCGGCATCCAGACGCCCTCGCCGCTCCAGCGCACGTGGATCGCCTGGCTCTCGAACGGCATCGCCTTGCGGAAGGCGGCGACCGTCTTCGGCGCGAGCTGCTCCTCGAAACGGGCGTCAAAGGTGAACTCGCCGGCGCGGACAATCAGTTTGCTCATCGAACTCTCGTGGGTGGGCTGGACGGAACGATGTCCCAACCATTGCCGCCGGCCCGCGCCGGACGCAAGGCCGATTCCGGCTCCAGATGCCGGTTTTTTGCCGCAATGGCGCCCGCGGCAACGCAGATTTGAGCAGGGTTGCGTTGCGCCCCGGCTCCCGCTTTGCGAACCTCTCTGCACTCGCAAGGAGGACGGCCGATGACGACAAACAGTCTACACGGACATGTGGCGCTGGTGACCGGCGGATCGCGCGGCATTGGCGCGGCCATCGTCAAGATGCTGGCGGAAGCCGGCGCCGCCGTCGCCGTCAATTATCGCGAGCGCTCGGCTGAAGCGGAGACGCTGGCAAAGGGCATCACCGCCGCCGGCGGCCGCGCCGTCGCTGTCGGCGCCGACGTCTCCGAGGCTGCCGCCGTCGCCGGGCTGGTCGAGCGTGCCAAATCCGAGCTCGGTCCGGTCGACATCCTCGTCAACAATGCCGGGATCGCGATCGTCAGGGGTATCGACGACCTCACCGAAGAGGATTTCGACCGCACCATCACGGTCAACCTCAAATCGGCATTTCTCTGCACGCAAGCGGTGCTGCCGATGATGCGCACCCGGAAATGGGGCCGCATCGTCAACATCTCCTCCGGCGCGGCGCGCGGCGCCGGCGCGATCGGGCCGCACTACAACGCGTCCAAGGCAGCCATGGAGGGCCTGACCCGCGGCTATGCGGCACGGCTCGTCAAGGAGGGCATCACGATCAACGCGGTTGCGCCGTCGCTGATCGAGACCGACATGATGAAGGGACAGAGCGGCCTCGTCAGCCGGATCCCGATCGGCCGCTTCGGCACCGCCGAGGAGGTCGCGCAGGCCGTGATGCTGCTGGTCAACAACCCCTACATGACCGGACAGACGATTGCGATGAGCGGCGGCATGGCGTTCAACTAGGTCCAGGCCGGCATCGAACATCGGACGATCTAATTGCGGGGCTTCGGTTCCGCGCCGTCATCAAAGCGTGGCAGGAACTGTGCTTGACTATGACCGTTGTCCGCTTGGCGAAACCGGATTTGGAGCTTGTCGTGATCGATCCGAAAACGCTTCTCGAACGTGCCGCGCAGCTGGCCGATCAGGCCAAGGGCGAGCAAGATGCCGGCATTCGCGAGCGGCTGCTGCGCATGGCGGAGCATTACCGCGATCTCGCCGCACATGAGGCCTGGGCGCATGAAAATCCGCCATCGGTGGGCGCGATCACCAGCGCGCTCAGCTCCTGCGCGCATTGATCTGACCTTCGATCAGCTCACGCGAATGCGATAGCCCAGCGACTGACGCGCGCCCGGCGCGATGTGCATCAAGCCGGGCTTGTCGGCGAACTCGCCGTCGAACTCCGCGGGGCTGGCAAAGCCGTGCCACGGCTCGATGCAGAGGAACGGCGCGCCGCCGACCTTCGACCAGATGCCGAGTTCGCGGAAGCCGCGCCACGACATCTCGATCGCGGGGCCTTGTGTGGCTGCTGCCGGGCCTAGTGTCGCCGTGAAGAGGATCGATGTACTTGCGACCTGATCGAAGACCATCGCGTCGTCATCGAACAGCTCCTCCGACAGTGCGAGCGTTCTGCCCTTGACCGGATTGGGTTCGGGCTGCGGCCGCATCAATCCATCCTTCAGCCGCCGGATCGGCGCAAGTTCAGTCTTGCCGAAGGTCAGCGTGTAAGCCTCCTTCGGCAGCCCCGGCACCAACGGCCAGTTGAAGGCGGGATGACCACCGAGCGAGGCCGGCAGCATCTCGTCGCCGGTGTTGATGATATCGAAGGCGACATCGAGATCGGTACCATCAACGGTGTAAGTGACCTCGAGCCTGAACGCGAACGGATAGCGTGCCGGCGTTTCCTCATCGTCGGTGAGCGCGAGCTTGCAGGATCGCGGTCCCTGCTCCAGCCAGACAAAGCGGCGATCCCGCGCAAGGCCGTGCTGTGTCATCGGATAGGTCTTGCCATGGTGACGCAGCGTGTCGTTCTTCAACCGGCCGACGATCGGGAACAGGATCGGTGCATGACGCGGCCATTGTGGGCCAGCCTGCCACAGCAACTCGGTTCCGTCGGCATTGCTGAGCGACGACAATTCGGCGCCCTGCGCCAAAATGGTCGCGGCGATTCCGTCGCCGCGCAGCGTGTGACTGTCGCTCATGCCTCGCCTCACCGGTTGCGCCATGCCCTGACACGAGATGTTCGATGCCGGCGAAGCCGTCAACCCCAAAGCGATGGGGCCGCCCGTGTGTGGCGGCACCTAGCCTCAAGCCTAACCGGCGATCTTGGAGAAATCAGGCTGGCGACGCTCGGCAAAGGCGGCAAAGGCCTCGCGCGCTTCCGCGCTCATCAGCCGCTGCTGGAAGATTTCGCCCTCGCGCGCCATTTGCGCGCTGATCCTGGCCGGATCGCGCATCAACGCCTTGGTGTGCTGGAGCGAGCCGAATGGCCGCTTTGCCAGTGCGTCCGCCGCCGCCCGGGCCTTGGCGCGGAGATCCGCAAGCGGCACCACGGCGTTGGCGAGACCGATGGAGACCGCGGTCTCCGCCTCGACCGGCTCGCCGAGCGCGAACATCGCATAGGCCCGCGCATAGCCGATGCGTTGCGGCAGCAGATAGGTCGAGGCCGCCTCCGGCACCAGCGCAAGATTGACGAACGGCGTGATCAGCCGCGCGGTCGGCGCGAGGTAGACGAGGTCGCAATGCAGCAGCATGGTGGTGCCGATACCGACCGCATTGCCCTGCACGGCGGCAACCAGCGGCCGCGTCGCCTTGGCAAGACAGCTAAGGAAGCGCGTCACGTGACGCTCGCCCTGCACGCCGCGCGACACCGCCGCGAAATCGGCGAGATCATTGCCTGCGGTAAAGCTGTCGCCGTCGCCCTGGAGCAGCACGGCGCGGATCGCAGAATCGCTTTCCGCGCGTTCGAGCGCGTCGGCCATCGCGCCATACATCGCGTTGGTGATCGCATTCTTCTTGTCCGGACGGGCCATCGTCACGGTGAGAACACCACCATCCAGCGCTACGACCACTTCACTCATGTCTCACTCCTGTTGGTTGCTTGTTGTTTGACGCGTTTTCTTGACGCGAACCGGTATCGACTTGGCTTGAAAACGCGCTAGCCGTCTTTGTCTTTCGGAAATTTCTCTTGCAGGCTGGTCAGCCAGCGCGACACCACCTCGATCTCGGCTTCCGAAAATCCGTCGATCAGGCGGTTGTTGATCACCCTGGTCCGCGTTGCGGCGCGCTTGCCGAGCTCCTGGCCCGCCACGGTCAGATGCAGCCGCTGGCTGCGCCCGTCCTCACCATCGCGCCGGCGCTTGACGAGGCCCGCACGCTCCATCCGGTCGGCGAGCCCGGTCATCGCCGACGGCACGATGTCGAGTGCCTGCGAGACGTCGCCGATCAGCGCACCGTCATTGCGCCCAAGGAAGAACAGCACGCCCGCCTGCGCCGACGTCAGATCGTGCGCAGCCGTCTCCTGATCGATGGCACGCTGCAGCCGCCGATAGGCCACGGTCAGAAGAAAGATCAGCCGCTGTTCCGCTTTCATGCCGCAATCATATATTTCGCATGCGAAATATCAAGGTATTTCGTGCGCGAAATATCTAACCCCGTTCCCCTTTTTTGCGGCGCCTCAATGCACCGGCATCCAAGGCCCGTAAGATACACAAATGAGCCCTCTCAACCGCTTTGGTTGCGACATTTTGATCGCGACGCCGGATCGCTGCACTGCGCTCCGGCAGAAAACCCTTGATCGACAACGACCAAACGGGAAATCTTTAATCCGGGAGCCGCGGTGTTGCGTTGCGGCTGCGGCGGCGCCCACGGGAGTGTCATGACGTCAGCGGCAAGTCCGGACAGGGAGCGCGTCGTCCGCCCGAAGCGGCCACGCCATCTCAGCCAAGCCATGCGTTGTGAGACCGCGTTTCGCCTGATCCTGTCCGAATGCCTCGAGGAAGTCGCAACCAACCACGAGGCCCTGAGCTCCGGCGATCCGGCCGCGCTCCACCGGACCCGCATTGCACTGACGCGGCTGAAGGCGGCGATCGCCTTCTACGGCCCGATGGTGGCGGACAGCGAATGGACGCGGCTGAAATCCGAGCTGAAATGGTTGAGCGCCCATCTCGGCGCAACGCGCGACCTCGACGTTGCGATCGACAACAGCAAGGGCTTGCCGGAAGAGCGCATGCTCCAGACGGCACGCGCCGATGCGTTCGAAGCGCTCAAGGAAGCCTTGCAAAGCGACCGTTACTGGCAATGGTTCGACGGCATGTGGGACTGGGTCGGCAGCGGCCCCTGGACCACGCGGCAGAACCGCCGTGCCGCGCAACGGCGCGCGGTGCCGGTGTCGGTGTTTCATGCGCGCCGGCTGGCGCGCTGGCATGGCAAGCTGTGCCAGAAGAGCCGCGGGCTGCAGGGCATGGGCAAGAACAAGCGCCACCGCGTCCGGCTCGCCAGCAAGCGGCTGCGCTACGCCATCGAGTTCTCGGAAGGCGGATTGCCCCCTGACGAATACGCGTCATGGCGGATCATCCTCAAGCATCTGCGCAAGGGACAGCAGCTGCTCGGCGAATTGAACGATGACGAGGTCCGTCGCGCGCTGCTCGAGAGTGCCGATGCCCTCGCGCGGCGCGCCGACGAGCGCAAGGCCAAGCACCAGCGCGTGCATGAGCGCAAGCGCAAGAGCCGCCTGCTGCGCCGCGCTGCAGACGTCTACCGGAAAATCTCCAACTAAGGCGCGCATCAGCGCATTGTCGGCGCGGATGCGGGCCCGAATTGATGGTTACGCTAAAATTGATGTATAAAACATCATTTATTGGACTTGTAGCATCATTACTTGATGTATATAAATGATATCCAAATAGACTCGACTCTCAATCGACGACCTCAATCGATGATCACCGCAGCGCAGCTACGAGCTGCCAGAGCCTTGCTTGGCATCGACCAACGGCAGCTCGCCGAGCTGTCCGGACTTTCCGTGCCAACCATCCAACGTATGGAGGCAAGCGAAGGCACCATTCGCGGCAATGTCGACTCGCTCATGAAACTGATCGACGCGCTCGGCACCGCCGGCGTCGAGGTGATCAGCGAGGGCGCGGTCAGCAGCGGCGGCGGCCGCGGGGTGAGATTGAAGGCCGGGTCGGGCTCGCCGAAGGTGCAGACATGATCGCGGCGGTCACCCAGCAGATCTGGTGTGTGGCCGCGCTGCTGGGGACGACCGCTCTCGCGATCGCAACGAGCCGATCGCGCCGATCGACAGCCATCATCTACGGCGCGACCTTCGTAATTTCGACGATCGCACTGGCCGGCGCGCTGCGCTCGCTGATCGCCCATACCAGTGCGACGGAGCTGACGTTGCCGGTCGGCCTGCCCTGGCTAGGCTCGCATTTCTGCCTCGACGCGCTTGCCGCATTCTTTCTCGCCGTGGTCAATCTCGGCGGTGCGGCTGCAAGTCTGTATGGGCTCGGCTACGGCAGCCACGAATCCGCGCCGGCGCGGGTCCTTCCCTTCTTTCCGGCATTCCTGGCCGGAATGAACCTCGTTGTGCTGGCCGACGATGCGTTCACCTACCTCTTGTGCTGGGAATTCATGTCGCTTGCGTCCTGGGCGCTCGTGATGGCGCACCACCGCGAAGCGGACAATGCACGAGCGGGCTACGTCTATCTGGTGATGGCAAGCTTCGGAACGCTGGCTTTGTTGCTCGCTTTCGGCCTGCTGTCGGGAGCTGGCGGCAGCTACAGTTTTGCGGCCATCCGCAGCGCCCAGCACACGCCTTCCGAAGCCGCGCTGGTGCTCTCGCTGATGCTGCTCGGCGCCGGGTCGAAAGCCGGCCTGGTCCCGTTGCACGTATGGCTGCCGCTGGCGCATCCAGCGGCGCCGAGCCATGTCTCGGCGCTGATGAGCGGCGTGATGACGAAGGTCGCGATCTACGGGTTCATCCGGGTCATGTTCGATCTGCTCGGGCCGCCCAGCTGGTCGGCGGGTGTCGTCGTTCTCATCCTCGGCGGTGCGACCGCCGTGATGGGGATCCTCTATGCGCTGATGGAGAAGGATCTCAAGCGCCTGCTCGCCTACAGCACGATCGAGAACATCGGCGTCATCTTCGCAAGTCTCGGCCTTGCGCTGGCATTTCAGGCCAACGGCCTCGGCCTGGCGGCGGCCCTCGCCTTCACGGCCGCGCTGTTTCACGTGCTCAACCATTCGTTCTTCAAGAGCCTGCTGTTCTTCGGCGCCGGCGCCGTGCTGACGTCGACCGGCGAACGCGACATGGAGAAGCTGGGCGGCCTGATCCACCGCATGCCGCTCACCAGCTTCGTCTTTCTCGTCGGCTGCGTTGCGATCTCGGCGCTTCCGCCGTTCAACGGGTTCGCCTCCGAATGGCTGATGTTTCAGGCCGTCCTGCAGAGCCCCGATCTGCCGCAATGGTTGCTGAAGATCATGGTGCCCGCGGTCGGCGCCTTGCTGGCGCTGGCGGCGGCGCTCGCCGCCGCATGCTTCGTCAAGGCCTTCGGAATCACGTTCCTCGGCCGCGCGCGGAGCCCGGCGGCGCAAGCCGCCGGCGAAGTCGATCGCTATTCGCTTGCCGCGATGTTCAGCCTCGCCCTGCTCTGCTTCCTCGCCGGCATTCTGCCGGGCCTGGTGATCGACGCGCTCTCGCCGGTCACCATGGCCATGATCGGCCATCGGATGCCGCTTCAGGCGAACGACCCCTGGCTCTCGATCGTGCCGATCGAGGAGAGCCGCAGTTCCTACAACGGATTGCTCGTCTTTGCTTTCATCACGGCCGCGGCGTCGCTTGCGGTGTATTTCATCCATCGCTTCGCTTCGCGCGCGATCCGCCGCGGACCGGCCTGGGGTTGTGGCTTCACCGATCCGACACCGGCGGCGCAGTATTCCGGGGCGAGCTTCGTCCAGCCGATCCGCCGGGTATTCGGCACGTTGGTTTTCCAGGCCCGCGAGCATGTCGACATGCCTTCGCCGGGTGAACTGCGGCCGGCCCGCTTCAGGGTCGATATGCACGATCTGGTCTGGGAGCGGCTGTACACGCCGGTGACTGAAGTCGTTTGGTTTTTCGCCGATCGGCTGAACCAGCTCCAGTTCCTGACCATCCGCCGCTACCTCAGTCTGGTCTTCGCAACCCTCATCACATTGCTGCTGGCGCTCGCAATATGGTCGTGATCTCGGACATTCTCGTTCAGTTCGGCCAGATGACGCTGGTGCTACTACTCGCGCCGCTCCTGACCGGCGTCGTGCGCAAGGTCAAGGCCCGCCTGCTGCGCCGGAAAGGTGCGTCGATCTTCCAGCCCTATCGCGACCTGCTGCGGCTGCTTCGCAAAGAGGTCGTGCTCGCCGAAAACGCGTCCTGGCTGTTCCGTGTCACGCCCTACGTGACGTTCGCGGCCATCTGGGTCGCCGCGGCGCTGGTCCCGACATTTGCGACCGGCCTCGAATTCAACTGGAGCGCCGACCTGATCGCGATCGTCGCCCTGCTCGGCAGCGCGCGGTTCTTCCTCGCGCTGGCCGGCATGGACGTCGGCACCAGCTTCGGCGGCATCGGCTCCAGCCGCGAGGTGATGATCGCTGCATTGGCCGAGCCAGCCATGCTGCTGATGGTGTTCTGCGTCGCGCTGATTGCCGGCTCCACCCAGCTGTCAACGGTCGCGACCTTCATGGCGTCGTCCGAAGTGGGACTGCGCGTCTCGCTCGGCATGGCGATGATTGCCCTCATCATGGTGGCGCTTGCCGAAAACGCGCGCATCCCGGTCGACAACCCGGCGACGCATCTGGAGCTGACCATGGTGCACGAGGCGATGATCCTCGAGTATTCCGGGCGTCACCTCGCCATGATCGAGTTCGGCGCCTTTCTCAAGCTGCTGCTGTACATCTCCCTGATCATCTGCGTGTTCTTCCCGTGGCAGATTACCACCGAAGGCGCAGGTCCGCTGTCCTATCTGGTGAGCGTCGTCGCCTACATCGTCAAGCTTGCGATCGCCAGCTTCCTCCTTGCGGTGTTCGAGACCGCGACGGCGAAGGTGCGGGTTTTCCGTGTCCCCGAGTTCCTCGGCGCCGCGCTGATGCTCGGGCTGCTCGGCACGCTGCTTCGGTTCGTGTCACGGAGCTTCTGATGCACAACCTCGCCTTCGACATCGCCCATCTGCTCGCCGGCGGGCTCGTGCTGATCAGCTTCATGATGCTGTACCAGGATCGCCTGTATGCGCTGCTGAACATCTTCGCGCTTCATGCAGTGGTGCTCGCGCTTTCGGTCGCCTGGCAGGCGTTCGTCCAGAATGCGCCGCATCTCTACGTGACGGCGGTGATCGCGCTGGTCTTCAAGGCGATCATCATCCCGGTGGCGCTGCACCGGATCGTCAAGCAACTCGGGATTCATCGCGATATCGAGACCGCGGTGGGTATCGGCCTGACCATGCTGGCGGGGATGGGGCTCGTCGCCCTCTCCATGGTGCTGATGCTCCGCGTGACCGGCGCGGCCGATCCGCTGGCGAGGGAAGACCTCGCCTTCGCGCTGTCGGTGGTGCTGCTGGGATTGCTGGTCATGGTGACACGGCGCAACGCCGTGAGCCAGGTCGTCGGCTTCATGTCGCTGGAGAACGGCCTGGTGCTGGCCGCGACCGGCGCCAAGGGTATGCCGCTCGTCGTGGAAATCAGCGTCGCGTTTTCGATCCTGATCGCATTCATCGTCATCGGCGTGTTCCTGTTCCGGATTCGGGAGCGGTTCGACACCGTCGACGTCGGCGCACTCGATGAATTCAGGGGAGAGCGGCGATGACTGCGGCGTCGGATGCCGTCGCCTGGGTTCTCGTGATACCGATCTGTGCCGCGGCGGTACTTGCGGTGCTGCCCGGCTACCGGCTGACCGCGGGGCTCAATATCCTGGCAAGTCTCGGCACCTTGCTGGCCGCAGTTTCGCTGCTCGTCATCGAGCGCCCGCAGCCCGGCCACTACCTGCTGATTGACGATCTCAACATCGTCTTCATCGTGCTCAATACCTTCGTGGGATTCACCACGAGCGTGTTCAGCGCGAGCTATATCGCCCACGAACTCGAGACCGGACGGCTGACGCCGGGCTATCTGCGATTCTACCATGCCATGTATCAGGTGATGATGTTCGGCATGAACCTCGCATTCGTGTCGAACAATATCGGCCTGATGTGGGTCGCAGTCGAGATCGCCACGCTGACCACCGTCCTGATGGTTGGCATCTATCGGACCCATGCGGCGCTGGAAGCCGCCTGGAAGTATTTCATCCTCGGCAGCGTCGGTATCGCGCTCGCGCTGTTCGGCACGATCCTGGTGTACATGGCGGCGCGGCCGGTCATCGGCGAGGGCCAGGACGCCATGGTGTGGACGGTGTTGATCAGCCGCGCCGCAACCTTCGACCCGGCATTGCTCAACGTCGCCTTCATCTTCCTGCTGCTCGGCTACGGCACCAAGGTCGGCCTGGCGCCGCTGCACGCCTGGCTTCCGGATGCCCATGCCGAGGGCCCGACCCCGATCTCCGCCGTGCTCTCCGGCCTCTTGCTCAACGTTGCGCTCTACGCTGTGCTCCGCTTCAAGATCCTGCTCGCCGCCAATCCGGATGCGATATCGGCGGGCCCGCTGATGGTGACGATGGGGCTGACCTCGCTGCTGTTCGCAGCCTTCATGCTTTACCGCCGCCGCGACATCAAACGGCTGTTCGCCTATTCCTCGATCGAGCACATGGGCATCATCGTGTTTGCGTTCGGGATGGGTGGCCCGCTCGCCAACTTTGCCGGCCTGCTGCATATGGTGATGCACAGCCTCACCAAGTCGGGGATCTTCTACGCCGTCGGGCACATCGCACAGGTGAAGGGCACGCAGCGGATCGCCAACATTCGCGGCCTGACTGAAACCCATCCGGCGCTCGGCTGGAGTCTCGTGATCGGCGTGGTCGCGATCGCCGGCCTGCCGCCGCTTGGCATCTTCATGAGCGAATTCCTCATCGTCAGCTCCACCTTCGCGCGCCAGCCGCTGCTCGCTATTCCGCTGGTGTTCGGCCTGCTGCTCGCCCTCGGCGCGCTGATCCTGCGCCTGACCAGCCTTGCGTTCGGCGAGCCGCGCGGCAATACCGCTCCGGCGGATGCGTCCTATCTGCCGATGTTCGCGCATTTCGCGCTGGTGCTGACTGCGGGCATCTACCTTCCGGGACCGCTGGTTGTCTGGTTCCAGCACGTCGCCAACCTGCTGGGCTAGGGCGAGGGAGAACGGGATATGCCGAAATTGATCGATCTGATCCAGGCGGGCCGCAAGGTCGAACGGCACCATCCATGGCCGCGCGCGGTGGTGGACGGCGATGTCTGGCGCTCCGCCGCCAGCGCGCTCGCCGATGGCGGCTTGAGCCTGCTCGGGCTATGGGGCGAAGCATCGTGCGTGCATATGGCGATCCTCGACGACCACACCTCCGATATCGGCGTGATCAGCCTGGATTGTCCCGATCGCCAATTCCCGTCGGTCGCGGCCTGTCATCCTCCGGCGCTTCGATTGGAGCGCACCGTCCACGACCTGTTCGGGCTTCAGGCCGCGGGCACGCCGGATCCCCGTCCCTGGCTCGATCATGGTCGATGGCAAGTGCATTTCCCGCTGGGCGAACGTCTCGATGCGTCACCGGATGCGGCGCCTTATCAATTCCTTCCGACCGAAGGGGACAGCCTGCATCAGATTCCGGTCGGCCCCGTGCATGCCGGCATCATCGAGCCCGGACATTTCCGCTTTACGGCGAGCGGCGAGACCGTGATCCGCCTGGAGCAGCGGCTCGGCTACACCCATAAGGGCATCGAAGGGCTGATGGCGGGGAGCACGGTCGAGCAGGCCGCGCGGCTCGCCGGCCGGGTCTCGGGCGACAGTACGGTCGCCTATGGACTGGCATTCGCGCAAGCGGTCGAGGCCGCGCAGCAGATTGCCGTGCCGCCGCGCGCGCTCTTGCTGCGTGCGCTGATGGCCGAGCTCGAGCGACTGGCCAATCACCTCGGTGACATCGGAGCGATCTGCAACGATGCGTCATTTGCGCTGATGCAGGCACATTGCGCCGTACTGCGCGAGGGCGTGCTGCGCGCTGCCGACGCTGCATTCGGCCACCGCCTGATGCGCGACCTTGTCGTTCCTGGCGGCGTCGCGCGCGACATCGCCAGCGACGGACCCAACGCAATCCGGGCCGCGCTCGACCAGATCCGCCGGCAGTTCCCTGCGCTGGTCGAACTCTACGACAACACCGCCTCGTTGCAGGATCGCACCGTCACCACCGGCATCGTTACCCCGGCGCTCGCCCGGCAGTTCGCAGCCGGTGGCTATATCGGGCGCGCAAGCGGCCGCAACCATGACGCCCGACGCAGGCCCGGCTATCTCCCCTATGATGGTCTGCGTTTCGAAGTCCCCGTTCTCAGCGATGGGGACGTCAACGCCCGCGTCTGGATCCGGATCCGGGAAGTCGAGCAGAGCCTTGCGCTGACAGACCAGATCCTCATCGGCCTCGAGGCCGGCCCCGTCAGAGTGTCGCTGCAAGGTGCGACCGAAGCCTCCGAAGGCATGGCGGTGGTTGAAGGCTTCCGGGGCGACATTCTGGCCTGGCTGCGCCTCAACGGAGATCGGATCGAGCGATGTCATCTGCGCGATCCGTCGTGGTTTCAGTGGCCCCTGCTCGAGGCAGCGATCGAAGGCAACATCGTGGCGGACTTCCCACTCTGCAACAAGTCGTTCAACTGCTCCTATTCGGGGCAGGACCTCTGAGGACCGCAGGCGATGCGCAAACTTTTATTCCAGGGCCTGTTTCGCCAGCCATTGACCGAGCAAGCGCCGCGGCCGGACGACGCTGCGCTCGCGGAGCTCGCGGCATTGGTCGGCCGGACCGCAAGACGACGCCTCGGCCGCAGCCTCTCGATCCGCGAGGTCGATGCGGGCTCGTGCAACGGATGCGAGCTGGAAATTCACGCGCTCAGCAATGCGTATTACGATGTCGAGCGGTTTGGAATCCGGTTCGTCGCCTCACCGCGTCATGCCGATGTTCTGCTCGTTACGGGCCCCGTCACCAAGAACATGCGCGAAGCGCTGGAGCGCACCTACCATGCGACCCCGGATCCCAAATGGGTCGTCGCCGTAGGCGATTGCGCCAGGGATGGTGGATGTTTTGCCGGCAGCTATGCGGTGGTTGGCGGGGTCTCGGCGGTTGTCCCTGTCGATCTCCATATTCCAGGCTGCCCTCCTTCGCCGATGGCCATTCTGCGTGGCCTCATCGGCTTGCTCGAGGCTGTGGACGCCGACGTCGCGGCAAAATGAGAGCATGCGGAGAGACGCGTTAGCGACCGGCGCCTGCCCGGTGACGGCGATTGCTAAAGCATGATCCGGAAAAGTGCGAAGCGGTTTTCCGAAAAGATCATGCTCAAACAAGGAGCTAAAGCGCGATGACGATTCAACCTGATCTCATCGCGCCTTAGCCGCTGTCGCGCAGCACCAGCTCGAAGCCGAGATCGATGCGGCGCTCGCCGCCGCGCTCGAGCGTCAGCGTCGCCGCGGTGCGGCCGATCGCATCGCCATGCACGCTGATCGTGCTCAGCGTCGGCGAGATCAGCTGGCCCATTTCGAGATCGCCGAGGCCGATCACGGCGACCGGCTGCGCCGATGCAGGCCCGTCGCGCAGCAGGCCCGCCTTGCGCAGCCCCGACATGAAGCCGATCGCATGCGCATCGTTGGCGGCAAACACCGCGTCGACATCGGGCAGGCGTGCATGCGCCGCCACGCTGCCGGAGTCCTTGCGGGCGAGGATCAGCCGCCGCGGCTCGGATAGGCCGCTTGCCAGCGCCTCGTCCCTGAAGCCGAACCAGCGCCGCGTGCCGCGCGGATCATCGCCGCCGATGAAGGCGAGCTGCTTGCGGCCTTGCGTAACCAGATGCTTCGCGACAGCGACACCGGCCTTGTAATTGTCGAAGCCCGCGACCGCATCGATCGGGTTTGCCGGCAGATCCCAGGTCTCGACGATCGGAATCCGCGCATTGCGCAGCAGGCGGCTGCCCTCCTCGGTCGCCGGCGAGCCGACCATGATGATCGCTTCCGGCCGCCGCGACAGCAGCGCTGCCAGCACGCGGTCCTCGCGCACCGCGTCGTAGCGCGACTGCGCCAGGATCACGGAGAAGCCGAGCGGCTCGAGCTTGTCGGAGAGGCCTTGCACCGTGTCGGCGAAGATCGAGTTGGCGATGGTCGGCACCAAGACGCCGACCGAATTGGTCCGCGCGCTCGCCAGCGCGCCTGCCACCAGGTTCGGGACATAGCCGAGGTCGCGCATCGCCCGCTCGACCCGCGCCCGGGTCTCGGGGGCAACCAGGTCAGGCATCCGCACCACCCGGCTCACCGTGATCGAGGAGACGCCGGCGCGTTTGGCCACCTCTGAGAGGGTGGGCGCGGCGCCCGTCGGGCCGGTCCCGGGTTCGGTCAGGTCGGAGCTCATGGACGGGAGCCTGCACGATTCCGGGTTGCCAAGCCATGATGTTAGCGCTAGCATCCTCCAATGTTAGCGCTAACATGAAACAAAATGGGAGAAATGGCGTGATTTCGGACGAACAGGCCCAGGCCTACAAGCGCGACGGGGTGATCGTGGTCCCCGAGGTGCTGAACCAGGAGACGCTCGGCAAGGTACGCACGGTGCTCGCCGAGCTGGTGGCCGGCGCCGCCGCCGTGAGCGAGCACACCGATGTCTACGACCTCGAACCCGGCCACACGCCGGAGAACCCGCGCGTCCGCCGCATCAAGGCGCCACACAAGGTGCACCCGATCTTCGACGAGATCGTCCGCAGCCCCGCCGTGATCTCGATCCTGACCAAGTTGATCGGTCCCGGCCTTCGCCTGCACGGCTCAAAACTCAACATGAAGTCGGCGCAATACGGCTCGCCGGTCGAGTGGCATCAGGACTGGGCGTTCTATCCGCACACCAATGACGACATCCTCGCGATCGGCGTGCTGCTCGACGACTGCGATATCGAGAACGGTCCGATGCTGGTGACGCCGGGATCGCACACCGGCAGCACGATGTGGGATCATCACGGCGAGGACGGCTGCTTCGCCGGCCTGATCGATCCGGACCAGATCCAGGACGGCATCAAGCGCGCGGTGCCCTGCATGGGCAAGGCCGGCAGCATGTCGTTCCACCACGTGCGCGCGCTGCATGGCTCGGCGACCAACACATCAAACCGGCCGCGCAACCTGCTGCTCTATGAAGTGGCCGCCAGCGACGCCTGGCCACTGATGGGCGTGAAGGACTTCGACGAATTCAACAGCCGCCTGCTGGCAGGTCCGCCGGTGGTCACACCGCGGCTGACCGACGTGCCGGTGCGGATGCCCTTGCCGCCGGCCAAACGGCAGGGATCGATCTACGAGACCCAGTCGGCGGCGAAGAAGTCCTACTTCACGCGCGCCGCCTGAGACTGACGACAGTGCCCACGGCAAGCCGCGGGCACTGCTGCTTTCAATACATAAAAACAAAACAACGGGGAAACGAATGACCGAGATGGCAACAGATGGCGCTCGCACATCGCGCCTGCGTGTGATCCTGGCCGCAAGCATCGGCTCCGCGCTCGAATGGTACGACTTCTTCCTCTACGGCACCGCGGCCGCGCTGGTGTTCGGCGAGCTGTTCTTCCCGAAGAGCGATCCGGTGGTCGGCACGCTGCTGTCTTTCCTGACCTTCGGCGTCGGCTTCGTGGTGCGGCCGTTCGGCGGCCTGCTGTTCGGCATCCTCGGCGATCGCTACGGCCGCAAGCCGGTGCTGGTCGCAACCCTGTTGATGATCGGCATCGGCACCACCGCGATCGGCTTCCTGCCGACCTATGCGCAGATCGGCGTCTGGGCGCCGATCCTCCTCGTCGCGATGCGCGTCATCCAGGGCCTCGGCGCCGGTGCCGAGTATGGCGGCGCGGTGATCTACCTCGTGGAGAACGCGCCGCCGAAGCATCGCGGCTTCTGGGGCGGCTTCGCGCCGCTCGGCGTCTCCGTCGGCAACCTGCTCGCCGCCGGCGCCTTTGCGCTGGTGACGATGCTGCCGCGCGAGGCTCTGATGAGCTGGGGCTGGCGCCTACCCTTCCTGGCGAGCTTCCTCCTGATCGTCGTCGGCATCTTCGTCCGCATGCGGATCATCGAGACGCCGGTCTACACCAAGGCGGTGGTCGCGCGCGGCAAGGTCGAGAGCAATCCGGCGATGGAAGCGTTGCGCCGGCACCCGCGCAACTTCTTCGTCGTGCTCGGCGCCCGGATGGCCGAGAACGGGCTCGGCTATTTCTTCCCGGTGTTCGGCCTGAGCTACGTCATCACCACGCTCGGT
The DNA here is from genome assembly GCF_054063415.1 of Bradyrhizobium sp. USDA 4011. NCBI lineage: Bacteria > Pseudomonadati > Pseudomonadota > Alphaproteobacteria > Hyphomicrobiales > Nitrobacteraceae > Bradyrhizobium > Bradyrhizobium sp. USDA 4011. The sequence continues at coordinate 1,863,720 of NZ_JBSSGG010000001.1, forward strand.
GTGCCGAAAGCGGATGCGCTCGGTGCGCTGATGCTGGCATTCACGGTCGAGCTGTTTGCGATCCTCGGCTTTGCGGCCCTGTCGGACCGAATCGGACGGCGGCCGGTCTACATGTTCGGCGCGCTGGCCGGCGTGGCGCTTTCCTTCCCGTTCTTCTGGATGGTCGGCACCAGGGATTGGATCATGATCGCGCTCGCCTTCATCCTGGCGCGCGCCGTGGTGACGGCGGCGATGTTCGGACCGCAGGCGGCGTATTTCGCCGAACTGTTCCCGCCGCAGCGCCGCTTCGCCGGCTTCGCTTTCGCCCGCGAACTCGGCTCGCTGCTGTCTGGCGGCCCGGCGCCGTTCGTCGCCACCGCGCTGGTGGCGGCCTACGGCACCTGGTGGCCGGTCGCCTGCTACGCGATGTTCCTGTCGGCCTGCACGGTGGTTGCGATCTGGATCGGGCCGGAGACCTATCAGGAGAACATCGCCGAGGACGCGAGCGAGCACGCCGAGCTGCCCGCGGCGATCCCGGCGCGGGCCTGATCGATGGCGCAGCAGCTGCGCGTCCTGCAGTCGCTTTGGGCGATGGAGCGGCGGCTGGCGGACGAGCCGGAGTGGCCGCTGCAAACCCAGCTCGCGATGATCCGCGATGCCGGGTTTGACGGCGCCGGCGTGCGCTTCATCGATCCCGCCTTTGCGCGCGAGGTGACGGGCTTCCTTCGCGCCCATGGCATGATCTGGCAGGCGCAATGCTACCCGAAGAGCGTCGACGATCTGAAGCCGGTGCTCGAGCTGGTGACGCAGCTCGGCGCCGATCATGTCAACCTGCAGCCGGACATTCGGCCGCGCCGGCTTCCCGATTGCATTCCCCTTCTCGACGGCTGGCGGCGCCTGGCCGCGGAGGCCGGCGTCGCCGTGCATGTCGAGACCCATCGCGACCGCATGACGACCGACCTGTTCTTCACGCTCGATCTGCTCGACCGCTTTCCCGATCTGCGGCTGACTGCCGATCTCTCGCATTACCTGGTCGGCCGCGAATTCGCCTGGCCGGTCGACGACGTCAATCATGCGATGATCCACCGCATCCTCGATAATGCCTGGGGCATTCACGGCCGCATCGCAAGCCGCGAGCAGGTGCAGATCTCGCTCGGCTTTCCGCAGCATCAGGGCTGGGTGTCGCTGTTCATGGACTGGTGGGACTACGGCATCCGCTCCTGGCGCAAGCGCGCCGGGCCCGATGCGACCCTGACCTTCCTGTGCGAGCTCGGCCCGCCGCCCTATGCCATCACCGGGTCCGACGGCGGGGAATTGTCCGACCGCTGGCAGGACGCGCTGGTCATGAAGGACATGATCCGCGCGCTGTGGGACCGCATTGCAAGCGAGCCGCACGACCTGCTCCCGCGTTGATTCAAACAGGCTGCGGCGGCATTCTGAGCCACCGCAACCCGGAACGCCGCGAGGACCCGTGCGCGACGCTAGCGCAAATCCGCATCGCCGCATCACATGCGTCGTCTGGGCCCTGGCCGCCTTCTGCACGAAGGCCGCCGCGGCTGAGCTGACGCTTGACGTCGCTGCCATGCCGCGTGTTGCGACCATCGATGCGCGCTTCCAGTCCTACAACATCGAGATGGTCGAGGTGACCGGCGGACGGTTCTGGAAGCCCTATGCCGCCACCGACACACATTCGCGCATAACGGCCGAGCGGTTCGCGGCGCGCGCTCCGATCGATCTGCACGACGGCAGGCTGCGCACGCTCGCAGCGGCACTCGCTCCCGCCTTCCTGCGTGTGAGCGGAACCTGGGCCAACAGCACGTTCTTCGCGGATTCCGACGCGCCACCGGCCGCGCCGCCGGCCGGCTTCAAGGGAGTCCTGACACGGCAACAATGGCGGGACGTGATCGACTTCTCGCACGCCGTCGACGCGCCCCTCGTCACGTCCTTTGCGATCAGCGCCGGCACGCGTGGCGTTGCAGGCCGATGGACCTCCGAACAGGCCCGGCAGCTTCTCGCTTTCACGAACTCGACCGGCGGCCGGATCGCCGCAGCCGAATTCATGAACGAGCCCGATCTGCCAGCCATCGGCGGCGCCCCAGCGCACTACGATGCCGCAGCTTACGGCCGCGATTTTGCAACGTTCCGCGCATTCGTGAAGGACACCGCACCCGACGTGACGATCCTCGGCCCAGGCACGATCGGCACCGGCGCGGATACAAAAGCCCTCTTCGCGGTTTCAGCGGCGGGCATCGACGCGGTCTCCTACCATCATTATGGCGCGCTCTCGGCGCGATGCTCCGGCGATCGCACGGCACAGCAGGCATTGTCAGACCAATGGCTGGCACGAACCGGCAAGACATTCGCCTTCTACCGGACGCTGCGCGACCGGCTCGCACCGGACAAGCCGATCTGGCTGACCGAGACCGCGGAGACCGCGTGCGGCGGCAATCGCTGGGCTGCGACCTTCACCGATACGTTTCGCTATCTCGATCAGCTCGGGCGGCTCGCCAAGGCGGGCGTTCAGGTGGTGATGCACAACACGCTTGCCGCGAGCGACTATGGGCTGCTCGACGAGCGAACCCATTTGCCGCGGCCGAACTACTGGGCCGCGCTGCTATGGCGACGGCTGATGGGAACCACCGTGCTCGATGCCGGCGTCGGCGAGCAACCCGGTCTCCACGTTTATGCACATTGCGCGCGCGACCTGCCTGATGGAATAGCCCTGCTCGTCATCAACAATGATCGGCGGACGCGGCGCAAGCTGACGCTGCCAGCGGCATCGCAACGCTACACATTAGCGAGCGAAAAACCTGTCGGCGGCAATGTTCAGCTCAATGGCAGCACGCTTGCGCTTGGGGCTTCCGACCAGATGCCCGCCCTGAATGGCGAGCCGGCCCCGGCGGGAGCGATCGTCTTCGCTCCCGCAACGATCACGTTCCTGACCGTTGCCAATGCCGGCAACACCAACTGCCGCTAAAGCGCGATGAGATTAGATTGAATCGTCATCGCGCATTAGCTCTTTGTTTGAGCATGATCTTTTCGGAAAACCGCTTCGCACTTTTCGGAATCATGCTTTAGCGATCCAACCTCGCCTACGCCGCGTCGCGGCTGACGTCGGAAGATTCCGCCGGGCGCGCCACCAGATGACCCAGCATGATCGCGGTCATCAACCGCTCCATCTCAAGCCACGCGGTGACATGCGACATGGTCGGCCGGCCGCCGAGCGCGAGCTGATTGACATCGTCGACCGCGGTCAATCCGCGCGGATAGAACTCGCGGAAGATCACGCGCTCGGCCAGACCATCGACCAGGCGGAAATTCAGCGTCTTCGATAGTTCGTTGAGGGCTTCGCCGACCAGGCGCTTGTTGCGCGAACCAATCGTCGAGAGGCGGTTGCGCAGCACCACCCACTCGAATGCCGGCTGATCGTGCGCGCTGCGATGGCGCCGCGCTTCCTCCACCATCTTCGAATAATGGCTGATGCCGGTCACCTTGAAGTCGTTCGGATCGACGGTGCCGAGCACGTCGAAGTCGAGGAAGCTGTCGTTCAGCGGCGTGATCAGCGTGTTGGCCAGCGAATGCGTGAACGTCGTCAGATAGGTATCGTGACCGGGGCAGTCGATGACGACAAAATCGTGCGACCGGCCAAGCCGCTCGACGATCTCGGCAAGCGCGCTGCGGCCGAGCGTCTCGACCTCGCTGCTTCCGCCGCCGACCGTCTCGAAGCACATATGGACGGGGATGCCGAGATCCAGCGAGGTTTCCCGCGCCCAGTCCCGCCGGTTGTCGACGTAGTGCGTCAGCGACTTCTGCTTATTGTCGAGATCGATGGTGGCGACACGCTGACCCGCCTTGATCAGCGCGATGGCGACGTGCATGGCAATTGTCGACTTGCCCGAGCCGCCCTTGTTATTTCCGACAACTATTACTCGTGCGTTTGTCATGGGAATCCATACCGGACGCTTGAGTGAAAGCAGGACGAAATTGAATTTGATGAATGGATTCGAATCTCCCTGATTCGACGAATCTCGACAAGAGTCGTCGCACGATCGTCGTGATCGAAATTGATGCGGCTGCGACAACATTGTCACAACCGCAATTCGAGCACGTACCGTGAACGCGGCGAGCGCCGCTGAGACTAGCGCCCGGAGGACTAGCGCCCCTGGAACACCGCGGCGCGGCGCTCGACGAACGACTTGATGCCCTCGGCCGCATCGGCCGTGTTGAGCACGCGTTCGCGGATCTGCGGGATGATCGCAATTGCCGCCTGCTCGCCGGCTTCGATGAACTTGCGGCCCGCCTCTTTCGTCACCTGGATTCCAAGCGGCGCATTGCGCGCGATGATCTCCGCTAGCGCCATCGCGCGTTCGATCTGCTGACCGGCCGGCACGACCTCCTGCACGAGGCCGATCCGATGCGCTTCTGCGGCGGTGAACTCGTCGCACAGCAAGAGGTGATACATCGCATCACCCCACCCGGCGCGGCTGATGTAACGGAAATGCGCGCCGGCCAGCGGCGCGATGCCACGCCTGGCTTCCATCTGGCAGAACCGGCTGTCGTCCGCAGCAACGACGATATCGCCGGCCAGCATCATCTCGATGCCGACGGTGAACACGATGCCCTGCACCGCCGTGATGATCGGCTTCCGGCACCGCTTCGACAGTCCAAAGGGATCGACGTTGCCCTCCGGCAGCGGCTTGCGGCTCGCCGTCGGACCAAAGAATTTCGGCATGTCGAGACCCGCGGTGAAACTGCCGCCGGCGGCACACAGTACGCCGACCCAGAGGCCGTCGTCATTGTCGAGCAGCGTCAGCGCGTCGGACAGCTCAGTCATCATCTCCGGGCTGAAGGCGTTCTTCTTCGCCGGATTGTCGATGACGATCTTCAGGATGTGATCATGCCGCTCGTGGCGGACCCGCCCTTCGCTCGCGCTGCCCGACATCTGTTCCTCCCTGCTTCGTGACTGATAATTTTCTAGATGATGGTTGTCATCCAGATGTATGATGGTCATAATCCAGATGCAGAGTCAAACAGGGGCTATACGAAATGGGCCATTCCCAGGCCGACAAGGCCAGGAGCCGTGAGCGCATCCTGAACGAGGCTGCGACGCAGATCCGCGACAAGGGGCTCGACGCGCTCAGCATCGGAAGCCTGATGCAGCAGGCGAAGCTGACCCATGGCGGCTTCTATGGCCACTTCGCCTCGCGTTCCGAGTTGATCGCCGCGGCGCTGGAACAGGCGCTGACCTTGGGCGAGGCGTCGGCGCGCGCATCGCGCGATCCCGACAAGCCGGTGAGCGTCAACTCCCTGGTGCGAAGCTATCTCAGCCGCAGCCATCGCGACCAGCCGAAGTCGGGCTGCGCGATCGGCGCGTTGATCTCCGATGTCGGCCGCGCCGACGCGCAGTGCCGTGCGGTGATGGAACCGCACATCGAATCCTTCATCGCCAAGGTCGCCGAGGCATTCGGCGACGATGATGACAGCGGTGCAATCGTCGCGGTGAGTGCGATGGTCGGCGCACTCGCGATCTCGCGCGTCATCACCGATCCGAAGCGGTCCGATGCCATTCTGCGCACGGTGCGCGATGCCATCGTCGCGATGGCGTCCGACCAATGATTTCGCCCGCGCCGCGGGCAGCTTGATGGAGTGAGCCATGAACGACCGATCCGGCCTCGAGCCGACCGCCGTGCAGGGAAGCGTGCTGATTGCCGGCGTCGGCGCATCCAATGGCCTCGGCGCCGCGATCGCGCGCCGCTTTGCGGCCGGCGGCTATCCCGTCGCGATCGCCGGGCGCAACGCCGAGAAGCTCGCCGCGACCGCGGCCGAACTCGCAGCGACCGGCGCCAGGGTCACCCATGTGGTCGGCGATGCCTCAAGCGCCGCGGATGTCGCCCGCTTCGTCGAGGCTGCCGGGAAGCTCGCGCCGCTGGCGATGGCCGTGCACAATGCAGGCTCCAACCGGCCGGCGCCGTTTCTGAAAGTCACCGAGCAGCGCTTCGAGGAGCACTGGCGCGAACACGCGCTCGGCGGATTCCAGCTCGCACAGGCCGCGATCCCGGCGCTGCTTGCACAGGGCGGCGGCACGCTGGTGTTCACCGGTGCCAGCGGCTCGCTGCGCGGCAAGGCCAACTACGCGCCATTCGCCTCCGCCAAGGCCGCGCTGCGCGCGCTGGCGCAGAGCGTGGCGCGGGAATTCGGGCCGCAGGGCATCCATGTCGGCCATGTCGTGGTCGACGGCGGCATCGAGGGCGATCGCCTGCTGAGCCTGCGTCCGCAATTGAAGGAGGACCGCGGACCGGACGGGCTGCTCAACATCGCAGCCATCGCGGATGCCTATTGGGTGCTGCATCACCAGCATCGCAGCGCATGGACGCTGGAGCTCGACCTGCGGCCATGGGCGGAGTCGTTCTGACGGCCCGGCGCGGTCGTCGTTCTCCAGAGGAAATGGGTTGCGATCCGCCGAAATCTTGTCAGGCTGTGCGACAAGGTCCGAGGAGATCGCAGCCCTATTCCGGGAGAAGGCCATGCCGCAGCCCACGCCGATCCTGCATCATTTCGATCAATCGCCGTTCTCCGAGAAAATCCGCATCATCTTCGGATTCAAGAAGCTTGCCTGGAACTCGGTACGGATTTCCCGGATCATGCCGAGGCCGGACCTGATGCCGATGACCGGCGGCTATCGCCGTACGCCGACGATGCAGATCGGCGCGGACATCTATTGCGACACCCAGATCATCATCCGCGAGCTGGAGCGGCGCTATCCGACGCCGACGCTGTTTCCCGCGGGCAATGCCGGGATGCCCTGGGCGCTCGGCATGTGGACCGACCGGCCGTTCTTCCAGAACACGGTCACCCTCGCGTTCGGCTTCATCGGCGACAAGGTCCCACAGGATCTCATCGAGGATCGCGAGAAGCTGCGCGGCGCCAAGTTCGACGTCGCCGCCATGACCGCGGCACTGCCGCAGATGCGCGACCAGTTCCGCGCCAATGTCGACTGGATCGAGGCGCAACTCGGTGACGGCCGACAGTGGCTGTTCGGCGAGTTCAGCCTCGCCGACGTCAGTGCCTACATGAACGTGTGGTATGCGCGACAGAGCGTCGCCACGATCGACGAGATCATGAAGCCCCTGCCGCGCGTTGCGGCCTGGGAGCAGCGCATCCGCGCCATCGGCCACGGCACACGCACCGAGATGTCGTCAGCCGACGCGCTCGAGATCGCGGCGAAGGCGCGGCCGGAGTCGCCTGTTTTCGACGACCCTTTGGATCCGAACGGTCGCAAGCCCGGCGACATCGTCAGCGTAATGCCGGATGACTACGGCAAGATCCCGGTCCGCGGCGAGATCGTCTCGCTGTCAGCACAGCACATCGCGATCCGCCGGTCCGACGAACGCACGGGCGAGGTCGTGGTGCATTTCCCGCGGGCCGGCTTCCTGGTCATCCCTGGCTGATCGCCACAGCCTCGAGCGCTGGCCGGATACGAGCGACCTGGAAACGCTGCGTTTCGCGGCGTGACCTTGCCGGCCGGCGAACAGGCAATACGTCCACTCGATCTCCAACAGAAGGCTCCACAGCGCAGGGTTGCGGACATCTCCGCCGCAACACCTCTCGGCCTGCGTGCGATGGGTGGCCCGTGGCGGATGCTCCGCCACGCCGACAACTGGACTGATGATGACGACCTCTCTCGAATTCGGGCTCGACACGTTCGGCGACGTCACCAAGGACTCTGCCGGTGCGCCGCTGACCCACGCCCAGGTGATCCGCAACGTCGTCGACGAGGCGGTGCTGGCCGATCAGCTCGGGATCGATTTCATCGGGCTCGGCGAGCACCACCGGGCCGACTTCGCGATCTCCTCCCCCGAGACCGTGCTGGCGGCGATTGCCGCGCGCACCCAAAACATCCGCCTCGGCTCGGCGGTGACCGTGCTGAGCTCGGACGATCCGATCCGCGTCTTCCAGCGCTTCGCAACCGTCGACGCGGTCTCGAACGGCCGCGCCGAGGTGATCCTCGGCCGCGGCTCGTTCACCGAGTCGTTCCCGCTGTTCGGCTTCGACCTCAGGCAATACAACGAGCTGTTCGAGGAGAAGCTCGACCTGTTCACCGCGCTCCTGAAACAGGAGCCGGTGACCTGGCAGGGCAAGCTGCGGCCGCCGCTCAGCGGCCAGTCGGTCTATCCGCCGGTCGAGCACGGCCGGCTGAAGACCTGGATCGGCGTCGGCGGCAGCCCGGAGTCGGTGGTGCGCGCGGCGCATTACGACCTGCCGCTGATGCTCGCCATCATCGGCGGCGATCCCAAGCGCTTTGCGCCCTATGTCGACCTGCACCAGCGCGCCTACCAGCAGTTCGGCCGGACGCCGAAGCCGATCGGCGTGCATTCGCCGGGTTACGTTGCCGAGACCGACGCGCAAGCTCGCGAAGAGCTGTGGCCCGACTACAAGGTCATGCGTGACCGGATCGGCAAGGAGCGCGGCTGGCCGCCGATGAGCCGCGACGAGTTCGTGGCTGAGGCCGAACACGGCTCGCTCTATGTCGGCGCGCCGGAAACCGTCGCCCGCAAGATCGCGGTGACCGTGAAGGCGCTCGGCGCGGCGCGCTTCCAGCTGAAATACTCGGCTGGCCCGCTGCCGCATGAGAAGCTGATGAAGAGCATCGAGCTCTATGGCCGCAAGGTGGTGCCGATGGTGCGCGACATGCTCGCCGCCTGATCGGCGGGAGCGAGCCCACCAAAGCAAACCCCCCGGCGTTTTGGCGCCGGGGGCAAATTAAAGATAGACCATGAGAAGCCCGGCTGCCCGGGACAATCGGATCAGTCCCAATCTTGGCTCAGAGATCGGGCCTTGCGGCGTGATACGTGAACGGGTCCGCCGCCCATCCTCGGCCGTGCCGCTCCAGCCAGCCGGCTGCCACCAACTTTCGGCACGTTGGATTGACGCGCTGTATGGAGCCCCTCTCGCCGAAGATGCGCTCGGCAATCTGGCGTTCGGTAAGACCTGGCTGCTCGCGAATGAGGCGAATGATTTGTTGAGCTACCGTCATCGGTCGCCAAACGATCCATCGGTGGGCGGTACGCAATAATGAATAGAATATGACATCGTACGAAAAAATGGCGCTCTTGTGAGAGCCGCTGCGTGACTGGACAAAGCAAAACCCCCGGTGTTTCCACCGGGGGCTCTGTTAGGTCACAGTCAGATCAACCGGTATTACCAGTTGCGCTGAGCGCGGAGCATCAGGAGAACCGTATTCTGGTCCTTCACCTCGTAGAGAGCTGCGGGCTTGCCGATAGGCGTGCTGGGCGCCACGACCGTACCTGCGTTCTTCTGATCGAGATGGGTGTAGACCAAGTCCGCCGAGAAGGTCAGGTTCTTGACGGGGGTCCACTGGGTCTGCGTACCGATCTGCCCGATGTTGTAGTCGGGGTTGCAGGTCGTGAGCGCAGCTCCGCTGCCCGCGGGAGCAAGTGCGCTCCGGATCGAACCACCGACGCCGCCAACGCCACAGATGAGGGTCTTGGCCGTGTCGTTGTACATCACAGCAGCATAGGCACCGTAGATCGAGGTGTTCCAGTACGGGTTCCAGTTGTGCACGTATGCACCGCGGAAGCCCCAGGTCTGAACCAGTTGCTGTTGTGTTCCGGTCGCGAACACCGAGTCGGGCGCAATGCCGAACCCTACGCTCTGATAGGCGCCGGCCAGACCGGTGCCGCCATAAATGGTATTCGCACCTGCCGAACCAGCGAGGTCCTGGATGTTGTAGCGGGTCGCGCCGTCCGTATACACGCCCTGCATGTTGATGGTGTCGCCCGGTCCGGTCGGGATGTTCTTGATCGACAAGGCCAACTGACCAGCCCAGCCCCACCTGTCGTCCGGATGACCGGTCAACTCAGTGCCGCCGTAGTAGGCCGCATGGTTGTCATGCGCCGCGAACGAAGCCTGGAACAGTCCCCAAGCCTGGTCGACACGCAGCATCGCGACGAAGTCTGGAGAAATCGTGCCGGCATAGTCGCTGGCGCCGAAAGGACCGGTAGCGCCGATAGCGGCGCCGATCGGGCTAAGGGCGCCAAGATTGGCCACACCAGCCTGATAGTAGGCCGACTGATCCTGAGCCGACAGAGACAGCGACACGCCGTTGCCGAACTGCGCGGTGTAGGTGAACTGGTTCACACCAGTGACCGTACCGCCGCCGCCGACGAGACCGTCGAAGTTGTTGCCCGGGTAGTTGGCCCACGGAGCCGAGAACTGCGAGACCGCCTTACCCATGGTGAAGCCGGCGAACTGGATGAAGGCGTAGTAGACACCAACCGTACCAGCAGCAACTGCACCGGAGTTCGCGTTGTTCGGAGCCGAAGCGCTGCCGATCGCCGAGTAGACGCTCGCGCCGTTGCCCTGGCCAGCGTAGGTGTCCGACGTCCAGGTGAACGTCGCATCGAAGAAGGTGCGGACCACGCCGTATTCGGTCGCGGTGCGCGTATCGATGTTGAGGTCTTCACGCGAACGCCAAGTATAGCCGTTGGTGAAACGATTGTTCGCCCCGCCAGCGCCCGAGGTGTTGCCGGTGTTGTCCGAGTTGGTGTTCGCGAGAACATCCATACGCAGATAGCCGCCCAGCTTGATACAGGTATCGGTGCCCGGGATGTAGTAGAAACCGGGACCATACAGGGAGCAAACCTTCACGTACTCGACCGCTTTGGCCTTGACGGGAAGATCGGCCGCCTGAGCTCCGCCGACCGCGACGAGAGCCGCCGCCGAGCCGAGGATAAGGCTCTTAACCATCTTCATGTTAAACCTCCAAGTTGCTCTATCTCAGGGAAGGTTCCGGATCCGCCGGGTAAAACACCCTAGGTTGGTTCCCTTTGTCCCTTAAATCCCCGCTCAGTCGCTTCGCGCCTTCGGACACACCCGCATGAACGCGAGGGACTTAAGCGAACCACCTAAAACGGGACGACCTCGGGATGCCCCCCTCCGTCGCAGTTCCATATGAGACAGAAGGCCCCCGATCACGCAACAAAAGACCGCTCGGATTGGGGCGGGTTGCGGCTGTTTTCGGGCAAATGTTGCACAAATATCACGGGCATTTGAACTGCGGCATTTCATCAAGCCATTGAAATATAATAGGAATATTTGAGATACCGCTAGCAGCCACAAGTCTGAGCAACACCGGGCGGAACGGTGTGCAAAACGCGTAATCCTACGGAGAAAGCGAAAATCGGAGCCCATTCCGGCGCCGCTGATTCCGGCTCTGTGCACAATCTTTGGGCCCAAAAATACCGGCATCTGAACGACATAGCCCGCCTTAAATACCGTCGACTCGCGCCTGGAAGGGGGCATTCCGATTGCTCGGAGCAGGCTGGAAGACGGCGGACAGACCGCCTCACATGTGCACTACCGGCGCTACATGTCACCGCGATGTCAGCGTGCGGAATCGGTCGATTTGTTCTCCGCAGCCGCCACGTAGTGAAATGTCTCCACTGCGCGCGTGATGCACTGGCATGGGGCGATGCGCTCCGATGCAGTCACAAGACTCGCATCTGACGAGAGTCAGGCGGCGCCGTGAAGCGCGGCGCGATCGGTCGCATCGGGGAATGCCGACGACGAAGGCTTGGCCAGGAGTCTTGGCCAGGAGTAACGTAGTAACGTTGTACTCACTCGTCCAAGATGTCGAGCAGATCATCGATCCGCTCGAAGGGCGGTTCGTTTGTCTTGCCTGAATAAAAGACGCGATCGCCGTCGCGTTGTAGCGATCGTGCTCTGGATTTGGGCAGCCTCCCCGGCAGAAACGTCGCTGCGACGGCCTCAGGCCCGACGTCGAGCCTCACGATACCTCGCCGCTTGCAGTCGATCCTGAGCCTTGCCGCGGCGAAGAAATCCCGGCCGGCCGACGGCAGCTTGCCGAAGCGGCGAGAGGTCTCTTCCTCCAGATCTTCCAGATCGTCTTCGCTCCGGCACCTCGCGACGCGGCCATAGATTTCAAGGCGCATGGATTCCGATTGCACATAGTTCTTGGGCAGCAGGTCGGCGAGTGGAAGGTTGAGATCGGGCACCCAAAGATCCGCGGCCCGGTCGTCGCTCTTCTCCGAGGCCAGCTTCAGAAGGTGGCTGTAGAGCACCGGTCCGAAAACCTGCACGTGGCCGGATTGCCGCTCGGAAAGCAGATCTCCGGCACCTCTGAGATCCAGATCGCGCTCGCTGATCGCGAAACCGGCGCCCGGTCTGCTGAACTCCTCGAGAACGGCCAAACGCTTGCCGGACTGCTCCGAGTTCGATTCCGTCAGCATGTACGCGAAAGCGCGTATGCCACCGCGTCCCACCCGCCCCCTGAGCTGGTGGAGCTGTGCCAGCCCAAACTTTTCCGGCCAACAGACCACGATGGTGTTCGCCCGCGGAATGTCGAGACCGCTTTCCACGATGTTGGTCGCCAGCAGCACGTCGGCCTCGCCTTCGACGAAGCTCATCATCCGATCGTCAATCTCGTCGGTCGGTAGCTTGCCATGCAGGCAAGCGATGCGGAGCTCCGGGGCCACCGCCTGCACGCGTGCCAACAGGGGATCCAGATCCTGGATGCGTGGGCAGATCAGAAAGCTTTGCCCGTGACGTCGCTGCTCGCGCAGCAGTGCAGCGGCAATGGCGGCGTCCGAAAGTGGCGCGATCTTGGTCACGACCGGAAGCCGATGGACCGGCGGGGATGCGATCACGCTCAGGTCCCTGAATCCGGCGAGACCTGCCGCAAGCGTACGCGGGATCGGCGTGGCACTCATCCAAAGCGTATGGACGCTCTTCGCCAGGCCCGAAAGCTTCGCCTTCTCCGCTGCCCCGAAGTGCTGCTCTTCGTCGACAATGACCAGGCTCAGCTTGGCGAACTTCACGTCCTTCGACGCGATCGCCTGCGTGCCGACCACGATCTTGATCTTTCCGCTTCGCAGGCCTTCCTTCGTCTGCTTCATCTCCGCAGCCGACGTCGCGCGCGACAAGCTTCCGACTTCGATGCCGAGCGGGGCAAACCGTTTGCGGAACGTCGCGATGTGCTGTCTTGCCAGGACGGTCGTCGGCACGACGACGGCAACCTGCTTGCCCGACAGGGCAACGGCCGCCGCCGCGCGCAAGGCAACCTCGGTCTTGCCAAACCCGACGTCGCCGCAAACGACCCGGTCCATCGGATGACCCGACGCAAGATCATCCAGCACGTCCCGAATCGCTTTCGCCTGGTCGACTGTCGTGAAATACGGAAAGCGCGCGACGAACCGCTCGTATGCGGGACCAGGAGCGACCAGTTTGGGAGCGCGCCGGCGGCGCCGCTGCGCGATGTGTTTGGCGAGCGTCTTGGCGGCAAGTTGAATCTCCTGCTCCGCCCTGGTCCGTCGCGCCCACCACGTGCTTCCGTCCGCCTTGTCCAAGGTCAGCTTGCCGCGCTCCGCCGCATACGGCCAGATCAGGGCAAGGTCGGCGGGCGGAACGAGCACGGCGTCGTCCCCGGCAAATCCCAGCCTGATCATCTCGCGCGATGATCCCTTCCCCATGTCGAGGGTTTGCAAGCCATCGAGCACGGCCAGCCCGCGCGGCAGATGAACGACGACCGCGCCGCGCTCCGGCACGTCGGGATGATCGAATGCCGCGCTCCAGGCTCTGGCCATGGGCTGCGGATGATGCGCCCGGCTGCCGAGCACGTCGGTCGCCGTGACGACGACAAGCGGCTTGCGGCCCGAACCGATGAAGCCGGTGTCGAAGTCAGCCAGCAGCGCCGCTTCGCCACCCCGCCCCTTCGCCGCCTCGCTCCAACCTCCGACGCGCTCCGCCTTGACCCCGCTCATGCGCTCGATCGCGCGCAGGTCGTCCTCCACCGCCGCAACAAACACCAGCCGCGATCCGGCACGCTGCATGTCGGCGACAAAGGCGCGGAGCGCTTTTCGCGACGAGGCGACCTTCGAGAAATCGGGCGTCGGGGTGAACGCCGCCTTGCGCGGCAGCGCACTCATGCGCTTGGTCAGACGCTTCCAGTCGACGGGGCCGAAGTACTCGCGCTCCGTCTCTCTGCGGCCGGCCGCCTCCTTGATCGTGCTCAGCCAGCTATCGGCGTGACCTGCAACTCCCGCATCCGCGATCCAGCGGGCGCGCGGGCAATAATCCGGCAGCGCCGCCCGCTGTGCTCGCTTGCCTCCCAACGCGATCCGTTCCGACATCGGATCGATCAACAGCTCCTGGGTGTCGAACACGACGTCGTGTTCGTTGGGATCCACTCCGGCGATCCTGCGGATCACGCCACCGGAATGCTCGATTCTGTACGGCCCGAGGGCGCCGGCAGGAAACACTTCGAACGTCATTCCGTGGAACAGGACGCTTCCGGGATAGTCCGCCTCTTCGTCGACATCGTATCCGAGGGCTTCGAGACGATCCTTGAGTTCCTGCTCGGAATAGCGCGCACCGACCTTCAGGCTGATGCTGAGGCGGCCCCAGCTGGCGGGCAGCGGCAACCGCTCCATGATCGCCTCCGCCGTTGACACCAGGAAGACCGGCTTCTTGCTCTTCGCGAGACGCCGCAACACCGAGCTCCGCCTGCCGGCGATCTCGTGCGACGGCTCCAACCCGTCAAACGGCAAGGTATTCAGCCTCGGGAACACCAGCACCTCGAGCGAAGGATCGAGCGAATGCAGCACGCTGCCGAGGCGCTCCGCCCTGTTCTCGCTTTCCGCAAGGAAGACGATGCCGTCACGCCCGGACTTCTTCCATTGCTCGAGAAGATGCAGCGCCAGCATGCCGAGTGGCGAGGAGGATGAGATCCCGGAACGCGTCAATCCCTTGCTTTTCTTCCTCGCGCCAGCAGCTGCGCGGGCCTTCTTGGTATTCGCCACGTCAAATCCATCGTTACGTCGTGAGTCCGATCGCCTGGTGAGAGGATTTCGGGGCGACTCGGAGCTTGTCGCCCACCGGCATGGAAACCAAAGCAGCACGGATTTCCAGACGGCAGGCGCAATCCCGCCCGAAATAACGGCAAGGCCTCGATCGGTGGAATCGATTCCTCCATCGAAATCAATACCTTGTTTGATGGCTGGGGCGGGAGGGATCGAACCTCCGAATGGCGGAATCAAAATCCGCTTGATTACTCAATGAGTCCAATACGCATTTGGAAAAAATGGGCCAATTCGCCTTTAGTAATATCAACTGCTTAGCAGGCATTTCCAAATAAGGAAGACGTACCGATGTACTGACGATGGCCGCTTTTCGCTCGAGCAGCATGTAGTTGGCTAAGTGCTTAGCACTCGGTGGATCGCCGATCCCTTGCTGCTTAGCGCCTGCATCGCAGGGGCCATAATCGCCTCTGGAAATGAGAGCCTAGCCAAGGCGGGCTTCCTCATCATCGGTTCTCTTCTGGCGATCGTTACATCCATCCTGGTCGAGGCCCGCGTCGCTATGGTTATGGCGTGCATCGAGGTTACGGATACCACCGTCGGGCCAGCAATCCGCCTGCGGCCTAACGGCGCCGTCACTAAAGGAAAACCCGCTGGTTCACGCCCGGTGGGCTTTTCCATCGGCCCTGCGGCACAGGCCATGCAATCTAAGCTGTGCTGGGGATTTCAGTGTCCCAGTTCAGGAAGAAAACGCCGCCGGGCGTGTATTTGTGAGACCGGCGGCGTCTTTTTTTGGGACTGACGACTGCCATAACCGCTCGCTCATTTGTTCACTCGGCTCACCCCCAGCGAATTCGAACAGAAGGTCACGGCCGTTTTGATTTCCCATCCATCGCCGGTCGAGGCCGGACATTCGCTGCAACGAATTAGGACACGCTAGCTGACCTTCATATTTTAATGCAAAGGTCCGAGCGGAATACATAATGGCATCATGTTTGGATCGGATCACACGGACAGAGTGGAGTACGGCTTCCTCGGCGTTGCCGCGGCGTCGTTCCTCGCACTTGTCGTCAGCGTCGGCTGGTTGCTGATTGGGTGACCGATCCACCTTCATGGATGATCGTACCTGGGCCTCAGCGTCCCTAGCTGGGGCCATTCTTTTGGGATAATGAGGCCCGCATCGGACTGGTGGAAGGTATCGTCGCAGTCGTAAGAATACGGCCTCGCGCTCGGCAAATCGCTGGTCGCACGAAAGAAACGCTGAGTAGCGCGCTCAGCCTGCGCCCGAACCGAACCGATCGACAAGAAAATCGATGAAGAGCCGAACCTTGACGGCAAGATGTCGCGTCGGCGGATAGACCGCGTATAGGGTGAGCGGCGGAGCCGAATAGTTCGCAAGGATGGCCTGGAGGCTGCCGTTCTTCAGGGCCTCCGCCGCGATGAACTCCGGTATCAGCGCGATGCCCTTGCCCCTGACCGCTACGTCGCGCAGCACCTCGGCGTTGTTGACGCACAGCGACCACGCCGGCTGGATCCAATGGACGCCATCGTCGCCTGTCAGCTTCCATTGATTGCCCGTCAGCAGGAAGCCGTAGGTCAGGGAGACGTGATCGCGCAGATCCTGCGGATGGAGCGGCGTACCATGACGCTTCAGATAGTCGAGCGATGCGCAGACCAGCCGCGGGATGGGGACGATCTTGCGCGCGATCAGGCTCGAGGATTCCAGTTCGGCAATGCGCAGCGTGACGTCGAAGCCGTCCTGAACGGGGTCCAGGAGATCGTCACTCAGCACGAGTTGAATCTGAAGGTCCGGATATTTCGTCATGAAATCGGCGAGCGCGGGCCCCAGGCGCATCGTGCCGAACGACATCGGCGCATTGACGCGCAACAGGCCGCGCGGCGCCGACTGCAACTGGGTGACCGCCTGATCCGCCGCATCGACCTCCGAAAGGATGACGACGGCCCGCTCGAAATACATCTGGCCGTTTTCGGTCGGACTCGCGTGCCGCGTGGTGCGGTTCAGCAATTGCACCCCGAGGCTCTCCTCGAGATCGCCGACATATTTGCTGATCGCCGACCGCGAGAGCCGCATCTGGCGGCCGGCCTCGGCGAAGCTGCCGCTTTCGACGACCCTCACGAAGGCTCTCAGGCTCGCCAGCTTGTCCATTTCCCCCTCGATTGTCGCCAAATCGTAGACATAGATGCCATAAAACCACGAATTGTCCTCGGAACAAAGCCGCCCGATATGTATTCGCGAAACGAAGTTGCTCATTCGAGCTGGAGGAAAAACGTGTCAGGACTTCATCACGTCACCGCCATCGCCGGTGACCCGATCAGGAATTTTGGCTTCTACACGCGGGATCTTGGGCTGCGGTTCGTCAAGCGGACCGTCAATTTCGACGATCCCGCCACCTATCACTTCTATTACGGCGACGAGACCGGGCGGCCCGGCACGATCCTGACGTTCTTTCCCTGGCAGGGCGTTCCTCCGGGCCGGAGGGGTGTCGGCGAGACCCACCAGACCGCCTTCCGCGTGCCGCAACGCTCGCTCGGCTACTGGACGCAGCGTTTCCTTGAAAAGGGCATTCATTACGAAGCGCAGGAAAAGCGGTTCGGAGAATCGGTTCTGCCGTTCACGGATCCGGACGGCATGGCGCTGGCGCTCGTCGGCGTCCAGGGCGCCGAAGATGAGCCGGCCTGGAGCAATGGCGACGTTCCGGTCGAGCACGCGATCCGCGGCTTTCACGGCGTGACGTTGCTGCTCGACAATGCCGCAAAGAGCGCGGCGATCTTGACTGACGTGTTCGGCTTCAAGGAGACGGCCCGAGAGGGTTCCGTGATCCGCTACAAGGCGGCCGGTGACGTCAACGGCAGCATCGTCGACATCTATGAGGCGAAGGGATTCCTGCGCGGTCATGAAGGCGGCGGTTCGGTGCACCATATCGCCTTCCGCGCGGCCGACGACGCCGAGCAGGGCAGAATGGCGCAGCGGCTCGTAGACAATCACGGACTGCATCCGACCGAACAGAAGGATCGCAACTACTTCCGCTCGATCTACTTTCGTGAACCCGGCGGCGTGCTGTTCGAGATCGCGACCGACATCCCGGGGTTCGCCGTCGATGAGCCGGTGGAGACGCTGGGACGCGAACTGAAGCTGCCGGGCTTCCTCGAGTCGCATCGCAAGGAAATCGAAGGTGTCTTGCCGAAGCTGGAAGGAGCCGTATCCTGACGGACGCCCACTCATTCGTCTATCGTTTCGAGAAAGCCAGCAAGGCTGACGCGCCTCCGCTGCTGCTCCTGCACGGCACCGGCGGCGACGAGAACGACCTGCTGCATCTCGGCGGCATGATATCGCCGGGTTCGGCCCTGCTCTCGCCACGCGGCCGCGTCCTCGAACACGGCATGCCGCGCTTCTTCCGACGCCTGGCGGAGGGCGTGTTCGACGAACAAGACGTGCGCAAGCGCGGGCTCGAGCTTGGGGCATTCGTCGAAGACGCGCGACGACGCCACGGCATCGCAGCGCCGGTCGCCGTGGGATTTTCCAACGGCGCGAACATCGCGGCCGCGCTTCTCCTGATGAAGCCGGACGCTCTCGCCGGCGCAGTCCTGCTTCGGGCGATGGTGCCGCTGTCCGACCCGCCGAAAGCCAGGCTCGACGGCAAACCGGTGCTCATCCTCTCGGGGCAGGCAGACCCGATCGTTCCGGCCGGCAATGCGGCAAGACTGTCGGCGATGCTCGCGGACGCCGGAGCCAAGGTGACCCTCAGAACGCTGCCGGCCGGCCACCAGCTTTCGCAAGCGGACGTCAATCTGGCCCGCGATTGGATTGCCGACGTTGACGCTCAGGTCGCCTAGCTTGATCAGGAGCCGAACTGTCACTCCGACAGTTCGGCTCCATTGCTGGGCGCGCACGTCAGTCAACTTCGATCAGCTCGACCACACGCGCCGCAAAGAGCTCCTCCTGATCGAGCTCTCCTTCCAGCCTGTGCATGACGCTGTCGTGAATGCGCCCGGCGTTGAAGAGCTCCAGAAGCCTGTTGCGGCCGGCTTCCACCGCGATCAATACGGCACGGTAGTGCTGAAGCCTGCGTTCCTCATGGGCTCCCTTGGCGAGCGCATGGTCCTCGGCGACCGCAAGGCGATGTCCGTATTGTTCGACGAGCCGCGGGTGCGCGTGCTCGCCCTCGGCCCCGACAGAATGCGCGCGGATCGCATCGAACTGCGCACGGGCGATTTCGGCCCGGAGCACCTCTTCCGACAACGTCTCTTCACCGCGGAGCAGGAACTCCTTCCCCGCCAGCGTCTTCGCGACCGGACCGAGCGTCAGTCCGAGGACGACGATGGTCGCGGCGACGACGCAGAAGGTCACGAACAAGATGATGTCGCGGCCGGGAAAATGCTCCGGCAATGACAATGCGGCGGCGAGACTGACGACCCCGCGCATCCCGGCCCAGCTCATCACCAGAGGAACGGCCAGCGGTGGATAGGGATCCCGCTCGCGGAGCGACGGGATCAGTGCGCGCGGAATGTAGGCGGTCGGAAAGATCCACGCGAACCGGGCGAGCACCATCACTGCAAAGATCGTCGCGGCTGCCGGCGCAAGCGTACGCACGATCCCCCAATCCGAACCGAAGCGGTGCAGAACACCGCGAAGCGCCAACCCCACCAATACGAAGACCAGCGCCTCCATCACGAAGGTCGCGACGGACCACACCGCCAGCGCCTGCACGCGGGACGCTGCGCTCAGGGCCTTGTGCTGCAGGCGTCCAAGGACCAGCCCGCACGCAACCGTCGAAAGCACGCCCGACACATGCAGGCGATCGGCCAGCAGATAGGCAGCCCAGGCCGACAGGAAGGTCCAGACTACGGTCAGCCTGGCATCGGTCAATCGTCCCGCGACGAAGGCGCATATCCAGCCGAGCGCGAGACCGATACCTATGCCCACGGCCGAAACGTAGACGAAGCTTGCTGCGGCCGCCTCCGCGCTGAAGGCGCCGGTCAGTGCGGCGGCGACTGCGAAACGAAAGAGAACAAGGCCCGATGCGTCGTTGATGAGGCTTTCGCCTTCGAGAAGGACAGCGATGCGCGGCGGGACGTTGAGATGGTCGAGCACGGCCCGCGCCGCGACGGCGTCAGGCGGCGAAACGATTGCGCCAAGCGCAAAGCACGCGGCCCAGGGCAATGCCGGGAAGAAGACGTGCGTCACGACACCGACCAGCAGGGTCGTCAACACGACGGCCCCGACCGCCAACTGCAGGATGATCCTGAGATTGGCGCGAAAGTCAGGCCACACCGTGAAATAGGCGCCCGAGAGCAAGAGCGGCGGCAGAAACAGCACCATGACGAAGTCCGGGTCGAACTCCACCTCGGGAAGTCCCGGAACCAGGGCCAGCACAATGCCGGCCAGCACCAGCACCGACGCGGACGGCAGGCGCAAGCGACGAGCCACCGTGTCGAGCACGACCGCAATCATCAGCAGCAGAAGGATGGTCTGGAAAGACTCGGCTGAACTCATCGCGCGCTAGGCCGTCTTTTCCGGTGCAGGCTCGCCCCCCGCCAGGAACACCGCCGGCAACGCGAGAAGCGGAGGCAGAACGAAGCACCAGGTGCCGAACTTGGCATAGAGGCAGGCGCCGGCCCCGCACCCCAAGGCGAACGCAGCCACACTCGCCGACATCTTGCCCAAGCGGGGCTTTGCAACAGTCAGAACCGAGACCGGTGCGCGCCGCAGGACGTCAGCGACATCGATCATGATCTGGGTCGTCGTTCCCGTCATCAGAGTGCTGGGCGGGTCCGACCCCATATGGATGCGATGAGCCGCGTTCTGAATGGCCATCGCGGCAACGAGAAGCATCCCGGTGACAATCGCCTGCCAGCTGTCTCCTTGCACAAACGGCCCGAAATGGACCGCCGCTGCGCCGCCGATCGCGAGAAGCAGGGTCTTGATCGCCAGCATCGAGCGGAGGATTGGCAGTCCCATGGCGGGGAGATAGAAGCTGAAGATCCTCGTGACGATCACGACCGCGCAGAAAACGGGAAGCGCAAGCAGCTTGGCCAACGCCCCGGACGTCCCGAGCACGATGGCGGCACCGAACGTGACGAAGTTGCCGGTGACATGCGCCGTGAACAGCCCCTGAAGGGCGAGGAAGCCGGCCGTATCAACGAAGCCTGCGTTGAGGCTCATCAGCAGGGCGAGAAGGGAAATAGGCTTTGACATGCTACCAGCCGTACTGGAGTTGGACACCGAGATAGTTGCTCGTGTGCCCGCCGGCGCCGAGGATCGTATTGCCGACGGCGAAGTGTACCGCCTCGATCGCGCCGGTGAGATGATCGTTGAAGGCGTAGTCGAGGCGCAGCTGCCCGTACGCACCCGTCCACGCGCTGCCGGTTCCGGCCGTTCCGGCGACCGGCACGTTCGGCTGCACATAGATCGCATCAGCCGTCGTCTGACGCCACTGGAACGCAACGGCCGCCATCACTTTGAGCCGATCCGTGGGGTTGACGAGGATCGCAGGCTTGAGATGGATGAGATTGGTGTACCCCGTATAGCCACCCAGCGTGAAGTAGTAGCCGTTCGGAAACAGCGGATTGAAGGTCTCGACCACACCGTCTCCGGGGTGGCGGTCGCCCGATGCCGCGTCAAGCTGCAGGCCGATGCGGGGCTGCCATGTCGCATCGGAAAAGGTGTAGCCCGTCCGCGCACCGACCGCCCAGGCCCGCACGTCCGTCGTACCGACCTGGCCGGCCTGCCCCATGGCCTCGAGGTCCCAATCGAATCCGGCGCCCTTGCCTGCGAACCGTACGTCCAGGATATGCCGTTGCTCGTCACCGCGCGCGTCGAGATATTTGGCGTCACTGCGCTCATAGAGCGAATAATAGCCGGACAGCTCGTCGTTTCCGAAGACCTTCCGTTCCACGCGCAGCGTGCTGAACTTGAAGCGGTCGTTCGACGTGTCGTCGAACGGACGCACGTCGAAATATTGAACGGGTCGGCTGACGAATCCGAGGATGCGCCAGACACCGCTTTCCCAATCGGCCCAGACCGCGTCGAAGGATTGGCGCACGTTCGGTCCGTCCCGCGATGAAACGAAGCGCTGCAGGTCGAACGCAAAATCCTGACGTCCGGCGCGCGCCTTCAAGGTGCCCGCCGCAGTGGTGTTGACATACTCGATGAACGCCAGTCGCAGATCGAGGCGGTCCTGATCGACCGAGGAGACGTTCAGCTTGTCGAAGGCACGATCGTCCTCGAACTGGACGAACGCCCGCCAGTTCTCGTCGAAATGCACGTCGGCATGGACCTGAAGCCGCTGCAGGAGGTAGCTGTCCGCGGGGGTATTGCTGGTTCCGAACGCCGCCGCACTGTTCGACTCGAAGCGCTCGCGCAACGTGGCCCCAAGCGAGACGTAGCTCTTCGGATCCGTGGCCCACAGGGGAATGTATTTGAGCCCGTCGAAAGCTTCGGTCCGCAACCTGGGATCGGCGAGCACCGACCAGTCCTCGGCCCACCGGTTGGCCTGGATCGTAGGCCGCTTCGCAGTCGCGTCATCCGCGTCCGCCGCAACGGCGGCATGGACTGAGGACGCGATCGCCAGAAGGGGCAATAGCGTCCTGACAATTCGCCTGTCGATCCATGCCGGCATAACGACCATTACTTCAAGGCGCGTTCGAGAGGCTGCAGGTCTGCACGGGCAGCATGTTTGGCAGGCGTCGCATGTATCTCCGCGATATAACCGCCCGGAAACTGCACGATCGCTGCAGACCTTCCTTCGGACGTGTAGGGCTCGACAAGGACTGTGGCTCCGGCCGACTTTGCCTTGGCAAGCGTCGCGTCAAGATCCGCCACCTCATAGCCCGTCGTCTCGCGGCCGTAGGGATAGGGCAACTGACCGTCGGTCACGAGAACGACCATCTTGCCGAATGCCGATTCGATGCGAATCCTCCCGTAAGTCTGTCCCGTCTTGCCGATCTCGATCGCGGGGGCCTTCGCGGTTTGCGACACCACCTTCCCGCGCGAGAAGGCAAGGAAGCTCCGCACGAACGCATCCGCCCTGTCGGCCGAAACATACACCCGGTTCTCCGGGATCTTCTCGAAGGCCGCGTAGTTCGGCTTGGTCGTGTGCCAGTAGATCTGCATATTGACGCCGCCCGGCCACTGGATCACGGCGTCGCGCCCGATCGGATCCGGAAAGGTCGTGACGATCACATCGGCGCCCGCCGCACGGGCGGCCTTGATCGCAACGTCGATGTCGCTGACCAGATATCCGTTCCGTTCGGCGCCGAACGGATACGGTACCGGCGTCTTGAAGCCGAACAGCGAGACGGTGCCGACCGGCGTCTGAAGCAGCTGCGACGTCGTGCTGCTCGGCGTGGGTGTTACGGTCGCAACCACCTGCTTGGTGCTCTGACCGCCGAACGTCGCCAGAAAGCTCGACACGAACTTGTCCACGTCATCAGGCGCGACATAGACATGCGTCGTATCGTATTGCGGCGCCACCGCGACCATCTCCCTGCCGGCCTTTCCCGCATCCCTGGCGACCGCTGGCGCCGCTGCGGCAATAGCCGCAACCGACAAGAGCAGAATCGATGCCGATAGCCGTTTCATGGACAACTCCTTGAGCGAGATTGGACTAGAATTCGCTGATTCGACGAGATCGCGTCTTTTCAGCGCAGATCGTCACGACGACAAGACCGGCGATGAGGCCGAGGTGTTCGAAGAACGCATTGATCGCCATGAACCGTTCGTGGCCTGTGGACAGCCAAAATGCGTTCGCGGTCAGCATCGCCACGAAAGTCAACACGCCAAGTCCGCCGGCGCCAAGCCAGACGAACCGGTTGGCGACGACGAGCAGGGAGCCGCCAAGCTCGACGACGATCGCCGCGACGGCCCACAGCCAGGCCGGCTGCAGACCAAAATGCGCCTGTTCGGCGACGGCTGCCGGAAAATCGGCGAGCTTCTGGATGCCGCCGATCAGGAAGGCGGAGACCAGCGCGCCCCTGGCGATCGGCAGCAGCCACGGCCAGGACAGGATGGCTGCTATCCAGCGCGGCGTGGCGGCCTTCGCATGCATCTCAAACCGCCCAGCAGGCGCAGCCGAGCGCGCCCCAGAAGCTCTTGAGGTCCGACACTGGCAGCTTGCCGGTCCAGGCGCGGGCATGGTCATGGCCGTGCACACCGCAGCCACTGCCGCAACCGCACATCTGCATGGCGTTCGCCCGCACCGCCTTTGCCTTGCCGTCAGCTCCGAGCCAGTCGCCGTAGCCGCCAAAGCTGCGTACCGGTGACCAATCCGGCATCGCCGGCGGCGGCGCGTTGGTGTCGAGCGCCTTGAAATCCCCCGCACCGTAGACGATACGGCCGCCGACCACCGTGAGGTCGCTCGACGTATCGGCGATCTCGGCTTCGCTGCACGAGAAATAGTCGCGATCCGGAACGATCAGATCGGCGAGCTGCCCGACCTCGATGCGCCCCTTCTTGCCTTCCTCATTCGAGAACCAGGTGACATTCTCGGTCCACATCCGCAGCGCGGTCTCGCGGTCGAGGCAGTTGCGCGGCGGATAAAGGCGCAAGCCGCCGACCGTCATGCCGGTCACGAGCCAGGCGAGCGAGACCCAGGGATTATAGGATGCGACCCGGGTCGCGTCGGTGCCCGCGGACACCTTGACGCCCTTGTCGAGCATCTTCTTCACCGGCGGCGTCGCTTCGGCGGCACCGTACCCATAGCGCTCGACGAAATACTCGCCCTGATAGGCCATGCGGTGCTGCACGGCAATGCCGCCGCCGAGCGCGGCGATGCGATCGATCGACTGGTCGGAAATCGTCTCGGCATGATCGAAGAACCAGTGCAGGCCGTCCAGCGGCATGTCCTGGTTGACCTTCTCGAACACGTCGAGCGCGCGCGAGATCGTCTCGTCATAGGTCGCGTGCAGCCGCCACGGCCATTTGTTCTGGACGAGGATGCGAACGACGCCCTCGAGTTCGCCCTCCATCTCCGGCGGCATGTCCGGCCGGGCGACGCGGAAATCCTCGAAATCGGCGGCCGAGAACACCAGCATTTCGCCGGCGCCGTTGTGGCGGAAGTAATCGGTGCCCTGCTGGTACTTGGAGGTCCTGGTCCAGTTCAGGAAGTCGTCCTTCTCGCCCTTCGGCTTCTGGGTGAAGAGGTTGTAGGCAAGCCGGATCGTGAGTTGCCCCTCGTCCGAGAGCTTCTGGATGACCGCATAGTCCTCCGGATAGTTCTGGAAGCCGCCGCCGGCGTCGATCGCGCCGGTGACCCCGAGTCGGTTCAGCTCACGCATGAAGTGCCGGGTCGAGTTGACCTGATAATCGAACGGCAGCTTCGGCCCTTTTGCCAGCGTGGCATAGAGGATGTTGGCGTTCGGCTTGGCGAGCAGGAGCCCCGTCGGGTTGCCCTTCGCGTCGCGCGTGATCTCGCCGCCCGGGGGTTCCGGCGTGTCCTTGGTGTAGCCGACGGCGCGCAGCGCTGCGGCATTGAGCATCGCGCGGTCGTAGAGATGGAGGATGAAGACCGGCGTATCCGGCGCGACAGCGTTGAGCTCGTCGATCGTCGGCAGGCGCCGCTCGGCGAATTGGTGCTCGGTGAATCCGCCGACGACACGCACCCATTGCGGCGGCGGCGTGATCGCCACCTGCTTCCGCAACATGGCCATCGCGTCAGCCAGCGACCACACGCCGTCCCAGCGCAGCTCCATGTTGAAATTGAGCCCGCCGCGAATGATGTGAAGATGATTGTCGATCAACCCGGGGAGGACGCGCCGTCCTTTCAGATCGATCACCCTGGTCGATGGTCCGGCGAGCTTCATCACGTCGTGGTCGTGGCCGACCGCCGTGAAGCGCCCGTCCTTGATGGCGACGGCGCTCGCGGCCGGGTTGGAACGGTCGAGCGTGGTGAAAAGGCCGCGATGAAGAATCGTATCAGGAGCGCTCATGACGCCTTCTCCGCAACATCTGTGGTTGTCTTGACTTCCTCGGCGTGCCGCCCCGGCAGCAGGCCGAACATGTGAGGCGCGCACTTCGCCTGCCGCCATGCGGCGGCGAGGCCCTCGCCGACGGCGATCTGCCTGGCGACCGGGACGATCTGCTCGCCGACGAGGATGCCGAGCAGACCGACCAGAGCCACCAAAGGAGGAGCGGGCGAACGTACGTTGAGAAGGCTGTAGATGACGCCGACCAGCAGGCCGGCGCCAAGGGACAGAATGTAGATCTTCATCGCACCCCTCTCGGAGGATGGAGGGAGAAATCAGGCGGCTTGCGGCGCGATGCGATCAGGCCAGCGCGCGTCAGCCCCGTGTTTGAGCATGATCTATTCGGAAAACCGCTTCGCACTTTTCCGGATCATGCTTTAGCCAGCCTCCGACGCATGCTCGCCGAGCGCCCACTTCGAGAAGCGGATCTGGATGCCGTAAGGCGAGTGTGCCTTCAGGATCTCCATCATGCCGTCATAGGTCTCGGTGCGCGCCCAGTCCTGCTGCAACTCGAACGCGTACTGGCACGAGGTGATGGGAACCGCGCCGGCCTGCACCAGGCGATCCATCGAGCGGTTGTGGCACTCCAGGGACAGGTCGCCGCATGCATCCGCCGGGATGTAGACCTCATAGCCTTCCTTCAGCATGTCCAGCGCCGGGAACATCACGCAGGCCTCGGTCCAGAGGCCGCCGACCACGAACTTCTTGCGCCCCGTCGCGGCGACCGCCTTGCGAAAATTGGCATTGAGCCAGGAGTTCATCGAGGTGCGGTCGATGATGTCGTGATTGGGAAATAGCTCGGCGACCTCCGGCATGAATGGCCCGGAAAACGAATCCTTCGCCACCGTGGACAGCACGGTCGGAATCTTGAACAGCTTGGCGGCCTTCGCCAGAATCTGGACGTTGTTGAACACCACGAGGCGGTCGTGCGACTGGACGCCCTGGTACATCGCCGGCTGGTAGTCGATCAGCGCGATAGCGCTGTTATCTGGGGTCAGCATATCGAGTTTGGACATCGAGATTTCTCCTAGAATTGACGATTGCCGGCCGGAGCGAATGACATCCAGCGTCCGCACGGCTTCGAGTGTATGACCCGAAGGTGGCGCCGCCGCTTGGACAGGTTGTTCGCTGCTTGGACGAAGTCGCGATGAGGGCTTGCATGCGACAAAACTGCCCTTGGAGATGTCTCCCTTCGGGATCACGCGTCAGAGCTTGCAGACGGCGCGCTCAGCCGAGACCGCGAGGCCGTGCAAACAGCGCCGAGGCCGTCCAAGCCAAAGGGGGCTTCCATCGATGAGTTTGGCGGAGGATGGCCCGCCGCATCTGTGCGCCGCCATCGCCAACACAAAGGAGCAACTCATGGCGCTGCTGAAACTACGGGACGGTACCGACCTCTACTTCAAGGACTGGGGCAGCGGAAAACCGATCCTGTTCAGCCATGGCTGGCCGCTCAGCGCGGACATGTGGGATGCCCAGATGCTGTTCTTCGCCAGTCACGGCTTCCGTGCCGTGGCGTTCGATCGCCGCGGCTTTGGCCGGTCGGGCCAGCCTTGGGAAGGTTACGACTACGATACGTTCGCAGATGACATAGCCGAACTCATCAAGCATCTCGAGCTCACAGGCGTCGCCCTGGTCGGCTTCTCGATGGGCGGCGGCGACATCGTGCGCTACGTCGCGCGCCATGGCTCCTCGCAGGTGTCAAAGCTGGCACTGGTGAGCGCCGTGACACCCCTGTTCGGCAAGACGGCGGACCATGACGGTGTCGACAAGGCCGTCTTCGACGGCATCAAGGCCGGGCTCGCCAAGGACCGTCCGCAATTCCTTGACGACTTCAGTCCGCTTTTCTATGGAACCAACCACGGCACCAAGGTCTCCCAGGGCACATTCAAGCAGACGCTGCAGATCGGCTTGCAGGCCTCCATCAAGGCGACGATCGACTGCGTGACCGCGTTCTCCGAAACCGATTTCCGCCCGGATATGGCGAAGATCAACGTTCCCACGTTGGTGGTCCACGGCGACGACGATCAGGTGGTCCCGCTTCAATACACCGGAAAGCTCGCGGCCGAGATGATCAAGTCCGCCACGCTCAAGGTCTATCCCGGAGCTCCGCACGCGACTGCCACGACCCACGCGGACCAGCTCAACGCGGATCTGCTTGAATTCCTCAAGGCGTGACATTGGGTGATCACATGACTGACGCTCCCCTTCTCGAACCGAAAGACTGCGCGCTCCTGTTCGCCGACCAGCAGGCGGGGCTCGCCTTCGGCGTCGGCTCCATCGACCGGCAAATCCTCCTCAACAACGTGATCGCCCTGGCGAAAACCGCCACGGCGTTCAACCTTCCGGTGATTGCTTCGACCTCTGCGACGAAAGTCTACAGCGGCCCGCTGATGCCGGCGGTCAGTGCGGCCTTGCCCGGCATCGTGCCGATCGAACGGCGTAACATGAACGTCTGGGAAGACGACCATGCGCGCGAAGCGATTCTCGCGACTGGCCGGCGGCGCCTCATCGTATCGGGACTGCTGACCGAAGCATGCGTCAGCTTCGCGGTTTTATCGGCGTTGGCCGCCGGGCTCGAGGTCTACGTGGTCGGCGACGCCTGCGGAGGTCTCACTACGGTCGGCCATGACCTCGCGCTTCGGCGCATGGAAGCCGCGGGCGCACGGCCGACATCATGGATCCAGGTGCTTCCGGAGTTGCAACGGGACTGGACCCGCCGGGAGACATACGATCATGCACGAGCCATCGTCGAAGCCCATGGCGGTGGATACGGCATCGGACTGTCGTACGCGCGCGACATGATCCATCCGACCTAGGCTTTGGCGGAAGTCCCTTAGCCTTCGGAACGAGCCCGGCGCCAGGCGCCGGGGCTCGTTCCCACGCTGCGCGAGAAGACGCGGGTAAAGTAGCTCTGGTCACCGAACCCACAGATCAGCGCGATATCTGCCAACGGCAGCCTGGTGGTGGTCATCAGGCGCTTGGCCTCGTCGATCCGGAGCCGGGAGAGGTATTCGTGGGGAGCGATGCCCGTACTGCGCCGGAACGAGCGGGCAAAATGGCTCGGCGTCAGCCTGCACTCGGCCGCGACATCGGCGATCGTCAAACCGCTGGCGAGGCGGGCACGCATGATCTCCTTGGCGCGCCGCTCCTGCCACGGCGCCAGTCCCCCCTCCTGAATGCCTTCGCGCGAGCTGAGATCGCCGTAGGTCTGCGCGAAATGGGCGAGCAAGCTCAGTCCGAGTTGATCGACGAAGAGTTGATTGTTCGCGCTCTCCTCTTCGAGAGCGCTCAGGAGAACGTTTGAAAGCGTGGACAGATAGGGATCGCGCCGGTCACGGGTCCACTTCAGCGTGGAGATCGGCTTCGCGCTGTTCTCGTAGGCGAAGTCGTCAAGAGCGCGGCGCGGGATGTAATACTGAAGAGCATCAAACGGGCCTCTGAACTCGCACTGCGGATTGTCGCGCAGGTCGATGACGCTCACCGTTCCCGCACCGAACGATCCGGAATACCTCGGGCGGCCGGCGAGCCAGCATGAGTGCCGGTCCAGATCGCCCAGTTGATGGAGGATGCTGAATGCAGGTTCCGACGGAATCGCCGCAGTCCGCTCACGAACAAAGCGGGTACATGTCAATCTCGTGATGGCAAGCGCGAGCTTGCCGTGGCGATTGATCTTGCGAACGCAATCGCCTTCCATTCCGAGGTGCGCGGCCAGTCGACGGCCATAAAAGCCATCGGATGAAGTGTCGGTGTCGTTCATCGGAGCCCCGTCGAGATTCTGCACACCGCGACGATGGTTATTCCCCGTCCCGTCGCATGGCCAGTAAATCGTTCCAAAAACCACGCGCTGATACGGCGTTGCCATCAACCACATGAAATTTGCAAGGTTTTAGTTGGCCGCGACCTTCCGCCGCGAGAGAGTTGCCTACATCGATGAGACGAGGATTTTATGAACGGCAATTTGGTTCAATTCGGCGAGGAATTGCACCTCCATTTGGCTCGCCTGCAAGTGAGCCTTGGCAACATCAACGGACTGTTCGCCGGGGGCTCTGCCGCTCACGAGGCTGAATTCGTGAACCGGACGCAGGAACTGCAGGCAACAATCAAGGAGTCCGTCGAACGCGCCGCAGCGCTTCGCGAGGCATTGCGCACGGGCGTCGAACGCGACGCCGCGCTCGCGCCCGAAACCCTGTCCAGCTGGATCAGTAAGCGGCAGACCGCGCAGCTGCACGCCCGTGCCGATCTGATCGAGCAGATGGCCACGGTCGCGGTGGAATTGGCGGCACTGTCAACGGTCGAGGCCGAACGCCTCACCATGACCGCGATCATGGCCCGTCGGCAGGCGATTGCCCTTCAGGTCGAGCGCGAAAAACAGCTGTGACGTCCTCGTTCGCGCGGATCCTTGAGGGGATGGACACCCTCCGGGCTGTGGCGTAGTGAGGGTCCTTGAGAAGGCCCATGGCTGACTGAAGGATGCCCGACCGCAACGACAGACCAGAGCGTACGTTTCTATTCGGACCGTTTCGCCTTTCGACCTCCAAACGAATCCTGCTCGAGGGCGATCGCGTCATTCGCCTCGGCGGCAAGGCGATCGAAATCCTGATCGCGCTGGTCGAGCGCGCGGGCGAACTGGTGAGTAAGCACGAACTCCTCGAGATCGCGTGGCCCGATACATTCGTCGTTGAAGCAAACCTGACCGTCCAGGTGGCGGCGCTTCGCCGCGCGCTTGGCGAGGACGACAACGCCAACCAGTACATCGTCAACAGTCCGGGACGCGGGTATCGCTTCGTTGCGCCCATCAAGGTGCTCGAAGAGGAGCGCCCCGCCGTTGATCAGCCGGCGCAGGCGGCTCACAACCTGCCGGCGCAACTGAACCGGCTGGTCGGGCGCGCCGAAGTGCTTCGCTCGATGACGCAAAGACTGACCGACAGTCGCCTGCTGAGTATCGTCGGGCCGCCGGGCGTCGGAAAGACGTCGGTCGCGCTTCGGCTGGCGGAAGCGATGTTGCCGCTGTTTCCCCACGGCGTGTGGCTTATTGACCTCGGCTCGATCACGGATGCCGCGTTGATTTCGAGCGTCATCGCGTCCGCCCTTCCGATCGACGCCCGTTCGAGCGACGTATTGTCCGGCATCGCGGCGGCGCTCCGTTACAAGAGCCTCCTTCTGGTATTCGACAATTGCGAGCATCTGATCGAGGGGGCGTCGGCCGCCATCGGCGAGCTGCTGCGCGGCGCCGGCGGCATCAAGGTGCTGACCACAAGCAGGGAGCCGCTCCGCGTCGATGGCGAACAGGTGTTCCGGCTCGCTCCCCTCGAGGTGCCTCCAATCGGTGTATCCCTCGGACCGAAGGACCTGCTGGGCTATCCGGCAGTTCAGTTGTTCGTGGAGCGGGCGGCCGCCATCGTCAACGATTTCGAGCTGACCGATGCCAATGCCGGCTTTGCCGCGCAGATCTGCCGCGAATTGGACGGCAACCCGCTCGCGATCGAGGTCGCGGCCGCGCGCGTCGACGCGTTCGGCGTCAATGGACTGGCCACCAGGATCGAGGACCGCGTGCACCTGCTCGCGGACGCGCGCCGCGGCACGCCGGCACGGCATCGCACGATCGCGGCGGCACTCGACTGGAGCTATCAGCTGCTGTGCGAACGCGAGCGATACATTCTCCGCTGCCTCGGCATTTTCGCCGGCAGCTTCACGCTGGAGGCCGCCGTCTCCGTGATTCCGGTAGCTGAGGGCGCCGACACCGCATCGATCCTCGCTGATCTGGTCTGCAAATCGCTGGTCTCGGTCGACATCGGCTCAGAGCGCACCCGATTTCGGCTGCTGGAGATCACCAAGGCGTTCGCGCTTGCCAAGCTGGTCGAGCAATCCGAGCGGAACGAACTCGCCGCCCGGCTTGCGGCCTGCGTCACCGAAATGCTCTGCAGATACGCCGACGGCCCGAAACAGGTGCAAACCCTCAGGGATGCGGTCCAGGAACTCGATAATGTGCGCGGAATCCTGGACTGGGCGTTCTCGGCGGACAGCCACGCGCAGGCGGGCGTTGCGCTCGCAGCCGCCGCCGTGCCCGTGTGGCTGGAGAATTCGCTGCTGACGGAATGTATCGCGTGGACGACCAAGGCGATCGACGCTCTCGATCCGGCGATCGAAGGCGAGCGCAACGAGATGGTCCTGAAGGCAGCTCACGGGCTCGCCGTGATGTTCACCCAGGGCATGACGGGCCAGTCGCGCGACGCCCTGAACAGGGCAATCGAGCTTGCGGCACGCCTAGGCGACCGGCAATGGGAGCTGAGGGCCCGGCTGGGCCTCATCGTGTTCCTGCATCGGCGCGGCGACTTCAAGGGCGCACTGGAAGGGACGCAGAGGATCGAGCGGCTCGTCGCTGACGCCGACGAGCCGGCGGCGCTGGCGATGACGAAGAGCGCGAAGAGTGCGTCGCTCTTCTTCCGCGCCGAGTATGCGACCGCCCTGGAACTCGCGCGCGAGGCCCACGAGTACTTCCGAACCCATAGCGACGTCTCGCAGATTGGCCGATGGGGACTGAACCACTCGGTCTATGCGCAATGCGTGATGGCGCGGGCCTATTGGAATCTGGGACGCTTCGATCGAACTGTTCGAGCCTGTCTGTCGGCGCATTCCGAAGCGGAGGAGACCGGCAATCCGACATCGATCTGCCAGGCACTCAGCTGGTGCGGGGTTTCGTTGTTCCTGAGCCTGGAGGACCTCGACAAGGCTGCTTGCGCGATACAGCGGTTCAGGCAGGTGGCTCAGGATAACAATATCCAAAGCTACGTGTTTTCGTCGATCGGTTTCGAAGGCAGGCTGCTCTTCCTGCGCGGCCAGATCGAGCCCGCCGAAAGATTGTTGCGAGAGGCGCTTTCGAAGCTGAGCGGCGCACAATATGAAAACGTAGCGATCCCGTTTCTCGGCCGCCTGGCCGAGGTGCTGGCCGCGGACGATCGACCGGAAGAGGCGCTGCTGGCGTCCGCGGAATGCCTGGAGCGAACCAAGGCTACGGAGGCGCTCTGGTTGCTGCCGGATTCGCTGAGAATCCACGGCGATGTCCTGGCTGCATTGCAGGGACCCGACTCGGAGGCGGCCGAAACCCATTTGCGCGATGCGCTCGAAGTTTCGGAACGGCAAGCCGCCCTTGGATGGGAGCTTAGGTCGGCCGAAAGTCTTGCAAGCTTCCTGGGCCGGCAGCGACGAAATAGCGAGGCTGCAGCGGTACTGGAGCGGACGCTCGGAAAGTTCACCGAGGGTTTCGACGCCGTGCCTTTCCAGCGGACCAGGGCCATGCTCGACGGGTTGAACAACCGCAAGCCCGGCTAGCTCAACGGGGGTAGGATGTTGTGCAGTTCCAGACGACGCTCCTCGAGAAAGCCAGGCAATCTAAGACCCTCTCCGAGCTGATCGCGCGGCTCGTCGACCGCGAAGCCGGGCCCATCGGTTGCGATCTCGAAAAGCACGCCGCACGGCGCCCGGAAGCCGATCGCAGTCAGATATGTTCTCTCAATCGGTTCGGTCACGGCGATGTCGTGCCGTCTTTGAAGCTTACGGATCATTTCGGATTGATCTGCGATATTGGCGGCGCGGAAGGCGACATGCCTGATCGTGCCGCCTCCAAGCCGGCCCCGCGACGACGCGCCCACCATCCGCAGCGTCAGTGCACCTCCAGGACCGTCATGTGCGAGGAAGCGGATCGAATCATCGGCCTGCGCAACGCGCCTGAAACCCAGCACGTCCTCGAGGATATCGACCGTGGCGTCCTCCGCGCGGACGTTCAAGGTCACCTCGTTCAACCCCATGACCGCTCGAACGGCATCGCGGCGCCCGGCTTCGCGGCGATCCTGCACTGCTTCCACCAGAGCAAGCGTCGTTCCGTCCGGATCGGCGAAGCAAAGCAGCAGCTCGCCAAATGGCGAATGATCCAACCGGCACGCGACGCTCGCGGCCTTGAGCCGCTCCGACCACCATTCGAGCGATCCGGCCGGCACGCGAAGGGCGGTCTGCACGACTTCGCCGACCCCAACCAATCCCTTTGCGACGCATCGCCATGCCAGGGTGCTCAGCACCGTTCCCGGGCTCCCGGCGTCGTCACCATAGTAAAGATGGTAACTGCCCGGGTCGTCGTAGCAGACCGTTTTCTTGACCCGTTTCAGACCGAGAACGCCGGCATAAAAATTCGCGGCGCGCTGCACGTCATCAATGATTGTCGTGACGTGATGAAGTCCACGAGATGGCGAGCACGATCTGTCTGGTTCGGACACGATATGCGCTCACCGTTGCCTTGCTGAACAGTAGTAAAAGGAACCCGTCATAGCCGATACGCAATCCTCGATATGCCGATCCAAATCGCACACGAGCGCAATTCGTCGTCCCTGCTCCCGCCATTGGCAGGCGCAGCTGCCTGATCGCTCATTGAGGCCGATACCGGTCGAAATGTCTTGGATTTTCGCCCGATCACGTGGCGGGCCAGACGGACTTGGGAGCTACAACCGGCAGCATCCTCACGTTCAACCTGGACGCAATCGTACAACCGCGCGCCAGGATGTGCAATCAGCGGGATTTGTTTTGGATCAACATCGGAACAAGATCGAGCCTTATGTGCACGCGCGCCGGCCGGGACATGCACGTCAAATTGAGCGCTGTCGCCTCGGCATTGCTCGCCGCCCACACCGGTCAGGGATCCGATCGCAATGGACAACGCAGGACGCGGTACGATCAGGGCCAACGGCATCCGCCAGCACTATCGCCAGGCGGGCTGCGGTCCACCGGTCATCCTGCTCCATGAAGGCGGCGTGGCCCGAGCCTGTCCGACTACCGGCCCGGCCCGGAGGACATCGCGCAGGATCTTGCGGATGCCGGCGAATCCGAATCTCGTCTCGCAGCGGACCGGCTTGCAGCCCCCGCGGAAGATTCGATCAACGCTGTCCTGATCAACACCGGGAGCAAGCCCGTGCTGATCGACAGCGGCACGCGCGGCCTGTACGGAGACTGCTGCGGCCATCTCGTCGAGAACCTGACCGTTGCCGGCTACCGGCCCGAGCAGATCGACGAGGTCTATCTCACCCACCTCCATGCCGATCACGTCGGAGGTAGTTCGTCAAAAGCCGCCGTTCGTACGCAATCCCTCGCCGGGCGAGAAACGGTGCGCGAGTTGGTTGAAATGCTGGATAGGATTTGAACCTATGACCTTCAGGTAATAAGCCTGACGATTGCCGAAGGCTTATTCAACACTCCCGCGCGCCAGCCCATCTCCCGGAAGTCTGCCTCGAGCCGGGTGGCTTCCTTGAAGATCGCAATCAGCTCTGCCTCGCGGGCCGGCGTGGCGTAGAGATCGGCGAGATGCTCCAGGTGCGCCCGCGCTTTTGCTGCGATCTCCTGGTATGGCCTGCCGGCGTACTCGGCGATCCAAACGCGATAGGGGTTCGTCGCAGCGTTCGCATACGGTCGCGAGGCGAGCCGCGTGGCGATCTCCGCGTACCCGATCACGCAGGGGCAAGCGCCACCTTGAGTGCCAGCAGATCGGGGCTACGCCAAGGAAACGACGCGGCGGGCTCTAGCGGCAACGCGCAAACGTCGCGCGCACCTTTTGGCGCGGAGGCAGCTCGAACAAGTTGAGCAGAGCGCGGCAAGCGGTGACGGCGTGATACAACGGCACGCGTCGTAGCAAGACCCGACGCCAATTCGATTTTCATTCACAGCTGATATTTGAACGTCGCTCACGTGACGCGACTCGACAACCGTCGCGCACTGGCATCGAAACAAAATAGGCACAGATTTCCAAATGACGGGGCAAATCCGTTTCCAAATGCCCCGAAAAGGCGACCGAAGCCGCAACGATTAAAGTAACAAAATCAATGTCTTAATTCTGGCTGGGGCGGGAGGGATCGAACCTCCGAATGGCGGAATCAAAATCCGCTGCCTTACCGCTTGGCTACGCCCCAACGCGCCGATCGAAGGCCACGCCGGTCTATAGGGTGAGTCCGGCCTTTTCAACAGGGCGGCGCGCGAAAAGGCAGGAAAGCCGCAGGTTGATGCCGACACCCTTATTATAGGGCGACGCCGCGGTGGCCGAAACGGACCGGACGATGTCCGCTCGGACAGTTGAGAGGCCGCTGGTTTCATGGGAAGACAATTTCCAAACGCCTCGTCGGGAGTAACGCCATGACCTACCGTGCGCCGATCAACGATATCCTGCTGTCCCTCAATCATGGCGCGGGGCTCGCTGCCGCCGTGGCGGCCGGCCACTACGGCGATTTCGACGCCGACATCACCGCTGCCGTCCTGGAAGAAGCCGGCAAGTTCGCCTCCGATGTGCTGGCGCCGCTGAACAAGGTCGGCGACGAGCACGGCATCAAGCTCGACAACGGCAAGGTGACGACCGCGCCCGGCTGGCCCGACGCCTATCAGCGCTGGACCGCCGCGGGATGGAACGCGGTGTCGGGACCGGAAGCGTTCGGCGGCCAGGGCCTGCCGCTCGCGATCAACGCCGCCTGCACCGAGATCTGGAGCGCATCGAACGTCGCCTTCGGCCTCTGCCCGCTGCTGACGCTGTCGGCGATCGAGGCGCTCGATGCCCATGGCAGCGCCGAGCTGAAGAAGACCTATCTCGAGAAGCTCGTCACCGGCGAATGGACCGGCACCATGCAGCTCACCGAGCCCAACGCCGGCTCCGACGTCGGCGCGCTGCGCACCCGCGCCGAACGCGCACCCGACGGCACCTACCGCATCAAGGGCACCAAGATCTTCATCACCTATGGCGAGCACGACATGACCGACAACATCGTGCATTTCGTGCTCGCACGATTGCCCGATGCACCCGCCGGCACCAAGGGGATCTCGCTGTTCCTGGTTCCGAAATTCATGGTCAATGCCGACGGCTCGCTCGGCGAGCGCAACGACATCCATGCCTCCGGCGTCGAGCACAAGCTCGGCATGCACGCCTCGCCGACCTGCACCATGACCATGGGCGACAAGGGCGGCGCGATCGGCTTTCTGATCGGCGAGGAAAACGCGGGCATGCGCTGCATGTTCACGATGATGAACCAGGCCCGCCTCGGCGTCGGCCTCGAGGGCGTCGGCATCGCCGACCGCGCCTATCAGCAGGCCCTGGCCTATGCGCAGGAGCGCCGGCAGGGAAAAGCGGTCGGCCACAAGGGCGACGGGATGGATCCGATCATCGTGCATCCCCGACGTCAAGCGCATGCTGATGCAGATGCGCAGCATGACGGCGGCGGCGCGCACGATCTGCTACGCCACCGCGGTCGCGCTTGACGTCTCGGTGCGCGCCAAGGACGCCAAGGTGCGCGCAGACGCCGCGGCACGCGGCGCGCTTCTGACCCCGATCGCCAAGGCGTTCTCCACCGACATCGGCAACGAGGTCGCCTATCTCGGCGTGCAGGTCCATGGCGGCATGGGCTTCATCGAGGAGACCGGCGCCGCGCAGCATTACCGCGATGCCCGCATCACCTCGATCTATGAAGGCACCAACGGCATCCAGTCGATCGACCTCGTCACCCGCAAGCTCGGCGCCAATGGCGGCGCCTCGGTATGGGCGCTGCTCGACGAGCTCGCCGCCACCATCAAGCAGGTCGAGACCTCCAACGATCCGGCGTTCGGCACCACCGGCACCAAACTGCGCGACGCCCATGCCGCGCTGGAGCGCACCAGCAAATGGCTGCTCGAGCGGCTGGCCTCGGCGCCGAACGAGGCGCTGGCCGGCGCGACGCCCTATTTGCGGCTGTTCGGCGCCACGCTCGGCGGCTGCATGCTCGCCGGCGAAGCGCTGGCTGCGAAAGCGAACGGCGAGGCCGAGCCGCAGCGCTACGTCGCACTGGCGCGCTTCTTCGCCGAGAACATCTCGGTGCAGGCGCCGTCGCTGGAGAAGACGGTGACGGAGAGCGCCGAGGCGGTGACCGGCGCGGATGCGGTGCTGGCGGGATAGGACGCTTTCCGCCGCCCTCATCGCAGGTGAATGTGTGGCATTGCCCACATCCTCGATCGTCGTCCCTGCGAAAGCAGGGACCTATAACCACAGGGTCGTGTTGTTGAAGAGAGCTGTGGCTCCAACGTCGCGCAACAAGCAACATTCGTGGTTATGGGTGCCGGCCTTCGCCGGGACGACAGTGAATGTGTGGCGCGGCCGCGGAGTCATGGACTCGCGCTCTCGCGACATGAATCGTCCGGGCTTTGCATTTCTGATGACGCGAAATATTTTTGCCGCGGGCGCTTGCGCCGTCGGGCAAATCAGTGATCGGGCTTCCGCCATCGGCACCGACCAGGACTCCCGTCGCCTGCCAACCGGTTTCGCAGTCAAGGCAAGAAGCTGCACGACCGTTCCGTCAACGATCCTGGCGAGACGAGCGAAACTCCCTGGGACCGTCCAGCAGATCATGCTTGCGGGCAGATTGATCGATCCGGCTGGCCGAATGATCTGTCATGGCGTTGATGGCCGTGCCGGCGAGGTCCTGCGCACGCTGCCGTCGCACCTGGTCCTTCGATCGAACATCCCGGTCTTCGGCTCGCCGACGACAGAGTTCGTCAGAGATGCGTTCCTGGAGACATCCATTGCCTCGATAAGGTCGCTGCTTCATCTTGCACGCTCCCTCCAACAGGATTGCGGTACGGAGGACTAACTCTCTCGGGGGCCGCTGGTTCGCGGCGCCAATTGACTGAGTGCCGGGAATTTCGGCGCCAGCAATCTGGGCTTCTTCGGCGGAGCCGCAATCAATCCGTCCCGTATCGCCTGTTTGCGGGCAAGCTTGCGAGCTCGCCGCGCGGCCTCGGCTTTCTCCCGAATCTTTCTTTCCGAAGGCTTTTCGAACGAGCGGCGCCGCTTCATCTCTCTGAAGACGCCTTCGCGCTGCATCTTCTTCTTCAGAACGCGCAGTGCCTGGTCGATATTGTTGTCCCTGACAAGAACCTGCAACAGATCACCTCTCGCGGTAGAAGACACGTCAAGCGCACAAATACGAATGCCCGCTCTATCGGTGACAGAGCGGGCCGCACTGCCATTCCAGTACATCCGTGAAACGGCAGCCGATCAACAAGGTGACGAAAGCTTCAGCCGCAGTGCTGATAGCACTGCGCCTTCCCTTTCATCCGACGATGTCTTTGAAAAAGGGTCCCCTGGGACCGATCTACAAGGCTCAAGGCCAGTCGATAGTATACAAGTATACACTTATCTCAGCTATGCAAGGCACAATTGCCAGTTCCGGGATTTATCTCTCGCGCTTCAGGCGTTCGAGATCGTAGCCGGAAGACGGTAGCGGGCCCGAGTGATCGGACAGGCTGCCGACGATCGACGCGCGGCGGGACAGTTCAATCCAGTTGCCGTCCGGATCGAGGATCATGGAAATCCGCGCGATCTCGCCAAGCGTGACCGGCGCGAGGCCCTCGCGCACGCCCTTGGCGCGCAGCCCGGCATGCACGGCGTCGATATCGGCGACCTGGAGCGTGATGTAGCGCCAGCCGCGCGCGCCCCGAACCTGATCGACGGTCGCGGCCCGATCTTCCCTGAGCAGGATCAGGCTCGCGCCGAGGCGAAATGCCGGACCGCCCGACCAGGATTGCTCGGCGAAGCCGAGAATATCGCCGTAGAATTTGCGATGCGCGGCGAGGTCGCGCACGGCCATGGAAACGGCAATTTGGGTGATGCCGTCATGTCCGGGCGCCACCAGGCAAACCCCGTTGCCGTCGGGATCGGCCATGCGCTGCGGCGCTCCAACGCCGTCTCGCGCAACGATCAGCTCGCGATAGCCGCTCGGCGCCGCTTCCGGCAGCGGCTCGATGTGATGGTTGAGCTTGATGACCGAACCATGTGCGTCGTGCCGGTATTGCTTCTGCCCGCGCCGGATCGGTTGCACATGATCGAAGCGAAGCCCGGCATCCTGCTGCCAGAACCGCAGCATCGGCTCCAGATTGTTGGTGGAAAGGCCGACGTCGATCACGTTCTTTGCGAGTTGCATGTCCGGTCTCCCCAGCCGCCGTGCGCGCTCGCTGGGCCGGCTCAGCCGGGAAAGCGATTGCCAAACATCGGCAGTCCGCTGCGCGACTGTTCGCGCGTCGCCTCATCCTGAATGACGTCCTAGTGCTCGGCGAGCACGTCACCCTCCATGCGGACGATGTCGGCGCCGACCCATGCCGCCGGCAGACCATGACCGCTGAACCGGCCGTGCAGAATGACGAAATCGCCGCTCGCCGCGCCGACATGGTTCTCATAGCGCAGCGTCGCGAGCAAGCCCTTGACGAGATCGAATAGCCCGTCCCGACCCGGCGCGATATACGCTCTGTGCTTGATGTAGCGCTACGACCAGAGCCGCTCGGCCGCGGCGCCTGCCTGATCCATTCAATCCAGTGAGGATCAATATGCCGGCAAGCCTCGTTCAGACCTTTCGTGCCTTTGCTTACAACAACGCCTGGGCCAATCATCGCCTGCTCACGGCATGCGCCGGCCTCAGCCAGGCGGAATTTGCTGCCACGCGGACCGGGTTCTTCCCAAGCCTACAGGCGACGCTGAACCACATCCATGTCATCGACCTCTTCTACGTCGATGCGCTCGAAGGCGGCTGGCTCGGGCCGAAAGCGTGGGCGAACGAGGTGCCCTACCCGTCCGTCGCAGAGCTGCGACCTGCGCAGCGTGCGATCGACCAGCGCCTGATCGTTCACTGCGACGCGTTGACGCCCGAGCGGCTCGACGACGTCGTCAATGTCAATCGCGACAGCTCGGTGCAGACCGAGCGGCGCGACCGCCTTCTGATGCACCTGTTTCAGCACCAGATCCATCATCGCGGCCAGGCCCACGCCATGCTCTCCGAAACCACCGTCAAGCCGCCGCAGCTCGACGAATTCTTCGGAGCCGGCGAGGCCCCGCTGCGGGCGGCCGAGTTCAAGGACCTTGGCTGGAGCGAAGCCACCGTGTGGGGCGGCTGAACGCCAGGTTTCCGCCACCGCCAGGTCCCCGCGATCGGGTTCCCGATCCGGAACAAGGTCTTGAATCCGGCCCCCTCCACGCTCACCTGTCGATGAAACGTGGGGAACTTTCGAATGCCTTTTGCCAATCATCGGGGCCAGCGCATCCATTATACCGTCGAAGGATCCGGACCGCTGATCGTGCTGCAGCACGGACTGCTGCTCGACGCCGCGAGCTGGAAGCAATGCGGCGTGGTCGACGCACTCGCCGACCGCTTTCGCGTCGTCTGCGTCGATTCGCTCGGGCACGGCTTGAGCGACAAGCCGGCCGATCCGGCGCTCTACGACCAGGCGCAGCGTGCCGGCGACATCGTCGCGGTAATCGACGATCTCGGCGGCGAGCGCGCGCATGTGGTGGGGCATTCGATGGGCGGCTGGGTCGCCGTCGGCGTGGCCAGATTTTTCCCGACGCGATTGGCGTCGCTGGCGATCGGCGGCTGGGATTTCCTTACCGGATTGCCGCGCGGCAACGCCGGCCCGCTGACCTATGGCGCCTTCATCACCTTCGCCCGCCGCACGGTGCCGCAGCTCGCCGAATGGGTGACGCCGGATCTCGAAGGCGGCGTGCGCGCCTGCTTCGACGCGCTCGGTCAGGTCGATGGCGCCAAGGACGCCGTGCTGTCCTCGCGGGTGCCGGTGCTGCTCTGGAACGGCCAGGACGACGGCCCGCATGCGCCGATGGAGCGTTTTGCCGCGGAGAACGGCCTCTATGCGATGTCGGTGCCCGGCGATCACCTCGGCGCGCTGCTCGACCACGGCGCCGCGATCGGCCGCGGCATCCGCTCGTTCGTCGGACGTGCGTAGAGAGACTGAGACGAGCTCGACTGGCAGCTAGGCCGGCTCCGGCATCTGCGCGAGCAGCTTATCCAGCGTGATCGGGTAGTCGCGCACGCGCACGCCGGTAGCGTTATAGACCGCATTGGCGACCGCGGCTGCGACGCCGCAGATGCCGAGCTCGGCAACGCCCTTGGCCTTCATCGGCGAGGACATCGGATCGGTCTCGTCGAGGAAGACCATGTCCTGATGCGGGATGTCGGCATGCACCGGCACCTCATAGGCCGCGAGGTCGTGCGTGATGAACAGGCCATGACGCTTGTCGACCACCAGATCCTCCATCAGCGCGGCGCCAACGCCCATCGTCATCGCGCCGATCACCTGGCTGCGCGCCGCCTTCGGATTGAGGATGCGGCCCGCCGCGCACACCGCGAGCATTCGCCGCACGCGGATCTCGGCGGTGTCGGCGTCGACGCCGACCTCGACGAAATGCGCGCCGAAGGTCGATTGCTGATAGGTCTTGGCGAGATCGCCATACTCGATGGCATCCTCCGCCACAAGATCGCCATCGCCGGCCGCCTGCGCCAGCGGCACGCTGCGATTGCCGGAACGGACCACGCCGTCGGCGAACAGCACCTCTTCGGAATTGAAGCCGAGCTTCTGCGCGATCGTCTCGCGCAGCTTGACGCAGGCCGCGTAGACGCCGGCGGTGGAATTGTTGCCGCCCCACTGCCCGCCGGAGCCGCACGACGCCGGAAAGTCGGAATCGCCGAGCCGCACGACAACCTTGTCCAGCGGCACGCCCATCATCTCGGCCGCAGTTTGCGCGATGATGGTGTAGGAGCCGGTCCCGATATCGGTCATGTCGGTCTCGACCGTCACGGTTCCCTGCTGGTCGAGACGGACGCGTGCCGCCGATTTGGTCACGAGGTTGTTGCGGAACGCCGCCGCAACGCCCATGCCGATGAGCCAGCGCCCGTCACGGACCTGGCCGGGTCTCGGATTGCGCTTGCTCCAACCGAAGCGCGCCGCGCCCTCGTTCAGGCACTGCACCAATTGGCGCTGCGAGAAATGCCGCTGCGGATGCTCCGGGTCCACCTGCGTGTCGTTGGTGATCCGCAGCGCGACCGGATCGACACTGAGCTTTTCGGCAAGCTCGTCGATCGCGATCTCGAGCGCCATCATGCCGGAGGCTTCCCCGGGCGCACGCATCGCGTTGCCCTCGGGCAGATCGAGCGCCGCCAGCCGCGTCGCCGTCATCCGGTTGGCGCCGGCATAGAGCAGGCGGGTCTGGCTCACCGCCATCTCGGGCTCGCCGTCCTTGACGTTGCCGGACCAGCTTTCATGACCAATCGCGGTGATCCTGCCGTCGCGTTCGGCGCCGATGCGGATGCGCTGGATCGTCGCCAGACGGTGGGTGGTGTTGTTGAACATCAACGGCCGCTGCAGAGCGACCTTGACCGGACGGCCGGCCGCACGCGCCCCGAGCGCGGCGAGCAGCACGTCGGCGCGCAGGAACAATTTGCCGCCGAAGCCGCCGCCGATATAGGGCGAGATCAGGCGGACATTCTCCCTGGGGATGCCAAGCGTCTTCGCCATGTCCTCCGCGCCCCAGGCGATCATCTGGTTGGAGGTCCAGACCGTGAGCTTGTCACCATCCCATGCCGCGATCGAGGCATGCGGCTCCATCATCGCGTGGCTCTGATCGGGCGTCGTGTAGGTGGCGTCGAGCTGCACCGGCGCCGCGGCGAAGGCGGCGGCAAAATCGCCGACGGCGGTATCGGCGGGGCCGCCGAACGACGGGTTCGGGGTGATGGCCTTGTCGTGCTCCGCGGCCAGATCGAATCTTCCGTCACCATTGACGTAATCGACGCGAACCAGCTGCGCTGCG
This sequence comes from Bradyrhizobium sp. USDA 4011, assembly GCF_054063415.1. Taxonomy (NCBI): domain Bacteria; kingdom Pseudomonadati; phylum Pseudomonadota; class Alphaproteobacteria; order Hyphomicrobiales; family Nitrobacteraceae; genus Bradyrhizobium; species Bradyrhizobium sp. USDA 4011. The sequence goes on from NZ_JBSSGG010000001.1 coordinate 1,907,154, forward strand.
GCACGCGCCTGCTCGAAGGTTCCGGCGACCACGACGGCGACGGCCTGGTGATAATGCGCGATCTCGGGCCCGCCGAGCAGCCGCGCCGCGTTGCGCTCGCCTTTGCCGAGCTTGCCGGCATTGTCGGCCGTGACGATGGCGAGCACGCCGGGCGCAGCCTTCGCCGCCGCGAGGTCGATCGCGGCGATCCGGCCTTTGCCGATCGCCGAGCCGATAACGTAGCCATAGGCCAGGTTCGCCACGACATCGTGCCGCTCATAGGCGTAGGGCGCAGTGCCGGTGGTCTTCAGCGGCCCTTCGATCCGGCTGGTCGGATGGCCGATCACCTTGAGCTGGTCGATCGGGTTGAAGGTCGCGGGATGTTCGAAACGCATGATCTCAAGCCCTCATCTCAAGCCCTGGCCTCGCGCAGCACCGCCGCCAAGGTTCGCTCGGCGAGCGGCAGCTTGTACGCATTGTCCCTGGTCGGCTTCGCATCGGCGAACAGGCGCGCCGTGACGGCCTTGGCGCCGTTGGGCAATTCCGCCTCCGCCGCCTCGACCCGCCACGGCTTGGGCGCGACGCCGCCGAGCGCGACGCGGCCGGTGCCGTCGCGCAGCACGATCGCAGCAACCGAGACCAGCGCGAACGCATAGGAGGCGCGGTCGCGCACCTTGCGATAGGTCTGCGCGCCGCCGACCGGCTTCGGCAGCACCACCGCGGTGATCAATTCGCCGGGCTGCAGGACGGTCTCGATATCCGGGCTATCGCCGGGCAAACGATGCAGGTCGGCGATTGGAATGCTGCGCGTGGTGCCGTCGGGCCGCACGGTCTCCACCGCAGCGTCGAGCGCGCGCATCGCCACCGCCATATCGCTCGGATGGGTCGCGATGCAGGCTTCGCTGGCGCCGACCACCGCGTGCTGGCGGCTGAAGCCGCCGATCGCGGCGCAGCCGCTGCCGGGCTTGCGCTTGTTGCAGGGCAGATTGGTGTCGTAGAAATACGGACAGCGCGTCCGCTGCAGCAGATTTCCCGCCGTCGTCGCCTTGTTGCGCAACTGGCCGGAGGCGCCGGCGAGCAGTGCGCGCGACAGCACGCCATAGTCGCGCCGCACGCGCCGATCCGCCGCAAGATCGGTGTTGCGCACCAGGGCGCCGATCCGTAAACCGCCGTCCGCGGTTTCCTCGATGCGGTCGAGCGCAAGGCCGTTGACGTCGATCAGATGCGCCGGCGTCTCGATCTCGAGCTTCATCAGGTCGAGCAGATTGGTGCCGCCGGCGATGAACTTTGCGTTCGCAGTGCCGGCGGCGGCTGCGGCCGCGGCGCCCGGCGAGCTGGCGCGCTCATAGCTGAATGATCTCATGCGTTCCTCCCGGCGACCTCGCTGATCGCCTCGGCGATGTTGGAATAGGCGCCGCAGCGGCAGATGTTGCCGCTCATGCGCTCGCGGAGCTCGGCATTGGTCAATCGCACCGGCGCGTTCAAATCGGCCGTGACATGGCTCGGGATGCCGGCCTTGACTTCCGCCAGCACGGCGACCGCCGAGCAGATCTGGCCGGGCGTGCAATAGCCGCATTGGTAGCCGTCGTGCTCGACGAACGCCGCCTGCAGCGGATGCAGCGCGTCCGGCGTGCCGAGACCTTCGATCGTCGTGATCGCGTCGCCCTGATGCATCACGGCAAGCGTCAGGCACGAATTGATCCGCCGCCCATCGACGATCACCGTGCACGCACCGCATTGGCCGTGGTCGCAGCCCTTCTTGGTACCGGTCAGGTGCAGGTGCTCGCGCAGCGCGTCCAGCAGCGTGGTCCGGGTATCGAGCTCGAGCCGATGGGTTTCGCCGTTCACCTCAAACGATACTTTTGTCATTCCAGGCGCTCCATTCGGGGCAGATTGGGCGGCCGCAGTGGGCGGCGGCGTGACCGACGACGCTGCCAGCGAGGCGGCTCCGACAATCAACAGATGGCGCCGGGATAGTTCCAAACGTCCTGATATCTGCATGCCGCTCTCCTCCAGTCGGCCGAACGCGGAACCACGACAACGACGTGGTCGGCTCGGCCTGTCAGCTGAGGGGAATGCCGCGGGCGGCGGAATGTTTCTCGCGGGAGGTTAAACAGCTCGCGAGCACCACGGCGGCTGGGGGCGGGCCACGTGCGCCATTATGGCGCGACTGCCGCGCCCGCGGCACCTCGTGCGTCTCCGGCCTACGACCAACGTCTCCTGCCTAGAATCGCGAGATTCCGGTTAGCTGCATTGCGCCGCTCTCATGCTCACCCACGTGGAAAAGCAGGTCGGAACGCGCTGGAGCCTTTGGGGCTTGCACGGGATCATGTAGGATAGCGGTCACGACCTCCACCGGCGACGCTGCCGGCGGACACTCGGACCGCTTACTCTGGGACTGCTTGATGACCGCGCATGTCATAGTCACCGACGAAGCCGCCACACGCGTGATCCGGCTGCGCAGGCCCGAGAAGAAGAACGCGATCACCCAGGAGATGTTTCGCGCGATCAGCGGTGCGATCGACAAGGCGCAGAACAATCCGAAGATCCGCTGCCTGATCATCACCGGCGGCTCCGGCGTGTTCACCGCGGGCAACGATATCGAGGACCTGCTCGCGCAGGGCACCTCGGCCGGCGAGACGCCGCCCGCCTCCGACCTGGTCAAGTTCCTGTATTCACTGGCCCACAATGTGAAGCCGATCATCGCCGCCGTCGACGGCGTCGCGATGGGCATCGGCACCACGATGCTGTTTCACTGCGACTATGTGCTGGCGAGCAAGGCCGCGCTGTTCTCGACGCCGTTCTCCAATTTCGGCCTGGTGCCGGAAGGCGCCTCCAGCCTGCTGATGCCGCGCACGATGGGCCATCAGCGCGCCTTCGCGATGCTGGTGATGGGCCGCACCATGTCGGCCGACGACGCCCGCGTCGCCGGCTTCGTCAACACCGTGGTGGCGCCGGGGCATGCCGAGGTCGAGGCGCACAAGGTGGCGCGCGAGATCTGCGCGCTGCCGGCCGAGGCGGTGGCGATCTCGCGACGCCTGATCCGGCTGCCGCCCGAGGACGTCACCCGCCGCATCGAGCAGGAGAACCATCTGTTCAGCGAGCGGATGCGCTCCAACGAGGCGGTCAGCGCCTTCAAGGCCTTCATGGCGCGCACGAAGGATTGAGACGAAGCGTCGCAAAATTGTAGTGGCGTCGCGCCATGATCGTGTGTTCCATGATCGTGCATGCCATGGACAGGTCATGAGACAGCCCCGCCTTACGCCCCTCGCCGCGCTCTGCGCACTCGGACTGGCCGCGGCAGGCCCCTGCCTGGCGCAGACCACAGCGCCGGTGAGCCTGCGCATTCTCGCGATCAACGATTTCCACGGCTATCTGCGGCCGCCGCCGGGCGGCATCCGCATCACCGATCCCGCTGACGCGACCAGGAAGATCATGGTGCCCGCCGGCGGCGCCGAGCGATTATCCACCGTCGTCAAGCAGCTGCGCGAAGGCCACAACAACATCTTCGTCGCGGCCGGCGACCTGATCGGCGCGAGCCCGTTCTTGTCGGCGATGTTTCACGACGAGCCGACCATCGAGTCGCTGTCGATGATGGGGCTTGCGATCTCGTCGGTCGGCAACCACGAATTCGACGAGGGCAAGGACGAGCTCCTGCGGATGCAGAATGGCGGCTGCCACCCGGTCGACAAATGCCAGGGGCCGCATCCCTTCCTGGGGGCCAAATTCCGCTATCTCGCCGCCTCCACGATCGACAAGGCCTCCGGCAAGCCGGTGTTTCCGCCCTACGAGATCAAGCAATTCGACGGCATACCGGTGGCCTTCATCGGGTTGACACTGAAGAACACGGCGAACCTGGTATCGCCGGCCGGCGTTGCCAGCCTGGAATTCCGCGACGAGGCCGAGACCGTCAATGCGCTGGTCCCCGAGCTAAAGGCGAAGGGCGTCGAGGCGATCGTGGTCTTGATCCACGAAGGCGGCTTTCCGACCGGCGACTATAATGAATGCCCCGGCATCTCGGGGCCGATCGTCGACATCGTCAAGAAGTTCGATCGCGCGGTCGACGTCGTGATCTCCGGCCACACCCACCAGGCCTATGTCTGCGAGATCGACGGACGGCTCGTCACCTCCGGCGACAAATACGGCACGCTGGTCACCGCGATCGACCTTCAGCTCGATCCGAACAGCCACGACGTGATCAGCGCCAAGGCCGACAACACCATCGTGAAGATCGGCGGCACAGCCAAGGATCCCGAGCAGAGCGCGCTGCTGGAATCCTACGACCGGCTGGCCGCGCCGATCGCCAACCGCGCGGCAGGCTCGGTGACGGAAACGCTGTCGCGCACGCCGGCCGAGACCGGCGAAAGCCCGCTCGGCGATATCGTCGCCGACGCACAGCTGCTTGCCACCAGCTCGGAGCCGAATGGCGGCGCGGTGATCGCCTTCACCAATCCCGGCGGCGTGCGCACCGACATCGTCAAGCGCGAGGACGGCGCCGTCACCTATGCCGACATCTTCGCCAGCCAGCCGTTCCGCAATCAGCTGGTGACGATGACGCTGACCGGCAAGCAGCTCAAGGACGTGCTGGAGCAGCAATGGGCCGACCCGAAACGGCCGCGCGCCCTGCAGGTCTCGAAGGGCTTCGCCTATGCGTGGGATGCGAGCAAGGGCGACGGCGCGCGCATCATCGCGGCGCGGATGTTGCTCGACGGCAAGCCGATCGACCCGGCCGCGAGCTACCGCGTCACCGTGAACAATTATCTCGCCGAGGGCGGCGACGGCTTCACGGTGTTCAAGGAAGGAACGGCGCAGCAGTTCGGCATCTACGACGTCGATGCGCTCTATGCCTATTTCAAGGCCAACAGCCCGGTCGGCCCGGCGGCCGGAAAGCGGATCGAGCGGATCAATTGAATTGCGGGCATGGAACATCCGTGGGGCGGAGACAGGCCTTTCCGGCGGGCCGGTAACGGCCTAAATTAGGCGCTCCTCGCACGCGCCCCAAATGCGCCAGGAATTTGCATGACACTGCTTCTGACGCACACCGCCTGCCTCGAACACCTGACCCCACCCGGACATCCCGAACGCCCCGACCGGCTGCGCGCGGTTGCCGAGGTGCTCGGCGAAGACCGCTTCAAGGCCCTGGCGCGCGACTTCGCGCCGGAAGGCGACCTCGACAGCGTGCTGCTCTGTCATGGCGAGCACTATGTCGGCGAGCTGCGCCACATCGCGCCGACCTCCGGCATGATCTATATCGACGGCGACACCTCGATGTCGCCGGGCACCTGGGAAGCCGCGATGCGCGGCGTCGGCGGCGCGGTGGCGGCGACCGATGCGGTGATGACCGGCGCGCACCAGAACGCCTTCGTCGCGGTGCGCCCGCCCGGGCATCACGCCGAGAAGTCGACCCCGATGGGCTTCTGCTTCTTCGACAATGTCGCGATCGCCGCGCGCCACGCGCAGCGCAAATACGGCATCAAGCGCGCCGCGATCATCGATTTCGACGTCCACCACGGCAACGGCACGCAGGATATTTTCTGGGCCGATCCGACCGTGATGTACTGCTCGACGCATCAGATGCCGCTGTTCCCGGGCACCGGCGCTTCAGGCGAGCGCGGCGAGCACGACACCGTCGTCAACGCGCCGCTGGCGCCCGGCGACGGCGGCGCCAAATTCCGCTCCGCCTTCGAGAACCTGATCCTGCCGCAGCTCGAGAAGTTTTCCCCCGAGCTCGTCCTCGTCTCGGCGGGCTTCGACGCGCATCACCGCGATCCGCTGGCCTCGATCAACCTGACCGGCGAGGATTTCGGCTGGGTCACTCGCAAGCTGATGGACCTCGCCGACAAGAGCGCCGGCGGCCGCGTCGTCTCCGTGCTGGAGGGCGGCTACGACCTCGAGGGCCTGAAAGAGTCGGTGGCATCTCACGTCACCGCATTGATGGGCGGATAAATCCCCGCCACAATACCCCCGCAAAAATTCGATTGATTCTGCGCCGGGGCAAGCATGGCCTGCGACAGGTCATGTTTGGACGACAAGATCCGATCACGGTCTGATCGGCGCACCGGGAACACATAATGGCCGAAAACACTCAAGCCGACGTCAAGAAGCTCTCCTTTGAACGCGCGATCGAGGAGCTCGAATCGATCGTCAAGCGGCTCGAGGACGGCAAGGTCCCGCTTGAGGAATCGGTCGCGATCTATGAGCGCGGCGAGGCGCTGAAGCGGCGCTGCGAGGAACTGCTCCGCCAGGCCGAAGCCCGCGTCGACAAGATCACCAGCGACGCCTCGGGCCAGCCGACCGGCACCGAGCCGCTCGACGTGCAGTAGCGACTCGAGGCGCCAATATACGCCCGCGATCATGCGACTCGATGTCCACGACCGGCGGGCGATTGTTGCTGTGCATTTCCGTTGATCGACCACGCCGCGGGGCAACCGTGGCGATCGGGTGCGGTTGCAAATCAGGCCGATCCGGACCATCCAGGCTGCCGCTAAATAAGCGGAAATGGAACCCGTCCCCGGCCCAAGCATTGAAAAGTCTAGGCTTTTCAGGACAGCGCATAGGAACCCTGCGCTCCCTATCGGGTTGGCTTTGGCTACGGCTTTGGTGTAATGCTTCCAGTTCTATGGGCATTTGAGGGTGGCGGCCGGCCCGGATTTTCGGGCGGCATGCATCTCAAATGGTTCGACAAAACTGAACCGGGACGGGTGAAGAGCGACCAAGGTGGTGCATATCACGTGGTCCAATCCGGAGTGAATCTAGGCTTACAACCAGGCAGGGGCCTGCCGGGACGGCACCCAGTGTCTGGCATTCGCTGCGCGGTGAGCGCGCCAACCCATCTCGCGTCGGGCCGTTCGTTCCGACAGGCAAAAATTGGAAATTCGCTGTGACCACATTTAGTAAGACGCCGCTTCTTGACACTATTCACACGCCGGATGACCTGCGCAAGCTGAAGGTCGAGCAGGTGCGGCAGGTTGCCGACGAGCTCCGCCAGGAAACCATCGACGCCGTGTCGGTGACCGGCGGCCATTTCGGCGCCGGACTCGGCGTGGTCGAACTGACCACTGCCATCCACTACATCTTCGACACCCCGCGCGACCGCCTGATCTGGGACGTCGGTCACCAGGCCTATCCGCACAAGATCCTGACCGGTCGCCGCGACCGCATCCGCACCCTGCGCACCGGCGGCGGCCTCTCCGGCTTCACCAAGCGCACCGAGAGCGACTACGATCCGTTCGGCGCCGCGCACTCCTCGACCTCGATTTCGGCCGGCCTCGGCATGGCCGTGGCGCGCGACCTCTCCGGCGGCAAGAACAACGTTATCGCCGTGATCGGTGACGGCGCGATGTCGGCGGGCATGGCCTATGAGGCGATGAACAACGCCGGCGCGATGAACTCGCGCCTGATCGTGATCCTCAACGACAACGACATGTCGATCGCCCCGCCGGTCGGCGCGATGAGCGCCTACCTGTCGCGCCTCTACTCCGGCAAGACCTACCGCTCGCTGCGCGAGGCGGCCAAACAGATCAACAAGCGCCTGCCGAAGATCCTCGCCAACCGCGCCAACCGCGTCGAGGAATATTCCCGCGGCTTCATGATGGATGGCGGCACGCTGTTCGAGGAGCTCGGCTTCTATTATGTCGGCCCGATCGACGGCCACAATCTCGACCATCTGCTGCCGGTGCTGAAGAACGTCCGCGACATGGAGACCGGACCGATCCTGGTTCACGTCGTGACCCAGAAGGGCAAGGGCTACGGCCCGGCCGAGGCTTCCGCCGACAAGTACCACGCCGTGGTCAAGTTCGACGTCGCGACCGGGACCCAGGCAAAGGCCAAGCCGAATGCGCCGGCCTACCAGAACGTGTTCGGCCAGAGCCTCGTCAAGGAAGCGCAGAAGGACGACAAGATCGTCGCCATCACCGCGGCGATGCCGTCGGGCACCGGCGTCGACATCTTCAACAAGGCGTTCCCCGAGCGTACCTTCGACGTCGGCATCGCCGAGCAGCATGCGGTGACGTTTGCCGCCGGCCTCGCCACCGAAGGCTACAAGCCGTTCTGCGCGATCTATTCGACCTTCTTGCAGCGCGGCTATGACCAGGTGGTCCACGACGTCGCGATCCAGAGCCTTCCGGTCCGCTTCGCGATTGACCGCGCCGGTCTGGTCGGCGCCGACGGCGCGACCCATGCCGGTTCGTTCGACAACGCCTATCTCGGCTGTCTGCCGAACATGGTGATCATGGCCGCCTCCGACGAGGCGGAAATGGTCCACATGGTGGCGACCCAGGTTGCCATCAACGATCGTCCGAGCGCGCTGCGCTATCCGCGTGGCGAAGGCCGCGGCGTCGAGATGCCGGAAGTCGGCATTCCCCTGCCGATCGGCAAGGGCCGCATTGTCCGCGAGGGCAAGCAGGTCGCGCTGCTGTCGTTCGGCACCCGCCTCGCCGAGTGCGAGAAGGCCGCCGACGAGCTCGCTGCCCACGGTCTCTCCGCCACAATCGCCGACGCGCGCTTCATGAAGCCGCTCGACGAGGAGATGATCATGAAGCTCGCGCGCGACCACGAGATCCTGATCACCATCGAGGAAGGCTCGATCGGTGGCTTCGGCTCGCATGTCATGCAGTTCCTGTCCGACAACGCGATGCTCGACAGCGGCATGCTCAAGTTCCGCTCGATGATCCTGCCCGACGTGTTCCTCGACCACGACACGCCGGCGGCGATGTATGCCCGCGCCGGTCTCGACGCCAAGAGCATCGTTGCCAAGGTGTTCGAGACCCTCGGCAAGGACTACAAGACCGAGACCGTCAAGCTCGCCTAATCGCTTCGGGCGGCGCTCCCGGGGGGCGCCGGCAAGTCCATGAAAATCTATCTGGCAGGTCCTGACGTGTTCCTGCCGGATGCCGTGGAGATCGGCCGCCGCAAGGCGGAGGTGTGCGCCTATCACGGGCTGACCGGGCTGTATCCGCTCGACAACAGCATCGATCCCACCGCCGCCGGCGCCTCGCTCACCATCTTCAAAAGCAACGAGGCGATGATGGAATCGGCCGACGCCGTCATCGCCAATTTGACGCCGTTTCGCGGCCCCAGTGCCGACGCAGGCACCGTCTACGAACTCGGTTACATGGCGGGACGCGGCAAGCTGTGCCTCGCCTATTCGAACGATCCCACGTCCTACGCCAATCGCGTGGCGCGGCTGCAGCAGGTCGTGCCGGCATCCGACGGACGCCTGATCGACGCGGAGGGGCTGACGGTGGAAGAGTTTGGCTTGCCGGACAATCTGATGATGATGCATGCGCTCGAGTTGCACGGCCGTCCGCTGGTAACACCGAGGGAGCCTGCGGCCGACCTCTGGCACGACCTCACCTCCTTCGAGACCTGCGTGCGGCTCGCCGCCGCGCAGCGCCGACAGGCCGCCAAATGACCAAGCAAGTGACCAGGCCGGGCAACAACGACAACGACGCATCCGCCGGCAGGCGCATCGACGTGTTGCTGGTCGAGCGCGGCCTGTTCGAAAGCCGGGCCCGGGCGCGCGCCGCGATCGACGCCGGCCTCGTCACCGCCGACGGCAAGCCAATCGCGAAGGCATCCGAACTCGTCGCGCCCGGCGCCGCACTCACGGCCGAGCCGGCGCATCCCTACGTCTCGCGCGGCGGCGTCAAGCTCGCCGGCGCACTCGAACACTATCCGATCGAGGTCGAGGGCCATGTCTGCCTCGATGTCGGCGCCTCGACCGGCGGCTTCACCGAAGTGCTGCTCGCCAATGGTGCGAGCCTCGTCTTCGCCATCGATGTGGGCCACGGCCAGCTGCATCCCTCGCTGCAGGGGCATCCGAAGGTCGTCTCCATGGAGGAGACCGACATCAGGAATTTCGAGGGCAAGCGCCTGCCGGCGCGGCCCGACGTCGTCGTGATCGACGTCAGCTTCATCTCGCTGAAGCTGGTGCTGCCGGTGGCGCTGTCGCTGGCGGCGGCGCCGATGCATCTGTTGGCGCTGATCAAGCCGCAATTCGAGGCGGCGCGCAAGCACGCCAAGCGCGGCGTCATCCGCAACGCAATGGTGCACCAGGAGATCTGCGACGATATCGCCGCCTTTGCTGCCTCGCTCGGCTGCACCGACATTCGGGTGTTCCCGTCATCGATTACCGGCGGCGACGGCAATGTCGAATTCTTCCTCGGTGCGCGCCGTGGCTGAGCTTCTCACCATCGACCATGTCGGCCATCGCGGCGACGGTGTCGCGATCGACGGCGTGCAGTCGATCTTCGTGCCCTACACGCTGGCCGGCGAAACGGTCGAGGTCGACGACGTTCCGGGCAATCATCCCGACCGGCGGCGGCTGGTGCGGGTGACGCAGGAAAGCCCTGAGCGGATCACGCCGTTCTGCCCGCATTTCGGCGTCTGCGGCGGCTGCGCGATCCAGCACTGGAATGACGCGCCCTATCGCGCGTGGAAACGCAACATCGTGGTCGAGACGTTGGCACAGGCAAAGGTCGCGGCCGAAGTCGCGCCGTTGCTCGACGCCCATGGCGCCGGCCGCCGCCGCATCACGCTGCACGGACGCCTGGGCACCCATGAGGTGCTCAAGGTCGGCTTCGCTGCGGCCGGTTCGCACGACATCATCCCGGTCGACCGCTGTCCGATCCTCGATCCGGCGCTCGACGGCGCGCTCGAGGCGGCCTGGGCCACAGCCGAGCCGCTGATCTCGACCGGCAAGCCGCTCGACATCCAGGTGACAGCGACCCTCAACGGCCTCGACATCGATGTACGCGGCTCCGGCGCGCTGCCGACCAGCCTGATCACCACCCTGTCGCGGGTCGCCGAGAAGCACCGGCTGGCACGCCTGACGCGGCATGGCGAGCTGGTGCTGCAGCGCAGCTCTCCCGAGATTGCGATCGGACAGGTGAAGGTCGTACTGCCGCCGGGCTCGTTCCTGCAGGCGACCGCCAAGGGCGAGGAGACGCTTGCGGCGCTGGTTCGCGAGCATTGCGGACGCGCCAAGCACATCGCCGATCTGTTTTGCGGCGTCGGCCCGTTTGCGCTCCGCCTCGCCGAGAAGGCGCGGGTCACGGCCTTCGACAGCGACGCCGGCGCGGTCACGGCACTGCAGAAGGCTGCGCAATCGACGCCGGGGCTGAAGCCGCTCAAGGCCGAGGCGCGCGACCTGTTCCGCCGCCCCCTGATGCCGCAGGAATTGCGCGACTACGACGCCGTCGTGTTCGATCCGCCCCGGCAGGGCGCGCAGGCGCTGGTCACCCAGCTTGCGGCGAGCAAGGTGCCGGTGGTCGTCGCGGTGTCCTGCAACGCTGCAACGTTTGCGCGCGACGCAAAAATCCTGATCGATGGCGGCTACAAGATCGCTAGCGTCACCCCGGTCGATCAGTTCCGCCACACGGCGCATGTCGAGCTGGTGGCGCGCTTTGCGCGCTGAGACTTCGCTGTGACTATCGCAGCGCGCGATGTCCTCGCTATAATCCGCATCGCATGTCCGACGATCCGCTGCTCGCGCGCATCATTCCCGTCCTCGCTGGCGTCCCGGGCGTCGCCGCCATCGTGCTCGGCGGCTCGCGGGCGCGCGGCACGGCGCTTGAGGCCTCCGACACCGATCTCGGCCTCTACTATCGGGATAACGCCCCTCCGGATATCGATCGGCTGCGCGCGGTGGTGACCGGCCTGGTCGATGATCCCACCGCTGCCCATGTGACGGCGGTCGGGGAATGGGGTCCGTGGATCGTCGGCGGCGCCTGGCTCGCGATCGGCGGCCGCAAGGTCGACCTGCTTTACCGCAGCATCGACCAGGTCACGACGGTGATCGATGCCTGCCGGAACGGTGAGGTCAGCATGCACTACCAGCCGGGCCATCCGCACGGCTTCTGCTCGGCGATCTGGATGGGCGAGGTGGCGCTGTGCCGTGCCTTGCATGATCCCGACGGCCTCGTCGCGGCGCTGAAGGCAAAGACCGCGCCCTACCCGCCGGCCCTGCGCGATGCGCTGGTGCGGCGCTTTCAATGGGAAATCCTGTTCGCGATCGAGAATGCCGGGCTTGCGCTGCCGCGCGGCGACAGCACGCATATCGCCGGCTGCGCCTATCGCGCGCTGGCGTGTATCGCGCAGGTGCTGTTTGCACTGAACGGGCAGTATCTGATCAACGAAAAGGGCGCGCTGGCGCAGGCGGCGAATTTTCCAGTGACCGTTCGCGGTCTCGCCGGGCGCGTTGCCGAAGTGTGGCGACAGATCGGCGCCGCGGACCACACGGCCGCGATGCAGACGCTCCGCAAGCTCGAGAGCAACGTTCGAGAGATTTGTACTGAAGCCTAACCTGGCGTCTTCGTGGCCGCGGATATGGTGGATTGCGCCTTCGACTACTATTCCACCCTACGAAGCATCGTGGTCGTCCTCACCGCCCCCAGCGATCCTGCCAGATCTTCTCGCCGATCGTGCAACTGACCCGCGGCTCCTTCTCGGCGGTCCGCACGATCGGGCGCTCGGGGGTGCGGCCGGCGACCTCGAGCAGCAGCTTGGTGCGGATCGCTTCCTTGAACTTCTCGCGATCCTTGATCGACACCACGAAGGAGCCGGGCCCGCCGATCACGCAGTCCTCATAATAGTAGTCGAGATTTTCGATATCCATCGTCGAGTAGGACGGCTCCTTCACCATGATCGGCAGGCCGTTGATGACGATGCCCTTGTCGAGCGCCGCATCGCGCGCAGGCGTGATCGGCGTGCCGTTGTTGTTGGGGCCGTCGCCGGAAATATCGATCACGCGGCGCAGGCCGCGATGCGGATTCTCGTCGAACATCGGGATCGCGAAATAGATCGCGCCCGAGATCGAGGTGCGCGAGGCGCGGCGCACCGGCGTCTTCATGATCTCGGCGGAGACCGCATCGGCGGATTCGGGGCCGTCGATCACCCGCCAGGGAATAATGACCTTCTGGTCGTTGGAGGCGGCCCATTCGAAATATGTGATCGAGATCTTGCCGTTCGGGCCGGCCTTCAGCGCCTGCAGGAATTCCTTGGAAACGATCGCCTGCGCATAGCCCTCGCGCTGGATCGCGAGCTCGTCCATGTCCATCGAATAGGAGACGTCGACCGCGATGATCAACTCGATGTCGACGCTCGGCGTGGATTCCTTTTCGGCCAGCCGGCCAGTCTGTGTTCCCGGGCCGGGCGCGGCAACACCGGCCACATCGCCGCTGGCCAACATGCCCGCGACAAGCACCGCTCCGATCGAGACATACCAGCGCATTGCGGCCCTCCCGTCGTGTCCTGTGATGGTGACACGCAAATCAGGCGGCGAAAAGCGCAGATATCATCTGTCCTTCACATTCAAGTTAGAGGCCTGCAAGTTAGAGGCCTGCAAGTTAGACGCTTGCAGGCTGGACATCACTTGCCACGCATGAGGCAACGCGCCGTGCCGTTGCCGCAATGACGCCGTGCAAATCGAACGGTTCCAACACGCGCGGGAAGACGGTATTCTTACGGGCAATCGCGAGGGAGTGCGATGCCCGAGACCGTCGTCAAACCGAAAACCAGGACCAAGACCAAGGTCGAGCGGCCACGCCTGCACAAGGTGATCCTGGTCAACGACGACTACACGCCGCGCGAATTCGTCGTCACCGTGCTGAAGGGTGAATTCCGCATGACCGACGACCAAGCCTACAAGGTGATGCTGACCGCGCACCAGCGCGGCGTCTGCGTGGTCGCGGTGTTTACCAGGGATGTCGCCGAGACCAAGGCGACGCGCGCCACCGACGCCGGCCGCGCCAAGGGTTATCCGCTGCTGTTCACCACCGAGCCCGAGGAATAGCGCCAGCGCCAGATTGCCGCAGGTCTTGCCGCGAATTTTATCGATCGCAGCGACGCCTGCTTTAGGTATCGCATGGCACGAACGCGGCATGACCGTCGCACTGCGCCAACAGCTTTCACTGCGGAAGACCCGCCCGGAAACCTCGTTCGGGCCGTTTCGCCCGCTGCCCGCTCTGCCCTGGCTCGTCATCGCGGCGGCGCTGCGGATCGTCGGCTACGGCAAGCTAGGCCTGATGCTGCCTGCACTGGTGCTGGCCGACGTTTGCGTGCTGCTCGCCTTCTTCGCGACGGCACGGGACTCGATTCAGGCCTCCGGAGGCCGATCATCCCTTGGTGAATTGACGCTGGCCGAGCAGACCAGACTGTCACTGTCGATCCTGTGGCGGATCGCGCTGGTGATGATCGCGGCGGCACTCGGGACCGCCGCGATCGGCTTCACGTCGTTTGCACCGCACCTGATGTGGGGCCTCGACGGCATGGCGTTCGATCAGGGCACCCATCTCGGCCGGTTCTGGAGTGCCTCGATCGCGGCGCTGGTGCTGCTGATCATCGTCAATGCGGAAGGCAATGGCGGTCGCGTCGCGCTGTTTGCCGCCGTCAAGGACCTTGGGCGGCACGCGCTCTGGCTCGGCGCTGCGGTGCTCGTGCTGGGCGCGATCAACGTTGCGCTCGGCTACGGGCAGGGGTTGGTTCGCACCGCGATCTGGCACTTCTGGCAGACCTCGATGGTGGGCCAACCGATCAAGAGCCTGGTCTACGTCGTCTTCATCTTCGGCTTCGCGATGCTGCGGCTGTGGATCACGCTGTCGATCCTGACCTTCGGCCTGAAGCAGTCTTATGCGCGCAGCGGTTAGCTGGCCATCACCGCTCGGCCGGCCGCGCGAGCTGCGCCCGCTGGCTCAGCGCAATGTCGGCGACGACCGCCCCCATCACCAGCGCGCCGCCGATCAGGGCGCGCGACGACGGCACCTCGGCAAACGCCAGCCACACCCAGAACGGCATCAGCGGCGTTTCGAGCGTGGCGATCAGCGAGGCCTGCGCGGACGGCAGCAATCGGGAGCCGACCGTGAACAGGGTGAGGCCGAGACCGACCTGGCACGCGCCGAACATTGCGAGCACGCCGAGATCGGCGCCGGTGACCGCGCCGAGGCCCTGCCCCAACGGCAGGCTGACGGCGCTGCCGAGAAAGTTCGAGAGCGCCGCGGCGGCGATCATCGGCGTACCCTTGTGCCGCCGGATCACCACCGTCATCAGCGAAATCGCCAGCACCATCACGCAGGCAAGGCCGATGCCCCTGTAATCCGCGATGCCGCCGGCGCCGCTGACGGTGATCGCCACACCCGCGAGCGCGACAAGGCTCGCCAGCAATGTGCCGGGCCGCGCCCGCTCACCGAGCCAAAGCCGGGCGATCGCGGCCGCCGCAAACGGCTGCATCGCGATCAGAATGGCGACATTGGCGACGCTGGTCAGTTGCAGCGCCGGAATGAACGTCACCATGCCGAAGGTCGAGAGGCCGGCCACCAGCCATCCGCTCAAAGGCATCACGACGAGATCGCGCGCGCCGCGCCAGCCCTGCGTGGCGACCAGGAACAGCGCAATCGCACCGCCACCGAACAGCCCGCGCCAGAACAGGATGGTCCAGGAATCGAAGTGCAGCAGCCTGGTGAAGAACGGCGCAGTGCTCCAGGCTGCCGCAGCCGCGACGACCAGCGCGATCCCGGTGCGATGTTGCGCGTCCTTGTCGATCACCGCGCGCAGCCGCTAGCCGGCCGCCGCAATCGGCGCCTCGTCGAACAGGCCGTAGACCCGCTCTGCCTTGGCAAATCCCGCGATCGGGAACTCGCCGAGATCGCTCCATCCGCCGTCGTGAATGCCGGCGAAGCGCTCGGAGGCCACGACGGTGCGGCCGAGGCGGCCGGCGATCTTCTCGAGCCGCGCGGCGAGATTGACCGCAGGGCCTATGCAGGTGAAGTCGAGCCGGTTGCCGCCGCCGATATTGCCGTAGAGCACGCGCCCAAGATGCAGCGCGACGCCGAAGCGGAAGCGCTCGACGGCATCGCCATTGGGGAATTGCAGCGCCTCGACCCCGGCGCGGGATGCGCGTGCCGCCTCCAGCACCCGCGAGCACACCTGCACTTCGTCGCCGAGATACTCGTCGACCGGGAACACCGCGAGCAGGCCGTCGCCCATGAATTTGAGCACCTCGCCGCCATGGTCGCGGATCGCGGTAACCTGGCAATCGAAGTAGAGGTTCAGGATCTCCACGACAGTCTCGGCCGGCAAGCGGTCGGACAGCGCGGTGAAACCGCGCAGGTCGGACAGCCAGATCGCGGCATCCATCGTATCGGCGCTACCGCGCCTGATCTGCCCGCCCAGGATGCGCTCGCCGGCACGGTTGCCGACGTAAGTGTCGAGCAGCAGCGTTGCGGTCCGGCGCAGCGTGATGATCTCGATGTAGCGCGCCAGCGGGACAGTGATCGAGCGGATCGCGTCGAGCTGTTCCTCGGTGAAGCCGCCCGGCTGCCTGGTGGTCCAGCTCGAGGCATTGGCGAAGCCGTCGGTATAGACCAGCGGCACGGCGATGTAGTCGGTGACGCCCTCGGCCTGCAAATCTACGACGATCGGAAAGCGCTTGCTGGCCGGATCGTCGAGCCGCGCGCGCACTTCAACGCCCTGCTTGAAGACGATCGACAGCGGGCTGACGGCAAATTCCGGGGTGTCCAGAATGTTGTGATCGACGGTGCCGGTTTCGACCTCGGCGCCGAGCTTCCAGAAGAAATGGCGGCCGTAGATCTCGGGGTGCAGCGTGCGCACGAAGACGCCGACGCGCCATAGCGGCAGCCCGGCCCGGACCAGGCGTTCGCAGCATTCCGCCATCATCTGCGGCGGGGTCGGCGCCGATCGCGCGCCGCCGATCATCCATTCGATGATGTCCCGAAGCTCCGACGCGTTCATGGCATTCCCCAGGCGAGCACCCGATCCGGTGATCTGCACTATACAGGGGATCAGCGCCCGGTCTGCCCGCGGTCGCGCAGAAAATGATCGGCCAGCACGCAAGCCATCATGGCCTCCCCCACCGGCACCGCGCGGATGCCGACGCAGGGGTCGTGACGGCCCTTGGTCAGGATGTCGGTATCGGCGCCCTTGCGGTCCACGGTCCGGCGCGTGGTCAGGATCGAGGACGTCGGCTTGACCGCAAAGCGCACCACCACCGGCTGGCCGGTCGAGATGCCGCCGAGCACGCCGCCGGCATGGTTGGACAGGAAACGCGTTCCGTTGTTGCCGGTCCGCATCTCGTCGGCGTTCTCCTCGCCGGTGAGTTCGGCTGCGCCGAAGCCGGCACCGATCTCGACGCCCTTGACGGCGTTGATGCTCATCATCGCCGCAGCGAGATCGCTGTCGAGCTTGGCGTAGATCGGCGCGCCGAGCCCGGGCGGCACGCCCTCGGCGACGACCTCGATGACGGCGCCGATCGAGGAGCCGCTCTTCCTGATGCCGTCGAGATAGCTTTCGAAGAACGCCGCCTTGTCCTTGTCGGGGCAGAAGAACGGGTTGTTGGCGATCTCGTCCCAGTCCCACTTCTCGCGGTCGATCTTGTGCGGCCCCATCTGCACCAGCGCGCCGCGCACCTTCACCTCGGGCAGGACTTTTCGCGCGATCGCGCCGGCCGCGACGCGGGTTGCGGTCTCGCGCGCAGAGGAACGCCCGCCGCCGCGGTAGTCGCGCAGGCCGTATTTCGCCTCATAGGTGAAGTCGGCATGGCCGGGGCGGAACTTGTCCTTGATCTCGGAATAATCCTTCGAGCGCTGGTCGGTGTTCTCGATCAACAGCGCGATCGGCGTCCCGGTCGTGACCTGCACGCCGCTCTCCGGATGCGTCATCACACCGGACAGGATCTTCACCGCATCCGGCTCCTGGCGCTGGGTGGTGAAGCGCGACTGGCCGGGCCGGCGGCGGTCGAGGTCGTGCTGGATCTCCTCCACCGTCAGAGGGATCATCGGCGGACAGCCGTCCACCACACAGCCGATCGCGACCCCGTGGCTCTCGCCGAAGGTCGTGACGCGGAACATATGGCCGAAAGTATTGAAAGACATGGCGTGTCGTAACGCGCAGGGTCGGCAGCGTCAAACGGGTTTGATAACCCCAGGGACGCGGCCGACCGGGCCCTCTTAACTATATTTCCGCAGGCCCGCTGCGCCGAACACGTAGACCGCCCCCTGCTCGATGGTGAGGTCGGCGGCCGAGACCGGGGTCTCGAAGCCGAGCGCCACCATCAGCGCCCGCGCCGTGCCGCCATGTGCGATGGCGACCGTGTCCGACGTCACCGCGCGGTACCACTCGGTCATCCGCGCCTGCACGTCGACATAGCTCTCGCCGCCCTCCGGCGACACCGTCCACTTCTCGGCAAGGCGGCGGGCATAGACGACGGGGTCGGCGGCCTGCGCCTCCGCCAGCGTCGAGCCTTCCCACGTCCCGTAGGCGATCTCGCGCAGCCGCGCGTCGAGGGCGTAGTCACCCGGCGGCAGGCCAAGCTCGGTGCGCACCAGTTCCATGGTCGCGCGCGCCCGGAGCAGCGGGCTTGCGACAAACGGCAGCGTCGTCTTGTCACGGCCGTCGCGCGCCAACAGATCGGCGAGGATGCGGCCGGCATGGGCCGCCTGGGCGCGGCCGCGCTCGTTGAGAGCAATATCCTGCACGCCCTGAAGCCGGCCTTCGGCGTTCCATGAGGTCTCGCCGTGGCGGATGTAGTAGATCGTTGGCACAGGCATTCGCTTCGAATTTTTCTGGCCCGGAGGTACACCAGCACTTTGGCTGGCGACAAGCCCAAATCGGCCGCAGCCGAGGCGCTATGCGCGCAGGTCGGCGTAAACCGGAATAGCCACGCCGTTAGGGTGTTATGTTGAGCAAGGCGGCTATCGCCGCAACCATCGAAGACCGGGATGCATGACCGCGTTTCGTCAAAGTGTCGAGGCCATGATTCCAGCGCTCCGCCGCTATGCGCGCGCGCTGGTGCGTGACACGGATATCGCCGATGATTTGGTGCAGGACACGCTGGTGCGCGCGCTGCGCTCGGAGCGGCTGTTTCTCGGCGGCGACGTCAGGAGCTGGCTGTACACGATCCTGACCAATCTGAACAAGAACCGCAGGCGCTCTCTGGCGCGGCGACCGGCCTTCATGCCGTTGCTCGACAACAATGCCGACGCCAGCGGCACCGAGGCGGAGGGACGCGACATCGAGCGCGCGCTGTCGACGCTGGTCGAGGAGCAGCGTTCGGTGCTGCTGCTCGTGATGCTGGAGGGCATGAGCTACCGGGAGGTCGCCGACATCCAGGGCTTGCCGATCGGTACGGTGATGTCCCGCCTCGCCCGCGCGCGCGCCCATGTGCGGGCCTCGATCGAGGGCCAGCGCCCAACGCTGAGGCGGGTGAAGTGATAATGTGCGCGATGACAGGCGTTACGCATGCACGTTTTTCGAACAAGATTTGGCAGAGACCATTGATATGACCGACCCGAATATCCCCGTCACCGAAGACGAGCTGCATGCTTACGTCGACAACGAGCTGCCGGCCGAACGCCGCGGCGATGTCGAGGCGTGGCTCGCCGCGCATCCTGACGACGCGGCGCGGGTGCAGTCATGGCGCGCGATGGCCGAGACGCTGCATGCGCGCTACGACGCCGTGCTGGACGAGGCGGTGCCGAAGCGGCTCGAACTCGAGCGGCTGGTGCGCCAGCCGCGCCGCTGGGTCTATGGCGCGGTGGCGGCGACGCTGATGGCCTTCATCGCCGGCGGCGGCGTCGGCTGGATCGCGCGCGGCGCCGCGGCGACGCCGTCGGCCTTCCAGAGCTTCACGCTCGATGCGCTGGATGCGCACCGGCTCTACGTGGTCGAAGTCCGTCATCCCGTCGAGGTGCCCGGCAGCGAGCGCGATCATCTGCAGCAATGGCTGACCAAGCGCTGCGGCTGGGACGTCCGCGCGCCCGACCTCACCGGGCTGAAGCTGGTCGGCGGCCGCCTGCTGCCGGGGCCGAGCGGGCCGGCGTCGTTCCTGATGTATGAGAGCACGTCCGGCGAGCGCTTCACGGTCTACACCGCCAAGGCGAAAACCGAGGCGACCCAGATGCGCTATGCCGTCCAGGGCAGCGACGGCGCGCTGTTCTGGGCCGATCGCGGCGTCGCCTATGTCGTCAGCGGCGGCACCGACCGCACGCGCCTGACCCAGGTCGCGCAGGCCGTCTACGATCAGATGGAGAAGAACGGCGGCTGATCTCCCGTAGATTTACGGGGCGATCAGCCGCCGCCAATGTGCCGTTTCGAGCAAGTGAATCCAGCCTCACTCGGCGTCCCAATTCCGACATTGAAAATTTCGATTCGCGTCATGGACGCGTCTCATTGTCGTACCGGATGCTCACGCGAAGATGATCTGCGCCCGATCCGCCGATCGGCGCACGCGGCCTCGATTGGGGTTTTGTGTACCGCGCTGGTCCCCCTCTCGAGGCCGCACTCTTTTTCCGCAGTCCGATCTGCACGCCGCAGATTGAGACCTCGGACGGCCGGTCATCCATTGACGCCCTCGCAACGGCTGCGTCTACCCCGATAGAGTCCGGGGTAGCGCAGTTTCGCGTCTCTTGCGTCTTTTGGGGCGCGCCCTCGGCGGTCAGCCGAGATCGCTGCGCGGATTGTAGGGATTTCGCTCCCGCCACGTCTGCATCAATGCCTCAAGCTCGGCATCGTTCCCGTCGGGAAGGATGATGCGGGTCGTGACATAGAGGTCGCCGACGGCGCCCGCCTTCGACAGCCCCTTGCCCTTGAGGCGGAAGGTACGGCCGCTCGAGGTGTTCTTCGGGATCGACAATTCGACCGCGCTGCCGAGCGTCGGCACCCGGACCTTGCCGCCCAGCACCGCCTCGTAGAGGGTAATGGGCAGATCGATCCGGAGATCGTTGCCGTCGACCTTGAAGAACGGATGCGGCGCGATCGAGATCGTGATCAGGAGGTCACCGGGCGGGTGGCCTTGCGCGGTGTCGCCCTGCCCCTTCAGGCGGATCTGTTGGCCCGCGGTGACGCCGGGCGGAATCTTGACGTTGAGCTCACGGCCGGTCGGCAGGCGGACGCGCTTGTCGCCGCCCCTGATCGATTCCTCCAGCGACACCGTCATGGCGACCGAAAGATCGAGGTCGACGCCGACCCCGCCGCCTTCGAATTCAAACGGGCTGGCCCGCCCCCCACGCGCGCCACCGCCGCCACGCGCGGCGTTGCCGAACATGCTGTTGAGGATGTCCTCGAAGCTGCCGCCGCCCATGCCGCCGGGGCCAGGGCCGCTGCGGAAGCTGTACTCGAAGCCGCCGGGACCGGCACGGCCGCTGGCGCCGCCGCCGGGGAATCCCTGGAAGCGCGGCTTGCCATCGGCATCGATCTCGCCGCGGTCGAACTGCTTGCGCTTGTCCTCGTCGCCGATGATCTCGTTGGCCGTGTTGATCTCCGCAAAGCGGGCGGCCGCCTTCGGATCGTTCTTGTTGTTATCAGGGTGATGCTTCTTGGCGAGCTTGCGATAGGCGCTCTTGATCGTCGCAGCGCTGGCGCTCCGCTGCACCCCCAAGACCTCATAGGGGTCGCGCATCCGTCACGTCTCCTTCACGGGAAAATCAGTCCTGGGAACCCATCGGGCCCACTTTCCCTTTATGTGGGGACTCAGTGGCATTTTTGCAACTAGCTTGACGCCGGCATCGGCCGGGACTTTCAGGACTTGCTCTCAGGACTTGCTCCAAGGCCTCAGGCTATGAATTTGCCACCGGCCTTGTCCAGACTTACAGGCGGCGCCCTGCAGCCAAGTCTCGGTGGCTCCATTAACATAGCTGGCGAGAAAATCCCGGCACGTCTTGCCGTCCTCGCCCGAATAGGCCTGGGCCAGCGGCGTCACCGAGCCGCGCGCGCCGGTCTGGGGATTTTCCCAGGGCTGGCTGGAATCCTTGTCGCCCCTGGTCAGCACGTCGGAGGCGGCGTTGCGGGCAAAGGCGAGATCGCTATCGGTCGGCATCACTGCGCTGACCTGGGTCGGGTTGATCGAGCCCGTCACATCCTTGTCGTCCATCCTGGCGAAAGCATCGGTGCGCGACAGGCTGCAGCCGCTCGCACCGACGCCGATCAGGATCAAGGTCACCACCGCGCCCGCGGGGTGGATCGCCGATAGGCCAACGCGCCCCCATGCCCTATATAGGGCTAGAAACGCGCTCTCGGACGCGGGCGAATGCAAATCGGGACTCCTGACATGACCGACACGACCTCCATCAAACACCCGACACCGTTAACATCGGGTGATTTCACCGCGGCGGAGGAGCCGTTCGCCCTGTTCGGCGAATGGTTTGCGGAAGCGGTCAAGTCCGAGCCGAACGATCCGAACGCGATGGCGCTCGCAACCGTCGATGCCGACGGGCTGCCCGACGTGCGGAT
The DNA here is from genome assembly GCF_054063415.1 of Bradyrhizobium sp. USDA 4011. NCBI lineage: Bacteria > Pseudomonadati > Pseudomonadota > Alphaproteobacteria > Hyphomicrobiales > Nitrobacteraceae > Bradyrhizobium > Bradyrhizobium sp. USDA 4011. Next base: position 1,929,372 of record NZ_JBSSGG010000001.1, read on the forward strand.
GGTGCTGATGAAGGGCTTCGATGCCGACGGCTTCGTGTTCTACAGCCACATTGCCAGCGCCAAGGGCCGCGAATTGGCCGCAAACCCCAAGGCCGCTTTACTGTTTCACTGGAAATCGCTGCGCCGTCAGGTGCGCATCCGCGGGGCGGTGACGCCGGTGACGGACGCCGAAGCCGACGCCTATTTCGCCACGCGGCCGAAGCAGGCGCAGATCGGCGCCTGGGCCAGCAAGCAATCGCAGCCGCTGGAGAGCCGCTTCGCCTTCGAGCAGGCGATCGCCAAGGCCGGCGCGAAATACGTCATCGGCGAGGTGCCGCGTCCGCCGGGCTGGAGCGGCTGGCGGATCACGCCGCAGCGCTTCGAGTTCTGGCACGACCGCCCGTATCGCCTGCACGACCGCATCGAATTCCGCCGCGACGGCGCCGGCAGCGCGTGGTCGAAGGTGCGGCTCTATCCGTGACGACGACAGCTTAAAAGACGCCAACCTGAAAGACACCATGTCCCCTCCTTCCAACGCGCCGCGCCGTACCCTGCTCCTGACCGGTGCCAGCCGCGGCATCGGTCACGCCACCGCGATCCGATTTGCTTCCGCCGGCTGGCGCGTCATCACCTGTTCGCGGCATGCATTTCCGGAAGTCTGCCCCTGGGGCGCTGGACCGGAAGATCACATCGAGGTCGATTTCGGCGACCATGACGACACGGTTCGCGCGATCAGCGAGATCCGCAAACGGTTGGTGAACGACGAGTTGCACGCGCTGGTCAACAATGCCGCGATCTCGCCGAAGGGGACGGGCGGCGCGCGGCTCGGGACCATGGACACCGATATCGAGACCTGGCTGCACGTGTTCCGCGTCAACTTCTTCGCGCCCATCATGCTGGCCCGCGGGCTGATCGACGAGCTCAGGCACGCCAAGGGCGCGGTGGTGAATGTCACCTCGATCGCCGGCTCGCGCGTGCATCCGTTCGCCGGCGTTGCCTATGCGACCTCGAAAGCCGCGCTGGCGTCACTGACGCGGGAAATGGCATCCGACTTCGGCCGCGTCGGCGTGCGCGTCAATTCGATCGCACCGGGCGAGATCGATACTTCGATCCTGTCGCCGGGCACCGAGAGGATCGTCGACCAGCAAATCCCGATGCATCGCCTCGGCACTCCGGACGAGGTCGCCAAGATCATCTACGTGCTGTGCACGGAAACCAGCTCCTACGTGAACGGCGCCGAGATCCACATCAACGGTGGCCAGCACGTCTGAGCTGTGGCTTGGATGTTAGTTCGGGGAAGGAAGCGAGAGGTTCGAGGCGATCCCGGCCGCCGCCGCGGCCGTCAGGGATTGCTTCGATTGCAGGCGTAACGACGCAGACGAGGCTTCTGCCTCCAAAAGGCCTCAGCCTCTAGTCCGCATAAAACCGGCGAGACTTCTTCTCAATCGGCTGCAGCGCGATGTCGTTCAACGCGCTGGAGCAATCGTCTTCGTCCTCGCCATCAAGCAACGCAGCGCCACAGTAGCGGCAAAGTCTCGGCGAGATCGCCTGCACCTTGCCTGCTGCGCGGTCGTGTTGATAGCGCGCAAAGTCGATGACGTTACGCCGTGGCGTTATGATCTTCTCAACCATTGCTGTCCTCCGGCTTCGAGGCGGGCGTTATCGCAGACAAGTTTCGCCCAAACGTTCAGCGCAACGCTCAAATTTTAGCAGAGGAAATAAGGCAGAAAGCGCGTCCCAAAACGCGACGTGTGGAACCGGCGCTATAGCCACTTTTTCCACTTGAAGATCCAGTACGGCACGATCGCTGCGATCAGCATCAGCACCAGCGCGAACGGATAGCCGTGCGTCCATTCGAGTTCCGGCATGATCTTGAAATTCATGCCGTAGACCGAGGCAATCAGCGTCGGCGGCATCAGCACCACCGCCATCACCGAGAACAGCTTGATGATGTTGTTCTGTTCCAGATTGACCACGCCGAGCATGGCGTCGAGCACGAAGGTGATCTTGTTGGAGAGATAGGAAGCGTGGTCGGTCAGTGAGGCCACGTCACGCTGCATGGTCTTGAGCTGCTCGCGCATGTCCTTGGACCATTTCACCCCTTCCACGATCGCCGAAAGGAACGTGACGAGGCGGCCGATCGAGACCAGGCTTTCGCGGACCTTCGAGGTCAGGTCGCCCTTGCGGCCGATCGCGATCAGGATCTGCGAATATCGCTTGGCGTGACCGTGGCGCTCGGCCTCCGGCTCGAAGATCTCGTGGGAGACCTGGTCGATGTCGGCCCCGCAGCGCTCCAGAATGTCCGCGCAGCGGTCGATCACCGCATCCAGCAGTTCCATCAGCACCTGCTCGCCGGTGATGCCGGGGGAACAGGCCCGGGCCAGCTTGTTCTCGACCAGCGCGAACGGCTTCGGCAGGTCGTAGCGCACCGTGACCAGCCGATGGCCGGTCAGGATGAAGGTGACCGCCGTGGTGCGCGGCATATCGGTGTCGGATTGGCACATCAGCGTCGCGGTCATGTAGCGGGCGCTGTTCTCGATATAGAGCCGGCTGGAGATCTCGATCTCCTGCATGTCTTCCCGGGTCGGAACCGCGATGCCCGCAAGCTTCTCGACGGCACGATCCTCCTCGACGGTCGGGTTCACCAGGTCGACCCAGACCGCACCCTCCGGCAGCGCGCCGAGGTCGGTGGCGGCGGCCCTCTTCAGGGAAAAATCGGAGGGAACGAACACCGACAGCATCACGGACTCCACGAAACAGGGCTGGCAAGACCCGTCGATCTAGCGTGATTCTGGCTGGCGCTTCATGACTGGGCGATTAACCGGACATCCACCTTTGTGGCCGCCAGGCGGCGGGAATGTGACGTTGAAGCAGCTTCGATTGAACAACCGTTGCCTGTTTGCACAAGAACTGGCCCCACACCAGAAGACTTGCGGCAAAAAAGCCACAGGGGACGTCCCGCGATGCGGGAAAGGCATCTAAACTCTGGGAATAATGGCACGTTTCGGCAATAATGCCCTTCATGGAATCGTGGCGTTTGAGGCGTAATGTTGGCGCTTTCGGGCGCGGATTTTCGATTGGAATGTAATCATGTCGTCGTTCAAAGTTACCTTCGGGATCCTGGCCGCGGGCCTGATGTTGTCGGGCTGCATGCAGGCCACGACCTATGAGGCAACCAACACGGCCGCCTTCAAGCCACGTGACAAGGAACTCCTGGCCAAGACCACCTACGTCAAGACGCCGGTGGCTGAACCGTTCCGCCGCGCCATCGTCGAGTACCACCGCAAGGAAGCCCCCGGCTCGATCGTGGTCGATTCCGACAACCATTACCTCTATTACGTGCTGAACGACGGCAAGGCGATCCGCTACGGCATCACCGTCGGCGAAGAAGCCATGGCCTGGTCCGGCATCGCCAAGGTCGGCAGCATGACCGAATGGCCGGCCTGGCACCCCACCCCCGGCGAAATCTCGCGCCTCGGCGTCCCGACCTTCGTGGCACCGGGCCCGGACAATCCGATGGGCTCGCGCGCGATGTATCTCTACTCGGGCGGCAAGGACACCCTGTTCCGCATCCACGGCACCAACCAGCCGGAATACATCGGCTCGTCGATCTCCTCGGGCTGCATCCGCATGACCAACGAGGACGTCATCGACCTCTACAACCGCGTCAAGCTCGGCACCATCGTCGTGGTGCTGGAGCCGAAGCACGGCGACTCGCCCTACAAGCCGCAGATGGCGCTGCAGGGCGCCGGCGGCACGACCTACTGATCCCAATCACGTCGCAGTCGCGATCAAAGGCGCCGGCTATGCCGGCGCTTTTTTGTTGGCTGCGGCTTGGTCTCGGCAGCGCCGTCGGGCGCGGCCGCATCATCTGATTTCGCCGCATCCGGCGCATCGGCCTTGCCGCGGTCGGCTTCGGATCGGTCCGGCTTGGATGCGTCCGATTTGGCGGCGACCTCGCGCGGCGGCGCCTCTTCGGGGCGCTCGGCCGGCAACAGCGGCGCGACACGCGGCAGCGGATCGTAAACGTTCCACTGGCAGATCCGGTAATTGTTGCGGCGCTCCGTCAGGTCGAGATGGATGTGGTCCTCGTGGTACCAGTCCGAGCCCGGACCGAGCACGGTGGAGAAGCGGCCGCAGACCGAATGCAGCACGGTCTCGCGCAGATCGCGCGGCACGCTGCGGTCGGTCAGCGAGATCGACTTGCCGTTGGCGAGACCGAAGGCGCGCACGTCGAGCGCATTGGCGCGGCCATGTTCGGAGAGCTGCGCGCCGGCGACGCGATTGCGGCCGCGGCACTCGAACGAGTCGAAATTGTCGAGATTGCTGATCCCGCCCCCGAGGCTCTGCGCCAGCGGCGCGATATCGGTGCGGACCCAGTCCGCAACCGCACTTGCCATCTTGCAGCGGAGGATCGCCGCGGGCTTGACCGCGACCTCGCGCTTGTCCGGCAGCACGATGGCCTCGAGCCGCACCAGATCCTCGCCGCCGCAGCCGCCGGCGCCGTGGATATCCGGAATGCTCGGCGCGATCGCGATTTCCTCGGTGAGGGCCTGCCGGCAGGCCGAAAGCTGCGGCTTGGGCTGCTCGGCCGGCTTGGCTGCTTCGGTTGGCTTGGCCGTCTCGCCGGGACCGGCAGCCTCGGCAGGCGCGGCCTGTGGCGGTGCCGCAGCCGCCGGCGGCTCGGGCTCCGCAGCCGCAGGCGCGTCAGCTGCTGCCGGCGCCTCCGCGGGGCGTGGCTTCGGCAGCGGCACCGCTGAGCGGCGGACCGCCTTGTGCGCCCTGTGCGGCCGGGTGCCGAACAGCTCGTCCAAGGGAAAGCCAGGCGCGCCGCGGGCGGCCTGCGCGGATCCCGCTTGCATGCCAAGGCACAACAGCGCGGCGGCAGCGGTAACCATTGCCGCGCCCCCGCGACGAAACGCGCCATCAGGCCATTTTCGGCTTGCTTTCTCCGCGCTACAGTTCATGTCAGTTCCATGATTTTACTGCCGGCCGTCCAAGATGCCGGCAGATCATGCGTGAGGATCGAGGAGGGATTTGCGTATGCTTGGCTTGATGCAAGACTGGCCTTTGCTGTGCCACAAGATTATTGAGCACGCCGCCAAATATCACGGCACGCAGGAAGTCGTGACCCGGTCGGTCGAAGGCCCCATTCATCGCACCACCTACGCCCAAATCCACGCCCGCGCGCTGAAGGTCTCGCAGAGCCTGGAACGCGACGGCATCAAGCTCGGCGACCGCGTCGCCACCATCGCCTGGAACACCTGGCGCCACCTCGAGGTCTGGTACGGCATCATGGGGATCGGCGCGATCTGCCATACGATCAATCCACGCCTGTTTCCGGAACAGATCGCCTGGATCGTCAACCACGCCCAGGACCGCATCGTCATCACCGACCTCACCTTCGTTCCGGTGCTGGAGAAGATCGCCAGCCAGCTGCCGAGCGTCGAGCGCTACGTGGTGCTGACCGACAAGGCGCACATGCCGCAGACCACGCTGAAGAACGCGGTCGCCTACGAGGACTGGATCGCGGCATCCGACGGCAAGTTCGCGTGGAAGAGCTTCGACGAGAACACCGCCGCGGCGATGTGCTACACCTCCGGCACGACGGGCGATCCCAAGGGTGTCCTCTATTCGCACCGGTCCAACGTGTTGCACGCGCTGATGGCCAACTCGAAGGACGCGCTCGGCACCTCCGCGTCGGACACAATGCTTCCGGTCGTCCCCTTGTTCCATGCCAACAGCTGGGGCATCGCCTTCTCCGCGCCATCGATGGGCACCAAGCTGGTGATGCCAGGCCCGAAGCTCGACGGTGCCTCGGTGTACGAACTGCTGTCGACCGAGAAGGTCACCCATACCGCGGGTGTCCCGACGGTGTGGCTGATGCTGCTGCAATACATGGCCGCCAACAATCTCAAGCTGCCGGATCTGCAGATGGTGATCTGCGGCGGCTCGGCGATGCCGCGCTCGATGATCAAGGCGTTCCTCGACATGGGCAGCCAGGTGCGCCACGCCTGGGGCATGACCGAGATGAGCCCGCTCGGCACGCTGGCAACGCTGAAGCCGCCATTCAACACGCGCACCGGCGAGGAGCGGCTCGACATCCTGCAGACCCAGGGATATCCGCCATTCGGCGTCGAGATGAAGATCACCGACGACGCCGGCAAGGAGCTGCCGTGGGACGGCAAGACCTTCGGCCGTCTCAAGGTCTCCGGCCCCGCGATCGCGAAAGCCTACTTCCGGATTGATGCCAACATCCTCGACGACGCAGGCTTCTTCGACACCGGCGACGTCTCGACGATGGATGAGCACGGCTACATGCGGATCACCGACCGCTCCAAGGACGTGATCAAGTCCGGCGGCGAATGGATTTCCTCGATCGATCTCGAGAACCTCGCGGTCGGCCACCCGGCGGTCGCGGAGGCGGCCGTGATCGGCGTCCATCACCCCAAATGGGATGAGCGGCCGCTGCTGATCGTGCAGCTCAAGCAGGGCGAGACCGCCACGCGCGAGGACATCCTGAAGTTCATGGACGGCAAGATCGCCAAATGGTGGATGCCCGACGACGTCGTCTTCGTCGACGGCATTCCCCACACCGCGACCGGCAAGATCCTGAAGACCGCGCTGCGCGACCAGTTCAAGGATTACGCCTTCCCGACCGCCGCGGCTTGACGCTTCACGCTCCCCTGGAGGGGGAGGGTCGGCTCACAGCGAGCAAAGCGAGATGTGAGGCGGGGTGGGTGATCTCTCCACTCGGGCAGCGCCCGATTTGAGAGACCTTCACCCCACCTCGGTTCGCATTTCATGCGAACCGATCCTCCCCCTCCAGGGTAGGATAAGAATGTCCCAAATCCCTTGAATTCGCCGCAGGTCCGTGGTCTCACACGACTGATCGCGGCGGCCGAGGTCGCCCAACGACATCTCAACCGGCAGATTTTTCGACCATGGCGCGCAGGTTTTCCGCTCCCTACCAGCAGGAGCCCGTGTCCGGTCTCGCCACCTGGTCGCGCAACCTCGCCATCTTCTCCGTCGTCGCGGTGCTGGTCTCGATCATCATCGTCCGGTTCGGGTTCCTGGAGGTCAAGCCTGCGCTGGCGACCTTCTTCGGTGCGCTTGGCCTGGCCAGCCTGTCGATCCTGCTCGGGCTGGCCGCCTTCGCCGCGATCTGGCAAAACGGCACCCGCGGCATGGGCCGGATCCTGCTCGCGCTCCTGATCGACGCCGCGATCCTCGCCTACCCGGCCTATCTGACCTATCAGTACCGCAAGCTGCCACGGATCTACGACGTCACCACCGACGCGATCGACCCGCCGAAATTCGAGGCGCTGGCGCGGCTGCGCACCGGCGAAGGCACCAACCCGGCTGCCTATGCCGGCCTCTATTCGGCCGAGAAGCAGCGCGCCGCCTATCCCGATATCGAAACCGTCGAACTGGAAACCCCGGTCGACCGTGCCTATGAGATGACCTTGCGACTGGTGAACCGCCGCAAATGGCTCGTCATCGACGCACGCGCGCCGCAGCCGCCGCGCCGGATCGGCCGCATCGAGGCGGTGGCGCGCACGCCGATCATGGGTTTCCGCGAGGACGTCTCGATCCGGGTCACGCCCGACGAAGAGGACTCGCGCGTCGATATCCGCTCCGCCTCGCGCTATTTCGACGCCGATCTCGGCAGCAACGCCGCGCGGGTCAAGAAGCTGATCGAGGACCTCAACACCGCCGCCGACAACGAAAACGCCAAGCCGGCGAAGAAGGCAGCCCCGGTCGCGCCGAAGGCGCCGCCGGCGAAGACCGTGAAGAAATAATCTCCCCCCATCATTCCGGGGCGCGCGCAGCGCGAGCCCGCAATCCATCGGACCGCAGCCTCCGCGCTGAAATGGATTCCGGGTTCTCGCGGAGCCTGTCATCGGGCCGCGCTTCGTGCGGACCCGTTGGCGAGCCCCGGAATGACGAACTAAGCCATCCGGTACGTGCCGCCGATCACCGGATCGCCATCCGTCGCCACGATGCCGCGCGCGACCAGATCCTCCAGATGCGCCAGCACCGAATAGCCGGCGGCATTGGCGAGGCGCGGGTCGAGCCCGATATAGATCGCCCGCACCATGGTCGGGATGTCGGCCTCGCCCTTGCCGAGGCGATGCAGGATCGACGCCTCGCGCGCCCGGCGATGCCGCGCCAGGAAACGGACATAGCGCGGGCCTTCCGGAATCTCCGGGCCGTGGCCGGAGAAATAGAGCTGCTCGGGGCGCTGTCCCAGTTGCTCGAGCGAGGCCATGTAGTCGATCATCGAACCGTCCGGCGGCGCCACGATCGAGGTCGACCAGCCCATCACATGGTCGCCGACGAAATTGATGCTGCGCTCGGCCCAGGCAAACGCCAGGTGATTGGCGGTGTGACCGGGGGTGGCAACCGCCTCGAGCGCGAAGCCACTGCCCTCGATCACGTCGCCGTGCTTGACCTCGATGTCGGGCCGGAAATCGCGGTCGGCGCCGGATTCCGGATTGTGCCTCTCGCTCTCGAAGCGCGGGCGCGAGGCGCGGTGCGGCCCTTCGGCATAGACAGGCGCGCCGGTCGCAGCCTTGATCCGCGGCGTGTTCGGCGAATGATCGCGATGGGTATGGGTGACCAGGATATGCGTCACGGTCTCGCCCTTGACCGCATCGAGCAGCGCCTTCGCATGCGCCTCATCGTCGGGACCGGGATCGATGATCGCGACCTTGCCCTGTCCCACGATGTAGCTGACCGTGCCGGTGAAGGTGAACGGGCTCGGATTGTTGCAGAGGACACGGCGTACGCCGGGCCGGACCTGCTCGACCACGCCGGGCTTCAGCGGAAAATCGCGGTTGAACGGGATGTCGTCGTTGTCGGCCATGGGATCCGATTCCTTGTGAGCCGTCATCCCCGGATGAGCGCTTCGCGCTCACTCGGGAGGTGCGAGCGCTTGCGAGCCTCGAAGGATGTCGGGCACCACCTCTCGTCATCCTTCGAGGCGCGCCAAGGGGCGCGCACCTCAGGATGACGCCTGCGGGACCTTACGAGAACGCCTGGATGCCGGTGATCGCGCGGCCGAGGATCAGCGCGTGGACGTCGTGCGTGCCCTCATAGGTGTTGACAGTCTCGAGGTTCGCGGCGTGACGCATCACGTGATACTCGATCTGGATGCCGTTGCCGCCGTGCATGTCGCGCGCCATGCGAGCGATGTCGAGCGACTTGCCGCAATTGTTGCGCTTGACGATCGAGATCATCTCGGGCGCCATCTTGCCCTCGTCCATCAGGCGGCCGACCCGCAGGCTCGCCTGCAGGCCGAGCGCGATCTCGGTCTCCATGTCGGCGAGCTTCTTCTGCACCAGCTGGGTGGCGGCGAGCGGCCGGCCGAACTGCTTGCGGTCGAGCGTGTATTGGCGCGCGCGGTGCATGCAGTCCTCGGCGGCGCCAAGCGCGCCCCAGGAGATGCCGTAGCGGGCGCGGTTGAGGCAGCCGAACGGGCCCTTGAGGCCGGAGACGTTGGGCAGCAGTGCGCTTTCCGGCACCACGACGTTGTCGAGCACGATCTCGCCGGTGATCGAGGCGCGCAGCGAGAGCTTGCCGCCGACTTTCGGCGCCGACAGGCCCTTCATGCCCTTCTCCAGGATGAAGCCGCGGATCTGGTTGTCATGCGCGGCCGACTTGGCCCACACCACGAATACGTCGGCGATCGGCGCATTCGAGATCCACATCTTGGCGCCGTTCAGCTTGTAGCCGTCGGCCACCTTCTCGGCGCGGGTCTTCATGCCGCCGGGGTCGGAACCGGCGTCCGGCTCGGTCAGGCCGAAGCAGCCGACCCATTCGCCGGTCGCGAGCTTGGGGAGATATTTCTTGCGCTGGTTCTCGTCGCCATAGGCGTAGATCGGATACATCACCAGCGACGACTGCACCGAGTTCATCGAGCGATAGCCGCTATCGACGCGCTCGATCTCGCGCGCCACCAGGCCATAGGCCACGTAGCTCGCATTGGCGCAGCCATATTCCTCCGGCAGCGTCACGCCGATCAGGCCGAGCTCGCCCATCTCGTTGAATATCTCGCGATCGGTCTTCTCTTCCAGATAGGCCTTGGTGACCCGCGGCAGCAGCTTGTCCTGCGCATAGGCCCGCGCGGTGTCGCGGATCAGGCGCTCGTCTTCGGTGAGCTGGTCGTCGAGCAGGAACGGATCATCCCACTGGAAGCTGGCGGCAGCCGGCTTGTCCTTGGCCTGGGGGCGCACGCTCATGAAACATCCTTTCGCATCGTCTCTCGGAAATTGGCGGATAAATTAAAGCGCTATGCTGCCAAGCGCAATTGAATTGGGCGTATGTCGCGCCCGGGGCGATGCGCACGCATCGCGCCCGGAATGACCCGCGTCAGCACTCCAGCCGCTCGTTCGACACGATCTCGATGCCGAAACCGGACAAACCCTTGTAGTCGTGCACCGAAGAGGTCAGGTGGCGGATCGAGGTGATGCCGAGATCGCGCAGGATCTGTGCGCCAACGCCGACCTCGCGCCACTGCTTGTTGCGATCGGCCTCCGCCGATTTCTGCTCGCTCACCGGCTGGACCGGAACTCCGGCGGCACCATCCCGCAGATAGACCAGCACGCCGCGGCCGGCAGCCTTGAAGTGCCGCAACACGGCTTCCATCCGCGCCGGCCCTGTGAAGAGGTCCGTCACGATATTGGGCTTGTGCAGCCGGGTCAGCACGTCCCGGCCATCGCCGACGCCGTTATAGACGAAGGCCGCGTGCATGATCTCGTCGAACGGCGAGCGATAGGCATAGCCCTGCAGCGGGCCGATCGGGCTTTCGGTGGTGAAGGTCGCGACCCGCTCGATCAGCTTCTCGCGCGCCTGGCGATAGGCGATCATGTCCGCGATCGTGACATGCTTGAGTTTGTGGGCGGCGGCGAATTTCGCGACCTGCTCGCCCTTCATCACGGTTCCATCGTCGTTCATCAGCTCGCTGATGACGCCGACCGGCGGCAAGCCGGAGAGCCGGCACAGATCGACCGCGGCCTCGGTGTGGCCGGAGCGCAGCAGCACGCCGCCGTCGCGCGCGATCAGCGGGAAGATGTGGCCGGGGCGCGCGAAATCGTTGGCGCCGGCATTGGGATTGGCGAGCGCGCGGCAGCAGGAGGCGCGTTCATCGGCGGAGATGCCGGTGCCGCCATCGGGCTTGTAGTCGATCGAGACGGTGAAAGCCGTGGTGTGGTTGGACTCATTATGCGCCACCATCGGGTCGAGCCGCAGCCGGCGGGCGTCCTCGGTGGTGATCGGCGCGCACACGATGCCGGAGGTGTGGCGGATGATGAAGGCCATCTTTTCCACCGTGCAGAACGACGCCGCGACGATCAAATCGCCCTCGCCTTCCCGATCGTCATCGTCGGTGACGACGACGAGTTCACCCTTCGCAAAGGCTTGCAGCACTTCCTGGATCGTATCGGCCATTGTCCTGACATCTCGCTTTATGCAGGCAGTGGATTAGCCGGGTTCCGATGTCAGCGCCAGTATCATTATGCAACCCGCCATGCGTCCGGCAGGCATACCAAGACGCTCCGGCTCTCCCAAAGGGAGAGGTCGGATTGCATCGCCGGATGCAATCCGGGTGAGGGGCTGCCGCCCTCGTGAGAGCTGAGCCCCCCTCACCCGCGCTTTCAGCGCGACCGCTCCCCGATGGGAAGAGGTCAGGGAAACCTCGCTTACGGCAGCACCTCGCGCCGGTCGCTGAGCTGGGCGTCCAACTCGGCGCGCTTGTCGTCGAGCAGGCCGGCGTCGGCCGCCTCGATCACCGAATAGAGCTCGCCGGCGTCGCTGAGCCGGGTCACCGTCACGTAGTCGGCGCCGGCCTTGTAGAGATCGTCGACACCGGTCAGGAGATCGGCGGTAGCAACAACCTTCGCGGTCGGATTCAGGGCGCGGACGTGGCGTACCAGCTTCTCATTGTCGGCACCGACCAAGAGGAAATCCGGCACGCTCAGGATGATGATCTCGGCCTTGCCGATGCCGGCGTGAACCAGCGTATCGACATTGCTGATGTCGCCATAGATTACGTGCATGCCGCGGTCGGTCAGCGTGCGGAACACCAGCGGGTTGAAGTCGATGACGCTGATCTGCTCGAGCAGCGACTGGTTCTGCCGCTCGATCTGGCTGATCAGCGCGCTCGCGGCACGGAAGAAGCCGAGGATCACGATGCGCCGGATTTCGCCATGTCCACCCTCTTGCCCACCCTCTTGGCCGCCCTCCTGCCCGGCCTCGCCGCCGCCCTCGCGTCGATGGTCGAGATCACGCAGCCCGATCCGCTTCAACGGAGCGATCAGGCCGCGCACGATCTGATCGCTGCGGGCCATCGCGAAGGTCGAGAGCACCGCCAGCACCACGAAGGCGAACGAGGCCGCATTCGCGGTTTCGGTCCCGATATGGTTGGCGGCAACGCCGGTCTGGATCACCACCAGCGAGAACTCAGAAATCTGCGCCAGATTGATCGCCGGCAGCAGGCTGGCGCGCAGGCCCTGCTTCATCAGATAGAGCGGCGTAAACGTCGTGACCAGGCGGCTCGCCACCGTGAATGCCGCGATCACCAGCGCAAGCCAGATCACCTGTAAGCCCGGGATCGGGATCGTCATGCCGAGCGCCACGAAGAACAGCGTGATGAAGAAATCCCTGAGCGTCGTGACCTTGGCGGTGACGTCGAGCGCGTAGGGAAAGGTCGAGATCGAGACGCCGGCGACCAGCGAGCCCATCTCGCGCGACAGGTGCAGCCGCTCGGCGATCTCGCCGATCAGGAAGCACCAGGCGAGCGCGCCGAGCAGCACCAGTTCGGGCCGGCGCGCGATCTGGTGGAACAGCCGCGGCAGCACGTAGCGGCTCAGCACCAGCGCGGTCGCGACCAGCACCGCGACGCGGGCGATCGACAGCAGCACGACGCTGATCTGCAGATTGTCCAGGCTCGGCTGCACGGCCAGGAACAGGATCGCGAAGATGTCCTGCAGCACCAGCACGCCGAGCGTGATGCGGCCCGGCAGCGTGTCCAGCTCGCGCTTCTCATAGAGCACCTTGACGATGATGACGGTCGAGGACAGCGCGCAGGCGACGCAGAGATAGATCGCATCGAACTTGCCGCCGCCGATCGCAAGCCCGATCCCGGCAAAGAACGCCACACCGATCAGGCAGCCTCCGATCAGCTCGCCGGCGCCGGCGAACAGGATGACCTTGCCGGCACGGACGATCTTCTTGAGGTCGATTTCCAGCCCGATCATGAACAGCATGAAGATCAGGCCGAGCTCGGAGATGACGCTGATCGATTCCTGGGACTTGACCCAGCCCATGCCGAATGGACCAATGAAAAAGCCGGCGATAAGGTACGCCAGTATCAGCGGTTGCCGGGAGAAATGGGCAAGCAGCCCAATCCCCCAGGCAAACAGGATACAGAGCGTGATATCGCGAATGAGTTCATGCATGCGTCAAAGACTTCCTGTTGCCGCAACCTAGAGGGCCGGGCGTGAGGATCAACCGAGCAATGTGTCACATCCGCGCAGGCGGCATTTTTCTGGCAGTTTTGCTCTGCCTGCTCACCGTGCGCATGACCGAGGCGCTAGCACAATCCTCGGCAAGTATTGAGCAAAATTTTGCGAACTCACTGACGGCGATGCCATCGGAAGGCCTCACGGCCTCCGGTGCATTCTACGTGCCGGTCTATTCCAGCGTGTCGATGAGCGAGGGCAAGCTCAGGGCCGATTTCTCGGTGACGCTGAGCGTGCACAACGCCTCGGAGACGAGGCCGCTGGTGCTGAAGCGGATCGCTTATTTCGACACATCAGGCAAGATGGTGGAGAGCTACCTCAAATCGCCGGTCGCGCTAAAACCGTTTGCGACCGTCGAGGTCTCGATCGCCACGACCGATACCCGCGGCGGCACCGGCGCGAATTTCGTGGTCGATTGGGCGGCCGCCGGCGAGATCGCGGAACCGGCGGTCGAGGCATTGATGGTCGGCAGCGTCGGCGCCGGGCACTATGCCTTCATCAGCCAGGGTCGCCCGATCCGGCTGATAAGCAAGAACTGACTTCATGGAAGGCCGCTTCCGGCGGTCCTTCTCAACGACAACAACACGGAGCGAAACGTCCATGTCCACCTCAGCCCAGTTCGACTTTGCACCGCTGCTTCCGGCCGGCCTACCTGCGCCGGCCGCGCGCTGGACCGGGCTCGCCAAATACAGCTTCGTCGGCGGCAACAACGATCCCGACCAGGTCCCGGTCGATGGGCTGATCGAGGCGGTCAATGCCGTGCTGAAGCGCGAGGGCAGGAATCTTGCGACCTACAACCTCGCGCACGGGCCGCAGGGCTATCTGCCGCTCCGCCAGTTCCTCACCGAGAAACTGAAGCGCGATGCCGGGATTGCCTGCACGCCGGACGAGATCATGATCGTCTCCGGCTCGCTGCAGGCGCTTGACCTCGTCAATCACACGCTGCTCGCCAGGGGCGACACCGTGCTGATCGAGCAGGAGACCTATCAGGGCTCGCTGAACCGGCTGACCCGGCTCGGCGTCAACGCGGTCGGCATTCCCCTCGACGGCGACGGCATCCGGATCGATGCGCTTGCCGCAGCACTCGCCGATCACAAGCGGCGCGGCATCACGCCGAAATACATCTACACCATTCCGACCGTGCAGAACCCGACCGGCTCGATCCTCCCCGAGAGCCGCCGCGCCGAGATGCTGAAGCTGTCCAAGGAATACGGCGTGCCGATCTTCGAGGACGATTGCTATGCCGATCTGATCTGGAACGGCGAACGGCCGCCCGCGATCTATGCCATGAGCCAGCACGGCGGCGTGATCCATATCGGCTCGTTCTCGAAGTCGATCGCTCCGGCGCTGCGGGTCGGCTTCATCGTCGCGCCCTGGGCGATCACGTCGCGGATGCTGCCGCTGAAGACCGACGCCGGCTCCGGCGCGCTGGAGCAGATGGTGCTCTCGGAATATTGCGCGCCGCATTTTGCGACCCACGTGCCGCGCCTGACAAAGGGCCTGCGCGCCAAGCTCGACACGCTGATGGAGGCGCTGAACGAGCAGTTCGGCACCGCGGCCGAATTCGAGGCGCCCAAGGGCGGCATCTTCCTCTGGGTCAAGCTGCCCGACAATGTCGACACCATGAAGCTCTATCAGGCGGCGCTCGCCGCCGGCGTCTCGATCAATCCGGGACCGGAATGGTCGACCAGCAAGGCGCATTCCGCCAGCCGGCTCCGCCTCTGCTTCGCCAGCCCGTCGCACGAGCAGATCCGCGAGGGCGTCGCCGTGCTGGCCGAGGTGTGCCGCAAGGAATTCGGCGTGCCGGCGCGCAGCAGCAATGTGGAGAAGCGCGGCTAGCGATCCGCATTCGCCGTCTCACGCGGTCAGGTGAAATTCCACATGCACCTGGCCGCTGCCGCTCGACGGGAAATAATCGCAAAGCTGCTCGGCCGCGCCATGAAAATCATACCAGCCGAGCGCGGCAAACAGCATGATGGTGTCGGCCATGCCACCCTCGCCGTTGCACCGGACGGCGTAATCGGGGAGCATGTCGAGGAACTCCCGGTAACGGCGCTGCTGCCACAGTTCGAGCACGCGCAGATCGACCTGGCGATTGAATTCGCTGGCTATCGATGTCCAGGCGTCGGGGCCAAGCTTCTTGTTCGGCAATAACCGATGCGACAGCGATCCGCTGGCGAGCAGCGCGACCCGCTCGCCGGACCGCGCGATCGCACGGCGGGTCGCTTCACCGAGCAGCCGGCTCTCCTCCATCGAGGTGAACAGCGGCGACGCAACCGAAACGACCTTGGCCCAGCCATCCTGGTTCAGGTAGTGCATCGGGACGATGGTGCCGTATTCAAGACCGAGGCTTTCGACCCGGTGCGCCATCACATTGAGACCATCGCTCTCCGCCTCGCTCGCAATCGCTTCCGCAAGCGCGGTATTCCCCGGCCAATCGTAGCGCAGATCCCTGATCATCTGCGGCGCCTCGTGGCTCGTGAATGAGCCGCCGTGCCGCGCATTGGCGTTGATGTGGTAGCCGAAATTGGACAGCCAATGCGTATCGAACACCACGAAGGTCGACACGCCGCGTTCCCTGGCGCGCCGGCCGAGTTCATGCAATGCGGCGACCGCGCCGGCCCGCGCATCGTGCAGCGGGTGATCGGGGCGTTCCGACAGCATCAGGGACGGTACGTGGCTGACCTTGGCAGCAAGAACGAGTTCACCCATCGGCGTGATCTTCCCCTTCCCGGTCAGGCGGCCTTGGGGGCGTCGCTGCGGAACGCGTTCAAAATGCGCAGCAACAGCAAGATTGAGACGTTGCCCTTGCCCGCTTCGATGAGAGCAATGTAGCGCTGCGACACGCCGGATCGGCGGGCCAGTTCGCGACGCGTCATGCCGATATTGGCCCGCGCCCCGCGCATGGCCTCGCCCAGTTGCCGCAGAAAGTCGCTTTCGGAAAACGACGTACCACCAGGCGCGGAAGAACGTGCCGATCGGTCTATGGAGGAACGATTCCCAGTCACGACGTGCCTCTTATGATTGCCCATCATCGACGAGCAAGATTTCCTGTCCTTGACGCGGATCAATGACAGGAAACCGGCGGGGCCTGCCGCTTATCGCACCGAAAACGGCGCCTGATAGGGTCGGCCGAACGGCACGCCGTTGACCACGGTCTGCACCGGCTTCAGCTGCAGATTGCCGTCGCGCTTGTTATTGCGGGTGTCGACGAAGGACACCGGGCCTTCGATGAGGTCCATGATCGCGACATCGCCGGGGGCCCCGCGCTGCAGCGTGCCGATCTTCGGGGTGCGGTTGATGATCCGCGCCGGCACAGAGGTCGCCATCGCCACCACCTGATCCAGCGAGGAGCCCATCGCCAGGAACTTGCTCATCACGTTGGGCAGGAACGGGATGCCGGGCGAATTGCCGGAGAAGACGTGGATGTCGGAGGAGATCGTATCGGGCGTGCAGCCGGCGGGGATCGCGATCTCGGCCACCGTGAAATCGAAGCTGCCGCCGCCATGGCCGACGTCGAACAGCACGCCGCGCTGCTTGGCCGCGAGCGCCGCCGGCAGCAGCTTGCCGTCCTGCACGATGTTGGTGAAGGCGCCGGACATGTTCGGCGCGCCGGAATAGGCGTGGGTGAGGATATCGCCCGGACGCAGCAGGTCGAGGATGTCGGACATCAACTCCCTGGTCTCGACGCCGCCGATATGCACCATCATCCGCGCCGGCCAGCCGCACATCTCGCAGGCCTGGATGCCGCGCTTCAGCGGCTCGACGCCGTGCTTGAAGATGACGTTCTCCGACATCCGTACCTTGACCCCGATCAGGAAGTCAGGGTTCTCGGCGAGCGCCATCGCGCAGGCTTCGACCTGAGCGTTGTCGATGTTGTAGAGCTCGGCCACCGGGAAGGCCGACAGGCCGTTGTTGGCGATATGGACGAAGGCATAGATCCGCGTCCGCGACTGCGCCACGATGAAGCGGCGCAGCGCCGCGAGATTGTTGACGCCGGCATCGCCGGCCGAGACGACCGTCGTGGTGCCCTGGAACTGCACCAGCTCGTCGGCGGGAATGCCGATCGCCGAGCCGTAGGGATAGACGTGGCAGTGCAGATCGACGAGGCCCGGCATCACGAGCTTGCCCGATGCGTCGATGGTCTTGACGGCGCGCGCGGCAGGGATCTCGTCCTCGATCGCCTCGATCAGGCCCCAGCGGATGCCGATGTCGCGCTTGCCGCGCAATGACTGGCTCGGATCGATCACGTCGCCGCTTTTGATGACGAGGTCGAATTTGTCGTCCGGCCCCATCGCCGCAGCGGCCGGCCCTGTGATGACAGCAGCAGCGGCCGATCCCGTACCCTTTAGAAAATCCCGGCGTGAAAATTCACCCACGGCAACGTCCCCCCGAACATTGATTTTTATGAAGCGATGATGCGTCGGACCCGGTGGTTAGGCAAGACCACCTGAACAACCGTTCAGAAAACTCCGCCGGTTCCTGAGGAACGTTTCGATGCCTGCCCGGTTTCCTCCCCGCATCATTGAGGAGGATGAAATGAAAAAGATTGGTTTTGTTCTTGCGGCGATTGGTACGCTTGCAGTGGCCGTTCCGTCGATCGCGAGCGCCGAGACCGTCGTGATCAAGCGCGGCCATCATCACTGGGATCGTGGCTGGGGCGCGCGCGCCGAGATGCGCCATGACCATGGCTGGCATCGCGGCTGGCATCACGACCATGATCGCGTGACGGTCATCAGGCGGGACCGCTACTAACCGCCGACACATCCAAGAGACCGACACAACGGAAATGGCTCCTCGCGGAGCCATTTTCTTTTTCAGCAATCGTATCGGAAGGTCGACGGCTCAATCCCACGCCGGCGCAAAACCCGGATTGACGCAGCGCATGTCCTTGCGCAGCGCGGCGATCGCCTTGCGGTCGTCGTCGTCGAGCTTGACCTTCAGCGCGCCGAGATTGGCCTTTTGGCTCTCGGCACGCGAGGCTTTCGGGATCGCCGCAACGCCGTCCTGGTCGAGCAGCCATTTCAGCGCCACCTGCGCTGCGGTCGCATCATGCTTGCTGCCGATTTTCGCCAGCGTCTCGTCGGTGGCGAAGCGGCCCTGCGCCAGCGGACAGTAAGCCACCAGCTGAATCGATTTCGCGGCGAGATATTTCCGCACCGGCGTCTGGTCCAGCATCGCGTGATACTCGATCTGGTTGCAGGCGATCGGCGCCTTGATGTCCTCGACCACGGTCTTGAGCAGCGCGGTGGTGAAATTGGCGACGCCGATCGCGCGGGTGCGGCCTTCCTCCTTCAGCTTCATCAACGTCTCGAAGACAGCCGGCAGCTTCATGCTCCGCGACGGCCAGTGCACCAGATAGAGGTCGACGTGATCAAGGCGCAGCTTCTTCAGGCTGGCGTCGAACGCTTTCCGGATCGCGTCCGGCGCCAAGTTCTCGTGCCAGACCTTGGTGGTCACATGCAGGTCCTTGCGCGCGACCTTCGCGTCCGCGATCGCGGCCCCGATCGCTTCCTCATTGCCATACATCTCGGCGGTGTCGATATGCCGGTAACCGAGCCCGAGCGCGCTCTCGACCGCCGCGCGGCAGGCATCGCCCTGCATGCGGAAGGTGCCGAGCCCGAGTTGCGGCAGGCTGATGCCCTGTGTCTGCAGATTGTCCATGGATAGCTCCTGACGCGTGGGCCGCCGATGTCATCGACGACGTCACGCCAGCAAGTTGTCTGTAAGGAATGAAATTGGCAGGACTGCCGAACCACAGTCTGCCCGCAAACCGGCCGTTCGGGCAAGCCGCCCGCAATCAAGATGTCGCGACGGGATGGAGGCTGGTCTAGATGTGCTGCGCCATGATCTGGCCGGGCCGCGCATCCGGCCGCGGCTCGATGTCGACCGACCAGAGATCGTGGTTGTCGACGTCCTTCAGCGTCACCGTCATCACGCCGGTCCTGCCGTCGATGTCGACGCGGCCGAAGAACTGCAGGCCGAAGCACGGCGCGAGATTATCGCCCTGCTCGGCCGAGCAACCTTTCTGGTACATCGCCTTCGGCCCAAAGGTGTTGTCGAGCTCGCCCGGCGACCAGGTGCCGGCATGCAGCGGACCGGAGACGAACTCCCAGAACGGCTCGAACTCCTGGAACACGGCGCGGTTCGGATCATAATGATGCGCGGCGGTGTAGTGCATGTCGGCGGTGAGCCACACCGTGTTGCGGATGCCGGCGCGCTTCATGAAGGACAAGAGATCGGCGATCTCGTGCTCGCGCCGCTCCGGCGGGCCGTCGCCAAGCGCGGCGGCGTCCAGGCTGACGAGGCCGATCGGCAGATCCGCCGCGATCACCTTCCAGACGGCGTCCGACGCCACCAGCTCCCGTTTCAGCCAGGCGAGCTGGCTCTCGCCGAGGATGAACGCCTGGTCCGGATCGCCTCGCTTGTTCCAGTTGGAATCGCGGTAGGAGCGCATGTCGATGAGGAAGACGTCGAGCAGCGGCCCGTAGGCGATCTTGCGATAGACCCGGCCGTCGCGCTCCGGCATCAGCCGCATCGGCATGAATTCATGGAAGGCGCGGCGCGCCCGCGCCACCAGGCGCGAGGTGCCGTCCGCGTCATAGCCGGTTGCGTCGGCGGTGCCGATTGGCGACCAGTCGTCGGCCACCTCGTGGTCGTCCCATTGCGCGAACATCGGCACCTCGGCGTGGAAGGCGCGGAAGTTGTCGTCGAGCCAGTTGTATTTGTAGTTGCCGCGAAACTCCTCGAGGCTGTGCGCGACGACGGATTTCTCCTCGGTAACGAGGTTGCGCCAGATCTCGCCGTTCGGCAGGGTCTGCTCGCGCGGCACCGTGCAATCGGCATAGATGTGGTCGCCGGAATGGATGAAGAAATCCGGGCGCTCGTTCAGCATGGTGCGATAGCTGCGCAGGCCGCCGCGCGCGGGGTCGATGCCCCAGCCCTGCCCGACCACGTCGCCGGACCAGACGAACGAGACTGAGCGGCGGTCGACCGGCGCGGTGCGCAAATGCCCAATGCGGCTCTCGCCTGCGGTCCCGTCGCGATCCTCGAAGCTGATGCGATAGAACAGGTCCTGTCCCGGCGGCAGGCCATCGAGCAACAGCTTTGCGGTGAAGTCGCGCTCGGGCAGAGCATCGGCGGACGCGCGGCGCAGGATGGTGGCAAAGCTCTCGACCGCGGCGCATTCGATCTGCATGCGCGCGGCGCGATCGGCGCGGGCCCAGATCACCGCGGAATCGCTGGCGACGTCGCCGGACTGGATGCCCGCGATCGCAGGCCGATCCGCGGCGCGGCTCAGATATGGCCTTGCCAGCGCGCCCAGCCCCGCCAGCGCGGCCGTCGACGCCGAGCGCACCAGAAGCTGACGCCTTGTGAGGCCTCGCCCCCTCGCGGAGATCGCTGTCGGCATCGAATAACCTTCGTCGAATCGCAACGAAAGTTTTGCCTGCGCTGTTTGACTCCGCCCTTACGGTTTCTTGACTCTGCGCCGACGGTTTTGCGACGGCGGTGTGACTCTGGGGTCGAGATGGAGATCTGAATGGTGTCGCCAGGCGCCAAGCGCGCAAACGCCGAACCCGTCATCCTGAGGTGAGAGCGGAGCGAGCCTCGAAGGATGAATCGGCCCGGCTGCAAGAGCGCGGTCGATTCATCCTTCGAGACGGCCGCTTCGCGGCCTCCTCAGGATGACGGGTTTGGTATTGGTACGAACGCGCGCGCGAGTTGGCGTGAGACCGCCGAACCGCCCTCACCGCTGCCAGTTGCAGATGCCGCCGCTGCGGCACGGCCAGGTCTGGATCCTGGTGTCGCGGGCTTCCGCATCGAGCGGGTTCGAATGCCGCCGCGCGAGCTTGGCGCGGGCGGGGACGTGCGCGACCGTGCGCTTCCGCTCATGCGGCGCCGTCACCTTGGTCGTGCGCACGGCCTTCTGCGGCTCGACCTTGGGCTGCTCGACCTGAGGCTCGACATTGGCGCGCTGATCAGGTCCGTGGTCGGTCTTCGCCTCGACCGGAACCGGCTCGAACTTCGCCGGCGGGCCAAGCGGCTTCGGCGAGAGCACGGCCCGCGAGAGATCGAGGCTGAAGAACTCGCTTGGGCGGTAGTCGTCAGCCAACGCCACGCCCCCCAACGCCAGGCACGCGGTGCAAACAGTTGCAACAAAAGCGCTTTTCAGGACCATCAAAGGGCCTCCTGAAATCACTCGAACAGAACAGCCATCATGTAGGAGCCCGGCCGCGCGAATCCAGCCGCGCCTTGCGGGCAGGGTTACCGGTCAACCAAAGCGGCCGCGGAAAGTTCCCGCGGCGCACCGCCTGCCCTATTCGGCCGCCTGCGCCAGCGGCTGGCCGATCGCACGCTCCAGCCGCGCGCATTCGGTGCGGTAGCGGGCGACGTTGCCTTCCTTGATGTGGCCGTAGCCGCGCACGAGGTCCGCGGTCTTCGCCAGCGCCACCAGGCGCGGCAGGTCGAGCGGCGTCTTGCCGTCGAGGTGACGCAGGATCATCGCCGAATACTCGACCGGCAGCGCGCGCTCCATCTTGCGCTCGGCGGTGTAGCCGAAGATGTCGAATGCGGTGCCGCGCAGGCCCTTCAGCCCCGCCAGCAGGCCGAACGCCTTGAAGATCCACGGGCCGAACTCGCGCTTCTGCAATCGCCCGGTGACGGGATCGCGCTGCGCCAGCAGCGGCGGCGCCAGCAAGACCTTCAAGCCGGAATTGCCCTCGAACTGCTCCCTCAAGGCCTTGCTGAACTCGCCGTCGGAATAGAGCCGCGCGACTTCGTATTCGTCCTTGTAGGCCATCAATTTGAACAGGCCCTTTGCAAAGGCCTCGGTCAGGTCCTGCGAGCCCGGCGCTGCCGCAGCCTCGGCGGAGCGGACGCGCGCGACGTCGTCGATATAACGCTTCGCGTAGGCCGCGTCCTGATAGTCGGTGAGGAATTTGGCGCGGAACGCGATCGCCTCATCGAGCGTCTTCTTGGCCGGCGCGGCACCGGCGCTCTTGAAGCGCGCCGCGCTGACCACGCGCTGCAGATCATGCGCGGCGAGCCGGCCCCAGGAGAACGCGGTCTTGTTCATCTCGATCGCGGCGCCGTTGAGCTCGATCGCCTTCAGGATGGCCTCGAGCGACAGCGGGATCGCGCCGCGCTGGAACGCGAAGCCGAGCATGAAGGCGTTGGTCGCGATGCTGTCGCCCATCAGCGCGGTCGCAAGCCCGGTGGCATCCAGGATGTCGAGATCATCCGGTCTCACCGCGCCGTTCAGCGCATCGCGCATCGAGCTGGCTTCAAAGTCGATATCGGGATCGATCACGAAGCTCGCGGTCGGCAGCAGGTCGGCGTTGACGACGGCGCGGGTGACGCCGCGCTCGGCGCGGCTCAGCGCCGGCACGCTGGTGGCGACGACGAGGTCGCAGCCGAGGATCAGATTGGCATTGCCGGGCGCGATGCGGACCGTGGTCAGCATGTCGGACGCCGGCGCCAGCCGGACATGGCTCATGACCGCGCCGTTCTTCTGCGACAGGCCGGTGAAGTCGAGCGTCGAGCAGGCGAGCCCCTCGACATGGGCGGCCATGCCGAGCAGCGCGCCGATGGTGATGACGCCGGTGCCGCCGATGCCGGTAATCAGGATGTTGTAGGGGCCAGTCAGCGCGGGCGCGGGCGGTGCCGGCAGGTCCGCGAACAGCGCCTTGGGATCGGCGGCGGTGCGGTCGGCCTTGCGCAGCTTGGGATCCTGCACCATCACGAAGCTCGGGCAGAAGCCCTCGATGCAGGAAAAATCCTTGTTGCAGTTCGACTGGTCGATGCGGCGCTTGCGGCCGAGCTCGGTCTCCAGCGGCTGCACCGAGACACAGTTCGACGCCACCGAGCAGTCGCCGCAGCCCTCGCAGACGCGCTCATTGATGAAGACGCGCTTGGCCGGATCGGGAAACAGCCCGCGCTTGCGGCGGCGGCGCTTCTCGGCAGCGCAGGTCTGGTCGTAGATCAGGACGGTGAGGCCCTCGATCTCGCGCAAGGTGCGCTGCACGGCGTCGAGCTCGCGGCGATGATGGATGGTGGCGCCGGACGGGAAGTAGTTAGCGGGATATTTGTCCGGATCGTCGGAGACGATCGCGAGCCGCTTGGTGCCCTCGGCCGCGACCTGATGCGCGATCTGCGCCACCGTGAAGCCGCCTTCGGCCGGCTGGCCGCCGGTCATCGCCACCGCATCGTTGTACAGGATCTTGTAGGTGATGTTGACGCCGGCCGCGGCCGCCGCGCGCAGCGCCAGCAACCCGGAATGCGTATAGGTACCGTCGCCGAGATTCTGGAACACGTGCTGTTCGCTGGTGAACGGCGCCTGCCCGATCCAGCTCACGCCCTCCGCGCCCATGTGCGAGATGGTCTGGGTATTGCGGTTCGGCACCGACAGCGCCATGCCGTGGCAGCCGATACCGGCCATGGCGCGGCTGCCCTCGGGAATCTTGGTCGACGAGTTGTGCGGGCAGCCCGAGCAGAAATACGGCGTACGCTGCAGCTTCGCGGTGCCCGTGCCCTCGACCGGGCGGTCGAACGCCTCGAGTTTTGCCAGGCGCTGCTCCAGCAGCGGGCTGCGGTGGCCGAGCTTGCGCAGACGCGCCACGACGGCGGCCGCCACCATGGTCGGCGTCAGCTCGCCTTCGCTCGGCAGCAGCGGCGCGCCGCCCTCATCGCGCTTGCCGACCACCGAGGGGCGCTTGGAGGCGTCCATGTTGTAGAGGATGCGGACCAGCTGGTCCTCGATGAAGCCGCGCTTCTCCTCGACGACCAGCACGTCCTGCAGGCCTTCGGCGAAGTCGCGCGCGCCGCGCGCTTCGAGCGGCCAGGTCAACGCCACCTTGTAGATCCGCAGACCCAGCGCCTGGGCCTCGGCATCGGTGATGCCGAGATCGGCGAGCGCCTGGCGCAGATCGAGATAGGCCTTGCCGGTCGCCATGATGCCGAGCCGCGCCGGCTTGGAATCCAGCACGATGCGGTCGAACCGGTTGGCGCGGGCGAAGGCCGCGACCGCCTCCATCTTGGGCCCGTGCAGCCTGCGCTCGGCCTCCAGCGGCGGATCCGGCCAGCGGATCGAGAGCCCGCCCGGCGGCATCTCGAAATCGTCGGGCATGATGATCTTGATGCGATCGGGATCGCTGACGATCGAGGCCGAGCTTTCCACCGTCTCCGAGATCGCCTTGAAGCCGACCCAGCAGCCGGAATAGCGCGACAGCGCGAAGCCGAGGATGCCGAGGTCGAGATAGTCCTGCAGCGTCGCCGGATTGATCACCGGCATCAGCGCCGAGGCGAACACCTGCTCGCTCTGATGCGCCAGAGTGGAGGACTGGCAGCCATGGTCGTCGCCGGCGAGCGCGATCACGCCGCCATTCGGCGAGGTGCCGGCCGAATTGGCGTGCTTGAGCGCGTCGAGCGAGCGGTCGACGCCAGGGCCCTTGCCGTACCAGATGCCGAACACGCCATCGACCTTGGCGCCAGGGAACATGCCGACCTGCTGGCTGCCCCACACCGCGGTCGCCGCCAGATCCTCGTTGAGGCCGGGAACGAAGGCGATGTCATGCTCCCTGAGGAACGATTTCGCCCGCCACAGCGCGTGGTCGTACATGCCGAGCGGCGAGCCACGGTAACCCGAGATGAAACCCGCGGTGTTCAGCCCGTGCGCGCGGTCGCGTTCGCGCTGCAACATCGGCAATCGGACCAGAGCCTGGGTACCGGAGAGGAAGATTCGTTTCGTATCCAACCGGTACTTGTCGTCCAGTCCAACTTCCATCAACGCCATCAGTTTCAGGCTCCCCGCCGATCAGGTCACGCCGGTCCGAACCGGGTCTCATTCTCTTGCCCATGATCATGCATCAGCATGCACTGATTTTGTTATGCATGAACAGCCCCGTTCCATGGCCGCAGCACATATCTCATGTTGCGCATGCGAGGCCTTGTTGCTCTGCGAGGCTTGTTGCTCTGCGAGGCTTGCCGAACCCCGGCATCTTTGAAACGGTGGCGCGCAAAGGGAGACCAAGGATGATTAAAGTCGAATCCGCATTCACGACGGAAATCGTGGAGAACGGCAATCTGCTGGTGGGTCCCTGGCGCAGCCCGAAGCAGATGCTTCAGGCCCAGACCTACGACTCCCACGCCTCGATTCACGACGATGCAACCGCGCAGAAGCTCGGCTTCCGCGGCGGCACGATCGAGGGACCGACCCATTTCAGCCAGTTCGCGCCGCTGTGCGAGCGGATCTGGGGCCGCGCCTGGTTCATGACCGGGTGCCTGTCGGCGCATTACCGCAATCCGGTGTTCGAGGGCGAAGAGGTCCAGGCCCAGATCGAGAAGCCGAAGCCGGGCCAGACCGTTTGCACGATCGGGATGATCAAGCCCGACGGCACCGAGATCCTGCGCGGCACCGCATCGATCGACGGCGACGGCAGCGAGACGGCGCTGAGCCGTCGGCTCGGCGAATTGAAGCCGCTGGCCGATCCCGTGATCCTTGCCGACATCAAGGTCGGCATGAAGACGCCCCGGCAGGCGATCAAGATGGATTTCGACCAGAACATGGGCGATCTCTATCCGTTCTCGCTGGCCGACAAGCTCAAGGTGATCACCGAGCCGTCGGACTATTATTCGCTGGAGTACAATCCCTGGGGCCGCGCCATCATCCCGATGGAGATGCTGAGCGTGCTGTTCCAGTACCGCGCGCGCGAGGACCGGCTGCCGGTCCGCGGCCCGGCCGTCGGGCTGTTCGCCGATCAAGAGATCCGGCTTGTGCACGGGCCGCTGTTCCCGGGCGAGACCTATTGGGTCGAGCGCGAGGTCGTCGCGCTCTCGGGCAGCAAGCGCACCGAGAGCATGTGGGTGCGCTCGACCGTGTTCGATGCCGACAACGCCGTGGTCGCGACCATGCTGCTCAACGGCGCCAGCATGAAGGACTCCTACGCCAACTACGAGCGCGAGCACAAAGCCCTTTACGGCTGAAGCGACAGCCGCCTGTTCCGCAAGCCGCCGAACCAAGGACAACAACAATGGCCCGCCTGCCCTATCTCGAAGCCGACCAGGTCGCCCCCGAATATCGCGACATGCTCAAGCGCAACACCAATCTGCACAAGCTCTTGGTGAACTCGCCGGACATGGCGCGCGCCTTCAACGGCATCGGCGGCTACATCCGTTTCAAGAGCAAGCTCGATCCGCGATTGCGCGAGCTCGCGATCCTGCAGGTCGGCTGGCTCGAGAAGTCGGAATACGAGTTCGCCCACCATGTGAAGATCGGCAAGGAGTTCGGCGTCACCGACGAGGATATCGAGGGCCTGATCGCCGAGACCGGGGGCAAGCCGTCAAAGCTGGAGCCGCTGGCGAAGGCGATCCTCAAGGGCGCCCGCGAGATGGTGCGCGAGCTTGCGATGTCGGATGCGACCTTCGCCGAGATCAAGCAGCATCTCTCCGACGAGCACATGACCGATCTGGTGCTGACGATCGCGTTCTACTGCGCCGTGGTGCGCGTGCTCGCCACCATGCAGATCGACAACGAGCCAAGCTACAAAGAGGTACTGCAGCAGTACCCGATGCCGGGAGGGAAGTGAAATGCGCCTGCAAGATCGCATCGCCATCGTCGTCGGCGCCGGCCAGAGCCCCGGCGAGGGCATCGGCAACGGCCGCGCCACCGCGCTGACCTTCGCGCGCGAAGGCGCCAAGGTGCTGTGCGTCGATCACAACCTGGCATCGGCGCAGGAAACCGTCGACCTGATCGTGGCCAAGGGGGGCACCGCGGTCGCCTTCAAGGCCGACGTCACCAAGAATGCCGACATCAAGGCGATGGTGGCGGATGCGCATGGCCGCTGGGGCAGCGTCGATATCCTGCACAACAATGTCGGTGTCAGCCTCTCCGGCGGCGATGCCGAGCTGCTCGACATCACCGAGGAGGCGTTCGACCGCTGCGTGGCGATCAACCTGAAGAGCTGCATCCTCGCCGCCAAGCATGTGATCCCGATCATGCGCAAACAGCAGCGCGGCTCGATCATCAACATCTCGTCGATGGCCGCGATCACGACCTACCCTTACGTCGCCTACAAGGCGACCAAGTCCGCGATGATCGCCTTCACCGAACAGCTCGCCTACCAGAATGCGCAATACGGCATTCGCGCCAACGTGATCCTGCCCGGATTGATGAACACGCCGATGGCGGTGGACACGCGCGCCCGCGAATTCAAGAAGAGCCGCGCGGAAGTCGAGGCCGAGCGAGACAGCAAGGTACCGTTGCGTCACAAGATGGGCACCGGCTGGGACGTCGCCAATGCCGCGCTGTTCCTCGCCTCGGATGAGGCCAATTTCGTTACCGGTGTGACGTTGCCGGTCGATGGCGGCGCCAGCGTGCGGCGCGGTTAACCCAGATGATTAACTTATGTGACGATTTGCGGTTAATCACTGTGACGGCATCACGCGGCAATGCGCCACAATGATTCGAAAAACTTGAAACATTCCAATGACACGGCGATGTGACGACGCGTCCACATAAATCGAAATCCTGACTCGTTGTGGTCGCACGAAATTCATCTGCGCTCTGTATCTCGCACGCCAAGAACTTCTGGAGTGCCTGGACCAATGAGCGAAGAATTCGAACTCAGACCCGATCAGTGGGATGCGTTGAAAGCATTGCGGGTTCCCGCAGCAAACCCTTCAAGGCTGAACCGGTTCGCCGTCGAAAGCCTGATCACGCTCGGTTATGTTGCGGTGCGAGGAGATTCGTTCGAACTGACGCCCGCGGGCCGCAAGGTGCTGGTCCGCGGTTCGTCACAATTGCTGCTCGATATCGCAGCCTGATCACCTTCGAAGCTGACAGGAAGCTTACACACGCGGCATCATGCCGCGTGTGCTTTTCCGGGGATGGTCGCCTCGCCGTGCTGCGTCAGCGGCTTCATGCCGGTGACGGTGCGCAGCAGCACATAGAACACCGGCGTCAGGAATAGGCCGAACACGGTGACGCCGATCATGCCGGAGAACACCGCGACGCCCATCGCGCGCCGCATCTCCGAGCCCGCGCCGGTCGACAGCACCAGCGGCAGCACGCCCATGATGAACGCCATCGACGTCATCAGGATCGGCCGCAACCGCAGGCGGCTGGCCTCGATCGCGGCGCGGATCGGCGAGCGCCCGGCGAATTCGAGCTCGCGCGCGAATTCGACGATCAGGATGGCGTTTTTGGCCGACAATCCGACCAGCACGATCAGTCCGATCTGGGTGAAGACGTTGTTGTCGCCCTTCGACAGCCAGACGCCGAACATCGCGGCCAGCAGGCCCATCGGCACGATCATGATGATCGAGAGCGGCAGCGCCAGGCTCTCATAGAGCGCGGCGAGCACCAGGAACACCAGGAGGATCGCGAGCGGAAACACCCAGATTCCGGAATTACCGGCGATGAACTCCTGATAGGTCAGGTCGGTCCATTCGAAGGCAAAGCCCGGCGGCAGCACCTCCGCCGCGATCCGCGTCGCCGCCTCCTGCGCCTGGCCGGACGAAAAGCCCGGCGCCGCAGCGGCGTTGATGTCCGACGACAGAAAGCCGTTGTAGCGGATCGCGCGTTCCGGACCCGCACTCTGGCGGACCTTCAGCAGGGCCGACAGCGGCACCATGTCGCCCGAGGACGAGCGCACCTTCAACTGCCTGATGTCGTCGGCACGCGCGCGGAACGGCGCGTCCGCCTGCACATAAACCGAATAGGTGCGGCCGAATTTGTTGAAGTCGTTGACGTAGTAGGAGCCGAGATAGATCTGCAGCGTGTTGAAGACCTCCGTGACCGGCACGCCGAGCTGCAACGCCTTGGTACGGTCGATGTCGGCGAACAGCTGCGGCACGTTGACCTGGAAGCTCGAGAACACGCCGGCGATCTCCGGCGCCTTCTGCATCGCCGTCATGAACGCCTTGGTCGCGTCGTTCAGCGCCTCGTAGCCGAGGCCCGCACGGTCCTCGATCTGCAGCTTGAAGCCGCCGATGGTGCCGAGGCCGTTGACCGGCGGCGGCGGGAACATCGCGATGAAGGCATCCTGGATGCCGGCATATTTCTTGTTGAGCGCCGCCGCGATTGCCGGGCCGCTGAGCGACGGATCCTTGCGCTCGTCGAACGGCTTCAGGGTCGAGAACACGATGCCGGCGTTGGAGGAGTTGGTGAAGCCGGAGATCGACAGGCCCGGAAACGCCACCGAGCTTTCGACACCAGGCTGGGTCAGCGCGATGTCGCTCATCTTGCGGATCACTTCCTCGGTGCGGTCGAGCGTCGCGCCGTCCGGCAGCCGGGCAAAACCGACCAGATACTGCTTGTCCTGACCCGGCACGAAGCCGCTCGGCACCTGCTTGAACAGCACGCCGGTCAGGCCGATCAGCAGCACATAGAGGCCGATCACCACGGCCTTGCCATAGATCACCTTGGTGACGGTGCGGCCGTAGTTCTCCGACGACTTCGTGAAGACCTTGTTGAAGCCGCGGAAGAACCAGCCCAGCGACTTCTCCATGCCCCGGGTCAGCCAATCCTTCGGCTCGTCATGCCCCTTCAAGAGCAGCGCCGACAGCGCCGGCGACAGCGTCAGCGAATTGATCGCCGAGATCACGGTCGAGATCGCAATCGTCAGCGCGAACTGCTTGTAGAACTGTCCGGTGAGGCCCGAGATGAAGGCCAGCGGCACGAACACCGCGATCAAGACCAGCGCGATCGCGATGATCGGGCCGGACACTTCGCGCATCGCCTGGTTGGTGGCATCGCGCGGCGACAGGCCGGATTCGATGTTGCGCTCGACATTCTCGACCACGACGATGGCGTCGTCGACCACGATGCCGATCGCCAGCACCAGGCCGAACAGGCTGAGCGCGTTGATCGAGAAGCCGAACACATGCATCACCGCGAAAGTGCCGACGATCGACACCGGGACCGCGATCAGCGGAATGATCGAGGCGCGCCAGGTCTGCAGGAACAGGATCACGACCAGCACGACGAGCGCGATCGCCTCGAGCAGCGTGTGGATGACAGCTTCGATCGAGGACCGCACGAACTGCGTCGGATCGTAGACGATCTGGTACGACACGCCTTCCGGCATGTTCTTCTTGATCTCGGCCATGGTGGCGCGGACGTGGTCGGAGATCTCCAGCGCGTTCGAACCGGGCGCCTGGAAGATCGGGATCGCGACCGCCTGCTTGTTGTCGAGCAGCGAGCGCAGGCCGTATTCGGAGGCGCCGAGCTCGATCCGGGCGACGTCGCGCAGCCGCACCACCTCGCCGGCGGAGCCGGTCTTCACCACGATGTCGCCGAACTGTTCCTCGGTCGACAGCCGTCCCTCCGCGTTGACGGAGAGCTGGAGGTCGAGACCCTTGACGCTGGGCGAGGAGCCGACCACGCCGGCCGCAGCCTCGACGTTCTGCGCCTGGATCGCGCGCACGACGTCGCTTGCGGTCAGCGCATGTTCGGCGGCCTTCTGCGGATCCACCCAGACCCGCATCGAATAGTCGCCGGCGCCATAGAGCTGGACGTCACCGACGCCGTCGATCCGCGCCAGCCGGTCCTTGACGTTGAGCACCGCGTAGTTGCGCAGATACGTCATGTCGTAGCGGTTGTTCGGCGACAGCAGATGCACGACCATGGTGAGGTCGGGCGAGCTCTTCTTGGTGATGATGCCGAGCTGGCGCACCACGGCCGGCAGGCGTGGCTCGGCCTGCTGCACGCGGTTCTGCACCAGCTGGGTCGCCTTGTCGGGGTCGGTGCCAAGCCGGAACGTCACCGTCAGCGTCATCGCGCCGTCGGTGGTCGCCTGGCTCGACATATAGAGCATGCCCTCGACGCCGTTGATCTGCCTCCTCGATCGGCGTCGCGACCGTCTCGGCGATCACCTTCGGATTGGCGCCGGGATAGGTCGCCCGCACCACGACCGACGGCGGCACCACATCGGGGTATTCCGAGATCGGCATCGCCAGCAGCGAGATCAGGCCGGCGAGGAAGATCAGGATCGACAGCACGCCGGCGAAGATCGGCCGGTCGATGAAGAATTTTGAGAGATTCATGGCTCCGCCCCCGCGTGCAGCGCCTAGCGCTGCACGACGTGCTGGTTGGTTTCAGTGGATGCCTGCTGCGTGCCGCGGGCGCCCATCTCGGCGACTTCCATCTTCAGAAGTGCACCGGGACGCACGCGCTGCAGGCCGTTGACAACGATGCGGTCGCCGGACTTCAGGCCCGCGGTGACGATCCGCAGGCCATCGACCGCGCCGCCGAGCGAGACAGAGCGGTACACGGCGCGGCTGTCGTCGCCGACCAGCATGACGAACTTCTTGTCCTGGTCGGTGCCGACGGCACGTTCGTCGATCAGCACCAGCGTCTGCTGCTTGGGCTGGCCCATGCGCACGCGGGCAAACTGCCCCGGGATCAGCCGGCCGTCTTCGTTCTTGAACACGGCGCGGACGCGAATCGTGCCGCTCTGCCCGTTGACCTGGTTGTCGATCAGCTGGATGTGCCCCTTGGCGCTGAGGCCGCCCGACGTCACCATGTCGACCGGGATCTGATCGAGATTGCCGCGCTTGCCGGACGCGTCCGCGATCGAGTTCAGCGCACGCAGCACGACCTCCTCATCCGCATCGAAGCTCGCATAGATTGGATTGACCGAGACCAGCGAGGTCAGGACCGGCGAGGATGTCCCTGCCGCGACGAGATTGCCGACTGTGACCTCGATCCTGCCGACCCGGCCGTCGACCGGCGCGCGGACCTCGGTGTAGTCGAGATTGAGCTTTGCGGTCTGCAGCGCGGCCTCGGCGGCCTTGACGTTGGCGATCGCCTCGCGATTGGTGTTGTCACGCTGGTCGAAATCGCGCTTGGTCACGATGTTGTTGCCGACCAGTTGCGCACCGCGCTCGACCTCGTTTGCGGCAAAGACCGCGCGGGCCTTCGCGGCCTCGAGCTGGGCCTGGGCCCGGTCGACCTCGGCCGCGTAAGGCGCGGGATCGATCTTGAACAGGATGTCGCCGGCCTTCACCAGGGCGCCCTCGGTAAAGTTGGTCGACAGGATCGCGCCGGCCACCCGCGGCCGAAGCTGGACGCGGTCGACGGCCTCGAGCCGGCCCGAGAAGTCATCGAACAGGGTGGTCGGCCGAGGCTGGATCACGGCGACGGTCACAGGCACCGCCGGTTCAGGGGCAGCGGCGCCGGTCGCCTGCGCAGCGTGGAAATAATGGCCGGTCGCGATCGAACCGGCCACCGCGAAGGCGCCGAGGATCACGACACCGCCGACGACGCGTCGGAAACGGCCGGAACGGGCATTTTGGGTTGACGAAGGCATTCACGCGCTCCAGATATCTGTAGTGTTCGCTACAGATGTGGAGCTGGACGCCGGTGCGCAAGATACTTATGTATCGAGCACTATGAATTTATTATCTCGTTCGTGGGGAAATGGGAAGCCGCGGAAAAACATCACGTGCAACAAGAGGATAAGTCAGGGACAATCCGTCACAGAAACGGCACCCGGCTTACGGAGCAACAAAAATGGGAATGGGACGCCCCCGCGCCTTCGACGCGGGCGCCGCTTTGGACCGGGCCATGGACGTGTTCTGGCGCCACGGTTACGAAGGCACCACGATCGCGCAACTCACCGAGGCGATGAATATCAATCCGCCGAGCCTCTACGCCGCCTTTGGCAGCAAGGAGGGCCTGCTGAAGGCCGCGCTCGACCGCTACTCCGAAAAGCGCGACGCCTGGATGGAGAAGGTTCTGGGCGCTTCCACCGCCCGAGAGGTCGCCGAACGATTTCTGATGGAGCACGCGGACGCCCAGACCGATCCCGCCAACCCGCCCGGCTGTCTGCTGGTCCAGGGCGGCCTAGCCTGCGGCACCGGCTCGGAAAACGTTCCATTCGAACTGGCGGCGCGCCGCACCCACACCGAAGACCAGTTGCGCGAGCGCTTTGTCCGCGCCAAGGCCGAACGCGACCTGGGCGAAAACGCCGATCCGGTCACGCTTGCCCGTTATCTCTCCGCGGTCACATCGGGCATGTGCGTGATGGCCTCCTCGGGCGCCGACCGCAACGCGCTGCGCGAGATCGCGGCGGTCTCGCTGAAGGCGTTCGATGAGCAGGCGAAGGCCTGAGCTGCCGCCTCTTTCGTCACCACATCGTCTGTCGCGCCCGCTCCGGCCATTCGCGATCGTATTTTTCGCCGCCGACCGTGTGCTCGCTCATCTCGGCGAGGATCTGGCCGGGCGTCGGCAGGGCCTTCGGATCGACCCGCTTATCCGGATTCCAGAGGTCGGAACGCACGATCGCGCGGGCGCACTGGAAGTAGATCTCGTCCACATTCATCACGATCACCGTCCGCGGCGCCTTGCCTTCCATCCTGAAGGAGGCGAGCAGTTCCGGCTCGGCGGTGACATAGGCCCGGCCGTTGACGCGCAGCGTACTGCCCGAGCCCGGGATCAGGAACAATAGCCCGACGCGGGGATCCCGAACGATGTTGCGCAGCGAATCGCAGCGATTGTTGCCGCGGCGATCCGGCATCATCAGCGTCTTGGCATCATGGATGCCCACGAAGCCCGGCAGGTCGCCGCGCGGCGAGCAATCGAGCCCCTCGGGTCCCGAGGTCGCAAGCGACACGAACGGCGATTTCTCGATGAGCACACGATAGAGCGGCGTCACGTGGTCGGCGACCTTCACGGTCGACGCGTCGTTCGGGAAGCCGTAGATCGCCTCAAGCTGCTCGATCGTAGAGATCACCGACATCAGTGCTGTTCTCCTCGTTTGCTTTTTGAGGCATTTTCTTCACGCGGACCGGTATCCGCTTCGCTCGAAAACGCTCTACTCGTCCCAGCGCTCGCCCCTGATGATGCGGACAAGCTGTCGCGCGTGATATTCGGCGGTGCCGGAATTGACAATGGTGAAATCAGGTGTCGACGTGCTTTCGTCGACGTTGCGGGCGAGCCGCTGCGCGAGAAGACCGTCGCTGCTGCGTGCGCGCATCGCGAGCCGCGCGGCCAGCACATCCGGCGGCGCAGTAACCGACACCACGACGGCATTGGCGTAGTGGCGGCGCGCCGCCGCGATCACGGTGCGGGAGACGTTCGCGATCACGGTGCGCCCGGCGCGGATCTCATCGTTGATCGCGCGCGACAGCGCATAGCGATGGCCGTGCGCTTCCCAGTGCATGGCGTAATCGCCGGCGGCGACCGCACGCTGGAAGGCTTCCGCTCTGACCTCTTCATTGTCTTCCGAGGTCGAGGCCTGGCGGGTGATCAGGCGGCGGGGAAACACGACGCCTCGATCGTCGGCGCAGGCCGCCTTCGCCAGCCCCAGCAGCGTATCCTTGCCGGCGCCGCTCGGGCCGACCACCAGGATCAACCGGCCCGGACCGATCGTGGTAGAGCGCTGCTGCGCGGCGACGGCAGGGATTTCGCTCATGCGACCCTCGCTCCTTCGCGCCAGACGCTGCGCACGACCGGCAGATCGCGCGCAACGTGCACGCGGATCAGATCGGCTCGTCTGCCGACCGCGATCTCGCCGCGATCGGACAGACCCACCGCTTCGGCGGGTGTCTTGGTCACGGTGCGGACAGCGGAGGCGAGATCGATCGCCGGCACATGCCGCGGCAGTTGCAGCGCCGCCATCAAGAGGCTGGAGGGGATGTAGTCCGACGACAGGATATCGAGCATGCCCTCATTGGCGAGATCGACGGCGGCGATGTTGCCGGAGTGTGAGCCGCCGCGCACCACGTTGGGCGCGCCCATCAAGATGTCGATGCCGGCGGCATGCAGCCCGCGCGCGGCTTCCATCGTGGTCGGGAATTCCGCGACCGCGACCTTGTCGTTGACGGCGTCGACCACGTTTTCATCCGTGGTGTCGTCGTGGCTCGCCAGCGGAATCCTGTATTGATGCGCAAGCGCGACGATCGCGCGGGTGTTGGCCACGGCATATTCCTTCTGATAGGCGAAGCGCCGTGCGAACAGCACGTCGAGCTGGGCATCGGTCATGCCGCCGCCCTTGCCGCGATAGTAATCGCGCAGCTTCACCTCATCGCGGAACTGGCGCTGGCCCGGCGTATGGTCCATCAGCGACATCAGCCGCACGTCGGGCCGGTCGATCAGCTCCTTGGCCTCGGCGACGACGTCAGGCATAGGCACCTCGCAGCGCAAATGCAGGAAGTGATCGGCACGCAGCAGGTCCTCCTCGCGCGCGGCCGAGATCGCCGCCGCCAATACGCCGGCGCGGCCGTCGACATCCTCGGCGCCGTCCTCGCGCCAGACCCGCAGCGAATCGAGCACGGTGGTGATGCCCGAGGTTGCGAGCTGGCCGTCATAGGAGATCACGGCCGCGACCGGATTCCAGAACACCTTCGGCCGCGGCACGTAGTGCATTTCGAGATGGTCGGTGTGCAGCTCGATCAGCCCGGGCATCAGGAGATCGCCGCCGGCGTCCTCGGCTGCCTCGGGCGCCCTGCCCTCGCCGAATTCGGCGATCTTGCCGTCAGCGATCGCGACCCAGCCCTGCTCGATCACGCGATCGGCGAGGACCAGCCGGGCGTTGCCGATGATGGTGTCTTGCTTGGCGGTCATTTCAAACGGTCCTTCAGGCAGCGGCGGCGAACGAGGTCACATCGACGATGCGATCGGCGATCAGATGGCGGATTTCGTCGTCATGGACAATCGCGACCATCGCGACGCCCCTGGTCTTTTTCTCCGCAATCAGCTCGACTACTACTGCGCGATTCGCCGCATCGAGCGAAGCGGTCGGCTCGTCCAGCAGCAGGATCGGGAGGTCCGAGATGAAGCCGCGCGCGATGTTGACGCGCTGCTGCTCGCCGCCGGAGAAGGTCGAGGGCGGCAAGGTCCACAGCCGCTCCGGAATGTTGAGGCGGCGCAACAGGCGCCCGGCGCGTTCGCGGGCCTCCTCGCGCGCCACGCCGTTGACGATCAACGGCTCGGCGACGACGTCGATCGTCGCCACCCGCGGCACCGCGCGCAGGAACTGGCTGACATAGCCGATGGTCGAGCGGCGAATGCTCAGCACCTGGCGCGGCTCGGCGGTCGCGAGGTCGACCACCGTGCCGCGGTGGCGAATGCCGATCCGGCCGCTGTCGCAGCGATAGTTGCCGAAGATCATCTTCAGGATCGAGGATTTGCCGGCGCCCGACGGGCCGGACAGCACCACGCACTCACCCGGATCGGCGTGGAACGAGACGCCCCGCACCACAGGCAGCTCGACGCCGCCTTGCAGATGCATGGTGAAGGTCTTCTCGGCGTTGGCAAGTTCGATCATCGCGGTCATTGGCAAGCTCATGGCGGAAGTATCGAGGAAACGAGCAGCTGCGTATAGGGCTCGCGGGGATCATCGAGCACCTGGTCGGTGAGGCCGGTCTCGATGACGCGGCCGCCTTTCATCACCATCACGCGATGCGACAAAAGGCGCGCGACCGCGAGATCGTGGGTCACGACGATGGCGGCAAGGCCAAGCTCGCTGACGAGATTGCGCATCAGGT
The DNA here is from genome assembly GCF_054063415.1 of Bradyrhizobium sp. USDA 4011. Lineage (NCBI taxonomy): Bacteria > Pseudomonadati > Pseudomonadota > Alphaproteobacteria > Hyphomicrobiales > Nitrobacteraceae > Bradyrhizobium > Bradyrhizobium sp. USDA 4011. The sequence continues at coordinate 1,966,361 of NZ_JBSSGG010000001.1, forward strand.
CGAGCAGGCGCGCCTGCACCGAGACGTCGAGGCCGCCGGTCGGCTCGTCCATGAACACCAGCCGCGGCTCGGTGACGAGGTTGCGCGCGATCTGCAGCCGCTGCCGCATGCCGCCGGAATAGGTCTTCGGCGCATCGTCGATGCGGCCGACATCGATCTCGACCCGATCGAGCCAGGTCGACGCGGTGTCGCGGATCCGGCCATAGTGATTCCAGCCGACCGCCATCAGCCGCTCGCCGACATTGGCGCCGGCCGACACGCCCATGCGGAGGCCCTGCGCCGGGTCTTGATGCACAAAGCCCCAGTCGGTGCGGAACAGGAAGCGCCGCTCCGCTTCGCCGAGCTCGGCGAGATCGCGCAGCACGCCGTCGCGCATCCGGTAGGACACCCGCCCCGCACTCGGCGCGAGTTGGGCGGAGAGCAGTTGCAGCAGCGTCGACTTGCCCGAACCGGACTCGCCGACGATCGCCAGCACCTCACCGGGATAGAGCGCGAACGAGACATCGCGGCAGGCCGGGAGCCGGCCGTAATTCTTGGCAAGCCCCTCCGCCACCAGCAGCGGCTGATCGTTGTCGAGGCTCGAGAGCTCAGACATGCGCCTTCTCCTTGTGCGGCGCCGCGCTCTCGGTGCCGCGATGGCCGGCGGCCTGGCGCTGCTCGCAGAAGTCAGTGTCGGAGCAGACGAACATCCGCCCGCCCTTGTCGTCAGTGACGATCTCGTCGAGATAGGAATTGTCGGCGCCGCACAACGCGCAGGGCGCGTTGAAGCGGTAGCGCGTGAACGGATGATCCTCGAAATCCAGCGAGACCACGCTGGTGTAGGGCGGGATCGCGTAGATGCGCTTCTCGCGGCCGGCACCGAACAGCTGCAAGGCCGCGCAATTGTCCATCTTCGAATTGTCGAATTTCGGCGTCGGCGACGGGTCCATCACGTAGCGTGCATTCACCTTCACCGGATAGGCGTAGGCGGTCGCGATATGGCCGAAGCGCGCGATATCCTCGTAGAGCTTGACATGCATCAGCCCGTATTCGGCGAGCGCGTGCATCCGCCGCGTCTCGGTCTCGCGCGGCTCGAGGAAGCGCAGCGGCTCGGGGATCGGCACCTGATAGACCAGCACCTGTCCGGCGCGCAGCGACGCTTCGGGAATGCGGTGCCGGGTCTGGATCACGCTCGCCTCCGTCGTCGAGGTCGTGGTCGCGACACCCGCGGTCTTGCCGAAGAATTTGCGGATCGAGATTGCGTTGGTGGTGTCGTCCGAACCCTGGTCGATCACCTTCAGCACGTCGTTAGGCCCGAGGACCGCCGCCGTCACCTGCACGCCGCCGGTGCCCCAGCCATAGGGCATCGGCATCTCGCGGCTCGCGAACGGCACCTGATAGCCGGGGATCGCGATCGCCTTCAGGATCGCGCGGCGGATCATCCGTTTGGTCTGCTCGTCGAGATAGGCAAAATTGTACGTCGGCGCGTTCATTCCGCGGCCTCCTGCATTTCCACGGTCTCATTGGCTTCCGCGAACTCCTGCCGCAGCTTGCGCAGCAGGCCGAGCTCGGACTGGAAGTCGACGTAATGCGGCAGCTTGAGATGCTCGACGAAGCCGGTCGACTGGACATTGTCGGAGTGCGACATCACGAACTCCTCGTCCTGCGCTGGCGCCGCCGCCTCCTCGCCGAGTTCGCGTGCGCGGAGCGCGCGGTCGACCAGCGCCATCGACATGGTCTTGCGCTCGCTCTGGCCGAAGGCGAGGCCATAGCCGCGGGTGAAGCACGGCGCCTCGGTGGTCGAGCCCTTGAACTGGTTGACCATCTGGCACTCGGTCAGTTCGATCGAGCCGAGCGGCACCGCGAAGCCGACGTCTTCGGCTGAGAATTCGACCTCGACCTCGCCGAAGCGGATCTCGCCGGCGAAGGGGTGATTGCGGCCGTAGCCGCGCTGCGTCGAATAGCCGAGCGCGAGCAGGAAGCCCTCGTCGCCACGCGCCAGATTCTGCAGCCGCAGATCGCGATCGGCCGGGAAGTTCAGCGGCTCGCGCGTGAGGTCGCCGACCGGTGCGTTGCTAGCTGCCTGCGGCGACGATTCGATCAAACCGTCGCGGCCGAGAATGTCGGTGACCCGCGGCGTTGCCGCCTGCGAGGCTTCCGCGGTCATCGGCTGCTCCGGTACAAAGCCTTCCGCGAGCTGCGGATCGAGCAGGCGATGGGTGTAATCGAAGGTCGGCCCCAGGATCTGGCCGCCCGGAACGTCCTTGAAGGTCGAGGAGATGCGCCGCCGCACCTGCATCTCGCTGGTGTTGACCGGTTCAGTGGCGCCAAAACGCGGCAGCGTGGCGCGGAAGGCGCGAACCAGGAAGATCGCCTCGATCATGTCGCCGCGCGCCTGCTTGATCGCGAGCGCCGCAAGCTCGCGATCGTAGAGCGAGCCTTCGGTCATCACGCGGTCGACACCGAGCGCGAGCTGCTCGGAGATCTGCGCCGGCGTCACCTCGGGCACATCGCGATCGCCGCGCCGCTCATGCGCCAGCAGCCGATGAGCGTTCTCGATGGCGCGCTCGCCTCCCTTGACGGCTACATACATCGCTCACACTCCGCTTGCGATCAGCCGCGTGGTGCGCGGGATCGCGACAATCTTGTCGTCATGGACCAGCACGACGTCGATGCCGCGCGGGAACAGCGCTTCATTGATCGACAGCCGCTGGAACAGGTCGCGCGGCTTGATCATCGCCTGCAGCAGCGCGCTGCCGTCGATGCCGGGCCCCTTCAGCTCGAAGGCCGGCCCCTGCGTCAGGCTGTCGACCTGCAGGACCAGCGTGGTCGACCGGTCAGGATACTCGCTGCTGCCGAACGCGAAACGCTCGAGCGCCGGCAGGTTCGCGGCATCGCCGATCAGCGCGAAGCTTGCGATCGCCGCATCCGTAACCACGGGCGCGCTGGCGTGAAACTTCAGCCAGCGGGCAACGTCCGGCGTCGCCGACATCGCGGCATCGAGCCAGATCGGCGTATCGTGATCGAACAGCGTCAGCGCGATCGCGGCCGCGCCGCGCATCAAGCCGGCGAGCGTTCCGACGCTTGCCGCGACGCGCTGCACGCTGCCCGGGCGCGCCATCGCATCCATCACGGAGCGGAATGTGGATTGCGCCGACAGCACCTTGTCGGCAAAGCCCGCGGGCATTTCGGCAATCGTCGTCATAGCATCACCCCTCACCGCGCACCATGGTGTAGAAATCAACCCGCGTCGCCGCGGTCTCCGAGGCCTTGCGGGCGCGTTCGGCATTCATGGCGACACGCAGCGGCGCGATCACCTTCGCTTCGACCTCGCCGGACAGCTCCGCCGATTGCACCATGGCGTCGCACAGCGCGATCATCTGCGCCTTGTGCGCATCGCGGCCGAGCGTGTAGCCGAAGCCGACCTCGCCGGTCGCAAGCCGCACCGCCGCGCGCGACACCGTCGCCTCGCCGAGGTTGAACGGCGCACCGTCACCGCCGATCCGCCCGCGCAGCATCACGAGGCCGTTCTCCGGCTCGCGCAGGTTTTCATGCGTGGGCACCGCGATCGCCGCCAGCCTGCCTGCGATGTCGGCCGCGGCGGAGTGCGCCAGCACCGTCATCGCGGCCTTGCGCTGGGCCTGTTTGCTGTCTGGTCCGGTCGAACTCATGTTCGAATTCATGGGCAACCTTGCTTGCATCAAGTTGTCTATGATAATAGACAACTTGATAGCCGAGCGCCATGACTGTTTCGTGACAAATCGAAGATTTCTGGTATCACCGCGCCATGAGCATGCAGGAAAGTTCCGGCGTCGCCTTGTGGCGGCAGGTCGCTGACGGCATCGAGCGCGGCATCGCCGACGGCCGCTTTGCCGCGGGTGAAAAGCTGCCCGGCGAGATGGAGATCGCCGAGACTTACCGGGTCAACCGCCACACCGTGCGGCGGGCGCTCGCCGCATTGGCGGAGCGCGGCCTGGTGCGCGCCGAGCGCGGCAGCGGCACTTATGTCGAAGCCCAGCGTCTCGCCTATCCGCTGCGCTCACGCACGCGATTCTCGGAGATCGTCGGCGCCGGCGGCCACGAGCCGCGCGGCCAACTGATCGATGCAGGCAGCGATGTTGCCAATCGCGAGATCGCGCGCGAGCTGGGCTTGAAGATTGGCGCGCCGCTGATCCGGATCGAAGCGGTGCGTCTCGCCGACCGGACGCCGATCTGCGTTTCCACCACCTGGCTGTCGGCCGAGCGCTTTCCCGATGCTGGCAGCGTGTTTGCCGACGTTCGCTCGATGACGAAGCTGCTCGGGCATTACGGCGTGAAGGACTACCACCGCGCCTCGACCCGGATCACCGCGGCGATTGCCGATGCGACCGACGCCGCACGGCTCGATCTGCCGCTGGGCCGGCCGGTGCTGGTGGTCGACGCGACCGATGTCGATATGCTGGACCGCCCGCTGGTGACCAAGCGCTCGCGCTTCGCCGCCGAGCGCGTGGAGTTTCTCGTCGAGAATAGCTGACGATGTGCTCTTCTCTCTCGCCCCGCGCTTGCGGGGAGAGGGTTGGGGTGAGGGGCTGTCTCGGCGAATCCGGAAGCTGTGAGTCCGGGGAGAGTCCCCCTCACCCGGAATTTGCGCTACGCGAAAATTCCGGCCTCTCCCCGCTCGCGGGGAGAGGCGAAGGAGAGGCTACACCACCGCCCTTTGGCCGATGATGGCAAAGCGCAGCTTGCTCGAGATGAAGTCGATCGCGGCGACCGCAATCAGGATCATCAGGATCAGGAACGACACTTTCTGCCATTCCAGCACGCGGATCTGCTCGGCGAGCTGCAGCCCGATGCCGCCGGCGCCGACGATGCCGATGATGGTGGCCGACCGCGTGTTCGATTCGATGAAATAGAGCACCTGCCCGGCGATCACAGGCAGCACCTGCGGCAGCAGGCCGAAGCGGATTTCATGCAGCGCGTTGCCGCCGGAGGCACGGATGCCCTCGACCTGCTTGCGGTCCGCCGCCTCGATCGCCTCCGAGAACAGCTTTCCGAACGCGCCGAAGTCGGAGACCATGATCGCCAGCACGCCGGCAAACGGGCCGAGGCCGACGACGTTGATCCAGACCAGCGCCCAGATCAGCGTATCGACGCCGCGGATCGAATCCAGGAAACGGCGCACTGGAAAGCGGATCAGGTTCGAGGGGATGATGTTGCGCGCCGCCAAGAGGCTGACCGGCAGCGCGAAGAGCGCCGCAAGCGTGGTGCCGAGCAGCGCGATCGACAGCGTCTCGCCGAGCGCCTGCATATAGAGCGGGAACGATGCGCCGGGATTCGGCGGGATCATCATCATGGTGATCCAGCCGAGTTGGCTCATTCCCGAGATCAGCCTGGACGGCGAGAAGTCGAGATCGACCAGGCCGTATGCAAAGATCGCGAGCGCTGCCACGATCGTGGCCGGCATCGCCAGCCGCGCCGAGGCGGGGCGTTCGAACACGCCGGGGTATTTCGCACGCAAGTCCGCGGTGTCCGGCTTCGGCAGCTGGCTCATCGCCGGGTCTCCTTGCCGAACAGCCGGCCGCGCAGCCAGCCGGTCGAAATGTCGATGATGAAGACGGTGACGATGATGGTGACGAGGATCGCGCTGACGTCGGAATAGTAGAATTTGCGGATCGCGACCACCAGCTCCTGCCCGATGCCGCCGGCGCCGACGAAGCCCATCACCGACGCCTCGCGGACATTGATCTCGAAGCGCAGCAGCGCATAGCTGGCGTAGCCCGCCGAGACCTGCGGCAGGATCGCAAAGCGCATGCAGGACAGCCAGCTCGCGCCGGTGGCGCGGATGCCCTCGACCGGCTTCATGTCGGCATTCTCGACGATCTCGGCAAACAGCTTGCCGAGCGCGCCGGTCGTATGGATCGCGATCGCCAGCACGCCGGCCATCGGCCCGAGGCCGAACGCGATCACGAAGATCAGCGCGAACACGATGCCGGGCACGGTGCGGGCGAATTCGAGCAGGCGACGGACGGTAAAGCGCACCCACGGTCCCGGCGAGGTGTTCTGGGCGGCAAAGAAGTTCAGCGCAAACGCAAACACGGCACCGGTCAAGGTGCCGACATAGCTGATCAGGAGGGTCTCACCGAGCAGCCGCAGCCATTTCTTCAGGCCCCAGAACCATTCCACCGGATCGGTCCAGACCCGCGCACCGGAATCCAGCGTCAGGATGCGGTCGAAATAGCTGACGAAGTTGCCGAAATAAGTGAAGAACGTGTGCAGGTTCACGTCGGCGCCAAGCGCCGCGATAAACAGCGCCGCGCAGAACACCGCGGCCGCCACCGTCGCCTTCAGCCGCTTGCGCGCGACCGCCTTGCGATAGGCATCGTTCAGCGTCGCCAATTGCTGCGCGGGAAGGATGGAAATGGCGGTCGCCATCGATGCGGGCCAGTCTGCTCGAGGGGGGAACGAAAAGGGCCGGGTTGTCGAAACCCGGCCCAATTCAGCGGCGAACGTGCGATCAGGAGCCCTTCTTGCGCAGAGCGTCGACGAACTTGATCAGCTCGATGGTCTTGTCGTAGTCGGCGTTGGTGACCGGCTGCCACGGACGGTTCTTGCCGTCGGACAGCTTCTTGAAGGCTTCCGGATCCTTCGTCGGCATGTCGAGGAAGGCCTGCTTGATCTTCGCCTTCATGTCGTCGGGAAGGCTCTCGAGATAGGCGTAGGGCGAGTTGATGATCAGGTCGGACTTCACGATGATGCGGAAGTCCTCCTTCTTCAGCGGCGTGCCGTCGCTCGACTTCACCATGTTCTTGGCGAGCATGCGGGTCAGGTTGGAATCATCGTCGGCATTCCACCAGTTGGCGGCGACGTCGACGGTGCCCTGCGCCAGCGCCAGTACGGCGTTCTCGTGGCTGCCGGTGAAGACGACCTTGGAGAAGTAGGTCTCCGGATCGATCCCCATCTGGTTCAGCTTGAAACGCGGCATGTTGTTGCCGGAGGTCGAGTTGGGATCGACCAGGCCGATATTCTTGCCCTTGAGGTCTTCGACCTTCTGGTACGGGCTCTTGGCGAGCACGTAGAACACCGAATAATAGCCCTTCGAACCGTCGGCATTGACGTCGATCACGAACGCGTCGGTCTTGACGCCGGTGAGGCGGGCGCGGGCGAACGACGCCGGGCCGTAGTAACCGATGTGGATGTTACCGGCGCGCTGGCCCTCGATGACGGCTGCGTAGTCGTTGGCGACGCGCAGGGTCACCTTGATGCCGAGTTCCTTCGACAGATACTCGGTGAGCGGGCCGTAGCGCTCCGTAACGCCGGAGCCGTTCTCGGCGGGAATCACCGCGAAGGTGATCTCCGGATACTTGGTCTTCCAGTCCTCGGCCGAAGCCGATCCTGCGAATGCCAGCGCTGCGGCGCTGGCCAGAATGATGCGACGAGTGATCATGTTACCCCTCTTTGGTAGTTACGCCTGTTGGCCGGGCGAAATGCCCGGTTGCCCTGCTTTTCGAAAATGCGCCGCTCAGGCCGCGGCTGCGGTGCCGAGCGCCGGAGCAGTTGCGCCATCGGGCACGGGCAGCGGTGCCGCGCCCATGACGTCATTGGCCTCGAGGTCATAGAGCTCGCGGGCAATATGGTCGGTCAGCGCCGCGGGGGCGCCGTCGAACACCACGCGACCCGCCGCCATACCGATCAGGCGATCGCAATAGGTTCGCGCCAAGTCGAGGGAATGCAGGTTGCAGAGCACCGTGATGCCGAAATGCTTGTTGATGCGCAGCAGCGCATCCATCACGATCTTGGTGTTGCGCGGATCGAGCGAGGCGATCGGCTCGTCGGCGAGAATGATGTCGGGTTCCTGCACCAGCGCGCGGGCAATCGCGACACGCTGCTGTTGGCCGCCGGAGAGCTGGTCGGCGCGCTGCGCTGCGAGCTGGGCGATGTCGAACTGCTCCAGCGCCGACAGCGCGAGCGCCCTGTCCTGCTCCGGCCAGACCTGCGCCAGCGAGCGCCAGGACGGGATTTGGGCGAGCCGGCCCATCAGCACGTTGGTCAGCACGTCGAGGCGGCCGACGAGATTGAATTGCTGGAAGATCATCGCCGAGCGCGCCCGCCACTGCCGCAGCGCCTTGCCGCGCAGCGCGGTGACATCGGTGCCTTCGAACAGGATGCGCCCGGAGGTCGGGTCGGCGAGACGGTTGATCATCCGCAGCAGCGTCGACTTGCCGGCACCGGAGCGGCCGATCACGCCGACAAAGCCGCCCGGCGCGATCGAAAAGGATGCGTTATCGACTGCGGCCTTTGTGCCGAACCGGCACGTCAAACCTTCCACCACCAGCATGCAATGCTCCAACCGCGTCGCGTTGGGCCATCGCTATCCCCGGTGCTTGACAGTTATGTGACGTGACCTTGCAGTGCGGCCATCGTCCACACCCCTCCCCTGCCGTTCGTTTGACGTCATCGTAACGTCATGATGTTGTCATCAAGCGTCCCGATGACGAACCCGCATCTCCCCGGAAGCCAACGATTTGCAAGATTTGCGGAGGCCCTGATGGCCGGAAAGACACTCTCGGTTGTGCCGACGATCGACCCGACTGCGTCGGTGCGCGAGAGCAAGCTCGGCAAATATACCGAGGTCGGCGAGCGCACCATCCTGCTTGAAGTCAGCATGGATGACTATTCCTACGTCGTGAACGACAGCCAGATCACCTACACCTCGATCGGCAAGTTCTGCTCGATCGCGGCGATGACCCGCATCAATCCCGGCAACCACCCGATGCATCGCGCGACCCAGGCGCATTTCACCTACCGCGCCAGCGCCTATTTTCCCGGAGAGAGCGACGACACCGACTTCTTCAACTGGCGACGTGCGCATCACGTGCATATCGGCCATGATGTCTGGATCGGTCACGGTGCGATCCTGCTGCCGGGCCGGAACGTCGGAACCGGCGCAGTGGTTGCCGCCGGCGCGATCGTGACCAAGGATGTGCCCGCCTACACCATCGTTGCCGGTAATCCGGCGCGTCCGGTCAAGCGGCGCTTCTCGGAGACAGCAGCGGATCGCCTGACAGCACTCGCGTGGTGGGACTGGGATCACGAAACACTTCGTCGTGTCCTGCCCGACTTCCGCACGCTCGCGGTCGAGGAATTTCTCGACAAGTACGAGGTCGAGGCCGTATCCCAATCACGGAATAAATGACGGAGCACCGTATCGTGACGGACATTTTCATCGAGGGCGGACGCGCGCTGGTTGACGGTGCCTTGGTCGAGATCTCGCTGCGGACCTCAGGCCGCGACATCGGCGCGCTCGACGCCGAACAGGGCCGCGCCGCGCTCCACATCAATGCCGGCGGCCTGCTGGTGCTGCCCGGCATCATCGATCTGCACGGCGATGCGTTCGAGCGGCAGATGATGCCGCGCCCCGGCGTCGATTTCCCGACCGACGTGGCGCTGATCGACAGCGACCGACAGGCGATCGCCAACGGCATCACCACCGTCTTCCATGGCACGACCTGGTCGTGGGAGCCCGGCCTGCGCAGCGCGGAGAATGCGCGCAAGCTGCTCGATGCGATCGAGGCGCTGCGACCGCAGCTCGCCGCCGATACGCGCTTCCACCTGCGTCACGAGACCCACAATCTCGAAGCCGAAGCCGAGATCATTCAATGGGTCACCGAAGGCCGCATCGACCTGTTCGCCTTCAACGACCACAGCAACGTCAAGCCGAAGAAGCGCAATCAGCTGGCCGAACGCGCCGGGCTCTCCATCGAGGCCGTCAACGACATGCTCGATCGGGTCGTGGCGCGCCGTCCCGCGGTGCCCGCCTCGGTCGCGCGACTAGCGGCCGCAGCACGCGCGGCGAACATTCGGATGCTCTCGCATGACGACAACAGCCCGGCGATGCGCCAGGAGTTTCGCGCGCTCGGCGCCACGATCGCCGAATTTCCCGTCAATGAAGAGACCGCGCGCGATGCCGCCGCCGCGGGCGACTTCATCGTGTTCGGCGCGCCCAATGTGGTGCGCGGCGGCAGCCACACCGGCTGGACCAAGGCATCCGACATGATCGCACAGGGCCTCTGCTCGGTGCTGGCGTCGGACTACTATTATCCGGCGCAGCTGCTCGCCGCGTTCCGCCTCGCCGCCGATGGCATCCTGCCGCTTACCAAGGCCTGGGGTCTGATCTCGTCGGCGCCGGCACGCGCGGCCGGGCTGGCCGATCGCGGCGTGATCGCCGCGGGCCGCCGCGCCGACATCATCGTCGTCGACGACAAGGTGCCGCAGCGGCCGCGCGTCGTCGCCGTGATATCAGCCGGACGGCTGGTGCATCTGGCTGATGCGAGCTGCCTCGTTCACTCGCTCGTCTCGCGCAAAACGGTTGCGGCAGCATAGTCAGGACCTATTCTGCTGCCATGGCCAACACTCCGCGCTACGCGATCTATTATGCGCCGTCGCCCGACAGCGCCCTGCACCGCTTCGGCTCGACGCTGCTCGGCTACGACGCCGTGTCGGGCGACGACCTGCCGTTTCCCGACGGCGTCGCGCCGGACTGGCGCGAGGTAACGGAGGATCCGCGCAAATACGGCTTTCACGCCACGCTGAAGGCACCCACTGCGCTCGCCGATGGTGCGAACGAATCCGAGCTTGTCGACGCCTGCGCTGCCTTCGCCGGGCGCGGGCGGCGCATTCCCGTGATCGCGCCTGTGGTCGATGCCATCAGCGGCTTCATCGCCGTGATCCCGGCGAGCCGCTCCGATGATCTGCAACAGCTCGCCGCCGATTGCGTCACCGAATTCGACACCTTCCGTGCACCGCTGACGCCGGAAGATCGCGCGCGGCGCAAGCCCGAGCGGCTCACGCAGCGGCAGCGCGACTATCTCAATCGCTGGGGCTATCCTTATGTCATGGAGGAATTCCGCTTCCACATGACCCTGACGGGACGCCTGAGCGAGGAGCGGCGCGGCCCGATCGTGGCGCGGCTGCGCGAGCGGTTCGCGGCGATCGACCTTGCGACGCTTGCGATCGACCGCATCGCGCTGTTCAAGCAAGCCGACAGCGCATCCCGCTTCCGCATCATCGGCAACTGGCCGTTGCGGGCGTAGCGACGGCGCTACTCGTCCACCCGGGTGCGGGCGATGATCTCGGCGGCGCCCTTCGCGAGCAGCTCCATCCCGACGGCGCGGCCGAGTTCGCGCGGCCGGTTCGCCGGTCCGCGCCGCGCCACCTCGATGAAGCCGGCACCGGCCTCGTCGAGTACCGAGGCGCGCAGCGTCATCTCGTTTCCGGCGAGCGTGGCGTGGCCGGCGATCGGCGAATTGCAATGGCCGTTGAGCACCCACAGCACCTCGCGCTCGGCCTCGGCGGCAAGCCGCGACTGCGCATTGTCGATCCCGGCGAGCCGCGCCCGCGTCGCCCAGTCGGTCTCGACGCATTCGACCGCGACGATGCCCTGGCCGACCGCCGGCAGCATCTCGTCGACGGAGAAATCATGCGCGATCCGCGCGGTCATGCCGATGCGCTCGAGGCCGGAACGCGCCATCACCAGCGCATCCGCCGGCCCCACCTCGCCGCCATCGGGTAGCCGCTGCTTGGCACCGCGATCGAGTTTTGCAATTCGCGTGTCGGCGGCACCGCGGAAATGAATGACCGTCGCCTCCGGAAACAGCCGCCGCAGATAAGCGGCGCGGCGCACGGCATTGGTGCCGATCATGAAGCCCTTGCCGCGCGAGGCGCGAAACGCATCCAGCGTCAGGCCCGGCCGCAACACGAGGCTGTCATTGGCGGCATCGCGCGCCAGCATCGCGGCGAGGACGAGACCCGGCGTCTCCTCATTGCCCGGCACGTCCTTCAGCGAATGCATCGCCGCCTGCAGCGCGCCTGATCGCATCGCTTCGCGGATCTCGGCGACGAAGGCGCCGCCCTTGCCGCCGTGGCGCAACAGCTTGCTGGTCTGGTCCTGGTCGCCGCGGGTCTCGAACTTGACGATCTCGACGGCAAGGTCGCCCGCCGAGGCGCGCAGCAGCCGCGCGACCTCGTCCGTCTGCGCGAGCGCCATCGCGCTCTTGCGCGTCCCTATCCGCAAAACCTGTCCCGACACGAAAGCTCCGCTGGCGTGATCATCAACGGCTGGGGATTAGAACAAAAGGCTAGTCAAAACAATGGTTTTTGCCCCGGCCCGACCGTGCTCAGGGAATCTCCTCGACGAGCGCCACGCCGGCCTCGCGCATCGCCGCCGTGGCGGCAGCAAGCGAGCCTCCGAGATCGATGGCGCGGCAGCCCGGCAGCACGACCGTGGTCTCGAAGCCGAGCCGCCGCGCATCGAGCGCTGAATATTGAACGCAAAAATCCGTCGCGAGCCCGGCCATCACGACGCGCTTGAGAGCGCGCTCGCGCAGATAGCCGGCGAGCCCGGTCGGTGTCTTGCGGTCGTTCTCGAAGAACGCCGAATAGGAATCGATCGCGGCCCGGAACCCCTTGCGGATCACGAGCTCGGCCCGGTCGGTTACGAGGTCGGGATGAAACGCGGCGCCGACTGTGCCCTGGATGCAATGATCCGGCCACAGCGTCTGCGGCCCATAGGGCATGGTGACCGAGGAGAACGGCGCCGCGCCCGGATGCGAGCTCGCAAACGAGCTGTGGCCTGCCGGGTGCCAGTCCTGGGCCAGCACGACATGATCGAAGCGCCCGGCGAGCTGGTTGACGACGGGCACGACGGCATCGCCGTCGGCCACCGCCAGCGCGCCGCCCGGGCAGAAATCGTTCTGCACGTCGATGATCAGCAAGAGATCGTCGGGCTGGATCTTCATCACGTTCCGATCCGCAAGGACGCGCGCAGCTTGCGCAGGCAGGCAACCACCGACAGCGCCGTGATGCGGCCGGTCTTGGGGTTCTCCGAGGGAATGTTCTCGATCATCATCGAGAACCGCGCGGAATCGGAATCGACCTCGATCCGGTGGGTGTTGCGTGTCACCGTCGGATCCGCCCAGATCTCGACCCTTGTGCGATCAGGGCCGATGCCGGCGAGTGACAGCGCCACCGCGACGTTGAGATTGGCCGGAAAGCCCTTTGCCGCATCGCGCGCGCTGCCCTCGAAGATGCGCAGCGGCTCGGTGATGTCATCGATCCGGATGTTGTTCTCGACCAAATGCGGCGCGCCGATGAGGCCCGCGACCGGCTTCCGCGTCACGAGCCTTGCCGAATGGATGGTCCCGACCGCGGCCGCGGTCACGGCATCGAGCCCGATCAGCGCGCCGGTCGGCACGATGATCTGGCCGCCATGCGCTTTCGCGAGGTCGACCAGGTCCTCGTTCTGCAACAGCGCGCCGACGCTGAGCACGACCGCGGTCTTGCCGCGCTCGACCACCGGCGCCACGATCGCGCGCACCAGCTTGCTCGGCGCACACTCGACCACGATGTCGGCGAGCTCGGCAAGCTCATCGATCGGCACCAGCTTCGGCGCAGACTTGAGCTCGGCGATCCAGCCGCGGTGCTTGTCCGGACTGTTCGCCGACACCGCAACCAGCGTCAGGCCCTCGATGCCCCGATCGAGCGCCTTGACGACATCGGTGCCGATCGCGCCGAGGCCTGCGACCGCAACCCGTGCCTTTGCCTTGCTGTCAGCCATCATTTGCCGCCGGCGAGCATCTTGACCAGGCGATAGAGATACTCCTCGCCCTCGTAGAATGATTTTACGAGCACGCGCTCATCCTTGCCATGGTTCCGGTTGTCGTCGACATCGGCGCCGAGCCCTGAGTGACCATAGGTCGGAATTCCGGCATTGCGCAGATAGCTGCCGTCGGTGGCGCCGGTGCTCATGACAGGGACGATTTCGGCATTCGGCCAGAACTCCTTCGACAGCTTCTCGACCGATCCCATGATCTCTTCGTTCAAGGGCGACGGCGGGCTCAACACGGCTTTGCCGGTCGGGGTCACCTCGATCTGCTTGTCGGCGAGCACGCGCTCGATCGTCGCCTGAACGCCTTCGACCGGCTCGCCGGGTAGAATCCGGCAATTCACCTTTGCGGTTGCCAGCTGCGGCAGCGCATTGATGGCGTGGCCGCCTTCCAGCATGGTCGCGACGCAGGTGGTGCGGAGCTGCGCGTTGTAGCCGGGATTCTCCGACAAACGCGCCAGCGCCGCCGGGTCAGGCTGCGGTGCCAGGATCGCCTTGATATCGTCGGCATGCGACTTGTCGACCTCGGCGGTCTTCGTGAAATAGATCCGCGTCGTCTCGTTGAGATTCATCGGGAAGTCGTAGTTGGAGAGCCGCACCAGGCCTTCGGCGAGCCGATAGATCGCATTGTCCTTGCGCGGCAGCGACGAGTGGCCACCGCGATCCTTCACGGTGAGCTGGTAGCCGATCGAGACCTTCTCACTGGTCTGCACGCTGTTGCGGATCGCCTTGCCGTTCTTCAGGCCGACGCCGCCGCCTTCATTGAGCGCGAACTCGGCGTCGATCAGGTCGCGGTGGTTCTTGATCAGCCACTGCACGCCGAGACCGTTGGCATCGAGGATCTCCTCGTCGGTCTCGAGCGCGACGATGATGTCGCGGTCGGGCTTGTAGCCCTCCTTCTTGTAGCGGATCAGATTGGTGATGAAGGCGGATGCCATGTATTTGTCGTCGCTCGAGCCGCGGCCGTAGAAATAGCCGTCCTGCTCGGTGAGCTTGAACGGATCGACCGACCAGTCCTCGCGGTTGGCCGGCACGACGTCGATATGGGCGACCAGCAAGATCGGCTTGCGCGCGCCGGAGCCGTGCAGCCGTGCCACCAGATTGCCCTTGTGCGGGGCGGGCGAGAACACGTGGACGTCGCCCTCGGGAAAGCCCGCCGCGCGCAGCCGCGCGCCCATCGCCTCCGCCGCCTTCTCGGTATCGCCGGTCGCGGTGGTCGTGTTGATCTCGACCAGCTCCTGGTAGATGCCGCGGGCAAATTGCTGCTGCTCGGTCAGTCCCTGCGCGCTGGCGCCGGACGCGAGCAGGAGCGGAGCGAACGCTGCCGCGATCTGCAGCGCTCGAACCATGTTTCGGGGCTTGTGCGACATCGTGCTCTCCCAGAATTCCACCACCTGATTGGAGATGAATTCAGACAGGCGGCACGCGCTTTGGCAAGACGGCGAGCCCTTCAATTTCCGCGCGCATGCTCCGCGCTTTCGCGCACGCCATTTGGAGTCCTTATTTGGTGTCCTTATTTAGCCTCCTTGGCCGCAATCACCTCGATCTCGACCAGGAAGCCGGGATTGGCGAGCGCGGCGACGCCGACCACCGAGCGCGCCGGCAGGTTCGGCTGGCTGCCGCCGAAGAACTGGGTGTAGCCCTCCATGAAGGCCTTGAAGTCCATCGGCGCAGCCGCGTTGTGCACCAGGAACACCTGCATCTTGACGACATCGCCCATGCCAAGCCCCTGGCCTTCCAGAATGGCCTTGATGCGGTTGAGCACGCCGACGGTCTGGGTCTTGGTGTCGCCATAGGCCTGCGGGCTAGACGGATCGGCATCCTTGTTGGCGACCGGTGGCACCTGGCCGCTGACATAGACCGTCGTGGTGTTGCCGGTGACGGTCACGGCCTGCGCGATCGGGAAGGTCGAGTTGGGAATCGGATGCCTGACCACATCAGCCGAGGCAGCGGTCGCCATCGCCGACAGCGCGGCGCCCAACACGATACCGATGAATTTCATCGAACTCTCTCCAAAGTGGTTAGCGGCGGGCGTCCTGGACGTCCTTGGTCGTCACCGCGTCCTGATAGGTGTTGCCGAAGTGCGTTCGCAGATAGTTCACAACAGCGGCGACTTGACCATCGGTCATCATGTCGCCGAACGCCGGCATGCCGCGGCGGCCGTTGACGACGAGGTAGATCGGATAGCTGCCGGTCTCGAGATTCTTGTTGCCGGCGAGCGAGGGATAGGTGCCGGCGCCGCTCGCGCCCGTCGCATCCGGCATGTGACAGCCCTGGCAGACATTGCCGAACAGCTCCTCGCCGGTCATCTCCACGAAACGGTAGCCTGAAGAGAAGGTGCGCTTGGTCACCCCGCTGTCCTGCCCAAAGGCTGCGGTCGCCGACATTAGTGCCAGCGCAGCGATAACCGATGTTCCTGTCCGCACCATCATGTCTTCACCACGCGTTCGTGCAATCGGGTAATCGCATCGAGCGCGGACAGGATTGCGCCCTCCTGCCAGGCCGGCAGCTGCGAAGCGTGCTCGCCCGCCAGCGCGATGCGGCCGTCGATCTGGCAGAGATTGCGGTAATGCTGCGCCCGCCCGGCTTCGGTCCATTCACCGGCGCAGCCGAGCGTGAACGGCACCCGATGCCACGCCACCGCGACGCCGTTCTCGAACTCGCTTTTGTACTGCGGGTGGATCTTGGCGCCGAACTCGACCGCGCTGGCGACCCGCTCGGCCGGCGTCATCGCCGTAAACTCGAAGGAATTGGCGCCCTCATACAGATAGGCGCCGAGCAGGACGCCACGGCCGCCGCGGTTGAAACCATAGTTCGGATAACCGATATTCCGGATCGGCAGGTCGGTGTAGCTGATGCCGCCATAGATCGCCTCATCCTCCTCCCAGAACCGCCGCTTGAACTGCAGCCCGACCTTCACCGAGGCGGCGTAGGGCAGGGAATCGATCGCATTCTTCGTCGGCCCGCTGACGTCGATGGGCAGCTGGCTCAGGATCGGCAGCGGGATGGTGCAGATGCACCAGTCGGCGGTCGCCTGCTGCACCGCGGACGGACTGGCGGTGTCGACATAGCTCACGGTGACGCCGGAGCCGTTCTGCTGGATCTGCGTCACCTTGGCATTATAGCGGATGAGATCGCCGACCTCGCGCGCGAACGCCTTGCCGATCATGTCCATGCCGCCGACCGGCTGGAACATGGTGGTCTGGAAATCATAGTGCGCGAAGCTCTGCACATAGCGCCACATCCGCGACCGCAGCAGTTCCTGCAGCGAGATCGGATCGCTGGGCAGCGGATCGCCCATCAGGCCGCCGCCGGGATCGCGTGCATAACCGCGCACGTCGGCCGAGCGGAGATTGGCATTGTACTTGTAGTCGCGATCCAGTGCGCCCCACTCGCGCAGCGCCTGCAGCAGGATCTCCTGGTCTTCCTTGCTGACGAATTCGTCGAGCCGGCCCTGCTGGCTGACTTTCGCGAGCAGCTCCGACACTCCGCCCTGGAAGTCCGCCTTGATGCTGCGAAAGCGTTGCGGCTTGCCGTCGAACGCACGCGTCGCGTGCAGATAGGCATTGTGGTTGAGCTGGATGAAGGGTTCCAGCGTCACGTTGAGCCGGCGGCAGTAATCGAGCAGCGCGCGGTGATGATAGGGAATCCGCCACGGGCCGGGATTGAGATAGAGCCCCTGCTCGAACTGGCAGGTCTGCTTGAAGCCGCCGAGCTCGGTAAAACTGTCACCGCCGCGGATCGACCAGTTGCGGCCGCCGGCGCGGCTATTGAATTCGAGGATCTGAACCTTGTAGCCGGCCTTGCGCAGTTCCAGCGCCGCCGTCATGCCGGCAAGCCCCGCGCCGAGAATCAGCACCGAAGCGCCCTTCACGTCGCCCGCGAGCTTGACCGGCCCCTTGTAGGCGGACTCGGATGCGAAACCGAGGCTCGTCATCGCCTGATACATCGCCGAGCTGCCGGCGATGGTCCCGATCAGCGCCAGCAAATCCCGCCGCCTGATCACAGATTGGTTCTGCACCCGCGTTCACCCAGCCGCTGATTTCGATGGCGAAGGGAAACGGTTGACGCGACCCGTGTCAAGAAAGCGCACGCGCTTACACATGCGCCCACACGCGCTTTTGATGCGTCACGCGACCGATACATCACGCCACGCGTTCGAGTTGCACGCGCCGGCAGTCCATTTCATAGTCTAATCCAACCACCGGCGGCCGGTCGAAATGCCAGGTCAGGCCATTGCGAAGCACGCCACGGCGGCCGAGCTCGCTTTCGAGCACCGGATAGGCATCGTGCACTGTATAGAGCTGCACCGCGGTGGTGTCGCGCCAGGAGCCGCCGAACGCGCTCATCCGGCGCTCCATCTCGCCAAGCACGAATTTGGCCTTCGCCAGAATGCCGGCCGGGCTGGTGTCGCCGGGCGCGACAGTATGATCGCGATAATTGGCCTTGCCCTCGACCGACTCGCCGCTGCCGGCGACGACGAAGCTCGTCGGCGCGTCCTTCGCCGCCTGCACCGTGTAGCAGAAGGCGTGGAAGCTCGGCTCGGCGGGCGGATCGAGCTTTGGACAAACGTTGCTGCGCGCCACCGGATTGACGCCGTCGCGCATCACGCCCCAGGCGATCAGCGTCTTGATGTAGATTTCGTTGAACGCCTTGAACCCGTCCTCGGTGAACGGCGCCGGCGAGCGCAGTTCGCAGGCAGCGAAAGCCGTCAACGGACGGCCCGCGCTCCTCAGGATATCGGCAATCCGTTCAAAACCCGCGCTCAACGGCACCGATTCGGAGAACCTGACCCGCTCGATGGCATAGCCGGGCAGCGCACCGACGCCGCAGGAATACTGACTGACGCCGGGCATGAAGCGGTAGCCGCCGTCGGGAGCCTCGATGGTGTTGGTCATGTTGCCTCGTGATGTGAACACGGTGATGCGGCGATTGCGATGACGTCGCGCTCGATTTCATCACAGCTGTCGTCCCTGCGAAAGCAGGGACCCATACTCCGCAGCGGATATTGTTGAAGGGACTCGTCGTTCCAACATCGATCAACAATGACCATTCGTGGTTATGGGTCCCTGCTTTCGCAGGGACGACACTGCGCTTCGTTTCGCCGCTCTGAGAACAGAGGGCGCAGGGAAAGCCGGGTGCCCGGTATTGACAGAGCCCACAAATATAGATGGCGAGTTCCTGATACGATTGGCGGCTTGAAGTCGCCATAACCGGGCCGGTCCTCGTGACCGGCCTTTTCTTATGTGTGGCACCCTCTTAGGAGCCGTTTAGAGAGTCGCTGAGAGGCGTTTCGTTTGGCGGGGTGCTAGGATTTAACGCATGGGCGACTCAGCCAGCCGGGCTCCTTGGTGCTGCCATGGCCGGAACCTATCCCGGCCTTCGGAACGACGGGTCTACAGCCCGTCAAGCTGGGCCTACGTAGTAACCCCTAGTTTCGCGTTTATTTCGAGTTGGAGGAGCGGGCGGCGGGCCGCCATGCTATTCATTTGATCTGCTTTCGCGGTGAGAGCGGCATTTTCCGAAAAAACGAAATTATTTGTACTGGAGGACACGATGCGAGTTTCTTACGTCTTGTTGTGCTCACTACTCGTCGCATTCTCAACGTCAGCGGTAGCCGCCGATGCAGACCAAAGCCTCAAACAGGAGGTGCAAAAGATCGGCTCTGCATATGCCGAAAGCTTCAACCGGCAGGATGCTGACGGGATTGCCGCGCTCTTCGCAAAGGGGGGAATGCACATTAACCCAGTAGGACCACGCACCGATATTGCGGAGTTCTACAAAGGTGCGTTCAAGGCGGGATTTGATCACGAGGAAATAACACTTGATCAGGTTTGGCCACTGGGAGCTGACGGAGCGCTCGCGATGGGTGAATGGCGGATCACGGGGAAGAACCAGAGCGGTGCGCCTATCGAGAATGGCGGTCGTTGGACCTCGGTGGACGTTCGTGAGGGCGGAAAATTGAAAATCCGGATGCTGTCGGCTTTCCCCAAAGCACCGCCTCCGAAGGCCGCGCAATAAGCCCATCCGGCAACGTCAGAAAGGGAAGCCGTTTCCTACCTGCGACTTCCCTTTTGTGAAACCTCCAACAAGCACTACGAAAGTTCGCTCCAGCCGTTGTTGATCACAGCGCGCGATGGTCGTAGTATCGCAACCACGGGATGCAGGGAGAGTGCAGTACATGCCGGGCAACGGCAAACGAGCTATCACGGTTGAACAGTCGTCAACGCTAAGTCGATTACGCCGCGTTGAAGAGTGGCGCAGAGCGCGCTTCCAGCGCCTCATGGAAGGGCCTAACCGAGAAAAAGCTATCAAGGCAGCGCGGCTTTACCTCGAAGTCGGTGCCCGTCGCATGGCGACTGAGCGCGGACTGATCTCGTGACGTAAAATGATTGATATTCTGGAGATTTTTAACCCAGCTACTTGGGACTGGTTGTCGATATGGAAGGCTGCCATCGGAGCCGGGCTTGGGACGGCGACAGTTCAAGGAGGCGTGGCTCTTTACCGGGATCAAACACAGAAGAACGAAAAGGCCGCCTATCTCGCCTTGCGTCTCGCGGTTCTATTCGAGGGCTACGCTTCCAAGTGTTGCGATTTTTACTTTGACAATTTGAATGCAGTAGAGCCCCCGGACGAGCCTTATCCAGCTTGGCGGACCGATTTGCCCGGAATGCCCGACCTACCGGATGATACCGAGGCTTGGCGAGCTTTAGACAAGAAGCTGCTCGCCAGATGTTTGGAGTTTCCCAATCGAGTTGGCGCAAGCCAGAACGCCATTGAGTCTTGCGCCGAGTATACCATGGACGACCTTGGGGTTACGCTCGATGAACAGGCGTCAGCTCGCGGAGTCGAAGCTTACGAGATCGCAGCATTGCTGCGAAAAATTTACAAGCTGGGTCAAGCTGAACCCGTGTTCGACTACTATAGTGTCCTTCAGAAGGTACTAATTGCGTCGAGGCAGGAGCGCGAAGAACGACAGAGGTCGCAATCAGAGCTACTGCAGAAGCTTTCAGCAAGAGAGAACAGCTTTCCTGACTGAGATGGGAAATGGACAATCTCTCAAGAATATTGACCTGTCCACACCCCGACCACAGGTATATCGCAGGACTGCCGAGCACCAACGTATTGATATTTTGCCGAGCGCCTGCCGTCGCGCTTTGATTGTCAGCATGGGGAGCAAATCACGAGAGTCCGTCCACGGCGCGTCGGTCCGGGCGGCAGCGGAGCGGGCCACCGAGTCGCGAAAGGCGGCCGACCGATTGGCCTGCGAGGCATGGAACGCCCGTATGCTCGCCTTTCAGGGGCCTGCCCAGCCGTCACCTGCGCTGGGTGACGCTCTCAATGCTGGCTACCGGTATCTTGAGGTGAAGTGCCTCGGTTGCGAGACGCATCAGACCGTGGCCCTTGATATCATCCGCCGACCCAAGACGACGCCCATCCACGAGCTTGAGCGCCGCATGCGCTGCAAAGACTGCTCGGCCGTCCGGGGCCATCCCTACAAGCGCACCCATCTCGTGGCGTTACGGACGACGAAGATTTCGGCTATGAGCCCGGCATCTCGACATGGTGGTCGGGAGAGCGTTGATGGAGACGATCATTGAATAAGCAAACAGAAGAAAAGCAGATTTCAGCCGAGCAGAAGGCGTGGCTCGCCGAACATTTGCCGTATGAGCTAAAGATGGCGCGTTATTGCCTTAAGCAAATGCAGCGGCGGGGCACGTTTTACCTCGACTGGAACGCATATCATTCTGCGTTTGCCGTTGCAGCGTGTAATTTGGCGGCTTTCCTGACAAATTCCGAAAAATTGAAAGCTTCCGATTTTGCTAGGGACTTTCGATCGAGAAAGGATGATCTAGCCGGCAAGTTTGCACGTCTCGAACCACAAGTATTTCATCTCGGAAAAATGCGCCCAGACGGCGAAGGAAAATTCGTGTTGGCGGACGCCGAAAGGGTACTCGCGTGGATTGAAGAGGAAATGGCAAAGTTCGTTAGTCAGCTTGGCTCGTGGCAGCAGCATTGGAACGAACAACGGTCTCAACCGGAAGCTCGCCCCGATGGACCATAGGCAATAACGAGAAAGAATATTCGAGGGGTCATCTTCTATACTTCTCAGCAAGATCGGCGAGGGATGCTGGCCTGTAATGCCGGTGCTGATTACCGCGAAGCCGATCAGCCTGACGGATCAGTCTGACGTATTCGGTGAGTTTGCCACTTTCCCATGCGGAGAGTGCTTTTGCGGCATTCCATGCTGCAACAGCTTCGATGACTTCGGCAGTCGCCTTCATAGTTGGTCCTGCAAAATGAAAATGGCGGCCATTGCTGACCGCCATCGCGTTTCTGTGTTGATTGTCATGAGTTTGATCAGTGGCCTCCGCCTGCAGCAGCGAAGGCGATCACGAGCGCGATAATGACGAGTACGACCGGACGCAGCACTTTGCTGAATTCCTCAACTGCGCCGAGCTGCCGTTCAATGGGCTTCGGCTGGTCTCCGCGAAGAGTAGCGAGGAGCTGATTATGTTGATCGCGCAAGAGCCGCTCGCGACTGCGGCTGCGAGAGATCGCGACAGCTATCACTAACAGAACTAAGACTCCGGGAATGATGATCACTGGTTCCTCCTATTTTTTTGTTGGGGTCGAGGACTACCGCAGTCGGCCGCATCGCAGGACTAGTCTTTGGACTATAATCCGCCCGGCACACATGGCGTGCAATTCCGGTAGTCGCCATGAGTGCCGAGAGGCAATTCAGTAGTCGGTTAGCCATCCTGTGAGGCCATCGCCATCGGGCGACCGCGATTGAGCTTCGCCTCCTTGAACATTCCGCTAACCTTCGCCGATGTGCGGGTGCCTCTCGGCATGTTGTGGAAATCGACGCTTACGCTGGCGTGACCCAGATGGCCACCTCCGGAGCCGCTCCTGATGTGGTTGCGGATGTGATCCGAGAGGCGAGCGCCGTGCGCCGATCGTTCAGCGTCTTGGTCGAGTAGTCGCTGACGCAGATCGTTGTATCGGCGAGCGAGGCCGATCTCAGCGTTTCCCGGTGAGAAGAAGCTCTCTCCGTTGATCTTGCGATGGAAAACGAACTTGCCGGTGGCGCGCTCGCGGTCTGCCAAGCCCCCGGACGAGTTGTCCGTGGCGTAGTCGATCGTGTTGGCACCGTGCAGCGCTGCGGCCAATGACCGTTCGAGGATCGCCCGATACTTCGGGTTTTCCAGAGCGCCGCGACCCATCGTACCTTGCTGGTAGTAGCCGCCTTCGCTCTCGTGCCATCTGGCCTGCGCCGCGAGCGATGTCCCGCGCACATTGGCGCGGTTCATCATGCTCTCGATGACCGCCTGAGTTCCAGCCGCATTGCGGCCCTGCTCATTGGCAGCGATCCGCATGATCTTGTCGCGGAGGGCTGTGTTGCTCTGCAGCTCCTTGATGAAGCGGTGCCGGTCAAACGGGCCTGATGCGGGGTTGACGTAACCGCTGGTTCCAGCTCCGGCATTATCCGGGACGGCATCAGAACCGCCAGAGGAGCCCCCTGAGGTGCCATGTCCGCCACCATATCCGCCGAAGCGCCCAGCGAGGCCGCTATTGAAGCCTACGCCGTAGCTGCCGCCAGTGGCGTAGGAGGCGTTGACGAAGCCGCCAGCAGAGCCGCCAGACTTCTCCCCCATAAGCTGCCGGAAGGCGTCGAGAACGCCGTCGCGGACACCACGATAGAGCGGGTTATTGCGGTCACCACCGGTTGTGAATGAGATAGGGCTCATACCAGCCGCGAGCCGTTGCGCTGGAGACCAGTTACCGAAGGCGTTCGGTGAGGTCTGTCCCGGCTTCAGTCCTTCAGGCTTCTGTCCATCAAGTCCAAGGCCGTGCCTGACAGCTCCGCTGAACTTGTCGTCGAAGTCGAGTATCTTCACCCACACACGATAGATCGCCTGTGCATCGCGCAGCTCGCTATTAATCTGCTTTTCGATCGGGGTGATGGCATCACGCACTTGATTGAGTACGGTGACGGCACCGGGACCGAAGACGTTGATCAGATCGTTCCAGAATTGTTGCTGACGGATGCCCAACTCGGTGTAGGCGTCATCAAGTTTGCTTAACGTTTCGATGTTGAGGCCATGCTTGACCGCCTCAGCCATGCTCTTCGAGAGCGCTTCGCCAACCTCCTCGCCGTTCTTCGATGCGATGCGGGGATCGATGTGGAAGGCTTCCGCCAGCTTGCGGCGCTGGTCGATCGGGATGCGGGTATCGGTGAGCGCCTTCATGATGCGCTCGGCGGCTTCCTGATAGTTCCGCGCGCCGGAGACTACCTTCTCCAGCCACGGCAGGGTGTTGCCGAACGTATCGGTGAGGCGCTGCATCTCGGCAGCGTTGCCGCGCCGGAGCTTGTCGAGAGTTTCGCCGGTCTCAGCAACGAAGTCGTTTGCCTTCGAGACATCCATGCCAAGGCGTGAGAATGCATCACTCATCCCTTGCACGAACTGGGACGAGACGTGCCCGCGCTTGATAGTGTCGTTCAACGCCTGATACTTTTCGGACGCGGCTTTGATCTTATCGGCGAGTGTACCGACCGCCTCGCCGACACCGAAAGAGGTGATGCCGAGGGTTGCTAACGTCGGCACTAGCGCGTCGCTGATGTAATCCTTGGTCTTCTCGATGCGCTCGTGAAGCTCCGCGATGCGCTTAGCGTGCTCTCGTGCTGCCTTGCTCCCTACGTCGTGCGCCTTGCCAGCGTCTTCGCCAAGCGACTTAAAACTGGCCTGAATTTTCTTCAGGACACCGCTAGACTTATCGACCACCTCTGCGACGAGGCGCATCACGTCTTGTTCTGACACTGCTTAATCCTCAAAAAGGTGTGTTACACGGCATCAAATGCCGAGCTTGAAGGTGACAGTTAGCTGATGAAGACGCCGTTGAGGCGAACGTCACCAGTCGAGGAGGGGTTGGCCGCAACTGCAGTCGCGACGCCGATGAGCTTGTTAGCACCGGTGTTGCTCGACGATGTGCAGTGGAAGGCGGTGTTGTCCCAGTAGATGAGTTCGCCGACAGTCCACGCCTCAGCGGAGTTCTTGGCGAGGGTGTATTCGCCGACGAGCCACAGCGCGAACGAAACACCAGCCGCAGCCGTGACACCAGCGACACCGAACATGCTTCCGAAGAGGTAGCCGTTGCCGGAAACAACGCCACCGGCAGGGGCGACGACGTTTATTGCGTCGCCCTTCTGAACTTGATTTTGCATTTTGAAGGTTTACTCCGTGTGTATTTTACGACGCCTGTCGCCATCGACAGCGTTGGATCGCGCGATTGGGGGAATGCGCATTGATGTCGAATTAAAGGACTGAACGAGCAGGCGGGAAGTCCAGCGGAATGATTGACCTAGGACCGTGGACTTCCCGCGCCTCGACCGATTTGTCGGGGGAAGCAGGAACCCCGACATAATCGGGAGATGTGTGAACAGGAAAAAGATTGCGAGAGCGCGATACGCTTCGTGAATTTGAAGAAAGCGAAACAAGCGCGCCCTCGCGAGTACCCAGCGAAAGGTAGCTTCGCCTAAGACCTACGCTGGGAGTAACCGGCGCACCGACGACCCAGACAAGAGAAAATCGTCGGGCGAATTGCGCCGGTTAACTAGAACGTCGGCGACTTCCAAGCGCCACGGAAGTCGATCGCGCCGCAGCCGAAGTCGTGTTCGAGCGAGACCTTCACGCCCTGAACGCCGAACGGCTCGAAGGCGCGAACGCGGGGACCAGCGGAGCCAGCCAAGAACCCGTAGATGAAGTTCGGG
Source organism: Bradyrhizobium sp. USDA 4011 (assembly GCF_054063415.1). NCBI lineage: Bacteria > Pseudomonadati > Pseudomonadota > Alphaproteobacteria > Hyphomicrobiales > Nitrobacteraceae > Bradyrhizobium > Bradyrhizobium sp. USDA 4011. The sequence continues at coordinate 1,991,752 of NZ_JBSSGG010000001.1, forward strand.
ACGCGCGCTGGATCAGAGAGCAGGTACCAAGACTTGTCGGTAATGTTTGCGTCCGACACGCTCCGCAGCCGACCCGAGAACGGGTTTACCGAGGTGGTCAGCGTCGGGGTGATCGTGGTCACCATCTGGTCGGCGTTGGTTTCTTGTGCCGGGCCGGTCAGGATGATCGACGGCGGAACGTTGATCAGGTTGCCGGAGATGGTTTTCATCTGACGGAGAGCCTGACGACCAGCGCCAATCGTCGCAACGGACGGATCAGCACCAGCGGCGGCAAGGTTGCCGTGCGCAGTGGCGAACACTGCAGTCGCGTCCTGATTGAGGACCGGGTTCGAGTTGAACATATTGTAGAACGTGACGTTCTCGAACACGAGCACCATGTCGCCAGCGGAGCCCAAAATCTGGTCGATCGCGCCGAGGTCGTCGTTCACCAGCATCTGACGCGAGATGGTGAAGATGACGCCGTAGGGCTTGACCGAGATCGGCTCGTTGTTGTCCGTGGTGCTGCCGTACTGCAGCTCGCCGTTTTCAAGCACCGGCTGCAACTGCGGGAAGTCGCCAGCGCGAACCTGCGGGTGCGGACGGAAATCGACGAACGAGCGCTCCGCCGCGATCTCGCGGTAGGTCGGGGCGTGGAGCTGGTAGCGGGCGAGCAGCGCCTTGTTGAGCGCGTTCGAGAAGATCGACGGGAAGTCGGACGTGCTGCTGAAGGCACGCTCAAGGATTTGCGCGGACACTGGTGCGCTAAGGAAGCGATTGCCGCGCCAGCCAACCGCATGCGCGGCAAGTTCGACGATCGATGAGGCGATAGCCTGCGAAGCGGAACGGCCACTCAAGATGCCTTCGACGAGTGCCAAGGTCATCGCATCGGCGACGCCGTCACGCTCATCGCGAAGGATTTTTACAGTCATATTTCGTTTCTCCAAGAGCGCGTTACGCGCGTCGTCATCGCGCTCGATCATGCGAGCGATAAAGTTTTGATCGGCAACGTCGTTGTCTCGATCGAGTGCATCGAGCGCATCTGCGCGTGCATTGATCATTTGCTGCCGGATTTGCATGCGCTGACGAGCCTGCATTCTCTCGAATGCAGCGCGGACATGCGGAGGCATCGCGGCGACTTCGGCATCGGTGATGGTGCTGAAGTCCGCAGCCTCATCGTCTGTGATATCTTCGGCAGATCGGATCATTGCGCTTGCATCGGCAGGAACGCTGACGAGCGACGCTTCATAGAGCATCCATCTCGTCGCCGTGAACGTGTAATCCTGATCGCTCCGAAGGCGCTCAACATCAGGATCGATTACGCGACCGTCTTCGTCGGTGATCCGCCACTGATCGACGACATAACCGGCGCTAATTCCCTTGATCTCGCCGCGAGCAACCATGCCTTCTGCCTGACGACCGCGATCGGTATCGTCGAATGCGACAACACCGACGAGCTTTCCGCCATCAATGCGGGTACTGACGACGCGTCCAAGATGGTTGTCGATGCCAGTCTGTTGATGGCTGTCGAGCAGAGGAATGCCGGACGCGAGTCGCGAAAGATCGACTGCCTTGGCACTGATTTCCAACTTCTCGGTACCGAAGAAGCGTTTGACGGGAGCGCCTACGCTGATCACGGCCTCGACCGTGCGCGCCTTGCTATCGTAACTTTTGGGAGCGCTAAGCGTCGTCTGCGCGAGGCGCTGCCCTTTCGTGGGAAGTTTCATGTTGAATGATCTCGGTTAGAGCACCCGCTCAATTGCCGGATGCAGTGTGATGTCCGCCGAAGTCTGCAACGGGCGATACTTCGTCACCATTGCTGTCGTGGCGGGTTTCGGCTTCGGTTTCGACGCTTCTTCGATCAGCATCGAGCACTTGAAGCGGATTTCATCGGCGATGCTCTGCGCTGAGTGCGGCAACTCCTCAGTCAACCGGTGCAGGATGACCGCGATCTCCCTCGCGACCATGGCGTGAACGCCGACACGATCGGCGGAAGGCGAAAGGTCGCGCATAGCAGCGACAAGTTTTTCGAGCTTGGCAACGAATTCGTTGTGGTTCTTTTCGATCTCTGTGACGGCGGTGTTCGCCTTCGCCATACGGTCGGCAGCGTCGATCTCCGACTCAATCTCGGCGATACGAGTTTCAGTCGCGCTCAAGACCGTGGTGATGCCCTTGACGCGGGCCTGCGCGACGGCCAGCTCATCGGAGAGCTTCAACGCATCGTCAGTCGCGGATGCGTTGGCGAGCATATGCTCCAGCCTCGCGGTAGCGGCGCTGAGCTGGTCGGCGAGGTCGTTGCGCTTGTTCTTGAGCCCGTCGAGTTCGATCATGCGGGCATCAGGTTTCGCCCGCCTAAACGGGTTGATGACGTTCATGGTAGTCCTCTTTGAGACGTTTGTGGGGGTGTCAGGGACTGCCTTGATGGCATCCCCGGAAAAGAAGAAACCCGGCCATCCGCGAGGATGGCCGGGTTAATTTCGCGCTACGCATACAGTTGTCGGCGTGCTTGGGCGCGCGTCCAGAATTTTTATAGGCCAAAAGTCAAGCCTCCGACAAGTCCAGCGAAGCCAACTTGTCAAAACTTGTCAAACGCCTTGACAAGCCTTCACGTCGGCGGGCGGGTGAATGGAATGCGGCGGCGGTAAGCTTGTATCTCTACGCCGTCCCAGAACGACTCAACGTCAACTTCAATCCGGGCATTGATCCCAGCCTGCCGGGACGTGACGATGATCAGGCCAAGTCCGGTCCTGCCTTCGAGGAAGTTCTCGCACCAGCGAAGCATCGTTGACCGCGCCGCGATCTCGCTCGGTACCCGCCTCGCCATCGCGGCGAACGGCATCCACGTCGTTCCGCGACCAGCCAGACGATCGATGCTCGCTCCGACTGCATCAAGGCCGCCATGTGCTAGAGCGCTCCGCGCCGCCTCTAGATCAGCCTTCAGGCGCTCATTCTCAGCAGTCAGGATCGTGTTTTCGTCCTTCAGATGGTCAAGCTCGGATTGGCAGCGCCTCAGCTCATGAACGAGGTTGCTCTCGGCTGCTGTTCTACTCATCGGTCAGTTCTCAAACCGCTTGCCCTCATGCCTGCACAGCTCCACGATCTCGACGAACGTGGCGACGAGGCGTCCAACTTCTGTCGCCAGCGCTGACTTGAAAGCGTCGGCATCATCGATATCGATACGATGTCTCGCGATGCTGCGCGGGAGCCGGCGGATATCCCGCTTAATCGCCTTCACAGCCCTGATGACGCGATCCCGCGCGGAGCACGGCGGGAGCTTGGCGACTGCAGGATCGAGCGCTTCGGTCACGGCGCGATTGAGAATGGCCATCTCAGGCTTGAGCAGGGTCCGCATCATGCGGTCGTCGAGAACGTCAGATGAGCTCATCGTAAAGCGTTCCTTGCATTGAAGTATGATTGCGAATTAAGAGGCATGGAACTTGTCATCATGGAACTGTTGGCCCTTATGAGTTCCCATACGTTGGGACATGCCGAGCTGGCGCGTGACCCACTCCGGCCCTCCCCCGTCGAAGAACCTTTTGCGTTATTACAGCGGCGATAGGCTGCCGTTTACCGGGCCAGTCGTGGCTGGTGGTGCTCGCTTCCTCTGCGTCATGGTTGGCTTCACGAATGGTGTAGCGTTGCGTTAATTCTGGGGAGAGAGGAGGCGCTCTCTCTCGCGGCTCTCTGGTGTGCTGGCGCAGCGGGTACCGAGCATCACTCGTCGGAGGGCGTGTTCCCGAGTCAGCGCGAGTCGCGGATGCGCTAAATTGTCTGCCCGGTATCGGTGCCCAGCCGAACGGGCCAAGCTCTGAGCGGCCTCGCCAAGCGTTCCATTTGCGATGGGGGATGGCAGCGGGTGCGGCGATCAGTGTCAAGTTCGTCTTGCCGCTTCGTCACATGTGACGGGGCTGACTTGTCACGACGCGACCTGTGCAGCCTCGTGCGGCAGCGACCAGAGCAAGTCGTCCGGCTCGGCGCGATTGAGCAGCCGCATGATGCGCAAAGGTGCTGATCGGTCTTGGCCGTGATGCGGGCGGAGCCGGTGACGTTGACGACGCATCTACGGTCGGTGGCTTCGATTATGAGCCGGTCGCCAACAGCGACGGTAAGTTCGGTCATTTGTGATCTCTCATGGGTTTTGCTGGCGCAGCATCACATGGCTTTCGACAGCGGAAGCGAGATGTCGCCGTCGTCGAGAAGGATTTCAATCTTGCGGAGATCGTTCGCGACGCAATAGGAAACGTCCTTGCAACTGGCGTATGGAGCTGCGGTTTGCGCGGCCTCGACCAGTGCGTCGTCAGTTACGCCATCGGCCAGCTTGTACAAAATCCACCGTAAGCGGTGATTAAGGTGAGGCGGTCCAGCAATCGGCCGAAGTCGCGCTATGCTCTCGGCTTGGGAAGGCGAGAGGCGCTTCGCTCCGCCGCCGAATTGCTCGGTGATCCATCCGGGACGATAGCCACGATCCTTGCACACGTGGACAAGGCGATCGAAGTCCCCGCCCGCCCATTTCACAGCAGAGACGTAGTCCGCCGGGCAAGTTTGTAAAGCTGCAACCGCGCGACGGTTGCGAAAGTCTGAGATATGGATGATGTTGCTCACGCTCCTCAATCCTTCTTCCGGGAATTGATCTCCGCGTTCTTCCTCGCGGCAATCTGGGTGTATGAAAGACCGCTTTTGCGAGCACCTCTCGTGTGCATCGTGTCTTCTTTAGCTTCTGTCCGGTCATCGTAACCGGTATCTTTGCAGTCACCGTGACCGGTATGGGTACCGGTCATCGTAACCGGTATCGATTTGATGATTTTCGACGAGAGCCAGATGCGACGCTCGGCCTTCCAGCCCTTATCCGTATGGACGGAAATGGATGCGCGGATGATCACGCCATCGTCTTCCAGTGTCTTTAGAGCCCGCTGGAGATTTCTAACCTCAACGTCGGCCATCTTGGCGAGCACTGTGTCGGAAGCGAAGGCGTAGCCACGGCCGATCGCAAGACCTTCGAGCGTCCATGCGATGCGGAGCAACCGGCTGCACTCTGTGTAGTTCCGTATCGTGGCGGCGCGCCATTCGCAGAGCTTCTTTGTCCTCTGCCGCGAACCGCGCCACGTCAACGCGCCTTCCGGTGTTTGATGGCGCTCAACAAAGAGGCGCTTGCGCCAAATTCCCTTCGTTGACTTCACGCTGTCGTCGGCAAGCTCTTGCTCGTCGGCGACGCTTCCGTGTTGTTTCAACATCCCAATCACTTCGTTTGATATGTTTCGGCCTGCCTTGGCCCTCATCAGCAGCGCGGCAACAGCGCTGGACAAATCATTCCCCCGGTGACGACCTTGCATCGTGCCTGTGTGCGGGTGCCAAACAACCGCGCCGATGCGATCATGGTACGAGGTATGAGTAACGCTTCGTGACGCATGCAAGCGAGCCTTTCACACTGCCTGATGATCCTAGTCGCGGTGACGTATCCCCGCGAAAACGGTCATCGTTACGATTTGTCGGATGTCGTCGGCTTGATTGGTCGGAGCGCGGCGTTAATTCGGCGGAATGTCATCGCGCCATTTTTTCAACATCTCGCCGGAGAGCTGCGAGCGTACCGTCCTGCATTTCTGTCGTGATCCGGGGCCGTCTGCCGGGGAACCGGTCGAGGCGCTGCTTTCCTATGTGCGGGAGCTGGCGCGGCGGCTGGCGCGGGAGGATCATGTGTCAGCAGCGTCAAAACACGAGTCGGAACAGTCGGTTACCGACGACTTGCTGAACGAGCTGTCAGACTCCAAGTCCTAGGGACAATCAAACCCCATGTGAGGAGACCATGAGAGCCGCGATTTATTCCCGATTTTCCAGTGACCGGCAACGCGACCGATCGATTGAAGATCAAATCTCGCTCTGCCGTAGTATCGCAGAGCGCGAGGGCCTGACCGTCATTGAGCTGTTCGAGGACCGGGCTATCAGCGGCACCAAAGGTGATCGCCCCGGCTTCGTCAAACTCATGAATGCCGCAAAGGCTCGGCGCTTCGATGTGCTGATTTGCGAAGACACAGACCGGCTCACGCGCAGTCAAGCTGACTTCCATGCTACTCGCGAGACGCTCGGCTACTGCGGCATCAGGTTGTTGACAGGCACCGGCTACGTTGACCGCATCGGCGGCTCGGTACGAGCACTCCTAAACGAGATGTACGTCTCGACCCTTGCCGGTCATACGCATCGCGGGATGGTCGGAGTGCTCGCAGATGGCCGGTCTCCGGGCGGACAACACCCATACGGTTACGCTGGCGTTCCCGGTGAGCCGGGCGTCCTGCGTATTGACGAAGACAAAGCGGTAGTCGTCCGGGAGATTTACGCGCAGTTCGCCGCAGGCAAGAGTGCATTCGAGATCGCGCGCGACCTGAACAATCGCGGTGTGCCAGCGCCGCGCGGCAAGCTATGGAGTGCTTCTGAATTGCTCGGACGAAAGAGCCGGGAGAACGGTGTTCTTGGCAACTCGATCTATCGCGGCCTGATGACATGGAACAGGACCACGAAGACGACGGATCGTAATCCTGAGACCGGGCGGCGCGGCACCATCGTTAACCCTCGCTCTGAGTGGAAGACCGTCAGCGTGCCTCACCTTCGGATCGTGAGCGATGAGCTGCACGAGCGAGTGCAGTCCATCCGGGTAAGACGGAGCTGCGATGGCCCTCGCTCTGGTTCTGGTGCTTTGGCGGGAGCTAGGGCAGCGCGCATGCCGCGTCATGTGTTGAGCGGACTGATCAAATGCGCTTGCTGCGGCGCTGGTCTGCAATCCATCGGGAAGCACGGCGGACGCACTCGGCTAATGTGCAGTAGCCACCGTGAGAACGGCTCGTGCCAGAATGCGAAAGCCGTTTATCTCGATGACATTCTGGGGCGGGTTTCGTCTGGCCTTCGGGAGCATCTTGCGAACCCTATCCTGATCGAGGCGTTCGTTACGGAGTACAACGCCGAGAGGCGGAAGCTGACGGCGGCGGCCACCAGTGCGAGGCCAGCTCTTGAACGGAGGCTTGCCGATATCGAGCGCCAGATTACGAACATGGTGGAAGTAGTCGCGGGCGGCGGCGGAGCCGTCTCTGCCCTTGTCGCCAAACTGACAGCGCTTGAGGTTGAGCAGAAACAGGTTGCGGCCAAGCTGGCTTCGATACCGACCAACAATGTGATTGCACTACATCCCCGCGCGATCGACCGTTACCATGGTGTGCTCGATAAGCTCGGCGTAGAGCTTGCGAAGGCCAGCCCTGAGGAGATCACAATCCTGCGGAGCCTGATCTCTAGTGTCACCGTCCATACCGAAACCGATGGTTCCGTGAACCTCGACGTTAAAGGCCGGATCGCCCATCTTTGCTCTGTGGGTTCTATCGCGCACGGGTGCCGATCGCACCCATGGACCCCGTGCGTAAGGTAGAAAGCACCGGAGGTAGGACCACAGGTGTAACCGGGAACTCGGGATCTCGCCCGGGGCCACCCCTCTCCCCACCCTCTCCCGCGAGGGGAGAGGGAGCCCGCGAATTGTGCTCACCTCACCCCCGCTTCCACAACCGGCGCACCAGAACGCCGGCCGCAATCGCTCGCTCCCTAATGCGCCTTGGCGACGTAGGGGCAGCCGCCTTCATCGAGCGGACGGAAGGCCTGGTCGCCTGGCACCGTCGCGAGATATTCGTAGAGATCCCACTTGCTCTTGGACTCTTCCGGCTTCTTGATACGCATCAGATACATGTCGTGCACCATGCGGCCGTCCTCGCGCACCACGCCGTTCTGGGCAAAGAAATCATTCACCGGGGTCTTGCGCATCTGCGCGATCACGGTCTCCGAATCCACCGAGTTGGTCGCCGCGACCGCCTTGAAATAATGCCGCAGCGCCGAGTTGACGCCGGCCTGGTAGGCCGTCGGCATCGCGCCATGGCGCTTGAAGAATTCCTGGGCGAAGGCGCGGGTCTCGGGCGTGCGATCCCAATAGAAGGAATCGGTGAACAGCAGATCGTGCGCATGCGCGAGGCCAAGCGCCGGCACGTCGGTGAGCGTCACCTGCAGCGCGACGAGCTGCATGCTGGCGCGGATGTTGAACTCGTCGGCCTGGGACACCGCGTTGCGGAAGTCGGAGCCGGCATTGGCGAGCGCCAGGATCTTGGCGCCGGAGGACTGCGCCTGCAACAGGAAGGACGAGAAATCGGCGGTGTCGAACGGATGACGGACCGCGCCGAGCACCTTGCCGCCGGCCGATGTCACGGCCTTGCTGGCGTCGCGCTCCAGCGCCTGGCCGAACGCGTAATCCGCGGTGAGGAAGAACCAGGGCGTGCCGCCGCGCGCTACCACGGCCTTCGCCGTCGCGTTCGAGGAGGCATAGGTGTCGTAGGTCCACTGCACGCTGGTCGGCGAGCATTGCTTGCCGGTGAGGTCGGATGAGCCGGAGCCCGAGATCAGAAACAGCTTCTTGCGTTCGCGAGTCACGGTCTGGATCGCGAGCGCCACCGCGGAGTTGACCCCTTCGGCGATCACGTCGACACCCTTGTTGTCGATCCAGTTGCGCACGATGCCGGTGGCGACGTCAGGCTTGTTCTGGTGATCGGCGGAGATGATCTCGATCTTGCGTCCGGCGACCGTGCCGCCGACTTCCTCCGCGGCCATTTGCGCCGCGATCACCGATCCCGGGCCATTGCCGTCGGAATATTGCCCGCTCATGTCGGTGATGATGCCGACCCGCAGGACACCATCCTCCGCTCGGGCAGCGCCGACCGCAAATGAGAGACAAGCGGCGGCAATTGCGACCAGGACATGCGAGCTTTTGGTGATGGACATTTCGTTCCCAAGGGTTCGGATGGTTGGGACGATCTCCTGAAGCAATCAGGGATCGCCGACAACCCCGTGGCCGGCATGGCGCTCTGCGATTCCGCGCAAGAATTCCGGGAGGAGGAACAAGCCCGCCGACACGCGCGTCGCCGATCATGCGAACGCCGCGACGAGATCTCGCCGCGGCGTTCCTTACAGTGCTGGGTGGTTTCGAAATCGCCTCAGCGCCGCTCCCACAATTGTCTTGCCAGGATGCCGACCTTGCGCTCGATCGCCTCGGCCGCATCGAGACACATGTCCTCGCGATAGCGCGAGCCGACGATCTGGACGCCGACCGGCAATCCCTCATGCAGGCCGACCGGCACCACGGCCGCCGGCAGCCCCAGCACGTTCATCGACGAAATGAAGCGCAGGTCGTTCCAGAACAACTCCTTGACGCGCTGGTCGCCGCCGAGATCGGCATTGACCTCCGGCGTCTGACGCACCGAGGTCGGCATCAGCACCAGCGGATACTGCTCGAGGAACGTCATCCAGTTCCTGATGTGGCGCGAGCGCTCGGCGATCGCCTTCATGTAGCCGGCCTGGTCGAGCGGGTTGGCCAGCGCCATGAAGCCGCGGAACGTCTTCTGGAAGTCGGCACTCGTCGTCGCCAGCATCTGGTCCTGCTGCAACACGCGGGTCTCGGTCATGATCAGGTCGCACCAGAGCTGCCAGACCTTGTTGAGGTCGGGCACCTCGACTTCGCTGACCGCGTAGCCTGCATCGGCCAGATGATCAGCCGCCTTGCGCTGAAGCGCGATCACGCCGCGATCGGTCGCCATGTCTTCAGGGATCCTTGCGAGCGCGACCTTGACCGGCGCGGCCGGCTTCGGCCCCGTCAACGGCGCCGGCACGTACCAGGGATCGCGCGGGTCGCGCTGCGCCATCACCTCGAGGCCGAGGCGCACGTCGGCGACGTGGCGCGCCAGCGGTCCTTGCGACGACATAAACTGCGCCATCAGCGGCCGTTCTGCCGTGGCGCTGGGATTGAACGCCGGAATTCGGCCCTGGGTCGGCTTGATGGTGGCGATGCCGTTGCAATGCGCCGGCCAGCGCAACGAGCCGCCGATGTCGTTGCCATGCGCGATGGTGCCGATGCCGGCCGCGATCGATGCGCCGGCGCCGCCCGAAGATCCGCCGCAGGTCACGTCGGCATTCCAGGGATTGCGCGTCAGGCCGTGCAGTGGATTGTCGGTGAAGCCGCGGAGCGAGAATTCCGGCGTGTTGGTCAGGCCGATGATGATTGCGCCGGCCTTCTTGAGATTGGCCGTCACCGGCGAGTCGCCCGGCGCGATATTGTCCTTGAAGGCGACCACGCCGTTCGAATTGGCCTGGCCCTCGACGTCGATGTTGATCTTGATCGTGACCGGCACGCCGTGCAGCGGTCCGACGGTGCCGCCCTTCCCTTTGCTTGCCGTCAGCGCTTCGTCGGCCGCCTTGGCGGCCTTCAGCGCAGCGTCACCGAGATCGATGACGACGGCGTTGAGCGCCGGATTGGCCGCGTGCATGCGGTCGAGATGGGCGCGAACCACCTGCTCCGATGTCACTTCGTTGTTCCTGATCGCCGCGGCCGTCTCGACGGCGGACCATTGCCAGATCGGTGCATTCGTCACGTGTTGTTCTCCCGGTTGTGTTGAGTGCTTTGTTGTTGGTTCAGTCGCGCGGATCGATCGGCGTCAGCGTCGACGCACGCGCCTCGATCACCTCGGCGACGGCGAGACAGACGTCCTCGCGGAAACGGCCGGCGATCACCTGCACACCGACCGGCACGCCGCCGGCGGTCCCCGTCGGCACCACGACCGATGGAAAGCCGAGCGCGGGGACGGCGAGCAGCGGCCGCTGCGCATCGAGCAGCGCGCGCACCACCGTTGCGTCTTCCTGATCCTGATCGAAGCGGAACGGCAGTTGCGCCGAGACCGGCAGAATGATGACCGGGCAACGCTCCTGGAACAGCTGCCAGGCCCGCACGATCGCCAGCCGCTGCTCGAAGCAGGCCAGCACCTGATCCCCGTCGAGCTCAGGCGCATACGCAATATGGCAGTCCAGATTGTAGCGGGCCCTCACGTCGCCGAACTTGCGGATCATCGGCGCCAGCACGCGCCGCTCCTCATTGATGACGAGGCGATGCCAGAGATCGGCAGCCTCCGCGAGCCGCGGCGGCACGGTCTCCTCCACGGCAAAGCCGGCCTCGGCGAGCCAGCGTCCGGCGGCGCGCACCGCCGCGCTGACCTCCGGCGCCTCGTCGCCGAACGGCGTCGCCGCGATCGCAACGCCGACCGGACGCTTGAGGGGCGCGCCTTCCAGAGGCACCGGCAGCCAGGTGCCGTCGCGCGCGTCCGGCTGTGCCATAGCGGCGAGGCCGGCGCGCAGATCGGCGACCGAGCGCGCCAGCGGCCCCTGCACCGACATCATCTGCGCCGTGATCGGACGATCTGAAGTCGCCGACGGATTGAACGAGGGAATTCGTCCCGGCGTCGGACGCAGGCCGGCGACGCCGCAGGCGTAGGCGGGATAGCGAATCGAGCCGCCGAAATCATTGCCATGCGCGATCGCGCCCATGCCGGAAGCGACGGCCGATGCGGCGCCGCCGCTGGAGCCGCCCGGCGTCAGCCGCCGGCTCCAGGGATTGTAGGTCGCGCCGTGCAGATCGTTGTTGGTGAACCAGCGGTGCGAGAACGCCGGCGTGTTGGTGCGCCCGACAATCACGGCGCCTGCCTTGCGGAAATTCGCGACCACCGGGCTGTCGTCGGTCGCGATGACGTCGCGGAAGGCGACGACGCCGTTGGTGGTGGCGTGGCCACGCTGATCGACATTGACCTTGATCGTGACCGGCACGCCGTGCAGCACGCCGAGCTCCGCGCCGGATTTCACCGCTTCATCCGCCGCATCCGCCGCGGCCAGCGCTTCATCGGCGAGCACCTCAACGATGGCGTTCAACGCCGGATTGACCTGCGCGATCCGGTAGAGGCTGGATTGCACGGCTTCCCGGCTCGATATCACACGCGTCGCGATCGCGCGCGCCAGATCGACGGCCGACCAGTTCCACAACTCATTCTCGCGCCGCGTGACCATTGTTGTTTCCTCCAACGCGTGATGCAGCAGTCAGCCGATGCGGTTCAGTCGAGCCGCAACGGCTGGTGAAAGACGGGCAGATCCATGCGGCGGTCTTCCGCGGGGACCACCACGGCTTCAGCGCTCAGCACATGGTCGAGCATCACGCGCCGGGCGCGCGCGGCGTTGCCGGAGCGGAATGCGGTCATCAGGCGCTTGTGAAACTCGATATTCTCGCAGGTGAAGCTGGATGCGAATTCCTGCACGCCGAGCTTGCCGATCAAGTGCCGGATCGCCTCGTTGACGAAGCGGGCGACCAGGCCGAGCAGCGGATTGGGACAGGCCTCGATCAGGATGTCGTGGAAATCGATCTCGGCGTGGCGGTGGTGCTCCCAGTCCGCGATGCCGCCCGGATGGTGCTCCTGAACCGCGATCGCCTTGTCGAGCGCGGCGAAATGCGCCGCTGTGAGGTGGCCGACCACGCTGAAGGCGAGCTCCGGCTCGATCAGGCGGCGGATCTGGTAGATCTGCGCGGTGCTGATCGACTGGAAATAGAAGTAGTTGCTGAGCAGGCCGACGATCCGGTTGATCGACACCGGCGCCACCCGCGCGCCGCCGCCGGGACCGGTGGTGTTCTGCACCAGCCCCTGCACTTCCAATGATTTGAGCGCCTCGCGGATGGTCGAGCGGCTGCAGCCGAACATCTCGATCAGCTCGACCTCCTGCGGCAGCCGGTCGTTCGGCTGCAAGCCGGCCTGGAAGATGTGGCTGCGGATAAGATCGGCGACCGCGTCCGAGCGCTTGCGCTTGATCGAGGCGCGCCGCGACGGGTCCAGGGAGGGGAGAGCCGATTTATCCATTTTATGATCATAAATAGGATCGAGACGGCTTGGCAAGGGGCGATCGCCCCAAAAAGGTCGTCGCACCCGGGGCTCATCCCGGGCATGACGGCCGACCCAACATTCAGGAATTGGCGAGAGACGATCGCTCAGTTGGTCCCGCGCTGTGCCTCGAGGCCGCGGCTGTAGCGCGACATCGCAAAGCAGAACACGAAATAGATCACGCCGACGAACAGATAGACCTCGACGCTGAACGACTGCCAGGCCGGATCGACGATCGCGGTCTTCGCCGTCGTCAAGAGATCGAAGATGCCGATGATCAGGACCAGGCTGGTGTCCTTGAAGAAGGCGATGAAGGTGTTGACCAGCGGCGGGATGACGTGGCGGATCGCCTGCGGCAGCACGATCAGCGCGTTCTTCTCCCAGTACGACAGCCCGAGCGCATCGGCGGCCTCATATTGTCCGCGCGGCACCGCCTGCAGGCCGCCGCGCACGACTTCCGCGAGGTAGGCGCCGGCATAGAGGATGAAGGCGATCTGCGCGCGCAGCAGCTTGTCGATGTTGACGCCGTCGGGCATGAACAGCGGGAACATCACGCTCGCCATGAACAGCAGGCTGATCAGCGGCACGCCGCGGATCAGTTCGACATAGAGCACGCAGAGCGAGCGGATTGCCGGCAGCTTCGAGCGTCGGCCGAGCGCGACCAGGATGCCGAGCGGGAAGCCGAATGCCAATCCGAAGGTCGCGAGGATCAAGGTCACCGGCAGCCCGCCCCAGCGATCCTGCGTGACAAAGGACAGCCCAAGGAAGCCGCCCCACATCAGGCATCCGATCGCGATCAAGGCTGCGGCCCATAGCAGGAACAGCTCCTTGCGCCAGAAGCTGCGGCGGCTCGAGACCGCGAACAGCGCGATGAAGATCAGGACCGCGAGCGCCGGCCGCCACTGCTCGTCGAACGGATAAGTGCCGAACAGGATGAAGCGGTACTTCTCGGGCACGACCGCCCAGCAAGCGCCGGCGCCGCGCAGCGCGCGGCAGGCGCTGGTGTCGTTGCCGGAAACGATCCAGACCGCGTTGGCAATGCCCCACTGCCAGAGGGCAATGCAGGCCTTGCCGAGCACGAACAGCAGCAACAGCGTCATGATGCTGGACGGGATCGAGGCGAACAGGTTGGCGCGCAGCCACGCGGTGAGATGTCCGCCGAGCGCGCGCGGCGCGGGCCGTGGCCCGATCGGCAACGGATCCTGCGGAAGGTCTGCGACCGAGCTCATCTCAGCGCTCCACCAGCGCGATCCGCGCATTGTACCAGTTCATGAACAGGCTGATGCCGAGACTGATGGTGAGGAACACCATCATGATCAGCGCGATCGACTCGATCGCCTGCCCGGTCTGGTTCAGTGTGGTGTTGGCGATCGAGACGATGTCCTGGTAGCCGACCGCGACCGCAAGCGAGGAATTCTTCGTCAGGTTGAGATACTGGCTGGTCATCGGCGGGATGATGACGCGCAGCGCCTGCGGCAGCACGATGTGCTGCAAGACGAAGCCGCGCTTCAGTCCGAGCGCCTTGGCGGCCTCGGACTGGCCGCGCGGCACCGCCTGGATGCCGCTGCGCACGATCTCGGCGATGAACGCCGAAGTGTAGGTGACGAGCGCGATCAGCAGCGCAAAATATTCCGGCGCTAGGGTGAGCCCGCCGACGAAGTTGAAGCCGCGCAGCTCCGGCAGCGTGACGCTCCAGCTCGCGCCCGAGAGCCACGACACCAGCGCCGGCAGCGCGACCACGAGGCCGAGCGCGTAGGGCCAGGCCGGCCGCGCTTTGCCGTCGAGCATCTGCTGCGCGATCAGGCGGCGCCTGACGAGATGGAGCACAACGAGACCCGCGACCAGCGCCAGGATCGTCCACCAATTGGCCTCCTGCAACGGGACCGACGGCAAGATCAGCCCGCGGTTGGAGAGGAACACGCCCTCGACCGGCTTCCACGCCTGACGCGCCGCCGGCAGCCCTTGCATCAGCACGTACCAGAACAACAACTGCAGCAGCAGCGGCAGGTCGCGCAGCACCTCGACATAGACAGCGGCGAGCCGCGCCAGCAGCCAGTTCGACGACAGCCGCGCGATGCCGACCAGCGTGCCGATCACGGTCGCCAGCACGATGCCGATGACAGCGACGCGCAGCGTGTTGACGATGCCGACGATGAAGGCGCGCAGGTAAGTGTTCTTCGGCGAGTAATCGATCCAGGAATCTGCGATCGGCATGCCGGCTTCGCGGCCGAGGAAGGCAAAGCCGGTCGAGATGCGCCGCACCGAGAGATTATGCACCGCGTTCGACCACAGCCAGGCGACGATGGCGACCGCGATGGCGACCACCAGGACCTGCCAGAACAGGCCGGCGACGCGGGGATCGCTGAGCGAAAGCCGCCAGGACCGACGTGGAGCCCGGGCGGGAAGGCGTTGCGGCGTCGATGTCGTCACAGCACAAGGATCCCAGTGAGAAGCGATCTTCTGCCATGCGCAAGAGCGTATTCGGGGCTGCGCACTTCATATGTTGCACCAAATTGATATTCGTGCAACATATGTTTCATGGCCCAGGCTCAGCCGAAACCATCGCCCCTGAACGAATTGTGCAGCGCATTGCCGTCGCTGCCGATGCGTTTGCAGGAAGTCGGGCGTTTTGTCGCAGCCAATGATTACGACGCCACCACCCGCTCGATGCGCGAGCTCGCCTCGGTCGCCGGCGCCGATCCTGCATCCTTCACCCGTCTTGCCAAGGCGCTCGGCTATTCCGGCTGGGACGAATTGCGCGCCGCACTCACCGAGGCGCGACGCCCGGCACAGGGCTCGCCTTTCTCCGGCCGCGCCAAGGGCCGCCGCGCCGGGCCGAATGCCGATGTCAAACTGGTGCACGACAAGCTCGAGGCGGAAGCCGCGGGGCTTGCACGGATTTCCGCGAGCGCGATCGCAGACGCCGCGCGTGCGCTGCACGCCGCTGATAGAATCTGGATCACGGGCTTTCGCAGCTGCCGCAGCGTTGCGGAACTTTTGACTTACCAGCTCCGCCTGTTCCGCCCCGATGCCGTGCAGCTGGTCGGCGGCTCCGGCCCGTTCGATCTCGACCACGGCGCCTTCCGCTCCGGCAACGCCGTGGTCGTGATCGGCTTTGCGCCCTACACATTGGTCAGCGTCGAGACCGCGCGTGCGGCGCATCAGGCGCGCGCCACGCTGATCGCGATCGCCGACACGATCAGCGCTCCGATGGCCGAGGGCGCAGATCATCGCTTGCTGTTCGAGGCCGCCTCCTCGCCCGGCTTCTTCCCGAGCCTCACCGGCGCAATTGCGGTGGCGCAGTCGCTGGCCGCTGTCGCCTTCACGCTGGGCGGCGCGGGTGCGAAGCGCAAGCTGGAGGAGACCGAGGGGCGGCTTGCCGCGATGTCGCAGTATTTTGTCGAGAAAGGATGAGTATCATGGCAGTCCCCTTGGCGGCCAACAAGAGCCGCGTGATGCATCGCAGCCTGCGCGAAACCCCGCCGAAAGCGATCGGCGGCGACGGCGTCTGGTTGATCGCGGAGGACGGCCACCGCATTCTCGATTCCTCCGGCGGCGCCGCGGTGTCCTGCCTCGGCCACCAGCACCCGCGTATACTTGCTGCGATCGCAAAGCAGGCATCCAAGCTTGCCTATGCGCACACCAGCTTCTTCTCGTCGGAGCCGGCGGAAGAGCTCGCTGAGCGGCTGGTCGGCCACGAGCCCGGCGGGCTCGGCTACATCTATTTCGTCAGCGGCGGATCGGAGGCGATCGAGGCCTCGATCAAGCTGGCGCGGCAATATTTCATCGAGCGCGGCGAGCCGAAGCGCGCCCGCTTCATCGCCCGCCGCCAGAGCTATCACGGCAACACGCTGGGCGCGCTGTCGGCCGGCGGCAATGCCTGGCGACGCGAGCCCTATGCGCCGCTGCTGTCGCCCGCGTTCAGCCATGTCACCCCCGCTTTTGCTTATCACGAGAAGCGCGACGATGAATCGGAGGCCGCGTTTGTGGCGCGGCTGGCCGCTGAGCTCGAGGCGGAATTCCAGCGGCTCGGCCCCGAGAACGTCGCCGCCTTCATCGCCGAGCCCGTGGTCGGCGCTACCTCCGGCTGCGTGCCGGCGCCGGAGGGTTACTTCAAGGCGGTGCGCGAGATCTGCAGCCGTCACGGCGCGCTCCTGATCCTCGACGAGGTGATGTGCGGCATGGGCCGCACCGGCACGCTGCATGCGTGGGAGCAGGAAGGCATCGCGCCCGACATCCAGGCGGTCGCCAAGGGCCTCGGCGGCGGCTATCAGCCGATCGGTGCGATGCTCGCGAGCGGTGCCATCGTCGACGCCGTGCGCAACGGCTCCGGCGCGTTCCAGCACGGCCACACTTATCTCGCGCATCCGCTCGCCTGCGCCGCCGCGCTCGAAGTGCAGAAGGTGATCAGTGAGGAGAAGCTGCTCGACCAAGTCAAGGCGCGCGGCCGCCAACTCGAGCAGCGGCTCACCGAACGCTTCGGCAATCACCGCCATGTCGGCGACATCAGGGGCCGCGGCCTGTTCTGGGCGATCGAGCTGGTCGCCGACCGCGGCACGCGGCAGCCGTTCGATCCCAAGCTGAAGCTGCATCAGCGGATCAAGTCCACGGCCTTCGCCGGCGGCCTCGGCTGCTATCCGTCGGGCGGCACCGCCGACGGCCAGCGCGGCGACCATGTGCTGCTCGCCCCGCCCTATATTGCGACTTCCGGCGACATCGACATGATCGTCGAAAGGCTCGGCGCTGCGGTAGACAGCGCGTTGAAAGATGTTGGTCATTAGGAGGAGGACAGGATGAGGAAAATATTGATCGCGGCGAGCCTGCTCGTCGCAGGCATCACGGGCGCAAGCGCGGCGACGCTCGACACCGTCAAGCAGCGCGGCACGCTGGTGTGCGGCGTCTCGACCGGCTTTGCCGGCTTCTCGGCACCGGACTCGCAAGGCAACTTCAAGGGCCTCGATGTCGACTATTGCCGCGCGCTTGCCGCAGGCATCCTCGGCGATGCCAATAAGGTGCGCTACGTCGCGTTGACCGCGCAGAACCGCTTCACCGCGCTGCAGTCCGGCGAGATCGACGTGCTCTACCGCAACTCGACGCAGACCTATCTGCGCGGCACCACGCTCGGCCTGCGCCAGGGCCCGGTCAACTTCTACGACGGCCAGGGTTTTGTGGTGAAGAAGGACCTCGGCGTGAAGGAACTGAAGGACCTCAAGGGCGCCACCGTCTGCGTCGCGCAGGGCACCACGCATGAGGTGACGCTCGGCGATTACGGCCGCGCCAACGGCATCGACTGGAAGCCGCTGGTGTTCGACCGCCCCGACACCATGTACCAGACCTTCTTCGGCGGCCGCTGCGATGCCATGACGCAGGACGCCTCGGCGCTCGCGGGCGCGGTCGCCACCGCCGCGCCAAAGGCGGAAGATTACGTCGTGCTGCCGCAGACCATCAGCAAGGAGCCGCTCGGCCCGTTCACCCGCAACGGCGACGAGGTCTGGAGCGACATCATCACCTGGCTGCATTACGGCCTGGTCGAGGCCGAAGAGCTCGGCATCACGCAGGCCAATGTCGACGAGATGACGAAGTCGCAGGTCCCGGCGATCCAGCGCCTGCTCGGCGCGTCCGGCGATCTCGGCAGCCGGCTCGGCCTCGACAACAAATGGCTAGTCGCCGCGATCAAGGCCGGCGGCAATTACGGCGAGATCTTCGAGCGCAATGTCGGCAAGGCGAGCCCCTTGAAGCTCGAGCGCGGCCTCAACGGCACCTGGAGCAAGGGCGGGTTGATGTACGCGATCCCGTTCAAGTAGCGCTTGTTGCCTCGCCCCGATTGCGGGGAAGAGCCCCTCACCCCAACCCTCTCCCCGCGAAGAGCAGGGAGAGGGAGAACAAGAAACATCGATGCGTATCACCCTCATTCACGCACTGAAGCATTCGATCGTCCCGATCGAGGCTTCATTCGCACGCCATTGGCCGGAGGCGCGGCTGATGAACCTGCTCGACGACAGCCTGTCGGCGGACCTTGCGCGCGACGGCAAGCTCAGCGAGCGGATGACCGAGCGGTTCCTCACGATGGGCCGCCACGCAGCGAGCTCCGGCGCCAACGGCATTCTCTTCACCTGCTCGGCGTTCGGGCCCTGCATCGAAGCGGTGGCGCGCGCGCACGCGCCGATGCCAGTGCTGAAGCCGAACGAGGCGATGATCGAGCAGGCGGTCGCGAAGGGGAAGCGCATCGGACTGCTCTCGACCTTCCCGCCGACGCTGCTGTCGATGCCGCCGGAATTTCCAGCGTCGGTCACGCTGGTGCCGAAACTCGCCGAGGGCGCGCTGGCGGCGCTCGATCGCGGCGACCGCGCCGAGCACGACCGCATCGTGGCCGAGGCGGCCAGGGATTTGCGCGACTGCGATCTGATCGCGCTCGCGCAATACAGCATGGCGCCGGCGGCCGAGCGCGTCGCCGAAGTCACCGGGTGCGAGGTGCTGACGACGCCCGACAGCGCGGTCAAGAAGCTGAAGGCGATGCTCGGGGCGTGAGCCCCGTCATTGCGAGCGAAGCGAGGCAATCCATCGCGCAGCATATGCGGCGCCATGGATTGCTTCGTCGCTTCGCTCCTCGCAATGACGGAGATGCGAATTCGCCGCCCTACCGATCCTACCGGCCCGCGTCATTCACGTTGAGATCGACGCCCTGCGGATCCTTGATGGTCGACACCGTGATCAGCGAGATCAGCGACAGCACCGCGATATAGACGCCGACGCGCCAGGACTGGCCGTAGGTGCCGATGATCCACTGCGCGATCATCGGTGCAAAGGCGCCGCCCAAGATGGCGCCAAGCGCGTAGCCGATCGAGACGCCGGAATAGCGCACCTTGGCCGGAAACAGCTCGGCATAGAGTGCCGCCTGCGGGCCATAGGACAGGCCGAGCGCGATGGTGAGACCGACGGCGCTGACGAAGAACAGCAACAGATTCTTGCTGTCGATCAGGAACCACATCGGCACCGCCCACAGCACCATCAGGCCGTAGCCGATCTGGAAGCAGCGCACGCGGCCGATTTTATCGCCGAGGATGCCGCCGAGCAGCGTGAAGATGAACCAGCTCACCGCCGCCAGCGTCCCTATCAGCAGCAGCTGCTCCGACGGCATCTTCAGCGTGTTGGTGCCGTAGCTGATGATGAACGCGATCAGGATGTAGCCGGCCGCATTGTTGGCCATGAAGATCAACGCGGTGCGCAGGATCTCCTTGCTGTGATTGCGCATCAGCTCGCGCAGCGGCGCGGAGGATTCCTTGTGCCGGCGCTGCATCGCCAGGAACACCGGCGATTCCTCGACGGTGCGGCGGATCACGATGCCGACGACGATCAGGAGGATCGAGAGCAGGAACGGAATCCGCCAGCCCCATTCGATCATCGCCTGCTTGCCGAGCGAAGCTGTCAGCGCCCACAACACGCCGGTTGCCAGGATCATGCCGAGCGGCGTGCCGATCTGCGGGAACGAGCCGAAGAAGCTGCGCTTGTCGCGAGGCGCCGATTCCACCGACATCAGCGCCGCGCCGCCCCACTCGCCGCCGGCCGAAAAGCCCTGCAGGATGCGGAGCAGAATAAGGAGCGCCGGCGCCCAGGCGCCGATCTGCGCGTAGGTCGGCAGCAGGCCGACCAGCGCGGTCGCAGCGCCCATCAGCAGCAGCGTGGCGACGAGCATGTTCTTGCGCCCGAAGCGGTCGCCGAGATGGCCGCAGACGATGGCCCCTAACGGGCGGAACAGGAATGAGAGGCCGAGCGTCGCAAACGAAACGATCTGCGCCAGCAGCGGATTGTTCGCGTTCATCGGCGCGAAGAACAGCGCGCCGAACACCAGGCCCGCCGCCTGGGCGTAGACGAAGAAGTCGTACCACTCGATGGTGGTGCCGACGAGCGTTGCGGTGAGGACCTTGCGCTCCTCATCCGACAGCGTAGCGCCGCGCGAGCGCGCGGAGATTTCGATGGACATTTGGCCTCCCCAAACCCGTTCTTGTCCGCCCGGGCATGATCGGCTGCGATGCGCCTGACCCGCACGGATGCTGGTACCGGGATAGCAAAGCTTTTCGCGCGGCACGAGTTAAATAGTTGCAGCAGCAACGATAATGCCCAGTTGATGCTTCCGGAGCCGGTTCCATGACCCGGCTACCTCACCCGCCGCCGACGGTCTCCCATCCCAAAACGCCGATTGTGCAATGCAGCACGACCGCTATGCTGGGCATCTCCAAGGGGTTCTAAGTGTCTGACATCAATGCCGATGCCTGGGTGTCCTCAGGCCACCGCCCGATGGGCTTTCCGGAATTCGTCGTCGTCATCGCTTCCATCATGGCGCTCAACCCGCTGGCGATGGACATGATGCTGCCGGCGCTGCCGAACATCCGGTCCGCGTTCCAGATCGCCGACGCCAACCGTCCGCAGATGGTGCTGTCGATCTTCCTGGTGGGTTTCGGCGTCGGCCAGTTCGTGATGGGCCCGCTGTCTGACCGCTTCGGCCGCCGCCCGGTGCTGCTCGGCGGCATGACCGTCTACACCATCGCCGGCCTGCTCGCGATCATGGCGCCCTCGTTCGAGACGCTGCTGCTGGCGCGCGCGCTGCAAGGGCTAGGCACCGCGGCGACCCGCGTGATCGCGACCTCGATCGTGCGCGACTGCTACGCCGGACGGCGCATGGCGAGCGTGATGTCGCTGGCGATGATGGTGTTCATCGCGGTGCCCGTGATCGCGCCGTCATTCGGCCAGGCGGTGATGTTGCTGACGCATTGGCGCGGCATCTTCGTGCTGCTGATGATCTACGGCGTGATCGCGCTGGCCTGGAGCGCGATGCGGATGCCGGAGACGCTGCCGCTCGAATTGCGCAAGTCGCTGGCGATCCCGGAGGTGCTGTCCGCGTTCCGCCAGACCGTCACCAACCGCCAGACGCTCGGCTACGCACTCGCCGCCGGCGGCGTGCAGGGCTCGCTGTTTGCCTTCGTGTTCTCGTCGCAGCAGATCTTCACCGAGATCTTCAAGCTCGGGCACTACTTCCCGGTCGCCTTCGCGGCGTGCGCGGTCGGCGTCGCGATCGCCGGCTTCCTCAATTCGCGCATCGTCGGCCGCATCGGCATGCGGGTGATCTCGCACGCCGCGCTGACCGGATTTGCCGTGGTCGCCGGCGCGCTGTTCCTCGCCGTGAAGACCGACACGCTGTCGCTGCCGCTGTTCATGGTGCTGGCCGGCCTGATGATGTTCGCATTCGGGCTGATGATGGCAAACTTCACTGCGCTTGCGATGGAGCCGCAGGGCAAGATCGCCGGCACCGCATCCTCGCTCTACGGCACCATCACCACCCTCCTCGGGATCGGCGTCGGCACCACGATCGGCCAGGATTACGACGGCACGCTGCTGCCATTCGCGACCGGCTTCTTCCTCTGCACGCTCGCCGCGCTCGCCGTGGTGCTGGTGACGGAGAAGGGCCGCATGTTCCGGCCGCATCATCATCCGATTTGATTTCGTAGGGGGTTAGCCGACGGCGTAACCCACCCTGCTCATCGCAAGCAGAACGGCGGATCACGCTCCGCTAATCCGCCCTACAGAGCCGGCGTTGGTCCGCGCGCGCACCGGCGCGGCGACACGCCGCGTCGCCGCAAACCCTTCCATACCAAGCTGCCACTGCAGGCCGACGATCGCGCCCTTGGTCGGCTGCAGCAGTCCGAGCGCGCTGAACAGCGTGACCGGTAGCCAGATCGCCAGTTGCAGCCAGGCCGGCGGTGCGTAGGTCATTTCCATCCAGAGCAGCGCCGGCACCACGACGTGGCCGATCACGACGATCACGAGATAGGCCGGGAAATCGTCCGCGCGCTGCGGGGTGAAGTCCTCGCCGCAGACCTCGCAATGATCCGCCACCTTGAGGAAGCGACCGAACAGATGGCCACGCCCGCAGTTCGGGCACTTCATCGTGAAGCCGCGCCACATCGCCTTTTGCAGGGAAACCGTCTCGGTCATTGCCGTCGTCCTTTGGCTGTTGTCCTTGACCTGATCTGATGATCCATACAATATGCGTTCGAGAGCATACAATCAAAGACAAAGCGTCGGATTGCATGGATTGGATCCCTACAGTTTCCGAATGGCACGGCCCGATGTTCCTGCGCATCGTCGATGCGCTCGCCGCAGACATCGCGAGCGGCCGGCTGGTGCGCGGCCAGAGGCTGCCGACCCATCGCGCGCTGGCGTCGGCGCTCGACATCGATCTCACCACCGTGACGCGCGCCTATGGCGAGGCGCGCCGGCGCGGGCTGCTCGACGCCCGGGTCGGCCAGGGCACCTTCGTCTCGGAGACCACGGCGCGTGCGGCGTCCGATCTGCCCGCGCCGGTCAACATCGACCTGTCGATGAATTTGCCGCCGCAGCCGGTCGAGGCCAATCTCGACCTGCGGATCGCGCAGGGACTTGCCACCATCCGCTCCGAAGCCGGGTTCTCCGCCTATCTCGGCTATGCGCGCCCCGGCGGCACCGCTGACGAGCGCGACGCCGGCGCTGCCTGGCTGCAGCCGCGCGTGCCGCAGGCATCGGCCGAGCGGATCGTGATCTATCCGGGATCGCAGGCGATCATCTTCAATGCGCTGCTGGCGCTGACTTCGCCGGGCGATGTCGTAGTGACGGAGGCGTTGACGTTTCCCGGCATCAAGGCCGCGGCCGCGCGGCTCGATGTCCGCCTCATCGGCGTTGCGATGGACGCCGAGGGCGCCAGGCCCGACGCGCTCGACGACGCCTGCCGCAAGCACAAGCCGAAGGTGGTCTATCTGGTGCCGACGCAGCAGAACCCGACCACGGCGACGATGAGCGCGATCAGACGCAAGGCGATCGCCGACATCATCAGGAAGCGCGGCTGCGTCCTGATCGAGGACGACGTCTACGGCCCGCTCGAGCCGCAGATGGCACCGATCGCCACGCTGATTCCCGAACGCACCTACCTTGCCGCGAGCATCGCCAAATGTATCGCGCCGGCCTTGCGCGTCGCCTATCTGCTGGCGCCCGATGCGGCCGCCGAGCAGCGGATGCGCGCCGGCATGCAGGCCACCATGCAGATGCCACCATCGCTGATGGTCGCGCTGGTCACGCAATGGCTGCGCTCCGGTGTCGCCGCCGACATCATCCGCGCCATCCGCAACGAAGCCGCCGCGCGCCAGCAGCTTGCGGCCCGCTTCCTCAAAGGCGTCACCTATGCGGCGCGGCCGGCGAGCCACCATCTGTGGATGCCGCTGCCAAAACATTTCGACGGCACCGACCTGCTGTCGCATCTGATGCGCAATGGCCTCGCCGTGGTCGGCGAAGACGCCTTTGCGGCAGGCGATGCCGCGCCGCGCGGCTTGCGCGTCTCGCTCGGCGCCGCGCGCAATCGCGCCGAACTGAGCCAGGCGCTGCAGGTGCTGTCGAATGCCGTGCGCACGCCGGTCGGCGCCACGCAGATTGTGTAAATTTCAACCATCGTTGGGGAATAAACTCGCCTCAAAATGATTATGGTGCGGGGGCGCCTGCGCTAGAACTGCGGCGTTCAGGGCATCAGGCAGGGGCGGCTTTCAATGTCATGCGGATACGATCGAGCATTCCACACTGCCGTGCGGACGCTCCGTGAGGTAGTGACCGCGATCGTGTGTCTTGCATTTGTCACATCAAGTGCGGCGCGCGCCACCGAGGCCCCTGCACCGTCGCCGGAAAAGCTCGAACGCATCACCGCGTTCTTCGACAACGAGATTGCGACAGGAAAAATTCCAGGCGCGATCATCCTGATCCAGCAGCACGGCAAGCCGGTCTATCTGAAGACCTTCGGCTATCGCGACGTCACGACCAAGTCGCCAATGCGGCCGGACACGATGTTCGCGCTGCATTCGATGACCAAGCCGATCACCAACACCGCCGCGATGATGCTGGTCGACGAGGGGAAGCTGTCGCCGCAGGATCCGCTGTCGAAATACATTCCGGCGTTCGCAGACGTGAAGATCGCGATCGAACCCGACGGCGGCAACGATCCGGCCAAGGTGGAACTGGTGCCGCCGATCCGCCCGGTCACGATCGAGGACCTGATGCGGCACACCTCGGGCATCACCTACGAATACATCGGCGCCGACTGGATCCAGAAAATCTATCGCGCAGGCCATCTGTTCGACGGAAAATTCGACAACAAGGAGTTCACAGCAAGGCTCGCCAGGCTGCCGCTGTCACGGCAGCCCGGTACGTTGTGGCGCTACGGTCATTCCACCGACGTGCTCGGCCGGGTGATCGAGATCGTCTCGGGCAAGTCGCTCTATCAATTTGAAAAGGAGCGCATCTTCGATCCGTTGAAGATGAACGACACCAGATACGTGCTCGATGCGGAAACCGAACGGATGCGGCTGGCAGAGCCGCTGCCCTCGGACACGATCCTGATCGACGGGGAGAACGACCGGCGCGCGCATCCGGAGTGGGAGTCCGGCGGCGGCGGCCTGGTGTCGACCATTCTCGACTATGCGCGCTTCGCGCAGATGCTGCTCAACGGCGGCGAGCTCGGCGGCAAGCGCTATCTGAGCCCGGCCGCCTTCAAGACCATGACGACGGACCATATCGGGCCGGGCTCCGGCGTCGGCCGCGACTACTGGTACTTTCCCGGCGACGGCTTCGGCTACGGCTACGGCATCGCGGTGCGCACCGATCCCGGCATTGCCAAGCCACCGCCGCCCGGCTCGATCGGCGAATTGAAGTGGGACAGCGGAAGCGGCACCTATTTCGGCGTCGATCCGAAGCTCGACATGATCTACATCATGCTCGAGCAGACCCAGAACGAACGCCAGCGCATCACGCCGGCGTTCAGGAAGCTGGTGTACGACGCGTTCAGTCCGGACTGAGTTCCGTCGCCGGCTGCGTCATTGCGTTTCGCAAGCAGACTTCGGCGCGCCGAGGATACGTCGCCGCGTCGAAGCCTTGGCGGGGACGGGGCCGGGCGACCCTGTACGCCGCGGCCGCTCGGCTCAAGCACTGCGGTCTCTGGAATGCCGGATCACCCGCCTGCGCCTGCGCGGGTGATGACACTGCGTGGTGTGACGCCTTGAATCGAGCACCATCCTCATCGTCGTCCCTGCGAAGGCAGGGACCCATAACCACAGATGCCGATTGTTGGGCGATGCTGGAACGACGAGTCCCTTCAACAACGCCCGCTGCGGCGCATGGGTCCTGCTTTCGCAGGGACGACGACGGCTTGCACGATTTCTGAATAATAGAACAATACCGCTGAGTTGCCCGACGAGTCAAGTTGCCGTGTCCGCCGGCAGCCACCGGCTACTTTGCATGGGGTTGTTTTCGATATTTTGGCGGCCTGCCCCAGCAACTCGGCACCGATGCGGTCGCACCGCCGTCACCATGTCATCCGCTAGATCACATAAAACCCGTGCGTGCCGTCGCGGCGCAGCTGGTCCACCAGGCCGTACTCCCAATCGAGATAGGCCTGCATCGCCTTTTCCGCGACGCCGGTGCCTTCATAGGGACGGCGGTAGCGGTGCGCGGGATCGGGCCGCGGCGCGACGCGCGGCGGCCCCAATTCCAGCGGACCGTCATAGCCGCCTTCGAGCACGTAAACCTCCCAGCCCATCTGTGCGAGCCAGGACGCCGTCATGTCGGCGCGGATGCTCTTGTCGTCGGTCAGCACGATGCGGGCGCCGCGCACCGGCGCAGCCATGTCGATTTCCTGCACCAGCTGGCCGCCCGCATAGTGGCGGAAGCCGGCCAGATGACCGGCGGCGTATTCCTTGGCGTCGCGGACGTCGAAGCGATACAGCGTGCGGTGTGCGTCCTTTTCCAGCGCGGCAAGCTCACGCGCGCCGATGCGGCGGACGCCGGCGCGATAGGCGACGTCGCGCGCATTGTCGGCGGCGCCGGCGAACGGCCCGACGTCGCCGCGCTTGCCGGCGCCGTGTTCGAGCTCGTGTTTCGCCAGCGTCCAGCCGATCGTGCCGTTGCGCAGCGCCCACACCTTGTTCGGCAGTCCGGCATTGATCAGCGACTGCGTGCCGATGATCGAGCGGGTGCGGCCGGCGCAGTTGACGATGATGGTGGTGTCGGGATCGGGCGCCGCGCTCCCTGCGCGCAGCACCAGCTCCGCGCCGGGCACGCTGACCGAGCCCGGGATGTTCATGGTGGCATATTCGTCGAAACGGCGGACATCGAGGATCGCGATGTTGGCCTTGTCGGCTATCAGCGCGGCGACCTCGTCGGCACTCAGCGAGGGCGTGTGCCTGCGCGACTCGACCAGCTCGCCGAAGGCCTTGGCGTAGGAATTGACGTCCTCGAACACCTCGTAGCCGGCCGCCTTCCAGCCCTGCAGGCCGCCGGCCAGCGCCGCAACGTTGCTGTAGCCCAGCGCCTGCAACTGGCCAGCCGCGACAGCGACCAGTCCCTCGCCATTGTCATAGAGAACGATCGGCACGTCCTTGCGCGGCAGTCGCAGCTCGGCTTCGAGCGCGATTCGGCCGGCGGCCATGTTGGCGGCAAACAGCGGATGGCCCGTGGCGAACTCCGCCTCATGCCTGACGTCGAGCAGCGCTATTTCCTGGCGCAGCAGCAGCGTTGCACGGATGTTCTGGGGCGTGACGGAAGAAACTGTCATGAGATGCCGGCCTTGGGCGGGAAATGCGCAGGCCTGCTCTAGGCCGAAATCGCGCGCCGTCAATAGCCTTAACCAGCCCGCAACCCCGATCTTCAGAGGCCGGGATTCGGGGAACGAAAATCCGCCATCCCGCTTTGCCCAACCGAGGCGCGCTTGCTACGTTCCGATCGGCCCCGTTGGCGCCCGATCAGGCCTTCCGGACAAGAGAAGGTAGCGGGGCCACGCCTGAAGTTCTGGGAGGATGACCATGAGAAGTGTCGGAAATGAACCACTGTCGCGTCACGCCCTCGCCTATGTGCTGGCCGGCGGACGCGGCAGCAGGCTTCAGGAGCTCACCGACAGGCGCGCCAAGCCGGCGGTGTATTTTGGCGGCAAGTCCCGCATCATCGATTTCGCGCTCTCCAACGCCGTGAATTCCGGCATCCGCCGCATCGCGGTGGCGACCCAGTACAAGGCGCACAGCCTGATCCGACATCTGCAAGGCGGCTGGAACTTCTTCCGCCCGGAACGAAACGAGAGTTTTGACATCCTGCCGGCAAGCCAGCGCGTGTCCGAGACCAACTGGTATCTCGGCACGGCGGACGCGGTGTATCAGAACATCGACATCCTCGAGGCGCACGGCACCAAGTACATCCTGGTGCTCGCCGGCGACCACATCTACAAGATGGACTACGAGGTGATGCTGAAGCAGCATGTCGAGAGCGGCGCCGACGTCACGGTCGGCTGCCTCGAAATGCCGCGCACCGAATCCAGCGGCTTCGGTATCATGCATGTCGACGACAACGGCCTGATCCAGTCGTTCCTGGAGAAGCCGGCCGATCCGCCGCCGATGCCCGGCAAGCCCGACAAGTCGCTCGCCAGCATGGGCATCTACGTGTTCGACTCGCAATTCCTGTTCGACGAATTGCGCCGCGATGCCGCCGACCCGAATTCCAACCACGATTTCGGCAAGGACATCATTCCCTATATCGTCAAGCACGGCCGGGCCGTGGCGCATCAGTTCAACGATTCCTGTGTCCGCTCCGGCGACGATCCCCGCTCCTACTGGCGCGATGTCGGCACCGTCGACGCCTATTGGGCCGCCAATATCGATCTCACCGATGTCGTGCCGGAGCTCGATCTCTACGACCGCGCATGGCCGATCTGGACCTATGCCGAGATCACCCCGCCCGCCAAGTTCGTCCACGACGAGGACGGACGGCGCGGCCAGGCGGTGACCTCGCTGGTCTCGGGCGCCTGCATCATCTCGGGCGCGGCGCTGCGACGGTCGCTGCTGTTCACCGGCGTCCACGTCAATTCCTACGCCAATGTCGAGAACGCGGTGATCATGCCCTATGTGAATGTCGGCCGCGGCGCGCGGCTCAGAAACGTCGTGATCGATCGCGGCGTGCGGATTCCGGAAGGGCTGGTGGTCGGCGAGGATCCCGAGTTCGACGGCAAGCGATTCCGCACCACCGAGAACGGGATCACCCTGATCAC
Organism: Bradyrhizobium sp. USDA 4011; assembly: GCF_054063415.1. Classification (NCBI taxonomy): domain Bacteria; kingdom Pseudomonadati; phylum Pseudomonadota; class Alphaproteobacteria; order Hyphomicrobiales; family Nitrobacteraceae; genus Bradyrhizobium; species Bradyrhizobium sp. USDA 4011. Next base: position 2,020,585 of record NZ_JBSSGG010000001.1, read on the forward strand.
GCAACCGATGATCGACAGGCTCCCGACATGACGCCCATCCGCGTCCTCGCGGTCGCCTCGGAAATCTACCCGATCGTCAAGACCGGCGGCCTCGCCGACGTGGTCGGCGCGCTGCCGGCGGCGCTGAAGCAGCACGGCGTCACGACGCGGACGCTGGTGCCCGGCTATCCCGATGTGCTCAAGGCGCTGGCCTCCGCGGAGACGCTGCTGAACTGGGACGAAGTTTACGGCGGCCCGATCCGCGTGCTCGGCGGCACCCATGACGGCCTCGATCTTGTTGCGCTCGACGCGCCGCATCTCTATGCGCGCCCCGGCAATCCCTATGTCGGTCCCGACGGACGCGACTGGCCCGACAACGGCATCCGCTTTGCGGCGCTGTCGCGGATGGCGGCCGAAATCGGCCGGGGTGCGATCGAGGGCTTCGTCCCCGACATCGTGCATGCGCATGACTGGCAGGCCGGCCTCGCGCCGGCCTACCTGCACTACGGAGGGCAGCCGCGGCCGGGCACGGTGATGACCGTGCACAACCTTGCCTATCAGGGGCAATTCTCGCCGGACATGCTGGCTGCGTTTGGTCTTCCGGGTGAGGCCTATTCCCTTCACGGCGTCGAATATTACGGCACCATCAGTCTCTTGAAAGCCGGCCTGCAATTCGCCGACCGCATCACCACGGTGTCGCCGACCTATGCGCAGGAGATCCAGAGCGACGAAGGCGGCATGGGGCTCGGCGGCCTGTTGCGCGAACGCTCCGACGTGCTGAGCGGCATCCTCAACGGCATCGACATCGATGTGTGGAATCCGGCCACCGATCCCGACATCGCCGCGCGCTTCAGCGCCGGGCAAATCGCGGAGCGCGCAGCCAACAAGACAGCGCTGCAACGGCGGTTCGGTCTCGATCCGGCGCCGGATGCGATGCTTCTCGGCGTCATCAGCCGGCTGTCGTGGCAGAAGGGGCTCGACCTGCTGCTCGAGAACATTCCGACATTGCTCGGCGAAGGCATTCAGCTCGCGCTGCTCGGCAGCGGCGATCGCGATCTGCAGGATCGCTACGCCGCGCTGGCGCGCGACAACCCCGGGCGGATCGCGGTCGTGATCGGCTATGACGAGGCGCTGGCGCATCTGATCCAGGCAGGCTCCGATGCGCTCGCGGTGCCGTCGCGGTTCGAGCCGTGCGGCCTCACCCAGCTCTGCGCGCTGCGCTACGGCGCGGTCCCGATCGTTGCCAATGTCGGCGGCCTTGCCGACACCGTGCAGGGCTTCGACGAAGCCGCGGTCACCGGCAGTGCTGCGACCGGCATCAAGTTCGCACCCGCGACCTCGGAAGCGCTCGCCCATGGCTTGCGCACAGCGAACCTGCTGTTCAACGACAAGGTGACCTGGCGCCGGCTGCAGCAGGCCGGCATGGCCACCGATGTCTCCTGGCACAATCGCGCCGGCCACTACGCCGCGCTCTATCGCGAGCTCGCCGCCGCGCGAACATGAAACGCGATCAATTCAGCAAATCGCAGGACGCGACGCGGTTGATGTCGGCGAGACGGCGGTCGGAACTACCCTTGAGATCGAGGCTTGCGACGAGAGCGAGCAGGCGGCCATAGGAGCGGTCGGCGACCGCGACGGGCAGCGGCTCCTCGTCGAAGGCCTCGATGTAGTCGCCGACGAGACCGCTCAGCAGCCGACAGATCGCCCGCTGCTCAGGCTGATGCTGGCTCAATATCTCGAGTTTTTCCTGGAGGGTCCGGTAGGTCCGCAGGCCGTGGGGTTGCTGCGAAAGCCAAGTATGCAGATCAGGAGCGTGCAAATTAGAATTTTGTAAATCAGTCATATCAGCCTCTTCGAGCAGGAGAAGAAGCTACCGGTTTATATAGCCGATCGCGGTTCCGCGCCATGACGATTTTTGCATGCATCCCCTGCCCGGTGGCACGGGCCGTGTCATCGGATTGGCACGCAGTATCGCTAGGGTATCTCGGTTTGATCAGAGTCGCGCGAGTGCCGGCAGGATCCTGTAGCGCGCGATCTCGTGCGGATAGTCGCCACGATTGGCGAGCAGCACGATACCGAACCTGCGCGCCGGCACCAGGCCGATATAGGCCGAGGCATTGTTGAGGCCGCCGGGCTTGTCGATGACGGTGACACCGTCCAGCCGCACATGCTCCCACGCCATCGCCTGCCCGAACGTCGCATCGACACGGAAACTCTCGCGCATGGTCATCTGCAATGCCGCGCGCAATTCGGGATCGATCACCGCGCCGTCGAGACAGGCGCGCAGCAGCATGCCGAGATCGCGCGCCGACGAGAACATCTGGCCGGTGCCGGGAAAATCGTAGTAGCTCTGCTGATTGCCGGGTGGACCGATCGCCGTGCCGTCGTGGGAGTAGCCCTGGACCATGCGCTGCATGATCTCCGGCGCCATCGCCGCGCGATTGTCCTCGCCACGATCCGGAACGAAGGTCGAGGTCATGCCGAGCGGCCTGAGGATACGGCTCTCGATCAACGTCGCGATCGGCATGCGATAGCGCTGCTCCAGCACCAGCTGCAGCAGGACATAGCCGGCGTGGCTGTAGATGCGCTGCTTGCCCGGCTGCTCTCCTTTCTGTGGCGTCCAGGCATTGAGCATCGCGATGAACTGATCGCGGCTGAAGGTCTCGTTCGGCCAGGGCGGATGATCGGTCGGCAGCAGCAGCCCCGATGTATGGTTGACCAGCTCGCCGACCGTGACGCGGCTGATATAGTCGCCGTGCAACTCCGGCAGATACTTGCCGACGGGATCGTCCAGCCGCAATTCGCCGCGCTCGGTGCCGAGGGCAACCAGTGTCGCCTCGAACAGCTTGCGCAGCGAGGCGAGATTGAACAGCGTGTCCGAGGTGACCGGCCGCCTTGCTGCAGCGTCGGCGAAGCCGTAGTTGAAGAAGGCGACCCGACCGCCGGCATAGACCGCCGCGGCCAGGCCGCCCGGATCGGCCACGGTCGCGGTCGGCGACAGTTCGGTCGTGACGATGTCCCTGATCTGCGCATCCATGTCGGAATCAGCCCGCGCCGCCGTCAGCACGTTAGCGACAACGGCAAGCAGGACAGCCGCGATCCGGACGAAGAGCCATTGTCTCATGTAGAACGAATTCGGGAGCGGTATGACCCGCGGGTGGACCTGCTCAGCCATCGAGAGATGGCGACATCGCGATCCTAGCGATGGAACCCACGTGTCCGAATTCACGATCGCGCGTCTCGCACCGTGACTCGTTCCAGCTGGGGAACGGGCGGCCCGATCGCTGTTCCGACGGTCACTGCCGGAATCCGCGATCGCGACCGCCCTCCCACTCCAGCCACGGCGCGGGAACTGCAATGGAACAAAAAAATGCGGGACGTTTGAAAATGCGGAAAATGTGCTGCGACGGAGAGGCAATACCGACGCTTGCCGGACTCGCCGCCGATATGTCTGACTTCGTCACATTCCGCTCCCAACCCGGGGACGGTTTCTTGCTAGCAACAATTCGTCAATCAAGGGTTGCATATGCCCATGGGATTCGATTTGCAAGACACGGCTGCGTGCGACGGATTGTCCCGTTCCCGATACAGGGTGCGCGCGATGCCGTGGTTAAGCATGGCTTAACTATTGAACGCACAGCGCGCGCCTATCCGCTTCGCGACCGGATGATCGACCGCGGCAACGACGCCAGCAGCAGCACGAGGCAGACGCAGAGGAGCACGATGTCCTTGAACAGGAACTCGCCGGCCAGGTTCCAGGCCATCGGGTCGGTCGACAGGCTCCATTTCGCCACCCCGGGTGTCGTGAAGAAGAACGACCAGGTCACCGCGAAGGTGATCACGCCCATCAATGCGCCGATTGCGGACAGGATCGGGCTGAATGCCCCGGCGCCAAGCAGTACGGCGATGTCGAACTCGGTGACGCCAAGCACATAGGCCTCGCCGCGAAGGCCGAACACCGACAGCCACGAGACGAACGGGCTGTTGCTGATGAATTGCACGATGCCTTGCGCCGATTGCAGCGTGAACTTCTGCATGCCGAACGACACGCAGATCACCACCATGACCCAGCGCAGGATCGCGAGCAGACGATAGGACCCCTCGCCTTGTTCAGCGATGTTGAACGACAGATTCATGCGGATGTTTCTTCCCTCGCTGCGATGCCACCATCAGCCGCGGTTACGGCGTTCGTGGCAGGATTACGCAGCGCGCCCCGCGCGCGTTACGCGCAACAGGGCGTCACGCCCTTCACAAGGATGTGCAGATGAGGTGATCGGCAGGGCCGGCGGGTGGCGGAAGCCTCAAGCCGCGGTGAGCAACCCGCCGACCTTCTCGTAGGCTTCGCTCTTGAACTGCCCGGTCAGCGCCAGCTCCATGGCGACGTGATAGAGGATCCGCTTCGGCAGCCGTTCGCTCTCAGTGGTGATCGCGCCAGCTCACGCGCGCTGACGCAGCGGCCGTGCGGCGTCCTTGGCCGGCACCGGCATGGTGAAACCGTACAGGAACAGGTCCACCACCATGTCGGCGAACGCGCCGGGGTCGACGCCACCCTTCGGGTCGTACCAGGTGTGGCTGAAGTTCAGGATGCCGAACAGCATCATGCTGTAGATCTTCTTGGTCCGCTTGACGATCTTGCCTTCCTTGTCGAGCTTGACCAGAAGCTCCGAGACCGTGTCGACGAGCTGGCGCTCCAGCGCCTTGATCGCATCCTGCTCGGTCTCACCGAGGAACGAGAGGTCGTTGAGGATGACGCGCTGCTCGTCGCTCGAGCGCGCATTCAGTGCGACGATGGCCTGGATCGCGGCACGGAACTGCTCCAGCGTCGCCGCCTTGCCGGCCATCGCGGCCTCGACATCGGCGATCATCTCGCGGATATGCGCATCGAGGATCGCGAACAGGATCGCTTCCTTGGAGTCGAAATAGTGATACAGCGCGCCGCGCGACAGCTTGCAGGCGTCCGCGAGGTCCGCGATCGAGGCGCGCATGTAGCCCTGACGCGCGAACAGGCCGCAGGCGGTGGTGAGAATGCCCCGCTGGATCTCGTCGTAGTTTTCTGAGCGCGTCCGCGCCATACCCGTCTCTCTCGTCCACCGCTGACGCCGCCGGAATCGGGCGGCTTCCGTCTCTCCCTTTGCGGGCACCGTCCACCAGAACTCATCAACCCTGACGCAGCGGGATCATTGACCTGCGTCAAAAAATAATTTGAACGACCGGTCGGATTATATTATCGTGACCATCATCAAGCAAGCGGATTGCGCATGCCGGGGCCAACCCGGCGGCATCGAGGGAGGCTGCGCGTGGATGCTCATAAGGTCGATGCTGTCGTGATCGGAGCCGGCGCCGGCGGGCTGTGCGCCGCGGCGCGTCTCGCCCATGGCGGGCTGCATACCCTCGTCGTCGACGACAAGGACCGGCTCGGGGGGCGCGCCTCGACCGAGGAGATCGACGGCTTCAAGGTCAATATCGGCGCAATCGCGATCGAGTTCGGCGGCGTGTTCGAGGAGACCTTCCACACCGTCGGTGCGCCGCTCGATATCCGCGCGCCGGAGCCTGCGAGCTCGTTCTTCATCGACGGCAAGGTGATCGATGTCGGCCGCGGCGGCTGGTCGCTGCTGCTCGGACAACTGACCAAGCAGGCCTCCCGCATCCTGGAGAAATTCGCCGACGCCCGCTCCGGCAACCTGCCCGACGGGCGGCAATCGACCGAGGACTGGCTGAAGGGCTACACCAGCAACGCGACGGTGCACGCGCTGTTTCGCAATCTCTGCGCGGCGATCTTCGCCTGCAACGCCGCCGAGCTGCCGGCCCGCGCCTTCCTCACCTATTTCACAAGCAAGGGTGCCTTCAAGAAGTTCGGCTTCTGCCCGCAAGGCACGATCGGCGTCTGGAACAGCCTCGGCGGCGCGATCAAGCGCAATGGCGACATCTGGCTCGGGACGCCGGCGACCACGATCCACACCGCCAACGGCCGCGTCGAAGGCGTTACCGTTCTCAGGAATGGCGAGCGGGTGCGGATCGACACCGATCTCGTCATCAGCAACGCGGGACCGAAGGCCACTGTCGCGCTTGCCGGCAGCGAGGCCTTTCCAGCGGATTACATCGCCAAGGTGAAGAACGACCTTCGCCCGGCCGCCAATATCGTCATCAATGTCGCCAGCCGCGAGCCGCTGATCAACCATCCCGGCATCGTCACCTTCGGCAAGACGCGCCGGCTCTGCAACATGGCGAACCTCTCCGCCACCTGCCCGGAACTCGCTCCGCCGGGCTGGCATCTTTACGTCGCCTACGCGGTGCCGATGCCGGCGCTCGGCGATTTCGACTCCGATGCCGAGGTCGCGCTCGCGCTCGAGGACCTTCGCGAGCAGTTCGCCAATTTCGACCAGGCGAAAATCCTCTCGATCCGGGTGATGCGCGACGACTGGCCGGCGCAACGCAGCTGCGCCGGTTACGACCTGCCGCGCGAGACCGGCATCGAGGGCCTGTGGTGCGTCGGCGACGCGGTGAAGCAATACGGCAATGGCGGCACGCAGGCTTGTGCCGAGACCGCCAAGATCGTCACCGATGCGATCTTCGCCGCGCGGCCGCGCCGGTCGGTTGGCCGGGTCTGAACGCGATGCCGACGACCGTCCCGCACCCGGCGCCATCGGCAGCGCTGCTCACTGGGCCGGCGCGCGAGTGCCTGCTCGAATTCCGCAACATCCGCATCGTCTACGACAACGCCATCGAGGCGATACGCGATGTCTCGATCGCGGTGCCCGAAGGCAACATCGTCGCTCTGCTCGGCTCCAACGGTGCCGGCAAGTCGACGCTGCTGAAGGCGATGTCCGGCATCCTCTACACCGAGGAAGGCGTGATCGAGAATGGCAGCATCCGCTTCCGCAATCACGAGGTGCATCACCTCGCGCCGGATGAACTGGTGCGCCGCGGCATCGTGCAGGTGCCGGAGGGCCGCCGCGTCTTCGCGGCCCTGTCCATCGATGAGAATTTGCAGATGGGCGGCTACACCAGGACCGGCCCCGAGGCGCGCGAGCGCCGCGACAAGGTATTTGCGCTGTTTCCGCGGCTCTATGAGCGGCGCGACCAGATCGCCGGCTACATGTCCGGCGGCGAGCAGCAGATGCTCGCGATCGGCCGCGCGCTGATGACCGATCCCGTGCTGCTGGCGCTCGACGAGCCGTCGCTCGGCCTCGCGCCGCTGATCATCGACCGCATCTATGAGGTGATCGTCCGGCTGCGCGACGAGCTGAAGATGACCGTGCTGCTGGTGGAGCAGAACGCGCAGCGCGCGCTCGACATCGCCGACTACGGCTACATCCTGGAGACCGGCCGCGTCGTGCTCGACGGTACGGCAGAAAGGCTCACCGCCAACGAGGACGTCCAGGAATTCTACCTCGGCGTCTCCTCCACCGGCCGCAAGAGCCTGCGCGACGTCAAGCATTACAAGCGCCGCAAGCGGTGGCTGTCGTGACCGCGCTGCTTGCGATCGACAACCTCTCCAAGAGCTTCGGCGGCCTGCAGGCGGTCACCGATGTCAGCCTTGAAGTCGCGGCGGGCGAGATCTGCAGCGTGATCGGCCCGAACGGTGCCGGCAAGACCACGCTGTTCAACATGATCTCGGGCGTGCTGCGACCGAGCGGCGGCCGGATCACCTTCGACGGCATCGACCTTTCGACCATTTCGCCGTGGAAGTTCGCCGCCGTCGGGATCGGCCGCACATTTCAGAATCTGGCGCTGTTCAAGCACGGCACCGTGGTCGAAAACATCCTGACAGGCCGCCATGCCCATCTGCGCTCGACCGTGCTCGACGCCGTGGTGTTCTTCGGCCGCACCCGCAAGGAAGAGATCGCGGCCCGGCAGCGCGTCGAGCACATCATCGAATTCCTCGAGATCGAGCATATCAGGGATGCCGTGGTCGGCACGCTGTCCTACGGCCAGCAGAAGCGCGTCGAGCTCGCCCGCGCGCTCGCCTGCGAGCCGAAACTGCTGCTGCTCGACGAGATGGTATCCGGCATGAACCAGGAGGAGACCGAGGACATCGCACGCTTCGTGCTCGACATCCGCGACGAGCTCGGCATCACCGTCGTGATGATCGAGCACGAGATGCGCATCGTGATGGACATCTCCGATCGCATCCATGTGCTGAATTTCGGCCGCAAGATCGCCGAAGGCACGCCCGACGAGGTCAGGCGCGATCCGGCCGTCGCGGAGGCCTATCTCGGCGGCCAGCGCACTGAAACGATGGCAAAGGCAGGCGCGTGATGTCGACGATGGACAGCCTGCGCACCGCTCATCCGCCGCTGCAAGCCGGCGTCGCGCGCAGCGAGCCTGCGGCAGGCGCCGATGCGCTGCAGGCGGCGCTTGCGGATGCCACCATCACCATCCCGCAATTGCTGCGGCAGCGCGCCGCCGTGCACGGCGATGCGCTGGCGCTGCGCGAGAAGGAATACGGCATCTGGAATCCCTATTCCTGGCGGCACTATTACGAGACAGCGCGTGCGGTCGCGCTCGGCCTGCTGTCGCTCGGCATCAAGCCCGGCGACCGCGTCGCCATCGCCGGCGAGAACGCGCCGGAATGGTTTTACGCCGATCTCGGCGCCCAAATGATCGGCGCGGTCGCGGTCGGCATCTATCCGACAAATCCCTGGGTCGAGTTGCAATATATCGTCAAGCATTCCGGCGCCCGGGTCGTGATCACCGGCGATCAGGAGCAGACCGACAAGGTGCTCGACGCGATGGCCAACAATGGCGGCCTGCCGGATCTGGAGGCCATCGTCTGCGTCGACATGAAGGGCCTGCGGCATTATCGCCAGTCCGAGCTGATGTCGTTCGCAGCACTGTGCGAACGCGGCAAGGCCTATGCCGACGCGAACCCGGAGGCCAACGCCAGCCTCGATCGCCTGATCAGCCAGGGCGCGCCCGACGATGTCTGCATCCTCGTCTACACCTCGGGCACGACGGGTCCGCCGAAGGGCGCGATGCTGACCCATCGCAATCTCGTCTACGCCGCCTATGCCTACGCCAAGACCGTCGGGATCGCCGACAAGCCGTTCGAAGCGGTGAGCTATCTGCCGCTCTGCCACGTCGCCGAGCGCTGCTACGGCACGGTGACGCATCTCGTGCTCGGCGGCACGGTCTCCTTTGCGGAGTCGATCGACACCGTCGCGATCAACATCCGCGAGATCGCGCCGACCTTCTTCGTCGGCGTGCCGCGCATCTACGAAAAGCTTCAGCAGGGTTTCCTGTTCCGGCTCGGCGAGAGCGGCCGGCTGCGGCAGGGCTTAACCAAGGCCTGTCTCGCCTGGGGCCGCGCGCTGTCCGACCGCCGCCAAGCCGGCAAGGCCAATTGGCTCGATCACGCCGCCTATGGACTGCTTTACCTCCTGATATTCCGCAATCTGCAGCGCCATCTCGGCTTCGCTTACAGCCGGCACAGGCTGTGCGCCGGCGCGTCAATCTCGCCGGAGACATTGCGCTTCTTCGACATCATCGGCCGGCCGGTATCGCAGGGCTACGGCCTCACCGAGAGCGGCGGCGTCGCCTTCATCCAGACCGAAAGCCAACACCGGATCGGCGGCTGCGGCGTGCCGTTGCCGCAGACGGAGTGGAAACTCGATACCGACGGCGAGATCCTGCTGCGCAACCCCGGCGTCTTCAAGGGCTACTTCCTCGACGAGAAGGCCTCCACCGCTTCGCTGGAACAAGACGGCTGGCTGCGCACCGGCGACATTGTCGACGTCCTCGACAACGGCGAGATCGCCGTGGTCGACCGCAAGAAGGCGATCATCATCACCGCCGGCGGCAAGAACATCGCACCCTCGGAGATCGAAAACGCGCTGAAGGATTCCGAATTCATCAAGGAAGCGATCGTGGTCGGTGAAGCCAAAAAATACCTCGGCGCCATCGTCCAGGTCGATTACGACAATGTCGGCCGCTGGGCGCGCGACCGGGCGCTGGCCTACACCAACTACAAGTCGCTGTCGCAGCTGCCGGAAGTGCACGAGCTGGTCGAGCGGATCGTTGGCGAGACCAATAAGCGCTTCGCCCGGGTCGAGAACATCCGCCGTTTCGCGATCCTCGAGAAAGAGCTCGACCATGACGATGGCGAGCTCACCGCCACGCAGAAGGTGCGCCGCGCCATGATCGAGAAGAAGTTCGCGCGCGAGCTCGCCATCATCTACCAGTCGGAGGGCTGAATGCAGTATCTCATCCAGCTCCTGATCTCGGGGCTCGCGATCGGCGCGATCTACGGCCTGATCGCGATGGGCTTTGCCGTGATCTACAAATCCACCGGGCTGGTCAATTTCGCGCAGGGCGAGATGACCATGATCACCGCCTATATCGCCTGGACGATCTCGACCACGGTCAGCGGCAATCTGTTCGTCGTCGCGGCGGGCGCGATCTTGGCCGCAATCCTGCTCGGCCTCATCATCGAGCGCCTCGTGATGCGGCCGATGCTGGGCGAGCCCGTGTTCGCGACCGTGATGGTCACGATCGGGCTCGCGGTGATCCTGCGCTCGGCCATCAACTTCATCTGGGACGCCTATCCGCACGGCCTCGATGTCGGCATGGGCCGCGGCATCGTCCATCTCGGCGGCATCGGCGTGCGCACCGGGCAAATCGCCGTCATCGGTACGCTGCTTTCGCTGCTCGCCGCGATCTGGGCGTTCTTTCGATACAGCAAGGTCGGCGTCGCGATGCGCGCGGTCGCGGCCGACGACCGCACCGCGCTCTTGATGGGCATCAGCGCCACCAGGGTTCACGCGCTGGCCTGGGCCGCCTCATCCGTGATCGCCGGCATCGGCGGGGTGTTCTTCGCGCTGTCCTATGATCTGTCGCCGGCGATGTTCCAGCTTGGCCTGAAGGCGTTTCCGGCCACGATCCTGGGCGGGCTTGACGCCGTGCTCGGCTCTGGCCTCGGCGGCCTCCTGATCGGCATCACGGAAAACCTCGCCGGCGGCTATGTCGGCTCCGGCATGAAGGAGGTCGCGGGCTTTGCCATGATCATCGTCGTGCTGATGATCCGCCCGTTCGGCATCTTCGGCGAACGCGACATCGAGAGGGTGTGATGCGCACTGGTGATTACAAACAGAGCTATGGCGAACTGGTTGCGCTGATCGATTCACCGCCGGTGTGGCTATGGTCGGCCGTGCTGCTGCTGGCGCTGATTGCAGCACCTTATCTGCTGAATTCCTACGCGCTGTCGTTCCTGATGATCATCCTGATCACGGTGACCGGCGCGCTCGGGCTCAACATCCTGACCGGCTACACCGGCCTGATCTCGCTCGGCCATGTCGGCTTCCTCGTCACCGGCGCCTATGCCTACGCGGTGTTGGTCTCGAAGTACCACATGCCGCCGCTGGTCGGCTTCCTCGGGGCCGGCGTGGTGCCGGCGCTGGCAAGCCTGATCGTCGGCGCGCCGTCGCTGCGGCTGAAGGGGCTCTATCTCGCCATCACCACACTCGCCTTCTCCTTTATCATCAACACCGTGATTCTGGAGATGCGCTGGCTTACCAACGGCGCGCGCGGCATCCAGGTGCAGCGGCCCGAGATCTTCGGCATCAGCTTCGACAGCGACGCCGCCTTCACCTATCTCTGCCTCGCCATCGCAGCCTTGACGCTATTCGCCACCCTCAACATCCGCCGCAGCCGGGTCGGCCGTGCTTTCGTCGCGATCCGCGACAACGACACCGCGGCACGCGTGATGGGGATCAACCTGCATGCCTACAAGCTGTTCGCCTTCGTCACATCGGCCTTCATCACCGGGCTCGCCGGCGCACTCTACGGCATCTATCTCTCCTTCGTCAGCGTCGAGGGCTTTCCGTTCCTGCTCTCGATCGAGGCGCTGGCGATCCTGATCGTCGGTGGGCTCGGTTCGGCGCTCGGCGCCGTGCTCGGCACCATCCTGATCGTGCTGCTGCCGGAAGCGACCCGGATCGTCTTCAGCCTGTTCAGCGCGCAGATGGACGCGACGTTCACGACCGGCGCGCAGGAGCTGAAGAGCATGCTCTACGGCCTCGTCATCATCCTGTTCCTGCGCTTCCAGCCGAGGGGGCTGGTCGGCGCCTGGCACGATATCAAGCGGGCCTGGGTGCATTGGCCGCTGCGCTACTAACCAAAAAAAGCACACCATGAGGAGGAGACAATGATCAGACATCTGGCGGCGGCTTCGCTGCTGCTTTCCACGGCCTGCCTTGGCATCGGTCCCGTTGCCGCCGCCGACCCCGGCATCACCGACACCGAGATCCTGATCGGCGACGTCGAACCCCTGACCGGGCCGCCGGCGCTGCTCGGCGTCGCAGCGTCAATCGGCCACAAGATCGCGATCGCCGAAGCCAACGCCGCCGGCGGCATCAACGGCCGCAAGATCAAATACGTGCTGGAGGACGACGGCTACGTCACCGCGCGCACCATCCAGGGCGTCAAGAAGGTGATCGACGTCGACAAGGTGTTCGCCATGATCGGCATCTCCGGCTCGGGCCAGTCGATCGCCGTCATGCCGGTGCTGGAGAAATCGGGCATCCCGACCGTGATCGACGTCGCGCCGGTGAAATTCCTCTGGGAGCCGCCGCGCAAGAACGTATTCGTGGTCGGCCAATCCTACGAGGAAGGCATCATCCACCTCGTCAATTTCCTGGCCGACAAGAACCCCGGCAAGAAATGGGGCCTGATCACCCAGGACGACGATTACGGCATCACGGTCCGCGACGGCTTCGATACCGTGGTCAAGGCCAAGAAGCTGAACGTTGTCTACAGCGGCAACTACAAGAAGGGCCAGCAGGACTTCTCGTCCGACATGCTGCAGCTGAAGGATTCCGGCGCCGAGGTGTTCCTGGCCGGCGGCATTATCGCCGAGAACATCGCGATGATGAAGGAACTCGAGAAGCTCGGCATCAAGCCGGTGACCGGCATCTTCTGGCCCGGCCGCATCGAACCGGTGCTGAAGCTGATGGGCCCGGCCGGTGACGGCATCTATGCGGTCGACTATGTCGAGCCTTTCGCCGGCGCTGCCGGCAAGGCGTTCCTGGAGAAAGCCAAGCCGCTGGTGTCGGAGGCAGAATTCAAGGGCATCAACCGCTACACCATGACCGGATACGCCGCCGCGAAGGTCCTGATCGCGGCGATCGAGCGCTGCGGCAAGCAGCCGACCTGGGCCTGCACCATCGCGGAGCTGGAGAAGACCAGGAATGTCGAGACCGGCGTGATGGCGCCGATCAGCTTCGGCCCCGGCGTCCGCTTCTCGAACCAGAAGCTGCAGATCATGCAGGCCGATACGGCGACGCTCAGCTTCAAGCCGGTGGACTAGACCGATGAAGGTCCTGATCGTCTTTGCCCATCAGGAGGCGCAGTCGTTCAACGCGGCGCTGCTGGCGCGGTCGGTGGCCGAGCTGACCGCGCTCGGACATACGGTCAGGATCTCCGACCTCTACGCCATGCGCTTCAATCCGGTGGCGACCGCGGAAGACTTTGGCGAGCGGCGGTTTCCCGACCGGCTGCAATATGACCGCGAGCAGAAATACAATCTGCAACAGGGGACGCTCAGCGGCGACATCACGGCCGAGATCGAGAAGCTGCTGTGGTGCGACCTCCTGATCCTGCAGTTTCCGCTGTGGTGGTTCTCGGTCCCGGCCATCATGAAGGGCTGGATCGATCGCGTGTTCGTCAACGGTGCCATCTATGGCGCCGGCCGCCGCTACGACACGGGCGGCCTTTCCGGCCGCCGCGCCATGGTCGTGACCTCGACCGCCGCCTACCCTGGCATGTGCGCGCCCGACGGGCTGGTTGGCGCCCTCGACGTGGTGCTGTGGCCGATCCAGAACGGCACGCTGGCCTATGCCGGCTGCAAGGTCCTGCCGCCCTTCGTGTCCTATTCAGTGAACTTCGTCGACGAGGCGGCGCGGCATCGCTATCTCGACGACTACGCCGAGCGGCTGCGGCAGCTCGAGACCGCCGAACCGCTGTTCTTCCATCCGCTCGCGGATTTCGGCGAGGACTGGCGGCTGAAGCCAGGGATCGCGGCACAGACGGTCGGCCAGGGTAAGGCGGCGGCGACTTAACGGCCGCCCTCCTTACATCCGCTTGGCAACCTCTTCCAGCATCACCTCGGTGGCGCCGCCGCCGATCGTCAGCACCCGCGCGTCGCGCACCATGCGCTCGATCGGGGTGCCGCGCATGAAGCCTGAGCCGCCATGCAGCTGCAGGCAGCCATGCACGACCTCGTGCAACACCTCCGGCGACAGCGCCTTCACCATCGACACTTCACGCAGACACTCCTGCCCGGCCGCCGCAAGCTCGGCGGCCTGATAGGCCAGCGCGCGCGCCGCGGCCGCCTTTGCCGCGAGCTGGGCGAGCTTCAGCCGCACGCCCTGCTGGTTCCAGAGCGGCCCGCCGAACGCCTGTCGCGTCTTCACATAATTCGTCGTCAGCTCGATCGCCTTGGCGGACTCGCCGGCGCAGATGCCGCCGATGCAGATGCGCTCGTTCTGGAAGGTCTCCATGATGCCATAGAAACCCTTGTTCTCCTCGCCGAGCAGATTTTCCGCCGGGACGCGCACGTCCTGGAACGAAATCTCGGCCGTGTCCGAGCAGAGCCAGCCATGCTTGTCGAGCTTGGTTGCCGTGATGCCCGGCGTGTTGCGCTCGACGATGAACAGCGAGATGCCGCGGCTGCCCTTGGCATGCGGATCGGTGCGGGCGGCAACGATCAGGATGTCGCCATAGACCGCGTTGGTGATGAACATCTTGGCGCCGTTGATCACCCAATGATCGCCGTCGCGCCGCGCCCGCGTCTTCAGGCCCGCGACATCGGAGCCGGCATCGGGCTCGGTCACCGCGATCGAGCAGACCGTCTCGCCGCGGATGATCGCCGGCAAATATTTTTGCTTCTGCTCCGGCGTGCCGCGCAGGCTGATGTGCACCGCCGACATGTCGGTGTGCACCAGGATCGACGAGGTGAAGCCGCCGAAGCTCGAGCGTCCGAGTTCCTCGGCGAACACCATCGAGGCCAGCGGCCCCATGTCGGTGCCGCCATAATCGGCCGCATGGCGCATGCCGAGGAAGCCGAGCGCACCCATGCGGCGATAGATCTCGCGCGGGATCTTGCCGTCGCGCTCCCACGCCTCGGCATGTGGCATCACTTCCTTCACGACGAAGCGGCGCACCTGCTCACGCAGCATGCGCAGTTCCTCGGGTAGATTGGGCGGCTCCGGGAAATGGAATTCGGTCTCAGAAAGCTGGCGCGGGTCGGAGGTCATGACGTTCATTGTGGCGCCCTCTCGTGGCCGATGTGAAGATGGTTGCGCAGGAAAACTGCGAGCGATGCGATCGCCTCTCGCGCCTGCGGAATCTCTGGGAACATCTGGAACACGTGGATCATGCCGTCCCAGACCTGCAGCTCGACGTCGGCGCCGGCGGCCTTGGCGCGCGCGGCAAGGTCCACTGAATCGTCGCGCACGGTTTCGCGGTCTCCCACCTGAACCAGAAGGGGCGGCAGACCGTTGAGATCGGCATGAAGCGGCGAGGCCAGTGGATTACGGGGATCGCCGTCCTTGCCGAGATAGTTCTTGGCGAGCGCCAGGATCATCGCGCGCTGGTGGATCGGATCGACCTCGGCCCTGCTTTCGTAGCTCGCGCCGGCAGCGGTGAGATCGGTCCAGGGCGACATCAGCGCGCCGGCGGCGGGGAGCGGCAGGCCGCGGTCTCTCGCTGCCAGCATTGCAGCGAGCACGAGATTGCCGCCGGCCGAGTCCCCGGCGAAGGCAATGTCGGCAGGACGCAGTCCCTGATCGCAGAGATACTGATAGGCAATCAGCGCATCATCGAGCGCCGCCGGAAACCGGTGCTCCGGCGCCAGGCGATAATTGATCGAGAGCAAACGGCAGCCGGATGCATCCGCGATCCGCGCGGCCAGATCTCGATGCGAGGCAACCGAGCCGATCCGGAAGCCGCCGCCGTGAAAGTAGAGGATCGCCTTGTCGCGCGGCGCGTCTGATGGCACCAGCCATTCGCCGTCGATGCCGTCGGCGGAAACCGGCTCGCACCTCACCGGCACCGAGCAGCCGGCAAAGGCCGCATCCCAATCGCTGCGCATCTGCGCCACCGATGTATCGCGGGTCCAGCCGCGATAGATCGCACGCAGGCGCTTGATTGCACGATCGACCGGCGTGATGGCGCTATCGTCGCCTGTGCTGGCCATCTCAACCGCCGATACCCATGCCGCCGGAGACGCCAAGCGTCTCGCCGGTGATATAGGCGGCCTGATCGGACGCCAGAAACAGCGCGGCGGCCGCAACCTCCTCCGGCTCGCCGAGCCGGCCGAGCAGCGTTGCGCCGGTCATCGCCTGCAGGATCTTGTCGCCGCCTTTTGCCACGGCCTGCTCCAGCATCGGCGTGCGGATCGGTCCCGGCGCGATCGCGTTCGCGGTGATGCGAAAGCGCGCATTCTCGCGCGCGATGCTTCTGGTGAACGAGATCACGCCGCCCTTCGCCGCGGAATAGACCGCGCCGCCCTTGGAGCCGAGCCGTGCCGCCTCCGACGTCACGTTGATGATGCGGCCGAAACGCGCCGCCTGCATCGCCGGCAGCGCGGCGTGCGTGCAGGCCAGCACGGAGGTGAGATTGACCGCGATGAGCCGGGCCCAGTCCTCCGCCGTGGTGTCGGTGAAGAAGGCGTGCTGATCGACGCCGGCATTGTTGACGACGATGTCGAACGGGCCGTCCTGCGCCATCACCGCCTGCACGGCGGTGGCATCGCTGACATCGAGCCCGGCGACACCGGCGCCGGTCTGACGCGCGAGCTCCGTGGCTGTGGCGACGTCGAGATCGGCGATCACGACCCTGGCGCCTGCGCCGGCAAAGCTGCGGACGATCGCGGCACCAATGCCGCGCGCCCCGCCGGAGACGAAGGCGCGGCGGCCATCGAGACGCCCGAATGGCAAGCTGCCCTCCACGTCTCAGCGCCCCGTGAAGACGGGCTTGCGCCGCTCGATCACGGCGGCGAGCCCTTCGCGGGCATCGGCCATGCCCGAGAGTTCGGCAACGGTGCGCGCCTCCTCCGACAGGCACTGCTCGATGCTGGTGCCGGTACCGGCCCAGACCAGCCGCTTGGTCGCTGCCAGTGCTTTCGGCGCACCGGCCGCGAGCTCGCGCGCCAGCGCGAGCGATGCATCGGCGAGCTCGGCATCGGGCACGACCTTGGTGACGATGCCCATCTGCAGGGCTTCCGCAGCAGGGATCACCGGGTTGGTCAACAGGATCGACATCGCCCGCCGCAAACCGACCAGCCGCGACAGCGTGACCGAGACGCCGGCATCCGGCGCCATCGCCACCCGTGTCGCGCCGGCGAGGAATTTTGCCGATTCCGCCGCAATCACGATGTCGGAGGCGCAGACCAGGCCGAAGCCGCCGCCGCCCGCCGCAAAGCCCTGCACCGAAGCGATCACCGGCGCCTCGAGCCGCAGCAATCCGGTCACCGCATTCTGAAGGTACGCGGTGGCCTGGCGGATATAGTCGGGCAGCTTCTCGCCCTTGGAGGCAAAGGCGCGGACATCGCCGCCCGCGCAGAAATTCGCGCCCTCGCCGCTCAACAGCACGACGCGCAGATCCGGATGGCCGTGGCAGACCATGATGGCGTCGCACAACGCGCTCAGCAGCTCGGCGCTCATGCCGTTGGCCGCGTCGGGCCGGTTGAGCCGCAGCCGCGCGATGCCGTCAGCGATGTCGAGCAGAACGGGACCCTTGTCGATCATGGCGAGACCTTCCCTAAACTAGGAATGACAGCGTGTAGATCGCCTTGTCGTTGTTGACGAGGATGACCTTCTTGGTGGCCATCCGCAATTCGCCATCGACATACCGCAGCCGGTATTCATTGCGCGCCGCCCACAGCGTGTCGTCGCGCAGGCTCGACTCGAAGATCAGGCTGTTGCTGGCGACCGCAATGTCACCATTGTCGGGTTGCTCATCCATCAATTCGATGTTGGAGATCAGCCGGCGCAGGTTCGATTGCGGCGTCTGGGTGAAGTGCTTGCCGGTCATCAGCTGCCGGACGCGCAGCGCGATACGCGATCGGTTGTCGTAGATGATCGACATCTGCCGCTCAGGATCGATGTCGGCGCCGTTGGCCGGCACCCAATAGACGCCGTCGTCGGTCCAGAGCTTTTCCCAGGCCTCGTATTGATGCTCGTCCTGCAACCGCGCCTCGCGATAGAGAAAGGCGGTGATGGCGCTCATCAACGTGGCGCTGCTCTCGCGCAACAGCATCAGTTAGGCTCCATCAGCTTGCGATAATGGGTCCAGATGCCGCGCGACGGCACCTCGTCGGTGACGTGGCCGACCGTGAAGCCGAGCTCATCCTGCCGCTCGCGCTTCTCGCCGCGGCCGAGGAATATCCATTCCGGATTGCGCGCCAGCACGCCGCGATGGCAGCGCTCGTACATCTCGGAATCATCCGCGAGCAGGAAGCCGGCTGGGCCGACCGAGCCCATGGTCTGCTGGCGCAGCCGGCGGTTCAGATCGGGCGCGCCCTTGAATTGCAGCGCGGTGACGTGCTGCACGCTGTCGTCGACGCCGAGCGGCTGGATCACGAACATCTGGATCTCGGCGATGAACAGGTTCGGGAAGATCATGACATGCGGCGTGCCGTCGATCATGATTTCGCGCGCCGCGGTGTCGCCATAAGCGGCCTTCATCCGCGCCGTATAGTCCGGCAGGCGCTCCTCGCTGGTGCCGAACCAGCTCATCGGCGCATCGCGCTTGCGGAACTCGGGCCGCAAGTCGATCTCGGTATGGCCGTTGCCGTAATCGCGCGTCAGCGCGGTCGAGGCACCGCCATAGAGCTTGCCGATCATGCTGTCGGCGACGCCGAAGATCGAGGTGTGCACGAAGGCCGGGTGATAGCCGTCGCACTCGTTCTCCAGTATGAACTTCCAGTTCGCCTTGACGCGATGCTTGAGGAAACCCGCCGTGATCTCGACCTCGCCCTCCGGCGAGGTGCGCACCAGGCGATCGATGGTCTCGGCGGCGCCGCCGAGATGTTCCTTCAGCGTCGGGCCATCGGCCGCGAACGAGCCGAACACGAAGCCGCGGTAGGACTCGACGCGCGTCACCCGCCCGAGCGCGAGCTGCGACTTGTCCTGTCCTTCGTAACCATCGGGGAAGGCATAGCCGACCAGCCGGCCGTCATTGGCGAAGGTCCAGGAGTGGAACGGACAGGTGAACGAGCGCGCATTGCCGCGCTCAAAGGAGCAGACCTGATTGCCGCGATGCGAGCAGCGGTTGAGCAGCAGATTGACCTTGCCCTGCTCGTCGCGCGTCATGATCACGGATTGCGGACCGATCGACTTGACGACGTAGTCGTTGGTGTTCGGGACCTCGCTCTCGTGCCCGACATAGATCCAGGTCCGGTACCAGATGTTCTTGAGCTCGGCCTCGAAGATCTCAGGATCGGTATAGAGCGATCCATGCACCCGGTCGGGCCGGATCAAACGCTCCCACGGCGAGACGCCGGTCATCATGTTCATCGCTCCGTTTCCCTCGCCGGCCGCTTGCGCGGATGCCTTCACCGGCCGCCAATAATAATCCGAACGACCGTTCGGTCAATGAATAGCACGGGCGCGATGGGCGGGCAAGCTTGTTTGCGAACACCGCGCCTGGTTCCCGGAGCAGCGCATAACGATGCAATCCCCCGTGGACAGCGGCACAATCGCCTCAGCCCTGCGCCGCGCCGCCATCGCGTTCGCCGCCCGCGATCTGCTGCAGCATCGACTTCGGCGTCGTTGCAAGCTCGATCTTGAGCTGGTCACAGATGGACCGCCGCAGCAGCTGCTCGATCCCGGTCGCGCGATCGCGATTGGCTGCGCGCGCGTCCGCACCGCTCGCCCAGAGCAGGAGGTGCCCCAGCTGCCGATCCCCGTCGTCGCGCAGCGCCTCGATCGCGGCAGCGTCGGACATGTCGCTTCGGATGCGCGGCATCGCTGGAGTCTCCGGATGCATCATGCCGTCCGCCAATCGTTTGACCGCAGCAAAAGTATCGTCCTGCAGACGCACCTGCTCCAGCAGCGGCCCGGCCTTCCAGTCGGCCGCGAGCTTCAACCCGTTCAGCGCGTAGATCGCGGAGAACACCTGCCCGCGGACGAAATCGTCGCTGCTGTTCGGTACGACATGGCTGTGCAGGGCATCGATGATGCCGTCGATCAGCCGCTCGAAGGATACACTCATGCAGCAGCCTCCAATGCGCGCTCGAAGGCCCGTACGATCGAGGGCATCTGGCTTGCCATCACCGCAAGGCGCATGTCGTTGAAGCGGTCGACTTCGAAGGCGCGCACCGCACACATCTGGATCGCCGCGGCCTGATACAGCGCATAGGCCTCGTAGAAGGCGAGGCTCTTGTCCGAGACCGCAATGCCGGAGGCGCGCTGATAGAGATCCATGACCTCAGTACGCTCGAGCACGCCATAGAGTTTCCGGCTCCTGGCATTGAAGGTCGGCATCATCGCCCAGGCCAGATCCTCATGGGGATCGCCGAGGTGAGTGAGCTCCCAATCGAGAATGGCGGTGATCCGCCCGTTGTGCTCGATGAAGTTCCCGATCCGGTAGTCGCCATGCACGATGGTGCGGCATGGCGGCTGCGGGCAGTTGTCCTCAAGCCAGCGTCCGCCCCAATCGAGCAGCGGATAATAGCGCGCCGTTGGACGCGCCAGCGACGCACGCCAGCCGGCGATCGCGCGAACTTCGGCGCGTTCTCCGCCCTGCTGCAGCGATCCGAATGGCGTTCCGCATGGGTCGATCCGGTGCAGCGACGCCAGGATTTCGACGAACTGCAGGGCGATCGCGCGCTTGTGGTCCGGATCGAGTTCGCTCGCCGCCCAGGGCGCGGGAACGTCGCCCTCGACATGCGCGCAAATGAAGAAAGGAAAGCCGATCTCGGCGCCCTGCTGTTCTGATGACACCAGCGCCGGAACCGGCACGCCGCTGCCGGCCAGCGACTGCAACGCATAGACCTGCGGCAGCACCGAGTAAGGCGCAAACAGCCCGTTCGGCGGACCGACGCGCAGGATCAGCTTGCGATCCCCGTCAGCCGCAGAGCGCGCCACGAAAGCATAGGTGATCCAGGAGAAGCCGGACGATTTGCGGCCGAAGCTCCCGATCTCCGTCCGACTCCCGGAGATCCGCGACAGATGCTGCGCGAGCGCCGCGCGCACGGCGTCGTCGTTGACTGTGACCGGACGAACAGGCTCCGGCGCGTCCGACACATCATCGGATCGTTTCGCAACGTCCTGCATCAATTGACCGACCTCGTATAGCCCTGCCACTTCTCCTCGCGCAGCGCCGACTTCATGATCTTGCCGGAGCCGGTCAGCGGCAGCGGCTCGAGGCGAATGTCGACCGAGCGCGGGCATTTGTAGCCGGCGATCAGGGTGCGGCAATGCGCGATCACCATGTCGGAATCGAGCCGTGCGCCGTCCTTCGGCACCACGATGGCGTGCACCGCCTCGCCCCACTGCGGATCGGGCACCGCGATGACGGCACATTCCTTGACGTGCTCGTGCTGGAAGATGGCGTTCTCCACTTCGCCGGAATAGACGTTCTCGCCGCCCGAGACGATCATGTCCTTCAGGCGATCGACGATATAGACAAAACCGTCCTCGTCCATCCAGGCGCCGTCGCCGGTGTGCAGCCAGCCATTGCGCAGCACGCGCGCGCTCTCTTCCGGCTTGCGCCAATATCCGAGCATCACACCGGCGCCGCGGATCGCGATCTCGCCGACCGTGCCGCGCGGCACCTCGTTGCCCGCGAGATCGATGATGCGGACTTCGACGCCCGGCGCCGCCCGCCCTGCCGATTTGCGCTTGCCCGCCAGCGGCCCTTCCAGCGCGTGGTACTCCCACGGCAGGATCGTCGCCAGCGCCGCACTCTCGGTCATGCCGTAGCCTTGGTGAAAGCGCCAGCTCGGCAGCACGCGCATCAGCTTGACCAGCAGCGCATCCGGCATCGGAGACGCGCCATACTCGCAATCCCTGACGCTGCTCAGATCATAGCTGCCGAACGACGGATGATTGAGCATCATGTTGAGCATGGTCGGCACGAACAGGCAGTAGTCCACTCTGTGCTCGGCGATGGTCCGCATCGCGAGCTCGGGCTCGAATTTCGGGATCGTGACATGGGTGCCGCCGACCAAAGTCAGCGCGATCATCGGCGAGGTGCCGGCCAGATGGAACATCCCGGCCGAGTGCAGATATCGCGTGTCCTCGCGGAAACGGAGTGCATAGATCCAGACCAACGATTCATAGATGATGTTGGTATGCGACAGCATCACGCCCTTGGGGAAGCCGGTGGTGCCGCCGGTGTAGAAGATGCCTGCGAGATCGTTGTAAGCGCCGGATGCATCCTCGATCGGCGCATGCGCGATGAGCTCGTCATAGCCCTGCATGCCGTCGGGAACCTGTCCCTCGTCCAGATAGACCATCGCGGTGAGTGATTTCGCGCCACGGAGCGCCGAGCCGATCTCGGCAAAGGCCTTGTCGACCAGCAACAGCTTTGCCGTGGAATCGTCGATCGCATAGGCGTTCTCCGCGACCGCCCAACGGGTGTTGAGCGGCACTGCAACCGCACCGGCCCAGGCGATGGCATAGAGCGCCTCGATATAGAGGTCGCTGTTGTGCGCAAGGATCGCAACGCGATCGCCGGCCTCGACGCCGAGTCGCCGCAGTCCGCCCGCGGCACAGGCGACGCGTTGGCCGATCTGCTTCCAGCTCCGCGACCGTCCGGCATGGATGGTACCGGGCGCATCCTTGCGCAACTGCACCGCCGAGATGAGCGCCTGCGTCAGCTTCATGTTTCCTCCTCAACGCCATGCGGCCGCGCGCGCCTGCGGATGTTTCCGTCATGCGTGAAGCCGATACGCCGCCCGGAGATTTAAGTTGATAATCCGGACAGACGGTCTATTATTACATAACCAACGCGACGGGTAAAGCCCTTGAGGGCCCCGCCGTAGGGATCAACGAGCCCCGCAAAAGAGGGCGTCATGGGAGGGGAAGATGCGGAAGCCAATCGTCAGGCTTGCAGTGTGGGCGTTCGCGCTCACCGGCGCGCTCGGAACAGCGAACGCCCAGAAGGCCTACGGTCCCGGGGTCAGCGACACCGAGATCCTGCTCGGCGCCAATGCGCCCTACAGCGGACCGGCGTCGATCTATGCGAGCTTCCCGAAGACCATGCTCGCCTATTTCACGATGCTGAACGAGACAGGCGGCATCAACGGCCGCCACATCAATTTCGTAACCCGCGACGACGCCTATAGCCCGCCCAAGACCGTCGAGGTGACGCGCGCGCTGGTCGAGAACGACAAGGTGCTCGCGATCATGGCGCCGTTCGGTACGCCGACCAACGCCGCGATCCAGAAATACCTCAACAGCAACGGCGTCCCGCAGCTCCTGGTGCAGAGCGGCGGCACCCGCTGGAACGATCCCAAGCAGTTTCCCTGGACGACGCCCTACTCGCCGACCTACGTCAACGAATCCCGCATCATCGCGCGCTACGTCCTGCGCGAGAAGCCGGACGCCAAGATCGGCGTGCTGTTGCAGGCCGACGACATCGGCAAGGATTTTGTCCTTGGCCTGAAGGAAGGACTGGGCGCGAAAGCCGACACGATGATCGTCAAGGAGGCGATGTATCAATCGACCGAGCCCACGATCGACTCCCAGATCGTGAATTTGAAGGCGTCCGGCGCCGACACCATCCTGATCGCCGCGCAGAACAAATTCGCCTCGATGGCGATCCGCAAGATCCACGAGCTCGGCTGGAAGCCGCTGATCTTCCTCGGCTCGACCGCGAATTCGATCGCCGGCGTGCTGATGCCGGCAGGGATCGAGGCCTCGACCGGCATTCTGACCACGACCTCCTACAAGACGCCGAACGATCCGGCCTGGGCCAATGACAAGGGCATGGCCGACTATCTCGCCTTCGCCGCCAAATACATGCCGGGCATGGACCCGAACGACGTGATCGCGGTGACGGGCTACACCACGGCGCAACTCGGCGCGATCATCCTGCAGCGCTGCGGCGATAATCTCACGCGGGAGAATGTGCTCAAGCAGGCCACCAACCTCAGCGGCATCGAGCTGCCGATGCTGCTCCCGGGCATCACCATCCAGACCACGCCGCAGGATTACGCGGCGATCACCGAACGCCGCTTCGCCCGCTTCGACGGCAAGACCTGGGTGCTGTTCGGCGACATCGTGGGCGCGGGCCCGGCCAAGGACTGATCCTGCGCCTCGCATCCGACTGACCGAGCCGGCTCAAACACAAGGACAAGAACAATGCTGACAGCCCAGGACGATCTCATCGGCCACCAGACGCCGCAGCCGTTTGCCAAGGCAGGCGACGGAGACATTAGATTTACCGAGCGCTACTGGTACACCGCGCATCCGATCGACGGCAGCGAACTGCTGATCGACATCGGGCTCGGCTATTACCCGAACCGCAACGTGATGGACGGCTTTGCCGGCATCACCATCGGCCGTCGCCAGCACAATTTCCGTGCCTCGCGCCGGCTCGGGGCGCGTCCGCTGGAGACCGAAGTCGGTGGGCTCAAGATCGAGATCGTCGAGGGCATGGGCCTGCATCGGCTGTCGCTCGCCGACAATCCGTCCGGAATCAGCTTTCAGCTCGAGTTCAAGGCGAGCTTTCCGGCGGCGCAGGAGAAGCAGAACTTTCGCGAGCGCAACGGCGTCGTCGAGGAAGACCTTGCGCGCGTCTCGCAATTCGGCCGCTGGCGCGGCTGGATCGTCGCCGACGGCAAGCGCACCAACATCGAACCGGAACTGTGGTGGGGACAGCGCGACCGCTCCTGGGGCCTGCGCTCCGAGATGCGCACCGACGAGACCAGGCCGCCGGTTGCAGCCCATCGCAATTTCTTCTGGACCTGGTCGATGTTCCAGTTCGAGACGTCGGCGCTGTCGATCTTCATCAAGGAGCGCACACCGGGCAAACCGCATTACCTCTCGGGTAGCGAGTTCCGCCGCGAAGCCGACGGATCGGTTTCGCATCGCGAGGTGACCTCGGTCGAGCACGCGATCGAATGGGCCGACGATCCGCTCGGCCAGACCATCGCTGTGGCAGACTTCACCTTCGGCTTCGATCACGGCGAGCCGCGCCGCGTCAGGATGCACGGACTGCCGACGCGATTTTATCTCAAGGCCGGCATGTATGGCGGCCTGCAAGGCTGGACCCAAGGCGACGACCGCGGCGAGAACCATGCAGCGCACGACATCTGGAACCTCGACGACGCGGCAACGCGCGCCATCGCGCGCACGCTGTCGGACCATGTCGTCCGGCTCGAAAGCGGCAACGAGACCGGATTCGGCATCAGCGAATATGGCGTCGCCGCCGGCTATCCGCTCTATCCGGGACCGCAGAAATTCCCGGCGATGTGATGGACGGGCAAGACATCCACGCCGCGGAGGGTAATGAGGCCGCGTGCGATCCGTGGGACGACAAGGCCGCCGAGGCGCTGGTCTCGCTCGAGACCATTGCGCCGCTCCGCTATCGCAGCCGCTTCGGCGACGGCAATCTCAACGGGCGTTCCTACGGCGGCCAGATCCTTGGCCAGGCCATGATGGCCGCGACGCTCAGCGCGCCCGAAGATCGCCCGGCGGCGATGCTGCAGCTCTTGTTCCTGCGCGGCGCCGATCCCACCCGGCGCATCACGTTTGACGCGGAGGTTCTGCAGGACGGCAAGCGGTTCTCCTCCCGCCACGTCGTCGGCAGCCAGGGGGACGGCCGTACCGTCGTGAGCGCGCAGGCCACGTTCTGCGCAGCCCAGCCTGGCCCGCGACACGCAGCGCCGTTTGCGCCGCCGGAAGATCCCGAGAGCCTGCCCGATCTGAGCGTGATCCCCGACGAGCTGATGGCGCAGCTACGACCGCTCGGTCCTTATTCGCCGCAGATCAAGCCCAGCATGGATTTCCGCATCCCCGAGATTGAACGTCAGCTCTCGGCCGCGACGGCAGAGCCGCGCCTGCGCTTCTGGATCAGATGCCGGCAGCCGCTCGCCGCCGGTTCCCGCGCCCAGGCCGCGGTGTTCGCCTATCTCTCGGATTGGTGGCTCAACTTCTCCAGCGTCGGCGGCCATCTCCGCGACCTGCAGTCGCGCGCGCCGCTCTATCTGTCGAGCCTCAACCATTGCATCTGGTTTCATCGTGCATTCTCGCCCGACGCCTGGATGCATGTCGAAACCGAGAGCCCATCCGCCGATGGCGGCCGCGGGCTGTCGATCGCACGCGTCCACGATCGCGATGGGTCGATGCTCGCGACCTCGATCCAGGAAACCCTGATGGTGCATCCGGATGGCGATGCGTAAGCCACGCCGCGAGAGTTGAACGCGCGTGGTGATCGCGGCCTGAGTTGCAGCCGTTGCGCGTGATCGGTTCCACCGTGTGTTGAATCCCGGCAACACCGGCAGACAAAATGCGCGATCGTGCAGATTGCGCGTTTTGAACCACGACTGCGCCGCATCTCGGTCCAATCCTGCCCGCGGGTGGCGCAACAAAAACACGATTGGGGAAAACCTACATGCAGCAGGCACCGTCGGGCGCACGGAGCGCGGAACCGTCTGGCTATGTTCTCTACTTCCAGCTGGCCAGCAATGGCGCGAGACGCGCGTGCAGTCTGACGATCCAGGCGGAAAGTGCCAACGAGGCCGCGCGGATCTTCCGCGAGAACTGGACCGCAATCGAATCGATGGCACGCGGCGGCGTGAGCACGGGGATGGTCGGCTCGGCGCCCGTCAGCCTGGCAATGTCGTAAGGCGCATCGCGCCACATGAGCAATCCTGCGCTTGAGGCGTGAGAGGACAACGACCGCTCACCTCATGCGAGGATCGCGCGACCATTTGACGCGCGAACGTGAAATCAAGTCATGAGATGCGGGGCTCGCGCACACGCGCGAGCTCCGTTACGTCTTAGAACGATTCAAATCCAATCCGGTTAGAGGGATTCAAGTCTGCTCCGGTTCTTTTCGCGCGCGCCGACTGCTAGAGGCGCGGCGTGAATGAGTTCGCGTGAATCGGAAGTGCAGAGTGCCTGTGATTGCTGATGGCCGGATTGTCGGCGACCGTCGAAATGCCGCCGACAAGGGCCATACACATCTGCTGATCGGCGCAGTATTCCTGCTCGCCGACATCTCCTCGGCGGTGACGCCGGCAAGCGCCCAATCGAGCGTCCCCTTGCCGCCGGTCACGGTCGAGCAACCGACACAGAAGCGCAAGCCCGCAGCCAGTTCGGCGCGGTCCGCACCGCGAACGCAGTCGGCCGCCGCGGCACGGCAGCGCAGCCGAAATGCCCAGCCGACGCCGCCGACACCATCGGAGCGTGCGGCAGCTGCCGCCGCCGTGCTGAACGAAGCCAAGCTGCATTATCGCGCGATGCCGAGCTCAACCACCTTGCGCAGCGGCGCCTCGCCGCTCGACACCGCGCAGACGGTCAACGTCGTGCCGGAGCAGGTGCTGAAGGATCAGCTGCCGCGCAACCTCGACGACGCGCTGGCCAATGTCAGCGGCGTCACCCAGACCAACACGCTGGCCGGCACCCAGGATGCCGTGATCCGCCGCGGCTTCGGCGACAACCGCGACGGCTCGATCATGCGCAACGGCATGCCGCTGGTGCAGGGCCGCAGCCTCAATGCCACGGTCGAAAGCGTCGAGGTGCTTAAGGGTCCGGCCTCGCTGCTCTACGGCATCATGGATCCCGGTGGCATCGTCAACACGATCAGCAAGCGCCCCGAGCTCTATCAGCACGGCTCGGTCACCCTGCTCGGCTCGACCTTTGCCAACTCGAGGACCGGCGCCGACGGCACCATCGACATCACCGGCCCGATCGGTAATGGCGGCCTCGCCTATCGCTTCATCGGCTATGGCGTGAGCGAGGACTATTGGCGAAATTTCGGGCGGCACCGCGAAATGCTGGTCGCGCCGTCGCTGGCCTGGTACGGCGAGAACACCACCGTCCAGCTCAACTACGAGCACCGCGAGTTCATCACGCCGTTCGACCGCGGCACCGCATTAGATCCCGTGACCAAGGCGCCGCTGGCGACGCGCCGGCTCGACGAGCCCTTCAACAACATGTGGGGCACCTCGGACCTGATGCAGGCCTCGGTCGAGCACCGGCTGAACCAGGACTGGAAGCTGTTCGCGGCCTACAGCTACGACACCGAGACCTTCAGCGCCAATCAGCTCCGCATCACCGGCATCAACACCAAGACCGGCGTCGAGACCCGCAGCAATGATGGCACGCAGGGCTCGCTCAGCAATGCGAGCTACGGCACCTCCTATCTGCAGGGCAACGTCTGGCTCGGCGGTTTCCGCAACGAGGTGCTGTTCGGCGGCGACGGCCAGTACCGCACGATCTACCGCGACAACCTGATCCGGCAGGCGACGCCGAGCTTCAACTTCTATAATCCGGTCTATGGGTTGATCACGCCGGGTACCACCGTGTCCGCGGTCGACAGCGCCCAGACCGACAAGCTCGGCCAGTGGTCGCTGTTCTTCCAAGACACGCTGCATCTGACCGAGCGCTTCGCGCTGGTCGGCGGCGTGCGCTACATGGACTACGACCAGATCGCGGGCAAGGGACGGCCCTTCATCACCAACACCAACGTCTCGCAGGACAAGGTGCTGCCGCTCGGCGGCGCGATCCTCAAGCTCACCGACGAGGTCTCGCTCTACGCGAGCTACACCCAGTCGCTGAAGCCGACCTCGACCATCGCGCCGCTCACCGGAGGCGTCGTGATCGGCTCCAACATCGCCCCGGAAGAGGGCACCCAGTGGGAGACCGGCGTCAAGTTCGACTTCAACAAGCGCATCTCCGGCACGCTTGCGCTTTACGATATCGACAAGAAGAACGTGCTGGTCTCGCAGCTCAACCCTGCCACCAGCATTGTCGAGTACCGCACCGCCGGCAAGGTCCGCTCGCGCGGCGTCGAGTTCGACGTCACCGGCAGGCTGACCGACAATTGGAGCATGATCAGCAGCTACGGCTATACCGATGCGCGCGTCACCGAAGATCCGGTGCTCGTCGGCAGGGCGCTGCAGAACGTCGCGCTCAACACCGCCTCGCTCTATCTGGTCTATGATTTCGGCACCACTCTGCCCGGACGTCTGCGTCTCGGCGGCGGCGCGCGCTATGTCGGCGACCGGCCCGGCGATGCCGCGAACAGCTTCGTGCTGCCGGCCTACACCGTCGCGGATGTATTTGCGACCTACGAGACCAAGGTCCAGACGTTCCCGGTGGTCTATCAGTTCAACGTCAAGAATCTGTTCGATACCGTCTACTATCCCTCGGCCGTCAGCAATCTGGCCGTGGCGATGGGCGACGCGCGGCGCTTCTCGCTTTCGGCGACGGTGAAATTCTAGCATGGCCACGGCACGGACAGCGATCGGACTGCTGGCCGCCCTGGCCGCGCTCGCGTGCGCCTGCACCCCGGTCCGCGCCGACGAGTTGACGCTTTACTCGACCCGCGAAGCCAATCTGGTCGAGCCTGTTATCGCGGCCTTCACGGCAGCGACCGGCACCAAGGTCAAGACCGTCTTCGTCGAGGACAGCCTGGTCAAGCGACTGACAGCGGAAGGCGACCATTCGCCCGCGGATGTCCTGCTCACCATCGGTCTCGACAAGACGACCCAGCTTGCTGCGCGCGGGCTGACGCAGGCGATTATATCGCCGGCGCTTATCCAGGCGGTTCCGGCTAACCTGCGCGGCAACGACGGCCAGCGGATCGCGCTCGCGATCCGTCCGCGTGTGGTGTTCGCACGCAAGGACAACCCGCTCGCCGCGGTCAGCTACGAAGAGCTCGCCGATCCCAAATGGCGCGGCAAATTGGGTATGCGACCGGCGCTGCACCAGAACAATGTCGCGCTGATCGCGGCCTATCTTGCGCATCACGGGACAGATGCGACGGAGAGCTGGCTCGCCGGGCTGAAGGCCAATCTCGTCCACAAGCCGAACGGCAAGGACAACGACGTGATCCGCGAGATCGCGGAAGGGCGCTGCGACATCGGGATTGGCAACACGGTCGCGCTCGCGCAGCTCCGCGACGGCCGCGAAGGCAATGACTGGCGCGCATGGGCGGACGCCGTGAAGGCGGTGCC
The DNA here is from genome assembly GCF_054063415.1 of Bradyrhizobium sp. USDA 4011. Lineage (NCBI taxonomy): Bacteria > Pseudomonadati > Pseudomonadota > Alphaproteobacteria > Hyphomicrobiales > Nitrobacteraceae > Bradyrhizobium > Bradyrhizobium sp. USDA 4011. Next base: position 2,050,697 of record NZ_JBSSGG010000001.1, read on the forward strand.
GACCGAGCTCGCGGGCGGCGGCAGTCACGTCAACCTGATGGGCGCAGCGATTGCCCGGCACGCACCGCATCCGGCCCCGGCACGCGCGTTCCTCGAATTCCTCGTCACACCCGAGGCCCAAACCATCTTCTCCACCGCCGAGCTAGAGTACCCCGTGCTTGCGACCGCAAAGCGGGCGGCGATCGTGGAGGGAATCGGATCGTTCGCTGCCGATGCTCTCCCTATCGACGAGATTGCCGCGCATCAAGCGGCCGCAATCGCACTGATCCGAAAGGCCGGATTCGATGAATGATGTCCGCCGCCCGATCAAGGCCGCGCTGCTGCAGCTCCACTCCCTCGCCGGCCTCGCGCTGGCGCTGCTGTGGGCTGTGGTCGGCATCACCGGCGCGACGATGGCGTTCGAGGACGAGATCGAGGCCAGCCTGAACAGCCACATCATGCGCGTCGACGCCAGTGCGACGCGGCGGCTGACACCGGATGAGCTGGTCGCACGGCTGCAGTCGGCCGGCGACTTCGGCAGGGCCTCCGCCGTGACGATGGCGAGCGACCCGTCAGCGGCCACACGCATCCGCTTCGCCCGCAGCGAAGGCGGCGCGCGTCCCTCCTCGGTCTACGTCGATCCCTATGACGGACATTTGCTCGGCTCGCCGCGCGGCGAGGACTTCTTCGCCACCGTCCGCAAGCTGCATCGCTGGCTGCTGTTGCCGGGTGACGGCAACGGCATGGGACGCAAGATCACCGGGTCCGCCGCGATCTGCCTGATCGTGATGCTGATCACCGGCCTCGTGCTGCGCTGGCCGCATCGCGCGCGCAGCGTGAAGATGTGGCTGAAGCCAAATCTGGGCCTGCGCGGGCGCGGCCTGCACCGCTCGCTGCACGCCGTGATCGGCACCTGGGTGCTGCCGGTCTATCTGGTGATGACGCTGACCGGTCTGTGGTACTCGTTCGAGTGGTACAAGGCCGGCGCCAACTGGCTCCTGGCGCGGCCTCAAGCCACGGATGCGGCGATGCAGCCTAAGCCACCACGCGGCGCGGCGGCCGCCGCAGGCGGGGGCGAAGCCAAAACCGAGGCGAAGGCCGAAGCAAAGCCGCTCGCCTTCGATCGTGTCTGGAGCACGTTCCTGCAGCAGGAGAGCAACGATTACGGACGGGTCCTGCTGACCCTGCCGGCCGGCGCGGGCACGGCGGTGCGCGTGCGGTCATGGCCGCGGGATTCGTCGCTCGAAAGCGTGCGCGACGAATTGCGGATCGATGCCGTCACCGGGCGCGTCATCTCGTCGGATCGTTACGCGGACAAGACGTTTGGCGAGCGCATCCTTGCCGGCGTGCTCGACATCCACCGCGGCGCCATCCTGGGTTGGCCCGGCAAGCTCGCCTTCATGCTGGCCGCCGCCATGATGCCGCTGTTCGCCGTGACCGGTCTGCTGCTCTATCTGTCCCGCCGCAGGCACCGGCGCCTCGCGCGAGAGCCGATGGGCCACCTCGTACCGGGCGAATGAAGCTCGCGATCAGCTGAGACCGCACGCCGCGAGCCGGGCGCACAACGCGGCGTCCGTTTCGGCCGCGAGTTCGAGCAACCCGCGATAGGGATCGCCCGGTATGGCGAGCACGGCGGCGAACGCAGGCTCGGTCTTGAGGCCATCTGCCCGCAACTTGCCGACGGCTCGCCGCAGCCGTCCGTCATCAAGCGCGAGCAGCCGCCGCTCGACCTCGAAATGGATCCAGCCCTGCTGCTGATCGACCGGACGCAGGTCACCGAACAGTTCGAACGGCCAGCCATCCCACACAAAGCGGGCAATGGCCGGCCGCGTTCCCGAGGTCCATCGGTAGAGCACGAAATCATCAGCCGATCGGTAGTAGGTCCAAACGATGTCCGCGAAAGCATTCGGATCGGGCGCATGGCAGACGATATCGATGTCGCTGCCCGGCACGGCAAGGCCGAGCGGCAGCGTTCCGACGATGCGCGGATCGAACGGCTTGAGCAGCTCCATCACGGCGGAGCTGGTGACGGCGGATGCATAATGCCCGATAGTCATCGCGTGGCATGCCCTCGAGGTCGCAGCGAGGCAATACCACGCTGGCGTGGAATGAGGGAACCTCGACAAGCGGGCGGAAGCCCGACGGAACGGTCTTGCAAACGCTACAGGGCGAATTAGACCGCGTCACCGTGGTCGAAATCGCCCCGCCAAACGAGCAGACAGGCGGGACTGCCTCGCAATCCCGCCTGTCCAGCCGATGTCCAAATGACCTGTTCGATCGATCAGCCGAACTGGTTCATCGTGTTGTGCGCGCCGCCCGCCTTGAGGGCGGCCTCACCGGCGAAGTACTCCTTGTGATCGTCGCCGATGTCGGAGCCCGCCATGTTCTGATGCTTCACGCAGGCGATGCCCTGACGGATCTCCGCGCGCTGCACGTTCTTGACGTATCCGAGCATGCCCTGCTCGCCGAAATACTCCCTTGCGAGATTGTCGGTCGAGAGCGCAGCCGTATGATAGGTCGGCAGCGTGATCAGGTGGTGGAAGATGCCGGCGCGCTTGGCCGAATCCGCCTGGAAGGTGCGGATACGCTCGTCGGCTTCCTTCGCCAGCGGCGTCTCGTCGTACTCCGCCTTCATCAGCTCGGCACGGTTGTACTTGCTGACATCCTGGCCGGCTTCCTTCATCGCGTCGTAGACTTGCCAACGGAAGTTGAGCGTCCAGTTGAACGACGGCGAGTTGTTGTAGGCGAGCTTCGCGTTCGGAATGACCTTGCGAATGCGATCGACCATCGAGGCGATCTGCTCGATATGCGGCTTCTCGGTCTCGATCCACAGCAGGTCGGCGCCATTCTGCAGCGAGGTGATGCAGTCGAGCACGCAACGATCCGCACCGGTGCCGGGACGGAACTGGTAGAGATTGCTGGGCAGACGCTTCGGACGCATCATCTTGCCGTTCTGGTTGAGGATGACGTCGCCATTGCGCGCATTGGCAGCCGTCACTTCCTCGCAATCGAGGAAGCTGTTGTACTGGTCGCCGATGTCGCCGGGCTTGTGGCTCACGGCAATCTGCTGCGTCAGGCCGGCACCGAGCGAGTCGGTACGGGTCACGATGATGCCGTCTTCGACGCCGAGTTCGAGGAACGCATGGCGGCAAGCGCGGATCTTCGCGATGAACACCTCGTGCGGCACGGTGACTTTGCCGTCCTGGTGGCCGCACTGCTTCTCGTCCGAGACCTGGTTCTCGATCTGCAGGGCGCAGGCGCCCGCCTCGATCATCTTCTTGGCGAGCAGATAGGTCGCCTCGGCATTGCCGAAGCCGGCGTCGATGTCGGCGATCACGGGCACGACGTGGGTCTGGAAGTTGTCGATCTTCTCGATCAGTGCCTTTTCCTTGGCCTTGTCGCCTTCCTTGCGCGCCGCATCGAGCGCGCGGAAGATGTCATTGAGCTCACGGGAATCCGCCTGGCGCAGGAAAGTGTAGAGCTCTTCGATCAGCGCCGGCACCGAGGTCTTCTCGTGCATTGACTGGTCGGGCAGCGGGCCGAACTCGGAGCGCAGTGCGGCGATCATCCAGCCGGACAGATACAGATACCGGCGATCGGTAGTGCCGAAGTGCTTCTTGACCGAGATCAGCTTCTGCTGGGCGATGAAGCCGTGCCAGCAGCCGAGCGACTGGGTGTACTTGGTGCTGTCGGCGTCATAGGCGGCCATGTCGGCGCGCATCAGCGCAGCGGTGTAACGGGCGACGTCCAGACCGGTCTTGAAGCGGTTCTGCAGGCGCATGCGCGCCACGGCCTCGGCGGTGACGCCGTTCCAGGTGTCCTTGGTCTTGAGCAGCGCTTCGGCCGCCTCAAGCTCGCTCTGATACGAAGCCGGTCCCTGGATGGCCCGGTCGCTGATCCCGCGCGGTTGGAAGTTCATGTCCGTGATCCCTTCGGTGACGAAATAACTGCACCGTTTGTGACGCGCGGCGTCATCGGGAGCTAGACCTGGCGCGGAAAACTTGTCATAACTTACAAGAAACCGATGTATTGTTGTAAGAATCTTACAAACCTTGGATGAGGCGATGGTAACCTCAAGCGCCCGTTCCGTTTTCATGGGCCCGCGGCTACGGCGGCTGCGGCGCGATCTCGGGCTGACCCAGGCCGACATGGCGGCCGATCTCGAAATCTCGGCCCCCTATGTGGCGCTGCTGGAACGCAATCAACGGCCGGTGACGGCGGACATGCTGCTTCGCCTTGCGCGCACCTACAAGATCGATCTGGCCGATCTCGCCGGCGACGGCGGCGCCGATCACACCGCGCGCATGCAGTCGGTGTTGAAGGAACCGATGTTTGCCGACATCGACATCCCGGCGCTCGAGGTCAGTGACCTCGCTGTCAGCTATCCCGGAATGACCGAAGCGTTCCTGCGCCTCTACACTGCCTATCGCGAAGAACAGCTGGCACTTGCGGAGCGACGGGCGCCGGACCTGGTGGGGGGCGGGTCCCATCCGGGGCAGGAGAACTTCGATGCCAACGACCCCGTCGCGGAAGTCAGGCGATTTCTCGCCGCGCGCCGCAACAATTTCGCCAACCTCGATGATGCCGCCGAGCGTCTCGTCCATGAACCGGCCGGACCAGCCGGATTTATCGAGCGGCTTCGCGAGCGTCACAAGCTCCAGGTCCGCTACCTGCCGCCGAACGTCATGCTCGGCTCGGTCCGGCGACTGGACCTTCATCGCAGGCAATTGCTGCTCGAGGATTCGCTCGATACCGCAGGCCTCAATTTTCAGCTGGCCAAGCAACTCGCCTATCTGGAGCTGGAAGGCGAGATCGGCGCGGCGGTGGAAGACGGCAAGTTCACCAGCAAGAGCGCCGAGTTGCTGGCCCGCCGCGCACTCGCGGCCTATGCCGCGGCCGCACTCATCATGCCTTATTCCGTGTTTGCCAAAGCGGTCGAGACGCGTCGTTACGATCTCGAGGCGCTGGCGCGCCAATTCGGCACCAGCTTCGAGCAGACCGCGCACCGCGTCACGACCCTGCAGCGGCCGGGGCTCGAGAAAGTGCCGTTCTTCCTGATCCGCGTCGATCCGGCCGGCAACATTTCCAAGCTGCTCGATGGCGCAGGGTTTCCGTTTGCGAAGCATGGCGGCGCGTGTCCGCTATGGTCGGTTCACGATATCTTCAAGACGCCGCGCCAGATCGTCACGCAATGGCTGGAATTGCCCGACGGACAGCGGTTCTTCTCGATCGCCCGCACCGTGACCGCCGGCGGCGGCGCGTTCGGGGCCATCCGCGTCGAGCGGGCGATCGCGATCGGCTGCGCCGCCGAGCATGCAAGCCAGCTGATCTATACGCGCGACGGACAGGGGCCGAACGCGGATGAGCCGACCCCGATCGGCGTTGCCTGCCGGGTCTGCCATCGCCCGCGATGCGCAGCGCGGTCGGCGCCTCCGATCGGACGCGAGATTCTTCCCGACGATTTCAGAACCTCGAGCGTCCCGTTCGGCTTCTCGGCGGATTGACGCGGTCGATCATCCCTGCGGCCGGTTCGCGTCATACAGCACCCGCACGCGGATGGTGCCGTCAATGGCTTTCAAATCGGCCAGGAGTCCTTCGCCCTCGCCGCCGACCACGTCGGTCTCGAGCACGACATAGCCGACTTCCGGATCGGTCTGCAGATATTGCGCCAGGATGTTGATCCCGTGCCGGGAAACCGCGTCGTTGACCTGACGCATGACGCCCGGAACGTTGCGGTGAACGTGGATGAACCGGGTGCCGGTCGGCCGCGCCGGCAATTGCACCTGCGGAAAATTGACCGCCCCGAAGGTCGACCCGACATCGGAATAATCGATCAGCTTGCGCGCGACTTCGCCGCCAATGCGATCCTGCGCTTCCTCCGTCGAACCGCCGACATGCGGCGTGAGGATGACGTTGGGGAGGCCCTGCAGCGGCGAGACGAAGCGCGCCTCGTTCGACACTGGCTCGACCGGAAACACGTCGACTGCGGCACCCGCCAGCCGGCCCTCGCGCAGGGCGCTCGCCAGCGCATCGAGATCGACCACGGTGCCGCGCGAGTTGTTGATCAGATAGGCCTCGGGCTTCATCAGTTGGAGCTGGGCCGCACCAATCATGTTGGCGGTGGCCGGCGTTTCCGGCACATGCAGCGATACGACGTCGCTGGCTGCGAGCAGCGCATCAAGCGATTCGGCCGGCTCGGTATTGCCATGGCGGAGCTTGTCGGTCTGATCGAAATAGATCACGCGCATACCCATGGCTTCCGCGAGGTTCGACAGCTGCGATCCGATGTTGCCGTAGCCGACGATGCCCAGCGTCTTGCCGCGCACCTCACGGCTGCCTTCGGCGGACTTGTCCCAGCCGCCGGCATGTGCGGAAACCGAACGCGGAAAGATCCGGCGGAACAGCATGACGATCTCGGCGATGGTCAGCTCCGCCACGCTGCGGGTGTTGGAATATGGCGCGTTGAATACGGGGATGCCGAGCTTTCGCGCGGCGTCGAGATCCACCTGATTGGTGCCGACCGAAAAGCAGCCGACAACGAGCAGCCGGTCGGCGGCCTCGAGGATTTCCGCGGTCAACTGGGTCCGCGACCGAATTCCCAGCATATGGATACCCGACAGCGCTTGCCTGAGTTCTTTCGGTCCTAGCGCCTTGGGCAGGCGTTGCAGCTCGGTATAGCCGTTCGCCTCGAACATCCGGGCCGCGGAATCGTTCACCCCCTCCAGCAGCAGCACGCGTATTTTGGTCTTGGGCAGCGACAACATCATCAAGATCCAGGCTCGTAGGTTCGGGCAGGTTAGGCACGAACGCAGTTTCGACGGATCAGGTGATAACATGGAAAACAATCGCATCAGAAGCCGCCGTGGCGGCGTGCCCTGCGATTTTCGGTGAGCCCCCTCGATCCGAGGGTTCAGACGCGAGGCAGGAACCGAATCAGCCAAATGTCCTGTCAATTCGCCGGCAAAGCCCCGGTTGCGGTTCCCAAGGCGTTCGAACGCCAGCTCCGGCTGAAGGTCAATCCCAGTCGCTTCAACTCGGCGCCGAGGGTTATGTCCGGAGCGCTGGTCTCACTTCCCGGTTCCGGTGCCCGCAAGCCTGCTGCCGTCGCCGGAGCAGATCAGCAAACAGCCATCCCTGATGTCTTGTCGAACAGATGCGTTCGCTCGAGATCGAGCGCGACGTCGATGACATGATCCGGCTCAGCGGCAACGCCGACCGGCATTTGCGCGGTGAACGCAAAGCCGGCGACGGTCCCGATCACCAAGGTGTGCGGCCCCAGCGGCTCCACGTCTTTCACGAGCAACCGGACGGAAGAACCCGCCGACGCGCCTTGCCGCAACACATGATCGGGCCGCACGCCGAGCACCACCGGCTTGCCGACGCTAGCTGCATAGGCCGCCTCGCGCGACTTCGGCACGCGCAACGCCGTGCCCGATGGCGCGGTGAAGGTGAGCGCGCCGTCGCGGGCGATGATCTCGCCATCGATGAAGTTCATGCTGGGCGCGCCCATGAAGCCTGCGACAAAGAGATTAGAGGGCTTCTCGTAGATCGTGATCGGATCGGCCGCCTGCTCGATCCTGCCTCTGTTCATCACCACGACGCGATCGGCCATCGTCATGGCTTCGACCTGGTCGTGGGTGACATAGACGATGGTCTTGGCGAGACGGCGATGCAGCGCCTTGATCTCGGTCCGCATCTCGATGCGGAGCTTGGCGTCGAGATTGGACAGCGGCTCGTCGAACAGAAACACGTCCGGGCTGCGCACGATGGCACGGCCGATCGCTACGCGCTGGCGTTGTCCGCCGGAAAGCTGCTTGGGCCGCCGTTGCAAATATTGCTCGAGGTCAAGCACGCGTGCCACGTCATTGACGGCCTTCTCGATGCTGGCGCGCGATTCGCCCCGCACCTTCATGCCGTAGCCGATGTTCTCGCCGACCGTCATGTGCGGATAGAGCGCGTAGTTCTGGAACACCATCGCGCAGTTACGGAGGCCGGGGCGCAACTGCGTGACGTCGCGGTTGCCGATGCGGATGGTTCCGCTGGTGACGGCCTCCAGTCCCGCAATCATGCGCAATGTCGTGGTCTTGCCGCAGCCGGACGGGCCGACCAGCACGACAAATTCCTCGTCGGCCACGTTGAGGTCGAGCCCCTCGATGATCTTGTAGGGTCCGTATGCCTTGCTGACGTTCTCGATCTCGACGTGCGTCATGGAATCCTTTTCCGTCCTTTCGTCGACGGCTGGTCAAGCCCCGGATGACGCTCGCGCATCATCCGGGAGGTCTCACTGGAAAGCTAGTTCTTGGGCGGCAGACCCATCGCGGCGCGATAGGCGGCAAGCTGCTTGGCCCGGCCGAATTCGTCGGTCAGGCGATTCCACTCCTTCGCCATCGCGTCGAGCGCCGCCTGCGGCGTGGTCTGGCCGGCCAGCGCCTTGCCGAGCTCGATCTCGACGGCCTCGGTATAGGAAAAATAGCCGGGCAGACGCATGTCGAGCGCGACGTTCTTGGCGTTGATCGAGTCCGATTGCGCGCCGAGATATTCCTTGGCCTCTTCCGGCGAGAAGATCTTGCTCCACAGTTGCAGATTGGCGGTGTGCGATTTGCGATAGGGATTGACGCCGCTGCCGCCGGTGATCGCCGCCTGGCCCGACACCTCGGGGCTCGTCAACGTCTTGACGAAATCCCACGCCGCCTGCTGGTTCTTGCCGGCCTTCGGCACAGCGATCTGCCAGCCGCCGAATGCCATGAACGGGCCCGGAAGCACGCTCGGGAACTTGTCCCACTTCTTGGTCTTGGCGTTCCAGATCTCGTCCGAACCGGGCAGCATCGCCGAGCCGACCTTGCCCGAGATCTTCGACTGCTTCGGGTCGGCGGCGATGACACCGGTGTCGCCCCAGCCGATCGATTCCGCCACCTGGCCACCGGCCACCGCAGCGTTCACCTCGCCGAACGAGAAGTTCAGCGCGTTGGGCGGCCCGAGCTTCGAAGCCCTTATGTATTCCTCGAGCCCCTTCACCCAGCCCGGGTTGTTGATCTGCGCGTCCATCGTCTCGGGGTCGAAGAACATCGCACCCGGATAGTTCGGATTGTTGGCGTAGGCCGCGGCGTGGCTGAAGAAGAACCAGAACTGCTGACCGCCGCGACGGAACGCTTCCGCGGTTCCCCACAGGCCCTTGTCCGGCCGCTGGAAGAACTCCGCAATGTCGAGATACTGCTTCCAGGTCTTCGGCGGCGCGAGGTCGTAGCCGTACTTGGCCTTGAAGGCGTCCTTCTCCTTGGGATCGCTGAACAGGTCGGTGCGGTACGTATAGGTGTGGACGTCGCCGTCCATCGATTGCGAGTAGATCTTGCCTTCCCACACCATCAGGCGTTCACGATAGGCCGGCTCGATATCGTCCCAGTCCTTGCCGGACTGCATCTCCTTCGGCATCTCGCTGAGATAGGGCACGAAATCCGGCAGCCAGGCCGGTGCGAAGCTGACGAGGTCGAACGTCGCATCCGACGCGGTGAGCGATGTCGCGATCTTCGGATAGAGCTCGGACCACGGAAACTCGACGACATTGACCTTGCCGCAGGTCTTCTTGACCCATTCGTCCGCGCCGAGCTTGAGCGCGGATGCGATATAAGGTCCGGTCTGCGACGCCACCGTCAGGGTGACGCCGGTGTAATCCGGGCTGCAGGCAGCATTCGCCTGGCTCGCGGCACAGGCCATCGCGAGCGAGGTGGTCAACATCAGGAACGTCCGTCGCAACATCGTCTAGTCCTCCCTACAAGGTTTTTTGCTATTTGATGGCCCCGAGCAGCAGGCCCGACCGCATCATCCGGCTGAGCAGGCCCGCCATGATCATCATGGGAACGATTGCGACGAGCGCCGCAGCTGATATCGCCCACCATTCATCGCCGCGCTGGCTGTTCTGTCCTGCCACCAGGATGGGCAGCGTCTGCCATCTGGAATTGGTCAGGAACAGCGCGAACAGAAACTCGTTCCAGACGAAGGCCAGCGTGATCATGAACGTCGCCAGCAGCCCGTTCATGGACATCGGCACCACGATGCCGAAGAAGATGCGCCAGCTCGGCACGTTGTCGACCATCGCCGCCTCTTCGACCTCGATCGGCACCGCCTCGAAGAAGTCGCGCATCAGCCAGACCACGATCGGCAGCGAGAAGGCGACGTAGCACAGCGTCAGGCCGACGTAGCTGTCGATGAGCTGGAAACCCAGCCGGCCGATCTCGCTGTAGAGCAGATACAGCGCAAAGGCCGTGACGATCGGCGGGAACATACGCTGGCTGACGAACCAGAACAGGATGTCCTCGTTGCCGAGGATCGGTCCGGGCAATGGCAGGCGGTTGGCGACGACAGCAGCGATCAGCGCGATCGGAAAGGCGAGCAACAGGGCCTGCGGTCGCGTGAACCCGAACGTCGCATTGAAGAGCAGATAGCCGCCGAGCGCGAGCAGGAAGAACACAAGGCCCGCACCAAGGCGTACCTTGAATTCGAACCGCACCAGCGCGTAGGCCGCCATTGCACCGATCGCGGTGGCGATCGCCGCGGCTGACAAGCCGACGATGGTCGAGTTCAGGAAGGTCCGGAAGAACTCGCCGCGGATCCCCTGATAGAGATCGATGAAAGGCTGCAACGTCGGCGTGAAATCGATGAACGGCAGATAGGTCGGCCCGCCGACGACGCCCGGCGGCGTCTTGAATGCGGTCACCACCACCCAATAGAGCGGAAACACCGTGATCAGGCACCAGGCGAGGACGCCGACCGCGACCAGGCGGCGGCTCCATGGCGACAGTCCCGTCAAGCCCTGCCCGCTCATCGGCGTTTCTCCAGATGCGGCCGCAGCAGCGCCAGATAGGTGACGCCGATGATCGTGATCGCGATCAGGAACAGGAAGCTGAGCGCCGACGTATAGCCGAGATTGAACTTCTTGAAGCCTTCCTGATAGGCGAACAGTGTCAGCGTCTCGGTGTCCACGCCCGGGCCGCCGCCCGTCATCACGAACACCGTGTCCATGATCTTGTAGCTCTCGATCAGGCGGATGAAGACGATCGCAGCCGAGATCGGCAGCAGCATCGGAAAGGTGATGCCCCAGAACTGCTGCCAGGCGCTGGCATTCTCGAGCTCGGCGGCCTCATAGACATCTTCGGGAAGCGTTTGCAGGCCGGCCAGCATCATCAGGATGACGAACGGGGTCCACTGCCAGACCTCGACTGCGATGATGCAGGCGAGCGCCCAATGTCCATTGGTGAGGAACGGCAGATTGACCAGACCGAACTTCGACAGCAACTGATTGAGCGGCCCCATCGTCGGGTTGAACATCATGCGCGCGACCAGCGCGACCGCGACGGGCGCCAGCAGCATGGGCAGCAGCAAGGCGACGCGAAACAGCCGCTCGCCCGGCACCCGCGCGTTGAGCGCCAGCGCGACGCCGAAACCAATCGCGTATTGCAGGGCGACGGCGATGAAGGCAATCAGCGTCGTCGTGAAGATCGCGTTCCAGAACCGCGGCTCCTGCAACAGCGTGGCATAATTGCCGAGCCAGACCACCCGCGGCGGGATCGGCGGAATCAGGCGGTAGCTCAGGAAGCTCGTGGTCAGCGAATAGATCAGCGGAAAGATCGAGATCGCCAGCACAACGAGCACCGCCGGCCAGATGAAGACATGCTTGATCGGATCATTCCGCATCATCGCGCGATCATCCCTTCAGCAGCGCGTCGATCTCCGCGCGCCGCGGCATCGCGGGCGCGGTGCCCGGTCGCGTCACCGAGATTCCGGCCGTGGCCGAACCGAAGCGCGCAGCCTCCAGCGGATCAGCGCCGTCGGCGAGCGCCGCCGCGAAGCCGCCGACGAAGGCGTCGCCTGCGCCGGTGGTTTCGACCACCTTGCCTGCGGCGAAGGGCGGCACGTGCAGCGAGCGATCCCGCGCATGAAACAAGGCGCCGCGCTCGCCGAGCGTGATCAGCGCCGTTCCTGCGCCTTTCGCCAGCAAGGCATCGCCGGCGCGGCGGGCACCGGCGAGATCGCCGACCGCGATGCCGGTCAGCGCTTCGGCCTCGGTCTCGTTGGGGACGACATAATCGCAGAGCGCAAACAGGTCAGAGTCGAACTCGATCGCCGGCGCCGGGTTGAACACGGTGATGCTGCCGGCGGCGCGCGCGATCTCGAGCCCGCGCCGCGCCGCATCGACCGGCTGCTCGAGCTGCGTCACGAACACGCGGCTGTCGCGGATGGCGTCCGCCACCGCGTCGACATCGGCCGGGCCGATCCCGCCTGCTGCGCCCGGCACCACGATGATCGCGTTATCGCCGCGCGTCTCGTGGACATAGATGAACGCAGCACCGGTCGGTGTGTCCGCCGTCCTGGCAATGCGCGGCCGGATTCCCTCGGCCTCCCAGGTCTTGATCGCAAGCTCGCCGAAGGCATCGCTGCCGATCCGGGAGATGAAGCTCACGCTGGCGCCGGCCCGCGCGGCCGCGACAGCCTGGTTGGACCCTTTGCCGCCGGGCCCCATGGCGAATCCAGATCCGGCGATCGTCTCGCCGATCGCCGGCATGTTGCCGGCGCGGAACGCCAGGTCGACGACGAAGACGCCGAGGACGGCCACGCCATGCTTGCTCATGTCGTTACTCCCCGTCCGGCGCGATGACGCCCTTGCTGAACAGGAAGCAGCCGTAGAAGCGGCGCTCGCCGGTCGCGATCACGCAATAGGCCGTCTTGGCCTTCTGGTAGAACGCATGGCGCTCGACGCCGACCAGCGGCCAGGATCGTCCCTCGGCGCGATCGATCGCGGCCTGCACCTCACGCTGCACGGGCGGCACTTCCTGGGCCTGGCCGACGATCTCCATGCGGATCGCGGCATCGTCGACAAAGGTATCGAGCGGCATCACCGAGAGAACGGCTTCGACCGCCTTGGCGGCACTCACATTGTCGATGCGCAGCAGCCTGCCGAGCACGCTCTGGCGCGCGATCGAGTCCGCCGGAAAATTGGTGTCGCACACCACCAGGCGATCGCCGTGCCCCATCGCCCGCAGGGCATAGAGCACGTCGGCATTGAGCAGTGGATTGATGCCCTTGAGCATGTTGCGTCCCCTCCTTTGTCTTCCAGATCGCCGAACTCTCGTGGTTCGGGCCCCAATCGATATCACCGTAAGGTGACGTCCCTAGTCGCCATACGGAATCCAGATGTTCTTCACCTGCACGGCATGACGCAGCAGGATCGGGCCCTCGCTCGCGGCTCTGTCGTACCAGTCGAGCGCGAGGCCTTGATCGACCAGCGTCCGCTTGAGATTGCCGATCGAGTGACGTTCGGCAGCCGCGGAAGCGTCCTGCGACCCGAACACCCAAAGCGCGTCGACATCGTCATGCTCGGCAAGGATCTTGACGAGATCGTTGCGGTCACCGGTGACGATGTTGACCACGCCGCCCGGCACGTCCGACGTCTCGAGCACTTGGTAGAGGTCGGTCGCGGCAAGCGGATGCCGCTCGCTCGGCACGGCGACCACCCGGTTGCCCATCGCCACCAGCGGCGCCACCAGGCTGAGGAAGGCAAGCAGCGGCGCCTCGTCCGGACAGGCGACGCCGACCACGCCGATCGGCTCATGCATTGCGAGCGCCACGCCCCGCAGCGGCGGCGCGTGGATGGATCCCTCGAATTTGTCCGCCCAGGCGCCATAGCTGAACAGCCGCTCGATGCTGGCATCGACCTCGGTGCGCGCCTTTGCTGCCGACACGCCGGTCATGTCGGTGATGCGCCGGGCGAACTCGTCGCCGCGCGCGGACAGATTCTCGGCGAGGTAATAGAGGATCTGGGCGCGATTATGCGCCGTCGCCCGGGCCCACCCCTCGGCGGAGCGCGCCGCGGCCACCGCATTGCGGATATCCTTGCGATTGCCGTCGCCGGCTTCGCCGAGGCGCCGGCCCTTCGGCGAGAGCACCGCGCGCGAATAATTGCCGTCCGGACGGACCTGCTTGCCGCCGACGAACAGCTTGGCCGTTCGATCGATCGGCGGCACGTCGAAGCCGGCGCTGGCGCTCGACGCCGTCGGCAGCGGCGGTGCTTTGGCCCGCGCCTTGCGCCCGCTCCAGGCCTTCGGCTTGAGATACTCATACATGCCTTCACGGCCGCCCTCGCGGCCGAAGCCGGATTCGCGATAGCCGCCGAAGCCGACGCTGGCGTCGAACAGATTGGTCGCATTGACCCAGACCACGCCGGCCAGGAGTTTCGGCGCGATGTCGAGCGCGAGCCCGATCGTCTCGCTCCACACGCTGGCGGCAAGGCCGTAGCGCGTGTTGTTGGCGAGCATGACAGCCTCGTCGGGCGTGCGGAACGTCATTGCCACCAGGACAGGGCCGAAAATCTCTTCGGTCGCAACCGTCGAGGACGGATGCACGTTCCAGAGCAGGGTCGGCGGATAGAAGCATCCTTCCGCCGGAATCGCGCCGGACGCCTGGTACTTCTCGGCGCCCTCCTTCACCCCGGTCTCGACCAATGCCTTGATCCGCTCGAGCTGCACGGGGGCGACCACCGCGCCCATGTCGATCGCCTTATCGAGCGGCATGCCGACGCGAAGCATCTCCATGCGACGGATCAGCCGCCTGCGGAAGGTTTCGGCAATCCCCTCCTGCAACAACAGCCGCGATCCGGCGCAGCAGACCTGGCCCTGGTTGAACCAGATGGCATCGACCACGCCTTCCACGGCGCCATCGATATCGGCATCGTCGAACACGATGAACGGCGATTTGCCGCCGAGCTCCAGAGTCAGCGATTTTCCGGTCCCCGCGGTCGCCTGACGGATCAGCCGCCCGACCTCGGTCGATCCCGTGAAGGCGATCTTGTCGACACCGGGATTTTCGACGAGCAGCGCACCGGTCGCACCGTCACCGGTGACGACGTTCAACACGCCCGGCGGCAGGCCGGCCTCGGCCGACAGTTCGGCGAACAACAGCGCGGTGAGCGAGGTGAACTCCGCCGGCTTCAGTACCACCGTGTTGCCCGCGGCGAGCGCCGGCGCGATCTTCCAGGCCAGCATCAGCAGCGGGAAATTCCACGGGATGATCTGGCCGATCACGCCAATCGGCACCTGATCGGCGAATTCGCGGTCCTGCAACTGCGCCCAGCCGGCGTGATAGAGGAAATGGCGCGCGGCGAGCGGCACGTCGAGATCACGGGTTTCCCGGATCGGCTTGCCATTGTCGATCGCCTCCAGCACGGCGAACAGCCGGGCGTGACGCTGCAGCATGCGCGCCAACGCGTAGAGATGGCGCGCGCGGCCGTGACCGCCAAGCTTTGCCCAGGCGGCCTGCGCGGCGCGCGCGGCGTCGACCGCCGCCGACACGTCGGCAGCGTCGCCCTGTGCGATGCGCGCCAGCGCCTTGCCGGTGGCAGGCTCGCTTGTCGTGAGGTGTTTGCCCGCATGCGGCGCCGTGAACCTGCCGGCGATGTAATGCCCGAACGTGGCGCCATGCCGCGCCAGCCAGGCACGCGCCTCGCCGTCCGGCTCGGGCGCGGGGCCATACTCCATGGTCTCGAAATAATTTGCGACGCTCATCGCTGGAGTCTCATCCCACGGGGTGACGGTTGAAAGCCGAGTAGTGGCCGGTCACGTGATGTTCGAGCTGCCGCTCGATGTCGGCGAGCAGGCTGGAGGCGCCGATGCGGAACAGCTCCGGCTCGAGCCAGTCGCGTCCCAGTTCCTCCTTCATCAGGAACTGGTAGTTGAGCACGTCCTTTGCCGTCGAGATGCCGCCGGCCGGCTTGAAGCCGATCTTGTAGCCGGTGCGCTCCTGATAGATGCGGATCATCCGCAGCATCGCGAGCGTCACCGGCAGCGTCGCGTTCACGCCTTCCTTGCCGGTGGAGGTCTTGATGAAGTCGGCACCGGCCATCATGCAGACCATCGATGCCTTTGCGACATTGCGCAGCGTCTTGAGGTCGCCCGTGGCCAGGATCGTCTTCAGATGCGCGTTGCCGCAGGCGGCGCGGAAATCCCGCACCTCGGCGTAGAGCGCCCGCCAATCGCCGGTCAGCACATGCTCACGCGTGATGACGATGTCGATCTCCTGCGCGCCGTCGCGGACCGACGCCTCGATCTCCTTCAGCTTCAGATCGTGCGGCACGAGACCCGCGGGAAACCCGGTCGAGACCGCGGCGACCGGAATGCCGGATCCATCGAGCGCATCGACAGCCGCTGCAACGAACCGATGGTAGACACAGACCGCTCCGGTGTGCAGCTCGCGCCCGGCAAAGCCAAGCCGCTCGAGAAGGTCGCCGCGCGCGGGCGCCTTGGCCTTGGCGCAGAGGCGCTTTACCCGTTCGGCCGTGTCGTCGCCGTTGAGTGTGGTCAGGTCGATGCAGGTGACCGCCTTGAGCAGCCACCCCGCCTGTGCGTCCTTTTTGACCGTGCGCCGGCCCGGCAGGCTCGCGACCCGCCGTTCAACGGCCGACAGATTGATCTTGATTTCGTCGACCCAATCCATCTCGAGCGCGCGGCCGCTGTTGCGCGGCAGCGAATGCTCGCCGCCCGGGGAAGGCGATTGCACGGCCAAGGGGGACGGATTCTGGATGAAGACGCTCTGCGTCATGGTGGCGCCGTGCGGTCCTAGCGAATCGACGAGGTGGCCAGATAGATTGAATGTGTCGATCGCAACATGTGATCCTCCCCTGACCTTGCCGCCGGGTTTTCCGCCTGCCGAGGACGACATCGTCTCGACACCGGATCAGCCCGCCGGATTGGATGTTATTATTGTAACAAATCGACGTTGATAAACTCACAACATTGTAAGATCATTGTCAATCGGATAAGCAAGCTCGGCGATCAAAATGGCTGGAACTTCCAACGCACGACCAAGCGAGACACGCGTCCAGCGCCTTCAGAGGCTGCGCCGCGCGGTCGAATCGAGTGGCGCGCTGCATCTGAAGGACGCCGCCGAGCTCCTCAAGGTTTCCGAAATGACGGTGCGCCGCGACCTTGCCGGTCCGGACGCCGCCCTCGCTTTGCTCGGCGGCTACGTCGTCAATGCGGCGTCGCCGACCGGCATCAAGTACACGTTCGAGCAGGAAATCGACCAGCACACCCAGGACAAGCGCCTCGCCTGTCGGGCTGCCGCCGCCTCCATCAGGGAAGGCGATACGATCTTCATCGACTGCGGCACCACGATGCAGTCGCTGGCGGACTGCCTGCCCGAGGATCTGCCACTCTCGGTGATCTGCTATTCGATGAACGTGGCGTCGATCGTGACGCGCCGGCCGGGCACGCAGGTGATGCTGATGGGCGGGCTCTATCATCCCTCGTCGCAGTCCTTTGCGTCTGACGATGGCCTGTCCTATCTGCGGCGGCTTGGGATCAACAAGGCCTTCATCTCTGCGGGCGGCGTGCACTGGACCCGCGGCGCGAGCTGCTCGAATTTTCACGAAGTCGCGGTCAAGCAGGCCGTCATCGAGACCGCGATGGAGAGCACCCTGGTGATCGACGCGAGCAAGCTCGGCAGTCTCAAGTCGGCATTCTTCTCCGATATCGGCGCGTTCTCGCGGATCATCGTCGGCGGCGCGGCGTCATCGGAGATGCGCAAGCACTTCCGCAGCCTTCCTGTCGAGTACGTGACCAGCGCAACCTGATCCGAGCGGGGGCTGGCACGCCCGGATCAGGCTGCTCACGATGCGCGGGCTCGCGGGACCACCCATCGAACTCCTGCGGCTCAATTGCAGGCAGGCTTTGCCTTGTTGCAAGCGTCGGTCAGTTCCGGCGGCGGCTCCTTCTTGAACACCGTCTTGTAGGATTCCAGCACGTTCGACTGTGTCACCGGCAGCGACTGCACGCCGATCCAGCCGGGCGTTTCCTTGCCGAGCAACGCGTTCATCATCGCCATCGCTTCCGCGACGCCCTGATCATAGGGACGCTGCGAGCCGGTCGCCTTCAAGGGACCGCCCTTGGCGATCTCGATCGCCGATTGCAGGCCGAGATCGACGGTCGTGACCGGAATGTCGATGCCCTGCGCGCGCATCGAGCTCAGCGTATCGAGCGCCGGCTGATCCCAGACCGCGAACAGACCCTTGATATCAGGATTGCCGGTGAGGAAGTCACCCGCGATCTGCGACACCTTCGGCGGATCGGTGAAGTCGACCTGCTTCATCTTGATGTCGGGACGGTTCTTCTGCATCCACTCGCGGACACCCTTGGTGCGCTCGTTGGTGCTGAAGTAATCGACGCCGAAATTGACGAGGCCGATGGTCGCGCCCTGCGCCACGCAGGAGGCCAGGATCTGGGCCGCGATCTGGCCATTGCCCTGGCTGTCCGCCGAGATCATCGAGGCATATTCCTCCGGATGCTTGAGGCCGGTCGGAATGCTGTCCATCAACACGAGCTTGATGCCGGCCTTCGCGATCTTCTTGTAGGTCGGCGCGGTCGCAGTGAAATCGACCGGGATCGAGATGATGCCGTCCGGATGCTGCTGGATGGTATTCTCGATGTCGGCGATCTGCTTGTCGACCTGATATTCGGCGGACGCGACGCCGGTCACCGTCACGCCGTACTTCTTCAGCGTATCGGTGATGCCCTGGATCTGCAGTTGCGCCCAGTCGAGGTTGACGGTCTGCATGGAGATGCCGACCTTGAAATGCTTCTCCTTGATCTTGGCGGCGTCGGCGTCCGACAGTGCGAGCACCTCGGGCGATGCGGCCTTCTCGCCGTGCGGCCCCTGACCGACGATCGATTTCGGTCCCAGCGTCGCGAGATCGACGCCCTTGACGCAGCTTGCCGGCACTTCGGCACGCGCCGAGGGCGCGATCGAAATGGCCGTCGCCGCGATCAGCGCGGTCAGCGGCAGGGTTTGTCGCAAGATTGGCTTCATTGTTTCCTCCCTTTTTTGGTCGCCGATTGACCGGAGGCCGGCGACCTTGCCCCTACACTTTTCCGGATCGTGCTCTAGCGTTTCGTGAAGGCGACCGCGGCCACGATGATCGCTCCCTTGATGACTAGCTGCATCGGCGAGCTGACGCCGAGCAGCACGAGGCCGTTGTTGAGCGTGCCGATGATGAGGCTGCCGAACAGCGTTCCCAGGATGTAGCCGCGCCCGCCGAACAGGCTGCAGCCACCGAGGATCACGGCGGCAATGACGTCGAGCTCCATCCCCTGCACGACGTCGGGCCGCGCGGCGTGCGAGCGCGCGGACAGCACCAGCGCCGCAAGCCCGGCCAGCGCGCCGGTCAGCACAAAGGCCGCCGTCGTCACCCATTTGGTATTGATGCCGGAATAGAGCGCCGCGGTCGGATTGCCTCCGACCGCATAGATGCGACGGCCGAACACGTTGTAGTGCAGCAGCAGGATGCCGACGATCATCGCCACCAGCGTCCAGGCAATGGGAACGGGTATGCCCAGGAACGTGCCTTCGCCGAAGATCGCGAAATAGGTCTCGTTGGTGATGATGACAGGCTTGGTGTTCGTCACCATCATCGCCAGACCCCGCGCCATGCTCAGCGAGCCGAGCGTCACCAGGAAAGACGGGATCGAAAGCTGCGTGGTCAGGATGCCATTGAGCAGCCCGACCAGCGCACCGGTGCCGAGCCCGGCAATCGCGCCGACGATCCAGCTGTTGTTGATCTGGCTCATGGCGAGCGCCGCGGCCATGCCGGACAGCGCCAACGTCGATGCGACCGACAGATCGATCTGACGTGCGATGATCACGAAGGTCATACCGACGGCGATGATCGACACCAGCGTTGTCTGGCGTCCGATATTCAGGAAATTGTCGAGCGACAGGAACCAGGGCGAGGACAGGCTGAACACCACCAGCAGCACGACGAAGGCAATGTACAGCATGTAGGGCCGCTCGCCGCGCAGCAGATTCTGCAGCAGCTTGCGACGGCGATCGGTTCGGGTCGACGAGGCGACGACATTTGGCGCGGTCAGTTCGGTCATGCGGGCAGCTCTTGCAATACGCCTTGTCCTGAAGCTTGGTACATCTGCAGAAGATGATGGAGCTCTTCGGCATCATCGATCTCGCCGCGCGCCAGCGTTCGCGCCACGCGTCCATCGACGATCACGGAGATGCGGTCGCAGAGCTCGATCAGTTCGACGAGATCCGAGGAGACGATCAGGACGCCGCTGCCGTCGCGGGCGGCATTGCGGATCACGCCGTAGATTTCCTCGCGTGCGCCGACGTCGACGCCGACCGTCGGTTCGTCCAGCAGCAGCACCCGCGGCCGCGGATCGTTCCATTTTCCGAACACGACCTTCTGCTGGTTGCCGCCGGACAGTGTCCTGACCAGGCTGGAAGCACCCTGCGCTTTCACCGCAAGCCGCGCGACCGCGGCGTCCGCGCGCCGGGCGGCGGCGCGTTGCTGCATGAAGCCCCAGCGCGAGAAATGCGGAATCCGCGGCAAGGTGATGTTGCGTTCGATCGAATGGTCGAGCACCAGGCCCTGCACATGCCGATCCTCCGGCACCAGCGCGACGCGCTGATCGATTGCATCGGCCGCGCTCTTCGGCAGCCATGGCCGCCCCTCGATCTCGAGCGTGCCGCCCTCGACCGGCCGAAGTCCGAAGATCGTCTCCAGAATCTCCGTGCGCCCGCTGCCGATCAATCCGGCAAGGCCGTGGATCTCCCCCTTCATCACCGACAAGTCGACGGCCGACAGCCGGTCGTTCGACACGCCCGACAGCGACAGAACCGGCGATGAATCCAACGAACGCGCTGCCGCGGGCGCGGCGCGCGATGCTGCCGGCGCCAATCGATCGGTGCCGATGATGGCGTTCACCAGCCGCTTCATGTCGGTATCGGCGGTGACGAACGTGCCCGCGTTGGCGCCATCGCGCAGCACCGTGACACGCTGCGAGATCTCGAACACCTCGTTGAGCCGATGGGTCACGTAGATCACGCCGACGCCGCGGCGCGTCGCCTTGCCGATCGCGTCGAACAGGATGCGGACCTCATCCGACGTCAACGAGGATGTCGGCTCGTCGAGGATCAAGAGCCGCACCTCGCCCATCAACGCCTTGGCGATCTCTGTCATCTGTCGGTAGGCGAACGGCAGCGAGCCGACCGTCGCTCGTGTATCAAGGGGAATGCCGAGCTCCCCCAGGAACGCTTCGGCTTTGGCCATCAGCTCGCGCTTCCGGACAAAGCCGAACCGCGCGCGCGGCTCGCGGCCGAGCAGCAGATTGTCGGCGACGCTCAGCGATTCGACGAGGCTGAGGTCCTGATAGACGACAGCGATCCCCGCCTCGCGCGATCTTGCCGGGCTGTCGAACGTCACTGGTTTGCCGGCGATCTCGATCGCGCCGCTGTCGGCGGCATGAACGCCGCTGAGGATCTTGATCAGCGTGGATTTTCCGGCGCCGTTCTCGCCCAGCAGCGCATGTACCTCGCCGGAGAGGACCTCGAGGTTGACGTCGCGCAGCGCGCGCACGCCGCCAAAGCGCTTGTTGATGCCACCGACCGTCAAAAGCGACGCCGACGGCCGAGGCTCTGCCGCGATCGAACCGGACAATTCCATTTTCCTCCCATCGCCGCGCGAAACGCTGATGCGATGATGACATCTTGTTATTTTTGCAACTTATTGTGTTATAATTCTATCACATCGGGCGACGTGTCAATGGGAGATCGCGCCGACTGGCGCTCGAATTGGGGGCGGCCGGTCGCGAGCTGGTCCGGCACCGCCCGATACACGCCGCCGGCCTCCCCAAGCACGATGGAAGCCGGCAGGTTGTGCTACGCTTCAGTCGCTCATCTCATCAAAGCCAACGCCGGTGAACCACGATGAAACTGAGTGCCGCGATTGCCGTCGTCCTGATCTGGTCGTGCTTTCCTGCGACAGCGCAGCAAGGCGGCGCCGACCTCTACGCGCAACGCTGCGCGCAGTGCCACGACAGCAGGAGCACCGATATCCGCGCGCCGAACCGCGCCGCGCTGCAATCGAGGTCGTTCGATGAGGTTCTGGGTGCGATCACCACCGGCGCGATGTCATCCTTCGCGCAGGGGCTGAGCAACGACGAGCGGGCGGCGATCGCCTCGCTCGTCACCGGCAAGGCCGCCTCGCATGCGTCGGCCGACAGTGCAGGCCAATGCGCGCAGAGCGAGACCGGCTTCCCGCAACCGATCGATGGGCCACGGTGGAACGGCTGGGGCGCGGATCTCAACAACAGCCGGTTTCAGCCGGCCGCGATGGCCGGCCTCACGCCAGACCAGGTCTCGCGGTTGCGTCTGAAATGGGCCTTCGGATTTGCTGACACGTCCAACGCCAACGCTCAACCGACTGTGGTCGGTGGCTTGCTGTTCGTGGGTGGCGGCGACCGCAAGGTCCACGCGCTCGACGCCAAGAGCGGATGCACCCGCTGGGTGTTTCCGACCGAGGCGCCGGTCCGGGCGGCTATCAGCGTTGCCCCGCTGGATAATGGCCGGTCCGCCATTTTCTTTGGTGATGTGCGCGCCAACGTCTATGCCGTGAACGCTGCGACCGGTGCGCTGATCTGGAAGAGCAAGGTCGACGATCATCTGGCCGCCCGGATCACCGGTGCCCCAACCTTCCATGCCGGCGTCGTCTATGTCGGCGTCTCATCGATCGAAGAGGCCATCGGGTCCCGCCCCACCTACCAATGCTGCACGTTTCGCGGAAGCGTCGTTGCACTGAAGGCCGAAACCGGTGCGCAGATCTGGAAGACCTACACCATCCCTGAAGCGCCGCATCCCACCCGGACCAACGCCATCGGGACGCAGCTGTTCGGGCCGGCCGGCGCGTCGGTCTGGTCCGCGCCGACGATCGATGTTCAGCGCCAGGCGCTCTATGTCGCGACGTCGAACAGCTATGCCGACCCGGCAACCGACACCAGCGACGCCATCCTCGCGTTCGATCTCGCGACCGGGCGAATGCTTTGGCATCAGCAGGCGACGCCGAAGGACAGCTTCGTCGTGGCGTGCTTCGGCACCGACCAGAGCAACTGTCCGCAGGACCGCGGCCCGGACCACGACTTCGGACAATCGCCGATCCTGGTGACCTTGCGTAACGGACAACGCGTGCTGGTGATCGGCCAGAAATCCGGCGTCGTCCACGCACTCGATCCCGACCATGAGGGCAAGATCCTGTGGCAGACGCGGATCGGCCAAGGTGGCCCATTGGGCGGGACCGAGTGGGGCTCCGCCGCGGACCAGGAGCGAATTTATGTCGCCAATTCCGACGTGCGGTTTCTGAGGGACGGCTCGAGGCGCCTCAATTCAAGCGAAGGTGGCGGCCTGTTTGGCCTCGATCTCGCGACCGGGAAAATCGCGATGCAGGTGGCGCCGGTTGCCTGTGGCGATCGTCCCCAATGCAGTCCCGCCCTCTCCGCAGCGATCACCCTCATTCCCGGTGTCGTCTTCTCGGGTGGCGTGAGCGGCTTCTTGCGCGCCTACGCCACCGATGATGCGCGGCTGCTTTGGGAGATCGACACCGCGCGCGACTACACCACGGTGAATGGCGTTGCGGCCCGGGGCGGAGCCATGGACGGCCCCGGCGCGGTCGTCGTCAATGGCATGCTGTATGTCAATTCCGGCTACGCGCAATGGGGCGGCCTGCCCGGCAACGTCCTGCTGGCCTTCGAGGTCGGCACCCCCTGACGAGCGCAATGTCAGCATTTGCGACGGCACGTTGAGCACTACTCGCCGCGAGCTATTCGTGCTTTGATGTCGGCCAGGATCGGCTGACAGGTCCGACGGGAGGCCTTCTGGTGCTTGGTGGCTTGCTACGCAACATCACGTCCAGGTGCCTTTCCCTCGTGCCCAGCAATCGTCGCGCGTCAGGTTCGGAGCGGCGTCGAATCGAATCGACGGACATGGCTGCCGCGCCACAAATCGATGCGCATTTCGTTGCGCACAAAAAACACAGAAACTATAAGTGCTTGAAAGAATGGTCGGAGTGGCAGGATTCGAACCTGCGACCCCTGCGTCCCGAACGCAGTGCTCTACCGGGCTGAGCCACACTCCGACTAAGAGGCCGGCTTATAGCGTCGGGTTTCGGGGACCGCAAGGGACCACAAGGCACCGAATTGAGGAATCTAGTCACAGTGGATACAGGCCTGAAAACGCACATTTTGCCCGCCGGCGCTGCCGCCACGGCGACCGCGGCCGGGGTCCTGGCCGAGGGCGGTCTGGTGGCGTTTCCGACCGAGACGGTTTATGGCCTCGGCGCCGACGCCGGCAACGCCGCCGCGATCGCCCGGCTCTACCAGGCCAAGGGCCGGCCGGCCTTCAATCCGCTGATCGCCCATGTCGCCGATCTCGGCGCCGCGCGCCGGATCGCCCTGTTCGATGGGCAGGCGTTGCGCCTGGCGGAGGCGTTCTGGCCCGGTCCCCTCACCCTGGTGCTGCCGAAGGCGCTGTCCTGCCCGGTCGCCGAGCTCGCGACCGCCGGCCTCGATACCGTCGCGATACGCATTCCGGCCCACAAGGTGGCGCGCGACATCATCAAGGCGTTCGGCGGCGCCGTGGTAGCGCCGTCGGCCAATCTCTCCGGCCATGTCTCGCCCACGACGGCCGAGCATGTGAACGGCGATCTGGCGGGCCGGATCGACCTGATCGTCGACGGCGGGCCGGTCGAGGTCGGCGTCGAATCCACCATCGTCGGCTGCTTCTCCGATCCGGTGCTGCTGCGGCCGGGCGGGCTGACCCGCGCCGAGATCGAGCGCGTGCTCGGCCATCCGCTGCAATCGCCGCCGCCCGATGCTGAAGGCGACGCCCAGCCGATCGCCCCGGGCATGCTGGCCTCACACTATGCACCGCGGACACCGGTCCGGCTCAATGCGAGCGATGTCCATGTCGGTGAAGCCTTGCTGGCGTTCGGGCCGGTCAAGGTCGGGCGGCGCGAATGCGCCTCCGTGGAGATGAACCTGTCCGAGCGCGGCGATCTCGCCGAGGCCGCCGCCAACCTGTTCGGCTACCTTCGCACGCTCGACACGAGAAACGCAGATGCTATCGCCGTGATGCCCATTCCCGAGGATGGGCTCGGCGAAGCCATCAATGACCGGCTGCGCCGCGCAGCGGTTGGGCGGTAACAAGCATGACCCGGAAAGGTGCGAGCCGGTTTTCGCCGCGACAAACGCCAGGCGTTTGCGCAGAGGTCATGCCTCGATAAAGATCCCGACTGAGTGAAAGACCAAGAAAAAATGAACATCGTCCAATCAGCGGTGCCGCCGCTTCCGCCCGAATTGCTTGCAAAATTCCGCGCCATCGTCGGCGACAAATATGCCGTGACCGATGCCGCCGACATCGAGCCTTACGTCACCGAGGAGCGCGACCTGTTTCACGGCCGCTCGCCGCTGGTGCTGCGCCCGGGCTCGACCGCCGAAGTCGCTGCGATCTGCAAGCTTGCGAGCGAGCACAGGATCGCGCTGGTGCCGCAGGGCGGCAACACCGGCCTGGTCGGCGGCCAGACACCGCATCATGGCGAGGTCGTAGTGTCGCTGCGGCGGCTCGACAAGATCCGCGATATCGATGTCGAATCCAACACCATGACCTGCGAGGCCGGCGTGGTGCTGCAAATCGCGCAGCAGAAGGCAGCCGACGTCGACCGGCTGTTCCCGCTGTCGCTCGGCGCCGAAGGCAGCTGCACCATCGGCGGCAACCTCTCGACCAATGCCGGCGGCACCGGAGCGCTGGCCTATGGCGTGGCGCGCGAGATGGCTCTCGGCGTCGAGGTCGTGCTCGCCGATGGCCGCGTGCTCAACGCTTTGTCCAAGCTGAAGAAGGACAACACCGGCTACGACCTGCGCAACCTCTTCATCGGTGCCGAAGGCACGCTCGGCATCATCACCGCGGCAACCTTGAAGCTGTTTCCGAAGCCGCGCGCGGTCGAGACCGCTTATGTCGGCCTGAAGTCGCCGGCGGCGGCATTGAAGCTGCTGTCGATCTCGCGCAACGAGGCGGCCGGGAGCCTGACGAGCTTCGAGCTGCTCGCCGACATTGCGGTCGATTTCTCGATCCGCCACGGCATCGATATCCGCGATCCGCTGGAGAGCAAGCATCCATGGTACGTGCTGATGGAATTGTCGTCGTCGCGCGACGACGCCCGCGATGCGCTGGAGGCGATCCTGGCCCAGGGCATGGAAGACGGTATCGTCGATGACGCCGTGATCGCCGCCAATCTAAGCCAGCGCCAGGCGTTCTGGAAGCTGCGCGACGAGATGTCGGCGGCGCAGAAGCCGGAGGGCGGTTCGATCAAGCACGACATCTCGGTGCCGGTCGCGGCCGTTCCCGCCTTCATCGAAGAGGCTAACGCGGCGGTCGTGAAGCTGATCCCGGGCGCGCGGCCGGTGCCGTTCGGCCATCTCGGCGACGGCAACATCCACTACAATGTCAGCCAGCCGGTCGGCGCCAATGCCGCCGACTTCCTGGCGCGCTGGCATGAGGTCAATGCCGTGGTGTTCGAGATCGTGTTGCGGATGGGCGGCTCGATCTCGGCGGAGCACGGCATCGGCGTGCTCAAGCGCGACGAGCTGCCTGACGTCAAGGACAAGGTCGCGATCGAGCTGATGCGGCAGGTCAAGGCGATGCTCGATCCGCTCGGCATCATGAACCCGGGCAAGGTGCTGTGACCGTGCAGACGACCATGCCCTCCTCGCTTGCCATTGCAGAGATCACCGACGCCGACGTTGCCGACGTCGTCGCGCTGTGGCAGGCGTGCGGCCTGACCCGGCCGTGGAACGATCCGGCCGCCGACATCGCGCTGGCGCGGCGCGGACCGAGCTCGGCCATCCTGGTCGGCCGCAACTCGGACACGATCGTCGCAACCGCGATGGTCGGTCATGACGGCCATCGTGGCTGGGTCTATTACGTCGCGGTCGATCCCAACCTCCAGGGCAAGGGGCTTGGCCGCACCATCATGGCGGCGGCCGAGGACTGGCTGCGCAATGCCGGCGTGCCGAAGCTGCAATTGCTGGTGCGCCGGGAGAACGCCAAGGCCGGCGCATTCTACCAATCGCTCGGCTATGAGGAGTCGACCTCGGTGATGCTGGCCAAATGGCTCGACGGTCGCGAAGCCACGCCGCGCCAGAGTTGAGGATCGACGCATGAGCATCGCCGACCGCGTCCGCGTCAAGGACGTCCAGCTGCTGTCGAAGCGCCGCTACGAATTGAAGAGCGTGACCTTCGACTACCGCCGCAGCAATGGCGAATGGCAGACCCAGGTGCGCGAGGTCTACGACCGCGGCAACGGCGCCACGCTCTTGCCCTACAATCTGAACACCCGCACCGTGGTGCTGGTGCGTCAGTTCCGCTACCCCGCGTTCGCCAACGGCTATGACGATCTCCTGATCGAGGCCGCCGCCGGCATGCTCGACGATGCCGCGCCGGAAGCACGCATCCGCGCCGAGGCGGAGGAAGAGATCGGCTACCGGCTCGCGCATGTGCGCAAGGTGTTCGAAGCCTTCATGACGCCGGGCGCGGTAACCGAGAAGCTGCATTTCTTCGTCGCCGAATACGACGCCGCGATGCGCGTCAGCGATGGCGGCGGGCTCGCGGACGAGGGCGAGGACATCGAGGTGCTGGAGCTTGCGATCGACGACGCGCTCGCAATGATCAGCGACGGCCGTATCGTCGACGGCAAGACCATCATGCTGCTGCAGTACGCAGCGCTGCATCTGTTCAGGTAAGCACCGCCGTGGTCACGCGCAGGGAGGTGCGTTGCCAAATTGTCGAAAACAACCCCATGCAAAGGAGCCAGCAACGGCGGCCGGCGTTCGACCAGGCCACTTGACACGTCGGGCAACTCACGGCTACGATTCTAATATTCCGAAATCACGCAGGCGCACGCACTGCCCGCCAGAGCCGTTTCGTTCCGACGGGATCGGAACGCGGCTCTCGATTGCTCTTTTGACGCTTTGTTTCACGCGAAGCCGGTAGCCACTTCGCTCGATAATGCTCTAGCCCCGTCATCCTGAGGTGCGAGCCTCTTCGGCGAGCCTCGAAGGATGAATCGGCCACCAGCCGGGCCGTGCATCCTTCGAGGCTCGCAAGTGCTCGCACCTCAGGATGACGGGGATAGATTGGACAAAACGCGCTACCGCATGGTGATCGCAAGCCCGCTCAGATCGGCGTTCGCCATCAGGCCGACCTGGTGGCCGGTCAGCTCCAGCACCGCGCCCTTCTGATTGGTCAGCACGATCGCGCGCGCGCCGCGGCCGAGCGCAAGTCCCGCCCCCGCTGCGCCGTAGACGCCGGCAACATCCGACGGACGATTGATGTTGCTGACGCGGCCGCGCAGCACGGTCTTGGAGCCGCCGAACACCAGGCCGTAGTCGAGGCCGCCGGTGGACAGCCGATAGGAGCGGCCGCGGAACGTCAGCACGCCGCTGCCGCCGGAGCCGCCGATGAACCATCCGGCCTTGTAGATCGTGAGCGTCACGAAGCCGCTGTCGGCGCGCGCGGCGGTGGAGACCGCGAGGCCGGTGAAGGCCATCAGTGCAACCAGCGCGGCGCGCAGGGTGGATGAAAGTTTCATGTGCGGTCTCCCCGGGATTGGCTCACGTCGGTTTGCTCGCGTCGCGACGCAGGCACGAATCGCAATGCGCCGACTGTAGCAAGCGCGTCGTCAGGCGCAATTTGGCACAGCAGGCGTCCATTGGTGCCGGGAATGTCCGCGCAGGCGGCGTTGAACCTGTTCTCGGGGGTGCAACACTCACTGCATGTCCGGGGCGATCGGCCCCTGAGCTCCGGGATTTCCCCGCGGAGCGTTCACTTTTTCGAACTGGAGATTTTCCATGCGTCGTCTTACGATTGCCTGCGCCGCCATGGCCGCCACTGTGTCCGTGCTTGCCGCGGCAAGCCCGGCCAGCGCCACGCCCTATCATCTGATCCGTTGGCAAGACACCGGCTTCTGCCAGATCTGGGACCAGAGCATTCCGACCACGCCGTGGCCGGCGAACTTCGCCGTCGTCAGCGAGCAGCTTCCGACCTTCGACGCCGCGTTCAGCTACAAGACCGGCCTCCTCAACAACGGCACCTGCTCGTTCTGAGCGCCCCCTGATCACGCACAGGGCAGATACGCTGCAACAATGCGGCGTCCACCCTTGTGCTGTCAGGCCGTAACGCCATCGCGCGTCAGTGATGCTTGATCAGCGCGTCACGCGCAGCGGTGAGTTCGAGGAATGCTGGGCCGTTGCCGCCGCCGTCGGGATGCATCGTCTTGGCGGCGTGCTTGAACGCCTGGTGGACCTCGTTCGCCGCGAGGCGGCGGCCGAACGGCAGGCCAAGCAACTGC
Source organism: Bradyrhizobium sp. USDA 4011 (assembly GCF_054063415.1). Classification (NCBI taxonomy): domain Bacteria; kingdom Pseudomonadati; phylum Pseudomonadota; class Alphaproteobacteria; order Hyphomicrobiales; family Nitrobacteraceae; genus Bradyrhizobium; species Bradyrhizobium sp. USDA 4011. The sequence goes on from NZ_JBSSGG010000001.1 coordinate 2,079,900, forward strand.
CGGTAGCGCTCTTCCTGCGTCAACGCCTTCGGCGTCAAGCCACGCCGGCCGAACTGCGGCGCGGACAGCATGTGCAGCGCATCGCTGACGATGCCGAGACGCCGCAGCGCCATCGATCTGGTCCGGCGGTCGGCCGATTTCAGCGCCGCCTGGCGCAGGATCGGCAGCACCTGCGCGGCCGCATGCCGCAACGTTTCGTCGATGTCGGTCGTGGCGATCTCGGCGATCATTCTGGCCATTTCGCTATAGTCGGGATCAGGCGCCGCGCAGAGGCGCGCGATTGCACCTTTCCAATGTCTGATATGCGGGTCCATGATCGGTCCGTACTGTCATCCGAATCCGGATAACAGCAACGCGCAAACGCGGCTTGGCGTTTCGGTTGGCGCAGTTTTGAATAGTGTTGTCGACAACGCTCATAAATCAGAACGAGGAAACACCATGGCCCTTCTCGACAATCACATCGCCGTCATCACGGGTGCAGGCTCGGGCATCGGCCGTGCCATTGCCGCGGGCTACGGCCGCGAGGGTGCGCGCGTGGTGCTGCTCGACATGAACGGCGATGCGGCGGCGGAAGCAGCCAAGGAGATCCGAAACGACGGCGGCAAGGCGGAGAGCTTTGCGCTCGACGTGACCAATCTCGACGCCTGCATCGCGATGGCAAAGCAAATCGCCGACAAGGTCGGATCTGTCTCGATCCTGGTCAACAATGCCGGCATCGCGCGCCGCAACGGCATGCTCGGCACCGAGGAGGCCGTGATCAAGGATTGGGAAGACATCATCTCGATCAATCTCACCGGCGTCTTCAACGTGACGCATTCCTTCCTCGCACCGCTGCGCAAGAACAAGGGCCGCATCGTCAATATCGGTTCGATCCAGTCCTTCGTGCATCTGCGCACCCCGAGCTCGCCGGCCTACACCGCCTCCAAGCACGGCGTGCTCGGCTTCACCAAGGCATTGGCCGCCGAGCTCGGCAAGGACGGCGTGCGCGTCAACGCGATCGGCCCCGGCTTCATCGAGACGCCGCTGAACGAGAAGGTGCGCGCCAGCAATCCCGACCTTGTGAAAGTCTTCATGGACCACACCCCGCTCGGTCGCGCCGGCAAGCCGGAGGACATCGTCGGCCCCGCGATCTTCCTCGCCTCGGACCTGTCGGCCTATGTCTCGGGATCGATCGTGATGGTCGATGGCGGCTACCGGACACTGTGACCGATGGAACCGGAATCGTGGCGATTTCTGGGTATTTTGCTTACAAGGCAGGGAGTTAGGGGTGCGTTTAAGGAATTGTTAACCAAACCGGCACACCGTTGATTTACGGGGTAGTTCATTCTCGATGTCTGCGCCTCATCGACGAGGCGGGCGTTGATCGGGAGGAGTTCATGCCTTACGCATCCACCGTACCGTCGCCGGAAGCACTGCTGCCGGCGCTGGCTCCAAATGAAATCGTCCCGCTGCTGATCGGCGCGACCGTCGATGAAGTCGAGCGGGAACTGGTGCTGCAGACGCTCGCGCGCTGCGACGGCAACCGCACCCGTGCCGCGCGCGTACTCGGACTGTCGGTGCGGACGTTGCGGAACAAGATCCGCGAATATTCGGCCGACGGCATCGACGTGCCGCACAGCGAGCACGCCGCGGCCTAGATCGGCAGGTCGATCGCAAGACGCCGCCAGCGCGACAGCAACGCGGCGTCATCTTCACCGAGGCAGCGTGCGAGACGCACGTCGGCCACCGCGGTCCGTTGCAGCGTGTGGCCCACGAGTGCGGTCGCATAGTCCCAATAGCCGCGCCGGCCGTTCGGATCCGCCGCAACCAGGGATTTTGCGAGGATCTCGACATAGATCGCGGTGGCAGCCTTGTGCCAGAGCTGACCTGCGCGCGGCTCCGCAGAGACCGCGCCGGTCCGCGCCTGCCACATCAGCCAGTAGCTCTCTTCTCCGCCCGCCCAATCCGATGACGGCGGAGACGGATCAAGACGCGGCGAGCGGCAGGCGAGTGGCCGCATCGTGCACGCGTCGCAGAACACGGAATAATCGAGCCTGTCGTACCAGCTTGCGCGCAGCAACCGGCGGATCTCGTCCCGCTCGTCCGCCGCGAGCTGCCGCCTGCCTGTCCGCTCGAGATCGGCGATGATCGCAGCCACGCGATCGCGATCGAATGGCTCGACCTCGAGCACCACGCCGATATTGTTCGGAAACAGCGCATCGAGCATGGCGACCATCTCGCGATAGAACGCGCGCGCCAGGCGGCCGCCGCGCCATGCCTTCGCGACGCCGACATGGTTGCAAAAGATCAGGTCGCTTGCGTGATCGTGGGTGAAGAAGCCGAACCCGACCGCGCGCCCGGCGCCGGCGCGCAGGATGAAGCAGCGCGAGTCGAGACGATAGGACATCTCGTGGCCGCCGACGCTGAAGTGACGCCGCTCGCCGACATCATCCGACAACAGCCAGCGCACAATGTCGTCAGGGCTGTCGCGCTCGCTCGCGGGAAACAGCTCTTCATAGAGCTCGAGCACACCCGTGCTGCGAAAGGCCGCTTGGTCGCGCACATCGTGTCGCGTCACGACAATGTCGAGCGATTGCGGTTCGCTCGCGCCTTCGCGGTACATGCCGTCCAGAACCCGCAACACGCCCTCTCCATTGTCATATGCGCATGGAATTATGACTGTTGATCGCTTGCATCGGTGCCGGCAGGCAGAATTGAAGCCGTCCTCCAACCTCTGTTACAAGCGGCTTCAAATCGCGACGGAGCATATCAGTGGCTGACGAGACAACTTCCCGCCAGGGGCAACGGGGACCACAGGGGCCGCAGGGCCGTCAGGGCGAGCCGGGAAAGCCCGGACCGCAGGGACATCCGGGACGGCCCGGGCCGGAAGGTCCGCGTGGCAAGCCGGGTCCGCAAGGCAAGGCGGGCGCGGTCGGAAAGGCAGGTCCCCAGGGCAAGCCGGGAGCGCAGGGCAAGGCTGGCGTGCAGGGGCCGCGCGGCGAGGCTGGTCCACAGGGACCGCAAGGTCCCGCCGGCCCGCGCGGTGAACCCGGCCCACCCGGCCAATTGCCATCGATCGAGCAGGTGATGCCGTGGCTGCACATGATCTTCGACGCCTGGGAAGACTACAAACGCACCAAGGAGCGTGAAGCCGCAGAGCTCGCCGAACGCGATGCCGCCGAGCGCGCCGCAGCGGAGGCGATCGCCCTTGACGTCGACGCGATCGATTTCGCTGACGACGAGGACGAGGACGACGATCACAAGAAAAAGAAGAAGCACCGCAAGAAGGACAAGAAGTAACCCTTCTTGTCCTCACGCCGCAACTTCGGCCAGCTGTGTCGTGTCGCGCTCGATGCTCAGCGCTCGGTGCCCGGATTGGCCGGAGGATCTGGCGGCCGGGCAATCTGCATGAGCTGGAAGACCCAGCGCATCGCGTAGTACCAGGCAACACCCGCGAACGCGCCGCAGGCCGACAGGATGATGACGTTGGCGAGGTCGATCGTGCCGCTCGACCACAGCATGCCGCAGGTCCAGAGCACGGCGAACGCAATCGAACAGAATGTGAGCAGGGCGGCAGGCTTCATGGCGTTTGCTCCAGGACCGGGGTGAACGGCCATGATGCCTGGGGGCATGGCACCATACCGTGACCCGCATCACGGAATGCGCGAGCCTCAGCATGGCCTCAGCCGAACCGCAGCCGCGAGCGCTCCCTCGCCTTCTCCGCCTCGACCTCGCGATCGCGTGCCGGCGCCGTGGTCTGCAACGAGATCAGGAGCCTGCGCGCGGCGTCCGAGACCTCGGTCACCGCAAGGTGGAAGGCGGCCTCATTGGCCTGCGACGGCTTGTTGAAGCCGGACAGTTTGCGCACGAATTGCAGCGCCGAGGCGTGGATCTCATCCTCGGTGGCGGGCGGCTCGAAGTTGAACAGCGTCTTGATATTGCGGCACATGTCGGTCTCCCTCGCCCGCACCTCGGGGCTTGTGTCTCAAGGACGATCGGCTGCTGCAAAATACGACATCGTGGTCTATTGTGGCAGCCTCATCGTCCACGATGGAAAACGAGGTTCCGGATGAGCCACGTGATCTACAAGGTCGTCCAGCACGACGGCGGCTGGGCCTATACCGTCGACGGGGTGTTCTCGGAGCCGTTTCCAACCCACGCCGCGGCGCTTGCCGCCGCCCGGCGCGCCGCCAACGAGCAACGCGTTCCCGGCCGCACCGAGGCGATCCAGTACGAGACGTCGGACGGCAAATGGCTGACCGAAACCGCCTCCGGCAATGACCGCCCGGAGACCGAGGTCGAGGACGGCCGCTAGTTTCACGTTCGGCGGCTTCAGAATGGAACCTGCACGCCGAGCCGGTAGAAGAACGCCCGCCCGCGGTCGGTGATCCGCAACGCGCGCGGAATCCGATGCGGCGCAACGCCGCGCATCGCGACCATCCGCGCCAGCACGGCATTGGCGAACGGACCCGCGAGATGCGGCACGCGCTCGGTCCAGTCATTGCAGAGCCGCAGGTGCGGTCGCCGCGCCGGATCGAAATCGATCTCTTCGGCGCGGCACCAGGCCAGCCCCTGCTCGGTCACGCGACCATCGCGGCCGTCGATGATGACGAGGCGGCGGCGCACCAGCGCATTCGACAGCAGCACGCCGAGCTGGCCCGCCAGATGATGGTAGCAGGTGCGCGATTGCCTGAGCTGCTCGGCGGGCATCGCACGCTTGCGCCCGGCCGTGGCTTTCGCCGCAAGATCGACCAGGCTCTCGATCAGCGCCGCGACATCGTCGTCCCTAATCCGGTAATATCTGAACCTGCCCTGTGCCCACACCGACAGCACGCGCGCATCCACCAGCTTCTGAAGATGCGCACTGGCGCCTTGCGGCGAAATGCCGGCCACCGCGGCAAGCTCGCCGGCCGGCAGCGCCTTGCCGTCGGCCAGCGCACCGACCATGGCCTCGCGCACCGGATCGCCCAATGCCTCGGCGATCCGCGAAAATCCCGTCTGCACGGATTGGGATGATCTCACCGCATCGTCCTCCAGATCGCGCTGAAACGTCCTACGCGCATTCGCCGTGCCGTGAAACTCATTTCAGTTTTTCCTGAAACGTCGCGACAACCTCTTCCGCTCAAATCGGTGCCATCAGACGAAACGCAAGGGAACAATCATGACAGCCAACAATACCGACGCGGAACGCATCTATAGGCTCTGGGACGAGGCCCTCGGCAACAAGGACCTCGAGGCAGCGCTGGCGCTCTATGCGCCCGATGCCTCGATCGAAAGCCCGCTGGTCCAGCACCTGATGCAGACCACGGACGGGATCGTCCAGGGCCGCGCCGCGCTGCGCGCGTTCATCACGCACGTGTTCCGCACCAACCCGCCGCAGCGGCGGCGCTTCAAGCAGGGTTTCTTCAGCGACGGCCGAATTCTCACCTGGGAATATCCGCGCCAGTCCTCGGATGGCGATCAGATGGACCTCGTCGAGGTCATGGAGATCGAGGACGGCCTGATCCAGCGTCACCGTGTCTATTGGGGATGGTATGCGCTGAACGTGCTGAGGGCGAACTGAGCACATCTTCGCCAGCCGCGCGGCGCAGCTCTCGGACAACGCTTTCCCGTCATGCTAGGCTTGCGTGGAAGCGGCTGGACAAGTGCGCCGCGCGTGGGGAGAAACACCATGATCCGTTCATGTGCGGCGCTGCTGGCCGCCCTCGTCTCGATGTCGGTACCGGCAATGGCCGCAGATTATCCTGCGCCGCAGGATGGCGAGTGGATCGCAAAGGACTTCAAGTTCCACAGCGGCGAGGTGATGCCGGAACTGCGGCTGCACTACACCACGGTCGGCGCGCCGACCGGACAGCCGGTGCTGGTGCTGCACGGCTCCGGCGGCTCGGCCGCCAGCATGCTGACGCCGACCTTTGCCGGCCAGCTGTTCGGCCCGGGGCAGCCGCTCGACGCGGCGAAATACTACATCATCATCCCCGACGGCATCGGCCACGGCAAATCGTCGAAGCCGTCGGATGCGATGCGGACTAGCTTTCCGAAATACGACTACAACGACATGGTCGACGCGCAGTACCGGCTCGTCACCGAAGGGCTCGGCATCAAGCACCTGCGGCTCGTGATCGGCAACTCGATGGGCGGCATGCACACCTGGATCTGGGGCGTGCGCTATCCGCAGATGATGGACGTCCTGGTGCCGATGGCCTCGCAGCCGACTGCGATGGCGGCGCGCAACTGGATCCTGCGCCGGACGATGCTGGAAACGATCCGCAACGATCCCGATTACAATGGCGGCAACTACACGAGCCAGCCGCGGATGATGAAATACGCCATCGCGGCCTATCGCTTCGCCAGCGCCGGCGGCACGCTCGGCTATCAGGCGCTGGCGCCGTCCGCGCCGCAAGCCGACAAGATGGTCGATGAGCAGCTGGCATTGCCGGTCACCGCAGATGCCAATGATTACATCTATCAATGGGAGGCCTCGCACGACTACGATCCGTCGGCGGGAATGGAGAAGATCGAGGCCACCCTGCTTGCGATCAACGCGGCCGACGACGAGCGCAATCCGCCGGAGACCGGCGTCACCGAGGCAGCGGTGAAGCGGATCAAGAGCGGCCGGATTGACCTGATCCCGGCGAGCAGCGAGACACGCGGCCACCTCACGACCGGCGATGCCAAGTTCTATGCCAGGCAGTTGCAGGAATTGCTGCAGACGGCACCGCAACGAACGATGTAGCGGTCGAGATCGAGGCGATGTCCGCAAATCGCTTCCGCAAGGTCGCGCTGAGCCTGCCCGAGGTGATTGAGGGCGCGCATCACGGCACCGCCGATTTTCGCGTCGGCAACCGCATCTTCGCAACGCTCGGCTATCCCGACAAGGATTGGGGCATGGTGAAGCTGACGCCGGAGCAACAGGCTGTCGTCGTCGAGGCCGAGCCGGAAATCTTCCGGCCGGTGCCGGGCGGCTGGGGCAAGGGCGGCAGCACCAATGTCCGCCTCGCGAAAGCCGATCAGGTCACGTTGCGTAGCGCGCTGACAATGGCCCGGGACAATATCGCGGCAAAGCCTGCGAAGAAGACGCGAACGAAGACGCAGGCCTGAACGCGGCGATCCCGCACTGCATCACGGGACAGCAGCGCTGCCTCGCTGATTCTTTGGGCATGCATCTCGTGCGCGGTTCGGGCCTAATCGCACAAACATCGGATTCGCGCGCGGGACGCTGCGCGCGTGTCACAAGGCTGTCGCGGAGGGATGCAATGCGAAGGCTCACGCATGGCGCGGTGCTTGCGTGGCTCGCCATGATGGCGGGCGCAGCGCTGGCGTTCGACAACGGCCAATACGACAACGTACCGGCCGATATCCGCGCCTGGTTCAAGAGCGTGATCGCGCCCAACGGCGTGCCGTGCTGCGATATCTCCGACGGCCATCGCACGAGCTATGACGTTCGGGGCGGAGCCTATTGGGTGCCGATCGAGGGCGAATGGATGATGGTGCCGGAGCGCGCCATCATCCGCGATCGCGGCAACCCGGTCGGCGAGGCCGTGGTGTGGTACGTGCACCACCGCGGCAACATCGTCATCAGCTGCTTCGTTCCGGCGGACGCGGTTTGACGCGCCGCCACGCAATCGCATCAATTTGAAACAGATACCTCCTGTTAACCTTACTTTTTAACCAATAATTAAGGATGAGTTTGCGGGCGCCCTCAGGCGCGGCCTAGCGTCTGCACAAATGCTCCGTAATCGCGAGTTGGTGCGTGCCATGGCTTGTCGAACAATGGCGTATCGAACATATGGGGCGCTGATGGCGTCCCTTGGCGTTGCAGCGCTGCTGCTTGCTTCCTCGACCTCAACCCATGCGAGATCCGGAACGGCGCCGCGCGGCACGTTTTCCTCCCATTATCCGGCCTTCCGTCATCATGTGCGCGTGCCCGGCATCGTGTTGCCGGACGCAGGCGGATACTATGATGGCGCGGCAGATGTTCCCTTCGCCGCCGGGGTCCCGGCGCCGGCGTCGAACGACGTTCGCTACACCTACACCCAGGACGTGCCCTGGGATTGGGCGCATCGATATCCGCCGGCCGTGGTGCCGTCGGATCGGCCTTATGTATCGAGCTGCCCCACCGAGAGCGTGACGGTGCCCGGCCGCGACGGCGATCGCACCATCAACATCATCCGCTGCTACTGACCGATCGCTTCATCCGGATCGCGAAAACGAAAGAGGCCGCCCGCAAGGACAGCCTCTCGCATTTTGAGCCACTCTCCGAGCGTGAAGAAGCCGATCAGGACTCCTCGCCCTTCAGATGACCGACGTGCTTCTGGGTGTAGAGCTCGAGACCGATGCGCTTGATCAGGTCGAGCTGGGTCTCCAGGAAGTCGATGTGGTCTTCCTCGTCCTTCATCAGCTTCTCGAACAAGTCGCGGCTGACATAGTCCTTGACGCCGTGGCAGTAGGTCGCCGCCTCCTGGTAGAGCGTGCGGGCGCCGATCTCGGCGGCCAGGTCACACTCGATGATCTCCTTGACGTCCTGGCCGATCTTCAGGGGATCGAGCACCTGCAGGTTCGGGAAGCCGTCGAGGAACAGGATGCGGTCGACGAATTTGTCGGCGTGCTCCATCTCCTCGATGGACTCCTTGCGCCAGACCTTGGCCATCTCCAGGAGGCCCCAATTGTTGAGCATCCGGTAGTGCAGCCAGTACTGATTGATGGCGGTCAGCTCGCTGCGCAGCCCCTTGTTCAGATAATCGATGACCTTCGGGTCGCCTTGCATGATCCACTCCACCTGTCGCGGCCAAAACCGGCCAGCACTGAATTTAGAACGCTTCTAAGTCAGATTACCGGAGAGGGCAACCCTTCGCGGAAGCGGCGCGTGGATAACCGGATTCGGGTGGATTTGGCGGACGCCGAGCGTTTCCAGCGACGTGGCAGTTGGATCGTATGGAGAAAACGGACTGAAACGGGAGAGCTTCGGTTCTGCGTCGAACAGAATCGAAAAATGGCCCTAGCAGGCCGCGAGCGCGAATTCGGCCGGCTCGGCGTCTTCGTCGTTGGCAGCGTGGGGATGGCCGCTGTGGGGGCAGCCGGAACAGCAGGCCTTGGCGCAGGGGCCAAGCGCCTCGTCGATGATCGCCTTGATGGTGCGCGCGCAGCGGCCGCATTCGGCGCTACAGCCGAGGCAGCCATACACCTGCTTAGCATTTCGTGTCACAGACCCGCCGCCATTGACGGCATTGCGGACATCGTGGTCGCTGAGGACGTTACAGGAACAGACAATCATCAGAGGAGGCGGGTCCAACGGGTGATGCTCGCCAATATGGATATTGTCGGCTCCGCCCGGATGCAAAAGGAAAAAGCCGTTCTTGTAGCAATTCCAAACTGATGCGGGATTCATATTGGAATGAGTCTAAATCGTGCGGTCCCGCCTTTCGGGAATAGGAGATCCATCAGGCCGGTCTCCCGGGGCCAATCCCGGCTTCCACCGCCACAAGCACCGGTTCACTGCGGCTACAAGCTTGTGCGTTGCAAGATATGCCAAAAGCTGCAAGCATTTGGACGCGAATACGGCAGCGTCGTTCATTGATCGTTCAAGCGGAATATGGAACCCTTAGCGCGAGTCAGGTCGCCCACGTACGCTGTCGCTGCTCCCGTGAGAAAGGTGAGGTCATGAAGAAGACATTGCTGGCGCTTTGCGCCGCCGCCACTCTGGCGGTTTCGGCCGTGGCGGTGCCCGCCCCCGCCCAGGCACAACGCGGTGTCGCCGCTGGCGTCGCTGCGGGATTGATCGGCGGCGCCATCGTCGGCGGCGCGATCGCTTCGCAGAACGGCTATTACGGTCCGGGCTATGGCTACTACGCGCCCGGTCCGGCCTATGTCGCCGAGCCCGGTTACGGTCCCGATTGCTTCTGGCAGCGCCAGCGGTTCTGGGACGGCTACACCTGGCGCGTTCGCCGCGTGCGCGTTTGCGATTGATCGCCGTTCATCTCGATTAATTCGAACCAGATGTCCCGGAAAACCGACTGTTGCTCCGGGACATCTACTGTAGAAGGCCAGAAAAAACCGCTTTTCTGCGCGATGAGCCTGCGGACGTTTACTTTCGGTTGACTGTTCTGCGCTGTTTAGCAAGACAGCAGTTCGAGATCAGCGTGTGAGTCACCTAAACCCGGCGTCGAACCACGACGTCACCACTTTCCAGGAGAGCCAAAGACATGAAGAAGACTTTAGCTGCCCTTGTCGCCGTTACCACGATTGCCGGTTCGCTGGCGGTTGCTCCGGCTGCCAAGGCTGGTGACGGCGGCGCCGTCGCGGCCGGCGTTGCCGGCGGCCTGATCGGCGGCGCCCTGCTCGGCGGCGCGATTGCTGGCGCTCGCCCGGCCCCGGTCTATGTTGCACCGGCCCCGACCTACGTCGAAGAAGCTCCGTGCCGCTGGGTTCGTGAACGCTTCTGGGACGGCTACGGCTGGCGCTTCCGTCGCATCCAGGTTTGCGACTGATCGACCGACACGCTTTCAGCATCACCCTCGAAAACCCGGCCTCGCGGCCGGGTTTTTGTTTTCCGCCACCAGGCAGGCTTGGCTATCAGCGCTGCCCGTTCATCGCGCGCAGCACCGCCTCGCTCGGCCAGCAATCGACCTTCAGCCCGGCCTGCTTCTGATAGGCGCCGAGCGCGGCGCGGGTCTGCATCCCGGCCTTGCCGTCGAGCTTGTCCTTGTAGAGCCCGATCTTCGTCAGCTGCTGCTGCATCGCCTCGACGTCGGCCGAGCGCAGCTGCTTCGACGCCGACCATGGCGTCGCGAATGGCTGCGGGCTCGTCATGCGGTCGGCGAGATGGCCGACGAACAACACATAGAGGTCGGAGAAATTGTACTCCTTGATCACGAAGTAGTTCGGCGTGGTCAGGAAGGCCGGACCGTAAATGCCTTCAGGCTGCAGCAGCGAGGCCGATTGCGCCTGCTCGGTGGCGCTGAGCCTCGCGCCGCGCACCGGCACGAAGCCTGCCCGCAGCCACTGGCTGATCGGTTTTGTCACTTCGGGCACACCGATTGTGCAATCGGCATTGGCGGGTGCTGTGACCTCGTAGGCCCAGCGCACGCCGGGCTGCCAGCCCTTGTTGACGAGCTGCTGCGCGGCGGAAGCGAGCGCGTCCGGCACCGAGTGCCAGATGTCGACCCGGCCGTCGCCGTCGAGGTCGACGCCGTGCTTGTAATATTCCGACGGCAGGAACTGGGTGTAGCCGGTCGCCCCGGCCCAGGATGAGCGCAGCTCCTTGCGCGTCACGACGCCCTCACCGAGGATCTTCAGCGCGAGGATGAACTCGGTACGGTACTGATCCTTGCGCCGGCCGACATAGGCCTGCGTCGCCACCACGCGCAGCGCGTCGTAGGGCAGCGAATAGCGGCCATAGTCGGTCTCGCGGCCCCAGATCGCCAGCACGATGGTGGCGGGCACGCCGAACCGCTTCTCGATCGCGTCGAGCGACGGACGATACTTCTGCAGCAGCCGCTGCCCCTCCGCGGCGAGCCGCGCGATCGAGGCTTCCTTGATGTAGTCGGCCGGCACCTGGACGAACTCGGCCTGCGCCGGCGCGCCGGTCTTGGGACGTCCGGGCAGGATCAGGTCGGGCAGCTTGTAGTCGGGCTCTAGGGAGCGCGTTTCGCGATCGAAGGTTTCGCGCGACACGCCGGCCGCCTTGGCCTCCGGCCACAGCGAGGCGATGAACTGGGTGAACGCGGCGTCGGCAGCGTATGCGGGCCGTTGCAGCGGCGCACACAGCAGCACCGCGCATGCGACGATGGTGGCTGGCCATTTCATGATCGATCTCACCTAGTGTCCCGAATCCGAAGTTCGCATCACTCGCCGCACCTTCGGAGCGAACTTCGGATTCGATAAGGACACTAGCAAACTTATGACTCTAGTGTGCTTTATGAATGCGAAGTTCGTGAAAGCGGCTGCCGCGAAATCGCACGAACTTCGCATCGGCTTGCCGCGCTTTCGGTTCACCTCTCCCCGTCGGGGAGAGGTCGGATTGCTCTCGGCGATGCGAAGCATCGTCCAGTGCAATCCGGGTGAGGGCTCTTGCTCTCTCGATAGACCGTAACCCCTCACCCGATTTGCTGCGCAAATCGACCTCTCCCAAGGGAGAGGTGAACTTTCGACGCCGTTCCGGCTCAGCCTGATCTCATCAAGCTTTAGTTGTCTCGGCTAATGCCCACCCTGCTGCTTGGCACCCTCGATCGAGTCGTTCGACAGCTTGTCGACGATGGCGATGCCGATCGCCGACAGGATGAAGACGCAGTGGATGATGGTCTGCCACATCACGCCGGTCTCGGTGTAGGTGCCCTTGCCGGACGACAGCGCACCGGCCTCGATGAAGGTGCGCAGCAGGTGGATCGAGGAGATGCCGATGATCGCCATCGCCAGTTTGATCTTCAGCACGCTGGCATTGACGTGGCTGAGCCATTCCGGCTCGTCCGGATGTCCCTGCAGATTGAGGCGCGACACGAAGGTCTCGTAGCCGCCGACGATCACCATCACCAGCAGGTTCGAGATCATCACGACGTCGATCAGGCCGAGCACGGCCAGCATGATCTGCTGCTCGCTGAAATCGAAGGCATGGGCGAACAGGTGCCACAGCTCCTTCAGGAACAGCACGACATAGACGCCCTGGGCGATGATCAGGCCGACATAGAGGGGCAATTGCAGCCAGCGCGATCCGAAGATCAGCATGGGAACGGGACGCAGCGACCGGCCCTTCGAGCGGGCGGGCGCGTCTGATAGTGCGGACATGTTGGAGTGCTCGCGGAATTGAGAATTGCGGAGCGCTCTATCTACGCAATCCCGCGCACTTGAAAAGCGACAACTGGCCGCAGATTGCGCCGCGATGCCGTCACGATCCTGCAAACGAGGAACGGTCGAGCGCGGCAAGATGGCCGCGTCGACCGCTTGAACCGATTCACCGAGTCAGCTTCTTGTACTTCACGCGGTGCGGAATGATGCTGTCCTGGCCGAGCCGGCGCATCTTGTCCTTTTCGTAATCCTGGAAGTTGCCTTCGAACCATTCGACATGGCTGTCGCCCTCGAAGGCCAGGATGTGGGTCGCGATGCGGTCGAGGAACCAGCGATCATGGCTGATGATGACGGCGCAACCGGCAAAATCCTCCAGCGCCTCTTCCAGTGCACGCAACGTGTCGACGTCGAGGTCGTTGGTCGGTTCGTCGAGCAGCAGCACGTTGGCGCCCGACTTCAGCATCTTGGCGAGATGCACGCGGTTGCGTTCACCGCCCGACAGCGCGCCGACCTTCTTCTGCTGGTCGGCGCCCTTGAAGTTGAACGCCGAGCAATAGCCGCGCGAATTGACTTCCTTCTTGCCGAGCAGGATCAGCTCGTTGCCGCCGGAGATTTCCTCCCACACGGTCTTGTTGCCATCGAGCGCGTCGCGCGACTGGTCGACATAGCCGAGATGCACGGTCTCGCCGACCGTGATGGTGCCCTTGTCGGGCGTCTCCTGCTTGGTGATCATCTTGAACAGCGTGGTCTTGCCGGCGCCGTTCGCGCCGATCACGCCGACGATGCCGCCGGGCGGCAGCTTGAAGGTGAGATCGTCGATCAAAAGCCGATCGCCGAAGCCCTTGCTGAGGCCCTCGAAGTCGACGACGTTGGCGCCGAGCCGCTCGGCGACCGGGATGATGATCTGCGCGGTCTGGGTCTGCTTCTCGCTCGCCTTCTTGAGCAGATCCTCATAGCGCTGGTAGCGCGCCTTCGACTTGGCCTGGCGCGCCTTCGGCGAGGACGCCACCCATTCCTGCTCGCGGGCCAGCGTCTTCTGGTGCGCGGCGTCTTCGCGCCCCTCCTGCTCGAGCCGCTTCTGCTTCTGCACCAGCCAGGACGAGTAGTTGCCCTCGTAGGGAATGCCGCGGCCGCGGTCGAGCTCGAGGATCCAGCCGGTGACGTTGTCGAGGAAGTAGCGATCGTGGGTCACGATCAGGATCGCGCCGGGATAGTTGCGCAGATGGCCTTCCAGCCATGACACCGACTCGGCGTCGAGATGGTTGGTCGGTTCGTCCAGCAGCAGCAATTCCGGCTGGTCGAGCAGCAAGCGGCACAGCGCGACGCGGCGGCGTTCACCGCCCGAGAGCTTGGTGACATCGGCATCGTCGGGCGGGCAGCGCAGCGCGTCCATCGCCTGGTCGACCTTGCTGTCGAGATCCCACAGGCCCTGCGCCTCGATCTCGTCCTGCAGCTTGGTCATTTCGTCGGCCGTCTCGTCCGAGTAGTTGACGGCCAGCTCGTTGTAGCGGTCGAGGATCGCCTTCTGCTTGGCGACGCCGAGCATGACGTTCTCACGGACATTGAGCGCGGGATCGAGGTGCGGTTCCTGCTCGAGATAGCCGACACGGGCGCCCTCGGCGACCCAGGCCTCGCCGTTATACTCCTTGTCGAGGCCGGCCATGATCCTGAGCAGCGTCGACTTGCCCGAGCCGTTGACGCCGAGCACGCCGATCTTGGCGTCCGGATAGAAGCTCAAATGGATGTTATCGAGCACCTTCCGGGTCGGATACGCCTTGGTCAGACCCTGCATGAAATAGATGAACTGGCGAGCCATCCGCTGTCCCTGGAATTGATCCGATTTGTGGAAATTTTGCTGCCGCCGATGTAACGGCCGGCCCCCGAAAGCGCAACCGCGGGGCGGTCGTTTTCCATCCGTTCACCACGTTCCGTCCATTCGCCACGGGTGATTACGGGGTCGGCGCCCTGTGCGCGCCGAATCACGACAATTGAAACTATCTTTTAATAAATCAGGCCAAAACTCGTTCTCAACGCCGAAAACGGCGATTTTCGCGGCAGAACCGCGATCAAACAGTTGAGGCCGCGTCATGGCTACCATCATTTCAGCCCCTCTTTCGCGCCCAACGACCAAACGCGAGGCGACGCTGTTCGCCGAATTCAGCGCGTTCTGGCGGGCTTTCATTGCCAGGGCTTTCAATTCCTACCGGCCGGAACTGCACTACATGCGCGGCCCGGGTCCGGCCTGCCGTGCCAAGCAGACGGCGCTGTCGCCTGCGGTCCGCTCGATGCTCGCCGATATCCGCACCGCGAAGACGCGCAAGCCATCCTGAGCTATGTGACAATCGCCGCATTTTGAAACCGCGGCCGCTTGCGCGACTGCCGATTGCGCGTAACCATCCGGGGCTTCCCGACGGTTCATTGCCCGCCGTCGCCCTCACCCTGAATGGACCCTTCCGATGACGCGGCTCCGCTGTGCAATCCTCGACGACTATTTCGACATCGCGCTGTCGCTGGCCGACTGGCCGTCGATCGGGGACCGCGTCGAGGTCACCGTGTTCGACAAGCCGTTCGCGAGCGAGGCGGAAGCAGCGGCCAAGCTCAGGGAATTCGAGATCATCTGCGCGATGCGCGAGCGCACGCCGTTCCCGCGCAGCCTGCTCGACGCGCTGCCCAGGCTGAAGCTCCTGATCACATCGGGCATGCGCAACGCCGCGATCGACATGGAGGCCGCCAAGGCGCGCAACGTGGTGCTGTGCGGCACCCAATATAGCCGCGATCCCACCGCGCCGCTGACCATGGGCCTGATCCTGGAATTGACCCGCGGCATCGGCCGCGAGAATGCGCGGATGCACACCGGCGAGCCGTGGCAGAGCTTTGCCGGCACCGAGATCGAGGGCAAGACGCTCGGTGTCATCGGCCTCGGCAAGCTCGGCAGCAAGGTCGCCGGCATGGCCAAGGCGTTCGGCATGAACGTGATCGCCTGGAGCCCCAACCTGACGCCGGAGAAATGCAAGGAGGCCGGCGTCGGCTACGCCGGCAAGGACGAACTGTTCGCGACATCGGACATCATCACTATCCATGTCGTGCTGAGCCCGCGCTCGCGCGGACTGGTCGGCGCCGCCGATCTCGCCCGCATGAAACCATCAGCCTATCTCGTCAACACCGCACGCGGGCCGATCGTCGACGAAGACGCGCTGTTTGCGGCATTGCGCGAGAGGAAGATCGCCGGCGCCGGCATCGACGTGTTCTCGGTCGAGCCACTGCCGTCGGATCATCCGCTTCGCAAGCTCGACAACGTCGTGATCACGCCGCACCTCGGCTATGCGACGCGCGAGAGCTTGCAAACGCATTATCAGCAGATGGTCGCGTGCATCGACGCCTTCACCAAAGGCGGCGAGCCGCCGCAGCGCCTGGCCTGACCAGAACATTCGCTGCGGCTAGCGCAAGATGAATTTAGATCGAATCGGTTCGACCGCGGCTTCGTTTCACCTCTCCCCAGCGGGGAGAGGTCGATTTGCGCAGCAAATCGGGTGAGGGGCCGCAGCGCTAACGAGAGACCGTAATCCCTCACCCGGCGCTGCGCGCCGACCTCTCCCAAGGGAGAGGTGAAATCCCACCGCCGCTCGAGCTCAACCTAATCTCATCACGCTTTAGCCGAGCCAGCGGAATGCGCGTTCGAGCTCGGCGCGGCCGTTCCGGTCGTACCAGCGGCCATGGGCGAGGATGATACGTTCCGGATCCCATCCGATCATGCAGGCTACGGCGGCCTTCAGCGCCGCCTTGTCGCGCCGGAATGTCAGACGCATGTCGCGCGGCATACTGCCGTCCGGATCGCGCACGCCGCCGATCCAGGTCAGCAATCGCATCAACGGCGAACCAATTCGTTTGGCTTCAAAATTCTCGATCAGGTCGGTGAGCACCAACGTGCGTGACTTCAGATGGAAGAACACGGCCTCCGTCATGTAGCTGCCGGCCACCGGAAGCGTCGCAATCCATTCATCCCAGGGATAGCCCGATCGCTGCTCCAGCGGCTCGCCATCGAGAGCCAGCCGATCACCGGCCTGCTGTGCGATGCCGCGCGCGAGAAAGACACGCGCGTCGGGATAGGCCGCATGCCATTGCGGTATCCACCAATAATGCAGGCGGTTCGGCCCGATGATCCAGTGCGGCCTGCCCAGACGGGCAATCTCGGCCTTGAGTTCATCCACCAATGGGGTCGGCGAATGAATGAAGAGCTGCGCGCCGGGCAGACGCAGGATCGTGGCGCGGGTCGGAAACGGCATCGCGAACCCGCGCGGACCGAACCGGATCACCGGGCCGTCGACGATCCACACATCGTCGGCGACCAGTTTCGGCGTGTTCAGCGGTGGATAGGTCAGGCGGGATTCCAGCATCGCATAGCCTCATAGCGGCAACGTCGAAACAGACAGGCTGGTTGCAACAAAAAAGGCGCGCCGTTGGCGCGCCTTTTTCAATGATCAACTTGCCGATTGGCCTAGCGCACGGTGACCGGCGCTGGCAGCGGCTGGACCGAGGTCGGCTGCGTGCCGGGCAGCGGCGCGGCCTGGGCCTGCGTCGGCGCGGGAGCCATCGGGTTGGGCGGCGGCGCGGCGGAAGCCGTCGTCGTTCCCGGCGGCGGGCCACCGGGCAGCACGACCACGCGGGTGCCGACCTTGGCGCGTTCGAACAGGTCCGAGACGTCCTCGTTCAGCATGCCGATGCAGCCCGACGAGACGAACTTGCCGATGGTCGACGGCTGGTTGGTACCGTGAATGCGGTACACGGTCGAGCCGAGATACATCGCGCGGGCGCCGAGCGGGTTGCCGGGGCCGCCTGCCATGAAGCGCGGCAGATAGGGCTGACGCTCGATCATCTCGGTCGGCGGATGCCAATCCGGCCACTCGGCCTTGCGGGTGATCTTCTGCACGCCGGTCCAGGTGAAGCCGTCGCGGCCGACGCGGACGCCGTAACGGATCGCCCGGCCGTTGCCCAAGACATAATAAAGGTAGGTGTTCGCCGTATCGACGACGATGGTGCCTGCCGGCTCCTTGGTCGCGAACGCCACTTCCTGGCGACGCAGATTCGGAGCCAGTTGCGCCGGACCGTCTTCCGGCTGCTCGTCCGGCGGCAACGCTGCGATCTGCACCGGCTTGCCATTGGCATCGACCGGCGCCTGCTGATGCGGCACCGCTCCGGTCACGCCCTCGGGCGGACGCATGCCGCCGCGATCGTCGCCATAGGACACGCCGGCTGCCGGAACGCCATTGTCTCGGTTGGCCTGCTGCGCGCCCGGACGATCGCCATAGATCACCGGCGGCGGCCCCATGGGACGGCCATAGCGCGGATCATCGGGCGACATCACAGGACCAGTCGGCGCACCGCGGTCGGAGTAGACCGGCTGGGAATTCATCGGGCGGCCGTAGCGCGGATCGTCCGGCGACATCACGGGACCGGACGGCGCACCACGATCGGAATACACCGGCGCATTCATCGGGCGGCCATAGCGCGGATCATCCGGCGACATCACCGGGCCGGGCGGCGGCAGCGCGGCCGAATTGCGCGGCACATCTTCATCGTCGAGCGAGTCGAAATCCGGCATGTTGCCCTGCGAGTAGGGCTGCGGCGCGACCGAATAGGCCGGGCCCTGGGGAGCCGGATAGCCCTGCTGCGCACGCGCAAGCGAGGTTCCCGCCACGCCGAGAGCCGCGGCAGCGCAAATCGTCAGAATGCGGTTGATCATCATTGCTCTATTATAGTCCCCAAGCCACACTGGACTGTTAACGGCCCAATGCAGGAAGATAGCGGCGCATTCAAGACAAATCCGCGAAATCCGGGCCATTTCGGGCTTTTGTGATGTGCGGTCAGCGCTGCGGCAAAGATGTCCCATGGGTTGGGGAATGTTTGTCCACCTGCCCAAAGTCATCAATCACCCGCATTTTGTAACAAACAGTCTCCGAGGGTTGCGATATCTTCGAATCGGCCTGATTCGCGCTCGCGACGCCGGCCTTCTTGTGTGGTCACCGCGTTCCCTCGACATCAAAGACCCTCCCGCAGAAGGGGGAACCCGCGCCCATGCTCCCCGGCCTTCGATTCCTGTTCGCCGCGATCGTGCTGGCGACGTCGCTTCTGGTGTTCGGGTTAGGAGCAGCCGCGCTGTTTCGCGCGGCGCATGAGGAATTCGCCAGCATTCCGGCCCGCCGGGCGCCGCCCGAGCCGCAGTTCGCGCAGCAGCCCGAGGCCCCGCCGGTGCTCGCCATGGTGCGGGTCGAGCCATCAGCCGCAGACAAGACGGCGGCCGACAGTCCGCCGCCCTCGATACCGTCCGAGCCAGTCGCATCCGAGCCGGCTGCTCCTGCCGAAGCCGCGCCTCCTGCCGAAGCCTTGCCTCCTGCCGAGCCGGCGAAGCTCGCCGCGGTGAAGGCGGATGATCCGCCGCCCGCCCCGCCGAATCAGGAAGCCCAGACGGTCGAAACTCCCGCACCGGTGCAATCCGCCGAGGTCGCTCAGCAGCCTCCTGCCGCGGATCTGTCGCCCGCACCGCAGCCCGCACCGGTATCCGCGGAAGCGGCACCGGCGCCGGCCGCGGCCAAGGTCGCGGCCGTTACCGATCCGCCTGCCGCACCCGGCGAACCCGCGCCCGCAGCACCGGCCCCCGCGATGGCTGCGCCGGAGCCGACACCACAGCCGTCACCCGAAGCGATCGCAGCCGCGACCAGGATCGCAACGCTGGGCGGGCCCGAAGTTGTCGTCGAAGCGCCGGCAGCGCCGAAGGCCACCAAGGCGAAGAAGCCGGAGCGCAACGCGACCAGCAAGCCGGCACATCGCAAGGAGCGCCGGCGGATCGTCCGCGCGCCGCCAGTGCGGCAGGCCGTTCAGCAGCAGCTCGATCCGTTCGGCAACCCGACCCTGGTGCCGCTCACCCGGCGTTAGAAGCTATTTATCAGGCTGGCCCCGTCGCGATCGGCGGGCCGCTCGCCTGTCCCCATTCCGACCATGAGCCGTCATAGAGCGCGGTGTCGGTGACGCCGAGCCGGTAGAGCGCGAGCGTCAGCACGCCGGCCGAGACACCGGAGCCGCAGCTCGTCACGATCGGCGCATCGAGCTTCACGCCGGCACCGCTGAACGACTTGCGCAGATCGTCGAGCGGCTTCATCTCGCCGGTCGCCGCATCGAACAGTTGGTTGTAGGGCACGTTGCGGGCGCCCGGGATGTGGCCCGCGCGGATGCCCGGCCGCGGCTCCGGCGCACGGCCCTCGAAGCGTTCGGCGGCGCGCGCATCGACCACCTGCTCGGCGCGGCTTTCGACATTGGCGATCATCTGCTCGATGCTGCGCACGCGCTTCGGATCGTAGCTCGCCGCGAAGGTCGCGGGCTTCGGCTTCACCTCGCCGCTCTCGACCGCCCTGCCCTCGGCGCGCCATTTCTTCAGACCGCCGTTGAGAATGCGCACATTGCGATGGCCATAGGACAGGAACATCCACCAGGCGCGCGGCGCGGCGACCCAGCCGCCGGCGTCATAGATCACGACGGTATCGGTATTGCTGACGCCGAGCCCGCCGACGTCGCGGCCGAACTGCTCGGCGCTCGGAAACATGTGCGGCAGCGGATTGGAATGATCGGACACCGCATCGACGTCGAAGAACACGGCGCCGGGCAGATGCGCAGCGAGGTAGTCGTCCTTCGGCAGCGGCAGCACGCCGGGCAGCTTGAAGGTCGCGTCAAGCACCTTGACGTTGGCGTCGCCGAGATGCGCAGCCAGCCATTCGGTCGAAACGAGCGGATCGTCGGTGGTTGTCATCTTACCTGTCTCTCCATCGTCATTGCCGGACTTGATCCGGCAATCCGTCTTGCTTCGAAACGATGGACACGCGGGTCAAGCCCGCGTGTGACATCCTGGCTTAGCCCTTCTTCTTCGGCTCCCATGCCTCGATCGGACCGCCGGCCTCGCGCCAGGCGGCGAAGCCGCCGCCTATATGCGCGACCGGCTTCAAGCCCATGTCCTTCGCGGTCTTGGCCGCGAGCGCCGAGCGCAGACCGCCGGCGCAGTGGAAGATGAACTTCTTGTCTTCCTGGAAGATCGGCTTGGCGTAGGGACTGTTCGGATCGATCCAGAACTCGAGCATGCCGCGGGTGCAGGCGAACGCGCCGGGGATCTTGCCGTCGCGCTCGATCTCGCGGGGATCGCGGATGTCGACGATGACAACGTCGTTCTTGCCGATCAGCGTAATCGCATCGGCGGCGCTGATGGTCTCGATCTCAGCATTGGCCTCGTCGATCATCACCTTGATGCCGCGGTGGATGTGCTGGGGCATGGAGCTCTCTCCCTGGATGTTGTTGGCGCGCCCGCCGGCGCGCGACGCCTTGTGCGGCTACCTTACCAGCTCCCGCATCGCGTTCTCCAGACCTTCGATCGTGATCGGATACATGCGCTCGGAGAACAGGCGGCGGATGATGGTGGTCGATTCCGAATAGTCCCAGTGCTTCTGCGCCACCGGATTGAGCCACACCGCGTGCGGATAGGTGCGCGTGATGCGGTCGAGCCAAACCGAGCCGGCCTCTTCGTTGACATGCTCGACCGAGCCGCCTGGCACCATGATCTCGTAAGGCGACATCGAGGCGTCGCCGACGAACACCACCTTGTAGTCGTGCGGATACTTGTGCAGCACGTCCCAGGTCGGCGTGCGATCGGTAAAGCGCCGCTTGTTCTGCTTCCAGACACCTTCATAGAGGCAGTTGTGGAAGTAGAAATATTCCATGTGCTTGAATTCGCTCTTGGCGGCCGAGAACAGTTCCTCGACCTGCTCGATATGCGAATCCATCGAGCCGCCGATATCGAAGAACACCAGCACCTTGACCGCATTGCGCCGCTCGGGCCGCATGTGCACGTCGAGATAGCCGTGGTTGGCGGTCTCCTTGATCGTGGTGTCGAGATCGAGTTCGTCGGGCGCGCCGGTGCGCGCGAACTTGCGCAGCCGCCGCAGCGCGACCTTGATGTTGCGGATGCCGAGCTCGACATTGCCGTCGAGATCCTTGAACTCGCGCTTGTCCCACACCTTCACGGCGCGGTTGTTGCGGTTCTTCTCCTGCCCGATCCGCACGCCCTCGGGATTGTAGCCATGGGCGCCGAACGGCGAGGTGCCGGCGGTGCCGATCCATTTGCTGCCGCCCTGGTGGCGGCCCTTCTGTTCCTCGAGCCGCTTCTTCAAGGTCTCCATGAGCTTGTCCCAGCCCATGGCCTCGATCTGCTTCTTCTCTTCCTCGGTGAGATATTTCTCGGCGAGCTTCTTCAGCCACTCCTCGGGGATCTCCGCCTTGCCCATGGCGTCGAGCAGGCTCTCGAGCCCCTTGAACACGGTGCCGAACACGCGGTCGAACTTGTCGAGATTGCGCTCGTCCTTCACCAGGGCGGCGCGCGACAAATAGTAGAAGTTCTCGACGGTCTGTTCGGCGAGATCGGCGTCAAGCGCTTCCATCAAGGTCAGATATTCCCGTAGCGTCACGGGGACCTGGGCGTCGCGCAGCGATGTGAAGAACTGCAGGAACATACTCACCTAGATCGCCCGCTGGACCGGTGGCGTCAAGGGGCCGAGCCATGCCGAGACCGGCGATCCGCCTTGATATGGCCCCTGGCGCCAGGTCTTGCGGGGTCCACCCAACGACGCCCCGCCCCGTATCCGTGCGTCGGTCATTCCGCGCGGCGGAAACATGACGATCGACATTCCATGCGCGCCGCGCCGTTCAGGGTACCGCTGCGCCGCGGAATCCGCCCTAGACCGCCCCGCTTTTTCAATTACAATTGCGCCTGACAAGACATTGGGCAGGACGTTTGAATGGGCATCATTGCGGCACTGGTGATCGGTGCGATTGCCGGCTGGCTCGCGGGGCTGATCGTGCGCGGCGCGGGCTTCGGACTGATCGGCAACATCGTTGTCGGCATCATCGGCGCGTTGGTGGCGAGCTGGCTGCTGCCGCAACTCGGCATCAGCCTCGGCGGCAGCGCGGTCCGCGACATCGTCAACGCGACGATCGGTGCCGTCGTCGTGCTGGTGATTCTGTCGCTGATCAGGCGGGCCTGATCGAACAATCGGCATTTCCGACGGCCGCTGCGAGAGCGGTCGTTTCATGTTGAGGCCCAAGGTGAGACCCATGCGGCCAACGAACGAAGCAAGGCAAACAGATCGATGAAATTCACGGGTACCAAGGACTACGTCGCCACCGATGACCTCAAGGTCGCCGTCAATGCCGCCATTGTGCTCGAGCGCCCGCTGCTGGTGAAGGGCGAGCCCGGCACCGGCAAGACCGTGCTGGCCGAAGAAGTCGCCAAGGCGATCGATGCGCCGCTTCTGACCTGGCACATTAAGTCGACCACCAAGGCGCAGCAGGGCCTCTACGAATACGACGCGGTGTCGCGCCTGCGCGACAGCCAGCTCGGCGACGCGCGCGTCTCCGACATCAAGAACTACATCAAGCGCGGCAAGCTGTGGGAGGCTTTCACCAACGAGAAGCGCCCGGTGCTCCTGATCGACGAGATCGACAAGGCCGACATCGAATTCCCCAACGACCTCCTGCTCGAACTCGACCGCATGGAGTTCCACGTCTACGAGACCGGCGAGACCATCAAGGCGAAGCTGCGCCCGATCGTGATGATCACCTCGAACAACGAGAAGGAACTGCCGGACGCCTTCCTGCGCCGCTGCTTCTTCCACTACATCAAGTTCCCCGACGCCGACACCATGAACAAGATCGTCGACGTGCACTTCCCCGGCATCAAGAAGCGGCTGGTGGAAGAAGCGCTGCGGATCTTCTTCGAGGTCCGCGAGGTGCCGGGCCTGAAGAAGAAGCCGTCGACCTCCGAGTTACTCGACTGGCTCAAGCTGCTGCTGAACGAGGACATCACGCCCGAGATGCTCAGGGAGCGCGACCCGCGCAAGCTGATCCCGCCGCTGCATGGCGCGCTGCTCAAGAACGAGCAGGACGTACACCTGTTCGAGCGGCTGGCGTTCCTCAGCCGCCGCGAAGTCTAGTACACGCAAGCGCCGGGGCATTCGCTCCGGCGTTTTGCTGAACCGCTCCAACCAACAAGAAGACCAGGGAAGATGAACGTCCAGACCCAAATCCGCGCCGCCGAGCCCGTCACGACCGAGCATTTCGACGTCCTGATCGCGGGCGCCGGCATCTCCGGCGTCGGCGCCGCCTACCACCTCACCACGCAGTGCCCGGGCACCAGCTTCGTGGTGCTGGAGACGCAGAAGACTTTCGGCGGCACCTGGTCCACCCACCGCTATCCCGGCATCCGTTCCGACAGCGACCTGCACACGTTCGGATACCGCTTCAAGCCGTGGACCAGCGCTCCGATCGCCAGCGCCGCCGAGATCCTGAAATACATGGGCGAGGTGATCGAGGAGAACGACCTCGCCCGCCACATCCGCTATCGCCACACCATCACCGCGGCGAACTGGTCGAACGAGACCAATCTCTGGACCATCGATGCCACGCGCATCGACACCGGCGAGCACCTGCGCTTCACCAGCAACTTCTTCTGGATGTGCCAGGGCTACTACCGCCATGACGCGGGCTACACGCCCGAATGGACCGACATGGCGAAGTTCAAGGGCACGGTGGTGCATCCGCAGACCTGGCCCGATGATCTCGACTACAAGGGCAAGCGCGTCATCGTGATCGGCTCCGGCGCCACGGCCGCGACCCTGATCCCGGCGCTGGCCAAGGACGCCGGACACGTCACCATGCTGCAGCGTTCGCCGACCTATTTCCGCACCGGCCGCAACGCGATCGAGATCGCCGAGGAACTGCGCCGGCTGCAGGTCGACGAGGCCTGGATCCACGAGATCACCCGCCGCAAGATCCTGTTCGAGCAGGACGCGTTCACCAAGCGGACCTTCGCCGAGCCCGAGGGCGCCAAGAAGGACCTGCTGGCGGCGGTCGAGGCCGTCCTCGGCAAGGACTTCGACATCGCCACCCACTTCACGCCGCGCTACCGGCCGTGGCGGCAGCGCATCGCCTTCATCCCGGATGCCGACCTGTTCCACGCCATCAAGGGCGGCAAGGCCTCGGTCGTCACCGACGAGATCGAGCGCTTCACCGAGACCGGCATCCTGCTCAAGTCCGGCAAGGAGCTCGAGGCCGACATCATCATCACCGCGACCGGCTTCCACCTGTCCGCGAACGGCGGCATCGACTTCGCAATCGACGGCAAGCCGCTCGACTTCAAGGACACCGTGACCTATCGCGGCATGATGTTCACCGGCGTGCCGAACCTCGTCTGGGTGTTCGGCTATTTCCGCGCCAGCTGGACCTTGCGCGTCGATCTGGTCGCTGACTTCGTCTGCCGCATGCTCAAGCACATGAAGGCGACCGGCGCGAAGAAAGTGACGCCCGAGCTGCGCCCCGAAGACCACAACATGCCGCTGCTGCCGTGGATCGATCCGGAGAACTTCAACCCCGGCTACATGATGCGCGGCATGCACCTGCTGCCGAAACGCGGCGACAAGCCGGAATGGCAGCACAACCAGGACTACTGGGCCGAGAAGGACGAATTCCCGGCGATCGACCTTGAGGACAAGGCGTTCGTCTACGGCTGAGCTCCTGCAAGTTTCCCGTTATCCTGAGTTGCTAACGGCCACACACTCTCCGCTGTCGTCCCGGCGAAGGCCGGGACCCATACTCCGCGGCGGATGTTGTCGACGGGACTCGTCATTCCACTGACACGCAACAATGACCTCGGTGATTGGGTCCCGGCCTTCGCCCATAGGCGCTAAGATAGTTTGATCATTGCCTGATAGCGGCGCTTGCGTCTGGGGGGCTCGCGCAGATGTCGCCGGAGAGCACGGCTTGCTCTGCGCAGACAAGCGATCGTGGGTTGGGGAATGACGGCTTGGAGCAATGAGGCGATGAGCTGACGTAGCAGGCGCCATGCGGAAGGTCCGGTCAGGCGGCTTCGTCCAAGCGGGGAGAGTCCTCGAGTTCGTCGACCAACGGCTCGAGCAGTAGAGTGATCAGCAGGTGAGCGAGGATATGGGGTTTAGCGGACCGCTGGTCAGTTCCGGGAGGTCCCTTCAAGCCAATCAAGCTCTTCAGCCGCTTGAAGCCGAGCTCAATCCGCCATCGCAACCGGTAGAGGGCAATGACGTCAGCAGCCGTGAAGTCCTCGCCCTTGAGCGAGGTCGCCAGGATTACCCAATCTGCGGCCTCAAGCGTTTGCCTGGAGAGTTGATGGCCTCCCTTCTGGGCTGTCCTGCGTGCCTTGCGTCGCGCCTCCGCGGCCGCATGCGCCGGCTTTTTGACCGCGACCAAGCGCACAGCAAGCGGTTGCGCACCGGACTTGCGCTCTATCCAGATCGGTCGATCGATCATGCCGCCTGCCAAGGCCTTGCGCAGCTCTGCGATGAGATCGACAAGGTTGCCGTTGCGATCCAGCCAACGCGCGCTCTTCCAGCCCGCGCGGATCACGAAGTCCGCGCCGGCATCGACCAGATGCGCCATGCGCTCTGGTTGCAGGTAGGCACGGTCGGCAAGACGGATCTCGCCGGCAGTCACGGGTATCCGATCCAGTGTCTCGCCTGCGCCCTCATCGGTCAGCTCGAAGTGCCCAAAGCGCTCTTGCGGAAGATCGAACGCACTGTGGATACGCCACACTGCGTTGTTTTGCCTGCCCTCGGTTCCGGCTTTGGGGACCGTCGTGGCGTCAACGATGCGGATCAGCCGACCGCGGCTTGCCTTCGGCGCACCACTCGCAAGTGCCTGACCTATCAGTTGCGCCAGCCAATCTCCGGACTGACGCAAGCGATACAACAGAGCCACGTTGGAGATGTCGACAAGGCCCACCGACGTCGCCCACGCCGCCGTCAGCCGCAAACCCCGCGTGCCCAGACAATACGCAAGGATCAGCCGCAGCAAATCAACCGCATTGGTGATCTCGCGCGGACGAACAAACGCCTTCGTCTCGCGCGCGCCAACCTCCAGAGCCTCAGCCCCACCAAGCCGAGCAACAACACGCGCCCAGTCTTCGTTCACAAGCGATTCGTGTCTCATCCCTTCTTGGAATCACATACAAATTCAACGCGCAAATCCTATTTTAGCGCCTATGGGCCTTCGCCGGGACGACGCTGAACGGTTATCGTCGTACGAACAGCCCCTCACGCATATTCCGGCAGCTTCGCGGCGGCCTCGGGGGTCTTGCCGCGGATCATGTCGGAGGCCTTGTCGGCGATCATCAAGGTCGAGGCGTTGAGATTGGCTGAGATCATCCGCGGCATGATCGAGGCGTCGATCACGCGCAGGCCCTCCATGCCGTGGACCCGAAGCTGGTCGTCGACCACGGCCCAGGGCGCGTCGGCCGGGCCCATCCGGCAAGTGCAGCCGGGATGGAAGGTGGTGGTGCCGCGCTGGGTCGCGGCCGCGAGCAACTCGTCGTCGCTCGTGACCTTCGGACCCGGAAAATCCTCATAGGCGAAATACGGCTTGAGCGGCTCGGAGGCGAGCAGCCGGCGCGCCAGCTTCATGCCGGCGACGACGACGCGGCGGTCGATCTCCTCGGCGAGATAGTTGGTCTGGATGATCGGCGGCGCGAACGGATCGGCGGAGCGGATCCGGACATAGCCGCGGCTCTCCGGCCGCTGCTGCCATGAGGCCACCGTCATGCCGGGCTCGTCCTCGAGCTGGCCCTGCACGCCTTCCTTGTAGCTCGCCGGCGTGAAGGTGAGCTGCAAATCGGAGCTCTCGGTGGTCTCGCCGGAATGCCAGAAGCAGTAGACCATGGTCGGCGACAGCGACAGCAGGCCGCGCCGGGTCGTCGCCCATTTGATCGCCTCGCCCCACAGGCTGAGGCCGCGGCGTAGCTCGTTGATGGTCCGGATGTTCTTGACCCGCGCCACCGAGCGCGGCGCGTAGTGATCCTGCAGGCCTTCGCCGACACCGGGCAACGCGTGGCGCACTTCGATGCCGTGCGACCGCAACAGCTCGGGCGAACCGACGCCGGAGAGCTGCAACAGCTGCGGCGAGTTGTAGGCGCCGCCGGAGAGGATGACCTCCTTGGTGGCGCGGATCTCCAGCGGATCGCCGTGCTTGCCGCCGCGATTGTAGCGCACGCCGACCGCGCGCTTGCCCTCGAAGATGATGCCGGTGACATGCGCATGCGTGCGCACGTCGACATTCGGCCGCTTCCGCGCCGGATGCAGGAATGCGGTCGCAGCGCTGACCCGGCGGCCGTTCAGGATGGTGCGCTGGCAGTAGGAGACGCCCTCCTGGATCTGGCCGTTGTAATCGGGATTGCGCGGAATGCCGAGGCTGACCGCGCCCGCCATGAAGGCCTCGCAGAGCGGATCCTGCCAGTCCATCGTGGTGACGGTGAGATTGCCGTTGCGGCCGCGATAGGTGTCGTCGCCCTCGCCGATCCGACGCTCCATGCGCCGGAAGTACGGCAGCACGTCGGGATAGCCCCAGCCGCGATTGCCGAGCTGCGCCCAGGTGTCGAAGTCCTGGCGCTGGCCGCGATTGTAGATGTGGCCGTTGATCGAGGACGAGCCGCCGAGAGTCTTGCCGCGTGGCGCATAGATGCTGCGGCCGCCGGTGTAGGGACCGGGCTCCTGCTGATAGGCCCAGTTCACGCTCTTCATGTGGAAGGTCTTGATGAAGCCGGCCGGCAGATGGATGTAGGGATGCCAGTCGCTCGGCCCTGCCTCGAGCACGCACACCCTGACAGCAGCGTCTTCGCTCAACCGGTTGGTCAGCACGCTCCCGGCGGAGCCTGCGCCGATGATCACATAATCGAACGTTTCCATCGTCTCGCTTCTGGCGCCGACCAACGCGTCAGCGCGGCTTTTCGTTGAGTTGATAGTTGAGATGCGCCTTCACCGTCGGCCATTCGCTGGCGATGATGCTGTAAACCACGGTGTCGCGCAACGTGCCGTTGGGCGCGATCTGATGGCTGCGCAGGATGCCGTCCTGCTTGGCGCCCAAACGCTCGATGCCGCGCCGGCTCTGGTGATTGAAGAAGTGCGTGCGGAACTCGACCGCGATACAATCGAGCTTCTCGAAGGCATGTTGCAGCAGCAGCAGTTTGCACTGCGTATTGACCGCGCTGCGCTGCACACGCTTGGCGTACCAGGTCGAGCCGATCTCGACGCGGCGGTTCGGCGTGTCGACGTTCATGTAGGTCGTCATGCCCGAGATCCGACCGTCGGCATCGAACACGGTGAACGGCAGCATTGATCCGACCGCCTGCAAGCCGAGCCTTCGGTCGATCTCCTTGGCCATGTTCTCCGGCTGCGGGATCGAGGTGTACCAGAGTTGAGAGAGATGGCCGTCCTTCACTGCGTCGACGAGACCGTCGCGATGATCATGGGACAGCGGTTCGAGCCGCGCATGCGCGCCGCGAAGGGTGACCGGTTCAAGCCAGGGCATTCGAATATCCTCTACGTAGAAGCGGGTCTCACTCTAATCGTCATTGCGAGCGAAGCGAAGCAATCCATCTATCCGCACATGTGGAGGGATGGATTGCTTCGTCGCTTTGCTCCTCGCAATGACGGCGAGCGCATCATCTATTCAGAAAATTCAGCGGCAATCCCGGCCGTGACCAGTCCATCGCGATCAGTTCGCCCCTGCCGGACAGCGTGATGTAGGCGGTCTTCAGGTCGGGTCCGCCGAAGGCGATGTTGGTGGTGACGCGATCGCCGGTCGGCACCTGCTCGACCACCGTGCCGTCAGGCGCGATCACCGAGATGCAGCCTGAAATCAGCGTCGCGACGCAGACATTGCCCGATGCTTCGACGGCGAGCGAATCGAACATCTGGTAGCCGCCGAGGCCCGCGATCGGCTTGCCGCGTTCGCCGCGATAGATCACGTCGCGCGGCTTGATGGTGCCGGGCTCGGACACCTCATAAGCCCACAGCCGCGCCGTCGGCGTCTCCGCGATGTAGACAGTCTTCTCGTCCGGCGACAGGCCGATGCCGTTGGCGGGCAGAATGCCGTGCACGGCCTCGACGATCTCGTTCATGCCAGGCTTCAGATAATAGAACGCGCCGACATCCATCTCGCGGGCGCGACGCTTGCCGAGATCGGAGAACCACAGGCCGCCCTGTCTGTCGAACACCAGGTCGTTCGGCCCACGCAGTTCATGCTCGCCGCACTTCGTCACCACAGTCTCGACCTTGCCGGATTGCAGATCGACGCGCTGGATCGAGCCGCCGAGATAATCCTCCGGCTGCGGTCCCGGCATGATCATGTTGCGGGTCGGGATCCAGGAGAAGCCGCCATTGTTACAGACGTACATCTTGCCGTCCGGGCCGAGCGCCGCGCCGTTCGGGCCGCCCGGCACCTTGGCCACGATCTCCTTGCGCCCGTCGGGATAGACCCTGGTCAGCCGCTGGCCGCGGATTTCGACCAGCACGACCGAACCGTCGGGCATGACGACCGGACCTTCGGGAAACTCGAGATCGGTGGCGAGTACGCGGATATTGGCCATGGCATCCTCCCGGCTCATTGGCTGCAGGCGGATTCCGAACGGTCCCGCACGCGCAACGTTGTTGTTTCGTCCTGTTATGGCAAACGGGGTTTGGCTTGCCAAGCAATCAGCGGCGCAACGCTGCCCGGCGTTGAGTTGGGATGGTGCGGCAAATGATGCTGTCGTCCTGCAGGGACCCATAACCACAGGGTTGCGTTGTCGGAGCAGGCTGCCGCCACAGCGTCGCGCAACAATGATCATTGGTGTTTGTGGGTCCCGGGTCGCGCTGCGCTTGCCCGGGACGACATCGAGTATGCGGTGCTGTCGCGAGTCATACCCTGGCATGAATGGATTCCGAACTCTTGCGGAGCCTGTCATCGGGGCGCGCACTCGCGCGACCCGTTGGCGGGCCACGGAATGACGAAGAGGAGCGCCCTCAGCTCAGCGTGCCCGCATGTACCCACCAGCCGGGGTGAGCGGCGCGAAGCTGTTCGCCGGCGGCCTGGGCGTCGGCATCGGTTCCGAACACCGCAAAGCAGGTTGCACCGGAGCCCGACATGCGCACCAGGCGAACGTCCTTGGTCGCACGCAGCGCGGACAAGACGTCGCTGATGACGGGCTCGATGCGCGCGGCCGGGGCCTCGAGATCGTTGGTGCCGCGCGCAAGTGCGGCGATCCAGTCGTCGACCGCGCGGCCGGCCTCCGGCCAGGACGGCGCCTGCATCATGACATCGGTGGCGCCGATCAAAAGCTCGCCATGGCGCAGGCCAAGCGCATTGAAGACATCCTTCGTCGCAACCGGCACGCGCGGATTGACCAGCACGCACGGCATTTTCGGCAGGTCGAGCGGCAACAGGCCCTCGCCGACGCCGGTCATGTCGCAGGCGCGCGAGGCGACGCACACCGGCACGTCGGCGCCTGTCTGCAGCGCGACCTCCATAATCCTGCTATCGTCGAGCGAGAGTTCGTTGAGCCGCGCCAGCAGCCGCAGCGCGGCCGCGGCATCCGCCGAACCACCGCCGATGCCGGCCGCAACGGGCAGCACCTTCTCCAGCGTGAAGTGGCCGACCTCGAGGTCCGCGACGCGCTCGCGGAGCAGCCGCGCGGCCTTGAGCACCAGATTGTCCGAGGTGTCGCCGCAGGCATCGGCCAGCGGCCCCAGCATCGAGAGCGACAGTTCGGGCCCCGGCTCGAGCGTGAGACGGTCGGCGCAATCGGCAAACGCGACGACGCTCTCGAGGTCGTGAAACCCATCGACGCGCCGCCCGACAACCCTGAGCGTCAGGTTGACCTTTGCACGCCCTTCTTCAATCAGCGCCGGCACGGCGATAAACCCCTAAAGACAAATATCGTGCTGCGATTAGCGTAAATCGCCTCACGATCCTATCCCTTTGTTTGCACGGAAATTCCGGGGGTATCCCGGCTCAGGCGCCGCATCCGCCGCCGTCGTCCCTGCGAAGCAGGGACCCATATTCCGCGGCGGACGTTGTGAACGGGATTCGTCGTTCGGGCAGTCTGCAACAATACTCATCGGTGGTTACAGGTCCCTGCTCCCGTGCAATTGCGCACTAGGCAGGGACGACACCGAATTTGCGGCACCCGCAAGCCCTAGCCGCCCTTGCCGCCCTTGCCGTCCTCGTCCTTCTTCTTGTCGGCGGAGGCGGCGTTCGAGGTGTCGTCCGGCAGGCCGTTGTCGATCTTGGCCTGGATCTTCGGCAGCTCTTCCGGCTCGGGCTTGAGGTCGCGGGCGTGCGCCCACTGGAACTTGGCTTCCAGCGTGCGGCCGACGCGCCAATAGGCGTCGCCGAGATGGTCGTTGATGGTCGGATCTTCCGGCTTCAGGTCGATCGCGCGCTCGAGGTTCTTCACCGCTTCGTCGTAATTGCCGATCCGGTAATAGGCCCAGCCGAGGGAATCGACGATGTAGCCGTCGTCAGGGCGCTGATCGACGGCACGCTTGATCATCTTCATGCCTTCGTCGAGGTTGATGCCCTGGTCGATCCAGGAATAGCCGAGATAGTTCAGCACATGCGGCTGCTCGGGCTGTAGCTCGAGCGCCTTGCGCATGTCGGCCTCGGCCTTGTTCCACTGCTTGGAGCGCTCCTCGCAGATGCCGCGGTAGTAATAGGTGACCCAGGCGTTCTTGTCGCCGCCGGCGGCCGGCAGCGCATCGATCGCCTGCGAATAGGTGGTGGCGCAATCGGCGAACTTCTTGCGGCCGCGCTCGATGTTGCCGAGCGCGAGGATCGCCTCGATATCCTTCGGCTGATCGGCGGTGACTTCCTTGAGGATCTTGATCGCCTCGTCGCTGCGGTCGGCGGCGTCGAGATTGGTCGCAAGCTGGATCTGCGCATTGCGCTTCAGCGGCGAGGACGCCGGCATCCGCTCGTAGACCTTGATCGCCATCTGCGGCTTCTTCACCGATTCGTAGAGATCGGCGAGCGACAGCAGCGCCAACGGATGGTTCGGCTGCAGATAGAGCGCGAGCTGCAGATAGACCAGCGCGAGGTCCTCGCCGCCGCGGCGGGTCAGCGTCGCACCGATGCCGTACAGCGCCTCGGCGGCGCCGGCCTGCGGGGAATCGATCAGCGGCGGCAGCTTCTTGCCGGCCTTGGTTTCCTTGATGCCCTCCAGCACCAGCGGATGACGCGGCAGCTTCTTGTCGAATGCCTCGTACATCGCGGTCGCGGCGGCGGCATCCTTGTTGCGCGAGGTCCAGCGCGCATATTCGTCGACCGTGCGCAGCATCGAATCGTCGAGCTTGTAGACCTTTTCGAAGCGGGCGCCGGCATCCTTCTCCTTGCCGGACAGCTCGTAGATCATGCCGGCGTGCAGATCCTTGAAGATCGGATACCACTCCGGGCCGGTCAGCTTGTCGATCGAGGCGACCGCGCCCTTGCTGTCGCCGGCGCCATAGGCCGCCCAGGCCGACAGCAGCGTCGCCACCAGGTCGGTAATCGGGCCGCGCACCGACTGGTTGATGTTGGACTGCGCGGCGGCGTATTTCTTCAGCTTGAGGTCGCGCACGCCGACGACGAGGCGCGCGACGCGGTTGGCCTTGTCCTGGGTCAGGATGCGGTCGGCGAGCTTGACCGCCTCCTCGATGTCGCCGTCGGCGAGCGAGGAGATGAAGGCGCGGTCGAGCAGCTCGGAATTCTTCGGGTCGGTGCGCAGTGCCGAGCGGTAGAACGCCGCAGCGGAGGCCGCATCGCGCTCGACACTGGCGTGGCGGGCGGCCAGATAGCTGCCGGCGGTGGTCAGCGACTTCAGGTCAGTCTTGCTCGGGAATTGCGCGGCATTGTCGGTCGGATGGTCGGGTGTCTGCGCCGCAAGCTGCGCAGGCACGGCAAGCGCCGCGGCAGCAAGAACGGCAATCGTCAGGCGGTTGAAACGGGTGGACAGCATCACGGTCGCCTTGCTCCAGGGGTTTAAGGCCACGAAGGATTTACGGCCAAGATCTTCGCGACAAGATCCTGCGATCAGTCTCAAAATGCGAACCCAAGCGGCGGCATCCCGGCGAGCGACAATGCCGCTTTTGGCGTTTATCCGCAAGGATCGCCCAAAGGTAACCCATGCCGAATCGATTGGCAGATTAGGCCGTTAGGCCTGCCGATCCAGCCAGCCCACCGCAAGACCCTCCCACTATGGCGGTATCGTGACCGGCCCCGGCATATTCGCGTGCGGAAGCAAAAAGCGCCTCGGGAGGCTCGCCACCCAGCCAGTTCCACCTCTCCCCTTGCGCGAGAGGTCGGAATTCAAGCGAAAGCTTGAATTCCGGGCGAGGGATTCAGGTCTATCCGTCGGTCGAAGTCCGGTACTCCTCACCCGGATTGCATCCGTCGATGCAATCCGGTCTCTCCCACAAGGGCAGAGGCCAAGCGCAGGTTGCGGCACAGACGCAATCAACCTCACGCAAATGTGGTCGGTCGCGTCAGCCTTACCTTGACCTTACATCGCCTCGTAGTTCGGTCCGCCGCCGCCCTCCGGAGGAACCCAGGTGATGTTGCCGTTGGGGTCCTTCACGTCGCAGGTTTTACAGTGGACGCAGTTCTGGGCATTGATCTGGAAGCGCGGGCCTGCCGATTCCTCGATCCACTCATAGACACCGGCCGGGCAATAGCGGTTGGAGGGACCGGCGAACACGTCGTGCTCCGACGTCTTCTGCAGGTTCATGTCGGCGACCTTGAGATGGACCGGCTGGTCCTCCTCATGGTTGGTGTTGGACAGGAACACCGACGACAGCTTGTCGAAGGAGATCTTGCCGTCCGGCTTCGGATAGGCGATCGGCTGGTGCTGCTTGGACGGATCGAGCGTCTTGCTGTCCGGCTTGGCGTGCGACTGGGTGCCGAACAGCGAGAAGCCGAGCGTGTTGCACCACATGTCGAAGCCGGAGAGCGCCATTCCGAGCAGGTTGCCGAACTTCGACAGCAACGGCTTGGCGTTGCGGACCTTGAACAGGTCCTTGCCGATCGCGGACGAGCGCCAGGCGTTTTCATACTCGACGAGTTCGTCATTGGCGCGTCCGGCGCCGAGCGCGGCCGCGACATGCTCGGCGGCGAGCATGCCGGAGCCCATCGCATTGTGGACGCCCTTGATGCGCGGGACGTTGACGAAGCCGGCCGCGCAGCCGATCAGCGCGCCGCCCGGGAAAGAGAGCCGCGGCACCGACTGGTAGCCGCCCTCGGTGATGGCGCGCGCACCATAGGCGAGCCGCTTGCCGCCTTCGAACAGCTCGCGGATATCGGGATGCGTCTTCATGCGCTGGAATTCGTCGAACGGCGACAGATACGGGTCGCTGTAGTTGAGATGCACGACGAAGCCGACCGCGACGCGGTTGTCGTCGTAATGATAGAGGAACGAGCCGCCGCCGGTCTTGTCGTTCAGCGGCCATCCCAGCGTATGCTGAACCCGTCCCTTGCGGTGCTTGGCCGGATCGATCTGCCAGACCTCCTTCAGCCCGATGCCGAATTTCGGCGGCTCGG
This sequence comes from Bradyrhizobium sp. USDA 4011, assembly GCF_054063415.1. Classification (NCBI taxonomy): domain Bacteria; kingdom Pseudomonadati; phylum Pseudomonadota; class Alphaproteobacteria; order Hyphomicrobiales; family Nitrobacteraceae; genus Bradyrhizobium; species Bradyrhizobium sp. USDA 4011. The sequence continues at coordinate 2,115,096 of NZ_JBSSGG010000001.1, forward strand.
AGTTGGCGTCTAGCTTGAACTTCGCGATCAGCTGCTTCGACAGCGAGCCGCGCGCGCCCTCGGCGAACAGCGTATACTTGCCGAGCAACTCCATGCCGCGGGTGTAGGAATCCTTGTGGCTGCCGTCCTTGGCGATGCCCATGTCGCCGGTCGCGATGCCGCGCACCGCGCCCTTGTCGTCATAGAGCACCTCGGTGGCGGCAAAGCCCGGATAGATCTCGACGCCGAGCGCTTCCGCCTTCGGCGCCAGCCAGCGGCAGACATTGCCGAGCGAGCCGATGTAGCAGTGATGATTGTTCATCAGCGGCGGCATGATGAAGTTCGGTATGCGAAACCAGCCTTGCGAGGTCGCCCAATAGAAGCGGTCGCTCGTGACCTGCGTCTTCAGCGGACAGTCGGCGTCGCTGCGCCAATCGGGCACCAGCTTGTCGAGGCCGGCCGGATCGATCACCGCACCCGAAAGGATGTGCGCGCCGACCTCGGAGCCCTTCTCCACCACGACGATCGAGAGCTCGGGATTGAGCTGCTTCAGCCGGATCGCGGCCGACAGGCCCGAGGGGCCGGCGCCGACGATGACGACATCGAATTCCATAGACTCGCGCGGGGGAAGGTCTTCAGCACTCATGATCTTGATCTCAGCCCATTGAGAACGCTTCTAAGCTTTTCAAAAGTCGTTGTTTCCGATTTTTGGCGGAAGGACAACCATGGAATTGCGCTTCCATGGCTTTGCACGGCCCGGATACCGCAGAGAATAATCTTTTCCGAAATCGAGCCTCCACTTTTCCGGATCATGCTCTAGATTGCAGCCATCATGGCCCTGACGCCCGAGCCCACCCCTACACTGCAGCAATTGCTGGCCTTTTACCTCGAGGCCGGGGTCGATTGCGCGCTTGGCGACGAGCCGATCAACCGGCTGGAAGAGCCCGAGCCAGTTCCCGCCCCCGCCGCGCCGCGTCCATCGGTTGCACTCAACCCGCTGCGGCCACCGCCAATGCCCGCCGTTCCGCGCAGCGAAATCACCATCGCGCCGGACGCCGCAATCGCCTCCGCGCGCGAGGCCGCACGCACCGCGCCGACGCTTGAAGCCTTGCGTGCGCTGATGGAGACATTCGACGGCTGCGCGCTGAAGCACACCGCGACCCGGCTGGTGTTCGCCGATGGCAATCCGCAGGCGCGCGTGATGTTCGTCGGCGAGGCTCCGGGCCGCGACGAGGACATCGAGGGACTGCCGTTCGTCGGCCGCTCCGGCAAGCTGCTCGACCGCATGATCGCGGCGATCGGGCTCGATCGCAGCAAGGCCTATATCGCCAACGTCATCCCGTGGCGGCCGCCGGGCAACCGCACGCCGACGCCGCAGGAGACGCAGGTGTGCCTGCCCTTCATCCAGCGCCATATCGAACTGGTGAATCCCGACGTGCTGGTGACGCTCGGCAATCCCTCGACACAGGCGCTGCTCGGCACGCGCGAGGGCATCATGCGCACGCGCGGCAAATGGATCGACTACGACACCGGCACGCGCACGATCCGCGCGGTCGCGACCTTCCATCCGGCCTATCTGCTGCGCTCGCCGTCGTACAAGAGATTGTCGTGGCAGGATCTGCGCGCGATCGCGAAGGTGCTTGCTTCGTAGGATAGGTAACTCATCCTGCCAAATCTACGGATCCTTACCCCTTTGGCCGCACGATCGCCCAGCCGATCCGCAGCACCGGCTGCCGGCCGTTGACCAGCCGATCGAATGAGCGCGGCACTTCCGGCACCAGGCCGGGGAAGCGTTGCGCGAGTTCGGGCGGCGGCGTGCCGGCGGTATCCTGCGCGCGCCAGACCACGACGCCGCCGATCTCGTTGAATTTTGCGACCGACAGCCACGGCGTCCGTTGCGGCGCGGCGTCGAGCAAAAGATGCGGACGGCGCCCGTTCATCGCAATCAGGCTGGCGAGCTCGGGATCGCCGGCGACCGCGCGCAGGCGCTGGTTGGTGCGGCGTTCGTAGCTGTCGTCGAAGAAACGTCCCATCGCGGCTGCCGGCAGCGAGGTTGGCACCTCGGTGGTGCTGGTCCAGGGCAGGAACAGCGCCGCCGCCACTGCGACCGCGGCGGGCGCAGCGACAGCGAAGGCCCACACCGAGCGCAACAGCCGCTGCCGCCTGAGATGGATCAGATCGCCGGTCGCGACGACGACCGCGAGGCCCGACATCAGGAGCGCCACGCCGGCGCCGCCGAAGGCGCGATCCAGATCGAACAGCCCGGAGACGAAGCTGCTCACGATCGCCGGCGCGAACGCGAAGAAATAAACGAAGTGCTGCGCCAGCGGACTGACCGGCGGACGGTAGATGATCGGGGCATCCTCACGGTCGCGCGCGAACCAGCGCGAATTGAGGATCGCCAGCAGCACGATCGCACCCGTCGCCACGATCAGTCCGCCGAGCACGACACCCCAGCGCAGCGCGCGGGCCTTGAGATCGGCAGCCGCGGGCAAGGCCGGCAGCGCCAGCACGTCGGCGCGGACCAACCAGATCAGATAGGGCAGCGCCAGCACGATGATGACCAGCAGCGCATAGAGCGGGTCGACCGCGCGCAGCGTGCGGCGCCCGCGCTCGGTTGCAAGCGCAAAGCCGACCACGAGCAGGATCATGCCGATCGCCGCCGGCGTCGTCAGCAGCAGCAGGCCGCAATCGATCGACCAGGCGAACCAGGCAGCGCGCCGGTTCTGCCCGATCAATTGCCATGAGTGCAGCAGCAGGAGCGCCCACAGCGGACGCGCCAGGATCAGCGGGCCGAACTCGACGCTCGGCGAGGAGAACACCACGACCGTCATCGACAGCAGCACCGCCAGCACGCCCTGCGGACCGCCGACGATGGCGCGCGCCAATTGGTAGTAGGCGATGAAGGTGGCGATCTCGCAGAGCTGTGCCAGCAGATAAATGCCGAACACGTGATTGCCGGCGGCGCGGAAGGCGATGTCGGCGAGCCAGAATGCGAGCGGCGGCCCCATGTCGGTGCCGACCTGATATTCGCGGCCGAAGGCGAGGACGGTGGCGAGATTACCGGGCGGGCTGCCGTAGAAGATCAGCGGCACGAACAGCCAGATCGCCGCCTGCACCAGCACCACGACCCACACCACGAGGCGCGGCCGGGCGCGGATCAGTTCGACAACCAGGGAGGTAAACCGCATGAAACGCCTGAAATGCCCCAGCCACCTCGTCAGCGGCGCCGTCTGATCCCGAGGGTTTTGATAAACGGCGGCGGCGGTCGAGGCAACCGGGCGCGGATGGATCCACGGTGCAAAGTCAAATGCAGGTGTCATGCCCCGCGAAGGCGGGGCATCCAGTACGCCGCGGCTTCTCGATCGAAAACGACTGTCTCTGGAATACTGGATCGCCCGGTCCCGTCTCCGCCAAGGCTTCGACGAGGCCACGCCCCCTGCCGCGCCGAAGCTTTTGCGGAGGCGGCAAGCCGGGCGATGACAGCGGTGGGCGGATTGGCGCGTTCGAGCTATGCGGCCGCGGATGCCGCGGCTTCGCTTTCCGCATGCACCTTGAACAGGTCAGGCTCGGCCGGGATCGGGAAGTGCTTCAGCCGCGCGGCGACGACCGGCGCGAAGAAGCTGCGGTGATGGGTGCTGGGGCCGAGCCGGTCCAGCGCCTCGAGGTGCTCGGGGACGCCATAGCCCTTGTGCTGCTCGAAACCGTAGCCGGGGCAATCCAGCGCCAGCGCGCACATCAGGCGGTCGCGCGTCACCTTGGCAATGATCGAGGCCGCCGCGATCGAGGCCACAATGCCGTCGCCGCCGATCACGGCATCACAGTCGCAGGGGGTCGCGAGCTTGTCGCGGCCGTCGACGAAGACGTGTTTCGGCATTTCCGGCAGCGCATGGACGGCGCGCGCCAGCGCCCACAGCGAGGCGCGCAGGATATTGTCACGGTCGATTCGCGCCGGCGAGGCCACCGCGACCGAGAATGCTGCGGTGGCGCAGATTTCCTCGAACAGTTCCTCGCGGCGCTCGGCGGTCAGCCGCTTGGAATCATCGAGGCCCTTGGGAACGCGAGCGGGGTCGAGCACCACGGCGGCGGCGACCACGGGACCTGCCAGCGGGCCGCGGCCGGCCTCGTCGCAGCCGGCGACCGGCCAGACGCCCCGCTTGATCAGCGCGCGCTCGCGCCGAAAGCTCGGCCGCGTCACGGCGATGACGCGCTTGTCCGGTCCGGCTGATTTGGCCGGCGCCGTCTTCGACGGGGTTTTTGACGCGCGTTTGGAGTTATCCCGAATCATGCGGGGATGGTGATCAAGCCGGCTCCCCGGCGCAACCGGGAACTCGGCGCCCTTCCCCGTTATTCAATTCGGCTCGCCCTAATCCGGGATGGACACCCGCCTGTTCTCGAGAACCTCGAAGCCCGGCGCGCGCACCACTTCCCAGGCGTGGCCGTCGGGATCGCCGAAATAGCCGCAATAGCCGCCATAGCTCGTCGGCTGCGCGGGCTTGAGCAATGTGGCGCCTTTCGACAGCGCGAATGCCATCACGCGGTCGACCTCGGCATCGTCGTTGCAGTTCCAGGCAATCGCAACGCCGCGGAACGCTGAAGGCCGCGGCTGATCCGGCAACCCGGCGTCGTCGGCGAGCAGATGCCACGGGAACAGCCCGAGCACGCTGCCGCCGGTCTCGAAGAAGGCGACCTCCTCGCCGGTCGCACGCATCTTTCTGCTGAAGCCGAGCGATTCGTAGAAGGCGATGCTGGCGCGCATGTCGCTGACGCCGAGCGTGAGGACGGTGAAGCGGGCGGTCGGGGGGTTACTCATATTTGCCTTTCCCGTCATTGCGAGCGAAGCGAAGCAATCCATCGTACCGCATATACCGAAGCGTGGATTGCTTCGTCGCTTCGCTCCTCGCAATGACGCCTGTGGTATCAGAACAAGCTGAGCTGCTGACCGCTGCGCTTCGGCTTGGCGAAATGATCCGTTGTCAGCTTGGTGCGCCGCTTGTTGAGGCCGAGCTTTTCGCAGGCGATCTCGAAACGGCGGCCGATCATCCAGGCCATCGGGCCGGTGCCCTTCATCCGCGTTCCCCATTGCGAATCGTAATCGCGGCCGCCGCGCATGTCGCGGATCAGCGTGAAGACGTGGCGATAGCGGTCGGGATAGTTCGCCATCAGCCATTCGCGGAACAGATCGCGCACCTCGAGCGGCAGCCGCAGCAGCACGTAGCTCGCCTCCCTGGCGCCTGCATGCACGGCGGCATCGAGGATGCGCTCGATCTCGGAATCGTTCAGCGCCGGGATCACGGGCGCGACCATCACCGTGGTCGGGATCCCGGCATCAGCGAGCCGCTTGATCGCCTCGAGCCGCTTCGGCGGGGTCGAGGCGCGTGGCTCCATGGTGCGGGCGAGCTTCAGGTCGAGCGTCGTCACCGAGAGCGCGACCTTGGCGAGATTACGCTTGGCCATCCGTGCCAGGATGTCGATGTCGCGGGTCACCAGCGCCGACTTGGTGACGATGCCGACCGGGTGACCGGCGCGCTCAAGCACCTCGAGGATGCCGCGCATGATTTTGCGTTCGCGCTCGATCGGCTGATAGGGATCGGTATTGGTGCCGATCGCGATCATCCGCGCCTCGTAGCCTGGCGCGGCAAGCTCCTTCTCGAGCAACTCGGGTGCGTCCGGCTTGGCGAACAGCTTCGACTCGAAGTCGAGGCCCGGCGACAGGCCGAGATAGGCGTGGGTCGGCCGCGCGAAGCAATAGACGCAGCCGTGCTCGCAGCCGCGATAGGGATTGATCGAGCGGTCGAAGCCGATGTCGGGCGAGTCGTTGCGGGTGATCACCTTGCGCGAGGTGTCGAGCGCCACGCTGGTCTGGAACGGCGGCAGGTCCTCGAGGCTCTGCCAGCCATCGTCGAAGGCAACCCGCGCCTCGGCCTCGTAGCGGCCGCTGGCGTTGGACTGCGCGCCGCGGCCGCGCCGCCGCTCGCGCTCGATCGCGACCGCAAGCTCGGGAAAAGGGGCAGGAACAGGCGAAGGTGCACCCGCCGGGTTATCGGAGGGCGCCGTTACCGGCGGGTGCTTGAGGGCATGAGAGGATGCTCGGCTCATGCTTTGAAGCTAGCACAACCCGAGAACAAATCAAGAACACGAGTTGAGAAAATCCACAAAGTGATGGCGTAAAAATCTGCAGGCGAACAGGCTGCTTTGAATATGACAAGGTGATAACACGGCCGGAGTTTCTCCACCGTTTGAGCCACCGAAGCCTCAAAATCATGCTGAGCGTGATCATCCCCACCGACGGCGTCGAGCGGACCGCGGTCGCAACGCTGGCCGCGCTGGTGCCGGGCGCGGCCGCCGGCGTCATCCGCGAGGTGCTGCTGGTCGACCGCACCAACAGCGACGTGATGGAGCGCGTTGCCGACATCGCCGGCTGTCACTTCCTGCGTTTCGAGGGCACGCGCGCCGCGGCGCTTGCGGCAGGCGCCAGGCAGGCGCGTTCGCCCTGGCTGATGTTCCTGCATCCGGGCGCGGTGCTCGACGCCGGCTGGATCGAGGAGACCACCCAGTTCATCCAGATGGTGGCGGCGAGCGGCAAGGACCGCGCCGGCATCTTCCGCTACGCCCGCGCGCCCTACACCGACCCTGGCCTGCGCGACGGCCTCAAATTCGTCGCCCGCATGATCGCCGGGCCCTCGGCCGAGCAGGGACTCCTGATCGCGCGCGAGCATTACGAGCGGATCGGCGGCTACCGGCCGGACGCCCGCCGCTCCGAGGCGCGGCTGCTGCGCCGGCTCGGCCGCTCCTCCCGCACCATGCTGCGCAGCCGGATCATGGTGGCGTAGGGCATACTCAAGCGAAGCAGGCACCGGTTCGCGCGAAGAAAACGCGTGAGAAAGCGCTTGCGGATTATTTGATTCCGTCAAATAATATGTTTGATGAAATCAAACTCCCATGACACCGCCCTCGAGAGCCAGGTCGCCGCGGTCCGCGGCTTCAGCCGGTTCTATACCCGCAAGCTCGGCATCATCGAGCCGAAGCTGTTGCACTCCCCGTTCACGCTGCAGGAAGCACGCATCATCTACGAGCTCGCGCATCGCACGGATTGCACCGCGACGGACCTGGTGCGCGATCTCGATCTCGATGCCGGCTTCGTCAGCCGGACGCTACAGGCACTGCAGCGCCGCCAGATCGTGACCCGCAAGCCGTCAAAGGCCGACAAGCGCGTCAATGAGGTGGCCCTCACCACCAAGGGCCGCGCTGCTGCCGCCGACCTCGACAGCCGCTCGCGCAGCGAGGTCGGGGCACTGCTCAAGCAGATGGACGGCAACCGGCGTGCGGCCGTGGTGCGTGCCATGAGCACGATCGAGCAGTCGCTGGAGCCGCCGGCCGAGAAGCCGGTGGGTTTCCTGCTGCGCAGCCATCGCATCGGCGACATGGGCTGGGTGATCTCGCAACAGGGGCGCGTCTACGCACAGGAGTATGGCTGGGACATCAGTTACGAGGCACTGGTGGCCGAGATCTGCGCGCAGTTTCTGCGATCGTTCGATCCGGCCCGTGAGCATTGCTGGATCGCGGAGGTCGACGGCGAGCCGGTCGGCTCGGTCTTCCTGGTCAACGGCGGCGACGGGGTCGCCAAGCTGCGGCTGCTGGCGGTGGAGGAGAAGGCCCGCGGGCTCGGCGTCGGCCGCGCGCTGGTCGAGCAATGCATCCGCTCCGCACGCGAGATGGGCTATAAGAAGATGACGCTGTGGACCCAGAGCATCCTGGTCGCCGCGCGCGGCATCTATGCGCGTGCCGGCTTTCAGCGGGTCAAGGAAGAGAAGCACCACAGCTTTGGCGTCGACCTGGTCGGGGAGACGTGGGAGTTGGATCTTTAGAACTTCATATCTCGTCATTCGGGGATGCGCCGTTAGGCGCAGGCCCGGAATGACGACGGTGGTGTCTACGCGCTCGCGCCCTTCGCCTTCGGCCGGCGCAAATGTTCATCCAGCCGCGGCATGATCTCGACGAAATTGCAGGGCCGTGTGCGGTAATCGAGTTGCGCGGCCAGGATGCCGTCCCAGCCATCGCGGCAGGCGCCGGGCGAGCCGGGCAGGCAGAAGATGAAAGTCGCGCCGGCGACACCGGCGGTGGCGCGGCTCTGGATCGTCGATGCCCCGATCTTGGCATGGCTCAGCATGTGGAAGGCGATCGAAAAGCCGTCCATCCGCTTCTCGAACAGCGGCTCGACCGCCTCCGGCGTCACGTCGCGGCCGGTAAAGCCGGTGCCACCGGTGGTGATGACGGCATCGACGCCCGGGTCGGCGATCCAGCGCCTGATCACCGCGCGGATCGCCTCGACGTCGTCGGTGACGATCTCGCGTGCCGCGAGCTTGTGGCCGGCCGCGGTGAGACGGTCGGCCAGCGTGGCGCCCGATTTGTCATCCGCCAGCGTACGAGTGTCGGAAATCGTCAGCACCGCGATGTTGAGCGGGATGAAGGTTTTGGATTCGTCGGTCGACATGGCTTGCTCTCTTGCTCCCTCTCCCGCTTGCGGGGGAGGGTTGGGGTGGGGGTGTCGCCGCGAGTCGGAGCCTTTGCGAGGAGAGAGCCCCCACCCGCATCGCATCTGAAGATGCGATGCGACCTCCCCCGCAAGCGGGAGAGGTGAACCGAAATCGCGGCTACACCCGGCGATCAATCAACAATGACTAGCCGTTGCCGCCGAACGTGTTGCAGGCCTGCACGGTGCCCTGCTGGTAGCCGGTCATGAACCACTGCTTGCGCTGCGCGGCGGAGCCGTGGGTAAAGGAGTCGGGCACCACCCTGCCCGTCGCCTGCCGCTGCAGCGTGTCGTCGCCGATCGCGTTCGCCGTGGTCAGCGCGGCGTCGATGTCGCCGGCCTCGAGGAAGCCCGGCCGCTTCTTCTCCTCGCGGTTGACCCAGACGCCGGAGAGGCAATCGGCTTGCAACTCGACCTTGACCTGCAGCGCGTTGGCCTCGGCCTTGCTGCCGGCCTGCTGCTGCAGCCGGTTCACCCGCGGGATGATGCCGAGCAGGTTCTGGATGTGATGGCCGGCCTCATGCGCGATGATATAGGCCGCAGTGAACTTGCAGGCGTTGCCCGAGCAGCCGCGGAAGCGCGTCTCGACCTCGCGGAAGAAGCCGGTGTCGAGGAAGATGGTCTTGTCCGGCGGGCAGTAGAACGGTCCCATCGCCGATTGCGCCATGCCGCAGCGGCCGCCATTGGTGGCGTTGCGGAACAGCACGATCTTCGGACCGGTGTAGGTCTGGCCCGAGGCCTGGAAGATTTCGCTCCAGCGATCGTCGATCTCACCGAGGATGCCGGCGATCATGCTGCCCATCTCGTCGGTCGGCGCGCCGCGCTTGGCCTGCCCGCCCGACGACTGCCGATCGGTCTGATAGGTCGGCGCCTGGCCGCCGCCGGTGAGGATCTCGGCGCCGCCGATCAGGATGCGCGGGTCGATGCCGAAGGCATAGCCGAGCAGACCGAGCACGATGATGGTGCCGATGCCGAGCCCGCCACCGCCCATCGGAATCCCGAAGCCGCCACCACCGCCGCCGCCTCCGCTGTCGTCGCGACGGTCTTCGATATCGTCGCTGCGGCGGAAATCATCATAGCGCATGGCGGTTTCCCTTTATTCCAGTCGGCGCCCCAATGCGGGACACACCAACCTAAAATTTCCATTCTGTTAATCAATATCCTGCCCGGCAAAAATTGCCTAGTCCGCAGACGCGCATCCTCTGCAGTGCGAACCGCTGCAAGCAGCGGCCAATTTGCCGGCCGAATCGTGCCGGTTTGATGATCCGCAAAATTTTTCGCCGAACGCGCTGATGTTGCAGCACAACGCCAACGACAATGCGCCACGCCGTTCGAAAGCTGGCGCAATCTTTTGCATGAACATTTCCAATTAAGTCGATTTTTACTTTGCCGGGTCAATGTGGCGCCAGTCGGTTGTTTAGTCCCGCGTCGCCGACAGCGTCGCCTGAGTCAGAGTTCTTGAGTCATGGTAGTGTCGCGTCGCGGGGCGTCTGCAAGGGCGCCCCGCACTAAATTTGAGAGTGCCCCGTCGAGCCACATCGTCATTGGCGATTGCGTGGCCGAGTTGTCGAAGCTTCAGGCCGGCTCCGTCGACCTGGTCTTCGCGGATCCTCCCTACAATCTGCAGCTCAAGGGCGATCTCAAGCGCCCCGACGAATCGCATGTCGATGCCGTCAACGACGACTGGGACAAGTTCTCGTCGTTCGCTGCCTATGACGATTTCACCCGCGCCTGGCTGCTCGCCTGCCGCCGCGTGATGAAGCCGTCGGCAACGCTGTGGGTGATCGGCTCCTATCACAATATCTTCCGCGTCGGCGCGATCATGCAGGACCTCGGCTTCTGGCTCCTGAACGACATCGTGTGGCGCAAGTCCAATCCGATGCCGAATTTCCGCGGCCGCCGCTTCACCAACGCGCACGAGACCATGATCTGGGCCGCGCGCGACGAGAAGGCCAAGGGCTACACCTTTAATTACGAAGCGCTGAAGGCGTCCAATGAGGACGTGCAGGCGCGCTCCGACTGGCTGATCCCGCTGTGCACCGGCGAGGAGCGCCTCAAGGGCGACGACGGCAAGAAGGTCCATCCGACGCAAAAGCCCGAGCAGCTGCTCGCCCGCGTGCTGCTGTCGTCGTCGAAGCCCGGCGATCTCGTGATCGATCCGTTCAACGGCACCGGAACGACAGGCGCGGTCGCAAAGAGGCTCGGCCGCAACTATATCGGCTTCGAACGCGACCGGACCTATGCCGCCGCCGCCGAAGCTCGCATCGCCGCGATCGAGCCGCTGCCGGCCGAGACCTTGGCCCCGTTCATGACCGCACGCGAGGCGCCGCGGGTGGCATTCTCCGAACTGATCGAACGCGGCATGATCGTGCCCGGCGCGAAACTCGTCGATGCCAAGAAGCGCCATGGCGCACTGGTGCGCGCCGACGGCGCCATCATGCTCGGCGACAAGGTCGGCTCGATCCACCGCATCGGCGCGGTCGCACAGGGCTCCGGCGCCTGCAACGGCTGGACCTTCTGGCACGTCGAGACCAAGTCCGGCCTCAGGCTGATCGACGAGTTGCGCGCCGAGATCCGCTCCGAGATGGCGGTGGGCTGAGCGGCCGCGAATGCGGCACCGTAGGGGTAGAGCGAAGCGAAACCCATCACCTTGGCGCCGTGTGATCGATGGGTATCGCTTCGCGGCGCCCCGGAATGGTAAAAGATGACGCCGTCTTGAACGGGGGCCGCCTTGTTGCGCCGCGGCGCCGGGCCTACATTAACGTCTGTCACTCGCCGTTTCGATTGGTCGCCCGATGCGAAGACAATCCGAGACCTTGCTGCTGGTGCCGCTGTTGCCGGTCTTCCTGCTCGGCATGTTTCCGATGCTGCTGATCGGCCTGCTCGGATTTTTCGGCCTGATCATTTTCGGCATCCTGCTGGTCTGCGTCGGCCTGACGCTCGCCCTCGAGGCACATGGCGAATTCAACCAAGGGATCATCGTGCACGGCTATGCCCGCGGCTCCGAGCGCGCGACGCAGCTTTCCAACCTGCATGCCGCGACCCGCTCCGCCGCCGTCCTGGACGTCGCGGGACTTGCGCTGATCGTCGCGGGTATCCTGGGCTTCTTCTGGGGCGGCTGACCAGCGCTGCACGCGACCCTGATTCACAAACTCGTCGCTTGCGCATTGCAGCGAATTTTGCGCATGAGGGGCCAACCGGCTTTGCGCCGCCGTGTCCCGATCTCGCCGCTCACAAGAACCAAGGGAGTCCCTTCATGATCAAATTCTATTTCAATGGCGCGCCGAACCCGAACAAGGTTGCACTATTCCTGGAGGAGTCCGGTCTGCCGTTCGAGGCGATCCCGATCGATACCCGCAAGGGCGAGCAATTCGCGCCGGACTTCCTGAAGGTCAACCCGAACGGCAAGGTGCCGGCGATCGACGATGACGGCGTGCTGGTGTTCGACTCCAACGCCATCCTGCTCTATCTCGCCGAGGAACACGGCAAGTTCCTGCCCGCCAACACGCCGGCCAACCGCGCCGCGACGCTGTCCTGGCTGATGTTCATCGCGACCGGCCTCGGCCCGTACTCCGGCCAGGCGGTGCACTTCAAGCATTTCGCGCCGAAGGACCTCGACTACGCCAACAACCGCTACCAGTACGAGGCGAACCGCCACTACAAGATCCTCGACGACCATCTGGCGAAGTCCCGCTACATGGTCGGAGACAGCTATACGATCGTCGACATGGCGTTCTGGGGCTGGGCGCGGATGGCGCCGTTCGTGCTCGGCGAGGAAAACTACGCGAAATATCCCAATGTGAAGCGTCTGGTCGACGAGATCTCGGCGCGGCCGGCCGCCGCCCGCGCCATCGCGCTGAAGGACAAGCACACCTTCAAGACCGAGATGGACGACGAAGCCCGCGGCATCATGTTCGGCCACCTCAAGAACAAGGTGGCGTAAGCCGTCCTTGACGCTACGCAGGGTGGGCGCGCTGACGCGTTGCCCACCCCGTTATTTTCGATCGCCCGTTACGGCGGCCAGTACGGCCTGCCCTCGTCGTCCCGGCGGCGATGACAGATGTCGGCGCGGCAGACGCCGGTATCCTGCAAGTCACGCTCGCTCATCGCGGCCAGCTGCCGCCATGAGCGCCGGTCCTCGCGCCACTGCCTGAACCAGAACAACGCCGCCGCGAATGCGGCAGGCAATGGCTCAACCCGCCGCGAGAAACTCTGCGGCTGGATATGGACCGAGGGCCTTCTCGGTCAGCACCGAGTCGCAATATTCCCTCACCTCCTTGATCCTGCCGCCGTCGAAGCGGAACACCAGGCAATAGTCGTTGTCGTAGCGCTGGCCTTCCTTGGTCAGGTTATTGCCTTTGGCCTCGACCACGACGATGTCGCCGTCGGCGATGATGCGATGCGCGATAGTGCGGCCGCGCTCGACCAGTCTCGAACGAACATGGCCGTGAAGGTCGTTCATGATCGATTGCTTGCCGGTGAAGGTGCGCGACCATGAATATTGCCCGGTCACGGTCCAGATCGCGTCATCGGCGAGCGTCGCCATGAACAGCGATTTCTCGCGCACCGCGGGGTCGGGATCGCCCGCGACGGAAAACATCTGGTGCACCAGTTTCTTGTTGTCGGCTGCGCTCATGGCGCCTCTCCTTGCAATGGGTTGATGGCCCATCCTGCGGCGCCGGCGCACATTCTTCCAATCGATAGGTGGTATGATATATATTCACCTGATGAATTTGAATTCGCTTGACCTCAATCTGCTGGTCGCGCTCGACGCCCTGCTGCGCGATGCCAATGTCAGCCGCGCCGCGATGCGGCTCAATCTGTCGCAGCCCGCGACCAGCCACGCGCTGCAGCGGCTGCGCGACCTGATCGGCGATCCGCTGCTGGTGCGCAACGGCGCGCGAATGGAGCTGACGCCGCGGGCGCAGGCGCTGCGTTCACCGCTGGCTCAGGCGCTCGACCAGGTGCGCACGCTATTCGTATCCGATGATTTCGACCCCGCGCGCAGCGAACGGCATTTCCGCCTGATGATGCCCGACCTCGCGGTCGAGCTGTTGATGCCGCGGCTGATGGAGAAGGTGACGCAGCTGGCGCCGAACGTCACCATCGACGTGGTGCCGTGGCGGAGCTCCGCGATCTTCACGCCCGACTTCGCCCGCACCATCGATCTCGTGATTTCGATCGGCAATTCCTTCAAGGGATTTCACCGCCAGCGGCTCTACACCGACATCGATGCGCTGGCGGTGCGGCGCGGTCACCCCGCCGGCGTCAAACTCAGGAAGCGCGAGGCGTTCCTCGCCGCGCGGCATGTCGCCGTGATCATCCGCGGCCACAATGAGGATCTGATCGACACTTGGCTGCGCGCCAAGGGCATCCAGCGGCGGATCGCGCTGGTGGTGCCGGGCTATATCGAGGCGCTGCACGTCACGGCGCGCACCGACCTCGTCGCCTTCGTGCCGCGCCGGCTGATCTCCGCACTGGCCAAACAATTATCGCTGGTGACGGTGACGCCGCCGCTCGATCCCGGCATCGACGAGCAGCATATGTTCTATCCGACACGGGCCCAGATGGATCCCGGCTCGATCTGGCTGCGCCGGCTGATGCTGGAGACCGGACGCGAGCTGGAGACGCGGAAGGTCTAGCTCAGCTCTATCCACACGTCCATAACCACAGGGGTGCGTTGTGAGAGTGCGCTGCGGCCCCAGCGTCGCGCCACAACCGGGATTCGGGGTTATGGGTCCCTGTGTCGCGCTGCGCTTGCCCGGGACGACACCGAATTTCTCGCGCTTACACCTTCTGCTCGGCCAGCACCTTCTGCACCGCAGGGCGGCTCTCCATCGCGGCGCGATGCGCCTTCACCTTCGGCAGGGTCGCGATGTCGACGCCGTCGCCATCGAGCCAGAGGGTGAGCGTGTAGAGATAGGCGTCGCCGACCGTGTAGCTGTCGCCCATCACCCAGGGGCCTTTCAGCATGTCGCGCTCGATCAGGCTGAAGCAGGCGCCCATGGTCTTCGGGACCATCGACTTCATGTCAGCGAACGACGTCTCCTGGGTCGCCCAGCGCGCGCCGCGCATCTTGTGCGCGTGGCAGACATGCACTGTCGAGCAGAGGTAGGAATTGAAGGCCTGCAGCCTGGCGAACTCGAAGGCGTCGTCGAGCGGCGCGAGCTTCGCCTGCGGATAGGTCTGCGCGATGTAGGCCAGCATCGCCGGCGTCTCGGTGAGCACGCCGCGGTCGGTCACCAGCGCCGGAACGCGGCCCTTCGGATTGATCTTCAGATACTCCGGGCTGTTCTGCTGGTTGATCTTGAAATCGAGCCGCTCGACCGAATAGGGCGCGCCGGCCTCGGCCAGTGCAATGTGGGACGCGAGGGCGCAGGTGCCGGGGGCGGTATAGAGCTTGAGCATGTCGTTGTCCTCTGCGGGCCTTGTCAGTTCGTTGCGAACCCGGCCTGGCTTGTTTTGGGATGCGGCGGACGTTAGCGGCAGCCCCCCTTGCCGTCCACCCCGCCCGGTGCCGCGGACCTTGCCCGCAGCGGGGCCGCCATGCGATGACCATGGCCAATCGAGAGGGCTTTCATGACTGTACTCATTGCAGGTGGCGGAATTGGCGGGCTGACGCTGGCGCTCAGCCTGCACCAGATTGGCCTGCCTTGCCGGGTCTTCGAGAGCGTGCCCGAATTGCGGCCGCTCGGCGTCGGCATCAACGTGCTGCCGCATGCGGTGCGCGAACTGATCGAGCTCGGCCTGCACGATGTGCTCGACGCATCGGCGGTGCGCACCCGCGAGCTCGCCTATTTCTCCAAGCATGGCAAACCGATCTGGAGCGAGCCGCGCGGGCTCGAGGCCGGCTATAAATGGCCGCAGTTCTCGATCCATCGCGGCCGGTTGCAACAGTTGCTGCTCGACGCCGCGACCGAACGGCTGGGGCCCGAGAACATCCTCACGAGCCATCATCTCACGGGCTGGACTGAGAGCGCCGACGGCGTCCGCGCCGACTTTATCGACAAGGCGACCGGCAAGCCCGCCGGCAGCTATGACGGCGCGGTGTTGATCGCCGCCGACGGCATCCATTCGGCGGTGCGCGAGAAGCTATATCCGCAGGAAGGGCCGCCGATCTGGAACGGCCGCATCCTGTGGCGCGGCATCACCCGCGGCAATGCCTTCCTGACCGGCCGCACCATGATCATGGCCGGCCACGAGACCCTGAAATTCGTTTGCTATCCGATCTCGAAGGAGGCCGGCCCCGACGGCAAGTTCGACATCAACTGGGTCGCCGAGCGCCACATGCCGCCGACCTATCAGTGGCGCCGCGAGGACTATAACCGCACGGCAAAACTCGACGAGTTCCTGCCGTGGTTCGAGAGCTGGAATTTCGACTGGCTCGACGTGCCCGGTTTGATCCGGAACTG
The DNA here is from genome assembly GCF_054063415.1 of Bradyrhizobium sp. USDA 4011. Taxonomy (NCBI): domain Bacteria; kingdom Pseudomonadati; phylum Pseudomonadota; class Alphaproteobacteria; order Hyphomicrobiales; family Nitrobacteraceae; genus Bradyrhizobium; species Bradyrhizobium sp. USDA 4011. Next base: position 2,131,020 of record NZ_JBSSGG010000001.1, read on the forward strand.
TCCGCATGCCTACGAATATCCGCTGGTCGATCGCGATCCGATCCCGCAATGGACCTTCGGCCGCGTCACGCTGATGGGCGACGCCGCGCACCCGATGTACCCGATCGGCTCCAACGGCGCCTCGCAGGCGATCCTCGATGCGCGCACGCTGACGCGTGAGATTTTGGCGCATGGCCCGACGCAGGCGGCGCTATTGGCCTATGAGGCCGAACGGCGTCCGGCGACGACCGATCTGGTGATGCTGAACCGCCGCAACGGCCCCGAACAGGTCATGCAGCTCGTCGAGGAGCGCGCCCCCGACGGCTTCGGCGTCGTCACCGAGGTGCTGTCGCAGCAGGAGCTTGAAGACATCGCCGCCAACTACAAGCGCGTCGCCGGCTTCCAGGTCGAGGGGTTGAACGCCAAGCCGCCGATCGTGCAGCGGGCGGGAGCCTAAGTGCTGCGTGCATCAAAGCGCCGCTCTATGATTCCGTCACCCTGAGAAGCCGCGAAGCGGCGTCTCGAAGGGTGCACGGCCGCGCTGGTGGCCCTGCATGCTTCGAGGCTCATGACGGGTTTGCTGTAGCGCGCACGCTGCCCTAGCGCAGCGCCCGCGACGCTTCCACCAGGCGGATGCTGCTGCTCGCCGTCGCGAGCAAAGTGCCGTCCGCGGCGGTCAACCGGCCCTCGACAAAGGCGATGGTCTTGCCGAGCTGCGTGACGGTCGCCTCGCCGGTGATCGGTCCGGGCTTGGCAGGCGCGAGGAAGTTCACATTCATCGTGATCGTCGTGGTGAAGAGCCTGCCCTCAGTCATGATGAACACCGCGGGGCCCATCGTGTCGTCGAGCATCGCCGAGAGCATGCCGCCCTGGACGAAGCCGGCCGGATTGCAGAAGTCCGGCTTGCCGTCGAACACGATCCTGATCCAGCCGTCCTGCGGACGTGCGCCAGCCACGTGCCAACCCAGCAGCTTTGCGACTGGCGGCATCGGGATGCGGTCGAGTGCGGTTGCGATCATGGCGGCCTCCATTTGGGATGTTGTAGCCGAGACCTGCTGCCAGCATGGTGTCAGCAGGTCTCCCCCTAGAGATCCAGCCCGTGCGAGACGACCTTGCGCATCACATTGGGAAACGCCTCGCCGTCCAGCGTCGCCACCGGCACCCAGCGCATGCCCTCCGGCGCGCGGGTCCGCGGCGGAACATTGGCCGTGTAGACCACGAGCTCCAGCGGAAAGTGCGTGAACACGTGGGTGACCACGCCGGTCTTGCGGTGCCAGCGCGTGACGCCCTTGAGCTTCGGCGCCTGCGCCAGCGCGGCGGCATCCGCCTGCCCGGCAAGCCATTGCGATCCCGGCACCTCGGTCATGCCGCCGAGCAGGCCCTTTGCCGGGCGCGAACGCACCAGGAGCTCGCCGCCGCGCGTCACCACGAAGGCGGCGCCGCGACGCAACGTGCCGCTCTTCTTCGGTGCCTTGCGCGGAAACGTCTCCTGGTCGCCACGGGCGCGTCCTGCGCAATCGTCATTCAGCGGGCACAATGCGCAAGCCGGCTTCTTCGGCGTGCAGATGGTGGCGCCGAGATCCATCAGCGCCTGCGCGCTATCGCCGGCGCGAGAGTTCTCGTCGCCGGCGCGGGACGGGGCGAGCAATGTCGTCGCCATCGCCTTGATCAGCGGCTTGGCCTGCGGCAACGCCTCCTCGATGGCGTAGAGGCGGGTGACCACGCGCTCGATGTTCCCGTCCACCGGCATGGTGCGGCGGTCGAACGCGATCGCGGCGATCGCCGCTGCGGTATAGGGCCCGATTCCGGGCAGCGCGCGCAGCCCCTCCTCGGTATCTGGAAACACTCCGCCATGGTCATTCAGCACCGCAACCGCGCAGGCATGCAGGTTGCGCGCCCGCGAATAATAGCCAAGCCCGGCCCACATCCTGAGGACATCATCGAGCGAGGCGCGGCCGAGCGCGGTCACGTCGGGCCAGCGCGACAGGAATTTCTCGAAATAAGGCCCGACCGCCCTGACCGTGGTCTGCTGCAGCATGATCTCGGACAGCCAGACACGGTACGGATCGGCCCGCTCCCCCGCCTCCGCGCGCCACGGCAGCCGCCGGCGATGGCGGTCATACCAGGCAAGCAGCCGCGCCGGGCGGTCGGCTTGCTGGTCGGCCGGTTTGGTTTTGGCGGCGGCGCGCGAGCTCATGGACCTATCTTAAGGCAAATCTCGCGACGTCATGCCCGGGCCTGCCCCGGGCATCCACGTCTTTCTTATCCCTGGACGGAAGAGCGGCCACATTGATGAACACGGTTTCGGCCGCATCGCCACTGCTGCTATAACCCCTCCCATGCCCAGACCCGGCCCGATCAGCGCAAAGCCCCTGTCGATCCTGCTCAGCGACGTCTTCACCGACGCCTATGCCAAGCAGGGCTTTGCCGCGCGCGAACTGGTGACGCGCTGGACCGAGATCGCGGGCGACCGGATCGCGGCCTATTGCGAGCCCCTCAAAATCCAGTGGCCGCGCCCGGTAGAGGGACAGCCGCAGGAGCCGGCCACGCTGGTGCTGCGGGTCGAGGGGCCGATGGCGCTGGAGATCCAGCACTCCTCCGACGTCATCCTGGAACGGGTGAACCGCTTCTTCGGCTGGCACGCGGTCGGCCGCCTGACGATCCGGCAAGCGCCGCTTTTGCGCCGCGGCCGCCCCGCCCGGCCGCGCCCGCCCGACGCCAAAGACGTGGCCCGGGAGGCGGCAAACCTCGGCGCCGTCGAGGACGACGATCTGCGCGCCGCGCTGGCCCGCCTGGGTGCCTCGATCAAGCGAAATTGACGCTTTTCGCAGGCTCGGCCGCGAGACCCCGGCATTGCCACAATGGTCGTTTCAAGCTAGCGAAGGCTTCTTTTCGGGACCCCCTTCATTCTGGCGTGAATGCGCCAATCCGGGAGCTGACCTTGATCATCACGCGCCGCGCTTTCACCACCGCTCTCTCGCTGACCGGGCTTGCGGCCCTCGCCGGGCTGTCGCCGCTACGCCTGATCACGGACGCGTTCGCGCAGACCGCCGCCGAGGTCGCCAAGCCGCAGTCGCTGCCGGACATGGGGCTCGGCCCGCAGGACGCCAAGGTGACCATCATCGAATACGCCTCGATGACCTGCCCGCACTGCGCCAATTTCAACGAGACCGTGTTCCCGAAGATCAAGTCGACCTACATCGACAGCGGCAAGGTCCGTTACGTGTTCCGCGAATTCCCGCTCGACATCAAGGCCGCCGCCGGCTCGATGCTGGCGCGCTGCATCGCCAAGGACGACGCGCCGAAGTTCTTTGCCGTGATCGACCTGCTGTTCCGCCAGCAGAACGACTGGGTGGTCAAGAACACCACCGAGACGCTGACGCGGATCGGCAAGCAGGCCGGCCTCAGCCAGCAGCAGGTCGAGGACTGCCTGAAGGATCAGACGCTGCTCGACAAGATCGCCGCCGACCAGAAATACGCCAACGATGTGCTGAAGGTGAACTCGACGCCGACCTTCTTCGTCAATGGCGAGATGCTGAAGGGCGAGACCTCGTTCGAGGAGTTCAGCAAGCACATCGACCCGCTGCTGAAGAGCTGATCCCGCGCCCCGCGAATCTGACGTCATCATGCCCGCGTTCGAGTCGCGGCACGATAATTGTGGATGATTTGCGATCACGGCATGCCGCCGTCGCATCATTTGGTTGTTGAAAACCTGATTCGCGTGATGCGAATCTTCGAGGACATGCGGAGGTCACAAAACCCCTGCAAAACCCTTGCAAATCCCTTGGGAAAAGCTTGGTCAAGCGGTTGCCCTGACGCACCGGCATCGCCATTGTCGCCGCTCATGAGAGCTGCACGCAGCTATTCACCCCAGACACCGACATTGCCATCCATGGTATTGTCACGGCAGGGAGATTCGCGCCCGGCCAAACGAGATTTGTGTACATGAAGCTCACGCGCCTCCGCCTGCACGGTTTCAAGTCGTTCGTTGAACCCACCGATTTCGTGATCGAGCCGGGCCTGACCGGCGTCGTCGGACCGAACGGATGCGGCAAATCCAATCTCGTCGAAGCACTGCGCTGGGCGATGGGCGAGACCTCGCACAAGTCGCTGCGCGCCGCCGACATGGATGCGGTGATCTTCGCCGGTTCCGGCAACCGTCCGGCGCGCAACCACGCCGAAGTCGTGATGACGATCGACAATTCCGATCGCTCGGCGCCGGCCGCGGTGAACGACAGCCAGCTGCTCGAAATCTCCCGCCGCATCGAGCGCGAGGCCGGCTCGGTCTACCGCATCAACGGCCGCGACGTCCGTGCAAGGGATGTGCAGATCCTGTTCGCCGATGCCGCCACCGGCGCGCGTTCGCCGGCGCTGGTCCACCAGGGCAAGATCGGCGAAATCATCCAGGCCAAGCCCGAGCAGCGCCGCCGCGTGCTGGAAGACGCCGCCGGCGTTGCCGGCCTGCATGCCCGCCGCCATGAGGCGGAACTGCGGCTGAAGGCGGCCGAAACCAACCTGACCCGCGTCGAGGACGTGATCGGCCAGCTCAGCGGCCAGATGGAAGGCCTGAAGAAGCAGGCGCGCCAGGCGATTCGCTACCGCGAGGTCGCAGCCAAGGTGCGCAAGTCCGAGGCCATGCTGTTCCATCTGCGCTGGATCGAGGCCAATGCCGACGTCAACGACGCCGCGCACACCCATGACATCTCCGTGCGCGAGATGGCCGAGCGCACCCGCGAGCAGGCCGAATCCGCCCGCATCCAGGCGATCCGCGCCGCCGAATTGCCAGCGCTGCGCGACGCCGAGGCGCGCGCCGCCGCCGGCCTGCAGCGCCTGACCAATGCGCGCGAGATGCTCGACCGCGAGGAGCAGCGCGCCAAGGAGCGCGTCGGCGAGCTCGATCGCCGCCTCACCCAGTTCGCTCAGGACATCGCGCGCGAGCAGCAGCAGACCTCGGATGCCGACATTGCGCTGCAGCGGCTCGACACCGAAGACGCCGAGCTGAAGGAAGAGATCAAGTCGCGCGTCGAGAAGCGCTCCGGCGTCGACGAGCGCGTCTCCGAGGCCGAGGAGATCCTGGCCGCGACCGAGCGCCAGTTCTCCGAACTGACTACGCAGCTCGCCGACCTGACCGCCAAGCGCAACCAGCTCGAAGCCGGCGTGCGCACGCATCGCGACCGCCTCGCGCGGCTCGATCAGGAGATCGCCAACGTCCAGGCCGAGGAAACCAAGCTCGCGCAGGAGACCGGCAATCTCGGCGACATCGACGCGCTCGCTGCCGCCGTGGAGATGGCGCAGCAGACGCTCGCCGAGTCCGAGGCGGCCGTGCAGTCCAGCGAAATGCACCATGCCGCCGCGCGGCAGACGCTGGAAGCCTCGCGCAATCCGCTCGCCGAAGCCGAAAAGCGGGTGCAGCGGCTCGAGACCGAAGCCCGCACCATCTCCAAGCTCGTCACCAGCGAGACCAAGAATCTGTGGCCGCCGATCATCGACGGCATCACGGTCGCCAAGGGCTACGAAAAGGCGATCGGCGCCGTGCTCGGCGATGACCTCGACGCGCCGGTGGATTCCTCTGCGCCGATGCGATGGACCAATGTCGGTGAAGCCGCGGGCGACCCCGCACTGCCGGATGGCGTCGAACGGCTGGCCGATCACGTCCAGGCGCCGCCGGAACTGGCGCGGCGTCTGGCCCAGATCGGCGTGGTGGCCAAGGAGCGCGGCGCGGCGCTGGTGTCGCAGCTGAAGACCGGCCAGCGGCTGGTGTCGCTCGAAGGCGACGTCTGGCGCTGGGACGGCTTTGTCGCCGACGCCCATGCTCCAACTGGCGCCGCCCGCCGCCTCGCCGAACGCGCCCGCCTGGTCGATATCGAGCATGAGCTGGAGCAGGCCCGCATCGATGCCGCCGCCAAGCGCCAGGCGCTGGAGACGGCTGAAGAAGAATTGCGCTCGGCGTCCGCCGCCGAGGGTGCCTCGCGCGAAGCCGTGCGCGCCGCCCGCCGCGAGACCGATGCCGCGCGTGAGCGCCATGCCGCGACCGAACGCGAGATCAACCGCCACTCCGCGCGCAAATCGGCGCTGACCGAGGCACACAGCCGCCTCGCCGCCGACCGCGCCGAGGCTGAAGCCGCCCACGAGAGCGCAGTTGCCGCGCTGTCGGAATTGCCGCCGGGCGTCGAGACCGAAGCCCAGCTCGCCGCGGTTCGCGCCGAGATCGACAACCAGCGGCGTGCCGCGGCGCAAGTCCGCGCCGAGGCGCAGGCGCTCGCCCGCGAGGCCGAACTCGCCGACCGCCGCGTGCAGGCCATCGTTGCCGAACGCAACGAGTGGCAGAGCCGCAAGACCAGCGCCGCCTCGCAGGTCGGAACCATCGAGGAGCGTATCGCCGAGGTGTCGGCCGAGCGCGAGGAACTGGCCAATGCGCCGGAAGTGTTCGCCGAGAAGCGCAGCGCGCTGATCACGGAGATCGAGCACGCCGAGGGCGATCGCCGGATCGCCGCCGACGCGCTGGCGACGGCGGAAGCCGCGATGGCGGAAACCGATCGCCTCGCCAAGACCTCGCTCGAAGCGCTCTCCTCCTCCCGCGAAGCCACCGCGCGCGCCGAAGAGCGCATGGAGGGCACCCGTCGCCGCCTCGCCGATATCGAGCGCGAGATCCACGACATGCTTGAGGTCGAGCCGAGCGCGGTCGTCGGCATGGCCGAGATCGAGCCCGGCGCGGAGCTGCCGCCGGTCGCGCAGGTCGAGGAAGAACTCGAAAAGCTGCGCCGCGACCGCGAGCGCTTGGGCGCGGTCAATCTGCGCGCCGAGGAAGAATTGAAGGAAGTCGAGACCCAGCACACCGCGCTGACCACCGAGCGCGACGATCTGGTCGAGGCGATCAAGCGGCTGCGGCAGGGCATCCAGAGCCTCAACCGCGAGGCGCGCGAGCGCCTGCTGACCTCGTTCGAGACCGTCAACAACCACTTCAAGCGGCTGTTCACCGAGCTGTTCGGCGGCGGCGAAGCGGCGCTGCACCTGATCGAGAGCGACGATCCGCTCGAGGCCGGCCTCGAGATCATCGCCAAGCCCCCCGGCAAGAAGCCGCAGACGCTGTCGCTGCTGTCCGGCGGCGAGCAGGCGCTGACGGCGCTGGCGCTGATCTTCGCGGTGTTCCTGACCAACCCGTCGCCGATCTGCGTGCTGGACGAAGTCGACGCGCCGCTCGACGACCACAACGTCGAGCGGTTCTGCACCCTGCTGAACGAGATGACGGCGTCGACCGAAACCCGCTTCATCATCATCACGCACAATCCGATCACGATGGCGCGGATGAACCGGCTGTTCGGCGTCACCATGGCCGAGCGCGGCGTGTCGCAGCTGGTGTCGGTCGACCTGCAGGGCGCAGTCGATATCCTCGACCAGAACGTGGCGTAGGGCTCGTCGGAAAGCTCGGACTCAAGACGAGGCCTCTCGGCTCCGTCATTGCGAGGCGCGATAGCGACGAAGCAATCCACGCCTCCACAAGCGGCGCCATGGATTGCTTCGCTTCGCTCGCAATGACGTTGGGAGAGTACGGCGCATGACTTCACCCGATCTCCCTGCCGAACTGCGCGCCGCGCTCAACGCCAGGCTCGAAGGCCGCTCACGCAGCGACGCCGCCGGCCGCGCCGCGGTGATCTCACAGACCTATCGCGAGGGCGGCGGCTCCGGGACGATCCGGACCGAAACCGATGCGCTCGCCTATGCGCTGGCGCGGATGCCGGCGACCTATGCGGCCGTGGTGGCGAGCCTCAATGCGTTGACGGAGATCCGGCCGGACTTCGCGCCGACGAGCCTGCTCGATGTCGGCGCCGGCCCCGGGACCGCGACCTGGGCGGCCGCGGAGACGTTCACGTCGCTAAAGGGCTTCACCCTGCTCGACGCCAACGGCGTGTTGCGAACACTGGCCGAGGGGCTGTTTCAACGCACCACACGCCTGCACGACGTCAACTATGAACTCGGCCAGGCGCGCGCCTTGCTGGACAAGGCCGACCCGGCCGATCTCGTCGTCGCCAGCTACATGATCGGCGAGCTCGGCGAAACCGAGCGCGCGGCACTGGCCGATTTGCTGTGGTCCAAAACCGGCGATACGCTATTGGTCGTCGAACCCGGCACGCCCGCGGGCTATGCGCGGATCATTGCACTCCGCGCCCGATTGATCGCCGCCGGCGCGCATGTCACAGCCCCCTGCCCGCATGACGGCGACTGCCCGCTGGTCGCGCCCGACTGGTGCCATTTCTCGCAGCGCCTGCAACGCTCGCGCGCGCACAAGCAGGTCAAGGGCGCCGATGCCCCGTTCGAGGACGAGCGCTTCGCCTATGTCGCGCTGAGCCGCGCGCGCATTGAGAACCGGCCATCGCGGGTGTTGGCGCAGCCCGATGTCGGCAAGGTCGAGGTTGCGGCCAAGCTGTGCACGGCGGAGGGCGTCGTCGTCGCCAGGGTGCCCCGCCGCGCCAAGGCCGATTACGCCAGCGCCCGACGCTGGCGCTGGGGCGATGCGGTTTAGCTATTTGCGTCTTCCCGGCGAATGTTGAACCAATCTTGGTTCTGTGCCGACCAATCCATGCCCACCCTTTTCGCGGCGGGCTGCCCTGCGCCCACATCTTGGGCTACGGTGCCGCCGTCTCGTCCATCAGGAGCTGCCCTGTCATGTCGACCAGCTGGATCGTTATCGGCGTCATCGTCCTTCTCGTGCTGTTTGCGTTCGGCGCCTACAACCGCCTCGTCGCGCTCGGCCAGCGGGTCAGCCAGGCCTTTGCCGACATCGATGTGCAGCTCAAGCAGCGTCACGACCTGATTCCGAACCTGGTCGAGACCGTGAAGGGCTATGCCGCACATGAGCGCGGCACGCTCGACGATGTCATCAAGGCGCGCAACTCGGCGATCTCGGCGCAGGGACCGGCCCAGATCTCGGCGGCGGAGAACCAGCTCTCCGGCGCGCTCGGCCGGCTGATCGCGCTGTCCGAGGCCTATCCGGACCTCAAGGCCAACGCCAATTTCCAGCAGCTCGCCTCGGAGCTTTCCGATCTCGAAAACAAGATCGCCGCCAGCCGCCGCTTCTTCAACAACGCGGTCCAGGAATACAACACCGGCATCCAGCAGATGCCGGCCGCGCTGTTCGCCGGCATGTTCGGCTTCACCCGCAAGGATTTCTTCGACCTCGGCACCAGCCGCACGGAGGTCGAGGCGGCACCGAGCGTGAAGTTCTGAGGCGCAACGCGCGCCGGCGAGAGGCTGCTCCGTCATGGCCGCCTATGGTCTCTACACGCATATCGCATCGAACAAGTTTCGTTCGATGCTGCTGCTCGCCGGGCTGTTCCTGCTGATCTACGTGCTGGTCTATGCCGGCGCGCTGGTCGCGGAGGTGATGACCGATAGCGGCCGCACGGTCGACTATTACCTTGCGCGCGCCTCGCGCGACCTGGTCTCGGTCTTCCCATGGGCAACGATCGCGGCCGTGGCCTGGATCGTGATCGCCTATTTCTTCCACCAGAAGATGATCGACGCCGTCACCGGCGGCGAGAGCGTGACGCGGCAGCAGCAGCCGCGTCTCTACAATCTGCTGGAAAACCTCTGCATCTCGCGCGGCATTCCGATGCCGAAGCTGAAGGTGATGGACAGCCCGGCGCTGAACGCATTCGCGACCGGACTGAACGCGCGGCAATACGCCATCACGGTCACCACGGGTCTTCTGAGGGCACTGAACGACCAGGAGATCGAGGCCGTGCTCGGCCACGAGCTCACCCATATCAAGAACGGCGACGTGCAGCTGATGGTGGTCGCCGTGATCATCGCCGGCGTGGTCGGCTTCTTCAGCGAACTGTTCTTCCGCCTGTTCACAAATCTGTCGTGGAGCGGCGATGGTGGCGGCTGGTCATCCTCGCCATCCTCCCGATCGTCGTCATCCTCGTCGGACCGCGACAGCAAGGGCTCGGGCGGCGGCGCAATCGTCGTGATCATCATCGCGGTGGCGCTGATCGTGCTGGCATGGCTGCTGTCGCAGGTGGTCAAGCTCGCACTGTCGCGGTCGCGCGAATTCCTCGCCGATGCCGGATCGGTCGAGCTGACGAAAAATCCAGACGCGATGATCTCGGCACTGCGCAAGATCGAAAACCGCGGCGAGTTGCCGGGCGCCACCTCGGCGGTGATGGAACTCTGCGTCGACAATCCGCGCGAGGGTTTTGCCGACCTGTTTGCCACCCATCCGTCGGTGAAGTCCCGGGTCGATGCTCTGGTCAAATATGCCGGCGGGCACGATCCCGGACCGCTGGCGCTGCCGGATGAGACGGAGACCCAGGACCAACCGGCCGCGGCAGGCGACCAGCCTCCGCCTGTCAGCCATGGGCCATGGGGCGACACGCCGCCTGCACGACCGAACAATCCGCCGCCGCTGCCCGGCACCAGCCCCGCACAGGGACCATTGGGACCGCTGGATCCCCTGCAAGGCCCCCTTCAAGGCCCCTGGGGCCGGCACCGCTGATCGTGCCCTAGACCACTCAGTCCGTTAAGGAAATCTCCACGAGGCCGGTCATGGGCACCTTAAGGAATTGAATTCTCCCTCGTTTCTGCCATGTTCGCGCCCAAAGCAGTGTGGGGACTTGCCGATCGCCATCGCGGTCGGGAGCGCGCTTTAAGGGACTTCCATGGCAAAGCCGGTTGTGATCGTGGTGGGCGCGGACAAGGGCGGGGTCGGCAAGACCACCGTCTCGCGGACGCTCCTGGACTATTTCAGTGCCAACAATGTGCAGACCCGGGCGTTCGACACCGAGTCGCCGCGCGGCACGCTGAAGCGCTTCCACCCTGACATCACCGAGATCGTCGACATGACGACGACCGCGGACCAGATGAAGATCTTCGATACGCTGAACGCCGGTTCCTCGGTCACCGTGATCGACGTCCGCGCCGGCCTGTTGTCGCCCGCGCTGGCCTCGCTGCGCGATATCGGCTTCCTCGACGCCGCGCGCTCCGGCCAGATTACCTTCGCCGTGTTCCACATCCTCGGCCCCTCGATCGCCTCGCTGGACGAGATCGCCGAGACCGCCAACTTCATGGGCGGCGCGAAGTACTTCCTGGTGAAGAACTTCATCAACGACACCCAGTTCTTCCAGTGGGACCAGGCGACCTACAATTCCTACTTCCACCGCATCAAGGATGCCGTGGACCTCACCATCCCGAAGCTCAACGAAATGGCCTACGAGCAGGTCGAGGTCTCCTCGGTTCCGTTCCTGAAATTCGTCGCCAACAAGGGCATCAACGACGACGCCGCCAACTACTCGTTCGTGCTGCGCGGCTACGTCCGGCATTGGCTCGCCAATGTCTGGAGCGAGTACGACCGGATCAAGCTGACCGACCTGGTCGGCGCCAAGTCGGCCAAGGGCGAAAAATAGTCGCGCACAAGGCAGCGAAAGGTCGCGCCCGAGGGCAGCGAAAAAATCGCGCCGGGGGACGGCGATGGGGCTGGATTAGGCGAAAATTTGGCCTGATATAGCGGGCGATGTCGTCCACGCCCGTTTACATCATCTGCTCGCCCCGCCCGCAGGTCGGCAAGACGCTGATCGCGCGGCTGCTCGGCGAATTCCTGCTGCTCAAGAACGGCGACGTCGTCTGCTACGACATCAACCTGAAGGAGCCGTCGCTGCTCGACTATCTGCCGCGGATCACGGAGACCGCCGACGTGATCGACACCTACGGCAAGATGCAGCTGATGGACCGCGTCATCGTCAATGACGGCATCGCCAAGGTGATCGACCTCGGCTACCACGCCTTCGACGAATTCTTCAAAATGGTCGACCAGATCGGGCTGATGAAGGAGGCGCTGCGCCGCCGCGTCTCGCCTGTGATCCTCTATGTGGCCGACACCGACCGCGCCTCGGTGCACGGCTACCAGACGCTGCAGGGCATGATCCCGCCGAACGCCCTCGTCGTGATCGACAACGAGTTCGTGGTGCGTGGCGAGCTGCCGCCCGTCATGACCGGCAGCCGGGTGCTACGCTTCCGCGCCCTGCCGGTGTTCCTGAAGACTTATATCGACCGGCTGACCTTCTCCTTCACCGGCTATCTGCGCCAGGAGCGGGACTCATCGACCGAGCTGCATCAGTGGATCCGGCGGAATTACACCACGTTCCGCGATCTCGAGCTGAGCATGCTGCTGCAACGGGGATGACTGTCGTCCCGGCCAAACGAAGCGCGAGCCGGGACGTGTGGAGGGAGTGCCGCTAGTGCCCCTCGAACGCCATTAGCGTGCGCACCGGAACGTCCATCGCACGCAGCTTGGCGGCGCCGCCGAGATCGGGCAGGTCGATGATGAAGCAGGCCGCGACCACATTGGCGCCGATCTGGCGCAGCAGCTTCACCGCGCCCTCCGCGGTGCCGCCGGTCGCGATCAGATCGTCGACCAGGATCACGCGCTCGCCGGGCTGCACGGCATCGGCATGCATCTCCATCTCGTCGATGCCGTATTCCAGCGAGTAGGCGATCCGCACCGTGGTGTGCGGCAGCTTGCCCTTCTTGCGGATCGGCACGAAGCCGGCCGAGAGCTGATGCGCCACCGCGCCGCCGAGGATGAAGCCGCGCGCCTCGATCCCTGCGACCTTGTCGACCTTCGCCCCCGCCCAGGGATGCACCAGCTCATCGACCGCGCGGCGGAAGGCGCGGGCATCCGCAAGCAGCGTCGTGATGTCGCGGAACAGGATGCCCTTCTTCGGGTAGTCCGGGATGGTGCGAACGGTCGCCTTGATGTCGTGGTCGAAGGTCATTGGTCTCGCAATCCTCAATTGGCCGGCGGATTAAGCCGGAATGCATTCTCGACAATGCGCAGGCCCACCTCGTTGCCGAGCGACATCAGCGATTCCGGATGGAATTGCACGCCGCCGACCGGCAGGGTCTTGTGCTCGATCACCATCGCGACGCCGTCTTCGGTGGTCGCGGTCACCGCCAGCACCTCGGGCACGCTGTCGCGCTCGACATAGAGCGAATGATAGCGGCCGATCACGATCTCATTCGGCAGATTGTGCATCAGCCTGCCGCCGCGCACCTGGACGCGCGACGGACGGCCATGCGCGGGCTGGCCGAGCTGGCCGAGCTGGCCGCCGAAATATTCGCCGATCGCCTGCACGCCGAGGCAGACGCCGAAGATCGGCAGCTTCTTCTCGAGCGCGGTGTCGATGGTTTTCGCGATGCCGAAATCCTCCGGGCGCCCCGGACCGGGCGAGAGCACCAGCAAGTCCCAGCCGCGCTGCTTCAGCATGTCCTGGGCATGAATGTGCCGGACCACCGTTACGTTGGCGCCGACCTGGCGGAAGTAATCGGCCAGCATGTGTACAAAACTGTCGTCGTGATCGATCAGGAGCACGTTCTTGCCAGAGCCTGTGGCGTCAGGTGCGAAATCCGACAGCGGCTTCGGCGGATCGCCGCGCAGCGCCTGGAACAGCGCCGCCGCCTTGACCTGGCATTCGCGGTCCTCGGCGGCCGGATCCGAGTCGAACAGGCAGGTCGCGCCGACGCGCACCTCGGCGAGACCGTCCTTCATGCGGATGGTGCGGATGGTGAGGCCGGTGTTGATGCTGCCGTCGAAATTGACGCAGCCGATCGCGCCGGCGTACCAGCGCCGCGGCGACCGCTCATGGTCCTCGACGAACTGCATCGCCCACAGTTTCGGCGCGCCGGTCACGGTCACGGCCCAGGCATGGGTCAGGAATGCGTCGAGCGAATCGAAGCCCGGCCGCAGCATGCCCTCGACGTGATCGACGGTATGAAACAGCTTTGAGTAGGTCTCGATCTGTCGCCGCGCCAGCACCTTGATGGTTCCGGGCACGCAGACGCGTGCCTTGTCGTTGCGATCGACGTCGGTGCACATGTTGAGCTCGAACTCGTCCTTTTCCGAGTTCAGGAGCTTGCGGATCTGCTCGGCATCGCCGATCGAGTCCGAACCGCGCGCGATGGTGCCCGAGATCGGGCAGGTCTCGACCCGGCGGCCGTCGGAGCGCACGAACATCTCGGGCGAGGCGGAGACCAGGAATTCGCCGTCGCCGAGATTCATCAGCGCGCCATAAGGCGACGGGTTGATGCGGCAGAGCCGCTGGAACACTTCCGCCGGCGAGCGCTCGCAGGGCTCGGCAAACAGCTGCCCAGGCACTGCCTCGAACAGGTCTCCGCGGGCGAACGCCGCGCGCGCGACCTCAACCGTCGCCTGGTACTCGCCCGGGGCGTGATCGGCAAAGCCCTGCCGCCCGGTCTTGGCATAGAGGCTCGGCGCGGTTTCGTGCGGCTGGCCGGCGGTCGATTTGCCCTTCCAGGAGAACTCGTAATTCAGCGCCACGCCGCGGCCGGTGGCGCGGTCATAGGCCAATAGCCGGTCCGGCACGTAGAGCACGATGTCGCGCTGGTCGGCGTCGCGGGTGCGCTTCTGCACGAGGTCCTCGATCTGGAACACGAGGTCGTAGGCGAAGGCGCCGAACAGGCCGAGCAGCGGATCGGCATTGGAGGCGAACGCCGCCACCATGTCGCGTACCAGCGACATCACGCTGGCGCGGCGGGTGCGCTGGTCTTCCTCGACCGGCGCGGCGCCGCGGATGATATGACCGGCGAGCCGAGTTGCGCTCCGCTCCGTGATCACGACGCAGGGCTCGCGCAGCACGTCGCCAAGGAAGGCGATCAGGACCTCGCCGCGCGGGTTCAGCGCCTGCAACGAGAAGTCGGTGCCTGAGGTTTCCAGCACCAGCGGCGGGTCGGCAAAGCCGAGGTCAAAGCTCTCGTAGCGGCCCGGCACTGTCGTGCCCGAGGACAGCACCACGCCGCAGCGGCGGTCGAGCAGCGCGATCAGGTCGTCGAGGCGGTTGGCGCCGCCGGTGAACTGCTCGACCACGCGCGCAACCGCAAGGCCGCCATTGGTGAGGTATTCGCTTTTGGCCGGCAGGGAGAAGACTGTCCTGTTCATGTGATCCTCTTACGAAACTTGGGAAGAGAGCGCCACACAGGACAAACGAAGGGAGACCGTCGCACTGCGATGGCGACCTTCGACGTTTTTGGGAAATGAAAACGCACCGGCCACCTATGAGAAGGTGGGCCACCAACGACGGGATGGACTGGCAACGGTGCTCATGGCCGCTACTCACCACCCGACGCGGGCCGTGTCAAGGGATGGCCCGACACCCCTGCCCCAAGGCGGGACGGCATTTTCGGGGTTTGAAGCGACCGGAATCCGCGTAGGATTTGGCGAAATAGCGGTGACCGGCCGCCCAAAAAACAGACAGATGGTGGAGGCGCAGATGGCGATTTTGGGTCTCGGATATGCCGGCTTCGGCTCCGACGCGCTCGACGACTGGCGGCAATTCGGCACCGGCCTGGTCGGGCTGCAGGCGATCGAGCGCGGCAACTCGCTGCTCGCCTTCCGGATGGACGACCGCAAGCAGCGCATCGTGATCGACCGCGCCCAGGGCGAAGGGACAAGGTTCTTCGGCTGGGAGGTGGCAGATGCCGGAGCCCTCGACGCGATGGCGGCGCGGTTGGAGCGCGCCGGCGTGCCTGTCACCGCCGAGCCGCAGGCGCTCGCCGATACCAGGCGGGTCCGCGGCCTGATCTCGTTCCAGGACCCGGCCGGCAACCGCCTGGAGGCGTTTCATGGCGCCGAGATCGACGACACGCCGTTCCGGCCGGGACGATCCATTTCCGGCTTTCGCACCGGCGCGCTCGGGCTCGGCCACGCGGTGCTGACCGTCGCGAACATCGCGCCCGTCATGAGCTTCTATGTCGACGTGCTCGGCTTCGGCCTCAGCGACTACATCGAAAAACCGTTCCGCGCCTATTTCTTCCACGTCAATGCCCGCCATCACTCGCTCGCGCTGATCGAGACCGGCAGCAACGGCATGCACCATCTGATGGTCGAGCTGTTCTCGCTGGACGATGTCGGGCAAGCCTACGACATCGCGATGAAGGAAGACCGGGTCAACGTCACGCTCGGCCGCCACACCAACGACCTGATGACCTCGTTCTACGCCAAATCGCCGTCAGCCTTCATGGTCGAGTGCGGCTGGGGCGGCCGCGAGATCGACCCGGCGAACTGGACGCCGTTCGAGATGCATGACGGCCCGAGCCTGTGGGGTCACGAACGGGTCTGGCTGTCGCCGGAGGACCGCGCCGTCGCGCGCGAGATGCGCATGCGCGCCGCCGCCGAGGGCAAGCGCGCGCCGGTGCAGGTGCTGGAAGGCAATTTCAAGCTGATGTCGGGGACCTGCCCGTGGTGGGACGGGGTAAAGGCGGAGAGCTAAACCTCGCCGTCGTCCCTGCGAAAGCAGGGACCCCTAACCACAGGGTCTTGTTGTTGGGGCTCGCTGTGGCCCCAGCCTTCGTGACAATGTGGAGCGGTGGTAATCGGTCCCGGCTTTCGCCGGGACGACGCCGGTGTTTGCAAACGTACTACCCCAGATGCTTCCTGAAGAAGTCCGTCGCCCGGCCCCAGGCCAGTTCCGCGCACTGCCGGTCGTGCACCGACAGGCGCTGCTCGTTGCCGAAGCCGTGCTCGGCGTCATAGCGGTACAGCTCCAGCGATTTGCCGGCGGCCCTCATCGCCTTCTCAAAACCATCGACCAGTGCCGGCGTGCACCAGTCGTCCTTGGTGGCGAAATGGCCTTGGAGCGGAATTCTCACGTCCGCCGGCTTGGCCGCCTGCTCCGGCGGAATGCCGTAGAACACCACACCGGCGGTCAGCTCCGGGATCTTGGTGGCGCCGATGATGGTCACCGCGCCGCCGAGGCAGAAGCCGGTCAGGCCGACCTTGGCGCCGTTCTTGCCGAGATATTGAGCGGCGCCGCGCACCGTCTGCGTGGTGGCGTCCATGAAGTCGAGCGAGTTCATCTCTTTGCCGGCCGCGTCCGTGTCGTGATACGGCACCACCTTGCCCTTGTAGAGATCGGGCGCCAGCGCATCGAAACCGGCCCGCGCGAAGCGGTCGCACATTCCCTTGATCTGGTCCTGCAGCCCCCACCATTCCTGGATCACGACGACCCCAGGCGCGTTGCCGCGCGCGGCGTTGGCGAGATAGCCTGACGCTTCCTTGCCGTCCGGACGCTTGAAGTTGATGCTGGTACCCATGAGTTCCTCCGCAATGTTGGCCGGCCGATTGGCCGGCATTTTGTCCGCACTACAGCCAGGAAGCAATCAATTAGCCGTCATTGCGGGCCAACGGCTCGCAATGATGGGAGCAAACAAAAAAGCCCCCGAAGGGGCTTTTTCAAACGCGCGATACCATACCTGAGGTCAGTGAGCGTCGGCCCAGACCTTGCGCTTGGTGAAGTACATCAGGATGGCGAAGATCACCAGGAAGAAGAACACCTGCATGCCGATCCGCTTGCGCTCTTCCATGTGCGGCTCGGCGGCCCACATCAGGAACGTGGTGACGTCGTGCGCGTATTGCTTGACCGTCGCCGGCGAGCCGTCGTCGAAGGTCACCTGACCGTCGGACAGCGGCTTCGGCATCTTGATGGCGTGGCCGGGGAAGTACTTGTTGTAGTACGAGCCTTCCGGGATCGTCACGCCGGCCGGGACCTTGTCCTCGAAGCCCTGCAGGATGGCGTCGACGTAGTCGGGGCCCTGCTCCTGGTACTGGCTGAAGAAGTCGATCGCGAATTGCGGGAAGCCGCGCTTGTAGGACCGTGCCTTGGTGATCAGCGAGAGATCGGGCGGCGCCGCGCCGCCATTGGCCACACGCGCGGCCTGCTCGTTCGGGAACGGTGACGGGAAGTAATCCGCCGGTCGGCCCGGACGCTCGAACATCTCGCCCTGGTCGTTGGGGCCGTCCTTGATCTTGTACTCGGACGCAAACGCAGCCGCCTGCGCCTCCGAATAGCCGGGGCCGCCGGCATCGGCGAGATTGCGGAACGCAACATAGGACAGGCCGTGGCAGGCCGAGCAGACTTCCTTGTAGACCTTCAGGCCACGCTGCAGCGAGCCGCGATCATACTTGCCGAAAGGGCCGGAGAACGACCACTTCTGGGCCGGCGGAGCGTCACCGCCCTCCTCGGCCTTGGCGTTCTGGGTGCTGCCTGCGAACAGGCCGCCGGCCACCACCAGCGCGAGCATCACCGAGGCGGCGGTCGCGGCCCTGCCCTTGCTCTTCGCCAGCACGTCGTCGGCGATCGAGTTCGGCACCGGGCGCGGCGTCTCGATGCGGGCGAGCAGCGGCAGCACGATCAGGAAGTAGGCGAAGTAGCACACCGTCAGGATGCGGCCGGCGATCACATAGATGCCTTCCGGCGGCTGCGAGCCGAGGTAGCCGAGCAGGATGCAGACCACCACGAAGATCCAGAAGAACTGCTTGGCCAGCGGACGATACTTCGACGACCGGGTCCGTGCGCTGTCGAGCCAGGGCAGGAAGCACAGGATGATGATCGCCGAGAACATCGCGACGACGCCGGCGAGCTTGTTCGGGATCGAGCGCAGGATCGCGTAGAACGGCAGATAGTACCATTCAGGCACGATGTGCGCCGGGGTCACGCCCGGGTTCGCCGGGATGTAGTTGTCGGCGTCGCCGAGATAGTTCGGCATGTAGAAGATGAACCAGGCGAAGAAGATCAGGAAGCACGACACACCGAACGCGTCCTTGATCGTCGCATAGGGCGTGAACGGCACGGTGTCCTTCTCGGTCTTGGCCTCGACGCCGGCCGGGTTGTTCTGCCCCGCGACATGCAGCGCCCAGACGTGCAGCACGACCACGCCGGCGATCACGAACGGCAGCAGATAGTGCAGCGAGAAGAAGCGGTTCAGCGTCGGGTTGCCGACCGAATAGCCGCCCCACAGCAGGGTTACGATGCTCTCGCCGAAATACGGCACGGCCGAGAACAGATTGGTGATGACCGTGGCGCCCCAGAAGCTCATCTGGCCCCACGGCAGCACATAGCCCATGAAGCCGGTCGCCATCATCAGCAGGTAGATGATGACGCCGAGGATCCACAGCACCTCGCGCGGCTCCTTGTACGACCCGTAATAGAGACCGCGGAACATGTGGATGTAGACGGCGAAGAAGAACATCGACGCGCCGCAGGCATGCATGTTGCGCAGCAGCCAGCCGTAGTTGACGTCGCGGACGATCAGCTCGACCGACTTGAAGGCGAGATCGGCGTGCGGCGTGTAGTGCATCGCCAGGATCACGCCGGTCAGGATCTGCAGCGCCAGCATCATCGAAAGGATGGCGCCGAAGGTCCACCAGTAGTTCAGGTTGCGCGGCGTCGGATAGGCCACGAACGAGGAGTGGACGAGGCCGAAGATCGGAAGGCGCCGTTCGATCCACTTCAAGGCGGGGTTGCTCGGTTGAAAATCAGATGGTCCGCTCATTGATGCGATCCTGAAGAAGAAAAACGACGCGATGGGTCCAAGGGGAAGCCGAAGTCCCGGAGGGTCGGGACTTAGCCGATCTGGATTTTGGTGTCGGAAAGGAAGGCGTAGGGCGGCACCGGCAGGTTGGCGGGTGCCGGCCCCTGGCGAATACGACCGGAGGAGTCGTACTGCGAGCCGTGGCAGGGGCAGAAGAAGCCGTCGTAATTGCCCTCATGGGCGATCGGGATGCAGCCGAGATGAGTGCAGATGCCGATCACGACCAGCCACTGGTCGTGGCCCGCCTTGACGCGGGCAGAGTCGGGCTGCGGATCGGGCAGGCTCGAGAGCGCCACGCTCTGCGCCTCCTGGATCTGCTTCTTGGTGCGATGGCTGATGTAGATGGGCTTGCCGCGCCAGAAGACCTTGATGTCCTGGCCCTCGGCGATCGGCGTCAGATCGACCTGGATCGGCGCGCCGGCCGCGATCGTCGCGGCATCCGGGTTCATCTGGGCAACCAGCGGCCACACGGTGGCGGCTGCGCCGACCGCGGCGGCAGCTCCGGTTGCAACAAAAAGAAAATCACGGCGTGTCGGATGGTCCGCCGAAGACGCTGTCGTCACGATTCCTAGCCCTTTCTTTTCTGCAGCCGGTGGAACCGCCCCGGAGACGCAGAACGCGCCCCAAGAAAGGCTGCCGGCGCCCGCGGCCCCCGCGGCGGCAGAAAACCACTATTCCCCACCCCAAATGGCGGAACAGCAGTCCAGAATCGTTCTATTGGCACCCTTGCCGGACGAGCGCAAGCCCGCTATCGGCTCGCACACGTGCAATGCACGAAATCCGCGCCAAGCGATGTTTTATTGAGACAATTTCATCCGGATTTCACAGGTCGCCCGCACCATGCAGATCGCGCTGTTCCAGCCCGACATCCCCCAGAATACAGGGACGATTCTGCGGCTCTGCGCCTGCCTGGACGTGGCAGCCCATATCATCGAACCGGCAGGGTTCGACACCTCGGACCGGAATTTCCGCCGGGCGGGTATGGACTATCTCGACCATGTGCGGTTGAAGCGTCACGACTCATGGTCGAAATTCGAGGAATGGCGGGCCGAGGCCGGATGCCGGCTGGTTCTGTTCACGACCAAGGCGGCGAAATCCTACCTTGATTTCGCGTATATGGCCTCCGATGTCCTGCTCTTCGGGCGCGAAACGGCAGGGGTGACCGAGGCGGTCGTGTCCGCCGCGGATGCGCGGCTGCTGATTCCGATCAAGCCGTCCCTGCGCTCGCTCAATGTGGCGGTCACCGCGGCCATGGCAGTCGGAGAAGCGCTGCGGCAGACGGATTCAGGGCTTGCCGGCTCAGGAACTACCGGTTCGGTAACTTAAGGGATATTTGGTGAGCTACGCGGTCAAGGAGATCTTTCTCACTTTGCAGGGCGAAGGCGCCCATGCGGGCCGGGCCTCCGTGTTCTGCCGCTTCGCCGGCTGCAACCTCTGGAGCGGCCGCGAGCAGGACCGCGCCGGCGCAGTCTGCCGGTTCTGCGACACCGATTTCGTCGGCACCGACGGCACGCTCGGCGGCCGCTATGCCGACGCGACCGAGCTCGCCGGCACCATCGCAGCGCAATGGACGGGGGGCGAAGCCGACCGCTACGTGGTGCTGACCGGCGGCGAGCCGCTGCTGCAGGTCGATAAAGCTCTGATCGAGGCCCTGCACGGCCACGGCTTTGCGATCGCGATCGAGACCAACGGCACCATCGCCCCGCCCGAGGGGCTCGACTGGATCTGCGTCAGCCCCAAGGCCGCTTCCGAGCTCGTGGTGCGCAAGGGACACGAGCTCAAGCTGGTCTATCCGCAGCCCGAAAACGCGCCGGAGGACTTCGCCGGGCTCGCCTTCGAGCGCTTCTCGCTGCAACCAATGGACGGCCCCGACGTGATCGAAAATACCGAGCGGGCGATCGAATACTGCCTGAAGCACCCGCAATGGCGCCTCAGCGTGCAGACGCACAAGACGCTCGGCATTAGATGAACTAACGGAAACTGGATTGTTGAACGAGATGTGGGAATTGACGAAAGCGTTTCGGTTTGAAGCTGCGCATGCGCTGTCCGGAACGACCCTTGGCACCGCCAGCGAGGAGATTCACGGTCACTCTTTCCGCGCCGAAGTCACGGTGCGCGGCACGCCCGATCCGAAAACCGGGATGGTGATCGATCTGGGCCTGCTCGAACGCGCCATGGCCGAGGTGCAGAAGACGCTCGACCACAAGTTCCTGAACAAGATCGAGGCGATCGGCGTCCCGACGCTGGAGAATCTCTCACGCTTCATCTGGGAGCGGCTGCAACACGCGGGCAAGCTGACCCGCGTCAGCGTCCATCGCGACAGCTGCAACGAGAGCTGCACTTACTTCGGCCCGCAAGGTTAGCCATGCTGCCAACAGACCCCGCCATCATCGAGGACCGCAAGGCGCGCGCGCGCAGCTGGTTCGAGGCGCTGCGCAACGACATCTGCGCGGCCTTCGAGAAGCTCGAGGACGATGCCCCCGCAGCGCTCTATCCCGGCGCTGCCGGGCGGTTCGTGCGCACCCCCTGGGACCGCACCGACCACACCGGCAAGCCCGGCGGCGGCGGCGTGATGTCGATCATGAAGGGCCGGCTGTTCGAGAAGGTCGGCGTGCACTGCTCGACCGTGCATGGCGAGTTCGCTCCCGAATTCCGCGCGCAGATTCCCGGCGCCGCTGATGATCCGAGGTTCTGGGCGTCGGGCATTTCGCTGATCGCGCATTTGCGCAATCCGAACGTGCCCGCCGTGCACATGAACACCCGCTTCGTCGTCACCACCAAGGCGTGGTTCGGCGGCGGAGCCGATCTGACGCCGGTGCTGAACCGCCGGCGCACCCAGGAGGACCCCGATACGGTCGCCTTCCACGCCGCGATGAAAGCGGCGTGCAGCGGGTCGAACGGCGTCGCCGACTACGACAAGTACAAGAAGTGGTGCGACGAGTATTTCTATCTGCCCCACCGCAAGGAAGCCCGCGGCATCGGCGGCATCTTCTATGACTGGCACGACAGCGGCGACTGGGACGCTGACCTCGCCTTCACCCAGGACGTCGGGCGCAGCTTCCTGAACATCTATCCCGACCTGGTGCGGCGCAATTTCGCGGCCGCCTGGAGCGCGGAGGACCGCGACGAGCAGCTGGTCCGCCGCGGGCGCTATGTCGAGTTCAACCTGCTCTACGACCGCGGCACCATCTTCGGCCTGAAGACCGGCGGCAATGTCGATTCGATCCTGTCGTCGCTGCCGCCGGAGGTGAAATGGCCGTAATGAACCTGCCGCGCGCGATGCTGATCGACATGGATGACACCATCCTGTCGGCCTATGGACGTCCCGAGATCGCCTGGAACACCATCGCAACCGAATTCGCCGCGGAGCTGGCGCCCCTGCCCCCGGATCAGGTCGCAACCGCGCTGCTGGCTTCCGCACGGCAATTCTGGTCGACCGCCGAGCCGATCTGGCGGATCAAGCTCGGTGAGGCGCGGCGGCTGACCGTGAAGGGCGGCTTCGCTCAGCTTGCGGCGGCCGGCCACCGTGCGCTGCCGGACGATCTCGCGGACCGCATCGCCGATCGCTTCACCGCCTATCGCGAGGAGGAGATGTTCGTCTTCCCTGGCGCGCATCAAGCGATCGATGCGTTCAAGGCGCTCGGCATCAAGCTCGCACTGGTCACCAACGGCGCCGCCGACATGCAGCGCGCCAAGGTCGAGCGCTTCGCGCTCGGCCATCGCTTCGATCACATCCAGATCGAGGGCGAGCACGGTTTCGGCAAGCCCGAGGAGCGCGCCTATCTGCACGCGATGCAGGCGCTCGGTGTCTCCGCATCTGATACCTGGATGATCGGCGACAATCTGGAGTGGGAAGTCGTGGCGCCGCAGCGGCTTGGCATCTACGCGATCTGGATGGACGTGCACGGTGTCGGGCTGCCGCCGGGATCGACGATCAGGCCCGACCGCATCATCCGCTCGCTGACCGAACTGGTTCCGGCCGCGCGCAAATAACACAGCTTCTGTTTTCACAGCAAAATCCACCGCGCAGAACGTCGGCCGTGATCGGACTGTCATCACGGGCCGCTAGCTTGCCGTCCGCGTCATCCAGCGCGGAGGGAAAATCATGGAACTGAAACCAGGCGATGTCGTCATGCTGAAGTCCGGCGGCCATCCGATCACGGTGGTCGAGGTCGACGAGGACAAGGTCGAGTGCCTGTGGATGGGAACGGACGGCGATCTGTTTCGCGAAACCCTGCCGCTCGTCGCACTCGAGTCGGCCGAAATCGATCCGGAAGACGATGAAGAGGAAGACGACGAGGACGAAGACGACGACGAGGAAGAAGCGGACGACGAAGACGAGGACGACGACGGCGACCGCAAGAAGAAGCGCAAGGCGGCTTGAGATCCGTTGGCGCGATGCTGCCTGGCACATGCCGGCGGCATCGTCTCCACACCAAGTTCAATCGTCGTTCAGCCAATCGTCGCCATGCCGCCGACGATCCCGGCGGCATGGAGACGCCGGCAAGAAAATCCGGCGAGATACCCGGCAAGAAAATCTAGAGCCGATGGTCGCGGGTGAAACGGGAAACGGTCTGGTCGGCGATGCCAGACAACACCTGCGGATCGAGCGGAAAATCCGCGGCTAGCCAGGCATCCTCAGCCAGGGTCAGGACGTGCCCCAGCGCCGGTCCTTCGGCAATCCCGCGCGCGATGAAATCCGACGCCCGCAACGGAAAGTGAGGCGCGCGCCAGCGCTGCGGCAGTGTGGCGAGCGCGCGCCACTGCTCGACGTCGCGGCCCGCGCCGGTTCGCGCCCAGGCGAGCAGCAGCCGGTCGCGATAGGGCTCCTCGTCGAGCCGGTAGAGCCTGCGCTTGGCACGCGCCTCGTCCATGCCGGGCAGGCGCCACCAGCGATGACCCATCGAGTCGAGCGCCTTGGCTTCGGCGTTGGAGAGCCGCAGCCGGCTTGCGATCCGCCGCGCGTCCTCGGTCACGGCGACCGTCAGCGCGGCGAGCCGGCGCGTCGCGCTCGGCGCGAGCCCCATCAACCCTTCGATCTCTATCATCGCCGCAAACGGCCCGGTATAGGCGACGCCGCCGAACAGCGGCAGCAGCAACCCGCCATCGCCCATCGCGACCACCGCGCCGGCGGCGCCGTTCGCGACCACGAGCTTGAGCATCTCCATGCGGATGCGCTCGGCCGAGAGGCCGGCAATCCCGGCGCGCCCGCTGATACAGGCGAGATAGCCGGCGCGATCGACCTCGCCTGCGCCATAGGCGGCGTGGAAGCGGAAGAAGCGCAGGATGCGCAAGTAATCCTCGGCAATCCGCTGCGCGGGACTGCCAATGAAGCGCACCCGCCTCGCTTCGATGTCGGCGAGACCGCCGACGTGATCATGCACGACGCCCGAAGCGTCGACCGACAGGCCGTTGATGGTGAAGTCGCGCCGCTCGGCGTCGCGGACCCAGTCGCGCCCGAACGCCACCTTGGCCTTGCGGCCATAGGTCTCGGTGTCCTCGCGCAGCGTCGTCACCTCGAAGGGATGGCCGTCGACGACCAGGGTCACCGTGCCGTGCTCGATCCCGGTCGGCACGCTCTTGATGGCTGCCCGCTTGGCGCGGCGGATCACCTCCTCCGGCACTGCCGTGGTGGCGATGTCGATGTCGGCGAGCGGAATCCGCATCAGCGCGTTGCGCACGGCGCCGCCGATCACCCGCGCTTCCTCGCCGTCGGCGTTGAGGAGGCCGAGCACGCGCGCCGCGGGCCCCGAAGCGAGCCATGGCGCGTCGGACAACAGGCGCACCTCGCTCATTTCTCAGCTCCCGGCACCAACCTGCCGTTCTCGATATGGGCGGGAACGTAGGTCGAGTTCGGCGGCGCGCCGGTCAATTCGGCGAGCAGCACGAAGCTCACGATGACCAGCACCAGCGCCGCCAGCGTCAGCTTCGCGATCATGTCGAGCGGCCAGGATGCAGGCAGCGTCACGCCGGACCGCGTCGCGATGAGGAAGATGGCATAGACCGCGAAAGGGATCAGAAAGACTCCGACCTCGGTCAACACCGTGCGGATCATGACAGATAGATCCGCTCATACAGCACCCGCAGGATGCCGGCGGTCGCGCCCCAGATGTAGCGCTCGGCGAACGGCATCGCGTAGTAGGACCGGTCCATGCCGCGGAATTCCTTGGTGTGGATCTGATGATTCTCGGGGTTCATCAGGAAAGCGAGCGGTACCTCGAACGCATCGACGACCTCGGCCTCGTTGATCTCTAAGGTAAATCCCGGCTTCACCCTGGCGACCGTCGGCAGGATGCGGAAGCCGAAAGCGGTGCCATAGAGGTCGAGATAGCCGACAGGGTCGATGAATTCCCGCTTCAGCCCGACTTCTTCGCAGGCTTCGCGCAGCGCCGCATCGAGCGGCGAGGCATCGGTGGCGTCGATCTTGCCGCCGGGAAACGATATCTGACCGGCGTGGCTCGACAGATTGGGCGAACGCTGCGTCAACAGCACGGTCGGCTCGGGATGATCGACCACCGGGATCAGCACCGCGGCCGGCCGCACCGGCTGCTCCTGCGCCACGATCTCGAGCATGCGATCGTTGCCGGAATCGCCGGTGCGCGGAATGATATTCGGATCGACCAGACCCGGCGGCACTTCGAAATCGAGCCGCGTGCGGGCTCGCGCGAAGAATTCCGTCGAGCTGATCGTCGCCGGCTTCACCTTCAGCAACGGCTCGTTCAAAGTGCGCCCCTCACCTGGCTGGCATCGGCCATCGCGAAAAATTCGCCGCCGGACTCGATGCCGAACATCTCCTGACCATCGACCATCCGCTCCTCGCCCATGTCAACCAGATCGTAGTAGAGCGCGCGGGTGACCTTCGCCCACAGGTCGGCGCGGACATGCAGATAGGGCGTCAATCCGCCATCCTCGGCAGCCTCGAATCTGAGGCCGTGGCCCTTCTCGCAATCGACCCAGTCGTCGACATTGGTGCGGAACCGGAGCAAACGGCCGCGCGCGTCTTCATGGGTCTGCATTTCCACCGCAAGGAACGGCGCGTCGTCGACGCGGATGCCGACCTTCTCCACCGGTGTCACGAGAAAGTGCTTGCCGTCCTCGCGCTTCAGGATCGTGGAGAACAGCCGCACCAGCGCCGGGCGTCCGATCGGCGTTCCCATGTAAAACCAGGTGCCGTCAGGCGCGATTCGCATGTCGAGATCGCCGCAGAAAGGCGGATTCCACAGGTGAACCGGCGGCAGGCCCTTGCGTCCGGCCTGCCCCGATGTCGCAGCTTGATTGGCGGCAGTGGTCAGCCCTTCGAGGCCCTTGCCTCCGAGGGCCTTCGTTTCGAGCCCCGTAGTTTCACTGCCGGAATCGCTCTGCCCTTGCTTCGCCATTGTTTGCCCTGAAGTTTCCAACCCTCAATCTGGCACATTTGGTGCACGTATCCTGAGATGTGGTCGGGATGTCATTCTCGCCACATCGTGATGCCGTTCATACCCTGAAATACCGATAAGGTGGGGATAGTTTAATTCAACGAATACATGGCCTTCGCATAAGTTTAGCATGCGGTCCATGTGGTGACGACGCGAGAATCGAGCGCATCGTCAAGAAGGAGCGGATCGAATGGCCGGTGCAGACAGCGTCGAAAAACTGGAAGATGTGATCGTCCGCTCGGCTGAACAGGTCGCGGGCCAGATCAAGGCGGCCAAGGAAGCGGTCGCCACCGTCATCTTCGGGCAGGACCAGGTGATCGAGAACACCCTGGTCACGATCCTGTCCGGCGGCCACGCGCTGCTGATCGGCGTGCCCGGCCTTGCCAAGACCAAGCTGGTCGAGACACTCGGCGTCACGCTCGGGCTCGACGCCAAGCGCATCCAGTTCACGCCCGACTTGATGCCGTCGGACATTCTCGGCGCCGAAGTGCTCGACGAGAGCTCCGCCGGCAAGCGTTCGTTCCGCTTCATCTCGGGTCCGGTGTTCGCGCAGCTCCTGATGGCCGACGAGATCAACCGCGCTAGCCCGCGCACCCAGTCGGCGCTGCTGCAAGCCATGCAGGAGCAGCACATCACCATTGCCGGCGCGCGGCACGATTTGCCGAAGCCGTTCCATGTGCTCGCGACGCAGAACCCGCTCGAGCAGGAAGGCACCTATCCGCTGCCCGAGGCGCAGCTCGACCGCTTCCTGATGGAAATCGACGTCGACTATCCCGATCGCGACGCCGAGCGGCGCATCCTGTTCGAAACCACCGGTGCCGATGAGACGCTCGCCAAGGCGTCGATGGACGCCGAGACGCTGATCTCCGCGCAACGCCTGGTGCGCCGCCTGCCGGTCGGCGATTCCGTGGTCGAGGCGATCCTGACGCTGGTGCGCGCCGCGCGCCCCGGCACCGAGGGCGGCGAAGCCGGCAAGCTGATCGCATGGGGACCCGGTCCCCGCGCCAGCCAGGCCTTGATGCTGGCGGTGCGCGCCCGCGCGCTGCTCGACGGAAGGCTCGCGCCGTCGATCGACGACGTGCTCGATCTCGCCGAGCCCGTGCTCAAGCATCGCATGGCGCTGACCTTCTCGGCGCGCGCCGAGGGCCGCACCATTCCAGACGTGATCAAGCAGTTGAAGACGCGGATCGGTTGATGGCGGCAGACAACAGGCACCGGAACGAGGAGATCCTGGCGGTTCGACGTGCCGATGGCGAAAGCCGAACGCTCGCCGCATCGCTGCCGCGTCTTGTGCTTGAAGCCCGCCGCGTCGCCGCCAACGTCATCCATGGCCTGCACGGCCGCCGCCGCGCCGGCTCGGGCGAGAATTTCTGGCAATACCGCCGCTTCGTCTCCGGCGAGCCGTCGCAGCGCGTCGACTGGCGCCGCTCGGCGCGCGATGACCATCTCTATGTCCGCGAGCAGGAGTGGGAGGCCGCGCACACCGTGTGGATCTGGCCCGACCGCTCGCCCTCGATGGTGTTTGCCTCGCGCGAAGCCCGCGACAGCAAGCTGGAGCGCGGACTGATCGTCGCCTTCGCGCTTGCCGAGCTGCTCGTTGCGGGCGGAGAACGCGTCGGCATTCCCGGCCTGCTGAACCCGACCGCAAGCCTCAACGTGATCGACAAGATGGCGGAAGCGATGTTGCACGACGAGAAGGAGCGCGCCAGCCTGCCGCCGTCCTTCGTGCCGTCGTCGCTGGCCGAGATCGTCGTGCTGTCGGATTTCTGGTCGCCGATCGCGGAGATCACGGCGATGCTGGGCGGGCTTTCCTCCTCCGGCGCGCACGGCACCATGATCCAGGTCGTCGATCCCGCCGAAGAGAGCTTTCCTTATTCGGGCCGTGTCGAATTCGTCGAGCCCGAGGCCGGCAGCGTCATCACCGCGGGCCGCGCCGAGAGCTGGGCGAGCGACTATGTCGCGCGCGTCGCGCTGCATCGCGATCAGATCCGTGCCGAGACCAACCGGCTCGACTGGCTGTTCTCGACCCACACCACCAGCCGCTCCGCGGCCGAACTGCTGCTGTTCCTGCACGCCGGCATGATGGTGAGCAAGGGCGGCGGCCGCTCAACGGTCAAGGCGGGACGCAGCGCATGATCGCAGGCCTCCCGCTCTCCTTCGCCGAACCATTGCTGCTATTGGGGCTGATCAGCCTGCCGGTGCTGTGGTGGCTTTTGCGCGTGATGCCGCCGCGGCCGCGCCGGATCGACTTCCCGCCGACGCGGCTGTTGTTCGACATCGCACCCAAGGAGGAGACGCCATCGCGCACGCCGTGGTGGCTGACGCTGCTGCGGCTCGCCGCCGCCGCGCTGGTCATCTTCGCCGCCGCCGGGCCGATCTGGAATCCGCAGATCGGCGTTGCCGCCGGCAAGCAGCCGCTGGTGATCCTGCTCGACGACGGCTGGAGCGCGGCCTCGAGCTGGGATGCGCGGATCAAGGCCGCGGACGAGCTGGTCACCAATGCCGACAGCGACCGCCGCGGCGTCGCGCTGGTGCCGCTCTCCGAGCCGACGCGCGACATCACACTGATGCCGGCCGGTGCCGCGCGCGTCGCGCTGCGCCAGCTTGCGCCAAAGCCCTACTCGATCGATCGCGTTGAAACCCTCGCGACGCTGGAACGCTTCCTCAAATCGACCGGCGACTGCGACATCGCCTGGCTGTCCGACGGCGTCGACACCGGCCGCGGCAGCGAATTCACCGAAGGTCTCGGCAAGGTGATCGAGAGCCGCAATCTGACGATCTATGCCGGCGGCGCGCAGTCGGCGCAGGCGCTGGTCGCGGCCGAGAACGCCGCGGCCAAGATGACGGTGAAGGTGCTGCGCACCGAGAGCGGCATCGCTGCGGGAACGGTGCGTGCGGTCGACGCCAAGGGCTCGCCGATCGGCGAGGCCCGCTACGCATTCGGCCCGAAGGAGCGCGAGACAGAAGCCGCCTTCGATCTTCCGGTCGAATTGCGCAACGACATCGCGCGGCTCGAAATCTCCGGCGAGCATTCGGCCGGCGCGGTGCAGCTGCTCGACCGGCGCTGGCGCCGCCGCGCCATCGGCGTGGTCTCGGGTGCGAGCAACGACACCGCCCAGCCGCTGCTGGCCTCGACCTTCTATCTCTCCCGCGCGCTTTCGCCCTTCGCCGACGTCAGGCTCGGCGATCGCGGCGCGCCGCAGCAGGTGATCGGGCAATTCCTCAATCAGCGGCTGCCGATGATCGTGATGGCCGATGTCGGCACGCTGTCGCCGGAGATCCGCGACCGGCTCAACGCCTGGATCGAGCAAGGCGGCGTGCTAGTGCGCTTCGCCGGTCCCCGCCTCGCGCAGGCCGATGACGACCTCGTTCCCGTCAAGCTGCGCCGCGGCGGACGCACGCTCGGCGGCAGCCTGACCTGGGAGAAGCCGCAACACATGGCCTCGTTCGCCGCCGACGGCCCGTTCACGGGCCTCACCGTGCCGAAGGACATCACCGTCAGCCGCCAGGTGCTGGCCGAGCCCGACGCCGTGCTCGCGACCAAGAGCTGGGCCTCGCTGGAGGACGGCACGCCGCTCGTCACCGGCGAGCATCGCGGCAAGGGCGTGGTCAGCCTGTTCCATGTCGGCGCCGACATGCGCTGGTCGGACCTGCCGATGTCCGGCACCTTCGTCGAGATGCTGCGCCGGCTGATCGACATGTCCGGCTACACCTCGAAGCCCGGCCCCGGCGTCGCCAGCGATCCCAATGCCGAGACGGTGGCGCCGCTGCGCACGCTGGACGGCTTCGGCGCCTTCGGGCCGCCGCCTTCGACCGCCAAGCCGATGTCGGCGGACTATCGCGACCGCGGCACCGCGGACCATCCGCCCGGCTTCTACGGCACCGCCGAGAGCCCGATCGCGGTCAACACGCTGGCCTCCGCCGACCGCATTGCGCCGCTCGACATCTCCGGCCTGCGCGCGAAGCATGCGACCTACACCAACACCGAGCCGCGTGACCTGCGCGGCATCATGCTCTCGACGGCGCTGGCGCTGTTTCTGCTCGATGCGATCGTGGTGGCGATGCTCGGCGGCGGCCTTGCCGCGCTGATCCGGCGGCGCGCCGCGCCGGCGGTGCTTGCGTTAGCCTTCGTCCTTGCGACCATGATGGTGCCGTCACCGACGCGCGCCCAGAACGCCAGCAGCGACGACTTCGCCATCAAGGCGGTGTCGCAGACGCGGCTGGCCTATGTCGTCACCGGCAATGCCGACGTCGATTCCATCGTCAAGGCCGGGATGTCCGGACTGACGCTGTTCCTTGGGCAGCGCACCGCGCTGGAAGCCGGCGATCCCGTCGGCATCGATCCCGCGCGCGACGAGCTGGCATTCTTTCCGCTGATCTACTGGCCGATCGTGCCGGGCGCGCCGAAGCCGGCGCAGGACGCCATCAACAAGATCGACGCCTACATGAAGCAGGGCGGCACCGTGATCTTCGACACCCGCGACGCCGTCGAGGCGCCGCCGGGCGACAATGGCGCGTCGCAGACGCCGGGCATGCAGACGCTGCGCGAATTGCTGTCGACCCTCGACGTGCCCGAGCTCGAGCCGGTGCCGCGCGAGCACGTGCTGACCAAGACGTTCTATCTGCTGCGCGACTTCCCCGGCCGCTTCAACACGGGCCAGACCTGGGTCGAGGCGCTGCCGCGCGAGGACGACGAGGAGGCTGCGCAGCGCCCGGCGCGCGGTGGCGACGGCGTCTCGCCGATCATCATCACGTCGAACGACCTCGCCGGCGCCTGGGCGATCCGTCCCGACGGGCAGCCGATGCTGCCGCTGACACCGGGCGAGCCGCGCCAGCGCGAATTCGCCTTCCGCGCCGGCGTCAACATCGTGATGTACACGCTGACCGGCAACTACAAGGCCGACCAGGTGCACGCGCCTGCCCTGATCGAGCGGCTGGGACAATGAGCATGATCCGGAAAAGTGGGAACCGGTTTTCCGAACAGATCATGCTCACAACGAATAGAAGCAAGCCATGAACTACGGTATCGCGTTCACACCGCTGGTTCCTTCGATCGTGCTGTGGATCGCGCTCGGCGCGATCGTCGTCATCGCGGCACTGCTGCTGCTGTCGCGCGCGCGCGGCGCCGCGGTGCGTGTCGCCGCGCTGGCGCTGATCTTGCTCGCATTGGCCAATCCCTCCTTCACCCGCGAGGAGCGCGAGCCGCTATCCTCGGTCGCCGCCGTGGTGATCGACAAGAGCCCGAGCCAGAATTTCGGCACGCGCAACCAGGAGACCGACAAGGCGCGGCAGGCGCTGGTCGACAGCCTGAAGCAGATCAAGGGCCTCGAGGTCCGCGTCGTCGAGGCCGGCCAGGCCGACGGCGAAACCGACGGCACCAAGCTGTTCGGCGCGCTGACATCGGCACTGTCGGATGTTCCGGTCGAGCGCGTCGCCGGCGCGTTTATGATCACCGACGGCCGCGTGCACGACATTCCCGCCAACGCCCAGGCGCTCGGCTTCCAGGCACCGGTGCACGCTTTGATCACCGGCCGCAAGGACGAGCGCGACCGCCGTATCGCGATCACGGCCGCGCCGCGCTTCGGCATCGTCGGCCAGACCCAGACCATCACCTACCGGCTCGACGACCAGGGCGTCACCGGCGAGCGCGCCAAGGTCACGATCCGCCGCGACGGCGAGGTGATCAACGAGCGCACCCTGAGCAGCGGCCAGACCTCGAGTGTCGACATCGACATCAAGCATGCCGGGCCCAACATCGTCGAGATCGAGGCCTCGCCGCTCGAGAACGAGCTGACGCCGGTCAACAACCGCGCCGTAGTGGCGATCGACGGCGTGCGCGACAAGCTGCGCGTGCTGCTGGTATCCGGCGAGCCGCATGCCGGCGAGCGCACTTGGCGCAATCTCTTGAAGTCCGACCCCAGCGTCGATCTCGTGCACTTCACCATCCTGCGTCCGCCGGAGAAGCAGGACGGCACGCCGATCAACGAGCTGTCGCTGATCGCGTTTCCGACCCGCGAGCTGTTCCAGCAGAAGATCAACGAATTCCAGCTGATCATCTTCGACCGCTACGCCCGCCAGGGCGTGCTGCCGATCGCCTATTTCGACAACATCGCACGCTATGTCCGCTCGGGCGGCGCGGTGCTGGTGTCGGCCGGTCCCGATTACGCCTCGACCACCAGCATCTGGCGCACACCGCTGGATTCGGTGCTGCCAGCCGAGCCGGTCGGCGTCACCGAGAAGCCGTTCTACGCGCATTTGAGCGATGCCGGGAAACGCCATCCGGTGACGCGCGGGCTGGAAGGCTCGAATGCCGAGCCGCCGCATTGGAGCCGGTTCTTCCGCACCGTCGACACCCGCAACGCGATCAACCCGCCGGTCATGACCGGCGCCGACGGCAAGCCGCTGCTGCTGCTGTCGCGGTTCGGCGAAGGCCGCGTGGCGCTGCTGCTCTCCGACCAGATCTGGCTGTGGGCGCGCGGCTACGAGGGCGGCGGACCGCATCTCGATCTGTTGCGGCGCGTATCTCACTGGCTGATGAAGCAGCCCGACCTCGACGAAGAGGCGCTGCGCATGCAAGTGCAGGGCAAGGACCTGATGGTGGTGCGGCAGACCATGGCCGACAGTGTCGGGCCGGTCACCGTGACGTCGCCGAGCGGCGCCACGCATGAACTGACCTTGGCCGCTGGCGATCCCGGCGAATGGCGCGCGACGTTGCCGGCAAGCGAGCTCGGCCTGTGGCAAGCGACTGACGGCACGCTGAAGGCGCTGATCAATGTCGGCCCGACCAACCCGAAGGAATTCTCCGAGGTCACTTCGACCACCGACATGCTGAAGCCGCTGGCGCAGGCGACCGGCGGCGACGCACGGCGCATCGTCGACGGATCGAGCCTCGACATGCCGCGGATCGTACCGGTGCGCGCGTCGACGATCTTCCGCGGCGACGGCTGGCTCGGCGTCAAGATGCGCGACGCCAGCGTGGTCAAGGGCGTCGGCGTGCTGCCGATGTTCGCCGGCCTGGTCGGCCTGCTGCTGTTGCTCGGCGCATTCGCGGCAACCTGGCTGCGTGAGGGACGCTGAGCCCGGTCGGGCTCGCGTCTGCGTTGCGGCAAACACACACGGGCGACACATCGACACAGTGTGTCTGAACCCATCCGATGTTATGATGTAACATCGGGACTGCAGGGGTATTCGCGCGCTCCCGACTGGGTGGGCGCTATCGCATGAAGTGGTTCCGGAGACGCATCAAGACTGGCTCGCGGCTGGCGCTGTTCGCGCTCGCCGTCCAGTTCGTGCTGTCGTTCGGGCACCTCCACCCCATTGCGGCCGCGCAAGCGGCGCCCGCGGTCCAGACCGGCCTGTCGCTGCTCGACCTCGCCTATATCGGGACCTCGGCGACGCCGGACCTTGCGGTCCAGGTGACCGGGACCGAGCCGCCCACCAAACATGACAATGACCGGCATCCAGCCGATCATTGCGCGATCTGCGCCGTCATCGCGCTCGCGAGCAGCATGCTGTTCGCGGCGCCGCCGGTGCTGCTGCTGCCGGAAGCCGTCGAGCTTCTGTTCCGCACCACCAGTGCCGAATTCGTCCATCTGAAGTCGGCGCCTGCGGCCTTCCACTCCCGCGCACCTCCCTTGTCCTGACATCGACTGATTGCTGCACGCCCTGAGCGGACGGCCGCGTCACAGTTGCGGCCTGCTCCGCTAAGGCAAATCGGGATCGATCCGTCATTTCGACGGGGCTGGGACTTTGGATCGGGACAATGACACTTCAGAAGAAACGAGCACTCCACATCGGAGGCGCGAGCTGGCTGCTGCTCGGCGCAATGCATAGCGGCGCACTGGCCGACGACACGGCGACGCAACTCCCCGACATCACCGTGACGGCACCAAGCCCGATCCAGCGCCACCGCACCACGCCAACGCGCACCCCGACCCACGTCGTCCGGGCCGCACCTAGCCGCAACCGCGAACGCGCCGCCGCCGCACAACCTGCGCCCGCCGCACCGGCGCCGGCACCGCAGCAGGGCGTGCTCCCCATCGTCACCGACCAGTTCGCCACCGTCACCGTGATCCCGAACGAGGAACTGCGACGCTCCGGCGCCGCCACGCTCGGCGACCTCTTGTTCTCGAAGCCCGGTATCACCGGCTCGAGTTTTGCGCCCGGCGCATCGAGCCGGCCGATCATCCGCGGCCTCGACGTCAACCGCGTCGGCATCGTCGAGAATGGCCTTGGCGGCGGCGGCGTCTCGGATCTCGGCGAAGATCATTTCGTGCCGATCGATCCGTTCTCGACCAACCAGATCGAGGTGGTGCGGGGACCTGCCGCGTTGCGCTACGGCTCGACCTCGATCGGCGGCGTGGTGAGTGCCACCAACAACCGCATTCCCGACGCGATGCCGACCTGCGCGGCGCCACCATTTCAGAGCTATGGACTGCCAGTAAAGGCGCCGCTGGCTGACGCAGGCGGTCCGGGTTGCCTCAATGTCGAGACCCGCACGTCGGTGAGTTCGGTCAATCGCGGCGTCGAGGGCGGCATGCTGCTGGACGCCGGCGGCAACAACGTCGCGGTGCATGCCGACGTCTATGGCCGCACCACCAGCGACTACAGCATCCCGAGCTACCCGTATCTGTTCGACAAGACCCGACCGGTGAACGGCCGCCAGCCGAACTCTGCGACGCAGTCGGACGGCGCCTCGGTCGGCGCGTCCTATTTCTTCCAGGGCGGCTATATCGGTGCGTCGATCACCCAGAACGACTCGCTCTATCACATTCCGGGAATCGACGGCGCCGATCACCAGACCCGGATCGACGCGCACCAGACCAAGGTCGCCGTCAAGGGCGAGTACCGGCCCGATGCGGCTGCGATCGACGCCGTGCGGCTCTGGGTCGGCGCGACCGACTATCGCCACAACGAGCTCGGGCTTGCTGTCCCTGCCGATCTGTCGACCGACGGCGTGCGGCAGATTTTTACCAACAAAGAGCAGGAAGCCCGGCTCGAAGTGCAAACGATGCCATTCAACGCGCGCTTCGCGGCCGTGACGACGGCGTTCGGTCTGCAGGCCGGCCATCAGGAATTGACCGCCCCAAGTCCGGATGATCCAGGCAGCCCGCTCAACGGATTGTGGGACCCTAACAACAACAACAGGGTCGCCGGTTACGTCTTCAACGAGCTGAAATTCAGCGAGACCACCAAGGCGCACATCGCCGCACGCATCGAGCACATTGACCTCTCCGGGACAACGCCGGCATTCATACCTGACGTGTTCGACGTCAACATCGACCCTGCCAGTATTGGTCCAGCCACGCCGCGCAATGTGCACTTCGCGCCGAAAAGTGCGAGCATTGGCCTGATCCAGAACCTGCCGTGGGATCTGGTTGCGAGCATTACCGGTCAATACGTCGAACGCGCGCCGAAACCGGCGGAGCTGTTTTCACGCGGCGCCCATGATGCGACCGCCACCTTTGACATCGGCAATCCTAATCTCGGCATCGAGACGGCAAAATCGATCGAGGTCGGACTACGCCGGGCGACGGGGCCGTTGCGATTCGAACTCACCGGCTACTACACGAAGTTCAACGGCTTTATCTACCGCCAATTGACTGGCAACACGTGCGACAGCGCGGCTTGCGTGGACATAGCCAATCCGGACCAGCTTGAGCTGAACCAGGCGAGATACGCGCAGCGCGACGCCATCTTCCGTGGCGCCGAGTTCCAGAGCCAGCTCGACATCGGCGCGCTCAACGGCGGCATCTGGGGCATCGAGAACCAGTTCGACGTGGTGCGCGCCACCTTCACCGACGGCAGCAACGTGCCGCGGATTCCGCCGGTGCGGCTTGGCGGCGGCGTCTACTGGCGCGACAGCAACTGGTTCACCCGCATCAACCTGGTGCACGCCTTTGCGCAGAACGACATCGCGGTCATCGGCGAGACCCCGACCGCGGGATACAACCTGCTGAACGCGGAGATCACCTACAACACCAAGCTCAATCAATCATGGATCAGCGCGCGCGAGATGACGCTGGGCCTGGTCGGCAACAATCTGCTCAACCAGAACATCCGCAACTCGGTGTCCTACACCAAGGACGAGGTGCTGATGCCGGGCCTCGGCGTGCGGGCCTTCGCCAATCTGAAGTTCTGAGACAAGTATATCCCTCTGCCGCTTGCGGCAGAGGGATCGATGCTCTAACGCCTGCGCGGTCAGTGACCGACGACGACTTCGCTGATCTGGATCACCGGCTGCAGATCGGTGTAATTCGGAATGTCGCCCATGATCTCCTGGGCGTGCTTGCCCATACCGGCCGCGAAGGCCTCAACCGAGTCGCAGAAGATGTGGCACATTCCGACATAGGTTGCGGGCGTCCCCGGCGCGCCGCCGGCGAGCCCCTTGTCGACGGTGTAGTATTTGCAGGCGTCGCCGAGGCGCGCCTTCACCAGCGGCATGTGCTTGTCGCGATAATACTCGTGATCAAAGCGTGCGCCTGGATTGTTCGGATACATCACACTGACCTTGATCATGGCGCGCACTCTCCCTGTTGATATGACATGCGCCGGTCTTGTCCCGGCGCTTGCCTCAACTGTGCTTCAGTTTCCGACAGCGCGCAACCGTTCCGGGCGACGCTCGCGCGGATGTCAGATCGCCTTGCTCCAGTCCGGCTGGATCGGCCCGGATACGCCCTCGGCAGCGCCGTCGACCAGTTCCATGACAAGCAGGCGACTGTAGTCGACGGGGCCGGGCATCGTCATCCGGCCTTTCGGGACCGGCTTGAAGCCGACCCGCGAATAGTACGGCGCGTCACCGACCAGCACGATGAGCCGATGGCCCTTGGCGCGGGCGTCGTTGATCGCACGCTCGAGCAGCGCGCGGCCGACGCCGCGGCTGCGGAACGGCGGCTCGACCGTCAACGGCCCGAGCATCAGGGCCGGCGTATCGCCGATCGTGACCGGCAGCTGGCGCACCGAGCCGACCAGCAGCGTGCCGATCCGCGCCGTGAAGGAGACGTCGAGCAGATGATCGACATGCTCGCGCAACCGGTAGGCGCTGAGCGCGAAGCGGCCGGGCCCGAAGGTGCGCTCATGCAGGCGCTCGATCGCCTGGGCGTCTTTCGGGGTCTCGGGCAGGATGGTCAGGGACAGTTCAGTCATTGTGGGGCGCGGGATAGCATCTGGCGCGGGCGCGGTCCATCACCGCCATGTCGCCGGCGGCGGCTTGCCCTCGAGCACCTCCGCGATCCGCAGCCGCGTACCGGGGGTGGTGCCATCAGGCAGATCAGCCGGATCGAAGAAGCCGCAGGCCACGATCTCGCGATTCGGCTCCGGCAGCCGGTCTTGCCGGTAGTTCCTGACGACATAGACCGCGACATGATCGCGCGGCGAGACGTGGCTGTTGTGGAAGATGCCGTGCAGCACCGGCGTGCCGTCGAGCTCGATCCGCCCCTCCTCTTCCAGCTCGCGCCGCAGCGCTTCGATAAAACTTTCACCAACCTCGACCCCGCCGCCGGGCAGATACCAGCCCTGGACGTAGCTGTGCTTGACCAGGAACACCTTGTTATCGGCGTCGAGCACGACGGCGCGGACCCCGAGTGTCATGCTGCGGGCCAGCCGCCAATAGAAATGAAATACCCACCTGATCTGCGGCTCGTAGCGCTTGCGTAAATCGAGCAGGACCGTCACTGAACCCTCGACATCATGGTGTTTGATCCGTGCTTTGATCCTTGCGCGCTTGCGCAGCTCTTGCCAATACAGGGCAGGACGTTCGGGATAGCACGACATGACCGGCTG
Organism: Bradyrhizobium sp. USDA 4011; assembly: GCF_054063415.1. Lineage (NCBI taxonomy): Bacteria > Pseudomonadati > Pseudomonadota > Alphaproteobacteria > Hyphomicrobiales > Nitrobacteraceae > Bradyrhizobium > Bradyrhizobium sp. USDA 4011. The sequence goes on from NZ_JBSSGG010000001.1 coordinate 2,169,575, forward strand.
CCGGCCATTTTTCACCGACAATCCGAAGGGAATCGCGTGATGGCAGTGTTCCGTCTCGCGCATCTGTCGGATCCGCATCTGCCACCGCTGCCGGCGGCGCGGCTGCGCGATCTCGCCGGCAAGCGCGCCTTCGGCTACCTGAACTGGACGCGCAACCGTCACAAATATCATCGCCGCGAGGTGCTCGACACGCTGGTGTCGGACATGCAGGCACAGCAGCCGGACCACGTCGCGGTGACCGGCGATCTCGTCAACCTGGCGCTGGATGCCGAGTTCAATCCGGCCCGGCAATGGCTCGAGGGTGTCGGCAGCGCCGCCGACGTCACCGTGGTCCCCGGCAATCACGACGCCTATGTGCGCGCGACCCGGCATCGCTTCGTCAGTCACTTCGGCGACTATCTGCGCGGCGACACCGACGGCGCGGCGACGCATTTTCCGTTCGTGCGACGCCGCGGGCCGGTGGCGCTGATCGGCGTCTCCTCGGCGGTGCCGACACCGCCGCTGATGGCGACCGGCTGGCTCGGCCATGCTCAGCTCGGCGCGCTGGATACGATCCTCGCGCAGCTGTCGCGGGAGGAGGCCTTCCGCGTCCTCCTGGTGCATCACCCGCTGCACTCCGACGGGCGCGCCAAACGGCTGACCGATTCGCATCAGCTGCTGGCGCTGCTCAAGCGGCACGGCGTCGAGCTGGTGCTGCATGGCCACGACCACATCCATTCGACGATGTGGTTCGACGGCCCCGAGCGGAAGATCCCGGCGATCGGCGTGCCGTCGGCATCGGCGCTGGCGCGCAGGCACTATCCGGCGGCAGCCTACAATCTGTTCTCGATCGAGCGCGACGGCAATGGTTGGCGCTGCGAGCAGACCGTGCGCGGCCTCGGCGCTGACGACGGCATTCGCGAGCTGAAGCGAGTGCGGCTATCCTAGAGCATTTTCGGTTCTGATTGATCAGAACCGAAGCTCTAGATTCTTGTTTTGACGCGTTTTCTTCACGGCGTCCACTTCGCTCGAAAACGCTCTAATCGCCGCCCCCGCCGCCACCACACCCACCGCCGCAGCCGCCTCCGCTGTCGCCGCTACCTCCATCACCGCCGCCGTGGCCACCGCCGTCGCCACCATGGCCGCCATGGCTTCCGTCACTGCCGGCATCGCCAAACCCGCTGACGATCCGTCGATCGACGAGTCGGCGAAATCGCCGCCGCAATAGGGACTGCTGCCACCGATGCCGCTGCGGCGCAGCGCCTCGCAGTCGGTGTGGTAGATGAAGCCGTTTGCGATGCTGAGCTTGGCGTCGAGCGCGAACAACAGCGGCAGCCGCGTCGGCCTGACGGGATCGATGTTCTCGTACTTGCAGCAATACCACCAGACCCGCCGCAGCCCTTCATTGCTCCGGCGCCGCTCCTTCACCAGCACGACCGCGGGCGTGTGATGCAGGAAGGATCCGAAGGCGCGGCGGCAGAACGCGTCGTATTCGCGGGTGTAGAGAATGAATTCGTGCCAGAGGTCGTCGGCCGCCTGCGACGGCATCGAGACGTAACGCTTGCCGCTCATCAGATAGGCGAGGAAGAACTGCCGCAGGCCGCGCGACACCAGCGCGCTGTCCTTGCGGTTGAGGCCGGGGTGATGCTTCTCGAGCCGGGCCAACAGGCCGGCCGGCCACTTGAAGGTGCGAATATATTCGGCGCGCCGCAGCGTCTGCCATTTGCCGAACAGCACGGCGCTGCCGACCACCGCGGCCGCCGCCAGGATGCCGAAAAATACCGAGGCCGGAGTTACGACCACGATGCCCCCCCGCCGGTCAGCGGCTAGTAGTTCTGCAAGCTCGCCAGCAGCGCGAAGCCGAACAGCGCCAGCGCGCCCAGGACGAAGCCGAGCACGAACATGCCGATCCCGCCGCGGCGCTTCGGCGCCACCACCGGCACGGGCGGCGGAGCGGGCGGCTCGGCAACCGGAAGCGGCGTTGCCACTATCGCATGCTCGCGTTCGATCATGCGCCGCGCGACATAGTCGGTGACCGCATCGACCATCACGGCCACGTCGTGCGATTCGGCAAGCACGATGCGGCCGAACCTCGTGTCCTGCACAAAGCGGTAGATGCGCTTGTCGCGGCCCATCAGCACATGCGCGACCACGTCGATCCAGAGCCGCGGCGTCTCGCCCTGGCTGATGCCGCGGTCGAACAGATCGACCTTCTCCGGCACCTGCGCAAACAAGGGATCGAGCGCGTCGTTGAGGATCTCGAGCCGCGCCACTTCGGCATCGCGCAGCTCGACGACGACGCCGGTGCGATCGGCCGCCTCGATCCGCGCCCGCCGCAGCGCCTCTCGCAGCGTCGGCCGCATCTCGCGCGCCTCGCTGCCGTTGTTCTGCGGATCGGACATGCCTTACGGCCTCGTGGTGACGGGTTGCCTTACCTATTAACCTATCAGCAACCATGACGTCCGCAAAGGACGTTGGTTCCCAAGCACTTAGGTTGCCGCTTATCCCCAGATGAAAGATCCCGGCCCTGTCCCAAAAGCGGTCGACCCCACCCGGATGAACCGGATGGGGCCGCCGTCCTTGGACGTTTCTTAGCTCTGGTAATTTTGGCGTCAGGCCGAAACCCGCGACGGCTCCTCGACGATCGAGAAGCGCACGCCGGCCTTGTGACGGCTCTCTTCCGAGACTTCCTTCCAGCACTCTTCGGCTTCCTTGCGGGTCTTGAACGGACCGCGGACCTGGGCCGAGCCTTCGACGAGCTTGTGGAAGTTCATCGAGCCGAATTCGCCGCCGATCACCCAGAAATTGCTGCCCTTGCTCATCGTCAGTCTCCTCTAAAAATCCTGCTGCCCTTGCTCAGCCGCCTGAATTCTGATCCCCGCGACCTGTTCGTCATATCGACATTATTGACAGAGCATCACGAAGTGCGTGTCAGAAGATAAACGCGAAAACAGGAAGTTCGTACAGATACCTTGTTTTTTATTGGTGATGTCATGTAACATCTGAACTTGTAATAAATGTCGATTTGTAAATTTTGTCACAAAAATGGGTCAGGAAGGCTGTCGTGCCCGGCGAATCCGGAAAGAAGCTGTTCGTCGGTCCGCGCTTTCGGCGGATCCGCCAGCAATTGGGGCTGTCGCAGACCCAGATCGCCGAGGGGCTCGGCATCTCGCCCTCCTACATCAACCTGATCGAGCGCAACCAGCGCCCGGTGACCGCGCAGATCCTGCTGCGGCTGGCCGAGACCTACGACCTCGATCTGCGCGACCTCGCCACCGCCGACGAGGATCGCTTCTTCGCAGAACTCAACGAGATCTTCTCCGATCCCCTGTTCCGCCAGATCGACCTGCCGAAGCAGGAGCTGCGCGACCTCGCCGAGCTCTGCCCCGGCGTGACGCATGCGCTGCAACGGCTCTACGCCGCCTATACCGAGGCGCGCCGCGGCGAGACGCTAGTGGCGGCGCAGATGGCCGACCGCGAAGGCTCGCAGTTCGACGCCAACCCGATCGAGCGGGCGCGCGACCTGATCGAGGCCAACCGCAACTATTTCCCGGAGCTCGAGACCGCGGCGGAAAGTCTGCGCGACGAGCTCAACGTGCCGACCGAAGGCCTGTTCACGGCACTCGCGACGCGCCTGCGCGAAAAACATTCGATCGTTACCCGCGTCATGCCGGTCGACGTGATGCGCGAGACGCTGCGCCGTTTCGACCGCCATCGCCGGCAGCTCTTGATCTCCGAACTGGTCGACAGTGCCGGCCGCAGCTTCCAGCTCGCGCTGCAGATCGGCTTTGTCGAATGCGGCGCCGCGATCGACGCGATCGTCAGCCGCGCCGGTCCGCTCGACGACACCGCGCGCCGGCTGTACCGCATCACGCTCGCCAATTATTTCGCGGCGGCCGCGATGATGCCCTACCAGGCATTTCATTCCGCGGCCGAGGCCCTGAGCTATGACGTCCACGTGCTGGCGCAGCGCTTCAACGCCGGCTTCGAGCAGGTCTGCCACCGCCTCACCACGCTGCAACGGCCGAACGCGCGCGGCGTGCCGTTCTTCCTGCTGCGGGTCGACAATGCCGGCAACGTGTCGAAGCGGTTTTCCTCCGGGACCTTCCCGTTCTCCAAATTCGGCGGCACCTGCCCGCTATGGAACGTGCACTCGACCTTCGACATGCCCGACCGCCTGCTGAGCCAGGTGATCGAGCTGCCGGACGGCACGCGCTACTTCTCGATCGCGCAGACGGTGCGGCGGCCGGTGGCGCCCTATCCGCAGCCGCAGCCGCGCTTTGCAATCGGGCTCGGGTGCGAGATCCGTCATGCGGCAAAGCTCGTCTACGCGATCGGCATGGATCTGGAGAAGGTCGAGGGCACCCCGATCGGCGTCAACTGCCGGCTCTGCGAGCGCGAGAATTGCAGCCAGCGCGCCGAGCCGCCGATCACGCGCACCCTGATCCTGGACGAAACCACGCGGCGGGTATCGTCGTTCGCGTTCTCGAATGCACGGGAGTTGTGAGATCAATCGACCGCGGCAAAGGCCTTGCACCAGCCGTCCTTGCTGATGGCGGGAAGTCCTGTGATGGCAGCACCAACGAACGCGCGCCGCGAACGTCCGGGTCGTTGTTTGGCCATGGTGTTCACCCCCGCTCAGGGTTTGCGCAGATTGAGCGAGAAGCGCAGGTTGAGCGGCTGCAACATTTCCGGCGGCGGTGCCTCGCCGACATTGCCGCGCTTCAGGATGGTGCGCAGGTCCTCGGTCGCGCCGGCATCATTGAGCGCCGGAAACTTGACGCGCTCGACGGTGCCGTCCGGATTGAGCCAGGCCCGCACCACGAGCGTCGGCGGCGGCCCGTTCTCCTTGCCGGAATGCTCGACGACCCAGTTGCGGAAGCGATTGGCAACCGTCTCGTCGGCCGCGATCCATTCCTCGAACCGGTATTTGACCAGCTTGGCAAACTGCGCCCATGACGGCGGCGCCTGTTCCGGATTGCGAAAGTTGGCGTCTTGAGCGCGGCCCGGCGCTGGGGACAGGATCAAGAGGCCGAACGAGAGCACGAGCGTGCCCCGCAAGATGAGCATGGTTCTGGACAAGGGTTGACCGCGGACAGCCGGCTGACAGGACAACGCGAGAGTATGAGCGCTTGCAGCAACTAGTCGCTCATTGTTGCAGGCATGTGACGCGTGCCGAGATGCTGGCGGCGCGATGCGCGCGTGACGCGGTGCCGCTCATCTGCGGCCGGTCGTCCTCCTGGAAGCGCACGCCGTGCGCGGCAAGAAAGGATTTGGCGTGCACGGCATCGACCGCTAGCACGCGATCGATCGTGGTCCTGCGGCTCACCACTCCCTCGACGAGGCCACGGGAATCCAGCACCGGCGCTCCGCTGGTGCCGAACGTGACATTCGAGCGCAGCACGAGATGCTCGGGGTCGCGCAGGGTGGTATCGACGAACGCATTGCCGAGCGATCCGCCATGCGCGAGCATCGGCTTCAGGCGGTCATAAGCCTCGGCAAACACCATGTCGTTGGCGACGGACGTATTGGCGCGCGGGAATACCGCTGCGAGACCCAGCGTGCGCGGCACCTTGATCAATGCGATGTCGCTCGCGGCCAGCGCCACCACGCGCGCCGCGACGGCCCGCCCCTCCTTGCTGACGACGATGCGGGCGCAATCCGCGACCGCATGCCGCGCGGTCAGCATGTGGCCGAGATCGTCGACAAAGAACGCGGTGCCGTCGAGCCGCTGGCTGGCGGCCGGCGGACCAGTGACGTCACGCGCCAGCGGCTTTGCAGCCTCCATCTGTTGCACTCGTCGAAACGGGGAGAATGGCACCTGCGCCGCCGCCCACTGCGGCGTGAAGCCAATCACGGCGCAGCCAATCGCAACACCGCAGGCCAGCCGAACCGTGCGTACAGGCAATTTCGCGCGCGCCGTCGACGCCGCGCGTCCTAAAACCGAAACCGGGTGATGCACCTTCAGACCCCACCCCCGCAGACCCAAACCCGCCCTTCGACGCCGCCGCGCAAATCACCGGCAACGTCTGTACATACACCGCATTCAAGGGCGGATGAAGAGAACTCGACGCAGGATGAGGCGCGCCGTGCTGAACGAGGCGGCGGACGTCATGCGACGACACAGCCGGCCGGGGCTTGCGAGCCAGCATGTGCGCGCGACATCCGCCCGAGCGACTGCCCATCCGTTGAACGCGCCCCGGATCTGCGGCGCGCAACGGCCCTCGTCTCCGCGCGGGACGCCAGGAGGCGCCGCCGCGCGGGAGTGACCGCGGTCGTCAGATCGATCTGCGCCGCGTTTCGTCGTCCGTGCCTGCTAGCTTCCCGGAGGCGAGTAAGCGGCCTTGAGCTTGCCCGCGTGCTGGCGCACCACCTTGATCTCATCCTGGGTGAACAGCCGGACCAGCCGCACATTCTGCATGGTGCCGGCCGCCAAGACCACGCCGCTGATCGCGGGTGCGACACTCGGATCGGGCACGTCGAAGATCACCATCACGCCGGGGCCATCGGCCGCCGTGCTGTACATCGAAATCAATTTGCCGCCGGCCGACTCGATCAACTTCCGCGCAGCCTCATATCGATTGGTCGTCGGATTCTCCATGATGCTGTTGAGAGCGCGCGGCGTATATTCACCCGAGAAGCAGAAATGCATGGCAATTGCTCCAATTGGCTGGAATGAAAAGGGCATGCACCCGGGCGCGGCCCGGGCAGAAGATTTCGGAATGAAAATGCAAGAGTAATGGCCTGCCGATGGCCAGTAACGCTGCCGCTCATTCTTCGGATTTCGGCGCGACCGATGGCAGCTTGCCGCACAAACTACATCAAATGCCCGACAAATGAAATCGCGTTCCTGAGCTGCGCGCCGGTCACCCCGAAGGTTTGTTGCGCACCGAAGGACAGCCTGCCTGACCTGAAGCAAGAGCAAGCGCGATCGATGGCCGCACGAGCTCGGGGACGCCGCCGCCTCCGATAGCTGCTGCCCCTGTCGCAAACCGGACACCGCAATGGGGCCAGTTCATATCATTTGAGCCATCGCAAACACTGTGATCGGTCACTTTGCTAGCAAGTGATACAATTACATTGTCGTGACGCAATGATCACACGGCGGCCACCCTTTCGCGGAGGTTTCAATGCACGGGTACATCTTGGGACTAACATCTGCGCTCATCCTGGCCTACGGTACCGTCGCTGCCTCGGCACAGGATCAGATGCACCGGCCGGACATCCAACAAATGCAATCGCATCCCATCGACCACGACGGCGCGGGCATGATGGGGCACGAAGGCATGATGGGTGGACATATGATGGGGCACGGCATGATGGCGTCACCTGTCATGATGCGCATGATGTTTGCGCTGATGGACGCCGACGGCGACGGGACCATTTCGCTGCAGGAGTTCCAGGCCGCTCACGAACGGATCTTCAAGGCAATGGACGCCAACAAAGACGGCAAGTTGACGCTGGAGGAGATGCAAGCGTTCATCCATGGCGCGCGGTGACCAGCTTGCCGCTGCGGCCATGAGCTGCGATCAGAACCGTGTCGTCCGACCAATGCATGTTCGCCGGCAGGTCATATCGCCTTCCGGTCCCGAGCGCGATTGAGCAGACGCAGGCCTCGGCCAGGCGCCGTCGCCCGCGATATCCGCGCGACCCCGCGTTACGCCGCCCGAATTCGCAAAATAAAATAATGCCCCGCTGATGCGGGAGGACGCAATGAGTCTCGGCGCGATACCAATCCCGTGCTAAGGCTCCGCTGCGCTCATTGCCGAGCGTTTAGCCTGATTGGAATAAGGAGCTTTCCGATATGAATTTTCGTACATTGGGTTTCTCGATTGTTGGATTGCTTGCGGCGGTCTCCGCGACGGCAGCTGCGGATTCTCCGCCGAGCTATCAAGGCGATCCCGACACCTACAAGGTGATCTTCGAAGACCAGAATTTCCGCGTCATTGCCGCGACATGGAAGAAGGGGACGACAGACAAGCCACACTCGCACCCGGTGCCGTTCGTGGTCTATCCGCTGACCGACTGCATCATTCGTCTGCACAATGCCGACGGCACCACGCGAGACAGTCCCAGCAAGGCGGGCACGGCGTTTGCGGGGCCAATCGTGGTTTCTCACACCGCCGAGAACATCAGCAGCGACGACTGCAAGGCGATATTCGTCGAGCGCAAGTAGTCGAGCCGGCGGCGGCGAATTCTCCGTGATCATCCGTCGGCATCCCGACAGGGAATGCCGACGGATTCCGCGACAAATGACGGGCAACGTTGCTCACCACGCCGGCCGGCAGCGTTGCGCGCTTGCGGCTGGCGGTGGTCCTAAATCGCTCGGAAACGGCGCAATGCGGACGCTGCGCCTTGCAAACAAGGCCGATCTGCCTCAGTGTCCCGCGCCTCCCGTCAAGAACAAGAGAAAGAACACTCATGAAGCATCGCGCGCTCGGCCGCTCCGGCCTCACCGTCCCTCCTCTCTGCTTCGGCTGCAATGTGTTCGGCTGGACGGTGGACGAGGCGTCGTCGTTTCGCCTGCTCGACACCGTGCTGGAGCATGGACTGACGTTCCTCGATACGGCCGACGTCTATTCGCGTTGGGTGCCTGGCCATCACGGCGGCGAGTCCGAGACGATCATCGGCAAATGGATGAAGGCGCGCGGCAACCGCAACCGCATCATCCTCGCCACTAAGGTCGGCATGGACATGGGAGGCGGCAATGTCGGACTGAAGCCGGACTACATCGCGCGCGCCGTCGAGGACTCGCTGCGGCGGCTGCAGACCGACACCATCGACCTCTACCAGTCCCACAAGGACGATGAGACAACCCCGCAGGAAGAGACGCTCGCGGCCTATGACAAATTGATCAAGGCCGGCAAGGTCAGGGCGATCGGTGCCTCGAATTTCTCGGCGGGGCGGCTCAAGAGCGCGCTGGATATTTCCAAAGCCAATGGGCTGCCGCGCTACGAGAGCATGCAGCCGGAATACAGCCTGGCGGAGCGATCGAGCTACGAAGGCGCGCTGCAACGCATCTGTGTGGAGAACGACGTCGGCGTGATCACGTTCTTCTCCCTCGCCGCCGGATTCCTGACCGGCAAGTATCGCTCGGAGAGCGACTTCGCCAAGAGCCCGCGTGGCGCGCGCAGCATTCCGAAATACATGAACCCGCGCGGCATGCGGATCCTGGCCTGCCTCGACGAGGTCGCCGCGGAAACCCGCGCCGAGCCGGCAGCCGTCGCGCTCGCCTGGCTGATGGCCAAGCCCGGCATCACCGCACCGATTGCCAGCGCCACCAAGCCCGAGCAGGTCGCAACGCTTGTGGCTGCGGCGAGGCTCGAGCTGAGCAAGGCTCAGGTCGAGCGCCTGGACGCCGCGAGCGCGTAGCGGCGCGGTTCACTTCACCTCGCCCGCGTGCGGGGAGAGGTCGGAACGCATCGCCAGATGCGTTCCGGGTGAGGGGGAGCCTCCGCGAATGCAGCTATCAACGTAATCTGCGGGGACAGCGCCTAGCCCCACGGCCCGCGTTGGCCTGAGGCACCGCCCCACGGGCTGCGCGGCGGATAGCTGGCGCCGGCCGGGCGCGGCGCGGTCTGGGTGCCGAGTTCGGCGGCGAGCTGCTGGAGCGCGGCGATGCGGTTCGCGGTCGAGGGGTGGGTCGCGAACAGATTGTCGACGCCATGACCCGACAGCGGGTTGACGATGAACATGTGCGCGGTGGCCGGATTGCGCTCGGCCTCCATGTTCGGCACATGGTGCGCGGCGTTCTCGATCTTCGCAAGTGCGGACGCCAGCCACATCGGCCGGCCGACGATGCGCGCGCCAAAATTGTCGGCGGCGTATTCGCGGGTGCGGCTGATCGCCATCTGCACCAGCATGGCGCCGAGCGGTGCCAGGATCATCATCGCGATCGAGCCGACGATGCCGGGGCCGTTGTTGTTGCGGTTGCCGCCGAAGAACATGCCGAACTGCGCCAGCATCGAGATCGCGCCGGCGATCGTCGCGGTGATCGTCATGGTCAGCGTGTCGTGATGCTTGATATGCGCGAGCTCGTGCGCGATCACGCCGGCGAGCTCCTCGCGGCTGAGCTGCTGCATCAGTCCAGTGGTGACGGCAACCGCCGCATTCTCCGGATTGCGGCCGGTTGCGAATGCGTTCGGCTGCGCCTCGTCCATCACGAACATGCGCGGCATCGGCAGGCTCGCACGCTGCGCCAGCTCGGCGACGAGATTGTAAAGGTCCGGCGCCGAACGCGCATCGACCTGATGGGCGCCGTACATCGACAGCACCATGCGATCGGAATTCCAGTAGGTGAACAGATTTGTCGCAGCCGCAACGATTAGCGCGATCACGGCGCCGGTGCCGCCGCCGATGAGATAGCCGACGCCCATGAACAGGGCGGTGAGGCCGGCGAGCAGGAGCGCGGTGCGGAAATAGTTCATCGTGGTTCCCTCACGGCGAGCGGCATGCTGCCACAACTGACGCCGCTGAGGTAGGGATTTTGCCGCTGCAGCCGCAAGGGGAACGCGTGCGTCGCAGCGACGCGGCGCGGGTTAACGATTGGTCATGTGTCGCGATCCGTGGTCCGGATGGAACGCAGCGCAATCCGGGCCGTCCCCGCGGTGAAACCGCTTCCGGATTTCGCTTTCCGGGCTGCGGCTACGGCATCGTGGCTACTCCGCCGGCTCCTGCGCGCGCGCGGTTTCCTGCTCGCGCAGCGCGACCCGCAGCATGCGTGCGAGCTGGGCGCGGCTGTAGGGCTTGGCCAGGAACAGGATGCCCTGCTCGAGCTTGCCTTCCTGGTCGATGGCGTCATCGGTGTAGCCCGACGTGAACAGCACGCGCAGGCCGGGGCGCCGCTTCTGCGCTTCGGTGGCGAGGTCGCGTCCATTCATCGCACCGGGCATGATGACGTCGGTGAACAGGAGATCGACCGGCGCGCCGCTGTCGAGCACGGCGAGCGCTTCGCCGCCATTGTTGGCCGACAGCGTGGTGTAGCCGAGGCTCTCGATCTGGGTCAGCACGTAAGAGCGCACCAGTCTATCGTCCTCGACGACCAGCACGATTTCTTGCGCGCCGCGCAGCTCCGGCTGCCGCCGTTCCGGCACCGCGGCCGGCGAGAGCTCCGCCGCGCGCGGCAGATACAGCATCACCCGCGTGCCGCGGCCGACCTCGCTGTCGAGCGCGACGTGACCGTTGGACTGCTTCACGAAGCCGTAGACCATGGAGAGCCCGAGGCCCGTGCCCTTGCCGACGTCCTTGGTGGTGAAGAACGGCTCGAACACTTTGGCGAGATCGGCTTCCGCGATGCCCTGGCCGTTGTCGATCAGCGCGATCGCGACATAGTCGCCGGCGGCAAGTCCATCATGGCCGTGCACGTCTGATGGCTTCAGTTCGGCAGTGCGGGTCTCGATCCGCAGCCGGCCGCCCTTCGGCATCGCGTCGCGCGCGTTCAGCGCGAGATTGATGATCGCGGTGACCAGCTGGTTGGAATCGACCAGCGCGCGCGGCAGATCCGGCATCGGGCGAAAATCGATGTCGACATGGTCGCCGATGGTCGGCCGCAGCAGCTCGATGGTGTCGACCATCAACGCATTGACGTCGACATCGCTCGGCTGCAGCGGCTGCTTGCGCGCGAAGGCGAGCAGATGCCGCGTCAGCGACGCACCGCGCTCGGCGGCGTCGCGGATCAGACTGGTGATCTCGGTGAGTTGTCGGTTATGGGTGACCGCCTCGGCCAGGATGTCGATCGTACCGGTGATGACGGTGAGGATGTTGTTGAAGTCGTGCGCGATGCCGCCGGTGAGCTGGCCGACCGCTTCCATCTTCTGCGCCTGGCGGATCTTGCTCTCATTGACCTCGGCCTCGCGGAAACGCTCGAGCAGGACTTCCGAGCGCTGGCGCTGCCGCCCCTCTTCGGCGAGCGCGACATGGGCCTCGCACAGCTGCGCCTCGGTCGGGATCGCCAGGATTTTCGGGATCAGCGGCCAGAGCAGCACCGCGGTGAAGATCGAGGCTACGGCGGTGAGCGCCTTGACTATTCCTTCCAGCCCGTAGATCGGCACCCACAGCGTGTAGATCGAGAACACATGCGTGAGGCCGCAGGCGAGGATGAACGCGGCGAACGGCCAGGCCATCCAACCGAACTGGAAGTCGCGTCGCTTGGAGACGAGGATCGCCAGCGCAAACGGAATCGAGAAATACGAAGCGGCAATGATCGCGTCTGAAATCACGTGCAGCCAGATCAGCTCCGGCTCCCACAACAGGCAGATGCCGTGTGGCGAAAACGTCGACGAATCCAACAGACGCTCGAGAAAACTCCACATGGGTCCCTCCGGGCGTGATCGATCCGCCGACACCCCTGCCCGCGAATCACCAGCCGATGATAGCGGCGACGACTGAACCTGCCGAAGCCCAATTGGTCTAACAGGCCACCCCCGTTGTTGCCCGGTATCGCACTGGTGTATGCAGATCGGGCCTTGATCCCCCTTTGCCAGCCGGTGACATCGATGCCAGCATCTCCCCTCCGCGCCCCGATCATGATCGCAGCGATCGCGGGGGGGCTGGCGCTCTCCTCACTGGGTCAGGCGCAGCAGCCGCTGCCCAATCCCGCAGGCTCCGCCCCGGTCAGGCCGCGCCCGGCCGCGGTGGCCTCGCCAAGGGCTGCGTCCTGCCACAACGGGCAGAGCTTCGACCGATTCCTTGCCGAGCTGAAACAGAAGGCGGTCGCCGCCGGCGTCTCGCAGCGCACGATCGCGGAGGCCGCGCCCTACCTGGTCTACGACCAGGGCATCGTCAACCGCGACCGCGGCCAGCGCGTGTTTGGGCAGATCTTCACCCAGTTCGCCGGCCGCATGGCAGCGAACTACCGGATGCAGCAGGGCCAGCAGTACATCCGGACCTATGCCGCCGCGTTCGCGCGCGCCGAGAAGGAGTATGGCGTGCCGCCGGCGGTGATCGCCGCGTTCTGGGGACTGGAGAGCGATTTCGGCGCCCAGATGGGCAATCTCCCGACACTGAAATCATTGGTGTCGCTGGCCTATGATTGCCGCCGCTCGGAAATGTTCCAGGGCGAGACCATCGCGGCGCTGAAGATCATCGAGCGCGGCGACCTGACGCCCGATGAGATGATCGGCTCGTGGGCCGGCGAGCTCGGCCAGACGCAATTCCTGCCGACGCACTATTTCAACTATGCTGTCGACTATGACGGCGACGGCCATCGCAACCTGCTCGCCAGCGGCCCCGACGTGATCGGCTCGACCGCGAACTACATCGCCAACGGATTGAAATGGCGGCGCGGCGAGCCGTGGCTGCAGGAGGTGCGCGTGCCGCAGGCCGCGAATTTTCCTTGGGAACAGGCCGACCTCACCGTCAAGCTGCCGCGTTCGAAATGGGTTGCGCTCGGCGTCAGCCTGACCGACGGCAAGCCGTTGCCGAATGACGAGATGCCGGCCTCGCTGCTGCTGCCGATGGGCCGCATGGGTCCGGCGTTCCTCGCCTATCCAAATTTCGCCGCCTACACCGAGTGGAATAACTCGCTGATCTATTCGACCACCGCCGGCTATCTCGCGGGCCGCATCGCGGGCGCACCGCCGATGCAGCGGCCGCACGCGCCGGTGGCGCAGCTGCCGTTTGGCGAGATCAAGGAGTTGCAATCGCTGCTGGCGCGCGCCGGCTACGACGTCGGCAAGATCGACGGCGTGCTCGGCCAGGCGAGCCGCAGCGCGGTGAAGGCGATGCAGATGAAATACGGCCTGCCGGCGGATTCCTGGCCGACCGCGGAGCTCTTGGCCCGGATGCGCGGCGGCGGCCGTGCGCAACCGGCCGCGGACGCCACGATGCCGCCGACGCGGTAGGGACGTCGTGCCGAACGGCCTGCCCACTCTTGGTCCGTCATCCTGAGGTGCGAGCGCAGCGAGCCATCCTTCGAGGCTCGCTCCGCTCGCGCCTCAGGATGACGGATCAATGTACGGATCAATGTCCGGCACCACGAGCAATATTTGACCAAGTGTTACAGCCTTCCGCAGTTGTATTCTTCCCTTCGCGGCCCCATGTGCAGCATCGCCGTTCGGCAGATCCGGATTTCATCAGAACAAAGAGCATCCACATGTCCTTTTATGACGCCGTCGTCCCCGCGTACTTGCAGATCCTCAACAGCCTCACCGGCGAGCTGACCAAGGCCGAGGCGCATTGCGAGGCGAAGAAGATCGCGCCCGAGGTGCTGCTGGGGTCGCGGCTCTATCCGGACATGCTGCCGCTGACCAAGCAGGTGCAGCTGGTCTGTGACCACGCCGCACGCGGCTGTGCGCGGCTGACCCATAGCGAGGTGCCGTCGACGCCCGACACCGAGAAGAGTTTCGGCGAACTGAAGCAGCGGCTGGCGAAGACGATCGACTATGTGAAATCGTTCAAGCCGGAGCAGTTCGACGGCGCCGACGCCAAGGACGTCACCTTCCCGATCGGCGCCGATCGCACCATGACCCTGAAGGGCCAGCAATTCGTCAGCGCCTTCTCGTTCCCGAACTTCTACTTCCACGCCGTCACCGCGCACGGCATCCTGCGTCACAACGGCGTCGAGATCGGCAAGCGCGACTTCCTCGGCGTGAGCTGACGCGATATTCCCCACCGCGGGATTTTCCGCCTTCGCCGAGGCTTCGGCGCGACACGTCGCCTCACGCTCGCTCTCGTGCTACTGCTCCCTGACAACAACAAGACGTCAGGGAGCACGCTCATGTCGACCACGACCCACGCACCGAAAGCCATCGATCCCACAGCCTCGCTGCATGCGGAAGCGCTCGGGCTTGCGAAGAACCACGGCCGCCTGGCCGGCCGGCGCATCATCGTGGTCGGCGCGGGACAGCGCACGACCGTGGATGAAGCGCCGCCGATCGGCAACGGCCGCGCGATGAGCGTGCTGTTCGCGCGCGAAGGCGCCTCGGTCGCGTGCCTCGACGTCAACAAGGCAGCCGCCGACGACACCGTCGCGCAAATCACGGGCGAAGGCGGCAAGGCCTTCACCGATGTGGTCGATGTCTCCGACGTCGCGGCGATCGCGCCCGCGGTCGAACGCTGCGCCGAGAGGCTCGGCGGGCTCGACGGGCTGGCGCTGAATGTCGGCATTTCCTCCGGCCTGTCGCTGCCCAAGATGACGGCGGAAGCCTGGGACCGCGACTACGCCGTCAATGTGCGTAGCCACATGCTGTTCGCGCAGAAGGCGCTCGAGGTGATGGCGCCGGGCGGCGCGATCATCCTGATCTCCTCGATGGCGAGCCAGCGCGCCGGCGGGCGCAACCCGGCCTATGAATCCTCCAAGGCGGCGCAGATCGCGCTGGGACGGGCGATCGCGCGGGCCGGCGAGGACAAGGGCATTCGCTGCAATGTGATCGCGCCCGGCTTCATGGACACGCCGATGGGCCGCGATGCGAGCCGCAGGCGATCGGACCGCGCCCTGACAGTGCCTTTCGGCCGCCAGGGCACCGGCTGGGAGGTCGCCTATGCTGCGCTGTTCCTGATTTCGAATGAATCCTCCTATGTGAACGCGCATACCTTGTTCCTCGATGCCGGCCACATGGGCGGAATTGTGCGCGGCTAGCCTGCAAACTGGGCATATCCCGGCCATTGCGCTCGTCGCGGCAATGCACAATTCTCTCCCCATCGATCATTGTCTGGAACCATTTCACATGAGCCAACCGACCAAACTTCTCGAGCCCTACAAGCTTGGCCCGCTGACGCTGCCGAACCGTTTCGTGATGGCGCCACTGACGCGCAACCGCGCCGAACCCGGAAGCTTCGTGCCAAGCCCGCTCGCGGTGGACTATTACGGCCAGCGCGCCTCCGCCGGCCTTCTGATCACCGAGGCGAGCCAGGTCTCGCAGCAGGGCCAGGGCTATCAGGACACCCCCGGCATCTATTCGAAGGAACAGGTCGCGGCCTGGCGCAAGGTCACCGATCGCGTGCATGAGCGCGGTGGCCACATCTTCATCCAGCTCTGGCATGTCGGCCGTATTTCGCACACCTCGCTGCAGCCGAATGGCGGCGCGCCGGTGGCGCCGAGCGCAATCCGCGCCAAGACCAAGACCTTCGTAAACGGCACCTTCGCCGACGTGTCCGAGCCCCGCGCGCTGGAGCTGTCGGAAATCCCTGCCATCATCGAGGATTTCAAGCGCGGCACCGCGAATGCGCTGGCGGCCGGCTTCGACGGCGTCGAGATCCATGGCGCCAACGGCTATCTGCTCGACCAGTTCGCGAAGGACGGCACCAACAAGCGCACCGACGCCTATGGCGGTTCGATCGAGAAACGCGCCCAGCTGATGCTGGAGGTCTCCAAGGTGGTCGCCGAGGAGGCCGGCGCCGACCGTACCGGCATCCGCATCTCGCCGGTGACGCCGGCCAACGACGTCTCCGACAGCAATCCGCAGCCGCTGTTCGACTACATCGTCGACCAGCTCAATGCGCTGAAGCTGACCTATATCCACGTCATCGAGGGCGCGACCGGCGGCCCGCGCGATATCGCACCGTTCGACTACGCCTCGCTGCGCAAGCGCTTCAAGCAGGCCTATGTCGCCAACAACGGCTACGACTTCGCGCTGGCGGAGAAGGTGCTGGAGGCAGGTGCTGCCGACCTGATCGCGTTCGGCAAGCCCTTCATCTCGAATCCCGATCTGGTCGAGCGGCTCAAGGCCGGCGCCCCGCTCAACGACTGGGACAAGGCGACCTTCTACGGCGGCGGCGCCAAGGGCTACACGGATTATCCGACGCTGAAGGCGACCGAGGCGGCGGAGTAACGTACACCAAAGCCTGTCATGCCCCGCGAAGGCGGGGCATCCAGTATTCCAGAGACGCCAGCGATTGATCGAGACGCCGCGGCGTACTGGATCGCCCGGTCAAGCCGGGCGATGACAACGGAGAAAACAGAAAGGGCCGGGATCGCTCCCGGCCTTTCTTCATTGAGCGCACGCATTTGGATTCCTACGCCTCGGCAGCCTCGCCGCTCTCCACCTCCTCCGCCACCATGCGGTCGAGGTTTCGATTGAGCCGCCGCAGCAGGTCGAGCAGGGTTGCGGTTTCGGCCGCGCTGAAGCCCGCGAGCGCCCGGTCCTGATTGCGATGCAAGGCCTTGCGCGCGGCCGGCAGTTTCGCCCTGGCTGCCCTGGTCAGAGACACCAGCTGGCTGCGGCCGTCGCCCGGCATCGGCGTGCGCTGGACCAGGCCGTCGCGCTCCATCCGCGCCAGAATTTGTGCCATCGACGGCTGCTCGACCTTCGCGGCGCGGGCGAGATCGCGCTGTGACATCGCCTTGCCGTCGCGCAACAGATAGATCACCGGCAACTGGCCGATGCTGAAGCCGTGCGGCTTCACGCGCCGCTCACCGAGCCTGAGGAAGCTGCGCGAGGCCATGTTGACCAGCGGCGCCGGACGATCGAACAGGTCCCAGTCGGTCACGATCTCACCATTTACATAGGTACCTATCTAGATTATATAGGTCCCTATGTACCATGTTGTGAGCGTGGTGTCCATGAGTCCGAATCCAATTCGCATTGCCATCGTCGGCGCCGGCCCCGGCGGTCTGACGCTCGCCCGCCTGCTGCACGTTGCCGGGATCAAGACATGTCTGTTCGAGCGAGACAGCTCGGCAACCGAGCGGCCGCACGGCGGAACGCTCGACCTGCACGCCGAGAGCGGCCAGCTGGCGCTGGCGCGCGCCGGGCTCACCGTCGGCTTCCTGCGCATCGCACGTTACGAGGATCAGGGCAGCCGGCTCTATACGAGCGATGGCCGGGTGCTGCTCGCGGATGACGACATGACCGGCGACCGTCCGGAGGTCGATCGCACGGCGCTGCGCGACCTGCTGCTGCAATCCTTGCCGCCGGATGCCGTCGCCTGGGCGCGCTGCCTGCGCGAGGTCGTTCCTCGCGATGACGGCCGTTACGATCTTCTGTTTGACGGTGCGCGCGAAGGGCCGTTCGATCTCGTGATCGGCGCCGACGGCGCCTGGTCGCGGGTGCGGCCGCTGGTGTCGCGCTATCAGCCGCAATACAGCGGGTTGACCTTCATCGAGTTCGGCATCGACGATGTCGACACGCGGCACCCTGCCCTGTCGGAGTTGGTCGGCCGCGGCAAGATGGGCGCAGAGAGCGCCGGACGCAGCCTGATGGTCCTGCGCAACGGCAACGCCCATCTGCGCGGCTATGCGATGTTCCGTGTGCCCGTCGAATGGGTCGGGCGGCGGTTCGACGTCACCTCGCCGGCTGCGATGCGTCACGCGTTGCTTGGCGAATTCGCCGGATGGGCCGATGCCCTGCTCGACCTGCTCCGCGCCAGCAATGATCAATTCGCAATCCGGCCGATCCACGCGCTGCCCGTCGGGCATCATTGGACCAACCGCCCAGGCATCACCCTGCTCGGCGATGCCGCGCATCTGATGTCGCCGTTCGGTGGTGCAGGCGTCAACGCCGCGATGCTGGATGCGGTGGAACTCGCGGCGCATCTGGTGGGATCAAAGGATTGGCGCGCGGCCATTCGCGCCTACGAGACCGGAATGTTCGTGCGCGTCGCCCAGCCCGCCGGCGAGGCCGCCGAAGCCGCCGCGACCGAGCTGTCGCATATCAGCCAGGAACTGACGCTGGCGCACCACCAGGCGTACATGCAGATGCGCGCGGCAGCCGGCGACTCCGCGGCGCGGTAAAGCGCTGGTCATGCTCTGCGGCGCCGCATAGCATGGTCCGTATCAAACAAGCCTGAAGTCGGTCGCACGGAATGAACACCAACAACGCCGAGCATATCGTTCGCCGCGCGACCGCCGCATTCAACAGCGGCCGGCACGACAAGGCGATCGAGCTCTGCGAGCGCGGCCTTGCGCGCCAGCCCGGCGAGCCGATGCTGAGCCATCTGCTCGCTGCCGTATTGTTCGCCAAAGGCGAGATCGCGCCGGCCCGCAGGCATATCGAGACCAGCCTGGCGCGGCACCCGGACAATGCGGCGGCGCGGCTGCTCGCGGGGCGCCTCGCCCGCAGCGGCGGCGAATTCGACGCGGCACTGACGCATCTCGACCGCGCCATCGCGCTCAAGCCGCAACGCGAAGCTTTCCTCGAGAAGGCACGCACGCTGGAACTGGCCGGCCGCAAGGCACAGGCCCGCGAGGCCTGGGAGGCGATCCTCAAGGCCATCCCGGAGCATCAGGAAGCGAACGCAAGACTTGGCCGGCTGGCCTGGGAGGATGGCGACCTCGCCAGGGCCGCAGGCCTGCTCGAGCGCGCCGTTGCGAGCGCGGCGCCGGCCTCGGTGTGGTTCGATCTCGGCGTCGCAAAGCAGGATATGCGCGATCACGACAGCGCCGCACGCGCCTATCGCAAGGCGCTCGAGATCAAGCCGGATTACGCCGAAGCGGCACTCAATCTGGGGATCACGCTGCAGGAGAGCGGCAAGCCCGACGCCGCGATGCAGGCCTTCGCGCGCGCCTATGCCTTGCGTCCACAGCTGTTCGGATCGATCGCGATGGCGCTGACCTCGGCCCCGCACGGCCGGCTGTGGCTCGATGAGCGCGCGCTGCGCGCAGCGCTAGGTCACTAGCCGGCCGCGCTTGGCGCGGAAATGCTTGCGATAGACGTTGGGTGCGGCCAACACCTCGCCGACGACCTTCGAATAGGCTTCACGGTGCGCGTCGTCGAACGCTTCGAACACCAGTCCGGGGGCCGCGCGCGGCACCGCGAAGCATTGCACGACCGGCGTCCCCTTCCGTAGCACGCCGGCAAAATCAGGCTGGGTCCAGACTGCCGGGAAATTGATCCCGCCGTCGTGAAACCGGTCGGCGTCGACCAGTCCCGAGATCACGCGGAACGGCAGGTCGTCGCGATTGACCGGATGGGTCGCGAACAGCGACCAGCCCGGCTCGAGCTCGATGGTCCAGAAGCTGTTGAATTTCAGCGCGGCCTGCCCGTTGGCGAACGGCGCGCCGGCGAATTGCGCGACGGGATGAAAGCTGAGCGGCGCGCGCGGATGGCCCTGCGTTGCCGGCTCCGGAATGTCCCAATCCCAGGCGAAGGCGCCGCGCTCGACCCTGACGTCGCAAGGCAGCGGGATCATGACCCCATGGGCCATCGCATCGACGAAGGGCGGGCATTGCTTGACCGTGCGGATCTCGCGGTCGTGGATGTCGGAATGCGCCTTCGCCGGCATCGCACGCAGCCAATCGGGCAACGCAGCGCGGGCAGGGAACGGCCGCGGCAGATAATCGGCAAGCCGCGGGTCGCAGCGGAAAGTCATGCGCATGGCGAAACTCCGGGATCATGATGCGATGACGGCACGCGCATATGATCTCATCACGTCATTTGAGCACAATCCTGAACCGGTCTCCACAGCCGTCGATCCAGCAAAAAAGGCCGGGATTGCTCCCGGCCTTCTGCAGTTTGCGGATGGCGTGGGCGGTCAAGCCTTGCCGCCTTACTTCGCTTCGGCGCGCTTGGGCGGGGTCGCCGGCCACGACTTGATCAGCGTGTCGTAGTCGATCGTCTCGCCCTTCGGCTTCTCGTTCGCGAGCTTGCGCTGCGGAGCGATGGTGCCGTCCTTCTCGGCCTTCTTGTACCAGTACTCGGCGGTTTCCTTCTTGTTCAGCTTCGGTCCGCAGGCACCCTGCACACCGGACTTCTCAAGACGCTCCATCACCGAATCCTGGGCCGCGGCGAGCGCGTCCATCGCAGCTTGCGGCGTCTTCGCACCGGACGACGCATCGCCGATGTTCTGCCACCAGAGCTGAGCGAGCTTCGGATAGTCAGGCACGTTGTTGCCGGTCGGGGTCCACTGCACGCGCGCGGGCGAGCGGTAGAACTCGATCAGGCCGCCGAGCTTCGGCGCGCGCTCGGTGAACGACTTGTCCCAGATGTCGGATTCACGGATGAAGGTGAGACCGACATGGCTCTTCTTCAGGCTCGTCGTCTTGGAGACGATGAACTGCAGGTAGAGCCAGGCCGCCTTACGGCGATCGACCGGAGTCGACTTCAGCAGCGTGGCCGAACCCACGTCCTGGTAGCCGAGCTTCATGCCGTCCTTCCAGTACGCGCCGTGCGGCGACGGAGCCATACGCCACTTCGGCGTACCGTCCGCATTCATCACGGCAATCCCCGGCTTCACCATGTCGGCGGTGAAGGCGGTGTACCAGAAGATCTGCTGGGCGATGTTGCCCTGCGAAGGCACCGGGCCCGACTCGGAGAAGGTCATGCCCTGCGCCTGCGGCGGGGCATACTTCTTCATCCAGTCGAGATACTTGACGATCGAATAGACCGCCGCCGGGCCGTTGACGTCGCCGCCACGCTCGACCGACGAGCCGACCGGACGGCAGCCTTCCATGCGGATGCCCCATTCGTCGACCGGCAGGCCGTTCGGGAGACCCTTGTCGCCGTTGCCGGCCATCGACAGCCAGGCGTCGGTGAAACGCCAGCCGAGCGAGGGGTCCTTCTTGCCATAGTCCATATGGCCGTAGACCTTGACGCCGTTGATCTCCTTGACGTCGTTGGTGAAGAAGTCGGCGATATCTTCATAGGCCGACCAGTTCACGGGCACGCCGAGATCGTAGCCGTACTTGGCCTTGAACTTGGCCTTGTATTCCGGGTTGGTGAACCAGTCGTAGCGGAACCAGTAGAGGTTCGCGAACTGCTGGTCGGGCAGCTGATAGAGGTGACCGTTCGGTGCGGTCGTGAACGACTTGCCGATGAAGTCGTCGACGTCGAGCATCGGATCGGTGACGTCCTTGGCTTCGCCCTTCATCCACTCGGTCAGGTCGACGGCCTGGCCATAGCGGAAGTGGGTGCCGATGAAGTCGGAGTCGTTGATCCAGCCGTCATAGACGTTCTTGCCGGACTGCATCTGGGTCTGGATCTTCTCGACGACGTCACCTTCCTGGATGATGTCGTGCTTGACCTTGATGCCGGTGATCTCCTCGAACGCCTTGGCGAGCGTGCGGGATTCATATTCGTGCGTCGTCAGCGTTTCCGAGACGACGTTGATCTCCATGCCCTTGAAGGGGGCAGCGGCCTTGATGAACCACTGCATCTCCTTCATCTGGTCGTCCTTGGAGAGGGTCGACGGCTGGAATTCGCTGTCGATCCACTTCTTCGCGGCCGCCTCGTCGGCGCGGGCCGGCGCGACAAGAGTGACCGATGCTGCGACGAGCGCGACCGCGCTGGTCATCGTCAAAAGTCTATCTTTAGTCATTCGTAAATGTCGCATGTGATTCCTCCGGTTGCAGCGACTAAATCAGGCCCGGGTAGACCCCGGATCTGCTCTTTTTCGCGTTCTTCAGACGGTGCGAAAAATCACCACGGCTAAAAGAAGCGAAATTACCGTTCCGAGCCACAGGCTCGAAATCTCGACGCCCTCCCCGATCGGCAGGGTGAAAATCGGATCGGTGCCGACGAGGCCGATCCACAGCAAATGGATCACAGCCGCCAGCACCAGCGACACGAACAGTCGGTCGCCGCGTGTGGTCGGAATGCGCAGCACGCCGACCCGCTCCGCCTCGGGATAGGCGATCGCGAGCCAGGTCATCATCCCGAGCGTAGAGGCAAGCAGCACGAAGAAGACCGCGGTGGGCCAGGTCCATGCCATCCATGCGATGCTGTCCATGTCTCAGCTCCCTCCGTACGGCACACTGCGCCCCCTCTCCCATGGGGAGAGGGCCTGGGTGAGGGGGTACGGTGCATCGATAGAGTGAAACCCCTCACCCGGATTCGCCGCTTTGCGCCAAATCCGACCTCTCCCTTTGGGAGAGGTGAAACCATGCGTTGAGCTGCCACAGCGTGATCGCATCGTCATCCCTCACACCCGGCCGAGCGCGAAGCCGCGCGCGATGTAGTTGCGGACGAACCAGATCACGAGTGCTCCGGGGATGATAGTGAGCACGCCGGCCGCGGCGAGCAGGCCCCAGTCCATGCCGGCAGCCGAGACGGTGCGCGTCATGATCGCGGCGATCGGCTTGGCCTGCACCGAGGTCAGCGTGCGCGCCAGCAGCAGCTCGACCCAGGAGAACATGAAGCAGAAGAACGCGGCGACGCCGATCCCGCTCGCGATCAGGGGCACCAGGATCTTGATGAAGAAGCGCGGGAACGAGTAGCCGTCGAGGAAGGCGGTCTCGTCGATCTCGCGCGGCACGCCGGAGACGAAGCCTTCGAGGATCCACACCGCCAGCGGCACGTTGAAGATGCAGTGCGCGAGCGCAACCGCCCACGGCGTATCGAACAGGCCGATCGCCGAGTACAGGTTGAAGAACGGCAGCGCGTAGACCGCCGCCGGCGCCATGCGGTTGGACAATAGCCAGAAGAACAGGTGCTTGTCGCCGAGAAAGCGGTAGCGCGAGAATGCGTAGGCCGCCGGCAACGCCACCGCGATCGAGATCACGGTGTTGATGACGACATATTCCAGCGAGTTGATGTAGCCTGAGTACCAGCTCTCGTCGGTGAAGATGCGCCGGTAGTGCTGCAGCGTCGGCGTATGCGGCCACAGCGTCATCGTCGAGACGATCTCGGCGTTGGTCTTGAAGCTCATGTTGACGAGCCAGTAGATCGGCAACAGCAGGAACATCAGGAACAGCGCCATGACCAGGCGGCGGCCGGGGATCGAGTGCATCACGCCGCTCCTTCCTTGACCGGACGCTCGGAGCCGGCATTGGTCATCACGGTGTAGAACACCCAGCACACGATCAGGATGATCAAATTGTAGACCAGCGACAGCGCCGCGGCCTTGCCGAGGTCGAACTGGCCGAGCGCAATCTTGACGAGCTCGATCGAGACGAAGGTCGTCGAGTTGCCGGGACCGCCGCCGGTCACCACGAACGGCTCGGTGTAGATCATGAACGAGTCCATGAAGCGCAGCAGCACCGCGATCAGCAGCACGCGGTTCATCTTCGGCAGCTGGATCGCCTTAAACACCGCCCAGCGCGAGGCGCCGTCGATCTGCGCCGCCTGGTAGTAGGCGTCGGGGATCGACTTCAGGCCGGCGTAACAGAGCAGCGCGACGAGGCTGGTCCAATGCCAGACGTCCATCACGATCACCGTGACCCAGGCGTCGACCTCATTGGAGACGTAGTTGTAGTTGAAGCCGAGGTGGTTCAGCACATAGCCGAGCAGGCCGATATCGGGCCGGCCGAAGATCTGCCAGATGGTGCCGACCACGTTCCACGGAATCAAGAGCGGCAGCGCGAGGATGACGAGGCAGGCCGCGACGCTCCAGCCCTCGCGCGGCATCGACAGCGCGACGATGATACCGAGCGGCACCTCGATCGCAAGGATCACGGCGGAGAAGAACAGGTTGCGGCCGAGCGAGGCCAGGAAGCGGCCGCCGAGATCGGTCGACGGATCGAGCAGCTCCTTGAACCAGCCGACGCCGTTCCAGAAGAACTGGTTGTTGCCGAAGGTGTCCTGCATCGAATAGTTCACGACGGTCATCAGCGGCAGCACCGCCGAGAACGCGACCACCAGGAACACCGGCAGCACCAGGAACCAGGCTTTTTGGTTGATGGTCTTGTCCATCAGGCGACCCCTTCGACCAAATGGCTGTCGGCATAGACGTGGACGTTGGCGGGATTGAAGATCAGGCCGGCGGTATCGCCGGAGATCGAGAAGCCCGGCGGCACGCGCGCCGCGAGTTTGGTGTTGCCGATCCGGACGCGGGCGAACTGGACGCGGCCGAGATCGTCGATCCGCTCGATGGTGGCCGACAGCAGCCCGGACGCGGGTGCCGCGACATCGACAAATTCAGGCCGCACGCCGATCTCGATCTTCTTGCCGGCCGGCAGCACACCATAGTTTCGATGCAGGCCGATGACATGGCCGTCGATCCGCGCCTCGTGGCCGCTGACCTCGGCGGGCACGATGTTCATGCCGGGCGAGCCGATGAAGTAGCCGACGAAGGTGTGCGCCGGCTTGTCGAACAGTTCAGCCGGCGTGCCGCTCTGCACCACGCGGCCGTCATGCATGACGACGACGGTATCGGCAAAGGTCAGCGCCTCGGTCTGGTCGTGGGTGACGTAGATCATCGTGAGGTCGAGCTCGCGATGCAGCGCCTTCAGCTTGGAGCGCAGCTGCCATTTCAGCTCGGGATCGATCACCGTCAGCGGCTCGTCGAACAGCACGGCGGCGACGTCGGAGCGCACCAGGCCGCGGCCGAGCGAGATCTTCTGCTTCGCGTCGGCGGTGAGCCGCGTCGCCTTGCGATTGAGGTACGGCGTGAGGTCGAGCAAATCGGCGATTTGCCTGACCCGCGCATCGACCTCGGCCTTGGCGACGCCGCGGTTCTTCAGCGGGAAGGCCAGGTTCTGGCCGACCGTCATGGTGTCGTAGATCACCGGGAACTGGAACACCTGCGCGATGTTGCGCTTCTGCGTCGACAGCGGCGTGATGTCCTGGCCGTCGAACAGTATCTTGCCGCGCGACGGCGTCACGATGCCGGAAATCAGGTTCAATAGCGTGGTCTTGCCGCAGCCGGAGGGCCCGAGCAGCGCATAGGCGCCGCCCTGCCGCCAGGTCATCGTCACCGGTTTCAGCGCAAAGGATTCCAGCGGCGCGTCATTGCCGCTGTAGGATTGCGCGAGATCGACGAGGTCAATGCGAGCCATCGGGCATCTCCCTCAATTGCTCTTGCTGGCTGACGTGCGTGCCGCAAGCGAACTGCCGTACAATTCGCTTGCGAACGCGGTCGCGGGCGACGCGACCAGGCGGTCGGCGGCGTCAAATACAAAGATATTCTCGGGATCGAGCGCGGCTTCAAGCACCTGCCCGGGTTCATATTCGTGCACGCCGTGCAGCACCGCGACCCAGTTCGAATCGTGGACGTGAACGTGCACAAAGCTCTCCGACCCGGTGATCTCGGTCACCGTCACGGTGGCGGAGAATTTGTGGCGGCCGGGCACGACGCTCCCGACCTCGAGCTGGTGCGCGCGGAAGCCGATCTTGTACGTGCCGTCAGGCAGATTGGCATACAGCCCGGCCGCGGGCGCCTGCTCGCCGCCGGCATAGATCACCCGGTCACCATTCTTCTCGATGCCGATGATGTTGAGCGGCGGATCGGAGAACACCTGCGCGACGCGCAGCGTGTCGGGATGGCGGTAGACCTTCGGCGTTGCGCCGGTCTGCAGCGCCTGGCCTTCCCACATGCACACCGTATCGCCGCCGAGCAGCAGCGCCTCCGACGGCTCGGTGGTGGCATAGACGAAGATCGCACCCGATGCCTCGAAGATCCGCGGCAGCTCGGCGCGCAGTTCCTCGCGCAGCTTGTAGTCGAGATTGGCGAGCGGTTCGTCGAGCAGCACGAGGTCCGCGCCCTTGACCAACGCGCGCGCAATTGCGGTGCGCTGCTGCTGGCCGCCGGAGAGCTGCAGCGGCGTCCGCTTCAGATAGGGCTCGAGCCGCAACAGGCTGGCCGCCTCGGCCACCCGCTGCTCGATCTCGGCCTTCGGCTTGCCCTGCACCCGCAGCGGCGAGGCGATGTTCTCGTAGACCGATAGCGAGGGATAGTTGATGAACTGCTGATAGACCATCGCCACCGAGCGCTGCCGCACGTCGGCGCCGGTGACGTCCCTGCCGTCGACCAGCACGCGGCCGGTGGTCGGCTTGTCGAGGCCGGCGAGCAGCCGCATGATCGAGGTCTTGCCCGACAGCGTCGGCCCGAGCAGCACGCTGAGCGT
This sequence comes from Bradyrhizobium sp. USDA 4011, assembly GCF_054063415.1. Taxonomy (NCBI): domain Bacteria; kingdom Pseudomonadati; phylum Pseudomonadota; class Alphaproteobacteria; order Hyphomicrobiales; family Nitrobacteraceae; genus Bradyrhizobium; species Bradyrhizobium sp. USDA 4011. The sequence continues at coordinate 2,196,210 of NZ_JBSSGG010000001.1, forward strand.
GCCACGCTCCAGCGTCAGCGAAACATCGCGGATGGTCTGAATGCCATCCACGGTTCGCGTGACGTTCTGCAGTGTAACGCTCATGCCCGTCCTCCCGCTTCGCGGAGGGGACGTTCACCTGACACGCGGTTGGCGACCATCCACTCGTCGAGCGCGGCAATTTCACCCGCCGTCATCCGCAAGCCCAGCTTGGATCGTCGCCAGACGACATCGTCCGCGGTCCGCGCCCATTCGTTCGCCATCAGGTACCGGACTTCACTCTCCGTCAAGGTGGCGCCGAAGGAGCGGCCGAGATCATCAGCCGTTGCTGCATTGCCCACGACCTTGCTGGCGCGTGTGCCATAGGCGTGGGCGAGACGGTTGGCGTGGGACTGCGCGAGGAACGGATAGTTGCGAACCAGTTCGGCGCTCAGCGCCGCGACCGCGGAGACATCCATGTCGCCGCCGGGCAGCGGCGCCTTGCCGGTCCAGCCCTCCTGCGCTTTCGCGCCGCGGAGATAGGGCGACAGCCGCTCCAGCGCCTCTTCGGAGAGGCGGCGATAGGTGGTGATCTTGCCGCCATAGATCGACAGTAGCGGCGCACCGCCGGGCGTATCGAGCTCGAAGACGTAGTCGCGTGTCGCGGCCTTGGCTTCACTCGCGCCGTCGTCATAGAGCGGACGCACGCCGGAGTAATTCCAGACCACGTCCTCGGGCTTCACCGGCTTGGCAAGGTATTCGCTGGCGGAGGCACAGAGATACTCGATCTCCTCGCGCGTCGCCTTCACCTCGGCCGGGTCGCCGTCATAGTCGCGATCGGTGGTGCCGATCAGCGAGAAATCGTTCTGGTAGGGAATGACGAAGATGATGCGGCCATCGGCATTCTGGAAGATGTAGGCACGGTCGTGGTCGTAGAGTTTCGGCACGACGATATGCGAGCCTTGCACCAGCCGCACCTTGGCCCGCGCGTTGACGCCGGCGCCGGTGGCCAGCACCTGCTCGACCCAAGGACCGCCGGCATTGACCAGCACCCGCGCCTTGATGGTGTCGCGGGCGCCGGTCGCGCCATCCTCGACCGTGACGTGCCAGACGCCGTCGACCTGCCTGATCTCGACGGCGCGGGTGCGGGTGCGAATCTCGGCGCCGCGATCGGCGGCATCGCGCGCGGTCAGCGCCACCAGCCGCGCGTCGTCGACGAAGCAATCGGAATATTCAAAGCCCCTGGTGTAGCGGCCTGGGATCAGCGGCTTGCCGACCACGTCGCGCGTCAGGTCGACCGAGCGCGTCGCCGGCAGCAGATGCCGGCCGCCGATGTGGTCATAGAGGAAGAGGCCGAGCCGCAGCAGCCAGGCCGGGCGCAGGCCCGCATGGTGCGGCAAAACGAAGCGCAGCGGACGAATGATATGCGGCGCGATCTGCCAGAGGATCTCGCGCTCGATCAGCGCCTCGCGCACCAGGCGAAACTCGTAATACTCGAGATAGCGCAGACCGCCATGCACCAGCTTGGTCGACCAGGACGACGTCCCGCTGGCCAAGTCATTCATTTCACAGAGGAAAACAGAATTTCCCCGGCCCGCCGCATCGCGCGCGATGCCGCAGCCATTAACGCCGCCTCCAATGATGGCGAGGTCGTAAATGTGGTCCAAAGAACGCTTCCCCCGGCAACCGCCTTCGCTTTGACGGTTTTACTTTCGGATCGGAGTAAATCACAACCGAAAACGAAAGCAAAGTGAAAATGGGGAACTTTAGTTGGGGATTTTTTGGGCGGACTGCGTGCGGAATGATGGACAGGCTCACCCCAACTGACCCCGCGCCCTCACTTAACCCGTCACCCCTGATGAGGTGCGAGCGGAGCGAGCCTCGAAGGGTGCAAGGCCCCATTGTGGCCGCTCACCCTTCGAGGGCCGCTGAAGAAGCGACCGTCTCACAAGGTAACGGTGAGCGAGTTGTCGTGCGGGGACGATGGGCCGACGGCGGCGATATCGTTGAAATCGACTACGCGCTGCGCAGCGTCGCGCGGGTGCGGCGTCGGCGCCGTTGTCGTCGATATCGGCCTGCGGCTTGTCCATCGCCACCACCACCTCGATCCCTCTGCTGTGGCAGATATTGGCGAGGCCCGCGGGCAACGGCGAGTCGGTGACGAAGGTCTGGATCTGGCTCATATGGGCGATCCGCACCGGCGCGCTGCGGCGGAGCTTGGTCGCATCGGATACCAGCATCACGTTGCGCGCGTTGGCGATGATCGCCTGCGCCACCTGCACCTCGCGATAGTCGAAGTCGAGCAGCGCGCCCTCCTCGTCGATCGCCGACGCGCCGATGATCGCGTAGTCGACCTTGAACTGGCCGATCAGCTGCGTCGCGGTGGAGCCGACCACGGCGCCGTCGGCGCGGCGCACCGTGCCGCCGGCCACCACCACCTCGATGCGCGGATGACGGTACAGCAGCATCGCGACGTTAAGGTTGTTGGTGATGACCAGCAGGTCCTCATGCGAGGTCAGTGCGCTGGCGACCTCTTCCGTGGTGGTGCCGATATTGATGAACAGCGAGCAGCCGTTCGGAATCCGCGCGGCCGCGGCGGCGCCGATCGCCTTCTTCTCCTCGGCGGCGACGAAGCGGCGCGCCTCATAGGCGAGGTTCTCGACGCCCGAGGCGATGATCGCGCCGCCATGGATGCGGGTCAGCGACCGCTCGTCGCAGAGATCGTTGAGGTCCTTGCGGATGGTCTGCGCCGACACCTCGAATCGCTTGGCAAGGTCCTCGACCATGACCCGGCCGAAAGCGCGTGCGATGTTGAGGATTTCAGTCTGGCGATGGGAGAGTCCGGCCACGGCGGCCCCCTTGAAACGGCGAATGACCCATGGTGCGACCGTTCGGCACGGAGGTCAACGAGCTAGCATCGACGGGGTTAAGGACTGCGTTGCAGCAATGTCGAGCCGGCGACGTTTGGGCACAATGCCTCACCACGCCGTTTCCTCACCAAGCCATCGCCGATGCGACCAGGCGAATCAATTCCGGATCGTCGAATGCCGCCGCGCTGGCGACGGCGCCGGCCGCGAGCAGATCGGCATGACCGAGCCCGGTTCGCATCCCGATCGTCGCGATGCCCGCCGCCGTCGCGGACTGGATGCCGGAGCGCGAATCCTCGAACGCGAGCGAAGCCTGCGCCGACGCGCCGGCGAGGCGCAGCCCCTCGAGATACGGCAGGGGATGCGGCTTGCCGTGCGCCAGTTCATCGCCGATCACGACAGCCTTGAAACGGTGCGCGATACCCAGTCCCGAGAGCAGCAGTTCGGCGTTCGGGCGCGGCGCATTGGTCACCGCCACCATCGGCACGCCGGCGCGATCGGCCCGGTCGAGCAACGCCATCAATCCCGGCACCGGCACGATCTGGCCGGAGACCAATTCGCGGAAGATCCGCTCCTTTTCGCCGAGGATGCTGGCGCGGCGGTCGGGCGGTTCGCGGGTGAGGAAACGCTCGCCGATCGACGCATTGGAGAAGCCTTGCAGCTCCTCGCCGAAGCGCGCGTGATCGAAGCTGTGTCCATGGGGGCCGAGCACCCGGTTGAACGCCGCCAGATGCAGCGGATCGGTGTCGGCGAGCGTGCCGTCGATATCGAACAGCAGCGCCTTGCCTTGTGTCTGCGGCATCCGAAAAAGTTCCGTGAGTTCGGATGCATCAATACAGACTCTTGCGGCGCGCGCAAACGGCGCACCGCGTGGCTCCTCAGGAGGCCATCTGCAGATCCTGGCCGGTGACCAGGCGTCGCGCCGCGCGCTCGGCCTCGCGTGCGTTGCGGAAGATCTGGCCCTCCAGGGCTTGGAACCGGTGCGAAGCCGCGAAAAACGCGTAACCCCTGGTATCGCGCACCACGATACCCGCGGTCTCGGAACTTACTTCGATGACGTAGCAGTCTGACATTATCGGCCTCGGTTTGATTCCGCGCCGACAACGGCATCGCCGCCCGATTGTTCCTGAATTTTTTGCGAAGCGAAGCGCCGCTTTTTGCAATCGAGCGGCGCTCCGGTCTCAGTTTGGACGCGTTTTCTCTTGCGCCGAATCAGCGGCGCTTTTCGCGCGAAAGACGTCAGGTCGAAATCGTCGCCCCATCGCGCTGGATCGGTTGCGGACGGCCCTGATCGTCGATCGAGACGTAGGTGAAATTGCCGTCGGTGACGAGGATCGACTGCTGTTCGCGGCGGCGCAGTACCCAGGCTTCGAGATGCACTGTGATCGAGGTGCGGCCGACGCGCACGAGATTGGCGTGCACCGAAACGAGATCGCCGACATAGACCGCCTTGCGGAAGTTCATCGCCTCGATCGCAACCGTCACGGTGCGTGACTTCGCCAGCTTGGAAGCGAACACGCCGCCGCCGACGTCCATCTGGCTGAGCAGCCAGCCGCCGAAAATGTCGCCATTGGCGTTGGTGTCGGCAGGCATCGCCAGCGTGCGGATGCAGAGATCGCCCTGCGGCTCGTTGCCGCTGATCGGCGGCGCGTGAGCATGCGTTTCAGGCGCTTGGGTATCGGTCACTTGAAGGTCTCCCAGCCTGCGTCGGGTGCGAAACGATCGCCGAACTTCTGCGCCAGCGCGCGCAGCGCGGATACGATGCTGTCGACGCCGCGCGTGCGCGCGTAGTTGAGCGGGCCGCCGCGGAACGGGGCATAGCCGGTGCCGAAGATCATCGCGCCGTCGACCATATCGGCGTCGTCGACGATGCCTTCGCGCAAGACGGCGATGCAGACATTGGAGATCGGCAGCACCAGCCGATCGATCATCTCGTCGCTGACTTTCGGACCGGTCTCCGGCAGCGGCGCCTTCTCCGCCTTGCCGTCCTTCCAGCTGTAGAAGCCCTTGCCGGTCTTGCGGCCGAGCTCACCCCTGGCGACCTTTTCGCGCAGCCAGGCCGGCGTCGGCGGCAAGGTGTCGCCGAACTTCGAGCGCAGCATGTCGCCGACATCGAGGCAGATATCTAGGCCGACCTGGTCGGCGAGCTCGATCGGCCCCATCGGCATGCCGAACTCGACGGCGGCCGCGTCGATCAGGCGCTGGTCGGTCTTCTCGTCCAGCATCATCATCGCTTCCAGCATGTAGGGCGTCAGCGCGCGGTTGACGAGGAAGCCCGGCGAGCTCTTCACCGGCAGCGGCAGACGATCGATGGCGCCGACAAAGGCGCGCGCTTCCCTGAGCATCGCGGCATCGGTGCCGTCATGGCTGACGACCTCGACGAGCTGCAGCCGCGACACCGGGTTGAAGAAATGCAGCCCGAGCAGCCGCTCCGGCCGCGCCAGCGTGGTGCGCAGATCCTGCAAGGGAATGCTCGACGTGTTGGTGGCGAGGATCGTGTCCTGCTTCATCTTCGGCTCGAGCGAGGCATAGACCTTCTGCTTGAGCTCGAGCTTCTCCGGCACCGCCTCGATGATCAGATCGGCGTTGCGAACGCCCTCGCCGTCCATGTCGGGGATCAGCCGGTCCAGCGCGTCGCGCTGGTCGATCTTGCTGCGCATGATCTTGCCGAACAGCTCGGCGGCGCGCTTCATCGCGCCCGCGATCGGCTCGGCCTTCATGTCGGCGAGCGTGACGCGCATGTCCTGGCTGGCGCACCAGGCCGCGATATCGCCGCCCATTGCGCCGGCGCCGATGACATGGACGTGCTGCACCTTGTTGCCGCTGCCGGCCGCCTTCTTCATCTGCTCGCGCAGGAAGAACACCCGGATCAGATTCTGCGCTGATGGCGTCACCATCAGATTGGCGAAGGAGGCCTTCTCCGCATTCAGCATCGCCGAGCGGTTGCCGGCGTGCTTCTCCCAGAGCTCGATCAGCGCATAGGGCGCCGGATAGTGCTTGCGCGGCGCGGCCTTCTCCGCCTGGCTGCGCATCCGTGAGGCAAGCAAGCCCCTGATCGGACCAAGATTGAGGATCGCGTTGAGCATGCCGGGCTTGGCGCGCTTCAGCCGGCCGAACACCGCATCCTTCACCGCGTTGCGGACATGGCGCTCCTGGGTGACCGCGTCGACCAGGCCGAGCGATTTGGCGCGGCGTGCGTCGATCGTCTTGCCGGTCAGCATCAAGGTCATCGCCTGCATCGGCTTAACCAGCTCGGTGAAGCGCACGGTGCCGCCGAGGCCGGGATGCAGGCCGAGCAACACCTCGGGGAAGCCGAATCTGGCATCGTCGATCGCGATCCGCATCTGGCAGGCCAGCGCAACCTCGAGGCCGCCGCCGAGACAGAAACCGTGGACCACGGCGACCGAGGGCACGCGCAGCGCCTCGAGCCGGTCGATCACCGCATGGGCGCGGCCGATCTCGGTCTCGACCGCCCGCGGGTCGCTGGCGCCGCGAAATTCATTGACGTCGGCACCGGCGATGAAGCCGCTCTTCTTCGCCGAGCGCACCACGAGGCCGGTCGGCCGCTGGCTCTCCAGCGCCGTGACGACCGCATCGAGCTCCTCGAGAAGATCGGCGGACAGCGTGTTGGCGCTGGTGCCGGCGCGGTCGAACAGCAGCCAGGCGATGCCGTCCTCGTCACGCGTCAGCTGGAAATTCTTGTAGGGACTGTCGGCGGCCGGCTTCGGCCCGAGCTCGAGCACGCGATCGGCGAGAACGTCCATGATCCGTGAATCCATGATCACACCGTCTCTATCAACATCGCGCCACCCTGCCCGCCACCGATGCATTCGGTGGCGACGCCGCGCCTGGTGCCGAGCCGCTTCATCGCATTGACCAGATGCAGCACGATGCGGTTGCCGCTGGTGCCGACGGGATGGCCGAGGCTGATCGCGCCGCCGTCGACGTTCAACTTCGCGCGGTCGATCTCGCCGGCCGCGCCGTCGAGCCCCAAAATCTCGCGGCAGAATTTGTCGTCGTTCCAGGCTGCGAGACAGCCGAGCACCTGCGTCGCAAAAGCCTCATTCAGCTCCCAGGTCTCGACTTCCTGCAATGTCAGTCCGTTGCGCTTCAACAGCGCGCTCGCCGACAGCACCGGACCGAGGCCCATGATCGACGGATCGAGCGCCGACCACTGGCTGTCGAGGATCACGGCCTTCGGCGTCAGCCCGTGCTTTGCCACCGCGGTCTCGGATGCCAGGATCACCCAGGATGCGCCGTCGGTGATTTGCGAGGAATTGCCGGCTGTGACCTGGCCCCACGGGCGCTCGAACACCGGCTTCAGCTTTGCCAACGTCTCCGGTGTCGAGTCCGGGCGGACGCCATCGTCATGATCGTAGAACTTGCCGTCGCGGGAGAACGCGGTCTCGACCTCGCCCTTGAGGAAGCCCTCCTTCTGCGCCTTCGCCAGCCGCTGATGGCTCTCGGCGGCGTAAGCGTCGGACTGCGCCCGGGTGATGCCGAAGAGATGGCCGACCTTCTCGGCGGTCTGCCCCATGTTGAGCTCGGTGATGGGATCGGTCAGCCCGCGCTCGAGGCCGATAATCGGCTTGAAGTAGCTCGGCTTCACCTTCAACGCCGCGGCGATCTTGGCGCCGATGCCCTTGGCGCCGGCAAAGCCGGCAAACCAGCGCACGCCGGAATTGGGCCAGACCAGCGGCGCGTGGCTCAACGCCTCGGCGCCGCCGGCGAGGATCAACTCGGAGATGCCCTCGCGGATGTAGCGGTAGCCGGTGTCGATCGACTGCATGCCGGAGCCGCAATTGATCTGCACCGTGAAGGCGACCATCTGCTCGCCCATGCCGAGCCGGAGGGCTGCGACCCGCGCAGGGTTCATCTCGTCGGCGATCACGTTGACGCAGCCGAGGATGACCTGGTCGAAGGCGGTGGGCGCGAAAGGCTGCCGCGCCAGCAGTGGCCGGCCGCATTGCACGGCGAGATCGACCGGGGTGAACGGGCCGGGACCGAAACGCGCCTTCAGGAACGGCGTCCGGCTGCCGTCGACGATAAAGACTGGTCGCGCCATTAGCTCGCCGCCCTCTGCTCACCCAGCTCCTGGAAGAACTGATGCACGTCGGCGGTTTTCTTGTAAATCGGGGACAGCGCCTCGGGCGCAAAATCATCGACCTCGATGACCTTCGCGACCGCCTCGTGGGCGGCGGCGAGCCTCTCGCCGTCGGCTTCGGTGATGACGCCTTTCCGGACGGCCTCCTTCCAGTCATGCAGCCGCGCCGCGCGCAGCTGCTTGGCCGCATCCTCGGACTCGATGACGAGGCGGAAGGCCTTTTCCAGCCGCTCCATGCCGCCGTCGTCCTCGACAAAGGCGAGGTCCGGCGTCAGGCGGTCGCGGGCTGCCGACGGCGACAGCACGAGCTGTGCGCAGAGATGCACGACGCTATCAGACGGACCCGTGACGCGCGCGCCGAACGGCTGGATCAGGAATTTCAGCAGCCATGCCACCGGGCGGTTCGGCAGATTGGCGAGGATCTCCGCAAAGCGGTTCTCGATGGTCTTGAAGCCGGATGCCATGCACCATTGGAGCGCGGGAAGATCCTCCTTCTGCCGCCCCTCGTCCTGCCAGCGCTTCAGCGCGGCAGAAAGCAAGTAAAGCTCCGACAGGATGTCGCCGAAGCGCGCCGAGAGCATTTCCTTGCGCTTCAGAGCGCCGCCGAGGGTGAGCAGCGTCATGTCGGCGCACAGCGCGAACGCCGACGAATAGCGCGAGAGCTGGCGATAGAACTCCGTTGCGTCGCCGGCATCCGGCGCCGGTGCGAACAGGCCAAAGGTCCAGCTGCGGCCCCAGGCGCGGAACATGGTCGCGAAGCCGTGGCCGACATGCTTCCAGAACGCGGTGTCGAACGCAGTCAGGCCCTTGTCGCGATCGGTCTCGCTGAGCGCGTTCATCTCCTGCAAGAGATACGGATGCGCGCGGATCGCGCCCTGCCCGAACACGATCAGATTACGGGTCAGGATGTTGGCGCCTTCGACCGTGATGCCGACCGGTACCGAGCGGTAGAGCCCGCCGAGATAGTTCTGCGGGCCGTCGATGACAGCCTTGCCGCCATGGATGTCCATGGCATCGTCGATCGCGATCCGCATCCGCTCGGTGGCGTGCAGCTTCATGATCCCGGAGATGACGGCGGGATGATGCCCCTCGTTCAGCGCGGCGCAGGTCAGCCGCCGCGCGGCGTCGAGCAGATAGGCGGTGCCGGCGATGCGCGCGAGCGGCTCCTCGATGCCCTCGAATTTCGAGATCGAGATGCCGAACTGCTCGCGGATGCGGGCATAGGCGCCGGTGGTGCGTGCGGCATAGGCGGCGCCGGCGGCCGACAGCGACGGCAGCGAAATGCCGCGGCCGGCGGCGAGCGCCGTCATCAGCATCTTCCAGCCCTGCCCCAGACGCTCCTGGCCGCCGATGATGTAGTCGAGCGGGATGAAGACATCGCGGCCCCAGTTCGGGCCGTTCTGGAACACCTGCATCGCCGGCAGATGGCGCTGGCCGATCGAGACGCCGGGCAGATGGGTCGGGATCAGCGCGACCGTGATGCCGAGCTCTTCCTCGCTGCCGACCAGGTGGTCGGGATCAAAGGCCTTGAAGGCGAGGCCGAGCAGCGTCGCCACTGGCCCCAGCGTGATGTAGCGCTTGTGCCAATTCAGCTTCAGCCCAAGCACCTCGCGGCCTTCGAAATTGCCCTTGCAGATGATGCCGGTGTCGATCATCGAGGCGGCGTCCGAGCCGGCCTCCGGGCTGGTCAGCCCGAAGCAGGGAATGTCCTGGCCGGCAGCCAGACGCGGCAGCCATTTGTCCTGCTGCTCCTTGGTGCCGAAGCGCATCAGGAGTTCGCCCGGCCCGAGCGAGTTCGGCACCATCACGGTGACGGCCGCGGTCAGCGACCGCGAGGAAATCTTGCGCACCACTTCGGAATGCGCATAAGGCGAGAAGCCGAGGCCACCGAATTCCTTCGGGATGATCATGCCGAAGAATTTCTTCGCCTTGATGAAGCTCCACACCTCGGGCGGCAGGTCGCGCCACTCCCAATTGATCTTCCACTCGTCGAGCATCGCGCAGAGCTCATCGACCGGACCGTGCAGGAAGGCGTTCTCCTCCTCGGTCAATCTGGCCGGCGCGAACGCCAGCAATTTCGACCAGTCGGGATTGCCGGTGAAGAGATCGGCATCCCACCAGACGTCGCCGGCTTCCAGCGCCTCGCGCTCGGTGTCCGACATGGTCGGCAGCACGCCACGCGCCCAGGAGAAAATCGGCTTGGACAAGTAATCGCGGCGGAAGCTCATGGTGAGGTCCTCATGAAACGGCAGCGCGGATGGGTGGTGATCCTATCGGAAAGTGCCGTTCACCGGTGAACACTTCGCTGTTCAAATAGAGCGAAATTGACGCGGCCAAGCCGCCCTTTGTTAACGGCAGACCACGCGTTCAGTTCCGAAAGCTGAGCTGCGACAATCAGGTAGCGATGGATGGCGAATTCACCTCTCCCTTGGGAGAGGTCGGCGCGCAGCGCCGGGTGAGAGGTTACGGTCTCTCGTGAGAGCAGCGCCCCCTCACCCGATTTGCTTCGCAAATCGACCTCTCCCCGCTGGGGAGAGGTGGAGTAAAGATCGCGGCTAGGCCGGCCCGGCGCCCTGGGTCGCGGTATAGACCGCATAGAGCGACTGGCTTGCGGCCATGAACAGGCGATTGCGCTTGGGGCCGCCGAAGGTGATGTTGCCGCAGACCTCGGGCAGCCGGATGCGGCCGAGCAGCTTACCTTCCGGCGACCACACCGTCACGCCGTTGTAACCGACCGCGCGGCCGGCATTGCTCGAGCACCAGACATTGCCGTTGACGTCGCAGCGGATGCCGTCCGGTCCGCACTTTACGCCGTCGATCGTGAAATCGCTGAACCGCTTGCCGTTGACGGGCTTGTTGTCGGCGCCGACATCGAACACGAAGACGTCGCCCTTGCCGCCCGGGCCGCTGTCGCCCGGTCCCTTGCCGGTCGAGACGACATAGAGCTTCTTGTAATCCGGCGAGAAGCAGATGCCGTTCGGATCCGGCACCTGGTCCTCGCTCACCACGAGATCGACGCGGCCCGAGGGATCGATGCGATAGCAATTGGTCGGCAGCTCGCGCTTGGCCGGCGCGAAGCCCGCGGGCTGCCCGATCCGCGGGTTGAGCTTGCCGGCCGCGTTGCTCGCGCCACCGGCCGCGTCAGGCTCGCCCTCGTAGAGCTGGCCGCCATAGGGCGGATCGGTGAACCAATAGCTGCCGTCGGGATGCGCGACGATGTCGTTCGGCGAGTTCAGCCGCTTGCCCTGATAGTTATCGGCAAGCACCGTCGCAGTGCCGTCATTCTCGTAGCGCGTCACCCGGCGGGTGAGATGCTCGCAGGAGAGCTGGCGGCCCTGGAAGTCGAACGAATTGCCGTTCGAGTAGTTTGACGGCGTGCGGAACACGCTGACATGGCCGTCATCCTCCGACCAGCGCATCTGCCGGTTGTTCGGGATGTCGCTCCATAGCAGATAGCGGCCCTGCGAGCTCCAGGCCGGGCCTTCCGCCCACAGCACACCCGTAAAGAGGCGCTTGATCGAGGTGTTGGGCTGGGCAAGATCGTTGAAGGACGGATCGACCGCGATGATGTCGGGGTCCCAGAAATAGGTGGTCGGCGCACCGCGCGGACTGAAGTCGCGCGGCGGGCTGGTGATGGTCGTCGGCGGTCCGACCGGCGCGGGCGCGTTCTGAGCCAGCGCGCTGGTGACGCCGGCTGCGGCAGCGGCCGCCCCCACCGCCAATCCCTGGACGAGCGTTCGACGTGAAACGTTCGGATCGCGCCGCTCTTCCTCCTGACCGCTCTGCGCGCCTTTCGGACCGCTCCGCTGCTGGCGTGTCATCGCATCCTCCCACTGTGTTGGCCGGCCGTTGATCCGGCCTGGCGCGCCGGAGGTTAGACCGCTCGCTCGGAGGTTGCGAGTGACGGTTTTTCATCACTGCACGCCGAAATTTCACATTGTTGTGGTGTGGGCAGGCGTCGCGGGGCGTGCAAGTGCGCCGTAGAGGGACGTTTCTTACCTCGCCCCGCTTGCGGGGAGAGGTCGAAATTCAAGCGCAGCTTGAATTTCGGGTGAGGGGGTACAGGTCTCACGACGATGACAACTCGCGGAGACGGCCCCTCACCCCAACCCTCTCCCCGCAAGAGCGGGGCGAGGGAGAAGAAAGAACTAATCCGGGCGGATCATCTCGAACATGTTCTCCGGCTTGATCTCGAAATAGTCGCCGCGGCGGCCGGCGCGGACGATCGGGTGCGCGAGACCGGTCTGATAGACGCCGTCCTTGATGAAGGCCTTGTCGATGTGGACGGCGACCACCTCGCCGAGCGTCAGCCAGGCCTCGGCCCTCTTGCCGTCGGCGCCCTGAAGCTGGATGATCTGGCTCACCTTGCACTCGAACGACACCGGGCTTTCGGCGACGCGCGGCACGTTGACGAGCTTGCCGGCAACCGGCGTGAGGCCTGCGAGCTTGAACTCGTCGACATCGCGCGCGACATGCGCCGCGGTCGCATTCATGTGCTTGGCGAGATCCATCGTCGCCAGGTTCCAGACGAACTCGCCGGTGTCCTGGATGTTGGCGACGCTGTCCTTCCAGTTGGTGGAGGAGAAGCCGATGATCGGCGGCACGTAGCAGAAGGCGTTGAAGAAGCTGTAGGGCGCGAGGTTGACGTTGCCGCCCTTGTCGCGCGAGGAGATCCAGCCGATCGGCCGTGGCGCCACGATGGCATTGAACGGGTCGTGCTTCAGGCCGTGGCCGTTCTTCGGCTCGTAGAAATGCAGGTCTTTGGCGGTCACGGCGTGCTCTTTCCTGTTATCAGTAGCTCGTCATTCCGGGGCGCGCGCAACGCGAGCCCGAAATCCATAACCACGATCGTGAGTATGGATTCCGGGCCTGCGCCTGCGGCGCATCCCGGAATGACGGAATGAGATAATTGACGCAAGAGTCAACTGACGAAAATGTCAGCGTTGGCGCTCAATTGGCGCGGGCACGCGGCGACAGGCCGGCGATCACGAAATCGATCATCTGGTCGATGGTCGGGCCCGGCTTGGTGGCGCATTGGGCGATCATCTGCGGGTGGAAGAACCGCATCATCGCCGTGCCGGCGCACAGCGCGGCGACTTCGAGGTCGTCGACCTCGAACTCGCCCGTCGCCACGCCTTGCGCGATCACCTCGCCGATGGTGTGGCCGATCGTTTCCATATGGGTGACGCAGACCTGCCAATCCTCCTGCATCGCGATCTCGACCATCTCGTGCAACTTGGAATCGTCGACATAGCGCTCGGTATTCATGCGATTGATCGTCTTCATCATTTGGCGCATGCGCGCCGCGGCCGGCCCTTCCGACCGGGCAATCCGCTGCGCCTCGATCTCGACCCCGCCCATCAGGCCGCGCGCCACGCCTTCGTGGATCGCCTTCTTCGAATCGAAGAAGCGGTACACATTGGCCGGGCTCATCCGCAGCTCTTTGGCGATGTCGGCGACAGTGGTCTTCTGGTAACCGATCTGCCGGAACAAGCGCTCCGCCACCACGAGAATCCGCTCGCGGGTGTCGGTTTCGCTATGTTCCGAGATCAGTGTCATGTTGGCCTGCTCAATCTTCAATTATTCGGCCGCCTCAGCAAGTGGAAATGCGAGTTGCCCTTTTTCCGTATGCTGCGGCGCAGTATCTGTTTGCTCGGGACCGCTCTCCTCGAGGGTCTTGCGGAACCAGAGGGCGTAAAGGCCCGGCAGATACAGCAAGGTCAGGAAAGTCGCAACAAACAAACCGCCCATGATGGTGATCGCCATCGGACCCCAGAACGCCGAGCGCGACAGCGGGATCATGGCAAGGATCGCGGCGAGCGCGGTCAGCACCACCGGCCGGGCACGCCGGACGGTGGCCTCGACGATCGCCTCGCGCCGGGTCAGGCCGGACGCCACATCGCTCTCGATCTGATCGACCAGGATCACCGTGTTGCGCATGATCATGCCGGCGAGCGCGATCAGGCCGAGCAGCGCCACGAAGCCGAACGGCTGGTTGGCGACGTTGAGCCCGAGCGAGGCGCCGACGATGCCGAGCGGCGCGGTGAGGAACACCAACGTCAGGCGCGAGAAGCTCTGCAGCTGGATCATCAAAAGCGTCAGCATCACCATCACCATCACGGGGAAGAGGATGAAGATCGACGCATTGCCCTTGGCGGATTCCTCGAACGCGCCGCCCGGCTCGATCCGGTAGGCCGGCTCGAGATGGGCCTGGATGTCCTTGAGCTTCGGCGAGATCTGATTGGTGACGTCGGGCGCCTGCACGCCGTCGACGACGTCGGAGCGCACGGTGATCGCCATGTCGCGGTTGCGCCGCCACAGGATCGGCTCCTCATGCGCATATTCGATCTTGGCGATCTGCTGCAACGGTACGGCGACGCCATTGCGTGACGTGATGGTGAGATCGCCGACCCGGCCGAGATCGAGCCGCTCGGACGGCACCGCGCGGGCGACCACGCCGACCTTCTCGATGCCGTCGCGGATCGTGGTGACCGGCGCGCCCGAGATCAGCATCGCCAGCGCCTGCGAGACGTCCTGCGGGGTCAGGCCGAGCGCGCGCGCCCGATCCTGGTCGACGGCGAGCTTCAGGTAAGGCGACTGCTCGTTCCAGTCGAGCTGGACGTCCTTGACGTTCTTGTTCTGGCGCATGATGTCGCGCACCTGATAGGCGATGTCGCGCACCTTGTTGGCGTCAGGCCCGATCACGCGGAACTGGACCGGGAAACCGACCGGCGGACCGAAGTTGAAGCGATCGACCCGGACCCGCGCCTGGTTCAGCGCGCCGTCGGCGGCGGCCTGCTCGATCTTCGCCTTGACGCGCTCGCGCGCCTCGACGTTCTTGGCGAGGATCACGATCTCGGCAAAGGCCTCGTTCGGCAGCTGCGGGTTGAGGCCGAGCCAGAAGCGAGGCGAGCCCTGGCCGACATAGGCGGTATAGGTCTGGATGTCCTGGTCGTCCTTCAGCAGCCCTTCGGCCTGCTTCACCGCCTTCTCGGTGACGTTGAAGGCCGTGCCCTCTGGCAAACGAAGCTGCAGGAACAGCTCGGGCCGCTCTGACAGCGGGAAGAACTGCTGCTGGACGTGGCCGAAGCCCACGATCGAAAGCACGAAGACGCCGACGGTCGCCACCACCACCTTGACGCGGTGATCGACGCACCACTGCACCACGCTGCGCAGGCCGCGATACATCCGCGTCTCATAGATCGCGTGCGGATCGTGGTTCTGGTGCACCTTGATGTTGGGCAGCAGCTTGACGCCGATATAGGGCGTGAAGATCACCGCGACGAACCAGGAGGCAACCAGCGAGATCGCCACGATCCAGAAGATGCCGCCGGCATATTCGCCGACCGCCGAATTGGCAAAGCCGATGGGGAGGAAGCCAGCGGCTGTGACCAGCGTCCCCGTGAGCATCGGAAACGCGGTAGATTCCCAGGCAAAGGACGCCGCCTTCATGCGGTCCCAGCCCTGTTCCATCTTCACCACCATCATCTCGACCGCGATGATGGCGTCGTCGACCAATAGGCCGAGCGCGATGATCAGCGCGCCGAGCGTGATGCGGTGCAGGTCGAGCGACATCGCGTTCATCACGATGAAGACGATGCCGAGCACCAGCGGCACCGACAATGCCACCACGATGCCGGTGCGCCAGCCGAGCGCGACGAAGGAGACGAACAGCACGATCGCGAGCGCCTCGACGAAGGAGTGCACGAACTCGCCGACGGCGTGCTCGACCACCTTGGGCTGGTCGGCGATCTGCTCGACCTCGATGCCCTGCGGCACCGCCTTCATGAATTCGGCAGTGGCCTGCTGCACTTCCTTGCCGAGCTCGAGGATGTTGGCGCCCTTGGCGGTGACGACGCCGATGCCGAGCGCGGGCTTGCCTTCCTGGCGGACCTTGAAGGTCGGCGGATCGACATAGCCGTGGCTGACGGTTGCGATATCGCCAAGCCGGAACACGCGGCCATTGCTCTCGACCGGCGTCTCGGCAACCGCCTTGACACCGTCGAGCGCGCCGGTGACGCGCAGCGGCACGCGCTGCGAGGAGGTCTCGACGGTGCCGGCCGGCGTGACGTTGTTCTGCTTGGCGAGCGAATCGAACAGCGCCTGCGGCGTGATGCCGAGGGTCGCGAGCTTGGCATGCGAGAACTCGACAAAGATGCGCTCGTCCTGGATGCCGTAGAGGTCGATCTTGGTGACTCCAGGCACCTTCAGCAGGCGCTGGCGAAAGCCTTCCGCGACCTTCTTGAGCTGCGCGTAATTGGCGCCGTCGCCGGTCATCATATAGAGGATAGAATCGACGTCGGAGAATTCGTCGTTGACCACGGGCCCGAGGATACCGGACGGCAGATCGCCCTGCACGTCGACCAGCTTCTTGCGCAGCAGGTAGAAAAGATAGGGCACATCCTTTGGTGAGGTCGAATCCTTGAAGGAGACCTGCATCGCCGTGAAGCCCGGCTTGGAATAGGTCTGCACCTTGTCGAAGAACGGCAGCTCCTGCAGCTTCTTCTCAATCGGATCGGCGACCTGCATCTGCATTTCCTGCGAGGTCGCGCCCGGCCACATCACCGAGACGTTCACCACCTTGACGGTGAAGAACGGATCCTCGGCGCGGCCGAGCTTCTCATAGGAGAAGAAGCCGGCGACGCCGAGGATGATCATCAGGAACAGCACCAGCGTCGGATGGCTGACCGCCCAGGCCGAAAGGTTGAAGCGCTTCATCGAACTCTCCAGGTCCAAACCGTCTCGACTTCAATCGTCATTGCGAGCGAAGCGAAGCAATCCATTCTTCAGCTTGCGGCGACGTGGATTGCTTCGTCGCTTCGCTCCTCGCAATGACGCGGGACTAGAACGACAGCGACGAGACGACCCGGACCTTCTGGCTCGGATCGAGTTTCTGCACGCCGAGGGCGACCACCTTGGCGCCATCGTCGACGCCGCCGGAGATGACGACGTTGTTGCTCTCATAGGCCTTCACCTTGACCGGCTTCAGGGCGATGTCGCCCTTGTCATCGACGATGTAGAGCGAGGGATCGCCGCCCTGACTGTACAGCGCCGACAGCGGCAGCTTGGCGACCCGTTCGGTCGCCTTGTCGGCCAGGGTCAGGGTTGCGGTCATGCCGAGCGAGACGGCCTCGTCGGCGTCCGGCAGCGAGAACTTCGCGAGATAGGTGCGGGTCGCGGGATCGGCCTGCGGCGCGACCTCGCGCAGCTTGGCGGCATAGGTCTTCTTGGCATCCGACCACAGCGTCACCGTGGCAACGCCCGACCTGGCACGAGCGAGAAGCGTCTCGGGGATCGCGACGACAGCTTCCTTCTCGCCAAGTCGGGCGACACGGATCGAGGCCTGGCCCGCGGCAACCACCTGGCCGGGCTCGATCATGGTCGCGGTGACGACACCCCTCGTGTCGGCCACCAGCGTTGCATAAGAGAGGGAATTCTTGGTCAGCTCGACCGAGCGCTCGGCGCGGTTCAGCCGCGCCCGCGCCTCGTCGCCGGCGGCCTTTGCGGAATCGAGCGCCGCATCGGTGGCCCAGCCCTTGGCCTTCAGGTCCTTGGCGCGCTGCTCGGCGGCCGCGGCCTGCGCCAGCACGCCGGTGGCGGCGCGGAACTCGGCCTCTGCCTGCTCGGCCTGCAGCTTCAGATCGACCTCGTCGAGGGTGGCCAAGGGCTGGTCGACGTCGACTGTCTGTCCGACCTCGACCAGCCGCTTGGCCACCTTGCCGGCAACCCGAAAGCCCATATCGGCTTCGATACGGGGCTTGATGGTGCCGACAAAACTGCGTTCAGGGGTTTCAGCTTCGTAATGGACGGTCGCCACCAGAACGGGGCGTCCCGGATCGGCCTGTTCGGCCGCCCTTTCGTTGCAGCCGGTCAGCGCGAACACCGCAAAAGCCAGCGACGCTCCTGTCAAGAGCCTGTAATAGCTCGAGAAAATGGAACGAACGAACATCTGAAATCTCCATCGGGCTGACGACTGATGAAGAGTATCGATTTATCACTGATGAATGTCAATATTCGTCAGTAGTAACCTGTTCGTGAGGATGGCCTGGGATTGGCGTCGAATCCGCGGTGTAGCGGCTTGGAAGATGGATCGCCCGGATCAGCGACGCAAAATCCGCCACTGTGCATGGGGTTGTTTTCGGTGTTTTGTCTGGCCCGGCGGCTGGGCTACTTCGCGCCGGCGAACTCGGTCTTGGTCTCGTGGCTGCCGAGGAAGACCAATAGGCCCGCCGCGAGCGGCAACAGCGACAGCACCAGGAGGCCGGTCGACGTGCTGCCGGTCGACTCCTTCACCCAGCCGATCAGATAGGGCCCGCCGAAACCGGCGAGGTTGCCGATCGAGTTGATCAGCGCGATCGCGCCGGCGGCGGCGGTGCCTGACAGCCAGGCGGTCGGCAGCGTCCAGAACACCGCGAAGGTGCAGAACACGCCGATCGCGGCGACCGTCAGCACGACCATGGTCATGGTCGGATCGGTGATGTAGCTGGAGACGGCGAGCGCCAGCGCCGTGAGCAAGAGCGGCGCGCCGACATGAAACACGCGCTCCCGCGCGGCGTCGGAACGGCGCGCCCACAGGATCATCGCGACGGTGCCGAACGCATAGGGGATCGCGGTGACGAATCCGGTCTGCGCGTTGCTGAGGCCGAACGCCTTGACGATCTGCGGCAGCCAGAACTGCATGCCGTAGAGCGAGGCGACGAAGCCGAAATAGATCGCGCTCAGCGCCAGCACTTTCGGCGAGGACAGCGCCTGGCCGAGCGTGAAGTGCTGCGCCGCCTGCTTGGCCGCGACCTCGGCATCGAGCTTCGTCTTCAGCCAGGCCTTCTGCTCGGCCGAGAGCCAATCGGCCTTCTCCGGCCGGTCAGTGAGATAGAACCAGGTGACGATGCCGAGCAGCACCGAGGGGATGCCCTCGATCACGAACAGCCACTGCCAGCCTTTCAGCCCCATCACGCCGTCCAGCCCGAGCAACAGGCCGGAGATCGGCGCGCCGATCACCGTCGAAATCGGCACCGCGAGCGCGAAGGCGGCGAGGAAGCGCGCGCGATACTCGGCCGGATACCAGTAGGTGAGATAGAGGATGATGCCGGGGAAGAAGCCGGCCTCGGCGACGCCGAGCAAGAAGCGCAACGCATAGAAGCTGTGCTCGTCATAGACCGCCGCCATTAGTGCCGAGAGGATGCCCCAGCTCACCATGATGCGGGCGATCCATTTGCTGGCGCCGAATCGCTCCAGTGCCAGATTGCTCGGCACCTCGAAGATGAAATAGCCGATGAAAAAGATGCCGGCGCCGAACGAGAACACCACCGGCGAGAACTTCAGCTCGCTGTTCATGGTTAGCGCGGCGAAGCCGAGATTGACGCGGTCGAGATAGGAGAAGAAGTAGGCCAGGATCAGGAACGGGATCAGCCGCCAGGAGATCGCGCGGATCGTGGACGTCTCGATCTCGCTGCGGGCGCCGCGATCAGTCGCGACGGTTGCGGTCTGGCTCATCTGTTCCCCCCAAAGCTATTGCTTGCCTTGAGGATTATTGGGTGGCCCCGCATTCGGCAATGGCAAAAACTCATAGCACACAGGCCAAACCGGAACCCCGGACCACGTTTGCCAGACGTCGTCCCCGTCATTGCGAGCGAAGCGAAGCAATCCATAGCGCCGTAGGCGGCGAGGTGGTTTGCTTCGTCGCTTTGCTCCTCGCAATGACGAATGGAGAGCGCGCCGGGGCCTACTCGGCGAGCTGGAAACGCTCGAAGCGGTCGAGCTCCTCCTCGATCCGGCGCTTCAGCTCCTTGCGCGCCGCCTGCTTCTTGCCGTTGCCGACCCAGCTCCATTTCTGCATCAGGAGCTTCCTGTTCTGCCGGTCGGTCTTCAGGTCGAGGGCGGCAACGATGTCGTCGCCGACCAGCACCGGCAGCGCGAAATAGCCGAACAGGCGCTTCTCCTTCGGCACATAGGCCTCGAACTTGTGGCCGTAGCCGAAGAACAGCTCGGTGCGCTTGCGCTGGATGATCAGCGGATCGAACGGCGAGAGGATGTGAACCAAAGCGGGATCCCCCTCGCCGGTTTCCTCCAGCACCTCGGGCCGCGCCCAATGCTCCTGCTTGCCGGCGCCTTCCAAGGCGACCCGGACCAGCTCCTTGCGGCGCACCCGTGTCTCGATCAGGCCGCGCACCGCCTTCTTGCTCGGCGCGTCCAGATGGCAGATCGAGTCGAGGCTGACGATGCCCTGCGAGCGCAGCGCGCGGTCGAGCAGATAGGCTGTTCTGGCCGAGGCCGATGCTGGCTTCGGCGGCTTGTCCCAGCCGAAATGCCTGGTCATCAGTTCGTAGGTCTTCAGCATGCCGGCGCGCTCGCTGATCGTGACCACGCCGCCATAGAAGGCGAGTTGCAGCGCACGCTTGGAGGGCTTGCGGCTCTGCCAGAGATGCTCCTTCTCGGTCAGCACGTCGTCTTCGATGTCGCGGATGGTCAGCGGACCGGCCCGCAGCAGCCGCAGCACCTTGCGGGTATCCGATGGCGTCACCGACGCGAACCATTTATGGCCCTCGCGCTTGTGTGCCTTCATCGCCGGCAGGAAGATGTTGATGTCCTTGGACGGCACGTAGGACAGCGCGTGCGTCCAGTATTCGAACACGCTCTTGTCCTGGCTCTGCGCCTGCTTGAGGTCGGCGCGGCGGTAGTCCGGAATCCGGCTGAACAGGATGTGGTGGTGGCAGCGCTCGATCACGTTGATGGTGTCGATCTGCACATAGCCGAGATGATCGACGGCAGCGGCCACGGCTGATGCCCCGTCCCCGAACGGCGCCGTCGTATCGAGCCGTTGCGCACGCAGCCAGATATGGCGGGCGGCGGCATTGTTCAGGGATAAGGGTTCGGCGACGCGAGGCATTGCCCAGGCAATGTAGTGAGATTCGCGCTGCTGTGGAGAGCCGCGCCAGGGAAATCAGCTCCGCCGATTGTGCACGCTTCGGCGCCCCGGGCTGCAGCTAAGCGGGATGAATTTGGTCGAATCGACCCGCCAAGGTTTCGGATCACCTTTCCCGGCGGGGAGAGGTCGGATTGCAAAGCAATCCGGGTGAGGGCTCTTGCCCTCTCGATAGACCGTAACCCCTCACCCGATTTGCTACGCAAATCGACCTCTCCCAAGGGGAGAGGTGAGCTATTGACGCCGTTTCAGCTCAACCAAATCTCATCGCTCTTTAGTCCGATCCAATGGCCCGCCGTAACCAGGGAACGTCCGCCATCGCCGCCGCGAGCGCGGCGTTTTCCTCATGGAAAACCCGGGACGAATGACCGCCAACCGGAAACCAGCCGCGGCCATCCTCCACGTCCCGCCGATATTCCTCGAAACCGATGGTCCCTTCCGGGCGAACGAAGATATCGACGCAACGCGAAGCGCCTTCGTCATTGATCGAGCGGAGGACACGATTGACGTGGGCCAAGATGCTCTCCTCTCCATTCGCTGGCCCCTGCCCGACACGAGACAGCGCCCGGCATATTCAACTGTGATCCAGATCACATTCCGTGCTTTGAACCGGTCCTAGGTTCCCAGCATCAAAACGATAGCAGCCGGATTGGCTGACCTGACATTTAAGGACGAAAACCATGACCCGCTCTCTTTCCTTGTCTCTTTTGACGATCGGCGCTGCGCTGTCGATGACGGCGGGCGTCGCACTGGCCGGCAGCGACACCGTTCCGGCCGCCCAGATCCTCAATGCACTGAAGCCGAAGTCGGCCACGCGCGGCCTCTCCGCCGGCACGCAGGTCGACCCGGCCGCTTCGGCCAAGGAGGCGAGCTTCCTCAACACCGTTCGCAACCGGCAGACCCGCTCGCTGTCATTGGGCGAACGCCAGGAGATCGCCGACATCGCCGCCAACAAGCCGAAGATCGATCTGGAGATTCACTTCGACTACAACTCGGCCGAGATCGCCAAGGGCTCGACCCAGGCAGTGCAGGAACTCGGCAAGGCGCTGTCGGACGCCAGCATGAAGGGCTCGACCTTCGTGCTCGCCGGCCACACCGACGCGATCGGCAGCGAGGCCTATAACCAGGATCTCTCGGAGCGCCGCGCCGACACCATCAAGAACTATCTGGTCGAGCATTACGGACTGAACGGCTCTGATCTCGTGACCGTCGGCTACGGCAAGACCCGGCCGAAGGATCCGAGCGCACCGATGGACCCGACCAACCGTCGCGTGCAGGTCGTCAACATGGATACCAAGACGGCGTCGCAGTAATCTCCCCAACTTCCGATCCGCTTGCCACGCCCGGCCGGCGGATCGCTTGTTCCGAGAGATTCAAATCCAGCTCTGGAACAGCATCAGCCGATTGAAGGTCGCCATCGACGTCCCGATAGCGGCAACCGTGATCGGCAGCATCGCGATGAAGCCCGCGCATCCGGCGGCCACGAAGGCCCACAACAGCCAGCGCGGCGCACCGTTGCGCGTTACGGCATAGACCAGCACGAAGCTCGCCGTGGTCGCGGCCGGCAGGTAGTAGTAGATGAAACCGAGCGTGCGCGGCAGCAGCGCCCAGGCGAGATACGGGCCGAGATAGAACGCAACCACGAGAAACGCATCGCGGCTGCGGGTCACGATCCAGTCGCGTAGCGCGACGCTCAGCGCGATCAGCGCCGGCCACAATATTGCGGATTGCCGAGAAACACGACCGCGGCGAACCTGTCATCGCCGGCCTTCTCGAACAGGTACCAGACCGGGCGCATCAGGAACGGCCAGGACGGCCATGCGCTCATATAGGTATGGCCTGCGATCGCGGTCGTGGTGTTGTCGGCAAAGATGCGGCGTTGTGCCTCGATAAGGTCGGTGAACGAGAAGCCGTACAGCGGCACGAAGCTCGCGAGATAGACGGCCGACGGGATCAGCACGAAACAGACGACGAAGTGGGAAAGACGGAAATCCGGCCACAGGTCCGGCCGGTACCAGTCCTCCGCATTGGCGTCGGCGAAGCGGGTGCGCCAGCCCTGCATCAGGCGGACCATCGCGACGATCGCGATGCAGGTTGCGAGCACGAACAACCCGCTCCATTTGCAGGCACAGGCAAGCCCTGCGAATACGCCCGTCAGCGCGAAGGCAGACTGCGGCCGCTTCTGCCTGAAGCCGTGGATGAAGGCCGCGATCGCGAACAGACAGAAGGCGAGCGCGAAAATATCCAGCATCGCGATCCGCGACTGCACGAACAGCATCTGGTTGAAGAAGGCGAGCAGCACGGCCGCGATGGCGCGCTCCTGCAACGCGAACAGCGCAAGGGCGCCGAGATAGACGGCGACCAGCGCGAGCGCACCGAACAGCGCCGCGGGATAGCGCCATCCGAGCGGCACGTCGCCGAATGCCTTGATCGACAGCCCGATGATCTCCTTGGCGAGCGGCGGATGCATCGGGTTGAGGATCGGGCCCTCGATCACCGGCAACAGCATCTGGCGCGCCGCCGGCACGTAGTGCACTTCATCGAAATAGAGCTTGTCCGGCGTGGTGATCCCGAGCAGCAACACGACGTGGGCGACGATGAAGATGATCGCCGCGACGATCGTCGTGCGCGCGACGGGACGCCGCAGAACAGAAGGAGATTCGGATGCGATGATCAAAGGACGAGCACGCTGCGAGGGGAACCAGTGTGAGCGAAGTGTGAGCTACGACAGCCAGGAGTGTGATGTATGTGACGAGTGTGATCAAATCTCACGTTGATGTCCGCAGCCGCGAGCATTTTTGGATCCATCGACACGAACCATCCGGCGCAACTCAACACGGCTTGTGACAATTATACAATATCAGCTGCGTCCGCGATCCGGTACGATGAGAGGATAGGTCGATCGGTATTGCAATGAATTCGCGCCACAGCTTTTTCCCTCTCCTTGCACTCGGTCTTGCGGTCGCACTGACGGCTCATCCTGTTCAGGCGCAGACGCGTGTCGGCGAAGCGGCCATGGTGAAGAACGAGGTTGTCCGCGTTGCGGCCGCGACCACACCGATCAATGTCGGCGACGCGCTGCTGCGCGACGAGACGGTGCGCACCGGTCTCGAGAGTGCCGCCCGGCTGGTGATGGCCGACAGCACCAACCTGTCGCTCGGACCGAATGCCTCGCTCAAGCTCGACCGCACCGTGTTCGACGACGAGCATCACTATCGCGATGTTGCGATCCACCTGACCTCGGGAGCGTTTCGCTTCGTCACCGGCCACTCCAACAAGGCCGCCTACACGATCACGACGCCGCTTGCGACCATCGGCGTTCGCGGCACGGTGCTCGACATCCTGTCGCAGCGCGGCAAGACCACCGTGGTGTTGCAGGAAGGCGCATCGACAGTGTGTACGTCGAACCGGCAATGCATCGATCTGACGCAGCCCGGCGACACCGCGATCATCACCTCGAGCGGCGGCCGCACCACGATCCAGAAGACCAACAACCCGCCCTGGACCTTTGCCTCCACCTGCACCCAGGTCGCGGGCCTCTGCACCGTCACCCAGTTCGCGGATGCCTCGCCGGTGACGCAGCCGGTCGACGACCCGACCGGCATGCTGTGCGGACGGTGAGCATGGCGCGGCGTATCCATCATTTGGTCCTGTCGGCGGCCCTGACAATGGCGCTGTCGCTCGCGATACTGCAGGCGTGGGCTGCGCCGGCTCAGGCGCAGAGTCCGACGCCGAACTGTTCTTCGAATCCCGATACGCTGTCAGCGTCGTCGAACTGTACATCGACCCCAACGCCGACGCCGACACCTACTGCCACACCATCGCCAACGCCGACACCTACGCCCACGCCGACACCCACGCCCAGCCCGTCGCCGACACCGATCACCGGCGCACCGTCGAGCGGCAGCTCGATCAACAACCTCGCCGACCAGCGCTTCAACCAGATGATCACCAACCGGGTGCTCGGATCGGTGCTGCTCGGCGTCAACGAGCAGGTCAATTGCGAGGACTGCATCAGCGCTTTCGGCTCCGCCGGCTCGTTCTCGGCGGGTATCCACGGCCGCAAGACCATTACGCCGAATTTGTCGCTGCTCGCCGGCATCGCGTACACGCAGTATGGCGAGGGCGGCTACAACGTCACCAGCGCGCCGATCGGCGCCTTCGCGCTGCGCTATGACTTCGTCGACTGGGGCTCGTCGCGGCCGTTCTTCGATATCGGCACCATCCTCTCGCCGTCGGAGAAAGTGCGCTACACGCGCAGCTACGCGACCAGCCTCGGCCCGGTGTTGGTCACCGGCGAGACCTCGAGCGAGAATTACGGCGTCTATGGACGGGCGGGCTGGATCAACCGGCTGTCCGCGCGCGACGAGGTCGCGGCTTCGGTCGAGATCTGGCAGCTCTGGCAGCGGGTCAAGGGCTACAGCGATCCTGCCGTTGCGTTCAATCCGTTCGATGCGACCATCGCCGAGGGCACCGACCGCACCAGCCTGGTCAAGATCGGCGGCCAGTGGACGCATCTGTTCGGATCGAACATCGAAACCAACATCAATGGCGGTTGGGTGCAATCCTTCGCCACCCATTCCGGCATCGTCGCCACCGTCACCGGCGATGGCACCATCGTGCCGACCATCGGCAACCAGGGCTGGTTCGAATATGGCGGCCGCGTCGGCTTCCGCATCACCAAGGGCTGGATCGCCGACCTCTTCCTCAACGGCACCGCCGGACCGCAGCCGGTCGGCAATACGCTTCACGGCGGCGTGGGGCTGCGGATCAGTTATTAGGACCGGGCCACTGGTCCGGACCCGCACCGTCGAGCAACCGGATCAGCGACGACGCCGGTCTCCATTCAATCGTTATCCCAATAGCCGTCCGAGTAACCTTCCCGGTACCCGGATCGATAACCGTAATCATATCCGCCCGGATATTCGTCGCCGTATTCGTACACGTGACGATGGTAGTGAACGACAGGGGCCGGCGAATAATAGTCCCTCTCGTAGACATAGGCTGGAGCCGCACCGGCAGCCATGGTGGAGCCCAACAGGGCGCCGACGGCCAGGCCGCCGACGATGCCAACAGCCACCGCATCGCTCCGCCGGCCACCTGCCGTGGCTTCTGTCGACGCAAGACATCCCACAGCGATCACCGCCACGGTGGCAAAAACAGCTACTCGTTTCATTGAAGCATATCCATGTTCGAGTTCAACAACCGTGCCGCCTTTTGGCAGCGACCGACAGAGCCTTCTAGAACGTGACGAGTTCCTTGAGCTCGCTCCTGACGAATCGCGGCACAACCCGTCGGGCCACGAAATCATTCCAATCCTTGAACTTTGACTTTGCTCTCGCCTCCGTGATCGCCGTGACGCCGCGCACGCTAAGATGCGGAAGCTTCACCAGCTCGCTGACAGGAGCGGTGTTGAGGTTGATCTTGTCGGCGCGACCGACCGACGGTCGTGTTGCGGGTGCCGAGTGAGTTGAACCGGTCATTGATGGAGATGTCTGCGCGAGCGCGGTGGCACCGATGACTGCGCAAACGCCGAGGCTGATGCAAACCAACCTGATAAGCATGGACCGCTATCCTTCGTGATATGACGCCCTTGACCCCGCCGCCGATAAAGCGGGAGCCGATTACCGCAAGATTACGGGTGCGATCATCACGGCGGCATTCCGGGAATGAACCTGATCAAAGCAGCACGACGAAGAGCCTTGCTGCTCCATGATCCACCAGCATGTTCGCTCCTGGATCGGTCGTCTGCGGCGCATTTCCCGGCGGCTGATTCTCCGGCAGCGCGACATCCGGCTCCGCGCGGAGCGGCGGATCCGTTTGCGGAGAAACATGTCCTCCGCCCTGACCGGCATCGTTGACGAGGCTTGACGGTGCATCGTCCGGCTCACGAAGCGGCGCCACCAGGAATGCAACGAGGTTTCGCTTGATGCCTCGAATTCCGAACAGGCTCGATTTAACGGAAAACTCGCGTTTGACGTAGCTTCCGGCGTGGGCCGCCATTTGCCCGGTCCATTCAAGGCAATCGTGCTGGTCATCGAAACAGAGCGCTGCCCAGCCGCGCTCCGCTGTCACCTGGCGAGGCAGTGCCAATGAATATTGGTAGGCGAAAGGGTCGCCATAATGCGGGTGATCGGAGCTGTAGAAGGCCACCGCAACCCCAAGGCTATCGTTGCCGCCGACGATCGACAGCGGCGTGCCCATCTGCTCGTGCCACAGCCGGGTGAGCTTGTCAGCCGCCTGGTGATAGACGTTTCGCCCTTCCTCATAACCATAGCTGTTGCGGTAGAGCGCATGGGCTGGGGCCGCCATCACGGCGGCGGCGATTGCAATTCCGGCAACCAGGAGCGCTGCATTGACCGTATAGAACCGCTCGATCCGATAACGCGTGCTGCACACGACCGGCACGGCGAGCAGGAACAATCCCTGAAGCGCCCATAGCGACGGCAAGTCGGTGCCGAACAGTATGGACGTGATGAAAGGAAGAGCGATCGTGCCGATCGCGACGTGGCCGATGAGCTTCAGGTTGGAATCCGCCGCCGCGAGATCCCGCGGAAGGCGCTTGATCCGATACCCGGCGATCATCGCCCACGTCACGGCGGACACGCTCGTCGCTGCAGCAAGGCCCAACAGGAAATTGACGGCATCCCGCAGCGACGCAGGAAAACCGGCCCCCACGTGTGTCGCGGCATAGTGGATGGGCTCCGCGCCTGTCGTGGCCAGCCAGTGCAGATGCGGAAATAGCGCAATCAGCCCGACAGCAGCGGATATCCAAGGCGAACTGGACGTGAAATAGGCTCGTCGCGAGGGATGGATGATTGCCGACAATGCGAAGCTGGCGATCAGAAAGACGGAGTAATACTTGCCCAGCATTGCAAGCGCCGCCGTGACGCCCGCAGCGATCGCCCAGAGCGGCGCCTTCGTTTCAAAGGCGCGGAGAAAGCAGTAGGTTGCAAGCGGCCAGACGGCGAGCAACACGGCGTTGGCGTTGAAGCGCTGCGCATGAAACTGGTATGCCGGGGTCAGCATCAGCAGGAGCAGCACGATCAGGCGCTTGTGCCCGGTCACGAATCTTCTTGCAATGAGATCGACGAACCACAACGCCAACGCCGCATTTGTCATCGCCATCAGCTGCAGCGACCAGTCGGTGAGCGGAAAGACCGCGGTCCACGCACCGGTCGTCCACCCCATCAACGGCGGATGCTTGGGATAACCCCATGCGAAATGCCTGCCATACGTCCAGGTCTCCAGCACGTCCGGATGCAGGCCGGCGCCGTGATAGGCGACTGACAGATACACCGTCCAGATGCCGACGAAGCAGGCGAGCAGCAGCGGCACCGACCACCCTGCCTCTATTCCCTCCAGCCATCGATTGAACGGACGGCGCCATGACGCCGGGCTGCGATCTGACCGCTTGGCCATCGCTGAGAACGCAAAATCGACCGGCATATCGTTCGGAAGCCTGGGATGGAGATCGGAAAGCGCGATGCGAGCCGCGTTGTCCGCCATGCTTTTCACAGCGACCATTACGATAGCCTGACGGGGCTCCGTTCACGCCTCAGTCAACGTAATCTTGCGCGCGCCGAGGCGCTGTCATTCGCCGGTCATGTTGATCGACGTCCTTGGCGGGGAAATCGCCGAGAGGCGATGCGCATGCGACAGTTCGCTCGCTGTCATGACGCTGATCGGCTCTGGAGCGCCGATGTGTGCGGCGTCCCTGATTGAGTCCTTCGGATGGCCCATCAGCGGTGGATCCGATCACCGCGGCCATTCGCGAATGGTCGATCGAGCCACCAGGGAAGGCCAATCACATCAACGCATTCGTGTGGACACCGCAGTTTTATTGCCGGCCGTAATCTTATTGTAATCCGTCCGTAATGGTAGAAGCCGTGGTTTATGCTTGGGAGAATGCGGTGCGAGTTCTGGTGGTGGAGGATGACCCTCAGCTTGGGCCATGGCTGCGAGATACCCTGGCTACGGCCTTCGGCGCATCCGACATGGTCACGACGCTTGAGGAGGGTCGCGCCGCAGTCGCCGTGCGAAGCTTTGAACTCGTGGTGATCGACCGTGGACTGCCGGATGGCGACGGTCTGGCCTTGCTGCGCGACCTGAAGCAGCAGAAGCCCAGCCCCGCGACGATCGTGCTGACGGCACTTGATGACCCCCTTGATATTGCTCGCGCCCTCGACGGTGGGGCGGACGACTACGTGGCCAAGCCATTCGAGCCGATCGAGCTGATTGCGCGAGCCAAGGCGGTGCTGCGCCGTCTGTTTCTGGATCGAGGGGCGGTCGTTCGCATCGGCAATCTGAGCTACGACGTCCTCAATCGCGAGGTCTGCGTCGATCACGCGCCCATTGTCGTCCCACGTCGTGAACTGGCGATTCTGGAAGCGATGGTCCGGCGCATTGGGCGCGTCGTGCTGCGGGAGACCCTTGAAGTTGCCGCTTACAGCTTTGACGACGAGATTCAATCAAACGCGATCGAGGCCCACGTTTCGCGGCTGCGCCGGCGCCTCCGCGCGGCCAACTGCAAGGTCGTCATCAAACCGGTCCGTGGCCTCGGATATCTGCTGAGTGGCGAATGATGATCTTGAAGTGGCAAAGGCTCAAGCGCGTCCATCGCTCGATCGCGGTGCTGTCCGCGACGCTGATAGGCGCCGTGACGACCATCATGCTGCTCTGCGCGGCAGCCTTGCTGATCCGATTTGGCGGCGACGATGACGGCACCTGGGCCGCCGCCGACGTCGCCGATGCATTGAAGGAAGCCGTCATCCGCAACGAGGCGGGGCAACTGGCTCTCAAACGGACCTCGAGGCTGGACGAGATCACGCGCAATTTTCCGACATTCTGGTATGTCGTGTCCGACAAGAGTGGAGAGGTCAGCTACGGCCCGATCCCGAAGTGGCGTCCGCAAAAGACACAGACGTCACGTGACGGGACGAGTTTCCTCGCCTACGCGTTCGACGGCGAAACCACGAATCTGAAGAAGATGGCGGCGGTCAGAAATACGCCTGTGGGCGAGGTCTGGATTGAAACCGGTGGCGTGGCCTATACGGCCGCGCAACTGACGACCGGAATGCTCACCGATGCGACGATTGTCGCGCTCCCCATCATCCTGGTCCTGGCGGCGACGGCGTTTACCGCGATGGTTTTCGTGCCGACGCTCATCGCGCGTCCCGTCCGGGCCGTCGCGGCGGCCGCCGAGATGATCGATGGGGTTTCGGATGGCCGCCGATTGCCGGAACAAGATGCACCAGCCGAGCTCTTGCCCCTCGTCGCGGCTTTCAATCGCGCGCTATCGCGAATAGACGTCGCGTCGAAATCGCAACGAAATTTCCTGTCGAACGCGGCACACGAACTTCGTACGCCCTTGACCAATGCGCGCACCATACTCGAGCAGGTCGAGGACGCTCCGTTGCGCGCCAGGCTGATAGCCGAGAACCAGAAGCTGTCGTCGATCGTCACCATGCTGCTCCAGCTCGCGCGCATCTCCGCGGAACCTGCCGAACTGATCGAGATGGATCTTGCGGCGCTCGCGCGCAGGGTTGCGGCCGAACACGTGCCGATGGCGTTGAAGAACGGAAGCGATATCGAGTTCACCGAGCCTCGTCACCCGGTCTGGGTGCGTGGCTCGGAAACCGCGATCGCCGTCGCGCTCTCGAACCTGATCCGAAACGCCGTGACGCACGGCAGCGCCGGTGGCTCCGTCCTCATCGAGGTCGGAGCACCAGCGCGGTTGAGCGTGATTGACTACGGATCGGGACTCCAACTCGGTCAGCCCGAGCTGCTGCTGGAGCCCTTCAAGCGCGGCAACACCTGCACGGAAGGAACAGGATTGGGGCTTTCGATCGTCTCCCAGGTGATGACCACCCACGGCGGCACCGTTTCCCTCTGCGAGACGCCTGGAGGCGGCACCACGGTCGAACTGAACTTTCCGGTCCCAGGCTGCCGGCAAGCCGACCAGTCTACAGGCAGAAAAGCCGCCCAGGCCATGACCGAAGCCCGGCCGGACGGCATTTCCGCAGTCTGAGGTGCTGTCTTAATGCATCGTGCGGCGGCTCAGGCGGTGGCCGCCGCGGCCTGCGCCTTCGTTGCGGCCTCGAGGTCCATCCACATCACTTCCCAGATGTGCCCATCGGGATCCTCGAAGCTGCGCCCGTACATAAAGCCGAAATCCTGCTTCGGCGACGGATCGGCCGTGCCGCCCGCGCCCTTCGCCTTGGTCACGTAGCCGTCGACCGCGTCGCGGTTGTCGGCGGAGAGACAAACCAACACTTCGCTCGTGGTCTTGGCGTCGGCGATCTTCTTCGACGTGAACTGCCGGAACTTGTCGTGGGTCAGCAGCATGACGAAAATGGTGTCGGAGATCACCATGCAGGAGGCGGTCTCGTCGGAGAATTGCGGATTCTTCGTCGCGCCGATCGCCTCATAGAAGGCGGTGGCATGGGCAAGGTTGCTGACCGGCAGGTTGACGAAGATCATTTTGGGATTGGCCACGCGAAGAACTCCTGTTGGCGGGGTTGTGCCCCGAGGACGAACCACATAGCCGGATCCCGACATCGCCGCGCAGATTTTTCTTGCGGCGTCCTGCCGCAGGCTGCTTCAGGTCACGATCGGCGTCGGCATGGTCAGAAATGCCCGTGTCACATGCCAGAACAGCTCACGATTGATGGCCAGCGCCACCGAATGGGCGGTGCCGGGCAGGATGATGAACTGCCGGTCGCCATTCGGCAGCTCGTTGAAGAACTCCTCGAGATCGGGGACGGCCGCGATACCGTCATACTCGCCGCGGACCAGCAGCACCGGCGCCAGCACCTTCTCCGGATGCACCACCGGCAGATTGGCGGTCATGTCGAGATAGGTGCCGGTCGGGATCTGGTCGCCGAACTGCATCTCGACATCGGCCAACACTTCCACCACCGCGGGGTCCGACGTGCCCGGCCTGTCGCGGGTCGCGATCGAGCGGATCATGTCGCGGTCGCGCGTGCGCATATTGTGGCTGCGGTAGTAGGCGAGTTGCTCGGCGCGCTTTGCCAGTGTCGGCGAGCCCTCGCCCTTGTAGGTGAAGGCGGCGAACACCAGCCGGTCGATGCGCTCGGGCGCGGCCATCGCGAAGGCACCCGCCCGCAGCGCGCCAGAGGATTCCCCGATGAAGTGATATCGCCGCTCGCCGGTCTCGCGCGCGATCACCTCGACCGCGGCCTTCAGATCCTCGACGCCGCTCGCGATATCCGCATTGCCCGAGGTGCGGCCCGACTTGCCGTAATTCTCGTGATCCATGGTCCAGCAATCGAAGCCGTAGCGCGCAAAGACGTTGAGCAGCGAATACTCGCCCTTGCCCGGCACCGTGAGGTCGAACACCCTCGACGTCACCGATGAGCCGTGGACGAAGAACACCACGGGCCGCGCCGGCTCGCCCGGTTTCGGCGCGCCGATCCGCTTGCGGAACATCCACAGCGGGATGTCACCCTTCTTCGCCCAGTATTCGTTGCTCCATATTTCTCCCTCAGCAGGAACTGCAGTCGCGGCCTGCGCCGGCGCTGCGCCGAGCACACCGGCTGCCGTCGCAACGCCGATGCCCTTGATGATGGTGCGCCGCGAATGATCTGCTGGCGTCATGGTTGGCCTCCCCTCGGAACAACGGGGCTTCGTTCGCCCCCCGGACTGCACGATGCTAGCATTCACAACCGTCATTGCGAGCGCAAGCGAAGCAATCCATGGCGCCGCTTGCGGGAGCATGGATTGCTTCGTCGCTTACGCTCCGCGCAACGACAGCGGAGTTGATGCACGATTTTGTGAACGCGGTTTCCGGCGATCGGCGCGGACGACGGACGGACTTGGTCATAGTCTCAGCCGCGGTCCGACCGGAAATATCCGGCGAGATGCGGGAGCGAAGAATGAGCAGCAATCTCACCGACGAAGAACTTGCCGCCTTGATGCCCTCCGAACTGTGCCAGTACCAGACGCCGATTCCGACCCAGATCGTCTCCAGCGACGAGTTCTATCCCGATCCGCAGAACGAACGGCAGCGCGAGGTCGAGGCGCGTCTGCTGGCGATGGCCGACGATCTCGGCGGCAAGCAGGGCCTCGATCGCCGCCGGTTCTTCCAGACCGCAGCCGGCATGGCCGCTTCCTTTGTCGCGATGAACCAGGTCTATGGCCCGCTGTTCGACGTGACGCCGGCCGAGGCGGCAACGCCGGCGATTGCGCAAGAGCGCGCCGACGGATTGAAAGACCAGTTCATCATGGACATGCACACGCATTTCCTGCGCGACGACACCCGCATCATGGGCTTCGTGGAAATGCGCAAGGCGGTCGGCAAGGCCGGCTGGAACAAGGAACTCAATGATCACGAGCAGACCATCGAGGATCTGAAATTCAACAACTACAAGAAGGAGATGTTTCTCGATTCCGACACCAAGATCGCGCTGATCTCCTCGGCGCCGTCGGATATCGAGCAGGACTGGTTCCTGACCAACGAGCAGATGGCCGATGCGCGCAAGAAGATCAACGACGAGGCCGGCTCGCGCCGCGTGTTCTGTCACGCGATCTTCACGCCCGGGCAGCCCGGCTGGCTCGACAAGCTCGATGCTGCGCTGGCCTTGAGGCCGCAATCCTGCAAGGGCTACACGATCGGCGACAACACCCACAAGGAGATCAGCCGCTATCCGTGGCGGCTGGACGACGAGAAGGTCGCCTACAAGGGCTATGAGAAGATGGTGAAGGCGGGCATCAAGAATGTCTGCGTGCACAAGGGACTGTTTCCACCCGGGATCGAGAAGCAGTATCCGAATTTGCGCGGCTTCGCCGACGTTACCGATGTCGGCCAGGCGGCCAAGGACTGGCCGCAGCTCAACTTCGTGATCTATCACTCGGCCTATCGCCATGTCGGGGGCGATCCCAAGGTCGCGCTGGCCGAGTTCGAGCGCACCGGCCGGATCGCCTGGACCTCCGACCTCGCCGACATCCCGGCGCAATACGGCGTCAACAATGTCTACGGCGATGTCGGGCAATTGTTCGCGACCACGCTGGTCGCCGAGCCCAATGTCTGCGCCGCGCTGATGGGCACCCTGATCAAGGGCCTTGGCGTCGACCACGTCTGCTGGGGCACCGACGCGCTGTGGACCGGCGCGCCGCAATGGCAGATCGAGGGCCTGCGGCGGCTGGAAATCCCCGAATTGATGCAGAAGAAGTTCGGCTACACGCCGCTCGGGCCCGCCGATGGACCGGTGAAGACGGCGATCTTCGGCGACAACAATGCGAGGCTTTACAACATCCAGCCGAAGCGCGCGATGCTCGACATCAAGGGCGACCGCTTCGCGATGATGAAGGCGCAGTATGAGAAGGCAGGCGTGGAGCCGTCGCATACGCGCTACGGCTATGTGGTGCCGAACGGGCCGATCGATCACCGGGTGTTTGCGTAGGCGCCCTACCCGTCATTCCCGGGCTCGCGAAGCGAGAGCCCGGAATGACGAGGAAACAGGCGCACCAACCTACCTCCCCGTGAACCTCGGCGTCCGCTTCTCGCTGAATGCCTTGACGCCTTCCTTGAGATCGTCGCTGTCTCGCACTTCGTCGAGCAGCCGCCGCACGTCGGCGACGGTTTCCAGCGGCCCCTTCGGCACGGCTTCACGGGCGAGCTTCTTCAGGGCGCGAACCACCAGCGGCGCATTGGCCGCGATCTTGCCGGCCATCTGCTGTGCCATCACGACATGCTGGCCCTTCGGCGCGACCTTGTTGACGAAACCGATCTGGAAGGCGCGTTCCGCCGACATCTCCTCGCCGATCAGCAGAAACTCCATCGCGATCTTGTGCGGCATCCGCGCCATCACCGATGAGACGCCGCCCGCGGTGGTGCCGATCTTTCCCTCGGGGTAGATGAAGCGCGTCGTCTCCGACGCCACACACAAATCGGCCATCTGAACCAGCACGAAGGCGCCACCCACGACCCAGCCGGATGTCGCGGCAATCACCGGCTTGTCCAGTTCGACGCCGAGGCCGGGCACGGCGTGCCACATGTTGGCGGGAAGATCACCAACATCGGCGCCGACTGAGAAGTACTTTTCCTCCGCCGAAGCCAGCACCGCGACACGATCGTCGCTGTCGCGAAACCGCAGCCAGGCGTCACGCAGCTCGGTACACAACGCGTTGTTGAGCGCGTTGTGCTTATCGCTGCGTGCCATCGTGATGGTCGCGACGTGGTCGGCGCTCTCGTAACGAACGAGCGTCATGCTGGCCTCCCTGCTTTTGTTGTTATTGTCTTCGTCGCGGCTGCGCGGCGACGTTATTTCTTCTCGTCGGGATGCCGGTGCACCGGATCGACCCAGAGCACGTTCTCCGGCTTCTCGACCGGCTCGATGTCGAGATTGATCGCGACCGCCTCGCCGTCGGAACGCACCAGCACGCATTCCAGCACCTCGTCGTGACTGGCGTTGATCTCCTGATGCGGCACGTAGGGCGGCACGAAGATGAAATCGCCCGGACCGGCTTCTGCGGTGAACTGCAGCTTCTCGCCCCA
Organism: Bradyrhizobium sp. USDA 4011; assembly: GCF_054063415.1. Taxonomy (NCBI): domain Bacteria; kingdom Pseudomonadati; phylum Pseudomonadota; class Alphaproteobacteria; order Hyphomicrobiales; family Nitrobacteraceae; genus Bradyrhizobium; species Bradyrhizobium sp. USDA 4011. The sequence goes on from NZ_JBSSGG010000001.1 coordinate 2,231,579, forward strand.
GCGCATCCGCGCCTTGCCCTTCACGACATAGATGATGCTTTCGAGATGACCGTGATGATGCGCGCCGGTCTTGGCGTCCGGCTTGATGCTGACGGTGCCTGCCCACAATTTCTGCGCGCCGACCCGGGCGAAGTTGATCGCGGCCTTGCGGTCCATGCCGGCGGTCGACGGCACGTTGGGATCGAGCTGATTGCCGGGAATCACGCGGACGCCGTCGTGCTTCCAGCGCTCGTCGTCGTGATGGTGATCATCGTGGTCGGAATGGGTGTGATCGTGGGAACCGCTCATCGTTCTTGCTTTCGTTGGTCAAGTTTTCGTGCGTGGAACGCTACCGAAAAGCTGACGCGCAGGCGAGCAGAAAATCGGAACTATTGATCGCGCCCCCGCGTTGCCCTTCCGAAGATTGAACACACCGCAGGAGAACATCATGAGCAGCACCACCGACAAGATCAAGGGCACCGCCAACGAAGCCATCGGCAAGGCCAAGCAGAAAATCGGCGAGGCCACGGGGTCCGAGGAAATGCGGGGCGAAGGCGCGATTCAGGAGGCCAAGGGCAAGGGCCAGAAGGCTGTCGGCGACGTCAAGGACGCCACCAAGGACGCAGTCAACCGCGCGGCCAACGTGGCGAACAAGAACCTCTGATCGTCCGATTGTTGATTGAAGGAAAAGACCGACCCGATGGGCCGGTCTTTTCCGTGGCTGAAGGCACCGTCAGCTACGCGGGCGCGGCTTCGCGAGCACGTCCGGATTGACGACATTGGTCGGCGTACCCGCATTGTAGGCGACGATCTGATCGAAAATGTCGGTGAACTGAATCTCGTATTCGTCGCGCGAGACGTAGCCGAGATGCGGCGTGCAGACCACATTGTCCATGTTGAGCAGCGGGTCGGCGGTGTCGCGCAGCGGCTCCTTCTCGTAGACATCGACCGCGGCCATGCCGGGCCGGCCGGCGCGCAGCGCGTCGACCAGCGCACCGGGCTCGATCAGCGGCGCGCGGCTGGTGTTGACGATCAGCGCGGTGTCTTTCATTCGCGCGAGGTCTTCCGCCTTGACGATGCCGCGCGTTGCGTCGACCAGCCGCATATGGAGCGACAGCACATCGCAGCGGGCAAAGAAATCGGCCTTGCTGGCGGCGGTCTCATAGCCATCGGCGCGCGCCTTCGCCAGCGCCGCCTCGCGCGCCCAGACCAGCACGTTCATGCCGAACGCTTTGCCATAGCCAGCGACCACGGCGCCGATGCGGCCATAGCCGTAGATGCCGAGCGTCTTGCCGCGCAGCGTATGTCCGACGCCGATCTGCCACTTCCCCGCCTTCAGCGCCGCCATCTGCTGCGGGATCGCCCGCATTGCGGCGAGGATCAGGCCCCAGGTGAACTCGGCGGTGGCATAGGACGGCGTATCGGCGTGCTGGCCCGACGACACGATGATGCCGAGCCGCGTGCAGGTGTCGATGTCGATGTGCGGATAGACGCTGCGCTGGCTGATCAGCTTCAAGTTCGGCAGCCGCTCGAGCAGCGGGGTGCGGATCTGGGTGCGTTCGCGGATCAGCACCAGGGCGTCCGTGTCACGCAGCCGTTCGGCGAGCGCATCGACGTCCTGGACATGATCGTTCCAGATCGTGACGTCGTAGCCGTCGAGCTTGCCGAAGCAATCGAGCGTGCGCAGCGTGTCGAAATAATCGTCGAGGATCGAAATCTTCATCGCTGCGCCCTCTTGTGGTGGGCCGGTTACTTCACGGCCATCCGGTTATTTTACGCCAAGCAGTTCGACGTCGAACATCAGCGTGGCATTCGGCGGGATCACCCCACCGGCGCCGCGCGCGCCATAGCCGAGGTTCGGCGGGATGATCAGCGTGCGCTTGCCGCCGACCTTCATGGTGGCGACACCCTCCTCCCAGCCCTTGATCACGTGGCCCTGGCCGATCGGAAACTCAAACGGCTCGTTGCGGTCGACCGAGGAGTCGAACTTCTTGCCCTTCTGGCCGTTTTCGTAGAGCCAGCCGGTGTAGTGCATGACGCAGGTCTGGCCGGTCTTCGGCGAGGCGCCGGTGCCGACCTTGCTGTCGATGATCTGAAGGCCTGAAGCTGTGGTCATGGGCTTTCCTACGGTTTGCGCCATTGCCGTCCTGCCGGCAACGGACGTGGAGACTGCCGCCGCAAGGCCGGCGAACGCAGTCGTGATGATCGTGCGTCGTGAAGATTGCATCCCGGACGTCCTTCCTTGATTGATATTGATCCCGATCAGTAGCCGAGCGCGCAGCCGTCCTTGCGCGGATCGGAGCCACCGGTCAGCGTGCCCTTGTCCCAATCGATCCAGATCCCCTGGCCGCCGCCGAGCGGCGCGACCACGCTGGTGGTCTTGTGGCCGATCTTCTTCAGGCCTTCGACGATCTCCGCCGGCACGCTGTCCTCGAGCTGGTAGACGCCCTCGTAATGCAGGCCGCGCGGCATGTCGATCGCCTCCTGAATGTCGCAGCCATAGTCGAGCATGTTGGTCAGCACGCGGGTCTGGCCGACCGGCTGATACTGCCCGCCCATCACGCCATACGGCATCACCGCGCGGCCGTTCCTGGTGGCCAGCGCCGGGATGATGGTGTGCAGCGGACGCTTGCCCGGCGCGATGCAGTTCGGATGGCCGGGCTGGATGCGGAAGCCGCCGGCGCGGTTCTGCAGCAGGACGCCGGTCTTGTTGGAGACGATCGCCGAGCCGAACGAATGCGCGATCGAGTTGATGAAGGAGCAGACGTTGCGGTCCTTGTCGACCACCGTGATGTAGACGGTCGAGGGATTCATCGGCGGCGCCACGTTCGGCAGCTCGAGCAGCCGGTCCATCCGGATATTCTTGATGTGCTCGTCGGCGAATTCGCGGGCGAGGATGCCGGCAACGTCGACATGCACGTGCTGGGGATCGCCGATATGCTGCTCGCGCATCATGTAGGCGATGCGTGCCGCCTCGGCCTCGAGGTGGAAGCGCTCGATGCTGAGCGGCTTGAACTTGGTCAGGTCGAAGCGCGACAGGATGTTGAGCATGACCAGCATGGTGATGCCGGGGCCGTTCGGCGGGCACTGCCAGACGTCATAGCCCTTGTACATCGTGCCGATCGGCGAGGTCGTCTCGGTCGAATGCGCCGCAAAGTCCTCCAGCGTATGCAGGCCGCCGATACCGCGCAGCGTGTCGACCATGTCGGCGGCGATCTCGCCGCTATAGAAGGCGTCGCGGCCCTTTTGCGCGATGGCGCGCAACGTCTTGCCGAGCTCGGGCTGGCGGATCACGTCGCCGGCGACCGCAGGCTTGCCATGCGGCAGCAGGTAGCGCTCGGTGTTGGTGCCGTTCTTCAGCTTCTCGAAGCCGTTCTTCCAGTCGAAGGCGACGCGCGGAGCGACGACATAGCCCTCCTCGGCAGCCCTGATCGCGGGCTGCAGTAGCCGGTCGAAGCCGAACTTGCCGTGATCCCGGAGGATCACGTCCCAGGCGTCGATCGCGCCGGGAATGCTGACGGCATGCGCTGAGGTCAGCGGCACCGAATGGATATTGCGCTCGAGATACCACTCGGCGGTGGCCGCCATCGGCGCCCGGCCGCTGCCATTATAGGCCGTGATCTTGCCCTCGCCCTTCGGCTGGATCAGCGCAAAGCAGTCGCCGCCGATGCCGGTCGATTGCGGCTCGATGACGCCCAGCAGCGCGCAGGCCGCAACCGCAGCATCGGCAGCGGTGCCGCCCGCGCGCATCACCTCGATGGCCGCCAGCGCCGCCTCCGGATGCGACGTTGCAACCATCGCGTTCTGGGCGTGGACCGTGGAACGGCCGGCGAAGTGGAAGTTCCTCATAACGGAGAGCTCGCTTGATCGTGAGGGTCTGATGCCGCTGCGGCGGGTGGATGCCAAGGGGATACGAAGTACATGGCACATTCGTCCCCGGCAGGGCAATGCATGGTATGCCAGAGGAATTATCCCGATAATGCATGGCTTTGCGGGGTTTCGCCGCTCTGGCTGGCCTGATAAACCCCGGCCATGCCCCTCAAGGTCGCCGCCTTCTACCAGTTCGCCGCGATGCCCGGCTTCCGCGCATTGCGCGAGCCGCTGCGCGCGCTCTGCACCGGGCTTGATCTCAAGGGCAGCGTGCTGCTCGCTCATGAGGGCATCAACGGCACCATCGCCGGCAGCGACGAGGCCATCGATGGCTTCGTCGCGGAGCTCAGGCACGGGCCGCTGTTCGGTGGCCGCCTCGACAATCTCGAGCTGAAATTCTCCGAAGCCGCGCAGATGCCGTTCCAGCGACTCAAGGTGCGGCTGAAGAAGGAAATCGTGACGCTCGGCGACACCACCGTCGATCCGACGCGGCAGGTCGGCACCTATGTCGATGCCGCCGACTGGAACGAGCTCATCGCCTCGCCCGACATCATGGTGCTCGACACCCGCAACGCGTTCGAGGTCGCGATGGGCAGTTTCGAAGGTGCGGTCGATCCCAGGATGGCGAGCTTCGGACAATTCAAGGAATTTGCCGCGCGGCACCTCGATCCCGCGAAGCACCGCAGGATTGCAATGTTCTGCACCGGCGGCATCCGCTGCGAGAAGGCGAGCGCCTATCTGCTCGCGCAAGGCTTCAGCGAGGTCTATCACCTCAAAGGCGGCATCCTGAAATATCTCGAGCAAACGCCGCCGCAGGACAGCCGCTGGCGCGGCGACTGCTTTGTGTTCGACGAACGGGTCGCGCTCGGCCACGGCCTGCGCGAGCGTGGGCACGAGGACGCCGTGCATGAATGACGCGGCCAAGCTGAGCGAACGGATCGATGCGCTGGAGGTCCGCCTGACCTACCAGGATGAAGCCATCGAGACGCTGAACCAGACCATCACGGCACAATGGAAGCAGATCGACGCGCTGACGCGCCAGCTCGCCCAGTTGCGCGACCGGCTTCAGGAAGCCGAACGCCAGGCGCCGGGCCCCGCCAACGAGCGCCCACCGCACTACTGATCGGTACCGCCGGAGCCCGGCGGCGCCGGATTACATGTTGCTCACCTGACGCATCGGCTTCGCGCCGCTGAAGAACAGGCTGGACAACCGCTGCACCATCGCCGTCGCGCGGCTTCCCTCGAGGCCCGGACGAACGCACAACAACCGCTTCTGCAGCGGGAGCTCCGGCAGATAATAGTCCTTCGCCGAAATCAGCGAGGACGGGATCATCCGCTCGGGGCACGCCGTCAGGCCGTATCCGGCCCGCGCAGCTTCGAGTCGCAGCTGATGGTTCGGGCTCCTGAACACGATCTTGTACGAGATGCTGTGCTTGGTGAGAGTCCGGATCATCCAGTCGTCACCCGGCCACGCCAGGATCGGGATCGGGGCGCCCGGCCGCAGAACAAAATCGCGTGACCGTACCCAAACCGAGCGCTCTTCGGCCTCGGCGGCGATCGTCACCTCGTGTTCGTTCTCCAGCGAAGGGTTGCTGTAGACGAAGGCAATGTCGATGTAGCCGTCGATCAATCCTCTGATGACGATCGGCGACATGTCGGCGTGAACCAGCACGTCGGCGAGTACGTCGGCCGGATGCAGCTTGAGGAATTCCTCGGCGAGCATCGTGCTTATTCCGAGCCGCAACGGCTGCGGTCCTTCGTGATTGCCGCCGAGCCGAAGCAGTTGGTCGTTCGCTTCGAGGATTCGCCTTGCCTGCTGCACGGCTACCTTGCCGAGCTCCGTCGTCGTGGTGCCGTTCGCCGTTCTGACGAAGAGCGCGCCGCCGACCAGGCTCTGCAGTCGCTTGACCTGCGAACTGATCGCCGGCTGACTGAGGCCGAGACGCTCCCCGGCCTTCGATAAACTTCCGGTCTCTGCAATCGCAACGACGGTGCGAACAATCTCTGTAGGAATATTCAAATGCTGACGTGGTCTGTGCATCGCGAGCCCTCCAATCTCAGCGCGGGACGCAATTACGATCTCCATAGTATGTGATTAAGCTATACTAACATTTGGTTGCACTTTCGTTTAGTTTCAATTTGCTGCGATGCTATCGTAATTGCAGGCCTTATGTATTGTTACGTGCATTGCCCCGTAGTGCTACGGTGTCGGACGACTGCATCTGCACGCGCAAGCAACACCTCGACACCATCGGACCTCGGATTTCTGCGGACACGGCATCAAAAATTCTGATCGCCCCATAACGTGTCGTCCACCCAATAAATTTGAACGCCGCCATTTGTCTGAATTGACGTCACTGATTCGCGGAAGCGTTTTCATAGTTTTCCTTAATCAAAGCCTCGCAACGTGGCGCCCTGGATTGCGTTTCGAGGTGTGCCATGACCAGGTTCTTTCGTTGTCGAAGCGGCGCTTCTGCTGTCGAATTTGCGCTGATGCTGCCGCTGTTTCTTGCCTTTATTTTCGGCATCATTGTATTCGGTTCGTATCTCGCGATGGTGCATGGCGTCCAGCAACTCGCCGCCGAGGCGGCGCGCTCGTCGATTGCCGGAATGACCGACACAGAACGCAACAGCCTCGCAACGAGCTACGTCACCGCCAACGCATCGACCTATCCGCTGCTCGTAGCCAGCAATCTCACCGTCAATGCCGCACCGTCGCCTTCGAACGCCAACGTTTACGTCGTGACGGTCAACTACAACGCGGCCGGCAACTTCATCTACAAGCTGCCCTTCGTTCCCGCTCCGGCGAGCACCATCGTCCGCTCCGCGGCGATCCAGTACGGGGGATTCTAGCATGAGCGGCATCCTCATGCTGATGCGGCGTTTCGGCGCCGACGAACGAGGAAACTTCGCGATGATCTCGGCCGGCCTGATGACGCTCCTGATCGGGTGCGCCGGGCTTGCCATCGATCTCGGCACGATCTTCGCCGACCGGCGCAAGACCCAGAGCACCGCCGACCTTGCCGCAATCGTCGCTGCCGCCAATTTGAGCAATCCGGTCAACGCCGCCTCCGCGACGGTGACGCAGAACAACTATCCGGCCAGCGCGCTGGTCAAGGTCGAGACCGGGACCTACACCGCAAACAGCGCCGTCGCGCCGCAGGCCCGTTTCGTGAGCCCGGCGGTCGGCATTCCGAACGCCGCGCGCGTCACGTTGACGACCAAGACCCCGCTCTACTTCGCGCGCTATCTGACCGGCGCGAGCAGCTTCAACATCACGACGACCGCCACCGCGACATCGACCGAAATGGCCTCGTTCGAGATCGGCTCGCGGCTGCTGTCGGTCAATGGCGGCGTGCTCAACGCGCTGCTCGGCTCGATGCTCGGCACCACGCTGTCGCTCTCGGTGATGGACTACAATTCGCTGATCAGCGCCAAGATCGACGCCCTGGACTTCCTGTCGGCGCTGGCAACCCGGGTCAACCTCACCGGCGTCACATATAGCGACCTCCTGAGCAGCAATTTCAAGGTCGGCGATATCATGGCGGCCGCGCTGACCACACAGCAGATCACCAACGGCGCGGGCGCGGCGACGACCGCTCTGTCGACGATCTCCCAGGCCGTCACCGGCTCCTCAACCAAGATCTCGCCGGGCACCTTGATCGATCTCGGTCCCTTCGCCAACCTGACGGTGGGCCAGAAACCGAAGGTCGGCGCCAGCGTTTCGGTCTTCGACCTCGTCAACACGGTGGCGCAGATCGCCAACGGCAGCCATCAGATCGCAACCTCGGTCAATCTCGGGCTGCCCGGCATCGCCAACGTGTCCGTGATCGCGACGGTCGGCGAGCGCCCGGTCGGCTCGAGCTGGATCGCGATGGGCACCCAGGGCGTGAGCGTCCACACCGCGCAGACCAGGATCCTGGCGACCATCAATGTGCTCGGCTCCGGCAGCGTTTCCGCGATCAACCTCCCGGTCTATGTCGAGGTCGCCTCCGGCACCGCGACGCTCAACGCGGTGTCCTGCGGCCATCCGAACATCAACACCTCGCAGGTCACGATCGGCGTGACGCCGGGGATCGTCGACGCCTGGATCGGCAACGTCACGGTTGCCGACATGACCAACTTCACGACCAAGCCCAATGCGCCGCCGGCGCTGCTGGTCAATCTTGGCCTCATCACCGTCACCGGCCTCGCCCATGTCGGCATGGGCAACACCACGCCGACCAACGTCAATTTCAGCTACAGCGACATCCAGTCGGGGACGAAGAAGACGGTGACGACCACCAACTTCCTCACCTCGCTCACATCAAGTCTGCTGGGCGACCTCTCGCTCACCATCAATGTCGGCCCGCTCGGGCTTCCGATCCCGGGCTTGGGCGCGCTGGTCATGAGCATCCTCAACGCCGTGACGAGTTCGATCGATCAGGTGCTGGCATCCCTGCTCTCGGCGCTCGGCGTCGGGCTCGGCCAAGTCGACGTCTGGGTGCTCGGCATTCGCTGCGACGGCGCGGTGCTGGTGAACTAGGGGGTTCTCCGGGGAAACGATCGCGAGCGGGCGTCACATCGGGGTAGGAGACTGGCGTGAGTACAACAATAAAAAGGTACAAGATCGACAGCCAGCGAACCGTCCTGATGAAGCGCGGAACGATCCTGTTCCGCAACACCAGCATCGGATGTCTTGTGCTCAACATCTCGACCGGCGGCGCAGGGCTGGCCGCGCAAAGCGATGTCGCAATTCCGTTCGCCTTCGATCTCAAGATCGAGAGCGAACCGATCCGGCGGCACTGCATTCTGGCCTGGCGCCTGGAGCGCCGGCTCGGCGTGACCTTCGAATTTGACCGGGTGCAGCGCCCCGAAGGCGGTCCGGTCTAGCCGGTCCAGAGCATCACGATAGGCGGGCGGTCTCGCGCATCGAGGCCGCCGGCGAACGTGTCACGCATGCAGCGTCAGCCACGGTATCGCGGCGATTCCTGCCGCGACGATTGCGCTCCACGCCACGGGCGCGGTGCCCTTCGAACCACCGCGCCGCGGTAAGCCGTTCCTCGCACGGCTGAACTCATTTCGCATCGTGGTTAGCGATCGCCGGGATATTCCAGCTAATTGTCCCGATCGCCGTCGTGCTTCGACGGCGCGGGCTGCGTGGCACTGACCGGATCGGAGGCCGGGAAGGTATCCTCCAGTCCCTCCTTCAACCGGGAGCGTGCCTTGCGGTCGGCAGCCCGTGCCTCGTGAGGCTTCTCGGCGTGTTTGTCGTGCGCGGCAGGATCGAATTTCTCGGCCATGTCGTCCCTCCATTCCGGGGGGACAACGCCCCTGCACAAACCAGGGTTCCAGAACCGCCTTGGCCCATTGCGCCTCAGCGTGTATCACGGGCCAAATTTTGACCTTGATCAGGAACTTTCGTGTGCCCCAGGATCCCACCACAAAGCCGCTCATCGACCTCCTGTCGGGCCACCGGCAGGCCGTGCCGCCGCTCTGGATGATGCGGCAGGCCGGCCGCTATCTGCCGGAATACCGCGAGCTGCGCGCCAAGGCCGGCGGCTTCCTCGATCTCTGCTTCACGCCCGAATTCGCAACCGAGATCACGCTGCAGCCGATCCGCAGGTTCAACTTCGACGCCGCGATCATCTTCTCCGACATCCTGGTGATCCCCTACGCGCTCGGCCGTTCGGTGCGCTTCGAGGCCGGCGAAGGGCCGCGGCTCGATCCGCTGGCCACGCCCGGCGAGATCGCGACGCTGGCTACCGAGGCCAATTTCGACAAGCTCGAGCCGGTCTTTGAAGCGCTGCGCCGCGTCCGGCGCGAGCTTGCGCCGAACATTACGCTGATCGGCTTCTGCGGCGCGCCATGGACGGTTGCGACCTACATGGTGGCCGGACAGGGCACGCCGGACCAGGCGCCGGCGCGGATGCTCGCCTATCGCCATCCGGACGCCCTCGCCAAGATCATCGACGTCCTGGTGGAGAACTCGATCCACTACCTCGTCGGGCAGCTCAAGGCCGGCGCTGACTGCCTGCAGATCTTCGACACCTGGGCCGGCGTGCTGCCGCCACGCGAGTTCGCCCGCTGGTCGATCGAGCCGACCAGGCGCATCGTTGCCGGGGTGCGCAAGCAGGTCCCCGGTGCCCGGATCATCGGCTTTCCGCGCGGCGCGGCGGGCATGCTGCCGGCCTATGTCGAGCAAACCGGCGTCGATGCCGTCTCGATCGACTGGGCCGCCGAGCCGTCGATGATCCGCGAGCGCGTGCAGAGCCGCGTCGCCGTGCAGGGCAATCTCGATCCGCTGGCCCTGATTGCCGGCGGCGCCGCGCTCGACCGCGCGGTGGACGATGTGCTGGAGAATTTCGGCAGCGGCCGGCTGATCTTCAATCTCGGCCACGGCATCCTGCCGGAGACACCGATCGCCCATGTCGAGCAGATGGTCGCACGGGTGCGCGCGTATAACGGCTAACGCCCTGTAGCCCACTCCATCACCGTCACCCTGACAGCTTGTGAATCTTTTTGTTTCGCCAATTTCTGGTGTGTTGGCGGGATAGCCGAAGCTTCAGATTTGATGGCCTTGCAGGATGTTGTTGGCGAGTGCGTACCAGAGCACGACAGCGCGGACCTTTTCGATGCCGCGCACGGTCAGTTGCCGCAGGTTCCAGTTTCGCCAGCGGGCATGGATGCATTCGCAGATCGAGCGAAGCTTGTACTGAGCCTTGCCGGCCTCGCTAGCCATCCGAGCCCGCCAAGCCAGGACACCCGGGCCATCCCCGCGCCGCGGCAGGGAGGGATCGGTGCCGTGCTTGGATTGTGTCGGTGGACAGAAGACCTCAACTCCCTGGCTGTGCGCCCATTCGATGTCGTGGGCGCTGCTAAAGCCGCCGTCGACGAGATGGCGCCCCGGAAGACGACCAATCCGCACGCGCGTCCGCTCGAGCATCGGCCGCATGAGGCCGCGGTCTGAGCCGGCATTGGTGATCTCGAACCCGACGACGATCTGCTCTCCGGCCACGCTTGCCACTTGCAAATTGTACCCCGGGCGGAAGCCGCCATCGGCCATCTTCATGACGCGCGCCTGTGGGTCCGTGGTGGAGGCGCGCGGCTCCTTGGGCGTCTTGCCGTTGTTGCGCTCTTCCGCGCGCGCTTGACGCTGGCGCTTGATCTCCTCAAGCGCTGCCTGTGCCGCCTTCAGCCGCTGCGCGCGCTCACGTGCTGCGCGCTCCTTGGCCGCCTTGATGCGCTGGTTGCTCGCGTCGGAGCGCGCATCGACCTCTCGCTTGAGTTCCTCCACGACCCCCTGCGCCACCCCCAGATGCCGGTCGAGGGTTGCCTGGCGCCGGAACGAGGCTGCTCCGGCGCTCGCCCGAATCCGCACGCCATCCTGCGCCAGCGTGTCGAGATCGACTAAGCCGACTTCGGCCAGCGCCGCCAGATGTTCTGCCAGCAGCCGGTCGAGCAAATCGGCATATCCGACCCGGAAGTCCGCCAGCGAGTGATAATTCACCGACACCCCGCCGCACAGCCAGCGATAGACATCGTGGCTCTCGCACAGCCGCTCCAGAGCCCGGGCACTCCCCACCCCCTCGCTGGTCGCATAGAGCCACAGCGCCAACAAAAGTCGCGGCGAGGTCGCCGGATGACCAGGCCTGTGGCCCCGGGCCTTGATCCGATCCTCAAGCTCGCTCAGGTCGAGACCTTCGACATAGGACCAGATCACCCGCGCCGGATGACCCTCCCCAATGAGGCTCTCGATATCGACCGCTCGCAGCTCAACTTGATCGCGCTTCGGTTCGCGCAGCCGCGGCGAGCCCAACGGCGCCCCATCAGTTTGCGGCTTCGACCGCTCAGGCAGTTCTCCGAACAGCTTGTCCCCGGCCATCTTCCATCCCCCGCAACTCGCTCCGTGCAGAGAATCACATCCCGACCGAACCGGCTACATCGGCAGTCTAAAACAGGAAAAATTCACACGCTCTGAGGAGCGCGCCTTGCGCGCCTCTCGAAGGGTCGACGGCCCCGCTTTCTCCGCACGAATAAAGCGGGGCCGTGCATCCTTCGAGACGCCGCTTCGCGGCTCCTCAGGATGACGGGTCGAGATGTTACCTTGCATCCTCCAAAATCATGTCCGAGGCCTTCTCCGCGATCATGATCGTCGGCGCGTTGGTATTGCCCGACATCAGGTCCGGCATCACGGACGCATCGACCACGCGCAGGCCCTCGACACCGCGCACCTTGAGCCGCTGGTCGACGACCGCGAGCGCATCGTTGCCCATCCGGCAGGTCGAGGTCGGATGATAGACCGTGCTGCCGGTGCGGCGGCAGAAATCGAGCAAATCGTCGTCGCTCACCACCTTGGCGCCGGGATCGACTTCCCCGACCGAGTATGACTTGAGCGCCGGCGCGGCCAGGATCTTGCGCAGGATGCGGATGCCGTCGATGAAGGCGCGGCGATCGGTCTCGGTCGCCAGATAGTTGATGCGGATTTCCGGCGGCACGCTCGGGTCCGCGCTCCGGATCTTCAGCGAGCCGCGGCTCTCCGGGCGCAGCTGGCAGACCGAAGCCGTGAAGCCCGAGAACGGATGCAGCTTCTCGCCCATCTTGTCGGTGGAGAACGGCAGGAAGTGGATCTGGATGTCAGGCGATGCCAGCCGCGGACTGGTCTTGAAGAATGCCCCCGACGTGCCGGCCGCAATGGTCAACGGCCCCTTGCGCAACGCCGCGTAGCGCAGGCCGGCCATGACGCGGCGCACCGGATTGTTGATGACGTCGTTCAGCGTGACGCTCTGGGCGCAGCGCGTGACGATGCGCACCTGCATGTGATCCTGCAGGTCGTTACCGACGCCGGGCGCATCGAGCAGAACCTCGATGCCATGCTGCCGCAGCAGATCGGCGGGGCCGACGCCGGAGAGCTGCAGCAATTGCGGCGAGTTGTACGCGCCGCTCGACACCAGCACCTCCTTGCGCGCCTTGGCCGTGCGCAACTGCCCGTTCTGCTTGTACGCGACGCCGCTCGCGCGCTTGCCATCGAACAGGACGCGCTGCGCCAGCGCCGACGTCTCGACATGCAGATTGCCGCGCGTCAGCGCCGGCCGCAGATAGGACCGCGCCGTGCTGGCGCGCCGGCCGCGCCGCGTCGTGGTCTGGAAGAAGCCCGCGCCTTCCTGGGTCGCGCCGTTGAAATCCGGATTGGTCGGGATGCCGACCTCGGCCGCGGCATGCACGAAAGCTTCCGACAGCGGATCGTGGTGCCGCCAGTCCGACACCGGCAGCGGGCCGCCCGCGCCGTGATATTTGTCGCCGCCGCGCTGCTGATCCTCCGCCTTCCTGAAATAGGGCAACACGTCGTCATAGCCCCAGCCGGCATTGCCGCGCTGCCGCCAGCGATCATAATCCTCGTGTTGGCCGCGCACATAGAGCAGGCCGTTGATCGAGCTGGAGCCGCCGAGCACCTTGCCGCGCGGCTGGAACACCTGCCGCCCGTTCAGGCCGGGCTCAGGCTCGGTCTGGTACATCCAGTTGACGGATTTTTCCTTGAACAGCTTGCCGTAGCCGAGCGGGACATGGATCCAGATGTTGGTGTCCTTCGGGCCGGCCTCGAGCAGCAGCACCGAATGCTTGCCGTCGGCGCTCAGGCGGTTGGCGAGCACGCAGCCGGCCGAGCCGGCGCCGACGATGACGTAATCAAATTCGGTGACGTCGTTCGGCGACGCGCCATCCTTGTTGTTGTTCATTGGTTTCCCCCGGCCATGCGGCGCGGCCGGCAGGGTTGCTCCCCTGCCCAGCATTGGGAAGAGACGTAGCGAGCGTGGCAGATACGGTCAAGAAAGTTAGCTGGCGATCCGGAGCGGTACCACCGGACCTTTCACCGCGGGATCGGCGGGCCGTAAGCCATCAACGCGACGGGCGCGTTCAGCTCTCCGCTTTGCGCCGTCGCGTACCGGCGCGCTGCTGGTTCCGGCGCGGCGGCTTGGCCGTCGTTTGATCCGTGCGGGAGCCGGACGGCAGGCCGTATTTCGCCGACGCCGCCTCCAGCGAGGTCTCCTCATCGGGCACATGGAGGCTCGAGAGAAAATCCGCACCGGCGCGCATCACGTGCTCGGCGGCAAGCGTCGCGGCGGCGCGCTCGTCGCCGGCGATGATGGCGCGCAGGATCGCGGCGTGCTCATCCCAGGTCCGCGCCTGGCGCACCGGATCGGTGGGTGAGAACAGCATCGCCGTGCGTTCGCGCAGCCGCTTCAGCAGATCGGCGAGCACGCGGTTGCGGCCGGCCTCCGCCAGTTCATGATGGAATTGCTGGTTGAGATCCGACAACAGGTCGTAGCGCCGTCCCGTGACCGCCTCGTTGCCCTGCTTCAACACCGCCGCGATCCGCTTGATGATGCTCTCTTCGCGGCGCCGCGCAGCCAGGCGCGCGTTTTGTCCCTCGAGCAGCGCGCGGACTTCGACGGTCTCGCGCGCTTCCTCGTCGCTCATCGTGATGACGGAGGCACCGCGCCGCGCGGTCACCTCGACGAGCCCCTCCGACTCCAGCACGCGGATCGCCTCGCGCACGGGATTGCGGGAAACACCGAGTTCATCGGCGAGCCGGCCCTCGACCAGCCGCTCGCCGGGCTTCAGCCGCCGGCTCAGGATCGCCTGCCGTAGCTCCTCGATCACCCTGCCGTGGAGGGAGAGGTAGTCGTCGCCGAGACGTTTGGAGCTTCCGAGCTTGCCTGCCATGAACCGACCTGTCCGGCCGCGCTTCGCTCAATGCATGGACACCGGAGGTCCAACGAGCTGCCAGAGTCCTGGCCGAATGACCGCTGTTGCGTATTTAGACCGCCGGCTGCATGCCATCAAGCCGCGCTCATTCGCCGTCAACAGCTACAGGTCGAGCCGGCGGCACTGCGGCTTTCGGCACCCACGACACGCTCACGCTGCCGGTGAGAAAGGTCTGGCACGCCATCCGATAGCCGGCGGCGAACTGCGCGTCGGTGAGGTGCTTTCGTTCCTTCGGCTTGATCGCATCGGTGTTCTCGATGCCTTTCTCGATCAGGCATTTGCAGGTTCCACACAGGCCGCCACCGCACTTGAACGGAATGCCGCCCTGCTCGCGCAGCGAGACGCGCAGCAGATTGCTGTTCTCCGCCGCGGTGACGGTTTTCCCGCCATTGGTCAGAAACGTGACTTCGATCATCCCGCCATCCGCTCAACGCTTGCGCAGCTTGGTGTCCATGTGCCCGAATGTGATGAGGTGCTCGAGTTCGTGCAGCGCCCGCTCGGGCGTCTCGAACTTTTCGAGGAATTTCGAGGCGCACCTCGTTCACGATCGGCGGCGACCAGGCCTCGTCGATCACCCGGACCTTGGTCTCCTCGACCAGCTCGGCAATCACGAACGTCGCCTTCCTGATCCCGTAGAACAGGTAGTCATAAGCCGCGAGCGGCCGCAGGCCGTCAGCGATCTCGGTGCGAAACTGCCCCGGCTTGCTCGTCAGTATCACATACATCGGTCATGTCCTCCCAACCGCGGCGCCGGCCGGCGCGACGACGTCGACCAGCGGGGCTGCCTCCTGCGACAGTTCAACGTCATGCGTGAGCCAGAGCTGGCAGGCGAGGCGATAACCCTGCTCGATCCTGGCACCGAGGCGCTTCTTTTCCTTCCAGTTCGGCTCCGGCAAGTGCTCGCCCCCCTTGATGATCAGCGACGCGCACTTCCCGCACTTCCCCATCCCGCAGCCATAAAGGAAGTTGGGGTAGGGAAACTGGCGGATGCCGGCGCGGACGACGAGATTGGTGTTCTCCTTGACCTCGCCGACAAAGGTCTCGCCATTGCGGTGAAAGATGACGTTGGGCATCGCGCCGCTGCTCCCCGCGCTCAGGCCTGTAACAGCACGCGTTCCTCAGCGGAGGCGCCGCTGGCAAGATCGAGCTCCGCCAGCGGAATGTCGCTTGCGACATAGTCATGGTACAGCGCGGTCGTGTAGAGCAGCCGCATCTGTGCGCCGATCTCGCAGATCTTGAGACAGCGCTGCTGCAGCTCGACCGTATTGGCGTGCTCGAGCACGATCTGGTAGCCACGCTCGCCGTGAATCTCGTCCGACACGATGTGAAGGTCGAAGAACTCGACTTCCTCGTCGGTGAACTTGTACTTCTCGCGCAGGGTCGGCGTCTGCTTGCGATAGATCGAGGGCACCTGCGACTCCAGACCGACCACGAGGCCGGCCACAGCGACGATCGGATCCTCGCGCATCGCGACCGCATAACACCAGCTCTGCAGCCCGCGCGTCGTCGGCGTCATGTTGTCGGGGTTCTTGATGCGCGCCGCGGTCGTGCCGCAGGCCTCCGCGAAGCGGATCAGCAGATCGGTGTGACGGTCGCCCCCGATCTCCTCCTCATACATATTGGCGAGCAGGAAGTCCTTGGCTTCCTGGTACTGCTCCGGCATCCGCGCATAGATGTAGCCGAGGTAGTCGGCGAACGGACCGACATAGTGGTAGTGGTTCTCGGCCCAGCGCGCGAGATGCGCGCGGCTGAGCTTGCCGCTCGCCCAGGCGACGCTGAACGGAGCCTTGTTGGCGCTCTTTCCCTTGATGGCATTTTCGAGGGCCGCTCGAAATTCCACGTGATCCATCAGCTTTTGCATCGTGGCGCTCCTGTGCCGTGAAGAAATGGCCGTCCGGCCACGGACCATCGGTCCGATTTTGGTTGGCTATTTCGGTATACTGTATACTATTTTTGCGCCTGTCAACACCGAGGGCCGGGTTCCCCGCCCTCCATCCCACCCGACGCCAACCGCATTGAACCGCCGATAATTTGTGCTTTCTGTGCACAAATATGCGGTCGAAGATGTTCCCATCCTTCTACGACGCACGGATCGCCAGCCCGCAATTTGCGCTTGCCATAGCGGAATACAGTATACATTATTCGCGACATTAGAGGGGAAGCAACAACCATGCAGCACGCTCCGATCGTTGCCGCGCACTGGGTCTATTTGCTCGGCGTCGCCGTCATCGTTCTCACCATGATCTGGCGCGCCAACGTCGTGGTGCCGTCGGTGATCGCGACACTCCTGGTCGCGCTTGCCTGGACGCACAGCCCGGTCGCGGCGCTTGCCAGCGTCTTCAACGCGAGCTTCACCGCCGCCAAGGAGCTGTTCAACATCTTCCTGGTGATCGCGTTGATGACGGCGCTGCTGAACGCACTCAAGGTGCTGCGCTCGGACATTCGCATGGTCGAGCCGTTCCGCGCCATTATGAAGAGCGGACACACCGCCTACTTCGTGCTTGCCGCCATCACCTATGTGATCTCGCTGTTCTTCTGGCCGACGCCGGCAGTGCCGCTGGTCTCCGCGGTGCTGCTGCCCGCGGCGATTGCGGCCGGCCTGTCGCCGCTCGGCGGTGCCATTGCAATCGCGATCGCCGGACAAGGCATGGCGCTGTCGTCGGACTACGTGATCGGCGTCGCGCCGGGGATCAGTGCCAAGGCGGCCGGCGCCGCGGTCAGCGCCGCCACCGTCGCGGACCGCGCGCTGGTGCTGTCCCTCATCACGGGCGGCATCGCGTTGACGCTCGCCTATCTTTCGATCCGCAAGTCGATCACCAAGGCCGACGAGCGGCTGCTGGAGCGCTGGCAGGCGCAGTCCAGCAACGGCGAATTGGCACGGCTGGAGCAGGAAGGCAGCTTCGACAAGGCGGAGATCGCCCGCGGCACCGCCGACGGCCAGCGGCCGCTCGCGACCCAGGCGCAGATCGACAAGGAACTCGCCGGGGTGCCGACGCGCCGCGAAGGCTGGTCGAAATTCTTTGCGGTTGCGACCCCGCTCGCCTTTCTCTGCGTCATCGCGGTGATGGTGCTGGCCAAGCTTGGCATCGGCCACGACCTCAAGGGCGGCGACGCTGCCGCACTGGTCGGCGGCGTCGCCGCGATCCTGATGATCTGCGCATCCTTCATCACCGATGACCTGCGCAAATTCCTCGACACCAGCGCCGACCACGTCACCGAAGGCTTCGTCTTCGCGTTCAAGGCGATGGGCTCCGTGCTGCCGATCGCGGGATTCTTCTTTCTCGGCGCCGAGCCGGGCCTGTCTGCGCCGATCCTCGGGGTGCCCGCGGCCCAGGCGCCGAGCCTCCTGTTCGAACTGATCCAGACCGCTCAGGCCTGGATCCCCGGCAACGAGATTTTCGTCGCCTTCGGCATCCTGATCGCCGGCATGATCACCGGCATCGACGGCTCGGGCTTTGCCGGCTTGCCGCTGACCGGCTCACTGTCAGGCGCGCTGGCACCGTCGGTCGGAATGGAGCCCGCAACGCTCGCCGCGATCGGCCAGATGGGCGCGGTGTGGACCGGCGGCGGCACCCTGGTGGCCTGGTCGTCGCTGATCGCAGTGGCCGGCTTCGCGCGCGTCCCCGTGTTCCAGATCGTGCGGACGGCGATGATCCCCGTATTGACCGGGCTCGCGGTGTCGACCGTCTGCGCGGTGCTGATCTGGCATTGAGGAGAATCCTGTGACGATAGCTGAAACGACGATACGCAACGCGCACCCTTCCGCGGAGGGCAGCGCAGGGATCGAGGAATTTCCGAACCTGATCGCCGGCGAGCGGATCGCAAGCGCGTCCGGCCGACTGTTCGTGAACATCAATCCCGCCGACACCAGCGACCTGGTCGGACGCTTCCAGGAATCGACCGCCGCCGATGCGCAAGCAGCCGTCAATGCCGCGGCCGCCGCGTTCGAAGGCTGGAGGCGGACGCCGATCTCCAAACGCGCCGCCATCCTGAACCGGGCCGCCGATCATCTCGAGGCGCACGCAGATCGCATCGCGCGGGAGATGACGCGGGAAATGGGCAAATCGCTCGGCCTCGCCCGCGACGAGGCGCTGCGCTCGGCGCAGACCCTGCGGTTCTATGCCGTGGAGGGACAATCGCTCACCGGCGAGGTGTTTCCGAACGACGATACAGACATGACGGTCTATACATTGCGCGAGCCGCTCGGCGTCGTGTCGGTGATCACGCCCTGGAATTTTCCGATTTCCATCCCGGCGCGCAAGATCGCGCCGGCCCTCGTCACCGGCAACACGGTGGTGTTCAAGCCGTCGTCCGATGCGCCGCTCAGCGGCTATCGCCTGGCGGAGGCGCTGATTGCGGCGGGCCTGCCGCACGGCGCCCTCAACTTCATCACCGGCAAGGCCGGCGAGATCGGGCCTGCGATCACCGAGCCGCCGGTCATTCGCGCGATTTCCTTTACCGGGTCGACGTCCGCCGGTGAACAGATTTGCCGCGCGGTCAGCTTCACGACCCGCACGCAGATGGAGCTCGGCGGCAAGAATCCGCTGATCGTCATGGACGACGCCGACCTTGATCTGGCGGTCGATTTGACTGTCAAAGGCGGCCTGTCGCTGGCCGGCCAGGCCTGTACCGGCACCAGCCGCGTCCTGGTCATGAAGCAGGTGCGAGCCGAGTTCACCGCACGGCTGCTCGCCAAGGTGAAGGCGATCAAGATCGGCAGCGGCCTCGCCGGCGGAATGGAGATGGGGCCGCTCGCAACAGCCAGGCAGCTCGAAACCGTGCTGCGCTATGTCGCGATCGGGAAGAAGGAAGCGACGCACCTCCATGGCGGCGACCGGCTCACCGGTGCCGCCTATGACGGCGGCTACTTCGTCTCACCCGCGATTTTCACCGATGTGACCCAGGACATGACGATCGCACGCGAGGAAATCTTCGGCCCGGTCATCGCGATCATCGAGGTCGACAGCTATGCTGACGCGATCGCCAAGGCCAATGCCAGCGAGTACGGCCTGTCGGCCGCGATCGTGACGCGCAACCCGCGCGCGATGCATGATTTCGCCAATGACATCCAGTCCGGAACGGTCAAGATCAACCGCACCACGACGGGCAATTTGATCAACGCGCCGTTCGGCGGATTGAAGCGGTCGAGCACCTCGACCTTCCGCGAGTCCGGCCGCACCGGCCTCGAATTCTACACCCAGATCAAGACGGTCTACCGCGGCACCTGAGCCGCGGTCGACGACTTCACTCCAATCCTGGACCAAAGCGATGAGACAGTCTTTCAAACTCGAACTTGCCGAAGCCCGCCACATGATCGCGGCCGCGATCCGCAAATCCGCCGAGATCGGCGTTGCGGAGACGGTCTGCGTGACCGACGACGGCGGCTATCCGCTGGCGTTGGAGCGGATGGATGGCGCGCGGGTCACCGGCCCGCAGATCGCCTGGAACAAGGCGTTCACGGCGGCCGGACACAAGCGCTCCACACATC
The DNA here is from genome assembly GCF_054063415.1 of Bradyrhizobium sp. USDA 4011. NCBI lineage: Bacteria > Pseudomonadati > Pseudomonadota > Alphaproteobacteria > Hyphomicrobiales > Nitrobacteraceae > Bradyrhizobium > Bradyrhizobium sp. USDA 4011. The sequence goes on from NZ_JBSSGG010000001.1 coordinate 2,251,659, forward strand.
TGTTCAACCAGCCGCCGAACGGACCTGCCTTGCCCGGCAACGAGGCCTTCGGCATCCAGTGGAGTTTTGACGGAAAATTTGCCGTGTTCGTCGGCGGCTTTCCGATCGTCGTCGACGACGAGGTTGTCGGCGGCATCGGGTTGAGCGGCGGCAACGGCGAGCAGGACACCCAATGCGGCGTCGCTGCCCTGCAGGCCTTGCAGGAACTGCTGAACGGTCATCGCGTGCTGGTCGCAGCCGACATCAAGAAGTGACTGATGTCGCCGGGCACGATCGATGTCTGGCGCTGGCGACGACGGCACGGACATGCGGCCTGCGCTCGATCTCGTAAGTGTCGAGCAGCGCCTCGCCGGCGTCGCCACGAAGAACCAGGCGCAGCTTCCAGGCCAGGCATCGCGGATGCCGGCGCACAGCCCCTGCCCGAGGAACGGCGGCGTCTGGTGCACGGCATCGCCCATCAGGAGCACGCGGCGGTCGCGCCAGCGCTGCCCGAGCAGCGCGTGGAAGCGATAGACCGCCGAGCGCCAGATCGATCGGCTCGTTCTCGATGTCCATGATCTGGTAGTGCGTGTTGAACAGCTCGACGCGGTGCCCGTCGGGATCGCGCATACAGACATACATCGCGTGTCCCGGCGCTCTTGCGCAACACAAGGCCGTGATGGCAGGCCTCCTCGACGCCGCGGAAATAAAGCGCATCGCCCTCTTCCGCGGTCAGGATCAGCCCGATCACGTTTTCGTAGAACTGCCGGCTTGCCGCGAGGTCACGGACGGTCAGGACCACGTGGCTGGCCCGCGCGATCCGAAACCCGGGATCGTGGTTCGTGGTCGGCAAGCTCATGCGCACCTTCCGGTTTTGCGGTCGCGGGAACCCAACCCATTGCGAAAAACCGGCGGACGATCAAGCAGCGTGCGCTGGGCCATCTCTGCCGCTCCGTGACGTCACATCACGCATTTGTATCAATTTGTTAGCAATGCCTGCCGGTGAAACCCAAGCGGCGCTCGCCGTGGCACGGTCCGTTCCAATAGTTCATAGTTTGTCAAAGGTTTGCAGAGAATTCTGCGGCAACGCGCGATGGCCAGACCATGCAGGCGACGTAGTGAGATGCGTATCGATCTCAAATCATATTTCGCGGCCCTGTTCGCGGGTGACCTCGCGGCCTTCGGCGCACCACCGACAGATGAAGCGCTTGCTGGCCACATCCGCGCCGAGCAGATTTCGCTCGTGCTCGGCTATTCGTTCGGCATCATGCTGGCCAACGCCTGCAACGCGCTGGTGCTCGCGGTGGCGCTGTGGCAATCGCCGGATTGGGCCTTCGCGCTGGTGTGGGCCGCCGCCGTGAGCAGCGCGGCGCTGTTCTTCGGCATGCAGGTGCGCGCGTCGCGCCGCATCGCCAAGCCGCAATTCGTGTCGCGCCGAACCATGTACCGGCTGGTGCGCAATGCGCTGGCGCTCGGCGCCGCCTGGGGCGTCGTCCCGGTCGCCTTCTTCGCGAACGCATCGAGCGGCGCGCAATTGGTGATCACGTGTCTCTGCGCCGGCATGCTGGCCGGCGGCGCCTTCGCCTTCTCCACCATTCCGATCGCCGCCATTGCCTTCACCGGGCCGATCTTCGTCGGCACCGCGATCTGCCTCGGCAGGGACGGCGACTTCGTCTATCTGATGATGGTCGTGCTCGTCCTGGTCTACGGCTTCGTCCTGCTGCGCGGCGTGTTCGTCAATGCATTCGAGTTCAGGCGCCGCATCATCGCCCAGCACGAGGCCGAACGAACGGTGCGGCAGGATCCTTTGACGCATCTGCCGAACCGCGTCGCCTTCAACGAGGCGCTCAATGGTGCGCTGAGCCGACTGGAGCGCTCGGGCGAGGAATTCGCGGTGCTGCTGCTCGATCTCGATCGCTTCAAGGAGATCAACGACAGGTTCGGCCATCCGGCAGGCGACGAGCTGCTGGTGCAGCTTGCGGCCCGCTTGCAGCGCTGCACGCGCGCGGCCGAGCATGTCGCGCGAATCGGCGGCGACGAGTTCGCGCTGATCATGTCCAATTTGACGCGGCCCGACGACGCGCTTGCGATCGCCGAACGGTTCGTGGCGGCCTTCGCCGATCCGTTCCCGATCGACGGGTTCGAGATCACCAGCGCGATCAGCATCGGCATCGTGCTCGCGCCGCGGGACGGCAACACCTCCCACGATCTGCTCAAGCATGTCGACATCGCGCTCTACCGGGCCAAGAAATCCGGCCCCGGCACCATCTGCTTCTTCGAGGCCAGCGACGACCAGTCGGCGCGCGACCGTCGCGCCCTGCAGCGCGACCTCGAACAGGCCATCGAGGCGAACCAGCTGCTTCTCGTCTACCAGCCGTTCCTCGACATCCGCAAAGGCCGCGTCACCGGCTTCGAGGCGCTGCTGCGCTGGCAGCATCCGACGCGCGGCCAGATCCCGCCGAGCGTCTTCATTCCGATCGCCGAGGAGAGCGGACTGATCCACCAGCTCGGCGAGTGGGTGATCCGCCGCGCCTGCGCGATGCTGTCGCGCTGGCCGGACGACATCAGGATCGCGGTGAATTTCTCCGCGGTCCAGTTCCAGAACGCCGGCATCCTGCAGACCATCGTCCAGGCGCTTGCCGAGGCGAATGTCGCGCCGAACCGGCTGGAGATCGAGATCACCGAATCGATGCTGATCTCCAAATACGGATCGGCGCCGGCGATCCTGAATGGATTGCTCGAGCTCGGCCTGACGGTCGCGCTCGACGATTTCGGCACCGGCTTCTCGTCGCTGACATATCTGCGCAAGCTGCCGTTCAGCCGCATCAAGATCGATCAATCCTTCATCCGGGACATGCTGACCCAGCCGGATTGCGCCGCGATCGTCAAATCGGTGATCGGCCTCGCGCAGGACCTGCAGATCGGCGTCGTGGCCGAAGGCGTCGAGACCGCCGATCAGCTCGAATATCTGCGCCAGACCAGCTGCGACGAGGTGCAGGGCTATTTGATCGGCCGGCCGATGTCGGGCAGCGAGATCTCCGCGCTGCTCGATCACAATCCGCAGCATTCGGTGCACGCGGCGTAGCGCCGGCCGGGCGCCGCGCATATCACGGTGCGTCGGCGCGATGCAAGGTGTCGACCGTGATGGTGCCGCGGGCGCGCGAGACGCACGCGCAGATCTTGCGGCTCTGCTGCTTCTGGTGGTCGCTGAAGAAGACGTCGCGATGGTCGATTTCGCCGTCGACATCGACCACGTCGAGCGCGCAGACGCCGCATTCGCCGCGCCGGCAGTCGCTCATCACTTCATGGCCGGCTTCGTTGAGCACGTCCAGCATCGAGCGGTCGCGCGGGATCACGAACTCGGTCCCCTCTCCCCTGAGCCGCACGCGGAACGCCTCGGTCGGCAGCAGTCCGCTCGATCCAAAAGTCTCGTAACGCAGATCGGTGATCGGGCGGCCTGACGCTTCCCAGGCGCGCCGCGCGGCGTCCAGCATCCGCATCGGGCCGCAGAACAACGTCATCGTATGCCGCGGCAAGCCTGCGAAGACGCCGTCGAGATCGAGCCGTCTGCCCTCGTCACCGGCATGGACGATGAGGCGGTCGCCAAGCAGGCGCTCGAGTGGTTCGAGATAGGCCGCGTCGCCGCGCGTGCGCACCGCGTAGTGCAATGTCACGCCGGCATCGCGGCGGACCAGCGCCTGTGCCGCACCGACGATCGGCGTGATGCCGACGCCACCCGCGATCAGGCAGAAATGCCGCCGCGTCCAGTCGAGCTGCACCAGCGAGGTCGGCAGCGTGATGGTGAGCCGCGCCCCCGGCACAAGCGACCACATATAGCGCGAGCCGCCGCGGGAATCCGCTGCGTGCCGCACCGCGATCCGGTAGCCTTGCGGATCGACTTCGCCGACCAGCGAATACGACCGGGTCTGCGGCTGGCCTTCGATGGTGACGCCGACATCGATGTGGCTGCCGACGGGATAGGGCGCGGCGGTGAAATTGTCCGGCCGCAGCAGGAATTCGCGGATGCCGGGCGTGAGGTCGCGCGTTGCCAGCAGCGTGGCGGAGGTCCAGGTTTCAATGAATCGCATCGCGCGCTCCGTTCAGCCGGCGGTGACCAGCGCCAGCGCCGGCAGCAGATCAAGGTGGGTGCGATTGCGCAGCGCCAGCCGCAGATTGCGTGCCGCAAGCCGGGCATGCTCGCGCATGATCGCTTCGGCACGCGCGCCCTCGCGGTTCTCGATGGCGTCGACCACCACGCGATGATGGTCCTGCGCGATCAGCAGGATCTGGCGCGCCTCGGGCAAGGCCGATTGCGCCATCACGAAGCCGCTCGGCGAGGCGAACGGCAGCGCCGAGGCGCGGTCGATTTGCCGGATCAGCGGCGGACTGCGCGACAGTTCGGTGAGCTGTGCGTGGAAGCGCGCGTTGAGCGCGACATAGGACGAAAACGCTTCGACCGAGATCGGGTCCTGCCGCACCAGGCCGTCGATCTCGCTGAGGCATTCCTTCAGCGGCTCGAGATCGCGCGACGAGACGCCGCGCTCGGCGGCAAAGCGCGCAGCAAGCCCCTCAAGCGTGCCGCGCAGCTCGATCGAATCGAGGATGTCGCGCTCGGAAAATGCCTTGACCATGAAGCCGCCGGACGGGATCGCCTCCAGCAGGCCCTCCTCCTCCAGCCGGACCAGCGCCATCCGCACCGGCGTGCGCGACACCCCGGTGATCTCGACCGCCTGCAGCTCCGAGATGCGCTCGCCCGGCCGCAGCCGGCCCGAGAGAACCAGGTCACGCAGTGCGAGCTGCGCCCGCACGCTGTGCGATACTGAGCGATCGGCTTCGCGCTCCGCCATGGCTCGGCCTACTCCGCCGCCTGCAACTGCTGTGGCGGATTTTCCTTCGCCACCATGCGGTCGATGACGCGCCGCGCCCACATCGCGCCGGCATCGATGTTGAGGTTGTAGAATACGCGGTCCGGATTCTCGTCCATCGCGCGCTGTTGCGCTTCCAGGATGATCTCGTCCTCATGGAAGATGCCGGCGACGCCGTCGCGGATTTCGCTGGTCAGGCGCTGCTCGGTGATGCGGTGATTGCGGACGAAGGCCCAGAAGTAATGACAGGTCTTCTCGGTCTCCGGCGTGATGGTGTTGAGCACATAGCCGTTGACGCCCTGCGAGCGATCGCCCTCCGGCGCGCCCGAACCGGCCGGCGCGACGCCGACGTCGATATTGACGGTGCACGGCGCCTCGAAGCGGATGATCTGCCAGCGATCGACCGGACCCGGCTTCTGCAACTGTCTGGCCCAGAACGGCGGCGCCTCGATGCCCCTCATCAAGCGCGTGACGGTCACGGTCTTCTCGCCATGGGTGACGTCGAACGGCGCTTCGGCGACCGCATCATTGCCGATGCTCGAGCCGTGCACGAAGGTCTCGTGGGTCAGGTCCATCAGATTGTCGACCACGAGGCGATAGTCGCATTTGACGTGAATGGTCTTGCCGTCGCCGGCCCAGGCCGGATCGTGGTTCCAGTGCATGTCGGGCACCAGCGCTGGATCGGCCAGCGCGGGATCGCCCATCCAGAGCCAGATGAAGCGATGGCGCTCGACGACCGGATAGGCGCGGACGCAGGCCGACGGATTGATCGTCTCCTGCGAGGGCATGAAGGTGCAGCGGCCTTGCGCATTGTATTTCAGGCCGTGATAGCCGCAGACCACGGTATCGCCGTCGAGCCTGCCCTTGGACAGCGGCACGAGGCGATGCCAGCAGGCATCCTCGAGCGCCACGACCTCACCGTCGCCCTTCCGGTACATCACGACATGCCTGCCGCAGATCGTTCGCGGCAACAGCGCGTGCTTGATCTCGGCGTCCCAGCCGGCCGCGTACCACGCGTTCATCGGAAAAGGTCTTGGCATCGGTCGCCCTCTCGGGTTCGATTCGGATACTCTATGTATACATTATCTTCCAAGAGTTAGCAATTGACGGTACTATAATCCGCAACCCGGCTGGTTGTGTATACAATTCCTAGACGGATTAGAAGCCGAGAGATTTTTCCGGCGCATTCCGACACGCCAACGGCGCATCGTCCGGCGCCTTCGCGCCGGAGGCCAGGAGACTGGGAATTTGACGGGTTCGACGAACCGGCCGCGCCGGTGTGCGGCTTACGAGTTCGACGCCGCGCGGGTCGAGGCCGACTTGACGTCCTTGATGCTGACCACGACGGCGATGCGCTTGATCGTGCCGCTGCGATAGGCCTGCAGGAATTTGTCGTAATGCTTGACCGAGATGCAGCCGTTGGAGTCGCCGTTCGGTCCGAGCATGTAGCTGTGCACGAGCAGGCCGACACGCCCGAACGTATCGCTGCCATCGACCGGGGTCATGCGCAGCGCGGGCACGCCGTGGAACAGCTTCTCGCGGGGCTTCATCTCGTAGACGCCGGGCGGCGTCGCACCGGCGTTGCGGGCGTTCACATGCGACGGATCATCGAGCAGATTGCCGAGCCCCGAATGCGCTTCGAACTTCGTGCCGTCGGGCATGTACACGATGCGGCCGCTGATGTCGTAGACCGCCGTGGTGCTATCATAACCGAGCGCGCCGAGATCGGGGCTCGGGCCGGACAACAAGCCATCATTCGGATCGATCGAGGCAAGATGCAGCTTGCCCGGCATCAAGTCGGCGATCTTCTGCAGGAACGTCCGGTTATCGACCTGTTGCACCGGCGCCTGCGGCGGCTGATCATTGCGCGCAAGCAGGTTGGCCTCGGCCGGCCGCGATCGCGGCATCGGCACGGCGGATGCTGCGGTCGTGGTCGTGGCCGCGACGGATGCCATCGCCGGCTGGCTGGTCGGCAGCTCGGTCTGGGTGTCACGCAGCTGGCCGGCCAGCGCGTCCTCGATCTGACCGAACTCGGAATTGAAATCACCGCGGCTCGAACGGAACCCGCGGCGCAAAGGATAATAGAGCGAAGCCGTATTGATCGTGGAGCGAGAGCCGAAGCGATCGTCGAAATTCAACGAGGCGGTGGTGTTGGCGAGTGCCGGTCCATGCAGCCAAGCGGTAGGGTCGATGCCGACCATCCAGGCGGCAAGGCCAGACGACAGGACGAGCGCGCTCACGGCGAACGCCGTGCTGCCCACCAGAGACGTGCCGCGGCTCGACCTGCGCGCGGCAGCTTTCGTCGTACGTTGACCCATCATCCCCAAGTCGGTGCTCTGGGGCCTGTTACCCGGCCCACGTTGGAATTCACCGTCTACTCATTATATCAGGGAATTAGAGTAAGGCATAATCGAGACGAAGCGGGCAACGACAGGATTTTTAAACGTTTTTCGGATGGAAAGTGCCAGGGAATCAGCCCCGGGCGGGCTGGAAAGGCCAAAAAGTCCCGTTTCGGGACAATTTCGGCGACTCAGGCGATCTTTTCTTCCCGGAGGGTGAGCACCGGGACCGGCTTCCCGATGGCGTAACCTTGCGCGTAGTCGACCCCGATCTGGCGCAGCTCGTCCAGGATCGCGAGGCTCTCGACGAATTCGGCGACCACCTGCTTCTGCATGATCTTCGCGGTCTTGGTGATCATCTCGACCATCGCGCGATCGACCTTGCTGTTCAGGATCTCCTTCACGAACGAGCCGTCGATCTTGATGATGTCGACCGGCAGGTGCTTCAGATACGCGATCGAGGACATGCCGGTGCCGAAATCGTCGAGCGAGAAACTGCAGCCGATCTTGCGCAGCCGCGCGATGAATGTCTGCGCCTCGTCGAGATTGGAGATGGCGCTGGTCTCGGTGATCTCGAAACACACCAGTGCCGGCGCGACGTCATGCTGCGCGAACAGTTCGGCGACGAAGTCGACGAAATCGCTGTCGCCGATGGTGGCACCGGAGAGATTGATGGCGTAGCTCGCTATCCTGCGCGGATGATGCTTGCGCTCGGCGATGATCTCGAAGGCGCGGCGAACCACCCAGCGGTCGATCAGCGGCATCAACCCATAACGTTCGGCCGCAGGCAGGAAGCTGCCGGGCGGCACCAGCGCGCCGCTCTCGTCGCGCAGCCGCAGCAGCAGTTCGCGCCGCTCATTGCCCTTCAGGGCACCGTTGATCGGGCGGATCTCCTGCTCGTAGAGGCAGAAGCGCCCCTCGTCCAATCCCTTGCGGATGCGATTGACCCAGCTCATCTCGGCGACACGCACCGCCATGCCGGTATCGGACGGACGGTGCTCCTGGACGCGGTTGCGTCCCTTGTCCTTGGCGAGGAAGCAGGCGACATCGGCGAGCCGCAACGCGTCCTGCACGCCGGCGCTGTCGGCCAACGCGACCAGACCGATGCTCGCGCTGATCCGGAAGCTCGAGCCCTCATGGACGAAGTTCGACTGCTCGATCACCGCCCTGATCCGCTCCGCGACATCGGCGGCGACGTCATGCGTGGCGGAGCCGTCATCGTGGAGCAGAATGCCGAACTCGTCGCCGCCAAGACGCGCGACCAGCCCGCCGCCGCCGACTTCAGCCGCCAATAGCCTCGCTACCTGTCTCAGCAGCCGGTCGCCCGCCATGTGGCCGCAGGTGTCGTTGACGATCTTGAACTGGTCGAGGTCGATCAGCATCAGATCGGCGCCTGTGGCCGGCGAGCCCGACATCGCCTTGTGCAGTTCGAACTCGAACTGCCGGCGGTTCGCAAGGCCGGTGAGCGCGTCATGGGAGGCGGCCCACGCCAGTTCCTCGACCAGCCGCCGCTCAGCCGTCATATCGTGAATGATCATGACGCGGCCGGCCGGTTCGCCGGCATGCACGATCGGGGTCTCGACCACCGAGACCGGCACGCTGGAACGGTCCAGCCGCACCAGGAGCCGCTGCTGCGGCCGGCTCTCGTCGCCGGAATCGGCGCTCTGGAACGATCCCCGCACCGGCTGCTCGGCAATGTTGAACAGTGACGAGAGTTGCCATCCGGTTACGTCCTGCCCCGAGGCGATCAGCCGCTGCGCAGCGCCGTTCATGTAGCCGACGCGATCGTCCTGCGTGGTCACGATGACCGCGTCGCCGATCGAGGCCAGCGTGAGCTGGGCGCGCTCCTTCTCGACGGCGAGCGCGGTCTCGGCGAGCCAGCGCCGCCACAGCATCCGTCGCGTATGGAACAGGACGATGCCGGCAAGGCAGGCCGCGATCACGAGATTGACCAGCAGCAGCAGCGCGGAGACCTGGCGCGACGCCTTCCCCAAATGGTCGGAGAAATCAATGGCGAGCGTGCTCAGCGCGGCGTCGACCGCACCGATCCGCTCGGCCCAGTGTTTGATGGTCGCAGCCGAGGGATCATGCAGCGCGCCGTCGTTGGCGGCCTCGTTCCTTATTTCGATCAGCTGATCGAGCAGCGCATCCGAATTCCGCCAGGCCGTCACCGCGCCGGCCACGTGATGCATCGTGCGGAAATATTTGAACAGCCAGATCAGGCCGCCGATGTCGTCGTCATGATTGCCCGCTTTGGCGAAGCCGGCCCGGGCCACGGCGTCGTTGTTGCCTGGCGCCTCCAGCGCGAGCCGCGCCGTGCGATCGGCCAGAGGCACCGCGATCGCGGCATCGAACCTCTGCAGATAGAGCGGCGCGCCGGTGCTGACATAGATCTGGAGGTCGTGAATGGCGTCCTTCTGCCCCTTCGACCACAGGCTTTCGCCCGCCACATAGGCCCGCACCGCGGACATCACCTGCAGGCTGCCGGCCGACAGTCCGCCCAGCAGCAACACGATCGCGAGCAGAGGCCCAACCACCCGCCACAGTGACCAGCTTCGAAACGAAAAGAACATGCCCAATGCGCCCGACCCCGAAATGTCGGGTAAGCCTAGGAATGCCGGCTTAACCTCACGTTGCAAAACGCGATGAGTTTGAAACGACTTGGCTGTAACGCAATTGCGTCAAACTTTACGCAACTGCCGCGACGCTCAGGGACGCAATGTCGGCGACGTGTTCGGGGCCGGCGCCTGCTCCATTTCGGCCTCCTCGGGCAGCTTGTCAGCATGGACGGCAAGCGGCCGGCCGATCCAGAGCGGATCGTCGCGATGATCGCGGCGCGGATTGGTCGTGTTGGGATGGACCAGGATGCTCAGGCTGCCATGGTTCAGCATCAGCCACGGCACCAGGGTCGGAAACAGCTCGGCCGCAAACGTCACCTGATACATCGCCTGGTCGTGCGGGCCGACCTTGACGTCGTGCCAACGCCCGAGCGTGACCAGGAAACGCTCGCCAATCCAGTTGCGCAGGCGTTCGGCCTCGCCGCGGCCGGAGGTGGGGTCGTAATAGACATGGGCGTGATAGCTCGCGATCTCGCCGATCGTCCGTGGCCCGTCCGTCATCTCGCCTCTCCTTCCACGGCCGGTCACTTCCGCCGCAGTACACTGAACTGGAACGACTGCGTCGCGCCCCAGGGCGTGACGTGCCGGTGCGCCTCATGCGCGATCAGCTCGAATGCCGGACCGATGGTCCGGCTGAGTGTTGCGGGATCATAGCGCTGTACCGGCAGGCCGCTGCATTTTTCCGGACCGTCGAGCGCGAAGGTGCCGATCACGGCGTGGCCGCCTGCCTTGACGCCGCGATGCAGTCTCTCGCGATAGGCCGCGCGGTCGCTCTCCGCGACGAGAAAATGAAACGCCGCACGATCGTGCCAGATGTCGAAAGCCTGCTGCGGCTGCCAGACCGTCACATCGTCGGCCACCCAGCGCACCGCCGCGCCGGGCGCGCCGACCCGTTCCCGCGCGCTCGCCAGCGCAGCTTCCGAGAGATCGAGCACGGTCAGATCATGAAAGCCCCTCGCCAGCAGCGCATCGACGAGGCGCGAAGCGCCGCCGCCGATGTCGATGATCGACGCATCGCGGCCGGCCGCGACGGATTCGATCAAGCCCAGCGATGGCTGCGGATCGGCCTGCGACCAGCTCACCTGCTGCTCGCCCTTGGTCAGATAGACGGTCTGCCAATGCGACTGGCGATCAGAAGCTGTCACGGCGATAGGTCCCGAAAGCGGCGGCAACCCGTGTTGCGCACCATTAACCATGAGCTAGGCGCGGCGGTCTCCCGCGTCAACCGGCAGCAGCCGACACGCCCGGCCGCGCAGCGGCAAATGCCGCATTTGCATCGCGACATTTTCCATTTAACCTGATGGCGAGGTTGAGATCGGGGCGTCCGGGGATGGCCAATTTCGGCTGGACACGCGGCAACAAGCCTGCACAGACGGACGACGCCGCCAGCGATTTGCGCGGCCTCACCGATCCCTGCGCGTTTCTCGCCGCGCTCGACAAGGTGGTGCCGCGCTATCTCGATCTCGCCGACAACGGCGCGCTGGTCTATCCGGCTTGCAAGCGCAAGCCCGGCGACCTGCTCGGCGATAGCAGGGCGATCTGGGAGCACACGCGGCTCGAGGCGATGCGCTATGTCCCGATGGTGCCGCGGAAAGACACCTCGCTGCTGGTCGATCCGGCCCGCCAGGCCGAGATGATCGACGCTTTCCTGCGCCAGCGCGCGCACGACAACACCGCCATCGATTTCACGGGCACGGCGATCGAGGACTACGGCATCGCGATCTATGCGGCGCTGAACTGGCTGAACCATTGCGGCGCCACCGTGGGTGCCGATCCGCAGAAATTCTCCGGCACACTGCGCAGCTTCCGCAAGGTGATGGTCGTCGCCCGGCAGTGGTGGGCGCTCGACGGCGCCGCGGAGCGCTGCCGGCAGATGCTGGAGGCGCGCGAGCGGCCGCCGCTGGTGTTCTTCCTGCTGTGGGCCGAATGCACCAATTTGGCGCGCGAGATCGCGATCGCGACGGCCGGCGCGGCGGCGACGGAAGACAGTATCGCGCGCATGCGCGCGGCCGAAGATCCGGAACAGCTGACGTAAAGAGGGATGAGGTTTGGTTGAATCGGCTTGGCGCGGCTTCGGTTCACCTCGCCCCGTCGGGGAGAGGTCGGATTGCTCTCGGCGATGCGAAGCATCGTCCGGTGCAATCCGGGTGAGGGCTCTTGCTCTCTCGATAAAACCCCTCACGGGATTTGCTGCGCAAATCAACGCAGGTCAGCTTGCTGGCGAACTTCTCGCGCATTGCATGCGTCATCTTTAGCTCGATCAGGAAGCTGCCGCTCATCGTGTCGAGAGGCAGCCTTCGAGCTTGCCGAACTCCTCGGAATACGGCGGCAGCCGGTCGCCGACCTTGCCAACGACAGGCACGTCGCGTCGGTCTATTTTGCGATCCGTACAACTACCGGAAGAGTTGCCGCACGCCGTTGCAATCGCGCAGTGCCCTAAACCGCCTGCCGCGGCCCGCAATCCGGTGCTAGCCTTGGTGCCAGCCTCAACCTTGATGCCAGCCTTTTGATGCCAGCCTTGGCCGAAATCAGACCGGATCCTCATATGCCAAACATCTCAGACAAGTCGCTTGCCGACGGCAAGATCCTGCAAAGCGTGGTCGACGGCGTCGGCGTCATCACCTTCAACAATCCCGACAAGCGCAATGCGATGTCGCTGGAGATGTGGGGAGGGCTCGGCGAGGCGCTGACCGCCTTGCGCGACGATCCGGCTGTCCGTGTCGTGATCCTGGTCGGCGCGGGCGACAAGGCCTTCGTGTCCGGCGCCGATATCAGCCAGTTCGAGAAGACCCGCCACAACGCAGAAGCCTCCGAGGAATATTCACGGCGGAGCGCCGCCCAGCGCGCCTTGCTCGCCGACTACCCGAAGCCGACCATCGCCTGCATCCGCGGCTTCTGCCTCGGCGGCGGCATGCAGGTCGCGATGCTGACCGATATCCGCATCTCCGGCGCCAGCGGTCAGTTCGGCATTCCCGCCGCCAAGCTCGGCATCGCCTATGGCTATGACGGGCTGCGCCACCTGGTGTCGCTGGTCGGCCCGTCCTGGGCGCGGCTGATCATGTATACCGGCATGCGGATCGACTCCGCGGAAGCGCTGCGGATCGGCCTCGTCGATCGCGTGCTGCCGGATGCCGGACTGTGGGACGCGACCATGGAGATCGCCCGCACGATTTCGGGCAACGCGCCGCTGGCGATCAAGGCCGCCAAGATCACCATCGCGCAGGTGCTGAAGGATCCCGCCGATCGCGACATGGCGGCGATCAAGCAGATCGGCATCGACTGCATGGACAGCGCGGATTTCCGCGAAGGCCGCAACGCCTTCATGGAAAAGCGCAAGCCGCAGTTCAAGGGCCGATAGCCACCCGGTGTCACCACCCGCGCATGCTTTCGCTGACAATGACAGCTGAGAGTGCGGTAACAGCGGTGGTCCACCCCCGTCGTCGCTGCCACGCAACACACTGTCATCGCCGACCGGGCGATCCAGTATTCCAGAGGCGGTTGTGCTTGAGCCGATGGGCCGCGGCGTACTGGATCGCCCGGTTAAACCGGGCGGTGACAGATGATGACGCCGAGCGATTTCTGAATATTAGAAGAATATCCCTGATTTGCCCGGCATGTCAAGCAGCCTGGACGAACGCCGGCAGCCGCCGGCTACTTTGCATGGGGTTGTTTTCGATATTTTGGCATTGTGCTCGCGATTGAACCTGCCCCCTACTTCCTCTCGTTGACCGGGACCGTGTAGTTGAGGATCAACCGCCCGCCGTCGGGATAGATGGTCTGGCCGGTGATGTAGGAGGCGTCGTCGCTGGCGAGGAACGCCACGACGGAGGCAACCTCGCTCGGCTCGCCGCAACGGCCGGCCGGGGTGCGCGACAGCACGCTGCGCCGCGCGTCCTCCGACGAGAAGATCGCCGTCGCCACCATCTCGGTCAGGATCGTGCCGGGGCCGACCGCCACGACGCGAATGCCGTGCGGCGCCAGCGCCACCGCGGCCACCGAGGTGAGCTGCTTCATCGCGCCCTTGGACATCGCATAGGTCGCAAGCGAGGGGATCGCCAGCAGCGCGTTGACCGACGACATGTTGACGACGACGCCGCCGCCGCCCTGCGCGATCATCTGGCGCGCCGCGGCCTGAACGCCGAAGAACGCGCCCTTGAGATTGATCCCCATCACGTCGTCGAACTCGGCCTCGCTGATATCGAGGAAGTCGCGGTTGCGCGCGACGCCTGCATTGTTGACCATGACGTCGAGCCGGCCGAACTCCTTCACCGCGTGAGCCACGATGCGATCGACATCGGCGCGCTTGCTGACGTCGGCCTCGACGGCCCGCAACCGATCCTCATGTCCGAGTTCCTGGGCGGCGTGGACGAGCCCCGCAGCGTCGACATCCGAGATGACGACCCTGGCGCCATCGGACAGGAAGCGCGCGGCGCAGGCTTTGCCGATGCCGCGCGCCGCTCCGGTGATGGCGACGACCTTGCCGGAATTCTTCATGGGAGTGCCTCCAGAACAAAACTGTTCGCAGAGCAATAGCGCATTGCGCGTCGGCAGGGAACGCGGCGGATTCTCCGCGCGAGAGGTCAGGATTTGATGCGCGCGAGAATCCGGTCGGCCTCGGTGCGCCAATCGGCACTGCGGGCGAATTCCGGCGTTCCCTTGGGCCCGAACACGCCTTCATCGGCAAGATCGGCGATCCAGCCTTGCCGCTCGCGCACCCGCCGCGCCGCCGCTAGGAGCTCCGAGCGCCGCCGGTTCATCGGGCCGCAATGCCGCCGATAGATCTCCAGCAGCAGGCCGTCCTTGGTCTTGAAGTGATAGGTCACGCTGCCGGGATTGGCGCCGGCTGCCTGTGCGATGTCGCGGACCGAGACCGCGTTGAAGCCGTAGGTCGAGAACAGTTCCTCCGCCGCGGCGAGGATCGCCTCGCGCATGTTCGGCTTGCGGGTGCCGGCGGCCTTGGCGTCGGCCTTCATGCCGGACTTCGCAGGTTTGCGGACCATATTTGTACTATCGTGCAAATAATCAGGTCAGGTCAACGAGGCGACGGCAGGCCCGCATTCAGGACAGTTTGACGTCAGGCTCGGCACGGCCGCGTGCCGCGGCATCGAGCAGAAAGGTCTGGCCGTGGCCGGGATCGGCCGCGCGCTGGGCCTCGTCCATGTCCTGCCAGGCTGACGTAACGAGCACGCGCGAAAGATCGCGGCCGACAAAGGCCGGGCAGCTCGATTGGCTCGCCGGCACCTTCAGCGAGCGCAGGTGGCGGCCGGCGGGATCGTAGACATCGACGCAGCCGCCGCCCCAGCGCGCGTTCCAGATCATCCCATCGGCATCGACGATCGCGCCGTCGAGGCCGCCGGTGCCTTGATGCCTGATCAAGTCGATCGGCTCGCCGGTCGGCAATCCGGTTGATGGATCGAGCGGCACGCGATGCAGCACATTGGTCGCGGTATCGGCGAAATAGCCGGCGTCGCCTGCGGGCGAAAAGCAGATCGCATTGGGGATCGTGATCCCGGGATAGAGCCGCATGATACGGCCGTGATGCAGCGCGTAGATCGCGCCGGCGCCGTGCTCGGCCTGGCGCCCCATTGTGCCGAGCCAGAAGGTGCCCGACGGATGCACGCGCGCATCATTGGAGCGCGTCAAAGGATTGTCGGCTTCGAGTGCGACGAACAGCTCCATGCGACCGCTGGCGACCTGCCGGACGTAAAGCCCATCCTCGGTGAGGATCAGCTGCCGCTCGCCGTCGATCCGCGCCAATGCGCTCGCCATCTTCGGCAACTCGTGAACGACGGTGCGGCCGCTTGCAAAACGATGTTCGAACAGGCGACACTCGCGGATGTCGAACCACCAGGCGGTGTCGGTCGCCGCGTCATAGGTCGGGCCCTCGCCGAGATGACAGCGCTCGGCGGACAGCACGGATGTCGGCACCTGTTCGATCAGCGGCTCGGCGGCACGGTCGGTCATGGCGTCACTCACATGGTCGAGAATCGATAAATTGCGGTGCGCCGATAGATCTGCCCGGGATCGAGCCGCGCCGCCGGGAAGTCGGGCCGGTTCGGCGTATCCGGCCAGGCGTGCGGCTCGAGACATAGCGCGTCGGATTGGCGATAGAGCCGATCGCCCTTGCCGGCGCTCGAGCCATCGAGGAAGTTGCCGGAATAGAACTGCAACCCCGGCTGATCGGTCAACAGCTCCATCACGCGGCCGCTGTGCGGCGCCTCGAGGCGCGCGGCGAGGCGAAGGCCTGTCCCCGAGGCAAGACAGAAATTGTGGTCATAGCCGCGCCCGAGCCGCAACTGCTCGTCGTTCATCCTGATCCGCGCGCCGATCGCCATGGCCTTGCGGAAATCGAACGGCGTGCCGTCAACCGGCCGCGGCGGGCCCGGCAACGGGATCGCAGTGGCGTCCACCGCGAGGAAATGGTCTGAAGCGATCGTCAAGAGATGATCGAGGATCTGCGTACCCGAGCGCGCGCCGTCGAGATTGAAGAAGCTGTGATTGGTGAGGTTGACGTATGTCGGCCGGTCGGTTGTCGCCTCAAAGGTGACCGCGAGTTCCATCGGGGCGCGCACGCGATAGGTCACCCGGGTCTGAAGATTGCCTGGATAGCCCTCTTCGCCATGCGGGCTTTCGCGCTCCAGCACCAGCGCCGGCCCCGGTTCATCGGATAGTTCGGCGATCCGCCACAGCTTGCGATCAAAGCCCTGCAGGCCGCCATGCAGCGCGTTGGGGCCGTTGTTGGCGTCGAGTTTCACCGTCTCGCCATCGAGCACGAAGCGCGCGGCGGCGATCCGGTTGGCATAGCGCCCGATGGTCGCCCCGAAGAATTTGCGCTGCGCGAGATAGCCGTCGAACGCGTCGTGGCCCAGCACGACATCGTCGTAATGGCCGCCGCGATCGGGCGCGAGCAGCGTTTGCAGCGTGGCGCCGAAGGGAAGGATGCTGGCCTCGAAGCCGTGCGCGCCTCGCAGCGTCACGCGCTCGACCACGGTGCCGTCGGGCAATTTGCCGAAGGGCGCGCGAGCAATGCTGGCTGATGTCATTGTCAGTCCCCGAACGCCACGACAGAGCGCCGTCGCCCCAGCATGAAGCTATCGGCGACGAGCCGCAAGGGCGCGAGGTCGACCTCGGACTTTCCGTCCGACGTCAGCGCGACGAAGCGGCGATACAACGCGGGATATTCCTCATCCGTGGCATCGACCACCAACCTGCTGCCATCGCGCAGCTGCCGTCCGCCTTTCGACAGCGTCACAGGCCCGGCCTCGGTCTCGCACAGGATGTCCCGGCTCGGCGGCCCGGTCTGGCGAAAATCGAACTCGGCGTAGATCGGCAGGCCGTTCTCATCGGACAGTTCGATTGCCGCGGCAATCGGCGCCTCCCGGTTGGAAGGAACGTCCAACATCGCGCTCCTGACAAAGACGGGACGCGGCAGGATCTCGGTCAGGATCGACAGCGCGTTGATGCCGGGATCGAACACACCGAAGCCGCCCGCCTCGAAGATCCAGGCCTGGCCTGGATGCCAGACGCGGACGTCTTCCTTCCAGATGATCGTCACCTTGTTGATCGCGCGTCCGGCGAGCAATTGCCGCGCCGGTCCAACCGCGGGTGCGTGGCGCGAGTGCCATGCCGCAAACAATGTCCGGTCCGCCTCGCCCGCGGCCGCGATCAACGGCGTGAGTTCGCTCAACGTAGACCCAGGCGGCTTCTCCAACAGGACATGCTTGCCTGCGGCGAGCGCCGCGGCGGCCTGCGCGTGACGCGCCTGCGGCGGCGTGCACAGCGCAACCGCATCGATCTCCGGCCCGTCGCGCAACAACTCCTGCAAATCGCGGAAATGCGGCAGGCCGGATGGGCTCTTCGCCGGATCGGCCACCGCGACGAGCGCAGCACCTGATGTCTTCGCGATCGCGGGCACGTGCTGCCGGCACGCGATCTCCCCGAAACCGACGATGGCGATGCGAAGCAGATCGCTCATGGCCGTCCTCGCGTTGCTGCCCGCCCGGACGGCCGATGCCGCCAGGCAAGGTCATAGGCCAGCGCCGGATACCAACGGCATGATCCGGCTTTGGTTGCAAAGGCGCAGCTCCACGACGCTTTGTTGTACGGCCCACGGCGGGGGAATCGGTCCTGATGCATCACAACCGATACTTCAGACTGTTGTTTTGACGGGTTTTCTTCACGCGAACCGGTCACCGCTCCCATTCGAAACCGCGCTAGCGTGCAGCTTCGAATCCGCCGAGCACCGCCGTCAGATTGGCACCGAGGATGTCGGAGAGATAGCCGCCCTCCTGCACCAGCACGGTCGGCAGACCGAACCGGGCGAGCGCCTCGCCGATCCGACGGAAGCCGTCGGTGGTGACGGCGAGGCCCGCGAGCGGGTCCTTCTCGGAGGCGTCGAGCCCGAGCGCGACCACGAGCGCGGTCGGCGCGAAGGAGCGGATCGCCTTCTCCGCCGTCGCCAGCGCCCTGATGTAGTCGTCGTCGCCGGTGCCCTTGGCGAGGGGAATGTTGAGATTGGTGCCAAGCCCGGGCCCGGCGCCGCGCTCATGCGCATAGCCCCACACGAACGGGTAGAAGAACGACGGATCGGCGTGGATCGAGACGGTGAAGACGTCCGGCCGCTCATAGAAGATGCCCTGCGTGCCGTTGCCGTGATGCACGTCGACATCGAGGATCGCGACACGCTCGTGCTGCTGGCGCAGATGCTCGGCCGCGATCGCGCTGTTGTTGAGGAAGCAGAAGCCGCCGGCGAGATCGCGATAGGCGTGGTGACCGGGCGGACGGCACAGCGCGTAGACGGCGTCCTCGCCGTCGAGCACCATCTGCGCCGCGGTGACTGCGACGTCGCTCGAAGCGCAGGCGCCGGCCCAGGTGCCGGGGCCGATCGGCGCCGCGGTGTCGACCGTATGCCAGCCGAGCTTGCCGACGATGTGGGTGGGGTAGGTACCGGCGTTGCGCACCGGATGCATGTTCGCGATCATCTCCGGCCCGGCATTGCCGAGCGCCGACCATTCGTCCCAGGCGTCAGCGAGAAAGCTCAGATATTCGGGGCTATGCACACGCGCCCGCGCCCCCTGCCCGAATTTGGTCGGCTCGATCAGCGTGTGCTTGCCGGCCTTCAGCCCTGCCAGTAGGCGGTCGGCGCGCTCGGGCTGCTCTGTGGTGCGCTGGACCACACCGCGGACCAGGAAGAATTGCGGATCATGGCTGCGGTGCAGATCACTGTAGACGGCCTTCACGGGATACTCCTGTTCGATGAGCAGTTGAGCTGAGCCTTCACCGGCGAGATGTACAGTATCAGCGGCGGCCATGATCTGAAACAGCGCGCGATTTCATGCTATGTCCGCAAGCAGCACAACGAACACGCAGGATACGAATCCCGGCCATGGCGGGAAGCAAGGTGGAGACGGAGGATACGGCAACGGGGCGGCGCGGCCGGCCGCGCTCCGCCGCGACCACGGCCGCGATCCTGCACAGCGCCTATAGCCTGATGGCGACCACCGGCCTTGCCGCCACCACCATCGACGCGATCGCGAGACATTCCAACGTCTCGAAGATGACGATCTACAAATGGTGGCCGTCGCGCGAGGCCTTGCTGATCGATGCCTTCCTCGACCAGGCCTCGCGCGCAGTGCCGCTGCCTGAGGCGGGCCATCCGGTCGCCCGCATCCGCCGCCACGTCGCGACGTATGTGGAGGCGTTGCAGGGCGAGTTCGGACGGGTGCAGCTCGCGGTGATCTCGGAATGCATCTCGCAGACTGGCACGGCGGAATTGTTCTATGAGCGCTACCTCGGCCTTCGTCGCAGCCGGATGCTGGAAATCATCGCCGCCGGCCAGAAGGACGGCAGCATCGGCGCACCGGGCGTACCCGGCGATATCTATGACGCGATCTACGGCAGCCTGTTCTACCGCTATGTCTTCGGCATCAAGCCGCTGACGCCGGCCTATGCCCGCAACCTCGTCAATCTGGTGCTGCGGCCGCACGCCGAGGCGTGAATATCAAGCGGAATGCTGCCGCTGACGGCGGAACCAGGCCCAGGTCTCGCGCGTCACGGCGCGGTAGTTGCTGCCGCGATACACGATGTGGCCATCGACGATCGCGTTCAGCTTCGGCAAAGCATGGAACGGCACCGTCGGATAGGCATGATGCTCGACGTGATACGGCATGTTCCAGGCAAACCATTTCATGATCCGGCCTGTCATCGTGGTGCGGGTGTTCTCGAATGCACTGCGCGTCCGCTCGCAACCGGTGTGCTCTGCATAGAGATACGGGCGCAGGATGAGCTGACCGGCGAGCAGCGGCACGACCCACACCCAGAACAGGATCGCGCTGTGCAGCACAAGCGATGCCACGAGCAAAAGCAGATAACCTGCAAGATAAAGCCTTGCTTCCAGCACGATCGAGGCGCGCTTGTGTTCCGGAATCCACGGCACGCTCACCTTCCCGGTGAGTGCATGCCGGAACATCAGCCGGATCCGGACCAATACCTGCAACAGTCCCGAATAGGCGATCGCAAGCTGGGTGTCCGACGCGGGCTTGGGACCTACGATCAGCTCCGGGTCCTTCTCCGGATCCTGCGTGTAGCGATGATGGTCCCAGTGAAACAGGCAGTAATATTGGTAAGGCAATCCGATCATGAAGGCGGACAGATTGCCGACGGCAAGATTGAGCGCGTGACTGCGAAACGCCGTCTTGTGCGCGGTCTCGTGCACCACCATGAACAGGAACGCGACGAAGTAGCCCTGGATGGCGATCAGCGGCAACGCCCACGCGAGACCATAGTGCGACGAGACCAGCCAGATCAGTGCGCCGACCACAACGATCATCCCGTAATGGCTGGCCGCGCGCACCGCGCCGGCAAGGTTCGACTTGGTCGATAGCTCGCGCAAGGTCAGCGGGCTGAGCGGCTTCAGGCGGGGTCCGGCGTCACTGGTCTCTGCGGTGCTCATGGTCGTCTCACCTGTCAGCGTTGCAAGAGCGCCGCGATTTCGGCGTTGATGAAGGCGCGGTCTTCGGCATTGTTGACCGGATTGCCGGCCCGGTGCCCATGGTTCGAGGGGATCGGATGCAGCGCCGCGGAGCGGGCATTGACCAGGCGGCCTAGCTCATCCTCGTTGTCGCGCGGGTCGAAATAGCGGTCGGTGCGGCCGGGCATCAGCAGGACATGCGCCTTGATCGCGGCCAATGCGCGATCGAAGTCACCGCCGAATTCATCGCAGCGGCTGATGTCGCCGGCCTGCCAGATCGCGATTTGCGCCAGCAGGTCATTCGCATCGCGCCGCGCGAAGGCACCGTCCCAGGATCGCGCGAGGTAGTCTTCCAATGAGCTGAAGCCGGCCTCGCGCCAGACCTCCTCGCGATAGAACTCATGCGACATCGCCCAACCGGCATAGACGCGCCCCATCGCGCGAAGGCCCGCGGTCGGCTTGGTGACGAAGCGGCCATTCTGATAGGCCGGATCGGTGGTCAGCGCAGCCTTCACACCTTCGAGGAAGACATGATTATACGGCGAGCACCGCGCGCTGCCGCAGACCACGGCCGCGCGCTCCACCATGTCAGGGTAGCGGGCGGCCCAGTGATAGGCCTGCATGCCGCCCATCGACCAGCCGTAGACCAGCGCGAGCCTGGTCACGCCGAACCGCTCGACCAGCAGCCGCCGCTGGATGGCGACCGCGTCATGATAGGTGAAGGCGGGAAACGGTGCGCCGCCGAGCAGCTCGCTCGAATTCGACGGCGAGGATGACAGGCCGTTGCCGAACTGGTTCGCGATGATGATGAAGTAGCGCTCGGGATCGAGTGCCCCGCCCGGCTGCACCAGCCATTCGATGTCGGTGTGCTGCGCGGCGAACGACGTCGGATAGAGGATGACGTTGTCCTTGGCCGCGTTCAGCGTGCCGTAGGTCTGGTAGGCGAGCGCAAGCTGCGGAAACACCGCGCCGCCCTGCAGGGTCACCCTGCCTGCCTCGAACACCTCGCAGTCACGTGACGCGGTCATGCGCATTCGACCTCGATCGGCAGGGCGCGACGCTGCGCCCTCAATAACTGTACTTATAGTACATTAATTCGGAGCCGAAGCAAGAGCGGCGAAGGTGGAATGACACCGGACCGATCCATTCAAAATTGGTATGGATCAATACCCGTTTCGGCTTGGACCCATTGTCGTCATCTCTCTAGGACAGTCCCCGAGGAAATCTTTCAAGGAGGCGCGAATGAGCGCAATTGTGTCCGGCACGGACGCGCGGCGATCCCGCGTCCGGCTGTTGATCGTGACGATGCTGTTTCTCGTCACCACCGTGAACTATGCCGATCGCGCCACGCTCTCGATCGCCGGCCCTGCCCTTTCCAAGGAACTGCATCTCGATCCCGTCGCGATGGGTTACGTGTTCTCGGCGTTCGGCTGGTCCTATGTGATCGCGCAGGTGCCGTGCGGCTGGCTGCTGGACCGCTATGGCTCCAAATGGGTCTATGCGATCAGCATCATCGTCTGGTCGATCTTCACCGCGATGCAGGGCTTGGTCGGATTCCTCTCTGCGGGCGCGGCCGTGGCGCTGCTGTTCGGGCTGCGCTTCTTGGTCGGCTTCGCCGAGGCGCCATCGTTCCCGGCCAATGCCCGCATCGTCGCGGCCTGGTTCCCCGGCAATGAGCGCGGCACCGCATCGGCGTTCTTCAACTCCGGACAGTATTTCGCGACCGTGATCTTCGCGCCGCTGATGGGCTGGATCGCGCACGAATACGGCTGGCGCCACGT
The DNA here is from genome assembly GCF_054063415.1 of Bradyrhizobium sp. USDA 4011. Classification (NCBI taxonomy): domain Bacteria; kingdom Pseudomonadati; phylum Pseudomonadota; class Alphaproteobacteria; order Hyphomicrobiales; family Nitrobacteraceae; genus Bradyrhizobium; species Bradyrhizobium sp. USDA 4011. The sequence goes on from NZ_JBSSGG010000001.1 coordinate 2,274,210, forward strand.
GTTCTATGTGATGGGCGGGCTTGGCATCGTGATGGGCATCGCCTGGATCAAGACGATCTACGAGCCGAAGGACCATCCCGGGATCAACGAGGCCGAATTCGACTACATCAAGCAGGGCGGCGCGCTGGTCGACATGGACGCGGCGAAGGCCGGCAAGACGCACGACAGCGGCCCCGGCTGGGACCATATTCGCCAGCTGCTCGCCAACCGCATGATGCTCGGCGTCTATATCGGCCAGTACTGCATCAACACGCTGACCTACTTCTTCCTGACCTGGTTCCCAGTGTACCTCGTGAAGGAGCGCGGGCTCTCGATCCTGCAGGCCGGCTTCGTCGCGACATTGCCGGCGCTGTGCGGCTTCATCGGCGGCGTACTCGGCGGCGTGATCTCGGACTATCTGCTGCGCCGCACCGGCTCGCTGACCATGGCGCGCAAGATCCCGATCGTCGGCGGCATGCTGCTGTCGATGACGATCATCGCCTGCAACTACGTCGACAGCCAGGCGCTGGTGGTCGGCTTCATGGCGCTTGCCTTCTTCGGCAAGGGCATCGGCGCGCTCGGCTGGGCTGTCGTCTCCGACACCTCGCCGAAGGAAGCCGGCGGCGTCTCCGGCGGCTTGTTCAATACCTTCGGCAATCTGTCCTCGATCACCACGCCGATCATCATCGGCTACATCCTCGCCGCCACCGGCTCGTTCAATGGCGCGCTGGTGTTCGTCGGCGCCAACGCGCTGGTCGCGGCGATCGCCTATCTGTTCATCGTCGGCGAGATCAAGCGGGTGCAGCTGAAGGCGGCCTGAGCCAGGCCGCCGCAGCAGCAACAACACATCAACGGCGGCTTCGGCCGCCGTCTTTGTCTTCTTGTTTGTCTTCTTGGCCAGTGGGAGGCATCGATGCTAGAACGAACAAACCCTCGACCGATCCATTCCAGGCTAGCATCGATGTTCGACCTGAACCAGCTTCGCTGTTTCGTCACGGTGGCCGAGGAATTGCACTTCGGCCGCGCCGCGGCGCGGCTCAACATGACGCAGCCGCCGCTCAGCCGGCAGATCCAGGTACTCGAGCACATCATCGACGCGCCGCTGCTGGAACGCACCAGCCGCTCGGTGCGGCTGACCCCGGCGGGACGCAGCTTCCTGCCCGAGGCGCGGCGCATTCTCAAGCTCGCGGAATCCGCTTCGCAGGTCGCCCGCCGCATCGCGCTCGGCAAGACCGGCTCGCTCAAGATCGGCTTCACCGCCGCGGCCGCCTATGGCTTCCTGCCCGATCTGATCGCGGCCGCCCGCTCTCGCCTGCCCGAGGTCGATTTTTCCCTGAAGGAGATGGTCTCGGGCGATCAGTTCGAGGCGCTCACCACCGGCCAGATCGATGCCGGGCTGCTGCGGCCGCCGATCGCGCGGCCGGAATTCGCCAGCCGGCGCGTCGTGGCCGAGCCGCTGCTCGCCGCGATCCCGAAGAAGCATCCGCTGGCCACAGCCGACGCCGTCGGCATCAAGGATTTCGACGACCAGCCCTTCGTGATGTATTCGCCCTATGAGGCGCGCTACTTCCACGACCTGCTGGTGTCGCTGTTCACGCGCGCCGACGTGCTGCCGCGCTATGTGCAGCATCTCAGCCAGATCCACTCGATCCTCGCCATGGTGCGCGCCGGGCTTGGCATCGCGATCGTGCCGGAAGCCGCCGCCAGCCTGAAGATCGCGGACGTCAAGCTGAAGCCGCTGAAGCTGCGCACGCCGGTGCCGGTCGAACTGTTCATGGTGTGGCGGCGCGATCACGAGAACCAGTTGCTGCCGTCCTTGATCGAGATCGCAACCGAAATCGCAGCGCCGCACCTGCGCGCCGATTGATGCCGATTGCGCATCGCTCGATACCGCGTTTGGCTTGGACGCGCATCGAAGCATTCCTTAAGAATTCGGCCGTGGACGCGCGCTGCTCGCGCATCCCTTATCCCAACATCATTCCAGGAGTGGCGCCGTGAGCAAGCTGACCCCTCAGGAGATGGCCGCGAGAATCGGTGGCGGCCTCCTGTCTTTCCCCGTGACCCCGTTCAAGCCGGACTATTCGTTCGACGAGGCGACCTATCGCGCCAACATGGACTGGCTGTGCGGCTATGACGTCGCCGGCCTGTTCGCCGCCGGCGGCACCGGCGAGTTCTTCTCGCTGACGCCGGCTGAAGTTCCCCTCGTCGTGAAGATCGCGGTCGACGAGACCAAGGGCCGCGTTCCCGTGCTGGCCGGCACCGGCTACGGCACCGCAATCGCGCGCGAGATCGCCGTTGGCGCCGAGAAGGCCGGCGCCGACGGCCTCTTGCTGCTGCCGCCCTATCTCACCCATGCCGAGCAGGACGGCCTCGCCGCCCATGTCGAGGCGGTGTGTTCGTCGGTCAAGATCGGCGTCATCGTCTACAACCGCGACAATGCGATCCTGCAGCCCGACACGCTGGCGCGGCTCTGCGAGCGCTGCCCGAACCTCGTCGGCTACAAGGACGGTATCGGCGACATCGAGCTGATGACCCGGGTCTACACCAGGCTCGGCGACCGCCTGACCTATATCGGCGGCCTGCCGACCGCGGAGACCTTTGCACTGCCCTATCTCGACATGGGCGTGACCACCTATTCGTCGGCGGTGTTCAACTTCGTGCCGGAATTCGCCACCAAATTCTACGCCGCGGTGCGCCGGCGCGATCATCAGACCATCCATGCAGGCTTGAAGGATTTCATTCTGCCGCTGATCGCGATACGCAACCGCAAGAAGGGCTATGCGGTGTCGATCATCAAGGCCGGCATGAAGGTGATCGGCCGCGATTCCGGCCCGGTGCGCCCGCCGCTCACCGAGCTCACCGAGCAGGAGATCGCCGAGCTCGCGGCGCTGGTGGCGAAGCTGCCGCAGGCCGCGACCCGGCAGGCGGCGGAATAAGCCGAACGGCCAACGACCAAGGGAGGAGCAGATGGTGCAAGACACGATCCGCACCGGCTTTGCCGGCGCCCCCATCGTCACGGCGATGGAGGTGATCCCGGTCGCCGGCCGCGACGGCATGCTCCTCAATCTGAGCGGCGCACATGCGCCGTTCTTCACCCGCAACCTCGTCATCCTCACCGACAACTCCGGCCACACCGGCGTCGGCGAGGTGCCGGGCGGCGAGAAGATCCGCAAGACGCTCGAGGACGCCCGCGACCTCGTCGTCGGCCAGACCATCGGCGCCTGCAACAACATCCTCGCATCGATGCGCCGGACCTTCGCCGACCGCGACGCCGGCGGCCGCGGCAAACAGACCTTTGACCTCCGCGTCACCATCCATGCAGTCACCGCGGTGGAATCCGCGCTGCTCGATCTGCTCGGCCAGCATCTCAATCTCCCGGTCGCGGCGCTGCTCGGCGAAGGCCAGCAGCGCGCTGATGTCGAGACGCTCGGCTATCTGTTCTTCGTCGGCGACCGCAGGAAGACCAGCCTTCCCTATGTCGAAGGCGAGACCGGCAAGCCCGACTGGTTCAACCTACGCCATCAGGTAGCGATGACGCCGGAGGCGATCGTGCGCCTCGCCGAGGCGACGCAGGCGCATTACGGCTTCGCCGATTTCAAGCTCAAGGGCGGCGTGCTCGTGGGCGAAGAGGAGATTGAGGCCGTCACCGCGATCGCCAAGCGTTTTCCGAAAGCCCGCGTCACGCTCGACCCGAACGGCGCCTGGTCGCTCGACGAGGCGATCCGGCTTTGCAGCAACATGCATGGCGTTCTCGCCTATGCCGAGGATCCCTGCGGCGCGGAGGCCGGCTTCTCGGGTCGCGAGATCATGGCCGAGTTCCGCCGCGCCACGGGGCTACCGACCGCAACCAACATGATCGCGACCGACTGGCGCCAGCTCAGCCACGCGCTGCGGCTCGGCGCGGTCGACATTCCACTGGCCGATCCGCATTTCTGGACCATGCAGGGCTCGGTGCGGGTAGCGCAGACCTGCCGCGACAACGGCCTGACCTGGGGCTCGCACTCCAACAACCACTTCGACATTTCGCTGGCGATGTTCACCCATGTCGGCGCCGCCGCGCCCGGCAAGGTGACCGCGATCGACACCCACTGGATCTGGCAGGACGGCCAAGCGTTGACCAAGGAGCCGCTGCAGATCAAGGGCGGCAAGATCGCGATCCCGGATCGGCCGGGCCTCGGCATCGAGCTCGATCGCGCTGCCATCGAGGCGGCGAACGCGCTATACAAGCAGCATGGCCTTGGCGCCCGCGACGACGCGCTGGCCATGCAGTTCCTGATCCCCGGCTGGACCTTCGACGACAAGCGTCCCTGCCTCGTGCGCTAACAAGAAAGGTTGGAAACATGACCGCTCATCAGAAGAACTTCATCGCCGGCGAATGGGTCGACGGAACCAGCATCACGCGGGACATCAACCCCTCCAACACGGCCGACGTGGTCGGCGAATACGCCAAGGCCGACAAGGCACAGACCGAAAAGGCGATCGCCGCCGCGAAGGCCGCCTTCCCGGCCTGGGCGCGCGCGACCCCGCAGGAGCGATTTGACGCGTTGACCAGGATCTCCGTCGAAATCCTCGCCCGCAAGGAAGAGCTCGGCCGCCTGCTGGCGCGCGAGGAAGGCAAGACGCTTCCGGAAGGCATCGGCGAGGTGGCGCGCGCCGGCCAGATCTTTGCGTTCTTCGCCGGCGAGGCGTTGCGGCTGATGGGCGAGAAGGGCGCATCGGTGCGGCCCGGCCTGGATGTCGAGATCACCCGCGAGCCGGTCGGCGTCATCGGCATGATCACGCCGTGGAATTTCCCGATCGCGATCCCGGCCTGGAAGATCGCGCCGGCACTCTGCTACGGCAACACGGTGGTGTTCAAGCCGGCCGAACTGGTGCCGGGCTCCGCGCACGCGCTGTCCGAGATCATCGCGCGCTCCGGGATTCCGGCCGGCGTGTTCAACCTCGTGGTCGGCTCGGGCTCGGTGGTCGGGCAGACCCTGCTCGAGCATCCCGACGTCGCCGCGATCTCCTTCACCGGCTCGGTGCAGACCGGCCGCAAGATCGCGCAGGCCTGCGTGCTCTCCAATCCGATGAAGAAATTCCAGCTCGAGATGGGCGGCAAGAACCCCCTGGTCGTGCTCGACGACGCCGACGTCAAGGTCGCGGTCGAGGTCGCGGTCAACGGCGCCTACTTCTCGACCGGCCAGCGCTGCACGGCGTCGTCGCGCCTGATCGTCACCGCGGGGATTCACGATCGCTTCGTCGCCGCGATGACCGAGCGGATGAAGGGGCTTTCGGTGGACGACGCGCTGAAGAGCGGCGTGCATGTCGGCCCTGTCGTGGACCAGAGCCAGCTCGACCAGGACCTTCGCTATATCAAGATCGGCCAGGACGAAGGCGCCCGCCTGCATTGGGGCGGCGAGCTGTTGAACCGCGAGACGCCCGGCTTCTATCTGCAGCCGGCGCTGTTCACCGAGGCGACCAACCGGATGCGGATCGCCCGCGAGGAGATCTTCGGCCCGGTCGCCTGCGTGATCCGCGCCAAGGACTACGAGGAAGCGCTGGCGATCTCCAACGACACCGAGTTCGGCCTCGCCTCGGGCATCTGCACGACCAGTCTGAAATACGCCTCGCATTACAAGCGCAACAGCGAGGCCGGCATGGTGATGGTCAATCTGCCAACCGCCGGCGTCGACTACCACGTGCCGTTCGGCGGCCGCAAAGGCTCGAGCTACGGCGCGCGCGAACAGGGTGCCTATGCCCGCGAGTTCTACACCACGGTGAAGACGGCTTACACGTTCCCGGGTTGAGTCTTACCGCACGGGAGGTGCGCCCCCTCTCCCGTTTGCGGGGGAGGTGAAGCCAAGCCAGGAGGAATACGGCATGGACCAGTCGATCGGCGCGCAGGAGCAGCCGCGCTACATCACGCTCAACGCGCGCGACAATGTCGCGATCGTCGTCAATGATTTCGGCTTGCCTGCCGGCTCGCGCTTCGCCTGCGGCCTGACGCTGCGCGCCTTCGTGCCGCAAGGCCACAAGACCGCACTGGACGACATCGCCGAGGGCGCACCGATCATCCGCTATGGCGAGGTGATTGGCCATGCGCTGTCGCCGATCCTAGCCGGCGAATGGGTCGACGAGGCGCGCATCCGCATGCCCGACGCCCCGCCGCTCGATCAGCTCGAGATCGCGACCGCGGTGCCGCCGGCACTGCCGCCGCTCGAAGGCTTTACCTTCGAAGGCTATCGCAATCCCGACGGCTCGGTCGGCACCAAGAACATCCTCGGCATCTCCTCCTCGGTGCAATGCGTCAAGGGCACGATGGAATACGCGGTGAAGCGCATCCGCGCCGAGCTCTTGCCGAAATATCCCAATGTCAACGACGTCGTGCCGCTGACCCATGCCTATGGCTGCGGCGTCGCAATCACGGCGCCCGACGCCGTGGTGCCGATCCGTACCCTGCAGAACCTCGCGCTCAATCCGAATTTCGGCGGCGAGATTCTCGTCGTAGGCCTCGGCTGCGAGAAGCTCGCGCCGGAACGGCTGGTGCCGGAAGGCGTCAGCGACGCCATCGTGCGGATGCAGGACGAAGCCTTTGACGGCTTCGGCGCCATCGTCGATGCGATCATGACCCAGGCCGAGGCCCGCCTGAAGGTGCTCAACACCCGCACGCGCGAAACCTGCCCGGCCGCCGATCTCGTGATCGGCCTGCAATGCGGCGGCAGCGATGCGTTCTCCGGCGTCACCGCCAACCCCGCAGTCGGCTTCGCCGCTGATCTACTGGTTCGCGCCGGCGCTACCGTGATGTTCTCGGAAGTGACCGAGGTGCGCGATGCCATCCAGCTTCTGACCCGCCGCGCCGTCAACGAGGATGTCGGCCGCGCGTTGATCCGAGAGATGGCCTGGTATGACGCCTATCTCGCCCGCGGCGGCGCCGACCGCAGCGCCAACACCACGCCGGGCAACAAGAAGGGCGGGCTCGCCAACATCGTCGAAAAATCCCTCGGCTCGATCGTGAAATCCGGCTCCGGCCCGATCGCGGGCGTGCTGTCGCCGGGCGAGAAGGCGCGGCAGAAGGGCATGCTGTTTGCCGCGACACCGGCCAGCGATTTCATCTGCGGCACGTTGCAGCTCGCCTCCGGCATGACCTTGCAGGTCTTCACCACCGGCCGGGGCACGCCCTATGGTCTTGCGGCCGCGCCCGTCATCAAGGTCGCGACCCGCAGCGAGCTCGCGCGGCGCTGGAAGGACCTGATCGATTTCGACGCCGGCTGTATCGCGACCGGCGAGAAGACGATCGAGGAAACCGGCTGGGACCTGTTCCGCATGATCCTCGACGTCGCGAGCGGCCGAACCAAGCCGTGGTCGGACCGCTGGGGTATCCACAACGATCTGACGCTGTTCAACCCGGCGCCGGTGACTTGAGGGCGATCCCGTCACGGATTAACCGCCTGTTAGCCACGCTCCGAGTGGCCGGGGAACGTTGCAATTCGATTCAAATTGTCTGGACATGGAGGCTGACATGACCCCGACAATCAACGATCTAAAGGATCAGGCCGACCGCGCCGAACGACTGGCGCGCACCGGCATGGACCCGGTGACCGCCGAGCGCTTGCGCGCCTACGCCGAAGAATGCCGCAATCGCATCGCGACGAATTACCTCGGCCCTCCGAGTGCTGCTTCGCCGATCTGCCAATTATCGCGTTAAAACATGAAAGTCCGCCGCGACGAGGTCAGCGGCGGACTTCCATTTTTCTTGATCGGCATCAATCGTCGTCGTGATGAATCACGGTCTTGCTGCGATTGCCGAGCTCGTCCTGCTTCTTGATGACCGTGGTCCGGTCATGACGCGGCTCGCGCTCCCTGATCACGGTGGTGCGGTCGCGATCCCGATCGCGATATTCATGCGACTCGCCGACCGTGACGCCGGCGCCGACGGGGCCGGCACGAACACCGATTTCATCGGCGAATGCAGGCGATGCGATCGCGGTCACCATGGCCGCGGCAAACAGATACTTTCTCATGACGTCTCTCCTCCTCGAGTGGCGATGAGAGGAGGAACGTCGGGTGCGACATAGTGTTCCTATGTCGATCAGAGTGCAATCGCCCCGGCGCAAATGCGGAGCATCCTGTAGGGAACCTCGCTGAACAGACATTCACCTGTGTGGCGAAATGCTCATGTTCCACACGTTGAATAGCCAGATTTGATGGCCCACGTCCCCATCAACAGGAGGACGTTCCATGAAACAATCGCAGCACTTCCTCGACAATGCAGAGAACTGCGCGCAGCTTGCCGTGCGCGCCGACGACGAGCCGACCTACAATCGCTTCAAGCGCATGGAGGCGGCCTGGCGAGCGCTGGCCAAGGAGCAGGATTGGCTCGACGGCGAAACCTCGCCGTCGGAGACCGCAGCCGCAGCTCCGTCGGAAACCGCAGCGCAAATCGGAGCCAGCCCAAATCGAAGCCAGCCCAAATCGAAGCCAGCCCAAGTCTGAAAATCCCAATCTGGAAATGGCCCGCGCGCGACAAATGAAACGTCGCCGCGGGCCGCTTCTTATTCGGCGCTGCGCTGCCGCTGCCAGCGCAGCAGATAGGCCTGCGGCCGCCAGATGATTGCCGACAGCACGACACCGACCAGCATCAGCACCACGACCGCGACCATCATGCCCGAGGCTTCCCCTCGGGAAACAGCGTGTCGCGCTGGAAAACATAGCCGACATTGAAAGGGGGAAGGTCGAGATGGGGGTCCGCCGCAGCGACGCTCTATGTGGAGAACGCCGATCCCCACCCGCTTTGCTCTGGCGAGCAAAGCGACCTCCCCTTTTCAAGGGGAGGTTGAACCCGCGCTGCAATTAGACCTTTCGGATTTCGCCTCACGACGCCAGCGCTTCCTCGGGCATCACGGCCGACAGATGCTGGCTTTCGGCCACCGCGCGGTTGGTGATGCGGCCGCGATGGACGTTGAGGCCGGCGCGCAGATGCGGATCCTCGACCAGCGCGCGCAGCCCCTTCGAGGCCAGCGCCAGGCCGAACGGCAAGGTGGCGTGGTTGAGCGCGTGGCTCGAGGTGACAGGCACCGCGCCCGGCATATTGGCGACGCAATAATGCACGATGTCGTCGACCAGATAGGTCGGCGCCTGATGCGTGGTCGCCTTCGAGGTCTCGAAGCAGCCGCCCTGATCGATCGCGACGTCGACCAGCACCGCACGGCGTTTCATGCCTGCAAGCTGTGCGCGCGACACCAGCTTTGGCGCGCTGGCGCCGGGCACCAGCACCGCGCCGATCACAACGTCAGCCGCGAAAACTTCCTGCTCGATCGCTTCCAGCGTGGCGTAACGGGTGCGGACACGCCCGAGGAAGAGGTCGTCGAGCGCGCGGAGCCGCGGCAATGAGCGGTCAAGGATGGTGACGTCGCTGCCGAGCCCGGCGGCCATGCGCGCCGCATGGGTGCCGACCACGCCGCCGCCGATGATCGCAACGCGCGCCGGCGGAACGCCCGGCACGCCGCCGAGCAGCTTGCCCATGCCATCGGCGGATTTGCGCAGCGCGGCGCCCGCGGCCTCGATCGCCAGCCGGCCTGCGACTTCGCTCATCGGCGCGAGCAGCGGCAGCCCGCCATGCGCGTCGGTCACGGTCTCATAGGCGACCGCCGTGCAGCCGGAGGCGATCAGCCCCGCGGTCTGCGGCACGTCGGGCGCGAGATGCAGATAGGTGAACAGGATCTGCCCCTCGCGCAGCCTGATCCACTCGGATGGCTGCGGCTCCTTCACCTTCACGATCATCTCGGCGACCGAGAAAACCTCTTCGGCGGTGTCGGCAATCCGTGCGCCGGCCTGGGTGTAGACGTCATCGCCGGCACCGATGCCGTCGCCGGCGCCGCGCTGGACCATGACCTCGTGGCCGTGCGCCACATATTCCCGCACCGAGGCAGGCGTCAGCCCGACCCGATATTCCTCGACCTTGATTTCCTTGGGCACGCCGATGCGCATGGTCTGCTCCTTGAAGGATTCGTTTCCGTTAACCGCAAGGCTATTCCTCGTCACATGGCGTTTCTCAGCGATTTCCGGCTTGTGCACATACAGATACGCTCATATCCTTCGTTTCCAGCTCACCGCTCGAAGGAAAACTGCGTGGACGGTCTCGATCGTATCGATCTCAGAATCCTTGCCGAGCTGGTCGCCGACGCGCGCGCCAGCCAGATCGAGCTTGCCGAGAAGGTCGGGCTGTCGCCGACCGCCTGCGCGCGGCGCATCCGCCATCTCGAGGAAATCGGCGTGATCCGCGGCTACCGCGTCGACCTCGAACCATCAACGCTTGGCCTCGTGACAACCGTCGTCGTCACCATCACGCTGGAGAAGCAGAGCGAGGATTATCTCGCAGCCTTCGAGGCCGCGATCTCACGCTGCCCCGACGTCGTGTCCTGCCACCTGATGTCGGGCAGCGACGACTATCATCTGCAAGTGATTGCCCGCGACATCGCCGACTTCGAGCGCATCCACAAGCAGCATCTGTCGCGGATGCCGGGCGTCGCCCGCATCCATTCCAGCTTCGCGATGCGCGAAGTGGTCCGCCGCACCATTCCGGAAACCGCGCTGCGCGGCTGATCGCCGAGGGCTGCTCCGACCCACCTCTCCCTTGGGAGAGGTGAACGGAGCCCGCGGACAAAGTTGCTCATTGCGCCCTCGCGCGCGGCCACATCCGCGCTAGCGTCTCGTCCTTCTTGACGACGACATGCCACAGCGCCGCGGCGATATGCAGCGCGACCAGGGCATAGACGACATAGGCCAGCGCGCCATGCGCCAGCTCGCCCGCCTCCGCCACCGCCTTGTTGTCGGCGAACAGGCGCGGCCAGCTGAAGGTCCAGAAATAGCGCAGCGAATAGCCGCCGGCCGACGAGAACATGTATCCGGTCGCCGGCATCACGAACAGGATGGCGTAGAGCGCCCAGTGATTGAGCCGTGCGGCGATCCTGATCAGCGGCGAGAACGAGCCCGGCTCCGGCGGCGCCGTGGTCACGGCCCGCACCATCAGCCGCAGGATCGCCAGGAAGAACAGGGTGACGCCGAGCGACTTGTGCACCTCGAGCAGCTCGCGCCGCGGCGGCGTCCCTGCCGGCTGCAGCCCGCAATAGAGCCCGATCAGCATCGCCGCGATGAACAGCACCGCCGTCGCCCAGTGAATCCTGCGCAACAGCGGATCGTAGCTGGCCGTCATGTCCGTCGTCACAAGGCGCCTTCGCTTGAAGCCGGCCCGTGCGGGTTCGGCCCGAAAAAGGAAGCCGTTCCATAGATGATCGCGCGACGCCTGCCTACCGGCGCGGGCGTCACCTTCGATCACGATCGCGAAGGCCGGGGCTCCCTCCCTCGTCATTCCGGGGCGCGCAAAGCGCGAGCCCGGAATCCATTCAACCGCAGCACGGCAGCCCGATGGATTCCGGGCCTGCGCCTTCGGCGCATCCCGGAACGACGAAGAGGTTACCGCGCATCCCGAAATGACGAACGGAGGGCTCGCCACGCGCTCGCTGTCATAAACCGCGGTCGCTGTCACAAACGCTGTCACAATCGGAGCCGCCCGGCCCCGCCCCACACGCATTTTTTAGTCGTGATTCGCCGCCTTCTATGACAGAATTACTACAGTTCAATATCAATTCGGTTACACGCGGAGCGGTGAATGAGCATGGAGCGGGCGCAGCCGGTTTCGCTGGCTTGGTCGAATCCAGTGGTCCGGTGGTGGGGCTTCCTGAGCCTCGTCAGCGCCGCCAACATCGCGATCTGGTTCGCGCTGTACCGACAGTTCCAAGAGCAGTCGAACGGCAGCCTCAGCAATACGTCCGGCATCGGCCTGATGCTGCTGCTCTGCGCGGCCTATGTGTTCGGCTGCGCCTTCCGCTCGGTGCTGCCGCGCGCCGACGTGCAGCGCATCTGCCTGTTCGACACCTGGCTGTCGAGCGTCGTGGTCGGCCGCACCGTCGCGACCGTCGCCGAGGTCTGCTTCGCCGCGCAATGGGCGATCATCCTGTATCAGCTCGGCACCATGACCGGCGCCGAGACCACCATCAACATCGCCTGGATCATCGTGCCGCTGATCGTGTTGGCGGAATGCTTCTCCTGGTATGCGGTGCTGACCACCCATTATCTCTGCAACGCAATCGAGAACTCGATCTGGGCCGTGGTGTTCTTCCTGGTCGGGATCGCGCTGTGCCGGCTGCTGCCCGAGTTTCATGGGCCGGTGCGCTGGGCCTTCATCGTCGCGATCGTCGGCATCGCCGCCTTCCTCGCCTTCCTGATGACCGTCGACGTCCCGATGTATCTGAACCGCTGGCGCGCCAACCTCGCCGCCGGCGGCACGTTGCTGCATCCGCTCGACGGCCTGCGCGACGTCAGCCGGCGCTGGGTCGTGACCCACGACATCGCCGAATGGCGCGAGGAGATCGCCTGGATGTCGCTGTATTTCAGCATGGCGGTCTGGTCGAGCCTCGCGCTCTGCGTCGGCTACTCGCTTGAGGATCAGCTGCCGCGTTACCGTACCGAGCCTGCGATCGTCGCGACCACGCCGGCGATCGAAAGCCCGACACCGGTCATCTTCAGCACGACGCCGGCGGCGCAGCACACCGCAACGATCGACGCGGCGGCGCCCTCGCGGAATTGAGCGGCGGCCGCGCCGCGCGGCTTGCGGCCGTCGGCGCTTCCGGAGTAAACGCGGAGGCATCCCGCCCATCCGTCAGCGCGTTCCATGCCCCGCATCACCATCATCGAAACCGGGCTCGTCAGTCCGCAATTCCGCGAGCGCCACGGCAGCTATCCGCAGATGTTCCAGCGGATGGTGGCCGCAGCCGATCCGTCGATCGCCTGCGACGTCGTCAGCGTTGCCAACGGTGAGGCACTTCCGGATCCGGCCACGCTGGATGCGATCCTGATCACGGGATCGGCGGCCGGCGTCTATGACGATGTCGCATGGATCGCGCCGCTCGAAGCCTTCGTGCGCGCCGCCCATGACAAGCGCATTCCGATGGTCGGCGTCTGCTTCGGCCACCAGTTGATCGCGCAAGCGCTCGGCGGAACGGTGCGCAAATCGGAAAAGGGCTGGGGCATCGGCCGTCACGTCTATCAGCTGGCGCCGGACAACGGGCTGATCGACGGCGAGACGATCGCGGCGGCCGCCTCGCATCAGGACCAGGTGATCGCCCCGCCCGCCTCCGCACGCACCATCATGGCGTCCGCGTTCACCCCGCATGCCGGGCTGCTCTATGCCAACGGCACCACACTGTCGGTGCAGCCGCATCCGGAATTCACCGTCGACTACGCCGACGCGCTGTGCGACCTGCGCCGCGGCCTCGCGCCCGATGTCGTGGTCGAGACGGCCAAGGCATCGCTCGCCGCACCGCTCGACCACGCGACGCTTGGCGGCGTGGTCACACGCTTCCTCACCGGCCATAAGCCCGCGTAAGACAGCGCCTCAGGTCATGCTGCCCGGCATGAAGCAGCGCACGCGCGGGTGGCCGTCGATATAGTGCTTCCACACCATGGTTCGCCCGATCTTGTTCGGCTCGGTGATAAGGGCCTCATCGGGCACAACAACCCATTCACTGTCGATGAGCACGCGATAGTGGCCGTGATCCGACTCCCAATCGGGATCCGCGACCACATATCCGTCGGCATCTGAGCAGCACTGCCCGTAGCCGCTGTGCAGGCTTTCAAACCAGGGCTTCAGAGGTGAATTGGCGTAGCGGCCGTCGTCGCGCGCCAGGGTCGGCGATGTCAACCACATCGCCCCCAGCAGCAGTGCCGCACGCGTAATGGCGTGCATGGTGTCGTCTCCGCAGATCTGATCCAGCTGCGGGCGAGCATCAACTACCGTTCGCCGGCAACATTGCCGTTGCGGGCGAAACACGACGAAGCGGCGCCCCAGCACCTTGTATTCAAGTATGCAAGACCGACGCCAGACTGCATTCCGGGAGACTACGGCCGACGAAAGTATTGGGGGCGCGGGCCGTCGCATGCCGCGCACGGCAACTCGCCATCTCAAGCGCGCGCGTTCGGCTTCGGCGCGGCTCGATCAGCGGATCGCCGCAGCGACCTCGGGGACCAGCGGCGGTGCGCTTCGCGACGCCGCCTGCAGCGCGCATTCGACGAACCGGCGCGGCAGCAGCGAGGCGTTCGAGCGCATCGCCACCAGCATGCGGCTCTCCGCATCCGGCGTGTCCAGCGCCTTCGCGACAACGTTCATGACGCTTATTCCGTTTCCCTATAAGGGACGGGCCAAAGCGGTATTTGACCCGCCAGCTCCGTTTCCCGATCTTGGCGACAAAACGCGGATGCTCCAAGGGGCAACACGCGCAGCCGGTCAGCCATGCGAAATCGCCGCAAATAGCAGGCGCTCCGCTAGGTTCGGATCACAGGCGCGATAACAAAAAGCAAGGGAGGATTCCAATGGGCCAAGCGTCCCTCAGCGAGCTCGAACGGCAAACCATCCGCCGGGTCTATTGGCGGCTGATCCCGATCCTCTTCGTCATGATGTTCTTCAACTATCTCGACCGCATCAATCTCGGCTATGCCGGGCTGATGATGAACAAGGACCTCGGCCTCAGCCCCGCGACCCTCGGCTTTGCGGCCAGCATCTTCTTCCTCGGCTACATGGTGCTCGAGGTGCCGAGCAATCTGATGCTGCACTGGCTCGGCGCCCGGATCTGGCTCGCGCGCATCCTGATCACCCGGGGCCTCGTCGCCACGCTGACCGCCTTTGTCTGGAATCCGCTGAGCCTCTACGTGATACGGTTCGGCCTCGGCGTCGCGGAAGCCGGCTTCCTGTTCGTCGCATCCGCCATCGCCGCCACCATGCGCGTCAAACCGCGCGAGACCGAATTGACGGGCGCGATCCCGTCATCCGTCGCCCACTGACAACCCTGCCAAGGACGCAACCATGATCATCGACTGTCACGGCCACTACACCACCGAGCCGGTCAAGCTGCAGATCTTCCGCGACAAGCAGCTCGCCGGCCTCGCCGACAGATCGCGCCGGCCGCTCACCACCAATCTCGGCATCACCGATGACGAGATTCGCTCCAGCGTCGAGGGCGCGCAGCTCCGCCTACAGAAGGAGCGTGGCACCGACGTCACCATCTTCTCGCCGCGCGCCGCCGGCATGGCGCACCATGTCGGCAAGGAAGCGACCAGCCGGGAATGGACCACGATCTGCAACGACCTCGTGCACCGGGTCTGCACGCTGTTTCCGCAGAATTTCGTGCCCGTGTGCCAGCTGCCGCAGAGCCCGGGCGTCAAGCCCGCCAACTGCATCGAGGAGCTCGAGCGCTGCGTGACGCAGCTCGGCTTCGTCGGCTGCAACCTCAATCCCGATCCCGCCGGCGGCTATTGGTGCGACCCGCCGCTGACCGACGAATGGTGGTATCCGCTCTATGAGAAGATGGTCGAGTTCGACGTGCCGGCGATGGTCCATGTCTCTTCGTCCTGCAATCCCTGCTTCCACGGCACCGGCGCGCACTACCTCAACGGCGACACCACCGCCTTCATGCAGTTCCTGACCTCTGACCTGTTCAAGCGCTTCCCGACCCTGCGGTTCATCATCCCGCATGGCGGCGGCGCGGTCCCCTATCACTGGGGCCGCTACCGCGGCCTCGCGCAGGACATGAAGCTGCCGCCGCTGTCGGAGCATCTGTTGCAGAACGTGTTCTTCGACACCTGCGTCTATCACCTCCCCGGCATCGAGCTGTTGACCAGGGTGATCCCGGTCGAGAACATCCTGTTTGCGTCGGAGATGGTTGGCGCGGTCCGCGGCATCGATCCCGAGACCGGTCATCACTTCGACGACACCCGCCGCTACATCGATGCGCTGCCCCTGAGCGCGGAAGACAAGGCCAAGATATTCGAAGGCAACGCCCGCCGCGTCTATGCGCGCCTCAACGCCCATCTCGACCGCGGCACGCATTGAGCGACCGCGCCGACAACACACCGGAGAACACCGATGGCCATAGGATTTGCAATTCACAAGGCGAAGCGGAAAGTGTCGCCCGACCTCGTCGCGCGCTACCGCACGCTTCCGGTCGCCAATATCAGCGACGTGATGTCGCGGATCGCGGGCACCAACCGGCTGCGGCCGATGCATGCCGGCGGCTGGCTCGGCGGCCCGGCGCTGACCGTGAAGACCCGGCCCGGCGACAACCTGATGGTGCACAAGGCGATCGACCTGGCCCAGCCGGGCGACGTGATCGTGGTCGACGCCGGCGGCATCCTGGTCAACGCCATCATCGGCGAGATCATGTCGACGCTGGCCGAGAAGAAGGGCGTGGCGGGCTTCGTGATCGACGGCTCGATCCGCGATGCGGGCGCGATCCGCGCCGGATCGTTCCCGGTGTTCGCCGCCGGCGTCGCCCATCGCGGCCCCTACAAGGACGGCCCAGGCGAGATCAATTGCGCCATCTCGATCGACGGCATGATCGTCGAGCCCGGAGATCTCCTCGTGGCCGACGACGACGGCGTGCTCTGCGTGCCGCACGACGAGGCCGAGGCCGTCTGCAAGCTGACCGAGGCCAAGAAGGCGACCGAGGAAAAGGCCATCCAGCAGATCCTCGCCGGCACCAGCGACCGCCGCTGGGTCGATGAGGCCCTGCAGCGCCTCGGCTGCGAGTTCAAGGACTAGAACAAGATGACTTTGCTCCGAAGCGAGCAACGGATCCCGCCGCACCTCGCCCCGCGTGCGGGGAGAGGTCGGAACGCATCGTTGGATGCGTTCCGGGTGAGGGGGAGTCGCCGCAAACACAGCTATCGCCGAATACGCGGAGACGGCCCCTCACCCCAACCCTCTCCCCGTAAGAACGGGGACAGGGAGCGCAGCGCCGCCGCCTTCTCCGCCTATCTCATCGCGCCTTAGCCGCCGCTGCCCGGGAGGCGGGATGCCTGCCTCTTGGGCAAAGTCTCCGCAAAATCGGCGAGAATCACCACCCCGCAACCGGTTGGCGCGTCCCTCCACCGGCATCGGGAATTTTTCCCGATTACAGATGGAAAAGAATCCCGGACCTCCGGGACACATCTTGTTTGCCAAAGCACCAGCGCTCCCGCAGTCTCCAAAACCAAGGTTCGTCGGGGATAAAAGCCGAACCGGCACAACAGGGTGGGCGTTATGGCTGGTGCGTTGTTGCGTACGGCAACACGATTTTTGTCTGGTTCGGTCACGACGCGCGGCGCTGCGGCCATGCTCACCGCCATCGGAGCCGCAGCGCCGCTGACGATGGTGCAGGCCCAGACCCCCGCCCCGACCGAACTGCCGCCGGTCACCGTGATTGCCCCCTCGCCGCTTTCAGGCACACGCAGCATCAAGCCTGCCGCCCGGCCGGTGGTGCGGACCTCGCGAACCGCCCGAACACGGGCCGCGCCGGCCCAAACCGCGGCGGCGCCGGAGGGCGGCACCGGGGTCCCTGGCCCTTCCGACCGGGATTCGAGCCTGCTCGATCGCGACAAGATCCCGTCCAACAGCGAGGTGCTGACCTCGGCGGATTTCAGCCACAACTATTCGACGAACTTTCTGGACTCGGTGAACCGCAAGCTGCCCGGCGTCACGCTGACCGATCAGACCGGCAATCCGTTCCAGCGCAATCTCGACTATCGCGGCTTCGTTGCCTCGCCGGTTCAGGGTACGCCGCAGGGCATCGCGGTGTATCAGAACGGCGTCCGCATCAACGAATCCTGGGGCGATGTGGTCAACTGGGATTTCATCCCGGAAAAGGCCATCGACCGGGTGTCGCTGGTTCCCAACAACCCCGTGTTCGGCCTCAACGCGATCGGCGGCGCGCTCAGCATCCAGATGAAGAACGGCTTCACCTATCAGGGCGTCGAGGGTGAAGTGTTCGGCGGCTCATACGGGCGCGTGCAGGGCAGCGTGCAGGCCGGCGGCCAGCGGGACAATATCTCGGCCTATGCCGCGTTCGAATCCGCCTATGACCGCGGCTGGCGCGACTACGCCAATTCCTCGCACGTCAACCGCATGTATGTCGACATCGGCGCACGCAACGACGACACCGAATTCCACGTCAATTTCACCGGCGCCCGCAATCTGCTCGGCAACGTCGCCGCAACGCCGGTCGAGATGCTCAACCAGCGCTGGTCGAGCGTCTACACCTGGCCGCAATCGACGATGCTGCAGCTCGCCTTCGTCAACGCCACGCTGAGCCATAATTTCTCGGACACCTGGTCGTTCCAGGGCAACGCCTATTTCCGCGGCTTCCGGCAGACCCATGTCGACGGCAACGGCACTGACGTTGCGCCGTGCGACGGAGGGGATAATCTGTGCATCGGCGACGACCTTCCGATCTTCGGTCCGGCGGGAGGTCCGTCGGTTCCGAACACCTTGGGCAACGCTTTTCTTGGCGAAGTCGACCGTAACCGCGCCGCTACCAACAGCTACGGCGGCACGGCCCAATTGACCAACTCGGACAGGCTGTTCGGGCACGACAACCACGTCGTGATGGGCGTCAGCGTCGACCACGGCAACACCAAATTCACGGCGACCAGCGAGCTCGGCACGATCGATCCGAACAACCTGTTCGTCACCGGCACCGGGATCTTCATCAACCAGCCCGACGCCGGCCTCAGCCCGGTCGATCTGCGCGCCACCAACACTTACACCGGCGTCTACCTCACCGATACGTTCGACGTGACGAACAGGTTCTCGGTCACCGCCGGTGGACGGTTCAACTATGCCCAGATCGAGCTGCAGGACCAGACCGGCACCAATCCGCTGCTGAACAGCAGCAACCGCTTCCAGCGCTTCAACCCGGTGATCGGCGGCACCTACAAGATCACGTCGAACCTCACCGCCTATGCCGGCTATTCGGAAGCGAACCGCGCACCGACGCCGCTGGAGCTCGGCTGCTCCGATCCCAACCATCCCTGCATGATCGACAGCTTCCTGGTGGCCGACCCGCCGCTCAAGCAGGTGGTGGCGCACACCGTCGAGGCCGGCCTGCGCGGCAGCTGGGGCCGCGATGCCAGGACCGGCGTGCTGAGCTGGGGCCTGGGCGTGTTCCACACCCTGTCCGACGACGACATCATCCAGGTGGCAAGCCCGCTCGGCGTCAACAATTTCGGCTTCTTCCAGAATGCCGGACAGACCCTGCGGCAGGGCATCGAGGCCAAGCTCGACTATCGCATCGATCGCTGGAACGCCTACGCCAACTACACCTATGTCGACGCGACCTATCGAAGCGCGATCACGCTGTCTTCGCCGAACAATCCGAATGCGCTGACCAACGATGCCGGCGCGCAATTTGTCAACGTCACGCCGGGTGACCACATCCCGGGCATTCCCGCGCACCGCTTCAAGGCCGGCGTCGACTACAACGTGACAGATGCGTGGAAGGTCGGCGCCGATCTCAACGTGGTGGGCAGCCAGTGGATCATCCATGACGACACCAACCAGAGCCCGAAGGTGCCGGCCTACTCGGTCGTCAATTTGCACACGTCATACCAGGTCACGAAGAACATCGAGGTGTTCGGCCTGATCAACAATGTGTTCAACCAGCACTACTACCTGCACGGCGCATTCTATCAAACGGGCGGCTTCACCAGTGCGGGCGGCTTGCCCAACCTGATGGCGCAACTGAGCGATCCGCGCACCTTCGTGCCCGGCATGCCGCTCGCCGCCTATGCCGGCATCAGGGCGAAGTTTTAGGACGGTTTTCTGAGAAGCGACGCTACGCCACCGTCCCGCCGTCGACCGGCATTGCGATGCCGGTGACGAACGAGGCCTTGTCCGACAGCAGGAACGCCGCGACCTCGGCGATCTCCTCCGGGCGCGCGGCGCGGCCCATCGGGTTGCGGGTCACCGCGGCCTTGATCAATTCCTCGGGGTCGGCTTCGTTGTGGCCCGGCTGGTCGGGCCGGTTGACGAACACCCGCAGCATCGGCGTGTCGATCGCGCCGGGACAGATCGCATTGACGCGCACGCCGTCCTTGGCGTGGCGCTTGGCGAGCGCCCGCGCCAGCCCGATCACGCCGGCCTTGGCCGCCGAATAGGTCGGACTCCACGGCGAACCGACCAGGCCCGAGGTCGATGCGGTGAACAGGATGCTGCCCTTGCGCCGCGCCGTCATCTGCCCAAGCGCGGCGTTGGTGGTGATCAGCTGCGAGCGCAGATTGAGATCGACGCTGAGGTCCCAGCCTTCCAGATCGTCGATGACAGACGGCCCGGGAATGCCGAGATGATTCCAGACGCAATCGAGCGCGCCGAACTCCTTCACGGTTGCAGCGACGATGTCGCGCGCAAAGCCGTCGTCGCGCAGGTCGCCGGTCAGCGCGAGCGCGCGGCCGCCGCCCGTTTTGATCTCGTCGACTACCGCCTTCGCGCCAGCCTCGTTCTGGTCGACCACCGCGACCGCGGCGCCCTCGCGCGCGAGAATGAGCGCGCCGGCGCGGCCGGCGCCCGACGCCGCGGCGGTGACGAGTGCGATCTTGCCTTGCATGTCCATGATTCGATCCTGATTGTGCTCGCGAGCTCGAGCCTTCTTGGTTCTGATTGAAGTTTTGGTTGGATCAGGACCGCAACGCCAAAGTCTTGCGCTGAAGCGCTACTTCATGTCCTCGATCTGTTCGGACGCGCTAAAGCATGATCCGGAAAAGTGCGAAGCGGTTTTCCGAAAAGACCATGCTCAAACAAGGAGCTAAAGCGCGATGACGATTCGACCTCGTCTCATCGCGCTAGCGGCCGCCGAACAGAACCGGTGACTGGCCAGGCAGCAGCTGCGAATGGATGTCGCTGTCCATGCGCTCCGCCCCGAGCTGGGTGAAACCGGCCCCGAACGACAGGGTGACATTCGAGGTCGGGCGGAACTCCAGTCCAGCACGCGCCGTATACCCGGCGTTGACGCCGGGATTGCCGCTGAACGGCGCCAGCGGCCCGCCGGCGCCGGGGGGATTGTATTTCAACGAGTCGAAGCCGGCGAAGAACGTCACCGGCGTATCACCGACGCCCTTGAAATTGTAGCCGACCTGCGCGCCCTGATATTCGAGCGAACCGAATGCCGCCGATTGACCGAGCGTGTTCCAACCGGCGCGACCGCCTTCGCCGCCGACAAACCAGCCATCCGGACGGCCGTTCAGATACGAGAAGTCGCCGCCTTGCGGGGCGGTGGCGTCAAAGCCCGGAAAGTTGCCGTAAGTGTCCGCCTTCTGGCCGTCGGCCAGGCTGCCGCCGAAGCCGAACAGCGAGCCCGGCGTCCAGTAGCGCACCGGGCCGGCCTGGGCGTTGGCCTGCTGGGCGCCGAGACAGAGCACCGCGGCGATGATTGCGAGACCGGATTTGCTTGCGAAAGTCGACATCAGGTTACCGTCACGTGCGGCCAAACTATACCCGTCGGACGTCGACAATGCCAGCGCGGCGCCCGATCGGGACGTAGCTCGCCAAGCTCCCGCGAGCCGCTGACGACCCTCGGCGGGAGGAAGCGGCCAGGCCTGGTCGCGGGAAGCATCGACGTCGCATCGACGAACGGCCGGGACCAGGGACGCGATCGTGGAGCAGTTGTGTGCCAACGTCGCGGTGTTGCACGATCACCCGGACGGCCGGAAATTGATCGCATCCATAAGCAATGCGGATTGACAGGCCGGCTCGTTTTCGAAACGGTGCGACACCGCTTCGAAACTGTGCGACACCGCGTCGCAGGCGCCGTCCATCGGTCGTCTGACCCTCTCGACGCGGAAATGGTGTCGTCATGAAGTGGTTTCGTTCGAACATCAGGCACGGGACTCGGCTGGCGCTGTTGGCGCTGGCGATCCAGTTCGTGCTGTCGTTCGGCCATTTTCATGCCATCGCGTCGACACATGCGACAACGTCGCTCGCGGCGCATGTCGAGAACGTCTCGCGCGACGGGCCTCGTTCAAATCCCGATTCCGATCAGGCCGCCGACCTTTGCGCCATCTGCGCCGTCGTGGCGATGGTCAACTCGGCAATGCCGGTGCCGGCGCTGCCTCCACTGCAACTGCCGGATGCCGCAGCTCTGCTCGCCTGGCAGATCGACAATTATGCGGCGCCGCTCGACATCGGCCGGCTGCACTATCAGCCGCGCGCGCCTCCGATCTCCTGAACTCCCTGCACGACTGAACTTCGAACGCAGCCACCATTCGGCTGCCGTTTAATCAATGGGGAATTTCGCCGTCGCGCATCGACGGCGGGCTCGACCGCGTCCTCGGGGAGGATCCGGATCGCAGCCTTGTGAGATCTGGAATCAACATGTCAGGAACTATCAGACGACACGCAGCCGCCGGCGCTGCATCGCTCCTTGTCTACGGGATGAACGGCGCCGCATTCGCGCAGACGGCCGCGCCGACCACCAAACTTCCCAACATCACGGTGACGGCGCCACAGCGCCACACCGCGCCAGCCGGGTCGAACAAGCCGAAGACGCGCGTTGCGACTGGCGGCGGTCGCCGCGCGCGAAGGACCGGCGCGGTATCGGCTACACCGGAATCTCCAGAACAGACCGAGGCGCAAGCCGTCGCAAGCCAGAACACGCGGCTCGATCAGGCCCGCGCCGCGCTGCTGGCGCCCACCGGCGCCAACAGCTACCAGATGAACCAGCAGCGCCTCGAGTCGCTGCCTCAGGGCACCAACACCACCCTGGACAAGGCCCTGCTGCAGGCGCCCGGGGTTTCGCAGGACTCGGCCGCAAGCGGTGAACTGCATGTGCGCAACGAGCACGCTAACCTGCAATACCGCATCAACGGGATCATGCTGCCGGACGGCGTCGGCGCTTTCGGCCAGATTATCGACACCGGGATCGTCGGCAGCATGGCGCTGATCACGGGCGCGCTGCCCGCGCAGTATGGCCTGCGCACCGCCGGTGTGCTCGACATCCAGACCAAGACGGATGCCTTCAACAATTCCGGCAGCGTCAGTGTCTATGGCGGCAGCCACGGCACTTTCACGACCAGCGTCGACTATGGCGGCACGATCGGACAAACCCAGTACTACGTCTCCGGCCGCTATTTCGGCAGCGACGTCGGCATCGAGAACCCGACGCCGGCCTATAACGCCATCCACGACCGGACCGACCAGGAAAGGGGCTTTGCCTATGTCTCGACGGCCATCGATCCGACCAGCCGGCTGACCTATATCGGCGGCGTCTCGAACGGCGGCTATCAGATCCCCAACAATCCCGGCCAGGCTCCCGCCTTCACCGCCTACGGCGTCTCGAATTTCGATTCCGCGCTGCTGAACGAACGGCAACACGAATTCAACCAGTTCAACGTCGTGGCCTATCAGAAGTCGGGCGACGGGTTCGACTACCAGGTCGCCTATTTCAATCGCTACAGCCAGCTGCACTTCATGCCCGATCCGGTCGGCGATCTCGTGTTCAACGGGGTCGCGTCGGACGTGTATCGCCAGAGCTTCATCAACGGCATCCAGGAGGATACGTCCTACAGGCTGGGCTTCGCGCATACGCTGAAGTTTGGCGTCGCGGTCAGCGCCGAGCGCTCGCTGGTCAACAACGGCTCGACTGTGCTGCCGCTCGACGATTCCGGCAACCCGATCGATGCGCCGCTTTCGGTGTTCGATTCCAGCGCCAAGACCGGATATCTGTTCTCCACCTACATCGCCGACGAATGGAAGATCACGAACCAGCTGACACTCAATGCCGGCCTGCGCTTCGACCAGATGTGGCAATATGTCGATGCCAACCAGCTGAGCCCGCGGATCAGCCTGACATGGAAGCCCTATGACGGCACGACCTTCCATGCCGGCTATGCGCGCAATTTCACGCCGCCCGAACAGGTGCTGGCGGCACCGACCAATCTTGCGCTGGTGCAGAACACGACGGCGCAGCCGGCGACCACGGCCAATGACCCCGTGCTGCCCGAGCGCTCGCACGTGTTCGACATCGGCGTCACGCAGAAAGTATATGCGATTCCCGGCCTAGAGGTCGGCATGGACGCCTATTACAAGATCGCGACCGATTTGCTCGACGACGGCCAGTTCGGCCAGGCCTACGTCCTGACCGCCTTCAACTATGCGAAGGGCACCAACGAGGGCGTCGAGCTGACGGCGCGATACGACCACGACAATCTGCATCTCTACGGCAACGTCGCGATCGCAAGGCAGGTTGCGACCAACGTCGTCTCGAACCAGTATCTGTTCGATCCGGACGAACTGGCCTACATCGCCAACAATTACGTCAACACCGACCATGCCCAGACGCTCACCGCATCGGTCGGCGGCTGGTACCAATGGCGCGACACCAAATTCAGCGCGTCGGTGATCTACGGCTCAGGCTTGCGCGACGGCTTTGCCAATACGGGCACGGTGCCGCCCTACGCGCAGGTCAACGTCGGCGTCTCGCACGACTTCAACATTGTCGCGCCGAACAAGCCGACCACGCTGCGCTTCGACGTCGTCAATTTGTTCGACACCGTCTACCAGATCCGCGACGGCTCAGGCATCGGCGTGTTCGCGCCGCAATACGGCCCGCGCCGCGGCTTCTACGCCGGCATCACGCAGAAGTTCTGACGAGGCCAGGGTTCGCGACACCCAGAAGCGGGCGCGGCGTGCGGCGCGCGCCCGCCGTGCCGGCTCACAGTTCGGCGACCAGTTTGACCAGTTGGTCCCGCAACCAGACATGGGCGGGATCGTGATGGTAGGACGCATGCCACAGCAATGACACCGTGACGTCCTTCACCTTCACCGGCGGCGGACTGAGGCTGAGCCCGAGATCGGCGGCGAAGCGGCGCGCCAGCCGCGCGCCCATGGTGACGATCACGGGCGCTTGCGCCACCAGATACGGCACGGTCAGGAAACGCGGCGTGGTCAGCGCAACGGACCGCTGCAGGCCGAGCTCTTCGAGCGCTTCATCGACGAAGCCGCGCACGCTGCGCCCCGGCCGCAGGCTGGTCAGCACGTGCGGAATCCGGATGTAGTCCTCAAGCGAGATTGGCGGCGTGACACCGGTCTTCTCGGCATTGAACATGCAAAGAAAACTCTCGGTGAACAGCACGCGCTGCATGTGATGCAATTGTCCCTGCTGGATCGGCCCATAGGAGAGCGCGAGATCCACTTCGTCGGCGTCGAGGTCGTCGAGCAGCCGGGACGTATCGACGTTATAGAGCCGCAAGTGAATGCCCGGCGCGATCTCGCGCATGCGCGCCAGAAGGCGCGGCACGATCAGGATTTCCATACTGTCCGACAGGCCGAGCCTGAACGTTCGCACCGCCGTAGCCGGATCGAAGGACTGGTCGCGCCGGAGCACCGCCTCGACCTGTGCGAGCGCGGTCCGCACCGGATCGAGCAAGCTCATCGCGCGCGGGGTGAGGCGCATGCCATCGGCCCCTCGCGTGAGCAGCTCGTCATCGAACAGTTCGCGCAGGCGGGCGAGATTGTGACTCATCGCGGATTGGCCGATGCCGACGGAGCTGGCCGCCCGGGTCACGCTCCGTTCGGTGAGCAGCGCATTGAGATGAACGAGCAGATTCAGGTCGATGCGACCCAAATTGACGGTATCGATGGCCATTATCGATCCTATCTGTTTGATCGATGATCATAGCCTGACCAACTCCTCCGGCAAGGGAGCAGACGGGCAATCGCTCGCCGCCCAGGTTCTGACACTCAAGCCAATGGAGGATCCCATGTCGATCCGCAGCACAGTTCTCGCAGCCGCCGTCACCCTGACCGCACTTGGAACCTCGCTTGGAGCCGCGCAGGCTCGCGGGCTCAGGCCGATCGAGGCCCAAAGCATTCATCTGGGCGACGTGTCCGGCGTCGCCTACTACACGGTCGAGCCCGACGGATATCGCGTCGTGACCACCCTCGCGCAAGGCGAGGCCGGAACGCCGGTTCGCTTCGTCTCGGTGCTGGCGCCCGGTCAGCGTGCCCTGCTCTCGACGCCGAACCATGCAGGCGCACTGGAGATCAGCCGGAGCGGCGACAGCGTGACCGTCCGCAAGTCGGGCGCACTCTCCAACTAGTCCCCACAGCGGAGCCTTCCATCACAGGTGCAGGAGCGACAGATGTCCACGATCCACCTTCATCGAACGACCAGCTTGACGCCCGAGCAGTACGTCACCGGTCTCACCGACTTCGGGCCGAGCCGCTCCAAACTGTTCGGCAACAGCGCCGACGCCTATCTCAAGGTGCATCATCGCGGCCCCTCGGATGCTGACGTGACCGAAGGCTCGAACGGCATCTGGGAGCGTTTGCACTACGACTGGTCCGATCCCGACCATGTCGTCCTGACAACGACCGACTCCAATGTGTGGGGCGGCAGGTCGGGCCACACCTACACCTTCACGCGGCGGTCCGATGGCACGACCGACATTGACGTCGTCGTGGTGCGCGAAGGCAGGAATCTCAGGGGATGGGTCCTCGGTCTCATGCTTGGGTCCATCGGCAGAGGCGTCCTGGAGAAAGCATTCGAAAAATCCGTCAAAGCCATCGAGCAGCGGCAGGCCCATGCGCTTCCTCGGGGCCGGATTGCCGCCTAGACGCGGAGCATTGAAAGTATTGCTCCGAGATCAATGTTTCTATTGTACCGAGTAATGTACCGGACCATATCTAGGTTCATCGAACGCATTGCACCGGGGCAGCCCGGTGCAAGCCGAATGGAGACAACTGAAATGGAGATGAGTTTTCTCGATACGTTCCTGGCATTCCTCGGAATGACCTTCGGACTGGTCTCGGTGATGCCCGGCCTGTTTTTCCAGCCCAAGGCCGAGGTGAAGCGCGCGAGGACGGCCTCGATCCGCGCCACCAACAGCAGGCGATGACGAGCCGCGGCTTCCAGGCCGGCGTCACGCCGAAGTTCTAGCCCGCGACACGGAGCTGCTCTTTCAGCAGCGCTGCCAGCCAATCGGCAAACAACTGCAGCCGCCGCGACAGATGCTGGCGATGCGGATAGAGCAGGGTCATCGGCGCCGCGCGGTGCTGCGGCATCAGCTCGCCGACATCGAGATGCCGCTTCACGTCGTAGGCGGGAATCTGGAACAGCCCGAGGCCGGCTACACCATGAAGTGAGGTCCCCGTTCCCTGCGCGCACGCGCCTTTCCTTGCATGGAAAACAGACCGCCGGCGGAATTTGACCGCCGGTTTGGCCGGCGATATCTTCCGCCCCGCTGGACCCTTCGCAGTGACGGTCTATTCGAGGCGCGCATGGAATGGTCGACCAGACCGGCCCGTCCGGATCAGCCCTTCGGTAGTTGGGCGGACGACCTCGCAGCTGCCTTCGTGCGACTGGAGCCGCGCCGGATTGCCGAGGAATCGTTCGCTGGCGCGATCTGCAAGGTCGACGCCGCGCCGCTTCAGATATCACGGGTCACGGCCAGCGGACACATCGTGCACCGGCTCGCCTCGCACATCGCTGCGAGCACCGACGACCTCTGCTTCGTCAACCTCCAGCTCGAAGGGCTGGGACGCACCTCGCAGCGCGGCCACGAGCAGATCAGCGCCCCCGGCGACCTCGCGATTGCCGATACGACCCAGCCGTTCGAGATCGCCCACCGGCATCACTTCAAGCTGTTCTGCTTTGCCGTGCCGCGGCACCTGTTGCCGGACACGCTGTTCGATCGCCCGCGGCTCGGTCTGTCTGCGACAGAAACCGGCCGCGCGCTGTCGCGGACGCTGGCGAGTTACGCCGAGCTCTGCCTGAGCGGCGCTCGCCTCGCAACGACCTCGGCGATGGTCGGCACGCATATCGCCGAACTGATCGCGCACGCACCCGACATCCTCGCCGACTTGTCCGCGGAGCGCGTGCATACGCCGGTGCTGCTGTCTGTCATGCTTGACCATATCGCGCGTCACAGCGACGACCCCGAGCTTGGGGCGCCGGCGCTGGCTACGAAATTCCGCTGCTCCGAGCGCTACGTGCACCGCCTGTTTGCAAGCACCGGCCATTCCGTGGGCGAACACGTCAACGAACAGCGGATCGCGGCGTGCACGCGCGCCCTGCTCGATCGCACTTCAGCGCACAAGACCATCGCCGAAATCGCCTTTGCCGCGGGCTTCCGCGACATCTCGCATTTCAACCGCCTGTTCAAGCGCCACAATGGCCTCGCCCCGCGCGAGTTCCGCCGCGCCGCCGCGCACTGAGGCGCGACGAGATAGGTTCACTCCGCGCCAAGAAATCGGGCACTGCCGTCCAAGATTTCCTGACCACACCGCGCTAGCCATAGTCCGAACCGCCGACACGGAGGGCATTGGCATGGCGATCGATTTCACGCTCACGGCACAGCAGCGCGAGCTGCAGCTCGCCTCCCGCAAGTTTGCCAGGGAGGTGCTGGCCGATGCCAGGGCCGCCGAAAAGCTGGCGACGCCCGAGCAGCGCTTTCTCGCGACCAAGCCGACCTACGAGGCGATGGTGGCGGCCGGCTATCTGCGCAAATGCATTCCGGTGCCGGCGGGCGGCGACAATGCCGGCATGATCGACATGGCGATCCTCGCCGAGGAATTCTACAGCGTGAACCCCAGCGTGACCCTCACGATGCTCGGCAGCGTGCTCGGCCTGCTGCCGCTGCTGCTCGGCGGCACGCCCGAGCAATGCCAGCGATTGCTTGCGCCGTTCCTGAAGACCAGCGGCGCGCCGCTCGCCGCCTTCTGCTCCAGCGAGCCGGGCGGCAGCGCCAACGCCGCCTCGCCGCCGCCCGGCGAGGGCGTCCGCACCACCGCGCGGCGCGACGGCGACAACTGGCTGATCAACGGCCGCAAGAAATGGGTGTCCTCGGCCACCGGCTGGAATCGCGAGGGCGCCGATCTTCTGACCGTCGTGTGCCGCACCGATCCGGCAGCGGCACCCGATGCGGCGATCTCGATCATTGCCGTGCAAGGACCGGTGACCGGCCTTGTATTCGAACGCGCGATCGACAGCATCGGTCATCGCGCGCACCTCGTCCCGCAGTTTGGCTTTCAGAATGTCGCGGCGCCCCACCACAATCTGCTCGGAAAGCAAGGTGCCGGCCTGGCGCTGACCGCGGCGGCGTTCACCGGCACCGCGGCACTGGTCGGAATCTTCGGCGTCGCGCTGATGCGCTCGGCCTTCGCGTTCGCACTGGATTTTGCACGCAGCGAAAAGCGCGGCGGCGTTCACCCCATCATCGAGCATCAAGCGGTCGGATACGCGCTCGCCGATGCCAAGACCACGATCGAAGCGGCGCGCACTCTCAGCTGGCGCGCCTGCCATGCCCTCGACACGCAATCGCCGGCAGCCGAGGAGCTGGCGGTGCAGGCCAAGATCTTCGGCTCCGAGGCCGCCGTGCGCGTCATCACCGATCTGATGCGGGTGGTCGGGATCGACAGCTACGATCATGAGGCGCCATTCGGTGGCCTGCTGCAGGACGCGCTCGCGCTGCCGATCTTCGACGGCGGCAATCTCGGCATCCGACGGCGGCAACTGCACACGATGTTCAAGAGCCGCGACTACAGCCCGCTGGCTGCAAGCGGCGCGGCGTAGCGCGAAAAGGAGTGCAATCATGAGCACGGAACGGAAAGTGGCAATCGTCACCGGCGCATCGCAGGGGATCGGCGCCGGCATCGTTCAGGCCTTCAGGGATCGCAATTGCCGGGTCGTCGCGACGTCGCGCTCGATCAAGCCGGCGACTGACGCGGATATCGTCACGGTGGCGGGCGACGTCGGTGCAGCCGATACGGCGGAGAACGTATTCAAGGCGGCGCTGGAGCGCTTCGGCCGCGTCGACACGCTGGTCAACAACGCCGGCATCTTCATGGCGAAACCATTCACCGACTATACGCAGGATGACTACGCCAGCTACATCTCGACCAACGTGACGGGCTTTTTCAACATGACCCGGCGCGCGCTGGAACTGATGAGCAAGCAGGGCCACGGTCACGTCGTCACGATCACGACGAGTCTCGTCGACCAGCCGATGAGCAGCGTTCCCGCCGCCCTCGCCTCGCTGACCAAAGGCGCCCTGAACGCCGCAACCCGCGCGCTCGCGATCGAATATGCAAGGAGCGGGATCCGCGTCAACGCAGTGTCGCCCGGAATCATCAAGACCCCGATGCACCCGGCGGAGGCGCATCAAGCTCTGGCAGCGCTTCACCCGGTCGGCAGGATGGGAGAGATCTCCGACATCGCCGACGCGGTGCTCTACCTCGATGGCGCAGGATTTGTGACCGGAGAAGTGCTCCACGTCGACGGCGGACAGGCCGCCGGCCACCACATGACGTAGCAAGGCGATGTGGTCCTACCTCCCGTGCTTTGTTGAACGGGACCCGTGGGTGCGATCGACACCGAGCTTCCCATGCGCCCTCCGAACAGAGGACGAAACGAAAAGCAAAAGCTCGGACAAATCATGTCGCGAGAACGCAAACGCATATCCCGTCATCCTGAGGCGCGAGCGCAGCGAGCCTCGAAGGATGCACGGCCCGGCCGGTGGCCGTCGATCCTTCGAGACGCGCTACGCGCGCGCCTCAGGATGACGGAACTACTACGCCGAACCTCCGCGACATGGCGCCGCGAGTCTCGTTGCGGCGCAACAATCAAAATGAGACTGCCCGTTAAGCACCCCCGCTGCGACGACATCCGCGCCGCGCCTGGCTTCGGCTAGCTTTGCCGGCAACAACCGGACGCCCATCAGCCCTCGTGAGGCCAAGTGGACGCCGGCGACAACACAGAGGGAGGAGAGCGATGTTGAAAGGCAGTTTGGGACTGATTGCGTTGAGCAGCCTGTTGCTTTCGGGCACGGCATTCGCCCAGGAGAAGATCAAGGTCGGCGTCACCGCGACGCTCGAGGGCACCTACACGGTGCTCGGCGAGGATGGCATGCGCGGCCACCAGACAGCGCTCAACGTGCTCGGCAAGAAGATCGGCGACAAGGAGCTCGAATTCGTCGTCGCCTCGACCGACGCGACGCCGGACTCCGCGGTGCGCGCGGTGCGCAAGCTGATCGAGCAGGACAAGGTGCAGATCCTGCTATCGCCGCTGTCCGGCGACGAGGGCATCGCGGTGAAGAATTTTGCCAAGACCCATCCGGAACTGACCTTCGTCAACGCCGCCTCCGGCGCGCAGGAGACGACCTATGTCGATCCGGCGCCGAACTTCTTCCGCTTCAACATGGACGGCGCGCAATGGCAGGTCGGCCTCGGCAAATATGCCTATGAGACCAAGGGCTATCGCAAGATTGCGACCGTCGGCGAGGATTACTCGTTCATCTACACGCAGGTGTTCGGCCTGGTGCTCGAGTTCTGCGGCGCCGGAGGCCAGGTCACCAACCGGCAATGGGTGCCGCTCGGCACCAAGGACTTCGCCTCTGTCATCGCAGCACTTCCCGACGATGTCGATGCGATCTATCTCGGCCTCGGCGGCGCCGACGCCGTCAACTTCCTCAACCAGTATCAGCAGGCCGGCGGCAAGGCGCATCTGATGGGCGGCTCGATCATGATCGACCAGACTATCCTGTCGTCGAAGGGCAGCGCCAAGAACGCGCTGATCGGCACCATCGCTGCGAGCGGCCAGGCCGATACCTGGGAGGATCCGGGCTGGCAGAAGTTCGTGAAGGCCTATCAGGACTCGTTCCCTGAGAGCAAACGCTTCCCTAGCCCGTCGCTGCTGGCCACCAACTATTACGGCTCGACCATGGCGCTGATCCTGGCGCTGCGGCAGGTCAATGGCGATCTCTCCAACAACCAGGCCAAGCTCAAGGACGCGCTGGCCAAGATCGAGATCGACGCGCCGAACGGCAAGATCAGGCTCGACGCCAACCGCCAGGCGATCGGCACCAACTTCGTCACCGAGGTCGTCGACGACGGCAAAGGCGCGCTGTTCAGCAAAGTCGTGAAGGTGATCCCGAACGTCAACCAGACGCTGGGCTACGATCCGGCGGTGTTCGCCAAGATCGGCCTGCCGAGCCGCACGGTCCCGGAGTGCAAGAAGTACTGACGTATTTGTTGCAGGTGCGAGCAAGCCAGCCGTGACCAAACCGCGCGGTTGCATGAGCAGCCCTGCTCGCCCTTGCTTTCCGCGGGCGGATGATCAACGCTTGTCGAAAAGACAAGAACATCCCGCGGGAGGGGAGGCATGAGCAGGGCGCTTGCCGTCTTCCACGGCCGGTTCGGTCGCGCGACGGTCTATCAGTTGAACCGTCCCTTCAACGTGCATGCGCACCGCGAAGGGCACCTGATCTTTCATGTCGGCGGAACGCCGGCGCAGATCGATGTCTCCGAGCAGCGCCTGCTGCTCAAGGACGATACCGTGGTTGCGGTCAACCCGTGGGAACCGCACAATTTTCTGCCGACCGACATGGACCACGGCGCGATCTTCTTCGTGCTCTATGTCAATTCAGAATGGTTCGCGCCGCAGCCGGCGAGCGCGCAGGGCCTGCGGTTCGGCCGCACCTTCTTTCCCCGCACCGAGGCGCTCGACCGGCTGATCCGCCGCACCGCAGCACTGGTGTGCGGCGCGCCGTCACTGCGCAGCCTCGATTGCGAGCTCAGGCAGCTGATCGACTCCTGCTACGAGGAGAGCTGGCAGGCCGCGCAGGACGCGCGCGCCGCCGCCGCGGTGACCGATTTCCGGGTCCGCAAATCGATCAAGCTGATGTCGGAAAGCCCCGGCGCCGAAATCGAGCTCGATGCGATCGCGCGCGAAGCGGGCCTGTCGCGGCCGCACTTCTACCGGCTGTTCCGCACCCAGACCGGCGTCACCCCTCACCTCTACATGAACACGCTGATCATGGAGCAGGCGCTGGATGCGCTGGTGGCGACCGAGGCGCCGATCGCCGATATCGGCTTCGATCTCGGCTTCTCCTCGCAGAGCGGCTTCACCCGCTTCTTCGCCGCGAATGTCGGCATGGCCCCGACCGACTATCGCCGCGCCGCCAAGGTGTTGCGGCCGTAACGGAGGTTCCATCTGAAACGATAAAAGATACTCTCGATCAAATCCGCCGCTTTCGCCCTCGGTAGGATGCACTGATACGCGGCCCGGCAGACGGCCGCGACGTCAGAGGGAACGCGACGGAGATGGCCAGGTTCATCGAACGCCATCCGGCCTGGGCGCTGATCGTGATCATCGCGGTCGCGGTGCTGCTGTGGCTGGTGTTCGCGATCTGGCCGCCCGGACTGGAGGCCGCGATCGGCCGCAAGCGCGTGTTCCTGAACGCGGTCTTGAACGGCATCACGCTCGGCGGGCTGTATTTCCTGGTGGCCAGCGGCTTCACGCTGATCTTCGGCCTGATGCGCAACGTCAACCTCGCGCACGGCTCGCTCTATCTGTTCGGCGGCTATATCGGCTATGCGATCAGCACCTGGACGGGATCGTGGATCCTCAGCTTCGTCGTGGCCTTCATCGCGGTGGCGCTGGTCGGCGTGATCCTGCAGCTCGCCGTGTTCCGCCGCATGGAGGGCCAGGACCTGCGCCAGACCATGGTCACGATCGGGCTCTCGATCGTGTTCGCTGATCTGATGCTCTGGGTGTTCGGCGGCGACTTCTACCAGGTCCAGACCCCGAGCTGGCTGATCGGCCCGGTGCAGCTGCCGCTGCTGACCGCGATCAAATCATCCGGCGAGCCGGTCTATCTGCAATATCCGCTGGTGCGGCTCGTGATCTTCTTAGCCTCCGTCGTGATCGGCATCGCGATGTGGCTGGCGCTCAACCGCACCCGGATCGGCATGATCGTGCGCGCCGGTGTCGACGACCGCGACATCCTGGCCGCGACCGGGGTGCGGATCCAGCTGGTGTTCGTGCTGGTGTTCGCACTCGGCGCGGGCCTTGCCGGCATCGCCGGCGTCGTCGGCGGCACCTTCCAGTCGCTCTCGCCGGGCGAGGACACGCGCTTCCTGCTCGCCTCGCTGGTGGTCGTGATCGTCGGCGGCATGGGCTCGATCCCGGGGGCTGCGCTCGGCGCCGTCATCATCGGCCTCGCCGAGCAACTCGGCTCGGTCTACATCCCGACCTACGCCATCGTCGTCACCTTCCTGATCATGGTCGTGGTGCTGGCGCTGCGGCCGCAGGGCCTGCTCGCGAGGCGATGAGATGTCGTTGCTGCAGAGCACCCAGTTCCGCCCCGACCCATCCGCCAACGCGACCCGCCGCGCCCTGATCCGCACCTGGCCGGAATTCCAGAATCCGGCGGCCTGGCTGGTCGCGCTGATCCTCGTGATCATGCCGCTGATCGCCAACGGCTTCTTCCTGATCGAGATCTTCGCCACCACGCTGATCCTCGGCATCATCGCGCTGAGCCTGATGTTCCTCGCCGGCTATGGCGGCATGGTCAGCCTGATGCAGCTCACCATCGCGGGCTTCGCTGGCTACATGGTCGCGGTGTTCGGCATGAGCGGCAACGCCAATATCAGCCTCGGCTGGCCGTGGTGGCTCGCGACCCCGATGGCGCTGGCGCTGGCGACGCTGTTCGGCACACTCGGCGGCGCGCTCGCGGTGCGCACCGAGGGCATCTACACCATCATGATCACGCTGGCGATCGGTGCGGCCTTCTACTATTTCACCAACCAGAACTGGGCGATCTTCAACGGCCACACCGGCATCAACACCGTCGCGACGCCGCATTTCTGGGGCGTCGACTGGCGCGCCGATATCGCCTTCTACTATGTGACGCTCGGCGTCGCCGCGATCTGCTACTTCGCCGTCCAGTATGTCTCGCGCGCGCCGTTCGGCCTCGCGCTGCAAGGCGTCCGCGACAACCCCCGCCGCATGGCCGCACTCGGCTTCAATCCGAACGCGCATCGCATCGCGGCCTATGCCCTCGCCGCCTTCATCGCGGCACTCGGCGGCGTGCTGCAAGTCTGGAACTACCGGCAGATCTCGCCCGGCTCGGTCAGCGTCGGCGCCTGCATCGACGTCCTGATCATCGCTGTGGTCGGCGGCATCACCCGGCCGATCGGCCCGTTCATCGGCGCGCTGATCTTCGTCCTGCTGCGCACCTTCGCGCTCGACGTGCTGATCAAGTTCGGGCTCGACGGCAACCGCTTCCGGCTGCTGATCGGACTCGGCTTCCTTGCCATCGTGTTCTGGTCGTCGGATGGCGTGATCGGCCTCTGGGAGCGCTGGCGGCGCCGCAGCGCAGCCTCGACGCAACGTTCAGGCGGAGGCCGCCATGGATAGCGTCGCGCAGCGACTGTCCGTGGTCGGCGCCGGGGCAGCCCTGGAGCTGCGCGGCGTGACCCGGCTGTTCGGCGCGCTGGCGGCGCTGACCGACGTCACCATCACCGTGCGTCCGGGCGAGCGGCGCGCGGTCCTCGGCTCCAACGGCGCCGGCAAGACCACGCTGTTCAACTGCATCACCGGCGACTTCCCGCCCTCCTCCGGCACGATCCGCTTCTTCGGCGAGGACATCACCCAGTTCCCGCCCTATGAGCGAATCCGCAGGGGCTTGCGCCGCACCTACCAGATCTCGGCGCTGTTCCCCGGCCTCACCGTGCAGGACAACGTCTATCTCGCCTGCCGCGGCGTCTCCCGCGGCCGGTTCTCGTTGCTGCGCCCCGGGCAGAACGATGCGCTGATGCACGCGACCGAAACGCTGGTGCAGGCCGTGCACCTTGCCGGCGTCAAGGATCAGCGCGTCGCCGAGCTGGCACACGGCCAGCAGCGGCAGCTCGAGATCGCATTGGCACTGGCCGGCGCGCCGCGCTTCATCCTGTTCGACGAGCCGGCGGCGGGACTGTCGCCGACCGAGCGGCGCGAGCTGATCGAGATCCTGACCTCGCTGCCTGCGCATATCGGCTACATCATCATCGAGCACGACATGGACGTCGCGCTGCGCGTCGTCGAGAGCGTCACGATGATGCACAACGGCCGCATCTTCAAGGAAGGCCTGCCGCGCGAAATCGAGTCCGATCCCGAGGTGCAGGAGCTTTATCTCGGAGGCGGCCATGAATGACCGCCGCCCAGTTCCCGCACTCGAGGTGAAAGGCCTCGACGTCTACTACGGGCATTCGCATGCACTGCAGGGCGTCGACCTCACGCTCGATTCCGGCGTGTTCTCGGTGGTCGGCCGCAACGGCATGGGCAAGACCACGCTGTGCAAGGCGATCATGGGACTGGTGCGCGCCAGCAGCGGCTCGATCCGGATTCGGGGCGAAGAGGCCACGCGGCTGAACCCGGCGCGGATCGCCCGACTCGGCGTCGGCTATGTGCCGCAGGGCCGGCGGCTGTGGCGTTCGCTGACGGTCGACGAACACCTGGCGCTCGCCGGCGGCCTGCGCCGCGGCGCCTGGACCGTCGAGCGCATCTACGACACCTTCCCGCGCCTTGCCGAACGCAAGAACAACGGCGGCAACCAGCTCTCCGGCGGCGAACAGCAGATGCTTGCGATCTCGCGCGCATTGCTCACCAACCCGCAGCTCCTGATCATGGACGAGCCGACCGAGGGCCTTGCGCCTGTGATCGTCGCGCAAGTCGAGGAGATGCTGCTGCGCCTCGGCGACGAAGGCGACATGTCCGTGCTGGTCATCGAGCAGAACATCGGCGTGGCGACCGCGGTGTCGCGCAACGTCGCCATCATGGTCAATGGCCGGATCAATCGCATCATCGCCTCCGCCCGCCTCGCGACCGACCGCGAGCTGCAGCAGCGGCTGCTCGGCGTCGGCACCCACGGCGCTGACGAGATCGATGCCGAGACGGCGCCGAAAAAAGCTGAGGCGGCCGGCGCGCCGCAGCTGGAACGCAAGGGTCCGGTTCGCATCTACGTCTCCAATCCCGTGCTGCCGACGCGCTGGTCGCAACCGGTGCCGATCGCCCGTATCGAGGCCGCTGCACGGACGCAGTCCATCGCCGTCACGCGTCTCGAGGAGACGACCCGCACGCGGCGCGAACCGGCGACGTCGAGGACATCGGGGCCGCCCGTCGTGCTGGTCGTCGGCACGCTCGACACCAAGGGCGCTGAGCTGCGCTTCATCCGCGATATCGTCGCGGGCAGCGGCCTGCGCACCCGGCTGGTCGACGTCTCGACCAGCGGCAAGGCGGCGAGCTGCGACGTCACCGCGCAGGAGATTGCCCTCAACCACGGCCGTGGCGGCTCCAGCGTATTCGGCACCGATCGCGGCGCCTCGGTGACCGCGATGGCGGAGGCATTCGAGCGATGGCTGCGCCGCCAGGGCAATGTCGCCGGCATTATCTCCGCGGGCGGCTCGGGCGGCGCGTCGCTGGTCGCCCCAGGGATGCGGGCGCTTCCGGTCGGCGTGCCCAAGCTGATTATCTCCTCGGTCGCGTCCGGCGACGTTGGTCCCTATGTGGGGCCCGCCGACATCACCATGATGTATTCGGTGACCGACGTGCAGGGCCTCAATTCGATCTCGCGCAGCGTGCTCGGCAACGGCGCCCACGCCATGGTCGGCATGGTCAAGGCGCGGCTCGACGAACAGGCCGCCAAGCCGCGTGATACGGGCGCTCATCTTCCGGCCATCGGCATCACCATGTTCGGCGTCACCACGCCGGCGGTGCAGAAGATCGCGGCTGACCTGCGCGACGATTTCGAGTGCCTCGTCTTCCACGCCACCGGCGTCGGCGGCCGCTCGATGGAGAAGCTGGTCGAATCCGGCCAGCTCGCCGGTGTCATCGATCTTACCACGACCGAGGTCTGCGACCTCCTGATCGGCGGCGTGTTCCCGGCGACCGACGACCGCTTCGGCGCCATCATCCGCAGCCGCGTGCCCTATGTCGGCTCGGTCGGCGCGCTGGATATGGTGAACTTCGGCGCGCCCGACACCATTCCGGAGCGCTACCGGCAGCGCAAATTCCACGTCCACAATCCGCAGGTCACCTTGATGCGGACCACGCCGGAAGAGAACGAGCGCATGGGCCGCTGGATCGGCGAACGCCTCAACCAGATGGACGGGCCGGTGCGCTTCTTCCTGCCCGAAGGCGGCGTCTCCGCGCTGGATGCGCCCGGCCAGCCGTTCTGGGACCCCGATGCCGACACGGCGCTGTTCCGCGCGCTGGAGCGCACCGTGCGCCAGACCGCCAACCGGCAGATCATCCGCATCAAGCGCAACATCAACGATGCCGAGTTCACCGCCGCCATCGTCAGCGCGTTCCGTCCGCTGCTCGGACGCGCCGGTGGCCGGCGGAGAGTGGCGAGGTGACCCATGCCCAGGTTTGAACGCGCGGCGCTGTTGAAGAAGTTTCACGCCATGATCGCCCGCGGCGAGCCGATCGTCGGTGGCGGCGCCGGCACTGGCCTATCGGCAAAATGCGAGGAGGCCGGCGGCGTCGACCTGATCGTGATCTACAATTCCGGCCGCTACCGCATGGCCGGCCGCGGCTCGCTCGCCGGCCTGATGCCCTATGGCGATGCCAATGCGATCGTCGTCGAGATGGCCGGCGAGGTGCTGCCGGTCGTGACCAGGACGCCGGTGCTCGCCGGGGTCAACGGCACCGATCCGTTCCGCGACATGGATGTGTTCCTCGACCAGCTCAAGGCGATCGGCTTCGCCGGCGTGCAGAACTTTCCGACCGTCGGCCTGATCGACGGCACCTTCCGCGCCAATCTCGAAGAGACCGGGATATCCTATGCGCTCGAGATCGACATGATCGCGAAGGCGCATGACAAGAACATGCTGACCACGCCCTATGTGTTCAGCGAGCAGGAGGCGACCGCGATGGCGATCGCCGGCGCCGACATCATCGTCTGCCATATGGGCCTGACCACGGGCGGCACGATCGGCGCGCAGACCGCGCTGAAGCTCGCCGACTGCCCTGCCCGCATCGAGGCCTGGGCCGAGGCCGCGCTCAGCGTCAATTCGAACATCATCGTGCTCGCGCATGGCGGCCCGATCGCGGACCCCGCGGATGCCGATTTCATCATGAAGCAGACCCGCAACTGCCACGGCTTCTACGGCGCCTCCTCGATGGAGCGCTTGCCGGTCGAGCGGGCGCTGACGGATCAGGTTCGCAAGTTCAAGGCGATCGGCGCGCGCTAACGCGCCGTGACCAAGGGAGGAAGACATGTCGGGGATGCTGGTCGGTGAATTGATCCTCTGGCTCATCGTCGCAATCGTCGCGATCGTCATCATCGTCTATGTGGTGAACTGGCTCTACCACCGCTCATCGAAGGAAATTTCCTTCGTCCGGACCGGTTTCCTCGGCGAACGGGTGGTGATCAATGGCGGCGCCTTCGTGCTGCCGTTCATCCACGACTACACGCCGGTCAACATGAACGTGCTGCCGATGGGGATCGTACGCTCCAGGCAGGATGCCGTCATCACCCGCGACCGCATGCGCGTCGACATCGAGGCCGATTTCTACGTCCGGGTGCAGGCGACCCGCGAAGCCGTCTCGATCGCCGCCGCCACGCTTGGCCGCCGCACCATGGAACCGGAGCAGCTGCACACCCTGCTCTCTGGCAAGTTCATCTCCGCGATCCGCTCGGTTGCTTCCGAGATGACCATGGAGCAGATGCACGAGCAGCGCGGCGAATATGTCGCCCGCGTCAAGGCCAACGCCGCCGAAGCGCTGGCGCAGAACGGCCTCGAGCTCGAGTCGGTCGCGATTACCGATCTCGACCAGACCGACCTCGAACATTTCAACCCGTCGAACCGCTTCGACGCCGAAGGCCTGACTCGCCTGATGGAGGACATCGAGGCCAAGCGCAAGCTGCGCAACGACATCGAGCAGGACTCGATGATCAAGATCCGCTCCCGCAACCTGGAGGCCGAGCGGCAGGCGCTCGACATCGAGCGCGAGAGCGAGACCGCCCGCCTCGAACAGGAACGCGACATCGAGATGCGCCGCGCCCTGCAGCGCACCGAAGTCGCACGCGAGCGCGCGCTGCGCGAGACCGAGGCCGAGCAGGCCCAGATCACCGCGCGCGAAGCCATCGAAAAGGCGCGCATCGCCAACGAGCAGGCGATCACCGAGGCCCGGATCGCGTCGGAGCGTGAGACGCGGCACCGGGAGATCGAACGCACCCGCGCGGTGGAAGAACGGGAATTGCTGGCGCGCGAGGAGATCGAGAAAGCAAGGATCGCCAACCAGCGCTCGGTCGACACCACCCGCATCGCCTCGGAACGCGAGGTCCGCCAGCGCGAGATCGAGCGGATGCGCACGGTGGAAGAGGCCGAGATCGCGGCCCGCGAGTCGATCGAAAAGGCCCGCATCCAGCAGGATCGCGTCGTCACCGATGCCCGCATCGCAAACGAAGAAGAAACCCGTCGCCGCGAGATCGAGCGCACCCGCGCCGTCGAGGAAGCCGAGATCGCGGCCCGTGAGGCGACCGAGAAAGCGCGCATCGCCCAGACCATGACGGTCAATGTCGAGCGCATCTCCTCCGACGAGCGCACCCGCGCGCTGGAGATCCAGCAGGTTCGCACCATCCAGGAAGCCGAGATCGAGGCGCAGAAGGCGGTCGAGGCCGCCCGGATCATCAGAGAGAAGACGCTTGCCGCCGAGCGCATCGCCGCCGATCACACCACGCGCAAGCTCGAGATCGAGCGCAACCAGGCGATCGAGATCGCCGGGATCACCGCGCGCGACGCCACCGAGGCGTCCCGGATCGCCCAGGAGGAACATGTCCGTGCACTGGAGATCGCGCGCACCCGCGCGATCGAGGAAGCCGACATCGCCTCGCGCGAATCGATCGAGGCGGCACGCATTTCGCAAGAAAAGTCAGTCGCGGCACAGCGCATCCGTGCCGAGCGCGAGACCCGCGCGCTCGAGATCGAGCGCACCGGAGCGATCGAGGCCGCCGAGCTGAAGCGCCGCGACGCAATCGAGCGACAGCGGATCGATGTCGAGCTGGCGCTGGAGAGCGAGCGGATCGCTTCCTCCAGGACCCGCGAGGTGCTCAACATCGACCAGAAGCGGGCGATCGAGCTCGCCGACGAGGAGCGCGTGATCGCGCTCGCCGCCAAGCGATCGGAGCGCATCGATGCCGACCGGCAAGTGAAGCAGGCCGAGATCACGGCGCGCAAGGAAGTCGAGACCACCGACGTCTCCCGCGAGCAGGCGCTGGAGGCGGCGCGCATCGCACGGCGCCGCGCGATCGAGCAACTCGAGGTCGCCCGCAATCAATCGCTGCAGGAGGCCGAGATCGCGGCGCGTGAGGAGGTCGAGCGCGCCCGCATCGCCTCCGACCGCGGCCTCGACGAGGCGCGGATCGGCCGCGAGCGCGAGCTGCGCAAGCTCGAGGTGAACAGGGAGAAGGACGTCGAGACCGCCTTGATGGAGAAGGCCATCGCGCTGCACCAGAAGTCGCTGGAGGAATCCGCGGCGCGCGCCGCCGCCGAGGACGCGAGGGTCCATGCCACCGAGGCGGCCGAGCGCGTCGTCACCGCGCGCGAGAGCGAGATCGCCAAGCGGCGCAAGACCGTCGAGGTGCTGCTCGCCGAGAAGCAGGCCGAGGAAACCAGGATCGCGGCCGGGGCCGAACGGGTCCGTGCTACCGTCGAGGCCGAGGCGCAGCGCCTGCTCAATGAGGCCGAGAACGTGCTGACCGACCAGGCGCGCTACTCGCTGTTCCGCCGCAAGCTGCTCGACCGGATCGAGGGCATCGTGCGCGAGAGCGTCAAGCCGATGGAGAAGATCGAGGGCATCCGTATCCTCCAGGTCGACGGGCTCAACGGCAACGGCAATGGCGGCGGCACCTCGCGCAGCGCCACCGACGAGGTGATCGATTCGGCGCTGCGCTACCGCGTGCAGGCGCCGCTGATCGACTCCATCCTGTCGGATATCGGCGTCGAGGGCGGCAGCCTCGCGAAGATGCCCGGCCTGATCCGCGAGGCTCGGGACATGCAGGGCATCAAGGACTCCGCACGCAAAAGCGGCGCCGACGCCAAGCCGGCAGCGCCCGAAGGCGGCGGCGAGCCGCGCCCCGAACGCACGCCGCGCAAGAAGGACTGAGCTGGGAACATGGCACGGGTTTACGTCTCCACCGTCGTCAACGCCCGCAACGACCGGGTCTGGGCGCGCGTCCGTGATTTCAACGGGCTGCCGAACTGGCACCCTGCGATCGCCGAAAGCCGGATCGAGGGCGGCGAGCCCTCCGACAAGATCGGCTGCGTCAGGGATTTCCGCCTGCGCAACGGCGATCGCATCCGCGAGAAGCTGCTCGGCCTGTCCGACTACGACATGTTCTGCACCTACTCGATCCTGGAATCGCCGATGGGCGTCGAGAACTACGTCGCGACGCTGCGGCTGACGCCGGTCACCGATGGCGACCAGACGTTCATGGAGTGGACCGCCGAGTTCGACTGCGCGCCGGAGCGCGAGACGGAACTGGTCAACAATATCGGCGGCGCTGTGTTTCAGGGCGGGTTCGACGCGCTGAAGCGTGCGTTCGGGGGATAGCGAAATGCATAGGCCAGATATCGCCGTGCAGACGGTCCACCTCTCCCCCTGTGGGAGAGGTCGGATCGCATCGCATGATGCGATCCGGGTGAAGGGTTGCCGTCCCTCGTGGGGCCGGAGCCCCCTCGCCCGGCGCTACGCGCCGACCTCTCCCCGTCCGGGAGAGGTGATACGCGCGGCCGCATTGATGCAAACGCGAGATATTGGAAGCTGACCGTGCCGCACATCGTCAAGAGCACGATCCTGGATGCACCGACCGATGCGGTGTGGGCCGTGCTGCGCGATTTCAACGGCCATGACCGCTGGCACCCGGCGGTCGCGACCAGCGGTATCGAGCGGGCGCAGCCGTCCGACAAGATCGGCTGTGTCAGGCGCTTCAAGCTGAAGGACGGCTCCGAGCTGCGCGAGCAGTTGCTGGCGCTATCGGATCTCGAACAATCGTTCAGCTACTGCCTGCTCGACACGCCGGTTCCGATGTTCAACTACGTGGCGCATGTCCGCCTGCTGCCGGTCACCGATGGTGACCGCACATTCTGGCACTGGGAGTCGCGCTTCACGACGCGGACCGAGGACACGGACCGCATCACGCACATGGTTTCGGAAGACATCTACCAGGCCGGCTTCGACGCCATCCGCCGGCATCTGAAGGAGGCCGCGTAAGCGGGGAAGGACATCATGCCAGTCACGGTGAAGACCTTCACCAGCACCCATGACGCCGCGGCGGCGCTGTCGTCGGATCGCAGCGCGCGCTATCTCGGCGGCGGCACGCTGGTGATGCGGGCGCTGAACGAGGGCGACATCTCGATCTCGACCGTCGTGCGCGCAAGCGACCAGGCGATGACGCGGATCGACGCGTCCGGCTCGCGTATCACGCTCGGCGCCGGCGTCACCTTCGCGCGCATCCTGGCCGAGCGCGATCTCGGCTTCCTGCACGCCCCCGCCCGCTCGATCGGCGGACCGGCGGTGCGCAACATGGGCACGGTCGGCGGCAATCTGTTCGCGCCGGTGCCATATGGCGACTTCACGGTCGCGATGCTTGTGCTCGATGCCGTCGTGTCGGTGCAGGGCGGGCTTGGCGGCCGCGAGGTCGGAATCGAGGAATTTTTGCAATCGCGCGACCGGCAGGCCGGCACGCTGGTGCTCGCGATCTCCTTTGCCAAGCCCGGCAGCACCGAGGCCTTCCGCTACCGCAAGATCGCGCGAATCAAGCCCAAGGGCGGCGCGGTGATCACGCTCGCGGCGCATCTGCCGGTCAACGGCAGCCGCATCGTCGGCGCCCGCGTCGCGCTCGGCTCGATGGCGCCGACCCCGATCCGCGCCCGCGCCGCCGAGCGCGCGCTGGAAGGACGCTCGCTCGACGCCTCCACGATCAGCGCGGCGGCGGCGGCAGCCGTCGAAGGAACTTCGCCCGGCGACAATGCGCTCGCCAGCGCCTGGTATCGCCGCGAGATCGTCGGCGTGCATCTCAGGCGCCTGTTGTCCGGTCAGGAATAGATCGTCATGGCCAAGACCCCTCTGCAATTCAGCCACAATGGCCGCGACGTCGCGATCTTCGTCGACGGCGGCACCAATCTTCTGGTCGCGCTCCGCGAGCTGATCGGCGACATGACGCCCAAATTCGGTTGCGGCCAGGGCGGCTGCGGCACCTGCAGCGTGCTGATCGACGGCGAGCTGCATCTCTCCTGCCTGACGCTCGCCGAGACGGTCGCCGGCCGCTCCGTCGAGACGCTCGACGGCATCAAGGACGGTCCCACCCTGCATCCGCTGCAACGCGCCTTCGCCGACAATTTCGCCGCGCAGTGCGGCTACTGCACGCCGGGCATGCTGATGGCCGCGAAAGCGCTGCTCGATCGCAATCCGCAACCGAGCCGTGCGGAGGTGGTCGAGGCGATCTCCGGCAATATCTGCCGCTGCACCGGCTATGAGCCGATCATCAACGCCGTGCTGGCGGCCGCTTCCGGCGGCCGGGCCCGCGCGTAAGGGAACAGTGCCATGCTGGAATTGCGCAAGGATATCTTCGCCGACGAGCGCGACGACAATCTGAAGGAAATCGGCAAGGGCACGCAGCGTCAGGACATGCTTGGCCATGTCACCGGCACCTCGCCCTATTTCGACGATCACAAGCTGCAAGGCATGCTGCACCTGAAGGTGGTCCGCAGCGCCCATTCCCATGCACGGCTGCGCCGCATCGACACTTCGGAGGCCGAGCGGTCGCAGGGGGTGCGACGCGTGATCCGCGCCTCCGACGTGCCGCGCAATTTGAACACGCTGCTCAGTCTGATCAATTTCGGCAAGGACGACGAGCCGTCGCTCGCGGTCGACAAAGTGCGCTACAAGGGCGAACCGATCGTCGCCATCGTCGCCGACAGTCCGCGCGAGGCGTTCGAAGCCATTGCCAAGGTCAAGATCGACTATGAGCCGCTGCCGGCGGTGTTCGACGTCGAGGAGGCGCTGAAGCCCGGCGCGCCCGTCGTCAACGAGGTCTACCCCAAGAACACCTTCACCTATCACGAGACCTATGATCGCCAGCAGCTGCGCTTCGGCGACGCTGATCGCGCACTGGCCACGGCCGACCATGTGCTGGAGCAGCGCTACCAGATGTCGCCGATCGAGCACGCGCCGACCGAAACCAACGGCTCCATCGCAGCACCCG
Source organism: Bradyrhizobium sp. USDA 4011 (assembly GCF_054063415.1). Lineage (NCBI taxonomy): Bacteria > Pseudomonadati > Pseudomonadota > Alphaproteobacteria > Hyphomicrobiales > Nitrobacteraceae > Bradyrhizobium > Bradyrhizobium sp. USDA 4011. The sequence continues at coordinate 2,319,057 of NZ_JBSSGG010000001.1, forward strand.
ACACCAACGGCCGCTATATCGTCTATACCTCGACGCAGGCGCTGTTCTTCTCGGTCGACACCTGCGCCAAGATCCTCGACGTTCCCTCCAACACCTTCCACTTCATCGGCGGCACGGTAGGCGGCGGGTTCGGCGGCAAGGTCGATACCCTGACCGAGCCGCTGTGCATTCTCGGCGCGATGCTGACGGGGCGCCCGGTGCGCTACGTGTTCGGGCGCGAAGAGGAGATGCAATACGGCCCGCCGCGTGGCGCCGAGCGCATCTACATCAAGGACGGCGTGATGCGCGACGGACGCGTGGTCGCGCGCAAGGTGCGCGCCTATTTCGACAGCGGCGCCTATACGCGGCTGTCGAGCTATGCGGCGGTGAAATGCGCCGCGCATCTGCCTGGCCCGTACACGATCCCGAACGTCCATGGCGACGTCTACTGCGTCTTCACCAACCGCACGCCCGCCACCGCGATGCGCGGCTTCGGCGTCACGGCGATGGATTTCGCCATCGAATGCCAGATGGACAAGCTCGCCCACCTGGTCGGCATGGACCCGATGGAGTTCCGGATCCTCAATGCGTATCGCGACGGCGACATGAAGGCGCATCGGCGCGAGGCCAAGAACACGGCGTTGATCGAATGCGTGCAGGTCGCCGCGGAGAAGGCCAAATGGCCGATCCGCGAGGAGTTCAAGCGGATGTCGTCGCGCAAGGATGGTGGCGGTCTCCGTGCCGCCGTGACGCTGACGCCGCGGGAGTCGCATGCACCGCCCGCCGCACCGTCCCAGCAGCGCACGACGTATGACCGCGCGCCGGCCGCAACCCGCGAGCCGCCACCGCCGCCGCCGCCCTCTCCGCCGCCCCCGTCATCGCCGCCGCCACCGCGGCCGGCCTCGCCGTCGCATGGCGCCACCCGCTTCTCTTCCGTCTTCGGCACCAGGAGGCGCTGACCATGACCCGGCATCGCGGACGCGGCATCGCATCGGTCAACTATCCCATCGGCATGAATCTCGGCGGCGATCCGAGCCAGGCGCTGGTACATTCCAACCCGAGCGGCAAGTTCACCGTGGCGCTGTCATCGATCGATCTCGGCCAGGGCATGAAGTCGGTGACGCGCCAGATTTGCGCCGAGACGCTCGGCGTGCCGGTCGAGGATGTTTATGTCGACACCGCGGATTCCGACACCGGTCCGCACTGCATGGGCTCGTTCGCCTCGCGCGGCACCCACCGCGTCGGCAACGCCGTGATGGCGGCGGCGCGGGAGGCCCGTGGCGTGATGATGGAGGCGGCCGCCGAGGAACTTGAGGTCAACGCCGCCGACCTCGAGACCGACGGCCGCGGCAACATCCATGTCAAGGGCGCGCCGCATCGTTCGATCTCGACCAAGGACGTCGCGATCGCCGCGCAGTTCAAGCAGGGCAAGACGATCTCCGGCCGCGGCATCTTCCTGGTGCCGCTGTCCGACGTGGACCCTGAAACCGGCGAGATGTCGCCGGCGACCTGTTATGCGCATGCCTGTCTCGTCGCGGAGGTCGAGGTCGACGACGAGACCGGCGAGGTCGACATGGTCAGGATGGATTCTGCCTATGAGCTCGGCCGCGCGCTCAATCCGCGGCTGGTCGAGCAGCAATTGGTCGGCGGCGCCTGGATGGGCGTCAGCCACGCGCTCTACGAGACGCCGGAGCCGTATTATCCGGAGCCGGTGCATGGCCCGCGCGACTTCGTCGAATACCTGATGCCGGGCCCCGGCGACATCTGCCCGCACGACATTGCGGTGCTGGAACGCCCGGCGCCGGACGGCCCATTCGGCGCCAAGGGACCCGGCGAGATGTGCGCCAATCCAGTGTTGCCCGCGGTCGCGAACGCGATCTTCAATGCCGTCGGCGTCCGGATCGACGATCTGCCGATCACGCCGGAGAAAGTGCTGCGCGCGATCAAGGCACAGGGCGGCGCACGGCCGCAACCGCGGCGCTGAGGTCCTTCCATGCCGGTCCGCAGCAACATCGTCGGCATCGACAGCCCCGAGGCGCTGGAGAAGGCGCTGCGCGCGGCCTATTACCTCGCCGACGATGGCATCGCGACCGCCGCCTATCTCTCGCTTGCGCTCGGCAAGCCGCTGCTGCTCGAGGGCGCGCCGGGTGTCGGCAAGACCGAAGCCGCGAAGGCGATCGCCGCCGTGCTTGGCCGCCGGCTGATCCGCCTGCAATGCTATGAGGGCATCGACGCATCCGCCGCACTCTATGAGTGGAACTATCCGCGCCAAATGCTGGCGATCCGGCAGGCGGGCGAAGAGAGCATCGACATCTACGGCGATTCGTTCCTGATCGAGCGGCCGATGCTCGCGGCACTTCGGGCGCCGGACGCGACCGTGCTCCTGATCGACGAAATCGACCGTGCCGATCAGGAATTCGAGGCCTTCCTGCTCGAATTCCTCTCCGACTTCCAGATATCGATCCCCGAGCGCGGCACCGTGCGCGCCACCGAGCATCCCGTCGTGGTGCTGACCTCGAACCGGACGCGCGATCTGCACGAGGCGCTGCGGCGGCGCTGCGTCTATCACTGGATCGATTATCCGAATGCCGAGCGCGAGGCGCGGATCGTGATGATGCGGGCCTCCAGCGTCGCCGAGGCGACCGCCCGCGCCGTGGTCGCCGCGGTCGGCCGGCTGCGCCGCGAGCCACTGAGCAAGGCCCCCGGGGTTGCCGAGGCAGTCGACTGGGCCGAGGCCGCGACCTTGCTCAACAAGGGCGGCGCACGCTGGCCGGATGCCTTCAGGCGCTCGATCGGCGTCGCGCTGAAGGACGAGGAGGATCTTCACTTCATCTCACCCCGGCTCGATGCGATCATCGCGGAGGCAGCCGCGTGAGCGACGACCGCAAGCTGCCGCGTGCCGCGCAGATCTTCGTGTCCTTTGTCGCGCTGCTGCGCGCCAACGGCTTCTCGGTCGCGCCGGAGCAGACGACGAGCTTCCTCGCCGCGGTCGAGCTGCTCGGGCCGCGCAGCCTGGAGCACATCCGTCAGGCCGGGCTTGCGACGCTGGCGCCGCCGCCGGAGCGCCGCGCGACGTATGACCGGCTGTTCGACATCCATTTCCGCGACGCTGATGCGATCGAGCAGGCCGAAGGCGAGGACGAGGAGACCGTCCGCCTGCAGGAGGAAGGCGGCGGCGAGGACGAGCCGCCGCTTGCCGATGAGGCCAACGAATCCGGCCTCGCCGCCGCGCGCGCCGAAGCGCTGGTCGAGCGCCGCTTTGCGCAGACAGCAACCAGCGATCCGCTGCGCCGGCTGGCGCGCGACGCGGCAAAACGGCTGCCGCGGCGCCGCGGCCACCGGCGCCGCCGTGCGCGCTCTGGTCCATTCGCCGATCTGCGCCGCACGCTGCGTGACAGCGTGCGCAATGACGGCGAAGTGCTGCGGCTCGGCCGGATGCGCCGCCGCCACCGCCCGCGCAAGATCCTGTTGCTGATCGACGTCTCCGGCTCGATGAAGGCGCGCACCGAGGAGAACATGAGGCTCGCACATGTGCTGGTGCAGGCGGCCGGCAATGTCGAGGTGTTCACCTTCGGCACGCGTCTGACCCGTGTCACCCCGGCGCTGCGGCTGAAGCGGCGCGAGCAGGCGCTGAACGCGGCCTCCTTCCTGGTCAGCGATTGGGACGGCGGCACAAGGATCGGCGACGCGCTGCAGGCCTTCCTCGCCGTGCCCCGGTTCGGCGGATATGCCCGCGGCGCCGCGATCGTGATCGTCTCCGACGGCCTCGAGCGTGGCGATCCGGCCGCATTGTGCGATGCCGTCGCAAAGTTGTCGCGCCGGGCCTGGCGCGTGAGCTGGCTGACGCCGCTCGCGACCTCGCCCGGGTTCAAGCCGCAAACCGAGGCACTGATCGCGATCCAGCGCTTGGTCGATGATCTCGTGGACGGCGGATCGAGCGCGGCAGTGGTCGCGCATCTGCTGTCGCTTGCAACAAGGAGAGCTGCGTGACCGGCATTGTCGACGCACATCATCACATCTGGCGTCAGGCCGATCTCGCCTGGCTGTCCGGCCCGATGCAGCCGCGCATCTTCGGCCCCTACGAGCCGATCCGCCGCGACTATCCGATCGGGGAATATCTCGACGACCTCAAGGGCACCGGCGTCACCCGATCGGTCTATGTCCAGACCAACTGGCCGAACGGCCAGTTTGAGGACGAGGCGGCCTGGGTTCAGCAGACCGCGGATCAGCACGGCTGGCCGCACGCGCTCGTCGCCTATGCCGATTTCACCGTCGACGACGTCCGACCGCAGCTCGATCGGTTGAAGCGTTATCCTCTGGTGCGCGGCGTGCGCATGCAACTGCACTGGCACGAAAACCCGCTCTATCGCTTCGCGGCCCGTCCCGATCTCTGCACCGATCCGGTGATCCGGCGCAATGTCGGCCATCTCGCCGACTATGGCTGGAGCTTCGACCTGCAGGTGTTCGCGCCGCAGATGGCCGATGCGGCCGGCCTCGCCGAGGCCTGCCCCGACGTGACGTTCATCCTGCAACATGCCGGCATGCTGGAGGATCTGTCGCCGCAAGGCCGCGCCGCCTGGCGCGCCGGCATGGCGCGGCTCGCGCAGCGCCCGAACGTCGTGTCGAAGCTGTCCGGGCTCGGTACCTTCATCCACCGCAACGATGCCGCGCATGTCGCCGGCGTCGTGATCGACACGGTCGCGATCTTCGGCGCGGACCGCTGCCTGTTCGGCTCGAACTTTCCGATCGAGAAGCTGTGGACCAGCTACCGCGATCTCATCGACGCCTTCAAGGCGGCCGCCGAGCGGCTCAGCCGCGAGCAGCGCGAGGCGATCTTCAGCACGACGGCGGCGCGGGTCTATCGGCTGGGGCCATAGGCGCGCTGCGGACGAACATAACAACGAACACGAATTGGGAGGGAGAAAGATGCCGTTGGAGATCAAGATCCTGGACTATGGCGATATCGAGCTGGAATCGAGCTTCCTCGTGCTCGGGCACAATTGCGGCCGCACCCGCCGCGTGCTGACGCTCGGCTTCCTGATCCTCGGCGGCCCCTACCCAGTGCTGGTCGATACCGGCTATCGCTCCAACCAGATCATGGAGACGCTGGGCATGCGCGGTCTCCAGTTCCACGAGAACATGATCGAGAACCAGCTCGCCCGCCACGGCGTGCGGATGGGTGACGTCCGTTTCGTCTGCCACACCCATCTGCACATCGATCATGCCGGCAAGGACGATCTGTTCCCGATGAACACCACCGTCGTCGTCAACCGCAAGGAACTGGAATACTCGGTCTCCGGCCTGATGCACCCGCAATATCCAGCGCCCGACATCAAGCACCTGATCGACCGCCTGCACACCAAGAGCGCGCTGCGCTTCCTCGACCTCGAGATCACCGGCCCGGTCGAACTGATGCCGGGCGTCTATTGCGACGCCGCCAACGCCCATACCGAAGGCTCGATGAACATCCACGTCCACACCGCCGACGGCATCGCGACGATCTGCGGTGACGTGATCTACGATTTCAACGACCAGATCGTCACGCCGTTCAACGAAATCCAGGACGCCGAGCCGCGCACCACCGGCAATCACGGCACCAGCAAGCGCGCCGAGAAGGCCGCGATCAAGAAGCTGCTCTCCAGCTCGCGCTATCTGCTGCCGGTGCACGATCGCCCGGCGAAGATCGAAGGCGGCACGGTGGTCGGCCGGCTGCACGACCAGGTGCCCGGGCCCGTCGTGCAGAGCCTGCCGCAACGCAGCTGGTTTCCGGCGTAACAGCGAGGACGAACGCGATGACGCATGTCACGCTGCGCGCGGAGTTCGAAGACCTGATCGACCCCTACGCGCCGGTCGGTCAGGTCGGCACGGGCTTCGATTTCACGGAAGGACCGATCTGGCATCCGCTCGATCATTTCCTGCTGTTCTCCGACATGCCCGGTGACGTGCGCCGGCGCTGGGATGCACGGCGCGGCGTGGTCGAGGTCAAGCGTCCGTCGAACAAATGCAACGGCATGACCTATGATGCCGACCTCAATCTGATCGTCTGCGAGCATGCGACCTCCTCGCTGATCCGCGAGCGGCCCGACGGGCGGCGCGAGGTGCTGGCCTCGCATTACGAGAACCAGGAACTCAACAGCCCGAACGACGTCTGCGTGCATTCCTCGGGCGCGATCTATTTCTCCGACCCCTGGTACGGCCGGATGCCGGTCTATGGCGTCGAGCGGCCGCGCCAGCTCGGCTTCCAGGGCGTCTATCGCGTGCCGCCCGGCGGCGGCGCGCCGAAACTGCTGGTCGATCGTTATCTGTTCGAGCAGCCGAACGGACTGTGCTTCTCGCCCGACGAGCGCATCCTCTATGTCAACGACACCGTGCAGGCGCTGATCCGCGCCTTCGATGTCGGCGCCGATGGCTCGCTCGCCAATCCGCGCGTGTTCGCCTCCGGCATCCGCTCCGAGCTCGAACCCGGCCTGCCCGACGGCATGAAGTGCGACCAGCGCGGCAATGTCTGGGTTACCGCGCCTGGCGGCGTCTGGGTCTATTCGCCCGCCGGCGACCTACTCGGCAAGGTCCGCCTGCCCGAGCTCGTCGCCAACCTCGCCTGGGGCGGCGCCGATTTCCGCATGCTCTATCTGACCGCGACCCATTCGGTGTACGCGATCCCGACCAAGATCGGGCCGCGCCATGAGCCCTATATGAACGGCAAGCGTGGCGCGGTGAGTGCCGCATCATCCGCATCTGCGCCTAACCTGACTGCCGGCGAGATGCAGATCGATCCGCAGCGCTGCGCGATGATCATCCAGGACATGCAGAACGACGTCATCATGGACGGCGGCGCGTTCGCCTCTTCCGGCGCGCCAGCGCATGCCCGCCAGCAGCACGTCGTCGAGAATGTGCGCCGCGTCGCCGAGGCCGCCCGTGCCCGCGGCGTCGCCATCATCCATGTCTGGTTCGTCGTCGAGCCGGGCGCGCCCGGCGTGACGCTGAATGCGCCGCTATTCGAGGGGCTGGTCGACAGCAAGGCGATGGTGCGCGGCAGCTGGGGCGCGGCGCCGGTCTCCGGGCTCGAGCCGCGCCCGGGCGATTTCGTGGTCGAGAAGATGCGGATGAGCGCCTGGGAAGGTACCCGGCTCGAGACCATCCTGAAAGCCACCGGCCGCGACATGATCATCAACACCGGGGCCTGGACCAACATGTCGGTCGAGCACACCGCGCGCACCGGCGCCGACAAGGGCTATTTCATGATCGTGCCGGAGGATTGCTGCTCGACCATGAATGCCGACTGGCACAACGCGGCGATCAACTTCGCGCTGCAGAACGTCTCCGTCGTAACCAACGCCGACACCGTCATCAAGGCGCTCGGCTGAGAGGCGGACGCATTGCCAAAGCTGCTTCACGTTGCCTGCTCTCCCCGCGCCGATTCGGAATCGGCAGCCGGCGCGCGCGTCTTTCTCGATCGCTTCCGCGAGTTGCGGCCCGACTGGGAGATCGACGCGATGAATCTCTGGCGCGAGCCGTTGCCGGAGTTCGAGGGTTATCTGCTCGAGGCGAAATACGCCCGGATCGGCGGCAAGTCGTTCACCAATTCGCAACACGACGCCTTTGCCGTCGCCGAGCGCCTGGCGCTGCGGCTGTCGCTGGCCGACCGCGTGCTGATCTCGACACCGATGTGGAATTTTTCCATCCCCTACAAGCTCAAGCAGTGGCTCGATGTCATCATCCAGCCCGGCCTGACCTTCCGCTTCGATCCTGCGTTAGGTTATCTTCCGCTGCTCAAGGACCGACCGACGGTCGTGATCATCGCCAGCGGCAGCGATTTCGTCACCGGCATGGACCGCGGCCGTATCGACATGGCAACGCCCTATCTGCGCGAGGTGCTGCGCTTCATCGGCGTCAGCGACGTCCGCTTCGTGCCGATCGGCCCGACCACCGGACCTGCGGAGCCGATCCGCGCGGCGCGGGATGCCGCGCACCGCCGGCTCGCGGAGATGGCGGGGCGGTTTTGACATGCTCTCACCGCATCGTCGGCCTGGCTTTCGCCAGGACACGGGCGGTGGATGGTTCTCGTTTCAAGATGTCCAAACACGCGGTGTCATCCCCGCGCATGCAGGTGAAGCAGTGTGTGGGTCCACCGATATTGCCACGCGTCGTCCCTGCAAAATCAGGGACCCATAACCACAGGGTTGTATTGTAGGAGTGAGCTGTGGCCCCAGCGTCGCAAAAACAATTCGCATTGGTGGTTATGGGTCCCGGGTCGCGCTTCGCTTGCCCGGGACGACACCAGGTTTGTTGCACGGCCGGCGGACATACATCCGCATTCTCGCGACAGCGCCAACACTCGCTACGTTTCCGCCGCGGGAAACACGAGCCTGCACAACAAACCCGGCGCGTTGTCGCGCAATTCGATCCTTGCGCCGTGCAGGCTGGCGACCGCCGCGACCAGGCTGAGGCCGAGGCCGTTGCCCGGCGTATAGCGGCTTTGCTCGAGCCGATAGAAGCGCTTGAAGACGCGATCGTGCTGCTCGGTCGGAATGCCGGGGCCGTCGTCGGCGACCGAAATCACCGGGCCGCCCTCGTCGTTGTCGCAGGTCACGGTTACCCGTCCGCCCGGACGGCCATGCTTGATGGCGTTGTCGACGAGATTTGCGATGGCGTCGAACAGAAGGTCGCGATCACCGGTGACCAGCACCGCCGGATCACTGGCAAGGTCGAGATGGGTGGTGACCTCTTCGGCGGCGGCATCGTAGAGTTCGACCACCTCGCCTGCGATCTCGACGAGATTGACGGTGCGGAACGCGCCCTTGCGGGCCCGTGTCTCGATCTCGGAAATCCGCGTGATCGACGCGAACATCCCGAGCACCGCGTCGAGATCGGCGATGGTGTCGCCGATCAGCGCCGCATCGCCCTCCCCGTTGCGCGGGGCGTGATAGGCCTTCTCGAGCCGGCCGCGCATCCGGGTCAGCGGCGTGCGCAGGTCGTGGGCGATATTCTCGCTGACCTGCTTGACGTCGCCCATCAGGGTCTGGATGCGATCCAGCATCAGATTGAGGTTCTCCGCGACGCGATCCCATTCGTCATGACTGCCGTGGAGCGGGATGCGCTGGTCGAGGCCGGAGAGCATGATCGCGCGACTGGTCGCATTGATCGACTCGATCCGGCCGACCGTTCGCCGCGTGACCCCGATGCTGGCGGCGGCCGCAAGGCCGATGATCAGCACGACGACTGCGATCCCCGCGGCCCTGATCTGCGCCATGAAGCCGTCGAGATCGCTGATGTCGCGGCCGACCAGCAACCGATCACCGCCTGGCAAGGTCTTCGTCACGGCGCGCACGAGCGCGGTTGCCGAAGGCAGCTGCGGCAGCGAGGTTCGAAATTCCGTCCATCCATCTCCAACGGTGTCTGGCGGCCATTGCTTGAGATTTCCCGCGAGCACCACGGAGCCGGGGCCGACCAGCAGATAAACCTGATCGCCCTTGCTTGCGATGCGTTGCGCGATCAACGCGGTCAGGCCATCGCGGCCGGACCGCGCATAGGCATCGTCGAGGCTCGCCTGCTCGGTCATGATGGCGCGGTCGGACCTGTCGCGCACATAGGACAGCGTCGACCAGTAGACATAGGCGAAGATCACGGACACGATCAGGCCGAACGTACCGATGGCGATCAACGCCAGGCGGAACGTCGACGATCTGAGGGTCTTAGCCAGGAGCACGGAGGCAGTACCCGATGCCGCGGATCGTGTGGATCAGCGGATAGGCTTGCTGGTCGTCGACCTTGCGGCGCACCCGGCCGACATAGACGTCGATGATGTTGGTGGAAGGATCGAAGTGCAGGTCCCACACGTGCTGCAGCAGCATGGCGCGCGACACCACGCGGCCTTCGTTGCGCGCGAGATATTCGAGCAGCTGAAATTCCTTCGGCAACAGCGGAATCTTGCGGCCGCGGCGGCTTGCCGTCCGCGCGATCAGATCGACCGCGAGATCGCCGACCCGCAGGATGGTCTCCTTGGCAACGGTCTCGCTGCGGCGGCCAAGCGCCTCCAGCCGCGCCAGCAGTTCGACAAAGGAAAACGGCTTGACCAGATAGTCGTCGCCGCCGGCGCGCAAGCCACGTACGCGATCATCGACCTCGCCGAGCGCACTGATGATCAGGAACGGCACCGCGATGCCGTCGTCGCGCATCTGGCGCATCACGGTGATGCCGTCGATGTCGGGCAGCATGCGATCGATCGTGATCACGGCATAGTCGCGCGCCGCGCCCTGGCTCAGCGCCTCGCGGCCGTTCGCCGCCAGATCCACGTCATAACCGCTGGTGGTGAGTTCCTCGACGAGCTGACCGGCGGTTTCCGGATCGTCCTCGACGACGAGAATGCGGCGGTGAGCTCCGGTCATGTTCTTGAACTCTCCGAGCTGTCCTGAACTCCCCGAGTTCTCAAACTCTCCGAGCGCCCCGCAACGGTCGCCGCCAGACTATCCCATTCCGGGGCTGGATGGAACGCCTGGCGACGACCGCGACAACGGTGCGGTTGATTGGGCGATCACCAATAGTCCCCGCACACATTGACCCATTGCAGACCGTAAGCCGTCCATACCCTGCGGTAGCAGCCGTCATAGTAATCGGCATAGACGTAAGGCCCGCCGAAGAATGCGAAGCGATGGAAGCGGTGATGGTGGAAGAAGCCGCCGTGATGGAAGAAGCGACCGCCGTGGAATCCGGCGCCGGCAAATCGCGGGCCGAACGCCGGTGCACCGGCGAAGCGCGCGCCGCCAAAATGCCCACCGACAAAATGTCCGCCGCCGCCCATGGCGGCAAACGCCATGCCTCCACCGCGCATGCCGCCACCGAAACCACCGCCATGCATTCCGCCACCAAAGCCGCCACCGTGCATGCCGCCGCCCATGGCGCCACCAAAACCGCCGCCATGGCCGCCGCCGAAGCCACCGCCACCGCCGTGCCCACCACCGCCACCGCCACCGCCGCCACCTCTGGCGAAGGCTACGGGTGCAAGCGCAACGCTGACAGCGAGCGTCGCCGCCGTGAGAAGCGTGAAGAGCCTGTTCGTCATGAAATCCTCCCTGATTGGGACCGCGGCGAACCTCGTGTCGCCGCATGCAGAGCATGGCCAGAAGACGCAAGCGTGAGGCCGACTTCAACTGACAAATACGCCAGATTCTGACGCCGGATTTAGGATTGGCGAACGCGCCGGCACGCGCGGCAAATGTCTGGATCACGGCCCGCGACTGCGTTGGCCGGGATCGACGGACATTTGGCTGGAATCAGCGGGTGGCGCGCGTTGAATCGATCGGCCGGGTTTCTTAATCCTGCGCTCATCCAAGAAACGACGTCGTCGTGGCGGGATTGTAGACCCGGTTCACAATTTGTCGATCGCCGGGTCTCCCCCGTTGCGCCGGCCGCAATCCATCCGCGATGCAATCGTGTTTCGCCCGGCTTCCCTCGGCGCCGGGACGACGAGTGCTGACTTCCAGCAAGGAGTTTTCGATGAGCGACGAGATCAAGAGACCGTTTCCGACCCACGCCTCCGGCGCACCCGTTGCCGACAATGTGAACATCATGACGGCGGGTCCGCGCGGGCCGGCGCTTTTGCAGGATGTGTGGCTGATCGAGAAGCTGGCGCATTTTCACCGCGAAGTGATCCCGGAGCGTCGAATGCACGCCAAGGGCGCCGGCGCGCACGGCACCTTCACCGTCACCCACGACATCACGCGCTACACCAAGGCCAGCATCTTCGCGGAGATCGGCAAGCAGACGCCGATGTTCGCACGGTTCTCGACTGTTGCCGGCGAGCGCGGCGCGGCGGACGCCGAGCGCGACATCCGCGGCTTCGCGCTGAAATTCTACACCGATGAAGGCAATTGGGACGTGGTGGGCAACAACACCCCGGTGTTCTTCTTCCGCGATCCCTTGCGCTTCATCGACCTCAACCACGCGATCAAGCGACATCCGCGCACCGGCGTGCGCGACCCCGACATGAACTGGGATTTCTGGACGCTGTTGCCGGAAGCACTGCACCAGGTCACCATCGTGATGAGCGAGCGCGGCATCCCGAAAAGCTTCCGGCATCAGCACGGCTTCGGCAGCCACACCTACAGCATGATCAACGCGAACAACGAGCGCGTCTGGGTGAAATTCCATTTCCGCACCGAGCAGGGTGTGCAGAACCTGACCGACGCCGAGGCCGAGGCACTGATCGGCAAGGACCGCGAGAGCCACCAGCGCGATCTGTTCAACAGCATCGAGCGCGGCGATTTCCCGCGCTGGACGCTGTTCATCCAGGTGATGACGGACGCGCAGGCAAGGGCCTTCCCGTTCAACCCGTTCGATCTGACCAAGGTGTGGCCGAAGGCGGATTATCCCCTGATCGAGGTCGGGTATTTCGAGCTCAACCGCAACCCGGAGAACGTCTTCGCCGAGGTCGAGCAGGCGGCGTTCACGCCGGCCAATGTCGTGCCCGGCATCGGTTATTCGCCGGACAAGATGCTGCAGGCCCGCCTGTTCTCCTATGGCGACGCGCAACGCTACCGGCTCGGCGTCAACCACCACCAGATCCCGGTCAACGCGCCGAAATGTCCGTTCCACAGCTATCACCGCGATGGCGCGATGCGCACCGACGGCAATCTGGGCGCCACGCTGACCTACTGGCCGAACAGCCACGGCGAATGGACCGACCAGCCGCAACTGAACGAGCCGCCGCTCGAAATTGTCGGCGCGGCGGCACATTGGGATCACCGCGTGGACGACGACCACTGGCAGCAGCCGGGCGATCTGTTCCGCAAGATGAATGCCGCACAAAAGCGGGCGCTGTTCGACAACACCGCCCGCCAGGTCGGCCAGGCGTCGAAGCACATCCAGGAACGGCACGTTACGAATTGTAGCAAGGCCGATCCGGCCTACGGCGAGGGTGTCGCGGATGCGCTGGCCAAATTCGCGGCGGGAAAGCTGTAGAGGAAAATGCAGGGACGGCGAGTTCGGCTTGCCGCCCCTAACGCGCTGCCTAGGTCGGCTTGCCGCGCCCGCTCTTCTCGGCCGCGCGGCGCAGCGCCTCGGCGAGCGCGCCGCCGCCAGACTGCTCCTGCGGCCGGCGCGGAGCCGACGACGTCATCTTGGCCGAGCCGCGCGAGAAATCGCGCGACGGGCCAGCGTTGTCCTTCTTCGGCCCGATCTCGTCGTCGAGCCGCAGCGTCAGCGCGATGCGCTTGCGCGCGACCTCGACGTCCAGAACCTTGACCTTGACGATGTCGCCCGGCTTCACGACTTCGCGCGGGTCCTTGATGAAATTCCTCGACATCGCCGAGATATGCACCAGGCCGTCCTGATGCACGCCGATATCGACGAAGGCGCCGAAGGCGGCGACGTTGGTCACGGTGCCTTCGAGGATCATGCCCTTCTTGAGGTCCTTGACCTCCTCGACGCCGTCCTTGAACACCGCCGCCTTGAACGCCGGACGCGGGTCACGGCCGGGCTTTTCCAGCTCGCGCAGAATGTCGGTGACGGTCGGCAGACCGAACGTGTCGTCGACGAACGATTGCGGCTTCAGTCCGCGCATCACGTCGGCGTTGCCGATCAGCGCCTTGATGTCGCTCTTGGTCGCTTCGAGGATGCGGCGCACGACGGGATAGGCTTCCGGATGCACGCCGGACGAATCGAGCGGGTCCTCGCCGTTGCTGATGCGCAGGAAGCCGGCGCATTGCTCGAACGCCTTCGGCCCAAGCCGCGGCACCTCCTTCAGCGCCTTGCGCGACTTGAACGGGCCGTTGGCGTCGCGGTGCTGCACGATGCTCTGCGCCAGCCCCTGCCCGATGCCCGACACCCGCGAGAGCAGCGGCACCGAGGCGGTGTTGGCATCGACGCCGACCGCGTTCACGCAGTCTTCCACCACGGCATCGAGCGAGCGCGCCAGCTTGGCCTCGCCGAGATCGTGCTGGTACTGGCCGACGCCGATCGCCTTCGGATCGATCTTGACCAGCTCGGCCAGCGGATCCTGCAGGCGCCGCGCGATCGAGACCGCGCCGCGAATGGTGACGTCGAGGTCGGGCAATTCGTTCGAGGCGAAGGCGGAGGCCGAGTAGACCGACGCGCCGGCTTCGGAGACCACGATCTTGGTCATCTTGCGCTCGGGCAGCCGCTTCACGAGCTCGGCGGCGAGCTTGTCGGTCTCGCGCGAGGCCGTGCCGTTGCCGATCGCGATCAGCTCGACGCCATGCTCGATCGCGAGCTTGCCGAGAATGGCCAGTGCCTCATCCCAGCGCCGTTGCGGCTCGTGCGGAAAGATCGCCGTATGCGCCACCACCTTGCCGGTGGCATCGATCACCGCGACCTTGACGCCGGTGCGATAGCCGGGGTCGAGCCCCATGGTGGCGCGCGGTCCGGCCGGCGCCGCCAGCAGCAGGTCGCGCAAGTTTGACGCGAACACGCGCACCGCCTCGGTCTCGGCCGCGGTCCACAGCCGCATCCGCAGGTCGATGTTGAGATGGATCTGAATCTTGGTGCGCCAGGCCCAGCGTACCGTCTCCGTCAGCCACTTGTCGCCCTTGCGGCCCTGGTTGGAGATTGCGAACCGGTTCATGATCCGGAGTTCGTAGAGGCCGGGCACACCCGCCACAGGCTCCTGCGCCTCCGGCTTGATTGCGAGGTCGAGGATCTCTTCCTTCTCGCCGCGGAACAGCGCCAGGATGCGATGCGACGGCAGCTTCGGCAGCGGCTCGGAGAAATCGAAATAGTCCTTGAACTTCTCGCCTTCGGTCTTCTTGCCGGTGCGGACGGTCGAGGCCATGATGCCGTTCGACCACATCTCCTCGCGCAGCGCGCCGATCAGGTCGGCATCCTCGGCGAAGCGCTCAACCAGAATCGCACGCGCGCCGTCCAGCGCGGCGGCGACGTCGGCGACCTGCTTATCGGCATTGACGAAGGGAGCAGCGGCCTCGTTCGGATCGTTCTGCGGCTGCGTCAGGAGGAGATCGGCGAGCGGCTCGAGTCCGGCCTCCTTGGCGATCTCGGCCTTGGTGCGGCGCTTCGGCTTGTACGGAAGATAGATGTCTTCCAGGCGGCCCTTGCTGTCGGCGGCCATGATCTGGGCCTCGAGCGCGGCGTCGAGCTTGCCTTGCTCGCGAATCGAATTCAGCACCGCGGTGCGGCGTTCCTCGAGCTCGCGCAGATAGGTCAGCCGCTCTTCCAGCGTACGCAGCTGGGCGTCATCGAGCGCGCCGGTGAGCTCCTTGCGGTATCGCGCGATGAACGGCACCGTGGCGCCGCCGTCGAGCAGCGTCACCGCCGCCTCGACCTGCTCGTCGCGAACTCCCAGCTCCTGCGCAATTTGATGATGGATCTTTGCCACGCCTGTCTCTCTCACCCCGTTGCGCCGCCAAATCACCGATGGCGCGGACGCCGCTTATGGACCATCCCGGAATGATTCATCAAGGCGCGCTGTGGATCAAATTTGGCGCCTTGCGCGCGCTATTTCCGGGATGTTGGCCGTCCGCGACTTGACAAATAGGCCCGCGCCGCATTGCCGCCGAAAATCGCAGCTCTTGCCTCACTTGACAAATCAGCAAGCAAGGTCTCTGCCGCGGCGAACCATTGCGCATAGCCGCCGGCAAGATTGACGACGGGCCAGTCGCTGCCCCACAGCATCCGCTGCGGCCCGAAACATGCCAGTACATGATCCACGGCCTCGCGCAAATCGGCGACCTGCAAGTTCGGCGCGGCCTCAGTCGCAAGGCCCGACAGCTTGCAGACGACGTTGGACCGCGCGGCCAAGCTTGCGATGTCGTTCTTCCAGACCGAGATGTCGCCGGTCGCGAGTTGCGGCTTGCCGAAATGGTCGAGCACGAATTGCAGGTCGGGATGGCGATCGACCACCTGAACGAGCCGTGGCAGATGGCGCGGCAGCACCAGTGCGTCGAACACGAGACCGTACTGCGCCATGGCCTCGAGCGGCGCCGCCAGTTCCGGCCGCAGCAGCCAGTCGTCGTCGGCGATGTCCTGCACCATCGGCCGCAAACCGACCAGCAGTTCGCGCCCGGCGATCATATCGACCCGCGTCGCGGCATCGTCGGCATCGAAGTCGATCCAGCCGACCACGCCGCGCACCAACTCCGCGCCTTTGGCGCCGTCGAGCATGAACGCCGTCTCCGCCTCGGTCGGCGCCGCCTGCACCAGGATCGTACCCTCGATGGCGGCCGCGGCGAGATGCGGCATCAGGTCCGACAGGCCGAAGTCGCGGTAGATCGGCCCGCATTCCGACGTCAGCCAGCCGTAATCGGCGCGCGCCAAGGTCCATACATGGTGATGGGCATCGATCCGCATCATTCCGGCACCGGCGCATGCTGATCGAGCAGCCCCTCGGCCTTTAGGTCACGCCACAGCGCGGCGGGGACGGACGACGACAAGGCGGCAACGTTGCGCTCGACCTCCTGCGGCGTCTGCGCGCCGAGCACGACGCTCGCGACCGCCGGATGGCCCAGCGCGAAATGCAGCGCCGCGGTCGCGAGCGCCACGCCGTTGATACGGCAGACGCGTTCGATTGCCGCCACCTTCCGCATCACGTCGGGCGGCGCATCCTTGTAATTGTACTTGGCGCCGGCAACCGCGCCGGTCGCCAGAATGCCGGAGTTGAACACGCCGCCGAGCATCACGCCGATGCCCTGCGCCCGCGCCAGCGGCAGGAATTCGGCTAGCGCCGGCTGCTCCAGCAGCGAGTAACGGCCGGCGAGCAGCATGGTGTCGAACGTGCCGGCCCTGGCAAAGCGCACGCACATCTCGGCCTCGTTGACGCCGATCCCGACGCCCCTCACCACGCGCTCGGCGCGCAATTTGTCGAGCGCGACATAGGCGCCCTCCATCGCCTCGCGGAACCTGGCTTCGATCGCATCGGCACCATGGGTCCAGACGTCGACGTCGTGGATCAGCAGCAAGTCGATATGATCGGTGCCGAGCCGCAGCAGCGACTGCTCGACCGAGCGCATCGTGCCGTCATAGGAGTAGTCGACCACCGCCCGATGCGGCTGGCCGCCGACGAAGTTCGAGCCGCCGCCGCGGCCATGGAACGGGTCCATCCAGCGCCCGACTTTGGTGCAGACGACGATGTCGTCACGCGCCACGCGGCGCAGCGCGGTGCCACAGCGATGCTCGGCGAGGCCGTGCCCATAGAGCGGTGAGGAATCGAGCAGGTTCACACCCAGTGCGAACGCCCGCTCCGCCGCCGCGATCGCGGTGGCGTCGTCGAGCCGCGCGAAGAGATCGCCGAGCGGCGCGGTGCCGAAGCCGAGAATGGAGACATCGAGCCCGGTGCGGCCGAGCCTGCGGCGCGGCAGCGTCGACGCAGGCGCCGTATCTGAGGAAGGAGATTGGTTCACCGTGACGGCTCCCTTGCAGTTTTCTTGCTTGCCGGGAGAGTAGCCTTGCGGGCGCGCCGAACACAAGCGGACGCGCGTCACGTGCGGACACGCCATCAAGCGATGGTCGAAAGTTCCGTACCATTGTGGATCTGACGTGACGACGCGATCCTATTCGTCGTCCGAGTTGATCTCCTTGGTCACATTGTCGACCACGACGGGGCTCTCGAAATATGTGACCGTCGGATCCGCGCCGTATTTCTCGCGAGCGCGGGCCCGCCACGCAGCGGTGTACAGCGCTTCCGCCTCGCCCCTCGAGTTCCAGAAATAGATGCCGCCGGCCGTCATGCCGTCCTCGGACAGCACATAGGTCTTGCTAAACAGCCCCGGCACGTCGCGATAGAGCGGTGCGGTGCTCAGGAAGATGCCGCGCGCTTCCTCGCGCGTGACCGGCTTCGGCAATCTGAACGTCGTGACGGCGGTGATCATTTGGACCTCCTGGGCATCATTCTTGACATGATTGTCAATCTTGACGATTGTGTCAACAATGGTCTGCTGGAGCAAACCGAATGGTAGGCATGCGTCAGTTTGACGAGGACGAGGTGATCGCAACCGCGCTCGACGTGTTCTGGCGCAAGGGCCTGCACGACGCGACCATGCAGGACCTCGCGGCGGCGACCGGCGTGCAGCGCGGCAGCCTTTACAACGCCTATGGCGACAAGGAAGCGATCTTCCTGCGCGCCTTCGATCAGTATACCGGGCAGTTCCTGGAGGCGGCCGGCAACGCGTTGTCCCACGGCGACGCCGCGGCGGGGCTGAGGCGCTTCTTCGACATGATCATCGTCAACATGACCGACGGTTCGCCGCCGCGCGGCTGCCTGACCACGCGCACCGCGCTCGACGCAGCCATTTCAAGCGCGGATGTGCGTCAGCGGGTGCAGGACGTGCTGACGCGGCTTGAGCATCTGATCGGCAAGGCTGTCAGTGCGGCGCCGGGCAAGCGCAGCGCGGCCGATGCGAACCGGCTGGCGCGCGTCATCGTGACGTACACGCGCGGGCTGGCCGTGATGGAGCGCGCCGGATACAGCCGCAAGCAGTTGAGGGAATTGGCCGCGACGTTCATCGACGCGGTCGTTGACAATGCCTGAGGTCAGCCGGGCCGGCTGCGCGACCATGCGCCGACGAAGGTCGGCAGCGCAAAGACGCCCTGCATGGCGACCACCTCGCTGCGCAAGCGCTCGGCAAAACTGTCCACCGCCAGATCCGCTTCGGTGGCGACGCCGAGCTTCACGGAGGTCGCCGTCCGTATACGGCTGATTTGTGGCGGCCCACCGCCGAGCCATGGGCGCCATGCAGCACGGCTGCAAACATGAACCTTTCGCGGGTTCCGCCGATGGCTCGATCTGTCAAGTGTCAAGCATCGCGCATGAGCTGCGCAAATACGCAGCCAGGTGCAGCGCCCGTAAAAATTCCTTCGATCTTGATGCGTTTGTCGCGACCGAATTCGCGACCGGAATAGAAT
Organism: Bradyrhizobium sp. USDA 4011; assembly: GCF_054063415.1. Lineage (NCBI taxonomy): Bacteria > Pseudomonadati > Pseudomonadota > Alphaproteobacteria > Hyphomicrobiales > Nitrobacteraceae > Bradyrhizobium > Bradyrhizobium sp. USDA 4011. Next base: position 2,337,903 of record NZ_JBSSGG010000001.1, read on the forward strand.
TGTCCTCGCTCGATAAACCCGAAGACGCCGTCCGCATTGGAGCGTGGATAATTATAATTGACTGACCGGACGGTCAATAGTAATCCGGTTGCAGGTCACGCGACCTTCGGTCATCAGAAGCCGCAACGGGAGGTAATCATGGTCAGCGATATGGTGTTGACCGATATCCGCGACGGATATCGCGTCCTGACGCTCAACAGGCCCGACCGCCTGAACTCCTTCAGCGCCGACCTGCACACCGCCTTGCTGGCCGCGTTGACGGACGCCGGGCAGGACAAATCCTGCCGCGCGCTGATCCTGACCGGGGCCGGCCGCGGATTCTGCGCCGGGCAGGATCTTTCGGACGGCGTGTTCACGCCGGGCGAGACGCCGGATCTCTCCGTGCGAATTGAAAAATTCTACAACCCGCTGGTGCGCAAGCTGCGCAGCATCCCGATGCCGGTCGTGTGCGCCGTCAACGGCGTGGCCGCCGGCGCCGGCGCCAACGTCGCCTTTGCCTGCGACATCGTGATCGCCGCGCGGTCGGCCAGGTTCATTCAGGCCTTCGCCAAGCTCGGCCTCGTCCCGGATTCCGGTGGCACCTGGTTCCTGCCGCGGCTGGTCGGACCTGCCCGGGCGCGTGCCTTGACCCTGCTGGCCGAGCCCGTCTCCGCAGAACAGGCGCAGTCATGGGGCATGATCTGGAAGATGGTTGAGGATGCGGATCTGTTGACCGAGGCTCACGCCCTCGCCGCCAACCTCGCGACGCAACCCACGGATGGCCTGGCGCTGATCAAGCAGGCGCTCGATGCGTCCGAGACCAACACGCTCGATACGCAGCTCGACCTCGAGCGCGATTTCCAGGGCCACGCCGGGCGGACCTCGGATTTCGCCGAGGGCGTGACCGCGTTCCTCGAGAAACGGGCACCGCGCTTCGTCGGACGCGCTTAAGGCGCGGATTGAACATTCCGCCGCCAAGGCAAGACGCAACATAGATCACAGCTCAAAGGGTTCGATTTCAATGACACAGCCTCAATCCAGCGGCGCGCGAACGGGAGAGTCCGTCATGAAGCTCAACAGCTTCGTCCGTGGACATTGGACCGGTTCCGGCGAGCCGGCCGCCGAAATTCACAGCGCAGTCACCGGCGATGTCGTGGCACTCGCAACCAGAAGCGACCTCGACATGCGCGAAATCCTCGCTTATGGCCGCGCGGTCGGCGGCAAGAATCTCCGCAAGCTGTCGTTCCACCAGCGGGCGGGCCTGCTGAAGACGCTGGCCGACCATCTCAGCCAGCACAAGGACCGGCTTTACAAACTGTCGCTCCATGCGGGCGCAACCCGCACCGACGCCATGATCGACGTCGATGGCGGCATCGGCACGCTGTTCGCCTATGCCAGCAAGGGACGCCGCGAGCTTCCGAACACCAGATACCTGCTCGACGGCAACGTCGAGGGGCTCTCCAAGGGCGGCGCGTTCGCCGGCCAGCATATCGTCACGCCGTTGCGCGGTGTCGCGGTGCACATCAATGCGTTCAACTTCCCGTGCTGGGGCATGCTGGAGAAGCTGGCGCCCGCGTTGCTCGCCGGCGTTCCCGTCGTCACCAAGCCTGCGACCGTCACCTCCTATGTCGCCTACGAGCTGGCACGGATGATCACCGAATCCGGCGCGCTGCCGGAAGGCGTCCTGCAGTTCATCGTCGGATCGACCGGCGACCTGTTCGACCATCTCACCTGCCAGGACGTGGTGTCCTTCACGGGCTCGGCCGACACATCGCAAAAGCTGCAACGGCATCCGGTCGTCGCGCGCGAAGCGGTCCGCTTCATCGCCGAGCGGGATTCGCTCAACGCCGCGATCCTGGCGCCGGACGCCGTGTCGGGAAGCCCGGAGTTCGACCTCTTCATCAAGGAGGTGGCGAAGGAGATGACGGTCAAGGCCGGGCAGAAATGCACCGCGATCCGCCGCGCATTGGCCCCGGCGTTGCAGCTCGACGCCGTCATCACGGCGCTGCGCGAGCGTCTCGCCAAGGTCACGATCGGCAATCCCGAGAACGAGAAGGTCAGGATGGGACCGCTGGTCGGCCTTGCCCAGCGCAGCGATGTGCTTGCGCACGTGGCGAGGCTTCGCACCGAAGCCGAACTGGTGGCCGGCGATCCCGACAAATTCGAACTGGTCGACGCCGACGCCAAACGCGGCGCCTTCGTTCCGCCGCTGCTGCTGCACTGCGCGAAACCGCTCACCGCAACCGCGGTCCACGAGATCGAGGCGTTCGGGCCGGTCTGCACCGTGATGGGCTATGACGATCTGGACCAGGCCATCGCGCTGACCAATCGCGGCGGCGGCAGCCTGGTCGCATCCGTCTACACCCACGACATTCCGACCGCGACCGAGCTCGCGTTCGGCATCGGCAGCTTTCACGGCCGTGTCGCGATCATCGATCGCGACTGCGCGGCCGAGCACACCGGCCACGGCTCACCGATGCCGCAGATGGTTCACGGCGGTCCCGGCCGCGCCGGCGGCGGCGAGGAACTGGGCGGCGTCCGTAGTCTCCAGCACTACATGCAGCGCACCGCGTTGCAGGGCTCGCCTCGCATGCTGAGCGGCGTCACGGGCCGCTGGTTCAAGGGCAGCCCGATGCTCGAAGGTGATCTGCACCCGTTCCGCTATCACTACGACGATCTCGAGGTCGGCCGCACGCTGGTCTCGAAGGCGCGGCAGATCACGCTCGACGACATCGAGCACTTCGCGCACTTCACGGGCGACACCTTCTACGCCCATATGGACGAAGAAGCGACCAAGGGACATCCGTTCTTCCCGGGCCGCGTCGCGCATGGCTACCTGCTGCTGTCGTTTGCGGCCGGCCTGTTCGTCGATCCCGACTACGGGCCGGTGCTGGCGAATTACGGCCTCGATAGCCTGCGCTTCGTGAAGCCGGTCCAACCGGGCGAACAGATCCAGGTGCGGCTGACCGCGAAGGAGAAGACGCCGCGCAACAAGCAGTATGGCGAGGTGCGCTGGGACGTCGAGATCACCACCGGGACCGGCGAGACCGCGGCGACATATGAACTTCTGACGATGAATGCGATGCGGGCGTAACGCGCAGCTCAGAGCAACGCGGCCTGCCGGCTTCGGCCGGCCGGCCTTGCCTTGCTGCACGGCCGGGTTGCGACGGCATCCGCGGCGCCCGCCAACACCAGTTGCGCGACGAAGTCGGCGTATTCGGCGCGGGTCATCGGCCCACCCTCGCGAAACCACATATAATGCCAGTTCAGCATGCCGAACACGCTCATTGTCAGCGGCTTGAGGACGCGCTTCTGCTTCGCCGCCGGCACGGCCGCGGCGAGTGCATCCGACATGATCCCGACCAGGATCCGCTCGCTCGCAAGCAGCGGCTGCTGCTTGTCCTTCGGCAGCAGCTTCAGACTTGCGATCTGGACCTGATGCTCGGCGTCGGCATGCCGGTAGAGCTCGAGCAGGGTCGCAACGATCGTTCGGAAGCGCTCGACCGGATCGCCGGCCTGCGCGCTCGCCTTCCGGACCGCCGCCACCAGCTTCTCCAGATGCGACGACAGGATATCGAACAGGATCGCCTCCTTGTCGGGATAATAGTGATAGAGCAGCGCCTTCGAGACGCCGCATGCATCCGCGATCGTGTTCATCGACGTGCCGACATAGCCCGATGCGGCAAACAGCTCGGCCGAGCGATGCAGCATCGAGAGGCGCTTGTCGTCGTAGTCCTTGGCGCGCGATCGGGCCATGTCTTTCCGTTCTATTCGGCCGGGTAGTCGGCTCTCGTCTTGAGGTGCAAATTACAAGTTCAGCGCAAACATCCCTGCGCACCCACAGGGCCACGTCCGGGACGCCCATTCATTGACCATCCGGTCGGACAATTCTACGACATATACGGAATGGGCCGCGGCGTTGCAATCCAGCCTTTACAGTCCTCGCCCGCGGGAGCATGGCGGCACGTTGCCGATGTGATCGCGCACGGCGGTCGGCTGATCGCCGGAAACTGCGGCCTTCCGACCGCAGCGAACGAACGGCAGGTCGGCGTCCACCTGACCCCCAGCGGCAAGGCGATGCAGTCGCGCACCGGCTGTCTGACCGATACCTTGCTGGAGCGGTCCGGCCTGACCGTCGACGAACTCATCTCACTCAACAAGCGCGTCCAGGCGCTTCGCAACGCATTGACTGCTTCGAGCGACGACTAGTCTCATCGACCAGGGCCGTCGCTCCGAGTTGCGGCGCGATCGCTAGCTAGACCCAGCCGCCGTCGACGATATGGCTCTGGTTGGTGCAGGCGCCGCTGTCGTCGGCGGCGAAAAAGAGGACGACGCGGGCGATGTCGTCAGGCACGAGCTTGCGCTTGAGGCATTGGCGCTGCATCAGCTCGGCCACGCCTTCGGGCGTCAACCACAGATCCTGCTGGCGCCGGGTCATGATCCATCCGGGCAGGATGGAGTTGACCCGCACGTTGTGCGGCCCGAGATCGCGGGCCAGCGCCCGGGTGAGGCCCTGAACCGCCGACTTGGCGGTCGTGTAGCAGGGCATGTTGCCCTGACCGATCACCCAGCTCACCGAGCCGATGTTGACGATCGAACCGCCCCCCGCCTGTTTCATGTCGGGTGCGACCGCCTGAGCGCTGAAGAACTGATGCTTCAGGTTGACGGCGATCCGCTCGTCCCAGAATTCCGGCGTCACGTCCTCGATCGCGTGACGGTCGTCGCGCGCCGCATTGTTGACCAGGATGGTGATCGGCCCGAGCGCCTCACGGATGCCGGCAACCGCGCGTCGCAGTGCGGCGATGTCGCGCAGGTCGGCGTGCTCGAAGTGCACGCGGGCATGCGCTCCCAAATCGGACAGCAGCTGCTCCGAGGACGTCACATCGATATCGATGAATCCGACCCGTGCGCCTTGGCTGATGAACTGGCGGACGATGGCCTCGCCGATGCCGGAACCGCCACCGGTTACCAGGACGGTCCGGTCCTTGAGGCTTGGATAGATGGCACCCTGCATTGGCATTCTCTCGCTTTGGCGCCTGAAGCGCGTCGGTTGCGTTGCTGCGACTCCAGCCGAGAGCCACGGCTCCCGAGGTTCACTCGGTCGTCTCCATGTGGTTTCGGTCCACGACCCGCAGCGTCCGCCGCACCATGCCGTCGACAATCGTCGCCGATTCGCTTGGACGCACATGGATCGCGGTGGACTTGAGCAGCCACGGCAACACTGCCTGCTCGAGCCGCTCCTCATAGGCACTGCGCATCATGTCGAATGCCTGCAGGCCCGGACCCGCGAGGATGATGTGATGCGGGCGCAGCACCGATATCGTCGTGGCGACCGCATCGGCCAGCGCGTGGCCTGCCTGCCGGAATAACTGCTCGAGACGGGGATCGCCGGCGCGCGCCCGCGCGCGCAGCAGAGCCATCTGCGCCTCGGACGGCTGCTGCGACACCGCCGGCGGCAGGTCGAGAAAGGTACGCGCGTCGCGGTACAGCGCATAGTCGGCGAGATGGGCCTCGATGCAGCCGCGCTGACCGCAGCGGCATTGCGGACCGTTCGGCGCCAGCTTGACATGGCCGATCTCACTGCCTGCGCCGGCACCGTCGCGCGCTTCACCGTCGACCACGACGCCCATGCCGACGCCGTGACCCACCATGATCGTGGCCGTGAGGCCCTGCGCCAGCGCCGGTTCGGCGGCTGCGAGGGCCAGCGCAACCGCAACCGCGTCGTTCGCCATCACGACTTCGACGCCGAATGCCTGGCGGACCGGCGTCGCCAGATCGACGTCGGTGATCGACAGCGCCGGGCTCCACAGATGCCGACCGGTGTCGGAGTCAACGATGCCCTGCAACGCAACCCCGATTCCCAACAGCCGATGTCGCGGCGTGGCCGTCGCATCAAGCATGGCGTCGATCTGCGCGATCACGAGATCACACAACGCGGCTGCATCGAGCGCGCGTGTCGTCAGCTCAAGTCGCGACTGGGCCAGGGCAGAGCCGCTGAAATCGGCGATCAATGTCTCGATCAGATTCATGCGCAGCGAGACCGCAATGATGCGGCCAAACTCGGGGTTCAGGGTCAGCAAGACCGCCGGCCGGCCGCGGCGGCGGCCGTTCAGGCCATCCGTATCCTCTTCGTCGGTATCGTCGGGCCACAACGTCGCCGTCTCAGTCACTGCCTCGCACAGCAGGTCTTCCGCCATCAGTTTCGACGTGATGGCCGATATGGCCGGGAAGCTCAGCCCCGTGCTGCGTGCGAGTTCGACGCGCGGCAATGGCCCTTGACGCCGTAACACTTCGACGAGCCGGCCGCGATTCGATCCGCGGGCCAAACTCGAAGCGCGTCTCAGCGGTTCGGGCTGTTCATTCATACCGGCTTTTTTAATTCGCTTAATGAAGTTATTCAACGCGAGAAACCCATATATAATGGTCAGATAATGGTCAGAAGGCGCCGAGAGTGGCAACAATACATCACCACAACACTATTCTTGCTTGAAGATACGGGCAACGACATCCTTGACTGGACATTTTGCCGCGCTAATTTATTAGTTACGTGAATAAAATAAGGCGTGAAAAGCGCCGAACGTGAAAACCCCTCACCAGGGGTGTCGACAGGGAGGTGCATATGAACGACTCAATGAGAAGATTGATCGTGCCGCTGTTGGCGGGCGCGGCCGCGCTCGCGATGGCTACAGGGATAGCACAGGCACAGCAGAAAAAGACCATCGCGCTAGTGACCAATGTCGCGGCCGACTTCTGGACCATCGCGGGCCGCGGGCTCGAGAAGGCGCAGAAGGAGCACCCGGAATACAATATCGAGCTGATCGTCACCAACGAAGGCACCGCGGCCGGCCAGCGGCGCGAGTTGGACGACCTTTTGGTGCGCGGCGTCGCCGGCATCTCGATCTCGGTCGACGATGCGCCGCATGCAACCGAAGAACTCAACAAGGTCGCGGCCAAGACCGTGCTGATCACGACGGACAGCGACGCGCCGCAGAGCAACCGTCTCGCCTATATCGGCACCGACAACGTCGCGGCCGGGCGGCAGGCCGGCGAGGAGATCAAGAAGGCGCTGCCGAACGGCGGCAAGATCGCGCTGTTCGTCGGCACGATGGATGCCGACAATGCCCGCGAGCGCGTACAGGGCATCAAGGAATCGATCGCCGGCACCAAGGTCGAACTGGTCGACGTGTTCACCGACCAGGTGGACTTTGCCAAGGCCAAGGCGAACATGGAGAATGTGCTCGTCAAATATCCAGACATCGCGCTGCTCTCGGGCTTGTGGAGCTACGAGACCCCGCTGATCTATGACGCGGTGAAGGCCGCGGGCAAGGCCGGCAAGGTGAAGATCGTCGGCTTCGACGAGGACCAGCGGACGCTGCGGGGCATTTCCGACGGCACGATCGAATCCACGGTCGTGCAGCAGCCCTACGAGTTCGGCTATCTCTCCGCCACCAACATCATCAAGACGCTGAACGGCGACAAGTCCTGGATTCCGAAGGACAGCAAACTGATCGTGCCGACCAAGGTGATCAGCAAGACCAACGTCGCCGAGTTCGCCGGGCAACTGAAGGAACTGCTGAAAAAGTAACTTCAGTCGACTTCGCCGCCCGGCCGCCACAGGCCGCCGGGCGGGATGCAGGAGGACATGCCGAATGCCGGAGACGCTGCTCGAACTCAGCGGTATCAGCAAGACCTATCCCGGCGTCAAGGCGCTCGACGACGTCAATCTGCGCGTCTGCCGCGGCGAGGTGCTGGGCCTGATCGGCGAGAACGGCGCCGGCAAGTCGACACTGATGCGCGTGCTGGCTGGCGTGATCGCACCGAGCGCGGGCGTGATCCGCATCGGCGGCAACGACCACGCAAGGATGACGGTGAACGAGGCGACCCTCGCCGGCATCGCCTTTGTGCACCAGGAGCTGAACCTGTTCGAGAATCTCGATGTCGCGGCCAATGTCTTCATCGGGCGCGAGAAGCTCGCCGGCGGCCCGCTGAAGCTGGTGGACAACGCGGAGATGCGCGCCCGCGTGACGCCACTGCTGCAGCGGCTGGGCGCCGACTTCGCGCCGAACACGCTAGTGGACAATTTGTCGATCGCGGAGCGCCAGATGGTGGAGATTGCCAAGGCGCTCTCGATCGACGCCCGCGTAATCATCATGGACGAGCCGACTTCCAGCCTGACGATTTCGGAGACGGAGCGGTTGCTGGAGGTGATCACCGACCTGAAAGCCCACGGCATCTCGGTGATCTACATCTCGCACCGGCTCGGCGAGATCATGAGCTGCGCCGATCGTGTCGTGGTGCTGCGCGACGGGCGCACGGTGGGGGAACTGGCGCGGGACGAGCTGAGCCATGCCGCGATGATCCGGCTGATGATCGGCCGCGACCTGAAGGCGCTGTACACGCCGCCGGCACGCTCGCCGCAGCCGGGCGGCTGCGATATCGCCGGCGTCGTGACGACCGCCTTTCCAGACCGACAGATTGACCTTTCCGTGCGGCGCGGCGAGATCCTCGGCCTCGCCGGACTCGTCGGCGCCGGCCGCACCTCCCTTGCCCGCGCGGTGTTCGGCGTTGACCCGCTGCTGGGGGGCGAGATCAGGATCGACAACGAACCGGTCGGTGTCGCCTCGCCGCGCGATGCGATCAGGCAAGGAATCTATCTGGTGCCGGAGGACCGCAAAAAGTCCGGGCTGGTGCTGGAATTGCCGATCCGGGAGAACGTGACGCTCGCGAGCCTGCTGGATCACGCACGAATGTGGCTGGTCAACGGCGCGGCCGAACGCAAGATCGCGAAAGACCAGGCAAGGAACCTGTCGATCAAGGCGCCAAGCATCGACATCGAAGCCGTAACGCTCTCCGGCGGCAACCAGCAGAAAGTGGTGCTGGCCAAGTGGCTCTCCATGCAGCCGCGCGTGATGTTCTTCGACGAGCCGACCCGCGGCATCGATGTCGGCGCCAAGAGCGAGATCTACGCGCTGATGCGCAGCCTCGCCGACCGGGGCGTCGCGATCGTGATGATCTCCTCGGACATGGAGGAAGTCATCGGCGTCTCCGACCGCGTCGCGGTGATGCATGAAGGCAGCGTCAGCGGCGTGCTCGAGCGCGACCAGTTCAGCGAATACAACGTGTTGAGGCTGGCGGTCGGCCAGGCGCTCGAAACCCTGGAGGCCGCTGCGCCATGATGAAGAAGGAACTCGGCCTGTTCTTGCTGCTGGCGGTGATCTCCGCCATCACCGGCGCGATCAATCCGGCCTTCCTGTCGTTCGTTAACTTGCTGAACATGGCCAATCTGATCGGCCTGTTCGGCGTGTTCGCACTGGGCGAAGGTCTCGTCATCATCACCGGAGGCATCGATCTTTCGCTCGGCTCGATGTTCGCGCTGCTCGGCGTCGTCTTCATCGACCTTCTGACGACGTATCAGGTGCCCTGGCCCATCGCGCTGTTGCTGGTCCTGATGGGCGGGCTGGCGCTGGGCGGCATCCAGGGTTTCCTGATCACGCGGCTGAAAATGCAGCCCTTCATCGTGACGCTGTGCGGGTTGCTGATCTATCGCGGCGCCGCGCGCTATTACACCAGCGATTCGACACGCGGCTTCGGCTATGGTGACGAGGCCAGCACGCTGGGCAACATCGCCTCCGGCAATGTCGCGGGCATTCCGAACACCTTCATCTTCCTGATCGTGCTGGCGCTGATCCTCGGCGTGCTGCTGCATCGTTCGGTTTACGGACGCTGGCTTTATGCCGTGGGCAAGAACGAGGAAGCGGCGCGCTTCTCCGGTATCAACACAAATATCGTGATCGCGACCGCCTATGTCATCAGCGGCGGCCTCGCCGGCGTTTCGACCGTGATGTTCGTCTTCTACACCAACTCGGTCTCTCCGAGTTCCTTCGGCAATTTCTACGAACTCTATGCGATTGCGGCTGCCGTCCTCGGCGGCTGCAGCCTGCGCGGCGGCGAAGGCTCGATTCTCGGCATCGTGCTGGGCACAGCGCTGCTGCAGGTGTTGCAGAACCTCGTGAACATCCTCGGCATTCCGAACTCCCTGAATTTCGCGGTGATGGGGACCGTGATTTTGATCGGCGTTCTGGCGGATCAGCAATTGCAGGCCCGGCGGCGGCGCAAGGCGGCGCTGGCCGGCCTCGCCCGCACGGCGCCTCGAGCAAAGGAAACCACAATTCTGCAAAACGCATCTGCGCGCGGCGCGACGGCGTTGCCGACGAGCGCGGGCGATCAAGCGTGACTCGACTGCGAAGAGCGACGATCGGGAATATGGCCGCGGCGACTTCGGTAGAGGAACAAGGGGAAGAGAGTTCAGTGCGCAAGACTGATCAAGCATACGACGCTCGCCTCCACGTTGGCCCCGCACGCCGAACCCGGTGGGGCCGCGGACAGACCCTCACCACCGTCGTGAAAGGCTTTGGTGTGCGCGCAGTTTCTATCTCAAGTTGACGGATCGCTACGCTGAAAGGAGTGCGTTCCAGGCTGAAGGGCTTTGGGCGGGAACGCGACACAAAAATGGACAAAGCCGGGGACGCTGGGAGTGCAGAAAATGTCACTTTGGTCTGTAAACACCGCGCGGGCATGCGGCGTGGGGATCGCTTTGTTGTCTTTGTTCGGCGGCGGCGCGCATGCGGCCGATCTCTCGACGAAAGCTCCGCCCATTCCTTACGCTGAGACCGATGATTTCTGGACGAGACCGTATCTGTTCGGCGATCTCGGCAGAACGCAGCTGAAGGAGCAGGGCATCTCGCTGGCCCTGACGCTGGGCGACGAAGCCGTCGGCAATCTGTCGGGTGGAAACAGGAACACCGCGACCCAAGCCGGACAGCTGTTCTTTCAGGCCAAGTTCGACATGGCGAAGCTTGCCGGCATCCAGGGCGGCCTGGTCGGCCTCACGCTGGTCGACCGCTTCGGCCGCAACCTGAATGACGAGGCGGGTATTCCGGCGTTGCAGCTGACCAACGAAGTGTTCGGCCGCGGCAGTATTCTTCGCCTGACCGAACTCTACTATTCGCAGAAGCTGTTCGATAACCGCCTTGAACTCAAGGGCGGCCGTCTTCCGGTCGGCTCCGACTTCTTCTTCGGCCTGTGCGAGTTCATCAACCTGACCTTCTGCGGCGGTCAGCCCGGCAACATTCAGGGCGGCTACATCTACAACTGGCCAGTGAGCCAATGGGCCGGTGTCGCACACTACAACTTCGCCAAGGAATGGCAGCTTTCGGTCGGCGTCTACGACGCCAATCCGAACTATCTGACGACGTCGGACTCCGCGACCTACTTCCTGCCGGGCGTCCCCGGCTCGAGCCGGGCCTCCGGCGTGCTGGTGCCGGTCGAGGTGGTCTGGGCGCCGAGCGGTCCCCTGAACGGGACCTGGCGATTCGGCGGCTGGTATGACAGCGCGTCGACGATTGACGGTGGCCTTCCGGGTATCATCGCGATCGCCCCCGGAATCGGCGGCGTCTCGGACCAGAATCTGGGCGATCAACGCGGCCGCTATGGCGTCTACGAGTCGATCCTGCAGCGGCTGACCGTTGAGGGTGCAAAGGCACAGGGTTGGTACATGTTCCTCAACACGACGGTCGCCGATCACCGGACGTCGTATCAGGACTACCAGGTCGCCCTCGGCTTCCGGCACACCGGAACGTTCTCCTGGCGCCCGGAAGACGAAGTCGGCTTCGCGGTGGGCACGACCCACGTGAATTCGGCCGCGCTCACCCTCAATGCGGGCGGAAACGAAGTTCCGATCGAAGCCTGGTACGGCTGGCAGGCGACCGGCTGGATGAACCTCAAGTTCGACGCCCAGTACGTGATCAATCCCGGCGGGCGCGGCTATAATGCCGCCGGCATCAAGACCGAGAATGCTTGGGTCCTTGGTCTGCGCACGCTGGTGCACTTCTGAGCCGGAGGGGGTTTGCCAGCATGCCCGAGCGAGGCCAGCCATGGTAACCCCTCACGACGCCGGGCTGGCCGTCCTGGAGCTGAAGGGCATCGGCAAGGAGTTCGGCGCCATTCGCGCGTTGCATGGCGTCGACCTGCGCGTTTCTCCCGGCGAGGTGGTCGGCCTGATGGGAGACAACGGCGCCGGCAAGTCGACGCTCGTCAAGATCATCGCCGGCAACTTCCCGCCAAGTCACGGCGAGATCCGCTTTGACGGCAAGCCGGTTCATTTCGCCCGGCCGATCGATGCCCGCGCGGTCGGAATCGAAGTAGTCTATCAGGACCTCGCGCTCGCCGACAATCTCACGGCAGCGGCCAATGTCTTCCTCGGCCGTGAGCTGAAGCGCAAGCTTGGTCCGTTCGCGTTTCTCGACCACAAGGCGATGGCAGCCCGCGCGCTGGAGCTGTTCGGCGAGCTGCGTTCGGAGACCCGACCGCACGATCTCGTCAAGCAGATGTCGGGCGGCCAGCGTCAGGCGGTCGCGATCGCACGGACTCGGCTGTCCAATGCCAAGCTCGTGATGATGGACGAGCCGACGGCCGCGATCTCGGTCCGCCAGGTCGAGCAGGTGCTGAGCCTGATCCATCGCCTGAAGGAACAGGGAGTCGCGGTGATGCTGATCTCGCACCGCATGCCCGACGTGTTCGCGGTCTGCGACCGCGTCGTCGTGATGCGCCGCGGCGAAAAACGTGCCGACAAGGCGATCGGCGACACCAGCCCCGAGGAAGTCACCTCCCTCATCACGGGAGCGAGAGAGGCTGCGTAATGGCCACGCCCCTGGAATCTCCCATCAGCTTCACCAATGTCGGCAAGACCAAATGGTGGCAGAGCGGCTTCTTTGCCTCGCAGACCGGGTACGTCCTGCTCGCGCTGGTGGCGCTGTTCGTGGTGATGAGCTTCGCCAGCCCCTACTTCCTCACCGAAGGCAATATGCAGAATGTGGCGAAGAACTTTTCCTTCATCGCCATCGCCACGCTCGGCGTGACCTTCGTCATCATCACCGGCGGCATCGACCTCTCGGTGGGCTCGGTGATGTGCTTTTCCGCGATGATCACCTCGATGGTCATGACGCATATCTCGACACCCGGCATGCCCGGCGCGGAGTGGTTCGTGCATCTGGCCGGCGACGGCAAAACCGTGATCGCAAATGTGCCCGGCTTGATCCTGCTCGTCTCGGTCCTGGCGGGGCTCGGCGTCGCGCTGATCGTCGGTCTCGTCAATGGCTTCTGCATCGCGGTGCTCGGGCTGTCGCCTTTCGTCACCACGCTCGGCATGCTTTCGATCGTGCGCGGCCTCGGTTACGTCGTCTCCAACGGCCGCGGCAGCTTTCCCAGCGGCCCCGAAGCCGATTATCTCTACGCGCTGACATCCGGCGTCGTATTCGGCATGCCGGCACCGTTCATCTATCTCGTGGTTCTTGCGGTCGCGATGGCGATCGTGCTGCATCACACCGGTTTCGGCCGCCACGTCTTTGCCGTCGGCGGCAACGAGAAGGCGGCCGCGCTGACCGGCATTCCGGTCGTACGGGTGAAGATCGAGATCTACGTGATCTGCGCGCTCGCTGCAGGTCTGCAGGGCATCATCATCTCGGGCTGGCTGGGATCGGCGCCGGCAAACATGGCGACGTCCTACGAGCTCAACGTGATTGCAGCTGCCGTCATCGGCGGCGCCAATCTCGCCGGCGGCGCCGGCGGCCCGCTCGGGGCGATCGTCGGCTGCGTGCTGCTCGAGGTGATCCGCAACGGCCTCGTGCTCGCGCAGATCAACTCCTACTGGCAGCAGACCTTGGTGGGCGTGATCATCATCGCAGCGGTGCTGGTCGATCGGCTTCGCTCGCGCATGGCCTGAAGAGTTCGTCCTGGAGGACCACAATGTCCGCCTATCCGCCTTCGGGAGCCGCTGATTTCAAGGGATAGGCAAAAAATGTGGAGGGAAACAATGAAGAAGGCATTTCTTGCCGCCGCGGTCCTCGCCATGATGGCGACACCCGGCTTCGCCCAGAGCTACAAGTTCGTGATCGTACCCAAGGCGATGAACAATCCGTTCTTCGATTTCACGCGCGACGGTTGCCAGAAGCGCGCCAAGGAACTCGGCAACATCGAATGCATCTACAAGGGTCCCGTCGAGCACGAGCCGGCGACGCAAGCGCAGATCATCCAGGACTTCATCACCCAGAAGGTGGACGGCCTGGCCATCTCGGTCGCCGATGTCGCGGCCATGACCAAGTCGATCGAGGCGGCAAATGCGGCCGGCATTCCCGTCATCACGTTTGACGCGGACGCGCCGGGCTCGAAGCGGATTGGCTATATCGGCACCGACAACAAGGAGTTCGGCGTCGCGCTCGGCAAGCAGTTGCTGAAGCTCCGGCCCGATGGCGGCAAGTACGCGATGGTCTCCGGCGGGCCGGGCGCGAAGAACCTGGCCGAACGCGTCGATGGCGTCCGCGAAGCGCTCAAAGGCTCGAAGTGGACCGAAGTCGGGGGATCGCCGACGTTCTGCAACGACGACCCCGCGCTGGGCGTCCAGCAGATGACCGATCTGCGCACCGCTGTTCCCGATCTCGCGGCGATCATCCCGGTTGGCGGCTGGCCGATGTTCGCCCCGGAAGGCTTCAAGGCGTTCGCCAGCAAGAGCAAGAAGGACCTCGACGCCGGCAAGTTCACGCTCGTCGTCGCCGATACCCTCAAGATGCAGCTTGAACTTCTGAACGAGGGCTATGTCAACGCACTGATCGGCCAGCGTCCGTTCGAGATGGGCGAGAAAGCGATGGATACGCTGCTCGCCATCAAGAAGGGCCAGAAGGTGCCGGAGATCATCCACACCGGTCTCGACGTCGTGACAAAGGACAACGTCGCGGCGATGCTGAAGTAGCAGCGTGCGAAACCCGCAGGCGGCGGCGCCTCTTCGTGGCGGCTCGGCGCACGATATCGGGACCCTTGGTGACGGGGAAGGCTACCGCTTTCCCCGAGACCAACCAAACCTACGATATCGGCCGGCGCGCCTTCTCGAGCGTTGAGCGCAATGGACCTGGAGCGACCGGATAGAACTACAGAGCTCGCCGCCTTGACGCGATTGATCGCAAGATCTTGCGGGCTCTCCAGGAAGACGCATCGCTATCGATCGCGGAGATTGGTGAGCGTGTTGGACTTTCCTCGCCCCTTGCTGGAAGCGCGTGCAGCGTCTGGAGAACGAGAGGGTCATCACTGGCAAGGTCGCGCTCGTCGACCAGAACAAGATCGGTCTGGGTCTGTCGGTCTTCGTGTCCGTCGAGAGCGACGACCACTCCGGCACGTGGCTGAGGAGATTTGCGTCGGTCGTCAGCGCGCTGCCCGAGGTGATCGAGTTCTGCCGCATGGCCGGCGACATCGACTATGTCCTGCGTGTGGTCGTCGCTGATATGCAGAGCTATGATCTGCTCTACAAGAAGCTGATCGGCGCGATTGCGCTGAAGAATGTGACCGCGCGCTTCGCAATGGAGGAAATCTAGTCGGTGACCGCCCTGCCTGTCCCGGCACTCCCACCAGCGCAGCCAAGCGTGGCCGACGATTGGCGATCAGATTGGCACGTCAGGCGATAGGGTTCGGTCACGCGAGCGCAATGCCAGGCCGCGCTTCGCTTGCCTCATCGGGCCAATCGATGCATCGTCATCAACCGGCTCCCCAAGGGAACTATCGATGCGCTTCCTCCTGTGGGCTCTCCTGCTGCTGCTTCCCGTACAGGCTTCCGCCGAATCGCTTTGGCAGACCCTCCCGCCGACGCCGCCGCCTGTCTCGGGTGAACGCACCGGCCATGCCAAGGTTAATGGCATCAGCCTATACTACGCAACCATCGGCCACGGACCGCCGATCGTCCTGCTCCATGGCGGACTTTCGAATTCGAACTACTGGGGTCATCAGATCAAGGCTCTCGCCCGGCAGCACATGGTGATCGTCGTGGACAGCCGTGGCCATGGCCGCAGCACACGTGACGACCGCCCCTATGGATACGACTTGATGGCCGATGACATCGTCGCGCTTCTCGATGCGCTGCATATCGCCAAGGCCGACGTCGTCGGCTGGAGCGACGGTGCCATTCTCGGGCTCGATATTGCACTCCGTCATTCAGACCGTGTCGGAAAGGTCTTCGCATTCGCCGCCAACACGGTCACGTCGGGTGTACAGGAGGGCGTGGAGAAAACCCCTGTGTTCGCGCGCTTCATCGAGCGAGCCCGCGCCGAGTACGCCGAATTATCCGCAACGCCGAAGGATTACGACGCCTTCGTCACGCAGATCACCAGGATGTGGGAGACCGAACCGAACTGGACTGACGATCAGCTGCGTTCGATCAAGGCGAAGGTCCTCGTGGTGGATGGCGATCATGACGAGGCGATCAAGCGCGCCCACACCGAATATATCGCGGCCACCATCCCGAACGCGGGGCTGCTGATCCTGCCCAACACCAGTCATTTCGCGTTCCTGCAAGATCCCGCATCGTTCAATGCGGCTCTTCTGCATTTCATCGATGGCAACTGACAGACCGACCGTCACGGAACCCAAAATCGCGAGAAATCGTCGACTGGCGGACAAATTCGCAGCCTTGGTAGCGGGAGACCGCTACAGCGCAAAACCCACATTCGATAGTAATGGGTCACGCTTGGTAGCGGGGGACCGCTACAGCCCAAGACCCACTATTTCCGAAACCCTGTTTTCCTATCGGAGGGTAGCCTAACTCAGGAGCGGGGTCCTTTGGAGCTTCGTCAACAGCCACCGTTTGCGCACAATCATCGCCCGACTTGGAGTAGGCTCAAATCCTGGAGGCGCAACGATACCGATATTCGGTTCAGATTGCGATCTAACTAACTGGCCGCACTCCCCTTTCTGCATTCACCTCGATCACATGAGCCTGAGCTCCTTGGCGATGTTCCCGACCGTGGTCTTCTGATAGCCGATCTGGCGGAACAGCCGCTCGGCCACCTCGAGGATACGATCCCGGTATCGCCTTCGATTTGTTCCGCAATCAGTGTCATCTGTCAGGACTCGTCAATCAGCGTAGCTTCTCAGCAAGCGGAATTGCGTGGGGGTCATCGCTCCCATGCTGGTGCGCGGCAGGCTGCTCGGGAGTGCCGGCCTCATCCAGGCTCTTCCGGAACCAGAGGGCGTAGAGGCCGGGCAGGTACGTGCGTCAGGAAGGTCGCGACGAACAAGCCGCCCATGATGGTGATCGCCATCGGGCCACAGAAGGCCGAGCGCGACAGCGGGATCATGGCGAGGATGGCGGCGAGCGCCGTCAGCGCCACCGGGCGGGCGCGGCGCAGCCTCGGCTGTCAGCACGAACCTCGCTTTCCTCAAAAGCAGGTTACACGCTCAGCGGCAACGTATCCGAACAGCAGTCCGACACCGAAGAGCAGAACGAGACCGGCGGCCGCGAATTCCAGACCTCCGGACACCAATGCCGATCCTGCGTTGCGTCTTGTCATCAGACGAACCGCCACACTTTTGGCATAGACCGAAATAATGGCGATCGTCGCAACCGTGATTGCGGTCCCCAATCCCATTACGAAAGTGGCGGCTATGCCCGCCCAAAACAGACCTTGGGCCAGAGCGAATACCAACACCAGGAGTGCACCGGAACAGGGTCGCATACCGACGGTAAGAAGAGCGCCGACCCCGCGTCCCCAGCCGCCGGGACCCGCCAAGTCGCCCGGCTGCGGACCGTGCGAATGCCCACAATGTTCGTCGTGAATGTGCAGCTGCCTCGTGGGTCGATCGTCTTGTTCATGGGAATACCGCTCGTCCGCGGGCATGGCGGCATGTAGAAATCGAGTTTCCGTTCGGCCATGCTCGGCGGCGTTGTAGCGCTCAGACGAGGCATACGCGAATGCCGGCGCCGCAGTGACGGTCGATACTCGCGAAACGCGTAACACGCGGATGAGCGCCCAGCCCTTCGTCCAGGCCAGCCGAGCACCAAAGACGGCAATGAAACCATAGCTCGCGATCTCAATCACGCGCTCCGCGCCGCACATGGATCTTGCCGTCACATTCAGGATCCAGGCCCCTGCGCCGACAATCACCACAGCAACCAGCGACTGCATAAGGGCCGAAGCAAAAGACAATATGATGCCTCGTCGGGCGGTCTCACCATTGGCAACGAGGTACGATGAAATCACTGCCTTCCCATGCCCTGGACCTGCGGCATGGAAGATGCCGTACAGAAACGAGATGGCAAGCAGCGACCAGACCGCGCTGCCGCTGGTCCTGGCGGCCCGAATAGTGGAGGAAATCTCTCGATAAAATTCCGACTGCTTCCTCAGAAGCCAGCCGACAACACCGCTCGTCTGCGGGTCGAGGCCTGATCGCGGCGTACCTCCAAACGGATTCTGCGCCATCAAGACATGCGACAGGCCATCCATCCCTGCAGCCACGAGCAAAATGGCCGAAACCGTCGCCAGGGTTCTAATGCTAGGCAGTCTCACGGACAATCGACCCTGATCTGGTCAGCAAATGCGGCTCCGAGACTGCTATTGGCATTCCCTGATGAATTTTGCCCCTTGAGCTTCTCCGTGCTCTCGTCGTCGGTCGGACTGTGGATCGTCATCGTACACCCGGCGGGTGCGCCGACCAGCCGGACCGGCTCTCGTTCCTGCAACGCAAACTCGATGAAATAGTCTGGATCGAATATCTCCAGCGCAAGTTGTTTTGGCTTGGCCGGCGTTTGAAACGGAAGGGTGAAATGCAGGACCAACGCCTCGTTGTTGTATTCGAAATAATAGTCGATCGGGTCGGCAAGCTTCTGCTCTCTTCCGTCAACCTCTACGGAGGTGAAATAGTCGGCATCCTTGAGCGATTTGATGTTTGTTCGCGCGAGTGGGTCCAGTTCTTCGCGACTGTAAGCGCCGCTCGTCTTGGCGTGGATCCCCTGAAGCGCATAGGTTGTAAACATATCATCGAAGGCCCAAGCGTGCCGGATGCCCTTGATTGCTCCATCCGCATCATAGACGATTTCACTGGCAACTTTGATCCACACATGGGGGTGAGCGTGCGCGGCGCGCGCCTGAAGGACGATGCCTGCAGCAATTGCAATGAAGTAGACGCCGCCCCGCCGGATCACCTTCGACTCCCATCGACGAAGTTACAGTCTTCCGAAATTGACAGTCACGCTATGTCGGCCTCGAACGATATCCGTCCAATGTCAATCCTGTCAGAAGGCTATTCTAACGCTTCTCATGCTGCAGGTATCTGATTTGGGAATCGTCGCCAAGTCGCAGGGCAATTGCAAGCTAATTGTGGCCTTGCGGACCTAAAGGCGCGTGCTGGGACACGATCGAGCTAGAGCCTTTAAGGACCGGAATGCTAGGGCGGGCTCTGCGGCTGGAGCTCGGGAGCCAGGCGACCTGCCCCTGGGTCCGGAACGAGATTCGGCGCCGGACCGGCGGGCAGTGGCGATTCGGACTTATGTTTCGGTATCAGCGACACCCCGCCATAGAGCAGGCCGATGGCAATGAGCCAACTGCCGAGAATGCGCGCTGGAATCGCAAACCAGTCCCGCCGGAACGCCCGTGCGGTCAGCGCAACGGCCGCGATGATCCAAAACCCGACGACCACTCCCGCCACGGGGATCGAAATATCGTGAAGGCTGGGGTCCGTCACCTGGATCGTCACCGCCAGCATGCTTCCGGCGACGACGGCGGCGACGAGCAGAAGCCTTGAACGCAGTCGCCCATCGGGCAGCGCAAGTGCGACGCCGACGGTCACGCTGGAGATTGTCACCGTCAGGAAATGGTGGCTTGTTGCCCCTGGAATTGCCGCCACGGCCGACAGCAGCCAGTCTCGACTGAAAAAGCCGACAGCCACGCCGCCGCCGAGCAGCGCGAGTGCTCCGAGACTGTAATTGCGGTCCACCAGTGCGAAGGCGACGCCGAGCCCGACCAGCGGGAGCACCCGCTCGGGTGCGAGCGCAGTCGATAATATCCACCACGCGAGCATGCTGCGTCCCGCAGTGGGAAGCATCGCTATTGCCGACGCCCCGAGCAATCCGAGAGCGACCAGTGCGGGGCCACTCCATTTTCCCGCAGCGGCGAGGACGTCGACAAGACGTTCACCTGACGGAGAGCGCTGGGACAAGGAAGTAAACTCCGCCAAGCCCGATCAGCACTCCCAGCCCGCGAGCCAGGCGCCCCCCAAACGGCTTGCCTAGTCCAAGCCCGACGCCGATACCAAAGACGTGGATCAGGCCCGTCGCGACGACGAAGCCAATGATGTAGTCGACCGGATCGGCCGCAAGGGGCAACTCAGCTCCGTGCGCGTATCCATGACAGATCGCAAAAACCGCTATCAAACAGAGCGCTATCCCTTCCGCGGGATTCCAGGCAAAAGTGATTGCCAGGCCCAGCGCGAGAATCGAGAGCGCGATGCCGATCTCCCCGCCCGGAAGCGGCAGGCCGAACATTCCGGCAGCGCCGCCGGCAGCCATGATCAGCGGGAATGTCACCGGCAGCGTCCAAACCGGCCGACCGCCCATCTGGGCGCCCCACAGGCCGACGGCGAACATCGCAAGAAAATGGTCTGGTCCGGTGAGCGGATGGACAAACCCGCTTCCGAAGCCGCCGGAGCCCGTCGAGGCGATGTGGGCTGCCGCGGAATCTGGCAGCATCCAGCAGCAACAGCCGATGGCAACTGCGGCGACGGCTGCGAGTCGCGGATTTAGTCGGATCGTACGATTCACAAGAGCCAGTCAATCCTATTGAACATACGACCGCGCCATCGAGAATGCGATTTTCCCGATTCAGTTTGAAAGTGCGGAGGACAGTTGCCTTAGATTGTGCCGAACAAGATCAATATATGTGGACGCATCGCCTTTTTCATCCGTGAGAGCGTCAGAGTACAGCGTGCCTCCAATTCTGGCACCGGTTTCCGTGGCAATCTGCTGCATTAGCCGCGGGTCCGTAACGTTTTCCAGAAATACCGCAGGTGCCTTACTCTGCCTGATAGCAATAATGATCGATGCCATGCCTTTCGCGGATGGTTCAGCTTCTGTCGAAAGACCCTGAGGTGAGGCAAACTTGATGCCATACTCCCGCTCGAAATATCCGAACGCGCGATGATTTGTAACGATGAGCCGCTTGTCGGCTGGGATGGTTGAAATCGTCGATCGTACATCACGATCGAGCTGGTCGAGACGGGCGAGATATTCCCGTGCGTTCTCCTCATACGCCCCCTTGCCCTCGGGGTCGGCCGCAACTAACCCATCGCGAATGTTTTCGACGTAGGTTTTTGCATTCGCAACCGATTGCCAAGCATGAGGATCGGTGCTGCCATGACCGTCATCATCCGCCTTCCCGGCTCTCTCTTTCGGTTTGATCCGCGTGGTTGCAACAATGATCGCCGCCTTTGTGCCAGAGGCATTGATTAGCCTGTCCAACCACCCCTCAAGCCCCAAGCCGTTCACGACGATGACATCTGCGTCGGCGAGCTTCTTTGCGTCCGCAGGCGATGGTGTATAGACGTGAGTGTTGCCGTCCGGCCCGACAAGCGTATTGACGCAGACCCGGTCGCCGCCGACATTTTTCACGAGATCGCCAAGGATGGAGAAAGTCGCGACGACGTCGAGCTTTTTCCCAGCGCTGGCGCTCTGAATCCCAAACAGCGTCACGATGACGGTGAGGAGAAGCGCATATCGTGGCATCATGACACCCCAATCTCACTCGGGCTTCGATACTCTTGTCTATTGATGCTTGGATCCCGCGTCACGAATGAGCGCCGAAGAAAACTGTGCAAGCATGGCAGCGACCCAGAGCGGGCCGTGCTCATGGATCAAGCGCGGCAACGTCTCGCTCATCAAGACGGCGTGAAGCGTTTCAGCCGGAATGCCTGCCCGCTCGATGCGTTCGATTGCCAAGCCGATGTGATCGCGCGCTTCGTCAAAGCGGGGCGGTACTACTGACGCGTCCATCTCTTCGGGCGTGTGCAGCAGCTCTTCCCACGAGCGGCCGATCATTCGGTTTGTCATGCGGCGTCCTTTGTCCAGGACGGGAATGGGTCTGGCAAACAGCCCCATGCTTCCGGCGTGAAATGATCGGGCTCTCCGACCAGGCAGCTGTCGAGACGGCGGCGGATGGACGCCTCGTCCATCGGATCGATCCCGATGATCACGATCTCCTGCCGCCGGTCGCCCCAAACCGGGTCGAGATAGGGCTTCATGCTCTGCCGCCAACCGGGATCCTCGGGCCATCTCTGCTGCGGGACAGCCGACCACCACAGCCCCCGTTTCGACGTTCGGACAATGGCTCCGGCAAGCGCCAGTTCGCCGACAAAATTCGGGCGCGTCGCGAGCCAGAAGAATCCCTTGGCGCGAATGACCCCCGGCCAGGGTTCATTGCAGAATGCCTGGAAACGTCCGGGATGAAACGGACGGCGGGCACGATAGACGAAGGACCGCACGCCATATTCCTCGGTTTCCGGGAGGTGGTCCTTGAAGCCGTTAAGCTCCTTGAACCAGAGCGGGTGGCGATGAGCTTTCTCGAAATCGAAGGAATTGGTTCCCAGTACCTGATCGAGAGGCACAGTCGCGAAATCTGTCTCGATTATTCTGGCATCGGAATTCAGGGACCGGACGATCGCGCGCGCGATCTCGAGATGCTCCGGAGAGGCCGCCGAAACCTTGTTGAGCACGATCACGTCGGCAAACTCGATTTGCTCGACCAGAAGGTCGACGAGCGCCCTCTGGTCCTCGGGGCCGGCAACTTCGCCCCGATCCCGAAGGAAGTCCTGGCTGGAGTAGTTCGCAAGCAGACTGGCCGCATCCACGACCGTCACCATGGTGTCAAGGCGAGCAACATCGGAAAGGCTGGCGCCCTCCTCGTCCCGGAATTCGAAAGTGGCCGCGACCGGCAGCGGTTCCCCAACTCCGGTCGAACTCAATCACCAAGGCATCGAAGCGGCCGCTCGAAGCTAGTTTCCGGACTTCGACCAGCAGATCCTCGCGGAGCGTGCAACAGATGCAGCCATTGGTCATTTCGACCAGCGTTTCATCGGTCCGCGTCAGGCCCCCATCCTGGCGCACAAGCTCCGCATCGATGTTGACCTCGCTCATGTCGTTGACGATCACAGCGATCCGGCGTCCCTCGCGGTTGGCGAGCATGTGGTTCAAGAGCGTCGTCTTGCCTGCGCCAAGGAACCCGGAAAGAACGGTGACGGGAAGATTTTGATGAGCCATCATGAGCCTCTGCGACTTGTGCCGCAGGTTTAGTCGTATATTATAACATCCGTCAACCGCCGTTTGAAGAGTTGAGGAGACCTCAATGAAGCGCGCGAATGCCAAGGCGCCCAAACATCAGCAGATTTTGCGTATCCTCCAGACGGCAGGAGGGCCCATGACGGCCTATGAAGTCCTTGATGCCGCCCGCAAGCATGAGATTTCGGCGCCGCCGACGGTCTATCGCGCACTCAACAAGCTGATCGAACAGGGAGCTGCTCACCGGCTTGAGACAATCAACGCCTATGTCGCCTGCGTTGACCCCCAGCATCGGCATGGGGCTGCGGTGTTCGCAATCTGTCGCGACTGCGGCAATGTGGAAGAACTCGATGAAGCCGATGCCTTTCGGCGTCTCAGAGCAACAGCCGACAAACATGGTTTCAAGATCGAAACCGCAGTTATTGAACTCAAGGGACAATGCAATGCGTGCGTGGGATCGCACGCCTAGATGGTGGCGCCACAATCGACACCCGTAATCGTGCTTTCCGGGTTTCTCGGCGCCGGCAAATCGACGCTTTTGAACGACCTTCTCCGCGACCCGGCATTCGGCGACACCGCCGTCATCATCAACGAATTCGGTGACATCTCGATCGACCACGATCTTGTCCGCGTCGGCGAACGCGAGATGATGATCACGACGACGGGCTGCCTGTGCTGCACCGCCGGCAGCGACATCAGAACCTCGCTCTTCGAACTCCATGAGAACGTCCAAAAGCAACTCGGCCGCAGCTTTTCAAGGGTGATCGTCGAGACGACCGGTCTTGCGGATCCAGCCCCCGTGGTCAACCAACTCATTCCTGGCGGCACGCCTGCCACGGGTTTGCGCGATCACGTGGTGGCTCGGCGGTTTCATCTGGCGGGTTTTGTCTGCGCCGTGGATGTCCTGGCTGCTGAACAAACGCTGGAGCGACATTTCGAGTGCCTCAAGCAGATTGCATTTGCCGATCGCATCGTCCTGACCAAGACAGACTTGGCAGGGAGCCCGATTGAGGACCTGCGCCGGCAGATTGCCGACATCAATCCGACCGCGAAGGTTATTGACCGACACGGCGCCGGATTCGCCATCGCGCATCTGTTCGAGGCTCGCGAATTCGTGACTGCGCAACGCAAGGAGGACGTTGAAGACTGGCTTGCGCTAGATCGCGTGCTCGCAGCCGAGCAGTCGGGCGAGCATGCCGCAACCTCCAAGGGCCGCCACGCCGGCCGAATACAGACGTTCAGCATCATCAGAGACCAACCGGTCTCACAGACGGATCTGGATGGATTTCTCTTCCTGCTCCAGAGCGCTGCCGGCGACCGGCTGTTGCGCGTCAAGGGCCTAATTGCAGTTTCAGATGATGTCGATCGACCAATTTTGATTCATGTGGTGCAGCACACGGTCTATCCCTTCCACCGTCTTGAACAATGGCCCTCCGAGGATCGCCGAACTCGCCTTGTCGTTATCTGTCGGGATATCGATCCCGAGGCCGTCCAACAATTGTTCGATGCGTTGGCCGGATTGAAGAGACCAAGAGCTGCGCCCGTCGCGCTTGTGCTGATTGCTGCAGCGTTTGCGATCGCGGTGGGGGCAGCTGTGCTGTCGGTCTCAAACCACCTGTCGGAACATCAGCGCGCCGGCCATCGCGATTGCAATCCCTTATACGGGGCGACAGTTTCTGTTTGCACGCCGACGCATCTATCCGAAATAAACTGGCAGGACCGTCGTCGGAATTGGCCGAACCCGCCTGTTTTCATTTTCTCTCCTTTGCAGACGCAGGCCTTGACGGCCACTTCGATAGAAGCGACTGTTATAATGTAACGTCAATGAGTGGACGCCGTGCACAACATTTTCGAACGAAGGGGTTGGGCACAATGACGGCCGCGAACTCCGAGCCGGCCGCGATCCGCGACAACGATACGTCGCGGCTTCGCTTTTCGCCGCTGCGCACCGGTGTCGCTCACCGGCTGATTCCGGTCGCGATGTTGGCAGCTATCCTTTGGTTGGCAATTGCGCTGGTCGTCGGATCATGATGCCGGCCGTCGTACATTCCGTTCCTTCGAAGCCGAAGAGCGTCGCTCTCTCATTCGAGGAACTGACGCTCGGATACGATCGGCATCCGGCAGTGCACCATCTCAACGGCACCGTCGCGCGAGGCGATCTCATTGCCCTCGTCGGTCCGAATGGCGCAGGCAAATCGACCCTGCTCAAAGGCATCATTGGGGATATCAAGCCGCTGCAGGGAAAACTCAACCGCAAGGGAGCAAATCCGCGCGACTTCGCGTATTTGCCGCAACTGAAGGAAATCGATCGAAGCTTTCCGCTGCGATTGTTCGATCTGGTCTCGATGGGTCTGTGGCACGAGATTGGCGGTTGGCGCCCCCTTGATACGCAACTGGAGCTGCGCGCGAGGCAGGCGCTCGACTTGGTCGGCCTTGCCGGCTTCGAAGACCGCCTGATTGGCTCCCTTTCCGGCGGCCAGTTACAACGGGCCCTGTTTGCACGACTAATGCTGCAAAATGCGTCGATTATCCTGCTCGATGAACCCTTTGCTGCGATCGATAGCCGGACGGTGTCGGACCTGATCGCAATCATCCAGAGATGGCACGAGGAAGGACGAACCATCATCGCGGCAGTCCATGACCTCGACCAGGCACGAGCGAATTTTCCGCAAACTCTGTTGCTCGCACGCGAGCTGGTTGCCTGGGGCGACAGCGCGGCCGTCCTGACGGACGACAATCTCAGGCGCGCGCGTCACCTGTGCGAGGCGTGGGACGAGAATGCCGAGGTGTGTCAGCGTGGAGAGCATGAGGCGCAAAGGAAGTCATGATCGATCTTCTTATCGAGCCATTCGTCGAGTTCTCCTTCATGCGCCGGGCGCTGGTCGGATGCTTTGCGCTGTCGCTAGGCGCCCCGCCGATCGGCGTATTCTTGATGCTTCGACGGATGAGCTTGATGGGGGACGCGATGAGCCACGCAATCCTGCCTGGGGTCGCGATTGGCTATCTGGTCGCGGGATTCTCCCTGTCGGCCATGTCCGCAGGCGGCTTGATCGCAGGCCTGAGCGTTGCGCTCCTTGCCGGAGCGGTCAGCCGATCCACCGTTCTCAAGGAGGATGCAAGCCTAGCGGCATTCTACCTGATGTCCCTTGCAGCTGGAGTCCTCATCGTTTCTGCTCGTGGCTCAAATGTCGATCTCATGCAGGTCCTGTTCGGCACCGTGCTCTCGCTTGACGACAAATCCCTGCTTGTGATGGGTGCCATCGCAACCATCAGCATGACCGGACTGGCGATCATCTACCGCCCCCTCGTCGTGGAGTGCATCGATGCACAATTCCTGCGCTCCGTGAGCCGCTCCAGTTCTGTTGTGCATCTTTCCTTTCTTGCCCTGGTAGTGTTGAGCCTCGTGGGAAGCTTCAACGCACTTGGCACCCTGATGGCCGTCGGCATCATGCTCCTGCCCGCCGCGACCGCGCGATTTTGGGCCGACGAAGTCTTCCAGCTTCTCCTGTTCGCCGTCATCTTCGCCCTTGCAAGCTGCTACGTTGGCCTCCTTCTCTCGTATTACCTGAACATGGCTTCTGGCCCGACCATCGTCGTCACCTGTGGTGGGAGTTATGTTCTTTCCATGCTCTTTGGTCCGCGCGGCAGTGTCCTCACTAAGTTGCTTCCGGTGCGCCATCTCGAAGCCTGATGCAGTTTGTCCTGGAGGACGCAGCTCATGAAACAAAATCGAGCGATGATCAGCATATTGACCGCCTTGCTTGTATCAGCGCTTGCTGGCTGGGAACATCCGGCGAATGCTTCCGACAAGATCCTGGTAGTCACATCATTTTCCATTCTCGGCGATCTCGCCCGCGAAGTCGGTGGCGACCGCGTAGCCGTGATGACGCTCGTGGCGCCCAATGGCGATGCTCACACGTTCCATCCCACGCCTTCTGATGCCAGACATCTCGGAGACGCGAAGGTCCTTGTTATGAATGGCCTGGGACTGGAAGGCTGGATGCCTCGACTGCAGGACGCTTCCGGCTTTCATGGCGTCCTTGTAACAGCAAGCGCCGGCGTCAAGCCGCGGGAAATGGTGGAACACAGCACCAGGGTGACCGATCCGCATGCCTGGCAGGATCTGCAGAACGGCAAGATCTATGTTGCAAACATACGGGATGGCTTGGCTAAGGCAGATCCCAACGACAAGGCGACATTCGAGACGAATGCCGAAAGATTGATTGCTGAAATCGACAAGCTCGATGCGGAGGTGAGAGCCGCAGCCGCCAAGATTCCGGCGGAGCGGCGCAAAATCATTACCACGCATGATGCGTTCGGCTATTTCGGTGCCGCCTACGGCTTCGAGTTCATTGCCCCCGAAGGTATCAGCACCGAAAGCGCACCTTCGGCGCAGGACCTCGCCAGGATTGTACGTCAGATCAAAACCGAAAGAATCCCGGCCGTCTTTCTGGAGAATGTCACTGATCCTCGGCTTGTTGGTCAACTTTCCAGCGAGACCGGCGCGGTTATCGGTGGGACGCTCTACTCGGATTCTCTTTCGGCCCCCGACGGCCCCGCACCGACCTATCTTGACATGTTTCGTTCCAACCTCCGGACCATGATCTCCGCGCTATCCGAATAACCGTTGTTGGCTCGTATCGTATATTATACTATCCGTTCATAGACTGGACGAGACCGTGTAGATTTTTGGCCCGTCAGACCCGGAGTGTTCATGATGACAAACCTCGACGTTCAAACGCCCGTCACTGTTCTCACGGGTTATCTCGGATCGGGCAAGACCACGTTGTTGAACCGCATTCTGACCGAAACCCACGGGAAGCGCTATGCGGTGATAGTCAACGAATTTGGCGAAGTCGGCATCGACAACGATCTCATCGTCAACGCCGATGAAGAGATCTTCGAAATGAACAACGGCTGCATCTGCTGCACCGTTCGTGGAGATCTCATCCGCATCATAGAAGGCTTGATGAAGCGCAAGGGCAAATTCGACGGCATCATTGTTGAAACAACGGGCTTGGCCGATCCCGCGCCGGTTGCGCAAACGTTCATAGTCGACGAAGAGGTTCGCAAGAGGACGAAGCTCGACGCGATCGTGACCGTGATCGACGCCAAGCACCTGCTTGGCGAGATCGAGAGCGCGCACGAGGCGCAGGAACAGATCGCATTTGCCGATGTCATTCTCGTCAATAAGACCGATCTGGTCACCTCTGACGAAATCAAGCAAGTTGAAGCGCGCATCCGCCAGATCAACCCATACGCCAAGCTACATCACACCGAGAAGTGCTCAGTCGACCTCGGCAAGGTCATGGGCATGGATGCGTTCGATCTGAATCGGATCCTGGAATTCGAGCCCGACTTCATGAATGAAACGCACGCGCATGAGCACGACAGTCACGTCAAGAGCTTGTCGCTGAAATCAAGCCGAGACTTGGACCCCGATCGTTTCCTGCCATGGATCCAGATGATCGTCCAGAAACTGGGCATGGATATCCTTCGCATGAAGGGCATTCTGGCTTTCAGGGATGACCCCGACCGGTTTGTCGTCCAGGGCGTGCACATGCTGATCGATGGCGCCCCACAGCGGCCTTGGAAAGAGACCGAGCCGCGCGAGAGCCGCCTCGTCTTCATCGGAAGAAATTTGCCGGAAGACGTGTTGCGCACTGGATTTGAGGCCTGCCAAGTCTAGTCCCGCAATGCAAGGACCGAATTGAACAGTCGGGTTGAAGCACGACATGTCATCGTCATTTGTAAATCCGTTCGCCCGCAAATCGAAGATTGGGTACCCGGAATCCGTCGCGCGGTTGAAGGAAGAGGCGCGCCGGCACCTGGACCTGACGGAAGAAGTCACAAT
Source organism: Bradyrhizobium sp. USDA 4011 (assembly GCF_054063415.1). Taxonomy (NCBI): domain Bacteria; kingdom Pseudomonadati; phylum Pseudomonadota; class Alphaproteobacteria; order Hyphomicrobiales; family Nitrobacteraceae; genus Bradyrhizobium; species Bradyrhizobium sp. USDA 4011. The sequence continues at coordinate 2,366,876 of NZ_JBSSGG010000001.1, forward strand.
TTCCGTTACCGAATTGAATTGCAGCGATAGGGATTGCCCCGACACCGAGACAGTCGTCGCGGTACTCATCAACGGCGAGAAGCCGCGTCTGGCCCGCATCCATAAACCGATTCCCGAAGTGACGTTGAAGGATTTGGTGAAGGCTTTTGGAGGCGATCAAGACGACCTGACGTGATGGTTGGCTCCTAGCATCCACCTTTTAGGAGCGTATGCCTCCCCGACGCTGTCACTAAGATCCGATCGCCGAATTCGGGTCTAGTTACCCCTTGAGTTTGTCTCATTGCAAGGCTGGCGCTGCATTCACCATCGTCATCGGGTTTAAAGCACGATACGACGCTTGGGACCCACCGTTCTGTGCCGGCGCACGGATGCGCGCTGGGCTGCGGGCTGGAATCAGACCTCGTCAATGTAGCAGACGGGAGAAATGCTACGTCTGGCTCGGGAATCACTGGCTCGCAATTGGCGTCGCCAAACCGCTCGTGGAGCTTGACAGATGCGAAGCGGATCAGCCGTGCGCCACCCATCCTCGCCAAGTGAAGGCGGCGTAGAACTGACATATGTTGGAGAATCCAGCCTCACGCAGAATCGCTTCGTCCTGCTCGGGGTTGAGCATATTCAGATTGGCCTCGATGATCCCGCGCATTGCCTGGGCGCGCTCAGTATCCACACCGGAGGCAATTGCGAACGCGACGTACCTCGACAGCGGGAGACAGACGACGCGCGAAGTTAGGGTTCCCAGCGTCTTCGCGGCGACCTTGAGCATCTCATTGGCAGGGTCCACGCCGTTGAAGGTCCAACTCAGGTGGGTCTGCGCGAGCGCCTTCAACTCAAGGCCGCCGCCTCCACGTCGGGCTTGACAGCACCAAGTCCAACTATTAATCCATGGATCGTTGGACTGATGGAGTATGAATGGCTCGCTATACGCATCACCATTCTCCACGGCCGATCGCAAAACTGCCGAACGACCTCCAGCTTGAGGAGGCGTCTGCGATGTTTCGGGCGCTCGGCGATCCAGCCCGGTTGCGTTTGCTGGCCCACCTCGCCAGCGGCGAAGTCTGTGTGTCGGAACTGGCGGAGTTGGAAGACGAGAATTTGACCACGGTATCGGCGCGCCTGAAGACGCTCCATGCGGTGCGGCTGGTCAAGCGCAGGCGAGAGGCAAAGCATATCTACTATGCGCTCTCCGATGACCATGTTCTTCGACTGGTTGAGAGCGCCATCGAACATGCCGCCGAAAGGCACAACATCTGATCTCGGGCAGTTCGAGATCAATACGGAAGGAATGAACAATGAGCGCGTGTAACGAGAAGCATCATGCCAACCACACCCATCAACATGGCCCGAACTGCGGACATACCGCCGTCCGACATGACGGCCATGTCGACTATCTGCACGACGGTCACCTGCATCACATGCATGGCGATCATGTCGATGAGCATGTGATCGCTGTCAGCGCCGCAAACCCTGTGCGCTGCACGCCCGATACGAAATGCGCCTCTCATACCCACGGCCCCGGTTGTGGACATGAGGCAGTGCCCCATGGGGACCACATCGACTATCTCGTCGACGGACGCTTGCATCACGCCCACGGTGACCATTGTGACGATCACGGTCGCCTGACACTGGCCTGATCTCCCCTAGCGAATCAGCCGCAGTGTGAGTGAGCGCTACGAGGAATTTCCCCGTCGCAGCGGGCACAGGCCCGCCCTGTCCTAGCGCGGACCGTGGCAAGACGTAGCCACGGTCCATGACTTTGATGGGAGGCCTACGGCTACATCATGTGGGGATTTTGGGATTCGTGGAACAGGTCGAACAGCTGCAGCGCAATCACGGCGGCAAACACCGCGCAGGCAAGCGGCGCGATCGGCAGACCCCAAATAGGGGGACACATCGAGCTCGTCGGTGATCCCAAAGAGGCCCTGATTCCGACAAACACCTTGGCCGAACGAGACGAGACTGGCATCACCCGCGAGCAGATTCCACATCTGCGCCATGGCCAAGATCATTCCGCAGCGGTCGGCTTGCGAGGCATATCGACGGCCAGTTGGCAGTTTTGAGAAGCTCTCGTCAGAGTCACGGGTTTCCCCTTTGCGAGCGCTTGCAACCTCGCTGTTTCCCGGCCCGGCGATAGAGGCTCCGCCAGCTGAGCACGGGCAGATCATTTCGATGGAGTCAGCGAAATTCCAATCGCAGTCGCCGCCAGGCAATCAGGATCCCGGTGACGCTGAACGCTGCGCCCAAAGCGCATAGAACAACAACGAGGGTCGTACGCAGTTCTGGGCGCGCCATCAAGACGGAAAAGTCGAGGGTGTGCAGCGCGCGATACAGCCAGCGATAGCTTCGACGTTGTGGATCAAGCTTTTCCAGGTTGGCGCCGCTGGCGCCATCGACTTGGTACCAGACCTCTCCGCAGATGGACCGATAGACTGGAGCCGCTGCAGCGTCAGATGCGATGATATATTCATCGCCTCGCGTCACGACGGACGTGCTCGAGCAGCCTCCGAGCGCGTGGACGATGGCGGCGTTGACTTCGTCGGCCTGCAAGAACGAGGAAGACGACGCACGTGACACCGGATCGACGAGGGAAAGCTGCTGAGTGTCGATCACCGCTCGAATACGCCGATAGATACGGGCGCCGAGAGCGAACCATTCGATTTCTCGGGTGGTAGGTGGGGCGACTCCTATTGACGTCAGACTTTCCCAAGCCGCCGTGCCGGCAATCCGATCCGCTTCCGATGTGGTCAGCGCGCCGGTGGAAAAGAGACGGCCATGGTCCATCGATAGCCACCCGCTGACAATCCAAGTCATGACGAAAACGGCGCACGTCAATCCGAGCCAGTGATGCCAAGCATGCCATCGTCGGTAAGGAGATACGATACGGCCTCGCGCGCGCTTGAGACGAAACAGACCCACGATAACGCCCGACAATGCCGCGAGGACAGCAGCAAGGGATAGCCACCAGACCGTAACGTTCCAGACTGCCCAGTTTCTGCGCAGTACGGTCGGGTAGATCCAATGCGCGATGCTTCCAACGTAGTTCCATGCACGCTCACTGCGCGTCGAGTCGCTTACGATCTCACCGGTGCGCGAGGAGACGTAAAGCTCCGTTCCCGCACGATCGTTCAGGGCAACGCGATAGAGAGGTCGATAAGGATCGAAGCTGTTCGGTACCGTCCATTGATCATATTCGGCCAGCCGAACCAATGTAGTGGAAGCGGAAGCGAAGCCGCGTAAACGCGCATGCTCTGACGCGATGGCCACAGCAACCAGCTCGGACCCGACATCGGCCGCGCGCAAATCGTCGGCACGCAAGGCTTTCATGCCGGAGGACGTAGACACCAGGTAGACAGGACCGTCGCTGCGCTGCCACAAGCGCACTCGCGTAACGCCCTTGAGAAGGCTCGCTGCGACGGCCTCGGCCGGGCTGTGCTTTATCACGGAGACGTCGATGGCCGGTAGTCCAGCGAACCGTTCGGTTTCGGTCAGCACAGGAAACGGCACAAAGTGCATCACGATACCGGATGCAAACCACATCGCGAACAGCAGGCACAGCGGAATGCTCAGCCAACGATGGATAAGGACCAGGAATCGCTGTAGGCGGACTACCATCAGAACTTGAACGACGTCTCAATTTCGTATGTTCGCCGTGCTCCCAGGAAAATCTGGTCAGGGTAGAATGGGTCGCTCCAGGCGGCATATATCTTGTCCGTGAGATTTCGAACCCGGAAAGTGACACGCGTGTTGTCGAATGTGGGGAACGTCCGGGATTTGGGAATGTCGACGAACGCAAATACGTCAGCCGTCGTATAAGCCAGCATCGTCACCGTGTTGGCATCGGTGGTATAGCGGTCACCGACGTGACGCACCGAGAAGCCAGCCTCGGCCGGCAGCCAGCCCGGATTAAGGAAGCGGTAGGATGCCCCGCCGTTCACCACCAACGCAGGAATGTTGGGCGGTGCGTTTCCGGAGAATGAGCCGCCGGTGAAATCATAGTCCGCATAACGGGCGTGGACGTAGGCGACGTTGCCCCAGAGCTTGAGCTCGGGGACCGGCCGCACCGCCACAGCGAACTCGACACCTTGCGATTTGACCTTTCCTGCGAGGTTGAGAGTCTGTCCGGCCTGCGCCGTGTAGACATTGCTGCGCTCGATGTCGAAGGCCGAAAAGGTCCATTCGGCACGGCCGTTCCACCACAGGTTCTTAACGCCGGTCTCGTAGCTACGCGCATCCGTAAGCACAAGCTTCTGCGTTGGGCTCAAGAGAAAGATGCTTCCGCCTGACAGATCGCTGGCCGTGGCATACTGGCTGTAGAACGCGGTGCCCTGAAACGCTTCCCAGGTGTAGCCGATTCGGCCTGTGACCGGGTCCCAGTCGGCCGAGTAGGGAAAGCCGGCCTTCGTTGCGCCGTACACGTTTGTCGACTCGCGATCGAGCGAGAACGGATTATAGCGCAGGCCGCCGATCAGGGCGAAGGTCGGCGTCAACTTCAGACGATCTTCGACGTTGAATGCGATGCTGTCGATGGTGGCGGTCTGACGCTGTGTCGTAAGCAGGCCGTAATAACCGCGGGTGGGGTCGACCAGGTTGACCTGGTCGTAAGGAAAGTTGGCAGCTGCGGGGCGGGTAAAGTCCAGATGGTAGGCCTCGACGCCGGTGACCAGGCGATTCTCCAAACCGAAGAAACGAGAGTCCCAGGTCACGTCGGTATTGTTGCCGACGGTGTTCTGATTGTGGTGCACGAAGAAGCGCTCGCGATCCACCTTGTTGTCGATGGTATTGAAGGCACTGACCTCGCTGTTGTACCAGTCGCGACTCGAATTGTACTCGTAAGTCTGACTTCTTAGCGTGACGCTGTTCGCGAGATTCCATTCAAATCCGGAGCGGAACCACGTCTCGTCAATGGTCTTGTGGTTGTCCAGCACATTGTAGTTCGTGTTGAGCGTCCGGCTGTCAATCGTGACAGCGCCGAGGTTGGTGCCGTTGTAATCTGACACCTTCGTGCCCGACACGACCCCGTTGGTCGCGTAAGGACCACTAAATGCTACGGGAACGAGCGGTGTTCCTTCGTAGATGTGGCCGTAATAGTTCTTGTATTCTGCTGCGGCGAACACCTTGAAGGTGTCCGAGAGGCGATAGTCGAGTTGCCCAGACACGTGCAGGTTCTTGGCGTCGGTACCATCGATGAATCCATTCACGTTCGACTGACTGATATCGAAGCGATAATCGAGCCCCTGAATTTTGGTACTGCCGCCGGATCCAAAGCCGGTCCGGTAGCTGCCGTAGGAATCGAATCCGACAAATGCCTCGTTCTGGATGGGGCCGGTGTGCGGCGTCTTGGTGACGTAATTGATGGCGCCACCCACCGCGCCTTCGCCAGACATCAGCGACGACGGACCCTTGAGGAATTCAACATGGTCGAGATTGAAGGTCTCCATCGTCAAGGCCGTGAAGCCCGTCGGCCCAATATTGATGCCGTTGTAGGTCACGTTGATCTGATTGCCTTGGAAACCGCGCATCGCAAAGGAGATGTCGTTCGGCGCATCTCCCGCCTGGACGCCAGTCGCGCCCTTAACGGTATCGAGCATGTTGTGGTAGCCCTGCTCGCGAATCGCGTCCGCGCCGACGACCTCAACTGTCGCTGGGGTTTCCCGCGCGGTTAGTCCCAGGCGGCTCGCGCTCTGCGTCACCGTATTGGTGTTGAGCGGCGTCGCGGGCATTTGCTGTTGCCCTTGCGACTGCGGTGACGCTTCGGCAGTGGTTGGTGGTCGCGGATTTCTGCTCGCACGCGAGACTCGACCTCTCTGCGCGCTCGACGGCGTCGCCACTCGGGCCGTTGTTCGCTGCTGTGGCGCATCAACGGTTACCGCCGGCAATGAAGTCGCTGGCTGGGTTGACGACGGAACCGTCTGAGCTTGCGCCTGGACCACGCCAAGATAAAGAAGGTCTGCCACTATCAAAAGCGTTGAAAGAGAAACCGAACTCAACAGATAACGCACACTCGCCCCCACCAAACCACCTCGTCCCATATCGAGGCTTCACAGCGCGCGCGCTGTAATGTTATAACGTTACACTGGTCAAGAGGCCGTTTCATCGCTTACAGCGTGATCCCTCGCCACTGTTGCTGGCGGACCGCACACCACACCATCGCCGCGCGGTGGCCGATTGAGGCAAGGGGATCCATGCTCGAAGCTATTGAAGTAACGAAGCAGTTCGGCGCCAAGAGCGCGCTGAACAATGTCTCGCTTGGTGTCCAGCCCGGCGAGATCTACTGCCTGCTCGGGGCCAACGGCGCCGGCAAGACGACGCTGGTTAATCTGTTCCTGAATTTTCTCCAACCGACATCCGGTAGCCTGCAAATCGGCAAGCTTGACGTGGTGCGTCAGCCTCTCGAGACGAAGCGGCTGCTCGCGTATATCCCGGAACAGGTCACGCTCTATGGCGTGCTCACAGGTTTGGAAAACCTGGCATTCTTCTCTTCGCTCGCCATCGGTGAGCGCTTGCCGCGGCTGCGGCTGCTTGAGCTGCTTGAGGCCGCGGGTCTGCCTCGTCAAGCAGCCGATGACAGGGTCGCGACCTACTCGAAAGGCATGCGCCAGAAGGTGGGCATTGCCATCGCGCTGGCCAAGAACGCCAAAGCCCTCCTGCTCGACGAGCCGACCTCGGGACTTGACCCGTCCGCAGCCAACGAGTTCTCCGAGCTTCTCGTCAAGGCGAGCAACAACGGCGTCGCGGTGTTTACAACGACGCACGATCTCTTCCACGCGAAACAGACCGGGACTCGCATCGGCATCATGAAGCATGGGCGGCTGGTGGAGGAGCTCAGGAGCGAGGACGTCAGCCACGCCGATCTTGAAATGCTGTACCTCAAGCACATGAAGAATTGACGTGTTCGCAATCATAGCCGTTAAGGATCTGCGTGAATTGGCCCGCGACGGGCGCCTGCTCTGGGGTGGAGGTCTGGTCGTCGTCCTCATGCTGGTGGCTCTCGCGGCCGGGTTGAATCGGCAGGTTCAGCTGAATAGCGAACGGTCGGCCGGCCAGGCCCTCGACTACGATGCCTGGCTTCACCAAGGCTATCGCCACCCGCACGATGCGGCGGAACAGGGCATGCACGTGTTCAAGCCTGAACCATCGCTTACCGTCTTCGATCCCGGCATAGCGCCGTTTGTCGGCTCGACCGTCTGGCTTCAGGCGCATCGCCAGAGCGAACTCAAGTTCCGACCGGCCCAGGATGCCACCGGATTGCAGCGGTTCGGCGAGCTATCGCCGGCCTGGCTACTTCAGGTTTTGGTCCCCTTGCTCATTATCGTCATCGGCTTCAACGCCGTGAGTGGCGAACGCGAACGTGGAACGTTGCGCCAGCTTCTCAGCCTAGGCGTACCCGCGCGAAGTCTCCTCCTCGGCAAAGCGGCTGCACTGGCGGGCGGCATTGGCGCTTTGACTGCCCCAGTCGGCATTGCCTTTGCGGTGCTCATCGTTGCTCGCCTACCCGCTGGAGAGCGCCTCGACGTGGTCTGTCGGATCGCGTGGCTCGCTTTGGGATATGGGCTCTATCTCGGCTTTTTCGTATTTCTGACGCTTGCGGTATCCGCTCTTGTAAGTTCATCGCGGGCAGCCCTGGTCTTGCTCCTGAGCTTCTGGGTCGCGGCAACGCTGATTGCTCCGCGCACTGCCTCGGAGGCGGCGATTTTGCTTTACCCTACTCCGTCCCGGCTCGACTTCGACAATCATCTCGCGCACGACGTGGCAGACGCTGGCCGCAAGGCCTGGTCCGCTCATTTCGGTGCGCGAATGCCGTGGGATCCATCGGTTCCACTCAACAAATGGGGGGCGGCGCTAAAGGTTGACGACGAGGCTGGCTACGGCGCACTTGATGAAAACTTCGGCAGGCTTTGGGATACATTCGAGCGTCAACAGCGCGCGCAAGAGTGGGTCGGCCTCGTTGCCCCGGTTGTCGCACTCCGCGGCTTCTCGATGGGCATGGCGGGAACGGACTTTTCGCAACATCGCGACTTCTCAACCGCGGCCGAAACCCAGCGGCGGACGATTCAAAACATTGTCAGTGAGGACCTGATCGAACACGCCGATCGCTTGGGCAATGCGCACTTCACCTATAAGGCCGGTCCCGAGCTGTGGGCGAGCGTGCCGAAATTCAAATATGAACTTCCGTCTGCGTCGTTTGCCTTGGCGCACCATTGGGCGAGCCTTGTACTGCTCGCCGTCATGTTCTGCCTCTCCGGCGCACTCGCATTGTACGCGCTCACGCGTCCGCTGATGCGCTAGGTATTCGGATGAAACGATGAAGCATCGCCCGCTCTCGAACTTGTCGCTGATCGTACTGCATGAAGCCCGCATCCTTTTGCGCGACCGCACGCTGCCGTCGGTATGTTGCGTTCTGGCCCTCATGCTGGGTTACGGACTATTTGTGGGACTGGCGCAAGCAACGCTCCGCGGCCGCATGGTCGCCCACGTCCTCAAACACGAAAAAGAGACCCAAGCGGCAAATAGTGAGACGCTCCGGTCCGTCCTCGAAGGCAAAACAGCGCTGATACCTTTCTCCAATCCGGCGAACCCGGCTGCGATGGCAGGCTCCCTGTCCGGTCGCTTCGCCACAATGCCCAACGCGCCGCTCGCGGCGCTGGCGATCGGGCAGTCGGACATGATGCCCAACTATTATCGCATCACCTATTTGAGCAAAGTTCAGTTTATGTACGACACGGAAATCGAAAATCCGTGGAACCTACTCAGCGGGCACTTCGACCTCGCTTTCGTCATCGTTTTCGTGTTGCCTCTGCTGGTCACTACGCTCGGCTATAACCTGCTGTCGGCGCGGAGCGTGAACATGGCACCCTACGCATGCTCTGTTCGCAGCCTCTGGCCATCGGCACCTTGCTGACCGGGAAAATCGTCGTGCTCATGCTTGCGCTGCTGGCCGTCGCCATTCCCCTACCGCTTGTCGCGCTGGTTCTCATCCACCCCGAAGCCCGTGGCGCGGAGCAACTAGCCTTGATGCTCTCGTGGTCAGCACTGGTCGCAGCTTATACTTTGTTCTGGTTTGCGGTCGCGGCTCTGGTCAACGCGAGCGGTTATTCCTCTTCGACGAATGCCCTGATCACGGTGGCGACCTGGACATTTTTTGTGCTCATCTTGCCAGTGACAATGAACCTTGTCGTCGGCTTGGTCAGCCCGGCGCCTTCCCGCACGGAATTGGCGAGCCGCACGCGCGTAGCGACGGCGGAATCATTGCGGGAATACGAGGACCTCTATAGCGCGGACTACCGCTATGCCTCCGATCCGGAAGCGCTGCTGGTGAAAGACGAACGCGTCGAAGTACCCTCGCGCATGCGCGCGCTTTTTCTGGCCAAGCAAAAAGTCGACGAACAAATAGAGCCGCTTTTGAAACGCTTTGATCAGCAACTGCTGCAACAGCAAAAACTTGTCGACCGACTGAGCTGGCTATCGCCTGCGATTCTCGTCAATGAAGCACTGACCTCCATCGCCGGCACAGATTCACGCCGTTTCCTCGCGTTCAAGGATCAGACCGAAACTTTTCACAACGGATGGCGGCAGTATTTCTCTCCCAGAATCCTGGAAAGCCGCGCCATGACCGTGCGTGACCTGTCATCATTGCCCCGATGGCATTGGATTGAGATGCCGGCAAGCGAAATCAGATGGAGCATCTGGTGGCGGGCCATGTTGGTGCTGGCGCTCGCATCCGTGCTTGGCGGCCTCGCGCTTGTGCGCTCGTCCCGCCGATCGATCGCGTGACTGTCCAAAGCGTTTCCGATCAAGACACCTCTGGTACAGAGAATCGCCAAAGCTATCGACACCGCAGTGAAGCCCAGACGGGGTGCGACGCTTGCCGCTGCTCGCCAGCAATATTCCTTGCGCCTGACCGCGAGATTGACCGATCCTGCCACAAGCCTTGAGGGCTAGCGTTCAGGCGTACCCGCGCATTCCGCACACTGGCCCTCCACCTCGATCATCGGATGCCAGGGCCTGAAGCCGGTTGTTTTCGCTGCGCCCCGCAAGCCGCGCGCCACCAGTTCGGACGCTGCCTCCTGAACTGCGCCACATTGCGCGCAAACCATGAAGACAACCGTTTCGCCTTCTCCGTGCAGATGATCGCAGGCGAAATAGGCCGAGCGGGACGCCAGCCGATGGACGCACCCTGCCTCCTGCAAAAATTCGAGCGCACGGTAGACCTGCACGGTCTTGAGCTTTCGCGCATCGCTCAGTTTCTCTGCGATCTCGTAGGCGCTCATCGGCTTTCCGGACGTCGCGAGCAAGGCAAGCACGCTTTGGCGCATCGGCGTGAACGGCACCCCTTTCGACACCGCGTACGAGCGGGCGCGAGATTCAACTGCGTCGCCGCCAACGGCGTGACCATGCATCTCCTCGTGCACGCGAGTTCCGCGCGGATTTGGGTCGCGGTGCATTCCATCTCACCTTGACTGTCTCAGGTGTAACAGTATAACAGGCACTGTACTGTTACGACATTACACCAAGGATCGTTCATGACCAAGTCCCAAACGCGGGAGGAGGCCCTCCTCCCCGCTTCTTCTCCGTCCCGAGTCTTCAACGGCGAAAACAGGGCCACGGGCCAGATCATTCTCGGGATTGACTTCAGGTCCACGCGCCGAGAACGAATTTACGACGCAGACATGGTCTGGTCCGGAGAACATACGGTCCTGGACTACACAGAGATCTAGGGTCTGAACGTGGCCGACTTCACGGCTATGACGATATTACAGCGATCGGGCTGCCGGCGCTTGACACGCACCGGCCCCCTAAAAAGGCTCTTCGATCTTTATGCAAAAACTCCCCGTCACCGTCTTGTCCGGCTTCCTCGGGGTTGGAAAGACAACTTTGCTCAATCGTGCGCCCCACCGGTTTCCTGACATTACGCTTTCTTCCCGCTGTGGCACCGCGTGCACGGCCACGCTGGCAACAGTGGGGCGGAGTCTTTTCATTTGCGCGTTCGCGTTTTCGTCGGCCTGAAGCAGAATTCGTGGCCGACGTGTGGACACGAACTAGAAGTATCAGGTCGGTTTCGGTATCAGCATGTTCGCCCCGATGTCTGAGCAGCGCTGCGGATAGTTCGCCGAACACCTGGCAGAGGCGGTGAGGACCATGCACAACGACATATCATCGATAGGCGGGCGCAACGTGTGGTCCGTGAAACCCTGGCGCGGAACGAGACTGGGGAGCGCGATCGTCTGCTCGACACTTGCGATGCTCACAGGGCCCGCGCTTGCTCAAGGTCCGAACCCTCTGCTGCCGCACAACCTGTCGCCATGGGGCATGTTCCTCAACGCCGACATCGTGGTGAAGGCTGTCATGGTTGGGCTTGCCTTCGCATCGCTTGTGACCTGGACGGTCTGGCTCTCCAAGACCGTCGAGCTCAGCATCGCGACACGGCTTGCGCGACGTCGAATACGGATGCTCGAGGCGGACGGTAGTCTCCAGGACGCGGTGCGCGCCTGCCGTGATGATCGAGACGCGATTGCGCAACTGGTCTCTTCCGCCGCGCGCGAGGCGGAGCTATCCGAAGGCCCCATCGACGACGGTTTCAAAGAGCGCGTCGCCCTGCGGCTGGAGCGCGTGGAAGCGGCGATGACGCGGCAGGTCTCGCGCGGGGTCGGCATCCTTGCGACGATCGGCGCCACGGCACCGTTCGTCGGCCTGTTCGGCACGGTGTGGGGCATCATGAACTCCTTCATCGGGATTTCCGAGTCCCACACCACCAATCTCGCGGTGGTGGCTCCCGGCATCGCGGAAGCGCTGCTTGCCACTGCGTTTGGACTTGTCGCTGCCATTCCGGCGGTCGTCATCTATAACCATCTCGCGCGCGTAATTGCTGGCTACCGCACGCTGCTTGGCGACGCCTCGGCGCAGTTGTTGCTCCTGATCAGCCGCAGCCAGAGCAGCCGCACCGCGATCCTGCCGCGCGCGGCGGCGGAGTGAGTGGCATGGCGTTTCGTCTCGGCACGCGATCAGGCGATGACGGTTTAGAGGTCCTGCATGAGATCAACGTCACGCCGTTCATCGACGTCATACTGGTGCTGCTCATCATCTTCATGGTGGCAGCTCCGCTTGCCACCGTCGACATCGGTGTCAACCTGCCCGCCTCGACCGCACCCGAGCAGCCGCGGCCCGACAAGCCGGTGTTCATCACCATCAAGCCGGACCTCGCGATCGCGCTCGGTGAAAGCATCATTTCGCGCGAGGCGCTACCGGCCGCGCTCGATACGGCTACCAACGATCACCGGGACGAGACAATTTTCATCCGCGCCGACCAGTCGGTGAGCTATGGCGACCTGATGAGTGTGATGAACATCCTGCGTGACGCCGGATATCTCAAGCTCGCCCTGGTCGGGCTCGAAACGCCGGCAACCAAGCAATGAATTCGCTCGCGCTGTATCTTCCGGAGAGGCGCGGTTTGTCCCGCTGGACGCTGGCCGGCGTGACGATCCTCGCCGCGCATGTAGCTATCGTTGCCTCGCTCGTGGAGTGGTATGCCCGCGAGCCGGTCGAGCCCAACATCATTCCCGCCATCACCGTGACACTCGCGCCGGTCGAAGCCAGTTCGCCCGAGATTCAAAATCAGGACATCGCGGTTGGCCCAACCATGCAACAGGCGGAGGCCGTGCCGACAGAGGACCGCAAAGTCGAGGAGAAGCCGGTCGAGCAGGTCGAGCAGCCTCCACCGCAGCCGCAGGCGGAGGTCACGCTGCCACGGGAGGAGGAGAAGGTCGAGAAGCCGGAGGCTCAACTCATGACCCCCGCGCCGGAGACCCGCGCTGTTCCCAAGAACGAGCGCGTCGCCGAGTTCAGCGTGGCCAGCTCGAACGCCTACAATGCGCTGATCTTCGGGCATCTGCAGCGCTATAAGCGCTATCCGCTGGCCGCGCACGGAGCGTCGGGCACGGTGATGGTGCGTTTCGAATTGAACCGCGCAGGTGAGGTGGTCGCCAGCAAGGTGACAAAATCCTCGGGTAACAGCGTGCTAGATCAGGAGGCGCTCGACATCCTCCACCGCGCCAGCCCATTCCCGGCCTTTCCCGCGGCCAAGCCCGGCACGCAGGACAGCTTCATCGCGCCCGTCAATTTCGGGCACGAGCTTTTCGGCTCGCAGGCGAGAGGCCTGTCCGCTAGAGCGAATGCGCGAGGCGCGCCTATCTCACAAGGCACATGGGGGCGTCGACTGAACGCATCCGCATTGATTGGCGTTGCCAAAATCCCACAGAGTGCCTGATTCTGACGACGCTTTGCTTGACCGCTGTTGACCGCGTTCAATCAAGTTCGCGAAACTCTCGTCGACGTCGATTGGGTCTGAATGTTCGACCTTTCGACGAAAGGCGCGTTTCAGCATGAAGTGGTTCCGATCCAACACAAGGCGCGTGTCTTGGCTGGCGTTTTTGGCGCTGGGCATCCAGCTTGCGTTGTCGTTCGGCCATTTCCACGGCGTTGCCTCTGCTACGATCGCCGCTCCTGAATTGAGCTTGGCCGCATCTGAGCTTTCCTTCGCCGCTCATGCCGCCAGCAGTCAGCATGAGCCGCAACCTGCCTCCAATCACAACTCGGGCGAGCACTCGGGTGACATTTGCGCCATCTGCGCGGTGATGGCGATGGCTAACATGGCGCTGTTTCCCACGCCGCCATCGTTGCCGCTCCCGCAGATTGTTGCATTCTCGGCTCTGCCCACCGAGAGCAATTTCGCTCGCGTGGCATCCGCCTGGCGTGCGTTTCAGTCACGCGCACCTCCGATTTCCTGACATCCATTTAGTATCGGGAGGATCGCACCGCGCGATCTCCCGAATGAAATCAATTCGGTCCGTCGCAGCCCGACGGCAGGTGCTTGCGGATTTCGCCCGCAGCGCCGACTCCGCTCACGCGTTCCAGGAATCGGGATAATGTCAGTTTTCATCAAGCGAATGTTAGCAACGAGCGGAGTGGCCTCGCTCATGATCTGCGGCCTCGGCGCCACGGCTCGCGCGCAGACCCCACCTCCTGCGGAAAATACACCCAAGGTGCTTCCCGAGACCAAGGTGGAAGCGCCGAAGCAGCCGGCCAAGCCCAAGCAGAAGCCGCGCGTGGTAAGGCGTGAGCCCGCGCCGGTGCAGCCCGCGCCGGCGCAGCCGGCGCCTACCCCAGAGCAGGTCCAGGCAGCGGCCAATCGTCAGGTCGTCCAGCAGACCCAGAACTTCGACCAGCGGCGCGACAATGTGATCCTGCCGAAGGCTGGCGCGACGACCTATGAACTCACTCAGAGGGACATCGAGAATATCCCGCAGGGAAACGCCGTCCAGCTCAGCGACCTTGCGCTGCAATTTCCGGGCGTCTCGCAGGACTCGACGAGCGCGGGCGATTATCATGTCCGCAACGAGCACGCCAACGTTCAGTACCGGATCAACGGAATTCTGCTGCCCGACGGCGTTTCCGGCTTCTCGCAGATCCTCGAGACGTCCTTTATCGGCAACATACAGCTGCTCACCGGCGCGCTGCCGGCGCAATATGGCCTGCATACAGCTGGTGTCATCGACATCACGTCCAAGACCGGCGCGGCGCTTGCCGGCGGCAGCGTCAGCGTCTACGGCGGCAGCCGTCAGACCATCACGCCCAGCTTCGAATATGGAGGAGTCGAGGGAAAGACCGATTATTACGTCACCGGCCGCTATCTCAGCACCGGCCTCGGCCTTGAAAATGCCATAGCTTCCCCCAACGCCATCCACGATCACTCTGAACAGGGCAGGTTCTTCGCCTACACGTCCACCGTCCTCGATCCAACGACGCGGGTGGTCACTCTTACGGGGTTCGGCGAGACCCGCTACCAGATTCCCAATAACCCCGGGCAGCCGGGCAACGCGGGAGGTTTCTGCGGTGGTCCTTTCGACCCAGCGAACCCCTGCCTCAACCCGGACGGTACCGCCAACCCGACTGCTCCCGCCTATACGGCCTTTGGCAAAAGCGCTTTCGATTCTGCCACCCTCAACCAGAACCAGTACGAAAAGAACGCCTACAATGTTATCGCGTGGCAGAAATCCGAAGGCAATTTCGATGCGCAGCTGTCGTACTATTCACGCTACAGCGATCTGCACTTCGTGCCCGACCCGGTGGGCGATCTCTTCATCAACAACGTTGCGTCCGATGTCTTCCGCAGCTCATTCCTCAATGGCGTCTCCGGCGATTTCTCCTACCGCTTGAACGACGCGCACACCTTACGGGCCGGCTTCTACACCCAAGGCGAACAGACCCGAATCGCAACAACAAGCACGGTGCAGCCGCTCGATCCGAACGATCCGAACGGCATGACTGCGATCGACACGCCGTTCAACATTCTCGACAGCAGCAAGTTATTTGGCTGGCAGCTTGGAGCCTACGCCCAGGACGAGTGGCGGCTGACGGACAAACTCACGCTCAATTACGGCCTGCGGTTCGATCAGATCTACCAATATGTCGACGCCAACCAGTTTAGTCCGCGCGCGAGTCTAACCTATAAGCCATGGTGGTCGACCGTGCTACACATCGGCTACATGCGGACTTTCGAACCGGCACCGCAGGCGCTTGGTCGGACAATTCCAACCCAGATCT
Organism: Bradyrhizobium sp. USDA 4011; assembly: GCF_054063415.1. Taxonomy (NCBI): domain Bacteria; kingdom Pseudomonadati; phylum Pseudomonadota; class Alphaproteobacteria; order Hyphomicrobiales; family Nitrobacteraceae; genus Bradyrhizobium; species Bradyrhizobium sp. USDA 4011. The sequence goes on from NZ_JBSSGG010000001.1 coordinate 2,382,470, forward strand.
TCAACGGGACCACCGCAGGTACCCCGACCGTCACTCCCGATCAGGCCGCCGTACTGGCCGGCCAGGTGGCTGGCCAGCCCCTCCAGAATGTCGGTGCGATCCAACCCGAGCGGGCGGATGTATATGACGCCGGCTTCAGGCAGCAACTGCTGCCGCAATGTCCGACCGGGTCGGGCGGAATGCCTGCCAAGGCTCCGACCGCGGTCGCAAACTGTCCGAGCCTCGAGCTCGCCGGCAGCATTTATTACAAAAACGCCAGGGACTTGCTCGACGATGGGCAGTTCGGCCAAGCTTACGCGCTCACGGCTTTCAACTACGACAAGGCCTACAATTATGGTGCGGAGCTGGCGCTCAGGTTCAGATACGGCGGCTTCTCCGCCGACACCAGCTGGGCCTACGGGGTTCAGCGCGCGAAGAAGGTCGTGTCAAACCAGACTCTGTTTGGCCCGGACGATCTGGTCTACATCCAGAACAATTGGATCCACACCGACCACGAACAACTCTATACGGGTTCGGGGAGGATCGCATACCGATGGTTCGATACCCATAGCTGGTTGGACGGGACCACCGTGAGCGCAACCTTCATCTACGGCAGCGGCTTGCGTACTGATCTTGTGAATGCAGACGGCAGCGTCGTTCCGAACGGTGATCACCTCCCATCCTATTGGCAGGTCAACACCGGCGTCTCGCATGAGTTTGACCATGGCTGGAACGGATTGCCCGTTACGGTCCGGTTCGACGTGGTCAACGTGGCCGACTACATCTACCAGATCCGCAACGGCAGCGGCATCGGCGTGTTCGCGTCACAATACGGACCGCGGCGCGGATACTATTTTGGCATATCCCAGAAGCTCGGCGCTCCCGAGAAAACCACCGGTGTCTTGCCCGGCTTCTACACCAAGGCCCCAGCCGCGGCCCCGATCGCCTACCATTGGAACGGCGCCTATGTGGGCGCCAATTTCGGCGGCGCGTTCAGCGCCGGCGAGCACGTGACCACGCCGATTGGCACTGACAGGACCAATCCGAGCGGCGCGCTCGGCGGTCTGCAGTTTGGCTACAACTACCTGCTTGCGCCGAACTGGCTGGTCGGCGTCGAGGGAGAACTCGGCTGGACGTCAGCGCAGGGCAAGACCAATTTCGTTGATCCCGCCGGGACCGCGTCCCTCTCGATTACCAGCGACCGCAATTGGTATGACACTTTGAGCGGCAGGGTCGGCTATGTCACGGGACCGCTGATGCTCTACGCCAAGGGCGGCGCGGCGTGGATGAATGCCGACTACCGTATGGAGGTGAACAGCGGGCTCGACGGTTCGACCGTGGCCAACACCACCAGGTCCGGATGGATCGCCGGCGGCGGCCTGGAATACATGTTGGGATCTCACTGGTCGGCGAAGCTCGAATATGATCACCTTGCTTTCGGCAGCAAAACCCTGACGTTCGCGAACCCGTTCGGCAACAGCGTGACCGTGGAGTCCGGGGTCAACCAAGTTAAAGCGGGCGTGAACTATCACCTTGATGGATTACTATGATTTTGTCACCGGCCACGATTTCCGCGGCTATTTCCGCCTCGATCAAATACGCGCTGATCTCGGGCCTGATGGCGGCAGGCTGCAAGGTGCACGACATCGGGCTCGCGGTGACGCCGATGGCCTATTTCGCGCAGTTCGATCTCGACGTGCCCTGCGTTGCGATGGTCACCGCCTCGCACAACGACAATGGCTGGACCGGCGTCAAGATGGGCGCCAACCGCCCGCTCACCTTCGGACCCGACGAGATACCGGTGTCGGCGCCGGGCTGACGTTCCAGCACGATCGAATTGCCGTCCGGCATGATGATGCGGGTCCAGACCAGGAGGACCCGACTCTGGCCGAACGCAACGGAGCTGTCATACTGACCGATCAGCTTGGCGCCCTGGGTGGTCAGCATCTGGATCTGATTGTTGATCTGCTGCAGCTCGCGCGCCGCCGTCATCACGTTCTGGCTGAAGTTGGAGGGGTCGTAGACGATCCACTGCGCCGAGGCAGGCGTCGTCACAAGCGGCTGAAGCGACAGGGCGAGTCAGAGGGAGGTCATGGCCATTAAGCCTGCGCGCCGCAATTTACGGGTGGTCATGATTACACCTCCAGGTTTGTCAGGTCAGGGATGAGGTCGGCGGCCCATAGCAGCTCGTGATCCGCGAGCCAGGCCGGCGTAAAATTCTCGCGGCCGTGCTCGGCGAGAAGACATTCGATGGCAGCATGGTCGGCCTTGGAGGATGCGGCGCAGAAGGCAAGCGCGACGGGGCCAAGCCCCAGCTCGAACAGCCGATTGCCGCGTCTTGATTGGCAGTAGTAGTCCCGCTTGGGCGTCGCCCGCGCGATGATCTCGATCTGGCGATCATTGAGACCAAAGCGCCGATAGATTGCTGTGAGCTACGGCTCGATGGCGCGCTCGTTGGGCAGAAAGATCCGCGTCAGGCAGCTTTCGACAATTGCGGGTGCGATGTTGCTGCCGTCGATGTCGGAGAGCGATTGCGTGGCGAAGACGACGGAGGCGTTTTTCTTCCGGAGCGTCTTCAGCCATTCTCGGAGCTGCTGCGCGAAGGCGGGATCGTCGAGCACGAGCCAGCCCTCGTCGATGATGAGGAGCGTCGGCCGGCCATCGAGTCGCCCTTCGATGCGATGGAACAGGTAGGTAAGGACGGCGGGTGCCGCGCCGGCACCGATCAGCCCCTCGGTCTCAAAGGCCTGGACCGACGCCAAGCCGAGTTGCTCGACCTCGGCGTCGAGCAGCCGGCCGGAGGGGCCGCCGACACAATAGGGTTGCGGCGCCTGCTTGAGCGCGGTCGATTGCAGCAGGACGGTCAGACCAGTGATCGTCCGCTCCTCAACGGGTGAGGATGCGAGTGACGTCAACGCCGACCAGACATGCTCTTTCGCGGTCGGATCAATCGTGACGCCTTCCTTGGCGAGGATCGAGGTCACCCATTCGGCGGCCCAGGCGCGCTCCGCCACTACTGCGTTACTCGATCCTACGAGTTCGTCCGGGCGGAGAAGGACAAGGGCCGCCTGAAGAATTGCGAATTGCTATTCCTACCATCGAGCTTCGGTTGAACACGGGCACCGTGAAGGGAAACTTCGTCAACATCCATCTGTTGGTAAGCCCAGAAGGGCCGGATCACCTCGGCGAACTGAATCGGTTTCTTTCCCGTCTTCATTTCCAGGCGTTCGATGATGAGTTTGCATGCACGCCTACCGAACTTATGCGTCTTGGGCGTAAAGCAAAACCGGACTTGACCAACGATGAAGCGGCGCTGGCGCACGGCTGCACCCAATTTAAGGTATCGCGGGAAAATCTGACCCGCGTCTACAATGGAATGCCTTGGGCGAAAGATAATATCCTCATCGCAGTTGCCGGCAATGCGGATGGCACATCCGGCGTGCGCGAAGGAGCCGATACTAAGCGGATAGTGTTGTGCCCTTCATTTATGAGGTGACGTTGCCCTCCGGCAACGTCCGGGCAAAACTCTGCGTCCCGTGAAAACCCGCCAGCGTGACCGACGGGTTTTTAGCCTTGTGAAGGCTCAGTTCGCTTTGATGGCGGAAAGGACGGCCTGCAAAGCGGTCTGGGGCGGATCATCCCAGATTGGATATCACGTCCCCGGGTGCCGCTCCCTTCGCAACTCAAGACGGGAGCCCAGTTCATAAAACCTTCCAACTTATCACCGCCCTCTGTCGCGGTCCCCCACCATATCTCTGAGCTGATACCGACTTGTTCGTGCTTATTACCTTCACGAGACGCTCCCAAAGAACCGGTTGATGGCCCGAGGCGAGTTTCTCGGGCAGGCCGGTGTGCCAGCTATCACCGGGCCAGCCGCGTCTGGCGGTGACGTACTGGAGCAGCTCCAGCGTTCCGTGCTTCGTCGAGGGGGACATTCACCAAGACCCACGCCACCATGGTCTCCTCGCTCCGGCTGTGTCCATGTCTCGCTCTGCAACACGACGGCAGCCCGCTTGTTTTCCAAGAACGATTAGCGTACTACACTTATTATGAAGCCCTCAACGAAAAACGTAGTACGGAAACGTCCGGGCCGGCCGGCCACCGGTCAGGACCCGGTTACGGCTATCCGCCTGTCCTCGGAATTACGGAAAAGCGTCGATGCTTGGGCGGCCAAGCAAGAAGACCTCCCCGGCCGCTCCGAAGCCATCCGCCGCCTGGTCGAGCTGGGGCTCGGCAGAGCCTTCTCATTTGCAAGGCCTGCGACAAGGGCCGGTGGCGCCATCGCTGTTCGAGCCAAAGAACTTGCCGAAAAAAAACCATCGCTCGCTTAGCCGATCCGGAGACTCCATCCAGAGAGGAGGTGGTTCGCAGGCGCAGGTTGGTGAAAGGGCCCTCGGAATTCCGGGAATACCGTCTCGATCAACCCCGACCCACAAAGAGATAGGGGATGGACGCGCTCGCCGAGCTACTCCAGCCGGTGAGGCTTGGGCATTGGCTCATAATCGCGGGCGGCCTCTTCATTGTTCTCGGCGCCTTGGGCCTGATCGGACGGTCTCGCCGAGTAAGCTCTGAAGTCGAGGACGAAGTTACCTCCGACGCCAAATAGTAAATCTGGGGAGAAGGAAGATGATGAGGCCTGCGCTGATTCTCGCCACCGCCATTCTCGGCTTTTCGGCATCTGCCTACGCTCAAACTGCCGCGCCGAAGGCGACCGCGCCCCCCAAAGCCCGCGCGGCCAAGCCGCAAAAACAGCCGCTGGCCCCGATGGGTTGTAAGCTCGTGGGAACGGTGAGGGGGACCAAGCTTTGGGCAGGCGATTGTGTCACACCGTCGGAGCTCAGGGGTACTACACCCGCCGCCGAACCCGCCGCGCCGGAAACACCTCCCGAGCCACCTGACAAACAGTAGGCACTCGAGATATCGCTGCGATGGAGCTTTTTGGGATGTCCGACCGAGAAACACGCACAGATGCGACGTTAAAGCGCGAAGCTACGGTCAAACAGCTATTGCGGCGCGCAGTCGAGCGTAGCCGGCCCAGCGAGTCCGTTTCAGTAGTGCCCCACGGGTGGGAGACGGACCCGAATCGAGAGTTTGCGCCGGATCGCGACGCGGACGCCATTGTGTGGTTCCTGATAGCGCTCCCGATATTCATCTAGCTCACGCGATCTGCGTGAAGATTGGCGCCATCTAAGCCTACGCGCATCCCGAACTGGTGGTTCCGGGCTCCCTGCCTTGGCTGCGGAAGTTGCGATAAACCTTCAATTTTCGGGGGGAGAGTGGCGGTGACGCCAGACCAGAAAAGCAGCGTTCGATGCCATCATGGGTTTCGTCCATCGCGCAGCAATGAAGATTGCTGAAGTCCCTGAAGAAGAGCGCGCGAGGACGCTGACGCCCTAGGTGTTTAGTCCCGGCATTTGCTGGAGCGGATTGAGTTTGAATCGTTCTGGCTGGGAAGTCCAGCATTTGCAGATGTATTCGTAGGGTGTGAGGCCCTTCAGGGTCTTCAGCCGCCGAGCGTAGTTGTGGGCGGTGATGAAGTCGGCAAAGTGAGCTTCGAGCTGATCGTGTCGATCATAATGGTAGCGTTGGACGGTCGCTTCCTTGATCGTGCGGTTCATGCGCTCGACCTGGCCATTGGTCCAGGGATGCTTGATCTTGGTCAGCCGATGTTCGATCCCGTTTTCTTGGCATCGCATATCGAACATATGCGTCACGTATCTTGCTGTCGGGCCGTCCACATAGCGGGGCGGGAAGGTGAACTGGATCCCATTGTCGGTGAGCACTGTGTGGATCTTGTAGGGGACAGCCGCGATCAGAGCTTCGAGGAAGGCCGAGGCGGAGGTCCTTCCCGTCTTCCTGACCAGTTGCACGAAGGCGAACTTGCTGGTGCGATCGATTGCGACGTAGAGGTAGAGCTTGCCTTCGGCAGTCTAGAGCTCAGCGATGTCGATGTGGAAATAGCCGATCGGATAAGCCTTGAACTTTTTCTTCGAAGGCTTGCCGCCTTCAATCTCCGGCAATCGGCTGATGCCGTGGCGCTGGAGGCAGCGATGCAGGGACGACCGCGTCAGATGCGGGATGGTCGGCTGCAGGGCATAGAGGCAATCATCGAGCGGCAGCAGTGTATGCCGCCGGAAAGCGACGATGACCGCCTCCTCCTCGATGGAAAGGACTGTCGAGTTGGCTTCCTTGGGGCCTGTCGAACGATCGGCGACGGTCTCGCGCTGCTTCCACTTCGCGACAGTCTTCTGGTTGATCCCGTAGCGCTTGGCGAGTGCTCTCAGGCTCTCTTGACTATTTTGTATTGCTCGACGGACTGCCTCCGTCGTGGTGGCGCAGCCGTGTAAAACTTGTCCCATAGCGCATCCTTCGAATCGTGCGACAAGAATGCACCATCAAAGCCCGGGACTAAACACCTAGCCTGTCAGGCTTGGAATGCCCGCATGTTTGGTTTCCAAGGCCCTGCCCAGCCCTCCCCGGCCCCCGGGGACGCCCTCAATGCCGGCTATCGCTATCTTGAGGTGAAGTGTCCCGGCTGCGACAACCACCAGACCGTAGCGCTCGACATCGTTCGGCGGCCCAGATCATGCTCATCCACGAGCTCGGGCGCTATATGCGATAAGCAATGCTCGGTCAGGGGCGCCCGTTTAAGCGCAGCCATCTCGTCGTCTTACGGACCACGAAGATCTCGGCCAGTAATCCACCTGCGTATTCCACGGATAGTGATCAGCGATTGCAGGCGATCGTGATCACGGATTCCAGACGATGGTGATCACTTGCGGAGGCGAACACGACTGACGTGTTTAATGTGTGCTGGAAATGGTCTTCCTGGTCAAGACAGACGGGAGGGTTTGGAGATCGGTCCGGCGGTCCATGGGAGGGCCCCGCGCGCGGCGCGGAGTGGCCCCACGAGCGACGCAGCGGCGCGCGCGGGAGGGACCTGTGGGCCGGTGGGGCGATCGGGCGTGCGGTGGTCACGCGTTTGTCCTATCGTCGGCCCACCGACGCAGGCTGTCGCCCTTGAGCTCGATGCGGTGTGCATTGTGAATGATGCGATCCAAGATGGCATCGCCAAGCGTGGGATCGGCAATCACGTCATGCCATTGCGACACGGGGAGCTGACTTGTGATCAACAATGATCCCTTGTCGTAGCGATCATCGACGATCTCGAGTAGATCACGACGCTGGTCGGCGGTGAGCGGTTCGGGCCCCCAGTCGTCAAGGATGAGTAGATTGACGCGCTCCAGCGCCGCGATCAGACGGGCGAGACGGCCTTCGCCACGCGCCTGGGCGAGATCGGCGAACAAGCGGGGCACGCGCTTGTAGAGGACGGAGAAACCATCGCGGCATGCTCTGTTGCCGAGCGCGCAAGCCAGCCAGGACTTACCGGTGCCGGTCGGGCCGACAATCACCAGATGGTTGTGATCGCGGATCCATTGGCCGGAGGCGAGGGTCTGGAAGAACGAACGGTCGAGACCGCGCGCGGTGCGATAGTCGACGTTCTCGATGGTGGCGGCCTGGCGGAGCTTGGCATTGCTCAAGCGGCGCGTGAGGCGACGGTTGTCGCGGGCGGTCACCTCGCGATCGACGAGGAGGCCGAGCCAATCGGGGTGCGGCATCTCGGCGGCCTCGGGATTGTTCTGCAGTTCGATGACGGTATCGGCCATGGCAGTGAGGCCGAGTGCGCGCAGGCGTTCGACGGTCGGATGGATGAGCACGATGATCTCCTGATCAGTTGTAGTAACCGCGGCCGCGGATGTTGGCGTGGAAGAGGATGGGTGCGTCCTGGGTCGGAGGCGCGGTTTTGTCGGTGCCGTTCTTGAGGATGGCAGCGACCGATTTGTAGGAACGGGCATTGAGCAAAAGGGCACGGGCGCAGGCGGCGTCGACGCGCTCCTGGCCATAGCGTTTGACCAGCCCGAGAATGCCGATGGCCGAGCGGAAGCCCTGCTCCGGATGCGGCCGCGAGCGCAGGATGACGTCGATCAGGGTCTCGGCGTCGGGCCCCACCTTGGCGGCTTCGGAGCGGATGCGCTCGTGGGTCCAGTCGCGGTAGCGGCGATGCGAGCTTGGCATATGCTCGGGGATCGTCGTCGGACGATGCGGCAGGGTGCTGCGCAGATGCGAGGCGACACGCTTGCCGCGCAGGAAAATCTCGACGGTTTTGAGGGTGATCCGTGCCTCGACCTCCTGATGCACGAGGTGGTGAGGCACGCTGTAATAATGTTTGGCAATCTCGATATGATAGTCGAGATTGACCCGGCAGCGCTTCCACTCGGCATACTCGTAGGGCTCATCCGGCAAGGGGGTCAGCGCCGGGCGATCGAGCTCCTCGAACAGGTCGCGCCGGCTTCGTCCCCAGCTCCGGAGAGGTCGATCGTTCAGCTCGACAAGGAGCGCGTAAATTGCCTCGTTGAGGGCGGCGAGCGAGAAGAAGCGGCGGTTGCGCAGGCGCGCCAGAATCCATCGCCCGACGATCTGGACCCCGACTTCGACCTTGGCCTTGTCGCGCGGACGATACGGCCGCGCCGGCACAATGGCGGTGCGGTAATGGCGGGCGAGATCGGCATAGGTCCGGTTCACCATCGGCTCGTGAAAGCAGGCCCGGGTGATGCCGGCCTTCAGATTGTCGCTCACCGTCTGCCGGGCGGTGCCGCCGAAAAAGGCAAAGGCGCGGACGTGCGAGCCGATCCAGTCCGGCAGGCTCTGGCTGAGGCTGGCCTCGGCGTAGGTGTAGTTCGAGGCACCGAGCACGGCGACGAAGATCTGCGCGCTGCGCACCTCGCCGGTGAGCCCGTCAACCACCTCCATGGTGTGGCCAGAATAGTCGACGAACAGCTTCTCGCCGGCGACATGAACCTGGCGCAGGGTCGGCTTGAGGCGGCTGGCCCACTCCCTGTAGCGTTCGCAGAACCACGAATAGCTGAAACTGTCGGAGTGGGAGCCGCGATACTCCTCCCACAACAACATCAGCGTGACGTTCCTCCGCCGCAGCTCGCGATGCACGAGCGCCCAATCCGGCTGCGGCCGCTCGTCGCTGGGCAAATCGGACGGTGGCGGAAACAGCCGGTTCTCGAGCCGGACATCGTCACCGAGCTCCGGCGGCAACGGCCAGGTCAGGCCGGCCCGGCGCGCTAGGTTGAGGTACTTGTTGACCGTGCCCTGGGCCAGGCCGAGGCTGCGGGCAACCGCGCGCTGCGACATGCCGACGCTATAGTGCAGGCGTAAAACTTCGCGAATGTGGCGCATGGACAGTCTCTCTGTCGGCATCTCGATCCTCTGCTGTCGGGCAAAAGATCAAGCTACCTGGGTTGCAGACTGTCAGTGGTGTCCGGCTCGCTGTCCCCGATCATGATTCGCTGGAAATAGCGATCACGATCCTGTGGAATTGGTGATCACGATCCCCTGGAAACGGTGATCACGATGCTCTGGAATGAGTGATCACGATGGCCTGGAATTGGTGATCACGATCGTCTGGAACGCGCAATCCACCTTCTGTTTGGTGGCCCAGGGATCGCTGAGAATTGAAGCTGTCTGCTGAACGACCTTACGCCAGCCCTGAAGCGCCGCGCGCAAGCTTGTCGAATTGGCAGCCAGCATTGAGCAGGTCCAGGATGGCCGCATCTACATCGAGCGGATCAACGCGCCATTTCTCTACACGCTCAAGACCAGCGGACCGGAGTTCGGAGCTGGCATCAAGCACGCAGTTGAGAAGGGTTGGCTCGAGCTACACGAGAGCGGGACTTTCGTGCGTTTGCTGGAGCCGGGAAAGGCGCTGACAACGTAGACCAACCGGCCCAGCCTGGAGGTTTTTCCGGATCAAAAAACGAGCCGGAGGCAGCAGACCGGGCGAGCCGATAAGGTCGCCTCAATTGACTGCCGGACTCCGCGCTGGCGAGCCTTGTTCTGGCTAGTGATCTTCAGAAATTGGTGCCGGTCGTCGTCTTTTTGCTTGCTCGTTCCTCGCTGGCCATACGGCCTCAGCGTCCGAGCCAGCCCCGGAAAATGCTTGAGGCCGTTTTGTTGTTTCCTGTCACGAACCTGTGGCACGGCCATTGCTAGGGTAGCGCTAACTGGGATTTCAGGGCTCAGTTTGAGAATGAAACGCTGCCGGGACATGTATTTCGAGCCCGGCTGCGCGGCGGCGATCAAGGTGACGCGCTCTCATCCTGATTGATGTGGTGGAACGGCCCGCTCCGACAGCATCATCGTGCTAAAACGTGGTCGTTGTTCGAACGCCACAAGGAGGGACCGTTCCATAAAGCAGGTTAGCACCATCGGTGATTTGGCGAAGCACATTTTTCAAATTCACGGCGCGGGTGCCGATGGCTCGCCGGTGTTCAACCGGAGACTACGGCACAGCGAGGTGCTGCATTTCTTCTCGAAGCAGCCGGCCTGCCTTGTCGGAATAGAAGCCTGTGGCAGCGCTCACTATTGGGCACGCGAGATTGCAACTCTCGGCCATGAAGTGCGGCTGATCCCACCAGCTTACGTCAAGCCGTTTGTGAAGCGTGGAAAAACGGATGCGGCGGATGCCGAGGCCATCAGCGAAGCCGTGACTCGCAAGACCATGCGCTTCGTTCCGATCAAAACGGCCGAGCAACAAGCCGGAACGATGGTCCTGAAGAGTCGCGCACTTCTGGTGAAACAGCAAACGCAGACGATCAACGCCCTGCGCTCGCATCTGGCTGAGTTGGGCATCATTGCCGCCGCCGGCCGGACAAAGGTCGAGGCGTTGGTTGCAATCGTACGGGATATAGCAGATATCCGCTTGCCTGCGGCAGCGCGCTTTGTGCTGACGGCAGTTGCCGATCAGATCGAGGCTCAGGCGGACCAGATTGACAAGCTCGAGCGAGCCATTGTTGCTGCGGCAAGGACCGACAAGGACATGCGCCGACTGACTACCATCCCCGGCATTGGAGCCATGACAGCGGCGACCATCAAGGCGCTGGTGCCAGATCCCGGCGGCTTCAAATCCGCTCGTCACTTCGCTGCCTGGCTGGGACTGACGCCGCGACAGCATTCGAGTGGGGGCAAGGAGCGGATGGGGCGAATCTCGAAGATGGGAAACCCCGAGCTTCGGAGCCTCCTCGTTCTTGGGGCGACATCCGTCCTGCGAATTGCCCGGAAGGCTGATCGGGCGCCGCCATGGTTGAAGTCGCTGCTCGCCAGACGTCCGTACAAGGTGGCAGCGGTCGCACTTGCAAACAAGACAGCGCGAATTGCCTGGGCGCTCTTGAACAGGGGCGGGATTTATCGGCATCCGGAGACGCTAGCGACGACTACGGCTGCCGCTTGATGAATACAGCAGTTGTCAAAGAGATCTGACCGGCGCGGGCCGGCAGAGGGCAAGGAGCAATAACAGGCGATGAACCCACGGGACGAAATCCCGACACGAGTGAGGCTGGCGCGACAATGCGCTTCAAGCGCGTCTGATTGATTTAGCCCCTTGTGTCGCGGACTTCATCGAGGCCAGCGGTCATGCGCCGCGCTTTACAGGCCGTATACATGACCGCACCGCTCCCATGTGTGAACTCGACTGAGAAAGCTCTTGCGCCGCGGGCCGTTCCATACATGTCGCGCCATACCCGGCAGCGTTCTATTTCGAGAAACTGGTGGCACAGCCGCCCGCGCCCTCAAGCTTATCTCGCAAGGCCGTGATCACGCGATGGACAATCCGTATATCCTTGACCGACAGCCCTTCTGAAAGATCGTTGATCCAGGGAGCCTGCAATTCCATTGCGGCTTCGAAGGCGCGCTGTCCATTCTCAGTGAGCACGACGAGCTGCGCCCGTCGGTGATGCGGGTTGACCTCAAAAGATACGAGGCCCTCCCTGTGCAGATCATTGATAATTCGCTGCACGTTTTGACGATTGCCGCCGAGGTCGCGTGCGAGCCAAGCGACCGGTTGGGGACGTTCGGCGGACACAATGGCGCCAAGCACCTGCCAGCGTGCGCTTGTTAGGCCAAGCGGGGCGACCAGACGGTCGCCGGCCGTCAGAAGTAGGCTGTAGAGCCTGAATAGATCGAGAACAAGGTCGGTCAGGGCGTCACCCTCGGGGGTTCGCTCGGCTTTTTTCATTTGTCACCACTATTTTATATTGACATCATAATGTCAATCTGTTATGTAATCATAATACCAATTAGGCATCACATATCAACTAGCGATGGAGGCACTCATGTCGTTGCTACGCCCACTGGACCCTTCCTTCCCGATCGACCGCCAGATTGCTATCGAGGCAAATTCGGTCGTCCTGGTGAACTTATTCACTCTCGACAAAGCCGATGAGGCGGCTTTTCTCAAAACCTGGCAGGACGACGCAGCGTTCATGAAGCGACAGCCGGGCTTCATTTCCACTCAGCTGCACAGAGCTCTCGGCGACAGCTCGACCTATCTGAACTACGCCGTCTGGGAATCCACCGCACACTTCCGCGCGGCCTTCACCCATCCTGACTTTCTAGCAAAAATCGCCACCTATCCGGCCTCGGCGGTAGCTTCCCCTCATCTGTTCCAGAAAGTTGCCGTGCCCGACATCTGCGTTGCCTAGCCCTGCCGTTTTTAGGAAGGGAAGATACTCATGATCAAGTTGATCCATCCTGTCGCTGGCGCCTTGGCTATCGCAACGATCGGCACTTTCGACGGTACTCAGCGAGCTGTTCGCGTCCCATCGACGTTGAAACGGTTCCCTCGGCCGACAGCGCCGAGGCGTTCTCATGACCCACTAGAGGAGCGCGCTATGTCCTGGAAGTGGAAGCCGAGTTGGTACATCTTGGGCGGCAAGGCCAGCATCGTGCAACCGGCCCTTCAATGTCTTGTCACAAAACGCTCGACTGTCCTTAAGATCGACGGCCGCCGCGCCCCCAAGCGGGCCCAGCCCGACCTGGTACTCGATCTGATCCGCACGGCTGCAAACGCCCTTCTGCACCTAAGGCCGCGCAAGGTGCATCGCAGCCGGTTCAGCGAACCAAAAGGAAATCCGCGCAAGGCGAAGGGCGAAGCGCCATTGCAGACGTCAGCAGAGGTTGTGCGCACCTATAGTGCTGTCGTCAACGCGCTCACAGCCGCGATTCTCAATGCAGAGGCCGCCTTAAACTGGTTGGGCACTCAACCGCCAGATCTGGAAGAAGCCCGGCGAGCACTTAGTACTATCGCTAAGGACGGTAAGCGAGCAGGCGAAATTATCGCTCGACTTCGAGCGCCGATGCAGGATGACGCTCTTGATCCCTAAACACGCTCTGACCCGCACCATCCCGTTTATGATGGGGTTGTCTAATCGCTGCTGAAAGGTCAAGCATATAATCTTGTTGAAGTGCTTGCCGGGTGTACGGTTGTCTTCGCGGTCGACAGTAGCCGGCGCATGATGGAGCTTCGCGGGACGAGCCCTTCAATGTGGACGACGCACTTTGCTGAGTCAGCGGTGCAACCCCATCAGCGGAATGGCTCAAGGGACACCTCGAGCGTTCAGCTTCAGAACGCTAATCGGATTCATGCGATGGCTCCGGCTGTCGGATTGAACAGCTCGCCAGTCTTAAGCATTGTATGCATTATCACTGCCAGCTTGCTCGCCACAGCCACGGCAGCTCTTTTGAAGCCGATTCTTTCCCGGAGCTGCAAACCCCACGTGCGCAACGTGCTTTCCTGCGCGCGGCCAGCCGAATTTCCGGCGATGATCCGCGCACCGTGGCCTCGATCGCATAGAGCTGTGCGATCTGGTGAACCGCGGCCTCGGCGATCGGCGATTTGCTGTTGCGCGCCAGCTTGACGAAGCGCCGACGCAAATGACGCCAGCAATGCACGAGCGTCCATGAGACCTGCGGTCGAACAACCTTGGCGAGCCGATCATAGCGCACCCGCATGACTTTCCTGATAATGCCTCACCCCTAAGCCCCCAATGATTGACGGCTTGCTCATTTTGATTCCTTCACAACCACGTTGAGGGTCTGTACCGTCTCGGAGATTGTGTGATGCTGCGGATCCGCCCAATAGAGTCTTATTGTGTGCCGGCCGGGCTTGGCAGGAAGATCGAAAACATAGAGATAGCGGCCATCACCAAGCTGGATCAGCTGGTCTGCCATTGGCATGAGCTCGGTTTCGTCCATCGAAACATGCAGATGAACGCTCGGATTGGCAGAGCTCATGGTCATTTCTGCGATGTTATCGTCGGCTTGGAAAACGAAAGCAACACGCTCGCCGATGGTATTACCCGATTGCGGCAGGAGGATCTTCAATGCGGGCAGCTCGCCGGTATTTCCCGATCTCGCAATAGGCGCACCGTCAGACCCGTGCATATGGTGCATGCCCGGCTCATGGTGTTGTGCGTGGGCTGGAGCCACGACCAGAGCGCCAGCCACAAGAATCATGCACCAAATGAACTGTTCGAATCGATCGCCAAACCGGTTGGGACGGGATGATATTTGCATGCTTTCCTCCTTTGTTTGCGAGCCCTGAAAGATTTCCACTAGTTCAGTGCACATGTTGAGCGGCTGGCGGGAGAATTTTGGGCTCTCTATTGAGAACTCGGACCCGCGAGATCAGCTCGTCGGAATTTTCCCAACCACATTCGTCCTCCTCCCGCAACCAGCGCGCACGGATGTATCCGAACCTGTCGATTAGGAATTCCATGGAATGTCTTCCCATTTCCAAACGCTTGGGATCTCCACGATTTGTAGTGCTCCGGGAGAGCAGATCGTAGCTTTCTCTAACCTCTTGTGCTCCACGCCGGACATTCGGGACGCCCGCCGCCAGCTTTGCGTCCGGCGACACGATAATCGCCCACAATCGTTCTTTCCGGAATCTATTCTGCTCAAGGCGTAGCTGTTCAACGCGCATTGCATCGGACTTTTCGGGAAACACGAGCAGCACATTGCTTTGCTCACGGAAGTCCTTCAGCTCCCTCTCCGCCCCATTTTCGTCCTCTAAGAAAAAATTGGGAGCCCCCAGCCACGGATGATCGGGTACGATTTCAGGCGACAGGAGGCGCGCCTGAAATCCCTCTGAAAACGTCCGCAGGAAGTTGATCACATCCCAGCGGGCCTGTTCGTCCAATACATCAGCAAATCCGGGCATGCCGCTTTTTGGAATTCCATGGCTAAGCCACC
Source organism: Bradyrhizobium sp. USDA 4011 (assembly GCF_054063415.1). NCBI lineage: Bacteria > Pseudomonadati > Pseudomonadota > Alphaproteobacteria > Hyphomicrobiales > Nitrobacteraceae > Bradyrhizobium > Bradyrhizobium sp. USDA 4011. The sequence continues at coordinate 2,397,548 of NZ_JBSSGG010000001.1, forward strand.
AAAACATGTCGCCGGCCGTGTGCAGCGCAGTATGCGGTTCGCTCAAATTCGCGGGCGGCTTGGGAAGGGTCGATGCCGCCGGACCATCGCCAAGCCCTCCGCTGCCGTGGCAATCCGCACAATTCTGGGCAAATAGACGCTTTCCATTGGTTATTGATATCGTCGAATAGGCAACCGAAGGGCGGCGGTAAGTATCGGGATAGGCTTGCACGGATATCTGCGACAGACCGCCTGCGACCGAAATAACGGCGGCGGCGCCTGCCGCGACTGCTTTTACCTTTTGCGGCTTTCTCAAACAAACGAGCAGGCCCCAGAAGAGTGACAATAGTGCTAGTGAGAAGGCGCCCGGCGCGATAACGGGCGTCGGCCACGCCGGCCACGTGGCTTCGATCGAAAAGCGAAACGGCAGCCACCAGATGGGCTGATCATGTCGTGCTGGTATGACTGAAGAGAGCGCGGCTGCGCAGCCGACGATCAGAACACCGCAAAAGAATTCAGTTGCTGCCCATCCAGCTCCTGCAAGAAAAGCCACGGGTCTTGCTCCTACGGTTTCCATGACGGGTAGGAAGCGCGTGCGAATCCGATTGGCCACCAACAGGATGCATGCAAGTAGAGCAAGCTTCGTTATAATTAGTTGACCGTAGGTCGTGCCAAGCCACTCGCCAGCCGAACTAGTGGAGCTAAACGCGAGCACCAAACCTGATGCGACGACGACGACCACGAAACCGATTGCTAGTTGGGAGAAACGTCGCAGCGTCGCTGCGACATAGACGCGCCGAGTCTCCGTGGGGGTGACAGCGACCGAAGCCACCAGCCAGATCCAAGCCGGTAAGGCCCCAAGCCAAGCAGAAACCGCGAGCACGTGAAGTTGATAAGTCGGAACGAGCCAACGGCTGTCGTCTTCCCCGGCGGCGTGTCCAGCAAGTGGACCAATCAGCGCGATCAGTGCTGCTGTCCCGGCTGTCACGATTGAAGCTGAACGTTGCCGCTCCCTCGACCAGCCGCGAATTAGGATCGCTGTCGGCAGCAGCAAAAGAAGAGAGAGCGCTAACCTTGCAAGCGTGATCCGACCGTAATGTGTGTCAAATCCGAAGCTTTCCAGCGTCTGGCCAGCCGCTACTATCTCCAGTAGGGCCATATCTGTCGCAATCGCGACTTGAGCGATAAATAACCCGGCGGTAGCGAAGAGGTGAATGCCGGCTGCCCAGAGAAAGCTCACCTGCACTCGTCTTTGCCAAGCGGCAAGGAACGCATCGGAAGACGGCCCTGCCAGCAACAGAAAGAGTACTCCGCCTATGACCCATGCAAGCGCAATGTCAGCGATGGCCTTGCACAGAGCTGGAAACAATACAGTCATTCCGCATGCCTAACGTTCCTTGACGGTGAACTGATAGCCGTAGTCCACCACATGCCCGTCTTGCGAGAGCACGCGGTAATGAACCGAATAGCTGCCCGGTCTCATGTCAGATACTGCCGTTACCATGCACTTCGGATCATTGCCTGCTTTCAAATCGCCGAGCGTTAGCGACTGACCGTTGGCGTTCTTGAGCTCCACTTTCGAAAACTTGAGCTCTATGCGTTCGTTGAAGCACAGTTCGATCTGCTGCGGCGAATGAGCTAACACTGCCCGGCTCGCGGGATCTGACTTCACGAGAGCGGCATGTGCAGAGGCAGCCGTCGGCAGGCACACGAGGCCAACGCACAGCAACGTGATGCCAAGCGCTGATGCCGGACGCCGGCTTGCGGACGAGAGTTCTTTTACCGTCCCTTCAATCAGCCTAGTTCGCGCCCTGCCGGCGCCGGCAGTCAAGTTTAGCGTGCCAGCAGGATCAAGTGATGGCCGCCCCGTCGCTACTCGGATGCAATCGCTCTTGTTTCTGTGTTTTTCGTGAGACATGCGTGTGCCCCTTATGGCAAGACAGCGGTCGACAAAGTGATAGCCTAGCTTTCCTTCCGCAACGTGGAGTACCAAAACATGGCGGCCCCGGCTGCCAACGTTCCTAGAACGATTGCGAAACTGTCCCTATATCGGACCCAAATCCCGTTGCCGTAACCAACCGAAAACGGAAATCTCGATACGTATTTCGGTCCGTCGCCGACTGTCACGAGGCCCACAAAGCGCCCGGATTCGGGGAACGTGTACTGAAACGATAGTGAGCCTGTCGGATATTTTTTTGGCGGGATTCGAAGGACGGCCTCGCTGTCTACGTCGTTGCCGGCGTCTCGCAACAACCGCACCTCGATGGGCAGATCACGTAGCACATCGCCGATGGTATCCAAGACGATGACGGTGCGGCCGATTTCCGGAATGTCCTCGCAAAACTCCTGATTCCCCTGCTTGACCGGCTGGTATCCGGTAAAATGCATCATATAGGGCCCTGCGCGAAGCTTGCACACGTCTTTCTCCATCGATACTCCCCCGTGTGCAATCGCTGGCCGCGCCCCACCGCAGTCCAGGATGACGAGCAAAGATGGAATTCCAAGCACTGCGGCTTTTACTATGTTCAACCCATCCCTCCTTTCGGATTCTCAGCCGTGCGGTTGTCGGGATCGGTGAATACAGGGACCATGGGGCCGCTGACGTTTGAGATTGTCCGCTTGCCGTGCTCGTCATAGAAGAACAACAGTCCTCCCAACGTGTTGTCCGGATCGTTGATCAGGCTACTCAAGCGCTCCGTCTCCCATGCCGCGTCGGCCGCTTCGATATCGACTGTCTTCGTTTCACCCGGCTTGAGCGGTCGGCTGTCGCTCACCTTTAGCCCATTCGGAGGAAGCAATTCCTTGGGGTAATTCGGATCCACCGTCGCCATTGCCTGGCTAACCTCATGGTTGATGAAGCGCTGATTGGAAGTTAAGAGCTCGCCAAGCTGCACTGACGAGCTCCCATTGTTCGTCAGTGTCACGTTCATACGAAGCGAGCGGCCAGGGACGTCATAGTTTGACTTGTTGACCGCAACTTTGACCTGCTCAGGCACTTCCGGTAGGGGCTCGACGGTTGCGCGGGACCCTTGCAGCGGCACCGTCCTTGGATAAGCGGTGTCGGTCGCCTGAAAGCCGAAGAATACGATGAGAATCGTCGCCACGAGCAAACCGGCCCCGAATAGGCGATCGATGCTGGTAACGAGCTGAGATCGATCGCCGCCTTTTTCCGTCAACGCGCGAAAACGTGGCAGCAGGAGCGGCCGGCGCAACCACCAGACAAGCCATACGATGGCGATCGCAACCCACAAGCCATGCCAGAAGAACACCCTGCCAAGGCCCCAGGTTTCGAGATTGTCGATAGTCTCGCCACTGAGAGTTTTGATTGAAAGCTTGAAGTCGCTTTCGTTCCCCGTCACCGTCAGCCAGTTTCCCGGTCCGAGCAGCGGCCCGGCTCCCATCACGTTGATCATCGGATGGACGTGATGGTGGCCTGGCACTCGTCCTTTGAGCACTGTTTTGAATTCATAGTCCCGGTTCAACTCCAGTTTGGTGGACTGAATTGCCGGGACGCCATTAATGTAGCTCTCGGTTCGGGCTAGCACCGGGCCCGGCGTCCCGTTTCCCAGAAAGGCCGCTTCGGGAAGGGGTAGGTTGACTGGCCAGATCGGGAAAAGTCGGAACTTGCCGGTGACAACGATTTCACCGTTCACGGGAATTTCGTTCGTGCTCCACTTCACATCGTAAAAATGAGCCGTTCGCATCCGCAGAAACGGCTCCTGATTGCGCTCACCATGCGCCAGAGCAGCATCTGGGACGAAGGTCAGTATTCCAATCTGCATGATCGCCGCCGCTGCCGATAAGACTACACGCACGCATGAGCCTTTGCGGAAACAGAATGTTCTCATTTGGAGTCCTCCACAGTTCCAGCAGGATCATTCGGCTGCGACGAAGCGCCCTTGCAGGCTGGTACCGTCCACGGATTTTCGGGCCGTCTCAGCTGGCTCATCCTTATCGGTGAGCCCCATGAAATTTTTCAGGGTGTTTGGCGTCGTTACCACGCGAGCGAGGAGCATTCCGATATGCCACCACGCCAAATACATCAGTATGGATACGAATGCCGAGAAAAAGGACGCGATAATGGCTGAGTGGCCACCAAAAGTTCGAAGCGTGCCCCGCTCTATCAGCCGGATATACTCAGGCAGGGCGGTGCGGGTGAAGGCATAGCTGATGTAATCGCCCACGGAAACAAGCTGCCCCATCACTTCTACGGGTAGCCGATATGGCGCCAGCCAAAACCAGTTAGTCGGGTAGAAAAGTAGTGCGAACGCAAAGGCGCCGGACATCGCCGTGAACAAAAAATTCCCGGTCAGCAAAAGAGCGACATCGAGGACTAGTGCGCCAGGTATCAGCAGCGCTGGAATGACCTCGCTCATCGGAAAGTACGACCACAGGTGGAAACCGAAATATCGATTTATCCACTGACCGAACAGGAGACAAACGACCGCAAATGTAGCGGCGATTGGAAGTCTAAATTTCGTCCAAAACACATACTGCAAAGCTGCAGGGAATGTTATGGCCATAATTGGAGTCAGGGTGACCCACCACTGTCTGTCTTTCCAATCGATCCACATATCCCAGTCCCCTGCGGTCAGCATGCAATGCAGGTGGAATGCGCCGGAGACGGCCAGAAAAAGGATGGCGGCGACGAGAAGGTCAAACACTCTTGAGATTCTTGCTGACTCTTTAGGCCATTCGAGCCCATACAGTCTCACAGACGTTCCTCTTTGCATGGCTTCCTCCTAATTCTTTTACCGAGTTGAGATCGACCTTCCTAGAAGCCGACGCCCGACATGATTACAAGACGGCATGCTTTGCACATGCTGGGCTGTCAGCGATTAATGGTTCATAAGCGGTTTCAGCGCTGGGTGGCGACCGAAACTTCGTCCTCTTGGGAAAGCCGCCCGATCACTTCAAGCATGTGCATCGCGATCTGGATCAGGAGCCCACCCAAGGCCAGCACACTCCAGCCCATCACGACAAAACCCCAGTGCAAGGGATAGGAGAACACCTCTTCCATCAGGAAGAAGGCATGGCCCCACTCGTTGTAGCCTAAGTTCGGCAATATTAGAAACGGACCTACAACCACGAGCACGAATGGGATTGAGATCTGCGTTGCGAACTTCGGCAGCCTCGTCATCGCGTACAGAAATGATCCCACGCCAAACAGCACGTAGAGTGGCATGGTGCCGTAGAACAGCACGATGTGACTCGGCGTGAAGCTTGTATCCCGGACCACAACCTGATGCCATGAGGCGTCCTGCTCGGCAAAGAAGCTGGTAGAGAACCAGACGCAAAAGGCATAGACGAAGATGAACAGGACCAGATTGAAGTAACGCCGGAGCTCTTCCCGCGGTTTGAGCGCGCCAAGATTGCGGTCTCGCGTGAACCATAGATACGCCCAAGTCACCACCCAGAGCAAAGGGATGACGCTAAGCTCAACCTTCAACAACGTCATCCAGGCAGCATCGAACGCGGGCTCAGTCGAATCGAGGCCGGCACTCCAAGCATAGACCTGCTGAAAGATGCGCCAGAACACCATCAGCGCCAGCACCGCCAGAGTGACTCCTGCTGCAAGTTTGAAATTCCCCAACGGCTGAGTACGGTCCTCAGCGGCAGACTTGGCGTTATGAGTCATCGTGATCGACATCTTGTCTCCTCTTTGAGATTGCCTAAGGTGTGTGGTGTTGTTTACGAGGGTGGCGCTCACTCCGATCGTTGACCGCAAGGATAGGATCTGCCTTCACGCTCCCAGCTTTCTGGTTACCTCCTTGCGAACGGCGCACGCATAGATGTTGATTTCGAGACCGATCGGTAATTCGACGACTTTTGGGGCTTTCGACCGCCTGCTCGAGCAGGGCCTGCCCGATGCCCTGGGCAAGGCCGCCATGGACCTGGCCCTCGACGACCATGGGTTGATGAGGCGGCCGAAGTCGTCGGCCGCCACGAAGTATTGTGCGTGGTATAGGCGGCGAGCGCGACCATCGGCAGCGCGACCGACTTGTCGGTGCCGGTGACCTTGAACTCGCCGTTTTCGATGACGATGTCGGCCTCCGAACATGCGCAGCGATCTTCTTGGCCTTGGCCTCCATCTTCTCCATCGCCTTGAGACCGACAGCCGCCGAGCGCGAGCCGTAGGTGCCCATGCCGGACTGCACCTTGTCGGTGTCGCCGTGGACGATCGAGACTTGGCTGATGGGAACGCCGAGGCGGTCGGCGACCAGCTGGCAGAACGTCGTCTCGTGGCCCTGGCCGTAGCTGTGCGAGCCGGTGAGCACCTCGATGGTCCCGACCGGGTTGACGCGGATTTCCGCCGATTCCCGCAGTCCGACGCCGGCGCCCAGGCTGCCGACCGCCTTCGAGGGGGTGATGCCGCCGGCCTCGATATAGCAGGACACGCCGATGCCGCGCAGCTTGCCTTCGGACTTCGCCTTGGCCTTGCGGCCAGCGAAGCCTGCGTAGTCGAGCGCCTTCATCGCGGCATCGATCGAGGCGTTAAAGTCACCGACGTCGTAGGCGATGATAACCGGCGTCTGATACGGAAACGTGGTGATGAAGTTCTTCTTGCGCAGCTCTGCCGGATCGACCTTCAGCTGCCGCGCCGCGGTCTCCATCATGCGCTCAAGCAGGTCGCTCGCCTCGGGTCGGCCGGCGCCGCGATAGGCGTCGACCGGCGTGGTGTTGGTGTAGACGCCGATCACCTCGGCATAGATCGCCGGGATGACGTACTGCCCCGACAGCAGCGTCGCGTAGAGATAGGTCGGCACCGCCGACGAGAACAGCGACATATAGGCGCCGAAATTGGCATGCGTCTTCACCCGCAAACCGCGGATCTTGTTGTCCTTGTCGAACGCCGTCTCGGCTTGGGTGACGTGGTCGCGGCCATGCGGGTCGGTGAGGAAGGCCTCGGTGCGGTCGCCGGTCCATTTCACCGGACGGCCGACCTTCTTGGAGGCCCACAGCGCCACCATCTCTTCCGGGTAGATGTAGATCTTGGAGCCGAAGCCGCCGCCGACGTCGGGCGCGATCACGCGCAGCTTGTGCTCGGGCGCGATGTTGTAGAACGCCGACAGCACGAGGCGGGCGACGTGCGGATTCTGCGATGTTGTGTAGAGCGTGTAGTGCTCCTCGGCCGCGTCATAGTCGGCGATCGCCGAGCGCGGCTCCATCGGATTGGACGCGAGGCGGTTGTTGGTGACATCCATCTTCACCACGTTCACGGCCTTGGCGAAGGCGCCGTTCACGGCGGTTTCACCGCCGATGACCCAGTCATAGACCTGGTTACCGGGAGCTTCGGGGTGAAGTTGCGGCGCGCCGGCCTTGATCGCGGCGTGCACGTCGGCAACCGCCGCCAACTCTTCGTAGTCGACGACCACAGCCTCCGCCGCATCGCGCGCTAGATTCTTGCTTTCGGCGATCACGACCGCAATTGCCTGTCCGACGAAGCGCACGGTTTCCGGCGCCATCGCCGGCCATGCGTCCATCTTCATCGGGCTGCCATCCTTGAAGGTGATGGCCCAGTCGCAGATCAGGTTGCCGACCTTGTCGTCGACGATCTGCTTGCCATTGAGCACCGCGACCACGCCAGGCATCCCCAGCGCGGCGGAGGCATCGATGTTCTTTACCTTGCCGTGTGCATGCGGGCTGCGGATGAAATGGGCATAGGTCATGCCTGGCAATTTGATGTCGTCCACGAACCGGCCCCTGCCAGTAATGAACCGCTTGCCTTCCTTGCGCACAACGCTGGCGCCAATCCCATCCAGACCCATGTCTGTCTTCCCGAGCAAACTTTATTTGCGCACTTACGTTTTGAAAGCTCTCGATCGGCGGAGCCGCGCTGCTTATTCGGCGGCCTGCGAAACCTTCATGCGGCCGGCCGCATCCAGCACCGCCTTGATGATGTTGTGCTAGCCGGTACAGCGACAAATGCTGCCTTCGAGCTCGCGGCGGACGATGGCTTCATCGAGCAGATCACCATGACGGCGCACGATATCGACCGCCAACAGGATCACGCCCGGCATGCAATAGCGTATTGCAAACCATGATTATCTCGATATCTTTGATAACCTGATCAATGCTTCGCGTCGATGGCGTCCCGTCGGGGTTAGCTCCCCAACATGTGTGATTCTTTCGTGAGGGTTCTTTCTGCCTGTCTTGTTGACGTAGCGAATGCGTGCGCGTTTAGCCATTCTCGTAGCCTCCTGATCTCTCCTAAATCTGCAAGTCCTGAAGGACCAGCATAGACCAACGGTTGGATTCGGCGGCCACCAATCCAGGTAGGTCAGGTGCGCTCCCACCCTTGAGAATTGAGCGTCCGCCATCAACTGAAATTTCGCATTCACAGCATAGAAGACGATCAGCGGACCGAACTCGGTGGCGCAGCTGAGCATCATATGCGGTGCGTCTCGTCGTCCATCACCAGCGCTGGTTACCAGTACCGGCCGTTTTGCTCCCTTACACATCACGAAGGTTGGCAATATACAACCTGACGCTGCGTAAGCTTCAAGCCCCTGCGGGGTGTCCAATTATCCTATGCTGGCAAACGCAATGACCAGCCCATGCGCCTCCCCTGCCGATGCTTTGGCTTGTGGTATCGACGGGCTGCCTGGGGTGATTACGCCTGCATTCGCTCGGGGAGCGTCAAGATGATCGTGCATCCCGCGGAAGGTGGTACAGGCAGTCGAGACGCGCAGCGGGTTCGCTGTGCTAATCAGCGCGTTATTGTCGAGGACGATCTTGAAGCAGCCATCCTCAAAAGCCGCTTTCATTTCGTTATGGGTGACGTTGCAGTCGTCCGGCAAGCCACCTTGAGCCTTGGCTTCTTGGACGCTCGCGTTGTATGTCAGTTCGTTCTGGAGGCGCGCGGCAATGTTCATCCTGCCGACGTCGCTTGCGATGTCGCGGATGTTCTTACGCACATCTGGATTTCGCAAGGCCGTGAGCCCAATGAGCGTGAGGAGGTGCGCGCGATCGTCTTCGTTCTCTAGGTGGCGCACCTCATTGATACCGCCCTAGGCATCGGCCAACTTGGTCTCGAACTCCGACATGGCTGCTTCGAGCGCATCCGGATCCATGCCGTCGAGCGGGATGCGATTGAAGTAGTTCTGGCATGCCACATCCTGGGTGTTGTTCTTGTAGCTCTGCGCCTTCTTGCGGTCGAAGACCGATACGTGGTGAGCCTTCGTGAGCCTTACCATGCATATTGGCGAACTGGCGCAGGTAGCACTGTGGCACGCAGTGCTGCTTTATTGGCCGATTTCGAGTTTTTCCCATGCAGGCGTTCCCCCCCAGTGGCCATGTTGTTTCCCAGACTTGGCTTGTTTGTGCAAACGCAACCCGCGGCATCCAAATACTCGGACGACCAGCCAAGGTGACAAACCTACCGGCGCTGTTGAATGTTCGCTAGTGCCGCTTATGCGATGTCGCAGGTAGGGCGAGCAGGGTATGAACCTAATTTGACGTCGACAGTTTAGCTCAACCAGATGTAGGAGTATCAGATCAAGTCACGAATCTAGAATCTGTTCGTTTGGCATGCACGACAATAAACCGGCCCTCAACCCACGCCACGGATGGCAGCCAGGACTGCTCCGCGAGATTGTGCTCGCGACAGCTCGCAAGATGTTGAGTCATGGGATTTCCGGTAACGCCACAGCTGTCGACGTTGCTTGGATGAACCACACGGAATCGAGGCCCTTAGTGTGACTGTAGCGTGAAATGTGATCGATCAGGTTCTGTCGAGCCTGCGCGTAGTTCGCCTGGTGTTTATTAATAATCCCAAGTGAGCAAGTTACAGGGCCATCACTGAGCTCCCTGCGGAGTTGCACAAACACTCTCATAGCAAGCCTTCTCACCCTTGTAGTTGGCCAGCGCTTGGACCAACGGCGGCGTGACGTGCTGTTTCAGTTCGTCGGGGATAGGCTCAGGACCGCTTAGCGAGTTCAATGCCACCTCGACCAATTCGATTGCGCGATCCTTGTTGCCGCTCTCATAATAATACTGCGCGACCGCCCCATAAGACAGCCACTTGAGGCCACCGTCCCGGTGCGGAGGATTCAGCGCAAGAATGTGTTCGGACAACTCTTTGCCCATCGCAAGGCGCTCGGCAGACGGGAAGTGGGAGTTGTCATTCGCCGGATTGAAGAGTTGACGCAGCGCCTTTTCCATCCACACCTCATTGTTTTTGTCGATCGCGTCGCGAGCGAATTGCCTCATAACCGGCAAGCCGGTCTGCATGTTGCGCAGCTTGTGAAGCAACAGATCCGCATGGCGCCCGCGGAAGGCAAGGTAGTCCGGCATCACCGCGAGGGCCTCTTCGACCGCCGAAACCGCCTTTGCCCAATCCTCCGCTTTCATCGCTGCGAGAATCGGCTCAGTCAACGCCCGCCCGCGCGTCATTTCGTCCATTTCGCGTCGTCCGGTTTCGATCCGCTCTGTGTCGGCGGCTTTAGCTTCATCGCTGGTCCGCCAGCTGCCGTTAAGAACTTTCGGCAAGACGTCATCGAGCTGCATCGGAGGACCGATAAAGGCGATGTGGCCGTCACGGTCAACGACGAACGAGGTAGGAATCCCGACAGAAAAGCTGGATTCCATCCAAAGCTTGTTCATTTCGCCTGTGGAGTCGAACCCGATCCGATAGTTCAGGTTCGAGAACTTGTCGGTCAACCACGCGTCCAGGCTTCTTCGGGCCTCGTCCGCCGTTGCAGCTTCTTCGTAAGCTGCGACGCCGAGCACCTCAAGTCCGCTGTCTTTGTATTTCTCTTGCAGCTCTACTAGATGAGGCATCACTGCCGCACATGGTCCGCACCAAGTTGCCCAAAATTCGACGATGTACACCTTCCCGGGCTGGAAGCTCGTGAGGGGCTCGCCTCGCAGCCAGTTCTCCACCTTGATCGGGGGAGCTTGGGACTCCATGTGCAGCACCATGTTGCGCTCCAAAACTATTGCCACTCGTTGCGCGATTTCGTGTGCTAGCCTGTCTCTCTCAGAAACGGAGCACACGGGTTCAAGAGAAGGAGAGCATCACTCGTTTTGCGCATCTGGTGTGCGCTCAGCCCTCACTCCGTGTTCTGCATCCCAATAGCAACAGGCGTGCCAGCTCAGTCAGCACGCATCAAGCGCCTGACTACGCTTTGAAAACCCCAAGGCGCCCCAAACGCAGCCGGTGTTTTGAACCTGACTGACTTTGTCCCGAGTCAGAACTTGGACACGAATCGCGCGCTTCGCGCCACCAGAAAAGCTGGTTTGTGAGTCACCGAATGGAGCCTGCTGAGAGAGCTGGTCCCCGGTTGTCTGAACAGAATCTCCGCGTCGATAAGTGGAGGCTCTGCCGGGGTTAGGCCGCCATGCGGATTGGCAGCGGGTTGAAGTAGGCTTGATCCGGTGTGCCGCCGTCAAGGCTCGAATGTGGACGTCGGGCATTGTAAAAGTCCAGGTATCGGCCGATCGAGGCGCGGGCGTCGGACACGCTGTCGTAGGCCCGCAGATAAACCTCCTCGTATTTGACGCTGCGCCACAATCGCTCAACGAACACGTTGTCCCGCCAAGCTCCTTTACCGTCCATGCTGATGGCGATGCCGTTGCTGGCGAGCACGCCGGTGAAGGCCGAGCCGGTGAACTGCGAGCCCTGATCCGTGTTGAAGATTTCAGGCCTGCCGTGACGCGCCAAAGCGTCCTCCAGTGTCTCGACACAGAACGCCGCCTCCATCGTGATCGAGAGCCGCCACGACAGAACCCGGCAGGTCGCCCAGTCCAGCACGACAGCGAGATACACGAAGCCGCGCGCCATCGGGATGTAGGTGATATCCATTGCCCAGACCTGGTTCGGGCGCGTGATCTCCACGCCGCGCAGCAGATACGGATAGATCTTGTGCCCGGGCTCAGGTTTGGTGGTGCGCGGACGACGGTACAGCGCCTCTATCCCCATCCGCCGCATGAGCGTTTTGACATGCCGGCGGCCGACCTTGCACCCCTCGGCAGCCAGCAGGCCTCGCAACATTCGCGAACCGGCGAAAGGGAACTCCAGATGCAGCCGATCAAGCCGTCGCATTGTCGCGAGATCGTCGGGCGACACCGGGCGCGGCAGATAATAGACGCTGCTACGGCTGATCTTCAAAACTTCCGCCTGCCTGGTGATCGACAGATCGTGCTCACGGTCGATCATCGCTTTGCGCTCAGCAATCCCGCCTTGGTGAGCGCTCCTTCTAAAAAACTATGCGCGGCGCTGCGCGCCCCCTGTGGGATAGAAACGGACCGGCGCTAGATTGCCGACCGGAAGGGAGCGGCCGATACGATTTTGGTGGCACGTGACCCCGTTAAAAAACCTGGTCCATGGGTTGTTGCGCACTTGAGAGTGGTGACGCCATCCAGCGATCCCGTTTAGGAATCTGACCAATAGCGCAGCCCAGCCCTTCCGCGACCGTCAGCAGGAGGATTAGAGATGAACGCCAAAAGATCGAAGTCGAGGAACGGTGGTAAGATGCCGATGGTGCACCCGAACGCGGCTGCCATCGACGTCGGAGCGACTATGCACATGGCTGCTGTGAGGGCAGATCGCGCACCGCAGCCAGTCCGCAGCTTCGGTACCTTCACGGCCGATCTGCATCGGCTGGTCGACTGGTTTACGGAATGCGGCGTCGAGACCGTCGTCATGGAATCGACCAGCGTCTACTGGATTCCGATTTTCGAGCTTCTCGATGCCCGGGGGTTTACCGTGTTTCTTGTCAATGCGCGCGATGCCAAGCACGTGCCGGGGCGCAAGACCGATGTCAGCGATGCGCAATGGCTGCAGCGGCTCCATTCATTCGGGTTGCTGCGGGCCAGCTTTCGGCCCAAAGGGAAGATTGCCGAGCTGCGAGCCTACGTGCGTCAGCGCGAGCGTCTGCTGGAGTACGCGGCCTCACACATCCAGCATATGCAGAAGGCCTTGACGGAGATGAATCTTCAGCTGCACCACGTTGTCGCCGACATCACCGGCGCGACCGGCCTGCGTATCATACGCGCGATCCTTGCCGGCGAGCGCGATCCGGAGGCGCTGGCGTGCTTGCGCCATTACAGTTGCCGCTCCAGCGCCGAGACGATCGCGAAGGCGCTCACCGGAAGCTATCGCGCCGAGCATCTGTTTGCGCTCGAGCAGGCACTTGCGCTTTACGACGCCTACCACGAGAAGGCATCCGCCTGCGACGCCCGGATCGAAGCCGTGTTGAAAGAACTGAGCATCCATCGCGGTCATGGCCATGGATCAGCGCCGCGGGTCTCGCGGCGTCGGAATCGAACCGATCAGGCGAACGCTCCAGCTTTCGACGTCCGCGAGGCGCTGTTCGCGTTGCTCGGAAAGGACCTCACCGCGATCGACGGCCTCGGTCCTTACCTCTCGCTGAAGCTGATCGCTGAATGCGGCGACGACCTCTCCTCGTGGCCAAGTGCAAAGCATTTTACCTCCTGGCTGGGACTGGCGCCGAGCAACAAGGTCTCCGGCGGCAAAATGCTCTCGTCCCGAACGCGCCGATCCGGCGGCCGAGCGGCGGCACTTCTGCGCCTTGCTGCCGTGACCGTGGGTCGTACAGACACCGCGCTCGGCGCCTTTTATAGACGGCTCTCAGCGCGCATCGGCAAGGCCAAGGCCGTGACCGCCACGGCCCGGAAGATCGCAGTTCTGTTCTACAATGCTCTGCGATACGGAATGGACTATGTCGATCCCGGGGCCTCGTCCTACGAGACGTGTTACCGGACGCGAGTGGTCAACAATTTGCATCGGCGTGCCAAGGCATTCGGCTTTGTTCTCCAGCCCTTGGAGCCGAAAGTAGATGCTGCCGTTTCTTAGGAATCGTTCTCCAGCGTCAGTTCTCCGATCTTAGCGTGCAGCGACTTCACGTCGATTGCAGGCACGGCGGGCGCGGCGCTGCCAGGTCCAAAAACTCCGGAAGCTCCACCCTCCAGCTGGGCTTTCCATGCCGTAATCTGATTGGGGTGAACGTCAAAGTGCTCGGCCAGTTGAGCTATCGTTCGGTCGCCCTTGACAGCGGCCAGCGCCACCTTCGCCTTGAAAGCCGGTGTGTGGTTCCGGCGTGCGCGTCTCGTCATCGTCTCTCCTGATTCGCGGGACAATCTTGCCCGCCGTCAGGCAGAAACTCCACTTATCGCCCTGTTCAGATTTACGGAGCCGGCTCTAATATCGTTTCGTCATTCCATGCTCCGAATCGGTAGCTGAACGCACGAGGGGCGACGCATGTACCTGCAATTTGAAGATTCGGCAATCGCTTCACCGAATCAGCTAATGCCGTCCTCTAGGTACGCACGGAGTGTCTGTTGCGCGACGCCCACGGACTACGTAGGGCTTGCAACCGGCCATCTTACGCCAATGAGGTTGCGGACGCCGTCGGGCCTGTGGCCAAGAAAATAGCCGAAGGTGTCTGCCGGCATTTCTAATCGGTTCGCCTGCGCGAAATCCAACATCTTCGCGCGTTGCTCATTCACGACCCGCAGCACGTCGGTATCAACGGTGTCGTGCGCAATCAAGCGCACGCACTTGCCATCCGCGAGGTCAAATGCGCCGAGTTCGCTGCTCGTGCCAGAATGCTCAACGCTCATTTGCGTATCCGCGATGCACAAACTCACCACAGTGGTGAACCCATCGCCCGCTGCGGGAATGTATCGAACATCCTTCCAGCTCTTGTCTGAGCGCTGTTCTTTGGCTAGGACAAACTCCGAAGCCGGAAAATACATGCTGAACGCAACGACAACATCGGGCATCACCGGAGGCGGCTTATCCCAAACTTCCCAGGCTCGATCCCGATCACCTTCTATGAGTTTCGGGTTATCGCGAACGGCTTTGCTGGTGAATCCCATGCGCCACCTTCCGCTCGCATGAAGGCTGACCTTGGTGTCTTTGAAAGCGTCCCTGCAAGCCAAATAGAGTTCGCTTTTCTTTTCGGTCCACACCCGCCAGGAGTGCGACGTCAGCCCGTCGGGGCTTCCAACCGCAAAGCGCAGTGCATCTCTGGCGGTAGCATCAACGCCGTTACAGAAATCTCGTCGGGTGCCGTCCGGATCAGCGGTACACTCGCGCTCAACACCGGCAATCGGCCGGGCTGACCCTCGGCCGAGGGCGGGGGCCATCGATTTCAGCAAATTAAGGTCGGCACATCTCCAGCCGTTGCGTCACGGGATTGGCGCGGAAAGTGTAGTAGTGCGCCGCGTCGCAGGGCTCGTTGCCGGTGTTGTTGAGCGCGAGCGTACCGCTGATCCGGACGGCACCCGACGAGACATCGGCGATAGCATTGATGCTGCCGCTCACAATGCGGTCGGTGCTGGCGGTGGCGCCCGTGATACTGACGCCGTTTACCACCAGATTGGTGGCGGAGATGGTGCCGGAGACTTCGAGATTAGCGTTGGGCGCAACACTTGTAGATAAATTAATAGCAACTTTTCCCCCACTATTACCCCCGACCAAATACACGTTGTCGGCAACGTTTTGATTGATGCGTAGCGGACCATTGTTAGTAGTTATCAAATTCTGTCCGTCGGTGCTTGGGCCAATAGTGATGAAGACGGCGCTGCCACTGCTTATTCGAACATTTCCGTTGACATGCAGCGTCGCGCTCGGCGCCATCGTTCCAATGCCGACGCTGCCACTGCTGACGATGCGCATGGCTTCGGTGCCGGAGGTATTGATGGCGATATAGTGATTACTCCCGTCGCCAATGATTTTATCGAGCCCCGTGTTCCAAAGCACGCCACCAGTGCTGGCGGGCACAAAGTTGCTGGCGTTGACGTTGTTGCCGGAGGCTAAAATGCTGCTGTTGGCAGTGAGGTTACCGACGTCGCGAAAAATCAGGCTGCCAGAGGTACCGAAGTTACCGGCATAAACCTGCGTGGCACTAATCGGCCCGGTGCTGGAGAGGCCGATAGTGACGAGGCCACGTGATGGATCGAACCAACCGGTGTTGGTGCCAGCCTGGGTGATAGATATGAAGCCCGTGCTGGAAATCGCCAGCATGCTGGTGGTGCCAGAGGTAAATGCGGTCGGTGCTGGCCGCGCCGACGTTGGTGAGGCCCGAGCCGTCGCCGATGAAGCGCGTGGCGGAGACCGTGCCGTTGACTTCCAACGCGGTGGTGGGCGTGGTGGTGTTGATACCGACCAGACCAGTGGAGATGATGCGCAGGCGCTCATTGGTGGTCGAGACACCGCCGGTGTAGAAGCCGAGAACGCCATTGGGTCCCGAACCCGCAAAGTTTATCCCCCCAGCCGTTCCCGCAAAGGTGCTCATCGAGGCCCTGTAGGCACCCGTATTGGCGTTGTTGATGCCGTTTTGGACGATTTGCAGCCGGTTGGCGCCATTGTATAAGTGCAAAGTAGCCGCCGCGGCAGCGCCGGACGAGTAGTTGCCGATGTTTACGCCCGCCGAACCGTTGACGCTGGTGCTGACATCGAGCTGGTAAGTGGGGGCAGTGGTGCCGATACCGACGTAGCCGCTGCTGACGATGCGCATGGCTTCGGTGCCGGAGGTAATAAAGACCTGATCCACTTTTGCAGAAAGACTTAAAACCCCTGCGCCGTTATGAAGCTGGAGATAATTGCTAGAATCCCTGGCCGAAAAGAACTTATTGATGCCTGTTCCGAATTGAATATCTCCCGAGAAAAAGCCGGTGGTTGCACTGATCCCACCTGTGCTGCTCACACCGATGGTGACCAGGCCACGCGTGGGATCGAACCAGCCGGTACTGGTGCCCGCCTGGGTAAGGCTGATATAGCTGGTGCTGCTGATGGCCAGCATGGAGGTGGTGCCGGAGACGATGCGGTCGGTGCTCGCCGCGCCGACATTGGTCAGGCCGGAGCCGTCGCCGATGAACTTGTTGGCCGACAGGTTGCCGCTCACACTGACGTCGCCAGCCGTGGTTAGGCTCGGCGCATAAGTCGGGCAGCCGATGTCGCCGGACCGCGAGTGGTCACCGATGCACAGCCGGTTGCTGTTGTTGCCGAGCGTCGCGGAGATGACGGCGATGTTGCCCCAATCCTGGGCCACGGCAACGCCGGCTACCGAGGCCAGCAGGCATCCGAGCAACACAGAACGCATGAGCTGACAATAAAACTAAGCCGCTGAACTGTATCGCTGGCTGTCTGCTTTCGCATCAGGTGTGTGGCCCACCTATGCCTTTTGCCCTTCTTTGCCGGAGTAACTCGTTCCTGCTTGGAAATGGCATCCCCAGCTCGCGTGCCTTATTGCGTAGGGCGGGAAGCGGTCGCTTCAACGCTACAGAAGCCCGGAAAATCGACGCTCCTTTCTCTCGGAGGCGGCGCAGAGTTTCGATCTGCTCGGGTGTCCAAGGGCGATTTCGAGTGCGGTCCATGACCGATAATCACTCTGTCGAACGTGAGGTTCCTCGCCTCAGTCGCTTGAACCGAGCCGGCAGGCATCGAGAACTCAGCGCAGCGCGCCTTTAAACTGCTCGCGCGTCGCGGGCGGCGAGCCTTGATCGCCGTGTTAGCATCGCGTTTTTTTCGCAAACGAAGGAAATCAATTCGACGAAACGTGTTGTGGCTCTGGGGCAACCTGGAGGAGGATGCTCATGAAGACATGCACGATCGCCCTTGCAGCCGCTGTCATCGCAGCGACGCCGGTGATGGTTCAACCAGCGGCTGCCCAGAACCAGCAAAGCGAAGCTGACAAGGGCGTCAAGACCCATAATTCAGGCGAATCCGGCTATGTGGGCGAGCAGGAAAAGCCGGGCGCGGCCGCTACGGCGCCTGGGCGACCGGATTCGGCCAGCAGCTCAAGCGGGGCGGCGAGTTCGCCGAGCGCGCAGAATTCAGGAACCGGCATCATCGGCGCCCCCGGCAACAAGAATGGACCGGCGCCGGGTCAAGGCACGGTGGGCGCCAACCCGCAGAACCAGCACGTCCAGCAACAGGACCCGTCCAACGTCAAAGGCCTGCCCGGCAACAAGAGCGGGCCGCCAGCGAAGCGATAAGGTTTGAATCTCTGATCGTGAGAGGCGGCTACCGAAGCCCGATGCGGCTACCGCCGCCTCCGCGATCTCTTTCGGATTTCCCGAGCCGGCTTCGGCGGCTTCCAGGATCTTTGCGTGCCACCAGCTCACAAAGCGGATCGTTGCGGTCGACTAGCCCCATCATGCCCAGGGCCAGGCTGAACGCCTTGGTCCGGATTTCAACTTCTTCCGGCGTGTATTTGCCGGGTTCGAGCAACCTCCTAATCGGCATCTAGCATCCCCTACCATTTGCAGGGAACGTAGCCCTTCTCGCCACCGGGAACCAGCCTTTAGCCTTCCTCTGGATTGTCCTGTGACTGACGTGGAACGATATCATCTCCAGGCCGAGGATTGCCGGCGGCAAGCCGAGGAGGCTTGGCTACGGCTCAAGGGAGCCGCTTCGCTCGTGCCCGACATCCTTCGTCCAGCTTAGCTGCAGGGGGAGACTTGGTGCCCCGAGCATCGAGCGTGGCATCCATCTGATGCTTTGTAAATCCGGTCGGGCAGCTGCAGCCGCCGATATGGGAATGACCGTGGCGCACACCCCTAGGGTTATATCGCTCTTTCCCTCTGCTCCAGCGATGGTCCTTGCGCCAATAGCTTTGGCCATTTCCGCGGAACACAGGACGCATACGCTGACGATAAAACTAAGCCGCTGAACTGTATCGTCCGGTGTCGGCTTTCGCATCAGATGTGGCTTCACCAGCCGTCGCAGCGGCGGTAAGAGCAGCGACACCCGGTTCGATTGCGATTCATGTCGGAATGGCAATTTCGCAAACAAGCCCTTCCGCGCGCCACTCGAAAAGCACCTTCCCGCCCAGCGGGCTGATCGTCCCTTCAATGAGGCGGCTACCAAATCCCTTGCGGTGGGGCGCGTTTATCCTCGGTCCGCCCAATTCGGTCCAGCGGAGCATCAGCCGTCTAGCCTCGTCGCGCGACCAGGCCAATTCTATGCGTCCGCTGGCGTTGGATAGCGCTCCATATTTGATGGCATTGGTGGCCAACTCATGCAGGACCACCGCGATCGCCTGCGCAGCGGTGGGCTCCAACATGGTTTGCAAACCGTCCATCGCAATCCGCTTCTCGTCGCCCTCTTCGAGGTAGGGGGCAAACTCCTGCTTGGCGATCGCCGAGACTTCGGCTCCTATCCACCGAGTTTCAACAAACAGCGAATGAACATTTGCCATCGCTTGGATGCGCCCGCTGATTACTTCCTTCAGCCCCTCGGCGGTATCGGATTGAGAGAGATTGATGATTGCCTGTACGTTTGAGAGAATGTTCTTGCTTCGGTGCTCGGCCTCGCGTGCCAGGATGCTGATATGCTCCTGGTTGCGCTTCTGCTGGGTGATATCTCTAGCGATCTTTGATGCGCCGACTATGTTGCCGTGGGCATCCTTGACAGGAGAAACAGTCAGCGACACGACGATTGAGCTACCATCCCGACGGCGCCGGACCGTCTCAAAATGGTCGATGCGCTCACCTCGTCGGATGCGGGTCAGGATCTCCCGTTCTTCGCTGAGCCGGTCCTCCGGGATCACGAGCGTAATGGGCCGGCCGATCGCCTCGGTTGCCGTATATCCGAAGATGCGCTCGGCTGCCCTATTCCAGCTTGTAACGATGCCATCTAGATTTTTGCTTACAATTGCATCGTCGCTGGTCTCAACGATGGAGGCCAGCAGATTGGCCAAGCGCTCGGCGCGCTCCAAAGGCCGTTCGTTGACTGGAGGCTGGGGTTGTAGTCCCGACTTGTTCTTAGATGCCAAGAGAATCCCCGGAAAATGCTGCACTGCCGCGTCATAATCATAGCACCAAACGTACAAGCTGCGATGTCTCGGTTACAGGGCCGATTTAAGCTCAGTTGACATTTCCGGTGCGCCCACCTTCAGGCAAGTCCTGCAGCACGCATCTGCGAAGGACGGTGAGGCAGCAATAAGGGTTTATCCGGCGAAAATCTGGACATTTGTCAAAACATCAAGACTACGATAGCAACCAGCGTGGGCCCTCCGAATTGGAAGGCATGGCAGAATCGTTCGGCAACAAGTTCACGATCGTCGAAGTGTCTGCGGACGACACAAAGACGACGCAGGTATGGATTGCGCGGGCCAAGCCGCGTCAAGCCATTACGTTGATACTCGCTTCCGTTCCGGAAGGTTGGGCCGCCGAAGTTCTGGATATCACCCTGACGTCAGAACAGCAGAAAATGTTCGAAGAGCTCGAACTCCAGCCCGGGGATGTTCATAAAATCGGCTGACCGGATACGGCGCGTTGCCTTCTGGTCGCAACTCGCTAATGCCTGCTCGGTGGTGGCTCGCAGTCGATCACGTGGCCAGCATCAGGCGCCTCGATGCCAGCGTCGATGTCATCCGACCGATTGCACGCGCACGGCATGCCGGCGCCGCACCGGCAGCCGCCCGGCTCGTCTGTCCACGCCAACTGTGGGTGGTTCTCGCATACCCAGCCGAGGCCATGGCAAATGGGGCAGTTGGGGTTGATCACAGCGTGTCAGGGGTCCGCAGGGCTGACGACTTGTCCTCGTTCAACAGCTGCTGCTCTGCCAGATGCCAGAATTCTTCGTCCCGGCCCTCCGGTCTTCCCGCTTTCTCCCACAGCTCGTAGGCGCGGGCGGCAACGGCCTCGTCAATGCGTTTGTTCATGCGGCCTCCCGCCTGCTCGCCCTATACACGTCGATGGCGCGGTTCGCCAACATAAGCTTGCGCCGCTCACCAGCGAGCGCCATGCGGCCAACAGTACTCACAAGAAACTGGCTGGTCTCGTAGCCATCGGTGATCTCGCCAGACCGTTCGAGGAAATCCCAAGCGATCTGAACGGATTCTTCGACAAGGATATGCACGTCACTCATCATTTTAGAACGCGGCCTAAAAGGTGCCGTTCCTAACGCAAAGGGCCCCCGCCGGATACCAGGGGAATCGCACGTGCGCGGCTGCAAGTAGTTGCCAAATCGGGAGAAAGAGATTCTGAAGGTCGCTCCTGATCTAGAGGGAGCGGCCGATGCAACGATTTGCCGAGTGCTTTGAAGATTTGCCCGACCCGCGGGCCGACAACGCGCTGCATGACCTGACCGAGATCTTGTTCATCGCACTGATGGCGACGCTGTGCGGGGCGACGAGTTGCACCGACATGGCACTGTTTGCCCGGATGAAGGCCTATCTTTGGCAGGATGTGCTGGAGCTCAAGAATGGCCTGCCGAGCCACGACACGTTCAGCCGGGTATTCCGGATGCTCGATCCGAAGGCGTTCGAGGTCGCGTTCCGGCGTTTTATGACGGCCTTTGCGCAAGGCGCGAAGATCAAGCGGCCGCGCGGGGTGATCGCGCTCGACGGCAAGGCGTTGCGGCGGGGTTACGAACGCGGCAAGAGCCACATGCCGCCGGTGATGGTGACCGCCTGGGCGGAGCAGACGCGCATGGCGCTCGCCAATGTGCTGGCGCCGAACAACAACGAAGCCGACGGTGCCCTGCAGTTGCTTGCGCTTCTGCAACTCAAGGGCTGCGTGGTCACGGCCGATGCCCTGCATTGCCACCGCGGGATGGCCGAAGCGATTGTGGCACGGGGCGGTGACTACGTGCTGGCGGTGAAGGCGAACCAGCCCGCTCTGTTGGAGGATGCCAAAGCCGCAATCCGCGCCGTCAAACGCAAGGGCAAGACCTCGCTGACCACCATCGATGCGGAACATGGACGCAACGAGAAGCGTGTGGCGCTGGTCGCATCGGTTCCTGGCATGGCCAAGAAGCACGACTTTCCGGGCCTCAAAGCTGTCGCCCGCATCACCAGCAAGCGGGGACAGGACGACACGGTCGAGCGCTACTTCCTGATGAGCCGCCCCTACAGCCGCAAAGAGGTCCTGCGCATCGTCCGTGCTCATTGGGGCATCGAAAATCGCCTGCACTGGCCGCTCGACGTCACCCTCGACGAGGACCTCGCCCGCAATCGCAAGGACAACGGACCGGCCAACCTGGCCGTGCTCAGGCGTCTGGCTCTCAACGTCGCCCAAGCCCACCCGGACACGACAGTCTCCCTGCGCGGCAAGCTCAAGCGCGCCGGATGGAACGATGCATTCCTCTTCGAACTCCTCGGCCACATGCGATAGCCCTGCGCCGGATACGGGGGCCCTTAGGACCTGGAGGGAGGAGATGCCTCCGAGCCCTATTTCGGCGACTGTAGCCCCGGTGAACTCATCCACTCATCGAGGTGGGCTGCGGTGTCAGCCTGGCGGGCCTTCTTCACGAGCTGCTCACGCTCTGCGCCTGCGGGCATTGTGCGGGCCTGTTCACGACTGTCGGCCGCGAACTTCCTGAGCCGTTCCTGAAGGGTTTCTGTTTGTTTGAAACGACGCCGTTTCTTCATGGCGCAGCTTTCCCTGTTGGTGTGGGGCGGGAGCGCTGTGATGGGCGTTCTCATCACCGGTAGTTGCCTTGGGCCGCACGGTGATAGATCAACCGTAAGGTCGGAACACGATGCTATCCATAACACGGGTTACTTTCTTGAAATTCCCTTGAAAGAACTCGCGCGCAGCAATCCTTCCGAGGTGATGTCGCGGTATTCGATTTCCGCTTTAAAAACAGGCTCAACCCACGTTGCCTTGGGTTTTCTGAGTGGCTTACTCAATTTGCTCTTTGGACTAATGACGCTGTCCAGCGCCTTGCGAATCTTGCTTGAGGTCGTGCGGTCCCAGCCGGTCCCTACCTTGCCCATATACACAAGGTCTTTGCCTTGCCGCTTGCCGAGATAAAGCGCCGCAACACCGGTTGGGTCTTTGATGAATCCCACCACTGGAAATTTGCCGCGCTGAACGGTTTTGACCTTGAGCCAATTGTCGCTGCGGTCGGAGCGATACGGCGCCGCCGCCTTCTTCGACACGATGCCCTCATAGCCAAGCTTGGCGGCATGCGCGAACAGAGCCTGCCCGTCGCCTTCGAGGTGTTCGCTGTAGAGCGCGGGTGGCTCAAGTGCGTGGGTATCGAACAGTCCCTTGAGCAGGGCCTTACGCTGAACCTGCGGCGTACCACACAGGCTTGGCCATCCAGCCACAGGAGATCGAAGGCGTAGTACAACAAACGGCCCTGGTCGCCTTTGGCGAGGTCGGCCTGCAGCTCGGAGAAATTCGTGTGCCCTTCGTGGACGACCACCACCTCTCCATCAACGATAGCCTGACCGGGAACGTCGAATCCGGCGACGATCCTTGAGAAGCGCTTCGTCCAGTCGAGACCGTTGCGGGTGTAGGCTATGCCCCTGCCCTGGTCGAGGTGCAGCTGCACGCGGTAGCCGTCGTATTTGATTTCGTGGAGGTAGCCGCCCGAGGGAGCCTTGCTCCGCAGGGTCGCAAGCTGGGGCTTGATGAAGCCCGGCATCCCGGCCGCACGCTTAACCATACGCAACTCGAAACTAACCTATGAAAACGACAGCGAGTATAATGGACTTTATTTGGTGGTCCCATGCTCGACGATGAATTTAACAAACAACGGGCCAGTTTGGTTCGCGACTTGGCGAGCCGAGCGGACCCATCTATCAAGCGGCGCTTGCTGGATCTGGCCTCGCGTTATGAGAAAGGGCCGCCCAGGACCAAGCCACTGCCGATCGTGCAGCTGAACGACCAGAACGTTTCTGGCCGATCGGACACCGGCGACGCCGGCTAGGTCATTCATAGCTGTCGTGCCCGGGCTTAAGGTCGGAGCGTCCACGCTCAACGTCTTCACGCACCTGCTCGGCATATGCGATGACGGCTTCGCGCGCTTGTGGGTCCTTAATCTCGGAAAAGGCTCGCAACAATCTCAATGCCTGCAAATCTTCATGCGTGGCTTTCATCATCCCTCCGTCGCTGACTATACGACGGAAGGCACACGCAGGCTCACGAAACTGCGGCATACTTCGATTAACCTTAAATCTCGGCACCGTAGTTTAGCGGGCTATGCGATCTCAGTATTGCGGACGCCTGAGGAGTTCTGGCAATCGCGATATCGCCTTGGCGATCCGCCGCGCCTCATCGCGTGAAAGGAAATTATTGGCGTATTGGTATTTGCCTCGGTGCAGGTCGTCACGATGCGCGACCCCGCAAATGAAGAAACCGTTGGCGTCCTTCACCCGAAAACCGTCCGCGTGATCTTCCATCACCCAGGGCGCGGGAAATCGCCGCAGGTTGTCCATCACGCCCTGCGCTGTGCCGGCGTTCCATTGATCCGCTTGCCCGAGGGGTAGGTCTTGCCGAGCTTCGCCTCACCCTTCTTGCGATCCCGTTCCTCGACCAGGCCATCTACCTTGGCCTGCATTCTTTCCAGTAGCGCTTCAGCCGAGGTCGTGGGAATGCCGGCCCGCTGAAGGGTCAGGATTTCCTTCTGCTGGCGGCCAATTTGCCGCCGCATGTGCTCAATCTCGGCGCGGATGTATTCAAGTGTCGGCATCGGTTCGCTCAGGTGGCGGACTCGGCTTAAAAGAACAAAATGGGAACGACGAGTCAACCCGCTTCTAGCTGGTGGGGCCAAAGGAAAAAGGAGTATGGCCCGCAGCGCAGCGAGGACCGTTCTCCGGCCCTGAGACCGCTCTGGAACGGCACCCGGCGCGCGCCGCAATGATAGCGGTGCCGCAGGCAGCGGCGTGACCGAGTGCCTCCGGCGAAGGGTTCAATATGACTTGCGTGAGGGATTGTGACCCGAATGGGCGGAGACGTGATCGGCTCCGGGCGCAGCCTAAAGCCCGGCCCGACGGGACACGCCAAAACCAAAAAAGCTCCCCCGTAGGGGAGCTTCAGCATTTCGCAAACAGGATGAAGGCGGCGGCGAAGCGCTGCCTGGATTCCGCCTCTTGCGGCAGCGCAATCGCCCCGTCAACGACTAGCTGGGCTTCCGCCAGCGCTTCAACGGCCCGGATGAACTGATCCTTGCGCCAGTGTGGCCACGAGGTCATCTCGATCGCCGCATGAAACACGTCCAGGAGCGCATTGGCTTCGACAAACGAAACCGTATCTAGTCGCCCTCCTGGTCGCCTTGCGACTTCGGTTCGCGCAAGACGATCTTGCCCGACACCGCAACGCCGGGTGCGATCACGATGTTGAAGCCCTTGCCGTCGTCGTTCGGCCACGCGGCGCCTATCCGGGTCCACGTCGATTTCCTGCCGTCACCGCTGACGACGAATGCGTCATGCGAGGGCAGCTTGCTCTCGGCCATCGGTTTTCCTTTTCAAAACGAGAGGATGTTTCCAGCGGAACGCTGTGCCCCGATGCTGACGCAACGTGACGGGCCGTAAAGCTGTCTGCCTAGCCGACGGGCATGTATCAGCGGCCAGGCGGGGGGCTTTTCAATCGCAGCCAGGCGGCGCAAGATTCCGCCACACCAAAACATCTACATCCCTTTTTCCCGGAGACGCCCATGGCGATCGACGACGCACGTCCGTGCCCTTGCGGGTCCGGGCTTCTTTCCCGCTGGGCCAATGACGCGCGCGGCATTCCTCTGACGCGGGTTTGTCCCAAGTGCGAGGACGAGAAGCTTAGCCACTACCGCCCTGAGGTGCTCACCGACAGCAGCTACGAGGCCGACGAGGCCATCGATGGCGATTAACATGCACCGCCATTGGTACCGCTGCACGGGAGATCACCTGATGCAGTGGACCAGGGAAAGTCCCGAACCGCAGAACTCCCCCTGCCCGACGTGCGGCCTTCTCTACTTCCCGTGGGCATCCGAGGACATGACGACCGCCAAGTTCAGATCCGACAACGGCATCGTCGATGATCCTCAACTCGACCTCTTCAAATAAAGAAGACGATAGACAAAAAGAACGCCATGCGGGCGCCCTTCGCGTCTCTGCCCGGCTATCGTGTCCACGATTTCACGATTCCACGACGGGACGCAGTGCGGGGCGCCGGGGTGTCCCCGGCCGCGCGCGGTGTGGAGGCCCGCGCGAGGCCTCCGCTGGCCGCTGGGTGGTGCAACCCTAAGCGGCCATGGGAAGGGCTCGGGGAGCCCCCTCCCCGATGCCGGCGCGCCGGCACTCGCGCTGCAAGCGCCCTCACTACAGTCAAAGACCAGTAGTGAGGGCGCGCGCCGCACGCACGGCGCTAAGATTGTCGGACAACTTCCCTCCACGGTTGCACAATCATTCCGCACGTCGGCTGAATAGGCACGGGCTCTGCAATGGCCGAGTGCCGGCGAGTGCCAGAAGATATTCGCCAGGCCGTACGACAAGACGAACCATCCCCGGCCGACAGGTCACAACCGTTTCAAAGGAGCAAGATGATGTCCACACGACGAACCCGAGCTGGGTTTGCCCCAGCCATCCCGCCGCCAGTGCAACCCCACGGGCAATGCCGGCGGCACGCCGATACGAGGCAAGTAATGACAAGGAAACGCAACAACTCGGCAATGCCGACGCACAGCATGGAAGGAGCTGGCCGCATTCCCGGTAGCGAACCGATCACAGACCAGAACGAGACAACGCGGCGTCGCTCGCCGCATTGGAACGACCATTCCGCCAGTCAGGCGGGCCGCGTCATGCCAAGGCTTTCGCGGCGGTCATAAACACTAGAGCATGATGTGTTTATACGGAAACGTACCCTGAATTTTTGAGATAGTTGGCGCACTCCTCCTTGGAGAAGACGTCGAGGAGTTCGCCGACCTTGCGCCAAGTCGCTTCGACATCACGCGGCTGCGCGGCTCGCATCAGGTGTTTGAGCTTGGCGAAGACCTGCTCGATCGGATTGAGGTCGGGGCTATAGGGCGGCAGGAAAAGCAGATGGGCTCCTGTGGCGCGGATGGCGTTGCGCGCCGCCTTGCCCTTGTGACTGCCGAGATTGTCGAGAATGACGAGTTCACCCTTTGCGAGGGTCGGCGCCAGCACCTGCTCGACATAGAGGGTGAAGAGCTCGCCATTGATGGGGCCGTCGATGACCCATGGCGCGCTGATCCGGTCGTGGCGCAGCGCCGCGATGAAGGTCATGGTCTTCCAATGGCCGAAAGGCGCAGACGCCTGGAGACGTTGCCCACTCGGTCCCCAGCCTCGCAGCGGCGCCATGTTGGTTTTGATCCAGGTCTCGTCGATAAAGACCAGGCGCGAAGCGTCGATCCTGCCCTGATGGGTCTTCCAGCGCGTCCGTTTACGCGCGATATCGGGGCGATCTTGTTCGGCCGGCAGGATCGTTTTTTTTGAAGCTCAGCCCTTCGGCATGGACGAACGTCCACACTGCCCGCACGTCGGTCTTGATGCCGCGCGCAGCCAGTTCCTGCGTCAGCTTCCGCAAAGTGAATGGGCCGGAGCGAATGCGTTTGCGCAGCCAGTCGGCATTGGTGCCGGACAGAACCGGCTTCTTGTGACCGCCGATCTTGCCGGGAGAAACGCCTCCGGTCTCCCGCCGCAGATTCTTCCACTTCGTCACACAGGAAGGACTGATCTGAAGCGCTTCTGCAATCGAACGAACGGTCTCGCCCGCGTCAGCCCGCGCCAGAGCGAGTTCACGAAGATCTTCCGAATAGGGTCGCGTCATCCATGCTGGCCCCGTTCCAGCATGGAGTTTGAATCAGAAATTGTCCCTTCTGGGAATCTGGAGGGTTCTGTGAGGTCGCGCTCACGCGAGGGCGCGGCAGGCGCTTATGACGCGACCTCATTGAAGCCGGATTGAACGAAGGCGCGGGAGGCTATTCGCGGTTTTGCAGCTATGGGGATTGTTCGAGATCGCCATGCCCGATCTGCTGGCTCGGCGCGTGAGGCAGAGACACAGGAGTGCGCATCCTGGAAGAGTTGAGATCAGACGCGCTTCGCCTGAGATCGCGATAGGCCTTTTGCTGCATCGGACGGTTGTTGTCGCGCAGTGTGACAGCACGGATTCGACATCGTCCGCGATGATCGAGACGCTGGGAGCGAAATGACGAATGATGATCGTCGTGCACGACATGACTTGGCTCACGATGTGTCGCATCGGAACGGTGATGTTCGAGGGCTGGGGCGTCTGAAGCTATGTCGAAAGCGCTCAATGATGCGCATGACGCCACCACAATCGGGACAGGCAGGAACCTCGGCCCAGGTTTGAGCCTCCGAATCCACAGGCGACGGCTGGCCATCGTTTGGGGCTGTTCGCTCATGATCGAGAAGTTCGCGGCAAAGGGCGAGCTTGGCAGCGCGATGGCGGTTGGCCATGAAGCCGAAGTGGCGGATGCGGTGGAAGCCGTCAGGCAGCGTATGAAGCAGGAAACGGCGAATGAACTCATCGGGCTTGAGATTCATGATCTTTGTCGCGCTGTTTTGGCGATAGTCCTTCCATGAGAAGGCGACATGATCGTCGTCGAGTGCGACGAGCCGGCTGTTGGCGATCGCGACGCGATGGGTGTAGCGGCCGAGATAGGCCAGGACCTGTGCGGGTCCGCCGAAGGGCCGCTTGGCGTAAACAACCCAGTTGATGCGTCGCATGGCGTCGAGGTGGGCCGCAAAGGCAGCCGGCTCGGCCAGAGCTCCGAGATCGCCGAAGAAACGCAAGGCACCGGAGTTGAAGGCTGCCGACAGACGTTTGAGAAAAAGTGTGCGAAATAGTCTGGACAACGGTTTGACGGCCAGGAAGAAGTTCGGTCGGCAAGCGGTCCAGCGCGCGCCATCGGGCGAGAGGCCGCCACCCGGAACGACGCAATGGACGTGGGGATGATGCATCAGCGTCTGTCCCCAGGTGTGGAGGACGGCGACGCCGCCGATCGCACCGCCGAGCCGGCGTGGATTGGCGGCGAGCGTCGTCATCGCCTCGGCGGCAGCCTTGAACAGGATGGCATAGACGACGGCCTTGTTCTGGAAAGCGATCGCGGCGATCGGTGCGGGAAGTGTAAAGACGACGTGGAAATAGGGAACCGGAAGCAGGTCGGCTTGACGCGCGGCGAGCCACGCGGCTCGGGCTCTCCCCTGACACTTCGGACAGTGCCGATTGCGGCAGGAATTATAGGCAACGCGTGTCGTGCCGCAGTCGTCGCAAGCCTCCATGTGGCCGCCGAGCGCCTCGGTCCGGCACGCAACGATCGCGCTCATCACGCGCCGCTCGACCCGCCCCAGATGACCGGCATGTACACGGCGATAGGCGTCGCCATGCCGGCGCAGAATATCGGCAATCTCGATGGCGGGCCTGTTGGAGCGGATGTCGGAGCGGGTCATGACCCGCATCCCGCTGCGGGTCATCCAGGTGGCGTCACCTCCAGCGACAGGCGATCGAGCGGGCTCTGCGTCGCTCGGATCGTATCGGTGGCGACCTGCGTGTAGCGCGCTGTCGACGACAAATTATTGTGCCCGAGCAAGACCTGGATGATCCGGATATCGGTTCCGTTCTCGAGAAGATGTGTCGCGAAGCTGTGGCGCAGCGTGTGCAGCGTGACGCGCTTGGTCAGGCCCGCAGCCTTCACCGCCGACCGGCAGGCGGCATGCAGCACGGTCTGATCGATCGGATGATCTTCGTCACGACCAGGGAACAGATAAAGCCGCGGCCGGGCGAGCCGCCAGTAGGTGCGCAGGATGCCCAGCAGCTGGGGCGACAGCATCACGTTGCGATCCTTCGCGCCCTTGCCGTGGCGCACCTGGATGACGCCGCGGGCGCTGTCGATGTCTTCGATCCGCAGTCCCGCAACCTCCGAGTCCCTGAGCCCGGCCGCATAGGCGGTGGTGAGCGCGGCGCGGCTCTTCAGGCTCGATACCGCTTCAAGAAACTGAACCACTTCGTCGGCGCTGAGAACGACCGGCAGCTTGCGCGGTTCTCGCGCATAGGGAATGCGCTCTGGGATGAGCGCCTCGCCGAGCGTGACGCCGTAGAAAAACCGTAGCGCACAGACGATCTGGTTCAGCGCCGGCCATGAGATGCCGGTCGAGACCAAATGCACCTGGAAGGCGCGGACGTCTTCCAGCTCTAACCGGTCAGGCGATCGGCCAAAATAGCGGCTGAACTTCGAAACCGCGCTGACGTAGGATCTTTGCGTCGCCGGCGACAGATTGCGGACGGTCATGTCTTCGATCATGCGGCGGCGAAGAGGGCTCAAATCGGCCATCTCGATACTCCTGTCTGAGGGGGTGGGCTCCAACACCCACATCCTCTCAGCCAGGAGGCGATCTATGCCACCTTGCCCCCTACGCCGCGGCAGCGGCTTCGTTCAATCCCGATTCTCGCAAAAAACAACATGCACTAACGAAGGCAACGACGATGGACGCGCTCGCATACGACCTGAAAACCATCACCCTGAGCGATGGTGTCGGGTCGTATCTCACGCGCAGCCAACGGCACCGGGGCTTGCAGCTGATGGCACGCGACCTCCGCGCGCTCGGCCTCAAGCTCCCTGCCGCGTCGTCACTGAAGCCGCGCCATGTTGAGGCGCTCGTCGGCCATTGGCGATCGTCGGGACTTTCGGTCGGCACCATGAAGAACCGCATGGGCTGGCTGCGCTGGTGGGCTGGAAGAGTCCGCAAGCCAGGCGTCGTGCCGCGCGACAACGACAGCGCCGGCATTGAGCGGCGTTCGGCCTTCAACGGCAATCGTGCCCACACCACCTCCACCGACAAGCTTGCCGCCCTGCCCTATCGTGTGCAGCTCGCGCTGCGCCTGCAGATGGCGTTCGGCATGCGGCTGGAAGAGAGCTTGAAATTCCGCGTGAACCAGGCCGACAAAGGAGATCGCCTGGCGATGCAATCCAGTTGGTGCAAGGGCGGCCGCGCGCGGGAGATCCCCGTCGTCCATCCGCGCCAACGTGCGCTGCTCGATGAGCTGCGCAAGGCCTGCGGCGACCGGCCTTTGCGAAAACCGGCGCACCGTGGCACGCGAGGCTATCGAGGCGCTGGTCCTGAAAGGCATCGAGGAGAACTTGGCGTCGCCCGAACTGATTGCCGAGTACGTCCGCGAGTATCACCGGATGTCGCGCGAACTGCACAGCTCGACCGCTCATCGGCGCCGCGACCTCGAAAAGCGGCTGGGCAACGTCAACGGAACGATCTCCAAAGCCGTCGACGCGCTCTTGGGTGAGGCCCCCAGCCGCGCCTTGCGCGAGCGCTTGGCCGCCCTGGAGGCTGAGCGCGATGAGATTGAGGCGGCCATAGCCGATGTTGTCCCGCCCGCCGTGGAATTCCACCCCAATGCGGCGAACGCGTACCGCGACAAGATCCAGAACCTTAAGAAGGCCCTGTCCGAGTCAGACGAGGACAGCCGCTTGGCGGCCAACGAAGCTATTCGGGAGATTGTTGAGAAAGTCGTCGTCCATCCACGGGGCCGGTACAAGCCCGTGAGGATCGAAATTTACGGCCAACTCGCCGCCCTGCTCAGGATTTCCGAGAGGGCGGCTAAACCCCTAGAATCTAGGGGAGCGTTGGTTGCGGGGATAGGATTTGAACCTAAGACCTTCAGGTTATGAGCCTGACGAGCTACCGGGCTGCTCTATCCCGCGCCAATGAGAAACGCTTGTATAATCTTATACTTACGGAAGGGCAAGAAATTAAATTTCGCGCCGTTTTGGCGTCATGTGCCAGTTATGTGCCATGTAGGATGGCGTTGAACATCCGGAGATGGCGCGGTCGGGGGGCAACGCGCTAGGCTGGTAAGCCTCAATTGAAGCACTTAGCCCGATGCCTGAATGGACACCCTACCGCCTAACGCTGCCGACCAGCGCGACTGCACGTGCGTATCACGAGCTGAAAACGGTCCACCATGTGGTGCATGTCCCCGGTGCGCGACGTATCCTTGAGGATGACCGGATACGCGCTGGATTGATCTACGACGAGAGCCGACTTAATAAATCACGGACATGCGTGGCGTGGGTGTCTGCCAACACCTGGGGCCCGGGGTCGATCTATGGCAATGTCCAGTTTTCGTTTTCATGGCGCGACATCATAAGGGGTCGGCAACTCTACTGGGTCGAGGCAATAAAATACTCGCCCCATGCCTATCGCTTGCTCGTAACCAACCGCGATCTCTCAAATTCCCGTCACGTCACTCCTTACGACCCTCGTACCGATAAAGGTCCGGTCGTTAGGCAGGGTGGTCGTTGGTACTGGAATGGCGACTACACTTCGGAATTCATGGTCGATAGCGACCTTGAATTGGCCGACTGCACAGGATTTTCATTCATTCGGCATCGCCCCGATCGGTGCCGCCTCTACCAATCAGGCTGCAAAGACCGAAACGCGCCAACCTATCGCATCGGCGGGCGGGTCTTGGCCTTCCTGCTCGGAAACTCGCTGCATTCGGTGGACAGCCAGCTAAAAGCGGCAAATGCCTTTCGACCGGAACAGCCCCTCAGCGACGCGGTCGATACCGGCGTGGATGGCATTCTACGCGTCCTGGGCAAGGCAGACAATTTTGGGGGCGCCCTCGTTAGACCATTGTCTGCGGAAGCGGCCCTCATGGGTGCGCTCGCGCTCTACGGTTCCGATCAGCGGAAAGCTGCGCTCGAATTGGTCGGCATGCTCAAATCGAACTCAGTCTTTGAGAAAGCCCTCGTCAACATCATCGAAAAGCACTTCGGCGTAAACGGCTGGTCTCTCCCTGAAAATTGACAACTATTCTTCAGGCCAGTTCGCCGGCATGTCTAACAGTTGTCCAACGGGCGATCCCTCGACCCGCTCATATGTGCCATTTACTAGCGTCAGCTCGGCCGTTCCCAGATTGAGGGCCGGCACGGGCTTTCCGGCCCATGGATTGGGGATGAGAATCCCGTTCTTGGTGACAAAGTTCCAAGCGTCAATTCGGAAGAATGCGAGCACGCCGCTCATGCGTGTGTTTTGAGGCTGGCCGTTGGGTGGCCCGTACCAAATGCCGTCCGGCCTCCGTAGGTGCTCCTCCTTCAACGAGCCGTCGGGAAGTTTTGTGATTGCGACATATGGCTCGCCTAATAGCGCATCAATCACACCCTCTTCGCGGTGATACATCGACAAGCAATCGATCGCGACAACGTAAGGAAGATCAAGCTCGCCATAACGAGACGCCTTCTTTTTGAGGCCTGGGCGAATTTCCTGATGCGGCGTTATCTGGGTAATGGGGAAGTTTCTCCTGCCGACGGCTCGGGCGCCTTCCTCGGGCTTGCTTCGCGGAAGCGCCCGCAGCTCTATACGGCACCCATGTTCTTCGTAGCTGAATGCAGGGGCATTTTTGGCGGCTGCACCCGCGGGCAATCCAGCAATCCACGGCTGCACACCGCGCTTCAGCTTCTTCAGTGAAAGGGGAGCGGTTGGGAGCCCCTCTGTCGTGAGCGAGAGAAAATTGTTGGGCGATGGTACATTGTCGATGGCGGCAAGGGCCGTATTGAGCCGCGCGTATGCCGCCGTCTCTTGGTTCGAGCGGCCGGAGGCCAAGACGCCTTCGAGATAGAAGCGTTCACCTGTCGGCGCCTCAACAAGAAAGTCAGGAGATTTATTCGTGTGTTGAAGCTTAGGCTCGATTTCGATGATCTTACAGCCCCGAGCACGAAGGAATTTGTGAAGGAACAGCTCGAAAAACGCACTCTGATGATGGTCATCAATGTCGGAACGCAACCGAGCGATGAGGCCTTCACGATGAGATTCCGGGTATTCCGATATCCATTCATCGACTAAATCGCGCACTCGCTGGGCTTCGGGACGGCTACTCTTGTTGAGGTAGGAAAAGAGGGGCTCGCCTTCCTGACGCGGCTGATCATTCTCCCGGGTGATGTCGTCAAATATGCTCATTGGCATGCAATCCGCTTGCTGCAACCATTCCCTAGGTGTACACGCGAAGGTTGATTCAACTCAACAAATCTCGCTCTAATTCGCCCTTTCTCATGGCTGAAAACGTCTACCAACGATGGATGAGGGAAGACAACGACCGCTGCTTACCGGTGGTCGAGGGACAACAACTCGAAACCCTGATGTTCGGCACGATGGCTTACGTCATCGAGAAGCTCGGGGAAGGACCTAATACGCCAATCCTGGGATTGTCTGACAAGGTTTTGCATGGTGCGCTCTCCATTTCAGCCGCCATGATCGTTCGATCAAGCTTCGCTGAAGCGCCATCCGCGCCTGCGCTGGAGTACACAGACGTACCAAACATTCCGAGGATACCGGCCGAGCTGAGCGCCCTGGCCGAAGCGGAGCGGAGGCGGGAAAGATGGCACCCGTTGAGGGGCAGTGATAGCGACGCCGGCATGAAATGACGGCGGGACCCGAAAGCGAGTGCAGTCGCGAGACCGGTTAACAAGGCACCCGCGCAACGGGCAGCGATAGCGGCGCCGAAGGCGAGCCCTTTGCGCGAGTGCCTCCGGCGAGCGACACTCTTCTAGCGCTTTCGTGCGAGCCGGTGATACTGCTCTTGCAACCTTGCTCGTGCTTCCCCTTCTGTCGGCCCAGGAAAACTATCTAGCCGAACTGCCCGCGCCATAATGGTTTTGGGGAACGCATGGCAAGTCCAGCGAAACATGGTCAGCTTCTCTGAAGTATCTTCGTGACACTGGACGTCGTATTCCTCGAATTTTGGGAACCGAGGATCATTTGGGCATGGTCGCTGGGTCCCACCATCTAGTTCGACAAAGCCGCATTCGAAGCTACGCAGCAAACCAGAATGCTTTTGCTCCAAATCCAGCGGGACATCTTGCTGCTCCACAATGTCGGAGCCGCAGGAGGGACAGCGATATTCGGCCAATTCCTGTCGCGCCGCGTCCAACTCTTCTTGAAGCGCCGCCAAGTCAGCTTCGCCTAGCTGGTGCTTGAACGTGGTTCTGTCGATCTTCGCGTAAATGTCGGGGCGTACGACCGACAAGATTTGAAGGGCAATTTCTTCGGCTGACCCCACGTCACCTGTCTTGACCGCGACTTTATCGGCGAGGGGCGGACTGAAGGCGAGTACGTCCTCGTGATCGACACCAAACCAAATTGGAAGAATGACGCTATGTCCACCGATTTCACGGGCGACAAGACCACGCAGTTCGTATTCAGGCCAAGCTTTGCGCATGAACGCTGCGCTGAGGATCACCACCCCATACCGAGACTGTGCCAGTCCTTTATCGATGGACCGCGATAGTGAATCGCCGAGCTTTAATGACAACTCATCGTACCAAACTTTCACACCGACGCCTTGCAGGGCATGCGCGAGCGGCCGCACAAAGCCGTCCTTATCCTCAGATGCGTGCGAAATGAAAATGTCCCAGATCGGGCTCGTGTTTGGCATAAACTAGTCTCGACGTGATATGTCATTGTCACAAATGGCGCTGGCCACTCTATTTCCCAAGAACTATGCACCCAGAGCTGGTCGGCTCAAGGAATCACCCGTTTTTGAGACCGTAAGCTAAATTCCTGTGACCGCAAGCGACGCCGCATAACAGCGGCACTAAAATCAATTGATAATTCAACGGCTTATGCGCTCGCCTTCAACAGGCTTGAGGGAGAGTCCGTGATTCGTCAAAGATACGGCCGCGGCTGTTCCGGCCGGGCTCGGGCGAATTGCGTTCTGTGAATGAAATCCAAGTACACTGCGATAGATTTGTTTTCCGGATGCGGGGGACTCACGCTGGGGTTGAAGCTGGCGGGCTTTAAAGTCCTCGCCGCCATCGAAAAAGACGCCTTGGCTGTCCAGACATACAAGGCGAACCATCCCGGTGTCGCCGTGTGTCACGACGACATTCTCGCGGTGAAGGCCGCGTCGCTTCGTAAGCGTTTGAAGCTTGCGGTTGGCGAGCTCGATCTCTTGGCCGGCTGCCCGCCTTGCCAGGGCTTCTCCTCCTTGCGCACGCGAAACGGCGCGACGCAAAAACGCGATAAGAGGAACGGTCTCATCACTGAGATGATGCGCTTTGCTCGCGCGTTCCAGCCCAAAGCGATCATGATGGAAAACGTGCCAGGACTTGCGCAGCATTGGTCGTTCAAGAAACTCTGCCGCGATCTCCGAAAGCTCGGTTACCGGGTCGAATGGGACATCAAGGACGCTCGCTATTATGGCGTGCCGCAACGACGTAAGCGATTGATCTTGGTCGCCGGACGCCGCTTCGATGTCCCGCTTGCCAAGGAATCTGACAACATCAAGACGGTTTGGAAGGCGATAGGCGATTTGAAGTCTCCCGGTCACAGCCGTGACAAGCTGCAAAATCTGCCGGAGAACCGGAGTGAGAAAGTCTTGAACTTGATCCGCGCAATTCCGAAAGACGGCGGCAGTCGAACCGATCTCCCGAGATCGCGACAACTTGCCTGTCACAAGCGAACAGATGGATTCAACGACATATACGGGCGCATGGCATGGCATGAGCCCGCACCCACGATCACGGGCGGGTGCTTCAATCCTTCGAAGGGCCGGTTTCTCCATCCGGCTGAGAACCGCGCCATCACGCTGCGCGAGGCGGCCATCCTTCAGTCATTTCCGCGCCGATACCGCTTTCCGGCCGACAGGAGCAAGGAATCTATCGCGCTGATGATCGGCAACGCGCTTCCGCCGACTTTCATTCGTCGCCATGCCGGCGAAATCGCCAAGAGCTTAGCAAACGCAAAAGCGAAGTCCCGCCGCGCGGCCCGCCGATCTCTCAGGGGTTGAGAATTCACAGAACTTTAGGCTGCGCGGCTAAGACAGAAGCAGATGGCAGACGTTTTTTCCGCCCGCAAGCGCTCAGAGATCATGTCCCGCGTAAGAGGGAGCGGGAACAAGGCGACCGAGCTACGTCTTATCGCAATATTCCGCGCCAACCGAATTCGAGGATGGCGGCGGCGGTCACGGATTTTTGGAAAGCCTGATTTTGTGTTTCCAAAGGAGAAGATCGCAGTTTTTGTCGACGGTTGTTTTTGGCATGGCTGTCCGCGCCACGGATCAATGCCGCAGACAAATCAGGATTTTTGGCAACAAAAGCTGAAACGAAATCGTCAACGCGACCTGTTGGTAAACAAGACTTTGAAGAAGCAAGGTTGGACACTATTGAGATTTTGGCAGCACGAGCTGCGGACCCCGGAGAATGTCGTTCGCCGCGTGGCCCGCGTTCTCCGCCCCGGCTAGGCTACCTGTCGGCGTTAACGCTGGCGTTATAGAGGAAGTGGGTACCGGTAGATGCGCTCGTTAGATTTGATCGAAGATCTTGCGCGAAATCCGTCAGAAGCGGCGATGGCATCGGTTGTCGCCTCAGCGATCGGAGATTCGTGGGGAGTCGATGAGATCGGCCGACTTGCGGAGGTGCTGGCGCGCAGCGGAAACACTCTGACTTTTCCCGATGATATCGCCACCGCGGATGTCGCTTCGACCGGGGCTCCATCATCACTTTCGACGTTGCTGTGCCCGCTATACTTGCGCAACCTCGGCTTCCAAGTCCCGAAGCTCGGCGTGCCAGGCCGGCCGGCGGGAGGGATTGATGTGCTTGCTCAAGTCCCCGGATATAAGGCCGACCTGGATGCAGCCGCAGCGCGGGCTGCTTTAGACCGATGCGGCTATGCGCACTTTCTCGCCGGCCCCGATTTCGCGCCGCTGGATGCCACGCTCTTCCGTTATCGCCAGAAATCGGGCGCGCAAGACGTGCCTCCTTTGGCCGTGGCCAGTATCCTTGCGAAAAAGATTGCGTGCGGCGTCAAGTCCGCGGGCCTTGATGTGCGGGTCGCACCTCATGGGAATTTTGGCGGTGACTTCGCCTCAGCCAGACAGACGGCCAAATCATTCTGTTTAGCTGCGAAGGCAGTGGGAATTAGCGCCGTCGCAGGATTGACCGATGCACGCACACCCTACCAACCATACATCGGGCGGGGGGAAGCACTGTTAGCCCTTAGCAAGCTGATCGACGGTAGCCAAGACCAATGGCTTCTCGATCATGCCGATCGCTGCCTGCTACTCGCAGCACACGTCAGCGCTCTGCATCCAGCTCGGGGGTCGCTTGTGAAAGAAATCGGGAAGCCGTTCTTCGAGAACATCGCCGCGCAAGGTGGCACTGAGGATGGCTTCCTTGGCAAGGCAGAAGCAATTGCGCGAGCGCCACGGACAGAGATCGCCGCACAACAAAGCGGCTTTTTCTCGCTTGACCTTGCCGGATTGCGTTCGGCGTTTGTAACCGCGAACGCGCCTGCCAATGAAGAGCCATTCCCGGATAACCTCGGCCTGATTCTTCGCAAAAGGCCCGGCAGCTTCGTTAGGAACGGAGAAATACTGGCGTCAGTTCGCGCGACGCAAGGCCTCTGGCCTAGCTGCGCGCCCCCCCTGATGAAATGCTTCCGTGTCGTCGAGCTGATGGACTACGCTGTCGGTCTGGAGGAGTTTGTCCGTGCCTAGCTATTGTTGCTTCTTTTGTCCCGCAGCTACTTATAACGACAATGAGATAACCGATCCGTGCCCGAGCTGCGGTCGCCCCTTCGGCTTTCCGCTGAGCAACGCTCCCGCAGAAATTGGCCCGTTCAAGATTCTGCGGCCTTTGGGACGAGGCTTTTATGCGGCGACATACGTAGCCGAGCGCAAAACGGGGCTGCGCAACAAATCCGTTCTGAAGGTTACGCCGAAAGCATTCTATGAGTTCTTTCCCGGGAAGGATTTCGAGGAAGAATGCCTTTTGCACCGCGATATAGCGGAGGGAACCGAGCACCTCGTTGGAATCCGCGACATGCTTCCTGACGAGCAGGTTCAATTCGGCGACCAGTCGCTCCAATGTTGCGTCGCGGAGCTTAATTTTATCGACGGCCTTCTTCTCACCGACTACTTCGATGGCGAGCAGAAGGTCACGGCAGCCATAGCGGCGCAGATGGCCATTGATCTTTTGCGCTTGCGCGAAGAGCTAGAGCGCAAGAAGGTGTTTCACAATGATCTGCATGCCGGCAACATCATCGTCGAGCGACTTAAGAAGGACAGCTTTCGCGCCGACGCTGTAGACCCATCCATTCGGGCGGTCGCCATCGATCTCGGCTCCGCCGCGGTACAAACCAAGAGCGATCCTGCCAAGCAACGCGAAGGTGATATCAGCCGAATTGCTGAGCACATTGCGCGGTTGAGCGCGCGATTGTTGGCCAGCCCGGATCAGGTGTCTGATCATGATTTTCGGTTGGCGAGCACCTTGCAAGACATTTTCCAAGTCCTGGCCGCACCGGCAGAGAATACGCGTTTTCCATCTGCGCAAGATCTCATCCGACAAGTTCGGCTCGCGTATGAGATGATACCGCGCCATTCATGGCGGTCGTGGCGGCAGCCGCTGGCTTTGACGAGTTTCGGTTCGGCATACAACGCGCTGACTCTTGAACCATGGCACGTGCCGGCTCTCCTGATCGATCCGGAGGGCACATGGCTGAAGCAGATCAGCACGCCAGGTCCGCAAATCATCACCGGCATGCGCGGCTGTGGCAAGACAATGCTGCTGCGCGCACTTCAGTTTCATGCGCGCGCTTCGCAGGCGCGCGGCGAAACTGCCGACACTGTCATTGGGCGTGTCAGCAGCGATGGATACATCGGCCTGTTCGTCTCGGCTCAAAGGCTTATCGACCGACGCGACCCCGGGCAAACGACAAACGCCGATCCGTTTGCGCGGCTAATACTAGCGTATGCCGTCGAGGCGGTCCGTTCGATCATGCACTTGCGCGACATTCGCACAGCGGGCGTCAATGAGCATTCCCATAAGGTTATTGGCAGGGCGTTGACCGATATCCTGACCAATTCCGGCGAGCTATCAGATGCCATCGATCTCGATGATTTCGACGCCCGCCTGCGAAAGGCACTCGTGCAGCACAGCCAGCCGGGCAACAGCTTGCGCTTGCAGATTAACCCGAGCGATGCGTTTATTCATCTGGCGGAGAGCATTGCGGGTGTGTTCCCCACACTGGATGGCTGGCCGTGTACTGTTCTTGCTTGATGATGTCTCAACCCGCTACCTCAAAGGTGGCCCGATCCGGGAGCTGCTTTCGGCGTTGCTATTCCAGCATCCTGTTTGCGCATTCAAAATCACATCCGAAGTGCAAACAATGGAGCTGGAGCTCAAAACACCCGGAGAGAATTTCCCGGCCCGGGAGGGCCGCGATTATTCCGTATTCGACCTCGGCTCCGAAGTGTATGACAAGATAAAGGGACCGCAGGGAAAGCAGTTCGTCGAACGAATTCTGGAGCAACGCGCCGAACACTTCTCGGCACATCCGCGTGCGACGCCGTCGCAATTGCTTGGCGACGAAAACATGGAAACGATCGCGCGAGAAATTGCCGAAAGCGCCTCCACTTCAAGCAAACGCAAAGAAGTCTATCGCGGCATCACCGCGCTCGCCCATGTATGTGTTGGCGACATCGGCGACGTTATCAGCCTTTATGAACGGATCATCAAAGCGGCAAACGGTCGAATTCCCGTACCGGCGCAAGTCCAGTGCGACTGCTTTCAGGATCACTGCTCGCATCGTCTCTACGATCTCAACCGGCGTAGGAGCGAACTGAAGGATGTAGCTCGGTCGTTCGCGGAAGCTTCGTACGAGTTGCTGCTTAAGTCTTTCAAGGACGCCAAGAAGAATGGAAAGACGGCGCGCCGACTGCGGCAATACTCGTCGATCTATGTGCGCGTGACTACAGGCGACACGGGCAAGCAGATGGCCCAGCTTCGTGATCTAATCGACGCTGGCGTGTTTGTATTCACGGGCGGAAGCCCGCGAACCAAGACGAAGGATTCCGATCCAATTCTCCAATTCAAGCTGACCTTTAGGCGCATTTACGGGCTCACCAATTTCATTGGCCTTGCCGAAAGAGATCGGTTTGAGTTGTCCGGAGCGAACCTGGAGGAATGGCTCGCAAATCCGGCGGCCGGAAAAGAAATCCTGATGAGAAACCTTGGGGGGCCGCTGGCGGAAGAGGACGACGCGGAACCGGAGGAGCCGGCTATAGAGCCAACAGTCGCGGCGCCTGCTGCCAAGGTCACAATGGACCTCTTTGAAAGCCTGCCACCGCCACAGCCCGAACAGCCAAAAGCTCCGGAAGAGCCGTCGCCGGACCTCACACGCCTTCCGACGCAAAGCATCAATGTCAAGACGCTCAACGGCTCTGGGATCGCCGCGGTGAGGCCGGCACAGATTGTCATCGGCCTTGGCTTTGAGGACCGCACCCTCGCGTCAGTGCGCGCCCTGACAAAGGCGCTACCGCCGACTAGAGTTATTGCTATTCAGTACGAGGATGCGGGCCGATCGAAAGAGATTTTGGACAGCCTCAAGAGTTGGGGCACCGAGATCGACGTGATTCCATATCGCACTGCGATTGCGGACGGATTGCCGCTCACAAATCAGCCCGCCCTAATCGATGTAACGGGATTGGCAAAGCCCGTCATATTTCACGCTGTCCGCGATGGCTTACAGAAATCGGGCACCGTTTTAGTAGCTCATACGCAAGCGAAGAGCTACTACCCGACTGATCGAGACATGAAAGCCTTGCTCAAGGCCGAAGAACAGCATAACCGGCAGAAGTTCTTCGATACGCTTTCCGGCATTTTGACGGGCGAGATTGGACCGTACGAATGTCTGCCACTGCTTCAGGCGGACGCCGACGAGACACGGCGCAATGTGCTGTTCGCGTTCGCATCTCCAAAGCACGAGCGCCTTCTTTCATTGATCGACAATCACGTGATCGACCGTCTTGAGGTGGTTGCGCCAGAAGGAACCACGCCTCGCAATCGGGTCGCCAAGCAAATCGCCGAGATTGCGGCTACGGATAGCGCCAGTTCGGAGGTAACTTATATCAATTCGGATGATCTGGAAAAGGCTACCGCATTTATGCTCAGAGGCTTCAACAAGTGGTATGTGCGCCAAGGCTTCAATTTTGAGATCGGACTTACCGGCTCGAAAATGGAGGCAGTTGCGTCCGCTGCGGTCTCTTCGGTCTGCAAAATCACGCAATGCTGGTACGTGCGCCCGACGAAATTCGACGCAGCCAGATTTACCAAGGGTACGGGCGAGACACGCTACTTCCG
The DNA here is from genome assembly GCF_054063415.1 of Bradyrhizobium sp. USDA 4011. NCBI lineage: Bacteria > Pseudomonadati > Pseudomonadota > Alphaproteobacteria > Hyphomicrobiales > Nitrobacteraceae > Bradyrhizobium > Bradyrhizobium sp. USDA 4011. The sequence continues at coordinate 2,439,339 of NZ_JBSSGG010000001.1, forward strand.
GCTCGACCGGACCGACGCTTAATGCGGGTATGCCGGCGTTCGCTATTCAAAGCTGAAGGCGATGGCGTAATTTCCGTCGGGAAAGCGCACCTGGGGCAGCCATACGGCTTCACCTTTGGCACTTTTCTTTAATCGGTACATGAACAGCGTTACGGCGTCGGTTGGCACCTCAGTGTCCTCTCCGCCGCTATAGAAACCTTGCGTCTCTCGACGAGGGGCTTCCAATTCACGATCGCGGCTGACACGAATGTATGCCTTAGCGCCCTTCAGCACTTCCATCTTTTCGAGCGCGGCACCAATCGTCTTCCCGTTCCAAAGCTCCGCTCCAAGCTCGGGATCAGATTCACATTTCTGAATCAGCTCAATGACAGACGGCACATCCGTCACGTAATAAGGCTTGGTTCCATTGTAGCTGGAGAGCTTGGCGTCAAGCCATTGTGTGGCCTCCGCTGTAGCGGCCGTACGAAGTGGATAGCGCGGGTTCACCCATCCCCCGGCCACATAGACGCCGATGGCATTCGGGTCTAGCACATTGCGTCGTGTTGCTTGCAGAGGTGAAGCCAAGCAGATGCCTTCGAACTCGCCTTGTGGATGGCGTTCGATAAGCGCACGAAGCGCCGTCTCCATCTGGTGAATGATACGAAAATGCTCGGCGAGCTTTTCCGGCAAGAATAGTCGGGTAGCACCGATGTGCTTCTGCCGATAGCCGTACATGCGCGCATGCTGTAGCACTGTATCGGAATTGGGTCGTTTTGGGTTTCTGCCGTAGTAACTGGTAATAAGGTTCGGGATCGTTACACCACGACCGAGCTTATTGCCGCCCACAAAAATGCTGTAAGGATGATCGGGAACGATTTCTTCGTTCGAGTTGGAATTGATTTCCTTGATGCTCGCCGCAGGCAGAAGAAAAGCAATCTTCTGCAAAACGGCGTCGAACGGAGGAAGGCCAGGTTCGGTTTCAGCCAGGTTACGGTAGGCTTCGGTGAGATCGTGGTGGAGTTTCGTGTATGGAGATTTTCCCGGTTCGGCGAGAGTGTTGACTGTGTCCTCCCGAAACCGCTCAAATAATTCGACGATATGCCGATGATCGATCTTCGTATGGCTGATATGGCAGAGAAATGAGAAATTCTCTTGCGGAAATTGGATGTTCTTTGCGCCAGCGGCAACGAAGAAGGTCAGGAGCGCCTCGCGTATTCCGGCTGGAATGCGGTGCGTCGGATTAGGTTGGTGTCCTGATTTGAGTTCATCGACTTCATCGATGTCGACGGGCACGAGAAGCTTTGAATCATCCTCGAAGAACGCTTCACCTCCGACATAACCTGGCCCGGGGTTGCTGAGCACGGTGAATGAAGGGCGGTAATTATGATCCGGGGTCTGCAAAAAGAGCGCCTGCGGAGTCGCTGTAACTTGCAAGTAAGTGTTTGTTCTGAAGAAGCTCCTGAAATCGGAGATCAACTTATTGATCGTGCTGATCTCGTTCGTGCTCTTCGTGGCATTCTTTTGGGTATGTGTATTTAGGCTTGCTTGATCCGCCTCGTCGTCAATGATTAACGCGGGAAGCCCGCGCGCACCGTTCGCCGCCCCGATCTTTCGAAACGCCTCGATCAGGCTGGACAAGTGATCCGAATTCTTTGAACAGACAACGACGAAAGGCGACGTTCGCAGTTGCCGCTCGAAAGCGGGGCCGTCCCATTCCGACTTCCCAAATACCTTTAATCCGCGCAGCTGGCTTCGAATTCTGCGGAGGGTTTGCGTATAAAGCGGGTTTAGGTCGGACGTCAGGATAATGATGCATTTGAAGCCGTTATCGACGGCCATCGCGGTCGTAATAGCGATGACGCTGGTCTTGCCGCTTTGAATGAGGCCGTAGAGAAGCCCATAGCTGGGCTCCTCATTACCGGATACGGGATCGATCGCGTATCCAAGAATGCTCGCAGCTCGTTCCGCAATGACGTGAAGAGAAGTGGGATCGGAGATCTCGTTGGCGAGCGCGCTCAACGCCTCCGTCGTATGCTGCCCATCACGGATGATTTCTCGATGGTGAATGGGAGCGGCGGCGTTATGCGGCATTCGCGCTCTCGTCCGCTTCGACGCCAAAGGCCAACGCTGGCCATTTTCCGAGCGATACCTTTCGCTTTAGCTCGCCGCCTGTCCCCCAAACCGTATAACTGTGGTTATGCTTGCGGGATGCGGCGATCCAGCCGGGCTTGCTTCCGAGTAGGTCGCGACCTTGATCCCAATCAATCGCACAGACGCCGTCGCTGCCGCACACTAGGCCGAAGACAAGCCGTCGATACTTGGTGGCCATGCCGATCGACCGCTCTACGTCCTCCTGGTCGAACGTGAAGCGCCACGGCGATCTCTCTTTGGTTGTGTACTTAATGAAGAGAAAGCTCTCATCATTTAGGAGATATCCGAGCGAGCCGAGCTTGCGGATTGACTGGCAACGCGCATCTTCGAGAATCGGGATGACAGCGGCGCCGTGATAATAGGCCGACTTATCAAGCATGAGGGCAACGCCATGAATGAAGCTATTATGCGAATAATTTCATTCTGCAAGTTTTCGTTGCAAAGGCAAATGGCCACTTCGATTTCATGTGCCAATCATGTGCCATGTAGAAAATTGTAAGCCAGGGTAACCGGTCGAAAGAATGCCTTGTAACCAATTGATAATAAAGGGAGAACGGCGCAATTACTGGTAACACGTGGGAAGCACCTGCAAAACATGAAAAAGCCCGCCAGAGGCGGGCTTTTTCAGTTTGAAATCAAACATTTAGCTTGGTTGCGGGGATAGGATTTGAACCTATGACCTTCAGGTTATGAGGCCGAAGGTCGGAATGAATGCAATTTGCGCCCCCGAGCGCTTCGTAGGCCAATTGAACCGGTTCGTCCTATTTGTACGCCACAGCCATCCAGCAGCCATACCCTCGCAGTTGATTTCTTTCTTGCTGGATCAGCCTACGATCTTATTGCGTCAGACCGATCATTGGTCCGGAGCGCATGAACGACGACCAGAATCGGAACGAGGTATTTGGATCGCCAGATTCCAGCAAAGCGCCGAGTAGCCCGAAGCGCCGTCGCAAGAGTCGTGGCATGCCGCCCCCCGCGACGTTCGATATCGATACGCTGCCGGGCGGCTCCAATTTGACGGCGTTGGAAACGGCCGCGGTCATCCGGCGCACACCCGGGGCGCTGGAACAGTGGCGACGCGATCCGAACCACACCCTGAAATGGCGCTACGTCGACGGCCGCCCGCTCTATCGGGTCGATGCCGTGCGGGACTATCTGGCCAAATCAGACAAAGCTACTAAGCCGTCTCAGCCGCATAATGCTCGCGGAGACGACCCAGCAGTTCAGCCTTGATCGGATCGAGCGGATTCGTTCTTTGCAGGCGCACGACTTTGCCGACCCGCATCGCGCCGACCAGCTCCGCGATGTAATCATGGGCCGCTTCGAATGCCATTTTTCGGATGATCCACTGTTCGTCGTGATTGTAGACCTGATCGATTCCGCTCGGCTTTTGCCCGACACACAGCCGCTGGATCTCGTTGTCGTAGCCGCAGCGCGACATGATGGTGCGCAAACTGCGCCTTAAGTCATGCATGGTGAATTTTGCAACACCCGCCTCTTTGATCAACCGATTGACCATCTTGGTGAAGCCCGACATCTGGCCACCGGTCTTCGGTGACGGGAAGACGAAGTCGGACGTGGCGCGCTGAAAATGTTTCGCGGCCGCGAGCACCTCATCAACGAGGTGTGTGCGCGGTACATCGTGGTGCAAGCCCATCTTGGTCCAAGCCGCATCGAAGGTGATGCGATCATCCATAATGTGCTTCTGCCATTCGATCAGGGTGGGTTCGCTCCGGCGCGGGCCACCGAGTAGGCACACCCTCGTCAGGAGCCCAAAGGTGCCGAGCTTGCCGGATGCGTGCCAGACCTTGATGATTTCTTCATCGGTCAGTGCACGGCCCTTCGTTCGGCGTGCGACCCTTTGCGCGCGGGTTTCCTTGGGCTCACGATAGCCAGCCAGCACATTGTGGTTGACATAGCCCTCGCCAACGCACCATTCGAGGAACGTGTGGGTGTGCTTGCGCAGGTCCTTGGCCGCGCCCCGCTTGCCGGTTTTGGCGACGCGGTCGACCGCCGCCATGATTTGCCGCCGCGTCAGGTCCCCCACGCCGCTCTCAGCGTGCTCCTTGAGCCCGCGCCGCAACGCCGACATGGCTGGCTTCCAGTTGACGACCTGACGTCCGGTCAAGGACGTCTGGTAGGGACCATCGTCGACGACGAGGTCTGCCAGGATGGTGCGCTGCTTTTCGGCTGCCTGTTGCCGCCTCGCTTCGCGTTTGGCGTCGTTGGGGTCCATGCCCTTGACCACCTCGCCGGCGGCGATGGTGGCGGCCTTGCGCGCAGCCTTCTCATTATACTTGGGCCATGGGCCGAGGGTCTTGCGTTGCGTCCCTCTTATTCCCGGCTTGGTGAAGAGGTAAACCCACGTTCGGCCCCCGGTGACGCGCATGCGCAGGGCAAGGCCAGGCAGTTTGTCGTCGTGGAGATAATGCTGAGCTTTGCCGGGCGGCAGCACGGCGTTGCGGATCACCGCATCGGTGAGTGTCAGCTGGTTGGTCGGCTCCGTCATGATCCATTCCCCACCTCTGTGCCCCGGTGTGCCCCTGCGAGGGGCAATCGCGCCCAATCGGGGCAAGCTCTCAGAGCTTCCCTCACAATGTGCCCCAAAAGGAAGAATCGAGAGACCAGACCTCAGATCTTCCCTCATTGTTGTGCCCCAAGGGGAAATCTGCGGCGGGCACAACAGGGGCACACAAAATGCAGTATGGCCGCTTATGGTCTACTGAGGCTAAAGCGGCCATAAGATACTGCAATAAAACGAATTATTTCGACAAAACTGTGGCTGTGCGTGGTCAGCCTGGATCTACGGATTGTGGTTCACACGGGAGAGGTCCAAGGTTCGATCCCTTGTGCGTCCACCATTCCCCTTCCTGAACCGCCGAGTGCGGGCGATTGTCGACATTCTGCTGCCCTTCGGGACCGCCTGATCAAAAATGTCGAAAACAACCCCATGCAAAGGAGCCGATGCAAGCCGGATCAATGGGTTACCATCTCCGAACTTGATTGCGTCCGCGTTGCTCCCCAAGCCGGGCATGGATGCATGTCGGACCAGGCCCAAAACGGGCATCGGGTCCGCAGTCTGGGCCGGGAACTCGCGCCGAAATCGTAGCCTCACTGCCCGGGACTTCCGAGCGTCACCGTTGCTTCTTGTCGCGTGTCTTGTCGGGATCGTCGATCGCTCCAACCGCCCGGATACGGTCTTCAATGTACTCGGTCAGCGAGTAGCGTTCCCTAGCGCCGACGAGCACATCATGGGCCTAGCCGGGAAAAGGCATAGTGGGATTGTAACCTATAGATCACATCTTCGGTTGCACAATTGTAATCTATAGATGTAATCTATAGATTACAATCACTGCATGATCCGACGTTCGCGAAACGCCTGACTTCACCAACTGGCTTGCCGCGCTGAACGATCAGCGCGCCCGCTTGCAGATTGTTCGGCGGATCGCACGGGTTGCCGCTGGAAACTTCGGGGACTCTAAATCGGTCGGAGGCGCAGTGAGCGAGCTTCGCATCGATCACGGACCGGGATACCGGGTTTATTACACTCGGCGCGGCAAGGTCGTCGTTATCCTGCTCTGCGGCGGCGACAAGCGGACCCAGAGTAAGGACATTCGGAAGGCCAAGGAAATCGCGGAGACATTGGAGGACTGAGGATGAAAGTCAGCAAACTGAAGAAGTTCGATGCCGCCGAACACCTTCGCACAGCGGAGGCGCGAGCTGAGTATCTGAACATTGTTCTCGCCGATGGCGATCCCGCCGAAGTCCGAGACGCCCTCAATCTCGTCGCCCGAGCACAAGGCATGAGCGAGGTTGCCAGGGCCGCCGGCGTGACCAGAGAGGGGCTTTACAAGACGCTTGGCGAGAATGGCAACCCGGAGTTCGCAACCATCCTGCGCATCATCGGGGCAATGGGAATCCGGCTTACTGCAAAACCGGCCAAGAGCAAATCGAAGAAGAAGGCCGTGGCGTAACGGCAAAGGCTGGCGGCGATGACGCCCGGCGTATTGGCGTGCGGCCGAATAGGATATCTCCTTGCCGCAATGCAATAAGCGCGACAATCGGCAGCGGCTTGACCGGGGCGCGGTTCCTTTTCACTATGCCGAGCACAACGCTGACCCTCGGAGTCCTACGGGGTTTTGTTTGCAGGCTTCCTCGGCTACCTTCCGGGAACTCGCGGGGGCCGGGACGTCTCAATGCGCAAGGGCAATGATTACATTCTGAAGCTGCGGCCTTGGTCGTTGTCGACGTTCGTCGTCGCCCTGCTGGCCGTGGTGCTCGCCACCGCGACGCAGGAGATGTTCGCGAGCTTCGGCATGCAGTTCTATTTCGCGGCCTTCGTGCCGGCGATCCTGATCGCCGGTCTGATGGGCGGCGCACCGGCCGGCGCCTTTGCCACCATCATCACGGTACCGATCGTCTGGTGGGTGTTCATGCCGCCCTATTTCGAATTCGCCTGGCCGACGGCCGACGATTATGACAGCATCGCGATGTTCCTGCTGTCGAGTGCGCTCTTGCTCGGTTTCTCGCAGCTCTACCGGGAAGCGCTGGCCATTTTGCGGAAGTAGCCGACCGGCGCACGCAGCGACTGCCCGCCGGCGGAGGCAAGCCGGTCGCCGATTCGCCCTCAGATCCCAAACATCCAGACCGCGACGATGGTGGCCAGTGTCGCCAGGCCGCTGATGGTCCAGCCCACCGTGTAGAAGGTGTCCTCGGGGGCGGTGTCGAGCACCGTATTGGTGGTTTCCGTCACTGATCGCCAGCGCATGGCGTCTCTCCTCGGAACTCCTGCCCAGCGACATAACGCGGCGTGCGGTTCCCGGTTCCGGCGCTTCGTGGCGGATGCCGGTCAGGCACAGCTCACGGACTGCTGATCGACGTCGCGGAACCTGCGACATTCTGTCCCGCTCAGGGGACGCCGAAAACCAACTTGGGAGAACCATCCGGTGCGAACACTGATCCTCGCCGCCACGGCGCTTGCCTTCGTCTCGTCCACCGCGCTCGCGCAGGACAAGGCCGGCAGCAGCCCGGCCCCCGCAGCGCAAAGCGGCGACACGGCGACCAAGGGCGAGGCAACCAAGATGGCGCCGAAGAAGAAAGCCAAGAAAAGCGGAAAGAAATCGAGCGCCAAGGGAGGCACCAAGGCTGGCGCCGCCACGACCGGCGATGATGCGGCCAAGCAATAAACAGAAACAATCGCGGTAGCCGATCACGGATCTGACGATCACGGAAAAGGCCGCCCCAAAGGCGGCCTTTTTGCTTGCTGTCTCGGTGCGGATGCCGCCTCGCCCGTCGCGTCGCGATCAAATGCGCCGACCGCTTGGGGCAAGTTGGGCAAGCCAAAATTGAGACAGTGAGAATTGAACCAGAAAATTAAAGTGCGGGAGAGGGAGCGAAAGAGGCGCAGAGCCGATAGTCCGCACCGCCATCGGATCGTTCTGAAAATTGACCACCAGCTCCAGGAATTGCTCCACCTCCCGCACCTTCTCTTGTGACGCGCGTGCGGCGGCAACGCATGATCCAAACGGGCTATCACTGCGATGCAGAGCAAGATTCATCGCGACAGAGTCAATGCTGGGCACCATCGTCGCGCCTGCCCGCGAGCCCGCTCTCGCGTATGCGCTCCGCAAACCAGCGCGACATGGCGCTGTCGATGGCGCCGCCGGCATAGACTTCGGAATGGCTCACGCCGTGCTGTCCGACGATCACCAGAATGCCCATTGCATAGGCAAACCAGACATTCGGATCGGTCAGCGCCTGCAGCTTGCGCTGATCGTGCTCGAGCGGCTGGTGGTTGCTGTCCTTGCGCAGCTCGACGGCCAGGAGATTGTTCGGGATGTCGCGCTGATGCACGACGATATCGGGATAGATCGACTTGCCGAGATGGTCATCGGTCGAGCTCCCCGAGCCGCGCGGCAGCCGCAGCGTGCGCTCGCCGAGCCGATCATAGTTGCAATCGACCTGCCAGCCGGGAAACTGCCGCTCGACATAGACAGCCAGCCGGTGAGTAAGCGTTCGCTCGCCGAGATCGCGCTCCAGCAGGAACGTTTCCTGCGCGTAAAACTCCTGCACGGCGGCGATCACCTTGTTCAGCTCGGTCTGCATTGGCGCCTCCGACTGGACTGGGCCGCCGCCGCGGCCTCTTCAAATCGCGCTGCTACATCTGCACTTCGATCAGCCGCGGGCCCGGCTCGGCGACGGCATCAGCCAGCGCCTTGTTGAACTCGTCGGCAGTCGTCACCGCCACCGCCGGCACGCCCATGCCCTTCGCGAGCGCGACGAAATCGAGCGTCGGCCGATCGATCTTCAGCATGTCCTGCGCCCGCTTGCCGGGCTCGCCGGCGCCGACGCCGTCGAACTCGCCGCGCAGGATCTGATAGATCCGGTTGGCGAACACGATGGTCACGACGTTGAGCCCTTCGCGCGCCTGCGTCCACAGCGACTGGATGGTGTACATCGCGCTGCCGTCGCCCACCATGCAGATCACCTTGCGGTCCGGACAGGCAACCGCGGCGCCGGTCGCGACCGGCGTCGAGAAGCCGATCGAACCGCCCATGTTCTGCAGCCAGTCGTGCGGCGCGGCTGCCGCCGTCGGCGGGAAGAAGCCCCGGCCGGTGGTGACGGATTCATCGACCATGATGGCGTTCTCGGGGATCGCGCACGCGATCGCCTGCGCGATCGCGGTGTGGTTCAGCGCGCCGGTCGGCTTGACCAGCTCCTGGTGCTGCTGCGGCTTGACGTCCTGCGCCGTCGCATGCAGCGCATTGGCGAGCGCCCCGAGGGCTGCGACCGAATTCTCGCCCCAGGCGGTCATGCGATGCACCTCGCAGCCTTCCGCCTTCAGCATGCTCGGCTTGTTCGGATAGGCGAAGAACGCCACCGGATCGTTGGCCTCGACCAGCACGATGTGACGGAAATTCTTCAGGATCGGCAGCGCCTGCTCGATCACATAGGGGATGCGGTTGATCGAGAAGCGGCCGCGGCCGCGCGCCATGCGCGGGTGATAGGTCTGGCCCATCACGGTGCAGCCGGTCTTGCCGGCGATGCGCTCGGCGAGCGCCAGCCCCTGCTCGGTCAGCGCGCTGCCGGTGACCAGCAGCAGCGTGTGCGCGGCATCGCCGTGCAGGATTTTTGCCGCGGTGTCGACCGCCTGCGGCGAATAGCTCGGGCGCTGCGTATCGACAGCCACCTCGGCGATGCCGTCGGCCTCGTTCCAGGCGGTGTCGGCCGGCAGGATCAAGGTTGCGATCTGCGGCGGCGCGCTCCTGGCCGCGGCGATCGCGGCCGCGCCATCGGCGGCGACCGACTTGGCATCGGGTGACGTGCGCACCCAGGACGACATCGGCCGCGCCAGGCCTTCGATATCGGACGTCAGAGGTGCGTTGTAACCGATGTGGTAGGTCGCGTGCTGGCCGACGATGTTGACGATGCCGGAATGCGCCTTCTTGGCGTTGTGCAGATTGGCAAGACCGTTGGCAAGGCCGGGCCCGAGATGCAGCAGCGTCGAGGCCGGGGTTCCCTTCATGCGGAAATAGCCGTCGGCCGCACCGGTCACCACACCTTCGAACAGGCCGAGCACGCAGCGCATGCCGGGGACCTTGTCCAGAGCTGCGACGAAATGCATCTCCGAGGTGCCCGGATTGGTAAAGCAGACGTCCACGCCGCCTGCGACCAATGTCCGCACCAGACTTTCCGCACCGTTCATGCTCACGCTCCCGTTTCGAGATGTTCTTGAGGTCGCTCCAGATCAACCATTCTTCATCCGCTTCGTCAAAGGTTTGGCCGGACAATGCAGCTATCGCTTCCGGTCTGTTGCCTTTTTAAACCGTCCTGTTCGAAAGTGCCTGAAGTCACGGCTTCGTCGCTTGCGAAAGGCCGGCGATTGTGGCCTTTTTGGCTGCATATTTGATTGTTCGCGAGGACGACGATGCGCCCGATTGCCGTGATGTTTGCCGCGCTCACCATCCTGGCAGGTGCCCGCCAGGCCCAGGCCCAGTTCTTCGACTCCCGTGGCTACCAGTCCGAGGCCCCGAGCTTCTTCGGCGGTGGCGGCGCGAGCCCGATCCCGCGCACCACCGTCAACTACCCGACCAACTATGCCCCCGGCACCATCGTGGTGAACACCGCGGAGCGCCGGCTCTATCTGGTGCTGGCGAACGGCCAGGCACTGCGCTACGGCATCGGCGTCGGCCGCGACGGCTTCCGCTGGGGCGGAGTCCACCGCATCAGCGCGAAGAAGGAATGGCCGTCGTGGACGCCGCCGTCGCAGATGCTGCGCCGCCGCCCCGATCTGCCGCGCCACATGGCCGGCGGCATCGAGAACCCGCTCGGCGCACGCGCGATGTATCTCGGCTCGACGCTGTACCGCATCCACGGCTCCAACGAGCCCGAGACGATCGGCCAGGCCGTCTCGTCGGGCTGCTTCCGCATGACCAATGACGACGTCAAGGACCTCTATGATCGCGTCTCGGTCGGCGCCACCGTGGTGGTGAAGAACTGATCGCGTCGATTTCAACGCAACCAGGCGCTCATCCGGCAAGATCGCTGATCCCGGCTTGCGCTGCCGCGCGCATTGCGGCAGCGTGGTTCGAATGCGCCAACCTTGCTCGCCGATCCTGCTGCTGCTCGCCGCGGCGCTCACCACCTCGCTCACCGACGCCATCGCACCGGCGACGGGCGCAGAGATTCCGGCCATCGCCTCGCGCCAGCGCAACGAGAAGAAGGTCTTCACCGACGCCGAGATCGTCGAGGGCTTTCTTAAAACCGCGTTCGGCGCCGAATATCATCTCGCCGGTCGGGTCGACCGCATCCGCAAATACGACAGGCCGGTGCGCGTGTTCGCCGACGGCAACCGCGCCGACCGCAAGGTCCAGCTCGCCAAGGTCATCGCCGACATCCGAGCCAAGGTGCAGCATCTCGACATCGCGATGACCGATAACAACGACGCGGCCAATGTCGTGGTCAAGCTGGTGCGCGACCGCGAGCTGTATCGCACGATCGCGACTTTCTACGGCCAGGAGCGCGCCAGGGAGATCCGCACCTCGCTCGACCCGCAATGCCTGTCCGGCTTCCGCAAGAACGAGAATTACGAGATCGAGCATTCCGACGTCATCCTCACCGTCGACAATGGCGATTTCGTCTTCCTCGACTGCGCCTATGAGGAGCTGTTGCAGTCGCTCGGCCCCATCAACGACACCGCGACCGTGCCGTGGACCATGTTCAACGACAGCGTCTCGATGGGCTTTTTCGACGTCTACGACCAATACCTGCTCAATCTGCTCTACGACCCCCGCATCAGGCCCGGCATGAACGTGCAGGAGGTCAAGGCCGCGCTGCCCGAAGTCCTCACCGACGTCCGCGCCTGGGTGGCGAAGGTGAACCATCTGGAGTGAGGGCATCTGCGAGTTATAGGGAACGCAGCGTCCCGTCACACACTCCAGTGTCGTCCCTGCCTAGTGCGCAATTGCGCACGGGAGCAGGGACCCATACTCCGCAGCCGATGTTATCGAAGGGACTCGTCGTACCAACGTCGCTCACCGACAACCATTCGTGGTTATGGGTCCCTGCTTTCGCAGGGACGACACCGGGTATGTTGCACGGGCCGTGAGTCGCGCATCCGCATTCTCGCGACATCTTTCGCCCGAATCAACTGAGGCTGACGGCGCGCAGATGCGTAGAGCGCAGCGAAATCCATCGATTCGTACCCGCGGCGCCAATGATGGGTTTCGCTTCGCTCTACCCATCCTACCAATCCGAGTTGCCCGTCGGGTTTGTCGCACCTCCCGCTTGACCTTGCCCCTGCGGCCGCCTCCATAGAAGCGCGGTCAGACGACGCGAGGTGATTCGATGAATGCTCCTGCTGCCCGTTTCCTCAGTCCGTCCGAAGCTGCAAGGCAGCTCGGAATCTCGGCGAAAGCGCTGCGCCTCTATGAGGAGCGCGGCCTGATCGCACCTGGCCGCACGCCGGCGGGATGGCGCGCCTATGGTGCGGCCGAGATGGCGCGCGGCGCCGAAATCGTCGCGCTGCGCGCGCTCGGCCTCAGCATCAATGAAGTGACGCGGATCCTGAGCGGCGACGCAGTGATCCTCGATCGCGTGCTGGCCGCGCACGAGGCCACGCTCGAAGCACGCATCCGCCAGAGCGGCGACAGCATCGCCAGGGTGCGCCGGCTGCGCGCCGACCTCGGCCGCGGCAAGATGCCCGCGACGTGCGATCTCATCGGTGCGGTCAGGGTACGGCGCGCGATCGGCGTCGCGTTCGATCTGCCGTGGCCGTGGGGCGGCGAGCGCTTCGAACTGCATGACATCAAGCTGCTGAACTACATCGTCGGGCCGCTCGGCAGCGGCAAGACGCGCCTCGCAGAGCGGCTCGCCGACGTGCTGCCCGACGCCAGCTTCGTGGGGCTGGACCGTGCCGCTGACGGCGGCGCGGCCGTTCGCGCGCGGCTCGATGCCGACCCGGCGCACAAGGCGAGGGTCGAGGCGAGCCTTGCCGCCCTGCTCGCCGAGGGCGCGGTGGATTCAGCCGCACTGACCGCCCTGCTCGCCGCTCTCGAGGCCAATGGCGACGCGATCCTGGTGATCGACATGCTCGAGCAAGGGCTCGATGCGGCCAGCCAGGAAGCCGTGATCGCGCATCTGCGCCGCCGCGGGCCCGAGGCGCGGCCGCTGTTCTTCCTCACGCGCTCCAACGCGATTCTGGACCTCGATGCGGTCGGCGACGACGAAGCGATCATCCTGTGCCCCGCCAATCACAGCCGGCCGATCTGCGTCACGCCCGTGCCCGGCGCGCCCGGCTATGAGGCGGTCGCAACCTGCCTTGCCTCGCCGGAGGTGCGCGCGCGGACCGAAGGCATGGTTGCGTGGCGGCCATCCTGATTTCTCGCATTGGTTGTATTATAATTACGCGACAAGGTCGGATGCACGGCAGGAAAAGTGTGCTATAAGCTCACGCAATGAGCGAGCTTCCCCGTACCCAGGCCTTGCGTTGCTTCATCACGGTTGCCCGTGAGGGCACTGTATCGCGCGCTGCAGCGATGCTGAAACTGACCCAGCCGGCGGTCAGCCTGCAACTCAAGGCGCTGGAGGAAAGCACCGGGCTGCAGCTGTTCAACCGCACCCCTGGCGGCTTCACGCTGACCGAGGCCGGAGCCGCGCTGCTGCCGCTGGCGCACCGCGCAGTAGCCGCGGCATCCGACTTCAAGGCGATGGCCGACTCGCTGAACGAGGCGCAGCGCGGCACGCTGCGCGTCGGCACCATCCTCGACCCCGAATTCACCCGGCTCGGGCCGTTCGTGCGCAGCCTTGCGATGTCCTCGCAACGCACCGAAGTGTTTCTGCGCCACGGCGTCAGCGACGACGTGCTAGCGCAGGTCGGCCGGGGCGAGCTCGACGTCAGCTATTACGTCGACGCCACGCCGCCGGAGCAGCTCAACCATCACAGCTTCGCTGAGCGGACCATCGCCGACGGCCGCTACCAGTTGGCGCCGCTGCTGAGCTACCACTACCGCGTGATCGCGCCGATCGGCTGGCGGGACCGGGTGATCGGCAAGGACTGGGCGGAGCTTGCCGAGCTGCCGTGGCTCGCGACACCGCCGCATTCCGGCCACCGCCGGATGCTCGACGACATCTTCCGTCCGCTCGGCGCCTTGCCGAAACGCGTGGGCTACACCGATCAGGAAGAGGCGATGATCGACTTCGTCGAATCCGGGCTCTGCCTCAGCCTCGCGCGCGACAGCGTGCTGGCGCCACGGATGGCGCGCCCGCATCAGTTCGTGGTCTCCGACCGGGTGAAGCTCACCTGCGATCTCTCTTTCGCCTGCCTGGCCGCCCGTCGCCAGGAGCCGGTGATCGCGCACGCCTTCGCGGCCGTGCGCGCGGTGTGGAACATCAAGCCGACGATCGCCGGCGCCGGACCGACGCGAACGCGGAAGGTCGCGAAGAACGTGTAGCGCGGACTTGCGCCTACCTACTTCAAAGCCAGGTTGGTGCAATACGCGGAGACTTCACCGCTCCTCCAACCGTTATTCAGTCCGATTTCCGTGCACTGATTATAGCTCTTGAAGGGCACGCCGCCGGGCCCGATGTTTCGGCATCCGGTATAAGCAGATGCGCCGGCGGACCAGGAGCAGCCGATCCAGGGGCGGTCACCTGACTTCATGCTCGTCATGCAACCGCCGATGCAGAACACCGAGGTCGCAGCCGCATGCGGAGACGAAGACGCGGTGCTGCGAGCAGCCGCGTGCTGCTTCGGCCTCGGTTGCACGCCGACGTGCCGCGGCGCCTCGACCGAAATGCTGGGCAGCGGGCTGGGCTGCGACCGAGCCGGGCCGCTCGATCCGCACAGCAGCGGCGCGATCGACAAGACGGTGGCAGCGAGATTCGTGAAGAACGACGAGCCTTTCATAGCCAGGTCCTCCCAAGATGCCGGACGGCAATTCCATCCCGGGATGCAGGCTAGCACACATTCAACCGCCGGACATTTCCAATCGGCAGGTCGGTAGGTCGTCGTGAACCAAGACCTAGGCCGCGACGACCAGCGGTCTCCTCCTGTCCGCCGTCGTCGGCAACAGCGACGGCACCTGACAATCCTGCCGAGCTAGCTCATCCACGAGCTCTTGCAGCCTTGGCGGCAGATCGGCGTAATCTCCGCGCAGGGCGTAGCGCAACCGCTCGCCGATCTCCTCGCAGATGGCGCGCGCGTGCTCGGGCGCGATCGGATGAGGCTCACTCATCGACGTGGACTGCGTGAACTGCTTGCAAAGGCCGCGAGCCGTCAGGCGGCATTTCCGCGTACGTGGATCCCGCATGCGCACATGCGATCAAAACCAGGATCCGAACGATGCTGAACATGGTTCGTACTCCCTCTTCTGATCTTTCAATAGCAGCAGGTCGTTGCTGCCCGATTAGGGAAACTGGTTCTCGCGGCCTTTAAGGAAGTGGTAAACGCGAGGTTTCAGGACCGGGTCGCGGCCGGATCACCAACCTTCCCCTGTGTCCCCAATCAGGGGGACAGACGCATCCGGTGGAATCAATAAGATGCCGAACCGGACGCCGGTCGGCTATCATCGGCCGCGCATTATAGAAAAAAGAACCTGCTGGGGAGGATTTGCAATGAAGCTGGCCATGGCCGGACTCTGGGTACTTGCGGGCGCGCTCCTGATCGCGCCGGACGCGCGTGCCGACATCAAGGTCGGCGTCGTGGTGTCCGCATCCGGGCCGGGCTCGGCGCTCGGCCAGCCGCAGATGCGCACCATTGCCGCGCTGCCGAAGGAGATCGGCGGCGAGAAGGTGGTCTACATCGCGCTCGACGACGAGTCCGACCCGACCAAGGGCACGCAGAATGCCCGCCGCCTCGTGATCCAGGACGGCGTCGATATCCTGATCGGCTCCTCGCTGACCCCGGTTACCATGCCGATGCTCGACGTCGCGTTCGAATCCAAGACGCCGATCATCTCGCTCGCGGCGGCGACCGCGATCGTGCGGCCGATGGACGACCGCCGCCGCTGGGCGTTCAAGGTGGTGCCCAATGACGATCTGATGGCGGCGGCGATCCTGAAATACATCACGAAATCCGGCATCAAGACGCTCGGCTATATCGGCGTGTCCGACGGCTATGGCGAAGGCTATTACAATGAGGTGTCACGGCTGGCACCCACGCTCGGCCTCTCCGTCACGACGCATGAGGTCTATGCGCGTGCCGACACCAGCGCGATGGGCCAGGCGCTGAAGGTGATCGCGACCAACCCGGAGGCCATCTTCATCGCATCCGCAGGCACGCCGGCGGTGCTGCCGCAGGAGGCGCTGCGCAGCCGCGGCTATGCCGGCAAGATCTTCCAGACCCACGGCGTTGCGTCGGAGGAATTCATCAAGCTCGGCGGCGCCAATGTCGAGGGCGCAATCTTCACCGGCGAGGCCTTCACCATCGCCGACGATCTGCCGGCGAGCGATCCGTTCCGCCAGGCGCGCGACGCGTTCGTGACGTCCTACGAGAAGGTCAACGGCTCGAGCCCGAACATCTTCGGCGCGCATCTGTGGGACGCCGTCACGCTGTTCAAACGGGCGGCGGCGAGCGCGCTGAAGACGGCGAAGCCCGGCACGCCGGAATTCCGCGCCGCACTGCGCGACGAGCTCGAACGCGGCAAGGACGTCTACCTCAACAACGGCCTCTCGACGATGAGCGCGACCGACCACAATGGCTATGACGAACGCTCGGCGTTCCTGATCAAGGTCGACGGCGGCAAGTTCAGGCTGGTGAAGTAGAGGTTCGGCTGTCAGCTACTGCTGGAACGGCGTCTCGGTTCACCTCTCCCTTTGGGAGAGGTGAACCGAGACCGCGCCAAAGCCGATTCAATCAAAACTCATCCCGCTTTAGTCGCCGCCCCAGCGCCAGCGGGGCGGCTCGCCCTTCCACCAGCACACGCCGGTGAGCAGGACGCTCAGCACGACGACATAGGCGATGAAGCGTGCCGGAGAATGCGGCAGGATCGTCGCTGCGCCGACGGCGATCAGCGCGACAAAGCCCGCGACAACCGACCAGCCCTGCCAGTTGTTCGGAGGTCCCCAGCCCCAGCCGTAGCGCTTGGCGGGAAACCAGTATCTGTCCTCACGCGGCATGGGACTGCTCCAGTCTCGAAATCCGCCTGCTTCACACCTTGCCCGCCCCGCAGATGCCCTTCAGCGCCTGCCATTCGGCGGACGACAGCAGCGGCTGGCCGTTGGCCCGGCTGCCGGCATCGGCCTTGTCCATGCGCGTGAGGCGATCCTCGGTCAGCGGATGGCTGGAGACGAGCGAGAGTCCCTTGCCGCCTTCCTTGCCGGTGACGCGGAACATCAGTTCGCCCATCGGCTTCGCCGGGCGGCCGAGCTTGTGCATGGTCTCGATCGCAAAGCTGTCGGCATTGGTCTCGGCGTCGCGCGAATAGGATGACGTCACCAGCGAGCGCGAGGCGAAGAGCAGCGCGCCGGACCCGGTGATGTCGCCGAACAGCAGCCCGATCAGGAACGAGGTGCCGCCATTGTGGATCAGCTCGCGCATGCTGTCGCGATGGCGGAGATGACCGAGCTCATGCGCCAATACGCCGGCGATCTCGTCGGGATTTTCGGCCTTCTCCAACAGCCCCTCGAACAGATAGACCTTGCCGCCCGGCAGCGCGAAGGCGTTCGGCACCGAGGTCGCCAGCACGCCCGACTGCACCGAATTGTCGAGGCCCGCGGTCTCCCGCAGCTTGCCGACCAGCTTCTCGAATGCCGCCTGGCCGGCCGCGTTGCCGCACGGCTTGCCGTCGAACACCACCTTGACCTGCGCCTCGGCGACATCGCCGAGACGCCGCTCGAAGGAATCCGGCACCAGCGGCGTGAGCCGCTCGGCGGCAAGCGGCACGCCGAACAGCACCACCAGCACGATCGACACCGCGGCCGCGAGCGACCAGCCGACGATGCCGGCGACGCCCTTGCGGTTCGGCAGGTCCTGCTCGAGCCTGTCGCAGCGCGCGACCAGCGCGGCCGTCAGCTGCGCGTCGCGGATTTCGAGCCGCGCCAGAGCCGGCGCGGTCAGGCAGCTCAGCCGCAGCAGGCCGGACGGGCTGTCGGCGCGGCGGATGTCGGCAAACGCCCAGCGCGCGAGCAGTTCGCCGCCTTCCCTGATCTCCAGCGCATCGGACAATTCGAGCGCGACGATGCGCCGACGGTTCGATGCGCCGTCGAAGAATACCGCCCCCGGGACAGGTGGCGCCGCGGAATTGGCCTGGCTGACATCGGCTTCCATGGCGCTAGAATCCCGCAACGTCGAGGCCGTCGGCAAAGCCTTCGCCGAGCGCGTTGGCGAGCTCGCCGCGCGCGGTGACATTGGCCGCTGCCTCGATGTTGTACACGATGGTCGACGACAGCACCCGGACCCAGAGATCGCGCATCAGATAGACCCGCATCACCACGTTCATCGCCAGCGCAAGGGCAAGATAGCCGATGCCGAGCAGGACCATCAGGGGAATGCTCCTGGCGAACGCCTCGGTTCTGAAGAAGTCCGCGATCGAGGAGCCGGCCATGCTCGCGGCCAGGAAGATGCAGAGCGCGAGATAGGCCGAGAACAGCGCGCCGAGCAGCACGGCCCAGCCGATCACTTTCCAGTACAGCCCGATCAGCGCGCTGCGGCGCATGGTGGATTCCAGCCTGACCTCGCCGAAGCGGATGCCCGACAGCCACCAGCGCCACTCGATCGCCTTGAACGCGGCATAGGCGAACGGGCCGAACACCGAGACCAGCGCGAACGGCATCAAGAGCCAGAGCCACCAGCCCCGTTTGAAGAAATCCCAGCCGCGGCCCTCGAACGAGCCCTGCAGATCGCCGTAATAGGAATGCCGCATCTTGTAGCGCTCGAGTGCCGCCTCGCGCCAGGGCAGCGCCAGGCCGAGCGTGATCACGACCAGCAGGCCCCACAGCGAGGCCTTCAGCGCATAGATCCAGCCCGAGCCGCTCATCCAGAAGCGGGCGCCGCGCCACACCGTTCGGGTGAGCCGATAGCGCCGCGCGCGGTAGATCGCGAACTGGCCGAACAGATAGAAGAAGGCGACCATCGGCAGCGAGGAGAAGGTCTGGCCGTGCTCGGCTTCGATGACGAGCAAGGCGTAGCCGAGATAGACCGGCACCAGGATCGCCAGCGCGACCAGGAAGCCGATCAGGAGCTCCTTGCCGCGGCCGGTATATTCCGGCGCATCGCCGTTGATCAGGGTGTTCGACCAGAGGTGACGGCGGATGTCCGTGGTGAGCCAGAACCGGTAGAAGCCGAGCGTGACGAGCTCGAGCCCGGCGCCGCGCGAGACCAGGCGGAAGAACTCGTTCCGGCTCCCGGAAAACGCCACCGGCATCGGCGGCGGAACCGGTTGCGGTCGCGGCTGCGGCGGCCCCGGCGGGGTCCAGCTCATGTCGTTCACGGGATAGCTCCAGGACGGGACAATCTCTGCGCATCAAAAGCACAGGTTTGTCGCTGTGAGTGTGATCCAGGTTTCACAGCAGGTCGAGAGCGCGGGCGGCTTTTGGCTGGGTGGGGTTGGCTTTCCCTTAACGGGACCGCTGGAGATCGGTCGTGAGCCGAGCTGCCGCCCGTTTTCTCACATCGAGGTCGCGCGATTCGAACCCAAAGCGGTAATTTGCCGACTTAGCCGACAAGCCGAACGGCAAAGACGCCGCCGCAAGCGCGAGGAAACCTTGGCGATGAACAGATGGATCTTGGCGGCGTGCTTTCTGGCGCTCACGGCGGCTCCCGCCGCTGCCGTCGACGTGCGGCTGGATTCCTATCGCAATCCGAAGAATGAGAACATTCGCATCTTCAATCATATGTACCTGGACGGCGTCAGGGGCGGCCTGATGGCTTCCAATGCCTGGTTGAAGCGGCACGGCGGCCAATTGCTGTTCTGCATGCCCGACAGCCTCGCGCTGACCAGCGAGCAAACCGAAGAGATCATGCTCAAGTCGGCCGACAAGCGGTCCGCGAAAGGCGAGATGGTGGTCGCTCTCCTGCTGCTGTGGGGCATGCAGGACACCTACCCCTGCGAAAAGCCCGGCACCCAATAGACGCCGCCCTCGCGGCCCGACCAATATCAAACGCCGTTTCAAACAGCGTTGGTCGGCGCCTCGTCCCCTCCCCCGGCGAAAAGCCCGGATTCGGCCGCTTGACCTGACATCAATGCGGCCAAATGCGCGTTGAGAGCCCTTGCGCAAACCGCGGAATGAGAATGTAATTCGGTAAAACATGCCGCGCCGGCGATGCCCCGGCCGCGAAACGGTTGAGGAGCCGCTCATGCACGGGACCATCGATCTGGTCGACGACACCAATCTGGATGCCGCACGCGAACGCGCCAACACGCTTGCGCTCGCAGATTACGATCCCGGCCATCCCGAGCTGTTCAAGACCGATACCTTCTGGCCGTATTTCGACCGGCTGCGCCGCGAGGATCCGGTGCACTACTGCAAGGATTCGATGTTCGGACCGTACTGGTCGATCACCCGCTACAACGACATCATGGACATCGAGACCAACCACGCGGTGTTCTCCTCGGCCGCATCGCTCGGCGGCATCACCATCCGCGACGTGCCGCCGGATCTGCGCCGTGAAAGCTTCATCGCGATGGATCAGCCGCGCCATTCGGCGCAGCGCAAGACCGTGGCGCCGATGTTCACCCCGACGCACCTCGACGAGCTCGCGATCAATATCCGCAACCGCTCGACCGAGTGCCTCGACAATCTGCCGCGCGGCGAGGTGTTCGACTGGGTCGACAAGGTCTCGATCGAGCTGACCACGCAGATGCTCGCGGTGCTGTTCGACTTCCCGTGGGAGGACCGTCGCAAGCTGACCCGCTGGTCCGACGTCGCGACCACGCTGCCCGGCGCCGGCGGCCTCGTCGCCACCGAGGACGAGCGGCAGGCCGAACTAATGGAATGCGCGAGCTATTTCGCAAGTCTCTGGAAGGAGCGCAGCAACCAGCCGCCGAAGAGCGACCTGCTCTCGATGATGGCGCACAGCGACGCCACGCGGAACATGGATCCGAAGAACTTCCTCGGCAACCTGATCCTGCTGATCGTCGGCGGCAACGACACCACGCGCAACACGCTGTCCGGCAGCATCTACGCGCTCAGCAAGCATCCGGAGCAATACCGCAAGCTCAAGGAGAACCCAGCGCTGATCGACAGTTTCGTGCCCGAAGTGATCCGCTGGCAGACCCCGCTCGCCCATATGCGGCGCACCGCGCTCGCCGACTTCGAGTTCCGCGGCCGCCAGATCAAGAAGGGCGACAAGGTCGTGATGTGGTACGTCTCGGGCAACCGCGACGAAGAGGCGATCGAGAAGCCCTACGAGTTCCTGATCGACCGCGCCCGGCCGCGCACCCACATCTCGTTCGGCTTCGGCATCCACCGTTGCGTCGGGCTGCGGCTCGCCGAGCTGCAGCTGAAGATCATCTGGGAGGAAATCCTCAAGCGCTTCGACACGATCGAGGTGGTGGAGGAGCCGCAGCGGGTGTATTCCAGCTTCATCAAGGGCTACGAGACGCTGCCCGTGCGCATTGCCGCCTGACGCGTGACGATTTAACTCCCTCTCCCGCTTGCGGGGGAGGGTTGGGGTGGGGGTGTCGCCGCAAGTGACACTCTTGGTATGGAGAAAGCCCCCACCCGGATCGCATCTTCGATGCGATCCGACCTCCCCCGCAAGCGGGAGAGGTGGAAGTCAGAAAATTCACTGGAGCTAGCTGAGATGAACGTCCAGACCGCCATCCGCGCCGACCGGGCCGAGCTGCTGCGCCAGGCGCGCGAGAAAGCCTATGCGACGCCCCTCAGGGATTTTCACCCCGGCGCGCCAAAACTATTCCAGAACGACACGCTGTGGCCGTGGTTCGAGCGGCTGCGCAAGGAAGAGCCGGTGCACTACTGCACCAATGCGCCGATCGAGCCGTATTGGTCGGTCGTGAAGTACAACGACATCATGCATGTCGACACCAGCCACGGCATCTTCTCCTCCGACTCCACGCTCGGCGGCATCTCGATCCGCGACGTGCCGCCCGGCTACGACTATCCGAGCTTCATCGCGATGGACCAGCCCAAGCACGCCCATCAGCGCAAGACCGTGTCGCCGATGTTCACGCCAACGCATCTCGACGAGCTGGCGAAGCTGATCCGCCAGCGTTCGGCGAGCGTGCTCGACAACCTGCCGCGCAACGAGACCTTCAATTTCGTCGAACGCGTCTCGATCGAGTTGACCACCCAGATGCTGGCGACATTGTTCGACTTTCCCTGGGAAGAGCGGCGCAAGCTGACGCGCTGGTCCGACGTCTCCACCGCGCTGCCGAAGAGCGGCATCGTCAACTCGCCGGAACAGCGGCGGCAGGAAATGGACGAGTGCTACGCCTATTTCTCGAAGCTGTGGAACGAGCGCGTCAACTCGGCCCCGCGCAACGACCTGCTGTCGATGATGGCGCACAGCGACGCCACCCGGCACATGGACCCCGACAATCTGATGGGCAACATCATCCTGCTGATCGTCGGCGGCAACGACACCACGCGCAACACCATGAGCGGCTCGGTACTGGCGCTGCATGAGCATCCCGACCAGTTCAGGAAGCTGAAGGAGAACCCCGCGCTGATCGACACCATGGTGCCGGAGGTGATCCGCTGGCAGACGCCGCTCGCGCACATGCGGCGCACCGCGCTCCAGGACACCGAAATCGGCGGCAAGACGATCAGGAAGGGCGACCGCGTCGTGATGTGGTACGTCTCCGGCAACCGCGACGACGAGGTGATCGACCGCCCCGACGAGTTCATCATCGATCGCGCCCGGCCGCGCATCCATCTGTCGTTCGGCTTCGGCATCCACCGCTGCGTCGGCATGCGGCTCGCCGAGCTGCAGCTCAAGATCGTCTGGCAGGAGATGCTGAAGCGCTTCGACCGCATCGAGGTGGTCGGCGAACCGAAGCGGGTCTATTCCAGCTTCGTCCGCGGCATCGAGAACCTGCCGGTGCGGATCCCGGGCTGAGCCTAGAATATCCTTGGCTGCAAGTACGTTCGGCCCTATGTCTGCCTGACGTGACTGTCGATGCGCGGCTGCAAGCCGGCCGGTGCGGCAGTATCTTGCAGCTTGGGCCAGTTGACGGAACATGAACCGAAAAGAACGGCGGGCGGCCGGTAAGCGACGAGACGAGTCCGGCAAAAGCGCACCCGCGTTCGGCTCCGCCAGCGTCAGCATTGCCGACCTTGCTGCCGAGGCAAGCCGCTTCTACGGGATGCGCCGCTTCAACGAAGCGCAGGAGATCTGCCGGCACATTCTCGCGCGCGAGCCCACCCATGTGCAGAGCCTCAATCTTCTCGGCCTGATGGCGCAGGCAGCCGGCGATCACCGGGCTGCCGCGAAGATGTTCGCGAAAGCGATTACCTCCGACGAGGTGAACGCCGCCTGCCACTACAATGCCGGCAATTCGTACCAGGCGGCGGGCAATCGCGCCAAGGCGGCCGCACATTTCGCCAAGGCGCTGGCGCTCGGCATGGATACGAAGGCCGTCGGCTTCATCATGCAGAGCCCGACCGTCACCGCCTATATCGGGCGGATCGCCGGCAAATGGCCGCTGCCGGTCACGAGCACCGAATTGTTCGGCACTGACAGCATCGGCCTGCTTGCTCGCGACCTGTTCTTGTGCGCCTCGATGGAAGCGACGACGCTGGCAAGCATGCAACTCGAGGTGCTGCTCGGCTATGCACGGGCCGAGCTGTTGCGGCGCGCGAGCGATCAGGACGCAGCGGACGACGAGATCGTCGGCTTTGCCTGCGCGCTCGCCCGGCAATGCTTCATCAACGAATATGCCTGCGGACAGAGCCAGGCGGAAGGCGAACTCGCCGGCGCATTGCGCGATCGATTGCTGAAAGACCTCGCATCGGCGGCCGCGATCGCGCCGATCACGCTGGCGGTGGTGGCGGCCTATTTTCCGCTTCATGCCCTGCCTGGGACGGACGCGCTGCTGCGGCGGGACTGGCCCAAGGCCGTAGCCGGCCTGTTAAAGGTACAGCTTCGCGAGCCGCGCGAGGAGGCGGAAGAGCGCGGCGCCATTGCGACGCTCACCCCGATCAAGAACGATGTATCCGTCGAAGTGATGCGCCAATACGAGGAAAATCCCTACCCGCGCTGGACCATCAACCCGCTGACGGCATTCGCGGCCGATCGAGCGCGGGGACGAACCGTCGCGACCGAAGAACAGCAAGCCAGACTGGACATCCTGATCGCGGGTTGCGGCACCGGCTCGCACGCGATCCAGATCGCGCAGGTCTATCCGAATGCCCGCGTGCTCGCGGTTGACATCAGCATGACCAGCCTTGCTTATGCGCGCCGCAAGACGCGGGAGCTGGGCTTGCACAACATCGAATATGCGCAGGCGGATATCCTGGAATTGGGCGCGATCGGTCGCACCTTCGACAGCATCGAATCGGTCGGCGTGCTGCACCATCTGGCCGAGCCTTTTGCCGGCTGGCACGTACTGGTCTCGCTGCTGCGGCCGGGCGGCGCGATGCGCATCGGCCTTTACAGCGATCTGGCCCGCCGCGTCATCGTGGAGGCCCGTGCCCGCATCGCCACGCGCAATTATCGCACCACCGCGGACGACATCAGACGGTGCCGCCAGGACATTTTTCGCGAAGCCGAACAATGGAAGCCGCTGATCAGCGCCAAGGATTTCTACAGCATGAGCGGCTGCCGCGATCTGCTGTTCAATGTCATGGAACATCGCCTGACGATTCCCGAGATCGCGGCATTCCTGAACGAGCACGACCTGTCGTTCGGGGGTTTCGAGCCGTTTGACGATCCGGCGGTGCTCGAGCAATTCCGCAAACAGTTTCCGGGCACGGCCGACGAGACCAATCTCGACCAGTGGCACCGCTTCGAGGTCGAGCACCCCGAGACGTTCTGGGACATGTACGTCTTCACGGTTGGCAAGAACGTGCGCTGAAACCTTTCGGCTCTACCGGACCAGGGCTCGATCATGCCCCGGTCGGATTGAAAACGGGGCTGGTGCGCTGGCGCGCGATCCGCCCACCGCGCTGGGCAAGGTCGCGCAACTGAACGAACATCATCGCCGTCATCAATGCGTCGTCGAACGCATCATGCTGATTGAGCGAGGGAATACGGAGGTCCTTGAGGATTGCGGAAAACGAGAGGTCGACCGACGTGTTGGGCGGCGCGTCGGCGTATTTGCGCTCGTAGTAGAGCCGCGAGACTTCTATCCGCCGGTTCGGCAGTTCGATGCCCACCAGCGGAAGGATGTACTTGTCCAGCATAGCGACGTCGAAGTCGACGTAATAGCCAATCAGGGGACGCGAACCGATGAAGCGCAGAAAACTCGGCAGCACCTTCCAGACGATTGGCGCGGCCTCGACATCGGACTGACGCAAGCGGTGGATCTTGATCGCCTCCGTCTTCATCTCGCTGTCGGGGTGCACGACTGCTTCGAAATGCTCGCTGGTCAGGATTCGATTGCCGCGGATCTTGATGGCAGCAATGGTGACAACGTCGTCTTTCCGCACGTTGAGGCCGGTCGTCTCGCAGTCAATGGCGACGAGGTCGTCGTCCGGGGGGCGATCGAACATGAAACGGTACGACTGATCGCTCAGGGTCGCCTGGTGGAGCAATCGTTTGATCGCACGCGGAAGCATTCTAGAACATCGCGAGCTTGAAGTGGTGACGAACAATTTCGCGAAACTGTTTCACCACCTGAAGCACGTCACGCAGCAGATGGCGTTCCATGCTGGATAGCTGCGCCGGCCTTACCAAGGTGCCCGACGTGCCGGCCGACGCGGCCAGTTGTGCGTCGAGCCGGAGCATCAACATGAACCGGAAGGCCTGCTTCAGGTCGCGTCCAAATTCGGTGCGCAATATGCCCAGGTCGCACAGCCGGGATATCCGCTTGTCGGTGGAGGTCTCGTGCAGACCCTGCTCGAGCGCGAGGCTGCGAACGCCGTGGACAATGGGAAAGATGCCGCCTTTCTTGAGGTCGAGCGCGTCCCCGGTGCCCTCCGACGTGATCAGGTTGTTGAACAGGCCGATGGGCGTTTCGAACGCATCGACCGCGCGCGCGAAATGGGCCAGAAAGGCCTGCTCGCCCCGCACCAGGTCGATCAGCTCCGCTTTGGCGCTGTGCAGCAGCTGCAAATTGCCGGCAATCGCTTGCGCATCATAGATGATGGCGACATTCATGTGCGCGGCCTCGTCGGGGAGCGCAACCCATCGACGGAAATCCGCAAGGTAGTCAGCAAGCGGCTTGGACCATGCCGGATTGCTTACCATGACATTGCCGGGACAGGGCGGGAAACCGAAACCCTGCAGCGCACTGGAGAACCCGCTCCGGAACGATTGAAGAGTCTCGACGTCGACAGGGGCGGACAGGATGAGGCCGTTGTCCTGATCGGTACGCATCGTCTGCTCGCCGCGCCCCTCGCTGCCCATCACGATCAGGCAGCTACCGCTGCGCATCTCGGCCGGCGCAACCATTTCAAACAATCGCCGCAGCAGGCGTCTGTTGAGGTCGGAGACGATCTCGGCGATCACTTCCACCTTGACGCCTTGTCGCCGCAGCACCCGTGTTTGAGCTTCGATCTCGCGTGCCGCGATGGCCAGATCCTGCTGGCTTGAGGCTCGATCGATCCGGCCGGCGGTAACCTGGGCGCTTCCTGCCAGAAATCCCAGCAGGTCGATCTCCTCCAGAATGCCGACCAACCGTTCGCCGTCCTTCACCGCGAGCCGGCGCTTGTTGTGTTTCGTCATGAGCAGGAGCGCCGAGGACACGAAATCGGTGCGTTGGACCGACACGATGTCGAAGTTCGCGAGCAGACCAACCGGAAGCTCGACCGACTCGCGCCGCAGCACCACCGCCTTCGACAGGCTCATTCCGGTGATGATGCCGACCCGCTCACCATCGCGAACAAACAGCGCGTTGCTGTCGATCCGGCGCATCAGGCGACCGGCGGCCTCGATCGTATCCCCTGCAACCAGAAACGCCGGAGGGTGCAGGAAAAGCTCGCCTACCTTGGCATACATCAGCGAACCGAAACGTTCCGCCTCCTGGTCATTGGCGAGTTCGTCCAGCTTCCGCGAGATTTCGCGGTAGAAGAAGGCGGCAAAGCGCGGGTTCGCCTTGATCAGGTCGAGCGCAACCTTCCTGGGAATGGTGTAACAAAGCGTCTCATCGCGTGCCAGAAACGCGTGCCCGTTCTGGTCGTGGACGAGCGCGCGGCTGTCGAAAGTGTCCTTCTGGCCGAGCAGGGCCACCAGCCCGGCTTCGTCGCGCTCCTCGACCGTGCCCTTGATGATGACGTGGAGCGCATCCGCGGGCGCGCCCTTGCCGAGGATCACGTCGCCGGGACGGAAATATGCCACATCCAGCGACGCCCGCAGCATCTCGGCTTCGCCCGGCGTCAGGCGATCGAACGGTGCATTGCTGATGTCGAACGCCTTGGGCATGTCGGTTTTGATGGCCGGTTGAGCGAGGTACCGACCGGGTCGTGAACCCGGCCGGGACCGAAGGGGCTATCCTGAGGGCCTCTTAGTGCGTCGTGGCGGAGGCCGCGCCGATACCGGTCTGGCTCCTGACGAATTGCGCATCAAAGCCGTCGCGGTCGATCGCCGCCCGCTTGCTGCGATCCAGGATCGAAAACAACCAGATCCCGGCGAAGGCGATCGCCATCGAGAACAGGGCGGGATTGTCCAGCTTGATCGGCGCCGAACCCTTGGCGTAGCCCAGGGTCGCCTCCCACACCGCCGGCGATAGAACGACACCGACCACGGCGCTGATGAGACCGAGGAAACCGCCGATCAGCGCGCCCCGCGTCGTCAACCCCTTCCAGAAGATCGACATTACCAGCACCGGGAAATTACAGGACGCGGCGATGGCGAACGCAAGGCCGACCATGAACGCGACGTTCTGGTTCTCGAACACGATGCCCAGGAAGATCGCGAGCACGCCCAGCACCAGTGTCGCAATTTTCGAGACTCGGATTTCGTCCTGCTCGTTGGCGGCACCGCGCTTGATCACCATGCCGTAGAGGTCATGACTGATGGATGATGCACCGGCCAGCGCCAGACCGGACACCACAGCCAGGATGGTGGCAAACGCGACCGCCGAGATGAAGCCGAGAAACAGGTTGCCGCCCACCGCGTTCGCGAGATGGATAGCCGCCATGTTCGAGCCGCCCTTGATGGCCGCGATGCCGCTCTTGGTCTTCTCCAGGATGGAGGCGTCCAGGAACGTCGCATCGGTGGACACCAGCGTGATCGCGCCAAAGCCGATGATGAAGGTCAGAACGTAGAAATAGCCGATGAAGCCCGTGGCATAGAACACCGACTTGCGGGCAGCCTGGGCGTCCTTCACCGTGAAGAAGCGCATCAGGATGTGCGGCAGGCCGGCCGTTCCGAACATCAGCGCGAGGCCGAGCGAGATCGCCGACAACGGATTGGAGATCAGACTGCCGGGCTCCATGATCGCGATCTTCTTGGGATGCACCTCGGTCGCCCTGGCGAACAGCGCTTCCGGGCTGAACCCGAACTTGTAGAGAACGGCTCCGGCCATGAACGTCGCGCCCGCAAGCAGCAACACGGCCTTGATGATCTGCACCCAGGTTGTTGCCTTCATTCCCCCGAAAGTCACGTAGATCATCATCAGACCGCCGACCAGGACGACCGCGATCCAGTAGTCGAGACCGAACAGCAGCTGGATCAGCTTGCCGGCCCCGACCATCTGGGCGATCAAGTAGAACGCAACGGTGACCAGCGAGCCGCACGCCGCCAGGATGCGGATGTCGGTCTGTCCGAGTCGGAACGAGGTGACGTCGGCGAAGGTGAACTTGCCGAGATTGCGCAGCTGCTCGGCAATCAGGAAGGTCACGATCGGCCAGCCCACGAGCCAGCCCACCGAATAGATCAAGCCATCATAACCGGAGGTGTAGACGAGGCCCGAGATGCCGAGGAAGGAGGCCGCCGACATATAGTCGCCGGCGATCGCCAGCCCGTTCTGGAAGCCGGTGATTCCACCACCGGCCGAGTAGAAGTCCGCAGCCGACGCGGTCCGTTTTGCGGCCCAATAGGTGATGACGAGCGTCAGCATGACGAAGCCTACGAACATGCCGATCGCCGACCAGTTGATCGCCTGCTTTGAGCCGCCATCAATGGTACCTGCGGCAAGCGCGAACGTCGGCATGCCGACGAGGAGAAGCGTCAGAAGCCAGGAGACCTTTTTCATGGGCGGTTCCCCTCGACAATCTTGCGAACGAGGGCGTCGTAGCTGGAATTCGCCTGGCGCACGTAGATGCCCGTCAGCACAAAGGCGAGCACGATGACGGACAAGCCGATCGGAATGCCGATCGTCATCACGCCGCTGCCCAGTGGCGTGCCCAGAAACTTGGGAGCGTAGGCCACCAGCAGGATGAAGCCGAAATAGACGACAAGCATGATCAGCGACAACCTCCAACCCAGCGACGACCGTCGACGCACGAGTTCCCGGTAGTTCGGATCGCGTTCAATCCTTGCGAGATTAATCACATCAATGATCCCTTGGGGTTCTTCCGGTTGAGACGTCCCCCTTGCATGGCGAGGGTTGAGCTACTCTGTATTGCGCTGATCGACCGGCTCTATGATCCAGATCAAAAATGCGACCCGCGATAGACATCGTGCAGGTCAGGCGGCCACGGGGACAACGGCCACCACTTGCCGGCGAAGCCGGCATCCCTCGCTTTTCCCGCTCAATCGGCCAGAACCAGCGTCCTGGCGAGGCGCTTTCCGGCGATCCCTGGAAGCGCGCGTCAACATCATGGCCGAATTTGCCGGCACCCCGTGCCGGAGATTTTTACGCGCGCGCCGGACTCCAAGCCGGACGGCCGGGCCGTAGCCCCAGAGCGGCTCGTTCAACTGACGCCGCTGCCGGTCAACATCATGGTGACGCGGGGCGTTCCCGAAATCCCGGAGCTTGCCCGCGCCGGCGTGCGCCGGGTCAGCCTTGTGCCATGGCCGATGATGGCGACGATGCGCGTCATTGGAGAGGCCGCCGCCGCGGTCGTCGCGAGCAAGCAATACGGCTCGTTTCTGCAGCCGAACGCCTGAGTTCGAGGGTCCCGGCCGCGCTGACGGGGATATACAAATCCGGTATAGCTGCGCGAGCCAGATGCGAAGGGGATCAAGGCTGCTCGCGCGGTAAAGGGCTTCGGTGAGGACGCGCCACTGCGCGCCCCTAGCCGAGGCCACGATGGACCAGATTGCCGTTCACCAGGACAACGCCACCGGCACCGACTGGCCGGTCGCGATCTACCGCACGCTGAAGAATTTTGGCGTCGCTCAAGTGTCCTACGTTCCCGACGCGGGACATTCGAAGCTGATCAAGCTGTCGCACGCCGATGCCGACATCAAGACCACGGTGCTGACGACCGAGGAGGAAGGCGTGGCATTGTCCGCCGGCGCCTGGCTCGGCGGCGACCGCGCGGTGCTGTTGATGCAGTCGAGCGGCGTCGGCAATTGCGTCAACATGCTGTCGCTGATGGCGAGCTGCCGCTTTCCGCTGCTCACGCTGGTGACGATGCGCGGCGAATGGGCCGAGTTCAATCCCTGGCAGATCCCGATGGGCCGCGCGACGCCGCAGGCCTTCGAGATCATGGGCACCACCGTGCTGCGGCTGGAGCACCCCGGTGACGCCGAGGAAGTGATCTCGGCCGCCGCCTCGCTCGCCTATGACGGCGACCAGCAGGTCGCGGTGCTGATCTCGCAGCGGATGATCGGCCGCAAGAAGTGGACCAGGGAGACGCATTGATGTCAGCGCCAACAGGCACTCTCGACCGCCGCGCCGCCGTGAAGGCGTTGCTCACCGAGCGCGGCGACCTGCTCGTGATCTCCGGGCTCGGCTCTTCGTCCTATGACGTGTTCGATGCCGGCGAGCACCCCGGCAACTTCTATCTTTGGGGCGCGATGGGCGGTGCCGCGATGGTCGGGCTCGGCCTTGCGCTGGCGCAGCCGAAGCGCCCGGTGCTGGTCGTCACCGGCGACGGCGAGCAGCTGATGGGGATCGGCAGCCTGCTGACGATCGCCACCAAGCAGCCCGGCAATCTCTCGATCGCGGTGCTCGACAACGGCCATTTCGGCGAGACCGGGATGCAGCTCAGCCATTCCGGCTTGGGAGCCAGGCTCGAGGTGATCGCGAGCGGCGCGGGCATCGGCAATGTCTCCGACATCGCCGACCTGGCAGGCATCGAACGCTTCCGCGCTGATATGCGCGATCTCGCTGGCGGTCCGCGGCTGGCGCGCATCCGCATCGCGGCCGGTGAAGTCGAGCGCGCGCTGCCGCCGCGCGACGGCACCTATCTGAAGAACCGCTTCCGCGGTCATCTCGGCTTCCAGGTGAAGTGATGCGAAGCCGCGTTCAGGCGAGCTGGATATCCCAGAGCCCCTCGGCGCGGCACGCGGCGACCTCGTCGCGCAGCAATTTGGCGATCAGCGTGATGGCATTGGAGCCGGGATGCTCGACCGGCGAGGCCAGGGTCAGTTCGCGCCGCGGCGCCGGCCGCGCGAGCGGCGCGGTCTCGAGCCGGCCGTCGGCGACCTCGCCGCGCACCGAGGACGGCGGCAGCATGGTGTATCCGAGCCCCTCCTCGACCAGGCTCGTCAGCACCCGGAACGAATCCGCCTCAAGCTTGACGTCGAGCGTCACCTTCTTCTTCGCCGCCGCATGCTCGATCATGGCGCGGAGCCCGTGCGAATGACTTGGCAGCACCAGGCGCTGGCGCAGCAGCCAGCCGATATCGACCTGCTTCTTCTGCTTCAGCCCGCTGCCGCGCGGGCCGACCGCGACGATCGAGTCGCGGCCGAGGCTCTGCACCGCCAGGTGCAGATCGACCGACGGGCCGTAGATCACCGCAAGGTCCATCTCGCCGCGATGCAGCCACTCGATCAGGTGGCCGCTGTAGCTTTCGACGATGCAGAGCGAGATGCCGGGATAGCGTTCCACCGTGCGCCGCGCCAGCCGCGCCGAGATCACGCAGCTCACCGTCGGCACCAGCCCGAGCACGACGCGCCCGGACGGCGCGCCGCCCGCGGACTGGATGTCGTCCCGGATCTGGTCGATCTGCCGCACGATACCGCCGGTGCGCGCCAGCAGCAGCCGGCCGGCATCGGTCAACACCATGCCGCGGCCGTTGCGCGTGAACAATTCGGTGCGCAGCTCATGCTCGAGCAGCTTGATCTGCCGGCTCAGCGCCGGCTGCGCGACCCGCAGGGTATCGGATGCCTTGCTCAGACTCCCGAGTTCCGCGACGCACGCAAAGGTCCTAAGCTGGCGGAAATCCATACTTGCCAATCCTGGAAGGCAGGTTCATACGCTATAACAAAACAGCATAGGGAGTTTACCGGGACCCCACAACAGCGGGCGTTTTCCTCACGCGAACTGGTTTCCGCTTCGCTCGACAACGCTCTGGCGCAACCTCTCGGCAAAACGAAATCATGACCGCACACGATCAGCACACCGACGACCACACCGACATCCGCGACGCCGTCGCAAAACTCTGCGCGCAGTTTCCCGGCGAATACTGGCGCAAGCTCGATCGCCAGATGGCCTATCCGAAGGAGTTCGTCGATGTGCTGACGGAGGCCGGCTATCTCTCGGTGCTGATCCCCGAGGAGTATGGCGGCGCGGGCCTGAAGCTGTCGGCGGCGGCGGCGATCCTCGAAGAGATCCAGCGCGCCGGCTGCAATGGCGGCGGCTGCCACGCCCAAATGTACACGATGGGCACCGTGCTGCGGCACGGCAACGACGCGCAGAAGGCGAAGTATCTGCCGAAGGTCGCGACCGGCGAATTGCGGCTGCAGGCGTTCGGCGTCACCGAGCCCACCAGCGGCACCGACACCTCGTCGCTGAAGACCTTCGCGCGCCGCGAGGGTGACCACTACGTCGTCAACGGTCAGAAGATCTGGACCAGCCGCGCCGAATATTCCGACCTGATGATCCTGCTCGCGCGCACCACGCCGAAGGAGCAGTCCAGGAAGCGCACCGACGGGCTCTCGGTGTTCATCGTCGACATGCGCGAGGTCAAGGGCAAGGGCCTCGAAATTCGCCCGATCCGCACCATGATGAACCACGCCACCACCGAAGTGTTCTTCACCGACATGAAGGTGCCGGCGGAGAACCTGATCGGCGAGGAAGGCAAGGGCTTCCGCTACATCCTCTCCGGCATGAATGCCGAGCGCATCCTGATCGCGGCCGAATGCGTCGGCGATGCCAAATGGTTCATCCAGAAGGCGACCAACTACGCCAAGGAGCGCAGCGTGTTCGGCCGGCCGATCGGCCAGAACCAGGGCATCCAGTTCCCGATTGCGAAGGCCTATGCCTCGATGCGCGCGGCCGAATTGATGGTGAAGGAAGCCACCCGCAAATACGAGGCCGGGCTCGATTGCGGTGCCGAGGCCAACATGGCCAAGATGCTGGCGGCGGATGCTTCCTGGGAAGCGGCCAATGCCTGCGTGCAGACCCATGGCGGTTTCGGCTTCGCCGAGGAATACGACGTCGAGCGCAAGTTCCGCGAGACGCGGCTCTACCAGGTGGCGCCGATCTCGACCAATTTGATCCTGTCCTTCGTCGCCGAGCACGTGCTCGGCATGCCCCGCTCCTACTGAGTTTCGAGAATCATGCTGCCGCTTGAGGGATTGACCGTCATCGCCGTCGAACAGGCGGTTGCCGCGCCGTTCTGCTCGTCACGCCTGGCCGATGCCGGCGCCCATGTCATCAAGATCGAGCGCCCCGAGGGCGATTTCGCCCGCGGCTACGACGCCGCGGCGAAGGGCCAGAGCAGCTATTTCGTCTGGCTCAACCGCGGCAAGGATTCCGCGGTGGTCGATCTCGCCACCAAGGAAGGCCGCGCGCAGCTCGAGGAGCTGATCGCGGGCGCCGACGTGCTGCTGCAGAATTTGAAGCCGGGCTCGATGGACAAGCTCGGCTTCTCGCGGGAGCGGCTGCGCAAGGCCTATCCGAAACTGATCATGTGTACCATCACCGGCTATGGCGACACCGGTCCGTACGCCGATCGCAAGGCCTATGATCTCTTGATCCAGGCCGAAAGCGGCCTCGCCTCGATCACCGGAGGCCCCGAGGGCGCCTCGCGCGTCGGCATGTCGATCGTCGATGTCGCAACCGGTGCTACCGCGCATGCTTCGATCCTCGAGGCGCTGATCGGCCGCGGCCGCACCGGTCAGGGCGCCGATATCCGCATCTCGATGTTCGACGTGATGGCCGACTGGCTCACCGTGCCGCTGCTCAATGCCGAGGACGGCAAGTCGCCGAAGCGGATCGGCCTCGCCCATCCCTCGATCGCACCTTACGGCGTGTTCCGCTCGAAGGACGGCAAGGAGATCCTGATCTCGATCCAGAGCGAGCGCGAGTGGAAGACGCTGTGCGCCAGGGTGCTGGGCCAGCCCGGTCTGCCCGACGATCCGCGCTTTGCCAACATGGTCGAGCGCGTGCGCAACCGCGCGTTGACCGACCAGATCGTCGGCGACAGTTTCGGCAGGCTGACGCGCGAGGACTTGCTGGCGAAGCTCGCCGAGGCCGACATCGCCTTCGCCGAGGTCAACAGCATGGATGACCTCGCCAGGCATCCGCATCTGCGCCGCGTCGAGGTCGACACGCCGAACGGCCGTGTCAGCTATCCGGCACCGGCCGCGATTTTCGTCGGCGAGGACAGGCACTACGGCAAGGTGCCTGCGATCGGCGAGCGCATCCAACGATCCTGAGATCCCTCCTGACCGGGCAACACAGTCATGACCGATAAACTCGACCTTGATCATCTCCGCCAGTGGATCGGCCGCTCCCAGGAGGCCTCCGACGTCGTCACCAAATATCTCGTGATGGGACTGCGTGCGACGCTGTTCCAGGAGATCGGCGAGCCGAAGGCCGGCGACGCCGCGCCGTGGACCACGCATTGGTGCCTGGCGCAGCCGGTGTTTCCGATGTCGCAGCTTGGCCCCGACGGCCACCCGACCCGCGGCGGCTTCCTGCCGCCGGTGCCGCTGCCGCGCCGGATGTGGGCCGGCGGCGAACTCGAATTCTTCGACGCGTTGCGCATCGGTGACGACGCCAAACGCACCTCGCGCATCGCCGACGTCACGGTGAAATCGGGCTCGACCGGCACGCTGTGCTTCGTCTCGGTCCATCACGAGGTGACGACCTCGCGCGGGCTTGCGGTGCGCGAGCGGCAGGACATCGTCTATCGCGAGATGACGAGCACACAAGCCGCAGCGCCTGCCAAGGCGCCGCCGCCTCCCCCGACTGCGCAGCATCGCGAGAGCCACGTCTCCGATCCGGTGCTCTTGTTCCGCTATTCGGCCCTGACCTTCAACGGCCACCGCATCCACTACGATCGCGACTACGTCACCAAGGTCGAGGGCTATCCGGGCCTGATCTTCCACGGCCCGCTGCAGGCCTCCTTCATCGTCGAACTCGCCGCCAAGCTGCGCGGCGGCAAGCCGCCGAAGAAGCTCACCTATCGCGGCGTGCAGCCGCTGTTCGAGGGCAGCGAGTTCTCGATCAATGCCATCGACAAGGACGGCGGCATGGAGCTGTGGACCGCCAATGCCGAGGGCCAGCCGACCATGAAGGGCACGGCGACCTGGTAGCTCGCAAGCGCGACCCACATCAGAATGCGACGGGACAACGAGGCGCTTTCATCAGCGCCTCGTATTCCGTATTGTGATCGCATTCATCCCTGGATCGCAGATCATGAGTCGCTTCTGGAGTTCGGTCGTCCACAATCTGTCGCCATACGTGCCCGGCGAGCAGCCGAAGATCGACGGCCTGATCAAGCTCAACACCAACGAGAATCCCTACCCGCCGTCGCCGCGCGCGGTGGCGGCGATCACAGCGACCACGGATCGCCTGCGGCTCTATCCGGACCCGCGCGCATCGGCCCTGCGCGAGGCGATCGCGAGGCGCTACGGCGTCACGTCTGACGAGGTGTTCGTCGGCAACGGCTCGGACGAGGTGCTGGCCCACGCCTTTCCGGCGCTTTTGAAGCACGACGCGCCGCTGCTGTTCCCCGACATCACCTACAGCTTCTACCCGGTCTATTGTCGCCTCTATGGCGTCGGCTACGAGGCGGTCCCGCTAGATGCCGCGATGCGGATACAGCTTGCGGACTACCGGCGGCCGGACAGCGCCATCCTGCTATGCAATCCCAACGCACCGACCGGCATCGCGCTGCCGCGCGCCGCGATCGAGGCGCTGGTCACCGAGCATCCCGACCGGCTGGTGGTGGTCGACGAGGCCTATGTCGATTTCGGCGCCGAGAGCGCCGTGCCGCTGGTCGCGCACCACGACAATCTGTTGGTGATCCAGACGCTGTCGAAGTCGCGCGCGCTGGCCGGATTGCGGGTCGGCTTCGCCGTCGGCCAGCGCCCGCTGATCGAGGCGCTGGAGCGCGTCAAGGACAGCTTCAACTCCTATCCGCTGGATTGCTTCGCGATCGCGGGTGCCGTCGCCTCGATCGAGGACGACGCATGGTTTGAAGAAACCCGGCAACGCATCATCAGGACTCGCGAGGCGCTCGCCCGCGGCCTCACTGAGCTCGGCTTCGAAGTGCTGCCGTCGCATGCGAATTTCGTGTTCGCGCGCCACGGTGACCATCGCGGCGCGGATCTCGCCGCAAAGCTGCGGGAGCGCGGCGTGCTGGTGCGGCATTTCCAGAAGCCGCGGATCGAGGATTTCCTGCGCATCACGGTCGGCACGGACGATGAATGCGGCCGCCTGATCAGCCTGCTGCGTCAGATGGTCTGATCGCGCAGCCGCGACAGCGACGACAACGTCTACTCGGCGGGCGTGCACCATGTGCCGGCAACGTTGACGTCGAGGTCGGCGGTCTCCTCGCGAAACTGTGCGATCGATCGCGCATTGCGATGCGCCGCGAACGCGGCGTCATCCTGATAGACCTCGTAGAGCAGCAGTTTCGAAGCGTCGTCGCGCGGCACCAGAACATCAAACTGCAGCGTGCCCGGCTCATCCCTCAGCGAGCGGGCACGGTGTGCCTGCAACAGCGGCAGCACCTCATCCCGTTTGCCCGGCGCGACCTCGACGGTGGCAACGATTGCAAGCTTGGCCATGACGGATACTCCTGTTTGACTTTTCACTCGGGCAACGGCTTGCCGGCCTGCTCGCTGACGATGTAGTCGGCATACCAGTCCGGCCAATTTGCATCGTGCCCGCCGGTCCGCTTCTCGTGCTCACCATGTGCGGCTGCCGCGCGGCGAAGTGCGGCGGCAAGATCGGCGGGCGAACTGAAAGTCGTGCGGTCCGTATCAACGCGTCCGGGCAGGCGTTGCGTGACCTGCTGCAGCAGCCAGACATTGCCATCGGGATCGCTGAACGTCGCGAGTGAACCATAGCTCGGCCGTTCCGGATCAGGCCCCTTGATGCGGCCTTCCGCGCCGCGGTGAAACACCTCGCTGACATCGGCGCCGCGCGCGATCAGCTCGGCGCGTGCCGCCTCGATGTCGTTCACGATCAGGAATCGCGGCA
The DNA here is from genome assembly GCF_054063415.1 of Bradyrhizobium sp. USDA 4011. Lineage (NCBI taxonomy): Bacteria > Pseudomonadati > Pseudomonadota > Alphaproteobacteria > Hyphomicrobiales > Nitrobacteraceae > Bradyrhizobium > Bradyrhizobium sp. USDA 4011. The sequence goes on from NZ_JBSSGG010000001.1 coordinate 2,476,523, forward strand.
GGACCGAGCCTTTGTCGAGATGGATCGATGTCGGCGAGCCCGGCGGCGTCAATTGCAGCGCGCGGGAGCCGTCCGCCCTGACGAAGTCGGCGTCGAGCCGCCAGCCCAGGTTTTCGTAGAAGCGCTTGGCCCGATCGACGTCGGACACCGGAATCACGACGACTTCGAGCCTCATGTCGACACCCGGCTTCGAACCCTTGCTTTCAGCACTCATGGCTCGCTCCTTGAAATGTGAAGGACCGGGCCGAAGATGCCCGTTGCCCCCGAACCGACGATAGCGCAAATTACTATGAAAATCATAGTAACAATGCCGATGAAGAAAACGTGATGGCAAAGTCAAAGGGTAACCCTGCTGACCAAACGCTCTGTCCGGTGGCCCGCGCGGAAACCGTGGTCGGCGATCGCTGGACCGTGCTGGTGCTGCGCGAGTTGTTCGCGCGCAACCACCGCTTCGAGGAAATTCAGGCCTACACCGGCGCGACCCCGCAGATGATCACGGCACGGCTGAAGAAGCTGGAAACGGACGGACTGGTGACGCGGCGCGTCTACAACAAGCATCCGCTGCGCCACGAATATCATCTGACGAAGAAGGGTGAGGCGTTCTTCCCGGTGATGTTCGCGCTCCGCGCCTGGGGCGAGACCTGGTGCAAGTCGTCCAGGGACGGCCTTTCCATGAACTACACGCACCTTGCCTGCGGCAAGCCGGCCGGGCTCGGTCCGGTCTGCCAAGCCTGCGGCGAGCCGCTGCAATGGGCGGACATAGTCGCGGAGCGAACGCCGAAATATCAAAGAGAGCGCGATGCGCGATGGGAGACCTTCAAGGCGACCCGCTGAATTCCCGACGCCGCCGGCGCAAGCGGACGACGCGAGAGCATTCGCACCGTCGCAGCGTCCCGATCACACGGGGCCGATCCGGCCGAGCCCCGCATAGCAACGGAGACCACCATGCCATTCGTTCGTATCGACCTGAAGCGCGGCAAGTCCGCCGAATATCGCAAGACCCTGGGCCAGATCGTCTACAAGGCAATGCGCGAGGTGATCAACGTACCCGAGAATGACAAGTTTCAGGTCATCACCGAGCATGATCGCGGCGACTTGAACTACGCCGAAAGCTATCTCGGCAATACCTACAGCGACGATCTCATCTTCATCCAGATCACGCTGAATGCCGGGCGTACGGTCGAGATGAAGAAGGCGTTCTACAAGCGGATCGTGGACGATTTCCAGAGCCTGTTGCAGGGACGTCCGGACGATATCTTCATCAACCTGGTCGAAGTCGCCAAGGAAAACTGGTCGTTCGGCAACGGCATCGCACAATACGCGAGCTGAGCGCGGAACAGGCATGCGCCGGACAGGCGGTGGCATGTCCGGCTGCTTACTGTCCGCGGCTTGCGATCGGCGTTGCCGGCACGCATAGTGCGCCTTCGTGCACAAACAACAACAAATCGGGAGGCAACCATGAGGACGATCGCAGCCGCGCTGTGCGTGCTCGCGCTGATCGCAACCGGGGCGCAGGCACAGACGCTCAAGGATTTCATGGCTGTTGTCATGAAGAAATGGACCGCACCGTTCGAACCGTACGAGCTGGTCGACAATATCTACTACGTGGGCACTGACGGGATCGCGGTCTATATCATCAAGACGTCGCAAGGGCTGATCCTGATGGATACGGCGATGCAGCAGTCGACAGGCATGATCAAGGACAACATCAAGAAGCTCGGCTTCAAGGAAGGCGACATCAAATATATCCTCAACACCCACGCCCATCTCGACCACACCGGCGGCTTTGCCGAGATCAAGCAGGAGACCGGCGCGCAGCTGATCGCCGGCGAGCGCGACAAGCCCCTGCTTGAAGGCGGCTATTATCCGGGCGACGAGAGCAACGCCGATCTTGCCTTTACGCCGGTCAAGGTCGACCGCACCGTCAAGGAAGGCGATAAGGTGACGCTCGGCGACGTGACACTGACCGCGCACACGACACCCGGCCATTCGCCCGGCTGCACCAGCTGGGAGATGACGGTGAAAGACGGCAACCAGCAGCGCAACGTGCTGTTCTTCTGCAGCGGAACGGTGGCGCTGAACCGGCTGGTCGGCCGCCCGACCTATCCCGGCATCGTCGACGACTACCGCTCGACCTTCGCCAAGGTCAAGGCGATGAAGGTCGACGTGCTGCTCGGACCGCATCCGGAGGTCTACGGCATGCAGGCCAAGCACGCACGGATGAAGGACGGCGCGCCGAACCCGTTCGTCAAGCCGGGTGAAAACGCCGCCTATGTGGCGGGGCTGGAGCAGGATTTCGACAAGCAGCTCGCCAAGCAGACCGCTGCGCTGCAGAAGGCCAATTAGGGAGCCACTGCGAAATGTCGTCCCGTCATCCTGAGGAGCCGCGAAGCGGCGTCTCGAAGGATCGACGGCCCGGCCGGTGGCCGTCGATCCTTCGAGACGCGCGCAAGAGCGCGCTCCTCCAGCGACAAAGGCGGAGCCTTTGCGCGGGGATGACGGGACAGGCGCCCGCGCAAATTTCAGCCGTTGCCACGGCAACTATGGGTGCGGCGGCTTGACATCGTCAGGCAATCCATCGACAGGTGGATTGCCTTTCCGCCTTTGCCGCGCGCAATGACGGAACGTAACAAGACTGCATAACAAGACAGCAATGGGAACCGCCCGATGTCGTCCCGCAAACCCGCCGCCAGCAAGGGCAAGACCGTCACCGTCAAGGAGGCCACCTTCGGCCTCCTGCGCGCGTGGGGCATCAGACGCGTATTCGGCAATCCCGGCTCGACCGAGCTGCCGTTCCTGAGCGACTGGCCCGACGACATCGACTACGTGCTCGGCCTGCAGGAGGCCTCCGTGGTCGGCATGGCCGACGGCTACGCACTGGCGACGCGCAATGCCGGTTTCGTCAATTTGCATTCGGCGGCCGGCGTCGGCAACGCGCTCGGCAACATCTACAACGCCTATCGCAACCAGACCCCGCTCGTGATCACCGCCGGCCAGCAGGCGCGCTCCATCATGCCGCTGCAGGCGTTCCTCTATGCCGAGCGCGCCTCCGAATTTCCGCGGCCTTACGTAAAATTCGCGGTCGAGCCGGCGCGCGCCGAGGACGTGCCGGCGGCGATCGCACGCGCCTATTATGTCGCGATGCAGCCGCCCTGCGGACCGACCTTCGTCTCGGTGCCGATCGACGACTGGGCGCATGCGACACAGCCGCTCGATGCACGCCAGGTCAGCCGCGAAATCGGCCCCGATCTGTCGGCGATGCAGGCGCTGGCCGCCGCGCTGGGCGAGGCCAAGCGCCCCGCCCTCGTCGTCGGCCCCGCCGTCGATCGCGCGCAAGCCGTCGATCTCATGGTAAAAGTCGCCGAGAAGACGAAGGCCGCGGTCTGGGCCAGCCCGTTCTCGGCGCGCTGCTCGTTCCCGGAGCGGCACCCGCAATTTGCCGGCTTCCTGCATGCCGCACCGGGTCAGCTCTCCGATGCCTTGCGCGATCACGATCTTGTCGTCGTGGTCGGCGCGCCGGTCTTCACCTTCCATGTCGAGGGCCATGCCGCGATCTTCGACGGCACGACCACGATCTTCCAGATCACCGACGATCCCGATGCCGCCACGATGACGCCGACCGGCCACAGCATCGTCGCCACCATGAAGCCGGCGCTGACGGCGCTGCTCGAGATGCTGCCCGAGACCAGGCGCACCGCATCGCCGGGCCGCGTCCTGCCGCCGGCGCCCGCGGCCGGCGATCCGATCCCTGCCGAATACGCGCTGCATGCGCTCTCGGCCGCGATGGGACCGCAGGACGCGCTGGTCGAGGAGGTGCCGTCGCATCGCCCGCTGATGCAGAAGGCGATGCCGATGCGCGGCCAGGACAGTTTCTACACCATGGCGAGCGGCGGCCTCGGCTACAGCCTGCCGGCCGCGGTCGGCATGGCGCTCGGCCGCAGCACGGGGCGCACGGTCTGCCTGATCGGCGACGGCTCGGCGATGTATTCGATCCAGGCCCTGTGGACCGCCGCGCAGCGCAAGCTGCCGCTGACGGTCGTCGTGATGAACAATTCCGGCTACGGCGCGATGCGTTCGTTCAGCCAGGTGATGCAGGTGCGCAACGTGCCGGGCCTCGACCTGCCCGGCATCGATTTCGTCAAGCTCGCCGAAGGCATGGGCTGCGACGCAATGCGGGTGACGAAATCGGCCGAGCTTCCGGGCGCCTACCAGCGCGCCCTCTCGCATCCGGGCGCCAGCCTGATCGAGGTGATGGTGGATTCCGCGGTGCCGCTGCTCTACGCCCCGAAGGGGTGAGCGGCAACCGCCACTCCTCGTCGTCACGAACAGAGAGGCAATGCAATCTCTCTACGCGGTCGTAAGGAAGGCACTTGCGGCTGGGTTCCCTCCCCCCTTGCGGGGGAGGGTTAGGGAGAGGGGTGCCACACGACGCGCTCTCTCGATATAAGTCTCAACGGTGCGCGATCGAAGTTGCGAAAGCGCGACGCACTTCCGTCATCTTGCCCGGGACACCCCTCTCCCCAACCCTCCCCCGCAAGGGGGGAGGGAGCCTGACTAGCGCGCTCACCTCACACCGCAGCGAGGTGCGCGGCCGGTCTTTCCCGCGAGTCACTCCCCGTAGCTCTCCCGCATCTTGGCCTGGATCTTGGCCATGCCGCCGATCCAGCGGTCGTAGTTCTCGGTCTTCTTGCGCATGTAGCCGAGCACCTGCGGGTGCGGCAGGATCAGGAAGGTCTCCTGCTCGATGCCCTTGAGCGCATCCCGCGCGACCTGCTCGGCGGAGAGATCGCCGTCGCCGGATTGCGGCCCCTTCGGGATCGAACGCAGCATGTTGGTGTCGACGCCCTGCGGGCAGAGGATCGAGACCTTGATGTTGTCGGCGCGGTGCGAGATCGCGAGGTTTTCGGCAAAGCCGACCGCGGCGTGCTTGGTGGTCGAATAGGCCGGGCTGCCGACCTGCGACAACAGGCCCGCGGCCGAGATCGTGTTGAGGAAGTAGCCGCCGCCGCGCGCCTTCATGCGCGGCACCAGATGCCGCGCGGCATAGACATGCGCCATCACATGGATCGCCCAGCTCCGCGACCACGGCTCGTCCGAGGTGCCGCCGGCATTTTTCGACAGCGGATCGAAGCCGCCGCCGATCCCGGCGTTGGAGCAGAACAGCGCAATCGGGCCGAACATGCGCTCGGTCTCGTCGATCACGTGCAGGATGTTCTTCTCCTGCCCGACATCGCATTTGAACGCGGCGCCGCCGACCGAGGCCGCGACCTGCTCGGCCGCCGCATGATCGAGGTCGACCACCACGACCTTGGATGCGCCCGCGGCGTGGAACGCCTCGCACAGCGCCCTGCCGATGCCGTTGCCACCGCCGGTGACCACCACGACTTTACCTGCCACCTGCATGGCTATCCTCCCGATATCTTTGATTGAACGCTGTCACGTTGCTCACCCATCTATCTATCCCGTCATCCTGAGGAGCGCGGAGCGCGTCTCGAAGGATGCACGGCCCGGCTGGTGGCGTCGACCCTTCGAGACGCGCGTGCCGCGCTCCTCCAGCGACAACGGCAAAGCCGTTGCGCGGGGGTGACGGGAGAGAGCAGGACGGGCCTACGGGCTTATGATAGCCCATCCGCCGCGGATGGCGAGAACTTCAGCTCGCCAGCACGACGTCGAACACCGCCGTATAGTGGCAGGCGGCCCCGAGCAGCACGAAGCCGTGCCAGATCGCGTTCTGGAAGCGCAGCCGCCGCCAGGAGTGGAAGATCACCCCGAAGCTATAGAGGATGCCGCCGGCCAGCACGAAGCCGAGCGCCTTCGCCGGCAATGCCTTCACGACGGCGTCGTAGAGCATGATGCCGCTCCAGCCCATCGCAAGATAAAGCCCGACCGCGAGCCGGTCGAACCGGCCGGGATAGGCGAGCTTCAGCCAGATGCCGACGATCGCGACACACCACACGCCGATCAGCAGCGCGATCGCGAAAATGCTGTCCTTCAGTTCCACGATGAACGGCGTGTAGGTCGCGGCGATCAACAAATAGATCGCGGAGTGATCGAAGCGCCGCAGCACCCATTTGGCGCGCGACACCGGCCAGAGATTATAGGTCGCCGACAGCGTCAGCATCGCGAGCAGGCCCGCGACATAGACCGAGACCACGGCAATATCGAACGGGCCGGCATAGACCGCGGTCAGCACGATCAGCGCGGTGGCGGCAACCAGCCCGAAACAGACGCCGACGAGATGGACGACGCCGTCGGCGATCAGTTCGGCGCGGTCGTAGTTCCACAGCGCGGCGCCGGCCGCGTGGATCGAGGTCGAGATTTGCTTCAGGCGAAAGACCGTCATGCAGGGCTTTCCTGTGGGCCGATGGACTATGGGTAACGCGAGTGGCGTGACGCGTTCAATCCCCCTTGCATTCCCCTGGCCCGCAAAGGCGCCGGAAATGTGAAGCTTGATTTTGGCCCGATAATCGCCACCTTGCGGGTGATCGCCCACCTTTTTTGGCTCCTCCTGCCGGGTCTTTTCGTTAACCCTCCATGCCCCCCCGCTTCTCTGATATCGTCGAGGAAGCGCGTCTGTCGGCGCGGGCGCTGCTCGACTATAGCGAGGGCCTTTTCAAGCCGACGGTGCGTCTCGGCGTCACCGGCCTGTCGCGGGCCGGCAAGACCGTGTTCATCACCGCGCTGGTGCATGGCCTGACCCGTGGCGGCCGCTTCCCGGTGTTCGAGGCCTACGCTTCGGGGAGGATCGCGCGCGCCTATCTCGCCCCGCAGCCCGACGATGCGGTGCCGCGCTTCGCCTACGAGAACCATGTCCGCACTCTGATCGAGGAGCGGACCTGGCCGAGCTCGACCACCGACATCTCCGAGCTCCGCCTCGTGATCGAGTATCAGCGGCAAAATGGCGCGGACCGCACGCTGACCCTCGACATCGTCGACTATCCGGGCGAGTGGCTGCTCGACCTGCCACTGCTGAACAAGAGCTACGAGCAATGGTCGGCGGAGAGCCTCGCGCTGTCGCGCGAGCCGTTGCGCGCAAAATTGGCGGCGCCATGGCACGCCCATCTCGCAACGCTGAAGCCCGAGGCCAAGGAGGACGAGCAGGCCGCGCGCACCGAGGCAAGATTGTTCACCGATTATCTGCGCGCCTGCCGCGACGAGCGTTTCGCGATGAGCCTCTTGCCGCCCGGGCGCTTCCTGATGCCGGGCAACCTCGCCGATACGCCGGCGCTGACCTTTGCGCCGCTCGACGTGCCCGTGGACGGCAACGCGCCCGACGGCTCGCTATGGGCGATGATGCGGCGGCGCTACGAGGCCTATAAGGACGTCGTGGTGCGGCCGTTCTTCCGCGATCACTTCGCGCGGCTCGATCGCCAGATCGTGCTGGCCGATGCGCTCGCCGCGTTCAATGCCGGCCCCGAGGCGCTGCATGATCTCAAGGCGGCGCTCGCCGGCATCCTCGACTGCTTCCGGATCGGCCGCGGCACGATCCTGAGCGCGCTGTTCCGGCCGCGCATCGACCGCATCCTGTTCGCGGCGACCAAGGCCGACCATCTGCATCACCAGAGCCACGACCGGCTGGAAGCCGTGCTGCGGCGGATCGTGGCCCGGGCCGCCGAGCGCGCCGAATATGCCGGCGCTGCCATCGACGTGGTGGCGCTCGCCGCGGTGCGCGCCACGCGCGAAGCTCAAGTGCAGCGCGGCCGCGACCGGCTGCCATCGATCCTCGGCACGCCGGCGCCGGGCGAGGTCGCCAATGGCGGGACGCTGGACGGCGAAACTGAAGTTGCGACCTTTCCGGGCGACCTGCCCGACAATCCGGAGGAGCTGTTCAACGGCAGATTCCGCGGCCTCTCCAGCGCCGGCGCCGAGGCCGCCGATTATCGTTTCCTGCGCTTCCGGCCACCGAAGCTGGAACGAGGCGGCGATGCGGAGCCGGCGCTGCCTCACATCCGCCTTGACCGCGCCCTTCAGTTCCTGATCGGAGACAGACTGCAATGAACGAGAAGACGCCCCCGCGGCGGCCGGCGACGTTCAAGCTCGACGATCCCGGCGTGGTCGTGATGGATCCCGACGACAGCAGCCGCCTTACCCGCGGAACGATCCAGATCGTGCCTGAGGCCGAGCCCGCGCAGCTTCCGGTGCCAGTTGATTCGCCGCTGCTGCCGGCGCGCCGCGGCTTCCGCTGGGGCACGCTGTTCTGGAGCGCGGTCGCGGGCCTTGTGGTGCTCGGCACCGGGCTTGGCGTGATCAACCTGGTCGAGGATCTGTTTGCGCGCAACGAAGGGCTCGGCGTCCTCGGGCTCGGGCTCGCCGTCATCGCCACGGTGGCGCTGGCCGTCGTGACCACACGCGAGCTGGTCGGCCTGGCGCGGCTGGCGACCATCGAGAAGCTGCATCTGCGCGCCGCGGAAGTGCTGATCAGCGACGACCGCGCCGCGAGCCGGGCTGTTGTCGCCGAGCTGCTCAAGCTCGCGCACCAGACCCCGCAGCTCGCCCGCGCCCGCAGCGCGTTGCAGAGCCACACCGACGACATCATCGACGGCGCCGACATGATCCGCCTCGCCGAGCGCGAACTGATGGCGCCGCTCGACGAGGAGGCGCGGCGGCTGGTGTCGACGGCCGCGCAGCGTGTCTCCGTCGTCACCGCGGTCAGCCCGCGCGCGATGATCGACGTGCTGTTCGTGTTCGTGGCGAGCTTGCGGATGATCCGGCAACTGGCGCGGCTCTATGGCGGCCGGCCCGGCGCGCTCGGCATGATCCGCCTGCTGCGCCACGTCATCGCGCATCTGGCGATCACCGGCGGCATGGCCGCGAGCGACAGCCTGATCCAGCAGATGCTCGGCCACGGCATCGCGGCCAAACTGTCACAACGCCTCGGCGAAGGCATGCTCAACGGCCTGTTGACCGCCCGCCTCGGCCTCGCCGCGATCGACGTCACCCGCCCACTTCCTTTCAACGCACTGCCGCGCCCGGCACTGACCGATCTGGCGAAGGATTTGATCCGCAAGCGCGAGGAAGAGGAATAGCAGTCTTCGCCTCGCCCCGCTTGCGGGGAGAGGCCTGATCGCATCGCCAGATGCGATCAGGGTGAGGGGGAGTCTCCACGAGTCCGTCTTTCACCGTCCCTGCGGAGACTCCCCCTCATCCCGACCTTCTCCCCGCAGGCGGCAGGGCTGTCCGGGGAATGATTCACTGTGTCGCGGTGCATGCTCGGCGAAACCGAGGCAAATCGGTCTTTTCTGGTTGTCGAGACACAGAAGGCCGAGCATGCGATTTCGCGATAGCATTTTTAGTAGGCTGCTTGAACCGATCAATCGGCGGCAGTTTCAGGCGGCTGTGGATCGTCTGGACGGGGATGCCTATGACAAGTCGTTCAAGAGCTGGGATCACCTGGTAGCGCTGATCTATGCGCAGTTGAGCGGGAACAACAGCCTGCGCGCCGTGGTGACCGGCTTCAACGCCAATCCTCAGCATCACTATCACCTGGGCACCGGCAGGTTGTCCCGCTCGACACTGTCGGATGCCAACAGCCGCCGCCCGTCCAGCATTTTTGCGCAAACCTTTGCACGATTGTCGGCGATGGCAAGCCGGCAGTTGCGGGGCGAAGGCACGGAGATGGTGCGCCTGATCGATGCCAGTCCGATCCCGCTTGGCAAAGTTTGCACCTGGGCGGCGTGGAACGGCCGCATCCGCGGCATGAAGCTGCACGTGGTCTACGATCCCAAGGGCGATATCCCGAAGTGCGTCGAGGTGACGGCTGCCAACGTCAACGATATCGAGATCGGTCGCCAGACTCCGATCCAGGCCGGCACAACCTATGTGTTCGACAAGGGATATTGCCGTTTCGACTGGTGGCATAAGATCAATGACAGCAAGGCTTTCTTCGTGACCCGGCCGAAGACGAGCATCCGGCTACGCGCGGTCAGGCATCGCACCATCCGCAACAGCAAGGGGGACGGCTTCAAGATCATCGTCGACGACGAGGTGAAGCTCACCAGTAAGGGCGACTCGCGTTTGCCGATACCGCTGCGGCGCATCAAGGTCAGGCGGGAGAACGGCGGCGTGATCACGCTTCTCACCAACGACACGACCCGAACGGCTGTCGAGATCGCCGCCCTCTACAAGAGCCGGTGGCAGATCGAACTGCTGTTCCGCTGGATCAAGCAACACCTCGACATTCGCAAGTTCCTCGGCACCAATGACAATGCAATCCGCCTGCAAGTCCTTGCTGCGATGATTGCCTACCTACTGTTGCGCATTGCCGCGCGGTCCCACTGCATCAAAATGCTGCCGCTCAGGCTCGCCGAACTCGTCAGCCAGTTCCTGTTCACCCGGCGAGCCTTCGCCAGCATCGAAAAGCCTCCGCCAATCAACCCTGGCCGTCGCAAATCCACAACGTCCCTCGACCAGATGGAACTCTGCTATGGTTGAACTTCCCCGGACAGCCCTGCGCAGGCGGGGAGAAGGAGAAGGCCAGCACGCGCCAGCGGAAGAACGTGGTGTCCGGCGGCGGCGACAGATCGGGTGTCCAGCCGCTGATCTTCTCCAGCGCGTAGGTGTCCATCACCATGCCGCGCCAGCTCCGCGTCACGCGCTCCAGCGGCTGGCGCACCGCTGATGTCTCGCTCCACAGCGGCAGGTTGTTCTCGGGCTCGCGCCCGACATAGATGCCGACGTGACCGCGGATCTGACTCATGCCCGGATCCGCAAAACCCTGGAAGCGGCCGCGCTCATTGATTTCGATGACCGGCACCCGTCCGCGCAGCATCCAGCGTAGCATCGCATAGGTGCGATAGTCCGTGGTCGCGACCCAGGTCGCGCCGGTCGCCTGCACCTGCGCCAGGGTATGCGCGGCCACCACATCATAGCCTGCCTCGGTGCCGATCGGATCGGTGCGGCCGATCAGATTCCACGGCGCGATCATGTAATAGAGGAAGACGCAGACGACGAAGACGATGCCCGATGTGATCGCAGTCCGCGCCCAGGACACGGTCGATTTGATGAGCCCGAGCGACCAGCCCTCGAACGGCATCCGCGTGACGTCGATGGCGACCGCCGCAAATCCGGCCGGCCACAGGAACATCGGCCAGGTGTCGCCGACCCGCAAGGTCAGCGACTTCCAGAGGAAATAGACGAACGGCACCAGCACCGCGGTCGCAAGCAGGATCGCAACCGGCTCGCGCCCGCTATAGCCGCGCCATGCAGTCAGCACTGTCCCGAACAGCGTCACCGGCAGCAGCACGAAGCCGACCAGGCCGAACTGCATGCCGATGAACTCGCCGAGCGTTCGGAACGTGAGATCGCGCTCGGCGGTGGCGCGCACCGCCTGGAAGCGGAACGAGGCCCAGTCATGCTCCGCATTCCAGATCAGCACCGGCGCGAACACGACGATCGCGATCAGCGCGGCGAGGTAGGGATACGGGCTGCGCAGCCAGCGCCAGCGCCAGTCCGGCACCAGCGCAAAGGCGAGCACCGCCGGCGCGAACATGATCGCGGTGAATTTCGACAGCAGCGACAGCCCGGCAAACAGCCCGGCGGCGAGCCACCAGCGCCCGTCATTGCTTTGCGCGAGCCGCACCAGCGACCACAGCATCGCGACCGAAAACGGGATCAGCGCGGTGTCGGGCGCGACCTTGGCCATTAACAACCCGTAATACAGCGCCGCCTCCGGCAGCAGCAGCGCGAGCATCACGGCGCGGACATTGTTGGATGTCGCGCGGCGGACGATGTCGGCGAGCAGGAGCTGGGAGGCCAGCATCGCCACGATGCCACCGAGGCGGACGCCGAGATTGGTGTCGCCGAGGATCGCCGTGCCAAAACGGATGAACCAGGCGACCATCGGGGGATGGTCGAGGAACGACAGCACGTTTTCCTTCGACCAGGTCCAGTAATAGGCCTCGTCGGTGCGCAGATCGAGCGCATGGGCATAGACCAGCCGCATCGCGGTCATGGCGACGATCACGGCGATCACGCCGCGCCAATCCGGCGCGCGCGAACGGGCCGGCTTAACGCTGATGTTATCGGCTCCGGATTGGGCTCGGGCTATCGTCACGGCGCTTTTTGTTCGACTCTTAACCGAGTGTCAACGTGCCGCACGGCCCGCTACCGCGACCCGTCCGGACCCGAGGTGGTGTTCAGCGCGGGAATTAAGCACTAGAATTGCCGATATGAATCGCATGGCCTCCCCCTCGCGCGAACATTTGCAGGACATGGCCCGCGGCATCGGCCAGCGGCAGGTTCGCCTAGTCACGGGGGCGATCATGTTCGCCTACCTGATCAGCCATTTCCTCAACCACGCGCTCGGCAATATCTCGACCGAGGCGATGGCGATCGGGGTGCACTACCACACCGAATTCTGGCAGTTCCTGCCGGTCGCGATCGTGTTCTATGGCGCCTGCCTGGTGCATACCGGCCTCGGCATCTGGGCGCTGTACCAGCGCCGCGAGTTCCGCTGGAAGGCGATCGAGCCGCTGCAGCTGGTGCTCGGCCTGAGCATCCCGGTCTTCATCATCATCCACATCGTCGGCGTGCGGCTCGGCCAGACCCTGTATGGGCACGAGAAACTCTACCCGCAGGAGCTCTACACCTTCTTCATCGCCTCGCCGGTCCGGTTGTGGCTGATGTTTGCGGTGCTGCTGATCGCCTGGGTGCATGGCTGCATCGGGCTGTATTTCTGGCTGCGGCTGCGCGCGTTCTTCCCGCGCGCCGCGCCGTTCCTGCTGGCCGTAGCCGTGCTGATCCCGACGCTGGCAATGCTCGGCATCTATCAGGGCGGCCGCGCCACAATGGAGGACTATCAGGATCCCGACTGGCGGCGCGAGGAGCTGTCGGTGCAGAAGCTCGGCACGGCGGCACAGGCTGCCACGCTCGGGAAGATCACGGATGGCCTGACGTTCGGCTATCTCGCCCTGCTCGGCCTCGTGCTGCTGGCGCGGGGCGCGCGTGCCCTGCTTGAGCGCCGCGGCGGCATGATCGCGCTGTCCTATGGCAACGGCCGCACGCTGCGGGTGCCGAAGGGATTGAGCGTGCTGGAAGCGAGCCTGCGCTACAACGTGCCGCATGCGAGCGTCTGCGGCGGCCGTGCGCGCTGCTCGACCTGCCGCATCCGCATCATCGGCGATCACGCCGCCCTCCCCGAGCCTTCCCCGCGCGAAGCCTTCGTGCTGCACCGGGTCGGCACCGACGATCCGTCGATCCGGCTGGCCTGCCAGTTGCGGCCGACCGCCGACCTGGCCTTCTTCCAGCTGTTCCTGCCGCACACGATGTCGGCCAACGCGCACGCCGCCAATCCGACACGAGTCGGCCAGGAGCGCTATCTCGTCAGCATGTTCGTCGACATGCGTGGCTCGACGCAGCTTGCCGAGAAGCGGCTGCCGTTCGATACCGTGTTCATCGTCAACCGCTTCCTCGGCGCGGTGTCGCAGGCGGTGCTGGAAGCCGGCGGGCGGCCCAACCAGTTCATCGGCGACGGCATGCTGGCGCTGTTCGGGCTCAGCACCGACCGGCAGGTGGCCTGCCGCCAGGCGCTACGCGCGGCGGCGCTGATCGCAGCCAATATCGACGAGCTGAACCAGTTTCTCAGCCACGATTTGCGCGAGCCGATCCGCTTCGGCATCGGCATCCATGGCGGCGAGGTGATCGTGGGCGACATCGGCTATCGCGACCACATGGTGTTCACCGCGCTCGGCGACGCCGTCAACGTCGCGGCACGGCTGCAGGACATGACGAAGGCGCTGGCCTGCGAGGCGGTCATCTCCGACGAGGTGCGCGTCACCGCCGGCCTGGCCGACGATGCCCTGCCGGCGCAGGAGGTCGCGATCCGCGGCCGCAACGAGCCGATGACCGTGCGCACCGTCGAGACGACGCGCGTCCTGTCCGCGCTGGTCGACGACCGACACGCCGTGGCGGCCTGACCGGTTCATCTTCCCCTTCACCGAATGTGACCTGCCGCACATCCGAAGCTGCGTTCAGCAGAGATGCTCGAACGCGCCCGGTGCCGGATGCGACTGACTGGCGATGGGTAACACTGCAACCGCGCCGCGACAGAGTTCAACGCGCATCTGAAGGAGACGACCATGCTTCGCAAAGTCACGCTTGCTCTCGCGACTGCCGCAACGCTTGCTGCCGCCGCGCTGGCGCCGACCTCGGCTTCGGCCAAGCCGTTCTTCTGGCATCCGTATCACCATCACTTCTGGGGTGGCCCGGGCATCTCCGTCGGCTTCGTCGATTCCGGCTGCTACGTCACCCGCCTGGTGATGACGCCCTACGGCTATCGCTATCGCACCGTGAACGTCTGCTACTGATCGAACCTTCGACTTGGATGGAAATGCCCCGGTCGCCGCATGCGACCGGGGCTTCTCGTTGTTGCGACGCAACGCTGCGAAAGCTCAATTGACTTGGGGTTGTCAGGTGCGACATTTGTCGCGGCGCGCATTCCATGATGCGAAGGCGCGCAAGGCAAGGTGAGCCTGGTGATGACCAGCTCACGACAGAACAGCTTCGGAGGAAGCGGAATGCTCGATCGACGAGACTTGATGAAGCGCGCCGGGTTGGCTGCTTTGGTGACGGGGCTGGGATCAAGGGGCGCATTCGCCCTCGACACCGTGACGCTGCCCTTCGGCAATGGCGAGCGCCCGCTGGTGCACTACCCGCAGAAGCGCCCGATGATCGGCCTGACCGCCCGGCCGCCGCAGCTGGAAACGCCGTTTGCGGTCTTCAACGACGGGCCGCTCACGCCGAACAACGCGTTCTTCGTCCGCTACCACCTCGCCGGCATCCCCTACGATCTCGATCCGGACAAGTTCACGCTGGAGATCAAGGGCAAGGTCGACAAGCCCGTGAGGCTGTCGCTGAAGGAGATCCGGAAGCTGAAGGCTGTCGAGCTCGTCGCCGTCAACCAGTGCTCCGGCAACAGCCGCGGCTTCTTCAACCCGCGCGTCGCCGGCGGCCAGCTCGGCAACGGCGCGATGGGCTGCGCACGCTGGCACGGCGTGCCGCTGAAGACCGTGCTGGACATGGCCGGCGTGCAGGCCGGCGCCAAGCAGGTCACCTTCAATGGCATGGACGGTCCGGTGATGGACACGACGCCTGACTTCGTGAAGGCGCTCGACATCGACCATGCACGCGACGGCGAGGTGATGCTGGCCTGGGGCATGAACGGCGAGGACCTGCCATTCCTCAACGGCTTCCCGCTCCGCCTCGTGGTGCCCGGCTATTACGGCACCTATTGGGTCAAGCACCTCAACGAGATCACCGTGATCGACAATGTGTTCGAGGGCTTCTGGATGAAGTCGGCCTATCGGATTCCGGATACGCCGAACAATGCGGTCGAGCCCGGCACCGCACCAAAGGCGACGATCCCGATCAACCGCTTCACGGTGCGTTCATTCATCACCAGCGTTGCCGACGGCGCCAGGCTGAAGGCCGGCCGCACCACGCTGCGCGGCATCGCCTTCGACGGCGGCAAGGGCATCAAGGAGGTCGCGGTCTCGATCGACGGCGGCAAGAGCTGGACGCCGGCCAAGCTCGGCAAGGATCTCGGCAAATACGCCTTCCGCGAATGGAAGCTGAAGGTGGCACTTCCGGCCGGCGCCTCGGAGCTGAAGGTGCGCGCCACCAACAATGCCGGCGACACCCAGCCGATGGATCCGCTGTGGAATCCCGCGGGCTATCTGCGCAACGTCGTCGAAACCGTGCGTGTCACCGCGGCGTGAGGAGAAGCATCATGACCAGCAAGCTGCTTGCCTCCCTCGCCGTGATCGCCGCACTGTCGATCGGAGCTACGATGGCCGCACCCGTCAACTACACGCTCCCCGAGGAGACCGCGACCTTCAAGCCGGGTCCCAACCTCGACGTGGTGCAGAACAACTGCACCGCCTGCCACTCGGCCGACTACATCAAGACCCAGCCGCAGGGCGAGAAGTTCAAGAAGGACTTCTGGCAGGCCGAGGTGACCAAGATGATCAAGGTCTACGGCGCGCCGATCGACCAGGCCGACGTCGGCAAGATCGTCGAGTATCTTTCCGCGACCTATTGAGACGCGGCCGATCCATCCCCCGCGCGCTGGCAGAAAGCCCGCGCGCGGGGCTATCGATCCAAGTGGAACCGGTCTTTTTTGCAGCGCATCAATTGACCACGAAACAGGCAATCCAGCTGCAAAACTCCGCAAAGCGGGTTGTTTCCGGGCAAAAACACACCGTGGTTTGATCTACCCAGCTTTTTTCAAACTGCTATCCTGTGTGGTACGGACAAGCCGGTTTGTGCGGGGACCGACTGGTCTGTTTTCGATTGATTCCGCGGAGACGACTGGAATGCCCAAAGGTACAGTGAAGTGGTTCAACCCGACCAAGGGTTATGGATTCATCCAGCCCGCTACAGGCGGCAAGGACATTTTCGTTCATATTTCAGCAGTTCAGAAGGCCGGTCTTCAGAGCCTCAACGAAGGCCAGTCTGTTGAATACGAAGAGATTGCCAATCGCGGCAAGACGTCAGCCGAGAACCTCAAGGTCTAGCGCACCGCGCGAGATCCAGCGGCGCACTCTCGGACAAGATCCGGGAGTGAGGGCCGATCCAATATCACACGACGTGACGTTCGGCGGAGCGGGCACGGCGCCCGCGCGCCACGGCGTTGAACTTTTTTCGGCCGCCACCGATCGCGTGCCGCTATTGGCCATTTGACCGTCACACCCGGCACCGCCCCCATTGCTGTAGCCCGCCGCACGTCAGCCTCACCGACAATCGCGGGATGTCTCTCTCCATCGTGCCCGAGTCGCGACGGAAAATGCTGCGCCGTGAACGGGAACGCGCGCGGCAGGAACGTTCAGCCGTTCAATCTTCCGTCACCCATTTGGCGACGGTCATGACGTCAGGCGGTTGCAGATAACCGCGGGGCCAGAGATCGACGGCCCATTCCACCTTGGTCGCGCGTTCGAGCAGAACGGCGGTGTTGTGCGGCGTTTGCCCCAACGAAAAACCGCGATAGTGGGGATCCCCGACGTCGTGAAACTTGAACAGGTTCCACGATTGCATCACCAGCATCAGGCTGGTCGTGTTGCGGGTGGTGTCCCAGCAATCGTAATTGTGCTTGTCGTCGTTGGCGCGGAAGTCGGCTTTCGCCACACGCTT
Organism: Bradyrhizobium sp. USDA 4011; assembly: GCF_054063415.1. Taxonomy (NCBI): domain Bacteria; kingdom Pseudomonadati; phylum Pseudomonadota; class Alphaproteobacteria; order Hyphomicrobiales; family Nitrobacteraceae; genus Bradyrhizobium; species Bradyrhizobium sp. USDA 4011. The sequence continues at coordinate 2,493,647 of NZ_JBSSGG010000001.1, forward strand.
GTCGGTGCCGAGGATCGGCCCCATCCGGCGGTCGAACCAGATCACGGCCTTTTGCACGGCCGCGCGTTCGGCGGCGGCGTTGGCGCGGCCGGTGGCCATGATCCTGGTCAGGGCCGCCCGGTCGGCTCCGCTGAAGTCGAGCATCTCGCGGCGCCGGCAGACGAAGCCGTAGCACACCGTCATCGCCGAGGCCGACGGTGGATAGATCGAGACCGATGTATAGAGCTGCATGATGCCGGAGCTGAGCTCGGCCGCGCGGGACGGCGTCATCGCGGACAGGGACAAGATGGCCGCGCATAACGCGCCGGCAACCCCGGTTCGCTTCGCACCTATCGGCTGATTGGCATCGTCCATGTCGCGGCCCCCAACTGAGGGCAGAATTATCGCGGGTGCGTCGCGATGCCAAGACATCCTGCGTACATCCTGCGCATGGCTGTGGATCAGATCGGGAGCCTGTCAGCCGACCGGCAGCGGCGCGTCGCGCTTGACTTCCTCCATCACCGCGTAGGTTCGCGTCTCGCGCACGCCCGGCAGCGCCAGCAGGGTCTCGCCGAGAAACCTGCGATAGGCGGTCATGTTGGCGACGCGCGCCTTGACCAGATAGTCGAAGCCGCCGGCCACCATGTGACACTCCAGCACTTCCGGCGCGGTCTGGACGGCCCTGGCGAACTTCTCGAATACGTCGGGCGTGGTCTTGTCGAGCAGCACCTCGACAAACACCAGGAGGCCGAGCCCGAGCCGATGCGGATTGAGCCGCGCGCCATAGCCTTCGACGAAACCATCGCGCTGCAGCCGCTTCAGCCGCTCGCCGACCGAGGTCGGCGACAGGCCGATCCGCTCAGCCAGCTCCACATTGGCGATCCGGCCATCCCCTTGCAGGATCGAGAGGATTTTGCGGTCGATCTTATCTATGTCTGTCATATCTACGGCAATACTCTAGTTGATCCTGATTTCCTAAGGCAAATCTGCTAATTTGTCTATCGAACTACGGTGCGACCGCGCGTAGGTGTTCCCGTGCAACCCTCGAGGAACCGCCCAAGGAATCGTCATGCTCGACCCATCCCCGCTCCCGCCGCCGTTCAGCGCGCCCTACGCCCCCGACGACGCCGCCATCGCCGGCCGCCTGCGCCAGGATGCCAGGCTTAGCGCGGAGGCGGAGGCCCGGATCGATCGCAGCGCGACGCACCTGATCGAGGCGATCAGGGCCAACGACGATCCGCTCGGCGGGGTCGAGGACATGCTGCGCGAGTTCGCACTCTCGACCAAGGAGGGGCTGGCGCTGATGGTGCTGGCGGAGGCGCTGCTGCGGGTGCCCGACGCCCGCACCGCCGACCAGTTCATCGAGGACAAGCTCGGCCAGGGCGACTTCGTCAACCACGAGACCAGGTCGAGCGCGTTCCTGGTCAACGCCTCGGCCTGGGCGCTCGGCATGTCGGCGCGCGTGATCCAGCCCGGTGAAACACCGCAAGGAACGATAGGCCGGCTGACGAAGCGGCTCGGTGCCCCCGCGGTGCGTGCCGCGACGCGGCAGGCGATGCGGCTGATGGGCAGTCATTTCGTGCTCGGCGAGACCATCGAGGCGGCGCTGTCGCGCTCGCAATCGCACACCGCGCGCGGCTCGCGCTATTCCTTCGACATGCTTGGCGAGGGCGCGCGCACCGCCGACGATGCCCATCGCTATTTCGAATCCTACGCCCGCGCGATCGACGCGATCGGCAAGGCGGCCGGCGATCAGCCGCTGCCCGACCGGCCCGGCATCTCCGTGAAACTCTCCGCGCTGCATCCGCGCTTCGAGGCGGTCAGCCACGCGCGGGTGATGACCGAGTTGGTGCCGCTTCTGGTCGACCTCGCACGCCGCGCCAAGGCGTTCGATCTCAACTTCACCGTCGACGCCGAGGAAGCCGACCGGCTGGAGCTGTCGCTCGACGTCATCGCGGCTGCCTTCGCCGACCCGTCGCTAGCCGGCTGGGACGGCTTTGGGCTTGCGATCCAGGCCTATCAGAAGCGCGCTGCCGACGTCATCGACTATGTCGACGAGCTGACGCGCGCACTCGACCGCAGGATGATGGTGCGCCTGGTCAAGGGCGCCTATTGGGACACCGAGATCAAGCGCGCGCAGGAGCGCGGGCTCGACGGCTATCCGGTGTTCACCCGCAAGGCGATGACCGATCTGAACTATGTCGCCTGCGCGCGAAAGCTGCTCGCACTGCGGCCGCGGCTGTTTCCGCAATTCGCCACCCACAACGCGCTGACGGTCGCGACCATCCTCGAACTGTCAGACGATCCCACAAGCTTCGAATTCCAGCGGCTGCACGGCATGGGCGAAGCGCTCTACGCACAGCTCGGCGAGGATCGCCCGGAGATCGCTCACCGTACCTATGCGCCGGTCGGCAGCCACCGCGACCTGCTCGCCTATCTGGTGCGCCGGCTGCTCGAGAACGGCGCCAACTCGTCGTTCGTGGCGCTGGCCGCGGACAATCGCGTGTCCATCGTGGACCTGCTGCGCCGCCCGGCCGAGATCATCGGTGCCGACACTAACGCTGCTCACTCCGGAATTCCGTTGCCGGCCGATCTCTATCGCCCGCAGCGCGAGAATTCGCATGGCATCGAATTCGGCGAACGAAAGGCGCTCGATGCGTTGACGTCGGCGATTGCCGTCGAACCCAAGGTCGCGTCCGGCATGGTTGCGACATCGACAGTCGAGCAGGCGAATGCCGCGGTCGTCGCCGCGCGCGGTGGCTTCAAGGCCTGGGACGGCACCCCGGCCATCCGACGTGCCGCGATCCTCGACAAGGCCGCCGACCTGCTCGAGCAGCGCCGCGCGCACTTCCTCGCCTTGCTGCAGGGCGAAGGCGGCAAGACACTCGACGACGCACTCTCGGAGGTGCGCGAGGCGATCGACTTCTGCCGCTACTACGCGGCACTCGGCCGGAAGCTGTTTGGGCAAGGCGAGGCGATGCCCGGGCCGACCGGCGAGAGCAACATGCTGGAGCTGCGCGGCCGCGGCGCATTTGTCGCGATCTCGCCGTGGAATTTTCCGCTGGCGATCTTCCTCGGCCAGGTGACGGCAGCGCTGATGGCCGGCAATGCGGTGATCGCAAAGCCGGCCGAGCAGACGCCACGCATCGCGGCCGAGGCCGTCGCGCTGCTGCACGAAGCGGGCGTGCCGGCATCGGCCCTGCATCTGGTCCAGGGCGACGGCACGGTCGGCGCCGCGCTGGTCAGCCATCCCGGCATCGCCGGCGTGGTCTTCACCGGCTCGACGGAGGTGGCGCGATCGATCAACCGCACGCTTGCGGCCAAGGACGGGCCGATCGTGCCGCTGATCGCCGAGACCGGCGGCATCAACGCGATGATCGTCGATGCCACCGCGCTGCCCGAGCAGGTCGCCGACGACGTCGTGACCTCGGCGTTCCGCTCCGCCGGCCAGCGCTGCTCGGCGCTCCGGCTGCTGTTTGTGCAGGACGACGTCGCCGACCGCATGATCGAGATGATCGCCGGCGCCGCGCACGAGCTGAAGATCGGCGACCCCATGCAACCGTCGACGCATATCGGACCCGTGATCGATGCGGAGGCCAAGCAGCGGCTGGATGCGCACATAGCGCGGATGAAGCAGGAGGCGCGGGTGCATCTCGCCGGCGAGGCGCCGACAGGCAATTTCGTCGCGCCGCATATCTTCGAGCTGTCGGCGGCGAGCCAGCTGCGTGAGGAGGTGTTCGGCCCGATCCTGCATGTCGTGCGTTACCGCGCCGAACGGCTCGGCGACGTGCTTTCCGCGATCGAGGCGACTGGATTTGGGCTGACGCTCGGCATCCATTCCCGCATCGACGACACGATTGAGCACGTGATCGACCGTCTCCAGGTCGGCAACGTCTATGTCAACCGCAACATGATCGGCGCGGTCGTCGGTGTGCAACCGTTCGGCGGCAGCGGCCTCTCCGGCACCGGCCCCAAGGCCGGCGGCCCGCATTACCTCACGCGCTTCGCCACCGAGCAGACAGTGACGATCAACACCGCCGCCGCGGGCGGCAATGCCGCGCTGATGGCGGGGGTGGAGTAACGGGCGCCGTCATTGCGAGCAAGGCGAAGCAATCCATACCTCCGCCTGCTGAAGCGCGGATTGCTTCCTCGCTTCGCTCCTCGCAATGACGTCCCAACAAGCCGTTGCATCGTGCCACCGAGATGGGTCAAATGGCGGTCCGATCGGGATCATCGCACACGATAATTCCAGCTACCGGAAAAACACCAACAAGCGCCACGGGAGCGACGGCACGATGGAAAAAGGCATTTTTGACGGGCTCAAGGTCCTGGACTGCGCGAGCTTCATCGCGGCGCCCGCGGCCGCCACCGTGCTGTCCGACTTCGGCGCCGACGTCATCAAGATCGAGCCGCCCGGCGCCGGCGACCCCTACCGCAATCTGCCCAATTTGCCCGGCTACCCCGCGAGCGAGCACAATTTCGCGTGGATGCTGGAGGCCCGCAACAAGAAGAGCCTCGCGCTCGACCTCACCAAACCGGACGCGCAACAAGTGCTCTACAAGCTCGTCACCGAGGCCGACGTGTTCATCACCAACATGCCACCGCAGGTGCGGGCGAAGCTCGGCATCACCTACGACCATCTCGCCCATCTCAACGACCGGCTGATCTACGCTTCCTTCACCGGCTATGGCGAGAAGGGCGAGGAAGCGAACAAGCCCGGCTTCGACTCCAACGCCTACTGGGCCCGCTCCGGCCTGATGGACCTGGTACGCGCCGACGAGGACACCACGCCGGCCCGTTCGGTCGCCGGCATGGGCGATCACCCCTGCGCGATGGCGTTCTACGGCGCGATCGTCACCGCGCTGTTCCAGCGCGAGAAGACCGGCAAGGGCTCGCATGTCTCGACCAATTTGATGGCCAACGGCGTCTGGGCCAACGGCGTGCTGGCGCAGGCCAAGCTCGTCGGCGCCAAGTTCAAGAAGCGCAAGCCGCGCGAAGAGGCGCTGAACGCCGTCACCAACCACTACAAGTGCAAGGATGGCCGCTGGCTGATCCTGTCGCTGCTCAACGAAGACCGGCAGTGGCCGACGCTGGCGCGCTGCATGGGCCGTGAGGACCTCGTCGCCGATGCCCGCTTTGCCACCAAGGCTGACCGCCATGCGCGCTCGGTCGAGCTGATCAAGATCTTCGACGAGGTGTTCGCCGGCAAGGATCTCGCCGAATGGCGCAATATCCTCGACGGCAACGGCCTGGTGTTCGGCGTCGTCGGCATCCTCGACGACATCCCGAACGACAAGCAGATGATCGAGAACGAGGTGCTGGTGCGCTTCGAGAACGACACCATGCTGACCGTCAACAGTCCGATCTTCATCGACGGCGCCAAAAAGGTGCAGCCGCGCAAGCCGCCCGAGGTCGGCGAGCATTCCGACGAGATCCTGCGCCAGGCCGGCTACGACGAGGCCACGATCCAGAAGCTGCGCGCATCGGGCGCGGTTGCCTGAGGTCGAGCTGATGCTGCTCCTCCGTCGCCCCGCTCATGCGGGGAGACGGGCTTCCCCGGGAGCATAGAGATGCAGGTGAGACCTGTACTCCTTACCCGGATCGCGGCCGCGCCTGAAGCATTACGTGTGAGTGACTATCTTTTCAGCCAGGACCAGACCAGGGCCACGGCAATAATGCCGATGACGACCGCGAGCCCGATCGCCCAGCTGCTGACGCGGACGGCGCTCATCGCCTGACGCTCGGCCTCGTTGGCCGCGATCTCGCGGTTGCGCTGCTTGTCCTGCTCGGGAGCACTCATCGGCCGGTCTCCGCTCAAGGGGCTGGGCTGTTCGGGTCGTGGTCGCGAACCGCAATATAGCATCGAACAATGACGCTCAGCCGCTTCGGTTCCGGCTGGAATTACCGCCCCGTCACAAAGCACATCCCCATCCGCGAGGCTTTCCCAACAACCTGGCAGGCAAGCCCCTCGGCACAGGTCCAGCCGCGAAAGCTGCGGTCGGTCTCGGCCGGCCTTCCGCCCGGCAGATAGCAATGCGCGCCCCAGCCATCGCTGTATTCGGTGCCGGCAAGCTCCGCGCTGCCGCGCAGTTGCGGCCGGTTGGAGAAGCCGCGCGAAAAGTCCGGCGCCTTGCCGTCGCGGAAGCTTGCGAGAATATCGCGGCGCCGGGGTTGGTCGCCGAAGAAATGCGGCGAGGCCGGCACCACGGTGGAGTTCGACGGTTTTGCCGCCATCCAGTCGACGCCGGGGAAATGGAAGCCGCCAATGCCGCTGGTCTGGTGGCAGCCCGCGCAGGTGACGTCGTTGAGGCGCCGCTCGAAGCCGGCCAGCGACTGGATGTTTTGCAGCTTGGTCCCGTCCGCCGCGGCCTTCTGCAACGCGCCGACCACGTCACCTTCCGAGAACACCGCCGGCCCGGCCGTCCCCTCGCCCTGCACCATCCCGAACTCCGGCTCCAGGTCGCTGACGTCGAAGCCGGTCGGCGTCGGCGCCACCGCACCGGTTGCGAGGAAGCGATCGGGGATCAGCAGGGTGCCGCGATCGAGCTCGGCAAAATGCCCGGGATCGAGCAGCCATGTCTTGAAGTCGCGCTTCAACGCCTCGTCGGCCAGAATGCGATCGCGATCGATCTGGTTCTCCAGCGGCGCCTCGGCAAAGCGCTTTGCCGCGCCGTCATAATCGAACACCTTCAGCAGATAGTCGGTGCGGAAGTCGCGCACCGCGGATTTCGGCGCATGCGCGATCTGCAGATTGGTCTCGATGCGATCGATATTCCCGGCATCGATCAGGTGGAGCGGGCCATCCTTGCCGAAGAGTGTCTCCATCGCCGGCGGCGCGCTGCCGGTCGCCAGCCAGCGCCGCGCGATCTCGCGGCAGGTCAGCGACGCGTCATTGCCGACACCCTTCGCCTTCAGCACCAGGTTCAGCGTCATCGGCAGCCGCTGCGACACCGCGTTCTCGCCGATCCGCGGCACATCGGTGCGGGTCAGCCGGTAGATCAGCCGGATCTCGCCGCAGTCCTTCGGCGCCACATAGGCGCGGTCCATGCGGTTGACGATGCCGGCCAGCACGAAGCGAACGTCAGGCGATTCAAACAGCGTGCGGTCGAACAGCTGAAACGCAAAGCCGTCGCCGACCCCGATGCTCTCGTTCGGCAGACTTGCCTTGTGCTTTCCGACATAACGATCGAATTCGCGATCGAGCGCCTCGCGCACCGGCACCATCGCAGGCAATCCGAACAGATCGCGGTTCGACAGCGGCGTGTCGGCGGAACGCTCCTGCGCGAGCATCCGGCCGAGACTGAGGCGACCATGATCGAGTTCGCGCAGGATCGCGGGATCGATCACCGCCGCGCCGCGCTCGAGCGCGCGATCCTCCGCGGCGCGTGCCGGCACGGCGCCAACGAGCAGAACGGACATCACCAGGAGGCATTTCAGCGCGCGGCTCATGCCCCACTAACACCGCACGGCAAACCCTATTCAACAAAAAAGGCGCTTCACATCGCGGTGAACCGCCTTGGTATCGTCCTGTTTGGCCGATCAACGCGAAACGATCAGGCCCTTGCTGGTGACGACCACCCAACGGCCATCCTGCTTGCGGATGGCGTCGACGCGGCCGAGGCCGGGAACGGGATCGCCGGCATAAACCTCGTAGATGCCGCCGCGGCCCTCGATCAATGCGCCGCCATTGCCGACGTCGCGCAGCGCCCAGCCATCGACCACCGGAAGGCGGCCGACCTCGGGCCTTGCGGCCGCGGGTGCTGCGGCGGCAGCCGCCGGAGTGACCGAGCCCGTGACCTCGCGGGCCGGCGTCGCCGCGGCGACGGTCGTCTGCGGGGCGCGGAGCTTGTCGACGGTCTCGCTGAGCTTGTTGAGCCTGGCCAGCGGCTCGGCCTGTGCCTTCTCGACCTTCTCGATCCGGTCGCTGGCCTTGCTGAACTGGGCCTGGCCGGCCTTGGCGGTCTGCTCCACGCTTGCCTTCAGCGCGGCGATTTCGGATTCGATCCGGGCGAAGGAGGCATCGGCCGCTTCCTTGGCAGCGGCGTCCTTTGCAGCGTCCTTGGCAGCCACATCCCTGATGGAGGCAGCGGCGGGGGCGGCGAGATGGCCAAGCCCGGCGGTCGCGAGCGCGCCACCGATGGCCCCTGCCACCGTCGCCAGCGCAATCACGGCGGCCATCGCCCCGAACCGGCGCGTGCCGGCCGGCTTTCCTGCTGCCTTGGCCGCCTGCTCGGCACCCGGCTTGGCGGCGGTCGCCTCATGGTCCCAGGTCCGGTCACCGGGCGCCATGATCATCAGCTTGCCCGGGAAACGCGGCTCTTCACGCTTGCCGGTCTTGACCTTGGGCACGTCCATGTTGGTCGGCTCGATCTTCGCGTCGATCTTGGCCTCAATCATTGGATCGAGCCGGGACGGCTCGACCTTGGGGGATTCGGCCTTCGGCGCGTCCATCCTCGGCGCGTCGGCCTTTGGCGACGTCTCTTCCTGCTCGGGCGCAAGCCTGGCAGCCTCGACGCCGGCCGCGGCCATCGCGGGCTCGCTCTTCGCCGCCATCTGGGCGCCGGCTTGACCGCTGATCGGCTCGCTCTGCTGCTCACTCACGTTCAAAGTCTCCAGACTAGGTTGACAATTCGGTAACTTTTATTGCTTGCGAAATGGTTACCCCGCTCCGCCATTACCTAAATTTTAGGGAGTTTTCCGGGCCGGATTTGGGCGATGTTGCCATGCGGCAATCTGCGTCAGCTCCGTTTGCGCGCGGCGTTTTCCCGATTAACATACCGGCGTCTTCCAGCCAGAAGGCAGGAGAACGCCGTGACGATCGAGAAGTGCATCAATGAATTTGATGTCGATGACGTCATTTTTGAGGAAGGCTCGACCGGCCGCGAGCTGTTTGTCGTGCTCGACGGCACCGTCGACATCGCCAAGATCAATGGCGGAGACAAGACGGTCATCGTCAGCCTCGGCAAGGGCGAGTTTTTCGGCGAGATGGCCGTGATCGACGGCTCGGCGCGCTCCGCAACCGCGATCGCCTCCGCGCCCAAGACGCGGGTGATGCGGATCAACCACGCCCGCTTCGTCTATCTGGTCAGCCAGCAGCCGGCGTTCGCGCTGATGGTGATGGATGCGCTCTCGAAACGCCTGCGCGCCTCCAACGCCGTCACTTACAGAGCGGCAGGCGCACCATGAGCGACCGCAAGCCGAGCCCGTTCAAGACGCTGTTCGAGGCCGACGTCGCGACGCTGATCCAGGCAGCCGACGACGTCTACCAGATCCGCTTCAAGAACCGTGCGGCGAATGCCTATCTCGTGCGCGGCAGCAAGCGGACCATCATGATCGACGTCGGGCTATCGACCAACTATCCGTCGCTGGTTGCCTGCCTCAACCATCTCGGCATCACGCCCGAGATGATCGACATGGTGGTGCTGAGCCACGAGCATCTCGATCATATCGGCGCGGCCTATCATTTCCACGGCAGCGCCTACATCGCCGCGCACCGGCTCGCCGCCAACAAGATCATGCTGCGCGACGACTTCTCGATGCTGCGCAAGATGTTCAACGAACCGAACGTGCCGATCGACATCGACATCTGGCTCGAGGAAGGCAATTTGATCGACCTCGGCAATTTCCGCCTTAGCGTGATGTACACGCCGGGCCATACCTCGGCCTGCATCTCGCTGTTCGATCAGGACAAGGGGTTGTTGTTCGCCGCCGACACGCTGATGCCCGGCGGCGTGATGGGCGGCGTGTTCGGCTCCGGCTCGATCGCCGACTACATCCAGTCGCTGGAACGGCTGAAGGGCCTCAATTCGAAGATCCTGCTGTCGGGTCATGGCCGGCTGTCCGACACGCCGCAGGACGACGTACGGATCGCGCTGCAACGCTCGCACGCCCTGCTCGAGGACACCGCGCAATTGTTCGACGCGCTCGATGCACGCTCGAATTTCGAGCCGATCATGCAGTCGGTGCGCGACCTCAACAAGCTCGACGATTGATCTTCGCGCACCGTCACATTTGACAATCCGCGCGCGGCCTGTTCAACAACGGCAACAACAACGCTGAAACAACAGGGAGCGAGGACCATGAAGCTTTACGACTCGATCGGACCCAATCCGCGCATCGTGCGCATGTTCATGGCGGAGAAGGGCATCGAGATCCCCAAGCAGGCCGTCGACCTGCGCAAGGGCGAGAACCGCGAGGAGGCACATCTGAAGCGCAATCCGCACGGCCAGATGCCGGCGCTCGAGCTCGACTGCGGCAACTACCTCTCGGAGATCACGGCGATCTGCGAATATCTTGAGGAGAAGCACCCCTCGCCCGCGATGATCGGCACGACGCCGGAAGAGCGCGCGGAGTGCCGGATGTGGACGCGCCGCGTCGATCTCAACATCGCCGAGCCGCTCGCCAACGGCTACCGCTTCGGCGAGGCGCTGAAGTTCTTCGAGAAGCGCATTCCGGTCGCGCCCGAGGCCTCCCCCGGGCTGAAGATGATCGCCGCCAACCGCATCAAATGGCTTGATAACCAGATGGCCGACGGCCGCGAGTACATCTGCGGCAAGCGCTTCACGCTCGCCGACATGCTGCTCTATTGCTGGCTCGATTTCGGCAACCAGGTCGGCCAACCGCTGGACCCGTCGAACGCCAACATCGTCGCCTGGTTCAACCGCGTCGGCGCGCGGCCTTCGGTGAAGGCTTAGGGTCTTCTTATTCTTATCCTCCCCTGGAGGGGGAGGATCGGTTTGCATGAAGCGCAGCGCAATGCGAACCGAGGTGGGGTGATCTCTCCACTCGGGCAGCGTTCACGCGGAGAGACCTTCACCCCACCTCGCCGCTCATTGCATTCGCGTCGATCCTCCCCCTCCAGGGGAGGATGAAGAGCACCGGACCAAATCGTTGGTCGCTCAAATCACCACCGGCTTGTCCGGCAGCTCGTTCGGGCCGCCGGCGACATGCGGGAAATACCGCGCCAGCTCCCGCGACACCGCCTCGATCCCCTTGATCACGCCCTGCTCGAACCGGCCGGCGCGAAAGTCCGTTTCCATCGCGCGGCAAATCGCTTCCCAGCCGGCGTGGCCGACCTTCGCATCGATGCCACGATCGGCGACGATCTCGACGTCGCGGTCGGCGAGCAAAAGATAAATCAGGACACCGTTGTTGTAATGGGTGTCCCAGATCCGCAAGTGCGCGAACACGTCGAGCGCCCGCTCCCGCGCCGGCTGATCGCGGAACAGTGGCACGCCGTCGAGCGCGCCCTCGACGACGAAGCGGATCTGGCCGGAATGGGTCGCCTCCCCCGCCTTGATCGCCTTCTCGATCGCGTCGAGCACGCGCGGCGGAAACTCCCGCCGCACGCGCCAGCGATGCTCGAGCAGATGCTTGCCGATGCGCTTGATGCCCATATGCCTACCAGCTCCCCGAGGCGCCGCCGCCGCCAAAGCTGCCGCCTCCGCCGCTGAAGCCGCCGCTGCTGCCCGAACTCGAGCCGCTGCTCCAGCCGCCGCCACCGGACCAGCCCCCGCCACGCCGGTATGGTCCCGAGCCGGCCGCCGGACCGCCAAAATTCAATCCGCCGAAGATCAGCGCCGCGACGGCAGCGAACAGCCCGACCACCAGGGCGGTGGCGAGCGAGCCGGCCACCATCCAGGTGAAGACGCCGACGATGCCGCCGGTCGCCGCCGAGCCCAAGAGCCGCCCCAGCATCGCGCGCAACACGCTCGCCGCGATGATGACGACAAAGATCGTCACCGGATTGGCGAGATCGACGAGGTTGGGACCCTGCCAATGCTCCGGCTCCGGCGCCGGCAGCTGCTCGCCATTGATCAGGCGGATCATGCGGTCGACGCCGGCCGAGATGCCGCCGGCGAAATCGCCGGCCTTGAATTTGGGCGTGATGTCCTCGTCGATGATGCGGTGGGTGACGACGTCGCTCAGCACGCCTTCGAGGCCGTAGCCGACCTCGATGCGCAAATGCCGGTCGTTCTTGGCGACGACGAGCAGCGCGCCGTCGTCGACCTTCTTGCGCCCGATCTTCCAGGCCTCGGCAACGCGGATCGAGAACTGTTCGATCGTCTCCTCACCGGTGGTCGGCACGATCAGGACCGCGATCTGACTGCCCTTGCGGGTCTCCAGATCCTTCAGCCTGTCGTTCAGTGACGCAACGTCGCCCGCTGACAGCGTCCCGGTCTGATCGACGACGCGGCCGGTGAGCTGAGGCACCGCGACCTCGGCCCACGCCGGGCATACGAAGCCCAGCAGGAAGGCCAGCAGGAACACGCGTGCGGCTGTCATCGCGTTGCTGGACACGCCGGCGCTATTTCGACGGCGCGGGCGCGGGCGCCGGATTGAAATCGACCTTCGGCGCGGTCGAAATCGCCTTCTCGTTGTCGACCGTGAAGTTGGGCTTCTCCTTGTAGCCGAACACCATCGCGGTCAGATTGTTCGGAAAGGTGCGGATGCCGACGTTATAGTCCTGCACTGCCTTGATGTAGCGGTTGCGTGCCACGGTGATGCGGTTCTCGGTGCCCTCGAGCTGCGCCATCAGGTCGCGGAACAGCGCATCCGATTTCAGCTGCGGGTAGTTCTCCGTCACGACCAGGAGCCGCGACAGCGCGCTGGTCAGTTCACCCTGCGCCTGCGTGAACTTCTGGAACGCAGCCGGATCGTTGAGCACTTCGGGCGTCGCCTGGATGCTGCCGACCTTGGCGCGCGCGTTGGTGACGCCGAGCAGCACGTCCTTCTCCTGCTGCGCAAAGCCCTTCACCGAATTGACGAGGTTCGGCACCAGATCGGCGCGCCGCTGGTACTGGTTCACCACCTCCGACCAGCTCGACTTGACCTGCTCGTCATTGGTCTGGATCGCGTTGTAGCCGCAGTTGGTCAGGCTCAATGTCGCCAGCGCTGCCAGCACGGTCCAAAGCTTGCGCATAAAGAAGGTCCTCCCGATGGATTCTCGATCAGAGTAGCAGATTTTCGCGCGACAATCCCGCGTGGCGGGATTCGCGGCCGGTTTTGCCGATGATGCCCCTTGCCTATCCCGCCCTGCGCCGTTCATCATGCCGAGAAAATCGATCCCGGGAGGATCCATTGGCGTCTGAACAATTCGAGACGATTGTCGTCGAGCGGCCGGAGCCCGCGATTGCGCGGATCGTGATGAACCGCCCCGAGGCTCGCAACGCGCAGAACCTGCAGATGACCTACGACCTCAATGCCGCCTTCGACCAGGCGGTGCAGGACGACGCGGTCAAGGTCATCATCCTCGCCGGCAACGGCCCGCATTTCTCTGCCGGTCACGATCTCAGGCCGGGGGCGAAGAACCAGGCGGGCGTCGATTTCCCGCCAATCGGAAATTGGGGCGGCTTCGCCGAACCCAACGCGCATGGGCGCTTCGCGCGCGAGCAGGAGATCTACCTGCAGATCACAAGGCGCTGGCGCAATCTCGCCAAGCCCACGATCGCCGAGGTGCATGGCAAGTGCATCGCCGGCGGGCTGATGCTGGCATGGGCCTGCGACCTGATCGTCGCGAGCAGTGATGCCGAGTTCTGTGATCCCGTGGTGACGATGGGCGTCTGCGGCGTCGAATGGTTCGTGCATCCCTGGGAGCTCGGCGCGCGCAAGGCCAAGGAGATGCTCTTCACCGCCGACGTCTGGAGCGCCGACGAGGCGCATCGTCTCGGCATGGTCAATCACGTGGTGCCGCGCGGCGATCTCTCCTCCTTCACGCTGGCGCTGGCGCGGCGCATCGCAGCAAAACCCGCGTTCGCGCTGAAGCTGTCCAAGGAGGCGGTGAACCGCTCGATCGACATCATGGGGCAGCCTGCCGCGATCGATCAGGCCTTCGCGCTGCATCAGCTCTGCCACGCACACAATCTGCAGGAATTCGGAATGGTGGTGGACCCCGCGGGTCTGCATCCCTCCGTCAAGAAAACCGCCAACGTGAAGTAGACCAGATGGACCTCACTCTCAGCGACGAGCAGCGCCTGCTGCGCGAAAGTGCCGACCGCTTCGTGGCGGAAACGTTCACATCAGACCATCGCAAGAAGGCGGCGAACGATCCGCTGGGCTATTCGCCCGCGATCTGGAAACAGTTCGCCGAGCTCGGCTGGCTGGCGCTGCCGATCGCCGAAGCCCATGGCGGGCTCGGCGGCGGCGCGATCGAGATCGGGCTCTTGATGGAAGCGTTCGGGCGCGGACTGGTGTCCGAGCCATTCCTCTCCACCGTCGTGATCGGCGCTGCGCTGGTCGCCGAATGCGGCACCGAGGAGCAACAGCAAGCGATCCTGCCCAGGGTTGCCGAGGGCGCGCTCACGCTCGCCTTCGCGCATTCGGAGCGCGCCGCACGGTTCGATCTTGCCCATGTCGACACCACGGCCGGCAAGACCGGCGACGGCTGGCTTTTGAATGGCAGCAAGATCGCCGTGCTCGACGGCGCGGCCGCCAACCAGATCATCGTCTCGGCCCGCATCGCCAACGCCAATGGCGCGTCCGGCAAGCTTGCCTTGTTCCTGGTGCCGGCTGGCACACCCGGCCTCACCTTGCGCGACTATGCACGGCTCGGTGGCGGGCGCGGCTGCAACCTCGATCTCAGGGATGTGCAACTGCCTGCCGATGCGCTGCTCGGCGACGGCAGCGATGCGCTCCCTGCGATCGAAACCGTGATCGACCGCGCGATGGCCGCGCTCGGCGCCGAGGCGGTCGGCATCATGCAGACCCTGCTCGACACCACGCTCGAATACACCAAGATTCGAAAACAGTTCGGGCGGCCGCTATCGGCCAACCAGGTGATCCGCCACCGCCTCGCCGACGTCGCGATGCAGGTCGACGAAGCGCGGTCAATGGCGCTGCGCGCTGCGCTGATGGCCAATGCCGAGCCGGTGGCCCGCGGCCGCGCGGCATCCGGCGCCAAGGCGAAGATCGGCAAATGCGCGCGCTTCGTCGCCGAGCAGGCAGTCCAGTTGCACGGCGCCATGGGCGTCACCGAGGAGCTCGACATCGGCGCCTATTTCAAGCGGCTGCTCGCCTTCGACACGCTGTTCGGCGGCAGCGCCCATCATTATCGCCGCCACGCCGCGCTCAGCGGCCGCGCCCACGCGTAAACGGAGAGCGCACCATGGATCTCACCTTCAGTACCGAGGAACGCGCCTTCGAAAAGGAAGTCCGCGACTTCATTGCCGAGAGCCTGACGCCGGAAATGAAGCGCGCCACCGCGCTGACGCCGTCGGTGTTCTCCGACCCCGACATCGGCATGGCCTGGCAGCGCGCGCTGCACAAGAAGGGCTGGGGCGCGCCAGGCTGGCCCGTGGACCATGGCGGGCCGGACTGGACGCCGGCGCAACGCTGGATCTTCGAGGCCGAATGCGCCCGCGCCGGCGTGCCGAATGTCAACGTGATGGGCGTGAAGATGGTCGGCCCTGTCATCATCGGCTTCGGCTCGCTCGAGCAGAAGAACTTTTACCTGCCGCGAATCCTCTCGGGTGAAGACTACTGGTGCCAAGGCTATTCCGAACCGGGTTCGGGCTCCGATCTATCGTCACTGAAGACCCGCGCGGTGCGCGACGGCGACGACTACGTCATCAACGGCACCAAGATCTGGACCACGCATGCGCATCACGCCAACCGCATGTTCGCGCTGGTGCGCACCAATGAGGGCGAGCGGCAGCAGGACGGCATCAGCTTCATCCTGATCGACATGAAGACGCCGGGCATCACCACGCGCCCGATCCTGACCATCGGCGGCGACCACGAGGTCAATCAGGTGTTCTTCGACGACGTCCGCGTGCCCGTCGCCAACCGAGTCGGCGAGGAAGGCAAGGGCTGGACCTACGGCAAATACCTGCTCGAATTCGAGCGCGGCTCCGGCATCGCGTCGGCCAAGCTGCGCGAGGCGCTGAAGACGATCTCCGATCTCGCCGATTCCGAGGTCACCGGCCGCGCCATCGAGGACCCCGACATCGCGATGCGGATGTCGGAGGTCGAGGTCGATATCGATGCGCTCGAGATGACCGAGCTTCGGGTGCTGTCGGCGCTGCAGACCGGGCAGAATCCCGGCGCGGTGTCGTCGCTGATCAAGCTCCGCGTCAGCGAGATCCGCCAGGCGGTGACGCGGCTCGGCGTCGACGTGATCGGCCAGGATGGGCTTGCCGTGGAGCCGGCGCGGCCGTTCTACCGGCTCAACCACGAGCCGGCGATTCCGGAAGAGCTGTTGCCGGTGGTGCCGGAATATCTCAACGGGCGCGCCTATACGATCTTCGGCGGATCGTCCGAGATCCAGCGCGACATCATCGCGAAGATGGTGCTGGGGCTGTAGCGCGCGCCGGGACGCGCTCGCCTTCCCGTCACCCTCCCCTGGAGAGAGGTGACGGGAAGGAACTCCTCGCCAAGTGCGCGCCGCCAAAATATCGAAAACAACCCCATGCAAAGGAGCTGGCGGCTGCCGGCGCTCGACCAGGCAACTTGACACGTCGGGCAAATCGGGGATACATTTCCAATATTCCGAAATCGCGCAAGCGCCGTCGTGTGAGCGCCCTCCTCGTCCGAGGGTGGCGACGCCGGCGGGCTACGCCCCCGCCTTCGCGTCCCTTATCGCCTGCCAGATCTTCACCGGCGTCAGCGGCGTATTCAGTTGGGTAATCCCGAGCTCGCTCAGCGCATCCATCACGCCGTTGGTGATGCAGGGCGGGCCGCCGATCGCGCCCGACTCGCCGCAGCCCTTGGCGCCCAGCGGATTGGTCTTGCAGGGCGCGGAGGGATCGAGCGTCACGGTGATCGGCGGAATGTCCGAGGCGCGCGGGATGCAATAGTCCTGATAGCTCGCGGTCAGAAGCTGGCCTTCCTCGCTGTACGCCACGCCTTCGTACAGGGCCTGGCCGATGCCCTGGACGACGCCGCCATGCACCTGCCCCGTCACCAGCATCGGATTGACCGCGACGCCGACGTCGTCGACCGTGGTGTAGCGCACCACCCGCGTGACGCCGGTCTCGGGATCGATCTCGACCTCGCAGATATGGGTGCCGTTCGGCCAGCTCGGCCCGTCGACATTGCCCTCGCTCTCGACCGAGAGCTTGGCGCCGCTTTCCTTGGCCGCGATCTCGAACAGGCTGATGCGCCTGTCGGTGCCGACCACGGTGAGGAAGCCGTCGCGATACTCGATGTCCCCAACAGAGGCTTCGAGCAGGTGGGACGCCTTGTCGCGCGCCTTGTTGATCATGTCATTGGCGGAGACCGCAACCGCGGTGCCGCCGACGAACAGCGAACGCGAGCCGACGCTGCCGAAGCCGGTGGCGAGATCGGTGTCGCCCTGGACGACGTCGATCTTGTCCATGGCAATGCCGAGCGTATCGGCGATCATCTGGGTGTAGGTGGTGGCGAGGCCCTGCCCCATCGCCATGGTGCCGGAATGCAGGATGACGCGGCCTTCTGCGGTCGCATGCAGCGAGACGTTTTCGGTGTGGGCGCGGCCGCCGGTCCATTCGATGTAGCTGGTCAGGCCACGGCCGTAGAGCAGGCCCTTCTTCTTCGCCGCCTTCTTGCGCGCGGCAAAGCCGTTCCAGTCGGCCAAGTCGGAAGCGCGCTCCAGCATGTGGGCGAAGGCGCCGGAGTCATACACCTGTCCGACCGCGTTGGTGTAGGGCAGCTGCACCGGCTTGATGTAGTTGACCTTGCGGATGGTGCGCGGGTCCATGCCGATCTGGCGCGCTGCGGCATCGAACAGCCGCTCGACGATGAACACCGCCTCGGGCCTGCCGGCGCCGCGATAGGCGCCGACCGGCGCGGTGTTGGTCATCACCGACTTCACCTCGAAATGCACCAGCGGCAGATCGTAGACACCGGTCTGCACGAACGGGCCGAGCACCAGCGGAATGATGTTGGCGGTGCCCGACGAGTACGCTCCGGTGCCGCCGATCGAACGCACGCGGTAAGCCAGCACGCGGCCCTTGGCGTCGAGCGCGAACTCGCCGGTCGAAGTGAGATCGCGGCCGTGGGTGCCGCCGACGAACTCGTCGGTGCGGTCGCCGCGCCAGCGGATCTTCTCGTTCAGCTTGGTCGCTGCATAGGCGACGATGCCGTCTTCGGGATAGAGGCTGGTCTTCTGGCCGAAGCCGCCGCCGATATCGCCGACCAGCACGCGCACGCTGTCCTTCGGCCGCTTCAGGATCGATTCCGCCAGCAGATCGCGGGTCGAGCCCGGGGTCTGCGACTGCACATGGAGAATGAGCCGGCCGGTCTTCTTCTCGATCTCGGCAATGGTCGAGCGCGGCTCCATCGCCGACGGCACCAGGCGCTGGCTGACCAGGTCGAGCGACACCTTGTGCGCGGCGCCGGCGAAGGCTTCCTTGACCTTGGCGGCGTCGCCATAGCTCATCGCGGCCACGATGTTGTCGGGCGCCTCCGGCCAGACCGCCGGCGCGCCGGGCTTGATCGCCTCGACCGGATCGACCACCGACGGCAGCACTTCATAATCGACCTCGATCGCTTCGGCCGCGGTCTGCGCCAGCACGCGCGAGGTCGCGACCACGGCTGCGACACCCTCGCCCGCGAAGCGCACCACTTCATGCGCCAGCAGGCGCCGCGGCGGCACGGTCATCGGCGAGCCATCGGGGCGTTTGAAGATCGCGAGCGTCGGCAGCGTGCCGATATCGTCCTTCACGAGGTCGGCGCCGGTATAGACGGCCTTGACGCCGGGCATTTCGAGCGCCGCCTTGACGTCGATCGACTTGATGTTGGCATGGGCATGCGGCGAGCGCAGCACGTGCAGCCAGAGCGCGCCGTCCTGTGGCTTGTCGTCGATGAAATGCCCCTTCCCGGTGAGCAGCCGCTGGTCTTCCAGACGCTTGACCGGCTGGCCCGCACCAAAACGCATATTGCCGGGAAGAATGTTCATCAGTGAGTCCTTCGAGCTTCCAAGAATTGGCGGGGGTTTTAGCGGATTTTGGCCGCATGACAACCGGCGCACCGAAACCGTCCATCCTGCAGCGTGCGCGAGCACGCGCCAGTGGCAGCCGGCCGGCCAGTGACTACATTACTGCGTCCGGCCGATATCGACGACGGCGACCTCGACATCGCGCGTGGAGCCATCGCGATTTACGGTAAGCCGCACCTTGTTGCCGACCCCGACCTGCTCAATCTGATCGGCCAGATCGGAGAGCCGGTGCACCGGCTTGCCATCGACCGCGGTGATCACGTCGCCCAGTTCACCCGTCGATAGATTGACGCCACGGAGCCCGGCGCGCTCGGCCGGCGACCCCGGTGTCGTGCGCACCACGATCAAGCCCTCGGCGCCCAGACGCGTGGCGACCGCCTCGTTTGCGGTCACGATGCCGATCCCCGGCGTCGGCACGCGGCCGTTGCGGATCAGTTCGGGCACCACGCGATTGACGATGTCGACCGGGATCGCAAAGCCGATACCGGCGTTCGAGCCTGACGGCGACAGGATCGCCGTAGTGACGCCGATCAGGCGGCCGGCGGAATCAAGCAATGGGCCGCCGGAATTGCCGGGGTTGATCGCGGTGTCGGTCTGGATCACGTTGGAGATCTCGCGCCCGCTGGAGGTCGGCAACCTGCGCTTGAGCGCGCTGATGATGCCGCTGGACATCGACTGGTCGAGCCCGAACGGGTTGCCGATCGCATAGGCAAACTGGCCGACCTTGAGATCAGCCGAACTGCCGAGCGCCAACGGCGGCGGCAGGCTGCGCGCGCTGCGGATGCGCAGCACCGCCAGATCGTAATTCGGCGCCGTGCCGACGATCTCGGCGCGCACCGCTTCCCCTGAGGCAAAGCGGATCGCGACCTGGCTTGCGTTCTGCACCACATGGTTGTTGGTGACGACGTGGCCGTCATTGTCCCAGACGATGCCGGTGCCGGACGCCGCACCGCCCTCCTGCTCCTCGCTCAGCGGATTGGCCGCGGTCTGCGTCACGACCTGGACCACCGACGGCGAGACCTTCTCGAATATCTCGATATTGGCCTTTTCGGCTTCCGACAGCGCGCCACGCTCGGCGACGGCGCGGGCAGCCGGGCCGCTCCACGGCGCCTGGCGCATGTTGCCGGCCGTGAAGATCAGCAGAATGGCCGCGACGACGGCAAGGGCCGCAAGGTGACGTCGGTTCATGGAGCTTTCATTCGGTTGCGCCGATAAACGCGCCCAGGCATCGGAAGTTGCTGAGCCCGCTGCGGGACAAATGCCACACTTTGCGGCCTTGACAAGGCCGGGCGCGATTTGCCGCGCAAACCGGCGCCAGTGAAACCGAGATGCCGGTTCTGAGTTGTTCCGTCATGCGTCGCGCTCGCCGGTCCCGGCTTTGGCGGGATCGCCCGGTCCGAACCGGCAATTCACCCCATATTGATCGGAGCCTCCGGCATGACCAAACAGACCCGGTTCAATATCGGATATGCCGTGATGGCGGTGATCGCGGTTTTCCTGATCCAGTATATGATTTCGGCGGTGAACAGCGTCGCGGTGATTCCCTACAGCGAATACCAGCAATTGCTGCGCGAGGGGAAGGTCGACGCCGTCGGTATCTCCGACCGCACCATCCAGGGCACGCTGAAGCAGCCGCTGCCCGGCGGGCAGAAGCAGTTCGTGACCACACGGGTCGACCAGGACGTGGCGCAGGAGCTCGAGAAGTACCATGTCCGCTTCACCGGACAGATAGAGAGCACCTTGCTGCGCGACCTGCTGTCGTGGGTCATGCCGGTGCTGCTGTTCTTCGGCCTGTGGTGGTACATCGGCAAGCGCGCCGCGGAAAGCGGCGGCCTCGGCGGCGGGCTGATGGCGATCGGCAAGAGCAAGGCCAAGATCTATGTCGAGTCCGACACCGGCGTGACCTTCGGCGACGTCGCCGGCGTCGACGAGGCCAAGGACGAGCTGCGCGAGGTGGTCGATTTTCTGAAGAACCCCACCGACTATGGCCGGCTCGGCGGGCGCATGCCGAAGGGTGTGCTGCTGGTCGGACCTCCCGGCACGGGAAAGACGCTGCTGGCGAAGGCGGTGGCCGGCGAGGCGCGTGTGCCGTTCTTCTCGATCTCGGGCTCCGAATTCGTCGAGATGTTCGTCGGCGTGGGCGCCGCGCGGGTGCGCGATCTGTTTCAGCAGGCGCGCGAGAAGGCGCCGGCGATCATCTTCATCGACGAGCTCGATGCGCTCGGCCGCGCTCGCGGCATCGGCCCGTTCGCCGGAGGCCATGACGAGAAGGAGCAGACGCTGAACCAGCTCCTGGTGGAGCTCGACGGCTTCGATTCGCGTTCCGGCCTTGTCATCCTGGCCGCCACAAACCGGCCGGAAATAATGGATCCTGCCCTGTTGCGCGCCGGCCGTTTCGACCGCCAGGTGCTGGTCGACCGTCCCGACAAGAAGGGGCGAATTGCGATCCTCGACGTGCACATGAAGAAGATACGAATCGCTGACGACGTCGATGCCGACGCCGTAGCGGCGCTGACTCCGGGATTTACCGGCGCCGACCTTGCCAATCTCGTCAATGAGGCGGCGCTGCTGGCGACCCGGCGCGGCGCCGAGGCGGTCGGGATGCGCGACTTCAACCACGCCGTCGAGCGCATGGTCGCCGGCCTGGAGAAGCGCAACCGCCTGCTCAATCCGAAGGAGCGTGAGATCGTCGCCTATCACGAGATGGGCCATGCGCTGGTCGCGCTCTCGCTGCCGGGCGTCGACCCCGTGCACAAGGTCTCGATCATCCCGCGCGGCGTCGGCGCCCTCGGCTACACCATCCAGCGGCCGATCGAGGATCGTTTCCTGATGACCAAGGAGGAGTTGGAGAACAAGATGGCGGTGCTGCTCGGCGGCCGCAGCGCGGAGTTGATCGTGTTCGACCATCTCTCGACCGGCGCGGCAGACGACCTGCGGCGCGTAACCGACATCGCCCGCAGCATGGTGACGCGCTATGGCATGTCGGAGAAGCTCGGCAGCGTCGCCTATGAACGCGAGCCCGGCAACTTCCTGGCCGGCGCCGATCGGCCCTATCCGGTACGCGAGCGCGATTATGCGGAGGACACGGCGGCCGCGATCGACGAGGAGGTGCGCGCGATCGTCGAGCGTGTGTCCCAGCGCACCGAAGGCATTCTGACCGCGCGCCGCGGCATCCTCGATCGCGCAGCCAAGCAGCTATTGGAGAAGGAGACGCTCGAACGGAGCGATCTTGAGAACCTGATCCGCGACACGCCGCAAGAAGGCCTGAGAGCGGTGTAGGTTGACGCGAGGTCCGCCCGTCGCGGGCTCCCGCTCTTTTACGCCACGTCGCGCAACGCGGCCTCGACCACCTTGCGCTGCTCGGCGGTGAGCGGCGCCTGCGGCGGCACGGGGTCGCCGACATCGTAGCCCTGGCTCGAAAGCCCGGCCTTGATGCAGGCGGCGAGGTTGAAGCGGGCGAATGCCTCGTTGATGCGCCAGAGCTTGCGCTGCAGGGCCATCGCCTCGTCCCAGCGGGCGCGGCGGCAGAGATTGTAGAGCTCGACGCTTTGCCGCGGGATGATGCAGGCAGGTCCCGCCATCCAGCCATGGCCGCCGATCAGCATCACCGCGGCCGGAATATGGGCGGAGGCCGAGAACACTTTCAGGCTGTCGCCGCAGCGGTTCATGATCGACAGCAGCCGGCCGGTATTGGTCGAGGCGTCCTTGATGTAGCCGATGCGCGGATGTTCGGCGAGCCGCGCGATGACGTCGAGCGTCAGGTCGGCGCGCTGGAAATTCGGGTTGGTGTAGATCACGACCGGAATGTCGACCGCATCGGCGATGGCGCGGAAATAGGCTTCCACCTGGGCGTCACCGAGCGGAAAATACGCTTCCAGGATCGCAAGAATGCCGGCAGCGCCCCGCTTCTGATAGGCCTTGGCCTGGGCCACCGCGTCGGCCGTCGAGGTCGAGGCGACGCCGGCCACGACAGGGACGCGACCCTGCGCGGCCTCGATCGTGGTCGCCACCACCTGCATGCGCTGCGCGTTGTTGAGATAGGCGAATTCGCCGGTCGAGCCGAGCGGCGTCAGCCCATGGACGCCGGCCGTGACCAGATCGTCGCAGAGCCTCGCCAGCACCTCGGTGCGGACATGGCCGGCGGGATCGATGGGGGACACCAGATACGGGAAGACGCCGTGGAAGTCAGCCATTTGCGAGCCTCGTTGACGGCGAGACATAATCGGGATCGTGCGCAAAGGGAAGCGGTTCGCCGCGGCGAAGCGCGCCGAGCACCGCGGTAAAGTCGGTGACCGCGCGGAAACCGAGCAGCCGTTCGGCCTTGCCGGCATCGTAGACCCGACCGATCGAGCCCGGCAGATGCCAGCCGCGCCGCGCGAACAGCGCCGGCGCGTCGGGGAAATAGCGTTCGATCACGCCGCCCGCGTCGGTCTTCAGGTCAGCGACATCGCTGCGCGCAAACGGCGTCGGCGCGCTGATCACGAACACCTCGAAGCCGCGGATCTTGTCCAGCGCCACGACGTGGGCATCGGCGGCGTCCTCGACGGTCAGGCGGCGGTACAGCAGCTCGGTCGCCTTCAGGTTCTCGCCATGAATGTCAACGATCGTGTCGTCGTCTTCGGGGAAGAAGCGGCTGGTGCGCAGCACGGCACAGTTCAGGCCATGCTCGCGGCTGTAGAGCCGGCACAGGCCTTCGGCGGTGAGCTTCGTCACGCCGTAGATGTTGCGCGGCTCGAGCGGTCCCGTGGTCTCGTCGAGCCACACCGCGGCTTGGCCTTCCTCGTCGCGGATCGCCTGCGAGATCATCAGCGAGGTCGTCGAGGTGAACACGAAGCGGTCGTGGCCGGCGGCAACCGCCGCCTGCAGCAGATTGAGCGTACCCGTGACATTGACGTCGACAAAGGCCTGCGGCGCGAACCGGGCGATATCAGGCTTGTGCAGCGCGCCGCCATGAATCACGGCCTCGATGCCGCGATCGCCGAACACGCGATCGACCACCGATCGATCGGCCACCGAGCCGATCACACTGGTCGCCTCGCCCGGAACGATGTCGAGGCCGGTCACTTCATGGCCGTCCTGTCGAAGCTGTGGCGCGAGGAAGCGGCCGAGCCAGCCGGAAGAGCCGGTCAACAATACGCGCATGAATTCCGCCGGCCCCTGCCTCAGAACACCTTGGCGATCGCCGCCTGCGCGTCGCCCTGGATCTGTTTCAGATGATCCGGTCCGCGGAAGCTCTCGGCGTAGATCTTGTAGACATCCTCGGTGCCGGAGGGACGCGCGGCAAACCAGCCGGCCTCGCTCTCGACCTTGATGCCGCCGAACGGCTGGTCGTTGCCCGGCGCCTTGGTCCTGACCGCGCGCACGGGATCGCCGGCAAGTTCAGTCATGTTGAGCTGCTCGGGCCCGAGCGCCTTCAGCGCGTTCTTCTGCTTCGGCGTCGCCGCGACATCGATGCGTTCGTAATAGGGAACGCCGAGTTCGGCCGTCAGCTCGTTGAACAATTCGCTGGGGTCACGGCCGGTCTTGGCGATGATCTCCGCCGCCAGCAGGCCGAGGATGATGCCGTCCTTGTCCGTGGTCCATACCGAGCCGTCACGCTTCAGGAACGACGCGCCGGCGCTTTCCTCGCCGGCAAAGCCGAAACCGCCGCTGCCGAGCCCTTCGACGAACCATTTGAAGCCGACCGGCGTCTCGACCAGCTTGCGGTTCAGCTTCTTGGCAACGCGATCGATGATGGAGCTCGACACGATGGTCTTGCCGATCGCGGCGTCCTTGCTCCATTGCGGCCGGTGCGCGAACAGATAGGCGATCGCGGTGGCGAGGAAGTGGTTCGGGTTCATCAGCCCGTTCGAGCGGGTCACGATGCCATGGCGGTCGGCATCGGTATCGTTGGCAAAGGCGACGTCGAACCGGTCGCGCATTCCGATCAGGCTCGCCATCGCATAAGGCGACGAGCAGTCCATCCGGATCTTGCCGTCCCAATCCGCGGTCATGAAGCGGAAGGTCGGATCGACCGCATTGTTGACCACGGTGGCGTTGATGCCGTAGCGCGCGATGATCGGCTGCCAGTAATGCACGGCCGCGCCGCCTAGCGGATCGATGCCGATCTTGACGCCGGCGGATTTGATCAGCGCCAGATCGACGGTGTTGCCGAGATCGGCGACATAAGGCGTGATGTAGTCGTGCAGATGCGTGGTCGCGGCCTTGCGCGCGCGATCATACGGCATTCGCGCGACGCCCTTGAGGCCGGCCTCGATATAGCGGTTGGCGTTCTTCTCGACCACGGCGGTGACGTCGGTGTCGGCGGGACCGCCATGCGGCGGATTGTATTTGTAGCCGCCGTCCTCCGGCGGGTTGTGTGACGGGGTGATGACGACGCCGTCGGCAAGCCCCGCGCTGCGGCCCTTGTTGTAGCTCAGGATGGCGTGCGAGATCACCGGCGTCGGAGTGTAGCCACCCTGCGCGTCGATCATGATCTCGACGCCGTTGGCCGCGAACACTTCCACCGTGCTGGCCAGCGCCGGCTCGGCGAGCGCATGGGTATCGATACCGATGAACAGCGGTCCGGTGAGGCCCTTCTCACGCCGGTAGTCGCAGATCGCCTGGGTGGTGGCGAGGATATGGTCCTCGTTGAAGGAATTCTTCAGCGACGAGCCGCGATGGCCCGAGGTGCCGAAAGCAACCCGCTGGGTGGGATCGAGGGCGTCGGGCTTGCCGGCAAAATAGGCCGTGACCAGCCGCGGCACATTGGTAAGTGCGGCGGGATCGATGGGCTTGCCGGCGGCAGGATTTGGTGCAGTCACGTGACCTCTCAGATCTGGTATCGCCGACCATCAGCACAACGAGTGATGCCGTGGCTTGATCGCTGGGCGTGCTACCATGGCGGCTTACGTTCAATCAAGCCGAGCGCATTTCGTTCCGTGCCGTCGGCGGCAATCCGCCACAGCGCGATGAGGCCGGGTTGAGCATCATCGCGCTTTAGCCTTTCTTTTGAGCATGATCCTTTCGGAAAACCGCTACACACTTTTCCGGATCATGCTCTACGACACATCGATCTGCTGTACTTTCTCGCGCAGCTCGTCGACCAGCACCCGCTTGTTCTCGGTATAGTCGATCGGCACTACTACGAGATGCACGCCGCCGCCGGAGAAGGCCCGCTCCAGGGTCGGGACGATCGCCTCCGTGCTCTCGATCCGCGAGCCCTTGGCGCCGTAGCTTTCGGCATATTTGACGAAATCCGGATTGCCGAAGGTCAGGCCGAAATCCGGGAAGTTGTCGACCGCCTGCTTCCAGCGGATCATGCCGTAGGCAGAATCCTCCAGGATCAGGATCACCAGATTGAGCTTGAGGCGGACCGCGGTCTCCATCTCCTGCGAGTTCATCATGAAGCCGCCGTCGCCGCAGACCGCGAGCACGCGGGTCTTCGGATACAGCATCGCCGCCATCATCGCCGACGGCAGGCCGGCGCCCATGGTGGCGAGCGCGTTGTCGAGCAGCAGCGAGTTCGCGAGCAGCGTGCGGTAGTTGCGCGCGAACCAGATCTTGTACATGCCGTTGTCGAGCGCGACGATGCCGTCCTCGGGAATGACCTGCCGCACATCGTGCACGATGCGCTGCGGCGTCGGCGGCCAGCGGCCTTCGGTGGCGCGATCGGTGATCCTCGCCAGGATTCCCTCGCGCAGGCTGAGCAGCGCGCTGGCAGACGGCAGCTTTCCCGCGACCCGGTCGGCCAGCAGTTCGAGGCTCGGCCCGACGTCGCCGATCACCTCGCATTGCGGGAAGTAGACCTGCTCGACATTCGCCGCCGTGTAGCTGACATGGATCACCTGCGGCCCCTTTGGCCCCATGATGAACGGCGGCTTTTCGATCGTGTCGTGACCGATCGCGATGATCAGGTCGGCGCGGTCGATCGCCTCATGCACATAGTCGCGCTCGCTCAGCGCGGCCGTCCCCATATATTGATTGGTGCCGCCGGACACCGTGCCCTTGCCCATCTGGGTGGTGAAGAACGGAATCTTGGTGCGCCGCACGAAGTCGCCGATCCCCGCGGTACTACGCGGCCGTGATGCCGCCGCGCCGAGCATGATCAGCGGACGCTGCGCCTTCAGGATCATGTCGGCGGCGCGGTCGAGGGCGGCCGCATGCGCGATCGGAATTTCGATCGGATGCGGCGGCACGATCTCGACCGGGGCAATCTCCTCGCGCGCGATATCCTCCGGCAGTTCGAGCAGCACCGGCCCCGGCCGTTCCTGCGTCGCGATCCGGAAGGCGTCGCGCACCAGCGTCGGAATGGTCGCGCCGCTGACGATCTGCAGCGACAGCTTGGTCAGCGGACGGAATGTGTTGACGATGTCGACGATCTGGAACTTGGCCTGCCGGCTGCTCAAGATGCCCTTCTGCCCCGTGAGCATCACCATCGGCATCGCGCCGAGCAACGCATAGGCCGCACCGGTGGTCAGGTTGAGCGCGCCGGGGCCGAGAGTCGTCATGCAGACACCGGGCTTTCCGGTCAGGCGGCCATAGGTCGCCGCCATGAACGCCGCCGCCTGCTCGTGGCGAGTCACGATCAGCTTGATCGAGGATTTGCGCAGGCTTTCGACGACGTCGAGATTCTCCTCGCCGGGAACGCCGAACACCCGTTCCACGCCCTCATTCTCGAGGGCCGCGACCAGCAAGTCGGAACCTTTGACCATGTCAGCCTCGCATCATTAATTGCATGCCGCCCACGGAGCATAGCCGCATCGCGCGCCGCCGGAAACTCTCTTGCGATCTCACGGCTTGTGCGCCCTGATCCAGGCATCGGCGGCGGGCAGCACGCGCGCGGCGAGATCGGCCGAGATCGCGATCGCCTGCAAGGAGCGCGCCACCGTCACCCGCCCGCCGCTGGTGGATTGCGACGGGGCGAACGCGGCCAGCTCTGCCGCGTGGGCCTGATCGGTAAAATTGATCATGAAGTTCGGGAAGCTCGGTCCCTGCTTGGCCAGCAACGTCTCGAAATTCGCCTGGACGAAGTCCCAGGCAAGCTGCGGCTGCTCGCCTGCGGATGCAACCGCGTTGATCATCCCGGTGACGATCGTATCGGGCAATTCATCGGTCAGCGTCAACGCCAGCGTCGCGCGCGCCAGCTCCGTATCGCGGGCGCTGGCCGCGGCGAAATAATAGCGCAGCCGCTCATTGGTCGCCGTGCTGTTGCGCGCGAGCGCCAGCAGTTTGTCATAGGTTGCCCGATCGGCCGTGATGCCGACGACATGGGTGACCGCATCGCGCAGCGTGGTCGGCAGCGAGTTGGGATCATCGCGGAACGCCGCAAAGCGCCGCTTCGCCTCGGCGACGATTGCCGCGTCGCCGAGGTCGCCAAGCGCCGAGATCAGGCTCGCGCGCAGCAGCGCGGTGTCATCGTCGCCCGAGCCGCCGCCGTCCCATCCGATCCGGTCGAACACCGGGCGCAGCCTGGCGCGGGCATAGGCCTGGATCACCGGCCGCTCGCTGCGGTCGCGCGACAGGCGATTGAGCGCAGCAAATGTCGAGATCACCTGATCCCACACCGCGCGATGGTCGCCGGCATCGAGCGCGTCGAGCAGCGCGAGATAGGATGGCGCTTCAGTGCGCCCGGCCTGCACCAACGCCCAGCTGTCGGTGACGACGTTGAGCCGATCAGCGACCTGCATGTGCGGAAATGCGTTCAGCAACGCCGCGCGGTTCTTCGGGCCGTATTCGACCCTGAAGTAACCGACGTCGCCGAGATTGACCTTGACCGCATCGCCGCAAGCACCGGCCGGGATATCGGCACTGCCCTTCAACAGTATCTCGTCAAACGGCCTGCCCTGCACCGGCCCGACCGCAACCGGGATCTGCCAGCTGTGGGCCGGCAGCGGCGGATCGTTGGCCGGCGCGACCACGAAACGGTCCTGCCGCAACGTCAGGCGTTGTGCTGTGCCATCGCAGGCCGTCTCGGCCACCACCAGCGGCACGCCATCCTGCTCGGTGAAGGAGGCGGCGATGCCGGTGATCGCCTTGCCGCCGGACGTCTCGAGCGCCTGCCAGAGATCGGCGGTGGTGGAATTGCTGTAGGCATGCGCGGCCATATATTTGCGGATGCCGTCGCGGAACGCCTGCTCGCCGAGATAGGTCTCGAGCATGCGGATCAGCGCCTGGCCCTTGTTGTAGGTGATGGCATCGAACGCCGTGACCGCTTCGCTGTGATCGGCGATCGGCTGCTGCACCGGATGCGAGGTGCGGCGCGCATCGAGCACCATGGCAAACTGCTTCGCACCGTTACCATTCAGCCAGCTCTGCCATTGCGGATAGAACTGCTCCGAGGCCTTGGTCGCCATCCAGCTGGCAAAGCCCTCGTTGAGCCAGAGATTGTCCCACCACGCCATGGTGACGAGATCGCCGAACCACATATGCGCCATCTCGTGCGCGATGATGGCGAAGATGCCGCGCTTGGCGGTCTCCGCATTGGTCGCGGGATCGAACAGCAGCCGGCTCTCGAAGAAGGTGATGCCGCCCCAGTTCTCCATCGCGCCGCCGAACCCTCCGGGAACGGCGATCAAATCGAGCTTCGGCAGCGGATATTTCACGCCGAAATAGTCGTTGTAATAGGCGAGCAGTTTCACCGCGCTGTCGAGCGCGAACCGGCCCTGCCCGCTCTTGCCCGCCGTCGTCACCACGCCGATGGTGACGCCGCCGGCATCCGCCGTGACGCGCTCGAGCTCGCCGACCGTGAGCACGAACAGATAGCTCGACATCTTCGGCGTCGGCGCGAACGTGACCTTCTTGCGATCGCCGGTGACCGGCGTCTCGCTCGCGATTGGCATGTTGCCGACCGCGAGCAGACTACGCGGGATCACGACACTCAGCGCGAAGCTCGCCTTGAACGACGGCTCGTCCCAGCACGGAAAGATCCGCCTTGCATCGGCCGGCTCGAGCTTGCTGGAGATCAGCCGCTTGATCCCGGTCGGGGTCGGATAATCGACCGCAAACAGCCCGGTGCCGAATTTGTTGATCTGCGCCGTGAAGGCGATGCGGAGCTTGTGCCGGCCCGCCGCAAGCGGCCTGGCGAAGGTCAGCGTCGCGGTTTGCGCGGTGGCGTCGGTCGTCACCTCCGCGCGTTGCGCGCCGTCATCGATCGCAGCCTCGGCGAACGTCGTGTTGATCGCGTTCAGCGTCAGTTGCGCCGTAGCCTCACGCACCTCGATGTCGACGGTCTCCACGCCCGGCAGCGCCAGGCCGGTGATATCGGGCGTCAGCTCGATCGCGTAGCTCAACGGGACGACCGTCTTCGGCAGCTTCCCGGGCGTGTCGTCGAACGAAAATGTCTGCTCGGCCTGCGCGCCTGCGGCCGTCGCCAGCAGCAAGCCGATTGCCGTGGCAAGACGACGCAGCAGCGCGGTTCGGACATGGGTCGCAGGCTTGTTCATCGCGCAGCTCACCGGGATCTCGGGATTTTCGGATGTCATTGCGGAAGGACGTAGCAGGCAATCTAGTAGAGAACATGTCGCCATAAAACTGACAACTCCGCGACATCTGACATCGCAACGGGTCGCATCGATCGGTGCGCCGCTCGCTACCGCGCCTCGGCCTCTCGGCCGTTGTTGCTCAACGGCAGGGTGGAAGGTTAACCTGCGGCTGGCATTCCAGCCGCAGCGGCCGGCCACGGGAGACAATAATGTTCGGTAAGTTCTCGCGCCGGCAGTTTGCGGGCCTTGCAAGCCTCTCGGCGCTGGGCCTGTCGGCCCCGGGTCAGGCCGCGAACCGCGCTCCGCGGCCTGACGGCGCAAACTTTCCGGCCGGCTTCGTCTGGGGCACCGCGACCTCGTCCTACCAGGTCGAAGGCGCGGTCAATGAGGACGGCCGCGGCCGGTCGATCTGGGACACATTCACCCATACATCGGGCAAGATCGAGGACGGCTCGACCGGCGATCGCGCCAACGACCACTATCACCGCTACAAGGACGATATCCGCCTCATCAAGGAGCTCGGCGCCAAGGCCTACCGTTTCTCGATCGCCTGGCCGCGGGTGTTCCCCGATGGCACCGGCATACCGAATCCGAAGGGCCTCGACTTCTACAACCGCCTGGTCGACGAGCTGCTCGCGAACGGCATCGAGCCTTACGCCACGCTCTATCACTGGGACCTGCCGCAGGCATTGCAGGACCGCGTCGGCGGCTGGCGCTCACGGGACACGTCGAAGGCGTTCGGCGACTACGCCGGCTACGTGGCGCAGCGGTTGACCGACCGGGTGAAGAACATCTTCACCCTCAACGAGGTCGGGCGTTTCCTCCCGTTTGGCTATGCGCTCGGCATCGACGCGCCCGGCCTGACGCTGCCGCCAGCCGAGGTGAACCAGGCGCGCCACCATGTCGCGCTGGCGCACGGGCTCGCGGTGCAGGCGATCCGCGCCAAGGGCCGGCCCGGCACGCGGGTCGGCCCCGCCGAAAACATCACCGCCTGCGTGCCCGCGGTCAACACGCCGGAGCACATCCGCGCCACCGAGATCGCGACGCGCGAGCTCAATGCAGGTTTCCTCGGCGTCCTTCTCGAAGGCAAGTACACCGAAGGCTTCCTGCAATATGCCGGCGCCGATGCGCCCAAATTCACCGCCGAGGAGCTGAAGATCATCGCGCAGCCCAACGATTTCGTCGGGCTCAACATCTACGCGCCGCACTGCTATGTCCTCGCCACCGACCAAGCCCCCGGCTGGAAGCCGCTACCGATGCCGGGCTCGTTCCCACACATGAGTTCGGATTGGCTGCGGATCGCGCCGGAGACGATCTACTGGGCGCCGCGGATTGCCGCCAAGCTCTGGAACATCAAGAGCATCTACATCAGCGAGAACGGCACCTCCGGCGAGGACAAGGTGCAGCCGGACGGGCAAATCTACGACCTCGACCGCATCATGTTCCTGCGCAACTACCTCGCTCAATTGCAGCGCGCGACCGCCGACGGTGTGCCGGTCCACGGCTACTTCCTGTGGAGCCTGATGGACAATTTCGAATGGATCTTCGGCTACGCGAAGCGCTTCGGCCTCTATCGCGTGGATTTCGAGACCCAGGCGCGGGTGCCGAAACTGAGCGCGGCGTTCTATCGCGACGTGATCGCGCGCAACGCCATCGGGGTTTGATCTATCCGGCCCGCGGCGGCGCGCCCGACCACGCGCGCCGGAGCAGATCGCTAATGCCGCGCTCTTCGACCGGCCGCGGATTCCAGTAAGGATTTTTGGTGGCAAGTGTAGCCGCCTTTGCGATGCCGTCTTCAGGCATGCCGATCTCGGCCAGCGAACGCGGCGCGCCGAGCCTTGCCGACAGATCGAACAGGCCGTCGGCCGCATCAGCAACCCCGAGCGCCCGCGCGGCGCGGCCGATCGCATCGCGCGCGGCCGGCGTGTTGTAGGCGATGGTATGCGGCAGCAGCACCGCATGGGTCTCGGCATGTGGCAGGTCGAACAGCGCGCCGACGGCGTGGCAGAGCTTGTGGTGCAGCGCCATGCCGACGGTGCCGAGACAGACCGCGCACAGCCATGCGCCGTACAGCGCATCCGAACGCGCGTCGGGGTCGCGCGGCCGCGCGATCACGTCCGGCAGCGATGACGCGAGTTTCGCGATCGCCTCCTCCGCCATCAGCGAGGTGATCGGATTGCCGTCCCGCGCATACAGCGCTTCGGCTGCATGTGCGATCGCGTTGAGGCCTGATATCGCGGAGAACTTTGCCGGCATCGAGAGAGTCAGGTTGACGTCGTAGATCACGGCCTCCGGCAATATCTTGGGCGACGACTGCGTGGTCTTGACGCCGTCCACGGTCTCGCCGAGCACCGGCGTCATCTCGGAGCCGGCATAGCTGGTCGGCACGATCAGTTGCGGCAGGTCGGTGCGCAGCGCGATCGCCTTGCTCAATCCGGTCGCGGCACCTGCGCCGATCGCAACCACGCCATCGGGCTTCAACTCGCCGACCGTCTGCATCGCACGTTCGGTCACCGCGACCGGCGTGTGCACGACGGCGCCGTCGAAAACGCCCGCCATGCGGCCGCCGGTCAAATCAGCGAGATCGCCGAGCTCAGCCTGCTGCCGCCGGCTCGCCAGCACCAGCGCACGTCTGATGCCGAGCCGATCGAGCTCGTCCGCCAACTGCGCGACGGTGCCGGTCCCGAACACGACCCGCATCGGACTGACTTGATAGATGAATGATTGTGACATCGTGATTTCCGAAAATTGCGTTAGCCCCGGCGCCAGTCCCGCGGCGTGCAGCCGAAGCGATGCCGGAAGCGCCGGGTGAAATGCGACAGATCGGAGAAGCCCCAGTCGAACGCGATGTCGCCGATCGCGCGCCCGGCGACCGCCGGATCCTTCAGGTCGCGTGCGGCGCCGTCGAGGCGGCGGTCCATCACGTAGCTCGCGAATGTCGTCCCGGCGCGCTCGAACAGTTTGTGGACGTAGCGCTCGCTGATGCCGATCGCGGCGGCGACGGCGGCAACAGCGAGCCCGGGCTCGCGCAGCCTGCGGTCGACGGCGCGGCGCAGCGCGAGCCAGGTCGCATCGGCAAGACCTGCGCTCTCGGGAACGCCCGCGCGACCGGACCGCGACAGGCTGAGCGCGACCAGGTCGAGCAGCACGCCGAACAGCCGCGCGTTGTCCGTATCGGACACCCGGAGCGCCGAATTGTTCAGCACTTGTGCCGTCTCGGCGATGAGATGGCCGACGAACGGATCGTCGGAGACCCGCGCCGGTGCGACCTCCGGCGCCGACGGCAGCCGTTCATCGAGCGCCTCGGCCGGCACCCAGAACGAGGCGACCTGCAGCGCGGGACCGCGGTCGTGCAGCAGCGAGAAGCGCTGCCCGCTGTCGAAGATTCCGACCTGCCCCGGCGACAGGCTGATCTCGCGACCCGCCTGCCGGATGCGGCAGCGGCCGGCCAGCTTCAGGTTGAGGTAGTAGCAGCGCCGGCTTGACGCGGCGATGTCGGCGGCCGAGCGCCGCACGACATGCTCCGGGAAACTGACCCGATTGACCGCGCTGTCGCCGAGCCCGACGGTCTCGACCCGCGCGATGAAGCCCGGCGTCGCCGGCGGCTCCGGCGTCAGGTTCATGAAGGCCTGGCAGATCGCCTCGCGATAATAGGCGAACTGCTCGCCCGGCCGTGTGTCCGCGGTATTCCAGCTCAGCCTGCGCGAGCGATCCGCGGCGGCGATTTGCTGCATCAGTTCACTCCGAGTCCAGTCCGGTTCGGTTACAGCCAAGCGCGTTCCATAGCCTCGGGTCAATATCCATCAGGAACCGCATGACGTCAGCGCGTATCCCCGGCCGTCCGAACCGCGCAATTGATCTGACCAAATCACACAGGGAGGTACAACATGTCGACCTATGTTCTCGTCCATGGCGCCTGGCATACCGGCGCCGAGTTTGAGCCGGTTGCGGCTGCGATCCGCAAGGCCGGCCACGTCGTCCACACCCCGACCATCAAGGGCAACCGGCCCGGCGACCGCAAGGACTCCGGCCTTGCCGAGGCCATCCAGTCGATCGTGGATTACCTCGCCGAACACAATCTGAATGACATCGTGCTGGTCGGCCACAGCTATGGCGGCATGGTCATCACGGGTGTCGCCGACGCCGCTGCCAATCGCATCCGCCGGCTGGTGTACTGGAATGCGTTCGTGCCGAACAATGGCGAGAGTCTGAACGACATGGTGCCGCCGCACTATGTCGGCCTGTTCGATGCCATCCATGCCGAGCGCGGCGATGGCTCGGTGGTGTTGCCGTTCCCGATCTGGCGCGAGGCCTTCATCAACGACGCCGATCTCGAGACGGCGCAGCAGGCCTATGACCAGCTCAATCCGCATCCGCTCAAGACCTTTCAGGACAAGATCGCGCTGCGGACCAATCCGGCCGAGATGCCGATCGCAAAATCCTACGTCAACTGCACCGAGGATACCGCGATGCCGCATGGCCTGCCCTGGCACCCGCGGCTGTCGGAGAAGCTCGGGCTGTTCCGCCTGGTCCAGGTGCCGGGCAGCCATGAGCTGTGCTTCTCAAATCCCGAGCGCCTGGCGCAAGCCTTCCTCGACGCCGGCCGCGACTGAACCACATCGGCACGAGAGCGGCTGCACCTCTCCCCAACGGGGAGAGGCAAACCTGCGATGCCGCATCAGCACAACCTATTTCTTCACGCTTTAGGCCACCGCCTTGTATTCAGGCGCGGTCGCAAGGAAGCGCGCATAGGCGTCCGCGTCCGGCGGCGTGAATTTTTCGACGAGCGGGTTGCGGCGCGACGCCTTGGTGCCGATGTCCGCCAGCAGTTCGTCGAAATGCTTGAAGTGATAGGGCGCGACGCAGAGCCCACCATAGACGCCCGCCGCCGGCCGCTCGACGCGCTTGAAGTTCAGCATCATCGCGATGTTGTCATGCATCTCGGCCGCGCTCGGCTGCCGCGCGAGCTGGCCGTCGGCGTAGCGTACCAGCCAGTTCGCCGCGAGATCGGCGCACAGCACGGTGCAGAAGCTCGAATTGAAGCCGACGAAGCCCATGTCGGGCAGATCGGGGTTGGCGATCAGCCGATAGAGCCGGTATTGCCCGTCGGGCTCGACCAGCTTGTCCTGATACTCCTTAGGGAGGAACGGGACGCCGAGCTTGTAGCCGATCGCGAGCACCGCCACGTCGGCCGCGACACGCTGGCCGCCGCTCATCACGATGGTCTTGCCGTCATAGTGATCGAAGGTGCCCTGCACCGCCTTGATCCGGCCATCGGCAACCATCGGATAGAAGCCGGGGGTCGCGATCGGCACCGAGCAGTTGACGCCGTCCTCGATCCGCTCCTTCGGCACCATGCCGCATTGCTTCAGCTTGAGCTGCATTTTCAGCATGCTCTCGAGCCCGCGCCAGTTCGCCCAGACGAACGGCTTTGCCACGACATGCGCGAGGCGCGCCATCGGCCCGATGCCCCAGCTCGCGAACATCTGCTCCTGCGCGCGGATGTAGAGGATGCGCTTGAAGTTGA
Organism: Bradyrhizobium sp. USDA 4011; assembly: GCF_054063415.1. Classification (NCBI taxonomy): domain Bacteria; kingdom Pseudomonadati; phylum Pseudomonadota; class Alphaproteobacteria; order Hyphomicrobiales; family Nitrobacteraceae; genus Bradyrhizobium; species Bradyrhizobium sp. USDA 4011. The sequence goes on from NZ_JBSSGG010000001.1 coordinate 2,529,528, forward strand.
CGAGGCCACCGACGAAATAGGGAATCCGCCAGACCGGCTCGCGAAACACGATGGTGACTTCGCTGGCGCCTGAATTGACCGCATTCACCGCGATGTCGGTTGCCGATTTCGAACCGCCGAGCACCACCACCTTGCGGCCCTTGGCGAGATCGGGGTCGCCGTATTGCGACGAATGCAGGATCTGGCCGCCCTGCGCCTTGAAGCTGTCCTCGCCGGGCAGCGGCAGCGTCTGCGGTTCGTTGAATTGCCCGGTACAGACCGCGACGAAGTCGAAATCCTCATGGCCGGTCGCGCCGTCGCTCGAGCGCAGCGCGAGCGTCCAGCCCGGTCTGCCGTCGGCGCGGCGCATCATGCTCTCGACCCTGGTGTTGAAGCGCATCGCACCGTCGAGCCCATGGCTGCGGGCATAGTCACGCAGATAGGCATGGACCTGCGGACCCTTCGGCCATTCCGGATAGGATTCCGGCATCGCCTTGTCGGTGTAGCGATAGAGCTCCTTCGGGCTCTGGGTCTGCACGTCGGGATAGGAGCGCGCCGGCTCCCAGACCCCGCCGAGATCGCCGCTGCGCTCGATGATGGTCACCTTGTGACCGCGACCGGCAAAGGCCTTGCCGGCGGCGAGCCCGGAAATGCCGGCGCCGATGACGCACACATGCTTCTGCTTGACCATGAAACGTCTCCGCGATGAATGAACAGGTGCAATTTCGTAAGTGCGCGCATCCCCGCGATCGCCGGAGCCTGCTCCGGCGATTGCCGCCTCGCGTGCCTATTGTCTGCTGGCCGCCGGCCTACTCGTTGGCTTCCGGCGGCAGGAAGTCCACCTCGTGCTCGGCGGAAATGCGCACCACTTCGACGGGGTCCTGCAGATTGTGCAGCTTCTCGAACAGCGCCTCGAGCTTCTGCATCGGCGACACCCAGAACAGCGCCCGCGCCGGCTTGTCCGACTTGTTGAAATAGCCGTGCGGAATGCCGCGCGGCATGCGCACGAGGTCGCCGGCCTTGGCCTGCACCCAGACGCCGTCGAGCTTGAGGTCGAGCACGCCCTCCTGCACCAGGATGAACTCGTCCTGGGTCGGGTGGATGTGCACCGGCACGAACTGGCCGGGATCGCTGTTGGTCTCGAACGCGAAGGTCGAGTCGGTGACCGCCTTCGGATAATAGACCTGGCCCAGGATATTCCAGGTCTTGCCGCCGTAGCCCGTGCCGGTTCGGGTAATGCCTTTTTCGAGCGCGCCCATATCAGCCTCTCCAGTTTTGGATGCGTATTGCCGACACTGAGCCTGTCGCCAGCCGGTGCGGCTGTCTAGCCGATAAACGAATCCGCAGCCGGCGCGACCATGCTGCAATGCGGCAGCGTCGAGCCCGGAAGCCTGTGCCCAATGGCGCCGCATCTGCCTGCGCGCCGATCGGGCAGTTTGCGCGACGAAACGGCGTTCCCCTTTGCCGACGGATGCACTAGGCTGCATGATGTTTTAGACCTCAAACAACTCCGGACGGCCGGCGTGATTGCTGTTGGCAACGAGGTTTCGGCAAGGGCCAGTTCGACAAGCGCAAGGCTGAAGGATTTCGCGCGCGTCGCGACCGCGCGTGTCGACGACGCGGCTGAAGCGATCGGGCGCATCTTCTGTCCGCACGATCTGACGCCGGTCGATCATTCGGAGCGCGATTTCTGCGCGCACCATAATTGCGCGGGGTTCGACGGGTTCTCGGTCAACTATGTCGCCTATGGCGGATCGGTCGCAATCAATCCGGGCTGCCTCGACCGCTTCTTCCTGTTGCAGATGCCGCTGTCCGGCTCGGCCGTGGTGCGGACCGCCGCGCGCGAGCTCACCACCGGGCCGCAACACTGTGCCTCGCTGCTGTCGCCGACCATTCCAACCGAGATGACCTGGCGCGACGACTGCGCCCAGCTCATCGTGCTGCTCGACCGCAAGCTGGTCGAGCATCGCGCCGCAGCGCTTGGCGGGGTGGCGGTCCGGCCGGTCGAGTTCGATCCGGCCGTCGCGCTGGGCGGACCGTTCGGGCAGGCGCTCTCGGCCAGGATCGAGCAGCTCGTGACGACAGCCGAGCAGATCGGGCCGCACAAGAGCTTGTCTGCGGTCGCGGCGGCCGATTGGCGCGAGTCGTTTCTCAATGTTTTGCTCAACGAGCAGCGGCACAGCCTGAGCTCGGCGATCGATGTCTTCAACGGCCGCGCCGAGGCCCAGCCGGCGGCGCTGAAGCGCGTGCGGGCCTATCTCGAGACCCGCGCGACCGAGCCGCTGGATCTCGCCGAGCTTGCGGAGATCGCAGGCACCGGTGTCCGCGCGCTGCAACTCGGCTTCCGTCGTCACTTCGGCACCACCGTCTCCGAGATGCTGCTCGACATCCGCCTCGCCCATCTCAACGCCCGCCTCAAGACGGCGCGGCCGGGCGAACGCATCGTCGATATTGCATTCGATCTCGGCTTTACCCATCTGAGCCGCATGGCGAGTGCCTACCGCGCCAAGTTCGGCGAAAGCCCGAAGGCGACCCTGCACCGGTTGAGCTGAGCGGCAGTTCCGATCGGCCCGTCCGGCCCTGCCCATCCGGCCAGTTTCACCGCCGGCCGCAACATCCCAGATTGGGGGAAGCCAACGGAGTTTCCCATGACCGAACCGACCACTCTCGCCTCGCTGTCGTCAGCCCTTTCCGAGACCATTGCGCGCGCTGCGCCTGCGATCGTCTCCGTGCATTCGCATCGCGCGCGCGCCTCCGGCTTCGTCTGGAAGACCGGCCTGATCGTCACCGCGGACGAAGCGCTCGCCGACGAGGGCGAGATCGAAATCCAGTTTGCCGACGGCAGCCGCAGGCAAGCCACCGTCGCCGGACGCGACCACACCACCGACGTCGCGCTGCTGCGCGTCGACGGCGACGTTGCGCCGATCGAGCTGTCGAGCGAAATCCCCACGCTCGGATCGCTCGCGGCGATCGTCGCGGCCGACCGCGGCGCGCCGATCGCGCGGCTCGGCATGGTCTCCCGGTCAGGTGGCGCCTGGCGCAGCCTGCGCGGCGGCGAGATCGACGCAAGGATCGAGCTCGACGTCCGGCTGCGGCACAGCCAGCAGGGCGGGCTTGCGCTGAATGCCGCGGGCGTGCCGTTCGGCATGGCGGTACTCGGCCCGCGCCGCGTGCTGACGATCCCGTCTGCGACCATCGAGCGGGTCGCAGCCCAACTCGAGAAGAGCGGCCGCATCGCGCGCGGATATCTCGGCGTCGGGCTGCAGCCGGTCCGTCTCGACGACGGCCTCGGCGCAATGGTGATGAATGTCGACAAGGCCGGCCCCTCAGCTGCCGCCGGCATCCGCCAGGGCGACGTGATCATTGCCGTCAACGGCGAGAGACTGTCGGGCGTGCGGGCGCTGTCGCGCGGCCTCGGGCCGCAGAGCGTCGGCAGCGTCGTCGAGCTCACCGTACATCGCGGCGGCGAGCCGTTGAACTTCAAGGTGACGGTCGGCGAAAGGCCCGAGACGTGAGCAGTGAGCCCACTTCGGACATCATCATCGCACTCGAGATCGACGACCCCGCCCTGGCCGACCGGCTGGCGACGCTGCTCGGCAGCGTCACCGGCCTGCGGCTTGCCGCGCCGGGCGAACAGGCGACGGCGACGCTCGTCGCGCGCAACCGGGACACCGCGGGCGGCGGCGACTTCGAGCTGACGCCGCGCGAGCTCGACGTGCTGGCGCTGCTCGCCGAAGGCGCATCCAACAAGATGATCGCGCAGCGGCTCGGAATTTCGGTCCACACCGCCAAGTTTCACGTCGGCTCCCTGCTCGACAAGCTCGACGCCACCGGCCGCACCGACGCCGTCGCGCATGCGGCGCGGCGCGGGGTGATCAATTTGTGAGGGGGGACGTACAAGTTTGATTCCGACGGCTTGAGACCTATCCCTCCGTCGTCCTGGCGAAAGCCCATAACCACCGCATTCGATGCTGAACCGAACTGCGGGCCACATTGTTCACCGACGCGAAGGTGCGCTCATGCAGCGCGCCGGGAACGCCGGAACAGGCGTCGGCATAGATCACGAACTGGTGGCCCGAGTTTCTAGGTAGCAGAGACGGAATTGAATCACTCATCGCCGGATTGTAACGCGAGGCGGCGCGTCATGCGATGACCATGCCATGATCGAGAGAAAACCACACCGAGACGTGACGTTGCGGAACAGCTGATCTGCCGGCCGGCGCTAGGCGACATCATGCCAAGCTGCTAGCCTTTCGCGCTTCAGATTGCCTTAGTTGAGGGACCGGAGCAAATGGACAACCGTAGTGATGTTTGGCGTGGCATCGACACGATCAAGCCGCGTTTCATCGAATTGAGCGACCGGGTCTGGGCGATGCCCGAGGTCTGCTACACCGAGGCGCGCTCATCCGCCGAACATCTGGCCGAGCTGCGCCACCAGGGTTTCCGCATCACCGAGAACCTCGCCGGCATTCCGACCGCGGTGATGGGCGAATGGGGCGAGGGCGGCCCGGTCATCGCCTTCCTCGGCGAATATGACGCCCTGCCCGGTCTCAGCCAGGAGGCCGGGGTTGCCGAACCTCGTCCGGTCGAGAGCGGCGGCCACGGCCATGGCTGCGGCCACAATCTGCTCGGCTCCTCCGCGCTGCTCGCGGCGACCGCGGTCAAGGACTGGCTCGCCGCCAACAAGGTGCCGGGCCGGGTGCGCTACTACGGCTGTCCGGCCGAGGAAGGCGGCGCGGCAAAGGCCTTCATGGTGCGCAGTGGCGCGTTCGAGGACGCCGACATCGCCATCACCTGGCATCCGCACAGTTTCTGGGAGGTGGCGGTGACGCCGTCGCTCGCCAACACCCGTGCCGATTTCATCTTCACCGGACGGACCTCGCATGCGGCCGCCTCGCCGCATCTCGGCCGCAGCGCGCTCGATGCGGTGGAGCTGATGAATGTCGGCGTCAACTACATGCGCGAGCACATGCCGAGCGATGCCCGGGTGCACTATGCGCTGCTCGACACCGGCGGGATTGCACCCAATGTGGTGCAGGCCCATGCCCGCGTGCGCTACTCGATCCGCGCCCGCGACCTGCCCGGCATGAACGAGCTGGTCGAGCGCGTGCACAAGATCGCGCAGGGCGCAGCCCTGATGACCGAGACCAAGATGGAGATGAAGATCATCTCCGCGGTCTCCAACATCCTGCCCAACACCCCGCTGGAGCAGACCCTGCACCGGATCATGGAAGATCTCGGCCCGCCGCATTTCGACGATGCCGACAAGGATTTCGCCGGCAAGATCCGCGCGACCCTGACCGACAAGGACATCGCCTCGGTCTACTATGCGATCGGCATGGAGCCGACCGACCAGCCGCTGGCCGATTTCCTGGTCCCGATCGACGCCAAGCGCAATCCGCTGATCGGCTCGACCGATGTCGGCGACGTCAGCTGGGTGGTGCCGACGGTGCAGGTCCATGCACCGACGGTTGCAATCGGCACGCCGTTCCACACCTGGCAGGTTGTGGCGCAGGGCAAGACGCCGGCCGCGCACAAGGCGATGGTGCAGGCCGCCAAGGCGATGGCCGGCCTCGGCGTCAAGGCGCTGATGGAGCCGGAGCTGATCGCGGCCGCCAAGGCCGACCTCAAGAAGCGGACCACCCGGACGCCCTATGTCAGTCCGCTGCCGGCGAATGTTGCACCGCCGTTGGACATGTCGGTCGCCTGAGCGCCGCATCTGCAGCCGGGCCTGCGCGTCGATGCGAGGCCCGGCCAGCGCCTATCCTGATCCGATTGGATCGGAGCGGGGGCTCTGGATTTTTTGGTTTGACGCATCTTCGTCACGCGAGTCGGCATCCGCTCGCTCGAAAACGCTCGCGCGTGACAAAAAAGCATCTCGGAACAAAGGATAACGAACAAATTTTCCGCACTGCGAGGCGCGCGCAGGCGCGCTTTGGCACCGAAATGCCGAACCGATGTGCGGCGCGGAGCGGTTCTGCACAAGCGATAGCCAAAAGACCTAGTCGCTGAACCTCGGGAGGCGTTGACCTTCGCGGTCATTCGGTGTGCCATCTGCCGCCAGCACGGCGGCCGGTTCCAAGGCCCGCCGCAATCACACGTGAGCCGGACCGAGGGGACAATGTTCGACAACAATCTGCGCGGGATGATCGACGACGTAAGGGACGGACGGATGGACCGCCGCGCCTTCGTCAAGCGAATGATTGCCGTCGGCCTCACCGCGCCGTTGGCCAACCAGATTCTGGCGATCGGCGGCGTCGCGATGGCGCAGAGCCCCAACCCCTACAAGCCGACCAAGCGCGGCGGCGGCGGTCCGCTGAAGCTGTTGTGGTGGCAGGGCCCGACCCTGCTCAATCCGCATTTCGCCACCGGCACCAAGGACCAGGACGGCTCGCGCATCTTCTACGAGCCGCTGGCCAGCTGGGACGTCGACGGCCATCTCAACCCGATCCTCGCCGCCGAGATTCCCTCGATCCAGAACGGCGGACTCGCCGCCGATGCCAAATCGGTGGTCTGGAAACTCAAACCCGGCGTCAAATGGCATGACGGGAAACCGTTCAGCGCCGACGACGTCGTCTTCACCTGGGAATATGCCAGCGACCCCGCGACGGCCGCGGTCTCGAGCGCGACTTACGCCGGCATGACCGTGGAGAAGGTGGACGACCTCACGATCCGCATCAAGTTCAAGGATCCGACGCCGTTCTGGGCCAACGCGTTCGTCGGCGCCTATGGCTGCATCATTCCGAAACACCTGTTCGCGGAATTCAAGGGCGGCAAGTCGCGCGAGGCGCCGACCAATCTGAAGCCGGTCGGCACCGGCCCCTACAAGTACATCGAATTCAAGCCGGGCGACCTGATCCGCGGCGAGATCAATCAAGACTACCACATGCCGAACCGGCCCTATTTCGACACCATCGAGATGAAGGGCGGCGGTGACGCGGTGTCGGCGGCCCGCGCGGTGATCCAGACCGGCGAATATGATTTCGCCTGGAACATCCAGGTCGAGGACGAGGTGCTGCTGCGGCTGGAGAAGGGCGGCAAGGGCAAGACGCTCTATGCCGTCGGCGGCGACATCGAGTTCATCGCCATCAACTTCACCGACCCCAACACCGAGGTCGACGGCGAACGCTCGTCGATGAAGACCAAGCATCCGATCCTGTCCGACCCGCGCGTGCGCCAGGCGCTCGCGCTGCTGGTCGACCGCGACTCCATCAAGAAAGTGATCTACGGCCGCGCCGGCCGCACCACCGCCAACTATCTCAACGGCCCCGAGGAGTTCGTCTCCAAAAACACCAAATGGGAGTTCTCGGTCGAGAAGGCGAGCGCACTGCTCGAGCAGGCCGGCTGGAAGGCGGGCTCCGACGGCATCCGCGAGAAGGACGGCAAGAAGCTGAAGCTTTTGTACCAGACCTCGATCAACGGACCGCGGCAGAAGACCCAGGCGATCGTCAAGCAGGCCTGCCAGAAGGCGGGCATCGACGTCGAGCTGAAATCGGTGGTGGCCTCGGTGTTCTTCTCCTCCGACGTCGCCAACCCCGACACCTACTCGCACTTCTATGCCGATATCGAGATGTTCCAGATCCCGATGACGCAACCCGATCCGGCCCTGCACATGCGCCGCTATCATTCGCGCAACGTCGCCACCAAGGAGAACAAGTGGCAGGGACCAAACTTCCCGCGCTGGGTCAACAAGGATTTCGACGCCGCCGTCGATGCCGCCGATACCGAGACCGATCCGATCAAGCGCGCGGATCTCTATATCAAGTGCAACGATCTGATGTGGCAGGACACGGTGATGATCCCCGTGATGCATCGGCTTGCAGTGGAAGCCTGCTCCAACACGGTGCGGCCCGCGCTCTCCGGCTGGGCCAACCAAACCGACAATCTGCAAGACTGGTATCGTGAAACCTGAGACACGGGGACGGGTTCGGAGTTGAGTGGGTGCATCTTCTCCCTCTCCCCGTTCTTCGGGGAGGCTCCAACCGCAAATACCGTGAGAGATGAGTTCTTGGAGAATCCCCCTCGCCCGGAATTCAAGCTGTGCTTGAATTCCGACCTCTCCCCGCACGGGGGCGAGGTGAAGCTCGGCTTTCGACTGGAAGCAAGATCAACGTGCTCAAGGTGCGAGCGTTAGTTAGATGATCCCTCGATGAGTCAATATATCCTGCGCCGTCTGATGATCGCGATCCCGAGCCTGCTCGGGATTTCGGTCGTGCTGTTCGTCGTGCTGGCGCTTGCGCCGGGCGATCCGTTCAGCGAGCTCGCGACCAATCCGAACGTGCCGCCCGAGGTACAGGCCGCGCTGCGCACCAAGTTCGGCCTCGACGATCCGATCTACCTCCGCTATTTGCACTGGCTTGCGGCGATGGCGCAGGGCGACTGGGGCTTCTCCTTTGTCAGCCGGATCAACGTCGACACGCTGATCCTGCAACGGCTGCCGACCACGCTCTACGTGATCGGCTCGGCGCAGCTGCTGGCGCTGCTGATCGCGATCCCGGTCGGCGTCTATGCCGCCACCCGGCCCTATTCGCTGTTCGACCAACTCGCCAACACCTTCGCCTTCATCGGCTTCTCGCTGCCGACCTTCTTCACCGGCATCCTGTTCATCCTGGTATTCTCGGTGAAGCTGGACTGGCTGCCCTTCGTCTACACCGACGTGCCCGGCAGCGGCATCCCCTGGCTGCTGGAGATGATCCGGCAGGCCATCATGCCGGTGATGGTGCTCGGCCTGTTCCAGGCGGCGTCGATGACCCGCTTCGTGCGCTCGGCGATGCTCGACGTGATCCGGCTCGACTATGTCACCACCGCGCGCGCCAAGGGGCTCGGGCAGGCCAAGGTGATCGTCAAGCATGTGATGCGCAATGCGATGATCCCGGTCGTCACGCTGATCGCGCTGCAAATGCCCGCCGTGTTCGGCGGCGCCATCGTCACCGAGCAGATCTTCCGGATTCCCGGCATCGGCTCGCTGCTGATTTCCTCCATCCTCGCCAACGATACGCCGGTCGTGATGGCCGTGACCTTCGTGTTCGCGTGTCTCGTGGTGCTCTTCAACCTGATTGCAGATGTCCTCTATGGCTGGCTTGACCCTCGCATCTCCTTCCGCTGAGCGGCGCGGCTACTCGCCCTGGCGCGAAACCTGGCGGCGTTACCGCCGGCACCGGCCCGCCGTGGTCAGCGCCGTGCTGCTGCTGCTGCTGATCGCAGCCATCGTGATCGGCCCGTTCGTCTGGCGCGTCTCGATGAGCGACATCGACGTGGTGGCGGGCATGCAGGGCCCCTCGCTGGCGCATCCGTTCGGCACCGACGATCTCGGCCAGGACCTGCTCGCCCGCATGATCTATGGCGGCCGCATCTCGCTCGCGGTCGGCCTCGCCGCGATGCTGGTCTCGGTGTTCGTCGGCACGCTGATCGGCGCGCTCGCCGGCATGTCGCGCGGCGCGCTCGGCTATGCGCTGATGTGGCTGACCGACCTGTTCCTGTCGCTGCCGCAACTGCCGCTGCTCCTGATGCTGATCTATCTGTTCCGCGACGGGCTCAAGGCCGTGTTCGGCCCGGAGGGCGGCATCTTCATCCTGATCGTGCTTGTGATCGGCGGCCTGCGCTGGATGCCGGTCGCGCGCCTGGTGCGCGCCCAGTTCCTGTCGCTGCGCGAAAAGGAATTCGTCGAGGCGGCGCGCGCGCTCGGCGCGAGCCCGGTGCGGCAGGTGGTGCGCCACATCCTGCCCAATGCGCTGGGACCCGTGATCATCGCCGGCACGATCGACGTCGCCGCCGCGATCATCGCGGAATCGACGCTGTCGTTCCTCGGCCTCGGCTTCCCGCCGGATACGCCGACCTGGGGCCGCATCCTCTATGACGCCAAGGACTTTCTCGATATCGGCCCGCACTGGGCGCTGTTTCCGGGCGGCGCGATCTTCATCGCGGTCGTCGCCATCAACTTCATCGGCGACGGGCTGCGCGACGCGCTCGATGCGCGCAAGGTGATCTGATGGCGCTGCTCGACATCAAGGGTCTGAAAACCCATTTCACCACCGACGACGGCATCGTCCAGGCGGTCGACGGCGTCGACATCAGCGTCAACCGCGGCGAGACGCTTTGCGTGGTCGGCGAATCCGGCTGCGGCAAGACCGTCACGGCGATGTCGATCCTGAAGCTGATCGCGATGCCGCCGGGCAAGATCGTCGCGGGCGAGATCATGTTCGAGGGCCGCGATCTGGCGCCGCTCACCAGCCATCAGCTCGACGACATCAGGGCCAAGGAGATTGGCTTCATCTTCCAGGAGCCGATGACCTCGCTCAACCCGGTGCTGACGATCGGCGAGCAGATCGCCGAGAGCCTGCGCCGCCACGAGGCGGTGACCAGGAAGCAGGCGCTCGAGCGCACCATCGAGATGCTGAAGCTGGTGCAGATCCCCAATGCCGCGGGCCGCGTGCATCACTATCCGCACCAGTTCTCCGGCGGCATGCGCCAGCGCGTGATGATCGCGATGGCGCTGGCCTGCCGGCCCAAGCTCGTCATCGCCGACGAGCCGACCACCGCGCTCGACGTCACCATCCAGGCGCAGATCCTCGACCTGCTGCAGGACATGAAGGAGCGCCTCGGCATGGCGGTGATGCTGATCACCCACGCGATGGGCGTGGTCGCGGAGACCGCGCAGCGCGTCGTCGTGATGTATGCCGGCAAGGTGGTGGAAGAGGCGCCGGTCGACGAATTGTTCGGCAATCCGAGCCATCCCTACACCCAGGGCCTGATCCGCTCGATCCCGCGCATCGATCTCGACGCCGAGCACAAGACCCGGCTGGAAGCGATCGGCGGCTCGGTGCCGATCCTGATCAACCCGCCGCCCGGCTGCCGTTTTGCGTCCCGCTGCAAACACGCCATGAGCATCTGCATCGACGAGGAGCCGCGGCTGCGCGAGATCGCGCCCGGCCATCGCATGGCCTGCCACCTCGGAGACGCGTCATGAGCGAGCCGCTGCTGCGCGTCAGCAATCTGAAGAAGCACTTTCCGGTGCTCGGCGGCCTGTTGTCGCGCGAGGTCGGCCAGGTCTATGCGGTCGATGGCGTGTCGTTTGCGGTCAACCGCGGCGAGACGCTGGGGCTGGTCGGCGAATCCGGTTGCGGGAAGTCGACCACCGGGCGTTGCGTATTGCGGCTGATCGAGCCAACCTCCGGTGAAGTCGTGTTCGACGGCCAGAACGTGATCGGTCTCGGCGGCGGCGACCTGCGCGCCATGCGGCGCAACATGCAGCTGGTGTTCCAGGACCCGTTCGCCTCGCTCAACCCGCGCATGACGGTCGGCGCGATCCTCGCCGAGCCCTTCATCATCCATAACCTCGTGACCTCGGCCAGCGAGCGCGAGGACCGCGTCGCGCGCCTGCTGGTCAAGGTCGGGCTGAAGGCCGAGCACATGCGGCGCTATCCGCATGAATTCTCCGGCGGCCAGCGCCAGCGCATCGCGATTGCCCGCGCGCTGACCCTGGAGCCGAAGCTGATCGTGTGCGACGAGCCGGTCTCGGCGCTCGACGTCTCGATCCAGGCCCAGGTGATCAACCTGCTCGAGGATCTGCAGGCCGAGCTGAACCTCACCTACCTGTTCGTCGCCCATGATCTCTCTGTCGTCGAACACATCTCCGACCGCGTCGCGGTGATGTATCTCGGCCGCATCGTCGAGCTCGCCAAGGCCAGCGATCTCTACCGCAATCCGCAGCATCCCTATACCAAGGCGTTGCTCTCGGCGGTGCCGGTGCCGGATCCCAAGGCGAAAAAGCTGCGCATCCGGCTGAAGGGCGACGTGCCGAGCCCGATGAATCCGCCCAAAGGCTGCCACTTCCACACCCGCTGCCCGATCGCAGAAGAGCGCTGCCGCCAGAGCGCGCCGGAGCTGCGCGAAGGCAGCAACGGGCATTCTGTGGCGTGCCATCTGGCGTAGGGCGTGCCGCTGCAACAAGTTGTCGGTGCTCCCCACTCCCTCACCGTCACCCTGAGGTGGCCGCCTTTTTGGCGGCCCTCGAAGGGTCGACGGCCACCAGCCGGGCCGTACATCCTTCGAGACGCCGCTTCGCGGCTCCTCAGGATGACGGTGTAAAGAGCCTTGCTCGAAGATTAGCGCGTCCGCTTCTTCACGGCGTTCGCCTTGGCCCCTGGTTTGGCCTTGGTGTTTGCCTTCGGCCGTGAAGCGGGCGCATTCCTCGCCTGCTCGCTCTCATCTGCCTCCGCCCGCAACGTATCGAGCAACCAGTCGCGAAACGCGCGCATGCCCGGCGTCACCTCGCGCGACTTCAGCCAGGTCAGCCAATAGGACCCCGCCGGGACTTCAGCCGCGAATGGCCGCAGCAGCCGGCCCGACGCCAGCTCGTTCTTGAACATCGCTGTCGGCACCAGCCCGACGCCGACACCGCGCGCGGCGGCCTCGGCCATCGCCACCGAACTGTCGAAGATCGGTCCCTGGATTTTCGGGCATGGCGCGCCGGCCACCGCAAACCACAACGGCCATTCCTCGGCGCGGTAGGAGCGCAGCAGGAATTCCTGCGCGAGATCGGACGGCTTGCGCAGCCGGCCCGCCACGTCGGCGCAGCACACCGGCGAGAGCGGCGCGGACAGCAGATGGATCGCCTCGGTGCCGTGCCAGGAGCCGTCGCCGAAGCGCAGCGCAAGATCGAGCCCGTCGCCCGCGATATCGACGCGGTTGTTGTTGGTGAGCAGGCGCAGGTCGATATAGGGATGCGCGCGCTTGAAGCGATCGATCCGTTGCAGCAGCCATCCGGTCGCAAACGTCGTGACGCAGCCGACGGTGACGACCTCCCGCGTGCCTTTGGCCTCGATGCGGTCGATCGCAGCCCCGATCCGGTCGAGCGTGTCGGTCAGCACCGGCAGCAGCGCCAGCCCTTCGTCGGTGAGCACCAGCCCGCGCGGCAGGCGGCGGAACAGGCTCGCGCCGAGGAGCTCCTCGAGCTGCTTGACCTGGTGGCTGATCGCGGTCTGCGTCACGCGCAGCTCCAGCCCCGCGCGGGTGAAGCTGAGAAGCCGCGCCGACGCCTCGAAGGCGCGCAGCGCGTTCAGCGGGAGATGCCGGCGCACGGCGTCATGACCAAGTTTTCCTCATGCCTCGTTGTATAAATGATTGTTTGTGCGCCGTCACGCCGCCCGGCAGTTTCGCGCCGCCAACGGAGACGAGACATGCTGACGAGACGGACATTCGGATTGCGCGCGCTGGGCCTTGCGGTGACCTGCACCCTGCCGCGGCCAAGCGCCGCGGCAGGACAGAGCGCCGCGGCTGGACAGAGCGCAGCGGCGGGACCAGGCGAACCGGCGCGGCGGCTGCAGGAGGAATTTGCACGCATCGAGCTTGCGACCAGCGGCCGGCTCGGCGTCGCCGCGCTCGACATGGAGACCGGATTGCGCGCGAGCCAGCGCGGCGACGAGCGGTTCCCGATGTGCAGCACCTTCAAGGCACTGGCGTCGGCCGCGGTGCTGCACCGGGTCGACCGCGGTAAATCCAGCCTCGATCAGCGCGTGCAGGTCGAGGCCAAGGACATCTTGGCCTATGCGCCGGTGGCCAAGCAACACGTCGGATCGAGCATGACGCTGTCCGAACTCTGCGAGGCCGCCATTACCCTAAGCGACAATACCGCTGCCAACCTGCTGCTGCGCGAGATCGGCGGGCCTGCCGGCTTCACCAGCTTCTTCCGCACCATCGGCGACAATGTCAGCCGGCTCGATCGCTGGGAGGTGGCGCTGAACGAAGCCGTTCCGGGCGATCCGCGCGACACGACGAGCCCTGTCGCGATGCTGAAGAGTCTGCAGCGCGTGGTGATCGGCGACGTCCTGCAGGCCGCCTCGCGCCAGAAGCTCGTGGATTGGATGGTCGCCAACAAGACCGGCGACACAAGGCTGCGCGCCGGCGTGCCCCGCGACTGGCGGGTTGGCGACAAGACCGGCACCGGCGAGCGCGGCACCTATAACGATATCGGCGTGTTCTGGCCGCCCGGCCGCAAGCCGATCGTGGTGACGGTCTACCTGACCGGGGCAAGTGCTCCGATGGAGAAGTGCAACGAGGTGATCGCCAATGTCGCGCGCGCCGTCGCACATGCGAGCACCGGCCAGACCGGCTAGAGCAGGCAACGGGCTCTGCTGCACCTCGCCCCGCACGCGGGGAGAGGTCGGAACGCATCGCTAGATGCGTTCCGGGTGAGGGGGAGTCTCCGCGCATCCGTCCGGCTTCGCATGCGCTGAGAGACCCCTCACCCCATCTCCCCATAAGAATGGGGCGAGGGAGCGCAGCGCGGTCGCGCTCGCTATTCCACATAATGTCATCGTGTTCTCGCGCGGCTGCGCAGCTTGGCAGCAACGAAGGATCATGCGACGCTCAATCCGAATGGCGATGCTGTCAGCAGCCCATACGGAGGACACGTCTTGTATCGCCGCATCGCCCTTGCCGCGCTGCTTGTTGCAGGCAGTATCCACAGCAGCCTCGCGGCGGCCGACCCGGCACGGTGTCGCGAGCTGATCCGCAAATACGAGACCGACAAGGCGCAGCTCAGCGCAGTCGAAATCTCGCTGACCTTGTTCGCGGCGGCCAATGCCGATTGCATCAATCTCGCCACCGCGCTGCTCGATGGCGGCGCCTCGGTCGATGCGCGGGACCGGCTCGGCGCAAGGCCGCTGAGCCACGCCGCCCGCTCCGGCCATCTCGACATGGTCGACCTGCTGCTGGCCCGCGGCGCGCCGGTCGATGCACGCAACCTCGCGGGATCGACCGCGCTGTATCTTGCGGCCGAGCGCGGCCATGTCGCGATCGTGCAGCGCCTGATCGAGCGCGGCGCCGACGTCAACCTCACCGGACGCAGCGGCGCTTCGGCGGTCGCGGCCGCCGCCTATGCCGGCCGGGACATGGTGGTGCGCATGCTGCTGGCGCACGGCGCCGACGGCCGCAAGGCTGACGACACCGGCAAGCCGCCGGTGGTGTATGCGGCGGCCGGCGGTCAACTCGGCATCGTCAAGCAGCTGCTTGCGCTCGAGATCGACATCAACGCGCGCTATGCCAACGATCTGACGCTGCTGATGTGGGCGGCCGGACCGGATGAGGCCGTGCCAGAGGCGCAGGCGCTCGAGGTCGTCTCCTATCTCCTGGACGCAGGCGCCAGGGTCGACGAACGCGACGCCCGCGGTCGCACGGCGCTGATGATCGCCGCCGAGGGCAACCATCCCGCGATTGCGAAAGCGCTGCTCGCCCGCGGCGCCGATGCGGCGCTGGCCGACAAGGCCGGCAAGCACGCCGCCGATCTCACCATCCTGTCGGGGCTGCGCGAGGAGCTGACGCCGCGCTGAGGCGACCCGCCGCTACAGCCCCGCCAGATACTCCACCAGCGCGGCAAGGTCGTCGGGCGACGTCGCCAGCATCAGGTCCGACATGCCGGGATTGTTGCCGCGCGCGCGGGTGCGGAAATCGGCGATGGTCCTGGCAAGATAATCCCGCCCCATCCCGGCGAGCCGCGGCACCGTGCCGTCGCCCTGGAAGCGATCGAGATGGCAGGCCGGGCAGCCGACCGAAGCGCTGGCGCTGACCGCCTTCTCCGCGACATCCCTGGGCGCGCGCGGCTGGCCGAGGTCAGGCCATGGCTTCTGCGAATAATATTCCGCGATCGCCAGCATGTCGTCGCGCTCGAATTGCGTCGCGATCGGCTGCATGATCTCGCTCTTGCGGTCGCCGCGCTTGAAATCGCGCAGCTGGATATAGAGATAGCCGGCCTGCTGGCCCCAGATCGTCGGAATGGTCTTGTCGACGGGCTTGCCGTCCTCGCCGTGGCATCCGGCGCAGACCTGCACCTTTTGCTCGATCGTCTCCGCCTGCACCTCGACCGCCATCAGCAGCAGCGCGGCGCCGCACATCATCAGTCTGCGGAACATCTGCTCATCCGAAGAAAACAGAGGCGGGACCGACCCGGCCCCGCCTCGCCGTCAATGTTTGCACGCGTGACGATGCATCACGCCCCGGCTCAGTCGAGCGTGAAGGCGATGATGTTGTTGCCGCGCT
This sequence comes from Bradyrhizobium sp. USDA 4011, assembly GCF_054063415.1. Classification (NCBI taxonomy): domain Bacteria; kingdom Pseudomonadati; phylum Pseudomonadota; class Alphaproteobacteria; order Hyphomicrobiales; family Nitrobacteraceae; genus Bradyrhizobium; species Bradyrhizobium sp. USDA 4011. The sequence goes on from NZ_JBSSGG010000001.1 coordinate 2,545,542, forward strand.
TGAAATCGACCTGGGTGTTACCGCCCGCGCCGACCACGACATACTGCTTGCCGCCGATCATGTAGCTCGACGGCGGCGCGTTGACGCCGGCGCCGGCGCGGAAGCTCCACAGCTCCTTGCCGCTCGACGAATTATAGGCCGCGAACTTGCCGTTGCCTTCGCCGGTGAAGACCAGACCGCCGGCCGTGGCGAGGATGCCGCCGATCATCGGCTCTGGTGTCTTGACCTGCCACTTGATCTTGCCGGTGTTGTAGTTCACCGCGGTGATGTTGCCCGACTGCTTCTCGCTCGGGATCACCTTGAAGGCCCCGCCCAGCCACAGCTTGCCGTTCGGATAGGCCGAGCTCTCGACGTGGTAGGTCATCGGCTGGTGCAGGTTGATGGCGTAGGCCAGCTCCTGTCCCGGGTCGGTCGCGATCGGCGACCATTCGACGCCGCCGTTGGCGCCGGGCAGCATGCGTGCACCTTCCTTGGTCGGCAGCACCCACATGTTCTCCTGCGGCACCATCGCCTCGGAGAAGCGAATCAGGCTGCAGTCCTTGCGATCGTGCACATAGATGTGCCCGGTCTTGCCGGCATGAATGACGCCGGGAATCGTCTTGCCGTCCTTGTCCTTGACGTTGACCAGCACCGTCGGGCTGACCGCGTCGAGGTCCCAGACGTCAGACGTCATGGGCGATGTACTGGAAGTGGCAGACATACTTGCCGGTGTCGAGATCGAGCGAGACCAGCGAGTTGGTGTAGAGGTTGTCGCCGGGCCGGTTCGAGCCGTCGAGGTCGGGCGAGGGATTGCCGACGACGAAGTAGATCCGGTTGGTCGCCAGATCGACCGACGGGTTCTGCCACACGCCGCCGCCGAGCTTGGCATAGGGATCGCCGATCTTGGCGAGCATGTCCTTCTCGGCCTGGATATTGCGATGCATGTCGCGGCCGGTGGCGTCCTTGGTCGCCCAGACGCCGACGGAGTTCTCCGGAATGGTGTTGAAATTCCAGAGCTGCTTGCCGGTCTTGGCATCATAGGCGCGCACGAAGCCGCGGACGCCGTATTCGCCGCCATTGGTGCCGATCAGCACCTTGTCCTTGACCACGGTCGGCGCCATCGTCTCGCTGTAGCCGAGCTCGGGATCGGCGATGTTGGTGGTCCAGACCACCTCGCCGGTCTTGGCGTTCAGCGCCATCAGTTTGGAATCCAGCGTCGCCAGATAGACCCGGTCGCCGAGCACCTGAACGCCGCGATTGTTGGGACCGCAGCAATAGACCGTGATCGGGCCCATCTTGTGGGCATAGTGCCAGAGCTGCTGGCCGGTCTTGGCGTCGAGCGCATAGACATGGCTGAACGACGTCGTGACATACATCACGCCGTCGACGACGATCGGCGATGTCTCGAGCGACTCCTTGACGTCGGTCTGGAAAATCCAGGCGACGTGCAGGTTCTTCACATTGTCCCGGCCGATCTGCTTGCCCGGATAAAACCGCGTCTGCGCGTAATTTCCGTTGGTGAGCAGGAAGTCTTTCGCGTTCTTGTCGGCGGCGTTGAGCTGCTCCTGGGTCACCGGAGGGACATTGGCGTTCCCCAGGACCGACTGCTTCTCCTGCTTGACTTCTTGTGCGATGGCAGCACCGGACAACAGGCCAACGCCGACCGCTGTGGCGAATGCCGCAAGCCCTTTCACGTACATGCTCTCCCCCGTTATTTCTTGGTTGCAGTATCAGGGATGATGTTTGCTACTTCCCCTTCGAGGCCTGGCCGCCGTAGCAACCGCGCACCGTTGGTGGCCTTGGTTGCGCTGCAATAGGTGATCAAAAAAGACAACGACAGGTATCGATGGACGGGTTCCATGTTAGCGCTGTCCTTCACAAAGACAACCGATGCGCTCACTGCGAAGCCGGAACAGCATGCGTTCGCGCGCCCGAGTGCTGCGAGCGCGGGCTTGCATCAACCTGAGCAATATCGGTGTCTTCCGGCGCCTTCGCGTATCGCCGGACACGTTCGCCTTCGCAGGCGCAGCACGTAAAATGAGACTAAGCGTCAAGCGACGGCGTCGCGCGAGGTGCGGCGCCGGCTGAGGCCATCGGTCTCCGCCGGAGCGATCGCTTCCTCCCGGATTACTCGCAAGTTACTCCCAAGCCCAGGTCGAGAAATCATTCTCGAACTGCGGCACGTCCTTCCACACGCCCTTCAGCTTCTTGCTGGCGATCGTGATCAATTGCGGCTGGAACAGGAAGCCGGCGACCGCATCGGTTGCCAGCATCCGCTGGGCGTCGCCGAGCAGCTTCGCGCGGCCGGCCTCGTCGGGCGTCGCCATGATCTGCTGGTACAGCGCGTTGAACGCCTCGGATTTGTAGCCGAGATAGTAGTCCGGCTCGGTCAGCTTCACGAGGTCGAACGGCTCGACATGCGCGACGATGGTAAGGTCGTAATTGTGCGGGCCGGTGAAGACCTGCGACAGCCATTGCGCCCATTCGACGTTCTCGATCTTGGCCACGATGCCGACCTTGGCGAGCTGGGCCGCGAGCACCTCGCCGCCCTGCCGCGCGTAGGACGGCGGCGGCAGCTTGAGGCTGAGCTCCAGCGGCGTCTTGACGCCGGCCTCGGCCAGCAGCTTCTTGGCCAGTTCGGGATCGTAGGCGTTGATGCCGGTGGTATCGACATAGCCGAGCGATCCCCGGCGTGTAGAAACTGCCGATCGGCGTGCCGAAGCCGTCGACGGCGCCGTCAATCATCGCCTTGCGGTCGATCGCGGCCAGGATGGCGCGGCGAACGCGGACGTCGTCGAGCGGCTTCTTGCGCTCGTTGATGCCGACGATGGTTTTTGTTCGCGAGCCGCCGATCAGGACATCGAAGCGCGGATCGGCCTTGAACTGCGCTAGGCTGCGCGCCGCCGCAACCCGCGGGAACGCGTCGACGTCACCCGACAGCAGCGACGCGACCTGCGCGGCGGGATCGCCGATGAAGCGGATCGTCACCTTGGCGAGCTTGATCGCGGCGGCGTTGCGATAGTCCGGCCATTTGACCAGCGTGATCGACGAACCCTTGGCCCAGCTGCCGAGCGTATAGGGTCCGGTGCCGACCGGCTGGGTCGCATCGGTCGGCGCGCTCTTCGGCTCGACGATCGAGCCCGATGCCTGACCGAGCAGGAACGGCAGGTTGGGCTCGGCGTACTTCAACGCGACCACGATCGTCTCCGGATCCGGCGCCGTCACCGACGTGAAGGCCTGGTGCAGGCTCCTGTCCTTGTTGGTCGAGGTCGGCGCGGCCGCGCGGTCGAACGAGAACTTCACCGCGGCGGAATCGAAGGGTTCGCCATTGTGGAATTTGACGCCCTTGCGGAGCTTGAAAGTGTAGGTCTTGAGATCGGGCGAGGCCTGCCAGCTCTCGGCGAGCAACGGCGACACCGAGCCGTCCTCGTTGATCTTGGTCAGCGTCTCATAGACATTGTAGAGCGTGACTTCGGCGATCGCCGCGGCTGCCGCGTTGGTGGGATCGAGCCCCGGCGGCTCCAGCGTCATGCCCATCACAACGCTGTCTTTCTTGCCCTGCGCGAGGCTCGGCAGCGGTGCTGCGGCGAGCGCGGCAACCGCCGCGATGACGCACAATTTCCTCAACATTGGTCTGCTCCCCGGACGTGTTCTTTGATCAACTTGGGTTCATCCCGCACACAGGACTAACCGGCCTCGGCGACCACTGGCGGCAGCGCCATCACGGCTTCGGCGTGATGGCAGGCCGCCAGATGGGCGCCTCCCACGCTGCGTAGCGCAGGCGCGGCCTCGCGACAATGCTGGTCGGCCAGCGGACAGCGCGGCGCGTAAGGACAGCCGGTGATGGCCGAGGCCTGCGAGCCGATCGCCTGCGCGCCGCGGCGCCGCCGGACGCGACCGGCCCGGGCGCGCGGCACCGCATCCAGCAGCGCGCGCGTATAGGGATGGGCAGAGCGCGCAAACAGATCGGTCGGCCGCCCCTGCTCGACGATGCGCCCGAGATACATCACCGCGATCTCGTCGCAGAGCAGGTCGACCACCGCGAGGTCGTGGCTGATCAGGATGTAGCTCAGGCCGAATTCATCCTGCAGATCCTGCATCAGATTGAGCACCTGCGCCTGCACCGAGACGTCGAGCGCGGAGACCGGCTCGTCGGCGACGATCAGCTTCGGCTGGGTGATCAGCGCGCGCGCGATCGCGATGCGTTGGCGCTGGCCGCCGGAGAATTCGTGCGGGAACTTGTACATGTCGGCATCGCGCAACCCGACCTGCCGCAGCACCGTGGCGACACGCTCGCGCAGGCTGCCGCGATCGATCCGCCCGAGCGCGGTCAGCGGCTCGGCCACGATGCGCGCGATGGTCTGCCGCGGATCGAGCGAGCCGTAGGGATCCTGGAACACCATCTGGAAATCGCGGCGGGCGCGGCGCAGCTCATCCGCCGGCATCCGATTGAGGTCACGCCCCAGCAGCGACACCTGCCCCGATGTCGGCCGCTCCAGCGCCATCACCAGCCGCGCAAAGGTCGATTTGCCCGACCCGGACTCGCCGACGACGCCGAGGCTCTTGCCCGGCATGACCTGCGCTGTGACGCCGTTGAGCGCATGCACCTGCGCCGCCGGCTTGAACAGGCTTTCGCGCGGCAAGGTGTAGCGCTGCGCGAGATCCGTCACCTCGAGCAGCGGCGTCGCGGACGCGGACCAGGGCTGATCGAGCACGGTCATGCGCCGATGCCCCCGGCCGCCATCGAGACGTCCGTCCTTATGCAGCGCACGCCATGGCTTCCGCCGACGTCGACGACCGCCGGCAGCGCCGCGCGGCAACGTCCTTCCACGATCGCGCAACGATCGGCGAAGGTGCATCCCGCGGGCAAGTCAGCCAGCTCCGGCACGGTGCCGGCGATGGTCGTGAGCCGCGTCCCCTTGCGCGCGCCAAGCCGCGGGCGGGCGCGGAACAGGCCCTGCGTATAAGGATGGCCCATCCGGGTGAACACGGCATCGGTGGCGCCGCTTTCGACCACGGTGCCGCCATACATCACCATCATGCGCTCGACATTCTCGGCGATCACGCCGAGATCGTGCGAGATCAGGATCATCGACATGCCGCGCACCGCGACGAGATCGGCGATCAGATCGAGGATCTGGCCCTGGATCGTGACGTCGAGGGCTGTGGTCGGCTCATCGGCGATCAGCACTTCCGGCTGGCAGGCGAGCGCCATCGCGATCGTGATGCGCTGGCGCTGGCCGCCGGAAAACTGGTGCGGATAGGCATCGACCCGCTTCGCCGCATCGGGCAGCCCGACGCGATCGAGCAAGGCGATGGCTTCCTGCCGCGCTTCGGTTGCCGAGACACCGGTGTGACGCCGCAGCGGCTCGGCGACTTGATGCCCGATCGTGTGCATCGGATTGAGCGCGGTCATCGGCTCCTGGAAGATCATGCTGATGCGGTTGCCGCGCAGCTTGCAATAAGCCGCGTCGGGCAGGCCAACGAGCTCTGCGCCTTCGAGCCGGATGCTGCCGCTGATCACGGCGCTGTCGGGCAAGAGCCCCATCAGGGCCAGCGCCGTGACCGACTTGCCGCAACCGGATTCGCCGACCAGCCCGAGCGTCTCGCCGCGCCGAAGCGCAAAGCTGACGCCGCGGACGGCCTGCGCCGGGCCGCGGCTGGTGTTGAGCCGGACGCCCAGGTCCTTCACCTCGATCAACGGCGCGCCTGTGTCAGCCATGCTCAGCGCTCCCGCGCCAGACGGGGATCGAGCAGATCGCGCAAGCCGTCGCCGAGCAAATTGAGGCCGAGCACCGCGATCGCGATCGCAACACCGGGATAGACCGCGAGCATCGGCGACTGGAACAGCAGGGTCTGCGCATCGTTGAGCATGCGGCCCCAGGACGGCTGCGGCGGCTGGGTGCCGAGCCCGAGATAGGACAGCGCGGCCTCGGCGAGGATCGCGAGCGCGAACTGGATCGTCGCCTGCACGATCAGGATCGACAGGATGTTCGGCAGCACATGCTCGATCGTGATGCGGAACGACCCCTTGCCCGCGGCGCGCGCCGCCAGCACGAATTCGCGGGCCCAGATCGCATTGGCCGAGCCGCGGGTGACGCGGACGAAGGTCGGGATCTGGAAGATGCCGATCGCGGTGATCGACGTCACCATGCCGGGGCCTGCGACCGCGGCCAGCATGATGGCCGACAGCACGGCAGGGAAAGCGAAGGTGAAGTCGCTCATCCGCATGATGAGCTCCTCGGTCCAGCCCTTGCGGGCAGCCGCGGTCAGGCCGAGGCCAACACCGAAGGTCAGGCCAATGCCGACGGCGATGACGCCGACCATGATGGTGGAGCGCGCGCCGACCAGCAGCAGCGAGACGATATCGCGGCCGAGCACGTCGGTGCCGAGCCAGTGCGCCGCCGACGGCGGGTGCAGCTTCGAGGCGACGTCGATGTCATAGGCCGACCACGGCGTCCAGACCAGCGACAGCAGCGCCGCGCCGAGCACGAGCAGGCTGAGCACCGCACCAAGCACGAAGCTACGATGGCGCAGGGCGCGCCACCAGAAGCCGGTCACAGGCCTCGTCCCCGGTGCGATCGCCGCCGTGCCGGCGGATGCGGTCAGCGGCGCGCTCACAGGTTGGCGACCTTGATGCGCGGATCGATGAAGGCATAGAGCACATCGACCACGAAATTGACTGTCACGACCATCGCGGCGAGCAGCATCACGCAGTTGCGCACCACGATCAGGTCGCGGTTGGCGATCGACTGGAAGATCAGCCGGCCGAGGCCCGGCAGATAGAACACGTTCTCGATCACGATGGTGCCGGCCAGAAGATTGGCGAATTGCAAGCCCATGACCGTCATGACCGGGATCATGGCGTTGCGCAGCACATGACGCCACAGCACCTCGCGCTTGCCGAGCCCCTTGGCGCGCGCGGTGCGGACGAAATCCTCGCGCAGCACCTCCAGCACCGCAGAGCGGGTGACGCGGGCCAGGATCGCGGCCTGCACCACGGCAAGCGAGATCGCGGGCAGCAGCAGCGACTTGATTCCGAGCCAGATGCCGTCATCCCAGCCGGCAAATCCGCCGGCGGACAGCCATTGCAGCTTCACCGAGAACAGCAGGATCAGGAGGATCGCGAACCAGAAATTCGGCAGCGCGATGCCGATCTGGGTCAGCGACATCACGCCGACATCGCCGATCTTGTTGTGGTTGGCCGCGGTGTAGATGCCGGCAGCGAGCGCCAGCACCACCGTGATCAGCATCGACATGATCGCGAGCGGGATGGTCAGCACCAGCCGCTCCGCGATCAGGCCGGCCACCGGCGTGCCATAGACATAGCTGTTGCCGAGGTCGCCGACCGCCACGCCCTTGATCCAGAGCAGATAGCGAACCGTGAGCGGCTGGTCGAGCCCGAGCTTGACGGTGAGCGCGCGCACCGCATCGGGCGAGGCGTCGGCGCCCATCAGCATCTGCGCGGCATCGCCGGGCAGCGCGTCGAGCACCAGGAAAATGATCAGCGAGGCCGCGAACAGCGTCGCCACCAGGGTCAGGATCCGTCGCAGGAAGAATACGCTCATGCCCGCCCGAAGGGTAAGGAACAGGCCGCAGGTTTCAACATGTTCGCGAACGAATGCAAGCCCTCGGCCGCGTCATTCATGATTTCAGCGCCGGCCAGCGGCCGAGCAGATCGCTCGCCTCTTCGAACAGCGCCGCGACGCGCAGCAGGTCGGCATCGGCCCGGAAGCGGCCGACCAGATGCAGGCCGATCGGCAGGCCATCGCGGCCGAAGCCGGAAGGGATGCTGACCGCGGGATGCCCGGTCATGTTGAACAGCATGGTCCAGGGAAACCAGTGCGGCCGCACGCTGTCGAAGCTCTGGCCGTCGATGTCGATGGTACCGAACAGATCCTGATCGATCGGCAGCGCCGTGCGGGTCAGCGTCGGCATCGCCAGCCAGTCGCCGCGCGCAAGCAGCGACTGCACGCGGCGGAACAGCGCGGTGCGGTCGAACATCGCCTGCTGGTAGGCGACGCCGCTCACCTTTGCGGCGAGTGCGAGCTGCTTCAGGAAGGTCGGGCTGAGATCATCGGGATGGTCGGCCGCGAGCTTCTCGAAGCGGGTCCGCCAGACGGTGTGATTGATGGCGCGCCAGATCGGCTCGACGTCGAAGCCGTCGCCGGAGAATTCCTCGAGTTTCGGCGCCGAGGCTGGCCAGCCGGTCGAGGCCCGCCTTGAAGTCAGCGGCGACGTCCGCGGTCACCGGGCGCCCGGGCGGCGACAGGCAGTACAGCACCCGCCTGCCCCTGAGATCGCCGCGCGGCGCCGCACGATCGAGATAATCAGGCACCGGCACGCCAATCGACCACGGATCGGACGGATCCTCGCCGGCCATCGCCTGCATCATCAGCGCGGTATCGGCGACGGTGCGCGTGGTCGGCGTGACATAGGTCTGGTTGCCGAACGCGTCCTGCACCTGGCTGTGCGGGATCACGCCGTTGCTCTGCTTGATCCCGACAACGCCGTTGCAGGCGGCTGGAATCCGGGTCGAGCCGCCGCCGTCGGTGGCAACCGCCAGCGGCGCGATGCCGCTTGCGACCGCCACCGCCGCGCCGCCGCTGGAACCGCCGCTGGAGCGCTCGGCGCTCCACGCATTGCGGGTGCGGCCGAACAGTGGCGAGTCGGTCAGGCATTTGCTGCCGAACTCCGGCGTCGTGGTCTTGCCGATCAATATTCCGCCCTGCGCACGGAGCCGGGCCACCGCCACGGCGTCATGATCGGGTACGTTGTTCCGGTACGGCACCGCGCCGAAGGTCGTGCGCACACCCTTGGTGCTGACGATGTCCTTCACGGTGAACGGGATGCCGTGCAGCAGGCCGAGCGGCTCGCCGGCCATGACCTGCCGCTCCGCGGCCTTCGCCTGCGCCATCGCCTCGTCGCCGCACAGCGTGATGAAGCAGTTCAGCTCAGGCTGCAGCCGCTCGGCGCGGCCGAGCACCGCGGTTGTGACCTCGACGGGAGAGACCTCCTTGCGCGCGATCCGCGCGCGAAGCTCAACGGCAGGCAGCAGACAGAGATCATCGCTCATCGGGACAAAGCGCTCGCATCAGACATGGTCGATCGCCGGGCATCGTGCCGTGCGGCATGTCGCAAGTCTATCGCCTTGTGCGCATGGCGCCACGCGGTGCGCCGGCCTACCAAGTGTCCGCAGGCAACTCCCGGCTCCGCGGCGGATCGGCACCGGCGCGCGTGCAGGTGAAGGCGGCGCAGTTGCAGGCAAACGACAGCGCGCGCGCGAGTTCGGCCGCGGAGATGTCATGCAGCCGCTGCCGCGCGATCCGATCCAGCCGATGCAGCGCGGCGAGCAGCGCCGCCTGAAAACTGTCGCCGGCGCCGATCGTATCCACGACCTTTACGGCCGGCGACGCGACCTCGATCGATCCGGCCTCACGATGCCAGGCAGAGGCGCCATCATTGCCGCGCGTGATGACGACGAGCGACGCGCCGCCCGAGAGCAGCGCCTCGGCGCGCGCAGCGTAGGCCTCGTCGCCAAACAGATAGGCGAAGTCGACGTCGGACATCTTCACGACGTCCGCCTTGCCGCAGAACGCCAGCATGCGGGTGCGATAGGCATCCTTGTCCTTGACGAGGTTCGGCCGGCAGTTCGGATCGAGTGAGATGGTCGCGTTCGGCCGCGCATCTACGATAAAGGCCAGCGTCTCGGCCGCGCCCTTGTCATGGACCAGCGTGGTCGAGCCGGTGTGCAGGCAAGTGACGCCGTCGAGCGCGATCGCCTCGCGCCGATAGATCCAGTTCCGCGATGCCGTGTCGGTGTCATAGAAGGCGTATTGCGTTTCGGTGCCGGTCACGCGCGCAAAGGCGAGCGTGGCCTGGCGGTCGCTGCGCGTCGCGCGGCTGAGATCGACGCCGGACGCCGCGGCGTGATCGGCGATCATTCGGCCGAAGGTGTCGGTCGAGATGCCACCGACAAAGCCGGTGGGAACATCGAGCCGGGCGGCACCGATCGCGATGTTGAGGCAGGAGCCGCCGACCGCGGGCGTCAGGGCCTCGCGTCCATCCGCCGTCCGCGACGGCAGGAAATCAATCAGCGCATCTCCGCAACTCAGCAGCATGCAAACACCTCAACCCGGCGCCGCACCGGGCGCCCGCTTCATCGCCTCGCGGCTGTCGCGATCGAGCTGGCGCAGCATCTTGTGCACGCCGCGCTTCTTGCGATGGAAATCGGCAAGCTCGGGCCTGGTCGGCTCGCTCAGCCGCCCGAGCGCCGACATGCCGGCCATCGCCGCATTGATCGAGTTGTGCGCACCACTGGCGACCGCGCCAAGCATCGCGGCGCCGAGCAAGACGGGTTCTTGCGTCTGCGGCAGCGCCACCGTGTAGCCGGTGGTGTCGGCCATGATCTGGCGCACCAGGGGGCTGCGGCTCGCGCCGCCGCCGATCACGATGGTCTTGCCGCTGACGCCGTGGGCCTGCAGCGCTTCGATGACATCGGCGAGGCCATAGGCCAGCCCGCACAGGCCGGCGATGAACAACCGCTCCAGCGCCGACACGTCGGTGTCGAGATCGAGCCCCGCGATCACGGCGCGCGAGCCGGGATCGGCATAGGGCGACCGGTTGCCGAGGAATTCCGGCAGGACATGAACGTTGCGGGCGAGAAGTGCGGCCGCGCCGGCGTTGCCGCTGCGCGCCAGGATGCGCCTTTCGAGGTGCTCGATGACATCGACGCCGTCGTTCTTCGCAGCTAGCAAAACCTCGGCATGCGCCGGATGCGATTTGAGCAGATGATCGATCGCGGCACCTGCCGCGGATTGACCGCCCTCGTTCAGCCAGAAGCCCGGCACCATGCCTTCGAAATACGGGCCCCAGACGCCGGGCACGAAGCAAGGATCGACCGTCGTCGCCATGATGCAGGCCGACGTTCCCATGATGTAGGCGAGCCGCTGGCAGACATCGACGTCGGCGCCCGAGCCATCACGGCCACCGATCGCGCCGACGCCGCCGGCATGGGCATCGATCAGCGAGGCGCCGACCGCGGTTCCCGGCACCAGGCCGAGATCGCGTGCGGCATTCTCCGACAGCCCGCGGCCGAGCGGCGAGCCGGGCGGCACGATCTCGGTCCCGATCCGGGCAAAGCGATCCGCAGCGAGCGCCTCGAGCCCGACCCGCTTCAGGAAAGATTCGCTCCAGCCGCCCTCACTGGCCACATAGGTCCATTTGCAGGTGACCGTGCAGGTCGAGCGCGCCAGCGAGCCGGAGGCGCGGAACGAGAGATAGTCGGCGAGGTCGAAGAAATGCCCAGCGGCGTCGAAGGTCGCGGGCAGATGCCGCTTCAGCCAGAGGATCTTCGGAATCTCCATCTCCGGCGAGATGGCGCCGCCGACATAGCGCAGCACGCGATCACCGGTCGCGTTGACGAATTCGGTCTCGTCCATCGCGCGGTGGTCCATCCAGACCACGACATTGCGCGCGGGGTCGCCGGACGGGCTGACGGTGAGCGGCCGGCCGGCTCTGTCGAGCACGACCAGCGAGCAGGTCGCATCGAAACCGATGCCCTTGACCTGCTCGGCCGCGACCGCCGCCTCCCGCATCGCGTGACGCACCGACGTCACGCAGGCCGCCCAGATGTCGTCGGACGATTGCTCGACGATGTCGCCGGGCTCATGCCAGACCCGGATCGGATGCCGGGCCGAACCCAATAGCTTCCCGGCCTCGTCGAATACCCCCGCCCGGGCGCTGGCGCTCCCGACGTCCACCCCGATATAGGCTTGCCGCATGGCCGCTCCGTCATTTCCGGCGCAAGCTTACCAGCAAGTGTAGCCGCCATCGACCAGAACGATGCTTCCGGTCATCAGGCTCGCCGCCTCGGAGGCCAGGAACAGCACCACGGAGGCGATCTCGTCGACCTGCCCCATCCGCGCCATCGGGGTTCCACCAATCCAGGCGTCATACATGCGGGGGCTGTTCTTCACGAAGGCGTTCAGCGGGGTCTCGATATAGGTCGGCGCCACGGCGTTGACGCGGACCCCGCGCGCGGCCCATTCGGCGGCGAGCGATTTGGTCAAATGATGCACCGCGGCCTTGGAGGCGTTGTAGAAGCACTGCTCCTGCGGCTTGTTGACGATGAAGCCGGACATCGAGCCGACATTGACGATGGTGCCGGACCTCGCCTTCAGCATGTGATTGCCGAACGCGCGGCAGCACCAGAAGGTGCCGTTCAGATTGACGTCGATGACGTTGAGCCAGTGCTCGTCGGTCACGGTCTCGGCCGGCGTCTCGCTGCGCGCGATGCCGGCATTGTTGATGAGGATGTCGACCTTGCCGTACTTGCGGACCAGTTCGTCGGCGACCGCCGAGACGCGCCCGGAATCCGTCACGTCCATCAGCGCGATATCGGCGTCGAAGCCCTTGGCCTTCAGCGCCGCCTGCGCGTCATTGGCGACCTTGGCATCGCGGTCGCCGATGATGACCTTGGCGCCGGCTTCCGCGAGCGCCTCGGCGCAGGCTAGCCCGATGCCCTGACCGGCGCCGGTGATGATGGCAGTCTTGCCGCCGAGTCTGAATTTCTCGAGATACATTTTCTTCTTCCTTACGCGTGGATCGACTTTCCGCTGTCGTCGAAACGATAGATGCGTGCCGGATCCGGGATCAGCGACACCCGATCGCCGGGATGCAGGTCGAGCTCGCCGACATAGCGCGCGGTCAACGTTCCCAATGCCGCAGCGTCGACATAGAGAAAGGTGTCGCTGCCGAGATGCTCGGCGACCGCGACCGTGCCGTGCCAGCCGCCCTGCCCGTCGCGCTCGACCTTCAAATGCTCGGGCCGCACCCCGATGGTGGTCGCGCCCTGCTGCCTGGCGAGCTCGCCGGTGACGAAATTCATCTTCGGCGAGCCGATGAAACCGGCGACGAACAGGTTCGCCGGCTTCTCGTAGAGCTCGAGCGGCGAACCGTATTGCTCGATCTTGCCGCCGTTCAGCACCACGATCTTGTCGGCCATGGTCATGGCCTCGACCTGGTCGTGGGTGACGTAGATTGCCGTGGTGCCGAGCTGCTTCTGCAACCGCGTCACCTCGAGCCGCATCTGCACCCGCAGCGCGGCGTCGAGGTTCGACAGCGGCTCGTCGAACAGGAACGCCTTCGGCTCGCGCACGATGGCACGGCCGATCGCAACGCGCTGGCGCTGGCCGCCGGAGAGCTCGCGCGGCTTGCGGTCGAGATAGGGCGTCAGGTTGAGGGTGGCCGCGGCAGCCTCGACCTTGCGGTTGATCTCGTCCTTGGCGACTCCTGCCATTTTCAGGCCGAACGCGATGTTGCCGCGCACGCTCATATGCGGATAGAGCGCGTAGGACTGGAACACCATCGACAGCCCGCGCTTGGCCGGCGGCACGTCGACCACGTTGCGGCCGTCGATCAGGATGGCGCCGCCGGTGACGTCTTCCAGCCCCGCGATCAGCCGCAGCAGTGTGGTCTTGCCGCAGCCTGACGGACCGACGAAGACGACGAAGGAGCCGTCGGCGATCTCGAGGTCGGCGCCCTTGATGATGTGGACCGGCCCGAACGATTTTTGCACACCTTGCAGCGTAATCTGACCCATGGCGAAAGCCCTTCTGCTATTTGACCGCGCCGAAGGTCAGGCCGCGGACGAGCTGCCGCTGACTGAACCAGCCGAGCACGAGAATGGGCGCGATCGCGAGCGTCGACGCCGCCGACAATTTCGCCCAGAACAATCCTTCCGGGCTGGAATAGGATGCGATGAACACGGTGAGCGGCGCGGCCTCGAGGGTCGACAAATTGAGCGTCCAGAACGCCTCGTTCCACGCCAGGATCAGATTGAGCAGCAAGGTCGAGGCGAGCCCCGGCACCGCCATCGGCGTCAGCACATAGATCAGCTCGCGGCCGATCGTGGCGCCGTCCATCCGCGCCGCCTCGAGAATGTCCTTCGGGATTTCCTTGAAATAGGTGAACAGCATCCAGATCACGATCGGCAGATTGCCGAGGCACAGAATGAAGATCAGGCCGCTTCGGGTATCGAGCACGCCGAACGTCCGGTAGATCAGGTAGATCGGCACCAGCACGCCGACCGGCGGCATCATCTTGGTGGAGAGCATCCAGAGCAGCACATCCTTGGTCCGCTTGGTCGGCGAGAACGCCATCGACCATGCCGCCGGAATTGCGATCAGCATCGCGATCAAGGTCGAGCCGCCGGCGATGATGATCGAGTTGAGCGCGTGGTGGAGGTAGTCGCTGCGCTCCTGCACCGTGACGTAGTTCTCCGTCGTCCAGTGGAAGAACAGGAACGATGGCGGGATCGCGAAGGCTTCGAGCTCGGTCTTGAAGCTCGCCAGCACCATCCAGAGGATCGGGAAGAAGATCAGGAAGCCGGCCAGCCAGGCCGCCGCCGTCGAGATCACCTTGTTCCGTGTCGTGACCTTCCGCGCCATGAGGTTACGCCTCCAGATTCCGGCCGACGATACGAACGAGGAAGAACGCAACGATGTTGGCGAGCACCACCGCGACCAGGCCGCCCGCCGAGGCGCTGCCGACGTCGTACTGGATGAGCGCCTGCGAATAGATCAGGAAGGCGATATTGGTGGTCTGCAGACCGGGGCCACCGCCGGTGGTGACGAAGATCTCCGCAAACACCGTGAGCAGGAAGATAGTCTCGATCAGGATCACCACCGTGATCGGACGCGCCAGATGCGGCAGCGTGATGTAGATGAAAGTCGAGATCGCGCTCGCACCGTCCATCTCAGCGGCCTCCTTCTGTTCCTCGTCGAGCGATTGCAGCGCGGTCAAGAGGATCAGGGTCGCGAACGGCAGCCACTGCCAGGAGACGATCAGGATCACCGAGAACAGCGGCGCATCGTTGAACCAGTCGATCGCCGGCAGCCCGAACAGATGCGCGATCCAGGCGAACAGGCCCGACACCGGATGCATCAACAGGTTCTTCCAGACCAGCGCGCTCACCGTCGGCATCACGAAGAACGGCGCGATCACCATCAGCCGGACGATCGAGAGCCCGACCACCTGCTGGTCGAGCAACAGCGCCAGCGGCACGCCGAGGATGATCGTGATCGCGAGCACCGAGCCGACCAGCACCAGCGTGTTCTGCAGCGAGGCGAGGAAGGCCGGATCGGTCAGGAAGTAGCGGAAATTCTCCAGCCCGACGAAGGATTCGGAGCCGGGATCGAGCAGATTGTAGTGCAGGGTCGCGAAGTAGATCGTGAGCGCCAGCGGCACGATCATCCAGATGAACAGCAGCGCCACGGCGGGCGTGAGCAGCGTGCGTGCGAGCAGTTGGGTCTGCTGGGTCGCCATCCCCGCCTCCTTCTTAAGGAAAGGAGCGACCATCCCGCTGCGGGACAGGATGGCCGCGAGTAGCCCAGCTCGGGAGGTCTTGAGCTGGTCGGGGGCCAGGGCGTTTGACGCGCCCTGGCGATCGGATCGCGTGGATTATTTGATGTAGCCCGCGCGCTTCATCTCGCGCTCGGTCACGGACTGCGCGGCGGCGAGCGCGGCATCGACTGACGTCGAGCCGGACAGCGCGGCCGAGAATTGCTGGCCGACCTGGGTGCCGATGCCCTGGAATTCAGGAATCGCCGCATATTGCACGCCGACATAGGGCACCGGCTTCACGGTCGGGTGGCTCGGATCAGCCGCATCGATCGAGGCCAGGGTCATCTTGGCGAACGGCGCCGCTTTCAGATACTCGGGATTCTGGTACAGCGAGGTCCGTGTTCCCGGCGGCACGTTGGACCAGCCCTCCTTCGATGCGACGAGCTTGGAGTAGTCCTTGCTGGTCGCCCAGGCGATGAATTTCTCGGCCGCCTCGACCTTCTTCGAGCCGGCGGGGATCGCCAGGCTCCACGCCCACAGCCAGTTGGCGTTCTTGCCGAGCCCGGTGTTCGGCGCCAGCGCGAAACCGACCTTGCCCGCGACCGTGGACTGCGCCGGGTTGGTCACGAACGACGCCGCCACCGTGGCGTCGATCCACATCGCGCATTTGCCGGCATTGAACAGCGCGAGGTTCTCGTTGAAGCCGTTGGAAGAGGCGCCGGGAGGGCCGGCCTGCTTCATCAGGTCGACATAGGTCGTGAGCGTCTTCTTCCATTCCGGCGAATTGAACTGCGGCTCCCATTTCTCGTCGAACCAGCGCGCGCCAAAGGAATTCGCCATCGCAGTCAGGAACGCCATGTTCTCGCCCCAACCGGCCTTGCCGCGCAGGCAGATGCCGTAGACGCCGCCCGACTTGTCGGTCAGCTTCTTGGCCGCGTCGACCACGAAGTCCCAGGTCGGGCTTTCCGGCATCTTCAGGCCGGCCTTGTCGAACAGGTCGGTGCGGTACATCACCATCGAGCTCTCGCCGTAGAACGGCGCGGCGTAGAGCTTGCCGTCGACGGAGACCGCATCCCTGATCTTCGGCAGCAGGTCATTGACGTCGTAATCGGCGCCAAGCTTGTCGAGCGGCACCAGCCAGCCCTTCTTGGCCCAGATCGGCACCTCATAGGTGCCGATCGTGAGCACGTCGAACTGGCCGCCCTTGGTGGCGATGTCGGTGGTCACGCGCTGCCGCAGCACGTTCTCCTCGAGCGTCACCCATTTGACTGATATGTCGGGGTTCTTCGCGGTGAATTCGCTGGTGAGCCCCTGCATGCGGATCATGTCGCCGTTGTTGACGGTCGCCACCGTCAGCGTGGTCTGGGCGATCGAGGGGGCAGAGATCAAAAGAGCAGCCGCGCCCGCAACGGCGCAAAGGACGTTTTTCAAGGTGACCTCCCTTATGTCACGTTGAGCATATGCCCACGTGTTGGGCGTATGTTCATCCCATCGTTAAAGTTTGTCAAGCGCGCGCGGCTGCACCGTCCCGCGCGACTGCGGGTTGCATTGCACGCTGGAAGGGTGGTTCCTGAACGGAAGAGAGAGCCGCCTAGCGGTCCAGCACCGCGCGCGCGGTCGCCTCGTCGGTGATGAGGCCGTTGATCACCCGGCCCGCCAGCGCAGCCTTGATCGACGGCACCTTGGCGGCGCCGACGGCCGCGGCAATCGTGGTCGACACCGCGGGGATCTGCGGCGGAATGCTGGTCAGGCGCTTGTTGGTGCCGCCTTTGATCAGGCGGCCCTTGGCGTCATAGGCCCAGCCCGTCACCTCGCCGACCGCGCCGAGCCGCATCATCTCCAGCAATTCTTCGCGGGTGACGAAGCCGTCGACATGGACCTGGGCCTTCTGGTCCATCTGGCCGATGCCGATCAGCCGCAGATCGGCCTTGGCGGCGACCGCCCTCACCCGCGCGATCGGATCGATGCGGATCATGCGGTTGCGCTCGTCCTCGCTCGACATCAGGAACGGCAGCGGCATCGGGTAATGCCGCGCGCCGGTGCGGTCGGCGAGCCGCCCGACCGTGTCGTAGAAGCTTGCCGAGCCGTCGGCGGAGATGTTGCCGACCAGCGAGACGATCTGATGATCGGGCCGCTCGATCGGAGAGACCCGCTCGACCGCGGCGCGCACCGCGCGGCCGGTGCCGAGCGCCACGATGACAGGCGTCTCCGAGCGGAGCGTCAGCTCCAGCAGATTGGCGCTGCGTTCGGCGATCCCGGCATTCGACAGCGGCGCCGCCGGATCCGTCGGCACGACGTCGCAATGCACCAGATCGAACCTCGCCTTCAGGCGAGACGCCAGCTCCATGCAGGCTGCAATGGGGTGCTCGAGACGAAACGTGATCAGCCGCTCCGCCAGACACAGCGACACCAGGCGCTGCGCCGAGGCGCGCGACACCTGCAGCATTTTTGCTATTTCGTCCTGGGTGTGGCCCGCGATGAAATACAGCCAGCCGGCGCGCGCCGCATCGTCGAGGCGAGACTTTTCGTTGTCGGGCGCAGCCATGATCGTGCGTCAGCCTTCGTTCCAGAAATCCGTCATCGCGGCGAAGATTCGATCCGCCCCGGCCTGCTTCAGCAGAGCACTGCCATCCGCCAACCGATAGTGGGCGCCACCAACAAATCCCCACACTTTCATCCCCGCGGCCTTCGCCGCCGTCACCCCGCTGACGCTGTCCTCGATGACCAGCGTGCGACGCGGCTCGGCTGCCATTTCGCCGGCGGCAAACAGGAACAGATCCGGCGCCGGCTTGCCATGCTCGACCATCTGCGCGGTGTAGAGCCGCTGTCCGAAGCTCGACGCAAGACCGGTCAGCTCGAGCGAGAACCTCACCCGGGCAAGATCGCTCGATGAAGCGACACAATACGGCAGGTGCAATTCCGCGAGCACGGCGGCGATGCCGACGATCGGCTTGAGCTGCGAGCGGAAGGTCTCGCGCACCTGGTGCGCCAATTCGGGCAGGAAAGTCGCGGGCAACGGCTTGCCCACGCCCCGGCAATAGTCGACCAGGGCCGTGGTGCTGCGCCCGAGGAAGAGTTCGAGCGCCCGCTCGGTGCTCATCTCGATGCCGGCCTTCGCCATCGCCTCGGCGAGGCAGCGGCAGCTCAATTCCTCGCTATCGACGAGCACGCCGTCACAGTCGAAGATGACCAGATCGGTTTTGGGCAGCCGCGGATCCATCGCGGCATGAGATCATATGCTCACGCTATGAGCAATAGATCACAGTTCCGCGCGCGGAATGCCGCGCCTCAAATGGTCGCGGTGCACCGCCAACCATGCTGTGCGACAAGGCGAAATGCCGCATGACACACCTCTGATCGCGACCGTCGTCGCGGGCCTCGGACTTGCCTTCGTCTTCGGAACCATCGCCCAGCGCTTTCGGGTTCCGCCACTGGTCGGTTATTTGCTCGCGGGTGTCGCCGTGGGTCCGTTCACGCCCGGCTTCGTCGCCGATCAGGCGCTGGCAACCGAGCTCGCCGAACTCGGTATCATTCTCCTGATGTTCGGCGTCGGCCTGCATTTCTCGCTGAACGACCTGCTGTCGGTGCGCGCGATCGCGGTGCCCGGCGCCGTTGCGCAGATTGCGGTCGCCACACTGTTGGGCCTCGGCCTCGCGCTGTTGATGGGCTGGACCGTCGGCGCGGGCCTCGTGTTCGGGCTCGCATTGTCGGTCGCAAGTACCGTCGTGCTGTTGCGCGCGCTGCAGGAGCGCCGCCTGATGGACACCGAACGCGGCAAGATCGCGGTCGGCTGGCTGATCGTCGAGGACCTCGCCATGGTGCTCGCGCTGGTGCTGTTCCCGGCGGTGGCGAGCTTCCAGGGCGGCGACGGCGGCGCGCTCGTCGCCGATCCGCTCGCCGCCCGCTTCGGCCTCGGGCTGACCGGCGTGCTGGCGCTGACGCTGATCAAGATCGCCGTGTTCATCGCGCTGATGCTGGTGGTCGGACGTCGGCTGATCCCATGGGCCCTGCACTACATCGCGCATACCGGCTCGCGCGAGCTGTTCCGGCTGGCCGTGCTCGCGATCGCGCTCTGCATCGCGTTCGGCGCGACCAAGCTGTTCGGGGTGTCGCTTGCGCTCGGCGCCTTCTTCGCCGGGATGATGCTGCGGGAATCGCCGCTGAGCCAGCGCGCCGCCCGGGAGACCCTGCCGCTGCGCGACGCATTCGCGGTGCTGTTCTTCGTCTCGGTCGGCATGCTGTTCGATCCGCTCAGCGTGGTGCGCGAGCCGCGGCCGTTTCTCGCGACGCTGTTCGTCATCGTGGTCGGCAAGTCGCTCGCTGCGCTGCTGATCGTGGTGCTGTTCCGTCATCCGATGGCGACCGCCCTGATGATCTCGGCGAGCCTCGCCCAGATCGGCGAATTCTCCTTCATCCTGGCCGAGCTCGGTGTTGCCCTCAATCTGCTGCCAAAGGCCGGCCGCGACCTGATCCTGGCCGGTGCGACCTTCTCGATCATGCTCAACCCGCTGCTGTTCGCGGTAGTCGACTGGCTGACCGCGCGGCTCGAGAAACCGCAGGCCGCCTCGCCGATCGTTGCAACCTCCGAGGCGATCCCGGTCACCGACTTGCGGGATCACACCATCCTGGTCGGCTATGGCCGGGTCGGCAGCATCGTCGGCGATGCCCTGCATCAGCGCAACGCGTCGTTCCTCGCGGTCGAGGCGTCCGACGACATGGTCGCAAAGCTCAGGCAGCGCGGCATCGAAGCCCTGACGGGCAACGCCGCGCGCGCCAGCGTGCTGCGCGCGACCAATCCGGCCGGCGCGCGATCGCTCGTCATCGCCATTCCCGAAGCGTTCGAGGCCGGGCAGATCGTCGAGCAGGCGCGCGCCACAAATGCCGATATCCGGATCATCGCGCGCGCGCATTCCGACGCCGAGGTCGATCATCTGAAAGGGCTCGGAGCCGACATCGTGATCATGGGCGAGCGCGAGATCGCCCGCGGCATGATCGAGGAGCTCGATCGCAGGCATTCTGGTGTTGCCGCGCAAAATGCGGCAACCGCGAGGGAAGATTCAGCAGCCTGGGGTAACGGCGTCCACCGTCCAACGCGGTGATATCGGCGCTTTGCGCGTGAAGAAAGGAGATCAAGACATGGCGTTCAAGAGCCCGCACGTTTCGTTGGTGTCGTTCTCGGTCGAGATCGGCGCCGATGTTACAACCAATGTGATGCTGATCGAGACCGATCTGCATCTGAACACCCGTCATCCGGGCTATGACGCCGCGGCGATCGAGCGTCTGGTACGCGACGCACAGTCCTATCTTGCCGGCAATGCCGACCAGATCACGCAAATCCGGTTGGTCTCCAGCCGCAGCGGCCAGACCTGACGAAATCAACCGCCGAGGAATGCCGGCGCCAGATCCTCCTGCACGATGATGTTGGCGGCTTCCGTCGTAAGTTCGCTGCCGACAAGGTCGAGATTTTTCGCGGCCTCGAACAGCATCGAGCGGACATCGTCCGGCGTCAGCACGCCCTTTGCGATCAGCTTGCGCACCAGCGCCTGCAAAATCAGAACGTCGATCTCGCCATGGGTCAGCGGCGTCGGCTTGTCCGTCATGATCGTCTCCCAAGGCTGATCCAGAGGCTGAGGTTCGCCGCAAGCGAGGCGGCTAGCGCGGCGATGACGCGATATCCTTGTGCAACTCTTCGAACGCACGGCGCAAGCCATGCAGCTGGTCGACCAGATGGAGGATGACGTCGATCCCTTCGTCGTTGACGCCGAAGTCGCCCTTCAGATCCTGGATCAGATGCGCGCGCGCCACGTCGGTATCGGAAAAGCTGATCTCGTGCGCGGTCTCGTCCGGAACGAGCCATTGCTGCTCGATCCAGAACTCCAGGGTCTGCGCCTCCAGACCCGCATCGATCAGGAACTGCTGCTTGTTCATGATGCACCATCATCGCGTGGATTGAATCCCTTGCGGTCCCAGTTCGACACGAACGCCTCGAGCGCGGGATCGGGCCCCTTGGGCAGGACCACCTTGAGCCTGACGAACTCATCGCCATGACCGCCGCCGACCCGCGGCGCGCCCTTGCCGCGCAACCGCAGCGTCGTGCCGGTGTTCGAGCCCTTCGGAACCGTCATGGTGACCGCGCCGGTCGGCGTCGGAACGTTGACCTTGCCGCCGAGCACCGCTTCTGACAGCGAGATCGGCAATTCCAGCGAAATGTCGTCGCCCTCGCGGGTGAAGCGCGGATCGGGCCTGATCTCCACTTCGATCAGCGCGTCGCCGGGGCCGCCCTTGCCGGTGCCGGGCATGCCCTTGCCGCGCAGACGAATGACCTGGCCGTCGATCAGTCCCGGCGGGATCGTCACATCGAGCGTGCCGCCGTCGGGAAGCGTCAGGCGCTTGCTCGCGCCGGCGATCGATTCGGCGAAATCGATCACGAGGCTGTAGTGCAGGTCGCGGCCGCGCCGGTTCGCCCGCGCTTGCTCGGTGCGCCGCAGCAGTTCGGCGAACGCGTCGTCCTGGTCCATATAATCGGCATAACCCGAACTGTCGGCGTAGGGATGCCCCTGATCCGCGGTGGCGAAATCCCGATAGTAGCGATGCTGCGGCCGCTCGGCGCCATCAGCGTCGATCTCACCGGCGTCGAAGCGCTTGCGCTTGTCGGCATCCGAGAGCAAATCATTCGCCGCGGCGACTTCCTTGAATTTGTCTTCGGCCGCCTTGTCGCCCGGATTGAGATCCGGATGCAGTTTCTTCGCCAGCTTTCGATAGGCCCTCTGGATATCGGCCGAGGACGCCGTCGGGGCGACGCCTAGAACCTCGTACGGATTTCTCACAACCTGCTCCGCAACACCGTGAGTGCACCTGCAATCATGAGGACGCAAAAGCAGACGATTTGCAAGTGCGCAGACACGCCGCCCGGGAACGGACGACGCAGCATGCGTTCACGTCATCGCCGCTTTACGAGGTATGTCCGGGATCGAGATAGTTCGGCATGTTCTTTTTCTGCTGCGGCGTCATCCTGGCGGGATCCGGCTTGCCCGGCACGCCCCTCGGACCGAGCAGGGCCCGCTGTATATCGTCCTCGCTCAGGCGAGGCTTTCCATCGTCAAGCTGTCCGTCGCCACCGTGACTCTGAGCCATGACCGGCCTCCGGCGATGATCGCCTGCGCACGAGCGGAAGATATCGCGCTCCGCCGGAACGAGCCGGCGGAGCGCGATCTTACCTCAGCGTTGCTCCTGCCGCTTCTCCTCTGCGGGGTGACCTGCCGCCGGCGCGGCATGCGGCGGCACCTGAACGTGTGGCGCGGCCTGAACGTGCGGCTCCGGCCGAGGGGCCGGCTGCTGCGGATGCACCTCAGGACGCGCCATCGTCTCGGGCCGCGCTTCCGGCCTTGCAGCAGGCTCCGGGCGAGGCTCGGGCCTTGCGGCCTGCTCCGGCCGCGCGGCGGGCTTCGGCGGCAGGCTCCGGCCGCGGCTCCTCCTTGCGCACCTCCTCGGGCCGCCTCTCCGGTGCGGCACGCCGCGCCGCTTCCGTTGCAGGCCGCGACTCAACCTTCGGCTCGGTGGCGGGCGCTGCGCGCTTCTCCTCGACCGCGGGCCTGTTCACCTCGGCGGGCGGATGCGCCGCAATCCCCTTCTCGGGCACCGGAAGCGCGTGGGATTCGGCAGGCGCCGGTGCAGCGGGATGCGGCTCAACCTTCGTCTCGGGAGTTGCGCGCTTCTCCTCGGCCGCAGGCTTGTTCTCCTGAGCGGACGGATGCGCGGCCGGAAGCTCCTTGCCCGGCACCGGGAGCGCATGGGAATCGGCCGGTGCGGGTGCCGCTGCAGCGCCCGGCCGCGCCGGCTCCCCGGCCGCCGGCCGAGCAGCGTTGGCAGGCACCACCTCGCCGGCCGGGCGCGCGCGAACCACGCCCGGTCCCTTCAACTCGCCGGGACGCGCTGTTGCCGCAATGGCGGGCACGCCGTTGTTGGCCCGCTTGAACAGGCTTGGATCCTGGCTTGCGGTCTCGACCTGCTTGCGTTGCAACGGCGTCGCCGCGAAATGCTGCTCCTTGGCGATCTCACGTTCGGCGGGAGTCGGCCGCACCTCGATGCCGCCGCGGCCGCCATTGTAGCTGACGTTGTTGACCGTCGTCTGATTGATCGTGACGTTCTTCTCGTAGACGTTGGTGATCCGCGCACCCTGCAGATTGTTCACGGCACGATTGTAGAAGAACGTGCCATGATCCCAGCGGCCGCCCTCGTAGCCTGAACCGCCGTAGCCGAAACCGTAATTGATGCCGCCGTAGAAGCCGACGCGATCACCCCAATATCCGGGATGAAAAATGAAGCCGCCGCCGAAAGCGCCCCAGTAACCGGGAGTCCACAGCAGCCCGACCCGCGGCGGCTGCACCCAGGTGCCAGGCACCCAGTAGTAATCGCCGCGATCCTCGTCCCACGACCAATTGCCCGGCGACCACATGTAACCGGGCCCGGGCACCGGCGGCTGATCGTAGGTCGGCAACGGCGGCGGCGCGGTATCGACGGCAGAGACCGGCGCGCATGCCGCATCCTGCGCGATTGCCGGCACAGCCGTCGCAGTGAACAGCGCCGTGGCAATCGCGGCGCACGACGCGGTCGAAAGAAGACGAGTGATCATTGGGGGAGCCTCTTCGATGAGCACATTCAACGTGAGAACCGGAACAAAAGTTCCGTGCATCGGCAACAGACCGACACACTTCATCGCTAGCGCCTTGACCTTACATCAACCTGAAACAGCGCCAAACGCATCGCGCAGCCATTCATCGACGGTTCAGCGTGTGCAGTGACTCATGATCGCGCGATTCAGTGGAACAGCGCGCGACGCACGTCTGCATCATCGCGTGCATTCCGCGAGGTGCGAGATGACACTTACTGAAATCGCGAACATGATTTCGGCTCTCGCACGATTGCAACCGTCCGGGCTCATTGCGCCGCTCGTTTCGCAAGCATCACGATCAACCGAGCCACATCGGCGTGATGCCGGACCCCGATTTGTCGGTGCGTCCGTAGCAGTGCCTCCGGATCAGTGCCGGAAGCGAACAGCGGCAGTCGCAAACACATCAAAAGCGGTATGCCGGCGGCCACGCTCCGCGATTGACACTCCCCTGAAACGACCACACGATACGAGCTACGGCAGCGTCAGGCCCGCGGTTCTCCGCCCGGCACGATTGGACGCCTGTCGGTCGCATGATGGATGTCATCGTTCCGCCATCTGTCGCCGGCGGCAATGCATGGCATAATGGATCTCGACGAGACTGTGCTGCATTGAGGTGCCACGATGAACATTGAAAAATATACCGATCGCGTCCGCGGCTTCATTCAGTCGGCACAATCGCTCGCGACGCGCGAAGGACACCAGCAGTTCTCGACGCTCCACATTCTGAAGGTGCTGCTCGACGACAGTGAAGGCCTCGCAGCCGGCCTGATCGACCGGGCCGGCGGCAACTCGCGCGCGATCCTCAAGGCGACCGAGGACGCGCTGGCGAAGGTGCCGAAGGTCAGCGGCGCCGGCTCCGGACAGATTTACCTCGCGCCCGAGACCGCGCGCGCCTTCACCGCAGCGGAACAGGCCGCCGACAAGGCCGGCGACAGCTTTGTCGCGGTCGAACGCCTGCTGCAGGCGCTGGCCGCCGACAAGGACAGCGAGGCCGGCAAGCTGCTCGCCAAGGGCGGCGTCAGTCCGCAGAACCTGAATGCGGCGATCAGCGCCCTGCGCAAGGGCCGCACTGCCGACAGCGCATCGGCCGAGAATGCCTATGACGCGCTGAAGAAGTACGCCCGCAATCTCACCCAGGCCGCGCGCGATGGCAAGCTCGATCCGGTGATCGGCCGCGACGAGGAGATTCGCCGCACCATCCAGGTGCTGTCGCGGCGAACCAAGAACAATCCCGTCCTGATCGGCGAGCCCGGCGTTGGCAAAACCGCGATCGTCGAGGGGCTTGCGTTGCGCATCGTCAATGGCGACGTGCCGGAGAGCCTGCAGGACAAGGCGCTGCTCGCGCTCGATCTCGGCGCGCTGATCGCGGGTGCAAAGTATCGCGGCGAGTTCGAGGAACGGCTCAAGGCCGTGCTGCAGGAGGTGACGTCGGCCGAGGGCGGCATCATCCTGTTCATCGACGAGATGCACACGCTGATCGGCGCCGGCAAGGGTGACGGCGCGATGGACGCATCGAACCTGTTGAAGCCGGCGCTCGCCCGCGGCGAGTTGCACTGCATCGGCGCCACCACGCTCGACGAATACCGCAAGCACGTCGAGAAGGACGCGGCGCTGGCCCGGCGATTCCAGCCGGTGTTCGTCTCGGAACCGACGGTCGAGGACACCATCTCGATCCTGCGCGGCCTCAAGGACAAATACGAGCAGCATCATGGCGTGCGCATCGCGGATTCGGCACTGGTCGCGGCCGCAACGCTGTCGAACCGCTACATCACCGACCGCTTCCTGCCCGACAAGGCCATCGATTTGATGGACGAGGCGGCGGCGCGGCTGAAGATGCAGGTCGATTCCAAACCTGAAGAGCTCGACTCGCTCGACCGCGAGATCATCCGCCTCAAGATCGAGCAGGAGGCGCTCAAGAAGGAAACCGATCTCGGCTCCAAGAGCCGGTTGCAGACGCTCGAGAGGGATCTCGTGGATCTCGAGAAAAAGTCCGCGGACATGACGTCGAAATGGCGGTCGGAGAAGAGCAAGCTCTCCGACGCGCAGAAGATGAAGGGCGAGCTCGAGCAGTTGCGCACGGAGCTCGCCAACGCGCAGCGCAAGGGCGAATTCCAGAAGGCAGGCGAGCTGGCCTATGGCCGCATTCCGGAGCTCGAGAAGAAGCTCGCTGCCGTCGAGGCCAGCGAGACCTCCTCCGCCAGCGAGACCGTGACCGCCGATAACATCGCGGCTGTGGTGTCGCGCTGGACCGGCGTCCCGGTCGACAAGATGCTGGAAGGCGAGAAGGACAAGCTGCTGCGCATGGAGGAGATGCTCGGCAAGCGCGTCGTCGGCCAGGCCGAGGCCGTGCGTGCGGTGTCGACCGCGGTGCGCCGCGCCCGCGCCGGCCTGCAGGATCCGAACCGGCCAATCGGCTCGTTCATGTTCTTAGGGCCTACGGGCGTCGGCAAGACCGAACTCGCAAAAGCGCTCGCCGAATATCTGTTCGACGACGAGACCGCGATGGTCCGGCTCGACATGTCCGAATACATGGAGAAGCACTCGGTCTCGCGGCTGATCGGCGCGCCTCCGGGCTATGTCGGTTACGACGAGGGCGGCGCACTGACCGAAGCGGTGCGCCGCCGACCCTACCAGGTCGTGCTGTTCGACGAGATCGAGAAAGCGCACCCTGACGTGTTCAACGTGCTGCTGCAGGTGCTCGATGACGGCCGCCTCACCGATGGACAGGGCCGCACCGTCGATTTCCGCAACACGCTGATCATCATGACCTCGAATATCGGCGCCGAGTACCTCGTCAACCAGCCGGAGGGCCAGAGCACGAGCGCGGTGCGCGAGCAGGTGATGAACATGGTGCGGGCGCATTTTCGTCCCGAGTTCCTCAACCGCATCGACGAGATCATTCTGTTCCACCGGCTGCAGAAGAGCGACATGGGCCGCATCGTCGAGATTCAATTCTCGCGCCTGCGCAAGCTGCTTGAGGATCGCAAGATCGAGCTGGAGCTCGATCCGAAGGCACGCGACTGGCTGGCGGAGAGGGGCTGGGATCCGGCCTATGGCGCCCGTCCGCTGAAACGGGTGATCCAGCGCAGCGTGCAGGACCCGCTCGCGGAGATGATCCTCGCCGGCGACGTGCGCGACGGCTCGCAAGTGAAGCTCTCCGCCACCAAGGCCGGGCCTCACCTTCAACGGCAAGAAGCCCGAGAACGCTGCCGCGGACGAATTCGAACCGGTGTGAGAGAAGCCCGGATCGCCGACGACGCGCCGTCATCGCCGCGTCGTCTGCGCGCATCATATGCAAGCTGAATATACAAACCGACCTGCAACCAGGGAGAGCGCCATGACGGAGCAGAACATCAAGGACAATATGGAGGTCATCGGCGCCGACGGCGTGCATGTCGGCACCGTCGATCACGTCGAAGGCAACCGCATCAAGCTCAAGAAGAGCGAAAGCGACGGCTTCCACAAGGGCCATCACCACTATATCGAGCTCGGCTTCGTTGCCGGTGTCGAAGGCTCCAAGGTGCGGCTCTCCGCCAACGCCGCCATTGCGGTGACGCTGGAGGAGGAGAAGTCCGGCAAGCCGGTTGGTCCGTCCGCGGAAGCCTAGCAATCCGGGCTCTTGTAAAGGCTCCGATGGCATGCTCCTCTCCGCTGTCTGGACGTTGATCCGGCGTCCAGTCCAGACCTTTTTCGCGTGAAAGTGCCGTTAGTTAAGGAGAGATGCGTGCCATCAGCCGTTCCGCAACCGGTCGCTGCGAAGCTGACGCGCGCGGCGATCTTCCTTGCGGTCACGATCAAGCCCAATCCGGAATACGATACCGTGGTGCGGTCGCTGTGTGCCGATCTGGCTGCGCTGGTGCGCGCGGTCGGCTTCCGCGATCTCGAAGGCCGGCTGTCCTGCGTCATGGGCATCGGCTCGGAGGCATGGGACCGGCTGTTCGGTGCGCCGAAGCCGCAAGGTCTGCATCCGTTCCGCGAGATCAACGGCGTCCACCACGCCGTCGCCACACCGGGCGACCTGCTGTTTCACATCCGCGCCGTGCCGATGGACCTGTGCTTCGAGCTCGCGACACAGATCATGTCGCGGCTCGGCGATGCGGTTGCCACCTCGGACGAGGTGCATGGCTTCAAATATTTCGACGAGCGCGACCTGCTCGGCTTCGTCGACGGCACGGAGAATCCGGAGGACCAGGCGGCGACCGAGGCCACGATCATCGGCGACGAGGATGCTGCCTTCGCCGGCGGCAGCTATGTGATCGTACAAAAATACCTGCACGATATGACGAAGTGGAACGAGCTGCCGGTCGAGATGCAGGAGAAGATCATCGGCCGCACCAAGCTGTCCGACATCGAGCTCGACGATGCGGTGAAGCCGAGCTACGCGCACAACGCCCTGACGACGATCGTCGAGAACGGCGAGGAGTTCGATATCGTCCGCGACAACATGCCGTTCGGCAACATCAGCAAGGGCGAGTTCGGCACCTATTTCATCGGCTATGCCAAGTCCCCGCACCGGATCGAGCAGATGCTGGAGAACATGTTCGTCGGCAGGCCGCCGGGCAATTACGACCGCCTGCTCGACTTCAGCCGCGCCGTGACCGGCACATTGTTCTTCATCCCGTCGGCGACCTTCCTGGAAGGCGTCACCAGCGAGGCGCCGGCGGCCGCGCCCGCCGAGCCGTCGCTGGATGACGCCGGGGCTGACGAGCCACCTGCACCAAGAATACCGCCGTCCGACGGATCGCTCGGGATCGGCTCACTCAAAGGAGATGCTGGACATGAATAATCTTCATCGGGGACTAGCCCCCATCTCGGACGCGGCATGGGCCCAGATCGAAGAGGAAGCCTCGCGGACGTTGAAGCGCCATCTGGCGGCGCGCCGTGTCGTCGACGTCGATGGTCCGAAGGGCACGGACTTCTCCGCGGTCGGCACCGGCCATCTCAAGAAAATTGCCACGCCCGGCGACGGGGTCGAGGCGACGCAGCGCGATGTCCGCGCGCTGGTCGAGCTGCGCGTGCCGTTCGAGCTCTCGCGCCAGGCGATCGACGACGTCGAACGCGGCTCCAATGATTCCGACTGGGATCCTCTCAAGGAGGCCGCGCGAAAGATCGCCTTCGCCGAGGATCGCGCGGTGTTCGATGGCTACACGGCCGCCGGCATTCAGGGCATCCGTCAGGGCACCAGCAACCCGGTGCTGAAGCTGCCGTCGAGCATCAAGAACTATCCCGCCGTGGTCGCGCAAGCGGTCAGCCAGTTGCGGCTCGCCGGCGTCAACGGTCCCTATACGCTCCTGCTCGGCACCGAGCCCTACACTGCGATCGGCGGTGCGACCGACGACGGCTACCCCGTGCTGCAGCACATCCAGCGCCTGATCGACGGCAAGATCATCTGGGCGCCTGCGATCGAGGGCGGCGTCCTGCTCACTACCCGCGGCGGCGACTTCCAGCTCTCGATCGGCCAGGACCTTTCGATCGGCTATCTCAGCCACACGGCGACCTCGGTCCAGCTCTACTTCCAGGAGACCATCACCTTCCTGATGCTGACCAGCGAAGCCTCGGTGGTGCTTGCGCCGGAGGCGAAGAAACCCGCCTAGACCCGCCGGCGTCGACTCTTCCAGGAAGCCTCCGGCCAGTCTGTGCCGGAGCTTCCGTTGAACTTCAACGAGAGGAGGCGCGCAATGGACTA
Source organism: Bradyrhizobium sp. USDA 4011 (assembly GCF_054063415.1). Taxonomy (NCBI): domain Bacteria; kingdom Pseudomonadati; phylum Pseudomonadota; class Alphaproteobacteria; order Hyphomicrobiales; family Nitrobacteraceae; genus Bradyrhizobium; species Bradyrhizobium sp. USDA 4011. The sequence continues at coordinate 2,575,223 of NZ_JBSSGG010000001.1, forward strand.
CGATCTCTACATCAACCCGAAGAAGGCGTCGGTCGGCCTTTATGTCCGCAAGGGTGCGGGTCTTCCCGATCTGGCGGATGCCAAGGACTGGGTGTTCGACGGCACCTCGGCGCAAGCCAACCTGCCGCCGCAGCTCGTGAAGGAGATCGAGGCCAACGGCCACGCCTTTCGCGACATGGATTGAGCCCAGCGGTCACTTCTCGCCGATCTTCACCGGGGCGGTCTCCGGCATCAGGCTCATCGCCACGATGCCGACCGCTGCTGCGAGCAGCAGATACCAGGACGGCGCCAGCGGATCTCCGGTCACGTGCAGCAGCCACGTGACCACGAGCTGCGCGGTGCCGCCGAAGGTCGCGATCGCGACCGCATAGATCGTGGCGAACACGCCGCCGCGGATGTTCTGCGGCAGCGCTTCGGTGAAGGCGGCATAGAACGCCGTGAACGGCAGCGATCCGATGAATGACAGGATGCCGAAGCCGAACAGCAGGGACCACGCGCCGGGATCCCGGACGATCCACAGGAAGGCCGGATAGGTCAGCACCAGCACGACCAGTTGCGGCCAGATCATGATCGGCTTGCGTCCGAGCCGGTCGGCAAGCCAGCCGCCCAGCACCGCGCCGATGATCTGGAGTCCATTGCTCACCAGCGAGACGGTGAATGCCAGAGACGGCGACACATGCAGCGTATTCTTGGCATAGGTCGTCATGTATTGCGTCACGTAGGTCGAGATCGTGCCGCTGGCCAGGATCATCACGGCCAGCATGATCACGCGAAGATGCCGGCGCGCCAGCATGACATGGTTCGAGCTCTCGACGCTTGCGGCAGCGCGCTCGCCGTGAGGGACCGTTTCCGGCAGCGTGCGGCGCATCCATATGCCGAACGGCAGGCACACCGCCCCGAGCAGGAACGCGACGCGCCATCCATACGCCTCGAGCATGTCAGGCGCCATCGTGCTGCTCAGGATGACACCGACGAGGGCGCCGACGGTCGCCGCGACCTCCTGGCTGGCGGGCTGCCACGCCACCACCAGGCCGCGATTCCTGGGCGCCGCGATCTCGATGAGATAGGCCGTGGTCGGTCCCACCTCGCCGCCGAGCGCGAACCCTTGCACCATCCGCGCCAGGATCACGATGATCGGCGCCACGACGCCGATCTTGGCATAGGACGGCGTCAGCGCGATGGTCAGGATCGCGCCACCCATCAGCGCAAAGCTCAGCAGCATCGCCGGCCGCCGGCCGACCCGGTCGGAGAAGATGCCGAGCACGATGCCGCCGATCGGCCGCGTCAGGAAACCGGCGCCGAAGGTCGCAAGCGACAGCATGAGGCTGCCGTATTCGCTATGCGCGGGGAAGAAGGTGCGCCCGATCTCGGTCGCAAAGAAGCTGTAGGTGATGAAGTCGTAGAACTCCAGCATGTTGCCGATGGTTGCGGCAAAGGCTGCGCGCTTGACATCGAACTGTTCCCTGCTCGCAATGTCCGGCAACGCTCTCGATTCCCTGGTCGGTCCGGAGCGAGTATCATTCCTCGGGCCATGCAAGGCAAGGCATGGCGTCCCGCGCGATTCTGCATCAGGGGCCGCGCATGGGTCGCAAGGGTTCATCGAGCCGGAGGAATGATCGCGCGGAGGATGTCCCTGTTCCAGCGTTGCCGGGCGCCGTCGAATGCCGCGAAATCGTGATCGAATTGCCAATAGGCCCACGCCCAGCCGAAGCTTTCGGCGCGCCTCGCCACGAACGACAGGTACTTCGCCCGGCTCTCCGCCGGCGCACGCTCGTAGACGCCGAACTCACCGAGATAGATCGGACGCTGCTCCCTCTCCGACCAGGACCTGACCTTGTCGAAATCGGCGGCGGCCTTGGCTTCGTCCTCCGCGGAGCCCCAATTCAACGGGCCGATTTTCGAGAAAGTCACCGACCACGGCGCGCCTTGATGGGTGAACTGCAGCGGCAGGTAATAGTGGAACGTGACGATCAGGTTCCTGTCGCCAGCCGGCAGCGTCAACTGCTCGACCGGCAGCTCCTCGGTATTCAGGACGGCGACAACGACATCGCGCTTCGGATTCGTGCCCCTGACGATGGCCAGGCATTCGCCGAGCAGCGTGTTCCACTCGCCCGATGTCATATTCCCGCCGGGCTCGTTCAGGATCTCGAACACCAGCGCCGGGTATTTGCCCGCGTAGCGCGATGCGATCTGGCGCCAGAACGCCTTGAGCTTCGCCGTGCATTCCGGCACGTCGCGTTGGCAGAGATCGGTGTCGTGCTCATCGAGGATCGGGATCAGCTTGCTCGCCAGCACCTGCTCGATCACGGCATCGAGGCGCCGCAAGACGGCGTCATCCAGGATGTTGCCGGCATCCATGTGCTTGAAGCCGAAGAAGTTGATCCGGACGTGTGAAAAGCCCGCCTTGCGGATGGCGGTGAGGTTTTCCAGGCGAAAGGGCGCGTTCGGGTAACCTTCCCAGATGCCGTCATAGCCAAGAATATTGATGCCGCGCCCCAACGCCGCGACGTCCGCAGATGCCCCCTGCCCGGCCGCACGCCCGGGCGAGATCAGCACGGCAGAAAGCGCCGCCGCCAGCAGCGCGTTCAAGGCTCTTTGCGGAACAAATCGAAACGCGGTCATGACGGCTCCAGTTCGCGCAGCTGCAGGCGCGACGACGGCAACGAACGGCAAGCGGCGAAGAAAAAGGCGATCAACAGCACCGATGTGAACATCGTCGAACGCAGGAATACCGTTTCGGTAAAATTGGTCTGGCAGTTGAGGAAGACGAACCCGACGATCAGCGCGCAATGCAGACGGTCGATCGCCCGCTCCGCGATCAGGCAGAGCATCTTGTAGGAAAACAGAAAGACGCTCGCCATGAACAGCAAATATCCCAGGAATCCGGTTTCGACGAGAATGGCGATGTAGCCGTTGTGGTAATTGTCGAGCACCCAGCCGTGGTTCTGGTTGAAATAGTCGTAGATCTCCGGTCTGGTCCAGAACCCGTTGATGCCAAACCCGAACAGCGGCGCATCATCGAAATGGCTGATGGCGTAATGCCAGATGAAGGTTCTCTCGGTAAAATTGATCGTCGTGTCGAACACGTGGATCGAGTCGTAGCCGGTCGTGTAGAAGTACAGCATCAGCAACGCGGCCGCGACGCACATGGCACATGGCAGCACCGCGTAGACTCGCATGCACCTGACCGACCACAAGGAGGTCAGCAACAGCGCACAGGCGACCAGCGACAAGGCGCCGGCGCCGCGCGACTCCGAAAAGACGACGCAAGTCGAGGCCAGCGCGAACGTCACGAGGAACGGCAGCCATCCCTGTCCGGTTATCTTTCGATAGCAGGCAAAGAACATGAGATAGGCACCGGCGAAGCCCAGGGTCTGCTTCGACTCGAAGACGCCCTGCCATTGCCCATTGTGCATCCAGGTCTGGTCCACGCCGATGTCCGGGAGTGCGGCCGCACAAAACGCCGAGCCCGCCATCAGAACGAAGAGGCCGCGGGTAGTCGACTTCACGATGTCGTCGATGTCGACGCGGCTGACCATGCAGAACGCGCCCAGCGTCGTGACCGCGAGCGCCCCAGCCTTCATCAGGGCCGCCGCGTCCAGATTGGTCCAGAGCACCGAAATCGTGGCGAACGCATAGAATGCGACAATCACGAGCGTGTCGAGATTGAACGCCAGCCGCAGGCAGGGACGGATGAACAGGCTCGCATAGATCAGCACCCCCCACATCAGCAGGGCGACGGCCTGCTGAACCAGCGTTACCTCGGTCGGAAGCAGCGCGGGGTGGAACGTCCCCATCGACATGATCACGTTGACGGTGATCGACCAATTGACGATGGTTCGCGCGAAATTTTCCGCATCAACGCCCGGCGCCTGCCAGACCGAGCTATCGACTGCTCGACCGTCCATCGGTTGTACTCCGCTCATTGAAGAGCTCGCCGCTCCGGTGGATCGGAGCGGCACATTGCACTCGGTACGGACTCAGTCCTTGGTCGCCGAGGACCGGGTCCGGTTGAACAGCAGATAGAGCGCGTGCGGATTGGTCGTCAGATAGCGCCAGAACAGCCGGCGCGGCTCGAGCCAGAGGCGCCAGGCCCATTCGAGCCCGACGATCTGCATCCATCTCGGCGCGCGCGGCCGCGATCCGGACAGGAAGTTGAACAATCCGCCCGACGTCTTGATGACGCCGACATTGCCAAGCCGCGGCATGAATTCGTCGACAAAGGCCTGCTCGTAGGGCACGCCAAGCGCGACCCAGAGAAAGTCCGGCGCCAGAGCGTTGATCTCATCCACCTTGGCCCGAAGCGCGTCGCCGCGCAGATAGCCGTGCGAATGGCCGACGATCTTGAGCGCTGGGTAGGCCCGGCGGACATTGGCGATTGCCGCCTTGTTCTCGGCCTCGTTCGCGCCAAACAGGTAGAAGGTCAGCCCGAGTTTTTCCGCCTTGCGCGCGACGTTGTGGAACAAATCCGTGGTCGCAACGCGCTCGGGAAGCGGGTTCGGCGACCGCAGCTTCGACACCATGACCAGCGGCTGACCGTCGGCATTGATCAGGTCGGCGCTACGGAACAGCCGGTCGGTCATCGGCTCGGTGGAGCAGCGCGACAACACCTCGCCATTGGCTGATGTCAGGTACAGCGGCCGATTGATACGCCGGTTCGGATACACCGCCTCGACCATGAAGTCCGCGGTCTGCTCGCGATCGAGCACGGCGAGCCGCAGCCCGCCGATCGTCGCCCGGGCAACCCTGGCGGTCGCAGCCCTGCCGACAGGATTGGTGCGCCGCTCCAGCATGCCGTTCGGCATCGTTGATTCGGCTGGGACATCCATCGAGGAAACCGGTTGCTCGCCGCCCGAGGTGTTGCAAATCCGGACAGGCGGAGCAGCCATGCCCGAATTGAGACGCCGAGGCGGCTCGCGACCGTCCTGCGAGGACGAAATATCGTAGGAAGCGCGGGCTTTTTGGCTATGACTCAACATTTCGGCAGGGCTCCAGTACTCACGTGCCCTTAATTGCAATATCCGGTCCAGACCACATGCGACATCACGCAGCCGGGTGATCAGGGATGACCGTAAAGTTATCGTTAACGATGCCGGTCGTTCGGCGCGGCGACGTTCGAGCAGCAACACTGCGCAAAGGTCGAGGGACCACATTAATACAAATCGTAATCTCCCGGTGCCCGAGATCATCAGCCTTTGCTATAAGGCGATCACGGCGGCTCGACCGGCGCTTTGAAAACCCGTTGTTTGGTTTCACATGAATAAGAATGATGACGCGTTCGATGTCTGCATCGACGACGCATTCGACTTCCTGTCTGAAGAATACGCGACATTGTTCGAAGGCTCGGACGCGACCGCCTTCCAACATCCGCTATGGCTCGACAGCCTCTATCGCAAGCTTGCTCCCGCCGCGGCAGCGAAGCCGCTGGTCGTCGTCGTCCGTCATCGTGCCAACAGCGCGCTTGCGGCCGTGCTGCCGCTGCTGCGCGTGCGGCGCGGCCCAATGCGCACCATCGAATTCGCGGACCTTCGCGTGTCCGACTATTTGTCGCCGGTCTGCACCACGAAGACATTCGCCGACCTGCTGCAGGACCGCCAGGCCTGCGAGAAGCTACGCAAACTGGTCCGGCCGTTCGACCTGCTGCGCATCCCCAAGCTGCTCGATGCCAGAATGCCGATCGAGAATTTGCTCGGGGCGCCTCACCGCAGCCTGATGGACACCAATGCCTATGCGACGGTCCTGGTCGCGCCGTTCGAGCAATGGCAGCTTAACGCGCTGGGAAAATCCTATCAAAAGGAACTGGCAAAGAAATGGCGCCAGATCCACAAGAAGGGCACGCTCACCTTCTCATGCTGCGACGACAGCGATTCCATCGGCGAAGCCATGGACGTGATGAGGAAGTTTCGCGGCCCGCGTTTCCAGGCACACGGCGACGGTGACCTGCTGCAGCGTCCGGAATATTTCGATTTCTACTCGAGCGTGGCGCTGCGCGGCATGGGCTCCTTTACCCGGCTCTATGCCATGAAGATGGACGGCGAGGTCATCGCCACCGCCCTTGGGCTGGCTCACCGCGGCAGCCTGCTCGTCGTCATGACGGCTTTCGACATCGAGGGATACAAGAGCCAGTCGATCGGCGCGCTGACGTTCGAACGCGTCGCCAAGGACTGCATCGAGCGCGGAGACCGGGTGCTGGATTTCACCATCGGTGACGAACCCTACAAGATGCAGTTCGGAGGCCAGCCCACGCCGATGTCGAGCGTGACGCAGGCCGGCAGCGCGGCCGGATCGCTTGCACTGTTTGCGCTGAAGCAGGCGCCCTGGATCAAGCAGGCCGCCAAGCGGTTGACCGACCTCAGGCCGGTCCGCACTTCGACCGGCACGCGGTAAGGCCGCTTGGGGAAAGCCTTACCGCCGCCTAAGGCGCGATGAGAATAGGTTGCGTCGTCATCGCGCATCAGCTCTTTGTTTGAGCATGATCTTTCGGAAAACCGCTTCGCACTTTTCCGGATCATGCTCTATCGGAGCGCGCTGCGAACGCGCATCACCCATCCCGGATGAATCCGATCTACCTGATGCGTGATCATGCGGCGCAGGAAGTGCAGCTTCCGCTGCATGGTCCAGCGTACATCGGTGTTCGAGGTCAAAGCCTGGCGGAAGTGCGCCAATTGCAGTGAATGCCGGTCGGCGGCGAGCTTGTCGCGATCGGAATAGAACTGCGCAATCTTCGCCGTGCCCATGCCGTCGGTCTCGAGCCAGCGCGGCACATATTCGGTGCACAGACGCTCGACATCCACCAGCAGGCGGCTCACGCCGGTTCCGGCCGCAGGACAGTTGGTCTGGTAGGCATCGCCGATCAGCACGACGCCCGGCTGCAGATGGCCCTCGGTCACGGACAGGTCCATGACCCAGTTGTGCACCTGACCGACGATCTGGAAATCGCCAAGGTAGCGCTCCAGTCCGGGCATCAGACGGAGCAGCGTCCGCCTGGTGTCGCGGCGCAGCTCGCGCATGATCGGATCGGTCGGATCGCGGAACATGAACAGGTTCGCGCGCATGCCGCCCGACATCGGAAACAGGCTGAGATAGTCGACGCCGTCAGCCGCCTGCTTGCCATAGCAGGTCAGCGCGTCGAAGCCGAATGGTGCGTTATCCGGCCGCGCGATCGTGAAGCCGAACGTCACCGAATGGCGCGCGGCGATTATCTTCCGGCGCATTCCGAGATTGTAGCCAAGCGCGCCCGCCATGCCGGTCGCCAGAACGACCAGGCGCGAGACGACGCGTTTTCCGGAGGCCAGCGTCAGTTGCTGACGATCCTCGCTGCAGCTGACATTGGTCACCTGGTCGAGCAGGAAGCTGGATGTATCAGGCGTCAGGCCGCGGGCCATGTCGACGAGGTTGGCATAGGAAACCCCGTAGGACCGGCCGACGCCGATATCGACCAGTCTGCCGTCCCTGATGTTGAGCACCCGGTCATAGGACGAGGCGACGGCCTCGACATCGTCGATGAAGCCCAGGCGGCGGAAGATATCGATCTGCCGTCCGGCGATCTTTTCGACGCGGAATTCATCCGGCGGGATCGAGCGCTTGTCGATCAGGACGACCCGATACCCGGCACGCGTGAGGACGGCCCTCGCGAGCGAGCCCGCCAGACCGGCGCCAACAATGGCAACGTCCGCCTCGATCGTTTCAGCCTCGCAGGTTGCGATCGGCTCGGTGGTGCTTTGCTCGGCAATCATCTTTGTCCGCTCCGCGGCTAATTGACCACCGAACTGCAATTTCCTTGCCCGTCCTGCTGCCTCGCAGAACGAACACGACGAGTTCCATGATCGAGGTTAACGACGAGCCCCATTGCGATCAGCCCCTTCCCGGCACATGGCTTGCAGCCACAGCGGTCATGAAACCGATGTTTTGGGCGCTCCACGGCAGGCTGGCGGGGCAATGGCCAGGCCATGGAGCTTCGACGGATGCCGTTGGCGCGCTAACGCGGTTTCAACCAGCGCGGTCCACGCTGTCGCACCGGGCGCCGGAGGAAAATCCAATCTGCGCCGTTTGGACACAGCGAGGACGACAGCGTTCCAGAATGGAGCAGCGCGACATCTTGGCGAGATCCACGACTGCGTGGCGCATGGAGGCCGGTTGGGAACGGAATATTAGCAAGAGAACATTAACACTCCTGACCTCACCGGTTGCTAGGGTCAGCAGCCTGACAGCATATTGAGACGTCGCTTGTGATTGCCTCTGTTCTTCGAATGCTACGGCGCGATGTCACGCGCGGCGTTGCCGGGACCATCCTCCTCAAGGTTGGCAGCGGCGGGCTCGCGTTTGCCCTGTTCTCGCTGGCGGCGCGGACGATGACGCCTGACGCGTTCGGAGACTTCGCAACCCTGCTCTCCGTCGCCCAGATCGCCGCGGTCGTGGGCCTGGTCGGCCAGGAGTTGCTGCTGGTTCGCTTCCTCAATGAGTACGAGGTGCGCGGCCAGGCCGAGTTGACCAAGGGCGTGCTGCTGTCGAGCCTGAAGTACTCGGCGATCGGGATGCTGATCTCGATCGCCGCGATCGCCGCGGTGGCGAGCATTCGCGGCGAATGGTGGCTCTTGATCCTCTCGGTCTCGGCGTTCACCGCCGTCAATGCCGGGCTGATGCTCGGCAGCCAGATCGCACGATCGCTGGTCAGCATCCTGATGGGCGAAGGCAATCGCGAATTCTTCTGGCGAGTTGCCGTTGTCCTGGTCCTGATCGCGGCGCTGTTCGGCCACCGCCAGCTCACCCCCGCCGAACTGTTCGCCGCGATGACGGCCACGATGGCGTTGGGGCTGGTCGTGCAGATCGTGTCGATCGTGCGCGTGCTGCCGAACCTGCGCGCGGTCACGGCGCGCTTCGAGACCTCGCGCTGGAACCGCAGCGCGTTCCGCTTCTGGCTCGCCTCGATTCTCGAAGCGGCGAACCAGTATTTCGACGTCATCCTGGTTTACTGGATGCTGGATCCGGCCACTGCGGGCGTCTATTTCGCCGCCTCGCGTCTGGCGAACATCTTCGCGATGCTTTCCGCCGCGCTCTACACGTTCGGCGCGCGCCGGCTGCCGTCGCTGTATTTCAGCAAGAATCACCGCGAGCTCGAGCATACGCTGAAGCTGATGGCCGAGGTGACCGCGCTCTGCGTGCTCAGCGGGCTCGTCATCGTCTGGATCGGCGCTCCCTACCTGCTCGGCCTGTTCGGACCGCATTTTGCCGCGCAGCAGTGGGTGTTGATCGTGCTCGCGATCGGAACGGCCTTCCAGGCGGCGGGCGGGCCGTCGGCCGCGGTCCTGCAGCTGACGGGGCATGAGCGCGATTATGTCCCGGTTGTCGCCGCCAACGTGGCGTTGCGACTGGTCGGATTTGTCGTGCTGATCCCCTGGCTCGGCGTGCTCGGGGCGGCGATCTCGGCGACGGTTTCCCTGGTGCTCGCCACCGTCGCGCTCAATGTGCTGTGCCGCCGGCGGACCGGCGTCGACCCGTCAATTCTGGTGTTGTCGCATCTTGCGTCGTCGAAGGCTGGCGCTTACGCAGTCCGCGTCGCGGATAGCAAGGACTAGAGCGTTTCCGAGCGAAGCGGACGCCGCTTCGCGTGAAGCAAACCCGTCAAACAAGAATTTAGAGCTTCAGCTTGCCAATCCCACGGCTTCGCGCCGAGGGTTGCTGACCGCGGCATTGGCCGCCACGCGATTGACGACAACCGCGATCGGGACCGAACCGAACCTGGACAGATCGGTCCGCGCCTTGCCGATCGCAGCCGGGTTGGCGACGCCCTCGCGAACCACCAGGATCACCATGTCGGCATGGGAAGCCAGAGCGACCGCGGCCGGCTGCATCGCAAGCGACGATGCGTCGACGATGATCAGGCCGAAATCGGCGCGAATGTCGTCCTGCGGATAGGGCGGCGCCTTGCTGCTGGCGCCCAGCAGTTCAACGACCGACGGCAGATCGGCCTTGATGATCCCCGAGCCTTGCGGCGGCGCGGCTTCGGTGCGGCTGGTTTCCATCTCGATCAGGACGCTGAGCATCCCGTTCTTGACGGCGGACCGGTTGAGCGACCGTGCGACGGTGCTGCCGCCCGCACCGGTCTCGACCGACAGCAGCAACGCCACCTTGCCGTGCTCACCCGGAAGCTGCTCGATGTTCTCGATCAGCAATTGAAGATGCGGACTGAGATCGGGCTCGGCCGTCGTCGAAATCGGGGTCTGCCAGACACTCTTGACGACATCTGACGACACCATGTTGGGAATGCGGGCCAGCACCGGCAAGCCCGGCGGCAGCGCAGATTGCGGCGCGGCCGAGGGCAATGCCGGCGCCGGTGCGGGCGCCTCGGCGCGGCGAAGCGGCGGAATGCTCTTGATCGGGAGCCGCTTCAGATCCAGACCGGGCACGGCGACGATCGCCGTCGACGTCAACAGCGAGACGATCGCGAGCGCGACGAGCAACAGAGAAAGCGGCGGAAGCGTCGAACGCACCGGCGGCGTCGCGGGCGATGCCACCTTGGTCTGCGAGTTCTGAAGACCGCGCTGCTCGTCGGTCGTCTTGTAGCGCGACAGGAACTGTTCGTAGATATTCTTGTTGGCATCGGCATCGCGCTGCAGTTCCTGCAGCTTGACGAGCGCTTGACCATCGACAAGGATCTGCTGCTCGGCCGCCTTCAGCTGGTCTTCGAGCGCCTTCTGCTGATCGCGCTGCGCCTCGTATTCCGACTTCGCGGTGTCGATGTTCTTCTTGCGCTCGATCTCGATCTGCCGGTTGAGATCGCTCAACTGGCTGAGCGCCATCACGAGGTCGGGATGACGATCGCCGAGCACCCCACGCTTCTGCGCAATCTGGTCGTTGAGCGCGGAGCGCTGGGCCCGCAGCGCGCTCAGCAGGTCCTGCTTGACCGGCCCGTCGACATTTGCCTTCAGGTCGCGTTGCAGCTGCTCATAGCGCGACTTGGCCTCCTCGGTACGGGCGCGCGCCGCGGCAACCTGCTGCGTCAGGTCGGTGACGCGCAATTGCTGCGTGGTGGATTCCTTGCCCGCGTTGACGATCCGGTGCTCGAGCTTGAACTTGGCAACGGCATCTTCCGATGACCGCAGCCGGTCGTTCAACGTCTTGAGCCGGCTCTTCAGCCAGTCGGCCGCCTCGTCGGTTGCCACGCTGCGGGTCCCGCGCTGGCTCGCCACGAACGCCTCGGCCACCGCATTGGCGTAGTACGCGGCGCGCTGCGGATTGTTGGACGTGAATTTGATGGCGATAACATAGGTTAGTCCGCGCCTTGAGATATCGAGCCGGTTGCGAAACCGGTCGAGCAGGCGCGTGGCGTCGGTCTTGCCACCGGAGATGTCGCTGTCCTCCGCGACCTTGAGCTGATCGATCAGCGGTCCGAGAAATCCATCGGATTTGGCGATCTCGACGTAGCTCTGCAGCGCTGCGGCATCTTGACCGATCCCGGGCAGGACGTCCTGGTCGGCGGTCACGCGCTGCTCGCGCGGATCGACGACGACGAGCGCCGTCGCGGCGTAACGCGCCGGGATCAACATCAACAGGATGACACCGACCGCGAAGATGACCGCGGCAAGCATCAGGATGCGTTGACCCTTCTCGCGAAAAAAAGCCAACACACCCGGAATGCTAAGCACGCCCTTGGTGGTTTGCGCGGAGGATTGGCCAGCCGGCACGCCGGCGGTTTCCCACGACGCTGCGGGTTCCGCGACTTCGGAACGTCTCGGGCCTATCCGGCTACCGAACTTCATGGGCTCTGACTCGAATTCAACTGACAGTACTGCTCCAAGGTAAATATCCATGGTTAATCGCCGGTTACCCCCTCTTCGGGTTGCCGTAACCAATTAGTTAACGAGCCGGCTGTACCCTATCTGTGAGATAATAGTTCTCGATTGCCGACACATGTCTGATTGCTAAATGAGCAGTAACCTCAACACACGCTACTCGATGCACGCGCGCGCTTCGCGTGATAGTTACGCGCGCAAAAATGCAGGGGACGAATCCACCCCTTCAACGGGTGAGGAATCCGTGCTCCAACACACGCCAAGCACAGAATTGCGCGAGGCATCGACCGCATCACGCGATCGACCGAACGAGAGCAAGCGAAAGCTGCGTGTTGTCCTGGTGCAGACCCAGGCCGAGAACGCCGGCGCGCAGGAGATCTCGCGGTTGCTCGGCGCCGGCCTCACCGCACGCGGCTACGACGTCGCCAACCTGTTCTTCTTCCGCAAATCGGATTCCTTCGACGAGCCGCCCAATACGTTCTATTGCGCGCAGACCCGTCCGGGAAATCCGGTGGCGCTGCTGCGCATGCTGTGGGCGCTCGCCGGTCATCTCAGGACCAGCAAGCCCGACGCCGTGCTGACCTTCCAGCACTTCGGCAATGTGATCGGCGGAGGCGTGTCGCGCCTCGTCAGCCGCGCCCCCGTGATCGCCAACCAGGTGTCCTCGGCGCTGTCGATGAGCATGCCGGTGCGCGCTGCCGACATCATCATGGGCTCTACCGGTTTCTTCCAGTGCATCACGCTGAACTCGCGGGACATGGAGCGCGAATATGCGCGCTATCCGGCTCCGTACCGATCGCGCATGAAGCACGTCCCGCACGGCTTCGACGACAAGTCGCGCAGCCTGCAGAAGGACGTTGCGCGGCAACAGTTCAAGCTGCCGCCGGATCGCATCCTGCTCGGCTGCGCGGCACGGCTGCACCCGCACAAGCGGCTCGATGCGGCCATTCGCCTGCTGGCTGCCGATCCATCCTGGCACCTTGCGCTCGCCGGCCAGGGCGCGGATGAAGGGCGGCTGAGGGCCCTGGCGGACGAGCTTGATGTCTCGGACCGGCTGCACCTCATCGGCGAGATTGCACCGCGCCAGATGGCCGATTTCCTGGCCTGTCTCGACGTCTTCGTATTCCCGACGCAGGCCGAAACCTTCGGGCTTGCCGCGGTCGAAGCCGCGAGCGCCGGCATTCCGTGCGTCGTCAACGATCTCCCCGTGCTGCGCGAGGTGCTGTCCTACCAGGGGCAGCCTGCCGCGGTATTCGTTGACGCTTCGAACGAGGCCGAATTCTCGGCCGCCGTATCGAAGGTCCTGACAGATCGTGTGTTGGGCGACCAGCTGCGGCAAAGCGCCGTGGGCCTGAAGTCGCGTTATTCGTTGGATGCCATGATAGAGGAATACGTCCGCATTCTCGGCGATGCCGTGGGAGCGGACGCGCACTAGGAAGTTGGGCTGGCCATGATTATCGAGTTTCGCTGCGACCGCGCGCAGCCACGGCTCTGGATGTGCCGCGAGCCGTTGCGCGTCAACGATCAGGATATTCCCGTTCAAATCGCCGGGACCACGACGCCGGAGCCCCGACCCGCGGGCCTCGACATCCTGTTCGAGCTCGAGCGCATCGTGCTGCGCAAGGGCAAGGCCGGCGGCGCCGACCGGCTGAAGGCGATCCCGGAGCGTCCGCGCGCCGGCGACCCCGACGTGGTGGTCGACTTCACCAGCGCCGCGCGGGATCCGAATTGCTCCGCCAGGCTCTATCTCCGTCCGCGGTTCAACGGGCTCACGGGAGAAAGTGCCGTACTTTCGGCCATTCTCGCCGGCGATCTGCCGGTGATCGAAATCGTCAATGAGCTCGACGGCTCGGTGATGGACCGCGGACATCCCTCGGCGGAAACCGCGGCCGGCCTGAGCGGCGGGCTCGAAACGGTGATGGCACGCACGCTGTCGATGCTGCCGCCGATACTGTCAGGAGCTCCGCGGCTGGTGCCGCAATTGGCTGCTCCGGCGAGCGGCGGCGAGCTGCGAAATCCAGCGCCCTTTGTCGTGCGCGGCGTGGCGACTTCGATCGCGAAGGAAATCTATCGCCTGTGCTGCTACGCGCCGCATTGGCATGTCGGTTGGCGCTTCGCCGGGAATACGGATATCTGGCGCACCGGCGACCTGTCGGGACCTGCCTGGAACGTGCTCGGCGATCCCGGCAACCACTTCTATGCCGATCCGTTCCCGGTGAAATGGCAGGGCAGGACCTTCGTGTTCTTCGAAGACCTCGACCACCGGACCGGCAAGGGCATCATTTCCGCGATCGAATTCGGCGGCAACGGGCCGATCGGAACGGTCATGCCGGTGCTCGAAGAGCCCTGGCATCTGTCCTACCCGTTCCTGATCGAGGATGGCGGCGAACTCTGGATGATCCCGGAAAGCACCGCGCATCGCGACGTTCCGATCTACAAATGCATCCGCTTTCCGGACAAGTGGGAGCGGCACTCAACGCTTCTGTCCGGCCTCGAACTTGCCGACGTGACGATCACGCAGCATAACGGGCTCCATTACATGTTCGGCGCTTGGCGCGACGGCACCGGCGGCTATTCCGACACGCTGGCGATCTACTACGCCGGGCAATTGCTCGGCCCCTGGCAACCGCATGCTGCCAATCCGATCCTGATGGATCGCGCGACCACGCGGCCGGCCGGCAACTTCGTGACCGTCGATGGAAAGCTGTGGCGGCCGGTGCAGGACTGCACCAACGGATACGGCGCGGCGCTCGGCCTTGCGGAGGTGCTCGAATTGTCGCCGACGACCTACAAGCAGGCCGTTCGACATCTGCTCAATCCCGGGCCGCTATGGACCGGGCGCAAGCTCCACACGCTCAACCGGTGCGGCCAGCTCGAGGTGATCGACGGCTCGCGGGTGCAGCCGAAGACCACGGCGTTCCTGGCGAGCCTGCGATCGGGCGACCAATCATCGCAATGGAGCTGGCATAACGCGCTGGCGAAGCCGATCGCACGACGGCTCCTCTAGAGCGGGATGGAGTTAGGTTGAATCGGGGTTTGGCCCCGGATTCGGGTCACCTCTCCCCACCGGGGAGAGGTGGGCCTCCGATGCCGCTTCAACTCGACTTGATCTCATCACGCTTTAGCACGATGCGTTAGTCATCCTTGCGACGGCTCAGTTCGGCTCGGCGCTCAGCACGCCGCCGAACTGCTCCCAGGAGCTCCCCGTCCAGCGCTGCAGCTGAAGCTGCGTATAGGCCATGCTGTTGTCGGGCCCGGTGTTGACCGTGATGCCCGGCATCAGCGTCGGCAGCACAAGTCCCTTGATGTTGCGCGCCTGCTTCACGATGTTCTCGCGCGACAGGTCGTCGCCGCACTGCTTCAGCACCTGCTCCAGGATCTGGCCCTGCTGGGTCCCGAACAGATAGTTGCTGTCGCCGATGTCGGCACCCGGAAGATACTTCTCGAAGTGGGCGCGATACCATTTGATGCCGGGATCGTCGGCCCACTTCTTGTCGTTCGGATCCTTCGCGATGGTCGCCACGACGACGCCGACCGCCTTGTCCGCTCCGGCCGGCACGATGGTCGAGGACACCGAGCTCGACACGTAATTCACGATGGTGAGTGGCGTCCAGCCGATCTCGCTCGCCTTCTTGATCGCCTGCGCGGCGAATTTCGGCGTGCCGGCGATCAGGAATGCCTGGGCGCCCGACGCCTTCAGCGTCACCACGCGTGATTCAATGGTGGGCTCGGTGACCTCATAGGGAGATGTCACCACCTTCTTGTCGAACTCGCCCTTCAGGGTTTCCTTGAACGCGGCCACGAAGTCACGGCCGAGATCGTCGTTCTGGTAGAGGATCGCGATCTTCGCGTCGGGCGCCGTCCGGGCAATGTACCTGGCGTAGATCTTTCCTTCGGTGGTGTAGCTCGGCAGCCCGGTGGTCGTCAGCGGAAACTCGGCGAAGTTCGCAAACTTGGTCGCACCGCTGACGACGAAGAGGTGCGGCACCTTCTTCGCAGTCACGTATTTGATGGTTGCGCCGATGCCTGGTGTCCCCAGCGGGCTGAACAGGAACGCCACCTCGTCGCTCTCGATCAGCTTGCGGGTCTGCTCCACCGCCTTGGGCGGCGAATAGGCATCGTCATAGGTGATGAGATTGATCTTGCGGCCGTTGATGCCGCCGCGATCATTGATGGAATGGACGTAGGCCATGAGGCCTTTGCCAACATTGCTGAGCGGCGATGCCGGGCCGCTGAACGGGAATGTCGCCCCGATCCTGATTTCTGATTCCGAGACGCCGGGCGTTTCCGCCCGGACCGCGGTAGCGGCAGCGGCCGCAAGCATCGCAATGGACACAGCAAACGTCTTCACCAACATGAACTCCCCCTGAACTCTTATGAATGAATTGACCGGCTGTTGCGAGCGCCGTGCGGCGCCTACCAGGCTTCGCCGAACGGCCTGATCTCGACGTTGAACGACCACGCGCTGCGGTCCTGATGGGCGACGTGCCAGACCTCGTCCGCGATCGCCCGCGGCCTGATGAAGAAGTCGTCCGGCCGCTCCGGCCAGCGCTTCCGCGTCCATTCCAGATCGATCACCGCGTCGATCACGAGATAGGCGACGTGGACGCCTTGCGGCCCGAGGTCGCGCGCCATGGCCTCGGCCAGAATGCGCTGCGCCGCCTTGGTCGGCGCGAACCCCGCGAAACCGGCCTTGCCGCGCAATGCCGAGGTGTTGCCGGTCGCAACGATGGCGCCCTTGCCGGCGCCGATCATCGCCGGGGCAAACCGCCGCGCCAGGTACAACAGGCCCATCGTGTTGACCTGGAAGTTGCGATTGAGAATCTGCGGATCGATCTCGCGGAAGGTACCGAACGCGCCGCCGACGGCGTTGTGGATCACGACACCTGGATGGCCGAGATCGCGCTCCACGGCCGACGCGACCGTTTCGACCTGCACCGGATCGGACACATCGCATCGATAGGCCTTGGCGCTCGGCAGCTGCTTCTCCAGCGCGGCGAGGCGCTCCTCGTTCCTGGCGAGAAGTGCGACCCGATAGCCGCCTTCAGCGAACCTCCGGGCGAGCGCCGAGCCGGTGCCGGGCCCAACGCCGGATATCAGACAGACGGGTGCGGTCATGCAGTCAATCCTCCGCGTTGCAGCCAACAGATTTCAAGATCAGGCGGCCGCCTTCGACAGTAGCTTCTCGACGTAGGGCTTGAGGTCCGGCCTGATATGCTCGTGCTCGACCAGCCGGGCAAAGTGAGCGAACATCAGCGGATATGTATCCTGAACCCCCGGGTGCAGAATTCTCTCCAGCTCCTGCGTGCGCAATTGCTCGGTCCGCGCATGCTCATTCATGAACAGCGCAAGCTCGGCGGCAAGGCAGATGTCGGCAATCGAGATGCCGTTCCCGACCAGCGCGTCTCGTCGTGGCGACAGTGCCTGCTCGATCCCGGAGGCGTAGATCGCGAACGCGTCCTTGGCACGGGCATGAATGGCCGCATCGACCGTGCCGCCCGACAGCGCGAGCAGATAGATCTGCGTATCCCGCGCAAAGACCAGGCTGACGTCGAGAAAGCTGTCGATCCTGGACGCCTCATAGGCGTCGCGTCCATAGAGCGGGAACGCCGCCTCACCGAGCCGCGCCACGGCCCGCATGATGCTGTTCGATTCGAATATCCCGACCTTGCCGTCGGCGCCGAACGCGGCCGGCACATTGCCGAACGGCTGCGATTCCATGAACGCATCGGTCTTGAAGAGCTGCGCGCCGGTCAGTCCGACCCGGCCGGTTCGCGCGAGCGAGGCGAGCTCAGCGCGCTCCTGCTCCGCCAGCGGACGGGCATCGTAATCCCACAGCCAGTTGCGCAATTCCTTGCCGGAGGCGCCTCTGACCTCGACGTCGACGCCGCAGAACCGCGCGGCGATGGTTGCCTTCCAGACCCGCGGGTTCGGCAGATAGGAGAAGATGCGCAAGGCGGCCATGATGGGCTGCTCCGTGTGCTGTTGCCTCAGGCGGCCAGCTTCAGGATCTTGACGACGTCGCCGGGCTCGCGGATCGGCTGCGGGTTGGTCCGCGTGAAGATCGACAGCATGGCGTTGCGGCCGATCAGCTCGAAGCGATCTTCACCGACGCCGACATCGGCCAGCCGCCGCGGCAGGCCGAGCTGCGCGATGAAGCCGGCGAACGCCTCGCTTGCGTCGCGGCCGGGCGCACCGAGCGCGGCAGCGATTGATTGCTGGGCCGCTTCCGTCGCGGGGCGGTTGTAGCGCAGCACGCTCGGCATCATCACGGCCGTGCAGAAATAATGAGGAACGTCGCAGGTGCCGCCGAGCACATGGCCGATGGCATGGCTTGCGCCCATCGGCACCCGCGACTGCAACCCGAAGGCCGACAGCCACGAGCCCAATTGGCAGTTCAGCCGCGCCGCCTCGTCGCCGGGATTGGCCTTGGTGCGCAGCAGGCCGTCGTGCAGATAGCGCAGTCCCTGCTGGCACACCGCATCGACCAGCACGTTGGGCCGACTGGAGCAGATCGCCTCGATGCCGTGATCCATCGCGCGCGTGCCGGAGCCGAGCCAGAGCTTCTCCGGCGTATATTTGGTGATCGCGGGATCGAGGATGATGCTGCGCGGCATCATCATCGGGTGATTGAAGATCTGCTTCAGCTTGCGGCCGGTGTCGGTGACCAGCGCGCCGGAATTGTACTCGCCGCCCGAAAGCGTGCTGGGAATCGCGATCATCCGAACCTTTGGCGTGCGGAACGGTCCGAACCGGCGGTCCGGCGTGGTCTCGAAGCCGTCGAGCCCGGCGGGCTCGAAGATCTCGTGCTCCATGCACATCAGCACGATCTTCGCCGCGTCGACCACAGAGCCGCCGCCGATCGCGACGACGAGGTCCGCCCTGGCCTCGCTGGCCTGTCGCGCGATCCGGGTCACGACATCCCGCGTCGTGTGCTGCGGCACGCCGTCGAAGGTCGCGGCATGGCGATCGCCGAGCGCTTTGCGGATTTTCTCGATCTCGTCGGTCGTGGTGTTCAGCGTCCGGCTGGCGATCAGATAGACGCGCTTCGCGCCCAGCCGTTCGGCCTCCTCGCGCAGCGCTTCGGCCGCCGGCTTGCCGTAGATCACGGATTCCATGGTGGGATATTGATGGCTGCCGACGACGCGCATGCTTTGGCTCCCTCGATGTGTCCGTGAGTTAGCTGTCGGTCAGGCCGACAACTTGGTGAAGTCGGGCTGGCGCCGTTCGGCGAACGCGGCAAAGGCCTCGCGCGCTTCCGGTGTCGTCAGCCGCTCCTTGAACAACACGCCCTCCTCGGCGATCTGCGCCGCGATCCGCTGCTGCTCGCGCATCAGCTTCTTGGTCATGCTGAGCGAGCCGGCCGGCCGCCTGGTCAGCGCTACCGCCGCGTCATGCGCCTTCTTGCGCAGATCGGCCTGCGGCACCACGGCATTGGCGAGGCCGGATGCCAGCGCGCCCTGCGCATCCATCGGCTCGCCGAGCGCAAACATCGCATAGGCGCGCGCATGCCCGATCCTTAAGGGCAGCAGCCAGCTCGATGCAGCCTCCGGAACCAGCGCGAGATTGACGAAGGGCGTGATCAACCGCGCGTTCTCGGCGAGATAGACCAGGTCGCAATGCAGCAGCATGGTGGTGCCGACGCCGACCGCATTGCCCTGCACGGCCGCGACCAGTGGCTTGCCGGCCTTGCTGATGGTCTCGATGAAGCGATGCGCCGGGCTATCGACCGCGCTCTCGCCGCGCGCCTGGCTCGCAAAATCTGCCAGGTCATTGCCCGCGGTAAAGCTGTCGCCGTCGCCCTGGAACAGGATCACACGGACGGCTGGATCCGCCTCGGCCTGCTTCAGCGCGTTCGACATCGCGTCATACATGGCGCCGGTCAGGGCGTTCTTCTTCTCGGGCCGTTGCAGGGTCAGCGTCATGACGCCGGCGGCGACCTCCACTTTGACATGCTCGGTCATGGCACTCTCCCGTCAGGCGACCGCGCGGGCCGCCGTGGTTTCAAACTTGCCGTCGAGGAAGCCGGTCAGCCGCTGCCGGATGATCGCTTCGGCCTCGCTCATGATGCGGTCGATCAGTTCCTTGACGGTCGGGATGTCATGGATCAGCCCGACCACCATGCCGCAACTCCAGGCGCCGGCATCCATCTCGCCGTCGATCATCACCTTCGGGTAGACGCCGGCGACCTGCTCGTGGATGTCCTCGATCTTCAGCCTGGCGCCCTTCTCGTGCTCGATCTCGAGCAGCTCATCGACGCCCTTGTTCTTCAGCACCCGTTCGGTGTTGCGCAGCGCGCGCATCACGAGGCGAGTGTCGAGCTCGTCGGCATCGAGCAGCGCCTGCTTCACATTGGCATGCACCGGCGCTTCCTTGGTCGCGATGAAGCGGGTGCCCATGTTCATGCCGGCGGCGCCCATCGAAAGCGCCGCGACCAGGCTGCGCGCATCCGCCATGCCGCCCGAGGCCACGAACGGGATTGTCAGCTCGTCCGCCGCGCGCGGCAGCAGGATCATGTTGGGGATGTCGTCCTCGCCGGGATGGCCGCCGCACTCGAAGCCGTCGACGCTGACCGCATCGCAGCCGATCTTCTCGGCCTTCAACGAGTGCCGCACCGAGGTGCATTTGTGGATCACCTTGATGCCGGCTGCCTTCAGCGCCGGCATATACTGTTCCGGGCTGCGGCCCGCGGTCTCCACCGCCTTGACGCCGCCCTCGCGGATAGCAGCGATATATTCCGGATAGGGCGGCGCGGTGAAGCTCGGCAGGAAGGTGAGGTTCACGCCGATCGGCTTGTCGGTCATGTCGCGGCAGCGCGCGATCTCCTTCGCCAGCAACTCCGGCGTCCGCTGGGTCAGGCCAGTGATGATGCCGAGGCCGCCGGCGTTGGACACCGCGGCCGCCATCTCGGCGAAGCCGACATAGTGCATGCCGCCCTGGATGATCGGATGCTGGATCCCGAACAGTTCAGTGATTGCTGTCTTCACAAGTTTCTCCCGCGTTTCCGGTCAGTGGACGATTTCGAACAGGCCCGCCGCGCCCATGCCGCCGCCGATGCACATGGTCACCACGCCGTATTTCGCCTTGCGCCGCCGGCCCTCGATCAGAAGGTGGCCGGTGAGCCGCGCCCCGGTCATGCCATAGGGATGGCCGATCGCGATCGAGCCGCCATTGACGTTCAGCTTGTCCGGATCGATACCGAGCTTGTCGCGGCAATAGATCACCTGCACCGCGTAGGCCTCGTTGAGCTCCCAGAGATCGATGTCGTCGATCTTCAGATTGTGCCGCTTCAACAGCCGCGGGATCGCCGCGACCGGGCCGACCCCCATCTCATCCGGCTCGACGCCGGCGGCGACGAAACCGCGGAAGATACCGAGCGGCTTCAGCCCCTTCTGCGCGGCGATCTTGTCGCTCATGATCACGCAGGCCGAAGCACCGTCCGAGAGCTGGCTGGCATTGCCGGCACTGATGGTCTTGCCCTCGAACACCGGCTTGATCTTGGCGAGCCCGTCCGCCGTGGTATCCGGCCGCGGACCCTCGTCCTTGGCCAAGGTCACCTGCTGGAAGCTGACCTCCTTGGTGTCCTTGTTGACCACGGCCATTTTGGTCGTGATCGGAACGATCTCGTCGTTGAAGCGGCCGCCCTGCAGCGCGGCGCCGACGCGGCGCTGGCATTCCAGGCTGTATTCGTCCTGCTTGTCGCGGCCGATCCCGTAGCGCTCGGCGACGACCTCCGCCGTCTCCAGCATCGACATGTACATCTCGGGCTTCATCGCCATCAGCTCGTCATCGACGGCGTGGAACCTGTTCATGTGCTCGTTCTGCACCAGGCTGATCGATTCGATGCCGCCGCCGATCGCGATCTCGACGCCGTCGAGCATGACCGAACGCGCGGCGACCGCGATCGCCTGCAGCCCGGAGGCGCATTGCCGGTCGATGGTGGTGCCGGCAACCGTAACCGGAAGTCCGGCCCGGATCGCGCCCTTGCGCGCGACATTCATCACCATGGTGCCCTGCTGCATCGCGCAGCCCATCACCACGTCCTCGACCTCGCCGGGCGCGATGCCGGCGCGCTTGACTGCTTCGGCCATGACGTGGCCGGCAAGGGTCGGGCCGTCGGTGTTGTTGAGCGCGCCGCGGTAGGCCTTTCCGACGCCGGTGCGCGCGGTGGAAACGATGACTGCATCTTGTGACATGCTTGCCTCTCTGGCTTATGCGACCGCGTCGAGCTGCGCATAGCGCAGCACGTGATAGGCGGGATCGCCGAACTGGATGTTGATGGAGGAAATCCGCTTGAAGTAGTGGCCGACATTGAGCTCGTCGGTCATGCCCATGCCGCCGTGCAGCTGCACCGCTTGATCAGCCACGAACTTGCCGGCATAGCCGATCTTGGACTTGGCACCCGAAGCGAGCCGGGAGACGCCGGCCTCGTCGTCGCTGAGACCGAGGCTGAGATGCTGCATCAGGGACAGCGCTTCCTGATGCGCGATGAACATGTCGACCATCCGGTGCTGCAGCACCTGGAAGCTGCCGATCGTGACGCCGAACTGCTTGCGCGTCTTGGAGTAGTTCAGCGTCGCATCGTTCAGCTCGCCGATCGCGCCGACCGCCTCGGCACAGAGTGCGCCGATGGCCCGGTTGCGGCAGGCCTCCAGCGCGGCGACGCCCTCGCCTTCCCTGCCCAGCAATTCTCCGCGTACGCCGCGCAGGCTGATCTCGGCCGCCCGGCGGCCATCGATCGTCCTGAAGCTCTGCAGATCGAGATTGGCGGCGCGGCGATCGACCACAAACAGGCTGACGCCGCCGCGATCGTGGCGATGGCCCGAGGTCCGCGCCGACACGATCAGATAGTCCGCCCAAGGCGCGGCCATCACTGCCGTCTTCTCGCCGGTGAGCACATAATCATTGCCGTCCCGGCGCGCTGTCGTGGCGACCGCGGCAAGATCGAAGCGCGAGCCCCTCTCGGACCACGCCAATGCCCACAGCTTCGACCCCGCGATGATATCGGCGATGTAGGCCTGCTTCTGCGCGTCGGAACCTGCCTGCTCGATCAGGCCGCCGGCCACAACGACCGTCTCGATGAACGGCTCGACCACGAGATGGCGGCCGAACTCCTGCATGATGATCATGGTCGACAACGGTCCGCCGCCGAACCCGCCGACGGCTTCTGCGAATGGTGCGGCGAGCAGGCCAAGCTCGGCGAACTCGGCCCAATGCTTGCGGCTGAAGCCGTCCTCGCTCGCGACGATCTTGCGGCGCGCATCGAAGTCATATCGGTCGCGCAGCAGCCGCTGCACGCTGGACCGCAACAATTCCTGCTCTTCCGTGAACTGGATATCCATCCGATCCTCTCGTGCCGCTGCTGCTAGAGCGCAATAAGAAGCGCTCCAGGTCTTCGTTTGAGCATCACGCCCTAGAGACCAAGCACCGCCTTGGCGATGATGTTGCGCTGGATCTCGTTCGATCCGCCGTAGATCGAGAGCTTGCGCGAGTTGAGATATTTCTCCGACGCCGTGTGGCCGTAGTCCGGGCCCGGCATGAAGCGGTTGGCGCTGACCGGATGCTCGCGGATCGCAAGGCCGTCATTGCCGATCGCGCGATGGGTCAGCTCGGTGATATCCTGGAATATCTCGGTGCCGCGGATCTTGAACAGCGAGGCCGCCGGCCCCGGATCGATGCCGCGCGCCATCTGGGCGACGACGCGAAGCTCGGTCGCCTCCAGCGCCAGCACGTCGAGCTCGACGCGGGCGATGTCCCTGATGAATTCCAGGTGCGCCGGATCGTCTTCCGGGATCTCGGCCTTCACGATCTTCTTCAGCCGATCGATGTAGCGCGTCGAGCGGCCGATGCCAGCCATGCTGGTGCGCTCGTTGCCGAGCAGGAATTTGGCGTAGGTCCAGCCCTTGTTCTCCTCACCGATCAGGTTCTCGGCGGGGACGCGGACGTTCTCCAGGAAGACGTCGTTGACCTCGTGCGAGCCGTCGATGGTGATGATCGGACGCACCGTCACCCCCGGCGACTTCATGTCGATCAGGAGAAACGAGATGCCGGATTGCGGCTTGGCGGCCGGATCGGTACGAACCAGGCAGAAGATCCAGTCGGCGTGCTGCGCGAGCGTGGTCCAGGTCTTGTGGCCGTTGACGATGTAGTGGTCGCCGTCGCGCACCGCCTTGGTACGAACGGTGGCGAGATCGGAGCCGGAGCCCGGCTCCGAATAGCCCTGGCACCACCAGTCCTCCCCGGACAGGATGCGCGGCAAGAACTTCGCCTTCTGCGCCGCGTTGCCGAACGTGTAGATGACGGGGCCGACCATGGTGACGCTGAACGCCAGCGGCGGCATGGTGCCGGCGCGCGTCGTCTCCTGCTCGAAGATGAAGCGGCGCGTGATCGACCAGCCGGGCCCGCCATATTCCTTGGGCCAGAGCGGTGCGATCCAGCCCTTGTTGTGCAGGATGCGATGCCAGAGCAGCATCTGCTCCTTGGAAAGATCGGTCTCCGGATTGGGGACGCGCATCTCCGCCGGATAATTGTCCTTGATGAAGGCGCGGACTTCGTCGCGAAATGCCGCGTCTTCAGGGGATAGCGCGAGCTCCATCTGCCGTGCTCCCTACCACTTCTCGCCGAAGGGCCGGATTTCCAGCTCGAAGGTCCAGGCACTCTTCGGCTGCTGGTAGAGCTGCCAGTAGGACGCGGCGACCGAAGCCGGTGGCATCAACAGATCGGGATTGTCGAGCGCGTTCGGGCCGAGTGCCTCGATGCGGCGCTGCCGCACCCATTCGGTGTCGACGCCGGAATCGATGATCAGATGCGCAACGTGGATGTTCTTCGGTCCGAGTTCGCGCGCCATCGCCTGCGCCACGGCGCGCAGGCCGAACTTGGCACTGGCAAAGGCAGCATAACCGCTGCCGCCGCGCAGCGACGCGGTCGCGCCGGTGAAGAAGATGTTGCCCTCTCCACGCGGCAGCATCAGCCGCGCCGCCTCGCGCCCCGCGAGGAAACCCGAGTAGCAGGCCATCTCCCAGACCTTGCGGAACACGCGCTCGGTGGTCTCCAGAATCGGGAAATTGACGTTGGCACCGATGTTGAAGATGCAGACCTCCAGCGGCGCATGCTTGTCGGCGTCGTTGAGGAAGGAGATGATCTCCTCCTCCTTGCGCGCATCGAGTGAGCGCGCATGGATCTCGCCGCCGGCTGCCTCGATCTCCTTGACAAGCGGCGCGAGCTTGTCGCCGTTGCGGCGGCCGGCGAAGACCGTGAAGCCTTCGGAAGCGAACTTCTTGGCGATCTCGCCGCCGATGAAATCACCGGCACCAATGACGGCGACCGTCTTGTTTCTCTTCTGCATGGTGTACTCCGGCCTTGTTTGAGTGGACTGGCTTGCGGCGGCGGCTCAGCCTCAGCTGCGCAGCGACTCCGCGAGCTTGTGCTTCAGGAGCTTGCCCGTCGATGTCGCAGGCAGCGCGTCCATCAGGATAATCTCGGATGGACGCTTGTACGAGGTGAGTTGCGGCGCAATATGGGCCATCAGGTCCTGCACGGTGGCCGTCGAACCCTTGATCAGTTGCACAAACGCAATGACCTCCTCATTGCCCTCGACCGGCCGGCCGACCACGGCGCACTGCACAACGGCATCGTGCGTGCTCAGCACCGCCTCGATCTCGGCCGGATAGACGTTGAACCCGGAGCGGATGATCATCTCCTTGGTGCGCCCGACGATGTACAGGATGTCATTCTCGAAGCGCGCCAGGTCGCCGGTGTTGAACCAGCCGTCGGGGTCGATCGCCTTGGCGGTCAGATCAGGCGCGCGGTAATAGCCGCGCATCACGTTCGGGCCGCGGACATGCAGCTCGCCGACTTCGCCCGGTGCAACCGGCTTCAGGTCGCGGCCGACCAGTTTTGCCTCGATGCCCGGCATCACGGTGCCGACCGCGTGGTCGGCCCGCGGGTTGTCGGGCCGGACGCCGGAGATGCCGGGCGAGCATTCGGTGATGCCATAGCCGTTGAGCAGGGGCAGCCCGAGCTCCTGCTCGACCCGGGATTTAAGCTCAAGGTCAAGCGGCGCGCCGGCCACCGAGATCACACGCAACCGGCCGCGATCGAGCTTCGGCAGGCCGGCGTTGCGCCGGTATTCGAGCAGACGCTGATAGGTGGCGGGCACGCCGTTCAGGATCGTGATGCCCTCCTCGGCCATCGCCCTGACCAGCGCGGCCGGATCGTACTTGGCGACCAGGCGCAACGTAGCGCCGACCATCAGGGTCATCGTCAGGAGCGAGATGCCGACGATATGCGAGATCGGCAGCACGCAATATTGCACGTCGTCGGCGGCCATCTTGCGGAAGCCTGCGGTGCCCCGGGCACTGAAGAGGAGATTGCGGTGGGTCAGCATCACGCCCTTCGGCGTGCCCGTGGTGCCGGACGTGTAGATCAGGACCGCGACCTGGTTTGCACCGTCGGCCTCGACCGGCTCGGCGGTGGTCGCTAGGTTCAGGCCGGTGACGGCAACGCCACGGAGCGGGCCGACATCCTGCACGACAGCTTCATAGCGCGCGGCATGCGCGGCGGCCTCTTGCGAGACGTCAGCGGTCAGCAGCACGCGGCGGGCACCGCTGTGATCCCTGATCTGATCCAGCTCCCGCGGCGACAGCCGCGGATTGACCACGATCGACCAGACATCGAGCCGGCTCGCCGCCAGCAGCAGGCAGGCCAGCGGAATCGAATTCTCGCTCACGATCATCATGCGGTCGCCGGCGCGGATGCCGAGCGCCTGCAATGCCTCGGCGACGCGGCCGATTGTTCGATCGAGCTCGCGATAGGTCAGCCGCCCCTTGTCGTCGATCAGCGCCGGATGATCTGGCGTCGCCGCGACGTGATGATCGATCACCTCGTGGATGCGGTTCGGCAAGCCTTCCACACTTCCTTCGATAATCTGGATCGGCGCCTGCACTGAAACCTCCCTGTCGCAGCCCTTCGGGCTTGTTGTGTTGAGGACTTTCCCGCTCAGGCGGTCTTGCGCTGCCCCGCAGCCAGCTGCGCGACGATCTCTTCCTCGACTTCGCGCACCTTGTCCTTGCCGAAGAAGATCTCGTTGCCGACATAGAACGTCGGCGATCCGAACGAGCCGCGCGCGACCGCGTCGCTGGTGCTGTCGATCAGTTTCTTCTTGACGTCATCCTGCTGGGCGCGGGCGATCAGACGATCGATGTCGAGACCCGAGGACAGGAACGCCTCGCGGAAGACCTGCGGGTCGTCCATCTTCTTGGGTTCAACCCACATGTGGTTGTAGGCCGCCCGGAAATAGGGCTCGAACACGCCTTCGAACTGCGCGGCCACCGCGCCGCGCATCAAGGCCAGCGTGTTCACCGGAAAGAACGGGTTCATGGTGAACTTCGTGACGTTGTAACGGCGCAGGAAGCGCTCGGTCTCGAGCGCGTTGTATTCGGGCTTGTTCTTGATCCCGCGCAGCGACTCGCCGGGCGACACATTGCCGGTCGCCTTATAGACGCCGCCGAGCAGCACCGGGATGTACTCAAACTTGACGCCGGTGCGCTTCTCGATCCCCGGCAGCGCGAGCTCGGCGAGATAGGCGTTCGGACTTCCGAAATCGAAATGGAATTCGACCTTGAGCGGAGCAGCCATGGAACGCCCTTCCCTTCGATGGGCGGCAATCGCCTGTTGCCGCCGGTTGATCGTGATGCGGACCATAAGTTCTATTTTAGAACTGTCAATATGATATTTGTCATCCAATGGCCGTGAGCCAGCCACTACGTAGGCATCCTATTGAAATGACGTTAGTTCTATTTTAGAATTTTATGTGCGATGCCGTCGCAGATCGCAGGAGACGCCGATGAAATGGGATACCCTCGAGGAGGAGCCGTGCTCGCTGGCCCGCACCGTCGCTGTGATCGGCGACCGCTGGAGCCTGTTGATCCTGCGCGAATGTTTCCTGCGCATCCGACGGTTCGATGACTTCCAGGCATCGCTCGGAATTACACGGCATCTGCTCGCCGACCGGCTGAAGAAGCTGGTGCGGTTCGGCGTGCTGCGCAAGATTCCCTATCAGGAGGCGCCGAAGCGCTACGAGTACATCCTGACCCAGAAGGGTCTCGACCTCTATCCGATCATCATGTCGATCGTGCACTGGGGCAACATTCACATGGTCGATGCGCGCGGCCGGCCGATGCTGCACGAACACAAGACCTGCGGGAAGATGTTCGATCCCGTCATGGTCTGCTCGGAATGCGGCGAGCCGCTGACGGCCAAGTCCGTCCACGTGCATCCGGGCCCCGGCGCGCGGAAGTCGTCACCGGTGCACGCGCGGGCGCAGGAACGGGCCAAGCGCGCCGCCGAATCGAGCTAGAGATCAGCTCGCTTCAGTGTGACGGCGCGGCCATCAGCGCGACATTGCCGCCGAGCAGGCAACCGACGGGACGGCCGCCGGCAAAGCCGATGCGGACGCGAATCTCCGACAGACGCCCCATCGCCCTGCCCTGCAGGATTCGAATCTCCGCGTCGTTCGGCGCGACCAGACCGCTGTCGAGCAGGCCGAATGCCAGCGCCGCGGCCGCAATGCCGGTTGCGGCATCCTCGCGATAACCCGACGAGCGCGGGAATTGCCGCGCCTCGAACAGGCGCGCCTCGCGGTCGATCACCGCGAACGGATAGAGCCCGGTCGATCCGATCCGGCCGCAGACCGCTTCGACGGCCTCGGGCGCGGGATCCAGCGCATTCAGCGCATCGGGAGAGCGCATCGGGATCAACGTCTTGATCCGCGATGTGACCGCATTGCAGGGCGTCGCCCGGCCGATCGCATCCGGCGCGACCGCGAGCGCCCGCAGCACGTCATCGCGTTGACTTGCGGTCAGCGGAACAGTCTTTCCGGCCGGCTGGGTGATCTCGACACGGGGCTCGCCGTCGCGATCCCGGCTGATGAAGCCGGTGACAGGACCGCTGCGCGTCGAGATCCGGACCGTATCGCCGGGCAGCTTTCCATGGCGCGCCAGCAGCCAGAGCGCACCGACGGTGGCGTGGCCGCACATCTCCATTTCGTGGTTCGGAACGAAGAAGCGGAACGTGGCGTCGAAATCGTCACTCTGCGCCGGCAGCACGAAGCCGGATTCGTGACCATGACGGCGGGCAACGTCCTGCATCTCGGACGCGCTCATGCCGCTCGCATCGACCACGATCGGACAGGGATTGCCGCCCTGCCCATCCACCGTGAACACACTGACCAATTCGGCTGTCGTCATGATGCCGTCCGCTTGTCCCACCGACTCTTATTTGACCAGCGCAGCACCGGTCTCCGGATGCTGCAGCCAGCCGAGCAGCGCCGCGTGGAAGCGCGCCGGCGCCTGGATCTGCGGCGAATGGCCGAGGTCGGGGAATTCGATCAATTGCGCATGCGGAATCCGCTTCGCGGCCGCCTTGCCCAGCGCCGGATAATTGCCGAGCGTCTTGCGAATCTCGGGCGGCGCGGTGTCCTTGCCGATCGCGGTGGTGTCCTTGTCGCCGACAAGCAGCAGCGTCGGCGGCTTGATCTGCTCGAACTCGTAGAACACCGGCTGGGTCGCGATCATGTCGTAGAGCCGCGCCGAACTCGATGCCACGGCGGCGCGGCCCTCCCCGCGATACATGCCGGCCAGCATCTGCACCCAGGTCTCGTAGGACGGATCCCAGGTGTCGGCGTAGTAGGTGGCGCGCTCATAGGCGCGGATGCTGTCGGCGGTGACGCGCGTCTCGCGCTGCATCCAGCCGTCGAGGCTGAGCCAGGGCACGCCCTTGGCCTTCCAGTCCTCGAGCCCGATCGGATCGACCAGCACCAGGCGGTCGGTGGCGTCCGGATACATCAGGGCGTAGCGCATCGCCAGCATGCCGCCGGTCGAGTGGCCGACCATGATCGCATGCGCGATCCCGAGCGAGGCGAGCAGCGCGCGGCTGTTGCCGGCGAGCTGTTGGAAGGTGAACTGATAGCGTTCCGGCTTACTGGATTTGCAGAAGCCGATCTGGTCCAGCGCGATCACGCGGTAGCCGGCGCCGCTGAGCGCCTTGATGGTGCCGTCCCAGGTCGCGGCGCAGAAATTCTTGCCGTGCAGCAGCACCGCGGTCTGCCCGTTCGGCGTCGCTGGCTTGACGTCGAGATAGGCCATGTCGAGCTCCTGCCCCTGCGAGCTGAAGCGATAGTGCTCCACAGGATAGGGATAGTCGAAACCCTGCAATTCCGGTCCGTAGGCCGGCTCGGCGGCGGATTGCGCCGATGCGCTGGACGAACCGAGCGCGACGGTCGCGGCGACGGCAAGATGAAACAGGGTTTTCAGGTGCATCTCGGCAAATCCGGAAAATCAGGGGCGATCCGGTGATGCCGTAGCCGAACGGTCGGGCGCCATCCAGCGCCCGCCGATGATTTGTTCGTGATCGGCCGTAAGTCCCCCGGCTACGCCGGATCGAACGCCCGGATCGGCGGCAAATTGCCGTTGAAGCGCTCCACCTCGACCGTCGTGAGCTGGCCGGTGCAGCCCTGCGCGAAGGATGACGTGCCGATGTCACGGGTCAACACGTTCGGATTGCCGTGGACGCAGAGCGGCGCCTCCTCCTCGGGGTCCATCGGGTCATACCAGGCGCCGGTCGGCAGCTGCACCACGCCGGGCGCGATGCCGTCGGTGACAAGCACCGCGGCAAGGCAGGCGCCGCGGGCGTTGAAGATGCGGATGATGTCGCCATCAGTGATGCCGCGCGCCGCAGCGTCGCGCGGGTTCATGCGCGCGACCTCGCGGCCGCGATGCTTGGCCTCTTGCGAGTGGCCGCCGAAGTCGAGCTGGCTGTGCAGGCGCGTCACCGGCTGATTGGCGACCAGAAAGCACGGCGCACCTGATGTCGGCGTATCGGTCTTCGCGAGCCAGACCGGATGGCCCGGGCAGTCCGCGTCGCCATGGCTAGCGATCTTCTGCGAGAAGATCTCGATCCGCCCGCTCGGCGTCGGCAACGGCCGCGCCACCGGGTCCTCGCGGAAGCGGCGCAGCGAGCCGCCGTCGTCGAGATGCTGCGGCACCACCAGGCTGCCGCGTTGCCAGAATTCCTCGAAATGAG
Source organism: Bradyrhizobium sp. USDA 4011 (assembly GCF_054063415.1). Classification (NCBI taxonomy): domain Bacteria; kingdom Pseudomonadati; phylum Pseudomonadota; class Alphaproteobacteria; order Hyphomicrobiales; family Nitrobacteraceae; genus Bradyrhizobium; species Bradyrhizobium sp. USDA 4011. Next base: position 2,606,095 of record NZ_JBSSGG010000001.1, read on the forward strand.
GGGCCTCCAGCCCGCGCGCGGCGAGCGCCTCGCGGGTCGGCTCGTAGAGATGTTCCAGCCATTGCCGCGACGTGCGTCCCTCGGTGAACGGCTCGCGGGCCCCTAACCGGTCGGCGAGATCGGCGAAGATCTCGTAGTCGTCGCGGGCGAGGCCGAACGGCTCGGCGATCCGGTGCATCGCGACCATCAAGGGATCGTTGCTGGAATAGCCGATGTCCTCGCGCTCCAGCGTCATGGTCGAGGGCAGCACGATGTCGGCGTGGCGCGCGGTGGCGGTCCAGGCCAGTTCATGCACCACCAGCGTGTCGAGCCGCGCAAAGGCCTTGCGCAGGCGGTTGAGGTCCTGGTGATGGTGGAACGGGTTGCCGCCGGCCCAATAGACCAGGCGGATGTCCGGATAGACGCGCGTCTCGCCGTTGTAGCGATAGGTGGTGCCGGGATTGAGCAGCATGTCGGCGATGCGCGCCACCGGAATGAAGTCGGCGACGCCGTTGCGGCCTTGCCCCAGCGTCGGCCCCGGCACGGCATTGACGCGACGCCCGTAATAGCCGATCGCACCGAGCGAATAGGCATAGCCGCCGCCGGGCAGGCCGATCTGGCCGAGGGCTGCCGCCAGCACCATGCCCATCCACACCGGCTGCTCGCCATGCTCGGCGCGCTGCAACGAATGCGACACGGTGATCAGCGCGCGCCGCCCGGCGAGCCGCCGCGCCAGCGCCTTGATGGTGCCGGCATCGATGCCGCAGATCGCGGCGGCCCATTCTGCGCTCTTGGGCACACCGTCGGCCTCGCCGGTCAGATAGCGCAAAAACACCGGCCAGCCCTCGGTGTAGCGATCGAGGAAGGCCTGATCGTGCAGGCCTTCGGCGACCAGGGTGTGGACGATGCCGAGCATCAGCGCGGTGTCGGTGCCGGGCACCGCCGTCAGCCATTCGGCGCCGGCCTCGACCGGCAGATCGTCGCGCAGCGGGCTGACCAGGATGAACCGGCAGCCGCGCCGCTGCGCCGCCTCCATGGCGCCGCGCTCGACATGCTTGCTGATCGAGCCGCCAGCCACCATCGAGTTCTTCAGCGCCATGCCGCCGAATGCCAGCACGATGTCGGTTTCCGCGGCGATCTGCTCCCAGGTGACGTTGCGCTTGGTGATGTCCTCGTAGCCGCCAAGGATCTGCGGCAGCAGCACCGAGGACGCGCCCGAGGAATAGCTGTTCACCGAACGCACATAGCCGCCGAGCGCGATGTTGAGGAAGCGATGCACCTGGCTCTGCGCGTGGTGGAAGCGGCCCGCGCTCGACCAGCCATAGGAGCCGCCGAACACCGCGCCGGGACCGACCGTGTCGCGGATCCGCGCAAGCTCGCCGCCGAGCAGGTCGAGCGCCTGCTCCCAGCTGACCGAGACGAACTCGTCGCGGCCGCGCCGATCGTCCGGCCCGGGACCGCGCTCGAGCCAGCCGCGGCGGATCGCCGGCTGCGCGATGCGCGCCTGGTGACGCAGCGCGCCGGGGAAGTTGTTGATGATGCGGTTCGGATCGGGATCGCCGCCATAGGGCCGGACTTCGAGGCCGGCTTGGCCGAGCCGCGCCGAGAACACGCCCCAATGCGAGGTATGCGGCTTGAAACCATCGGACAGATCGAGGCCGGGATCGGGGTAGCCAATGGTTTCGCTCATCTCATCTCCTTCATCTGCAGGCCGGCGGTCCGGCCGCGCCTCGGTCGCAACGCTCCGGCCAGTATAATGATCCGATCGGCACGCGGTACCCGCCGGCCGGTTATCGCCCCGTGCCTTGCCGGCATGACTGCGGGTGATGGTGCCGGAACGCCCCGCCGCTGGGCGCGCCGCCAAAATATCGAAAACAACCCCATGCAAAGGAGCGGCGGCGGCCAGCGTTCGACGAGGCAACTTGACACGTCGGGCAACTCAGGGGTATTTTTCCAATATTCCGAAATCGTGCAAACGCCCCCTCGCCCGCACCAGCGGGCGCGCCGGGTGCGTTTGCGCCCAAACCCTCCTCACAACCGACATCGCGCCGGCGCCCGCAGCGAGCGATCGCCTGTGCGCGTGCCGCGCGCGTGACCACTGCACCTGACATTGCCGTGCCGACAACGGCGGCCGCAACCGATCAGACCCCGGCTGCCACAGCCCCACGGATAAAGCTCTCGCCGCGCGGATACGCCATCGACCACCCCGACCCGAAGCTCGGCGAACAGCTGATGGCGAACGCACTGGGCGTCGCCGATCGCGACGCGATGGAGGGCATCCTGCGGCAATTGGTCAAGGCCAGCGTGAGCGGCGGCAAGGCGTGCAAGGTCAATCTCGCCTTCATGATCTCGATGGTGAAGAGCATTGGCCCACGGGATTCCGTCGAGGCCATGCTGGTGGCGCAGATGGTTTCGGTTCATGTGATGGCGATGCGCTGCGCCCATCACCTCGCGCATGCCGACGACCTCGCCCAGCACGACAGCGCCGCGCGGGCGCTCGGCCGGCTCACCCGCACGTTTCCCGCCCAGATCGACGCGCTGACCCGCTACCGCAGCCAGCGCGAGCCCGCCATCACCGTGCAGAACGTGAAGGTGGAGGACGGCGGCAACGCCATCGTCGGCAACGTCACCCAGCATGCGAACGTGATCGTCTCGGACAAGCCGCCGGCACCCGCGGCGCGGGCGCTGAGGCCCGCGGGCTCCAGGCGACGGCATGATTGCGCCGGTGCCGGGCAGGACGCGCAGGCATGAGCGGTCACAGCGGCACGATCGGCCCGATGCGGGCGAGCCCGCGCTGCGGCGCCAAAACCCGCTGCGGCGGTGCGTGCCGCGCGCCGGCGGTGCACGGCAAGAGGCGCTGCCGCATGCACGGCGGCGCAAAGGGATCCGGCGCGCCAAGGGCAAACCGGAACGCGCGCAAGCACGGCCTGTTCACCAAGGATGCGATCGAAGAGCGGAGGGAGATACGGGCGCTGTTGGGGGACGTGCGGAGGTTGTTGGACGGGATGAGGTGACGCTGTTTTCCGGGCAATCTTGTGCAGCTTGCGGCGCGATTCATCTACGCAACCCTCGCAGGCGCACCTTGGATGAAGCCTCATTCACAAAGTTCTCGCAATCCAGGGGTGTAAATATGCTCGCATCCACTCACCACCAGATAATGGGACAGCGGACCAATGAACCGCGTGCAGATGTAGCGGCATTCGCCGTCTATCTGATCCAGATCGAGAACCTTAGGCTCATGCCGTGACAAGAGCCGCTTTGCCTATTGGGCGGCCCAAGCGAGGTTAATGCGCGCGGCAAGGAGGCTGCCAGCTACGCAACCGCAATCTCCCCTTAGCCGCATGCACCTTCGTTTCTCAATTCATCACGAGCCCGGTGCGGTCCACAGCAACAGCAAGCCACGAATGAAGCGATGAGCGCACTAAGCCGGGCGCTGCGTGCGCGCCCGGCTCGTTGTCGCATCGCCTAGAACGGAATCTCCTCGCCCCAATCGGTCAGCTTATTTGGATCGATCGCGTAGTGTTTGGCCAACGCGGTAACGAATGCAGGCAGTTGATTATACACTCGCTTGCGAACCTCAAACTTCGCCTCGATCAGAGGTTTGACGTCTCGCTGAAGTGTAATCTCGTCCCAGAAATACGGGCCTCCGGGCACGTCAACGTCAACATACCCGTCCCACTCACTCACCTCGTAGAGCAGCCGCACCTTGCCGTGCGCGTCCAGGCTGGTCCATTGCCAAGGGTAGATGGATTGTGTGTGTGACCACAACTGAAAGTAGCACCCTAGCTTTACCGGACTCCCTGAGACCATTGGCCCAAAAAACTACCCAATACCCCGGTTAATAAGGATTGCTCTTGTTGGCGTGCCACTCATAACACCGCGCACTCCTATATCATTGAAATTTCGGATATAAAAAGCTCAAGCGGGGTTACCCTACCAACTTTGCCGCCGGCACCAGACTCTCATCCCTCTCACGGTTCCCCACTCTCGCATCGATCAACAGCTTCGCTACAAAAGGCGTCAGCTGGCGCCAGCCCTCTTCTGACTGTTGCCCCGTGCTGCCTCAGTCGTCCTTGGACATCACGTGATCGCAATAGCTGCAGAACCGGTGCGAATCCCAGGAGACGTTGCTCGGCGTGAGCGACGTAAAGCACCGTTGGCATTTATCGAGCTCTAGCTGGCACCAAGCGCAGCCGCGCTCGTCTTCGCTCATTACATACGTCTCGTAGCTACACTCAGGGCAGGTGGCCAGAGACTCTTCACCACCATCAGTCATGGCGATATAGTTGTCACCAGCAAAGTGCTCCTTGAGGGCGGCTTCGAGCACCTCGTATGCATCAAGATCTTCGCCACATTGGCGGCACATCGCGTCAGCGTTTTCGTGCACTGTGTTGTGCGGGTTCTTCTGGTGAATCAGGCGGGAGTCGCATTTCGGACAGACCCGTTCGGCGTTTGCCATTGCGCTCGACTTCCAGTCGACTTTGTCGAAACTCGCCTGACATTCGGCGAGCTCGTGATCATAGACCGTCTTCACCTCTAGCATGGTATCCCAGCACTTACCGAGGTGCTTTCGAGGCGCTTCATGCAACTGTTTGAATAGCTCGACAATAACCGGGAACGCGCGTGCGATCGCCTCCCGAACCTTCTTACCGCTTGCGTTCGTGTAGTAGTGCTCCATGTCGTTCCGAATCTTGTTCAAGTCCGCCAACGCGCTCTTGTCGATTTTGTGGCCGAACGCCTTGAAGCGATCGCCGATCTCGGTGAAATCGACGGTCTTGTTGCTCGCCTCATAGATCACGCCACCATTGCCATCCGGGACAGGGACAAACTTGGAACCGATGATCGCCTTCACGTCGGCTTTCGGCGCCGCACGAACCAGGACTTCCTTTGCCAGTAGCAGCGTGCCGGCATAGAAATTCCGGACGGCCGAGAGTGCCCGCTTAGGATCATTGTGTTCGTAATCCTCGATCCCGAGCTGAATGGACTGAATAGCGTTATCAAACAAAGTGTTCATGAGTGCGCGGCCTCCCGAGGTCGCTCCATCGACGTCGCAAGCTGTGAATGGCTCGGAATGTAGAGAGCCGCAAACTCAACCGCAAGAAGAGTGCAGCGGCAGGTCTCTGACGCTCGGTAGGGCAATCGTCCCCTGTTTAGCCTTGAGAGGGCCGCGTCGCGTCCTAACCGCTAGACGAAGGGAGCGTTGAGAAGGAACGCAATAGCTTGACGTCACGCTGGTCGAGACAATAAATGATGATCATCATATATAAACGCAACCTCGAAACCCCGGCCGCTCAAGTCCCGGGCGCGCCGGCAACCGCAACAGGAGCACCATGCGTCGAATTGTCGTAACAGGCCTGGGGACGGTGTCCCCGCTGGGCTGTGGCACCGAACTGGTCTGGTCGAGGCTGCTTGCGGGGCGTTCGGGGCTTACGGCATTGCCGGCGTGGGCGGCGGCGCTGCCGGGGCGCGTCGCAGGACAGGTCCCTGACAGGGCCGCCGATGCCGAGGGCGGCTTCGATCCTGATCTGGCGGCGCCGCGCAAGGACCAGAAGAAGATGGACCGGTTCATCCTGTTCGCGCTGCTGGCCGCGGCGGAAGCCGTGGCGCAGGCCGGCTGGATGCCGGCCGAGGCGCTTGCCGAGGTGCGCACCGCGACCGTGATCGCATCCGGCATCGGCGGGTTTCCCGCGATCGCGGATGCCGTGCGCACCGCGGAGAAGAGCGGGCTGCGCCGGCTGTCGCCGTTCACCGTTCCCTCCTTCCTGGCCAATCTCGCGGCCGGGCACATCAGCATCCGATACGGCTTCAAGGGTCCGATCGGCGCGCCGGTGACCGCCTGCGCCGCGAGCGTGCAGGCGATCGGCGATGCCGCGCGCCTGATCAGGTCCAATGAGGCCGACATTGCGATCTGCGGCGGCACGGAGGCCTGCATCGATCCCGTGAGCCTCGGCGGCTTTGCGGCGGCGCGGGCGCTTTCGACGTCGTTCAACGACACGCCGGCCCGGGCCTCGCGGCCGTTCGACCGCGACCGCGACGGTTTCGTGATGGGCGAAGGCGCAGGCGTCCTCGTCATCGAGGAACTCGACCACGCGCTGCGGCGCGGCGCGCAGCCGATCGCCGAGCTCATCGGCTACGGCACGACGGCGGACGCCTATCACATCACCGCGGGTCCCGAAGACGGCGACGGCGCCCGGCGCGCGATGGAGGCGGCGCTGCGGCAGGCCGGCTTGCTTCCTGACCAGATCCAGCATCTCAACGCGCATTCGACATCGACGCCGGTCGGCGACCTCAGCGAACTCGCGGCCATCGAGCGCGTGTTCGGGCGCGAGGGAAGCGTTGCCGTCAGCGCGACCAAGTCGGCGACAGGACATCTGCTTGGGGCTGCCGGTGGGATCGAGGCGATCTTCACGATCCTGGCGCTGCGCGATCAGGTGGCGCCGCCCACCCTCAACCTGGAGAACGCCGATCCGGCCGCGCAGGGCATCGACCTGGTCGCGAACGTCGCGCGGCCGATGCCGATCGACCACGCAATCTCGAACGGGTTTGGATTTGGCGGCGTCAACGCCAGCCTGGTGTTTCGACGCTGGTCGTGAGCCGGCTGATTGGCCTGGCAAGGAAAGAAGGTTGCTCGCGTGGCGGACGACGTACTCCCGCGGAGCGTTCGCGGAGAAGAGCAACAGGCCACAGGCAATCAGCAATCGATTTCAACAGCATGGGAAAAATCCCTCTGAAATTGTGGGAGCATGGTGGCGCTCCCTGAGGGATGCCAGGGCGGCTTTTATTCCGTGTCGTGAGCGCATCAGTGGCGCACGAAACAAGCGCGATGGCGCGAAATCTTTTGACTGATTATGGGCCGGACGCTTTCGTAGAGCCCATGTTTAACGTGATAATTTCCCTTTTGATTATAGTGAGCGTCGGCATTCTCGTTGCCCACGCCATCGATGCGTTACGGTCCTGATCGGTACGGGAGGGACCGTAACCCCTCACCCGGCGTGGCACGCCGACCTCTCCCGAGGGAGAGGTGGACCTGCGGCGCCGCTCAACGTCAACCCCTCGCGACGCTCGCATCGATCAGGAGCTTCGCCGCCGCGAGCGCCGACTGCGCCGGTCCGTCTTCCGACTGCTGGCCGGTGACGTAGATGCCTTCGATCAGCAGCAGCAGGGCATCGCCGAGCACGGCGGGGTGACGCGCGCCCATGCCGGCCGCGAGCTCGCGCAGGCGCTTGCGAAACAGCTTCTTGTGGGCTTCGGCGACCTGCCGCGCGGGATTGTCCCGCGCCGGATATTCCACGGTGGCGTTGCTGAGGCCGCAGCCGCGATAGCCCTTGCGCACCGCGCGCGTCGACAGGTCACGAATGTAGGCGAGCACGTGCTCGCGCGCATCCGAATAGGATTTGCCGCCGGGCTTCTCGAATTCCTCCCAGAAGGCCAGATCGTAATCGCGCATATAGGCGGCGGCGAGATCGTCCTTGGAGGCGAAGCTGCGATAGAGGCTCGGCTTGGTGACGCCGGCGCGGTCGACCACCTCGTCGACGCCGACGGCGCGGATGCCCTCGCGATAGAACAGCTCGCGCGCGGAGGCGCGGATCCGGTCGGCGGCGCGCGCGGGGCGTTCCGCAGACGGCGCGACGGTTTTCTTCATGACGGCTCCCTCCAGATTTTGCGCTGGGCACGCTTGACAATGTTACTGACCGGTACGTATACATGCCGCATCGCAATACGTACCGGTAAGTAACATGCCCAATGCCTCCATTCAACCCGCCGCCACCTCGAGACGGCCGTTCGGCCAGAACTACGCCTTCGTCGTCGTCGCCGTGATCTTCCTCGCGCTGCTCGCCTCCGCCGGCCTGCGTTCAACGCCGGGCGTGCTGATGCTGCCCCTGCAAAAGGCGTTCGGCTGGGATGTCGGCGTGATCTCGTCGTCGGCCGCCGTCGGCATCTTCCTCTACGGCCTCGCGGGCCCGTTCGCCGCGGCCGTGATGCAGCGCTTCGGCATCCGCCGCACGGTGCTGGGCGCGCTGGTGCTGATGTCGGCCTCGACCGGCGCCAGCGTTTTCATGACCGCGCCGTGGCAATTGTTCATGAGCTGGGGACTGCTGTCCGGCATCGGCTCGGGCGCGGTCGCCAACGTGCTCGGCGCCACCATCGTCAATCGCTGGTTCACCACCAATCGCGGCCTCGTCATGGGGCTTTTGACGGCGTCGACCGCGACCGGGACGCTGATCTTCATGCCGGGCCTCGCGGCGCTGGTGGAATGGGGCGGCTGGAAGCCGGTGGTGCTGACGGTGGCCGCGTGCTGCGCGGCGCTGATCCCGCTGGTGTATTTCCTGGTGCCGGAGCGGCCCGCGTCGGTCGGCCTGCGCTCGTTCGGCAGCCCGCACGAGGATCATGCCGCGCCGAAGGCCGAGGGCAACCCGTTCACCGCCGCGTTCTCAAACCTCGCGCGCGCCGCGCAGACGCGGGCGTTCTGGTTCCTGTTCGCCACCTTCTTCATCTGCGGCTTCACCACCAACGGGCTGGTCGGCACCCATCTGATCGCGTTCTGCGGCGACCATGGCATCGTCGAGGTACAGGCGGCGAGCCTGCTCGCGCTGATGGGGTTCTTCGACCTGTTCGGCACGACGCTCTCGGGCTGGCTCACCGACCGCTTCGATCCGCGCAAGCTGCTGTTCTTCTATTACGGACTGCGCGGCCTGTCGCTGATCTACCTGCCCTACTCCGATTTCTCGCTGGTCAGCCTGTCGGTATTCGCGGTGTTCTATGGTCTCGACTGGATCGCGACCGTGCCGCCGACCGTGCGCATCGCCAACGAGGCGTTCGGCGACAAGAACGCACCGCTGGTGTTCGGCTGGGTGGTCGCGGGCCATCAGCTCGGCGCCGCCTGCGCCGCGTTCTTCGCCGGCTTCATGCGCTCGGCCCAGGGCGATTATCTGCAGGCCTTCATGATCGCAGGCTTGACCGGCATCGTCGCGGCCGTGCTGTCACTGACGATCACGAGACGCCCGGCGCAGCCGGTGCTGGTCGCAGCGGCGTGAGGGTGTACTTCTGCTGATCCTGCGATTGATCGGGCGCGGTTTTGGCGGCAGGCGCCACTGGATTTGAGATGCTTGCTGGCGACGCGCCCGCGCGATCCTGAGCTGGAACGCGCGACGCTCTGCGCTCACAATTCCCCGCACATTAGTGACCGACGGAGCGCCGGTTCATTTCCTCCAGGGGCTCGCGCAGGGCATCGAACTGCGTGCCGAAACCTCTCAGGTCTCCGGCCTTCAATCGCTCCACCGCCTGGTTGTAGCGATCGAGCGCCTGCTGCGCCGGGCTCGCCGCCCCGCCCGCAGGGGGCACCGCTTCCGGTGCGTTTGAAACGGCCGGCACCGCACCGGGCTCTGCGAACAGCGCGGCCAGGGCATCGGCGAGCGTCTCCTTCATCACGACATGCTCACCGTAGGCTGCGATCACGCGTTTCAGCTCCGGCAGGTGTCCGAGCTCGGCGCGCAGATAGAGCGGCGAGACATAAAGGATCGAGTTCTCGATCGGGATCACCAGCAGGTTCGCTCCCCGTATCACCCGCGAGCCCATCTGATTCCACAGCGTGAGTTGTTGCGAGATCTCGGTGTTCTGGTTGATCCGCGCCTCGATCTGAAACGGCCCGTAGACAAGCTTGTCCTTCGGGAATTCGTAGACGATCAGTTTGCCGTAGTCGGGGGCGTCGCACCGCGCAGCGAGCCACGCGATCATGTTGTCGCGACGGCTCGGCACCATGGGAAGCATCAGAAAGAACTCGGCCTGCGGCTCGCCGGGCAGCCGCATGATGATGTAATAGGGCGTCATCACCGAGGTGCCATCGCCGCCCGGCTGTCGCGGAAACTGCCAGAAGTCCTCGCGGTTGTAGAAAGTTTCGGCCTGCTCCATGTGGTAGGTCTGATACAGCCGCGCCTGAATCAGGAACAGATCCTCCGGATAGCGTATGTGCTTCTGCAAATCCGCGGGCATGGCCGTGAACGGCTTGAACAGGCTCGGAAAGATGCGCTGGTAGGTCGCTGCAACGGGGTCGCGTGGGTCGATCAGATAGAAATCGACCGTCCCGTTATAGGCATCGACAACAATTTTCACCGAATTCCTGATGTAGTTGAGATCAAGCTCCGGCACAGGCTGCGCGGAGGGGAAATAGGAGCTCGTGGTGTAGGCATCCAGCATCCAGAACATCCGCCCGTTGCTGATGACCAGATAGGGATCATGATCGAGCCTGAGGAACGGAGCGATCGTGCGCACCCGCTCCCGGATATTGCGCCGGATCATGATCCGGCTGTCGGCCGTGATGTAGCTTGAGAGGACCAGGTTCGCGTCATTGAAATAGTAAGCGAACAGCGTTCTCCATCCCAATGCTCCGATCGGAACACCGCCACTGCCGTCATAGGCCGCATAGACGTTGTCTTTCCCCTTCGGATAATCGAACTCCGGGATGCTGGTCTTGACGATGACGTAGTCGTCGCTCTCTTCGCCGTAGTAGATGCGCGGTTCCTCGATCTTGGGACCGCCTTCTGCAACGGGCGGAATATCGCGCAAATAGAAGAACGGCAGTCCTTCCGGGCTCTTGCGGGTGACCGGGCTCATCACCGCGCCGTTGCCGTGGGTAAACAGCACGTGTCGGTTGACCCAGGTCTGGGCGTTTGCCGGCAGCAGGGAGGCCCGCAGTTCGCGGGCCGAGAGCATCACGCTCTGGTAGGAGCCGTCGAGCCAATAGCGATCGACGTCGAGATCGTGGAATTTGTAGTAGGTACGGATCTCCTGCAGTTGCGCGTAGGTATCCGACAGCGGCAGCCAATCCCATAGCCGTATATTGTCGATGGTGGCCTTGTTGGCTTCCAGCGTCTTGAAGGTCAGCCGCTGTTCGGCTGCAAACGGCTTGGCTGCGATCCGGTCGAGATTGTAGGCCTGCCTGGTGAGCGCGATGTTGCGTTCGATGTAGGGCTTCTCCAGCTGCAACTCCGTCGGTTTGACGACGAAGTGCCGGAACAGCGAAGGGACGATGCTCGACAGCACGACAGAGCCGGCGCCGACCAGGATGAACCCGGCGGCAAGAAGCCGGTAGGTGCGGGCTCGCAGATTGGCCCATGCGATGACCGCCGCGATGATCGAGAGCCCGATCATCAGCCACAGAGCCGGCAGCCCCAGATGGACATCGGTGTAGCTTGCCCCGACCACGACACCGTTGTCGCCGTAGAGCAGCAGATAGCGGTCGAGACCATAGGACCAGGCCTTCACCGCGAACAGAAGGCCAACCAGCGCCGAGCCATGCGCGATGACCGTCGGCGAGATTGATCGGTTGTGGACGTCGTACGCGATGTCGCTGCGCGCCCAATAGATCGCTCCGGCAAACAGCGCGCTCAGGACGATTGCGAGCAGCATCCAGTTCTTGATCGCCAGATAGGCGGGTAGCGAAAAGAGGTAGAAGCCGATGTCCTTGTTGTAGAGCGGATCCTCCGCGCCGTAGGGCACCTGGTAGAGAAACTGCAGGAAGATGCCCCAATTACCGGCTTCGCTTGCGGCAACCAGCACGCCGAGCAAACCCGCACCGAGTGCGATGAACCAGGGCCGGGTCAGTCGATCGCGCAGTATTGCGGACGGATCGGGGGGCGGCGGCAAAACACCGGCCACCTTCCACGGGGCGGCTGGAATCTGTCGCGGCTGCGACATGGCAAACCGCGCCGCCAGCACTCCGTTCAGCCAGAGGACGACGGCGGTCGCCGCCAAGACGGCGAAAAAGACGGTCGCCTTGGCGCCGATCGCGGTCAAAAAAACTTGCAGGTAGCCGACCGCGGAAAACCACAGCCAATCGACCAGGAAGTCGCTCGCGAGCGAGAGCAGGATCAGGCCAATCGTGATGACGACGGCCGCAACGATCAGCCTGACCACGCCACTTTGCCGTGGTGCCTTCGGGCCGGGTCCGGTAATCCCGATCGTCATGGCTTGATCATAGCGGAAACGAGGGACGCTCGCCGCTTGATTCGTGGGAGGGATTGCCCCGCCAAGGCGCGATGAGTGCTCGAAGCTCCGTCACCGGGACACGAATGAGCACAAGGCGGCAACTGCTCAGGCGGCCGGCGTGATCAATCAGTCGTCGAGCAGGAATGCGCTCACGAATGGAGCCGTATCGTACAATGCCGTGGAATAGAGTATATTTGGCGCGCCCCCCAAAACAAAATTGCGTACTCATACACAATTGAAATTGCTTGTGATTTTGTCTACCCCCATGATCCGTCGGCCGCCAGCCCCGCCTTCGGCCTCACGCGCTGCAGCAGGGCATCCCGGCACGTCTCACGACAGCATCCGCCTTGGATAGCTTTGGGATCGGAGTATTGTCGACGGGAGTTGTCGCAGCTTTGAGACCGGGGATTTCGCGGACGCGCTCGATCGCGGTCAAGGCTGAGGCGCTCGAAGCGATGCACTCCAGAATCAAGCCGATGATCGCGGCTGCGATCGGACGGCGCGGCAAATGGAGGACGTGATGGCTTGGCGTGACGACAAGGCCCGTTCGATCCTGATCCGCGATGCAGCGGGAAGCGTGCAGCCGGGCAAGGCGCCCCGGAGCTTTGCCGAACTTCTGTTCGGCTACACCAATGTCGAGGACCTCGCCAATCACGATGCCCAGTCGCTGGCCTTCCTGGCGGAACAAGCCTGGGAGCACGTGCAGCAGCGTACGGCCGGCAGCGCCGATATCCGTGTCGTCAATCCGATGATGCCGGACGGGCGCGAGATTTCCGTGCTCGAGATTCTTAACGACAACATGCCCTTCCTGTTCGATTCCACGACGGCGGAGCTGGCCGAGCAAGGCATCGAAGTCACCCTCGTCGCTCACCCGATCCTCGCGGTGGAGCGCGACAGCCAAGGCAAGCTCCTGCGCTTCCACGGCGAAGCGCTGCCGGAGGGAGCAAACGGCACGCGGGAAAGCCTGATTCATCTCCACATTACCCGCCTGGACGCCGATGCTGATCGCCAGAAGCTGATCGACGGCCTCACCCGGACGTTGAACGACGTCCGCGCCTGCGTCACCGACTGGCGTGCCATGCGCGACCGGGTCGAGGACGCGATCAAGACTTTCACTTCCAATCCCCCGCCGCTGCCGATCGACGAGGTCGCCGAGGCCAACCAGTTCCTGCAATGGCTGTGCGCGGACAATTTCACCTTCCTCGGCGTGCGCGAATATCGCTTCTCGCCCGACAGCGATGCATCCGACGACATCACGACCGGCAAAGGCCTCGGCGTCCTCCGCGATCCGGATGCGAAGGTCCTGCGCCGCGGTAGCGAAATGGTGGTGATGACGTCGGAAATACGCGAGTTCATGCACGACCCCACCCTGCTCATCGTCATCAAGGCCAACGTCTCCAGCCGCGTTCATCGTCGCATTCGCATGGATTATGTCGGCATCAAGCTCTATACGCCCGACGGCCGGCTGGAGGGCGAATTGCGGGTCGTCGGCCTGTTCACCTCGGGCGCCTATACCCGCTCCGCACGGCAGATCCCTTATGTCCGCCACAAGGTGACGCGCGCGCTGCAACGCGCCGGCTTCGACCCGAACGGCCATTCGGGCAAGGCCCTCATGCATATTCTCGAAGAATATCCGCGTGACGAACTGTTCCAGGTCGACGTCGACACGCTCTACAATTTCGTCATGGAGATCCTGATCCTCTACGAGCGTCCGCGCGTCCGGGCGCTGGCGCGGGTGGACAAGTTCGATCGCTTCGTCTCCATCCTCACCTTCATTCCGCGCGAGAAATACGACACGAACGTCCGCACCCGCGTCGGGGCCTTCCTGTCGCAGGTCTACAAGGGGATGCTGTCGGCCTCCTACGTTTCGTTCCCTGAAGGGGCGCTTGTGCGCGTCCACTACATCATCGGACGCTATGACGGCAAAACTCCCGTCGTCGAACGCGCCACGCTCGAAGCCGGGATCAGCGCCATTGCCGCGACGTGGGCCGACAAGCTGAAGGCCGCGCTCACTGCCTCTACCGACGGCATGCGGGCGCGCATGCTCACCAACCGATATGCCCAGGCGTTTAGCGGCGGCTATACCGAGGTGTTCAGCGCGGAACGGGCGATCACCGATATCGCCACCATCGAAAAGCTTACGCCAACCCGCCCCGTGGCGATTTCGGTTTACCGTGACGAAAGCGAGGCCGATCCCAAGCGCTTCGGACTGAGGGTGTTTTCGCACGGCGCGCCCCTGTCGCTGTCCTACCGCGTGCCCGTGATCGAAAATCACTTCCTGCACGTGGTCAACGAACGCACCTATCAGATCGCGCCGCGCGCCACGCCGGCGCCTCCGCCGGTTTGGCTCCACGAGATGACGATCGAGGCCAGCGACGGCCAGCCGATCACGATCAGCCCCGAATTCAGCCATCGCCTTGAAGCCTCGATCATGGCAGTGGTCCGCGATCACGCCGAATCCGATGGATACAACGGCCTGATCCTGCGCACCGCCCTGGGCTGGCGGGAAGTCTCGACCATCCGGGCACTGTCCCGCTACCTGCACCAGATCCGCGCGCCGTTCAGCCAGGATTATATGTGGGAGACCTTGCGCAAGAACGCCGCGATCACGGCCAACCTCGTCGCGTTGTTCCAGACCCGCCTCGATCCGCGCCTCGCCTCCACGGATGCCGAGCGCTCGGCACGCGAGACGGCCCTGCTTGCCGAGGTCGAGGAGCAGCTCAAATCCGTCGCCTCGCTGGACGAGGACCGCATCCTGCGCCGTTTCACCAACCTGGTGCAGGCGACGATTCGCACCAATCTGTGGCAGATCGGCGAGGATGGACATCCGCGTCCGGTGATCTCCTTCAAGTTCGACGCGCGCCGGATCGACGACCTGCCGGCTCCACGACCTCTCTACGAGATCTTCGTCTATTCACCTCGTGTCGAAGGTATTCACCTGCGCTTCGGCAAGGTTGCGCGCGGTGGCTTGCGCTGGTCCGACCGGCCGCAGGATTTCCGCACCGAGATCCTCGGCCTCGTGAAAGCGCAGCAGGTCAAGAACGCCGTGATTGTGCCGGTCGGCGCCAAGGGTGGCTTCGTGCCCAAGCGCCTGCCGCCGCCTGCCAATCGCGACGCCTGGCTCGCGGAAGGCACCGAAGCCTATCGCATCTTCGTTCGCTCGCTGCTGGAGCTCACCGACAATCTCGACGGCGACATCGTCGTGCCGCCCGACTCCACTGTGCGCCACGACGGCGACGACCCCTACCTCGTTGTCGCCGCCGACAAGGGCACCGCCACCTTCTCCGACGTCGCCAACGCGATCTCGGCCGAGAAAAACCATTGGCTCGGCGATGCCTTCGCTTCCGGCGGCAGCCAGGGCTATGACCACAAGAAGATGGGGATCACGGCCCGCGGCGCCTGGGAAGCTGTCAAGCGCCACTTCCGCGAGCTCGGCACCGACATTCAGACCATGCCGTTCACCGTGGTCGGCGTGGGTGACATGTCCGGCGACGTTTTCGGCAACGGCATGCTGCTGTCGCCAGCGACAAAGCTTGTGGCGGCTTTCGATCACCGCGACATCTTCATCGATCCCTCGCCTGATCCTGCGATCAGCCTCGCCGAGCGCAAGCGCCTGTTCGACCTGCCGCGATCGAGCTGGCAGGACTACAACAAGTCGCTGATCTCGGCGGGCGGCGGCGTGTTCTCGCGCCAGCTCAAGGCGATCCCGCTCGCTCCAGAGGTACGCGCCCTGCTCGATCTCGACAAGCCGCAAGCGACGCCTTTCGAGGTGATGACGGCAATCCTGAAGGCGCGCGCGGATCTCCTGTGGTTTGGCGGCATCGGCACCTATGTCCGCTCCGCCGCGGAAAGCGACGATCAGGCCGGCGACCGCGCCAACGATCCAATCCGCATCACGGGCAGCGACGTGCGGGCCCGGGTGATCGGCGAAGGCGCCAATCTCGGCGTCACCCAGCGCGGTCGCATCGAGGCGGCGCAGAAGGGCGTCAAGCTCAACACCGACGCCATCGACAACTCGGCCGGCGTGAACACGTCCGACGTCGAGGTCAATATCAAGATTGCGCTGGCGCGGCTCGAGCGCGAGGGACGGCTCAGCCCCGCGGACCGCAACAGTTTGCTGGCCGCGATGACCGACGAGGTCGGCACGCTGGTGCTGCGCAACAACTATCTGCAGTCGCTGGCGCTCTCGCTCGCCGAACGCAAGGGCGTGGCCGAGACCGGCTTCCTCACGCGCCTGATGCAGTCGCTCGAGCAGCGCGATTTGCTCAGCCGCGCGGTGGAGTTCCTGCCCGATGACGCAACGCTCACCGAGCGCACACGGCGCGGCCATTCCCTCACACGGCCCGAGCTTGCCGTGCTGCTCGCCTACGCCAAGCTGACGCTTCACGATGACCTGCTCGTCACCAGCGTGCCCGATGATCCCTATCTTGCCCGAGAACTATCCCAGTATTTTCCGCGCGAGGTTCAGGACAAATTCCCGACAGCGGTCGAATTCCACCGCCTGCGGCGGGAGATCATCGCGACGAGCCTCGCCAATGCGGTAATCAACCGCGGCGGCCCGGCCTGTGTCGTGCGCCTGATCGACGAGACGGACGCCGATGTCCCGACCATCGTCATGGCCTATGTGGCGGTCGATGAATGCTACGGGCTCAAGTGGCTCAGTGACGCGATCGATGCACTCGATGCCTGCATCGACGGGCAGGTGCAGCTGTCCCTCTACGCGTCTGTCCAGGACCTCCTGCTCTCCCGCATGGTCTGGTACGTGCGCAATGTTGATTTCAAGGACGGGCTGGAGGCCGTCATCGCGCGCTTCGGCCCGGCTATCCGCGAGATCGTCGCAGGGCTCGACACCGCGCTGCCGCCGGACTTGCAGGCCGCACGTGCCAAGCGTCGGCAGGACCTGACCGATGCCGGCGTCCCGGCCGGCCTCGCCGGCGAACTCGCCGATCTCGACGCTCTGGTCTCGGCACCCGATATCGTGACGGTCGCCGAGCGCACCGCCCGCCCCATCGGCGACGCCGCCGCGACCTTCTTCGCCGCCGAAGCGAATTTCCGCCTCGACCACATCGTCGCCGCCGCGCGCAGCGTGCCGGCAAACGATTATTTCGAACGTATGGCGATCGATCGCGCCGTTGAGCAGATCGCTAGCGCCGAAAGAAGACTGGCCGCAGATATGCTGGCAACCGGGCAGTCCGGCCAGCAGGCTGTCGAGACCTGGCTCGCGGCCCACCCCGAAGCGACCCGCATCCGCCGCTCGGTCGAGGAGATCGCGGCCAGCGGCATGACGCTCGCCAAGCTGACGGTGGCGGCGAACCTGCTCGGGGATCTGGTCAAAGCCTGAGGCGTGCGAGGCAGCGATGTGAAACTCTAAAGAGCAATGCTAGCGCAGGTTGTTAGCCGGCGAACGGAGGAATCCAATGATCCACGCGACTTGCCATACCGCCGATAATGTCCGCTGCATCGAGTTCGATGCCACACCCTGGTTCAGCGAGGCCGACGCTCCGAGCATTGTCGATTTGGCCCAGCGGGGATGGGCCAGCACAGCGATTGCAGATTCCCTTGAGCGCCGGCGAGGCTATGAACGCTTGCACGACCTCGTTGAGTATGCGGCGAAGCGACTGCAACCGGAATCCCTGGAGGACCCAACCTGGGAAACCTTCGCGTGCGTCGTCGATGGACCCGACGCCGTGGCCTGGCTCGAGAAGAACCGGCCCGACGTTGTGGCAAGGATCCGGAACACCACGGGAAGCGCCAGCAATTGATCGGCGGCATCGCACGCGAAGCGGAAATGGCGCTCCCTAGGGGAGAGCATCAACCTCGCGTTATCAAGCACTTAGCCGATGATTTGGGAAAATCATCCGGCATTGAACCTCAAAGGGTTTCCGAGGCCGACCCCAAACCCGAATTCGAGCCTCTCGAGCATTCCGTCTATCTCGGCCGCCAGCGGCTGGGGCGGTACGAGCGCGTCTTGGCAAAGCGGTACGCTACCTACGATGCACTGGATCAGCCCCTGGGGGCGCCTTGGCAGGCGCCGGGTTGTTGCCGTCAAGTAAGAGGGTTCGTCGGACGTCAAGGCCAATGCTAACGCTGATAATGAGAGAGGCTATGACGGACCAACGTACGACCACAGATCGCGTTCACCCTGATGTGAAAATCGGTTCAGTTCATTGAAATCGTGATCGTGCTCAAGTTGGCGGCGAACTCCCAGCCACCCCTTGGACCGCGCAGCTCCATCGTGACGCCCTTGTCGTTCCGCAGGTGAACGGCACCAACGCCGCCGACGAGTGATGCCCCACCGCCGATAGAACTGTACGTACCGGCAAAATCGGAAATCTCTCGAATTCCTGACGCCGACCCCTCGAGCCGGCCGACAGTCGCGCCGGCCGTGACACCGAGGCTGATGCCGGACCAGCGAAAACGATAATTGCGGCCGCGATAGCTCAACACGCCGCTGCCCGCGCCCGCACCCACGAGCAAGCCCGCTTTAACGATCTTGAGCTGGACAAAAGCGGGGGCCTGGGCGAAGGACGGCGTCACGGGGACGGCGAACGCGAAAAGTACGATAGCCGCCAAGCGGACGAAGTATGTCTGCAGAACAGTCTGCCTGCTCTCACGGTTTCGCGGCATCGACTTTCCTCCAAGTCTGGTCCGGATCGAACAGCATGATCCGTTTGGCGATGATGCCAGTGCGCTTACCCAGATCCTTTTGGTAGACCGTACCGGCATGATTGACCATGAAGGTCATCACGCCGGAGTTGCCGTATTCGGCAGGATAGGCGATCAGCGCGAAGCCGCCGATCATCTTGCCTCTGACGACGTAGTAGAGCGCGCCGCCCGGCGCATCGGAGCCCTGCCCCTTCAATATCCGGAAATAATATCCGTGATAGGGCGCCCCTTGCCCGTCGACCTTGTAGCCTTCGCTTGATGCCCGCGCCGCCAGTTCGCCGAGCGGGCTCGGGTCGCGGTCGTCGCGCCAGAACAAGCCGTCCTTCTTGCCGGAACTGCTGACGATGCGTTGCGCATAGACGCCCGCGCCGTCGCCGCGATCCTTGTCGGCATATTCATTCTCGGCATCGACGAAGGCAAGGCAGGTCTTGATCGCGTCCAACTCATTGCGACCGATGCGGCGATAGAGAATCTCGATACGGCCTGCCTCCGTGTCGAACTCCCAGCCGCTCTTGGTGTTGACCAGCGGAATCGGGAATGGAAAATCATCGGAGCCGAGAACGAGCGTGGCCTTTTTATTGCCCTCCGTCTTGACGGAATGTCTGGCATCATAGGCAGAGGCAAAGCTTCGGCGCGTCTCGGCATCTGCAACCTCGTCACCGGAGGCGACGAGGTCCTGGGCAGCGTTACCGAGAACTTTCAGGACTGCCAGGTTTGTGCCGCTCTTGACTGCCGCAGCCAGCGCGGCCGCGGCATCCTCCGGCGTCGGATAGGCCTGCTGCGCCCGGGACGCAGACGTCAGCAGCGCAAGCGCCATGATGCCTGGCAAAGCTGCGCGATGGAGCGACCTCAAAATGATCATGGTGTCATCTCCGCGGGAATCCTTGCACCGTCTGCGAGCCAGTCTCTGTAGCTACGCAGCTTCAATCCGAGCCTTTCATAATAGACACGCAAGTAGCCGTCGCGACCGCGGGTCACGGCCTGCGGCATCACGCCTTCCACTTCCTGCGCTATGACGCCGACATAGGCCTCCTGGCTGCCAAGATAGCTGAAGCGATAGAAGCCGAGACCGTTGGCGAGATGCCCGAGCAGGACGATGTCGTGCTTCAGCGCAATGTCGGACCGCCGTCCTCCACCGCCTCCGCCACGACCGCCCCCACCACCGAAGCCACCGCCACCACGCATGGCGCCACCGCCGCCACCGCCACGCCCGGCGAAGCTCGCCGCGCCGCCGCCACGGGCGCCCATGCTGGCTTGACCGCGGGCTGAGGCGGCGGCAGCCGCCCTGCCCGACGACACGTTCATGGCACCGCCGCGATTTTCGCCGCCGCGGCGCGTCGCATTGCCAGCATTGCTGGCAGCCCTCGCGCGATCTGCACCGCCCTTGGTAGCAGCTTTGCCGCCCACCTTGGGAGCACCCTTGCCGCTTGCCTTGGCGCGATCTGCCGTGCTCGAGCGGTTGGCGCGATCACTGCTCCCGGGGCCGTCGCGCGCGCCCGCGCGATCGCCACCGCGATCCGCGGCCCGATCTCCGGCGCGATCAGCGACACCGGCGCGATCCTTGAGCACTTGCTGTCCATCACGGCCGCGGAAATCCATTCGATCAGCAGCACCGGCCTTCAGATTGTTGTTACCGAAACGCTGCTGAACGTTTGCGTTATTGTATCGTACCCCCTGGCGATGCGCCGGATTGTGCTGCCAGTTGTTTCCGACGTTGTTGATCTTGTTATAATGATTGACGTAAAGGTTGCGGTTGCCCCAGTTGCAGCCGCCGCCCCAGTAATTGCCCCAACGCCCGATTGCCCATCCTGCCCCAAAGGCAACGCCAGCTGCGATCACGCCTGCACCGATATAAGACGGATACCCGAAATAGTAGGGCGGATATTCCGTGTAGGGCCAAGTTCCGTACACGGTGGCAGGATCGTAATACGGCACGTAGATCGTATCCGGCTCAGCCTGTTCGATCACGACCACCTGCTTGTTCTCCTGAGTCTGAACGCTGACCTTCTGCTGTTTGGTGGTGACAAGTTTCTTGTTGTCGTACGCCTTGGTGCGCAGCCGCTGGATCGCGTCCATCACGTCCGCTTGCTGCGCGAGTACGGCATCACCCAGGCTTTTGATCCATTCGAGTTTGTCGCTCATCATCGTCAGAACGTCGGCGGTGCTGGTGAGTGCCTTGATGCTGTCGTCCCAGGCCTGCTTATCGACTTCCTTCTTGAGCGCATCGCCCTTCAGGTTCTTGCGCTCCTTGAGCCAGCGGTCGGCCTGCACAACCTCCAGCGGATAGGTCGACGCCGCCAGCACATTGGCGAGCAATTCGTCCGGATAGAGCGCGATCGGCGCGACAAGCGCCTCGAGTTGCTCAGGCTTCAACAGCTGATCGGCCGGTTGAGCCGGGCTCGCCGGCTGCGCCTGACTGCTCTGAGCAGGCGGCTTCTCGGCGGTCTGCGCCATCGCGGCGATCGGAATGCCCAGCAGCAACGCGAGCACGAGCAGGATTTGGCCACGACGAGACATCGACACCTCCCTCGCCTTCCAGCGGGAAACATCGGCGTTGCCGATGGGGCAAGCTTGATCAAGATCAAGGAAACTGGACATTCAGGGACGCGGCGCCTGTCGCTGAGGAATATCGGAGCACCCTGGCTTTGACCCTAAATTTTGCAGGTTGATCGGCGCGCAGACGAGCCGGCGGGCTAGATCTTGCAACGGTGATAGTTCGTATCCATCCCGTCCACGCCCGGGAATAGCCGCGTGACCGTATCGTCATCGATGACCTTCAGGAAGAACTGGATGTTGGAAAGCATGACACCGTTCGCACAAGCGACAACCAGATTGATGGATTCACCGTCGTCCTTTCTGGCCTTGATCGTGCAGGTTTCAAACTTGCTGCGCAGGCGGTTGGCCTCGACGAGGAAGCCGCCGCCATAGGCGCCGGAGAAGTTGGTGAAGTCGACCTGATTTGCGCGCCCCCTCCGCGCAAACACCTTGCTGCATTGATCCGCCTTGGCCACCCAGGCGCCGGCGAGCTCGAATGCGTCAAGCCGCTGCGTTATCGTTTGGCAGGCAATGACAAGCGTCGCTGCGACAAACAACTTGCGTGACCTCGCGATCGCGACGCCCCCATTTCCACGGGCTCTGCTGGCTGGCTTCGATTTCATGAGTTCGGGCAGCGGTGATAGGTGATCTCCATGCCGTCCATGCCTGGAAACAGCCGGATGATGCTGTTCGCATCCAGTTTCTTCACGCTGAACTGAACGCTCGACAACATGATATCCGTCGCACAACCCGCGATCAGGTTGATGCTCGAGCCGTCCTCCTTCTTGGCTTTGATCTTGCAGCGCGCGAATTTTCCGATGATCTCGTCGCCATCGATGATGAAGCCGCCGCCATAGACGTCGGACATCTCAGTGAAGCCGCGTTTGCCACCCTTGCGGTTGAACACCTTGTCGCATTGATTGGCGTCGCCGACCCAGGCGCCATTGAGATCGAAGGCATCCGCGCGCGCGCCGGTTGCGACCGCTGAAACGATCAGCAATCCAGCCAGAGCGCAGAGTTTCGGTAAGCAGACCATGCATTTATTCTCCCTGTCCCCTTTTCAGTGACCGCCCAGCACTAGCGTCTGGATCGGCAGCAGCAACGCCTGGATTCGCAGAAGCATGGCATGTACGAGGCCGACGCCGTCGACGACGTGCAACGCGATCTTCCGACCGACGCTGGTGTCCTTGGCGGAAATCTCCTCGTGGTTGCTGGTGTAGGCGTTGACGATGCAACTGCTGCCCGCCGTGACCCCTTCGAGACCGCCTTTGTAAAGCGGCTCGAGGTACACCAGGATAGTACCGGGCTTTGCAATGTTCTGGGCCTCGATCAACTGCTCCCCACCGCGAAACTGACCTGTGGCGACGTAGTCCTGAACAGTCGTGACTACCATCGGAATAATCACCCATGGCTTGGACATGCAGGCCGCCTCGGCCGGCATTCCTTCCTTCATCACCTGGGCCTCGATCTGACCAAATCCGGCGAGCACCGCGCGCTGACCGGCGCCTTCGGGTATGAGTATCCCGGCGGGACGCATGAGCGGGTTGACAATATCTCCGACGCGAAGAAGGAACTGCTCGACCCGCCCGTTGACGCCGGCGCGGACGACGGTCTTGTCGAGATCAACCTGGGCCTGCGCCAGCGCCGCTTCGGCGCTTGCCTTCTCCGCCGGCAAGAGTGCCGAGACCCGCAACGTCGTCGATTCCTTGGCCGCTGTGGCGGCATCGATCGCGGCCTGCCGCTGATCGACCAGTACCTGAAGCTTTTCGATATCGCGCTGCGGCACAATGCCGGGATTGCGGCGCTGCAGTTCGGTCTTGACCTCCAGTTCGTCCCTGGCTTGTTGATGGTTCGCCCTGGCCTCCTGGATCTGGGCTTCGGCCTTGACCACGTCTGACTGCGCGGTTTGCAGGGACGCATCGACCTCGGCGACCTTGCGCCTGGCGGTTTCTAAGGCCGCTTCCTGCTTTGAGCTGTCAAGTTTGAACAGCACGTCGCCCTTCTTCACCGGTGCGCTATGGCCGAGATCGACCTCGGCCACCCGTCCCGAACCTTCAGGGAGAATTGGGATCGTGCGAAAGTACAGCGCGGCTGAGCTCGTCGCCGGATGAAAATAGAAGATCATCGTGATCAGCGATATCGTGAGCATCAGGCAGCCGGTGATGCCCCATCGCAGCTCATACCAGACCGAGTAGAACGTGATCTCCTTGCCGAAGCGCTTGCCTTGGGCGTAGCGGCGGAACAGATAGTCGGGCAGTATCGTCAACAGGGAGCAGAACATAAGCTCAAACATTGCTTTGCTCCCTCGCCTTCACGGGACCGGCCTTCTCAGTCGGCTGAGCATTGGCTTGGCCGTCGGCCGGCAAAGGTGACGGCGCGGCTTCGTTTCCGTCTCCCGGCGTCGTCTCGGCGATCTTCTCCACCGAATCGGCAATGCTGCGCAGCGGGGTGCCGAAATCGGGAATATCGATCAGCGCGAGAAACAGTCCTATTACCCAGAAGAGATGGTTATGCGTGAACAAGGACAGCAGGCCGAGAATGGCCACGATTTCGAATTGCAGCTTCTGTGACTTGTGCGCCATCCGCTCGGGGAGGCTGTGCAGGCGCCAGTAGATCGTTCCGACCCAGAATACGGTGCCAACCAGGAAGATCCCCATCAGCACCATCAGCGTATCGGTCCCGTTCGCCGGGGCCAGATAGAAGGGCAGATGGTGCGGCGCCATCGGGTGAAGCTGCTCGCTCAACGTTCTCTCCCTTGATGGCAACCGGCCGGCTCCCGTAGCCAATGCCCAGATTGACCAAACCGGGAATGAGCCCGCTTGATCTGGATCAAGGGATCGAGCCCTTCCGGCCCTACCCTTGCAAGAACAACGCTGGAGCAGCAAACCGACCGGGAGGCGTCAGCCATGTCCAACACCATCGACGATCTCATTCCCAACGCGATGCAAATCCGGAAGGAAGCGGCGCTCAAGGAGGCCGAAAAGGCGGACGAATATGCCCGCCTTGCCGCCGCAGCCGAGGCCGAGAAACACGCCTTGATCGATCGATTGAGCAAACCGTCAGGCAAGACCGAGGAGGAAAAGATCAAGCTCGCCTCCACCATCATCCAGCGTGCGGTACGAAACGGGATGACGGACGTCCTGGTCTATCGCTTCCCCAATACGCTGTGCACGGACAAGGGCCGCGCCATCAATCAGATGGAAGCTGGCTGGGAGAACACCCTGACGGGAATCCCGAAGGAGATTTTCCAGCTCTGGACGGATTATCTGAAGCCACGCGGCTATCGCATCGCCTACCAGATCATCGATTTTCCGGGCGGCGTGCCTGGCGACATCGGCATCACCATCTCCTGGGGAGATTGAAGGCCGTCCGGTCGCTTTGAACCTGAAGTAGCAAAAATGCGCATGGCAAAAGACGAGCCCGCGGAGCGGATGAAGCGCAAGGAATACGAGAAGGAGCTCAAGAAGCTTCAAGTCGAGCTTTGCCATCTTCAGGACTTCGTGAGGGCGAACAAGCTTCGGGTCATCGTGCTGTTCGAAGGCCGGGACGCAGCCGGCAAGGGCGGCACGATCAAGGCGATCACGGAGAAGGTCAGTCCCCGCGCGTTTCGCGTCGTCGCGCTTCCGGCGCCGTCGGATCGCGAAAAGACACAACTCTTCTTCCAGCGCTACATGGAACAGTTTCCGGCCGGCGGCGAGATCGTGATCTTCGACCGCAGCTGGTACAACCGTGCCGGCGTCGAATATGTCATGGGCTTCTGTACGCCCGCCGAGCACGAGCGCTTTCTTTCGCTCTGCCCCGAGATGGAAAAGTACGTCATCGACGGCGGCATCATCCTGATCAAGATCTGGCTCGAGGTCGGAATGGACGAGCAGGAGCGCCGCTTCAAGGCGCGTATCGACGATCCGGTGCGACAATGGAAGCTGAGCCCGATGGATCTGGAATCCTATCGGCGCTGGTACGACTATTCGCGCGCCCGCGACCTGATGTTGAGAAAGACGAGCACGAAGCACGCACCTTGGTATGTCATCCGATCCGACGACAAGCGGCGCGCGAGGCTCAATTGCATCGCGCATCTCCTGAAGGCGATCCCGCACAAGCGCGTCAGGAAGGACAAGGTCAAGCTGCCGAAGCGTTCCGACAAAGGGCGTTACAACGACCAGGCGAGCCTGCGCGGGATGAGATTCGTCGCAGAGCGGTATTGAGCGGACCAGGCCGCGCATCGCGCGGCCCAATCGCCCGCCCCACTATTTCAAGCGAATCGTCACGCCTCCTACCGCGGCCGACACCTCCGCGCCTACCTTCGGGCCGCTGAGCTGCAGGATCACCCCGTTGGCGTTCTGCAATTGCACGCCTCCTGCGCCAGCCGCAATCGCACCGCCCGCTCCGGCCACGGCGTAAGAGCCTTCGATCGAGGCCGGCCCTCTGAGATTGATGGCCCGGCCGACGAGCTTGGTGGTCGATGCACCGATCGTGAAACCGACGCTCATGCCGGATACGGTAAACGGGTATCGCTTGCCGCGAAGAATGAGCACGCCCTCACCGCCGCCGACCCCAACGATGAATCCGCCTTTGGTGAAGATCACGCCGACCTGACCGGTCTCGGCACGCGATGGCGTGCTGAAGCCAGCTGCGCCAGCAAGAAGGGCGACGAAAACGGTGGGGATAGCAAATCTTCTCATGGCTTTCTGTCCTCTGAGGTTATGACGCCAGGCTATTGGGCCAGGAGCATCGCGAAGTAACCGAACACGGTAAGCAGGATGCCCGAAACGGCATAGCCGACCGGGAATCCGATCCAGGGTACGGAGCTCTGGATTTCCACCGCGGCCTCGCGGCACGGACCTGAATGCGATCGCGCGCCGGCGACACCGCCCATCAGCACGGCTGGATTGATCTTGAAGATATGAAAGCCAATCGCCCAGACGATGAACGGGGGAATGGTGCAGGCGACGAAGCCGACGATGAATATCTTCAGTGCGACGGCGCCCGAGAGCTGTGCGAGCAGACCCGCTCCCGCATTCACGCCGACGATTGCGACGAATACGATAAGGCCGAGATCCTCCAGCACGTTACGCGCCGCGTTCGGCGTATTGCCGAAGAAACGCAGCCGCGACACGATCGACGATACGATCACGCCCGACAGCAAAAGGCCCCCGGCATTGCCGAGACCAATCTTGGCGCCGAAGGCCGGAAATTCGATCATGCCAATCAGGAAACCGATGATCATTCCCACGGCAAGCGTCAGTAAATCCGTCGACGTGTTGGTTCGCGCGATGCGTCCCCACATCTCGCCAAGCTCGCTGACGGCGGACTTCAGACCGACCACCGAAATGATATCCATCCGTTGCAGCTCGGTTTTGAGGCCTGCCGGAATCTGCACGCCTCCGCGCTCGACTTTCGTGACCTGCAATTGGCCGGCAAGCGCCTTGTCGCGGAAGGATTCGAAGGTCCGCCCGACAACTTCCTTGTTGGTGACGAGAATCTCCGCCTGATCCATGGGCACGCTGAGCGCCTTGGCATCCGCGACCTCGGGACCGATCAGCCCCATTTTGTCGGTGAGATGCTCGGTCGCGCCACCCAATGCGATGACGTCACCCCTTTGCAGGACGAGATCGGGATCGGCCCCCAACGATTCGCCCGCACGCAACACGTTGATGATACGATACTCGGGATTGCTCTTTCGGAAGCCGGCGATGCTCATGCCGACCTGGGCAGCGTTTTCCAACCGGTATGCGCGCAAGCCAAATTGCCGGTAGCCGGTGAGGCCGCCGCCTTCGAGATCCTTGACCCCGAACTCCTGTTCGTACTGCTTCGCTGCAGCCTTGGCGTCAACTCCCCACCAACGCGGCAGGTATTTGCAGATCAGGATGATGCCAACGGTACCCCAGATGTAGGTGATGCCGTAAGACAGTGCGATCATGCCGGTCGCGTCCTCGGGCTTCATCCCTTCCGGCAGCTTCACCACGCCGGAAGTGATTGCCTGCTCCGCCGAGCCGATCGCAGCCGACATGGTCTGCGAACCCGCCAGCATGCCACCTGCCGCGCCGATGGGCAGCGAGAAGAGCTTTGCGCCGATGACGACAAGCGCCAACCCGAGCACGCTCGAGACCAGCGCCAATACGCAGAATTTGAGACCGTCACCCTTCAGACTGTTGATGAAGGAAGGCCCTACACGTAGCCCAACGCCGTACATGAAGAGGTAGTAAAACAGGCTCTTGGCAAAATTGTTCAGCTCGAGCTTGACCCCGTAAGTCGAACCCCAGACGGATAGACCCGCGCCGACCACGATGGCGCCGGCAACCATGCCGAGGCCATAGCCCTTGATGCTGGCCCGGCCGATCCACACCGCGAGCCCGACAACGAAGAACAGCAGCAAGAACGGATTTTGCTGAAGAAATGTGAAAAAGCCCTGCACGTTCGTTCTCCCCTATGACGCGGCCTTCAGTTTCGGCGCTGCGCCGGGCTTGAGATTTCCGATCTTCATCAGGGCCTCCGCGCGCACGAGCTTCAGCCCTTCCTTTGCGTCGTAGCCATGGATTTCCTTGACATCGAGCTTCCGCATGAAGTCGATGGTTTCCTGCGTGATGACCTGGCCCGGTACCATGATCGGGAAGCCCGGCGGATACGGGATCACGAAATTGGCCGAGACGAGATCCGGACCTCCCTTCAGGCGACGATCGATCTCCGGATCAGCGAGCCGGATATATTCGCATCCTGCCGCGTCATAGGCCGAATAGAAGCCGCTGCGGATGTCGCCTTCGTTGGTCTTTGCGCCCGCATCGCCGCGGAAACTCGAGTGAAAATGCGAGAAATTCGGCAAGTCCGGCACATCGGTCATCAGGCTCTTCACCCGTGCCTCGAAGGTCTTCCTTGCATTGGCGCCGCCTTGCGCCAGGCCCCGGTCGACCTCGCTGGCGATCTCCATCAGCACCCGGATCAGATGCGCGACGTCACTGCGCGTGTTGTTGATGTTGGACTGGAACAACACCGAATTGCGCGAGGTCTTGTTGACCTGGATGCCGTACTTGTTCGCCAGAATGCCCTTGAATTGAGTGCCATCAAAGCCGGCCGTGCCGCATACGAGCGTCATCCGGGTCGGATCGAGGCAGAATTCATCCTCCTGGAAGCTCTTCAGAGCCGTAACCCAGTTCGTACCGGGTGCCAGGTAGTCGACGAAGCCGGTTTGTCGGTACTGCGCCGGCACCATGCCGTCCGCACCGAGGATGTGGAAATACTTCGAGATCAGCGCATTGTTGGCGACAGCCTGCCGGATGGCGAACGCAATCTCAAAGGCATTGTTCACGAGGCCATAGCCTTCGAGCTCCATCTGTCGCCGCGCGACGTCGAGGCTCGCGATGAGCTGCTGGTTGGGACTGGTCGAAGCATGCGTGAAAACCGCCTCGTGAAACTGGGCCTCGACGGTGTGGAATTCGACATCCTTGACGAACAGCATGGAGCCTTGCCGCAGCGCGGACATCGATTTGTGGGTCGAGTTGGTCTGGTACACGCGCAGGCGGATCTGGCGCGGGTCGGGAATCAGCCGGGTCTTGAGCAAGAGTTCATCAGACGGATTTTTGCCGAGTTCCGCCTGCTGCTTCTCGTAGGCCGCGACAGATTTCGGGTCGTGCATCCACGCCTCGATGTCGTTGGCGGCGCCCATCGCGGTGCGCGGCCTGAGGAACGGCGAGAAGCGCGCGAAGCCGAACCAGGCTTCATCCCACAGGAAGATCAGATTCGGCTTGATCGCCAAGCATTCCTCCATCACGCGCCGGGTATTGTAGATGTGGCCGTCGAAGGTGCAGTTGGTCAGGTCAACCATCTTGATCCGGTCGAGCCGACCGTCGGCCTTCGCATGCAGCAGAGCCTGCTTGATCGTCTGCAGCGGCACGGCGCCATACATCGAATATTCCGTCATCGGGAACGCTTCGACGTACAGCGGTTGCGCGCCGGCGAGCACCATCCCGTAATGATGCGACTTGTGGCAATTGCGGTCGACGATGGCGATGTCACCCGGACCGAGCAGCGCTTGCACCGCCATCTTGTTGGAGGTCGAGGTCCCGTTGGTCACGAAGAACACGTGGTCCGCGCCGAACGCGCGCGCCGCCTTGTCCTGCGCCGTCTTGATGTTACCGGTTGGCTCCAGCAAACTGTCGAGGCCGCCTGTGGTCGCGCTGCTCTCGGCCAAGAACAGATTCGGGCCGTAGAATTCGCCCATGTCGCGGATCCAGTCGGACTTGAAGATCGACTTGCCGCGGGCGATTGGCAGCGCATGGAACGTCCCGATCGGACGCTGCGCATACTTCTTGAGATTGTCGAAGAACGGCGTGTCATACCGATCCTGGACGCCTTCCAGTATGCAGAGGTGCAGCTCCAGAATTTCCTCGATCGAATAGAAGATGCGGCGGACCACGTTGGCCTCGGGGTTGCCGGCCATCTCCTCCACGTTGCGATTGGACATCAGATAAATATCAAGCTCGGGACGCAGCCGCTTGATGATCTGTGCGAGCCGCAGCGCAGAAAGATCGGACTCCATCTGTGGGCCCATCGAGGCCATCAGGGCACGAAGCACAGGCGCGTCGTGACGCGACCGAAGCGTAAAGCCCTCGTTGATCACGACGGCGGCAAGATCTGGATTCAGGACGGCGGCGCAGAATGCGTCTTCAAGGCTGCCGACAACGACAGGCTCGTAGACGAACGAGTCGATCGGACGCCTCAGCTTGCGCCATTCCGTGCAGAGCCCCGGCCAATTGTTGGAAGGAACGCCGGTGACGATCAGGGTCTCAAAGTAGGGGCGGTGCGCCTCTTTCCGTCCGAACGCGGGCGGCAGCAGATCCGGAACGTCACCCTCGGCTTCGTCATTTACATTCCAGTCGCCGGCGTGCTGACGGAAGGACTTTGTCGCCAGCGCCTGCGCAATCCGCGTCGAAAGCAGGAGCGAGGCCGCTGCGTCGCCGGACGTCGCCGCCTCTTTCAATGCGGCCATCAAGTGCAAGCCGGGATAACCATGAAATTCCTCCGTCACCGCGATATCGGCCAAGGCCGCATCGTAGTTCGCGCGGTCACCACCCTGGGCCCATGCCTTTGCGGCTTCAACCAGGTCACGCCAGTCGTCCCCGCGCCCGCCGGGGCCGGAAAAAAATTGATCGATGCGCTTCTGGGTGGGCTTGGCGTCGTTGGGCATGTCCCTGTCTCCCGACTGGTGGGCAAAGCTGATGACGCACCGTGGCTCCCTTCCCTCGTGCTCCCTTGATCCAAGTCAACGGTTGCCGGCGATACTCAACTCAAGATTTGCGATGACAATTTCGGCGCGCATACGTCATCGCACTGCAATAATGCGCCCGGGAGGCCGAGAGGGTCGCATCGCCCGGCTCCGAGATCAGAGCTCAGTTGGCCTTACCGTTGCCAAGCACGCTGTCGAGCGACCGGAGCCAAAGACCGCTGTCGGTCTTTTCCGCCAATCCTTCCGCCTGCAGCAGGTCGCGCAATTGCGCATGCGCGCCGACGATACAGAACGCGACGTGACGGGCGGCGAGCTCATCATGGAGATCGCGCAACATGCCCGCACCCGCCAGATCGATGTAGGGCGATGCCGAAAGATCGCAGGCAACGAGCTTGATGTCGGACGATTTCCTGAGCACACCTAGAACAGAGTCCAAAATTGTCTCGGCGTTGATGTAAAGCAGCGAGGCTTCGGGGCGAAAAGCGATCACGCCAACGAGCGGCTCCACGCCCTCATGTCGGGCGCTGTCGGAATAACGCCCGGTTCCCGGAAGGCGCCCGAGGAACGCGATGTTCGGGCTCGATGCGCGTGCCAGCAGCAGGAATATGGACGCAATCGCCGCCAGCAGCACGCCCTGCAAAATTCCGAGGAGGAGTACGGACACCAGCGCAATCGCCGCGGCATAGAAATCGAGCCGGCTGACCTGCCACATCCGCATCAGCGCCGGGATGTCGACCAACCTGTACACGGCGACGAAGACGATGGCGGCCAGTACGGCCTTTGGCAGATTAGTCAATAGTCCGGTGAAAAACAGCAGGCAGAGCGCCAGGGTCGCTGAGCAGATCACGAGAGCCAACGGCGTGCGCGCACCTGCACTGTCATTCACCGCGGACTGCGACAGGCCGCCCGCGACGGGATACCCGTGACCGAACGCCGCCGCGAGATTCGCGGCGCCGAGCCCCAAAAATTCCTGCCGTGCATCCAGATTGTAGCCGTGCTTGACCGCAAAGCTGCGGGCCGCCGAGACCCCCTCTATGTAAGCCAGCAGCACACATCCCGCCGCGAGCGGAAAGAGATCGTCGAACTCCAAAAGACCAAACGTCGGAAGCCCAAGTGCAGGCAATCCCTCCGGGATTTTCCCGGTGACCGGCACGCCCGCGGCCGGAAGACCGAGCAGTGTTGCAACCACGATCGAGAGCGCCACGATCGTGATTCCGACCGGCTTGCCTGGCAGAAGCCGTTCGCCGAGCAGCAGCAGCACAAGCGCCGCCGCGCCGATCGCCACGATGAGGAGATTGACGCCGCCAAGCTGACCCGCGAGCCGAAACACGCGCTCGAAGAAATTGTGACCGCCGCCGGCGACGCCAAACAGGCTCGGAAGCTGACTCACGATGATGGTGAGCCCGGCGCCGGCCTTGAAGCCGACCAGGATGCTGTCGCTGACCAGGCGGACGAGGACGCTGAGCTTGAACAGCCAGGAGATAAAGCACAGGACGGCCACTGCGAATGCCGCAAGACTGGCGATTTGCGCGTATCGCACCGCGTCTCCGCCCGCGAGCGCCCCGACGGTGCTGGCGATCATGAGCGAGATCGCGGATGTCGGACCAATTGCGAGCTGGCGGGACGAACCGAGCACCGCGTAGCCGATGCCGCCAAGCATGTAGCCGTAGATCCCCACCTGGGGCGGCAAGCCGGCAAGCGCGGCATAGGCCAGCGATACCGGGATCGCGTAAGCGGCCAGCGTTATTCCGGCAATTGCGTCGAAGGACAACCATTCAGCGCGATAGCCGACAAGCCAGTCGGAAGGCGGAAAAAACCGTGTCCAACCTGCGCGCTGCTCGGATTGCGAGTTCATGGGCTTGCCTCGTTAGGTTGAACTTCGCAACGTAGCATAACGATCACCAGGGCGATCACGGGAATCCCGAGCGCCAGATCCTGGATGTTCTCGGTCGCAAAGGCACCGACGGCCGCCCCGAGGCCGAAGGCGATGCATAGCCCGGTAAAGATGCCCGAGCGGCGGAGCGTCCCGAGCGGACCGCCGCTGCACAGCGCAAGGAAAACGCCTTCGATCGCCTGGCGCATGTTGCCGGTGATCATCACCGAACTGTAGGCCACGCCTTCGACCTTGGTGAAGATGGCAGTCTGCATGGCAGCGACGAAGGATATCCCCAGCGTTCCCGCGAGATCCGGCAGCCGATTATGCAAAATGCCGATCGCGACCAGCAGCAGGATCTCGATCAACGTGTTGATCGCGCTGGCCCGCTCGCCGCTGGCCCGGCGCAGCCACGCGGCGGCGACGATGCCGATCGCAAATGCCAGGATCGGAGGCACGAAGCGGAGCGCGTCGGCCCAATTGCCCGCCGTGCCATAGACCCAGAGCAGAACGAGATTGGCGGTTTGGGCATTGGCCATTACGCCATGGATGATCCAGGTGTAGGCGTCGAGATAACCGCCGACAAACGCCAGCAGCAGTGCAATCGACACGGCTTCGTCGCGGGGCGGCAATGGAATGGCAGCGATATCCTGTGAACTCATGTTTGGGACGTCGTGTGTCGCTGGTCATGCATCGTTGCATCAACGACGCCTCGGCGCGTGAGAGGATTGATTTGGATCAAGCCTTCACCCGGGTTGGAGGGCTCAATTGAGCTCGATCAATGACACTTGGGGCGTACGGCTATGGATACGGTCAGGTGGATCATCGCCACCGCTCCCGAAATCTTTCTACTGTCAGCGATCGCGCTCGGCACCATTCTCGGCCGCGTCAAGGTACGTGGATTTTCTTTCGGCACGACGGCGTGTACGCTGATCGTGGCAGTCCTCATCGGACAGCTCGGCAGCTTTACGTTTCCTTCCGTGCTAAGGGTTGTTCTCTTCAGCCTGTTCGTATTCACCATCGGCTACCGCTCCGGGCCGGAGTTCTTTGCCTCCTTGAGCGTACGGACGCTCGCACAGGTTGCATTGGCCCTCGTGCTCGGCGGCACCGGTCTCGCCATCGTGCTCATCTTTGCTTTTGCCTTCGGGCTCGATCCCGGCACGGCATCGGGTCTCGCGGCCGGTGCCCTGACGCAATCCTCCGTGATCGGGACCGCATCCGGCGCGCTGAACCAGCTCGGGCTCCCAAAAGCTGCGCTGGAACAGCAGGAGGCAAATATCGCAGCCGGTTACGCGGTCACCTATGTGCTCGGCTACATCCTTACACTCATCTACGTCCCGCTATTCGCGCCGAAGCTGATGGGGATCAACCTCAAGGAAGAAGCGAAGAAGCTCGAGATCGAGCTTTCGGGCGGCAAGCCTCCGAAGGCCGAGAACCTGCATTATCGCAAGTTCCAGGCCCGCGCCTATCGCGTTGCGGCGGCAGCCGGCCGAACCGTCAGGGCGATCGAAGACGAGATCGGCAGCCGCACTGTGATCGAGCGGATCGTGCGCCAAGGCACGGATATCGAACCGCATCCGGATACTGTTCTCGCGACCGGTGACGATATCGTGATTGCCGGACGAACGGCCGCCATTGTCGCCGCCAGACCCATCATCGGCACCGAAATCGATGCCGACGAGATTCTGAAGGCGATACCCGGGAACGTGGTCGACGTTCTGGTGGACAGCCACAAGCTCCATGGCCGGTCCCTCCAGGAGGTCGCCGATCGGGTCGGCGACAATGCACGCGGCGTCTTTTTGCGCACGCTGACGCGGATGGGCCGTGAGGTCCCATTGAGCCCGGATACCAGGCTCTACGTCGGCGACGTCATGACGTTGGTCGGCAGCACCCGCAACATCGAGCGCGCCGCCACGCAAGTCGGCCAAATCCTGCGTTCCGGCGACCGAACCGACATCGCCTTCCTTGCGACCGGCATCGCCGCGGGACTGCTCGCAGGTCTCGTCAGCTTCAGGGTCGGCGGCATCGCGCTGACGCTCGGTGGCGGCGGCGGCGCGTTGATTGCGGGCCTCGTCTGCGGCTGGCTGCGCTCACGCCGGCCGACAATGGGCGCGCTGCCGCCCGCTGCGCAGCAGACCCTGAGCGACTTCGGCCTCGGCGGCTTCATCGCAGCTGTAGGGCTGGGCAACGGCCACGCCGCCTGGGTTGCTATCCAGGCGCACGGCGTTCTGCTGGTCGGCATGGGCCTTGTCGTCACGCTGGTGCCACTGATCGTCGCGACCTTGTTTGCCTATCACGTCCTTCGCATGAATCCGGTCATTACCTGCGGCGCGCTGGCCGGCGCGATGACGGTCGATGCCGCCGTGACCGGTTGTTGCGACGTTGCCGAAAGCCAGACGCCGGTGCTCGGCGTCGCCGTGCCATACGCCGTCGGCA
The DNA here is from genome assembly GCF_054063415.1 of Bradyrhizobium sp. USDA 4011. Classification (NCBI taxonomy): domain Bacteria; kingdom Pseudomonadati; phylum Pseudomonadota; class Alphaproteobacteria; order Hyphomicrobiales; family Nitrobacteraceae; genus Bradyrhizobium; species Bradyrhizobium sp. USDA 4011. Next base: position 2,640,789 of record NZ_JBSSGG010000001.1, read on the forward strand.
ACGTCGTGCTGACCGTGCTGGGCCCGATCATCGTAGCTCTGACATACACCGGCTGAAGGAGGTTTCGATGCCTCGGCAACCTGCCGCACTGTTCGGTTCGCTTGTGACCGCCCTGCTCTGCCTCGCTTGTTTGATCGCACCGACGCACGCCGAGGACAAGGCGGCCTCGCCCCGCATTCAGGAGGAAATCTGGGCTCTGCCGCTGCCATTGCCGATGTTCGCCTATGTGGTCCGCCCGGTCGGCGACGGGCCGTTTCCGCTCGCTATCATGAACCATGGTGTCTCGCTCAATCCGACCGAGCGCAGCTTCTTTCCGCTGGTTGAATTCCGCGATGCGGCCAAATGGTTCGCGAGACGCGGCTATCTCGTGGTCGCGCCCGTCGGCTCGGGATACGGCGCGGCTGCCATCGATCTGCCGGAACGCGGGCACTACGGTCCATTCTTTTCCAAGGTCGGCAAGTGCACCAACCCGAATTTTCGCGATCCCGCCATGGCGGTCGCCCAGGCTGACCTCTGGATCATTGATTACATGGCGGCCGAGAAGCGTATCGTGCCAAAGGATGTCATCGTGGTCGGGCAATCCGCCGGCGGCTGGGCTTCGATCGGGCTGTCGAGCCTGAACCCGCCACAGGTCAAGGCGATCATCACCTTTGCCGCCGGCCGCGGCGGCCGTGTCGGCGGCAAGCCGAACAACAATTGCGCGCCCGACAAGCTGGTCCAGGCAACCGGTGAGTTCGGCCGTACCTCACGGGTGCCGATGCTATGGATCTATGTCGAGAACGACACGTTCTTCGGCCCAGCTTTGACCCAGCGCATGCACCAGGCCTTCACCGCCGCGGGCGGCAAGGCCGAATACCACCTATTGCCTCCGTTCGGCCACGACGGACACTTTTTCATCGGTTCACCCGACGCGGTTCCGATCTGGTCGCCACTGGTGACGAAATTTCTCGATGAACAGCGATAACGGCAAACGCCGACCCTTGGAGGTGCAATCGTGCCACACGATCCACGTAAGCAAGACCGGCTGCAACACAGTATCGCAAACCCCGCTCTCGCATCACTCCTGCTGGCTGTCGTTCTCGGTGCCTCCGCCACTGATCCATCCGAGGCGCGGGACAAATCGTCCGTGACGTCGAAACCGATCGCTGCCGAAGTTTCGCCCCGCGGGGAGCGCACGACAAAGGACATAAAGTACGGAGATTGGCGGAAGCTCTGCTTCAAGGCAGGTGGCGCAAAGACGCTTTGCAGAACGACGATCACTGGAACATTCGAAACCGGCCAGACGGCAGTCCGCGTCGATCTGGTCGAGCGCGAAGGCGACCGCATCGCGCGACTTCAACTGTTCGTTCCAGTCGGGATGTATCTCCAGATCCCGGCCAAGCTCACGGTCGACCACGGTCCGCCTCATTCGATCCCCTACAGCTGGTGTCTCGCCAATGCCTGCATCGCAGCCGACGTCGCCGATCCGAGGCTTATCAAGGAATTGGAGGCAGGACACACCCTCGAACTGGTCGTCGTCGACTCCAGTCTACTGTCGCTGAAGACCGTACTGCCGCTTGCACAGTTCGCCGATGTTCACCGGAGTGCGCCGGCGCCGACGCTTGAGCAGGACATCGATGAATAGCTGGCTTCATGTCACCTCTGGTTGAGTTCAATTGATTCTCGGAGGGCGACCGCAGCTTGATATGGATCAACGTATGCCAACCAAGACAAAGCATCGTCAAATCTCGACGTGACGATACGGGAGATTCTAATGATCAGGATGATCGCAGTTGCTGCCTTTGCCTTAACCGTCACAACGTCGGCGCAGGCCATGTCACCCGCGCCGCTTCATCAGCCCGCCGCCATGACCACAATGGTCGCCTTCGGATGCGGAGCCGGTCGAACGCGAGTAGGCGATGTCTGCGTAGCCAGGACCACCAAACGCCAGGTCCGCAGGTGTGCGGTGTGGGGCGTTGGCAACGTCTGCCGTCGGTGGCGCTGAGAGCCACCGGAACGCCTGCTGCCGGTCATCTTGGCCTGAGGGCTCAATCTTGCTGCGGCGGCGCTTTGGCGCTCTCAACCGTCAACAACCTCATGAGCAACTCTCGCTCAGCGTCTGTCTTCAGGCCTGCGAAACGCTTCCTGAACAGCGAAAGATTCTGTTCGTGAATGAACTCTCCATCAGCGAATCTGCCTGATTACGCACAACCGCCCTTCGGACCAGCGACGCTCGCAATCCAGTTGCTGCAAACCGTCGACTTCATGGGGTCTTCCGGGCTTCCGACTGCACCGACGACATGAACCGCCCTTGGGCAACCCTTGCATGCTGGAAACTCAAACACGCAGAACTCATAGCTCGAACGCGCGCCTGCTGCGGTCATGGAGAACCGGCACCGCACGTTGTCGGACTCATTCCGGTCTGGTCGAATTTCGGACACGTGATGTGCCCTCGTTTTGGCAGGCGGGAGCGCAACGCTCTCTGTCACCGGTGAATGCCGAGATCGGAGCGGTGATGACGCTAGTGGATACCTATTGCGCTCATGAGTCGATTGAAAACTGAAGTTCGAGCCTCTCAGTTACCGACAGCGCTATTCACCTACCTTGAGTTAGAGCCATTGATGCTCTTTTCAAAACCGGTACGTACAAGTGCGGATCACTCGGCAGGAGGACCGGTCTGGCACGAACTGCATAGGCGACTGCGTCCAACCAATCTGCTTGGCACATCTTTTGCCGAGGCGAACAAGTATGGTAAGAATGTCGAAGAACATCCGTTGATGAATGCGCTGCCGGACGGCCGTTCTCATTTGATTTTGATCAACAAGATTCCACTCCACGGTCATTAACTAATGACGCCAACGCCGCCGATTTCCCACTACTTGGATCAGTAGAATAAACTCGTATCGCGAAGTAGCGTTTTGCAGCCGCGAGGCGATGTGGCTGAGTCATTTGAAATCGAGTTGATCGGTTGATGATCGGGACCGGCGCTGTTGGACGCCGCAGATCACTGGTGCGGGAGAGAAAAGCGCGCCGCGTTCACGGTGCATCTGGAAGGAATTCTGCGAAGTTCAGGAGTTCGGTCATGTTAGTACGCATCGCGACAGGCCCGACAGGGCGCGCCAATTCCCTTGGCGAATTTGGAATGACCAGCGATTCAAATCCGATCGTCAGCTTGAGCGAGTTTACCTACAAGAGAGGCACTGAAATCTACGGCGAGAAGGAGTCCGCCGAGTACGTCTATCAGGTCAAGTCTGGTGCGGTTCGAAGCTACAAGCTGCTCGCGGATGGAAGACGACAGATCGGCGCATTCCACCTCGCCGGTGATATTTTCGGGCTGGAAAACAGTGCGTCGCATCGGTTCACGGCGGAAGCGATCATCGAGACGACCGTTCGTCTGATCAAACGACAAAGCCTTGAACTGGTCGCCGAGCACGACGTCGTTGTCGCGAGGAATTTGCTCAGCATGACCACGACCAATTTGCGGCACGCGGAAGACCATATGCTCCTACTTGGACGCAAGACATCCCTGGAGCGGGTTGCCGCCTTCCTGATCGAGATGGACAAGCGGCTGACCGCGGCCGACATCATGGCGCTACCGATGTCGCGACGCGATATTGCCGACTATCTCGGCCTTACACTGGAGACCGTGTCTCGCGCGCTATCGCGGCTGCATGAGCTCGGCGTTCTCGGATTCATCGGCAGCACCCAGCGCGAGATCGTTCTGCTGGACCGGGTGCAGCTTGCTAGTCTCGATCTGCAGAACTGAGGTCCGGCGCGGCGATCGCCGCCAAATGCTCGAGCGTCTTGCGCAACACTTCGAACAGAACGGCGGTTGACCAGCCGAACATCAGGATGCCGTTCATGGCCGTCATCGGCCCGGTCATGCGCCACGCCTCGACCGGCGTGATGTCGCCGTAGCCAAGCGTGGTGTAATTGACGAAGGCAAAATAGATCAGATCGCTATCGGCGGGTGCCACCCTGAAAATGCGATATGCCAGCGACCATACCAGGATCTCGAGCGTGTGCGCTATCATCAAGGCAGTCGCAGTCGCGACCATGACGGCCATCAGATGCAATCTCGGCCACGCCGTATGGCGTAGCCCGGCCCACCGGGCGATGCCGATGGCGCCGACAGTTACCATCGCGTGGATCATGATGTTGATCCCGCTGACGACGGCGCCGACCAGGAATTGAAGCGTCATATGGACCAGTCAAGCCTCAGCCGCGTTTAGGCTTGCCCTGGTCAAGGCGCAATCTCTGCGCTCGCATCCGCCTGACCTCTTCATTCAGGGCCTCGGTCTTTTCATCGAGTTGCTGATCCTTCGATTTCAGCCGATCGCGGCCGCGCAGCTTTTCGAGCGCCTTCTCGACCGAGAGTTTCGTCGTTTCTGCCATGAAGTTCTCCTGCGTCGCCGTTCTCACGATCTGACCGAGCACCGACGCGGCGCCAGGCCAGCTGGACGATTCCAACTCCAACGTCTCTACAGCTTCAGCCCTTGTGGCCAAACATTCCGCTTGCAGCCTTCATGGCCGTCTCGCCCATGTTCTTGGCCTGGTCGGTCAGTGCTCGCATCTGGTCCTGGAAGAACTCCGACTGCGTCTTGAGCGCGTCCTGCATGTCCTTGGCCTGAACGAGCTTGTCGCCGAGGTCGAACGTCGCGGTAACGTTGCGCTGCATGAATTGGCAGAACTGCTTGGCCTGGTCGGCGATGGGCAGCGGCGAGGAACTCAAGCCCTTCTCCAGCAGCGCAAAATACTCCTCGTTGGCCTTTCGCAGGCGGTCAAGTGTTTCGGTCAGCATCGCGCGCATCTTGTCGGCGGATGGATTGATCTCTGGCATGACAATGCTCCTTTGCTCGTTTGCAGTTACGCGGCAAGTCCCCCGAACCAGGCGCCGAAATAGCCGGCGTAAAGGGCCGGCAGCTCGAGATTCATTGAGTGCCCGATACCGGGTACGATGACGAGCCGACAATCCGGCATCGCCTCGGCCATTGCACGAAGATCCGAAGGCGGAATCCAGCCGTCCCGCTCACCCCACAGCACCAGGTGTGGATGGCAGATGTCCCGCATGCGGCGTTCCAGTTCGCCACTCTCCCGCTCACGGGTGAGATTGACCGGCGTTCCGATCCAAATTCCTTCGGAGACGCCAAAGGTCTGTTCGATGATCCGGTCGAACAGCGCCTGGATATCCCCGAGCCCGTCGCGGAATCGCGGGATCGCATTCGGCGCCATGCTGTCCGGCACGAACAGCGAGGACGCCGCTGTGGCCATCACCGTCCGCGTCAGCTCCTTGCTTGCCATCATCGCCCGGAAAAGGCCGATCTGATCCGCATTGAAGGCCATGCCGAGCGGCGTCACCGGATCAAGCGCGAACACCCGACCGAACCGCCGTGGCTGCATCAACAGCATCCGCGCGGCGATGATGCCGCCGGTCGAATGGGTGGCGAGGTGGCAGAACTTGATACCCAACCCATCCAGCGCCGCCAGCATGTCCTCCGCGTGCTGTTGCATGGAATAGTTGGAATAGTCGGCCGCGGGCTGCGGCCGATCGCTGTCGCCGCAGCCGCGCCAGTCGATCCCGATCACCCGCAGGCCGATGGGAAAGAGCGGCGCGGCGAGCTCGATCCAATCCTTGCTGGCGAGATTGCCGTGGATGAAGACGACGGTGGTGTCGCCTTTGCCCCACTCCCGCCAACCCAATCTCACTTCACCCGCCTGCACCGTTGACATGACCCGGCCTATTTGTTCAGACCGGCCGTCGGCGCCGCACCGGCCGGCGTCGGCGCCACAGGCAATGCGGATACCACCGCCCCCTTGATCATGCGGTCGGTGCCGAGCGGCGAATTGGTATCGACCGTTCCCTTGGTCACGAAGTCCACGACGTCGGCCGGGAATTCCACCGGATTGTCCGTGTGGATGAAATGCCCGGTGTCCGGGTAGATCTTAAGGATCGGCCGGTTGCCGGCATTGGTCATGCGCGACATGAACGGCGTAATGACGTCGCGTCCGAGGTCGGTCAGCCCGTTGAACGCAGGCGTCGGGATGAACGGCTCCTTGTCGCCGAACGACAGGAAGATCGGCGCCTTGATCTGGGTTAGCCGTTCGTACAAGTTCTTGGGATCATCCTGCTGCAGCTCCGCCCCGATCGTATAGACGTCGAAGATGAAGACGTTGCACCACTGCTCCAGCTCCTTGGGATTGCCCTTGGTCAGCCCGACGCGCTGCTCGGTGTGGAAGCGGGCATATTCGCTGTCATTGAAGAAATAGCCGCTCTTTGCAGCAGACACGACGTTGGTCTCCGGATCGCGCTTCTTGAAATAGAAGAAGTCGCGGATGTTCTGTTCGGAGCGTCCCATTTCTGCGGCTAAAATGCCGGTCTGGTCCCAGGTCTGCTTCCACTTGTCGAAGTCGCGGCCGAAGGCCTCATCGAACAGGCGAGCCTTCTTGTCCTTGGCGATGGTGATGTCGCGCGGATATTCCTCCAGACCGGACGGCGCCTCGAGCGCGAGAGCCTGCACTGCGTCCGGCCAGGTCAGGGCGTAGCCCATCACGAACTGACCGCCGAGCGAGTGGCCGAGATAATATGCCTTCTTGACGCCGAGCTGGTTGACCACGAGGTCATAGATAACCTCGCGCATATCTTGCATGGTACGTGCCGGGCTCTTGTCGAGATTGCCGGGTCCGGACATGCCGTAATGCGGCAGATCGGGCGCGATGATGCGCAACCCGCTGCGCAGAGCATACTGCATGACATTGCCGTAATGCCCGGCGAACGCGCCCTTGCCATGGATGATGACAAGTACTTTCGGGTCCTTGTCGGTGCCGGCGTACTCGTCCATGTAGCCGATTTGCCAGGACGTGCCACGCTTGTCCTTTGCGGTCGCGTATTTGACCGGATACGGATAGGTCACATAATTCTTCCAGAACGACTTGGTCGGGTCGATGTTCTCGGCAACGCCGGGCACGCGATAGTTCTTGTCGACGTATTTCTGCGCCCGGTCCAGGCTCGCCACATCATCCATGAAGGCGACGAATTTCGGGTCGTTCTTCCGGTGGTTGATGATCGGGAATACGCCGTAATGGGCAACTGGGCTTTCCTCGCCGATGATCTGTGCACCGGGGACCCGATCGACGGCGCGTTCGGCCAGCTTGTAGTTCAGCCACTGGTCGTTGGTGATGTGCATCACCAGAGTACGGGCCTGGATGCGGCCGAGATATGAATTGATGTTGTGCGTTTCACCAACGCGGTTGCGCCAAACGAGATCAACGGCGTCATACAGCTTGGCTCGCGTGATCACGCTGCTGCCCGCCTTCTCGTTCGGTGGGTCCCAATAAAACACTTCTGGCTGTACTGCCGAAAAGCTTTGCGTCGTTCGGAAGCCGAAATCATAGCCAGTCAAGCCGAGCACCGACCAGCCGAATGCCACGCCGAGCATCGGATGCTTCTCTTTGGGCAGCTTGTAGTAGTCGCCCTTCGTGGCCTGCCATACCGGATCGGCCTCGATGGCAGCGGTCATCAACTGGAACGTCCAGTTGCCGACCGGATCTTCGGCGTCCGATTGCGTGGTCCCGCCGATCGGCATCAGCCCACCCATGAAGTCCGGATGCATGACGCCCCAGACATAGGTCTGCGTACCGCCCATCGAGACGCCGGTGATGAGCGCGGCGTGCGCGATCTTCAAGCCGTCGCGCAGCATGCGGTAATTCGCCTGCACCATGTCGTAGTAGCTGTACTGCGGAAACTTGATGCCGAGGCCGTCGGACGGCTTGCTCGCGCCCCAGGTGCCGAGCGGATCGACCATGACGACGTAGTAGCGATCGGTATCGATCGGCCGACCCGGGCCAATGATCGGCACACCGCCCGACAGGGCAGCGCCCTTGACCCACTGCTCGTACATGTCGGTGGAATCGCCGGAATAATAGGAATTGATGATCACGGCATTGGTAATTTCGCCAGCGGCGTTGCGACGTGGTGTGCCGACCGCGATATAGGCGCTGTGCAGTTTTCCGGCGCCGAGTGATTCCAGCGTGACGCCGCCCTCGCCGCCGTTCTCCCATTTCGAGGGATCGCTCAGATCGTATTTGCCGCCGAGCCGGAAATTGGCAATCTCGATCGTCTTCTTGAGCTCATCATGCTGCATCTGCGATGAGCGGCGGGTAAAGGGCTGCGCAACTGCAAGGGCGGTGCCGATCAGCAACAGGAGCACGCTGACAAAGCAATGCCTTGCAAAATTTCTTGCGGTCATGGCCGATTCCTCCTGGCAGCTTTGGAAGAAGGCTAGGTACGGCGTCTCGGTCGACCGTTGATATAGCTCAAGGGATGACCGTTTTCATGGACGAGTATTTATTGTCATTCCTCTGGTGCGGACCGCCGCAATGCCCTTTCTCAGCCACGGCTCATATCGCATACGCTATGAGCTCGAGGGGCCGACGGATGCCCCCGCCTTTGTGCTGGTCAACGGACTGACGCAATATGCCGAGCTGTGGGCGGCCTATCGCGACGCCCTCGTCACGCGTCACTTTCGCGTCGCGACATTCGACCTGTTGGGCCAGGGTGAGTCCGACAAGCCCGCCCTCTTCATCAATCAGGACGACCAGGTTGCAGCGCTTCATCTTCTGGTCGGCGAGCTCGGCGAGGTCCCCGTCTTTCTCAGCGGTATCAGCTTCGGCGGCCTGATCGCGCTACGCTATGCCATCCAGCACGGCGATCGTCTGGCCGGTCTGGTGCCCATGAGCTGCTTTGCGGACCTTCCGCCACAGCTTTTCCTGCTCGGCAATGCCCTGCGCACCGGGCTGATCCTTGGCGGCACCAGCTATCTGCAGGACTTGCTGCTGCCGATGAACGTGTCGGATCAATGGTTGAAGCCGGTGCTGGACAAGCTCGACAGCGTGAAGCGGCAGGGCTGGCTGGTCAACGACGTCTACGCCCTGCAAAACCTGATGGAGTCCTTCCTCGACTTCCAGCCGCTGACACCGCAGCTGCCGTCGATCAGCGTACCGACCATGATCCTGAACGGCGAATTCGACTTCCTGACGCCGCGCGCACTGCACGAGACGCTGCGCGTCCATATCCCCGACAGTTCGCTGGTGATCATCCCGAGAGCCTATCACGCCTTCACGCTGGAAAAGCCCGCGCTGACCGCGGACCTGCTCGCGCGTTTCGCGGAGGATGTGCTGGCCGGTCGCTGGCACGGCAACAAGGCCGTCTGGATCGCCCCGGAGGACGCCGGCGGCGCACTCGTTCCCTTTCCGGCCGGCTATGATCATCTGCGCGCGATCCCGGTGCAGGGAACGACCCAATGAGCGCGTTTTTCGGGCCGCTCGACTCCGAAGGCCGCGTGCCGCCGCGCCAGCAGACGCGCGCCGCCGCGTTCCTGACCTCCGCCCATGGCGCATTGGCACGCCAGTTCGCATTTGCGTTGCCCCCGAAGCTGGAATCCGCCTGGCAGACCGAATTGAACGCGCAGTTCTACCACGAAGCGGAGATCGTTTCTCTGCTGCTGCGCGCGACCTCGTGGGTGCCGGATGTCGCGCTGGGCTATATGGCGATGTCGTGGGAGACGGCATGGTTCCCTCGGCCGCCCGAAGAGATTCCGGATCGTCCCCTGGCGCTGGCGCTCGACCTCGCAACGCTTGCACATGCCGTTCATGCCGGCATACGGCCAGCAGCCTTGCTCCCGCTAGAAGCCAATGCCAGCGACCCCTTCATGATGGCGCTGCGCCGCATCGAATTCGAAAGCGGCCGACTCCTGCAGGCACAAATCCTGTTCCTCAAGGGTTCGGCACTCGTGCCATTTCGCGCGGCCGTCAACGCGGCTCTTGAAAAACGTCACGCCGAAGTGCGCAAGCTCTGGCGCGAAGCGCTCGAAGGCGTCGGCGTCATCGTTCGCGAATGATGAAAAGCCTTGATGCAGATCAATGGAGCGTGGTGATGGCACGCCGACATTCATTCACCGTCGCCTTTCTTTGATCGCCTGCAGACCGGAGTTACAATTATGAGGGCCGTTTCCGTCGAAGAAGCTGTCGCGACGATCCCGGCCGGCGCCACCGTGATGGTCGGCGGCTTCATGGGTGTTGGAACGCCGGAGCGCCTGCTTGATGAGGTGGTGCGGCAGCAAAAGAGCGGACTCACCATCGTCAGCAATGACGCGGCGGTGCCCGGCAAAGGCGTCGGCAAACTGTTCGATGCTGCGCTCGTGTCGCGTCTCATTGCGACCCATATCGGGCTCAATCCGAAGGCACAGCAGCAGATGCTCGCCAACCAAATCGCCGTCGATCTCATTCCGCAAGGAACGTTCGTCGAGCGCATTCGCGCCGGTGGATGCGGTCTCGGCGGCGTCCTGACGCCGACCGGCGTCGGCACGTTGGTCGCGGAGGGCAAGCGCCAGATCGAGGTCGACGGCAAGCCGTACCTGCTCGAGACCGCACTGCGGGCGCAGTTCGCCCTGGTGCACGCCTTTCTCGCCGACTATCTCGGCAACCTCTCCTACGCGCTGACTGCCCGCAACTTCAATCCAGTCATGGCGATGGCAGCCGATACCGTGATCGTGACGGCGGAGCACATCGTGCCTGTCGGCGTCATCGGGCCCGACCATGTCGTGACGCCCGCGCCGCTGGTCGACTATCTCATTACGAACCCGAACGGGTGAAACATGGACGCACAGGAGATCATCGCCCGGCGGGTCGCGCAGGAACTCCATTCCGGCGATCTTGTCAATCTGGGGATCGGAATTCCAACGTTGGTCGCGAACTACGTTCCACCTGGCTTGAACGTGTTCTTTCAGTCGGAAAACGGGTTGATCGGCACCGGGCCGATCCCCGAGCAGGGATTGGCGCATCCGTTGCTGACGGACGCTGGCGGTCGGCCAATCAGCGCCCTGCCCGGCGCCTCGACCTTCGACAGCGCAATGTCGTTCTCCTTGATCCGCGGCGGCCATGTCGATGTCACCGTGCTTGGCGGTCTGCAAGTCGACGCGCACGGACATCTCGCCAATTGGATGATCCCCGGCAAGATGGTGCCCGGCATGGGCGGCGCGATGGATCTCGTGACCGGCGCGAAGCGCGTCATCGTCGCCATGCAGCACGCGGCCAAGGGCAAATCGAAGATCGTCAAGCAATGCAACCTGCCCCTGACCTCGGCGCGGGCGGTCAGCCTGGTGGTGACCGATCTCGCGGTGATCGGCTTCCCCGACGGCAAGGCCACCCTGCTGGAAACCGCTCCCGGTATCACCCTCGGCGAAGTCATGGCGGTCACGGACGCCGAACTCGTGATTCCCGATACGGTCCCCGAAATGAAGATATGAGCAGGAATGAACATGCGGATATTCAGCGACTTCAACGAGATCAAATCCGCCGTCGGCACTGAGATCGGGGCCAGCGACTGGATCGAGGTGACTCAGGATCGCATCAACCGCTTTGCGGAGGCGACCTGCGACGAGCAATGGATCCATGTCGACCAGGAACGCGCGAGGAAGGAATTGCCCAGCGGCACCACGATCGCGCACGGCCTGCTGTCGCTCGCGCTCGCGCCGATGTTCATCCGGTCGGTAATGGGCCTGAAGGGACTGCGCAACACCCTCAATTACGGCGCGGACAGGATCAGGTATCTGGCCCCGGTGCCGGCGGGCTCCAGGCTGCGCGGCCGCGTCACCGTCGCCGAGGCAGAAGACGTGCCGCCCGACGGCCTACGGGTCAACTATCATCTCGTCATCGAGATCGAAGGTGGCAAGAAGCCTGCCTGCGTCGCCGAGCTGATTGCCCTGCACTATCGCTGAGCGGCGCGCGCCGATCACGCTCAGTCTATGATGTGGTAGCCGCCATCGATATAGAGCACTCCGCCTGTGATCAGCTTGGCGCCGTCGAGCGCCAGAAATGCCGTGGCGTTGCCCACGTCATCGATGCTGACGAGGCTGCGGCTCGGCGCCTTCGATTGCGCCTTGTCCATCAGCTCGTCGAATTCGGGGATGCCTGACGCAGCCCGCGTGGCGAGCGGCCCCGGCGAGATCGCGTGCACGCGGATGCCCTTGGGCCCCAGTTCGGCGGCAATGTAACGGACGGCAGCCTCAAGCGCCGCCTTCGCCACGCCCATCACATTGTAGTTCTCGACCACCATCTGGCTGCCGTAATAGGTCATGGTGAACATCGTGCCGCCGTTCTTCATCAGCGGCTCAGCCAGATGCGCCATCCGCATGAACGACCAGCACGAGACATCCATCGTCTTCAGAAAGCCATCGCGGCCGACGTCGACCACGCGTCCGTGCAACGCTTCTTTTGGCGAGAAGGCGATTGAGTGCAGCAGGAAATCAAGCTGCCCCCATTCCTTTGCGATCCGCTCAAATACCTGTTCGGTCTGCCCCTCGGCCATGACATCGAGCGGCATGAAGATCGGCGCTTCCAGCGCTTGCGCAAGCGGCTCGACGTGCTTCCGGGCACGCTCGTTCAGATAGGTGACCGCAAGCTCCGCCCCGAGCGCTCGAAATGCCCTGGCACAGCCCCAAGCGATGGATTGATCGTTGGCGATGCCGACGATGAGACCTTTTTTCCCTTTCAGGGCAACCTTGGTATCCGGAAATACGGGGATCATGACAGCCTCTCATGCTTGGGGTTGGGCGATGGCCTGTTCATCAAGAGCGACAACGTGTGCTGCGCGATCATCAACTCCTCGTCGGTCGGCACGACATAGACCGGAATGAGGCTGTCGGGGCCCGATATGAGGGTCGCGTGGCGGGAATTCTCGGCAGGATTCAGCGTCACGCCGAGCCAACCAAGGTGTTCTCCCACGCGTGCGCGGATGGTTGCGGAGTTCTCTCCAATGCCGGCCGTGAACACGAAGGCGTCCGGCCCCTGCAACGCCGCTGCAAGCATGCCGGCATTGAGTCCGATCCGATAAACGAAATAGTCGATCGCCAACCTGGCGTTGGCGTCTTTGCTGGCCTCAAGCTCACGCATATCGTTGCTGATGCCGGAGAGCCCCTTCAATCCGCAATCGCGATAGAGGAAATTCTGCACGTCCGATGCCGACATTCCCCTCTCGGATAGAAGATAGAGCACGACGCCGGGATCGATCTGACCGGGACGCGTTCCCATCGGCAGACCATCCAGCGCGGTGAAGCCCATGGTGCTCTCGATGCTGCGCCCTTCCTTCAGCGCACACATCGAGGCACCGCTGCCGAGATGGGCGACTATCACCCCGCGCTTCGCGATATCGGGCGCGACCTGTGGCAAGGCTCTTGCGATGTATTCGTAGGACAAGCCGTGAAAGCCGTACCGCCGCACGCCGTCGGCGTGGAGTTGACGCGGAATCGCGTAATGATCGGCGACCGCGCTGTGCGTGCGGTGAAACGCAGTGTCGAAGCAGGCGACCTGCGGCAATGCCGGAAAGCCGGCGAGGATCGAGCGGATCGGCGCCAGATTGTGCGGCTGATGCAGCGGTGCGAGGCTGACGAAGCGGTCCAGGCGGGCGACCACCCCGTGGTCAATCAGGACCGGCCGGTCGAAGTCCGGACCGCCGTGCACCACGCGATGCCCGACAGCGATCGGATGGATGCGAAGCTCGTCCCGCAACCATGCGCCGGCGATGCCCATTGCGGCCGGGACATCCGGAATGGCTTCAATCGGATAGGCGCGGTCAGCCAGCGGATCGCCGCTCACACCGCTTGCCCGCAAGCGCGGACGGCTGCCAATTCCGTCGACCTGGCCCTTGATCTGCCGCCGCAGCCGGCCCTCCCCCTCGACCAAAAAGATCTGGAACTTTACGCTTGAGGAGCCTGCGTTGACGACGAGGATGGTATCCATGCCGATCACGCGGCTACTGTTGGAGCACGCTGGCGCCGCGCATTGGCATAGAGCGCCGCCACGGCACACGACGCCATTCGCGCGCGCGGCGAGTCCGCTCGCGACGTCAGTACGACCGGGACCCGGGCGCCGAGCACGATACCGGCGCCATCGGCCTTGGCGAAGTAGGCAAGATTCTTCGCCAGCATATTGCCCGCCTCGAGGTCGGGAACGAGCAGGATCTGCGCCCGGCCAGCGACCTCGGACTTGATGCCCTTTATTCGTGCTGCCTCCAGGTCGATCGCATTGTCGAACGCCAGCGGCCCGTCGAGCACACCGCCGGTGATCTGGCCGCGGTCAGCCATCTTGCAGAGCGCCGCCGCCTCGATCGTCGACGGAATCTTGGTGGTGACGGTTTCGACCGCAGACAGGATTGCCACGCGCGGCGTTTTGCCGAACCCAGCCTCGTTATAGAGATCGATGGCGTTCTGGATGATGTCGCGCTTGGCGTCGAGGTCCGGAAAGATGTTGATCGCCGCGTCCGTCACGAACAGCGTTTCGGCATAGGCCGGCACGTCCATCACGAACACATGGCTGATGCGACGATCGGTGCGCAGGCCGCCCACTTTCGCAGTGACGGCGCGCATCAGTTCGTCGGTGTGCAGGCTGCCTTTCATGAGCATTTCGCCTTTGGCAGCGTGGATCAGTTCGACGCTCTTGGAGGCTGCTTCCTCGCTATGTGCGGCATCGACGATCTCGAAGCCGGAGATGTCGAGACCATGCTTGCTTGCGGTGTCCCTGATCTTCCTTTCGGGACCGACCAGGATCGGTCGGATGATGCCGGCCCTCGCGCTCTCGACCGTGCCGCGCAGCGAGGTCTCATCGCAGGGGTGCACCACAATGGTCGGGACCGCAGGCACGGCCTTGGCCGCCGCGATCAGGCGGTCGTACTTGCTGGGTAACTGCGTGTCGGCTGACATGATGCCGTTCCTTCCAACCGGGGTTACGACGCTTTCGCCTTGGGATCGAAAGGGGCAACATTCGACGCCACCCCCGCATCAATGCCGAACAACTCGCTGATCCGATTGAGACGCTTGGCGACTTCACCCGAAATTTCGCTGCTGGCAGACAGCACCTCTTGGATCGCCGCAAAGGCCGCGCGACGTTCATTGGCATTCTCGGGCAACAATTTCGGTATTGCCGCCAACGCAGCCTCCTGGTCCAGCAGCAGCATGAAGAACTGCTCCCGGACCAACATCTTGAACTCGGACAGCGTGATCCGCGCACCGGTATCCTGGCGGCGCAAGTTGCGCAGCGCCTCGAGGCTGCGTTCGTCGACCATCCCTCGCACCGATCCGGCATAGAGCAGGCCACGAATTCCCGCTTCGCGAAGGCCACCGTCACCGATCCTGGACTTCAGTTCCGCGATCCGCTTCTCGAGCATTGCACGGTGTTCGGGTGGCATTTCGCGCCTGCGCGATGGCTCGGACTTCGGATCGATGCCGACGGCCGCCTGCAGCGCGGGCGAGCCATAGACATTGAGGAAGATCGCCTCGCTCAGCGCCTCCTGCGAGTCGCGCCAGCTATCCAGCGCATGCACGATCTGCTTGGACATCTGTTCCTGGAACAGCAGGAAAGGATTGTCCTTCGAAACCGGCTTGCGGCTCTCCTTCATCTGGTCGGCGGCCGACTGCACCGCCGCCATCCAAGGATTATGGCTGCTGAGCGCCTCATACTGGAGCCGCAGCGGATGCAGATTGCGCATCGTTTCCGCCATCTGCGGGGTCACCATGCTCTTGATCCAGGGCTGGACGAATTTCTTGTAGGCCGCGAGATTGAGCTCCGAGATACGCTTGGCGGTGGCGAAGCGCCTTTCGTCCTCGGGCGAGTTGCCGCCCATGGCACGAATGTCATCGAGTGTCCGCGCTTCGCAGCGCATCACCCATTGGCCGACGACGAGATCGGAGCTTGTGGTCTCTTCGCCCTTGGCTTCGAACGTCGCCTCATAAAGTCCCGGCGGCAGCACATCGATCAGATCGATGTTACTGGAAAATTCCGCATGCTCCTTTTTTGCGACACCGCCGGAGACAAAGATGCCAAGGTGGCCGATGCTTTCGTGAACGGTGTAGACGATCGTCTGCCCGTATGCCCTGATTTCGTCGACGTCGGCGTAGCAATCGAGGATCCAATCCAGCGCCTGCTGCGGCGGGGTGACGTTGTCGCCCTTGGAGCAGAACACCACGATCGGGGATCTGATGTTGCGCAAGTCGACCTTCTGGCCATCGGACATCTCGATCTTGCCGGCGGCGAGGTTATTCCCGATGAAGAGCTCATCGACGATGAACTGGATCTCCTCGGCATTCAGATTGACGTGGCCGCCCCACCAACGCTCGAATTCGAGGTAGCGATCGGCCTCGGTGTCGACCTTGGAATAAACATTGTACTGCTTGGTCCACAGCGTGTTCGAGGGATTCTGGTTTTCGAAGTTCTGCACCAGCCAGGCGCCGTCGAACTTGCCGGCCCCGAGATCGCCGGTCAGCGCGGTCAACCAGCTCCCGCCCAACAGGCCGCCCGAATAGCGCATCGGATATTTGCCGTGCACACCCGCCCAATAGGCGAGCGGAGCGCCGGCGATGATCAACGGCCCGAACAGCTCCGGCCGCAGCGACGCCAGAATCATGACGGCCCAGCCGGCCTGGCAATTGCCGATCACGCAGGGCTTGCCGTCAGCCTTGGGATGCAGGCTGATCACTTTCTCGATGAACCGCGCTTCAGCGCGCGCGATGCGCTCGATGGTCTGCCCGGGCATCGGTTCCGGCAGGAACCCGACGAAGTAGCAGGTATGCCCAGCCTTCATCGCAACGCCGATCTCGCTATCGGCCTTGAACCCGCCAATTCCGGGACCGTGCCCGGCGCGCGGATCCACCACGATGAACGGCCGCCGCTCCGGATCGATTTCGACGCCCGCGGGCGGAATGATGCGGACGAGCGCGTAGTTGACCGGCTCGTCCAGCTTGCGACCGTCGATGATCAATTCAGCGGCATATTGCAGGACATGCGGCGCCGTCTGGGCGACGTGTTCACGGTACTGGTCGCCACGCCGGCGCATGATGTCCAGGAACAGCACGCTCCGTTGCCCTGCATCGACCATGTATTCCACTGCCGAGGCGACAAGCCCGGACATAGCACCGCCGGGCAGGTTTGGAGTTTCCATCGACATGTTGATCCGACCTCACTGGTATCTCGTCTCATACAAGGTGAGTTGCGGTGCAGGACGTTGATTTAGGTCAACGCTCGCCGGATACTTGCAAGCTGGCCCGATCCGATCGAATCCAAGCCACGGCGAGCTCCCAAGCCACCGACAGGATGATCGGCCCGACAAAGAGGCCGACAATTCCGTGCGCAAGCGTGCCGCCAATCACGCCGATCAGGATGACCAGTGTCGGCGTCGTCAGCCCGCGCCCCATCAGCAGCGGCTTCAGGATGTTGTCGAGAATGGCGACAACCCCAAGGAACAACGTCAGCAGGAGTGCCGTGGTGATGTCCTTGTCGGTCCAGATCCAGATGATCACGGGCAGAATGATGATCGTTGCACCAATCTGAACGATAGACAGCAGCAAAACCAGCAGCGCCAACAGGCCGGCGCTTGGGATACCGGCCAGCTTGAAGCCGACACCGGCGAGCAGCGACTGGATGATCGCGACGCCGATCACACCTTGGGACACCGCGCGGATCGTTGCACCGGCCAAGTCCAGAAAATGCTCGCTTTGGTCCGGCACGATCCGCGACAGAAAGCCCCTCCCTGCCGCTACGAGTTGTGATCCAAATGGGAGGATGGCACCCGCCACGACCACGGAAAGCAGGAACTTGATGGCGCCGAGGCCCGCGCCGCCCGCAAGGGTCAGCAAAGTGGTCGCGACGGTTTTCAGATGCGGCGCGACTTGATGCAGAACGGAGCGGAGATTGGTTGTAGCTTGGTCCCACAGCTCATAGAGCTGCGATCCGATCAGCGGCCAACTCTTGATGGCCTGGGGAGGCGAAGGGATCACCAGATCGCCCGTGGTCAACCGTCCGGCGAAGTCCTTGAGTCCATCCAGCGCGCTCAGGCCGAGCCAAGCCGCTGGCCCAATGACGATGACAAGATTGATCAGTGTGAGCGTGGCCGCCGCCAGCTTCGGCCGCCCGCCGAAGACTTTGGCAAGCAGCACGAACGCGGGATTGAGCGCAGTTGCGAGCACGAAAGCCCACACCAGGATCGGCACAAACGGCCGCATCAGGACGAATGTCCAGAACATCAACAAGCCGAGCAGTCCGAGCCGGATCAGGAGCTGGACCATTTCCTCTCCGGTGAGAAGCTGACGAAGGGTTTTCACGTCCGCGCCTCTATCCTCTAGCGGTGCCTGCTGCGAGCAAGCGTAGCTGGCGCCTTCGCGCGCCTGTCTTGATCCAGATCAAGCGATCAGGGACAGCCCGAAGGATTCATCAGTGGACGCCGGTCGAGATCGCTGTCCCGGCGTGAGACGGGAAAAGCCTCTCAATGTCGGATTTCGCCAACTACATCGCCCACGAACATTCGCGCGACGGTCGGCCGGTCGAAATTCGAGCGCTCCGGCCGGATGATGAAGCCGACATGCTGGCGGCGCTGGAGCAGACCAGCGCCCAGTCGCTGCAACGCCGGTTCTTCGTGATGAAGCGCCATTTCTCCGACAAGGAGCGTGCGTTCTTTTTGGACATCGACTTCAGCAACCACGTGGCGTTGGCGGTACTCGCCGAGCAAGCAGGCCGGAAAATCATCATCGGCGGCGGCCGATACATCGTCTTCGCGCCGGGGCGTGCCGAGATGGCCTTCATGGTGATCGATCCCTGGCAAGCGCGTGGGATCGGCTCGATGCTGATGCGCCATCTCATCAAGCTTGCGGGGCATGCCGGGCTAAAGGAACTGACCGCGGAAGTCCTGCCGGAAAACGCGGCGATGCTGAACGTGTTCCGCAAATTCGGCTTTAGCAGTCTGCTGAAGAACTCCTCGCCACGGAGGGGGCTTGATGATTCACTTTATCATCTCGATTCGGTGGAGATGATGATGCGCGGCAGGTTTGCGGATCAGGGCGGCCTGTTTTCGTACATTGCGCCGGATAAGCGTGTGCCAGCGAACCATCCGCTGCGGCAGGTTCGGGAACTTGTCCGGGACGTTTTGAGTGATTTGAACCGCAGCCTTGGGAGGCTCTACGCCAGCGAGGGACGCCCTTCGATCCCTCCAGAGCAATTGTTGAGCGCCTTGCTGCTGCAGGTGTTCTACGGCATCCGCTCGGAACGCCAGTTGATGGAGCAACTGGACTACAATCTTTTGTACCGCTGGTTCGTGGGACTGTCGCCGGACGATCCGGTGTGGGACCCGACCACCTTCACCAAGAACCGGGAGCGGCTGCAGAACGGCGATGTGTTCACGAAGTTCATGACCAGGCTTCTGAACCATCCGCAGGTCAAACCGCTGCTGTCGGACGAGCACTTCTCGGTGGATGGAACGCTGATCGAAGCCTGGGCTTCACAGAAGAGCTTTCGCCCCAAGGACGGCAGCGGCGACGATGAGGACGGCGCCAACTTCCACGGCCAGAAGCGCAAGAACGACACCCATGCGAGCACCAGCGATCCGGACAGCAGGCTTTATCGCAAGGCGGCCGGACGGGAGGCCAAGCTTTGCTATATGGGCCACGTCACCATGGAGAATCGGCATGGGCTGGCGGTGGCCGGCAGGGTCACACATGCCGATGGCACCGCCGAACGCCGGGCTTCGGAGACCATGCTGAGGGCGAGACGCAAAGCCGCAGGCCGCCGTATCACCGCCGGTGAGGACAAGGCGTACGATACCGTCGATCATGTCGCCAATCTTCGCGCCATCGGCGTGACGCCGCATGTGACGCAGAACCAGGCCGTCACCAAAACCGGCAAGACCCGCAACAGCGCCATCGACGAACGAACCACGCGGCATCCGGGATATGGCATGTCGCAATCACGCCGGGCGATGGTCGAGTGCATCTTCGGATGGGGCAAGCAGCACGGCACCATGCGCAAGACCAAACATCGTGGCATCGGCCGCGTCGCCGCCGATTTCCTGCTCAATCTGATCGCCTATAACCTGATCCGCATTCCCAAACTGCTTGCCGCCTAGCCACCCCGCGTCAGGGTACACCCAACACCAGCCTGGAAAACTATAACCAACTCCACCGCGCCGACCCAGCAACGGCCGCAACAACAAGAAAGCTCTCCATTTCAAGGTTTTTCAGCAGACTGTTAGACCCGTCTCGGCCCGGGATCCACAAACGGTCCATCTTGTTCTGAAGCTCACGTAGCGCTGGCGTGGCGGTGAACTTTGAAGTGCCAGCCGCACCTGACGGAGCCGCGTCAGGGGACTCCGTGGTCCCGTTCAAACCAGATATTCGCGCTCACCAAGAGCACCCAGAATGGGAATACGACAAGGCTCCAATCGATGAAATAACTGCCGATCAGCAATATCGCCGCCACTGTATAACCGCCATGCGCCAGCCAGCGCGGAGTCAGGCCGGTGTAGAGTGCAATCGTCGACGTCGTGATCATGAAAACGGAAGCGGTCTTGACCATGTAGACGTTGACCATTCCATAGGCCAAGCCGCGGCCAAAGTGGAAGGTCGCCGAATCGGTCAGCGTTCCGGGTGCTGCGTGAAAGGCAAGAATGACCGCGCCGATGACGGCCGCGGCGGTGAACAGCATAGCGAGCAGCAGTACCGCACTGCCGAAGAAGATCGTCGCAAAGAACTGATCCTCCTGCGCGCCGAGGCGATCGCGAAGAAACCCGACGAACCAAAGAAAGGCGACGCCGGCGAAAGGCACCAGATTGAGCGCCAGTGCCACATTCCCCGTTCCACCCTCGAGCCATGCTCCAGGTTCGAGCGGATCGGCCGGCACGGAGCCGCGCATCAACAGGAATACCGCAAGGAGCAGCAGCGAAAACAGGATGCCGGCCACTGCGGCGACCCGCGAAGCCCGCAGTCTTGCTCGCATCGATCCGGATGACCCGGCGGTCACGATGCAGCCCGTCCGGCCGATTCCATCAATGCGGACCGATCGACTTTGTCGTCCTCGTGCCGATGCGACAAGCCCAACCCCTGCCGGTCTTCGATACGGGCCGCGGCGCGATCCTGCAGATCGAAGCCCGACCGTTCGATGCTGGAATCGAGATGGCTGAGATAAGCGCGAACTATAACCGCACGCTCACCGCCGATACAGTCGGCAAGCTCCAACAAAGCAGAGCGCAAGCGGCGCATGACCTGAATAGAAGTCGATCCGAACTGCCGAATCTCATCGAAGGCGAGTGCGAGGTAATCTTCCCAGGTTGGCATCCGGTAGATCACCCTCAGGACACCCTCCTGATCATGCGCGCTGCAGGTCTCCAGATCGCATTTTGCCAGCCGCCGCAGCAGATCCTCGATCTGGTCGATAGCCTGGACCGCCGTTGTGGGATCATTGATTGCTGGAGACAGGGCCTTAATGGCGATATCGACCAGCAAGCGTAACGCGTACTTCGGATCCTGCTCGAAGGTGCGTTGGTCGCCGAGATGAATGCATGCGTTCCACTGCTCCTCCGAGACCAAGGCGACCTTGCCGTGAGCATGCAAGATGGTCGTATCCTGGAGCAACGTATCGCCGACGGCGCAATCCAACGTGACGACTCCGTCGATCCGACGCGCATAGCCTACCAACCCAGCGATATCGATTGACGTAACCGATCGCGGATTTCCGGTACGCTTGACCGTAAGCACCGTCCCTCTGGGTGGTTGCTGCGCTTGAATCGTCTCGCCGGATGTCAACCATGGGGCGGCCTGATAGGTGCTGATGATGACTTCCCTGCCCTTATCTCCGAGAATCTGCAGCACCCGCGTAATCTGAAGATTGTTCAAGCGCTCGACCAGCCGCGAAAGCATCAGCACGCTAGCCATCAGCATCGCGGCCACGATGGCCGCGGACAGCAAAGGAACGCTCGGCGCGTCCGCGCGATCGACCCAGGCCAACGTCGCGAGGCTGTACATGAACGTCGCAACAAACATGCCCAATGAATGAAACAAGAGCCGGTCGCGTGCGAACCAGACGACGAGACGAGGCGAATAGACGATAGCGTTGAATTGGACGAGCACAAAGGCGATCGAGAAAACGATGCCGGTCAAGGCCATCATTCCAGAAGCAACCGCCGACAGATACGCCTGGGCAGACGACGTCGAAAGGTGAAGGCTGATAGCGAGAAATCTGGACTCGAGGCGCGGCACCACGAAGCCGCCTGCGATGCTCAAGGCGGCATAGATCGTGGGTATGAGCCAGAGCTGCATTTCACGTCCTCGCGGCGATTCATTGACTGCCAGTTTTCGGCGCCAGTCTTGACATAGGTCAATCGGGTACGGCTGCGGCACGGAAAGCTGTCCGCGACGGACCGGCGTGGCCCGTTCCTGCTGTCCCGTGCGCGAACTGGTCGCTCACCGGACAGATCTCGTTGTGCTTCGCGACGCAGGGGACACTTGAAAGCATGGATTCCGGCTCCCTTCCCTTGCCCTCCTTCGAGATGACCACCAGCCAGTGGATACATTTGGTCGGCATAGGCATCGAGATATTTGGAGTCTTCATCATCGTCGCGGGGATCATATGGTCCAGCCGATACGTCTATCGTCGCGGACTCACGTCCCGTTACGAGGGCTACAAGATCAGCATCGGACGTTCGCTTCTGCTCGGGCTCGAAGTTTTGGTGGCAGCAGATATCGTCAAAACGATCGCCATAGAGCTTACCTTTACGAGCCTGGGTCTCCTCGCCGGCCTGGTCCTGGTACGCACCTTCCTAAGTTGGACACTGGCGCTCGAAATCGAGGGGCGCTGGCCTTGGCAGCGAGATGTCGCGTCAATGCACCCGAACGAGCCTCGACAAGAGAGTACGGCTAGTTAGGCCTTGCTCCTCACCCCGGTGGCGGGACCGCATCAAGGTCGATACCTTGTACAACCCGGACAGATGCCGAAATGAAGGCCTTCGAGGACCGATGGGCGTTTGGCACAAAGCAACGCGCGGCTTACGAGCTGATGCTCAACGTTGGCACCGCTCGCATTGACACCCGCCTGCCGACATGGGTGCAGGCCGACGCTGGCGATTTCGAAGTACACAAGGCGCAAAACCGGCGTCTTGGTCGAGAAAGCGCAATCCCTTTGCGCCCCCCTCGCCGCACTCCCTCGGAAGCACGTCTGCATCTTGACCACCGAATGGGGCAAGCCATTCACGGTCGACGGCTAAAGCGGATGGATGCGCGATGCGATGACGGAGGCCGGGCTACCGCTTGATTGCCGTTCGCATGGCCTTCGCAAGACCTTTGGCCGACCTCTCGCAGACGCTGGCGCGACCGCTCACGACATCATGGCCGCGCTGGGCCATCTGACGCTCGGCGAGGCGGAGCGCCACACGCGCGAGGCTGACCGTCGCCGCGGTGCCCGTCGCGCAATCTCAAAGCTTGAAGATCACAAGGCGAACAGAATTCCCCAAACCTTGTCTGTCAGTTGGGGAAACTGTCAAAAACCGCAGGAAAATCAAAATGAATGGAAGATCACTGGCGCTCCCTAGGGGAATCGAACCCCTGTTTCAGCCTTGAGAGGGCTGGAAATTTTTTCCTCTGCCAGTTCACATTTGTTCGCCACAATCCAAGTTTATCAATTGCTTAGCTGAAGCTCGTCCGTCACTGTTCGGCTTTGTACGCCGATGCTTATTCGACGGATATTCGACGACTTTTGGGGGCGGGTGCTGTGGCGAAAACACTAGTAGAGGCTCAGATCACGACCGCTAAAGCGCGCGCCCGGTTGGAGTTTGGCGCGCATTGGCGCCGCCTCGATGCCGAGGCGCACCTAGGCTATCGCAAGGGCAAGCGGAGCGGCGTGTGGTTCGTGCGTTGGCGTAATCACCATGGCGGAGCCATCTACAAGCAGGCGCCGGTCGGCGTCGCCAACGACGTCAACGACAAGCCTGCCGAAGGAACGCTGACTTTCGAGCAGGCGGTGACACAAGCGCGGGAACACGTCACCCGGTCCAGAATAGAAGCTGCGGCCCAAGCTGCCGGACCGGCACCCACCGTGCGGACGGCTGTAGAGACATACATCAGGGAGCGTAATGCCCGTGACAGCCGTAGGGCTGGCCGCGAGGTTCGATCCGATGCTGGTCACCGCTTGCGGCGCTACGTTCTTGGTCAAGAAGAGCGCGGTAGCCAGGAAGCCGTTGAGGCTGCCTCTCTCACCGCAGTCTATTTGCACGCGCTACAGGAAGATAACCTCCTCGCGTGGCGAGAGGACCTTCCTGTAGAATTGAAAGCCACGACAAAGCAACGGCTCATAAACGACCTGAAGGCAGCGCTGAACGCAGCATGGCCACGCTTGACGGCGGAACAAAAGAAACTGAATCCAACATTCCTCTCGATTGTGAAAGACGGGTTTAAGGCTGAGCGCATTGATGACGATGACGAGATATCTGTCGCTCGAGACAATCAAATCCTCACGGACGCGCAGATCAGCACGCTGCTTCGAGCCGCCCGCGAGATCGACGATGAGCAGGGATTTGAAGGCGATCTATATCGCATTGTCGTGTGCCTTGCAGCAACGGGCGCGCGATTTGCGCAGGCAAGGCGGATGCGCGTCAGTGATGTACAACGGAAAGAGCGACGCTTGATGGTACCAGGTTCCTACAAGGGACGTGGCGGCAACGGCGGCTCCGTACCGGTTCCGGTAGGCGAGGATATCATCGAAGTCCTCTTACCGGGAATCTTAGATCGTCCAAGAGACGCGCCGTTGTTCGAGCGATGGAGCCATGAACAAGAAGCAGGCAGCATCGTTTGGAGAAAGTCAGAACGCGGTCCGTGGAAGACGGCAGAACTTACTCGTCCGTGGCATGCCATCCGTGAGCGCGCAGGGCTGCCGGAAGCTATTCCTTATGCGTTACGACATTCCAGCATCGTCCGCGGCTTGCGAAACCTACTTCCGATTCAACACGTTGCTAAACTGCACAACACTTCTGTGAAAATGATCGAGCGGCACTACGCGAAATATATCTCGACAGCCTTGGAAGATCTCGCTCGGGCAGCAGTTGTACCGCTGGTCCCTCGGCCCGGTGAAAATGCGGCCGGAGCGGATGACGGCAAGAAGCTTTTTCCATCTAACGCATAACTCTGCAGGCTTGGCTCCGCGGCCCCAAGCCCGGAGCGCACTCGCTGCCTTTCCGGGCTGATACACAATTGAATCAAGGGCTATTTCACGATCGATTCGATAGGCGTGCTGCCGTCAGCTTCCGCACATGTTCGGGTGACTGTCATCAGGAGCCGCGAACCTATCCACGGTCGGCCGATGTCGTATTGACGCCAACCAGAGTCAGCAGAGATTGCACAATGACTAGCCGACGGCGACCGACGGTCGTCGTGATAACTCGACCCTCGCCGATTAATTCATAAATCTTGGTCCGCCCGAGACCGGTCACTTCACAAGCCTCCGCGACGGTGCAGGTCAACCGCTGCGCAAACGGAAGGCGTGGGCCTTGATGACAGGGCATCGACTTATCTGCCGCCGCCTCGCGTTCAGTTTGGGCACTGCGTTCGCGCTCCAGGCCAAGCCGTATCAAGGTTATGCCTCCGCCACGATCGAAGGAGCTACCCTGAGGCGCGCCGCCTTCCACGTCAACGGAAGCAGAAGCGCACAATGGAGAGCCTTAGCGAACGTCAGGAAGCATCGGAAAACTCTCGGCTACAAAAGGCAACGCAGAATTTTTCACAACCAATATCGACGTACAGTTCGATTCCGGCCAGGGGCACCAACTAGGCTGTTCAAGCCCGTTCCGAAGCGTCCGCAATCGTCCGCGCAGTGCCCGGAAACCCTTGAAAAATAGGCACTTCCGCGTACATTCTTGTTCGTCACTGTTTGTTCTCCTCCGATCCCAGCCGCCCGATTTGCTGGTATTTTTGCTGGTATCGGGAGGACAAACGTTCACGGCGACTTTCGCTTTTCCGAATGAAGGAATTGAGCAGATGGCCGGCGGCGCGTGCGCCAATCCCAAGCAGATCAAGACCGACGTCGACTGCCGCGCCGCCCGACCGAACTTCGTCAAGGGCGCGTGGAGTCCCGCCAAGATTTCCGACGTGACCGGCGGCTGGCTCTATCTCTTCGTCACGCCGGACGTGAGCAGGCCTGGCAACGCTGCCTCGAAGCTCTGGCGGATGGACTACCGCTTCCATGGCCGCCAGAAAACCTACTCCATCGGCCCCTACGGAAACGGCAAGGATGGGACGTTCTCGCTCGCAGACGCGCGGCGCGAGCGCGACAAAGCCAAAGATCTGCTCAAGGAAGGCAAAGACCCAAGCATCGAGAAGCAGCTCGACAAGCACCGGCAGACGGCCGCCCGCTCGTTCGGGCAATGGGCCGACGACTGGCTCGCAAAGAAGAAAATCGAAAAAGTCAAACGCGGCAGGATCGTCGCGGTGCGCGACCCCAAGACCATCGAGGTGCTTGAGCTGCGTGTCGGCTACGTCAAAGCTCGCTTCGGCAAGTTATCTAGGCTGGACATCAAGCGTCCGGACGTTCTCGCGTTCATGCGTTCATACGAAACCGAGGGAAAGCTGGAAACGCGCGACCGCGTGCGCAGCATCGGTGAGCAAATCTGCGACTATGCCGATGTCGAAGGCGACGGCTACAATCCATTCCGCAACCTGAAGGGGCAGATGATCGCCAACATTTCGACGCCGCGTCCAGGCGTTACCGAACCACGTGACGTGACGCGCGTCTTCAAGCTCATCAACGCACCGTGGACGAGAGCGAGGTTTGGTGACGTCGTCGGGCTTGCCTTGCGCTTCGATGCGCTGACCATTCCCCGACCCGGCATGGTCAATGAAATGGAGTGGAGCGAGGTCGATTGGGACGCCGAACGCTGGACTGTTCCAGCCGCGAAGATGAAGACCGGCTGGGACCACGTCGTGCCTTTGTCACGGCAGGCACTTGCAATCCTGCGCAGCGTCCAGAAGCTGACCGGCCATCGCCGCTACGTGTTTTCCTGCTCGAAGGATGCGCCGCTGTCAAACAACACGCTCAACAAGCGCTTGCGGCTGCTTGGCATTGACACCAAGACTGATCATTGTGCCCACGGTTTCCGGACCACCTTCTCGACCTTGTCTCATCACGAAGAGATCAACGACGCCAAGGCATGGGATGGCGATGTCGTCGAGCTGCAGCTCGCGCATCTCGATAACTCTACAGTGGAAGGACTCTATAAGAAGCACGGACCACTCGCGCTGATCGGCTCGCGCACAAAGCTGATGCAGCATTGGGCGGATCGGATCGACCATTGGCTCGATCCCAAGAAGGTGATGCCGATCAAGGGAGGTGCGCTCGCTTGAGGTCACCTAAAGGCACCTGTTTCTGAGCGAGCCTCGAAGGAATGACGCCAGCCGGCGCTCAGCGCCGGGATGCGTAGCGCGCGCTCCAACTGATCACAGGGGTGACCGGGCATGTAGAGCAGCGCGTCGATCTCGGCGACGCTCATGTGCTCAGGGCCTGTTTCAACCCGCGTAATCTCGCTTGCACCTCTCCTTCCTCAAGCACACGGAAGCCCGGCCGGCCGTGCTTGACCAGCATGGCGGCGATGTCCGGCTGGTTCATGCGGATCCCTGCCCGGTAGCATGTGACGCGGGGTTGCGTGACCTCGAACAAGGCGCGGCCGATCCGGTAGCGGTCTCCGATGCAGACTTCGTTAATACAGCGCGGTTCTCGCCGCCGTGGCCCGCGAGGTCCCCCTGGCCGTCGCCGTCGATGTTGAGACGGAGCGCCGTGGGCCCAGGCGCTTTCCAAACGCCGGTATGAACCGCTGCCTTGCCAGGCGACATCGCGTGGCAAGCCAACATTGACTGAAAGCAGGCGTCCCGTGACGGGTCGCTCCAACGATGGCCAATATTCATCTATTTGAGACAAAAGTCTCGCTTAGCCTCCCCTCGGTTTCAGCCGCACAACAATGGCGGAACAAACTGGTTCAACGCGAGGAGATCATCAAGCTCGTCATCAGCGGGTCCAATGGCTGTGGCAGTATTTCGGCAATTGCCACCTCCAACGCTCGTTGGCATGACGCCGGAGATGATCGCATTGCGCATGTCTACATTGTGTAACCAATATGTCCGCGAATTGCCCCAGAGCTAGGCGGGAACGAAGCGATAGACCGCGCCTGAGGCATCGGCATACCCGACTCCGGGATATCTGAAGTGAACCCCAAGAAGCTTCGTGCGCTCCATTGCTACCCGGTTAAGGAGTTTCCTACGGGTCGATATAGCCACGTCTGAATCCAGATCTAACCCGTTGACCCACTCCGGATACTCGAAGGAAATGACTTCGTGCGTCAGCGCGTCCGCGGTGATGATCAGGCCAGTATCGCCTTCGAGGTCCGGCGAAAACTGTCCTGGGGTATGCCCAGGGGTGTCACGGACACGATCTCATCACCGTGCTTAACGAAGGTCACCCGGCCCGCAATCGCTGCGAGCGCCCGCTGGGCACTTGTACTCCAGCATGGTTCGGATCGCCCGCGGGGCGATCTCGAGCAGCGTCTGGTTAGCCCGTTTCCGGACCAGCGTTCTGGGAGCTTCGACCGTGCCCCGGCCGCTCTTCGTCATCGCCATCCCAAACCGCATCAGGCGCGTCGATCATCGGTGGCTCCTTGAATCAGGTTGGTGTCGCAGTCCAAACCTGATCGACGAATCATCGGTGACCACCGCGAGGCTGTCCGCCCGCTACAACGCTATTGGAGGATGCGCGTGCCGGCACCTTTGCTTTACTCCGCCGAGCTTCACCGTCTATAGGGGAGGCGACCGGAGCTGGACCAGGCGCCGGCAAGAATTTACAATTGAAGATGGGCCAGTGGAGAGGCAACGGTGCTGCGCGAGTGGAGACTAAATCTCAAGCTCAATCTGAAGCGCAAGCCTGGGGGCACACCTGTCTATGTTCAGATCGCTCACGGACTGGTCGCCGAGATACGACGGGGACGGTTGATCGCCGGTGAAGTCCTTCCAGGCTCGCGCGAGATGGCTGAAGAGCTTGGCGTCAATCGCAAGACCGTAGTCCTCGCATATGACGAACTCATCGCTCAGGGTTGGTTGACGTCCCGTGGCACCAAGGGCACCTTCGTCTCCGCGAAACTTCCAGAACCAAAGGCCAGGCCATCGCGATTGGCGCTCGATGGGCCGCGCTCACGGGGCGATGGCCCCCAATTCAGCCGACTTGCGCCGCCGATGGACGTTCCCGTCCTTTTCCCCCGGCCGGGCCTGCTATCGCTCGACGATGGAACGCCGGACACGCGGCTGTTTCCCGCCGAAAGTTTTGCCCGCGCCTACAGGAGTGTAATGACGATCGCGGGCAAGGTTGGAAAGCTCGGTTACGGCGATCCCCGCGGCAGTCCGAGTCTGAGGGGCGCGATTTCGCGAATGCTGAATGTCGACCGTGGCCTTGCGACGACGCCGGACCGCGTCTGCATGACGCGAGGAAGCCAGATGGCCATCTATCTCGTGTCGAGGATCATGATTCGGAATGGCGACGGGGTGGTCGTGGACGATCTGACCTATCCGCCCGCCCGCGAGGCGTTTCGCGCGGCCGGCGCCAATATTCTCAGGGTGCATGTCGACGACGACGGCACAGACATGGATAGCCTCGAGAAGACCTGTCGACGCCACCGTGTCCGCCTGGTCTACCTGACGCCCCATCACCATTTCCCCACCACAGTGCTTTTAAATCCCCACAGGCGACTGCGGCTGCTGGGGCTCGCTTCACAGTTCGGCTTCACCATCATCGAAGACGACTACGACCACGAGTTTCATTTCCAGCACCAGCCGCTGCTGCCATTAGCGTCATTTGATCCTTCGGTCCTCTACATCGGATCGATGTCGAAGCTTCTCTCTCCCAGCCTTCGTTTAGGGTACATTTCGGCGCCCGAAAAATTCATCGAACGGGCCGCGCAGGAAATCTGCCTCATCGATCGCCAAGGCGATCCGGTCACGGAGGATGCGGTTGCTGAACTCGTAGAGTCGGGTGAAGTAAGACGGCATGCCAACAAGGTACTCAAGATCTATGCGGCGCGTAGGGAGAAGCTGGCGGTGACTTTGCGCGCCGAGCTCGGCGAGACCATCGATTTCCGCCTTCCCGACGGTGGCCTTGCATTCTGGCTAACATTCGCAAGTGCATCGCATCTGGATCGGCTGGAGCAGAATGCGTCGAAGCATGGACTGCAATTCCTGCCCAGCGGCAGCTTTGCCGGGAAGGAAGATGGCCGCCGCGGGATTCGGGTCGGCTTTGCCGGCCTTGACGACGCCGGCATCCGCGATGCGGTCAGGCGGATGAAGGCGGCGATGGCCCCTTAGGCATGGCACCAAGGCTGTCCGCCCGAAAAAGTGTACTGGCCCATATGTGATCAGAAAACTGGATCACGGCTCCATTTCGCCTCCCGGCCTACTGATCGGGAATGGTTCGAGGTCGGAGCATGAGGACTGTCAAAGCAACACTTTCGTCCGGGAGGACGTTTGAAGCCAGGTCGGACGAGACGATTCTCGCCGCCGCCATGCGGGCCGGCATTTGGTTGCCGAGCGCCTGTGGCGCTGGTTCGTGCGGGAGCTGCAAAGCCAAGATTGTCACGGGCGAGTTCATCCACAACGGGACCGTCGGCGGTCTGGGCCGCAGTCATGATCCTCTTTCCGCCTTGCTATGCAGGGCCAGCGCGCTCACCGACGTTACGATCGACGTAATCGACCTTCCCGAACCACCGGCAAGCGAAAGGCCGCGCGTGCCGGCACGTGTAGTCGCTTTAAAGCGTGAAAACGACAACGTCATCCGCGTTACGCTGCGGTTTCCGCCGTTTGATAAACCCACCTTCAAGCCGGGCCAGTTCGTCGGCATTCGCCATTCCGATGGAATTGACCGGTCATTTTCAATTGCCAATGCGCCACGCGATGACGGAACTATTGAGTTGCATATCGGACGCGTGGCCGGCGGTGCGTTCACGGGACACGTTTTCGAGAAATTGAAGATAAACGACGTTCTGGAGGTGAGCGGACCTTATGGAAACTTCGCTTTTTCATCACAGAACCGGCCTTCCATCTTCGTAGCCGGCGGCACCGGCATCGCACCTGTGCGCGCTATTCTCGAAGCACTCACAAGAGACGATTCTCGATCCTCGACCCGGGTCTATTGGGGTAGCAGGGCGCGGAGCGGTTTCTATATCGACCGCGAGCTTAGAGACCTCTGCGGCGGCGGCAATGGTATCGAATATGTGCCGGTCCTCTCCGACCCCGATGACATCTGGACCGGACGCACTGGGTTGGTCCATGAAGCGGTGCTACGCGACTTCACCGACCTGTCGGATTTCGACGTCTACGCCTGCGGGAGCCCGGCGATGGTCGACGCGACTTACGAAGCTCTGAGCGCGCGCGGCGCCCGACCAGATCGCTTCTTCGCGGACAGCTTCGATTATTCGGTGGCCGGCCGCGCGCCAACCCATTCAATCCAGGAAAGGTTTATCTGATGATCAGAATCAAAGATCTATTCGTCTATCCTATCAAGTCCTGCAAGGGCATCAGAGTAAGTGAGATTGAGCTATCCCGGACCGGATTTCTCGGCGACAGAAACTGGATGATCGTCGACGAAGCCGGAGTGTTCGTCACCCAGCGCGAGTATCCGAAGCTC
Organism: Bradyrhizobium sp. USDA 4011; assembly: GCF_054063415.1. Classification (NCBI taxonomy): domain Bacteria; kingdom Pseudomonadati; phylum Pseudomonadota; class Alphaproteobacteria; order Hyphomicrobiales; family Nitrobacteraceae; genus Bradyrhizobium; species Bradyrhizobium sp. USDA 4011. The sequence goes on from NZ_JBSSGG010000001.1 coordinate 2,672,277, forward strand.
GCCCTCGTGGAGCCGACACTCTCCGAAAGCAACCTGACTCTGAACGCACCCGGGATGACCACACTTGTCATTCCGCGCCAGGCGCCGGCGACACGGAGTCGCGAGGTCGAACTGTTCGGGGAGAAGATGCCATCGCTTTTTGCCGGTGATGAGCCCTCGAAATGGTTCGGAGAATATCTCGGAGGAAATTTCCAGTTCGTTTGCCGCGACCCGGGTTTCCTGAGGAAGGGTGGCGTTCAATACCCATCGAGGGATGAGGCTCCGACCAGTTTCGTCGACAATTACGGGATCCTAGTGATCTCGGAGGCCTCACGGAACGACCTAAATAAGCGTCTCGTCACCGGCGTACCGATGAACCGCTTCAGGCCGAACATTGTCATCGAGGGCGTCGACGCCTATGGCGAGGACTATTTCGCGAGAGCACGCGTCGACGACATCACACTCCGTTTCGTCGACGTCTGCTACCGTTGCAACATGACCACGATCGACCAGGAGAAGGCGGAGTTCGGCCAAGAGCCACTCCAAACGCTCGGTCGTTACAGGGGATCGAAAGCCGGCGTCCGCTTTGGCAGTTACGCAGCAGTGGCCGGCGGCGTTGGGAAGAAGTTGACGGCAGGAAGTTCGCTGGAGATTGCTTTGAATTTCTGATTTGCCGGCATGAAATAGGCGGGTACGCATCTTCTCATTGGAAAAACCTCCCTGCGTCATCAGACAAGACGGCGCCCGCCGGTGCCCGCCGGATGCGTACCGACCTTGTGATGTAATATTCAGCCTTGGATGTGCGGCAGATCAAAAACGGTGCGCATCTTCTGGCTCGGGCCATCGAGCGAGTGCGGTCGCGTCCGGTGCGAAATCACGCAGATCGAGCCAACCGCTTGCGCGAGAACGCGGAACACAACCGTCTAGATAGCCTCGCTTAAGAATATAGTAACGGACGATCGCAATCGCTCCGCTCTTCGCGGCCAAGCGACCGCAATCAGAGATAATCCGCAATCGCAGTGGTGTTCGGGCGCCTGCGTTGCGTCACGGTCGGCCGGGTGGGTGTTGCCTTACTCAAGATCTAACTCTACAGGTCATTCGCTCAATTCAGGAGAGGAGCCCGGCAAGTGAATGCCGGGCTCGAGTTTGTGAGAGCCCATGCCAAGCTCTCACCCTCCGGCCAGGGGCGCCGAAGCTGAATTCCTCGAATCTGCCTCTCGCCCTAGCAGCGATGCTGAGGTCGTCAGACAATTACCGCTCCGTCACGGAAAGAACATCTTCTTGATCGAGGCACCGATCGCATATTTCGGATCGACTATGTTCCCTGTACCTACCCCGACTTTTCGAACTATCGAAGTCTGGACCAGTCTCCTTTTCCCAAACTGGACGACGCGTTCGACGTCTGGAGCTGATACCGTTCGCAGAAATAATCGCGATTTCCTTTAAGATCCAAAGGCAAGACGGCGTGATCCGCTTGATCAAGATTTCGGATGGTCGCTCTGCTGGGCTTTGACAGTCCGTCAGACGTGAAGGCGTCCAGCATGGACATCTTCGTGCTCGGAGCTGGCGTCAATCTGAGAAAATCACTGAAGATCTCCGCGGAGGACAAGAACTTGGAGCTGGTGTGTTTTGGAACCACGCCTGCGCTGCTGTCACTTGCTAAGCAGCGCGTACCTGCCTGCATTCTCTTGATTTTCAGTGCAAGTCCGCTTGGCATGTCGGCCTTGAAGTCGCTGCGCTCGCAAAACTTCCCGTCGCCGATCATCGTAATCGTGGACAAGCCAGACCTCGCAGTGGCGGTCGAGGCGATGCGGAACGGAGCTTACGATGTCATCGAGAGGACACGTTGCGTAGATTTACTCGGCGAGGCGGAGGCGGCGATTGCTCAAGCGGCTTTGATCAGGACGGCTAGTCCGAAATCAAACACGCTCCAACCTTATCTACCAGGGCGTGAATTGCTTACACCCCGCGAGCAGGAAATTCTCGCGAGAGTGGTTCTTGGGGAGACAAGCAAGGAAACTGCGAGATTCCTCAAAGTAAGCGCCCGCACAGTCGAATGTCACCGCGCAAAGATCATGCGGAAGCTGGACGCACGAAATGTGCTTGAGCTGTATCGTCGCGTCTTGCGAGAAGCCGTCCTGTCAGCAGATCGAGGTGGATAGCTGCTTCGATTGACTCCAGGGCGTGGATGGCAATCTGCTTTGAGATCGTCGAGCCCGATTGCTTCGCGATGGAGGTCCGCCCATTCGCCTCGCGGCGGGCAACGGAGCCGGTCGGGTCGATCGACCGATACGCAGCGCTCTATGCGGCTTGGACCGATTCCAGGAATTTTCTGACCTGAGATTTCAGACGCGCGCTCTGCTGCGTTAGCGCGCCGGCCGAAGTAAGTACCTGCATGGATGCAGACCCTGTTTCACTCGCCCTACGCTGCACGTCTCCAATACTTGACGCAACCTGCTGGGTGCCCTGCGCAGCGCGCTGGATATTCCGCGACACCTCTTGCGTAACGGCTTGCTGTCCTTCGACCGCAGTCGAGACTGCAGCGGCAATATCGGGGCAATCGTGGAGCTGATTTCCTGGATGGCGTGCACAGAGCCCCGCGTCGTGGCCTGAATGCTGCTGATCTGCTGACTAATTTCGCACGTCGCCTGGCCGTTTGTTCCGCCAGAGCCTTACCTCGGCAGCCACCACGGCAAATCCACGCCCGGCCTCGCCTGCTCGAGCGGCCCCTATGGTGGCGTTCAATGCAAGAAGGTTCGTTTGCCCAGCAATCGTGTTGATCAATTCGACGACGTCCCCGATCCGCGTGGCCGCACTAGAGAGCGCGTTGATCTGCTCGTTTGTCTTCTCGGTCTGTACCACGGCGGCGGCAGTCATCGCGGCCGACTCTCGGACGCGCACACCGATCTCTACCACTGAATGAGCGAGTTCTTCGATCGATGCGGCGACCGATCCGACGTTCGTGGAGGACTCATCGGAGGCCTGGGCGACAATGGACGAGAGCGCCATCGCACTCACGGCTGTCTTGGAGAGGCTGTTTGCGGCGAGTTCAAGGTCGCCCGAGGCTGACGAGACTGCATCCACGATTTCGCCAATGTCGCCCTCGAAGCGTTGAGCAAGCTCGCGCATATAAGTTCGGCGCCGCTCGTGCTCCACCCCTTCTGACTCCGCCTTCTCTCTGCGAAGGCGCTCCGCCTCGATGATGCTGTCCTTGAACACCTGAACCGCATTGGCCATCTCGCCCACTTCGTCATGGCGGTCCGTGCCGGGGATCGATACTGAGTGACCTCCGGTCGCCAACACCGTCATAGCGGCGGTCAATGAACGTAACGGCCTGGTGATCGACCGCGCTATCATGAGGGCGGCTCCGACCATCGCAACAAAGATCACGGCTCCGCCCACGAGGAGGAAAAGGCGGATTCATGCATATTGCTCATCAGCCGACTGTTCGATCTGCTTGGCCATATCCCGATGCCGTGCGAGCAGTTGCGCGGCCCCTTTCTTGACCTCATTGAATAGCGGCAGCACTGTCGTGGTGATCTCAATTCCTGCTTGATCGTAGTCACCAGACAATATCCTGGCAGCCAATGGTCTTAGACCGTCTTCGACCAGCTTTGTCTCGGAAGTCTCGACCTGGGTCACGACATCGGTGAAGTACGTGCCCGGCTGGAACTCCTATAATCACGGAGCGCATTGTTCATGATCGCAACAGCCTTCTCCATCGCTTCCGTATGGAGAGTAACCGGGTGATTGTCACGCTTCGCTGCGGGAATTGCTGGATTATGCTGGACGGCCAACAGAAGCTGACGGAACGTCTCCTGCATCGACTCGTTCAGTTTGGACGTTTGTTCGATCGATTTTAGTGCATCAGTTTCAGTACGAGACAACATGGCCTGTGTCTTAGACGTCGATCGACAGCAATCACACTAACCATGATTAACCCAACAACGTTGATCGCAATCAGCAAGGTAATACGTGCGCCTATTTTTAAGTATGGCATGTTGCGATCCGATTTTCCGGCTGGGAGGAGCTAGACCACGATCCCCTGGCCTAGCTAACGTTTTGCATTGGCGTAGACGAAGTCTCGGCCTCACTAAAGGCTTCTCGCGGCTTAGTTGCCTAGGCAGCGCGTACGTTGACGAGGAATTTTGACACCTCTGTCTTGAGGCGATTAGAGTCGAACGACAGCGTCTGCGCGGCTGATAGCACCTGCGAAGACGCAGAGCCCGTCTCTGTTGCGCCGCGCTGCACTTCAGTGATGTTGGACGACACCTGTTGAGTGCCCTGCGCCGCCTGGCGAACGTTCCGCGAAATTTCTTGCGTCGCCGCGCCCTGCTCTTCGACCGCGGCTGCGATCGTCGAGGAGATCTCGGAAAGCTTCTCGATGGTACCGGAGATTTCCATGATGGAGTTGACCGAGTCCCGCATCGCTGCTTGGATACTGTTAATCTGCTGATCGATTTCACCGGTAGCCTTTGCAGTCTGCGTCGCCAAAGTCTTTACCTCCGAAGCCACGACCGCGAAGCCGCGACCCGCGTCCCCGCTCGGGCGGCCTCGATGGTTGCGTTGAGCGCGAGTAAATTGGTCTGGCTGGCGATAGTGTTGATCAACTCGACGACATCGCCGATTCGGGTAGCCGCCTTCGACAACTCGCCGACACGCTCGGTCGTCACGCGCGCTTGACCGACGGCCTCACTAGCCATCCGAGCGGATGCTTGGACCTGACGGCTAATTTCGTTGACCGACGATGACAGTTCCTCAGTTGCAGCGGCAACCGACTCAACGTTGGTCGATGCTTCTTCGGAAGCTGCGGCCACAGCGGTAGACAACTCTTGCGATCGCGCCGCCGTACCCGACAAGGTGCTAGCCGATGCCTCGAGTTCAGACGACGCGGAAGAGACATTGTTAACGACTTCGCCGACCACCTTCTCGAATTCGCGGGTGATGCTGTCGACCCGAAGACCACGCTCGATCTTGGCATCGGCTTCCTCGGCCGCTGCCTCGTCAGCAACTCTCTTGACGATCAACGCCTCCTTGAACACTTGCAGAGCGTCTGCCATCTTCCCCATCTCAGTTTTCTCGCCACGATGGGGAACCTCAGCGGTGAGGTCGCCTTGGCCGAGAGCCTGCATAGGCTCCATGATCGAAGCAATGATGTTCGAGACGTCGTGAACAAGATAGGCGCTCATGGACACGCCAACGACGGTCGCAGCCAATAGGATGGTTACGACCAACCAGAACGTCGAGTTATATGCATCGGACGCGGTCCGTGTTTCGGCGTCAGCACCTCGATTATTAAGGGCAACGTCTTTTCCCAGCAGATCTTCCGCCTTCGTCGCCACTTGATCGGCGGACACGGCCGTCTCATAGGCGTCGCGAAGAGAGTCCTCACGCGACAGCGTCATGACCTTCGTTGAAATCTCCCGATAGGAAGCCCAAGTCTTGGCCCATTTCGTCGTAGAGTGCGCGCTCTTCTGTTGAGGAGATCAACGGCTCATAGGTCCGGCATATCTCGTCGTGGTTCTTATTCATTTCCTCTAGATTTTTTTCGATCGCCAACTTCTCTTCAAGAGTTTGGGCCAGCATGTGCTGACGCACCGCCGCTCGGTAAGCGAGGTTACTCGCCCGCAGTTCACCCAACGTACGAATGCTGGGCAACCAGTTGAGGGTAATCTCGCTCATGCTCGTGTTCATTGCCTGCATCTTCAGAAGGGCGAGAACACCCATGCCGGCAAGCGCGACAATGAGGATCGCCACAACGGCGGCAATCTTCGAGCGAATGGAGAATCTGGAGAACATTAGCAATTCTCTTCTGAGAGAGGGTGGATACCGGGTCGATATGTCGATGCTACATACAAATTGATTCAAGCTTCGGCAGCGTTAACATCCCGCGTAGGTAAGATTACGTACGGGGCACGCCGGTATTTTGTGGCACCGAAGTTTCCCGCGACAACGATTCCTACTTCTCATCTTCTCCAAAACTCCGTGCAAATGCTGACCCGCCCCGTTGGACATGAGGGAGCTCGATGCGTCACGGATCTTTTTCAGAACTCACTTATGTCGCTAAAGTTCGGCTTCGGAGGGCACGAGGATCTTCGGACAAGCGCTTGGCGCCCACTTTCAGGCCCTGCCCGCGAGCAGTCCGCGAACTGGTAGTTGCGGAAGGTCCACAGGTCGGCTAAATCCTGTTTCGCGAAGAGCTCCCGTGCTCATTCGTCCTATCGTGCAACTGGCGAGTTAACGTGGAATCGACCACGGTGAAGCGCGATGGGTTCATGCCGATCGCCTGGGCAACCAATCTGCTGAGATAACAGCGAGTTGAGGAGCCCGAGCATGTCGTCATTTCGCAATGAATTGTCCATCAACGATCCAGAGATCGCCGCCGCCCTTGCGGGAGAAGAACGCCGCCAGCAGGACGGCGTCGAACTGATTCCATCCGAAAACTACACCTATCCGGAAGTGCTTGAGCTGCTCGGGTCGGTCTTCACCAACAAATACTCGGAGGGGTATCCGGGACGTCGGTACTACGGCGGACAGCAATATACGGACGAGATCGAAAATCTCGCACGCCGACGGGCGTGTTCGCTTTTTCGCGCCGAACACGCCAACGTGCAGCCTCTCTCTGGATCGCCGATGAATCAGGCCGTCTATCTCGGTCTGCTCCAACCCGGCGATACCATCCTCGCGATGGATCTGTCGCACGGTGGCCATCTCACCCATGGCGCGCCGGTGTCCCACATGGGTCGCCTGTACAACTTCACTCGTTACAAGACGAGCCCATCAAAGAGCGGAGAAATCGATTTCGACGCATTGCGCGCAATCGCAAAGGAAACGCGTCCCCAAATGGTGTTGTGCGGCTACAGCTCCTATCCGCGCGACCTAGACTATGCCGCCTTCAAACGCATTGCCGACGAAATCGGTGCGCTGACGATGGCTGACGTGAGCCACTTCGGCGGATTGGTTGCCGCCGACGTTATGCACAATCCGCTCGATTCCGGCTTCGACGTCATGACGACGACATCCCACAAGTCGCTACGCGGGCCCCGTGGCGGGATCATCCTGTGCCAGAAAGAACATGCCGGTCGGATCGACGCCTCCGTCTTTCCCGGCTTGCAGGGCGGACCTCACATGAACGTCGTGGCCGGAATTGCTGTCACGCTCAAGAGGGCGGCAACGTCGGATTTCCAGGCCTACGCGCGACGAGTCTTGCGCAACGCAAAGGTGCTGGCCGGCGCGCTGATGGAGCGCGGGATGAAACTCGTCACGGATGGGACGGACAATCACATGATGGTCATCGATACCTCAGCGTCGGTCGGAATCGATGGACGAGCCGCCGAGGAAATGCTCGATGCGATGGCCATCACCACGAACAAGCAGGTGATTCCGGACGATCCGCGCCCGCCGCTGAGGCCTAGCGGTGTCCGCCTCGGCACGCCGGCGGCGACCACACGAGGAATGGGAGATTCCGAGATGCGTCGTATCGGCGAATTCATTGCGACCGCCTTGAACGCCAAGGGAGACGATGCGGTCATCGCGCGGCTCAGATCAGAATGCGTCCAGATGTGCCGGGCTTTTCCTGTCCCGGGTGTGGAGTCCAGTTTCGGACCGAACTAACCGCCTGCAAGCAAGCCCGGCAGGGGGTCGGTATACAAGACCGAGGTCGGGCGCCAACGCCCGACCTCGGTCATGCTTACCCACTGAACTTAGTTGGACGACTGGTCGCTGCTGCCCTACCGCGCGTGGCGCGTTCGCGCGCGAACGCCGATCGAGGAATACAGCACAGTGGATGCAGATATCTCTGGCAAGAACCGCTCAATATGCGTCAGATAGGTTGGCCTGATCTTCTCTGTGCGCAGGCAAATCGACTGCCTGTACTCTCAGCCAACAAAAGGAACAGGGGTGGCGAGCGCGTGCTTTCGGTGGGCACCGAGAGCGCTGGCGCACGAAGCCTTCTGTCATTTCATCGCATCGATCAAAGCTGTCGTTACGGCGTCAATCGACTGTGAGGCGTCAACTGTCCTCAGTAATCCTTTGGCTGAATAATATTCAGTAAGCGGCCTCGTCTGGCTTGCGTAGGCAGTCAGACGCACGCTGAGCGCTTCCTTATTGTCGTCCGCTCGCACTGCTTCGCCCCCCGCGCGGGCCTGCATGGCCCTCCCCAGGATCCGGTCGAGCAACTTCGCTTCACTGACCTTGAGTTCGATCACGCAATTGAGCTCGTGTCCGTCGACGACCAGGAGCTGGTCGAGCATTGTGGCCTGCGTAACTGTGCGCGGAAACCCGTCAAGGATGAATCCATGCGCAGCATTGGGCTGAGCAATTCGCCCGATGATCAATTCCACCACCAAACCGTCAGGAACGAGTTCGCCACGTTGCATGATGTCTGCCACTTTCAGTCCGATCGGAGTTCGCGCGGACACTGCCGTCCGCAGCATGTCTCCGGTCGAGAGCTGAGGAATCGCGAGCATCTGGGACAGTCTGAACGCCTGCGTACCCTTCCCGGCGCCGGGTGGCCCCAATAGTACAAGTCTCACATCACTTCTCCATCGACCAGATTGTCCTGCGGTCGTTTGGCCGAACGCGGCGTCAATCAACCTGCGCGCTTCATTCGGCGCGCCCCAGTGCCGTCAGCCGCACGGCAGACGTTCATGCGTCGCGCACGCTATCGCTTGTTCTGTCGGTTCTTCACGAGATCGTCGACCACGGCAGGATCGGCCAGGGTCGAGGTGTCGCCGAGGCTGGAGGGCTCGTCCTCGGCGATCTTGCGCAGGATGCGGCGCATGATCTTGCCGGAGCGCGTCTTCGGCAGGCCGGGCGCGAATTGAATGAGGTCCGGCGAGGCAATCGGGCCGATGTCCTTGCGGACCCAGGCGACGAGCTCCTTGCGCAAGGCCTCGGTCGGCTCGGTGCCCTTCATCAGCGTGACATAGGCGTAGATGCCCTGGCCCTTGATGTCGTGGGGATAGCCGACCACGGCGGCTTCCGAGACCGCCTCATGCGCCACCAGCGAGCTCTCGACCTCGGCGGTGCCCATGCGATGGCCGGAGACGTTGATGACGTCGTCGACCCGCCCGGTGATCCAGTAATAGCCGTCGGCGTCGCGTCGGCAGCCGTCGCCGGTAAAATACTTGCCCTTGTAGGTCGAGAAATAGGTCTGCTCGAAGCGGGCATGGTCGCCATAGACCGTGCGCATCTGGCCCGGCCATGATTTGGCGATGCAGAGATTGCCCGAGGTCTCGCCCTCCAGCGTCTTGCCGTCGGCATCGACGATCTCGGGCACCACGCCGAAGAACGGCCGCGTCGCCGATCCCGGCTTGAGTTTGGTCGCACCCGGCAGCGGCGTGATCAGGATGCCGCCGGTCTCGGTCTGCCACCAGGTGTCGACGATCGGGCAGCGGTCGTCGCCGACCACGCGGTGGTACCACTCCCAGGCTTCCGGGTTGATCGGCTCGCCGACCGAGCCGAGCAGCCGCAGCGATTTGCGCGAGGTCTTCTTCACCGGCTCGTCGCCGCCCTGCATCAGCGCGCGAATCGCGGTCGGCGCGGTGTAGAAGATGTTGACCTTGTGCTTGTCGACCACGTTCCAGAAGCGCGAATTGTCCGGGTAGTTCGGCACGCCCTCGAACATCAGCGTGGTCGCGCCGTTGCAGAGCGGCCCGTAGAGGATGTAGCTGTGGCCGGTGACCCAGCCGACGTCGGCGGTGCACCAGTAGATGTCGCCGTCGTGATAGTCGAACACGTATTGATGCGTCATCGACGCGAACACCAGATAGCCGGCGGAGGTGTGCAGCACGCCCTTCGGCGTTCCGGTCGAGCCCGAGGTGTAGAGGATGAACAGCGGATCTTCGGCATTCATCGGCTCGACCGGGCAGTCCGTGGTCACCATCTCGGCGGCCTCGTGGTACCAGAGGTCGCGCGTCGGGTTCATGTCGATCGCACCACCGGTGCGCTTCACCACCACGACCCAATCGACGCCGCCGGTTTTGGCGATCGCGGCATCGACATTGGCCTTCAGCGGCACCTTCTTGCCGCCGCGCAGGCCTTCGTCGGCGGTGATGACCACCTTGGAGTCGCAGTCCTTGATGCGCTGGGCGAGGCTGTCCGGCGAGAAGCCGCCGAACACCACCGAGTGGATCGCGCCGATCCGCGCGCAGGCCAGCATGGCGTAGGCCGCTTCCGGAATCATCGGCAGATAGATCGTGACGCGATCGCCTTTCTTGACGTTCCGCGTGCGCAGGATGTTGGCCATCTTGCAGACTTCGTCGTGCAGCTGGCGGTAGGTGATGTGCTTGGATTCGGAGCGGTCGTCGCCCTCCCAGATGATCGCGGTCTGGTCGCCGCGCTTCTCGAGATGGCGGTCGATGCAATTCCAGGCGACGTTCAGCACGCCATCCTCGAACCATTTGATCGAGATGTTGCCGGGCGCGAAGGAGACGTTCTCGATCTTGGTGGGCGCCTTCATCCAGTCGACGCGCTTGGCCTGCTCGGCCCAGAAGGCGTTCGGGTCCGCGATCGAGCAGGCGTACATGTCCTTGTACTTGGCCGGATCGACCCAGGCGCGCTTGGCCCATTCCGCGGGGACGTCGTAGACCCTCTCAGACGTTGGCAGTGCCCCCGACTTCTTCATTTCGCTTCGCCTTCTCCAAACAGCAACAGCCCACTGTCCGCGACACTGCTGCTTCTCGACTTCTAAATAGCGGAATCAGCGCGCCGCGTTTTGGGGGATCATCTCGATTTCGTTCAACCAAAGACGTAGGCAGGCGCGAGCCCGGGCTTCAAGCTTGAATCGAAGTGACTTGTACTCACGTCTCAGCTTGCACACATCGATGCCAACAACGGCGAGTTCACAGGTGTGACCTATCAGCCAGCGCTCAAATCCGACTGAACCCAATTCAGGGTGGAACTGAAATGCGATCGCATTGTCCCCGAAGGAGAACGCTTGATTCTCGCATATCTGCGTAGATGCAAGCCGCACGGCTCCCGAGGGAAGATCGAACGTATCGCCATGCCAATGGAGGACGGGCTCGCCTAGCAAGCTCGCCAGGCAGGACCGGTTGCCATCACGAGTCATATCTACGGGAAAGAACCCGATTTCCTTGTCGTTTGCGGGATAGACGCGGGCGCCCAGGCTCCGGGCCATTAGTTGGGCTCCGAGACAAATTCCCAGTGTTGCTCGCTTATGGCCAAGCCGTCTCTCGATGTAGTCGGCCTCGACCTTCAGAAACGGATATTTACTGTCATCGTAGGCACCGATAGGACCTCCCAGAATGACAGCGATATCGTCGTCACCAGGATCGAGGCTGCTAAGATCGTCTATTCCGGCATCGACATAACGAACGTCAAGTCCGCTTTGTCGGAACACATCCTCGAAAGCGCCGAGATCTTCAAAGGCAAGATGCCGGATGGCTACAACAGTACGGGTCATCAGACTAGCGAAGCCGGTTGCCTAGTTTGCATCAATCGATCGAAAGCCGAAACCTACGAGAAGTGCGGCGGACAACGGTGCAAGGAAGAACAACCATACTTGTGCAATAGCGTGCTGACCGACGAACAGAGCGGGTCCCAGGCTACGCGCCGGATTCAACGACACCCCCGTCACGTTGATGAACGCAACGATGATTACCGCAAGCAAGCCCCCGATCGCCAATCCCGCAAGATCGCCCATCGACTTCGTCGAAGTAGCCCCTAAAATCACAACGATAAAGATCGCTGACGTAATGAACTCGGTCAGGAAGGCGGACAGAACATCGTACTGCCCGAGATAATTGTCTCCCCACCCGTTTTGACCCAGGCCGGATGATGGATCGAACGAGGTCCCGATCTTACCGCCCATAATAAGGACCAAAACACCCGCACCAACGACACCACCAGCGAGCTGAGCTACGATGTATCCGGGAATTCGACTGGACTTAAAGCGTCCAGCCGCCCACAGCGCCACCGTCACGGCTGGATTGATGTGACAGCCGGATACTGGTCCCAATGCATAGATCAATGCAGTCACGGTCAGGCCGAAGGCGAGACCAATTGGTAATGCGCCAATCGGGATTGCAGATCCGTATGCCCCAACAACCACCGACCCGCATCCGACAAACACGAGAATTGCGGTACCAATGAATTCGGCGATGTATTCCTTCGACATTACTGTCAGGTCCTCTTCAGAGAGCTTTTGATACATGGTCACCCGCGGCTGAACCGCGGGAATTTGAGATTGCTCAGGCGCAGAGTATCGCGGCCGCACGGCGAGGCCCTGCGGCTGCTATCCCTACCGTCTCGACGTCCTCGATCGTCTCCGCCTCAGATCTGCGGATGTTTGCCGATCCAAGGGTTGGCGGCCTCGTAAGCCAGCGCAGCGTGAAACACGGAGGCATCCTCGTAAGTTCGACCGACGATTTGCATCCCCGTCGGCACGCCGGAGCTCGCGAAGCCGCTTGGAACGGTCGCCACCGGGCACGGACTCATCAGATTGAAGGGATAAGTCATGCACCAATTGATCATTGCATCCCACGGCCGGCCATCGATCTTGAAGGATTTGTCGTCACACTGATGCCAGGCAGCAACCGATGGCACGGCAGTTGTCGGACACAGCAGAAATTCGTGCTCTTGAAGGATGGGGCTAAGCTTCTTGTACATCTCGGTTCGAACGAACTCCGTTTGCTTAACCTGCACGTAGTTGTGCTGCATGCCGCGCTCCAGCAGCCCGCGAACGTAAGGATCCATCTCGTACTTCCAGCGAGGAAGGTGCTGCCCGGCGACCGACGCAAACAGTCCCTCCCAGTGGGTCATCCAGGCATCGTACGAACCGAGATTCCAGCCGACGTCGACCTCGACGATCTCGCAGCCAAGTGATCGAAAGACGTCGACCGCAGCGAGCGTATTCTTCCGCACCTCCGGATCGACCGGGAAGTAACCGAGATCCATGGAGAAGGCGACCTTCTTGCCCTTCATTGACCCGCCCTTCAAAGGCACGTCGATCTTGGGCTTCAGCGACGCCATGTCGTCCGGATGAGGTCCGCTCATGATGTTCTGCATGATGATCGCGTCCCCTACCGAGCGCGTGATCGGGCCCAGATGAAGGATCCAATCCAGATTGGTCGGCAACAGGCATCCGGGGTTACGCCCAAACGGCGGCTTGAAGCCGAAGACACCGTTGACGGATGAGGGAATGCGGATCGATCCACCGCCGTCGTCACCGTCCGCAAGGGTCGTCATACCGGTCGCCACTGCCACGGCCGAGCCACCGGAGGAACCACCCGAACTGTATTCGGTGTTCCAAGGATTTCGTGTCGCGCCCCAGAGCGGGCTGTGGCAATGGCCTGTATGCGCGAACTCCGGCGTCGTCGTGCGGACGTGCAGAATAGCACCGGCATCCAGAAGTCTCTGAACGATCGGAAGCGTATAGTCAGCTCTGACGCCCTCGAAGATCTTGGAACCCCATGTCGTAATCTCATCCTTCACGGGATGCAGATCCTTGATGGCCAGCGGGATCCCCTCCAGCGGACGCGGATTGCCGCCTCCGCGGGCGTAGCGCTTCTCCGCCTCCTTCGCCTCTTCCAATGCCTTATCGAAATACATGTATGTCAGAGCGTTCACCTTCGGATTCGCCGTCTCACACCTCGCGATGACCGCATGCATGAGTTCGACAGGCGACAGTTGCTTCGCCTTGAACGCCTCTACGGCCTGCTCTGCCGTGATGTAGCAAAGATTGGAATCCGTGGTTGCGGCGAGAGTCGTTGTAGCGGCCATTTGTGCATCCTCCGAGTTTTAGCTTGCACTCATCAAGTTGCGCGCGAGCTCTCTGCTCGCACCCAATTCGTCCTGATCGACGTTCCGTACGATCCGTCCCATGTCCATTACGTAGGCGCGCCGAGAGAGAGCAGCAGCGAAGTCAAGATTCTGCTCCACGAGCAGAATGGCGAGCGACTCCCTGCTCATCAGATTCTTCAGCACGCCGATGATCGTATCGAGAATCGATGGCTGAATGCCTTCCGACGGTTCATCCAGCAGCAATACGCGCGGTCGACCGACCAGGGCCCGCGCCAGCGCAAGAATCTGCTGTTGACCGCCGCTCAATCCGCCGCCTCTCGAGCCAAGATGTGGCTTCAATGCAGGCAGCATTTCGATGAGTTCGTCTACCCGCTCTTTTCCCTTGCCTTGTGCAAACTGCGTGACCTGAAGATTCTCGATCACACTGAGGTTCGGAAAGATCGCGCGCCCCTGCGGGACATAGCCAAGACCAGCAATCGAAATACTGTTAGCCGGCAACCTGTCTATCCGCTTCCCTTCGAGCCATATCTCACCGTGTTCGGGGCGAACGAGCCCCATGATAGTCTTCAGCAAGGTGGTCTTACCGGCGCCGTTGCGGCCAAGAACGCTTACGATCTCCCCAGAGCTTACGGAAAACGAGACACTCTTGAGAATGGCAGCGGATCCGTAGCTCGACGACAGCTCGTTGACCAACAGCGCCGCATCCGCGCGCTCGAGATTGCATATATTCTCATGCGGCATGAGAGCGCCTCCCAAGATAGGCGTCGATCACCGCGTCGTCGCGGACCAACTCATCGAACGAGCCCGAGCGGAAAACAATCCCCTGATGCAACATCAGAACGGGGGCCGAAAGCGATCTGATGAACTCCATGTCGTGTTCGACCACGATGAGGGTGTGATGCTCCGAGAGAGCATGGATCAACGCAATGGTGCGACGCTTGTCTTCGTCGCCCATTCCGGCACCTGGCTCATCCAACAGAACAACCGACGGGTTTTGTACGAGCAACAGCGCTATCTCCAGCCACTGCTGTTCGCCGTGCGACAGGTTTTTGGCCACGTCCCCTACACGATGACCCAATCCTACCCGTTGCAGGACGGCCCCGAGCTCCTGAGGATCGCTGGAGATCATTGCGGCCAACAACATGTTCTCCCGTACGGTCAGCTCGGGGAAGATGCACGGCACTTGCATCTTGATTCCGAGGCCGCGGCGGCAGCGTTGAAAAGTCGGCATCTTGCTGACGTCGGCGCCGTTTAGGACGACAGTGCCTTGATCGGGGGCGTGCCTTCCCGTCAGAATGTTGAAGAAGGTGCTCTTTCCCGCGCCATTCGGTCCAATGATCGCGTTTATTGGATGTTGCCCGAAGGCAGCGCTGATCCCGCGGAGAACATGGACGCCTCCGAAGTGCTTGGCGATATCAGTTACCGCCAACTGACGCCCTGTGGCGCCACTAGCCAGCCCCGAGCTCGATTGGCGAATCCTGATCCGGAATTCGTGCCGCTGAGGCCGGCCAGGCAGAAGCCAACGGCGGACCGTCGGTACCACACCATCCGGCATCAACATGACGACGCCAACCAATAGTGCGCCCACGAGCAAAGGCGTTTGCTGTGTAACGACGAGGTCTGCCGCATCTGCGGCCGACTGAACGATGAATACGCCGACAAATGCTCCGATCAGCGAGCCTCGGCCGCCGACCATGACCCAAACAACAACCGTCGCCGCTTGAGCCAGTGAAAAGACGGAGGGATTTACGAATGTACCCCAAGCCGCAAAGAGACCGCCACCAAGTCCGGCAATGAGGCCCCCGATAGCGAAAGCCGTGAGCTTTAGCCGACGCACATCGTACCCGAGAAGCTCCATGCGCAGCTCGTTGGAGCGGAGCCCTTCGATCTTCAATCCAAAGCGGCTGTGCACCAGAAGATGAAGAGCAAGGTAGATCACCCCCGCGAACACAATTGCGAAGGTCAACAACTGACGAATGGTCAGCTCCTCGCCTCCTATCCCGCCGATTGCGGGAAATGCGATACCGGGAAGCGAAGGGATGCCATTGAAGCCACCAAGCAGGGCATCTCCAATATGGTACTCGGGACCGGCCGTACTCGCGAGGACCGTATAGATGATCAACGTGACGGCCAGCGTAACTATCGACAGCGACACATCGGTGAGGCGACTGTAGAATAGGAAGTAGCCCAAAAGCACGGAGCTAACAGCGCCGACCAGGCCCGCTCCGACGAGCGCCGAAATCGTCTCCTGGCTGTCCGGGAAGAAATTGAGCGCAATCACGGCATACGCATAACCGCCCAATCCGAATACGGCGTTTTGGCCGAAGCTGAATATTCCCGCCTTGCCCCAAACGAAGTCGAGGCTCAAGGCACAAATGGCGAAACTGATCCAAAGGGTCAGCTTCAGCGCCAAAGTGCTTGACGTAAACTGCGCGGCTACCACCAAGAACGCGACAATCACGGGTATTGCCACCGCTGTCTTCAGACGCGCGGACCGGAGCGCGAGATGTGGAGCGAATTCGGACGCTAAGCATTCGTCTTGAGGCATAGACGTCATTACAGCCCCCTCTTCCACCCGAAGGACACGCCGAACGGCTTGAACCGGAGGATCACGATCGCCATCGCAAACAGACCTGTGACGCCCCAGAGCGTGGTCGCCCCCTGTGACAACGCGTTCGACACTCCGCCAAGCAGAATGGCCGACAAGAGCGTGCCCGAGATGAAGGCTGGCCCTGCAATGACCACCGCCATGAACGCCTGCCCGACATACGCCTGGCCGAGGCTCGGACTGACCGAGATCATCGGCGCAAGGATCGCGCCGCCGAGCGAGGCCAGCGCGCAACCAAGCGTGAACGTAATGAAATTGATTCGCTGCGCCGGCACGCCCAAGGCCAAGGCCATCGTCGGGTTTTGCGCCGTCGCGCGTGCCAGCAGGCCGTACTTCGTTCGGGTGAACAAGAGATAGAGGCCCGCGAGCATCGCGATCGCGGATAGCAACATCACCAAAGTGTAAGCGGGAAACGAATAGGAGCCGATCGTTACCGCTCCGAGTGGCGTCTCGATGCCTGGTGGTGTCGTGCCAAAAACATCCACGGCGAGTTGGAACATCACAAGACTAATACCGAACGTTATGAGGAGGGTGTCGACGAGCTGCCTTTGGTAGATCCGCGAGATCAGCAGGACCTCCATGACACCGCCGATGGTGGCTCCCACGAAGGGAGCCACCATCATCGCGAGCCACCAAGGAAAGTGGAGTTTCAGCACCAAGGAAGTCGTCGTTAGCGCTCCCACCATCAAGAATTCTCCATGCGCCATATTGACCACGCGCATGAGACCAAAGATGACTGCAAGCCCCGTCGAGATGAGAACCAGGGTGGCGATTGCAGTCACAGCTGAGACCGCTATGACGACGAATGCATCCATGATGCTGTAACCTCAGAACTTGGGGTTGATCATTCGATGTGACGTCTTGTCTTTGTCCGTCAGATCGCACGTTCCCGCCCCAACGACTTCCCGCGTCGGAGCAACCTGATCGAATTTCTGGATGATCTCGTACGTCTGCTTGTCGGTCACGCGCGCCAGGTGGACGTTCTGGATATTGCGGTGGCTCTGCGCATCCAGACGGACCTCGCCGGCCGGCCCGTTGAAGGGGGTGGCCTTCTCCAAGGCTGCGACCACCTTGTCGACCTCTGCGGATCCGGCAGCTTCCACCGCGGTCTTCCACTGGTGCCAGGCATTCCAGACCTGGGCGGGCGTATCCGCGACGACACCGGCGTCCGGATACTTCTTGCGGAAGCCCTCCAAGAACGTCTTGTTTTCGGGATTATCGAGACCTTCGAAGTACGAATAAGCGACGACGATGCCAGCGCCCTCGGATGGTGAGAGTACCTTCTCTTCGTTGCCCAAGCCGAACACCGGCGACAGGATCTGGATCGACTTGTTCAGGCCGGCGGCGGCAAACTGCCGGTAGAACGCGACGTGGTTGTTGCCGACGAGATTCGACATGATCACATCGGGCTTCGCTGCCTGGATACGGCGGATCGTAGCGCTGAAATCCGATACGTCGAGCGGAATAAATTCCGTTCCGACCATCGCGGCGCCCTTCTTCTCGACGAGGCTCTTCGTCCAGGCATTCGCGACGTGTCCGTAGATGTAATCCGCGGCCACGACGTAGATCTTCTTTCCGCCGTTCTTGATCGCCCAGTCGAGCAGCGGCCCTTCCTGCTGAACACAGTCCGTCCCCTGCATGAAGCAGTACTTGTCGCACTCGCCGCCTTCGTCGATGGTCGGAAAGAACAGAAGTTTCTTGTTGCGGCTGAGGACGGGACGCGCCGCCTCGCGCGAGGCGCCCGTGAAGCAGCCGACGACGGCGGAGATCTGGTCGTTCGATCCGACCTCTTGAGCGTAGCGCGAGTAAAGCTCGATCTTTGATTGCGTATCGTATTCGTGCAGCGTGACCTTCTTACCCAGAACGCCGCCCGACGCGTTGATTGCGTCGATCGCGTAGCGAGAGACGTTCATCTCCTGAATCCCGTAGATATTGAGATTCCCGGTCAGGTCGAAGAGGCTCGCGACGTGCAACGTCGAGTCTTCGGCACGCACGATTGCCGGCGCAGCAATGGCTGCAGCGCCCGCCAAACCCAATTTGAGAGCAGAGCGCCGCGTGATCGCGCCTGCTTGACTAGTAAAATTGAATTCCCTCGACATAGCATTCCCCCTCTTTTGATAACTTTCCAAACTCAAAGCACTTCCGACTTCACGATCGATGAGGCGCTGGGCAGCTATATTCAGCTGCGCTCACAGCGTGCACCGCCTTAGAAAACGTCCGTCTGCGTGGAATCCCGAGACGGCGATCCACTCCAAAGATCCGCGGCCGAAGTTCAGTTCGAAGAGCGGCAGCCTCCGCAGTGTTTGGCCGGCCACACACGACCTGGGTGGGATAGCTGTCTGCTGCCGCGAGCCGACAGACGGCGCCACAACAAGTGGGCGGCATGACTGCGCAAAAGATGCGGCTTTCGCTTGCAACGCATCAATTTGCACCGCGTCGTTCGCAAGCGCGAAACGCCCCAAGTCGTACGTTGTCGTTTCTTCGTCCATCTTGCCAGGTGCCCTGGATTCAGCGTAGGAGCACTATGGGTTCATGTGATGGACCCATGCATCAGCCAGTTTGGGAAAGATGACCGGTCCAGTTGTTCGCAGGTGGCCCATCAATATGCCTATCCGCTTGGATAGACGGCTGCGCATGCCGATCTATCAGCAGTTGGCGCAACAACTCATCGAAGAAGTTCGTCGCGGGCGCTTGGCTCCCGGCACAGCACTACCTGGAACACGCGAACTCGCGTCCGAACTACAGATCAATCGAAAGACCGTCGTCATTGCGTATGATGAGCTAATCGCTCAGGGCTGGCTCACGGCCGATCCTATGCGCGGCACATTTGTATCTTCTATTTTGCCAGAGCCAGCCGACGGCTCCGCGCGGCCATTCGAGCCGCAGATGCCACTTCGGCGAGATTATGAGATCGCCGACGATATAGGCGACGTCCCAGTCGTCGTGGGAGGCCCGGCAGCACAGTCGTTTGATGATGGGTTACCGGACACGCGCTTGGTACCAGCCGCGATATTAGGACGTGCGTACCGCTCCGCCATCCAACAAGCAGCGCGCAGTAACCGCCTTCACTACGGCGACCCCCGCGGTCACCAAGGTCTGCGAGAGGCAATCTCGCGGCTCCTAAATGCTGATCGGGGTTTGACCACGACGACGGACAACATCTGCCTGACCCGTGGAAGCCAAATGGGTATCTTTCTGGCGGCACGGGTTCTTACGCGCCCGGGAGACACTGTTGCGTTCGAGAAAGTCACCTATCCGCCGGCGCACCTGTCGTTCACCTCATCTGGCGTTAATGTCGTCAGCATTCGTGTTGACGAACAGGGACTCGATGTGGATCACCTTGAAGAAGTTTGCCGCGAGACCCGCATTTCGGCGATTTATCTTACCCCTCATCATCATTTTCCGACGACCGTTATTCTTCCTCCGGAACGTCGGATGAAATTGCTGACGATCGCAGACCGTTATCGGTTCTCAATAATCGAAGATGACTATGATCACGAATATAATTTCGAGTTTAAGCCATTGCTGCCAATGGCGAGTTTTGCCCCGACCAAAATCATCTACATTGGCTCCTTTTCAAAGATCCTTTCACCCAATCTGCGCCTAGGTTACGTGGTCGCGCCGAAGGAAGTAATCGACGTATTCGCCAAGCAGATCCTTCTCATCGACCGACAAGGCGATCAGATCACCGAGACAGCCGTCGCCGAGATTATCGATCAAGGCGAACTTGCGCGTCATGCCCGGCGAGCCTTGACGGTTTATCGCGGACGCCGGGATGCCTTTGCGTCTTTGCTACGCGCCCATTTCGGCGATTTGATACGGTTCGAAGTCCCTGTCGGTGGACTGGCTTTTTGGATCCGCTTCCAACATGATAGTTACCTCCATCAACTTGAGACGAGAGCTCTCGCGAAAGGCTTTCGGCTCCTGCTGAGCGACTCCTATCGCATCTGCTCTTCAGCCCCGCACGGACTCAGACTCGGGTTTGCCAGTAAAGATCGGCACGAGATGAGTGAAGCTATCACGAGACTTAGAGGGCTTATGGAGGAACCTCGCCTTCGAATGGGTACCGTCGGGTGACTGAACCGTATTAAGCAGACGGAGTTCGGCCGGCAAGTCTCTGCAAACGACCAAAGTGAATTCGCATTTCCTCTTCGTCCAGCCCAGTTCACTATGGACCGATATCGCGTCTCGATCACATCAACTTTATTGCTCCGCGAGCAACGTCCGCAAGTCCTGTGAGGATCCGACGCCATTCTCCTCAAAGATCACGGCAGTCGTTCACAATGGAATCGGGCCAACGCTCCGACGCATTCACCGGCCGCGATGCGTTCATCGATTTCTTATGCGCCCCGCAGCGCGCTCTTGATAAAGATCATCGCGCCATACTTTTGTCGAGGATCACTTAAGGTAGAGCTTTAGCGATGGACGCATCAAGTGGCCAGAAGCGAAAAGAAAGGGCGACCGCTTGCAAAGCAAGCGGTCCAAGTCTGGGAGGAAGGAGTGCTTCAATTACTTGGTTTGTGGAAAATCGACAGGGCCAGTAAGAACACGTATTAGGTGAATCTGGACCATTCATTCCTTTCGTCGCTCAGTGACGCTACTGAAGCGCTCCCAACGAAATGACAGAGCTTGTCGCGGGAGCACTGCTGATCAGTCGCGCTGCCCTTATCTTCCCGTCACAAGATGAGCATCTGAGGGACCACTCCCCACGCCACCTTTTTTTGAACTGGATGGCGGCACATAGCCAAATTCTCTATAACGGAGAAGACGAATTGGCTGTGGCTGCCCATCATCGCGTAGCCGCAATATTTTGGACTCGTCAGCGTTTGGCGTACGTCCTGCGCACAATGAGCCATGCGATGGCCCTCGCGATGTTGAGCAAATACGCCCAGATGCGACCACACCGAACGTGAGACGCAAACTTAAACTGCCGGAGAGCAAGCGGTGGAGCACAAGAGTCTCGATCCCAAAGCGAAGACTGCGCCTTTTCGCAGTTCAACATCGGCGATCGACCTCGTACATCTCCGGTGCGCCGTAGCGGCCGCAGATCACGGCAGCTTCCGGCAAGCGGCGGAAGCGCTGCTGGGATAGGCTGTCCCGTTTCGCGCGCAAGCACTTCGGCGTACGCAAGCAGATCGCGATGCACTGGTGCGGGTAATTCGAGCGTGAGTTTCACCGGCTTGTCGTCGGCGATAGCACCGAGCTTGAGCTTTGCCATTTTCTCACCCCTTGTAAGGCTCGAGCACGAGGTCACGATTGACGATCACGCGGACTGGGAAACCAGGTCTGATCGTCAGAGTCGGTTGAATGTTGAGATTGCGCTGAACGATTTTTTGCCCGGTCTGGTTCAGGCTATCGCTGGCTCCGAGCCGGAGCGCCTGAATGAGACCCCCGTTGTTGCCGGTACCGCGACTTGTCCCCCAAAATGGGCCGGTATCCGTCATTGTAGATTAGGATAAAGTCGGGCCCCCAGGGCACCGCCATCGGAAAGCCCGACGCTGTCATGATCCCGACGATAAGCTTAAGGCTGGGAGGCCAATTCTTCTGGTCGCCTAGCGCTGTCGTTGACCAATCCTTGCTCGCGATGAGGCCAGCCATTTCATTCGCGGTTGGTGGCTTTACTTCGCTGAGGCTCAAGGACATTTGATATCCTACGGCACTGGCAGGAAAGTCAAAAGCCCTAGCATAGAGCGGGATTTGAAAGAAGGTCGAGCAGGTTACGCAGCCTCGATCAACCCAATCTATGTCCAAGCATAAATTCCTATGAGGATTGTGGTTAGCAAGAGTCGAACTTGCATGCTCCAGTTACGGTACTTGTGCGTCGTAGGCACAGCCGGTTACGTGGGCGAATGGC
Organism: Bradyrhizobium sp. USDA 4011; assembly: GCF_054063415.1. Classification (NCBI taxonomy): domain Bacteria; kingdom Pseudomonadati; phylum Pseudomonadota; class Alphaproteobacteria; order Hyphomicrobiales; family Nitrobacteraceae; genus Bradyrhizobium; species Bradyrhizobium sp. USDA 4011. Next base: position 2,694,482 of record NZ_JBSSGG010000001.1, read on the forward strand.
ACTGGCAGCAGGACTCGAACCCGCGTCAACCGGCTGAGAACCGCGCCGTTTCGTAAGAGACCGCCGCGAGTCGACCATCCCTTCGAACGTCCTGGTGCCAGACGGCCGGCAATGCGCGGCCTCCCGACAGCAGTTCGAGAGTCGTTGCCCGCGGCTCCCAAGAAATCACTTGGGCAAATTAGGACAAATTAGCTGACCTTCATGCGTTAATGCGACCCGTCCAAACAAAACACTTAATGGCATCACGGCTGGATCGGATCACACGGACAAAGTGGGGGCGCCTTCCGTGAGGCAGGCATCATCTTCTGCTCCTGCAGTGGGCCGAGATTACCGGACGTACTTATCCGGACCGCGGACGAAGTATATGTCAGGTTGCATGGTCCCAAGCGCTGGTATCGGCACGACTATACAAAGGAAGAGCTGACGGTGTGGACCGACAGGATTAAGGCCAGCCGAGCCAAACGAGCCTGGGTCTATTTCAATAACGATAATGACGCCTATGCGCCGAAAAACGCCACCGCACTGCGGCGCATGTTGCGAAGCTTTGGGCCGCCCACCCGCGGCCTACCGCGTCCTTAGATGCTCAAGCACCACATTTGCCCCCGTCCGGCCGGTTTCTTGCAACCGCTCAAGAGTTTCGGTGCCGATGTCGTCAGCTTCAGCCTTGAGCACATCGGAGGCTTCGCGCACGCTTTGGGCTACCGCTTCCGCCCGAGCATTCAGATCCTCTTTGACGCTGTCGCTGAACTCTCCGGCCCATTTGTTTTCGAACTCTGACGCGCTGAACGCGCCGGCAACCGCGGCTCCAACTGTCAAACCTATTGCACCGATCAACTCAAGCAGCGCCGAGAGGGACGACTGGACCTCTGCGATCGACTCCTTTCGAGGCATCGCATCGCCAAGCTTACCCAAGTTTTCCTGCGCATAGGTGACGCCTTCATCCAACCCCTGCTTGACCGCATCCGCGGCGCTCGACATGGCAGCCGACGCCGTGCTTTTCGCGCGCGGTGGAACGGGCTCGATCGATGCTATCGTTTGCCGCGTCCGAGGCGGTATCGATGCCTGCCTTCACTCGATCGACAGTCTGGGCTACTCGGTCTTTCAGGGAGCCGGCAAACCCGGTCGCGGCGGCTTGGGCTTCGCTCGCCAGGTCGGCGGCCTCACGCCCCGTCGCGGATATCGCATTCACCGTACCTTCCCCGAAGGATTGAACGCGTTCGGCAGCCTCACCTACCATTTCCCTGGCCTTTTCGATCGTTGGCGCCGCCGCCTCAACGGCGCGGCTGCGAACGGTCTTCGACGTCAGGGCAAGGCCGGCACCGATCATCAGAAGGGGAAGTGGAAAGCCCCGAGCCAGCCGCAGCACGGGCACCGCAACCGCAGTCCCCGCAGCGATCGTCTGCATCGGGTTTTCCATGGCTTGCTGCTTAAGCGAGTCGAGCCAGCCTTGGGCTTTTCGGCCGACAAACTCGGAGACTTCTGACTTGATCCCCTGCGGGGAGACCTTGTAGCGCAAGTCTTCTGCGGTATCGGTGATCTGCTCTCTTAACCGATCGACGGTTGCCGAAAGCTGCGCGCGGCTCCGCTCGGACTCGCGCCTCAACTCCTCAACGGATCTTGTCATGGCTGTCACCGATCTATCGTTCTTGTTTGAAGCGAACTCACGCTTTGGTGAATCGTTCCTCTGGCAGCCTGGCCCGCGGACGTGCCCTCATCGGCAATGGCCTTGGTCAGCTCAGCGCCAAGCAGGAATATCTGGGCGGAATAGTAGGTCCAAAACATCAGAACGATCAGCGCGCCCGCTGCGCCATAGGCCGAGCTCGGTGCTGCCCGCCCGAGGTAAATGCCGATGATCGATTTGCCGACCGTAAAGAGTACGGCTGTGACGAATGCGCCCAGCATGAGCTCGCGCCACGGTATCGCTGTATCGGGCAGGACTTTGTAGATCGCCGCGAACAGTAGCGTAAAGATCGTCAGGGATACGCCGGTGTTGAGGGCCGCCAACAGAATCTTGCCGGCGAACCATCCCTGAAAGGCCTGTCCCAGAGCGGATAGCACGGTGCTTGCGGCCAACGATACTATCAGCATGAAACCAAGGGCGGCGACGAGGCCCAGACTGGCCGCACGGGTCCGGATTAGGGAAAAGATCGGCTAATTGATCGGCTTGGCCTTGAACGTCGCGTTTAGCGCCGTGTGCATCTCGCCAAAAACGCCTGAAGCTGTGACCAAAACAGTGAGCACGCCCAGAAGCGTTGCTAAAGCCCCCGCCGCGGGATCGCTTGACGGCGGATGGCAACTGCCGGTGCTCATGAAGGTTTCTTTGGTTTGATGAGGCTTGGTGTCGCTATGTCGCGGGCAGCCACCTCATCGGCGCCAACGCAAGCCGGATAGCTGTTGGCGAAGCTGCGGCGAAGTGAATCAGGAGCGTGGGACGCGTCGCCAGATGGCGGCAAATATGCTCTGAATTGGGTGTGAGCGACGCCCTGCCTGACGATCCTGAGACGCTGAAAGCGATGCTGCTTGCCGAGCGGTGCGAGCGAGCGGCTGCGTCAAATCATCAAGGAATTGCAGCGGCATCGGTTTGGCCGGCGGGCAGAGACGCTGCCTGAAGATCAGATGCTGCTGGGCTTGGAAGACGTCGAGCAGGTTGCCGCGTACAACGAGACACGACACAGGACGTGAGCGCACCCGAAGGCCGTGAGACGCGGGCTCGCACGCGCCGCGGCAACCGTGGCGCCTTGCCGATGCACCTGCCGCGGATCGAGGTCGTCGTCGACATTGAGGGCAAGACCTGTCCCTGTTGCCAGGGCGAGTTACACCGGATCGGCGAGGATAGAAGCGAGCGGCTGGACCTGGTCCCGGCGGTGCCGATCCGGCGGGCGTTGCCTATGTCTACGCCCCCGATCGCAAAGCCGATCGGCCGATCGCCCATCTCGCGGGCTTCGAAGGGATCCTGCAGGTCGATGGCTATGCCGGCTATGGCAAGCTCGCCCAGCGTGGCGATGTCCAACTTGCATTCTGGAAGGCCTTCCGGATCATCGTGGAGCCGTAGGCCCAATGGGTCTCCCACGGGGTTCGCAATCGCCGCGCTCGATACCTATCTCGCGGGCATGCCAAGCACCTTTACCCACCGAGGCGTCACGTTCACCGTGACCCATCGCTATGATGATGCATTTGACAGCGCCATCAAGTTCGAGGCCAGTTGATCCGCAGTAAGCCGCGAACAAGATTGGTCGAGTTGGCGAAGCGGCGCGCTGAAATGCTAATCAACCGCAAGCTGACAGTAAGGGCGCCGAAGGCGTGAACCCCACTAATCCATCGACTTGCGGCGTTCAATGTTATGTGGGTCTTATCTGGACCTGGAATTCACGGCATTAATGTTTAGGACGAACAGAGGGTTCTGGAATTCATCCGTCACTTCCATGCGCCAGTCGTGCCCCGGCCGCAGGCGACCGTCAATGCTCGCCAACATCTGGCCCGCCGTAACTGTCGCCTCTTTCCACGCTGCGTGCTTGTCCGGCAGTTCCTCGCCTTCCTGGTCGAGTTCTGTCGTATCGTGATAGACGTGAAAAAAGTACCGGGGCATCTCAAGTGAAGCTCTGGATTTTTGATCGCCGTAAGCCCTCAGGCCGGTAACTTGCCCGGCGACGCGAGGCATTCACTCATCTGCGCGGCAGCCTCGGCCTCTCGCGCCCTCCTCAACAGAGCCTCTCTCTCGACACCGGGCGGCATTGCTTTCGCCCGCCCGCGAAGCTCTCTGGCCTGGTTCGCCAGTCGTTCTTCTAGTGTCTCGGTCTGCACAACCCGACGCCTTAAGTCTCCCACACGCTCCTCGCAAAGGCCGTTCTTGAAACGGATTTAATTTTCGCACTTGGATAAGGTTCCTATTTTCCTGTTCGAGCGCGCCCTCTCGCAAACTACCCTTCTAGGTATGAAACGTTTGCGCGCCTGCGCAGTCTAACGCGCGTCAGGATTTTGCACTTTACATCCTGGGGTAGAGCCAGCGCCGACCGCGTGTATTTTAAGCGGGCGGCGTTGGTGTTTATAACCCATGTGAATCCGCGTGGTAATATTGCCACGTTTTACCCGCGCCACGACAAGAGCTTTGGTTCTCGCTTGTCTTATCTCCGGATTCGGTATGCGATCAATCGACCAATCTCGACTGACGCGGGACGGGCCATGCGGCCTCAGCAATCGCCCCCCGGGCCTCCAAGGGTTGCTGGGGCCGCGTTATGTTCCTAAGCTCTCACGCGCATGAGTGTCTCAATGGACACCCGCGACTATAAGAAGATGTACGGGGTTCAACCCATCGGACGCCGCTATTGGGCGTTCCGGATTGTGTGCAACACCAGCGTCCACGCGTTCCGGACAGCTATCCCGATGATGTATGTGGCTGCCTGCGAGGCTGTCACGAGACGGGCTGAGGCGCTTGGAGCGCCCGCATTGTGGTTGACGACAACTAACTCGCTTTCAAGCCGAGCGTGCATGTGTAGCGATCGTCCCCGTGGGGGCTACCGAGCACGCTTCGTTCCTGTCTGGAATTGATAGCCCCGCAAATGTCCCTGATATCTGCAGAAAGTGCCTGCGCAAACTGGCACAAACTACCTGCCCGTAAGATCACGGTGCGATCGACGCCCGCAACAGTTCCTTAACCGGCGACAGAAATAATTCTCGCGTATGGATCAGGGCGACCAGGAATGGTTCAGGCCGACGTTGCGGCGCGGCTACGTCCGTCTTGCGGCCTGGATGGCGCGTTCGAACAGAACGTTAGAACCAGGCCGGCCACCCGAGCCAACACGGACAGAGGGCCCGGCTAGGACGCCGGAATCATCGAGGCGATCCGAGCCGCCTCGTCCATAGCCATGTTGCCCATCAGATTTGCCACTAAAGGAGCATGGGGTGAAAGGTTTGTTGATAGCGATAGGCGTTGTTGTAGTCCTCTATGCAGGCGATCAGCGCTTCAACGATGGTCAATACACGGATGCGGTCCAGCGCATGGCGAGTCAGATGAGGCATTCGTTTGGAGTTTAATGCCACCTCGTTTTTGGCGGCCCTACGGCGTGACAAAGTTGCCCTTTGGCGACAGGATCGAAAGCCATATTTATGCGCTCGTTGAGCCCAAATGGGAGGTCAACAATGATGAACGATCGAAACCGACCGGCTCCCACGGCAGCCGAACGGGAAGCCCGTAAGGTATTCAAAGCGGACAGGGCGAAGGAAGATTTGACCGATTACGCCAAAGCCCAAAAAGCGCTGCACGATAATCGAGAGCGCCTGAAGGCAGAACGGCTAGCCCGGGAGGCAGAAGCGGGCAACCGACTCCCGGTTGATCCCACGTAAAAGGCTATCGAGTAGCAACAGGAACATGGATGAGTCTCTGGCGTTCCCTCCAAGCGATTAAGCGAGGAGGAAATCCATGGGACGAGGAGTTTTGCTTTGGCTTTTGGGCGTGCCAATTCCTGTGATCATCCTGCTGTGGTTGTTCTTCGGGCGTTAATGACGGCGTCAGAGCCTTGGTCACGACGTTGCCGGACGACACCGCCAAGGCGAATTCGGTGCGACAAACTGTCAAGATGACGAGGAACATTCGGCAACTCGCGGCATTTTCCGGGATCGAACAAACTGGAGGCTACGAGATGAAATACGTGTTGGCTGTTGCCGCTGTTATCGCACTTGCCACCCCCGCTTTCGCTGATGAAGTGGGTGTCCAAGTCGGGCCCGTGGGTGCCGGCGTAACCACGGGCGAAACCCACGTCGATCGGGACCGCGACCGCGACCGCACCACTGTGATCAAGGAGCGCGAGCCCGCGGATCGCACGACGGTCATCAAGCGGGAGCATGACGAACCGCGCGAAAAGACAATCATCAAAGAGCGCGATTGATTTGCAGGGCCCCCGCATCGGCGGGGGCCTTTTCCATTCTATTTGCAGCGTGCCACTCCTTCCCGAGTTGACCAACGGCTCGGGCTGATACCGGCAGGCGGGGCGATCCCTAGCGGCTCCGTACGTGATCGGCGCGATCATGGGCTCTGGCGCCGCAAGCCCGCTCACTTCCTCCGTTACTGGACCGGTCCCGTCGATCGCAACGCCGGCTTTAAGGACGGTGCTTGTCGGCGCCAATCCGACCATTGCAGGAACTGAGGTGCATATCCGATTGTTTGCTTAGTACGAAGACATTGGAGGTTTCAGTGCGGGACCGATTAGCATTGATGTTCATCATGCTGTCCTGCGGATTAGCCACGGCGCAGCCTGCGACAAAAGGGGACGTCAATGCGCCAACTGGGCGTTCGGCGCCCGAAGACAAAGGTCAATTGCAGCCCCAAGGCTGGACTGGGCCACTTAACACCGGCTCAGGCGGAGCGCCACCGGAAAGCCCCCAGGGCCAAAGCAACTTCGCCAAGGACTGTCGGCGCGACCGAACTGAGCCGCCGCCTCATTGATGCTGCCAAGGAACGAGGGATCCCGGAAGCGGACTTGCAGGCTGAGATCGGCGATATCTCCGACTACATCGCGAGCCAGCTAAAGGCTGTGAGTAGGGCTGAGAGCGAACGGCATAAGCCTACCTAGGCGTCTTGCGGCAGAGCCAAGGCCGTCAACTGAGGCAGCCTACCCCAGCTATGACGGACCCTACCTCTGTTGTGGCGCCTGCGGTGCGCCTGACGCCAGATCAAACGGCGGATGCGGCCGAGCTAGCCTCGTCGTACCCGGGGCCGTCTCGTTGCTGGCTACGCGCGTAGGAACGTTCTCGAGCGTCGTAATCGTCGCAGACAGTCCCAATCGGGCAGGTCGGCAAGCTTCAGCCGGCCGTTGTGGTGCTGGCACCCGACGCAGAAGACAAGCACTGTCCTGAAGCCGGCATTGCGATCGACGGGCCCGGACCAGTACCTGAGGAATTGAGCGGGCTTGCGGCGCCAGGGCATGAGCCATGATCGCGCCGATCGCGCGCGGTGATAAGCCGCTAGGTATTGGGCTGGACCATCAAGAGAACTGCCGCGAATTGGTCAATTCGCCAAACGCTGTACGAGGATGCCCGGCGCAGAAAGCAGCGTCAGCGTCAGCATCATGTTCGTTTGTGAGGGCTGTAAGGCCGTTTATGAAGCGATCCAAATACCGCGGCCGGCGACTAGCCACTTCAGATGCGAGCTATGCGACGGCATCGTTCACCGGTGGTCCGGTAGCTACGATTACGTGCAGTGGAAGTCCTTTCGGAGAAGCTGGGGCGGACGCTGACCTTCTCGCGGCGCTTGCGCCGATTTCGAACTTTGCGGGTGCCTCGCCCGACCATCTGGTAAAACTTGATCGTCGATTTGGGATACCGGAGGAAAACGACGGCGTTGAGCCGCTCAATGTCCACGCCTTTCTCCAGTAAATCTACCGTGCAGGCGATGAAGGCACGCTCACCGGAGCGCCGCATGGGCTCGATCATATCCGCACCGTTGTTAACCCCACCCATGCATTTAAAGGCGTAGTGGTCCTTTGGCTCTCGCTGATTTTCCCGACACCAACGTGCATAAAGATTGTTCATCTGCATCGCGACCCAGTCGGCGTGAATCTGAGGGCTTGGTGATCCTGCGAGAGTTCGTCGAGGTCGAGACTGGTAAAGGCTCCGATGCCTTACCGCAGGCCGCAGCTAAAGGCCGCCTTGGCCGCCGCAGGGAAGCTCAATTTCATGTGGCGGTGGCAAAGCTGGACCGCTTGAGCCGCGACGTTCATTTCATCAGCGGGCTCATGGCCTACAAAGTACCGTTCCTGGTGGCCGAGTTAGGGCCTGACGTTGATCCCTTCGTCCTACACTTGTTCGCCGCGTTAACCGAGAAGGAACGTGCGCTCATCTCCACGCGCACCCGACAAGCCCTATCAGCGGCTAAGGCTCGCGGGGTCTCCCTGGATAACCCAAATCTCCACACAGCCCGCAAGAGCGCTGTTGAGGCTGTGAAGGCCGAGGCCGACCGATACGCGGCGAATGTGCTCCGATTATCCGTGAGGCGCAGAAGGCCGGCGCGCATACCCTCAGGGAGATTGCGGAGGCGCTGAACGCTCGTGGCATCGCAACTGCCCGCGGCGGCCAATGGTAGACAGTCGCGAACGTACCAGAGCGTGCTTGAGACAGCCAATCCCAGTAGTATGCTGCGTGTCTCGACACAACATCGGAGAGAATGCCTTGGCTGAAGCTTGGTTATGCCGATTACAACGGGCAGATTGGGCCGCTTACGCTTCAGCAAATTGAAAGATAGGCTTCCGCGCCTGTCCAATCCAGAGAATGTCCTCGTTTGGCATGCTGGCTTTACGGATTGGCTAAGGGCCGGAGATGTACCCGAGTTCAGAGCACAAACTTCGACGCCGCCGCCAGTACCATCAGATCAAGCGCCGACATGGCAGGTCAAATGGTGGTGGTATGCGGTCCCCTTCGTCTCGGTTGGCGTGGGCAGCCACGTTGGACGAAAGGTCATGGCTTGAAACTCTAAGCAGAGGAGAAAGGCCAAGGAGCAAAGACGAAAGGCGTAAACCCTGGTTGCGAACGCTTCGAGCTGGGCGCGCCCCTTGATTTGGGTCCCTACGGCCGGGGCGCTGGATTGGCCATCCCTCGACCTCAAACGATGACCGCTTCGCTGCGCGCACCTGCCGAGCTGAAACGAGCCGTGTGCATTCCTGAGGATTTCCTGGGCCTGCAATGCGACCTCGCGGCGGCCATGAGGCGCTGTAGCCGTCCACATCCACTGCGAGGACTGTGAGGCGTCGGCTGACTGCCGTAGGTCTGACATCGCCAGCCCTAGTCTCAAAGTCCCTAAGCTTCTGGTACCCCGGCTAGCCGCAGCCCTTCGTAGAGGCGCTCCCGTAGTGCGAGATACGCATGATGATTGCTTGGGCTGTTATTGCGAAAACGGCGGATACTGAAACTCGGATTGAGCGAAAGGCCCGACTGCACTGTTGCCCGCGCGTCACTTAACTCGCCGACCTGCGCAAGAGCGGCCGCGAGAAAGAAATGCGCAAGGGGATAATTCCGGTTGGCCTCAAGGCTGCGCCGCAACCAGTCAATCGCTTGGGCGTCGGCGCCAAGCAAAAATTTGGCGAGCCCCCCGAACATTAGCCAAATATGGAGGTTGGTATCGCGGGGGGAAAGGCGAAGCGCCTCCTGTATGTGAGCTTCGGTTTCAACACCCCGGCCGATAAGAAGCTTGGCGACCCCGATGTTTGCGTGCGCCCGGGCTAAGTTCCGATCTAGTGCCAGCGCCTGCTCGCATTCGGCGATACCTTGAGCCACCCGGTCGGTATAAGTTTGCACCATTCCCAGGACGAAATGGGCCATCGGATGGTTCGGTGCCAACGACAACGCCCGTGTAACAACCGCCTCAGCGGCGGTAAGACGTTCGATCCGATCATCTGTCAAAAAGGTGGTGGCAATTCCGACATCAACCAGCGCCGTGCCGACCAGCGCCTCAACATTTGCGGGTTCGAGCGCCAAGGCCTGTTCAAAGAAGCGGCGCCCTTGTCCCAAGTGTTCGGGGTTTCGGCCCTTGTTAAGCCAAGCGGCCCCTTGGAAATACAGGTCAGTCGTATCGGGGCAGGGGGAGTGTTCTGCTCGCCGCGCTTCGACCGCAATTAATTGCGAGTTCAGCGTGTTTGCGAGCCGGGATACTATTTCGTCCTGCATATCGAAAAGGTTGGCCACTGCTTTTTCGAACCGCTCGGCCCACAAGTGATTTCCAGTCTCAGCATCAATCAATTGCACATTTACCCGAAGCCGGTCGCCGCCACGTTGCACCGAACCTTCAAGAACGTATCGGACGTTCAGCTCACGCCCCAGTTTCTTCACGTCCACGGCTTTGCCTTTGAACGTGAACGCAGTGTTGCGCGCAATCACGAAAGCACCATTGATTCGCGACAAGTCCGTGGTCAGGCTCTCAGTCACTCCATCCACGAAATATTCTTGTTCGGGATCGCTACCGATGTTTGCGAATGGCAGTACCACGATGGACAGACGCGGAGCAGAAGATAAAGGCGGAACAGCCCGGTCAGCATTCGCACTCAGACCAACTGCGTAGGTGCGAATTGGACGGACGATGTTCTTGAGGGTCTGCTCGCCTAGATCAGTGAACTCGATCGGGACCTTGCCGCGAACCTGATCGTAAGCGGATGACGAGATACAGATGCCACCCGGCTCAGCGATCCCCTCAAGCCGCGCCGCAACGTTGACGCCATCGCCAAGAATGTCATCGCCCTCAATAAGGATGTCGCCAAGGTTGATCCCGATCCGAAACAGCATACGCCGCTCCTCGGGAAGACCGGAATTCCGCTCGGCCATCACCGCTTGCACAGTTACCGCGCATTCGACCGCGTCGACCACCGAGGGGAACTCAAGGAGCACACCGTCGCCGGTGGTCTTCACGAGGCGACCGCCGTGTTTTGACACGAGGGCGTCCGTAACCTTGCGGTGTTCGCGGAGGGTGCGGGCGGTGCCCACCTCATCGAGGCCCATGAGCCGCGAGTAGCCCACCACGTCAGCGGCCACTATCGCCGCCAACCTGCGTCCAACCCTGCTAGGCTCGATTTCGGCCATGACACGCAAATCCCCTAGCGGGACCATCCTAAGGCGAACTCGCCAGTCACGCCACCCGATCGCCAGCGCAGAATTGTGCGCATTCCTTCAGACGGCTTTGCGAATCCACTGGTGAGCGTCTGGCTAGAGCCGCCTTGCATGCCGGAGCGAATTCTCGGGGCTCCGCTGGGGATCCTGGGGGCTGCCTAGGCCCACCCGGCTCCCCTCTCGGGCGGCTGGCCACTGCGCCTCTTGATCAAGTGAAGGGCTCATGATTCCCGAGGCCAAACATTCGTTCCACGTTATGGACTGATAGCTCGCTCGATATAAAATACTATAATATATTACCTTTTATTTTAAGTACTTAGCCCTCAGGTTCCCTGCCAGTCCGACGGATTATCCTCGCTCGGCTCGCTTTTAACGTACAACCTAAATCATGAAGAAGCCAATAAAGGTTAAACCTAAAAAGAGGGGCCGGCCCGCTACGGGCAAGGATCCCCTAATGGGCTTTCGCGCATCTCCTGAAATGCGGGCAAGCGTAGTCAGATGGGCTGAATATCAACCGGATTCGCCTTCTCTGTCCGAAGCCATCCGCCGACTGGTCGAGCTCGGGCTGACCGTACTGACTAAGCCACCGCTTGATGAGCGCGAAGACCAGCAAGGCCGCGAAGACCCAAAGCAGCGCGCCCGCGAACTGGCGAGCAAAGCAATCGACAAGGTTACCGACCCCGCGGCCAGCCCGGACGATCAAGCCAGTCGTAAGCGTCGGCTCATCAAAGGACCGGAGGAGTTTCAGAAAGTCAGACGCGACCGAAACTCAACTTGAGCAGTTTCGGCATGGCCGCCGCCGTCCCCTGTCAGCCCCCAAAGCCAATAGGATCAAAACCGAGTCTCTGGGCGTTGACTGTCGAGCCCAAAATGGGAGGTCAACAATGATCAGTGACCGAGAACGGCGGGCACCTACGGCAGCGGAACGCGAAGCCCGCAAGGTATTCAGACAAGCCGAAGCGAAGAAAGCTTTGACCGAATATGCGAAAGCGCAAAAAGCACTCCACGACAATCGGGAGCGCCTAAAGGCGGAACGGCTGGCGCGCGAGGCTGAAGCGGCCAACCGAACAAAAGTAGGTTAAAGCGTCCATCTGGCTGACCGCGGAGAACCAAGCTTGGACCTCTGCCGGTGGAGGGTGGAAATGGCCCTGCACTATCACCGCGTGGATACAGCTAAGGATCTGGAAATTTGGATCGCAAGCAGCGACGACTATTCATTCGTTATCAGCAGCGAGAATCGAAGTGGACCTGGCTGGCATGGAGAGCCTGGTTTTGTTGCGTCATATCGCCCGGACTTTCTGAATATGCCCGCGGCTCAAGTATCCGGATCCGCCCTTCGGCACGTTCGCTGAAGCCGAGCGGGCCTGCAATGCGTTCCTGGGTCGCCTCACTATCGAGGGATGACTACCAGAGCAGCAAGGGTGACGTTCGTCCCGTGTTCTCCACCGTAAAAACACCGGCTGCAGGCGACACCGACCTCGCAGCGGAGAATCAGGACACCGGACATTTGGGCGGTAGTTTCTCGCACTTACGGCTTTAGATTTTGATCGTAGTCAACTTCCGACGCCCGCCGATGGCTTACTTCAATCGCGTTTTGAATTGGCCGTGATCGACTCGGACGGCCTCCACGCGCTCATATTCCCCTGTTGCCGAGTTCTAGGCGGATGGGTCAAGGCCGATTCAAATCGACCCGTGCTGGTTCATCCGACCCATTGGAGAGAGTGGAATATCGGCCTGACACCCCCTTCGACCCGCCACTGACCTTGTGGCGTTTGCGCCACTCTGAAACGAGAACGACCCCGGCGTGCCGCGCACGCCGAGGTCGCCATTCTTAACTCCCGACCGGGTGTGTGTGGGGTGTGAGAGCCGGGAGTATTTTCCCTGACTCCTGGCATTGTCACTTGTTCCTAGCCCGCTCAGCCCACCCGCAGGTTTTCGGCGGAAGTCTTGCCCCTATTTTCTCGCTCTTCGTAACTGACCTTTGCACCCTCGTTGAGGCTGCTCAGACCGGCCTTTTCGACCGCCGAAATATGCACGAATACGTCTTTGCCACCGTTGTCGGGCTGAATGAACCCATACCCCTTGGTGGGATTAAACCATTTAACAGTACCTGTAGCCACGTCGTCTCTCCAATTGAAGTAAGGCTCTCAGCCTAGCGTCAGCGCGGGATATCGCAAGCCGGAACCGGCCGCATAAATCCGGAGCGGCAGTAGTGCGGTCACGTTTCGGGAGGAGCTGGCGCACGGGCCCTGGCGCCGGCTCTTCTTCCGTTAGTTGTACGAACGGGCGGCGTAGTTTTTTGGTACTATCGCGACGTCAGCCCCCAGAAGGCAATGAGCAGCAAGGCGCAAGCGCCGAGTCCCAGCAGCAGCCGCCTTCGGCGTCTCGGCCTTGCGTGTTCGTGCCCCACGAAATTGTAAGATCCTTGACCTTTGCAATAGGGCGCCGCACTCCAATGCGAAGCGCCAACGCCGACCTCGAAGCCCGCGCAGACGGGATCTTCTCGCGCGATGACTTCACCTATGACCATGCCGGAGACCTCTATCGTTGTCCCGGCGGCAAAGTTCTTACCACGACCGGAACGCTGGTGAACGATGGCGCCACCATGCTCTACCTCGCCAGCAAGCGCGATTGTGATCGCTGCGCATTGAAGTCCCGGTGCTGTCCCACGCAGGCCTCACGGAGGGTGCCGCGCTCGATCTACGAGGGCGCTCGCGACATGGCGCGCCAGATCGCAAGATCATGGAAGGGCCGCACTTCTCGTCGGCTCCGCAAGAAGATCGAGATGCTGTTCGCGCACCTCAAGCGCATTCTCAAACTCGATCGTCTGCGACTAAGAGGCCCGAACGGCGCGCGTGACGAGTTCACCCTCGCAGCCACCGCTCAGAACCTTCGTAAGATGGCCAAGCTGATCCCGATGCAAATCCCAAGGTCCGCATAGCGGAGAACCCAAGCGCTGGGCTGCTTCGAAGCTGGCGCCAATGCACCGGATTACTGCCGCCTTTTTCAACGAAATCGGCCAATTCCGGACCTGGGCCAGCCGGCGGTCAAGCTCACGACCGTTGCGGAGGCTCTGAAGCGCCCTTTGAATTTGGGGTATAGGGTGGTAGCGTCCAGTATGCGTCAATGGGATTTGTCCTTCCGGTTCAGCGCTGATGCGGGATAGCATTTTCCAATCCCGTGGGTACCTCGGTGACGAGCCCACTCGCAGCGAAGCACTGGGTCGAGGGGACGGGAATTGCGGGCCTCGGTCCCCGAACTGGCGTTCATCATCGGAGACGTTCCAGAGATCTGCCGCCGGACGCGCAAACGGAGTCCCCACCTGTTGAAAGACGAGGCTCGAAGAGACCATGCCTGCTCTGGCTCGGGTACCCTCTGAAATCATCAAGAAGTGGCAAGAGATCGTGGACTTACTTGCCGAGATCATGCACGTTCCTTCCGCCGTGGTGATGCGAGTAGAGCCCTCCAACAGCGAAGTCGCCGTAGCCAGCGACTGCAAACCTTCCGAAGCCGGATCGCGCTATTGCGAGACCGTGATGAAGACCGGTCGACCGCTGCTTGTCCCTGACGCTCGCCGGGATGAACGCTGGAAATCGAGTCCTGACATCAAACGGGGAATGGTCTCTTACCTGGGTGTCCCGATCAGTTGGCCCAATGGCGAGATATTCGGGACTATTTGCGTTTACGACAACAAAAGCAACGAATATAGCCAGCTTTACCTCAGGCAGCTGCTGCTGTGCCGCGATGTGTTGCAGAACGACTTGAGAACGCTAGCAACATTGCACAGCCAGCTCGAACAGCACGAAGCAAAGATCCGGCGCCTGGTCGACGCCAATATCATGGGGATCATCATCTGGGATCTCGAAGGTCACATTCTTGAGGCCAATGACGCGTTTCTCCGCATGGGGGGATACGATCGAGAGGATCTTATCTCGGGTCGCCTGAACCGAACGGACCTGACGCCGCCGGAATGGCGCGAGCGCGACGCGCGGACTGATGCAGAGTTGAAGCTGATCGGGGCAGTCCAACCATTCGAGAAGGAGTACTTTCGGAAAGATGGGGGCCGCGTGCCCGTGTTGATCGGTTTGGCTGCGTTCGGCGAAGAACGACACCAGGGTGTCGCTTTCGTGCTCGACCTGACCGAGCGCAAGCTCGCGGAGGAAGCATTGCGCGAGAGCGAGGAGCGCTTTCGCACGCTCACACAATTCTCCTTCGACGTGTACTGGGAATCCGATGCGCAGCATCGCTTCATCCGTCAGGATTTCGCCGAAGGCCTTGCAGACCCGCCGGCGCCGGGCTCTGAAATCGGCAAGACAAGGTGGGAAGTGCCCTACTTGGAGCCTGACGCGGAGGCCTGGCGCAAGCACCGGGAGACCCTCGAGGCCCACCTGCCTTTCCGTGACTTTGAGCTCGCGCGACCCGCCGCGGACGGCGGCAAGCGCTACATATCTGTTTCGGGCCTGCCAGTGTTTGATAAGGCGGGGCGCTTCATCGGCTACCGAGGCGTCGCGCAGCACATCACCGAGCGCAAGCGGGCAGAAGAGGCGCTGCGGGACATGCAGATGGATCTGGCGCACGCCAATCGCGTGGCAACGATGGGACAGTTGACGTCATCAATCGCGCATGAAGTGAATCAGCCGATCGCCGCGGCAGTCACATACGCGTTAGCCGCTCGGCGCTGGCTAAGGGCGGAGACGCCGAATTTTCGCGAGGTGGATGACGCGGTCTCTCTTATTGTCAAGGAGGGGAATCGCGCTGGCGAGGTCATCGGGCGGATCCGCGCGCTCATAAAGAAGGCGCCCGCGCGAAAGGACGCCGTAGCGATCAACGATGCCATCCTTGAGGTTATTGCTCTCACCCGAGTGGAGGCCGCAAACAATAGCGTCTCGGAGCGGACGCAGTTAGCGGAGGGCTTGCCGCATATCAGGGGGGATCGGGTCCAGCTGCAACAGGTACTGCTTAACTTGATCCTCAATGCCATCGAAGCGATGCGCGACGTTGGCGAAAAGGAGCGAGAATTGCTCATCAGCACCCGTAACGAGCCGGATGGCGTGTTCGTCGAAGTGCGCGATTCAGGTCCAGGCTTCGCACCGGCGGATCTTGAGCGCGTGTTCGAGGCTTTCTACACCACAAAACCGGGCGGTTTGGGGCTTGGGCTATCGATCTGCCGGTCAATTATCGAAGCGCATAACGGACGCCTGTGGGCCAGCGCAAACGGGCCCCGCGGCGCCAGCTTTCAATTCGCCCTGCCGGCGATCGCAAACACTGCGTCGTGATGCTGCACTTGTGAGCCGTCCTAAAGAACAGGCAACCTGACCGCGAGTTCTGCTGTGGGTCAAACTGAGACCTCGCACCGGCGGGTCGGCACTTCCGGTCTTCATTCGGAGCGGACTTGTCACGGCCGTCCGACATGTCTCAAGGGGGCCACTTGCAGACATTCTCGCTTGAGGCGGCTCCGCGGCACGCGGTCAGAAACCGAGCATGCGGAGCAGTTTCGTGCTGACCTCGTCGGTCGGATCGATCGATTGCGCCTTGCGGAAATCGGCGATCGCATCAGTGCGGTGCCCGATCACTTCATAGGTGCGGCCGCGGTTGTCGTAGGCCTCGACATAGGACGGATTCAAGTGGATCGCTTGCGTGAAATCTGCAATCGCTTTGGAGTCTGCCATCGCGGCACCGCGGTCGCCGTTTGCGACCCAGGCTTTGCCGCGTGAGTTGAAAGCGTTGAAGTCCTTGGGGTTTATCGCGATCTCCTGCTCATAGTCGCGGATCGCGTCATCCATCCTGCGCGACGCCGCATAGGCATTGCCGCGATTCCAATACGCCACGCCGTTCCTTGGATCGATGCTGATGGACTCATTGTAGGCGGCGAGCGCGCGGCTATAGTCCTCTGAGCCTTCGTAAGCGACGCCGAGACAGTTGTACCCGCTGGAATTTTTTGGTTCGCGCTTGATGACCTCGCTGCAATCCGGAACGGCTAAATCGTATTGGTGATTGTTGCTGTAGGCGACGCCACGCGAACTGTACAGCCAGACCAGATTTGGATCGAGCTCGATGGCCTCGCTGTAGTCTGCGATCGCGGGCTCCCATCCGCCTTTTTTCGTGATCAACCTCTTCCTGAAGAGCGCCTGACCTCTTTGGCCAAAACCAAAAGCGTATTTCGGATCGATTGTGACCGCCTCGGTGATATCGGCGACCGCCTGGTCGAATTCACCCTTTTCCGTCCACGCCATGCCGCGGCGGGCGTAGGCCCACGCGTCCCTGGAGTCGATCCTGATCGCCTCGGCGTGGTCGGCCAGCGCCGCGTCGTATTCATGCAGACCGTAGGAGGCGACGCCGCGGTTGTTGTAGGCCCAGCCATAATTCGGATCGATCCTGATCGCCTCGGTGCAATTCGCAATGGCCGCGTGGTGATCCTCTTTGCTTTCGTACGCCTCACACCGGTGCGCAAAAGCCCAGGCGTCCTTCGGGCTGAGCTTAACGGCCTCGCCGTAGTCCGCAATCGCGCCGTCGTAATCCTTCCTGTTGAAGGAGCCGCGGCCCCGGTTCTTAAAGGCCTCGACGCGTTCTGCCACCGGCTCGCTCGCATCCTCGATGATGCGGCTGCAGGCCGCGCCCCCGACCTCGGGCTTGTTGGCGCTGGCCGCGCACTCATTCCGTTCGGCCCGCTTGGCGGCCAGCGCCGGCATCGCAAGCAGGAGACCCAGGCAAAGGAGCAGTCCATCTGATCCGCGCGCTGCCATGCCGTTCTCCCTCCGCCTGACGCTCCGATGCGACACGTGCGGGCGTCATGACTTTAGCCCCAACGGCAGACTTCTGCCATCGTCAACCCAGGTCTGCAAAGGGCCTTGGCTGGGTGAAAACGCCGAGGCGCTCAATGGCGAGAGACGAAATCATTCGTCTGAGACCGTTTTGCCCCTCACATCGCAAGCGAACTCAACTCAGAGAACGAATTGGATAAACCAATTCTCGCGGCGCTTTGATTTTTCGCGTTTTCACACAGCCAGGGTCACACTCGGAAGTTGGAACGCGCGATTCGCGACGTCCGCTTCACTCCCGGCACCGGACCTTCAATAGCCAGCGCGACACTTCCGAGAAGGCCACTCCCGGCCTCATACACCAAATAAGGACTTACTCGATCGGCAGGCCTTGGTGGCTATCGAACGGTCCTAGTCAGTGATCGCAGCCTTTGGAATTAAGAGGTTCAACGCATCCCGGGAAGCGGCTAGCCACCCTAAGCTCCCCTGCTATCCTGTTTGCCGACCACGCAGCGCCAGCCCGCCAGGCGCTCTGCCGGATGCAGGTTCATCCACTCGGCGAGCTGCGGCGCGCCCATCAGGCAGGACTGCATCGAGACGTCGGCTAAGTCCGAGGTGGTGACGGTCTGCTCGTGGCAATTTGCCGGAGCGGAGAGATTGCAGAGCACGGCGATGATCTTGATCACGACTGGAGAACCCCATCGCTCCGATGGGCATTTGCCCGGATGATCTTGATAGCCTTGGCCACCGTTCGTGGATTTAGGCCTAGCGCGTGGATTACTTCCTTCTTCTTGCAGCCGAGATTGCGCCTGAGGTAGCCGCGCACACGCTCGACGTTGAATGCCTCCAGCTCCTTGGAGCCGGAGCGCAGGTTCAGCGTTTCAATGGTACAGAATTTGAGGAACATGTTTGAAGCTGCCCAGCCGGTCATGCACGCCATTCGCGTTCAGCGCTCAGCCGATCGGGCGAATGCTTTGCCGCATCAACATGCGAAGCTTTCTCAGCTCGCCGCTCGTAGTCGTCGGCTAGGGCCTTAAGCTGACCCGCAATCGCTGAGTCGGTCATGGTTTGGGCTGCGCGGAGCAAAGTCCGTGCCGTCTCTAAATATCCCTTGCCTCGTTGTGAGATCTGGATCATCACAAAGCCCTCGCTCGGTTCTCTGTCAGCTGGTTGAAGGTGATCTGGAGCCAACCCACCCAATTGCGATCACTTTCCTTGCGAGCTCTGAAGCGATCGACGCACTTCTTAGAACAAAGAGGCGTTCGCCACGAGTAGTGCCGCACGAGACCAAACTTCCCGTCACAAACGGCGCATCGCGCGGCACTGCCAGATTTAAGACTTTCGGAGCAGATGGGCATCGTAGTCTCCTCTTGGCTCTATCGCAGCTGTTCGTCGATCATCCTTTTTTCACGATCGCACTTCATGAGCCCGTGCGCTTTTCTAACGCGTGCAGCCTAGGACGGTCTCGATCAGCAACTCAATTGAACGTCGGTAGTCGTCCGTCATCTAAATGGTGTCACGGAACGATACGAAGGTTTAGGGCGCTCCCCCTTGAAGCCGACCAATTCCGCGATGGGTCAAACTGAGATCTTGGACCAGTGGGAGCGGCACTTCCGGTCTTGGCTCCCATGCGGACATCGTAACGGCCGTTTGGCATGTCTCAGAAGGGCCAGTAACGGACTTATGCGCCGCAAAAAATCCGAGGAAAAAACTCGTTGTCAGTCCTGCAACCCGGCGAGCAGTGCCTTGGCTTCCTTTAAATCGAGGGTATCGAAGCCCTCCGTGAACCAGCCGTAGATTGGAGCAAGAAGTTCTCGGGCCTTGTCCCGCTTCCCCTGATCGCGCCACAACCGTGCCATGCTCGTCGCCGCGCGCAGTTCGAGGGACTTTGCCTGCTGCCTACGCGCCACCGCGAGTGCACCTTCAAAATACACTTCCGCTTTTGCCGTATCCGGCTCGCCCGAGAGCAGCACGATGTCTCCGGCCAGGCGGTCGATGTCGGCATCGCACCAGCTTTCCTTGGATGCCTTGCTCGCCGCAAGTGCCTCGCCGATGCAGCGCCAAGCCTCAACGAATTGGCCGAGCCTCGCATGGGCATCCGCCAGGAACAACATGTGCAACGGCGTCCAACAAGTTGCACCGGTCGACCGCCAGGCGGTCACCCCGGATGTGATTGTTCGGACAGCATCAGCCGTTCTGCCGCTAAGCGCCAGCGCGCAACCCTGATGAAAGACTGCTTCAGCTTTGCGGAGCAAAGCGCCCTGTTTATCCGCCAAGACGACGAGCTCGTCCGCGAGCGCGTTCGCCGCAGCGTGGTTCCCGCAGAGCATATGGGTATAACTCGTGATGCCCAGCGCTAGCATCAGATTGGTAGCCTGGCCGATCTTGCGCGCTTCATTAACCGCGTAGTCAATGTCCGCTTGCGCGGCCCCGGGATAACCAAGCAACCAGAGGGTCCACGCTCGAAAGGACAAGGCCGCAATTCGAACGTCAATGCCAAGTCGCGTCGCCAGTGGACGGTACTCGGCAGGATCGTAAAGGGCGAGCGCCTTATCGAAGCGCGTTCTAGCTTCGGCAATATTTCCTGTAAGCCCCTGTGTCATTCCCATGTAGTGATGTGCGATGGCGAGCAGGACGGTCGCCTCGTGCTTCTCGGCGAGCACCAGTAGCTCCGCCGCAAGCTCGCGCATCCGGTCGCCGTCGAACGCCACGTAAGCGCCGCGCCAGAGGCCCACGAGCACCGAAACCTGCAGCAGTGGATCGTCCAGAGCCTCTCCGAGCTGTTCACTTTGTGTCATCAGTTCGCTAGCCCGGCCATACGCCGCTCTCGTCTCAGGCGCCGCGTGGCCCGCGGTGTCGATCAGTGCGTTCCCGAGCCCTACTAGCGCTTCGATCCGATCGCGGATCAGCGACGCCGTAACCGGCAATACCTCGAATTGGGAGAGCGCGCGCGTAAAATGCGCCACTGCCTCGATGAAGGCCGAGCGCGCGAGCGACTGCCGCCCCGCCTTGCTCCAGAGGCGCGCAGCTTTCTCGGTCAGGCCGGCCTCGGTGCAGTGGTGCGCCAGCAGGTCCGGCTGACGATCGGCAATATCCACGATTTGGCTTTCGAGGACTTCGGCGATACGGGCATGGAGCGCGCGCCTTGGCTCCCGCAGCAGCGTGCCATAGGACGCGTCCTGGACAAGTGCATGCTTGAACAGATAGCTCGCGTGCGGCGGCACGCCCTTGCGGAACAGCAAGCCGGCCTGGATGAGACGATCGAGTGAGGAGACCAGTTCCGCCTCTCGCTTGCGCGCCACGGCGGCCAACAACGCGTGAGAGAACTCACGACCGATCGCCGCCCCGATCTGTGCCACCTCCTTGGGCGAGCCGAGCCGGTCGAGCCGGGCCATCAGGGACGCATGCAAACTCGCGGGGACGGCGTGCGCCGGCAAGGGAACCGAAGCCGCAGTCTGCATCCCTTCCAGCTCGCCGCCTGCCTCCAATACTGCCTTTGTCATCTCCTCCACGAACAAGGGGACGCCGTCGGTACGCTCGATGATGTCCTTTCTGATGTCCGCCCGCAGCGGCTTGTTGCCGACAACGCGGTCGATCATGGTGCCGATGTCGCGATGGCCCAGCCGATTGAGCGCAAGTGTCGTCACGTGAGGTTGCCCAACCCAGGGTGCCTCGAATTCGGGCCGGAACGTCACGATCAACAGCACGGGAAGGTTTGCAATCCGGTCTACCGTGCGACCAAACGCTTCCAGGCTAGTGGGGTCGGCCCAGTGCGCATCCTCAACGACCGTCAGCACGGGGCTGGAGCGCGCCAGGGTTTCCATTTGTAGGTCAAGTGCCTCCAGCGTCTTCTGCCGGCGTTGTTCGGGAGCAAGCTCCAGAGCGGGGTAGCGTCCGTCGTTGGGGAGTAACAACATCTCGGCAAAGAGCGCCGCGTCCTGCTTGGACGTCGAGCTTTGCGCCAGCAACGCATCGAGCTTGTCGAGCTTTGTTTGCGGTGTGTCGCCGTGCTCAAATCCGGCGGCACGTTCGAACTGCCCGATGAGTGAATAAAAAGCGCTGTCCGTGTGCTGGGGCGAGCAGAAGTAACGCAGCCGCGTGTGCGGTTCGGCTGCAAGCCCCTCCATGAGCGCTGCGCAGAGCCTGGATTTGCCGATCCCGGCCTCACCGGATAACAGCACCATCTGGCCTTCGCCGGCCTTGGCTCTCGCCCAGCGCCGCAGAAGCAGTTCAAGTTCTTCTTCTCGTCCGACGAGCGCAGTGAGGTCGCCGGCGTGCATTGCCTCGAAGCGGCTCTCGACAGAACTTGCCCGCAACACCGCGAAGGCTTTCACCGGCCCAGCGATCCCCTTGAGCTGCCTGGGTCCGAGGTCCCGCAGTTCGAACAGGCGGCCCAGCAGCCCGCGCGTTGCCCCGGCAATGACAACCGTGCTCGGCTCGGCGATGGCCTGAAGGCGAGATGCGAGGTTCGGCGTCTCGCCTACGATGCCGCGCTCCTGTGCCTCGCCCGATCCGATGAGATCGCCCACAACCACGACTCCAGTCGCGATACCAACGCGGGTCTGTAGGGGAACAGAAAACTTCAGTGCGCCAACTGCAGCAATCGCTTCCAACGCTGCGCGAACGGCTCGCTCAGCATCGTCCTCGTGCGCCTGCGGATAGCCAAAGTAAACGAGCACGCCGTCGCCCATGTATTTCGCGACAAAGCCGCCGAAGCGGCGCACGGTATCGGCAATACACGACTGGTAGGCCGAAATAATGTCGCGGAGATCCTCTGGGTCCATCCGTGCGGAGAGCGATGTCGAACCGACTAGGTCCGAGAACATCACGGTCACCTGGCGGCGCTCAGCGGTATCCTTGGCGGCTTCGTCTCTTGCCGGAGCAGTGTCGGATAGCGGCGTTGGTCCGTCCGCTTCGGCTCGCAAGCCCGCGATGGCGTCGAGCAGCTTGCGGCGATGCCCGACTGATCCAACACCGAGCTCCTTCAAGTCCTCCGCCGACAAGCTCGGCAAGACCGTGTCGTCGATTTCATTGTCGCGGAATGCCGCCTCATATTGCTCGAAGCCAAGCCTCCGCAGCCAATCCCCGACGTCCATGGCGGCCGCCCTGGTTCGCCTAACGGTGCATAATCCCTCAGGCGAGACAGCCTGTCTAGAGTGCCGCTTTTTTGATGATCGGTTCGGGTCAAAAGCGGGCACCGGGTCTTGGTCGAAAAATGGCCGCTAAGGCACCCTGAGCGGAAATCCATTGTGCACGCGTAGTCATCGTCAACCGAGCTGAGAGAAATCCGGCCTCCGCTTTCCCGTTGACTCTGATTGGGAAGAGAAGTTCAAATGTTAATAGGAAGCGGGCTGGAGGCAGACGCAGCGGCGCATGCTATACGTCGTGCTAGCCCGCCTGGAAAAGACTATCTAAGCTGGGCCCACGCCTGCGGGACATGGGATCTGCTTCGTCCGGACGACGGCGAAAAATCCTCGGTCACGCCGAAACGTTGCTGAGGCACAGCCAGCGACCCTGCGGTCGCGTCTAAGTCTTAACTCGAGCAGTTGGTCTTCTCACTGGCGAGGTAGGCGCTCCTTGCCGTGGTTCGTTCGAGATACGGGACTGCGCTATCGCAGATACCCACGCCATAATCGATCGCCCAGGTAAGGCACGTCGTGAGGAGGATGTCCGCCGTCGTAAATTGATCACCCATGAGATAGGTCCGGTCATCGCGTAACGCGGCGTCGACGTTTCGTAGCTGACTGCGGAAATATTCGCCCGCCTGACGCACGACTTCGGGCGCATGACCATAAATGTGCGCCAATCCCTTCACCGTGCCGTGCCGACGCATCACGTAAAGACTGGTCGAATCGAGTTCAGTGACGATAAAAAAACACCACTCCAACCACTTGGCGTAGCCATTGGGATCCTCGGGGACCAGCGGATTTTCGCTGGTTCCATAGCGGCGCGCCAAGTAAGCCACGATCGCGGCACTTTCCCCGATCGTCAGATCATTGTCTTGAAGCAGAGGAATTTTCTGCCGCGGGCTCAACGCGGTGAACTCGACCGTTTTGGTTTCGCCGGTTCGCGGCTGAATAGGACGCATATCATATTTGAGCCCTAGCTCGTGCAGCGCCCAATGCGGACGGATCGTGCGGGACGTTCCGACCCCCCATAAGATCAGGTTCGGATCCATGTCACCATGTCTCCGCGCTTGGCCGAAGATCGAGCTCATGCGTCCATCCATCGCGGCTCTGTTGATGCGCGTACCAGTACGCTTCGGCGATCGAGGATGTCTTCGTTAGGCTGTCCGGCTTGATGGTCTCAAGGTCGACGCCCGAGGCTTTCAAGCGCTCGTGGATGGCCACGCTATCGACGCCGGCGTCGATGATCAGGTGCATGACGTGAACGCCTTTTGGACCCAATTCGCGCGCCATCGCCTGCGCTACGGCCCGCAATCCGAATTTAGCCGCAGAGAACGCCGCAAAGCCCTTGCCGCCGCGTAGACTGGCGGTCGCACCCGTGAACAGCATCGTGCCGCGTCCTCGCGGGAGCATATGCCGCGCAGCTTCGCGACCGACAAGAAATCCGGCGTAGCAGGCGAGTTCCCAGGCTCGCGTGAAGAGCTTTTCGGTGGTCTCGAGAAGAGGCTTGTTCACGTTCGATCCGGCATTGAAGAGACACACCTCGATCGGTCCCACCTCTTTTTCGACCTTCGCAAACAGCTCTTGCACCTCCGCCTCGTTCCGGGCATCGACCGAAAAGGCATGGAAATCACAGCCTGCTTTCTTCAGCTCGTCGCCGAGTTGATGCGACTTGGCGGCGTCGCGCCTCGCCACGCACACGGTGAAGCCGCCCAGCGCGAAACGCTTTGCGACCGCGGCGCCAATCGCGTCACCAGCGCCAACCAGCAACGCAACTTTTTTCCCGTCAGACATGCTCGTGCTCCTTCACAACGGCAACCCGCACCGCCTTGTCGGCGATCATTTTTTCGATCTCGGCGTCGGAATAAGCGAGTTCGCGAAGGACCTCGCGGCTGTGCTCGCCGATGCGCGGCGCCGGCCCGCCAATCGCGGACGGGTTCACGGCAAACTGGGCCGCCGGCTTCGGTTGCCGGACGCGGCCGACGCCTGGCTGATCGAATTCGGTGATGATGCCTCGGGCGACCACCTGTTCGTTCTTGATGATCTCGGACCGCCGCAGGATCGGTGCACACGGCACATCCGCCGCATCAAGTCGGTCGAGCCAATCCGCCGTGGTGCGCAGGCCGATATATTCCTGCATCTTGTTGATGCGCGCGGTGGCGTTCACTGAGCGCGCCGTCGGGGTCGCGAAGCGCTCGTCCTTGACGAGCTCCGGATCGCCCGACGCCTTGCAGAAGCCTTGCCACTCCGAGTCCGAGATCGTGCCGCAGGTCAGGAAGCCGTCGAGCGTCTTGAAGACCAGGTCAGGCCGGTCATTGGGGTCGGTGACGGTCTGCTCCTTGCCGACGACGGTGTATTGCATCATCCCCTCGGGCCAGAGATAGGAGATCATCACATCCAGCATCGCGACGTGGATATGATCGCCGTGCCCGGTCTTTTCCCGTGCGTAGAGAGCGGAAGCCACCGCCTGCGCGGTCATCACCGCCGTCGTCTTGTCGCACACGATCGTGCGGATCATCTGCGGGCGATTGGTCACCGGCTGGGATTGTATGTCCGCGAAGCCGGACAGGCCCTGAACGATCGGGTCGTAGACGCGCTTCTTCACGTAAGGGCCATGGTCCCCCACCCCACTGATCGAAACGTAGATCAAGCGCGGATGGCGCTTTCGCAGTTCGTCGACGCCGAGGCCCAGCCGCTCCATCGTGCCGGGGCGGAAGTTCTGCACGAGCACATCCGCTTGGGCGACGAGACGGGCGAGGATATCCCGCCCGGCTTCGGACTTGACGTCGACGGAAAGCGAGCGCTTACCCCGATTGGAGGAGATGAAAAGCGCAGAGAATTCGCCCGCCTTGTCGATCGTCGCTCGGCTGCGACGCGTGATGTCACCTCCGATCGGTTCGATTTTCAGGACATCGGCGCCCTGATCCGCGAGAAACATCGTCGCAAATGGCCCGGATACGACCCCGGTCAAGTCCAGCACGCGAACGCCGTTGAGTGGTCCCGGCATTAGATTCTCTCCTTTTCGCTTCAAACGGAATGACTGCCTCGCATGGTCAGATGCTTAGATACGTGCGGCGCGCGGCTTCGTCGGAATCCAACGCCGACATCGTCCCCGCAAATTGGACGCCCCCCTGACTGAGAACGTAGGCCCTGTGAGCGAGCCGTGCCGCGAGCTGATAGTTTTGCTCGACCAGCAGAATGGGCGTCCCTTCGTCTCTAATGCGTTCGAGAACGTCGCCAAGATGGTCGACAATCACCGGCGCCAACCCCTCGCTCGGCTCGTCCAGGATGAGGAGATCAGGACCGCAAAGGAGTGCGCGTCCAATCGCCAGCATCTGTTGCTCACCACCGGAAAGCTGCCCGCCGAGGCTGCGGCGCCGCTCGGCAAGGCGAGGAAAAAGCTCGTAGGCGTAGTCGGCCGTCTTTCTCGACGGACGGCCGCGCGACGCCTTCATCGCGATGCCAAGGTGTTCGTCAACGGTGACCGATGGAAAGATGCCGCGATCTTCCGGCACATAAGCGATGCCTGTCCGCGCGATCCGATAGGTCGGCAAACGCTCGATCTGGCGATCGCCGAAGACGACCTTGCCTTTGCGCGATGGGACCAGGCCGACAATGGCCTTGAGGGTCGTGCTCTTCCCCGCTCCATTGCGGCCGAGAAGCGCCACGCATTCGTGCGCCCCTACGGCAAGCGAAATGCCTTGCACCACATGGCTGTCGCCGTAATAGGCGTGCAGGTCTTCAACCGCGAGCATGACGGTGCCCCAGATAAGCTTCGATCACCGTCCGATCCTCTTGGATTTCACGGCGCGTCCCGGTGGCGAGCACCTTACCGTAGCTCAGGACGGTAATGATGTCGCAGGTCGAGAACACGACATCCATGTCGTGCTCGACAAGCACGATCGTAAGATCTTTCGGAAGCTTGTTGATCAGATCGATAAGCTGCGCTCGCTCTTGCGGCGAGGTTCCCGCCGCGGGTTCGTCCATGAGGAGGATCTTCGGATCGGCGCAGAGCGCCAGCGCCACCTCGAGCTGCCGCTTTTGACCGTAGGAAAGATGCTTGGCCGGAACCTGAAGGGTATCCGTCAGGTGCATGCGCTCCGCTGCCCGCCGAGCCTTCTCGATCAGGTCGGTAAACTCTCGCTTCGAGCGCCAGAACACGCGGCGGCACGTATCAAAGGCCTGGCAGGCGACCCTCAGATTCTCCATAACCGTAAGATCTTCCATCAGCATGTTGCGCTGGAACGAGCGCGCAATTCCAGAGTGGGTTACTTTCTCCGGATTGGTTGCGACGGCTCGTCCGTCGACCAGCACATCGCCGCTGGTCGGAATCAGCCACCCGGTGACCAAGTTGAGGAAGGTTGTCTTTCCGGCACCGTTCGGACCGATGACGGCGCGGCGCTGACCGGGCGGCACCGTCAGGTTAAGGTCCGATATGACGTTCAGACCGCCAAAGGCTTTGCACAGTTTTCGGACTTCGAGCGCGCTCATGGCTTGCTCCGGACGGCCGACTTGAACGCCTCGACCACACCGTTGCGAAAGAATGCGACCACCAGCATGAAGAAAATGCCGAAGAACATCATATATTCGGTGGTCAGGACGCTCAGTCCTTGCTTGGCGAGGACGAAGACGGCCGCCCCGACCAGAGGGCCGGCCACCGTCGTGGTGCTACCGATGATGACCATCAGGACGCCCTCGCCGCTCAATTGCCAGCTCATCGAGTCCGGATTGATGAAATAGGTGTATTGGGCCTGAACGATGCCGGCGATGGCGCACGTCACGGCTGCCACGATGAACGCGCCGACCTTGTAGCTGCCAACCGCGTAACCCATGGCCGCCGCGCGTCGTTCGCTCTCTCGGATCGCGGCTAGGACGCTGCCGAAAGGCGAGTCGACAATCCGCCAGATGGCGGCGACGGCAAGAATGGTGACGATCAGAACGTAGTAGTAGAAAACAACCGGACTGTCGGCGTTCAGACCGAGAAAACCGAGATCGGGCCGCGGTATGCCCGACATACCATCGGAACCGTTCGTCAACCGGAGCTTGATCGCGGCACCATAGAACATCTGCGAGAACGCAAGCGTAATCAGCAGAAACTCGACGCCGCGGGTCCGCGTGCAGACAGCGCCGATCGCGGCTGCCAGCATCGCGACCAAAGCGAGCGTCGCGGGCACCGACAGCCATAAAGGCAGACCCAGCACCGTCGACCCGATTCCGATCCCGTAACCGCCGAGACCCAGAAACATTCCCTGTCCCAAGGAGACGAGCCCGGTCGTGCCGACGAGCAGATTTATGCCCGAGGCGAAGATACCCGCGATCATGATTTCGACCGCAAGCGTCGTGGCGTAGGAGGCTGATAGCCAGGGCAGCGCTAATGCTCCCAGGATGGTGAAAGCGGCAAGTGCGAACGTCGCACGCCGGACCTGGAGCGCAGGGGAGATCCTGTGCCGCGCCGCCGCTCGCACGATCATGGCCTCGTCGCTCATGCCACGCGCTCCACCGTGCGGAACATGCCCTGCGGCCGGACGATCATGACCCCGATCAGAAGCAGATAGATGGCGAACATCTCGACCTCGGGCAGATAGGCCTGCGACATGGCGTTCGTCATCCCAACAATCAGCGACGCATAGAAGGAGCCTCTCAGATTGCCCAGGCCGCCGACCACCACCACCACGAACGTCTCGACCACGATGGTGATGCCCATTTGCGAATAAACGCTCGTGAGCGGAGCGGCGATGACGCCGGCCAAGCCCGCCAGCGCTGCCCCGAGCCCAAAGACCACAGCGAACAGGGCATTAATGTTTACGCCGAGCGCCGTCACCATTGCGCGATCGTCCACACCCGCGCGCAGCGTCGCCCCGAGCAGTGTTCGGTCGAAGACGAAGGTCAAGCCGGTGGCGACCGCCAGTCCGACACCGATAATGAAGAGCCGGTACACCGGATAGGATATGCCGAGCAGATGGAGATGGCCGGTCAGTATCGCCGGCGTCAGTACCGCGAGGAATGCGGATCCGAACAGCCATTCGACGGCGCCAGCCGTCGCAAACAGCAGGCCGAACGTCAGCAAAGCGAGGTCAAGATGAGTGGACCGGCCACGTTCGGCAAGCGGCTGCAGCACCATCGACTGCAGGAAGGCGCCCAACAGAAGCGGCAGCAGGGGCCCGAGCAGCAACGCAAGCCAGAACGAGCCTGTGAGGCCCGCGACAACGACGCCGCAATAGGCTCCCAGCGTGAAGAATGCCCCGTGCGCGAGGTTAAGGATGTTCATCAGGCCGAAGATTAAGGTTAGGCCTGCGGCCAGGAGGTACACGAGCATACTGAGCTGCAGACCGTTCAGTACTTGTGTGAGGAATACCTGCATCGGACTGTGCTCTTATGGAATCCGGTCAGAATGACTTCGTGCATCCGGGCAAATCTTCGGCACCGGCAAACTCGTCCACATAGGTCGGAAGGAGATTGCCGGCGGGATCCTTCTTGATCTTCACGACGTAGATTTTTTCGAGCAGGGCACTGTTGGTCGCATTGAACCGCAGCTTTCCGCGCGGTGAGCCGAAGACCAGGCTTCGCATGGTCGTGATGAACTGGGATTTGTCCGCCGGCATCCTGCCGCCCAGCTTCTCAAGGGTAAGCATGACCGCTTTTCCGTTGTCGTAGCCGAGTTCGGCGTTGACTTCCGGATCCTGCTTGAACATCTCGCGGTACCTAGCGACGAACTTTTCGTTCGCCTCGGTCGTGGCTGTCGACAGATACGTCGTAATGAACTCCGGGCCTACGATGAGATCGCCGAGAGCCGACCGGTTGAGCTGGTCATATATCCAATGGTCGCCGACCAACGGGAGCTTCTCGCGGAGTCCGAAGTCGGCGTGCTGCTTGACCAACTGGACGGCTTCGGCACCCGCGTAAAACGAATAGATGATTTGCGCGCCCGAATTGCTCGCCTGGGTGAGTGCCGCGCCCCAATCTTTCGTCTTCTGGAACGGTGTCCAAATCTTTTGGACGACCTTGCCGCCGGCCTCCTCGAAGCCACGCTTGAAGGCATCCAGGAAGGAATGGCCCGCCGAGTAATCTGGCCCCATAATCACCGCTGTACGAATGCCGTGACTGGCCCAGTATTTGCCGGAGTTGTACTGGAAACCATTCGCGCTGAACGAGGTGCGGGCAACGTAAGGACTGCAAAATTTCGCCGTGATTTCGTCGGCAAAGGCGTTGACGAGAACGAGTGGCTCCTTGGCTTTGTCGGCCAATCCCGAAACCGCGATGCCGACGCTGGAGCTGATCACTCCCGCCACCAGATCGACCTTCTCGAGTTGAACCAGCCGGTTGAATTGCTGAACGCCGACATTCGGCGTCAGTTCGTCGTCGGCACGTATGATGTCGATGCGCCGGCCGGCGACGCTGTTTCCGTATTCGGCGAGCGCGACCTGGAAGCCTCGATCTATTCCCTCGCTCGGAACGGCATAGACCCCTTTGTAGGGCAGCATGAGGCCGATCTTCAGGGGCGGCAGATCTTCGGCGCGCGCCATCTGCGCTGCAGCGCCGAGCACAGATAGGATTGCCGCCGCCAAAACGCCTGTATACTTCATCAGAGCCCTCCCGCAGCTCGTCTCCGGCCGGCGCCCACCTTCCTTGGATGGGCTGCCACGCTTGAGCTTTAGGGGGACGCGTGATGCGATACTTCCGTCGGAGCGCCAGCTTTTGCTAAAAAGTGCCGCAATCTACCTGGTGCTTTAGGACAGCCGACTGCGCCGAAATGCCGAGGGGGTCATCCCGGCCGCGCGCCGGAATGTGGTGGAGAAGTGCTGTGAATGGCTGAAGCCGGACGCCGAAGCGATACGGGTAAGATCATCGTCCGAACCTGCCAGACGGCGTTTCGCATCCTCAATGCGCAGGCCCAGGAGGTAGCGATGCGGGGTCGTCCCCATGCTCACTTGGAAGGATCGGAGGAAATGTCGCTTGCTGAGCCCGGCAATGCCGCACAAATCCTCGAGCGTGATTGGCTCCGCGAGACGCGCCCTGATATATTCGTCTAGCAGACGCAACACCCGCGTACTCAATCCTCCACTTGATGCGACCTTGCCCGCACCGATCGTTCGCGTAACCCTCGCCAGATGCGCCAGGGCCTGTGTGCCCCATCCTTCGGCAAACAGACCAAACACATTGTCGGGGGCCAGCGTTTCCCGGCAAAGTTCTTCGAGGCCTCGCGTCAGCTGTTCATGCGCAAAGCCGACCAGCGGGCGATCGATATCGGTCTTCAGCCGGCCTTGCACGAACTCCGGATCGAGGAACACGACGACATAGTCGAGCGAAGGACCGACGCTCCATTCACCCCGGATCTCCATGCCCGCCGGAAACAGTGCGAGATTGATATTTCCGTTGAAACGATGGGCGACGTTGCATCCGTCGATCGTGCCGTGGAGATTCTCGGCGCCCTGCCGAAACCAGAACAGCGTGACCTCGGGCTGCCGGAAGTGCCATTCCATCTTGGGCCGGGAGACCCGACGCAAAACTTCGATCCGCATCGCGTCGGTGTTGGTAATCCGCGACGAAACGAGATCGCCCCCGACCAGGCGCACGAACGAATTGGACGCATGAAGCTCAGCCATGCTTTCCTCCTCCCAACGCGTCCTCTCCGGGACCATTCCTGCGTCGTGGGTTCCTAAATAGAATGCACTAACCTTGTCAAGCAAGCCAGCGCTTTGCAGAGCGATGAATTGAAATTCAAACCTTTAGTCCCAAGCTTGAACTGCCAATTTGATGGTCGCCCGCCGACACGTCCCTCGCGCAGTCCTATTGGTCAGGGTCTCTGACGCAGCGTGGATCGTGCTGCGCGCCTCGCCTCACCCGTTCAGAAACATCCGCGCGTGCTCGTGAAAAATCTCCCTGTGTTGCGACTGAGCCCGCGGCTGGCGTCCGGATACATGGCCAGTTGCGCGTTGGGCAGGTGTTCGGCGAGAAGAAAAGCGTTGATCGGCATGACCACGACGTCCTTCTTGCCCTGAACAATCAGCACCGGCTGGTAGATCCCGCCGAGCATTGCAAAGCGATCTTGCACGGGGATCGCTCCCCACTCGCGGATGGCATCCAATTGCGCGAGCCTCACGGGAGACGGGTTCGTCGCGGTCGGCCTTGCGCCGTTTCAAGCGTTCGAGTTAGGCGTGACCCGCTGCCTGGCTTGTCCCGCTCGGCGTGAAGAACGCAAACATCAGCAACTTCTCGGGATTGGCTACTCGTCGACCGAAAGCTCGGTGAAAGTCATGCCCTCACCGCCCCGCGGGCCGGTGATGCGCCTAACCATATCCGGATATTCGAAGGCGAGCTGTTGCGCGATCATTCCGCCCAACGAGAATCCCACGACATCGGAGGTACTCAGTAGAAACGCTCACATGCAAATGTGACGCTTGCAGTCGCTACATGGCCTTAGGCCGGCAAGGATCGATCTCGTCTTCAGCGACCATCGACGGCGGCGGGCTGGCGAGAGAAATTCGCTCGCGGTATCCCAAGCTACCGGTAGCGCGTACGACGACTATAGTGATCCTGCAAAGGCAGCTCTGCAAACCTGAAAAATACTGCGCAACCCGTGCGATATCGACGCACTCAGAGACTTCATCATATTGCGCCTCCGAGAGAGACGAGAACATCCGGTGTGCCACTGGCGTCAGGCACGATCGACGCCTCGCACGGAAGTTGATCGGACGTTCTCGGCAGGCCGCTGTCCGCGCCTTCTCGCTCCGGACGACGTCCGTGAAGTTATGTAGGTCGTATCGTCGCCGATATCTTGATGCTAGGCTCACAGCGGCAGGGTGCACCTGCTCCTTGCTTCACACTGAACGGGAGGACGACATGCCTGAGAGCGTCTACAAGGTCATAGAGCTGATCGGTACCAGCAACGACTCCTGGGAAACGGCCGCCACCAATGCGGTCGAGCAAGCTGCAAAATCTCTGCGAGATCTCCGCGTTGCCGAGGTCGTCAAACTCGATATGCAACTGGATGAAAAGGGAAAAGTAGAAGCCTATCGCGCCAAGCTCAACGTATCGTTCAAATTCGAGGGCACCTGAGCCTCACCACCTCGCCCCGCGTGCGGGGCGAGGTTTGGCTCATTGGAGAAAGATGTCAGGCGCGGTCGCCGGATTTTCATACCTTTATTCAGACCAGATGGCTTGGAGACGCGCTCGACCACGGCAGGGAGACAGAATGCCCAGCCGCCTCGCGCGCTAGGCCTTTCCCTGGAGAGCGGCGGCGTAAGTGCTCCACTCGTTCGTCTCCTTCGTGCGACGCAAATCCCGATCCGCGCAGACAATGGCGCGCCGCCCAGGAGAGCATATTGCGATCGATGGATCCTGATTGCCTCGTTGTCTTAGATTTCCACGGTGTTAGTCTTTCGAAAAACGCCCAAGGGAGGGAGCCATGGCAGATCGATCGACACAACCACCGACTTGGGACCCCCTCGTCATCGCAGGCCAATTGCACGCGATAGCGAAGCAGAGCCAATCGCTCATGCAGCGCTTTGCCGCGAGCCAGACCCACGCCACCAGGATCGGCATGGGAGACACCTCGACGCTCGGATTCGACTTCATCGACCTCATGACGAACGTGATGTCCGACCCTACCCCGGCCGCCAAGGCCCAGATCGACCTCTTCAACGAGAGCGTTGCGCTTTGGCAGAAGACCGCAGAGCGCATATGGACAACGCGTCCTTCCGAACCCGAAAAGCCGTCGGACAAGCGATTCAAACACCCGGATTGGACCGAGAATGCGGTCTTCAACTACGTCAAGGAGAGCTATCTCGTCGCCGCCAAGTCGATCCTTTCGACCGTCAGGGACGTCAAGGGCATGGATGAAGGCTCGGCTCGCAAGGTCGATTTCTACACGCGTCAGTTCGTCGACGCCATTTCTCCCTCGAACTTCGTCGCAACCAACCCTGAGGTCCTCGAGGCCACGCTGAATACCGGGGGACAGAACCTGCTCCGCGGGCTGGAGAACCTGCTTTCCGATCTCGATCGCGGCGACGGCCGCCTGTCGATCACGATGACCGATATGAAGGCCTTCCGGCTCGGCGAAAACATCGCGACGACGCCCGGAAAGGTCGTCTTCCAGAACAACCTGATGCAGCTGATCCAGTACACTCCCTCGACGGCCGACGTTCGGAAGCGGCCGCTCCTCATCATTCCGCCGTGGATAAACAAGTTCTACGTTCTCGACCTCCAGCCGAAGAACTCGCTGATCAAGTGGGCGGTCGACCAGGGCCATACCGTATTACGTGATCTCATGGGTCAATCCGGACGAGAAGCTCGCCGGAAAGGGATTCGAAGACTACATGCT
The DNA here is from genome assembly GCF_054063415.1 of Bradyrhizobium sp. USDA 4011. NCBI lineage: Bacteria > Pseudomonadati > Pseudomonadota > Alphaproteobacteria > Hyphomicrobiales > Nitrobacteraceae > Bradyrhizobium > Bradyrhizobium sp. USDA 4011. Next base: position 2,728,270 of record NZ_JBSSGG010000001.1, read on the forward strand.
CGAGGGTCCCGTGGCGGCTTTGGATGCGGTCCAGAGAGCCACTGGCGAGCGGCAGGTCAACGCGGTCGGCTACTGCCTAGGTGGCACCCTGCTCGCCTCGACGGCTGCCTACCTTGCGGCGAATGATGACGACCGCATCGCAAGCGCGACCTATTTCGTGACGCTGGTGGATTTCTCCGAGGTCGGCGACATGGCGGTCTTTATCGACAAGGAGCAACTCGCCTCCCTGGAATGGCGCATGCGCGAGCGCGGATATCTCGAAGCCCATGACATGGCAACGTCGTTCAACATGTTGCGTGCAAACGACCTGATCTGGTCCTTCGTCGTCAACAACTATCTGCTCGGCAAGGAGCACCTTCCGTTCGACCTCCTGTTCTGGAATTCGGACTCGACGCGGATGCCGGCGGCCATGCACTCGTTCTACTTAAGGAAGATGTATCTCGAAAATCTTCTGGCCAGGCCTGGTGGCATTGTGCTCGCTGGCATGCCGATCGACCTGTCCGGGATCAATATCCCGAGCTTCATCCTGTCGACGCGCGAGGACCATATCGCACCCTGGAAATCAACCTACGCGGCCACGCGGCTGTACTCGGGTCCAGTCAAATTCGTATTGTCGGCATCAGGGCACATGGCGGGTGTCATCAGTGCGCCGGGAAGCAAGTACGGCCACTGGACCAATGACGAGTTGCCGGCCGATCCCGACCAATGGTTTTCCGACGCAATCAGCCATCAGGGCTCCTGGTGGCCTGTCTGGGACGCCTGGATGACCCGCCTGGATGATGTGCGGGTTCCGGCGCGCCGGCCCGGTGGGGGCAACCTGCCCGTAATCGAGGACGCCCCCGGCGGTTATGTGCGCGTCAGAGCCGTCGCGTAACGACAGAAGCCGGTCCAGCCGTTACGGCGGAGTTAAATACAAGAGGGGCTCAAGCAGCGCCGGAATCCATTGGCGAAACGCGCCAGTATTCGCCCCAACGACTGCGTCGACTATCCGATTATCATTGCTGACACCAGTAGCGCGATACGCCCCTACCTCGACGCCGCTTTCACCAGGGCCACGCTGGATCTCCGGCCGATCATCGAGACAAATTCGATCGAGATCATGAGGCACGCCGCAATCCTGGACAACGGCATCACCTTCCTCACTCCGTTCGACATCGAGTTTGAACGCCGGGGCGGGCCGGCTCGCCTACGTTCCGGTCCGCGAACTCACCAATGATGCCCAGGCGCTGATGCTGATCGGTCGAGCGTGGCACCAGCGCCATTGCGAGTGTTCTCGCCGAGACGCTCAGGCAATGATGCAGGATACAATCTTGTAGACCGACCATAGCGGTTACGAGCGAAGCGGGCACCGGTTCGCGTGAAAGAAACGCGTCAATGCAACAAGCTAAACGTGCGCTATCGGACGTGATTGGCGGATCAGGTCCGCGGCCCGTTATTGACGTCGGGCTGACGATATCTGCGTCGCTTCCGCTTCAAGCGGACCGTCTTCTGGAAAGCTCAACATCTATTCCTCAACGGCCGCTTCGCGCCACAAGCGGCCCGACGACAACTGGTAAGGTTTTGTTAGAAACCTTATCAGTCTAAGAACTGACTCCATTGGCGAGCAAAGATTATCGATCAATCGCCCTCCCCTTGGGATGCCCCAGCAAATAGCCTTTGTCGCCCCCACGGAGAAATGCAAGGAGCGTTGCCGACCCAACTATATTGCACGTGGCGGCGACCGTACCTGCAAGCCGAGCGCTCATAACGGTCTGGTTGCAGGTTCGAGTCCTGCCGGGCCCACCAATGAGTTCAATTGCTTAGTAGGCGGGCGCCTTTTCTCGCGGACCGGTTCGCGGACCACCTTTGCCGGAAACTCAGTACGGCGGAATCAAAATCAGGCGGTATCTTCAGATATATCAATAACTATTCTGAATTTCGCGCCGTTTTCATCTCCAATTGGATCAATAGGTTACACGGCGATTCAGAATCAAGAGGGAGTACGTCGGACAAGCCAAACGTGCTGGCTCGCCGACGTAGCCATAGCTCCGGACTGCGGACGCGAGTGCTCAGGAGTGCGTTCGCATTGGCGGACAATGTTGGCCCTGCGCCGCTCCAATAATGGGTTTTGCTTGTGAACGTGGCCGTCGTCGGATTCGCGACGATCCGACCAATTGGAAAGGACTGTCGAGTTGGCTTCCTTGGGGCCTGTCGAACGATCCGATGACCAGCTACAAAGTGGGATACTTCGTCGGAAGCCTTGCTACGAAGTCGATCAACCGCAAGCTCGCACGGGCGCTCACGAAGCTGACGCCTCCGAGCCTGGAATTCATGGAAATATCGCCCAAAGACCTTCCTCTCTACAGCTACGATTATGATGCCGACTATCCGCCCGTTGCGCGCGCATTCAAGGACGCGGTGAGTGCGGTCGACGCGTTGTTGTTCGTGACTCCGGAATATAATCGGTCGATTCCGGTCGGCGCGGCCGCAGCCATTCCATCGCCACCTGGCGCGGCGTTCGCCGGCTGCGTGGCAGGCTGTGCCGTTGGACCACGGCCTCTGCAAAGGCCAGTGCCTGCTCGCCGGATTGCCGCTTCTGCCGCGCAAGTGACATCCACTCGCGAATGATGTCACGTCGTACTTTCGGCCTGGCCATTGTGATTTCCTTTCGATGAGCCAGCTATTCCGGCAGCGCGCTATGCCGCCTTTTGGACTGGATACGTCTGCAATCGCCGCGCCGACAGAGCACAACCGCATTCATGCATTGTGTCCTGCATGACAACAAAGCCGCGTTTCGCCACCGCGACCCGTAGGCTCTCACTCGCTGCCGATTTCTGAGCGTCAACCCAGACCACCAGCACAGCATTCGGGCGGAGGAACTTCACGAGCCAGTCCAACGTCGACTCAAGCTCGTGAAGCGTGCGGCGGCGCCAATCCACCAGGGCAACATCGTATTGACCAGCTGCACGACCGCAGTTGCCAGTCGCAGCCGCCAGCAAATACCCTCGCCGGTGCAACTGCAGCATCAATTCCATGCTCTTTGAGCCGGCGACCACAATGCGATGCCGCGTTGAGCAGCCCGCGAGTGCGATCATCGGATCAATAATTCTATCGCCAGCGGCAACCTGAGGAGAGGACATGACATTACCTGTTTTCGTTCGGTCTCGCCCACCGGGCAAACCGTGATCTTTGCGCAACTCTCTCGGCCAATATCTGCCGGAAGGGATATAGTTTCGAGAGCGCTGCAACTCTCTGCTTATAGGAGCTGCATAAGATCGCCGCACGACACGGGATGCGCCCGCCTACGCCGTCTAGGTCACTTCGACGCAAGTCTTTCCGCAGCGAGGCCCGGACCGGCGGTGGTGACGTCGCGCAATTTGGCAGCAAGGTCCGCGCTCACAATCCGCAGGAGGTTGGCGCGGAGTTCTGGTCTGATCGCGGTGAATTCTCTCACATGCTCGAGATCCCAGCTTGCAAGCATTCCGGGGCCGGGGTCGACGTCCACCGGAATGGCCCAGCCGCCGTAGGCGCTCACATCCCCTATTAGCTGACCGGGCCGAAGCGCCATTCTGGTGTTGTTGCCGAGAATGGCTTCGAGCTCTCCGGCAATAACGACGATGGCTTCGGACATGTGCTGCCCCTTTTTTGAGGATAACCTCCCCTTGTGAGCAGTCGGTCCTCCGGGCAATGCTGACCAACCTCAAAACTTCCCGTTTGTCGATCGAGCTGATCGCGACTTGGTAGAGCCGTTCTTCCCTATCGCTGAGAACGACCGGCCGCCGCTCCAGGAATATCGCCACGACGCGAATCGCGTTGACCACCATGAACGCTGCGCCCTAGAAAATCGGCGGCCATAAGTTATCGTCCTGGAAATAGTAATAAGGCAAGGTCAGCCCCTCTCCTACGATCGCCAGGACACGAAGCGAAGGACGCCCCGCGCCGAGAACGCCACAAGGAACACGATGTTTGACAGGTTGATCAGACCGTTGATCCCAAGGACCTGATCGGCCACGAACGAGTACATAAGGACTCCAACGGCGTTTTCAGACGTCCGTAATGCCGCCGTCGACATCAGAATAGCGGGGGGCCATACCGTTGACCAGTCAACGCACGAATTCGATAGAGCATCGACTCCCCAATATAAGGACAACATAGGAATCGAGGACCGAGGTAGGTTGAATTCGGAGATTTCCGCGTCACTGGGGATGGTTGCGTGACTGCACCAGTCAGCACGTGGTCGGCACCAGGGGCCTCCTGTCTCCCTGGCTCCTCGCATTTGGCCGGCTCTTATTCCGCTCTTATGAAAGGACACCCCAATCCCCCTCGAATTCACATGCCTTCGCGTTCATCTTCCAAACCAACATTCGCCCATGGTGGCGATGGAGACAGAAGATGATTCACCCTGCCCTTGCCGGAGATCCGAAGAGCCTGGTTCGAAGAGCAGCTTTGGCGATATTCCAGTTCTTTCTGGGGAATGACGGCGGTGCGATACCGCCCGGAAGCGCACATATGCGGGGCCGCGGGCCGAGATGGCGAGAGAAGCACGGCCTGGATCAATCTGCGGGATCGTGAGCGCTTGATCGCAAGCGCTTCCGACAACCGGTCCTCGTCACGATCGCGTCGCCGGCTCATTCGTCGTCATGCATCAAGACCCCGATCCAAATCACCAAGGATGCGTTCACGCTATCTGGAGGCCCAGGATGCCGATCTATCGCGCATATGTCATTGGGTTACAAGACTGTCCCGTCGGGGTTGTTCAAATCGATTGTGTCGATGATGGCTCCGCCATCAACTCCGCGGCGCGTCTCGTCGACCGCCGTGATGTGGAACTTTGGCAGATGGATCGGCCTGTCGCCAGGTAGGAGAATGTCAATGGCAAAAACAGAAGCGTGCCACGCTGCCGGCGAGCGCCGCATCGTAGAAACCAAACCGCCCGTTCCGCGCGCGATCCTGGTCGGCATCCAGCTTCCGGGCGTCGATGACGTCGCGCACGCCGCAAGCATCGAAGAACTGGGCCATCTGGTGAATACGCTCGGCTACGAAGTCGTCGGCACGGTATCGCAAAAGCGCGACGAAATCGACGGCGCGACGGTGCTCGGCAAGGGTCGACTTGAGGAGGTCGCGGCAATCACCGGCGGCACGGGAGTCGTCGGATCGATGGCAGTACCGCGGAAGTCGAAGGCCCGGGAGCGCTTCCAGGACTCCGACGGCAAGAAGCCGAACGCCAGGCAGCCGGAGCCTGATTTTGAGGCGCAGCCGAAGCCGGAGTTCGTGATCGTCGATCATGAAATATCGCCAGGCCAAGCCCGCAACCTGGAGCGCGCGACCGGCGCGCAGGTGCTCGATCGGACCGGCGTGATCGTAGAGATTTTCCATCGTCACGCGTACAGTCGTGAGGCAAAGGTTCAGGTCGAGATCGCGCGATTGAAGTACGTGTCGCCGCGCTTGCGGGAAGCGCCGGGCAGCGGACGGCAGCAGGGGCCCGGCTCAGGCGAGTCCGATCTCGAACTCGACCGCCGCAAGATCCGCGATCGCCTCGCGGAACTAAAAGAACAACTGGACAATATCCAGCGAGACAGCGACCAGCGTCGGTCCGCACGTCGCGATCAGCTTCGGGTCGCCCTCGTCGGCTACACCAATGCGGGGAAGTCGTCGCTCATGCGAGCGCTCACGGGCAGCGAGGTGCTGGTCGCGGACAAGCTGTTCGCGACGCTCGATACGACGGTGCGGGCCCTGCAGCCCGAGACGAACCCGCGCGTGCTGGTCTCGGACACCGTCGGGTTCATCAAGAAACTGCCGCACGATCTCGTGGCGTCATTCCGTTCCACGCTCGCCGAAGCGCTCGAAGCGTCGCTGCTGCTGTTCGTCGTTGACGCGTCCGATCCGGCCTACGAATCGCAGCTCGAGGTGAGCCGCGGCGTGCTGCGCGAAATCGGCGCGGAGGCCGTCCCGTCGCGCCTGCTCTTCAACAAGATCGATCGCATGAGCGAGGCGGATCGCGTCGCACTCCGCGCAAAGCACCCGAACGCGATCCTGCTTTCTGCGGTGTCGCCCAAGGATGTCGCTGCACTGCGCGAGACGATCATCGCGTTCTTTGAATCTGCGATGGTGGAGGACCAGCTGGTGCTGCCCTACGCGAAGCAGGGGCTGCTCAGCGACGTGTATGAGCATGCGTATGTGCTCTCCGAGGACTACGACGCCACCGGCAGGATCATGAGGGTGCGCGGTCTGCCCGAAGCGATCACGCGGCTGCGAAGAACCCTCGCCGTCTCGTGAGTTGGTTTGGTTCAAAGAGGATTCAGACAAAAGTCGCTGGCGCTAGGCCGGACCAACGACACGGCCGGTGGGCCGTTGTGCCCACCGGCTGCGCGCCACGAGCAGCAGATGGGTGGCGCGATCCATGAACTCCGTGCGTGAGGCATACGCCTTCTCAAGCCGCTCGAGTTCATCGGCAAGCCGACTGTCGCCGGTCGGAGAGAGAGGGTTCCACCGGGAATCCGGCATGAATCGACTGTGAAAAAGGTCGATGCCGCGTACATCTTCGATGTCGAAATAGCCGGCGAAATGGTTCCGTAACTCGGCTGCCGTAAATTGGTGAAAGCTGAACGCAATCTGCCTACCGTCGCTGAGGTCGATTTCGCACCGGTCCCTGGCATGATCTTGTTTCAATCGGTGGACTTTCTCGATCGAGTCTACAAAAGCCGTTGGCATGTTGCCAATCGGACGCACCGTCGTTATGAAATAACCCGATGTGACGCGGGCGATCTCTTTCGAGATATCCGGCAGGCGTGCCACAGGTAGATGGCTGAGAGCGCTATACAGGCAGAGCGTCAGATCGACGGACGCATCGGATTCCGGCAACCGGTCGGCCAGGTCTGCGACGTCGAACGTGAGAGTCACTCCAGGAAGGCTGGAAAGATTTCGGGCCGCCAACCGCGCCCGTTGGATTTGCGCCTGTGCGATGTCGAATCCGCGCGCGGCAATGCTGCTGAAACCGAGCGCATATGCGCGTGTGACCAGTCGACGCAGCCATGTCCCGGGTCCGCAACCCGCATCGAGCAGCCTGACCGAGCTTGCGCCCGAGGCCCGCAGGTCGGTCAGCTTCTTTTCCGATACGGCCCAAACGCAGCGATCCGCGTATCCGTGCATCCCGTCAAAGGCAAATAGTCGCGACGGATCGCCATCGGCATAAGCCACATAGTCGTCACCGGCATCGTTGTAGATGTCAGCAACGTCATCCGTTGTCTCATCATCGAGCGTCAGAACAGAATGCCCAGCTCCATGTGAAACGGGCAAATTTGAAGCCCATTTCCGCGCAGGGATCGAATCTTGGTCAAACATGTGAGGCTTACCCGACAAGAAATGCGACATCGTCATCTTCGACCTTGCGGCCCATACGGCTGAAGAGGCGAACGCGCAGAAGATGTGCCTGGGGGCATATGAAATCGAGATGACGGGGCCGTCGCCATTCATAAGCGAGTCATAAAGGGCAGATCGTAACACAGCCGGTTTGTCGGCGGTCATTGCGGGACGGCACCAACGCCGGCAGTGCCAACCTTCCGCCTCGTGTGCTGCAGATTATCCTTTAACAGCGGACGTCTCATCGGACTGACGCTGCACCAAGATCATGTCGATGCGTTTGCCGTCCGTATCGACCACCTCGAAGCGCCAGCCGTGACAGACAACGTGGTCTCCCGGCTTCGGCAATTCATGCAGTTGAGAGAGAACGAAACCGGCCAGTGTCACGTAGTCGCCGGAGGGCGGCTCGGCCATTCCGATCAGCTGCATCACATCGGAGAACGGGACGAAGGCATCGATCAGGTATGAGCCGTCCTCGCGCTGCGTGACCTTTGGCCTTGCTGGGGGGTCAATCTTGGGCAAGTGGCCGGCAATGGCCTCCAGCAAATCGGTTCGGGTGACGATGCCTTGAAGCGCTCCGAACTCATCAACGACGATGGCGGTGTGAACTGGCGTTTTTCGGAAACGATCGAGCGTTCGAAGAACGGTTGTCGATTCGTGCACGATCAGAGGAGGCCGCGTCTCCTGTTCCACGTCTGGCGACCGTCCATCCAGAAAATGGTCGGCCAGGTCCTGCTTGCGCACAATTCCGATGACCTCGTCGATCGACCCGCGGCAGACCAAAATCTGAGCATGTGGGCAAGAGCGGATTCTACTCAGGACCTGCTCTCTGGGACCGTCGAGGTCCACCCATTGCACATGCGGCCGCGGGGTCATGATCATTCGGACCGAACTGTCGGCCAGATCGAGAACACCCTCGATCATGTCGCGTTCGACGGCGTGGATCACGCCCAATCTGGCGCCCTCCGCAACGAGGTAGTGGATGTCATCCTCGGTCAAGGCGCGTTTGAGCTATGGACGCAAAGGCAGCACACGCAGAAGAAGGCGGGTCGACCCGTTAAGCAGCCAGACCAGCGGCGCCGCCGTCCTCGCCACCCACGAGAGCGGCTGGGCGACGCGGATCGCAATCGCTTCCGGATTGCTCAAGGCGATATGCTTGGGAGCCAATTCCCCGACGATGAGCGCGGCGTAAGTCGCGCCGAGCGTCGTGAGGACGATAGAAAGCGGCTTCGCATAGGGTTCCAGACGAGGGACGACCAGCAGCGCCTCCTCCAGCCTTTCGGCCAGCGTGGCGCCGCTGAAAATTCCTGCGAGTATCGCGCTGGTGGTAAAGCCGATTTGAACGGCCGCCAGCATGCGCGCCGGATCGTCAATGAGAGCGAGCGCGGCCTGCGCTCCCAGTCGTCCCTCCTGCAACAGGTGCGCCAAGCGTGAACGACGCGAAGACACGATGGCAAACTCCGCCATCGCAAAGACCCCATTCAGCATGAACAGCGCCAGGACGACAATGATTTCCAGGAACAGCATTCTGGCTTTCCATAGGTCGATCAAATTTGGTTGCAAGCATAATCCGGAAGAGGCACCGATCACAGCGAAAGAGCCGACGCTTGATGCGGCCCCTGGCGTTGCAAAGGCGCGCCTACCGGGCCATCAGAAGCTTTTCGAGCTCCTGCAGCAGCTCTCCATATTTGGCGTAGTTGCCCGATGCATATTGACGCTGCATTTCCTGAAACACGATGCGCGCGCGATCGATTCTGTTGTCCGTTTCCGTGTCAGCGGATGAAGTTTCAAGCCGAACCGACGCCCCGACCAGCAGATCCTCCACTTCCTTGAGGCTTTTGGCCCACTCGATCTTGCGATCGTCGGGCAACAGCTGGGCCAGCACAATGCGCGCGAGCGTCGGAATCTTGGTCTGCTCGGCCTCGATGTAGACCGGTTCGATGGCGATGAGCTGGTTGCCATTGAGCGGCAGCACGATCAGATTGCCCCGGATCACCTCGGAGCCGTGCTGGTCCCAGAGTGTCAGATCTCCGGAGAACCGGCTGTCTGAATTGATCCGCGATTCAACCTGGGCCGGACCGTCGATGAACGTTCCCTTCGGAAAGCGAAACGCAACCATCTTGCCGTAGTTCTCGCCATCGCAAAGCCCAGCGAGCCATCCTGCCATCTGGTTTTTCCCCGCCACGGCCAACGGCAGCATCAGCAGGAACTCCGGCTGTTTTGTATTCGGAAGCTGCGCGATGACATAATAAGGCCTGACCTCAATCTCGCGATCGCGATAGAGCTCGTGCGGCACCTCCCACCGATCCTCGCGGTTGTAGAAGGTCGTTGGATTGGTCATGTGATAGGTGCCGTACATTTCGGCCTGTACGGTGAACAAATCCTCGGGATAGCGAATATGACGCTGGAGATTCTCCGGCATCTCGTTGCGGTCCCGAAACAGGCCGGGCAGCATTTTCCGGTAGGCCCTGATGATGGGATCACGATTGTCGAAGACGTAGAACGTGACTGAGCCATTATAGGCGTCAATTACGGCCTTGACCGAGTTGCGCAGGTAGTTGTGCCCATGAAGCGACGGCAGCGATCCACTATAGGCCTCGCTGTAGGGATAGTTGGCCGAGCTGGTATAGGCATCGATGATATACGAATAGTGGTCGCCGTCGACGACGATATAGGGATCCCGGTCGAAGGTGAGGAACGGCGCGAGGCGTTCGACGCGTTCAACGATGTTCCTCCGCAACAGCACCCGGCTTTCGGGTGTGAAATATTCGGAGATGAAGAGCCGCAATCCATCGGTCTCGTGCGCAACGACCAGCTTGCGCCAGAAGTTGGACAACAGAATTCCGCCCCGTCCTTCATACACGGTCTCGGCATTCGCCTGCCCTTGCGGGAAGTCGAATTCCTTCTCCGATGTGCGGACGTAGATCCGGTCCCGGGTAAGGGCGCCGTAGTAGATCGCCCCCTGCTTCACGGCAAGATCGCCCTTCGCCTTGATGGGAATGTCGTGCGCCCACAGCAGCGGATTCCCCCTGCCGTCCATTTCGTTGGCGGGAACGGCAACCGCTCCGTAGCCATGGGTATACTTGAGGGCGAGATTGACCCAGACCTTGGCCTGATCGGGGAGCCTTTCCACGTTGAGCTCGCGCGCCGTGATCATGACCTGTCGCTCGACGCCGTCGATCATGTAGCGGTCAATATCGACACCGGCGAAAGTGTAGTACGGCCGCAGGCCCTGAATCTGCTGGAGTTGCGGTTCGAGCGCTCGCCAGTCCCAGATGCGGGCGTCTCGCAGCGTTGCCCCGCTCTTGTCCAGATCCTCGCGCGTGAGCGGCGCGGCCGACACGGCGAATTCCCGCTCCTGCATCGACGCGCCATCGAGATTGTAGGCTTCCCGGGTCCCGGCGATGCTCCTGACCAGATAGGGCTGCTCGAGGGTGATCTGGTTCGGCCCAACATAAAGGTGCTCGACGGCCGTCGGAACGATGGCTGCTCCGAGGTAGAGCGCCACAAACAGCGCGCACGGAACGACCCAATGCGATGGCCGCGACAGCAGCCAGATACGAACCGGCGTGACGCAGGCTGCCGCCAGCAAAATAAAGGCGGCGGTTAGCCACCCGACCACGACGGCGTTGTAGGCCGGGATCCAGAAATTGATGTCGGCATACGAGCCCCCGGCAACGACCTTCGAATGTCCACCGATGATGAGATAATACCGATCCAGGAAGCGGGACACACCCGACGCCAAGCAGAGCAGCGCGCCCAACGTCAGGCCCCGGCGTATCCACCGGCCCCAGATCATCTCGCCTGGTGTGCGGGCGGCGTCAACGGCGCCGATGATGCGCAGCGACGGCGTGCTGCGCTGCGCGAGGTAGTCGGCAAACCAATCCTGCGGTCGTCCTGAGCTTGGATACAGCCAGAAGCCGATTGCCGCCCAAAGCACGATCGTGATGACCAGGGCGATCATGACAATGCCGACCAGGTCTTCGTACCAGGGCAGCGCCAGCAGATAGAATGAAATGTCGTTGCCAAAGACCGGGTCAGGAGTGCCGGCAGGGGTCGCCCCGAGGAAGCCCAACAGCGGCACCCAGAGCGTCGTCGTGCTCAAGGCAACCAACGCGGCGAGGACGAAAGCCGCAAACCATGGCGCACTCTTTGGCACCACGGACAATGGCCGGCACATGGCTCGCAAATTATAGCCTACGAAGATGCCGACAGACAAAACCACGGTGACGAAGAGCCCCGAGCGAAGTCCAAGCGCCAGCCAGTAACGGTAGCGTTGGCCGAGTTCTTCGAACCAGTAGTCCTGCAGCGATATGGTCAACACCGACTCGAGACAGATGAGACCAAGGACGGCCGCCGCAATGAAGGCCAAGTCGCGATAGAGGCGGTGCACGAACATGGCCGGGGAGCCGCCGGCCTGCCGGCTCAAGAGGGTGCGACCGAGCGGAAGGGCGGCGAGAAGGACGAGAAGAAGGTATCCGAACTGGAACAATCGCATTCCCCTCCAGAAGATCGTCGGAGTTCAGGTGCACGACCGAATCCGCTCGATGGAAGTAGCGCCATCAATATGGGGGGCGCTGGCGCGACTATTGATCCTTCGCAACTCGGGGCCGGCGCCGCCTGTGAAATCGTGGAAGCTGGCACGGGTGAACGCAGGCTGGGATTGCCGCCCCGCTCGTTCCGCATCGCGAAGCGCCCTGCACACGGGAGTCATATCGATTCCGAGACATGGGTCTGCACGGTGGAGCAATGCGAGGGGTCGTGGTGGCCCGCCTGGACTGCTTGGCTCGTCCAGCGATCCGGAAAGCTGACGGCGCCGCCGGTAATGGCGCACCCAAGAACGGGTACCCGGTGCTCGCCGACGCTCCGGGGGGATGACGAAAGCATGTGTAAGGCCACGGACCGATCATGGGTCTGGTCGCTATGAGCGCCCGCCGCGACTTTCCTGGCATGCCTGACGAAACCCGATCTGAGCGCAGGCTCTTGGCTAAAATCGCTCAGGCCGCAGCAGGGCATAGAGCAAGTAACACAGCAGGCCGGCAGCGACGACGGCGGCGAGTGAATAATCGAAGGACATTTTCGTTCTCCTCAGAAGCGTTCCGGGAAGGAAAATGCAACGGATATCACGCACAATGGACGTCTAGTCGCAGCACGTCGCGCATATGTTTTCGAGACGCGGGGAACGACAACGATATAGGAAATTAATAAGAATCGGAGGTCCTGACGTGAACCTTTATGAGATGGGCGGCCGCCGGCCGAAGCCTTTCGGTTAACCTTCCGTCCTTGCTGCGATCGCAATCTCAAGCGTCGCGAGACGATGCTGGAGTCTTGCCAATTCGTCGGTCGGAAGGTGACCAGCGCAGCCGGCCGTTACGCGCCGTGCGCGCTCGAGAAGTCTCGTTCGCATGTCGGCGTGCTGGGTAGTACTTGCGATATCGTCGAAGGCGCGCAGTAACCTCAAGCTGACCGCCACGTCAGCGACCGCATAGTGCCTGATCTGCTCAAACGCCGTATCGAGCAATCCGTCGAAGGTGATCCACGGCACGAATAGCCGCAATACGTGCGGCGGCGCGTAATAGTGCGACGGTGGCGGTAGACGGCTAATCCAGAGGATCATGATCCGACTGAGCTGATCCACGCAGCTAATGGCCGTGCTTGGATCGTTGATCGCGGGCGATATTGCGCGCAGCGCAATGTCGACGATCTGGATGATGCCAAACTCAACGTCCTGCTGCATCGTGCGTGCCGGCCCGATGTCGAAGGCAGCGATCAGATGGAGCGCGCGGCCGGCCGGCACGCGCTCTGGCTTCGACACCCGCATGAGCGGGACGCCGGCCGGCACAAACTGACCGACGCGGCGTTCCAGATGCACACAAATCTGGTAGCCTTTCGCAAGGGCGACAAGGCGATTGATATCGATATAACGGATATAGCCGGACTTCCGACTGAAGATGGGCGTACCGTGCTCCGCCGCAGGCGCCTCGCTGCGATCCGGCAACTCGAACGGACCCCGCGGATAAATCATGAACTCGTCGATGACCAGCTCGGTTTCGTGCGCAATCCGATCCACGATGTGGTTGACACTGATCGAGCGGGAGATGTGGTTGATAAAGTAGATAAGCCATCCAACGCAGACCAGCGCAAGCACCATTGCCCCCGTCACGGTCGCGACCGGCACGAACGGATGCGGCAATGAGCGTGCGGCGGGCAATGCCGCCATGCAGTAGCCGAACGTCCCCAGGAATACGCCGAGCGTCCCCTGTGTGGTGCGGTCCCTGACGAAGCTGATCAGGATGCGCGGCGAGAATTGCGTCGATGCAAGCGTGAGCGTCATCAGCAGGATCGCGAACACAATCGATACGACCGTCATGATCGACGTGGCGATGCTGCTGAGGATCACCTGCGCCACGCCCGGATCATCGTGCGAAGGGAAAAGTGTGCTCGGAATCCAAGCGCCAATCCCGGGGATTGCTTCCTCCAGCGACGAGAGCACTGCGCCCACTGCGCCCAGGATCATGGCGATGGCCAACGGCCGAATGAGGAAGCCGCCGCGAAGCGCGTACATTGCGGAATGGAAGAGCACAGGCAAGCGTTCAAACATTCGGACATCCGGTATCGGCTCGAGGGGCACGCAAGGGTCTCATCCGATCGATCCAAATTCAACCAATGCCGGTCGATTATTCTCAGCTAGTCCAGGGTCCCCGGATGCGCACCAATGGCGGACAGCGTTTCGATGACAACTCGGCAGCGCCCTGGGCTTCACGGCTGGTCTCAATGTCCGGCGATCCCAAGGCATTCCGACGCGCCGGCGACGCAGGGCCGCCTAAAATGACACCGACAGTTTTTCCGGCATGCCAGTTATTGACATCGCGGTGATGCAAAGTCATGGAAACGTTGGATAGCGTTCGTTGCAGCTCTGGAAACCCAAGAAATGGCTCAGAGCCCTTGCCGGACCTTGACGGCGGCGTCGACCGTCCGTCGAACGATGCCCGGGTCGCGGGCGGCGCAACGTTGCCCATTAACCTCAAACAGCAAGGTTAAGAACTGAATGGCGTTGCTGCCCCTCCGTCTACGTCCGATCATCGTGCAGCCGTGCGGATTGGCTTTGTTCATGCGTGCCGCCCGGTCAGGGGCTGCTGTTCTGCGGTAGAGACTGTGGCCCCGCCCAATATGGCGACCCCGATGACAGACACCAGCTGCAAGAAAACGAGGGTGCCCGGCGCAGAAAGCAGCGTCAGTATCATGTTCGTTTGTGAGGTCTGCATGGCCGTCTACGAGGCCAGCCAAGTATCGCGGCCGGCGACTAAGTCCTTCAGATGCGAGCAATGCGACAGCATAGTTTATCGGTGGTCCGGCAACTACGATTACGTGCAATGGAAGCGCTATCCGAACGAACAGGGCGTCAGCGCTCACCCTGCCCCTCAACGCGGCCGCTCATCCACTGGCGCGCGCTGAATGCCACGCAGCACAGGCAGCCGGCAGTAACGACGCAGAACCTCCTCCCATCCGCCCGGTTTAAACGATTGCTTCGTAAAGCCATCGACCGTCCACGACGCACCCAAGATCTTCTCACCGCCAAATTTCACGATCAACGTTGTTCATGCGCGTGGTCGTAGACCCAGCCGGTTTGTTGAAGGTCTTGCGACTGGGCTTGCGGCGCTTTTTTGCCTCGATTCATTTCAATCCATGCGGACATCGCGACCGAGTTAGACCTCGCATCATCGGGGATAATGAGACCTTTCCCCTGCGCCAGCTTCTTAGCGTACAACAATTTTGCGGGACTCACCGGTTTGGGGTCGAGCTTACCGGCTGTTTCGCCGTCCGACTTTTTAGACGCGTGCTCGCTAAGGAATTTGCGGCAGATCGATATCGAGGTCTTATGCCCGGCTGTACAAGAAGGAGGATGGGCAGCCGGCCAAGCTCTGCTACATGGGGGCATGACTGATGGAGAACCGCCATGGTCTGGCGGTCGGCTGCATCGTCAGCCAGGCCACCGGCGCTGCCGAACGAGAGGCGGCGCTGGCATTGCTCGATAGTCGCCATCGCGCAGGCCGGCGGATCACGCTGGGTGCGGACAAGGCCTATGACGTTGCGCAATTCTTGCACGACTTGAGAGAGCGATCGGTGACGCCGCATGTCGCGATTGACGGACACCTCAGCAAGACCGTCGTCCCGCACAAGACCGCGGTCGATGCTCGCACCACCCGCCACGCCGGCTACGAGGTCAGCCAGCGCTGCCGCAAGCGGATTGAGGAGGTGTTCGGTTGGATCAAGAACTTCGCCAGTCTGGAAGCTACGAGGTCGGGACCGGGTGGACGCTGCCTTCACGCTGGCCTTGGCGGCTTACAATCTGGTCCGGCTGCCCAAACTTCTGGCCGCGCCGGCATGAGCGACCGGGGTCGATGGCGCGTCGTGGAGACGTCCGGGCTACGACATGGCCGTGGCAGGCGCCTAACTGTTCGATGAGGTCGGCGGCGAGTTCGCCTTCAACTGCCTCACGGGCTCCATTCATGGTTCCTGCGATGGTGATGCCGTCCAATTCAACTGGCAGGAAACGACGAAATGGAGCCAGCCGGCGGCGAGAGATGGGCCGAACTGCAGGATGAGGGCACGCTCGAAGGCGAAATCTGCCTCACCAACGGCGACGACATCCCGTTCATCGCGCGCCGTTAAGAGACTTCTCCAACAGCCTGCTAGGTCTCGTTTTATTCATGGCTCAGCGCCCCAAGGCGAGGTCGCCGATCCCCGATTTCATGGCCAGGTCAGATTTCTCCTGACGGCTCCTCACCTTCAGCCCGACTGTGAATCAGCCGGCACGCACCCCACATCTTAGTAAATCGCCGTCCCCGGGAGACGAATATGTTGAGGAACGAACCCGCGAACGCTGTTCCGGCGCTCAGTCCGACACCGTCGTTCGAGCCGACACGCAAGAGAAATCAAGCTCAGCCCGCGCACCACGAGAACAACGATCTGATCCGACGTCTCCCACACTCATCTCGCTGCCGGCTGGTTGAGCTCTGCGAGGAGGTGCGACTGAGACCGAGACAGATGTTGCAGGAGCGCAATCTGCCATTGAAGCATGCCTACTTTCTCGAACATGGCGCGGCCTCGCTGAGCGCCAGAGCCGGAGACTGCCTGCCCGTCGAGATACAGGATTTCATCGGCATTCCTCTGATCCTCGGCATGCGCGTTTCGCCTCACCGGTGCATAGTTCAGGTTCCCGGTAGAGCCTTGCGCGCATCGAAGCTGACGCGCTAATCGAGCTGGTAAGGGAGGACGCCGCATCCAGAAACTGTTGCTGCGGTACGTGCAGGCCACCCTGATCCAAAGCTCGCAGCTGGCTGCACGGAGGGGGCTTGATGATTCACTTTATCATCTCGATTCGGTGGAGATGATGATGCGCGGCAGGTTTACGGATCAGGGCGGCCTGTTTTCGTACATTGCGCCGGATAAGCGTGTGCCAGCGAACCATCCGCTGCGGCAGGTTCGGGAACTTGTCCGGGACGTTTTGAGTGATTTGAACCGCAGCCTTGGGAGGCTCTACGCCAGCGAGGGACGCCCTTCGATCCCTCCAGAGCAATTGTTGAGCGCCTTGCTGCTGCAGGTGTTCTACGGCATCCGCTCGGAACGCCAGTTGATGGAGCAACTGGACTACAATCTTTTGTACCGCTGGTTCGTGGGACTGTCGCCGGACGATCCGGTGTGGGACCCGACCACCTTCACCAAGAACCGGGAGCGGCTGCAGAACGGCGATGTGTTCACGAAGTTCATGACCAGGCTTCTGAACCATCCGC
The DNA here is from genome assembly GCF_054063415.1 of Bradyrhizobium sp. USDA 4011. Lineage (NCBI taxonomy): Bacteria > Pseudomonadati > Pseudomonadota > Alphaproteobacteria > Hyphomicrobiales > Nitrobacteraceae > Bradyrhizobium > Bradyrhizobium sp. USDA 4011. The sequence goes on from NZ_JBSSGG010000001.1 coordinate 2,745,402, forward strand.
AGGTCAAACCGCTGCTGTCGGACGAGCACTTCTCGGTGGATGGAACGCTGATCGAAGCCTGGGCTTCACAGAAGAGCTTTCGCCCCAAGGACGGCAGCGGCGACGATGAGGACGGCGCCAACTTCCACGGCCAGAAGCGCAAGAACGACACCCATGCGAGCACCAGCGATCCGGACAGCAGGCTTTATCGCAAGGCGGCCGGACGGGAGGCCAGGCTTTGCTATATGGGCCACGTCACCATGGAGAATCGGCATGGGCTGGCGGTGGCCGGCAGGGTCACACATGCCGATGGCACCGCCGAACGCCGGGCTTCGGAGACCATGCTGAGGGCGAGACGCAAAGCCGCAGGCCGCCGTATCACCGCCGGTGAGGACAAGGCGTACGATACCGCCGATCATGTCGCCAATCTTCGCGCCATCGGCGTGACGCCGCATGTGACGCAGAACCAGGCCGTCACCAAAACCGGCAAGACCCGCAACAGCGATCTGATCAGTCAGTGGCGTGGCAAATGCGCTGGACCGGCGATGCGCCGATGCGAGGGAACAAATGTCAGTCAGCGCGGAGCGGATGAATAAATTGCATCACCTCAACCGATCGAGGAGCGCCTTTGCGTCTTTCGGGTCCGAAGTACATAGCCCCTCGGTGAAACAATAGTAAATTGGCGCGAGGATATCGCGGGCCTTGTGTTCATTGTGTTCGGCCGTTACCCGGGCCAATGCTGTGGCGGAGCGGAGCTCAAACAGCCGAGCCCCCTGTTGGCGCGCGACGTCTACGGCTTTGGCCAGGCATTCTTCTACCATTTCGGTAGGCGCGCCCTCGCACTGAAGCAACAAAGCGTCCAGCCGGCGCATTTCCGCCGCGAGATAGTTTTCGCCAAAACTCGTGCAATGCGCTTGCGCGGCGGACAAATAGGACCGCGCCGCCACGGCGTGACCTTGCAGGAGATAACTTTCCGCCAGGCAGATCTCCGCGTGGGTGGTGTGCAGGACGGCTCCGGTTTCGTACCATCGCCTCACACCCTGTCGCAGGAGATTCAGGCCGGCCTCAAAATCGCCGAGCTGATGAATTGCCCAGCCTTTGCATCGCTCCCCGAGAGCCAGCCATTGTGGCATGCGGTGCTCGCGCGCCGTCTCTATGGCTTCGGATGCGAAGCGAGCCGTTGCCGCAGGCTCGCGCTGCGACTGAGAAACATGCGCGGCAACGCCGAGCGCCCAGGCAAGGCTGTGTGGGTTATTTTGCTGGCGCGCATGCGCTATGGCCGCCTCAATCAGCCTCATCCCGGATTCGGGGAAACCCATCAAGATCTTTACCTGCCCGCCATAGGCGCGGCAAACCATGCTTGGATGCTCGCCATAAATCGCGAATTCGCCCTCCGAAATTGTGTCGGCGATGGTCGCTCCCCGAGCAAGGGTTTCGGCGGCCACTCGGAATTCGCCAGCAATAAGTAGCGAGTACCCCGATGCCCGATGCGCCAAGGCGAGTTTTGCTGGATTCCCGTCCTCTTCCGCCAAACCGACCAAGTCTCTCGCCAAAGCCGCCGTCCGCGGAACCGGCTGGCGCATCAGACTGGAATTCCATGCGACCCGTTGCGCGGCGAAGCGACTTTGCGATCCGTAGAGCTTGTCCGAAAGGCCCTTCGCCCGAACAGCACACTCCTCGACACGTGACGACCCAAAGCCGTAGACTGCGATCAGGGATACTGCGAGAGCAAGCATCAGACCCAGCTCACGCTCATCGCGCTGATGGCTCGGCGGCAGCTTTCCTACTAAATCGAGCGCGCATCCGAAATGACCGACCGCTTCGTGATGAGCAGATCGGTCTGCGCTGCGCGCGCCGGCGCGTCCCCAAAAATCGATTGCGAGATCGGACAGGCCTGCCTGCGAGTAATGATGAGCAAGAGTCTCTGGCTGAGCGCCGATCGTCTCCTGGAATTCTTGTTCGAGCACCTTGGCGATACGTGCATGCAACTCCTGGCGTTGACTGCGTAGGAGAGTGCCGTAAGCCGTGTCCTGCACCAGGGCATGCTTGAACAGATAGGTCGCATGCGGCGGCGCGCCCTGCCGGAACAGCAAGCCAGCCGCAATGAGACGGTCCAACGCCGATCCCAGCTCCGCTTCCCGCTGGCGCACCACCGAAGCCAGCAGGGCGTAGGAGAACTGGCGCCCGATCGCCGCCCCGACCTGCGCCACCTCCTTGGCCGGGCCAAGCCGGTCGAGCCGCGCCATTAGCGACGCGTGCAGGCTCGCGGGGACCGCCGGCGCTGGGGGCGGAACCGCGCTGGCCGTCCGCCGCGCTTCGCCCTCGCCGTCCGCCTCCATCACGGCCTTTGTCATTTCCTCCACAAAAAGGGGAATGCCGTCGGTGCGCTCGATGATATCCTGCCGGATACTTGCCGGCAGACCCTTGTTGCCGACCAGATGCTCGATTATGGCGTCGATGTCGCTCTGGCCCAGCCGATTGATAGTGAGGGCGGTCACGTAAGACCGGCCGATCCAAGGTGGATTGAATTCTGGCCGAAACGTCACGCTCAGCAACACGCGCAAGGTCGGAGTCTGGTCCACCACCCGACCAAGCACTTCCAGACTCGTCGGGTCGATCCAGTGCACATCCTCGAAGATCATTAGCACCGGATTCGCTCGCGTTAGCGTCTCTAATTGCGCGGTGAGCGCTTCCAGCGTTCGTTGCCGGCGTTGCTGCGGTGTCAGCTCGATGGCCGGATAGCGGTCATCGTGCGCGAGCGACAGCATCTCGGCAAAGAGTGCCGCATCTTGAGGTGACGTCGAAGTCTGCGCGAGGAGTGCGTCGAGTTTGTCGAGCTTCTCTTGCAGGGAGTCGTCGTGCGCGAATCCAGCGGCCCGTTCCATCTGGTGGATGATGGGATAGAGCGCGCTGTCGGTATGTTGTGGAGAACAGAAATAGCGCAGACGAGTGTGCGCCTCACCAGCAAGGCGTTCCAAAAGCGCGGCCGTGAGCCGCGATTTGCCAATGCCGGCCTCGCCAGAAAGCAACACGACCTGGCCTTCGCCGGCTTTTGTCTTCGACCAGCGCCGTAGTAGCAGTTCGAGTTCTTCTTCCCGCCCGATAAGTTCCGTCAGCCCGGTCGCGTGAAAAGCCTCGAAGCGGCTTTCGACTGAAGCCGGTCGCAGCGCCGCCCAGGCATTGACAGGCACCGCGATGCCCTTCAGATCCTTTACTCCGAGGTCCTCAAGCTCGAACAAATTGCCGAGCAGCTTACGAGTATTTTCGGCGATAACGACCGTGTTCGGTTCTGCAATGCCCTGCAAGCGTGCCGCGTGGTTCGGCGTCTCGCCAACGACTGCCTGCTCCTGAGCAGAGCCCGACCCAATCAGGTCGCCGACCACCACTAGCCCGGTGGCAATGCCGACCCGCGTCTGCAGTACCGTCCGGGTCTTTTGATTACTTACGGCACTCACCAACTCCAGCCCTGCGCGTACCGCTCGCTCTGCGTCATCTTCGTGAGCCTGCGGGTAGCCGAAGTAGACCAGCACGCCGTCGCCCATATACTTCGCCACGAACCCGCCGAAGCGGCTCACAGTTTCAGCGACGCATCTCTGGTAGGCCGAAATGACCTCGCGCAGGTCCTCCGGGTCCATGCGGACAGAGAGCGCCGTCGAACCCACAAGGTCCGCGAACATGACTGTGACTTGGCGGCGCTCCGCGGTATCGTTCGGTTGAAGGGTTGCCGCAGCAGGCCTCGGTGCTTCGCCGCTCTCCAGTTCGGCTATCGCACGCAGCATCTTGCGGCGATGGCCGAGCAAGACGCCGAGGTCTTTAAGATCCTGATCCGTCAGATCGGGGAGCACGCCGAGGTCGACCCCGTTCTCGGCAAAGCGTTGGGCGTACTCCGACATGCCGAGTTTTTTAAGCCAGTCCTGAACTTGCTGCATGGCGGTCTCCCGCGGATTGTGTTGACCCGATCGAGCTTTAGGACCGGGGCTACAGCGGGCGTGTCAATCTCGCAAATACGCGGCCAGTTTACCGCCCGGGATGCCCGGCATTCAATCCCAATGGCGCCATCAGGGGCCGAAATGGCGAATTGGCTCAGGCTGAGGAGAACTTAGCGCAACACGTGTATTCGGCTTGCCCTTGAACCCTAACATTGGAGCACCCCAATCTCCTTACGCTCGTCGATTGCTGCGACCGCTCATTATCCATGATACAAATCGCCCGCCGGCGGTCTTGATCCGGTCGCGGTGCGCGGCGATCCCTTGATCGACGATTCGCGTCGGTGGTTGAACAACTCACGAAGCTCTGGTGGCAGGTCGCATCCGGGCAATTCTTCGACCGCTGAAGCCAACTCGTTTCCAGACACTGCCTTGCCGTGCGTGATTTGATGCCTGATAGCGTCCACCTGGTTAATCCGCAGGCATTGGCGATGAAACGAGGTCTTGCTCATGTCAGACTCCGGTAAAGGACCTACCAGAACAGAAGAGCAGTCTCTTCGCCAACCGGCGGAAGAATGATCGTAGGCACGCCGAGAGGGCCATCAGCCCTCTTGACAAGGAGGCGTGGGCGAAGTTCGACGACTGGATCAAGCTTGCTCATGGCGCTGAGGTGAGGCGCAGATGGGCACGAACTTCCTGTTGCTCGCCCGCGGACCGCGCTCCCACGATGGATAATGCCAAGCTTCCCTTCAAGCTAGGAACCTTTGGATCCATAATGACGACGATCGCTGTCACGAGCGCACAACCGTATTTGGGGACGACAATGCGGGCAAAACGGGTGGAAAGGGCGGTCGGATCCAACCAATCGCTACTTAAGCAACTGCAGGCAGAACTTGCTGCCCTCAATTCGCAAATCGAAGAGCTTGAAAAGACAGGGGCAGCGGCGCAATCGATCGACGACTTGAGAGAGTGTAGCGATCGGCGCTTGTCGACGGATAGACGAGATTCGTTCCGTTGTGGCTGTCGAACGGCCGGACGATACACCCAGAAGGTAACTCCAGAATCTACTCACGTTTTCTCGTTGAAGCATGTTCGGGATGCTCTGTCGAAGGTCATTCAGGTCTTCGGCCAGCGTGCGGGAAGCCGGGAGACTGTTCGGTGCATACGAATAGCGAAGCCAGCGCGGCGAACTAAGACGGTTGTGCTCATGCCCGACATTTGATCCGTTGCCCAGAGACAGGGAAGCCAGTTCAGACCGGCTTGGATACTGCGGCGGTCGTGCTTGAGGACGCTGCCAAGCATCGCGCTTTCGGTCGAATGTCCGCATTGCGTCGACGGCGCGGACGCAGTTGAACAGCATGCCGTCGCCAGTGGTTTTGACAATCCGGCCACGGCGCGAGACAATCGAAGTATCGACCAGCGTTTTGCGAAGCACCTTTAGTTCAGCTAGGTGCGCTCTTCATCGCGGCGCATTAGTCGACTATAGCCGGCGATATCTGCCGCGCAAGCTTGTCAAACCACGGGTCGCTACAATTCCGCCCCACGCATTGTCAGAAATTGTGGGTGCGGATGCAAGGCGTGCCCAATTGCCGGATGGTTCTATTCGGGTATGCTCTGCCTGTTAGCCGGCGACACTCTGAGATTTTCTTTTCCTAAATGAATAGGACACCGGAGGTATCATGGGTCATAGATATCAAAGTATTCTTGAGACGGTCGGCCATACTCCCGTCGTGCGGATCAACCGCCTCGCTCCCGCAGGAGTAAATTTGTTCGTGAAGATCGAGGCTTTCAATCCAATCGGCTCGGTCAAGGATCGGCTGGCTCTCGGCGTTATCGAAGCCGCCGAGAAGTCCGGAGAATTGAAACCTGGTCAAACCGTCATTGAGGCGACAAGCGGCAACACGGGAATCGGGCTTGCGATGGTTTGTGCCGCCAAGGGATATCCGCTGGTGGTCACAATGGCCGAGCCCTTCAGCGTCGAACGGCGCAAATTGATGCGATTCTTGGGCGCCAAGGTCATTGTGACGCCTGCGGCGGATCGGGCGGTTGGAATGATCAACAAAACGATCGAACTGGCCAGAACGCACGGCTGGTTCATGACGCGGCAATTCGAGAATGAGGCCAATCCCGACTTTCACTCGAAAACCACCGCAATCGAGATTCTGGATGATTTCGCAGGAGAACGCCTGGACTACTGGGTCACAGGCTATGGAACCGGTGGCACCCTGAAGGGTGTTGCGCGGGTGCTCGCCAAGGAGCGCCCCGAAACCAGGATTGTCGTCTGCGAGCCCGCAGACGCGCAGTTGTTGGGCAGCGGCATCGAGCAGAAGCGCAATCCGGATGGTTCGCCGGCGGCGCCGCATCCGGGTTTCAAGCCGCATCCGATGCAGGGCTGGACGCCTGATTTCATTCCGAAGCTGACCGGTGACGCCGTTATGATGGAGGTCATTGACCAGATCCTGCCGATCACCGGCCCAGAGGCTATTCGATGCAGCAAGGAACTTGCGACCAAGGAAGGCATCTTTGTCGGCATCACCTCGGGCGCAACATTGGCAGGTGCGCTCCAGGTCGCAGCACAGGCGGAGAAGGGCGCAAATATTCTTTGCATGCTGCCCGACACTGGAGAGCGCTATCTTAGCACGCCCCTCTTCGCCGATGTCTCAGCCGACATGAACGAGGAGGAGCTCAGGATATCGCGCTCCACGCCGACTGCTCAGTTCTAGCCATAGTGGTGATCAGCTCAACTCGCCGCATGTCGAAGATGGTCATAAGCAACGCTCCAGCCTGTGAGAGACTGTGATGGCCGACTGGTTTGGCGTGTTGCCACACATCGTGGAGGCGATCCTAAACCACATCAGCGGCCATCGGGCGGGTGTTGCTGGTGTATATATCCGCTCGGTATCGGTATGCGGCCGAGATGCGCAAGGCACTTCAACGCTGGGCGCGGCACGTTGAGGCCCTGCCAGTCCAAAAGCTGGGAAAGATTGCAGCATGATCGTGCGCTTTGCCCCTTTCTTCTGCTGGGGTCCTCGCGGAGTTGTCGGGGTTCCCTCCTAGTTAAAGGAGCTTAGCCTGCAAGTGACGTGGGCTCGAGCCGGGAGACCGCCAGCCCGAAACGTATGGTCGCAGGGCTACAATGCTAATCCTACAATTTCCGAACTCCTGTTTTCCTACCGGAGGGCGTCTTAACTCTCGCGGCGTACGCGGTTGGCAATGCGTCAAAAGCCAGCGCTCGTACGGAATCCATCGCCGGCTTTCGTCCCGGAATAGGGTCGAGTAGAGGCGTCGATCGCTCGACGCCCCCCTCACAGATCCGGACGTGCAGCTTTCCCGCATCCGGCTCCTCTGACGAGCAACTTGATCAGGCCATTTGGTGACGCCAGTCGCGTACATGCCCGATCGGTATCAGGAAGACCTTCAGGATCGCGTTGAACCGCTCCCACGACAGCTTCGGCCGTTGGCTTCGCCGTAGCAGGACCCGCCGCCACGCCTTCATGACCTGAAGACGGAAGCGACCGAGGCAGGTGCTATTGCCAGGGATGCCGAAGTAGGCGTAGTGCCCGCGCAGCACCGCAGCCAGCCACCTGTGCTGGTCGCGGAGCCGTTGGTGCATCCGTCGCCTCATCTCCTGGCGCAGCTCCTTCAGCTTGCGGATCATCCGCTTCCTTTGGGTCTTCTGGCAGAGGAGAAAGCGTCCGTCTCTGGTCTTGCCGCAGTAATGCGTGAAGCCCAGGAAGTCGAACACCTCCGGCCGTGCCCTGCCCTTGCGCCGACGGTTTTCTTCAGCAAACCGTCCGAACTCGATCAGCCGCGTCTTGTCCTCATGGAGATGAAGACCCAACTTGGCCAGTCGCTCCGCCAAGGCCGCCGTCATCGTCTCCGCATCCTGCCGTCGCTGGAATAGGAGCAAGTAGTCGTCGGCATATCGGACCAGCCGTACCTGACCGGTCGCATGCCACCGCTTCCACTGTTCCACCCAGAGATCGAGCACATAATGTAGGAAGATGTTGGCGAGCAGCGGGCTGATGCCCGCGCCTTGGGGCGTTCCTTCCACCGTATCGGCGTACACGCCACCCTCCAGGATGCCGGCGCGGAGCCATTGGCCGATCAGCCGCAGGACTCTCGGGTCGGCAATCCTGTGCGCCAGCATCCGCAGCAGCCAGTCGTGGTCAACGCTGTCGAAGTATCTGCGGATGTCGGCATCGAGTACCCAGTTCACCGGCTCCGTCGTGATGGCTTCGCGCACCACCCGCAGCGCCTGATGAGCACTGAGCCTGGGTCGGAAGCCAAAGGAGCAATCGAGGAAGTCGGCTTCATAGATGGCGCTCAAGACCTCCGCCACCGCGCCCGGCTATCCGTACAAGCGCGGCCATCTCATCGCGTTGGGGCCGACGAAGATTTCGGCGAGCGATCCGCCGTCAACGTGGTGGCCGGGTGAACGGTGAAGATCACCAAAATACCGCTCGGGCTGTTGCAGCCATGCAACCTTCTCTCTGCTGCGAAACGATAGTGTTTTGGGTTCGGATCGGAGGTGGCACATGTTTGACGTGTACCTAAACCATAAACGTGATCTGCTCGTTGTGAGGCGGGGATCGTCGATACCTCTCGGTTTCACGTCAGGGAGATGGCAAAAGAGAAAGAGGAGGGTCCCCAGCGTCAGTGACGAGATTAAGTCTACCGTTCAGAGGCAGGGCTACTACATGCGGAAGCGCAGTGAGTTGAAGACAACCTAGAGTACTGGACCATGCGCTTTGGGACGATCCGGCAGCGTCATTCGCGTCGTCCACGCAAAGCCTTCACCAGCCTTGCCGAGCTATACGAGGTTGGTGAGTTTGACCGGGCTTGTGCCGCCCGGCGGTCCGATATCGTTCAGAGTTTAAAAAGCTACTCAGTGCGCCGCCGCCGGCGCCACTGTGCGGGACTGACGCCCTCCGACCTGAGGAAATGCCGCCCGAGATGACTTTGGTCGACGAACCCGCTCATGATAGCGATCTCCGCCAAGCTTTCCATGGTCTGGGCCATCAACGATTTTGCCCGCTCGATCCGCCTTCTGGTGATCCATTGGTGAGGCGTCATGCCGAGTGTGGTGCGAAAGGCTCGCGCAAAATAGCTCGACGAGATGCCACACTCCCGACTGAGCTCGGCAATCGATGGATCGTCGGTTAGATTGGCCTCGATAAAGTCACAGGCGCGACGGGCCTGCCACGGTGTCAATCCACCGATCGCGCGGGCGTCTCTTTGAACATTTCCATAAGTGTAGATGACATGGTCGTGCACCGCTAAGGCAATGTACTCCATAAATGCTGTGGTGACCTGCACCTCGTTGAGGATAGCTGGCCATACTGTGAGAGCGAGGCGATAAAGCACGACGTCGTCCTGTCCGATCCGGTCAGCCCGAAGACCGCCGACTCGAGGTAGATTTTTTTCATAAGCCATCCAGTCGATCGTGGTTTGCGGCAGATGAATACGTATGCTGTCATACGCCGTGTCGAGGCTGACTTCGTTTCTCGACGTCAAGTCGAACAGATAAGCCTTGCCCGGATCTTGGACGACGGATTGTCGCCTGCCATCGACAGACACGATCGGATACCGTGCCGGTGCTAATGGGATATTGAAGACGAACGCCTCCTCGCGAGGAGATGGCAAAGACAGGCCAGGCTGAGGTTCTAAGCTCTTGAAGTGCGAAAACGCAATTTCCGACGCGCCCGCAATGCGAGCGGTGATCGTTGGAGGCGGCGGGATCTTGTATCCCTTGCTAATGGCGAAGGACACTCGATCGGCGAGCACGCGAACCTCCTATCCGGTCTAGATCTTCTTGGAATTTCCTCAATCCGCTCCCCGTGCCTTGCCACGCAAGGGAATCCCCGACATCCATTAAAATGCAAGACGATGACGGCTGGATGGTACCAACTCGGACGCCTTCCTACCAGACTTCATAACATCACATCCCTACGATTTGACGAACGCAAGCGTCTGCAGCGAGCAGCAGCCTCGATAGGAAGATCATAAGGTCTCGGCAAAACCCGACAGGGCATCGAGACCGTTGTCGGAGCACTGCAGTGTCTGTCTTTGTTGAGGTGTAGCCATGTCAAAAGAGAGCGAACCGAGATACCTGACGCATGCGACTGGTACGCCCGTCAGCGACAATCTGAACATAATGACCGCTGGCCGGCGCGGCCCAGCGCTCCTTCAGGACATCTGGCTGATCGAGAAACTGGCCCATTTTGACCGAGAGGTCATTCCTGAGCGGCGCATGCATGCGAAAGGCGCGGGCGCTTTCGGCACGTTCACGGTTACCCACGACATCACCCGCTATACCAAGGCGAAAATCTTCTCCGAAATCGGCAAGCAGACGCCGATGTTCTCGCGGTTCTCAACCGTCGCTGGTGAACGCGGCGCGGCCGATGCTGAGCGTGACATCCGTGGCTTCGCGCTCAAGTTCTATACGGAGGAAGGCAACTGGGACATGGTGGGCAACAACACGCCCGTGTTCTTCTTCCGCGATCCGCTGCGCTTCCCCGACCTGAATCATGCCATCAAACGCGACCCGCGCACGGGGCTGCGTTCAGCCGACAACAATTGGGACTTCTGGACACTTCTGCCTGAGGCGCTGCATCAGGTCACGATCGTGATGAGCGAGCGTGGCATCCCAAAGAGCTTCCGGCACATGCACGGCTTTGGCAGCCACACCTACAGCTTCATCAACGACCGCAATGAGCGCACCTGGGTAAAATTCCACTTCCGCACCCAGCAGGGCATCAAGAACCTGACGGATCAGGAAGCCGAGACCCTGGTTGGCAAGGATCGCGAAACGCATCAGCGCGATCTCTTCGAGAGCATCGAACGCGGCGACTTTCCACGGTGGACGCTCTTCATCCAAGTCATGAGCGACGAGCAGGCCAGGGCCTTCCCATTCAATCCATTCGATCTGACCAAGGTCTGGCCGAAGGGCGACTTTCCGCTGATCGAGGTCGGCTATTTCGAGCTCAACCGGAACCCGGAGAATTTCTTCGCCGAAGTCGAGCAGGCGTCGTTCTCACCGGCACACGTGGTCCCGGGCATAAGCTTCTCGCCTGACAAAATGCTGCAGGCCCGACTGTTCTCCTACGGAGATGCCGCCCGCCATCGGCTCGGCGTGAACCACCACCTTATTCCGGTCAACGCGCCACAATGTCCCTATCACAGCTATCATCGCGACGGGGCCATGCGCACGGACGGCAATCTCGGCCGCACTCCGACCTACTTCCCTAACAGCCTTGGTGAATGGACCGATCAACCTGACCTCAACGAGCCGCCATTGGAGATCGATGGAGCGGTCGCCCATTGGGATCACCGTGTTGACGACGACCACTACCAGCAGCCCGGCAACCTGTTCCGGAAGATGACCGCTGCCCAGCGTCAGCTCCTGTTCGACAATACGGCGCGACAGATCGGTGCCGCGGCGGTCCATATCCAGGAACGCCACATCGAAAACTGCACGAAAGCCGATCCGTCCTACGGCGAGGGAGTGCGTATGGCTCTGACGAGGCGGCAGACACCGAAAGAGGTCGCCGCGGAATAGGACGCGACTACGACGTCTAAGCTTCCAACCGAGAGGTGACCGACCATGTCGTTCAATGTCGAAGGCATTTCCATTCCTGACAGCAAGCTTGCGCAGGAGATCACGGAGTTAGTTCGCACCACAGCTCCTCCGCTGCTCTTTCATCACTCGAGCCGCGTCTACTATTTCGGTGCGCTGTCGGGTGTGAGGCGCGGGCTGAAGTTTGATCGCGAGCTCCTCTATGCGGGTGCGATGTTTCACGACATGGGGCTGCTGCACGAGCACAGCAGTCCCGACAAGCGCTTCGAGGTCGACGGCGCCGATGTTGCCCGAGACTTCCTCAAGGGCCACGGCATCTCCGAGGCAGAGATAGATCTGGTCTGGACAGCGATCGCCCTGCACGCGACGCCTGGTATTCCCGAGTTCATGCACCCAGTCGTCGCTCTTGTGACCGCCGGCGTCGAGATGGATGTCCTTGGCTTAACCTATCATGAGTTTCCCGACGTTCAGCGCGAAGCGGTCGTGAAGGCGCACCCGCGCACCATCCATTTCAAGGAAGACATCATCCAGGCCTTCTACGACGGCATCAAACACAAACCGGAAACGACCTTCGGCAACGTCAAAGCCGACGTGCTCGCCGACAAGGATCACGGCTTTCACCCTGGCAACTTCTGTACCGTCATTCGCCACTCGTCCTGGCAAAGCTGAGCCGTGACTGACAGCCGGCCGCCTGTTTCCTGCCAAATGATCACAATCGCATATCTACCAGCCCGCTAAGGCGCACGAATGGAGACCAACATGGGCATTCTTAAACTAAGGGACGACACCGAACTCTTCTTCAAGGATTGGGGAACGGGCCAGCCGAACGTTTTCCATCACGGATGGCCGTTGTCGGCGGACGATTGGGATGCGCAGCTCATCTTCTTCCGCGAGAAGGGCTATCGGGTGATCGCCCATGACCGACGCGGTCACGGCCGTTCCTCACAGACGGATGGTGGGAACGATATGGACACCTACGCTGCCGATGTCGCAGAACTGGCCGAGGCTCTCGACCTGCGGGACGCCGTCCACATCGGTCATTCGACGGGCGGAGGAGAAGTGACGCGATACGTTGCCCGCCACGGCAAGGGACGCGTTGCAAAGGCGGTGTTGGCCGGTGCCGTCCCCCCAATCATGTTGAAGACGGAAAGCAACCCAGGCGGCCTTCCGCTAAGCGTTTTCGATGGCATGCGCGCCGCGCTCGCGGCAAATCGCGCTCAGTTCTACCGCGACCTACCGAGCGGCCCCTTCTACGGCTTCAATCGGCCGGACGCTACACTGATCGCCGGCGTCGTCGACAATTGGTGGCGCCAAGGGATGATGGGTGGAGCGAAAGCGCACTACGATTGCATCAAGGCGTTTTCGGAGACCGATTTCACGGCAGACCTCAAGGAGATCGACGTGCCGACGTTGGTGTTGCACGGCGACGACGACCAGATCGTCCCATACAACGATTCTGCCCCGCTATCAGCAAAGCTGCTCCGGCATGGTCGCCTCAAAGTATATCCCGGCCATCCCCACGGCATGTTGACCGTAAACGCCGACGAACTGAACGCCGATATCTTGGCATTCATCCGCGAATAACTGCTTGCCATACGACAAGCCCGGGCCATGCGTCGGTCGAACTGAAGAAATCTGCACGATGACGTCAGCGGCTAACGCGTGCGCGCCATACGAAAGGACGAAGATTATGACCACGCACAACACTGCCCGAAATCAGTTCGTCGAGGTCGGCGGCGTGCACTACGCGTACCGGCGCTTCGGTAAGCTCGACGGCACGCCACTCCTGCTGCTACCCCATTTCATCGCAACCATGGACTGGTGGGATCCCCTGCTTGTCGACAGCCTGGCCGAGACGCGGGAGGTCATCCTGTTCGACAACCGTGGCGTCGGACTTTCCTCGGGCGAGACGCCCGACCGCATCGCGATGATGGCGGCAGACGTACATGCCTTCATCCATGGGCTGGGTCTGACCCGGGTCGACGTGCTGGGCTTCTCGATCGGCGGCATGGTCGCGCAGGAACTGGTGCTCCTCTATCCTGATGACGTGCGCAAGCTCCTGCTTGTCGGCACCGGGCCGCGCGGGGGCGAGGGCATGCAGCAACCGAAGCCGGACGTGGTCAAGGCGCTGACCGAGGCTGGCCCTGACCCGAAATCGGCTCGCCCATTCCTGTTCTTTTCCCAGACAGAGAACGGCCGTACCGAGGCCGCCCGCTTCATGGCGCGCAACGCGGAGCGCACCGCCGACCTCGATCCTGGCCCCTCTATGCAAACCATGCAGGCCCAGAGCGAGGCGCTTGGCGAGTGGGGCCATGCAGCTACCCACGCCGACTATTTAGCGCGGCTTCGCGTGCTGCCGCACCCGACCCTGGTTGCCAACGGTAACAACGACATCATGGTCTCCACGATCAACTCCTACATCCTGTCGCAGGCGATCCCCAGGGCACAGCTGATCATCTATCCGGACTCGGGCCACGGCGCGCTGTTCCAGCACGCCCGTCTCTTCGTGGAGCACACCAACCTGTTCCTCGAACGGTCCGACATCTGAGCCCTTGAACCGCCAGTACCGCGTCACGATGCCGTCTCCGGTCATTCGAAATCCCGACTGCCTCTGCTCAGCCGGAGCGACAGGATGTTTCTGCCCAAACGAAAGGATTTTCCCATGCCGAAGACTTGGTTAATCACCGGCGCCAGCAGCGGCTTCGGCCGGCAGCTGGCGGAGCTTCTGCTCCAGCACGGCGATCAGGTCGCCGCTACGGTTCGCAATGCGGACGCGCTGGGGGATTTGGCCGCAACCTATGGCGAGCGCCTCTGGGTCGGCATCCTCGACGTCACAGACGGGGCCGCGGTGCGCAGCGTCATCGACCGCGCCTTTGCCGATCTTCGACGCATCGATGTCGTGGTCAGCAATGCCGGCTATGCGCTCTTCGGTGCGGCGGAGGAGGTTGGGGACGCCCAGATCGAGCGTCAGATCGCGACCAATCTCACGGGCTCAATCCAGGTCGCCCGGGCGGCGATCCCGCACCTACGGTGCCAGGGCGGTGGGCGGATCATCCAGATCTCATCGTCGGTCGGCCAGGCTGCCTATCCAACCATGGGGGTCTATGCCGCGACTAAATGGGGTATCGAGGGCTTTTTCGAAGGCACGATCCCCGAGATCGCTCCCTTTGGCATCGAGGTGACGCTCGTCGAGCCGGGCGCCTCGCGAACGAACTTTGCCTCCTCCAGCGCGGACAGTGGCCAGATTCTGGATGTGTACGACAAGACCCCTGTCGGCGACTTCCGCCGTCTCGTCACGTCGGCTGGCCTTGCTATGTTTCCGGGCGATCCGCGCAAAGTCGCCTCAGCGATCATCGCCTCGGCCGACCAAAGCCCGGCGCCGAAGCGTCTCACGCTCGGCAGCGATGCCTATACGCTTGTCCACGGTGCCCTGATGGAGCGTCTTGCGATCCTCGAGGCCCAAAAAGATCTTGCGTACTCGACCGACGTGGACGCCTGACATCGGTCAGACGTTCCCACCCACGATATTGTTGCACGAGTCGCCGTCTTCCCGATTGCGGACACATGGTCCCGGAAGAGGCGCCCGAGGACCTCTGTGAACCCTTCTTACCGTTTCTCAGTAGTTGGCAGATGACCACATGCTCTCGTCGACGTTAGAGGTAAAGTTGTGATTTCGGATATTAAGGCTCCAGATAGCGCCATCGCTTGTCAAGCTGAAGAACTCGTGCGCACGGTGTCTAGCGACATGCTGTTCAATCATGTCATGCGATGCTACTGGTTTGGCGAACTTTTCGCGCAGCGGGAGAGCTCGAAGGCTGACCGCGAATTGATGTTTCTTTCGGCAATACTGCATGACTTAGGCTTCACCGATCTCGGCCGCGGTCCGCACCGTTTCGAAATCGAGGGCGCGAACGCGGCTCGGATGTTTCTCGCGAAGCATAGCGTTCCGAGCGACCGGGCCTGGAGAGTTTGGGACAACATTGCACTGCATACATGGGACATCAATCTCTTCAGAGATGACACCAGCCGCATATTCGAGCTTGGAATCCTTTACGATGTCGTCGGCATAGCCGACGCAAAGCTTGATCCGGCTGATGTTTCCGAGGTGGTACGACGTTATCCGAGAATGGGCTTCAAGCAGGGCTTCTACGACTTGCTCTGTCAAGAACTCGACGGCAAGCAGCCGTACGAACATTTTCACCACATATGCACGTGCATCGCGCACAATCGCGCCCCGCTCTCGGTGCCGGACGCACAAGCCTTGCTGAACGGCGCACCGTTTGCGGACTGAGGAGTCGCACTCCGCTGGTCCGCTCAGCCTTGCGTGGGTATCGGACCAGGATACGAGTGTTCAGGGCGTCTCAGCAAGACAAGATACTGCTCACGTTGAATCGTTGGCGCAACACCGGGCAACTCCCAAAAAGGCGCTTCGGAATGACCGAGGATCGCGGTAACCAAGCTTCGAGGCGAGACGCCAAATTTTCCAATGTTGAGGCTCGGTCGCTTCCGAACCCCCGCTTTTGACCCGACCAGACCACCGCCATGTAATGCGCCCAAGTGGTCGTCTTGGGCTTGCGCCTCTTGAGAATGGGTCCATTTTCCACCCTAAGCTCCCCTGCCGCCCCGCTTCCCGATCACGCAACGCCATGCTGCGAGGCGCTCGGCCGGATGCTCCTTCATCCAGTCGGCAAGCTGCGGCGCGCCCATCATGCATGACTGCATCGACACCTCAGCGAAGTCCGAGGTGGTGACGGCCTGCTCGTGGCAATTCGTTGGGGAAGACAGGCTACATAGCAGGGCAATGATCGCGATCACGACGCAGCGCCCTCGCCGCGTTGAGCATTGATGCCACTTACTCGAAGAGCTGCGTCGTCGCACTGCTCGCTGCCCGCAGCGGCTGGTGGGAAGATGCTGTCATAAATCGCGCGGGCTTCCGAGATCAGACGGATGCGCTCGCGCTCGGATTTCGAGACAAACTGGATAACCTCGCCCATGGCGTCTCCTATTGAATGATGACCGTCATTCCTTCCTCAAAATGGGGTCCCTGGGTCCGCCTTTGAAGTTCACAACGGGTAACGAAACAATAAAAAGTGCGTGACACGGGCCGCCAGGCCGTCGGCGATCGCCCCCTTCGATGCCGCTGCCAAAGTGGAAAGCATAACGCGAGCTCATCGCCCTGATCGTCGCAGTTGCACGCCCCGTAGCGCCAGTCTCCGCGCCGATTCGGCCACTTGCATATAAGAGCACATGCTCTTAGATGAGCAGTCGAAAGCTAATCTCTCTTGGCGGTCAGGAGCGAAACTGTGATCGAAGCAGACGTTCGGGTCGGCGGTCAGTATTCCATGCAGCACCGGTCGAAGTTGCGGGAAAATTCGCCGCAACCGGAACGTGGCGACTCCTAAGTCCAAAAATTGATCGCTCAAAATCGAACCGTGTTCACTCGAGCACGAGCGTAAGGATTTGAAAATGTCGCACACACCGGACGAACGCCACCCGTTTCTGGACGATCTGACTGCCGACGCAGAGCTCATTAGCTCGGTGCTGCGCGACCGCATCATCGGACGAGATGAAATTCGACTTGTCGTCAACGCCGTCGGAACCTTCTACTCCTCACAGAAGCCCACGTTTTTTCAAAGCCTTGGATCGAGGCTGGTTCTCGAATACGAAGCCGTTCTGACGAGCGGGGAGAGCCTGACCGCAGCCGTCATCGTCGACCGCAATCCCGACGGATCGGTGCCGCGCGTTAGCGTGCGGATGAGTCCGCTAGGCGCGGTGCTTTCTCTCGGCCACCATTTGCGGGGAGCGCTTTCTAACCAGCTACCTGAGAGCCTTTTTCCCTGACTACCCATGAGGTCGCCAGGAGTCTGTTCAATCTAAAATGCAAGTCTGGAATAGGAGCTTTGCATGGACGTCACAAACGCAACCGTATTCATCACTGGTGCCAACCGCGGCCTAGGTTTGGCTTTTGCACGAGAGGCGCATCGCCGCGGCGCGAGGAAGGTGTACGCGGGCATGCGCAACACGAATCGGTTTGAAGAGCCAGGCGTCGTTCCGGTCAAAATCGATGTCACGGACGTCAAATCGATCGCAGCAGCAGCGGCTCTGGCAGCCGATACGGATCTGCTGATCAACAATGCCGGGATCGCCGCTCTGATCGAGGGTCCTCTGGCGGTCGACGTCACGACTCAATCGGCCCGTATGTTCGACACCAACTACTACGGCGTAATACGGGTCACGCAGGCCTTCGAGGAGGCGTTGTTGGCCAAGCCCCAAGCCGCTATTATCAACGTGCTATCCGACATCGTGTGGCTCCTCCGGCCCTATCTAACACCCTATGCTGCGTCAAAGACGGCAGCATGGAGCTTCACTAACTAGCTTCGCTTCCACCTACGCGAGCGCGGCGTCCAGGTTCTGGGCCTGCATGTCGGGTTCGTAGATACCGACCTCACCAACGGAATTGACGTACCAAAGCCAAGCCGGAGGACGTGGTCAGCCAGACCTATGACGCCCTAACCGCTGGCGCGAGCGAGGTCATGGCTGACAAGGGAACGGCTGTACTGAAGGGCACACTTGCGGCTGAGGTCCCGGGCTACATGACGCCGCCGGGTCTTTGAGAATACTGCATTCGCCCAGAATCCATATGAAACGGGCGTAAATGGAAATCGGAAGGACGAGACGATGCCGGTGAGCAAGCCTTTGGGAATCGATCAGTGCAATTGCTTCGCCATGAGGAAGGCAAACCGGCAGATATCGCGCTTTTACGACGCTCACCTCGAGCCGGCGGGCCTCCGCATCACCCAATTCCTCACCTTAGCAGCTCTAAACGAGGTCGGGAGCGCGACAGTTAATGCGCTTGCAGAGCGGCTCGACATCGAAAGGACCGCGATGGGCAAGATGGCCGGCTTCCTTGAACACGATGGCCTTGCCAAAATTCGGCCTTCACCCACCGACGGCCGAAGTCGCCTGATCGAACTCACCGACGCGGGACGCCGACTTCACGACAAGGCATCGCCTCTTTGGCAGGCGGCACAGCAGGAATTTGAGAAGTTAAACGGCACAAAAAATGTCGTCGCGTTGCGAGGAGCCTTGCGAAACATGGTCGTCGGTGATCCATGAGCATCTAGGGTGGGTGGACGCCCTCCGACCGAACCCGGATTTGGAAGTCTCCCACCTCGAAACAGGTCCTGGCCTTGGGCCACGTCATCGGACTTCAGCAGTTCAAGTTCGAAGGCCCAGGATTCGAGCGCAGCCGCCCGAAGCCATCAGCTACCGATAGTACGAAATTCTGTCATCAACCACACGGTAATCCGGCTAGCCAAGATTTGTCGCGTTGAGAAACGAGACACTCGACTAGCGCCCTTCCACTGGATTGAGGTCCGGTTGGACGGCTCTCAGTCGCGAGGACTTGTAAGCTCCGACTTGGCAGGCTCGGACTCGCACTGAGCCGAGCGCTAACGTCGGCTCAGAATGACGCTCTTCTTCTGCATGTCGCGAATTTGATCCTCTGAGATCTGCAATTCTCTCAGAATTTCTTCGTTGTGCTCGCCTTGATACGCCGGCGCGCCAGGCGGTGGCAGCTTCGATGTGCCAAAGATCCAGGGATTCCCTGGCATTCGAACGACGCCACCATCCCGATCGTCGACGTCAACGACGGCATTCCACTCCTTGGCCCAATCCGAGTTTGCGAACTCATTCAGCGTTCTAACGGAACCTATCGCTAGACCGGATTCGCTGACTTGCGCCTGCAGTTGCTCCAGATTATCGAACGTGGCAAGCCAAGCTCGGACCTCAGCCAACAATGAAGAGAGGTTTTCCCGCCGAAGCTTTGCAGTTGCATAGCGGGAATCCGCGCGCAAGTCGCTCCGCCTCATCATCGCACAGTATCGCGTGAACATCGGCGAATAGATAGGGCTTCCGGCGATCGTTAACTGCGTCCCGTCAGCCAACTCGAAGATATGAGACTCATTCGCAGACAATGCGATCGGCTCGCCATCGGTATCGATGTCCGACAATAGGGCGCCCGCACGCTCGTTTACCGAAAGCATGGTGGCCGCCATGGAAACATCCACATGTTGGCCCTCCCCAGTTCGGTTCCGATGTTGCAGGGCCGCAAGCACAGCGACAACGCCTTGCAAGCCAGTATAGACGTCTGCATGGCTGCATGAATCGCCCCGAGGTTCGGTCAAAACCTCGCCGAAATGCTCTTGAACGATCGCCGTCAATCCAGTCTCGGCTTGGACAGTTGGCGCGAAGGCGGGCCGGTTCTTCCACGACGTCGATTGACCATATCCGCTCAGAGAAACATAGATAACGCCTGGGTTGAACGCCTTCACGTCTTCGTAGGCGAAGCCAAATCGAGCCAACGTTCCAGGGCGAAAGTTTTCAACGATGATATCCGCTTGGCTGCAGAGTTGCCTTACTATCTCGCGAGCTTCTGGGTAGTTCAGGTCGAGACTGAGATTCCGTTTTCCGGCGTTTTGCTGGACATAGTAGAGGCCGATACCGTTGACGTAGGGCAACCCAACCCGCGCGAGGTCGCCGGCCGGAGGCTCGATCTTCGTGACGTCTGCGCCGAGATCGCGAAGGGCTTTGGTGCAGTGCGGACCAGCGAGAACGCGAGTAAAATCGACGACGCGCACACCTTCCAGAGGAGCGGAGGACATTCTCAATCTCCCTGAAATACTGCGGTCGCCGGCCCGGTGGCAAAAAATGCCTCAGCGCCGCGTTGCCGATCATTGCTCTTCCAGATCATTTCGTTGATCTCGATCTGGCGTGCATCGGCCGCGCCGATCCCACTGCGCGCCGCCAGATTCGCCTGTATCTTGATTCCCTTGATGACTTGAGTGGGTCCGGCCGCAAGTTGCCTCGCCCAGGTCATTGAGGCAGATACAAGCTCAGATTCCGGGACAACCAGGTTAATGATGCCCCAGCGCTCGAAAGCCTGCGGCGTGTGGCGCCGTCCGAGCATCGCGATCTCCTTCGCGCGCGCGGCACCAGCTCGCTGGGCCAGCCTCTGAGTACCCCCCAAGAGAGGCAAGAGGCCCACCGCGACTTCAACTTGACCGAAGAACGCAGTGTCGGCGGCAAGGATCATGTCACAGGTAAGCGCAATCTCCAGGCCACCGCCGAGCACCCCGCCGTTGACGGCCGCTACTGTCGGCACCGAAACCTCTTCAAGGGCCTGCAGCATGGCGTCGAACCGCGGCTTGTCGGTTTGAATGGTTGTTCCGGTCCCCCACGACGCCATTTCGGCCCCAGCGCAGAAGTGCCGCATCGAACTACGAAGCAGAATTGCGCGACAGCCGTCATCAACCACGGCCCGGTAGGCGGCCACGAGGTCTTCAATCAGCTTGTCGTCAATCAGGTTGTGCGGGGGCTTTGCTAGCGTGACCACGCCGACTTTGTCGTCGACTTTGTACGTAACTGTGCTCATCTCTATCCCTCTCTTCGTCGAGCGACCGAACCCGCGACTGCGATGGTCGACGAACGTCCCCTCTCTTTGCGCGTGTGCCCAATGGGCTTCAGCTATTGGTGATTTCAAAGACATCTTGACCAGGCCTGAGAGAGCCAGCAATGTCACTTTCTGCCAATTATCATGTCAAACGCTGCCAAAGCTGACGAGTAAGGCATCTGGTACATGTCTATCCGTGCCAATCGAGAGAGTCCGACGTCTAAGCCATGGAAGCTGATCACCCCGATAACGGGGGATTTGGACACTCCCAACCAGACCCTCCTAGGTTTGGCTGCACTGGCAGCCGAACTTGGGGCAGAGGGAGTTTCGGTAAACGAACTGTTCGCAGGCACCGGTGTCAATGCAAGACAACTGGAGGACGATCACGCACGCATCTCGCACCGTCAGCGCCTCGCAATTTACCGAAACGCCATGAAGCTCGCGAAGCGCCCGGACGTGGGCCTGCTGGCGGGATCTCGACAGCGAATTAGCGACTACGGCATCTATGGTTACGCCATGGTGTCGAGTCCCACCTTTGGGGACGCACTGCAGTTCTCGCTCAATCACGTGACCATGGCGGGCCCGGCGGTCAGACAGATAAGTTTCCGTGTCGAAGGTAAGAACACAGCTATCTTGAGGAGTCACGGCTTAGACACGCTCGGCGAGCTATTGCCATTTGCAGCCGAGTTCTGGCGAAGTTCTATGACAGCGCTATTCAGCCGCGTCCTCGAAGCGCCGTTTCCCAGCAAGCGGATGATTTTTCCATTTCCCGCTCCGGTTCATTGGCGGAACTACGAGCGCCTGTTCAACTGTCCGATTGAGTTCGACTCTGATCGCATGGAATGGCACTTCGACGCCAAGGTACTCGATATTTCCTGCCCCAACGCAAACCCCATCACCGCGAAGATTTGTCAGCAGGTTTGCGATACAGTGCTAACTGAGCACCCGGGCGAATCCGCTCTCGTGCGGAAGATACGCGCAGCGTGCCTCAACAGTCCAAACCGCTTTCCGACCACTCAGGAAGTTGCACTTCATATCGGCCTCTCGCTGCGAACCTTTCATCGAAGACTGGCGGACGAAGGGGCGTCCTACCAAGCGATCGTAGATGAGATGCGCCAATCGTTGGCGATCGAATTGCTCGAAAATACGTTTATGAGCGTCGACCAGATTGCCGAGCGCATCGGCTTCGCCGATGCGACAAGCTTTCGAAAGGCCTTCAAAAAGTGGACCGATCGTGCTCCCACCGACTTTCGTTCCGAGCGACGCTAAAAGAATCTACCGAACAGCAGTGAAGACACCGCGAAGAGCACCATTCCCACGGTGATCACGAGAGCGACGAGAAGCTGTCCAAAGCGTACTTCGTCGAGATCGACATCCGGCGACATCAACAGCGAATATATGAGAGCAGCGTGACACTCCATATCGTCCCTCCCGGGCTAGATCAGCGCGGCTTCGATTCTGCCGATGCAAGAACCGAACCCTATCGACACATATCCAGGCCGGCTGCACCTGGCACTCAAGGTGACCTCGTCTCCATCCAGCAGGAAGCCTCGTTGCTCGCCGTTCGGAAGGGTCACCGGCTTTGCGCCTGCGTTCGTCAACTCAAGCATACTGCTGAGCTCGACCGGACTTGGCCCTGATATAGTGCCTGTACCGATGAGATCGCCTGGCTGAAGGTTGCACCCATTGATCGTGTGATGCGCTATCATCTGCGCCGGCGTCCAATAGAGGTATCTCGCGTTCGAGCTAATGATCTCAGTTGCCGGCTGATTGGTCTTTCGCATTGCCTCGGTGGACAGGTGCACACGCAGATCGATGTCGAGGCCGCCACGTGCCTGGTCGTCAGAGTCAAACAAGTATGCTAGCGGGCGTGGATCCTCCGCCGGTCGAGACAGCGCCTCTACGCGGAACGGAGCGAGCGCATCCGCCGTGACGACCCAGGGCGAAACCGCAGTGGCAAAGCTCTTGCTAAGAAACGGGCCGAGCGGATACATCTCCCAACGTTGAACGTCTCTCGCTGACCAGTCGTTCAACAGCGAGAAACCCGCAATCTGTCTCGATGCCAGGCCAATGGGTGTTGGCTTCCCAACACTGTTGCCCTCGGTGACGTAAAATCCCATCTCGAGCTCGAAATCCAATCGCTCGCAAGGGCCAAAGCTCGGCGCCGCGCCAGGCACTGAAGGAGGGCGTTGGCCAAGAGGCCGGCGCACCAAACCACCTCCAACCTGCACCGACGACGCTCGACCATGATAGGCGATCGGCACCCACTTGTAATTCGACGGAAGCGGGTTCTCGGGTGTTAACAAAGCGCCTGCGGCGCGCGCGTGATAGATGCCAGCGTAGAAGTCCGTGTAGTTCCCGACCCGGGTCGGAAGATGCAACGCGCAGCTATCGAGAGGGACCAACAAGTCTGACGCGTGCCTCCGCACGTGATCGCCACTCGCTTTCTGGTCGAGCATATCGGCGACCGCGTGTCGCAAGTCTCGCAACGCACCAAGACCAAGCGCGAACAGAGAGTTGAGGGATTCGGCTTGCAGGGCCGCGCGCGTCGCGTCCGCCAATTCCTTGAAGGCGGGATGGGCGAGAACACTCTGGATCCGGTCGGGTTCTACAAGCACGTATGACCCCTTCTGTCCTTTAACTTTTGAGCGGACGCTCCGCGGCACCTCGGGCGCACAAGCGCTCGAGGTGCCGCGCGCTATCGACGCAGCAATCGGTTAGTCAGATACGGCGATCTGAACGTTGCCGAGGGTCGAGAACTTCGCCTCGACCTGATCTCCCGGGCTCACCGGGAACTGGCGTATGATCGATCCACTCATAACCAGCTGCCCCGGCAGCAACGTGCGTCCAAACTCCCTTAGCTTGTCGTTCAACCAAAGGACGGATCTAACGGGATCGCCAAGAATGGCCGAGCCCTGTCCGGTGCCAACCTCTTTACCGTTGAAGTAAAGTGAAACACCTTCGTCACCAAACGCGATATCGTCTGTAACCTCGACCGGCGCTCCTAGTACGATAGCCGCGTGTTCGGCATTGTCCGCCAGCGCGACGCCCAAGTCCGGCACCGGACAGCGCTTCTCGACCAATTCAAACGCGGGATAGCAGGCGTCCAGGCACTGACGAACCGCCTCCGCGGTCGTCGCGATCTCGATGCCCTTCGTCACGCGAAAGCAAATTTCGGTTTCCACGTGGGGTTTGCAGTAGCTCGATGCGGGGAGCCGATATCCTGCTTCAAAAACAGATTTGCCTCGAACGGAACCAAAGAATGGTTCGGTCACTCCGAGTTGCTCTTGCAGAATCTTGTTGACTGTCGCGACCTTCCATCCGGCTCGCGGATTGCCGGCTTGCGCAAGCCGGTCGGCAATTTCGAACTGTATACGGTATCCTTCGGGCACCGACAGCCGACGGGCCCACTGGGTCGGGAACGCCTCGCCCGCCCGGGCACTGTTCCAAAAATCCTGGGTCGCATGGTGTTCGGGTGACATTGGTACCTCTTCTAAGTTAGAGCGTTGAAATCAGACCTACGATTGGACCGAAGAGGGCGAAGCGAGTCACGGGCTGCCCTTCCGAGATGGCTTCCACAAGTACTTGAGCTGCGGCATCGCTAGAACCAGCCAAACCGCAATCGCGACCAAACTTGGCGCGAATGAATCCGCCCCTCTTTCAGTTTTCCGATGAGACAAGGCCCAAACGTAACCACCGAGATTGCCGAACGAATCGGACAGGGCAACGCCACTAGTCGCGGAGGTTCCCTTCAGTAGGGTACTCGGAATTGACCAAAAGACGCCTGTGGAGCAGCAAACGCCAGCGGCGATCAAGCTGAATGCAGACACGATCACAGCGACCAGGCGCAGCCAAACCTCCGACGGAAGCGCCATGGCTTCTCCCTTTTGTTCTATTTGATCGCGGCAGCCAAAACCAAGTGAGGTAATCCACCTCCACACGGATCCGGGCGCCGCGACATCCTTCCGTTAGCCACTCGTTCGGGAGGCGGACTAGCTCACCGCCCCTTGCGGCCAAGCTCCCACGCCGCGCTATGTCGCCTCGTCGGCAACAGTGTTACGGAGCACGCCGAAGCCCTCGAGTTCAATTTCGACGACATCGCCAGCCTTCATCCACAAGGGTGGCTTTCGTCCCGCACCGACTCCGGCTGACGTACCGGTGACGATGATATCCCCCGGCTCGAGGGTGAACGCATCGCTCAAGGTTACGATCAGCGTTTCGAGGTCAAACACCAGATCGTTGGTGTTCGCATCCTGGACGGTCCTTCCGTTCAATCGGGTCTGCAACCTGAGCCCCCGACAACCCGGCGGAAACTCATCGGCCGTTGCGAAGTATGGCCCAAAGGGGCCACTTGCATCAAAGTTCTTGCCTACAGTCCATTGCGGCGTGCGCCGTTGGAAATCGCGCACAGAAACATCATTGAACAGCGAATAGCCAGCTACATGCTTCAGGGCGTCGGCCTTGCCGACATGCCTTGCAGACGAACCGATGACGGCAACAAACTCACCTTCATAATCCAACTGTTCGGAGATCCGAGGACGCTCGATCGCCGCGTTGTGCCCAATCAAAGTGGAGGTGAACCGGCTGAACACCATCGGATATTCGGGCTGCTGAAAGCCAGTCTCGGCGGTGTGATCAACATAGTTTAGCCCGATGCAGATGATCTTTCCGGGATTCCCCAGTGGAGGGAGCACCGTTACGGCGTCCAGGTCGATTGACGCTCCTTTGGAAAGCGCTTCGTAAGCGGCCTGAAGGGCACCACGCCCCTTTTTGATCAGATCAGTCAGATCTCCGGGATAGCCCCCTTCTCCGGTCGTCAGCCCTTTGAACTTGTTGTCTTTCGCTGCAGCGGCCAGGCCAAGCCTGCCGCGGTCTGAAAATCGAGCAAACCGCATGTTGATCTCCCTTCTTCGAAGACCCAAGAACGACATAAAAATCCATTAGTCAATAAAAAATTGATTTTTCGGCCGAATGCTTGTTGTTGCTAAAAATGCACGATTCCGGTCAACAGTCGCCATAAAGGTAAAAGTTGAGTTTTTCGAGCTTTCGAAGTAAGACAATAGAATGACAATGACCCTCGCCTCGAGTCTGACCCAAAGCGTCTATCAGGACCTTCGCACGAAGCTCCTCAACGGCGATCTTCGTCCGGGGGAGAAGCTCAAGATTTCTACCTTGTGCGAGACCCTGTCAGTCAACCTCAGTGCGGTGCGGGAGGCTTTGGCGCGGTTGACCTCTGAAGGATTGGTGATCGCCGAACCCCAGCGCGGTTTTAGGGTTGCTCCCATATCCGTTGACGACCTAGTCCAACTCACAGACGCTCGTGTGCACATCGAGACTTTGTGCCTGGCTCGCTCGATCGAGAATGGTGACCTCAATTGGGAAACGTCGATCGTTGCCTCGCTGCATCGACTTCTGCATACCCCCAGATTCGACGCTAGCGGCAAGAACCTCTCGCCGAACTGGGCTTCCGCTCATTCGCTTTTCCATACCTCTTTGGTCGCAGCTTGCGACAACGTTTGGCTGCTCAGAATGCGCGAGATGCTGACCACACAGAGCGACCGATACCGCTGGCTTTCCGCGGCAACGTCCGGAAAAAAGAGAGACTTAGATAAGGAACATTCCAAGATCGCAGATGCCGTGATCGCCAAGGATCCGGTTCTTTCGGCGAAGCTCATGTCAACGCACATGCGCCTCACCACGGAGATATTGATCCAGGGCGGTCTTGTAAAACGAGGGAAAGCCGCCTCTTCGGCTGGCTGAGTTCTACTCAAACTGTTGCAGCCACCAGCCAGTCAGCGATTGCTTGGCCGATCTCTTGTCCCGAGTCCTCCTGGATAAAATGCGAGCCCTTTACGGTCACCTCTGCTTGATTCTTCCACGACCGGCAAAAATCGCGGGCCGGACCCGTTAGGATTGCTCCCGGTTCAGCGTTGATAAATAGCTTAGGCAGCTCATTTTCCTTCATCCATTCGGCGTATGCCGCGACGATGGCCGTGACGTCAGCAGGCTCGCCGGCGATCGGGAGTTGCCGCGGCCAAGTAAGCGTAGGCCACCTGTCCTCCCGCTTCTGGAACGGCCGGCGATACTCGGCCATCTCGCTTTCGGACAACTTTCGCAAGATCGAACCCGGCAAAACCTTTTCAATGAAGAGGTTCTTATCCAAGATCATTTGCTCCCCGCTTTCGGAGCGGAAGCCTTGGAAGATCGGTACCGCGGCTTTATTCCATTCGGCCCAATCCGCGATCGGCCGCACTATACCCTCCATATAGGCGATGCCGCGGATTCTATCGCGATGATGATTGGCCCAGTCGAAGCCTAGAGCTGAGCCCCAATCATGAATTACTAGGACGACCTTTTGATCTTTGGGCACGATTCGATCGATGAACGCCCACAGGTATTCGCGATGGGTCGTGAACCGATAGGTCTGCGGCCCAACATCCGGCAACTTTTCGGATTCGCCCATTCCGATCAAGTCAGGAACGATGACGGTCCCCAGTGGGCGTAGAGCCGGAACAACGTTCCTCCACAAGTAGGAAGACGTCGGATTGCCATGCAGGACAAGTAGGGGCGCCCCTTCCCCCGATTGATGAAAGGCCATGCGGCGACCGAGCACTTCGACGGTTGCTTTTGAAAGAGGCTCTTCGCTCATGGTTAGGTCCTCTCGACCTGGTTGGCCCTGAGCTCCGGTAGTCCCGGGCCCAATCGCGGCTGTTGGAACGATCGCCTGTCACTGAGGCGGGCTGATTTGAAGTTTCCTCACGCGAAGCCGGGGCGTCGAGGAAGTAGCGTCGTCGCTAGATAACCGCCGAGGGAAGGCGTCAGAGCTTGACCAACAACTTGCCGGTGTGTGTCCCCTCATATAGCTCCGCAATCAAGGATGGCGCCGTCTCTAGCCCTTCCCTGATATCTTCTCGGTACCTCAATCGCCCATTCCTTACCCACGTCGCGAGACGGCGTACCGCTTCGTCGTACTGGTGGTCATAGTCTAGGTTGACGAAGCCCTGCATCCGGGCGCGCTTGACAAGCAAGTGACGCTCGACCCGCGGGCCGGTCGGCCAAGCCTCCCAATCCGCGATCGACGCAGTCCCGCAAATCGCTACTCTGGCGCCGTTCGCAAGATTCTTTATCACCGCATCCGAAATGGATCCCGACGTGTTGTCGAAATACACATCCACGCCGGTTGGGACGGCCTCCTTCAAGCGCTCCTCGAAGTCCGGGCTCCTGTAGTCAACCGCCGCATCGAAGCCGAATTGATCCAGGCAAACCTTCACCTTGTCGCGACCGCCGGTGATGCCGATGGTTCGGCAGCCATATATACTAGCAATCTGACCGGCGGCTGAGCCAACCGCACCGCTGGCCGAAGACACCACGAATGTGTCTCCTGGCTTCGGTACGCAGAATTCCGTCAGACCAAGATAGGCAGTGAACCCATTAAGTCCCAAGACACCTAGGAAAGTGGAAAGTGGCAGATCCTTATCTACAACCTTGTAGCGGACGTTCGCGCCGTCCGTCAGCGCGTACTCCTGCCAGCCCAGCATCCCGACAACGGCATCGCCGACCGCAAACCCGTCATGTCGCGAAGCGACGACTTCGCCAACGGCAAACGAGCGCATGACAGAGCCCAAGGCGACCGGCTTTGAATAATTCTGGGTCGGATTGGTCCAGCCCCGCATCGCAGGATCGATAGAAAGAAAGCGATTGCGCACCAAAAACTGACCGGACGCAAGTTCGACCAAGGGCGTTTCCACGACCTCAAAATGAGACGCTTGCGGTATTCCTACCGGACGACTCTTGAGCAGGACTTGGCGATTTGACTTAGGCACCATGGCTTTGCACTCCTCGGCTTTGGAAAATGCCTTGCGCGTTCGAGAACGCTCCTCTTACGAAGTCCGTCGACATTATTTTTCGCTCCCCTTTTCAACCTTCTCCGAAAGCCAGGTTGCGATTGCTTTGCCGATCTGGGGGCTCGAGTCTTCTTGGATATAGTGGATGCCCGCTACGGTTACCTCGGTCTGATTCTTCCAGGATCGGCAGAACTCTCGAGCTGAACCAAAGACGATCCTTCCTGGCTCAGCGTTGATGAACAATTTTGGCAGGTTGTTTTCGGACATCCAGCTTGAGTAGGCGCTCATGACCTGGTGTACGTCCGCCGGCTCTCCTTCGATCGGGATCTGACGTGGCCACGTCAGGGTCGGCCATCGATCCTCTTTGTTGAGAAACGGCCTGCGATATTCGTTCATTTCCGCTTCCGACATGGGGCGGATGACGGAGCTTGGGAATACCTTCTCGATGAATATGTTCTGCTCGAGGATCATCTCCTCGCCTTTTTCGGAACGAAGAGCTTGGTACAGGGGCCTACGCTCATCGTTCCAGTCCGACCAGCGGGCGACAGGCCGAACAAAGCTTTCCATATAGGCGATGGCCCGAACGCGATCCCGATGCTGATTTGCCCAGTCGAAGCCAAGCGCTGACCCCCAATCATGGATGACCAGTACGATCTTCTCTCGGTCGCCGGTCACTGAATCAATGAACTTCCATAGGAATTCGCGATGCGTCGCAAAAGTGTAGGTCTCCGGACCTGAATTCGGGAGCTTTTCGGAGTCTCCCATGCCGATCAGATCCGGTACGATCAATCTTCCCTGGCCGCGCAGCGCCGGAAGCACATTTCGCCAAAGGTATGACGAAGTCGGATTGCCATGTAGAAACAGAATTGGCGCACCTTCGCCTCGTTCATGGTACGCCATCCGCCTACCAAGGACGGTGATGGTCTTCTTCGCGAGAACATCTTCCATTACAAGCCTCATTGGTTCGATCGGCAGGATCGCCGCACAATTGATAAACGTGGCGAATGCTCACTTTGACGTCAGTGAAGCATTGGCCCCTTAACTGGCGCCGCTCTTGGATGGCGTGCGGTAGTGTCCTCGCCCGTGACAAGCTGACGAGTAAGGACACCTGCGAGCGATCTCGAAGTCACCCAGGGCCGCAGCTTCTGCTCAATTCCGAGAGCGCATCCGTTAGCAACCACGCTGCCGATTTCGCGTAGATCGTCAGCTGCATATGATCGCAAGCATCGAGACGTCACGGCACGAGCACCGCGCGGCCGACGAGTCGCCCCTTCCGCAGATCATCCAAAGCACTGTTGACACTCGCGAGCGGCGTCGGCGTGACGGGAATTGGCTCGATATTCTTCGCGCGCACGAGATCGAGAAGCTCCTGGGTCTCGCGCAGATTGCCCACGTAGCTTCCTTGGATAGTCAGGGCTTTCAACGGGATCAGTGGCAACGCCCATGGAGCACCGCCGCCAAACAGGCCGACAATCACAAGCTTTCCACCCTTTGTCAGGCAGTCAAAGGCGAGTTGAACAGAGCTAGTGCTGCCGACGAGGTCGATCACCGCTCTGATCGGTCCGCCTGCCTTCATGGCGAGCTGCTCTAGTGCGTCCGGCGCACTGCCGTCGACGGTGGCCAGCGCGCCAGCCCTCTCGGCTGCCTCACGCTTCTTGGCATCGATGTCGACGACAATCGCGCCCTTGCCACCCATCGCTTTCAGTAGCGACAACGCCATCAGGCCGAGGCCACCGGCACCAACAATCACAATCGGGGAATCAAACTCCTGCTCAACCTTCTTAAGCGCACTATAGGTCGTGACACCCGAGCACGCGTACGGCGCGGCCATGACTGGATCCAGCCCCTTCAGGTTGAGCAGGTATTTGGGGTGCCGGACGATCATGTGGTCGGCGTAGCCGCCATCGCAATAGACGCCGAGCGATTGGGGCTTCAGACACATATTCTCGTCACCAGCAAGGCACATCGAACACCCGCCACAGCCGAGCCACGGATAGACAAGCACAACGTCGCCCACCCTCAAACCGTTCTTGTCAGCCTCATTAATATCCGACCCGAACTCGACGATTTCGCCGACAGTTTCGTGCCCCATAGTGCGTGGCAACAACACGCCGCGATCGCGCAAGGAAAGCGGCTTGCGTCCGTGACCGAGCTCATAGCCACCTTCCCAAATGTGGAGGTCGCTATGGCACACACCTGCCGCCTTCACCTCGATCAGGACCTGTGTGCCCTTCGGCTGCGGAGTCGACTGCTCGACCTCCTTCAACGGCGCATTGAATTCCGTGACTTGATAGCTCTTCATCGTACCTCGCCTACACTCCCGATACTTCGCTTTTGCGCCGCGCTTTTTTCTCGACGCGCGAATGCCCTCGCTGACAATTCGCTACTGAGATACGAGCGCACCGACGCCAAGCTTCGATCGGTCTTTCGAGAAGCTCAATCCCGCAAGCATGAAGAACAGAGCCGAGGACAGCGTCCCCAATAGCGCCATGACCGACAGCGCCACGTTCAGGGTTTGATACTGAACCGGTGCGTTGGCCATGACTGCGGCTGCTCCTGCCGGGCCAACCCCGAGACCGACAAGGATGTTCAAGAACACGATGGCCGCCACCAATGTCGCTCGCATGCGATCAGGAGCCAGCATTTGAATGCTGATAATGCCATCACTGGACAATCCAATGATCAACAGGGCTCCGAGCGCGAACAGCACCAGGAATATCGTGGCATCCGACTGCAGATAGCCGATTATCAGAATGGCTCCCCCCACGACTGCAACAGCCGACTGTATGATGGCGGTATTCAGCCATCGGGCGCCAACAGTCTTGACGAACCACGGAACGACAATGCTGCCGACAGGCCCTGCGAACATTAGGACGAGACCAAACAGGAATCCGGCTCTGCTGATCGGGACCCCGTAGCTACGCACCAGGAGTTCTGGTACCCAAGCGGTCGCGGAATAGACCGCGACGAAGAGCAATGCCGTTCCCCCGAACATCCCCGCAAATACCCCGACGTTCTGGCGCACGTGCGCAAACAGATCAGCAAGTGACGGATGGGAATGCTTTTCTGTTCGATCGCGTCGCGCCGGCTCCTTCGCGAATACCGCAAAGACTAACGCTAATACGAGGCCAGGAACGCCGACAGAGATCAAAACGGCCTGCCAGGGCTGGAATCCAAATGCTCTTCCGCCCGCCGTCATCGACGCGATTGCGGTCAGGATCATCCCGCCTACTATGAACGAGCAGGATGCCCCCAAGGTCCCGGAGGCGGCAAAGAAGCTCGACGCACTCCTCCGTTTCGTTTCGTTTTCATATAGGTCCGCGATCAGCGAGTATCCCGCGGGAATGAGGGCGGCTTCGCCGAACGCTAGTCCACCCCTCAGAAGCACAAGGGTCGCGAAGTTTGGCGCGAAAGCCGAAAGGATCGTGCAGACCGTCCAAACGACCGCGCCAAACACGATCAATTTGTGTCGGTTCATTCGATCGGCCAATCTGCCCAATGGGAGACCGAAACCACCGAACACCAGCGCGAACGCAGTCCCAAATAGGAGCGCGATCTGAAAGTCCGACACGTCGAAGCTCGCTTTGAGTGGCTGCACGAGAAGGGCCAAGATCAGCCGATCGATAAATGCGACCACATAGAGCAAGCAAAGAAGCGACACGACCAGCCAGCCATGCCGAACTGTGGTTCCCTCCGTCATTTTTGGACTCCCCTAATGATTGTTGATTACCGAGCTAGAAACGGAACAAGATGCTGCAGTAGCTCCTCGGGAGCTTCCTCAGGGACGAGATGGCCGCACCAAGGTATCAATCGGTGATCCAATTGCTCGACCAATAGTTGGATGCTCTCTTTGGCTTCGTTCGCTCTTGCTCGACCGGAGTCGCCCGCCACGCTGAGGACCGGCACGTTCAGCTTGCCTTCCGCTTTAATTGCCTTCTGAACGAAGGCCGCAGACGCATCGATTGTCCGGTAGTATTCAAACCCGCATCTCATTGCGCCCGGCTGCGAGTACGTTCGGACGTATTCAGCAAGATCAGCGGGAGTAACACTGCCTCCGCGCTCGCTGTACTCTTCGTAGAACCAACTCAAGTACGCCGCCTCACGCCCAGCGGTGAGGAATTCGGGCAAGTTCGGTGTACGATGAAATAGGTGGTGCCATCTCGCTCCACCTTGGGATCCGCCGGCCGAGCGGCCGTCGCCTGCAAGTACGCTGTCGACGAGAACGAGCTTATTCACTCGCGACCGAGCCATAAGACAGAGAGCGAAAGCGACGGGCCCTCCCCAGTCGTGACCGACCACCGAGAAGGTCTTCGCTTCAAGACGATCAATGAGCTCCAGGACGTCGCCTGCGACCGTTGCGTTGTCATAACCTGACAGCGGCCTAGATGTATCGCCAAGCCCCCTTAGATCGGGCGCGATAACCCTCGCGTGTCTCGAGAGCTCGGGAATGACGTGGCGCCAGGAATGAGAAGTGTGAGGCCATCCATGAAGCAACAAGACGAGGTCGCCCGCTCCGGCCTCAAGGTAATGCATCCTAACGGCACTCAAAGACGCGTATTTATGTTGAATCACGGAATTCTCTCCATCGGACATTTGATGCCGTCACATAAATATCGATTTAAATACAAAAAATCGATTTCCTGTTTGGACAGAATCCTGCCCTATTCGCTATCAAGCGGACGACCTTATTGGATCGTCCGCGCTCAGCAGCAACTCACACAGGATGCCGCGGGACGCCCTTCGTTTCGGCGAGGCGTTGAAATCCGACCGCCGGCTTCAGCACCATGCCATCCGAGAGACTGTCCACCAGCGAGCGCTGAATTTCCTGCCAGGGTGTCTGACTGGGAGGGATGGCGAACCCACCACGCTCCTGCAGGCTCTTGCGCCTCTGAGCGATAGCGTCTTCGGAAACAAGCAGATTGACCAGCTTTTGACGGAGATCGACTCGCAATAGATCCCCTGTATTCACAATCGAAAGACCTCCGCCAACGGCGGCTTCTGGCGATGCGTTCAAGATAGAGGGAGACGCAGACGTTCCTGATTGGCGCCCATCTCCAATACAAGGAAGCACAGTCACCCCCTTCTTCAGGAGGCTCGCCGGCGGTCGCATATTCACCACTTCCGGGGCGCCAGGATAGCCAACAGGTCCAGCCCCCCTGATGATCAAGATGCAGTGCTCGTCGATTTCAAGGCTGGGATCGTCGATACGGCGCCGATAATCCTCTGGTCCTTCAAAGACGACCGCCCTCGCCTCAAATGCTTCCGGATCATGAGCGTTAGAAAGATAGTGCTTTTTGAACTCCGGCGTAATCACAGATGTCTTGATGATCGCCGAGTCGAACAGATTGCCTGTGAGCACAATAAATCCAGCATCTTCCTTGACCGGATTTGAGACAGACCGAATCACATCTGGATCCTCGACTTGAGCATCCGCGCAGTTTTCGGCCAACGTCTTTCCATTCACGGTCATCGCATCACCGTGTAGACGACCATTTCGCAACAACTCGCCCATCAGCGAGCGCACGCCGCCAGCCCGATGAAAGTCTTCTGCGAGGTACTTACCTGCCGGTTGGACGTTCGCGAGAAGCGGGACCTTATGCCCCAATTCCCAGTCGGCCATCTCGAGTGGAACGCCGACGTGTCGCGCAATCGCGTTAATATGAATGGGCGCGTTGCTAGAGCCTCCCAGCGCGGTATTCACGACGATCGCGTTCTCAAACGCCTGTCGCGTAAGGATGTCGGAAGGACGCACGTCCCTTCGGACGAGATCGACGATCTGGCGACCCGTCTTGTATGCGACTTCTCCGCGCTCCCGATAGGCCGCGGGTATGGTCCCGCTGCCTGGCAATGACAACCCGAGAACCTCCGCCAACGAATTCATGGTCGACGCGGTACCCATCGTGTTGCAATAACCAACCGACGTCGCCCCGGCAGTAATCGCTCGGGTCAGTTCCTGCTCTGTAATCTTGCCTTCTGCATAGAGCGCCCGCACCTTCCAGGCGATGCTTACCGCGCCGGCGCGCTCTCCTTTGTACCAGCCATTGAGCATTGGCCCGTTGGTCAGGACTATCGCCGGCAAGTTCACGGTTGCCGCGGCCATGATGCAAGCCGGAGTAGTCTTGTCGCAGCCCGTCGTCAGCACGACGCCGTCAATTGGATAGCCGAACAGCACTTCCACGAGTCCCAGATACGCCAGGTTGCGATCGAGGGCGGCCGTCGGACGTTTGCCGGTCTCTTGGATTGGATGAACCGGAAACTCGAGCGGGATGCCTCCAGCCTCTCTGATGCCGTCCTTCACGCGGGTGGCAAGTTCAAGGTGGCTTCGATTGCAGGGCGAAAGATCACTGCCTGTCTGGGCGATGCCAATGATCGGGCGCCCCGATTGGAGTTCCTCTCTCGTCAGTCCAAAATTCAGATATCGTTCAGTGTAGAGCGAAGCCAACACCGGGTCGTCGGCGTTTTCGAACCATTCTCGTGAGCGAAGCCGCTTTTTGTCTTCCTTGTTTGTCATGGCCTTCGTCTCCTCCCTGACCGGGTCTCTGGCGCTCTTGGCACACCGGCCCAGCCCTTTAAGGGCTTGGAAGCAACCGCTGTCAATAAAAAAATTGATTTTTTCTATATTATTGATTATTCCAGAATGGTTGCATAACGACGTTTCAGGCCGGGCGGCTGAGAAACGCTCGCAGCAGATTGCTCAGTTCTTCCGGCGCCTCCTCGGGCACCATGTGACCGCAGCCCGGAATAACGTGCGATTCTAGGTCGATCACCAATCGCCCCACACTATCGGCCGTTTCATCGCCCCGCCCTCGGCCAGCACCGCCCGCAACAGTCAAGACGGGGACGTTTAGCTTGCCATCTCGAGCGATACGCTCCTTTACAAATGCCGATGATACTTCGACCGTCCGATAATATTCGAAACCACAATGCATAGCGCCGGGCTTCGAGTAGCAGCGCACGTACTCCGCGAGATCAGATGCACCGATGACGCCAGGCCGCTCGCTGTACTCGTCATAGAACCAACTGAGGTAAATCTCCTCTCGGCCAGCGGTCAGCGCCTCGGGCAGATGAGGCGTACGGTGAAAAAGATGGTGCCAACGTGCACCCCCCTGACCAGATCCGGCCACGCGACCGTCCCCCGGAAGCACGACATCGACAATTGCCAGTTTCTTGACGCGTTGACGAGCCAGAAGCGCCGCGGCGAACGCCACAGGACCACCCCAATCGTGACCGACCAACGAGACGCTTTGGATCCCCAGCGCCTCTATCAATTCGAGGACATCTCCAGCAACGCTCGCGTTATCGAACCCGGTAGCCGGCCGAGAACTATCTCCAAGCCCTCTGAGATCGGGTGCAATGACGCGGTAATGCTCGGCCAGCACCGGCATGACATGGCGCCAAGCATGGGACGTGTGTGGCCAGCCATGGAGGAGAACGACGGCCTCGCCCTCACCCCCATCGAGATAGTGCAAGTTGACGTCCGATAGTTTGGCAAATCTGCTCTTGATCACAAGCAGCTCCTTAGCGCCTTACTGGTTATAGTGACCCATAGATACGATACGGCTTCGCGGATCAAAGCCACCTCACAAAGGCTTTCAGCCGCTACGGAGGCATACTCAAGGAGCTTATAGGAAAGTGAACAAGCCGCGGCAGAGGGCCTTTTCGCCTCAGTATTGCGACTGAGATACCAGCTTTATCGTTATTCCGTCGTTGCCGATACGACCACCAGACCTTCGAGTCGTTCCCGCAGAGACCGCATTCCATCCGTGCCTCCATTCAACTCACCAAATCGACGCTGCGCTTCGCGCCAAAGGGCCGCAGCCTTTTCGGCTGTACGTACCCCCTCCTGAGTGAGCGCAACTATTCGGCTTCGGCTGTCTGAGGGTGATGGCCGAATGACCACAAGGGCATTGCGCTCGAGAAGAGCTACCATTCTCCCCATCGCAGTGCGCTCGATATCGAGCCGTTCGGCAAGGACGCTCACCGGAACGCAGTGAAGCTCCCTCACGGTGGCCAGGATCAAGTATTGCGTAATCCTAAGGCCCGCGGGCTCTAGGTGAGCATCATAGAAGCGCGATATCTGCCGGGCAGCCCGTCTCACGGCGGAACAACTGCATTTGTCGATCACGTGAGAGCGGCTGTCCGACAGCATTACTTTCGTCCTTGCGTTGTAAGGCCACGACAACTTTCGATGCCCACGTCTGCTTCAAGCGAACGCCTTCTTGTTGCGGGCGACGAACTCAGCCACGGAGAGCGCCGGCTCTCCCGTGATCTTCTCGACCGCATCGTTCGTCCCGGCAAAAATGCCTTCCTTGTAGTTCTGCGCGACCTCAACCAGGTGCTGGACGAGAAACGGATGGAACTTGTAGACATTTTCCATCCTCTGGCGGAACTCGTCGATTGAAATTGGGGCGAACGCGATCTTGGCTCCGAGCACTTCGCTCATGTCCACAGCGATCTGGTCGAAATCCATCTCGACCGGGCCATGCAGCTTGTAGACCTTTCCTTCGTGCCCCTTGGGGTTCACCAGAAGCTTGGCAATGACCCGCCCCTGATCAGGCGTACTGATGGGCGCGTGACGGCCTCCATCAAAGGGAAATTCAATCCGCTTCTTCGCCCAGATTTCCTTCGCGAAGTGAGGGTAGACGAGCCAGTCGGCGAAGAATGTCGGCCGAAGATGTGTCGTTGCCACGCCCGACCAGTCGAACACCTGTTCGGAGACCCAATGGTTTTGAGCTGCGTTGCTCTTTGATTCCCGACGCGCGGAGATCTGCGACATGTTGACGATCGCGCTGACTCCAGCCTCCTTTGCAGCTTGTGCAAAGTATGCGGTAGCTTCGAGGATGCCTGGCCGAATCGGATGAAGGAAATAGGCAGCTCGAATTCCCTCGAGTGCCGCTCGGATCGCATCGATATTGGTGAAATCGCCAACCGCGATCTCGACGCCGCGCTTCCTGAAGGAAGCCGCCCGATCATCGTCCGCGCGGACATAGGCCCTCACCTTTTGCCCCATCTTCAACAACTCGTCGATCGCCGCACCTCCCGTGCGTCCGGTCGCGCCACTCACGAGGATGTCCGCTTTGCTCATTGAACGTATCCTTTTCAAATAGGAGCATATGCTCTTATATAGAAATACGCCGTTGCCTCGCGACATACAAGCAGGCGCTTCGAAAATTTTTCGACAGGCGAACTCTTTGGCCGAACGGACGCTAAGCCGTTGTATTCGCAACGCTTATTGATGATTTTGCGGACCGCTACGGTTAGAAGTCGCGGGTCTGTTGCTCGGTCAAGGATCGTGATTCCTGCTACCTTTTGATGGTCGAGCCTGCCCCCGTCTCGTAGGAAGAACTCGTCGGAATGGCTAACCGCCACTCAATGAGGCTGCTTCCTTACGCATCCGTCGAAGCAGGTGAAAGCCGCTCACGCTACCCCACGGCGCGCGCACTCATACTCGGTGCTACCCAGGCATCTCCTCGGTGACCGATTCTTCGGGCGTAAAGGTATGCTTCCCCACCTTGCTCTGCCAATAGTTCGCCAGTGTGGTGATAAGTGTCGAGGAATATCCCAAGCGGATCGTCAGGCGGATCGTAGTCAATCCAGTCAGGGCTCATCGGGTACGTACTGCGCAAGGCCAGCCTCAACCGTTGTTTCATCGAAATCGTCGAGAGTGATTTCGCAGCTGTTCACGGTGCTGAAGCAG
Source organism: Bradyrhizobium sp. USDA 4011 (assembly GCF_054063415.1). NCBI lineage: Bacteria > Pseudomonadati > Pseudomonadota > Alphaproteobacteria > Hyphomicrobiales > Nitrobacteraceae > Bradyrhizobium > Bradyrhizobium sp. USDA 4011. Next base: position 2,783,878 of record NZ_JBSSGG010000001.1, read on the forward strand.
TGCCCGTTAAAGGCCGCCCCACATCTTGGGCATAAAACCTCAACCGCACCTTCTGAAACGGTGTCCGAAGCCGGCTCAGAATCGAAGCTCGGCTCCGGCACGGCGACGTTGGTGGAGACATGGCGCTTGCACTTCGGGCAGACAAAGCGCGCAATCGTTTCAAAGTCGTGCTGTGTCATATTCGAGATCGAAACACGCTTAAGCTGGTGAATAAAGGGACGGGTCGTCACTTACACCTTATGAGAGCACCAATCGGCCCCTGCCGCCAATCGGGTGACCAACTAATTCACGTGAGACATCGATATGGCCACAACTATGAGCCGTGAAACGCGCGGGATTGCTGCTGCCGGTCGGCCGCTCCATCTCAAACACCGCCTCTTCGGTAACTTCGACGTAGTCCCCTTCGCGACCGGCCCGAAGGATCGGATTGGCCAACGCAGTTTGGTAGACACCATCTTTAATCAGAGCCTTGTCGATGCGCACCGCGACGACCTTGCCAAGAACCAGCCAGCCCTCCGCTGGCGCGCCGGTAGCGTGCTTGAGCCCGACCACTTCAACAAGCTCGCACCCCATTGCGGCTCGGCTCTCGCCAACACGAGGAACCTTCACAATGCGACTAGAGACCGGCGTGAGTTCCGCCTTTTCGAATTCGCTGACGCCGTGCTCGAAGGGCGCCGACGTCCGATTCATTCGGTCACCCAGGTCTTTCGTGACCAAATTCCAGACGAACTCTCCTGTCTCGGACACGTTCTTCACCGTGTCTTTCCAGGATATCGATGAAAATCCGATAATGGGTGGATCGTAAAGGAACGCGTTGAAGAACGCTATATGGCGCAAGATTGAGATGCCCTTGTGCGTTGAGCGACGATATCCAGCCAATCGGACGGGGCGCGATGATGGCGTAGAATGGGTTATGCTTCAACCCGCGGCCCTTTGACGGCTCATAGTAGTGGAAGTCCATTGCTTACCTCTTTTGAACTTGCAACCGGATCATGCTGCTCCGGCCGCATCAACATCGGCGGGCCACAATCAACTCCCGCTGACAGCATCAAACGCAGCCATCCCTCTCTGTAAACCTGGCCTCTGGGCAATTCGATCGCGCCAGGCAGCGAGCCGAGGAAGTCGCTCCCAAGGCAGTGTATCAGCCGCGGATCTGATCACGGTATACCCAGCGATGTCCGCCAGCGAGAAGTCATCACCGCCCATGAAGCCAGCCTGGCTGAGAAAGCGCTCGGACTCGATCATTGAGGTGAGATAGCGTTGAGTAAGTTCTCCAGCTGCGTCGGTGTACCCGCCGCGGAAGAGATTGAACGCGATTCCATTTACGCCAATTACTTCACTTGTGAAGTAAAAGAAGGCCTCCAGAACCTTTGCGCGGCTCGGGGACGCAACGGCCGGTAGAAGCCGGCCAGGCGCCTGTTGATCCGCAAAAAACATAATCGCGCTGGATTGCGATATTGCGAGCGCTTCGACATCAGGAGAACGGGATATGAGGAGAACCGGGATCTTGCCTGTCGGATTCAGGCGCTTGAATGCCTGACCTCGTTGCTCCCCGCCAGCGATATCAATGCTTCGGACCTGGTAAGAAAGGCCAGCCTCGCTGAGAGCGACCGCCGCACGCAAACAGTTGCCTGTCTTCGCGCCATAGAGCTCAAGCTTCATGGAGGCAGCCTCTGAGACCATACCTGCTACTCCGTCAACAAAGGAAGCAGCCGGGTTTGTCCGGCTGCGTAGAAACTACATTCGGGGCCGCATTCGACTTCGGTGAACTCTCACGCCCCACATCGGCACGATGATGGATTCCACCAGTTTGCATGTCAATTGTCATACTACCGAGCAAGGCCTGTCCAAACGCAAGGGTTGATAACCTTCCCCAACAGGCACTCCTGTGATAATGCATTAAATTGATCGAAATCGATTTATTCGTTGAAATCATCGACCTTGGAATGCAAGAATGGATCGGGCCACCCAATTCGCCTCGATCGGCTACGGGGAGCAACTCATGGAGTGTTGGATGATTACGTACACGCTCTCGCGCGGCCCTAACATCCAGGAGCAGGACGTCCGCCTCGGACGGCTCATCATGCTAGTCGTCGGACTATCAATAGCTGTGGTTGCTCGGCCGATCAGCTTTCCGTGGTCATGAGCCAGATAAACCCCTGCAAAGCGAACGCGCCTCATCCGTCAATACGGCCCTGAGAGCCTGGTTGGGCGCCCCTCTGGACCAGCCTGCGGATGCATAGCTCAAGCTGTTCGGGTTCTCGAGAAGGCAAGGAGGAGACGATGCAATACGATGCTAGGATCGACGGAATATCCTCCATTCTACCACCCGACAGCATTCTTGCCGGCCCAGGCATCAGCCCTAAGTACTTTACGGATTGGTTCGGCCGGCCGGTCGCTCCGCCAGCGATCGTAGTCCGGCCGTCCGGAGTCGCGGAGCTCTCTAGGCTTCTTGAGTATTGCAACACGAGGAGCTGGCGAGTTGTTTCTCAAGGGGGCATGACAGGGCTGGTATCGGCCGCTTTGCCCAAAGGCAATGAAGTTGTCGTCTCGCTTGAGCGGATGTCAAAGATCATTGCGCTGGATAGGAACGCGAAGACGATGACGGTTGAAGCCGGCATCACGCTACAGCAGGTTCAAGAAAGCGCTGAGGAACATCGTCTCATTTTTCCACTCGATCTTGCTGCACGCGGAAGCGCAACTATTGGCGGCGTGATCGCCACTAACGCAGGCGGCACGATGGTCATACGATTTGGGATGACGCGCGAGCTAGTGTTAGGATTGGAGGTTGTTCTTGCGGATGGAACGATCGTGAACTCCATGCATCCATATCTCAAGAATAACACGGGTTATGACATAAAGCAGAACTTCATCGGAAGTGAGGGAACGCTTGGGATCGTTACCAAAGCTATTCTACGCCTTTTTCCTAAGCCGAATGAGAATGCTGTCGCGATCTGCGCCGTACCGAGTTTCCCGGCGCTCGTCTCTCTTCTTGGACATATGCGCGATAACTTGGAAGGAAGCCTGTTTGCATTCGAGGCGATGTGGGAATCATATTATGAATTGGCAATTTTGCTTCCGTTTGTTCGGGCCCCGCTTCCACTCGGAAGTCCCTTCTATGCTCTGATCGAGGTTGCTGGTTTGGAGAGCGCTCATCGGCTCGAGAGCGTCCTCCAAGACGCTTTGCGCAAGAATATCATCAACGACGCCGTCATCGCCAAGTCTACCGCGGATGCTCGTGCAATCTGGCGTATCCGCGAAGCGGCCTTTGAGGCCGTTGGGCAGAGATCGCCCTTCGTCGCTTTTGATGTGAGCATGCGCCTTGATCTGATGATTGAATACCTTGAAGCTCTCAAGGCTCGCCTCCGCACCGCCTTGGGACCAATTTCCGTAAGTACCATTGCTCATCTTGGCGACAACAATCTTCACGTTGCAGTTCACTACGATGCTGCGCTCGGAGATGTCACGGCTGATATCAAGGCAATTTTCTACCGCATTACCGGGGAATATCAGGGATCAATCTCTGCCGAGCATGGGATCGGCATCGATAAGAGAGATTACCTTCATCACAGTCGCACTCCGGAGGAGGTGGCATTGATGAAGACGCTCAAACGCTCGCTCGATCCCAACAACATTCTCAACCCCGATCGAATATTTGTGATCGAGACGCAGTGGGCAGATTGAACCGGACTAGGACGGATTCGGTGCGAGCCTGCACGGCTGAGCAGCGACACCAACGAGAACGCCGGTTCAGTCGCGTTGACGGTCGCCGGCAGAGTCATTGATGACGCACTGATCGACATCATCGCCACGAGAGGGAACGGCTCCCATTCTTTGTGGCCTCTGGGCCGACCAAGCGTGTTGCTCACATCCTCCCCAAGTGCCCGTTGATGCCGCCGCGTGGTTTAGCAATCGTGCGCCGCTGAAAACGGCGCTGCTCGTTCTATAGCTTCGATCCGCGAGATCGCGCCCGCACTCGCGGGCGCTCTTCCTTTGCCGACTTCCGCTTGATACCGCGGGATGCGATCCTGCGCTATCAGGCACGCCCTTTTGGTGTTCGCCGAAGCTGAGGCATCGCCAGGATTAAGATACTTCCGATGCATAGAAAAATGGCGATCGCGGTGAGGCTTGCGGAAAACCCTTCCGTCGACTCGCGCAATTTTCCGATCAAGTAGGGTCCCGCATAGCCGCCCAGGTTTCCGATCGAGTTAACGACGGCAATTCCACTTGTGGCAGCCGATCCTGCCAACACAGTACTTGGTATCGTCCAATAGATTGGAGCCGAGCAGTAAACCCCAGCAGCGATCAGACAGAACGAAAATATGATGACGGCCGTGTCAGAACTCTGAAAGCTGAGGACAAAGCCGAGAGCAGCAACGAGCCCCGCGACGGCAATATGCCACCGTCGTTCTTTGCGCCAGTCGGAGTGACGCGAGTAAAGGACGACCGCGACGATCGCGATCACATTGGGAATGAGCATCAAGAGTCCAACGCGTTCGTTCGAGACACCCGCGAGGCTCTTTAGGATTTGCGGTCCCCAAAACACGAAACCCCAAATGCCAACCGTAAAGCAGAACAGAATGGCCGCTAGCCACCAGACGGTTGCACTCAAGAAACCGTCGCGCAGCGCCAGATGATGCGGTTCCGGCTTATTGCGCGACAGTATCCTCACCATTTCGGCTCTTTCATCGTTGTTGAGCCATTTTGCCGACGAAGGATCATCCGACATCCAGACAAAGGCCGCTACGCCAAGTATGACCGCAGGCAGGCCTTCCACGATGAACATCAGTTGCCAACCCTTCAGTCCAAATGCGCTCAAGCCAAGCATGTAGCTCGATAAAGGGCCGGTGATGACGTTTGCGAGTGGCAGCGCGATGAACATTGCGCCGGTGATGCGACCGCGGACACTATCCGGGAACCACGCCGCGAGATAGATGATGATGCATGGTACAAATCCGGCCTCTGCAACACCGAGGAAAAAGCGAAGAATGTAGAACTGCGCGGTGGTCGAGACAAAAGCAGTCCCCGCAGAGATGAGCCCCCAAGTCATCAAGATCCGAGCCAACCAAATGCGCGCGCCGAGGCGGCGAAGGAATATGACGTTCGCAGGGACTTCGAATACAAAATAACCGAAGAAGAACAATCCCGCGGCGACCCCAAACGCCGCCGGATCGATTTGAAGATCATGATTCATTGAAAGCGCGGCGAAACTGACGTTCGCCCGATCAATAACGGAAGAAAGGAACATTAACGTAACGAGGGGCACGATCCGCCATCCCACCCTCCGCAATACTGTCGGACTGCTGGTTAGCTTGATCTCGTCGCTCAGCGAGCTCACCACGGTCGGTATCGTCATATGCTTCCCCCTTTCAGCAATTCTTCGATTAAACTTTGTAGAAGGTTCGCGTGCCCTGACCATTCTCAGAGGACGATCACATGTCCGGGCGGGGATCTCGCGTACAGATCCTCGACCAGGACCGACCGAGCAGCGAGAACGCCGCGCTGGTTGATGTAGCCCTTGTCGGTGGTCTCACCCTTACCGAGAGAGGGCGGCTCTGCGAGAAGATGAAAGGCGGCGACCCGACGCGAGCTACCTAGGTTGGCCGCGTTGTATTGGGATAAGGCTTCTCGAACAGCATTTTGAACGTCGGGGTTGGTGTGCAGCGCTATTTCATTGCGCATCCAATTCGCACAACCGGACGGGCTCGGCCATGCGAGAATTCGAACATCGTCCCGCCCCTCACCTGCAACAACGACGTCCTGTAGGAGTGGATTGGTCGCAGAAAGAACGGCCAGACGTAGCGCCCCGACATTCACAAACGTGCCGCTGACGAGTTTGAAATTCTCGCTTGCCCGTCCGGCAAACCGCATTCCCTGTTCCGGGTGGTTAGCATCGACGAGGCGCATGGCATCACCGACCTTGTAGAAGCCCTCTTCATCGAAGGCTGCAGCGGTCAGTTCCGGACATCTCCAGTACCCTGGAGTTACCGCCGCGCCTCGAACGCGCGCTTCAAACCGATCGCCGAGCGGGACGAGCTTAACTTCAAGCCCGGGCAACGGAACCCCAACCTCACCGTGGCCGTCCGTGTACCAACACGTTGAACTAATGCCAGGTCCCGCTTCCGTTGCCCCCCACGCCGAAAGAAATGCGATCTTCTTGCCGATCGTCTTGATCGACAATGCCTGCAAGCGGCTCCACACTTCTTGGGGAAGGCTAGCTCCTGAGTACGACACATAACAAAGACGACGAAAGAAGCTTTCGCACAGCTCTTCATCCGCTTCCATCACGTCCGCTAGCGCTGCGAAGGCGGCAGGCACGCCCTGCACGAACGTGGGGGATATTTCCTTGAGGTTACGAACGGTCTCGCTGATTTCCGACGAAAGCGGCTTCCCTCGATCTATGTACATCGTGCCGCCATTGTAGATGACGTTACTTACGTTGTTTGTTCCCCCCAGTGAGTGGTGCCACGGGAGCCAGTCGACGAGAACATAGTCCTCGTCATCCCAGGGGAACATCTCGCCGACCGCAACAGCGGAACTACAGATGTTGCCATGGGTATTCATCACCCCCTTCGGGAGACCAGTCGATCCCGAGGTGAAGATGATCTTGGCGACCGTAGAGGTTGTAACAGCCTCGAACGCTGACTCGAACTTGGACTCAGGACGTACGTTTTGAAGATCGTCTAACGATGTGGCCCCCTTATCATTTTCGCCGACAATCCACTCCGCACCTGCGAAAGAAGGTATCTGTCTAACTGACTCGTACCCGGAGAGTTGTTGAGCAAATACCGCCGCCGGACGGAGCACCTCGCCGATATGCCTAAGACGCTCCAACCCGCCCTCGAGCCGGCTGTATTGAGGTGAAATGGGCGCAGCTGGAATTCCCACCGACATTGCGCCGAACGCGATCATCGCATGCGCTATCGAATTCTGGGACAAGATCGCAACCGGTCGCTCCGCGGTTTGACCGCGATCGACCAAAGCTTGACCGATGGCTGAGATACGTCGCCAAGCTTCCTTATAAGTCAGCTTGATCCATTGATTGTCCGTACCACGCTCGGCCAAGAATGTGCGAGCCGGCCTCAGCTCTGCCCAATATCGGATATGCTCGATGAAGTTCGACCGTGGTTTGCCCTCTGGACCGTCGGATCGAAGAATGATCGTCCCGTCGCCCCGTCGTTCGACTTGGATGCGCGGCCTAATGAACCTCGCTGCCCGAAACCCAGGATCGGCGCCGTCATGCGTGTCGACAGAAGCCTGCATTTGGCTAGCTCCAACCCTCTAGAGAGCTGCGTGGGGACAACCGGCAAGAAGGTCGGGGATACAAGCCGCACTGCAGGACCATAAGCGACGCCGTCCGGCGCTCACTTACGCAATCCAAGCCGGGGCCGATCATTGTGCAGAAGCATCTGCTGTGCTGCCGCTCTAGGTGCATCCTGGTCATTCCCACCGCCTATCTGACAGCAGCTTGCCGCCGCTGGTTCTTTGCCAGCGACTCTGCCCCTTGAAATCAATTTGTCAACCAAAAATCGATTTATTGGCTTGACCTAGGTCGTCCGATCGAGCGATCATGCTAATGTCGATTATCCTGCAGATATCTATTATTCACGGCTCGCAAGGCAACCTGGCATGGAAAACCGGAAGGAAATCAGTATCGACCAGCTGAGGAAGCTGGTCGGTAAAGAGATTGGGCTGTCAAAGTGGTTCGTAATTGACCAGGAGATGATCAACGAATTCGCCAAGCTGACTGGCGATGACCAATTCCACCACACCGATCCCGAACGAGCAAAACTGACTCCATTCGGAGGCACCATAGCGCACGGCTTACTTACCCTTTCGCTCCTGCGGGCTATGTTCGAGGAGAGCAACGCGCCCCGCGTGCACGGCATGACAATGGCGATTAGTTACGGCGCAAATCGGCTGAGATTTACTGCTCCAGTTCGGTCAGGCGGGCGCGTCAGAGGTCGTTTCGTTCTTTCCGATCTTGTCGAAAAGGACCCTAGAACTTTTATGCAGACCTTCGAATTCACCGTAGAAATCGAAAATGAAGAGAAGCCCGCTCTGATCGCAGAGTGGCTTATCATGCTGATCCTGTGATGAATGGCTAGTGCGTCCAGGGTCGCGTCGCGGAACGCCAGCGGCCGAAAGAGCAGATTTGGAGAATACTCTTGAAGTATCGGACGTTCGGAAATCATACCGGTCTACGAGTATCGGAACTGGTTTTGGGCACCGCCAATTTCGGTACGCGGTGGGGATATGGCGCCCCGCCGGACGAATCGGCAAAGATCCTCGATGCGTTCGTCGATGCCGGTGGGAACTTCATTGACTCAGCTGATAGCTACCAGTCCGGTGAGTCAGAGGAGCTGTTGGGCCGGCTCCTAGCCGGTCGTAGAGAAGACGTGGTCCTCGCGACGAAGTTCACCAAGACCTCGGTTCAAGGCGGCAGCCCACTTGCCGCGGGCAACAGTCGGAAGGCCATGGTTTCGTCCCTTGAAGCAAGCCTTAGGCGACTGCAAACCGACCGGGTCGACGTCTATTGGGTTCACTACGCAGATGGTTTTACGCCGATCGACGAGATTCTCAGAGGGCTCGACGACTTGGCGCGCGCCGGAAAGATCCTTTATGCCGGTTTCTCAAATTTCCCGGCATGGCGGATAGCGCGTGGCGCGACAATCGCAGAGCTAAGGGGATCATTGCCAATAGCTGGTCTCCAAATCGAGTATAGTCTCGTTCAACGAACCGGCGAGCACGATTTGATTCCAATGGCTCAGTCACTGGGTTTAGGTACCGTCGCGTGGTCGCCGCTGGGCGGAGGAATGCTTACCGGCAAGTATCGTCGTGGTGAGGCCGGCCGCGCGCAAGGGCTTGGAGGTCGTGTCTTTCAACCGGAGGATACCAAGCAACGAACCTCAATCTTGGATACCGTACTCGCGCTCGCAATCGAAACGGGAGCGTCTCCAAGTCAAGTAGCCATCGCTTGGGTTTCGTCGAAGCGAGTGTTTCCTATCATTGGCCCCCGCACGCGTGAACAGGTAGGCGATAACATTGCTGCGGTCGACCTCGTTCTAACGCGCGATCAGATAATGCGCCTTGATCAGGCCAGCACGATTCCAGCTATCTTCCCATACAGCTTCCTGAACAATCAAGAGCACCGACAGAGAGCTTCAGGCGGCAAGCTTGAACAGATGGAAATGCCTATAACGCCTGTCCGATAGTGCGCCCCAGACTGGCAACTACGGCCGCGCACCCGCGAACGGGAGAAGTGAACCAAAAGCGGCTTCTGGCTGCGTGCAGAAGGAGCTCTGTGCTACAATATGTCGGCCCCCCGCTGTTGTGATACTTGGCTAGAAGCATGGACGGGAATAGGAGCGGGCCGATCAACCGTTCCGTCGATGGTCCCTCTGGGCAAGCGCCTGATAGAGTGAATAAGCTGGTGATTCCGGTAAGCTGCGCGGAAACGATCATAGGCTGAATAATCGTTATCTAGTCGGATACGCCCAGCCGTCAGTTCCTGAAACTTCTCTATCGAGGCGGAGCGATATCTCCTCGGGCCCTCAGCCGATGCCAAGCTGCTTAGCGAGCCGCTCCGCCTCCTTCTTAATATCAATCGGAGTTAAACCGACCCATGCACGATGGTTGCCTGCGGCGTAAGCCGTGGCGTTCTTGTAGTACAGAAGCGCATTGGCGATGTTGGCTACCGATGAATCGCGCTCACGCGCTACCTTACCGGGCGATCCCATGACCACCGATCCACGTGGGATCACCGTTCCCTCTGGGATGAAAGTATGCCCGGCGACGATCGATCCTCTTCCTATGACACAACCATCCATGATCGTACTGCCAATTCCGATCAGGCAGTAATCCTCGATCGAGCATCCATGCAGGACCGCCTTATGAGTGATCGAGCAATAGTCGCCGACAATAGTTGGATGTTGCGCGCCTACATGCAGCATGGCTAGATCCTGCACGTTGGAATAGCGACCTATCGAAACGTATCGGTGCTCGCTCCGGATGACGCTATTAAACCAGACGCTGCTTCCCTCACCCAAGCTTACTTTGCCGAACAGCGCCGCCGATGGCGCAACGAACGCTGCGCGGCTCGTCTCGATCGAGGCATTGTCTAGATCATTCATCAACGGTTTCTCCGCTGCCTTTGTAGGTGGCTCGATTTAGAATCTAACCGGTCGGCCCTACCACTCCGTAGGGTCACGAGCTCGTAGTGAGCTGCTCAATCGGTGCCCCAATCTTCGTGACATGTTCGGCGTCGTTCGCGATACGCTCGCCGTACGAACAGTGCCCGTTTCGCGGACCTGCCATCAGTACGCGCTGCGTCACCAATTGTGATCAGAGAATCACGCGAACGGTTCTCCCGCCGCCAAAATTAACGCAGAAAATCGATGAGTCAATTAATAATTGATTTTTATGCCTTCCCTCGACTCTTCTAGGTGAACGGAGGCCAGAGACTCGCGATTTGGATCGAGCAGGCAATGATCCGCACACCGCGAATATGAATGAAAACCTAGATCGCCCGTTCGCGTCGAGATACGACCAGGCGCATTACCGAGCTCAAGCACCCGCCAATCCGGACCTTATCCTCGGTCTTGCGCACCGGCACCTTCCCACCCTGAATAAAGAACAGCACCGCGATCGCTGCTGGCAAATCCGCATCAACGAGGTGCTTCAGCGCCGACAGCTTTATCCGGGGTGGCGCGCCTGACTTTTCCGTCGACTTCACTTGCACGAGGAACTTCGGCAGATCATTCTGCGCATCAAGCGGGCGGTCATGCCAATATAGTGTCCTTGCATCTTTCAAGGCGCAAAGATCGACGTTCCAGATTACGAACCAGGCCCAATACGGCGCGCGCCTGAATAAGGGCGAGAACAAGCTTTGTCCGAAGCGTCTCGTCGTAGGGCAGCTCCCAGAAATCGCGATATTCCCCTTCCAGCGGAAGCCGAACGGCCGCGATCTTTTGCTGCCCTTTCTGGATGAACTGACAGGCCTCGAGTGCCTGAATGATATCCGAATACCCATCCTTTTCCGGATCCGAAAGGACTGCTTCAACCATGCGTGCTTCAAGAAGTGTTGCAAGCGTGGTCTTGCCGCTCCCGGGCGTCCCTACAATGCGGATGAGCTTCTCGAAAAGTTGTCCACGCTTGGCTGCGTCGCCCAGATACGTTCGGAGCGGTTCCGGGCTTACGAGCGAGAGAAACGCAGCTTCGTCTTCTCGAAGATATTCTGTTGCGCGCTTCTCGAAGGGATTTGCCATGTCATGCTTCTTCAGGAATGTCTGTGACGGCGTGGGAACAGGGCGCGCATCGGATGCGCGCCGCCCTTTCCCTCGGTTTCCGCCCAGAGCAAAGTCAGCGAATTGTTTGGGCAATTGTGCTCAAGAACAACAGGAAGGGCGCATTCAGCGTAGCCGCGCTTCAAATCCTTCTGTTCCGTACCGAGATGAGCCTTGAGCTGTTCGTAGATGTCGGGGTCATAATATTTTTCCGTGAGCTTCCAGATTTCAGGGTCGCGCTGCTCATCGACTGTGACGGTCGGTGGCAGCAGCAATCCCTCGGTCACTGTCACATCTGGAAACCAATCGGTCACGTCCGCTTTCACGGCATCGAGACGCGTCAGGATCGCATTTCGAGCCTGGGTGGTTGAGATGTAGTGATGGACACGCATGGCGGCATCGGGCGCGAGCGGAAAATGCTTGTTGTTCTCAAGAAACTGTTTGCGCGTTTCGACGACGGCAGTGAAGAACTTATAAATCTTGCCGGTCCATTTTCCGTTATCCTTCTTCCTGACGAACGTTGTTCCCGATGCCGTAAAATCATCGATAAGAACGACATTGCGGAACAGCGCCTCGCCAGTGCCGCCAAGCTTGGCGAGATCAGTGGCGAGATTCGAGCTGAGATCCTCCCATTTTTCGTGATCGATGTGGGTAGCCAGTACAATCTGGTCGTTGACCAGCGTCCCGGCGTTGGCTCGCCGCAATAGGTCGATGCGAGCACCATCACTGAGTCCGATGTATAGCGTTTGCCGTCGACGGCGCTTTAATTCGGCACTCGCATCGGGATCGGCTAACGTAAGGTACGCGGGGACCTTGCATGCGTCGCCGACCGCCCTTCTGAGCATTGGCTCGACGAAGCGAGGCTGGAGCTCGACGACAAGCCGTTTGACCTCGCTCGCGGAAAAATAGACCAACCGATGCTTGACGAAGTGGTAAGCGGTCTGTCGATCAGCCTGCTCGAATTGGGCAAGCCATCCCGCCAGGCTCTCCGCAAATCGGACGCCCGCGACGTAGTCGCCATATCCATCGTACTTTAGGCCTGCAATTAGGCGAACCCAAGCATACTCCTGGGTCGCGACGTCCTCACCCCATTGCATGATGCGCCTGAGAAGGCGCAGCGCCAGTTGCTCATCCATCCTTCTGATCACTAAGAAAGGGACGCCGAACGACGCGGAAGACGCCAGCGAACCGAATCGGACAATGGTTCATCTTAGCGGAACTGGCTGCCTGAGTTCCGCTCCACCGAGCGTTGTGGTCGACTTTTACCCATCGGCGACGCGCGACGATGCAATCGTGCGCGAAAGCCTGCGCGAGCAGACCGCGCGCTCAGCGCTTAGGAGGCACTGAACTTTAGCCGGCGATGAAAGCTAGAGTAAGCTGCGGCTGGGCCGTACTAGTTAGCCGTCAGAGTCCGGCAACGTTCGCCGACGCTTATTCAACGGATATTCGACGACTTTTCAATGCAAGTTCTAAGTCGTTGAAATCTCTGGCGCTCCCTAGGGGAATCGAACCCCTGTTTCAGCCTTGAGAGGGCCGCGTCCTAACCGCTAGACGAAGGGAGCGTTGGGGGGAAGACAATAGCCTCGAAATCGCCCCGCCGCAAGATGGCTTGTGCATTGCGGCGGGATTTTGTCATCCATGCTTACCATGCCGTGCCGGCGATTTCGGCGCGGGAGCGGCCCCGCAACGCCCCTGCGCCCCGCGGGGCCTCAGCGCGCCGCACCCGCACGGACGCGATGCGGCCGCGCCGCCCGCATGATGGCTACCTCCGGATGTCATATCTGTATCGTGCACGGCCCTGCTTTCGCCAAACGGAAATGCAAAACACCTGGCTGTGAAGTCACCCGACGGCCTGCCTCTGCTAACATCGCAGTTTTTCACCATGCTGCGCCGGGCAAGGCGCTCGAGAAGCGAGAGGAGTGCTTGGAACAAAGCGCAAACCCGCCAGCACGGCAATTTGGCTCACGAACATCTTGGCAAAAACAAACATCAACGCGGCCGCAGGCCATGGAAGACGTTCCGCCCTGCCCGCACCGGTCAATAGCTTAAGCAGAGCGAGGAAAGACCATGATCAAACTAAAAATCAACGGCCAGGAACAGAATTGGGACGGCGACCCTAATCTTTCGCTGCTCTGGTATCTCCGTGACGAAGCAGGGCTCACGGGCACCAAGTTCGGCTGCGGCCAGGCGCTATGCGGCGCCTGCACCGTGATCGTCGACAAGGAGGCGGTGCGCGCCTGCATCACCTCGGTCTCCGACGTCGTCGGCCGCGAGGTCACCACCATCGAGGGGCTGCACCCGACCGGCGACCATCCGGTGCAGAAGGCATGGCGCCAGGTCAATGTTCCGCAGTGCGGCTACTGCCAGGCCGGCCAGATCATGCAGGCCGCGGCGCTGCTGGACCAGAACCCGAAGCCCAACCACGACCAGATCCGCGAAGCCATGTCCGGCAACATCTGCCGCTGCGGCTGCTACCAGCGGATCGAGAATGCCGTCCATCTCGCATCGACGGGAGTGTGACATGAACATCCGCACCAACATACCCACCAACTCTGGCAAGCTTCGCGGCTTCGAGAAGCACGTGAAGGTCGAGAACGTTTCGCGCCGCAGTATCCTCAAGGGTCTCGGCATCGCCGGCTCTTTCGTGCTCGCCGCACCCGTGATGACGCGGCAGGCGTTCGCCTATGAGACCGGTGCCGGCAAGATGCCGCACGGCGTCGTGGTCGACCCGCGCGTGTTCGTCGCGATCGCCCCCGACGGCGTGGTCACCATCCTGGCGCACCGCTCCGAGATGGGCACCGGCGTCCGCACCAGCCTGCCCTTGATCGTCGCCGAGGAGATGGAGGCCGACTGGTCGCGCGTCCATGTCCAGCAGGCGCATGGCGACGAGGTCAAGTTCGGCAACCAGGACACCGACGGCTCGCGCAGCACGCGGCACTATCTGATCCCGATGCGCCAGATCGGCGCCTCCGCGCGCTCGATGCTGGAAGCCGCCGCCGCCAAGAAATGGGGCGTGCCGGTCGCCGAGGTGAAGGCGCAGAACCATGAGGTTGTGCACAGCTCAAGCGGACGCAAGATCGGCTTCGGCGATCTCGCGGCCGATGCCGCCAAGGAGTCGGTGCCGAGCATCGAAGGCCTCAAGCTGAAGGACCCGAAGGACTTCCGCTATCTCGGCAAGGGCGAGGTCTCGATCGTCGACCTGCACGACATCACCACCGGCAAGGCGCAGTACGGCGCCGATGTCCGCCTCCCCGGCCTGAAATACGCGGTCATCGCCCGTCCGCCGGTTACCGGCGGCAAGCTCAAGTCGTTCGACGACAGCGCGGCGATGAAGGTGCCCGGCGTCGAGAAGGTGATGGAGGTCAAAGGCTGGCCCTGGCCGTCCAAGTTCCAGCCGCTCGGCGGCGTGGCCGTGATCGCGCGCAACACCGGCGCCGCCATCAAGGGCCGCGACGCGCTGAAGATCGTCTGGGATGACGGCGCGAACGCCAAATACGACTCCGTCACCTATCGTGCCTCGCTCGAGGAGGCCGCGCGCAAGCCCGGCCTCGTGGTGCGGAAGGAAGGCGACGTCGATGCGGCGCTGAAGAGCGCCGACAAGGTGATCGTGGGCGAATATTATCTGCCGCATCTCGCCCATGTCAGCATGGAGCCGCCGGTCGCGGTTGCCGACGTCAAGGGCGACAAGGCCCAGATCTGGGCGCCGGTGCAGAGCCCCGGTGGCACCCGCGAGGACGTCGCCAAGACGCTCGGCATCCCCGAGGACAATGTCACCGTCAACGTGACGCTGCTCGGCGGCGGCTTCGGCCGCAAGTCGAAATGCGACTTCGCGCTCGAGGCGGCACTGTTGTCGAAGGAACTCGGCGCGCCGGTCAAGGTGCAGTGGACCCGTGAGGACGACGTGCATCACGACTTCCTGCACACGGTCTCCGTGGAACGGATCGAGGCCGGTCTCGACAAGAGCGGCAAGGTGATCGCGTGGCGGCACCGCAGCGTGGCGCCGACCATCGCCTCCACCTTCGCCGCCGGCGCCAACCACGAAGCGCCGTTCGAGCTCGGCATGGGCCTGATCGACAACCCGTTTGAGATCGCCAATCTGCAGTGCGAAAATCCGGAAGCGGCCGCGTTCACGCGGATCGGCTGGTTCCGCTCGGTGTCCAACATCCCGCGCGCCTTCGCGGTGCAATCCATGGTCGGGGAAATCGCGCATGCGACGGGCCGCGACCAGAAGGAGATGCTGCTGGAGTTGATCGGAAGCCCGCGGATCGTCAACCTGTCCTCGGTGAAGGATCCGTGGAACTACGGCGAGCCCTTTGACAGCTACCCGATCGACACCGCGCGGCTCCGCAAGGTGGTCGAACTGGTTGCCGAAAAGGGCGAGTGGGGCCGATCGTTGCCGAAGGGCCATGGTCTCGGCATCGCCGTGCACCGCTCGTTCGTCAGCTACATCGCAACCATCGTCGAGGTGGCTGTCGACGACAAGGGCAAGCTCACGGTGCCGCGGGTCGACACCGCGATCGATTGCGGCACCTACGTAAACCCAGAGCGGATCGCCTCGCAGACCGAAGGCGCCGCGATCATGGGGCTGAGCCTCGCCAAATATGGCGAGATCAGCTTCAAGGACGGCAAGGTGCAGCAGGGCAATTTCGACGACTTCCCGGTGATCCGGATCGACGAGTCGCCTGTGATCACCAACGTCTACATCGTGCCGCCCGGGGCAGACACCCCGCCGAGCGGGGTCGGCGAACCCGGCGTGCCGCCGTTCGCACCGGCCCTGAGCAACGCGATCTTTGCCGCCACCGGAAAGCGCATCCGCGCGCTTCCGATCGGCAAGCAGCTGGAGACCTGAAGCAGGAACGTTAGCTGAAGCGGGCCGTTCTCATCGATCCGAGGCATGATCCGGAAAAGTGCGAAGCGGTTTTCCGAGAAGATCATGCCCCAGCAAATCAGCTAAAGCGCGATCTAGATCGCGCTTTAGAGGAGCCGATCGATGAGAACCCCACCTCGAAAATTCCGGACGCTCGCGGCGATCTTGTCCGCGGGCGTCTTGCTTTTTGCGACACAGGCAGCGTTTGCGCAGACCGCCTCGCCGCCGAGCACGACCGCGACGCGTCCAGCGAAAGTGCTGCCCGACCAGACCTCGGTTCCGAGCAGCGGCCCGCCCTCGACCACCGGCCAAACCACAGGCGAGGCCAGCCGTGATCCGACGATCAAGCAGATGAACGAGGACGAGAAGCAGAAGGTCGACACCAAGGGAAAGTAGCGCATGATCCGGAAGGATCATGCGGAAAGCCAAAGCGGACCGGGAAGCGGCGGTCTCCCCAACCGCCGCTTCCCGATCGCATCGCCCCCTATCGGCGAGAAGCGCTTTTCTGGAGCTTCGGTTCTGATTCAATAGAACCGAAGCTCCGATCGCGTGCCTTATTTCTTGTCGAGCGCGAACACCCAGATCACGCCGCCTTGCGGGACGTTGTTCTCGAAGCCCGCAACCTTGCCGGCGAGCGCGTCCTGGATGCGCTGCGCGTCGACGCCCCAGCCCGACTGGACCGCGATGTATTGCTTGCCGTCGACCTCATAGGACATCGGCATCGCCATGATGCCGGAGTTGGTCTTCTGCTCCCACAACAGCTCGCCGGTCTTGGCGTTGAAGATGCGGAACATCCGGTCATTGGTGCCGCCGGCCAGAACCAGGTCGCCTGCGGTCGCCGTCACCGCGCCGAACAATTGCGAGGTCTTGTAGTCGTGCTGCCAGACCTTCTTGCCGGTGACCGGATCCCATGCCTGCAACTCGCCGAAATGATCGGCGTTCGGTGCCGGCGTCAGGCCGATGTCCTCCGGCTTGGTGCCGAGCCAGAGCTGGCCGGGAACCAAGGGCTGCTTCTCGCCGGTGAAGCCGCCGCAGAAATTCTCGTTGGCGGGAACATAGACGAGCTTGGTGTTCTGGCTGTAGGCCGCCGAAGGCCAGTCCTTGCCGCCCCACAGCGACGGGCAGAACTCGACCCGCTTGCCGAGCACGGGCTTGTGCTCGGGATCGAGGATCGGCCGGCCAGTTTCTGCCTCGATGCCCTTCCAGACATTGGTCTTCACGAACGGCCAGCCGGCGACGTAGTTGATCTTGTCCGGCTTGCGCTCCAGCACCCAGAAGATCGCGTCGCGGCCGGGATGGACCAGGCTCTTGAACGACCGCCCGTCGCGCTGCATGTCGATCAGCATCGGCGCATCGACCTCGTCCCAGTCCCAGGAATCGTTCTGGTGATACTGGAAGTGGGTCTTGATCTTGCCGGTGTCGGGATCGAGCGCGAGCACCGAGCTGGTGTAGAGATTGTCGCCGGGATGCATCGAGCCGGGCCACGGCGCGGCGTTGCCGACGCCCCAATAGACCGTCTTGGTGTCCTTGTCGTAGGTGCCGGTCATCCAGGCCGATCCGCCGCCCGACTTCCAGTCGTCGCCGCTCCAGGTCTCGTGACCGGGCTCGCCTTCGCCGGGGATGGTGAAGGTGCGCCACAGTTCCTTGCCACTGTTGGCGTCGTAGGCGACGACATAGCCGCGCACGCCGAACTCACCGCCGGAGCCACCGACGATCACCTTGCCGTCGACCAACAGCGGCATCAGCGTCATGTACTGACCCTTCTTGTAGTCCTGGACCTTGGTGTCCCAGACCACCTTGCCGGTCTTGGCATCGAGCGCGACGACGTGGTCGTCGGTGGTGGCGAGATAGAGCTTGTCCTCCCACAGGCCGACGCCGCGGCTGGTCGGATGCAGCTGGAACAGATCGTCGGGAAGCTGCCGCTTGTAGCGCCAGTACTCGTCGCCGGTCTTGGCGTTGAGCGCGATCACCTGCCCCATCGGGGTCGCGACGAACATCACGCCGTTGTTGACGATCGGCGGCGCCTCATGGCCTTCGATCACGCCGGTCGAGAAGGTCCAGGCCGGCTTGAGGTCCTTGACGTTGGACGTGTTGATCTGGTTGAGCGGACTGAAACCCTGTCCGTCATAGGTCCGGCGATAGAGCATCCAGTTGCCGGGTTCGGGATTTTCCAGACGCGCAGACGTCACCGAACTGTAGTTTTCGATCGGCCCTGCGACCGCGTAGGTCGAAATGAGGCACGTGAATGCGACACAACTCGACAGTAACCACTGCTTGCTTGTCATGAGATGCTACCTCCCTGCTCTGTTTTGTTTTTTAGCTTTGTTTTGAGCATGATCTCCGCGCAAACGCGTTCCGCGTTTGTCGCGCGGAAAACCGCTTCGCACTTTTCCGGATCATGCTTTAGGTCGTGCAGAAATCCCGATGTGGCCTCATCCTCCCTGCTGAGCACCCACCTTCCCGACGAATGGCGCTGCGACCATGATCGCGCCGTCGGCAACCGTCAGCGGCAATGCCGCGAGGCGACGTGGCGCCGGCCCGAACACGACCTGCGCATTCTGCCGCGGATCGTATTCGGAGTTGTGACAGAGGCATTTCAGAACGTTCTTGTCGCCCTGGTCTTGCTTCACCCAGGCGGTGATCGGACATCCGGCGTGCGAGCAGATGATCGAGTAGCAGACGATGCCGTCGGGCGCGCGCGCACGCGTGGCATCGTCGAGTTCGTTCGGATCGAGCTTGACGAGCACGACCTCGTTGAGCCGCGAACCTTTGCGGACGACGGAGGTCTTCGGGTCCTGCGGCCAGGCGCGAATGGGCGGTCCGCCCAAGGTCAGATCATCCGACTTGATGACCTGGCCGGCTTTGTCGCCTTCGGCGCGCACCAGGACGTCGGCTTTTTGCGGTCGCTCACTGGCGCCGGGCTGTTCTTCATCGTCGGCGGCTGCGGGTTCGATCGCCGCGAGACAGGCGCAGCCCGCAAGCGCGGTCAACACCGCGCGACGCGTCGGGTCGATCCGCGCCCCTGCTGCATCGGATTCACCGGACTGTTTGATGGAAACGCTGGGGTTGGATTGCGACATGGCGCAAGCTGAGCGTGCAACTCAGCCGAAAAGATGGCGGCACACATTCTCGATGCGCGAACGCATGCGCAAAAAATACGCTGCAGCTTTTAGTTGATCGACCGTGCGCCTTTGCGACTGCTTCGATCAGGGCTCGTTGACGAAGCTCAGCCTGCCGACAGGTTTCAGTGTCTTTGCATCAAATGTGCGGATTTCTGTTGCACCGCCTATATCGATCGTCAGCACCAACCGTTCGCCGGCGACGCCGGTTGCGACGATACGGGCGCCTTTCGGCAGCGCAGCAGTGACGTCTGATACGGAAACGGGGCTTCCCTCGCTGCGATAAAGGCGGTAGCCGATGGCGATCAACACGACGGCCACGGCCAGGGCCGAGGTCAGGCCCGCGATCAGCATCATGCGCCGCACCCGTGCGATCAGCGCGGCCTGGTCGGGGGTCGGTTCGGTCACAGCGGTGTCGGTCATCACAAGGCTCTATCTTTGCAACAGGTCGATTTGAATCAGGTCTCTTCGAATGGCGGTCGGAAGCTGGAGGTCATCGTCGCGGGCGACGAGGGCTCGGCCCGGCTCGACCGCGTGCTCGCACAGCGCACCGCGGAGCTGTCGCGGTCCCGGCTGAAGTCGCTGATCCTCGCCGGTTCCGTGGCCGTCAAGGACGCCGTCGTGCGCGACCCCGCTTATCATGTCGCCAAGGGCGATACGATCATAATCGACATTCCGGAGGCCGTGCCCGCCGAGCCTCAGGGCGAGGCCATCGCGCTCGATATCGTGTTCGAGGACGACGACATCATCGTCATCAACAAGCCGAGGGGCCTCGTCGTGCATCCGGCGGCCGGCCACGCCACGGGAACGCTGGTCAACGCGCTGATCGCGCATTGCGGCTCGAGCCTGTCGGGCATCGGCGGGGTCAAGCGGCCGGGCATCGTGCACCGTCTCGACAAGGACACCACGGGACTGATGGTGGTTGCCAAGAACGACCACGCCCATCAGTCGCTGACCGCGCAATTCGCCGACCACGGCCGCACCGGCCCGATGGAACGCGGCTACATGGCGTTCGCCTGGGGCGTGCCGAACCGGCCCCACGGCACCATCGACGCGCCGATCGACCGCCATCCGCATGCCCGCGAGAAAATGGCGGTGCGCCAGAGCGGCCGCGAGGCGATCACCCATTTCGAGGTGCGAGAGAGTTTTGCCGGCCGCGACGGCAAGCCGGTCGCCTCGCTCTTGGCCTGCCGGCTCGAGACCGGCCGGACCCACCAGATCCGGGTGCACCTTGCCCATCTCGGCCATCCCCTGATGGGCGACAGCGTTTACGGCGCCCACTTCAAGACCAAGGCCGGGCAGCTCAGCGTGGAAGGTAAGGACGCACTCACCGCGCTCGATCGGCAGGCCCTGCACGCCTATCTGCTGGCTTTGGAACACCCCCGGACCAGGGAACTTTTGCACTGGGAGTCGGCCTTGCCGGAGGATTTGCTTCTCCTGCAGCGCGCGCTGGCAGCGGCGGTATGACGCACCCCCTACTGAAAAGACTTGCCATGACAATAGGTTATGGCTGCCACACGGGGACGTGACGTCAGCAATCCTTCCCTATCACGGACAGTTTGGTGTATGTTGCACCTGCGTTGAATATCCAACGCGGAACATCGCAGCCTGGCCGGCTTTAACCCAGCGGCCACCTGCCGGGCCCGCCGCTATCGGGGGCCTGAACCACTGGAGGGCGCAAGTAATGGCCCGTACAGCTACGTTGCCGGTCCTCAATGGAGAATCCGGCCTCTCTCGATACCTCGCCGAGATCCGCAAGTTCCCCATGCTGGAGCCCCAGCAGGAGTACATGCTCGCCAAGCGTTGGCGCGAGCACGATGATCGCGACGCGGCGCATAAGCTTGTCACCAGCCATCTCAGGCTCGTGGCCAAGATTGCCATGGGCTATCGCGGCTACGGCTTGCCGATCTCCGAGGTCGTCTCGGAAGGCAATGTCGGCCTGATGCAGGCGGTGAAGCGATTCGAGCCCGAGAAGGGCTTCCGTCTCGCCACATACGCCATGTGGTGGATCAAGGCGTCAATACAAGAGTACATCCTGCGTTCCTGGTCGCTCGTGAAGATGGGCACCACCGCGAACCAGAAGAAGCTGTTCTTCAACCTTCGCAAGGCGAAGAGCAAGATCTCCGCGCTGGAAGAGGGTGATCTCCACCCCGACCAGGTGAAGCTGATTGCCAAGCGCCTCGGCGTGACCGATCAGGACGTGATCGACATGAATCGCCGCCTCGGCGGTGACGCGTCGCTCAACGCCCCGATCCGCGACGACGGCGAAGCCGGCGAATGGCAGGACTGGCTGGTCGACAACTCGCCCAACGCCGAAGCCTTGATGGCCGAGAGCGAGGAGTTCGATCATCGCCGCCAGGCCCTGAACGGTGCGATCGGCGTGCTCAACCCGCGCGAGCGCCGCATCTTCGAGGCGCGGCGCCTGGCGGATGAGCCGATGACGCTGGAAGACCTCGCCGCCGAGTTCGGCGTGTCGCGCGAGCGCGTGCGGCAGATCGAGGTCCGCGCGTTCGAGAAGGTGCAGTCGGCCGTCAAGGGCACGATCGCCCGGCAGGAAGCCGCACTCGAAGCCGCGCACTGATCGCGCGGCGACAAGCCAACAGACACGAAAGCCGGCGGCAACGCCGGCTTTTTTGTTGGCCACGCGCCAGCGAACCGCCTCCCGGATGAGTAGGCTTGTCGTAGGTCGTTTGCGGGTGTATGTGCTGCCGCCCGGCGCCAACCCGCGCCTGTTCTGTTCAACGCTTTCAAGGGAGGCGGCATGAAGTTTAGATCGATACGTCCCGACCGCCGCCGCCCATCTGTGATCGGCTAGCGGTCACGCGCTGAACGCCGCTTCGCGGCCGTTCATCCATTCATCCAATTTGGCTACGAGGGGCGTGATGCAACACGGCGTCGCGCCGTGTCGTCATGTATTTGCGGTTCGTTACACCGCTCATCCACCCGCACAGCCGCGTGGAGAGCGGCTTCTTTCGTGCGTCCTGGTATATCCACCGGAACGGCTGTCCGGATTGGATCCGGCAGGAACTTTCGGAGCAGTTCAACTGGTTCGGACAGCATCTACCGATTCCTGGCCGCATCGCGCGGCACTTCAAGCGGCGCGACTCGATCTGGGGGATTTGCTGGTTCGACCCCGACGCCCGCGAAGCGATCAGCCGCGCGCGCTACTGCGCCTGGCTGCTTGAGGAGGGCGGCCTGCCGGTGCGGACGATCACCACATCGCGCCAGCGCGAAGTGCTCTGGCGCGATGCGCACCAGATCGTCACTAAGCCGTCAGCCGACCTTCCCAAGGCATTCTCCTGAACAAAGCGTTTGCCTAAACAAAGACCTTCCCCTCAACAGGGAAGGTCCCGGCCGCGGAAGCCAAATCCCCCGCTCGCTGCCGACGAATGTACGCATCAGCTCGAGAGCGCACATGACCGGCGCTGTCGAGATGCCCGCGGCGGACCGTAGTGAGTTATTGGGCATCGGCCATCTTCGGTCGAGGTGACAGCAACTGCAGGTTCGTTGCCGAAGGTCGATCCGACGGCGACGCCGGGTCCGGCGTTGAGGCGGTGTAGGGCGGCGCTCCCTGGGATGGTCGATGGGCAGCTTGTGCCGGAAGCACGATCACTTTCGCGCCGACCTTCACCCGGTCATAGAGGTCCACGACGTCCTCATTGGTCAGCCGGATACAGCCGGACGAAACCCGCTTCCCAATCGTATCGGGCTTGTTGGTGCCGTGAATTCTATATTCGGTATCGCCGAGATACATCGCCCGGGCGCCGAGCGGATTGCCGGGACCCCCTGCCATGAACCGCGGCAGATAAGGCTGGCGCGAAATCATCTCTGCCGGCGGACGCCAATCCGGCCATTCTGTTTTGCGGGCCACGGTCTGTTCACCGGACCATGTGAAACCTTCGCGGCCAACGCCGATGCCGTAGCGCATCGCCTGTCCGTCGTTCAGAACCAGGTAAAGGAATGTGTTTCCGGTATCGATGACGACGGTGCCCGGCGTCTGGTGGCTGACGTAGTCAACCACCTGCCGAACAAACCTTCCGGGAGCGTCAGCGGCTTTTGGTGTTTCGACCCGGGGCGCTGGGGCCGGGATTGGAACCGGAACTGACGCTGCTACCTGAACTGGCGCCGATACGCGAACAGGCGTCGATGGCGCAGGACTAGATGGCGCCGGGACCTGGTGCGCGGCTTGCTTCCGTATCGGTTGAACGCTCGCCGGCCGCCACAGCAAGCCGTACCCCAATGCGACAGCCGCCACGGCGCCAATTGCAACTCTTCCGATCACCGGCAGCGCGAGCGCCTCAGTCTTCCTGCGTTTGGCCCGCTTTGCCATGTCTTTTCTTTCCCCCGATCCCTGTGCTTTCGAACAGGTACCCAGCAAATTTTAACAAGCTTCGAAGCGATTTCGCTCAGGCTGGAAATCACCAAGCGTCGTTAACGCCAGTTCGGCTGTAGGATGGGTGGGTTTCCGCTTCGTCCCGAAGCGGGCGTCCTGGATTTTAATGAGTACGTGCCCTACTCGCCCCACCGCCGCGCCATGGTCGCGAGCGCGCAGCCTTCGCAATAGCGGGCGTCCTTGAAGTCGATCCAGTTGTGCGCATAGACGCGCTCCAGCGGGATGCCGTAACGCGCGCGCAGCAGCTTCACCAGCACCCGCCAGGCGGCGATCTGCGCATCGGTCGGGCCCTTCGTGACATCGGGAAAATTGCCGGCGAACTCGACGCCGATCGAGGTGTCCTTGTTCACCTGCCGATAGGTCTTGTTGTTGTCGATGTATTTGTTGTCGTTGCGGTCGGCGCCGTTGGTATGGGTTGGGACCAGATTGTCGGCGACCGCCCAATAGACCGTGCCGTCAGTTTCGACCCAAACCATCACGCCGCGGCGGGTCGGGTTCTTGTGCTGCTCGGCGGCACCATTTCGCGCCGAGCCGGCCGGGCCTTCGGTCTGGTGCACGATGATGTTGCGCCACGGGTGGGATTTGGCAACATCGCCCCATGGCGACAGCCACACCACCTTCAACCCGGGAATCTCAGGCGTGCCCTGCGATCGCGCGATCGCTGCAAGATCGGTTTCGGCCGATGCGGCGGAGGACAGCACGAGCGCAAGGAGTGTGGTGAGCAGGCGAGGCATCATCACGGAGAGATCCAGTGTGGCCCCTCGTTAGCACGCTCACGCGCGCTTGCGCAGGGTCTCCTCCACGAGAGCGGCCATCTCGGACGGCAGCTTCGGCTCATAGGTCGCGTAGCCGTTCTTGCCGCCCTTCTTGGCGTCGTAGAGCGCATGGTCGGCGGCAGCGACCAGGCGGTCGGGATGCAGGCCGATCTCGCGGGTCCATTGCGCAACGCCGATCGAGACCGCGATCGGAATGTCATTGCCGGTGCACTGCTCGGCGTCGGCGCGGCAGACCTCCAGCACGCGGCGGGCAATCATGGCGCCCTCGCGCAGCGTCGAGGACGGCAGCACGATGCAAAACTCGTCGCCGCCGGTGCGGGCCAGCATGTCGCCCGGGCGGAGCCTTGTCTGCGCCATCAGCGTGAAGTGCTGCAGGCAGGCGTCGCCGGCGGCATGGCCATGGGTGTCGTTGATGCCCTTGAAGCCGTCGAGGTCGATCACCAGCAACGCGAACGCCTCGCCGTTGCGGTCGGAGCGCGCGCATTCCTCAGTCAGCCGCTGCAACAGATGGCGGCGGTTGCCGACGCCGGTGAGATCGTCGAGCAGCGCGAGGTCGGCGACCTCGTTGCGCAGCCGGTCGATCGCCATCAGCAGGAAGCCGAAATTGAGCGCCATCGACAGGAACACCATCAGCAGGATCACCAGCGACTGGCTCGCACTGAAGCGAACGAAGGAGAACTCGCCGGGCTGCAGCAAGGCGCCGACGAGGCGCAGCGCATAGATGCAGATCAACACGGAGGCGACGATGCCGGCAAGGCGCGCGCCAGGGTTGACGCGGCCGTTCTCGGGCGACAGCAACAGCTTCAGCGTCAGCGCAAACGGCGTGACCTGGGCGACGGTGTAGACCAGGATGCGCATCGGCATGCTGTCATAGGCAAAGATGAAGAAGCCGAGGCCGGCGAAGGCGAATGCGGTCGACAGCGCGGTGCTGCGCCAGCCGACCGGCTTGCCGTAGAAGCGCTCGACGCCCATCGCGGCAAGGCCGGCGGCGAACACCATCAGCGTCCCTGCCGCAAGCAGCGGCAGCAGCGAGTCCGTCATCATCACGCGAAGCATCGCGCAGGCGGCGCCGGCGGACGCGACGAAGGTGGACGCGGTCCAGAACCGCGCCGCACCGAAAGCTGGATAGCTGCGCGCGACATAGGCCCAGATCAGGCCGAGCGCGAGAAAATTGATAACGAATACCGTCCAAAGCGTCGGAACGCTCAACATCGCCCCTGTTCGAGACCCGTATCGGCCTCGCCTCTCCTGAAATGACCGTCCGCCCCTGGGGCGTTTCTCCCGCTGGCAATCCCCGTTGCCTTGCGGGACAGGATGCGGCCGCGCCGCTTAACGGACTCTCACCCGCCACGCGCCAATCCGCGCTGTGGTTTTGAATTGATGAAGATCGGCGCACCGGCCGTTTGCGCGTCGTTAAGCATGACGGATGCGACGCCGCCGCGACGCGTGACACGCGCACACTGGCGAAAAACTGGCGAAAACACGTAACAGCTGTGGATAACACGATGACAGCGCAGTGACAGCACGCGGCAGCAGCCTCCGAATCTGCTGAGTTTGATACTGAGGATGTTGCGAGGCTGGCCCTCCGCCAAGCATGCCTCGGAGTCGCGTTCAATCCATGAAACCTTGAGAGGATACTATGGCTAAGAAAGCGAAGAAGGCGAAGAAGGCGAAGGCGAAAAAGGCCACCAAGAAGAAGGCCGCCAAGAAGTAACCAATTTCTCGCCCGGGTAGCGGCTCCTGCCCTGCCCGGGCACCCGATCCGGACCATCCAGGCAGGGACGCAAGGCAGCAGGCGCAAGGCCTGCTTTTTTATTGCCTGCCACAGGGCGCGAGGGAATGCGAACTCAGCGCTCCGCGAAGGCGAGCTTGGCGCCGAGCAGGGCAAAGCCCGCGGCAAAGCTGCGCCGCAGCCAGGCCATCACCTTCGGCCGGGTGATGACGCGGTCGCGCACCGACGCCGCGAACAGCCCGTAGACCGCGAACACCGCAAAGGTCATCGCCATGAACACACCGCTGAGCTCGCCCATCCGCGCCAGCGGGTGGGGTTCGTCGACGGCGATGAACTGCGGCAGGAAGGCCAGGAAGAATATCGACAGCTTTGGATTGAGAATGTTGATCAGGATGGCGGTCACGATCACCCGCCCGCTCGAGCGCGGCTTGATCTCGGTGTCGACGGCGAGCGCACCGCGCTCGCGCAGCGCCTGCCAGGCCATATAGAGCAGATAGACCACGCCGCCCCATTTCAGCGCCGCGAACGCCATGGCGCTGGTGTGCAGGATGGCGGCAAGGCCGAGCATCGCCGCGATCATCTGCGGCACGATCCCGAGCGTGCAGCCGAACGCCGCCGCCACGCTCGCGCGTGAGCCCCGGGTCAGCGCCACCGCCAGGGTGTAGAGCACGCCGGTGCCGGGTGAGGCGACCACGATCAGGGTGGTCACCAGGAAGGACAAGGTCATTTCAATATCCCCGGGGAGATCGCCCGCAATATCACGTCCCACCCCCGGGGCGGAAGCAGCCACCAGCCGGCGGCCTTTTCCCCGTGCTGACAAATCCGTTATGAGGGCCCCGGTCCTGTCAGAAGCTGATCTTGTCAGAACCTGCGGACCCCGCCGCCGACAGCTCCGACGCTTTCATCTCGGCGACCCGGATGACATCCAACGGCGCCCAGGGCTTGGACCAGAACAGGGTGCCGTCAGGCAGGCGCTGCCGCAGCGGCTTGCCCGAGGTCACGATCACATCGAGATCGGGGCTGTATTTCTTCGCAACATAAGCGAGTTCGACGCCGGTCATGCTTCCGGCCAGCTCGACATCGGTCAACATCAGCACGACGCTGTCGCCGTTGCTCCGCAGCACCGATTCCGCGGCCTCCGCGCTCTCGCAGGAGATGACCTCGAACTCGCTCTCCTCGAGCAGCAATTCGATCATCTGGCGCTGCATCGGGTCGTCTTCGACAACCAGGGCCTTCGCACGACAGGGTCTCGATTGTCCCATGGCTGGCCTCCCTTGGGTTGAATGCCTCGGTTTGAGAGTGTGACGAGGGTCAAACACCTGGGCGCTGGATAGTTCGGTTCCAATCTGAGAAAAGTTGGGAAACCCGCCGTGTTCCTCATGGCTCCCGCCACCCCTCGTTGAGATGGAGCTGACCTGACATGACCGCGATCTCTGGATCTGCCGCCGCCGTAACCGGGGCCGCCAGCGGCATCGGCCGCGCGCTCGCGCATGAACTGGCGCTGCGCGGTTGCGATCTGGCGATCGCCGACCGCGACGAGGCCGGCCTGCAGGCCGCCGCCGCCGAGATCGCCAAGGCGAGCCCGCGCAAGGTCACGGTGCATCGCCTCGATGTCAGCGAGCTCGGGCAGATCACGGCATTTGCCGAGGCCGCCGGCGCCGCCCATCCCGGGCTCAACATCGTCGTCAACAATGCCGGCGTCGCGCTGCTCGGCCAGTTCGACGAGATCGAGCAGGCGCAGATGGAGTGGCTGTTCAACATCAATTTCTGGGGCGTGGTGCACGGCAGCCGCGCCTTCCTGCCGCTGCTTTTGCGGCAGCGCGAGGCGCATATCGTCAACGTCTCCTCGATCTTCGGCATCATCGCCCCGCCCGGCCAGAGTGCCTACTGCGCGGCCAAGTTCGCGGTGCGCGGCTTCTCGGAGAGCCTGCGCCACGAGCTTGCGGTGGCGAATAGCCCGGTCCGGCTCTCCGTCGTGCATCCCGGCGGCGTCGCCACCAACATCGCGCGCAACTCGCGCACCGGCGCCGGCATCACCGACAATGCCCGCCGCGCCGAATCGATCGAGCGTTTCGACGCGCTGGCCAGGACCACGCCGGCCGCAGCCGCGCAGCGCATCATCGCCGGCATCGAGAAAAACCAGCCGCGCATCCTGATCGGCAAGGACGCCCGCTTCATGGACCTGCTGCAACGCTTCCGTCCTGCGACCTACTGGAAGGTGATGCAGCGGATGATGGAGAAGACGGCGGCGCGGCGGCTGGCGCGCGAGGCGCCGAGGGCCGGTTGAATGTGCGGCGTCGCGGGGGTAGCCCGTGCATATAACCAGTGTCGTCCCTGCGAAAGCAGGGACCCATACGCCGCAGCAGGCGTAGCGAGCGGGACTCGTCGTTCCGACATCGCGCAACAAGCAACATTTGTGGTTATGGGTCCCGGGTCAAGCCCGGGACGACACTGAGGATGTTGCGCGGCCCGCGGGTCCATACACCTGCGTGCGAGTCACACATCCTGCGAAGCCTGATCATCCCAACTGCTTCTTCACCCCAAGCGCCAGCCGAAACAGCGGATCGCTCCGCTCGGACGGATAGAGCGCGCTCTTCGTGACCTGCGGGAAATTGTCGTTCTTCCAGAACGACGCCGGCGCGAACGAGAATTTTGCGACCAGCCGCCGGCCGAAATCCATCTCGTAGGGGAAATAGTTTTCCCTCTCGTCGGTGCCGGATACTTCAGGATATTCGCCGAGCAGATAACCCTCCTGGATATGCGGCCGCACCGCCGCGGGCGGGCAGACGCTGGAGAGCCGCACGATCTGCAGGCCGGCCTCGGCGCTCGCGGTGATCGCGCCGCTGAGGTTCGGCACGCCAAGCACATAGAGGAAGGCGGTGCCGGTCTCCGCCAGCGACGCAAACGACGCCGCGATCCGGATCGAATGGGTGACGTCGAGCAGCGGCGTGGTGCAGACCTCGTAGTGCTGCAGGATCGACCAGCGCAGGATGCGATGCCGCTTCAGCCGCTCCAGCCCGAGCAGCTTTGCTTTCGCGTATTCCGCAATCAGGATCTGCTCGGCGCGGGCCAGCGCCGCGAACCGCGCCGCCAGCGTCTCGCGGTCCGGATTGCCGCGGCCAGCCCGGAACAGCGTCGGCTTCAGCGACGAGTTGCGCTTGACGTTCCTGAAATCGGCGCCCTGGCCGCGGAACAGCAGCACATGGTCGCGGTTGAGGAATTGCAGCTCGGCGATCTTGGTCGCGAGCTCGAGATAGGAGCCGACGCGATGGCCCGGCCCCTCCCGCACCGCCGCGTTCTTCGCGATCTGGCATCCGCGGCGGTCGAAGAACGACCAGATTTTTTGGCTGCCGATGGTTTCCATGCCATCACCCGGCCATGTCAGCCGTCATTGCGAGGAGCGAAGCGACGAAGCAATCCATCGTCCCCCATATGTTGAAAGATGGATTGCTTCGCTTCGCTCGCAATGACGGCAGACGCAAAAGCCGCGCCCCTCACCGCCCGATGAGCTGATCGGCAAAATACCCGATGGTCTTGCGATAGATCACCGCCCTGTTCCACTCGCGCATCGCCTCGAAATTGGCGCTGCCTTCGCCATAGGGCGCGCCCATCTTGAAGCCGTTCGAGTGCAACAGGTTCGCGGTCGAGGCCAGCACGTCGGGCACCGAGTGGCGCAGATCGACATGGCCGTCGCCGTCGAAATCGACGCCATACTTGATGTAGGACGACGGCAGGAATTGCGTCTGGCCGATCTCGCCGGCATAGGCGCCGATCATGTCGTTGAGCCTGAGGTCGCCGCGCTGCAGGATCTTGAGCGCAGCAAGCAGTTCGCCCTGGAACAGCTCGGTGCGGCGGCAATCATGCGCCAGCGTGGCGAGCACGCGGAACACCGGCAGCTTGCCCATGTCGCCCTTGCCGAAATCGGTCTCCAGCCCCCAGATCGCGACCAGGATCTGGCGCGGCACGCCGTATTGCTGCTCGATCTTCGAGAGCAGCGCGGCGTGCCGCTGCAACATGGCGCGGCCGCCATTGATGCGCCCGGCGCCGACGCGGGTTGCGACATACTGCTCGAAGGTCTTGTTGAAGGTGTAGCGCTGCCGCCGGTCGAAGGCGAGCACCCCGCCGTCCTGCTGCACCCCGCCGAGCGCCTGGGAGATCACGTCCTGCTGGATGCCGGCCGCGGCCGCCTCCTGCGAGAACGACTGGACGAAGGTGGGGAAACTGCCGCCGCAGCGGGCGGCATAGGAGGGGGTGGCAAGCAGCAAGGCGCCGAATACAACCGCCAAACGACACCTGAGCATGCAACAATCCCTCCTGCTTCGAATGGCCGATGATGCCACGGAGCAAACGAGGCAGTCAAAGCGTCGGCACCGACGCTCAACCTTCCGCGCTATCTCAACCGTCCGCTTCGTGGGCGGCGCCTGATACCGGTAGCGGTCAGTCGTGATAGCTCTCCTTCCAGAGACGCAGCGTAGAGCATAAGCTCACCTTCAATGAGGAAAAGCGTGGTCTCTTTAAGAAAGGACAGCGCCGGCTCGTCACCGGTCTCGTCGTGACGCCGGTCGGATCAATCTCGGTTGGAAGAGAAAGGAAGAGATTGATTTCATCAATGCTCCATAGGTCATCGAAGGAGCTACTGAATCAGATGGAGCGCAGCCGCTTGAAAGGACTACTAGGCTTTTGTGTTGCCAATGAACCTGCTTTCCTCGGGAGGATGCGAGCGAAGTATGGCGACCAGGTCGTTGATTCTGCCTTACGATTTCACGCGCCCAAGCGTAGTGAGATACTTCAGGTTGAGTAAGCAGGCCAACCTCGGCAAGTAGGGATGGCATGCGATCCGCAGCTTTCCGACCTCGTCGCATCGGCATCAGCATTCTCGCAGGTCAATGCCTGCGGCGCATTGACCAAGTTGACCAGCGTTGCCGTAGATCACGGTCGCAGCGCGGCGGAGTTGTGCAGATTGCCCTCAATCCTTGAGCTGCCGCTCCAGATCGACGAAGTCGATCTCCGCCCAGCGCTCGGAGATCCTGCCGTCGTGAATCCGCCAGAACGTCATGCCGCGGAATTCGACGTGGCGACCGGTCGGGGCAATGCCGCGCCACGGGCTGCGGTGCCGGCCGCGCCAGACGAAGCGGCCGGCGACGATGTCGCGCTCGGCCACAAGGCATTCCGCCACCACCGACAGATCGGCAAAGGTCTCGTGCATGGCGGCCGCATGCGCGGTCACTTCCTCCGCGCTCATCCGCTTGCCGACGGCATGGTCGAAGAAATCGAACGCCAGCTGCGCGCGGATCGCATCGGGATCGAGACGATTGGTCACGGCGTCGCAATGCGCGAGCACCAGCGCCTTGTTGGCGTCGAGGGTGGCGTTGGACATCGGCGGGGCGCCTTCGATCAAAGGAAAAAGTTGCAGAAAAGGGAAGATGCGCCTCATACGCGAATCGGACCGGACGGTGCAAGTGACGAAGGTCAGAAGAACCTCAGCTTTCGGCCGGCGCGCTTTTCTATTCCGAAGCGAAAGTCGGTCGCCGAGACCAGCCCCGATGCGCTGATCGCGATCCATGCGCGCGAGAGCCTCGACCGGACGGGGCGATGCTGCTCGCCGGCGGCCTCGAATACGGCCAGCCCGGGCCGATGCCCCTGCCCGGCACGAAGACCGAGATCGAGGCGATCGCCAAGCTCGCCCGCGCGCGCGGCGCGCCGGTCGAGATGCTGACCGGGCGCGGCGTCAGCGAAGCTGCGCCGCGCGAGCGCGTGGGCGGCGTTCGTGCTGTTCGAGGGCTGAGGCGCGGGCCTCATATTTACGGCGCAAGGGCTCTCCGCCGCCGAATCATGCAGGGCAGATCGGCACGAGCGGCAGGTAATTTGCTTTGACAGCGGCGGCCTGATCGGGGACAAGCCGCCCATGCCGAAAAAACCCGGGACCAATCCCAAAGGCGAATTTGCCTTCTTCAACGTCTTCTATGAAGACGGCTCGCAGCGCTCGAACCGCCGCGTGCCCTCGGAGCTGCTGGGCGGGCTGGACGGCGACGAGCCGGCGCGCGCCTTCCTGCGCGAGCAGGACCGCGAGATCGCCGAAAAGGGCGGCCGCCCGCCGCTCGAGATCAAGACCATCGAGCGCGTCGGCGCCAAGAAGAAGTAGCGGCGCGCGCGAAGTTTTCGCGCCCCATCAGCAGCGGAGCAAGCGGCACCCCTCTCCCTAACCCTCCCCCGCAAGGGGGGGAGGGAACCCTTCCACCGGTGCCTTACTCACTCGCCATCAATCTTCAGGCTTCGCACAAGATGCGAAACGCATCGTGCGCTCTGATGTCATGTAGGCACGCTCGTCAGGCTCCCTCCCCCCTTGCGGGGGAGGGTTGGGGAGAGGGGTGGCCCCGGGCGCTGGCGTTGAGAATTTTGCGGGATCTCTACCAATGAAAACAGCGGGCCTTTGCCCGCCGCTTTTTGTCTCGATGGATGCCGGGTCAAGCCCGGCAATGACGGCATTAGTTATCGAGGAACGACCGCAGCTTCCGCGACCGTGACGGGTGCTTCAGCTTGCGCAGCGCCTTGGCTTCGATCTGGCGGATGCGCTCTCTCGTCACCGAGAACTGCTGGCCGACTTCTTCCAGCGTGTGGTCGGTGTTCATGCCGATGCCGAAGCGCATGCGCAGCACGCGCTCCTCGCGCGGGGTGAGCGAGGCCAGCACGCGCGTCGTGGTCTCGCGCAGGTTCGACTGGATCGCCGCGTCGATCGGCAGGATCGCGTTCTTGTCCTCGATGAAATCGCCGAGATGCGAATCCTCCTCGTCACCAACGGGAGTTTCGAGCGACAGCGGCTCCTTGGCGATCTTGAGGACCTTGCGGACCTTCTCCAAGGGCATGCCGAGCTTCTCGGCGAGCTCTTCCGGGGTCGGCTCGCGGCCGATCTCGTTCAGCATCTGGCGCGAGGTGCGGACGATCTTGTTGATCGTCTCGATCATGTGCACGGGGATGCGGATGGTGCGGGCCTGGTCGGCGATCGAGCGGGTGATCGCCTGCCGAATCCACCAGGTGGCGTAGGTCGAGAACTTGTAGCCGCGGCGATATTCAAACTTATCGACCGCCTTCATCAGGCCGATATTGCCTTCCTGGATCAGGTCGAGGAATTGCAGGCCGCGGTTGGTGTACTTCTTGGCGATCGAGATCACGAGACGGAGGTTGGCTTCCACCATCTCCTTCTTGGCCTGACGGGCCTCGCGCTCGCCCTTCTGCACGCCGTGCACGATCTTGCGGAATTCGCCGATCTCAAGCCCGGTCAGCGCCGCCAGCGACTGGATCTCGTGGCGCAAATCCTTGATGCGGTCCTTCTCGTGATGGACGAAGTTCTTCCAGCCCTTGGCCGACAACTTGGAGACGCGGTTGAGCCAGCGCGGATCAAGCTCCGAGCCCTGGTAGTTGCGCAGGAAATCCTCGCGCGCGACGCCGTGGCTGTCGCCGAGGCGCAGCAGGCGGCCCTCGAACGAGACCAGCTTCTTGTTGATGTCGTAGAGCTGCTCGACCAGTGAATCGATGCGGGCCTGGTTGAGGCGCAGCGACTTCACCTCGACGATGATCTCGTCCTTCAGCTTCTTGTACTTGCGCTCCTGCGAGGGCGACAGCGACTCGCTCTGCAGCTGGTTGGCGATGTCCTGCTCCTGCAGGCGGCGCAGCTTCTTGTATTCGGACGCGATCTTGTCGAAGGTCTCGACCACCTTCGGCTTCAGCTCGGCCTCGATGGCAGCGAGCGACATCTGGTTCTCGAACTCGTCGTCGTCCATGTCGCCTTCGGCGGCGGCTTCGGCCGGATCCTTCTCCTCAACGCCGGCTTCGCCACCGGCGGGCGCGGCGCGGAACGGGGTCGGCGCCGGCGGCGCCGCGGGCGGCGCGACATGGGCCGGCGCGCCGGCCTGCACATCGCCGCCATTGCCTTCAGCGGCGGCGCCCTCGGCGCCGTTGTTGCCGATCAGATTCGGATTGATGCCGCCCTTCGACTCGGGGCCGGCATAGGTGGCTTCGAGATCGATGATGTCGCGAAGGAAGATCTTTCCTTCGTTGAGCTCGTCGCGCCAGATGATGATGGCCTGGAAGGTCAGCGGGCTTTCGCAGAGGCCCGCGATCATCGCCTCGCGGCCGGCCTCGATGCGTTTTGCAATGGCGATTTCGCCCTCGCGGGAGAGCAATTCCACCGTGCCCATCTCGCGCAGATACATGCGCACTGGATCGTCGGTGCGCTCGCCCGGCTCCGACTTCTTGACCTCGGTGACGGCCTTCTGCGTGACCTCGACGAGCTCGTTGTCGGTCTCGTCGTCGCCGTCGTCCTTCTCGTCCTCGCCTTCGCTGTCATCCGCCTCGGTGACATTGATGCCCATGTCCGAGAGCATCGACATGATGTCTTCGATCTGTTCGGGCGAGGTCGTGTCGGAGGGCAGCACTTCGTTGAGCTGATCGAAGGTCACGAAGCCGCGCTTCTTGGCCTGCTTGATCATCTTCTTCACCGCGGCATCCGACAGGTCGAGCAACGGCGACGGCGCGTCAGCGGCATCCTTCTCAGGAGCATCCGCTGCCTTGTCGTCTTTTTCCTTGTCCTTAACCTGCAGCGTCTTTGCCTTGGTGGCCATTCACTAAGCTCCCGAAACGCGGTCATGCCAGATGGCGCCACGCACGCGCATCCGCACGAAATCTAGATTTACTCTCTCGACGCACAAAGGGCGGCGCACACTATCGCCACCCCTGTCATCCGTCTCGACGGTTTCCATCTTGAAATAGCCGCGAGGCTATTAAGTTTCGCTTAACCCTGTTTTTGCAGCCAAACCATGGATTTGGCGAGTCTTTTTGCGGGTGCGGCCAGCGCCGTCCGCAGCATTTTTGTTATCAGACATTACGCTGGAACCGGCCCGATAATTCGCCGAACCCTTCAATCAGGGCTTCGGTCCCATCGGCTTCTGCCATCCGGGCCTGGATATCCTGCAACCATGCCAGATTGGCCTCGCTGGAGTCTTCAGCCAAAGCCGCTTCCGCATCTTTTCTTTCCCTAAGTAAGGCGTGGGTTTTCTGATGCAAGGCAACGAGTTGACGCCAGGTCGATAAAACATCCTCGCGCGCGGCGCCGATCTGCGCCCCCCAAACCGCCTGGGTTGTGATCGCCCGCTCAACCCTTTGAAGAATCTGCGATAATCCGCCTGCTTCAAGGTCGGCCCGCATCTTTTCGGCCTGCTCCTCGACATCAGGGGAATGGTGATGGTCGTGGGCAAAGGCCGCAATGATGGCAGCCCGCAGCTTGTGGGCCTCGGGATGGGCGAGTTCCAGCGCCGCCACCTCCTCGAGATGGTCGTGCAGCAGCCAGGGGTGATTGATCAGGGATTGCAGGATCAGCGCCTCGCGGCTCGAGATCGCGCTGCGCTGGCCGCGCATGATCGGGCTGTTGGCCAGTTGCTGGCTCGCGGCCTGATAGGGGCCCCGTGAAAACCCGGGGGTGGCGCCGCCGCTGGCGCCGAACCGGCCGGCTTGGCGACCTTGGCCGGGGCCGCGGGGGGCAAACTGGCGGGGTGATTCGCCGCCGCGTCCGCCGCCGAAATTGCCCCTGTTGCCGTAGCCGCCGCGGCCGTAACCGCCGCGTCCCCCCTCCGGGGCAAAGTTGCGTTGCAGCCGCTCTTGCAGGTCCTGCCGATAATAACGGCGCACCACCTCGTCGCGGATGCCATTGGTGAGCTCGCCGATCCGCGCCTCCAGTGCTGCGCGGCGCTCTGGGGTGTCGAAATTGCCGCCCTCGATCTCGCGCGACCAGATCATTTCGGCGAGCGGCCTCGCGGCGCCGATCACATCCTCGATCGCGCCGCG
Source organism: Bradyrhizobium sp. USDA 4011 (assembly GCF_054063415.1). Lineage (NCBI taxonomy): Bacteria > Pseudomonadati > Pseudomonadota > Alphaproteobacteria > Hyphomicrobiales > Nitrobacteraceae > Bradyrhizobium > Bradyrhizobium sp. USDA 4011. The sequence goes on from NZ_JBSSGG010000001.1 coordinate 2,819,887, forward strand.
GCCGCCGGAGCGCGCGAGATCGTCGGGGTCCTGCCCTTCCGGCAGCAGCGCAATACGCAGGCTCTTTCCCGGCTTGAGCTGGGGCAAGGCAAGGTCGGCGGCGCGATAGGCGGCCTTCTGGCCGGCGCGGTCGCCATCGAAGCAGAGGATCGGCTCGTCCACCATCTTCCAGAGCAGCGCCAGCTGGTTCTCGGTTAGCGCGGTGCCGAGCGGCGCGACGGCGCCGGGAAAGCCCGAGGTGACCATGGCGATGACGTCGACATAGCCCTCGACGACGATCAGCGGCGCGCCGTCATGCGCGGCCTGGCGCGCGGTGAACAAATTGTAGAGATTGTCGCCCTTGTGAAACAGCGGGGTTTCCGGCGAGTTCAGATACTTGGCCGGAACGTCCTTCTCCAGCGCGCGGCCGCCGAAAGCGATGACGCGGCCGCGGCCATCCGTGATCGGGAACATGACGCGGTCGCGGAAGCGATCGAACGGCACCGGCTTGTCCTCGCCGGACACCAGAAGCCCTGCCTCCACCATGTCCTCGGTGGAGATGCCTAACGCGCCGAGATGCTCCTTCAGCGCAAAGCGATCCGGCGGCGCATAGCCCATCCGGAACTGGAGCTGGGTCGCCGGCGAGATGCTGCGGTCGGCGAGATAGCCGCGCGCCTTGGCGCCGCCCCGCGAGGCCAGCGTGTCGGCGAAGAATTTCGTCGCCAGTTCCATCACGTCATGCAGGGTGCGGCGATGCTGTTCGTGGCGCGCCGCATCGGGCGTTACGGCCGGCAGCGGGACACCCGCCATCGCCGCGAGACGTTCCACCGCCTCGGGGAAAGTCACGCCCTCGGTCTTCATCAGGAAGTCGAAGATGTTGCCGTTCAGCCCGGACGAGAAGTCGAACCAGGCCTGCTTCTGGTCGTTGACGAAGAACGACGGCGTCTTCTCCTGCTGGAACGGCGACAGCCCCTTCCACTCCCGCCCGGCCTTCTTGAGCTTGACGCGCCGGCCCACGACTTCCGAGACCGGAAGCCGGGCGCGCAGCTCATCGAGGAATTCGGGCGTGAAACGCATCAGGGTGATTCTGGGCTCGGGCGGCGAATCAGGGACAACCGGTTAGCCATATAGCGGCACGGCCGGGCATGCCGAACAATGTGGGGCTTTTCCGGGCTATTCACAGGCCTTTCCGTCGCAGCTCCGTCGAGCGGGCTACCCCCGAATCCACGGTGGAGAGCCCGCACGGCAAGCTTGCCCCCTCCCCGCTTCCGGGATTGGATAGCGCCATGTTCACGACATTCAGGGGCGGACAGAGCGGCGGCTGGCAGGTCACGTCCATCACGCGGGTGAAGGGCGAGACGCTGCCGAAGGTCGCGGCGTTGTCGATCGTTGCGAGCGAGTCGATCGCGCTGCCGCTGCTGCCGGCGCAGACCTCCTGGCGGCTCGCCGGCGTTGCCAGCTATCTGCGCTACACTGAGAAGGAAGAGCGCGAGAAGCTTGCCGCCGTGCAGGCCGGGCTCGGCCGCAGCGAGGCAACGCATGCGGCGCTGATCCCGATCAGGAAATCCGCGGCGTGGTGGGAGCTGACGCAGGAGCAGCGCCGCGAGATCTTCGAGGACAAGTCGCACCATATCGCCGGCACCTTGAAATTCCTCCCCGCCATCGCCCGCCAGCTGTTTCACAGCCGCGATCTCGGCATGCCATTCGACTTCCTGACCTGGTTCGAATTCGCCCCCGAGCATGTCGCCCTGTTTGACGAGTTGGTCGGCATGCTGCGCGCGACCGAGGAATGGAGCTATGTCGAGCGCGAGGTCGACATCCGGGTCGAGCGGGAAGTCTGAAGCAGTCAGTGCTCGAGAAACCTTCCTGACGCGATCCGCGGCAGCTCGGTGACCGGCCAATTGTAGAGGTAGGTCCACGCCTCCCTCACGCTGCCGTCGGCAAGCGTGACAGCAAGCATCTCGCGGACATATTCGGTCGGCGGCGGAAAGCCCTCGCCGCAGGCTTCGTACATGTCGAATTCGCGGAGCATGGCTTCGCGCTCGCGCAGGCGGAACAATTCGCCGTGCACGATGTCGGCGGGATCATCCGACGCGACGAGACCCGGATAATGCTTCACGAGATAGAGCCGGCCGCGGCACCGCGCCGGCCCGAGGAATTCGGCATTGCCTGCGAGCAGCTTGGCCATCGGATGATCGAAGCCGCGCATCAGCGTGCCGTAGACGAAGAGAAGGTCGGAGATCATGAGCTTACTTGTCATTCCGGCAGAATGGGGCAGTATAACTCACAAGCTGCGCCTCACACTCGCTGTCGTCCCTGCGAAAGCAGGGACGACGGGAAGCGCTGCAAAGCTGCGAGCCCTGAATGACGGAATGGTTGGGAAGAATCAAGCCGTCGCCACCTCATCGGTCACCACGACGAACTTCGTCAGTGTCATGCGGCCGAAGCTCGTGGTGAGCGCGACGTCGGCAGCGTCGCGGCCGGTCGCCATCAGGATGCGGCCGATCCGCGGCGTGTTGTGGCGGGCATCGAACGTGTACCACTGGCCCGACAGATAGACTTCGAACCAGCCGGAAAAATCCATCGGCGCGGGATCAGGCGGCACGCCGATGTCGCCGAGATAACCGGTGCAGTAGCGCGCCGGAATGCCCATGCAGCGGCAGAAGGTGAGCGCCAGATGTGCGAAGTCGCGGCAGACGCCGGCGCGGCCTTCGTAGACGTCATGCGCCGACTTCATGTGATGGGCGTGCTCGTAGCCGAACGTCACGTGGTGGTGCACGAAATCGGTGATCGCCTGCACCCGCGCCCACCCCTGCGGCGTGTTGCCGAACAGCGACCAGGCGATATCGGTCAGCTTGTCGGTCTCGCAATAGCGGCTCGGCATCAGATAGAGCAGCATGTCGTCAGGCAGCTGCTCGATCGGAACCTGCTGCGCCGCCGGATTGACGACATCGGGCAACCCGGAATCCCGCACCAGCGCGCTGCCGCGGAAGGTGACGCCACCGCTAGGCGCCACCAGACGCCCGCAGACATTGCCAAAGCCGTCGCGATAGAGGCCGATCGGGACATCCGGCTCGGCCGAGATGCTCTCGGTGCCGACGATATCGGCGTAGCGCGACGGATGGATCGACAGCATGATCACCATCGGGGTCGGCTGCGGAGCCGTGTAGGTGATTTCGAAGCCGACCTTGATCTGCATCGTCAGGCCGTCTCCCGCTCTGCCGCATTCTCGCCGACCGACACGACCTTGATGTCGATGTCCATGTCCAGAAAGGCATCGGTCGGGCCGAGATAGACGCCGTGCAGCGGGATCGCCTGGCGCGGATCGCGCGCGACAGCGACGCGGATCAGATCGCGCGTGCCGACGATGCCGTTGGTCGGATCGAACTCGATCCAGCCGGCGCTCGGCAGATAGACCTGCACCCAGGCGTGGGTCGAACCGCCGCCGACATAGCCATGCGCGCTGTCGGTGGGCATCGCGAGGTAGCCGGAGACGAAGCGCGCGGCGATGCCAAGCCGGCGCAGCGCCTCGATCATGAACAGCGCATAGTCGCGGCAGGTGCCGGACTGCGTCCGCAGCGTATCCAGCGGATGCTGGGTGCCATGCTCAAAGCGCTTGCGATAGCTGAACGCCTCACGGATGCCATGCGTCATGTCGCTCAGGATCTTGAACGTCAGGGTCGGCGCCTCGACATCGAGGAAGCGCCGCGCCCAGGCCGACAGCTCGCAGTTCGGGTCGCCATATTGCGGTGTGATGAACTGCTGCAGGTCGGGGAATTCCTCATCATCGTAGAGGAACGGATAGAAGTAGGCGGCGTCGTCCGGCGTCAGCGCGAACCTGTCGGCCGGATTGTGATCCACCGTCGCGGTCGAGACAAACGACAGCGTGTCGGCGCGCTCGTCGAAGGTGGCGATCGCGACGCTGTTGCCGAACACGTCGTGGATCCAGCGCAGCGACATTGGCTGCGGGTCGATCGCAAGTGCGCTGTCGAGCACGCGCAGATCATGGCCGTCGCGGGGGCGCAGCATGATGCGGTGTTCGCCGAACGCCACCGGGCGCGCATAGCGATAAACGGTCTTGTGATGGATAGTCAGGAGCGGCATCTTCAAACAATCATCGTGATTTGGGCCGCCAAATCTATAGAGAATGCTGCTTGATTCCAAACCAGCATGCCCCTTGAATAGGCAAAGTTGAGGAAAAAGCCCGTGAATCACGCCGGTGGCCCGTTCTTTCTGCTGACAGACACCGATGTTTCACCGGTTCTTGAACATAATCCTGGCGGCCGCTCACCGTTCCTTCTGACTTGCGATCATTATGGCAGGCTGATTCCCTCCCTGCTCGGCGACCTCGGCCTGCCCGAAAGCGAGCTCGTCCGGCACATCGCCTGGGACATCGGCATCGCCGGCGTCGCAACCCAGCTCTCCGACCTGCTCGGCGCGCACCTGATCGCGCAGCGCTACTCGCGGCTCGTGATCGACTGCAATCGTCCGCCGCATGTCGCAAGCGCGGTCCCGCTGATCAGCGAAGCCACCACCGTTCCCGGCAATGAGGGCCTGTCGCGCGAAGCCGCCGAGATGCGCCGCGTGCAGATCTTCGATCCCTATCACCAGCGCATCGACGAGATCATCGACAAACGTGCGCGTCAGGGCATTCCGACGGTGCTGGTGTCGCTGCACAGCTTCACGCCGGTCTATGCCGGCATCGCGCGTCCCTGGCACATCGGCACGCTCTATCACCGCGACAAGGCACTGCCGCCGCTGCTGCTGAAGCATCTGCGCAGCGAGGGCGATCTCGTGGTCGGCGACAACGAGCCCTATGCGGTCAGCGACGAGACCGACTACACGATCCCCGTGCATGCCGAAAAGCGCGGCCTGATGAATTCCGGCATCGAGATCCGCCAGGACCTGATCTCCGACCAGGCCGGCGAGACGGCATGGGCCGAGCGGCTGGCGCGCATCCTCGGCGAGATCGAGACGACACTGCGCGCGGAAGCGCGGGTCTAGCGCGTCGAACGGGGCCTGCGAGAGTGCGGCCTCTAGCCCGGAGGCAACCTGGCGTGCTTTAATTGGCTGGCTTGAACTTCCGAGTTAGGACAGTTCCGTGGCACCCGAGCGAGTGGAAAGACGACTGGCAGCAGTGCTGGCGGCGGATGTCGCCGGCTACAGCCGCCTCATGGGAGCGGATGAAGAAGGCACGCTCACGCGACTCAAGGCCGCCAGAAAGGATCTCATTGATCCAACGATAGCCGCTCATCGTGGCCGCATCGTCAAGACAACCGGCGACGGCATGCTCGTCGAATTCGGCAGCGCCGTCGATGCAGTGCGCAGTTCTGTTGAGGTTCAGAACAGGATGGCGGAGCTGAACGCCCCGGCACCTCAACAGCAGCGGATCGAGTTTCGCATCGGCATTCACGTCGGCGACATCATTATCGATAACGACGACATCTTCGGCGACGGCGTCAACATCGCCGCGCGGTTGGAGAATGTTGCCGACCCGGGCGGCATATGCCTGTCCGACGACGCTTACCGGCAAATCCGGGGCAAGGTCGATGCGGCCTTCGAAGACATCGGCCATCAGAATCTGAAAAATATCGCTGAACCGGTACGTGCTTGGCGAATGAAAATCGGCGCCAAAGCCTCGACTGCGCATCTTGCAACTTCCACCGCACCACGCCATGTCCGCCCGCTTTCGCAAAAGCCCTCCATCGCGGTGCTGCCGTTTCAAAATATGAGCGGCGACATCGAACAAGAGTATTTCGCAGACGGGATCGCCGAAGACGTCCTCACGACCCTGTCGAAGATTCAAGAGCTGATGGTGATAGCTCGCAATTCGAGCTTCGCGTTCAAGGGGCAGAACAGGGACATTCGCAAGATCGGGCAGATTCTAGGCGCTCGCTATCTGCTGGAAGGGAGCGTTCGGAAGCTTGGCAATCGCATAAGGTTGACGGCGCAATTGATTGATAGTCGAGACGGCCGCCACCTTTGGGCGGATCGTTTTGATGGAGAACTCGATGACGTGTTCGACCTTCAAGACCGAATTACACGCGAGATTGTTGAAGCGCTTGAAGTGCAGCTAACGGTCGGCGAACGCGCAAGGATATGGCGAAAGCGGTCAGGCAGTCCGCTAGCATATGAGTATGTTCTGAAGGGGCGAGCTCTATACGTTAATTTTGCAAGGCAGACTCATGCACAAGCTCGGAAGCTTCTAGAAGAAGCGTTGGAGATCAATCCCGCCTTCATGCCGGCACTCTACCTCCTGGGTCTTACTCTGACCGACCAGGCCCGATTTGGTTGGGCCAAAGATGAGGATGAAACGTATCAAGCCGCACTGGATTGCGCTGATCGGGCCCTCGCCGTTGACCCTACTTTCGGCGAAGCATATCTGGTCATTGGCTATGTTCGCACCTTTCAGCGTCGCCATGATGAGGCGATAACAGCAGGAGAAGCGGCGATAGGCCTCGTGCCCAGCAGTTCTGACGCCCATCACATGGCGGGCATGTATCATGGTTACGCCGGCAATTTCAGGAAAGCCGTCCTCTACGAGGAACACGCCCAACGGCTCAGTCCTATTGAGCGCAATGAATCCATGGTCGACGAAGCGCGCGCAAGATTTCATCTCGGAGACTTCGCAGCAGCGCACGACCTTGCCTCCCGCGTCCTGAAGCAGCGGCCGCTCTGGCTGACCGCGCAATCGACACTCATCGCGGCACTTTGGAATCTTGGCCGGCAAGATGAAGCGCGTATTATCTCAACCGATTTGCTGGCGGGTCACCCCAATTTTAGCTTGGCCCGCTGGGCCAAGCTGCTTCCGTATCGCCGACAAGGCGACCTGGACGCATTGGTCAACCCGTTACGCATGGCCGGGCTCCCGGAGTGAAAGCCGGTCGTCTCACAACGCCGTCGAAATGCTGAAACCGGTTTCTGCCCATAGCGGAAACGGCGGGACATCATGACATCGCCTTGCCTTCACGTTCTTGGCTACACAACCTGGTTGTCCACCTGGACAGCCGCCTTGGTACGCCGGGATAAAGCCGCGGCTTCTTCAGAGCACGCGCGACATGCGCCTTGGCTTTCCCCGGCGGCTCCCTCCCCCCGCGACCCCGGATTTGCGCACGGCCTCGACCGCCGCCGAGCCGATACAGCCATGGAAGATGATCTGCGGTGCTCGCACCGGTGCGATGCCGCACAGCCAGGCACTTGCGTGGCGGCGATTGCCTGCTCGATTTCCTGGTCGACTTCCCGCGCATCTCCGCAGTTGAGACACCGCAGGGATGCGCATATTCCGATCAATTCGGTCGGCGCCGCCAGATGAACAGCAGATAGAGCAGCACAGGCAGGCCGAGCGCCACCCAGGAGACGGCATCCCACCAGCCGTCGCCGACCAGCGCGCTGATCAATCCCACCGTGCTGACGATCGCGATGACGAGCGGAGCGGCAAAGATCTGGCTCAATGAACGATGTGCGACCATGCTGATGTTACGAGGTGAGCGCGGGGTTGTCGATGGAGGCGGCGTTGGCGATGGCGCGTTCCTGGCTGACGCCCGCCTTGCGCCGGCGCATCCACAAATACACGCCGGTGACGAGGATGAAGGTGGTGAGGATGTCGAGCAGCGCCCAGACGATCTTGAGCGCCATGCCGCCGTAATCGCCGAAATGCAGCGGCTGTGAGACGTAAAGCGTCGACACATACCAGGGCATGTCGCGGCTGTCGGTCAGTGTCCCGGTTTCCGCATCGATCAGCGCGGGCTTCAGCAGCCGCGAGGTCAGCGGCGTATCGCCGTGCAGGAACACCGCGTAGTGGCTCTTGCTGCTGAACAGGGTCCCCGGGAACGCGACGAAGCTCGGCGTCATTCCAGGCACTGCATGCCTGGCGACCTCAACGGCCCTGTTCAGCGAGGTCAGCTTCGACGGCACCGGCCGGTCCTTATACTGCGCGGTCATTTCGGCGAGCTGGCCGAATTGCCACATCTTGAGCACGAGGTCGGCCCAGGTGTTGATGACGCCGGTGAAGCCGACGACCAGCGTCCAGGCCACCAGCAGGATGCCGGCGAGATTGTGGACGTCGAGCCAGCGCACGACGCGCCTCCGCCGCGCACGGTAGGCACCGAAGCGCAGCTTTCGCATCGATGGCGCGTAGACGACGATGCCGGAAATGATCGCGACGCAGAACAGGATCCCCATCAATCCAAGGAACAACTTGCCGGGCAAGCCCGCGAACATGTCGGTGTGCAGCTTCAGCATGATGTAGGTGAAGCGGCCGGTCACGTCGGGGGAATCGAGATAGGCGCCGGTATGCGTATCCATCCGGATCAGGAGGTTGTTGGTCGGATCGGCGTCGATCGTCGGGCCAACGCTGACCCACATCGCGCCGGGCTCGTTGCGATCCCAGATCAGGAAATGAGGCACCTTGCCCGGCGCCCGCGCGAGCGCGTTGGCGAGCAGATGATCCAGATTGGCCGGCGGCGTACCTGCGGGCGCCTCGGCCGGCTTGACCTGGCTGTGCAGGAGATCATCGATCTCGTCGTGGAAAATCAGCGGCAGGCCGGTGATGCAGAGCAGCAGCATGAACAAGGTGCAGATCAGGCTGGTCCATTTGTGGACGGCGCTCCATCGCCGCAGGGATTTGGTCGTCGCAGTCAACTTCGCTACCTAATTCCAGTCTCCATTCTTGCCGTCACTAACACGATGAGAAATGCACGCGGTCGCGCGGCGATTAGAACCCGTCCAGTGTTGGACTTATCGTCGGTCATGTTGCGATCACGCAACGAGAGCGTCCGCGAACTGCGACGATGCGTCTCGGCCTTCAGCGCGATTTCCTGGGATCGTTCTAAATTGGATCTCCGCGTTCAGCCGGCCGACGCGGCGTGGACGGGATGCTTCGCACGCCATTTGGGACCCGGTCCGCGCATGTAGTGCAGCTCGGGCCGGTAGGGATCGCGCATTCGCTCGATCAAGTTCTGCCAGCCGGTCGTGATCACGTTCAGGCCGCGGCGCAGAGGTAGCAATGACTGCAGCGACAGCATGGCTTCCTCTCAGTGCGGTTTGCCGAGAACGAACGCGAAGGGCAGGATCACGATCTCCTCGCCGGCCTCGTCGCTGACATGCACGGCCCAGTCACGCCAGTCTTCCATGCTGACGGTTGCGACCAGGGATCGCATCATGCTGGTTGCCGCCTCGCAGGCCTCGGTGAGGTTGGCCACCGAGGTGCCGCGGCGATCCATCAGCACTCCGCGCGTGTTCGAGCAATGGAAATAGACCTGAGCCATCTGCGTATCCTCGCTAGCTCCGGGCGATCGGGCTCGCCCTTGCATGACGAAGCCTTACGCGGGCAGCGCGCGCCGATCCGTGATGCGGCTCACACAAGTGCGACACGGCCGCCAGGCCGCGCCGCCGCCCTCACCAAATCGCGATTTGACAGTTCTCCTATACTTGTCAAATTCGTCAAATGGGACCGAAAACCCGCATCCTCGATGCCACCATGCTGGTATTCCGCCGGCACGGCTTTCGCCGCTCCTCGATCGAGCAGGTCGCCGAGGCGGCCGGCCTGACGCGGCAGGCGCTCTATCATCATTTCGAATCCAAGGAAGCGCTGTTCCGCGCCGTGATCGAGCGCATGCATGAGTCCGCGATCGCGGCCGAGGAAACGGCCATTGCCGAGGCAGAGACGGCGGGCGGCAGTCTCGGCGACATTCTTGCCGCGGGCATGACCGCGCGGATGTCGACCATGATCGCGTCGCTGGACGGCTCGCCGCATCTCGAGGAATTGTATTCCGAACACCTCGTGCACGCGCGCGACCTCTACCAGACCTACGCCGCGCGCTATGCGGAGCGAATGGTCGCGACGATCGCACGGACCGTGCGCAAGCAGCAGCTCGCGCTGCCGCAGGATCTCTCGCCGGCCGAATTCGCGCGGCTGGTCGAAATGTCGGTGTACGCATCGAAGTCGCAGTATCCGGCGATGCAGCCGGCGGATGCGTTCCTGAAGGACATGGCCATGATGGTGCGGACGCTCTGCGCGGGCGCGGTGACGAAATCCTTGCCAAAATCCGCAAAGCCGCCCGTCAAGAAGACGGCAATCAGAAAAAACCCGACACGCAGGACAAGCGGAGGACATCCATGAGCACGACGACCGTCAACGGCCGCGTCGAATCCCTGCCCGATGATCCCGATGCGCTCTTGATCGACATCGTGCGCGACCAGCTCAAGCTCACCGGCACCAAGCTCGTCTGCGGTGCCGGCGTCTGCGGCGCCTGCACGGTGCTGGTCGACGGCGCGCCGGTGGCAAGCTGCCTGATGCCGGCGCACGCCGCGGCCGGCAAAGCGGTGACGACGGTGGAGGCCATCGGCGCCGCTGGGCTGCATCCGGTGCAGAAGGCGTTCATGGCGCATGACGCCCTGCAATGCGGCTTCTGCACGCCGGGCTTCATCGTGGAGGCGACCGCGTTCTGCGACCGCTGGCGCGCGACCAGGGGAACGGTCGTGCCGTCACGCGAGGAGATCGGCGCGGCGCTGTCGGGCCATCTCTGCCGCTGCGGCGCCTATGACGGGATCTTCCGTGCGGTGGCGGACGCCTGCGCCGGCCGCTTCGACGGCGACAATGTCACAGCGCCGCGGATCGAGGCGCGCGACAAGGTGACGGGCGCGGCGAAATACACCGTCGACATCAACCATGACGGCCAGCTCGAAGGCCTGATCCTGCGCTCGCGCGAGGCGCATGCCCGCATCACCGCGCTCGATCTGGCTCCGGCGCGCGCAATCGCCGGCGTCGCCGCGGTGTCGCTGCTCAGCGACGACCGTATCGTGCGCTATGTCGGCGAGCCGATTGCGGCGGTCGCCGCAAGGGACCGCAAGACCGCGCTGGCCGCGCTGGCTGCGATCAAGCTGACCAGCGAACGGCTGCCCGCGGTGGTCGGGCTCGACGCCGGGCGCAAGGACGGCGCGCCTGTGGTGTTCGACAAGGCGAGCCGCAAGCGGGCCGGCAATGTCTCGGAGGCGGCCGGCGGGCCGGCGCCATGGAAGCAGAACATCCGCGGGCCGACCGCGGTGTTCTCGACGCGCGCCAGGAAGGCCCGCACCTGGGTCGACGAGGCGCGCCAGGCCAACAACCGGCTGCTCGTCGAAGCAACCTTCCGCACCGCCACGCAACAGCATGCATGCCTCGAGCCGCATGCCGCGGTGGCGCGCTTCGACGGCGACCGGCTGACCCTGCACGCCTCGACCCAGCAGGTGTTTCACCTGAAGGAGCAGATCGCAAAGCGCTACAAGCTCGATCACGACAAGGTCCGCGTGATCGCCGATCACGTCGGCGGCGGCTTCGGCTCGAAGGCGAGCCTGGGCGTGGAGACGATCGCCGCCATAGAACTCGCGCGCGAGGCGAAAGCGCCGGTGCGGGTCGCCTACGATCGGCAGGAAGAGCTCTCCGTCGCCGGTTATCGTCCGGCCGCGGAGTTGAAGGTCGCGCTGCTGCCCTCCGACCAGGGCGGCCTGAAGGCGCTCTCCGTCACCGCGCATGCCGATACGGGGGCCGCGACCAATTCGACCATCGCGGGCCTGGCGCGGCTGATCTATCCGGCCGAGGCGAAGGACCTTTCGGATTTCGACGTCATCAGCAATTTGCCGCCCGGCGCCGCCTTCCGCGGCCCCGGCGGTCCGCCGATGGCGTTCGCGGTGGAGCAGGCGATCGACGAGGCCGCGCTGCGGCTCAACGTCGACCCAATCGCCCTGCGCAAGCGCTGGGATCCCGATCCCAACCGCCAGCGGCTCTACGACTGGGCATCCGGGCTCGAGATCTGGCGCAACCGAAAACCGGCGCAGAATGGACGCTATCGCCGCGGCATCGGCGTGGCGACCGGCTACTGGCTCTATCTCTGGCAGCCCAACGTGAAGGTCGAGATCGCGGTCAAGGGCGGACGGATCGTCGCCAGCACCGCGACGCAGGACATCGGCACCGGCACCCGCAGCGTGCTCGCCGACACGATCGCGCGCGAGTTCGATCTCGAACCCGGTGACATCGAGGTGCGGATCGGCGATTCGTCGCTGCCAGAAGGGCCCGGCTCCGGCGGCAGCCGCGTCACCGCCTCGGTGATGCCGCCGACGCTGCAGGCGGTGCGGAAGCTAAAGGCCGCGATCCTCGAACAGGCGACACGAAAGCCTGTGCCCGGCTCGAACGCACCCTGGCGCGAGCTGATCGCGCGCTCGCCCGACATCGCCGTGACGGAGACGCGCGGCGAGGACGGCAAGAACACCGCGCCCGGCATCCGCTCGCCGCTGCGCGAAGTCGGCCTGATGGGCATGGTGTTCGGCTGGATGATGCGCCGCTTCTCGAACATCGCGGTCGGCGCCGGCGTGCCGAGCTCGGTGCAGGTGATCGAGGTGGAGGTCGACACCTGGCTCGGCCATGTCCGCGTGCTCAACGTGCACACCGGCATCGCGGTCGGCAAGATCGCAGCGCCCGCGCTGGCACGCAGCCAGGCCTGCGGCGCGGTGATCCAGGGCCTCGGCTACGCGCTCTACGAGGCGCGCGAGCTCGATCCGACCAGCGGTAACGTCCTGACCGCCGGGATGGAGGATTATCGCATCCCTGGTATCGCCGACACGCCCGAGATCGATTTCCATTTCGACGAAGCCGGCTTCGACCATGTACTCGGCAACAGCGTCGGCATCGGCGAGGCTTCGACGGTGCCGACCTCGGCCGCGGTCGCCAACGCAATCCACGACGCGATCGGCGTCCGCCTCACCGAGATTCCGATCCGGCCCGACCGCATCGTCGCCGCGCTGAAAGGGAGGGATGCCGCATGAGCGTCGCAACCGCAGACGTCATCACCGCCCCCGAATTCCGCGCCGCCGGCACCGACCTGTCGGAGCGCCGCCGCAGCGGCCTGTCGTGCGGATCGATCATCGATCTCACCGCCAGTCCCGATACGATCGGGATCGCGTGGGGCGCGGACGGCGCGGCGCGCATCGGCGCCCTCACCGCGATCGCTGCGATCGCATCCGACGCGCGGCTCGCCCAAGCCTATCCCGGCATCGCTGCGGCCGCGCAGGGCCTCGCCACGCCGCAGATCCGGCACATGGCGACGCTCGGCGGAAACCTCGCCCAGCGTTCGCGATGCTGGTACTTCCGCAATCCGCAGATCGGCTGTCTCAAGAAGGGCGGCTCCGACTGTCCGGCGCGAGCAGGAAATCATCTCTATCACGTCGCGTTCGATCTCGGCCCTTGCGTGGCGCCGCATCCATCGACCATGGCGATGGCGCTGCTGGCCTATGACGCGAAGGTCACGACAGACCAGCGCAGCGGATTGTCGATTTCAGATCTGCTCGGCGACGGCAGCAACGGCACCGCCGACAATCTGCTCGCATCGGGCGAACGGATCGAGCGGATCGAGCTCCCTGCCCCGCTGGCCGGCGAGCGCGCGCTCTACAAGCGCGCGATCAGCCGTTCGCACGCGGAATGGCCGCTGGTCGAGATCTGCGTGCGGGCCATGATATCAGGCGGCGTGTTCCGCGAGGTCCACATCACGGCCGGCGGCATCGCCCCGGTCCCGCTGCGGCTGACGGCATGCGCTGCCGCGCTGCAGGGACAGCCGGCCAATGCGTCGACCGTTGCTCAAGCCGCCGAGCTCGCCGCTTCGGGGGCAAAGCCGCTGCCGATGACGGGATACAAGCTCGAGCTGCTGACCGGCCTGGTTCGCGACGTCGTCGAGCGGGTTGCCGCATACGATCAGTCGCCCCCTTCGCACTCCTGAGACCGCGTCGGCGGAGGAAGCGCGTTGATCCGGGAATTCCTATGCCGGAATGCCGGCTTCGCACAGCACCGCGACCATGCGGTCGCCCCACTCGGCGGTTCTGGTCGGAAAATTCTGCCGCGCGAAGGAAGCGCGGAGATCAGGCCGCAGCTTGAGCAGGCGGCCGGCGATGGCGCGCGCCTCGTCGAGCCGGCCCGCGCCGACTTCATTCATGATCAATGCGCTGAGCGTGTGTGCGTCCTCGCCGATCACGAGAGCCTTGGCGGCGGCCGCACGGCCCTGCTCATACTGACCGAGCATGAAATGCGCGAAGCTGATTCCGTTCCACATCGACGCCCGGCCGGGATCGATCGGGCTGAGCTGCAGCCTACGCTCAAAACTTTCGATCGCGCGTGCCGGCTGGACGCACATGAGCGAAATCCAACCGCGATATCCCCACGCCGACGCATCGTTCGAATTGAGCGAGATCGCCTCTTCAATCATGGTCTCGGCGCGATCGTAGTCGTGACCGAGATAGGCGTACATGTGAGCCGCACGCGCCAGCACAAACGGATCGTCGCTGGACAGCGTGCAGGCGAGTTCGGCGATCCGCAGCGCTTCCGCCAATTCCTCCGCGCCGAGCGGCGTGCCACGCGCGGTCTGTTTCAGCATCGACGAATAGGCTAGCATGATCTGGGCGGCCGCGTAGTTCGGATCAAGCATGCAAGCCCTCCTGAACCAATCGCCGAGTTCGGCGGCGCCCCATTTGGAGCGGTCTGCGTATACCGCAACGCCTCTCAGGAAGAGGTCGTAGCTGTCGAGACGATCGGTCGGCTTGTTTCGGCTTCGTTCGATCTCGCTCTGCTGGATTTTCGGCGCTATGACGCTGACGACATTTGCGGTGACCTGGTCCTGCAGGTCGAACACGTCCTTCAGCTCACCGTCGAATCTGTCCGCCCAGAGATGCGCACCGCCGCCGGCCTCGATCAGTTGTGCGGCGATCCGAACGCGGCCGCTCGATTTGCGCACCGAACCTTCGAGCACGTATCGCACGCCAAGCTCGCGCCCGACCTGCTTGATGTCGACCGGCTTTCCCTTGTAAGTGAAGCTTGAATTGCGCGCGATCACGAACAGCGATCTGAAGCGCGACAGCGCCGTGATGATGTCCTCGACGACACCGTCGGCGAAGTATTCCTGCTCCGGATCGCCGCTCATGTTCTGGAACGGCAGCACCGCGATGGAGGCCTTCTCGGCAAGCGCGGGTGGGGTGGCCGGGGCGGCGAAGGCGGGTTTTGCGACCGTGCCGGCTGCGACGGCGTCTCCAACGCGAAGCCTCCAAACACGGATTGGCTCCGCAATATTCTTCAGGAGTTGCGGCCCTGCGTCCTCGAAGGCCGCGTCGACCTTGCCGCGAACCTGCCGTTGCGCGTCGTCGGAAATGCAAATGCCACCCGGTTCGGCAAGCCCCTCGAGGCGCGCTGCGATGTTGACGCCATCGCCAAAGATATCGTTGTCATCAAAAATGATGTCGCCGATATGGACTCCGATGCGGAATTCGAGCCGCTGCTCCGCTGGCACGGCAGCATTCTGATCGGCCATCCGACGCTGCACCTCAACGGCACTGCGCACCGCATCGACGGCGCTGGCGAACTCGACGAGTATTCCGTCGCCGGTCGTTTTGACGACGCGGCCACGATGCGCAGCCAGCGTTGGATCGAGCAGCGTCCTCCTGACCAACTTCAGCTTGGCCAGGGTGCCTTCCTCGTCGATTCCCATCAGCCGGCTGTAGCCGGCGACATCCGCCGCCAGAACCGCTGCCAGACGCCGATCCATGCTGTCGGTGACCAAGGCATGTCCCCAGACGGGTTAATCTTCATCGCCGATCAAAGCATGGCTGACGGCCCCCGGGCTAGAGCAAAACGTCCGCCGCAGGTTGCGCACGCCAGGAATTGGCGGCGTGACGATCTTGAGGCTGTCGCCCGGCAGCTCTACCGCGCCCGGGTCAGCGCCAGCCAGATGCCGCCGCCGATCATGAAGCCGCCTGATATGCGCGACATCAGCCGCGTCCGCTCCTTGGAGAAGAATTTGCGGGCGCGGCCGGCCGCCAGCGCGTAAGCGGCGTCGGTCAGTACGGCGGTCGCCATGAAGGTGACGCCGAGTAGCGCCACCTGCGGAATGTGCGGCTTGTCCATGTCCATGAACTGCGGAATGAAGGCGCCGAAGAACACCAGCACCTTCGGGTTCGAGAGCAGCACCAGAAAGCCCTGCAGGAAGAAGCCGCCGCGCGGCGGCGGTGGCCGATCGTCGGTGCCGACCCCCTCGACCGGCGAGCGGATCAGCTTGATGCCGAGCCAGACCAGATAGGCGGCGCCGGCGAAGCGCACCCAGTCGAACCAGTAGCCCATCGTCGCCATCAGCGAGGTCAGCCCGATCGCGACGATGCCGATCACGATCGCGAGCCCGACCTGCGCGCCCAGCACATTGGTGAGCGCGGCGCGCGTGCCGTAGCGCAGCCCGTTGGCGATCACCATCGTGACGATCGGACCGGGCAACAGCGCCAGCGCAATGCAGGCGGCGACGAAGGCGAAATAGGCTTGCAGGGACATGGGGGAATTCTCTGAGTTGAGCTCGAATTATGCACGTAGAAACTGACAGAGGAAACCGGTTCTTGCTCATTTCTGTCGTCACCCGCACGACATCGCGGCGACGTTCCAGATCTCATGCACCTCGCTGCCGAGTGTGCAGCATGTAGACCCGCACTGCGATCGCCCCTCGGCAGGTCCCTGCCGTCGCAAAAGCGGCCCAAACACATGCTCTTGACATGCAACCATTTGGTTGCCTATTATCTGCCTCATGGATGAAGTCTTCAAAGCCCTCGCGGATGCCTCACGGCGGACGCTGCTTGACCGGCTTCACGATCAGAACGGGCAGACGCTCGGCGAGCTCTGCGACGGCCTCGACATGACGCGTCAGGCCGTCACCAAGCACCTTGTGATTCTCGAGGAGGCCAACCTCGTCACCACGATCAGGCATGGCCGCGAGAAGCTGCATTACCTCAACCCGGTTCCGATCCATCAGATCGGCGAGCGGTGGATCAGGAAGTTCGAGCGCGGGAGGCTCGCCGCGCTCAGCGAATTGAAAAGACAATTGGAGAAGCGTGATGAGTAAGCCGGACTACGTCTACGTCACCTATATCGAGACCACGGCCGAGAAGCTGTGGCATGCGCTGACATCGAGCGACTTCACCGAACGCTTCTGGTTCGGCTATCGTGTCACCTCCGACTGGAAGGTCGGCTCGCCCTACCATTTCACCAAGGACGGCCGATGCAGCGTGCAGGGCGAGGTGCTGATCGCCGAGCCGCCGAACAAGCTCGCCTATAGCTGGGACGTGGTGAAGGAAGGCGCCGCGCGCGAGCAGGTCTCGCTCGTGACCTTCGAGGTCGAACCACACGGCGGAGTCGTCAAGCTGACCGTGACGCACGACGACCTCGGCCCGAAGACGCTGCGCGACATCTCCGGCGGCTGGCCGATGGTCATTGCAAGCCTGAAGAGCTTCCTTGAGACCGGGCGCGAACTGCCGGCTGACCTGCCCACGTGCGGCGTGAAGGAGACAAGCAATGCCTAAGCCCGAATTCGTCTACGTCACCTACATCGAGACCACGCCGGAGAAGCTGTGGGACGCGCTGACGTCAAGCGAGTTCACCCAGCAATACTGGTTCGATACCGAGGTCAGGTCCAACTGGACGATCGGCGCGCCAGTGGCGCTGGTGATGAACGGCAAGGTCACCGACACCGGCGAGATTCTCGAGATCGACCGGCCGCGCCGCCTCGCCTACACGTTCAAGCACGAGGCCGATCCCGAGCTACGCAAGGAGCCGGCGACCAAAGTCGTCTTCACGCTCGAGCCGTTCGGCAAGGTCGTGAAGCTGACCGTCACGCATGACGGCTTCGGCGTGGGCAGCAAGCTGTTCGAGGGCATCTCCAACGGTTGGCCTGTGATCCTGTCCGGCCTGAAGAGCCTGCTCGAGACCGGCAAGGTGTTCAGGATTCCGCCCGAGAGCCTGGGGCTGGACTGCGCCTGACCTGCCATGAAAATCTATCGAAGGACACGTGCGGACATGAACATCGAGAAATTCAAACCGGCGATCGTCTATGCGATCTACATCGCCGCCACGCCGGAGAAGGTATGGCAGGCGCTGACGAATGCCGAATTGAGCCGGCAGTATTTCTCCGGCAACGCGGTCGAGGTCGATCTTCGGGTCGGCGGCACCTACGTCGTGCGCACGCCCGACGGCGCACTGCACATCTCCGGCGAGGTGATCGCGTGCGATCCCTTGAGGCGGCTGACCGTCACCTTCAACGTCAACTGGCCGCAGCTCGTCGAAAAGCTCGGGCCGACGCTCGTCACCTACGAGATCGAGCCGGCCGGCGACGGCGTGAAGCTGACCTTACTGCAATCGCATGACCGCCCGATCAGCGACGACATCCTGTCAGGCTGCCGCACCGGCTGGCCGGCGATCCTTTCCAGCCTGAAGAGCCTGCTGGAGACCGGCAAGGCCATGGCGATCCCGATGCAACCGCCGCAGCGCATGCTGGCCGCGCTGAATGAACTGGGAATCCCGATGCCGTCGTGAAGATCACTCCCTTCGCAGCATCGGATCGGCAAAGGAACCGACCGGGACCACGACGCGACGGTAGAGATGCCAGGTCGTGTGGCCCAGCACCGGAATCGTCACGAGCAGGCCCAGGAAATACGGGATCGCCGAGACAATCAATAGCACGACGATCACCGCCGCCCACCCAATCATGGGCAGCGGGCTCGTCACGACGGCACGCACGCTCGTGATCATCGCGGTGACGAAGTCGACCTCCCGATCCAGCAGCAGCGGGAACGATATTACGGTCAGCGAGAACAGGATCAGCGACAGCGCCGCCCCGTCGGCATTGCCGATGGCGAGGAACAGCAGGCCCTCATTGGTGGTCAGCACCACCGTCAGGAATTCGCGAAAACTGGAAAAGGAAACGTTGAGCCCGAGCAGCAGCGCGAGCAGCAGCCTCACCTGATACATCCAGATGATGAACACGAACAGCGTAACGAACGCCATCCAGCCGATTTCACCCCGCGAGCGCAGCTTCGACCAGATCGCGCCGAGCGAAATCGGCTCGCCCGCTTCGCGGCGCCGGCTGATCTCGTAAAGACCGATCGCAACGAACGGACCGATCAGCGCAAAACCCGCCGCCAGCGGATAAGCCAGATAAACCATGCCGAGCGTGGTCAGACACAGCAGGATCGCGTTGCCGCCAAGCATGAAGATCGCGCCGAACATCAATCCGTAGAGCGGGACTGCCTGGAAGTCGCGCAGCCCCTGCCCCAGCGCTTCCGCGATATCAGCCACGCGGATCTTGCGCACCACCGGATCGAGCTTGCCAGAAACCGACATCAGTCCCGCCGCGAATGATTGATCCCGTATCGATGCAGGCGATGGCGAGAGCCGCATTGACGTTGATCAATACTATGTCGCGGCCTACCCGAGCGCCCTTAACTCCCGTCGCAGCACCTTGCCCGTCGCCGTCATCGGCAGGCTGTCGGCGAACTGCACGAAGCGCGGATATTCGTGGGCGGCGAGCTGGACCTTGACGAACTCCTGGATCTCGCGCGCCAGCGCGTCGCTCGGCGCGTAGCCGGGCCGCAGCACGATCCAGGCCTTGATCGATTCGGTGCGGATCGGATCCGGGATGCCGACCACCGCCGACATCGCGACCGCCGGATGCTTCATCAGCGTGTGCTCGATCTCGGACGGGCCGACGCGATAGCCGGCGGTGGTGATGACGTCGTCCTCGCGGCTAACGTACCAGAAATAGCCGTCTTCGTCCTGTACGCCGAGATCGCCGGTCAGCAGGAATTCGCCGGCATATTTCTTCTGCGTCGCTTCCGGATTGCGCCAGTATTCGATCATGGTGCAGGGGCACGGCTGGCGCACGCCGATGATGCCGCGTTGGCCGCGCGGCAACTCCTCGCCTCTGTCGTTGACGATGCGGACGTCGAAGCCCGGCGTGGCGCGGCCCATCGACCCCGGGCGGATCGGAAACAGATTGGAATTGCTGCCGATCACGAGGTTGCATTCGGTCTGCCCGAACACCTCATGGGCATCGATGCCGAAGGTCTCGCGCACCCAGCCCAAAAGCTGACCGCCGAGCGACTCGCCGCCGGTGAAGATGCTGCGCAGCTTGACGCCGGAATTTTTCACATTGGCCTGCCGCATCAGCTTCAGCGCGGTCGGCGGCAGGAACACGTTGCGGATGCCGAGTTCGGCCATCATCTGCATCGCGGCCTGCGGCTCGAACTTCCGCGCGCGATGACCGACCATCGGAATGCCGTGGTACCAGAACGCGAACAGGCCGTTGATCAGGCCGCCGATCCAGGCCCAGTCGGCCGGCGTCCACATCAGGTCGCCCGGCCTGGGGAGGAAGTTGTGGCACATCTCGACATTGGGCAGGTGGCCGAGCACGACGCGATGCGCATGCAGCGCGCCCTTCGGGTTGCCCGTGGTGCCCGAGGTGTAGATGATCAATGCCGGATCGTCGGCCGAGGTGTCGACGGTCGCGAATTCCGGAGATGCCGACTTGATCGCGCTCCAGAATGATTTCGTACCGGCCGGCGTCTTTTCGCCGACGATGTAGACGCTCTTCAGCTCAGGCAGGCGACCGCGGATCTTGGCGATCTTCTCCCAGCCGGCCTCATCGGTGATGACGGCTTTCGCCGCGGAGTTCGACAGGCGGAATTCGAGCGCGTCCTCGCCGAACAGTGCAAACAGCGGGATCGAGATCAGTGCCGCGCGGAATGCCGCGAAATGCGCAACCGGCAATTCCAGCGATTGCGACAGGAACACCGCGACACGGTCGCCGCGCACCAGGCCGCCAGAGGTCAGCACATTGGCGAAGCGGCGCGAGGCGTCCGCGACCTCATCGAACGAGGTGCGCGTGGTGCGGCCATCCTCGTCGACATAGACCAGCGCGAGCCGGCCCGAGCCGTCGGCATGGCGGTCGCAGCACGCGGTCGCCATGTTGAAGCGCTCGGGAACCTCCCAGCGGAAGTTGCAGTAGAGTTCGTCGTAGGTCTTGGCTTCCTGAAGCATGGCCGCAGCCTAGACCATTGCTGTGAGACCATAAACCCTCCTTGCGGGAAGGCGGTCAGGCTGCCGCCCGCTGCATTGCGCTCTCGGCCTCAAGGCTTTCGCGGTCGCGATAGATCGATGCGACCGCGAGCACGCGCCCGCGGTGCTTGTAGCGGAGCACGCAATCCCTGGCGGCGATGCTGCCGTCCACCGTGATCTCGTCCCACTGCTCGGCGTGGCCGACATAGTTGATCGGGACGTCGTAATGCTGGCTCCAGAAGAACGGCACCGCATCGAACACCTCGCGCTGCCCGAGCATATTCCGCGCGGCGGTCTGGCCCTGGCGCTCGGCCACCACCCAGTGCTCGACACGGATATTCCCGCCGCTGTGCGGATCGGGCCAGCGCGCGATATCGCCGGCCGCGTAGATGCCGGGAACGCTGGTCTCGAGATGGGCGTCCACTTTCACGCCGCGATCGATGGCGAGCCCGACTGCTTCCGCCAGCGCCAGCCGCGGCTTTACGCCGACACCGACCACGGCGAGATCGGCATCGAGCACCGGCCCGCTCCTCAGCTGCGCGCGCTTGCCTTCGATCGCGGTCACCGTGTCGCCCAGATGGAAGACGACGCCATGCTCCTCGTGCAGCGCGCGGACGAAATCGCCCATCTCAGGCCCGAGCACGCGCTCCAGCGGCCGCTGTTCCAGCCCGACCACGTGAACCTCGATCTCCCTCGCACGCAACGAGGCCGCAACCTCGAGCCCGATGAAGCTCGCGCCGATCACAACCGCGCGTCGCGCTCCGCCGGCCGAGGCGATGATCGCCCGGCAATCGTCGAGCGTGCGCAACACGTGAACGTGGGGCTGGTCCGCGCCCGGGATCGCCAGCCGTAGCGGCTCCGCGCCGGTCGCCAGCAGCAGCCGTTCATAGCTGAGCGCCTCGCCGCCGGCGAGCACGACGTTGCGGCGGCCGGTGTCGATCGACTTGACCTCGGTCCTGAGTCTGAGATCGATCGCCGCGTCAGCATAGAAACTGTCCGGCTTCAGCGGCAGCCAGTCTTCCGGCGCGCTGCCGGCAAGGAAATCCTTCGACAGGTTCGGCCGGTCCAGCGGCGGCGTGGCCTCGCCGCTCAGCATGACGATGCTGCCGCGATAGTCCTGCCGTCGCAGCATCTCGGCGGCGGCAAAGCCCGCCGCGCCTCCGCCGACGATCACGATCCTGCCGGGCGCATCAAGCGGGCCCTTGACGCGGGGCTTCGGCTGCTCGCGCTTCTCGCGCACGATGATGCGATCTCCGTCGCGCTCGACCTTCCAGACCGCGAGCGCGTTGAAGGCGGGCGCCGCTACCGCTTCACCGGTGCGAATGTCGAAACAGGCGTGATGCCAGGGGCAATGGACGGTCTCGCCCTCCACCACACCTTCGGCGAGCGGGCCATGGTAATGGCTGCAATGCGCGTCGATGGCGAAGATATCTGCTCCGGAGCGCACCAGCAGCACGTCCTCATCGCCGACATGGCCGAGCAACATCGTGCCCGGGAATTCGGCGAGTGCCACGCCCTGCGTCAGATCCGGACCGGAAGGAGCTTGCTGATCGGCCATGGCCTGTCTCCAGTTTATCCAGAACTTCCACCTCGACGGCGCCGCCGCCCCTTTTCGACACGCCGATGTCAGCTCCCCTGCATGTAGCGAACCGGGTTCTCCTTGTCCGCCTTGAAGATGTCGGCGGCCTCGGCGAACAGCGCTGCAACGGCGGGCGCCTTCAGATCAACAAACGCCTCGAAGCTGAAATTGTTGCCGCCCGCGCGCAATTCGCCGAGCTTGCCAGCGTAGCAGGACACCAGCGGCTTCCCATTACGGGTCACCGCGACATAGACGCTGACGTAGTTCTTCTGCAGCGCCACCCCGATCACCGGCCAGACCGCCGTCTTGCCGGACTTGATCGTGTAGCGAAACTGACCGTAGCCGATCATGTTCATGCGCATGCCGGCCTCACCGGCCGGACTGCCCGCATGAAAGTGCTGCTTGAGCGAAGGCGCGGCCTTTCGCATCACCGCATGCAGTTGTTCGAGATCCGCGGTCCGGCCGGGATCAAAGGCGAGATAGGCTTCCAGGCTGTCCGCGGCGACACGAAACATCGGAAGCCTCCGCCGCTATCCCGCGAGCGCCGCCTTGACGAGGCCGCTGGCCTTGCCGAAATCCATCTGGCCGGCGTATTTCGCCTTCAGGGCGCCGATCACCTTGCCCATGTCCTTGATGCCGGCCGCATTGGTCTCGGCGATGATGGCCGCGATCGCGGCCTTCACGTCGTCATCGGACATCTGCTTCGGCAGATAGGCGGAGATCACGGCGATCTCCTCGCGCTCCTGGGCGGCGAGCTCGGCACGGCCGCCCTTGTCGTAGAGCTCGACCGACTCCTGGCGCTGCTTGATCATCTTCTGCAAGAGGCCCAGCAGATCGGCATCGGAGAGTGGCGGCTTGCCCTGCCCGCGCGCGTCGATATCGGCGTTCTTGATGGTCGAATTAACCATGCGCAGGGTGGAGAGCTTGCGCTCATCCTTCGCCTTCATGGCTTCCTTGACCGCATTGTTAATGTCGTCGCGCAGCATCCTGGTGTCCTTAAGCCGGTAATGTCTTCATGTAGGCAGTTTGCAGCGACTGGACAACCTAGTTCCGCAACCACTCAACCAGCGCATCGGCGCAGGCCTGCGGCTGCTCCAGTTGCGGCAGGTGACCGCAATTGGCGAGCACCACGAGCTTGGCCCCGGGGATGCCGTTGGCCATCTCGTCCGACAGCGCGTTCGGCACGGTGTTGTCGGTATCCGACGTCAGCACCAGGGTCGGGCACTTGATCCAGGCCATGCTCGGCCGCGAATCCGGCCGGCTGAGCACGGCGTTTTGCTGACGGATGAAGGCCTCGGCGCCGACGTCCTCGCTCATGTCCTCGACGATTTGACGCAGGCTTGCATCGCCCTGCCGCGACGGATGCACGAAGCCCGGAAACAGTTCGTCGACCACGCTCCGGTACTGACCGTTTTTCGCGCGCTCGATCATGCCGCGGCGGCGTACGGTTACCTCCGGCGTGTCAGCCCTCGCCTGGGTGCTCATCAGGGCCAGTTTCGCAACCCGCTCGGGGGCCTGCCGCATGATCTCGAAGGCGATGTAGCCGCCCATCGAATGTCCGGCGAGCGCAAAGCGCGGTGGCGCCTCGGCCAGTGTCCGGCGGGCGATCGCGCCCATATTGTCGTCCCTGACATGGTTGGCGACCGTGACCGGCCCGCACCGCCATAGCGCCGGGATGACCGGGGCAAAAATCCGCGGTGAGCAGATGAGGCCCGGGACGAGCAAGATCGGCATCGTATTGTCCATGCGGGAGCTCCGGACCGGGTCATTTTCGGCAAGCAAACGGCCGCTTCAGGGAACTTTAGATTAAAAGGCCGTTCCGGCCTGTCAAATCGGCGGGTATTGCCGTGTGAATCCGTGCCCTTTCGCTTTGACGCCGCAGGGTGCGGCGACTATTTAAAGGGCTCATGACAACCCCCGAAAACGCTCCCGCCTGGCCGGACCACAAAACGACCGCGCTCCTTGTGCTCGCCGATGGTACCGTGCTGGAAGGCTTCGGTCTCGGCGCCGAAGGCCACGCCGTCGGCGAGGTCTGCTTCAACACCGCAATGACCGGCTATGAGGAGATCCTCACCGATCCGTCCTATGCCGGCCAGATCATCACCTTCACCTTCCCGCATATCGGCAATGTCGGTACCAACGAGGAAGACATCGAGACGGTGAACATGGCCGCGACACCCGGCGCGCGCGGCGTGATTCTGCGCTCGGCGATCACGGATCCCTCGAATTACCGCGCCACCCGCCACCTCGACCAGTGGTTGAAGGCGCGCGGCATCGTCGGCCTGTCCGGCATCGACACAAGGGCGCTGACCGCGCTGATCCGCTCCAAGGGCATGCCCAACGCCGTGATCGCGCACGCCAGGAACGGCGAGTTCGACCTGCACGGCCTGAAGGAAGAGGCCCGCGAATGGCCCGGCCTCGAGGGCATGGACCTGGTGCCGATGGTCACCTCCGGCCAGCGCTTCACCTGGGATGAGACCCCCTGGGAGTGGGGCAAGGGTTTTGGCCAGCAGACCGCGCCGGAGTTCAACGTGGTCGCGATCGACTACGGCATCAAGCGCAACATCCTGCGCCTGCTCGCCGGTGTCGGCGCCAAGGTGACCGTGGTGCCGGCGACGACGGCGGCCGAGGACATCCTGGCGATGAAGCCGGACGGCGTGTTCCTGTCGAACGGCCCCGGCGACCCCGCCGCGACCGGCAAATATGCCGTGCCCGTTATCCAGAAGGTGATCGCCTCGGGGACGCCGACCTTCGGCATCTGCCTCGGCCATCAGATGCTCGGCCTCGCCGTCGGCGCCAAGACCATGAAGATGCATCAGGGCCATCACGGCGCCAACCATCCGGTCAAGGACGAGACCACCGGCAAGGTCGAGATCACCTCGATGAACCACGGCTTTGCGGTCGACCAGGCGACGCTGCCCGCCGGCGCGACCCAGACCCATGTCTCGCTGTTCGACGGCTCCAATTGCGGCATCGCGCTCGAGGGCAAGCCGGTGTTCTCGGTGCAGTACCATCCCGAGGCCTCGCCCGGCCCGCGCGACTCGCACTATTTGTTCCAGCGGTTTGCCGATCTGATGCGGAAGAACAAGCAGGCCGCGTAAGTCGTCGCTTGTCATGGCCGCGCGCCGTGTTGCAACCGCGCGCGGATCGCCGAGGCGAGCGGAGGAACGCGGAGCTCGACAGCAGGTTGTTGCACGGACAGTGTCGCTCACGCGTGCAGGAGGATCGCCATGTCCGCAGTCGAGGCCGGGGCCGAGCCGCTCGCCATCGTCTTCGAGGACGACGGGCTGGTGCCGAACAATCCGATGCCGCTGCTGGTCTACAAGGCCGCGGTCGACGTCGGCAAACATCCGGAAGCCACGATCGAGCAACTGTTCGGCCATAATGGCTGGGGCGCGATGTGGCGCAACGGCGTCTACGACTTCGTGCATTACCACGCCACCGTGCACGAGGTGCTGGGCGTCGCGCGCGGCAGCGCACGGGTGCAGTTCGGCGGCGAGCATGGGCGGACGCTCGAGATCGCCGCCGGCGACGTCGCGATCCTGCCGGCCGGCACCGGGCATCAATGCCTGTCGGCGAGCGATGACTTTAGCGTCGTTGGCGCCTATCCACCGGGCCCGCCGATGGATCTGCAGCGGCCGACACCGGAGAACCATGCCCGGGCGCTGAAGACGATCCCGCAGGTCGCGATCCCCACGACCGATCCGGTGATGGGCAAGGACGGGCCGCTGGTGCGGCTGTGGAAGCCCGCCTGACCCACACCGGTCAGCGCATCTCGCTCACGTGTAGCGCCGAATTCGCTGCCCGGAGGACTATGCTGTCAGCGAGCACGATAACGAGGGAGAACGCCGCCGGAAGGCGGCCGACAGCCCTGCGGCAGGCGGATCGCCATATCTTGTCACCGACAGCGGGATACATCGGCTCTTCGCGATCCGCCGCGCGCGTCTCAGCCTATCTCGGCGATAACCTGCCGCAGAAGATCGCGAACCTTGCCGGCGACCGCGCCAAGCTTGCGGTTCTCGATCGCACTCATCGAAGCAACGGGATCGACGGCGGAAATCTCGACCCCGCCGCTTTCGTGCTGCTGGACCACCACGTTACACGGCAGCATCGTGCCGATCTTGTCCTCCAGCGTGAGCGCCTCGTAGGCGAATTTGGGGTTGCATGCGCCGAGGATCAGATAGGGGCGGAATTCGGCCCCGATCTTCTTGTTCAGGGTGTCCTTGACGTCGATCTGCGTCAGCACACCAAAGCCGTGGTTCTTCAGCGCGGCCGTCGTGGCCGCAACGGCCGCGTCGAACGGCATGTCGACCGTTTTCGAGAAGTGGTATGTCATGAGTCTCTCCATTGAAGCGCCGCGGCGTTCGCACCAACGCCAGCGGCCGCTAGCTGAACGCGCATCCGCCGCGCAATCCGAGCCTCTTGAACACCATCGCTGCAGGGCAAAATCCGGTGAACGATGCCTGGATCATGTTCAGCCCGGCGAAGGCCGTCAGCAGGTACCAGTAGGCGTTGATGTAGGTGCCGAGCGCGAGGCCGAGCAAAACGACACTCCCCGCAAAGGCAAGTACGGCCTTGTCGATATTCATGGCATGCTCCTCTTCAGTTTCAGTGACGTCAGGGGCGGACGAGGCCAGCCTCGGCCCAGGCAACGATGCTGCGCGTGTCCATCGCCCCGGAATGGCGGGCGATCTCACGGCCGCGGCGCATCAGCAGCAACGTCGGAATTCCCGTGATGTTGAGGCGAGACGAGGTGGCTGCCGCGCGATCGGAGTTGAGCTTGAGCAGCCGCACCTTCGGCTCGAGCTGTTGAGCGGCGCGCTCGAACATCGGCGCCATGGCGCGGCACGGACCGCACCATGGAGCCCAGACATCAACGAGCAGAGGAACGTCACTGTTCGCGACCTGACGCGCAAACCCCTCCTCGTCGACTTCGATCGGATGGCCGGTGAACATCGGCTGATGGCAGGAACCGCAGCGCGCGCCATCGGGGGCGCGCCCGGCTGGCAGCCGGTTGGTCCGGCCGCAATGTCCACATACGATTTGATGCGCCTCGCTCATGTCCCGGTACGGACCTCCTTGACCTTGGCGATGTTCAGCCTGTCCAGCACGAAGCGTTCATAGAACGGCTCGCTCTCGCCGCGCCGCATCTTGCGGAGGAAGTATTTTTCGAACGCGACCTTGGCGTAATGGACCCACTCGCCCTTTGCGGACCAGTTGACGTTGCGCGGCGGGATTTGCGGTTGGGCCAGGAAGGCGACGCCGGAATCGCCGAAGTCGGCAAGGCAGATCGCGTTCCAGGTCGGTTGTGCCGTCGGCTCCCTGCCTTTGAGCAGCGCGCCGATGTTCATCGCCGTCGCCGTCACCATCGACTCGATCATGAAGCCGGTCTTCGGCACGCCGACCGGGACTGCAGTGGCGCCGACCGGCGCGATCGCCACGCAAACGCCGACCGCGAAAACGTTGGGAAACGCGGGATTGCGCTGATGCTTGTCGACGATGACGAAGCCGCGCGGATTGGTCAGCTTGTCAATGCCGCGGACCGCCTCGACGCCGCGAAACGCCGGCAGCATCATCGAATAGGCAAAAGGCAGTTCGTGGGTCTTGCGAACCGAGCCGTCTTCCGCCAGTTCCTCGACCAGCATTTTGCCTGTCTCGACAGCCTTGACGCGGGCATTGGTGATCCACTTGACGTGCTTCTCGCGCATCTCGCTCTCGAGCAGGCCCTTGGTATCGCCGACGCCGTCAAGGCCGAGATGGCCGATATAGGGTTCTGACGTGACGAAAGTCATGGGCACCCGATCGCGCAGCTTGCGGCGCCGCAGCTCGGTCTCCAGGATGAACAGGAATTCGTAGGCCGGCCCGAAGCACGATGCGCCCTGGACCGCGCCGATCACCACGGGGCCGGGATTGGCGGCCAGCCGCTCGAACGCCTCCCGTGCATGCGAAGCGTGGTCGACGTGGCAGATCGATTGAGTGTTGCCTTGTGGCCCGAGCCCCGGGATCTCGTCGAAAGCAAGCTCCGGCCCGGTCGCAACCACGAGATAGTCATAGCTGACCGACGTGCCGTCACCGAGCTCGACGCGATTCTCCGCCGGGTGCACGCGCCTTGCGCCCTGCGTCAGCAGACGGATATTCTTCCGCCTCATGATCTCCTCGAGATCGATCTCGATCTCTTCGCGCTTGCGCCAGCCGACCGCCACCCACGGGTTTGACGGGACGAAGTGATAGACACCGCCCCGCGAAATCACACTGAGGCGATCGCCTTTGCCGAGCTGCGGCAACAATTCGTAGGCCATCAGCGTGCCGCTGAGGCCGGCTCCGATCACGACAACTTCCGCCATGCGTACCTCCGTTGGTTGAACGTCCCGCCGGTGGTCCCGGCTGTCGATCACGCTTGACTATATATTCTATTATTCGTATATACGCAACTATGAATATAGACATCGAGATCATGGAGAGTGCGGCCGACCAGGCGAGCAATCTCCTGAAGGCCCTCTCCAACCGCCACAGGCTGCTGATCATCTGCCAGCTGATCGATGCCGAGCGATCAGTCGGCGAGCTCGCCGAATTTCTCGACCTGCGGGACTCCACGGTCTCTCAGCATCTTGCGCTCCTCCGCAAGGATGGCCTGGTGTCCGCCCGCCGCGACGGGCAGACGATCTTCTATTCGATCGCTAGCGATCCCGCACGGAAGGTCCTGCAAGCGCTTTATGAAGCTTACTGCGCTCCGGCGGGTCGCAGACAAAAATGAAGCTTATGATCCTTGCGACGGCCATCCGTTGAGCGAGATCAACACCGTCGCGCCGGCGACGAAGATAAATGACGAACCGCGTGCGACGTCCAAGATTTCCATGACGAGACGGATACTCTCGATGCGACTCTCGATCTTGCCGGCGGTCCTCGCCGCCTTCATCCTGTCCTTGGCATCTGCCCGCGCAGAGATGCTTACGGTTGCGCAGCATCCGGTTGCCGACGAGAAGGCGGTATTCGCAACGGTTGAGAGCATCAGCGTGGCACCCGCCCGCGGGCGCATCAGCGGCACCGTGGCTCAGCTCAATGTCCGGGAGGGCGATCGCGTCGCGGCCGGCCAGACCATCGCGACGATCGGCGACGAAAAGCTCGTGTTGCAGATGAAGTCGCTCGACGCGCAGATCGAGGCACTGCACGCGCAGGCCAACCAGGCGCAGATCGATTTCACGCGCATCGAAGGACTTGTCGAGCGCGGCACGCTGCCGCGGGTCAAGCTTGACGAGGCGCGGACCGCATTAAACGTGGCCGACAATGGCTTGCGCGCAAAAACGGCGGAACGGGCCGTGATTGGCCAGCAACTCAGCGAAGGCCGGGTGCTGGCTCCATCCGACGGCCGAGTGTTGAAGAAGCTCGTAACCGTGGGTTCAGTCGTGCTGCCCGGCGACGCCATCGTCACGGTTGCGCAGCAGCATTTCAAGCTGCGGCTGCGCGTGCCGGAGCGGCACGCCCGGTTCCTGAAGTCCGGCGACAGGATCCGTGTGGACGCCGCAGAACTCGGCGAGGAAGCCCCCCAGATCGGCGTCATCGATCTCGTCTACCCGCAGATCGAGGAAGGCCGCGTGATTGCGGACGCCTCCGTCGAGGGGCTCGGCGAATATTTTGTCGGCGACCGCCTGAGGGTGTGGATCTCCGCCGGTACCAGGCCGGCCTTCGTGATTCCGGCAAGCTATGTGAGGACCAGGTTCGGGATCGACTACGTCCAGCTTCGCCAGGCCGACCGGACCGTCGAAATCCCGGTGCAGCGCGGCCGTGACGTACCGACGCCTGCGCTTCCGGATGGACTCGAAATCCTGTCTGGCCTGCGCGATGGCGATCAATTGGTGCAGCCATGAATCTCGGGTTGTCCGGGCGGCTGACCAGAGCGAGCCTGACGTCGCCGCTCACCTCGCTGTTCCTGCTTGCATCGCTCGCGGTCGGCCTGATCGCCGTCATGGTGATCCCACGCGAGGAGGAACCACAGATCAGCGTGCCGATGGTCGACATCCGCGTCAACGCGGACGGCTTGCGCGGGCCCGATGCGGTTGAACTCGTCAGCAAGCCGCTGGAGGCGATCGTCAAGGGCATCGACGGCGTCGAGCATGTCTACAGCCAGACCGAGGATGATCGCGTGATGGTCACCGCGCGGTTTCTGGTCGGCACCAAGTTCGAGGACGCGATCCTGCGCGTGCACGAGAAGGTCCGTGCCAATCTCGACCATATCCCTGTCGGCATTCCCGAGCCGCTGATCGTCGGCCGCAGCATCAACGATGTTGCGGTGACGGTGCTGACGCTGTCGCCGAAGCCGGAGGCGGCCGAGCGCTGGAGTGACAGGGATCTGTTCGAGCTTGCCGACAAGCTGCGCTCCGAGCTCGTCAAGGTCGACAACGTCGGGCTGACCTATGTCTCCGGCGGCTCCGCGCAGCAGATCCGGGTGGAACCCGATCCGGAAAAACTGTCGCTGTTCGGCGTCACGCTGCAGCAGCTGGTCGCCAAGGTAAAGGAAGCCAACCGCTCGTTCGTAGCAGGTCAAGTCCGCGACGCCGGCCTCGTGCGCAATGTCGCCGCCGGACAGACGCTCGCCGGCATTCCCGACATCGGATTGCTTTTGATCGCGACCCGGGACGGCCGGCCGATCTACGTCAAGGACGTTGCGTCCGTGGTGATCGGACCGAACACGGTCGAGCACCGCGTCTGGAACGACGCGCGCGATGCGAACGGGCAATGGCGGCGCGTGCCGGCAGTCAGCCTCGCGCTTGCCAAGCGCGCCGGCGCCAATGCCGTGGTGGTGTCGGCCGATATTGCCCTCCGCCTCGAGGAGCTGAAGGCGCACCTCGTCCCCGACGACGTTCGGATCACGGTGACGCGGGACTACGGCGAGACCGCCAACGAAAAGGCCAACGAGCTGCTGTTTCACCTCGGACTCGCGACCATCTCGATCGTCGTGCTCATCGCGATCGCAATCGGCTGGCGCGAAGCTGTCGTGACGTTCGTCGTCATACCAACGACGATATTGCTGACGATGTTCGCCGCCAACCTGATGGGCTACACGATCAATCGGGTCAGCCTGTTCGCACTGATCTTCTCCATCGGCATCCTGGTCGATGATGCGATCGTGATCGTCGAGAACATCGCCCGCCACTGGGCAATGCATGATGGCCGGTCGCGATTGCAGGCAACGGTCGAGGCGGTTGCCGAGGTCGGCAATCCCACCATCATCGCAACCCTGACGGTGGTCGCCGCCCTGCTGCCGATGCTGTTCGTGTCCGGCCTCATGGGACCCTATATGGCTCCGATTCCGGCCAACGCGTCGGCGGCGATGTTGTTCTCGTTCTTCGTTGCGGTGGTGATCGCGCCCTGGCTGATGCTGAAGCTGGCCCCCAGGGGCGACGTCGCGAGCGCGCATGTCCTGCACCGGGAAGGTCGGCTCGGCCGCCTGTACCGGCGCATCGCAACGCCGGTGGTGCGGAGCAAGCGCACCGCCTGGGTCTTCCTGCTCGGCGTTGGAATCGCGACACTGCTGTCGATGACGCTGTTTGCGACCAAGTCGGTGACCGTCAAGCTGTTGCCCTTCGACAACAAATCCGAGATCGCGGTCGTGGTCGATCTGCCCGAGGGCGCAAGCCTGGAGGCCACGGAGCGGACGCTGTTCGCTGCGGCAGACGTTGCAAAACAGTTGCCGGAAGCGACCTCGCTGCAATCCTATGCCGGCACCTCGGCACCGTTCAATTTCAACGGGCTGGTGCGGCATTACTATCTGCGCGAGAAGCCCGAGCTGGGTGAGCTTCAGGTCAACCTGACCGCGCGCGGCGATCGCAAACGCGCAAGCCACGATATCGCGCTCGAACTACGCCAGCGGCTCAAGGCGCTCGACGTCGCCGACGGCACCAGCGTCAAGGTGGTCGAGGTTCCGCCGGGGCCACCGGTGCTGGCAACGCTGCTCGCCGAGATCTACGGTCCAGATGCCACGACGCGCCGCGCCGTCGCGGCCGAGTTGAAGAAGATATTCGCCGAGGTGCCGTTCATTGTCGACATCGACGATTCGATCGGCGAGAAGCGGCCCCGGTTGCGGCTGTCGATCGACCAGGATCGGCTGGAATTTTTCGGCGTGGAGCAGCGCGACGTCTACGACACGATCCAGGCGCTGTTCGGCGGCACCTCGATCGGCTATTCGCACCGCGGCGAAGGCCGCAACCCGATCGAGATCGCGGTACGGCTGCCGAAGCGCGGCCTCGCCTGGGACGAGGCTCTGGCATCGACGCCCGTGCCGGCCAACACGCTGCCCGGCAGCAGGACGGTCGTCGAGCTTGGACAGGTGGTGAAGGCAACAGTCGAAGAAGGAACGCCGGTGATCTTCCGCAGGGATGGCCGCTTCACCGACATGGTCACGGCCGAACTCGCCGGCCGCTTCGAGGCGCCGCTCTACGGCATGATGGAGGTTGCAAGCCGCGTCGCTGCCCATGATTGGGGCAACCTGCCGAAGCCCGCGATCAGCCTGCACGGGCAGCCGACGGACGAATCGCGCCCGACCTTGCTGTGGGACGGCGAATGGGAGATCACCTACGTGACGTTCCGCGATATGGGTGCCGCGTTCGGCGCAGCAATTCTCGGCATCTATGTGCTGGTGGTCGCTCAGTTCGGCAGCTTCCGCCTGCCGCTCGTCATCCTGACGCCGATCCCGCTCACGCTGATCGGGATTCTGATCGGGCACTGGCTATTGGGTGCGCCGTTCACGGCGACGTCGATGATCGGCTTCAT
The DNA here is from genome assembly GCF_054063415.1 of Bradyrhizobium sp. USDA 4011. Classification (NCBI taxonomy): domain Bacteria; kingdom Pseudomonadati; phylum Pseudomonadota; class Alphaproteobacteria; order Hyphomicrobiales; family Nitrobacteraceae; genus Bradyrhizobium; species Bradyrhizobium sp. USDA 4011. The sequence continues at coordinate 2,853,090 of NZ_JBSSGG010000001.1, forward strand.
AGCGCTGGCGGGAATCATCGTGCGAAACTCGATCCTCCTCGTCGACTTCATCCGCCATAGCGGCCGCAATGGCGCCTCGCTGCGCGAGGTGGTGCTTGAGGCCGGCGCGGTTCGCTTCAAGCCGATCCTGCTCACTGCGCTTGCCGCCATGATCGGAGCCGCAACGATCCTGCTCGACCCGATCTTCCAGGGACTGGCGATCTCGCTGCTGTTCGGCCTGGCGTCGTCGACCCTGCTCACGGTGCTGGTGATCCCGGCGATCTACATCGCGCTGCGCTCTCCGGCCGTAGCGCCGGCAAAAGCGGTCAACTCGGGCTAGCAGCCACCGGCGTCCGGCCTCCGTTCACTGCTTTGATCCGGGGGCCGGCGCAGCGACGCGGCCCGTTCTACGCCGCGTTGCTGCCTTCCTGGCGGCTTGCCTCGAACAGGAACCAGGTGCGGCGCTCGGTTTCGTCGATGAAGGTTTCGAGCAGGCCGGCGGTGCCGGAATCCTCATGGTCGTCGGCGAGCTTGTGCGCCTTGCGCATCGCTGCCGCCATGTGCTTGTTGTCCTCCATCAACTCGCGCAGCATTTCGCGCGGCGGGACAAAGTCCTCGTCATTGTCCTTGATGGTCTGATGCTTGGCGATGTCGCCGATTGACCTCAGCGTCGCGCCGCCCAGTTTGCGCACCCGTTCGGCGAGCTGGTCGGTGGTCGCGAAGATTGCGTCCGACTGCTCGTCCAGCAACAAATGGTAATCATGGAAGTGCCGGCCGCTGACGTGCCAGTGAAAATTCTTGGTCTTCAGGTAGAGCGCGAAGGCGTCGGCCAGAAGCGTGTTGAGCGAGGCCGAGATCGTATCCACCGCGGCCTGCGGGAGATCACTCGGCGTGTCGAGATCGGGCGAGATCTTGTCAGTCTTAGCGTCACTCTTGGCTTTGCTCACGTTGGACCTTCCTGTTAGGAACCCCGTATTTCGGCGCATTGAACATTGGCCGCCGGACCGCTAACGCATCATCAGCCCACCTGTTCCTGGAAGTCAGGAACCCGTTCTACCGGATACCAAGCGCGATGGATGAATGGATCGACTATTACGATTCCACGCATACGATCTATGCCAGCCGACTGCACCGCGACCTGCATTTCCAGGTCATCGCAAACGATATCATTGGCTACATCACCTCGCCCGACGCCGTGGTGCTGGACTATGCCTGCGGTGAGGCGCTGTCGGCGGCGAAGGTCGCCAATGCCTGCGCCCAGCTCTATCTGGCGGAGCCGGCGCCCGGCGTGCGCGGCCGCCTGGTCGCGCGCTTCGCATACGACACCCGGATCCGCGTCCGCTCGCTCGATGAGCTGAAGAACATGGCGGCGGATTCGATCGACCTCGTGGTGATGAACTCGGTGGCGCAATACATGACGCCGCAGGAGCTCGATTCCGCGTTCGACGTGATCCACCGCCTGCTGAAACCCTCGGGCCGTTTCGTGCTCGGCGATATCCTGCGGCCGGGAGTCGGCATGGCCAGGGACGTCATCGCGCTGCTGCGCTTTGCGGCGACCCATGGCTTCCTGCGCGATGCCTTGATCGGGCTCGCCTCGACCGCGCTATCCGATTACCGGCAGCTGCGCACCAGGATCGGACTGCAGCGCTACCGCGAGGACGAGATCATAGCGAAGCTCGCCGCCGCGGGCTTTGACGCCACGCGCGCGCCGCGCAACATCGGGCACAATCCGTGGCGGATGACGTTCGTGGCCCACCACTGATCAGAGGTTGTAGCAAATATTAGGGTTAATCAAAAGTAAACATAGCGGCCGCTGAAATAATCAGCAATGATCCACTCGGCCCGGTGGCGGAAGCGTCGACGCGGCAGTGGTGCAACACTGTTTATCCTGGTTCAAATCCAGGCCGGGCCTCCACGCTTCGCCCTGACGGGCTACGCGTGGCGCAGCCACGCAGGACCGGCGGGGCAAAGCGTGTCCGGCGTAGCTTGAGCGTAGCGAAAGCGTAGACGGACTGGGCAGCGAGCGCAGCCGGGCCTCAGCAGTCACCCCCCCCCCGCGCCCCAATCCGCCCGCTCGAATGAGGGATTTCCCCCAGAATCGCAGTTGATTGGGCGTTTTTGGGGGTTTCGCAGGTGCGAAAACTGGTCTAAAGACCACCCGCGCGCGAGGGATCGCGCTTCCGGCGCTACAAGATGTAGCGCATGGCTCGAGGGACGCGCGGGACGCGCGCCCTTTTTTTGTGCCCAAATTCCAGTCCGCGAGAGCTGATGCCCAAAAGAACCGACATCTCCACCATCCTGATCATCGGCGCCGGTCCCATCGTGATCGGCCAGGCCTGCGAATTCGACTATTCCGGCACGCAGGCGGTGAAGGCTCTGAAGGAAGAGGGTTACCGCGTCGTCCTGGTCAATTCCAATCCGGCCACCATCATGACCGATCCGGAATTGGCGGACGCGACCTATATCGAACCGATCACCCCCGAGATCGTCGGCAAGATCATCGAGAAAGAACGCAACGTCATACCGGGCGGCTTCGCGCTGTTGCCGACCATGGGCGGCCAGACCGCGCTGAACTGCGCGCTCTCGTTGCGCCGGCAGGGCACGCTCGACAAGTTCGACGTCGAGATGATCGGCGCCACCGCTGATGCCATCGACAAGGCCGAGGACCGCCAGCTGTTCCGCGAGGCCATGACCAAGATCGGGCTGGAGACGCCAAAATCGCGGCTCGCCAACGCCTCCGCGCTGAAGAAGTCCTACCGCGACAAATATCTTGCCGAACGGGAGAAGCTGTCCGGCGAGGCACTGGAAGAACTCGAGCGGCAGTGGACGCTTGGCGAGAACGAACGCCGCAAACGCTATCAGGAGCACGCGTTCGGCGAGGCGCTGATGGCGTTGTCGGAGATCGGCTTGCCCGCGATCATCCGGCCCTCCTTCACCATGGGCGGCACCGGCGGCGGCATTGCCTACAACAAGGAAGAGTTCCTCGACATCATCGAGCGCGGGCTCGACGCCTCGCCGACCAACGAGGTGCTGATCGAGGAAAGCGTACTCGGCTGGAAAGAGTACGAGATGGAGGTGGTGCGCGATAAGAAGGACAATTGCATCATCATCTGCTCGATCGAGAATCTCGATCCGATGGGCGTGCATACCGGCGATTCCATCACCATCGCGCCGGCCCTGACGCTGACCGACAAGGAATACCAGGTCATGCGCGACGCCTCGCTGGCGGTGCTGCGCGAGATCGGGGTCGAGACCGGCGGTTCCAACGTCCAGTTCGGCATCAACCCCGTCGACGGCCGGATGGTCGTGATCGAGATGAATCCGCGCGTGTCACGCTCGTCGGCGCTGGCTTCGAAAGCCACCGGCTTCCCGATCGCGAAGGTCGCAGCCAAGCTCGCGGTCGGCTACACGCTCGACGAGATCGCCAACGACATCACCGGCGGCGCCACCCCCGCCTCGTTCGAGCCGACGATCGATTACGTCGTCACGAAAATTCCGCGCTTTGCGTTCGAGAAATTCCCCGGCGCCTCCTCCACGCTGACCACGTCGATGAAGTCGGTCGGCGAGGTGATGGCAATCGGCCGCACCTTCCAGGAGAGCCTGCAGAAGGCCCTGCGCGGGCTCGAGACCGGCCTGACCGGTCTCGACGAAATCGAGATCGAGGGGCTCGGGCGCGGCGACGACAAGAACGCGATCCGCGCCGCGCTCGGCACCCCGACGCCGAACCGCATCCTGCAGGTCGCGCAGGCGATGCGGCTCGGCTGGACCGACGAGGAGATATTCAACTCCTGCAAGATCGACCCCTGGTTCCTGGCGGAGATGCGCGCCATCATCGAGATGGAGGACAAGGTCCGCCGCAACGGCCTGCCGCCGAACGCGTTCGCAATGCGAACGCTGAAGGCGATGGGCTTCTCCGATGCGCGGCTCGCCGTGCTCACGGACACCACCGAGGCCGACGTCACCGCCAAGCGCCACGCGCTCGGGGTGCGCCCGGTGTTCAAGCGCATCGACACCTGCGCGGCCGAGTTCGCTTCGCCCACCGCCTACATGTATTCGACCTATGAGCGGCCGTTCGCGGGCGAGGTGGCCGACGAGAGCGCGCCCTCGGACCGCAAGAAAGTGATCATTCTCGGCGGCGGGCCGAACCGCATCGGCCAGGGTATCGAGTTCGACTATTGCTGCTGCCATGCCTGCTTCGCGCTCGAGGATGCCGGCTACGAGACCATCATGGTCAACTGCAATCCGGAGACGGTGTCGACCGACTACGACACCGCGAACCGGCTGTATTTCGAGCCGCTCACCGCCGAAGACGTGCTGGAGATCATCGCGACCGAACGCAAGAACGGCACGCTGCACGGCGTGATCGTGCAGTTCGGCGGCCAGACCCCGCTGAAGCTTGCCCGCGCCCTCGAAGCCGCCGAAGTGCCGATCCTCGGCACCTCGCCTGATGCGATCGACCTCGCCGAGGACCGCGACCGTTTCAAGCGCGTGCTCGACAAGCTCCGCCTCAAGCAACCGAAGAACGGCATCGCCTATTCGGTCGAGCAGGCGCGCCTGGTGGCCGCCGATCTCGATTTGCCGCTGGTGGTGCGCCCGTCCTACGTGCTGGGCGGCCGCGCGATGCAGATCATCCGCGAGGAGACCCAGCTCAACGATTACCTGCTCGGCACCCTGCCCGAGCTGGTGCCCGCCGACATCAAGGCACGCTACCCGAACGACAAGACCGGGCAGATCAACACCGTGCTCGGCAAGAACCCGCTGCTGTTCGACCGCTATCTGTCCGATGCGACCGAAGTCGACGTCGACTGTCTCTGCGACGGCAAGGACACCTTCATCGTCGGCATCATGGAGCACATCGAGGAAGCCGGCATCCATTCCGGCGACTCCGCCTGCTCGCTGCCGCCGCATTCGCTCGACGCGAAGACCATCGAGGAGCTGGAGCGGCAGACCCGCGAGCTCGCGCTCGGCCTCGACGTGGTCGGCCTGATGAACGTGCAATACGCCATCAAGGACGGCGAGATCTACGTGCTCGAGGTCAACCCGCGCGCGTCCCGCACCGTGCCGTTCGTCGCCAAGGTGATCGGCATGCCGGTCGCCAAGATCGCGGCGCGGATCATGGCCGGCGAAAAGCTCGCCGACTTCAAGCTGAAGAAGAAGAAGCTCGACCATGTCGGCGTGAAGGAATCGGTGTTCCCGTTCGCGCGCTTCCCCGGCGTCGACACCGTGCTGGGACCGGAGATGCGCTCGACCGGCGAAGTGATGGGCATCGACCGCTCCTTCGAGGTGGCGTTCGCGAAGAGCCAGCTCGGCGGCGGCACACGCGTGCCGCGGCAGGGCACGGTGTTCGTCTCGGTGCGTGGCGACGACAAGATGCGCATTGCGGATGCCGTGCGGCTCTTGCATTCGCTCGGCTTCAAGGTGATGGCCACCTCGGGCACGCAACGCTATCTCAGCGATAACGGCGTGCCGACGGAAAAGGTGAACAAGGTGCTCGAGGGCCGTCCGCACATCGTCGACGCCATCACCAATGGCGACGTCCAGCTGGTCTTCAATACCACCGAAGGTCCGCAGGCCCTGGCTGACAGCCGTTCGCTGCGGCGGGCTGCCCTCTTGCATAAAGTGCCATATTACACCACTCTTTCAGGCGCGGTGGCAGCCGCGCGGGGGATCCGGGCCTATCGGGACGGGGACCTTGAGGTCCGCACGCTTCAGAGTTACTTTTCCGAAAGCTGACCGCTGCCCGGGCTGAAGGCCCGAAGCGGTCAATTAGCCGAATGGCTGGAACTCACCGCGCGATTGGATGTTGTCACGGCCCTTAGCGGGGCCGAAAATCACTGGGCTTCCGGGCGCATTCGCGTCCTGATTCCTGCGTTAGCTGAACTGGATATTCGTGCACGGCCGCCGGACGCGCACGATGAAGGACGAAGATGATGGATAAGGTTCCGATGACCGCGGGCGGATACGCCGCGCTGACGGACGAGCTCAAGAAGCGACAGTCGGAGGATCGTCCGCGCATCATCGAACACATTGCGGAAGCGCGTTCGCACGGCGACCTCTCGGAGAACGCCGAGTATCACGCCGCCAAGGAAGAGCAGTCGCACAACGAGGGCCGCATCGCCGAGCTCGAGGACAAGCTCGCGCGCGCCGACATCATCGACATTTCGAAACTGTCCGGCGACACCATCAAGTTCGGCGCGACCGTGACGCTGATCGATGAGGACACCGAGAAGAAGGCGGTGTGGCAGATCGTCGGCGAGGTCGAGGCCGACGCCAAGAAGGGCCGCATCTCCATCACCTCGCCGCTTGCACGCGCGCTGATCGGCAAGAAGAAGGGCACCACCGTCGAAGTGATGGCGCCGGGCGGCGCCAAGGCCTACGAGATCACCAAGGTCGAGTGGCGGTAGTTACCTTCATGTGACTGGTGCAAAAAAGCCGCGTCCTGCACGCGGCTTTTTTTATACCCCGCGTCTGACAGCAATGTGAGTGGAGAGCGCGTGCGCGGCGTACTAGTGAGGCCGTGACATGGTTATGCAGTATAATCATATCGGGGGACGGAGCTTGAGCCGGTGATTGCGTCGCAACACGGATCGCGGCGGGTCACCGTGCCACTGGTGCGTTCTCTCGCAACTTCGGTGGAGCGAGGAATGATTCCAGGTGCAAGGTGTTGACACCACACTCGGGCGGCGGACACCGTGTGTTTCTGCATCGCGCAATGTTCCAGCGTGTCAAACAGGGGGTTAATGACAATGGACCAGATGTTTTCCAAATGGCAGCCGACGGCGCTGAGCCTGTTCCGGTTCATCACCGGACTACTGCTGTTTCAGTTCGGCGTCGCCAAGCTTCTCAAATTTCCACCCGGGACAATGTTCGAGAAAGTCGAACTGTTCTCATTGATCGGAGCTGCCGGCGCACTCGAATTGGTGCTGGGCGGGCTGCTGATGATCGGCCTGTTCTCGCGGATCGTGGCCTTCGTCTTGGCGGGCGAAATGGCTTTCGCCTACTTCATCGGCCACTTCCCCAAGGGCTTTTATCCGCTGCTCAACAACGGCAGTCTGGCGATCGCGCTCTGCTTTGCCTGCCTGTATCTCGCGACCTCGGGCCCCGGCCCGATCAGCGTCGACGCTGCGATGGGCAGGAAGTAACAACGCTGAGCCCGTCCCGTTCAATCGGGACGGGCTCTCTACGGCTGCGCCACACGACAGCGGCAATCCGTCGAACAATGCAAGAATAGTCAGGAGAGCCTAAGGGCGCTCTCCGAGCGCGATGGGACCAACCCGAAGCGCGTTGCAAAGATCGAAGAAGCGCGGTCCGGTGGACGAGAACTCCTACCGGCCCCAAAAGGGCGCCTGAAGGCCGTTACATCCTGTGGGTCAGTTGCTGCTCGCAGTGTCAGGCTGCTTGCGAGAAAGGCCAACATCAACGGCAGTCCAAATCCAAATAATGTTTTGGCGGGCTCGAATTTGCATTCCGCACCGATTCGCATTGGATGCCAATGCAACCATCTGCCCCTTCATCTGAGTAAGCTCAGCAGCGTTCCGGTAGCGGCTTTGCCCAATTTCAGCTGCATGGTCTTTGGCGAGAAAACTAAAGCGCGATGAGATCAGGTTCAATCGTCATCGCGCTTTAGCTCTTTGTTTGAGCATGATCTTTTCGGAAAACCGCTTCACACTTTTCCGGATCATGCTTTAGCGATCCGCAGCGAGCTGCACCGTTTGGCGCCCGTCGTTCATGTCTCTCAACTGGTTTACGTAATCCTCGGGCTTCTGCAAATGAAATGGGGTCTTCAAACCCATGAAGCTCGCTATGCGACCAATAAAAGCCGTGCAATTGGTCGTTTCGGCGTTCCAGAGAGGCGAGGTCGCCTGAAGATGCTTGATATACGCGAAGACTTTCTTCGCGTCGGCCTCGCTCAAATACACGCGATAGCTGGCCGTCAAATACTGTACGTCAAGGTCGCCGTAGCTTGCTCCTGTCTCGGAGGGCACCCACGTCAGATGTCCCAGCACATAAGGCAGGACGTCGCCCGCCGGGTGCAGCCCCGCAACGTCGACCATCTTCTCGCTTGTCTTGCCGTACCAAACGAACGCGTGCCCGTAAGAAGCTGCCGTGCGGGCACGAAAGTCCACGTAATACGGCCCTTTGGCTACAGACCTTCGCGCCGGCTTGACGTCTGCTCCAGAAACGGAAGCACTCGGTCCAACGACGGCCGTTGCCACGACCGACCTGGACAACGGTTTGCGCGGCTTATCCTGCTGCAGCGGGGCTTGATCGGTTTGCGCAGCCAATTGCTGCGCATGACTGATGCCGGCTTCCAAAGTCGCGGAAGCCATGACGATACCAATTCCGGCAAGCAGCCGCAGGCCGCCCCGTTTCCGATTCGATTTCGGCACCTTCAGACCCTCACTAAGGGCAAGACATCACCCCCGAACAGCGCCTTCAGCAAAAAAGCTGAAGGAGCGCGTTGTCCGGACGATCCTCGATCTAGCCCTTCGTTACGATGGGAGCTTTTCCAACCGGGGTCTTGCCGACTGGATATTTGCCGACCGGATACTTGCCAATTGGCATCTTGCCAATCGGAGCCTGCTCGGCGACCGGCTGCGGACGAGGAAGGTCAGCCGCACTGGCGACAGCCATGAAACCAAAAGTCGCAACTCCAACAACCAGAAATTTCAACATCGTGATCTCCGAGATGGACCGCTTGAGTCTGAGCATCATACCGTCTGACGGCTACGGCGCAATTAACGCTGTGCCAAGGCTTACGCTCGGACGGTCCTTTCTTTGCCAGATGTGGTAAAAACGACACGGAATGATTGCTTTGTGTGCAGGGCCCGGCAAGACCGACCCCGTATCGCCGGCTCAGAGCAGCCTCGGCATAATGCGTCCGGTCCGTGCCATATACTCGCGATACTCGTCGCCGAACGTTTCCAGCATCATCTGTTCTTCTCTGGCAACCCGGCCGAAAAACAACGTGCCAAACCCGATCAGGCCAGCGAAACCGGCCACCAAATTCGGCAAGAGCAATGCCTGAGCGACAGCCCAAAGCCAAAATGCGGAATACATGGGGTGCCGAATTTTTCGATAGATCCCGTCGGTGATCAGGTGGTGATTTTCCCGCACGTCGAGACTTATTGACCAATTCCGACCAAGAGCGCGATGGGTCAGCCGGAACATGACCAGCGCCGCAACCGCCACGAAAACGCCCAGCCAGGCTTGAGCCGGCCGGAAGACGTACGATGCGAAATGAGGTGCGGCCGTTGCGATGTAGACGAACGGCACAATGCCGAGACCGGTGAGCGATATCAGCAGCAGGGTGTTTTCGCGAGCACCTCGGGCGCTCCGCAAGACCTTTTCACGGCGGGCACGACGCGCGTATCTGTAGCGGATGAGATACCAACCGACCGCCATCATGATAAACACGAACTTGGCAATGTCAGGCGTCATCGTGGGCCAAGGGCTCGTTTCGCTGGCGCGTCATCTCTTCCGACCATCGAAAGGCCGCCGTTCTTAGCGAGCGTCTGAGATTCGACCGAAACAATTCCACCGACCAACATGAAACAATCATACAGGGCTTGCACGTCGTTTCCACTGATAAGTTGGCCGTGCGACCGCTCGAATCCAAGGCGGAGGCGTCGCTGGGCTCTATTTTGCCTGCGGCGAGGCCGCGATGGCTCTCCGGTCTATCGTCGCCAACACTCGCGGGAGTAACTGCGACGCTATGAAAGCATGGCCGGCAGCCGTGAGATGAATGAAGTCAAAAGCGTAATACTGCGGAGGAATCTCTTCGTCGTACACGATCACTTTGATGGCGCGATCACGCAACCGCCGCTCCATCGCGGCGATGTTGGCCGCCCGCTGCTCCTTCGTAACCAGGAAACGCCTGTCGTTGCCTCCAGGCTGCAGGATTACGATGTCGGTTCCCCTTGGCACATCGCTATCAATGCGCTTGAGCATGCCGGCCGTGGTATCGAAGGGAACACCGGCATTGACGACGTTCGCATTGACGCCCTTCCCTTTCAGCAGAACCTCTAACTTGGCCGGGTAGGCACCTTGCTTTCCAACGTACCAGCCTTGCGTATTGCTTGCGCCGACCGCCACGATATGAACCGGTTTTGTGAAGGCGGCGCAAACGGTCGCCAGGATACACAAGGCCATAGCGACCGAGAATTTTCTGAACGGCGTCACCGACTGCCTCCGGCCTGAAGTGCTAAAGAGAACAATACGAACACCGGGCCCCGACAGAGACTGACCTAAAGCCTTACATGCAGTGTCAAACCCCAACTCCAGCTGCCTTCAGGGCGCCATGGGAGGAATTGGTTGAAGCTCCGGCCGCAGGCAAATCCGGGTTCGAAGGATTCTGGCGTTGTCGTTGGCGTGCGACAGGGAGCCCGATTGCCCTGATCTTTCGTATCACCAGGCTATGCAACGCCGCGCTTTTATCGATGTTGAAGTGGTCGACGTTTACATCGCGGACATAGAAGTTTGTAAGCTCGCCGCGGAAGCCGGGGCCGCGACTTATTCGAGCGCTTTCATGCTTGTACAGATTCAAAACCCTTGCGACATTAGCTGTCGCCGCATGAGGCGACGTTCCGTCGAATGGGACAACCAAAGCGACCGGCACGCCCATCTGGCCAAGGTACTCTGCCATCGACATCACGGCATCCGCACCAAGAGAGTGCCCCACCAGTATAATGGGTCCACGCTGGCCCGCTCGATAGTTCGCGATAATTTCGTCGGCAACGCCTCTCCACTGGGCGTGATTGGCGACAACCGCGGCGATGCCGGCCGCGCGCAGCTGGACGGCAAGGTCGTCCATGCCCAAAGAGAAGACATTCAACAATCCGCGAAACAAGTAGACGTGCGCCGCGGAGGAATGCAGCCGAGCGGGCGAACCGGTCGATCTCAGTGCAACGGTTATTGCGGGGCGAGCCTGCGCAGCGTTGTTCAAATGCAGGCTGCTTGCAAAAAGAACCGTGAAGACGGCGCATACCCGCGCCGCGCTGTAACATAATCTTTTCATTTCAATATCCCTCGCCCACCTCAAGTCCAGTCGCATTAAACCAGACCTACGATTCGTGACAATCAAGAGCGAGTTCGAAATGCGTGTTGAGGCGCGCAATTGGTTTACTGTCGCGGATTTGCCACATGGAAAAGCGATCGAGCCACGACCGTTCATGACCTTCCGGCGGTCATTTGGCTTCCACTATGGGAAGGTCCTCTGTACTTTTTGATCGAGGCCAACTCAAAGAGTGTCGCCTCGCGGAGGGAGTGGTAATTTAATAAGGCCGAAAGCGGCACCATCCATGTCGGCTACACCAAGGCTTCGGAATCAACGTCGCAAGAGTTCCGGGGTAACTTATCTATGCGGTCCAGTTTTCGGGAACCGGTGGCAACCAATGTCCATAACGATTTCGAGTTGCTAGATGATTCAACGACGGCACGTCTTCCACATTGGCGGTTACGATCCAATCACCCCAGAAGAGCAGGTCGAACGCTTGCGCCGCTCGCTGTCGAGCTTCGAAAAGGTTTGGGGCGCCTCTTCACGGCTGTCGGAAATCTCGAACACATCTGCAATCAATGCTTCGTGCGACCTGGAAGCATGGGGACCAAACTGGAAAACCGACACCACCTTCGAGATGCTGCGCTGGGACGATCTCATCCGGCGCGATTCGGGAGTTAGGCTGGTGCCTCGCCTCGTTCAGTCCCTGAAAGCGCTATTCAACTTCATCCTTACCGGAACACTATTCAGATATGCGGTCGCAAGCTGGAAATATGCTCTCTTCTTTGTCTTTCCATATTGCTGTTTGCTGTTGATTGCATGCTGCGGCGTTGGGCTGTCATATCTGCTTGTCAGGCTCATACCCGCTACATTCTGGGTTGAACAATTGCTGCTTGGTATTTTTCTATCGCTTGCCATCTTCATCAGCTCGATGCTCTGGATTGGACCCAAGCGTCGGATAAACCACATCCTTGATGATGCCATTTTCTCCTACCAGTTTCTTTACGGGCAAAAGAGCGAGCTTGATAAGCGCCTCGGCGATTTTGCGGCCTTGATATTGAGAACAGCTCGGGCCGCAGATGTTGATGAAATTCTGATTGTTGGCCATTCCCTTGGCGCCGCGCTCTCGATAGCGGCTGTCGCGCGCGCGCTGAAGCTGGATCCTCTGCTTGCAACGCACGGACCGAAGCTATGCATTCTCACAGTGGGCGCCACGATTCCCAAATTCTCATTGCATCCGATGGGCGGCCAGATACGGGAAGCCGCACAACTTGTGGCCGGAACGTCTGCCATCGACTGGGTCGAGTACCAGGCACGAGATGATGCAATCAGCTTCTATCGCTTCGATCCCGTCACGCTGAAACGCACCAGTCGAGACTATTCAGGAGAGCACCCGAAGATTCGGCGCGTCCAAATACATTCAATGATCGATCCGGTCCGCTTCAGACGTCATCGATTCAACTTCATGCAAATTCACTATCAGTTTCTAATGGGAAACGATCAGCGCTCGGTTTACGACTATTGCGTGATTACTTGCGGCCCGCTCGCGTTCAACGTCGCGACTTCACCGTCCGGGGCTGTTGGACTATTCGAGGCAAACGGTTCGGTGATGACAGCCCGAGGTTGCTGAGAAGACCCTTAACCATGCTCAAACATGGCGCGTTGGCACCAGACGTCAGACGCGTAGTTGCGCACCCCGGTTCGATGCCGGCGCATCGCCCCGAAATGACGCGCCGCCGCGCGCTATCCGGCAGCCTTGAGATCCAGCGGCACCGCGGCTTCGTATTTCGAATTGTGCAGCACCAGCGACGTCCTGACGTTGCGCACATGCGGCGCGGCCGTCAGGTGGGTGACGAAATCCTGGAAGGTCGCCATGTCGGGAGCGACGCATTTGAGGATGAAATCGACTTCGCCGGACAGCATCCAGCATTCCCGCACCAACGGCTCGGCGCGCACGAAATTCTCGAAGGCGCGGAGATCGGCGTCGGCCTGGCTCGACAGATGCACCGAGGCGAACACCGTGACGTCGTAGCCGAGACGGCGCGGATCGAGCAGGCCGCGGTAGCCCTGGATGTAGCCCTCCTCCTCCAGCGCCCGGACCCTGCGCAGGCAGGGCGGCGGCGAGATCCCGACGCGTTTGGCGAGTTCCACATTGGTGATTCGGCCATCGGCCTGGATCTCGGCGAGGATTTTGAGGTCGATCTCGTCAAGGTTCTTCGACACGCGACTTGGGTTCCCTCAGGGTTTGGAAGGCTTGGCAGGTCTGCCGGCAACTCTCATAGCGCAGGCAGCCGGCATTGCGCAATTTTATTGCGCGTGCAGCGCACGATTTCGCGAATGTGACTTCAGTTCCGGGGAAAAATCGCTGCCATGGATTGCAAATCTTGCATAGCTTCCCAGATATCCTAGACTTGGATTTGACACTTTTGGCGCCGCCGTGACGCGTTTCCGGGGCGCTTCCCGCACAAGTCCTTGATCAAAATCCCCAAAACAGAGGGATCTCACAATGCCCGCGCCTACCCATGCCAAGGTCGTCATCATCGGGTCCGGCCCCGCCGGTTACACCGCAGCGATCTACGCGGCGCGCGCGATGCTCGAACCGATCCTGATCCAGGGCATTCAGCCGGGCGGGCAGCTCACCATCACCACCGACGTCGAGAACTACCCCGGCTTCGCCGATGTGATCCAGGGCCCTTGGCTGATGGAGCAGATGGAGAAGCAGGCGGCCCATGTCGGCACCAAGATCGTCACCGATCTCGTCAACAAGCTGGAACTCGGCCAACGCCCGTTTCGTCTGACCTGCGATTCCGGCGACGTCTATCTCGCCGAGACGGTCATCCTCGCCACCGGCGCCCAGGCGCGCTGGCTCGGGCTGCCCTCGGAAGAGAAATTCCAGGGCGGCGGCGTGTCGGCCTGCGCGACCTGCGACGGCTTCTTCTACCGCGGCAAGGAAGTCGTGGTAGTCGGCGGCGGCAACACCGCGGTCGAGGAAGCGCTGTACCTGACCAATCATGCCTCGCAGGTCACCATCGTGCATCGCCGCGATCACTTCCGCGCCGAGCGCATCCTGCAGGAGCGACTGTTCAAGCATCCCAAGATCAAGGTGGTGTGGAACTCCGCGATCGACGAGATCTGTGGATCGGAGAACCCGAACAAGGTCACCCATGTGCGGCTGAAGAACGTCAGGACCGGCGCGCTGACCGACCTCAAGACCGACGGCGTCTTCATCGCCATCGGCCATGCGCCGGCGACGGAGCTCGTGAAAGGCCAGATCAAGCTGAAACCGTCGGGCTATGTCGAGGTGGCGCCGAACTCCACGGCAACCTCGGTGCCCGGCCTGTTCGCCGCGGGCGACGTGGCGGATGAAACCTTTCGGCAGGCGGTCACCGCCGCCGGCCTCGGCTGCATGGCGGCGCTCGAGGCCGAACGCTTCATTGCTCTTCGCGCGAGCGATCGCGCAGCGGCGGAATAATCATGGCACGATCTCGCGACGGATTTACGGATATGGATTGGGACAAGCTGAAGGTCTTTCACGCTGCGGCGGAAGCGGGCAGCTTCACGCATGCCGGCGAGCAGCTCGGCCTGTCGCAATCGGCGGTGTCCCGCCAGGTCAGCGCACTGGAGCAGGAGCTCTCGGTGTCGCTGTTTCACCGCCATGCCCGCGGCCTGATCCTCACCGAGCAGGGCGACCTGCTGTTCCGCACCGCGCATGACGTGTTCATGCAGCTGCAGGCGGCGCGTGCAAAGCTCACCGACAGCCGCGAGCGGCCGAGCGGCGATCTCAAGATCACGACGCCGCCGGCGCTCGGCATCAACTGGCTGATCCCGCGGCTCGACGAGTTCGTCGCGCTCTATCCGGACATCCGGATCTCGCTGATCGTCACCGACGAGGACCTCGACCTGTCGATGCGCGAGGCCGACGTCGCGATCCGCACCCGCAAGCCGACCCAGCCGGACCTGATCCAGCGCAAGCTGTTCTCGATCGGCTTCCATGCCTATTGCTCGCCGGAATACATCAAGCGCTTCGGCACGCCGCGGACGCTTGATGATCTCGACTCGCACCGCATCATCATGCTCGGCGACTCGCAGGTGCCGCCGCATCTGCAGAACCGCAGCTGGCTGATCGATGCAGGCCGCAACGGCTCCGGTCCGCGCGAACCCTACTTCAAGGTCAACAACATCCTTGGCTTGGTGCGCGCCTGCCAGCAGGGCCTCGGCATCGCCGCGTTGCCGGACTATCTGGTCGAACAGAACAACCTCGTGCAGCTGTTCGGCGAGTCCGACTCGATCGCGCTCGACACCTACTTCGTCTATCCGGAAGAGCTGAAGACAGTGGCCCGGGTGCAGGTGTTCCGCGATTTCGTAGTGAGCAAGGCGCAGCGCTGGCCGTCCTGATTAAGCCGCCCTTATAGGGCTGGTTTATAGGCTTTCCGCGCTGCGCCAAGAGGCCCCTGAATCTCCGCATGACTGACATGCGACCTGGATAGTTGCTGCAGGGCGTCGATGGGGATCATAGTGCTCATACGCTGAGCGGTCGCGTCGCGCATATGTCCCCCTCCTCCAGTGGCGCGGAAGTTCAGTAATCCCTCTTGGAAGGTGATTGTGTCGGCCTCACGTGGCCAATACCTTAAGCCGGGCTCACTCGAGCCCGGCTTTTTTTCATCTCCATGTCCTTTCACGTCTATGTCACGCTCAGTGCCACACGTCACGGTCAGCATGCGCATTGACAACAACCTCGCAGCGCAGCATCATCATCTTATGATCACGACCTCGTGCGCCGCTCTGTCGTCGAAAAAAGCTCCCCTCCTGGGGACACGAGATCGCGCGCGATAAGATCACCTTCGCATTCAACCGATCCCGAAACCCCGCCGCCTGGACGGGGTTTTTTGTTGGTCCCGTCTCCGGCTTTGCCCCCTGAGGAGATGGAACATGACTGAGCTACACCAGCAATTGCAGGGCCTCTGGCTGCCCTTGATCACGCCGTTCCGCGACGGCGAACTCGACGTCGCCTCGCTGCGCCGCCTGGTGCGGCACTATGCCGGCGGCCCCGTCGACGGCTTCATCGTCGGCGCAACCTCCGGTGAAGGCATGGCGCTCAGCACCGATGAGCTGGAGGGGCTGGCCAGCGTCGTGCTCGACGAGCTCAGTGCCAACTCCCGCCATTTGCCGGTCTGCCTCGGGCTCTCCGGCGCCTCGACGGCCAGGATGAAGGATGCGCTGGATGATACGGCCGACTGGCCGATCAACGGCTACCTGATCGCGAGCCCCTATTACATCAGGCCCTCGCAACGCGGGCTGGTGCAGCACTTCAACGCGCTGGCCGATCACGCGTCGTGGCCGGTCGTGCTCTACAACATTCCGTATCGCACGGCGGTGAACCTGACCAACGAGACGCTGCTGGCGCTCGCGGAACATCCCAACATCGCCGGCATGAAGGATTGCTGTGCCGACCGCGCGCAGTCGATCGACTTCCTCAACCGCCGGCCCGCCGGCTTCCGCGTGCTGACCGGCGAGGACGCGCAGGCCTTCGATGCGCTCGCGGACGGCGCCGACGGCGCGATCCTGCTCTCCGCGCATCTGGAAACAGGCACCTTCGCTTCCATCCGCACGCTGCTGCGGCAGGGCGAGCGCGACGCGGCGCTGGCGGCCTGGCAGAGCGTCGTCGGCCTGACCCGGCTGTTGTTCGCTGAACCGAGCCCGGCGCCGGCCAAGCACTGGCTGTGGCGGCACGGGCTGATCGACAGCCCCGAGGTGCGGCTGCCGATGGTCGAGGTGAGCGAGGATCTCGCGACCTGGCTCGATGCCGAGATGGAGCGGCGCGCGCAGCTTTTGCTGCCGGCGTGACTGTTGTAGCCCGGATGCGGCGCAGCGAAATCCGGGCTACCGATCTCATCAGTTCAATCCAGCTTCACCTTCGACAGCCGCAGCGCGTTGCCGATCACGCTGACCGAGGACAGCGCCATCGCGGCAGCGCCGACCATCGGCGACAGCAGGATGCCGAACAGCGGATACAGCACGCCGGCCGCGATCGGCACGCCGGCGGCGTTGTAGACGAAGGCGAAGGCCAGGTTCTGGCGGATGTTGCGCATGGTTGCGACCGACAGGCGCCGCGCCCGGACGAGGCCCATCAGGTCGCCGGTGAGCAGCGTGATGCCGGCGCTCTCGATCGCGACATCGGTGCCGCCGCCCATCGCGATGCCGACATCGGCCGCGGCGAGCGCCGGCGCGTCGTTGACGCCGTCACCCGCCATCGCGACGGTACGGCCCTCGCCGCGCAGCCGCTGCACGACCTCGCTCTTGCGCTCCGGCAGCACGCTGGCCTCGACCTCGTCGATGCCGAGCGTCTTCGCCACCGCGCGCGCGGTGGTCTCGTTGTCGCCGGTCAGCATCACGATACGCAGGCCCTCGGCGCGCAGCGCCTGCAGCGCACGGGCCGCCGACGGCTTGACCGGATCGGCGATCGCGATCACGCCCGCGGCGCGGCCATCGACCGCGACATAGATCGCCGTCGCGCCCTCGCGCCGCGCGGCCTCGGCAACCTGATCCAGCGTTGACGTGACGATCTTCAACTCGCCCATCAGCACCGCATTGCCGAGCGCAACCTGCCTGCCTTCGACCGTTCCGGTCGCGCCCTTGCCGGAGGGCGAGGCAAAATTGCTGACGGCCGCCGAGGCCAGCTTGCGCTTCGAGGCGGACGCGATGATCGCCTGCGCCAACGGATGCTCGCTGCCCTGCTCGACACTCGCGGCAAGGCGCAGCAGATCGCTCTCGTCGAACCCTTCGGCCGCGATGATGCGCACGACCTTCGGCTTGCCCTCTGTGAGCGTGCCGGTCTTGTCGATGACCAGCGTGTCGATCGCTTCCATCCGCTCCAGCGCCTGCGCGTCGCGGATCAGGATGCCGGAATGCGCGCCGCGGCCGACGCCGACCATGATCGACATCGGCGTTGCCAGCCCCAGCGCGCAGGGACAGGCAATGATCAGCACCGTCACCGCAGCGACCAGCGCAAAGGTCAGGCGCGGCTCCGGACCGGACACCGTCCAGGCGATGAAGGCGAGCGCCGCAGCGGCGATCACCGCCGGCACGAACCAGCCGGCGACGCGGTCGGCGAGCCGCTGGATCGGCGCGCGCGAGCGCTGCGCCTTCGCCACCATGTCGACGATCCGCGCCAGCATGGTGTCGCGACCGACCTTCTCGGCACGCATGGCGAGGCCACCGCTCCGGTTGACGGTGCCGCCGATCACCCTCTCGCCTTCCGCCTTCGCGACCGGCATCGACTCGCCCGTGACCATGGATTCATCGATGACGGCGCTGCCCTCGATGACGACGCCATCGACCGGCACCTTCTCGCCCGGGCGCACGCGCAGGCGGTCGCCGACCTTGATCGCGTCGATGTCGATGTCCTCGTCACCGTGATCGGTGATACGCCGCGCCGTCTTGGGCGCGAGACCGAGCAACGCGCGGATCGCGCCCGAGGTCTGCGCGCGGGCGCGCAATTCCAGCACCTGGCCGAGCAGCACCAGCACCGTGATCACGGCCGCCGCCTCGAAATACACCGCGACCGCACCATGCATGTCGCGGAACGCCGGCGGGAACAGCTGCGGCGCCAGCGTGGCGACCACGCTGTAGAGATAGGCGACGCCGACGCCCATGGCGATCAGCGTGAACATGTTGAGATTGCGCGTGACCACCGACTGCCAGCCGCGCACGAAGAACGGCGCGCCGGCCCACAGCACGACCGGCGTCGCCAGCACGAACGAGATCCAGTTCGACCAGTGCTGAGGCACCAGATGCATCAGCCCGAGATGGCTGCCCATCTCGAGCACGAACACAGGCAGCGTCAGCGCCAGCGCGATCCAGAACCGCCTGACCATATCGATCAATTCGGGATCCGGCCCGTCGTCGAGCGAGATCTGCTCCGGCTCGAGCGCCATGCCGCAGATCGGGCAGCTGCCGGGACCGACCTGCCGCACCTCGGGATGCATCGGGCAGGTGTAGATCGTGCCGGCCGGCATTGGCGGCTCGGGCGCGCGCGGCTTGAGGTACTTGTCCGGCTCGGCCTCGAAACGCTCGCGGCAACGGCCGCTGCAGAACAGATACTCCTCACCCTTGTAGCTGAAGCGGTGCTTGGCGGTCGCCGGATTGACCTTCATGCCGCAGACCGGATCGATAGCGAACGCTGCTTCCGCCGGCAACGCGTCGTGATCATGCCTGCCGCCGCAGCAGGAATGCGCGGCCGAGCCATGATGATCGGCATGCGAATGGTCGTTCTCTGTGCGCGCCACGAGACTCTTCCCGGCCGCTATCCCGGCCTCTTGATTTGTATACCCTAGGGGGGTATATGAGACTTATGAGAGACGAGGTCAAGACATCCTGTTTAAAACGGCTCAAACGGATCGAGGGTCAGATCCGCGGGTTGGCCGCCATGGTCGAGGAAGACCGCTATTGCATCGACGTGGTGACGCAGATCGCGGCCGCGCGCGCGGCGCTGCGGCGCGTCGAGGAAGAGGTCCTGCGCGATCATGTCGCCCATTGCGTCGAGCATGCGATCTCGTCCGGCGACAAGGCCAACCAGCGGCGCAAGATCGCCGAGCTGATGGATGTGATCGGCCGCGCTGACCGGTGAGAGTTGTTTGGCTGTGCCCCGTCCGCACACTCAGTGTCGTCCCTGCGAAAGCAGGGAGATGGAGTCACGTTTGAAGTGCAGCGATTGATTTGAGTTTGGAGAATGCCTCGGCGGGTGTCTTGAAGTCCAGGCATTTGCGTGGGGTATCGTTGAGGCGCTGAGCGAGGCGCCTGAGGGCGGCTGCCGTGATGAACTTGAGGTCAGTTTTGCGTGGCAGAGAGCGTCGTAAGCGCCCGATGGAGTTTTCCACGCCGCCTTTTTGCCAGGGACTATGGGGATCGCAGAAGAAGGTTTGGACGCCGAGGGCGTTGTGAAGCCTGTGATGCTCGGCGAACTCGGTTCCGTTGTCGAAGCTGATGGTTTTACGGATCGCCTGTGGAAGCTTGCCAAGTTGACGGGCGATGGTCCGAGCGGTGAGGACAGCTTTCCGATCGCGTGGATGCAGCACGATGCTGAAGCGGGTTTGTCGCTCGTGGAGAACCAGCAATCCTTGGCCATATCGCGCGAACAGCATGAAGTCGGCTTCCCAATGACCCGGCGTCCCGCGGCCTTCGACCTCGGAGGGTCGTTCATCGATCGAGCGCCGTTGTTTAATGAAGCTGGCAGGGCTGCCGCCTGGGCGGCGCCGGCGCCCTCGTCTGAGTTTATGGCACGGCAGCAGGCGGTGCCAGTAATCCTTCTGGGCCGTACGATGATAGATGAAACGATAGATTGACTCGTGGCTGATCATGACGCGACCATGTTCTCGCGCCAGTCGACCAGCGATCTGCTCCGGCGAATGTCCCATCGCAAGGCTTTTGCCGACGCAGTCCCGCAGGGCCGGCTGGCGCGCCAGCTTGAAGCGGCCATCCTGCCGTCGCCGACGTTCGGCCAATTGTTGAGCCCGGACAGGCTCGTAACCGCCCTTCCAGACCTTGGTAGGCCGCGAGTTGCGCTTCAGCTCCCGACTTATCGTCGACGTCGCTCGGTCAAGCGCAGACGCAATATCGTTTTGAGATTTACCGCCTGCATGCAGGCGGTAAATCTCAACGCGCTCTTCAAGGCTGAGCTGGCCATAACATTGTCCCATCGCCACAACACCCTAGCAGGTGTTGCACTTGTGTCGTGAACCCAAGGGACCCATGACCACAGGGAGCGGTTGTTTGTGCGAGCTGGGGCCCCCGCGTGCTTCATAACCACGGCCGGTGGTTATGGGTCCTGGGTCGCGCTTCGCTTGCCCGGGACGACGTGGGGAGAAAGCAGGGCTCGGTTCGCCGCCGCTGTTGCAACCGGCTTACGATCGCTTCTCAGGTGTTGAACCGGAAATGCATGACGTCGCCGTCGGCGACAACGTAGTCCTTGCCTTCGAGCCGCAGCTTGCCGGCGTCGCGCGCGCCGGCTTCGCCGTTGCCGGCGATGTAATCCTCATACGCGATGGTCTCGGCGCGGATGAAGCCCTTCTCGAAATCGGTATGGATCACGCCGGCGGCGGCGGGCGCCTTGGTGCCGCGGTCGATGGTCCAGGCGCGGGCTTCCTTCGGGCCGACGGTGAAATAGGTGATGAGGTCGAGCAGCTGGTAGCCGGCGCGGATCAAGCGGTCGAGACCGGCCTCTTCAAGGCCCAGCGTTTCCAGGAACTCGGCACGCTCGGCGCGCGACAGCGTCGCGATCTCGGATTCGATCTTGGCCGAGATCACCACCGCGACCGCGCCTTCCTTCTCGGCTTGCTCGAACACCGCCTTGGAGAAATCGTTGCCGTCCTTAGCCGAGCCTTCCTCGACGTTGCAGACATAGAGCACGGGCTTCGAGGTCAGCAGCCCGAGCATGCGGAAGGCGCGCTCCTCTTCCGGCTTGCGCTCCAGCGCACGCGCCGGCTTGCCGTCACGCAGCAGCACCAGCGCGCGGTTGACGAGCTCGAGCTGCTCCTTGGCCTCCTTGTCGTTGCCCTTGGCCTTCTTCGAGAGATTGTCGACGCGCTTCTCGAGGCTGTCGAGGTCCGACAGCATCAGCTCGGTCTCGATGGTCTCGATGTCGGCGAGCGGCGCGATCTTGCCTTCGACATGGGTGATGTCAGAGTCCTCGAAGCAGCGCACCACATGGGCGATCGCGTCGACCTCGCGGATGTTGGCGAGGAACTGGTTGCCGAGGCCTTCGCCCTGCGACGCGCCGCGCACCAGGCCTGCGATATCGACGAAGGTCAGCCGGGTCGGGATGATCTGGGCGGATTTCGCCACCGCTGCGAGCTTCTCCAGCCGCGGATCGGGCACCGCCACCTCGCCGACATTCGGCTCGATGGTGCAGAACGGATAGTTCGCCGCCTGGGCGGCCGCCGTCTCGGTCAGCGCATTGAACAGCGTCGACTTGCCGACGTTAGGCAGCCCGACGATCCCGCATTTGAATCCCATGTTTGTCCCGATCTCTCGCGCGCTCACGCCGCACGGTTGAATTGACTGAGGTCGTCATACGCAGGCTTGACCCGCGTATCCATCCTACTTGGAAAAATGGATCGCCGGGTCGAGCCCGGCGACGACGAGGATCTACTTCGAGCCCTCGTCCTTTGTGTCGAAAAATCCCTTGGCCTGCATCGTCAGATGCACCTTGTTGGCGAACGAGGCGTCGTGCCCCGCAGCCAGCAGGCCGGCATTGTCGGCGACGGCCTGGCACAAGGCCTCCACCCACGCCCGGTCGCTCTTGGCGAAGTCCGACAGCACGTGGCTGTGCACGAGCTCCTTGACGCCGGGATGACCGATCCCGAGCCGCACCCGCCGATATTCGTTGCCGATATGCGCGGAGATCGAGCGCAGGCCGTTATGGCCGGCGATCCCGCCGCCGATCTTGACCCGCACCTTGCCGGGCGGCAGTTCGAGCTCGTCCTGGAACACGGTGATGTCGGCGGGGGCGAGCTTGAAGAAGTTCGCCGCTTCCTGCACCGCGCGCCCGGACTCGTTCATGTAAGTGGTCGGCTTCAACAGCACGACCTTCTCACGATCGACCACGCCTTCGGAGGTCTCGGCCTGAAAGCGACGGCGCCATGGTGCGAAACCATGACGCCGTGCAATCTCGTCGACCGCCAGAAAACCGATATTGTGCCGGTTGCTGGCGTATTTCGCGCCAGGATTACCGAGACCGACAAAAAGGCGCATGGCGCGGCATCCCACGTCGGCGCGCCATCAGACGATCGCGCGCCGACCTGATCGATTACTTCTTCTTGTCGCCACCGCCGGCGGGAGCCTTGGCACCCGCGGCCGGAGCCGCAGCACCCGCAGCCGGAGCCGCAGCACCCGCAGCCGGAGCTGCAGCACCCGCGGCCGGAGCAGCGCCACCAGCAGCCGCCGCAGCTGCGGCCTTCTGCTCTTCGGCGTAGCCGGACGGCGGCACGATGGTGACCAGCGTCGCGTCCTCGCGGGTCAGTGACTTTACGCCCTTGGGCAGCGTGACCTCGGAGAGATGCAGCGAGTAGCTGATCTCGAGGCTGCCGACGTCGACTTCGATGTATTGCGGAATGTTGTCGACCGCGCACTCGAGGTCGAGCGCGTGGGTGACGATGTTCACGGTTCCGCCGCGCTTGACGCCGGGGGCGGTTTCCGCGTTCACGACGTGCAGCGGCACGCTGACGCGGATGGTCGCGCCTTCGCCGAGCCGCATGAAGTCGACATGGATCGGGAAGTCCTTCACCGGGTCGAGGTGGAAGTCGCGCGGAATCACGCGGTGCTTCTTGCCCTCGAGGTCGACGTCATAGATCGTGGTCAGGAACCGGCCCGCCAGGATGCGCTGGCGCAGTTCACGATCGTCGACCGAGATGGTGACGGGGGGCTGGTTGTCTCCGTAGATCACTCCGGGAACTCTCCCGGCGCGACGCTCTGCCCGGGCGGCCCCCTTGCCGCTCTTCGGACGCGCGGTCGCCTTCAATTCCTTGACGGTCGCCATAGCGTTAAGTCCTTGTATTTAAAAAGTTAAAGGCCGCAGCGCGGCCCATGCTCAAGTCCACAGCAAGCCTCCAGGGGTGCGGGGGCCGCGGACGTGGCGGGCTTTTAGCCCCAAAGGGCCGAAATGACAAGGAAATGAAGGGATTTTTCTCACCCTCCCTTTCCCACCCTCCCCTGGAGGGGGAGGGCGGGACCGCATGCAGCAAGCGGAATGCGGGCCGGGGTGGGGTGATCTCTCAATACGAGCAGAACTCGGGTGGAGGGACATTCACCCCACCCCGGCTCAAATTTCGCTGCGCTCAATTGTGAGCCGACCCTCCCCCTCCAGGGGAGGATAAAGAATCAGGTCGCGCCGCCTACGCCGAGCTTGGCTTCCAGCGCGGCGATCCTCGCCTTCAGCGCCTCGTTTTCCTCGCGCGCCAGGCGGGCCATGTCCTTGACCGCCTCGAATTCCTCGCGCTTGACCACGTCGAGGTCGCGCAGGATCCGTTCGGCCTGGTTGCGCATGACCGTGTCGACCTCACGCTTGACGCCCTGGGCTGCGCCCGCGGCGTCGTTCATCAGACGGCCGATCTCGTCGAAAAACCGGTTGCTGGTCTGGGTCATCTGGCAAAACTCTCCGCGTTCACTGAATCGCGAGAAGACAATGGCGATCCCCGCCATCCGGTTCAAGTCCGCCGCGAATGGCAGACCTTACGGGCACTTGCCTTGTCATGCTCCGGTTTCCTTGCAATCGTATGAACTCACAACAGAAATCGCACAGACAACGCGAGCAGAAGCGCCATGATCGAGCACACCGTCGAGATCCCGACCAAGGACGGCAAGACCACCACCTTCATCACCCATCCCGAGCGCGGCGGCCCCTTCCCTGTCGTCATCTTCTATATGGATGCGCCTGGTATCCGCGAGGAGCTGCGCGACATGGCGCGCCGGCTCGGCACGTCAGGCTACTACGTGATGCTGCCCAACATGTATTACCGCGCCGGCGTGATGGAGCTCGGCCCGATCAATCCCGATCCGGAATCCCCCGAGCGCAAACGGATGTTTCAGCTGATGCAGTCGCTCAACATTCCACTGGTCATGGACGACACCAAGGGCCTGCTCGCCTACGCCGAAACGCAGAAGGCCGCCAACACTGAGATCATCGGCACCGTCGGCTACTGCATGAGCGGCCGCTATGCGGTGAACGCGGCGACGCATTTCGGCGATCGCGTCAAGGCCGCCGCGTCGGTCTACGGCACGCATCTGGCGACCGATCAGCCCGACAGCCCGCATCTTGCCGCGCAAAAGACCAAGGCCGAACTCTATTTCGCCTGCGCCGAGACCGATATCTACGCGCCACAGGAAATCATCGAGCAGGTGAAGGCCGGCATGAAGGGATCGAACAACGAGGTCGAGATCTATCCCGGCACCCATCACGGCTTTGCGTTCCCCAAGCGTCCGGTCTATGACCGCGACGCCGCCGAACGCCATTGGGAGCGGCTGCTGGCGCTCTACCGCCGCAACCTCGTGAGCTGAGTCTCAAGACACACGATGCCGTTCCTGCTGATCGACTTTCCGGTATTCAACCCCGTCGCGCTCGCGCTCGGGCCGATCGTGATCCGCTGGTATGCGCTGGCCTATATCGTCGGCATCGTGCTGGGCTGGATCTATGCGCGCTCGCTGATCAAGAAGGAGCGGCTGTGGGGCGGCCCGGCGCCGATCACGCTGCCGCAGCTCGACGATTTCATCCTCTGGGTCACCATCGGCATCATCGTCGGCGGCCGCACCGGCTACGTGCTGTTCTACAACCTGCCCTTCTTCATCGCGCACCCGTCCGAGATCCTGGAATTGTGGAAAGGCGGCATGTCGTTCCACGGCGGCTTCCTCGGCTGCGTCGCCGCAGTGATGCTGTTTGCCCGCCGCAACAACGTCCCGATCCTGTCGCTCGGCGACATCACCACCGCGGTCGCGCCGATCGGCCTGTTCCTCGGCCGGCTCGCCAATTTCATCAACAGTGAATTGTGGGGCCGGCACGCCGATCCAAGCCTGCCTTGGGCCATGATCTTCCCCAATGGCGGACCGCTGCCGCGCCATCCGAGCCAGCTCTATGAGGCCGGCCTTGAGGGCATCGTGCTGTTCACGGCGCTGGCGATCATGATCCGGATGGGCGCCCTCAAGCGGCCCGGCCTGATCCTCGGCAGCTTCATTGCGATCTACGGCATTGCCCGGATCATCGGCGAGCATTTCAGGGAGCCCGATCCGCAGCTCGGATTCCTGTGGGGCGGATTGACCATGGGCATGCTGCTGTCGGTGCCAATGATCATCGTGGGCGCTATCATCATCACGGCCGCCGTTCGTCGCAGGGCGAACGGGCCGGCGCCGAGTTCAACGTAGAGCAACTGCAATCCAAGGAAGGCCGTGAGCGAACCCTCCCCGCTGCTGGATGAGATCAGGAAGCTGATCAAGCTGTCCGGGCCGATGCCGGTCTGGCGCTACATGGAATTGTGCCTGATGCATCCGCGCTACGGCTACTATATGTCGCGCGATCCGCTCGGCCGCGAGGGCGATTTCACCACCGCGCCAGAGGTCAGCCAGATGTTCGGCGAACTGCTCGGGCTGTGGAGCGCCTCGATCTGGCGCGCGATCGGCTCGCCGGACACGCTCCGCCTGATCGAGCTCGGGCCCGGACGCGGCACCATGATGTCGGACGCGCTGCGTGCGCTGCGCGTGCTGCCGCCGCTGTACCAGTCGCTCAGCATCCACCTCGTCGAGGTCAATCCGGTGCTGCGCGAAAAGCAGCACGCCACGCTGACCGGCGTGCGCAACGTCACCTGGCACGACAGCATCGACGACGTGCCGGAGGGACCGGCGGTGATCCTCGCCAACGAATATTTCGACGTGCTGCCGATCCATCAGATGGTCCGCCGCGAGACCGGCTGGCACGAGCGCACGGTCGGGATGGATGCCAACGGCAACCTGTATTTCGCGCCCGCCGCCGAGCCGACACCGCACTTCGAGGTGCTGTTGCCGCCGCTGGTGCGGGCCGCCCCGCTCGGCGCGGTGTTCGAATGGCGGCCTGACAGCGAGATCATGAAGCTCGCAACGCGCCTGCGCGACCAGGACGGCGCCGCGCTGATCATCGATTACGGCCATCTGCGCAGCGACGCCGGCGACACCTTCCAGGCGATCGCGCGCCACAGCTTCGCCGACCCGCTGAAGAATCCGGGACAGGCCGACGTGACGGCGCATGTCGATTTCCAGGCCCTGGCGCGGGCCGCCGAGGATGTCGGCGCGCGCGTCCACGGGCCGGCGACGCAGGGCGACTTCCTCAAGCGTCTCGGCGTCGAGGCCCGGGCCGCCGGATTGATGGCGAAAGCCTCACCCGAGGTCTCCGCCGACATTGCCGGCGCGCTGAAGCGCCTGACCGATTCCGGACGCGGCGGGATGGGCTCGATGTTCAAGGTCATGGCCATCTCCGACCCGCGACTCACCTCGATCGCTGGCCTCAGCGATCAGCCTGACGAGACCGAACAATGACATTGGGATCACCGCTGCTGTCGGCCATTCCGGGCCTGCGCCATGCCTTCTTCTCGCGCGAGGGCGGCGTCTCAGAGGGTATCTATGCCGGCCTCAACGGCGGGCTCGGCTCGCGCGACGATCCGGCCAAGGTCGCGGAGAACCGGCGGCGGATGGCGGAGCAGCTTGGCGTACCGCTCGATCACCTCATCAGCGTGCATCAGGTGCACTCGCCTGACGTCGTGGCCGTGACCGGACCATGGAATGGCGCGGTGCGCCCGAAGGCGGACGCGCTGGTCACGCGCACCGAAGGCCTTGCGATTTCGGTCACGACGGCTGACTGCGGCCCGATCCTGTTCGTCGATCCCCATGCGCGGGTGATCGGCGCGGCGCATGCCGGCTGGAAGGGCGCGCTGACCGGCGTGCTGGAATCAACCATCGATGCGATGGAGAAGCTCGGCGCCGAGCGCGGCGGCATCGTCGCCGCCATCGGCCCGCTGATCCGCAAGCAATCCTACGAAGTCGGAAACGAATTCATCGA
The DNA here is from genome assembly GCF_054063415.1 of Bradyrhizobium sp. USDA 4011. Classification (NCBI taxonomy): domain Bacteria; kingdom Pseudomonadati; phylum Pseudomonadota; class Alphaproteobacteria; order Hyphomicrobiales; family Nitrobacteraceae; genus Bradyrhizobium; species Bradyrhizobium sp. USDA 4011. The sequence goes on from NZ_JBSSGG010000001.1 coordinate 2,880,635, forward strand.
ACGCTTCATCGAAGCCGATGCCGAGAACGGCATGTTCTTCATGCCCGCCGAACGCGATGGCCACGCGATGTTCGATCTCGCCGGCTTCATCCGCCTGCGGCTGGAAAATGCCGGCGTGCTGATGATCGACGACCTCGGCATCGACACCTATTCCGACGAGCGCTGCTTCAGCTACCGCCGCTCGGTGCACCGCAAGGAAGGCGACTACGGCCGGCTCGTTCACGCCATTGCGCTGGAAGGCTGACGCCGGGCGTCCTCGCAAGTTTTGTGCGAGAAGCGTCTTGACTCTCCACCTGCTGGAGACCGGACAAGCGGCGCATGACACAACGCACCTACAGCATCGGCGAGGCGGCGCGGCTCAGCGGAATTTCCGTCCGCAAGCTCCGCTTCTATTCGGACCAGGGGTTGCTGCCGCCGGCCGGCCGCACCGCGAGCGGCTATCGCGTCTTCACCGACGACGAACTGGTTCGCCTCGAACTGATCCGCTGCCTGCGTGATGCGGGGCTCGGTCTCGACGCGATCAGTGAGGTCCTGACCAAGGAGCTCTCGCTGGTCGAGGCGCTGAAGCTCCGCCTCGAAACGCTGGAAGCGGAGATCGCGGCGCAGCGCCGCGTCGCCTCGGCCCTGCGGGCTGCGTTGCGTTCATCGCAACTCACCGAAGCGGATTTGAGGAGATTCCTGACCATGACGCAGCTGTCCCGCGCCGAGCGCCGCAACGTCGTCGAACGCTTTTTCGAGGAAGTGTCCGACGGCATCAATATCGACCGGACGTGGATCCGGCAGATGTTCGAGATCAGCGTGCCCGAGTTGCCCGACGAGCCGACATCGGAGCAATGCGACGCCTGGATCGAGCTGTCGGAGATGCTGGCCGATCCTTCGCTCGTCGCCAACCTCCGCGCCAACGCGGAGGACGTCTGGAATCACCATGCGCTGGATCTCGCCGCCTGGCAGGAGGCCAACGAAACCGTGCTGGCCAAGGCCAGGGAGATAATCGCGCGCGACCTCGGGCCGACGTCCGAGGCTGGCCAGGCCCTGGCACGCGACTGGCTGGCGACGTCGGCGCGATTGTTGAAACGAGAACCCGACCTCGAATTCCGCAACTGGATTCGCGGCAAGTATGCGCTGCACGACGCCCGTGCGGCCCGCTACTGGGAGCTCGTCGCCATCATGCGCGGGCAGTCGCCGGACGCGAGCCCAAACCGCGAGTGGGCCTGGATCACCGAAGCCATGCGGCACCATCTCACTGAGTGAGCAAGGAAATCCGAGACCTCGTGGCGCGGCCACCGGGATCGGTTAAGCGCTGTGGCCGTCCTGCCCTAGACGTTAAGCCGTTTTAACGATATCGCAGGACGCAATGAGGGAAGCGTCAAACCACCAGTTTCAAACTGGGACAGTCGTGCGCGCCGCGATCGCAGCAACATGGCTGGCGATTGGGTGCGCGCTTGGCGGATGCGCGGCCGGCGGCAACGTGGCCGACTCCTACGCAATGGCCACGCCTGCGAGCGGCGGCGCAACCGTCGCATTCGAATCGATCGACGGCCCGCCGCCCCAGGTCTTCGACCGCATGGTCGGCGTGCTCGACAGCGAATCCAAGCTGCGCAGCCTGTCGATCGTGTCGCGCCAGGGCACCGCGGCCTATCGCGTGCGCAGCTATCTCTCGGCGCAAGTGGTGCGCGGCCGCACCATGATCGCGTGGGTATGGGACGTCTACGACAGCAACCAGCAACGGGCGCTCCGGCTGTCCGGCGAGGAGCCCGCAGGCAAGGCCGGCCGCGACGCCTGGGCCGCCGCCGACGATCTGGTGCTGCGCAAGATCGCCCAGGCCGGCCTCAGCGGCCTGTCCAGCATGATCAATGGCGGCCCGGCGGATGGCCCAGCGCCCGCCACGGCACCGGAGCTCCGTGGGCCGGCGATGGTCAGCGCCCCGGCCTCCGCCGCGCCAGAGACCGTGGCACTCAGCTATTCCGCCAACTAACCCCCAGAATCTCCCGGGGAAAGGCTTTTTTGCCCAGGAAAACGTGGGCCGAAGCGCCTAATGGGTTGCCAGCGGCGGCGCCTGCCTGATATTCCCTCGCGCACCGAAAACCCGCCGGTTCTGTAAGGACTTGAGATGCTGAACGTCGTATCCAGCAAGGCGCGGGGGGAAGCATCGATGTCGGCAAAGAACGGATCAATCAAGCTCGTCGCCGGCAACTCCAATCCTGCGCTGGCGCAGGACATCGCCAAGGGACTTGGCATCGAACTGACCAAGGCCGTGGTCCGGCGCTTCGCCGACATGGAGATCTTCGTCGAGATCCAGGAGAACGTCCGCGGGTCGGACATGTTCATCATTCAGTCGACGTCGTATCCGGCCAACGACAATCTGATGGAGCTTCTGATCATCACCGACGCGCTGCGCCGTTCCTCGGCGCGCCGCATCACCGCGGTGGTGCCCTATTTCGGCTACGCCAGGCAGGATCGCAGGTCCGGCTCGCGTACGCCGATCTCGGCCAAGCTCGTCGCCAACCTGATCTCGCACTCCGGCGTCGATCGCGTCATGACGCTCGACCTGCACGCCGGCCAGATCCAGGGATTCTTCGACATCCCGACCGACAATCTGTTCGCGGCGCCGCTGATGGTGCGCGATATCCGCGAGAAGTTCGACCTCGCCAAGGTGATGGTGGTGTCGCCCGACGTCGGCGGCGTGGCGCGTGCCCGCGGCCTCGCCAAGCGCATCAACACCCCGCTTGCGATCGTCGACAAGCGCCGCGAGCGCCCCGGTGAGTCCGAGGTGATGAACGTGATCGGCGACGTCGCCGGCTACAATTGCATCCTGGTCGACGACATCGTCGACTCCGGCGGCACGCTGGTGAACGCGGCCGAGGCGCTGATCGCGCACGGCGCCAAGGAAGTCTCGGCCTACATCACCCACGGCGTGCTGTCCGGCGGCGCTGCCGCGCGGATCGCGTCGTCGCGGCTGAAGGAGTTGGTCATCACCGACTCGATCCTGCCGACCGAAGCCGTCAACAAGGCGCCGAACATTCGCCAGATCTCGATCGCCGGCCTGATTGCCGAAGCGATCGGCCGCACCGCGGCGGAAGAGTCGGTCTCGAGCCTGTTCGATTGAAGCTCGATATTTGCTGTCGTCCCTGCGAAAGCAGGGACCCATAACCACAGGCCGTTGTTGTTGCGAAGGCTGTGGCTCCAGCGTTGTAAATCAATTCGCATTCGTGGTCATGGGTCCCGGCTCAAGGCCGGGACGACAGCGAGTTTGTGGTTCGCTCCAACTCAAAACCCCGGCCGCGGCACGTGGCTCATCAGCGTCCGCGCATAGCCGCCGTCGACGATGATCTCCTCACCATTGACGTATGACGCGCGGTCGCTCGCCAGGAACAGGGTCGCATCCGCCATGTCCTGCGGCGCGCCGATCCGGCGCATCGGCACCACCGCGGTGCGCCGCTCGGTGACCCCGGGCGTGTCGTAGAAGGCCTGGCTCATCGGCGTGACGACGAGGCCCGGGCTGACCACATTGCTGCGGACGCCGTGCGGCCCCCATTCGGCGGCGAGTTGCTGCGAGAGCATCACGACAGCGGCCTTGCTGACACTGTAGGCGCCGCTCTGCCCCTGCGCATTGCTTGCGGCGATCGAGGCGACGTGGATGAGGCTGCCGCGCCCGGCCTTGCGCATCTGGCGGCCGAACGCCTGCGCGCAGATGAAATAGCCGGTGAGATTGACCGCCAGCACCGCGTTCCATTCGGCGAGCGGCAGCGTGTCGAGCCCGCCGGGGCGCAGCACCGCCGCGGTGTTGACGAGTATGTCGCAAGAACCAAGCGTGCGCGCGACGGCATCGGCCGCAGCCGCGACGTTGTCCTCGCTGGTCGTGTCGCAGCTTGCGACGAGATGACCATCGCCGAACTCGCGAAGCTTTGCCTTGGTCTCCGCCAGCCCACGCTCGTCGCGATCGAGCGCGGCGACCCTGGCGCCGGCGCGCGCGAAGCTGACCGCAGTGGCGCGGCCGATGCCGCCGCCTCCGCCGGTGACGACGGCAACGCGGCCCGACAGGCCGAGCCAGTCGGAAGAGTGTTGTTCGGTCATGGGCGCCTCCCGCGCGTTCTGATTATGCCGGCAAGCATAACCGAACGCGCTGGCGGCGACAGCGATCCCGGCACGCATGCCGGAATCGCTTTTGCGCCGGGCCTTGAGCTAGCCGGGTATTCCCGCCGCGACCTGGCTGCGCAGACGTTCCAGACTGAGCAGTGTGTTGGCGCAGGCCTCCGCGACCTCGATCCCCTTGATCACGAAGTGCTTGCGGAAGAAGTCGTAATGCACCTCGGTCTCGTGGAATTGCTGCGGCGTCAGCACCGCCGAGAACACCGGCACTTCGGTGCGCAACTGCACATCCATCAGCGCCTTGATCACGGTGTCGGCGACGAATTCGTGGCGGTAGATACCACCATCGACGACGAGCCCGGCCGCGACGATCGCGGTATAGCGGCGGGTCTTCGCCAGCAGCTGCGCGTGCAGCGGGATCTCGAACGAGCCCGGCACCTCGAATACGTCGACATTGGTGATGTGGCGCGCCTCGATCTCCTTCAGGAAGGAGATGCGGCACTCTTCCACCACATCGCGATGCCAGGACGACTGCACGAAGGCAACGCGCTGCGGCTTGGCGAAGTGCGGATGCTCCGGCGCCGGCGGACGAGCCGGCGTATCGGAAAGGCCTTCTGCTTGGGAGGTCTGGACTTGAGAAGCTTGAACGTCTTGGTCTTGCAACATCTGATTCATGGCTTTCCTCTTTCAGGACCAGAATCAGGGCACACGGACAACGACACAAGCCCGCGCGAAAATCGCGTTGGCTGCCGCAACCGTTCTCTTTCATCCGGACTGTAACCGTCGGCTTCGGAATTGCACCGAATCTGCTGACCCTTCCTCCGGCTTCGCGGAAGAAGGCGCTCGCGGGCTTGGGCTCATCACCCTTTACCGCCGGTGGGGATTTTCACCCCGCCCTGAGAACATCGGCACGCCCGGGATGGACGTGCCTGAGCCGAAATATGACCAAACCGCGACAGCTGGGCAAGCACCTTTGGCATGGGGAAACGGCATGTCCCCATGAGCGCGCTGCGGCCCTTGCAGAGAGAAGTGAGCGCCCGAAAGGCTGATTCACGCGTGCGGCGAGGCGCCTGCAAATGGTTAATAAATCGTTACGCGAACGCCTAGATTCCGATTTGTTCGCAAAATCACAAGTGTGGCGGAGATCAGCTGTGGACGATGCGCGCTTTGGCTGTGGACGGACTCGGCGTGCGGTTGCGCGGATTCCGCAAATCACATCACTTCATCGGCGTCAGGTCCAGGGGCATCCGGAAGCCCGGTCAAGGAACTGCACTCGGCCACGACGCAGTATGTCGCAAGTGCCGGCTTCCGTGTGCGTATCAAGCGATCATAAGAACAAGGTCCGAGACGGCATGTCCCTCCTCGAAAGCATTATCGATTCCCGGAACAACCCGCTTGCGGTGGTCGAGGATATCGCCACCGACAACAACTGGGCGTTCGAGCGTTCCGGCGAAGACGAGGTGACGATCGTCTCCAAGGGAGACTGGATCGATTATCAGCTCTCCTTCACCTGGATGGGAGAGATCGAGGCGCTGCATCTTGCATGCGCCTTCGACATGAAGATGCCGCAGGCGCGGCGCGCCGAGGTGCAGCGGCTGGTCGCCGCGATCAACGAACAATTGTGGGTCGGCCATTTCGACCTGTGGACCCACACCGGCATGGTGATGCATCGCCAGGCGCTGGTGCTGCCCGGCGGCCTCACCGCGTCCACCGCGCAATGCGAGGCCATGGTGGTCAACGCGATCCACGCCTGCGAGCGCTACTACCCGGCGTTCCAGTTCGTGGTGTGGGCCGGCAAGTCGACCGCCGAGGCGATGGCTGCCGCGATGTTCGATACCGAGGGCGAGGCGTAGGGTTTCGCTCGGCCTTTCCACACCTTCAGCGTCGTCCCTGCGGAAGCAGGGACCCATACTCCGCGGCGTCAGTGGTTGCGCAAACTGCTTGTGGCGCGCTTCTCGCTTCACTAGAACCGCCTGTGGTTATGGGTCCCGGCTCAAGGCCGGGACGACACAGAGATTGTGGAGCCATCCGTGAACACATCCAGCAATGCATTGACGAATACGACCGGCACCATTGTGCTTGCGGGCGCGGGCAAGATGGGCGGCGCAATGCTGACCGGCTGGCTCGCGCAGGGCCTCTCGCCCAAGCATGTCGCGGTGATCGATCCGCATCTTTCGCCGGAGATTTCCGCACTTGCCGCGAAGGGCGTGCGGCTCAATCCGCAGGCGACGGATCTCGGCACGGTCGACACGCTGGTCGTCGCGGTGAAGCCGCAATCGTTCCGCGAAGCCGGCGCCGCGCTGAAGGCGCTGGTGGGTCCGTCGACACTCGTGGTCTCGATCATGGCCGGCACGACGATCTCGGTGCTGGAAGACGTGGTCGGCGGCGCAGTGGTGCGCGCGATGCCGAATACGCCGGCGGCGATCGGCCGCGGCATCACGGTCGCGGTGCCGTCAAAGCGCGTTACCGTCGCGCAGCGCGCCATGACGGATGCGCTGCTGAAAGCGACCGGGCTGGTCGAATGGGTCGACCATGAGAACCTGATGGACGCGGTGACCGCGGTCTCCGGCTCCGGTCCGGCCTATGTCTTCCTGCTCGCCGAGGAGCTCGCCCGCGCCGGCGTCGCAGCCGGCCTGCCCGAGCAGCTCGCAACCACGCTGGCCCGCGCGACCGTCGCCGGCTCCGGCGAGTTGCTGCATCGCTCGGATCTGCCGTCGGCGACGCTGCGGCAGAATGTCACCTCGCCCGGCGGCACCACGGCGGCCGCGCTCGAGGTGCTGATGGCGAGCGACGGCATGCAGCCGCTGATGACCCGCGCGATCGCCGCGGCGACCCGGCGCTCGAAAGAATTGGCGAAGTAGTCTCCTGCTGATCCCGTCATCCCCGCGCAAAGGCTTCGCCTTTGTCGCTGGAGGTGCGAGCGGAGCGAGCCTCGAAGGGTGCACGGCCCGTGGCCCATCCTTCGAGACGCGCTACGCGCACCTCAGGATGACGTCTGAATGTGCGGCCTACGCCGCGCCGAGCCGCTTGTTGAAGCTCTCGACATTGATCAGGCCGCGGGCGTGACGGCCTTCGCCGAGCTTGCGCGTGCCTTCAAAGGCCTCGACCTCGAAGCGGATCACGCGGCGCTCGACCGCGATCACCTTTGCGGTGGTCCGTACGGTAGCGCCGACAAGCGCGGCGGCGAGATGGCGGATATCGACCTCGGTACCGACCGTGACCCAGCCGGGCTGCAGCGCATCGCGGATGGCATCACCCGACGCCATCTCCATGTCGAGGATCATCATCGGCGTCGCGTAGACCATCGGCATGCCGGGCACGAAATGCCCGACCGTACGCTCCGGCGGCACCACGAGCATGCGCTCAGCGCTCATGCCGATCTTGATGAAGTCGCGTGCGTCCATTAGCGCCTCAAAACAGATGTCGTCCCGGGCAAGCGAAGCGCGACCCGGGACCCATAACCAAGAATGCCTGATGTCACGAAGGCTGGAGCCCCAGCGAGCATAATAGCCTGCGCCGGTGGTTATCGGTCCCTGCTCCAGTGCGCAATTGCGCACAAGGCAGGGACGACGAAGTGAATGTAGTTATTTCTTCGCGGCGGCCGCGCGCTCGACGAAGGTCTTGCCACCCTTCATCTTGTGATGCAGCGGCGCTTCGTTGATCTGGATCACGACGGCATCGGCATCGACGCCGAGGTTCTTCACCAGCGCCTGGGTGATGTCGCGCATCATGCCGGCCTTCTGCTCGTCGGTGCGGCCGGCGGCCATGCTGACAGTGATCTCGGGCATCTGAATAACTCCCTGGTTGTTGTTGACGCGCAAACCGCGTCGTCTGCCGGTCTGGCTGGCGCGCCATCTTTTTGAAGATGGATGCGCGGGTCAAGCCCGCACAGGACAAACCAGCTATCCCCAGCTCACGTCGTGCCGCGCGAGCACCTCGCGGACCTTGGCGACCAGATCGGCCTCGGAGCAAGAGAACTGCGCCGGACGAGTTTCGCGCCATTCCTGATTGGACGCGATCGCGGCCGCCGCCTTGGCGCCTTCGATCAGGTCCTTGATCTGCACCTCACCGCGCGCCTTCTCGTCCGAGCCCTGGATGATCACGCAGGGCGAGTTGCGGCGGTCGGCATATTTGAGCTGGTTGCCCATGTTCTTCGGGTTGCCGAGATAGAGCTCGGCGCGGATGCCGGCCTGGCGCAGCTGCGCGACCATCTTCTGGTAGTCGGCGACGCGGTCGCGGTCGAACACGGTGACGACGACGGGGCCGAATTCGGCCTGCGTATCGAGCTGGCCGAGCATCGTGAGCGCGGCCTGCAGCCGCGAGACGCCGATCGAGAAGCCGGTGGCAGGCACCGGCTCGCCGCGAAAGCGCGAGACGAGCCCGTCATAGCGGCCGCCGCCACCGACCGAGCCGAACCGCACCGGGCGGCCCTTCTCGTCCTTGGTGTCGAGCAGCAGCTCAACCTCGTAGACCGGGCCGGTATAGTATTCGAGGCCGCGAACGACGGTGGGATCGATGCGGATGCGATCCGCACCATAACCGGAAGCCGCGACCAGTTTCGCGATCTCTTCGAGCTCGCTCACACCGGCCTGACCGACTTCACTCTTCGCAAGGTAGGTCTCGGCCGCAGCGATGGCATCTTTCCAATCGTCGCGCTTCTGCGTGACGGCCAGCACGATATCGGCATCCGCCGGGCTCAGCTCAGCGCCCTTGGTGAAGTCGCCCTTGCCTTCTTCGCCGCCATCCCATCGCCCGGGACCGAGCAGCTTGCGAACCTCGTCGGCAGGAAACTTGTCGAGCTTGTCGATCGCGCGCAGCACCGTGAGCCTGCGGCCTGCATTGTCGTCGCCGCCGAGACCGATCGCTTCGAGCACGCCGTCGAGCACTTTGCGGTTATTCACCTTGACGACATAGGAGCCGCGCGGAATGCCGAGCGCTTCCATCGTGTCGGCCGCCATCATGCAGATCTCGGCGTCGGCCGCCGGCGTCGCCGAGCCGACCGTGTCGGCGTCGAACTGCATGAACTGACGGAAGCGGCCGGGACCGGGCTTCTCGTTGCGGAAGACATAGCCGAACCGATAGGACCGGTACGGCTTCGGCAGCGCGTCGAAGTTTTCCGCGACATAGCGCGCGAGCGGCGCGGTCAGGTCGTAGCGCAGCGAGATCCACTGCTCGTCATCGTCCTGGAACGAGAACACGCCCTCGTTGGGCCGATCCTGATCGGGCAGGAATTTGCCGAGCGCATCGGTATATTCCATCGCCGGCGTCTCCACCGGCTCGAAGCCGTAGAGCTCGTAGACGGCGCGGATCTTCTCGACCATCGCCCGCGTGGCATTGATCGCGGCCGGGCCGCGATCTTCCAGCCCGCGCGGCAGGCGCGCCTTCAGTTTCTGGGGTTTTTTGGGTTTCTCGGCCATGTCATACGTCGGCTGTAAGTCAGTATTGACTTTAAGGCCGGGTTATCAGGCAGGGCTCTGTGCCGCAAGCGCCTGGCGCCTTCTTACCTCGCCCCGCTTGCGGGGAGAGATCGGAATTCAAGCAACGCTTGAATTCCGGGTGAGGGGGACTCTCCAGTAGTCCCGGTGCGGATAAGGCCCCTCACCCCACCCTCCAAGAGCGAGCTTTGCTCGTCTCGACCCCGCAAGAGCGGGGCGAGCGAGCGATGGAGCGTGCCTACCTACGCGACGCTCCTGATCCAGTTATGCGGGTCGTTGGTGCGACCGTACTGGATGTCGACCAGCTTCTTGCGCAGGCCCATCGCGACCGGGCCGGCGACGCCGCCGCTGATCTGGAAGTCGCCGCTCGCCGAGCACACCTTGCCGATCGGCGAGATGACGGCCGCGGTGCCGCAGGCGAAGGCCTCCTTCAGCTTGCCGCTGGCGGCGTCGGCACGCCACTGCTGGATCGTGTAGGGCTCCTCGCGCACGCGCGTGCCGGCATCCTTGGCAAGCGCGATGATCGAGTCGCGGGTGATGCCGGGCAAGATGGTGCCGAGCGGCGGCGTCAGCAGCGAGCCGTCGTCGAACGCGAAGAAGATGTTCATGCCGCCGAGTTCCTCGATGTAGCGGCGCTCGACCGCGTCGAGGAACACGACCTGGTCGCAGCCGCGCTCGATCGCTTCCGCCTGCGCGCGCAGGCTTGCGGCATAGTTGCCGCCGCACTTGACGGCGCCGGTGCCGCCGATCGCGGCGCGCGTGTAATTCTCCGACACCCAGATCGACACCGGCGCGGGACCGCCCTTGAAGTAGGAGCCGACCGGCGATGCGATGACGGCGAAGATGTATTCCGCCGACGGCTTCACGCCGAGGAAGACCTCGCTCGCGATCATGAACGGCCGCAGATAGAGGCTGCCCTCGCCGCCCGGGATCCAGGCGCGATCGATCCGCACCAGCTGCTCGACCGCCTCGATGAACACGTCCTCGGGCAGCGGCGCCATCGCCATGCGCTCGGCCGAATCGTGGAAGCGCCGGGCATTGGCGTCCGGACGGAACAGGTTCACACCGCCATCATCGCGCCTGTAGGCCTTGAGACCTTCGAAAATCTCCTGGGCGTAGTGCAGCACCGCGCCGGCCGGATCGAGCGGAAAATTCGCGCGTGCCTCGACGCGGGCGCTGTGCCAGCCCTTGCCCTGGCTGTAGCGGACGATCGCCATGTGGTCGGTAAAGACGCGGCCGAAGCCCGGGTCCACGAGCTTCGCCGCGCGATCCTTGTCGGACGTGGGATTCGGCGAAGGCTGGATGTCGAATTTCAAAGTCATTTTTCTTGCTTTCCGCTGTCGGAACCGGCGCCATGCCGGGCGTCGGCCTGTTTCCCCCGGAGCCTCCCGGCTCGGCTGGTGCGAACTTCACCACCGCCGGTAACCGGGCCGGTTTCCATCGCCAACATGCCGTTCAGACATGCTTTTGCGGAGTGCTGAAGTCCAGTATGTTTGCCGAAATGCCGCTCGACAATCGCACGGTAGTCCAATTTGCGGCCCAAACCGCCTCACAGGCTTTTTCAGGCCGCCTCAAACGCTGTCGGAGACGGAACGATCTAATGTTTCGTCGTGACAGGCAGTTTTGTAACATTGAACCCAAGATACGTCAATATGACTGACATAAATTTCTCAGGCATGGCTGCCAAGCCCGATTCGCAGGGAGATGATCACGCTCCTGCGGCGGGCGGCCGCGACCTGCGCTGGGACATCATCGAGCTCTTGTTCTTCGCCTACCGCGACTTTGTCGGCGACGCCGACCAGGAACTGGAGGCGTTCGGCTTCGGCCGCGCCCACCACCGCGTCATCCACTTCGTCACCCGCTATCCCGGCCTGAAGGTCGCCGACCTGCTCGACGTCCTGCGCATCACCAAGCAGTCGCTCGGACGCGTGCTCAAGCAGCTGCTGGACGAAGGCTACATCGTGCAGAAGACCGGCAACAACGACCGCCGGCAGCGCCTGCTCTACGCAACGCCGAAGGGCGAGGCGCTGGTCGCCAGGCTCGCAGGGCTGCAGACCGACCGCATCAACCGCGCGATCGCCGGCATCGATCCGGCCGGCGTCGAGACGGTTCGGCAATTCCTCCGCGCGATGATCGACCGCGACGATCCCGACAAGGTGCTCGAAGCGATCTTCGGCGGTGGCCGAAAAACAAGGGAGTGAACCTGGTGCAGGCTGCAACCCTGATGCGCACGCCGGTCGAGCCGGCCGACGATGCGCCGCATCTCCTGCTGGTCGACGACGACCGCCGCATTCGCGACCTGTTGTCGCGCTTTCTCTCCGGCGAAGGCTATCGCGTCACGACGGCCATGAGCGCCACCGACGCGCGCGCCAAGCTGCTCGGGCTGCATTTCGACCTGCTCATCCTCGACGTGATGATGCCCGGCGAGAACGGCTTCGACCTCGCCCGCTTCATCCGCACCTCCTCGACGGTGCCGATCATCATGCTGACCGCCCGCCATGAGGCGGAAGCCCGCATCGAGGGCCTGCAGATCGGCGCCGACGACTATGTCGCCAAGCCATTCGAGCCGCGCGAGCTGGTGCTGCGCATCGGCAATATCCTCAAGCGCACCGCGCCGCCGCAAGTCACTGTCGTCGAGCAGATCGCGTTCGGCCCCTACATCTTCCACATCGAACGCAGCGAGCTGCGCCAGGGTGAGGAGATCATCCATCTCACCGACCGCGAGCGGGAGATGCTGCGCATCCTCGCAAGCGCCCCCGGCGAGACCGTGCCGCGCGGCGAACTGACCAGCGGCGGTACCGTCAACGAGCGCGCGGTCGACGTCCAGATCAACCGCCTGCGCCGCAAGATCGAGCACGATCCCGCCAATCCGCTGTTCCTGCAGGCGGTACGCGGCATCGGCTATCGCCTGGTCGCCTCGCCGTAAGATGCAGCCATGAGTACGCTCGACACCGGCCTGACCCTGATCAAGAACGCCTCGCAGCGCGTCTCGAAGGCGAACGGCTGGATGGGCAATGCGTTCAAGAGCTGGATGCCGACCGGCCTCTATGCGCGCGCGCTGCTGATCATGATCGTTCCGATGGTGATCCTGCAGACCGTGGTCGCGTTCGTGTTCATGGAGCGGCACTGGAATACGGTGACGCGGCGCCTGTCGGCCGCGGTGGTCTCCGACATCGCGGCGCTGATCGACGTCTACAAGACCTATCCGCAGGACAAGGACCGCGCGCACCTGCGCGGCATCGCGCAGAAGCTGCAGCTCGTGGTCGACTTCCTCCCCGCCGGCGACATGCCGCCGCCAGGGCCGAAGCCGTTCTTCTCGCTGCTCGACCAGACCCTGTCGGTGCAGCTCGGCCGCCAGATCAGCCGTCCGTTCTGGATCGACACCGTCGGCAAGTCCAACCTGGTCGAGATCCGCGTCCAGCTCGACGATTCCGTGATGCGCATCTTCGCCCAGCGCAGCGCGGCCTACGCCTCCAACTCGGAGATCTTCATCTTCTGGATGGTCGGCACCTCGTCGATCCTGCTGATCGTCGCCGTGCTGTTCCTGCGCAACCAGATCAAGCCGATCCTCAGACTGGCCGATGCCGCCGAAAGCTTCGGCAAGGGCCGCGAGGCACCGAACTTCCGGCCCCGCGGCGCGCGCGAGGTGCGGCGCGCGGCGCAGGCCTTCATCGAGATGAAGGCGCGCGTCGAACGCTCGATCGAGCAGCGCACCGCGATGCTCGCCGGGGTGTCGCATGATTTGCGTACCATCCTGACCCGCTTCAAGCTCGAACTCGCCTTGATCGGCGAAGGCCCCGAGATCGACGCGATGCGCAAGGACGTCGACGAGATGTCGATGATGCTGGAGGACTACCTTGCCTTCGCGCGCGGCGATTCCGGCGAGGTCGCGCAGCCGACCGACATGGCGATGGCGCTCGAGGAATTGCGCAGCGACGCCGAACGCCACGGCCACACCGCGACCGTCGCGTTCCACGGCCTGCCCGTCGTCACGGTGAAACCGGCTTCGTTCAAGCGCTGCCTCGCCAACCTCGTCTCCAACGCGGCGCGCCACGCCAACACGATCTCGATCACCGGCCAGCGCGACCATCGCTACCTCAACATCACGGTCGACGACGACGGCCCCGGCATCCCCGCCGACATGCGCGAGGAAGTGTTCAAGCCCTTCCTGCGGCTCGACGACGCCCGCAACCAGGACGAAGGCGGCAGCGGCCTCGGACTTGCGATCGCCCGCGACATCGCCCGCTCGCATGGCGGCGACATCATGCTCGGCGAAAGCCCGATGGGCGGCCTGCGCGCGGCGGTGCGCGTGCCGGTGTAGCTACCAGCGGTAAGACAAGGTGCCGATCACTTGACGCCGCTCGCCGGCATAGCAGTAGCCGGACTGGCAGGTCTGGTAGTGCGTGTCGAACAGATTGGTCGCGTTCAAGCGTATGGGCGTCGAGGAAGCGCCGGTCGAGCTTGCCGAGATCGTAGTCGATCACGGCATCGAACAACGTTCTCGCCGTATTCTGGTCGTTGCCGAAGTTGGTCCCGATATAACGGACACCGAGACCAAGCCCGAGCCCTTCGTCGAGCGTCACAGCTATCCAGGATCCGCCAGGCGGAGCGCGACGCGAGATTGGTGCTGCTGTCGATGGAATCGATCTGGGTGTATTTCGCGTCGGTGTCGACCTGATAGAAGCGGAAGTTCTGCCGCACCGTCCAGGCGTCGTCGTCGACATTGTGCTCGAACGCGTAACCGATGCGGTATTGCTTCTGATCCATAGCGCTGAAGGCCGGATCATTCGAGTAGACACGCTGTCGAGATCGTAGGGCTCGATCTTGGGAATGGCGAAGTTGCCGCCGCCCTGGCGCAGGCCGTCGCGATAGATCCCGGTATGGGTCGCATCGAAGCCACGGATGTAGAAGCTGTCGGACCGGGGATCATAGCCGAACGCCGTGGTCGTGACGCCGGGCGTGTAATTGACGGCGTCCTTGAGCGTCTGGACATTACGATCCCTGAGCTCCTTCTGCGTGACGACCGAAAGCGACTGCGGCGTCTCGATCAGCGCGGTGTTGGTCTTGGTGCCGACCGTGCCGGCAGCGCCTTGCGACTTGGCAATCTTGGCGCGGGCTGGCCGCAATGATGGTGGTGCACAACGTCACGTCCCCTCAACATGAGAGAGGACGTGCTCTGGCGCGCTGCGGCGATCGAAGGCGCTGCGCCTATTTCTGCTTGGGCAGGAGGCCCTTCAGCTTTTCCATATCCTTGACGTTCATCTTCATGCCGCCGGGCATGATGATGTCACCGGGCTTCTGGTCGCTCTTGCAGGCGCCGAGCCATTTCGCCTCGATGGTCATCGTGGTGTCGCGGGAGCCGGCCGCGCCGCCTTCCGCGTGCGAGGTGCTCTTGACCGTGTAGGCGGAATTGAAATCGCCGACGATCTCGGCATGGCTCTTCATCGACATGCCGGCGACGCTGCACACGCTGTCGCTGACATAGCCGGTCGCGGTCTTCTGGATGTCCTGCTTGGAGCAGACTTCCTTGGCCATCGGCGAGGCCGCCGCGCTCATCTCCTTGTCGGTGGTCTCGTCGGTGCAGTGCTGCATGGTGATTTCCGGCATCGGGCCGCCGGTGCGCACCATTTTCATCTCCCACAGACCGGCCTTGCGGATCGGCAGGTCGACGGCGCTCGCGGCGCCAGTGGACAGGACGAGGCAAACAGCAGAACCAAGCAAGGCAAGCTGTCGGGTCATGCGGTGAATTCCCGGCTGAACGATCGAATGATCTGGAGTGCGCTCAGTAGAGCGTGCGCACCGGTCTCTGGGCCGAACCGTAGGGCACCCAGCGGCAGGCGAACGAGATATAGCCACCCGGGTAGCGCTGCACCCCAAGGAACTTGACCACCTTGCCGTAGGAGGCGCAGTGATCGACGGCGAGCTGCCGCGCGTCGGTCTGGGCCGCCAGCGTATAGGCGATGATACCGCCTGTATCATTGCCCTTGAACGGCGGCACCGGCTGCATCCAGTCGGCTCGCGCCGGACCAACGGCCAGCATCCCGCAAACGGCAACCAGGCACGCGGCCAATTTCCTTCGCATCGCAGACTCCATTTCGCTTGCGACCAACATAGAGCGCGCTGGCGACCATGGAAAGAACGAGCCGGCTGTTGGAGGTGGACTTCTCCGCAGGTGTTGCCGCGCTGCACTTGACCTTGCCGGGGCTTCACGGCACCGTCCGCCGCATCTGATCATCGGGTGGATTCCCATGCGCAACCTGTTCAACTCCCCCAACAAACTCAGCCACACGCTTGGCCTCGGCGCCGCGCTCGTGGTCGGCCTTCTGGCGTTCGGGGGCACGGCTCAGGCCGCCAATCCGTTCGAACTGAATTTCTGGCTGTCCGGCCCGCGCTATGACGGCAATGTGGCCCCCTGCGAGCGGGCCCTGAGCGTCATCAGCGATCAATTCCACGAAAAGGAAGCCACTTTCTGGAATTCGCCGCTCGTGATCACCGGGTTCAGCCGGATCCACGAAACCGCGTTCCGCCCGTGGCAGTCCGATAACATCCCGCGCCGCTATTGCTCGGGCGACGCGATGCTGAGCGACGGCAAGGTGCGCAAGGTGCACTATTCGATCATCGAGGACGGCGGTTTTGCCGGCATCGGCCAGGGCGTCGAATGGTGCGTCGCCGGGCTCGACCGCAACTGGGCCTATAACCCGTCCTGCAGGGCCGCCCGGCCCTGATCTCCGACCAGTTCGGTCAAGACGGAAGCCGCCGCCATTCAGACGGCGGCTTTTTGTTCTTGAAATGTTCTAGCACCCTGCTAGCTTCTGAACGGGTCGCGTGAGGGAGCGTTTGATGCCTCGGTTGGTCACAATTTCCCGATTTCTGATTTCAATTGCCTTTGTTCTGTGCGGCGCGATGGGGGCCTCGGCCCAGGATCGCCGGCAGAATGCGCCCGGCGAGTTCGATTTCTATGTGCTGTCGCTGTCGTGGTCGCCCTCGTTCTGCGAGGCGGCGAGCGAGCGCGGCAACAACGGCCGCGGCACCCAGGCGCAATGCGGCGGACGGCCTTACTCGTTCGTGGTGCACGGGCTGTGGCCGCAATATGAGCGGGGCTTTCCGGAATACTGCCAGCGGCCCTCACCCCGCCTCGCCCGCAACATCATGACTTCGATGCTCGACCTGATGCCGGCGCCCGGCCTGATCTACAACGAGTGGGACAAGCACGGCACCTGCTCCGGCCTCGGCGAACGGGCCTATTTCGAAGCCATCCGCAAGGCCCGCGCCGCGGTAAAGATCCCCGAGGAATTCCTGCAATTGACGGAGCCGAAGACGATCGCGCCCGACGAACTGGAGACGGCGTTCATCAAGGCCAATCCGGGGCTCAGCAACTCCGCGATCTCGGTGACCTGCGACAGCAAGCGGCTCAGCGAGGTACGGATCTGCCTCAGCAAGGATCTGCAATTCCGTTCCTGCGAGGAAATCGATCGCCGCGCCTGCCGCCGCGATCAGGTGCTGATGCCGCCGGTTCGCGGCGGCTGAAGTCTCGTCCGCGTCAGGGCCGGGCAAACGCGCGTTGTCGCGCCGAGTGTCCCGGCCATGGACGCCATCGCGAAACTGACGAGATGAGGCATAGATGCCCGGGACAGGCCGGGCATGACGCAGTACAACATGCGCACCCTCTGGAGCGCAGCGTCATCGCATGAACTATCGTCACGCCTTTCATGCCGGCAGCTTTGCCGACGTCATCAAGCACATCGTGCTGGTGCGCATGCTCACCTATCTGCAGGAGAAGCAGGCGCCGTTCCGCGTCATCGACACCCATGCCGGCGCCGGCCTCTATGATTTGACGTCGAGCGAAGCGCAGCGCGGCGGCGAATGGCTGACCGGCATCGCGCGGCTGATGCAGGCGCGGCTGTCCGACAAGGCGTTGCCGCTGATCGCACCCTATCTCGACATCGTCAGGGCATTCAACCCGAGAGGCGAGTTGAAAGCCTATCCCGGCTCGCCGTTGATCGCGCGGGCGCTGCTGCGTCCGCAAGACCGTATGACGGCCTGCGAGATCGAGCCCGTGGCGCGCAAGCAATTGATCGATGCATTGCGACGCGATGTGCAGGCGCGCGTCGTCGATCTCGACGGCTGGATGGCATTGCCCGCATTCGTGCCGCCGAACGAACGGCGCGGCCTGGTGCTGATCGATCCGCCATTCGAAGCGAAGGACGAGTTCGAGCGGCTGGCGAGTGCCTTCACCGAAGCGTTCGCGAAGTGGCCGACCGGCACGTATCTTTTGTGGTACCCCGTAAAAACCCGGAGAGCTACCGACGAGCTCGCGCGCAGCGTGGCTGCAGCGACAGCAAGCAGTCGGCCCGCAGGCAAATGCTTGCGTTTGGAATTCAGTGTGGCGCCACAAGAAACCGGCGCAGGCCTCGTTTCCACCGGGCTTTTGATAGTGAATCCGCCGTGGACGCTGGCGGGCGAGCTGAAGATCATCCTGCCCGAACTCGAGAGACCGCTTGGTCAAGGCGGCGCCGGACGCTTCAGACTCGAAACGCCTAAACCTTGATCGGTAGCACCCACTGAAAAGTTCTATTTGAGCATAGGCAACGCGCGCGGAACCGTATTATGCTCATCTTGTTACGACTGGCTTTACGTTCCGCTTCCGCGAATGGTTGCGGCGGAGTGACAAGGCCGAAATAAATCCAGGCAGACCGGCGGCGTGACGCCGGCCTGTTCAGGTGGCCAAGCTTCCGACAAGCGAATGTCGGTCAACCGCTACGCGGCGTGCGCGTAGCGGTGGAGCAATACGGGGGAGGAGTTTCCCGATGGCCATGACTGGGACAGTCAAGTTCTTCAACGGAGAGCGTGGCTATGGCTTCATCAAGCCTGATGATGGCGGCCGCGATGTGTTCGTTCACATCACAGCTGTCGAGCGTGCCGGCTTGAAGGACCTGACTGAAGGACAGCGCATTACGTTCGAGGTTGAACCCGACAAGAAGGGCAAGGGCCCGAAGGCGGTCAACCTGGTGGTTTCATGACGAGCGCGCGCGGTGCGTAGCTCGTAATGAACGGCGAATGAAGCGTTGCGTCTGAGTTGATTGCCGGGCGCGTGGCTCGCGCCCGCTGCATGATCCTCTGCATGATGCGGACGCGATTGGCGGTGCCCGCATATCCGGTGCGTGCGGCTCACCGACTGGATTCGCGGACGCTGCCGCGCGCGCTCCACGAGTCATGTCCAGGCGATCAGCACAAGAGAAAAGCCCGGCCGCGCGTGGCGCGGCCGGGAGTTAATGGCAGACGTTTTCTTGTTCTCAGAAGTGATAGTTGATGCCGGCGCGAACCAGGCTGAAGCTGTAGCCGTTCGGCGCGCCGCCGGTAATCGTGAAGTTGCTGTTGGCGAGATCGACGTAGAGATATTCGATCTTGGCGCTCCAGTTCGGGGCAAAGCCCATTTCGACGCCGGCGCCGACGGTGAAGCCCGCATTGGTATGCGACTCCGATATGCCGAAAGTCTCGCCGCGCAGTTCGCCGAAGGCAAGACCGCCGGTCGCGTAGAACAGCACATTGTTGACCGCATAGCCGGCGCGGCCGCGCACCGTGCCGAACCACGGGTTGGAGAACTTCCAGGGCGCGAACCGATCGTCGGCGGTGGTGCCCTGGATATCGGCCTCGATGCCGAACACCCACGGAGAGCCGTTCTGGAAATTGTAGCCGGCCTGCACGCCGCCGACGAAACCGGACGGCTTGGTCGGGTTGTTCTCGACCGAACCCCAGCCGTAGCCGACGTTGCCGCCGAGATAGGGACCGGCCCAGCTATAGGCATTGAGCGGCTGATAGACGGTATAGGGCGAGCCGTAGTTGAGATCGGCCGCCGCCGCCGAGGTCGTCCAGCCTGCGACGATCAGTGCCAGCGCACGCGCAACAAACCGGGTCATGGGTACTCTCCACACGCAACTGCCGCAGCCCGCAGGCCCAGGGCCGGCGTGGTTACGGAATTCCACTTTTTTCGCTAAGGTTTATCGAGAGTTTTAAGTTAAAGGGTTGTTAAGCCCGGTTAGCGGCCCGCTCATCAGTCTTAACAATGTGTTACCAACCAGCCCCGGCCGGCCGCGCTGGGCCGGTAACGCGCTGCAATCGGGGTTGTTTTCCTGCGCCGCCAGCGCTGGCGACCGGTCGCCCAAGCGCTTAATTTACGGCCCATGGTTCACGATTCTCCCGAGCGTCCGACGCCGGCCCCCAAGACTGATCCCAAGACTGATCCCGGGGCTGACCCCAAGGCTGACCCCAAGGCGCGGCGCAGTGCAAAGTCCGATCGGCCTCAGGACGACCTGACGCTCGACACGAGCGACGTCGATCCGGAAACCTCCGCCACCGAGGAGGACGATGACGCGCGTCTTCCCGAGGTATCGGAGGACGCAACCGAGGCAATCGCCGAGGGGACGCTCTCGATCGGGCATGAGGCGATCGAGAACGCGGTCCGCCTCGCCCCGACCTCGCCCGGCGTCTACCGCATGCTCAATGCCGCCAACGACGTGCTCTATGTCGGCAAGGCGAAGAACGTCAAAAAGCGGCTGTCATCCTATGCGCGCGCCAACGCGCCGCTGCCGGCGCGCATCCTGCGCATGATCGCGGCGACCACGCATGTCGAGATCGTCTCGACCACGACCGAGACCGAGGCGCTGCTGCTCGAAGCCAATCTGATCAAGCAGCTCCGGCCGCGCTTCAATGTGCAGCTGCGCGACGACAAGTCGTTTCCCTATATTCTGATCACCGGCGACCATTGGGCGCCGCAGATTCTCAAGCATCGCGGCGCGCAGTCGCGGCCCGGACGCTATTTCGGCCCGTTCGCCAACGCAGGCGCGGTCAACCGCACCATCACGGCGCTGCAGCGCGCGTTTCTGATCCGCTCCTGCACCGACGGCTTCTTCGAGAGCCGCAGCCGGCCCTGCCTGCTCTATCAGATCAAGCGCTGCGCCGGCCCCTGCACGCGCGAGATCGATTTCCCCGGCTATGGCGAGCTGGTGCGCGAGGCGACCGAATTCCTCTCCGGCCGCAGCCACGCCGTGAAGCAACTGCTCGCGGCCGAGATGGAGAAGGCCTCCGCCGAGCTCGAATTCGAGACCGCGGCGCTGTACCGCGACCGTCTCGCGGCGCTGTCGGCGATCCAGTCGCAGCAGGGCATCAACCCGCGCACCGTCGAAGAGGCCGATGTGTTCGCGATCCACCAGGAAGGCGGCTATTCCTGCGTCGAGGTGTTCTTCTTCCGCACCGGTCAGAACTGGGGCAATCGCGCCTATTTCCCGCGCGCGGAAAAGAGCTTCACGCCCGAGGAGGTGCTGTCCTCATTCCTCGCGCAATTCTACGACGACAAGCCGCCGCCGAAGCTGATCCTGCTGTCGCACGAGATCGAGGAAAGCGCGTTGCTCGCCGACGCGCTGTCGGTGAAGGCCGGATTCAAGGTCGAGGTCTCCGTGCCCAAGCGCGGCGAGAAGAAGGAATTGATCGGCCACGCGCTGACCAACGCGCGCGAGGCGCTCGGCCGCAAGCTCGCCGATACCGCGACGCAGAGCCGGCTGCTGGAGGGCATGGTCACGACGCTCGGCCTGCCGCACACGCCGAAGCGCATCGAGGTCTACGACAACAGCCACATCCAGGGCACCAACGCAGTCGGCGCGATGATCGTGGCTGGACCCGACGGATTCATGAAGAACCAGTACCGCAAGTTCAACATCAAGTCCGAAGGGCTGACGCCCGGCGACGATTACGGGATGATGCGCGAGGTGCTGGAGCGCCGCTTCAAGCGGCTGCTGAAGCCGCCGGAAGGCGACGCCGCCAAGGCAAAAGACAAGGCGGACGACGACTCGTTCCCGCAATGGCCCGATCTCGTCATCATCGACGGCGGCCGCGGCCAGCTCAACGCGGTCCGGGAGATTTTTCAGACCCTCGGGCTGACCCAGGTCTCGCTGATGGCGGTGGCGAAGGGGCCGGAGCGCGATGCGGGACGGGAAACCCTGTTCATGCCGGACCGCGAGGCCATCAAGCTGGAGCCGCGCGACCCGGTGCTCTATTTCATCCAGCGGCTGCGCGACGAGGCCCACCGCTTCGTGATCGGCTCGCACCGCAAGCTGCGCAAAAAGGACATCCGCGAGGCCGGGTTGCAGGAGATCCCGGGCATCGGCCCGTCGCGCAAACGTGCCTTGCTGCACCACTTCGGAACGCTCAAGGAGATCGAGCGGGCCTCGATCGCCGACCTCGGCAAGGTTCCCGGTGTCAGCGCCGAGAGTGCCCGCAAGATTTTCGAGTTTTTCCACGCCCAGCCGGGTTAAACCAAAGGCGAGTCATCAGGGCGTCGCCTGCGGCAGGGCATCTGGGGCATGATGCGCAAAACTGGAAGCAACGTTCCGAAAAGATCATGCATAAACAAGGGGCTAAGGTGCCATGAGGATTCAGCCTAATCTCGCCGTGCTTTGGCGCCCGCACGGTTGACCTTCTGGCTTCAGCGGTA
Source organism: Bradyrhizobium sp. USDA 4011 (assembly GCF_054063415.1). Classification (NCBI taxonomy): domain Bacteria; kingdom Pseudomonadati; phylum Pseudomonadota; class Alphaproteobacteria; order Hyphomicrobiales; family Nitrobacteraceae; genus Bradyrhizobium; species Bradyrhizobium sp. USDA 4011. The sequence continues at coordinate 2,902,646 of NZ_JBSSGG010000001.1, forward strand.
TTGGTAGAACGGATGAACATCGCGACGACAAGGGGACAGACCAAGACCATGTCCCTCCCGAATATCCTGACCTACGCCCGGATCGCCGCGATCCCGGTGGTGATCGGCTGCGTCTACTGGCAGTCGATCCTGGACGGCCCGTTGTGGCTGCGCTGGGTGGCGCTGGCCGTGTTCATTGCGGCCGGGATCACCGATTATCTCGACGGCTATTACGCCCGGATGTGGGACCAGCAGTCCGCCTTCGGCCGGATGCTCGATCCGATCGCCGACAAGCTCCTGGTGGCCTCCAGCCTGCTGATGCTGGCCGCCGACAATTCGATCCATGGCTGGACGCTGTGGGCGGCGATCGTGATCCTGTGCCGCGAGATCCTGGTCTCGGGCCTGCGCGAATACCTCGCGGGGCTGCGGGTCAGCGTTCCCGTCACCAAGCTGGCGAAATGGAAGACCACGATCCAGCTGGTGGCGATCGGCTTTTTGATCGCGGGCGAAGCGGGCGAGCAGGTCTTCCCGGCGACCACCCTGATCGGCATCGTGCTGCTGTGGATGTCGGCGATCTTCACGATCTACACCGGCTGGGATTACTTCCGTGCCGGCATCCATCACCTCATCAAGGAGGATGAGGGATGAAGCTGAAATATTTCGCCTGGGTGCGTGAACGCATCGGCAAGGCCGAAGAGATCGTCGAGCCGCCGGCCGAGGTGCGCACCGTCGGCGAACTGATCGGCTGGCTTGCCGCGCGCGACGACGGCTACGCCCATGCCTTCGAGAAGCCCACGGTGATCCGCGCCGCGATCGACCACGCCCATGTCAAACCGGACGCTGTGATCTCCGGCGCCCGCGAGATCGCGTTCTTTCCGCCGATGACCGGCGGCTAGATCTTCCTATGGCTATCGCAACGACCATCCGGATCCAGGAAGCCGACTTCGACGTCGCAGAGGAGATCGCCGGCCTGAGCAAGGGCCGCACCGATGTCGGCGCGGTCGTCAGCTTCAGCGGCATCTGCCGCGGCAGCGAACAGGGCGAGCCGATCGCCGCGCTGACGCTCGAGCATTACCCGGGCATGGCGGAGGCCGAGATTGCGCGCCATGCCGACGAGGCGCTGGCGCGCTGGCCATTGCAGGGCCTCACCATCATCCACCGCTTCGGCCGCATCGCGCCGGGCGAGAACATCGTGCTGGTCGTGACCGCCTCGGCGCACCGGCAGGCGGCGTTCGAGGCAGCCGAGTTCCTGATGGACTATCTCAAGACCAACGCTCCGTTCTGGAAGCGTGAGGAAAGCGCGCGCGGCACGAGCTGGATCGAGGCGCAGGGCCACGACGACGCGGCCGCCGCACGCTGGACCAAATCCTGATGGCGAAGCGCAGCAAAGTGCCGGCCAGGCGCGGCCCCGCCGCGCCGAAAGCGCCCAAGAAGGCGCCCAAGGTCGGCGCCGGCGAGCTTCACACCCTGTTCGATTTCCTGCGCTATGCGGTCAGCCGCTTCAATGCGGCCAAGCTCGTGTTCGCGCACGGCACCACCGATCCGGTAGCGGAAGCCGCGTTCCTGATCTGCGAGACGCTGCATTTGCATCCCGACCAGTTCGAGACCTTCGCGAACGCGCGCGTCACCGTGGTCGAAGGCAAGCAGATCCTCGACCTGATCGAGCGGCGGATCGCGACGCGAAAGCCGGCCGCCTATCTCGTCAACAAGGTTTATATGCGCGGCCTGCCGTTCTATGTCGACGAGCGCACCATCGTGCCGCGCTCCTTCATCGGCGAATTGCTGGACTCGCATTTCGGCGGCGACGAGGACGGCACCTCGCTGATCGGCGACCCCGCCGAGGTCGAAAGCGTGCTCGACCTCTGCACCGGCTCCGGCTGCCTTGCGATCCTGGCCGCGCGGCATTTCGCCAACGCCGCGGTCGACGCGGTGGATATCTCAAAGGATGCGCTCGAAGTCGCCGCGCGCAACGTCGCCGACCATGGCCTCGACGACCGCGTGACCCTCCATCGCGGCGACCTGTTCAAGCCAATCGGCGACCGGCGCTACGATCTCATCATCTCGAACCCGCCCTATGTCGATGCCGAGGGCATGGCCGCGCTGCCGCGCGAGTGCCGCGCCGAGCCGAAGATCGCATTCGACGGCGGCGCCGACGGGCTCGATATCGTCCGCCGCCTGCTCGATGAGGCCAAGCGACATCTGACCCCGCAAGGCGGGCTGCTCTGCGAGATCGGCCGCGGCCGCGACAATCTCGAGGCCGCCTATCCCAACCTGCCGCTGCTCTGGCTCGACACCGAGGACTCCGAGGGCGAGGTGTTCTGGATCGCTGCCGCCGACCTCTGACGGACGCGCCGCGGCCGGCTCCGGTCGATTACGGAGCTCGACATCGAGGCCGGCCAAGACGAAGCGAAAATCGTGTGCAGTTCCAGCCGGTTCGGAAGATCGCAGGCCCGTCGAATCAACAATGGTGCTAAGCTTGCGCTCCGGGGACGTTCGGAGAGAGGGCGCGGGCGCGCGACATGATTCGCATTTCGACGATCTTCATCGCCATCTGCATGGTGCTGGTCGCAGCCTCGCTGGGCTTCGTGCTGTATTCGGTGGCGGGCATCAGCGGATCGGAATCGGCGATCGTGGCGCTCACCGCCCTCACCTGCCTGATCCTCTACAACGCCGTGTCGATGCGGTTGCGCGACCGCAGCGATGTCGGCGGCCAGATCGCGGATCTGTCGCGCGGCACCGCCGACCTCGCCCGCCAGGTCGCCGAATTCGGCCGCCGGCTGGCCGCGGTCGAAGGCCGCGTCGCCTCGGCGAACTCCACCGGCACCGACCGGATCCAGGGCATGGCCGGCGAGATCAACGAACTTGGCGGCCTGGTGCGGCAGCTTGCGGCGTCCGTCGCCCACCATGAGGATTTGCTGGCGGCCGCTCCCGTGGCACAGCCGGTCGCCTCGCCGCGCGACGAACTGCTGCAACCCGTCCCGCCGGCTCCGACCGCCGTGTTTGCACCCCCGCCGCCAGCTGCGCCCCCGGCAGCGATCTCGCGCAGCCAGACCCAGCTCATTGCCGCGATCCGGCACGCCATCGACGAGAACCGCCTCGACATCTACCTGCAGCCGATGGTGACGCTGCCGCAGCGCAAGGTGCGCTACTACGAGGCGGTGACGCGGCTGCGCGACGAGCGCGACCAGGTCCTTGCCGCCGACGATTTCATCGAGGCGGCCGAGGTCGGCGGCCTGATCGGCCGCATCGACCACATGGTGATGCTTCGCTGCGTCCAGGTGCTTCGCCGCCTGATGATCCGCAGCAAGGATGTCGGCGTGTTCTGCAACGTCTCGGCCGCGACGCTGTCCAGCCCGCAGCACTTCACCCAGTGCCTCGACTTCCTCGAGGCCAACCGCGCGCTGGCGCCGTCCTTCGTGCTCGAGTTCAAGCAGGCCACCTTCCGCAATCTCGGCCCGGTCGAAAGCGAGAATCTCGCGGCGCTGTCGCAGCGTGGCTACCGGTTCTCGATCGACCACGTCAGCGACCTTCGCTTCGAGCCGCGCGAGCTCGCCGATCGCGGCGTCCGCTTCATCAAGGTGCCGGCCGCGCTGCTGCTCGACGCCACGCAGAGCGCGACCACCGATATCGATCCCTCCGATCTGTCCGACCTGCTCGGCCGCTACGGCATCGACCTGATCGCCGAACGGATCGAGGGCGAGCGCTCGGTGGTCGACCTGCTCGACTACGATGTCCGGTTCGGCCAGGGCTTCCTGTTCGCGCCGCCGCGGCCGTTGCGGCCGGAAGGGGCATCTGCTACCGCCGAGGCTCCGCAGACCAAGCCCCAGGACCTCAATGGCGCCGGCACTTCCGCACCCGTCTCCAGCCCCGCAGCGCCACCGCGCACGACCGGCAGCGCCGCGCTGGCGCGCCGCGCGCTCGGGCCCAACTGACCGGCGGTTCGCATCATGACATCGCTGCGTTTCGTGGAGCGGCTGCGCGACCTCACGGACAGCGTCGACGTCGTGCTGTCGGACATCTGGGGCGTCGTGCACAACGGGCTCGAATCCTTTCCCGAGGCCTGCGAGGCGCTGCACACCTTCCGCCAGCAGGGCGGCACCGTCATCCTGATCACCAACGCGCCGCGTCCGGCTGACTCAGTACAGCGCCAGCTGCGCAAGCTCGGCGTCGCCGACGAGACCTATGACGCGATCGTCTCCTCGGGCGACCTGACGCGCCACTTCGTTGCCGATCATCCCGGTCAGAAAATATTCTGGATCGGCCCGGAGCGCGACAGCTCGATCCATCGCGGCCTCGACGCCACCTTGGTGCCGCTGGAGCAGGCCGACTACATCATCTGCACCGGACTGTTCGACGACGAGACCGAATCCGCCGAGGATTATCGCGACACGCTGCTCAAGGCGCTCGAGCGCAAGCTGACGCTGGTCTGCGCCAATCCGGACATCGTGGTCGAGCGCGGCGACCGGCTGATCTATTGCGCCGGCGCGGTTGCCGAACTCTATCGCGAGCTCGGCGGCGAGGCGGTGTTCTACGGCAAGCCGCACCGGCCGATCTACGAGCGCGCCATGGCGCTGGCCGCCGAGCGCCGCGGGCGTCCGACGGAACTCAGCCGCGTGCTCGCGATCGGCGATTCCGTGCGCACCGACCTCACCGGCGCCCACGGCTTCGGCATCGATCTCCTGTTCGTCACCCGCGGCATCCATTCCGAGCAGTTCGAGGGCATCGAGCAGCTCGACCCCGCCTCGGTGAAAGAATTGTTCGGCCATCCGCCCCGCGCGCTGATGCGCGAGCTGAAGTGGTAGCGGGCAACCCCGCAGGGGCGCCCCGCCGCCAAAATATCGAAAACAACCCCATGCAAAGGAGCCCACGGCGCGCAGTGTTCGGCCAGTCGCCTTGACACGTCGGGCAACTCAGGGGCATTCTTCCAATATTCCGAAATCGCGCACGCGACTGCTCGCCTCACTTTCAACCCCAAAGACGCAAATGCCCGGGACACCCCGGGCATAGCGTGAATTTCAGTTGATGCGATGTCGGGCGGTTACGCGGTCGCCATGTCCGGGAACACCGCCTCGATCTTGGTCTTCAGCGTGGCCGCATTGAACGGCTTGACGATGTAGTTGTTCACGCCGGCCTTCTTGGCCGCGATCACGTTCTCGGTCTTGGATTCCGCCGTGATCATGATGAAGGGCGTGGTCGCGAGATTGGGATCGGCGCGAACTTCCTTGAGCAGGTCGTAGCCGGTCATCGGCTCCATATTCCAGTCGGAAATCACCAGGCCGTACTTCTTGCCGCGCATCTTGTTGAGCGCCGCAGAGCCATCGGAGGCATCGTCGATATTCTCGAATCCAAGCTGCTTGAGAAGATTCCGGATGATGCGGATCATGGTGCTGTAGTCATCAACCACCAGAACCGGCATGGACAAATCAACCGCCATCTTTCCCCCCAAAACCACTAACGCAACTTGGCTTCTGCACGAACGCAGCTTTCCGCCAACGACTAACAGCAGCCGTTAAACAGCGCGTTAACCGGCTGAATCCGGATTGTTACGGATTTGACGCGATTTTCGCTATGCTTGACTTCCACGCCGCCGCCGCGTCACGGTCCGGCCCGCAACAATCATGCTTAAGAATCCTTGAAGAATCCCTGACATGAGCACCGGCTTTACCGTTATCCGCGACAACACGCCCGAAAGCGCCATTCCGAAGGGTGCCGTGGTCGCAATGGGAAATTTCGACGGCGTCCATCTCGGTCACCGCGCCGTGATCGGCGCGGCGCTCGCGATGGGCAAGTCGCACAGCGTGCCCGCGCTCGCCGTGACCTTCGAACCGCATCCGCGCAGTTTCTTCAGCCCGAACACTCCGCAATTCCGTCTCACGGACGAGACCAACAAGCTGCGGCTGCTCGCGGCCACCGGGCTCGCCGGCGCCGTCGTCATGACCTTCGACAAGGCGCGCGCCGGGACCACGGCACAGGACTTCATTCACCATGACCTGATCGGCCGGCTCGGCATCAGCGGGATTGCGGTCGGCTACGACTTCCATTTCGGCAAGGGCCGGGTCGGCTCGCCGAGCCTGCTCGTCAGCGAAGCGCCACGGCTCGGCATCGAGGTCGATGTGCAGGCCCATGTCGACATCGAGGAGCGCCCGGTCTCCTCCAGCGCCATCCGCATGGCGCTCGCCGAAGGCCAGGTCGACGATGCCACCACGATGCTGGGCGGCCCGTGGTTCGTGACCGGCAAGGTGATCCATGGCGAGAAGCGCGGCCGCGACCTCGGTTACCCCACCGCCAACATCCGCCTCGACAAGCATTGCGGCCTGAAGCACGGCATCTATGCGGTGCGGGTCGGCAAGGCCCACGGAAACGACAAGGTGCGGTTCGACGGCGTCGCAAGCTTCGGACGCCGGCCGACCTTCGACAACGGCGCGCCGCTGCTCGAAGTCTTCCTGTTCGACTTCAAGGGCGATCTCTACGACACGGTGCTCGATGTCGCCTTCATCAGTTTCATTCGCGAAGAGCTGAAATTCGACACCATCGAGGCGTTGATCCGCCAGATGGATGACGACAGCGCCAGGGCGCGCGCGGCATTGGCCGCAGCGCCGGACGCGTTCCCGCAGCTCGGAGTGATTGGTTGAAGACAGAGAAAGAGAAGATGCTGGCGGGCGAGCTCTATCGCCCGGATGCAGAACTCGCCGCCGACCATACCGCGGCGGAACATTGGATGGCGCGCTACAACGCGTCAGGCGCATCGTCAGCAGCCGAGTTGCACGCCCTGCTCTCCGCGCGCTTCCGCAAGGTCGGCAAGGACGCCGTGATCCGGCCGCCGTTTTTCTGCGATTACGGCAGCAATATCAGCCTCGGCGACGGCGTATTCCTCAACTTCAATTGCGTCATCCTCGACGTCATCGAGGTCGTGATCGGCGATCGCACCCAGATCGGGCCCGCGGTGCAGATCTATACCGCCGACCACCCGCGCGACGCCGCGACCCGGCGCGCCGGGCTTGAATTCGGCCGCCCGATCCGGATCGGCAGCGACGTCTGGATCGGCGGCGGTGCCATCATTCTGCCCGGCGTGACCATCGGCGACGGCGCCCTGGTCGGGGCCGCCAGCGTGGTGACGCGGGACGTCGCCCCCGGCGCGACCGTGGCGGGGAATCCGGCCCGGCCGCGGCCGGCCTAGAGGCATACGGCTCTTGATCCGTCGCCCTGAGGAGCGCGAAGCGCGTCTCGAAGGGCCGACGGCCACCAGCCGGGCCGATTCATCCTTCGAGACGCGCTACGCGCTCCTCAGGATGACGGGGATAGGCTCTGCAGGTCCCCCGGAACGGTCTCCCGGCCAACCGGGGCTTTGCGATTTCCCCGTCTGGCTGCTATGGAAACCCCATGTTTTCGCGGCGCATCATACGGATTAGCGGCCCGGCTTCCGCCTGAGCCTGAAGGCTCGGCGCAAGACCGGGACTTCGTCGTTTCACCCGCGATTGATCGCGTTTCCGCGCCCGCACCTGCCAAATCAGAGCTTTTATGTCCGACAAGCCGCAAAAGACCGACGCCCAGAAGACTGACGCTAGGGACTATTCCAAGACCCTTTACCTGCCGCAGACGGAATTCCCGATGCGCGCCGGCCTGCCCCAGCGCGAGCCAGAAATCCTGAAATACTGGAACGACATCGGCCTCTACGACAAGCTCCGCCGGGAAGCCGAGGGCCGCGCCAAATTCGTGCTGCATGACGGCCCACCCTACGCCAACGGCAACATCCATATCGGCCACGCGCTGAACAAGATCCTCAAGGACGTCGTGACCAAGAGCCAGCAGATGCTGGGCTTCGACTCCAACTACGTGCCGGGCTGGGACTGCCACGGCCTGCCGATCGAATGGAAGATCGAGGAGGAGAACTACCGCTCCAAGGGCAAGCAGAAGCCCGACTTTCGCGACTCCGCCGCCATGGTCGCGTTCCGCAGGGAATGCCGCGCCTATGCGACGCACTGGATCAACGTGCAGCGCGAGGAGTTCAAGCGGCTCGGCATTATCGGCGACTGGGATCATCCTTACCAGACGATGAGCTATCCGGCCGAGGCGCAGATCGCCCGCGAGCTGATGAAGTTTGCCGCCAACGGCACGCTGTATCGCGGCTCCAAGCCGGTGATGTGGAGCGTGGTCGAGAAGACCGCGCTTGCCGAAGCCGAGGTCGAATACGAGGACTACACCTCCGACATGGTGTGGGTGAAATTCCCGGTCACCTCGCCGGCGCATGGCGCGCTGGCCAATGCCTCGGTGGTGATCTGGACCACCACGCCGTGGACGCTGCCCGGCAACCGGGCGATCTCGTTCTCGCCGAAGATCGCCTACGGCCTCTACAAGGTCACGGACGCGCCCGCCGACAATTGGGCGAAGACCGGCGATCTCCTGATCCTGGCCGACGCGCTCGCCGCGGAAGTGTTCAAGCAGGCGCGCGTCACGTCCTATGAGAAGGTTCGCGACATTCCCGGCGACACGTTGGACGCCGTGGAATGCGCCCATCCGTTGAAGGGATTTGGCGGCGGCTACGAATTCATCGTTCCGCTGCTATCAGGCGAGCACGTCACCGACGACACCGGCACCGGCTTCGTGCACACCGCGCCTAGCCACGGCCGCGAGGACTTCGACGTCTGGACGGCCAACACCCGCGAGCTCGATGCCCGCGGCATCCCGACCGCGATCCCCTACACCGTCGATGAGAACGGCGCCTACACCGCGCAGGCGCCGGGCTTCACTGGCAAGCGCGTGCTCACCGACAAGGGCGAGAAGGGCGATGCCAACGAGGCGGTGATCAAGGCGCTGATCGAGGCCGGCAAGCTGCTCGCGCGCGGCCGCCTCAAGCACCAGTATCCGCATTCCTGGCGCTCCAAGAAGCCGGTGATCTTCCGCAACACGCCGCAATGGTTCATCGCGATGGACAAGCCCATCCTGGACGCCCCGGGCAAGCCCGGGGCTATGGCGGAGAACGGCCACGCCAAGAAGGGCGACACGCTGCGCGCCCGCGCGCTGCAGGCGATCTCGGTCACGCAATGGGTGCCGCCGGCCGGCGAGAACCGCATCAACGGCATGATCGCCAACCGCCCGGACTGGGTGATCTCGCGTCAGCGCGCCTGGGGCGTGCCGATCGCCGTGTTCGTGCGCGAGAACAGCGACGGTTCGGCCGAGATCCTGCAGGACGAGGTCGTCAACCAGCGCATCACCGAGGCGTTCATGGAGGAAGGCGCCGACGCCTGGTACATGGACGGTGCTCGCGAACGCTTCCTCGGGAGCCGCGCGTCCGAGAACTGGAAGAAGGTCGACGACATCTGCGACGTCTGGTTCGATTCCGGCTCCACGCACGCCTTCGTGCTGGAAGACCGCCAGAACTTCCCGCAGCTCGGCAACATCGTCCGCAAGATCGACGGCGGCAACGACACCGTGATGTATCTCGAAGGAAGCGACCAGCACCGCGGCTGGTTCCACTCGTCGCTGCTGGAAAGCGCCGGCACGCGCGGGCGCGCGCCGTACGACATCGTGCTCACCCACGGCTTTACGCTCGACGAGAACGGCCGCAAGATGTCGAAGTCGCTCGGCAACACGGTCGAGCCGCAGAAGGTGATCAAGGATTCCGGAGCGGATATCCTGCGCCTGTGGGTCTGCGCCACCGACTATGCCGACGACCAGCGCATCGGGCCGGAGATCCTGAAGAACACCATCGAGACCTATCGCAAGCTGCGCAACTCGATCCGCTGGATGCTCGGCACGCTGCATCATTTCAAGCCGAGCGAGAAGGTCGCCTTCACCGAGATGCCCGAGCTCGAGCGGCTGATGCTGCACGAACTGGCCGGCCACACCGAGACCATCCGCAAGGCCTATGCGGCGTTCGACTACAAGACCGTGGTCGCAACTCTCGCGGCCTTCATGAACTCCGAGCTGTCGGCGTTCTACTTCGACATCCGCAAGGACACGCTGTATTGCGACCCGCCGTCCTCGGTGGCGCGCAAGGCGGCGCTGACCGCAATCGACCTGCTCTGCGACGCGATCCTGAAATGGCTGGCGCCGATCCTGAGCTTCACGTCGGATGAAGCCTGGCGGATGTACCGGCCGAACGCCGAGCCCTCGGTGCACCTCACGCTGTTCCCCGAAGGTCTCGAGCAGTTCCGCGACGACGCGCTCGCCGCGAAGTGGGAGACGATCCGCAACGTCCGCCGCGTCGTCACCGGTGCGCTCGAGCTCGAGCGCGCCGCCAAGCGGATCGGCTCGTCGCTCGAGGCCTCGCCGGTGATCTACATCGCCGACCGACAGATGCTGGCCACGTTGTTCGACATCGATCTCGCCGAGGTCTGCATCACCTCGAACTACGAGGTGCGCGAGGGCGAGGCGCCTGCGGGCGCCTTCCGCCTCGATGCCGTGCCCGGCGTCGCCGTGGTGGTCGAGAAGGCAGTCGGCACCAAATGCGCGCGCTCGTGGAAGATCCTGCCGACGATCGGCGAGGATCCCGAATATCCCGACGTCTCGCCGCGCGACGCCCAAGCGCTGCGCGAATGGAAGGCGCTGGGGGGCACGGCTTGAGCTCGCCGGTTCGCGCCGGTGTGCTGGCGGCGGTCATCATCCTGATCGCCGACCAGGCCTCCAAGCTCTGGCTGCTTTACGTCCTCGACATCGCGCACCACGCCCCTGTGACGGTGACGCCGTTTTTCGATCTGGTGCTGGCCTGGAATCCCGGCATCAGCTTCGGCTGGTTCCAGAGCGAGACCCCGTCGGCCCAGATCCTGCTGATGGTGATCAAGGCCGCTGCCGTGATCGCGCTGGCGATCTGGATGGCGCGGTCGCGAACCTGGCTTGCGACAATGTCGCTCGGCCTGATCATCGGCGGCGCCATCGGGAACGGGATCGACCGCTTCGCCTATGGTGCGGTGGTCGATTTCGCCCTGTTTCACGTCGAGATCGCCGGAAAAACCTATAATTGGTACATCTTCAACCTTGCCGATGTGGCGATCGTTGCTGGCGTGGCGGCCCTATTGTATGATTCCGTCATGGGGACCCCCGCCGTAAAAGCGCCCTGATCCCGGCCGATACGAGCCGGTCGGCGGCCGACCTGCACCCAGCGGAACTGAGCGCTAAGCCAGTGATCGCTTTGGCGAATTTTGAGATGGGAATAGCGCGATGCGCAACACCAAAGTCCGCGGTTACCTGATCGAGACGTCACGGCTGCCTCTGATGCGCGGCCTGCGTCTGGCGTTCGTTGCGGCCGGGATCGGCCTGGTGATGACGGCAGGCCCGGTGCGTGCCGGCGACGATGACGATGACGGCGATGACGGGCTGACCTTCGAAGAGCGGATCATCGACAATCTGATGACCGGGCTCGGCGCCAAGAGCGCCGCCAGCAAGGGCATCGACTATCGCGAGCGCTCGCCGCTGGTGGTGCCGCCGAAGCTCGACCTGCCGCCGCCTGCCACGGCCGCCCAGGTCAACGCGCCGAACTGGCCGAAGGACCCTGACGTCGCGGCGCGCAAGGCTGCGATCGCGGCGCGCAAGAAGGAAGTCAAGAAGGAGCCGTGGCAATCAGCGGTGGCGTTGACGCCGGCCGAGATCGAGGCGGGCCGCAAGCAGCAGACGGCCACCGAGGGCCGCAGGGAGCCGCTCGAGCCGGGCACCAACACCAATCCGTCGCTGATGCCGAGCCAGCTCGGCTACAACGGTGGTCTGCTCGGCATATTCAAGGGGAACAGCAGCGAGTCCAAGCCGTTCACCGGCGAGCCGACGCGCGACTCCCTGACCGAGCCCCCTCCGGGCTACCAGACCCCGTCTTCAGGCTTTGCCTATGGCACAGGCCCGATGAAGCCGAAGGTGAACGAGGGCCAGTACGACGTCATGACCGGAAAACCGATCCAGTGACGCTTGGCCTGCTTGGGCGAAGGCTGACATGAGCAAAGCTTAATGCGGAGGGACGTCCGTCTCTCCGCTTCGTGACGACTGGCACGGACTGCACCGTGTACGATGGCGTCTGCATGCCCGGCCATCCGTTCAGGCTTCCATAAGGACCATGATGCCCTCACGCCGATCGATCGCCCTGTTCGCTGCCGCCTTTGTTTCAACCATCCCGCTGTCGGGCACCAGCCTCCGCGCCCAGACCACCGTCACCTCGGAACGCCCCGCGAGCTTCACGCTCGACAACGGCCTGCAGGTCGTGGTGATCCCCGATCACCGCACGCCGGTCGTGACGCAGATGATCTGGTACAAGGTCGGCTCCGCCGACGAGACGCCGGGCAAATCGGGCCTCGCGCATTTCCTCGAGCACCTGATGTTCAAGGGCACCGCCAAGCATCCCGCCGGCGAGTTCTCGCAGACCGTGCTGCGCGTCGGCGGCAACGAGAACGCCTTCACCTCCAACGACTACACCGGCTATTTCCAGCGCGTGCCGCGCGAGCAGCTGCCCACCATGATGGAGTTCGAGGCCGACCGGATGACCGGCCTGATCCTGAAGGATGAGAATGTGCTGCCCGAGCGCGACGTCGTGCTCGAGGAGTTCAACATGCGGGTTGCCAACAACCCGGATGCCCGGCTCACCGAGCAGATCATGGCCGCGCTCTATCTCAACCATCCCTATGGCCGGCCGGTGATCGGCTGGCACCAGGAGATCGAGAAGCTCGACCGCGAGGATGCGCTCGCCTTCTACCGCCGCTTCTATGCGCCGAACAACGCGATCCTGGTCATCGCCGGCGATGTCGACGTCAAGGACATCCGCCCGCTGGTCGAGAAGAACTTCGGCCCGATCCCGGCGCAACGTGCGATCCCTGAGAAGCGGGTCCGGCCGCAGGAGCCGACACCGGCCGCGCCGCGCACCGTGACGCTGTCGGATCCCCGCGTCGAACAGCCGAACCTGCGCCGCTACTATCTGGTGCCGTCCGCGACTACGGCGGCGGCGGGCGAGAGCCAGGCGCTCGATGTGCTCGCGCAATTGATGGGCGGCGGCGCCAACTCCTACCTCTATCGCTCGCTGGTGATCGACAAGGGCCTCGCGATCTCGGCCGGCGCCGGCTATCAGGGCACCGCGCTCGATCCATCGCAATTCTCGATCTCGGTGACGCCCAAGGTTGGCGTCGAGTTCGCGCAGATCGAGGACGCGATCGACAAGGTGATCGCCGATCTCGCGCAGCACCCCGCACGCGCCGAGGATCTCGAACGGGTCAAGACCCAGCTGATCGCGGAAGCGATCTATGCCCAGGACAACCAGGCGACGCTGGCGCGCTGGTACGGCGGCGCGCTGACCACCGGGCTCAGCATCGACGACATCCGAAGCTGGCCGGATCGCATTCGCGCCGTGACCGCCGAGCAGGTGCGCGCAGCTGCCGCCACCTGGCTCGACAAGAAGCGGTCGGTGACCGGCTATCTGATCAAGGATACTGCGCCGAAACGCGAGGAGAAGCGCTCGTGACCTATTCCATCACCCGCCGCGCGGCGCTGCTCGGCGGCGCCTGCGCCGCGATGCTGACGCTGACCTCGGCGCCCTCGCAGGCCGCGGCCAAGATCCAGCGGCTGGTGTCGCCCGGCGGCATCGAGGCGTGGTTCGTGCAGGACGCCACCGTGCCGCTGATCGCGATGGAATATGCCTTCGGCGGCGGCGCCAGCCAGGATCCGCCCGGCAAGCCCGGCGTCGGCAATCTGGTCGCCGACCTGCTCGACGAGGGCTCCGGCGATCTCGATTCCAAGACCTATCATGAGCGGCTCGAGCGCCGCGCCATCGAGCTCAGCTTCCAGTCCAACCGCGATCAGTTCCGCGGCTCGCTGCGCATGCTCAAGGACAACAAGGACGAAGCCTACGACCTGCTGCGGATGGCGCTGACTTCGGCGCGGTTCGAGCCGAAGGACGTCGAACGCATCCGCGCCCAGGTGATCTCGAACCTGCGCCGCGAATCGACCAATCCGTCCTCGCTGTCCGGCCGCAAGTTCCTCGAGCTCGCCTTCGGCGACCATCCCTATGGCAGGACGGCGACCGGCACGCTGGAGAGCGTGCCGAAGATCGAGATTGCCGATCTGAAGGACTATGTCCGCCGCATCATCGCCAAGGACACGCTGCGGATCGCGGTGGTCGGCGATGTCGATCCCGATACGCTCGGCAAGCTCCTGGACAAGACCTTTGGCGGCCTGCCGGCCAAGGCCGAATTGACGGCGATTCCCGACGTCGTGGCGACCAAGCCGCCGCAGCGCGCCTTCGTCCCGCTCGACGTGCCGCAGACCGTCGTCACCTTCGGCGGCCCCGGCATCAACAGGCACGACCCGGACTTCATGGCCGCCTATGTGGTGAACCACATTCTCGGCGGCGGCGGGCTGTCGTCGCGGCTCTACAAGGAAGTGCGCGAGAAGCGCGGGCTGGCCTATTCGATCTATGAAGCGCTGCTCTGGATGGATCACTCCGCGCTGTTCATCGGCAACACCGGCACCCGCGCCGACCGCGCCGGCGAGACCGTCGATGCGATCGAGGCGGAGATCCGCCGCATCGCCGAGGAAGGCCCGACGCAGCAGGAGCTCGACGAGGCGAAGTCCTATCTGAAGGGCTCGCAGATGCTGGCGCTCGACACCTCCTCCAAGCTCGCGCAGGCGATGCTGCAATACCAGCTCGACAAGCTGCCGATCGACTACATCGAGAAGCGCAGCGCCATCGTCGATGCGGTGACGCTCGACGACGTCAAGCGGGTCTCCAAAAGGCTGTGGGGCAACGGCCTGCTCACCGTGATCGTCGGCCGCGCCCCGCAAGCCGCAGCGCAGCCGGCATCGGCGCCGCCGAAGGCGAACTGACGCTGTTACGCGCGCGTCTGCTTCGTCATACACCACCGTTGTGGCCACCCCTCTCCCCACCCTCCCCCGCAAGGGGGGAGGGAGCCATCCGCTTGTGCGCCCCTTACTTGCCTGACTGCGAAAGTGTCGGCTGTGATGCGATGTGATGTGAGCACGTCTCTCGGGCTCCCTCCCCCCTTGCGGCGGAGGGTTGGGGGAGAGGGGTGAGCCACGCGCTCCGGCCGCGGACGTAACGAACACCGCCCAAGCACGCCCAGCGCAAACCCGCTATCCTGCGGCCGCCGATTCTTCCCTCCACGGGTGATGTCATGCTGCGGCTGTCCCGCGACCTTACGATCGACGAGAACGACATTGAGATCGTCTTTGTCCGTGCCTCCGGTCCGGGCGGGCAGAATGTCAACAAGGTCTCGACCGCAGCCCAGCTTCGCTTCGACACGAACAAGATCGCGCTGCCGCCGGACGCGGCGCAGCGGCTGGCGCGGCTCGCCGGCAGCCGCATGACCAAGGACGGCGTGATCGTGATCCAGGCGTTCCGCTTCCGCACCCAGGAGCGCAATCGCGCGGACGCGATCGAGCGGCTGTTCGAGATGCTGAAGGAAGCGATGGTGCGGCCGACACCGCGGCGGCCGACCAGGCCGACGCTCGGCTCAAAGAAGCGCCGGCTCGAAGGCAAGAAGCGCCGCAGCGACATCAAGGCCGGCCGCGGCAGTCAACGTTTCGACGATTAGAGCGTCTTCGAGCGAAGTGGATCCCGGTTCGCGTGAAGAAAGCGCGTCAAGACTAGAATCTGGCGCCCCGCTCCGATTCAATCGGAGCGGAGAAGGCTTTGGGGAGCACCGGACGCAGCGCAGGCACGGCGCTGCATCCGGGATCCGATCATCGCGGATCAGTACTTCTTGGTTGCAGGCGCCATCTCGGAACCACCAGACTTCGATGTGGCGTGGCCGCTGCCGACCGTTCCCTTGTTGCCCGACTTGGCGCTGGTGCCGCTCTTTTGCGTCGGCGAAGTCGGCTGCGCCGCCATTTCCTCATCGCCGCTGCCGGACATGCCGCCACCCTGCTGCATGGTCCCACTGCCTTGTGCGCCGCCGCGAAGCTGGGTGCCCGGTGCAGCCGCCCCCTGGGCCAGGACGGGGCCGGCCATCGCGGCCGAGATGGCAAGGGCGAGCACGCTGGTTCTTGCAAACGTCATCCACTTCTCCTGGACTTTGATTGACGATGGACGGAGCGGCGCAGGTGTGCGCCGTTTGCAAACGCCGACCCTGAACCCCATCGCGCGAGACTGAATTTTCCGCAAACGGCGCACGCGCAATGCAAGCGGCGTCGTGTGGTGATCGTGCAGGGATTTCGCGGTCATTTTGCGGATTTGTCGTCCGCATATGCGGCAAGGATCGGTTCCGCGCCAGATCGCCGCCCAGCTTTGTTCTGCTGTGAAACAGCCCGCTACTACCAACGGCCGATTTCAGCCTCCTACAGTCTGCGCACAGAGGCGGTGATGTATATGACAAAGCTGCGCGCAGGACGGACGGCAAGCTGGACGATGGCGCTCGGATTTTGCAGCGCAATGCTTGCAGTGCAAATCGCGCATGCGCAGATGCCCCTGCCCGCAGCCAAGCCGCCCGACGGGGCGACGCTGTTCAAGCAGCAATGCGCGACCTGCCACACCACCAATGCGTCGGATCCGGTGCGGCAGGGACCGTCGCTCTACAAGGTCGTCGGCCGC
Organism: Bradyrhizobium sp. USDA 4011; assembly: GCF_054063415.1. Classification (NCBI taxonomy): domain Bacteria; kingdom Pseudomonadati; phylum Pseudomonadota; class Alphaproteobacteria; order Hyphomicrobiales; family Nitrobacteraceae; genus Bradyrhizobium; species Bradyrhizobium sp. USDA 4011. The sequence goes on from NZ_JBSSGG010000001.1 coordinate 2,919,138, forward strand.
CATGCCGGCAAGGCCGACGGCTTCAGATATTCCGCGGGCTTCGCCAAGGCTGATTTCGTCTGGGACGACGTCAGGCTCGATGCCTGGCTGACCAATCCGCAAGAGGTGATCGCAAGCAGCGTGATGGCCTACCGGCAGGCCAAGCCGGAGACCCGCGCGATGATCATCGCCTATCTGAAGGAGCTGAACTGAATGGCGAAACCCGTGCATTCGATGATCCGCGTGTTCGACGAGGCCAAGGCGCTCGACTTCTACAAGCGCGCGTTCGGGCTCGAGATCGCGGACAATCTGCGATTTCCCGACTTCGCGCTGATCTATCTGCGCCATCCGTCCTCGCCATTCGAGGTCGAGCTCACGGTCAATTTCGACCGCAAGGAGCCGTACATGCTCGGCGACGGCTACGGCCATCTCGCCGTCGTCGTCGATGACCTCGATGCCGAGCACGCGCGCTTCGAGCAGGAGAAGCTCTCGCCCGGGCCGCTGCGCGACTTCAAGCATGACGGCAAGACGCTGGCGCGCTTCTTCTTCGTCTCCGATCCCGACGGCTACAAGATCGAGGTGATCCAGCGCGGCGGGCGCTTCGGCTAATCCAATTAGAAGATAAATTACGGAGGAAACTCATGAGAGAAATCGATCGACGCAGCAAATATGACCGGCGTGTGTTCCTCAAAGGCGCGGCTGCTACCGCACCGGCGGTCGCGATCGCGACATCGACCGGGCTCGGCATCACCGATGCATGGGCCGATGAGGCGGGTACGCTGACGCCGGCCACCATGAAGACGTTGCTGAAGATGGCGCGCGACATCTATCCGCACGATTTCCTCGGCGACAGCTACTACATCACGGCGGTCAAGCCGTGGGATGACAAGGCCGCGAAGGATCCGGCCATCAAATCGCTGATCAATGAGGGCGTAACCCGGCTCGATCAGGCGGCCAACGACCGCCACAAGATGCCTTACGCCCAGGTCGCCTGGGAGAACGATCGCGTCGCGCTGCTGCAACAGATCGAGGCAAGCGCGTTCTTCCAGAAGATCCGCGGCGATCTCATCGCATCGCTCTACAACAACAAGGAGGTCTGGCCGCGGTTCGGCTACGAGGGCTCCTCCGCCGAGCATGGTGGCTACATCAAGCGCGGTTTCGCCGATATCGACTGGCTGCCGAAGGCGTGAAGCGGACAATTTCGGGAGGACACAATGGCAAAATTCGATCTGAATGACAGCGGCGTTGTCGTGATCGTCGGCTCCGGTGCCGGCGGCGGAACGCTCGGCAATGAACTGGCGCAGAAGGGCATCAAGGTCGTGATCCTGGAAGCCGGCCCGCGCATCGAGAACCAGGACTTCATCAACGATGAATGGGACAGCTTCGGCCAGCTCGCCTGGTCGGACATGCGCACGACGTCGGGAAGCTGGCGCGTCCACAAGGATTTCCCGAATATTCCGGCCTGGATCGTGAAGGCGGTTGGCGGATCCACCGTACACTGGGCCGGCGCCTCGCTCCGCTTCGACGAGCACGAGTTCAAGATCAAGTCGGCATACGGCAACATCCCCGGCGCCAATCTGCTGGACTGGCCGATCACGCTCGCCGAGATGGAGCCCTATTACGCCAAGGCCGAGAACAAGATGGGCGTCACCCGCACCAATGCCATTCCCGGACTTCCCGGCAACAATAACTTCAAGGTGCTGGAAGCCGGTGCCAAGAAGCTCGGCTACAAGGAAGTGCACACCGGGCGGATGGCGATCAACAGCGAGCCGCGCGACGGCCGCGGCTCCTGCCAGCAGATCGGCTTCTGCTTCCAGGGCTGCAAGTCGGGCGCCAAATGGTCGACGCTCTACACCGAGATCCCGAAGGGCGAAGCCACCGGCAATCTCGAGGTGCGTCCCGGCAGCATGGTGATCAAGATCGAGCACGACCAGTCCGGCAAGGTCACCGGCGTGGTCTATGCCGATGCGACCGGCGCGATGCAGCGCCAGAAGGCCCGCGTCGTTGCGGTCGCCGGCAACTCGATCGAGAGCCCGCGGCTCTTGCTCAACAGCGCCTCCAGCATGTTCCCGGATGGTCTTGCCAATTCGTCGGGCCAGGTCGGCCGCAATTATTTGCGGCACATGACCGGCAGCGTGTATGCGACCTTCGAGAAGTCGGTGCATATGTATCGCGGCACCACGATGGCCGGCATCATTCGCGACGAGGCGAAGAACGATCCGAAGCGCGGCTTCGTCGGCGGCTACGAGATGGAGACACTGTCGCTCGGCCTGCCCTTCATGGCAGCGTTTCTCAATCCCGGGGCCTGGGGCCGCAGCTTCACCAGCGCCATGGAAGGCTATCCGCGGATGGCCGGCATGTGGCTGGTCGGCGAGGACCTGCCGCAGGAGACCAACCGTGTCACGCTGGATCCGAGCATCAAGGACAAGTTCGGCATGCCGGTCGCGAGCGTGCATTTCGACGATCATCCGAACGACGTCGCGATGCGCGATCACGCCTACAAGCAGGGCGCCGCGGTCTATGAGGCGGTCGGCGCCACCGTGACCTACCCGACGCCGCCCTATCCCTCGACCCACAACATGGGCACCAACCGGATGAGCGAGAAGCCGCGCGATGGCGTGGTCAACAAGTTCGGCCAGACCCACGACATCAAGAACCTGTTCGTCTCCGACGGCAGCCAGTTCACGAGCGGAGCGGCGTGCAATCCGACGCTGACGATCGTGTCACTGGCGATCCGGCAGGCCGACACGATCGCCGGCGCGATGCAGCGCAAGGAGATCTAGCCTCGGAAAGACGAGCTTCGGTTCTGATTTCGACCGGAACCGAAACCTGAGTTCCCTCGTGACTCCAACGGCCTTGTCCTGCCTGGACAAGGCCGTTTTTTCTGCGCGATGGATCCGAAAGCCTATTCGGCGGCGTCGAGGATGGGCTGCCCCTGGAATTCGGGCACAGCCGCTGCGCTCTGCGAGCGATAAATCAAACAGCAGCAGCGCAACAGCGATGCGAAATTATTGACCTCGCCATGGTGGTCGAGGACTTCGCCATAGAGCGTGGTGACGAACTTGGCGACGCTCATCCCCTCCTTGGCGGCAATCTCCTCCAGCGTGTCCCAGAACGACATCTCCAGCCGGATCGAGGTGCAATGACCGCCGATCCGCAGCGACCGGGTCTGCGATTCATAATTGCGCTGCGGCTGGTGCGAGAACAAATGGCACATGGCTATCCTCCCGATCAGATTATAATTTTTCTAAACGATATACCCGCGCGTGCGACGTCACAATCGCCACGTAGGGCGTAGCCGCTGCACACGCGAAGGTGAGTGTCTTCAAGGCGATAGGCCGGCTCCATCCCCAGCTAAAGGCAGCCATTCGCGGGCCGGCCCATGCATTTGGCCGGCGAGCCGACTACAATACCGCCGAACCTCGAATCCCTGTCCGATCGCGCAATCCATGCCCGTCCGCCAGCTTCCCGAACAGCTCGTCAACCGCATCGCCGCCGGCGAAGTGGTCGAACGCCCTGCGAGCGTCGTCAAGGAACTGGTCGAGAACGCGATCGACGCCGGCGCGAGCCGGATCGACGTATTCACCGATGGCGGCGGGCGGCGGCGGATCGGCATCACCGACGATGGCGGCGGCATGACGCGCACCGACCTCGCGCTTGCGGTCGATCGCCACGCCACCTCCAAGCTCGACGACGAGGACCTCTTGCGCATCCGCACGCTCGGGTTCCGCGGCGAGGCGCTGCCGTCGATCGGCGCGGTCGCCAAGCTCGGCATCACCACGCGCCATGCCAGCGAACCGCATGCCTGGTCGCTGTCGGTCGAGGGCGGCGAGAAGTCGGAGGTCATGCCGGCTGCTCTCGGCCAGGGCACCCGCGTCGAGGTCAACGAGCTCTTCTACGCAACGCCGGCGCGGCTGAAATTCCTCAAGACCGACCGCACCGAGGCGGAGGCGATCCGCGAGGTGGTGCGGCGCCTCGGCATGGCGCGGCCCGATATCGCCTTCACGCTGGCCGGCGAAGAGCGCGCGCCGGTCACCTGGGCCGCGGCGTTGCCCGGCGCTGCCGGCCGGCTGACGCGGCTCGGCGACATCCTGGGCGCGGACTTCCGCGCCAGCGCAATCGAGGTGCGCGCCGAGCGCGAGGGCGTGGTGGTCGAAGGCTTTGCCGCTGCGCCGTCGCTGACCCGCGCCAATGCGCTCGGTCAATATCTGTTCGTCAACGGCCGCCCGGTGCGCGACAAGCTGATCCTCGGCGCCGTGCGTGCGGCCTATTCCGACTATCTGCCGCGCGACCGCCATCCCGTGGTGGCGCTGTTCGTGACCTGCGACCCGCAGGAGGTCGACGCCAATGTGCATCCGGCCAAGACCGAAGTGCGCTTCCGCAACGCCGGCCTGGTGCGCGCGCTGATCGTGCACGCCTTGAAGGAGGGCCTCGCGCGCGAGGGCAGACGCACCGCGGCCAACACCGCCGACGGCGCGACGTTACAGGCATTCCGCCCCGCCTTCACGCCGCCGCGCCCGGGCAATTGGGACTGGCGGAGCTCGCCGTCATATCCGGTCAATCCGCTGCGCGCGTTCGAGGGCGCGGCGGCGCCCGCCTTCGCCGAGCCCGGACAGGCCGCCTTCGACGTCGGCACCCCGACCGCGGATGTCCGCTATGAGGCCGCGCCTGCGCCCGATCTGCTCGACCGGCCGCTCGGCGCTGCGCGCACCCAGATCCACGAGACCTACATCGTCTCGCAGACCCGCGACGGCCTGATCGTGGTGGACCAGCACGCGGCGCATGAGCGCATCGTCTACGAGAGACTGAAGGCCTCGCTGGCGAAGAACGGCGTGCAGCGCCAGATCCTGCTAATCCCGGAGATCGTCGAGCTCGACGAGGCTACCGTCGAGAAACTGCTCGATCGCGCCGAAGAGCTGGCATCGTTCGGGCTCGCGATCGAGTCCTTCGGCCCCGGCGCGGTCGCGGTGCGCGAGACGCCCTCGCTGCTCGGCAAGGCCAATGCGGCCGGGCTGCTGCGCGACCTCGCCGAACATATGGCCGAGTGGGACGAGGCGCTGCCGCTGGAGCGCCGGCTGATGCATGTCGCCGCCACCATGGCCTGCCACGGCTCGGTCCGCGCCGGGAGACGCCTCAAGCCCGAAGAGATGAACGCGCTGCTCCGCGAGATGGAAGACACGCCGAACTCCGGCCAGTGCAACCACGGCCGCCCGACCTATGTCGAATTGAAGCTGAGCGATATCGAGAAGCTGTTCGGGCGGCGGTAGTCTCTATCCCCGTCGTCCCGGGCAAGCCAACGGGTCGGCGCAAAGCGCCGCCCGATGACAGGCTCCGCGCGACCCGGACCCATAACCACGAATGCCTCCGTTGACAAAGGCTGGGACCCCAGCGTGCTTTCACAACACACTTTCGTGGTTATGGGTCCCTGCGTTCGCAGGGACGACAGATCAGGGCATCCTACGAATCCTTGCGCGCGAAGACCTGCAACGCTGTGCGAAGCTGCGCAATCCATTCGTCGCCGTCCTCGTACCCGCCTGCCGCGATCCGCGTGCAGACCTGATCGAGATCATCGCCATCGGCTGCCTGCTTGCCGACCTGCCGGACGATCGCGACATAGCCCTCCGTCAGCAGCACCAGACCCGGCGCATTCTCGGCAACATACTGCTCCCGCGCCTCGCGGAAGAGCTGCGAGGCTTCGTCGTACCGGCCAAGCGCCAGGTCGAACGCCCCCACCATCCAGACGCCCGTTGCTTCGCGCAGAGGTCCGAGCTCCAGGGTCCGCACCAGCCCGAGCGAGCGTTCTGCAAGCTCGCGCGCGGCCAGCAGATTGTCCGAGCTGATCGGCTTGTCGGAAACGCTCCAGCCCGGCCAGCAATCGGCCGCCGCGTTGAACGTCCACCGCTGAACCATCTTGAGCGCTTCGCGCGCGTCACCATCCTGCGCGCCGCGACCGCGCTCGATCTGGTCGGCGGCATCGCGCGCGGCCGCAAGCAGCACTGCGTCGTCACCCGCACGACGCAACGCCTTGACGTGCGTCTCCAGCTGACCGGCCAGCCCGGCAAGAGTGTCGGTCATGGTTCGCGCTCCGCAAATGGCGTTGGATCAGTCTGGCGGTGGAGAAGGCACAACCACCATAGAGTCAGCGGATGACGCTGACACCGATGCGCCCCTACACTTTTTCGCGAAGGAACACGAACTCCGTGTCGTCATAGGCGCGCCGCTCGAGCTCCTCGAAGCCTTCGGGCGCCGCGAACGCCGCGGCCTTGGCCTCCTCGACGACGAGCAGCGCGCCCGGCGTCAGCCAGCCGCCGTCGCGCAGCGAGGCGAGCGCCTTGTCGGCGAGCCCCTTGCCGTAGGGCGGATCGAGAAACACCAGCGAGAACGGCTCGACCGGATGCGCAGGTCCGAGATCGGTGGCATCGCGGCGATAGACCTTGGTCGTCCCGCCAAGGCCGAGCGACTCGACATTGTTGCGCAGCAGCGCCCGCGCCTCGGCGCCATTGTCGACAAACAGCGCGAACTTCGCGCCGCGCGACACCGCCTCGATGCCGAGCGCGCCGGTGCCGGCAAACAGATCCAGCACGCGCGCGTCCAGAATCGGATTGTCGTAAGCGTGGATCAGGATGTTGAACACGGATTCGCGCAGGCGGTCAGCGGTCGGACGGATGTCGCGGCCCGACGGCGAAGCGAGATTGCGGCCCTTCAGCCTGCCCCCGACGACGCGCATTGACCGTTACTCGTCCTTCGGCGTGAGATCGCGCTTGCCGTGATAGCCGCGCTTGGGACGGCGCGGCGGGCCGTAGCCGTTGGCCTCGTCCTCGTTGCGGGCGCGGGCTTCCTCGCTGCCGGTGCGCTGCACCAGCACGCGGCGGCCCTTGCGGTCGTTGATCGTTTCGCGCTTGCTGGGCTTCGGCTTCCTGGCGGGCGCATCGTCGCCACCGCCGGCTTCGCGCTGCTCCGGCCGCGTGAAGTCCGCACCTGCGACCTTGGCGATCTTCTCGCCGAGCTGCTCGCGCAACACCCGCGTCTTGACCTCCTCGACCTTGCCTTCCTCGAGCTCGCCGAGCTGAAACGGGCCGTAGGAGATCCGGATCAGCCGGTTCACCTCGAGCCCGAGATGCGCCATCACGTTGCGCACCTCGCGGTTCTTGCCCTCACGGATCGCGAACACCACCCAGACGTTGGAGCTCTGGTCGCGCTCCAGCGTCGCCTCGATCGGCCCGTATTTGACGCCGTCGACCTCGACGCCGTTCTTGAGCTGGTCGAGCTGGCCCTGCGTCACCTCGCCATGCGCACGCACGCGGTAGCGGCGCAGCCATCCGGTGTCGGGGTGCTCCAGCGTCCGCGCCAGCCCGCCGTCATTGGTCAGCAGCAGCAGGCCCTCGGTGTTGAAATCGAGCCGGCCGATCGAGATCAGCCGCGGCAGGCCCTCGGGCAGATTGTCGAACACGGTCGGCCGTCCCTCGGGGTCGGCATGCGTCGTCATCAGCCCCCGCGGCTTGTGATACATGAACAGCCGCGTCCGCTCGCGCGGCGGCAACGGCTTGCCGTCGACCGCCACGACATCGTTGTCGGTGATGTCGAGCGCCGGCGAGTTGATCACGCGTCCGTTGACGGTGACGCGGCCCTGGGTGACGATCTCCTCGGCATCGCGGCGCGAGGCGAGACCGGCGCGCGCCAGCACCTTGGCAATGCGCTCGCCCGCCTTCTTCGGCTTCGGCTCGGGCCGCTCGCGGCGGTCATCGTAGGAGCGCTCGCGATAGGCACCGCGGCCGCCGAACGCCGGCCGCTTGGCAAAGACCTTGCTGTCGTCCTCGTTCTCGCGGCGCGGCCGATCACCGAAACGGCCCTCGCTGCGCGGATGCTCCTGCCAGTCGGGCCGGCCTTCGGGGCGATCGCGCCGGCGATTGTCGCCACCAGCCTCGTCTCTTTCCCAGCGCGGCCGGCTGAACTTCGGCCGCTCCGGACGATCGCCCTGCTCGCGATCGTCGCGGGAACGCGAGAACCGCGGCCGCTCGCCGCCGCCGCGATCGTCGCGCGGCCTGTCGTAGCGCGGCTTGTCGAAATTGCGCGGGCCGTCGCGGAACGGACGCGAACCACGCTCCGGACGATCAGAGCCGCCCTCGCGCTTCTGCCACGGCTTGGATTCGCCGCGCGGCGGCCGGTCGCCAAAGTCCTTGCGCGGGCCGCGATCGCCGCGATCACGATCGCCGCCGCGATCCGCCGCACCGCGCTTGAACTTGCTGTCGCCGCCGAATTTCCGTGCGGGCCGGTCGCCGTCGCGCGAAGGACGGTCGCCGAACGATCGCTCGCCACGCGGCGTATAGGGCCGCTTCTCGCCGTCACGCTCGCGCGGCGCGTAAGGCTTCCTGTCGCCGAACTTCCGATCGGAAGACCGCCCCGCCGGGCGCGCATCATCGCGATCGCGCCGCGGCGGGCGATCGTCGCGATTGAAGTTCGGACGGTCGCCGCGAGGCGTGTAGGGCCGCTTTTCGCCCCCGCGGTCTTCGCGCGGCTTGAACGAACGCTTTTCGCCATCCCCGCCGCGATCAAATCTCGGCCGGTCGCCGCGCGGCTTGAACGTGCGCTTCTCGCCATCGCCGTCGCGGGCCGGACGATCGCGGAATGGCCGATCGCCACGGGCGTCATCGCGATTGAACCTCGGCTTGTCGCCGAACTCGCGGCGCGGCGGACGGTCCTCGCGATCGCCGCGATAGGGCCGCTTCTCGCCATCGCCCTTGCCGGCAAACTTCTTGTCGCCAAAGCCGCGCTTGGCAAATTTCTTGTCCGGTCCACGGGCGGCGCCGGAGCGGCCCTTGCCGCCGCCGGGCCGATCACGCCGGCCGCGGGAATCGTTGTTTTTGTCGCTGTCGCGGGGCATGAATAATCTCGCTGGACGTTCAATTGGGGTGCAAGGGCAGCCGGGCGTACGCGCCCTGTTGGCAGCGCATTTGACGCAAAACCGGCATCCACTTTTGCTGAAGGCGAAGCTACTAGCAGGTTTCTTCCGATGATACGAGGCATGTCAGCCCCTTCTTTCATGGATTTGGCGCTGAAAACGGCCGAAAACGCCGGAAAAGCCGGCGAAGTTCCGATCGGATGCGTGATTGTCCGGGGTTACGAGATCATCGCCACCGCCAGCAATCGCACCCTCACCGACCGCGATCCGACCGCCCATGCGGAAGTCCTGGCGATCCGGCAGGCCGCCGAAGCCATCGGCACCGAGCGGCTGGTCGATTGCGACCTCTACGTGACGCTGGAGCCCTGCACCATGTGCGCCGGCGCGATCTCCCTGGCCCGCATCCGCCGGCTGTATTACGGCGCCGCCGACCCCAAGGGCGGCGCGGTCGAGTCGGGCGTGCGGTTCTTCGCGCAGCCGACCTGCCACCATGTGCCGGAGGTCTACGGCGCAGTCGGCGAGACCGAGTCCGCGCGCCTCCTGCGCGAGTTCTTCAGGGAGCGGCGGTAGACGTTTTGCGAATGTAGACCCGTCATCCTGAGGAGCGCGTAGCGCGTCTCGAAGGGTCGACGGCCACCAGCCGGGCCGTGCATCCTTCGAGACGCGCGTTCCGCGCTCCTCAGGATGACGGTTTTAGCGCTACGACTACCCTGCCAGGAAAAACTCGCGCAGCAGCTTGGCGGTCGCGTCCGGCGCCTCCTCGGGCAGGAAATGTCCCGACGCCACCGGCGCGCCGCTGACATTGGTCGCCCAGTTCTTCCAGGTGTCGAGCGGCGTGGTTGCCGCGCTGGCAACGCCGGCATCGCCCCACAATGCCAGCATCGGGATCGTGATCTTGTTGCCGGCGTCGACGTCGGCCTTGTCGATCTCGTAGTCGGCATAGGCGCCGGCGCGGTAGTCCTCGCACATCGCGTGGATGCGGGCGGGATCGCGGAACGGCGCAAGGTAATGCGCGAGCGCGCGCGGATCGATCGCCTCCAGCGTCTTGGTCCTGGTCTGGCTCGCCATCTTCTCCTTGAGGAAGAATTCGCCATTGTTGGAGATCAGCGTCTCCGGCAGCGGATAGGGCTGCGCCAGGAACGCCCAATGGTAGATCTTCAGCGCGGAGAGGCGATTGAGCTTCTGCCAGTAATCATAGGTCGGCGCGATATCGAGCACCGCGAGCTTCGACAGCCGGCCGGGATGATCGAGCGCGAGCCGGTACGAGACCCGGCCGCCGCGGTCATGACCGGCGAGTGCGAAATGCACATGCCCGAGCTGCTCCATCGCCTCGACCATGGTCTTCGCCCAGGCCCGCTTGGTGTACGGCGTATGGTCCTTGTCGCTGTCCGGCATGTCGGACCAGCCGTAGCCTGGCAGGTCGGCGATGATCAGCGTGAACTTGTCGTCAAGCTTCGGCGCGACCGTGTGCCACATCACATGCGTCGAGGAAAACCCGTGCAGCAACAGCAGCGGCGGCCCCTTGCCGCCGACGCGGGCGAAGATGCGGCCCTGCGAGGTGTTGATCCATTTGGATTCATAGCCGGGAAAAAGATCAGCGAGATCAGGCATCGGTGGCTCCTCCCGGTCGCGTGCGCCGTGCTTCAAACTTTGTTCGGCGTTGCCGCTGGCTCAGGCGAGGTTTATGCCATCCTCGAACCCAACCAACAACAATACGAAACGAGGAAGTGCCATGTCGATCGATTTCGAAATTCCGGCCGAAGCCAAGGCGATCCGCGAGAAGGTCCGCAAATTCGTGCACGACGAGTGCATCCCGGCGGAAAAGGAACTCGACACCAAGCCGCTTGCCGAGGTGCTGGGACCGCTGCGCAAGAAGGCCCGGGCGCAGGGCCTGTGGTGCCCCTTCGTGCCGAAGGAGTATGGCGGTATGGGCCTCGGCCCGCTCGCCAACGCCCTGGTGCAGATGGAGCTCGGCGAGAGCATGCTCGGCGCGCTCTCGATGAACACGCAGGGGCCGGACGATGCCTCGATGATGACGATCCTCGCGCACGGCACCGAGTACCAGAAGGAGAAATTCCTCAAACCGCTGCTGAACGGCGAGAAGCGGATCTGCTTCTCGATGACCGAGAAAGCCGCCGGGGCCGACGCCACCGGCATGCAGACCACCGCCGTCAAGGACGGCAATGAGAACTACATCCTCAACGGCGAGAAATGGTTCTCCTCGTCGGCGAGCGTCGCCGACCTCGCGCTTGTCATGGCGAAGACCGATCCGAACGCGCCGCGCCACAAGCAATATTCGACCTTCATCGTCGAGCTGCCCAACCCCGGCTACCGCATCAAGCGCAACGTCGCCAACATGGCGATCGAGGGGCCGCACGATGACGTGATCCATGGCGGCCACTCCGAGATCGAGATCAAGGATCTCAAGGTGCCCGCCGACAATCTGCTCGGCGGCGAGGGCAATGGCTTCAACATGGGCCAGCACCGCCTCGCCTATGGCCGGCTGCGCCACGGCATGCACAACGTCGCCAAGGCGCAGCGCGCGCTCGACATGGCGGCTGCCCACGTCACCAAGCGCTCGACCTTCGGCCAGTTGCTGGCCGACCGCCAGGCGGTGCAGTTCATGCTCGCCGACTGCGCGAGCGAACTCTATATCGGCCGGCTGATGCTGCTGCACATCGCCTACAAGGCCGAGAAGGGCCTCGACATCCGCCAGGAGAACTCGATCGCCAAGATCTTCCACGCCCACATGGTGCACAAGGTGATCGACACCGCGATCCAGCTGCACGGCGCACTCGGCTTCAGCCAGGATACGCCGCTGGCGAAATGGTACACGCAGGTGCGCTCGCAGCGGCTGGTCGACGGTCCCGACGAAGTGCACAAGTGGAAGATCGGCAAGAACGTCATCAAGGCGTTCCGCGAGCACGGCACCACCGCGAGCGCGGCGGGTGGGGATTTGCTGTAAGCGTCATTGCGCGCGAAGCGAAGCAATCCATCTCGCGGCAAGCGGAAAAGTGGATTGCTTCGTCGCTTCAGCGCAAAATTGCTGTGCAATTTTGTCGCGAGCTCCTCGCAATGACGTGGCGAGCTAGCCCTTGGCCTGCTCCGCCTCCACCGCCTGCCAGGCGATGTCGCGGCGGCAGAATCCCTCGGGCCATTTGATGCGGTCGAAGGCCTGATAGGCGCGGTCGCGCGCCTCGGTGACGGTCTTGCCCATCGCGCAGATGTTGAGCACCCGACCGCCGTTGGCAAGGATTGCGCCGTCCTTGGCCACGGTGCCGGCGTGGAAGATCTCGACGCCGTCGACCTTGGCGGCGTCATCGAGGCCATCGATCCGCGTGCCCTTGATGTAGTCGCCGGGATAGCCCTTGGCCGCCATCACCACCGTCAGCGCCGGGTCCGGGTACCAGCGCAGATCGAAGTTCTTCAATTGCCCGTCGATAGAGGCGAGAAACGCCGGCACGATGTCCGACATCATCCGCAGCATCAGCACCTGGCACTCGGGATCGCCGAAACGAACATTGTATTCGAACAGCTTTGGGCCCTGCGCGGTCAGCATCACGCCGGCATAGAGCACGCCCTTGAACGGCGTACCGCGGCTCTTCATCCCCGCAACCGTCGGCAGGATGATCCGCGCCATGATCTGGTCGTGCACCTCAGGCGTCACGAATGGCGTCGGCGAATAGGCGCCCATGCCGCCGGTATTCGGCCCCTTGTCGTGATCGAACACGCGCTTGTGGTCCTGCGCGGACGCCAGCGGGATCGCGGTCTCGCCGTCGCACAGCGCGAAGAAGCTGATCTCGCGGCCCGAGAGGAATTCCTCGATCACGACCTCTGCGCCGGCCGAGCCGAACGCGCCCTCGAACATCATCGCGACAGCGGCTTCCGCCTCGAGCAAGGTCTGCGCCACCACGACGCCCTTGCCGGCGGCGAGCCCATCGGCCTTGACCACGATCGGCGCGCCTTGGGCGCGGACATAGGCCACCGCGTCCTTCGCATTGTCGAAGCGGCGATAGGCGCCGGTCGGAATGCTGAACTCGCTGCAGAGGTCCTTGGTGAACCCTTTGGAGCCCTCGAGCTGCGCGGCCTGCCTGCTCGGCCCGAACGCCTTGATGCCTGCGGCGGCGAGGTCATCGACGATACCGGCGGCCAGCGGCGTCTCCGGACCGACCACCACCAGATCGACCGCGTTGCGCCGGCAGAATTCGATCACCGCGGCATGGTCGGCGACATCGAGCGCGACACATTCGGCCTCGCGCGCGATCCCGGCATTGCCCGGCGCGCACCAGAGTTTGGTCACCAGCGGAGATGCGGCGATCTTCCACGCCAGCGCATGTTCGCGGCCGCCGGAACCGAGCAGGAGGATGTTCATCTGTGTCGCCGATCAGGGGGTTGTAACGCCGTTTGGTTCGGTTTAGCACGCTCCCGGACCGCAGCAACCAGCGGTTCGATCAGATGTGGATATGTGATTCGACGCTTGAAACGAGGCGTCCGGACCTTGCACACGGGGTCGAAAACCCCGATTCTATAGGCCAGATGACCGCTGCTCCGAATCTCGTCAACGCACCTGAATTCACCGTCTCGGAACTCTCCTCCGCCCTGAAGCGGACGGTGGAGGACCGGTTCGGCCATGTCCGCGTCCGCGGCGAGATCTCCGGCTTTCGCGGGCCGCACTCCTCCGGCCACTGCTATTTCGCCCTGAAGGACGAGAGCGCCAAGATCGAGGCGGTGATCTGGAAGTTTGCCCACGCAAGGATGCGCTTCAAGCCGCAGGAAGGGCTCGAGGTCATCGCCACCGGCAAGCTGACCACCTATCCGAACTCCTCGAAGTACCAGATCGTCATCGATTCGCTGGAGCCGGCCGGGGTCGGCGCGCTGATGGCGCTGATGGAGGAGCGCAAGAAGAAGCTGGCGGCCGAGGGCCTGTTCGACGAGGCCCGCAAGCAGCTGTTGCCCTGGCTGCCCGAGGTGATCGGCGTCGTCACCTCGCCAACCGGCGCCGTGATCCGCGACATCCTGCATCGCCTCGAGGACCGCTTCCCCCGCCGGGTGCTGGTCTGGCCGGTCAAGGTGCAGGGCGACGGCTCGGCCGAGCAGGTCGCGGCCGCGATCCGCGGCTTCAACGCGCTGCCGGAGGGCGGCCGGATCCCGCGGCCTGATCTCTTGATCGTTGCGCGCGGCGGCGGCTCGCTGGAGGACCTGTGGTCGTTCAACGAGGAGATCGTGGTCCGCGCCGCGGCCGAGAGCCATATCCCGCTGATTTCGGCGGTGGGCCACGAGACCGACATCACGCTGATCGACTTCGTCGCCGACAAGCGCGCGCCGACGCCGACCGCGGCCGCCGAAATGGCGGTGCCTGTACGGAGCGAGCTGTTCGTCGAGGTCACAGCGCTCGCGCGCCGCACCATGGTGTGCTGGCAGCGCGGCCAGGAGGCCCGCCGCAACGAGTTGCGTGCCGCGGCGCGCGCGCTGCCGGCGGCGAACGAACTGCTGGCGATCCCGCGGCAGCGGCTCGATCATCTCGCAGCCGGGCTGCCGCGCGGGCTGCAGGCCAATACGCACGCGCATTTCCGCCGCTTTGCCGCGTCGAGCTCGCGCCTCACCATCGGCGTGCTGCGCGGCCAGGTCGCGCATGCAAGGCAGCGACTGACCGTCTCGGGCGAACGCATCACGCTGTCGGCGCGCTCGCTGCTGCATCGCCGTCGCGAGCGCTTCAGCGGGCTCGAGATCCGGCTCAAGGCCTCGAAGCTCGCCAACGCGAAGGCCCAGCGCAACGCGATCGCGCGCGATCTGGAGCGCACCCAGCGCCTGGCCGAGCGCGCCTGCCGCGCGCTGCTGACCACGCTGCAGCGGCTGGAAGCGCGCGTCGCCCATCGCAGCCAGCTGCTGTCGGCGCTGTCCTACCGCGGCGTGCTGGCGCGCGGCTTTGCGCTGGTGCGCGACGCGCAGGGACACGCGATCCATGCCGCCGCGGCGGTCGGCCCGAACGCCGGCCTGTCGATCGAGTTCGCCGATGGCCGCGTCGCTGCCACCGCGAATGCCGATCAGCCTGCGGCGACGGCGTCGCCTGAGAGCCAGCCGAAGCCGCAGCCGCGCGAGGCGAAACCGGCCGCGCCGAAGCGCGTCACCAAGCCGGTCGATCAGGGCAGCCTGTTCTAGAGCGGAATGGGATCAAGTTTGTCTGGATCGGCAGCGGAAGTTCAGCTCTCCCTTGGGAGAGGTCGGCGCGTAGCGCCGGGTGAGGGATCACGGTCTCTCGCTAGAACTGCGGCCCCTCACCCGATTTGCTACGCAAATCGACCTCTCCCCGCCGGGGAGAGGTGAACCGCGTTCGTGGCCAAACCGATTCAACCTAACTTTTCCCGCCCTAGCGCGCCAGCCACTCGGCGACTTGCTTCTGCGCGTCCTTGCGCGCGCTCGCATCGGTGCCGATGTGACCGGGCTCCGTGATGTCGACATCGGACGAGGCCGCGACCGCGTGCAGCGGCAGGTTGGCGCGGTCGAAATCGTGATAGGCCTCGGGATAGACCACGATCCGCGCCAGCGCGCTGCGGCCGCGCGCGCCGTCGACCATCTGGTGGCAGGCCGATGATGACGTTACATCGTCGCGCGCGCCGATCAGGACCAGCGTCGGCACCCGCGCGCTCCAGCCAAGGCCTGACGAGGTGCGGCAATCCGGATAGAACGCGACGGCCGAGCGGAAGTCCGGCTCGACATTGCGCGACCACATCTGCGGCCGCACCGCCCACAGCAAGGCGGCCGCGCCGTTGCCCCAGCCGATCAGGCTGATGCGGCTCTTCGCCACCCATTTCTGCTGCACCAGCCATTGCCGCGCGGCGTTGATGTCGGCGACCCGCGCGCGGCGGGTCTGGACCTGGTGTTCCCGAATGCGGCACTGGGGCCCGAGCTCGCGCGAGCCGTAGCTGTCGGGCAGCAGCACGGCATGGCCTGATGTGAGCAGCTGCTCGGCCCAGTCGCGATAGCGCGGTGCGACCTGCTCGGAACGGCCGGCGAGACCGCCGCAGCCATGCAGCGCGATGACCGTCGGGAACGGGCCATCGCCGTCGGGCCGGTACAGCTGCGCATGCAGCGTGACATTGCCTTCGGGAATCTCGACCTGATGCGGGGCCGGAAGCGGCGCCGCCGCCGCGGCCGGCACGGCAAGCATGGCGAGGCACATGAAAACTGACTTGAGGCGCATCCGATCCGGCCGGCTCGTTATGGCGCTGCAAACACAGCGGACCATGGCCGCAACGCTACCATGCGCCTCCGCCGCCAAATTATCACAAGTCGGTGGTTTAACGGGCGGACATGACCCCCTATCTGTGATAGACGGCTTCATGAACATTTAAGGCTGCCTCATCAGGGGCAAGGCGGAGAGCTCAAACGTGCTGAACAAGTTCGGTCCCTCGGGCCATGGCGAAGCGCAAGTGCAATATCTCGACGGCGATTTCCGCGTGATCTCGCCCGGCACCTTTGTGCGTTGTGCCATCACCGACGTCCGGATTCCACTCGACGAGCTGAAGTACTGGAGCGTCGACCTGCAGGAGGCCTACGCCACCCCGACCGCCGTGCTGCAGCGCCACCATCCCGGCGTGCTCAAGCCGCAGGCTTAAGCTCAAGACTGCGCTCATGCGCGCAGCCTCCTGCTTCGCGCCTTGAACAGCTGATCGGTCACCAGGCGCCGCAGCGCGGCAGCATCCTCGAATTGCAGCGTCACCGCGAACGGCACGATCGCCTGTGCCCAGGCCGGCATCCCGGCCGGACCACGCAACCGCGCCAGATCCTTTTCCGTCGTCACCAGCGTCAGCCCGTCACTTCTCGCATCGGCAACGAGCTGCGCGATCTCGTCCTTGGTGAAGGCGTGATGATCGGGGAACGCCGTGTTGCGCACGACGTCGATCCCGCTTGCGCGCAGCGAGTTGAAGAAGCGCGCGGGATCGCCGATGCCGGCGAAAGCAAGCGCACGCCTGCCGCTCAACGCCGCCAGCGAAGCCTGGACCGGCGTCAGATGCGCCGGCAATATCGGCTTGCCGCGGGACGCGAGATCGGCCGCAATCTTTTTCGCTGCACGCCCCTCGCCGACCACGATCAGCGCGTCGGTCCGTTCCAGCTGCGGCGACAGCGGCGCGCGCAACGGTCCGGCCGGAATGACGCGGCCATTGCCGACGCCGCGCGTGCCGTCGATCACGATCAGGCAGGCGTCCTTGATCACGCTCGGATTCTGGAAGCCGTCATCCATCAGGATCACGCTCGCGTCCTGCGCGCGCGCCAGCGCCAGGCCCGCGGCACGGTCGCGCGAGACCACGACCGGCAAGGTCGCCGCCATCATCAGCGGCTCGTCGCCGACATCGGCCGCCGTGTGGCGGTCACGATCGACCTTGACCGGCCCGGCAAGCCTGCCGCCATAGCCGCGGCTGAGCACCACCGGCCGCTCGTCGAGCTCGTGCAGCAGTTTTGCCAGCGCCAGCACCGTCGGCGTCTTGCCGGCGCCGCCGACATGGTAATTGCCGACGCAGATCACGGGAATGCCGGCATCGACGCCGGAGCCCTGCATCCGCCGCGCGGCCACCGCGCCGTAGAGCGCGGCAAGCGGTCTCAACAATTGCGATGTCCAAGACGATGGCCGGTGCCAGAAGGCCGGCTCACGCATTGGCGGCTCCCATCTCGAGCTGCAGCTGCAACAGATAGGGCTCGAGAGCGGTCACCGTGCGCTCCAGCGCGCCACCGAGCTGTTCGACGACGCGCTCGGAGGCCGCAAGCGAGGCATCGCGAGCCGCGGGATCGGCGAGGAACTGGCCAAGCTGCTTGACCAGCGCTTCCAGATCGTCGGTGCGCCGCGCGCCGCCGGCACGATCGAGCGCGTCATAGACCTCGCTGAAATTGAAGACGTGCGGGCCGTGCACGATCGCAGCGCCGAGCTTGATCGCCTCGATCGGGTTCTGGCCGCCATGCGCGACCAGCGAACCGCCCATGAACACGATCGGCGCCAGCCGGTAGAACAGGCCGAGCTCACCCATCGTGTCGGCGACATAGATATCGGTGGTCGCAACCGGCAGGTCCTCATGCGAGCGCAGCCCGGGGCGCAGGCCCGCTTCCGTCACGAGCCGCGCCACGGCCTCGCCGCGCGCGGCATGCCGCGGCACGATCACCGTGAGCAGCCCGGGGAAGAATCCGGCGAGCGATTTGTGCGCCTCGATCAGGAGCTCTTCCTCGCCGGGATGGGTGGACGCGGCAACCACGATCGCGCGGCCGCGCGTCACCGACATCAGCCGCTCCAGCTTGGCGGGATCGGCCGGCGGCGCCGCGACGTCGAGCTTGAGGTTGCCGGTGACCATGACGTTTGGGCTGCCGAGCGCGGCAAAGCGTTCGGCATCGGTCTTCGACTGCGCGAGACAGATGTCGAACCGTCCGAGCAGCGCCCCGATGGTGTTGGAGAGCCGGCGCCAGCGCGGAAACGAGCGCTGCGACATCCGCCCGTTGATCAAGACCATCGGCAGCCGCCGCGCGGCGCTCGACAGGATCAGGTTCGGCCACAGGTCGGACTCGATGAACAGCGCCAGCGACGGACGCCAGTGATCGAGGAAGCGCGCGACATAGCGCGGCGAGTCATATGGCACGTATTGATGGATCACGTCGGGCGGAAAGCGCTTGGCCACGATCGCGGCCGAGGTCACCGTGCCCGAGGTGAGCAGGATGCGGAGATTGAGCGCGCGCAGCCGCTCGATGAGCCCGACCGCCGCCAGCACCTCGCCGACGCTCGCGCCGTGAATCCACACCAGCGGGCCCTGCGGCCGGACGTCGCCGCTCATGCCGCGCCGCTCGCCGACCCGTTCGGGGTCTTCCTTGCCGAGCTTGAGCCGCCGCTTGATCAGCGCAGGCGCGAGCGGCACCATCGCGGACGACAGCTTGCGGTAGACACGCAACGTCATCGGTAGCGAGCTAGCCAAGCGTTGCCTCCGGCCGCCCGACGGCTGCATAGGCGCGCCGGGTCGCTTCGTTGAGAAGGTTCTCCACGTGCTGCCGAAGCTTTTCCATCGTCGCGGCATCGGCATCGGGCGGCACATAGACCGGCTCAATACCTACCACTGCGCCGCGCCCGAATGGCAAATTGATGGTCGTGGAATCCCAGTTTTTCAACCGGATGAATCGGCTGGTGACCATCGCAAAGGGGATGATCGGCCGGCCGGTTTCCCGCGCCAGCATGATGGCCCCGAGACCCGCCACCCGCGCCCGCTTCGGCACGTCGGCCGTGGTGGCCATGTTGCAGCCGTCTTCCAGCGCCCGAACCATCTCCAGGAAGGCGCCGACGCCGCCCTTGCGATGGAACGCGCCGGAATGGTCGCCGGAACCTCTGATCGTGCCGATGCCGAGCCGCTCGACCGCGAGGGCGTTGAACTCGCCGTCGCGGTGGCGGGAGATCAAGACCTTGGCGCGGTAGCTGTCCTTGGTCTTGATGAACGGCGTCATGAAGTGCTGGCCGTGCCAGAACACGAAGATCGCCGGCATCAAGGGCTCGACGATCCCGTATACGTCATGCGGCTGATAGATGAAGCGGTTGGTGTACCACACCAGCCGCAGATACTCGGCCGCAAGCACACCCAGCACGCGCTGCACGAAGCCGCTGCGCAGCAGATCGCGAAATAGTCGTTTCAATGGGAGTGCTTTGTGTCCTGCCCAGGATCGAGCAACCGGTGGAGGTGAACGACGAAATAGCGCATCTGGGCGTTGTCCACGGTCGCTTGCGCCTTCGCCTTCCAGGCCGCATAGGCGGTCGCATAGTTCGGGTAGACGCCGACGATCTCGACTTCGTCCAGGTTCTTGAAGGTGTTGTGCTCGAGATCGGTCAACTCGCCGCCGATCACGAGGTGAAGCAGCTGTGGCTGGGCATTGTCTGACATGAGATGGTTTTCCTAACGAGATGCCCGGCAAGCAAATGAAGTCGTTGTCGTCACAGGTCTGGTCGTCACGAGTCTGGTCGTTACAAGTCTGGTCGTTACAAGTCTGGTCGTTACAAGTCTGGTCGTCACAGGCTTGTCGTAACAAGTCTGTTCGTCACAATCGGAAACGCGGCGCGGATCGGCGGGGCCTCACGGCAATGGACGGTTGCGAAAATGCTCGACAATGCGTGCATGACGTTCGCGTCCTGCTGCCACCAGCACCCCATGCGTCACCTCCCGGCGATTGTACTCAATCGCATCCCCCGAGAGCGCGGTCATCTTACCACCCGCTTCCTGCACGATCAAATTCGCGGCGGCAAGATCCCAGTCGCGGCTTTGCCCGCCCGCGAAGGCGGCGTCAAGTCGACCTTGTGCTACGCGGCACAACCGCAGGGCCAGCGATCCGATCCGCGGAAACAGCGTGATCTCGTCCGAGGTCGGGCTGAGCCGCTGCACCAGCGGTTTCGGTCCGGCCATGCGGGGAAAATCGAAATCGGTGCCCGCGGTCGCGTGCACGCCGCTGTCGTTCAGGGTGGCGCCCTGGCCGCGGGCGGCAAAGAAGAATTCCTCGGTCACCGGCGCATACACCGCCGCGAGCACCGGCAATGCATTTTCAACCAGCGCCACACTGACGCACCAGTCCTCGCGGCCGGCGAGATAGGCGCGGGTGCCGTCGATCGGATCGACGATCCAGGTGAAGCGCCGGTCGAGCCGGGTCGCGTTGTCGACGCTCTCCTCCGACAGCCAGCCGTAACCCGGCGTCGCCGAACGCAGCTGCTGCTCCAGGAGGTCGTTGACGGCGATGTCGGCCTCGGAGACCGGCGAGGACGCGCCCTTGATCCAGTTCTTCAATTCGGTGCGGAACAGCGACGATGCGAGCCGGCCCGCCTCCTGCACCGATCTGGTCAGCAAGGCGGCGTCGCGCGCCTTGGTCCAGTCGTCCGTATCAGCGTCCGCCAAGCGTCAGCCCCTCGATGCGCAGCGTCGGCGAATTGACGCCGTAGCGGAATTCCAGATCGTTGGCGGCAACCAGCGACTTGAACATCGGCAGCAGGTGGCCGGCGATGGTCACTTCGCTGACCGGATAGGTGATCTCGCCATTCTCGATCCAGAAGCCGGACGCGCCGCGGCTGTAGTCACCGGTCACGCCGTTGACGCCGGAGCCGATCAGGTCGGTGACATAGAAGCCCTGCTTGATGTCGGAGATCAGCTCCTTCGGCGTCACCGCACCCGGCTCGAGATGCAGATTATATGTTCCGGGCGACGGCGAGGACGACACGCCGCGATGCGCATGCCCGGTCGTGACCAGGCCGAGCTCGCGCGCAGTCGCGGAGTCCAGCACCCAGGTGGTCAGCACGCCTTCGTCGATCAGCGCGATCTTCCTCACCTTGACGCCTTCGGCGTCGAAGGTCTGCGAGCGCAGGCCGCGCACGCGCAAGGGATCGTCGATGATGCGGATATCCCTGGAGAACAGCTGCTCGCCGAGCTTGTCCTTCAGGAAGCTGGTCTTGCGCGCGATCGAGGCGCCGTTGATGGCGCCGACCAGATGGCCGACGATCGAGCCCGCAACCCGCGGATCGAACACCACAGGCACCTTGCAGGTCTCGACCTTGCGCGGATTCGACCGCGCCACCGCGCGCTCGCCGGCCTTGCGGCCAACGGCCGTGGGTGAATCGAGATCGGACGCGTGCGGCGCGCTGGTGAAATCATAGTCGCGCTCCATGCCGGTGCCCTCACCGGAAATCGCCGTCGTCGAGATGCCGTGGCTGGAGCGCAGGTAAGAGCCGTGGAAACCGGTCGACGTCACCAGCACCATGCCGCCGATCCCGGTCGAGGCCGATGCTCCGCCGGACTTAGTGACGCCCTTGACCGCGAGTGCCGCGGCTTCCGCTTCGATGGCGCGCCGCTCGAGCTCGGCCGTGGTCGGGACGTTACGGTCGAGCAGATCGAGATCGGGGAAATCATGCGCATGGAGCGCGGGATCGGCCAGACCGACATATTTGTCGTCGGGCGCCACGCGCGCCATCGCGACCGCGCGCTCGGCGAGCTTTGCAACCCCGTCGCCGCTGACGTCGTTGGTCGACACCACCGCCTGGCGCTGGCCGACGAACACCCGAAGTCCGACATCGTCGCCCTCGGAGCGCTCGGTTTCCTCGACGCGGCCGTCGCGGACTTCGACGCCTTGCGAGACGCCGCGCACCGCGATGGCATCGGCCGCATCGGCGCCGGCGCGCTTTGCGGCTTCGACCAGACGCCGCGCAAGGTCGCTCAGGCCGGACTGGTCGAACAGATCGGAGGTATCGCCGTGTCGCGATGCAGATGGTGAAGAGTTCACGAACGAATTCCCGCGGATTGAGGGGGGCCCGGAATGGCGTCGACAGACCTAACCAGATGTGCCGGATTCACAGGGAATTCAAGCACTTTGCACCGGCGGGCAACAAAGATTTGAGTGATCGGCGCAAGGCTTCGTCAATCATGCCGGCCAACCTCTTGTCAATCATGGCGCCAGGTGAGGAGCGGTTAACCAGGCTTTTTAAGCCGAAACAGCCATCGCTCGGCTAGGCTCTCACACATCGACCGGGAACATAATCCCGGCGGGGAGACTAAGGCTTTGAGGCGTCAAACACCAACAAGCGGAATCAATTCCGCCGGGTCGAGCCGCGCATTGCGGCTCGACCCACTTTCCCTTCCCCTCAGCTTCCACGCGCAGGATGCGCGCGCGGATGGCGGCATGCGGCAGGTCGAGCTTCATCGCGAACATGTCGTGCTGCGCCGTGCCGTTCTCGGCATGCGGATGGCGGTCAATGTTCGCGTCAGTGATTTTCTCGGCGTCGCGCTGCGCGGCATCGACGACGCGCAGATGCTGGTGCTGGTTCACCGCGATCCCGCGCTCTCCATTCCGCTCGGCAGCAGTTCGGATGCCGAAGAGATCAGCTTCGCCTGGCAGATGTGGAGCGACATCTTCCATCTCCCGCAACTGACCGAGCCGGCGCCGCGCCAGCCTGCGCCGCGCCGCCGCCGCCGCAACGCAATCCGCGCGCGCCGCCCGAAATTCCTGGTCCGCCGCCGCGCCGGCGTCAGCCTCAACGGCACCAGCGTGCATCGCGACGAGCGCGAGATCATCGCGCCGGATTGAGTTCGTTTAGCTGCGCTCCACGCCTCCCACCTCTTTCGTCGTCCTGGCGAAAGCCAGGACCCATAACCACCGCTTTCGGTGACGAGCGTGATCGCGGCCCCAGCGTCGCACAACAATTGAGATGTGGGGTAATGGGTCTTGGCTTTCGCCAGGACGACACTGAGTAGGTGGCCTTACCGACATCCTCAAGCGTCGTCCCGGCCATCGCCGGGACGACACCGAGTGTGTTGCACGGCCAGTGAGCAAAACTTCGGCGTTCTCGCTACGTGAATCGCCCGACCTTTTGCAACGGTCGCCCGGAACAACGAGAGCTACGCCGCGCGCAACACCGCGTCGACGACGAGGCTTGCGAACAGGATGAAGCCGGCGTCGCGGTTGGATTTGAAGATGCGCAGGCAGAGCGCGGGGTGGCTGGTGTCGAGCCGGCGGACCTGCCAGGCGAGATGCAGCGCGAATGCCGCTAGCCCAATCCAGGCCGGCCAGCGCGCGCCCGCGAGCGCGAAGGCCACGCCGATCAAGAGCACGGCGAGACCATAGAAAATCACCAGCGCGCGATGGGTGCGTGCGCCGAACAGGCGCGCGGTGGATTTGACGCCGATCAGCGCATCATCCTCGGCGTCCTGATGGGCGTAGATGGTGTCGTAGGCGATCACCCAGGCGATCGATCCGGCGTAAAGCGCGATCGCGGCCGCATCGATGCGCTCCAAGGTCACCGCAAATCCCATCAGTGCGCCGTAGGAAAAGGCGAGGCCGAGCACGACCTGCGGCCACCAGGTGATCCGCTTCATGAACGGGTAGATCGCGACGATCACGAGCGAGGCGATGCCGGTCATGACCGCAAAGCGGTTGAACTGCAGCAGCACGAGAAGCCCGATCAGCGCCTGCAGGACCATCAAGACCGCCGCCTGCGTCACCGTGACCTGCCCGGCCGGAATCGGCCGCGACCGCGTACGCTCGACCTTGGCGTCGAGATCGCGATCGGTGATGTCGTTCCAGGTGCAGCCCGCGCCGCGCATCACGAAGGCGCCGATGAAGAACAGCAGGACGACGAGCGGCAGCGAGCGCACATCGTGCGCGACGCCGGCGGCAAGCGCCGCCGACCACCAGCACGGCATCAACAACAGCCAGGAGCCGATCGGCCGGTCGTAGCGCGCAAGCCGCAGATATGGCCGCGACCAGACCGGCGCATGGGTATCCACCCAGTTGCCTGTGGAGTCGGCAACGCGGGCGGAGACCTCGCTCATGGCCGGTCAATCATCGGGCGCCCAATCATCGGGTCAGAACGTTGCCATTCAGCGTGTCGAAGGTGCTGCCGCCCTTCTTGGTCGGCGTCGCTTCCGGCAGCGAGGCGGACGAGCCGAGCACGTCGCTCAACGACGGCCCCACGGGCCCGCGCGGCTGTGCCGCCGCCTGCTCCGCGACGTTGCAGACCTTCTTCAGCAAGGCCTCGGTATTCTTGTGACCGTCCTTGAGCTGGTTGGAGATCTGCGGCGGGATCCCGCACTTCGACGCGTTGGTGTCGACGTACTTGATCATCTTGACTTCGGCCTGGCTGTAATTGCCGATCAGCTTGCAGGCCTCCTGCGGGCTGGCGTGCCGGTCGCTCGCCGCCTTGATCGCCTTGCCGCGCTTCTCGGCTTCCTCGCGCAGCGGGACGAAATCCTTCATGCAGGCGTCACCGGCGGCGCCACCACCGGCGCCGGGCGGGGGCGGCGGTGACGACAGACCGCCGCCGGCGATGGGAGCTGCGCCATTGGTCGGAAATGCCGACGGCGTGGCGCCGATCCTGGCCGCCGGTGCGCCGTTGACCGGCGGGAACGCAGGATCCGAAGCGGTGCCTGCGCGGCTTGCACGCGCGCCGTTCACCGGCGGGAACGCGGGATCCGAGGCGGTGCCGGCCAGGCCTTGATTGGGCAGCGGCGCCGGAAAGGCGCTCTGGGCCGCGGCGTGCCCCGCGGACAGGGCGGTCGCGGCAACGGTCAGCACGATCAGTCGGCGGATCATCGAGGGTGTTTCTCCGGCAAAAGGTCCAGGCAACCCCAGCGCAACAAAACGAAGCAACGAAATTTGGGGGCGTTTTACGATTCCTGTGAGCCCTTAACAACCCGTGGATTTGGGCGACAGCGCGGCGTAGGGCCACACCGGCCACATTAAATTGTTCCCCGATTTGAAGCCTTTAGGCCTCGAACGGCGGTAAAAGCGGACCATCGCATGTGCCTGAACGGGATTTTCGGTGATGCCTCGGCTCGAATATGCGGCTCCGCACCGACCGAAAAACAAAAGGGGCCGCGTGCAAGCGACCCCTCGGACTTCAAAAGGACTTGGTGACAGAAGCAATATATCGACACCATTGTAGTAGTTGGCCGGAGCGTTCCTGGCGAGTCCGAGGGACTACGGTGTCGCCCGGTTTGGTTAACTTGCTTCGCGGCTTGGAAGCGGCCGGAGCTCTGACCAACGATGTCGAAATCCGACGATCCTCTCCGGTCGCAATCAGCAGCAGGCAGACCTGAACGATACTTGGCGGCGCCTTTAGGCTAGAAGGCGGCTCAGGAACCCAGGACATGCCTGAACTCGATTTTCGCAGCCCCCGCCTGTTTGTCGATGCCCCGCTCGGTGCCGGCGCGACCGTTTCGCTCGAACGCGACCAGAGCAACTATCTCGGCAACGTGCTGCGGCTTGGCGCCGGCGATACCGTGCTGGTGTTCAACGGGCGTGATGGCGAATGGCGCGCCGAGATTTCCGGCCGCAAGCGCGCCGACACGCTGACGATCACGACGCAGACCCGCCCGCAGGACCGCCTGCCCGACGTGACCTATGTGTTCGCCCCGCTGAAACATGCGCGGCTCGACTACATGGTGCAGAAGGCGGTCGAGATGGGCGCGGCACGGCTGGTCCCGGTGCTGACCCGCTTCACTCAGGTGTCGCGGGTCAACAGCGAACGGATGCGCGCCAATGTGGTCGAAGCCGCCGAGCAGTGCGGGATCATCTCGCTCGCCGAGGTCGCCGATCCCCTCCCGCTCGAACGTTTCCTGGCGGGGCGCGATTCGGCGCGGCTTCTGGTGTTCTGCGACGAGGCGGCAGAAGTCGCGAACCCGGTGCAGGCGTTGCAGGCGGCGACCGCCGCAAACGGCGGGATCGACGTGCTGATCGGCCCCGAGGGCGGCTTTGCCGACGAAGAGCGCGCGCTGCTGCTGCGCCAGCCCGACATCCTCCGTCTCGCACTCGGCCCGCGCATCCTGCGCGCCGATACTGCCGCCGTCGCCGCGCTGGCGCTGGTGCAGGCGGCACTGGGGGATTGGGGAGGTAGTGATGGACGGACCGGCGGAAGGGTTCCCTCCCCCCTTGCGGCAGGGCTGTCCGGGGAATGATTCACTGTGTCGCGGTGCATGCTCGGCGAAACCGAGGCAAATCGGTCTTTTCTGGTTGTCGAGACACAGAAGGCCGAGCATGCGATTTCGCGATAGCATTTTTAGTAGGCTGCTTGAACCGATCAATCGGCGGCAGTTTCAGGCGGCTGTGGATCGTCTGGACGGGGATGCCTATGACAAGTCGTTCAAGAGCTGGGATCACCTGGTAGCGCTGATCTATGCGCAGTTGAGCGGGAACAACAGCCTGCGCGCCGTGGTGACCGGCTTCAACGCCAATCCTCAGCATCACTATCACCTGGGCACCGGCAGGTTGTCCCGCTCGACACTGTCGGATGCCAACAGCCGCCGCCCGTCCAGCATTTTTGCGCAAACCTTTGCACGATTGTCGGCGATGGCAAGCCGGCAGTTGCGGGGCGAAGGCATGGAGATGGTGCGCCTGATCGATGCCAGTCCGATCCCGCTTGGCAAAGTTTGCACCTGGGCGGCGTGGAACGGCCGCATCCGCGGCATGAAGCTGCACGTGGTCTACGATCCCAAGGGCGATATCCCGAAGTGCGTCGAGGTGACGGCTGCCAACGTCAACGATATCGAGATCGGTCGCCAGACTCCGATCCAGGCCGGCACAACCTATGTGTTCGACAAGGGATATTGCCGTTTCGACTGGTGGCATAAGATCAATGACAGCAAGGCTTTCTTCGTGACCCGGCCGAAGACGAGCATCCGGCTACGCGCGGTCAGGCATCGCACCATCCGCAACAGCAAGGGGGACGGCTTCAAGATCATCGTCGACGACGAGGTGAAGCTCACCAGTAAGGGCGCCTCGCGTTTGCCGATACCGCTGCGGCGCATCAAGGTCAGGCGGGAGAACGGCAGCGTGATCACGCTTCTCACCAACGACACGACCCGAACGGCTGTCGAGATCGCCGCCCTCTACAAGAGCCGGTGGCAGATCGAACTGCTGTTCCGCTGGATCAAGCAACACCTCGACATTCGCAAGTTCCTCGGCACCAATGACAATGCAATCCGCCTGCAAGTCCTTGCTGCGATGATTGCCTACCTACTGTTGCGCATTGCCGCGCGGACCAATTGCATCAAAATGCTGCCGCTCAGGCTCGCCGAACTCGTCAGCCAGTTCCTGTTCACCCGGCGAGCCTTCGCCAGCATCGAAAAGCCTCCGCCAATCAACCCTGGCCGTCGCAAATCCACAACGTCCCTCGACCAGATGGAACTCTGCTATGGTTGAATTTCCCCGGACAGCCCTGCCGCTTGCGGGGGAGGGTTAGGGAGAGGGGTGCCGCTTGCTCGGCCGCGTGACGGTTCGCGCGGATACACACTTGCGGCGTGCGCGTTACAAGAGCTGGATTGCTCGGACCGTGTAGAAATATCGACCGCTGGAGCCCGGGACTTACCCCTCTCCCCAACCCTCCCCCACAAGGGGGGGAGGGAGCCTGAGAGACGTGCTCACATCACTCGCAATTCGGCGTGCCCTGCCCCTAGCCAAGCCGTCGCAAAATCGTTAACGAACCCAATCATTAAGCCACTTGGCTGATCCCTGTCGAAACCCTGACACGGCCATGCTAAGGGCTCCGCCAACACCACCCATGGAACCGGCTCTGAAACGCGATTTCGGAGCGAATTGGACGTCGAGATGAGCGAAGCTGCCGCACCACGACCCGCCGCCGGATCCGCTCCAGGAGCGGCTTCCTGGGCGGATGCGCTGCTGGCCTCGTTCGCGCAGGCCGGTTATCAGAGGTCTGAGCCCGCGATCCTGCAGCCGGCCGAGCCGTTCCTCGACCTGTCCGGCGAGGACATCCGCAAGAGCCTGTATCTGACGACCGACCCGAGCGGCGAGGAGCTCTGCCTGCGGCCGGATCTCACGATCCCGGTGGCGCGCGACTACCTCGCCTCGCCTCGCGCCGGCCAGCCGGCCGGCTTCAGCTATCTCGGCCCGGTGTTCCGCTATCGCGACGGCCAGCCGAGCCAGTTCCTGCAGGCCGGCATCGAATCCTTTGGGCGGCAGGACCGCGCCGCGGCCGACGCGGAGATGCTGGCCCTGGCGCTGGAGGCGACCGCGGCCTTTGGGTTGAAGGATGTCGAGATCCGCACCGGCGACGTCGCGCTGTTCAACGCGCTGATCGATGCACTCGAGCTCTATCCGGTGTGGCGGCGCCGGCTGATCAAGGATTTCAACCGCAAGGTTTCGCTGACCGACGACATCGAGCAGCTGACATTGGCGACTGCGCCGGGCCGCAACGAATATGAGGGTGTGCTCGCAGCGCTGGCCGGCTCCGACCGCAAGGCGGCGCTGGCGCTGGTCACCGATCTGATGTCGATCGCCGGCACCACCAATGTCGGCGGACGCACGGTCGCCGAGATCGCCGACCGCTTCCTCGAGCAATCGACGCTGAAGGGCGGCGCACTGCCGCGCGATGCGCTCGCCACCATCAAGCGCTTCCTCGCCATATCGGGCGATCCCGACGACGCAATCGCGCAGCTGCGCGCGCTGGCCTCCGACGCCGGGCTCGACCTTGCCGCGGCGATCGACCAGTTCGAGAGCCGGGTCGGCTTCATGGCCGCGCGCGGCATCGATATCCGGAAGACGCGGTTCTCGACCGCGTTCGGCCGCGGCCTCGACTATTACACCGGCTTCGAGTTCGAGCTGCACGCCAAGGGCAACGGCGCCGAGCCGCTGGTCGCGGGCGGCCGCTATGACGGGCTGATGTCGCAGCTGGGCTCGGCCAATCCGATCCCGGCGGTCGGCTTCTCGGTCTGGATCGAGGCGATGACGCGCCATGGCAAGGCCGGTGCCTCCGGAGCCGCCCAATGAGCACGCCGTTCGTCGTCGCCGTTCCCTCCAAGGGGCGTTTGCAGGAAAACGCGGAGAGCTTCTTCGCCCGCGCCGGGCTGACCTTGTCGAAGGCCGGCGGCGCGCGCGACTATCGCGGCACCATCGCGGGTGTCGACAATGTCGAGATCGCCTATCTGTCGGCCAGCGAGATCGCGGCCAATCTGGCGCGCGGCTCGGTGCATCTCGGCGTCACCGGCGAGGATCTGGTGCGCGAGAGCATTCCGGATGCCGACAAGCGCGTGCTGATGATCGAAGGCCTCGGCTTCGGCTATGCCAATGTCGTGGTCGCGGTGCCGCAGGCCTGGATCGACGTCCGCACCATGGCCGATCTCGACGACGTCGCAAGCGGCTTCCGCGAGCAGCACAATCACCGCATGCGGGTTGCGACCAAATACATCAACCTGACACGCGGCTTCTTCGCCAGGCACGGCGTCGGCGACTACCGCATCGTCGAGAGCGCCGGCGCCACCGAAGGCGCGCCCGCGGCCGGCACCGCCGAGTTGATCGTCGACATCACGACCACGGGTGCGACGCTCGCCGCCAACGGGCTCAAGGTGCTCGACGACGGCGTGATGCTGCGCAGCCAGGCCAACCTCGTCGCCTCCCGCGATGCCGACTGGTCGAATAGCGCCCGCGAGACCGCGCGCGTCATCCTCGACCACATCGCCGCGCGCGCCCGCGCCAGCAAATACCGCGAGGTGCGTACCCGGTTCGCCGGCTGTAACGACGCGCTGCTGTCCGAGGCGCATACCCGTTTCGGCGTGGTCGCCCCGTTCGGCAGCCCGACCTCATCGGGCATGCTGACGCTGCACTGCCCACCGGGCAAGCTTTACGCGCTCGGCAGCTTCCTGCGCGAGCACGGCGCCGAGACGGTGTCGGTGGTGTCGCTCGACTACGTGTTCGACCGCGAGAACCCGCTGTTCGCCAAGCTCGAGTCGTTCCTGCGACAATGAGCAGGCGGGGCCGTTCATGTTGGCGACAGCCGGCCGTCGGTACCATATTGTGTTCATGATCTCTCGTTGTGAGGCGTTTTCTTTCACGCGAACCGGAACCCAATTTCGGTGGAAAACGCTCTAGTTCTGGAACCTGACCGATGATGCTGGGCTCTGACGTTTCCAGCCTGACCACAACCGCCAAGACCGCCGCAGCGCAGGGTCTGTCCATCGTCGTGCCCGTCTACAACGAGGCCGCCGGCCTTGTAGCGCTGCACCAGCGGCTGATCGACCTCGCCAGGTCATTGCGCGCCCGCTACGGGCTCAATTGCGAAGTGGTCTATGTCGACGACGGCAGCGCCGACAACACGCTGGCGATCGCGCGCGGCCTGCCCGCCGATGGGCTCGATCTCCAGGTGGTGTCGCTGTCGCGCAATTTCGGCAAGGAGGCGGCGCTGATGGCCGGCCTCGACCATGCCCGCCGCGGCGCGGTGCTGTTCATGGACGGCGACGGCCAGCATCCGCCGACCCTGGTCGAGCAACTGGTGGCGCACTGGATCGATGACGGCTATGACGTGGTCTACACGGCGAAGGCGCATCGCGACAATGAATCGGCGTTGCGCCGGCTTGCGGTGCGCGGCTTCTACGCGCTGATCAACTGGGGCGCGCGGCAGCAGATCCCCGAGGATGCGGGCGACTTCCGCCTGCTGTCGCCGCGCGCGGCCGCGGCCTTGCGGCAATTGCCTGAGCGCAACCGGTTCTTCAAGGGCCTCGCCAGCTGGATCGGCTTCAGGCAGATCCGCGTCGACTACGAGCCGGCGCCGCGCGCGCATGGCGTCACCACCTTCAATGCCGGCCGGCTGATCGGCCTGTCGATCGAGGGCCTGACCTCGTTCTCGGTGGCGCCGTTGCGCTTCGCCAGCCTGCTCGGCGCGCTGCTCGCCGGCGCGGCGTTCCTGTTCGGGCTCTCGATCCTGTGGGAAGTGCTGACCACCGGCAAGCAGGTCCCCGGCTATCCGTCGCTGATGATCGGCGTGATGACGATCGGCGGCGTGCAGCTGATCATGATCGGCATCGTCGGCGAATATATCGGCAAGATCCTCTCCGAATTGAAGGCACGGCCGATCTACTTCGTCGCCGAGCATACCGAGAAGCACGCCGACACCGGCGCGGCGCAGGGCGCCACCGAGCGGACCGCCGCCGAATGAGCGAAAATTCGCCGCGCCGGATCTGGCTGTGTGCTGACGACTATGGCCTGAGCTGCGGCGTCAACCGCGCGATTCGCGATCTGATCGAGCGCGACCGTCTCAATGCGACGTCGGTGATGATGGTGACGCCGGCTATCGGCCGCGAGGCTGCGGCCGCGCTGCAGGCCTCGGTGGCGAAGAGCCCGCGCTGCGCGATCGGGCTGCACGTGACGCTGACCGCGCCGTTCCGGCCGCTGACGATGCATTTCCGCCCGCTCGACGGCGACATGTTCCTGCCGTTCCCGCGGCTGTTGCGCGCCGGGCTGATGCACCGGCTCGATGCCG
Source organism: Bradyrhizobium sp. USDA 4011 (assembly GCF_054063415.1). Classification (NCBI taxonomy): domain Bacteria; kingdom Pseudomonadati; phylum Pseudomonadota; class Alphaproteobacteria; order Hyphomicrobiales; family Nitrobacteraceae; genus Bradyrhizobium; species Bradyrhizobium sp. USDA 4011. The sequence continues at coordinate 2,950,772 of NZ_JBSSGG010000001.1, forward strand.
ATCTGGTCCATGCCGAGGTGCTGGCGCAGCTCGACGCCTTCCACGATCTGTTCGGCCGCGCGCCCGATTTCGTCGATGGCCATCAGCACGCGCAGCTGTTCCCGCAGGTGCGCGACGGCTTCCTGCGTGCCGTGAAGGAGCGCGCGCCGGGCGCCTGGGTGCGGCAGTGCGGACGCGAGGGTCCCTTGGCACGCCAGCTGACGGCGCCGAAGGCTTTGGTGCTGAACGTGCTCAGCACCCAATTCCGGATCAAGGCCCAGCGATCGGGCCTGCGCTTCAATCCGGCCTTCGCCGGCGCCTACGATTTTACGCGCGGCAGCGAATTCGCCGCGCTGATGCAGGGCTTCCTCGACGGCCTGCCGGAAGATGGGCTCGTGATGTGCCATCCCGGTTTTGTCGATGAAACCCTGAAGAACCTCGACCCGCTGACGACGCAGCGCGAGACCGAACATGCCTATCTCGCAGGCGAGGATTTCCCCGCTTTGCTGGCCCTGAATAAAGTTACACTCGCCTGATAAGGTTCACGAAAAACCGCCGGTCGTATTGTCGCATACAGAAATTTAATCCTGGCCCCCACTCCTTGCGCCACAAAGCCCGTCCTACATGAGCCGCGCGGCGATTCGATCGACGCGATGGAGAACGCCATGACACCGCAAGAACGCCAACTGATTGACGATCTCTTCGACCGGCTCGCCAAGCTGGAGAATGCCCCACGCGACAACGAGGCCATGTCCGCGATCATGCAGGGCCTGCGCAGCGCGCCGAATGCGGTTTACGCGCTGGTGCAGACCGCGCTGGTTCAGGACGAGGCGCTGAAGCGCGCCCATGACCGGATCCAGGAGCTCGAAGCCGCGGTCGGCCAGCAGCAGCCCGCACAGCAGCAGGGCGGCGGCTTCCTCGATTCGATGCGCGATGCGATCTTCGGACAGGGCCAGCAGCAGCCGCACGGCTCGGTGCCGCCGGTGCGCGCGCCTGATATTGGCGGCAGCCGCCCGGTCTGGAACTCCGGCCAGGCGATGCAGCAGGCCGGCGGCTACGGCCAACCGCCGCAGCAATACGGCCAGCCCCAATACGGACAACCCCAATACGGCCAGCCTTATGGCGGCCAGCAGCCCCCGGCCTTCGGCGGCGGCGCTCCCGGTGGCGGTGGCGGCTCGTTCCTCGGCACCGCGGCTGCGGCCGCGGCCGGCGTGGTCGGCGGCGGGCTGCTGCTGTCCAGCATCCGCGGCATGATGGGTGGCGGCGGCCACCAGTCGCTGGCGGACGCCGGCGGCCTCGGTGGTGGTTCGCGTCCCTGGGGCGGCGACCAGTCGTCGAGCGACCTCGCCCGTGACGCCGGGGTCAACGACATCGGCTCCAACCGCGACAATGACAGCGGCTCGCGCGCCGGCCTGTTCGACCAGGCGTCAAACAACAGCAACAACGACGACAACTACAACACCGACAACGATTCCGACGGCTTCGACAATGATGACGACGGTTTCGACGGTGGCGGAGACAGTGACAGCGACTACGCGTGAGTGTGTCGCCTGAAAGACAAACGGCCGCTCCCATCGAGCGGCCGTTTTTCATTTCACTTGTTCGTCGCGATCACATCACGACGACCTTGGCGCCGACATTGACGCGGCCGTAGAGGTCGATGACGTCCTCGTTGCGCATCCGGATGCAGCCGGACGACACGTTGGTGCCGATCGTCCAGGGCTCGTTGGAGCCGTGGATGCGATAGAGCGAGGAGCCGAGATACATCGCCCGCGCCCCGAGCGGATTCTCCGGGCCGCCTTCCATGTGCCGCGGCAGATCGGGACGGCGCGCCAGCATTTCCGGCGGCGGCGTCCAGGCCGGCCATTCCTTCTTCGCCGAGATCGTCTTGACGCCGGCCCAGGTGAAGCCGGGCCGTCCGACGCCGATGCCGTAGCGCAGCGCGCGGCCGTCGCCCTGCACCAGATAGAGGAACTTGTTCGGCGTATCGACGACGATGGTGCCGGCGCTCTCCTTGCCGCTGTAATCGACCAGCTGCTTTTCATATCTGGGATCGAACGGACGCTGCGTCGGATCGCCGGCCGCCTCTTCCTGCTGGCGGATCATCTGCTGCTGCGGATCCATCGGCGGCAGCCCCTGGTGGTTGCCGTAATAGGCCGGCTGCTGCTGATACATCGGCTCTCGCGAATACCCCTGCGACGACGGCGCATCGCCGAACAGGAATTCGATGAAGCCGCCGCCCATGTTGGAGCGCTGCGGCTGCGCATAGGCGGTGCGCATCGGCGGCTGCGGTGCGCCCTGATTGGCGTAGATCACGGTGGGCTCGGGCTGAGCCGACGCGTCGATCGCCATGGCATGATGGGGAACGGCAATAAGCGAAGAAGCGCCGGCGAGCAGCGCAAGCGTGGTTTTCCTGAACATCGACGTACTCTGTACTGGTTTCGTCGTGACGTATGACGTGGACGGAGCGCACATGCGCCGTTGCACGTGGTCAATAAGCAATGAAAACCGCATCGGTTTGGTAAACGGATCGGCCGTTTCGATTCACCATCTCGACGATGCCGCGCGGTTTTGCCGGACAGCGTTTATTTTGCGTGAACGTCGCGGCGCCATGGTTAATCGCCGGTATCGCGGCGGCCGTGTGCACTCGGCGCAAACTGTTCCTGCGTGAACCTGACGTTAAATCACCTCTCGCTAGAACGGACGGCAGTGAAGGGGCGGGAATGAAATCATGTCAGTGAAGCGTAAGCGTTTTCGTGTCGAGCAGGCCATGGGAGAAGTCGTGATGCCGGAGCCGGAAGCTGCCGGCGGCGCCGAGCTCGGTCCGATGCATCGGGAGATCATGGCGGAGCTTCGCTCGATCCGCGCCCAGATGGCCGCAGCACCGGCGCAGCGCAGCGGCGACAGCGTCGATGCCGCCGTCGCCCGCGAAGTCGCCGAGACGCACGCGCTGCTCGAGACCTACCGCGCGCAAGTCGAACAGTGCGAGAAGCTCAAGGTCGAGCTCGACCTGATCCACGACGCAATCAGCCGCACCAAGCGCGAGATCGCCGTGCTGCACGGCAAGAGCTTCAACGGCGAGGAGATGGCCAAGGTCAATGGCGAACTCGGCGCCGTGGTCGGCGGCACCGAACAGGCCACCCAGCAGATCCTCGAAGCGGTGGAAGCGATCGACCAGGCCGCGACCGCGCTCGCCAACAACGTCACGCCCGACCAGCAGAAGCGGCTCAGCGAAGATATTCAGGAGCGCGTGGTCTCGATCTTCGAGGCCTGCAACTTCCAGGACCTCACCGGCCAGCGCATCAGCAAGGTGATGCAGACGATGAAGTTCATCGAGCAGCACATCAACGAGATGATGAACATCTGGGGCGGTGTCGACGCGATCAAGTCGCACGTCCCGCCGATCGTCGACACCCGCGAGGGCGATGCCCGCCTGCTCAACGGCCCGAAGCTCGACGGCGACGCCGGCCACGCCTCGCAGGACGACATCGACGCGATGTTCAACTGAGATCTGTCGGATCGAAAATGAAAGCGCCGGCTTTCGGGCCGGCGTTTTTGTTTAGGCGATGGTCCGCTCGCCCCGTAATCAATCGCCAGACAAGATTGTCAGCCGCCGCTTCGCGAAGAGTGCGCTGAGGCCTTCCTTGCATGCGCCTCGAGAGACACATCAGTCAGCACCTCTGTCTCGATCGCATGCAGTTTGTGCCAATTGCGACACTTGCAAATTTACTGGCAGGTGTCGCGGGCGCACACTGGGCATGAAGGAAATTTTCACGCGCATGCCGGGTGCCAACACAGGGTGCCGGTTGCATCGGACTTCCGGAGTGAATCCGGTCGCCCCCGAGCGGGGCGTCATAGTTCCACACGCATACAGTCACAGGTTCGCGGCGCGCATCAAACGAGTACAATCCTGCTTTTCTCTCTGGAGCTGCAGAAACGCGAGGCCGCATGCGAAGCTGTAACGACGCGCGGCGGGTTTCTTTCGCGCTGGTACGTACCGCCTTGTTATCGGATCACTGATCGGGGGCATCACTGGAGTACGCAACGCTGGAGATTGAACATGACGCAAGGAATTGTCAGGAATACTGCAATTGCACTCTCGACTTTCGCTTGCGCGACACTGTTGTCCATCACCTGGTCTGAGCAGGGCGGCATTTCGGCTTCGGTCGAAAGCGCCCAGGCGCGCGTGGGCCGACCGCTGACGCCCATGAGCGCCGCGGGCGTTGCGCGTCGTCACACCCGGCGCGCTGCATACGGATACGGCGCGGGGATCGCCGCTACGGCCGCGGTCGCTACGGCGGCGGCTACCACGGCAGCTTATTCCGGCTGGGGCACAAATAACTGGGCCGATGCATATGCTGCCCAGACGGATCCCCACTTTGGCCAGCCTTACTATCCGGCACGAGCCTACTACGGGGTCAGCCCGTATTACGGTTATGCCGGATGGGCAGACTACAAGGCAGCCAATGGTATCGGCTGCGAACCCGGTACGATGACGAAAATGTCTGACGGCCAGATGTACGTCTGTCAGTGAAGTCCGCGCAAAGGCACCGCGAGAGGGCGGCTCCTCGAGCCGCCCTCTCGACGACGTCAATCGATCGCGCATGGCGGCAGGGCACGCCCGGCATTGATCCACATCAACATCGCACATCCTTTGCCACCGACGATGCGTTGGGTCGCATCTGCAGCGGCTCAATCACCATTCGGTTCACGTGCGATGAGGAGGATCACCATGCGACAGATGAAAATTCTTTCGACCAAGTCAGTGACAGTTGCGGGAATTGCGGCCAGCCTCGTGCTGGGGTTTGCAGGTGTCACTCTCAGTCCGGCACCGGCCAAGGCCGTCGTTTATTGCCAGTACGTCGGGTATCCGGGGGGGTGCGTGGCGAGGGCGGGCGTCGTGCTCAGGCCTCGTCCGGTGGCGCGTACTGCGGTTCGTCATAACGCGGGCGGCAATATGAATGGCGGCGTCAATCGCGTCGGAGTGCGACGGTAGCACGCCGGATAAGCGGTTGTCGCCGCTTACTCAAATCGCAAGAGGATCAGCCGCGGAGAGAAACCCCTCACCCGGAGAGCATCTGGCGATGCAATCCGACCTCTCCCACAAGGGGAGAGGTGCACTGCCGATGCGGCACTATCTCATGCTGAAGGAGTTCGCCGCTACGCCCGCGGCGCGCAGCGGACGTAGACCATATTGCCGTAGCGGGTGGCGGCGTCCTTGTCGACGAAGCGGGTGATCAGGACCCGGCCGTCGAACGAGATGATCTCGCGGTCCTGCTCGCCGGGCACAGGTCCGGGCGGGCCGATATAGTTCTTGCCGCTCGGGGAACCCTTCAGCCGCAGTTCCTGCGGGGTGGCCTGGTCGGCCAGATGCATGATGACGCCGCCGTTCTGGCCGGCGCCGATCACGTAAGGCTGCTTGCACTGGCCGCGTGCGGCGGCCTCGGTGCGGGCGCGGTCGGCGGGATTCTGGAACGAGGCGAGGCCCCAGCGGCCGACGATTTCGTCGGGGCGGATGCTCGCCGGCATCTCCGGGGCCACTCCCGGTTCGACCGGCCCCGGCTCGGGGTTCGACGACAAGGACGGCAGGCTCATGCTGCCGCACGCCCCCAAAAGTGTCGTCAGCGCCGAAACAGCCGCGAACCGTGCGACCAATCGCGCGTTGAGTGACCTAATCATATGCATCCCCCGAACTATCTCCCGGCCGCACCCGTCATGCAGCCAAGCGTAAAACTTAAGGCGGAGCAATAACGTCTGACAAAATTACGTCATCGCTACGATTTGGTTTCCGGTCCACCATCCTATATTGGCCTCACCAAGGCCTTAACCCCTTTGCTTGACAGAAACTGCGCCAAGCCATATTTCCCGGCGCACAATTAGCACTCTCGCAGCACGATTGCTAAATGCGCCGGGCGTCCTGCCTGGCGCCGACCGGACCGGCATTCAACGCCGGTCCCGATGAACCGGACCTGAAACCGAGCCTCCAAGAGGGAACGTCATGGCTAAATCCAACTTCCGCCCACTGCATGACCGCGTCGTGGTCAAGCGTATCGATGCCGAGGAGAAGTCCAAGGGCGGCATCATCATTCCGGACTCGGCCAAGGAGAAGCCGTCCCAGGGCGAGATCGTCGCCGTCGGCCCGGGTGGCCGCGACGAGGCCGGCAAGCTGATCCCGATCGACCTCAAGGTCGGCGACCGCGTGCTGTTCGGCAAGTGGTCGGGCACCGAAGTCAAGCTCGACAACCAGGAGCTCCTGATCATGAAGGAGTCCGACATCATGGGCGTGCTGGCGTAAGGCCACGACCAATTCGAGAAACGCGGCGTTCGCTCCGCTGTCATGCCCGGGCTTGACCCGGGCATCCATCACGCTTCCCAAGACTCTCACGAGGGCGATGGATTGCCGGGTCAAGCCCGGCAATGACGCGCAAAGCGAGCGGCAAGCAATTCACAGACATTCCAGGAGTTCAAATCAATGGCTGCCAAGGACGTAAAATTCGCCGGAGACGCCCGCGACCGCATGCTGCGCGGTGTCGACGTGCTCGCCAATGCCGTGAAGGTGACGCTCGGCCCGAAAGGCCGCAACGTCGTCATCGAGAAGAGCTTCGGCGCTCCCCGCATCACCAAGGACGGCGTCACCGTCGCCAAGGAGATCGAGCTCGACGACAAGTTCGAGAACATGGGCGCGCAGATGCTGCGCGAGGTCGCTTCCAAGACCAACGACACCGCCGGTGACGGCACCACCACCGCGACCGTGCTGGCGCAGGCCATCGTCCGCGAGGGCGCCAAGGCGGTCGCCGCCGGCATGAACCCGATGGACCTCAAGCGCGGCATCGACACCGCGGTCGCCGCCGTGATCAAGGACATCGAGAAGCGCGCCAAGCCGGTCGCCTCCTCTTCGGAAGTCGCCCAGGTCGGCACCATCTCGGCCAATGGCGATGCCGCGATCGGCAAGATGATCGCGCAGGCGATGCAGAAGGTCGGCAACGAGGGCGTCATCACCGTCGAGGAAAACAAGTCGCTCGATACCGAGGTCGACATCGTCGAGGGCATGAAGTTCGACCGAGGCTATCTCAGCCCCTACTTCATCACCAATGCCGAGAAGATGACCGCCGAGCTCGAGGATGCCTACATCCTGCTGCACGAGAAGAAGCTGACCGGCCTGCAGTCGATGCTGCCGGTGCTGGAAGCCGTGGTGCAGTCGGGCCGTCCGCTCCTGATCCTCGCCGAGGACGTCGAGGGCGAGGCGCTGGCGACGCTGGTGGTCAACCGCCTGCGCGGCGGGCTCAAGGTCGCCGCCGTCAAGGCGCCGGGCTTCGGCGATCGCCGCAAGGCGATGCTGGAGGACATCGCGATCCTGACCGGCGGTCAGCTGATCTCCGACGACCTCGGCATGAAGCTCGAGAACGTCACGGTCAACATGCTCGGCCGCGCCGGCAAGATCGTGATCGACAAGGAGAACACCACGATCGTCAAGGGCGCCGGCAAGAAGAAGGACATCGACGCCCGCGTCGGCCAGATCAAGGCGCAGATCGAGGAAACCACCTCGGACTACGACCGTGAGAAGCTGCAGGAGCGCCTCGCCAAGCTCGCCGGCGGCGTTGCCGTCATCAAGGTCGGCGGTGCGACCGAGGTCGAGGTCAAGGAGAAGAAGGACCGTGTCGAGGACGCGCTGAACGCGACCCGCGCCGCGGTGCAGGAAGGCATCGTGCCGGGCGGCGGCGTCGCGCTGCTGCGCGCCAAGAAGGCGGTCGGCCGTCTCACCAACGCGAATGCCGACGTCCAGGCCGGCATCAACATCGTGCTCAAGGCGCTCGAAGCTCCGGTTCGCCAGATCTCGGAGAACGCCGGCGTCGAGGGCTCGATCGTGGTCGGCAAGATCCTCGAGAACAAGTCGGAGACCTTCGGCTTCGACGCCCAGACCGAGGACTATGTCGACATGGTCGACAAGGGCATCATCGACCCCGCCAAGGTGGTGCGCACCGCGCTGCAGGACGCCTCCTCCGTGGCCGGCCTCTTGGTGACCACCGAAGCCATGGTCGCCGAACTGCCGAAGGACGCGGCCCCGGCGATGCCGGGCGGCGGCGGCATGGGTGGAATGGGCGGCATGGGCGGCTTCTAAGCCCCGCCGCATTCGCATCGAGACCGAAGGCCGCCTCCGGGCGGCCTTCTTTTTTGCGATTCGATTACAATGAGACGTAAGGATCATCGCATGTCCCGCGACGCCAAATCACTGATGTCGACACTGGCGCTGTTCTATGCGATCGGCGCGGTGCTCGCGTTGGGCGCCTATGCCCTGGACAGCATCGATGACTTTGCGGTCGTCTTGACGTTCTGGTTCAAGCAAACCTTGACGTTTGTCGTCCTCGGCGCAGGCTATTGCCTCTACTACGTCATTTCCGGTTCGACCGGTCATCGTCCAAAGGCGCCGCTGCGATTTCTGGACATATCGTTTCTGGCTGCTGCCGCCACGCTCGGCGTTGGCATGCTGGTGCATAGCTGAGCGATTTTGAGGCGACATCCAAACCTCGCCTTTTTCCTTCGCGGACGGGCTGTGATGCTTGGCACTGTGATTGCGAGGAGCGATAGCGACGAAGCAATCCATTTTTCCACTTGCGGCTCGATGGATTGCTTCGCTTCGCTCGCAATGACGTGGATGGGCCGGGATACGTGGGTACGAATTTAAGCCACGCAGATGCCAGCCACCGCCACCTTCTGGAACAGATGCGGCGACGCCACGGCCGAGGCCGGGTAGGCCGACAACTTGGCCCTGAACTCCGGGTTCATGAAGGCGGCACGGAAGGCGGCGGTCGATTCCCAGACCGCGTAGTTCAGATAGGCCGGGCTGTCCCCGAGCGCGCGGTGCAGCTGGGTCGAGATGAAGCCGGGCTGCCGCTTCATGATGGCGGCGTCGGCCTGCCAGGCTTTCAGAAACGTGTCCTCGTCGGCCGCATCGAGCGTGAAGAGGTTGACGAGCACGATATTGCTGGCATCGACCGCGAGCTGACGGTCGATCGGGAATGCGGGGTCGAGGGGACGCATCTGCGGCATGGCTGGCTCCGTTGATATGGTGCTATGTTGTCATTCCGTTACGATGGATACATATTATTTTGACATCATGATGTCAATATAAACTTATGGTGACAAATGCCACAGACCAAGCGAACGCCGGCCGGCGAAGCCCTGAGCAACCTGATTCTCGACCTGTTCAGACTCAACAGCCTGCTGTTCACCGCCGGCGACCGGATGGTGGCCGGACTTGGCCTGACCAGCGCGCGCTGGCAGATCCTCGGCGCCATCGTCACCGCCGAACGCCCGCAACCGGTGGCGTGGCTGGCGCGCGACCTCGGCGCTGCCAGACAAAACGTGCAGCGGATCGTCAACGACCTGCAACGGGAGGGGCTCGTCACATTCGAGACCAATCCGCATCATCGCCGCGCCCAGCTCGTCGTGCTGACCGAAAAGGGGCAGCAAGCCTTCGACGCTGCGATGCGCCTGCAATTGCCTTGGGTGAACGGCCTCGCCGATGGACTGTCGATGAAGGACATCGAAACCGTGAGCCGCGTCGTCGGCACATTGCGCGGCAGGCTGGAGAACGGCGAAGAACCGAATGTTCGCGCGTGACGCGGATCCCCGTCTCCGTTCGTCATGGCCGGAACATCGGCTGCACCGCTCTCCGGACCGATACGGCGGGCCATGACAGTGCCAAAGGTCAGATCGTTCGAAATTGATAGCCGCCGTCAGGCGGCCTTCTTTTTTGGCCAATGACACGGAGGTTTGCTAGTTACGGCGGAACCGATTCTGCCCTTCGAGGACTTATCGTATGCGCGCGCTCCCGCTCCTGCTGCTCGGTCTTGCCGTCGTCTCGGCACCTGCCCTCGCCCAGATGAAGCTGCAAACCAAGCCGGCACCGTCGAACGGCCCCGAGACGCGCTATTTCACTTCGATCGACGGCCTGATGGACGGCAATGCCGACGTGGTGCTGAAGGAAACCCGCCAGGGCAAGACCGTGACCGCGGCCGTGCTCGACGTCTGCTATCCCGCCGACAAGAGCTCGGACCGCAAGGACCGCTTCGTCGCCAACCTGACCGTCAACGGCCAGACGCTCTCCGGCACCACCCAGAGCGTCGCCGACAAGCAGCCGGTCACGGTCAAGCTGAACCGCAAGCAGACCGGCGACAGCTTCGAGTTCCGCGGCCAGATCACGATCGGCCAGACCGTGACCGAGGTCGCTTCGACGGACAATTCCGATCTCAGCGAGAAGGAATTCCAGGACAACCAGGCCACCGAGGACGGCATCACGCCGCAGCCGAAGGACTTCACCGACGTCTCGCCGGAATCGATCGGGGTGCGGGTCAAGCTCGATGCTGCGGCCGATTTCCTCAAGAGCCTGAAGGGCGAGGCCGTCGAGATCGGCACCTCCAGCCTCGCGGTGACCTGCGATGCGATGCGCTCCGGCGAGCAGACCATCAACCTCACCGTCGATCCCGAGCACGCCAGTGCGCTGCTCGCCAAGGCGAAATCAGCGCCCGGCGTGACGGCGGCCGGCTGGACCAGCGGCATGGTCGAGATGGACCGCACCATCCGCTTCGCCGCCGCCGACTGGCGTGATGGCGACAAGATCAACAAGGACAAGCTCGCATCCGCGATCGCGGGCGTGCTGGCGAAGACGCTCGCAGCAAAGCCCGCCTCGGCGACCTGGAACGCAAATACCGGCAAGCTGAAGCTGGTGCTGAAGCGGCCAAGCGCGATCTACCCTGCGCTCGGCCTCACCCAGAACTACGAGGTCACCGCCCTCGTCTCGCCCGACAAGCCCGGCAGCTCGGACAGGCTGATGCTGTGGGTCTCGAGCCCGACCGTCTCGACGTCGGATGACAGCCCCGGCGCCAAGCTCAATCTGTCCGACGATTCCGGCAGCGACGAGGAAGGCAGCGAGGCCAAGGACGACAACGGCGCGATCGACGCGCTGCTCAAGGAATTCAAAGGTCAGCGCTGGGACGCCGACAAATCGGTGTGGCGCTGAGCCACCCGCTTCCCGATTGCGCGACGACGTTCGGTAAGCGGTGCCAAGCATCATATCGACAAAGCGGAATTTCGTCTGAAGGCTGACAGCACGTCCGATCTGGAATCGGGTGGTGCGGCACGCGTCTCAAATTGCCTAATGCGCACATCGACACAGCGCCGGTCGCGATACCGGCAACGCGCACATGGAGACGATGAGATGTCAGAGCAGAACAAGAACGTGGTCGGCCGATGGTTTAAGGAGTTCTGGGGTAACCCGTGGAATCCGCGCATCATTGAAGAACTCGCGACGTCAGACATTGTCGTGCACTACCCGATGCACGAACCGAAGAGGGGCCGCGCCGCGATCACGCAGTTCATGACCGAGTTTCGCGAAGCGTTTCCCGATCTCAATTTCTGGGGCGTCGGCGATCTCGTCGCGGAAGGTGATCTCGTCGTCGGCCGCTGGGAGGGTGGCGGCACGCACACCGGGCCCGCCTTCAGCGACTTCCGGCTCGGCTCGCTGCCCGCGGCCTCCGGCCGCAAGATGACGTTCGCCGGCACGACCGTGCTGCGCGTGCGGGACGGACGGATCGCCGAGGAGCTCGGACAGGAAGATGCGCTGACCGCCATGCTGCAGCTCGGCCTCATTCGCTTGCCTGAACAGAGCGGCTACGCCGGCTGAACCGGCGTTTCATCGACGATCGCATCGCGGCTACCCGAACGCACTTCGCTGCGCTCGGGTAGCGCAAACGATCGGCTTGGTGAAATCGAAGCGCTCTGATCCGCGGGCTCGCTGGACGCATTCCAATGTTGCTGCGCCGGCATCGCATCTCCTGATGCGGTGCCGGCGCAGGCTCTCCACAGCGGCCCTTCATCAAGCCGGAAAGATCATGCACGTCGTCGTGCCATGCGCGAGCAGCCGCCCCTTCTCGTCGGTGACCCTGCCTTCCGCGGTGCCGATGCGGCGGCCGCAATTGAGCACCTGGCCCTCGGCCCGGATCGGACCGGTGTCCGGCGTGATCGGCCGTACCAGCGAGATCTTGAATTCGAGCGTGGTCTGGCTCGTTCCGGCATCGAGCGTCGACTGCACTGCAAGGCCCATGCAGCTGTCGAGCAGTGTCGCGGTGAGCCCGCCATGCACGGTGCCTGCCGGATTGAGATGCGCATCCGTCGGCAGCAGCGTGACGACGACGCGGCCGTGCTCGGCTTCAGTGACGTCATAGCCGAGCGTCCGCGCGATGGTGTTGAGCGGCAACGCGCCGCTGGCGAGCCCCTGGACGAATTCGAGGCCGCTCATCCTGAGTTTCTGTTCGGCACTGACGGTGCCGTAGCTCTTGGCCATTGCTGATCTCCATCATTGCATCGTGATGTTTGGCAGCCGCTTCCGTCGCAGCGAGACGGGCGAGCGGCCGTAGAGCTTTGCGAATGCGGCGTTCATGCGCCTTGCGCTGGAGAAGCCGGCGCGCTGCGCCACCAGACAGATCGGAAGATCGCTGCCGTCGATCAGTCGCTTGGCGCGCTGCACGCGCAGCGAGAGCGCGACCTGCAGCGGCGAGGCATCGAGATGCTCGGCGAACAGACGCGACAGATGCCGCGCGCCGATGCCGAGCCGATCGGCCAGCGCAGCAACATTGCCGCGGTCGAGGGCGCCCGCTTCGATCAGCGCCAGCGCGCGCTCGACCGTCGTCCTGGTGCCCTTCCATGCCGGGCAGAACGGCGCCGCCTCGGGACGGCAGCGCAGACAGGGCCGGAAGCCGGCGCGCTCGGCCGACGCGGCGCTGCCGTAGAATCGCACATTGCGGGCGAGCGGCGTGCGCGCCCGGCACACGGGACGGCAATACACGCCTGTCGTCCTGACCGCGACGAACACGATGCCGTCCCAGGCCGGGTCGCGGCGTTGAAAGGCTGCATACTGGGCGTCGAAATCGAGCATGCCATCGCTATAGCGGCGGCTGAGCGCCGCGACGACCCGCTTTGCGGTGACGGCGTCCGGAAACGACCGCCTGGAGCTAGAGGCGCTTGGTCATGAACAGGCTGAGCGGATCTGGCGCGTAGTCCCCGAACGGCGAGCACTCCTGGTAACCGGCGGCGCGATAGAGCCCGATCGCCTCCGGCTGCCGGATTCCGGTCTCCAGGCTGATGCGCGCGATCCGCCGGTCGCGCGCGGCGTCCTCCAGCGCGTCGAGCAGGCGGCGGCCGAGCCCGTGCCGCGCGCGCCGGCACGCACGAACATCCGCTTCATCTCGGCATGACCGGGCGCGATGAGGCGGAAGGCGATCGACCCGAGCACCTCGCCATCGCGCCGCGCGACGAGGAAGACCGTAGCCGCGTCGGCAAGCGTCTCGACGGGGGCGAGGTGATTGCTATCGGGCGGATACAGCGCCTGCATGTGGGCGTCTGACAGATCGATCAGCTGCCGCACGTCGGGCTGCCGCGGGTCTTCGGGGGCGATGCTGATGTCAGGCTTGTGCATCTCTGGCCCATTGCGGGGTCGTCGGCGCGATTGTGGGCCGCGCTCGCCGCCCCGTCAATTTACGGGGCCTGCGACCAAAAGACTTCGTGCTGCCGCAGTTCGGTCACCGAAAATTAAGGCTCGATTTAGTTTCGAGGATCATCCTTTGCGTTACCGAACACGGGTCACGCCATGCAAGACCGCGAGCCGATCAGTCCTGGAAGCATCTGGCCAACGGATGTGACGGAGGGTCATTCGCCGGCGCAGACGGCGGACCTCTGGGACGTCTCAGGCGAGAACCACGACGCCGCCCTGCTGCTGCGGGAGCCGTTCGCCGACCGGATCGGCACCGCGCTGCTGGCAGCCACCGCACTGGCCGCAAGCTTCGTGCTGGGATGGACCGGCGGCGCCAACTGGCACGATTTTGCAGCTCCCGCCCCGGTCCCGGTGGCCCAGAAGGAAGCGCCTATCCCGCACGTTGCCGAGACGCGGCCGAGCCCAAGAAGCGAATCGAGGGGCGAGCGCCGGACCGCGTCCAACGCCGACCCCGCCGTCACCGGCAGCATTCCGAAGAGCACCCCTGCCAGCCCGCGCCCGCTCGCTCTCGGCGCCGCGCCCACCACCCTGAACGCGCAGGCCGCGGCGCTCGGGACGAAGCCGCCCGTGGCGACGGCGGAGACCCGGCCAAGCACGATTCCCGGATGGTCGGTGGTCGAAGTCCGCGACGGCACCGCCGTGCTGGAGGGGCCGGAGGGCGTCAAGATGGCCGCACGCGGCGACGTCGTCCCAGGCCTCGGCCGGGTCGATTCCATCGTGCGCTGGGGCAATCGTTGGATCGTTGCCACCGCGAGCGGCTTGGTCGCAACGCCCTGAGCGCGCGTTCGACGCAACAGCGCGATGAGTTCGTCAGTTTTTGCTTGGGCATGATCTTTTCGGAAAACCGCTTCGCACTTTTCCGGATCATGCCCTAGTTGCTGTTGATCACGAAACGCAGCGACTTGCTTCCGATGAACGTGACCTGATCACCCTGCCGCCGCCAGCTCGTCGTATCGCCGAGCGCGGTGAGCAGATCCTTGTCGGCTTGCGCCCGGTCCGGCGTGCAGTTGCGGTTCTCCATCGCGCCGGCAACGAACACGATGGTGTTGCCAGCAACCGAGAACTGGCCCTTGCCGCCGTCGCACCACAGCTCGAGGATCACCTCGCCATTGTCGCCGACCTCGATCGAGGGAATCCGCTTGGAGCCCGGCATGCGCGCGGCATCGAGCGTCATCACGAAGCCGAACGGGAATTCTTCCTGGGCCTGGACCGGCCCCGCGCCAAGCGCCGCTGCAACGACCACCAACGCGGCGATGCCGCCGTTCAGAATCCGCCTCATCGACATCACGCCATTCCCAGCAATTGCGACGCCGCCCTTGTATGGGACGAGGCTGCGATTGGCCAGAATGGCGGCGCGAGAAAAAGCGCTTGAAAAGCAAAATCCCCGCGGGCTCGCACCCGCGGGGATCTTCGTGGGCGACGCCTCGCCGCGCTATTTCAGCACCAGCGTCGTGAATGGATAGACATAGGCCTGCAGGGTCACGAACAGACCGACCAGGCACGCCAGCACGATCGAGTGCAGGAACACGTAGCGCAGGATCGATCCTTCGTGGCCGTACCAGTTGGTCGCGGTGGAGGCGACCACGATCGATTGCGCGTCGATCATCTTGCCCATCACGCCGCCCGAGGAGTTTGCCGCCGCCATCAGGATCGGCGACAGGCCGAGCTGCTCGGAGGTGATCTTCTGCAGATTGCCGAACAGCACGTTCGAGGCGGTATCCGATCCGGTCAGCGCCACGCCCAGCCAGCCGAGCAAGGTGCCGAAGAACGGATACAGCACGCCGGTCGCCGCGAAGGCGAGGCCGAGCGTGGCATCGACGCCGGAGAGCCGGGTCAGCGTGCCGATCGCCAGCATCGCGGAGATCGTGATCAGCGAGATCGCGCACAGACGGATGGTGCGGCCGTACTCGGCGATCAGCTTGAGCGGCGAGAAGCCCATCAGGAGGCCGGAGATGATTGCCGCGATCAGCATGCCGGTGCCGGTGAACGACAGATAGGTGAAGCTGAACACGGCGCCTTCCGGCGTCGGCTTGGCGGCTACCGGCGGCACCTTGAAGATCAGCTTGTCGAGCTCGGGCACCGCATAGTTCCAGGTGAAGTTGGCGTTCGCCCAGGTCTTGAAGGCCCCGTTGCCCCAGATCAGCATCAGGATGCAGACGATGATCCACGGCAGCAGCGCGCTCCACAATTCGCCCTGGGTCAACGGCGTCTTGTCGAGCGGCTTGGCTGCCGCCATCGTCGCCGCCGATTCATCGCGGCCGCGCAGCGCGGGCGACAGCCAGAGCTGACGCGGCTGCCAGACCTTCAGGAACAGGATCAGCGCGCCCATCGAGATCAGCGATGCGCCGATGTCGACGATCCAGGGGTTGATGTAGTTCGAGATCACGAATTGCGGGACCGCGAACGACACGCCGGTGACCAGGATCGCCGGCCAGATTTCCTTCATGCCGCGCCAGCCCGCGAACGCCCATACCACCCAGAACGGCACGATCAGCGAGAACAGCGGCAGCTGCCGGCCGACCATGGCGCCGAGGACGTAGGGATCGAGCCCGGTGACCGAGGCGAGGCCCTGGATCGGCGTACCCAGCGCACCGAAGGCGACCGGCGCGGTGTTGGCGATCAGCGACAGGCCGGAGGCTGCGAGCGGCGAGAAGCCGAGCCCGATCAGCACCGCACCCGTGATGGCGACCGGCGTGCCGAAGCCCGAGGCGCCCTCGAAGAAGGCGCCGAACGAGAACGCGATCAGGAGCAGCTGCAAGCGGCGATCCTCGGTGACGCCGCCGACCGCGCGCTTGAGCAGCTCGAACTTCCCGCATCTCACCGTGACCTGGTAGAGGAAGATGACGTTGAGCACGATCCAGCCGATCGGAAAGAACCCGGTGACGATGCCGAGGATCGATGCGCGGATCGACATGCCGGCCGGCATCGTGAACACGAAGATCGTGATCAGGTTGGTCACGATCACGGCGATGATGGCCGCGATATGCGCCTTCACCTTGCCGCTGGCGATCAGCACCAGCAGCGTGACCACGGGAATGGCGGCCGCGATCGTCGACAGCCCGGCATTGCCCAACGGATTGTAGATTTGATTCCAGGTGCTCATCTCGGGGTCCTTCCCACATTCTTATGCAGCGCCCGGCCTCGGTGCAGGCAGGCGCGCTGGTGCGATTGCGGGAGTCCCGTCGGAAGAATTGCAGCCCAGGCTCGCGAATGAACGATCGGTAAGGATCGCTCACATCCTCGCGAAAAATCGAAGGTCCCCCGCCCCTCGCCGTTGTCGTCATGCTAGGGTTGACTTGATCGCCGGGACAAGCCAACGCTTGCATGCCAGACCTACGACTTTAGTCGAGGATCACGCCGATTGTCCCGATACTTCAGGCCGTTGCGGCCACTTCTCCGGAGACGATAATCTGTGAACAACATTCGCTCGACGCTCGCGACGGTGTGGCGCATCGCCTCGCCCTATTTCAACTCCGACGACAAATGGGCAGGCCGCGGACTGTTGGCCGCGGTGGTGATCATCGAGCTCGCCAGCGTGTTTCTGACCGTGCTGTTCAACCGCTGGAACAATGTTTTCTACAACGCGCTGCAGGATCGTGATCAGGCGGTCTTCACCTATCAGATCGGTTACTTCTGCGTGCTCGCGGCGTTCTGGATCGGCCTGAAAGTCTACCAGCTCTATCTCAATCAATGGCTGCAGATCCGCTGGCGGCGCTGGATGACCACGCGTTATCTCGGCGGCTGGCTGAACGATGCCAACCACTATCGCATGCAGTTGCTCGGCGATGCCGCCGATAACCCCGACCAGCGTATCGCCGACGACACCCAGCGCTTCGTCGAACAGACCCTGACGCTCGGGATCGGATTGTTGAGCTCCGTCGTGACGCTTGCTTCCTTCGTGTTCATCCTGTGGGGCCTTTCCAATCA
Organism: Bradyrhizobium sp. USDA 4011; assembly: GCF_054063415.1. Lineage (NCBI taxonomy): Bacteria > Pseudomonadati > Pseudomonadota > Alphaproteobacteria > Hyphomicrobiales > Nitrobacteraceae > Bradyrhizobium > Bradyrhizobium sp. USDA 4011. The sequence continues at coordinate 2,968,227 of NZ_JBSSGG010000001.1, forward strand.
GGCGCCGCTGCATCTGTTCGGCAGAGAGATCGGGATTCCCGGCTATCTGGTATGGGGCGCGCTGATCTACGCGATCCTCGGAACGGTCTTGACCCATGTGATCGGCAGGCCGCTCGTCGACCTCAACTTCCGGCAGCAACGGTTCGAAGCCGATTTCCGCTTCAACCTGGTGCGGACCCGCGAGAACGCCGAGCAGATTGCGCTGCTCCGCGGCGAACCGGCCGAGCGCACGCGATTGCTCGATCGCTTCGGATTCGTGGTCGGGAACTGGCTCGACATCATGCAACGAACCAAGAAGCTGACCGCGTTCACCGCGACCTATTCGCAGGCCGCCGTGATCTTCCCCTATGTGTTGATCGCACCGGCCTATTTCGCCAACAAGATCCAGCTCGGCGGCATGATGCAGACCGCGTCCGCCTTCAGCAGCGTGCAGGATTCACTGTCGTTCTTCATCACGGCCTACCGGACGCTGGCTGAATGGCAATCGGTGGTCGCGCGTCTCGATGGCTTCGAGAACTCGATCCGCGGCGGCGATGCGCTCGCGCAGCGGCAGGACATCATCCACGTCAAGCCCACAGCCGGCGACACGATCGATCTCGACGATCTCCTGGTCACCCTGCCGGACGGCAAGCCGCTGCTCGCGGCTGACGGCTTCAGCCTTCGCGACAATGAACGCACCCTGGTCACCGGTCCCTCCGGCGCCGGCAAGTCCACGCTGTTCCGCGCGGTGGCCGGCATCTGGCCGTTCGGCCGCGGCGCGGTCCATATCCCCGCCAATGCCAGCCTGATGATGCTGCCGCAACGTCCCTATCTGCCGATCGGCTCGCTGCATGGCGCGGTGGTCTATCCGGGCCAGGCTGCAAGCTACGATGCGGGACGGGTCCGCGAGGTTCTCACCGCCGTCGGACTGCCGCAACTCGCGGCGCGGCTGGAGGAAGAAGCGCACTGGAACCGGATGCTGTCGCTCGGCGAGCAGCAGCGGCTCGGCATCGCCCGGGCGCTGCTGCATGCGCCGCAATTCCTGTTCCTCGACGAGGCGACGGCCTCGCTCGACGAGCCGTCGGAAGCCGCCCTGTACCGACTGATCGCCGAGAAGCTGCCCGACACCACGGTGGTCTCGATCGGCCACCGTTCGACGCTCGACGCCTTCCACCAGCGCAACGTGTCGCTGGTCCGCGGCGGCGACCGCTTCACCTTGCGTGACAAGGTTGAGGCCGCCGCGTCGTAGGTGAGCGAACTTGGCTACGAACTCGAACAGCTAGCCCGGAAGGCACTCGGCTCCCTCTCCCGCTTGCGGGGGAGGGTTGGGGTGGGGGCTCTCTCCACGAATCGCATTGTGGAAAGAGCCCCCACCCGCCGCGCTACGCGCGGCGACCTCCCCCGCAAGCGGGAGAGGTCCAGCCAGTCTGCCGCTCCAGTCTCGCCATCACCCGAGTCCGCAAAACAAAAGGGGCGGCAGATTGCTCTGCCGCCCCCGGATCCTCGGAAGAGGAAATTACTTCAGGTTGGACATCGCGGTCAGGTCGACCGAGAGCTTGGCGATACCGGCCGCGCCGCACCAGTTGGAGCCCGTGCCGAGCGGGTTGATCGGGGTGACATTGGTGGTGCCGCCTGCGGTGTAGTCGCTGGTGAAGGCGCTGCAATTGCCCTTCGACATGTCGGTGTCGGAGTAGCGCAGATCGAGCGTGAACACCTTGTAGGTGAAGCCGATGCCGATGTTCCAGGTGTTGTAGTCGGCATACTTGATGCCGTTCGGGAACGCCGGAACGCCGTAGAAGCTGTCGGAGGTGCCGAGCCACTGCCGGCCGAACTCACCCGACACATACATGCCGACGCCGCTGGTGCCGAACACGGTGCTCGGCGCGGTGTACTTGCCGATGATCGAGGAGTAGTTGCCCCAGGCGCCGGTGTTGAGGAAGTTCGGCGAGTAGTATTCGTTCAGGGTGAACGCCCAATTGTCGTTGATGGTGTAAGTCACCTTGCCGTAGACTTCGAAGAACGAGACGTCCTTCTTCATGACGTTGCCGTTCGGCAGGAAGTTGAGGGCGCAATCGGCACCCAGCGCCTTGCCGGCGGTGTCGAACGGCGCGCCGTAGTAGCAGGTTCCACCCGGATACAGGTAACCCCAGACACCGATGTCGAAGGCGAAGGCGCCGAAGGTCGGGCGGATACCGCCGTAGACGTCGACTTCAGCCGCAGCGCGGTTGGCGAAGGAGATGCTTTCGGTCGAGGTGCCAATGTAGAGCTGCAGGTCCTTGTTGACGTTGTAGCGCGGCTCGAAATAGGCGGTGACCGACGGATTGTGGTTGGACTGGGTGACGCCGCGGAAGATGTAGTCGCTGACGATGCCGGCGCCGAAGGCGATGTCCCAGGGATCGAAGGGAGCCGGCGGCGGCGCCTTGACGGCCTTCACCGCCATGTCAGCGGCCATTGCCGAGCTCGAAATCATTGCCAGCGCCGTTGCCAACAAAGCCAGTTTCTTCATGACGATCCCCATCTACTTTTCCAGACAGCCCCGCTCCGGTGGCCCCCAGGGCGCGCGATAACGGACTGCGACTAAATCGCGTGGGCTCAATCTGAAGCCCATGCACGGGACCGTGAAGCCAAAAAGACATGCATGTGCCGACTTTTTAGGCGTTCCAGCACTCTCGCCACACGTTGGTTGACGAGTGTTGCATTTACACCACAAGACTCAGGGCTCCCGCCCCGGTTGAGCGGCACGCAAAATCGGATTCGAGCAACAGTTCGACATGCAGCAGTCGGTATCGTCGCGAATCGCGTCTCCGCAAACCTACGGACGGCCGATACGGAAAAAGCCGCAGCGGCGTCCGCTGCGGCTTCGATCAGGTGAACCGGTGCAGATCCGGGCTAGTGGTGCTCGCTGTCGGACGTGCCCCAGCTCGGCGTCGGCTCGTGGCTCGGCGTGGCCCAGCTCGGGGCCGGCTGCGGCGCGGGCTCGGACGCCGGGGGCGCTGCAACCGGGGCAGCCGGCTTCGGCGCGGCGGCCTTCTTCGGAGCGCTCTTCTTGGCGGCCTTCTTCGCAGCCGGCTTCGCGGCCTTCTTCGGAGCAGCCTTCTTCGCAGCTTTCTTAGCGGTCTTCTTGGCTGACTTCTTCGCCGATTTCTTTGCAGACTTCTTCGCGGCCTTCTTCGCAGTCTTCTTGGCCGACTTCTTCGCGGACTTCCTCTTCGCCGCTACCGCCTTCTTGGCCTTTTTGGCCTTCTTGCTTTTCTTCGCCTTCTTCGACTTCGCCATCGTGGTCCTCCTGTTGCCGCTGATTTGAGTCCACCGCGTATTGAAGTGATCGCTTGCCGGTCAGCAGCTGCACCCCGAGGAGAGGCACCTTCCACTTCGCTTGTCGGGCATGATGGCCGCGCGATCGCTTCGCGTCTGTGGCAGGGAAGCGCCGGTCCTTCAGTTTGCGTCAGGGCAAGGCTGGGGTCCGGATCATGCTCGAATGGCAGTCGATCAATTCAATCCTGGCCGGGGACCTCCTGTCGCCCAATCGAGAAGCTCAATCGTGTGCACCACAGGAACTGACGTGCCGCCGGCAATCTGAACCATGCAACCAATATTGCCCGCAGCGATCATGTCCGGTTTGACAAGCGCAATATTGGCGACCTTGCGATCGCGCAATCTGCTCGCAATGTCGGGCTGGAGAATGTTGTAGGTCCCCGCCGAACCGCAACACAAATGGCTCTCAGGCACATCTTTCACCACGAATCCATTCTTGGAAAGCAATTCTTTCGGAAGTTGAGTGATTTTCTGTCCATGCTGCAACGAACAAGCCGAGTGATAGGCGACGGTGACGTCGCCTATCTGCGTTGAAGGCGCGAGCTCGAGGCCAGCGAGATACTCGGTGATATCCTTTGCCAGCGCCGAGATTCGCTTGGCTGCTTCCGCGAATGTTTTGTCCTCGCGCAGCAGGTAGCCGTAGTCCTTGACAACTGTCCCACAGCCCGAGGTCGTCACCAGAATGGCGTCGAGCCCGTTCTGGTCCGCTTCCCTTTGCCACACCGTGACGTTGGCCCGTGCGCGCGCCAGCGCGTCGGCGTCCTGCCCCATGTGATGGGTCAACGCGCCGCAGCATTGCTCGTCCTTGACCAGCACCACCTCGACGCCGTGCCGGGTCAGCACGTTGATCGCGGCCTGATTGATGCGTGGCGCCAGCACCTGCTGGGCGCAGCCCTGCAACAGCGCGACCCGCCCACGCCGCCGGCCGGTCGCCGCAAACACGGTTCCCGCAGCCGGACCCGGCGGCGGCAGGCTGCGCGGCGCCAGCACCAGCATCGCCTTGATCCGCCGCAGCAGGCCCGGGCTCGCCGCACCGACCGACGGCGTTGGCAGCAGCGCTGTGAGCGGACGGGCGAGACCGGCCAGGATCATGCTGATGCGGAACAGGCCCGGCCGCGGCAGCACGTAGGCGAGCACCGACCGCAGCAGCCGCTCGGTCAGCGGCCGCTCGTAATCCCGCTCGATCCTGACCCGGGCCTGGTCGACGAGGTGCATGTAGTTCACGCCCGAGGGACAGGTGGTCATGCAGGCGAGGCACGACAGGCAGCGGTCGATATGCTTGACCACGTCCGCCGTCGGCGGCTTGTCCGTCTCCAGCATCTCCTTGATCAGGTAGATGCGGCCGCGCGGGCTATCGAGTTCGTCGCCGAGCAGCACATAGGTCGGACAGGTCGCGGTGCAGAAGCCGCAATGCACGCAGGCGCGCAGGATCTTGTCGGCTTCCTTGATGTCGGGATCGGCGAGCTGCGCCAGGGTAAACTCGGTCTTCATGCCCCCCCGCCTCGAATCATCCGGCCGCGGTTGAGGACCGATCTCGGATCGAAACTCGCCCTGATACGTTCGCCGAGTGCGGCAAGCCCGGCCGGCTGCGGCTGGAACACGTCGACCGCACGGCGCACATCCTCGGTGGCGCGGATCAGGGTGGCGTGCCCGCCGACCGCCTCGACCTGGCTGCGGACCAGCGCAGCCTGCGCGTCGGCATTGGGCGGCACCGCGGCCCAGATCAGCCCGCCACCCCAATCGTAGATCACGTCGCCGCCGGTGGCGCGCGACAACGCCTGACCGAGCGAGCCGCCTGAGGCTGGCGGGCAAACGATGCGCCACACCGGCCAGGCCCCGAGCGCGCCGCTCGCCGCGAGCGGCACCACGTCGCGTAGCGCGCTCCAGATCGCAGCTGAGGCGTCGTCAGCCAGGCTCTCGACCGTTCCATAGGAGGAGAGTGCCTGGCTGAGCGAGGCCGCCCGGTGCGCCGCCGACGCCGAAATGCCCTCAAGCCGCACCAGCGTGACCGGCTGGCCGGAGGCCGCGAGGCCGGCGAGCGCGCCGGTCCCCGACCGCAGCGACGAGCCGGGCAGATGCGCCGCGCCCGACACGTCGAAGGGCGAGCCCAGCGCTGCCGTCATCGCCTTGTTGGCGGCGACGTCGTCGAGCCCGCGCAGCACCAGCGTCCGCTCGGCTTCCGGCTTCGGCATCACCTTGAGCGTCACTTCGGTGATGACCGCCAGCGTGCCCCAGGAACCGGTCAGCAGCTTGCAGAGATCGTAGCCGGTGACGTTCTTCACCACCCGCCCGCCGGTCTTGAAACTGTCGCCGAATCCGGACACCGCGTGCGCCCCGAGCAGGTGATCCCGGGCGCCGCCGGCCTTGATACGGCGCGGACCGGCAAGGCCGGCGCCGATCATGCCGCCGATCGTGCCGGCTCCCGCGGTGCCGAGCAGCACGGACATGTCCATCGGCTCGAAGGCGAATTGCTGGTTCTTGGCGTCGATCAGGGATTGCACGTCGGCGAGCGGCGCGCCGGCCTGCACCGTGATGATCAGCTCGTTCGGCTCATAGGAGCTGACCGCGTTCAGCACCGAAACGTCGAGCACGGCATTGGTCGCCATCGGATGGCCGATGGCGCGTTTCGATCCATGACCAATGACCTCGAGCGGCTGCTCGCTGGCAACAGCCGCGCGCACCGCCTCTTCGAGGTCCTGGACGTCTCTGACTTTCAGCGTTTCCACACGCTAGTCGGTAACGAAATTTGGCTCCGAGATCAAATGCGACGAACCCCACCCTCGCAATGCCGACGGAATGGTCCGGGAGCGGGGCTTGCCACCCAACAAAGGTGGGAACGGCGGTCGGGCCACTCCGCTCGAGGTTTTGGCCACATCGCGCGTCCTGCGCAGGCGGAGACGTAACACTTCGACCGAAGTCGAACCATTTTCACGACATCGACATTTCGATCGTCGCCTAACCGAGTGCGCAGCACGATCCACTATCTCTCGCGGGCGGTTCGGCCGGCACGACGGTTGGCGCACTTCATCTGGAGGCGATCATGAAACGTTCGGAGTCACGACCACGACGATGATGCTCACCCGACGATCGGCCATCGGCTCGTTCGCGGCGATCATGACGATCGCCGGCGTCTCGCCCTGGACCGGATCGCAAGCTCGATCGGAGCAAAGCAACGGAGGAATGCATATGAAGCACTATGCGATGAGCACGAGAACCATCAGCGATGCGATCAACACATCAGGCCTTCTGGTCGTGGCGCAATGGGAAGCCAAGGAAGGCCAGGCCGACAAGGTCGCGGCAATTCTCGACGGCTTCCTGCCCGAGGCGCAGAAGGACCCCGGCACCAAGCTGTTCCTGATCGGCCGCGGCAAGGACAACCCGGCGCAATTCCTGTTCTACGAACTGTTCCAGGACGAAGCGGCATTCAAGGCGCATGCGGAGAGCGCCTGCTTCAAGACCTATATCGCGGAGCAGGCGCTGCCGCTGCTGGCCAAGCGCGAACGGACGCAATACGTGCTGCTGTAAGACGGTGCCGCGGGAGGGCTTGCGATGCAGGTCCTCCCCCTCCGGTGCAATATCAGACCGACGCGCGGCTGCCGCCGAGCGTCGCACCCAACTCGATTCGCTCGGGCGATTTGCGCCAGAAGGCTGCGATCGAAATCCGGGAGAGCACGGCCGCCTCGATCCGTTCGACCTGCGCCCTGAGCCGAAGCGCATGCTTCTCGACGAGATGCCAGGACACGAACGCGACGCCGAAGGCAAGCGGCAGGCTGATCAGGATGTTCAGATACCAGTGCTGGACCGGCGGCCCGAACGAGGCAACGCACTGCTGGATGACGAACCCATAGAGATAGAGCCCGTAGGAGTAATCGCCTGACGACACGATCCAGCCCCGTCGCGGGTTCAGCAGACCGAGATAGCACGCGACATAGGCGGCCGGCACCGGAGCCAGCGCGTCGCCGCGTCCGGTGGCCATGCCGGCGGCGCACAGCAACAGCGCGACCAGGCACGCCGTGCGGTTGAACGGCACCTTGTCGCGCCAGAGGTAGAAGCCGACGCCGGCAAGGAAGCAGAACACCAGAAGGTGCGGGCGAAGCTGGATCGGCACCTCCTCCCAGCGGTAGACGTCGTAGCTCACCAGCGCGACCTGAACGATCACCAGGAACACAAGGTAGGCCACCCTGTTGAAGCAGATCGTGGTCACCGCGAGCAGCGCCAGGACGACGTAGCACCACAATTCATACGGCACCGTCCAGAGCTGGGCATTCACCACCTCCGGCAGCGGATTGTGCAGGAAGACGCCCGGCAGCTCGTAATGGATGTCGCCGACCATGTTGAGAAAATAGGCGTGGAATGTCGGGTCGGCGACATACTGCGCCAATGGCAGCTCGGTGAACACCGAGCCGATGATGACGGCCGACAGCGTCGTCTCGACCGCGAGCGCCGGCCCGATCCGGAGCACGCGCAGGCCGAGGAAGGAGATCAGGCTCTTGCACCGCTGCAGGCTCGCCGTCACCAGGAAGCCGCTGAGCGCAAAGAACAGCGCGAGGATCATCGCGATGCCGATGCGGAACGAGCTCAGGATTTCCAGCGCCCGGCCAAGCCCGAGCGTCACGTTCAGGCTGTGCAGGCAGATGATCGATACCGCCAGCGCAATCCGCATGTAGTCGAAACCTGCGGGCCGATTGCGCGAAAGCGCCAGCTGATCGGCCAGGCTGGGCATCGATGTGTTTCCGAAGACATGCATCTTGGGAAAATACCGAGGAACAGCTGAAGGCCGTGTAAACGGTGGGTGGGCACCGCAATTGCAGCGACGCGCAACGGCAGCCGTGACGACCTGCCAGGGCCATCGCGGCAAGCATCGGTTAAGGTTATCGGCTGGCGAGCGCGATCGATCGAAATGTACCGATCGCCCTGAAGCGCGATGAGATCAGGTTGAATCGTCATCGCGCTTGAGCTCATTGTTTGAGCACGATCTTTTCGGAAAACCGCTTCGCACTTTTCCGGATCATGCTTTTAGAACCGCGGGATATCCGGGAACGCCAGCTTGCCGGCGTGGACATGGACGCGGCCGAGCTCGGCGCAGCGGTGCAGCGTCGGAAACACCTTGCCGGGGTTGAGCAGGCCCTCTGCATCGAAGGCGCATTTCAGCCGCTGCTGCTGGTTGAGATCGATCTCGGTGAACATTTCCGGCATCAGGTCGCGCTTCTCGATGCCGACGCCATGCTCGCCGGTGAGCACGCCGCCGACCTCGACGCAGCAACGCAGGATATCGGCGCCGAACGCTTCCGCCTTCTCGATCTCGCCCGGCTTGTTGGCATCGTAGAGGATCAAGGGGTGCAGATTGCCGTCGCCGGCGTGGAACACATTGGCGACGCCGAGGCCGTATTTCTCCGAGAGCTCGCGGATCCGCGCCAGCGCCTTCGGCAGCGCGCCGCGCGGGATGGTGCCGTCCATGCAGAGATAGTCCGGCGAGATCCGCCCGACCGCGGGGAAAGCCGCCTTGCGGCCGGCCCAGAACAAATTGCGCTCGGCCTCCGAGGTCGAGATCTGGCAGGAGGTCGAGCCGCAGCCTTGCGCGATCGCCTCGACCCGCTTGATCAGCTCGTCGACCTCGACCTGGGGCCCGTCGAGCTCGATGATCAGGAGCGCCTCGACGTCGAGCGGATAGCCGGCATGGACGAAAGCTTCCGCGGCGTGGATCGCCGGCTTGTCCATCATCTCCATGCCGCCCGGGATGATGCCGGCGCCGATGATGGCAGCCACGCATTCGCCGGCCGCCTCGACCTCGGCGAAACCGACCATCAGCGCGCGCGCCGTCTCGGGCTTCTGCAAGATGCGCACCGTGATCTCGGTGATGACGCCGAGCAGCCCCTCCGAGCCGGTGATGATCCCCATCAGATCGTAGCCGGCATTCTCCGCCGACTTGCCGCCGATGCGCAGGATCTCGCCACTCATCAGCACGATCTCGCAGCCCAGCACGTTGTTGGTGGTCGTGCCGTATTTCAGGCAGTGCACGCCGCCGGAATTCTCCGCGACATTGCCGCCGATCGAGCAGGCGATCTGCGACGACGGATCGGGCGCGTAGTAGAAGCCGGCATGGGCGACCGCCTGGCTGATCGCAAGGTTGGTGACGCCGGGCTCGGTGACGACAACGCGGTTGTCGAAGTCGATCTCGCGAATCCGCTTGAACTTGCCGAGCCCGAGCAGCACGCCGTCGGCGAGCGGCAGCGCGCCGCCGGACAGCGAGGTGCCGGAGCCGCGCGGCACCACCTTGATGCCCTGCTCCTGGCAATATCTGAGGACCTTCGCGACCTGCTCGGTGGTATCGGGCAGCACCACGACCATCGGCGGTTGCCGATAGGCGGTCAGACCGTCGGATTCATAGGCCAGCATTTCGGCGGCGCTGTCGATCACGCCCTCGCCCGGCACGATGGCGCGCAAGGCGGCGACGATTTCGGCGCGGCGGGCAAGGACGGCCTGATCGGCCGCCGGCATCATGATGGACATCGGTGTTCCCTCGGAGCGCTCGGCGCTTTGCGGATTTGTTACGACAAATCAATCAGGTCTGCACCTGTTTCAGTTACCCGGCCGAAGGTCGGATTGCCCCGCCTCGCAATGTCGAGTTCTCTCTCGGACAAGCGGACGGCCATGAAACCTGTCAAAGTTTCGTGGCTTGTCCTGTCCAAGCCGGACATGCCACAAACCAAACACTACCCCCCGGGACGAAACGAAGAGAACCCCATGAACCTAAAGACCTTGAGCGCGCTGGCGGTCGTCACATCGCTGGCCACCGCGTCCTCCGCGCTGGCGCAGGATGCCGCCGCCGGCAAGACCTCATTCAACAAATGCCTCGCCTGCCACGCGATCGGCGAAGGCGCCAAGAACAAGGTCGGCCCCGAGCTCAACGGCCTCGACGGCCGCCACTCCGGCACCGCGCCGGATTACAGTTATTCCGATGCCAACAAGAATTCCGGCATCACCTGGAACAAGGAAACCTTCCTCGAATACATCAAGGATCCGAAGGCCAAGATCCCCGGCACCAAGATGGCCTTCGCCGGCATCAAGAACGAGACCGAGGCCAACAATCTGTGGGCCTACGTGTCGTCGTTCGACAAGGACGGCAAGCAGAAGCAGTAATCGGCGGTATCGGACATCGTCCGCCCTGCGCAAATGCCAGGGCGGACGGGGATGGCTCTTCTTCGAATCGCCATCCCCTTCTGGCTTTCTGATTTGAGCATGATCTTTTCGGAAAGCCGCTACGCACTTTTCCGGATCATGCTCTGCTACCGCGATCAGCGCGGCAACAGATTGGTCTTGGCGAGATCGACCACCTCGTCGCCGCGGCCGCTCATCACGGCGCGCAGCACCCACAGGCTGAAGCCCTTCACCTGTTCCAGCGTGATGGTCGGCGGCATCGACAATTCCTGCGTCGCGGTCACGACGTCGAGCACGGCCGGGCCGTCATGTGCGAGCACGCCGCGGATCGCGCCCTCGAGCTCGCCGGGATCCTCCACCCTGACGCCGTGAATGCCCATCGCGCGGGCCATCGCCGCGAAATCGGGATTCTTCAGGTCGACGCCGGTCTCGATGAAGCCGGCCGCCTTCATCTCCAGCGCGACGAAGCCGAGTACGCTGTTATTGAAGATCACGACCTTCACCGGCAGCTTGGCCTGCGTCAGCGTGATCAAATCGCCCATCAGCATCGCAAAGCCGCCGTCGCCGGACATTGACACCACCTGACGCCCCGGCTGCGCCGCCTGTGCGCCGATCGCATGCGCCATCGCGTTGGCCATCGAGCCGTGCACCCAGGAGCCGACCAGACGGCGGCGGCCGTTCATTTTCAGATAGCGCGCGGCCCAGATCGTCGGCGTGCCGACGTCGGCGGTGAACACCGCATCCTCGGTCGCCTGGTCGCTGAGCAGGCGCGCCAGATATTGCGGATGGATCGGCTTTTGCCCCGGCTTGCCGCCGGCAAGATCGTCGAGTCCGGCGCGGGCGTCCTTGTAGTGCGCGAGGCTGGCGTCGAGAAACTTGCGCTCGGTCTTGACGGTCAGCTTCGGCAGCAGCGCGGCGATGGTCTCGCCGACGTCGCCGACGATGCCGAGATCGAGCTTGCAGCGGCGTCCGAGGTTTTCCGGACGGAGATCGACCTGCGCGATGCTGATGCCGGTCGGGAAGAACTGCTTGTAGGGAAAGTCGGTGCCCAGCATCAGCAGCACGTCGCAGCCGTGCATCGCGGCATAGCCCGAGGAGAAGCCGATGAAGCCGGTCATGCCGACATCGTAGGGATTGTCGTACTCGACATATTCCTTGCCGCCGAGCGCATGCACGATCGGGCTCTTCAGCGTCTCGGCGAGCTTGATCAGGCCGGCATGCGCGCCGGCGCAACCGCGGCCGCAGAACAGCGTGACGCGCTTTGCGCCATTGAGCAGCGCGGCCAGCGCGTTCAATTCGGCCTCGGCCGGACGCACCACCGGCGCGGGCGGCAGCAGGCCGGCATTCGGTGCGATGTCGCGCTTCGGCGCCGGCCGCATCGCAACGTCGCCCGGCAGCACCAAGACGGCCACGCCGCGCTTGCCGACCGCGGCGCGGATCGCATTCTCCAGCATGTAGGGCAGTTGCGCCGGATCCGATACCAGCTCGCAATAATGGCTGCATTCGCGGAACAGGTCCTGCGGATGGGTCTCCTGGAAATAGCCGCCGCCGATCTCGGCTGATGGAATCTGGGCCGCGATCGCCAGCACCGGCGTGCGGCTGCGATGCGCGTCGAACAGGCCGTTGATGAGATGGAGATTGCCCGGGCCGCAGGAGCCCGCGCACACCGCAAGGTCGCCCGTGATCTGGGATTCGGCCGCGGCGGCGAAGGCCGCCACCTCCTCATGGCGCACATGCAGCCAGCCGATCGTGCCGCGCTTGCGCAGCGCCTCGGTCAAGCCGTTGAGGCTGTCGCCGACGACACCGTAGATGCGCTTCACGCCGGCCTGGGCGAGGGTTTCAGCGATGAGGTCGGCGATGTTGTCGATCCGCATGGGGCTTGTCCTTTGGATGGTATCTGTCGAGCCGCGCAGCCGCATGATGTTCGGCAGGCTGCAACCGCGCAAGCCTCACCGGATCACAGATTCGCGGGCGCAATCTTGTCCGCTGTTGCCGCCGGTTGGACCAATTGGTCGGCCATCGCCTCGATCTCGGACGCCACGAGGTCGGGCGCCGCATACTGCACCATGTGACCGACACCCGGCAGCACGATGAGCCTGGCGTTGGGCGCTGACGCTGCAAGCGGCCGCGAATGGATTCCGGTCGAGACCGTCTTGTCGACGTCGCCCGAAATGATGGACAGCGGCGCCTTGATCTCCGCATAGCGCGGCGCCTGTTCGACCACGGCGGCCTTCAGCGTGACGAGGTCGCGCGCATTGGCGATGAATTCGCGCGGGCGCAGCAAGAGCAATGTCTCGCTGTCGCGGACGAAATCGGCCGGCATCGGCTGCGGCGCAAACACCCCGCGCGCGCCCGAATTGGCGACGAGGCAGCCGAGCGGCAGCGTGACTGTGTGCGCCAACAGCGGTCCGATCAAAGGCGTCGAGATCACATCATTGTAGCGGCCGGCGCCGCCGCGCCAGGGATAGGCGACGGGCGCGAGCAGCGCGAGGCCCGCCACGCGATCCGGATGATCTAGTGCCATGCGCAGGGCAAGCGCGCCGGCCCAGGAATGCGCCACGACGATCGCCCGGTCGATACCGAGCCTGGTCAGCACTTCCGCGAGCATCCGGCCCTGGATCGCCGGCGTCGAATCCGCGACGCGCGCGCGCGTGCTCCAGCCATGGCCCGGCCGGTCGATCAGGATCACCCGGCGCGTTTTGGCAATGCGGTCGCTGAGCGGCTGCATTGCCCGCAGGTTGGAGCTTGCGCCATGCAGCAGCACGACCGGCGCCCCCGCGGCATCGCGCGGGCCGAGCTCGACGACATGCAGCCGCGCGCCGGATACCTCGATCATTCGCCCCTGCGGCGGAAAGGCGCGCTGGATCAGCTGGACGCCGATTTGCGTCGCCAAGGCCAGCGCCAGCCCTGCGGCCGCCAGCGCGATGATCGCGATTAACATCGAGGGGGTCCGAAGGGTCTTGGGCAGTTGAAGCGTCTTGGGCACCCGAAAATTACGACGAAGGCGAAGCCAGGTTTCGCGTGGATTTGCCCGCAGCCCTGGGATGCCCTTGTTCGGAAAGCCAATTTTCGGTTGTCCGGTTCGCGCCTAGGGCGCAGTTGTCCACAATGCGCCCAGCCTGTGGATAGCGGGTTCATCCCACCGTCATTAGTAATTCCATAGATTGCCCGTGGCAATTTCGCCATCAGAGGCGAGGCTTCATCGAAACCGGGACGTGCCTCTTGGCTTGTGCACTGAATCCACAGGAACCTGCGTCCGCACGACGAGTTCAACGGGAAGTAATCGGAGGAGTACCATGATTTCCGACCCTAGCGATGTGGCCATCGATCAGATCGTGGCGAGCTGCAACGGCGACCTGCGCGGAGCCCTGAAGGCCCTGCTGCTCGTGAATGAGCACCTGGAGGCGGAGCTTCAGCAATTCTATGCTGCTGTCGCCCAGGACAGCGCATCCCGCGGCAAGTTCCTGCACTAATCTCCTGCGCCGGACCGTATCGCGAGCAAGCATCAGCTCGCGAGCAACGTCTCCCCTCGCGTCAATCGCACGCAATCAGATGTCGCGGCCTTCGACCTTCTCGGTCAGTTGCTTGACGATCTGCGGCACCTTCTCAAGATAGGGATCGACAGCCAGCGCCTTGCGGAAGGCGTCCAGCGCGCGCTTGTCGTCGCCCATGTCCTGCATGATCATGCCGACACCCGCCAGCGCGCCGAAATGGCGAGGCTCACGGGTCAACACCTGCTGCAGGTCTCCCAGCGAACGGACGTAGTCGTTCTTGAGATAATAGATCGTCGCGCGCCGGTTCCAGGCCTCGACATAATCGGGCCGGAGCTTGATCACCGCGTCCAGAAGCTTCAGCGCCACATCGATATTCTGGGCGTCGAGCGCAGCCTTGGCGCGCACCATCAACAGCGCCGCGGTATCGCTCGGGGTTTGCAGCCACAGCGCCCAGATCCGCGCCTCGACGTGGCGGGCGCTGTCCTCATCGGGCGCAGCCTTCAGGGCGCCGAACAGGAAATCCAGCCCGCGAGTACGGTCGGCCGGAACCTTCGGCAGCTTGGTCGGCGCTTCGGGCAGTTTCTTCTGGGCCTTCGGCGGCGGGACCACCCGCGGATCGTCCTGCGCGGCGGCCGCGACAGGCATGGCCGCGACCGGCACGGCAAGCAGCGCGGCGATCAGGATCGCCAGCCGGCGGTTGCCAAGTCCAAGGAAGTTGAATCCCATGGCCCGAAGTCTAGACGCACAACGCCGCGCTGCAAAGCAGCACGGCGTCAAAGACCTGTGAAAGAGATGTGTTGGGATCGGCGCAATCGGCCGACCCGCGCCGGATCAACCCTGGCGCGCCTTGAAACGGCGCTGGACCTTGTTGATCACATAGACGCGGCCCTTGCGGCGGACCAGACGGTTGTTGCGATGGCGGCCGCGCAGCGACTTCAGCGAGTTACGGACCTTCATGGGACAATCCTGTTACTTCGAAAGGCCCGTGTTGGAGGCCGTACCTGATTAATGCCAATGAATGGCAAAATGGGATTATCCCGACAAGCGGCCGACCGCGCGGGACGGCCGGGTTCTAAGCCATCGGACCGTTGAATGTCAACCGAGATGGGCCGATTTTCGGCCATATCGCGGCCTGGAACCGGCGTCGGTCACCCTGGCACGCCATTGAGATCGCATCAGAAACGGCGACCGTCGCGTATGCGGCGCCAATCCCCGATCCCGTCGCGGCGCCCTGGCGGTGGATTCGTGACCAGCGAATCGTGCTCGCACGCCGCGCTCGCGCCCACTCAAGGACCACTCGCGGCCGAACCGAGCCCGCTTCGCCATCGCGTCCCATCAACTCAGACCGCTTGCGAAAATTGTTATATCATATAATTATTTTCCATCACCAACAAACGCGCCGCCGGGGAAGCCGAATGCCCAAGCTCAAACTGCCCGACATCGAAAAGGTCACAGCGATCGACATCCACACCCATGCCGAGGAGCCGTGCGGCATGCATGGCGACGACGGCTATGACGATTTCCAGGCGCAGATGGCCGACTATTTCAAGTCGCCGCACAAGCATCCGCCGACCGTGCCGGAGACCGCGGCCTATTACCGCGCCAAGAACATCGCCGCGGTGATCTTCCCGGTGGACGCCGAACGCGAGACCGGTTTCCGCCGCTACAAGAACGAGGAGATGCTGGAGATCGCCTCCGATCATCTCGACGTTCTGATCCCGTTCGTCTCGATCGACCCGCACAAGGGCAGGCTCGGCGTCCGCGAGGCGCGCAGGCTGATCGAGGACTACGGCGTCCGCGGCTTCAAATTCCATCCGACCATGCAGGGCTTCTACGCCAACGACCGCATGGCCTATCCGCTCTATGAGGCAATCAACGAGGGCGGTGCGATCGCGCTGTTCCACACCGGCCAGACCGGCGTCGGCTCGGGCATGCCGGGCGGCATGGGGATGCGGCTGAAATATTCCAACCCGATGTACATGGATGACGTCGCGGCCGACTTTCCCGACCTCAAGATCATCCTCGCGCATCCCTCCTTCCCCTGGCAGGAAGAGGCGCTCTCGGTCGCGACCCACAAGCCGAACGTCTATATCGACCTGTCCGGCTGGTCGCCGAAATATTTCCCGCCGATCCTGGTGCGCTACATCAACTCGATCTTGCAGGACAAGATGCTGTTCGGCTCGGACTGGCCTGTCATCACGCCGGACCGCTGGCTCGCCGACTTCGCCAAGCTCGACATCCGCGAGGAGATCCGGCCCAAGGTCCTGAAGGCCAACGCGCGCAAGATTTTGGGGATTTAGAGCATGATCCGGAAAAGTGCGAAGCGGTTTTCCGAAAAGATCATGCTCAAATAAGGAGATGAGATCATGATGCGATTCCGGGGAAGCGCATCATGATTTAAGGGAGTATCGTCGGCCGCACGCTTGCGGGGCGGCCGATGACGAACCGGGCCGGACTTGCCACCCTCCTCGCCGTGCTCCTGGTCGGGAGCGCGGACGGCAAGCCTGCGGCAACAGCCGAAGCGCCCTCTGTGCTGGTCGAGTTCGAAAGCCCGCTCAACAACGCGCAGCCACTGCAGGGCCTGTTGCGGCGGCCGGAGCGACCGGGTCTCCTGCCCGCCGTAGTGTTGCTGCATGGCTGCAGTGGGCAGTGGCGAGAACTCGACGAGCGCTGGGGCAAACGGCTCGCGGCCTGGGGCTATGTCACGCTCACCGTGGACCGGTTCGGCCCGCGTGGCATCAGCAACACCTGCACCGGCGATGTCCCTGCCGCAACGGTTCACGACGCCTACCGCGCGCTGAGCTTCCTGAGCCGACAATCCATGGTCGATCCGACACGCATTGCCGTGATCGGCTTTTCGCAAGGCGGATGGCTCGCATTGTTCTCTGTCGAGCATGGCGCGATCGAGGTCAACGCGTCGGTAAAATTCCGTGCCGCCGTCGCCTTCTATCCGCGCTGCCTCGGCATCAAGGGCAACATGACCGTGCCGACCCTGATAATGGTCGGAGAACTGGACGACTGGGCGCCGGCGCAAGAGTGCCGGAACCTGGCGGAAGGCCGCGACGATGACGGCATCTCGCGGCAGCAGGGCCTTGGTTATCCGATCGAGCTGATCGTCTATCCCGGCGCCTACCATGATTTCGACGTGTCGCATTACAGCACGCCGGCCCAGCTGCTCGGCCATCACCTCGAATTCAACGCGGCGGCCCGGGATCAGTCCATCGACGCACTCAGGAAATTCCTGTATGCGACGATCGGCGGGCAAGGGAGATCACAATGACAATCAAAGCGATCGTCTTCGACGCCTATGGCACGCTCTACGATGTCCAGTCGGTGGCCGAAATCACCGAGGATGCATTCCCCGGCTATGGCGACATCATCACCCAGGTCTGGCGCATCAAGCAGCTCGAATACTCCTGGCTGCGCACGCTGATGCGGCGCTACCAGGATTTCTCCACAGCGACCCGCGATTCGCTCGCCTACACGCTGCGTTGCCTCGGCCTGCAATATGACGAAGCGACCTTTGGGCGGCATCATCGACAAGTATCAGCATCTTGCGCTGTATCCGGATGCCGTCGCGGCGCTCGAGGCGATGAAAGACAAAAAGCTCGCGATCCTCTCCAACGGCAGCCCTGACATGCTGAACGCGCTGGTGCGCAATTCGGGGCTCGACCGCCTGCTCGATGCGACCATCAGCGTCGATGCCCACAAGGTATTCAAGCCGGCGCCCGAGGCCTACACGCTGATCGAGGAGGTGCTGAACGTGCCGCCCGCGGAGGTCTTGTTCATCTCCTCCAATCCGTGGGACGCCTGCGGCGCCAAGGCGTTTGGGCTCAATGTCGCCTGGATCGAGCGGGTGACGCCGGAAGCGATGGCGCTGGCCTGCGTCGAGAGCGAGACGGTCGCCCCATTGACGATGTTCAAGGCTCTGCGTACCCAGATGGACGAGCTCGGCGTGGTGCCGGATCATCGGATCCACGGTCTGTCCGAACTTCCTGCCCTGGTGTCTGCAAGGTCCTGAAAAGTATGAGCCTCGAGTCAGTCCGCGCCTTCTTCGCCGAGAAGGCGCCCGATATCTCCGTGATCGAATCCGCTGTGAGCTCTGCGACCGTCGCGCTGGCGGCGGAGGCCTATGGCGTCGAGCCGGCGCGGATCGCCAAGACGCTGAGCCTGCGGGTCGGCGACCGCGTGGTGCTGATCGTCGCCGCCGGCACGTCGCGGATGGACAACAAGAAGGTGAAGGCAGCCTTCGGCGGCAAGCCGAAGATGCTCGGCCTCGACGAGGTTGCCGACATCACCGGCCACGAAGTCGGCGGCGTCTGCCCGTTCGGCCTGAAGACGCCGCTGCCGGTGTATTGCGATGTGTCGCTGAAGGCATTCGACGTCGTGGTCCCGGCCGCGGGCTCGACCCACAGCGCGGTACGCATCACGCCCGAGCGGATGGCCGAGCTGACCGCGGCCGAATGGGTCGACGTCTGCGAAGTCAGGTCTCAGACAGAAGTCACTGTGTAGACACTAAAGCGCGATGAGATCAGGTTGAATCGTCATCGAGCTTCAGCTCTTTGTTTGAGCATGATCTTTTCGGAAAACCGCTTCGCACTTTTCCGGATCATGCTTTAATCCTCGTCATCGCCGCGCAGCGGCGGCGCAACCGGGGCCGGCTGCATCTGCTGCGCGCGCGGCCGCTGCATCGTCTGCGGCTGCGGTGCGCGCCCCTGCGTTTGTGCCTGTTGTTGCGCATTCGACTCGAACACCGCGCGGCAGGAACTGCCAAGCAGCGCCGTGTTCTGCCGCAGGCAGGCGACGATCCGATTGGTGTCGGGAATCTGATCGCTGCACAGCCGCATCACGTCCGGCGTGCACGCCATCTGCTGTTCCCAGGTGCCGCGATACTCCTGCGATAACGCAGGCGCCGCGGCGCCAAGGCCGCCGATCGCGATCGCTAAGCTCAGGACAATCCGCTCCGTCTGCATGCCCAGTGCCCTTGTTCGTTGCTTTCGATTTGATCCGCGCGCGGGTTCCACGCGGCGAGTTGCTTCAGAAATGGCAAATGAATGCGGCCAAGGATGGTTCGCGCAGACAACTAAATGTGAAAGCGGATGAATCCAGGTTCCCTATTCGACCTTGCCGATGTTCGTCACCGCCGCAATCAAGCGCGCGCCCTCGCCTGCAACAAATTTTGAAAAATCCGGCGCGTCCAGATAGGCGACCGGACCGGAGACTCCCCTCACCCGGAACGCATCTTACGATGCATTCCGATCTCTCCCCGCGTGCGGTGAGAGATGAAACGGAATCCGTTACCCGTTTCGACGTAAACTCATCTAACGCTTGCGACTTGCCTTGCGCGTCCTTGCAACCGACCGCTTCCTGGCCGCGCCGCGCTTGGTTGCGGTCTTCTTGCTGGCGGCTGCGCGGCGGACCGGCGCGGCTGCTGCCGGACGCTTGCGTGCCACGGCCTTCTTGACCGCTTTCCTCGCCGAACTCTTGGCTGCCTTCTTCGCCGCCTTCTTCGCTGCTTGCGGGCGCGCGCGCCGTACCGTCGACGCGCTCCGACGACGTGCTCCACCTCCCCCAACGGGAACGATGTGGTCGTCCGCATCGAGTGTGAGCTGCTGGAGCGGATATGCCGGCAGGAAGCTCGGATCGTTGTAGAGCTTGCTCAAACTGTTCTGATCGAACTTGCCGCCCTGCCCACGGTCCTCGCCCGCACCGGCGCGCCAGGCCGCTTCCCAGACCCGGGCAAGCGTCTTGGCGCCGTCCTGCATGCAGGCGGCGGTGGCGTCCTTCAGCTTCGACCACATCACGTCGACCTGGCCGCTGCCCATATGCGAGTTGAACAGATTCACGATGGTCATCGGCGGCAGCCGCTTCACGGTTCGCTGCATCAGCGCAACCACGGCGACCGCAGCGTCGCGACCGGTCGGCGTGCCGCCCGGGGCGATCTCCGCGACGTCGCTGGTCCTGGCGTCGGAGATCATCTTGATGAGATCCTTGCCGTGCCGGCCGATCATCGTGGTCTCGTAGATGCTGTGCACCTTGGCGTGCGCCTTGTCGTTCGGATCGAGGCCATGGTGGAATTGCGAGATGTGCAGCGGCTGGCAGGCATCGCCGATGTAATGCGCGACGATCCCGGCGGCGCAGACAAATTCCAGCTTCTTGTTGGCGGCGGCATATTCGACCATCTCGTCGAAGATCTGCCAGACCCGGAACGGCAACGCGCCACGACGGTCCTCGCCGATCCCTTCATAATAGTCGTTCCAGACTTTCGGATCGACGTTGCGCGTCGACTCGGCGCAAAGATCCAGCAGCGTCTTGCCGTCCTTGCCCGGCTTGTCCATGTCGGCGAAATGGTTGCTCTCGTCGGTGTGCCGGGTGAAGCGCCACACCAGGTCGGCGACGTCGGCCAGCGGCGCGAATGCGCCGCGCTGATATGGCTTGAGGTCGGCAAGCAGCTTGTCGTCGAGGCCGATATTGTCGGAATTGGCATCCATCATGGCCGAGAGCTTGGGAAGCTTCGCATCGATCAGGCCGGTCGCGTAGGCGCCGATCTTGACGTGTCCCCATTCGCCCCAATACTCGGTGTGGCCGGCGTTCCAGTCGCCGATCAGCTCGACATCCAGCTCGCGGCACAGCGTCGCCATGCAGATGCCGAGCGCGACCTGCAGCGGAATCTTGCCGCCCGATCCGAACAGTTCCTGGCCGCCCCATTCCAGCGCCAGGGGACTGAGGATGCGCGCACCGCCGGCGTTCCTCTTCGCGTCCGGATCGTCGAGAAACCAGACCGTGCCGGAATCGCCGGGATAGTTGTTGAGCGGCGTGTCGCCGTCGCGCGGACCGATCACGAAATCGCTGACATATTCCATGCCGCCGACGGTCTTGTAGCGATAGAACAGGCCAATGATCTTGCCCTTCATCAATCCGCTGGTCGCACCGAAGGCGATCAGCGGCTGGTTGATGATGTCGAGGCGGAAGGTGCCGACATTGAGATCGACGACGTCGCCGACCTGGCCGACACCGTAGACCTGCGCGGTCCAGCCCTTGACGTCGTCGACGCGGATCAATCCGGCATCGAGATTGGCCACCACGCGCGCGCCGGGCCAGCCGGGATAGACGTCGCTGAAGGCGCGCTTGCCGAGTTGCAGCGCATCGCTGACGCCGAGACGGCGCTCCGTGTTCTTGAAGCCGGCGAAGATCTCGCGCCCGGCCGCGCCGACGACGTGGCGGTTGGAGAGTGCAAACACGGTCTCGCCATTGGTGACGAGACAGCCGATCGAGCCGCGATGGATCTTGCCCTGGATCATGGTCTGGACCGGAAAGCCGCCGCCAACCAGATCGCTCTTGAACACCGGCGGGTCGACGACGCCGGGGCTGCCCTCGTTCGGATCGACCTTGACGACGCAGGTGGGGACGACGCGCCCGTCAGGCAAATAAAGGAACGGAGGCACCAGCTGGTCCTGCTTCTCCGGATGGTTCTTCAGCTCGGAGCGTTTCATCCAGTCCCGCACAAAGACCAGGATGCAGGGCCACGACCAGTCCTTGACCGACGAATTGAACAGCGTGCGCGGTCCGAGCGCCTGCGGCTTGGAATGGTGCCGCCGCTCGGTCGCGTTGCGGTCGCTGTCGCGGATCAGATAGCGGCCGGTCGCCGTAGCGTAGACCGACTGCAGATGAGCCAGATGCACATGATAGGCCTCGCGGGCATCGAGCAGATCCTTCACCGACAATGACGTGAAATCGTGCTTGGTCAGGTCAATCATCTGGTTCCTCCGAAAATGCGCGGTGCGGCAACAGGTTCAGGACGCAGAAATAGACGATCGCGGCGGCCCACGATCATGGGTTAGTTCACACAAGTGATACAATTTAAAAGGGATGACACGGATGTGACGGGTCACGCGGGCTTCAGCCGCGTGTGCAGTGCCGAAGACTTCCGGTGAGCGCGGCTCTCTATTTCCGCTGGGTGCGGCCTTTGGCGAAACGGCTGGCGAGGAAATCCGCCAGCACCTCGACGCGGGCGGGACGCGGGCCGCCGGGCGGCGTGACGAGATGCACGGCGCCTTCAGGCTGCTTCCAGCCTTTCAGGATCACTTCGACCTCGCCGCGCGCGATCGCCTCGCCGACGATGAAGTCGGGCAGATCGGCGATGCCGAGACCGGCGAGCAGGGCGGGCATCACGGCCTCGCCATTGTTGACCCGCAACTGGCCGGCGGGGCGCACGCTCGCCTGTTCGCCCGACGCATTGGTGTAGTGCCAGACGCCCTGGGTCGAGAGATAGGCGTAGCCGAAGCACTTGTGCTCGGCGAGATGCATCGGATGGGTCGGCCGGCCATGGCGCTTCAGATAGGACGGCGCCGCCACCGTATAGCGCGGCATGCCGCACAGCCGCCGCGCGATCAGCGAAGAATCCGGCAGCCGCGCGATGCGCAGGCCGGCATCAAAGCCTTCGCCGATCAGATCGACCGTGGCGTCGCTCAGATGCAGATCGATCGCGACCTCCGGATAGGCCTCCATGAATTCCGGCAGCAGCGGCGCCACGGTCTTGATGCCGAAGCTCATCGGCACCGCGAGCCGCACCAGGCCGCGCGGCGTGGTCGATTGCGCCAGCGCCTCGCTCTCGGCAGCCTCGCCGTCGGCCAGCAGCCGTGCGGCGCGCTCCGACAATTTCTGGCCGGCATCGGTCAGCGCCAGCCGCCGCGAGGTGCGGTTGAACAGCCGCGCGCCGAGCCGCTCCTCAAGCCGGCTGACCGCCTTCGAGACCGTCGCCTTGGACAGCGACAGTTCCGTCGCAGCTGCCGCAAACGACCGCAATTCCACGACTTTTGCGAAGATCGCGAGCGCCTCGAAGTCCGGCAGTTTCGACATGGGCCGCTGTCCTGATCGTTCAATTTGGAAACAATGAGTTTCAATAGTTTCTATTTCTATACCACAGCCGGAGGCATATCCAAGTGCCATCAAATTCAATCGGTGGAGAAATCCAAATGACCAAGAAGCTCTCAGGCAAGGTTGCTCTCGTCACCGGCGGTTCGCGCGGCATCGGCGCGGCCAGCGCCCGCGCGCTCGCCGCGGAAGGTGCCAATGTCGCCATCAGCTACGTCGCCTCTCCCGAAAAGGCGGAAGCCGTCGTCGCCGAGTTGAAGGGCAAGGGCGTCAATGCCCGCGCCTACAAGGCCGACCAGGCCTCGTCATCCGACGTCGATCAGCTGGTAAAGACCGTCGCCCGGGATTTTGGCCGGCTCGACATCCTCGTCAACAACGCCGGTGTCGCATCGGGTGGTGCGGTCGACGATCCCAAGGCCGACACCGCGACGCTCGCCCGCCAGGAGGCCATCAACGTCGACGGCGTCATCACCGCGATCCGCGCCGCCTCGAAGCTGATGGGTGAAGGCGGCCGTATCGTCACCGTCGGCTCGATGCTCGCCGATCGCGCCTCGTTTCCGGGGCTCGCCGACTACGTCGCCAGCAAGGCGGCCGTCGTCGGCTACACCAAGGGCGCGGCGCGCGACCTCGGACCGCGCGGCATCACCGTCAACGTGGTGCAGCCCGGCTCGATCGACACCGACATGAACCCGAAGGACGGCGGCGAGTTTGCCGAGACGCAACGCTTGCAGCACGCGCTGCAGCGCTTCGGCCTCCCGGAGGAAGTCGCCGCAGGCGTCGTGTTCCTGGCAAGCCCGGAAGCATCCTTCGTGACCGGCACCGTGCTCAACGTCGACGGCGGCTTCGGCGCCTGATCGCAATCAACGCCGAGCGTTGACGCCCGGCGACCGCGCAACATCTAAATCAAGGGGAAATCACCATGATCGAACTCAGACCATTCGCAGAGCTCGGCGGTGCCGACCACGGCTGGTTGAAGGCCAAGCACCACTTCTCATTCGCGAGCTACTACGATCCCGACAATGTCAGCCACGGCGCGCTGCGGGTGTGGAACGACGACGAGATCGCGCCCAACTCCGGCTTCCCGGCGCATCCGCATGCCAACATGGAGATCATCACCTATGTTCGCGAAGGCGCGATCACGCACCAGGACTCGCTCGGCAACAAGGGACGCACCGAAGCCGGCGACGTGCAGGTGATGAGCGCCGGCAGCGGCATTCGTCACTCCGAGTACAATCTGGAACCGTCCAAGACCAAGATCTTCCAGATCTGGATCGAGCCGACGACGAAGGGCGGTCACCCGACCTGGGGTTCGAAGCCGTTCCCGAAGGCGGACCGCTCCGGCAAGCTCGTCACCATCGCCTCCGGCATCGCCGGCGACAACGACGCGCTGCCGATCCGCGCCGATGCGCGGGTGCTCGCCACCACGCTGAGGGCCGGCGAGAGCGCGGAATACGCCGCCGACAAGGTCCGCCACCTCTATCTGGTGCCGGCGGCCGGCAGCATCGAGGTCAACGGCGTGCGCGTCAATGCGCGCGACGGCGCCGCGATCCGCGATGAAGCCAAGCTGAAGATCACCGCGCTCGAGGATGCCGAGCTCGTGCTCGTCGACGCGGCCTGATCACCACTCACCCTGCATGCGCGGACGAACGTCCACGCATGCTTCTCCTCCAAATCATCTCCCCCTACCTCAACCCCCAAAGGAGGCCGTCATGGCCAAGGTTCTCGTTCTCTATTACTCCGCCTACGGTCACATCGAAGCGATGGCCAATGCCGTCGCGGAAGGCGCGCGCGAAGCCGGCGCCACCGTCGATATCAAGCGCGTGCCCGAGCTCGTGCCGGCCGAGGTCGCGAAAGCCTCGTACTACAAGCTCGACCAGCCCGCGCCGATCGCAGAGATCAACGACCTCGCCAATTACGACGCGATCATCGTCGGCACCGGCACCCGCTTCGGCCGCATGGCCTCGCAGATGGCCAACTTCCTCGACCAGGCCGGCGGGCTCTGGGCCAGGGGCGCGCTGAACGGCAAGGTCGGCGGCGCCTTCACCTCGAGCGCGACCCAGCATGGCGGCCAGGAGACCACGCTGTTCTCGATCATCACCAACCTCTTGCATTTCGGCATGACGGTGATCGGCCTGAACTACGGCTTTGCCGGACAGATGAAGCTCGACGAGGTCACCGGCGGCGCGCCCTATGGCGCCACCACGATCACCGGCGGCGACGGCAGCCGCCAGCCCAGCGAGAACGAGCTGACCGGCGCGCGCTATCAGGGCCGCGCGATCGCGGAGGCTGCCAGAAAGCTGCACGGCTAAGCTTCGCGGCAAATGCGATCAGGGCGGCATTCTCATTCGGGAATGCCGCCCTTCGCTCGAACTCCCGCACACCATCCTTGTGCAGCGCTGCGATGGTGCGATCGATGATCAGCCGGCCCGGCGAACAGGCCGACCGCATGGGAAGCGACCCGCGCCCCGAATTTCTCAACCGCTGTCGTCAAGACCGTCATTCCAGCACCTGCACCCGGCAAGCCTGCTTAGGCGGCCTCGAACGCCGCCTTGGGCGGGTCCTTGGGCAGGTCGACGATCTTGCCGAGATCGCTTTCGTCGAGGCGGAAGTCGATCGCGCGCCGAACCGCGCGTTCGCGCTTCACCCGTTTGCCGTCGCGCAGCAGCTTCTGCATCACCTGCTTGGCGAAGAAGGTCGGGCCGCGGATGCTGCGGCTGCGCGGCGTGTAGCCGAAGCGATGACGCAGCATGCCGTTGGCGAGATGCAGGATCTGGGCGCGGCGGATCTCGTCGTTCACATAGGAGATCGTCATCGAGATGTTGACGGTATCGAGGTTCTCGACGCGGTGCGGCGCATTGAGCGGCCAGTTCAGCATCTGGCCGGGTTCGAGATCGATCACCTGCGCATGCCAGTCGTACCAGGGCTCGTAGGGGATATCGACCTCGACGTCGAACAGCGCGATGTTCTCGAGATGCTCGGGCCGGATGAACGGTTGCGTGCTGGGATAGATGTAGACCCGCTTGCGACCCGCGATCTGGACGAGGCCCTGCCCCGGCAGATCGGCGTGGTAGTAGACCTGTGCATCGGGCGATGAAATCAGGATGCCGGCCTGATGGGTCGGCGCATCGAAACCGGGAACCTTGGCTGCGATCTCGCCGAACATCCGCTCGATCATGTCGCGGTAGCGGCGATCGATCGCGCTGACGTTGCGTAGGTTCAGCCACAGACCGCCGCGCGAAATCGCCTCGATCACCTGATAGCCGCGCAGCCTGCCGATCTCGCCCTCGCGCCAGACCCGGCTCGATCCCTTGGCGCCAGTCTTGACCAGGCTGTAATGCTCGCGCGGATAGTGCTCGATCAGCTTGGCGAGATCGTCCATCGAAAACGCCGGCTGCCTGTGCATGGTGTGCTCGAGCCGGATCGGCCGATGGCTCCAGAGCCTGGAATGGTTGTCATCCCAATTCGCAAAGATCACGCCCGTCGTCATGATCGCGCTCCTGGCTGCGCCGTTTCGCTTCATCCGATGTCCCGTTCCGGGACGAGCTGGCAGCTCTTGGGCAGGGATTGGCAAGAACGGTGCCGTCGCGTATGCGCGCGGGGTTACGCAAAGCTAATGTCTCGC
This sequence comes from Bradyrhizobium sp. USDA 4011, assembly GCF_054063415.1. Taxonomy (NCBI): domain Bacteria; kingdom Pseudomonadati; phylum Pseudomonadota; class Alphaproteobacteria; order Hyphomicrobiales; family Nitrobacteraceae; genus Bradyrhizobium; species Bradyrhizobium sp. USDA 4011. The sequence continues at coordinate 2,994,669 of NZ_JBSSGG010000001.1, forward strand.
CGATATGGCTAACCGCGACGTTCCCGGAGCCGGACGCCGTGGCCGACAGCACTCAATGACCGAACCACCCCGATATCGCGCGCTGTTTCTCGGCGCCGGGCCGCGGATGCCCTGCGGCGTCGGGCAATTCACCCGCCTGCTGCAGGAGACGATCGACAAGCTCGAGCCCGGCGCTGGCACGGCGTTAACCCTGACCCAGACCGAGGGCAGGATCGGCGATATCTGGCGCGCGGTCGGCAGCGCGGACAGCGTGGTCTGCAACCTCCCGATCGTGGCCTGGAAGCGCGTGATCGCGCGCCCGCTGCTCGCGCTGCCGTTTGCCCGGCCGCGAGGCCGCAAGGTTATGTTGATTCAACACGAATGGCGGCGTTCTCAGCGAACTCCAGCTCACTGTCGCCAGTCGGCAGCACGACAGGCAATATGCGTGAGAGCCGCCCCGCGTTCTGGCTCGCTGCTGCGGCAGCGATCGCGAGTTGATCGTCCGATGGCCCGGCTGTCGATCCCCGCCATCATCGTCGCCGCATCCATTCTGCTGTCGGTCGCCGCGCGGGCCTGCCCTGCCCTGATCGAAGGCGTTCCGCCGGACCGGATCAAAGCCTTGTCGCGCGGTGTCAACGCCGACGGCTGGATTGTCGATCCGCGGTCGGCGCCGCCGCGCGACCTGCTGCTCGAACTGCGCAAGGCCGGCCTGACCCACATCCGGCTGCCGGTGCCTGCCGACTTCGTCATGCCGCGCTTCGCCACGAAAGCGGAGATCGACAGCCGGCTGCAAACCGTCGATGCCGCACTGAAGACCCTGCTCGCATTCGGCTATGCCGTGTCTATCGACCTGCATTCGGGTCAGCACTTCAATGCGCTCCACAAGGACGATCCGCCCGGCGCGATGGCTGAAATGAAGAGCGCCTGGACCGCGCTCGCGCGGGTCATGCAGCGCTATCCCTCCGATCGGGTGTTTGCGGAACTGCTGAACGAGCCGGAGGTCGACGCCGCGCAGTGGCAAGGCGAGGCTCGGGAGCTGGCCGGTTTCATTCGCCAATTGCTGCCGCAGACCACGCTGATCACCGGTCCGGTCAATTGGCAGCGTGCGGACTCGCTGCCGGACTTCGCTCCGCTCGACGATCCGAATGTCGTTTATGCCATCCACTTCTACGATCCGATGGTGTTCACCCATCAGGCCCATTGGGATCGGAGCGAGCCGCTCCACGACGTCGTCGGATTGCCCTATCCGATCCGCGCCGACGATCCGAAGGTTCAGCAGTTGCGGGAGCAGCTGACTGCGCTGAACAGGCCCAAGGCGCTTGCGATGGTCGACCGCGCCATCCCCGACCGCGGCATCGATAAATGGCTCGAGCCCGCGGCTGCCTGGCAGCGGCAATATTCCCGTCCGATCATCATCAACGAGTTCGGGGTGCTCAAGGCCGGCGCACCGCGCGACAGCCGGTTGCGCTGGCTCGCCGGCGTCACGGCCTACGCCCGGCAGCAGTGCTGGGGCTGGACCCATTGGGAGCTGTCGCAGGGCTTCGGCCTGGCCGACGCCGTCACCGGCAAGGCCGACCGCGACGTGCTGAGGGCGCTGCTCGGGACGCGGTGACCGATCTGGTTAACCGGTTCTTACACAATGCGCGGCTAGATCGACGATGCGGGTGTGGCACGCCACCCATCCGGTCATTTAGGTCAGAGCCTGTGCGAGCAGACATAGCCCCGCGGCCGCTGTTGGCCGGCGACCTCGTTCCTGCGCTCGGCATCGCCGTGGCATCGATCGCATTCGCCCCGATCATGCAGGCGGCCAATGCAGGGCTCGCGATCGTCGTCGAAGGCCTGATCGGCTGCGCCATCGTGCTCGCGGCGCCGCCCTATGCGCCGTCGATCGCCGTCTTCATCATCTTCTTCCAGAATCTGTTCGTCTCGATCCTATCGTCCTACATCACGACCGAGCAGGAGATGGATTTCGTCAAGGGCTACAATTTCCTGATCTGCGCGGTGATGTGGCTGGTCACGCTGGCGCTGTACATGCTGCGCGAGCGCAAGCATTCGCCCGAGATCGACCGGATCATGAATTGGGGGCTGATGACCCTCGCGGTCGTGGGAGCCTATTTCCTGCTCGGCGCCACGCAGGACGCGCATGCGGCCCTCGTCTATCTGCGCAACATCGCGTTTCCGCTGTTTCTGTTTCAGCTCTCGCTGCTGACCGCCGCAACCTTCGAGATCCGCATCACGCCGTTCCTGGTGACCGTCGCCACGCTGCTGATCGTCTGCGGCTATGTCGAATTGCTGTTTCGCGATTTCTGGCTCGAAATCACCAACGGCTACACGTTCTGGCACTTCGACGAACTGAAGGCGACCCGCTCCGGAGCCTGGGAAGCCGAAATGCGCCAAACCGGCAATGTCCCGGTCGATCTGATCGACCGCTTCCGCTTCAGCTTTCTCAACAGCCCGTTGTTCGAGGATCTCGGGCTGTCGTCGATTTTGCGCATCTTCGGACCGAATATGAGCCCGATCAGCTTCGGCTACGGGATCGCCTTTTCCATCCTGTTCCTGTTCGCGGTCGGATATCGCTGGCTGGCGCTGGTCGCGATCCCGCTGCTGATCCTCTGCAGCGTGAAGGGCGCGCTCATCCTGGTCATCTTCGTGGCGCTGGCCTGGACGGCGACCTGGCTGCTCGGCGCCACCATCACCCTTGCGGTCGCACTCGTCGGACTCGTGCTGTATGCCATCGCGGCGATCTACATCGGACTCCAGATCGGCGACTTTCACGTGATCGGCTTCATGGGCGGCTGGGACGGATTCCTGCACAACCCGATCGGTCGTGGCCTCGGCGTCGGCGGCAATCTCTCTGAAGGCTACTTCTCGATCGACTGGAACGCCGCGCAAGCGGCCGGCACGATGGACGGCGCGGTGGAGAGCGCCGTCGGCGTCCTGCTCTACCAGATGGGAATCGGCGCGGTGGTGCCGCTCGGCTTCTTCTTTGCGGTGGCGCTGAAGGCCTGGCGCCTGTACGCCGCGTCCGGAATCCTCATCCAGGGGCTCGCTGCGTTCGGCACGATGGTCGTGCTGGTGAACGGCATCTTCCAGGAGGAGGCGCTGTTTGCGCCACCGGCGCTCGGGCTGTTGCTGTGCCTGACCGGGCTCGTGATCGGTCATCATTTGCGCACGCAAGGCGACGACCTGAAGGCTTCCGGCGGATAGCACATGACACGCGATCAAGCCCGGCCGCGGCGCGACCGGGCTGTCCTCGGCGTGCGTTGTCAGAGCGGCTTGATCTGCACCTTGCGGAACTTGACCACGCCGGAACCATACTGGAGCGCGATGTAGCCGCTGGCGTGCTTGGAATCCTGCGCGTCGACGGTCTTCTGGCCGTTCAGCGTCACGACGAAATGCGGCCCCTGCGCCGTGATCTCGTAGACGTTCCACTTGCCGGCCGCCTTCGGCATCGGATCGACCTTGCCGACGTCGACGATCGCGCCCGTGCCGTAGGTCGGATCAGGCCGCTTGTCGAAGATGTTGACCTCGTAGCAGACCTTCGAGTCGATCACCTTGTTGCCTTCGCAGCGGATGAAGACGCCGCTGTTGGCGTCCTCGTCGGTCCAGAACTCCGCCCGGATCTGGAAATCCTTGTACTGGGTCTTGCTGACGAGATAGGAGAGATCCTTGCCGTCGAGCTTGTCGGCGACCAGCGCGCCGTCCTTCATCGCCCAATTGGCCTTGCCGACCTCGTCCCAGTCGCCCTTCCTGGAGCTGTCGAGCAGCGTGACCCAGCCGTCATCGCCCGATGCAGCGGTGGAAAATTGCAGCGCGGCCGCACCGATCACAAGTCCCGCCGCCAAGATCGACAGATGCTTCTTCAAGGTTATCCTCCCGTCTTTTGGTTGGCGCGCAACCTATCATCGTCTGCAGCGTCGTAAATGCGTTTTTCATATTGCAACTGCGTTGTGTCACGGCCGATGCCGCAATCCTGAGAGCAGACATGCGGGAGCGCGTCTTGTCCGAGCCGAGCGGGAGCGATTAGCATTGTGCGAGATACGGGCGCGGCAGTCGCCCGAACGAATTGACCTGGGAGAACACGATGACGGCGTCGAACCGGTCCTGGCGATACTTGATGATACCGCTGGCCCTTGCCGGCACGCTGAGCGTCAGCTCCGCGGCCGAGCTCAATCCGGCCGCCGTCACCTACAAGTTGCCGGACCAGATTCCCTGGAGCCCGGTCGACGCGCGCGGCGCGCAGAATGCCGTGGTGGTCGGCGATCCCTCGAAGCCCGGCTTCTACATGGTCTACACCAAGTGGACCAAGGGCAATCACTTCAGCCGTCCGCACTTCCATCCCAACGACCGCTACATCGTTGTGCTGAAGGGCACCTGGTGGGTCGGCTCGGGTCCGAAATTCGATCCCGATCACGGCACCCTAGCAATGCCGGCGGGAAGCTTCGTCACCCATTTCGGCAAGCAGGTGCATTGGGACGGCGCCAAGGACGAGGACGCCGTGCTGCTGATCATGGGCGAAGGCCCGGCCACCGCGACCGAGGTGGAACAGAAGTAGCCGGGCGCGGATAGCAACCTTTGCATCCAGCCAGCGTTTCATCCCCTCATCATCATGACGAGGAGATAACGCATGGCGACAGCAGCCGACATTCGGGAACATATGGACGTGATCTCGTCGGACAAGAAGACGGTCGGCAGGGTCGACCACATGGAAGGCACCGACAAGATCAAGTTGACCAAGCAGAGTTCGCCTGATGGTCAGCACCACCATTTTATCCCCCTGTCCTGGGTCGATCATGTCGACCAGCACGTCCACCTCAACAAGTCAGGCTCCGACGTGACCGCGCATTGGCAGCACGGCCGCCAATAGCCGCGTTGCGCGACGTCCGTGCGATGCTATCATCCGGGCCCAACGAAGGGCCTCCGATGCATCCCGCCGCCAAGCTGCAATTTGCCCGCATCGCCGACGAGTTCGCGCGCTGGCACGCCATTGCCGAACCGGAACGGCCGCCGGCGCCGGCGTGGTGGTGGGGACCGGCGTTCGAGATGCGCAATGCCGCCGAACCGCTGTCCTCCATCTTGTCCCGCCGGTTCCGCCTGCCCGACGGGGCGAGCTTTGCGGAGGCGTCGGCGGCGCTGCGCCAGACCTTGACCGGCCAGGCGATACCGTCCTGGCCGTATGATTTCTCGCGCTTGATCGCATCCACCGATTCCGACGTCCGCGACCTGCCCGTGCAGCCGTCAGACGACAGCGCGTTTCCGCCCTAGATCCGACCCAGCCTCACCGATCGCCTCGTCGTCCAGCGACGGCTGCAACGGCGGCGACGTCAGCACCGGTGACGTCTTCAACAATTCGGCGAGATCGCGCGGCGGCAGCGGCCGGCTGAACAGGAAGCCCTGCATCTCGTCGCAGGCATGCGCGCGCAGGAACTCCTGCTGCTCGGAGGTCTCGACGCCCTCGGCCACGATGGTCATGCCGAGCGCCTTGCCCATGCTGATGATCGCCTGCGCGATCGCGACGTCCTCGGAATCATCGGGCAGGTCGCGCACGAAGGAGCGGTCGATCTTGATGGTGTCGATCGGGAACTGCTTCATCAGCGACATCGACGAATAGCCGGTGCCGAAATCGTCGATCGCAAGGCGAATGCCCCGGTTCTGGATCGCGTCGAGCACGCGGACCGCGCGCGTCACGTTGCGCATCACCATGCTCTCGGTGACCTCGAGCTGCAGCAGCGCCGGCGACATGCCGCTCCCCGCCAGCGCCTCATCGATGTCGTCGAGCAGGTTCGGATCGCCGAACTGCCGCGGCGAGAGGTTGACCGCCATCGTCACCGCCTTGAGGCCGCGGTGCTGCCACGCCATGTTCTGCGCGCAGGCTTCCTTCAGCACCCAGCGGCCGATCGGCACGATCAGCCCGATCTCCTCGGCGAGCGGAATGAACTGCCCAGGCGAGACCTTGCCGAGCTCGGGATGGGTCCAGCGCAGCAGCGCCTCGACGCCGCTGATCTGACCGCTCGCCATGTCGACCTTGGGCTGATACTCGAGCGAGAACTGGTCGCGCTCCAGCGCGCGGCGCAGTGCGCTCTCCATCGTCAGGCGCTCGATCGACTGCGCCCTCACCTCGTTGGAGAAGAAGCGGAAGCCGTTCTTGCCGTCCTCCTTGGCGAGATACATCGCCATGTCGGCATTCTTGGTGAGCGTCTGCACGTCGGAGCCGTCGGTGGGATAGGTCGCAATCCCGATCGAGGCCGTGGTGTGGCACTCGTGCCCGCTGAGCTGCATCGGCTGGCTGAGTGCGACCAGGAGATCGCCGGCGATACGCTCGACGTCGTGACGTTCGGCGGCGTCCTCCAGGATGACCACGAACTCGTCGCCGCCGAGCCGCGCCACCACGTCGCTCGCCCGTAACGATCCGCGCAGCCGCTCGGCGATCGCCACCAGCAGCATGTCGCCAGCGTCGTGGCCGAGCGAATCGTTGATCACCTTGAAGCGATCGAGATCGATGAACAGCACCGCGAGCTGCCGGCGATGGCGGTCCGCCGCCGAGATCGCATGACGCAGCATCTCGTTGAAGGTCTCGCGGTTCGGCAGATTGGTCAGGCTGTCATGCGAGGCAAGGTATTCGATGCGCTCGTCGGCCTTGTGCTTCTCGTCGGCGCGATCGAAGCTTTCGAGCGCGAATGCCAGATTGTCGGCGAGCCGCTGCAGCAGCTCGGCGAATTCCGGCGTGAACGTATCCTTCTCGGTCGCGACGAAGATCATGACGCCGACGACCTCCCCGCTGACGATCAGCGGAAACGAGGCACCGGACTGCGTTCCATCGCGGCGAGCGCGCTCATGGAAAGCCGCGGTCTCGGTATCGGCAAAATAGTCGTTGATGATGCAGGCCTTGCCCGACCGGAACGCCCTGCCGCAGGCGCCGCGTCCCTCGGGGTGCGCCTCGCTGGTCGAGAGCGTCACCTGGCTCGCGCCGCTGGCAGCCGGGCCCGCGATCGCGACAATGCGAAGATAGTCGCTGCCGGGCTGTGCCAGCGCGATCGTGGTCGAGGTGAACTTGCCGCCGGTCGCTGCCGCCTCGCAGACCAGTTGATAGAGCTCGGCGCGGGACTTCGCCCGCATGATCGCCTCGTTGGTCGCGCTCAGCGCCGCGAACATCCGCGACAGCCGCTCCTTCTGCTCGTCGGCCCGGGCCTTCTCGTCGGCGCGGTCGAAATTGGCCAGTGCAAACGACACGTTCTCGGTGAGCCGCTGCAGCAGCGCCATCATCTCCGGGCTGAAGGTGTTGAACTCGCCGGAGAGGAACACCAGCGCGCCGATCGCCTCGCCGTTCTTGAGCAGCGGCAGGGCCGCGCCGGACTTGCTGCCGCTGTCGCGGACGACCGGATAGACATGCGAGTCAGGACCGAAGTCGCTGAGATAATCGTTGCTGATGCAGGGCCTGCGGGTGCGGATCGCAACGCCGGTCAGCGTCTGTCCTTCCGGACGCGTCGCGTCGGCCGACAACTGGACTTCCCGGGCCCGTACCCGGTCGGGGCCGGAAGCAGCCACGTTCTCCAGGAAGGCCTCGCCTGGCCGCACCAGCCTGATGGTGGCCGAGATGAACTGACCGCCGACCGCCGCGGCATCGCAAACCAGATCGAACAACTCGCCGCGGGACTTCGCCCGCATGATGGCCTCGTTGGTCGCGCTCAGCGCCGCGAACATCCGCCTCAGCCGCTCCTTCTGCTCCTCGGTGCGCGCCTTCTCGTCGGCGCGATCGAAACTGCCGAGCGCATAGGCGACGTTGTCGGCGAGCCGCTGCAGCAGCTCGGCGAACTCGGCCGAGAAGGTGTTGCGCTTGGCGGAAATGAACAGCATCACGCCAACCGGCTCGTCGTCGACGATCAACGGAAACGCCGCACCCGATCGCGCATGCTCGCGGTCGATGATATCGCGGAACGGGTTGTTGGCGACGTCGCCGAGAAAATCGTTGTCGATGCAGGCGCGCCGGGAGCGGAACGCCTTGCCGCAAACGCCCCGCCCTTCGGGACGCGCCTCGCTGCGCGAGACGTTGAGGCGGCGCGCATTCTCGGCGGTCGGCCCCGCTACCGCCATCATCTCCAGGAAGTCGTCACCGGGCTTCGCGATCAGGATGCTGGTGGAGTTGAAGCCGCCGCCATGCGCCGCCGCGGCGCAGACCAGCTCGAACATCTCGAGCCGCGACCGCGCGCGCATGATCGCCTCGTTGGTCGCGCTCAGCGCCGCGAACATCCGCGACAATCGCTCGCGTTCGGCGTCGGCCTTGGCCTTCTCGGTGGCGCGGCCGAACGTGTCGAGCGCAACCGAGACGTTCTCGGCAATGCCCGCCAGCAGCGCGATGATCTCCTCGTCGCGCGCCCAGGAATTGCTGGTGAAGAAGATCAGGACGCCGACGCTGCTGCCGAACCGGGTGAGCGGCAGCGCGACACAGGCCATCAGTCCGCTGCCGCGGATCGGCGCCTGCGAGGCGCCCGTCGAGATGGGAATGTCGTGCTCGACGCACGGCCGTTTGGTCCGGAATGCCTCGCCGCAGATTCCCTTGCCGTAGAGATTGTCCGGGTCGGTCGAAAAGCGCGTTTGGGTGATCAGGTCGAGCGCCTCGCCGGTGCCGGCGACGGGCTCGAGCCAGTGCGTGTCGGGCTCGGCCAGCAGCACGACCGAGGCGAAGGATTTTCCGCTGAACACCGCGGCGTCGCACACCCGCTGATAGAGATCGTGCTCGGTCTTGGCGCGAAGGATGGCCTCGTTGGTTGCGCTGATGGCGCCAAACATGCGGTTGAGCCGGCGCATCGCCCGCTCGCCGCTTTTGCGCGACGCCTCATGGTCGAAATTGTCGAGCGCAAAGGACACGTTCGCCGCCATGCGTTCCAATAGCGACACGATCTCCTCGCCGAGCGAGTCGACCTCGCGCCGGGTCACCATGAAGACGCCGACGCTGCGGCCATTACAGACCAGCGGCATCGCCGCCGCCGCACCGACGCCGGCCGCCGCGAGGCCGCTGCGCCAGGCCGCCGAACGGGCATCGTTGACATAGTCGTTGCTGACGCTGGCGCTCTGATCGCGGAACGCCCGCCCGGCGACGCCTTCTCCTTCCGGAATGTTGGCGAGGGTGGAAATCTTGATGCTGCGCAGACGCGCGACATCGTCGCCGCAACCGGCGGCGAATGTCAGCCGACCGGTATCCGGCTCCAGCAAAAAGACGGTCGCAGCCAGGAAGCTCCCGCTCGAGAACGCGGCTTCGCAGACCTTTCCGTACAATTCTTCTGGTGATTTCGCGTACAGGATCGCTTCGTTGGTGGCATTCAACGCCGCGAATGTACGCCCGATGCTCGACTGCACGATCCCTGAAGGCCCCAGGGCCACCCCCTTCAATCTGCCGGGGAACATTGCCCGCGAGAGGCCTAAGTGATGGTTAGTGTATCCGGCAAGTTGTGAGACACAGTAAACGGCTGACGAATCCCGGAGGCCGTTTTCCGGGATATTACGGACGCCGGTGTGCCAGGCTGAGGCGGAGGGCCGGAGCACCCGGATAACCGCCTGGCTTGCACCGCCGGAGCAGCCAAATTCCGCAGCGCGACCGCGCCCGTTCCATTCAGTGAAATCCTGACCGGGAGCACCGTGCTGGCGGTATGGCGGACCGGATTTTCCGCCCCTTGCTCGGCGCCTTGCGCTTTGAGAGCATGGCGCCGACAACAGCAAGCAAGACCCGCGCAGCATGCGGGCACACCGCGAGGAAGCCCCCATGCCGATCGTCCAGGCCGACCGTCTCACGCGTATCGGCGCGGCGCTGCTGCGGGGCGCCGGCGCATCGGAGGAGGAGGCCAACGCCGTCGCCTCCGGCTGCGTCAATGCCAACCTCGCCGGCCATGACTCCCACGGCGTGATCGCGATCCCGACCTATATCGACCGCATCAACGCCGGCCATATCGTCCCCGGCGCCAAATGGACCGTGGTGCAGGAGACGCCGACCACAACCGTGATCGACGGTCATTGGGGGTTCGGCTTCCACGTCAACGCCAAGGCGATGGAGCTGACCATCAACAAGGCGAAGACCGCCAATGTCGCGGCCTGCACCGTGTTCCGGCAAAGCCATGTCGGCCGGCTCGCGCATTACCCGATGATGGCGATGCGCGAGGGCATGATCGGGATCGCAGCCGCCGACTCCGGCCGCTCGCCGAAACATGTCGCGCCTTTCGGCGGCCGCGAGGCCCGGCTCGGCACCAACCCGCTCTCGATCGCAGTGCCCTCCGATCTCGAGGCACCGTTCTATCTGGATATGGCGACCTCGGCGGTCGCGGCTGGCAAGATCCAGCTCGCGGTGGCGCGTGGCGAAAGCATCCCAAAGGGTTGGATCATCGACGCCGAAGGGCGCGACACCACTGACCCTGCGGACTACCGCAAGGGCGGCGCGCTGCTGCCGCTCGGCGGCAGCGAGGGCTACAAGGGCTCGGGCCTTGCCGCGATGGTCGAGGTGCTGTGCGGCCTGCTCACCGGCCTCGGTTTCGGGGTCGAGCCGACCGGCCGTCACAATGACGGCTGCTTCATGGCGGTGTTCAACGTCGCCGCGTTCCGCCCGCTCAAGGACTTCAAGCGCGAGGTCGCTGACTTCGCCCGCTACCTGAAATCGACGCCGCCCTCGGAAGGGAGCCGCGGCGTGTTCTATCCCGGCGAGATCGAATATCTGCGCGAAGTCGAACGGCGCAAGAATGGTATCGAGATCGAGGATGCGACCTGGGACAAGCTCAAGGCGCTCGCCACCGACTACAAGCTCACCGACGACCTCGATCTTCGCTGACGCATTCAGGTACAGGAGAACGGCATGACACGGCAAATGGCGCTGGTTGGCTTTTTGCAGGCGCAGAACTGCACCAACCTGCCGAGCTCCTGGCGTCACCCGGAGTCGCGCGACGATTCGATGTCGGCGGACTACTATCAGGAGATCGCGCGCATCCTGGAGCGCGGCAAGTTCCACATGGCGTTCTTCGACGATCGCCTCGCAATGCCCGACCGCTACGGCAACGATCACGCCCACACCGTCGAATACGGCATCCGCTGCGTGAAGATGGACCCGATCGTGGTGCTCACCACGATGGGCATGGTCACCACCAGGCTCGGCCTCGCCTCGACCGCGTCCACCACCTATTTCGAGCCGTTCGACGTCGCCCGCCGCTTCGCCACGCTCGATTTGATGACGGGTGGCCGCGCCGCCTGGAACGTGGTGACGTCGGTCAATGACGGCGAAGCGCTCAACATGGGCCGCGCGCAGCATCTCGAGCACGATCTCCGCTACGACCGCGCCGACGAGTTCATGGAGGTGGTGCTCGGCCATTGGGATTCCTGGGAAGACGGCGCGCTGATCATCGACAAGATATCCGGCCGCTTCGCCGATCCGGCCAAGGTGAAACGGCTCGATCACAAGGGCACGTTCTTCACCTCGCGCGGCCCGTTCACGGTGCCGCGTTCGGCGCAGGGCCATCCCGTCGTGATCCAGGCCGGCGCCTCCGGCCGCGGCCAGCGCTTTGCAGGGCGCTGGGGCGAGGTGATCTTCACCGCGGCGCGCAACCTTGCCAACGCCAAGCAGGGCTATGACGCGATCCGGGGCGAAGCCGCCAAGGCCGGACGCGATCCCGACCAGATGTTCCTCTGCAATCTGATCACGCCGGTCACCGGCGCGACCAAGGCCGAGGCCGAGGACCGGATGGCCGTGATCCAGAAGCTGCCACTCGAGATCGACGCGCTGTCGCTGCTCGCCGAAGGCCTCAACTTCGATTTCGGCGCCAAACCGATCGACGAGCCGCTGACCACCGAAGAGCTGCAGGGCATGCAAGGCATGCTCGGCATCCGCGACGGCGTGCTGCGCACCTCGGGAAAGACCAATCCCTCGACCCGCGACTTCATCACCTTCTCCGGCCGCGGCCAGGTGCAGGATGCGATGGTCGGCGGCCCGAAGGAGATCGCCGACCGGCTGGAGGAAATGTTCGAAGGCCGCGGCTGCGACGGCTTCGTCATCGCGGCGAGCTATGTGCCGGGCTCCTACGCCGACTTCGTCGATCACGTGGTGCCCGAGCTGCAGAAGCGCGGCCTGTTCCACAAGGACTACGCCGGCACGACGCTGCGGGAAAATCTCGGACTGAAGCGCCCGGCTGCCGGCGCCTGGAAGACCCGCGCGCATGCTGTGGAATAGAAGGACATCATCATGCGCTGGCTGAAATTCACCGCCGCGGGTACTACGTCTTGGGGCCTCGTCGAGGGCGACACTGTCACCACCGTGAACGGCGATCCATTCGGTGAATGGAGCAAGACGGCGAAGACCCACGCCTTGAAGGACGTCAAGATCGAGCTGCCGCTGATCCCGCGCACCTTCTACTGCGTCGGGCTGAATTACCTGAAGCATCTCAAGGAAGCCGCCGACAAGGCCGGCACGGTGCCGAACGTGCCTGATCGACCCGAGATCGGCTACCGCGCGCAGAACGCGCTGATCGCCCATGACGAGAACGTCGTGATCCCGGCGAGTGCGACCGAGAAGATCCATTACGAGGGCGAACTGGTCGTCGTGATCGGCAAGAAAGCCAAGCACCTCACCGAAGCCAATGCGCTGGACTGCGTGTTCGGATACACGATCGGCAACGACGTCTCCGAGCGCAGCTGGCAGAAGGCCGACCGCGGGCTATGGCGCGCCAAGAACGCCGACACGTTCAAGCCGATGGGCCCGTGGATCGAGACCGATGTCGATCTCGACCGCATGGAGACCGCGATCCGGGTCAACGGCAAGGAGACCGGCCGCTTCCGCACCAACGAGATGATCTTCGGCATCGTGCCCTTCCTCGTCGAGCTCTCGAAATACTTCACGCTGTCGCCCGGCGACGTGATCTGGATGGGCACCGACGGCGCCTCGCCGGACCTGAAGGACGGTGACGTGGTCGAGATCGACATCACCGGGATCGGGACATTGCGAAACAGGTTCGTGAAGGAGAAGGTGTGAGGGCGGATGCCCCCTCGCTATTGCTGACGCGCGTGCTCCATACCCAGGTGTCGTCCCTGCGAACGCAGGGACCCATACTCCGGGGCTTGTGTGAGTGAAGGGACTCGTCGTTCCGACATCACTCAACAATAACCACTGGTGGCTATGGGTCCCTGCGTTCGCAGGGACGACACTGAACCAGTTGAGGCATCGGAGGTCAGATCGGATGGCTCAGCGCCCAGCCGCCGACCTGCTCTTCACATGATCGATGAAGGCGCGCAGCTTCGGCATGATCTGGCGGTGGCCGGGATAGTAGAGAAACACGCCGGGCGTTGTCGTCGCGAATGGCTCCAGCACGCGCACCAGCTTCTTCTCCTTCACGGCGCCAGCGACCAGCGGCGCGGGCACTTGCGCCAGTCCCACGCCTTCAATCGCCGCGCCGACCAGCGTTGGGAAATCATGGCCGATGAACGAACCCGAGACGGCAAGCTCGATCGAACGGCCGTTGTCGTTCAGCGACCACGGCGCGAGCCCGCCATTCGATCGTCGCAGCCTCAAGCACGTGTGCTCGCGCAGATCGTCCGGACGTTTGGGCCGGCCGCGGCGCGCGAGATAATCCGGACTGCCGACGACGGCGAACGGGAACGGCTTGGTCAGACGCACCGCGATCATGTCCGGGTTGATGAACTGACCCATCCTGATGCCGGCATCGAAGCCGCCGGCCGCAAGGTCAACCAGCTCCTCGCTGGCGGCGAGCTCGACCTCGATCTCGGGATAGGCCTTGCAGAATGAGGCGATCAGCGGCTCCAGCAGGATCGGCACCACCGAGCGCGGCACGGTGAGACGCAACAGCCCGGCAGGCTTCTGCCCGAGCTCGCGCGCGGCGCCACTTGCGGCGACCAGCTCCTCGAATGCGGGCCTGGCACGCGCCACAAATCGTTCGCCGGCCTCGGTGAGGCCGACGCTGCGAGTGGTGCGGATAAACAGCACGGCGCCGACGCGCACCTCGAGCGCGCGGACCGCCTGGCTGATCGCCGACGGCGTCACCGCGAGCTCGGTCGCCGCGCGACGAAAGCTGCGGTGCTGGGCGACGCTGAGGAACGCCTCCACGCCGTCGAGCGCGCCCTGCCTGACTGTGAAGTTCTGCTTCATGGCCTGTCAACATTATCGCGAATAGTCGCTCGCGGGAAGCCGCCCTAAATCGGAGCCACAGGCAGCAGCACCGCGACGCGCGCTGCTCCACGCGACATCACGACATCAGTCGTGAACGGAGACCTGCGACCGATGAAGACAATCCGTCACACCCTCCTAGCCCTCACCCTCACCTCGACAGGCTTAACCTCCATGACAGCTCCCTCTCTTGCCCAGGCTCAAACACAGGCACAGGCCGCCTCCACCATCACCACCGGCGTGATGGTCATCCTGACCGTCAAGGCCGGCGTCACCCGCGAACAGGTGATGGCCGTGATGCCGGATGAAATCCGGCAGACCGTGCAGCTCTATCTCGGCGGCAAGGTTCGCGAATGGTATTCGCGGTCCGACGGGCGCGGGGTCATCCTCCTGCTCGATGCCAAGGATACATCCGAGGCGCACGCGATCATGGAAGGGCTGCCGCTGTCCAAGCTCGACATCATGGACCACGACTACATCGCGGTCGGCCCGCTGCTGCCGCTGCGCCTGCTGCTCGCCAAGCCGTGAGCGCCGCGCCCTGAGCGCCTCGCCGAGGTCGGACCCGATCGCCGGGTCCGGCCTCTCCGGATCGACAGTCAGACGGGAGCCGACCGTGCCGGTAAGTCTCAACATTCCATTCTTGCTCAGCGTCGCCGGAGCATTTCTGACGAGTGCCGTGGTGGCCGCGACCTATGTCTGGCCGGCGCTCCGCACCTGGCCGCGCCATGAGGCGCTCCGGCTGCTTGCGGCTTTTCATGCCTTCCGGTTTCTCGGGATGAACTTCATGGTCACAGGCTTCGTGTCGCCGGAGGTGAACCCGGTGTTTGCCGGCGCGGTCGGCTGGGGCGATCTGACCGCGGCAGCTCTCGCTCTGCTCTCGATGGCGGCACTGTCGTGGCGCTGGCCGGTGGCCATTCCGATCGTCTGGTTCTTCAACATCTGGGGCACGCTGGATCTTCTCAACGCCTACTTCATGGGCGCGACGAAGAACGCGGATCCCGGCCTGTTCGGCGCCGGCATCTATATTCCGGCGCTCTACGTGCCGCTGCTGCTGGTCAGCCATGTGATGGTGTTCATGCTGTTGATGCAGGCCAAGTCGGCGGAACAAGCACAATAACCCGTCATCCCCGCGCAAAGGCTTCGCCTTTGTCGCTGGAGGTGCGAGCCTTGCGGCGCAATTGCGCCGCTGGGCGAGCCTCGAAGGATGCACGGCCCGGCTGGTGGCCGTTCGCCCTTCGAGACGGCCGCTACGCGGCTTCCTCAGGGTGACGGGACAAGAAAGTTGAGCGCGTGGCTCCGGCGTGGCCTTCGCGGCGGCATCTCCATCAAAACGGCAGCGCCACGCCGGTCTTGATCTCCTTCAGGATCACGTTGGTGCGGACGTGGCGGATGCCGGGGATGCGGAACATGAACTCGTCGAGGAATCGGTTGTAGGCGTCCATGTCGCGGACGACGACGCGCAGATGATAATCGGCATCGCCCGTCGTCGCGAAACATTCCAGCACCTCGCGGCGCTGCATCACCCGGGCGACGAACTCGTCGACGAATTTCGTGTCGTGCCGCTCCAGCGAGACGTGCAGGATCGCCGAGGTCGCAAAGCCGGCGCGCTCGCGCGCGACCAGCGCCGCATAACCCGAAATGACGCCGGTCTCCTCCAGCGCGCGGACCCGCCGCCAGCACGCCGACGTCGACATCCCGACGGTTTCCGCCAACTGCTGGTTAGTGGCGCGGCCGTCCTTCTGCAGTTCGGCGAGGATTTTCTCGTCTTGCTCTTCGATCACCGCAGAACTCCACTTTGGTGGACTTTACCAATATACGATGTTCAGCGCAACAACATACCGAAATTGAGGTCGCGGGAGAACAGATAGGTAGGACCTACCAGACACTCAGGCATAGCCTTGCCCATTAGACATTGCGATTCCCGAAGGGGTCAGTCATGGGCCAGATGCCGCAACTCGACGCCTACCAGCTGTCCGAGCGCTACAGCCGCGAACGCGGCCGCGTCTTCCTCACCGGCACGCAGGCGATCGTGCGCATCGCGCTCGACCAGATCAGGCGCGACCGTGCCGCCGGGCTCAACACCGCGGGCTTCATCTCCGGCTATCGCGGCTCGCCGCTCGGCGGCGTCGACCTCGAATTGTGGAAGATCGGCGAGCGGCTGAAGCAGAGCCGGATCGAATTCCTGCCCGCGGTGAACGAGGACCTCGCCGCCACCGCCGTGCTCGGCTCGCAGCAGGTCGAGACGCAGAGGGATCGAAAGGTCGATGGCGTGTTCGGGCTGTGGTACGGCAAGGGCCCCGGCGTCGATCGCTCCGGCGATGCGCTGAAGCACGGCAATGCCTATGGCTCCTCGCCGCATGGCGGCGTGCTGGTCGTGGCCGGCGACGATCATGGCTGCGTATCGTCATCGATGCCGCATCAATCCGACGTCGCCTTCATGAGCTGGTTCATGCCGACGCTGCATCCGGCCGATGTCGGCGAATATCTCGCGTTCGGCGAATATGGCTACGCGCTCAGTCGATTTTCCGGCATGTGGGTCGGCTTCAAGGCGATCTCGGAGATCGTCGAATCCGGCGCCTCGGTCGAGCTTGCGCCGCCGCGCACGTTCGTGCGGCCGGATTTCGTACCGCCGCCCGGCGGCCTGCATTATCGCTGGCCGGATCTGCCGGGCCCGCAGATCGAGGAGCGGCTGGAGGCGAAGAAGCACGCGGTCTACGCTTTTGCCAAAGCCAATCCGATCGACCGCCGCATCTACGACATCAGGGACGCCACCTACGGCATCGTCACCACAGGCAAGGCGCATCTCGACCTGATGGAGGCGCTGCGGCTGGTCGGGCTCGATGAGGCCGCCTGCCGCCGCTTCGGCGTCGACATCTACAAGGTCGGCATGGTGTGGCCGCTCGCGCTGCATGATGCGATGGAGTTCGTGAAGGGCAAGCGCGAGATCCTCGTGGTCGAGGAGAAGCGCGGCATCATCGAGAGCCAGTTCAAGGAATATTTCTACGACTATCCCGGCTCCAAGCCGGAGCGGATGGTCGGCAAGCATGACGAAACCGGCGCGCGGCTGATCTCGTGGACCGGTGAGTTATCGCCGCTGATGCTCGCCGATGTGCTGGCGCGGCGGCTCGATCCGATGTTTCCCGAATTGCAGCTCGCCCGCCGCGTCGCCGCGCTCGGGCCCGAACAGGACCGCACGATCGCCGTCCCCGGCGCGACGCGCACGCCGTATTTCTGCTCGGGCTGCCCGCACAACACGTCGACGAAGGTGCCCGAGGGCTCCAAGGCGCTGGCCGGCATCGGCTGCCACTTCATGGCGAGCTGGATGGACCGCGAGACCTCGTCGCTGATCCAGATGGGCGGCGAAGGCGTCAACTGGGCGGCCTCGTCGAAATTCACCGGCAACAGCCATGTGTTCCAGAATCTCGGCGAAGGCACCTACTATCACTCGGGCTCGATGGCGATCCGCCAGGCGATCGCCGCCAACGCCAACATCACCTACAAGATCCTGTTCAACGACGCGGTGGCTATGACCGGCGGCCAGCCGGTCGATGGCCCGGTCAGCGTCCAGGCGATCGCGCACTCTGTCCGCGCCGAGGGCGTGTCGCGGATCGCGCTGGTGTCGGATGAACCCGCGCAGTTCTCGCCGGCGGATTTGCCCGCCGGCGTCACCATCCATCCGCGCGAAGAGATGGACGCCGTGCAACGCAAGCTGCGCGAAATTCCCGGCGTCACCGTGCTGATCTACCAGCAGACCTGCGCCACCGAGAAACGGCGGCGGCGCAAGCGCGGCACGATCGAGGATCCCGCGCGTTTTGCGTACATCAACGACCTCGTCTGCGAGGGCTGCGGCGATTGCTCGGTGGAATCCAACTGCCTCAGCGTCGAGCCGAAGGAGACGCCGTTCGGCCGCAAGCGCAAGATCAACCTCTCGACCTGCAACAAGGATTTTTCCTGTCTCAACGGCTTCTGCCCGAGCTTCGTCACCATCGAGGGCGGCAAGCGGCGGCCGAAGGACACAAGCGCGATCGATCCGCTGGCGCGCGCCGCGGCATTGCCGGTGCCGAAGCTCGCGGCACTGGAGAAGCCCTACGACCTGCTGGTCACCGGCGTCGGCGGCACCGGCGTCATCACGGTCGGCGCGCTGATCGCGATGGCTGCGCATCTCGAGGGCCGCGGCGTCTCGGTGCTCGACTTCACCGGCTTCGCGCAGAAATTCGGCCCGGTGCTGAGCTATCTGCGGCTGGCGGCAGCCCCCGAGGCACTGCACCAGGTGCGGATCGACCAGGGCGCCGCGGACGCACTGATCGGCTGCGACCTCGTCGTGAGCTCGTCGGCGAAGGCGTCCGGTACCTATCGCAAGGGCATGCGCGCCGCGGTGAACATCGCTGAGATGCCGACCGGAGACGTGGTCCGCTTCCGCGACGCAGACCTCGCCTCGCCGGCTCGCTTACGCGCCATCGAGCGGGTGATCGGGTCCGGCAACCTCACCACGATCGACGCCAACGCGCTGGCCGAGCGGCTGCTCGGCGACAGCGTTTATGCCAACATCATGATGCTCGGCTTCGCCTGGCAGCAGGGCCTTGTGCCGGTGTCGCTGGACGCATTGACCCGCGCGATCGAATTGAACGGCGTCGCGGTCGAGCACAACAAGCAGGCGATCGCCTGGGGCCGGCTCGCTTTCGCCGATCCGGAATTTTTGCCGAAAGCGGAAGGCTCTGCGGCCGATGCGCCCGAGGCGCTGGAGCAGGCGATCGCGCGGCGCGCCGATTTCCTCAGGGAGTATCAGAACGAAGCCTATGCCGCGCGCTACCGCGCCACGGTCGACCGTGTCCGTCGCGCCGAGACCGCGCTCGGCAGCCGCCGCGACGAAGGTGCGCCCCCTCTCCCGCTTGCGGGGGAGGGTTGGGGTGGGGGTATCTCCACGAGTTCCATCGCGGAGAGAGCCCCCACCCGTAACGCATCTGGCGATGCGTTACGGCCTCCCCCGCAAGCGGGAGAGGCGAACCGAGTCCGTGGCGAGGCCGAACTCCTCCTCACCGACGCCGTGGCCCGCTCGCTGTTCAAGCTGATGGCCTACAAGGACGAATACGAGGTGGCTCGGCTGCATATGCAGTCGGGCTTCCTCGACGAGCTCAAGCGCGCGTTCGACGGCGACTTCACCGTGCAGTATCACCTCGCACCGCCCTTCCTGCCGGCGCGGCAGGATGCACGCGGCCGCCCGCGCAAGCGCGCGTTCGGCCAATGGATCCAGACTCCGCTGCGGTTGCTGGCGCGGCTCAAGGGACTGCGCGGCACGTCGTTCGACGTGTTCGGCTACACCGCGGAGCGCCGCGCCGAGCGCGAGTTGATCACGTGGTACGAATCGCTGATCGAGACACTGCTCGGCAAGCTCGATGCGGCGCGGCTGCCCGAACTCACAGCGATTGCAAAGGCGCCGATGGAAATCCGCGGCTACGGGCCGGTGAAGGACGCCGCGATCGAGAAGACCAAGGCGGAGGTGGCACGGCTGACCGCGCTTCTCACCTCCGCCCCGTCAGATACGCACGACGGCTCAGGCCGCCGCGCCGCGCTTGGCGGGTGAGATCAAGCCGACCACGACGGTCGCGATCGCGGCCACCACGATGTTGAGCAAGAGCGCGCCGAGGCCGACATAGAAGGTGTAGCTGGAATCGCCGAGCGAGATGCTGGCGAGCGGCTTCAGCCCGTTGCTCCACGCCGTGTAGGTGCCCCAGCCGATGCCGACCGCCCAGCCGAGCAACAGCGCTTCGGCGCGGAACCAGACGGTGAACAGGCCGAACACCAGCGCCGGCAGCGTCTGCACGATCCAGAGGCCGCCGAGCAGTTGCAGGTCGAGCGCATATTGCGTCGGCAGGAACAGGATGAAGGCGAGCGCGCCGACCTTCACCACCAGCGAGGTGATTTTCGCCACCGACGCCTCACCGGCATGCGAGATGTCCGGATTGACATAGGACTTCCAGACATTGCGGGTGAACAGATTGGCGGCGCCGATGCTCATCACAGCGGCCGGCACCAGCGCGCCGATTGCGATTGCCGAGAATGCGAAGCCCGCGAACCATTCCGGGAACAAGGTCTTGAACAGCATCGGCACCACATCGTTCGGCGACGTCGCCTTGATGCCGGCGGCATAGGCCATGTAGCCGAGCAGCGCGATCAGGCCGAGCAAGAGCGTATAGGCCGGCAGCAGGATCGCGTTCTTGCGGATGGTATCCGCCGACTTCGAGGCGAAGATACCGGTCAGCGTGTGCGGATACATGAAGGCGGCGAGCGCCGAGCCGAGCGCCAGCGTCGCATAAGGCAGATACTGAGCGGGCTTCAGCGTCAGTCCGGTGGCGCCGCCCTTCGCCGTGAAGGCATCGTTGGCCGCCGAGAACACAGCGCCATAGCCGCCGAGCTTGGACGGCACCACGACCACGGCCGTCAGCACCACGATGTAGATCATGATGTCCTTGACGAAGGCGATCAGCGCCGGCGCGCGCAGGCCGGAGCTATAGGTATAGAGCGCGAGGATCACGAAGGCCGCGATGATCGGCAGCTCGCCGGTCAGGCCCATCGCCTTGATCACGACCTCCATGCCGATCAGCTGCAACGCGATATACGGCATGGTCGCGACCAGGCCGGTCAGCGCCACCGCGAGCTCGAGGCCGCGCGAGCCATAAGCGCCATGGACGACATCCGCAGCGGTGACGTAGCCGTTGGCATGCGCCTTCTTCCACAGCACCGGCATCACAGCGAATACGAAGGGATAGACGATGATGGTGTAGGGCAGTGCGAAGAAACCGTAGGCGCCGACGGCATAGACCAGCGCCGGCACCGCGATCACGGTGTAGGCGGTATAGAAATCGCCGCCGACCAGGAACCAGGTGATCCAGGTGCCGAACTGGCGGCCGCCGAGGCCCCATTCGTCGAGATGCTCGCTCACCGGGCCGGATTTCCAGCGCGCGGCGAAGAAGCCCATCACGGTGACGAGGGCGAAGAAGAAGATGAAGACGGAAAGCGCAACCCAGGCGATGTGATCGGTCATTGCTCTCCCCTCACCGCTGCTCGTCGGCGTCAGGCCGCCGGCTGCGATAGACCAGCCAGATCAGCAGTGAGGAGATCGGCACCCAGGCGAGTTGGTACCAGTAGAAGAAGGGAAAGCCGAACAGCGAGGGTTCGGCGAAATTGTAGAACGGCACCCACAGCAAGCCGATGAACGGCAGCAGCAACAGAAACCACATGGCTCATTCCCCAGCCCGGGGTCCGATCAAAACCGGCGGTGTTGCCGGCGTCCCGTCATCAACGACCCCAGGAACCATTGGTTGCGTCTAGAATCACGGTTGCGGCATGGCGATGCAAAAAAATGTGATCGTTGTGCCGGCTGGACACCTACTCCGCCTTGATGCCGGCGTCCCGGATCACCTTGCGCCAGCGCGCCTCCTCAGCCGCGAAGTAGCGGTCGAGCTCGGCCGGAGGCTGTGCCGCCATCACGAGGCCCTCATTGACGCTGAGCTTCCAGAAGGCCTCCGCCTGCGTGGCCTTGGCCGCCGATTTGTTGAGGCGGTCGACGATGTCGGGCGGCGTGTTCGCAGGCGCGTAGAGACCGTACCAGGATTCGGCGACATAGCCGGATACGCCGGCTTCCGACACCGTCGGCAATTGCGGCAACGCGGACGAGCGTTCCGCCGAGGTCACCGCGATGGCGCGCAGCTGTCCGGCTTCGACCAGCGACGCGCAGCTTGCCACCGTCGTGAACATCACCTGGATCTGGCCGCCCAAGAGGTCGGTGATCGCGGGTGCCGCGCCCTTGTAGGGCACGGTGGTCAGATTGACGCCCGCCATGTGCTTGAACAATTCGCCGGCCAGATGCGCCGAGGTGCCGGTGCCATAGGTCCCGTAGGACAGTTTTCCGGATCGGCCTTCGCAGCCGCGATCAGATCGGCGATCGACTTGATCGGCGAAGCAGGATTGACCACGACGACGTTGAACGAGCGCGCCACCAGCGCCACCGCGGCGAAGTCCTTATGCGCATCGTAGGGCAGCTTGCTGTAGAGGCTCGGATTGACCGCGTTGGCGAAGGTCGCCATCAGCAGCGTGTAGCCGTCGGCCGGGCTGGTGGCGACACTCTGCGTGCCGATGATGGTGCCTGCCCCCGGCTTGTTCTCGACGATCACGGTGACGCCGAGATCCTTCTGCATCTCCTGCGCCAGCGTGCGCGCGACGACATCGGTGCCGCCGCCCGGCGCGAACGGCACCACGATCTTCACGATATGGTCGGGATAGGCGGCGTGCGCCGGCGCCTGCGGCAGCGCGATTGCTACGATCACGAACAGGATGGCGGTCAGGACACGAAGCGGCATGGCAGGCCTCGGCGACAGTTGGGGCGACCTTCATACACGCCTGTGCCATGCAAGGATGCCAGGTGGTCATGACGAGTAGAACAAGCGCTGCGCGACGTCCCGCCATCCTGAGCAACGCGCAGCTACACTGGCTTGGTCGAAGCGGTCGACAAGGTTTCGCCTCAACGGATGAAGGAAGCAGGGATCACCACGAAGCTGAAACGAGGATCGTTTACGGCAATCTCTTGTGTGCGTTGCAGCGCGGAGCTTGAACAAGTGGTGTTGCAGGAGATCCAGGTCGCCAGAAACAAGTGGCAATTCCGGTGTACCTCTCGGGACGTTCGGAACCGCGCATGCTAACGATGGAACCCTCAGATCAAGGAGGGGCGTTATGCGAGCTGTATTGACTGCCGGGCTGGCTGGGTTCGTCTTATCAACGACATTGGGCGGATTGTTTGAAGACGCTCATGCGCAGAGTGCAAAAGCGAAGCCCAAACCCCAAGCGCAAGGGCAGATGATATGTAATTCGGGAGGATGCAGGCCGGTCAAACCGGGCTGCAAAGTCGAAGCCCACCGAAACGTTGGGCAAGTAGAGGTTTGCAGCAATTCTGGTCCGAGGCCGCTGTATTAAGCACTAACGCGGCGACGACGTAACCTAGGCCTTCGCGAAAATGGCGGGCTTTTTCGTCTGACATCAGCTTATGGCGTTTGCGCCATAATGCCGGAAGCCTTGGCGCGGGAATGGCGGATGTGAAGTACCGCGCACTGCCTCACGAGTAAGGATTGATCAGCTTCTGCTGCTCGGTGGCGTGATGCACCAGGAGATCGATGAAGACGCGCACCTTCGCCGAGAGGTGATGGCGGTGCGGGTAGATCGCGTTCATGGTGAGCTCGACCGGACGGTATTCGGGCAGCAGCCGAACCAGCTTCCCCGATTCGAGTTCGTCCCGGACCAGGAAGCCCGCCGCGAGGAACACGCCGACGCCGGCGAGCGCCGCGAGTTTCAGCGTCTCGCCGCTGTTGGAGACGAGATTGCCGGCCACCTTCACCGCTGCCGGCGCGCCCTTGCGGTCGACGAAGTGCCACTCGTCGCCGAACGGGTAGTTGATATGACGAACGCAGTTGAGGCTCGCGAGGTCGTCGAGCCGCTCCGGCTTGCCGTGCGCCTCGGCGTAGTCATGCGAGCAGCACAGCACGTGCCGCCAGGTGGCGATGCGGCGCACGATCAGCGCGGAATCGCGCGGCTGGATCATCTGCACGGCGAGATCGAAATTTTCGTCGAGCAGGTCGGCCGAGCGTTCGCCGATCATCAAGTCGACCTTGACCTCGGGATAGGTGGCGAGGAACTCGGTGACCGTCGACGACAGGAACTGGACCAGATGGGTGTTGGTGAAGATGCGCAGCGTGCCGCGCGGCACCGATTGCTGCGCGCCCGCGACCTCATCGGCCTGCTCGATGTCGGCGAGGATCTGGATGCAGCGCTCGTAATAGGCCTGGCCGACCTCGGTGAGGCTGACCTTGCGCGTGGTGCGGTTGAGCAGCCGGGCACCGAGCCGGTCTTCCAGCGACTGGACGTGGTTGCTCACCATTGTCGTGGACATGTTGAGCTTGCGGCCGGCGGCGGAAAAGCCGCCGGAATCCACGACCCGGACGAAGGCAGTCAAACTGGTCAGGCGATCCATGTAGCAAGGTCCGGATTATCAGCGCTGGCTTGATAATGCTTCCAGTTTTATCGGGATTATCACAGCGGGGAGGA
Organism: Bradyrhizobium sp. USDA 4011; assembly: GCF_054063415.1. Taxonomy (NCBI): domain Bacteria; kingdom Pseudomonadati; phylum Pseudomonadota; class Alphaproteobacteria; order Hyphomicrobiales; family Nitrobacteraceae; genus Bradyrhizobium; species Bradyrhizobium sp. USDA 4011. Next base: position 3,018,886 of record NZ_JBSSGG010000001.1, read on the forward strand.
CATTGCATCTAACGGGCGTATCCGGCGCCCTTTCTGGAAGGACGCGAATGTTCGGCCAGGAGACAATCATGTCGACCACGTCCTATATCCCTGAAGAATCTGCCAAAATCGGCCTCCGCCCGTCGCGGCGGACGGTCAAGCGGGTGGCCATCGGGCTTGCCGCCCTGCTCGGCGTCGCCGTGGCCAGCGACTTCGGCTACGACTACCTCACCACCGGCCACTATCTCGAATCCACCGACGACGCCTATGTGAAGGCGGACTCCACGATCATCGCCCCGAAAGTCTCGGGCTACATCGCCCGCGTGCTGGTGACCGACAACCAGCCGGTGAAGGCCGGCCAGCTGCTGGCCGAGATCGACGACCGTGATTACCGTACGGCGCTCGGCCAGGCCAAGGCCGATGTCGACGCCGCCGACGCCTCGGTGCGCAACCTCGACGCCCAGCTCGAGCTGCAGCAGCCGATCATCGACCAGAGCACCGCCGATGTCGAAGCCGCCGAGGCCAATCTGAAATTCGCCCGGGAAGAGCAGAGCCGCTACGACGGCCTGATGAAGTCCGGCTCCGGCACCATTCAACGCGCGCAGCAGACCGACGCGGCGCTGCGCAGCACTACCGCGCAGTTGCAGCACGCGAAGTCGGCGCTGTCGGCGGCGCAGCGCAAGGTCGATGTGCTGACCACACAGCGCGCCCAGGCTGTCGCGCAGGCCGACCGGGCCCGCGCGGTCGAGCAGCAGGCCGAGCTGAACCTGTCCTACGCACGGATCACCGCGCCGGTCGACGGCACGGTCGGCGCCCGCACGCTCCGCGTCGGCCAATACGTGCAGGCCGGCACCCAGCTGATGGCGGTGGTGCCGCTCGATGCGGTCTATGTGGTCGCCAATTTCAAGGAGACGCAGCTGACCCACGTGCGCAACGGCCAGCCGGTCGAGCTCACTGTCGACAGCTTTCACGGCACCACGCTGAAGGGCCATGTCGACAGCCTGTCGCCGGCCAGCGGTCTCGAATTCGCGCTGCTGCCGCCGGACAACGCCACCGGCAACTTCACCAAGATCGTGCAGCGCGTGCCGGTGAAGATCGTGCTCGACGATCACAGCCTCACCGGTCTCTTGCGGCCGGGCATGTCGGCGATCCCGACCGTCAACACCAAGGCGACCGTGCTGGCCGAACGCGAGGAGAAGCGGCGGCTGGCGTCGGCGACACGTGCGAGCGGCGGTTAGCGTTCGAACGTTCTTTGACTGATTTGACGCGATCGGCCGTGAGGGTCGATCGCGCTTTGCTGTGACCTTCTTCGTTCCGCGCACGCCGGTGGAAGGGCTCCCTCCCCCCTTGCGGGGGAGGGTTGGGGAGAGGGGTGCCGCTGGCGCTGAGATCAGACGGATCGCGATTGCGCACCTGCTGCAAGTGACGCGTCGGCAGGATTGAAGCAGTTCCGGCAAATTGACGTCAGCGCGCCCGGGGCCACCCCTCTCCCCACCCTCTCCCGCAAGGGGAGAGGGAGCCTGAGAGATGTGTCCACCTCACTCGTCGACCCCACGGGGCCGCAGTGGCCGCGGTGTCGATTATCAATTTCTGCCGGACAATCCTTCCAGTCTTTCCCGGATTATCGAAACTGGCCGCCTAATACATCTTATCTGGGCAAGCAAGGACGATCCCGATGACCGCGCTCCAGCCCACCGCCAATGCCGCTGATCTCACCGCCCCCGCAGCGCCTGCCGCGCCTGCGATCCCGACGAGGACCTGGATCGCGGTGATCGGCGCCACGCTCGGCGCGTTCATGGCGGTGCTCAACATCCAGATCGTCAATGCCTCGCTTGCCGACATCCAAGGCGGCATCGGCGCGGGCATCGATGACGGCGGCTGGATCTCGACCTCCTATTTGATCGCCGAGATCGTGGTGATCCCGCTGTCCGGCTGGCTCGCGCAGGTGTTCTCGGTGCGGATCTATCTGCTCACCAACGCGTTCCTGTTCCTGGTATTCTCCGGCGCCTGCGCGCTGGCGCAAGACCTGCCGCAGATGATCGCGCTGCGCGCCGTGCAGGGCTTCACCGGCGGCGTGCTGATCCCGATGGCATTCACGTTGATCATCAAGCTGCTACCGAAGGCGAAGCAGCCGATCGGGCTTGCGCTGTTCGCGCTGTCGGCGACATTCGCGCCGGCGATCGGCCCGACCATCGGCGGCTATCTCACCGAGAACTGGGGCTGGCAGTACATCTTCTATGTCAATCTGGTGCCTGGCGCCGTGATGATCGGGATGCTGTACGTCTCGCTCGATCCGAGCCCGATGAAACTGTCGCTGATCCGCCAGGGCGACTGGCTCGGCATCATCACCATGGCGATCGGCCTCGCCGCGCTGCAGACCGTGCTGGAAGAAGGCAACAAGGACGACTGGTTCGGCTCGCCCTTCATCGTCCGCCTGTCGGTGATCGCAGCCGTGGCGCTGGTCGCCTTCCTCATCGTCGAGTTCACCGTCGCGAAGCCGCTGCTCAATCTGCGCCTGCTCGCCCGCCGCAATTTCGGCTTCGGCATGCTGGCCAACTTCCTGCTCGGTATCGCGCTGTACGGATCGGTGTTCATCCTGCCGCAATATCTGTCGCGCATCCAGGGCTACAACGCCGAGCAGATCGGCATGGTGCTGGCCTGGACCGGCCTGCCGCAGCTTGTGCTGATCCCGCTGGTGCCGCGGCTGATGCAGCGCTTCGATCCCCGCATCGTCATCGGCGTCGGATTTGCGCTGTTCGCTGGCTCCAACTTCATGAACATCTACATGACCAACGACTATGCAGCCGATCAACTGCTCTGGCCCAATGTCGTCCGTGCCGTCGGTCAGGCACTGGCATTCGCTCCGCTGTCGGCAGTTGCGACGGCCGGAATCGAGGCGGAGAATGCCGGATCGGCGTCAGCGTTGTTCAACATGATGCGCAACCTCGGCGGCGCCATCGGCATTGCCGCGCTGCAGACACTGCTGACCAAGCGCGAGCAATATCACTCCAACGTGCTGATGCAGTCGGTCTCCATGCTGGAACAGGCGACCCGAACGCGGATTGAGGGATTGACCCAGTATTTCCTGAACCACGGCGTTGCCGATCACGCCGACGCCACCCACCGCGCGATCGCGGCGGTCGGCAAGGTCGTGCAGAAGCAGGCCTACATCCTTGCCTTCAGCGACACCTTCTATTTGCTCGGTGTGGCGCTGATCGTGGCGCTGGTGGCGGCGCTGTTCCTGAAGAAGCCGGGCCAACTCGCTGGCGGCGGCGGTGCACACTAACCCTTTTCACTGACCCCATAACCAAGGAGAACGACCATGAAACCCCGCATGAATTTCTACCAGGCCGCCCCCGAGACGATCAAAGCGCTGGTTGCGGTCGAAAGCCAGATCACGGCGAGCGGCCTTGAGCAGTCGCTGATCGAACTGGTGAAGACCCGCGCCTCGCAGATCAACGGCTGCGCCTACTGCATCAACATGCACACCGAAGACGCCCGCAAGCATGGCGAGACCGAGCAGCGGCTCTATCTGCTCAACGCCTGGCGCGAGTCGCCGCTCTACAGCGAGCGCGAGCGCGCGGCGCTGGCCTGGACCGAAGCGCTGACGCTGGTTGCAGAGACGCATGCGCCCGACGCCGACTACGAGGCGGTGCGCGCGCAGTTCACGGACAGCGAGCTGGTCAACCTGACCACGCTGATCGGTGCCATCAACGCCTGGAACCGGATCGCGATCGGCTTCCGCGCGGTGCACCCGGTGAAGGTGAAGGTCGCGGCGTGAGAACGATACTGTCCACCATATATCCGCTGTCATGCCCCGCTTCATGCGGGGCACCCAGTACGCCGCGGCCCCTCGGCTCAAGCACCGCGGTCTCTGGAATACTGGATCGCCCGGCTCAAGCCGGGTGATGACACTGCGTGGTGTGACAACTTGAATCGAGAACCATCCTCATCGTCGGCCTGGTTTTTGCCAGGACGACGGCGGTGGATGCGGCATGCCTGCCGCCGCCTCATATTCCCCGCGCAAATCTGCGAAAACCCGGCGCGCCGGTCAGCGCCTCGAATGCCGCATCGCGCTTCTCTTCGGCGAAGGCAAAGCCGGCCATGGTGTAGCAGCGCTCGGCCGCGTCGTTACCGATCACGAACGAGATCGATGCCTGTGCATAGCCGGCGGCGTTGCCGTCGGCGAGCGCGCGGGCGATCAGGGCCTGCGCCAGACCGCCGCCGCGATGCGACGCTGCGGTTGCGACGTGCTCGATCAGCCAGTCGCGCTCGCCGCCCTGGACCCAGCAATTGCGGGCATAGCCGCCGCGCGCGACGATAGCGTCGGCATCCGCACCGATCTCGGCCGCAACCTCCTCGATCGCCGCGCGTGCCGCAACCACCGTGCCGGATGCAGGCATGGCGCACAGCGCGGCCGCCGGCACGCCGTCGACCTCAGCGATCAGGAAATGGGCGACATGGTACCATGAGCGCACGCGCGCCACGGCGAGCCGCGCCATGAACGCCAGGCATTCCGCCTCCGGCCGGTCGAGCGCGATGTCGAACCAGCCGCGCGGCTGCGGGCCGCGCTGCGCGGCCAGCACGATACGGGCGATGAAGCCGGCGTCGTCGGATCGTGCGGGACGGATCGTGGATCGTCCCGCACCGGTCATCTCAGGTGTTCGTCAGCGCGACGCGGAATTCCGCCTCGGTCTTGGCCTTGACCTCGTCGAGCGTGACGCCGTCGGCGAGCTCGATCAGCGCCATGCCGTCCTTACCGTGCTTGTCGATGGTGAACACCGCAAGGTCGGTCACGACCATGTCGACCACGCGCTCGCCGGTCAGCGGCAGATTGCACTGCTTGAGCAGCTTCGGGCCGTCCTTGGCGGAATGCTCCATCACGACCACGACGCGCTTGACGCCGGCGACGAGGTCCATCGCGCCGCCCATGCCCTTCACCATCTTGCCGGGGATCATCCAGTTGGCGAGGTCGCCGTTCTGCGCCACCTGCATGGCGCCGAGGATCGACAGATCGATATGCCCGCCGCGCACCATGCCGAAGGAATCGGCCGACGAGAAATAGCTGGTCGAGGGCAACTCGCTCACGGTCTGCTTGCCGGCATTGATGAGGTCGGCGTCGACCTCGTCCTCGTAAGGAAACGGGCCCATGCCGAGCATGCCGTTCTCGCTCTGCAGGCTGACGTCGATGCCTTCGGGAATGTAGTTCGAGACCAGCGTCGGGATGCCGATGCCGAGATTGACGTAATAGCCGTCGCGCAACTCCTTGGCGGCGCGGGCGGCCATCTGTTCACGGGTCCAGGCCATGAGGCTCTCCTGAAGAGTTATGTCTTAGTTGCGCATGATCTTGCCGGAAAACCGGTGGCCGGTTTTCCGGATCATGCGTTAAGCGGCGGGCCGCGGACGGGTGTTGCGGAACTCGATCCGCTTCTTACCCGTGCCGACCTCGATGATGCGTTTGACGAAGATGCCGGGGGTGTGGATGTGGTCCGGGTCGATCTCGCCGGCCGGCACCAGATGCTCGACCTCGGCGACGGTGACCTTCGCCGCGGTCGCCATCATCGGGTTAAAGTTGCGCGCGGTCTTGCGGTAGACGAGGTTGCCGGCGGTGTCGCCCTTCCAGGCATGCACGATGGCGAGGTCGGCGAACAGGCCGCGTTCCATGATGTACTTCTCGCCGTCGAATTCCTTCACTTCCTTGCCTTCGGCGATCAGCGTGCCGACGCCGGTCTTGGTGTAGAAGGCCGGGATCCCGGCGCCGCCGGCGCGGATGCGCTCGGCCAGCGTGCCCTGCGGGTTGAACTCGAGCTCGAGCTCGCCGGCGAGATATTGCTGGGCGAACAGCTTGTTCTCGCCGACATAGGACGAGATCATCTTCTTGATCTGGCGCGTCTCCAGCAGCCGGCTGAGGCCGATGCCGTCGACGCCGGCATTGTTGGAGACGACCGTCAGGCCCTTGACGCCGGAATCGCGGATCGCATCCGACAGGGTCTCGGCGATGCCGCAGAGGCCGAAGCCGCCCGACATGATCATCATGCCGTCCTTGAGGAGACCATCGAGGGCCGATTTGGCGTCGGGATAAACCTTGTTCATGCAATGAATACCTGATGGAGGGCGCGGAACGGCTCTGTCCAGCGGATTATTAGGCGAAATCTTCGCGATGCGTCAATCACGGCCCCGTGCGGCGACCGGCGGCGGCCTGCGACGTCAACATGGCCTTGAAAGCGACAAGAAAACCCTTCAAGTTGCGTGGGTTGGCACCGGCTTCCATTGCGCAGCCGGCAGTGTTCGACGACGACCCGACAAAACTCAACCCGACCCGGATATGTCATTGACGATGGCCCAAGGAATTAAGCGCCTGGGGATGCCGATCGCGGCGCTTCTCGGCCTGGCGCTCGTGGGGCTGGTCGGAGCGTCATGGTTCCTGAACCGGGACGCGCTGCGGAGCGCGGTGGAAGCGCAGATTCGCGCCGTGACCGGGCTCGAGCTCGTCGTCAACGGGCCGATCGACGTTTCGGTGTTTCCCGGCAGCCATGTCTCCTTTCACAATGTCGGGCTGAAGGGAGCCGATACCACCGATCCGGCCTTGCAGGTCGACGTGCTGACCGCGAACCTGCGCCTGCTGCCGCTGTTGCTGCGGCGGTTCGAGATTGCCGACGTCATGATGCTCCGCCCGCATATCCACGTGGTTCGCGACGGCGCCGGCGAGAGCAACTGGACCCCGTTCGTCGAGACCATCGCCAAGACGATGACGCCCGGCGCCGAGAACCAGGTGTCATTCTCGGAAATCCGGATCCAGGACGGCGAGCTGAATTACGAGGACGGCACCAACCACATCTCCGAACAGCTCGGCGATATCGACCTTTCGCTGGCCTGGCCCTCCATCTCGCGTTCGTTTGCCGCAACCGGCCAGTTCGACTGGCGCGGCGAGCGCGTCGACGGCTCGATCAGCGCCAGCGATTTCGTCGCGTTGCTGTCGGGCGACCGCTCCGGCCTCAAGGCGCGGCTTGCCAGCGCACCGCTGAAGGTTGCGTTCGACGGAACCGTCGCCAACCGCACCAGCCTGATGATGGAAGGCACCGCCACCATGGACTCACCGTCGCTGCGCAACGCGTTGCGCTGGATGGGACAGGCGCCGCCCGGCGGCGGTGGCGGCTTCGGCCGCTTCGCACTGAAGGCCCGCGCCAATGTGGTCGGCGGCTCCGTCGCGCTGACCAATGTCAATGTCGAGCTCGACGGCAATGTCGCCGAGGGCGTGATGACCTACGCCAATAACGGCCGGCAGACGCTGCAGGCGACGCTTGCCGCCGGCAATCTCGATTTCACGCCCTACATCTCGACGTTCCGCCTGCTGGCCAGCGGCCAGCGCGACTGGAACAGGCAGCTCTTCGACCTCTCCTCGCTGTCGTCGACCGATCTCGACATGCGCCTGTCGGCCGCCAAGGTGACGGTCGGCCCGTCCAAGCTCGGCCGCACCGCGTTCGGCGCCAATCTGCGCGGCGGCGCGCTCGCGCTCAGTGTCGGCGAGGCGCAAATGTATGGCGGCATCGCCAAGGGCTCGTTCGCGATCGCGCGCTCCGATGCGGTCGCCGACGTCAGGGCGCAATTCCAGTTCACCGATGTCGATCTGCAGGCCTGCGCCAGCGAACTGTTCGGCATCAACAAGCTGTCCGGACGCGGCAACCTCAACGTCTCGCTGACGGCGTCTGGCTCGAGCCCGTTCGGGCTCGCGTCGTCGCTGGACGGCACCGCGACGCTGAACGGGCACGACGGCGCGATCGCCGGCTTCAATGTCGAGCAATTGCTACGGCGGCTGGAGAAGCGGCCGCTGTCCGGCGGCGGCAATTTCCGCTCCGGCTCGACACCCTATGACAATCTCAGCGTCTCGGTGAAATTCGCCGACGGCGTCGCGACCGCCGACGACATCCATGTCGAGAGCCCCGCGGCGAAGATCACGCTGACCGGCACCGCCTCGGTGCCGTCGCGCGAGTACGATCTCAAGGGCGTCGCCAGCCTGACCTCGGCGGCGGCCGGCGGCACCGCGTTCGATCTGCCCTTCGTGATTCAAGGCCCGTGGGACGATCCGTTGATCTTCCCCGATCCGGAAAGCCTGATCCGCCGCTCGCCCGCATCCGCCCCGCTGCTCGACGCCGTGAAGGATCGCAAGACCCGCGACGCGGTGCGTTCGGTGATCGAGCGCATCACCGGCGGCGCCGCACGGCCCGCGGCCGCGCCCGACGCCGCGGCCGGCGCACCCACCAACGCACCGGCGACAGCGGCCGAGAATGCCAAATCGAACTGACCAAAGTCGAACTGACCAAGGGTCGAACTGATCGATCCATTCACTTTCCGCATCAATGCAGCGGGACTGATCCACACTCTCCCGCGAGCCCCCTACAGAAGTCGTCGACGCGGCATCTTTATCGGGTCACGGGCATGCGCTAGTGTTTTCCCCAACCGGTTAAAAAGCCGGCCTCATGAGGGGAGAAGAACGTGAGATCCAAGGTTATCGGTGCGCTATCAATGGCGGTCGCTGCGGTCGGCTTGTTCGCCGCAACTGCACCCGCTCTGGCCCAGGGCAAGACGATCACCGTCTGGTGGGGCAAGGGATTCTACAAGTCCGAAGACGACGCGCTGCTCGATACGATCAAGAAATTCGAAGCCAAGACCGGCATCAAGGTCGAACTGTCGCAATACGCGATCCAGGACATGATTCCGAAGACGGTTGCCGCGCTGGATTCCGGCACCGTGCCCGACGTCGCCTATTCCGACACCTACGATGTGCAGGCGCAGGGCAAGTGGGCATTCGAGGGCAAGCTCGAAGACCTGTCCGACATCATGCTGCCGATGAAGGACGCCTTCGCGCCGAACACGCTGGAAGCGGCCCTGCTCTACAATGACGTCACCAAGAAGAAGTCCTATTACGGCTTCCCGCTCAAGCAGCAGAGCATGCACGTCCAGATCTGGGGCGACATGCTGGAGAAGGCCGGCTTCAAGGCCGCCGACATCCCGACCAAGTGGGAGGATTACTGGACGTTCTGGTGCGACAAGGTGCAGCCGGCGATCCGCAAGGCGACCGGCCAGCGCATCTACGGCGTCGGCCAGCCGATGGGCGTGGAATCCACCGACTCGTTCCAGTCGTTCTACACCTTCATGGACGCTTACCACGTCAAGCTGGTCGACGACGACGGCAAGCTCCTGGTCGACGATCCCAAGGTGCGCGACGGCCTGATCCACGCGCTGAAGGACTATACCGACACCTACATCAAGGGCTGCACGCCGCCCTCCTCGACGACCTGGAAGGATCCGGACAACAACGTCGCCTTCCACAACAAGACGATCGTGATGACCCACAATTTCACCATCTCGATTGCGGCGAAGTGGTTCGAGGATTCGACCAACCCGGCGCTGACCGACGCGCAGCGCGCCGCCGGCAAGCAGGCCTACGAGCACGACATCATCACGGCATCGTTCCCGAAGGCACCGGACGGCTCGACGATCCGGTATCGCTCCGACGTCAAGACCGGGCTGATCTTCGCCAACGCCAAGAACAAGGCGGAAGGCAAGCAGTTCATCAGCTTCCTGATGCAGGAAGACAACGTCCGGCCCTATATCGAAGGTGCGCTCGGCCGCTGGTTCCCGGTGACCAAGGCCAGCCAGGCGAGCCCGTTCTGGCAGGCCGACCGGCATCGCAAGGCGGTCTGGAATCAGTTCACCGGCGGCACCGCGCCGTTCGACTTTACCAAGAACTGGAAGTTCACCATCCTGAACAATGAGAACGTCTGGGCCAAGGCCATGAACCGCGTCGTCAGCGAGAAGGTGCCGGTGGACAAGGCCGTCGACGAACTGATCGCCCGCATCAAGCAGGTGGCGGGGTAGCGTTGCGAGACCGGCTGCCGCAGCACATTTCCCTGGTCGTCCCTGCGAAAGCAGGGACCCATACGCCGCGGCGGTCGTTTTCGAGAATACTGGTCGACGGCTTTCGCACAACGACGAAAGCCGGTGGTTATGGGTCCCTGCTTTCGCAGGGACGACAGCGGGGTGTAGGGTAACGTATATGGCGATCACGCTCTCCGCATCCGACGTCCCCTCGCCGCCACTGTCGGCACGGCTGTCGCCGCCGCAGGTCTGGGGCATCGTGCTGCTCGTGCCCTATCTGCTCGTCTTCCTCGCCTTCGTGGTCTATCCGGTCGGCTACGGCCTGTGGCTGGCGCGCCATCCGTCGAGCTATGTCGCGCTCTATAATGACCCGATCTTCGCGCGCGCGGCCGTCAACACGCTGATCTTCCTGGTCATCGGCATCAACATCAAGATGCTGATCGCGCTGTTCCTGTCCGGCTTCTTCGCCCAGCAGCGGCCCTGGATCAGGTGGCTGTCTGTGATCTTCATCCTGCCCTGGGCGGTGCCGTCGATCCCGACCATCCTGTCGGTGCGCTTCATGCTCAATCCCGAATGGGGCGTGGTCAACCAGCTGATCTTCAAGTTCACCGGCGACGACGGCCCGAACTGGCTGAACGATCCGGCGGTCGCGCTCGCGATGGCGATCGGCGTGCACATCTGGAAATCGCTGCCGTTCTGGACGCTGATCCTGCTGACCGGACGGCTCGCTATCCCGCACGATCTGTACGAGGCATCCGACGTCGACGGCGCCAATTGGTGGCAGAAATTCCGCTATATCACCTGGCCGTCGATGCAGACGCTCTACATCACCTGCACGCTGCTCTCGATGATCTGGACACTGGGCGATTTCAACAGCGTCTATCTGCTCACCGGCGGCGGGCCCGCCGACCTCACCCACGTGCTGTCGACCCTCGGCATCCGCTATCTCAGGCTCGACCAGCTGTCGCTGGCGATGGCCTCGATCGTCTGCGCGATGCCGTTCGTGCTGCCGCTGGTCTATTACATGATGAAACGGTTGTCGCGATGAAGCTGCCCACCCTCCGCGAAGTCGGCACCGAAGCCAAGCTGCTGCTGATCGGCATCCCGGTCTTCATCTGGACCATGATCCCGATCTACCACATGTTCGTATTCGCGATCTCGCCGAAGGAGGACGCGTTCACCGGCAAGCTGTGGCCGACACATCCGACGCTGCACAATTTCTCGATCGTATTCCACCAGCAGCATTACTTCCTGCGCGACTTCTGGATCCAGTTCTGGAATTCGGCCGTGATCGCGCTCGCCGTCGGCGCGCTGACGCTGTTCGTCGCCACCGCCGCCGCGTTCTCGATCTCGCGGCTGCGCGTGCCGGGCGGCCGGGCTGTGATGAACCTGGCGCTGTTCACCTACTTCATCCCGGCGGCATTCCTCGCCGTGCCGATGTATCGCACCATGGGGACCTACGGCCTGCTCAACAATCACTGGTCGCTGATTCTCGCGATGGTGACGATCGCCGCGCCCTACGCGATCTGGGTGCTGAAGCAGGCCTCCGACAAGCTGCCGGTCGAGCTCGACGAGGCCGCGACGATGGACGGCGCCACCACGCTGCAGCTGTTCCGCCTGGTCTATGTGCCGCTGATGATGCCCTCGCTGGTCGCGGTCGGCACCTACGCGATCCTGCTCGCCTGGAACGAATATCTCTATGCGTTCCTGCTGCTGTCGAAGGACACCGACATCACGCTGCCGGTCGCGCTCGGCAACTTCCTCGCCGCCGACGATTCGCCGTGGGAGCTCTTGATGACCACCGGCTTCATCTACGCGCTGCCGCCGGCCGCGGTGTACTACGCCTTCAAGCGTTACATGGTCGGCGGGCTGACGGCCGGCGCCGTCAAGTCGTGAGGCCAGAGCGTTTTCGAGCGAAGTGGACACCGGTTCGCGTGAAGAAAACGCGTCAAACAAGAATCTACAGCGGCGCGGCGCTCTCGCCGCGCGCGCTCGACAGTTTCGAGGCGAACGAGGCGACCACGATGATCACGGCGATCAGCGCGATCACCAGCGTGCAGATCGCGTTGATCTCGGGTTTCACGCCGAGCCGAACCTCGGAATAGATCCGGATCGGCAGCGTCGCCGAGCCGGGACCGGTGGTGAAGCTCGCGATCACGACGTCGTCGAGCGACAGCGTGAAGGCCAGCATCCAGCCGGCTATGATCGCCGGCACGATCAGCGGCAGCGTCACCAGAAGGAACGCGCGCACCGGATCGCAGCCGAGGTCCATCGCGGCCTCCTCCAGGCTGCGGTCGAGCGCGGAGAGGCGCGACTGCACCACCACGGTGACGAAGCACATCGTCAGCGTGGTGTGGGCGATCGTCACCGTCCAGAAGCCGCGCTCGGCATTCAGCGCCACGAACAGCAGCAGCAGCGACAGGCCGGAGATCACCTCCGGCATCACCAGCGGCGAATACAGCATGCCGGAGAACAGCGCCCGTCCGCGGAACCGTTCGCCGCGCGCCAGCCCAACCGCGGCCAGCGTGCCCAGCAGGGTGGCCAGCGTCGCCGACACCGCGGCGACCGACAGGCTCATCCACGCCGCCTCCAGCATGGCGCGATCGCTGAAGAACTCGTGGTACCAGCGCAGCGACCAGCCGCCCCACACCGTCACCAGCCGCGAGGCGTTGAACGAGTAGACCACGAGGATGACGATCGGCAGATAAAGGAACGCCAGCCCGAGCGCCAGCGACGTCGTGTTGAAGCGCGTGATGCTGGTGACGGTGCGCGCCATCAGCGCCTCGCTTCGAGCTGCCGCCGTTGCAGGCGGTCGTAAAGCACGAGCGGAGGCACCAGCAGCAGCAGCAATGCGATCGCCGCGGCTGACGCCACCGGCCAGTCCTTGTTGGTGAAAAACTCAAGCCACAGCGTCTGCCCGATCATCAGCGAATTGGACCCGGCGAGAAGATCGGGAATCACGAATTCGCCGACGATCGGAATGAAGCAGAGCAGCGCGCCGGCGCCGACGCCCGGCAGCGATAGCGGGAACGTCACCAGCCAGAACGCCTGCAGCGGCGAGGCGCCGAGATCGCCCGCCGCTTCCAGGAGCGACGCATCCATCTTCGAGAGCGTCGCATAGAGCGGCAGGATCATGAACGGCAGATAGGAGTAGACGATGCCGAGATACATCGCGCTGTCGGTCGACAGCCAGACCACCGGCGCGGACACGACATGCAGCGCCAGCAGGATCTGGTTGAGCAGGCCGTCATGCTGCAGGATGTTGATCCAGGCATAGATGCGGATCAGGAACGAGGTCCAGAACGGCACGATGACCAGCATCATCGCCACGCCCTGCCAGCGCTGCGGCAGCCGCGCCATGCCATAGGCAATGGGATAGCCGATCAGCAGCAGGATCAGGGTCGAGGTCACCGCGACGACGAGGCTGCGCAGATAGGACAGGATGTACAGATTGTCCTGCAGCAGCAGGCGGAAATTATCGAACGACAATTGCGCAAACGCAGCCGCCAGCGCCGTCCGGCCCGCGGTGAAATCGAACACCGGCGTATAGGGCGGCTGCGCGATCGCGGTCTGCGACAGGCTGATCTTCAGCACGAAGCCGAACGGCACCAGGAAGAACAGCACCATCCAGAGGTAGGGCGCGATCGCGGCGAGCCGCGCCGGCCGGGCGAAGATGCGGCGCGCGCTCATTGCTCGAGCACCAGGCAGTCGTCGGCGGTGAACCACGCCACCACGCGCTGGCCGGCGAGATAGGCGTCGACATCGAGCCGCGCGGTGTTGGCCATCGACGAGCGCACCACCGCGCCCGTCTCCAGCTTCACCCGGTAGCTCGTCACACCGCCGAGATAATTGACGTCGATGACGACGCCCTCCAGCCGGTTGATCATCTGCGATGCACCCGCGTCCGACGCCGGCGCGCGGCGCGACAGCTTGACCTTCTCGGGGCGGATCGCGACGCTGACCACCTCCTTGGTCACCGACGGCCACAGTTCGCTGACCGCGAGCGTGCCTGCTTCCACGGTCGAGACCGTCAACCGTCCATTCTCACGGGCGGCGACCTGGCCGTTGAACAGATTGATGTCGCCGACGAACCCGGCGATCCACCGCGACGCCGGCGCCTCATAGAGGTTGCGCGGGGTGGCGACCTGGACCAGACGGCCGGCATCCATCACCCCGATCCGTCCGGCCATCGTCATCGCCTCCTCCTGATCGTGAGTGACGATGATGAAGGTCATGCCGAGCCGGCGCTGCAGCTCCATCAGCTCTCCTTGCGTGCTCTCGCGCAGCTTCTTGTCGAGCGCGGCGAGCGGCTCGTCGAGTAGCAGCACCTGCGGGCGGCGCGCCAGCGAGCGCGCCAACGCCACGCGTTGCCGCTGTCCGCCGGAGAGCTGGTCTGGCTTGCGCTTCTCGAGCCCCTCAAGCTTGACGAGCGCCACCATCTCGGCAACGCGGGTCGCGATATCGCGACGCGCCATGCCCGCGCGCCTGAGGCCGAAGGCGATGTTGTCGCGCACCGACAGATGCGGGAACAGCGCGTAGTTCTGGAACATCATGTTGACGGGCCGCTCGTGCGGCAGCACCTGGGCGATGTCATTGCCGCCGAGCAGGATGCGGCCCTCGTCCGGCGTCTCGAAGCCTGCGAGCATGCGCAGCAGCGTGGTCTTGCCGCAGCCGCTCGGGCCGAGCAGCGCGAAGAATTCGCCGGCGCGGATGTCAAGCGAGAGCCGGTCGACCGCGCGGAAATTTCCGAACGACTTGGCGACGCCCTCGATCCGCAGCAGCGGCATGTCCGAGACGGCCGGCTCTGGCAACGGCTTTGCCGCCTCCGCACTCGCTTCGCCCGATGTCACGTCAAGAAGCCCCGATTCCCCGCAAGGTCCAATCCTGACGGCAAGCTAGCGGCGGATCGCCAGCGGCTCAACCGCCTCGCGGACATCTCCCGCAATATTGTCGGCTTTCGCGCCTCTGCTGGGGCGGGCCATTAATGCGTTGCGTCGGCTTTGAGGTACAAACCGGAAGACACTTGCTCAATCTGAAACATACCGCTTTGACCCGCAGCGGACATCACATTTGTCGCTATGTAAACTTCGTAGCACTATCGCCTGCGTCTTTGGACGCCAGCTTTGGTCTACCCGGCGCACTCTGCGGTTTCTCAATCGCAATGCGCTATTTTCGCTGCTTCGCGCTCTCAAGTAGCGTCATGCAGGCCTCGAGACAGGCTTCCGCGATGGTTCTGCCAAGAGCACTCGGCTTTCTGTTTAACAGCCGGTGCATCACCACGCCATGCAGCATCATCATGATTGGATACGCGACGCGGGCGGCCTTGCCTGGCTCGACGCCGGCGCGCACCAGATGGGCAGTGTATCGTTCGATTTCACCGGCCTGCGCATCGGCTGTGACACGCTCCATCCAGCCGCGCCCGTACAACAATTCATAATCGCGGGGGTGGTTGGTGCCAAAGGCGAGATGTCGCTCGCAAGTGTCCCGGAGGTCGCGTGATTTCGCCAGGTAGGCCGAGAAGCGCTGAAAGGCGAGCGTGCGCAATCCCGTCAGCAGCGTCTCCCGGTCGGCGTAGTAACTATAGACTGTCGGCGTCGTGGTGCCCGCTTCCGCCGCCACCCCTCGGATCGTGACGGCCTCCACGCCGCCGGACTGCCACAGGGCGTCCGCGGCCTTCAATATCCTGTGAGGCAGCTCCGGATCGGCACTTCGCGGCATTGGCCCTCTTGCTTTTACGCCGTATAAGTTATACGTCGTATAAACAATAACCCCGTTCTCAGGAGCAAGCAATGGCCGCCCCTTCCCCCAACATGACGACAAGACATGAGCACCCGATCCTCGTGACCGGAGCGGCTGGCGCCGTAGGCGGCATCGGCCGCAATGTCACTGAGATGCTGTTGGGCAGAGGCCACAAGGTGCGCGCCATGGTGCGACGAGAAGACGCGCGGGCGGAAGGCCTTCGTCGCCTCGGCGCCGAGGTCATCGTGGGCGACCTGACTGACCTCGCCGCAGTGCATCGCGCCGTCGAGGGCTGCAAGCGCATCTACTTCGGAATGTCGGTGTCGGCAGCCTATCTCGAGGCCACCGTCAACCTCGCCGCGGTCGCGCGCCACCATGGCGTCGAGGCCATTGTGAACATGTCGCAGATGACGGTCTCGCAAATGAGCATCACCGAGACCACCGACAGCCCGCAACACAAGCTGCACTGGCTGGCGGAACAGGCGCTTGCATGGTCCGGCCTGCCGGTCGTCACGATGCGGCCGACGGTGTTCCTCGAAGGCTTCTTCCAGGCGGCCGCCGCGGCGGGCGTCCGCGACAGCGATGCGCTCGTGCTGCCATTTGGCGGCGGCCGTACCGCGCCCATCTCCGCGGTGGACGTCGCACGCGCCGTCGCATTGGTGCTGGACGAGCCGGCTCCGCACATCGGCCGCATCTACGACTTCACCGGACCGGAGTCGGCCGACCTGACCCACTTTCGCGAAAGTCTTCTCTGAGGTGCTCGGGCGCACGATCATTTACCGTGACGTTCCGGTCGATGCCTGGATCGGCAGGATGCGCGAGCTCGGTCTTCCGGAGCACCTGCTGGCCCACCTCGCTGCGATGGCACGGCTGCATCAGCAGGGCCGTTACGACCGCATGACCGACGACTTCATGCGGCTAACGGGCCAGGCGCCGACGAGCATGCGCGAGTTCGTGCAGGCGCACGCCGTGGAATTCACACGACCCGCCACGACCGCCTGAACGAGCCCACGCGTCTGATGATCGCCTCGGCGCGGGGCCGGCTCGTTTGCCACCTCGCAACAGTCATTTTCCGTCGCACCCGATCATTCGATGCGGCCCGGCTTGGTGGAGTCGCGGTGGCGGTGCGGATCGCGCGCGACGCGTTACGAAGTTGCCTGATTGCAACACGAAAGGAAGCCCATGGGTGCGACAGCCACTTGCCTCGAGAAGCTCTCGCCTAAGCGCTTGCATTTAGCGCTGTCATCGTCCGCGCATCGTCGGGCGGTCTCCTTCTTACCTTAGGAAAAGCCATGTCCGCTACTCTCGTTAGTGAGGTCGAGAAGGTTTCTCCGCCTCCTGACAACTTGCCGATCAACAAACTGATCCACGGTCCGCTGTTGCCACAGTTGATCCGCCTTGCCTTGCCGACGGCTGCCGTGCTGTTCATGACGACGTTGCTCAGTGTCGCCGAAACCTATTTCGTAAGTGCACTGGGCCTGAACGCGATCGCCGCGGCATCGCTGGTGGTTCCCGCCCTGTTGCTAATGACCACGGTAGCGAGTGCCGGCATCGGCGGCGGTGTGTCCTCCGCTATCGCCCGCGCCATCGGCGCCCGCCGCCAGGACGATGCGGAAAGCCTGGCGTGGCATGCGGTGGTCATCGGCGCAGCAGGCGGCGGACTGTTCTCCCTATTGGCGCTGGTGGCCGGGCCCGCGCTGTACCGCAGCCTTGGCGGCAGCGGAGCATCGCTGGACTTTGCCGTTCTCTACTCCAACATCCTGTTCGGCGGCGCGATCTCATCCTGGATCCTGTTGCTGTTGCAAGCGGCGCTACGCGGAACCGGCAACGTCAAGGTGCCGGCGATGACCATAATGGGCGGCGTAGTGGTCGGCCTGATCCTGTCGCCGGTATTGATCAACGGCTGGCTGGGTGCGCCGCGCATGGGTGTGGCGGGCGCCGGTATGGCCCAGGTGTTATGCAATACCGGCGCGCTGGTCGTGGTGGTCGTCTACATGCGTTCGCCCTTCTCGACGCTACGCCTGCGACGCTATCCGCTGCGGCGCCAGCATTTCAGTGCGATCCTCGGCGTCGGCTTGCTGTCGTCGATCAACGTCGTCATGTTAGCCGTGTCAGTCACCGCCCTGACCGCCGCGGCCGGTGCGGTGAGCTCAGCCGCCATCGCCGGCTACGGCATTGCCTCCCGCCTCGAGATGCTGCTGTCTCCGGTGATGTTCGGCTGCGGAACTGCCGCAATCACGCTGGTGGGTACGAACCTGGGCGCAGGCAACGTGGCGCGTGCCCGGCGCGCGGCCATCGTGAACCTACTGTTTGTTGCCGGTGTGGTTGGACTCGTTGGAGTGTTCGTTTCACTCTTCCCGCAACTCTGGCTCGGGCTGTTTACCAGCGATAGCGCCATTGTAGCGGTCGGCACCGAATACCTGCATGTGGTCGCGCCCTTCTATGCAGGAATAGGCGTGATTCTCGAACTCTACTTTATCGGACAGGGGGCGCGACGCATCTTCTGGCCGATGACCGCAAGCGTGGTGCGCTGCCTATTTGCACTCGCCGCGATGGCGCTGGTTCTGCGAGGCGATGCGAGTCTGCACACCGCTTTCACAGTAGTAGCCGTCAGCATCGTCGTGGCAGCGACCATCACTCTGCTTGGATTCCTGCGCACTCGCTGGGATAGCTAGACGCTGGGCCACCCGTTCTGTTGAGGGGCTGAGTGAACGTAACCGATGAGAGGAGTTTATCTGCTATGAGCGCAGCTATTTTGGTGATTGGAGCCACAGGAACAACGGGCAAAGAATTGGCAAAACGTCTGGCGAAGAACGGCCACAAAACGCGCGCTACCGTTCGCCCGACGAGCGACAAACGCGAACTGCAAGCGTTGGGAGTCGAACTGGTTCAAGCCGATCTAAGCAATGTCAGCTCTCTGGTAAAAGCAATGGGCGGAATCCAAAAAGTATACTTTGCAACTCCTCTGGTTCCGAACATGGTTGAACTTTCTTCGTCAATCATTCGCGCAGCTAAAAGCGCCGGTGTGAAACATCTTGTGAAATTATCGGGCGGCGGGGCTGAAATCGAATTGGACACAATGGCCAAGTGGCATAGAGCAGTCGAAAAAGAAATCGAGCAGTCCGGCATTGCTCATACTTTCTTGCGGTCAAATTCCTTTATGCAGAACTTCAGCAATTTCAGTTCGCATACCATTCGCGATCATGGAGCCTTTTATGCGCCGCATGGCGACGGAAAAACGGCATACGTTGATGCCCGCGATATTGCCCAGGTTGCTTTTCGGGTCTTGGCGGAAGAAGGTCATCAGAACAAGGCGTATTACCTGTCGGGGCCAGAGGCACTTTCTGGTGCCGAGATTGCAAATATTCTTTCTTCGGCAACTGGGAAAGTGATCAAGTATGTGGATGTGCCAGCCGAAGCCGCACGCACTTCTATGCTGGGCGCAGGCATGCCTGCTGAAATCGTTGAAGGCCTGTTGGAGCACTATCAAATTATGAAGTTGGGATACACCGCACGGGTTTCTGGTGCGGTGGAAGAAATAACCGGACGAAGGGCAACCCATTTTGCGGCGTTTGCTCAAGACGAGAGGGAAGCATTTGTCGGGTGAAGCGCCCTGTCCAACGGCCTGGTCCTCGTCGCCGTCAACATGAGAGCTGCAACCCTATCCCCTATTGACCCAACTCGGACCTCCGGCGATGCCCGCTCTTGCGATGCTGTCGAGGGCTAAGCAGACGTGAGCCCGAAGGGCTCGTTGCCTTTATCAGTACATGCCCTAGACTTCGCAGCCGAATTCGGGAGGACAACCGATGATTTGCGACCGCTACGGCCTGCCGCTGACGACCGATTCGGACCGCGCCGCCGCTTATTATGTCGACGGCGTCGACCGGATGCTGGCGGCGTTGCTCGGCGCCGATGCGGCGTTCGAGGCGGCGATCGCCGAGGACCCCGATTTCGCGTTGGCCCATCTCGGCCGCGCCCGCGTGCACCAGCTCAACATGGAGGGCGCCAAGGCCCGCGCCGAGGCGAACGATGCGCGGCGGCTGGCGGCGGCCGCGAGTCCGCGCGAGCGCCAGCACATCGAGATCATCGCGTCCGTGATCGAAGGCCAGGGCAAGAAGGCGATGACAGCAGCCGAACAGCATCTCGCCGAATATCCGCGCGATGCGCAGGTGCTGTCGCTGTTGCTCGGCGCCTTCGGCCTCTACGCCTTCTCCGGCCGGCCCGACCACGACGCCGCGCGGCTCGCGATCTCCGAACGTTACGCCAGCGACTATGGCGACGATTGGTGGTTCCTCACCTATCTCGGCTGGTCCAAGACTGAAGCCGGCGACCCCGTCTCGGGCCGGGCCATCACCGAGCGCGGCTATGCGTTGAAGCCGGAGAACGCCGGCGCCGCGCATGCGGTGGCGCATGCGCTGTTCGAGCAAGGCGAAGCGGCGGAAGGCCGCAGCTTCCTCTCGGCATGGCTGCCGGCGAATGATCGCACCAGCTTCCTGCAGGGCCATCTCGCCTGGCATCTCGCTCTGATCGCGATCGAGGAAGGCGACGCCGACAGCGCGCTCGACATCTACGAGCAGCACATCAAGCCGGCCAACCGGCCCTATCCGCCGCTCAATATCTATACCGACACGGCCTCGCTGCTGTGGCGGCTGTCGGTCGCCGGCAAGACCGGCCTCGATCAGCACTGGAAGGATGTCGCCGCCTATGGCGACGGCTACTTCCCGAAGGCCGGCGCGCATTTCGCCGACGTGCACCACGCGCTGGTCGCAGCCGCGACCAACAACGATGCGCTGGAGACGCGGCTGGCCGAGATGGCGGCGCGCGACGCCGACGGCAAACTGGCGCCCGGCCCTGCCGCGATCGGGCTCGGCCGGGGCATTGCCGCCTTCGCCGCCGGCGATCATGAGCGCGCCGTGCGCATCCTGGCGCCGCTGATGCCCGAGCTGGCGCGGATCGGCGGCAGCCATGCGCAACGCGAATTGTGGGAGGACACCTTCATCGTCGCGTGCCTGCGCGCGGGTCAAGGCCGGCAAGCGACGAGCCTGATCTCGGAGCGGCTGCATCGCCGTCCATCCAAGCGTGACCTCGCCTGGTCGCAGGAGGCGGCGCGGCAATAGCCGCTGTTGGACCTGTTCTCCTTCCCCCTGAAAGGGGGAAGGTCGGGATGGGGGTCGGCCGCAAGCGACACCGATTGTCATGGAGGCAGGATCCCCGCCCGCTTTGCTCTGGCGAGCAAAGCGACCTCCCCTTTGCAAGGGCAGGTTTGAGAGTGCGCTCAATCGCCCTTCGCCATGAACACCGCGAGCGCATCCTGATCGGCTTGCGGCATGGTCAGGCCGAGCTTGGAGCGGCGCCACAGGATATCGTCGGGAAAGCGCGGCCATTCCTTGCGCATGAGGTAGCGCACCTCAGCTCCAGTCAGCTCCGGGCCGAAGGCCGGGCCGAGATCGGCCTTCTGCTTCGCGTCGCCCAGGATATCCTTCACGTTCAACCCATAGGCGGCCACCAGCCGCCGCGCCTGGGCCTCGCCCAGGAAGCGCCAGCGGTCGCGCGCGATGTCGACCTCGGTCTCGAAGCGCTGCCACGCGAATTCGCCCCCCGGCAGCGGCACTGTCGCGGTCCAGCGCGGCGTCATCGGATAGAACCGCGTGAACTCCGAGACCGCCCGCTCGGCGCGGCACCGCGCCGTGGTGACGTCGCCGCCAAAGATCGTGAGCAGCGGCGCCTTGCCCCGACGGTAATCAAGCGATGCGGCACCATCGCAGATGTGCCGGCGCGCGGGAGCGACGACGGAATTGGCGCCGGAAATCGTTCGCAGCACATCGGCCGGGGTGATCTGCTCGCGAAAATAGCGATTGGCCGCGTCGCAGAGATAGGCCACCTCACGCACGCCCATCGCGACAATGGCGGGATCGCCCTTGAAGGGATGGCTGATGCTGCCGACCAGGGTGAAGTCGCGCTCATAGGGGCTGGCGAAGATCAATTGTCCGTCGGAGTTCTGGAACGCATAGACGTTGTCGCAGTCGAACAGGCGGCGCACCACGATCTGGCTGATCTGCACGGTCGCAAGCGGTGGCGCCGGCACGCGCAAGACGGTGTCGGCGACGGAGGCGGTCCACGCGCCGGTCGCGTTGACCAGCGACCGCGCCGTGATCACCCGCCGATAGCCGCGGTCGATCGCGACCAGCCGCCAAGTCTCGCCGCGCTCGGCCCGGGTCACGCGCGCGCCGGTGCGAAATATCGGCGCCGCGCGCCGCGGCATCGACCGCGTTGAGCACGACGAGCCGCGAATCGTCGACGACGCAGTCGGAATATTCGAACGCGGTTCCGAACGGCCGCTTCAGCGCATTGCCGACCGGATGGTGGGTGACATCCAGCGTCGTCGAGCGCGGCAGGCCGCTGCGCGAGGCCAAACGCTCGTAGAGCAGCAGCAACGACCGCAATTGCCACGGCGGCCGTTCCTCGGCATGCGCCGGGATCGCAAAGCGCGCCGGCCGCACCAGATGCGGCGCGATGCGCAGCAACACATCGCGTTCCCTGAGCGCCCTGCGGACGCGGAAGAACTCCCGCCGCTCCAGCCCGGCCAGATCGCCGTGGACCAGCCGCGGCGAGGCCTGCGACGCGCCGGAGCCGAGATCCCCCTGCTCCAGCAGGATCACGCGCAGGCCGCGGCCGGCCGCGTCGCGAGCAACGCTCGTGCCGTTCAGGCCACCGCCGATGATCGCGACGTCATAGTCCGCCATGCGCAACGCCTATCGCATGCGAACGGAATACGTGTTCGCGGAAAAGAAGTGCGTCAAGGGCGCGGCTCTAAAGCACGACGAGATTAGATTGAATGGCAATCGCGAAGGCAGTGCGCCCCCTCTCCCGCTTGCGGGGGAGGGCTGGGGTGGGGGCTCTCTCCGCAAGTCATATTGTGGAGAGAGCCCCCACCCGCATCGCATCTTCGATGCGATGCGACCTCCACCGCAAGCGGGAGAGGTGCAGCCAGTGTGCCGCAAGACTGATTCAACCTGCCTTCATCATACTGCTGTGACCGAGGCAAAGAAATGTTCGGGTCCATCGACCTCGATCAGCTTCTTGCCCTCGATCACCCAGAACCGGTTGGCCACCGTGCGCACGAACTGGCGGTCGTGCGACACCAAGAGGCAGCTGGCCTGCTGCTCCATCAGTTCCTCCTCCAGCGTTTCCTGCCCCTCGATGTCGAGGTGGTTGGTCGGCTCGTCGAGCAGATAGAAGTTCGGCTGGGTGAGCCGCAGCACCAGCATGCCGAGACGGGCCTTCTGCCCGCCCGACAGCCGCCCGATCGGGCGGCCCTGCATCTCGATCGAGAGCCCGGCACCGGCGAGCAGGCCGCGCGCACGCTGGTCGCCGACCTCGAAACGTCGCGTCAGCATGCGCATCGGCGTGTCGCCGTCGGCAAGGTCGGCCAGCGCCTGGTCGCAATAGCCAAGCACCAGCGACTCGGTGGCCTTGATCTCGGCGGGCGCCGCCTCCGCGTCCTGGATCGCCAGCCGCAGCGCCGCGACGAACCGGGTCTTGCCCGCGCCGTTCGGCCCGAGCAGCGCGATGCGGTCGCCCTTGCAGATGAATTGCTGGCCGGTCCTGAACAACGGCCTGCCGTCGGGGGTGGCGATCGCGGCGTTGTTCAGCCTGATCAGAACCCTGGCATGGGTGTCGCGATTGGCGAGCCGGATCGTGCCGGCAGAGCGTTCCAGATGCGCCGGCTTCGCCGTCTCCTCCAGCTTCCTGGCGCGCTGCTTCAATTGCCTGGTCTTCGACAACAGAAGGTCGCTGCCGGAATTGATGCCGAGGTTGTTGAGCTTGGCGGCCTGCTGCCGGAGCTGCCGGACGGCCTTCATGTCGCGCTGAAAGCGCCGCTCGTCCGAGGCATCGAATTCGTCGAGCGCCGCGCGCGCCGCGGTGTAGGGCAACGAGAACAGCTGCGACCGTTCCGGGCGCAGGAACAGCGTCCGGTTGGTGGTCGCATCGAGGAAGGCGCGGTCGTGGCTTGCGATCACCACGGGCATCTCGCGCGGCAACGCATTCAACCAGGCCTCAAGCCGGCCGATCTTGGCGAGGTCAAGATGGTTGGTCGGCTCGTCGAGCAGCAGCACGTCGGGCTCGGTCACCAGCACGCGGGCGAGCAGCGCAAGCCGCAGCCAGCCGCCGCTCAGTTGCTTGAGCGGTCGCGCCCACAACTCCTCCGGCACCTCAAGCGATTGCAAGGCGACGTCGACCCGCCAGCCCTCGCTGGCGCGCTGCTCGCCGGGTAGTGCCTCGAGCACGGCGGCATGGAACGGGATATCGAGCAGCCTCGGCGGTGCATCCTGCTCGACATGGCCGACGGTCAGGCCACGCGAGCGGGTGATGTCGCCTTCATTGGGGTCCATACTGCCTGCGATGCAGCGCAGCAGCGTGGATTTGCCGCGGCCGTTGGCGGCGAGGAGGCCGATCCGGTCGCCGGCATTGACGACAAAATTCAGTTCGGAAAACAGCGGCGCGTTCAGCGTCACGCCGAGATTGCGTACATTGACGAGGGTCACGATCAGTTCTCTGGTCTTGCCGGCAATCACGACACCATCATCCACCAGCATCGGATGTGCGTGTCGAAGCGCGGCGACGGATTCAAATGCAGGCGCGAACGCTCAAAGGTTCGACGCCGCACGGCCACGAAGGGCAGACCAGGAAGAGATTTTGTCCGAGTTTCCGGTCAGCCCTGCAAACGCATTTGCAGGGCGTTGACGGGGCCACGCTTGAGGTGGGGATCGGTGAATCTCGCCACGACGCAGCCCTCCCTTCTCGGCTGAAATGATGTGGTGGGCCGAGATTTAGCCGGACGCGCAACAGATGGCAAGGCAGCCCCGGGCCGCTTCGGCGGTTCAGGCCGATTCAACCGGCCCTGCGCACGGTTTCGGCGAGCCGGTCGCCGCCGACCAGCGCGGCAAATTGACCGATCGGGGCGGGCCGACCGATCAAATAGCCCTGCACCGCGTCGCAACCTTCTTCGGAGAGGAAGCTGAGCTGCGCTTCGGTCTCGACGCCTTCGGCGACGATCGACATTTCGAGGCCGTGCCCGAGATCGATGACCGCACGGACGATCGCGGCCGATTGCGGATTGCGGCCAAGATTGATGACGAAAGCGCGGTCGATCTTGATCTTGTCGAACGGAAACGCCTGCAGGTAGCTCAGCGAGGAATAGCCGCTGCCGAAATCATCCATCGAGATGCGCACGCCGAGCGTCTTCAGCCGCCGCAGCAGGGACAGGCCGCGGTCGAAATCCTCGATCAGCACCCCCTCGGTGATTTCAAGCTCGAGGCGATCGGGCGTCAGCCCGGTCTCGAGCAGGATCGAATGCACGAGCCCGACGAGGTCGCCATGGGTGAACTGCGCCGGCGACAGGTTCACGGCGACCTGCATCGGCACCGCCCAGGAGGCGGCCTCACGGCAGGCTTCGCGTAAAATCCATTCGCCCATCTCGACGATCAGGCCGCTTTCTTCCGCGAGCGGAATGAAGTCACTGGGCGGCACGAAGCCGCGTACCGGATGGTGCCAGCGCGCCAGCGCCTCGAAGCCGATGATCTGGCTGTCCGCAACGCTCGCGCCGGTGGCCGCCTGCGGCTGGTAGTAGAGCGACAATTCGCCGTTCTTGATCGCGACCGACAGCTCCTGATGCAGCACGCGGCGATCGCGGATCTGCTGGTCCATCTCCGGCTCGAAGATCGAGATCGTGCCGCGCGACTTGGCCTTGGCGCGGAACAGCGCCGCGCCCGAATTGGCCAGCAGCGAGGCGGCGTCGGATCCGTCGTGCGGGAACACCGCGATCCCGGTGGTGAGGCCGGTGCGCACCGATTTGCCGTCGATCGCGAAATCCTCACCCAACGCCTCGGCAGCCTGCTCGGCGAGCGCAATGCCGGCGGCCGGCTGCTGGCCGTCGATGATGAGGCCGAATTCGTCGCCGGACAGCCGCGCGACCACGCCGCCGCGCGCCACGGTCTGCAAGCGCTGCGCGACTTCGATCAGCACCTTGTCGCCCATCGCATGGCCGTAGACGTCGTTGATCTCCTTCAGCCCGTCGAGGTCGACGCAGAGCACGGCGAACTCCTCGTCGGTGCCGTCGCAGGCCTCGATCATCTGGGTCAGCGCCTGCAGGAAGGCGGCGCGGTTCGGCAGATCGGTCAGCCCGTCATGATAGGCCATGTGCGCCATGCGCGACTCAGTCTGGCGCCGGTCGGTGACGTCCTCATGGGTCTTGATCAGATATTGCGGCTCGCCATGCTCGTCGAGCACGGTCATGCGGCGGGTCAGGAACAGCCGCAGGCCGTCCTTGGTCGAGATCGGGTGCTCCTCGGCGATCATGCTGCGCTTCCGGACCGCAGCCTCGTCGCGGGCGACGATCAGCTTGGCTTCGCGCGCATTGAAGATGTCGGAAGCGGCGAGCCCGACGGCGTCCTCGCGGCGGCGGTTGAGGATCGTCTCGGCGCTGCGGTTCGCCAGCAGGTAGCGGCCGTCGCTGACGCTCTGCACGATCAGCGAGACAGGGATGTTGTCGACCACAAGCTCGAGGAATTTCCTGTTGTTCTCGAGCTCGCGCGACAGCGAACGGCGGTCGGTGACGTCCTCGAACAGCGCGATCAGGAACTCCGGATCACCGGCCTCGTTGCGGGCGATCACGCGGTTCGACGCCAGGATGCGCTTCTCCGAGCCGCGCTCGAAGAAGAATTCGCTGCGGTGATAGCCTTCCGGCGCGTCCAGCGCGGCGCGGTCGGCGGTGTCGATGCTGAGCGCGGTCTCGGGACGGAAGATCTCGTCGGCGCGCTTGCCCACGATGTGATCGCGCGAGAAGCGCGAGAAGCGCTCGAACGCGCGGTTGGCGAAGATGTAGCGGCCGTCCTCGATGTTCTTGGCCGCGACGCAGACCGGGACGTTGTCGAGCACGGATTCAAGGAATTGCGTGGTCGAGGCGAGCTTGCGCGACAGCTTGCGCTGGTCGGTGCAATCGAGATGGGTCGCGACCGAGCCGCCGTTCGGCAGCGGAAAATATCTCACCAGCACCGACCGGCCGCCGGGCAGCTCGGTGACCAGCCCATCGGTCGCTGCGGCCCTGGCGAAGAAATCCTCGGCGCTGATGTCGAGCACGCCGCGGTCGCGGCGCAGCTCCAACAGCTCAGTGCCGGTCATGTTGCGCCTGATGTCGGCACGCGACAGACCGTAGATGTCGAGATAGCGGTCGTTGCAGAACACGATGCGCCCACGCGCATCGGTCATCACCACGCCCTGGTTCAGATGGTTGAGGGCGGACGACACGAAGGCGTTGCGCCGCAATTGCGCGCGCTTGGCCTTGCGCAGGGCCGAAAGGATCCACAGCCCGACGGCGCCGAGGAAGGACGCAACCACCACGCTGCCGATCAGGAGCTCCCAGACCACGCCGGGATCGAGGTCCCCAAGATAGGTCGGCGGGGCGAAGGCGGCGGTGGCCGCCCGGGCTGCACCGTCCGGCACGACGGCGGCGATCAGGCAAAGGACGGCCCTTGCCGGAATCGAATTCTTCCCGCCCGCCTGCCACTTCCTGCCAGCCATCAATCACCCGCGGATTACCGGGCAAGTGTCCGGCTCCGGCGGTTTGGATCGGGTAAACGCGTCGGGATGCAACCTGGAAATGCGACTTAATGTACGGCAATTGCCCTGACATGATTAATGCTGCCCTAACAGAGCATGGCTCCCCAACTATTCGAGATGGCCCAAGCACTTGCCTAATAAGCACTTGCCCAAAACGATGGGATCGGCTGAACGATGTTGGCGGCAACGGCGTGGCTGCGCGGAAATGTTCGGACGTGAAGGACGAGATGGACAGGGTTGATTGTGTGGTCGTCGGTGCGGGGGTGATCGGCCTCGCGGTGGCGCGCCGGCTGGCACAGGCCGGCCGCGAAGTGATTGTGATCGAGGAGGCCGAGGGGATCGGCACCGTGACCTCGTCACGAAACAGCGAGGTGATCCACGCCGGCATCTACTACCGCGCCGGCAGCCTGATGGCGCGGATGTGCGTCAGCGGCAAGCGGGCGCTTTATCGCTACTGCGCCGAGCACGGCATCCCGCACAGGAATTGCGGCAAGCTGATCGTCGCCACCACGGCCAAGGAGACCGAAAAACTGCAGTCGATCCGGGCCCATGCCGAGGCCAACGGCGTCGACGACATGCAGCTCCTGTCCGGCGAGGCGGCACGCGCGCTGGAGCCGGCGCTGAACTGCGACGCGGCGCTGCTGTCGCCCTCAACCGGGATCATCGACAGCCATGCCTATATGCTGGCGCTGCGCGGCGACGCCGAGGCGGCCGGAGCGGCACTAGCCTTCCATACGCCGCTGCTCCACGCCAGGGCCACGGCCAACGGGTTCGAGATCGAGGCCGGCGGCGCGGCGCCCATGACGCTGGCCTGCAACCTCCTGGTCAATGCCGCCGGCCTCGGCGCAACGGCCGTCGCGCGCAACGTCGAGGGCATGCCGATCGAGTTGATTCCAACGGCCTATCTGGCCAAGGGCAATTACTTCAGCTGCAGTGCCAGGGCGCCGTTCTCGCACCTGATCTATCCGGTGCCGGAGCCCGGCGGGCTCGGCGTCCACCTGACGCTCGACCTGGCCGGACAGGCGAGGTTCGGCCCCGACGTCGAATGGATCGATCACATCGATTATGCCGTCGACCCTGATCGGGCCGAGCGGTTCTATCCGGCGATCCGCAAATACTGGCCGACCCTGCCGGACGGGGCGCTGATGCCGAGCTATTCCGGAATCCGGCCCAAGATCGTGCCGCCGGCGGTCGCGACCCAGGATTTCCTGATCCAGGGACCGGCCGATCACGGCGTTGCCGGCCTGATCAACCTGTTCGGGATTGAATCGCCCGGACTGACGTCATCGCTCGCGGTCGCCGACCATGTCGGCGAGCTGGCGGAGCTCTGAGCAAATGCAGCATAGCCTCCCCGGGGGATGCGCGCCGCGGCGTTCATCCCTCGGTGAAAGGCCAGATTATTTGCTAATTTGCGGAGGAACCGGCTTAGTGGACCGTGTCGTCGGCGGAAAGTCTCAACCGCTCGATTTGGTCCTTGACCATCAACTTGCGGCGCTTCAGCTCGCAAATGTGGAGATCGTCTACAGAGGGGTGAACGAGTGCTTCGTGCAGTTCGTTCTCGAGTATTTTGTGCTTACGCTCCAGCTCAACGAGATGGGCCTGTATTGCCATTGCGAACACTCCTCGGTGCGTTAAACCTCAGGTTCGATCCGGACCAATAAGTGTACACGAGTGGGCGGTGCTGTCGATAGGGGACGCGAAATGCCGCACGCACTCATTTCGGTTTATCTGCAACTAATCGTGACTATGGAACCGGTTCGGCTTGCGCCGCGCGCGCGCAGGGAGGATATTCCGCCGAGCGGCTGCTTCGGCCGCAACAACCTCGTCGTGCTTACCAGTCAATACACAACCATGAACGATCAGGATGAGCGCGAACTCCACGCCGAGCTTGCGCGTCTGCAACAAGAGCACCGCGACCTCGATGCCGCGATCGACGCGCTGCATCAATCGCCGGCGCCGGATCTCTTGATGCTGCAGCGCCTGAAGAAGCGGAAGCTGCAATTGCGCGACCGCATCGCCTTCATCGAAGATCAGATCACGCCCGACATCATCGCCTGACACCCGTCTCTGCGGTTCGGCGGCCCCCTGGTTCAGGTCCGGTGGCGGTTTTCCCCGTCATCCACAGCACGCCATTGGCTTCACGTTCGCGGCAACGGACGCGCGCGTGCTTTTGGGCGCTTGACTCCAAAAGAACAAAATAAGAACATACCGATCCAGCCGCCAGCCATCAGAGGGAGTTTCACCATGTCCGCACCGCCTTCCCTGCCCGACAACAGCCGCTACGAGCAGGCCTGCGATCAGGCGATCGCGATGTGCGACGGCAACCTGCGCAGCACCATCAAGGCGCTGATCATGGCCAACGAATATCTGGAAGCCGAGCTCGAGGAATTGCAGGCCGCGATCGCGGCCGGCTGCGTGCCGGCGCGAACCCATGCGGCGAGCGACGCCGCCTGATCTTCAGGGAGCACAGCAATGGCTGACGTGACCTACTATGTGGCGCTGCCCTTCATGCAGGACGACGACGGCACGCCTGTTGCCGGCAGTGCCGAGGAATGCCAGAGCTCGGCGATCGCGGTGCGGCGGGCGGAGACGATGTCGCGGATGCCCGGCAGCATCGGCGCCGTCGCGTTCAGCCGCACCGGCGATCCCGCGATCGGCGAATTCGGCGATGCCAAGCTGCTGCGAGCCTACGGCAATGTGCCGGAGGATCTGAGCGCGCTGTAATTTTCAGGATTCATGGCGCCGCTGCGCCTTGCGCACGTACATCGCACGATCGGCCTCATCGAGAATGCGATCGGCATCCGAATGCGCGGTGAGGATCGCAACGCCCGCGGAGGCGCCTGCGGAGATCTTGCTGCCACGAAACACGAAAGTCAGGCGGTCGATCGCCTCTTCCAGCGCAGCCGCCTTGGCGCGGGCATCGGTCTCGCTGAGATTCCACAGCAGCACCGCGAACTCGTCGCCACCGAGGCGGCCGATCACGTCGGAGGCGCGCACCTGGTCCGATATCGCGGTGACGATCGTCTTCAGCACCTCGTCACCTGCCGCGTGCCCGAAGGCATCGTTGATCGGCTTGAGGCGGTCGACGTCGAGCACGATCAGGGCGCCGGAGGCCTGATAGCGCTTGATGAAGGAGAGCGAACGGACGAGCTCGCGCTGGAAGCCGCGCCGATTCAGGATATCGAGCAGGAAGTCGGTTTCGGCGGAGGCTTGCAGCTCCTCGATCCGGGCCTGGGCCCGCGCCAGCTGCGCCCGCAACCTGCGGATGGTGGATTTGTCGCCGGACGCGACCGCGCGCCGCGTGGAAGCTTCGGTTCCAGTCCCTTTGGTTCCGGTCCCTTTTGCTCCAGCCCCTTTTGCTCCAATCCTGCCCGGTGCGGATTTGCGCGCGGCGGGCGCGCCTTTTCGTCGTTTTGCCGCCCCGGAGGCCGCCGCCGTCGTCTTCTTCTTCATGCGCATCCTTGTTGAGGCCTGCTTATGAAGGCTTGCCGGGATTCACCAAGACAGGATAGTCCATTCTAACTCCCTTGCCACGCCTTGGATGACGCCCGGGCCGCCCCTATAATCGGCCTATGCTTTTGGATTCCTGCACAGAATTGAAGAGATGACCGCTCCGATCGCCATCATCATGGGAAGCCAGTCCGACTGGGAGACCATGCGCCATGCCGCCGAGACCCTGGCCGCGCTGGGCGTTGCCTGCGAAACGCGCGTCGTTTCGGCGCACCGCACCCCCGACCGGCTCTATGCCTTCGCCAAGGGCGCCAAGGCGGCCGGCCACAAGGTGATCATTGCCGGCGCCGGCGGTGCCGCGCATCTGCCGGGCATGACGGCCGCGCTGACGGAGCTTCCGGTGTTCGGGGTTCCCGTCGAGTCGAAGGCGCTGTCCGGCGTCGATTCGCTGTACTCGATCGTGCAGATGCCGGCCGGCATCCCGGTCGGGACGCTGGCGATCGGCAAGGCCGGAGCGATCAATGCCGCGTTGCTCGCGGCGAGCGTGCTCGCGCTCAACGATCCTGCACTGTCCGGCCGCCTTGCGGCCTGGCGCAAGCAGCAGACCGATGCGGTCAAGGAGCATCCGGAGGGCGCGGCGTGACGCCTTCGAACCTCGTGAGGCTGAAGCCGGGCGACACCATTGGAATCCTCGGCGGCGGACAATTGGGCCGGATGCTGGTGCTTGCCGCCGCGCGCCTCGGGCTCCGCTGCCAGGTGTTTTCGCCGGATCCGGACTCGCCGGCCTTCGACGTGGTGCAGAACGCGACCTGCGCGGAATATGCCGACGTCGCGGCGCTCGAACTGTTCGCCAACGACGTCGACGTCGTCACCTATGAATTCGAGAATGTCCCGGCTGCGACCGCGATGGTGCTCGCCGCGCGCCGTCCGGTCCTGCCCGCACAGAAGATCCTCGAGACCACGCAGGACCGGCTGATCGAGAAGGATTTCGTCAGCAAGCTCGGGATCGGCACCGCCGATTATGCCGACGTCTCCTCGATCGCCACGCTGCGCGCAGCGATCGAACGGATCGGCCTGCCTGCCGTGATCAAGACCCGCCGCTTCGGCTATGACGGCAAGGGCCAGGCCATCATCCGGGCCGGCGACGACCTCGAGCAGGTCTGGCAGGACCTCGGCACCAAGTCGGCCATCCTCGAGGCCTTCGTGCCGTTCGAGCGCGAGATCTCGGTGATCGCGGCCCGCTCGGCTTCCGGCGAGGTCGAGTGCTTCGACGTCACCGAGAACGAGCACCGCGACCATATTCTGAAAATTTCCCGCGCGCCGGCCGCGATCCCCGCGGAGCTCGCAGCACAGGCGCGGGCGATCGCCGAAAAGATCGCCGCGGCGCTCGACTATGTCGGCGTGCTCGCGGTGGAGATGTTCGTGGTGCCTGGTAACGGCGCAGCGACGGTGCTGGTCAACGAGATCGCGCCGCGCGTGCATAACTCCGGCCACTGGACGCTCGACGGCGCCTCGATCTCACAGTTCGAGCAGCACATCCGTGCGATCGCCGGCTGGCCGCTGGGCAAGCCGGTGCGCCACGGCGATGTCACCATGACCAACCTGATCGGCGACGACATCCTGAGCTACGAGCAGTGGCTCACCGTTCCCGGCGCCACCGTGCATCTGTACGGCAAGGGCACGCCGCGCCCCGGCCGCAAGATGGGGCACGTCACCGAAGTGACGCCGGCCCGCAAGCCGTAACGCCACGCCGGCAGCCACGGCCGCCTTCGCGCCATCGATGGAAATGGGATCGTGGCAACCACGATCCCATTAAAGCGCGATGAGATCAGGTTGAATCGTCATCGCGCTTCAGCTCCTTATTTGAGCATGATCTCTTCGGAAAACCGCTTCGCACTTTTCCGGATCATGTTTTAGCCGATCACGCGGTCTTGACGCCGGCGACGACGCCGGTCGGCTCGTCGCTGAGCCAGCGATAGATCACGCCGCCGAGCGCGCCGCCGATCAGGGGCGCGACCCAGAACATCCAGAGCTGCCCCAGCGCCCAGCCGCCGACGAACAGAGCCGGCCCGGTGCTGCGCGCCGGGTTCACCGAGGTGTTGGTGACGGGAATGCTGACGAGATGGATCATCACCAGCGCGAGGCCGATGGCGAGCGGCGCGAAGCCGGCGGGCGCCTTGCCATGGGTCGATCCCATGATGATGAACAGGAACATCATGGTCATCACCACTTCGGTGATGAAGCACACCACCATGCTGTAATGGCCCGGTGAGTGCGCGTCATAGCCGTTGGAGGCGAAGCCCTTGGTGACATCGAAGCCGGGCGCGCCGCTGGCGATCACATAGAGCAGCCAGGCCGCGATGATCGCGCCGGCGACCTGCGCGATGATGTAGGGCAGCACCTGGCCGCCGGGGAAACGCCCGCCCGCGGCGAGCCCGACCGTCACGGCCGGGTTGAGGTGGCAACCCGAGATATGGCCGATCGCATAGGCCATGGTCACCACACTCAGCCCGAAGGCCAATGACACGCCGACCAGGCCGATCCCGACCTGCGGAAAGCCGGCCGCGATCACCGCGCTGCCGCAACCAGCGAATGTGAGCCAGAACGTACCGATCAGTTCGGCCGCGTATTTCTTCATGTCCATGTGGCATCTCCCCTATTTCCAATGTCCCGGTTATCTGAAACTCCGGGAGCGGCCCCGATCCGGGCGCCAAACCACCCAAATCAGGGCCGCATAGAGGCATTTTCGCCCCATTTCGTGGCTTTACTAGGCCCGAAAGTCACTCGACCGGTGGACATCTGCGCGTTTGTCTGATACATGCGCGCGCCTAGGGTTAAAGAGGCAGGCCTTTTGCCGCCCCTTTACCTCGCCAGAATTCCGAACCGATCAATTCAAAAGAGGATGCCGCGTGCAGGTTCTCGTCCGCGATAACAATGTCGACCAAGCCCTGAAGGCGCTGAAGAAGAAGATGCAGCGCGAGGGCATTTTCCGCGAGATGAAGCTCCGCGGTCACTACGAAAAGCCCTCTGAGAAGAAGGCTCGCGAAAAGGCCGAAGCCGTGCGCCGCGCACGCAAGCTGGCGCGCAAGAAGCTGCAGCGCGAAGGCCTGCTGCCGATGAAGCCGAAGCCGGTGTTCGGCGCTGGTCCCGGTGGCGACCGTGGCGGCCGTCCCGGTGGTGCAGGCGCTGGTCGCGGACCGCGCTGAACCGTTTTGCCGATATGGAAGTCTAACAGCGCGGGCCACGGGCCCGCGTTGTTGTTTTGAAGCGAGCCGTGTTCCGGGGTACCCATGCAAAACGACCGGCAAGAGCACTTTGCATGATGGCCGTTCCGGCGCTCCGCTCCCCGCTCCCAGAAGCTGCGCACCGCCGTCGTGCGGCGCACCTCGTCATCATGGCCGTGGTTCTCGGCCTGCCGCTCGGGGGCTGTTCCTTCGACTTGGGATCTTGGGGCTCGGACGACAAGCCGAAACAGGCTGCCGCTGCCGACAAGCCTGCTGCCGACACCATCACCCCACAGGACATCAACAGCGCCAAGGATCACGCCACGCGCGGCCAGGTGCTGGCGCATTCCGGCAAGGTCGATGAGGCGCAGGCGGAATTCGAGCAGGCGCTGACCGCCGACCCTTACAACATCCAGGCGCTGTACGGCCGTGGCCTGATCTATCAGGGCCGCGGACAACATCAGCAGGCGATCGACGATTTCACCGCGGCGAGCGGGCTGTCGCCGCAAAAGGCCGAGCCGCTGGTCGGCCGCGCCACCAGCTACCTCGCGCTCGACAAGGCCAAGCAGGCCGCGACCGACCTCGACGAGGCCGTGCAGGCCGACCCCAGCAATGTTGCGGCGTGGAGCGCCCGCGGCCAGGCCTATGAGCGGCTCGGCGACAGGGCCAAGGCAGCGGCGTCCTACACTCGCGCGCTCGCGCTGCGGCCAAATGACGGAAGCGCGCGCAGCGGGCTGGCGCGCACCGGCGGCTAGCACGCTTTCGAACAAAGCGG
This sequence comes from Bradyrhizobium sp. USDA 4011, assembly GCF_054063415.1. NCBI lineage: Bacteria > Pseudomonadati > Pseudomonadota > Alphaproteobacteria > Hyphomicrobiales > Nitrobacteraceae > Bradyrhizobium > Bradyrhizobium sp. USDA 4011. Next base: position 3,053,551 of record NZ_JBSSGG010000001.1, read on the forward strand.
ATAACGCTTCGCTCGAAGCAGATGTGTCGAGAACGATAGATCCGTGCTGCGCGTTACTTCGGCAGGACGGCGTGGAACATCGACTTCATGCCGGAGAACATGTCGTCGGTCACCGACGTGCGCTCGTTCTTCGGCGCCGGCATCGCAGCGTCGGCGCGCAGGTCGAGCGGCGCCTGCAGCACCGGGACCGGAATGTCGGCCGGCGGCGTCAGCCGATTCGAATCCTGGGCATTGGCGGCGTAGGGCGGACGCGGCTGCGAGGCTTGATCGGCATTGTCGCTGGAGGGGCTCGACACCATGATCGGCGGCGGCAACGGCCGGATCGCCGGGGCTGCCGCCGGACGCTGCTGGTCAGGCAGGCGGGCAAGATCAGTGGTGCGAGCGTCCTGGGAACGCGCAGCGTCCTGCGGACGCTCCTTGCGCAGCCGCTCGATCGCGGCACGCGCAAGATCGTTGGCATCGCGGGCTTCCTCCGGCGTGACGGCGGACTCGGCCGGCGCCGCGGCGGGCGCAGCCTTCGCGACCGCTTTCGGCGCTGCCGGATGATGGCGCGACTCGGCCGGGATGCTGGCCGTCTCGGCCGGCGCATCAGCCTTTGGGTCGGTAGATTTGGCGTCGGCAGATTTGGGATCGGCGGGCTTCTCGGTGACGGTGGCCTTCTCCGACGCCGACCGCTCGATCAGGGTGCGCTCGGACATGCCCTTGGCCTTCACGCCGGCTTCCGGGAGGCTGCTGACCACGGTGGACTTTTCGGGGGGCTTGGCGGCGGCTTTCGGATCCGCCTTGGGATCCACGGCGGCGGTCATCGCTGCGGCTTCAGGCGTTTGCGGCTTGGCCACGATGTAGTGATTGACGATGTACGCCCCGATGATGGTCGCTGCCACCGAGGGTAAGATGTCCATCACGAATTTCTTCAGGTAACTCAGCATGACCTGCCACTCCCCACCCCGTTATTTCATGCTGGAACTTTGAGGCACATTCAGGGATCAACTGCGACGGATCGGTGGCAAACCCCCGTTCCGACGTCACCTTTGGTGTCACCTTGGTTTCAGCGGAGGCGCCCCCTGCGCAAGGCCGCATCCGCCTTCTAGATCATCGTGCAGCCGTTAACGGCTTATGAATTTCCACAGCCTCGCGGACTCGGACCTGCCATTCGGCGCGCGCAGGGTTCCTTGCAGGGTTGCGCCGCGTCAGGGCTTGAGTTCGACCTCGAGGAACACGATCTCGCTGGCCGTCTCGTTAAGCACGTCGTGCTGCACCCCGGCCTTGCGGAAATAGGACTTGCCGGCCCCGAGCTGCGCCTTCGAGCGCTCGCCGTTCGGCGCCACGATCGTCATCTCGCCTGCCGTGATCGGAACGATCACGTAGTCCATCTCGTGGGTGTGGTGGCCGGTGGCGCTGCCCGGCGCGAGCCGCCATTCGGTCACGCGGACCTCCGCCGTATCCACCTGAACATCCGATTTGGCGCTGAGCATCGTCACTTCTCCAATTAGGGCACGAAAACCATGAACACGAACACGGCGAACACCACCATGTGAACGAGCCCGAACAGGATGTTGGTGCGGCCGGTTCCGAAGGTGAGCATGCTGACCATGAAGGTGAGCAGCAGGATCAGCATATCTTGGTTGCTGAGCCCGAGCACCAGCTGCTTGTCGAGCGCATAGGCGGCAACCGCCACCGCGGGAACCGTGAGCCCGATGGTGGCGATCGAGGAGCCGAGCGCGAGGTTGATGCTCTTCTGCAGGTCGTTCTTGCGCGCCGCCGAGACCGCGGCAACGCTCTCCGGCAGCAGGATCAGCGCCGCCACCACCAGACCGGCAAAGGCCGGCGGCGCGCCGATCTTGACGGTGACGACATCGACCACCAGCGAGAATTTCTTGGCCAGCAGCACCACCGCGAGCAGCGAAACCAGCAGCAGGGCGACGCTGATCGCCGTCATCCGGTCCGACATCACCTCACCATGCGCTGCCGCCTCATTGGCGCCGCTGACGAAGTAATCGCGGTGGCGGATGGTCTGGGTGTAGAGGAACACCGCATAAAGCAGCAGGGTCACGACGCTGATCACGGCGAGCTGGGCCGTGGAATAGACCGGGCCGGGCGCCGTGAACGTGAAATTGGGCATCGCAAGCGTGATGGTCGCGAGCACGAACAGCACGCTGAGGTAAAGGTTGGCTCCGCTGATCTGAAAATCCTGCTCGCGGTAGCGGATGCCGCCGATGAAGATGCAGAGCCCGACCAGGCCGTTGCAGACGATCATCACTACCGCAAACACGGTATCGCGCGCCAGCGTCGGCGCCGGCGTGTCGCCCAGCATGATGGTCGAGATCAGCGCGACCTCGATGACGGTCACTGCAAGCGTCAGGAGCAGCGTGCCGAACGGCTCGCCGATCCGCTCGGCAATCATCTCGGCGTGATGGACGGCCGCGAACACGGTACCGAACAGGATCACCAGCAGCACAATTGCGAAGATCCAGCCGGGCGCCGACGGCGCGAAGCTGTAACCGGTGGCCGTGACCGCGGCAAACAACAGCACCGCCAGAACAGGATACAGCCAGGCCGACCGTGGCATCGGTCCATGTGCGCTCATCGTGGGATCCCCTCGCTTCCGGTGATGCGATTATGCGATAGACAATCGCCCCCGTCAGCCTCTTGCGGCGTCGATAAACGGCCGTGCCGTCCCCATCGCGCCGAAATCGTCGAGATTGTCGTGCCCGCCACCGGGCAGTCGCACGAACTGCTTGGGCTCATGGGCGAGGCTGAACAGGCGCTCGCCGAAACGGATCGGGATCACCGGATCGTCGGTGCCATGCATGATCAGGAGCGGCACCGTGACGTCGCTGATTCGCCGGTCGGAGTGGAATTGATCCCGCATCAACAGGCTGACCGGCACGAACCAGAAGCGCGCGCCGCCGACGTCAACCGTCGAGGTATAGGGCGCCTCCAGGATCAGTCTGCCGACCGGATGTTCGGCGGCGAGCGCGACCGCAACGCCGGTGCCGAGCGAGAATCCCCAGGCCACGATCTGCGCGGGACGGTAGCGTGCTGTCGTGAACGCGTAAGCCACGGCTGCGTCCTGCAACAGGCCCTGCTCGCTCGGAGAGCCGCTCGAACCGGCATAGCCGCGGTAGGACAGCGCCACCAGCCCGGTGCCGTCGGCCGCGATGGCCCTGAAGCGCGCCACCCGCCCGGCAAGGAAATCGCCATTGCCGGGAAAGAACAGCACGACGGGCCGGCCGGGCTTCGCCGGCACGTGCCAGACGATGACCTTCTCGCCATCCGCAGTGGTCAGCACCTGTTCTTCCGCTTCGGGAAGTCCTGCGGCCGCCGGCGCGGTCCGTCCCACCGGCGGAATCGGAAACAGCATCTCGCGCTGCTTGACGTACAGCACCGCGAGGCCACCGAGATAGACGACCGCGGCGACGATCAGCAGCCATTTCAGGATCGTCATAACCACGCGCAAATCCCGCCTGCCGCTCTAGGTTTCCGCTCTAGATTTAGTGTGTCGGATGATGCGAGGCCCCATTGCTACTTTGCATGGGGTTGTTTTCGCAGTTTTTGGTCCCGGCCTTGGCCTTTGGTGGCCGCCGAGAGTGGCGCGCGCCTGGAATTGAGCAGCATTTCGGCCTCGAGCCTGATGCTGTCGGGAACGGGCCGGCAAGCGCAGACATTCGCATGCGTCACATGCCACTCGATGCGCTGCTCGCGCGTGGCGAGGAGCGGGATGCGATGTTCTCGATGCCACTCCCGGTTCGGGGCCATCAGCGTCAGGCCATCGCCTTGACGATATTCTCGGTGACTTTCTTGGCGTCGCCGAGCAGCATCATGGTGTTGTCGCGATAGAACAGCGGGTTGTCGATGCCGGCATAGCCCGAGGCCAGCGAGCGCTTGATGAACATCACGGTGCCGGCCTTCCAGACCTGCAGCACCGGCATGCCGTAGATCGGCGAGGTCTTGTCCTCTTCCGCCGCCGGGTTGGTGACGTCGTTGGCGCCGATCACGAACGCGATGTCGGCCTGGGCGAACTCCGAGTTGATGTCCTCGAGCTCGAACACCTCGTCATAGGGCACGTTGGCTTCGGCCAGCAGCACGTTCATGTGGCCGGGCATGCGGCCCGCCACCGGGTGAATGGCGTACTTCACCTCGACGCCTTCCTTCTTCAGGAGGTCGGCCATCTCGCGCAGCGCGTGCTGGGCCTGCGCCACCGCCATGCCGTAGCCCGGCACGATGATGACCTTGGAGGCGTTCTTCATGATGAAGGCCGCATCGTCCGCCGAGCCGAGCTTGGCCGGCTTCTGCTCGCCCGAGCCGCCGCCGGCCGCCGCGGTCTCGCCGCCGAAGCCGCCGAGGATCACCGAGATGAACGAGCGGTTCATCGCGTGGCACATGATGTAGGACAGGATCGCACCCGACGAGCCGACCAGCGCGCCGGTGATGATCAGCGCCGAGTTGCCGAGCGTGAAGCCGATGCCGGCCGCGGCCCAGCCGGAGTACGAGTTCAGCATCGAGATCACGACCGGCATGTCGGCGCCGCCGATCGGGATGATCATCAAGACGCCGAGCGCCAGCGCGATGATGGTGATCAGCCAGAAGTCGAGCGCGCTGCCCGACATCACCAGGCCGACGATGAAGAACACCAGCGCCAGCGCCAGCACGATGTTGATGACGTGGCGGAACGGCAGGATGATCGGCGCGCCGCTCATCCGGGCCGACAGCTTCAGGAACGCGATCACCGAGCCGGTGAAGGTCAGGGCACCGATCGCAACCCCGAGCGACATCTCGACCAGGCTCTGCGGATGGATGTTGCCGGGCGTGCCGATATCGAACGCCTCGGGGGCGTAGAACGCGCCGGCCGCGACCAGCACCGCGGCCATGCCGACCAGCGAATGGAACGCGGCGACCAGCTCCGGCATCGAGGTCATCGGCACCCGGCGCGCGATGACGGCGCCGATGCTGCCGCCGATCGCGATCGCGACGATCACCAGCAGCCAGGCGATGCCGTCGGCCGGCGGATGGCTCGCCAGCGTGGTGGCGACCGCGATCGCCATGCCGATCATGCCGAAGAAATTGCCCTGGCGCGACGATGCCGGGCTCGACAGGCCGCGCAGCGACAGGATGAACAGCACCCCCGCCACGAGATACAGAACAGCAGCCAGATTGGCGTTCATCTCAGGTCCCCCTTTGTCTTCGTCACCCCGAGGTGCACGCCGCTCACTTGGCTTTCTTCTTGTACATCGCCAGCATGCGCTGGGTGACCAGGAAGCCGCCGAAGATGTTCACGCAGGCGAAGATCAGCGCCACGAAGCCGAAGCCGCGGGCCCAGCCCGATCCGCTCGACACCATGCCGACGCCGACCGCGAGCAGCGCGCCGACCACGATCACCGAGGAGATCGCGTTGGTCACGCTCATCAGCGGGGTATGCAGCGCGGGGGTCACCGACCACACCACGAAATAGCCGACGAACACGGCAAGAACGAAGATCGACAGCCGGAACACGAATGGATCGACGGCCTGCGCGAGATGCTCCATGGCTTCTCTCCTTACTTCGGCTGGAAGTTGGGATGGATGACGGCGCCGTCTTTGGTCAGCGCGGTGGCCTTCACCAGCTCGTCGTCCCAATTGACCGCGAGCGCCTTGCTGGCCTTGTCGACCATCGTCTCGATGAACGAGAACAGATTGCGCGCATACAGGCTCGAGGCCGAGGCGGCGACCCGGCCGGCGACGTTGGTGTAGCCGACGATCTTGATGCCGTCGGTCTCGACCACCTCGCCGGGCCTCGCGCCCTCGACATTGCCGCCGCGCTCGACCGCGAGATCGACCAGCACCGAGCCCGGCTTCATCGATTTGACCATCTCGCCGCTGACGAGCTTCGGCGCCGGACGGCCCGGGATCAGCGCGGTGGTGATCACGATGTCCTGCTTCTTGATGTGCTCGGCGGTCAGCGCGGCCTGCTTGGCCTGATATTCCTTGGACATCTCCTTGGCGTAGCCGCCGGCGGTCTGCGCGTTCTTGAACTCCTCGTCCTCGACGGCGAGGAATTTCGCGCCCAAGCTCTCCACCTGCTCCTTGGTGGCGGGGCGCACGTCGGTCGCGGTGACGACGGCCCCGAGCCGCCGCGCGGTCGCGATCGCCTGCAGGCCGGCGACGCCGACCCCCATCACGAACACTTTGGCGGCCGGAATGGTGCCGGCGGCGGTCATCATCATCGGGAAGGCGCGGCCGAACGCTTCGGCGCCCTCGATCACCGCGCGGTAGCCTGCGAGGTTGGCCTGCGAGGACAGCACGTCCATCACCTGGGCGCGGGTGATGCGCGGCATCAATTCCATCGCAAACGCCGACACGCCGGCGTCGGCCATCGCCTTCAGCGCGGCCTCGTTGCCGTAGGGGTCCATGATCGCGATCACGAGCGCACCGCGCTTGTACTTCGCCAGCTCGGAGGCCTCCGGCCGCTTCACCTTGATGACGATGTCGGCGTCCTTCAGCGCATCGGCGCTGACGGTGGCGCCCGCGGCCGTGAGCTCCGAATCGGGCAGCCCCGACTTGACGCCCGCGCCCGGCTCGACCGCGACCTCGGCGCCGAGCGCCTTGAACTTCTTGATGGTATCGGGCGAAACCGCAACCCGCGGCTCGGACGCATCGATTTCCTTGGCAACGGCGATCTTCATGGGCCCTCCGGCGGCGCGAGCGGCGCACGCGTCTTCAAACTAGCGTTATTTTCGCCAGATTGGATACCCGGTTTTTCCATCCGGGCTTCGACAGGAATTCCGGCACCGCCGCGGGACGGCGATGCCGCTAGCCGATCAGGGATCAGACCAGGAAATAGGCCATCAGGGCGAGGAGGATGGCGACGCTGATGGTGCCGTATTTGACCAGCAGAATAAACCCTTCATAGGTCTGCTCATGCGCCACGTAATCGTTGCCGTCGGCGGTCGTATAGGCCACTTCGCTATGGTCTGCCATCGCTGTCCCCAGTCAGAAATTCGCGTTCTGCGAGCCATTACCGCAAACAGGATGGCAGGGCAACGGCGTGGTCCCGATCGGGCGATTTGAACTGCAAATCGTCCCCGATTCACCCTCGAGCGACGGCCCTGCGGCCGCCCCTCGGGCAGGATTGATCTCCCAAACGCTGGCGTCACGGGACGATCATGCCGCGAGGCGCAAAAAACGCTGCGCAAATCTGACCCGAGCCAGCCGGCAGGCCGACGGTCGTCAGCCCATCGTCTCCAATTCGTCGATCATGCCGGCGATGACGGACAGGCCGCCGTCCCAGAATTTCGGGTCCTTGGCGTCGAGCCCGAACGGCCGCAGCAGCTCGGAGTAATGCTTCGTGCCGCCGGCGGCGAGCATGTCGAGATAGCGTTCGGCGAAACCGTCGGATGCGTGCTCGTAGACCGCATAGAGCGAGTTCACCAGGCAATCGCCGAACGCATAGGCGTAGACGTAGAACGGCGAGTGGATGAAGTGCGGGATGTACATCCAGAACGTCTCGTAGCCCGGCTTGATCTCGATCGCGGGCCCCAGGCTCTCGCCCTGCACGCTGAGCCACAACTCGCCGATCCGCTCGGCGGTGAGCTCGCCATTCTTGCGCTCGGTATGAACCGCACGCTCGAATGAATAGAACGCGATCTGCCGCACCACGGTGTTGATCATGTCCTCGACCTTGCCCGCGAGCAGCGCCTGGCGCTGCTTTGCGTTCTTGGTCTGCGACAACAGCCGCTTGAAGGTCAGCATCTCGCCGAACACGCTCGCGGTCTCCGCCAGCGTCAAAGGCGTCGGCGCCATCAGCGCGCCGTTCTTCGCCGCCAGCACCTGATGGACGCCATGGCCGAGCTCATGCGCCAGCGTCATCACGTCGCGCGGCTTGCCCTGATAATTCATCAGCACATAGGGATGCGCCGACGGCGTGGTCGGATGCGAGAACGCACCGGGCGCCTTGCCGGGACGCACCGGCGCATCGATCCAGCGATCGCTGAAGAAGCGCTCCGCGATCTCGGCCATCTTGGGCGAGAAGCCATTATAGGCCGACAGCACCATGTTGCGCGCCTCCGGCCAGGCGATGGTGCCGGTCGCCGCGAACGGCAGCGGCGCGTTGCGATCCCAGTGCGGCAGCTTCTTCTTTTTGAACCAGCCGGCCTTCAACGCGTAGTAGCGGTGCGACAGCTTCGGATAGGCCGCGCGCACCGAGGCGACCAGCGCATCGACCACCTCGCGCTCGACCCGGTTGTTGAGATGGCGGGAATCCGCGACATCCTGGAAGCCGCGCCAGCGGTCGGAGATTTCCTTGTCCTTGGCCAGCGTGTTGGTGATCAGCGCGAAGGTGCGCTCGTTGTCCTTGAAGGTCTTGACGAGCGCCTGCGCGGCCGATTTGCGCTTGTCGCCGGCCTTGTCCTGCAACAGGTTCAGCGTCGGCTCGATCGCGAGCTCCTTGCCCGCGACCTTGAAGCGCAGCCCGGAGATGGTCTGGTCGAACAGCCGGTTCCAGGCCGCGTAGCCGCTCTGCGCCTTTTCGTGGAAGAGCTGCTCGACGCGATCCTCGAGCTGGTACGGCTTGTCCTTGCGCAGATCCTCGATCCACGGCCGGTAGTGCCCGAGCGCGGGTTCGGCCATCGCGCGCTCGATCACATCATCGTCAACCCGATTGAGCTCGAGCGAGAAGAACAGGAGATGCACCGACGCGGCCGTCAGCCGCTCGGAAACGTCGCCGTAGAATTTCGAGATTGCGGGATCGACGCTGTCGCCGGCATGGACCAGACCGGCATAAGAGCCGAGACGGCCAGCCAAATCGTCGATCGCCTCATAGCGGCGGATCGCCCCGGCCAGCCACTTTCCGCCGCCTTCCTTGCCGGTATTTTCAGCAAGCTTGCCCTTGTAGTCGGTCTCAAACGCGACGCAATCTGCATCCATTTTCTGCAAATCGCGTACGACTTCCGGCGCGTCGATACCGGAGTAGAGATCTGCCAGATTCCATTCCGGAAGCTTGCCGGTCTTGCCGGCTGCCTGTTTCGCCGCCGGGCCGGCTGCGGCCGGTTTGCGTTGCGCGGCCGTCTTGCGCAGCGCGGCTTGCTTGCGGAGAGCGGCCTTGCTGAGAGCAGACTTGTTGGAAGCAGTTTTGGAGCGCGAGGTCATCTTGTTCGTAACCTTACTTCAGTCGGAAAGATGTCGCGGCGGCGGAATGAAAGCGGGTTCGCAAGGTTTAAGAGTGCGTTAATCGGCATCGGCGACATTGCCCCGATTCGAGACAGATAAACGTAGCGTGCGGGGAAAACCATGGCTGCCACCATTTTGATCGCCGATGATGACGCCGTACAGCGTCGTTTGGTTGAAAACATGGTGCAGAAGTGCGGCTATGAGCCCCTCGTCGTGGACAGTGGCGACGCGGCGATAGCGGCCCTGACCGCATCCGAGACGCAGGCGATCGATGCCGTCGTGCTCGACCTCGTGATGCCGGGCCTCGACGGTCTCGGAGTCCTCGCAAAAATTCGTGAAGCTGGTTTGAACGTCCCGGTCATCGTGCAGACCGCGCATGGCGGCATCGACAATGTGGTGTCGGCGATGCGCGCCGGTGCCCAGGATTTCGTCGTCAAGCCGGTCGGCTTCGAACGGCTGCAGGTCTGCCTGCGCAACGCCCTCAACGCATCGGCGCTCAAGGGCGAATTGCAGCGCATCCGCCACAGCCGCGAGGGCCGGCTGACCTTCTCCGACATCATCACCCGCAGCGAGGCGATGGCCGGCGTGCTGCGCACGGCGCAGAAGGCCGCATCATCGACCATCCCGGTGCTGATCGAGGGCGAGTCCGGCGTCGGCAAGGAACTGTTCGCGCGCGCCGTCCACGGCAGCGGCGAGCGCAAGGCCAAGCCGTTCGTCGCGGTGAACTGCGGCGCGATCCCGGACAATCTCGTCGAATCGATCCTGTTCGGCCATGAGAAGGGCGCCTTCACCGGCGCCACCGAGCGCCACCAGGGCAAGTTCGTCGAGGCCCATGGCGGCACGCTGTTCCTCGACGAGGTCGGCGAATTGCCGCTGGCCACGCAGGTGAAACTGTTGCGCGCGCTGCAGGAAGGTACCGTCGAGGCAGTCGGCGGCCGCAAGCCGGTCAAGGTCGATGTCCGCATCATCTCGGCGACCAACCGCAAGCTGCTCGATCTCGTGAAGGCCGGCCAGTTCCGCGAGGACCTGTTCTACCGCCTGCACGTGCTGCCGCTGACCATTCCGCCGCTGCGGCAGCGGCGCGAAGACATCCCGCATCTGCTGCGACATTTCCTGGCGCGGTTCTGCGCCGAGGAGAACCGCAACATCACCGGCATCAGCGGCGATGCGATGGCGCATCTGGCGCAGCTCGATTGGCCAGGCAACATCCGCCAGCTCGAGAACACGGTGTATCGCGCCGTGGTGATGAGCGATGGCGACCAGCTCGGGCTCGCCGACTTCCCGCAAGGAGCGGCGCACCCGGTGCCGGACGGCAAAATGCTCCAGGGCGAGCCGCTGGTGGTGTCGCCGTCCACGGCGCCCGCCATGATCTCCGGTAATGAAATACCAGTTACCGCTGCCCTGCCGACAGCGGGTGGCCTGTCGATGCTCAATGCCGCGGGCGAGGTGCGTCCGCTAGAAGATCTCGAGAACGAGATCATCCGGTTCGCGATTTCGCATTATCGCGGACAGATGTCTGAGGTCGCGCGCCGCCTCAAGATCGGCCGCTCGACCCTCTACCGCAAGCTCGACGAAGCGGCGGCCGGCACGCGCACGAGCGACGCTACCTAAACCCGAGGCCGACAGGGCCATACCAGGGAACCTTTTGAACCGTGTCCCGTCGGTGACAGACAAAGGCTGTGCCGCGTGGCAAAAACGCACGGCCCGAGCGAAATCAGCCGCTTCGAGGTCAGTTTGTCGTGAGTTGCCCCGCAAGGCGCTGGCTGCACAAGAGGGGCAAATGTATCGTCTGCGTTAATTGCGTGCAGGCATACGAGTCGTTTGAGAAGCCGGCGCTTCCGCGCAAGCTATGAAACCGAATACCGATTTGAACTGTTCCAGAATCTGGGGGGCAGTTCCACCCAGGGGGTGCGAAAATGCGTGACTGTTCCAACAACCGTCGAGGATTTGACCGCGTATTGATGGCCGTCGCGGCGACCTTCCTCACGGTGTCCGCGAGCTCGGCCTTCGCGCAGGACACGCCTCGCTCCAGCGCCTCGGAACTGGCGATCGACGCCGCGATCCCGCGCCCCGAACCGGCCAACGTGCCGCCGCCCACCGCAAGCGATTTCAAGGCCGACACCACCGCCGCGCTGCCCGACGCAGCCAAGCCGGCGGACGTGAAGCCCGCCGAGGTGCAGGCCACCGAAGCCAAGCCCGCCGATGCCAAGCCTGTCGATGCAAAGCCTGTCGATGCAAAGCCGGCAGAACCGAGCGCGACCGCCAAGGCCGTCGAGCCGAAGCCCGCCGATGTCGTCACTGCGCCGGCGACGCAGCCCGCCGATACGCCCAAGACCGATGCACCGAAGACCGATACCGCGGTCGCACCGGCTGCGGCTGGACCCGCCCCTGCCACCGCAACGGCGCCTTCCGCAAGCCCCGCGCCGGCAACGGCCACGGCGCCCGCCGCTGCTCCGACTCCCGCGACGGCGGCAGCTCCAGCGACTGAGCCCGCGAAGGCCGCGAGCAACGTTGCCGCCGAGGATCAGCCGGTCGCCGACAAGCTGCGCGAGCTGCTCGCCAGCAAGTCGCTGCGCACCTTCGATCGCAAGAACGAACGCGCAGCCGCCGAGAAATTCTATTCGGCCCGCGAATATGCACCCGTCTTCACCAAGGCCGGCAAGCTGACCGATGCCGGCAAGGGCGTTATCGCCCGCCTGAAGGATGCGGCCGCCGACGGCCTCGATGCCGCCGACTATCCGGTGCCGGATTTCACTGCTGCGACGACGCCCGATACGCTGGCCGACGCCGAGCTGAAGCTCGCGGCCAGCATGCTGGACTATGCGCGCCAGGCCCAGAGCGGCCGCATGCACTGGTCGCAGGTGTCGGCGGACATCCTCTATCCGGAACACCCGATCGATCCGGCTGAGGTGTTTGCGAATGTGACCTCGGCCAAGGACGCCTCTGCCGCGCTCGACGGCTACAACCCGCCGCAGAAGCTCTACAAGGAACTGAAGAAGAAGCTGGCCGAGCTGCGCGGCCAGGGCGACGGTCCGGTGATCACGATCGCCGACGGCCCCACGCTGAAATACGTCCCCGCCCGCAAGAAGCAGGCGGCGGTCGAGATGGACGATCCGCGCGTGCCGGACCTGCGCAACAAGCTCGGCATCACCGAGGATGCCGGCAGCACGAAGTATGACGCGACGGTCGCGCGCGCGGTCGAGAAATTCCAGAGCAGCGTCGATCTCAAGCCCACTGGCGTTCTCGACGAGCGCACGGTCAGGGCGCTGAACAATCCGAAGCGTGACCGCCAGATCGACACCGTGATCGTCAACATGGAACGCTGGCGCTGGCTGCCGCGCCAGCTCGGCGCTGCCAGCGTCGGCAATGCCTATGTGATCCTCAATATCCCCGACTATACGCTGAAGGTGATGCAGAACGGCGCGCAGGTCTGGACCACACGCGTCGTCACCGGCAAGCCCGGCCAGCACGCCACGCCGCTTCTGACCGAGACGATGAAGTACATCACGGTCAATCCGACCTGGAACGTGCCGCCATCGATCATCTACAACGAGTATCTGCCGGCCCTGCAGCAGGATCCGACGGTGCTGCAGCGCATGGGCCTCAAGCTCGAGCGCAACCGCGACGGCTCGATCCACATCTCGCAGCCGCCCGGTGAAGCCAACGCGCTCGGCCGCATCCGCTTCAATTTCCCGAACAAGTTCCTGGTCTATCAGCACGACACGCCGGACAAGTACCTGTTCGCGAAGGATGAGCGCGCCTTCAGCCACGGCTGCATGCGCGTGCAGAATCCGGATCAGTACGCCTCCGTGCTGCTCAACATCACCGAGCCTAACCAGCACTACACCCCGGAGCGGATCCGCAGCATGTACGGCTCGAGCGAAGTCGATCTGAAATTCCCGACGCCGATCCCGGTCAACATCACCTACCAGACCGCGTTCGTGGACGACGCCGGCAAGCTGCAAATCCGCAGGGACATCTACGGCCGCGACGCCACCATGCTGTCGCTGCTCAAGAACAGCCGCGGCAAGGACCTCGAAACGGTGGTTGCGCACGCCCAGCCGAGCTACGCGCGGCCGCCGAGCAGCAGCCTGCCGCCTGGCGTCAACGTCGCCGGCGACAACAGCGGCTTTGGCTCCTCCGGACCGAACTTCTTCGAGCGCCTGTTCGGTGGATTCGGCCAGCCGGAGCCGCAGCCGGTTCGCCGCGGCCAGGCCCAGCAGCAGCGCCGGGTGATCACCCGCTAATCCGCCTCTCCGCCCGATTGCGATAAATTTTGAAGCAAAATCAACGATCTCGCTCGAAAAGCGAGATCGTTTACGTTAACCATTTACGATGGGGTCCGGGGAGGAGGGCTATCTTTTGCCACACTCCCCCAGTTAGTTAAGCCCAACTTGGGGGCGGGTCGGTAAACCTCGGTTAACCCTCCCGCTTTAAGAAAGCGTTCACCGTCTTCCGCAGGGGGTCTGCGAGGATGCCGACCGAACGCTCGTCGACTGGGTGGGCTCATAGTGCTGGCTGTTTTCGCACGCCGCTACAATCCGCTGTCGCTGCCTAAGGCCGGATACCAAGTCGGCCTGACTGCGCTATTGCTGTTGGCGGGCGCCGGCTCGGTGCATGATGCGACTGCGCTGAACCAGACCCGCACCCTCTCCTTCCATCACACCCATTCCGGCGAAGATCTCACCATCACCTTCAAGCGCGATGGCCGCTACGACGAAGCCGCGCTGAAGCAGCTCAATCACTTCCTGCGCGACTGGCGCTCCCAGGATGAGACGGTGATGGACCGTCACCTCTTCGACATCCTGTGGGAGGTCTATAACGACGTCGGCGGCAAGCAGCCGATCCAGATCATCTCCGCCTATCGCGCCCCTGCCACCAACGCCATGCTCCGCCGCCGCTCCTCGGGCGTTGCGCGCCACAGCCAGCACATGCTGGGGCATGCGATGGACTTCTTCATTCCGGGCGTGCCGCTGGAGCAGATCCGCTTCGCCGGCCTGCGCCTGCAGCGCGGCGGCGTCGGCTTCTATCCGACCTCGGGCTCGCCCTTCGTGCATCTCGACACCGGCGGCATTCGCCACTGGCCGCGGATGACCCGCGAGCAGCTCGTCCGGGTGTTCCCCGACGGCCGCACTGTCCATGTCCCGAGCGACGGCACGCCGCTGAAGGGCTATGAACTCGCCAAGGCCGACATCGAACGCCGCGGCAATGGCGACGATGCTGCGACCATCGGCAAGCCGACCCTGTTTGCGAAGCTGTTCGGGGCCGGCAAGTCGGGCGACGATGAAGACGAAGGCGCGGCCGCTGTGAACGACAAGCCCGCGGCCCCCACCGTGGTTGCGGCCGCGGCCCCTGCAAAACCCGCCGACCCCGTTCCGCTGCCGCGCGCCAAGCCGCAGCAGTTCGCCGCCGCGATCCAGCTCGCCGCCGCCGACGCGCAGCTCGTCCCGATGCCGAAGGCCAAGCCGGCGGTGCAGGTGGTGCAGACGGCCGAGAACACCGCACCGCAATCGCCCGCCGACATCATCAATGCCCGCGGTTTCTGGGGTGACGAGTCAGCGGCGCCGAAGCAGGCATCGGCCGCACAGATCGCCGCGCTGAAGGCGCGTGAGGCGGTCGGCGGCTCCGATCCGCAGACCACCGCCAGCACGACCGACAATTTCAACAAGGCGCTCGCTTATGCGCCGGCTGTGTCCTCACCGGTCGATCGCGCCAACATCGTCGCGGCGACCGCGCCGATCCCGCGCAATGTGCGCCCGACGCGCAATGCGGCGGCGCCGGCCACCGAAATCAACACTGTCGTTGCGAAGGGCACACCTAGCCAGGGCGTGATCACGACGTCGGCGCGGATCTCGGCCGCCAAGGGCAACGACATCTGGATGCGCGTGGTGATGCTGGCGCCGAGCGCAAGCAGCGGCATGCTGACCACCGTGCTCGGCGACATCGACATGAACATGATGCGGCAGCATTTCGTGAAGCCGCAGGCCACCGTCGCCATGACCTTCTCGGACGATCCGATGATGGGCATGACCTGCGATCGCTTCTCGGGCTCGGCGACCGCCCTGCTGACGACCCAGTCGTTCGTGCTGCGCACCGCCTCGCTGCGCTAGGCTTCTGCCGACAACATCACTTCATCAACCCTTCAGGCCGGCAGCCCTGCCTTGAGCAGGCCGGCCTCGTAGCGCGCCCGGTCGGGCGCGCGCTTGTAGTGCTGGGTTGCCAGGTGAGCGGCGACCGAGAAGGTCGGCTCGCGCTTCAGCACCTCGGTCGCATGGGCTGCGGCCGCCACCGCGTTGCCCATCTGCGCCAATGTCGCGGCGAGGAAGGCGTGATGGGTGTGGTCGGGCCGCGTGATCCGCGAGAACGCCTCGGCCGCGTCGGCGTATTTCTCGGCGCAATAGCAGGCCCGGCCGAGATGACTCCAGAATCGCTCAGGATGGAACGGATTGAGGCGCATTGCCCGCTTGATCCAGTCGATGCCCTCCTCCGGCCGCCCGAGCCAGGTCAGGAGCTCGCCCTGCTGCACGACGACCAGATCGTAGTTGGGATTGAGCGCGAGCGCGCGCTCCTGGTGGAAGGCCGCCTTGTCGTGGTCGTCGCGGTTGAGGTTCAGCGCCGCGAGGATCCGGTGCACGTCGCTGTCGTTGTCGTCGAGCTTGAGCGCGATCTCGAGCTCGGCCGCCACCTCCGCGAAGGTCGCGTCGCGGTCGTCGCACCAATTGTAGACCCAGGTCTGGCCGAGCACGCAGGCCCGCCAGGCGTGCGCATGGGCGTAGTTGGGATCGAGCACGATGGCCCGCTCGAGCAGACGCTGCGCCTCCATGTTGTCGTCGCGGGCCGAGCGATGATGCAGCACCTTGGCGGCCAGCACGCACTCATAGGCCGCCATGTTGTCGGTCGGCTTGCGCTTGACGCGATCATGGGCGGCGGCCTCGACACGGCCCGGCAAGGTCGACACGATCGCGCGCGTCATCTCGTCCTGGATCGCGAAGATGTCGGCGAGCTCGCGATCGTAGCGTTCGGCCCAGACGTGCCGGTCGGCCTCGGCATCGATCAGCTGCACGGTGACGCGAATCCGGCCGCCCGCCTTGCGCACGCTGCCTTCCAGCACATAGTCGACCGCGAATTCCTTCGCGACGTCCTGCACCTTCACGGGCTTGCCCTTGTACACGAAGGTCGAGTTGCGCGAGATCACGAGCAGATCGTGGAAGCGCGACAGCTCGGTGATGATGTCCTCGGTGAGGCCGTCGGCGAAGAATTCCTGCTCGGGATCGCCGCTCATATTGACGAGCGGCAACACGGCGATCGAGGGCTTTTTGGCGACGACAGGGGCGGCCGCCGCGCCCGGATGGTCAGTAGTGGATCTGGCACCCGATTCGAGATGGACGCGGAAAACCCGGATCGGGCGCGCGATGTTCTTGACGGTCTGATCGCCGAGATCCTCGAAGCTCAGATCTTCCAGGCGATCGCCGACCTGATCGCGGACTGCGCTGGAAATGCAGATGCCGCCGGGTTCGGCCAGCACCTCAAGGCGCGAGGCGACATTGACGCCATCGCCGAAGATGTCGGCGCCGTCGACGATCACGTCGCCGAGATTGATGCCGATGCGAAATTGCATCCACCGCGCCGGCGCGACGTCGGTGTTGCGCTTGGCCATCCGGCGCTGGACCTCGGCCGCGCACAACACCGCATCGACGACGCTGTGGAATTCGACCAGCATGCCGTCGCCGGTGGTCTTGATGATGCGGCCGCGATTCTTGCTGATGGCCGGATCGATCAGCTCGATCCGATGGGTCTTGAGGCGCGCAAGGGTGCCCGTCTCGTCAGCCTCCATCAGGCGGCTAAAGCCGACCATGTCGGCGGCGAGGACCGCAGCGAGCCGACGCTCTGGTCCTGGCACGTCCATCTGAACGCTCTGCCCGGTTACCTCACCAGCAGTGTAGCAAATCCCGGGATTTCACCCAAGCCTCGCCAAGAAGATTGGGCGAGTTACCTCGGGGGGCCCCTTGGCGACGCCAGACCGGCCCGCCTGCCGCCTCAGAGCATCCCGAGCGCCTGCATATAGGTCTCCAGGATGGTTTCCTGCTCCTGGCGCTCGTTGGCGTCCTGCTTGCGCAGGCGCACGATGGTGCGCAGCGCCTTGACGTCGAAGCCGTTGCCCTTGGCCTCGGCATAGACGTCGCGGATATCGTCCGAGATGGTCTTTTTTTCCTCTTCCAGCCGCTCGATGCGCTCGATGATGGATTTGAGCTGGTCCTTGGCAAATCGCGTTGCGGGTTCATCCTGAACGGCGGCAGACGTGGTGGCCATCGCGTACTCCTGAAATGGCAATGAAATGTCGCGCGAATACGCGCCACGCGCACCGCTTGTTGCGGGCGACCCTCGATTTTGGAGCACGTCCCGTCAAGGAAACATCGCGCTCATCCACAGCGCGCCCACAGGAGATGCGGACGGCTACGGAACCGGGGGTCACATCAATCGGGAATTAGTGCCCGCTTTGGGACTTCTTCATCGCCGCGAGCTGCTCCGGCGTCGCGCCGCCCTGGTACTTCGCCTTCCACTCCTCGTAGGGCATGCCGTAGACCGCCTCGCGGCTCTCGTCCTTGCTCACGGCAAGGCCCTTGGCGTCGGCCTCTTCCTTCATCCAGTTGGACAGGCAATTGCGGCAGAAGCCGGCAAGGTTCATCAGGTCGATGTTCTGCACATCGGTCCGGTTGCGCAGATGATCGACGAGGCGCCGGAACACCGCGGCCTCAAGTTCTGTTCTGGTTTTGTCGTCAATGCTCATGATCGTGATCCCGGTGGGATGTGCTCACCATATTGATATCAAGTGGGAATTGTCACAGATTTTGCCATATCGACGCGCAATACGGGGCTGTCCGGCCACGGTGCCGCAGCGTGGCAGACGGGCGCCCGCCCGTTGACAGTGCCTGCCGGGCACGCGAAATCGACAATGATTTGATATAGCTTGCCCGCATGAGCCCAACAGATTCTCTCGCCTCAGCTCCCCGCACCATCCGCCTGATCCTGGCCGGCATCCTGCCGGTACTGGCGCTTGTCGCGGCTTGCCTGTGGACGAGCCCGGCGGCCGCCGATTTCCGGCTCTGCAACAACACCTCGAGCCGGGTCGGGATCGCGCTCGGCTACAAGGATGCCGAGGGCTGGACCACGGAAGGCTGGTGGAATGTGTCGTCGCGGACCTGCGAGACCCTGCTGCGCGGCAACCTTGTGGCGCGCTACTACTACATCTACGCTCTCGACTACGATCGCGGCGGCGAATGGTCCGGTCAGGCCTTCATGTGCTCGCGCGACAAGGAATTCACCATCAAGGGCACCGAGAATTGCCTGGCGCGGGGCTTTGACCGCACCGGCTTCTTCGAGGTCGACACCGGCGAGCAGCGTGCATGGACCGTCCAGTTGACCGAAGCCAACGAACAACAGCCGCAGAAAGTACCGGGAATGCCGGGCGGCGTGGCTCCGGGAAGCCCCGGGGCGGTGCCGGGCCTGCCCAACCCGCCGCCGGGCGCAGCGCCTCCGGGCGCGTCGGGTCTGCCGCCGGCCGCGCCACCCGGAAACAAACAATGAGACGACTGCGCCGAATCAAGATCCTTGCAACGCTCGGCCCGGCCTCCTCAGACAGCGCGATGATCCGCAAGCTGTTCGAGGCGGGTGCCGACGTGTTCCGCATCAACATGAGCCATACCCCGCACGACAAGATGCGGGAGCTGGTCAAGACCATCCGCAACGTCGAATCGAGCTACGGCCGGCCGATCGGCATCCTGGTCGACCTGCAGGGGCCGAAGCTGCGGGTCGGTGCCTTCGCGGAAGGATCGACCCAGCTCAAGAACGGCCAGAGCTTCATTCTGGATTCCGACAAGACGCCGGGCGACAACAGCCGCGTCCAGCTTCCGCATCCGGAGATCCTTGCCGCGCTCCGGCCCGGCCACGCGCTGTTGCTCGACGATGGCAAGGTGCGGCTGATCGCCGAGGAAACCTCGCCCGACCGCGCGGTTACGCGCGTCGTGATCGGCGGCAAGATGTCGGACCGCAAGGGCGTCAGCCTGCCCGACACCGACCTGCCGGTCTCCGCGATGACCCCGAAGGACCGTGCCGATCTGGAAGCCGCGCTGCCGGAAGGGATCGACTGGGTTGCGCTGTCCTTCGTGCAACGTGCCGAGGACGTGATCGAGGCCAAGAAGATGATCCGCGGTCGCGCCGCCGTGATGGCCAAGATCGAGAAGCCGCAGGCGATCGACCGCCTCGCCGACATCATCGAGGTGGCGGATGCGCTGATGGTGGCGCGCGGCGATCTCGGCGTCGAGCTGCCGCTGGAGCGGGTGCCGAGCCTGCAGAAGCAGATGATCCGGATGGCGCGCCGCGCCGGCAGGCCGGTGGTGGTCGCGACCCAGATGCTGGAATCGATGATCCAGGCGCCGGTGCCGACGCGCGCCGAAGTCTCCGACGTCGCCACCGCCGTCTACGAGGGCGCCGACGCCATCATGCTGTCGGCGGAATCCGCCGCCGGCAAGTTCCCGATCGAAGCGGTCTCGACCATGAACCGGATCGGCGAGGAGGTCGAGCGCGACCCGACCTATCGCAGCGTGATCAACGCACAGCGCGTCGATCCCGAGGCGACCGTGGGCGATGCCATTGCCGACGCCGCGCGGCAGATCGCCGAGACGCTCGATCTGTCGGCGATCATCTGCTGGACGTCGTCCGGCTCGACTGCGATCCGCGTCGCGCGCGAGCGCCCGAAGGTGCCGGTGGTCGCGATCACGCCGAACCTCGTCACCGGCCGCAAGCTGTCGGTGGTGTGGGGCGTGCATTGCGTGGTCGCCGAGGACGCCCACGATCTCGACGACATGGTTGAACGCGCCGGCTCGATTGGATTCCGGGACGGTTTTGCCAGGGCCGGCCAGCGCGTCATCATCGTCGCCGGCGTGCCGCTCCGCGCGCCCGGCACCACCAACATGCTGCGCATCGCCTCGGTCGGACCGAACGGCGACGCGCAGCATTGACCCGTCGCGCCGGGCCACGCATCAGCGCGGCCCGAACATCGCGCTCCGGACCGTCAGCCCTGCAACGACGCGTCCAGCGTGATCTTGGTATTGAGCAATTTCGACACCGGACATCCGGCCTTCGCCTTGCCCGCCAACTCCTGGAACGTTGCGTTATCGGCGCCCGGGATCTTCGCCGACAGTGTCAGGTGCACGGCAGTGATGGCAAAGCCGTCGGCGACCTTCTCCAGGGTCACGTCGGCCTTGGTCTCCATGTGCTCGGCCGTGAGCTTGGCCTCGCCCAGGATCAGCGACAGCGCCATCGTGAAGCAGGCGGCATGCGCCGCGCCGATCAGCTCTTCGGGGTTCGAGCCGGGCTTGCCCTCGAAGCGGCTGGCGAAGCCATAGGGGTAATCCGAGAGCGCGCCGCTCTTGGTCGAGATCGCGCCCTTGCCGTCCTTGATGCCACCCCGCCATTTGGCCGAACCATGGGTCGTCGTCATGCGTTGCTCCGTGAGATCGGTTGAACCCAGCCTCAACCTACAACGCCAATGCGACGGAAGCGTTCGCCGCGCAACCGCGATCTCAGGCCCCGACCAGCGCCTTTGCCGGGGTCGTCGCCTGCACCACAAGGCCACGGGCGCGCGCGTCCATCACGCCGACCGCGCGCAGCGCGAGTAGCGTCACGGTCTGCACCGCATCGCGCAGCTTGATCGGATCGTCGAGATTGGCCGGCGCCAGCGGGCCGACCAGCGCTTCATGCAGCGCGCCGAGCAAGGCGGTGGCGGCCAGCGCCGTATCCTGCGCCGGCAGATGTCCGGCGCGTACGGCGGCGTCGATGCGCATGGCAAGCTCCCCGGAAATATCGCGGCGGCTGGCGAGGCGCGAGGCGGTGACGTCGACATCGACCGGCTCGGCTAGGATGCCCCAGGCCAGCTTGCGCTGCGACAGCACGTGGACCGCAATCGTCGTCACCGCGGCGGCCAGCGCCGATGACGGTCCGGGCGCGGCATCAGCGGCGCGCCGGATCGCGGACAATTCGTCGCGCGAGACCTCCGTGATCAATTCCGAGATCAGATCGGCCTTCGACGGGAAATAGCGATAGACGGTGCCGGCCGCGACATTGGCCCGCACCGCGACGGGTGCGATCTGGACCGCGGCCATGCCGCCCGCCGCCGCCGCCTCGCGCGCAGCCGACAGGATGGCGCTGCGCCGGGCAGCCAGCCGTTTCACAACCTGATGAGTTCGCCGGTAGACCATGGCATTCCGTCCCCCTACCGTGTGCCCTGGCCGGCGCCCACCGGCAGAACACACGCGTCTTCAATGTTTTGGACGATTGATCCCGCAACCGTTTGAAGAAGTGAACAACTATTCAGACTGAATGACAAGCTGGAATTGTAAGGATTTTGCGACGGCCGCACGCCACCTCCGATTGAACGGGCGGCCCTCCGGTCGACGGAAGCGCCAGGTGCCAGCAGCACTCAGGTCCGGATCGGGCTTCCGATGGTAAATCGCGCACCAAGATGATTGCTCGAAATCGAGACATCCGATCTCGCGCGGACCCACGACATCGCGGTCGCATTTACCCGAATTTATCGGAAGCCGTGGTCGAGTGCGCCCAACGCCACGTTGTGGCGTTGCTTCGATGTCCCCGGCCGAACCAAGAAAGCGCATGTCACTCTCCATCACCAGCAGCGTGGGCAGCCGTAGCGCGGTGCGAGGACTGCTGCCGCTGTGCGCCGCCGTGGGCGCCTATCTGTTCTATCTGTCCGCCGGAGAAATCCTGCTGCGCGATTCCGACACGGAGTGGCAGATCAAGGTCGGACAGTGGATCCTCGAACACGGCGCGATGCCGACATCGGACGTGTTCTCATTTACCCGTTTCGGCGAGCCCTGGATCTCGAGCTCGTGGCTGTCGCAGGTGGCGTACGCTCTCGTGTACGGCGGCGATTGGGCCGGACCGGTGATCCTGACGTCGGTCGCGATCGGCGCATCGGTCGCGATCTTCCTGCATCTGTTGAGCCCGTATTTCGATCCGGCGCGCGCACTCCTGATCGCGGCGCTGGCGCTGCTGCTGTCGACGATCCACTTCTTCGCGCGGCCGCATGTGCT
Organism: Bradyrhizobium sp. USDA 4011; assembly: GCF_054063415.1. Taxonomy (NCBI): domain Bacteria; kingdom Pseudomonadati; phylum Pseudomonadota; class Alphaproteobacteria; order Hyphomicrobiales; family Nitrobacteraceae; genus Bradyrhizobium; species Bradyrhizobium sp. USDA 4011. Next base: position 3,075,804 of record NZ_JBSSGG010000001.1, read on the forward strand.
GGCACTGCCGGTGCTGCTGGCGTTCGTCGGTGGCCTGATGTCGGCCGCAGATCGCCGCACCCATCCGTCGTGGTCGCTGCTGCCGCTCATGGCGTTGTGGGCCAATCTGCATGGCGGCTTCATGCTCGGCCTGGCGCTGATCGGGCCGATCGGACTGGAGGCGGTGTGGAGCGCGGAGCCGAGCCGCCGCCGTCAGCTCATCGTGCGATGGGGATTGTTCGGCGTTGCCGCGCTGGCCGCGAGCTGCGTGACGCCCTATGGCTGGAATAGCCTGCTGGGTGCCACCAAGATCCTCAGCCTCGGCAAGCTGCTGTCGCTGATCGGCGAATGGCTGCCCGCGGATTTCAGCAAGCCCAGCTTCTTTGAAGCCACGCTGCTCGGCCTGATCGGCGTCATCTGCTATCGCGGGCTGACCCTGTCGGTGCCGCGGATCCTGTTGCTGCTCGGGCTGATCTGGATGGCACTGAGCCATATCCGCAACATCGAGGTGTTCGCGTTCATCGCGCCGCTGGTGCTCGCCAAGCCGATATCAGAACAATGGGGAATGGCAGGCGTCCGCGCCGCCCGCTTCGAGGACAGACGCGCCGTCCCCGTCGTCACGATCCTGGCTGCTATCGCGATGGTGATCGGAGCGTGGGTGACGACGACGATGTTCGTCGCACAGCACGAGTTCAAATTCCTGCCGGTGTTCTCGCCCGTTGCCGCCGTCGACGTCCTCCAGCAACACAAGGCGCAGCGCGTGTTCAGCACCGCGCCGTTCGGCGGCTACATGGTAAGCCGCGACATGAAGGTGTTCATCGACGGCCGGGCCGAGCTTTATGGCGAGCAGTTCGTGCTCGAATATTACGCCGCGCTCGATGCCCGCGACGTCGGCCAGCTGCTGGACCTGCTCGACAAATACCGGATCGACGCCACGCTGTTGAGCTCGGACTCTCCGGCCGGAAACGCGCTGGACCATCTCAAGGGCTGGAAGCGGCTCTACAGGGACGACATCGCCGTCATCCATGTGCGGTCGGACAAGCAGGCCGGCGTGGCGCCAGCGGCAGAGGGCGCGAATTAGGCGCGTACTCCTAAATGCGTTACGTCCGTTTTTGCATCGAGGGCCGACGTCTGAGGCGACATAGCTTCAAGCCAGCTTTGGGCCCAACAGGCGACATCGCAGCTTGCCCTGATATAAAAGAGGCCGCCGACTGGGGCGGCCTCGGATTACAGAGTTCCTGATGCTAACTGCGCCTAGCTTGCTCAGCGGCGAGGCGAGCGTCGATCGCGTCGAAGACGGCGAGTTGTGCCTGTTCAATCGACGCTATAGCGTAATCGATCGCGAAACCGGCGTCTTCCTCCAAAAGCTTTGCGCGATCCTCGGCGAGGTGCGCCTTGATATCATGCGTTGCTTGGAGCGCGTGCGCCTTCAAGGTGTTCACGTCCGCGGTGATTTTTGCTTGCAGCGCTTGCCTTTCTTTGCTGGCAGACTCGCCGACCGACTTGATTTGATGGCTCATCTTTTCGACAGCCGTCTTTGCAGCCGAAAGTGCCTCTGCCTTGCGCGCTTCGATCTTGTCACGCGCTTCTTTTTGTGCGGCAGCAAAGGCAGTTTCGGTATTTTTTGCGCGCACCGATAATTCGGCGAGTTGTTCAGAAAGGGGCTTCATTTGATCCTCCTTCAGGTAAACGCCTCTCGAACCGGCTCGCAAGTAACGCGCTCTCGTGCGAGACCATGTTGATCTGGATCAACTTTTCATAGCGGCCGAGCCGAGCGACGTCCGCTTTGCCCTAGGAGACCGACGCGGGGCGATCTCAGCGCTTGCCGCGCGCTTTGACCGGAATCACGAATTTCAGCCCCGACCACACCGCATCGACGGCGCAGACCTTGATGTCGACCAGGCCGGACGCGAGCCCGATCTCGCGCACCGCCCTGTCATCAAGGTCGGTCGCGACGCCTGAGCTCTTCTTCGGCCACGACACCCAGATCATGCCGTCGGGCGCGATCGCCTCCCGGTAACGCTGCAGCTTGGCGGCGAGCCCCCTGGCCTCGGCGGCGAACAGATGCACGGCATCGAGTGGCGCCCGCGCGGTGTTCGCGATCCGCACATCGGCCGATGTCGCCATAGGGAACGGACAACCCGTCGACAAAAATACAAAAGCCCGGCTTCAGGCCGAGCTTTTGCACAATCGGTTTGCCGGTATAGCCGGCCATGGCTTACGCCTGCGGCTGCGGCTCCATGCCGGTGTCCGGATCGGGACGCGGGCGGGGCTTGCCGGCCGGCGGCACGGCGGAGGCGCGCGGCGTCGACGGCTCGAGCACGGACTCGCGGTTGGGCTTCTTGCCCTTCAGCAGGTCGATGATCTCGTCGCCGGTCAGCGTCTCGAACTCGAGCAGGCCCTTGGCGAGCGCCTCGAGGTCTTGGCGCTTCTCGGTGAGGATCTTGGTCGCCTCGTTGTAGCCTTCCTCGACCAGACGCCGGATCTCGGAGTCGATCTTCTGGACCGTCGCCTCGGACGCATTCTGGGTGCGCGAGACCGACATGCCCAGGAACACCTCGTCCTGGTTCTCGCCATAGGAGACGGTGCCGAGCTCTTCCGACAGGCCCCAGCGCGTCACCATCATGCGGGCCAGGCGGGTCGCCTGCTCGATGTCGGAGGCGGCGCCCGAAGTCACCTTCTCGCGGCCGAAGATCAGCTCTTCCGCGACACGGCCACCCATCATGATGGCGAGGCGCGAGGTCATCTGCTCCAGCGACATCGACAGCTTGTCGCGCTCCGGCAACTGCATCACCATGCCCAGCGCACGGCCGCGCGGAATGATGGTCGCCTTGTGGATCGGATCGGTCGCGACGACATTGAGACCGACGATGGCGTGGCCGCCCTCGTGATAGGCCGTCAGCAACTTCTCTTCCTCGGTCATGACGAGCGACTTGCGCTCGGCGCCCATCATCACCTTGTCCTTGGCCTCTTCGAACTCGGCCTGCGTCACCATCCGCTTGTTGCGGCGGGCGGCGGTCAGCGCAGCCTCGTTGACGAGGTTCATCAGGTCGGCGCCCGAGAAGCCCGGGGTGCCGCGCGCGATGGTCTTGAGGTTGATATCCGGCGCCAGCGGCACCTTGCGGACGTGAACCTTGAGGATCTGCTCGCGGCCGACGACATCCGGATTCGGCACCACGACCTGACGGTCGAAGCGGCCCGGACGCAGCAGCGCGGGATCGAGCACGTCGGGACGGTTGGTCGCCGCGATCAGGATCACGCCTTCATTGGCCTCGAAGCCGTCCATCTCGACCAGCAACTGATTCAGCGTCTGCTCGCGCTCGTCATTGCCGCCGCCGAGGCCGGCGCCGCGATGACGGCCGACCGCGTCGATTTCGTCGATGAAGATGATGCAGGGCGCGTTCTTCTTGGCCTGCTCGAACATGTCGCGGACACGGCTCGCGCCAACGCCGACGAACATTTCGACGAAGTCAGAACCGGAGATCGTGAAGAACGGCACGTTGGCTTCACCCGCCACCGCGCGCGCGATCAGCGTCTTGCCGGTGCCGGGAGGGCCGACGAGCAGCACGCCGCGCGGAATGCGTCCGCCGAGCCGCTGGAATTTGCCGGGGTCGCGGAGGAATTCGACGATCTCCTGCAGATCCTGCTTGGCCTCGTCGACGCCCGCGACGTCCTCGAAGGTGACGCGGCCATGCGCCTCGGTCAGCATCTTGGCGCGCGACTTGCCAAAGCCCATCGCCTTGCCGGCGCCGCCCTGCATCTGCCGCGACAGGAAGATCCAGACGCCGATCAGTGCGATGAACGGCAACCAGGAGACGAGCAGCGAGACGAACCACGGCACGTTGTCGCCGGGCGCCTTCGCGGTGATCTGCACCTTGGCGTCATAGAGGCGCTTCACGAGCGTCGGATCGCTCGGCGCGTAGGTCTGGAAGCTGGTGCCGTTGTTGAAGGTGCCGTGAATCTCGGGCCCCTGAATCACGACGTCGCGGACGTGGCCCTGATCGACCTCAGTGAGAAGCTGCGAGAACGAGATATCCGACGACGACGAGCGTTGGCCGGGATTCTGGAAAAGCGTGAACAACGCCAGCAACAGCAGGACAATGATGACCCAGAGGGCGAAATTCCGCAGATTGGCGTTCATGGTCTTCCTTCGTGGTCGCGCGGATCGCGGCCTCTCTCTAATCCTTGGGCAGGCTCTGTGGGAATCCCCAGGGAATCCATCCCGTCGATGGCTACAATCTAAGTGCCGCTGGGGTCGATGCCAAGGGAACCACGCACGACTATTTACCGCATCCTAGCCCGATTTCCGGTCAAAAAATGACGTGGAATCCGGTGTTTTTCCGGGGTGGTTAAGCCTCCTTGCCGGATTATGACAGCGGTTGAAACAATCGAACCCGGCTCAGCGGGAACGGGCCCGGCGAGGCGGCGCCGGGCTGATCCTGATACGGCCGGAGACGACGCTGATGACCGCTCCGGCAAGCGTCTGTTTCAGCTTGGATTCGCGTTGTCGCAAGGGCTGATTGACGGCCTCATCGACCGCGGCGAGCAGGGTTTCGACCTTGCCGAGTTCGGCCGGCCCCTCGTGTCCGGTGCGATCGATGGCGCGCTTGAGCAGACGGAGGCGGATTTCGTCCGGCATCACCGCGAACAGTGCCGCGTCGAAGCCCGCATCGAAGTGATCCTCGCTTTTCAACGCAAGATAGCGTTCGGCGCCGTCGACCAGCACCTCCAGCGCGGCGTTGGCGCGCGCGATCCGCGCGGCGAGCCGTGCCAGGTTTCGCGCGTCGCCGCCTTCCTCGGCCAGCAGCGGCATCAGCGCACGCAGCCGCGGTCGCGTGAAGGACGGATCGCGGTTGGTCGGATCGTCGGCAAAGCCGATGCGCGCCTTCTTCAACGTTGCGATCAGCTGCGCCTTCGAGATATCGAGCAACGGTCGCGTCAACATGACGCCGTCGCGCTCGGTCTCGCGCGCCATCGCCGAGAGGCCCGCGACGCCGCTGCCACGCAGCATCCGCATCAACAGCGTCTCGGCCTGGTCGTCACGGGTGTGCGCGGTCAGGATATGCGTGGCGCCGTGCTTGCGCGCGGCTTGCGCGAGCAGGCCATAGCGCGCCTCACGCGCGGCTGCCGGCAGGCCGGTGCTGGGCTTGGGCCCGCTCCAACGCAATGTGTGATGCGGCAGGTCGAGGCTTCGCGCCAGCCGCTTGACGTCGCGCGCCTCGCGGGCCGCTTCGGGACGCAGGCCGTGATCGACGGTGACCGCCACCAGCCGCGGTCCCCGCGCGAGCCGGCGGCGCCAGCGCGCGGCCAACCACATCAGCGCGACGGAATCGGGACCGCCCGACACCGCAAGCACGATCGCCGGCGCACGCGCCAGGCCTGCGAACAGGCGCTTGGCGTCGCTTGCCGGGATGGCGGATTGGTCGTCGAGCATCACAGAACCAGCAGGTCGCGGAAAGGCCGGAAGCGGCCTCCCCCGGCTGGTTTAGCACTTCACGCGCTTCTGCTCGCGGTCAACCGCAGCTTTGACCCCGCCGGACGCGCGCGGGTACTTCCGCGCGATCTCGCCGAATGCGGCGCAGGCGGCTTCCTTTTCCTTCAGCGCCGCCAGCGACTGGCCGAGCCGTAGCAGCGCGTCGGGCGCTTTCGCGGACTTGTCGAACTTGGTGGTCACACCGAGGAAGGTTTCCGCAGCATCGCGATATTGCTGGCGCTGGAAATAGCTTTCGCCGAGCCAGTATTGCGAATCCGCCACCAAAGGATCGCTCGGATACTTGGTGGCGAAGTTCTTCATCGTCTCTTCGGCGAGCGCATAGTCCTTGCGCTGCATGTAGCCGATTCCGAGGTCGAACTCGTCCTTCGGCGTCGCCGACGGCGGCAACGTGGTCAGGGCCGCGCTCGCTCCGGGTGCCCGCTGCGGGCTCGTGTTGCCGAGATCGAGCGGCTCGCCCGCTCCGCGGCCGCCGGGCGCGCCGACCGCCGCATCGTTCTGCATCGGCATCTGGCCGCCGCCACCGAGCATGCGCGGCGCGCCGGGGGCATTCGGATTCTGGGTCGGATCGAAGGCATCGCCGCGGCCACGGCGGCCGGGAGCCGCCGCCGGCTCCTGCACGATCGGGGCGGGCGCTGCGATCTGCTGCTGGTCATAGCCGCCCTGCGGCTGCCGGCCGTATCCTTGCTGCGGCTGGCCGTACCCCTGCTGCGGCTGAGCGTAGCCCGGCTGCGCCTGCGGGTACCCCTGCTGCGCCGGCGGCACCGCCGCGACGCCGGGCTGGGCCGCCGGAGGCTGTCCATTCGGGCCGGGCGGCTGGCCGCCGAGCTGGCGCAGGCGCTCCTCAAGCTGGCGGTTGCGGTACTGCAGCTCCTCGTTCTGCCCGGTCAGCTGCCGCAGCTGGTTCTCCAGCCGCTCGATCCGCATCTCGGCATCGGAATCGTCGGATTGGGCAAACACTGGTGCGGAAACAGCGAACAGCGCCGCGATCGCCGCGGCGGAAGAAAGAAAATGTAGCCTGGATGACATTTTGCCCTGACGACGAGATCGACGTGAAAAGCGCGCGACTTTGAGGGACGGAGTACGCCAGAATTGTGACTTGCAGTTCAAATCCGGGACAGCGTCGCGGATACCGGTTTAGTACGGACGGTGGAACAAGCAAGCGGCCATTTGCACGCAGCTTCGTTCATCTTGATGAAGCCGGGTCAGGCTTTCATGCGGCCAAAATGAAACCGGCGCCCGAAGGCGCCGGCTTGGAAAATGCGTCCAGGATCGCGTCAGGAGCTGGCGTTCAGCACGGTGACGGCGCGGCGGTTCTGCGACCAGCAGGAGATGTCGTTACAGACCGCGACCGGGCGCTCCTTGCCGTAGGAGATGGTCCGCATGCGGCTCGGATCGATGCCGCGCGAAGCGAGATAGGCGCGAACCGACTGGGCACGGCGGGCGCCGAGCGCGATGTTGTATTCGCGCGTGCCGCGCTCGTCGGCATGACCTTCGATGGTGAAGGAATAACGGTTGTAGGTCTGCAGCCACTGCGCCTGCTTGTCGAGGGTTGCGGTCGCCTGCGGGCTGAGATCGGTCTGATCGCTCTCAAAGAACACGCGGTCGCCGACATTGACCACGAAATCCTGCTGGCTGCCCGGGGTCGCGGCGCTCGCCATCGCACCATCGGCGCCCATGCCGTTCTTGTTGGCGCAGGCACCCATCGACAGCGCCACCGCCAGAACCGCAGCCAGCTTCATACCCTGGAGGATACGCATCTGATGTTTCATTCCCGGAGCCTCCACGCTCACGCTCTTCGTACTGTCCATTGGGTCTACAGGGCGATGGTTAAGCGAACGTTCCGTCAACCTTGACGAGACCTTGCTAGAGCCGATCAAATGCCAGGCAATGGCGAAAAGCGCCCCCGATGGTTAATGGGTGGCAAATGTGGCGCGATGGTGAAGGGAAGGCAAGCTTCGCTGGAACCGGCCGCTTTTGCAGGACAATTTGGCCCGCACGCAACAGTCGATCGATGTCAGATCGATCAGAGCGCCGGTTTGCTCAGGGATTCGGCACGATCGAGGCGCGCTCGAACGGCCGGACGATACCGTCGGGCTGCAACTGGCCTTCCCGATCGAACAACATCCGCCGCTCGAAGGCACTCGAGCGCAGGAACGGATAGCGGGCGAGCACGCGTTCCCGCACGGTCGGCAGATGCGACGCCATCAACCCGACCGGCTTCACAAGCCCCGGGTAGAGGCGCGGTTCCGCCCAGGTCTCGTGCAGGAACACCCGCCGGTAGAACGCCATGTGCTCCGGCCGGACCGGCGCCAGGCCGTAATCGGCATTGAAGTGCACGCCGGCGGTCGAGCCGAGCCGCACCGTGACGTAGGGCAGTTCCGGATTGTTCCGCGCCTTGTCGGGATCCGCGACAAAGCGCGTCGAATCGATGAAGACCAGACCCTGATCGAGCTTCGGCAGCAGCACGTCGCCGAACACGTCGAGCGTTGGCGAAGAGCGCCACTCCGGCGTCACCACGGTGATGCGAATCGAGCTGCAGAGTTCGCCGTGCAGATAGACGCCGAACACCCAGGCGTTCGGAGCATCATCGAACTGATCGACGACGCGCTCGTCCGCCGAGGGCCGGATCGCGCCTTCGCGCAGATAGGCGCGGTAGCGAAGCCGGTAAATCTCGTCTTTCTGTTCGGGGGTCTGAGCGAGACGGTAGTCGACTTGATCGAGAGGGTCCGCAAGCCTTCCTGTCGCGGGCTTGATGGCCTCGGCCGCGGACCTCATGTGGTAATCCCCTCAACAACCCAACAACTTCAACGCGCGTGCCAAAAGATTAACAGCTTCTTAATTTTCGTCAAAGCAATCGCGGCAATACAGTTAACTTATGGCCGCAAGGGTGCAATTCGAATCGAGCAGTCGAAAGGTTCCACAACTATCGATTGAGGAAATTGCGCTAGATCAAGCAATCGAGCGCGAGGGAACCACGTGCAGCTGGTCGTCGGCGCGTCGGCCGTGCGAGGCATTGAGCAGCTGGCGGATGCGCACCGCGGGAACCGGCCGGCTGAACAGGTATCCCTGTGCTTCGGTCACCGCACCGTCGGCGCTGATCAGTTCGAGCTGCTCATTGGTCTCGATGCCCTCGACCACGACAGACATGCCGAGATCCGCCGACAGCCGTGCCACCCCGCGCAGCAGGGTCAACGGGCGATCGCTGTCGATGCCTTCGAGGAAGGAGCGGTCGATCTTGACCTTCTGCAGCGGGAAATTGTGCAAATAGCTGAGCGACGAGTAGCCGGTGCCGAAATCATCCAGCGAGATCCGCACGCCTAGCGAGCGCAGTTGCGACAGCACGTCGTGGGTCAGCTCGGTATTGTGCAGCAGCGAGGATTCGGTGATCTCGATCTCGAGGCGTTGCGCCGGCAGGCCGGAGACCTCGAGCGCATAGCGGACCTCGCTCAGCACGTCGCGCTGATGGAACTGCTGCGGCGAGAAATTGACCGCGACGCTGACTGCTTCCGGCCACTTCATGCATTCCATGCAGGCCTTGCGCAGGATCCAGCGGCCGAGATCGACGATCAGGCCCATATCCTCGGCGACCGGAATGATGTCGACCGGCGAGACCGTGCCGCGCACCGGATGGTTCCAGCGCAGCAGCGCCTCGCAGGTGCTCACCTTGCCGGACTTCAGGTTGATCAGCGGCTGGTAGAACAGCTCGAATTCCTCGTTGGCGAGCGCCTTGCGCAGATCGAGCTCGAGGATGCGGCGGGCCTCGACGGTTTGCGCCATCTCGTCGCGGAAGAAGCAGAAGGTGCCGCGGCCGTCGGCCTTGGCGCGGTAGAGCGCCATGTCGGCGTTCTTCAGCAGCGTGTCGGCACCGACGCCCGGCGCGGTCATGGCGATGCCGACGCTGGCGCCGATCTCGACCAGATGGTTGTCGATCTTGTAGCGCTCACTGAGGCGGTCGACGATGCGCCGCGCCAATGCCGCGGCGTCCTCATGCGAGTGGATGTTCTGCTGGAACACGACGAACTCGTCGCCGCCGAACCGCGCCACGAAATCCTCCGGACGCAGCATCTCGCGCAGCCGCTCGGCGACCGCGCAGAGCAGCTGGTCGCCGCAGGGATGGCCGAGCGTATCGTTGACCTGCTTGAACTGGTCGAGGTCGACGAACAGCAATGCGGAGCGATGCTCGCCGTGCTGCATGGCGAGCAGCCGGCCGATCTCGTCGCGGAAATTGACGCGATTGGGCAGCGCGGTCAGTTCGTCGTAGCGCGCGAGGTGGCTGATCCTGGCCTCGGCGTCCTTGCGCTCGGTGATGTCCTCGACCAGCAAGACCGTGCCGCCGCCGGCCATTGGCTGGAATGTCCAGTCCAGCGAACGGTTCTGGGCCGGATCGGGGTCGCTGGTGACGATGTCGCCGCGCTGCGAGCTCTCGATCTCGTAGAGAATCTGTTGTGCGGCCGCGGCCGAGATCGCCCCGGACAGCACGCAGGCATTGCAGATGTCGGTCGCGCTGGCGCCGCGCTGCACGAAATCGTCCGACAGCTGCATCATCTCGATGAAGCGGTGGTTCATCACCGCGAGGCGGCCGTCGGCGCTGAACATGCACAGGCCGTGCGGCATGTTGTTCAGCGCGGTATCGAACTGGCCCGCCAGCGCCGCCTCGCGCTCCTTGGCGATCCATGCGTTGACGTAGATGCGCTGCAGGCTGGAGGTGAGGTGCCGGATAGCGCTGAAGAACACCAGGCTCAGCAGCGCAAGGGCGATGTGATACGGACCGCCGACATACATCAGCGCCGCGATCAGGGGACCGATCGACATCAGAAGATGCTGGTGGAAGATCTGCGGCCGGCCGAAGGTCCGCCCTACCCCCGCTGAGGTGTAGGCGACCACCGTGGTCACGCAGAGCATATGGGCGGCGGCATCGCTGGTCGTGAGCAGCACGGCTGCGCCCCACAGACCAAGCGCGATGCCGTAGGCGAGGCTGCCGATCCGGTAGCGCTTCTCCCACGTCACGGATTCTTCGACGGTGAGACGGGAACTGCGCTGCTGATAGCGGTACATCTGCAGCGCGCGCGCCAGACCCACCACGATGAACAGCGGCACGCACAGCCAGGACAGCAGATTGCCGGTGACGAACGCAATCACGGCGCCCGCGATGGCGGGGCCGAAGGCGCCGAAGATCATGGGCGCGGGGTTCATGAACAGGGAATCGACCAGCGCCGCGGAGATCGTCGGCGACATCGACTGGTCCGGTTCTCCCGTCTGGCTTGCAAACTGCATTGAGAGCGCGCGTCCTTTTCAGCTCGCACTCTTACTGATCGCAGGTGAAGTCTTTCTGAGGGAACATCGTTAGCGAGTCGTTGCCGCGACCCATTGGCAGCCGAAATTCGGCAGAAAATTCAGTGCGCTAGGTAAGAAGTGCCGGCCCGCCTCGGGGTTCCCCGGAGCAGTTCTGCGCGAACCTCACGACAACAGCGGCGACCAGGCGGGGTCGGAGGCAAAACCGGGGGTCGGCACCCGCAGTTCGTTGCGCCCGGAGACGTCGATCGTGAACAGCGACGGACCGCTGTTGCCGCCGGGATCGCGGAAGAACATCACGACGCGCCCGTTCGGCGCAAAGGTCGGCCCTTCATTGTGGAAGCCCGAGGTCAGGATGCGCTCGCCGGAGCCGTCCGGTTTCATGATGCCGATCGCGAACTGCCCGCCGCCCTGCTTGGTGAACGCGATGTAGTCGCCGCGCGGCGACCACACCGGCGTCGAATAGGTGCCGTCGCCGAACGAGATGCGCTGTGCCGCGCCGCCGGTTGCCGGCATCACGTAGATCTGCGGCTTGCCGCCGCGATCGGACTCGAAGCAGAGCCGCGTGCCGTCGGGCGCATAGGATGGCGAGGTGTCGATCGCCGGCGTGTCGGTCAGCCGCGTCATCGACTTCGAGCGCAGATCCATCACGAACAGGTTGGAGTTGCCGCCCTGCTGCAGGCTCATGATGACGCGCTGGCCGTCGGGCGAGAAGCGCGGCGAGAACGACATGCCCGGGAAGTTGCCGACGATCTCGCGCTGGCCGGTCTCGATGTTGAGCAGATAGACGCGCGGGTCGCCCTGGCCGAACTCCATGTAGGTGATTTCCTGGGTCGACGGCGAGAAGCGCGGCGTCAGCACCAGGTCCGTGCCGCGGGTCAGATAGCGCACATTGGCGCCGTCCTGGTCCATCAGCGCGAGGCGCTTGACGCGGCGATCGGCAGCGCCGCTCTCGTCGACGAACACGACGCGGGTATCGAAATAGCCCTTCTCGCCGGTCATGCGCTCGTAGATCTGGTCGGAGATGATGTGCGCGATGCGCCGCCAGTATTCGGCCGAGGTGTCGTAGGACTGGCCGGCGAGTTGCTGGCCGGTGCCGACGTCCCAGAGCCGGAATTCCGCCTTCACGCGCCCGTTGCCCTGGCGCGTCATGCGCCCGACCACCAGCGCCTGCGCCTTGATGCTCGCCCAGTTATTCAGGTTCGGCGGCGCGTCGATGTTGACCTGCTTCTCGAGAAAGGCAGCCTGGTCGATCGGCGCGAACAAGCCGCTGCGCTTCAAATTATTGGTGATGACCTGCGCAACACCGACGCCGACTTCGGTATCGCCGGGCGTGCCGGCCGAGAAATTCGGAATCGCGATCGGGACCGGCGCGAACTCGCCTCCCGGGACAGGAATCTGCTTGCGCCCGCTTTCCTGCCCCATGGCCTGACGCAGCGGTACGCCAGCAAGTGCGCCAAGCGCAGCCATTCCGGAAATCATCTGTCGGCGATCGAGGCGAAACATCTTTGCACGCAAATCATTGTTGTCGGTCATGGTCGGTAGACTTTGTCCGCTATAGGTCAAGCGTCGCAGCTGATCTTACGTATTATTCTCTTTGAACACCGGTGCGAATGCCTTCCATTCTTCAAACCAGCCCGCAGGCAGGTTGTAGGGCTGACATGCGATAATCGCGCGCAAGGCACTCTCCTGATAGACGCGCATGTAGGGCGTGCTCGGTGAGCCTTCGGCCACCGGCATGCGCGCCAGCGTGCCATCGCGCTTCAGATCGACATCGATCACCACCTGGGTCCTCTGCTCCTCAATGCTGCCGTACGGCTTGTTCTTCCAGCAGCGTTCGACCTGCTGCCTGAACATCGCGCCCCAGGTCGCGGAGTTGTCGGCGGCCTTGCCCTTCGCCGTGCCGAGCGCAGCGTTGGCATTGAGCGCATCGCCGGTCGCCGCGGCCCGCGTCGGGTCGCGCTTGTCGAGCAGCGCTGCGATCTTGCTCTGGTCGAACACGCGATCCTTCGGCTTCTGCTCCGGCGGCGGCTTGGCGGCCTGCTGGACCGGCTTCGGTGGCGGCTTCTTCTCTTCCTTCTTGATCGCTTCAGCGATCGGGTCGGGCTTCTCCGGATCGGGCTTCTTCTCGACCGGCTTCGGCTCTTCCTTCGGCTTGTTCTCGACCTTCTTCGGCGGATCCGGCTTCTTGTCTTCCGGCTTCTCCACCTTTGGCGTCGGTGCCGGCGCGGTTTCGGTCACCACCGGCGGCTTCTTTTCCTCAACCTTGCCGACCATGTCGTCGACCGGCTTGGCTTCGGCGACCTTGTCGACCAACGGCTTGGGATTTTCCTTCTTGCCGTCCTTCTGGCCCGTCATGACATGGGAGAGCTGGTCGGCGGAGATCACGTCGACCGCGACCGACTCTTCTTCGGGCATCACGTACGCCCTGGTCGAAAACGACACGAGGCCCCACCCGATCACGAGGACGTGCAGGGCAATCGATGCCGCCAGAGTCTTGTCGACCTTGACCTTCAAATCAGGCTTCCCTGTGCCTTGGCATGATGGTTATCCACCTTCCGGGATGATGACGATATTTGCCTTGAATCCCGCGGCCCGGACCTCCCCGAGCAATTTCATCATATCCGTGTAACAGACATCCTTGTCGCCACGCAGATAAACCACCTTTTCGGCATCCGACCGGGCGTCTCCGATCGCCTTGATCTTGGCCGGAAAGTCGGCGGCCGTGATCGGCGCGTCGCCGAGATAGAGCTCGACATTCGAGTTGCAGCCGCCGCCGGTGCGCTTGACCGACAGGGTCAGCGGAGGCTGGTTCGACGAGATCGACTTGCCGCCGCTCGCGACCGGCAGATCGATGTCGATGTTCGACGTCATCAGCGGCGCGGCGACCATGAAGATGATCAGCAGCACCAGCATCACGTCGACCATCGGCGTGACGTTGATCTCGGCCATGACCGGCTTGCGCCCGCCGCGGCGGCGTCTGCCACCGCCGGACCCTGCCATGCTCATCGCCATGATCGTGCGCTCACAACGTTGACCATCGTTGATCTCAGCCCCGCTCGTCGATCTGACGCGACAGGATGGCGGAGAACTCGTCGGCGAACCCCTCCAGGCGCGCGGCCTGCCGGTTCACCTCCGAGGTGAACTTATTGTAGAAAATAGTCGCCGGAATTGCGGCAATCAGGCCGATTGCGGTCGCAAACAGCGCTTCCGCGATGCCGGGCGCCACCACCGCCAGGGAGGTGTTTTTCGAGGCCGCGATCGACTGGAAGCTCGACATGATGCCCCAGACGGTGCCGAACAGGCCGACAAAGGGGCCGGCCGAGCCGACGGTGGCGAGCACCAGCAGGCGCCGTTCCAGCCGCTCCACTTCCCGGGCGATCGAGACGTTCATGACCTTCTCGATCCGGGCCTGCAGGCCGGCAAAGGACCGGGACTGGCTCTCGAACGAGCGCTTCCACTCCCGCATCGCCGCCACGAAACAGGCCGCCATCGACTGGGTCGGTTTGGCCGAGAGCGCCCGGTAGAGTTCCTCGATCGACTGGCCGGACCAGAACGCCTGCTCGAACTTGTCCATCGCCCGCTTGGTGCGGGCGTAGAGCAGGATCTTGTCGATCGCGATCGCCCAGACCCACACCGAGCAGGACAAAAGTCCCAACATCACGCATTTGACGACCCAATGAGCCTGCCAAAACAGCGCGATCAGCGACACATCGCTCGATGCCAGTGGCAGAGTTGACTGAGCCACGTCGGCGGGATTCATCGGCAATATCCTCTCAACGCAAGTGTCCCCATCAGGCGGGCCGCCAATCGGCACCGATTCCACGGCCGCATCAGACGCCGCGAAACTGCGCGAAAGCCTCTTGCATCTGTCGCATGGGGGGCCCGTCCAAAGCCGGGCCCTGCTTCCCCTGCCAACATGTCAAAACGAGGGCTTTTCACGCGGCATTCCGACCCTAACCAAACGCTAATCATGGTTAAGGCGAGGTTACCAAAGGGAAATTTGGCGGCGGGAAATGCCGCCGGCGGAGCCGGTTGGCGGGTTCCGCAGATGAATGGATTCGGCGGTTGGTGGGGTAATGCCGGGCGCCTCCTCCCCGCGTCGTCCTGGCGAAAGCCAGGACGACGTGGATGGTTCTCGCGCGATACGACGCACGGTCATTGCGTACTTCATCTCGGTGTCATCGCCCGGCTTGACCGGGCGATGACAGTGGGTGGGGACGCACCGCCATCCCTCGTCATTCCGGGGCAGCACCAACGGGTCGCGCGAACGCGCGCCCGATGACAGGCGCCGGGCTGAGCCCGGAATCCATTGAACCGCAGAACAAGTGGTGGAATGGATTCCGGGCTCTCGCTTCGCGAGCCCTCAGGTGCGCAATTGCGCACCGGCGAATGACGGGCAGGGGAATCCGCCTCAGGTCAAATGCCTGACGATCGCAAGCCCGGCGAACAGGCCCGCGATCGACAACGCCACCGAGCCCGCGACATACAGCGCGGCAAGGCCGGGTTCGCCGCGCTCATAGAGCAATGCGGTGTCGAGCGAGAAGGCGGAGAAGGTGGTGTAGCCGCCGAGGATGCCGGTCATCAGGAACAGCCGCCAGGGCTGCGAGGCCTCGCCCTTGAAGGCGAGGTAGCCAGCAATCAGGCCCATCACGGTCGAGCCCGTGATGTTGATGATGAAGGTACCGTAGGGAAACGCGGTGCCGATGCAGCGCGCGCAAGTGACATTGATCAGGTGACGCAGCGTCGCGCCGAGGCCGCCGCCGAAGAAGACGAGGAGATAGCTTGCCGCGTTACCCACCAATGCCCCCGCTGGTGTGTCGAGAAGCTCACAACACGCGCCGCTCAAAAGCTCACCCTCCCCTCGAGGGTGAGGGTCGGCTCCCATGAAGCGAAGCGGAACGCGAAACGGGGTGGGGTGATCTCTCAACACGGACGGTGTCGCGCGTGGATAGACCGTCACCCCGCCCCGCCGCTCATTTCATTCGCGTCGACCCTCCCCCTCCAGGGGAGGGTAAGAGGGTCGAGCCGAATTGCGACCGCGCTCAGCCGGCCTTGCCGAACAGTTCGTCAACGTAATCCCAGTTGACGAGGCTGTCGAGGAACGCCTTGAGATAGTCCGGGCGGCGGTTGCGGTAGTCGATGTAGTAGGAGTGCTCCCAGACGTCGACGCCGAGGATCGGCACCGCGCCATGGACCAGCGGGTTCTCGCCGTTCGGGGTCTTGGCGATCTCGAGCTTGCCGCCCTTGACCTGCAGCCAGGCCCAACCGGAGCCGAACTGGCCGACGCCGGCGGCGGCGAAGTCGGTCTTGAACTTCTCGAAGCCGCCGAGGTCCTCGTTGATCTTCTTCTCCAGCCGGCCGGGCAACTTGCTGCCGCCGCCATTCGGCTTCATCCACTTCCAGAAATGGATGTGGTTGTAATGCTGGCCGGCATTGTTGAAGACGGCCGCGTTCTTGCCGAACGAGCCCTTCACGATCTCCTCGAGGGACTTGCCTTCGAATTCGGTCCCCTTGATCGCGTTGTTGCCGTTCGTGACGTAGGACTGGTGATGCTTGTCGTGGTGAAACTCCAGCGTTTCCTTGGACATGTAGGGCGCAAGGGCGTCGTGGGCGTAGGGCAGATCGGGTAGCGTGAAGGTCATGGGGTAATGTCCAACAGAGGTTGAGACTACACTTAACGGGTCCCCCTTATAGAAGGTTCCACGGCGGAGAAACACCGCATTTTCAGATCGTGTATGACAGATCGGCACAGCCCAAAGCAGACCCAGGACAGCGACGATGAGCATCGAAATCGACATTCTCAATGGAGATGCGTCATGGCAACGCGCCGAGCCGCTGCTTCGGGCGGTCTGGAGCCCTGAAGTCATGCAAAACAAGAGCTGGGCCGATATCAAATGGGCTCACGCGGATTTGCGCGTGCTGCTCGACGCGCCCGACGACGGCGGGCTTGCCTGCCATGTCGGTATCTATTTCCGGACCATCACCTGGAATGGCCACAAGGTGCATGTCGCCGGCATCGGCGGGGTTGCGACCCGCGAGGACTGCCGGCGGCGCGGCTATGCGTCGCTCGCGTTAGATGCCGCCGTGCACACCATTCGTGCCAATGACGCGGTGAAATTTGCAATCTTATTCTGCGAGCCGCACAATTTCGCATTCTACCAGGCGCGCGGCTGGCATCCCTTCGCCGGCGAGGTGACTTGCGAACAGCCTTCCGGGCAGATCCGCTTCGAGGCGATGGCGCCTTTCGTCAACGACATCGTCCGCGCGCCACGCCAGGGCAAGATCGACCTATGCGGCCTGCCGTGGTGACCCCTGCGCGAGCGCGGGTGGCGAGCGCCTGCCCGAATTCGTAAGATGTCGATCATCATTTATCGATTGCGAGCCTGGTTCACTGGCGTCGAATTGCAGTGCGCCCTCTCCGCTTCCGAAGTGAGCCGCCGACGCATGACCATCGATGCCTCGATCGACGACATCAACCGCGCCGCGGCCGCGCCTGCGGTACCGGTCGATCATTTGTTGACGGCGCCGATCCTGCCGACGCTGCTGCGGCTGGCGATTCCCAACACCATCGCGATGTTCGGCTCGACGCTGGTCGCGGTCGCCGAGACCTCCTATATCGGCCGGCTCGGCACCGAGCCGCTTGCCGGCATCGCGCTGGTGTTTCCGTTCGCGATGCTGACGCAGATGATGTCGGCCGGCGCGATGGGCGGCGGCGTCTCGTCGGCGATCAGCCGCGCGCTCGGCGCCGGCGACCGCGACCGCGCCGCCGACCTGGCGCTGCATGCGGCGATCATCGGCGGGTGCGCCGGATTGTTCTTCACCGTGATGATGCTGGGCTTCGGCCGCAACTTCTATGCGCTGCTCGGCGGCCGCGGCGGCGTGCTCGAACAATCGATGCATTACTCGCAGGTGCTGTTCTCCGGCGCGATCTCGATCTGGCTGGTCAACACGCTCGCCTCCGTCGTGCGCGGCACCGGCGACATGCGCGTCCCATCGATGACGCTGATCACCGTCTCGACGATCCAGATCGTGGTCGGCGGCGTGTTCGGTCTCGGGCTGTTCGGCATGCCGAGCCTCGGCATGCGCGGCGTTGCCGCGGGCCAGCTCACGGCGTTCACGTGTGGTACGATCTTCCTCGCCTGGTATCTCGCCTCTGGCCGCAGCCGGCTGAAGCTCGACTTCGCCGCCTTCGGCTTTCAGCGCGCGATGTTCCTCGACATCCTGAAAGTGGGCGCGATCTCCTGCCTGTCGCCGCTGCAGAGCGTGCTGACCATCCTGATCTTCACCAAGATCCTCGCAGGCTTCGGCACCGAGACGCTGGCCGGATACGGCATGGGCTCGCGGCTGGAATTCCTGCTGATCCCGATCGCATTCGCGGTCGGTGTCGCCTCGGTGCCGATGGTCGGCATGGCTGTTGGCGCGGGCCTGGTGACGCGCGCCCGCAACGTGGCGTGGATCGCCGGCGCGGTTGCCGGACTTGTCGTCGGATTGGTCGGACTCGTGGTCGCGCTCAAGCCGACGCTGTGGATTGCGCTGTTCACCACCGATCCCGGCGTGACTGCCGCGGCCTCGTCATATTTCGCGCTGGCCGGCCCGGGCTTCGGCTTCTTCGGCGTCGGCGTCTGCCTGTATTTTTCCTCGCAGGGCGCAGCCAAGGTCGGCGGGCCGGTGCTGGCCGGGACCATCCGCCTGCTGCTGGTCGGCATCGGCGGCTGGTGGCTCACCACCGCGAGCGCCCCGGCATGGACGCTGTTTGCGCTGGTCGGAGGTGCGATGGTGGCATTCGGCCTCGCGACCATGGTGTTGATCAAGCTGACCCGCTGGGGCTAGACCCGGAGGGCCGGGGCTCGCGCTGCGCATGCGGTCGCGACAAGGCACCGCCACCCTTCCGAGCCTTGCCGGAGCATGGCGGCCTCGGAAAAGAGCTGCAAAATTTTCCGGATCGTGCTCGCCTGATCGCGCGATTATTACATTGCAGAAATCTTTCGACTTGTTATGCAGACCGACCTCTTGGGAATACGTCATGGCCTCCAAATTCCGATTCGTGATCGCAATCATTGCGACGGCACTCGCCGTGCCTGCTGCGCATGCACAGGGCGCGCCCGAGCCTTTCGGCGTCTGGCAGACCCAGGCGGGCGATGCCCGCGTCAAGGTCAGCAAATGCGGCGGCGGCATCTGCGGCGTGGTGGTCGGCCTGCGCGACCCGATCGATCCGATGACCGGCAAGCCGCAGGTCGACAACAAGAATCCCAATCCGTCGCTGGCCAACAGGCCGATCATCGGGCTGCAGTTGTTCTCCGGCATGCAGCCGGTTGCCGCGGGCAAATGGTCGGGCCAGATCTACAATGCCGACGATGGTGGCACCTATGCGAGCAGCATCTCGGTGACCAGCGAGAGCACGCTGCGCGTCGAAGGCTGCGTCGGCGCGCTATGCGGCGGCGAGACCTGGACGCGCGTCGGGCGGTAGTCGGTGGCGAAGTTATAGCCACGACCGGACTGAGCTCCCTCGCCCCGCTCTTGCGGGGAGAGGGGTGGGGTGAAGGGGCTCTATCCGCGTAGCCCGGTCTGAATTGTAATCAGCACCCCTTCAATATTGCCGAGAACATCATTGTTCCAGAAACGAAGCACGCGATATCCCTCGGCAGCCAAATAGCGGTCACGGATCGCATCTGTCACCGACCCTGCATGCTGACCGCCATCGACCTCGATGACGAGCTGCTTTTCGCGGCAGGCAAAATCGCAGATGTAGTCTCCGATCGGAACCTGTCGCGCGAACTTGTGACCATCGATCTGACGATTGCGAAGGCGCTTCCAAAGCGCGATTTCCGCATCGGTTTGATTGGCGCGGAGTCGTCTCGCGAATCGGATGGATACTTCTTTGCGGCCACGCATTGCCCTGCCCCTCACCCGGAGGCCACGCGATGCGTGGCTTCCGACCTCTCCCCGCAAAAGAGCGGGGAGAGGTTAGAAAAACACTTACACCGCGCGCGTCTTCAGCACGGTGGCGGCCGAGGCGTAGCCGCCGCGGGCGCCGTCGATGAAGTGGACGTGGTCGGCGCGCATCACCGACGGCGTGAAGCAGGTCATCATCGCGGCATCCTGCTCGTGCAGGCCATAGCGCACGATGCCCTGCGCGGCGGCAGCCACCAGGCGCTGCTCGAGCTCGGCGACGAGCTCCGGCGTGCAATCCAGGATCATGCGCAGGCCGTCGTCGAACTTGCGGAAGTCGGAATTCTCGACCACCTGCTGCAGATAGAGCTTTGGCGCGAACGTGCCGACCTTGATGCCGAGGCGAAACACGACAAAGGCCCACAACGCAAAGCCGAGCACCGCGGCGCGCCGCATCGCCAGCGGTCCGCCGAATCGCCTGGCGCGCGCTTCGTATTCGATGCCCTGCGGCGGAAAGCGCAGCGGCGGGCCACCCGGCGGCACCGGCCTGCCGGCATCGGGGCTCTTTTCAATACGGACGACGAGGTCCTCGATCACCTTGCAGAAGGCGGCAGGATCGGCCTCCTTCGCCGGCAGCACCAGCACCGAGAGGATGACGCCGCGGGCCGACGGCATCACCTCGAAGCGGCAGGACAGGCCGGACAGATCGGGCTGTGTGCCCTCAGGCGCCGGATCGAGCGCGAACTCGCCGCGCTTCATCGCGGCATCGGCAAACGCAAGACCGCCGCCGGAGAACATCGCATAGGACAGATTGGCCGACGGACCGAAGCGCGCGACGCGCACGTCGGCCCCCGCGGCGCGGATCGCCGCGATCGGCACCAACGCCACCCGCAGCACCAGATCGAGATCATCGCGCACCCAGCGTGCGGTCGCGGCGAGTGCCTCGCGCGCCCTGTCGAGATCGGCGGGCGCGACCGCGAAGCTCGCACCATCGCCGCCGAACACGAACGGGAATTCGCGGCCATCGAGCGCATTGGTGACGGCGGCAACCACCGCGGCACCGGCCATGTTGACCGCCTTGTAGCGCTGCGCCGCGATCGCCTTGGTCGACTCCACGATATCGGCGACGCCGACCGTCCAGTCGTCGGGCAACGGCACATACAGCGCCGGATCCATCAGGCGCGCGAAGCCGCGAAACACCGGAATGCCGCCGTAGAAGATCTCGCTGCCGCCAGCCATCGCAACGCCGTGTGGTTTCCGCCTGCCACGAAACTCTCTAGCAGATACGGCGCGGGTTGGGACGGGGTTTTGAAAGCGCAGCCGAGCGGAGCTAGGTCCCGTCACCCTGAGGAGCCGCGAAGCGGCGTCTCGAAGGGTCGACGGCCATCAACGGGGCCGTGCATCCTTCGAGACGCGCTACGCGCTCCTCAGGATGACGGGGACAGCATCACGCGCCGGATCAAAATGCCCTCACGCCGCCTCGTCCGCTCGTCTCCACGGCGGAAATGGATCGCGGAGTTCTGCCCAGGCCTGCGGGTCCATGCCCGGCTTGCCCGCGACGAGGCAGGCGTCGAGCCGGCGGCGAATGTCGGCTTCGTTCATGCCGGAGCCGATGAATACCAGCTCCTGCCGGCGATCACCGTAGAGATCGTTCCAGCTCCGCTGCATCATCAACCGCCAGTCCGGATGATCCGGCCAGCGCTCGCGCGGGATCGCCGCCCACCACGAGCCGAGGCCTTCGGTCCGGACGATCGCGCCGGCCTGGCTCATCTCGCCGCACCAATCCGGACGCGTCGCGATCCAGAAATGGCCCTTGGCGCGGATCACGCCTTGCCAGCTCTCGCGCAGGAAGGCGTGGAAGCGCACCGGATCGAACGGGCGCCGTGCGCGGTAGACAAAGCTCGTGATGCCGTACTCCTCGGTCTCCGGCACGTGCTCGGCAAAACCGTAAAGCTCCTTGTGCCAAAGCGGATGCTGCTGCGCGCGCTCATGGTCGAAGCGTCCGGTGTCGAGCACGCGGTCGAACGGGACTCTTGCAAAATTCGCCTCGACGAGGTCGGCGTCGGGATTGAGCGCGCGCACGATGGTCGCTGCGGCCGCGCGCTCGGCCGGCGTTGCCGCATCGACCTTGTTGAGCACCACGACGTCGGCGAACTCGATCTGCTCGACCAGGAGATCGACCAGCGTGCGCTTGTCGCCGTCGAGCGCCTCGCCGCGCTGGCTGAGGAAATCGGTCGAGGCATAGTCCTTCAAGAGATTGGCGGCGTCGACCACCGTGACCATGGTGTCGAGGCGCGCGACGTCGGAGAGGCTCTGTCCATTTTCGTCGCGAAATTCGAAGGTCGCCGCGACCGGCAGCGGCTCGGAAATGCCGGTCGATTCGATCAACAGATAATCGAAGCGGCCGCTCTCGGCGAGCGCGCGCACCTCCTTCAGCAGATCGTCGCGCAAGGTGCAGCAGATGCAGCCATTGCTCATCTCGACCAGTTTTTCGTCAGTCCGGGACAGGTTTGCACCGCCATCGCGGACGAGGTCGGCGTCGATGTTCACCTCGCTCATGTCGTTCACAATCACCGCAACCTTCAGGCCGTGGCGGTTGTTCAGCACGTGGTTCAGCAAAGTGGTCTTTCCAGCCCCGAGGAAGCCGGACAAGATGGTGACGGGGAGTTTTTGCATCGAGATCAAACAGTCGCTGGAGGGATGGGCGGCGGGGCACGGGGCATTCGCTTGATGTTATGTTATAACATAACTTCAATGGACCGCGGGCTGTCAAGCGCCCGGGGCCGCTCGCCGCGTCGTCTATCTGTTTGCGAAACCGTAGATGGGGTAACGGGCCGGCCGCCCGCTCGCTACGGCGCGATTTGGAGGCGCGCTCGCGAGCGGCCTGTTGGTTGGAAGGCGGTCGTCCCTCGAACTGATGGTGTCAAACGGAGTGAGGCAAGCCCGCTCCAAGCATCATGAGGGACGACCATGTACCACTATGCAGGAATCGACGTGTCTTTGGAATGCTCGAGTGTTTGCCTTGTCGACGGGGCCGGCAAGATTTTGCGCGAGGCGAAGGTTGCGAGCGAGCCGGAGGCCCTGATCGGCTGGTTCCGGTCGCTGGGGCTGGTGCTTGAGCGGATCGGGCTGGAGGCAGGTCCCTTGTCGCAATGGCTGTACGCGGCGATGCGGGAGGCGGGACTTGCGGTTGAGCTTCTGGAGACCCGGCATGTGCGCGATGCGTTCAAGGCAATGGTGGTGAAGTCGGACCGCAATGATGCGCGCGGGATCGCGCAACTGATGCGGCTCGGCTGGTTCCGGCCGGTGCACTGCAAATCGATCGCGGCGCAGGAGAGCCGTGCCATTCTGACGGCGCGCAAGCTGCTGCAATCCAAGCTGCGCGACGTCGAGAACAGCCTGCGCGGCGTGCTCCGCGGCTTTGGCCTGAAGGTCGGCGCGACCACCGAGCGCACCTTCGCCGAACGCATCCGGGAGCTCGTTGCGGGCCATCCTGGACTTGAGGTGGTGGCGCAGGCGCTGCTCGAAGCCCATGCCGTGCTGCGGCGCGAGTTCAACAGCCTGGACAAGCAGGTCCAGAAGCTCGCCAAATCGCACCCCCGCAGGCCAGGCTCTTGATGACGACGCCGTCCGTCGGCCCGATCGTGGCGCTCACCTATGCCTCGGCGGTCGACGACCCGAAGCGCTTCCGGTCATCGAAGGCGACAGGAGCGCATTTTGGCCTCACCCCGAAGAAAGACCAATCGGGGGAAACCGATTACACCGGCCGCATCAGCAAGATCGGCGATGCGTCCGTGCGCGAGGCGCTCTATCAGGCGGCTCACGTGATGCTGACCAAGCCGGTCAGGAATTGCGCGGCGCTGAAGGGCTGGGCCATGCGGATCGCCAGGCGTGCCGGCATGCGCAAGGCCAAGGTCGCGCTGGCGCGCAAGCTCGCTGTCATCCTGCATCGCATGCTCGCCGATGCGAAACCATTCAACCCGTTGGCCAACGCCATCTAAACCAGGAGCATCAATCGGTTCTGGGCGGGCCACGACACCAGGCTCTCCCCGAGCGAAGTCCCTTCGCCGGGACGATGGATCCGGTCAGGCCGCCATCCGGGAAGTGGCTCACAACCACGCTTCCGTAGATTGGCCGGCCGGCTCCTCAATGCACCCCATCAGGCGACGGCCACCGTGCCGATCCCGTACAGAAGCAAGTGCCCGGCGAGTGGATGACGCAAAAAGGGATTGACTAAACAAGGCCCGTTACAGAAGCCCGGATGAAGCGAAGCGCAATCCGGGGCACATCGCGCCTATGGCAGTGCTGCTGGTCCCGTCATGCTGAGGAGACCGCGCAGCGGCCGTCTCGAAGCTTTGTACGGCCTCGCTGCAACAGCTGGGCCGTGCATCCTTCGAGACGCGCGCAAGAGCGCGCTCCTCAGGATGACGGGATAAGGGGGCTACGAGTGCTCCTACTTCGCCAAGCCGCGCAGCACGAGCTGGTTCATGCGGCTGGCGAAGGCGGCTGGGTCGTCGGGCATCTCGCCCTCGAGGATCTGCGCCTGCTCGAACAGCAACAGCGATAGATCCTTCGCCTGCGCGGTGTCGGTCGCGAGCGCCGCGACCAGCGGATGGCGCAAATTGATCTCGAGGATCGGCTTGGTGATCTCGCCGCGGTTCTGCTGGGCGAGCAGCCGCTCCAGCGCGCGGTCGCGCGCGTCGCCGCCGGCGACGAGGCACGATGCGCTCGCGGTCAGCCGCTGCGAGGCGCGGACGTCGGAGACGCGCGCGCCGAGCGCATCCTTGATCACGGCGATCGTGGTCGCGGCATCGGCTGCCGGCTCGTCCTTCTTGTCCTGCTTGTCGTCGACCAGCGGGATCAGGCCGAAATCGACGTCGCCCTGGCTCAGCGACTTCAGCGGCTTGCCGCCGAACTCGAGCGGCGCCGAGGTCCAGAACGCATCGACCGGATCGGTCAGCAGCAGCACCTCGATGCCGCGGGCGCGTGCCGATTCCAGCTTCGGGTTCGACTTCAGCCGCTCGACGCTGTCGCCGACCAGATAATAGATCTCGGTCTGGTTCGGCTTGAAGTCGTCGACAATCTGCTTCAGCGAGCGCTTCTCGCCCGACGTCGTGGTGAAGCGCGCCAGCGCCAACAGCTTCTCGCGGCGCTCGAAGTCCTCCCACAGACCTTCCTTGATGACCGGACCGAACGCGTCCCAGATCTTTGTGAAGGTCTCCGGCTCCTTCTCGCCGAGCGTTTCCAGCTCGCCGATCACGCGGCTGGTGACGGCCTTGCGGATCTGGGCGAGCTGCGGATTGTTCTGCAACATCTCGCGCGAGATGTTGAGCGGCAGATCTTCGCTGTCGATCACGCCGCGGATAAAGCGGAGGTAAGCCGGCAGCAGCTCGGCATCGTCGGCGATGAAGACGCGGCGGACATAGAGCTTGACCTTGCCCTTGCGCTCGACCTGGAACAGGTCGAACGGCTTCTGCGACGGCGCGAACAGAAGCACGGCATAGGACTGGCGGCCTTCGGCGCGATAATGCAGCGTCATCGCCGGCTCGTCGAACGCGCCCGCGATCTGCTTGTAGGCCTGCGCGTAATCTTCCGGCTTGAGCTCGGATTTCGAGCGCTGCCACAGCGCGCTCGCCGAATTGATCTGGCGCGGCTCGCCCTCCTCCGGCACCAAGAGGATCGGAAACTGGATGTTGTCGGAATATTCGCGGACGATGCGCTCGATCTCGTAGGCCTCAAGATATTTGGCGGCGTCCTTCTTCAGATGCAGCACGATCTCGGTGCCGCGCGCGACCCGGCTGGCGGCCTCCTCGCTCGCCGGGGCAATCTCGAAGCCGCTGCCGCCTTCCGACGACCACACCCACACCTCGTCGGAGCCGGCGCGGCGGCTGGTGACGACGATCTTCTCGGCGACCATAAAGGCGGCATAGAAGCCGACGCCGAACTGGCCGATCAGATTGGCGCCGTCCTTGGCCTCGGTCAGCTTCGACAGGAACGATCTGGTGCCCGAGCGCGCGATGGTGCCGAGATTGTCGATCAGCTCCTGACGCTCCATGCCGATGCCGGTATCGACCACGGACAGCGTATTGGCCGCCTTGTTCGGAACGATCCTGATCTCCGGCGGCGTGCCGTCGGTGATCAGGCCGGGATTGGCGATCGCCTCGTAGCGCAACTTGTCGCAGGCGTCGGATGCGTTCGAGATCAGTTCACGCAGGAAGATATCGGTCTCGGAATAGACCGAATGCACCATCAGGTGCAGCAATTCGGCAACCTCGGCCTGGAACGGCTGGGATTCGGCGGCGGCGATTGTGGTCATGCGGAAAACTCGGACAAACGGTAAGTGGAGGGAAAGCCCTGATATAGCGCGATCGCGCCGGCTGGCAAGACGAGCGCGGGAAACCGTCAGCCCGAGATCGCAGCGAGATAGCGCGTGACGGAACGGTCGAACGCCGCCCTGGCATCGGTTGCGATGTTCTTGCCCCACCAGGCGCCGTAGATCCGATCATACGCCAGCGGCTCGACCGTGCGCGCGATGCGGCGGACCGCGGATGCGTTGAGCGGGATGTAGTTCGGGTAGGAGTACATGAAGCTGACCGAGCTTCGGTCCATCGCCACCATCGCGATGTCGCCGGTCAGGAGCGCGCCGCGCCCGTCCGCCCCCTTGCGCCAATGCAGCATGGTGGCGCCGGCGAAATGGCCTCCGGCACGCACCAGGAGAATGTCGTCGGAGATGCGATGGCTGTCGCCTTGCCACGGCACGATCGACCGATAGGGCCGCGTCACCCATTGCGCATCGTCGCCGTGCAGATAGACCGGCGCATCGTCGAACGCCGCGCTCCAGTCCGCGACCGCGCCATAATAATGCGGATGCGAGATCGCGATCGCCTTCAGCCCGCCGAGCGACCTGACATGCGCGATCGCCTCCGCGGTCGCGAGCGGCACGCAGTCCCACATCACGCAGCCGCCGCGATCCGGCACCAAGAGCGCGCGTTGCCCGATCGCAAAAGACGGCTCGAGCGCCAATCCAACGAGGCCAAGATCGTCGCGCCAGACCAGCCGATGCCGCTGCGCGAGTTCCTCGCGCGTCAGCCAGACCTGCCCCTTCCAGTTCACATATTGCCGCTCGTCCTCGCAGATCGGGCAGGACGGTGGCGGCGTCGCAGCTTCAGGAAATTGCGCGCCGCATTGTTCGCACGTCCAGAGAGGCATTGAGACCACACGCGTTGGGGTGAAGCGATCCCCTGATCTACGTCAGCAGCGCAACGCGTTCAATGCCGGCGCCCCAGTTCCATCTGCATCTCCGCTGGCGCTGCGCCGAACTTGCGGCGGACCATGCAGCTGTTCGGCGGTGCCGGCTATTCCAGGGACCTGCCGAGCGAGTGCATCTGGCGGGAAACCCGGGTGGTCCGCATTCTGGATGGCACATCGGAGATCATGCGGCAGATCATCGCGCGCAACGCGTTCCGCAACCATGAATGGCGGAACGCGTCAATCTGACAACGGCCTCCACCACTTTATGTTGCAATAGTTCTTGGTGATCCACTTCCGCTGTCTTACTGTTTTTGCGGGATGGAAGATTCTTATTCTGACGCGTTTTCTTGGCGCGAACCGGTATCCCCTTCGCTCGAAAACGCTCTTGGAGAAGGAAGTGGCTTCGGGGACGACGCTCAAGCTCAAGCAACAACGCAGCCGCGATCGGCGCGAACAGATCCTCTCGGCAGCGACCAAGCTGTTCGGCCAGCGGGGCATCGACGGCACCTCGCTCACCGAGGTCGCTGCGGTGGCGAAAGTACCGCTCTCCAGCATCTACGATTATTTCGAGGACAAGCGTGCGCTGGTGCTGGATGTGCCCGAGGGCAATTTCGAAGCGCTGTATCAGAAGACCGAGCCGCTGCTGGTGAAGGGCGGCGACCCCGTCGAGCAGCTTCGCATCATCTTCCTGACCAACTTCCAGTACATCAAGGACAACCCGAGCTGGGGCCGCGTGTTCTTCCTGGAGATATGGCCGAGCGTCCTCGCCGCCGAGCCGCGGGTCAAGAAGGCGGTCGACAAATATGCGCTCCGTTACGTGGAGCTGATCAAGCAGGCGATCCGCGCCGGCACCTATCGCCGCAACCTCGATCCCTACACCGCGATGTCGCTGATGATGGGCGGCATGTGCCACCTGACCGCGGTCTGGCTGCTCACGGCCGCAAAATTCGATCTGGTGAAGAAGGGCAAAACGCTGTTCACCACGCTGCACAGCGGGTTCGTTCAGCGTTAGCAGAGCCGGTGCGCGGCCCTGGCTTCGGCGGCGCGGATGATTTGATCCAAATTCAGCGCTGTTTGTCCTGTCGTGAGACGACCCTTTCCCAGAAAACCAATACACAACCGTCGAAATCCTGTTCTAGTATGATGCCATGGGCGACCCGCGGTTGGACTCGCGGTCACTGGGGATGGGAGCAACCGATGGACGTCAAGGCTGTTCTGCCGCCGCGTGGCCGCGACTATCGCCTCGATCTGCTGCGCGGCTTCGCCAACTGGGCGATCTATCTCGATCACATCCCGAACAACGCGGTGAACTGGATCACGCAGAAGAATTTCGGCTTCAGCGACGCGGCCGATCTGTTCGTCTTCATCTCCGGCTACACCGCGTCCTTTGTCTATGCACGGATGATGATCGAGCGCGGCACCGTGATCGGCGCCACCCGGCTGATCAAGCGGGCGTGGCAGATCTATGTCGCGCATGTCCTGCTGTTCGTGATCTACATCGCCGAGATCGGCTATCTCGCCCAGCGCTATCACGACCCCAATCTGCAGAATGAATTCAACGTCGCGGGCTTCATGCAGAACCCGGCGGAGACGCTCTATCACGGCCTGATCCTGGCGTTCAAGCCGGTCAACATGGACGTGCTGCCGCTCTACATCGCGCTGATGCTGGTCTATCCGCTGGTGCTGTGGGCGATGCTGCGCAAGCTTAATCTGACATTGGCGATCTCGTTCCTGCTCTATCTCGCCGCACGGCATTTCGGCTGGAATCTGCCGGCCTATCCAGGCGGCTCGTGGTACTTCAACCCATTCTGCTGGCAGTTCCTGTTCGTGTTCGGCGGCTGGTTCGCCCTCGGCGGCGCAAGCGAATCGATCACGTTGATCCGCTCGCGCGCCTTCCTCTGGCTCGGCGGCGCCTATTTGTTGTTCGCGCTGGTCATGACGCTGGCGGGTCGCTTTCCGGAGCTGGGCCAGGCGATGCCGCCCTGGCTCTATGACGCCTTCAATCCCAACGACAAGACCAACCTCGCGCCCTATCGCGTGCTGCACTTCGTGGTGCTCGCCTTCTTCGTCACGCGCTTCCTGCCGCGCGAATGGGCCGGATATGAATGGCCCGTGTTCCAGCCGATCATCAAATGCGGCCAGCAGTCGCTCGAGGTGTTCTGCTCGGGCGTGTTCCTTGCCGTGGTCGCGCATGTGGTGCTGGTCGAGGTCTCCGGCAGCCTCTGGATGCAGATCGTGGTCAGCGCGATCGGCATCGTGCTGATGACCGTGCTCGCCTATTACCGCTCCTGGTCCAAGAAGGTCGACAAGGCGCCGAAGCCGCCCGTGGCTGCGCAGGCGCCAGTGGCCGCGAAGCCCGCGGAATAGGCGCGTCATCGATGTCGCGTGCCTTCTATCACGATCATCCCGAAATCCTGCAGCTCGAAGCCGAGGTGCGCGACGCCAGGCCCGGCGCCATCCTCGTCGAACGCTCCCCGTTCTTTCCCGGAGGGGGCGGGCAGCTTCCGGACCAGGGCGTCCTAAGATGGTCCGGCGGCGTGCTGCCCATCACCGGACTTGAGCGTGACGAACGCGGCCTGTGGCATCTGTTTGCCGGCGAAGCCCTGCCCACCGGCAACGTGACGCTCGAGGTCGAGCCGGCATTTCGCGCCCTGATGTGCGAACTGCACACGCTGGCCCATGTCGTCAATGCACTCGTCTACACGCAGTTTGGCGGCGCCCTTCTCACCGGCGCGCAGCTCAACGCCGATGCCACGTTCCGTGTCGATTTCGATCTGCCGGGAGCCGACAATGACGCGCTGCGAGCGATCGAGGCGCCGCTGAACGAGGTCATTCGGCGGGATCTTCCGGTGAGCAGCGTCTTCATGCCACACGACGAAGCGCAGGCCGTGCCCGGCCTGTTCCGCAGCAAGGCTGTCGCTCCGCCGGTCGGGGAGGACGGACTCGTTCGCATCGTCGAAATCCTCGACCTTGATCGCCAGGCCTGCGGCGGCACCCATCTGACGTCGACCGGGCAGGCCCGCCCTGCGCGCATCGTCAAGATCGACAACAAGGGCCGCCAGAACCGCAGGATCAAGGTTGCGGTCTGACCGGCTCTCGCACGCCGCGTGCGCTTGCTATTTCGCGAGCGGCTTGCCGGCCGTCTCCGGCGCGAGCCGGATCGAGGGCAGGCCGATCAGATAGATCAGCGACAGCATCGAGATCGCCAGCGGAAAACTCCCGGTGCGGGCGGCGAGCGCGCCGATCAGCGTCGGGCCGGCAGCGCCGAGCACGCGGCCCATGCTGAAGGCGAAACCGGAACCCGAGCCGCGCAACGCGCTCGGAAGCATCTCCGGCAGCCAGATCGTGAACAGGCCGAACACGCCATTGGTGAAGAAGCCGAGCACCGGGAGCAAGGCCATGAACAGCACTAGGCTGTCGAGCCATTCGATCGCAACTTCATAGCAGACCACGACGGAGATCAGCCCAGCCACCGCGCCCATCTCCTGCGCATGCGCCGGCGTCGCTCCCGCCGCGACCAGCTTGGTCGAAATCACGGTGGGCGCCCAGAAGTTCGACGACCACAGGCCGAAGATGATACAGGCCATCATCAGTGCAGCCGCCCATGTGGTGCGCGCCTGATCTCCCGCAAACAACGCCGAGACCGACGGCCAATCGCGCGACGCGCTGCTCTCAGGTTCGGGAATGTTGCTGCGCAGATACGCGATCAGGAGCGCCGGCAGGATGCCGAGCAGGAACATGCCGCGCCAGCCGAGCGTGCTGCCGATCACGAGCGTCACGGCGGCGGCGAGGAATAATCCGGTCGGCGTGGCCGTGTGCAGCCAGCCCGCGAGCCGCACCCGCGTATTCTCCGGTACGGATTCCTGCAGCAACGGCGTGCCCGCGGCCCATTTCACCGCCGATGCCAAGCCGGCAACGAAGCGAAACAATGCGAACATCACGATCCCGGTCGCAAGGCCGCATAGCGCCGTGAACAGCGAGTACACCAGCACCGTCCAGCACATGATCCTGACGCGACCGTAACGGTTCGCGGCCCAGCCCCAGACCATCGAGCAGGCCCAGCCCAGCATGAAAATCGAGAACAGGAGCCCACCATAGATGCCTATATTGGCCTTGCTCGGCTCGATGCCGCTCGCCGGCAGCAATTCGCTCAGCGCGCCGACCAGAATGTAGCCATACATCGAGGAATCGAAGCCATCGAGCATCCAGCCGAACCAGGTCGCCCAAAACACTTTTCGCGGCGACACCGCACCAATTGCCGCGACCGACGGCGCAACGGCATCAACGATGCTCTCAGTCATGTTTCCTCGCACGTTTCTTTTATGCTGCAGACTATGACTGCGACACCACCGGCAAACGGGACGGAGGTATCCGGCATGAGAATGGCGGCGGCGTTCACATCGACGTCACGGCGACGGCCGGCTCAAAGGTGTCACGGTGAAGATCGCATCGCGCCTGGGGATCATGCCGCGGTTCGCTCGACGGGGCGCGAACGGCTTGTTAAGCCGCGAGCCGCAAGGACAATTTGAGTCGGGACATGACCGTAGCGATCGAGATGGGACAAACGACGGCCGGCGCTTCGGCGGCCATCGACCTCGAGGAGCTATTGGCCACGCGCCTTCTGGTGCAGGGCAATTCGGGTTCCGGAAAATCCCATCTGCTGCGCCGGCTGCTGGAACAGAGCGCGCCATGGGTGCAGCAGACCATCATCGATCCCGAGGGCGACTTCGTCACCCTGGCCGAGCGATTCGGCCACCTTGTCATCGATGCCGAGGACCATACCGAGCGCAGCCTGCAGGTCGCCGGCGAGCGCGTGCGCATCCATCGTGTCTCGACCGTGCTCAATCTCGAGGGGCTCGACGCCGAGAACCAGATGCGGCGCGCCGCGGCCTTCCTCGGCGGCATGTTCGAGGTTGCCCGCGATCACTGGTATCCGATGCTGGTGGTGGTGGACGAGGCGCAGCTATTCGCGCCGGCGATCGCGGGCGAAGTCTCCGACGAGGCACGCAAGCTCTCGCTCGGCGCGATGACCAATTTGATGTGCCGCGGCCGCAAGCGCGGGCTTGCCGGGATCATCGCGACCCAGCGGCTGGCCAAGCTCGCCAAGAATGTCGCCGCCGAAGCATCGAACTTCCTGATGGGCCGGACCTTCCTCGATATCGACATGGCGCGCGCCGCCGACCTGCTCGGGATGGAGCGGCGGCAGGCGGAGGCGTTCCGCGACCTGGAGCGCGGACAATTCATGGCGCTGGGACCCGCACTCTCCCGCCGTCCGCTGGGCTTGCGCATCGGTCCGACCGACACGCAACCGCGCAACGCCGCGCCGCGGCTGATGCCGCTGCCTGAAGCGGCGCTCGAAGACGCGCGCGCGATTATCCTGGCCGCGCCGCCACCTGAAACGGCGGCCAGGCCGCCGCGCCGGACACCGCCGCCCGACCTGCTCAGCCAACTGATGGCCGCCAAGCAGCCGGCACCGGAGCAAGATCCCGAAGCCACGGAGCCGCCGCCGAGCGCCGAGCAGCTGGCCGAGCGGCGTGAGCGGCTGGATCGCATCCTGCGCGCCATCCTCGCCGAACCCGACGCGGGCTTCCGCGCCATCGGCGTGCTCTATCAGGAGTTCGTGGTCCGCTGCCGGATCGAGGGTCTCGGAGCCGTCGTGCCCGAGCTGACCGATTTCCGCCGCATGCTGACGCGCGCCCGCGCCGGGCTCGGCACCGAGATGGCGGCGGACGACGCGTGGCAGGATGTCTCGCTGCGTGCCGCCATCCTGCCCGAGGACATGCAGGGCGTCTTCATGATGATCGCCCGCGCCGCGAAGGAAGGCTGGCCCTGCCCGAGCGATGCAGCGATCGCCCGCGCCTATGGCACGCACTCGCTGCGCCGCGCCCGGCATCTTCTGACCTACATCGAGGAACAGGGCCTGATCGTCTGCCAGCTTGACGGTGCTGGCCGGCGGATCGTGACACTCGTCGAGCTCGCCTGGGCCACGGCCGCGGCCGATCCGAATGTCGACGAGGTGCCGACGGAAGCAGCCTGCAACAGCTCGACTCCGTAATCAGTCGCAGGGCGACGAAGCGTTCGGTCTTGCATGGAATCCCGGAAGCGTCGCAAGATACGAAAAGGCCCGCCGGGAGGCGGGCCTTTTTGTTTCTGCTGGTCGAGGGATCTGGTTGCGGTGGGCCCGCGGCAGGCCCACAACACAGCCCCTCATCTTCAGGCCTCACGCATGCTGTGGCTGCGCAAGCTGGCTGACCTGCGTCGCCGGCGGATCGACAACCAGGGTCCCGCCATGGCCGTCACTCGAGGTCGTGAAGGTCGAGGCCATGTAGTTGCCGAGCAGCATAATACTCGCCGTGACGGTGCCGTCCGTCACCGTGAGCGTGCCGCTCGCACTGGTTCCGCTGAAGGTCGGCGTGTGAACGCTCGCGAAATTGATATTCGCGAAATCGATCGCGTCCGAACCGGTCATCCCGGCGACGGTTCCCGCAAAGCTTGCGGAATTGTCCAGTTTCAGCGTCCCCGTCGAGCCCTGGAACGCCACGGAGGCATTCGAAGCCCCGGTCAATTCCAGGGTGCCGCCCGGGACGATGGTGGCGCTGCTCGGGCTCTCTCCCGTGACGTTGAACGACTGCCAAGCTCCCCACGCGGTGCCGTCATTGGCCCGGATCCAGAGTTGATCGGTACCCGAGCCGGCCTGATAGGTCGCCTGGGCAAGCTGTGCCGCCGTTACGTCGATCTCGGTATTCGCAGGTTGGTTCACTCCGCCAACGTTCCAGCGCCCGTTGGTGTTGGAATCCCACAGCGCATATTTCGTGATGGCATCGCCGTCGGCGTCCGTCGCAGTGACGAGGTTCGCAGCAGCAAAGGTCTGCCCCGAGACCGTCACGACGTTCGAGACCGCGACCGTTGGCGCCTGGTTGGTTGCGGTGGCCGTGAAGGCCTTCCAGCTGCTCCACTCGCTGCCGTCATTGGCCCGCACGTAGAGCGTATCCGACGGCGAGCCGCCGGGGCCGAACACGTAGCTCACCTGCGACAGGTTCGCTGTGGCAACATCGATCTCGGCGTTGGCCGCCTGGGCGACGCCATTCACCACCCAGTGACCATTGCCGCCGGTGTCCCAGAACGCGTACTGCGTGATCGGATCGCTCTCGGCATCCGAGGTCGAGAACAGGGTCGAGGCCGCCACCGAATGGCCGTGAATGCCGCTGACGTTCGATGCCGTCACGACCGGAGCCGTGTCGGGACCCGGCGTTGCCGTGAATGCGGTCCAGGCGCCCCACTCGCTGCCGTCATTGGCCCGCACATAGAGCGTGTCGGGCGTCGAGTTGCCGGGGCCGAACACGTAGCTCACCTGCGAGAGGTTCGCCGCGGCAACATCGATCTCGGCGTTGGCCGCCTGGGCGACACCATTCACCACCCAGTGGCCATTGCCGCCGGTGTCCCAGAATGCATACTGGGTGATCGTGTCGTGCTCGGCATCGGTGGTCGAGAACAGGCTCGAGGCGAGAGTCGACGTCTCACCGTGGACCGCGGCCACGTTCGCCGCCGTCACGACCGGAGCCGTGTCGGGGCCCGGTGTTGCCGTGAATGCGGTCCAGGTGCTCCACTTCGATCCGTCGTTCGCCCGCACGTAGAGCGTGTCGGGCGTCGAGTTGCCGGGACCGAACACGTAGCTGACCTGCGACAGGTTCGCCGCGGACACATCGATCTCGGTATTGGCCGCCTGGGCGACGCCATTCACCACCCAGTGACCGTTGCCGCCGGTGTCCCAGAACGCGTACTGCGTGATCGGATCGCTCTCGGCATCCGAGGTCGAGAACAGGCTGGAGGCGAGCACCGACGCCTCACCGTGAACCGCGGCCACGTTCGCTGCCGTCACGACCGGAGCAGTATCGATCCCCGGTGTTGCCGTGAACGCTGCCCAGCTGCTCCACTTCGATCCGTCATTCGCCCGCACGTAGAGCGTATCGGGCGTCGAGCCGCCCGGACCGAACACGTAACTGACCTGCGACAGGTTCGCCGCGGCAACATCGATCTCGACGTTGGCGGCCTGGGCGACACCATTCACCACCCAATGGCCGTTGCCGCCGGTGTCCCAGAACGCATACTGGGTGATCGGATCGCTCTCGGCATCCGAGGTCGAGAACAGGGTCGAGGCGAGCGCCGACGTCTGCCCATGGGCGGCCATCACGTTCGCTGCCGTCACGACCGGGGCAGTATCGACCCCCGGCCCTGCCGTGAACGATGTCCAGGTACTCCACAGGCTGCCGTCGTTTGCCCGCACGAAAAGCGTATCAGGCGTCGAGCCGCCGGGGCCGAACACGTAACTGACCTGCGACAGGTTCGCCGCGGCAACATCGATCTCGGTGTTGGCCGCCTGGGCGACACCATTCACCACCCAGTGGCCACTTCCGCCGGTGTCCCAGAACGCATACTGGGTGATCGGATCGCTCTCGGCATCCGAGGTCGAGAACAGGCTCGAGGCGAGCGCCGACGCCTGCCCATGGGCGGCCGTCACGTTCGCGGCCGTCACGACCGGAGCGGTATCGACCCCCGGTGCTGCCGTGAACGCTTTCCAGGCCCCCCACAGGCTGCCGTCATTCGCCCGCACGTAGAGCGTATCGGGCGTCGAGCCGCCGGGCCCGAACACGTAGCTGACCTGCGACAGGTTCGCCGCGGCAACATCGATCTCGACGTTGGCGGCCTGGGCGACACCATTCACCACCCAGTGGCCACTTCCGCCGGTGTCCCAGAATGCATACTGGGTGATCGGATCGCTCTCGGCATCCGAGGTCGAGAACAGGCTCGAGGCGAGCGCCGACGCCTGCCCATGGGCGGCCGTCACGTTCGCGGCCGTCACGACCGGAGCGGTATCGACCCCCGGTGCTGCCGTGAACGACTTCCAGGCGCCCCACAGGCTGCCGTCGTTGGCCCGCACGTAAAGCGTATCGGGCATCGAGCCGCCGGGCCCGAACACGTAGCTGACCTGCGACAGGTTTGCCGCGGCAACATCGATCTCGACGTTGGCTGCCTGGGCAACACCATTCACCACCCAGTGGCCATTGCCGCCGGTGTCCCAGAACGCATACTGGGTGATCGGATCGCTCTCGGCATCCGTGGTCGAGAACAGGCTCGACGCAAGAGCCGACGTCTGCCCATGGGCGGCTGTCACGTTCGTGGCCGAAACGACCGGAGCGGTATCGACACCTGGCCCCGCTGTGAACGCCTTCCAGGCTCCCCACAACGTTCCGTCGTTCGCCTTGATGTACAACGTATCAGGGACCGATCCTGTCGGCCCGAACACGTAGCTCACCTGCGACAACTGCGCCGCGGTAATATCGATCTCGGTGTTGGCGGCCTGCGCCACACCGTTCACCACCCAGTGACCGTTGCCGCCCGTGTCCCAGAGCGCGTACTGGGTCATCGTGTCGCCGTCCGGATCGCTCACCGTGAACAGGCTCGATGCGGCAATCGACGTCTGGCCGTGCGCCGCAGTGACGTTGACTGCGTTCACGGTCGGCGGGGTGTCGACAAACGCCTTGGCCGTGAATTGGGTCCAGCCGCCCCAAACCGTGCCGTCATTGGCGCGAACGTAAAGGGTATCGGCCGAACCGCTTGGACCGAAGACGTAGCTCACCTGTGACAGGTTCGCCGCCGCAACATCGATCTCGGCGTTGGTGGCCTGGACGACGCCGTTGACGACCCAGTGTCCGTTACCTTGGGTGTCCCAGAACGCGTAGGTGGTGATGGGATCGCCATCGGCGTCCGATACAGTGAAGAGGCTGGACGCCAGCGCAGAGCTCTCGTTCAGGGTTGCCTGCACATTGGGGGCTGACGTGACCGGTGCGACGTCGGCGCGCGTCGTGACCAGCGTGCCGGTGCCGGAATCGGCGCCGACGCTGAACCGCACGCCAGGCGTCTGATCAAGTTGCACATCGAACGAGGAAGCCCCCTCCGTGACATGCAGGACATTGCCCGGAAGCAAGGTCGCCGACCCGCCGGATACGAAATTGAGGCCTGCCAGATCGATGCTGTCGCCCAGCACCAGTCCGCTGACGGTGGTGCCGGCCAAAGACGTGCCATCGACCTTGAGCTGGCCGCCGGACCCGCCGAAGGTGATGCCGCCGCCCGCGACGCTGCCGGCCTGCAATTCGACCACGCCGCCGGAGATCGTCACCGGCCCCGTGGAGCCGCCCGACGATACGACTTCAGTACCTCCCCCAAACACGAAGACGTTGCTCGTCGTCGTTCCGGCAAGATTGAACGTGCCACCGCTCGACACCGAGATGTCGTGCACCATGGCTCCGGAAGCCACGTTGAACACGCCGCCGCTGGACACCGACAGGTGGTCCAGTGCGCCGCCCGACAAGACGTTGACCGTGCCGCCTGAGACGGCCGTCCCGGAGCCCACGGCCCCGTTGACGACACCACCCGAGAAGACGTTCTCGACACCGCCGGCATAAACGCCCACGCGGCTGAGCACGGTGCCCGACACATTGAATATGCCGCCGCTGGAGACGCCGACGAAAGCCGCCGAGCCGCCGGCCAGAACGTTCAATACGCCGCCTGCGCTGACTCCGGTGCCCGAACTGACGGCGCCGGTGATCAATCCACCTGACAGCACGTTCTCGACGCCGCCGCTGGTGACGCTGGCATTGCTCAGCACTGTGCCCGCAACATTGAAGGTGCCGCCGCTCGACACGCCGACAAAGGCGGCGGTGGCGCCGGCCGACAGGTTCAACGTACCGCCCGAAACTCCCGTCCCGGATCCGCTCGCGCCGGAGATGGATCCACCGGACAACACGTTCTCGACGCCGCCGGCGTAGATGCCGGTGTTGCTCAGCACCTTGCCCGCGACATTGAAGATGCCGCCGCTCGACACGCCGATGTGAACAGCCGAACCACCGGCCAGGACGTTCACGATGCCGCCAGCGGAAATGATGGTTGCCGCACTCGATGCGCCGGAGATGAACCCGCCGGAGAGCACGTTCTCGATACCACCGCTCGAGACCAGCGTGTTGCTGATGATCGTACCTGCAACATTCAAGGTGCCGCTCGACACCGTAAGGTCGTGTGCCGTGCCACCGGCCGAGACATTCAGAGTGCCGCTCGAAACTGTCAGGTGATCCAGTGCACCGCCGGAAGATACGTTGACGGTGCCGCCGGACACGCCCGTGCCGGAACCCGGGACGCCGGTGACGACACCACCCGCGAGAACATTCTCAACGCCGCCGTCATAGACGCCGACATTGCCGAGCACTGTACCGGCCACGTTGAACGTGCCGCCACTCGACACACCGACGTGAACGGCCGAACCACCGGCAAGGAGGTTCAATGTACCGAGCACTCCGGTCCCGGAGCTCGTGGCTCCGGAGATCAGTCCGCCGGACAACACGTTCTCGATGCCGCCGCTCGACACCAGCGTGTTGCTGGTGATCGTGCCCGCGACATTCATGGTGCCGCCGTTCGACACCGTAATGTTGTGCACCGTGCCGCCGGCGGAGACATTCAGCGTGCCGCTCGACACCGTCAGGTGATCCAGCGCACCGCCGCCAAATACGTTGACCGTACCGCCGGAGATGCCGGTCCCGGAACCTGTCACGCCGGTGACAACGCCACCCGAGAGGACATTCTCAATACCGCCGTCATAGACAGCGACATTGCTGAGCACGGTGCCGGCCACGTTGAACGTGCCGCCGCTCGAAACACCGACGAACGCCGCCGAGCCGCCGGCCTGAACGTTCAGGGTACCGATAACCCCGGTCCCCGAGCTGATGGCTCCGGAGATCAGTCCGCCGGACTGCACATTCTCGACACCGCCGGCAAACACCATGCCGTTGCTGAGCACGGTGCCGGCCACATTGAACGTGCCGCCGTTCGACACGCCGACAAAGACCGCTGAGCCCCCGGCCAGAAGGTTTACCGTACCGCCGGCAATGCCTGTCCCCGAGCCGCTGGCCCCGCTGATCAGGCCGCCGGACAACACGGTCTCGACACCGCCCGCCAGGACGCCTGTATTGCTCGTGAGGGTGCCGCCCACGCTGAGCACGCCGCCGCTCGAAACAGTGATGTGGTCGGCGGTGGCGCCGGCTTCGACGATGACGCTCCCGGCATCGCCGACACTCGTCGCCGAGCCGCCGGCGAGAATGTCGAGCAGACCACCGCCCGAAACTTGCACGCCAGACGCGAGGCCACCCGACGAAACGGTTTCAACGCCGCCGCTGAGCACGAACTGGTTGGTGACGATGCCGCTGTCGTTCAGCGCACCGCCGGTATAGACGAACATCGCGGTCGCGGTAGCGCCCGACAGCACATTCACCGTGCCACCAGAGATCGCAGTGCCAAAGCCTCCGGACACACCCTGTACCACACCGCCCGACAGCACGTTCTCGACGCCGCCGCTGTACACACCGACAGAGCTCAGCACCGTACCGGCAACGTTGAAGACACCGCCGGCCGAGACGCCGACGTAGGACGCCGAGCCGCCAGCCGAGAGGTTCAACGTTCCGCCCGAAACGCCGGTCCCGGAGCCGGACGCTCCGGAGATCGACCCGCCCGACAGGATGTTTTCGACACCACCGGCGTAGATCGCGACATTGCTGAGCACACTGCCGGCCACGTTGAACGTGCCGCCGCTCGAAACGCCAACGTGGACGGCGGACCCGCCGGAAGAAAGGTTCAATATGCCTCCGGCGGAAATTCCGGTCCCGGAGCTTGTTGCGCCCGAAATGAAACCGCCCGACAGTACGTTTTCGACACCGCCGCTACGGACCCCGATCATGCTGAGCGTCGTGCCGGCTACGTTGAAGACGCCACCGCTCGAAACCGACAGGAATGCAGCCGAGCCGCCCGCCATAACATTGACAGTGCCGCCGGAAATGCCGGTGCCCGAGCCGACGACTCCGGTGATTAGTCCTCCGGACTGAACGTTCTCGACGCCGCCGGTGAATACCGCGGTGAAGCTGTTGACGGTCCCCGCCACGTTGAGCGTGCCGCCACTCGAGATGGCGAAGCGATCGGCGCCGCCGCCCGCGCTGACGACGGCGCTGCCGCCGCTGGAAATCGTGGTCCCTGCCGCGTAGCCGCCGGCGTCGACCAGGAGCTGGCCGCCGCTCAACGTCGTCGAGACTGCCGAGCCTCCGCCGAGGACCTCGAGCGTGTTGCCTCCCGTTTCGATCAGACCTGAACTGGTAAAACCCGAGCTTACAAAAGTAGTGCTCATGGCAGCGCCCCCAAAAAATGATCAGTTCTTGAAATAGGCTAGAGCTTGAATCCAGGAATCGTCCTGATCACCGACTTCACGTGATCCACGGTGATCAGTCTCGTGCACTCGAACTGACGGGGCGTCCCCTTGTGGCGGGGGCACCAGAAAAAATCCTTGTGGTCGAATCGAACCGCCGGATCGTTCCAGCAGCTGTTGCAGGCGTGATAGTTGATGACGCGGTAGGGCGTAGCAAATTCATTTGTCGGATGCGTGAAGCCCGCGATCATCACGACCGGAGTGCCGACCGCCCAGGCCAGCCAGGCAAGCCCGCTGGAAAGGCCGATGAAAAAGTCCGCATGGTTGAGCAGATTCGCCCGCTCCTGAATCGGGCGGTCACCGGTCCAGTCCTCCGCGCCGTTCGGAATGTGATTCCATACCAGTTCGTGGCCGTGCGTCGGCTTCTGATCGATGCAGATCACGCGATAGCCGGCCTGCTTGAGAAAGCTGGTCAGTTCGCGCCAGCCGTTCGGGTTATTCCAGTACTTGCACTGCGTGGTGCTCTGCACCGCGATGCAAACATAAGGCTCGGCGATGGGCCTTTGATCATCGGCCAGCGAGATGCGCGGCGCCACCTCGGTCGGATCAACGCCGAGGATGTATCCGGCGGTGCGGTGCAGTCCGACAAAGCGGAAGTCGCACGGCTGGTAGACGAAATTCTTGTCGTCGAAGAACAACCCGACGCTGTACGTGGCATAGTATCGGTCGGTTTGAATTTCCTCGTGCGTGACGAAGTTGATCTCCGGATACGCATCGCGAAACAGCGGGATCAGCTTCTCCGCCATTGCGCAGGTCAGCCTGCAATTGTGAGCTATCCTGAACTTCTCCACATAGGGAAACCAGCCGATCGTGTCGCCCAGGGTGCCGACCGGAAGCTGGATCAGGACATGACGATCCGTTGCGTTGTACTCATGCGAGAAAATGACATCCTCGCCCTGCAGGACCTCGATACGGAAACGAATGTAGTAGCGCTTTGAGCTGTTGACGCGTCCGCCCGCGAACTGCGTCTCGAACAGAACATTGCCGGTATCGGCGTCCCAAAGACGCACGCGCCAAGGACCTTCGGCTTCGGGACAAACGACCCGGGCGCCGTCGTTGAAGTCGAATCGCAGTCCTTTGGGACCGACTTGCGTGGGCAGCTCGGCGGCCGCCGGATAAGCACGCTTGGGCGTTTCGGCATCCGGCGCAGCAGCATCCGGCTTGGCAGGTACGGCGCTGGTCGACCGATCAACGATAACTTTGGGTTGGTCGGCCATATGGTCAATCGGACGCTTCAGCCCGATCGCCGGCGCGACGGCAATCGCATTCACGAATATCCCCTGCCCTAAAAATATAAAGACCGCTAGAAATGCGGGCAGAAGGTAAGCGAGATTGACAACCGCGTCAACGGACGAAAACCTTAGCGGGTACCCCCTCTCGCGGCCGCTCCGGAACCGCAGGAACAAAGAAACACAAGCGATGAGCCGCAATCCCAGCAAGGTCCCGTTTGTGATCGCAGCGTCGGCGCATGGTCCGCTGATCGTCAACCGGCTGGACTACCACACCGCGGGCGATCACATCTTTGGCGTGGGGATTCAGATCCTCGAGCACGGCGCGTTCGACGTCACCGAAATCGAACTGACGAAGGGTCTCCTTGCACTGCGAAGAACCTACCGGGGGGATGGCGTGGTCGCCATCGACTGCGGGGCGAACATCGGCGTTCACACCATCGAATGGTCCAAGCAAATGGACGGCTGGGGCTCGGTCCTTGCCATCGAGGCGCAGGAGCGGGTCTACTACGCCCTTGCCGGCAACATCGCCATCAACAACTGCTTCAACGCGCGGGCGATGCACGCGGTTATTTCGTCGGAAACCGGCAAGACCTGGGTGCCGACCTTAAGCCATCAGGAACCCGCCAGCTTCGGAAGTCTGGAGGTGACGCAACGCCCCGGCACGGAGCAGATCGGCCAGAAGATCGATTATTCGGAGGCCGAAGGCTCCGAAACGACGATGATCACCCTGGACTCCCTGAATCTGAGCCGCTGCGATCTGATCAAGATCGACGTCGAAGGGATGGAGTTGAAGGTGCTGGAAGGAGCCAGCGCCACGATCCGGCAGCATCACCCCGTCATTCATGCGGAATTCATCAAGACCGACAAGGCCGCACTGGTTCGCAAGCTGAACGATCATGGATACCGGACCTACGACGCGGGGCAAAACTGCCTTGCGATCCATGAATCCGACCCGACCCTGAGCCACGTGGAATCGCGAACCACGTCATGACGGCCTGACCGCCGAATTCCTTCACCGCTCGCGGAGAGCATCCTGCCGGTAGCGCATGATGGGAGACAGCAAATAGCTCATGACGCTGCGGGCGCCCGTCCTGATTTGGACGGTTACGGTCATTCCCGGCGAAAGATTGATCTCCTTGTCATCGACGACCATCTTGGTCCGGTCGATCGAGACATGCGCGATATACACCGGCCCCGTCCCCTTGGGCTCGCTGCTGTCCTCCGTCGCTCCGCCATTGGACTCGCGGGCCGGATCCCGCGGCCTGTCGCGGGACACGGAATCGGGCGAGACGCTGACGATCTTGCCGTGCAGCAGTCCGTAACGCGTGAAATTGAACGTATCGACCTTGATTTCGGCGTCCTGACCCGGGTGCACGAAGCCGATATCGCGATTTGAAACCATCGCTTCGATTTCAATCAGATTATCGCTGGGTACGACGACCGCGAGCGTCTGGGCGGCGGTTGCGACGCCGCCGACAGTGTGCACGGCCAGTTGCTGCACCACGCCATCGATCGGTGCGGCAAGCTTTTGCAGGCTGGTCCGATGCTCGGCTTTGGAGACCTCGTCCTGGAGGCTGCCGGCCTTCTGCGTCGCCTTGGCAAGGTCATCGTACAGGCGGTGCCGGTATTCCGAGACAAGCTTGGCGCGCGTCTCTTCGAGCGCGGCGACGGCCGCATTGGCCTCCTGGAGCTTGCTCCGTTGCACCAGGATGTCCTGTTGCATCCCGACGAGTTCCTGGAGCTCCTGCAGGTATTGCAGCTTTGAACCGTATTCCCGGTCCGCCAGGTACTTGCGAACCCCGACGCGTTCCTGCAGCACCGGCAGCAAAGCTTCGATCTTGGCGATGCTGGCGTCGATTGTCCTGGTCTCCGCGACCTTCTGCGTCCGCTGCCGATCCAGTTCGGACAACTTGGCGCGCTGCTCGGAATCCTGACTGCGCAAGTACTCCAGATGCATTTGAACCAACGCGGGCGGCGTGTCGTCCGGTACGCCGTCAAGCGCGTCAGTGTTTCCGTCAAGCGCAGAGCGGGTGCGTGAAATATCCAGCTGTGCCGACAGAAGATCGTTTTTCAGGTGCTGAAGCTCCGCCTGATTGCTGGTCGGATCAAGCTCGATCAGAATCTCGCCGGCCTTGACGGTTTGGCCGTCGCGGACGTGAATGGCCCGCACCACTCCGATCTCGAGCGGCTGAACCAGCTTCACGCGGTCGCCCGGTACGATTTTTCCTGGTGCTGAGGCAACGATGTCGATCTTGCCGAGACCCGCCCACGCTACGGCGCAACAGAACAAGGCAGCAAGCAAGACGGCGGTGAGCCTCGCGGTGGGAGACGGCGGCGTCTCGACAATTTCGAGGGCGGCCGGCAGGAAGGCCAGCTCGTCCCGGGTTTTGCCCCCGACCGCGACCACTTCACGAGCCGACTTCATGGATCCCCGCCTGCAACCGGTACAGCGACGCGTATCTTCCGCCTGTGCTGAGCAACTCCTCGTGGGATCCCTGTTCGACGAGCCGGCCGCGATCAATGGTGATGATCCGATCGGTGCGCCTGACAGCGGACAGACGATGGGCAATGACAAAAACCGTTCGTCCCTTCACGATCCGGTTCATATTATCCTGAATGACTCTTTCGCTTTCGTAGTCCAGCGAACTCGTCGCCTCGTCGAAGATCAGGATGCGGGGATCGGTGATAAGGGCCCGCGCGATCGCGATGCGTTGCCGCTGCCCTCCCGACAGACTGGAGCCGCGCTCGCCGACGACGGTGTCGTAGCCTTCCGGCAGCTCCAGAATGAATTCGTGAGCCCCCGCCAGCTGAGCCGCGGCGACCACCTTCTCCATCGGAGCGGCCGGGTCGGCGAGCGCGATGTTTTCCCGTACGCTGCGATTGAACAACACGTTTTCCTGCAGGACGACGCCGACCTGGCGACGCAGCCACGCCGGATCGACCATCGCAAGGTCGATGCCGTCGACAAGAACCCTGCCCTTCTCCGGAACGTAAAGGCGCTGAACGAGCTTCGTGAAGGTGCTCTTGCCCGAACCGGACGGACCGACGATGCCGACGACCTGTCCGGCCGGAATGCTGATGTTGATGTCGTGCAGCACTTCGGGTCCATCGACCCGATAGCGGAAGGATACGTGTTCAAGGGTGACCTGACCCTTGATGGGCGGCGGCACGGCGCGACCGGGGCTGAACGTCTGCTCGGCCGGCGTATTCAGGATGTCGCCGAGCCGCGCGACGGAGAGCCTGGCCTGATGGAAGTCCT
This sequence comes from Bradyrhizobium sp. USDA 4011, assembly GCF_054063415.1. NCBI lineage: Bacteria > Pseudomonadati > Pseudomonadota > Alphaproteobacteria > Hyphomicrobiales > Nitrobacteraceae > Bradyrhizobium > Bradyrhizobium sp. USDA 4011. The sequence continues at coordinate 3,120,503 of NZ_JBSSGG010000001.1, forward strand.
GCCAGAGCTGCGCCAGCCTCAGAACCGGCGCGCTCACGCGTGACGAGAACATGTTGAAGGCGATCAACTCGCCGACCGTGAGGCTTCCGTCGATCACCAGCTTGGCGCCGGCGTAAAGGATCACCGCGGTGACGAGCTTGCTCACGAACTGGACCGATTGGCTCGCGACATTCGCCAGGCTGAGCACGCGGAAGCTGGCCGCCACGTATCCGGCAAGCTGCTCCTCCCAGCGGCGCTGCATCTGCGGTTCGAGCGCCATGGCCTTGATGGTCTCGACACCGGTCACGCTCTCGACGAGAAAGGCCTGGTTTTCGGCCCCGCGCTCGAATTTGGTATCCAGCCGCTGGCGGAACATCGGCGTCGCGCCGGCCGAGATACCGACATAGAGCGGGAAGGACCCAAGCACGATCCAGGTCAGGATCGGCGAGTAGATAAACATCACCGCGATGAAAACGACGGTGAAGAACAGGTCTATCACGACCGTCAGCGCGGAGCCGGTCAGGAAGTTGCGAATGTTCTCCAGCTCGCGGACCCGCGCAACCGAGTCGCCGACCCGGCGAGCCTGAAAATAGGCAATGGGCAGCCCGATGAGGTGCCGAAACAAGCGGGCTCCCAGTTCGACATCGATCCGGTTGGTCACGTGGGAGAACAGGTAGGTCCTCAGTATCGCGAGGGCCGTCTCAAAACCCGCGATGCCGATCAACCCCACGACGAGCACGTCGAGTGTGCTGAGTGTGTGATTAACCAGGACCTTGTCGATCACCACCTGAAAGAACAGCGGCGACACCAGAGCAAACAGCTGCAAGAAAAAGGAGGCGATCAACACCTCCACGAAATGGTACCGATATTTGTGGATTGCCCCCAGAAACCACGACAGGTCAAAGCGGCGCGCAAGATTGACCAGTCCCGCCCGCCGGCTCACCAGGATCAGCTTGCCGGTCCACACCGCTTCCAGTTCGGCCTTCGTGATCAACTCCGGGCGCTCTGACAGAGGCGATTGAACGAGGATCTTGTCGGCGCCCACCTTGGCGAGGATCAGATGGCCGCCGTCGCGCAACAGCGCGATGGCAGGAAGCGGGACCTTCTCGAGCCTTAACCAGTTGGTGCTCAGCTCGCGAGCCTTGACGCCGGTCGAGCGCGCGTACCGCAGCATCTCCGGCGTTCCGAACGGGCCGTTGCCGACCTGGTGACGAATCTGGTCGACATCGGCCGGGATGCCGTGAAAACGCAGCAGCATCGCGAGCCCAACTATCCCGCTGTCTGCTGTCGTACCGCTCCGCGTTTCAATCATCTCGCGATTTAATCTGCTCAGTAGCTGAAAATAACTGCAGTCGAAGGCGAGCCGAGATTGCTGTAAGCGCACCCCGCCCCTGCTCCTCGGCCTCGCCGTCAGCGCAAACTGACTATTCGCAACGAACCGACAGAGCAGCAAATGAATATAACGGGCAGAGTACTATGGCTCTTCGCCGAGATGCAATTGGCGTTATCAACGGTCAAGCCGAATTCGCGAGCAGCATCATGCCGATCCTGGAGCCCATCGCGGAACCGTTCGGACAGCCGAACCCGGCTCCGTAGTCTTACGGATCGCGGCACGCGATATGGCTGTCACCGGGATCACAGGGATGATCGCGTCGGCCATATCGCGTATAAGAAACGACGCGAGCCAATCGCGCCAGAGGCGCTGGACACGAACAGCCTCACGCGCCGCTTTATCCGGGGCCGGCCATTTGGCGTCTATTGACTGCCCGGTGACCGGTCCGCATGAATATTGTCAATTATTTCTACGCTACCATAGATTGAAAGCTCGACCAAGATGAGTTGGAATTATTCCGTAACATTAAACGATTCATCGAACGTAGGCGGATCTGCCGACGCGTCTCTGGTTTACGACCTCGAGCAGGCCCTCAACATTTGGCAGCGATATATCCTGGGCATTGGCACCATGGTGGTGTCCCTCAACATCCTGCCCACCCCCGTTGGCCGTGCCGACGGCGGGCCTACCTCCAGCTACAACGTGGGCACGAATGGCGGGCTCGCGGTGTATGAGCCGTCAAGCCAGTACGAGCTGACCACCGGACAGCACGTGCCTGGAACGACAAGCGACATCACCATCAACATCGATCCTGGCTACTTCCAGTACATCGACCTCGACTATGGCCTGAGCTGGTCCAGTCAGGTGCCTGGAAACGTGATCAATCCGATCAACGTTTTTCTTCATGAGCTCATGCACGGCTTCGGCATGACGGGCTGGTACGACCAGAGCGGCCAGTTGGCCGGCCCCTACGAATCCACGTTCGACACCCTGATTCAAAAGACCGCAACCGGCGCCAACTTTGTTGGTGCGAACGCCGAGGCCGCTTACGGCGGCCCGGTGCCACTGACCACAGACAGCACGACCCAGAACTACTACCATTTCGGCAACCAGCAATCCGACCTCTACGCCACCCCGTCGACCGTCAAGGACCCGCTCACGCTGGACTTGATGAACGGAATCGTCTTCTACGCCGATTACCAGTACGCGATCTCCAACCTGGACATCGGAGTTCTGAAGGACCTCGGATACAGCATCCGGACGACACCGGTCGTCACCGCCAGCGATCAGTCCGCCGCCCGAAATCAGGTTTATGCGGCCTCATCGTTGTTCTCGGTGAACATGGCCGCGGGCGATTCCATCACCGAATATTCCTTCTGGGACACCAATGGCAACGGTCACTGGACAGTGGGAGGAATAGTCCAGGGCACCAACACCGAGATCGACATCAGTGCGTCGCAATTGGCCCAAGCGAGTTACCAGGCCGGACCCGGCGCGGACACGCTGTGGGTGAGAGCCTTCGACGGCTATTTGTGGAGCGACTGGAAACCCTTCGTGATTTCTCCGGCTGATCATGCGCCGGTGGTCACGGCAGCCAACGTGACCGGTTCGCGCGGGCAGCTCTCGGTGGCTGAATCCTCACTGTTCTCGGCCAGTGACGCGGATGGCGACACCATCACCCAATATGCATTCTGGGACACCGAGGGCCACGGGCACTGGGCGATCAATGGTGCTACGCAAGCCACCAACGCCGAGATCGACGTTTCGGCCGCCAGCCTCTCGCAAGTAAGCTATGTGTTCGGTACGGCCCCGGACACGCTCTGGGTGCGGGCCTATGACGGATATCTCTGGGGAGCATGGGTTCCGTTCACGGCCACGCCAGGTCTGGATCATGCTCCCGTTGCTTCGGCTTCCGGCTTCACGGCAGCCCACGGGCAAATGTCGGTCGCGGCTTCGAGCCTGTTCAGCGTCTCCGACGCAGACAACGATACGATCGCCCAATACGCACTCTGGGACAGCAACGGCAACGGCGCATGGGTGGTGAATGGTGCCGTTCAGGCCACCAATGCCGAAATCGACATCACTGCCGCGCAGCTTGCCCAGACCACCTACCACTTCGGCTCGGCTCCGGACCAGCTCTGGGTCAGGGCTTACGATGGAACGCTGTGGGGGGCATGGGTGCCGTTCACGGCCACGCCAGGCCCGGATCATGCACCGGTCGTGAACGCAACCGACGTGTCGGCAACCCACGGCCAGGATATCGCCGCATCCAGTCTCTTCAGCGTGTCCGACGCCGATGGCGACACGATCGCCGCCTATCAGCTTTGGGATTCAACGAGCGATCCCTCCAGCGGCCACTGGGTGGTCGGCGGAGTGGCGCAGGCCACCAACATCGCCATCGATGTGACGCCCGCGCAATTGACGAGCGCCTCGTTCCAGTCGGGCTCCGGCTCGGACGATCTGTGGGTGCGAGCCAATGACGGCATCACATGGGGAGCCTGGAAGGAATTCCACGTCAACGCACCGATCGACCATGCGCCCGTGGTGAGCGCGTCGGACGTGACCGAAACGCACGGTCAGGACATCGCCGCGTCAAGCCTGTTCACGGTAAGCGATGCCGACCACGATACGATCACCCACTATCAGTTCTGGGACTCGACCACCGATCCCGCCAGCGGGCATTTTGTCGTGGCCGGAGCCATCCAGCCTGCGGACCAGGCCATCGATGTGAGCGCGACCCAACTGTCCAATACCTCGTTCCAGAGCGGTTCGGGCTCCGACGATCTCTGGGTGCGCGCCTTCGATGGCATGATGTGGAGCAGTTGGAAGGAGTTTCACGTCAACGCGCCGGTCGACAATCGTCCGATCGTGTCGGCCGCCGACTTTTCAGCGAGCCATGGCCAGGATATCGCGGCCTCCACGCTGTTCTCGACCGCCGACGCGGATGGAGACACCATCACGAACTATCAGCTGTGGGATTCGACGCCTGATCCCAGCAGCGGGCACTGGGTGGTCGCCGGAGTAGCTCAGGGCACCAATGTCGCGATCGATGTGACGGCAGCCCAGCTCTCGAACACGAGCTTTCAGAGCGGCTCCGGTTCAGACGATCTCTGGGCAAGGGCTTACGACGGCTTCGCCTGGGGGCCGTGGAAGGAATTTCACGTCACCGCACCGATCGACCATGCTCCGGTCGTCTCCGCATCCGACTTCCATGCGACCGCCAACCAGAGCGTGGCCGCATCGAGCCTGTTCTCGGTCGCGGATGCCGACGGGGACAACATGAGCCAGTATCAATTCTGGGATTCGACGCCGTCGGCCAGCAGCGGCCATTGGAGCATCGGCGGGAATGCGCAGCCCGCCAACATCGCAATCAACGTCAGTACGGCCCAGCTCGCCAGCACGACTTTCGATGGCGGCACCGTGTCGGACGACCTCTGGGTTCGCGCCAACGACGGCATGACCTGGAGCGCCTGGCAAGAATTTCATTTCATCGTCTAGGAAGCGGCCCCGGGTTACGGTGAGGCGCTGATCCGCGCGCCAAGCAATCGACGTCGCGAATCTTTTCCAAAACAGAAATGGCCCGCGCGATGCGGGCCATTTTATCGGAACCGATTGGTCCGAACTTTGGTTGCGGGGACTCGCAACCACCGATACCGGCACTCGCTCGCCGTGGCCATTTGACGGGCTCGCGCCTTGGTCACAGCGTCCTTCGACCTTTTGCCCTCCGAAGGCAAAGGTCACACGTTCGAATCGTGTCGGGTGCGCCAATTTTTCTTTATTGTTCAGCGCGATATGCGCGTCCGAACCGAAACTCGCGTTCCGTCTTGTTCGAGCGAGTAAGCAACCTTTGAAAATCGTCGCCGATCGGAGATTGCTTGGCCGACGATGTTGGTGGCAAGCTCAACCAGTACCGGGCATGGGATGACCCTTGGCGGAACAGATGAAGGGCTAAGCCAAAGCTAGGGTTGTCCCTCGGCTTCCTGTCCTCAGAACGTCTGCAAATCGTAACGACGACTTGTTCGAACAAATCGCAGCGTCGCTGGTTCTCAGTTCATGAAAACCGTCTTGATCTCAGGAGCAGCGATTGCCGGGCCCACACTGGCCTTTTGTTTGAAAGCGGCCGGATTTGAGCCGACCCTGATCGAACGAGCGCCCGCCTTGCGCACCGGCGGATATGTGATCGATTTCTGGGGTCTGGGCTACGACTGATCGGGCAGATTAACAGCGACGGCTATCATGTGAAGGAACTGCGGATCATAGACGATGCTGGCCAGCGGCGTGCTGGCTTTGGCACTCGAGTCTTTACGGACCTCACCGGCGGCCGCTACGTAACGCTACAGCGCAGCGATCTGTCACGCTTGCTATTTGAGAAGCTAAAAGGCCGCATAGAAAGAATATTCGATGACGAGATTATCGCGCTCGAAGAGTGTCGAGACTGCATCCGGGTCGAACTGAAATATGCAAAGGAACGCCGTTTTGATTTGGTGATAGGCGCCGACGGCTTGCATTCAGTTGTCCGGAAGCTGGTATTCGGGCAACAGTCGCAGTTCGAGAAGTATCTTGGCTATGTCGTCGCCGCCCTTGATGCCCGCGGTTACCGACCACGCGACGAGAATACTTATATTATGTATGGACAGCCAAGACGGATGGTCGGGCGTTTTTCATTGCACGACGATCGCACGTTGTTCTTTTTTGTATTTTCCGCGCCGGTCGCATCCTTACCTGCGACGCTCCATCAACAAAATGCGATGCTGCGCGATGTCTACTGTCGTGGGGGTTGGGAGTGCCCGCGCATTCTGGACGAACTCGATCGAACTGACGAGCTTTACTTCGACAGAGTCAGCCAGGTCAGAATGCAAAACTGGTCGCGTGGGCGAGTCGCACTTGTCGGCGATGCCGCCTTCTGTGTCTCGCTGTTGGCTGGGCAGGGCTCAGCACTGGCGATGATCTCATCTTACGTGCTCGCTGGTGAGTTCGCAGCTGGGCACGGGCAATATCAGCAGGCGTTTGGCAGATACGAGACATTGTTGCGACGCTATATTGCTGCAAAGCAGCGTGCCGCCGAGCGTTTCGCTGGTGCTTTCGCACCGAAAACACGGTTCGGGCTTTCGTTCCGCGATCTGGTGGTCAGGGCATTTGCTTTCCCGGGTCTCGCCAGGCTCGCAGTAGGTCGGGATATCGCGGATTCTGTGAAACTTCCCGATTACAGCTGGTCATCGCTCACTCAACGGGCAACTTGATTCCCTGGCCAGCGCGGCCTCGAACACCTGTTGTTGGCTCATAAACTCAGCGAACGAGAAGGGCCAACGATCGGTGGCTGGTCGTAACTATTCATCTCGGTCAGCTTCAAATTGATCTGCATAGCTCCACAGCGTGGCGGCGGCGCCTTGCTCCGAAATCAATTCAATTGCCCAAGGCCCGTATACAGTTGCAGGCATGGAAACAACGCGCACTCTTTTGCCGGACCCCGGTCGGCTACACGAGAGACTGCGAATGCGGGCTCCATCGTCATGAGACATCGCGACGATTGCCTTTCGGATCTGGAATGGGGTCTCGCAGACGATAGTGTCAGCCTTCGTCCAATAATAGGACGTCTTGACGTCTACCGACCCAGGCGATTCCCAGCGGAGCCACACAACTCCAGCAACCGTAAGGGCGAAGCCAATGTCAAGGAGGCGCATGTAACCTCCCTCTGCCAGCCCGGTGCGCTTTCCGACCGCGGGCATCTGGCGTGGAGACTTACATTACAGGAGCGTCCTGTCGGGCACCAGCTGGAAGTGCTTTGTGCTTTGGGATGATGCGAAAGCCAGCTTGAAGCCGCCCACCGCCGCCTATTGCGCCAGTTGCGGTTAGCCGGCTGCTACTTTTGGAGACATGCGGCACTGCAGGAAATGGTCCGGGGGCAGTCCCGCCGAATGCAAACCAGCTTCAGAAGGTGAACAGAACGGATGCGTACCAGGAATAGCGGTCTGTTTGCTCCGTGTTTTCAACTCCTCGCCTAACATAGCCGAGCAGATGGAAGTTCTTGCTGAGATCATAGCGCCAACCTACGCCGACACTGGATGAGGCGGGGGTGCCTTGGGAGTCCGCAGTCCGATGAAAGAGCTCAGCGCCGATCTGAAGCCTGGGCATCAGCTGATACGTCAGAACGGCACCTGCCAAACAGAAATCCGCCGTGCGGATTGCACTGAATGTGCATCCACCGCCTCCAAAGGCGGACCATCCCGACTTCCAGTCCTTTTCTACCCAGACCGGCAGAAGCACCGAGGTATGGTTGTCGCCGATCGTGTTCGAACTACTGGGAAGCAAAACGCGAGGAAAAAAGGCGACGTCCAGACCGAAAGTGTCTTGATGCAGAAAGCGGTATTTTGCGGCAAGCTCTATGTTGCTTAACCCGAAATTGGTGCGGCCGGCCGAAGATTGACTAAAGCCCGCGGGCAAAGTCGCTGTGAGCTGGAGATCAGGCGCTGCACCGTAGTTGAAATCTATGCCGGTCTCGCCATCCGTGCCGTCGCGCGTACTCGTTCCGTTGTTGAAGGTGTAGATCTCGAACTGATGATAAGGAGTCGGCTCGGGATCATCGGACACGAAGGGAGGACCAGCGATCGCTGGCCGCGCCAAAACGACGACAAGCAGTGTAGCGCCCAACCAGTTCAACAGAACCCGCATTGAACTGCCTCCCCCGCTCAGCAATGCGAGGATTCCATCTGAGAGTCACCGCGGCTGCGCAGCTACCTCGGATCCGGGATGCCGTCCCGGCCGCTGCGGCAAGGCCAGAATAAGCACAACGATTGCGGCGAGGATCACCGCAGACGCCAAAGGACGGCTCAGCGCCAGGCCACCATGGCTCGCCGGCTTGTCAAGAAAGTCTCCGACCGTCGCACCGAGCGGTCGCGTCAATATGAAGGCGGCCCAGAACAGGAACACGCGCGAGATTGCGGTCCAATAGTACAGAGCCGCCAGCAGGACCAGTCCCGCACAAAACAGGAGCGCGCCTCCGTCATAGCCCAAACCGGTGCTGTCCGCGGTCCAATCTCCGAGCGCGGTCCCCAGGGTCTGCGAGAACGTGATCGTCACCCAGTAGAAGATTTCCACTTTCGGCGTTGCAACCGTCTGAACATTGATCGAGCCGAGAGTGAAGTACCAAATCGCGAGCGAGCACAAGACGCACGCTAACAGGATCGACGAACCTCCGGTGTATCCAATGCCCAGTGAGCGATCGAAAAAATCGGCCATGGCTGTGCCCACTGTCGTAGAGGCCACGATGGCCAGCCAGTAAATCCAGGCATTGAACCTCTTTGTCGAAATTTGAGCGAGCACTGCCGCAACGAACACCGCAAGAAATATGCCAGTACCGATCAGATAGCCCCCATTGTGAGCATTTTGGTCAGCATGCAGCCAGGTCATTGTCACCGCATCGCCGCCCGTTTCTCCGAGCGTCGTGGCAAGGATCTTGATCACCCAGAAGCCGAGCGTCACCTCGGGAACTTTGCTTAGGATATCGTCGTCGTTTTGCATTGTGCCTCTCGCAAACATTCACGCAATTTGAGTTTCACCAGTGTAGAGCGGCAACCTCTCGCGCGTACAACGCAGGACGCACGAGAAGGTCGCTTAGTAAGCTATACATTCTCGTCACATCGCCGTTAGTAAGCGCGGCACCCGTGCGTTAAAGACATCGTTGCTCCTGGCGCAGATTCATGAAGCGCACAATTGCCGTTAGCCGCCTCATGATTTTCCGATCGAGTCCATAACGGACAGCAGGTCGGTGATCGTCTGCTTGCATTGGGCGGGATCGGGCGTCGCTGCGCGCAGGGCTTCGAGCGCGCGATCGATCGCCTTGTCGACGATGTGCCACTCGACGGCGGCGCGCGGCCTCAATGCAGCTTCCGCATCGTCCCACTTTGTCTCGATATCCTTGATCCGGTTCTTGGCGCCAACCAGGTCACCCTTGTCGATAAAGGCAGAAACATCGATGACGATGGTGCGGAACGGTGAGAGGTCACCGAGATGCGCGGACACTCCGGCCTCGGCGCGCGTTAGGAACGAGATGGGCCCGCGTGCATGCATCGGCTCGCCAACGGCCCATGTCAGCAGGCCGATCGCCGCTGCCAGAAGAACTCTTTTCATGAAACATCTCCTCATAGTTTCCCCACGCAGGATCCACGCGGGCTCTCGGGTGGAAGTCTTTTCGGATCACTCCGCCGGATCGGCGCCTTCGCTGCGGTCACCTTCGAAGGTCACCCAGGCGACTAGAGCAATCATTACGGTCAGGAACACGAGGCTGGTGTGAATCGTGCCGAGACCCACCCCGCCGTAGTGTCGTGATTGCGACAGCAAATCGCCGAGCGAAGCGCCAAGGGGGCGCGTCAGAATGTAGGCGAGCCAGAAGGTGAGGACCGGATTGACGCCGAGCGAGTAGAAAATGCCGATGAACGCGATCAGCACGCCGAACGCGAGAACGCCGAGTTGGAAACCGAGCCCGAGCGCTTCCGTGGCGAGGTCTCCTGCCGCCGTCCCCAGCGCAAAGGTGAAGAGAATAGCGGCCCAGTAAAACAGCTCGCGTCGCGTCGTGATAATCGTGCGGATTGAGAGCGTGCGTTCGACGCCGTACCAGATCGCGAAGGTTGCAGCGAGCGTGCAGGCGAACGCCGCCGTGCTCACGTAAAGGCTGATCTCGAGCTTGTCGCTCATGAAGTCGGTGATCTGGGTTCCGACAATGCTGACCAGAACCACCGTCAGCCAATAATTCCACGGAATATAGCGACGCGCGCGCAGCTGCTGGATCAGCGCAGCGATTAGGAGACCGGCCATGCACGCCATGGTCAGGGTTGACCCGAGACCGACATGCACCGCGAGATAGTCGGCGCCGGTCTCGCCGACGGTGGTCGAGAGGATTTTGATGGTCCAGAAGATCAGCGTGACCTCCGGAACCTTGTTCAGCGTCGGAGATGGACGCCATTCCCAGGTCGTGGACATGTGGGTCTCCCCGAAACGAGTCACCCCAGGCGACGCCGGAGATTGGCCATGGCCGACTTAGGTGCGCCTTAGGGCCAGGGTTGTCCTGCGGCGCCGAGACCCACTTTTTTGTCAAAGCATCGTGAAGCGCGATACCTCCCTAAGTCTGCGCTAAGTCTGGAGCACAAGAATTAGGCAAGTCCGGCTCTGGCCTCCCGGATGAGGGAAAGGTGATGCGAGTTCTGCTGATCGAGGACGACAGGATGATCGGCACGGCCATGCAGCAGGCGCTCAAGGATGCAGCCTATGCCGTCGACTGGGTCACTGATGGTGAGACCGCGATCCACGCAGCGGAGAACGAAGCTTACGGGTTGGCCCTGCTCGATCTTGGGCTGCCGAAGGCAGACGGCCGCGACGTGCTTCGGCGCCTGCGCACGCTGGGCCGGACGCTCCCCGTCATCATCGTCACCGCGCAGGACGGCGTCGATGACCGGATCGACGGACTCGATCTCGGCGCTGACGACTATCTGGTGAAACCATTTGAGATTCGCGAACTGCTGGCGCGCATGCGCGCCGTGCTCCGCCGCGAGGGCGGAGGCTCCCCGCCGCTTTTGAGCAATGGCAAGCTCAGTCTCGACCCGGCGACGCGGGAGGCGTCATTTCTCGGCGAGAGCGCACTGCTCACCGCGCGCGAATATTCTCTGCTGCAGGCGCTGCTTGCGCGGCCGGGCACGGTTCTGTCGCGCAGCGAGCTCGAACGGCAGATTTACGGCTGGAATGAAGAGGTCGAGAGCAATGCCATTGAATATCTGATCCACACCATCCGCAAGAAGCTCGGAGTCACAGCGATCCGTAACTTGCGAGGTGTAGGCTGGATGGTGGACCAATCATCATGATCAGGTCGTTGCGCGGACGTCTCTACGTCGGGTTGACCGCAATCATCCTGCTGACCGGCGCAATCGGCAGCATGTTCGCCTACCGGTGGGCGTTCGGCGAGGCCATCGAGCTGCAGGACTCGATCCTGATCCAGCTCGCGAGCCTGGCGCAAAATGCCAGTTTCAGCGGCGGCCAGCCTCTTCACGGCGTCGAGGAAGACACTGAGGTCTGGCTCATCGAGTTGGGAAAGACGCCGCGGGGCTCGGCAGACGATCGCCAGCTCTTCACCCTGCAGGATGGTCTGCAGGTCGCAACGTGGAAAAACCAACCAGTTCGGGTGCTGCTACGAACACGACCCGACGGCGGCCGGTTTGCCGTGGCACAGCCGACCGCTATTCGAGACGAAACCGCGCGCGATGTGGCGTTTCGCACGCTGCTTCCCATCGCGGCGCTCATTCCCTGCCTGATGGTGGTCACGGCGCTTGTCATTGCGTACTCGCTGCGCCCGATGGTCCGGCTGGCCGGTGATCTCGATGCAAGACGCGCCGATGACATGACCGCGCTGCCGCTTTCGGGGACGCCCAGCGAGCTGCATCCATTCATCACCTCGATCAATGGCCTGCTTAAGCGAATGCGGCTCTTGATGGATCAGCACCGGCGCTTCGTTGCCGATGCCGCTCACGAGCTGCGCACACCGATCACTGCGCTGAGCCTGCACGCGGAAAACCTTGAGTCGGTCGCGCTCCCCAAGCGGGCGCGGGAGCGCGTTGCCGCGCTCAGGCAGGGTATGCACCGCACCAAGCATCTTCTTAAGCAATTGCTCGCGCTGGCGCGGCATGAAGCGGCTCCGACCGGCCTTGCCGAAAAGCCGCTGGCCGCGCTCGACCATGTGGCGAAAGAGGTCGTGGCCGATCTGTTGCCCGAGGCAGCCGATCGGGGCATCGATCTCGGCTTCGCACTTGTCGAACCTCTCATGGTGCACAGCGAGCCGGCGATGCTCGCGGCGATCATCCGGAATTTGCTCGAGAACGCGCTTCGCTTCACGCCCCGGGGCGGGACGATCGATATCGGAGTTTATCGAGAAGATAGCACGGCGATCCTGCAAGTTGAGGATACCGGCCCCGGCATCGCATCGGCTGATATGGATCAGATTTTCGAGCCGTTCTTCCGCGGTTCGCGCCCGGAGGGCGAAGGGACGGGACTTGGCTTGTCCATCGTAAAGCGCATTGTCGACAGTCTTGGTGGCAGAATTGCACTGGAGAATGTCACGGGCATCGGCCGGTCGGGGCTCCGCGCCACGGTTCGGCTGCCGATTTCCGGCAATCCGGATTCATCGCCCAGAGAAGGCCGGGAGAGCAAAGAAGCCCAAGCGCCGGGGCTGGGTCGCGGCTAAGTCGCAGCTAAGTTTGACGGGGGTAAGTGGTCTGCAGAACCACATTCGCGCGGGGGGCGGCAACAGGAGGTCAAGCATGAACAGAATGAGCGCCCTTATCATGGCCGCTGCCACGGCGAGCCTTGTCGGATTTGCGCCTGCATCGCTCCATGCGCAGGCAAGTAGCGCTGAAAAGCCCGTGCCTGCGGAAAAGAACCCGCCCAGCGACATCCCCGACAATCAAGTCTTCATCGAGTACAGCTCGCCACTGGGCTTCAAGATCAAGGTTCCGGAAGGATGGGCTCGCCGCGAGAGTTCCGACGGCGTCACTTTCAACGACAAATACAACACGATTGCACTTCTGAGGTCGGAACGCAGCGATCCGCTGACCCTGGCCAACGTCAAGCAGCAGGACGTTGCTGAACTCGAGAAGACGGGCAAGGCGGTTCGCGTCACGGCCGTCAAATCCGTCAAGCTTCCCGCAGGCTCGGCCGTGGTGGTCAGCTACAGCTCGAATTCCGAACCGAACCCGGTGACCGAGAAGGCGATCCGGGAGGAAAACGAGCGCTATTTCTTCTGGCAGAATGGCAAGCTTGTCACCTTGACCCTATCCTCGCCGTATGGAGCCGATAACGCCGATCAATGGAACCTCATGTCGAAGAGCTTCCGGTGGCAATGACATGGCCGTCCTGGAGGTTTTCGATCTCTACCGGTTCTTTCACACGCCGGAATCCGAGACGCTCGCGCTTCGCGGCGTGAGCCTGCGGCTCAATGAGGGCGAGTTGGTCGCTCTCGTGGGCCCGTCCGGAAGCGGCAAATCGACCTTGCTTGCCTGCCTGTCAGGTCTCGATGAGCCGGACGGAGGGTATGTCGAACTGCTTGGAGAGCGTTTGACGCGCCGCACCGAGGCCGAACGCGCGCGCCGCAGAGGCGCAAATATCGGCATCCTCATGCAGTCGCGCAATCTGTTCCCCTCGCTCTCCGTGACAGGCAACATCGAGCTCGCGATGTTCATCGCCGGGAAGATGGACAACGACCGGACAAAAAATTTGCTTGCGGAAGTCGGCCTGGCGGATCGTGGGGCAGCGCGGCCAGGTCAGTTGTCGGGAGGTGAATTGGCGCGGGCGGGTCTCGCCGTCGCTCTGGCTGCAGGGCCCCGCATCCTTCTCGCCGATGAGCCGACAGGTGAGGTCGATGCGATAACGGAAAGCTCGATTCTCGACCTGTTGAGTAAGCAATGTGGCGCCGGCGTTGCCGTTCTGGTGGCAACCCATAGCCGGGCACTCGCCGCCCGCGCTGACCGGATCATTCATCTTCGGGACGGGAGGATCGGCGATGCCTGACATCCTCGTCGAGGGCAAGGACGTGGCGCGCTGCTTCGGCCAGGCAGGGTCGGGCATCCTCGCTCTGCAGCCCACGTCATTCGCGATCCGGAGTGGCGATCGAATAGCCCTGCTTGGCCGCTCCGGCAGCGGAAAATCGACACTGCTTCATCTGATCGCCGGCCTCGACACGCCGACCGGTGGTGCACTGAGCTGGCCCGCACTTGCCCGGGATGGTGCGCTGCGCCCAACCTTCATCGGCATCGTGTTCCAGGCGCCGAGTTTGATTCCGACATTGAGTGTCCTCGGAAACGTCGAGGTGCCGCTGCGGATAGCCGGACGCATTCCTTCGCCTCGCGTTCGAGCAATGGCGGCGCTGGAGGCGCTTGGCCTGGCAGACATCGTCGACAAGGTTCCGGACGAACTGTCAGGAGGACAGGCGCAGCGTGTGGCGCTGGCCAGGGCAATCGCCCTGAAACCCAGGTTGATCCTGGCCGACGAGCCGACCGGGCAACTGGATCAGCTGATCGCCCGGCAAACCGTGGACGCATTGCTGAATTCGATCGAGGGAAGTGACACAGCACTCGTCGTTGCCACGCACGATCCCTCGGTGGCAGAACGCATGAAGAGCACGTGGCTCATGGATCACGGCAAGCTTGAATTGCCTGCTGAGATGGTGAGCCCATGATGCGGCTCTGGCTCAAGAGCGTCTTCGGTGCGCATTCTGGCCGCCTTGTCGGCGCCGCGGTCGGACTTGCTCTGCCGGTGGCACTGCTCGCATCGCTTGGAACATTTGTCGTCGCTTCCTCCGAAAGCATGGCGCGTCGCGCGGTGGCGAGCTTGCCGGTGGACTGGCAGGTTCTCCTGGTACCCGGGGCGGATCCGGCCCCGGTGATCGAGGCGATAGGCAAGGCCGCTCGTTACGAAGATTTGCAGTCCGCGGGCTATGCGGACACTGAAGGATTTTCCGCAACAACGGGCGGGACGACGCAGGCGACGGGACCGGGCAAGGTGCTCGGCCTTGAAGCAGATTATCGCCGGATTTTCCCGGCACAGACCGAGCTCATCCAGGGCTCTTGGGACGGCGTGCTAGCGGCAAGCCAAACAGCCGCCAATCTTCATATCGCGCCTGGCGACACAGTGACGATCCAGCGCATCGGGAAGGGACCGGTCGACGTCAAGATTGCAGGTGTCGTGGCCCTGCCTAATGCCGACTCGATGTTCCAGGCGATCGGGGTTTCCAAGAACCTTGCACCACAGGCACCGGACAATGTGCTGCTCATGCCGATGCCGCAGTGGCAGACCATCTTCGACCCCCAATCATCTGCGCGGCCGGATACTGTCCGAACCGAAATCCATGTCCGCTTTGATCGCAGCATCTTGCCGCCGGACCCCAGCGCCGCCTTCATCCAGGCGCAGCGCACGGCGAACAATTTCGAGGCTCGCGTTGCAGGCGGTGCCGCGCTGACCGACAATGTCGCCGCGCGACTTGATGCAGTGCGCGCCGATGCGCTTTATGGACAAGTCCTGTTCCTGTTTCTTGGCATTCCGGGCGTCGTCCTGGCGCTGCTGGTCACGCTCGCCGTTGCCTCTTCCGACTCGGAACGAAGGCGTCGCGAGCAGGCGTTGTTGCGCCTTCGCGGCGCCTCCCGTCCGCAGGTGTTGCGTCTGGCCGCAATCGAGGCCATCGCGATCGGAGGCTTTGGCGTCACCATCGGTCTCGTCCTCGCCGTCATGATAACCCTGAGTTGGTGGCGCTTGGAAGGTTTGCGCCTTGCCGCGCCGTGGCTGATCTTTGTCGGCGCCATCGGCTTGTGCTTCGGCATTGCGGCCTCCCTCGTTCCGGCATGGACAGATGCAACGAGCACTTCGATTTCCGCCGCCCGCGCCGAGGTCGACCGACAAACGTCTCCGCTGTGGCAACGGCTATATGCGGATTTTGCCATCGTTGCTGTGGGCGCAATCGTGTTTTGGACGGTCGCTAGGTCCGGCTATGAGATTGTTCTGGCGCCAGAAGGTGTGGCACAGACCTCGGTGCATTACGAAGCCTTTCTGGCGCCGTTGTGTCTGTGGATCGGCGCCGGCTTGCTGTGGCTTCGCTTGAGTCGGTGGTCTCTAGGACGAGGCCAGAACGTGGTTGCAGCCCTCCTAGTGCCGTTTTCGGCGGCTCTCTCGCCTACGATAGCAGCCTCTCTGTCCCGCCAGCAACGTCGCATGGCAAGAGGCGTCGCGCTCGTTGCCCTTGCATTCGCGTTTGCAACCGCAACGGCCATCTTCAACAACACATATAATGCGCAATCCCGCGTCGATGCCGAGCTGACCAACGGTTCTGATGTGACCTTGACGGGGACCGCATCCCATCCTGCCGGCGAACTTCTATCGGGGCTAAAAGCCATTCCGGGCGTGGTCGCGGCAGAACCGATGATGCATCGTTTCGCCTATGTGGGCGCGGACCTGCAAGACATGTTCGGAATCAATCCCGCGACGATCGGCAAGCTGACCACGATCTCGAACGCCTATTTTGCCAATCACAATGCGGCAAAGTCCCTCGCGCTCCTTGCCAGGACACCAGACGGCGTTTTTGTTTCGCAGGAGACGGTCGATGACTTTCGGCTGCAACCCGGCGATCGCCTGAACCTGCGGCTTCAGAGCGCAAGCGATCACCAATATCGCGTTGTCCCGTTCAGGTTCATCGGAATTGTTCGCGAGTTTCCGACAGCACCAAAGGATTCTTTTCTGGTCGCCAACGCTAATTACATCGCCAAACAAACCGGCACCGACGCCAGCGAGGTTGTCCTGTTGCGAACATCGGGGGACACGGACTCCGTCGCCGCCACCGCGCGCAAACTCACGGCGTCACAAGGCAGCACGAAGGTCACCACACTCGGCGAGACTCAGGCGCTGATCAGCTCGAGCCTCACCGCCATCGATCTGCGCGGCCTGACTACGTTGGAGCTCGCGTTCTCCGTGCTGATGATCGCCGGCGTCACCGGCCTTGTTCTGGCGCTTGGACTCGCCGAGCGCCGGCGCAGCTTCACTGTTCTCTCGGCGCTTGGTGCGACGCGAAGGCAACTTGGCGCCTTTCTGTGGGGCGAGGGGCTCTTCATCGTTCTCGGCGGCGCAATCATGGGAATCGTGGTGGGTTTCGCTATCGCATATGCATTGGTGACCCTCCTTGCGGGCGTGTTTGATCCGCCGCCGGAGACGCTGTCAGTGCCCTGGCTTTATGTGACAGTCGCCCTGATCACGGCACTGGTCTGCGGCTCGATCGCCATAGCCGGAACGCTGGCCCTCTCGACGAAGCCCGACCTTGAGGCGTTGCGCGGAGGCTAACGGACTGCTTCAGAGCTGCCTATTGAACAGAACAAATCGTCCATCGCGGGATTTCGAGATGAGTGACGGACTTCACGCGCGGTGCGCCCGAGTTGGCAACGGCCGGAGCAGAAAGGAGCAAGACAATTGAGGCTTCCCTGGCGTAGTCGTTAGCCGCCTTCAGACGCGTTCAACACTTTGCGCGCTTGATGCTTTTGGCCCTCGACGGACATTCGGTGGGCGGTCCCTCATTTCGAATGTCACCTCTTCGCCCGACACTGACTACCGCCGACATCTGTGTTCGCACGGCTTTGAAAACGGTAGCCGAGATCAAACAGGGCTTGAACTGCGATACATGATTTATCGGTACATAGTCTAGGCAGCCAAGCGGCGCCCCTCTTCGTCCTCCTCCGAGTCGGCACCCGAAGCCCTCTTCAGGAAGTGGGCCAGAGCAGCTTTCCTCGAATCGCGGTCCAACGCGTAGGCAGTCTGCTTGAACTCTATGCCGTCCAAGAGTGTCACTCGGCGTGGGGTCCGAGCGCCGGTCTGCATTCTAAGTACCTGATCGACCTCATGATGACGGGGTCAATGTTGGGCGCCTATTCACACCGACAGCCAAGGGTTGGCCGGGCCGGATGGGCCGACTGGGTCGACCTTCCCGTTGGACTTTTCCTATCCGCCTGCTCTTGGTACCGGCCGAAACCTCACGGGCTGACCTTGTAGCGCGACAGCAGGTGTCCGCATCGCTTGCTACGCAGCATGTCGCTTGCGGGTACGGGCAGCTTTTTTGGCGGAACGAGATCGTGCGGCTGCCGGCCGGCTCGCCAATGCACGCCTGCGGCGCAGTGTACGATATCGTACCGACTATTCCACTTCGCATCTCATAAGCGCTGTGCTTGGTGACCGCCCCGAAGCCGTTCATGCGTTACCAAGGTGCAATTGGACGATTGATCAGCGAAGTTGGTTCCACCTCATGAGAACTGTCTTGATTTCCGGCGCCGGGATCGCGGGACCTGCGCTTGCATATTGGTTAAAGGCGGCCGGCTTCGAGCCGACGCTCGTTGAGCGGGCCCCGGCCTTGCGCCATGGTGGTTATGTGATCGACTTTTGGGGGCTTGGCTATGATCTCGCGGAACGGATGGGGCTGCTCGGCGAGATCAATCGCGTCGGCTATCATGCGCGCGAGATGCGCATCGTGAATGGCAAGGGGCAGCGGGTTGCCGGATTCGGCACCGAGATATTCTCGGAATTGACCGCCGGGCGCTACGTGACGCTCCAACGAAGCGACCTTTCCCGCCTGCTGTTCGAGAGATCGCGGGGACAGGTCGAAAGCATCTTTGGCGACACGATCGTCTCTTTGGAAGAGCAGGCGGATTGCGTCCGGGTCCAGTTTGAGCGCGAACGTGAACGACAATTCGATCTCGTGATTGGAGCGGACGGCTTGCATTCGCGTACGCGCGCACTCGCTTTCGGACCGCAATCCAGGTTCGAAAAGCATTTGGGCTATGCCGTTGCTGCGTTTGAGGCGCACGGTTATCGTCCTCGCGATGAAGATATCTATTTGATGTACGGACGACCAGGCCGGATGCTCGGTCGTTTTACGTTGCGCGACAATCGCACGCTAATCCTGTTTGTTTTCGTCGCAAGGCGAGAGGAACTGCCTGCCACAATGGATACGCAGAAATCACTCCTCCGCGATCTCTACCGTCTTGATGGCTGGGAATGCGGCAAGATCCTGGGCGAGCTTGAGCAGACCCAGACACTCTATTTCGACAGCGTCAGTCAGATCCGGATGCAAAGCTGGTCCCGCGGCCGCACGGCCCTCGTGGGCGACGCCGCATTCTGCGTCTCGCTATTGGCCGGGCAAGGCTCGGCTCTGGCGATGATCTCGGCTTACGTCCTTGCCGGTGAGCTGGCGGCCGCGGACGGTCAATATCAACTTGCGTTCGGCAGATACGAGACATTGTTGCGAAGCTACATTAATGCCAAGCAGCGCGGGGCCGAGCGCTTTGCCGGTGCTTTTGCGCCGACGACAAAATTCGGGCTGCTGTTCCGTAACCTGGTGGTTAAGGCCTTTGCTTTTCCCGGGCTGGCGAGGCTCGCTATAGGCCGGGATATCACAGATGCCGTGGAACTGCCGGAGTACCGTTGGCCGGCGCTCAACAGAAGGGCAATCGCGTAGCGATTGTCCGAACTTTGGATCGGGGGCCATCCAGGTCTCTGTCACCCGCTTGCGGACTGGCTCCGGACGGCTTTTCTGGCCGACAAGTCCGTATCTTGCTATCCTCCCGCTGACCCGTACGTTGTGAGACGAATGCCCGCGGCACTGACTTCCGACGATATCAAGGCGCTCACCGCCGGCGGCCGCAAGTCGTTGCGGGAGGACCGACGGGTGAGCCTGCTCGTTCTCTGTGGCCTCGCGCTGGTTATCGGAGTGATGACCGGACTGGGCGCGGTCGTTTTCCGCGCCCTGATCGGCTTCGTGCACAACGTCTCTTACAATGGCAGACTCAGTTTCGTCTACGATGCCAATATCAGCGAGGGTCCCAGCCGCTTTGGCGATTTTGTTCTGTTATCTCCGATTGCCGGCGGCCTGATTGTCGTTTTTCTCGTGAGGCGCTTTGCTCCCGAGGCAAAGGGGCACGGCGTCCCCGAAGTGATGGATGCGATCTTCTACAAGCGCGGCAATATCCGCGGCACGGTGGCGCTGATCAAGGCTCTCGCCTCCGCAATATCGATAGGCAGCGGCGCCGCCGTCGGACGCGAGGGACCGATCATCCAGATCGGCTCGGCGCTTGGTTCGGCCTTCTCTCAATTCATCGGGCTCTCCACGCGACAGAAGATAACGCTATTGTCCGCCGGCGCCGGCGCGGGGATCGCCGCGACGTTCAACACGCCGCTTGGCGGGGTGCTGTTCGCTCTCGAAATTCTCTTGCCGGAAGTGTCGAACCGCACCTTCCTTCCGGTCGTCGTGGCGACTGGCGCTGCGACGACGATCGGGCGAATTCTGATCGGCCCGGACCCTGCTTTTGCGGTGCCGGACGTTCAGTTTCCCATGGTTGCGTCGTTCAATCCGCAGGAGGCGATTGCGTTCGTCCTGCTTGGACTGCTGTGCGGCGTGGCAGCCTGGTCGTTTATCCGGCTGCTCGTTTTCATGGAGGATGGGTTTCCGAAGCTGTCTGCAAACGAATACGTCCAGAACATCGTGGGCATGACGGTGATCGGCCTGATGATGGTGGGACTCAGTCGCGCGTTCGGACATTCCTACATCGATGGGGTCGGCTATTCGGTCATTCAGGACATCCTGGACCACAAGCTGGCCGCGGCGGGTCTTCTTGCGCTGCTATTCGCGCTGAAACTGCTCGCCACGACTGTCAGCCTTGGCTGCGGGGCCTCGGGCGGGATCTTCTCTCCCTCACTTTATCTCGGCGCTACTCTTGGTGCGGCCTTTGCGGCCGGGACCAGTTCGATCTTGCCTCATTCCGGGCTGACGCCGTCCTCGGCCGCTATCGTTGGAATGGCGGCCATGGTCGGCGCGGGAACGGGCGGCGTGATGACGGCCATCGTCATGGTGTTCGAAATGACACGTGACTACGCGGTCATTGTGCCGGTGATCGTCGCGGTGGCGCTGGCTGCAGGCGTAAGGCGCGCGCTCGTCAATGAGACGATCTATACGGTCAAACTGCGTCATCGCGGCCACCGTATCCCCAAGGAGCGGCATATCAATCTTTACCTGGTTAGGCAGGCGCAAGACATCATGGAGCGTCGCTTTATCGTAGCCAGGGCCGGAACAACGCTGAAACAAGCCTTGCCTGCGGAAGATACTGATGACGCACGAGCAATCGTAGTCGAGCGGGACGGCCGGATCGTAGGGCTAATTCCGCCGCGTTCGGGTCTGTGGATGGAATCTCAAACCAACCCTGACCTTTTCGTCGAAAGGTTTGCCGAACGACGGATCGTCATTTGTCGCGATCAGGATCTGCTGAGCCTGGTGTTTGCGAGACTTAAGCGCCACCGCGCCGGTGCCGCGATCGTCTTCCAGGGCGGCTCCCGCCCGCGGGTGAACGACATAGTCGGCATCGTCACCAAGCGTACGATCGCTGACGCGGTCATCGACAGCTACGAGGACTGATCCGCGCGAGTATCTGAAGCACCAGCGACCGCACCACCGATTCACTCGACGCCGACAAGCAGCTATCGTTCATTCAGGCCGTTCTGCGCTGGCTCGCCGGCGGCACGGGTCGTGGGCGGCCCGACCGGCACGGAGCGCATCGGATGAGGCGAGCCGCTGACGTTGACGAAGGCGGGCTGCATCGAGCAGCATCTGCGCCGCCCACCGATAGACGTTCCGCTCGCGCACGAGATCGCGCATCAGCCGCATGCGGTCACGCTGCTCCGCCTGCGGCATCTGCAACGCCTGCACGAACGCCTCAGCCATTCCGTGCGTGTCATATGGATTGACAATCAGCGCTTCCGACAGTTCGCGCGACGCTCCGGCGAAGCTCGAGAGGATCAGCACACCGTGCTCGTCGTCGCGCGCGGCAACGAATTCCTTGGCAACCAGATTCATGCCGTCGTGCAGGCTGGAGACGATGCACATGTCCGAGGCTCTGAAAAGCTCGAAAACCTCGTCCGGCTCGTGATGTCGCACAATGAGACGGATCGGCTGAAAGCCGCTCTTGCCGTGCCGTGCATTGACCTCCGAAATGAGTCGTTCAGCCTCACCCTGCAGTGAGCTGTAGGCGGCGAGCTTGCTGCGAGTCGGCGCCGCGGCCTGAATGAAGACAAGCCGCCCGACCCATTCAGGATGGTGGGTTAGCAGATCGTCGACCGCGCGGATGCGATCGAGGATCCCCTTGGTATAGTCGAACCGCTCTATGCCGACGGCGATACGGACATCGGCGGGCAGCGAGAAGCGCCGTCGGACTGCATCACGACATTCCCGAACCGGCGCCTGCTCTACGAGCGCCGCCGGCGGCCATTCGATCGAGATCGGATACGGCCTGATCAGCGTCTCGTCCCCGCGGAAAGTGACAGAGTCATGCTCGCGATCGATGCGGCTCTCCATGAAACGGTCCGCCGCTTCGAGAAAATTGTTGCAGTGGAATTGCGTGTGGAAGCCAAGGATGGTGCTCCCCAACAGCCCGTCGATGATTTCCCGCCGCCAAGGGCAGATTCCAAACGTCTCGGCGTTGGGCCAGGGGATATGCCAGAACGCGATGACCGTTGCCTTCGGCAACCGATCACGGATCATCCGAGGCAACAGGGCGAAATGATAATCCTGTACCAGCACGATCGGATCGTCGCAAGTCGCCTCCTCGACGATTACGTCGGCGAACCGCTCGTTCACCTTCCGGTACTGGGCCCAATCCTCCTCTCGAAAGGTCGGGCGTACGAATGCGATGTGACATAGCGGCCATAGCCCATCGTTGGCCAGGCCATAGTAATAGCCGCTCTGCTCCTTCTCCGAGAGCCAGACCCGCCGCAGCAGATAGGTCGGCTCGGCGGGAGGCACACGCAGTCTATCGCTAGCATCGACAGTGTCGCGATCGGCGGAGCCCGAGCCGTGCGCAATCCATGTTCCGCCACAAGCCCGCATCACCGGTTCGAGAGCGGCCACCAGGCCGCTCGCCGGAATCTGCAACGTCAGTTCGCCGCCGGAGCGGTTGTGAATGTAGGGCTCGCGATTGGAAACAACGAGGACCTGAGCATCCGGCAGTTCCTCAAGCAGCAGGCGATGCAGGGTCTTGGGCGACCATTCGACGTGAATACCATTCGCAAAGCGGCGTTCCATCCGCAGCGCCGCGAGCGCCGCGTGAACCTCGCGGCTGATGGGAAAATGGCTGCGCGCCGGAGCTTCGTCGGCGGCGCCGTGTCGGACATCGGTGAGAGCGCCTCGAATCGAACGGGTCCACGCCCGCATAAGTGCGAGCACGATGGCTGTGGCGAGCAGCCCCAAGCCTGACGTCACGCCGACGAGAGCAAGCAGCGTATAGAGGCGTGCCTCGTTCGTGCGCGCCTCGATATAGGCCAGATCGTGCAACACCAGCAGGTGGCCGGTCGTGTCTGCGACGGTGATCGGAAAGGAGCTGATGTGGATGTGGCGGCCGGAATCCGCGACCGCAGCGAAGGTGCTGGACTTGGTTCGCTTTAGGCTGTCGCATGTCACGGACTTCGGAAACTCCTTGGTTGCGTATCGCAACCGGCCCTGCGCGGAGCAGAAGCCGAGGGCCAGTATTCGCTCATCCTCCGTAATCCGCTCGAACACTTGAGCAAGATCGATGTCCGGCTTGGCCGTCATCGCCATCGCGACCTGGTCGCGGATCGACCGGAATACCAGGCGCGAGCGCAGGTCGATGTCGCGCTGGGACCAGTCCTCGACCATGACCGCAGCGAGCAAGGTAAGCGCCGCAATCACCACACCGGCCGCAAAGAGGCCGAGCACAGTATAGCGAGCAAGCGGATCGTGGAGCAGCCGTTGGGTTCCCATGCGTTGCATCCAGCCACGACTGCGCCGCTCGAATTTGTCCCCGATACGGTCCATTCGGTGTTCCATCGCTGTTCTGCAACCCCACCGGCATGCCGCCCGGATGCTTCGCGACCTGCTAGTATTCCGGTCCCGACGCCCGTGCCTGCGGATGCGCCTGATCGCCGTGCTTTTTGCCGACCTCCAGCAGGTAGGCAATGATGTCATGTCGAGACGGAGCATCAAGCACGCGAACCGGCATTCTCGCTCCAGGCACCAACGTCTGGGGACCAGCCAGCCATTCGTCCAGCTTGTCGGTGGACCAGGTGAGATGGGCGTTCTTCAACGCTGGCGAGTAGCTGAAGCCGGCAGCGGAGCCGGCCGGGCGTCCGACCACACCGCCCAGCATGGGACCGGTCATGTTCCTGTCCAGCACATGGCAGGTACTGCAACGCTGGGTAAAGAGTTCGAGGCCGTGAACGGCATCCGGAGCAGCATTGGCGAGAAAGCGCGACAAATTCTTTGCGTCGGTCGGACCAACCGAACGGCCAAACGTGTAACTGAGCGTGATGGCAGCGACATGGTCCATGTCCGAGTCCTTGGCGAAGGCCGAATCGACATAGAAGACGACCGGCATGTCCACCTTCTGGTGGGGATCAAGGCGCTCTTCATCGAAGCAGAAGCACTGAATCTTGTTGAAGTAGATCCCACTCGTCGGTGGCGCGACGTTGAATGTCGCATGCCCGACGGTCGTCTTGTCACTGAGGTTCTCGGCACTGAAGAATACCAGCTTCTGCTCGCCGAGGTGAACGCTAACCGAGCGCTGCTCCGGTTCAAAGCGCCACGGCAGCCCGGGCGCAACGTTGCTGTCAAAGTCGACCGTCACAGTTCGTCGCGACGTGGTGGTTGGATCGGTATAGGCTCTCTGTGTCGTTCCGCCATATCCCGTTGCGCCGCAGAATGCACGATAGATTTCCGGCGAATAGGCCACCAGCCCGCACATGATGGCGAGGCCGACAAAGCAAGGCACTAGAACATTCAGATTTCGGTAGCGCACGTCCATTTCTCCGGTACCGTCCAAGACTTTGCGTTGTAGATCAACCGCACCGCCGCAGGACACGCAATAAGGCTCCAATACTGCTGACGATTCTGTGACGCTGACGAGCGCTCCCGAAGAGCAGCTCGCTTGACGAGACGGACGGCCGCCGAAGTTGTTCGCCACATCAATCAAGGAACGCGAGAGGCCCGTTGGACGCCTGCCCGGAAGCTTGAACCTCTACCCGGAGGGACGTTTTGGCTCTCGGTCCACGAGCGCGGAGTCGCCCGCGCCGACAGGGGCCGAGAGCGAAACAGGCGGCCGTTGGCGGAAGCCGATATCAAGCGCGGGCAGCAGATGCCGGCGATATTCGCGCTCGATCAGCTTGAAGCAATCGCAAGCGAGCTTCGACAACTCGGTAGCATCCTGTATCTTCACGGAACCGCGTCTTGTTGTTACCGTTCCATCTTTTTGGAGAACTTCCAGACATTCCGTAACGCTGGCTCGCCGCACGCCCAGCAATTCCGCCAGTACTCCGTGAGTGAGCGAAATCTCGTTTTCGCCCGTGGCGTTCTGGGCAATCAGCAGCCAGCGCGCCAGTCGTTGCTTGAGACTATGATACGAGTTGCAGGCGCCCGATTGGGAAGTCTGGGCCAATACAACGGCCAGGTATCTCTCGACCACCGAGCGCAAGTGCGGAAGGGATTCCAAAAGTTCGCAAAACTCGGCGGTCTTGATCCGCCATGCATCGCCTGTCAACTGGACGGTTCTTCGATGCAGCGGCACCCCTCTGGCCGCAAGAACGACCGGAGCGCCGACCAGTCCCTCGGATCCGATCAGCCAGACCTCGACGAATTTCTCGCGTCCGACTTTCGCGGCCACGGACACCAGTCCGCTTTCGACAAAGTATACGTGCTCCATTGGCAGCATGTAATGATGAAGAACCTGGCGTGGCGCAAGCGTGACCCGCTCGCAAACGTCCATAACGCGCGAGAGCTCGTCATTCGGGATAAGGCGCAACAGACTGTTTCTAACGTTAGGCGTCATCGCTTCCTGTATACTGCGCAACTCTGATCGAAGAAGCGTATGGCGGGTTGACCACCCGCACAAGACGCGGTCGAACTGGTCTCAGTAGCATCTTGCCGCACGTAGACATCTGTTCCTGTGAGCACGAGCGCGCATTTTCGACTTAGGTATGATCCGGCCACCGAGGGCGCCGAGAACAACGCCGTCAGCCTCCTATGTACGATACCGTACCTTCTGGGGCGACGATCTAGTTAATGGGAGACAGTCCGGTTTGTGTCATAGTCGAGCATCCGAAGCGCAGGTGCATGATGTCAGACTATGAATCCGTAATCGCCGCAGTCGAGGAAGCTCAGCGACTCCTGGCCGTCTATGACGAGGCGACTTCCAGGAAAAATCAGGAAGACCTTGTTGCGATGCTCCAGTTCATCTTGTGTGATCCATCCGTTGCCCTCGCGGTGAGACGATTGAAAAGCCGAAAGCGCCTGAGCCTGGTTGAGTGATGCAACAGGCCTGCGGCTTGAAAGCGCACGAGCTTGATCGTCTCGGCTCAATCCAATCTTGAATTCCTGACATGCGGTTGCGGTGACGCTCGCCCGAGGTCGCTGAATGTCCAAAGCTCCAATGCCGGAAGAGGTTCGGCATCTGATTGTGAGGCACATTGATTCCGTGGCTCAACTCGAAGCGCTTCTGTTCCTGCACGCGCGCTCAAGCGAACAATGGGACGTCGCTTCCGTAGCCAAGCGGCTCTATGCGCCCCCTTCGGATATGGCCGCGGCCTTGGCCGGGCTCGCCGATGATGGATTTCTCGTGCGAGATGGCGGGCACTATCGCTATGTCCGGCGCTCGGATAGAGACGCCGCCGTCGAGGCGCTTGCAGAGGCCTATGCGCACTACCTGATTCCCATCACGAATCTGATCCATTCGAAACTCCGTCATGTCCGAACATCCTCGGATGCGTTCAAGTTCCGAAAGGACTAGGAAGCTATGGCCGCCGCGGTGATCTACAGCTTGTGTGCGATCACCAGTGCGTTGTGTGCTTGGTTGCTGGTTCGCGCGCGTCTGCGGACGCACTCTAGGCTTCTGCTGTGGAGCTCGATCTGCTTCGCGAGTCTTGCACCGAATAACGTCGCACTATGGGCGGACAAGCTGGTGTTTCCCACGACGGATCTTTCAATCCTCAGGATGTCGATCGGCCTGATGGCAACGCTGGTCCTGCTGTATGGGTTGATTTGGGAGGAGCGTTGATGACACACCTCGCCGACGTCCTCTCAGGCGCCGCCTCGATGGCCTCGCTGGCCGTCGGCCTGTATCAGCATGCGGGCAATCTCGATCACCAGGATTGCGCCGATCATTTCTTCCTGGCGGGAAGCGTCCGGTTGGCTAGTCCCGGCCGACGCTCGATCGTTCTGTGGCGGCGTCCATGCTTCTTGTTGCCGAAGGACCGCCACATACAAAGTCAGTACGATAACGTACGGCTCCTCGCGTTGGTTGTCTTTCAAAGTTGCCCTGAGGAGGAGGGAAGTGAATGTTATGCACGGGGGCGATTCGTGGACACTTCAAGAAAAATTGCGTTGCGATTGCCGCAGGCATACTGCGAGTTCTGTACGACGAGGACCCCACACGTCCACGAACGGTTAGCCATCAACGGAGCTCAAGTTGCACGTTCGGTCTGTTTCACATGCAAGAGAGAGCGGCCAAAGGAACAACCGCAGGAGCCGCGGTCGTAGCTCGCAACTGCACGAATAGGCCAGCGCCGATCATTTTTCGGCGTGCAGCATTAGCAGGAGCCGCCAAGCCGACCAGAATACGGAGAAGCGCTCATGACCGCGAATGTTTTCGACGAGCATGAAGGCCGCGTGAGGTTCATTACCGCGGTCGCCATGGAGGTGAAAGCCCTCACTCTGAGCGAATCCGGAGATGAGATGGTCTCGACGATCGATCCAGGTGCCGAAAAGTTGGTTTATGCCAGGGCTTACCAAGCCTGGGCCGATTGCAAGATCGAAGGGACGGCAGACGACATATTTGAAGCAGTCCAGGAAGTGCTGGACGCCTGAAGATGCGCCGTGATGAGCGATATATCATGAATACTGTCATGCTCGGCGTGGAAATAGAGAACCAAGGACCGCAACCTTGCGTAGGTCCCTGAAGGGCACCTACAAAATGACGCCCTGCCGGCTGTCGCCCCATCGACACAGCGCCCTTCGGCCAATACCTCTCTTAGCGCGATCGAGCTTCACTCCCTCGATTTCCCTGCGGACGAGTGCCAAACGGCTGGCTGCACGGTCACTCCAAGAAGGTTGTGCCGGTCAATCCGGCCCATTGGCGACCTCGGGATAAGACCGTTTAGATTGAGGACGCAAACAGGGAAGTTGGGCCTTCCCCTGAGGACAAGAATTGGCTCACCCCGAGCCAGGCAGCGGATCATGTCCGATTTTTAATGGAAACTTGCGTGAAGTCGGCGATTTGACAGTAACTGGGGGCGATTCTCACTTGGAGATTCCCACCATGAAACGACACCTATTGCCCGTAATTGCTTCCATCGCGCTCGCCGCCGGCATTGGCGCGGCTTCGGCGGCCAATGACACCGCCATGTCAAAACACTCGTCCATGTCAAATCCCAGCCGATCGATGGCGAAAGACACTCTCTCGCTTACCAGTTCGCAGCAGAAGCTCGCCTGGAACGACATCAGCAAGCAGAGAGCCAACCAAGCCTCGCCGTCGGGATTCGTGCCGTCGGTCGGGACTGCCATTCCGAGCACAATTTCGCTGCTCCCGGTGCCGGCGAAAGTCAGCGGCCGGGTTCCCGAATTGGGGCCATATGACTACGCCTTGCTGAAGAACGAGCTTCTGATCGTGAATCCGACCGACAAGAAGATCGTGGAAGTCATCCACGCTTGATCACGGCGTCGATAGCTTGATCAGGCGTTGAGGCGTCCATGACGGACGCGCTTATTGCGGAGATGTACTGTGTCGGCGGGGCAATACCGCCGCGCCGACTGTCGAGAGGAGGCGATCCATGTTTGGAGCATCGCAAATTTCGAGGTGACGCAGGAAATGGCGCAGCGAGGCGATAATGGATATCTACGACCTTTCGCTCGCCGCTTTTCTGTTTGTGTCTCCATGGCTGTTCGCCTACGCGCAACGAAATGCGCGAATTGACATCTGGCTCAGCAGCGCAGCCGTTGTCTTGACTGCGATCGCGGCCATCCTTGCCTATGCCAACTGCAAGGAATGGGTGAATGTTCTGTTGGGGGCCTGGCTGGCCGTATCGCCGTGGCTGCTGGGCTTCACTCATACAAGGGCCATGCACTTCAGCATTGGCATCGGGCTTGCCGTCGCGTTCATGGCCGTGGTCGAGCTGTTGGTGGTCAACCTTCGACCGACAGACAATCCGACATCGGCCTAATGAGCGACAGCGACGTTCTTGAGAGCGTCGTCACACTTCGTCACCTTGTATTCCGATGTATCGCTGCAACAAGTGGGGTTGGGCCTTTATCTCGGCCGCTGGCCCCTCATGCACGATGTGACCGTTGTTGATGATGTAGACGCGATCGGCAAGCGCCAGCGTCGCCGCTAGGTTCTGCTCGACAAGCAGGATGGTCTGACCTGCTTCGGCAAGCTTGCGGCACGCTGAGATGAGATGATGCACGATCACGGGCGCCAAGCCTTCAAACGGCTCGTCAAGAAGGATGATCTTCGGACTGCGGATGAGCGCTCGCGCGATCGTCAGCATCTGCTGCTCTCCGCCGGAGAGGTCGGTTCCGCGGCTCCGTCGACGTTCGGCCAGGCGTGGAAAGAACCCATAGATGCGCTCGAGCGTCCAGCGGTCGGGCGCCGTCAAGCTCGCCAATGTCAGGTTCTCCTCGACATCGAGGCTGCCAAAGATGCGTCTCTCTTCGGGCACGAGCTGGACACCTGCTCGCGCGATGGCATGGGCCGGCTGGCCAGCAAGATCGCGACCGTCAAACAAGACCCTGCCGGAGCGGGGCTTCACCAAACCCATCAACGTTTTCAAAGTCGTGCTCTTGCCTGCACCATTGCGGCCGAGCAACGCCACGACCTCGTGCGGCTCGACTCGAAGGCTGACGTCGAAGAGAATGTGCGAGTCGCCATAATAGCTGTTGAGCGAATCGACCTTAAGAAGACTCATGCTGCTGCAATGCCTCCGAGATAGGCTTCCTGCACGGACGTATTGCGCCTGACATCCTCCGGCCTCCCTTCGGTGAGAACACGCCCCTCGTGCAGCACGGTGATCCGCTCACAGAGGTCGAAAATTGCATCCATGTCGTGATCGATCACGATCAGCGTCCGGCCCCGTCCGATCGACTTGAGCAGTTGCACGGTTTCTAGCCGCTCGCGCGGACTCAAGCCGGCCAGAGGCTCGTCGAGCAAGAGGAGACTGGGCGACGTTGCAAGCGCAAGACCGATCTCGAGGCGCCGCTTCTCCCCATATGCCAGCTCCGACACCGGCGAGTCAGAGCGATCCGTAAGGTGCACGAGCGCAAGCATTTGTGTGACATGCTCGTTGAGGCCCGCCACATGATCGACGCTGCGGAACAGGTCAAGACGTGCAGAGCCGCGTCTCTCAGCGAGGGCGGCGATGAGGATGTTCTCGCGAACGGTGTGTTGCACAAACAGCTGATTGACCTGGTAACTCTTGGTCAGGCCGAGCTGGCAGACCTCGGTAATGCTTCGCCCGGTAATATCCCGGTCTTGAAGCAAGATGCGCCCAGCGCTCGGCGGGATCTCGCAGGTCAGCATCCTGAACAGGGTGGTCTTGCCGGCCCCGTTCGGCCCTATGATGCCTCGTCGTTCGCCCAGGCGAACCGAGAGGCTGATGTCGTCGTTAGCGACCAAGCCCCCATATCGCTTGGTGAGGCCTTCTGCCCGCAAGACAATCCCGTCCCTTGCCGTCCGGTCGTTCCGGAGAGGAATGGGCACGACGGGCGCATTGTTCCGCGCGGCAGGCGCAACCCGCACGGAAGGCGCTGGTGCTCGTCGCCAGCTGCGACCGGCCGAGAATCGCATCAGATCCACCAGTCCGCCCACAATGCCTCGGCGCAAAAAACAGACAAGCAGCACGAAGACGAGACCCAACACAAGCTTCCATGAGGCACCGAGGTTCAGCGTGGTCTGGAAGAAATCACTGAGATAGAGCCACACGGCGGCTCCGACCAGCGGACCAAAAAGTGTTCCCGCCCCACCAATGGCCGTCTGCATGACGAGTTGCCCGGAGGTGTCGAACATGAAAGCGTCAGGCGGCATGAAGGCCTGCAGCACGCCAAGCAGACCGCCGGCAAATCCTGCGTAGGCCGCGGCAATGACGAAAGCCAGGAGCTTGTAAGCATAAACGTTGTGTCCGACTGCCGCCGCGCGCTGGGGGTTGTCACGGATCGCCCCCAGTATGACTCCCACCGGTGACCGCACGATGCGCAACGCGACGACGATTCCGGCGAGGTACCAGAAGGCCAAAAAGCCATAGAGTGACCAGTCGGTGTCGAAGTTGAAGGTGAAGGAGCCGAACGAGAGGCTCGGCGTGGGGACGCCCGGCAGACCGTTTTCGCCGCCGGTATAGGCCGAGAGCGGGTTGAACTCGACAAAGAAGAATACCTCTGCGATGGCAACGGTGATCATCGCAAAATAGATGCCGCTGCGTCTGAGCGCGATCACCCCGACCAAATAGCCTACAATTGCGGCCGAGATCATTCCTATGAACAGCGCGACGATTACGTTCGATAATTCCATCACGGTCAGAAGGTAGGCTGCGACGAAGCCGCCTGTGCCATAGAAAGCCGACTGACCGAACGAGAGCAGGCCCGCAAATCCGAACAGGATGTCGAAGCCGATGCCGAATAGTCCCCACACCAAGATGCGGTTGATGGTCGTCGGAGAAAAGCCCAGATGAGGCAGCACGAACGGAGCCGCGATCAGCCCCAGTGCAGTCAATGTTTCGACGACCAGTGGGCGCTGCCTCAGCATCATTGGATCACATTCATTCGCGGCCGGCCATGCCCAGCAAGCCATACGGCCGCAGGACAAGAACCAGCGTCATCGCAACAAACAGCATGACGTAGGAATATCCGGGGTTGAACATCGAGGTGATGCTGATGATCTCGCCGGCGATCAGCCCGCCGATGATTGCGCCGGTGAATGAACCGACCCCGCCGATAACGACGACCACGAAGGTCTGCACCAGGATCGCCTCGCCGACATCGGGTGCAACCGATACGACCGGGGCGTTGACTATGCCGGCGAAACCGGCAGCCATCGCGCCAAGGCCGAACACCATCATGAACACCTTGTCGACGTCAATGCCGAGCGCATCGACCATGGCCGCGTCCTCGATTCCGGCGCGCACGATCAGCCCAAGCCAGGTACGGTAAAGAACGAGGTAAAGCGCGATCAGCGCGACGATGACAATGCCGAGAAGTGCCAACCGGTAGGTCGGATAGAACATGAACCCGAGCGACGTGATGCCGACGAGTCCTTGCGGCGCGGGAATCGTCTTCGAGAGGCTTCCGAAGAAGAATCGGACGGTCTCCACGAAGACAATGCCGAGGCCGAAAGTGACAAGCAGCTGGTCCTCAGGCGGCCTTGCATAGAAGTGGCGGATGACGAGCCGCTCCATCGCCACTCCGACAACCATGACGAATAAGCTCCCAGCAGCAACCGCAACGATGAATGAGTCCGTATAGGTATAGGCAAGCCATCCGGCATAGCCGCCGAGCATGAACATGGCCCCGTGCGCGAGATTGAGTACCCCGAGTGTTCCGTAGATGATCGTCAAGCCCGACGCGATCAATGCCAGAAGCGCGCCGAGCACCAATCCGTTGAACAGCTGCGATACAAAGTTCGGCCAGTTAACCACAACGGCCTCCCGCACGGGGCCTTGCCTTCGACGAGGTCAGGTGTAGCTGCCGAGATCGCACCCGAAAGCATCGGGCTTCTGCATCAGCGGTCCGCCCGGAACGACCTCGATGACCTCCCAGTAGTCTTCCGTGTTCTTCATCTCCTTCGGCGCCTTGCCTCGAACGATAACGACGGGACGTACGAGTTGGTGGTCCTCGGCACGGAAGTGGACATCACCGACGGTCGAGGAGAATGTCTCGCCTTTCTCGTATTGCCTGATGACGTCGGGCGGATAGAAGCTTCCCGTCTCCGATACCATGCGTGCCCATATAGCAAACTGCATGTAGGAATTGTTGGCTCCCCATTCGGGCTTGTAGCCGTACTTGGCGTCGAAGGCCTCGACGAACATCTTGGCCAGCGGGAATTTGTCTTCAAGCGTCCACCAGAAGTCCGTCGCTGCAAAGACGCCTTCGGTGAGCTCCGGTCCGACCTCCTTGGCCAGGAACGGTATCTGGTATGGAATCACAAGCTTGATTTTCGGAATGAGGCCAAACTGCTTGGCCTGCTGAATCGACAACACGGCATCGCGTCCCCAGTTGACATTCACAATGACGTCCGCTCCGGAGTTGGCGATGTTGGTCAGGTACTGGCTGAAGTCTTGCGTTCCGAGCGGCGAGATTTGGTTGGTCACCATGGTCCAGCCGCCGTTCTTGGTCAGGTAGTCGTTCACAGACTTCGTGACGGTGTGGCCGTAAGTGTAATCCGGCGTCATGAACGCCGCTTTCTTGCCCTTGCCGAAGTTCTTCACCAGCACCGGTCCTATCGCGTTCGCTGCCGTCTCGCCGTAGAAGCACTGGCGGAACGAGTAACGCGCGCAATCCTTGCCGGTCGTGTCGTTGGAGCCTGAAATGGCAACCAGGTAGATGATCTTTTCCCGCTCGGCAAATTTGTTGAGCGCTACGGCAACCGCCGAGGAGGTCGATCCGGTCATCGCGATGATCTTGTTCTCGCTGATGAAGCGTTGCTGCTCCTGCACTGCATTGTTTGGCTTGGCGCCGGAGTCCGCCACTACGAGCTTCACTTCCTTGCCAAGCACGCCCTTGTCTACCTTCGGCGCAATCTTCTTGATCAACGGATGACCGCCGTTGATGTGCTCAACGGCGAGTTGCATGCCCTTGAGCTCGTCTTCACCCTGAACTGCGTAGGCTCCGGTACGCGGGACCGTGGCACCTATGGTGACGGATGCACTTTCGCTGCCGGCTGGCCACGTACCGATAGCTGGATGGTCCGCCGCCGAGGCAGCGGATACGAATGAGGCCGGCAGCAGCATGCCACCAACCAGACTCGCACCAGTCTGAAGCGCGGTTCGGCGTGACACGCCAACCGTACTCATCGCCTCGATATCTTGAAAGGGTTCGATAAACCTGGGCATTTCTTCCTCCACTCTGGGTTGGATCAATCTCCCCCCCGGGATCAGGAAAGCCGCCACGGTTATCCGCTTTGCCCCGCGGTCCGGACACAACCAAGCGCGTGGCAGGCAGTCGGTCCAGCGATGCCTGCACGATATTTACTGCCTGCGCGACATTGCACTTTGCTCTTCTTCTTCCGAGCGCTCACAGTCAATGCCACTTTGGTTGAAACTGAGGCGCGACACTGGAGAGAAGGAAGGTGCGAGTTTCGATCAGGGTGGCGCGAGCTACCGCGGCTTGGGTGTACCTGCACTGCATGCGACATTTTCGTGGAAATGCTTGGAACCTTGAGCCGGGGTCGAGCGTCGTTATCTTGACTGTGATGCTTGTTTGCGAGGTCCCCGGCAGGTATCTCGTGTGCATATAATGCCCAATGGATTAGCTACCAACGAAGCCAAACCGGAGCGAATAGTCCGTGTACAGAATCGGCTGCTCGCCGGTCTGCGGCCGGATTCGTTTGAACAACTTCGCCCCTTCCTGCAGCCGGTCGCGTTAAAACACCGCGCCGTTCTTCAAGATTACCACCATCCGATCGAGCACATCTACTTTATCGAACGCGGCGTCGCATCGCTGCTAACACGTACACAACGTGATGGCCCAGTGGAAATTGCCATGGTGGGACGGCTCGGGCTGGTCGGCGTGGCGGCCGTGCTTGGCTTGCAGCGCTCTCCCAATCGATGCCTCATGTCGGTTCCAGGATATGCATTGCGCGTCGCGGTGCCGGACCTGCAACGCGCAATGCAGAAGGATCCGGAAATACGGCAGCAGCTGTTCAACTATATCCACGCCCTCCTGGTTCAAAACTCCCAGACGACGCTATGCAGCGCGCGTCACAGCCTGGAGGAACGATTGAGCCGATGGCTGCTGCTTGCCGCCGACCGGCTCGATGACAGAATAATTCCCGTGACCCACGACATGCTGTCCACCAGCCTGGGCGTACGCCGCGCCAGCATTACGACGACGCTGGCAGAACTGGAGCGCACCGGCGGGCTCGCCAAGCGTCGAGGTGCCATCAACCTGCGCGATCGTAC
Source organism: Bradyrhizobium sp. USDA 4011 (assembly GCF_054063415.1). Classification (NCBI taxonomy): domain Bacteria; kingdom Pseudomonadati; phylum Pseudomonadota; class Alphaproteobacteria; order Hyphomicrobiales; family Nitrobacteraceae; genus Bradyrhizobium; species Bradyrhizobium sp. USDA 4011. Next base: position 3,155,529 of record NZ_JBSSGG010000001.1, read on the forward strand.
GGCCCTCGAGCGCCGAACATGCGAATGCTACCAGATCATCGCATCGGAATACGGGCATCTGAACCGCAACGGCGTGCATGAGCATCACATTCCCGCGGAAATCGCCCTGATGAGGGCCTGCCTTTGCTGCGTCTGACACAGGCTTCGAGCTGCTCGCGTCCTTTGATCCAGGGCTTCGTACGGCAGCGTACTGAGTGACCGGCTTTAGTAGAAATGCCGATCCGTGCGTGAAGCCTATATTGGCCTTGAAATAGCAAGATCCAGGACCGAGCTAGACTGATCCCTCATCTGGATGAGCCTTCTCCAACTGGAGACATTCAGGGGAGGAATTCAAGATGAGCACGGGCAGATCGCCGCGCGTCACACGACGCCGCTTTTTGAAGCAAACCAGTCTCACGCTCCTTGCAGCCGGCTCTGCGCCGGCTCTCTCTACTCCATTCGTCTCCAGCGCCTTCGCAGACACCAAATCATTTTCGATCGTGCAGTGGAGCCACTTTGTCCCGGCCTACGACAAATGGTTCGACAAGTTTGCGAAGGACTGGGGCGAGAAGAACAACATCGATGTCACGGTCGACCACATCCCCGTTCAAGACGTCGCCGCGCGCGCGGCTGCAGAAGCTTCGGCCGGCTCGGGCCACGACCTGTTCGGATGGAACGGCGCCGGCGGCGCGCACCTCTACCGCAAATTCCTTGTCGACGTCGCGAATCTGGTCGAGGAAGCGCAGAAGAAACATGGCAAGGTCAGCGTAATCGGCAGGCAGATCGGGCACAATCAGGACGACAACACCTGGTCGGCATTTCCCGACTACTACATCAACTTCCCCGTGATGTACCGCAAGAGCATGTGGGACGGGATCGGTATACAACCGGACTCCTGGGACAACATTCGGATCGGCGGCGCTAAGCTGAAAGCAAAGGGCAACCCGGTCGGCATTTCGCTCGGTCACAGCAACGACCCGAACACCACCTGGCGTGGCCTGCTATGGAGCTTTGGCGGTGCCGTTCAGGACGAGACCGGCAAGCACGTTGTGCTGAAAAGCAAGGAGAGCGTGGAAGCCGTCAAATACGTTGCCGCGCTCTACAAGGAGGCGATGACATCGGACGTATTGTCCTGGAACGACTCGTCCAACAATCAGTATATCGACTCCGGCGTCGGTTCGCTGATCATCAACCCGATCTCGGCCTACCGCACCGCCCAGCAGCTCAACAAGAAGGTGGCGGACGACATCTTCGTGATGAAGCCACCCAAGGGGGCCGTACGCCAGTTCATGGGCGGCGCCGCAGAATTCTACGGCATCTGGAAGTTCGCCAGGAACCAGGACGCAGCGAAAGACTTCCTGAGATATTACACCGACAACTGGGTCGAAGCCTTCAAAGCAAGCTCCGGCTACAACATGCCGATCTTCGCCAACATCGTCCCCAAGCCGATGCCGCTTCTATCCGATGACCCGACATCGACCCCGCACGACAAGCTGGCCATCCTGCAAACTTCCGACGAGTGGTCCGCCGTTCCCGGTTACCCCGGGCCGGCCTGGCCCGCCACCGACGAGGTCTACAACAACTTCATTATCTGCGACATGATGGCAAAGGCAGCGACGGGGGCAATGACCGCAGAGGATTCGGTCAAATGGGCCGCGCAGCAATGCGAAGGCATTTTCAACAAGTGGCTGCACAAGGCGTGAGGCGAGCGATGGACCGCGCCGCGGTGTCGCGGCCCGGGTTCCGCACCACAACGTCCGCCATCTTGGATTAACAGGACATTCTGATGGCTGCTGTTTTGGCCAGGGATATTATCAAGACATTCGGTGAGACATCCGCCGTAGACGGGATCACGCTGACGGTAGCCGACGGCGAGTTCATGGTCCTGCTCGGGCCTTCGGGCTGCGGCAAGACGACGTTTCTGCGCATCGTCTGCGGGCTGGAGCAGCAGACCAGCGGCGACCTCATCATCGGGGGCAGCATCGTCAACGACACGCCACCACGCGCTCGCGGCGTAGCGATGATGTTCCAGAGCTACGGCCTCTATCCGCACTACACGGTGCGCAACAACATCGCGTTCCCGCTGAAGACGCAGCGCGTTCCCCGCAGGGAGATCGACAAGAAGGTCGAATGGGCCTCGCGCCTGCTCGGAATCGACCATCTGCTCGACCGGCGACCGCGCCAGCTTTCCGGCGGAGAACGCCAGCGCGTTGCGCTTGCTCGCGCGCTGGTGCGCGAGCCGACGGCACTATTGCTCGACGAACCGCTTTCCAATCTCGACGCCAAGCTGCGCGCCTCCGCCCGGCAGGACATCAAGCAATTCCAGCAGCGGGTCGGTGTCACCACGATCTATGTGACCCATGACCAGGTCGAAGCAATGGGCATGGGTGACCGGATTGCGGTGATCGACCACGGGCGGATACGCCAGGTCGGAACGCCGGCAGAAATCTACGATGAGCCTGCCGATCGATTCGTCGCGACCTTTGTTGGCACACCGCCCATGAACCTGCTCGCCCGCGGCAGCGGCTATCTCGGGTTCCGTCCTGAAAACTTCCTGCCCAAGGCAATGATCGATGACGGCAACGGCGGTGTCACCGAGTTTTCCTTTCGTGTCGACCGCTCCGAATATCTCGGTTCTGAGCGCATCGTGTATGGCGTGCTCGACGGTTTTGACGCGCAGGTGATCACGGCAAAGCTGCCGCCGGCGCATGTTGCCGAGGAGAGCATTCGCCCGGGAGAGTGGCACCCCTTCGCCGTGCGCAATAGCGCGCTGCGCTATTTCAACACTGAGGGGAAGCGGACGAACCGCCTGTGAAACGAGATTGCGCTGATGGTCGACATCGTTGAACCAATCGCGACTAAACGGGCCCCGCATTTTGCATTCCTGCTAGATCAGCGCGGAGTGTTGGGCGCAATCTTCGTGGCGCCGGCGATCCTCTATGTCTTGCTACTGATCGGCATGCCATTCCTGCTCGCCGTTTACTATTCGGTCAGCGCTTATACGATCTACGATCCATCCTGGCGATTTGTCGGCCTCGCCAACTTCAAGCAGATCGTTCAAGATCCGGTCTTTCTCGAAACGCTCGGAAACACCTTTCTCTTCACTTTTGCTTCGCAGTTGCTTGGTCTGGTCCTTGGAAAATTCGGCGCGCTGCTGCTATTGCGGCCGTTTCCGGGGCGCAAGCTCATCAGAGCCCTGATTATCCTGCCGTGGGCCGTACCCATCGCGCTCGCCAGCGTCGCCTGGCAGTGGATGTTCGATTCGCTCTACAGCGTCATAAACTGGACCATGATCGCGCTCGGAATTATCGATCGCTCGCAGGCACCCAACTGGCTCGGCAACCCGCATCTCGCCATGCTGTGCGTAATCGTCGTCAACGCCTGGCGCTTCTTTCCCTTCGCTATCGTGGTTTTTCTTGCCGGCATTACCGCCGTGCCGCAGGACATCATCGACGCCGCGACGGTCGACGGCGCCGGATTCTGGCGCCGCAACTATCAGATCATCATGCCGATGATCCTGCCCATTGTGGCTATCGGCTTGATCTTCGGCATCGTGTTCACCTTCACAGATCTTTCGGTAGTTTACCTGCTGACCAACGGCGGGCCCGTCGGCGCGACCTCGGTCCTCGCTTTTCAGGGATTCCAGGTCGGCATCGTCTCCGGTGACGTTTCGCACGGGGCGGCCACTTCTCTGTTCATGCTGCCGGTGTTGCTTCTCGTAGTGGTTGGCATGCTGCGCTTCATTCGCCGCAGGGAGATCTGAGATGCAGCGCACAATCGCCAACACCTTGCGGGAAATGTTGTTCTGCGGCGCGGTCGCGTTCTTCGTGGTTCTGACAACGTTTCCATTCTATTGGATGTTTATCACCTCGCTCAAGAGCAATCCCGATCTCTACAACGTTACGAATATTCCGTTCTGGTTCAACCAAGCACCGACCTTGGAGCATTTCCGATACCTGTTTGAGCAGACCCTCTTCGCGCGCTGGCTGTTGAACTCGCTGATCATAGGAACATGCGTAGTCGCGATCACGCTTCTGGCGGCGCTGCCCGCCGGCTACAGCCTGGCTCGGCTGACGGGTCGTGGCGGCGAAGCGCTCGGGATCGGGATTTTCCTGACCTATCTGGTGCCGCCGACGCTACTGTTCCTGCCGCTGTCACGGATCGTCGCCGATCTCGGATTGCAGAATTCGATGTGGTCGCTTGTCCTTGTCTATCCGACGTTCACGATCCCTTTCTGCACCTGGCTGCTGATGGGCTTCTTCAAGGCCATGCCGGTCGAGATTGAGGAGGCAGCCGTCGTGGACGGCTGCAGCCGCTTCGGCGCATTCATCAGAATGGTGATTCCGCTGTCGTTGCCCGCGATCCTGACTGCCGTAATCTTCACCTTTACGCTGACGCTGCAGGAATTCGTTTACGCGCTGACCTTCATCTCCTCCACCGCGGAAAAGCCCGTCACGCTCGGCGTGGCGACGGATCTGATCAGGGGCGACATTTTCTTCTGGGGTGAGATCATGGCCGGCGCGTTGATCGCCGGCATTCCGGTGGCGGTTGCCTACAACTTCTTCCTCGATCGCTTCATCGCCGGCATCACCGGCGGCGCCGTCAAATAGGTGGATCGTGTCACACATGCTCACGAACTCCTGAAGGAGATCAAGCAAAAGACCGTAGTGCCTCGGGCCGCCAGACCCGAAATGAACTTCTACCCAATAGTCCCGTGTTGCCGCGGATTTCGGACGCATTTGGGCAAAACATAACGGAGGAATGATCGATGAAAAACGCACAAACGTCTTATATGGTTGCATCGGCGTTCTGCGCCCTTGTTGCAGCACCGGCCGCGCATGCTGCCTCGAACAAAGTTGTAATCGGCGATATCGACGACATGTCTGGCGTCTATGCCGATATCATCGGACCGGGTGGCGTAGAGGCCGCAAAAATGGCCATCGCTGATTTTGGCGGCTCTGTTCTCGGCAACAAGATCGAGCTTCTCGTGACTGACCACCAGAACAAGCCGGATCTCGGTTCCGAGAGGTTTCGCGAATGGGCGGATCGCGATGGACTGACGATGGTGCTTGGGGGCTCCAATACCGGCGTCAACATCGCTATGTCAACGATCGCGAGGGAGAAGAAGACTCCGTTCTTCGCCATCGGTGCAGCGGGGGCCTCTCTCACCGGCAAAGATTGCGCTCCCTACACGGTGCATTATGCCTATGACACTACCGCGCTCGGTAACGGGACCGCGACGACCATTCTGAAACAGGGAGGCAAATCATGGTTCTTCCTGACGGCTGACTATGCGTTCGGCACTCAGCTTCAGGATGCGGCGGCCGACGTGGTAAAGGCAGGCGGCGGCAAAGTTGTCGGGGCCGTGCGCGCTCCCCTCGCGACGTCCGACTTCTCGTCGTATGTCCTTCAGGCCCAGAGCTCGGGCGCTGACGTTCTGGGTCTTGCAAATGCCGGTGGTGATTTCACGAATTCGCTCAAGACCGCCAATCAGTTCGGCGTCACACGGAAGATGAAGCCGGCCGCCCTGCTGGCGTTCATAAGCGACATCCATGGCCTCGGGCTGGAGAGCGCCCAGGGCCTCTATCTGACGACCGGTTGGTATTGGGATCTTAACGACAAGACGAGAGCCTTTGCAAAGCGATTCTTTGAGAAAACGAATCGCGAGCCGACCATGACCCAGGCCGCGTATTATTCAGCCACGCTCACCTATCTCAATGCGGTCAAGGCTGCGAAGACTACGGATTCCGACAAGGTGATGGCGGAATTGCACAAGACCAAGATCAGCGACATGTTTACACCCAGCGGCATCATCCGCGGCGATGGATTGATGGAACATGAAATGTACGTCATGCAGGTCAAGACGCCTGCTGAGTCGAAACATCCGTGGGACTACTATAAGTTGGTGCAAACGATGTCTGGCGACCAAGCCTTCGGAAAGCTCTCCGACTCGAAATGTCCGTTGGTGAAGGAATGATATGTCCCGTCCGCTATGACGCACACCGAATCATCTTCGCATCCCTTTGCGGCCGAACACCGCACAGGCTCTGGTCGCCAAGCGAAGCTATTCGCGACGAACAGGTTTCTTCTTCGTAGCCGTCTTCTTTGCCATCTTCGCCACTTTTAGCTCCTCGATTCGAGAGTGGGCGTACTAGTTTTGTTTTGCACCGTAGGCGACATAGATCGACGCATCCGGGCAATCGGGCTGCGCGCAGCTGGCGTCGAAACAAGTCAGCATGAACCTCATCAGCTACCACAAAAGCAGTGCCTTTCTGGTAAGCCCGCATCGACGCCAAGGTCGCGCCATGGAAATGCCTATGCCGATCTCGCTCAGCGGGACTTGATCCGATTGCGGCGGAAATCATCGAAGCACACGCAGGAACCATGGTTGACAATGATAACAAAAAGCGGCGCCGGCTCGTCGAGTTCAAGGATGGTTGCCGCTATGGCAAATTCGGAAAGACTAAGGCTTATGAGCTGATCGCCCACGAGAGGATCAGGGCCTACAAGATGGGGGGTAAGACCATGATCGACCTCGACAGCGTGGATGAATATCACGCTTCGCTGCCGAGAGTCGAAGCGAGAGCAAGCTAGACCGCCGATCTGCGCAGCGGGACGTCGGGCGCACCGTCGCGCAGACTGTCGAGGCGATCAGCCGAACGCTGCATTAAACGCACGCGTCCGGCCCAATAGACAGCACAGGTATAGATCCGCGGATCTTGGTTCTGGTCGGCCCCTTCAAGCCGGCGCCGCACCTCGTCGCGCCACCAGCGCTTCCTTCTCAGTGTCGTGGGCGAGTTGGACTTCCACTACAACGCCGTCGAACGCGCCCTCCTCGTTGAACGGGGTCGACGCGGTCGAGTGGAAGCCGTGTGCGCAGTGGTCGCCGCCAGGGTAGTATCGCAGCCCATGTCCGCAGCGCCGCGTTCGGTGTTTTGTCGAACATTGGCACGCCATCGTCATTGGACGTCCAGCAGATCGCGGATCAGCGCCGCACGATCAGCGCATTTGGCGTCGGTCTTGCGCCCAAGCAACAGCGTCGCCACCCGAAATCGTCCAAGCCTCCGGCATTTCGAGTCAGAGCCGGGTTCCATTCCGGTCGGGACGTTGTGGAGACCGGAACGGCATGGTGCCTGCCCTGCTGCGTTTTATTTTTGCCAGTTAGTACGGCACGTCTACCTGTTGGCATTTCTGTTGGTATCGGCAACGATCGACGACAAATTGCCGGCCAGGGGGCACCAAGCTGAGGATGGCAATAATAACAATAACTTATGCCGCAAGCTCGCTTTCCGATCATCAGGAATATTTTCGCGGCACGTTGAAAACGCACATAAAAGTTCAACGTTGCCGCCCGGTTTGTTGGCATTTTTGTCGGTATCGGGCGAACGAGCGTTCACGGCGAATTTCGTTATTCCGAACGAGGGATTTGAGCAGATGGCCCGCAAGAACCATGGCGCGAGTGCCAACCGAGCACATCGACTGCCAGAACTCCTGTGATAGGGGCTACGCGCAGACGCCATCGCAACAAGTCAACAGGATGCTCGTCAGCTACCACAAAAGCAGCACCTTCCTGGTAAGCGCGCTTCGACAGCAAGGTCGCGCCTTGGTTGACACCAGAAGGCCGACTACCGAGAAAGGCTCCGCAGGTGCGGCGTGAAGCGCCATTTCCAGAGCCTCACGACTGCACGGATCGCACCAACGCTGACGATCCTTTCCCTCAGCATGAACGAGAGGTCGACGGGCAATGATGTCTGCATGGCCTGCCCCAAGTCCCGCTCTTCCCGCCTGTCCACGACGGCGTCCGCAATCGCACGCCATCCTTCAATCGTGATGTCGGTGGCGCGTTCGGCAAACTGATCGCCGACCTGGCACCACTTGCGGCGGCGTTTGCCTATGCCAGACGCTCAAGAGTGGAACGGGCGTCTAGAAATCACCTAGCAGTCTGCTGAAAAACCTTGAAATGGAGAGCTTTCTTGTTGTTGCGGCCGTTGTTGGGTCGGCGCGGTGGAGTTGGTTATAGTTTTCCAGGCTGGTGTTGGGTGTACCCTGACGCGGGGTGGCTAGGCGGCAAGCAGTTTGGGAATGCGGATCAGGTTATAGGCGATCAGATTGAGCAGGAAATCGGCGGCGACGCGGCCGATGCCACGATGTTTGGTCTTGCGCATGGTGCCGTGCTGCTTGCCCCATCCGAAGATGCACTCGACCATCGCCCGGCGTGATTGCGACATGCCATATCCCGGATGCCGCGTGGTTCGTTCGTCGATGGCGCTGTTGCGGGTCTTGCCGGTTTTGGTGACGGCCTGGTTCTGCGTCACATGCGGCGTCACGCCGATGGCGCGAAGATTGGCGACATGATCGACGGTATCGTACGCCTTGTCCTCACCGGCGGTGATACGGCGGCCTGCGGCTTTGCGCTCGCCCTCAGCATGGTCTCCGAAGCCCGGCGTTCGGCGGTGCCATCGGCATGTGTGACCCTGCCGGCCACCGCCAGCCCATGCCGATTCTCCATGGTGACGTGGCCCATATAGCAAAGCTTGGCCTCCCGTCCGGCCGCCTTGCGATAAAGCCTGCTGTCCGGATCGCTGGTGCTCGCATGGGTGTCGTTCTTGCGCTTCTGGCCGTGGAAGTTGGCGCCGTCCTCATCGTCGCCGCTGCCGTCCTTGGGGCGAAAGCTCTTCTGTGAAGCCCAGGCTTCGATCAGCGTTCCATCCACCGAGAAGTGCTCGTCCGACAGCAGCGGTTTGACCTGCGGATGGTTCAGAAGCCTGGTCATGAACTTCGTGAACACATCGCCGTTCTGCAGCCGCTCCCGGTTCTTGGTGAAGGTGGTCGGGTCCCACACCGGATCGTCCGGCGACAGTCCCACGAACCAGCGGTACAAAAGATTGTAGTCCAGTTGCTCCATCAACTGGCGTTCCGAGCGGATGCCGTAGAACACCTGCAGCAGCAAGGCGCTCAACAATTGCTCTGGAGGGATCGAAGGGCGTCCCTCGCTGGCGTAGAGCCTCCCAAGGCTGCGGTTCAAATCACTCAAAACGTCCCGGACAAGTTCCCGAACCTGCCGCAGCGGATGGTTCGCTGGCACACGCTTATCCGGCGCAATGTACGAAAACAGGCCGCCCTGATCCGTAAACCTGCCGCGCATCATCATCTCCACCGAATCGAGATGATAAAGTGAATCATCAAGCCCCCTCCGTGGCGAGGAGTTCTTCAGCAGACTGCTAGAGCATGATCCGGAAAGGTGCGAAGCGGTTTTCCGAAAAGATCATGCTTTAGGCCGCGGTAAAGACTCCCGGTCTCTTCGCCAGTGCCGCGCGCCGGTCGTGAATCAGCCCCTCCAGCCGATGGGCTACCACGTTCAGGGTCGCGGCATCGACCGCCTCATCGTCGCCGCCCGCCGCTTTGGCACGTTCGGCCGTCAGAATGTCGTCGATGTCTCCCTCGATGGCGGCCAGTTCGGCATCCGAGACGGCCTTCCGGATGCGGCGCCCCAGTGCGTAGAGGGAATCCAGCGGGCCTTCTGTCTTTCCGCTGCCTAGACCGAGAAACTTCCACGCCGCGGCGAGCAACGTAGCCGCGCCGCCCAGCACCATCGGCGTCAGATAGATCCAGTTGCCGTATTCATCCATGAAGCTCTGCTGGGTGCCGTTGTAGAATGCTGCCGCTCCGGGATGCAGAGGAAGGAAGGCGTCCTGGTCCATGCTGGGCCCGGTAATCTGCGCAAAGACGGGCTGCTCTCCGACCAGGTCCCTGCGCGCGCTCAGGATGGTCTGCGTGAATCTCGCCATCAGGTCGGCACCGAGCTTCTTGTTTGCAACCAGATACAACGTGGCTTGCAGGGTCGTCACGTCGTCTTCCGGGACCGGTGGCGACACCCGCAGCGTGCCCTTCGGTACGTCGAAGCTTTCGTAGGCGCGTTCGGTCGCCGCAATCGCACCGGCCGCTTCGATCGGAATCAGCACCGGCGCCGCCTTTGGCCCCGTCGGAAACCACGTGCGCACCTGCGACAGATACTTCTGAGTCAGAGGTATCACGACAATCAGGGCGCTGACCGACTTGGATTGAATCGCCTGGTGCGCATCCGCCGGAACGATGTTCTTGAACGAAACCTTGTTAGCCAGGCTGTATTCCTTCGTCAGCACATCGACGACTTTGGAGTTGGCTTCTCCGCCGACCACGCCAACCGTACGCCCCTTCAGCTTCTCGACGCTGTCGATGGAGGATCCCGGCGGCGCGACGATCATGACGATGGCATGGGTGACAACGATAACGGCTTGCGCCTGCGACAGGTCGCCGACGTCGCTCCGTACTACCGCGAGATCCACCTGGCCCTTCGAAAATGCGTCCGCTGCCCCAAGGGCGGAGCCCCTGTCGATGACCTTGAGCCGCACGGGAGCATTCGCCGTGACGAGTCGGCTTGCAAGAGCCAACATGGCCTTGTTCGCCTCGCCGTCCACGGAGCCGACCGCCACGGTGAGCGTTACCGGACGCGTATAGTACTTATACCCGAGGAGACCAGCGCCGGTCGCGGCCGCGGCTACGCCGAGGAGCAGGAAAAAGCGGACCCAGAGCGGCAGTTTCGTCGATACCATCATCCTTCCCCTCTTGGTTTGCCTCTCGCTCGGGCACTTTCGCGCCCCTGCCATCATTCCGAACCAGGCATCGCCGTCCAGTCAAAGCCTCGTACCACGAGCGCACGTATGGACGATGACCGCCTGTTCGATATCGTCACGCTAATCTCCTGGGAGCCCAACCGGGCCAGCCAATTGGCGACCGGGACGACGCTCTGCTTCGCCAGAAACTGACGACGGCACTCCGATCAATTGCCGGATTCGATCTGCGCCAGCGCAATGTGAAAAAACTCGTCCATCTTCCCGGCGATTTGCTGCTTCGAAATGCCTTTGGGTGCAAGGTCGTTCGCCACCTTGCGCAAGGTATCGTCGCTGGTCTGGCTCGCGAGGTCGGCCGTGACGAGCTCGTTCGCATAGGCGGCCGCAGCATCTCCAGTCAGGCCGAGCTGCCCCGCGGTCCAGTTGCCAAGCATCTTGTTGCACCTCGCAACAACCTTGAATCTCAGCTCTTCATCATGGATGAATTTGGCTTCGAAGCCTTGTTCGCGTTTGTCGAATGTTGTCATTTTTGATCCCACCCGGATTTGTGTACGCAGTTAGAAGGCGGTCGCAGCCGCCAGGCTCGTACGGATAGACTTGTAGTGGTCGAGCAACGCAATGGCTCGATCGAGTTCAGTGCCGACCGGCTGCTTCTCCAGACTTAGCTGCAACTCCTCAATCATCAAGTGAAATTCGGCCAGGTCAAACTCTTCAACGGGGGAAGCCGACTCCGCAAGGATCGTGAGCTCCCCTCCGGAAAATTCGGCCAGCCCTCCCAAAGCCACAAATTTCCTGGTGGTATTGCCAGCCATCACGGTCACAATCCCCGGTCTGAGCATTGCGACGATCGCCGCATGGCCGGAAAGCACACCAAAATCACCCTCGACGCCAGGCAGGTCTGCCTGGTCGACCCGATCGGAAAACAACAGGCTTTCAGGCGAGACGAGGGTCAGCCGGAAAGTCGGCATAGTCGCTTCCTGTCGTCCGGACAGTTGGATTTCAAAAACACGGTAACTCTGGGACACCAGGCCTCATTGATCTGCGTCAAGCGGAGAACAGACCGGCTCTCCCAAGGTGGGCTTTCAACGCATGACCGCTCGCTCAGCGCGGAAATCGTCGATTTTGTCGGCTTCTTGCAGGAGATTGGCGCTTGGCCGAACAACAGGATCGCGCGGGTCAGGCGCGCATCATCGGCATCGCCTCCATCATCTGGGCCAGCTCGATCTTCCTGAGCCGCGTGATGGGGCTGGTCCGCGAACAGATCATCGGCCGCACCTTGGGTGCGAGCCGCATGGCGGATCTCTATTTTGCAAGCTTCACGTTGCCCGATTTCCTCAACTACCTGCTGGCGGCCGGCGCGCTGTCGATCGTGTTCATCCCGATCTTTCTCGCGCATCTGGAGCGCGGCGACCACGAACGCGGCTGGGAATCCTTCAGCGTGATCGCGAACTTCATCGTCGTGGTCGGGACCGTTGGCATCGGTCTGCTGATGATATTCGCCCGTCCGCTGGCAACTCTGGTTGCCCCGGGGTTCAGCAGTGACGGCGATGTCGATACCCTCGTTCGGCTGACGCGGATTATCTTGCCGGCTCAGTTTTTCCACGTGATCGGAGGCTTGCTGTCGGCTGCGTTGCAGGCGCAGAACCTCCACGCCCTGCCGGCGATGGCTCCGCTGGTTTATTCGGCCGGGATCATCATCGGCGGTCTGATCGGAGCCCACTATCCGCAACTCGGGGCGGAAGGGTTCGCCTGGGGCGTGCTGGCCGGCTCCATCGCCGGCCCGTTTGCGTTGCCGTTATACGGCTGCATGAAAACCAGGATGCGCTGGACTGCCCTCTTCACCTTCCGCAATCCGGACCTCAGACGCTACCTCTGGCTGTCGGTGCCGATCATGATCGGATTCTCGATCGTCGTGGTCGACGAATGGATCGTGAAGAACCAGGCGTCATATCTGGGAGCCGGGAGCCTGTCGTATCTGCAATACGGCCGGACGCTGATGAAGGTCCCGATGGGCATGTTCGGAATGGCGGCGGGGGTGGCGGCCTATCCGACCATCAGCGGCCTGGTCGCCGCCGGGCGCATCGTCGAAGCCTACGGCCTGCTGTGCCGCGCGGTTCGCCTGATGCTGCTCCTCACCTTCGCGGCGCAGGTGTGCCTGACGATCGCGGGTTTCGAGGCGGTGTATCTGATCTGGGGCCTGTTCGCGGACCGCTTCACCGTTGCTGACGCGCAGCAAACGGCAACCGTGCTCGCCTATCTCTGCCTCGGGCTCAGTGCCTGGGCGGCGCAAACGGTGATCAGCCGGGGCTTCTATGCTCTCGAGAGCACATGGTTGCCGACCATCATCGGCACTGCCGTCGCCATCGTTATGGTGCCCCTCTACGTGGTGCTGCGGCAGCAATACGGCACGATCGGCCTTGCCATCGCCAGTTCTACGTCAATCATGGTCTACGTGATCCTGCTCGGCTGGCTGCAGCGCCGCCGTTTCGAGAAAGAGGCGGCAGCCAGAGGCACCCGGCTCCTTCGGGCGAGCCAGGAGATACTCGGCCCCGTGCTCCGCCTGGCCGCGGCCGCCGCTATTGCGACAGGCCTGGGCCTCATCGCGAGAACACAGTTGTTGTCCTGGCTTCCTGACATGCACCTCGCGACAATCCTGCTCCGCGCCACGCTGCTCTGCATGTTCGGCATTGGGGCCTATCTAGGCTTGGCCCGCTTCTTCCTGGTGACGGACGTGATCGAGTTCGAAGTCAAACTATTCCGGAAATTGCGGCTCGGCTAACCGACCGCGGTCTTTTCCGCTGTTGGACACGGATGGCTGATCTCCGGAGAACTCCTTAAGGAAGCCGCCTTAAGAGAACGCGCGAAGTTCTGGACGAGGCAGATTTCGTCTAGGAAAGGCCGACGGACAGCTCTTCGGAGGCGTTGATGAATCATTCGATTTGCAGTGCTGATCGCGCCACTCACCTCAAGATCGTGGTCGTGGCGCTGGCGGCCGCAATCTCGCTGGCTGCGCTCGCCATATCTTCGCACATCACAGCCGACGTCGCATCCGACAAAATCACCGCGGTTATCAAGGCGGGGAAGCCGGTAGCGATGACCGGTACAGATCTGACGGTTGTGCGCTGATCCGAGGATGGTCGCGCAGATCCGCAGACCATGTGTTTCGCCAAACCGTGCGCCGCAACCCAGTTTCGACCGACGCCTTGATTGAGATCAACGCTGACAGGCGATTGGACTCCCATTCTCACAACCATGACCGAGAAACCGGGCAAGATCCTGCGGACGCTGCTATTGGCCACGATCCTTGCAACGTTTTCGTTGCCGAGTGAAGCGGCACCGCCTGATGTTGCGCCAGCCGGAAGCCAGCCTTCCGCGCTATCAGACCTTATGATCAGACTTCAATTCCAGCACATCAAGCTGTGGTTTGCAGGCCGCCTCAACAACTGGAGCCTTGCGACCTACGAGGCTCAACAGATCGACGCCAGCCTCAAGAACATGAGCAGGCCATCGCCCGGCGGCGCGGACGCCAATCGTGCCATCGAAAAACTGCAGGCGGTCCGCGAAGCGATACAATCGCTGGACGTGTCCGCCTTCACCCAGGCCTATTCGGCCCTCACGAACGAATGCAACGGCTGCCACCGCGCCAATGGTTACGCTTCGATCACCATCCAGGTCCCCGTCAACTCGCCATTTCCCGACCAACTGTTCACGGATCAGGTGGCCGACGGGCGCGCGCTCGCCAATGCCTCCTGCGGCGGTTGTCACGTCGTCTCGGATGGGGCGAAAGACACACCGGCGTCTGGCTTTCCTGCCCCGCGTTTCGTGGAGATCAGCAAGCGGACTTCGTTTTCCGCCGATGGCCTTCGGCAATATCTGATGTCAGGACATCGCAGGCTGGGACCAGATCAGGCCATGCCAAATCCGAGACTTGCGGACTACCAGATCGAGGCGATCATTGCGTACTTTGAGGCTTTACGTGCCGGCGGAGCGCGCTAAGGCAAGTGCTCCCTTTCACGAGCAATCATGGACGGCTATTTCCGCACCATATGATTTGTCGGCGTTACCGTGCTGGCCGGCGGAGCTTCGGAGATCGCAAACGTCAGCCAGGTGTTCCAGCCGGACGGCCGGTTGGCGGCATCGAACTCGCCATACCCCTTCAGGCCCAGGAAGGCCTGATTGTTTCCGATCGGGAAGATATATCCAATCTGGGGACCGACGCCCAACACGCGCGAGCGAAATCCGCCGAGAGCGGGGATCTGCCCGGAGTCGTCGGTGATCTGCTGATAGGCGTAGCCGACGAGACCGACGAAGACCTGCTTCGACAAGAACTGCGACACGCCCCAATCGAAGTGAAAATCGACGCCGCTCTGATATTGGGTCGTAGGGTTCTTGAAGTTGTAAGTGAAGCCGCCGACGCCCGAGAATTCGACGCCTGACGCGGGGTTCAGATAGGTATATCCGCCGCCGAAATCGATCGCACCATGGCCGATCCCGACATTGGCCAACCGGCCCGCATCGTAGTCGCCGACTGGAATGTCGCCAGCGGCATAGACCATGTAGTTGTGAACACCGTTGTTCCACTTGAGCTTGAATGTCGGGTAGTAATCTCCATAGGAGACCAGCGCGTCCTCCAAAAATCCCATGTGCTGCGCCACAATCGGCCCCGCGGTCGACGTCAACGTCCCGGCGAGGCTCGCGGAGTTTCTGCCGTAAATCCCGGCTACGCTTGCAGAGAACTGGCCTCCCAATACGGGCGTTGCAAACGTGTAGGTCGGCGCAATAAACATCAGATCGGCCTGTCCGGCCAAGGCCACGTTCAGGTTGACATTGACGGTCGGGGAAAATCTTCCAATCTGGGCCTCTCGGGCGGCAGCTGTCGCCCCCGACGCATCCACGTTCGCGTGGTAATAAATGGCGCCCACCGACCAACCGGGGGTGGACGGTGTGGCAGCAAGGCTGCCGTACAATCCCGGCAGCCAAAACGAGATGCCGCTCTCATCGGCACGGGAAACATCAGGTGAGAGCGCGAGAACGGAGCTCGCAGCAGCGAAGCCAAACGCCCAAAGTATCTGTACGTTTCGTGTCATCGCAAGTCTCCCCAAACCATTTGTGAAACCTCGCCAGCATTCGACATCCGTCTTCCCAAGGCAACCCCATGCCGGCACAACTCCCGCACTCATCCCACCTTGGAACGAGGGCTTTGCGCCTATCAAGATCGGCAAAGAGACGCACGGAGCGACAGCCGGGCGCCACCCGCGTCGGTTCGAGGACCGAGCCGAGCGTGCGCAGCAATGCGGTCCGCACCCGATCCGGCGCCATGATCTCCAGCGAAAACACAATCAAGGTCTGCTTCTTTCAGTCGCATCCGGGCATCGGTGATCTTCACATCGTGGGTTCGCAAGAAGCGGGCCAACACGTCCGAGTTACGTGCTTGTTCGAAAACACGCTTTGAATCAGAGTAATGCGGGACAGCGCTTCTCGGTTTGCAGGCTCCTTCGATGCCCAGGCTCCGAAATGTCGGAGTCTCTCCGAAATCTCGGAGTCAATTGGCACGGGCGGGGATGATCTGCCGGCGCACCGTTTGACGCACATCAAACGGAAGAAGACCGTCTCGGTCGATGATTTGCCCTGCGCACGGACAGCAGACGCATGGGAGGGCGCGCCATTTCCAATACACTCACACTTCAGCAGATCAAGATGTTCCCAGGATCGATCATCAAGCAGTCGATCAGGCGGCGCATCGTTGCCATTGCCGTCGGACTGATCGTCCTTATGGTCGCGATATCGATTCTCTCGATGGTGATGGTCGGGCGCGTCGGCCATCTGCTGGACGAACTGACCGAGAGATACATCCCTGCCAACACCCATCTGACACGGATCAACATCCTGTCGTTCGAGCGGGCGCTCGCGCTGCGTCGCATGGTGATCGCGAAGATGCAGGATCCGCCTGACGAGCTGGGATATAAGGCACGCAAACAGTTTTACGAGGCAAAGGACGCGGATATCGACGAAGAAGCTGACGCCGCACGCAAGCTCATCAGTGCCGTGATCGACGACAGCAGCACACCCTCTGACAATACCGCTCTGGCACGCATCGACAGCCGTATTGAAAGCCTCGTGGGCGAGTTCCGTCGTCTTTTGAGGCAGGAGTCGGGAGACCTGCTCGCTGCGCTCGATGCAAGGGATTTTTCAGCAGCCCGGCGCAGCATTGGCAGGACCGACACAATGCGCGACGAATACAACGAGAAGGTAGAGGCCGTTCGCGCTGATATGCTCAAGGTGAGCTATGGCGCCATCGCGACGATCCGGTCGGAGCAGACCCGGGCCGTGCAGACCTCGGCGCTCGTGACCGCGCTTGCCGCAATCATCGGACTGATCTTTGCCAACCTGGTCAGCGGCGGCATCATTCGCTCGGTCAGAAAGCTGCTCGACGGTACGCGGGCAGTCGAGGCAGGTCAGCTTGAGCAATCTATCGATGTGCGGACGACCGATGAGATCGGGCAGCTGGCGGCGGCGTTCAACCGGATGGTCGTGCAATTGCGGACTAACCAGCGTGTCAGGGAAACCTTTGGCAAATACGTCGATCCCCGCGTCGTGGAGGGATTGATCGAGCGGCCTAACCTGACGGCGGCAGAAGGCCAGCGCAGGGTCATGACGGTCCTGTTCTGCGATCTGAGGGGCTTTACCAGCCTGGGTGAGGGCATGACCCCGCAAGGCCTAGTCAAGGTCATGAACCGCTACCTTTCGATCATGTCCGAACCGATCCGAACCAACCGCGGGATTATCGATAAGTATATCGGCGATGGTATCATGGCCTACTGGGGGCCTCCCTTTGTTGATGATGCGGACCACGCGCGCTTCGCGTGTCTTGCCGCCGTTGAAATGGTCGATCGCATCGCGACTCTGCGTCGGGAGATTCCTGAATTGCTGGGCGTTCTCGGCACCCCAATGGAGACGTGCGATCTAAGGATCGGTATCGCGACCGGCGAAGCGCTGGTCGGCAGCATCGGGTCCGACGTCATGATGAGCTATACGGTTATGGGAGATGTCGTAAATTTCGCATCGCGGCTCGAGGGCGCGAATAAGGTGTACGGTACCCGCAATCTGGCTTCTGAGAGAACGATTGCCGCGGCGGGCGCCGCGCTTGAGGTCCGCGAGATCGATCGTGTCGTGGTGGCGGGCCACGCCCGCTTCGACGTCGTTTTTGAAATCCTTGGATCGAAGGGCAAGGTCCTGCCGCAACAACTTGCGTTGCGGGACAGCTATCTGGAGGGGCTTGCGGCCTACCGCGAGCAGCGATGGGATCACGCGCTCGCAAAATTTGGCGAAGTGCTCGAGGCTATGCCTGGCGACGGACCATCGATCACTATGCTCAAACGTACCAAAGACCTGAAGGCAAGCCCGCCGGCTCCGGGCTGGGATGGCTCGTGGCACATTGAGAAATAAGCGTCTTTCAACCCATTGCCGCAGTCTGCGGACATGTTTATTGCACAAGGACGATTAGATATGAGATCGATGACAGGGTCCGGATACGTTTCGGTTCTCCTGATGCTGTTCGGCTGGCTTGTCACCGCGTTTTCGGCCGTTGCACAGCCGAGCGACCCGCAGCCCAACATCATCTACATCCTGGCCGATGACCTGGGTTGGGCCGATGTCGGCTTTCACGGGTCCGACATCAAGACGCCAAATATCGACAATCTGGCTCAGACCGGCGCGAGGCTCGAACAATTCTACGTGCAGCCAATGTGTACCCCGACGCGGGCAGCGCTGATGACGGGCCGTTATCCGTTGCGCTATGGGCTGCAAACCTTGGTCATCCCCGCTTCAATGTCCTACGGTTTGCCGACGGACGAGTGGCTGCTCCCTCAGGCGCTCAAGGAGGCGGGCTATGCGACCGCGATCCTCGGCAAATGGCACCTCGGGCATGCGAAACGCGAATTTTGGCCCAGACAGCGCGGATTCGACTACCAATACGGCGCGCAACTCGGTGAAATTGACTATTTCACCCACTCTGTCGGCGGCAAATTGGATTGGTATCGAGACAACAAGCCGGTCAATGAAAAGGGCTACGTGACGACCTTGCTGGGTGACGACGCTGTTCGTTACATCGGTGCACAGAGTTCCAAAAAGCCATTCTTCATGTATCTGGCTTTCACCGCCCCGCACACGCCGTACCAAGTTCCACAGGAGTACACCGACAAGTATAAGCAGATCACCGATCCGAACCGCCGCACGTATGCCGCAATGATCACGGCGATGGACGAACAGATCGGCAGAGTTGTGCAGACATTGGAGCAACGTGGGCTGCGCCAGAATACGCTGATCATCTTTCACAGTGACAATGGTGGCAATCAGTCAGCCCATTTGGCCGGTGAAACCGAGGTGAGGGGACCGCTGCCGGCCAACAACGGGCCCTATCGTGGAGGCAAGGGAGATCTGTACGAGGGAGGCACCCGCGTTGCCTCTCTCCTGAACTGGCCAGGTCGGATCAAACCTGGGACAGTCGTAGACCAAATGATCCACGTCGTGGATTACTATCCGACATTGGCAAAGCTGGCGGGCGCAAGCCTGAGCAAGACGAAGCCGCTTGATGGATACGACATGTGGCCGACCATCACCGAGAGCAAAGTATCGCCTCGAGACGAGGTCATCTATAATATCGAGATGTACCGTGGTGCAGTTCGCAAGGGAGATTGGAAGCTTGTGTGGCGAACGACATTGCCCTCCAAGATAGAGCTGTTTAATTTGGCCCAAGACCCGTACGAGAAGGTCAATCTCGCCGGCACAAATCCGGAACGAGTTCTCGAACTCCAGAAACGAATCGATGGCCTGGCGGTCGAAATGTCGAAATCCCTTTTGCTAACCGAAGTATTCAAAGGCGTAACCAAGGGGCTGACCGGCAAACCTCCGGTGCTACCCGATGAAGACGCCTTTTTCGAACAGGCCGATTGATCGCTTGCTGCCCCCCGTCAGGTGTCATCCAGGCTCGCCGACTGGCAAGTCCTGGCTCGTTTCGAGCTACCTATTCCCAGGGAGGGAGTCCGACTTGCACGTCCCAGAGCATTGGCCGATGATCAATTGCTAGGCCCCGATCGTGGCATCACGATCTCAACGCTGAGGGTGTGATTGGCACGCAAGCGGCGCAAGCCCGACACCAACAAGGGATCGCGAAACGCTCCGACCGGCGACGCGTCTCAGGCCGCCGCGTCGCCTGCTGACGCACGATCGAAAGCGGCCCGTTCATCGAGGCGCACAATCTGGATAGCGATCGCGGTCGCGTTGACGATCCTCCTCGTGTCCGGTCTGGCGTTTCATCTGCTGAAAGCCGGCGGACAAGTCTCGACTGCGCAGGTCTATTCCGCCGCAACCTTCGTCGGCAGCGAAACCTGCGCAAGCTGCCATCAGTCCGAAGCCAGGCTCTGGAACGTCTCGCAGCACAAAATTGCGATGCAGCATGCCACCGACAAGACGGTGCTCGGCAACTTCAACGATGCCAGCTTCGACCATTACGGCGTGCACTCCCGCTTCTTCCGTAAGGACGGAAAATTTCTGGTCGAGACCGATGGGCCTGATGGCGAACCCGCCGTCTTCGAGGTGAAATACACCTTCGGCGTCGATCCGTTGCAGCAGTATCTGGTGGAATTCCCCGATGGCCGCATCCAGGCGCTCTCGATCGCCTGGGACAGCCGCCCGCAAGAGAAAGGCGGCCAGCGCTGGTTTCACATTTATCCCAATGAGGAGATCAAACACGACGATGTCCTGCACTGGACCAAGTTGAACCAGAACTGGAATTTCATGTGCGCGGAATGCCACTCCACGGGCGTGCGCAAGAATTACGATGCCAAGGCCGATCACTTCGCCACAAGCTGGGCGGAGATCAGCGTCGGCTGTGAGGCCTGCCACGGCCAGGGATCGCGTCACGCCGCCTGGGCGCGCGAACAACAAGGCTGGTGGCCGTTCGGCAAGCGCGAGGATCCGAGCAAGGGGTTACTCGCACTGCTCGATGAGCGTCGCGGTGTTACCTGGCCGATCGATCCGCAAACCGGGATCGGCAAGCGGAGCGTCGCGCCGGCCACCCTACGCAAGGAGGTCGAGACCTGCGGACTGTGTCATGCACGGCGCGCCTCCTTCCACGAGGACTGGATACCCGGCCAGTGGCTTTCGCAGACCCATGTGGTCGAGCCGCTCGCGCGCAATACCTATCATCCGGATGGCCAGATCCGCGACGTCGAGGAACCGTATAACTATGCGCCGTTCAAACAGGGCAAGATGTTTGCCGCAGGCGTGACTTGCAGCGATTGTCACGAGCCGCACAGTGCCAAGCTTCGTGCACCCGGCGAAGGCGTCTGCCTGCAATGTCACACGCCGGAGAAATACGCTGACGTTAAGCATCGCCACCATAGTGGCATCGAACCTCAGCCCACCTGCATCTCCTGCCACATGCAGACCCGCACCTACATGGTCGTCGACCCCCGCCATGACCATACCTTCCGCGTCCCGCGTCCCGATCTCTCGCTCACGCTTGGTACACCCAACGCATGCAATGATTGTCACGGCGACAAGCCGGCTCAGTGGGCTGCCTCGGCCATCGAGCAGTGGTTCGGTCCCAAACGAGAGGGTTTCCAGACATTTGGGCCTGCCTTCCACGCCGCGCGTACCGACCAGGCCGATGCAGCAGCCCTTCTCGGCATCATTGCCGCGGACAAAAATGCGCCGGTGGTCGCGCGCGCCAGCGCGCTGAGCGAACTGGCCCCATGGGTCTCGCCTGCAAATGTCAATCTCGCCCGGAGCGGGCTCTCCGATCCCGACCCGATGGTGCGGATCGGAGCCCTCGACATGCTGGCAAACGTACCAGCGTCCCAGATCTGGCCATCGGTGTCTCCCCTTCTGGCTGATCCCGTGCGCGGCGTCCGGATCAGGGCAGTCGCGCTGCTTGCCAACGTCCCTGTCGCGAGACAGCCGCAAGGCGATCGTGCGCACTTCGATCTGGCGGCGGCCGACTTCGTCGCCGCGCAACGCGCCAACGCCGAGAGGCCCGAGGCGCGGACCACGCTGGCGAACTTCCTGGCGCAGCGCGGACAGCCGGCCGAGGCCGAGGCCGAATACAAGGCAGCGTTACGGCTTAGCCCGCTGTACACGACCGCCGCTATCAACCTTGCCGACCTCTATCGGCAACTTGGCAGGGACAAGGACGGTGAAGCGGTGCTGCGCTCAGCGATCGTAGTGGCGCCGCGCGACGCCGCAGTTCAGTACGCGCTTGGGCTGACCCTGACACGGCTGAAGCGCACCGACGAAGCCCTCGCCGCATTTCAGATGGCTACCGAGCTGGAGCCGGCCAGCGCGCAATATGCCTATGTCCATGCCGTCGCACTTCATTCGGGCGGTCGCGCCGGGGAAGCCATGACGGTTCTGACCGAGGCCCTGAAGAGCCATCCCAACGATCGCAGCATCCTTTCCGCGCTCGTTGCATTCAACCGTACGGACGGCAATGCTGCGGCCGCGCTGACCTATGCGCAACGCCTTGCCGTCATCACACCGGGAGATCCCAGCTTGACGAAGCTTATTGACGAGCTTCGGGAAGCGGCCAAGCCCCCGGCCCGATGACCATCTCGGTTAATTACGAATCCCAGATCATGCATGAGGGCTGGGCTGGGACGTCGCGACCGGGACTGGAGTTAGTTGTTGCGGCTCTTGCTGGCACCTTTGAGCTTGGGCCCGGAAGAAGGCGATTTCACCCAATCTGCCATCTGCATGCAGATCAGCAAGTCGACGTAACTGTCGTTTCCGCCCGCCGTAGCCTCGGCTTCGCATCTGTTTCTCAGCTCGGTGGAATTCGCAAGCCAGAAGGTGGTGAGTTGCTGCTGCGCGGCATTCTCGTCGCGCATGCAATCGTCAAAGCTCTGGGCCAGGTCCAGCCCCATCGCCTTGTCGGTTGCTACCGTGGCCTTGCACGTCGCTTCGACGTTGAGTTGCGGCACGCGATCACTGACGGGGGTCACGAATTGACTTCCAATCATTGCCATCGATAGCAGCGCGATCTTCATTGGGAAGCTCCTTATGAACGGCCCGTTGCGAATTTGCACTTCGACGAGAAGCGGCCTGTGGCGAGATGATCAACGTTCGAGATTTGAAAGCCGCGATCACCGACAAACATTGATATGGATCAATTGCGAGCCGCCGCGACAGGTGATCATTTTATTTTATGGTGCGGAATGAGTTTGCGCGCCTCGTGTTGCCCGACATCAAGCAGCTTCAGTTTTGGACTTTTGGGATCAGGGAGTTCGCCATGAAAGCGTACTTATCAGCGCTGATCATCTCAAGCGCGGCCTTGCTGGCCTCGGCTTCGGCACCGGCTCAGCAGGTCAACGGCACCCTGGGCTTGCCCGGTGCGACGACGACCATCACGGGCCAGCAGCTCCCGCCACCCGATCCGAAATTCGGAGGCGTAATCAAGGACGGCGCGCTGCAATCCAAGCCTTGGTGGCCGCCACGCGTGGCGCCACCCCGAGGCGCGCCGAACGTGTTGCTGATCATCACCGACGATGCGGGCTTTGGCGTACCGTCCACCTTTGGCGGCGTCATTCCCACGCCGACCATGGATCGCATCGCCAACAGCGGCCTGCGCTACAACCGCGTTTTCTCCACCGCGCTATGCTCGCCGACACGCGCAGCGCTGATCACCGGGCGCAACCACCATTCGGCCGGCTTTGGCGTCGTCTCGGAACAGGCGACCGGCTTTCCCGGGTACAACAGCATCATAGCCAAGGACAAGGCCACGATCGGGCGCATCCTGCTCGAAAATGGCTACTCGACCGCGTGGTTCGGCAAGGACCACAACACGCCGGCCTTCGCGGCGAGCCAGGTCGGACCGTTCGATCAGTGGCCGATCGGGATGGGCTTCGAGTACTTCTATGGGTTCGTCGGCGGTGACGCCAATCAGTGGGAGCCGAACCTGTTCCGCAACGCGACGCAGATCTACCCGTTCCTTGGCAAGGAGCCGGGGACCTGGAATCTCGTCACGGCGATGGCCGACGATGCTATCGACTGGATGACGCGGGTGCACCAGACCGACCCGAGCAAGCCAATCCTCATCAAATACGCGCCAGGCGCCACGCATGCACCGCATCATCCGACGAAGGAGTGGGTGGACAAGATCAGCAAGCTGCACTTGTTCGACGAAGGCTGGAACAAGGTGCGCGATCGGATCTTCGAGAACCAAAAGCGCCTCGGCGTGATCCCGATGGACACCAAGCTGTCGCCCTGGCCAAAGGATATCCTGAAGGAGTGGGATCAACTGACAGCAGACGAAAAGAAGCTCTATATCCGCCAGGCCGAGGTCTTTGCCGCCTTCGCCGCCTATAGCGACCATGAGATCGGGCGCGTAATCCAGGCCTTCGAGGACTTGGGCAAGCTTGACAACACGCTGATCATCTACATCAACGGCGACAACGGCACGAGTGCCGAAGGCGGCCCGCTTGGCACGCCGAACGAGGTGGCTTTCTTCAACGGGGTGTCGGTGCCCGTCGATGTCCAATTGGCAAAGTACTACGACGTGTGGGGAACCGAGCAGACCTACAATCACATGTCGGCCGGCTGGTCGTGGGCTTTCGATGCGCCGTTCTCCTGGTTCAAGCAGAATGCGTCGCAGCTTGGCGGCACCAACCAGAACATGGTCGTGTCATGGCCGGCACGCATCAAGGACAAGGGCGGCCTGCGCGAGCAGTTCATTCACGTGATCGACGTGGTGCCCACGATCCTCGAAGCCGCAGGCATCCGCGCACCGGAGATGGTGGACGGTATCGAGCAGGCACCGATCGAGGGCACAAGTTTCGCCTACACGTTCGACAAGGCAAACGCCAAAGTGTCGACGCGACACAAGACGCAATACTTCGAGATGATGGGCCAATGGGCGCTGTATAACGAAGGCTGGTTCCTCAGTACCAAGGTCAATCGCGCGCCTTGGGAGGCTTTCGGACCGGCCAACCCCGATCCGCTGAACAACCAAGTGCTTCAACTCTATAACCTGACCCAGGATTTCAGCCAAACCGAGGATCTTGCGGCGAAGAATCCGCAGAAGGTCAAGGAGCTGAAGGAGATGTTCGTCGCCGAGGCCAGGAAGTACCACGTCTTCCCGATGGACGCGTCGGTTGCTGCACGGGTAGTCGCGCCGCGCCCGAACATCACCGCCGGCCGCTCGGAGTTCGTCTATACGCGACCAATGACCGGCCTCCCGCAGGGCGACTCTCCCGTGCTGCTGGATACCTCGTACACGATCACCGCCGACATCGAGGTGCCGGCCGACGGCGCGGAGGGCATGATCCTGACGTCGGGAGGACGCTTTGCCGGCTACGGTTTCTATCTGCTGAAAAACAAGCCCGTGTTCCTGTGGAACCTGCTCGACCTACAGCGGATCAAGTGGGAGGGGACCGAAGCGCTTTCGCCTGGCCGGCATACGATCGCGTTCGACTTCAAGTACGAAGGCACCGGAGTCGGCACGCTTGCTTACAACAGCTTCAGCGGTCTCGCCCAGCCCGGCACGGGTACATTGTTGGTCGACGGCAAGCAGGTTGATACGAAGCGGATGCCGAAGACACTGCCGATGATTCTGCAATGGGACGAGAGCTTCGACATCGGCTCGGATACGCTGACCGGCGTCAATGACTCCGACTACAAGCCGCCGTTCCCGCTGACCGCCAAGCTTATCAAGCTGACGGTCAAAGTTGATCGTCCGCAGTTGTCGCCCGACGATGCCAAGAAACTGCAAGCCGCGATGCAGGCAGCGAGCGACGGACCGGTTGGAGAGGATCTCGATTTGGTCCAAAAGATCGAGATGCGGATCGACCAGAGAGAAGATTGCCGCAAGCAGGCGGACGCAAAGGGGCTTGGTCCCATCGAACGCATCGGATTCGTGCGCAACTGTATGAAGCAATGACCATGCGGTGAGGGATGAACGGAGGGGCTCCTCTCAAGGAGTCCCTGCCAAATGGCCCACGCTACATAGTTCTGCAACGGCAAGATTTCGACAATAGCGATTGAACCGTAGGACGACACGGAGAAGGCCGTGCAAGGATGGAAGGCGGCGCTGTGTTGAAGAAGGGACCGGGACTATCGGACTGAGCAGAGCGTCCGAACGTCGGGCCCCGGACTATGGGGCGGTTTCGCCAGCGCCGCTGGCTCCCCCGCCGGCTGCTGCGTCGCCGCGATCTCCCGGCAGATGGTCAGCCGATTTCGCGATGCACACACTCTTCTATTGGACACCGACATTGACGCATGCGAACCTCCTCTCGAACTCCGGCATTTCGGAGAAGCTACGGCATTTCGTAGTCGCTTGCTGGCGCCGGCGATCCGCATCTGTACTTAACATGATGATATTGCGAACATCTTATCGATACCGCGGAGCCGCCTCAGCATTGGCCTGCTTCTTGCGAACAATGCCCAACACGACGATTGGAGCACCCTAATGCTCAACCAGGACACAGCTTCTCTCTCGCACCGTGTGGAGCGCGATCTGCGGCTCGATCTGTTCCGCGGAATTGGGCTGTGGATGATCTTCCTCGATCACATTCCGGATGACGTCGTCGCATGGTTGACCCTGAAGAATTATGGCTTCAGCGATGCCGCCGAGTTCTTCGTGTTCATTTCCGGCTATCTCGCCGGCTTCATCTACGGCCCGATCATACGCGGCGGCCAGTTTGTCGCCGCCACCAAGCGGCTGCTGACACGCGTCTGGCAGATGTATATCGCCCATATCATGCTGTTTCTGCTGTTTACGGCGCAGATCTCCCGCACAGTTCGAAGATTCGACAATCCGATGTACACGGACGAATTCAATGTTCACACTTTTCTCGAGCATCCCGACATCCTGATCGGCCAGGCACTCACACTGCGCTACAAGCCGGTCGACCTCGACGTGCTGCCGCTTTACATATCGCTGGTCGCCATTTGTCCGCTGGTTCTGTGGTGCATGGTGCGCCGCCCGAACTGGACACTGCTCGGCTCGGTCCTCGTGTACATCGGAGCACGAGTCTTCGATTGGAATCTCGCATCTTACCCGCCCGGGACGCACTGGTACTTCAATCCGTTCGCCTGGCAATTGCTGTTCTTCTTTGCTGCATGGTGTGGCGTTGGAGGCGTCGCAAAACTGCAGGGCCTGATCCACTCCCGCGTGGCGCAGGCGATTGCGGTCGCGTGGATGGCGTTTGCTCTGCTGATCGTGATGAGCTGGCATAGTTCGTTCCTAGAATCCCTGATTCCGAAGTGGATGGTCAAGGTGCTCTATCCGATCGACAAGACCGACCTCGATATGCTGCGTCTCACGCATTTCCTCGCCTTGGCCCTGTTGGTCGTCCGATATTTTCCACGCAAATCGGAGATACTCGCATCCAAATGGCTGCGCCCGATAATCCTGTGCGGTCAGCATTCGCTGCCGATTTTCTGCTTCGGCGTATTCCTGTCCTTTGCCGCGCATTGGATTCTGGTTCAGCACGCCCAAGGTGGCGCGCGCGCGCTATGGATGCAACTGCTCGTCAGCGTCGGCGGCATACTGATCATGATCGGGATCGCATGGCTTCTGGATCGGGCGCAAAAGGTCCCCGACCTGTTCGTCGAAGTCACCGAATTAGATGAAAGCAGACCGGCGATCGAAGCCGGGAAAGCGTGATTTCGTCCTGATATCCAGCGACTATCCCACTGTCACAAGACGATGGACGAGATAATCGAAACGAAAGCCACCGCTGCCCATCTTCTCGATCGCGAGGACAAGACATTGTCCTGGAAAACGGCAACGCGGTGGATCAGACGTTTCGACATCCACGATGTCGCGACCATTGTCCTCATTGCCGGGCTCGTCGCCCTCGCGCTTGGCACCTTCCGGGATTATGCGATCTCCAACGACGAGGCCGTTCAACATCACTACGGCGAATTGATCGTTGCCTACTATGCCAGCGACTTCAAAGACCAGGGCCTCTTCAGCTTCGACAACCTGTATCTCTACGGCGGTCTTTTCGACGTCGTCGCCGTTATCCTGAGCCATCTGGTTCCGATCGATCCCTACGATCTGCGCCACATTCTGTGCGTGCTGATCGGCGTCAGCGGGATCGGAGCGGCTGCGGCAACGGCGCGCCTGATCGCCGGACCGCGGGCGGCCGTGATCACCGCGATCACGCTGAGCACCTGCGGTGCGTGGTACGGCCCGATGTTCAATCACACCAAGGACATTCCCTTCGCCGCCGCAATGATGGGAGCGTCATTCTTCGTGATCCGCATCGCCCGGTCACTTCCCTCGCCGCGCACCCTCGACATAGCGGCGCTGGGCCTGCTGACGGGAGCCGCGCTCGGCATACGCGTTCTCGGCCTGCTGCTGATCATCTACACCGGCATGGCCATCTTTCTTTACCTGCCCGGCGCGCAGCCCGGCCGCAACCGGACTGGATGGAGGTTCGTGACCTGCTCATCGTTCCGATTGCTGCCGGCGCTGCTGCTTGCCTATGTCGTGATGATCCTGGCCTGGCCCTGGGCGGGGCTGGCTCCCTTCAATCCAATACGCGGCCTCGTTGAGTTTTCCGAGTTTCAGTACCCCATCCGCACGGTTCTCGCCGGCCAAGTCTATGATATGGCGAACGTACCGCGACTTTATGTACCGATCTACATGCTGGTCCGCACGCCCCTGCTCACGCTCTTCGGCGCCGCATTTGCGATTCTGTTCGCCATACTGCCTGTAACTGCTCCCGGCGCGAGGCGACGGCACCGCAAGGATATCGCCTTGCTATTCCTGATGGTGACCTTTCCGCTGGCGTGTCAGGCGGCCTTGCACGGGCCGGCGTTTACCGGATTGCGTCATTTCCTGTTCGTCATTCCACCGCTGGCGATCCTTGCAGGAATCGGACTCGATTCAGCGCTGATCGCGTTGGCGAAACGGGGTCGCCGAGTTTCCAACAGCGGGTTCGCGGTCGTGAGCGCATGTCTCATCTGGAACGCCGTGACACTGGTCCGGCTACATCCGTATGAATACCTGTTCTACAATTCCATAGTCGGAGGTCTCGAGGGCGCTTCTCGGCGCTATGATCTGGACTATTGGTTTGGCAGCATGCCCGAGGCGCTCGGCCAGCTAGAAGACTTTCTCCGTGCTACACCCGAAGGTGCAAGCCGGCCATGGCGGATCTATTCAGTTGCGGTTTGCGGTGACCGTCATTCGTTCGAAAAGACCGTGACGCTTCCGCAACTCCATTGGGATTTCAGGTCCACGTGGCAGGAATCGGACTTCTTCCTCGCCCCGACCCACATGAATTGCGACGAGGATCTCGACGGCAAGGTCATCGGCATCGTCGAGCGTCTTGGCGTGACCATCGCCTACATCAAAGATCGTCGGGCGCTGATCCGCCCGTCGGAAACGGCTCCCCGGTGAGCGCCGTCGCATACCAGCCTCACGAGACGGCCGTCCTCAAGCCAGCCGTTTCGCTGACCTCGAGCGGCGCGCGCGAACTGCGCCTCGATCTGTTTCGCGGCTTGGCGCTCTGGCTGATCTTCATCGATCACGTATCGCCCGATCTCCTGGCCTGGTTCACGATCCGAAGTTACGGATTCAGCGATGCTGCCGAGATTTTCATTTTTATCTCTGGCTATACAGCGGCCTTCGTTTACGGCCGAGCGATGCTGGAAGCAGGGTTTGTGATTGCAACCGCGCGCATTCTGCGAAGGGTCTGGCAGATCTACGCCGCGCACGTGCTGCTGTTCGTCTTCATGGTGGCGGAGGTCTCCTACATTGCGGTCAGCCTCAACAAGCCGTTCTATGCCGAGGAAATGGCGATCACGGATTTCCTGAGACAGCCCGGTATTGCCGTGGTCCAGGCACTGCTGCTGAGATACCGGCCGCTGAATATGGACGTATTGCCGCTCTATATCGTGCTCATGGCCGGTCTGCCATTGGTCCTGCTGATGATCAGGTCGGCGGCCAACATGACGTTAGCACTGTCGGTCGCTCTTTACGCGGCTACCTTGCGGTACGATCTGCACTTGACGACCTATCCGAACGGCTTCTGGTCCTTCAACCCCTTCGCCTGGCAAATGTTGTTCGTCCTCGGGGCATGGTGTGCGCTGGGCGGCACCAAAAGGATATCACGATTTCTGTCCTCGCCAGTCACGTTGTCGGTTTCGTTCCTCTACCTCTTCGCGGCGTTTTTCGTCACGCTGACCTGGTACTTTCCCCAACTGAAGCACCTGATGCCGCGAGGGATTGAACTGTGGATGTATCCCATCGACAAGACCGATCTGGATGTGCTCAGATTCGGCCACTTTCTGGCGCTGGCGATCATCGCGATACGCTTTGTCCCCGCAGGATGGCTTGGCCTGCAATCGCGTTGGCTGTGGCCGATGATTCTGTGCGGGCAGAACTCACTGGAGATTTTCTGCCTCGGGGTGGCACTATCGTTCACCGGCTACTTCCTTCTGACAGAGATTTCCGCCGGCCTTCTTCTTCACGTCCTGGTCGGCCTGTGCGGAATCTTGATGATGTCCGCCGCAGCTTGGGTGCTGTCGTGGTACAAGGCTTACGTCGACAAACGAAGCGTGAGAAGTAATGACAGTGGCGGCAACGCCGGTGCCGTCCGGAAAGAAACGTGAGGGCGCACCTCCAACAAGATCGCCCCGCGGATTCCAATATCAGTCCTTTTGAGCTGCGCCGACATAGATGCGGCCGACACCGGCGGCGATCACCATTTCAATGCGGCTGTGCGCACCGGGGCGTCCCACAGCGCCGACGTCTCGGCATCGAGCAGGCTCACGGTGAGCGAGCAGCCGGCCATATCCAGCGAGGTGACGTAGCTGCCGACCAGCGAGCGCGCGATGCGCAGGCCGCGCTGCTCGAGCATGCGGCGCGCGGCGTTGTACATCAGATAGAGCTCGATCGTCGGCGTGCCGCCGAAGCCGTTGACCAGGAGCAGGGCCTCCGAGCCTGCGGGAGCAGCGAGATCGTCGGCAATGGCGGCCGTCATTTCCGAGGCGATCGCGTCTGCCTCGGCGAGCTTGACGCGGCGGCGGCCCGGCTCGCCGTGGATGCCGACACCCATCTCCATCTCGTCCGCGCCGAGCGTGAAGGTCGGCGTGCCCGCGGCCGGTACGGTGCAGCTGGTCAGCGCCACGCCCATCGAACGCGTCCGCGCGTTGACGCGCTCCCCGAGCGCCACGCAGGTCTTGAGA
Source organism: Bradyrhizobium sp. USDA 4011 (assembly GCF_054063415.1). Taxonomy (NCBI): domain Bacteria; kingdom Pseudomonadati; phylum Pseudomonadota; class Alphaproteobacteria; order Hyphomicrobiales; family Nitrobacteraceae; genus Bradyrhizobium; species Bradyrhizobium sp. USDA 4011. The sequence continues at coordinate 3,186,311 of NZ_JBSSGG010000001.1, forward strand.
TCGGCGCCCTTCTCGGCGGCGGCGCCGACGATCTTCTCGACGATCAAGGTGCCGGCGACGCCGCGGCGGCCGATGCTGTAGGTCGATTTCTCGACCGCGACATCGTCGTCGGTCACGATGGCGGCGGTGCGGCCTTCGGCGATCTCGGCCGCCATCTCGAAATTCATGCGGTCGCCCGCGTAGTTCTTGACGATGAAGAGCACGCCGGCATCGCCCGCGACCGCTTGGGCGGCCTCGACGATCTGGTCCGGCGTCGGGGAGGTGAACACCTGTCCGGGGCAGGCCGCATCCAGCATGCCGTAGCCGACGAAGCCGGCATGCAGCGGCTCATGCCCACTGCCGCCGCCCGAGACCAGAGCGACCTTCCTGCCGTTCAGCTCGCGGCGACGCACGAACTTGCGCTCGGCGCCCAGCACGACCAGATCGGCATGCGCGGCGGCGAAGCCGTCGAGGCTCTCGGCGAGCAAATTGTCGACCGCATTGATGAACTTCTTCATGGTGTCCTCCCCGCTTCGTTCGGCGTTTTCGCCTATTTTTCCCGCATGATGCCGATCAGGCGCCGCGTGAATTCCTGCAGCAGCGCGTCGAGCTCCGCATTGCGCTTGGCGCTGCCGAGATCCGGCAGATGCAATGTCAGCGTCCGCTCGTGCGATCCTTCGCTCAGCCGGCCGACGCGGCGCGGATGCGCGCGCGCATAGGCGCGCAAGAAGGCGCTCTTCGCCTGCGGCGGAAAGTGGCAGACATCGAAAATCGTGTTGAGATGCTGCACCGGAATCGGCACCGGATAGGCCGGATTGCTGATCTGGCTGACGAAGCTGCGGTTCTTGCCGATGGCATGGGCGAGGCGCAGCCGCATGCCGGACGGGCGGCTCTCCAGCACTTCCTTGAAGATGCGCTTGTAGACCGCAACCGCGCCGGCTTCGGGCGCTTCATCGGCCGCCGTGTCAGCCAACATTGCCTCCGCTGCTCAGCCGGTCGATGGTCTGCTTGATCTGCGCCAGCGCCGATGCGTTCACGGACAATTCGCGCAGGCCGCAATTCAGCAGCGCGGGAAGACAGCGCGGATCGCCCGCCATGTCGCCGCACAGGCTGACGCCGACGCCGGCGCGGCGGCCGTGCTCCGCGGTCCGCGCGATCAGTTCGAGCACTGCGGGATGTAGGGGGTCCATCAGGGGGGCGAGAGCTCCGTTGGAACGATCGCAGGCCAGCACATATTGCGCGAGATCGTTCGAGCCGATCGAGAAGAACGACGCCTTGAAGCTCGATACCGCCAGGGCCGCCGCCGGAACCTCGACCATGATTCCAAGCTCCGGGAGCATCGCGGCAATGCCGTCCGCCTGCAAGCGCTGCACGATGCCGGCGAACAGCTTCCGTCCCGCCTCGAGCTCGTCGGCCTGTGTCACCATCGGGAACATGACCTTGAGATTGCCGCGCACCGCGGCGCGTGCCAGCGCGCGGAGCTGGACGGCAAAAATCTCTGGCCGGGCCAGGCAAAGCCGCAAGCCGCGCACGCCGAGGAACGGATTGGCCTCGCCATCCAGCGTGAAGCCGGGCACCGGCTTGTCGCCGCCGGCATCGAACGTGCGGATCGTCACGGGCCGCGCTCCGGCCCAGCGCAATACCGCGTCGTAGGCCTGGAATTGGGTCTCCTCATCCGGCAGGTCGCTCCGCCCGGCGAGCAGGAATTCCGTCCGCATCAGGCCGATGCCGTCGGCATATTGCGCGTCCGCATCATCGAGGTCGTCGACCCGCTGGATATTGATCAGGAGCTTGATGTGTTCACCGCGCCACGAGGCCGTCGGCCGCCGCAGGATCGCGCGGGCGGATGCCCTGCTCTTGCGGTGACTCTCGCGCCGCTTCTCGAAGATGCGCACCTGCTCGGCGCTGGGATCGAGCTCGAGCGTCGCGCCTTCGCCATCGAGCAGCGCCGTGGCGCCGGCATTTGGGATGGCGCCGAGTTGCACGACCATCGGGATGCCGCGCGCACGCGCCAGCATCGCGACATGGCTGGTCGGACTGCCATGCAGCAGCGCCAGTCCGCCGCCGCCGGACCAGTCGATCTCCAGGAAGCGCGACGGCGGCAGGTCGTCGGCACAGACGACGCCTCCGCTCGGGATCTTCAGCGGCTCGCCCTCGTCGCCGCGCAGGATGTGAACCACGCGGTCGCGCAGGTCCGCAAGGTCCGAAGAGCGCGCCTGCAGATACTCATCCGCCGCCGAATTGTACTCCGCGATCTGCTCGTCGAGCGTCGAGCGCCATGCGACGTCGGCCGGATGCCCCTCGCCGATCGACGCGAAGATCGCCTCGATCAGATCCTCATCCTCCAGCAATGCGACCTGGAATTCGAGGATCTGCGCGGCTTCGCCGCCGGCGCTGGCGGCAAGATCGGCGATCTGCCCGCTCGCGAGATCGATCGCCTTGCGCAAGGCGAGCGCCTCCTCGACCAGCGTGCCGGCGACCCGCTCGCCGCCCGCCCCCGCATCGACGCGGACCAGCGGACCATAGGCAAAGCCGATCGAGGCGGTCCTGCCGCGGTAAGCCGATCCTGCAGCGCCGCCCTGCATGCTAGCCCGCTCCATCCGGAAAATCGCTCGCAACCAGATCGACCAGAGCCGCGACCGCGGCCTCGGCGTCGCTGCCGGATGCCTTGATCTCGATCGTGCTGCCGTGCGCGGCGCGCATCGCCATGATCTTGGCCACGCTCTTGGCATTGATCCACTCGGGCGCACCCGCGACCCGCACCGAGATCTGCGCCTGGAACTTCTTGGCGAGCTTGGTCAGCTTGACCGCCGGGCGCGCATGCATGCCCACCGCATGCACCAGCCGCACATTGCCGGTGAAGATCTGTCCGTCCGCTTTATCAAGCATGCTCATCATCCATCATCGCTTCGCCGACATCTCAATCGGCAGAGAGTTCCTCGGCCACGGCCTTGACCTGGGCCAGCGAGCTGCCGCCCGCCGCCTCGGTCGCCGCCATCACGGCGCCCTCGACGATCGGCGCGTTGCAGACGACAACGAGATCGCGCCGCGCGGGCTCCAGCATCTCCACCGCCATTTCGCTGTTGGTCTCGGCACCGCCGAGATCGACCAGCACCGCGACACCCTTTGGAGACCAGGCGTCATTGATGGCGTCGATGATCAGCGGCACGCTGGTGCCCAATCCGCCGTCTGGATTACCGCCGCAGAACGCCACCTTGACCTCGCTGCCGACCATCTGCCGCACCATGTCGGCGGTTCCCTTGGCGATGTCGCTCGAGTGCGAGACGATCACGATTCCCACGGTGTCGGTCATGGGCGTGCCTCCAGGCCGGCGCACACCGCCTGCACCAGCACACAGCTCGACCGCGCGCCGGGATCGACATGCCCGACGCTGCGCGCGCCGAGGAACGACGCGCGTCCCTTGGTGGCCTGCATCGGCGCGGTCCGCTCGGCCGCCTCGGTCGCAGTGGTGCGCACCCGCGCGATCAGATCCGGCTGACCGGCCGCCGTCTTCAAGGTCTCCAGCACCGGAACCAGCACATCCAGCATCGTCTTCTCGCCGGCCTGCGAGCGGCCGCGCGCGCTCACTGCGTTTACGGCGCTGCCGAACACGTCGGCGAGATCCTCGGGCAGGTGCTTGTCATGCGAAAGCGCCTCGCCGGCGGCAAGAAAGAAACTCCCATAGAGCGGCCCGGAGGCACCGCCGACCGTCATCACCAGGGTCTTGCCGATCGTCTTGAACGCTTCGTCGAGCGGCTGTGTCGAGATGACATCGAGTTTGCCGAGCACGGCTTCGCAACCGCGCTTCATGTTGGTCCCGTGGTCGCCGTCGCCGATCGCCTGATCCAGGCTGGTCAGCTCCGGCGCGCTGGCGATGACCTGCTCTGCGGCCGCCTTGACCAACGACTTGAATGTCTCTGATGGCACCGACATCTCCTCGATCCTCTCGCCCCTCTAATGAACCGCCGCAGCAATGCGCTGCCCCGCGCGGTCGAAACACAATGGACGCACCAGATGCAAGTCGACCTCCTGGCCGGCCTGCAGCGGCTGATGCGGATCCGCCAGCGTCACCAGCGTCTCGCCCTTATAGTCCAGATGAACATGATTCTGCTCGCCGAGGTGCTCGACCCGATGCACGCGGCCGACCATCTGGCCGCCATTGCGCGCGGCAAGCTGAAGATGCTCGGTGCGAATGCCGACCGTCTCGGTTCCGGCCGGCATCGCGACGTCGGAGAGCAGGCGAGCCGGCAGGAAATTGATCTGAGGCGTGCCGAGCCGCGAGGCGACGTAGCTAGTGGACGGGCTTTCGTAGATATCCCGGGGCGTGCCGAGCTGAAGCAACTGGCCGTCCCTGATCACGCCGATCCGCGAGGCCATCGTCATCGCCTCGACCTGATCGTGGGTGACGTAAAGGATGGTCGCACCAAGCTCGATCTGGATCCGCTTGAGTTCGAGCCGAAGCTCGGCGCGGAGCTTTGCATCGAGCGAGGACAGCGGCTCGTCCATCAAATAGATCGAGGGATCGCGGACCAAGGCCCGGCCGATCGCCACGCGCTGCATCTCGCCGCCGGACAGCCGGGTGGCACGGTTGTTCAGCTTGCTCGCGATATGCAGCAGCTCCGCGGTCTGTTCGACGCGCTTGCGGATGATCGGCTCCGCGACCCGCCGCGCGGGAGAGCGCAGCGGAAACGCCAGATTGTCGTAGACAGTCAGATGCGGATACAGCGAATATTGCTGGAACACGAAGGCGATGTCCCGCGAGCCGGGCGGATCATGCGTCACGTCGCGCCCGTCGATCATCACGGAGCCCGTATCGGGGCTCTCCAGTCCGGTGATCAGCCGGAGCGTCGTGGTCTTGCCGGCGCCGCTCGGTCCGAGCAGGACCAGGAACTCGCCGTCGTTCACCGTCAGCGACAGGTCGCGGACCGCGTCCACTGCGCCGAAGCGCTTGTTGACGTTGCGCAGGGTGACGTCAGCCATGGCGCACGCCCTCCTCGCTGGCGGTCCGGATCGCAAGGCCGCTGCCGACGTCGAACAGCGCCAGCCGCGCGGCGTTGAATTCGAGGCCGATGGTCTCGCCGATCCGCACCGAAGCGCTGGACGGCAGCCGCGCCGCGACCCGCCCATAGGCCGTGTCGACGGTGACGATCTGCGTGGTGCCGAGATATTCCGCGCCGAACACCTCGCCGCGAACGGCGCCCGCGTCGGCGAAGCGGATATGCTCCGGACGGACGCCGAGCGCCAGCGGCGCGCTGGCGCGGTCCTCGCGGATCTCCGGCACCGCGAGCCTCGTGTCATGGAAGCTGATCGCACGGTCGCCGGATCGCATGCCGCCCTCGAAGTGCAGGAAGTTCATCGGCGGCGAGCCGATGAAGTCGGCCACGAACATGCTCGCGGGTCGGTCATAGACCTCCTGCGGCGTGCCGATCTGCTCGACACGGCCCTTGTTCATGACGGCGATCTGGTCGGCCATCGACATCGCCTCGAGCTGGTCATGCGTGACATAGACGGTGGTCGCCTTGATGCGATCGTGCAGGTCGCGCAGCTCACCGCACATCAAATGGCGAAACTCGGCGTCGAGCGCGCCCAGCGGCTCGTCCATCAGGAACGCCTTCGGCCGCCGCACCATGGCGCGCCCGAGCGCGACGCGCTGCCGGTCGCCGCCCGACAGTTTCGAGGTCTTGCTCGACAGCAGGTGTTCGATCTGCAACATCCGCGCGGTCTCCTGCACCCGCTGGCGGATCTCGCGCCTCGCCATGCCCTGGCACTTCAGGGGAAAGGCGATGTTCTCCCCGACATTCATGTGCGGATAGAGCGCGAACAGCTGGAACACGAAGGCGATATCGCGCGCGGCCGCGCGGTGGAAGGTGACGTCCTCGCCATCGAGCAGAATCTTGCCTTCGGTCGGCAACTCGAGGCCGGCAATCATGCGTAACGTGGTGGTCTTGCCGCAGCCGGAAGGCCCGAGCATCGCGAAGAACGTCCCGTCGTCGATCGTGAAGGTCGAACCTTCCACCGCGGTGAACTGATCGAACGACTTGCGCAGTTTTTCGATTCGGATCTGTGCCATGGCCTATTCCGGAAAATGGCTGACGACGACGAAGCCGACCGTGCCGGCAAGGATCGTCACGAACGAGTAGCTGTAGAGATCGATCGACCAGGGCTGCACCAGCATGACGATGCCGCCTCCGATCAAGGTCATCGCGATGGCCTCCCACGGCCCGCGACGAAACCAGCGCGCTACGCCACCTTTGGCAACCACTGAGCCGCTCATTTGCGCACCGCTCCGAAGGTGATGCCGCGCAGCAGATGCTTGCGCAACAGCACGGTGAACATGACGATCGGGACGACAAACAACGTGGTCGCCGCGGCAACCGCCGGCCAATCCTGTCCGCCCTCGCCGATGATGAACGGGATGAAGGGCGGCATGGTCTGCGCCTCGCCGCTGGTCAGCAGCACCGCGAAGGCGTACTCGTTCCAGGAGAAGATCAGGCAGAAGATCGCGGTCGCCGCGATCCCGGTGACGGCCTGCGGCAACACCACCTTGCGCAGCGCCTGCAGCCGCGTATAGCCGTCGACCAGCGCCGCCTCCTCATACTCGCGCGGGATCTCGTCGATGAAGCCCTTGAGCAGCCAGACCGCGAGCGAGACGTTCACGGCGGTGTACAGCAGGATCATGCCGAGCCGCGTGTCGGTCAGATTGAGCTGCCGGTACATCAGATAGATCGGGATCGCCACCGCGACTGGCGGCATCATGCGCGTCGAGAGGATGAAGAACAGCAGATCGTCCGCCAGCGGAATGCGGAAGCGCGAGAACGCATAGGCCGCGAGCGTGCCGAGGAAGACCGCGAGGAAGGTCGAGCCGAAGCCGATGATCAGCGAGTTGACGAAGCGCGGCACGACCTTGGACGGCCCGGCGATCACCATGTCCCGCTGGCGCACCAGCTTGTCGTACCAGGTTTCCGGCGGCGGCAGCTTGGCGATAAAATCCGGCGTCTGGCGCGTCCGCACGGTGAACAGGTTCACATAGCCTTCGAGCGTCGGCTCGAAGATCACCTTGGGCGGATAGGCGATGGCGTCGCTCTGCGACTTGAAGGCGGTGGCGACGATCCACAGCAGTGGCAGGATCGTGATCACGGCATACAGGATGACGAGGCCGCCGGCGAACGCCTTGGTGCGCGGCGAGGCCTCGACGATCGAGTGCGCGGTCGATTTGGTGGCGGCAGCGGTCATCGTTGCTTCACCTTGTTGAGCGTCTTGACGTAGATGTTGGCGGCGCCGAACACGGTCACGAACAGGATGATGGCGAGCGCCGAGGAATAGCCGGTGCGCCACTTCTCGAACGCCGCGCGCTTCAGCGCAATCGACACCAGCTCGGTGGTCGAGCCCGGCCCGCCCGAGGTCAGGAGATTGACCATGTCGAACATCTTGAAGTTCTCGATCGCGCGGAACAGCACCGCGAGCATCAGGAACGGCACCGTCATCGGCAGCGTGATCGACCAGAACTGCCGCCAGGCCGAGGCGCGATCGACTTCCGCGGCCTCATAGATGTAGTCGGGGATCGAGCGCAGTCCGGCGAGGCAGATCAGCATGACGTAGGGCGCCCACATCCAGGTATCGACCAGCACGATGGTCCACGGCGCGAGCGACACCTGCCCGGTCATGCTGAACGAGCTCGGCGGCACGCCGGTGAACAGGCTGATCAGATAGTTGAACGGCCCGATCTGCGGCTGCAGCAGCAGCGTCCAGAAATTGCCGACCACCGCCGGCGACAGCATCATCGGCAGCAGGATGATCGTGGTCCAGAAGCTGTGGCCGCGAAACTGACGGTTGATCAGGAGCGCCAGGCCGAAGCCTATGACCACCTGCAACGCCACCGACGAGATCACGAACTGCGCCGTGGTCTGCAGCCGGAACCAGACGTCCTCGTCGGTGAGGATGTCCCTGAAATTGTCGAGGCCAACGAACCGCAGCGGCAGATATGACATGCTGAGGTTGAGGCTGGTGAAGGACAGCCGGATCATCCAGATCAGCGGAAAGATGTTGATCGCGAGCAGCAGCGCAATCGTCGGCGCGACGAACAGCCAGGCGATAGCCCGGTCCGACAGGCCGTGGACGCGCCGCCCGGCGCGGGATTTTACAGGCTTGCTCACGCCTGGGATCGTAGCATGATCGGGTTGGAGGATCGTCGTCATCGTGTCCATCAGCGGGGCTGGCCGGTTCGGATTCCCCGAGGCGGCCCCCGGGGAATCCAGTTCAGGGTGAAGTGTGGGCGGACGCTATTGCGAGGCGACTTCCTTGCCTTGCTCCTTGAAAACCTTGGTCCAGTCCTTGACCAGGAGATCGAGCGCCTGCTGTGACGTGCCCTTGTCGGCGACGACGTAGTCATGCACCCGCTTCTGCATGTCGAGCAGCAACTGCGCGTAGGACGGCTCGGCCCAGAAGTCCTTGACGATGCCCATCGACTCCAGGAATTGCGGGGCGAACGCCGCGCTCTTCGGGAAGCCGGGCGCATCGACCACCGCCTTGAGCGCCGAGTAGCCGCCGATCTGCCACCACTTCTGCTGCACGGCAGGCTGCGCGAACCATTTGATGTAGGCGAGCGCGTCGTCCTTGTGGTCGGAGGTTGCCACCACCGAGATGCCCTGCCCGCCGAGCTGCGTGAAATGCCCCTTGGGACCTGCCGGGTTGACGAAGAAGCCGATCTTGTCGCCGCCGACGTTCGGGTCCTTGTAGAGGCCGGGGAAGAAGGCGAACCAGTTCATCTGCATCGCGACCTGGCCGGACTTGAAGGCATCAAGTCCTTCCTGCATGTAGGCGTTGGTCATGCCCGGCGCCGTGCAGCACTTGTAGAGCTCCTTGTAGAACTCGAGCCCCTTGGCCGCGTCGGCGGAGTTGACGATGCCCTGCATCTGGTACGGCTTCTTCGGATTGTCGTAGGCGAAGCCGTAATTGTAGAGCACGTTGGTCACGCCCATCGTGATGCCTTCCGAGCCGCGCTCGGTGAAGATGTAGGCGCCATAGACCTTCTTGCCGTCGATCTCGCGGCCCTGGAAGAACTCGGCGATCTGCTTCAGCTCGTCATAGGTCTTCGGCGGCGCCAGGTCGCGGCCGTACTTGGCCTTGAACGCGGATTGAATTTCGGGCCGCGAGAACCAGTCCTTGCGGTAGGTCCAGCCCACCGCATCGGCCATGGCCGGCAGCGCCCAGTAGTTCGGCGTGTTCTTCGGCCACTGCGAGTAGCCGACGACGGTCGCCGGGACGAAATCGCCCATCGAGATCTTCTCCTTGTCGAAGAAGTCGTTGAGCTTGACGTACCATTTGTTCTCGGCGGCACCGCCGATCCATTGACTGTCGCCGATGATCAGGTCGCAGAGCTTGCCGTGCGAGTTGAGCTCGTTGAGGAAGCGATCGGCGTAGCTCGTCCAGGGGACGAACTCGTATTTCATCTCGATGCCGGATTGCTTGGTGAAGTCCTTGCCCAGCTCGACCAGCGCGTTGGCCGGGTCCCATGCCGCCCAGCACAGCGTGAGCTGCTTGCCTTGTGCTGCGGCTTCCCCGCCGCCGAGAACCCCAAGCGCAGCGGTCGCAACGACCGCGGACGCCACCGTACTGCGTAACCATCCGAATCTTCGCATATCCATTTCCTCCGTATCGTTGAAGCACCTAACTCGCCCGGCGCATCCCTGCCGGATTGACGCCGAGACTTCGAAACCGAGTTGATGAGCGATGATGGAGAGCGAGACTGAACGCGTCCGGAAGTTGGGATCCGGATGGCGGGGCTCCTCCCACACATCAGCTCGATGTGCGATGTTTATCATTTTTGTGATACTAAACGTATTACTAAATTCAGGAACCCGTCAAGCCGATTTTTTTGCGAACCTCAAGAAGGCTGGCTGCGCTATCATGCGCGGGAGAATCGCTGCAGTGCAACAACGCCGATCGCGGAAAGCACCCAGCGCGGGGCTCTGCCTGATGTTTAGTGGATCATTTTACTGAACGTTCAGCGCAATGGCCAACGCCCTGCCCGTTTCGCATCACCTCGTCAAAGCAAGGCGAACGCGATCGAACACGATCGACCGAGGGGCCTGCTTGTTGGCATGCGTGTCGTCCCGAAGCTCAGAAGCCGTCAATGCATAGACGCTTCTGGCTCAGATGCTCCGCGAAATTGGCACGGAAGGAAGAAGGCGCCGCTGCGGCCTAGCGCGCCAGCGCTGCGATCAACTCGACTTCGATCGATGCGTTGCGCGGAAGCTGCGCGACCCCAACGCTCGTCCTGGTGTGCAGTCCCCGCTCCGGACCGAACAGCTCCATGATGAGCTCCGATGCGCCGTCAGCGACCGCGGTCTGACCGCTAAAATCCGCCGCGCTGTGCACGAACACGGTGACCTTCAGGATCTGCGTGACGTTGTCGAGCGACCCCAGATGCGCCTTGGTCGCGGCCAATCCGCGGATCAGCGCCAGCCGCGCACCCCGCTTGGCTTCTTCCGGTGTGACATCGCGGCCAACCTGGCCGACGACATGCACCTTGTCGCCGTCGCGCGGAAGCTGACCGCTGACATAGATCGTGTCGCCATGGACCACGACCGGCGCGTAGGCGCCGCCGGCCGCCGCCGATATCGGCAGCTCGATGTTGAGTTCGTTCAGACGTTGCTCGAGGTTCACGATTGCATGCCAGCGAACTGGCCCTCCTGTCCGGATTGCGGCATGGCTTCTGAAGCAACGCTGGTCTGAGCGAAGCGGAGCTCCGTCTGCCGCGGGGCGCTTCTGTTAACCCGGTTCTGCGTGACACGGTACCCGGGAACATGCTCTCGGAGCAATTCTGCCGCTAACAGCGCTGCGCGCGGCTTTTCAGATATGCGCAGAGCATGTCGGGCCATGTCTCAGCCGCCAGACGGAATTTAACGGCCATATTTTGGCCATAGCCCGTTTCTTAAAGGCCCGCGCGGGCCATGTCCCGCCTCTGTTTTGCGTCGCCTGGCCGGTGCGGTCGCTTCGCAACCAAATCGCAGATCATCGCTGCGCCCCTCCCACAATCAGGATGGTCTGCCAACGACAAGAGGACTTTGTAATGCGTAAAACTCTCGCGGCTGTCGCCGTGCTTTTGGCCTTCGCTTCATCTGCTGCTGAAGCTCGCGGCCGTCATCACCATCATCGACACCATGCACATTCCGGTCGTCCCGCTGCGTGGTGCGGGTGGTTCATGCGCACGCAGGTCGGCAGCGATCCGGGCCCGCAATTCAATCTGGCGCGATCCTGGGCGCGATACGGCAGCAATGCAGGCGGCCCTTCGGTCGGCGCGATCGTCGTCTGGCGTCACCACGTCGGCAAGATCGTGGGTCACGAGAATGGCCAGTGGATCGTCCAGAGCGGCAACGATGGACATGCGGTGCGCACGCGGCCGCGCTCATTGGCCGGCGCCATCGCGTTCCGAAACGCTTACGCTTCGTTCTAAAGCATGATCCGTGGCGCCAACAATCTCATCCTCGGCTTGGTTGAGCGGATGCTGGCGGAGCGCGCGATCAGGCCGTCTTGATCTTGTCGATGATGGCGGACAACCGCGCGCGCTTTGCGGCGTCTGCGACCTGCGCGGCGGCAGTGTTCAGGTCGGCCAGAATGCTGTCGATCTTCCATGCCGTCGGGCCTTCGTCGAGCACTTCGTCAGCCAATTGATCGGCCTTGTCCGGATCAGCGAGATCAAAGGCCGCTGCAAGCAGCGTCGGGCGCAACCATTCGTCGGCGAGCTTCAATCGCCTGGCGCGCTCGCAAGCAGCGATCGCAAGTCGTACGGTGTCCTGTGCGAGGTCCTGATCGCCTGTCTCGCCCCGAGCACGATAGAGACGAGGCAGGTTGCTGGAGCAGTAGTAGGCATTGAGATCAAGCTCCATCCCTCGTTCATAACAGTCGATTGCCTGGCTGCGCCACCGTCGGCGTTGACGATCATCGGCCTTGGCATCGTCTGCGAGGCGCTTGTAGCGGCCGCCCATCAGGCCGAGGCGTTCCGGTGTCGGCCCCGCGATATCAATCAGTGTTTCCATCTCCGCAATCGCCTCGATGGGATTGCCAACCTGAGACAGCGCGAACGCACGATTTTCCCGCACCTCCGGCTCGTTCGTGAAACGCTTGGGAAGCTTGCGGATGTAATCGAGCACGGTACTCCAATCGGCCTTGGCATCGACGCAGTCGCGCAGCAACAGCAACAACGCGAGGGCCTTCGCATAGCTGGCCGGCGGATCTCCCTCCGCGGCGATCAACGCCTGTGCCTGCTTCATGCGCTGGTCCACGGGCGTCGCGCGTACTGCCCGGATCTTGGTCTGAAATTCGGCCTGCTCGGCGAGCTGATCCTGCATCGTCGCGGCGGTGTGTGGATCGACGTGGCAAGGATAGCCCGGGATCGACTGATGCATCGGCGAAGTCCCATCAGAAAGCGCCTTGATGGGCTCCTTGATCGCGGCCTGCATCGCGGCAGCGGTTGCCTCGGTGATCTCACCTTCGGGCAGCGGGTAGCGGACGGTCCGCATCTGGACGACGTCGAACAACTGCTTGGACCAGTCGGCCGCAAGCAGGACGCATCCCGTCTTCTGCGATGCGTGGCGAATGCCGACCTCATAATAGACGTTGCCATTCGGAATCGTCATGTCGGCCAGCACCAGATCGGCGAAGTAGATCCGCTCCAGCATCTCGCTGACGATCAACGCGCTGGTGTCCTGATCGGCCCGCACCGGATCATAGCCAAGCGCCTTGATGGCCGGAACGTAAGCCCGATCCCAGAGCGCGTTGAAATCGATCTCGGCCGGACCAAACTTGGGGTCGGCCTGGGTCGGCTTGCGGCCGTAAGGCATGATCATGAAACACGACGGCATCTTGCAATTCCTTCAGTCCCATAATTTTCTCGTATCCAGCCAGTAAATCCAGGTCGTCTTGCGCCGCGCCTCTTCCATCAGGTGCTTCGCGCCGCCAGGGCCATCGCCGCCCTCGCCGTTCCACAGGCAGATGAAGGCGATCTTCTCGTCGCCAAACCGGGCGGCGCGCGCCAGCATCCATTGATTGTCGCGCTCGTAGGCGTTGTCGCCGGCCGGCAGCGGCCCCAGCTCCTCGGGCATGACATGGAGCGTCGCTTTCGATTTCGCCGCGAAATAGCGCGCACGCCAATTGCCACCGGCGAAATCCACCGAGCCGGCCAGGAAGGTCGGCTCATCAAATGGAATATAGATTTCAAGCCGCATGCCCTGCGCGAGAGCGGCTTCCGCAAACAGGAGATCGCCGCCGCAGGCTCCGCCGCAGATTGCAAGATCGCCTTCGCGGACCCCGATCCGCACAAGGGCTGCGTCGATCGCAGCGGCCGCCGCGGGCTCCTTGTCCGGCGGAAAGCGAGGCGTTCTTCGATCTGGCGCATCGATCATGTGACCGCTGAAGAGAACCACCGTGTTCGGTGATTTGGCGTCTTGTTCCGTGGCCATCGCGACACCTCGACTCATGATTGGATCATTGTGTCCAGGTGACGAACTTAAATGAAGGCGAATTCCTTGTCGAAACCGGGATCTGCGTGTCGTGACGCTGCGCTGCGTGGCATCACGTGAGATCGAAGGCCGGCGGGAAATGTTCCGGCCTGACCTGCTCCTTCGCGGCGAGCTGCCCGATCCCGGCGAGTTCGTCCATGTTCTTCGGGTCGTCCATCGCTGCGACCTTCGCAAGCGCGTCCGGCGTCCGATCGATGCGGAGCTTCTCCTTCAGCCAAGCCGCTTCCAGCAGGACGTTGTAGCGCGCATAGGTCGCGAATTGCGGCCCGTTCTGGCTGTCCGCGATCATATCCGTCACCGCGCGATCGATCGGCCACGGCGTCAGGCAATGGGTCAGCCATTGCAGCATGCCGTGATTGTGCCGGCTGCAATCGTCCATGAGCGATTGCAGCGAGCGCACACCCTGCTCCGCCGCCGGCATGTGAAGGATCTGCTCCGTCGGATAGGTCGACCTGAATACGCCGGTACCCGCCGAGATCAGCAGGAGCTTGTCCTTGCCCGTGTGCCACCGAAAGCCGTGGCCATGGAGTGCCGCGAGCATCAGGAGTTGCAGAGCCGGATCGTTGAACGGGCTGACGCCGCCGTCGACGAAGGCGCCGTTGACCGTGTGACCGTCGCGCGCCGAGATCGTGATCTCCTCCGGCTTGAAATAGGTTGGCGCCGCGGTGCTGGCGCGCACCACTTGGGTCAACCGCAACGCGCCGTCCTGCTTGGCAAAGACGGCGTCCGGATTGTTATGCAGCGGCCAGGGGCTGCCGGTATCAAGACGCTTGGTCATGATCATCAAGCCGGTGCGGATGCGATCGCCGCCGATCACGGTGTCGGCGCCGAGCTGCGCATCGAGCGCGTGCTGCAAGGCGTCGGGATTGAATTTCGGCGCCAAGAGCCCCCGCCGCCAGAACGATTCCTGAAAGATGTCCGTACCGATCGAGCGATACAGCTTCTTCAAGGCGTCCACGGTCATGCCGCATGCAAGCCCGGCTGCGATGATCGACCCGGTCGAGGTGCCGCCGATCAGATCGAAGTAATCGCAAAGCAGCAGGTCGTTGTTGCCGAAGCGTTGGCGCAACATCGTCTCGATGGCGCCGACATATTCGAGCGTGAGAATGCCGCGAATGCCGCCACCGTCGAGCGCCAATATCCGCTTCGGCCCGGCGTCACGATCAAGATGCTGCTGCTTGGTCTTCGGCATGACTGCCCCCAGACGATGACTTTTGCTGATCTCGATACGGCCGGCCGATCACGGCCGAAGGCCCATTTGCTCGTGCGTCCAGGCACAAACCGCGCCAGGTCATGAAATGAAGCGATGCGTTCAAATCGACACATCGGCAGAGTTTCAAAGAATTTTAGCTAGTCCGCACCGGAGCACGACAAGCATCGTGCGCCGGTTCCCTAGGTATCTTGCACATGGCACACCCTAAGGTATAGTGAGGTAAATCACTGGCAGGCGGTTTTTCTTTTTCGTGCCCGGTGATCGCACATTTCAGAGTCGAGCTATCATTCTGTCCGCGGCAGGACGTCCAGCCGCGGCATTCGGCCCATGAGACACGGCCAGCCGTCGCATCAAATTCATGCAGATCGGATTTTGCCATGCCAAATGATTTCTCGGTCTTTATCAGCCATCGCGCCGAAGACAGATTTCTCGCGCGCCTGTTGAAGGCGCGGCTCGAATATCTCAGCAGCCTGGACGGTCAGCGTTCGATGGAATGCTTTGTGTGCGAGGAAATTCCCGGCGGCACGGAATGGCGGCAATGGATGATCGACAACACGGCGAGGGCCGACTGCCTGATCTTCATTCACACCAATGCCGAGCACAATTGGACGTGGTGCGCGTCCGAGATCGCCCAGTTCGACGGCTACAAGCGCGCGCTGAAGCTCATGTCAAAGGTGCTGTGGTTCTCGGTCGATGCCTCACCCTCGTTTCCGATGCTGGCGGAGAACGAGTTTTATGGGATCGGCGAGGACGAGGTCCGGCGGTTTCTCGAAGATCTGTTCGTGCGGCCGACCTTCGGTGCCGTGCCGCTGCGGCCGAAACTGAACGCCAATCACGCCCGCGACTTCAACGAGGCGGTGAAGGACCTGCACGCGCAGTTCATGCAGATCACCCGCCCGGAAGAGCTGTTTCGTCTGCGGCTTCGCATCGTGTTCAGCGACGAGTTGTCGTTCCGGCAGAAGGCCGATGCGCTGAAGGCATTGCCGCCGTCAGACCGTGCGCGGGGATTCCTGACGGATGCCAGACTGGAGGCGGATCCCGCCACCACCACGCTGCTGTCCGGCCCCGACACGACTGATCTCGACTGGGAGGACCTGCTCAGCGCACAGAACCGGTATGACAGCGGCGCCTGGCTCGACGAGTTGACGAGCTACGTCGCGAACTCGTTCTCCGACGTGGACATTGCCAGCCGGCGAAGCCGCGAGCAGGTCCTCAGTCCGATCTTCCGCGATTTGAAGCTGTATCAACCGGTCATCGCCCGGCTCGAATATCTCGACAACACGCCGTTCTCGGTGGTCATCATCTTCGTACCGATGCCGCCATTCAGCGAGGATCCAAGACTGATGGTCGCGCAGAACATGCCGAAGGACATCGTCTTCCTGTCGATCCTGCTGCGACTGGCGCGGCGTTTCCGATGGTCGTTTCTCGAGCCGTTGTACAACGCGGTCGAGAACCTGGACGATGACTTCAGCGCCAAGCGATGGGACGATCTGCTGCAGCGCTACCACGAATGCCTGGAAAACCTCGATTCGATCCTGCGACAGGGCAACATGCGCGAGCTCGAGACCGTCGGCGACATCAAGTCGACGATCAACATCTCCGACGATGCGCTCTTGAAGGAGATGTTCAAGGATTGGGGAACGTTTCAGACCCGGCTTGCGCAAGCCATCGAGAAGAAGTCGCCGGGCGATGTGCGGCAGACGCTGGAGCCATGGCTCAAGCGCAACAAGGACTTCATGAAGCAACTGCTCGTCGAAACCCAGGGCAAGGTGGACAAGCTGCGTCCGCTGGAAGCCCACTAGAACTCGTCGGCCGCAGATCGGCGCGGCCGACCCTTGCGCTCAGATCATCGAAGCGACGCGTTCGAGGCCGATCAGGCGCGCCAGCGAGCGGACCTCGTTCTTCTGATCCTCGCGGAGCTGGAACAGCAGCGGCATCGCCGCCGACTTCAGCTGCTGGACTTCCTCGGAGTCGGGATCGATCGGCATGGTTCCCGATGCGGGATCGCCCTGGCGCCTGGCGTGGATCTTGCGCGCGACGGCGCGCAGCGCGGTCTCGACCGCCGGCCAGTAATACTCCTGCGATGACGACAGCTTGAGCCGGTCCTTGATGCCGGCGATCTGCGCGTCGCTGAGCAGGGCGTAGGTCTTCTGCAGCGCCGGCTTGGCGGCAGCCTTGGGCTTCGGCGGCGCGGCGGGGACGGCGGGCGCCGGTACGGCGGGCTCGGCGATCTGCGGCTGGGCCGCATCGATGGGGTCGTTGATCTTCGGCAGGCCGATATCGCCAGGCTCGGCGGAGGCATAGGCCTGGCGGACCGTATCGGTCGCGCCCGGAATCGCGGCTTGCGCACGCAACAGGAGGGGAGACGGATTGGCGGGCGCCTCAATCGGCTTGGGCGCCTCGAACGAGACCGCGGCAAGCGCCGTGACCGCTAGCTTGTCCTGCTTGCTGGCGCGATTGGCGACCGGTCCAATGTCGGCCTGCGCCGCGGGCAGGCTGTCGCGGCCCAGAATGGCTGTTATCGCGGCGCCTGCGAGGAGGAAGCAGGTCAGCGCGGCGAGGGTGATGGCTCTGGTCAAAAACTACTCCATTCCCGGGCCGGTGTTGCCGCAAACTGCGCGAGAAATGCGGCGTTACCGTGCCGTGACAGCGCCAAATAGGTGAAATCGTCCCGAAACGGCCCGAAAATCAGGCCGCGGCGTCAAGCTCATAGGCTTCCTGGATGTCGGCTACGATCTCATGCGCCGTCCAGAGGGCACCGGGCTGGACCGAGTGCAGGCTAACCGTCCAGTTGGTGCGGCGGGTGCGCGGCGTGCTGACGATGTCGAATTCGACCTGACGGCACAGCGGATGCCGCTGCAGGGCGTAGAATACGCGGGTCCGGAGATCGTCGAGCGATGCCGGAGTCTTGGCCGAATCCTTGGCGAAGTGCGCCTCAAAAGCCATGTCGCATTCCCATAACTGCCGGCGGCCGGCCGCGGCGGCGGACCATCCCGTGACGCTATTGTTGGGACTGGCATGGTTAATGCCGCGTTAAGCGGACAGGCGGGACTTGAACGGTCAGGCGAGCCGCACCCGCGCGCTCGCTGCCTCGTACTCGGCGATCGTCTGCGCCAGCAGATCATCGACCGCGAGCACCCCGGTCACCCCTGAGGTGGAATGACCGCCGCTCCAGATGTCGCGCCAGCGTTTGGGGCGGCTTTCGCGGGCGCCGATGTCGATGTCCTTGCCGATGTCGATCGCGCCGCGCGCCGGCAGGTCGTCGGGATCGAGGCCGGCGGCCTCGATCGAGGGCCGCAGCATGTTGGTCTGCAGGCCCGTGAAGGCCGTCGTGAGCAGGATGTCATCGGCGGTCGCCTCGACCAGCATCTGCTTGTATCTCGCGTCCGCCATGCTCTCGCGCGTCGCGATGAACTTGGTGCCCATATAGGCGAGATCGCAGCCGAGCGCCTCCGCGGCGCGCAGCGCGTGGCCGTCGCTGATGCCGCCGGCCAGCACGATGGGGCCGTCGAAGAATCCGCGCACCGCGCGGACGAACACGAATGGATTGAGCCAGCCGGTCTGCCCGCCGGCGCCCGCGGTGAGCAGCACCAGCCCGTCGGCGCCGGCCGCGACCGCGCGCTCGGCATGACGGATCGAGGCGACGTCGGCGAACACCAGCGCGCCGGCATCGTGCAGAGGTGCGAGCACCGGCGCGGGCGAGCCGACCGAGGTAATCACGAGCTCCGGCTTGTGCCGCAGCAGCACGGCGAGGTCCTGCGCCAGCCGCGCGTTGGAGCGGTGCACGATCAGGTTCGGACAGATCGGCGCCGCCGCTCTGCCGCTCGCGTCGGCCTGCGCCTGCAGGCGGCGCTCGATGTCGCCGAGCCATGCATCGAGCTGTTCCGTCTCGCGGCAATTCACCGTCGGAAACGAACCGATCACGCCGTTGCGGCAGGCTGCTACCACCAGCTCGACGCCGGAGACCAGAAACATCGGCGCGGCAATCAGCGGCAACCGGAGGCGATCGCGAAAACGCGCGAGAGGATCAGCGGACAAGTTGTTTCTTCCCTGCATCATTGTGTTAGCGTTGCGCCAACATTGGCACGAGAGAAGCCAAAGACAAAGCGGGAGGGACGAGATGAGCAATCCGCTCTATGCATTTCCGGCGGTGTGCGAGCAGACCTTGCGGGCACTGGCACGCTATCCGAGCCGCACGGCCTTCGCCTGGCCGGGCGGCTCGCTCAACTATCAGGGCGCGACCGACCTGATCGGACGGATGCAGAGCGTATTCATGCGGCTCGGCTTCGCGCCGGGCACCCGCGTCGCGCTGCTCACCGCCAACCGCGCCGACAGCTGGTGCGCCGGCGTCGCCGCGCAATTGTCGCGGCTCGCGATCACCTGGCTGCACCCGCTCGGCTCGCTCGACGACCAGCTGTTCCAGATCGAGGACTCCGAGGCCGAGATGCTGATCGTCGACGGCATCACGTTTCGCGATCGTGGCGGCGAGCTCGCCGCCAAGGCCGCCGGCCTGAAGACCGTGTTCACGCTCGGCCCGGCGGATTACGGCGCCGACCTGTTGCAGGTCGTCGAGGATGCCGGCAGCGCGACCGCGAAGAACTTCGCTCGCGAAGACGACATCTCGACCCTGAACTACACCGGCGGCACGACCGGCAAATCCAAGGGCGCGCTGCGCTATCACCGCGAATATGGCGGCTTCGCCGCCGCCATCCTCGCCGACTTCGAGATTCCGGAGACGCCGCGCTACCTGACGGTGGCGCCGATCAGCCATGTCGCCGGCACCAAGGTGCTGCCGACGTTGATGCGCGGCGGCACCGTGCACATGCTGAAGGGGTTCGATCCGGAAGCCGTGTTCAAGACCATCGAGCGCGAGAAGATCAACTTCACGCTGTTCGTGCCGACCATGATCTATGTGATGCTGGATCATCCGGCGCTGCCCAGAACCGACCTCTCCTCGCTCGAGCTGTTGCTCTACGGCGCATCCGCGATGTCGCCGAGCCGGCTGGTCGAGGGCATCGAGCGGATCGGCCCGGTGTTCTCGCAGCTTTATGGCCAGACCGAGTGCTATCCGGTCTCGGTGCTGCGCAAGGCGGACCATGACCCGAAGACGCCGGAGCTGTTCCTTTCCTGCGGCTTCCCGATCACCGCCTGTCAGGTGAATATCCTCGATCAGGACGACCAGGAGGTCGCGACCGGCGAGGCCGGCGAGATCTGCGTGCGCGCCACGCATGTGATGGCCGAATACTGGAAGCGGCCCGACATCACGGCGGAGACGCTGAAGAGCGGCTGGCTGCACACCGGCGACATCGCACGCAAGGACGAGCGCGGCTACATGTTCATCCTCGACCGCAAGAAGGACATGATCGTCTCCGGCGGCTTCAACATCTTTCCACGCGAAGTCGAGGATGTGCTGTCGCAGCACGCCGACGTCGCGATGGTCGCGGTGGTCGGCGTGCCCGACGACAAATGGGGCGAGGCCGTCACCGCCGTCGTGGTGGCGCGCGAAGGCGCTGTGCCCGACGCGGACGAGCTGATCAGCCTCGTGAAGGCAAAGAAGGGCTCGGCGCACGCGCCGAAGCAGATCCAGTTCGTCAAGGAGCTGCCGATGACCGGCGTCGGCAAGGTCGACAAGAAGGTGCTGAAGGCGCGCTTCTGGTCCGGCCGCGACCGCATGGTGGGGTGAGGCTGTAGTGCGACCACGTCTATCACCGTTGTCGTGAGGTGCGCGCTCTTGCGCGCCTCGAAGGATGCACGGCCCGATGTTTCAGCATGCGTCTCGGCCCATCGCGGCGGCAGCCGGGCCGTCACCCTTCGAGACGCCGCTTCGCGGCTCCTGAGGGTGACGGTGAAAAAGTACGGGCAGCCGCACCGACAGCGTGCTGGTCGCTCGCTGCCCCCTGCCCCAGCAGCTGATCGAGCCGCTCGCGCAGCTGATCCTGGTGGTAGGGCTTGGCCAGCCGCGGCAGGTCGACCTGGGTGCCGTCGGGCAGTTCGGCATAGCCGGTGGCGAGCAGGACGACGAGATGCGGGCGCAACTCGCGCGAGGCCGCGGCGAGTTCGAGGCCGGTCATGCCGGGCATCACGTGATCGGTCATCATCAGGTCGATCTGCTGGTCGCTCCGGAGGATATCGAGCGCGTGCGGTCCGGAACTGGCGCCGATCACGCGATGGCCGAGGTCCTCCAGCATCTCCATGGTCGACATCGCAATCAGTGAATCGTCGTCGACCAGCAGGATCACCGCCGAGCGCTTGACCTTCTGCGCCGCAGGCGCCGGGCTCTCCACCGCCGGCGCTGTTGTCGCGACCGGCAGCACCAGCACGGCCGTGGTGCCTTTGCCGACCGCGCTCGACAGCTGCAGCGTGCCGCCGAGCTGCACCGCGAGCCCATGCACCATCGACAGGCCGAGCCCGGTCCCCTTGCCCACCGGCTTCGACGAGAAGAACGGCTCGATCGCCCGCTTCAGCACGTCCGGCGACATGCCGCTGCCGCTGTCGACCACCGACAGCTTCAGGTAATTGCCCGGCTGCAGCGCGGGATCGCTCCTGGCCTGATCGCTCCTGACCTGATTGTCGCTCTTGGCCTGATCATTCTTGACCCGCCATGCCGCGAGGCGGATTTCGATCACGCCGCCATCCGGCATCGCATCGCGCGCGTTGATCGCAAGGTTGAGCACCGCAAGCTCGAGCTGGTTGGTGTCGACGCAGGCCGGCGGCAGTCCGTCCGGGATATCGAGCCGCAGCGTGATGCGCGGCCCGAGCGAGCGCTCGAGCAATTCGCTCATATTGCGCACCAGCGCGCCGAGATCGACCGGCACCGCGCGCAGATCCTGCTGCCGTGCGAAGGCCAATAGCCGTTGCGTCAGGGAGGCACCGCGCTCTGCGCCCTGCAACGCGCCATCGACCAGCCGGCGCAGGCGCGGGTCCTCCGGCATCCGCTTGCGCAGCAGATCGAGATTGCCCATCACGGCCATCAGCAGATTGTTGAAGTCGTGCGCGACGCCGCCGGTGAGCTGGCCAATTGCCTCCATCTTCTGTGCATGGCGGAGCTGTTCCTGCGCCCGCTCGCGCGCGGCGACCTCCTTCATCAGGTCGGCGGTGCGCTGTTCGACCCGCTGCTCCAGCGTCGCGGTGAGCTCGGCAAGCGCGGTGCGCTCCGCGGCGAGCTGCGCCAGCAGTGCCTCGCGCTCGATCTCCGCGGTCTTGCGCGCGGTGATGTCGGAGCAGACCCCGACCAGCGATCGGATGCTGCCGTCGGGCCGGCGCACCGCGCGGGCGCGGACGTCGACCCAGTGCTGGGTGCCATCGGGCCAGATGTTGCGATACTCGATCCTGTAATCCGCGCCGGTGCGCAGCGTTTGCGCGACGATTTCGCTGCGGCGGGCGCGGTCATCGGGATGCACCGCGTCGAGCAGATCCTGATAGGTGAAGGGATCGCGAGGCTTGCGCCCGAAGAACGTCTTGCAGGTCGGCGACGCCTCGAGCGCGAAATCCGGCAGATGAAGTTCGAGCGCGCCGAGATGGCCGGCATCGAGCGCGGTCTGCAACAGGTCTTCGCTCTCGGTCAGGTCTTCCAGTATCTGGCGGGTCTGGTACTGGCGGCGGCGGCCGCGTACCGCCGCCGCGACCAGGCTCACCAGCGTGGTCGGATGGAATGGACGCTCGATGAAGGTGACGTTGCCGAGCACGCGGCCGAGCCGCGCCGCTTCAGGATTGCGCTCGGGCCCGCCCTTCTCGCTCATCAGCACGATGGGAAAATCCGACCATGACGGCTGCTCGTTCAGCCAGCGCGTCAGGCCGGCAACGTCGGCGGTCCTGATCGCCTCATCGGCAATGATGGCAAGGCCCGCCCCGCTCGCGACCTGGTGCTCGAGCTCGGCGAGGTCGCCGCAGATGTTGGCATAGTAGCCGGCTTCCTTGATCAGGTGGGCGGTCTTGACGGCGTGCCGCTCGCTCGCGGCGAGGATGACCGCGCGTTCCGAGGACGGGCCGGGCTTCACCGCGAGGCTCCGGGCAACCGCGCAGCACCGATACCACCTGCCCGCAACGCACACGGCCGCCGGACGGCCTTGGCCAGGAAACCGGCAGCGAGATCGATGCGCGTCATGACACCCCCTAACCAGACCAAAACTCGTTGGTGCCGCCAACCGTTCCGGAGGCGCAGGGGTATTTTTGCACAAGGGCGGCCGCGCCGGGCTCCTTCTCTCCATCGTGGCGGCTGAAACCGGCCCGGCGCTAGCGCCGCTCGATCACGAGGCTCTGGACGGTACGGCCGAAATAGCCGCGCTGGTCGGCGAGCCGCGACATCGCAAGCCCTGCGCCGTTAGGCCCGATCCAGGACTCGCTGTCGAGCAGGACCCAGTCGCCGACCGGCTCGCGCGCCAAGCTCACGGTGAGATCGGCATTAATGAAGGTCCACCGGCTGAAATCGAGCGCCGGCGAAACGCCGTTGGAGAAATCCGAGGCGACCACTGCGCGCATCGCCTGCGAGACGGCGACGCCCGCGATCAGCGGCTGGTTGACGCGGAACCAGATCGCGCCTGGGCCCAGCACGCCGAAGCGGCCGCGCGCGGCGCGCATCGAGATATTTTTCACGAACGGACTATTCGCGAGGTTGCCCAGCTCGACGATGCTTTCGTCGGGGCCCGGCAGATCGACCGGAAGGGCTGCGACATCCGGCGGCAGCTCGGCCACCTGCTGCTTGATCTTGAGCACGGTGGCCGAGACGACGAGAACGCCGTCGGCGAGAAGTCTGACGCCGCAGAGCTGGATCTTGCGGCCGTCGCGCAGGATCTCGCTCGAGACCGTCAGCGGCGCCACCGGCACCGGACGCATCAGGTCGATCGTGACCCGCGCGATCCGCATCGGCACCGGCGTGGGGATGGCTTCTGCGGCCCACACCACCAGGGCGGCCGGCGCGGAACCGTGCTGCATCCGCGGGTCCCATGGACCCGCGGCATCGGGACTGGTGACGACGCGGTCGCCGTCAACGCGAAAGATCGGCTCCATCACGCAAGCGCCGGATCGACTGCTTCGTCATACTCTTTCCTGAACCGCGCGATCAGCTCGGCCGCGGGCACCACCTTGGAGATGCTGCCGACGCCCTGGCCGGAGCCCCAGATCTCCTTCCAGGCCTTCGGCTTGGCGCGCTCGCCCGATGCATCGGTGCCGAAGCTCATCTTCGAAGGATCGGAGGTCGGCAGGTTTTCCGGATCCATGCCGGCCGCGACGATCGACGGCTTCAAATAATTGCCGTGCACGCCGGTGAACAGATTGGAGTAGACGATGTCCTCGGCGGACGAATTGGTGATCATGCTCTTGTAGCCCTCGACCGCGTTCGCCTCTTTGGTCGCGATGAAGGCGGAGCCGATATAGGCGAAGTCGGCGCCGATGATGCGCGCCGCGCGAATGGCGCGGCCATTGGCGATGGTGCCCGACAGCGCGATCGGCCCGTCGAACCACTGCCGCGTCTCCGACACGAACGGGAACGGCGACAGCGTGCCGGCATGGCCGCCGGCGCCGGCTGCAACCAGGATCAGGCCGTCGGCGCCCTTCTCGATCGCCTTGTGCGCGAACTTCTGGTTGATCACGTCGTGGAACACGATGCCGCCCCAGCCGTGGACGGCCTGGTTCAGCTCCTCGCGCGCGCCGAGCGAGGAGATGATCATCGGCACCTTGTGCTTCTCGCAAAGCGCCATGTCGTGATCGAGCCGGTTGTTCGACTTGTGCACGATCTGGTTCACCGCGAACGGCGCTGACGGCCGCTCCGGATGCGCCTTGTCGTAGGCGGCGAGCTCTTCCTTGATCCGGTACAGCCATTCGTCCAGCAGTTCCGGCGGCCGCGCGTTCAGCGACGGGAACGAGCCGACCACACCGGCCTTGCACTGGGCGATGACGAGGTCGGGCACCGAGATGATGAACAGCGGTGCCCCGATCACGGGAAGAGACAGGCGGCCCTTGAACAGAGCAGGCATGGACATTGGCGGCGGATCCTCAAGTTGGTTGGTCTCGAATGGTGACCGTGATACCAACAAGGCAATCTTTCCAGTGTCAAGTATTGCGTTACGGCGCTGCAAAAAGGATGACAAAACCTCATCCAGACGTCGTATTTTCGAGGGGATCTGGCATCCCAGACGCAGTTTCGACCGCCTCTATTGGCAGACCGCCCGTGTCACGAAATTTTCCGTCTTGCAGTCGTTCGGCCCGCGCTTGTGGCCCGGCAGATAGACCAGCGGCGAGCATTTCTCAGAGGCATCGGTATCGATGCTCTTGCCCTCCTTGAACCCCTTGCTCTGGCACAGCCGGTCGGCGCCGATCTTGCAGTCCGGCGCGCCGTTCGAGGCCACCGCGCAGGCCGCGCGCCCGGTCACCATCGTCGAGGGGCGCGCAATGTTCGACAGATCGTTGATGGTCTCGCCGGGGCTCTTCAGCTGTGGCAGCGCCGACTTCGACTTCTCGAACAGCTTTCCGATTTCGTTGATCAGCCCGGGATTCTCGCGCTCGACCGGCGCAGGCGGCAGCTCGATCTGTTGCGGTTGAGACTCAACAGGCTGCGACTGCACGCCGAGCGCGGGCGGCGCAGTCTGCGCCCGTGCGCTGTCGGTCGCAGGCAGCGCCATCGACAGCGCAAGGCCCGCCATTGCAACGCACGCCTTGGCGGGATTGAGTCTCGCGAGATTCACCGGTCGTCGATTCCATCAGCCAACGCAGCGACCGTAGTCCGAAGCCGTCCGCGAGCAAAGACGCGAACAGCTAGAACTTTGGTCAGATCAGCTTGAATGCGACAACAAAGCCCAGCACCAGCACGATCGCGCCGATCGCGACCCACAGGCCGAGCCGCTTCTCGAGCTCGGCGCGGATGACATCGCCATAGCGGTTGAGCAGCACCGCGACAAAGAAGAAGCGGCCGCCGCGTGCGACGATCGAGCACAGGATGAACAGCCCGATGCTGTAGCCGGCAAAGCCCGACGTGATCGTCACGAGCTTGTAGGGGATCGGCGTCAGCCCCTTCACGAGGATGATCACGGCACCCCACTCGGCATAGGAGGCGCGGAACGCGTCGACCTTGTCGGACAGGCCATAGAGATGGATCAGCCACTGCCCGAGCGAGTCGTAGAGCAGCGCGCCGATCGCGTAGCCGAGCACGCCGCCGGCGACGGACGCGACGGTGCAGACGGCCGCGAACCACCAGGCCCGCTTCGGCCGCGCCAACGACATCGGCAACAGCATGATGTCAGGAGGGATCGGGAAGAAGGAGCTCTCGGCGAAGGCAACGGCGGCGAGAATCCAGAGTGCGTAGGGCTTGTCGGCCGCCGCGACGCACCAGTCGTAAATCCGTTTCAACATGGGCGCGATGAACCATCATGGAGCGGATTTGTCCATGCCGGGAATGGATCGAATTTAGTTGATTTACGACTGCCGTTTGCGCAGCCGGTTCTCCAGCGCGACAATTCGACGCCGAACCACCGGAACGGGCGCGGTCTTGGGCAGCTTGACGGGCGACTTCGGCAGCTTCTCGGCGATCCCGAGCAGGCGCTCGCGCCGCTCCATCTCGCGCCACACATCCCCCGGCCTCACGCCGGCCGAGGCCCAGAGCACCGTGAGATTGTAGAGCAGGTCCGCGCTCTCGCGGACCACGGCGTCCGGCTTGCCGCTGATGGCGTCGATCACGACCTCGACCGCTTCCTCGGCGAGCTTCTTGGCCATCTTGGCCGGCCCGCGCTGGAACAGCCGTGCCGTGCGCGAAACTGCCGGATCAAGATCCTTGGCCGCGATCACCGCCTGGTAAAGCCGCTCGATCGAATCACTCATCCTACGAGCCTAATCGAAACGCGTCGCCAGCGTGTTAACGGGCGAGCCGACAACGAAAAATCCACCGGCCTTGCAGCCGGTGGATTGATGCTTTGTGACAGTACTGAGAACCGCCGATGCGGCGTCAGTACGGCGTATAGGGCAGCTGCGAGCGGCGCCCGTAATAGCGGTGGTAACCATAGTACGGTCCGCCACCGTAGTAGACCGGACCACCATAATAGGCGGGACCACCATCGTAATAGGCCGGGCCGCCATAGTAGCCGTAGGAGTCGTAATAGTCGCGACGGTTCTGGGCTGCGGCGATCGCCAGACCCGTGCCGATGATCCCGGCGAACGCAGCCGCAGCCGCCGCGCCACCGCCGCCATAGTAACGACGGCGGGCGCTGATATCGGTCGCGCCGCTTATGCCGTGTGATGTGGTCACTGCGGTCGCCTTGCCCGCCGAGGCGGAGCCTGCGAACGCCATCGTCGGCTCGACGGCCGTCAACGCCACCGCGGCAACCGTTGCCAATGTGGCTGCGCGGCCAATGGACGAAAAAACACCCTTTCGCGCAAACATTGCAGTCATCCCTTGTGGAAGCCGGCCCGACGGGCCCTGGTGAGCTAACCACTACCCCTAGATTAGGTTCCCCAAACCGAATGCAAGCTGAACAACCTGGGGTTAATTCATGGCAGTCATCGGCTGTTCACCTTGCCTGAGGCAGGATGGCCGCAGATAACGCTTGAAATTGATGCTTGAATTGCACCCTGCCCTGGCGCATTCGATGTCATGAAGCAGGCGCAGCCGGCGCGGCACTTTGTCTCGCCTCCCGGATGTCATGATGCAGGTAAGTCGGACCACCGTTCTCCGCTGGATACTGGCCGGCGTGATCGGCCTTTCGGGCGGCGTGTGGCCGGCCGTCACGCCGTTGCGCGCCGGCGATGCGCCGCAGCCGCTCACTATCCAGTTCACGCTCGACCGTCCGCTTGATGCTGCCGCGGCCCCATTCGTGATGGCGTCGGCCGGCGGCCTGTTCAGCGCCGAGGGCCTTGCGGTCGGCACCAACGTCGCCACCAGCTCGGCGGATGCCATCGCGCGCGTCGCCGACGGCTCGAGCGATTTCGCCCTCGTCGACATCAACGCGCTGATCCGCTTTCGCGACAAGCCTGGTGCTGTCCCCGTCAAGGCGGTGTTCGTGCTGTTCAACCAGGCGCCTTATGCGATCATTGCCCGCAAGAGCCGTGGCATCAAGGCGCTGACCGACATCCAGGACAAGAACCTCGGCGTCGCCGAGGGCGACCTCTCGATCCGGCTGTGGCCCGCGGTCGCCAAGCAGAACGGCATCAAGCTTGCGAGCGTGAAGCAGAACACGATCAGCGCCGCGGTGCGCGAGCCGATGCTTTCCGCGGGCCAGATCGATGCCGTCACCGGCTTCTCCTATCTTTCGGCGATAAATCTGCGCGATCGCGGCGTGCCTGCCGACGATCTCGCGGTGCTGCGCTTCGCCGACTATGGCTGCGAGGCCTATGGGTTTGCCGTGATCGTCAGCCCGCGCCTTGCCGCGGCGAAGCCGGATGCGGTGAAAGGTTTCGTGCGCGCGGTGATCGGCGGCACCAACCTCGCCGTCAAGGACCCGGCCCGTGCCGCCGGCGAGGTGGTGAGCCGGATGGATGGCGGCTCGCGCGACCTGGAGCTCGAGCGGCTGGGCGCCATCATCCGCGACAACATCCTGACCGGCGAGGTGAAGCGCAACGGGCTTGGCGGCATCGAGGCGGAGCGCTTCGAGCGCTCGCTCGACCAGCTCGCGGAGGACTTCAAATTCCAGAAGCGGCCGCACGCTGCCGACATCTTTGACGACCAATTCCTGCCGCCGATCGATGGCCGGCTGGTGAACTAGGCCTCCCATCCACGTTATTGCGAGCGAAGCGAAGCAATCCATTGTCACAGAGCAAGCGGAAACATGGATTGCTTCGCTTCGCTCGCAATGACGTGGGTGCATCGGTACTCGGCCTCCGGATGAGGTCAACGGAATTGGATAACGCAGGAAGGGAAGCCATCGCCCGCTGGCCCTGCATCCCGAACCCTGATTAAATTGCGTCCCGCCTGACCGGGCGCCCACCGCTGACGAGTCCCGCCGGCATGTCCATGCTTCGCCTTTATACCCGCGTCCTCGAACTACTCGGCAAGGAGGCGCGGCTCGGCTGGATCCTCGCCGCCGCCAACATGCTGCTCGCCGGCGCGCAATTCGCCGAGCCGGTGCTGTTCGGCAAGATCGTCGACGTACTGTCGGGCCGGCCGGTCACGGGGCTGTTCGCGACCTCCTCGGCATGGCCGCTGCTCGCGGCCTGGGCGGCATTCGGCCTGTTCACGATCGGCTGCAGCGCGATCGTGGCGTTGCAGGCCGACCGGCTGGCACACCGCCAGCGCCAGGCGGTGCTGACGGATTATTTCGAGCACATCCTGCAGCTGCCGCTGACTTTCCACTCCGGCACCCATTCCGGGCGGCTGATGAAGGTGATGCTGAACGGCACCGACGCGCTGTGGCGGCTCTGGCTCGGCTTCTTCCGCGAACACTTCGCCGCGATCATGTCGCTGGTCGTGCTGTTGCCGCTCGCGCTCTACATCAACTGGCGGCTGGCGATCCTGCTGTTCGCGCTCTGCGTCGTGTTCACCGTGCTGACCACCCTGGTGGTGCGCAAGACCTACGGCATGCAGAGCGAGGTCGAGGCCTATTACAGCGACCTCTCGGCGCGTGCCTCCGACGCGCTCGGCAATGTCGCGCTGGTGCAGAGCTTCGTGCGGATCGATTCCGAGGTGCAGGGCCTGCGCTACGTCGCCGACAAGCTGCTCGCGGTGCAGATGCCGGTGCTGTCATGGTGGGCGCTGGTCACCGTGATCACGCGCGCCTCGACCACCATCACGGTGCTCGCGATCTTCACCGTCGGTATCGCGCTTCACAACGAGGGCCTCACCACGGTCGGCGAGATCGTGATGTTCGTCTCGTTCGCCACCATGCTGATCCAGAAGCTCGAGCAGGTGGTGAGCTTCATCAACAATGTGTTCATGGAAGCACCGCGACTGCAGGAGTTCTTCGACGTGCTCGATGCGGTCCCGGCGGTACGCGACCGGCCGGGCGCGGTCGATCCCGGCCGGCTGTCGGGGCTGGTCGAATTCAACGACGTCTCGTTCTCCTATGACGGCAAGCGACCGGCGATCGAGGACCTCACCTTCACCGCATTGCCCGGCCAGACCATCGCGCTGGTCGGCTCGACCGGCGCCGGTAAATCCACCGCGATCGCGCTGCTGCATCGGGCGTTCGATCCGCAATCCGGCATCATCAAGATCGACGGTATGGACATACGCGCGCTGAAGCTGACGGCGCTGCGGCGGAACATCGGCGTGGTGTTCCAGGAGGCGCTGTTGTTCAACCGCTCGCTCGCCGACAATCTGCGCGTCGGCAAGCCCGATGCGACCGACGAGGAACTGCGTACCGCCGCGGCGCGCGCGCAGGCGCTGGATTTCATCGAGCGCAGCGAAAAGAAGTTCGACACCCATGCCGGCGAGCGCGGCCGCATGCTGTCCGGCGGCGAACGGCAGCGGCTGTCGATTGCGCGCGCGCTGCTCAAGGATCCGCCGATCCTGATCCTCGACGAGGCGACCAGCGCGCTCGACGCCGTCACCGAGGCCAAGGTGAATGCTGCTCTCGACGAAGTGATGAAGGGCCGCACCACCTTCGTGATCGCGCACCGTCTCTCGACCATCCGCCACGCCACCCGCATCCTGTTGTTCGACCAGGGACGGGTGATCGAAAGCGGAACTTTCGATGAACTGGTGGCGAAAGGCGGGCGTTTTGCCGAACTCGCACGGGCCCAGTTCATGGTCCAGGACCAGGCGCGCGCCGGCATCGAGGCACCATAATTCTCCCCCTTTCCAATTGAGGCGGCTGCCGAAATTCAGCCGATTTCGTCCACGATATAATTGGCCGCCCTCTGTTCTCAGGTGGCAAGCCGGTATAGGTTTGCATCGCCGCAATGCGGCGCCGGACACGCTTGAAACCCGTACGTCACATCGCAAGACCTCCTTCTTGAAGGCGGGTCTCAAAGGACCGGAACCGTCGTGTATTTGCCTCGCCCGCTGCGCCCGTCGTTGAAATGGATTCTGGCCGTCGCGATGCTCGCCATCGCAACGCCGCAGATCGCGCAGGCCGAGGCGCTGCTGGTCGTCGAGGCCGATACCGGGAAGGTGCTGCAGGCCGACAATGCCACGATGCCGTGGTATCCGGCCTCGCTCAGCAAGCTGATGACCGCCTATGTGACGCTGAAGGCGGTCAAGGACGGCCGCGTGTCGCTCGACACGCTGCTCACGGTGTCGCCGACCGCGTCGTCGCAGTCGCCGTCGAAGATGGGCTTCCGGCCCGGCACCCAGGTCACCGTCGACAATGCGCTCAAGATGATGCTGGTGAAGTCGGCCAACGACATGGCCGTGGTGCTGGCCGAGGGCATCGGCGGTTCGATCGACGGCTTTGCCGCGATGATGAACGAGACCGCGCAGAAGCTCGGCATGACGCAAACGAGCTACGTCAACCCGAACGGCCTGCCCGCCGACGGCCAGATCACCTCGGCGCGCGACATGGCGATCCTCGCCCGCGCCATCATCCGCGACCTGCCGGAATACGAGTATTTCGTCCACATCCCCTCGATCCGCTTCGGCCGCCGCGTCACCCAGAACTTCAACAAGCTGATCGGCCGCTATCCCGGCGCCGACGGCTTCAAGACCGGCTTCATCTGCGCCTCCGGCTACAATCTCGTGGCGTCGGCGACGCGCGACGGCAAGCGGCTGATCGCCGTGGTGCTCGGCGCCTCCTCGGGCCGCATGCGCGCGATCCGCGCCGCGCAACTGCTGGATCGCGGCTTTGCCAATAACGGGCTTGCATGGCTGCGGCCCTCGCTCGGCACCGTCGACAATCTGGTGCCGATCGATTCCACCCCGCCGAACCTGCGTGAGGAGATGTGCGGCGCCAAGCACAAGAGGCCTGCCAGCGACGAGGATGGAGAAGACACCGTCGCCAGCGCCGGCGCGAGCACCAACGGCGACAGCGGCGTGAGCTTCTTCGCCTCGGGCCTGCAGGCCGCGATGCCGACAAAACCCGCCGACCTGCTGGCGCAGCCGGCGGCGGCGTCCGAGCCGGTCGTGGTTTATACGGGACCGACCAAGACCGGCGCTGCGTTGATCGCCGCGGTCGAGGCCGACACCGAGAAGCTGCAGCCGGCCAAGCGCGCCAAGGGCAAGCACACCCGTGTCGCCGGCAAGAAGTCCGATGCGGCTGATGACGCCAAGGGTGACAGCAAGAGCGCCTCCAAGTCGGACAATAAGCCGGCGGCCAAGCCCGTACGTCACGCCAACGCCAAGCCGGATGCCGCAGCTGCGAAGCCCGCTGCGGACAAGCCGGCCGCTGCAAAGCCTGCCGGCAAGCCGGCGACGACGGCAAAGCCTGTTGCGAAGCCCAAGGCCGAGAAGCCCAAGGCTGAGAAGCCGAAGGCCGACGCCAAGCCGGCAGGCTAGCAGAGCGCCCCCCTCCGATCTCCCAATGCGTCGATAGCGCGCAGCGGCTTGCCATTGGCCGCGGCATCGCTCAATACTGCCTGAAATAAAGCGGCCAAGATAATACGGCCCAGGGTCGGGAAACCCGGAAACAATCCGGGACATCAGCCGAATTTGAGAGAGGGGATTGACCACTATGGAGCGCATCTGGCTCAAGCATTATCCGGCCGGCGTGCCTGCCGATATCGACGTCACGCAATATTCGTCGCTGGTCGAATTGCTCGAGGAGAGCTTCAAGAAGTTCGCCGATCGCAAGGCGTTCATCTGCATGGACAAGGCGATCACCTATCGCGAGCTCGACGAGATGTCGACGGCGCTCGGCGCCTACCTGCAAAGCAAGGGCCTGCAGAAGGGCGCGCGGGTCGCGCTGATGATGCCGAACGTACTGCAATATCCGATCGCGATCGCCGCCGTGCTGCGCGCCGGCTATGCCGTGGTCAACGTCAATCCGCTCTATACCCCACGCGAGCTCGAGCATCAGCTCAAGGATTCCGGCGCGGAAGCGATCATCGTGCTGGAGAACTTTGCCACCACCGTGCAGAAGGTGCTGGCGAACACCGCGGTGAAGAACGTGATCGTCGGCAGCATGGGCGACCTGCTCGGCTTCAAGGGCGTGATCGTCAACCTGGTGGTGCGCCGGGTGAAGAAGATGGTGCCGGCCTGGTCGATCCCCGGCGCGGTCACGTTCAACGAGGCGCTGTCGGCCGGCCGCGGCATGAAGCTCAACAAGCCGGCGCTGACGCGCCAGGACGTCGCCTTCCTGCAATACACCGGCGGCACCACCGGCGTTTCCAAGGGCGCCACGCTGATCCACCAGAACGTGCTTGCCAACGTGCTGCAGAATGACGCCTGGCTGCAGCCGGCGCTGAAGAAGCCGCCGATCGTCGACCAGATGGTCATCGTCTGCGCGCTGCCGCTCTATCACATCTTCGCCCTGACTGCGTGCTACCTGCTGGGCGTGCGCTCCGGCGGCACCAATCTGCTGATCCCCAATCCGCGCGACATGGCCGGCTTCATCAAGGAGCTGGCGAAGTATCAGGTCAGCTTTTTTCCGGCAGTCAACACGCTCTATAATGGCCTGTTGAACACGCCAGGCTTCGACAAGCTGGATTTCTCCAAGCTGAAGATCGCCAATGGTGGCGGCATGGCGACGCAGAAGCCGGTCGCCGAGAAGTGGCTCAAGGTCACCGGCATTCCGCTCTCGGAAGGCTATGGGCTGTCGGAGACCTCGCCAACGCTGACCTGTAACCGCGCCGACATCGAAAGTTTCTCCGGTACGATCGGGCTGCCGGTGCCCTCGACCTTTCTGTCGATCCGTGACGACGAGGGCAACGAACTGCCGATCGGCCAGGCCGGCGAGATCTGCGCCAAGGGTCCGCAGGTGATGGCGGGCTACTGGAACAGGCCGGACGAGACCGCGCGCGTGATGACGTCGGACGGCTATTTCCGAACCGGCGACATCGGCGTGATGGACGAGAACGGCTACACCAAGATC
Source organism: Bradyrhizobium sp. USDA 4011 (assembly GCF_054063415.1). NCBI lineage: Bacteria > Pseudomonadati > Pseudomonadota > Alphaproteobacteria > Hyphomicrobiales > Nitrobacteraceae > Bradyrhizobium > Bradyrhizobium sp. USDA 4011. The sequence goes on from NZ_JBSSGG010000001.1 coordinate 3,219,907, forward strand.
GTCGACCGCAAGAAGGACATGATCCTGGTCTCGGGCTTCAACGTCTATCCGAACGAGATCGAGGAAGTGCTGGCGAGCCATCCGGGCGTGCTGGAATGCGCCGTGATCGGCGTGCCCGATGCGAAGTCCGGCGAGGCGGTGAAGGCCTTCGTCGTCAAGAAGGACCCGAACATCACGGCGGAGGACATCATCAAGTTCTGCGCCACCCAACTCACCGCCTACAAGGTGCCGAAGCAGATCGAGTTCAGGACCGACCTGCCGAAGACCAATGTCGGCAAGATCCTGCGCCGCGAGCTGCGCGACGAGAAGAAGGCCGCGGCCTGAAACACGTGATGCGGGTGTTGGACGGACATGACTGACGCGCGCATCGCGACGCCCGCCGATGTTATCACGTTCTGGCAAGAAGCCGGCCGCGACCGCTGGTACACGCGCGACGATGCCTTCGATGCCGAAATCCGCAGCCGCTTCCTTGCCACCTGGCAGAAGGCGGCTGCCGGCGAATTGTCGTCATGGGAGGCGAGCGACGAGGGCGCGCTGGCGCTGACCATCGTGCTCGACCAGTTTCCGCGAAACCTGTTTCGAGGCGACGCAAAGACCTTTTCAAGTGATGCGCTGGCGCGTGAAGTGGCACGGCGCGCCATCGACCGCGGCGTCGATGCGCGGACCGACCCGGTGCTGCGCGAATTCCTCTATCTGCCTTTCGAGCATTCGGAGGACCTCGACGACCAGCAGCGCTGCGTGACGCTGTTCCGGCAATATGACTGCCATCCCGACAACCTGAAATATGCCGAGGATCACGCCGACATCATCCGCCGGTTCGGCCGCTTCCCCCACCGTAACCGGGTGCTGGGTCGGGAAACCACCGCGGACGAGCAGGCCTTTCTCGACGCCGGCGGGTTTTCCGGCTGATGACGGAACGGTGACCGCGCTTCGGCATTGCCGTTCCCGCAGCAGATCGTATTGTGCCGCCCAACCACCGGGTTTAAGACAGTTCCGCTTCACCGAGGGAGAACACCGATGACGATCAATGTTGGCGACAAGCTGCCGGAAGCCAAGTTTCGCGTGATGACCGCCGAGGGGCCGCAGGTCAAAACCACCGACGACATTTTCAAGGGCAAGAAGGTCGCCCTGTTCGCGGTGCCCGGCGCCTACACCGGCACCTGCCACAAGATGCATCTGCCGAGCATCTTCCTCAACGCCTATGCCCTGAAGAACAAGGGCGTCGACACCATCGCGATCGTCTCGGTCAATGACGCCTTCGTGATGAACGCCTGGAAGCGCGACACCGACCAGCGCGACGAGGCCGTCTTCCTGGCCGACGGCAATGCCGACTTCACCAAGGCGATCGGCATGGAGCTCGACGCTTCCGGCAACGGCCTCGGCATCCGCTCCCACCGCTACTCGATGCTGGTCGAGGACGGCGTAGTGAAGAAGCTCAACAAGGAGCCGGCTCCGGGCAAGGTCGAGGTCTCCGGCGGCGACACGCTGCTCGGGCAGCTCTGAGCTGACGCTTTCGCCGCAAACTGGCTGTCATCGCCCGGCTCGACCGGTCGATCCAGTACGCCGCGGCCTCTCGTTTCAATGGCTACCGTTTCTGGAATACTGGATCGCCCGCTTTCGCGGGCGATGACAGTTTTGGGAATGGCGATAGCCGGGATCGCTGATGCGCAGCCGGCAAGCGCCGCCCTACCCCTTCAACCTCGCCATCGCCACGCCCTCGCGCGCCAGCTCGTCGGCGCGTTCGTTCTCGGCGTGGCCGGCATGGCCCTTGATCCAGTGCCAGCGCACCTCGTGCGGCTTCAGCGCGGCGTCGAGGCGCTGCCACAGCTCGACATTCTTCACCGGTTTCTTGTCGGCCGTGCGCCAGCCATTGCGCTTCCAGCCGTGAATCCATCCGGTAATGCCCTGGCGGACGTACTGGCTGTCAGTGGTGAGGTCGACCACACAGGGCTTCTTCAGGGCTTCCAGCGCCGAGATCGCCGCCATCAACTCCATGCGGTTGTTGGTGGTGTGCGCCTCGCCGCCCTTCAATTCCTTCTCGACGTCACCGAATCGGAGGATCGCGCCCCAGCCGCCCGGTCCTGGGTTTCCGGAGCAGGCACCATCGGTGAAGACAATCACATGCGGCTTGTCGCTCACGCCGCGCATCCTGCCGGCGTGATGCCGTAGTCGTTGATCGCAGCGACGTTCTGGTGGAAGCGCAGCTTGCGGACGTATTCCAGCGGGTCCTTCGGCTGCACCAGCGCACCCGCGGGCACGTTGAGGAAATCGACCAGGCGCGTCAGCAGGAAACGGAGCGCGGCGCCGCGCGCGAGCAGCGGCAGCGCGGCCTGTTCCGCCGCCGACAATTGCCGCTCGCGGTTATAGGCATTGAGCAGCGCGCGCGCCTTGGTGACGTTGAAGGAATGATCCGGCTCGAAGCACCAGGCGTTGAGGCAGATCGCGACGTCGTAGGCTAGGATGTCGTTGCAGGCGAATGGGAAGTCGATCAGGCCCGAGAGCTTGTCGCCGAGGAAGAAGACGTTGTCGGGAAACAGGTCGGCATGGATCACGCCGACCGGCAGGTCCACCGGCCACGCGGCTTCGAGATGATCGAGCTCGCGCGCGATGAAGTCATGCAATCCGGGCTGCACGCTGTCGGCCCGCGCGGCGGCGAGATCGAACAGCGGCCGCCAGCCGGAGACCGACAGCGGATTGTTGCGGACCAGTGGAAAGTCACGGCCGGCCAGATGCATTTTGGCCAGCGCGGCGCCGACGCCTGAGCAATGCGCCACGTTCGGCCGCCGCGGCCACATGCCTTCGAGGAAGTTGATGATCGCCGCCGGCCGGCCGGCGAGCCGGCTATAGACCTCGCCCTTGCGGTTACGCGCCGGCTGCGGGCACGACACCCCGCGCTCGGCGAGATGCGCCATCAGCGACAGGAAATACGGCAGGTCGTCCTCCGCCACGCGCTTCTCGTAGAGCGTGAGGATGTAGGCGCCCTGGCTGGTGTGCAGCAGGAAGTTCGAATTCTCGACGCCCTCGGCGATGCCCTTGTAGGAGAGCAATTCGCCGATGTCGTAGCTCTTGAGGAATTCCGCGAGGTCTTCGGCGGCAACGTCGGTGTAAACCGCCATATGGTCTATTCCGCGGCGGCAGCGTCGGGCCGCAGCGAACGCGGCAGCGGGAAGAACTCGTTCTCTTCCGCGGCCGAGACCGTCTCCACGTGAAGCTCGAAGCGCTCGGCGAAGGCGCCCATGATCTCCTCGACGATCACTTCCGGCGCCGAGGCGCCAGCGGTGATGCCGAGGCTCTTGATGCCTTCGAACCTGCTCCAGTCGATGTCGCTGGCACGTTGTGCAAGCACGGCAATGGGACAGCCCTCGCGCTCGGCGACCTCGCGCAGGCGCTGCGAGTTCGACGAGTTCGGCGCGCCGACCACGATCAGGGCATCGACCACCGGCGCCACCTTCTTGACCGCAAGCTGGCGGTTGGTGGTGGCGTAGCAGATGTCTTCCTTGTGCGGGCCGTTGACGTTCGGGAAGCGCTGCTTGAGCAGCGCCACGATCTCCGCGGTGTCGTCGATCGACAGCGTGGTCTGGGTCACGAAAGCGAGATTGTTGGGGTCCTTCGGGACGAAGGTCTTTGCATCCTCGGCGGTCTCGATCAGGGTCACGGCGCCGACCGGGAGCTGGCCCAAGGTGCCGACCACCTCGGGGTGATGGGAATGCCCGATCAGCAGGATCTCGCGGCCGCGCTTGAAATGGATCGCCGCCTCGCGGTGGACCTTGGTCACCAGCGGGCAGGTCGCGTCCAGCGAGAAGAAATTGCGGGATTTGGCCTCAGCCGGAACCGACTTGGGAACACCGTGGGCCGAAAATACCACCGGCGCGTTGGTATCGTCGGGGATTTCGGCCAGTTCCTCGACGAAAATGGCGCCTTTGGTCTTCAGGCTGTCGACGACATACTTGTTATGGACGATTTCGTGCCGGACGTAGACCGGGGCACCATAAATGGTGAGCGCGCGTTCGACCGTATCGATGGCGCGGACCACCCCGGCGCAAAAGCCGCGGGGGGAACAAAGCACGATTCTAAGATCGGGTTTTTTCGCTGACATCAGGCTGTCTCGGGGCAATCTCGGGACCGAATCACCCCTCGCCGGCGGGCGGGGAACGGCCAGTTAGGATAAGGACTTGGGACTGCTTTCGGGCGCTGTCAAGGCGATTTTGCTGGCCCATTGCGCCATTCCCCCCGGAGGGCTTATATAGGACCTATAATTCCCGTCATCGCCGATGACTACCAGCTTCGCCTCTACAGAGGTGGGCGAAGCACAAAGGAGATTTGCCATGAGCAACGCACCGCTGATGCCGAAGGCGACTGCCGTGTGGTTGGTCGATAATACCGCCCTGACGTTCGATCAGGTGGCCGATTTCACCAAAATGCACCCCCTGGAGGTGCGCGCCATCGCCGATGGCGACGCCGCCCAGGGCATCAAGGGCATGGACCCGATTTCCAACGGCCAACTGACCCGCGAGGAGATCGAGCGCGGCGAGCGCGACCAGAACTATCGCCTCAGGCTCCAGGAGAGCAAGGTGGTGCTGCCGACCGCCGCCAAGAAGAAGGGCCCGCGCTATACCCCGGTGTCGCGCCGCCACGAGCGGCCGAGCGCGATCCTCTGGCTGGTGCGCAACCACCCGGAGCTGAAGGACGCCCAGATCATGCGTCTGGTCGGCACCACCAAGACGACGATCGCCAGCGTGCGCGACCGCACCCACTGGAACGCCTCGACCCTGACCCCGATGGACCCGGTGACGCTCGGCCTGTGCTCGCAGATCGAGCTCGATTTCGAGGTGCAGCGCGCCGCCAAGGAGAAGCCGACCACGACCGTTTACGGCGGCGCCACGCTGCTGCCGGCGTCCGAGACCACACGCAAGGACGAGCTGGACGATCAGCCGATCGAGCGTCACGACGATCTCAACGTCGACGCCGTGTTCGCCAAGCTGAAGACGATCGGCGGCAAGAAGCCCGAAGACGAGGAGTAGGCGCCGGCTCCTTTCGCGAAGACCGGACTACGAAACGCGGCAGGGCAACCCGCCGCGTTTTTGTTTGGGGCACGCGTAGCCTTGATCCCACGAGCGGCGCGCCGGTGGCCCGCTTTCGCCTACCCGAACGTGAAGCGCCGGTGGGCGAAGTCGAGCAGCGGACGTTCGAAATAACGATAAATCAGGGCACACAGCCCGAACGTCAGCGCGAGCGCGCCGAAGCTCAGCGAGAGGCCGGCGAGGCTCTCGACTGTCCTCGGCTGATGCAGCACGGCGAACAGCAGGTACACGATGACGTGGTGGGTGAGATACGCCGCGTAGGACGTCCTGGCGAAGAACGTCGCGACCGCGCTGCGCAGCAGTGCGAGTTTTGGCGCGCCGCGATTTTCCAGAACGACGAACAGCAGAGAACCGAAGAAGATCTCGACCTGTGTGTGCGAGAACGCCACCGACCAACGCTTCCATCCGAACAGCCACAGCAGGGGAAGCGACATGCTCGACCATTTGAGGATGGCGGCGACGCGTCTGGAGACCTCGGCATCCGGCTTGCGATAGAGGCGCCACCAGGCGATCAGCGCGCCGATCGCAAGCGAATCGATCCTGAATTGCGGCAGCACGTACCAGCCGTAAGCGTCCGGCAGCGCGCTGTCGATCAGCCGCCCGATCGGGCAGATCAGGATCGGCACCAGCAGGATCGCGAACAGACGCTCGGGAGGCACGTTGCGAACCAGCAACGGAAAGAGAAGATAGAACTGCTCCTCGATCGCAAGCGACCAGGTGACGGCCAGCCAGTAGGCGCCATCGGTCTGCGCCTTGGCCATGCCGAAATTCTGCAGGCCGAACAGATACAGCCAGCCCGGCACGCCCCTGGTGTCGAACAGATCAGGGCTTAGCGAAGAATACCAGCCGATCGCCGCGCAACCGCACATCAGGTAGTAGAGCGGCCAGATGCGAAACGCGCGCCTGCCGTAGAAGGCGGAATAATATCGTTCAGCCGCGCGATGCCGCAGCAGAATATCGGTGATCAGATAGCCGGACAGAATGAAGAACAGGTCGACACCGAAGCGGCCGACATGCAGCAATTTCCACGGCCAGCCCTCTGGACCATCGGGCGTTCCGAAATAGTGCCAGATGACGACGATCAGAACCGCGATCGCGCGCAAACCGTCGAGCTCGCCGATCCTGTCACGTTGCAGCGCGAGCTCGCCTTCAACAAGCACAGGATCTGATCCATCCAAAAGGGCCGCTCACGATCGTGCGGCGGCGAGCCGATAGCTCAAGGGAATTTGGCCCGGCGCCTAGTGCACGTCGGGATGGTTCATCATGTACTCGCCGAGATCGCGCTGCCGGCGATCGGTACGGGCTTCGGCGTTCTGGCGCTGCACATCGCGGTCCTTGCGGCAGGCGACATATTCGGCCGACCCGACCGCCACCTTGCCGCCCGCCTGGCAGTACTGATCGTCGTCGCCCATGCTCTCCGCGATCGGCGATCGCCCGCGCTCGAGGCAGCCTGCCAGCAGCGGCAGTGCGAGCAGCAATGCAAGAGGCGCGCGTGCGGAAATGGATCGCATCCGGTGGTCCGTATCTCGTGGCATATGACAGGGAAGGCCGGGATGACCCGGCAATCCATCAAAATCAAGGCCATTTTGCTTCCGGACGCGTTTCGATGCGCAGGGCTCGATTGCGCGGTTATTGCCCTCGGCGAGCATCTCGCCCGGGGCCCCCTCACGCGTAAGGGCCGCCGCAGTTGCACGCGGCCAAAATATCGAAAACAACCCCATGCAAAGGAGCCGGGGGCGGCCGGCATTCGACAAGGCAACTTGACACGTCGGGCAACTCAGGGGGATAATTCCAATATTCCGAAATCGCGCACCCCGCGGGACGGAAACCTCACCAAGATGCTCCCCTCACACGCGATGTTGGGGAAAGGGGTGCCACACGGCGCGCTCTCTCCACTGAAGAGAGCAACGCCCGAGTGACGTCGACCTACGCCTTGTCCTTCAGCGCCTCGTCGATCTCGTCGAGCACCTTGGGGTCCTCGATCGTCGCCGGCATGGTCCAGGACTCGCCGTCGGCGATCTTCTTGATGGTGCCGCGCAGGATTTTTCCGGAGCGGGTCTTCGGCAGCCGCGCGACCGTGATCGCGAGCTTGAACGCCGCGACCGGCCCGAGCCTCTCGCGCACCAGCGCCACGACTTCCTTCTCGACCTGATCCGGCGTCTTGCTCACGCCGGCCTTCAGCACCAGGAAGCCGCAAGGCACCTCGCCCTTGATGGCGTCCTTGACGCCGAGCACGGCGCATTCGGCGACGTCGGGATGCGAGGCCAGAATTTCTTCCATGCCGCCGGTGGAGAGCCGGTGGCCGGCGACATTGATGATGTCGTCGGTGCGGCCCATCACCCAGACATAGCCGTCCGCATCCTTGTAGCCGGCATCCGAGGTCTTGTAGTAGCCGGGGAATTCCGAGAGGTAGGCGTCCCTGAAGCGATCATCCTGCTGCCACAGCGTCGGCAGACAGGCCGGCGGCATCGGCAGCTTGATCACGATCGAGCCCATGGTGCCCGCAGGCACCGGCTTCGCCGCCTCGTCGACGATGTCGACCTGATAGCCCGGCATCGGCACCGTCGGCGAACCGTGCTTGACCGGCAGCATGCCGAGTCCGACCGGATTGCCGGCGATGCACCAGCCGGTCTCGGTCTGCCACCAGTGATCGATCACCGGCACCTTCAACTGCTGCTCGGCCCACTCCACCGTCGGCGGATCGGCGCGCTCGCCGGCGAGGAACAGCGTGCGGAAGCGCGAGAGGTCGTAACTCCTCAGCAGCTTGCCCTCGGGGTCTTCCTTCTTGATCGCGCGGAACGCGGTCGGCGCGGTGAAGAAGGCAACCGCCTTGTGCTCGCTGATCACGCGCCAGAACGCGCCGGCATCCGGCGTGCCGACCGGCTTGCCCTCATACATGATCGTGGTTGCGCCGTGGATCAGCGGGCCATAGACGATGTAGGAGTGGCCAACCACCCAGCCGATGTCAGAGCCGCACCACCAGATCTCGCCGGGTTTTACGCCGTAGAGATTGTGCATCGACCATTTCAGCGCGACGAGATGCCCGCCATTGTCGCGCACCACGCCCTTCGGAATTCCGGTCGTGCCCGAGGTGTAGAGGATGTAGAGCGGATCGGTCGCGGCGACCAGCACGCAGGGCGCGGCCTTGCCGGCGTCGAACGCGGCGCGGCGCAGCGTCGCCCAGTCATGGTCGCGGCCCGCGGTGAGCTCGCAAGCCTGCTGCGGCCGCTGCAGGATGATGCAGGTCTCGGGCTTGGCGCCGGCGAGGCGGATCGCTTCGTCGAGCAGCGGCTTGTACTGCACGATGCGCCCGGGCTCGATGCCACAGCTCGCCGAGAAGACCAGCTTCGGCTTGGCGTCGTCGATGCGGGTCGCGAGCTCCTTGGCCGCGAAGCCGCCGAACACCACGCTGTGCACCGCGCCGATCCGCGCGCAGGCGAGCATCGCAACGACAGCCTCCGGCACCATCGGCATATAGAGGATGACGCGATCGCCCTTGGCCACGCCGAAATCCTGCATGACCGCGGCCAGCGTCCGCACCTCCGCCAGCAGCTCGGAGTAGGTGAATTTGGTGATCGTGTTGGTGAGCGGGGAATCGTGGATCAGCGCGACCTGGCCGGCGCGGCCGCCGGCGACATGGCGATCCAGCGCGTTGTAGCAGGTGTTGACCACGGCGCCGGCGAACCAGCGTCCATAGACGCCCATGGACGGATCAAAGACTTTCTTGGGCGGCTCGATCCAGTCGATCTCGCGCGCCGCCTCCGTCCAAAAGCCCTCGGGGTCGCGAAGCGAGCGGGCATACACCTCATGATACCGGCTCTTCTGCTGGACGTTCATTGCGCTTCTCCCTCGCCTCCATCGTCGTGGTCGAGGATGACGACTTCGGATGGTTGGCTCTCTTTGGCGGCCATTGTCATGGACGCGACCGATAATTCAAGCCAGAAACTTACCGACGTTGGCACTAGTAGCCGTCGACGCCGTTGATCTGCCGCAACCGCTCGCGCATCGCCTTTTGCAGCTCATAGGCCGGCTTGCCGAATTCCGCGTTGCGGCGGGCGATGAACTGGTCCTGCTCGCGCTGCAGTTCGCGCGCCTGGCGCGGATCCTTTGCCTCGCGCACGGCGCGAAAGGTCGACGCGCCGATCTCGCGATCGAGATCGGCAAGCTCGGGATTGGCGCAGATCGCCTTCTCCACCGGCCGGCGCGCCTTGCGGCAATCGAAGCTCGGCTTGCCGGCGACCGCCATCATGGCGCCGATCCGCTCCAGTTCCAGCGACAGCGATTTGTAGTTCGCCTTGGCCGCGGCGTGGTCGGGATTGAGCTTGACGGCGGCGCCGAAATCCATGATCGCCTTTGGCCGGTCGCCCTTGCGGCGCCAAAGCTCGCCGCGCGCATTGTGGGCGTCGGCAAGCGAAGGATCGAGCCGGAGCACGGTGTCGTAATCTGAGATCGCGCGATCGATCATCTGCTTGCGGTCATAGGCGCTCGCGCGCGCCATCAGCGCCTTGACGCGATCCGGCTTGGCCGCCTTCTCATTGTCGATCAGCGCGCCACAAGCCTCGATGGTCTTGTCGTCACCCGTTGCCGCAGCCGCAGCGATGCAGGGCCCGGCATCGGCCTGCACATCCTGGCCGGGCTCGCTGCCGGCCGCGCGCGCAACGCCTGACGTCAGCGCGCCCGACAGGCAAACGCACAGCAGCGCCAGAACCAGATCAACGGCAAGATTCGCAGAGTTGCGTCGCATCCCGATCGCCGACAAGACATCCCTCTCCCGCACCCGAACCACCGGCCCCTGATATCCAGCAGCGCGCCATTTGCCGCAAAACCACACGCTGGATTATACGTCAATTGCGACGATCGGCTGCACTGGGGGTTCGCGTGCTGACATTCGAATGGATCATCGGCCTGCTGCTCGCGGCGGTGGCGCTGTCGGCGCTGGCGCGGCGGATCAAGGTGCCCTACCCAACCTTTCTTGCGCTCGGCGGCGTGCTGCTGACCTTGCTGCCATGGGCCCCGACCTGGGCCCTGGAACCGAAACTGGCGCTGGCACTGTTTGTCGCACCAGTGCTGCTTGATGCGGCCTACGACACCTCGCTGCGCGACCTCCGCAACAATTGGCTGCCGGTCTCGACGCTGGTGGTGGTCGCGGTCGGCGTCACGACGGCAGCCGTCGCCGTGGTCGCGCACTGGCTGCGCCCGGACATGCCCTGGCCGGTCGCAATCGCGCTGGGTGCCATCGTGGCGCCACCGGACGCGGCTGCGGCCACTGCGATCCTGCGCCAGGTCAACCTGCCGTACCGGATCCAGAAGATCCTCGAAGGCGAAAGCCTGCTCAACGATGCGTCCGCGCTGTTGATCTATCGCGTCGCGGTCGGCCTGATCGCCGCCGAGCACATGAAGATCCGCGAGTTCGTGCCGTCGATCACGGTCGCGCTGGTGGGCAGCCTCGCCGCCGGCTACCTGTTCGCGCAGGTCTGGATGATGATCACCCGCCGCATCACCGAGGCGCCGAGCGCGATCATCACCCAATTCGGCGGCACCTTCATGGTGTGGATCGTCGCCGAACACCTCGGGCTGTCCGGCATTCTGACCATCATCGCCTACGCGATCACCATTTCCCGCACCGCGCCGGCCCGCACGTCCGCGCGATTGCGCGTGTCGTCCTATGCGGTGTGGGAAACCGTCGTCTTCGTGCTCAACGTGCTCGCCTTCATGCTGATCGGCTTGCAATTGCGCCCGATCTGGTCCGAGCTCGACGACGAGGTGCGGTGGAAATATTGCAGCTTCGCGGCTGCGATCCTCGCCGTGGTGATCCTCGCCCGCATCCTCTGGGTGATGCCCTACGGCGCGCTGCTGCGCATGCTGAAGGCACGCAATTGGCTGCCCGCCCATGTGATGGAGGGCGTTCCAACCATGAAGCGCGGCTTCATCGTGTCGTGGTGCGGCATGCGCGGCATCGTCACGCTGGCGGCCGCGTTTGCGCTGCCTGAGTATTTCCCATATCGCGATCTGATCCTGCTGACGGCGTTTGCCGTGGTGCTGGGCTCGCTCGTGATCCAGGGACTGACCCTGCGGCCACTGATCCTGGCGTTGAATTTCGATGACGACGACCCGGTCGGGCGCGAGGCGGCCCGTGCCCGCGGCGTGGTCTTTCGCGCAGCGCTCGAGGAAATCGACGCCGACCCGTCGGAAGAAGCCGAGATACTCCGGCTCGAATACCGCGCCGTGCTGGTGCGCGCCGAGAATGACCCGGATGGCGGCCTGACCTCACGCGAGCTGCCGTCGGATCCGCTACGCCGCCGCGCCATCGCGGCCGCGCGTCAGGCACTGCTCAATCTGCGGCGCACCGAGACCATCGGCGACGACGCGTTCCACCTGGTCGAGGAGGAACTCGACCGCGCCGAGCTCAGCGTCGAGGCCTAGTTCCTTCAGCGACCACTCAAGCGCCCGACTTCGAGGTGATGCCGCCGTCGACCACGAGCTCGATGCCGGTGACATATTTCGATTCGTCCGACGCCAGGAACAGCGCGGCATTGGCGACGTCCCAGGCGTCGCCCATGTGCCCCATCGGCACCTGGGCGTCGCGGGCGCGCCACATCGCCTCGACATCGCCCTTGGCATAGCTCTGCGCCAGCCCCGCCGAATGTTCGACCATCGGCGTCTTCATCAATCCCGGCAGGATCGCGTTGACGCGCACATGCTTGGAGGCGAACTCGACCGCGGTCGAGCGCGTCATCTGGTTCATCGCCGCCTTGCTCGCATTGTAGCTGACATATGAGATGCCGACGTGGCGGATCGAGGCGATCGAGGAGATGTTGATGATCGAGCCGCCACCCTGCTTGATCATGACCGGAATGACGTGCTTCATCGAGAGATAGGCGCTCTTGAGGTTGACCGCGAAGACGCGGTCCCAGTCGGCTTCCGCGACTTCCACCACGCTACCGACCTCGGCGATGCCGACATTGTTGTCGAGCACGTCGATACGGCCATAGGCCTTGAGGCAGGCCGCGACCATCGCCTCGACCTCGCTGGCGCGCGAGACATCAGCGGTGAACGCGGTCGCCTTGCCGCCCTCGCCGGTGATGATCTTGACCGTCTCCTCGGCCGCGGCGCCGTTGCGATCGACGCAGAACACGCTGGCGCCCTCGCGCGCGAAGGTCACGGCGGTCGCCTTGCCATTGCCCCAGCCGGGCCCAATCGAGCCCGCCCCGACCACCATCGCAACCTTGCCCTTGAGCCGATCCATCGTTTGTTCTCCCTCGTTATTCTTGTCGCCCGGAGCCCGGATGGAGCGCAGCGAAATCCGGGGCCACTGTTCCTGGATTGCGCTTCGTTCCATCCGGGCTACGGGTCTCGGCAAACACTCATGGTCGTGACATTAGCACCGATCGGATGTCCGAAAATCTCCGATAGCGTCTGGCAGCGTCCCGCCTCGCACAGATGCCATTCGCCCGCCGCGCCGGAATTGCCGAGCACGACCTCCGCCCTCGGCACGGGCGGCGGCGACCATTGAAACCAGCCGTCAGTGAGGCGCGCTTCCGGCGGCGGCTCCATGCCGGCGCCCGTGCCCTTGATGCGCGCCTGTTGCAGCGTCAGTCCGGCCGGCGTGACCAGCCAGTCTTCCTGCCAGGCGGTCTTCTCGATCGAATGCGTCCAGGCGAGCGTGAAGGCTGCGACCTGCAGCGTCTTCACGACACCCGCGGATGCAAGGCAGAGGCTCAAGCCGCCGCCACCGCATTGCGCGGGCGCTGCCGCCATTGCCACAACACGACCGCGGCGGCGAGCGTGAACCCCGCCGTATCCGAGAAGCGGAAATCGCCGAGCAGGCAGAGCGCGGCGCCGAACGCCACCGCGATCTCGATCAAGGTCAGCCGCGTGAAAAGGAAGCCGATCGCGACGATGCCGAACAGCGCGATCGCCACCAGCGCCTTGAAGCTCGCCAGCGCCACCGCGCCGTAGAAGCCGAGCTGCGCCTGCATCGGATCGCCCGCTTGCAGCATCAGCGCCGGCGAATAGACGAAGATGAAGGGAATGACGTAGCCGGCAAGCGCGATCCGCATCGCTTCCCAGCCGATCTTGTCCGGATTCTCCTTGGCGATCGGCGCCGCCGCCAGCGCCGCGAGCGCGACCGGCGGCGAGAGGTCGGCCATGATGCCGTAGTAGAACGCAAACATGTGGCTTGCGATCAGCGGCACGCCGAGCTTGGCCAGCGCAGGCGCGGCGAGCGCCGCGGTGATGATGTAGGTCGGGATCGTCGGGATGCCGGTGCCGAGCAGGATCGACAGCAGCATGGTCATGATCAGCGCCAGGAACAGGCTCTTGGCGCCGAGCCCGATGATCCAGCTGCCGAAGATGGTGCCGACGCCGGTCTGCGTCATCATCCCGATGATGGTGCCGACGATGGCGCAGGCCATGCCGACGGTCAGCGCCGACTTGGCGCTGTCGGCGAGCGAGTCACGGCAGGCCCTGAGCGTGGCGCGACCGCCGCGCGTGATCGCTGCGATCACGATCAGGCCTGCGACGACGCTCGCCACCGGAACGATCTCGAGCCCATGGCGCGAGACCGCGGCAACCACCAGCGCAAGGCCGATCCAGAAGATGGTGCGCACGATGGTGTTGGAGGCGCCGAGCGTGATGCTGGCGCCGAGGATCAGCGCGACCGTCAACGCGAGCCCCATGCTGCCGGCATAGAGCGGCGTGAAGCCCTCGAACAGCATGTAGACCAGCGCCGCGAGCGGCAAGACGAGATACCAGCGTGCGACCAGCGCCTTCCAGGCGCTCGGGATCTCCGAGCGCTTCATGCCGACAAGACCATGCTTGCCGGCTTCGAGGTGCACCATCCAGAACGCCGAGGCGAAATACAGGATCGCCGGAATCACGGCGGCCTTGACGATCTCCGAATAGGGAACGCCAAGCGTCTCAGCCATGATGAAGGCGACCGCGCCCATCACCGGCGGCATGATCTGGCCGCCCATCGAGGCGGTGGCCTCGACGCCGGCGGCAAAGGCGCGGCGATAGCCGAACCTGATCATCAGGGGAATCGTGAACTGCCCGACGGTGACGACGTTGGCGACACCGGAGCCCGAGATCGTGCCCATCATGCCCGAGGCGAACACCGCGACCTTGGCCGGCCCGCCGCGGGTGCGGCCGAACAGGCCGAGCGAGACGTCGGTGAACAGCTGGATCATGCCGGCACGCTCGAGGAACGAGCCGAATAGGATGAACAGGAAGATGTAGGTGGCCGAGACATAGATCGGCACGCCGTAGAAGCCTTCGGTCCCGAACGAGAGATGGGTGACGATCTGGTCGAAGTCATAGCCGCGATGGTTGAACGGCGACGGCAGATATTGTCCGAAGAACCAGTAGAGCAGACAGGCGCCGCACATCAGCGGCAGCGCCGCCCCCATCAGCCGCCGCGTCCCCTCGAAGATCAAGATCGCGAGCAGCGTGCCGACCGCAAGGTCCATGTTGGTCGGGTCGCCGTCGCGGGCGATCAGGTCGGCATAGAAGATCCACTGATAGAGCCCGCAGAGGAAACCGGCGGCGCCGACGATCCAGCTCACCGCACGGCCGAAATCGGTCTTGGCGGTGAAGTTGCCGATCAGGCCGAAGGTCAGCAGGATCAGGAAGCCGACATGGACGCCGCGCACCACCTGGCTCGGCAAATAATTGAAGGCCGCGACATAGAGCTGGAACACCGCAAAGGCGAGACCGATGGCATAGGCCAGACGGCCCCAGGCGCCCGGGCCGAAACCTTCCGGAAAGCCATGCTCGAAATTGTCGAATTCAACCTTGATGGGCTGCTCGCCCGCAACCTGCTGCTGCATATGATTAGTCCCCCGCCGTGCCCGCGACGCTTATAACCACTGACTTCGCCCACCGAAAGCCGCGTCACGAAAACGCGCCCCGTCATTGCGAGCCACCCGGTCGGCGCGAAGCGCCGCCGGATGACAGGCTCCGCGAAGCAATCCAGCGCACCGCAAGCGGAGGAATGGATTGCTTCGTCGCATCGCTCCTCGCAATGACGGCGAGGAATAGACGGTCCGGCCCTACTTGATCAGGCCCTTTTCCTTGTAATAACGGATCGCGCCGGGATGCAGCGGCACCGGGCTGCCGGTCGCGGCGGCCGCGAGCTTGATCTCCTTGCCCGCGGCGTGGGCATTGGCGAGTTCCGGCAGCGATTCGTAGACCAGCTTGGTCATCTGATAGGCCAAGTCGTCCGACACCGCGCTTGAGGTGACGAGGTAGTTCACGACCGCCGCGGTCGGCACGTCCTTGTCCTGGCCGGTATAGGTGTTGGCCGGAATGATCACGGAGACGAAGGGCGGGCCGATCTTGTCGACGGTCTCCTTCGGCACGGCGACCACGGTGATCTCGCTGGAGGTCGAGAGGTCCTTCAGCGAGGCGACGCCGAGGCCGGCGGACTGCAGCGTGGCGTTGAGCTGGCGGTTCTTCATCAGGTCGACCGATTCGGCGAACGGCAGATACTCGACCTTGCCGAGATCCTTGTAGCTCATGCCGGCGGCCGCCAGGATCGCGCGCGAGTTGAGCTCGGTGCCGGACTTCGGCGCGCCGACCGACAGGCTCTTGCCCTTGAGATCGGCGAGCGTCTTGATGCCGCTTTCGGCGGTGGCGACGATCTGGATGTAGTTCGGATAGATCGCGCCGATGGTGCGCAGCTTATCGAGCTTGTTCTTGAAGCCGGCCTCGGCGTCGCCTTCCCAGGCGGCCTTCAGCGAATCGCCGAGCGTGAAGGCGATCTCGCCCCTGCCCTGCTGCAGCAGCACCAGGTTCTCCACCGAGGCCTTGGTCGCCTGCACCTGGGTCTTCACATCGGGGATCTTGTCGCCGTAGATCCTCCCGATCGCGACGCCGAGCGGATAGTAGACGCCCGAGGTGCCGCCGGTGAGCACGTTAATGAACTGCTGGGCCTGTGCGACAGGCGCGGACAAAACACTGGCGGCCACGATCGCGGCGGCCATCAACCTTGAATTCATGAGCATTATTCTCCCCTAAGCCGGGCCGGAAATTGGCCGCACACCTGTGCCGGGTCAACCCATCCAAATGACGCATGCAGGGCCGAAATCCCTGATAGCAGCACCACTTTACCTGCGCAGGAGCTCTGCGCGCCGTCGGGTTGAGATGCGCATTTATTATCGTCCACGCCGGTTGCAGCGCCGCATTCCTGTTCCTTGCGGCCGTCGCTTGCGCCGGGCTGATCGGCTACTGCGCGTTGATGCCGGAGACGTTGCGAACGGCAACGACGACATCAAGCACGACTGCATTGGCATCGCAGAACGCATGATCTGATTCGCCGTTGGTGCTCGGCGGCAACTCGATTTGATGTCCGACAATGGTGCAATTCCGCTTCTGCATCGACCCGACATCACAGTCATTAACGTCGTCTCGCGATGACACACGCGCGCAACGTTTCCGGCGCGATGCAGCGACGGACACGATTGCTCTCATGAACGCCAGATGACGCATTTGTTGCGCCTGTAATCGCGGCAAGACGCGGCGATTCCGGAAACATTTGAGTCGAATTGAATCCTTTAAGGTTAGCGAGCCAATCAATGTATGAACCAGAAATTTCCATGATTGCCTCCGCTCCTGGATGTACGAGTCAGGCCGGGGTAATTACGGATAAGGCGGGGCATGAACCACATCAGTCACATCGGACAAACGCGAGCCGGCTGGTTCGGACATCGCAAGCTGACCCCACGCGCATGCATTGCGGACAGCAAGAAACACCTTCGGACCTTCCTCGCAGAGGCACTGGAAGACCTCGGCTTCATCACCAGCGAATGCGCCCAGGCTTTGGAACTCGACACCGTGCTGGACGCGGAACGGCCCGATCTTCTGGTGCTCGGCGTGTCCGTGGACGGCATCGAAGTCAGTAAAATTCTCGAGACTTTGGTGAGAAAGGACTACGGCGGCAAGGTCCTCGTCATCGGCCAGCCGGACTCGATCATCGTGAAGGCGGTTCGGCAGATCGGCGACGAGTACGGCATCGCCATGCTGCCGGCCCTCTCCACCCCGTTCAGCGCCGGGACCCTTCGTGACAGTCTTGCGTCGTTGATGCCGCTCGAGCCCGCACCGAGCCCGGCAGTGGATGTGCCCGAAGCGCTGAAGGCCGGCTGGCTGGAGCTGTGGTATCAGCAGAAAATTCATCTCCGGACATTGGTTCCGAGCGGCGCCGAGGCGCTGATCCGAATGCGCCATCCCGCATGGGGCGTCGTGCCGCCTGCCTACTTCATCCCCGACGAAAGCGACCCGCATTTTCATGCGCTCTCCGAGTTCGTGATCGAGCGCGCCATCGAAGACTGGCGCTATCTGCTCGAACAAGTCGGACCGGTCGATCTCTCGATCAACCTGCCGATCTCGTTTCTCGCCGACGATGCTGCGGTGCGCGAGCTTTGCTACCGGATTCCGGATCATGCCGCCTTCGCCGGCCTGCTGATCGAGATCGACAGCGCCGAGGTGGTCGACAATCTCGATTTGGCGATCGATGTCGCCCGGCGCGTTCGCCTGCACAATATCGGCATCTCGATCGACAATGTCGGCGCGAACTGGCCATCCTTGCTGGGATTGCCGAACTTTCCGTTCGTCCAGCTAAAGGTCGACCATCAATACGTCACCGGTTGCGCGGATCAGCGCCTGAAGCAGACGGTGTGCCGGCGTATCGTCGAGCTCGCACACGACGTCGGCGCGCAGGCTATTGCGCAGGGGGTCGAGACGCGCGCGGACTTTCTTGCCGCGCACGAGATGGATTTCGATCAGGTCCAGGGCTACCTGTTCGGCAAGCCGATGGGCGTCAAGAAGTTCGCCCGCTCGCGCATGCACTTTTCGGAGAAACAGCCGGCGTCCTGAGGCATGGCCTGCGGTCAGGCTCGAGCATTGTGATCGATCGCGCGCAGCGCCTCGCCGCGCGCGATCAGGCGCTTTGCGTTGGAATAGGTCGGGACTTCCAGCAGCGAGCCGTCAAGTTCGACGCGCCCAAGGCCCTGTGCCCGCGCCGCTTCGAACGCCGCGACGATCCTGGCCGCCTGGCGCAACTCATCATCGCTCGGCGTGAGCACGCCGTTGACGATGGCGGCCTGCGCAGGATCGACCAGGCTCTTTGCGGTGTAGCCCAGCCGCCGCGCCCAGATCGTGTCGCGTTCGACGCCGGCGACGTCGCTCCAGGTGTAGGGACAGTCGACCGCGACCACATTGGCGGCGCAACATTCGACGATGAAGCGCTGCCGCGCGTAAGCGAGCTCAAGGCCATCGCTGCCGCGCTCGGCGCCGAGATCGGCGGCGAGGTCTTCGGAGGCCATCAGGCAGCCGATGGTGCGCCGGCTCGCCGCAGCGATCGCGCCGGTCTGCACCAGGCCGCGCGCGAACTCGATGTTCGGCAACAGGGACGTCGATCCCTCGGCGATGCCATAGTCGTGCTCGAACCGCGTCACCGCCTCGTCGAGTCTCGCGACATGGTGCGGCTCGGCGACCTTCGGCAGCGCGACGATGTCAGGATGGCCGCGCATCACGGCGGCAAGATCGTCCATGCCGTCCTGGTCCAGCGGATTGACGCGGACCGCGACCACCGCGCCCTGGTCGCGCCAGGCCGCGTAGAGCTCGACCGCCAGCGCCCGCGCCCTCGGGCGCAGCGGCGGCGGCGTAAAGTCCTCGAGCTCATGGATCAGCACATCGGCGCCGCTGGCGGCCGCGCTCTGCAGGACCGCCTCGTTGGCGCCTTCGAGAAACAGCCACGAGCGACACAGCGGGGCCGGGCGCAGCTTGCGCATCACGCGGCCCGCACCGCCGTCACTGAAACGTCATGTCGAGGCATTTCGAGATGTCGGAGCCGAGACCGGACGAGATGGTGATGCAGCCGCGGATCTTCTGGGTGTTGGTATCGCTGGCCCAGATCGCATAGCCGCCCGGACCGAAGAACGAATTGGTGTTCGGCGGCTCGGTCTCGGTCGCGTCGAACGTGTAATTGCCGTCGGTGTCGAAGATGCGCGGCTTCTTGGTGCAGCCGCCGTCGGCCTGCACGTTGATGACCTCCTTGTTGTCCCGCGTCAGCGCCAGCGAGACCTGGCAGCGGAAGTATTCGGAGGTCTTGGCGTTGAACAGATAGGCGTAGGACTTGCAGGTCGACGTGTTGAGCTTGCCGGCCGACAGGCCGCGGCTGCAGGAGATCCGCTGGTTGTTGGAGAGCTTGAACTCGTCCGCCTGCGCGACTGACGCCAGCGCCATGAACGACAGAGCGACACCGATACCGATCTTCATGACGTGGTTCATCCCGATCATCCCCAGGTAGTGTTTCCGGCAATCGAAGCGTTTGTAAACGGTAACGCGAAGATAGTCGCCAAGCTTGATGCGGGAAATCACAAAGTCGCTGATGGACGATAGCGGTCGCGCCGATTGTCGTATTGACGCGCAAATGCCGTTCGTGATTTGTTCAAAACTGTGGGGACGACGCCGTTTTTCTCGGCCGGAGGTGGATCATGACGCATTTTTTGACCAAGACCTTTGTTGCGACTGCGGCGTTTGCCGTGCTGACGACATGCGCTTTCGCGCAGGAGGCCGCGCCCTGGGAGCTGAAGACCGACATGGGCTACGCCTATGACAAGGACGGCAAGACCTGGGCCTACAAGATGGGGACCAACAATGCCAATACGCTGCTGAAGGGCGCCAAGAAGGTGCCGAAGGGGACGCTGTTCTTCGTCGGCCACAACGGCCAGCTCTACATGCGCCCCGGGCCCTATCTCGGGGGCGACGGCAAGTTCATGTTCGGCTCGAATTAGAGCGTTTTCGGGCGACGTGGACGCCGGTACGCGTGAAGAAAACGCGTCGAGAGAAGGGTCTCGAGCTTCGGTTCTGATTCAACCAGAACCGAAGCTCTGACGTCTTCAGCAGACATCAGAACGCCGCGGCCAATTCCCTGGCACCGGGCTTGTTGCTGTTGAAATCCATCCGCTCGTTGGTGATGGCGAGCAGCTTGGCCACGGTGTTGTGTCGGATCGCGACCGGGTTGCGTTCGTAGCCGGAGCGCTGGAAGAAATTCGTGGTCGGCACCTGCTCGCGCATCGCCTGCGGCATCGTCACCATGTCGAGCCCGGTGCCGTCGCCGGTCAGGTTCATCATCTCGAGCTCGGCCGCGGTCAGCGGTCTTGTGTAGCCCTTGTTGCGGGCGAAGATCACCGAGGTCAGCAGCTTGTGAGTCTGCAGCATCGGGCCGATATCGATGTCTAGCACCATGGCGTGACACGCCCAGCCCTGCGGCGTATCGGCGAGGCGCTGATGCGCCGACCAATCGTCGGGCACGGTCCGCGTGAACGCGACCATCTTCTTCAGCACCGCGAGCTTGTGTTCCATGGCCTTGCGCGCCGGCCCCTGCGTCGCCGCCACCCGCGCGGTCAGATCCCGTACGAATTCATGGCCCTGCTCGGCCAAGAGCTCGACGGTGTTGGTGGTGAGCAGCTGGTTGTAGCCCATCGCGGTGGAGATCGCGCGCTTGCCGCCGTGCTCGATGCCCGCCTGCACGTCGTAATTGCCGGTGCCGCCGGTCTCGAACGAATAGACCCGCACCGCCTGCTCCGGCGTCAGCCCCGCCGCGCGCGCGTAGCGGGCATAGGCGCGCTTGAACTCGACCTCGCTCGACGGTCGCTGCGGTGTGAACTGGAACTGTTCGGCCGCCGCCCGGACGAGATCCGACACCACCGGGATGGTTTTCGGCGGACGCGGCGGCTTGCCGCCTTCTTCTTCCGGCGCCGGGTTAACCGGCCGCTTCGGGCCCTCATAGACCGGCGGCTGCTGCAGCACGTAATCGTCCAGCGTGATCTGCACGCGGTCGCGGCGCTTGGCGTTGCGGCCACGCCGCTTGTCGGCGATCGCACTCCAATAGGCGCTGGCGTCCTGCTCGAAGGCGTCGCGCGCCTCCTGATATTCCTGCAGCTTGCGGCGATATTCCATGATCGCCTGCGGCGAGGCCTGCGCCATCGCATTGGCGACGGACGGCGGCAACGCGTCGGCCTCGCCGGCCAGTACGGGCGGCGCGCCGGCGGCGAGCGCGAGCGCGACAAATCCAGGAACGAGGCGAATCAATTGCGGGCGCATGACCTCGTTGTAGCAAGCGCCGCCACGAAGTCAGCCCGGAAATGTTCGGAGCGCAAGCGGCCGGATGCCGCGATCACGTCCAGAATTTTCGCCACAATGCGGTGTTCTCCGAAGAAACACCGTGGAGATCGCGATGAGAACGGCACTCTGGCTCGCCGCCGCTGGCGCGTTGACGCTCGCCGCACCCGCGCGCGCCGAACGCCCGGATTGCGGATCGTTTCCGGATACGGGCTCACGGCTCTCTTGTTACGAGAACGTTTCGCGGGCGCAGCCGGAACCCGAGGCCGCAGCGCATCCGCCTGATGCGCAAGGCAAGGCAATGAAGATGAACGCCCGCAACCGCCGTCACAAATAGCCGCATCGTTGCGACCTACTTCCATGCGAACACCGGCTGCTCGAGATCGGCGACGCGGGTGTTGCGGCCGGCGAGCACCTCGCGGAATTGATAGATCAGCGCGGCGGTGGGCGCATGGATCTGCTGACCACCCAGCCGAAAGCGGATCACGCGCCGCGCGCTCTCGGGAATCGTGACGAAGGTGAATGCATCGTCGAGCTCGACCGCATCGAGACCGATGCGGTGGACGGACGCGACCTCGTCCGGATTCGGCGTGATCGCTGCATTCACGCCGGCCCAGACCACGACCGGCGTGATCAGATAGCCGGACCGCGTCGGATAATCGTCGAGCATGCCGAGCACGTTGCGTTCGGACAGCGCAAGCCCGAGTTCCTCGTGCAGTTCGCGCAGCGCGGCCTGGGGCTGTGTCTCGCCGGCATCGCAGCGCCCGCCCGGCAGCGCCCATTGCGCGCTGTGGGCGCGCAAGCGCGCGCTGCGGCGGGTCAGCAGGAAGGCCGTGCCGTTGCCGTCATCACCTTCGGTCAGCGCGATCGCGACCGCCGCGCGCTTCAGCGTCGGCGCCGCATCCGCCGGCGCCAGGCGCGCGAACGCGGCGCAGAGCTCTGCGATATTCCGCCGGGTGGCATCGTCAAATGTGCGGGCCATGGAGCTTGACTACAACACAACAGCGTTTGATGAAATGAGCGGAACGACATGCCTCCTGCGATCAATCATTTGCAAGCAAGGGATCCCTCCTCATGACGGCCAAGGCCGCGGAAAAACTCAAATCCGACGGCTGGAAGATCGCCGAAACCACTGGATTCCTGACGCTGATCGGCCCGTTGTGGGAACGCTTGAAGGACGGCGCGCTTGAACTCGCGCTGATCACCGAGGACAAGCACCACAATCGCCGCGGCCTCGTGCAGGGCGGCGTGATCATGACCTTCGCCGACCGTGCCTGCGGCATGGCCGCGCGCTTCGTCTCGGGCAAGCCGACGCTTGCGACGGTGCAGCTCGACACTCATTTTGTCGAGGCCGGCAAGATCGGCGAAATCCTGACGACGCGGCCGCGCGTGGTGCGCTCGACCCGCAGCCTGATCTTCATCACCGCCGAGGTGACCGTCGACAAGCGCTGCATCGCGATGGCCAGCGGCGTGTTCAAGATCTTGAAGACCGACAGCTAGGGAGCCTCCCCGATGCAATATCGCCAGCTCGGCCGTAGCGGCCTGAAGGTTTCGCCGATCTGCCTGGGCACCATGATGTTCGGGGGGCCGACCGACGAGGCGACCTCGTCGCGGATCGTGGCGAAGGCGCGCGAGGCCGGCATCAACTTCATCGACAGCGCCGACGCCTATAATGGCGGCAAGTCCGAGGAGGTCGTCGGCCGCGCGATCTCGAACAGCCGTTCGAACTGGGTGCTGGCGACCAAACTCGCCAATCCGATCGGCGACGATCCGAACCATGGCGGGCTGTCGCGGCGCTGGGTGTTGCGGGCCGCAGACGAGAGCCTGAAGCGGCTCGGCACCGACTACATCGACATCTACTACCTGCACAAGGAAGACCACGCGACGCCGCTCGACGAGACGGTGCGCGCGATGGGCGACCTGATCCGCGCCGGCAAGGTGCGCTATTTTGGCGTCTCCAACTACCGCGCGTGGCGCGTCGCCGAGATCTGCAACATCTGCGACCGGCTCGGCATCGACCGTCCCGTGGCGAGCCAGCCCTATTACAATGCGATGAACCGGATGCCGGAGGTCGAGCATTTCCCGGCCTGCGCCTATTACGGCCTCGGCATCGTGCCCTATAGCCCGCTGGCGCGCGGCGTGCTGACCGGCAAATACGCGCCCGACGCCGCGCCGCCCGCCGACACCCGCGCCGGCCGCAACGACAAGCGCATGATGCAGACCGAGTGGCGGCCGGAATCCTTGCGGCTCGCGCAGGAGATCAAGCGCCACGCCGAGAGCCGCGGCATCACCGCCGGGCAGTTCGCGGTGTCCTGGGTGCTGAACTCGTCGTTCGTCAGCGCGGTCATCGCGGGCCCGCGCACCGAAGCGCAATGGGACGATTACATCCGCGCGCTCGATTATCGCTTCACCGCCGAGGACGAAGCCCTGATCGATCGCCTCGTCGTCGCCGGCCATCCCTCGACGCCGGGCTTCAACGATCCGGCCTATCCGATCGAAGGGCGCCGCGCGCGAACCGGATAGCGTCCAGGCTTCGGCACTCCGCTCGGCTACGCCGAAGTCACGTTTCGTAGCTTCCGAATTGCGCAAGCGTCGCACGGGCTGCACCGTCACCGCATGGAAATGCTGATATCGGTGCTGCAGTGACGGCATCCAATGTACTCGACTGGATCGTGGCTCTCCTGGTGTGCTGGGCGAGCCTGACCGCAATCCTCGAGCCTTCGCGCGGGGCCTCGCAGTGCGATGTTCCCATCGTGACGAGCAGCGCGCCGCAATCGCCACCGGCGATTCCGACGCCAGCGGAATTCGAGGAGATGATCCGGGACATGAAGCTGCACGACTGAGCAAAGCTCTGGAAAGCCTTTCGTCTTCCAAATTGCATTCCCCAAAAGAAACAGGGCGGCGCCGAAGCGCCGCCCTGTCCCTGACTCCCGTTACCGGCCGCTTACTTCGCGAGATCGAAGCGATCGGCGTTCATCACCTTGGCCCAGGCCGCGACGAAGTCGTTCACGAACTGCTCCTTGGCATCCGACGAGCCGTAGACCTCGGCGAACGCGCGCAGCTGCGAGTGCGAGCCGAAGATCAGGTCGACGCGGGTGCCGGTCCACTTCACTGCCTTGGTCTTGCGGTCGCGGCCTTCATAGACGCCCTGGCCGGCATCGCTCCATACCGTGCCCATGTCGAGCAGGTTGAGGAAGAAGTCGTTGGTCAGCGTCCCCGGCTTGCTGGTGAAGACGCCGTGCTTCGACTTCTTGGCATTGGCGCCGAGCACGCGCAGGCCGCCGACGAGGACCGTCAATTCCGGTCCGGTCAGCCGCAGGAGCTGCGCACGATCGACCAATGCCTCCTCGGGCTTCAGGAACTGATGCTTGCCGCCGATGTAGTTGCGGAAGCCGTCAGCCCGCGGCTCGAGCGGAGCGAACGATTCGACGTCGGTCTGATCCTGCGTCGCATCGGTGCGGCCCGGCGTGAAGGGGACCTTCACATTGGTGCCGCCGTCCTTCGCCGCCTTCTCGATCGCAGCCGCGCCGCCGAGCACGATCAGGTCGGCGAGCGAGACCTTCTTGCCGAACTCCTTCTGGATCGCTTCGAGCTTGGCCAGCACCCCCTTGAGCTGGGCCGGCTCGTTGACATCCCAGTCCTTCTGCGGAGCAAGGCGGATGCGCGCGCCATTGGCGCCGCCGCGCTTGTCGGAGCCGCGGAACGTGGAGGCCGAGGCCCAGGCGGTCGACACCAGTTCGGACACCGAAAGACCCGAGGCGAGGATCTTCGCCTTGAGCGCCTCGATATCCTTGTCGTCGATCACGGCGTGATCGAGCGCCGGCACCGGATCCTGCCAGATCAGCGTCTCCTTCGGCACCAGCGGGCCGAGGTAGCGCGCGATCGGACCCATGTCGCGGTGCGTGAGCTTGAACCAGGCGCGGGCGAAGGCGTCCGCGAACTGATCCGGATGCTCATAGAACCGGCGCGAGATCTTCTCATAGGCCGGGTCGTAGCGCAGCGACAGGTCGGTGGTCAGCATCGTCGGCTTGCGCTTCTTCGACGGATCGAACGGGTCCGGAATGATCGCATCCGCGCCCTTGGCGACCCACTGCTGGGCACCCGCGGGGCTCTTCGTCAGCTCCCATTCGTATTTGAACAGGTTCTCGAAGAAGTAGTTGCTCCACTTGGTCGGGGTCTGGGTCCAGACCACCTCCGGGCCGCCGGTGATCGCATCGGCGCCGACGCCGGTGCCGTACTTGCTCTTCCACCCCAAGCCCTGATCCTCGAGCGCGCCGCCTTCCGGCTCCGGCCCGATCAGCGACGGATCGCCCGCGCCGTGGGTCTTGCCGAAGGTGTGGCCGCCGGCGATCAGCGCAACGGTCTCCTCGTCATTCATCGCCATGCGGAAGAACGTCTCGCGGATGTCCTTGGCCGCGGCAACCGGGTCCGGATTGCCGTTCGGGCCTTCCGGGTTGACGTAGATCAGGCCCATCTGCACGGCGCCGAGCGGCTCGGAGAGCTGGCGCTCGCCGCTGTAGCGCTCGTCGCCGAGCCAGGTGCCTTCCGGACCCCAATACAGTTCTTCCGGCTCCCACACGTCGGCGCGGCCGCCCGCAAACCCGAACGTCTTGAAGCCCATCGATTCCAGCGCGACGTTGCCGGCGAGGACCATCAGGTCGGCCCAGGAGATCTTGCGGCCATATTTCTGCTTGATCGGCCACAGCAGCCGGCGCGCCTTGTCGAGGTTGGCGTTGTCAGGCCAGCTGTTGAGCGGGGCGAAACGCTGCTGACCGGCACCGGCGCCGCCGCGGCCGTCGGTTATGCGGTAGGTGCCCGCCGAGTGCCAGGCCATGCGGATCATCAGGCCGCCGTAATGACCGTAATCGGCCGGCCACCATTCCTGCGACTCGGTCATCAGAGCATGCAGGTCCTTGATCACGGCATTGAGATCGAGGGACTTGAATTCCTTGGCGTAGTCGAAGCCCTTGCCCATCGGATCGGACAGGCTGGAATTGTGATGCAGCACCTGAACGTCGAGCGTCTCCGGCCACCAGTCGCGATTCGCGTGCCCGCGGGGCCCGCCCGTGAATGGGCATTTGCCCGCGCCGTCGTCGGTTTTTGCGTCCATGTTTCTTCTCCGAGGTAATGGATTCTGGAATGCGCTGGAGCTCTTCCAAGAATGATTCTACGCGCCCCAATCCATCAGGTGAAATTGACTTTAGTGATCGCGTCGATAAGATAATCTGATGATAAATGTCACACTCCGGCAACTGAGGTATTTCGATGCGCTGGCCCAGCACGGGCATTTCGGGCGCGCCGCGGATGCCTGCGCGGTGTCGCAGCCGGCGCTGTCGATGCAGATCCGCGAGTTGGAACGAGCGGTCGGCGGCGTGCTGATCGAACGCAATGCCCGACAGGTCACCCTGACGACCTTCGGCGAGGACCTGCTGCACCGCGTGCGCGACATCCTGCGCTCGGTCGACGAGCTCGGCGACTTCGCGCGCGCCTCGCGCGACAAGCTCGCCGGGCGGCTGCGCGTCGGCATGATCCCGACCATTGCGCCATATCTGCTGCCGCGGGTGATCGAGACGCTGGCGCGGCTGCATCCCGAGCTCGACATCCATGTTCGCGAGACGCTGACGCCGAAGTTGATCAAGGCAGTCGCCGAGGGCCGGCTCGACACCGCGATCGTGGCACTGCCGGTGCATGAACCGTCGCTGACCGAGGTCGTGCTGTTCTCCGAGAATTTCCTGCTGGTGCGGCCGGGCGAGGACGCCAAGACGCCGGTGCCGAGCGCCGACATGCTGCGCGAGATGCGGCTGTTGCTGCTCGAGGAAGGCCATTGCTTCCGCGACCAGGCGCTGTCGTTCTGCAACATGCAATCGTCGTCGCCGCCGCGCGAGGTGCTGGATGCGAGCTCGCTATCGACATTGGTGCAGATGGTCGGCGCCGGCATCGGCGTCACCCTGATCCCCGAGATGGCGGTGACGGTCGAGACGCGCTCCGCGCCCGTGACGGTCTCGCGCTTCAAGAACCCGCAGCCCTCGCGCACCATCGGCATGGTCTGGCGCAAGACCAGCCCGCTCGCCGCGCAGCTGCAGCAGATCGCCGAAGTGGTCTCGCTCGCCGCCCGGGAGTTGCGTGCGCCGAAGCAGGATGGGGCGAAGGACACGAAGCGCGCGGGGCGACGGAAGGTAGCGTGATTGGGTCGGGGCGCGGCGGAGACGATGCCGTCCGTGTTTGACGCACACGTCGCGCCATACTTACAGATGTTGTCCCTGCGAAAGCAAGGGACCCACACTCCGCAGCAGGCGTAGTGAATGGGACACGTCGTCCAGAATTGCTCAACCATGAACATTCGTGGTTATGGGTCCCCTGCTTTCGCAGGGACGACATCGAATATGTTGCGCGGTCTGTGAATCATACGTCCGCGGTCTCGCGGCGAATGACGTGATGAGGCAGCGCCTCTACTTCTCCAGATACTTCTTCATCTCGGCAATCAGGCCGTCGCGCAGCTCGGGGCGCTTGAGGCCGAAGGCGATGTTGGCGCGGAGGAAGCCGGGCTTGGAGCCGCAATCGTGGCGCTCGCCCTCGAACTCGACGCCGTAGAACTTCTGCGTCTTGGCAAGCCCGATCATCGCGTCGGTGAGCTGGATCTCGCCGCCGGCGCCGCGCTCCTGCGTGGCCAGGATGTTGAAGATTTCCGGCTGCAGGATATAGCGGCCGGTGATCGACAGGTTCGACGGCGCGGTGCCCTTCGCCGGCTTCTCGACCATGCCGTCGACCTCGAAGATGTTGCCGGTGCGTGTTCCCACGCCGCAGATGCCGTATTGATGGGTGAGCTCGTCGGGCACCGCCTCGACCGCGATCACGTTCGACTTGTCGCCGAGCTTGTTGGCGGCATCGATCATCTGCTTCAGGCAGCCCGGCGTGTTCAGCACCAGCTCGTCCGGCAGCACCACCGCGAACGGCTCGTTGCCGACGATATCGCGCGCGCACCACACCGCGTGGCCGAGCCCGAGCGGCGATTGCTGCCGGGTGAAGCTCATCGCGCCGGCTTCCGGCTGGTTCTGCGCCAGGATGTCCTGCTCGGTCTTCTTGCCGCGTTGCGCGAGCGTGGTGTCGAGCTCGAACATGCGGTCGAAATGATCCTCGATGACGCCCTTGTTGCGGCCGGTGACGAACACGAAGTGCTCGATGCCGGCCTCCCGGGCCTCATCGACCACGTACTGGATCAGGGGCTTATCGACGATCGTCAGCATCTCCTTCGGCATCGCCTTGGTAGCGGGCAGCACGCGGGTACCGAGACCGGCGACGGGAAATACGGCTTTGCGGATCTTCATGGGATTATCGGGAGCCTTGAAACGGGTGGGACGGCGCGAAATGTAATCGCTTCTTCGTACCCGTTTTGCAGCCGAGAACAAAGGCGGATGTGTGATGCGCTGTTTTCCCACCCAAGCGTTCGACTATCGCGGCATCCCGACGGCGCGGGCATTCGCGCGTGACGAGATCGGCGCGCCGTGAGAGGCAGCCGTCGCGGCGGCCGATGCCGCGATCCAGCGGCGATATTTGCGGGTGAGCAACGCCGTGCGCAGTTGGGCGAGAACCAACGCCTTCAGCGGCGAAACGTTCGGATTTGCGATGCGGCCCCGGCTCAACCGCCGCAACTGGAATTTCACGACCGCCATGGCGGCAAGCGAGGCCAGCGGCTTGCTCTTCCAGCTGATGGGCGCGACTTCTGGCCGCAGATCCTCACCGCTGCGCCAGGCGTTCGGCAAATCCGGCCTGATGGCGAGCGCGGTGGCGATACCCGCGATAGCGACGCCGCTATCGAGCACCTGTTGCACGATGCCGATGCGGCGAATGCCGCCGGTGACCATGACCGGCATCCTGGCGACCCCGGCGATATCTCGCGCGAAGTCGAGGAAATAGGCCTCGCGCGCCAGCGTGCGGCCATCGCGTGCATCGCCCTGCATCGCCGGCGCCTCGTAGCTGCCGCCCGACAGTTCCACCAGATCCACGGGCAATTCATTCAGCATCTCGACGACCGTCTTTGCGTCCGCTGCATCGAAGCCGCCGCGCTGGAAATCGGCCGAGTTCAATTTGACCGCGATCGAGAAGCCAGGCGACACCGCGGCGCGAACCGCCTTGACGGTTTCGATCAACAGACGCGCCCGGTTTTGCAGCGAGCCGCCCCAGCGGTCGGTGCGCCGGTTGCTCAAGGGCGACAGGAACTGGCTGATCAGATAGCCATGCGCCGCATGGATCTGCACGCCGGAGAAGCCGGCCTGCTCTGCGAGTTTCGCCGCCGTGACGAAGCGCGCGATCACCTCGTCGATGTCGTGCTCGGTCATCGCTTTGGGCATCGCAAACAGGTTCGAATGCTTGCCGAGATCGAGCGGCACCGCCGATGGCGCCCGGGTCTGCTGGCCCATGTTTTTCATCATCTGCCGGCCCGGATGATTGAGCTGCAACCAGATTTGCGCGCCCCTGGAGCGGCCGATCCGCGCCCAGTTTCGGAACGCCTCAAGCGGCGTGCCGTCCTCCAGCACGACGCCACCCGGTCCGGTCATGGCGCGGCGATCGATCATGACGTTGCCGGTGATGATGAGGCCGGCGCCGCCGTCGGCCCAGGCCTGGTAGAGGCGCAGCAGCTCGGCCGACGGGAAATGCCCGGCGTCAGCCATGTTCTCCTCCATCGCCGCCTTGGCGATGCGGTTGGGAACGGTGCTTCCGTTGGGCAGAGTGAGGGAGTCGAACGGCGACATGAGCCAGGTTCCTTAATCGAGTTCCTTGTTGATCTGCGCGCACCCTAACCTTAAAGTAAACTTTAAGGTCAAGCAGGGAGGAGCATCGAAGTGAAGATCGGGGAACTGGCTCGGGAGTCTGGCCTGGCACCGTCGCGCATCCGCTTCTATGAGCGAGAGGGCCTGATCGGGTCGATCGATCGCGGCTTGAACGGCTATCGGCAGTATTCGCGCGGAACCAGGCAGGTCCTCGAGATCATCGTGATGGCCCAACAGGCCGGATTTTCGCTCGACGAGATCCGAAACCTGCTGCCGCCGCACGGCAAGGGAGACTGGAGCCGCGACACGCTGGTGGCCGCGCTCAAGGCCAAGGTGGTCGAGGTCGCAGCCCTGCAGCGCCGCTTGTCCGAAACCCAGGCCGGGCTGGAGGCCGTGATCGCCCGGATCGAAGCCACGCCGCCGGGCGGCGACTGCTTTGAGAATGCCGAAGCTGTCTTGGCCAGTCTCAGGGAACAGCCAAAAGCGGGTTGACGACGCCGGGCAATTTGTCCCGGTCACACCATCGCGCGCGATTTCGTCACGCCCCAAATGCTGCCCTTTGTTAAGCTATTGGAAACCGTGACGGGGCCTTCTGAGGCGGCACGATTTTGACAGGCACACGACACATGCGCGCGACCGGAACAACAAGGACCAGGCTTTGCAGCGCGAGCCTGATCGCGCTGGCCCTGCTGCTGCCGGGCAGCACGCAAGCGCAATCGGCCGGCAACGGCCTGACCAACCTGATCGACAGCATCTTTTCGGGAAACGCCGCGACGCCGCCGCAGGCTGCGACCGGACAGGATGGCGCGGCGCCGCCTTGGAGCGGGGAAGACGGCGCCTCCGGCCATCCCTTGATGACAGCCGCCGCGATCCGCCAGGCCGCGTCCGACTTCCCGAACTGTATTGCGGCGATGTGGCCGGATGCCGCGCGGCGCAACATCACCCAGCAGAACTTCGAGCGCTTCACCGCGGGCCTGCAGCCCGACCTGCGCATCATGGATCTCCTGGATTCACAGCCGGAATTCACCAAGGCGATCTGGGACTATCTCGACATTCTCGTCAGCGACACCAGGCTCGCCAAGGGCCGCGAGATCCTCGCCAAATACAAGCCGCAGTTCGACGCGACCGAGAAGGCCTATGGCGTCGATCGCTACATCATCGCGGCGATCTGGGGCATCGAGTCGAACTACTCGACCCAGATGGGCGAGCGCAGCGTGGTGCAGTCGACCGCGACGCTCGCCTGCATCGGCCGCCGCCAGACCTATTTCAAGGACGAATTCCTGTCGGCGCTGGAGATTCTCAACCGCGGCGATCTCCGGCCAGAACAGATGCGCGGCTCCTGGGCCGGCGCCTTCGGTCCGACCCAGTTCATGCCGACCGCGTTCAAGCGCTACGCCGTCGACGGCGATGGCGACGGCCGCCGCGACGTCGTCGACAATCCGACCGACCTGATCGCCTCGACCGCCAACAACCTGAAGAAGGACGGCTGGCAGAGCGGCGCGAGCTGGGGCTACGAGGTCGTGCTGCCGCAAGGCCTCAATTACATGCTGGCCGATCGCGCCAAGGCGATGCCGCTGTCGCAATGGGAGCAGCTCGGCGTCAAGCGGCCGGGCGGCCAGGCGTTCCCGCGGCCATCCGACAAGGCCTATCTGCTGGCGCCCGCCGGTGCCGAAGGTCCGGGCTTCCTGATGCTGCAGAATTTCCGGGTGATCATGAAGTACAATCCGGCGGAGGCCTATGCGCTCGCCATCGGCCATTTCGCCGATCGCCTGCGCGGCGGCCAGCCTTTCGTGCAGCCCTGGCCGCGCCAGGAACGGGTGCTGTCACGCGCCGAGCGGCTGGAACTGCAGCAGCTGCTCGCCCAGCGCGGCTTCTACAAGGGCACGCCCGACGGCCAGTTCGGCGGCCAAACCCGCGAGGCGCTGCGCGGCTTCCAAGTGTCGATCGGGGCGCCGGCTGACGGTTTTGCCACCGCCGAGGTGCTGGAGCGGCTGCGGGGGCGGTAGCGCCGAGGCCACGACCTCTCTCCACCTCTCCCGCTTGCTGGGGAGGTCGGATTGCATCGGAGATGCAATCCGGGTGGGGGCTCTCTCCGCATAATGATCAGCCCCATCGCGGCAACACCCCACCCCAACCCTCCCCGCGCAAGCGGGAGAGGGAGTCCGGTTCCGATGCGGCAGCCGTTGAGCCCCTCCCCAAAACTAACCGTGAAATCCGATATTCTCCCGGCGCCTTGACGACGGTCGGAGGCACCCGATTTATGGTGGAAAAGCTGCCCGCTTGCGGCCCGATTCCGCTAATATGCTCACGCACTTCCTGATCATTGCGACGAACTCGATGGCGAAGCCGAAATCCTTCCTGCGCCTATTCACCGAAGCCGGTCCGCTGGTCGCGCTGACGGTCGCGCTTGCGCTGTTGATCGGCATTGCCGAGCCCGCCTCGGCGCAGTTCTTCGGCTTCCCCGGCTTCGGTGGCGGACCGCCGCAACCGCAGCGCCGCGCTCCGCCGCAGCACGGCGGTGGCGGCGGCGGCTGGTTCGGAGGCGATTTCTTCGCGCCGTTCCAGCAACAGCAGCCGCAATCACAGCCGCAGCGGCCGCGCGAGGATTTCTCGCGGGCGCCCCCGCCGGCCAAGCGCGAAGCCGCCGCCGAGCGCAACGTGCTCGTGATCGGCGACGCGATGGCCGACTGGCTCGCCTACGGCCTGGAAGATGCCTATTCCGACCAGCCCGACATGGGCGTGATCCGCAAGCACAAGACGGTCTCCGGCCTGATCCGCTATCAGCCCAAGGGCGACCCGGCGGATTGGGCTGCGGCCGCGAAGGGCATTCTCGCCACCGAGAATCCCGACGCCATCGTCGTGATGCTAGGCCTCAACGACCGCACCGCGATCCGCGAACCGGTCGCGGAG
Organism: Bradyrhizobium sp. USDA 4011; assembly: GCF_054063415.1. Lineage (NCBI taxonomy): Bacteria > Pseudomonadati > Pseudomonadota > Alphaproteobacteria > Hyphomicrobiales > Nitrobacteraceae > Bradyrhizobium > Bradyrhizobium sp. USDA 4011. The sequence goes on from NZ_JBSSGG010000001.1 coordinate 3,252,788, forward strand.
AAGAAAGTCGACAAGAAGGACGACAAAAAGGACGCGCGCGGCAAGCCGGACGCAAAGCCCGGCGACAAGCCCGACGCCGCCGCCAAGACCGACGGCAAGACTGATGGCAAGACCGACAGCAAGCCGGTCGATGCCGAGTTGCCGGCCGACGACGCCGACCCCGACTCGCAGGCCGTGCCGGAAAAGACCGTGCGCTCGCCCAACGGCCTCTATGAATTCCGCGACGACCGCTGGGTCGAGCTCTACGGCAAGAAGATCGAGGAGCTGATCAATGTGCTGAAGAGCAAGGGCGTGCCGGTGCTGTGGGTCGGCCTGCCCGCGATCCGCGGCCAGAAGGGCACGTCGGACATGCTGTTTCTCGACGCGCTCTATCGCGACGGCGCCGGCAAGGCCGGCATCACCTATGTCGACGTCTGGGACGGCTTTGTCGACGAGGCCGGCCGCTTCATGCCGAAGGGCCCGGACTTCGAAGGCCAGCCGCGCAAGCTGCGCACCGATGACGGCGTGTTCTTCACCAAGGCCGGCGCGCGCAAGCTCGCGCACTATGTCGAGCGCGAGGTGACCCGCCTGCTCGCGGTGCGCACCGGTCCGATCGCGCTGCCGAGCGAACCGGCAACGCCCGAGACCAGCACCGAGCCCGGTAAGCCCGCGCCGCGGCCGCTGGCAGGGCCCGTGCTGCCGCTCGTCGCCTCCACGGTCGGTACCGATCAATTGCTCGGCGGCCCCGGCTCGCGGCCTGCCGCGGTCGACGCGCTCGCCGCACGCACGCTGGTGAAGGGCGAGGCCTTGGCGCCGCCGGCCGGCCGCGCCGATGATTTTGCCTGGCCGCGCCGCGAGATCGGACGCGAGCAGGCCAAGGGCGACGTGCCGGTGGCCGCGACCACGCCAGCCGCGCCGGCGGCGGCCGGGCCAGCGAATCCGCCGCCCTCGACCACGGCGATCGCGCCCGATGGCTCGATCATCACCGCGCGGAAGCCGCCGAGACGTGTGTTCCGTCCAGCCCAGGCCCAACCGCAGCAGCAGCCGCAGACGCAGCCCTGGCTGCGTGACATCTTCGGATTCGGCGCGCCGCAGCAGCAGCGCCCGCTGGTTGCCCCGCCGCCGCGCCCGCCGCGCAATGTCGGACAGCGTGCCGCGGTGCCGGGGAATCCCTGGCAGTAGGTGGCGCGAGCTCTCATCGAATTGAAGCTAGACCCACGTCATTGCGAGCCATCCGGTCGGCGCGAAGCGCCGCCGGACGACAGGCTCCGCGAAGCAATCCATCGACCCGCAGGCGCGGACGGATGGATTGCTTCGTCGCTTCGCTCCTCGCAATGACCGCGAGCGAGATGGAGTCGACCTTCATAGATAAATTAATAGCGCCAGCGTGACGGCGGGCGGCGCGGCTGGCGCGTCATCAACAGCGCCAGCGCAAAGCCGATACCGCCGGCGATCAGGAGCGATCCGAGCGGATTGTCCTGCACCGTTTGCGCCATCGCCCTCTGTCCGCTGCGAACGGTCTCGCCGCGTTTCTCATAAGCATCCTTGGCATAGTTGACCGCCGTATCGGCGGCGTCGCGCGCGGCATCCTTGGCCTGGCCGTAGAGATCCTGCACCGCGCCTGCGGCTTCGCGCGCGCGGCCCGAGGCCTGGGTCTGGGCATCGCCGGCCGCATCGCCGACGGCGCCTTCGGCCTTGCCTGCGAATTCCTTCGCCGTTCCGAAAATCCGATCCTTGTCCATCACGTGCTCCCTGAAACTGTCAGGAGGCAAACCGCCGAACCGCGCACAAGTTCCTGGAGCTAAAGAATGAGCCCGCCATCGACGACGATGGTCTGGCCGACGACGTAGGAGGCGAGCGGCGAGGCCAGGAACAGCGCGGCGCCGGCCATGTCGGCGGGCGTGCCGAGACGCTTCAGCGGAATGCGCTCGAGGGCGCCTTCGAGCCGCTTTGGATTCGCCGTCGTCGCCTTGGTCATCTTGGTGTCGACGAGGCCGGGCGCGATGCCGTTGACGCGGATGCCGTTCTCCGCCCAGGCCTCGCCGAGCGTGCGCGTCAGGCCGACCGCGCCGGTCTTCGAGGCGTTGTAGGCCGGATTGCCCATGGTGGAATGATAGGCCGCGGTCGAGCTCACGATGATCAGCGATCCCTTGGCTGCGCTCAGCATCGCGTGGAATTTGGTGGCGCAGGCCATCAGGCTCATCAGGTTGACTTCCATCACCTTGCGGAAACCTTCCATCTGGAATTCCCCGCGGCGGTAAATCACCGCACCCTGCGCCAGCACCAGCACGTCGAGCCGATCGAACGACGGTGCGAGGCTCTCGATCGCCTGCGGATTGCTGACGTCGAGCTGCGCATAGGCAAGGCCATCGAGATGCGAGCCTTCCTCAGTGGAATAGTCGCTCGCCTGCGCGCGGGTGCCGTACACGGCAACGCGCGCGCCCTTGGCGCGGAAGGCCTGCGCGATGCCGTTGCCGATGCCGCTGGAGCCGCCGACCACCAATACCTGCTTGCCGCCGAAATCGAGCTCGTTCATCGCGTTCCTCTCCCGTGCCGTTTTCTGGATTGAGCATGATCCATTTCGAAAAGCCAACGCAAAAGCCAGCGCAGAACTTGCGTTGACGCGCTGCGCGCGCGCCGATATCGGATCAGTGGTTTGACGTCATTGCGGATCGGTGCCAGCGTTGCCGGTCTCACAACGCGCCAAATTTCATCTCGCGAGAATCCGTCATGTCCGAATTCAAACAGCTCAGCCGCTCGGTGAAGGGCCTCACCGTTCTCGTCACCGGCGCCGCCAGCGGCATGGGCCGCGCCACCGCGCGCGTGTTCGCCGATGAGGGCGCCAATGTCGCGGTCACTGATCTCACCGAAGAGGGCACGCAGGCGGTGGCGAAGGAGATCGCGGCGAGCGGCGGCTCGGCCAAGGCCTGGACGCTCGACGTCAGCGATCGCGACGCCATCACCAGGGTCGTCAACGATGTCGCCGCGCAATTCGGCGGGCTGGACATCGTCGTCAACAATGCCGGCATCTCGGTGCGCGTGGCGATCGACGATCCTGCTTACGAGGACGCCTGGGCCAAGGGCATCGCGGTGATGCTGACGGCGCATCCGCGCATCATCCGCGCCGCACTGCCATACCTGCGCAAGTCGCGTTCGCCGCGCATCGTCAACATCGCCTCGACCGAGGCGCTCGGCGCGACCGGGATGCACAGCCCCTACTCCGCGGCAAAGGGCGGCGTCACCAGCCTGACCCGCTCGCTCGCGGTGGAACTGGGACGCGAAGGCATCACCGTGAACTGCATCTGCCCGGGCCCGATCCGCACCGCCATTACCGACCGCATCTCCGAGGAGCACAAGACGATCTACGCCAAGCGCCGCACCGCGCTCGGCCGTTACGGCGATCCGGAAGAGGTCGCGCACATGACGCTGAGCCTGTGCCTGCCCGCGGCATCGTTCCTGACCGGCGCGGTGATTCCGGTCGACGGCGGGTTGATGGCGCGGAATGCCTGACCCGCGTCTGGTCGCGAAGCGTTGACAGCGCGCGCGTCGGGAGTAGCCTTCTCGTCAAACGAAGCGGGACAACCGCCCGCGGGATACGGGGAGAAACGCCAATGACGGTCCTGATCCGGCAGCTTCACAAGCATTTCGTCGGCGAGGTTTCCGGCGTCGATCTGCGCAAGCCGCTGACGAAGCAAGAAGCGATCGACATCGAGGCCGGCATGGACAAATACGCCGTGCTCGTCTTCCACGGCCAGGACATATCGGACGAGCAGCAGATGGCGTTCGCGCTGAACTTCGGCGAGCGCGAGAACGCGCGCGGGGGCACGGTGACCAAGAAGGAAGACTACCGCCTCTCCTCCGGGCTCAACGATGTCTCAAATCTCGGCAAGGACGGCAAGCCGCTGCCGAAGGATCACCGCACCCATCTGTTCAATCTCGGCAACTGCCTGTGGCACTCCGACAGCTCGTTCCGGCCGATCCCCGCGAAGTTCTCGCTGCTGTCGGCGCGTGTGGTGAATCCGAAGGGCGGCAACACCGAGTTCGCAGACATGCGCGCGGCCTATGACGCGCTCGACGACGAGACCAAGGCCGAGATCGAAGACATGGTCTGCGAGCACTCGCTGATGTATTCGCGCGGCTCGCTCGGGTTCCTCGACTATACCGACGAGGAGAAGGAGATGTTCAAGCCGGTGCTGCAGCGCCTGGTGCGCACCCATCCGGTGCACGGCCGCAAGTCGCTGTACCTGTCGTCACATGCCGGCGCCATCAGGGGCATGAGCATGCCGGAGGCGCGGCTGTTGCTACGCGATCTCACCGAGCACGCCACGCAGCCGGAGTTCGTCTATGTGCACAAATGGACGGTGCATGACCTCGTGATGTGGGACAACCGCCAGACCGTGCACCGGGTGCGCCGCTACGACCAGTCGCAGCCTCGCGACATGCGCCGCGCCACGGTGGCCGGCACCCAGCCGACGGTGGCGCAGGAAGCGGCGGAGTAGGCAAGACTACGGCCGTCGCAGCCAAATCCACCGCTGGCGTGGCCAAACTCACCGCTGACGTGGCCAAATCCACAGCCGTCGTCCCGGGCAAGCGAAGCGCGACCCGGGATCCATAACCACGAATGCATGTGATGGCGAAGGCTGTGGCCCCAGCGCGGCGTCGCAACGACGCCCTGTGGTTATGGGTCGCGGCCTTCGCCGGGACGACACCGTGAATGCAGAAGACCGTCGCTACTCCGGCAGATCTGCGCGAGGCCGGTGTTGTTTACGCGTGGCCGGCGTCGTTCGACAGCATACCTGCCTCGATGCCGATCTTGCGCAGGGCGCGCGCGTATTTCTCGTCGACATCGGTGCCGAAGATCAGTTCCGGATCGGCGTCGCAATGCAGCCAGCCATTGTGCTGGATCTCGTCCTCGAGCTGGCCGGGCGCCCAGCCGGCATAGCCCAGCGCGAGGATCGCGTGCTTGGGGCCTGAGCCCTTGGCAATCGCCTTGAGGATGTCGACGGTCGCGGTGAGCGAGATGCCGTCGTCGATATTGAGCGTCGCATCCTGGATGTAGAAGTCGCTGGAGTGCAGCACGAAGCCGCGGCCGGTGTCGACCGGGCCGCCCTTCATCACCTTCATCATCTCGGCGTTTTCCGGCAGCGTGATCTGGTCCGACTTCTCGATGATGTCGAGCTGCACCAGCAGCCCCGGGAAATCGATGCTGCCGGCCGGGCGATTGACGATGATGCCCATCGCGCCCTCCGACGAATGGGCGCACATGTAGATCACGGAGCGTTCGAAGCGCGGGTCGTTCATCACAGGCATCGCGATCAGCATCTGGCCATCGAGATAGCCATCTTCGGTGGCATGGGGACCGACGGCCGGGCTTCTGCCGGCGGCGGTCTTGCGAGTCTTGCCTGTTTTGCCTTCAGGGCGCATCCGCAAAGGCCTCTCCTGCTGATTTGGCATCCTGATATTGGGTCGCGGTTCTGTCAATCAACCTTCGGCCGCCGTGCGGCGGTGCATCACAAGCAATTCAATGGTTTGCAACGAAAGTTGCAGGTAAAGACGTCTCATGATCGTCACAGTTCCCATGCGTGCCGCATTTGCCGTCGCCGCCATATTTTCCGTCGCATCCGTGGCAACGGAGGTTCGCGCCGACGACGCCTCGCCGTGGCAGCAGGACACGCATTCGGCGGTCAGGCTGCTGGCGGGATCGCGAAGCGGCGCGGTGCTGCTCGGCGGCATCGCCTTCCAGTTGCAGGACGGCTGGAAAACCTACTGGCGCACGCCAGGCGATTCCGGCGTGCCGCCGCGGTTCGATTTCTCCAGATCGGACAATGTCGATGCGGTCACGGTGATGTGGCCGGCGCCGCGGCAGTTCGACGACGGCGCCGGAGGTACCTCGCTCGGCTACAAGCACCAGGTGGTGCTGCCGCTGCGCATCGTCGCGAAGAATCCCGACAAGCCGCTGGTGCTGCGCGCCGATATCAACTACGCGGTGTGCGAGAAGCTGTGCGTGCCGGTGGAGGCGAAGGCCGAGCTCGCATTCGCCAGCGTCGCCTCGACCGAGGACGCCACGCTGTCGGAAGCGCTCAACGCGGTGCCGAAGCCCGCCAATATCGGCGACCCTACGCCGTTCACGATCCGCGATGTCAAGCGCGACGGCAACAGCGTGCTGGTCGATGTCACGGCGCCCGAAACCAAGGACCTCAGCCTGTTCGTCGAAGGGCCGACGCCCGACTGGGCGCTGCCCGTGCCCAAGCTCGTCGAGCACGCGCCGCCGGGCGTGAAGCGCTTCTCGTTCGAGCTTGACGGCGTGCCGCCGGGTGCCAAAGCGGACGGCGCCGCGCTGAAGCTGACGCTGGTCGGCGGCGACAAAAGCTACGAATTCAATACCAATTTGAACTGACGCCAAAGGTCGTTCCAATAGGTCGTCCCGGCTTGGTGCGCAATTGCGCACCAGGCCGGGATGACGCAAGATGGGAACATCCGTCACCCAACCCAATCTTAACGTTTCGTTGATAGATCGGGGGCCATTGCCGCCTCGCGGCGCTTTAGGAATTGCCGCCTTGGCTGTGATGGAGACACAATCCGCAACCTCCGCGCCATTGGGGCCGGCCGCACGCCTGCGCGGCCTCGCCGCGCGCCTGCTCGGCGGCACCAAGGAAGCGTCGGTCACCAAGCGCCTCGCCGGCATGATCTTCGTCATCCGCGTCATCAGCGCCGCCATCGCCTATCTCGCGCAGATCCTGCTGGCGCGCTGGATGAGCGGCTCGGACTACGGCATCTATGTCTATGTCTGGACCTGGGTGCTGCTGCTCGGCAGCACGATGGATTTCGGCATCGCGCCCTCCTCGCAGAAGATCATTCCGGAATATCGCGCGCGCGGCGACCTCGCCGCGCTGCGCGGCTTCCTTTCCGGCGGCCGCTGGGTGGTGCTTGCCGCGTCCAGCACAGTGGCGCTGCTGCTCGCCGGCGTGATCCACCTCGCCTCGCCCTGGATCGACCCCAATGCGGTGGTGCCGCTCTATATCGGCTGCCTGACATTGCCACCCTTCGTGGTTGCCAACACCCAGGACGGCATCTCGCGCGCGCATGACTGGATGCAGCTCGGCCTGATGCCGCAGTTCATCGTGCGGCAGGGACTGATCATCGCGCTCACCGCCGGCGCGCTGGCGCTCGGCCTCAATCTCGGCGCGACGGTCGCGATGATCGCGAGCGCGGCTGCGGTCTACATCGCCGCGCTCGGCCAGATGGTCGTGCTGAACCGCCGCCTCAAAGCCCATCTCGGGCCGGGCGAGAAGACCTACGACGTCAGGGGCTGGTTCGCGATCTCGCTGCCGATCATGCTGGTCGAGAGCTTCTATCTGCTGCTCGGCTACACCGACGTGCTGATGCTGCAGCAATTCCGCTCCTCCGAGGAGGTCGGGATCTATTTCGCCGTGGTGAAGACGCTGGCGCTCGTGTCGTTCGTGCACTACGCGATGTCGGCGACGACGGCGCATCGCTTCGCCGAATACAACGCGCTCGGCGACAAGGAGCGGCTGTCGGCCTACGTCGCACACGCCATCAGCTGGACGTTCTGGCCCTCGCTGCTCGCGACCATCGCCCTGCTCGCCTTCGGCAAGCCGCTGCTGTGGCTGTTCGGCCCGAAATTCGTCGACGGCTACAGCATCATGTTCGTCGCCGCGATCGGGCTCGTGGTGCGCTCGGCGATCGGGCCGATGGAGCGGCTGTTGAACATGCTGGGACACCAGCGCATCTGCGCCACCGCCTATGCGGTGTCGTTCTTCATGAATGTCGGGCTCTGCATTGCGCTGGTTCCGCGCTACGGCGGCATGGGCGCGGCCGCATCGACCTCGCTGTCGCTGACCTTCGAGACCATCCTGCTGTTCGTCGTGGTGCGCTCGCGGCTCGGGCTGCACGTGCTGGCGTTCGGGAAGGCCCGGTCGGCGCCGTAGCATTGAGGCGGGCCGGATGACTCACCGCCGGCGGCGATCATCAGATCGAAAGCAAAAGCCGGCCCTGATCGGATCAGGGCCGGCTCATTCTTCGGCGAAAATCCCGCCGGAGAACTACTCCGCGGTCCAGCCGCCGTCGATCGAGAGGTTGGCACCGGTAATCTGCGCGGCGTCGTCGCCGCACAGGAACAGCGCGAGTGCTGCGACCTGCTCGGAGGTGACGAACTCCTTGGTCGGCTGCGCGGCGAGCAGCACGTCCTTGATGACCTGCTCCTTGGTCATGTTGCGCGCCTTCATGGTCTCCGGAATCTGGTGCTCGACCAGCGGCGTCCAGACATAGCCCGGGCTGATGCAGTTGCAGGTGATCTTGAACTGCGCGAGCTCGAGCGCCGCGGTCTTGGTGAGGCCAGCGATGCCGTGCTTGGCCGAGACATAGGCCGACTTGAACGGCGATGCGACCAGCGAGTGCGCGGAAGCCGTATTGATGATGCGGCCCCAGCCGCGCTTCTTCATGCCCGGCACCGCGGCGCGGATGCCGTAGAACGCCGACGACAGATTGATCGCGATGATCGCTTCCCACTTCTCCGGCGGGAATTCCTCGATCGGCGATACGAACTGGATGCCGGCATTGTTGACGAGGATGTCGACCGAACCGAAGGTCTTTTCGCCGAGCGCGATCATGTCGGCGATCTCGGCCGGCTTGGTCATGTCGGCCGGCGAATGCACGGCCTTGACCTTGAAGTCAGTCTCGATGCCGGAACGCTCCTTCTCGATGTCGGCCGGCACGCCCATGCCGTTGAGCACGATATTGGCGCCGGCGCCGGCGAAGGCGCGCGCATAAGCCAATCCGATGCCGCTGGTCGAGCCGGTCACAACGGCGGTCTTGCCTGTCAACGTACCCATCGTTCTTCGCTCCTATTTGCTTGCAGGGGACTTCGTTTCAGGGGGCGTGGGTTCGTCCCCCGTGAGGTCGTAAGTCACCATGGTTTCGCCGGACTGCGGCCGTTCTAGCCATTCTTTGTGACGCATCGACAAATGCACGTCGTGGACGCCCGCGCCCCAGTGCTCGACCATCGCAACATGGGAGAAGTCGTAGTCCTTCGACGAGCTCTCGTAATTCTTGCTCTTGTAGATCAGGTGAACCACCGTGACGGTGTTCTCCTTGGATGCCTTGCGCAACAGTTCGACCGACGGATCGTTCTTCAAATAATCGGGCAGCTTGCCGATCAGATCGCGCACCGCCATGCGGGCGTTGTGGATCTGCCTGTTCTTGTCGGTGTTCATCCGCGTCCGGCTGGAAAAGCGGATGTCCTTTTCGCGCTCGGCGGCCTCCAGCAGCGTCTCCGGCACCGGCCCGCGCGCGCTGAACAGGTCGACCTGGAAGATCAGGAGATCGCGGCGGATCTCCTCATCGAGCACGAAGTCGAGCGGCGTGTTGGAGGCGATGCCGCCGTCCCAGTAATGCTCGCCCTCGATCACGACGGCGGGAAAGCCCGGCGGCAGCGCGCCCGAGGCCATGATGTGCTCGGGGCCGATCTTCTTGCCGAGCTTCTTGAACTCGTAATTGTCGAAATAACGGAAATTGCCCGAGGTGACGCCGACCGCGCCGACCGACAGCCGCGTCTTCAGATCGTTGATGCGATCGAAGTCGACCAGCCGCTCCAGCGTCTTCTTCAGGGGCGCCGTGTCGTAATAGCTCAGCGATTGCGAGCTGCCGGGCGGCCACAGCGGCGCCGGCGGAATCCGCGGGGTGAAGAAGCCGGGCACACCGAAGGTCGCGATGATGGCGGCGCTGGTCTCATTGAACAGCGAGCGGGCGCGCTCATGCTTGGAGACCGGATTCCAGGGCACCGGCGCCGACACCATCTCCCAGAATTCCTTCAGCCGCGGCACACGCATGTCCGGCTCGTTGCCGGCAATGATCGCGGCATTGATGGCGCCGATCGAGATGCCGGCGATCCATTCCGGCTCGAAGCCTGCATGGCAGAGCGCCTGAAAGGCGCCGGCCTGATAGGAGCCGAGCGCACCGCCGCCCTGAAGAACCAGCACACGCTGCGCTTGCGCCGGCGTCGGGCCGGGCGCGGAATCCGAAGTATCCATTCGTAACCGTTCGGTTCAAATGACTTGAAGGCGCACCGTGGCGGCTGTTCGCAGCCGCGTCAATCAACGAGATGGAGGGCTCTCTGTTTGAGCATGATCTTCTCGGAAAACCCCTTCACACTTTTCCGGATCATGCTCTAGATCACGCGGAATTTATCGAGATCAGGTTGCCGCCAAAATGAGCGTCCAGAACACCTTGTATTTGGTATTCGGAGCATAAGCGGCCGCGATGCCCATTTTTGTGACACCGCTCTTGAGCATGTTAGCCCTGTGCGGCGGTGAATCGCGCCAGCCAGAAAATGCCTCCGCGAGCGTGTGATAGCCGGCCGAGATGTTCTCGACCGCCACGGTCGCCGGATAGCCGCCGGCCTCCAGCCGCTTGCCGAGGGGGGCCTTGACGTCATGGTCCATCTTGTTGCGGGCGGCCATCGCCTGCGACTGCTGCTCGGCGAGCCTGGTCAGGTCCGGGTCCACCACCACGGTGCCGAGACCGTTGTTCTGGCGGTACTGCGAAAACATGATCGCGGCGGCCTGACTGTCCAGCACGGCGCCGGGCTGCGCCATGTTGAGATACATGGCGGGTTCTTCCGGGATTTTGGTGTCTGTGCCGCAGCCGGCAAGCACCAGAAGCCCGAACAGGGCGACCGTCGTCCGTTTCACTACTAAAAACCCCCAAGGTTGGCCCGCCGTTGTTGCATACCAACCGTGGCTGAATGGTGAACAGGGGCTAACTTTTGGCCATCAATAGCCACCGATCTCCGGGGGGGCCGTCCTTCCCCTTCCCCCTGAAAGGGGGAAGGTCGGGATGGGGGTCGGCCGCAGGCGACGCTGGATGTGGAGAGAGCAGATCCCCACCCGCTTTGCTCTGACGAGCAAAGCGACCTCCCCTTTTCAAGGGGAGGTTTGGATGGAGCGGTTGGCCCTACTCTTGGGCGGCAAAGATCCGGTAGCGGCGGGGCTGCAGCGAGACGATTTCGCCGGCCTGCAGCTCGCGGTCGCGGGGGGCGTCGATCTCGATCACGGTCTTGCCCTCGCCCCCCGACAGGGCCACCTCGGCGCGCTGGATCGGACCGAACGAACGGACATGCCGGATGGCGCCTTCCAGCGCCCCGGTTCCCGCCGGGCCGACCGCCATGTCGTGGCGGCGGACGAAAAGCTTGGCCGCCCCGGGCGCGGCGCCCAACGCCGGAATGTTCAGCGGACGGCCGTCGAGCCGCACCGCATCGCCGGCCACATCGACCGGCAGCACGATGGATTCGCCGATGAAGCCGTGCACGAAGGCGGTCGCCGGATTGTCATAGACCTCGCCGGGCGAGCCGATCTGCTCGATCTTGCCCTTGTCCATCACAACCACGCGGTTGGCGACTTCGAGCGCCTCCTCCTGGTCGTGGGTGACGAAGATCGAGGTGACGTGGATCTCGTTGTGCAGCGAGCGCAGCCATTGCCTGAGTTCCTTGCGCACCTTGGCATCGAGCGCGCCGAACGGCTCGTCGAGCAGCAGGATCCGCGGCTCGATCGCAAGCGCACGCGCCAGCGCAATGCGCTGACGCTGGCCGCCGGACAACTGGCTCGGATAGCGGTTCGCGAGCCAGTCGAGCTGCACCAGATCGAGCAGGTTCTTGACGCGGGCGCGGATCGTCGCCTCGTCCTTGCGGATCGCGCGCGGCTGCACGCGCAGGCCGAACGCGACGTTCTCGAACACCGTCATGTGGCGGAACAGCGCGTAGTGCTGGAACACGAAGCCGACCTGACGCTCGCTGGCGCCGCGCGAGAGCGCATTCTCGCCGTCGATCGCGACCTCGCCCGAGTCGGGCCAATCGAGCCCTGCGATGATCCGCAGCAGCGTGGTCTTGCCGGAGCCGGACGGGCCGAGCAACGCCAGGAGCTCGCCGTCGGCGACCTTGAGATCGACATTGTCGAGCGCGGCAAAGCTGCCGAACTTCTTTACGATATTCGTGACTTCAATCGCCATCGGGCACCTCTGGCTCGTCGAGCCGCCGCTCGAGAACGGTTTTCGCCACCAGCGTGATCAGCGCCAGCATCGCCAGCAGCGACGCGATCGCGAACGAGGCGACGAACTGATATTCGTTGTAGAGAATCTCGACCAGGAGCGGCATCGTGTTGGTCTCGCCGCGGATGTGGCCGGAGACCACGGACACCGCACCGAACTCGCCCATCGCGCGCGCGTTGCAGAGCAGGACGCCGTAGAGCAGTCCCCATTTTATGTTGGGCAGCGTGACGCGGAAGAAGGTCTGCAGGCCGGAGGCGCCGAGCGAGATCGCCGCCTCCTCCTCCTGGGTACCCTGCTCCTGCATCAACGGGATCAGCGCGCGCGCCACGAAGGGGAAGGTGACGAAGATCGTCGCCAGCGCGATGCCGGGCACCGCGAACAGGATGTGGACGTTGTGCGCCTGCAGCCATGGCCCAAAATAGCCCTGCGCGCCGAACAGCAGCACGAAGACCAGGCCCGAGATCACGGGCGAGACCGAGAACGGCAGGTCGATCAGCGTGATCAGGAAGGTCTTGCCGGTGAATTCGAACTTCGAGATCGCCCAGGCCGCGACCACGCCGAACACGAGGTTGAGCGTGACCGAGATCGCCGCGATCAGCAGCGTCAGCTTGATCGCAGCGAGCGCCTCGGGCTCGGCCAGCGCCGCGAAATAGGCGACGATGCCTTTCGAGAAGGCCGACGCGAACACGACGACCAGCGGCAGCACGACGAAGATGCTGAGGAAGGCGACCGCGAGCGCGATGATGATAAGGCGCATCGGGCCCGGCTCGGTGCGCGGGTTGCGCCGCGCCGCGACCGGCCCGGCGCGCGCGATCTCGAGCCGCGGCGCCGGGGCCGCAACGCTGACATCGGTCGCGGGCGCGTAGGTCCGCAGCTGCGTGGTCGAGGTCGCCAATCCCGTCTGCATCGACATCTCGAACCTCAATGCACGGGGATGCGGGCTTGCGCCCAGCGCTGCAGCCGGTTGATCAGGAAGATGATCAGGAACGAGGCCACCAGCATCACGACCGCGATCGCGGTGGCGTCGGCGTAGCGGAATTCGGACAGCCGGATCACGATCAACAGCGGCGCGATCTCGGAGACGTTGGGCAGATTGCCGGCGATGAAGATCACCGAGCCGTATTCACCGATGGCGCGGGCAAAGGCCAGCGCAAAGCCGGTGAGCAGCGCCGGGATCAGGCTCGGCAGGATGACGCGAAACACCGTGTGCCAGCGATTGGCACCGAGGCTTGCCGCCGCTTCCTCGATCTCGGGATCGAGATCGATCAGCACCGGCTGCACCGTGCGCACCACGAACGGAATGCCGATGAAGATCATCGCGATGAAGATACCGATCGGCGTGAACGCGACCTTGATGCCGAGTTCGGCGAGCGGCGCGCCGAGCCAGCCCTTCTGGGCGAATAGCTGCGTCAGCGCCACGCCTGCGACCGCGGTCGGCAAGGCAAACGGAATATCGACGATGGCGTCGAACAGCCGCCGGCCCGGAAAACGGTAGCGCACCAGCGCCCAGACGATGATGGTGCCCATCACCAGATTGACGCAGGCGGCCGCAAACGAAAGCCCGAACGAAATCTTCAGGGCGTTCAGGGTGCGGCGGCTGGTGACGATGCCCCAGAACTGATCGAGGCTGAGCTCGAACGTCTTGAGGAACAGCGCGGCCAGCGGAATCAGGATAATAACGGAGAGCCATGTCAAGGTCAGTCCCATGGTGAGACCGAACCCCGGCAGCGTACTGCGCCGTGCAACCGCTGTGCTCACAATTCCCCCTGTTCGACCCGGGCGATATCTCGATCAGTTCTTGTAGATCTGATCGAAGATGCCACCCTCGGCGAAGTGCTCCTTCTGCGCCTTGGTCCAACCACCAAAAACGTCGTCGATGGTGAAAAGTTCAACCTTGGCGAAGGATTTTTCGTACTCCTTGGCGATCTCGGGATCGCGCGGCCGGTAGGAGTTGCGCGCGGCGATCTCCTGGCCTTCCTTGGTGTACCAGTACTTCAGATAGGCTTCGGCGACGGCACGGGTGCCCTTCCTGTCGGCGACGGCATCGACGACCGCGACCGGCGGCTCGGCCAGGATCGACTGCGCCGGGGCCACGATCTCGAACTTGTCCGGACCGAATTCACGCAGCGCCAGAAAGGCTTCGTTCTCCCAGGCGAGCAGCACGTCGCCGACACCGCGCTCGACGAAGGTCACGGTCGAACCGCGCGCACCGGTGTCGAGCACCGGAACATTCTGATAGAGGTCGGCGACGAACTTCTTCGCCTTGTCGGCCGAGCCGAACTTCTTCTGGGCATAGCCCCAGGCGGCGAGATAGTTCCAGCGGGCACCGCCCGAAGTCTTCGGGTTCGGCGTGATCACGGCAACACCGGGCTTGATCAAATCGTCCCAGTCCTTGATGCCCTTGGGATTGCCCTTGCGGACCAGGAACACGATGGTCGAGGTATAGGGCGAGGCGTTGAGCGGCAGCCGCTTCTGCCAGTCCGCTGCGATGAGGCCCTTGCCCGCGATCGCATCGATGTCATAGGCCAGCGCCAGCGTGACGATATCCGCCTGCAATCCGTCGATCACCGAGCGCGCCTGCGAGCCCGAGCCGCCATGCGACTGCTTGATCTCGACGCTCTTGCCGGTCTCCTTCTGATAGGCTGCGGCGAACGCCTTGTTGAAATCGACATAAAGCTCCCGCGTCGGATCGTAGGACACGTTGAGCAGCGAATAGTCGGCCGCGAAGGCCGAGCTCGCCCACAACAATCCCGCGACCAGCGGCAGCATACGACGGATCATTTCTGTCTCCATTCAACCTGAGAACGCCAGGGAACACGCAAGACATCACTCACGGTGAAGCGGCCTCAAGTCAACGAAACCGGTTTTCTTTGTTTTCAGCGACGCAGCGCGCTTGTGCTACGAACTCGCCGCGCTGCGAAGGCTTTGTCGCGTCGCCAGATCGCGATGAAGCGTCATCGCGATCTGGCGCAGCGCTCTACGACAATTTCTCTACGACAATTTCATTGTGTGGATGCCGCATTCCGTCTTCGCCCGGCCACGCCAGCGGCCGTCGCGGGCATCCTCGCCGGCCGCGGCCCGGCTCGAGCAAGGCATACACCCGACCGACTGATATCCCGATGCGACAAGTGGATGCGGCGGCAGCTTGCCGAGCCTGTAGATCGCCTCGATCTCCTCGCGCGAGACGTTGGCGAACGGATTGAACTTCAGCCTGACGCCGTCGTCCTCGACAACAGGGATATCGGCGCGGGCACCGCCCTGGAAGCGCTTGCGGCCGTTGATCCAGCCGGCGAACGGCTTCAGTGCGCGCTCCAGGGGCTCTACCTTGCGGATGCGGCAGCAGGCGTCAGGATCGCTGAACCACAATTCGCGGTCCGGGTCCTGGCGCGACAGCGCCTGCTCGTCGGGCTTGATCGAGCGCACATCGGTGAGGCCGAGCGTCTTGATCAGCGTATCACGATAAGCCAGCGTCTCCTCGAACAGCCAGCCGGTGTCGAGGAAGACCACCGGGATCGCCGGATCGACGTCCGCCATCACCTTGAGCAGCGCGGCGGACTCGGTCCCGAACGACGACACCAGCGCCAGCCTCTCGCGGCCGACCGTCTGCAACGCGGCCGCGATCACCTCGGCGGGCGATGCTTTGCGCAGCGCGCGATCGAGCGCATCCGCTGCCGGCAATGCGACTGATGCCTCTGCGAGCTCTGGTGCAAGCGTGCTCACTGGCCGGCACTCTCCGAGTGACGCAGCTGCATGCGGCGGTTGAGTGCGGTGACGCGGCCGTCGCCGGTCGGCTGGTAGAACACCGAATAGCGCTTCATGGTCTGGGCGAACGCGTCGACGTCGGCATCCTTCTTCACCTCGAAGGCGTCGAAGCCGGCGCGCGTCATGAACACGAACTGGTCCCGCAGGATCTGCCCGGTGGCGCGCAGCTCGCCGTCGTAACCATAGCGCTCGCGCAACAGGCGGGCCTGGCTGTAGGCGCGGCCGTCGCGGAAGGTCGGGAACACCAGCGCGACCGAGGCCAGCCGATCGAGATAAGGCACCAGTTCGTCGAGGTTACGGTTGTTCGGCCAGATCACCCCGAGCTTGCCCGGGCGGCGCAGCAGCGCCTCCGGATCGGCGAGAAAGCGCTCGGCCGTCACCAGCACCGCGCCGTCACCCGGCAGCTCGGCGCCGTCGGCGACATGCACGAACAGATCGGTGGTCAGTCTTCCCTGCTTAACGAGTGGCATAGACGCGCTCCCTGAAAGGCTCGACGCCCAGACGCTTTACCGTGTCGACGAATAATTCCTCGGGACGGTCGCGCAGCGCGAGATAAGCTTCGACAATGTCTTCGATCACGTCGGCGACTTCCGCATAGGGAACGGCCGGGCCGATCAGGGTGCCCATCTGCGCGTTCTCGTCGGCGCGGCCGCCGATCGTGATCTGGTAGAACTCCTCACCGTTCTTCTCGACGCCGAGAATACCGATGTGGCCGACATGGTGATGGCCGCAGGCGTTGATGCAGCCGGAGATGTTGATGTGCAGCCGGCCGATCAGGTCGGCGGTGTCGTGGTTGGCGAAGCGCCGCGTCAGCTCCTGCGCGATCGGGATCGAGCGCGCATTGGCCAGCGAGCAGTAATCCAGTCCCGGGCAGGCGATGATGTCGGTGACCAAATTGACGTTCGGCGTCGCGAGGCCGAGCCGATCGAGCGCCTTGAACAGCTGTGGCAGGTCGCGTTTGGCGACGTGCGGCAGCGCCAGGTTCTGCTCGTGGCCGACCCGGATCTCGCCGAACGAATATTTGTCGGCGAGGTCGGCGACCGCGTCCATCTGCTCGGCGGTGGCGTCGCCGGGCGGACCACCGACCGGCTTCAGCGACAGCGTTACGATCGAATAGCCCTGCACCTTGTGCGCGGACACCGAATTCTTGCGCCAGCGCTCGAACAGCTTGTCATGCGCGGCCTGCTTCACCTCGTCCGGCATGTGCGGCAGCTTTTCGTAAGGAGGATAGGAGAAGCGCGAGCGAACCTCCTCGATGGCGGCGTGATCGAGCGTCAGCCCGACATCGCCCATCTGCTTCCACTCCTCCTCGACTTCCTTGGCGAACTTCTCGATGCCGAGCTCGTGCACCAGGATCTTGATGCGCGCCTTGTAGATGTTGTCGCGGCGGCCGTACTGGTTGTAGACCCGCAGGATCGCCTCGATGTAGCTCAGGATATCGCGGCCGGGAACGAACGGCTTGATGGTCTTGGCGATGAACGGGGTGCGGCCGAGACCGCCGCCGACCAGCACCTCGAAGCCGGTCTCGCCGTCGGCGTTCTTGTGCAGGCGCAGCCCGATGTCGTGGATCTTGATCGCGGCGCGATCGTGCTCGGCGGCGGTGATCGCGATCTTGAACTTGCGCGGCAGGAACGAGAATTCCGGATGCAGCGTGGTGTGCTGGCGGATCAGCTCCGACCAGATCCTGGGATCCTCGATCTCGCCCGGCGCGACGCCGGCCCACTGGTCCGAGGTGACGTTGCGCATGTTGTTGCCGGAGGTCTGCATCGCATGGATGCCGACCTCGGCGAGATCGGACAGCGCGTCGGGCAGCTCGGCGAGCTTGATCCAGTTGAACTGGATGTTCTGCCGCGTGGTGAAGTGGCCGTAGCCGCGGTCGTAGCGGCGCGCGACATGCGCGAGCCGCCGCAGCTGCTTCGACGACAGCGTGCCGTAGGGGATTGCGACGCGGAACATGTAGGCGTGCAGCTGCAGATACACGCCGTTCTGCAGGCGCAGGATCTTGAATTCGTCCTCGGTAAGCTCGCCGGAGAGGCGGCGCTTCACCTGATCGCGGAATTCCGAAACACGCTCGTTAATCAGCGTGCGGTCGAGTTCGTCATAAGCATACATGTTCGATGAGCCTTACGCCGGCGTGTCTTACGCGGGGACCTGGAGATCGATGGTGACGCCCTTGGCGCGGATGTGTTCGCGGAGATTGCCCGGCTTCACCTTGCCACCATCCTTGAGCTCGACCGGCGCGATATAGGGGCCGACCGCGCCGACGTCGTCGGCGGTGGCTTCGGCCAGCAGCGCACGGGCATCGTCGGAGGTGCTGACGACGGCGGAATCGGAAAGTTCGGTGGACCAGCCTTGTTTGGCGGTTCGGTACACGACCGCGCCATCCCAGGTACGGTTGGCGGTCACCACCGAGGGGCCTGTGATCCTGATTTTCTTCTGTTCGAGCGGAGAGGTCATTCGGCAGCTTTCAGCAGTTCGGAGAACATCTGGTTGGAGAACAATTGGGTGACGTTGGATCGGCTCCACGGCGCGGAATGCGCGACCACGTCGCCGATGATGAGGACAGCGGGACCGCCATCGACCTGTTTGACCAGCTCGGGCAGCCGCGCCAGCGTGCCGACCGCGGCCTTGGCGTCCGGCCGCGTCACGCGCGCGAACACGCCGACCGGTGTCTCCGGCGAGCGGCCCGCGGCGAGCAGGCCTTCGCGGATCGAGGGCGCCGCGGTCATGCCCATGTAGACCACGACGGTCATCCTGGTGTCGGTCAGCACCGACCAGTCGACGACTTCGGCATCGCGCGCCTTGTGCGCGGTCAGGAAGGTGATGCGCAGCGCCTCGTGCCTGAAGGTCAGCGGCACCTCGAATTGCGCGGCCGCGCCGAGACCGGCGGAGATGCCGGGAATAATGGAGTAGGCGACGCCGGCATCGCGCAGCGCCTCGACTTCCTCACCGCCGCGGCCGAACACGAAGGGATCGCCGCCCTTCAGCCGCACCGCACGCTGGCCCGACTGTGCGGCCTCGATCAGCAGGCGATTGATGGCGTCCTGGCCGATGCCGGGCTTGCCGATGCGGCGACCGACCGGAATCCGCGTGGCATCGCGCCGGATGCGGTCGAGAATTTCTGGTGACACCAATTCGTCATAGAACACGACGTCGGCGTCCTGCAGCGCGCGCAGCGCCTTCACGGTAAGCAGATCCGGATCGCCCGGACCGGCGCCGACCAGTGTCACATGGCCAACAGCCTTGCCTTCCGTATCAGCGCCGGCGAATGCGGCGGGATCGCCGATCGCGTTCAGCGCGTGCTCGGCTTCGTCGTTGCGGCCGGCCAGCACCAGCGCGCCGATCGGACCGTCGACGATGCGCTCCCAGAAGCGGCGGCGCAGCGGAAACTCCTCAATCCGCGCGTGCATGGATTTGCGGAAGCGGCCGATGAAGCCGGCGAGATCGCCGATCCGCGCCGGCAGCACCGCTTCGATCTTCTCGCGGATGCGACGCGCCACGACCGGCGACGTGCCGCCGGTTCCGACCGCGACCACGACGTCGCCGCGATCGACGATCGCAGGCATGATGAAGGTGGAGTGCACGAGGTCGTCCATCACGTTGACCGGCAGGCCAATCGCCTTGGCGCGCACCGACATCGCAACACCGACCTCGCCTGCACCGGCGCAGAGCACGGCGATGACATCGGAGAGATCGGCCGCGAGCGGATCGCCCTCGGCGCGCTCGATGCGCGCGGCGTCCTCCGCCGCGATGCCGGCGAGCTCATGATCGCCGTCGGTCGCGTACCAGCGAACCGCCGCGCCGGCAGCTGCGAGCAGCCGCAACTTGGCGCGCACGAGCTCGCCCGCTCCAACGAGCAGCACCTTGCCGCTTTGCAGATCCAGAAACACCGGCAGATATCGCATCAGACACTCGCTTCCCCAACTTGGGGGTTGACTGAAATTATTTTCTATTTATCTCTCGATCAAGGCCAGCAAAGAGAAAATTATTTCTTCTCTATTGCAACGCAACTTTAGAATTTTCCACTCCACAGGCCAAGGCGAAGAGATGCATCTTCTCGACAACGAATCCGCCGCTGCCGGAACGCGGTCCGCAGCCCTTCGCAGTGCATCTTCCGTGCCGGGGATTCCTGCCAATCAGGCCCCCCCGTCCATGGATCATCTCGATGAGCTGGAGGCCCAGAGCATCTATATTTTGCGCGAGGCGTTCGCCCGGCTGAAGAAGCTCGCGCTGCTGTGGTCGCTCGGCAAGGACTCCAACGTGATGATCTGGCTGGCGCGCAAGGCGTTCTTCGGCCGGGTCCCATTCCCGGCGCTGCATGTCGACACCGGCAAGAAGTTTCCGGAGATGTATGCGTTCCGCGACCGCTTCGGAAAGGAATGGGATCTCGATCTGCGCGTCGAGCCCTGCCCGCCGATCGACAGCGTCGACCCGACCCTGCCGCCGGCCGCGCGCTCCGCCGCACGCAAGACCGAGGGTTTGAAGCTCGCGCTCAATAAATTCGGCTTTGACGGATTGATCGCCGGCATCCGCCGCGACGAAGAGGCGACGCGCGCCAAGGAGCGCGTGTTCTCGCCGCGCGGCCTCGAAGGCGAATGGGACGTGCGCGACCAGCCGCCGGAATTCTGGGACCACTTCAACGCCTCGCCGCCGCAAGGCGCACACTTACGCATCCATCCGATCCTGCATTGGACCGAAGCCGACATCTGGGCCTACACCAAGCGCGAAGGCATTCCGATCATCCCGCTCTATCTCGCCAAGGACGGCAAGCGCTATCGCTCGCTGGGGGATCAGGACATCACCAACCCGGTGGCTTCGACCGCATCCAGCATCGATGAAATCCTGGATGAGCTCGATAACACCAAGATCCCGGAGCGCGCCGGCCGAGCACTCGATCACGAAACCGAGGATGCGTTCGAGCGACTGCGTGTCGCCGGCTATCTCTGATCAACTGGCTTCTCAACATTTTGGCTTCCCACTTCGCGCGAGCGTTCCGATGAACATGATCCTTCCCACTGCCTCGATCTCGGCAACGCCTAACGGCACGACGCGGCCGCAGGTGCGAATCGTCATCGTCGGCCATGTCGATCACGGCAAGTCGACGCTGGTCGGGCGCCTGCTGCATGAGACCGGCAGCCTGCCGGACGGCAAGCTGGAGATGCTGAAGGCGGTCAGCGCGCGGCGCGGCATGCCGTTCGAATGGTCGTTCCTGCTCGACGCGCTGCAGACCGAGCGCGACCAGGGCATCACCATCGACACCACCCAGATCCGCTTCCGCACCCGCTCGCGCGACGTCGTGCTGATCGACGCACCCGGCCATGCAGAGTTTTTGCGCAACATGATCACCGGCGCCTCGCAGGCCGACGGCGCGGTGCTGATCATCGACGCGCTCGAAGGCGTCCGCTCGCAGACGCGGCGGCACGGCTATCTCCTGCATCTGCTCGGCGTGAAGCAGGTTGCGGTCGTCGTCAACAAGATGGACCGGGTCGATTTCAGTGCCGATCGCTTCAAGGAGATCAGCGAGGAGATTTCCGCGCATCTGATCGGCCTCGGCGTGACGCCGACCGCGGTGGTCCCGATCTCCGCGCGCGACGGCGACGGCGTTGCCGAACACACGCCGCGGATCGGATGGTACAAGGGACCGACCGTGGTCGAGGCGCTCGATGCGCTCGAGCCGGCACCGCCGCTGGCGGAGCTGCCGCTGCGGCTGCCGGTGCAGGCGATCTACAAGTTCGACGACCGCCGCATCGTTGCGGGCCGCATCGAGTCCGGCAGCCTGAAGGCCGGCGACGAGATCGTCATCATGCCCACGGGCAAGATCGCGAAGATCAAGACGGTCGAGAGCTGGCCGGTGACGCCGGTGCACGGCGCGCAGGGCGCCGGGCGCTCGGTCGGCATCACGCTCGACCGCGAGCTGTTCCTCGAGCGCGGCGACATCATTGGACATGGCGGGCAGAGCCCGCGCGACACCCGCCGCATCCGCGCGCGGATCTTCTGGCTGCACGACAAGCCGCTGACCAAGGGCGAGCAGATCCTGATCCGGCTCGGCACCAAGGAAAGCCGCGCCACCGTGGTCGCGATCGAAAAGGCGATCGATCCCGGCGCGCTGTCCAACGAAGAGAACAGCGCGATCGCGCGCAACCATGTCGGCGAGATCGACATTTCGCTGGCGCAGCCGGTCGCGACCGACCCTTACACCGACAATCCGCGCACCGGCCGCCTCGTGATCGAGGTCAGCGGGCGCATCGCCGGCGGCGGCCTCGTGCTGTCGGTCGATGCCGGCCGGCCTGCGGTGCCGATCGACATCGTGCCGGTGGAGTCGGCGCTGCGGCCGGACGAGCGCTCGGCGCGCTACCACCACAATGGCGCGGTGATCTGGCTGACCGGCCTGCCCGGCTCGGGCAAGTCGACTTTGGCGCGCGCGCTGGAGCGACGGCTGTTCAGCAATGGCGGCTCGCCGATCCTGCTCGATGGCGACACCTTCCGCGCCGGACTGAACAGCGACCTCGGCTTCTCGCCGCAGGATCGCACCGAGAACATCCGCCGCCTCGCCGAGGTCGCGACCCATCTGGCGCGCAACGGCCATATCGCCATCGTCGCCGCGGTCTCGCCGGCGGCCGCCGACCGCGCGGCAGCCCGCCGCATCGCCGACAGCGCTTTCCGCGAGGTCTATGTCGCCACGCCTGCCGAGGTCTGCGAGACCCGCGACCCCAAAGGCCACTACGCCAAGGCGCGCTCGGGTGGATTGCCGTCGTTTACCGGCATCACCAATGACTACCAGCCGCCGACCGGCAACGAACTGACCATCGACACCTCGAACCGCTCAGTCAGCGATGCCACCGACGCGATCGAGCGGATGCTGGCCACGACCGGCATCCTGTTCGACGAACTGACCGACCTCGCGGCGAATATCTAGGCGGCGCGGCCTCCTCGTCTGGGGGGCCTTCTCAGAACCGTGGCTTTAGGGCAAAAAGGGCGTGAACGCCGCCTTTGGCGCGTTTTTTGCTGATTTCTTTCGAAAACAGCCCCTAAACGCCCCATTTCTTTGAGAAAGCCCATCATGACTCGTGTCGATGCCCATGGATTGAAGATCGCCCCTGTCCTGTTCGATTTCATCGCCAAGGAGGCGACGCCGAAAACCGGGATCGCGCCTGACGCGTTCTGGGCAGGACTCGCCGCCATCATCCAGAAGCTCGGCCCCAAGAACCGCGAGCTGCTCGCGGTCCGCGACACCTTGCAGGCCAAGATCGACGACTGGCACCGGGCCAACAAGGGCAAGGCGTTCGACATCAACGCCTACACCGCGTTCCTCAAGGACATCGGCTATTTGCTGCCCGAGCCCGCGACCCACAAGGTCGAGACTGCCAACGTCGATGAGGAGATCGGCAAGATCTGCGGCCCGCAGCTCGTGGTGCCGCTCACCAACGCCCGCTACGCGTTGAACGCCGCCAACGCGCGCTGGGGTTCGCTGTACGACGCCTTCTACGGCACCGACGCGATCCCGCATGATCCGAGCGAGGCCGGCCGTGGTTACAACAAGGCCCGCGGCGACAAGGTGATCGCGAAGGCGAAGGCGTTCCTCGACGCCGCCGTGCCGCTCGCGACCGGAAGCCACACCGACGTGATCTCCTACGGCGTGATCGCGGGCCAGCTGTCGGTCAAGCTGAAGAGCGGCAATTCGACCGCGCTGAAGAACGCCGCCCAGTTCGCCGGCTATCTGGGCGACGCCGCCCAGCCTTCCGCGATCCTGCTCGTCAACAACGGCATGCATGTCGAGATCAAGATCGACCGCAGCAACATCATCGGCAAGGATGATCCGGCCGGCGTCGCCGACATGATCCTGGAGTCGGCGGTTTCGACCATTCTCGACATGGAAGACTCGGTCGCCGCCGTCGACGCCGAGGACAAGGTGCTGGTCTACCGCAACACGCTCGGCCTGATGAACGGAACGCTGTCGGCCGATTTCGAGAAGGGCGGCAAGACGCTGACGCGTTCGCTCAATGCCGACCGCGTCTACAAGAAGCCCGACGGCGGCGAGCTGAAGCTGCACGGCCGCAGCCTGCTCCTGATGCGCAATGTCGGCCACCACATGTTCACCGACGCGGTGCTCGACGCCAACGGCGAGGAGATCCCGGAAGGCCTGCTGGACGCTGCGGTCGCCGGCCTGCTCGCGATCCACGACCTCAAGGGCAATTCGAAGGTCAGGAACAGCCGCACCGGCTCGGCCTATATCGTCAAGCCGAAGATGCACGGCCCCGACGAGGTGACGCTGACCTGCGACCTGTTCGCCGAGGTCGAGAAGATGCTCGGCCTGCCGGAGAACACGCTGAAGGTCGGCATCATGGACGAGGAGCGCCGCACCACGGTCAACCTCAAGGCCTGCATCCAGCGCGCCTCCAAGCGCATCATGTTCATCAACACCGGCTTCCTCGACCGCACCGGCGACGAGATCCACACCTCGATGGAAGCGGGTCCGATGATCCGCAAGAACGACATGAAGGCGCAGCCGTGGATCAAGGCCTATGAGGACTGGAACGTCGACAACGGCCTGATCGACGGCCTGCCCGGCCATGCCCAGATCGGCAAGGGCATGTGGGCGGCGCCCGACAAGATGGCCGACATGCTGGCGCAGAAGATCGGCCATCCGCAGGCCGGCGCCACCACTGCCTGGGTGCCGTCGCCGACCGCGGCCACGCTGCACGCCCTGCACTATCACCAGGTCAACGTGATCGCCCGCCAGCAGGAGCTCGCCAAGGGCGGGCCGCGTGCAAAACTCTCCGACATCCTCACCATTCCGGTGTCGCAGTCGAACTGGGCGCCCGACGACGTGAAGCAGGAGATCGACAACAACTGCCAGGGCATCCTCGGCTACGTCGTGCGTTGGATCGACCAGGGCGTCGGCTGCTCCAAGGTGCCCGACATCCACGATGTCGGCCTGATGGAAGACCGCGCGACGCTGCGCATCTCGAGCCAGCATCTGGCGAACTGGCTGCATCAGGGCGTCATCACCAGGGATCAGGTGATGGAGTCGCTGAAGCGCATGGCCGTCGTCGTCGACAAGCAGAACGCCGGCGATCCCCTGTACAAGCCGATGGCGCCGGCGTTCGACGGCGTCGCCTTCAAGGCGGCCTGCGACCTCATCTTCGAGGGACGTACGCAGCCGAACGGCTACACCGAATACATCCTCACCGCGCGCCGCCGCGAGGCCAAGGCCGCGGGCTGATCCGCGAGCGATCGCAACCACAAGCAAAAGCCCCGGCGATGAGCCGGGGCTTTTTTGTGGCGCCGCGAGCGAGGCAAGAATAGCCGGATGCGATCGTCTGCCGTCGCGGGGGCGCACTGCCAAAATATCGAAAACAACCCCATGCAAAGGAGCCGGCGACTGCCGGCGGGCACCGCAACTTGACTCGTCGGGCAAATCAGCTGTATTTTTCTATTATCCAGAAATCGCGCAGACGCGCTGTGGCATGTGGGAAAGCCCTCCGTCGCGACGCCCGCCGCTGAGTCCGCAGCCCTTCCAACCCGTCGTCCCTGCGAAAGCAGGGACCCATACGCTGCGGCGGACCTTGTTGCAGGGACTCGTCGTTCCAGCATCGGCCAACAATTGGCAGTTGTGGTTATGGGTCCCTGCTTTCGCAGGGACGACGATGAGGATGGCTCCCGATTCAGGGCGTTACACGCGGTGTTATCACCCGCGCAGCCTTCTTGTTGACTATGCCCTGCTGCATCGACGTTGTTGCGAGGAGTGAAGCGACGAAGCAATCCATTGCTCCACTCGCGCGGTGAGATGGATTGCTTCGCTGCACTCGCAATGACGAAGCTAGAAGACCGCGAGATATTTCAGCAGCGAGACGATGCCGATGATGATGACGACAACACGCGCGATCTGCTTGGCGCGGCCATCGAGCGGCAGCATGTTGATGAGATAAAGAACCAGAATAACGACAAGGAAAGTGACGAGTACGCCGACGAGCATGCGGGGCCCCCTGATGGCATCGGTGAATGTGCTGTTCGCCCGTTGCTAACGTGCGATGAGGAATCCGGTTCCGGACCAAGGAACCGAAAGCGGCGGCCTCGCGTGAGCGACGCTATTCGCGCGCCAGCACCGGCGCGCTGATACTTGGCGCGGATGCGATCCGGCGCCGGTGTGAAGTTGAGAGATGCCCCGCGCCGGTCCGGGCGGCCGACCGACATCAGCCCGTCCTTGCCGGCGACGATGTCGCCCTTGCGCAAGGTCGGATCGTCCTCGATCTTCACCGCGGCGAGCCCGACAGGGTCCTTGCCGTTGCAGGTGCAGCCCGAAACGATCTCGTCGCGATAGCGGAATGCGTTCGGCAGCTCGGAATACGGCTTGCCGTCTTCGGTCGCGGCGTTGTCGATATTGCCGCCATAGACCACTTCGGTCGCGCTCGCCGGGCAGAAGCTGTTGCAGCTCTCAGCCTTGCTCTGGTTGCCGGTCGCAGCCAGCGGGAAATAGCGGCCGTCGCAGGTGCGCACGCAATAGGCCTGGCCGGCGTCATAGCGCGCGCGACGCTCGGCCCGCGGCACGGGCGCCGGGCCGTCATCGAACGGCACCCGGATAACTGGCGGGCGGCCCTGCATGAAGCCGCCGAACAGTTGCGAGAAGAAATCCTGGGCTTGTGCCGCGGGCGCAAGGGACAGGCCGAGCACTGCCGCCGTCCCGAACGCCCACCGCCTCGCGTGCCGCCTTGCCATCACCGACCCTCAGTACGATGCAGATCCCTGAAGCCCCATTCCGATTGAATCGGAACGCGGCTCTAGATTCTTGTTCTGACGCGCTTTCTTCACGCGAACCGGTATCCACTTCGCTCGAAAACGCTCTAGTACAACGAAGAAGTCGCCGGGATGTTCAACGCCTGACGGCCGGACGGCAGCGTCATCACCGCGGGGCGTGGCTGCACCGGAGCCGGCCGGACCGAGATCTGCGTCGCGGTCGGACCGAGCTCGCGGGCGGCGATATGCGGCCCGTTCTTCGGCAAAACCACGACCTTGCTGCCGACATTGACCCGATTGAACAGGTCGGTGACGTCTTCGTTGGTCAGGCGGATGCAGCCCGACGACACGAACTTGCCGATCGTCGACGGATCGTTGGTGCCGTGGATGCGGTACTCGCTGGAGCCGAGATACATCGCGCGGGCACCGAGCGGATTGCCGGGGCCGCCGGCCATGAAGCGCGGCAGATAGGGTTGGCGCTTGATCATCTCGGCCGGCGGATGCCAGTCCGGCCATTCCGCCTTGTTGCTGATGGTCTGGGTGCCCGCCCAGGTGAAGCCTTCGCGGCCGACGCCGACGCCGTAGCGGATCGCGCGGCCGCCGCCGAGCACGTAATAGAGCGCGGTATTGCCGGTATCGATAATGATGGTGCCGGGCGCCTCGGACGTGTTGAGCGCGACGGTGGTGCGGCGCAGCCGCTCCGGCAGTGCACCGTCCTCGGTGGTCACGGCCGAAGGGTCGCTCATCACCTCGTCCGAGGGGAATCCGCCCGGCTGCGTCGACGCATAGCCGAGCGCGGACGAGCGGACCTGAGAGCTGACTTGCGCGCTGGCCGAGCTGGCGACAACGAACGGCGTCACGAGCAGGACGCTGGCGAAGGCAAAAGTGCGGACATGAGTGCGCGCGGCGCGCGACGCAAGCCGGCGGCTGGAGAGAGACTGCTGTGTCATGTGCTGCCCCTGGACGGGATGCGCATCATGGTGATGCGATGAACACCCAACGCGCGTAACCATCAGACAGTTCCGCTGCGAATGGTCGCAAAGTCGCGATTGTCAACCCGCCATCTCTCACGAGAGCGCGATGGAACCTTTGCCGGGACAAGGCGGTTGTCGTGCGCAATTTGACGCGAAATTCATTTGTCCCCATTCGGGAGGAGTCTGGTGCGCGCCTTTCCGGGTGAACGTATGCTTGGCAATGCGACCGAAGGCACGCCCGTCCCCGATAGCAAAGCCGAAACGCCGCCGGTGATCAACCGCGCCGAGGTCGTCGCCTTCGCGCTGGTTGCGCTGCTGGTGATCGCGGTGGTGGCGGTGCTCTATCTGGCACGGGCCGTCTTCCTTCCGATCACCATGGCCTTCATCGTCGGCACCATGCTGTCGCCGGCGGCGAGCCTGCTCGAGCGCTACCGTATCCCGCGCGCGCTCGGCGCGGTGCTGATCGTGATCGCAGTCGGCGCCGCCGTCAGCTTCATGGTCGGACTGATCGCCTCGCCTGTGATGGACTGGAGCTCGCGGCTGCCCGAGCTCGGCGCGATCCTGAGGGAGAAGCTGCATGTGTTCGACCGGCCGCTCGCACTATGGCAGCAACTGCAGAGCATGGTCGGCGGCTCCGATACGCTGGCAACGCTCCAGCTGCCGAAATTCGAATGGGTGCAGCCGACGCTGGAATTCCTGTCACCGACCTTCGCCGAATTCCTGCTGTTCATCGCTACCCTGATCCTGTTCATCGCGAGCTGGAAGGATCTGCGCCGCGGGTTGGTGATGACCTTCAGCGACCGCGCGGCGCGGCTGCGCACGCTGCGAATCCTCAACGAGCTCGAGACCCATCTCGGCAACTATCTGCTGACGGTGACGATGATCAATGCCGGCGTCGGCATCGTCACCGGCGCGATCTGCGCGGCGACGGGCATGCCCAACGCGGCCGGGCTCGGCGCGCTCGCCGCGACGCTGAACTTCATTCCGATCATCGGCCCGGTCGCGATGTTTGTGGTGCTGGTTGTGGTCGGCATCATCTCCTCGCCGACCATTGGCGCCGGGCTGCTCGCGCCGGCGTGCTTTGCCGTCGTGACCTTCATGGAAGGGCATTTCGTGACGCCGACGATCGTCGGCCGCCGGCTGTCGCTGAATGCGCTCGCGGTCTTTCTCGCGCTCGCGTTCTGGACCTGGCTGTGGGGTCCGATGGGCGCCTTCCTGTCGTCGCCGCTGCTGATCGTGGCATTGATCGTCAAGGAGCATTTGATGCCGGTCAATTCGCCGCAGCTGCCGGAGGACTAGCCTTGGTTTCGCATCTGGAACCTTGCGAGCTGCAAAGCGTTTTTCTCCGAACACGCACGTTCTCCGGGAGCTTTCGATGTCGAGCACGGACAGCGCATTTGGGATCAGGAACATGACGGACAAAGCGACTTACGAACGCCTCGAAAGGGATGTCACCGCCGTGAAGAACGATATCGCTGCCCTCACCGAACAGATCACCGACGCGCTTAACTCGTTTGCCAACAACGCAGGCAAGCAGGCCCGCACCCGCTACAAGGATGTGCGAGCCAACGCGGAAGCGACGCTCGACGACATGTCGGAGCGCGGCAGCGCGATGATGGGCGCGGCGCAGGATGCCGCCTCCTCGATCGAGGAATCGCTGGAAGAGGTGATCACGCAGCGGCCGCTGGCGACCGTCGGCCTTGCGCTCGGCCTCGGCTTTTTGATCGGCGTCACCTGGCGGCGCTAGGTCATGCACAAGCCACCGTTCTGGACGCGATGGCGGCGCTGGCGCGCCGCCACCTCGTTTGTCGATGCGCTTTTCAAGGCAAGGTTCAAGGCAAGGCTTCTCAGGACAAGGCTGGTCAATGCTTCAGCGGCTGATCGATGACATCAAGCAATCCACCGGCAGCGCGCTGCGGCTGACTTCGCTTGCGGCCGCCGCCGCGATCGCGCTGTTCATCACCATCGCCTTCCTGTGCGCGGCCGCCTTCGTCTATGTGCTGCAGCACTATGGTCCGGTGGAGGCGTGCCTGTCCGGCGCCGCGGTGTTCCTTGTCGTCACGCTGATCGCCATCGGCGTCTACAGGGCCCGCAAGCGCGAGATGCAGAGGCGTGCCGAGGAGGCGGCAAGGGCCGCGAAGTCGGCCGCAGCGACAATGCTCGCCGACCCCGCACTGATCGCCACCGGCCTGCAGATCGTGCGAGCCATCGGCGTGAAGCGGCTGATCCCGATCCTCGCGGTCGGCGGTCTCGCGCTCGGCCTGATGGCAAGCCGCAGCGCCGCCGGCAGCAGCGAGCCGGACGAAGAGGAATAGCTCTCGCGGCCAGCCACCAACAGGCACTGCCGTCATCGCCCGCCACCGGGTCGCGCGAACGCGCGCCCGATGACTGGCTCCGGCGGGGGCTCCAGTTCGCCGTGGCGCATCGGCTAACTACGGCTGTCTCTGAATACTGGATCGCCCGGTCAACAAGCCGGGCGATGACACTGTTCAAGGGCTGCTCAGGTCACGCAGCGGCCGGGCTGCAGCAGCTTGGCCACTTCGGTCAGGACGCTGACCACGGGCTCACAAGCGACCTTGCGGGTGTCGCCGGGCCGCGCCCGCGCAGGGGCTGCGGGGCGATTGCGGGCCTCTTCCCGCGCCACGGGAACACGAACCAGGACCGACGTATCGGGAAGCCGATCAACCTTCAGCGCGACGGTCCGGCTCGGCAGGCCGGTCATCGGAACTGCGGCACGATCGGTCTTGGCGGCGCGATTGACCGCGCTCTCCGGCGCCAATTGGGTGGTGACCTGCTGTCCGCCAATGAGATCGTGGCCGGACGCCAACTGGACCGCGCCAAGCGTCAACCCAGCCGCCAACGCAGCGAAAATTCCCTTGTGAATCTTTGACATGGTGATGTCCCTCGCCCCATGGAAATTCCCGTTGGCGATCACGGACACAACGCGAGTGAAACCTGTGGGGTTCTCGCGTCCGGCCATCACTTAACCGTGTACGAAAAAATTCTGGTTCGCGCGGAACGAGTCCGGGGGTCTGCGAGTCATTGGAGGAGCCGGTTATTCCCCCTGCCCCATTGACCGGCGACGTAGGGCGCGACCGTGGTGATGCCGGTCGCGCCCTGCTCTTTTTTCCGCTGTGCCGCGAATGTTGCGTCAGCCAGCCTGTCGCTCAGCCGTCGCAATTGGAGCCCGGCGCTGAAGGAGCGGTCCTTCCGCCAAGCGAGAGGACTGTCTGCATCAGGCATTATCGTTTGGTGGCATGTCCTGGGATCGAACGACCGTCACTTCACGGCAGGACGCGCAACGACCGACATGAAACTTGATTCCAGTCGTCTGGTCGTCGACGAGCATCAATTCGCTCAAGGGCTCGCCGCATTTGCAAGTGACCGTTTTCTTATCGGAAAAATACATCTGAGATACTCCATGAGCCTGGAGATTTCATCGCGTCATTCGGGCGAACTTGCTTGCGCTCGCCCCCTCGCTTCCGCTCCTTCTCGGTCCGGGAAATCCGATGGTTGGTGTGGCTCTCGGCGCTTACTTCTTGGCGGGTGGCTCACGTGATTCCGCGGCTTCACGTGCCTGCCGCTCGGCCTTGAGGCGGTGGAAGTTGTTGTAGAACGCCTTCTCATGGGCGAGATGCTCCTTCATCGCCTGCGACGCGTCCTGCTGACGCTGCTCGTTACGAATCTTGCGCTGCTGGGGAGTAAGATTCATACGACCTCCGACTAAGCTATTGAATCAATGCTGGATTCAACGCACGAGGCTGGAAAAGGTTGCACCCCCTTAAGGAGCTGGATCTATTTGCGCAGGCTCGCCCAGACGCCGCCGAGGATCAGCAAGCCGCCAACCAGATGGATCAGCTTCGGCGGCTCGCCAAGGATGATCCAGGACAACAGTGCGCTTGCGATCGGCGCGACGTAGAGCACCAGCGACGTCCGTACCGAGCCGAACCTTGCGCCGAGCCAGGCGAAGCCGGCATAGGCGATCAGGCCCGGGACGAGGCCGGCGAACACATAGGCCTCGAACGCGCGGGCGTTGAAGACCGCAACCGGCGTCGTCCACATCTCCTGGAGAGCCGGCGGCAGCGAGCACAGCGCGCCGGCCGCCGAGAACAGGCTGACCCGCGCCAGCAGCGAGGCGCGCGGCGCGACGCGCGATTGCACCAGCGTGTAGCCGGACCAGCCGAGCATAGCGCACACCACCAACAGATCGCCCCAGGCCGCGCTCGATTGCGTCAGCGTTTCCAGATGCCCGCCCGAGACGATCAAAAGCGCACCGGCGAGCGCCAGCGCCGTGCCGAGCCATTGCAGCGGACCGATCTGCTCGATGCCCAGCGCGGCCGAAATCAGCAGCACCATGATCGGCGACAGCGCGAAGATCAGTGCGATATGGATCGCGGTGGTGGTGATGCCGGCGACGTAGACCGGGCCGCCGCACAGGAACATGCCGAGGAAGCCCGCGGCGAGGATCGGCCAAAAACTCTGCGCCAGCGGGATCTTGCCGTCCCGGAACGCCGCGATCGCGAACGGCGCGAGGCCGATGGCGATGATGCTCCAGCGGAAGAAGGCCAGCGAGAACGGCGGCACCGAGCCGGCCAGGCCGCGCGCCAGCACCTGATTGGAGGCCTGCCCGACCGCGACCAGGATGAACCCGGTCAGCGCGACCGCGTCTTCCCAGCCCGTGGCCGGGCGGCCGACCTGACCTTTCGGCAGCTCCGCATCCATGACACCGCCCCCTCAGCCGGCGCACGTTCAGCCAGGACGGCATCCGACAGCGCACCACGTTCGCAGCGCGCTCGCGCTATTGCTCCGCCGCCTCGCGCTCCATGTCGCGGCCGGACATGTCCTCGCCCTGCATGTTGGCGTATTCGCGCGCCATCTCGCGCATCAGGAATTTGGCCGGGACGTCGTGATAGGTGCCGTGGTCGTTGACGTACTGCATGTAGGCGCGCCCCGCGCCGTCGAACGGGTGCAGCAGCGCATCCGAATGGCCGTCGAAATCGAGCGGCTTGACGCCGAGCTTGGCGCACAGCGTGTCGTTGAAGGTCGGGGTCGCCTTGCGCCAGGCGCCATCGACGAACACTTCGGTGAAGCCGTGCCAGGTGAACAGGTCCGAGCCCATGCTCTGGCGCAACTTCTCGGTGGTGAGATGGTTGCGGACGTCGGCGAAGCCGACCCGGGCCGGGATGCCATGGACCCGGCAGGCCGCGGCATAGAGCGCCGCCTTACCGACGCAGTAGCCATTGCCGGCGGCGAGCACGCTGGAGGCCCGGTAGCTCTCGGGCGAGCGCATGCTGACATAGGGATTGTAGCGGATGCCGTCGCGCACCGCGGTGTAGAGCCGGCTCGCTATGTCGCGGGTGCCGGCGCCGGCCGCCACGGCGGCGCGGGCGAACGCCTCGACGGCGGGATGGTCGCTGTCGACATATTCGCCTGGGTCGGTGTAGAGGCGGCTGATCGTGTCGGGAAGGTGCTCGGTCATGGCGCAACCTTAGCAAGCCATGTGCGCAGTTCAATGCAGCAGGTGCAGCCCTTCTTGCAGCCCTGCCCCGCTTAGTTCCTGAAGCGTTCGTCCCACTGCGGCGGCCGGTAGCTGCGCCGCTTCGCCTTGAAATATTCGCGTGCGAAATGGATGCCGATCCCGATCAGGAACGGCGGCGCGAGCGCGGCGGCGATCATCAGCGCGGTGATCGACTTCGGCGTCAGGATGTCCAGCACCATCGACGCCAGCAGCCATAGCGTGGCAGCAATCACCGCGACGTCGACATGCTTCATTCCGCAGTCTTTCCTTGGTCCCTGACCACGATCCGGGTTCCATCCTACCGGCTGGCCCCGGGCGCGCCAAGGATTCCGGCGGCAGACGATACCTCCAGCCCTTCACTTTTTTGGAACGGCGCCCACGCGGGCCAGACGACGAACCCGCGCGCCGGCCGCCATCCTGCTGATTAGCGCTTAGAGAGATTGGCATATCCGTTCGTGTATTGGCCCCGTCATCCTGAGGCGCGAGCGCAGCGAGCCTCGAAGGATCGACGGCCACCAGCCGAGCCGTGCATCCTTCGAGACGCGCGTTCCGCGCTCCTCAGGATGACGGGAAGGGCGGGCGCGTAGCTGACAATTAACTCGCACCAGCAGCAGGCCGGCGAACAGCGCGAGGATCGAGAGCGCAACGGAGGCCGCGATGTAGGCAGCGGCCGGCCAAAGCTCGCCCCGCAGCATCAGCGCGATCGCATCGAGCGAAAGGGTCGAGAAGGTGGTGAAGCCGCCGCAGATGCCGACCGTGAGAAACACCCGCACCGCCTGGTTGACATTCCAGGTCAGCGCGAAGGACTCCGCGAAGACGCCGATCAGCAACGAGCCCACGATATTGATCACCAGCGTGCCCCATGGAAATCCGGTGCCGACCAGGCGCCCCGCGCCGATCGCCACCAGATAGCGCGCGACCGATCCCAGCGAACCGCCGATCGCGACCGCCGCCAACAACTGAACGTTCAAGATTCTGCCTTTCCGCCCCGCCACTCGGCGACGCCTGTCACAAGCCCAACAACGATGGTCGCGCCGACCAGCTCGCCAGGGGCGCCGGCCAATGGGGCGACGACACCGACGAGCCAGATCGACCCGACCAGCGACAATGCGATTGAGAGTGAGCTGGGAAGACCCGTCATGCTCTGCCCCTTCTCATTCGCGGGGCACGCGCTGCGGATCGGTGGTGGCGCATGCTCCTACCGACGCTGTCGCGCCCGGCAGGAGTCATCAGCCTTGCGGCGGTTATCGGGGGACTCCATCCCCATCAACGCGGGGATGGTAGGCGAGCGCAGCAGCGGGAGCACGTTGGGGCGTCCCGGCGCTGCCGGGTGTCGGCTCATTCGCTCATCGACAGCATCGCGTTCAGCTCGGCAGCTGTCCGCAGCTGCTCGATGCGCGCGGCAATCTGCTCGCGTTCGGCGCCGCTCGGCGCTTGCGCGAGCCGGCTCTCAAGCCGCAGGCGATGCTCTTCGAGCCGCTGCTCGAACGTATGGGGCTCAGATCGCTTCCGCTTCTGAATCGTCTTCTGCATCACTCACCCTTGGCGGTTGCAGACCGGGACTATTGGCCCAGCGGTCCAGTTGATCGATGACCCGTGCGTGGCTCGGGCGCCGCGGTTCCGGCGCTTCCGGCTCCTCGGATAGCTTTCGGGGTAGCTTGACGTGCTTGGTCATGGCGTCACTCCCGCCAGACAACGGAGGGGCAGCCGGATCGTTCCCTTAATCTTTCTTGTAAGTCATTGATTTTATTTGATTAACTTACTCAATCGACGCTATTATCTCAAGCTATGGAACCCACCGCGAATTGGTTCGTTTAGCAAATTACTCAACTAGCTAATTTTGGGCGATTTGCGATGAATGAGCTTCGCGCTGAACGTCTTCAAGTCATGCTTTCCCCCGAAGAATTATCGGCTCTCGACGATTTCCGCTTCAGGCACCGCATGCCGACACGTGCCGCGGCCGTGCGCGAGCTGCTCAGGCTCGGTCTGGCCGGCAACGGCGTCGATGGAGGGGCCGGGGTGAAGTCGAGCGAGTATGGGGTGTTTAACCGGGGGCCGGATGGGCACACCCAAGGGGACGCGCCGCAAGGGGAGTAACGGCGCGTTGCGCTGCCGCGGCGGTTCAGCCGGCGACGAAGAGTTCCACAATCGCCTTCAGCGTGCAGACCACAAGCGCCGAGGTGAACATCGCCGTACCGAGATCTGCGAGATAAAGCAGCTGCGCCTTCTGCTCCGCATCAAGCCGCGCGATCGCCTTGCGCATGGCCAAGCTCCCTTTTCAGGAGAACGCGTCCCGCGAACGTCGGTTCCTTGGGCGGCCTCAAAGCCCATCCAACATTGGTGAAGGAGGCGAACAACAGCCGCGGCAGCGCCTCGCGCGGCACCGCGACTGGCCGCGGGCCAGCGCCAGCGTGCCCAGGATCACCGCCGCGCAGGTCCCGGCCAGCCCGCGGGCGGACAACGGCGGCCATTGCTGCAGCAACAGCTTCATCAGCGGCCAGTTCAGGGCCCAGCCGAAGGCCGTCACCACCAGGCAGAGAAAGCCGATCGTTCGGTCGCGTTGCGTCTATCCATCGGCCGCGCTTAGCAGGCAGAGGCAGGCGATTCCACTTCGCAGCGCGCATGCCGCGTCGGCGTGCACCTTCGGATACCATTCCGTCAGGCAAAGGTGCCGATCGAGACCCGCGGCCAGCCCTCGCTTTTCCGCGCGGCGGCCAACTTGCTTGTCCAGGCATCGATCAGGCTTGCGATGAGGAGACGGCCGGTGCCGCGCATATCGGGCAGCTTCATGGTCGGCGTGCCGAGCGCGAGCGCGATCACGCCATGCACGGCCGCAAGCAGCGCGGTTGCGAGCCGCGGCGGCAGGCCGGACGCCGGCTCGGCGTCATGTGCCGCGAGATACTCCCGCACCGAGATCACGAACAGCTCGTAGCTGCGGCGGGCGATCTCGGTCTCGCCGAAATAGACGCCGTCGGGAAACCGGCGGTCCTCGGCCGTGCCGGACATCGAGAACAGCGAGCGGAAGTGATCGGGGTTGTCGGCCCAATAGTCGATATAGGTTTCCATCACCCGCCGCAGCCGCGCATCGCTGTCGGCCGTCTGCGCGCGGACCCATTCGAGCCGTTCGGCAACCGCCTTGAGATTCTGCTGCTTCACCGCGAGCAGCAGCAGCAGCTTGGTCGGATAATATTTGAGGACGGTGCCCTTCGAATAGCCGATCGCATCGGCAATCTTCTGGATCGAGACGGTCTCGAGCGTGCCGGCGGCGAACTCCTTGCGCGCGGTCTCGAGGATCAACGCCTTCAGCGCCTCCTTGTCGGCCTCCTGACGCGCCCTGCGCTGAAAGCGCCGCGCGCCCTTGCTAGATCGCTCCTCGATCGACATGGCCGTGTCCTAGAGCCTTTTCCGCTCCGATGGAATCGAAACGAGGCTCCCCCTTGCGATACCCCAGTTAATTGACTATGGTCAATTAACCGATCATGAAACGGGAGGATGCAATGAGCGCCCTTGCGAGCCCCCTCGCCGGTGAAATTGTCCGCAGCGATTTCGATCCGTTCAGCCCTGCGACGCGGGCCGATCCCTACGGCACCTACGCGGCGCTGCGTGCCGCGGCGCCGGTGGTTCGCCTGACCAAATACGACATCTGGGCGGTGCCGCGCTTTGCCGAGGTCAAGACGATCTTCGGAGACCATACCAATTTCAGCAACGCCGGCGGCGCCGGGCTTGCGAACCACTTCAAGGAAACGCCGTGGCGGCCGCCGAGCATCGTACTGGAAGCCGATCCGCCGCTGCATACGCGGACCCGCGCGGTGCTGGCGCGGATCCTCTCGCCCGGCGCGATGCGGCGGCTCGCGGATGATTTCAAGGCCACGGCGACGCGGCTGATCGACGCGCTGGTCGAGCGCGGATCGTTCGATGCGATCAAGGACATCGCGGAGGTGTTTCCGGTCAGCGTGTTTCCCGACGCGCTCGGCATCGACCAGGAGGGCCGTGAGAACTTCCTGACCTATGGCGCGATGGTGTTCGCCGGCTTCGGGCCCGAGAACGACTATTTTCGCGACCTGATGAAAGAGGCGCCGCGCGTGCTGCCCTGGGTGGCGGCGCGGTGCCGGCGCGAGGCGCTGCGGCCGGGCAGTTTTGGCGCGCAGGTCTACGAGGCGGCCGACACCGGCGAGATCAGCGCGGAGGAAGCTCCGCTGCTGGTGCGCTCGCTGCTCTCGGCCGGGCTCGACACCACGATCAGCGCGATCGGCATGGCGCTGTACACGCTCGCGCGCCATCCGGAGCAATGGGCATTGCTTGCAGCCGACCCGTCGCTGTCGCGCGCGGCGTTCGACGAGACTCTGCGCTTCGATTCACCGGCGCCGTTCGTATTCCGCACCACGCCGCATGACACCGAGATCGCAGGCGTTAAGATCGGCAAGCACGAGAAGGTGCTGCTGCTGCTCGCCTCCGCCAACCGCGACGCGACGCGCTGGGAGCACCCCGACCGGTTCGACATCAGACGGCGGCTGTCCGGACACATGGGCTTCGGCGTCGGCATCCACGGCTGTGTCGGGCAGATGGTGGCGCGGCTGGAGGCGGAGGCCGTGATCGCAGCGCTCGCGAGCCGCGTGAAGCAGTTCGACATTGCAGGTCCGACAGCCTTCCGCGACAGCTCGGGCCTGCGCGCGCTCAGCACGATGCCGGTGCACGTCGCCCGCAAGTAGCTTCAACATCGTGCGCCACGCAGCCTTGCTCAAGAAAAAGCCGGCGTACCTTTCGGCACACCGGCTTGCATTTTGCCTATGCGTAAGCTCAGCTCATGCCGACGCCGCGCGCGGCGTGCGGTTGCGCGAGTTGCGCTGGAAGAACAGCGCCTGGCTCGCCACCGCCGACACCATCGCCGGCTGGAACGGCTTCGAGATCAGGAACGCCGGCTCCGGCCGCTCGCCGGTCAGGAAGCGCTCGGGATAGGCCGTGATGAACACCACCGGCACCTCGAAGGTGCGCAGCAGCTCGTTGACCGCATCGAGGCCGGACGAGCCGTCGGCGAGCTGGATGTCGGCGAGGATGAGGCCGGGCTTCTTGTTCTTGGCGAGCGCCACCGCGTCGGAATGCGTGCGCGCGACGCCGATAACGTTGTGGCCGAGATTCTTCACCAGGCTCTCGAGGTCCATGGCGATGAAGGTCTCGTCCTCGATGATCAGGACATCGGTGGCGATCTCGGCGGCCATCTCGCGGCCGGCGGCATCGGTCAGCTTGCGCGTCTCGGCAATGTCGGTGCCGAGAATGTAGCCGACCTCCTCCTCCGAAAAGCCTTCCAGCGACAGCAGCAGGAAGGCCTGCCGAGGCAGCGGCGTGATGTTGGAGAGCCGGCGCTCCGGCGGCAACGAGAGCGTCGCCACGTCGGCATTGTCGTTGTTGTTCACCGACACCGAATTCCAGATCTGGGTGAACAGCCGAAACAGGCCGGCGCGCGGACCGTGGGTCTGGTCCAGCAATGATCCGTCCTGCAACAGGGCCTCGAGCATGGCCCCGACATAGGCGTCCCCGGACGCCTGGTTTCCGGTCAGTGCGCGCGCATAACGGCGCAGCAGCGGAAGGTGTTCGGCAACGATCTGTGATCGGGACATTCCCACTCCATCCTTGTTCGTGAGGCCAATCGGCCTGAAACCCGTACTCTGGGGCGGCGTACCATTTTGGGGCAACCCCGGTTCCCCTGCATGCCCGACTACGCGCGAGCGCTGAAAAAGTTCCACGAAATAGTTCCAGCGTTCCGGAACTTTCTGCGCAACTTTGCATTAGCTCCTGACCGACGAGGCAACGCGGCCAGCCTCTTTTTTCGAGGATTCGACTTGAAAATCAGAGACTTCACTCCCGGGGAAGCGTGGATCACATCATGAAGGAAGTAAAGAAGCAGGGCGGTCTCAACGCCGAGATTCAATCGAGAATCGGCCACCAGCTTCGCGCCATGTACGACGACGTGGTGCGGCAGGGGGTGCCCGACCGCTTTGCGGAGCTGATCCGCAAACTCGATGGGCCCGAGGCTGCCGCGGCGGCCGTCGCCGGGGGCGATACTGATAAGAACAATGGAGGGGACTAATGCCTCTCACGAATGAACTTCGCGACGACATCCTGGCGTCGGTCCCGAGCCTGCGCGCATTCGCGATCTCGCTGTCCGGTAATGGTGACCGTGCCGACGATCTGGTCCAGGAGACCCTGCTGCGCGCGATCGCCAATATCGACTCGTTCCAGCCCGGCTCGAACCTGCCCGCGTGGTTGTTCACCATCCTGCGCAACCTGTTTCGCTCCGACTACAGGAAGCGGCGGCGCGAGGTGGAGGATGCCGAGGGCAATTATGCCAAGACGCTGAAGAGCCAGCCGTCGCAGGCGGCGCATCTGGAGTTCGAGGAATTCCGCGCGGCGCTCGAAAAGCTGCCGCAGGACCAGCGCGAAGCGTTGATCCTGGTTGGTGCCTCCGGCTTCTCCTATGAGGATGCCGCGGCGATCTGCGGCTGCGCGGTCGGCACCATCAAGAGTCGCGTCAATCGCGCGCGATCGAAGCTCTCCGCGCTGCTCTATGTCGACAGCGCCGAGGATTTCGGCCCCGACAACACCGTGCGCGCCGTGATCGGCGGCAACGGCGGCTAGACAAGCGCGATGCTAGAACGGAAGGCGGCCCGATCGGGCCGCCTTTTCTTTTGCAAGGGATCTCGCGGGCCGTCGCTTCGGGCGTCGCACACGCAGCGATCCGCCTGGCATACGGGAGGGAATGAAAACGATCGAGTGCCCAGGCGCACCCTCGCGAATTCTGGACGGGTTGGGCTTTCGCCGGACCGGCGTCGTAACGGGTGACGATATCGGCGAGGCCTGGAGATGGATCCGCGCGGCTCCCGGCGCAACAGCCTAGCCCGCCATCGCCTGCTTGACGGCAGTCGGCTTGAAGCCGTTTCTCAGTTCGAGAATCTTGCCCGCGATCTCAGTCACCGGGACCGGATGACTGAACAGGAAGCCCTGAGCCTCGTTGCAGCCCTCGGCCCGCATGTAGTCCAGCTGCTCGATGGTCTCGATGCCTTCGGCGATCGTGGTCATGCCAAGGCTCCGGCCAAGGCTGATGACGGCGCGCACGATCGATTTCGATCCATGCGCCGCGGTCGCGTCGCCCACGAAGGATTTGTCGATCTTGAGCTTGTCGAACGGAAAACTGCGCAGATAGCTCAGCGACGAATAACCGGTGCCGAAATCGTCCAGCGCAATGCGCAATCCCAACGCCTTCAGCTTGTGCAGCGTTGCAAGCGTCTCGCTGCTGTTCGCGAGGAAGACGGACTCGGTGATTTCGAGCTCCAGCCGGCGCGGCGACAATTTTGACGCCGCCAGCGCGTTGACGACGACGTCGATGAAGTCGGGGTCGCGAAACTGGACCGCGGAGACGTTGACCGCGAGCTTCATCTCGCTGGGCCAGGTGACGGCCTGCTCGCAGGCGCGATTGAGCACCCATTCTCCCAACGGACCGATCAGGCCGATCTCTTCGGCGATCGGGATGAACTGGTCCGGCGCCACCAGTCCGCGCTTCGGGTGATGCCAGCGCAGCAGCGCCTCGAAGCCGCAGATGCGGTCGAGATGGAGATCGTAAAGCGGCTGGTAGTACAACGAGAACTCGTCCTTGGCCATCGCCTCGCGGAGATCGAGCTCGATCGCCCGCCGCCGCTGCAGGCTGGCGTCCATCGCTGGCTCGAAGAAGCGCCAGGTACCCCGGCCTTCCATCTTGGCACGGTACAAGGCGACGTCGGCGTTCTTCAGGAGCTTCTCTCCGGTGGTGCCGTCGACCGGCGACATCGAGATGCCGACGCTGCACCCGACCACGACGCGATGCCCGTTCAGCTCGTACGGAGCGCCGACGCACTCCACGATGCGGCGGGCGAGGCGCTCGGCCTCCTCTCCGGCCTGGACGCCACACTGGATGACCGCGAACTCGTCGCCGCCGAGACGCGCGACGGTGTCGACCTCGCGAACGCAGGCGTTGAGGCGGTCGGCGACCGCACACAGCAGTTCGTCGCCGACCGGATGTCCGAGCGTATCGTTGACCTGCTTGAAGTTATCGAGATCGAGGCAGAACACCGCGAAGCCGGATCCGCGGCCGACCTGAGCGACCGCCAGCTCGATCCGTTCGGCCAGCAACGTCCGGTTCGGCAGCCTGGTCAGGGCATCGTGCCGGGCCATGAACGCGATCTGCGACTCCGCCCGCTGCTGTTCGGTGACATCCTCGCAGGTGACGAGCCAGCCGCCGTCGGATGTCGGCCGTTGCGCGATGGCAATGATCCGTCCATCGCTGAGATGCTGCAGATAGTTGCCCTCGTGCTGGGCCATCGATCGCTCGCGTTCCGCCAGCAGGTCGGCGACGGTCTGGTCACCGTGATTGTCGGCGGCGACGCTGAGGCCGAGCACGTCCTCCATGGTCATACCGGGAACGACGAGCTCCGGTGAAATATCGAAGATCTCGCAGAACCGGCGGTTGGCGACCTGCAGCCGCGCCTCGCTGTTGTACAGGCACAATCCTTGCGACATGTGCGTGAGCGCCGCGTCGAGCCGCAGATTGGTTTCGTGCAGCTCGGCCTTCTGCTGCTTCAACGCGGAGATGTCGCTGTAGACGAGGACGACCCCGCCCTCCTGCGTCTCGCTGCGGCTGACACGCAGCCAGCGCCCGTCGGAAAGCTGCGCCTCGCTCGCGAAGCCATCGATGTCACCGTCGGCCGGCACCAGGCTGGGGGCATCGAGCCGATCCGACCGCAGAAGCTGCGGCGAGAGACGAATGAATTCGCTGGCGCGCGAGTTGGCCAGCGCGATCCGACCATCCGCGTCGAGCAGCACGACGCCTTCGCGCGACGTTTCGAGCGCATCGGAAAGCCGCGCCTGCGCCGAGCGGCGTTGCGAGACCTCCTGATCGACCATCCGCCTGATGTTGTCGCGCATGGTTTCCATGGCGGTCAGGAGCGTGCCTAGCTCGTCGGTGCCACCCTTGGGGACGGTCGCGTCGAGGTCGCCTCCGGCGATGCTCCGCGCAGCCCGCGATGCAATGGCGACAGGCCCGATGATCCGGCGCGCCAACAACCACGAGAACAGCGCCGACAGGAACAGCGCGACGGTCAGTCCGCCGACGTTGAGCTGCAGGTCCCGCTTGATCGTCGAGAGCGCCTTCTGCCTGAACAGAAAGCCGTCGCCGGCCGTATAGTTGACCAGCAGTTCAACCTGCTGGCTGACGGTCTTGGAGTAGCGATCGACGTCGCCGACCGTGGTGCCCGAGGACTGCGGATCAGCCGCCGGGATTCCCTCGAGCGAGGATCCGATCGCGCGGCGATGCAGCGCCATCCAGGCGTCGGCGGCTTCCTGAACCTTTGCCGCGGCTTGCGCGGCCCGCGAGGACTGCGAGCGGTCGGCAGCGATCGTCAGGTCTTCCGAAAGCGTCTTGGCGAGCTTTTCGATCTGGCTGTCGAGGCTGGCGCGAATTTCCGGATCCGTGGTCAGCAGACGCTGCGACGACGCCACCCGCATCGAAGCGAAGTCCGCACCGGCCGCGCGGGCGTAATTGATCGACATCAGGGATTCGTCGAACGTCTTGGCCACCAGATCGCCGGCATGGCGGATGCCAAGGATCGAGTATCCGCCCAGCGCAACCGCGACGGCGCTCATCGCGAGGCAGAAAATCAGAATCTGGGTGCGGATCGAACCCTTGGTCAGGGCAAGACGCGACAGGCCGCCGGTTGCGAACCGAATGGCTGCACCGGTCTTCATCTTGAGGTTGCCTAATAGGCTATCCATGCCCGCGTTTCGCCGTAGTGCTCGATGTTCAAGCCACGCAGAAACGCGCAGCGCTTGCGGAAAAATGACTGTCTGCTCAAAATTGCTTTAGTAGTGACTGGAACTGATGCTGAAATCGTTAAGATCAGCCGACGATAATCACCCTTACAGGTAAATGCGGGACGCATCATTTGCACGCTAGATTGGCAGGCGTCGGAATTCCAAGCGGGGGTCTCATGCAGTCAGGCTTGTTGCGCATCCTGCGCCTCGGCCGGTCCGGAGGCGTGCCTTTAGTGGCCGCGATTGTCACGGGAGCGCTAGCCGGCGCCGCTCTGGGTGCGGCTCCCTATGTCATCTCGCAGAAGGATCGCGAATTCAAGCCCGCGGAGATTTCGATCAAGCGCGGCGAGGTTTTACGATTCATTAACGATGACGGCGAACTGCTGCATCACGCTTATTTGAGCACCGATACGTTCAGTTTCGACTCGGGCGACCAGCAGCCGGGCAGCAAGTTCGACGTCACCTTTTCCGTGCCCGGCGACTACACCGTGTTGTGCGGCATCCATCCGAAGATGAAGCTTGCCGTCCACGTCGCCAAATAGTCCCCCTCGGGATCGACGATCTACAGGACCGAGGTCTTGAAGATCGCGGCGTGGCCGAAATAGTAGACGAACAGCGTCAGCGACAGCGCGGCACAGAGCGCAACCGGGGCAAGCCACGGCGCGCGACGATCGCGCGGCAATACCTTGTTGTCGGCAAGAACCGCAAACAGCACGGCGATGATGGCCGAGTGTCCGATGGTGTCGATCTTGCCGAATTCGAAGCACGCGCTGATGAACATCCCCGCCAGCACGGCGGCGGCGCAGCGCCGGATCAGCGGCGTCCAGATCAGGGCAAAGGCGAGCGCGAATTCCA
The DNA here is from genome assembly GCF_054063415.1 of Bradyrhizobium sp. USDA 4011. Taxonomy (NCBI): domain Bacteria; kingdom Pseudomonadati; phylum Pseudomonadota; class Alphaproteobacteria; order Hyphomicrobiales; family Nitrobacteraceae; genus Bradyrhizobium; species Bradyrhizobium sp. USDA 4011. The sequence continues at coordinate 3,296,507 of NZ_JBSSGG010000001.1, forward strand.
CCATGCCCGCGGCGCGCATGTAGAATTCGTTATCGAAGCCGAGGGTCATCCCGGCATGCTCGATCAGGAGCGGAAAGCTCCATTCCGGATAGGCCCATTTTTCGACCGAGGCCCACATCAGCGTCACCGCCGCGGCGTACCGCATCACGTCGATCGGACGGATTCCGAACAGGTCCTTGTTCAGCCCGATCAGCGCAAAATAGGCGGCAACGCCGAGAAAAATCGGGTAGTCGGCAAGATGGAAGACGCCGTAGTCGCGAACGCCGATGCCGAACAGGATCGCCATCCCCACGGCCGACAGCGGCAGCGTGCGCCGCGACAGCATGCCGGCGGCGATGGCGAGCTGCAACGCGCCCACGAGCGGTGACGACGTCTTCAACTCGGGCGTCAGCAGGATCCCGCCCACGGCCCAGATCGAGATGAAGAAGAATGCGCAGACCGCGCGCATCATCAGTTCGGTGTGCAGCCGAAGTCCCTCGGTGACGCGGTCCAGCACGCGAATGGTCGCATCGCCCAGCGATGTCGGCTCGATCAGGCAGCCCGCAAACAGCCAGAAGACGGCGACGCCGAGCAGCAGTTCAAAATCGAGGCAAAGGACATTCTCGAGTCCGCGCGGCTGACCGGCGACATCGTAAGCGCAAAACCATTTGACATGTGCCTCGGCACTGCGCGCGGCTGTGACGCAAAACAAGACCGCTGCAAGGCACGTCGCGAAAAAGGAGCGCACAGCCGACGCGGCATCTCGCTCCCGCCCACTAAACATTGAACCAACCGCCCACACACATACGCTTAAGGACTTGTTTAACTTATATCAAATTTTACGCTTTGCGCCTGCCTCGGACATCCGCTGGTTGCATTGTGGTTAATTGCGGCAGGCTGGCCCCAACCCGTCCTTCAGTGCATCTTTTGCGGCCGGTTCCATCAAATTTTAGCTAATTCCGGCACGGGGGCTCAATTCAACTGTCGTAGTGAAATCCGGACAAATCGGATCGGGAGGCCGGTTAGATGTTCGGAGCGTTGAGCGTCGTGAGTATCGGGGTGGGGTCAGCCCTCGCCTACGTGACAAAATCGTCCCCGTCGCGCACGGCGGCCCTCGAGACCTGCGCGGGTGCGTTCCTGGTCGTCGGGCTCGGCCTGCTTGGGGCCGCACTGCCGCACCTCGCCTGACGAGCCCCCGTTCCAGACCCTCTGCCGCGCTCAGCGCGGCAATTTGGGAATCCCCACCACCGGCGGGGCCGTGGCGGTCAGGGTTTGCAGGAAGGCGATGAGGTCCTTCTTCTCGCCTGCCGTCAGAGACAACGGCTTGATGTCGGGCGACCGGCTCGGCCGCTCGATCCCGCCCTTGTTGTAGAGCTCGATGACATCTTCCAGCGTTGCGACCGATCCGTCGTGCATGTAGGGCGCACGGCGCGCGACGTCGCGCAATGTCGGGGTCTTGAATGCATATTTCAGCTTCGCCGAGGTCGGAAAGAAGCGGCCGCGCCCGATGTCCTGGCCTTTGGCGGTGCCGATATCCTGGAAGGACCCGTCGGAGAAGGATGGGCCGCTGTGGCAGGACGAACAACGTCCCTTGCCGTTGAAAAGCTCAAAGCCGCGCTGGGCCGTTGCGCTGATCGCGCTCTCGTCGCCCTTGATCCAGCGGTCGAACGGGGCTTCGCCCGCGACGATGGAGCGCTCGAAGGTCGCCAGCGACTGCTCGATCCTCGGCCGCGTGATCGCGCCGTCGCCGAACGCGTGGGTGAATGCATCGACATAGCCGGGGATCGCCGCGAGACGCGCGATCAATTCCGGCTCGGTCATGTTCAGGTTCATCGGGCTCAGGATCGGCCCGAACGCAACGGATTCGAGATCCTTGAACTTGCCGTCCCATCCCAGCGGCTCGAAGAAGGCGACATCGATCAACGTCGGCGAGCGGATCGGCAAGCCTTTCGGATCCTCACCGATGGCGCGTGGAAGGCCGTCAGCCCATGACAGGCTGGGCCTGTGGCAGCTCGCGCAGGAATGCGTCTTGGACCGCGACAGCAGCGGATCGAAGAACAACATCCGCCCCAGCGCGGATTTCGCCTCCGAATAGGGATTGCTGCTCGGGAAGGGAACGACGTCGGGCCGGCGATAGCTGGCACGGATTGTCGCAGGGTCGCGGGGCGCCGTCGCCGGGGTCAAGGCAAGCGACAGCCCTACCGGCAAAACTGCCGCGAGCAAGGTCAGGCTGACCCAAAGCCTCATCGGGGTCCTCAGACGGTATCCTGCTCGGTATATGCCCAAGCATGTTCAACGAAGTTTTAACGTTCGGTTGCGGGCTAATACGGATGCCGGATTTCGACGCAGATCATTTGAGCGTCGTCCCGCGCGCCTGATTTCGATCAATACGAGCAACGATAGAGTCGCACAACTTGAGGCGGCCGCTATTTCTTCACCGGACGCACCGGCGTGGAGAACTGCTCGGTGCGGTCGCGCTCAGTCATGTCGACCACAGTGTCCATCGGCGCGGTCAGCTCATAGACATAGGAGACGTCGGTGAAGTAGCGCTTCGCGGAGCCGCCCAGCGCCTCCGGCGCGACGCGGTCGAGCAGGATCAGGCCGAAATCGCTGTCGGCTCGCCGCGTCGCCTGGCTGGTGTTGAACTCTTCCCAGCGGAAATGGAAGACCGTCTCCGCATCCTCGCCGGCGACCTCCCAGTTGGCGACGATGTGCGGATGCTTGCCGACCAGCGACAGCCCTTCGTCGGAGTGCGAGGCGAGCTCGAAAAATAGCAGCGACAGCGATTGCGCGGCGCGGGCGCTGACGGTGATGTCGGGACCGTTCACCGCGATCCGGTCGGCATGCGGAATCGCGCGCGATTCGAACAGGCCCTTCAGCTTGACGCCCTGCCACTGGCTCTCGCTGAGCAGCGTGACGACATTCGACATCGCGTGGATACGCCCGATCAACAGTTCGCGCGCGACGTCGATGTCGGCACCGTGCCGCAGCGTGCGGGTCACGATCGACTGGATCACCGCGAGGATGTTCTTGACCCGATGGTTGAGCTCGTCGATGACCGCGGTCAACCGGCGCTCGAAGCCGATCCGGACCTCGATCTCGCGGCTGAGACGCAAATTGTTGTAGGCGACATAGCCGAACAGGCCGCAGACGATGCCGGTCAGCGCGAGGCCGATCGCCGCGACGATGGTCGCGGTCTGCTGCGCGCGCACCGTGGCGTTGCTCTTGGCGTAATAGTCGAGCGACCAGTCCCGACCGCCGAACGTCACCGTGCGGACCATCGACGGCAGCGGGCCGTCCTGGCGCATCGCGCGCGAGGTGACGATGCCCTGCTCGTTGGCGGTGAACTCGTCATTGGAATCACGCGGGTCCTTCAACGCCACCGCGAACAGCGAGGAATCGTCGTTGGTCAGCATCAGCGACGACAGCTCGTAGGAAAAGGTGATGAAGCCGGCCGGCTCGGACCCACCCTCCTGGAACACCGGCGCGGCGAGCACGACCCCGACTGGGCCGTTCTGCCGCAGCAGCGGCACCGGGTCCGAGGCCACGGGCTTGGCGTTCGCCATCGCCTGCGCCAGCATCGGACCGACCACGGAGTGGCGGTCGAAGGCGCGGCCCGGGATGCTCAGGGTTTCCGGATTGCGCGGCTCGACATCCATCAGCACGTTGATCGGCTTGTCGAGCGCCTTGACGTCGAGCGCCTGGTCGTCGAAATCACGGATCGAGGGATTGGTGAAGCCGGCGGCCTTGAGCTCCGCCTCGGCCGCGGTCAGCTCGTTCGGCTTGAGCCGCGCGATCCAGGCGGCGACGACGAAATCGGTCTTGAAGGCGTAGATCGCCGAGCGCAGCGGCTGCAGCATATTGGCCTTCACCATCGACGGGGTCCGGAACAGTCCCGAGGCTACCCGCGCCAGCAGCTCGCGCTCGGTCAGGCGGTCCTGCACCAGGCTGGCATGGACGTCGATCGCCCGCGCCAGCGCGATGCCGTCGATTGCGAGCTCCTGATCGTGCACCCGATAGGCGGCAAGACCGGAGAGCAGAACTCCGATCAGCGCAATCAATGCAACGATGAAGCCCAGTCGAACCACACGCTTACTCGGCAATCAGGGGGTGGCGAAAGGGGACGGTAGGCATCTGGCTTCTGCGGGGGCGGCGACAAATCAGGGTGCGATGAACGCCAGCCGCAAAGGAATATGGAATAGCGATCATCGGTACGCAACAGGAGCCGGTCAGCAACATTAACGACGACGCCATCCGGCGGTCTTTGGCGGCACCAAAGGTTGCTAATCGTCAAAGTTGGAAATTGTTCCGGCGATTGCGCAGCTTTTTTGCGGCGGGGCAGTCCAGCATCGCCTCACCGTCATCCCCGCGCAAAGGCTTCGCCTTTGTCGCTGGAGGAGCCGCCAAGCGGCGTCTCGAAGGATGAACCGCCCGGCCGGCAGGGCCGTGCACCCTTCGAGGCTCGCTACGCGAGCGCCTCAGGGTGACGGGGGAGAGAGCCGGTGCGCAGCCACAATGATTAACGACTGCCGGCCTTGGCACCCGCCTTGCCTGCGTCCTGCGACCGAAGGCCGCCCTTGGTCTCGATGAAGCTGATGATGCGGTCGAGGCCGTCGCTCTTCTTCAGATTGGTCATCACGAAGGGCCGCTCGCCACGCATCCGCCTGGCGTCGGTGTCCATCTTCTCGAGCGACGCACCGACATAGGGTGCGAGGTCGATCTTGTTGATCACCAGAAGGTCGGACCGCGTGATGCCGGGGCCGCCCTTGGAGGGGATCTTGTCGCCGGCGGCGACGTCGATGACGTAGATCGTGAGATCGGCCAATTCCGGCGAGAAGGTCGCCGCCAGATTGTCGCCGCCGGATTCGATCAGGACCAGGTCGAGATCGGGGAATTTCGCCCGCATGTCGGCGACCGCAGCGAGGTTCATCGAGGCGTCCTCGCGGATCGCGGTGTGCGGGCAGCCGCCGGTCTCGACGCCGGCGATGCGGTCCGGCGTCAGCGAGCCGGAGCGCACCAGAAACTCGGCATCCCATTTGGTGTAGATGTCGTTGGTGATCGCAGCGATGTCGTAACGCTCGCGCATCGCCTTGCAGAGCAGATCCATCAGCGCGGTCTTGCCGGAGCCGACCGGACCGCCGACGCCGACGCGCAACGGGCCATGAGAAGTTGCCATATCAATCCATCCATCGTCGTCCCGGCGAAAGCCGGGACCCATAACCACCGAATTGAGTTTTTGCGCGAAGCTGGGGCCGCAAACTTGCATAACCACAAGCGCCTGTGGTCATGGGTCCCTGCTTTCGCAGGGACGACCCGGCAGTGTAGCGCATCATGACCGGAACAGCCTCGTGTACTGCGTCTCGTGGCGCAGGCTTGCGAGGTCGGCCCGAAAGGTCGCGCTGCCGAGATCGTCGAGCGAAGCCGCGTTGGCCCGCGTTGCGGTTGCGGCAACGACCGGCTCGAGACCGGCCAGCACGCGCTGGCTGTCGGTCTGCCCGAGCGGAATCAAGCGGCTGCCTGCTGAAATCCAGTTCGAGAGCACGGCATGCAGGAAGGCATGCAGCGAAGGCGCCAGCCGGATGCCATGCGCTGCGCTGACGATACCGACCGCGACCGGGTACACGATCGGTCCGTCGCAAGCCGCAATCATCGCGCCGAGGCCGGATGAATTCCAGGCCGCGCGGGCGATCTCGATGAAGGCACGCCCCTGCGTCGTGGTCTCGAGCTGCCGCTCGCGCGACGGCACGAAGGCAGCAGCAAGCTCGGCGATCTCGTTCAGCTCCGCATGACCGGGCTGCGACGCCGCGCGATGGCTCTGCGCAAGGAACACGGCGTCGCAAAAGCCGCTGCCGTCGGTGAGCATCGCCGCGAGCCAGCCGCGCAGCGACGCGGCATCGGTGATGTCGCCGGCCTCGACCGCCCATTCGATGCCGCTGGAATAGGCGAACGCACCGACTGGAAAGGACGGCGACAGCCACGTCATCAGCCGGTACAGCGCGGCCGCCTCGTCCTCCGCCATCCCGCCGCGCACCGCAGCGGGATCAGGCTCATTTGTGGTCATGAGCATGGGAGTGGTCGTGGTGATGATGGGCATGGTCGCAATGCTCATCATGATGATGGTGGTGGTCGTGGTCATGCCCATGGTCATGATGATGTCCGTCACCGTGGTGGTGACCATGATCTTGCGCGTCGCCATGGGCATGATCGTGCCCGGCGTGACCATGCGCGTGCTCGTCGGCATGTGCGTGCTCGGCATAGGCCCCGCCCTCGGGATCGAACGGCGCCTCGATCTCGATGACACGGGCCCCCAACCCCTTCACCATCGCCTCGATCACGTGATCGCGCCGAATGCGCAGGCCTTTCGGCATGATCTGCGTGGGCAGATGGCGGTTGCCAAGATGCCAGGCGACCCGGATCAGATGATGCGGATCGCTGCCGCGGATTTCCGCGAGCGGCTCCGGAGCTGCGACCACCTCGACGAGGCGGCCGTCCTCCAGCACCAATGCGTCGCCGCCGCGCAGCGCGACGGCGTTCTCGAGATCGAGCAGGAATTCCAGCCCGCGCGTCCCAGTCATCGCCATCCGCCGCCGGTGCCGGTCGTCGAAATCGAGCACGACGGTGTCGGCTGCAGCTTCTGTCCAGCGATGCTGTCCCAAAACCTTGGTTGCGCGGATCATCGAACCCTCAGAACTTCTCGACCTTGGCGTCACTGATGATCTCGATCACCGTCGGGCCGGTCTTCATCTGCGCGGAATAGTCGCGCCATACTTTCATGTGCGGCGCCTTGCCATGCGCGTTGAGATCCTCGCGGGTTTCCCAGCGCTCGACGACCACATACAGATTGGGATCGTTGACGCTGACATGGCCCTCGTAGGAGAGGCAGCCCTTCTCCTTGCGGGTCTCGGCGATGCACGCCTTGTGTCCCCTGATGAAGTCGTCCTTGTTCTCCGGCTTCATCGGCGTGGTGGCGATGACATAGATCATGGTGTTTCTCCCGTTCTTGTTCTTGTTAGCGAACGTCGACCTTCTCGGGCGTGATCACCTCGATCTTCGGCGGCGCGGCCATGCACTTCACCGCGACCCGGCCGAACGTCTTCATGTGCTCGGCGGTGCGATGCGGCACCAGCGCCTCGGCGTTCTCCCATTGCTCGACGAACACCATCTTGCTGTGGTCGGTGACGCTCTCGTGCAGATCGTAGGCGATGTTGCCGGGCTCCTTGCGGGTTTCCTTGATGCAGGCCGTCGCCGCAGCGATGAATTCGGCGCGGGTCTCGGGCTTGATGGTCAGCGTAGCGACGACGTAAATCACGGAAATTCCTCCCGGTTTTCTCTTTTGGCTTGGGTCTTGTCTTGACGCGTTTTCTTTCCGCGAACCGGAAATCCACTTCGCTCGGAAACGCTCCAGTTACCGGGAGTGGTTTTAGAACATAAAGTAGCGCTGTGCCATGGGCAGTACCTCGGCCGGCGCGCAGGTCAGGAGCTCGCCGTCCGCGCGTACCTCATAGGTCTCGGGATCGACCTCGATCTCGGGCGTCGCGTCGTTATGGATCATGCTCTTCTTGGAGATCTTTCCGCGGGTGTTCTGCACCGCGTAGAGCTTCTTGGCTGTACCGAGCTTGCGGGCGAGGCCGCCGGTGACCGCGGCCTTCGAGGTGAACACGACAGAGGAGGCGGTCAGCGCCTTGCCGAAGGCGGCGAACATCGGCCGGTAATGCACCGGCTGCGGTGTCGGGATCGAGGCGTTCGGATCGCCCATCGGCGCCGCCACGATCGAGCCGCCCTTGATGATGCAGTCCGGCTTGACGCCGAAGAACGCCGGCGACCACAACACCAGATCGGCCATCTTGCCCTTCTCCACCGAACCGATCAGCTTCGACACGCCATGCGCGATCGCCGGGTTGATGGTGTATTTGGCGATGTAGCGCTTGACGCGGAAATTGTCGTTGTCGTTGCCCTTGTCCTGCGGCAGCGCTCCGCGCTGCTTCTTCATCTTGTCGGCGGTCTGCCAGGTGCGGATGATGACTTCACCGAGCCGGCCCATCGCCTGCGAGTCCGACGACATCATCGAGAGCGCGCCGAGATCGTGCAGGATGTCCTCGGCCGCGATGGTCTCCTTGCGGATCCGGCTTTCGGCGAAGGCGAGGTCCTCGGCGATCGACGGATCGAGGTGATGGCACACCATCAGCATGTCGAGATGCTCGTCGATGGTATTGCGGGTGAACGGCCGGGTCGGATTGGTCGAGGACGGCAGCACGTTCTTCAGACCGGCAATTTTAATGATATCCGGCGCGTGGCCACCGCCGGCGCCCTCGGTGTGGAAAGCATGGATGGTGCGGCCCTTGAATGCCTTCACGGTGTCCTCGACGAAACCGGATTCGTTCAGCGTATCCGAATGCAGCATCACCTGGACGTCGTAATCGTCGGCCACCGACAGGCAGGTGTCGATCGCCGACGGCGTGGTGCCCCAATCCTCGTGCAGCTTCAGCGCGCAGGCGCCGCCCTTGATCATCTCGACCAGCGCCGCCGGGCGCGAGGCGTTGCCCTTGCCCGAGATGCCGAGGTTGACCGGGAAGGCGTCGAACGACTGGATCATCCGCCCCATGTGCCACGGGCCGGGCGTGCAGGTGGTGGCGAAGGTGCCGTGCGAGGGGCCGGTGCCGCCCCCCAACATCGAGGTGACGCCACTCATCAGCGCGTGCTCGATCTGCTGCGGGCAGATGAAGTGGATGTGGCTGTCGAATCCGCCCGCGGTGAGGATCTTGCCCTCGCCCGCGATCACGTCGGTGCCCGGCCCGATGATGATGGTGACGTTGGGCTGGATGTCCGGATTGCCGGCCTTGCCGATCGCCGCAATCATGCCCTCCTTGATCGCGACGTCGGCCTTCACGACGCCCCAGTGATCGACGATCAGCGCGTTGGTGATGACGGTATCGGCCGCGCCTTGCGCGTTGGTCACCTGCGATTGCCCCATGCCGTCGCGGATCACCTTGCCGCCGCCGAACTTGACCTCCTCGCCATAGGTGGTGAGATCCTTCTCGACCTCGATGATCAGATCGGTATCGGCGAGCCGCACCTTGTCGCCGGTGGTCGGCCCGAACATGTCGGCATAGACGGAACGTTTGATCTTCACGGACATGTCAGCCCCCAGTTTCAGCCAGCGCGGCCTTGGCGCGCGCGATAGTGTCATCGAAAATGCGGTCGAGCCGCGGATTGATCCCCCGGCAACCGGCAACGACCTTGTCGGCCCAAGCCGCATAGTCGGCGAGATCGTCGCGCTCGTCCTTGCCTGGATGCGGCACGATCCGGGCGCCGATATTGCTGATCTTGTCGGCGGTCTTGATCAGCTTGGCGCCGGGCGATTTGTGCGGAGCGTCCTCGATCTGCTTTTGCCGGCGCACGGCCTTTGGCAGGCTCATGTCGTCGGTGCATTCGACCACCAGCGCGGCAACGCGTTCGCTGAACTTTTGCGCGAGCTCCTCGCGCGTGGTCCCGGTGTCCTCGATGGTGTCGTGCAGCCATCCCGCCGCCACCAGCTCGGCATCGGCACCATCGGTCACCTGCGCCAGCAGGTTCGCAACCTCGGCCAGATGGTTGATGTAAGGCTCATTGCCCCGCCCCTTGCGCGCCATGCCGTTGTGACGGCGCGCGGCAAGCTCGGCAGCTTCGGAGACCATGCAAAGCGCGGGCAGCATCAGATTGCGGCACTCCCGTCGCAATTTCGATCGGTATGGTATCGAGAAATAATTTCTGCCGGCGCCCGGGGCTTACCCCTCTCCCCAACCCTCCCCCGCAAGGGGGGAGGGAGCCTGAAAAGTGTGCTCACCTCACGTCTCGCCGCAACTGCGCCACCTTGCATCACGGCTTCTCCGCTCCATTGACCTTAGATGTAAGGGAGGCATCGGTGGAAGGGTTCCCTCCCCCCTTGCGGGGCAGGGGAATCGCACGTGCGCGGCTGCAAGTAGTTGCCAAATCGGGAGAAAGAGATTCTGAAGGTCGCTCCTGATCTAGAGGGAGCGGCCGATGCAACGATTTGCCGAGTGCTTTGAAGATTTGCCCGACCCGCGGGCCGACAACGCGCTGCATGACCTGACCGAGATCTTGTTCATCGCACTGATGGCGACGCTGTGCGGGGCGACGAGTTGCACCGACATGGCACTGTTTGCCCGGATGAAGGCCTATCTTTGGCAGGATGTGCTGGAGCTCAAGAATGGCCTGCCGAGCCACGACACGTTCAGCCGGGTATTCCGGATGCTCGATCCGAAGGCGTTCGAGGTCGCGTTCCGGCGTTTTATGACGGCCTTTGCGCAAGGCGCGAAGATCAAGCGGCCGCGCGGGGTGATCGCGCTCGACGGCAAGGCGTTGCGGCGGGGTTACGAACGCGGCAAGAGCCACATGCCGCCGGTGATGGTGACCGCCTGGGCGGAGCAGACGCGCATGGCGCTCGCCAATGTGCTGGCGCCGAACAACAACGAAGCCGACGGTGCCCTGCAGTTGCTTGCGCTTCTGCAACTCAAGGGCTGCGTGGTCACGGCCGATGCCCTGCATTGCCACCGCGGGATGGCCGAAGCGATTGTGGCACGGGGCGGTGACTACGTGCTGGCGGTGAAGGCGAACCAGCCCGCTCTGTTGGAGGATGCCAAAGCCGCAATCCGCGCCGTCAAACGCAAGGGCAAGACCTCGCTGACCACCATCGATGCGGAACATGGACGCAACGAGAAGCGTGTGGCGCTGGTCGCATCGGTTCCTGGCATGGCCAAGAAGCACGACTTTCCGGGCCTCAAAGCTGTCGCCCGCATCACCAGCAAGCGGGGACAGGACGACACGGTCGAGCGCTACTTCCTGATGAGCCGCCCCTACAGCCGCAAAGAGGTCCTGCGCATCGTCCGTGCTCATTGGGGCATCGAAAATCGCCTGCACTGGCCGCTCGACGTCACCCTCGACGAGGACCTCGCCCGCAATCGCAAGGACAACGGACCGGCCAACCTGGCCGTGCTCAGGCGTCTGGCTCTCAACGTCGCCCAAGCCCACCCGGACACGACAGTCTCCCTGCGCGGCAAGCTCAAGCGCGCCGGATGGAACGATGCATTCCTCTTCGAACTCCTCGGCCACATGCGATAGCCCTGCCTTGCGGGGGAGGGTTAGGGAGAGGGGTGCCGCTTGCTCCGCTGCTTCCGCGATACCGAGAACAACGCCCTCCAGATTTTTCATCACGTCGTCGCTGGTGAAACGAAGGACGCGGTAGCCGCGAGACTTGAGCCACGTATCTCGTCGCTCGTCATGCAGAACTCGCTCTCCAAAATCGTGGCTCTCGCCGTCGACCTCAGCGACGAGCTTGCACGAATGCGCGACAAAATCGGCGATGTAATTGCCGATCGGCACCTGTCGACGAAAGTTGAGACCCGCCAGGCGGTCGGCTTTCAGGTGCCGCCACAGCAGCGTCTCCGCGCGCGTCATCGCACGGCGGAGCTCCTTGGCGCGACCGCGCTGGATGTCGCTCACTTGGGTGTGCGGCATGCCCCTCTCCCCACCCTCCCCCGCAAGGGGGGAGGGAGCCTGACCGCAGTGCTCACCTCACTATCGACCATCACCATCACACTCGCCGCTTAGATTACAATCAAAGCTTCCCCTTCACCTCGGCGCGGAAGCCGTAGATCACGCGCTTGCCGGCGAGTGCCACGAGGTGGACGTCGCGGGTCTGGCCGGGTTCGAAGCGGACGGCGGTGCCGGCGGCGATGTCGAGGCGCATGCCGCGGGCCTTCTTGCGGTCGAATTTCAGCGCCGGGTTGGTCTCGAAGAAATGATAGTGCGAGCCGACCTGGATCGGGCGGTCGCCGGTGTTGGCAACCGACAGCGTCACGGTCTTCCGGCCGGCATTGAGCTCGATCTCGCCGTCCTTGATGAAGAGTTCGCCGGGAATCATGTCGCACTCCTATCGGATCGGCTGGTGCACGGTGACGAGCTTGGTGCCGTCGGGAAATGTCGCCTCGACCTGGATGTCGTGGATCATCTCCGGGATGCCGGCCATCACCTGGTCGCGGGTCAGGACCTTGGCGCCGGCCTGCATCAAGTCGGCGACGGTGCGGCCGTCACGCGCGCCCTCGACAATGAAGTCGGTGATCAGCGCGATCGCCTCGGGGTGGTTCAGCTTGACGCCGCGCTCAAGCCTGCGGCGCGCCACCATGGCGGCCATCGATACCAGGAGCTTGTCCTTTTCGCGGGGAGACAAATTCATGCGAGCACTCTGATGATCTTGAAGGGTCTAGTTGAGCCACAGCCGCGGCAGCGGGACCAAGGAGGCGCGGCCGAGCACCGCCATCATGTCGGCACGCAACCGGGCCGCATCTTGGGCACAGAAGCGCGCCATTGCAAAGCCATTCCACGCGGAGATGCCGACTTCGCCGCCGAAGTATTGGGACGCCTCGCGGATGCGCTCGATCAGCGCCTCGTCGCCCGGCACGATCAACGCGGTGCCAATCGCGCAGCCGCCCTTCGCGATCGCGGGCCGTGCCAGCTTGTCACCGATCTCGCCGTCGAGCCTGATCGTCTCGGCAAACACCAGCCGGCCGCCACGGCGCATCCGCCAGCGGTCGACGAACTCGCCATGGCGCATGGTCTCGCCCATCGCGGCACGGCCGAACACCACGATCTCGCACAGCAAAAGCGAAGCGCCTTCAGCCAGGTCGATGTCGAAGCGGCGATGAATGCGGGCGCGGTCGAACAGGATGGTCTCCTGCGGCAGCCAGGAGAGATGCGCGCCATCAGCGACCTTCAGCGCGATGTCAAGCCGCGCCGCGGCTGCCGGGCCTGGTGCGATCCGGCTGGATCGCTCCAGGCCCTCATTTTGTTTGGACGCGTTTTCTTCACGCGAACCGGCATCCACTTCGCTCGAAAACGCTGCCGGAGCACGATAGACCTTTTCGGCGGCCGCCGTGGTCAGCGTCAGGCGGGCGCCCTCACCGGCCGCGATTGCGATGTCGAAGCGGTCGCCGCCGGCAATGCCGCCGGCGGTGTTGACGAACATGGCCGACAGGCCGTCGTCCTCCGGCGACGGAAAACGGACGCGCAGCGAGCCCGATTCATGGAGATCACCGCGGCGGGTCGCGCCATCCTTGCGATGCACGCCGAACCTGACAGCGCCCTGGGCGCGGTTTGCCGCAAACGTCGCCGCTGCCGCGCCTGCGATCCCGCTCCGCATTCCCCCGACGCTCCCTAGCGCGCGCCGCGAAAGGCGGCGTCACATCAAATTCACAGCGCCATCTGGCGGCTGATCTCGGCGGGATCGAGGCTTGCACGATCGCAGGCATATTTCACCGCGCCCCGGTCCATCACGGCAAAACTGTCGCCGAGTTCGCAGGCAAAGTCGAGATATTGTTCGACCAGAACGATTGCGATGTTGCCGAGGTTGCGCAGATAGGAAATGGCGCGGCCGATGTCCTTGATGATCGAGGGCTGGATGCCCTCGGTCGGCTCGTCGAGCAGCAGGAGCTTCGGCCGCATCACCAGCGCGCGGCCGATCGCAAGCTGCTGCTGCTGGCCGCCGGAAAGGTCGCCGCCGCGGCGGCCCAGCATGGTCTGCAGCACCGGAAACAGCGAGAACACGTCGTCGGGGATGTTGCGGTCCTCGCGCTTCAAGGGACCGAAGCCGGTCTTGAGGTTTTCCTCCACCGTCAGCAACGGGAAGATCTCGCGGCCCTGCGGCACGAAGCCGATGCCGCGCCGTGCCCGCTCGTAGGGTTTTAGCGCGGTGATGTCCTTGCCGTCGAAATTGATCGCGCCGGAGGCGATCGGATACTGGCCGACCATGGCGCGCAGCAGCGAGGTCTTGCCGACGCCGTTGCGGCCGAGCACGCAGGTGACCTTGCCCGGCTCGGCAGTCAGCGACACCCCGCGCAGCGCCTGCGCCGCGCCGTAGTAGAGATTGATGTTGTCGACCTTCAGCATCGCCTAGCGCCCCAGATACACTTCGACCACCCGCTCGTTCGACGATACCTGGTCGATCGAACCTTCGGCGAGCACCGTGCCTTCGTGCAGGCAGCTCACCTTGACGCCGAGCTCGCGCACGAAGGTCATGTCGTGCTCGACCACCATGATGGTGTGGTTCTTGTTGATCTCCTTCAGCAGTTCGGCGGTCAGATGGGTCTCGACATCGGTCATGCCGGCGACCGGCTCGTCGACCAGCAGCACCTTGGGGTCCTGCGCCAGCAGCATGCCGATCTCGAGCCACTGCTTCTGGCCGTGCGACAGGCTGCCGGCGAGGCGGTTGCGCGCATCGGTCAGGCGGATGGTCTCCAGCACCTTGTCGATGCGCTCGGCCTCGGCCTTGCTGCCGCGCCAGAACAGCGTGCCACGCACGGAATGATCGACATTGAGCGCGAGCAGCAGGTTGTCCTGCACGGACTGGCTCTCGAACACCGTCGGCTTCTGGAATTTGCGGCCGATGCCGAGCTCGGCGATGCGGGTCTCGTCGAGCCGGGTCAGGTCGACCGTACCGTCGAACAGCACGGTGCCCTCGTCCGGCTTGGTCTTGCCGGTGATGATGTCCATCATCGTGGTCTTGCCGGCGCCGTTCGGGCCGATGATGGCACGCATCTCGCCGGGCGCAAGCGTCAGCGACAGATTGTTGATGGCGTGGAAGCCGTCGAACGAGACGTGCACGCCATCGAGATAAAGCATGGCCGAAGTGGCGCGGGTATCCATGACGTTCATCTGCCTACTCCGCGGGGTTCGGTGCGCCGACGCCGTCTTCGCGCGCGGCGCTTGCCCTGTCGGCCGCGAGGGCCGCGCTACGCCGCGTCTCCCACCAGCTGTTGAAGGTGCCGACGATGCCCTTGGGCAACAGCAGCGTGACCAGGATGAACAGCGCGCCCAGCATGAACAGCCAGTACGGCGCCAGCGGACCGGAGGTGAAGAACGTCTTGGCGTAATTGACCACGACGGCGCCGAGTGCGGCGCCGATCAGCGTGCCGCGGCCGCCGACCGCGACCCAGATCACCGCCTCGATCGAATTGCCGGGCGCGAACTCGCTCGGATTGATGATGCCGACCTGCGGCACGTAGAGCGCGCCGGCGACGCCGGCCATGCAGGCCGACAGCGTGAACACGAACAACTTATAGGATTCGACGCGATAGCCGAGGAAACGGGTGCGGCTTTCGGCATCGCGCACCGCGATCAGGACCTTGCCGAGCTTCGAGGTCACGATCGCGCGGCAGATCAGGAAGGCGATGATCAGCGCCAGGCAGCTCAGCAGGAACAGCGCGCAGCGCGTGCCTTCGGCCTGCACGTTGAAGCCGAGGATGTCCTTGAAGTCGGTCAGGCCGTTGTTGCCGCCGAAGCCGAAATCGTTGCGGAAGAATGCCAGCAGCAGCGCATAGGTCATTGCCTGCGTGATGATCGACAGATAGACGCCGGTGACGCGCGAGCGGAAGGCGAGCCAGCCGAAGCAGAAGGCAAGCAGGCCCGGCACCAGCAGCACCATCAACGCGGCAACCCAGAACTTGTCGAAGCCGTACCAGTACCAGGGCAGCTTGTCCCAGTTCAGGAACACCATGAAGTCGGGCAGAATCGGGTTGCCGTAGACGCCGCGGCTGCCGATCTGCCGCATCAGGTACATGCCCATCGCGTAGCCGCCGAGCGCGAAGAACGCGCCATGGCCGAGCGAGAGGATGCCGCAATAGCCCCAGATCAGATCGATCGAGAGCGCGAGGATGGCGTAGCAGACATATTTGCCCCACAGCGCCACCAGATAGGTCGGCACCTGGAACATCGAGCCCTGCGGCAGCAGCAGGTTGGACAGCGGGATCAGCACGCCGACCGCGGCGACGAGCAGCACGAACGCGGTCGCGGCGCGGTCGAGCGAACGGGTGAGGATGTGCGGCGTCATGCTTCCACCGCCCGGCCCTTGAGCGCGAACAGGCCGCGCGGCCGCTTCTGGATGAACAGGATGATCAGCACCAGGATCGCGATCTTGCCGAGCACCGCACCTGCCATCGGCTCCAGGAACTTGTTGGCGATGCCGAGCGTGAAGGCGCCGACCAGCGTGCCCCAGAGATTGCCGACGCCGCCGAACACCACGACCATGAAACTGTCGATGATGTAGCTCTGGCCGAGGTTCGGGCTGACATTGTCGATCTGCGACAAGGCCACGCCGGCAATGCCGGCGATTCCCGAGCCGAGGCCGAAGGTCAGCGCGTCGACGCGCGAGGTGGCGATTCCCATCGAGGCCGCCATGCGGCGGTTCTGCGTCACCGCGCGCATCTCGAGCCCGAGCGCGGTGTAGCGCAGCATCGCCAGCAGGATGGCGAACACCGCGAGCGTGAAGCAGAGGATCCAGAGCCGGTTATAGGTGATGGTGATCTGGCCGAGCTCGAAGGCGCCGCTCATCCAGGAGGGGTTGCCGACCTCGCGGTTGGTCGGGCCGAACGCGGTGCGCACCGCCTGCTGCAGCACCAGCGACAGGCCCCAGGTCGCGAGCAGCGTCTCCAGCGGGCGGCCGTAGAGGAAGCGGATGATGGTGCGCTCGATCACGACGCCGATGAGGCCCGCGACCAGGAAGGCGAGCGGCACCGCGATCAGCAGCGAATAGTCGAACATCGCGGGATAGCGGGTGCGGATCACCTCCTGCACCACGAAGGTGGTGTAGGCGCCAAGCATCACCATCTCGCCATGCGCCATGTTGATGACGCCCATCACGCCGAAGGTGATGGCAAGACCGATCGCGGCGAGCAGCAGCACCGAGCCGAGCGACAGGCCGTACCAGGCATTCTGCACCATCGACCACATCGCAAGATTGCTCTGGATCGCGGTGACCGCGGTAGCCGCCGCCTTGGCGACCAGCGGCGGCTGGTCGCCGAGCCCGGTGAGCAGCGCCAGCGCCTCCTGGTCGCCCCGGGCCTTGACCACGGCGACGGCATCGAGCTTGTCGCTGTCAGATGCATCCGGTTTGAACAGGATGATGGCTGCGCGCGCCTCGGCGAAAGCCTGCTTGATCGACTTGACGCTCTCCTTGGCGAGCGCGCCCTCCACCGTCGGCAGCAGATTCTCCTCGTGGCTCTTGAACACCGATTGCGCAGCCGCGAGCCGCTTGGCCGGATCCGGCGACAGCAGCGTCAGGCCGCCGAGCGCGGCCTCCACGGTGCGGCGCAGGCGATTGTTGAGGCGAACGGCGGCGGCATTGTCGGGCAGCTTGTCGACGGCCGCGCCGGTCGCGGCGTCGACGATCTTGCCGTCGGGCTGCGTGATGAAGACCTTCTTGCTGTCCGGATCCGCCGACAGCCGGCCGTCCTGCAGCGCGGCGATGATCGGCGAAGCGAGCGCATTGCCCGATGCGGCAACCTCGCCGATCGCAGCCTCGGTGTCGGAGAACTCGTCATTGGCGAATTTGGCGACCGAATCCTCGAATGGGCCGGCCAGCGCCGGCACAGCAAGGCAGCTCAGCAGCAGGATCGAAAGACAAAGCGCGCGAAAACGATCAATACAATTGGCGAACACGTCGTTACCCCGGCAGGAGTGTGAGGAGAAGGCGGCGAGCTGTGCCGCCTTCTCCAGGTTCTTGGATGGTTGTGTTGTGTCGTTGTTGAGGTCAGGCGCGCCCTATCAAGAGCCCTGGCCGCCGCACTTGTTGGTCTTGGTGTTGTAGTTGCCGCACTTCTTGCCGACCCAATCACCGATCAGATCCTTGGAGCCCTCAAGCTCCTTCGACCAGGCGTCGCCTGCCACCAGACCCGGGGTCTTCCAGACCACGTCGAACTGGCCGTTGCCCTTGATCTCGCCGATGAACACCGGCTTGGTGATGTGATGGTTCGGCAGCATCTTCGATACGCCGCCGGTCAGGTTCGGCGCCTCGGTGCCGGGAAGCGCGTCGATCACCTTGTCCGGATCGGTCGACTTCACCTTCTCGACCGCCTTCACCCACATGTTGAAGCCGATGTAGTGCGCTTCCATCGGGTCGTTGGTCACGCGCTTCGGATTCTTGGTGTAGGCCTGCCACTCCTTGATGAACTTCTCGTTCGCCGGGGTCTTGATCGACTCGAAGTAGTTCCAGGCGGCGAGATGGCCGAGCAGCGGCTTGGTGTCGATGCCGGCGAGCTCTTCTTCGCCGACCGAGAACGCGACCACCGGGATGTCGGTCGCCTTGATGCCCTGGTTGCCGAGCTCCTTGTAGAACGGAACGTTGGCGTCGCCGTTGATGGTGGAGACCACGGCGGTCTTCTTGCCGGCCGAGCCGAACTTCTTGATGTCGGCCACGATCGTCTGCCAGTCGGAGTGACCGAACGGCGTGTAGTTGATCATGATGTCGTCCTGGGCGACGCCCTTCGACTTCAGATAGGCCTCCAGGATCTTGTTGGTGGTGCGCGGATAGACGTAGTCGGTGCCGGCCAGCACCCAGCGCTTCACCTTTTCTTCCTTCATCAGATAGTCGACGGCGGGGATCGCCTGCTGGTTCGGCGCCGCGCCCGTGTAGAACACGTTGCGCTCGGATTCCTCGCCCTCATACTGCACCGGATAGAACAGGATGTTGTTGAGCTCCTTGAACACCGGCAGCACGGACTTGCGCGACACCGAGGTCCAGCAGCCGAACACGACCGCAACCTTGTCCTTGGTGATCAGCTCGCGGGCCTTTTCGGCAAACAGCGGCCAGTTCGATGCGGGGTCGACCACGACGGCCTCGAGCTTCTTGCCGAGTACGCCGCCCTTCTTGTTCTGCTCGTCGATCAGGAAAAGGATCGTGTCCTTCAGCGTGGTTTCGCTGATGGCCATGGTGCCCGACAGCGAGTGAAGAATGCCAATCTTGATGGTGTCGTCGGCCGCTTGGGCGGGCGCGAACGGCGAGGACGCAGCCAGACCCAAAACCAGGCCGGCCGTCGCCGCGAGCGCGCGGCGGCGGGTCATCGTCGTTATTTTGTGAGTAAGCTGAGTAAGCATGAAATGTCGTCTCCCTGACGCAGGCGTGGAACGCTTGCGAACGGCCGCTTGGCCGCCTGCGGTTAAGGGAATCGCAAGAACTGTGCCACGGTGTGTGGGCACCGTAAGCCAATGAACCAACTGGATAATCTTACGAGTTCCGGGCAAACACGGAGGGCGGCTGCCCAATCATTGAGCCGAAAACTTGACTGCCGAAAGAGCAATCAGATTGTTTTGTAGGCACAATTGCCTTCTTGGCTAAATTTCCGGCACCGATTTATGACAGGTTGCGCGATGGTTCGGCGCATTCCGCGCACCAATCCCGACGATATCATCTTGAAACCGCCCAGTTCCTGGTCCATATCCTCGCCATGCCCGCGACATCGCGGTGCCTTCGCGAGCTGCGTGTTCAAGCCGCCCCCAAGCGGCTTCTGGCTCGCCTTTCAGCTAACCCAGCTTGACGCCCCAGACACGCGGGTGTCCCCGAATGCTTTCATGCGATTCCGGCCGATACTGGCCGGGACGATGACGGCTTTTATGGAAAGAACCACCTTTTGACCTCCTTTCAGGATTTCGGCCTCGCCGATCCCATCGCCCGCGCGCTTCGAGAAGAAAACTATCTCACGCCGACCCCCATCCAGGCCCAGACCATCCCGCTCGCACTCGCCGGCCGCGACGTCGTCGGCATCGCCCAGACCGGAACCGGCAAGACCGCGTCCTTCGCGCTGCCGATCCTGCACCGGCTGCTCGAGAACCGTATCCGCCCGCAGCCCAAGAGCTGCCGCGTGCTGGTGCTCTCGCCGACCCGCGAACTGTCCGGGCAGATCCTCGACAGCTTCAACACCTATGGCCGCCACGTCCGGCTGTCCTCGACGCTCGCCATCGGCGGCGTGCCGATGGGCCGCCAGGTCCGCTCCCTGATGCAGGGCGTCGAGGTGCTGGTCGCCACCCCCGGCCGCCTGCTCGACCTCGTGCAGAGCAACGGACTGAAACTCAACCAGGTCGAGTTCCTGGTGCTCGATGAAGCCGACCGCATGCTCGACATGGGCTTCATCAACGACATCCGCAAAATCGTCGCCAAGCTGCCGATCCGGCGGCAGACCCTGTTCTTCTCGGCCACCATGCCCAAGGACATCGCCGAGCTCGCCGAGGCGATGCTGCGCGACCCCGCCCGCGTGGCGGTGACGCCGGTGGCCTCGACGGTGGATCGCATCGCCCAGCGCGCGATCCAGGTCGATTTTGCGGCCAAGCCGGCGGTTCTCGCCCAGCTCCTGAAACAGGAGGCGGTCAATCGTGCCCTGGTGTTTACCCGCACCAAGCACGGCGCCGACAAGGTGGTGAAGAGCCTTGCCAAGGCCGGCATCGAGGCCAATGCGATCCACGGCAACAAGTCGCAGAACCACCGCGAGCGCACGCTGGCGGCGTTCCGCTCCGGCGAGATCCGCACGCTGGTGGCGACCGATATCGCCGCCCGCGGCATCGACGTCGACGGCGTCAGCCACGTCGTGAACTTCGACCTGCCCAACATCCCGGAAACCTATGTCCACCGCATCGGCCGCACCGCGCGCGCCGGCGCCGACGGGGTCGCGATCTCGCTGGTCGCCGGCGCCGAGGAGATGGGCTATCTGCGCGATATCGAGCGGCTGATCCGGATTACCGTGGCGCGGGAAGACCGTCGCACGCAGGGTAGCCGCGAGGCCGCCGCGCCGACACCGGCGCCCCGCCCCCACCGTGGCGGCCGCTCTGCGCCGCGCGCGCATAATGTCCGTGGGAATGAGCCCGCTCCAAGTGCAAAAGGGCCTCGCCGCCGCCGCCGTCGGGGTGGTAATAATGGCGCGCCGCAGACGAGCCGGGGCGAGTCGCCGCGTCCGTCGCAGGCTGGCAGCAGCGAAGGCATTCAGGGCGTCGCCTTCTTGCATCGCGAGAGCCGGCCGAATCCGCAACCCAACCGCAACAACCGACCGAAGCACTAGCCGTCGCTCGATCTGGAGAAACATATGGCTAAGGAAGAGCTGATCCAGTTCGAAGGACTGGTGACCGAAATCCTCCCCGACGCTCGTTACCGGGTGCAACTCGATGCCGGACACGAGATCGTCGCCTACACCGCCGGCAAGATGAAGAAAAACCGCATCAAGACGCTGGCCGGCGACCGCGTCACGATCGAAATGTCGCCCTACGATCTCGAAAAGGGTCGCCTGATTTTCCGGCACAAGGACGAACGTCCGAGTGGCGCACCCGGCGGTCCGCCGCGGGGCGGAGCGCAGCGCGGCGGCCAGTTCCGCCGCCGATAAGGCTGGACATTGCAACTGTTGCGCGCATGACGTCCTGATGTCCTGCGCAACAATTGGCCGGCGGCTCCGCCGGCCAAAAAATCGCGCACGTCAGGATTGTTTTGAGGCCTTCTATCGAATAATATCCTACCCATCGATTTTCGGCCGGACGACATTAGCCAATACCGGTACAGCCGGTTCAGACGCTGACGACCCTTCCAAAAATTCGATCTCACCACCCCGCCGACCAGCGGGTCTTGAACTTGTATATCTGAGAAGGGACTACCCACGTGAGCATGGGAACCGTGAAGTGGTTTAACGCGACCAAGGGCTACGGCTTCATCCAGCCGGATGAAGGCGGGAACGACGTGTTCGTGCACATCAGTGCAGTCGAGCGCGCCGGCCTTGGCACTCTGCGTGAAGGCCAGAAGATCTCCTACGAGATCGTTGCTGACCGCCGTTCCGGCAAATCCTCGGCCGACAATCTGCGCGCCGCTGGATAAGCCGATTTCCCGGGAGCGCGAAGCTCCGGGAAATTGCCGTCAAAGCATCAAGGGCCGCACCTTCGGGTGCGGCCCTTTTTGTCTGGATCACGAGTCTGCCGCCACGGCCCTAGTAAGTCGAGCAGGTCGTCGGCATGGTGGCGGACGTCGGGGCATAGAACACGCAAACCGACTGCCGCGGCCGCGTAAAGGCAACGTCGCTGAGATTGATGCCGGCCTTGGCCATCACATAGCCGATCGTCGGAACGTATTTGTAGCTCACTTCGCTGAAGATCAGATAGGTGCCCGCAACCAGCAGCGCCGGCGGAACGATGCTTGTCACGATGTCGCCCTGACTGCGGGTCGAGGCCGTTACCGTGGCCTGCGTGGCGCCCGAGGCGATCGTCCCCGCCTTGCTCCACTGTATGTGCGCGATGTTGGAGTTATCGACGTAGATCTCCGACAGCGTGACCTTGGTCGGCGACGGATCGTAGGGCGTCATGATGCCGACGCTGGCGCTGAAAAAGTTTTGCAGGTCGGCATCCACCACCTGCGTCGCCTGCGAGGTGAGATCTGACGCGGCGCGCGCCATCAGCGTGACCTTGCGGTCGACCGCGACCCCGGATGAAAATTCAACGGTGCCGAAGAACATCACCAGCATCAGCGGCATGATAAAGGCAAACTCGACGGCGGCGAGGCCCCGGCGGTCATGCGCGAGAGCTGCAACCGAGCGCAGCAAGGCCGCAGACAGGGTTTTCACAACCTTGCTCATGAGCATGTGACCCCGGCGGTTCCGGATGGCTCGTTCTTGAATGTCGCGGTCGCGATCAGGAGCCGCTTGCCATTGGGAAGGTTCGAGGCGTTGAAGCCGAGCTGGGTGACAAACAGCTGCCATTGATAGAACAGCCGGACCACCACGACGTCGCCGTCCTTGCCCGGACACCATTTCACCTGGCTGGGATCGGTGATCGGCGTAATGTTGACGCTGCTAAAGCCTGTCGCAGACGGATAGCTGCGGACGTCGACATAGATGCCGTTGGTGCAGTCGAACAGCGCATTGATCTGGCCACAGACGTAGCTCTTGAACTGCGCTTGGGTATAGCTTGCGCCCTGGGCCTGTCCGGTCATGATGAAGCGAGACGAGTCCTGCGTCACCGTCTCGAGCACCTGGCTCGCAAAGAAGATCATTGCCACTTCGATGATCGCAAAGAGCAGCCCGAAAAACAGCGGCGCGACCAGCGCGAATTCGACCGCGGTCACACCACTGCGGTTACGGCGAAAGCGACGGAGGAGGCGTCCAAGACAATGAGCGGGCAGCGGCATCAACGACCCCGGATCAACATGGTGGCAATAACTACCGAAGAGTCATTGTCGAAGTATTTCGCCGGATCGAGACAGAGCAACCCGATCCGTTAGGCCTTTATTAAGCATGTCGGACGAGCCGCCCGCGATCGACCAAGGCCCCGGCGTGTGGAGCGCCCGAGCGGACGCACGTCAGTTCTGCGGCTTCGCGCCGCCGCCCGAGCCGGTGGCCTGATTGTTGAGCGTACCGGCCTGGCCCATCGTCGCGTTGAAATAGGCCTCGCCATCGCCGAGGGTGATGCGGCGCTGACAAACCGGCATGCAGCTATAGGTCTCGCGATCGATGCCGCGATAGACGGTGACCAGTTGATCGGTCGGACCCTCGACCTGGATCTGGCGATCCACCAGCACCTGGCCGGAGCGGTCGAGTGCGATGAAATTGGTCGCGCCATAACCCTTGCCGGTCACCACGACAACCCCGCCATTCTGCAGGGTGACGTCGGCGATCAGGGGATTGCCGACCACGATCGTGGCAATGCCGCCGGGCAGCTTGACGAGCTTGGCCTGATCGACATTGACCGCGATCCGGTCGGGATCCGGCGCTGCCGTTGCGAGTGCGGGCCCCAGCAGCATGGCTGCGGCCATCGAGATGAAACCAATGCGCGTGACGGCGCGAATACGCTGGGACTGAAACGACATACTCTACCCCGGGACGTTAACTGGCCGGCAAAGACGATACGCTGCGGACCGGCGCCCGACGCTGGCAAATCTGACGGCAATTCATTTAGGAAGAGCAAAGATCGACCGCCGAATTGCGCGGATGTCGCGACTTCCGGAGGTCGGCCAACCGTCCGGTACCTCGCGCAGGACCGGTCGCCGATCCCGTCGTCCTGCCGTTGGGCGGGGCGCGGTGCGCTTATGGCAATCTTAGCAGTCTCCAAAGCAGTGGCTGCGGCGGCTTCAGCTGGCGGCGCGGACGTGAACGACCACGCGCTCATCGGCGTAGAGGCGCTGCCATCCTCCGATGTGATCCAGCAATTTGGACGCCGGCGTGGTCGGATCGAGCATCACCGCATCGATGTCGTGGGTCGCGAGCAGATTGAGGAAACCGTTGACGTCCTTGAGCTGAAGCGCGCGGGCCAAGCTCATGCCGAACGCCTCGCCATAGAGCTCGGCACGCCCGTCGATGAAAACCGGCATCTGGCGCCAGATCAGGTAGCCGCCGAACTGCAGATCGTTGAGCACGCGCTTGACGTTGTGCGCCTTCATCGCGTCGACGGCGGCAGCCGGCGAATAGATCGGCGGGGGCGATATGACCTGGCGCGCGGCAACGACTGCGGTCCACGCGCAAAGCCCGACGATAAGGATCGCGGCCGGAGCAACTCTCGGGCGGACGGCGCTGGCGGCACGCAGCCCGAACTGGGTGGCGACCGGCGTCAGCACGGCCAGCGGCAGCAGCAAGGCGAGCAGCTCAAGATTTCTGACATGGGACAGCGCCATATGCAGCAGGCCCAGCACCAGGATGATTCGCGGCAGCGGCAACCTCGCCCCGCAATAAAGCGCAGCGCCGAGCAGGCCGAGGATCGATAGTCCAAACGGGTCGATCTCGCCGAACGTCGCTGGCCTCCACTCCGCGATGAGATGCAACAATTCACCGAGGCCCAGAATCCTGAGCGAGGCGAGGATCGAGCCCCAGCCATAAGGGGTCACGCAGCACGCAGCCAATGCGCCGATGCCGAACGCCGCCCAGCGCAGCGCCAGCGCCAACCTCTGGGCCGGCAAGGCATTCCACATCGCATCGAGCGCAAATGCGCCGGCCAGGACCAAACCAAACAGAAAGCCGCCGTGCAGATTGGCCCACAGCGCGATCAGCGGCAGCAGCCAGAACGAGGGCGCCTTGCGGCGTTCGCTGGCGGTCATCAGGCCGTTCGCCCAGACGATCATGATGGGCATCGCCAGCACATGCGGACGGGCCAGCAGGTGCCCGCAGGTCAGAACCAGCGCCGCGAGGGCGATCAGGCTCGCGTAGATCGCCGGCAGCGCGCGGCTGAGGATGGCGGTGAGCAGCGCGAAGCTGGCAGCGGCACAGGCGGCGGCCAGCGCCGCCGGGCCGGTCCACCCGGCAAGGTCATAGGCCTTCGCGAACAGAACCTGCGCCAGCCAGGACGACGACACCCACGGCTCACCGGCCTTGGTGAAGGAATAGATGTCGACGGACGGCAGCGTGCGATGGTCGAGGATCCAGCGGCCGACGGCAATCTGCCAGTAGGTGTCGGAATCGGCGAGCAGCCTGTCGCCGACGAACAGCAGCAGCGCATAGACGCCGCACGCCATCCAGAACCAGGCCGGAAGCTCGGCGAACACGGAGGCCTTCGCGCGTGGGAAGGTCGCGGTCTCAGCGCTCATGATCGCACCGGCCGGCTGGCGGCGTCATTGCCAGAACGGATAGGCCAACTGTCCCCCGATCTCGGACGGCACGCCCTGCTCGGCATCGACGCCGTAATCTTCCGGAAGCTTGCCTTCGGGCATCCGGAACGTTCCGAACAGGATATCCCAGAGCGGAAACGTGCCCGCGAAATTGGTGTCGCCGCCGTCCTCGAGCCCGGTGTGATGCCAGCGGTGAAACACCGGCGTCGCGATCACGTATTTGAACGGGCCGAGCGTCCAGTTCAGGTTGGCGTGCACGAATGCCGAATGGAACGTGGTGAACGGCCCGACCCACAGCATGATGTTCGGCGAGATGCCCGCCATCAGCAGGATCACATCGACAGTGATCGTGCCGATCAGAAGATTGACCGGATGGAAGCGTGCCGCCGAGATCCATTCAAGATCCTCGGAGGAGTGATGAATGGCGTGGTACTTCCAGAAGCCGCCGCCATGGAACATCCGGTGCAGCCAGTACAGCATGAAATCGGAGGCGACGAGGAAGATAATGGACTGCAGCCAGAGCGGAAGCTGCGCCAGGGGACCATGTCCGTTCTCGTAGAACGCGATCAGATCGTCGGCGTCGTGAACGTTGAACACCACGGCTGCGCCCACCACCAGGAGCCCGATCCGCAGCACGCGGGCGAACACCGGCACGAAGAACCAGTAGCAGATGTCGGTGACCAGCTCCCGCTTCTGCCACCACGGCTTGCCGGGATTGCAGGCCCAGAAATGAGTGAGCACCGTGAAGAACAGCGCCAGCGCGATCGTGATCGGCACCACCTTCATCATCGTCTGGCCGATCATCTCGATGACTTCAAAGGGAAGGCTGGGCATGACGGCCTCATTTGACGGAAGCCCCATGGGTATAGATGTGCGCTTAAGGAGCCGTGAACAGGTGCCGATAGCGGGCCCCGGCAACAATGCGCAATCCTAGCGGTCCGCTTAATTCCAAATTTACTGTGCGCAACAACTGCGGGTTCCCGCTGTGTTTATACGATCAAATTAACTGCGCCGAAATTGTCGAACCGTAGGGTGCCGCAATGGTCACGGTGCTGAGAACGCCGGCGAGACCAAACCTTGTTCGACCAGCCACGTGTACACAGGAGTTACTTATGAAGAACCTCGTCTCGCGCTTCGTGAAGGATGAATCGGGCGCGACCGCTATCGAATACGGCCTGATCGCCACCGGTATCGCGATCGCGATCATCGCTGCGGTCAACGGCGTCGGCAGCAAGCTCTCGGGCACCTTCAACACGGTCGCCAGCTCGCTGAAGTAATCCGGTTCCCAGGAACTCGCATCAAAGGTCCCGGCACCCCCGGGGCCTTTGCTATTTGGCGGACCGGCCGTCGGCGCCTTGATGGCGACCGCGGCGGCCTTTCCCGATTGTTCACCATTGGCCGCTAGCGTCGGGTCTCGACCGCAGCTCCAGCTTGACGGCATGAATCCATGATCCTCGACATCGCACGCTTGATGCTGTTTCCGGCCCTGATGGCCTTCGCGGCGGCGAGCGATCTCTTGACCATGACGATCCCGAACCGGATCTCGCTGGCGCTGGCGGCCGGCTTCTTCGTCCTGGCGCCGCTGACCGGGATGGGCGTGCACGAGATCCTCAGCCATGCCGGCGCGGGCGCGCTGGTTCTGGTGGTGGCATTCGGCATGTTTGCGATGGGCTGGGTCGGTGGCGGAGACGCCAAGGTCGCGGCCGCGGCCGGCCTGTGGTTCGGGTTCGAGCATCTGCTCCCCTATCTGGTCTTCGCGTCGCTGTTCGGCGGCGCCCTGACGGTGCTGCTGCTGCAGCTCCGGCAATGGCCGCTGCCCTACGCGCTCGCGAACCAGGCCTGGCTCAGCCGCCTGCACGACAAGCAGACCGGAATTCCCTACGGCATCGCACTCGCCCTCGGCGCCCTGCTGATCTATCCCGAGACGAACTGGATCAAGACGATCGATCTCGCGCACTTCGCCATGCGCTGAGAAAGCAGCGGTAACCGCCCGTTAAGGCGATTTAGATACGCCTCATTAACCATGCTTTGACGAATAGCTGGTCAACTCCCATCACGGCGGCGGCAGCGTCGCGGCGTCATGTGGAAAGTGAAGCGTAATGGATAAGGCCCGCATTCTGGTCCTCGCAATCGCAGGCTGCGCCGGCCTTGCGGCGCTCTATTTGGCGAGCGGAAGCGACGACAAGCCGGCGCCGGCTCCGCCGGTCGCGCAGCTGCCCACCGTCGACATCCTGGTCGCGAAAACCGACATCGGCCTCGGCCAGGCCGTGAAGCCCGAAGATTTGCAATGGCAGACCTGGCCGGCGGCAACCGCCAGCGCCAGCTTCATGCGCAGGGACAGCAACGCCGAAGCGATCAAGGAAGTGACCGGCTCGATCGCGCGCGCCCCGTTCATCCAGGGCGAACCGATTCGCGAGCAGAAGCTCGTCAAGGCCGACGGCAGCGGCTTCATGGCCGCGATCCTGCCGACCGGCATGCGGGCGGTATCGACCGAAATCTCACCCGAGACCGGCGCCGGCGGCTTCATCCTGCCGAACGACCGGGTCGACGTCCTGCTGTCGAAGCGCGACAAGAATCCGGACCGCAACGGCGCCGACATCGTCAACTCCGAGGTGATCCTGACCAACATCCGCGTGCTCGCGATCGACCAGGCACCGAAGGAAAAGGACGGCACCAACGCGCTGATCGGCAAGACGGTGACGCTGGAGCTGAAGCCCGAGCAGACCGAGACGCTGGCGCGCGCGCGCCAGAGCGGCGTCCTGTCGCTGGCGCTGCGCAGCATCGCCGACAACAACGCGCCCGACACCAGGACCGACGACAACCGGCAGAGGCGCGGTGACACGATCAACGTCATCCGCTTTGGCGTTGCCAACCAGGCGACGATGCAGAAGTGACCATGAGGACACACGTGATGAAGGGCGGGGCAACTCAACGGACGATGCGGGCCTTCATGGTCCGCGCATTGTCGTTCTCGGCCGTCGCGGCGCTCACGCTCAATCCGGCGCTGACGCCGGTGGCGGCGAGCGATTACCGCGCCGCGCCCGCCCCTGCCGCATCGGCCGATGGCGGCCAGATGAATGCCCGCTTCCTCTCGCTCGGCGTCGGCAAATCGATCGTGATCGACCTGCCCAGGGACATCAAGGACGTGCTGGTCGCCGATCCCAAGATCGCCAATGCCGTGGTCCGTTCGGCGCAACGCGCCTACATCATCGGCGCGACGGTCGGCCAGACCAACATCGTGTTCTTCGACGCCGCCGGCCAGCAGATTGCGGCCTATGACATCGCGGTCAAGCGCGATCTCAACGGCGTGCGCGCCGCGCTGCGCGCGGCACTGCCGAATTCCGATATCCAGATCGAGGGCGTCGGCGACGGCGTGATGCTGAGCGGAAGCGCGGCGAGCCCGATCGACGCACAGCAGGCCGGCGAGATCGCCACGCGGCTGGTCGGCAGCCCCGACAAGGTCGTGAACTCGATTACGGTTCGCGGCCGCGACCAGGTGATGCTGAAGGTCACGGTTGCCGAAGTCTCGCGCAGCCTGATCAAGCAGCTCGGCATCGACCTCACCGCGAACCTCAACTACGGCACGACCGTGGTCAAATTCGCCAACAGCAACCCGTTCACCGCGAACAGCTCACCGCTGGTGGCCGGCAACAATCTCACCACATCGTTCGGATCGTCGGTGTCGGCGACGATCCGCGCCATGGAAAGCGCCGGCGTCGTGCGGACGCTCGCCGAACCGAACCTGACCGCGATCTCGGGCGAGTCGGCGACCTTCATCTCGGGCGGCGAGTTTCCAATTCCGACCGGCGTGACCTGTCAGACCTCGTCGACGGGCACGATCGGGAATTGCGTCCAGACCGTCAGCTTCAAGAAATTCGGCATTTCGCTCAACTTCACGCCGGTGGTGCTGACCGAAGGGCGCATCAGTCTGCGGGTGATGACGGAAGTGTCGGAAGTCTCGACCGAGAACGCGCTGACCGGCGGCGCGGGTGGCACGACGATCCCGTCGATCAAGACCCGCCGCGCCGAGACCACGCTGGAAATTCCCTCGGGCGGCTCGATGGCCATGGCCGGCCTGATCCAGGACCAGACCAAACAGGCGATCAACGGCCTTCCCGGGCTGGCGTCGCTGCCCGTGCTCGGCACGCTGTTCCGCAGCCGCGACTTCGTCAACAACCAGACCGAACTGATGGTTCTGGTGACGCCCTATGTCGTTCGCGCCGTGGCGCAGAAGGACCTGTCGCGTCCGGATGACGGCTTTGCCAACGCGTCCGATCCGCAGGCCGACCTGCTCGGCAGCATCAACCGCGTCTACGGCGTGCCTGGCCGCACCGAGCCGGCTCGGAATTACCGCGGCACCTACGGCTTTATTACCGACTGAGGCGGACGATGACACAGACCACACCCAGAACATCCGCCGATTACAAGCGCGCCGCCGGTCTCGCCGGAGCGCTCGTCGGCCTTGCCATGACGCTCGGCGCCTGCCAGCACGCCGCCGACAACACTTTCGCGATGGCAGACTCGCCGGCCGACTATCGCCAGCGTCACCCGATCGCGGTGACCGAGGCCGATCGCTCGATCGTGGTCTTCGTCGGCCGCAGTCGCGGCGGCCTGACTGCGGAGCAGCGCGCCGAGGTGATGGGAATGGCGCAGGACTGGATGCGTGAGGGCACCGGCGCCGTCACCATCGACGTTCCCGCCGACACGCCGAACGCCCGGCCCGCGCAGGAATCGTTGCGCGAGATCCAGGCGACCTTCGCCGCCGCCGGCGTGCCGCCGCGCGGGATCCTCGTGCGCAAATACCATCCCGAGAATCCGCGCCTGATGCCTGCGATCCGCGTGAACTATCCAAAGATGAAGGCGGAGGCCGGGCCGTGCGGCCTGTGGCCGGAAGATCTCGGCCCGTCGATTCACAACGGCTCCTACATCCAGAACAAGCAATACTACAATTTCGGCTGCGCCAATCAGCGCAACCTCGCAGCCATGGTCGAAGACCCGACTGACCTCGTGCAGCCGCGCGCGGAGACCCCTGCCTACACGTCGCGCCGCAATATCGCCTTCGACAAGTATCGCAAGGGCACCACCACCGCCACGACGTATCCCGAGTCCGACAGGGCCAAGCTAAGCGACACAGGAAAATGATCACCTACGCGCAGCAAAACTCCGAAGAGCAGACGGACGCCCCGCCGCAGGCCGTGGACGACCATATTGCTCCGGCGCCACGGGTCTCGGTCCAGGCGTTCTGCGAGACGGTCGAGACCGCCGCCGCCGTGCAGTCGGCGGGCGAGGATCGCCGGCTGGCCAAGGCCCATCTCAAGATCCAGATGGGCGGCATGGCGGCTGCCATCGAGGCCTATCGCTCGGCGCCGACGCCCAATGTCATCATCCTCGAGACCGAGGGCCGCAGCGACATTCTGGCCGGACTCGACCAGCTCGCCACGGTGTGCGATGCCGGCACAAGGGTGGTCGTGATCGGCCGGGTCAACGACGTCACGCTGTATCGCGAGCTGGTGCGCCGCGGCGTCAGCGACTACGTGATTGCGCCGACCCATGCGATCGACGTGGTGCGCGCGGTCTGCAACCTGTTCTCGGCGCCGGAAGCCAAGGCGGTCGGCCGCGTTGTCGCCGTCGTCGGCGCGAAGGGCGGCGTCGGTGCCTCGACGATCGCCCACAATATCGCCTGGGCGATCGCGCGCGATCTGGCGCTCGATTCCGTGGTCGCCGATCTCGACCTTGCATTCGGGACCGCCGGGCTCAACTACAACCAGGATCCGGCGCAAGGCATCGCGGATGCGGTGTTCTCGCCGGACCGCGTCGATACCGCCTTCGTCGACCGCCTGCTGTCGAAATGCACCGACCATCTGAGCCTGCTGGCGGCGCCCGCCACGCTCGACAAGGTCTACGATTTCGGCGCCGAGGCGTTCGATGCGATCTTCGACACGCTGCGCACCACGATGCCCTGCATCGTGCTCGACGTGCCGCACCAATGGTCCGGCTGGACCAAGCGCGCGCTGATCGCGGCCGACGACATCCTGATCGTGGCGACGCCCGACCTCGCCAACCTGCGCAACGCCAAGAACATGTTCGACCTGCTGAAGGCGTCCAGGCCGAACGACCGCGCGCCGCTGTACTGCCTGAACCAGGTCGGCGTGCCGAAGCGGCCGGAGATCGCGGCGGGCGAATTCGCCAAGGCGATCGAAAGCCCGCCGATCGCCGCCATCCCGTTCGATCCGCAGATCTTCGGTTCGGCCGCCAACAACGGCCAGATGATCGCGGAAATCTCCGCCAATCACCGCGCAGTCGAGATGTTTCTTCAGATGGCGCAGCGGCTGACAGGCCGCGGCGAAACCAAGAAGCCGAGGGGGTCCTTCCTGTCGCCCCTGCTCGAAAAGCTGCGGTCCAAATAGTGGTCCGCGTGGAGTCAAGACGTCGTGTTTGGTAAGCGTAGCGGAAACGATGGGGATCTGCGGGCACCCAAGCCCGCCTTTCAGACGCCGGAGCCTGCCGGCCTGTCGCCGATGGCGCGCGAGTCCGCCGCCCCGGCGATATCGTCGCCGCCGCTGGCCCCGGCCAAGCCACCGCCTGCTCCCGTCGTCGAAGCCCGCCGCTCGGACAACTACTACCAGGTCAAGGCGACGATCTTCGGCGCCCTCATCGAGGCGATCGACCTTGCCCAGCTCGCCAAGCTGGACAGCGAGTCGGCGCGCGAGGAAATCCGCGACATCGTCAACGAGATCATCGCGATCAAGAACATCGTGATGTCGATCGCCGAGCAGGAAGAGCTGCTCGACGACATCTGCAACGACGTGCTCGGCTACGGACCGCTGGAGCCCTTGCTGTCGCGCGACGACATCGCCGACATCATGGTCAACGGCGCCGGCACGGTGTTCATCGAAGTCGCCGGCAAGATCCAGCGCACCGGCATCCGCTTTCGCGACAACCAGCAGCTGCTCAACATCTGCCAGCGCATCGTCAGCCAGGTCGGCCGACGCGTCGACGAATCCTCGCCGATCTGCGATGCCCGTCTCGCCGACGGCTCGCGCGTCAACGCGATCGTGCCGCCGCTGGCGATCGACGGACCTGCGCTCACCATTCGTAAGTTCAAGAAGGACAAGCTGACGCTGGACCAGCTCGTCAAGTTCGGCGCGATCACGCCGGAAGGGGCGACCATCCTGCAGATCATCGGCCGTGTCCGCTGCAACGTGATCATCTCGGGCGGTACCGGTTCGGGCAAGACCACGCTGCTGAACTGCCTGACCAACTATATCGAGCACGACGAACGCATCATCACCTGCGAAGACGCCGCCGAACTCCAGCTGCAGCAGCCGCATGTGGTGCGGCTGGAAACCCGGCCGCCGAACATCGAGGGCGAGGGCCAGGTCACGATGCGCGAACTGGTCCGCAACTGCCTGCGTATGCGCCCCGAGCGCATCATCGTCGGCGAAGTCCGCGGACCCGAGGCGTTCGACCTGTTGCAGGCGATGAACACCGGCCACGACGGCTCGATGGGCACGCTGCACGCCAACAATCCCCGCGAAGCGCTGTCGCGCTGCGAATCGATGATCACCATGGGCGGCTTCTCGCTTCCCTCGCGCACCATTCGCGAGATGATCTGCGCCTCGGTCGACATCATCGTGCAGGCCGCGCGCCTGCGCGACGGTTCGCGTCGCATCACCCACATCACAGAGGTGATGGGCATGGAAGGCGACACCATCATCACCCAGGATATCTTCCTCTACGACGTGGTCGGGGAAGACGCCAACGGCAAGATCATCGGCAAGCACCGCTCGACCGGCATCGGCCGGCCGCGCTTCTGGGAGCGTGCGCGCTACTACAATGAAGAGAAGCGGCTTGCGGCGGCGCTCGATGCCTCCGACTCGCCGGCGCCGGTCTAGGGGAACGCAGGATGCAGACGCAAACCCTTGCCCTGGCCTTCCTCGCCGCCACCACCGTGGGCGGCATCGCCTGGGTCTTCCTCTATCCCTACCTCTCGGGGGAAAAGAAGGCCGAGTCGCGCCGCGCATCGGTGGCCCGCTCGGAGCCGACAACGACGCGAACGGCCGACCGCACGCAACGGACGCGCCGAGAGCAGGTCGAAGGATCGCTCAAGGAGCTCGAGGCACGGCGGCAGAAGGACAAGAAAGTCCCTCTCGGCCTGCGCATCTCGCAGGCCGGCCTGGAGTGGTCCGAGCAGAAATTCTGGATGATCTCCGGCGCGCTCGGCCTGTTCGGATTCGCCGCCGCATTCCTGGCTGGCGGCGGCATCCTCGGCGCGGCCGGCATCGGCTTTGCCATGGGCCTCGGCGCGCCGCGCTGGCTGCTCGGCTTCCTGAAGAAGCGGCGGGAAAAGGCCTTTCTGAAAGCGCTGCCCGACGCCGTGGACGTCATCGTGCGCGGCATCAAGGCCGGCCTGCCGTTGTTCGAATCGCTCAAGGCAGTGGTCAACGACGCGCCGGAGCCGCTGCGCAGCGAGTTCCTCGCGATCATCGAGACCCAGGCGATCGGGATGCCGCTCGGCGAGGCCTGCGCCCGGCTCTACGAGCGCATGCCGCTGCCGGAAGCGAACTTCTTCGGCATCGTGATCGCGATCCAGCAGAAATCCGGCGGCAATCTGTCGGAAGCGCTCGGCAATCTGTCGCGCGTGCTGCGCGACCGCAAGAAGATGGCCGAGAAGATCCAGGCGATGTCGATGGAAGCGAAGGCCTCCGCCGCCATCATCGGCTCGCTGCCGCCGATCGTGATGATCCTGGTGTTCCTCACGACGCCGGACTACATCGCCCTGCTGTGGACCAACTCGATGGGCCAGCTCATGCTGGTCGCCTGCGCCGTCTGGATGTCGATCGGCGTCTTTGTGATGAAGCAGATGATCAACTTCGATTTCTGACGGTGCAGCATGATTGATGTTCTGATCGCCAAGCTCCACGACGTCAGGTTCATGACCATGCTGCTTGCCTTCATCGCGGCAAGCGCGACGGTCTACACGCTGGTGATGCCGCTGCTCGCCGGCGGCGACCTCAACAAGCGCATGAAGGCCGTCGCCAGCGAACGGGAGCGTCTCCGGCAGCGCGAGCGCGATCGTCTCGCCAAGACGGAGAAGGTGGCGCTGCGGCAGACCCCGAAGCAGGTGGTCTCCCGGGTGGTGGACGATCTCAACCTCACGAAATGGCTCGCCCAGGAAGCGGCGCTCGATAAGCTCGTGATGGCGGGCTATCGCGGCCACGCCCCCTACGTCACCTTCCTGTTCGCCCGCGCGGTGACCCCGATCGTGCTGCTGCTCGGCGCCATCGTCTATACGTTCTTCATCGCGGGCGCGAACTGGTCGCTCACGCTCAAGATCGGCATTTGCGTCGCTGCGGCCTATGCCGGCCTCCAGGCGCCGATGCTGTTCCTGAAGAACGCGATCTCCAAGCGCCAGCTCCAGATCAAGCGTGCCTTCCCTGATTCGCTGGACTTGCTGCTGATCTGCATCGAGTCGGGCATGTCGGTCGAGGTTGCGTTCCGGAAGGTGGCCAACGAGATCGCCGGACAGTCGATCGCGCTGTCGGAGGAGTTCGCCCTGACGACCGCGGAACTGTCCTATTTGCAGGACCGCAAGTCCGCCTACGAGAATCTGGCGCGCCGCACCGGGCTCGAAGGCGTGAAGTCGGTGTGCATGGCCTTGCAGCAATCCGAACGCTACGGCACGCCGCTCGGCCAGAGCTTGCGCGTGATGGCGCAGGAAAACCGCGACATGCGCATGAACGAGGCCGAGAAGAAGGCGGCGGCGCTGCCGCCCAAGCTGACCGTGCCGATGATCCTGTTCTTCCTGCCCTGCCTGTTCATCGTGATCCTCGGCCCGTCCTACATCAAGATCGCCACGATGCATTGAGCCGCTCTACGCCGGCTATCTTCTCCTTCCCCCTGAAAGGGGGAAGGTCGGGATGGGGGTCCAGCCGCAAACGACGCTGCCCGCGGTGAGAGACGATCCCCACCCGCTTTGCTCTGGCGAGCAAAGCGACCTCCCCTTTTCAAGGGGAGGTTTGGAGCGCGCACAGCCCGAATGAAGGTCTGTCTTCTCCTTCCCCCTGAAAGGGGGAAGGTCGGGATGGGGGTCAGCCGCAAACGACGCTGCTCGCGGTGAGAGATGATCCCCACCCGCTTTGCTCTGGCGAGCAAAGCGACCTCCCCTTTTCAAGGGGAGTTTTGGATCTGCCATGTTGGCTTAATCGTCCTTGGCAACAACAGGTGCGGCGCGCGACGCGGTCCGCGGCCCGTCCTTGCGGTTCAGCATGTCGCGCAGATAGGCGACATTGGCCGCGGCCTCATCCGCCGGCAGGTCGGCCTTGACGATGGTCTCGGCCTCCGCGAAGCGGCCCTGCAGGCCGACGACGAGCGCAAGGTTCTGCCGGATGCGGGTGTCGGCGCGGGCGCTGGCATAGGCCTGGCGCAGCGTCTCTTCCGCCTTCGGCAATTCCTTGGTCAGCATGTAGGACAGGCCGAGATTGGACAGCACCGACGGCTCGTCGGGGGCCAGTCGAAGCGCACTGGCGTAATAGCGCCGCGCTTCCTCGTGCCGGTTCAACTTGTCGAGCGTGGTGCCCTGCACCGACAGGATCCGCCAGTCGGGATTGTCCGGACTGTGCGCGCGGCTCAGCACGTCGAATGCGGCCTGCGAATTGCCGTTGTCGGCGAGCGCGCGGCCATAGGCCGCGAGCAGCGCCTTGCTGCCGGGGGTTGCGAGTGTGGCCTGCTCCAGCACAGCGCAGGCCTGCGAACGCTGTCCGGTCATACGCAACGCCTGACCGTAAGCTATGGCGGCGTCGACATCCTTGGGATTCTTGCGGTAGCGCTCGCCATAAACCTCGAGATTGCGGCGCGGATCGTCCGGCACCGGATCGGACCGGGACGCGATCGATCCGGTGACGTCCGACATGGTCTGGCAACCGCCAAGCCCGGCGGCCAGGACCGCCACGAGGGCTGCGGAAGCGAGATGCCGGGTCAAAATGGACTGTCGACGCATGGCACTGTGACTCACGAAATCGGGCAAATGGATCGAGCCGAGCGTGCCAGCAATAGACTGTTAACCCTAACGTCTGGTTAACTGCGGCACCGGCGACCGGCGCGCCGGTTCCAGTCCCGCAGGTCGGGTCAACCGCGGTGCGCTACCATCAATCGCGAAAGGCGTGTTAGTCATCAGCAACGCCAGAACAGCCGAGAGCCGCATGCCATCCGTGTTCGAGACCGCCCCCACGACCGCCGTCACGCCGATCACTTTCGTCAGCAAGGCGACATGGGATGCGATCCGCAGCGAGTTGCCGGCGCCGGCGCGCCAGTTCGCGGAGGCCAATGACTTTGCGGCGAAGCCGGGCAAGGCCCTCGCCCTGCCGGCAGCCGATGGCGGCATCGCGCAGGTGCTGTTCGGCCTCGAGGATGCAGACCACATGGCGCGCGATCCGTTCCGTGCCGGCGCCTTGCCCGGCCGGCTGCCCCCGGGCATCTACCGCTTTGCCAACGCGCCGCATGACACGCGGCTTGCCACGCTCGCCTTCGCGCTCGGCTGCTACCGCTTCGGCCGCTATCGCAAGAACAAGACCCCTGAGGTCCGCCTGGTGCCGCCCGATGGCGTCGACACGGCCGAGATCGCGCGGATGGCAGACGCCGCGGCGCTGGCGCGCGATCTCATCAACACGCCGTCCAACGATATGGGCCCGGCCGAGCTCGCCGAGGCGGCGCGCGACCTCGCAACGCGGTTCGGCGCCGCCTTCAATTGCATCGATGGCGACGAGCTCGCACAGAACTTCCCGCTGATCCACGCGGTCGGCATGGCATCGACCCGCGCGCCGCGGCTGATCGATCTGAGCTGGGGCAACCCGGCCCATCCGAAGGTGACGCTGGTCGGCAAGGGCGTTTGCTTCGACACCGGCGGGCTCGACCTCAAGCCGTCGAGCGGCATGCTGATCATGAAGAAGGACATGGGCGGCGCCGCCAACGTGCTGGCGCTGGCGCAGATGGTGATGGACGCGAAGCTGACGGTGCGGCTGCGCGTGCTGATCCCGGCGGTCGAGAACGCGGTCGCCGGCAACGCGTTCCGTCCGCTCGACATCTTCAAGTCGCGCAAGGGCATCACCGTCGAGATCGGCAACACCGACGCCGAGGGGCGGCTGGTGCTCGCCGACGCGCTGGCGCTGGCCGACGAGGAGACCCCAGACCTGCTGGTCGATCTCGGCACGCTGACCGGCGCGGCGCGCGTGGCGCTCGGCCCTGATCTGCCGCCGTTCTACACCAATGACGAGGCGCTCGCCGGCGACGTCGCGGCTCACGCAAAGAGCGAGAACGACCCGTTGTGGCGGATGCCGCTGTGGCCGGCCTACGATGCCTGGCTCGACTCCAAGACCGCCGACATCACCAACGCGCCGTCAGGCGGTTTCGCGGGCTCGATCACCTGCGCGCTGTTCCTGCAACGCTTCGTCGAGCACGCGCGAAGCTGGCTGCATGTCGACATCTATGGCTGGACGCCGTCGGCAAGGCCCGGCCGCCCCGAAGGCGGCGAGTGCCAGGCCGCGCGCGCGATCTACAAATTGCTGAGCCAGCGCTATGCATGATGTCAGACTGACGCCGGCCCGCGAGGACGTCGCGGCGAAATATCTCGAGGGTAAGGTGAAGGCCGCGCGCTTCGTCGACGGCGAGACACTCGAGGTCGGCGACGCCATCGCGCCGCTGCGGCGGGCGCCGGCGGCCGATGCCGAACAGATGACGCAGGCATTCAGGGGCGAACGCGTCACGGTGTACGACCGCAACGGCGAAGGCTGGGCCTGGGGCCAGCTCGCCGATGACGGCTATGTCGGCTGGATTGCCGAGGCCGCGCTGACGGCGCCGGGCCCGGCACCGACGCACAAGGTGACGGCGCTGCGCACGCTGGCGTTTCCGGGACCGTCGATCAAGCTGCCGCCGGTCGAGGCGCTGGCGATGGGGACCAGGCTCGCAATCGCCCGCGAGGACGGCCCCTTCGCGGTGACTCGCGAGGGCTGGCATCTGCCGCGCCCACATCTCGCCTCCCTCGACACGATGGCGCAGGATTTCGTCGCAATCGCCGAGCAGTTCGTCGGCACGCCCTATCTCTGGGGCGGCAAATCGAGCCTCGGCATCGATTGCTCCGGCCTGGTGCAGATCGCGCTGACCGCCGCCGGCACCGGCTGCCCGCGCGACAGCGACATGCAGCAGGACGGGCTCGGCCGCGAATTGACAACCGCGGAATCCAAGCACCTGCAGCGCGGCGACCTGATCTTCTGGAAGGGCCATGTGGCCATCGTGCGCGATGCGACGACGATCGTGCACGCCAACGCGCATCACATGGCAACGGTGGTGGAGAACACGCACACTGCCATCGCGCGGATCAAGGCCGGCGGCAGCGAGGTCGCCGCGATCAAGCGGCTTTGAGCAAATCCATCCCCGTCATCCTGTGAGGAGTGGCGTTAGCTGCGTCTAAGGATCGACGGCCCCCTCGGGCCACGCATCCTTCGAGGCTCGCTCCGCTCGCACCTCAGGACGACGTGGAACGAGAGAGATGGCTACGTCGCCACCGTTCCCTCGCCGGCCGCTTCGATGCGGAACGCGGCGGCGAACAGCGCGCGGGTGTAGTCGCTCTTCGGGTTCTTGAACAGCTCGGAGGCCGGCCCCTCCTCCTCGACCTTGCCGGATTTCATCACGATCAGGTGGCTCGCGAGCGAGGCCACCACACGCAGATCGTGCGAGATGAACATGTAGGTCAGGTCGCGCTTGCGCTGCAGGTCGCGCAACAGATCGACCATCTGGGCCTGCAGCAGCATGTCGAGCGCACTGGTCGGCTCGTCCAGCACGACGAAGTTCGGCTCCAGCACGACCGCGCGCGCGATCGAGATGCGCTGGCGCTGGCCGCCGGAGAATTCGTGCGGATAGCGGAAGCGCCAGTCGGGATCGAGCCCGACCTCCTTCAGCGCCTTGATCACCCGCGCCTCGCGCTCTTCGCGCGACAGCTCATTCTGGTGCACCTCGAGCCCCTCGGCGATGATGTCGGCGACCGACATGCGCGGGCTGAGCGAGCCGAACGGGTCCTGGAACACGATCTGCATGTCGCGGCGGAACGGCAGCATCTGCTTGAAGCGCAGGCCCTGGATGCCCTTGCCGAGGAACACGATCGGGCCATCGGACGAGATCAGCCGGAGCAGCGCGAGCCCGAGCGTGGTCTTGCCGGAGCCGGATTCGCCGACGACGCCGAGCGTCTCGCCCTTGCGCACCGCGAGGCTGACGCCATCGACCGCCTTGATGTGGCCGACGGTCGAGCGCATCAGCCCGCGCTTGATCGGAAACCAGACCTTGAGATTGTCCGCCGATATCACGACCGGCGCGTCCGGCTGCGGCGGCGCCGGATCAGGCTTCGGCTCGGCCGCCAGCAGCGCCTTCGTATAGGCGTGCTTCGGCGCGGTGAAGACCTGTTCGACCGGGCCCTGCTCGACGATCTTCCCGTTGTTCATGACACAGACGGTGTCGGCGATCCGGCGGACGATGCCGAGGTCGTGGGTGATGAACAACAGGCTCATGCCGAGCCGGGCGCGGATCTCGGCCAGCAATGCCAATATCTGCGCCTGCACGGTGACGTCGAGCGCGGTGGTCGGTTCGTCCGCGATCAGCAGATCGGGCTCGTTGGCAAGCGCCATCGCGATCATCACGCGCTGGCGCTGGCCGCCGGACAATTGATGCGGATAGCTTTTTAGCCGCGTCTCCGGCTCAGGGATGCCGACCTGGCCGAGCAACTCCAGCGTCCGCGCCCGCGCCGCCGCACCGCTGATGCCGCTGTGCAGCGACAGGATCTCGCCGATCTGGGATTCGATGGTGTGGAGCGGATTGAGCGAGGTCATCGGCTCCTGGAAGATGATCGAGATGTCGTTGCCACGAATCCTGCGCATCTCGCGTTCCGACGATCCCAGGAGATCGCGGCCCTTGAAACGGATCGCCCCGGAGGGATGCGACGCCGCCGGATAGGGCAGCAGCCTCAACACCGACAGCGCGCTGACCGATTTTCCCGAGCCGGACTCGCCGACCAGCGCCGTGCATTCGCCGCGCTTGATCGAGAAAGAGATGCGATCGACCGCAAGCGAGCGGCCGAACGCGACGGAGAGGTCGCTGACGTCGAGCAGAGGCTGGTTGGTCGCGTCCATGCGTCAGCCCTTCGAGAACGTCTTGCGCGGATCGAAGGCGTCGCGCGCGGCTTCGCCGATGAAGATCAGGAGCGACAGCATGATCGCGACCGAGAAGAAGCCGGTGAGACCGAGCCACGGCGCCTGCACATTGGCCTTGCCCTGCGACAGCAATTCGCCGAGCGAGGGCGAACCGGGCGGCAGGCCGAAGCCGAGGAAATCCAGCGCCGTCAGCGTCATCACCGAGGACGAGACGATGAAGGGCAGGAACGTCATGGTCGCGACCATCGCGTTCGGCAGCAGATGGCGGAACATGATCACGCGGTTGGAGACGCCGAGCGCGCGCGCCGCCTGGATGTATTCGAAGTTGCGGCCGCGCAGGAATTCGGCGCGGACCAGGCCGACCAGCGAGACCCATGAGAACAGCAGGAGGATGCCGAGCAGGATGAAGAAGCCCGGCGGCAGCACCGCCGAGATGATCAGCAGCAGATAGAGCGAGGGGATCGCGGTCCAGATCTCGATGAATCGCTGGAAGCCGAGATCGATCCAGCCGCCGAAATAGCCCTGCACGCCGCCGGCGGCAACGCCGATGATCGAGGACAGGATGGTCAGCGTCAGGCCGAACAAGACCGAGATGCGGAAGCCGTAGATCAATCGTGCGACGACGTCGCGGCCCTGGTCGTCGGTGCCGAGCCAGTTGTATTCGAGGTCGCGGCAGCCGGTCAGCCCCTTCCGCTTCACCACGTCCGCGCACTGCTTTTCGGTCAGAAGCCAGGTCGGCTTCGACGGCACCGCCGTCGGCGGGTCGAGGTTGCGGCTGTCGTAGGAATAGCGGATCGGCGGCCAGATCATGCTGCCGCCCTTGGCGGCGATCTGCTTCTGCAGATAGGGATCGCGATAGTCGGCCGCGGTCTCGAAGTCGCCGCCGAAGGTGGTCTCGGCATAGGTGAACACCACCGGCCAGTAGAGACGGCCGTCATATTTGACCACCAGCGGCTTGTCGTTGGCAATGAAATTGGCGAACAGCGACAGCACGAACAGCACGAGGAATATCCAGAACGACCAGTATCCGCGGCGGTTCGCCTTGAAACTCTGCCAGCGCCGCTTGTTCAGCGGCGACGGCGAAAAGCCGCGGCGCGTGACGGGCACCGCCTCGCCGAGCGGCGATTGCGTCGAGGTCTCGACCGGCTGGGGCGCGAGCACCGTCATCAGACCTCCCGCGCCTCGAAGTCGATCCGCGGATCGATCCACATATAGGCCAGATCTGAGATCAGATTGACCACCAGTCCGACCAGCGAGAAGATGAACAGCGTCCCGAACACCACCGGATAGTCGCGGTTCAGGACGCTCTCGAAGCCGAGCAGACCGAGCCCGTCGAGCGAGAAGATCGTTTCGATCAGCAGCGAGCCCGAGAAGAAGGCGTGGATGAACGCGCCCGGGAAGCCCGCGATCACGATCAGCATGGCGTTGCGGAAGATGTGTCCATACAGCACCTGGCGCTCGCTGCAGCCCTTGGCGCGCGCGGTCATCACATATTGCTTGCGGATCTCGTCGAGGAACGAATTCTTCGTCAGCAACGTCATGGTGGCGAAGGCGCCGAGCGCCATCGACACCAGCGGCAGCGTCAGGTGCCAGAAGTAATCGATGATCTTCCAGTACCAGGGGAATTGCGACCAGCCGTCCGAGGTCAGGCCGCGCAACGGGAAGATATTGAGGAACGAGCCGCCGGCAAACAGCACGATCAACAGGATCGCGAACAGAAAGCCCGGGATCGCAAAGCCGATGATGATCACGGCCGAGGTCCAGGTGTCGAACCGAGAGCCATCCTTCACCGCCTTGCGGATGCCGAGCGGGATCGAGATCAGATAGGTCAAGAGCGTCATCCAGATGCCGAGCGACATCGAGACCGGCAGCTTCTCCTTGATCAGCTGGAGCACGCTGACGCTGCGGAAATAGCTTTCGCCGAAGTCGAACCGTGCGAAATTCCACACCATCAGCGCGAACCGCTCCGGCGCCGGCTTGTCGAAGCCGAACTGCACCTCGAGTTTCTTGATGAAATCGGGGTCGAGCCCCTGCGCGCCGCGATATTTCGAGTTGATGGCCGCGCCTGCGCCCGCGCCCTGGCCGCGCTGCGCGCCGAAATCGCCGCCGCCACCCGAGACGCGCGAGGTGCCGCCGGTGTCGGCGCCGTTGATCTGCGCGATGACGCGCTCGACCGGCCCGCCGGGGGCAAACTGCACGACCACGAAGGAGACGAACAGGATGCCGAGCAGCGTCGGCAGCATCAGGAAGATACGTCGGGCGATATAGGCGCTCATCGGCTACTTCGCCTGCTCGAGCTTGGCGGCCTTGGCCGCATCGTACCACCAGTTCTCCGGCGCCCCGACGCCCTGGGTATATTTCGCCAGCTTTTCCATATGACTGAACTGGTCCCAATAGGCGATCGGATGCGTGTTGCGGTACCATTGCGGCACCCAGTAACGGCCGGCGCGGAAGACGCGATCAAGGGCGCGGCAAGCAAAGGTCAAGTCCGCCCGCGTCTCGGCATTAATGGCCTTTTCGGTCAATGCGTCGATTGCCGGGTTGGCAATACCCGCCAGATTGTAGGAGCCTTTGGTGGCCGCAGCCTGGGACGAGAAGTAAGGACGCAGGCTGTCGCCCGGCGTCGCTGACATGGACATACGCTCGGTCGTCACCTCGAAATCGAAAGCCTCGACGCGCGCGCGATACTGCACGGCGTCGATCTGCCGGATGTTTGCATCAATCCCAAGCGGCTTGAGATTCTTGATGAAGCTGGCGTGATGGGGCTGGAACGTCGGCTCATCCAGCAGAAACTCGATTGTAAGCTGGTCGCCGTTAGGCAA
The DNA here is from genome assembly GCF_054063415.1 of Bradyrhizobium sp. USDA 4011. Lineage (NCBI taxonomy): Bacteria > Pseudomonadati > Pseudomonadota > Alphaproteobacteria > Hyphomicrobiales > Nitrobacteraceae > Bradyrhizobium > Bradyrhizobium sp. USDA 4011. The sequence continues at coordinate 3,339,883 of NZ_JBSSGG010000001.1, forward strand.
CCGGAGCTTGCCGTCCCTGACGACGCATCCCGCCTCGCTGAGCAGCTGCGTCGCCTTGCGCAGGAGCGCGCGGTCCTGTCCCGATCCGTCTGACACCGGCGGCACAAAGGGTTGGCCGAACACCTCATCCGGCACCTGGCCCCGGAACGGTTCGAGCAGCCTCAATTCTTCCGGCGAGGGCAAGCCGTTCGCCACCATGTCCGAATTCTGGAACGGCGAGACGGTGCGCACATACGCATCGTACATAATAGTCTTGTTGGTCCACTCGAAATCGAAGGCATAGATCAACGCCTCGCGGACGCGCGGGTCTTTGAACTTGTCGAGACGGGTGTTGATGAACCAGCCCTGTCCACCGGACGGAGTCTCGTCCGGCAATGTCTCGCGCTTGACCCTTCCGTCCTTGATGGCCGGGAAATCGTACCGCGTCGCCCAAACGCGGGCCGTGAATTCCTCGCGAAACAGATAATTTTTTCCCGTGAAACCCTCGAACGCCACGTCGCGGTCGCGATAGAATTCGTAGCGCACGGTGTCGAAATTGTAGCTGCCGCGATTGACCGGCAAGTCTGCCGCCCACCAATCCTTGATGCGGTCATACTCGACGTAACGATTGACCTCGAACTTGCCGACCTTGTACGGCCCGGAGCCAAGCGGAACTTCCAGCGTGGACTCCTCGAACTGCCGATTCGCATAATAGGCCTTCGAGAAGATCGGCAGACCCGCAACATAAAGCGGCACATCGCGCGCGCGGTTTGGCGCAAAGGTCACGATCACAGTGCCGTCGTCGGGCGCCTCGGCCTTCACGAAATCGCGCAGTTGCACCACGATCAACGGATGTCCCTTCTCCTTCAGCGTGTTGAGCGAGAAGGCGACATCCCGCGCAGTCAGTTTCGAGCCGTCATGAAAGCGGGCCTCGGGCCGCATCGTGAAGCGGTATGTGAGCTTGTCGGAAGAAATTGAAACCGATCTTGCGGCCAGGCCGTACATCGCATCAGGCTCGTCGGCCGCGCGCGCCATCAACGAGTCAAAGGTCAGCTCCATGCCCTTCGCGCCCTCACCCTTGAGGATGAAGGCGTTGAACGAACTGAAGGTGTAGAAGGACTGGTTGTAGGCACGTGTCGAAGGAATCGTCGAGAACACACCGCCCTTCGGCGCCCTCACATTGACATAGTCGAACTGCTGGAAATCCGCGGGATATTTCAGGTCGCCGAACACCGACATGCCGTGCATTTCGGCTCCGTTGTCGGCCACTGCCGGTGCAGTCCGCAAGCCGGCAGCACTCAACGCACCGATACCGAGGCCGAGTGCGTGCCGACGGGAGAATAGCGCCATGCGCGGATCCTTGAGCTTATGAACGCTTGAGCTTGGCTGCCTTGTCGGCGTCGTACCACCAGATCGCCGGGAATCCCGAGAGGCCATATTTGGGCAACTCTGCCGGACGGCCGAAGCGATCCCAACGCGCCGTGCGCAGCTTCGGATAATTCCACTGTGGAACGACGTAATGATTCCACAATAACACGCGGTCGAGTGACTTCGTCGCCGCGACGAGGTCTTCGCGATCCGTCGAAAAAATCACCCGCTCGATCAACTTGTCGATCACCGGGCTCTTGATGCCGGCAATATTGCGCGATCCGGCGGTGTCCGCGGCTTTCGATCCCCAGAATTCACGCTGCTCGTTCCCGGGTGACAGGGATTCCCCCCAAGACCCGATGACCATGTCGAAATCCCAATTGCGAAGCCGATTCTCGTATTGGATCGGATCAATCGTGCGCACGGTGATCGAAAATCCGAGCCGTTCGAGTGCCGGCTTGTAAGCCAGCATGATCCTCTCGAAATTCGGATCCTCACTCAGCAGTTCGATCGAAAACGGCTCTCCGCTCTTGGAATCCACGAGCTTGCGGTCTCGGACTTCGTAGCCCGCCTCCTTGAGCAGACGCGATGCTTCGCGGAGGTTTTCGCGGACGGCCTCGGGATTGCCGCCGACCGGGTTCGTATAGACCGTTGTGAATACTTCGGCTGGCACCTGATCACGCACGGTTTCAAGGATGGCAAGTTCCTTGCCCTGCGGCAGCCCAGTCGCCATCAGTTCCTCGGCGCCGTCAAAGTAGCTGGTGATCCGCTTGTACTGGCCGAAGAACAAAAGCTTGTTGACCTCCTCGAAGTCGAACGCGTAGTTCAGAGCGCGGCGAACACGCGGATCCTTGAATTTGGAACGACGCTGATTCGGGACGAAGGCCTGCATGATGCCTGAACTGCGGTTCGGAAACTCTTCCAGCACCACACGCTTGTCGGTCACAGCCGGAAAATCGTAGGCGGTCGCCCAGGCCTTCGCGCTGTTCTCTGTACGCCAATCGATCTGGTCGCCCTTGAACGCCTCGATCGCAACCGTGGGATCCCTGAAGTACTCGTAGCGCAGTTCGTCGAAGTTGTTGCGACCGACATTGATCGCGAGGTCGCGCGCCCAATAATCCTTGACACGCTCGAGAGTGATGGTGCGTCCGGCGACGAACTCCTTGACGCGATAGGGCCCCGATCCGAGCGGCTTCTCAAGCGTCGTCGCCGAGACATCGCGCTTGCGGCCTTCGCTGTCGGTGCCCTCCCACCAATGCTTGGGTAGGATCGTCAGTTGGCCCACGATCTGCGGCAGCTCTCGATTGCCCGGCATGTCGAAGACAAACTTCACGTCGCGATCGCCAAGCTTCTCCGCTCTCACCACATGACTGTAATAGGCGGAGAACATCGGATGATGCGTCTTGAAGGCGTCAAGCGAGAAGATCACGTCTTCTGGAGTAACCGGCGCTCCGTCATGCCATTTTGCCTGAGGACGCAAACGATACACGACATAGGAGAAGTCAGCGGGGTAACTTACCGCCTCCGCCAGCGATCCGTACTCCGTTGAGACTTCGTCGAGCGATGGTGTCGTCAGCGATTCGTAAATGAGGGCGACGCCGCCTGCGATGGCGCCTTTCACGCCCGAGACCACGATGTTGAAATTATCGAAAGTGCCGATTGCGATTTGGCGGGCGAGACCTCCCTTCGGTGCTTCCGGATTGACGTAGTCAAATCGCTTGAAGTCGGCGGGGTACTTGACGTTGTCGAACAGCGACAGGCCGTGGCGCCATTTCAGCCCGTTGGGGGCATCGTCGGCAAACGCCGGCGTGATCGCCGACAGGCCGGAGTTCAGTCCGAGCACCGGAGCGAGTGCCGCCAGCGCGCTGCCTTGAAGGAGGTGTCGTCGGGTGATCGCCAAATTCGGTCTTCCTGCTTGCGGCCCCGGTTACATGGGACCCAATATAAGGCAACGGTTCGACAAATTACGTTGCTTTTTCCTCATGATATTGGCCCGGGAACAATATCGGTGCGGCGAAACGTCCCGATAACAACCCCGCGACAGCGGATTCCTCATGCGAAAACGGCCAGGCATTGCCTGGCCGTTTCATCCGCGTGCGTGCGCGAAGCAATTCGTTACTTCGAAGCGGTCGGGAGCGGAGCCGGATGCTCCGAGTTCGAATTCAGATAGGCGATGATGTCGGCGCGCTCGCTGTCCTTCGGCACGCCGGCGAAGCCCATCGCGGTGCCCGGGACGAAACCCTTCGGGTTGGTCAGGAACTTGTTCAGGTCGTCGAAGGACCAGTCGCCGCCCTTGCTCTTCATCGCGGCCGAGAAATTGAAGCCACGGCCTTCGCCCTTCTTCTCGCCGACGATACCGTAGAGGTTCGGACCGACGCGGTTGGGGCCGCCCTTCTCGAAGGTATGGCAGGCCTGGCACTTCTTGGCCGCCGCCGCGCCCTTCTCGACCGAAGCGGTCTGCAGCAGCTTCTCGATCGGCTCGGAGGCCGCCGCAGCGGCCTCACCGCCACCGCCATGGGACTCTTCCTTCACCGCGATCTCAAAACCCGGCTTTTCCGGCAGCTTCGCGGAAAACACCGATCCGGCGGCAAAGCTCATCACCAGGACGACGATGCAGGTGCCGAGAATCGCACCGAGGATTTTGTTGAGTTCGAAGGAGTCCATTTCGGTCAGGCTCCGGGCCTTGAATGTCGACTTCAGGCCGGGAATACGGCCGCGGGGAAAGACCTGGGAATCGGCCTTATCGCACCGCCCCAAGCAGGGTTGAGATATCGGTTTGCCCGCGCTCTGGCAACCCGTATAAACGCGCCGAATTCAACCTCCTCGCCGCCAATTTCCGCAGGCCGGACGGGCCCCGACACGAATGACCCAACCCCGTACCTTGGTGCTGATTCCGGCCCGCATGGCCGCCACGCGCCTCCCCGGCAAACCGCTGCTCGATATCGCGGGCGCGCCGATGATCGTCCATGTGCTGCGGCGGGCCGAGGCAGCCGGGATCGGCCGGGTCGCGGTCGCAACCGACACGCCCGAGATCGCGGCCGCAGTGAAGGCTGCGGGCGGCGAGGTGGTGATGACCCGCCCGGACCATCCCTCCGGCTCGGACCGGATCCATGAAGCGATGACGATCCTCGACCCGGACGGCGCCGCCGAGATCGTGGTCAATCTGCAGGGCGATTTCCCGACCATCACGCCCGAAACGATCCGCAGCGTGATGCCCCCGCTCGCCGACCCCACGGTCGACATCTCGACGCTGGCCTCGCGCATCCATACCGAGGAGGAGGATCTGGCTCCCAGCGTCGTCAAGGCGGTCGGCTCCCCGATCGGCGCCAACCGGCTGCGCGCACTCTATTTCACCCGCGCCACCGCGCCCTACGGCGACGGACCGCGCTACCACCATATCGGCCTCTACGCCTACCGCCGGGCTGCACTGGAGCGGTTCGTGCGGCTGCCGCCCTCGCCGCTGGAGCAGCAGGAGAAGCTCGAGCAGCTGCGGGCGCTGGAGGCCGGGATGCGGATCGACATCACCATCGTCGACACCGTGCCCCGCGGCGTCGACACCCCGGCCGATCTCGAAACCGCCCGGCGGATACTGGCAAAAGCCTAAGCCGCTGCTAAAAGGCCACCCATGACCAAGAAGCTGAAAATCGCGTTCCAGGGCGAGCCTGGCGCCAATTCCCATATCGCGATCGCCGAGGCCTATCCCGACGCCGAGCCGATGCCCTGCCCGACCTTCGAGGACGCGCTGGCCGCGATTTCCTCGGGCGAGGCCGATCTCGGCATGATCCCGATCGAGAATTCGGTCGCCGGCCGCGTCGCCGACATCCATCATCTCTTGCCTGCCTCGGGCCTGTTCATCGTCGGCGAATGGTTCTTGCCGATCCGCCACCAGTTGATGGCGGTCAAGGGCACCAAGCTCGCCGACATCAAGAGCGTGGAGAGCCACGTCCACGCGCTCGGCCAGTGCCGGCGCATCATCCGCAAGCTCGGCATCCGGTCGATCGTCGCCGGCGACACCGCCGGCAGCGCCCGCGATATTTCCGAGCGCGGCGACAAGAGCGTGGCGGCGATCGCCTCGCGCCTCGCCGCCGAAATCTATGGCCTCGACATTCTCGCCGAGGACATCGAGGACGAGGCCCACAACACCACCCGCTTCGTGGTGCTGGCGCGCGAGGCCAAATGGGCTGCGCAGGGCTCCGGGCCGCTGGTCACCAGTTTTGTTTTCCGGGTGCGCAATCTGCCCGCCGCGCTCTACAAGGCACTCGGCGGCTTCGCCACCAACGGCGTCAACATGACCAAGCTCGAAAGCTACATGGTCGACGGCAATTTCTTCGCCACGCAATTCTATGCCGATGTCGACGGTCATCCTGACGACCGTGGGCTCGCCTTCGCGCTGGACGAATTGAAGTTCTTCTCGCGCGAATTCCGCATCGTCGGCGTCTATCCCGGTCATCCGTTCCGCGCGACCTTCAGCGAAACGCAGAGCTAGGCCACTTTCTTCTGCAGCCCGAACGCCTCCGCAAGCAGGCTGTACGACTTCTTTCGCGCCGCGTGATCGTAGACCGCGGTGATCACCATCAGCTCATCCGCCTGGCTCGCCGCGAGCAGCGGCTCCAGCTTCGTCATCACGGTTGCGGGGCTGCCGACGAAAAGTCGCGCGCGGTTGCGCGCGATCGAGGCGCGCTCGGCGTCGGTGTAGGGATAGGCCTCTACCTCCTCGACGCTCGGCAGCGGCAGATACTGGCCGCGATCGCGGCGCAGCCGGTTGAGATCCATCGACATCGCCAGCCGCTCGGCTTCCGCATCGGTCTCGGCCGCGACGACGGCGACCGCCAGTATCGACTGCGGCGTCGCACGCCAGCCCGACGGCTTGAAATGCGCACGATAATTCGTCATCGCCGCGATTGCGTCGTGAGTGGCAAAATGATGCGCGAACGCAAAGCCCATCCCGACCTGCGCGGCAAGCTCGGCGGAATAGTCGCTCGAGCCGAGCAGCCAGATCGGCGGCAGCGGCGAATCATCCGGCATCGCCACCACATTGTTGTAGGGATGGCCGGCCGGGAAATCGCGTGTCTCCCAAAGCGTCAGCTCATGCAGCCGCTCGAGGAAATCGTCGCCCTCGCGGCGATCGAGCCGGCTGCGCAGCGCGTAAGCGGTGGCGCCATCGGTGCCGGGCGCACGGCCGAGGCCGAGATCGATGCGGCCGGGAAACAGAGCCTCCAGCATCTTGAAGCGCTCGGCGACCACGAGCGGCGCATGGTTGGGCAGCATCACGCCGCCGGAGCCGACGCGGATATGCTGCGTCACCGCCGCGATCTGCCCGATCATCAGATCGGGCGCCGGGCTCGCGACGGAGGCGAGGTTGTGGTGCTCGGCGAGCCAGTATCTGACGTAGCCGAGACCGTCGACATGGCGCGCCAGGTCGATGCTGTTGCGGAGCGCAGCGGCGGGCCTGGTGCCTGTGGTGACGACGGACAGGTCGAGGACGGAGAGCGGGATCATGGCCGACAACCTAATGTGGCGCCACGAGGCGACAAAGACGCCGGCCGCGCAGACCAGTCCCGCACCGGAAAGTCGGCGCCGGTCATCGCGACTCTTGGGACGAAATACGAAGATTCGTTGACATGCGACCCTGCCCACAGCCGATTCGGGCATCCAACCACTTCGGTGTAACTTTTTTATTCATATAATTCAATCAATTAATTCCATTGTTCGCTGATTGAATGCGCAGCCCACCACTCGTCCTCGACCGCTCATTTTGAGCATATCTTGGTCGTCAATGGGCAATTTCCCATATCCGATGGGCTGTTTTGGCCCACCGGTTTCGCCTATCTTAGGGCCTCCATAGCCAGGCCGGACGTCTGCCCTCCAGTTGCGGAGCCCTTGCGTATCATGACCGAGACCATTTCCTCCCTGCCGAACGGGCAGCGCGCGCCGAAAACGCCGAAAATCTCCTTCGAGTTCTTCCCGCCGAAGACCGAGGAGATGGAGCGCAGTCTCTGGGAGACCATCAATCGCCTGGCGCCGCTGACGCCGAACTTCGTCTCGGTCACCTACGGCGCCGGCGGCTCGACCCGCGAGCGCACCCACTCCACCATCAGCCGCATCCTCCGCGAGACCGATCTGCTGCCGGCCGCGCATCTGACCTGCGTCAGTGCCTCGCGCGGCGAGATCGACGAGATCGTCGATCGCTATCATGAGGTCGGTGTCCGCCACATCGTGGCGCTGCGCGGCGATCCGCCCGGCGGCATCGGCACGCCCTACTTCACCCATCCCGACGGCTACCAGACCTCCGCCGAGCTCGTCGCCGCCATCAAGAAGCGCCACGCCGACATCGAGATCTCGGTGTCCGCCTATCCGGAGAAGCATCCGGAAGCCGCCGATTTCGACGCCGACATCGACACGCTGAAGGCCAAGGTCGACGCCGGCGCGACGCGCGCGATCACCCAGGTGTTCTTCGACAACGACCTCTACCATCGCTATGTCGACCGGGTGCGCGCACGCGGCATCGAGATTCCGATCGTGCCCGGCATCATGCCGATGCACAATTTCAAGCAGGCCCGCAATTTCGTGACGCGCGCCGGCACCAGCGTGCCGGACTGGCTCGCCGAGAAATTCGAGGGCCTCGACAACGACGCCGAGACCCGCAAGCTGGTCGCCGCCACCGTTGCCGCCGGCCAGGTGCAGAAGTTGTTCAAGCACGGCGTCGACACCTTCCACTTCTACACCATGAACCGCGCGGACCTCGTGTTCGCGATCAGCCACCTGCTCGGCATCCGGCCGACCGGTGCCCAGAAAGCTGCCTGAATCATGTCCGTACCGATTTCCCCCAAGCGTAACGCTTTGCTCGCGGCTGCCCGCGAGCGCATCCTGGTGCTCGACGGCGCCATGGGCACGATGATCCAGGGCTTGCAGTTCGACGAAGCCGCCTTCCGCGGCGAACGCTTCAAGGACTTCCACCGCGACATCAAGGGCAACAACGATCTGCTGATCCTGACCCAGCCCGAGGCGATCACCGACATCCACGCCGCCTACCTGCGTGCCGGCGCCGACATCGTCGCGACCAACACCTTCTCCTCGACCTCGATCGCGCAGGCCGACTACGACATGTCGGATCTCGCCTATGAGCTGAACCTGCAGGGCGCCCGGCTGGCGCGCGCCGCAGCCGAACGGGTGAGCGCCGAGGACGGCAAGCAGCGCTTCGTCGCCGGCGCGCTCGGCCCAACCAACCGCACCGCCTCGATCTCGCCCGACGTCTCCAATCCCGGCTATCGCGCGGTGACCTTCGACGATCTGCGCAAGGCCTATGGCGAACAGGCCAAGGGCCTGCTCGACGGTGGCGCCGACCTGCTGCTGGTCGAGACCATCTTCGACACGCTGAACGCCAAGGCGGCGCTGTATGCGATCGCCGAGCTCATCGAGGAGCGCGGCATCGACGTCCCCGTGATGATTTCCGGCACCATCACCGACAAGTCCGGCCGGCTGCTCTCCGGGCAGCTGCCGGAGGCGTTCTGGCATTCGGTGCGGCATGCCAAGCCGATCACGATCGGCTTCAACTGCGCACTCGGCGCCGAGGACCTGCGCGCGCACATCGCCGGTATCGGCCGCGTCGCCGACACACTGGTCTGCGCCTACCCCAACGCCGGCCTACCCAACGAGTTCGGCCAGTATGACGAGACGCCGGACTACATGGCCCGGCTGATTGGCGAGTTCGCCGCCGCCGGCCTCGTCAACATCGTCGGCGGCTGCTGCGGCACCACGCCCGATCATATCGCGGCGATCGCCAGGGCCGTCGCCCCACACAAGCCGCGCGTCGTGCCCGAGATCGAACCGCGGCTCAAGCTCTCCGGCCTCGAGCCGTTCACGCTGACCGACGCGATCCCGTTCGTGAACGTCGGCGAGCGCACCAACGTCACCGGTTCGGCGCGCTTCCGCAAGCTGATCACGGCGGGCGACTACACCGCCGCGCTTCAGGTGGCGCGCGACCAGGTCGAGAACGGCGCCCAGGTCATCGACGTCAACATGGACGAGGGCCTCCTCGACTCCGAAGCGGCGATGGTGACGTTCCTCAACCTCGTCGCCGCCGAGCCCGACATCGCGCGGGTGCCCGTGATGGTCGACTCCTCGAAATTCCACGTCATCGAGGCCGGCCTGAAATGCATCCAGGGCAAGCCGATCGTGAACTCGATCTCGATGAAGGAAGGCGAGGAGAAATTCCTGCACGAGGCGACGGTCGCCAAGCGTCACGGCGCCGCCGTGGTGGTGATGGCGTTCGACGAGACCGGGCAGGCCGACACGTTCGCGCGCAAGACCGAGATCTGCAAGCGCGCCTACGACCTTCTGGTCAATCGGCTCGACTTCCCGCCCGAGGACATCATCTTCGATCCGAACATCTTCGCGATCGCGACCGGCCTCGAGGAGCACAACAATTACGGCGTCGACTTCATCGAGGCGACGCGCTGGATCCGCCAGAACCTGCCCGGCGCCCACATCTCCGGCGGCGTCTCCAACCTGTCGTTCTCGTTCCGCGGCAACGAGCCGGTGCGCGAGGCGATGCACTCGGTGTTCCTGTATCACGCCATCCATGCCGGCATGGACATGGGCATCGTCAATGCCGGACAGATGATCGTCTATGACGACATCGACCCCGAGCTGCGCCAGACCTGCGAGGACGTGATCCTCAACCGCGACCCGGGCGCTTCCGAGCGGCTCTTGGCGCTTGCCGAGAAATTCCGCGGCAAGGAGAAGCAGACCAAGGAGCAGGATCTCGCCTGGCGCGAATGGCCGGTCGAGAAGCGGCTGTCCCACGCGCTGGTGCACGGCATCACCGAGTTCATCGAAGAAGATACCGAAGCCGCCCGCCAGAACGCGTCTCGTCCGCTCGACGTCATCGAGGGGCCGCTGATGGCCGGCATGAACGTGGTCGGCGACCTATTCGGCGACGGCAAGATGTTCCTGCCGCAGGTCGTGAAGTCGGCTCGCGTGATGAAGCAGGCGGTCGCCTACCTGATGCCGTTCATGGAGGAGGAGAAGGCGCGCAACCTCGCCAATGGCATCACCGGCGGCTGCAATGCCGCGGGCAAGATCGTGCTCGCGACGGTGAAGGGCGACGTCCACGACATCGGCAAGAACATCGTCGGCATCGTGCTCCAGTGCAACAATTTCGAGGTGATCGACCTCGGCGTCATGGTGCCCGCCAACAAGATCATCGAGACCGCGAAGGCCGAGGGCGCCGACATCATCGGCCTGTCCGGCCTGATCACGCCCTCGCTCGACGAGATGAGCTTCCTCGCCGGCGAGCTGGAACGGCAGGGCATGAACGTGCCGCTGCTGATCGGCGGCGCCACCACGAGCCGCGTGCATACCGCCGTCAAGATCGACCCGAACTATCCGGGCGGCCCGGTCGTGCACGTCAATGACGCGAGCCGCGCCGTCGGCGTCGCCTCATCGCTGCTGTCGGCCGAGAAGAAGCAGGCCTATGCCGCCGAGGTGCGCGCCGAATACGCCAAGATCTCGACGGCGCATTTCCGCGCCCAGGCCGACAAGAAGCGGCTGAAGCTCAACGACGCCCGCGCCAACAAGGTCGCGATCGACTTCGCGGCGGCGCCGCCGAAGAAGCCGACGTTCTTCGGGCTGAAGAGCTTCGATGCCTACGATCTCGCGGAGCTGGCCGACTACATCGACTGGACGCCGTTCTTCCAGACCTGGGAGCTGACCGGCCGCTTCCCCGCGATCCTCGACGACCCCAAGGTCGGCGAGGTCGCCCGCTCGCTCTATGCCGACGCACGCAAGATGCTGGACACGATCATCCAGGAAAAGTGGTTCACTGCGCGGGCCACCATCGGCTTCTGGCCGGCGAATGCCGTCGGCGACGACATCGAGGTCTATGCCGACGAGAGCCGCGCCAAGAAGATCGCGACCTTCCATACGCTGCGCCAGCAGCTGGAGAAGCGCGAGGGCCGCTTCAACGCCGCGCTGTCCGACTTCGTCGCGCCAAAGGAGACCGGCGTGCCCGACTATATCGGCGGCTTCGTCGTCACCGCGGGGATCGGCGAGGATGCGGTCGCCGACCGCTTCAAGAACGCCAATGACGACTACTCCTCGATCCTGTGCAAGGCACTGGCCGATCGCCTGGCGGAAGCCTTTGCCGAGCGCATGCACCAGCGCGTGCGCAAGGAGTTCTGGGCCTATGCGCCCGGCGAGACGTTCTCGGCGGACGAATTGATCCTCGAGAAGTATGACGGCATCCGCCCCGCGCCCGGCTATCCGGCGCAGCCCGACCACACCGAGAAGCGGACGCTGTTCGCGCTGCTCGATGCCGAGAACACGTCCGGCGTGAAGCTGACCGAGAGCTATGCGATGTGGCCGGGTTCGTCGGTTTCGGGCCTGTATTTCTCGCATCCCGAAAGCTTCTATTTCGGCGTCGGCAAGATCGAGCGCGACCAGGTCGAGGACTATGCCGCACGCAAGGCCATGACGGTCGCCGAGGTCGAGCGCTGGCTGGCGCCGGTGTTGAACTACATCCCATCGCAGGACGGCTCCAAGGGCCAGGCGATCGCGCCCGCCGCGACGCCCGCCAACGACGAGGAGTCTCGGGAACTGGCCTCGCATCCGCAGGGCTGCACCTGCGCGGTGCACTTGGCCTGGCGGAAGAAAAAGGTGGGTGCGGGGTAGCTCCACCCGCCGCTTCACCTCGCCCCGCTCTTGCGGGGAGAGGTGGAAGCCGAAGGCTTCGGGTGAGGGGTGCCTCCGTATGGCGGTTTCCCTTGTTGTCCGGTGAGGATTTCCGAGTCGGAGAGGTCTATAGTGCGGCACGATCGTGCCATGCCCCTTACCCGGCGCTGCGCGCCGACCTCTCCCCGCAAAAGGGCGCGGCGAGGTGAACATCGGACCTCCCCATGCAATTTTTCTCCTTCTGGCGATCGCTGGCGAGCTTTCGGGTGCGGATCTCGCTCAATCTCAAGGGCGTGCCGGCGGACGTCGTGTTCGTCGACATCGATGCGGACGCGCATCGCACTGATGCCTATCGCAAGATCAATCCGCAGATGGCGCTGCCGGCGCTGGTGACCGACGATGGTACGGTGCTGTTCCAGTCGCTCGCGATCATCGACTATCTCGACGAGACCTATCCGAGCCCGCCGCTGCTGCCGCCCGATGCGCCCGGCCGCGCCCGGGTGCGCGGGCTGGCGCTGATCGTCGCCTGCGAGGGCCATCCGCTGCTGACGCCACGGGTGCGCCGCTATCTCGACCGCGAGCTCGATCTGCGCGACAGCCAGCAGAACGCGTGGCGGCGGCACTGGACGGTCGAGACGCTGGCGGCGCTCGAGGGCCACCTCGCCGGCCACAAGGCCACCGGCCGGTTCTGTCACGGCGATGCGCCGACCCTCGCCGATATCTGCCTGGTCGGCCATGTCACCGCGGCGATCAACCAGCAGATCAGCCTGTCGCCCTGGCCGACCGTGAAGCGCATCCACGACACCGCGATGGCGCTGCCGGCGTTCGCCAAGGCGCATCCCTCCGCGCAGCCGGATACGCCCGAGGCAATTCGGGCGAAGTAGCGCGCGAACGAAAGCGCTGCGAAGCAGAGGCGCAAACGTGTGCACGATCCTCTCTCCACCGTCGTCCCTGCGAAAGCAGGGAACCCATAACCACAGGGCATTCTCGTTGAAGCGAGCTGTGGCTCCAGCGTTGTGCAACGATGACCATCGGTGGTTATGGATCCCGGGTCGCGCTGCGCTTGCCCGGGACGACAGCGAATTTCTGGCTCGCTCGTGAATCATACGTTCGCGTTCCCGCGACACGAATAGTCCGAGCTTTCTCGCCCCGACCGTAGAGGAAGTCCGCATCCCAGATCACCGGCAACGACGCTTCATCGATCGCCAGCGCCGCCATCAACCCCGGAATCCATTCGTCCTCCATCAGCCGCCGCAGCGTCTGGAATTGTGCGGCATCAGGACCATGCATGATGCGCGGTCCGGGTTGAGCTTCCGGTGAATCCGGACCTTGCGGCGGCGGCGGGATCAAGGCCTTGATCAGCTGGTGTCCGAAGCCCGCGACCTTCGCTCCGCTGACATAGCAACGGATCATGCCCTCGGGCAGCCGCGGCTGGAATGCCTGATCGATGATGCAGCCGCCCCAACCGAAATACGGCTCGCAGCGTGCCAAGAAAGCGTCCAGCGGCAGCTCCTCGGGCCGGCTGCCGCGCAGTGCGTGAAGCACGCGGACGGTGGCGTCGGCATTCGGCAAACCTTCCACCTTCAAGGCTTCCACCTTCCAGACGCCCTGCCCGCCATTGCCACGGTTCTGCTTGAGCACGCGCGGCCCGGCCGCGCGAAGGCGCGACGGAAATTCAGCGCGGAAGGCGTCCGCGGTGCCGTATCGGTGCGTGTCGGCGCCCCAGCCCAGATGACGCGTCCGGAAGAGCACGTCCTTGACGCCCATCTTGAGGATGACATCGGGATGTGCGCTGACCCACGGACGTTTCATCGCGACCTCGCGCAGCAGCGGATCGAGCGCCGCGCGGGTCTTGCCCTGATGGATCGGATCGACCCAGACGAGAACGCCGTCCGCGGTCAGCAATTGGTCGCGGACGAGATCGGCGACGGCCTCGTCATAGACGACGGGAAAAGCGTCGATGCCGGAAGCCGCGAGGGCTTCGAAGACGCGAACGAAACGGCTGTTTTGTGGGGTCGCCTCGTGCCGCGATGCGGCGTCGCCACGCCACAGGATGGCGATTTTGGAACGACGGGATGTGTGCTGATCGGTGTCCATAACAAGCTCCACGACGTGAGTGTCGCGCAGAGCTTGGACCGAAGTCTCACGGGGAGTCTGCCTTGCCCCCGTAGGGCCAAGTCTAGACGACTTCGCGCAGGTTTCAAGACGGACGTGGGATCAGGCCATGATCCCACGATCATACCAAGATCGGGGATCAGGCCGTGATCCCGTGCAACCCCAGCCAGCCCGTGTAGAGGCCGACCAAAACGATCAGCGCGGCCGACACGTAGGGGGCGCGTCCGGCAAATCGGCTGAAGCCAGCCCAATGACGCTCGACATGACGCAGACTGAGCGCCGCCGCGACACCGACCGAGACCATGGTGATCGCAAGCCCGATGCCGAAGCAGAGCACCAGCACGAAGCCGAGGCTGAACTGCTTGAGCTGAAGGCAGAGCAGCAACACGGTGATCGCCGCCGGACACGGAATGAGCCCGCCGGTCAGGCCGAACAGAATGATCTGCCACGTCGCGACGGTCCGTCCGGCAAAGCGCTTGCGGATGTCGGCAGCGTGCGCGCGCGCATGCGCATCGTCCGCGTCGCCGAGGTCCATATGCGCATGGTCATGCTCCTCGAACAGGACTTCCGCACTGTCCCCGTACACCGACACGCGCGCCTTGAAGGCATGGGGCTCCGGAATTTCATCGATGCTTTCCAGATAGCCGTCCCGCGCGGCGAAGCGAAACTGCTGCTCGCTGCCGTCAGGACGGATCGTCACGACGTCGACTTCGCCGGGTGCCGGAAGCGCCCCGGCCTCGCTTCGCAACCGCCAGCGCGGCGGCACGCCGTCCTCGAAGACCTCGAGCGACAGCGATTGTCCGGCCAGGGTCAATTGGCGCGCATCGTCGTGATGATGGTGATCATGGTCATGATCGTGGTGATGATCGTGTTCCCAATTCTGCTCGCGCCAGGTGCGCCGGGCCATCCAGGCGGCGATCGAAATGATGATCGCCGCCGAGACCAGTTGCAGCCAGGCCTCGCTGCGTTCGCCTGACCATTGCTGGCCGAAATGCAGCCCCGCCAGCGCGATGATCCAGACGATGGCCGTGTGCGAGATCGTCGCCGACAGGCCGAGCAGAACCGCCTGCACCACGGTGCCGCGGATGGCGATGATGAAGGCCGCCATCATCGTCTTGGAGTGGCCGGGCTCGAGACCGTGCAGCGCGCCGAGCAGGATCGCACTGGGGATGAACGGCCATGCATGCGCGCTGCTCTGCTGGAGCAGCTGGGACAGATCGGTCATGTGCTTCACTTCAAATAGGTACGAACGACATCGATCAGGTCCGCCGCGCCCTGCGCTCTCTCGGGATCCTTCTCCCGGGCAGGGTCCACCACGTGATGGCGGATGTGGTCCTCGAGCAGTTCCGCGGTGAGACCGTTGATGGCGCCGCGAACCGAGGCCACCAGCATCAGCACGTCGGCACAGCCGATCTCGGACTCCAGCGCCCGCTCGACGGCCTCGAGCTGACCCTTGATGCGGCGGACCCGGCCGACGAGCTTGGACTTGTGCTTGATCGTGTGCGACATGATTATAATATAGGGGGGTACCCTATATGGGTCAATGCATTCGTTGCGCGGCGGGACGCGGGGACACGTCCTGCTCCGTTGACGCGTGGCGATAATTAGACCCGATCTCACGCGCTTTGGCTGGACAAGCGAAGTTGAAACATCACTGCGTTATCGGCGTTGAGAACCCGGTTGCGACTCTCTAGATCAGGACCTGCTCCACCTGCCTCTGCGGCGCTGCCATACCCACCGAAGAGTTGAGCTTATGCGACCCCACATCATCTGCCACATGGGCACGTCGATCGACGGCCGGCTGCATCCCAGCCGCTTCACCAAGCCAGCCGCCGGCATCCCGGCCGACGTGCTGCGCTCCCACTATGAAAGGATCCATGACGGCTTTGATGCCGATGGCTGGGTCATCGGCCGCGTGACCATGAACGAGATGGCCAAGGGAACCGAGCGGCCCATAGCCAACCCGCCGAGGCTGCCGCGCGAGCCGCATTTCGGCAACCGCGACGGCCTCAAGCTCGCTGTTGGCATCGATCCGTCGGGCCGCGTGCATTTCGGCAAGGACAATGTCGGCGGCGATCACGCCGTTGCGGTGCTCGGCGAGCAAGTCTCTGACAGCCATCTCGCCGAGCTGCGCGAGGACGGCGCGTCCTACATCTTTGCCGGCCCGAAGGGCGACGATCTGGCGAGCGCGATGGCGCAGCTCGCTTCACTGTTCGGCGCCAGGACGCTGCTGCTCGAAGGCGGCGGCGGAATCAACGGCGCGTTCCTGAAGCATGGGCTGATCGACGAGTTCAGCACATTGATCCATCCGGCGGTCGACGGCGTCGCCGGATCGCAGTGCATCGTCGACTATCACGGCCCGAACGGCGATCGTCCCGGCGCCGGACAATCGCTGCGGCTCACCCACTGCGAGACGCTGGAAGGCGGCATGGTCTGGCTGCGTCACGCGGTCGAGCGCGCACCGGGCTGAGTCGCCTACTGCTGCGGACTCTCGCGCCAGCCGCTCCGGCACGCGGCGACGAAGAACGCAACACCACGCGCCACATGGGCGTCGATCTCCGGGTCGAGCGCTTTCAGGTCGACTTCGTACAGAGCCCGCATCAGCATCGGCACCGCGATGATGTCGAGGAACAGGCGCGCCGTGATCGGCAGCTGCTCCGGCGCGAAGGCCGGCAGCTTGCCGAGCTCGTCGGATTGCGTCAGGTCGCGCAGCAGATGAACGCCGAGTTCGGTGGCGAGCGCGCGCGCCCTGCGGTTGACGGTGGCGGCGAGATCCGGGAAGCGATGCGCCTCCGCGATCGCAAGCCGCATCAGGCCGATCCGGTCGGCGTCGAGGCACCAATGCAGCAGGGTCGAGGCGACGCTGGTGAGGCGCTCCTCCACCGTCGCGCCGAGCGGCGCGTCCGCCTTGAACTCCGCGATGCGTGACAGGATGTCCCGCGTCACCACCTCGGTGAACAGTGCCCGCTTGTCGCGGAAGCGCACATAGATCGTGCGCTTGCCGGAGCGCGCGACTTCTGCAATCTCGTCGATGCTGGCGCCTTCGAATCCGCGCTCAAGGAACACCTTGCGTGCGGCATCAAGGATGCGCGCATCGACCTCCCCGGCCAGTTCCTTTGGCGGCCGGCCGGCGCGCACCTCGATCCGCCCGGTCGCCTTCCCGGTCTTGGGCGCCCGCGGCATCTTCAGGGTACTGGTGGTCATCAGTCTTCCCCGGGTTCCATGGGCCGGTCCGGCCGGCAATATCAAGCAATATAACCCTATCACATCTAGTTGTAAATAGAACGGTACAGTTCCGTTCCTATTGACGCTGCGCTGCCGCGAGACTATTTGCCGCACAGAACGGAACGGTACCGTTCCCTTTTGCGAAGGCCTTGCAGACCTCGCCCGACAGCAGGAGCAGCCATCATGTTCGAAGACACTGTTTTGGAGCGCGACCAAGGAGGGCACGAGAGCATCGAGGGTTCGCCCTCGGTGCCGGCCGGACACGAACCCAACGTCACGTCCGAGCGGCCGGAGGTGACCGCGCGAGCTCCGGCGCAGGGGCGCCCCGCAAACAAGGAGCCCGCCCCGCCCGAAACGGTCCCCCCGGAAGTCGCCCCTCAGAGGCGCGGCTTCCTGCGCCGCCGTCCGGTCATCTCCGCGATCGGCGCCGTGCTGCTCGCCGCCACGCTCGGCGGCGGCTATCTTTACATGGATTACGCCGGGCATTTCGAATCCACCGACGACGCCTTCATCGCGGCGCGGCAGTTCGCGCTCGCGCCAAAAGTCTCCGGCTACATCACCGCGGTTCCGGTCACCGACAACCAGCACATCGCCGCCGGCGGCGTGATCGCGCGCATCGACGACCGCGACTATCGCATCGCGCTGGCGCAGGCCGAGGCGCAGGTCGCGGCGGCGCAGGCCAGCATCCAGAATGTCGATGCCCAGCTCGACGTGCAGCAGGCGCAGATATCAGCCAACCAGGCCCAGGTCGACCAGGCCCAGGCGGCGCTGACCTTCGCCCAGCAGCAGGCGACGCGCTACCAGCATCTGGAGCAGACCGGCTACGGCACCGTGCAGAATTCCGAGCAGTACACCTCGCAACTGCATCAGCAGCAGGCGTCGCTGTTGAGCGCGCAGGCGACGCTCAACCTCGCGCAGCGCCAGGTGGAGTCGCTGAAGGCGCAGCGCAAGAGCGCGGTCGCGAACCTCGCCCAGGCCGAGGCGCAGCGCGACCAGGCCAAGCTCAACCTGTCCTACACCACGGTCACCGCCGCGCAGCCGGGCCGCATCGTCAATCTGTCGGCCGCGGTCGGCCAGTTCGCGCAGGCCGGCACCAACCTCACGATGTTCGTGCCCGACCAGACCTGGGTTACCGCGAACTTCAAGGAGATCCAGCTCGACAAGATGCGCCCCGGCGAGAAGGTGACGCTGAAGATCGACGCCTATCCCGGCCGCACGATCAAGGGCCACGTCGAGAGCGTGCAGCCTGGATCGGGCACCGCGTTCTCGCTGCTGCCGGCGCAGAACGCCACCGGCAACTACGTCAAGATCGTGCAGCGCGTGCCGGTCAAGATCGTGATGGACAACCCGCCGACCGACGTCGCGCTCGGCCCGGGCATGTCTGTCGTCCCGACGGTGCGGATCAATCCGGCGCCGTCACTGCTCGAGCGTCTTGAGAAGTTGAATTTTGGGAGGCTGTAATGAGCGCGGCCGCAATCGACGCCAAAGGCATCCCGGCTCCGAGCGTTGCCGTCAATCCCTGGCTGATCGCGATCGTGGTTGCGCTCGCGAGCTTCATGGAGGTGCTCGACACCACCATCGCCAACGTCGCGCTGCCCTACATCGCAGGCGGCATGGGCGTGAGCGAGGACGAGGCCTCCTGGGTGGTCACGACCTACCTGGTGTCCAACGCCATCATCCTGACCGCCTCCGGCTTTCTCGCAAGAATGCTGGGCCGCAAGACCTTCTTCCTGATCTGCCTCGGCATCTTCACGGTGAGTTCGGTGCTGTGCGGCTTCGCGCCCAATCTGAACGCACTGCTGCTGTTCCGCATCCTGCAGGGTCTCGGCGGCGGCGGCATGGTGCCGGTGGCGCAGTCGATCCTCGCCGACGCCTTCCCGCCGGCCAAGCGCGGCCAGGCGTTTGCGGTGTTCGGCATCGCCGTGGTGGTGGCGCCGGTGGTCGGGCCGACGCTCGGCGGCTGGCTGTCCGACAATCTGTCCTGGCACTGGTGCTTCCTGATCAACGCCCCGGTCGGCGTGTTCGCGATCGCGCTGATCGCAGCGGTGCTGCAAGAGCCTGCGAAGGCCAAGGGAGCGCAGAAGGCCGCACAGCCGCAGAACAACAGCTTCGATTTCATCGGCTTCGCGCTGGTTGCGACCTTCCTCGGCGCGCTCGAGGTGACGCTCGACCGCGGCCTCGAGGACGACTGGTTCTCTTCGCCCTTCATCATCACCTTTGCGGCGATCAGCGCCCTGGCGTTCGTCTTGATGATCCCGTGGGAGATGACCCGCCGCAATCCGATGATCGACCTGCGCATGGTCGCGACCCGGCAGTTCGGCGCCTGCTTCCTGGTGATGCTGGCGACCGGCGCCATCCTGCTTGCGACCACCCAATTCCTGCCGCAGCTGGTGCAACAGGATTTCGGCTACACCGCGACCTGGGCCGGCCTCGTGCTCTCGCCCGGCGGCGTGGTCACCATGGTGATGATGTTCGCGGTCGGCCGGCTCGCCGCCAAGGTGCAGCCGAAATATCTGATCGTCGCCGGCGCGCTTGTGATCGCCGCCTCGATGTACAGCATGACCAACGTCTACGGCGATCTCGGCTTCTGGTTCATGGCGCGCTCGCGCATGCTGATCGGCGTCGGCCTGCCTCTGATCTTCGTGCCGATCATGGCGGCGTCCTATGACGGCATTCCGCCCGACAAGACCGACCAGGCCTCCGCGCTGATCAACGCGGCGCGCAACACCGGCGGCTCGATCGGCGTCTCGATCGTCTCCAACGTGCTGACGCATCGCCAGCAATTCCACCAGAGCAGGCTGGTCGAGCAGGTGACGCCGTCGAGCCCGCAATATCAGGACACGCTGCACCAGGTCACCGACTTCTTCGTCGCCCAGGGCAATTCACTGGCGCAGGCGCATCAGCAGGCGATCCAGTGGATCGGGCAGCAGGTGCAGACCCAGGCCTCGTTCCTGTCCTACATGGATGCGTTCTGGGTCCTGATGCTGATCGCGCTCTCGGCGATTCCGCTGGCGCTGACCTTGCGCAAGGTCAAGCTCGGCGGCCCCGCGCCGGTCGGCCATTGACGAGTGCAGAGGCCAGCTACGATACGCCCGCGCCAAGGATCGGCGCGGGCGTATTGATTGAGCATCCTCTCGGCGCAGTTCAAATGCCGCGCGTGGCCGCAACGATCGTATCCCGCAGCCAGCGGTGCGCCGGCAGATCGTCGAAGCGACGGTGCCAGCTCATGACGCTCTGCAACTTCGATGCATCGAACGGCAGCTCCCGCATCTCGATCGGATAGGCGCGGCGGAATTCGAGCGCGAGCTTGCGCCCGAGGATCGCAACCATGTTCGATTGCACCAGGACCGCGCCGGCAGACAGATACGGCACATCGGAAGCAATGATGCGGCTCGCCTTGCGTGCCCGCAGCCAGGCGTCGATGAAATCCAGATCTTCGCCGCTGGAGGTGATCGCAAGGTGCGGCAGCTCGACCAGCGTCTCGCCGGTCAGCTTCTTGCGCAACGCCGGATGACCGGCCCTCAGCACCGCGACGAAGCGGTCCTCGATCAACCGGCAGGAGGCGAAGCGCTCGCCCTCCATCGCGCGGGCGGAGATCGCGAGATCGAGCTCGCCGCGATCGAGCCTGTCGGGGAGATTGAGCGTCCCGCTCGGCACCAGCGTCAGTCGCACCCTGGGCGCCTGCGCGCGCACCGCCGCGATGATCGAGCCGGCGGCGACCACCGCGGCATAATTGTTGACGGCAATGGTGAAGCGCCGTTCCGCCTGCGCCGGATCGAAACGATCACCTTCGACCGCGAGTTGCAGCTCGCTGAGCGCCTTGCGGACTGGCAGCGCGAGCGCTTCCGCCCGCGGCGTCGGCAGCATGCCGGCCGGCGTGCGGACGAACAGCCTGTCCTTCAGCGCATGACGGAGCCGGTTCAGTGCATGGCTCACGGCGGGCTGGCTGATGGCAAGCGCGCCAGCCGCGCGCACCACGCTGCGCTCGCGCATGACGGCGTCGAACACCAGCAGCAGATTGAGATCCAGATTGCGCATCCGCATGCCGTCATCATGCACGATGTGAATTAGCAGATAAAGACAATTCATTTGTATAATATAGCGTCAAGGCCCAGCTTCCGTGCATGTCCGGAAGCCCGCACAGCGCAATCGCAGCCCGGCCCCGTCGCGCCACCGCGCGCGTGCTGGTCGGCGTCCTGGTCGCCCCCGATGCCGCGTCGCTCGCCATGCCTGAAACCTTCGCGCGCTGGCGCCGGCTGACGCCGCTTGCGACGTGGCTGCCGATCGAGCTCCGCGAAACGGGCCATGCCGGCATCCTGAGCGGCGTCGCGGACGCGCTCAATCGCGTCGGCATGACCCCGCGGCAGCTGATCCTGCTGGGCGAAGGACCCGTCGCACGGCGCATGCTCGAACTGACGCTGCGGCACGAGCTGCCCTGCGGCGGCATTGTCGCGATCGACGTCGCCTCCGACCCACTGCCGTTTCACATCGTGCCGACGGTGACCGCGATCCGGCTCGTCGTTCACCGCCACGACGATGCGCCGCAAGGCAGCCTGATCGGCGCGTTGCGCGCCGCCGATCTCGACGCACGCATCATCCACGTCGATTTGACCGCCGGCCGTGGAACGGAAGCGGCCGCAGCGAGCGCAACTGAAACCTTCGTCCTGGAGCTGGTCGCAACCATCGGCCGCCGGACAACCGATGGAGCTGGTGACCCATGATATCGAAGACCTTCAAGATCGCGTGCGCGGGCCTGGTGGCCGCCGCCGCAATCGGCGCCGGCGTCTATGCCGCGCGGCCGGACGGCGCAGCGGACAAGACCCCGGCAGCGGCCCAGTCGAAGACGATCACGCCCACGGTTCCGGTGACGGCCGCGAAGGTGCTGCAGCATGACGTGCCGATTGTGCTCGAAGGACTGGGCACCGTGACGCCGATCAATACGGCCACCATACGCACCCAGGTGCAGGGTACGCTCGACAGCGTCGATTTCGTCGAGGGCAAGCAGGTGAAGCGCGGCGACGTGCTCGCCAGGATCGACCCGCGGGTCTACGAGGCCCAGGTTGACCAGGCCGAAGCCGCGCTGGCGCGCGACGAGGCGAGCCTGAAGAACGCCAAGACCAATCTGGCGCGAACCCAGCCGCTCGCCAATCGCGGCTTTGCAACCCAGCAACTGCTCGACACTCAGGATTCGCAGGTCACGCAGGGCGAAGGCACCGTCGCGCTCGACAAGGCTGCGCTGGAAGCCGCGCAAACCCAGCTGAGCTTCGCCACGATCACCGCGCCGTTCGACGGCGTCACCGGCATCCGCCGCATCGATCCCGGCAACATCGTGCACCCGACCGACACCAACGGGCTCGTGGTTCTCACCCAGTTGCAACCGATCGCGGTGATCTTCACGCTGCCGTCCGGCGAGATCCCCGGCGTGCGGCAGGCGCTGGTGTCCGGAGACGCCTCGGTCGACGTCTATGATGCACAGAACAAGCAAAAGCTCGACCACGGCAGCCTGATGCTGATCAACAACCAGGTCGACAGCTCGAGCGGCACGGTGCAGCTGAAGGCATCCTTTCCCAATGCCGGCAACACGCTGTGGCCCGGCACCTTCGTCAACGTCCATCTGACGATCGCGGTTCGTCACGACGCGCTCACCGTGCCGCTGACGGCGGTGCGCCAGGGACCGGACGGCAGCTTCGCCTATGTGGTCGGCTCGAACAATGTCGTGAGCATCCGCAATGTCACCACCGGCCAATCGCGCGACGGACAGGTCCTGATCGAGCAGGGCCTCGCCGCGAACGAGACCGTCGTCACGGCGGGTCAGTACCGGCTCAATCCGGGGACGACGGTCGAGATCGTGCCCGAAGACAAGAAAGACCAGGTCCGGAACGCAACCACCGCAAGCGCAGGCATGCTGCCATGAACATCTCCGCAGGTTTTATCCGCAAGCCCGTCGCCACCGCCTTTCTGGCCATCGCCATCGTGCTGGTCGGCATGATCGCCTTCGTGCGGCTGCCGGTCTCGGCGCTGCCGACCGTGGATACCCCGACCGTCCAGGTCACCGCGCAATTGCCCGGCGCCGATCCGCAGACCATGGCCTCCTCGGTCGCGACGCCGCTGGAGCGGCAATTCGGGCAGATCGCCGGCCTCACCGGCATGAGCTCGAGCAGCGGGCTCGGCAACACCCAGATCACGCTGCAATTCGCGCTGAACCGCAGCGTCGATGCGGCCGCGCAGGACGTGCAGACCGCGATCGATGCGGCATCGGGGCAATTGCCCAAGACCATGCCGTCGCCGCCGACCTTCCACAAGGTCAACCCGGCCGACGTGCCGGTGCTGCTGATCGCGCTGATGTCGGACACCGAGCCGCTGACCAAGGTCGACGACTATGCCGACAGCATTCTGGCGCAGAAATTGTCGCAGGTGCCGGGCGTTTCGCTCGTCACCATCGGCGGCATGCAAAAGCCCTCGATCCGGGTGCAGGTCAATCCGGCCAAGCTCGCCGCCGCGGGGCTCGATCTCGAGCAATTGCGCAGCACGCTCGGCAACATCACCGTGAACCAGCCCAAGGGCGTGCTTTACGGCAGTCAGCAGGCCTACACGCTCGCCACCAACGACCAGGTGCTGGTCGCGAGCAAGTATGACGACCTGATCATCGCCTATCGCAACGGCGCACCGGTCCGCTTGCGCGATATCGGGCATGCCGTGGTGGCGGCCGAGGACATCACGCTGCATGGCTGGTACAACGACAAGCCCGCCGTCATCCTCGCGATCCAGCGTCAGCCCGGCGCCAACGTGATCAGCACGGTGGACGGCATCAAGAAGCTGCTGCCGCAGCTAGTGTCGAGCCTGCCGTCCGACATCAAAGTCCAGATCGCCTCCGACCGCACCCAGACCATCCGCGCCAGCGTCGCCGACGTTCAGCTCACTCTGGTGCTGACCATTGCACTGGTGGTCGGCGTGATCTTCCTGTTCCTGCGCAATCTGTGGGCGACCATCATCCCCGCGGTCTCGGTTCCGATCTCGCTGATCGGCACCTTCGGCGTGATGTATCTGCTCAACTACAGCCTCGACAATTTGTCGCTGATGGGCCTGTCGATCGCGGTCGGCTTCGTCGTCGACGATGCCATCGTGATGATCGAGAACATCTCGCGGCATATCGAGGAAGGCCTCTCTCCAATGCAGGCCGCGCTGAAGGGCGCCGGCGAGATCGGCTTCACCATTATCTCGATCTCGGTCTCGCTGATCGCGGTGTTCATTCCGCTGCTGCTGATGGGTGGCGTGATCGGCCGCATGTTCCAGGAGTTCGCCGTCACGGTGTGCGTTGCCATCGTGGTGTCGGTGATCGTCTCGGTGACCCTGACGCCGATGATGTGCGCCTATCTGCTGTCGCCGCACCAGGGCGCCAATGCCGGAGCGGTGTCGCGCGCCCTGGAACGCGGCTTTGTTGCGATCCAGGCGGCCTACGAGGCCGTGCTTGCCACGGCGTTGCGCTACAAGGCGACGACCCTGTCGGTCATGCTGGCGAGCGTCGTCCTGACCGGCCTGCTGTTCGTGGGCATCCCCAAGGGCTTCTTTCCTCAACAAGACACCGGCATGATCACCGGCATCACCGAGGCCTCGGCGGACATCTCGCCGGCGCAGATGGCGACGCTGCAACGAAGCGTCATCGACGTCATCGCCAAGAACCCCTCGGTCGCCAATGCGACCGGCTATATCGGACCGGGCGGCCCGACCGTGACCGAGAACAACGGCCGCCTGTTCGTGCTGTTGAAGCCGCGAAACGAGCGCAATGCTTCCGCCGATCAGGTGATCCGGCAGCTCGACACCGCGCTGCAGAAGATCAAGGGGATGTCGGTGTTCATGCAGGCGACGCAGGACATCAATCTCGCCAGCCGCCTCTCCAAGACGCAGTATCAGTTCACCCTCACCGACGTGAACCAGGACGAGCTCAATCTGTGGGCCGGCAAGCTGTATCAGAAGCTGAAGACGTTGCCGGAACTGGCCGACGTCGCCACCGACCAGGCCAACGCCGCGCGTCAGCTCAAGCTGCAGATCGACCGCGACGCGGCCTCCCGCCTCGGGATCGATCCGGCCGCGGTGGACAACACGCTCTATGATTCATTCGGCCAGCGTCACGTCGCCCAGCTGTTCACGACACTCAACACCTACTACGTGATCCTCGAGGTCGATCCGTCGTTCCAGCTCGGCCCCTATGCGCTCAACCGCATCTACGTCCGCTCGTCCGCGGGGACGATGGTGCCCCTGAGCCAGATCGCGAGCATCGATTACGGCACCGCGCCGCTCTCAGTGAACCACCAGAGCCAATTTCCGTCGGTCACGCTGAGCTTCAACCTGGCGCCGGGCACGGCGGTGGGGACCGCGGTCGCGGCAGTCCAGAAGGCGACCGCCGACCTGCACGTGCCTTCGACCGTGGTCACCAGCTTCCAGGGCAACGCTCAGGCGTTCCAGGCCGCGCTCGCGTCGACGCCGATCCTGATCCTCGCCGCGGTGGTCGCGGTCTATCTGATCCTCGGCATGCTCTATGAGAGCACGATCCATCCGATCACGATCCTCTCGACCCTGCCGTCCGCCGGGCTCGGCGCCCTGCTCGCGCTGTGGGCCTTCGGCTTCGGGCTCGACGTGATCGGGCTGGTCGGCATCATCCTGCTGATCGGCATCGTGCAGAAGAACGGCATCATGCTGATCGATTTCGCGCTGGAGGCCGAACGCCACCAGCATCTCCCTGCCGAGCAATCGGTCTACATGGCCTGCAAGGCGCGCTTCCGCCCGATCCTGATGACGACGATGTGCGCGATGCTCGGCGGCGTTCCCTTGATGATCGGCACCGGCACCGGATCGGAGCTGCGCCAGCCGCTCGGCTTTGCCATCGTCGGCGGGCTGATCGTCTCGCAGCTGATGACGCTGTTCACGACGCCGGTCGTCTACATCTATCTCGATGGCTTGACCCATTGGATCAACCGAATGCGCAGCAGCCGTTCGGATGAGCCAGCGGCACATCCGACATTGTCGACCTGAACGTTGCCGCGGAGACGCGCATGAAGATGCGTCATATAGAGATACGAGGGACGAGCGGAGTGCGCGAGGCCGCATTGCGGTTCTGGGCGATCAGGACCTTTGCGGCAGTGCTGGGCGAACTCGGCGGCCATGGCGTCGCGGGCAAGGGCAGCCACGTCCTGGCCGCGGCCGGCGTGGTGTCGATCGGGGTCCTGTATGCGCGCGACCGTGGCGGTCGGATCGCCTTCTGGCCGGTGCTGGTCGGCGTCCTGGTCGTCAGTGCGGCATTGGCCCATATGGCGGACCGGTCGCTCGGGATCGGCGATCTTGTCGCCTCCGTTCAGCTGGCGGCGCTGTTCGCGCTCGCCCTGATCGTCTGGGCTCGGGTGGCGGGAACTACGGGATTCCTCGCCGTCGGCTCGGTCCGCGACCAGGCTCCGTTCTGGATCGTCGCGATGCTGGCGCAGGCATTCGCCAGCTCGTTGGCCGACTGGGTGGCGGACCCCGGCCAGACCGGCTCGTCCATTGTGTTGCTGGCCGTCGCAATCGGCCTGCCGGCGGTCGCCGCTGCCGGATGGGCGCGGATCGCGCGTCCCGCGCTGTTCTGGACCGCGTTCGTGCTGACCGGGATTCTCGGCGCGCTATGGGGCGACATGCTGATCCGCTTGATCGGAGCCGGCCAGGCGCTCTCCACCTGACGCGCGATGAGATCGGGTCGAAGCCTCATCGCGCTTCTGCTTCGCCATGGCTGGGCAGCCCCGCGCGGCGCGCCGCCGCAATCGCCGCGCGTCTCTCAGACCGCCCGGCGGCGTTGGCCGCGCCACCACAGGCCGAAGGCGACCGTGACCGCGGCGGCCAGCGAGAACCAGGTGATGGCGTACTGCATGTGGTCGTCCTTGAGCCGCACCTTGAGCGGTCCGGGCTTCGGCGTGCCGCTGTCGGGCACCGGCGCCTCGAGGTCGATATAGAACGGCGCGACCTGTCCCCAGCCGAGCGTCTGCGCCATCGCGCGATGATCGCGCACGAACCACAGCCGCTTCGCAGAATCTTCCTTTGGCATCAGCCGGCCCGGCGGCTCGG
The DNA here is from genome assembly GCF_054063415.1 of Bradyrhizobium sp. USDA 4011. Lineage (NCBI taxonomy): Bacteria > Pseudomonadati > Pseudomonadota > Alphaproteobacteria > Hyphomicrobiales > Nitrobacteraceae > Bradyrhizobium > Bradyrhizobium sp. USDA 4011. The sequence continues at coordinate 3,367,330 of NZ_JBSSGG010000001.1, forward strand.
GAAAGCGGATGTAGCCGGTCAACTCGACCGGCGCGCCGGTGACGAGGCGGCCGGCGACGCGATCCTCGAAGGCGCGGTCCTGCATCGTGTTCTGGACAAAGCCGGTGTTGATCACGACGGTCTCGCCGCTGGCGAGCTTGGCCGGCAGGAATGCCCAGGTGCCGGGTCCCGCGACATCGTCGCGCACCGCCGAGCCTGAGCTGAAGACCATCGCGTCCGGCTGTTTGGCGTAGGTTGCGGTCAGTGTGACGCGGCGGAATTCATCCTTGGCCGAGGTCACTGCAGGCCACGCCGATGGCGGCGGCAGCGCCTCGGTCGGGGCGGCCAGCCGCGCGTCGAGCGCGGCGATCAGCGCATGCTTCTCCACCCGGCGCTGCAATTGCCAGACGCCGAGGGCGATGAACACCGCGATCAGGATCAGCGTGAAAATGCCGAAGCCGGCCGCACTCGGCCGGTGAGAGCCTTTTGACGCGTTTTCCTGGCGCGGACCGGTGCCCACGTCGCTGGAAAACGCTTTCGTCGTATCATTCATTTCGGGTCGCGCTCGATCAATTGGCCTTCGGCGGCCTTGTGGTGGAATTGCAGCGCGATCAGAAGCGCCTTCATTGAACGCAGCGGCAGGATCGTGGTCACCACGATCAACGGCAGCCACAGCGCGGCATGCACCCAGAACGGCGGCTGGTACTTCACCTCGACGATCAGCGCCGCCGCGACCACGATGGCGCCGGCCAGCATGATGATGAAGACCGCCGGCCCGTCACCGGCATCGATGAAGGCGAAGTCGAGGCCGCAGGCCTGGCAGCGCGGCGCCAGAGTCAGGAAGCCGGAATAGAGCTTGCCCTTGCCGCAGCGCGGGCAGCGGCAGGCGATACCGCGCAGCGCGCTTTCGGTCACAGTGGGCGGGGTATCCATCATCGGTTCTCTTCAAAAGCAAAGGGGCGGCCATCAGGCCGCCCCTTCTTAGCACGTCAGTGAGGTTAGTGTGCGCCGTGCGCCATCGACTCGGCGCCGTGGCCCCAGACGTAGATGCAGATGAACAGGAACAGCCAGACCACGTCGACGAAGTGCCAGTACCAGGCGGCGAACTCGAAGCCGAGGTGCTGCTTCGGCGTGAAGTGGCCGGCATAGGCACGGATCAGGCAGACCAAGAGGAAGATGGTGCCGACCAGCACGTGGAAGCCGTGGAACCCGGTCGCCATGAAGAAGGTCGAGCCGTAGACGTTGCCGCCGAACGAGAACGTCGCATGGGCGTACTCATAGGCCTGCACGCAGGTGAAGCACGCGCCGAGGATCACCGTGAGGATCAGGCCCTGCTTGAGGCCCTGGCGGTCGTTCTCCAGCAGCGCATGGTGCGCCCAGGTGACGGTCGTGCCCGAGGTCAGCAGCAGCAGCGTGTTGAGCAGGGGCAGATGCCAGGGGTCGAAGGTCTCGATGCCATGCGGCGGCCAGGTGCCGGGAACCGAGCAGGCGCCCATCGCCGTGCCGGGGCCGCAGCCGAACACCGCATCGCGGGTGGCGTGCACCGCATCGGCCGGGAACAGCGCCGAATTGAAGAACGCCCAGAACCAGGCGACGAAGAACATCACTTCGGAGGCGATGAACAGGATCATGCCGTAGCGATGGCTGATCTGCACCACGCGGGTGTGGTCGCCCTTGTACTGGGCTTCCTTGATTACGTCGCCCCACCAGCTTGCCATGGTGTAGAGCACGCCGATGGTGCCGACGCCGAACACGATCGGGGCGGCGGAGAACATGTGGTGCATCCAGCCGATCGCACCGAGCGCCATGATGAAGGCCGAGACCGAGCCGACCACCGGCCACGGGCTCGGGTCGACGAGATGATAGTCGTGATGCTTGACTTGCGCCTCAGCCATTGCCGTCTCTCCATTCGCGTGCCGCAAGGCACGTCTTAATCTTAGAATTCCAGAACTAGCCGCCCTTGCGCTGCTCCGCCTCGCCCGCAGCCACGGGCTTCGGCGCGGCATCGCGCACGGGGAAGAAGGTGTAGGATAAAGTGATGGTCTTCAGCGTGTCGTTCTCGCTGTCCTTGGCCAGCGCGGGATCGACATAGAACACCACGGCCATCTCGCGCTTTTCGCCCGGCGCCATGGTCTGTTCGGTGAAGCAGAAGCAGTTGATCTTCTGGAAATAGGCGCCGACCGTCAGCGGCGCGACGTTGTAGGCGGCTTGTCCCGTCGTGGTGCGCGCCGACTGGTTGGTCACGGTGTAATAGACCGTGACGACCTGGCCGATCTTGACGTCGATCGTGTTCTGCTCGGCCTCGAACTTCCAGGGCAGGCCCGGCGCGACGTTGGAATCGAAGCTGACCGAAATGGTGCGCGCAAGCGGCGCATCCGTCGGCACCGAGGTCGCGACCTGGGTGGTGCCGTTGAAGCCAGTGGTACGGCAGAACCAGTTGTAGAACGGCACGGCCGCGTAGGACGCGCCGACCATCAGCACCACGACGAAGCCGCAGATCGACGCGACCATGGCGTCGCGCGTCAGCATGCGGCGCGCGACCTTGGCGCCCTCGCCTTGCGGAGCCTGCGGTGCGCCCTGGTTTGCCATCTCACTCACAGCGGCCGCACCAGCACGGCCGGCCCCTTGACCAGGGTGACGGCGAAGAACAGCACGACCATGACGCCGAGCGCGAGCGCAATGGCGATCGAGCGCTGGCGACGGCTCTTGAGCTGCGCCTCGGTTAGGACGATTCCTTCTGGTTCGCGTTTCTCGTCCATTGGTATCCCATGCGCCCCCATCTTTGCCCCCGGCGACCCTACCCGATGAAGACAGGCAGGACCGCGCGGACGACCACCTCGGCGAGGAGGACGGCAAACAGCGCGAACAGATAGAGGATCGAGAAGGCGAACAGCCGGCGCGTGGCGCGGTTGGCGGCGGTGCCCTCACGGCGGCGATAGACCTCGACGGCGAGCCACAGCATGCCGGCACCCAGCGCCAGCGAGGTGACGCCGTAGATCGCGTCGAAATAGCCGAGCGGCCACGGCGCCAGCGCGATTGCGACCAGCACGATGGTGTAGAGCAGGATCTGCAGCCGGGTCGCGTCGGGACCGGCGACCACCGGCAGCATCGGGATGCCGGCGCGCGCATAATCGTCGCTGCGGAACAGCGCCAGCGCCCAGAAGTGCGGCGGGGTCCAGAAGAAGATGATCAGGAACAGCAGGATCGGCTCGACCGAGAGCGACCCGGTCGCGGCCGCCCATGCCACCACCGGCGGCAGCGCGCCGGCAGCGCCGCCGATCACGATGTTCTGTGCGGTCCAGCGCTTCAGCAACATCGTGTAGATCACGGCATAGAAGAAAATGGTGAAGGCCAGCAGCACGCCCGCCACCCAGTTGACCAGGATGCCGAGCGTCATCACCGAGAAGAAGGCGAGCGTCAGGCCGAAGGCGGCCGCCTCGGCCGAGGTGATGCGGCCGCGCGGGATCGGCCGGTTGGCGGTCCGCGTCATCAGGGCGTCGACGTCGCCCTCATAGGCCATGTTGAGCGCGCCGGACGCGCCGGCGCCGACCGCGATGCAGAGGATCGAGGTGAACGCCAGCACCGGATGGACGTGCACCGGCGCGATCATCAGCCCGACCAGCGCGGTGAAGATCACCAGCGACATCACGCGCGGCTTCAGCAGCGCGATGTAGTCGCCCACTTCGGCCTCGGAAATCCGGGGCAGTTCGATGGCGTTGTGATCGACAACGGACAAGATCAGGTCTCACTTCTCTCAAATGGCGCGGCGCACCCCGGGTGCGCCGCGTGGTCTTGGACTTACTGCACGCGGGGCAGCACCTCGAACTGGTGGAACGGCGGCGGCGAGGTCAGCGTCCACTCCAGCGTGGTGGCACCGGCCCCCCACGGATTGTTCGCGGCCTGCTCCTTGCGGACGAAGGCATCGATCACGCCGTAGATGAAGATCAGGACGCCGACGCCCGAGATGTAGGAGCCCCAGGAGGAGATCAGGTTCCAGCCGGCGAACGCATCCGGATAGTCGACGTAGCGGCGCGGCATGCCCGACAGGCCGAGGAAGTGTTGCGGGAAGAACACCAGGTTGACGCCGACGAAGGTGAACCAGAAATGCGCCTTGGCGATCTTCTCCGAGTACATGTAGCCGAACATCTTCGGGAACCAGTAGTACCAGCCGGCGAAGATGCCGAACACGGCGCCGAGCGACAGCACGTAGTGGAAGTGCGCCACCACGTAGTAGGTGTCCTGCAGCACGCGGTCGACGCCGGCATTGGCCAGCACGACGCCGGTGACGCCGCCGACGGTGAACAGGAAGATGAAGCCGATCGCCCAGATCATCGGCGCCTTGAACTCGATCGAGCCGCCCCACATCGTGGCGATCCAGGAGAAGATCTTCACGCCGGTCGGCACCGCGATCACCATCGTGGCGGCGACGAAATAGGCCTGCGTCGCCGACGACATGCCGACGGTGTACATGTGGTGCGCCCACACCACGAAGCCGATGCCGCCGATCGCGACCATGGCGTAAGCCATGCCGAGATAACCGAACACGGGCTTGCGCGAGAACGTGGAGACGATCTGGCTGATCATGCCGAAGGCGGGCAGGATCAGGATGTACACTTCGGGGTGGCCGAAGAACCAGAACAGATGCTGGAACAGCACGGGATCGCCGCCGCCGTCAGCCGCAAAGAAGGTGGTGCCGAAATTGCGGTCGGTCAGCAGCATGGTGATCGCACCAGCGAGCACCGGCAGCGACAACAGCAGCAGGAACACGGTCACCAGGATCGACCACACGAACAGCGGCATCTTGTGCAGGGTCATGCCCGGCGCGCGCATGTTGAAGATCGTGGTGATGAAGTTGATGGCGCCGAGGATCGACGACGCACCGGCAAGATGCAGCGACAGGATCGCGAAGTCGACCGCAGGTCCCGGATGGCCCGAGGTCGACAGCGGCGCGTACATGGTCCAGCCCGCGCCGACGCCATTGGCGCCCGGCTCACCCTCGACGAAGGTGGACAGCAGGAGCAGCGCGAACGAGGCCGGCAGCAGCCAGAACGAGATGTTGTTCATGCGCGGGAACGCCATGTCCGGCGCGCCGATCATCAGCGGCACCATCCAGTTGCCGAACCCGCCGATCATCGCCGGCATGACCATGAAGAAGATCATGATCAGACCGTGCGAGGTCACGAACACGTTATAGGTGTGCGTTTCATGGAATATCTGGACGCCCGGGTACATCAACTCGGCACGGATCGCGATCGACATCGCAGCACCGATGATGCCCGCGATCACCGCAAAGATAAGGTACATCGTACCGATATCCTTGTGGTTGGTTGAGTAGAGATAGCGCCGCCATCCGGTCGGATGGTGGACGTGATCATCATGGGCGTGATCGTCGTGTGTCGCTGCGCCTGTCGCCATGTTCAAAATCCTGCCTTGCAGTCCCTCTTGGACCTTGCGGTCCCATCGCCCTTATTCCATCCGCACCGCAAGCCTTGGGGTCTTAAGCCTTGGGGCCTAAAGCCTTGGGGCCTTAACCCTAGGGGCTTACTGCGCCGCCTGACCAGCCGAGGCGTAGGAATTCGCCGGGTTGGTCGCAAACTTCTTCTTCGCCCCTTCAACCCAGGTCGCGAACTCCTGGTCGCTGACGACCCGCACCGCGATCGGCATGAAGGCGTGGTCCTTGCCGCACAGTTCCGAGCACTGGCCATAGAACACGCCGGTCTTGGTGGCCTTGAACCAGGTCTCATTGAGGCGGCCGGGGATCGAGTCGATCTTGATGCCGAAGGACGGCACCGCGAAGGAGTGGATCACATCGGCGCCGGTGGTCTGAACCCGCACCACCTTGTTGACCGGAACGACCATCTCGTTGTCGACACCGAGCAGACGAGGCTGCTTGTCCTTGTCGAGCAGCGAATCGAACTCGAACTTGCCGTTATCCGGGTAGGCGTAGGACCAGTACCACTGCTTGCCGGTGACCTTCACCGTAAGGTCCGGCTTCGGCACGTCGAGCTCCAGGAACAGCAGGCGGAACGACGGCACCGCGATGCCGACCAGGATCAGGACCGGGATCAGCGTCCAGGCCACCTCGATCAGCGTGTTGTGGGTGGTCCTGGAGGGGACCGGATTGGCCCGGGCGTTGAACTTCACCACCACGATGACGAGCAGCGCCAGCACGAACAGCGTGATCACGGTAATGATCGCGAGCAACAGATTGTGGAAGGTGATGATGTTCTCCATCACCGGGGTCGCCGCCTCCTGCAGCGAGTGCTCCCACGGTGCTGGCTGCCCCATTTCGGCGAAGGCCGATCCCGCGCCAACCGACGCCACACCCGCTACCGCCAACCCCAGCAATTGCCTGCCCAACCGGCCAATCGACATCTTCATGCCGTTCGCGCTCCCTTGCATTATTCCCCAACGCACCCCCGGCACGTGACCGAAGATACAGCACGATCCGCCCTGACAAATGGCCTTCCGGACATACCCGTCTCTGCGTCAAGGTGGGTACGGGAGCCAGATCGCTAGAACGCGTCGAAATCCAGCCTCTCAAACCATAATTCGCAGGCGCTCGCAATGCAGTAGTACGGCCGAAAGCCATGCGCCCGCGATGAAGCTGCCGATTGCGAATTTTCCCGCAAAATCAAGCGAAAGTCGCCAAAACAGCGCCGCGCACTGTTGACAGCGGTATTACCGGATGTACGCACAGACCGGATGGCCCGCAGGAACCTGATTCGCTGCGAGCTGCCCCAATCCGGCGCGGGAATGGCTTCAAGATCGCCTTCAAGGCGCCCAATTGCGGTATCAGTCGACTGATGCGTGCTACCCGGCGGCCTCGACGGCCGGACCGACCGAACAATCAAAGGATCGACCCCGGATGGGCGCTTCGAAAATTCAGGCAGGACGAAAGGCCGGCTGGCTCGGCGGCCTGCTGATTCTGGCTCTTTCTCTCGGCCTGACCCAGCCGGCAAACGCGCAAGGCGCAGTGCGCTCGGTCCATGGCGACTGGCAGATCCGCTGCGACACCCCGCCCGGCGCTCAGGCCGAGCAATGCGCGCTGATCCAGAGCGTGGTAGCCGAAGACCGCTCCAATGCCGGCCTGACCGTGATCGTGCTGAAGACCGCCGACCAGAAGAGCCGCCTGATGCGCGTGGTCGCCCCGCTCGGCGTGCTCTTGCCCTCCGGCCTCGGGCTGAAGCTCGACAACCAGGACGTCGGCCGCGCCGGCTTCGTCAGATGCCTGCCCAATGGCTGTGTCGCCGAGGTCGTGATGGACGACAAGCTGCTCGGCCAGCTCAAAAGTGCCAAGACCGCGACGTTCATCATCTTCGAGACCCCGGAAGAAGGTATCGGCTTTCCGCTCAGCCTGAATGGCCTCGCGGAGGGCTATGACAAATTGCCCTAGGCGAATTACAGCGTCCGCCAAGGCGCTCAAGCCGGTATTTGACGAGCCTTGCCGGTGGATGGCGACGAGCGGGAGAGCCCCGCCGCGGAAGGCGAGTCGGCGCGCGGGGTGATGACGACAAGGTGACAATCGCGTCGGGCTGCCCTGATCGACCGCATAGCCGCAGGCACTCCCGGTTTGCCACCCCAAACACTATCTCTGACGATCGCCATCCGGACCTGAACCGGGACCGGCACAGGTTTCCGGGTTGTAAGGTGAGTTTTCCGCTCGTCTCTGCTTCAATCGCCCGAAAATCCTGCTTCCGGGTTCCGCACTGGCAATCAGCTGCGCTTCAGGCAAGGATGACAAGGAATCGCCAGCAATCGCATTGCGTCGGAGTGACCATGACCAATCCTGCCACCACCTCCCTGCTCGACCGCGCCAATCTGGACCGCGATGCCGTCCGCCGCGAGGTGTCCCGCGGACTTGACGGCGCCGACGACGGCGAGCTGTTCCTGGAGTTCGGGCAGACCGAGGCGCTGGTGTTCGACAACGGCCGGCTGAAGCAGGCGACCTACGACACCTCGCAGGGTTTTGGCCTGCGCGCCGTCAAGGACGACGCGGTCGGCTACGCGCATTCCTCCGATGTCTCGATACCGGCATTGATCCGCGCCGCGGATGCGGTCGCGACCGTGCGCGGCGGCTATGCCGGCACGTTTGCCGCGGCGCCGGCCCACACCAACATCAAGCTTTACGGTGACGAGAATCCACTCGATGGCCCGGCATTCGAGGCAAAAGTAAAACTGCTCGGCGAGATCGACGCCTATGTCCGGGACAAGGACCCGCGGGTGCGGCAGGTCTCGGCCAGCCTCACCGCGACCTGGCAGGTGGTGGAGATCCTGCGGCCCGATGGCGAGAGCTATCGCGACATCCGCCCGCTGGTGCGCGTCAATATCTCCGTGGTCGCCGGCCAGGGCGACCGGCAGGAGAGCGGCAGCAAGGGCTATGGCGGCCGCGAGGGCTATGCCCGCTTCATCGAGACCAAGGCCTGGCGCGATGCCGCCGATGGCGCGCTGCGCGAGGCGCTGGTCAATCTCGAATCGGTGCCGGCGCCCGCCGGCGAGATGGACGTCGTGCTCGGCGCCGGCTGGCCCGGCGTGATGTTGCATGAGGCCGTCGGCCATGGGCTCGAGGGCGATTTCAACCGCAAGCAGACCTCCGCTTTCGCCGGCCTGATGGGCCAGCAGGTCGCAGCCAAGGGCGTCACTGTGGTCGATGACGGCACCATGGCATCGCGCCGTGGCTCGCTGTCGATCGACGACGAGGGCACGCCGACCAACCGCACTGTGCTGATCGAGGACGGCATCCTGGTCGGCTACATGCAGGATCGCCAGAATGCCCGGCTGATGGGCATGAAGCCGACCGGCAACGGAAGGCGGCAGAGCTATGCCCATGTGCCGATGCCGCGCATGACCAACACCTACATGCTGTCGGGCGACCGCGACCCGGCCGAGATCATCGCCTCGGTGAAGAACGGCATGTATGCCGCCAATTTCGGCGGCGGCCAGGTCGACATCACGTCGGGCAAATACGTGTTCCAGTGCACCGAGGCCTACAAGATCGAAAACGGCAAGCTCGGCGCGCCGCTGAAGGGCGCCATGCTGATCGGCAATGGACCGACCGATCTCCACAGGATCACCATGATCGGCAATGATCTTGCGCTGGATACGGGAATCGGCACCTGCGGCAAGAACGGCCAGGGCGTGCCGGTCGGTGTCGGCCAGCCGACGCTGCGGATGGAACGGATTACGGTCGGAGGAACGGGCTAGTGAGCAGCGGAAACGAAGTCGTGGCGGCCAAGCCGACCAGCTGGCGCGGGCAGGCCGTGCAACTGGCCGCGATCGTGGCCGTCGTGTTCCTCGCCAAGGGCGCGATCGCCGAGCCGTTCTACGTGCCCTCGGGCTCGATGGAACCGACACTCCTGATCGGCGACGCGCTGGTCGCCTCGAAATTTCCCTATGGCTACGGCGCGGCGTCGCTGCCGATCCAGATCACGCTGCCGGAGACCGGCCGGGTGTTCGGCGAGACGCCGAAGCGCGGTGACGTCGTCGTGTTTCGCTGGCCGGGCGACCGCTCGCAAGCCTGGGTCAAGCGCGTGGTCGGGCTGCCCGGCGATCGCATCCAGATGCGGCAGGGCCAGCTCTTCATCAACGATCACCCGGCGGCGCTGAAGCCCGATGGCACCGGCTTTGCCGAAGACGATCGCGGCGGCGGCGAGGACGCCTACCGCTATATCGAGACGCTGCCGAACGGCGTCAGCCACGCGATCTTCAAGATCCGCGACAATGGAAGGCTGGACAACACGGCCGAGGTGACGGTGCCGCCCGGCAACCTGTTCGTGCTCGGCGATAACAGGGACAATTCGGCCGACAGCCGCGTGCCGGTGCGCGACGGCGGCGTCGGCCTGTTGCCGATCGACAATCTGATCGGCCGCGCCGACGCGGTGGTCGGCTCCTGGGACATGGGCATCCGCAGCCAGCCGGTCTGGACCTGGCTCTCCGGCTTCCGCCTCGCACGCTTCTTCACCTCGGTGCAGTGAGCTTGCCAACGTGACCTTCGACGACGTCAGGACCCTGGTGCTGGCGTGGCCGGAGGTCGAGGATGGCTCGTCCTATGGCACACCGGCGCTGAAGGTGCGCAAGAAGATGCTGGTGCGGCTCAAGGAAGACGGCGACAGCCTGGTGATGCCCGGCGTGCCGCCCGATGAGCGCGATATGCTGGTCGAGCGACGGCCGAAGATGTTCTACTTCACCGATCACTACCGCGCTTATCCGATCGTGCTGATCCGCCTGTCGAAGACCACGCGCGCAACTGTCGAGCCGCTGCTGCGCCGGCACTGGCGTACGCTGGCATCGAAGAAGGCGGTCAGGGATTATGACGCGACGGGATAATCGTTTCTCGTCATTGCGAGCGCAGCAAAGCAATCCATGTCACGGCAGCACGGATCGATGGCTTGCTTCGTCGCTTCGCTCCTCGCAATGACGGGGAGGACCTGGAAATATGACTCGGGACCAATTCCTCGATGCGGCGCTACGCAACCCGGTCAATCCAGCAATCACGGACGAGCTATATCGCCTTGCGCTGCCCGATGCCTGGCTGGTGGCCGGCTGCCTGGTGCAGACCGTGTGGAACGTGCTGACTGGCCGGCCGCTCGATCACGGCATCAGCGACTACGACGTCTTCTATTTCGATCCTGACACCTCGTGGGAGGCCGAGGACGCGGTCATCCGCGAGCTCAAGGCGCGGCTCGGCCATCTCGGTGTCGCGATCGAGGCGCGCAACCAGGCCCGGGTCCATCTCTGGTATCCCGGCAAGCACGGCCTGCCCTACCCGATGCTGTCGCGTTCGACCGACGGCATCGATCACTTTCTCACCGAGAACACGCAGATCGGCATCCGCCGTAGCACGAGCGGCTACGACATTTATGCGCCGAAAGGTTTCGACGATGTTGCCGGCATGATCGTGCGGCCGAACCGGACCGCCAATTTTTCCGCGGCGAACTATGCGAGCAAGGCGGCACGATGGAAAGCGCTGTGCCGGAGCTCACGGTGCTGGCGGCAAATTAGCCTGTCGTCCCTGCGTTCGCAGGGACGACAGATGTGTGGGCCGCTACCGCACCACACCCGACGTGAACCCCGCCTTGCGGCGCGGCGGCTTGATCTCCTTCTTCAGGAAACAATGCGCGGCGCGGCCAGCATAGCCGGGCCGGGCATAGGTCCAGGCGCGACACTTGTTGTCGGCGGTGCAGGCGGCCTGGCAGGCCTCGTCGCCGTCGCTGCTCTTCAGCTCGAAGTTCTTGTAGTCGCCGCCGAGGCGGTCGATCGAGGTCTCGATGGCGCCGTTGCGCGGTTCAACCACGCCCGCGCCCCGCACCCCGGAGACGCAGCAGACGTCCTGCACCCGCGCCGGCACGGTGTTCTTCAGCCAGCACACCGCGCCATTGTTGGCGTCGGTCGGATAGTTGAAGCTCCAGGCGCGGCAGCGGCGGTCGCGCTCGCAGGTGAGCGCGCAATCGGCAGGATCGCCCGATGTCACCGGCGCATTGAGGTAATCGCCGCCGGGACGGTCGAAATTGGTCTGCGCCAATGCCGGGCGTGCGACGAAAGCGGCCGCGAAAACCGCGAACAGCACCGTCCACGCCCTAAAGAGGCGACCTATCCCCATGAGATTGCTTTCAAATTCGCACCGCCCCGCGCACTCCGCGGGGCGTCATTTGAACGCCATGAACCTGTACGGCTGATGAACGGCGGGTGCGACACCACCGCCGTCCGCGCGCGCTCCGGACCTGAATTCGGGGCGAGCGGGGACTAGAAGGCGTACTCCTGATAGGCCGGTTCCACCGAGCCCTTCCACGGACCGTTGAACTTCTCCAGCATCTCCTCCGCCGGCGAGCGGCCGGTTTCGATGATGCGCTCGAGCGGTTCGAGGAAGCGGCTCTCGTCGCGTCCGAGATGATCGATCCGGCCGCGCCGCCGCAATCCGGCATGCGACAGGACCAGGCACTCCTTGGCGATCTCGAACAGATAGCGGTCCTTGATCCGCGCCTTGAAGCCGAAGCGCGGCACGTCGTCGCGCAGCGCCTGACGCTCCGGCGCGGTCCAATGCCGGACGATGTCCCAGACGGCATCGAGGCTGTCATTGTCGTAGAGCAGGCCGACCCAGAACGCCGGCAGCGCCGGCAGCCGGCCCCACGGCACGCCGTCGGCGCCGCGCATCTCGAGGTAACGCTTCAGCCGCACCTCGGGGAAGATCGTCGACAGGTGGTTGGCCCAGTCCGACAAGGTCGGACGCTCGCCGGGGAAGGCGGCATTCTTGCCGGCGAAGAAATCGCGGAACGACGAGCCGGAGACGTCGATATATTCCTCGTCGCGCTTGACGAAATACATGGGCACGTCGAGCGCGTAATCGACATAGCGCTCGAAGCCCATGCCGTCCTCGAACGCGAACGGAATCATGCCGCTGCGCGCATTGTCGGTGTCGCGCCAGATCTCGGAGCGGAACGACAGGAAACCGTTGGGCTTGCCCTCGGTGAACGGCGAGTTGGCGAACAAAGCGGTCGCGACCGGCTGCAACGCCAGCGACACCCGCAGCTTCTTCACCATGTCGGCTTCGGACGAGAAGTCGAGATTGGTCTGCACCGTGCAGGTCCGGAACATCATGTCGAGGCCGTATTTGCCGACCTTCGGCATGTAGTTTCTCATGATCTTGTAGCGGCCCTTGGGCATCACGGGGATCTGCTCCCGCGACCAGGACGGCGTCATGCCGAGGCCGAGGAAGCCGATGCCGAGCGGGGTTGCGATCTCCCGCACCTGGGCCAGATGCGCCATCAGCTCCGACTGGGTCTGATGCACGCTCTCGACCGGCGCGCCCGACAATTCGAACTGCCCGCCCGGCTCGAGCGAAATCGCGCCGCCGCCGGTGACGTCATAGAGCCCGATGATGTTGCCGCGCTCCATGATCGGCTCCCAGCCGAGCAAGAGTTTCATGCCCTCGAGCAGCGCGCCGATGCCCTTTGCGCCTGCATAGGGCACGGGGTGATGGCCCTCGAGCGTGAACGGGGTCTTCTCGTGCTCGGTACCGATCCGGAATTCGGACTCGGGCTTCACGCCGGCTTCAAGCCACGCCACAAGTTCGTCGCGCGACTGCAGCGGCGTCATGTCGATCTGGTCACGCGCCATGGAAAATCCAACTCAAGGGCGCTTTGATCGAAGGCGCGCGGTGGCAGGGACATCCGCGAGCCACAACGGCCGCGGATGATGGGGTCAGGAATATCATCGGGCAGGCACGCCGTCTCGCGCCGGCGCGGCCTTGTTATCGCTCTTCGCATCGACCTTAGTGTCACCTTTGGCGTCGCCGCAGGAGCAGCCCAGACGGTCGAGCAGGCCGCACAGCCTGGCCGCGTCGGCATCGGACAGTTTCGAGCCGACATGCTTGTCGATCGCGGCCGAATAGGCGCTCCACATCTTCTTCTGGAGCTCGCGACCGGCCTCGGTGATCTCGACGAACTGGCCGCGCTTGTCGATCTTGCATTCGCGCCGGGCCGCAAGCCCCTCGTCGACCAGCTTGTCGATCAGCCGCGAGGTCGAATATTGCGGGATCAGCATCTGCCGCTCGAGCTCGACCGGGCGCAGCTCGCCCGACGGCGCGCGCGACAGCTCGAGCAAGGCGTCATACCAGGCCAGCGGCGGAAAGCCGGCCTTCTTCAAATCCTGCTCGACGCAGTCCAGCACCCGGCTCGGCACCCGCATCAGGCGGATCCAGGCGGCCGTCGCCTCGCTCGATAGCTTGCGTTTCATCGTCTAGCCCATAGGGTCCCGGCACCGACTGTACCGCACTGTATGCATCTGCATCAATCTTGACTATTTCATGCAGGTGCATGTAGGCAATCCCTCTCCGGACGCCAAGAACAAGGGAAGGAATACCCCCATGAAGCTTTATTACACCCCCGGTGCCTGCTCCCTCTCCCCCCACATCGCCCTGCTCGAGGCCGGCCTGCCCTACGACCTGGTCAAGGTCGATCTCCGCGCCAAGAAGCTCGAAAACGGCGACGATTTCCTGCAGGTGAACCCCAAGGGCCAGGTGCCGGCGCTGGCGCTGGATTCCGGCGAGATGGTCACCGAAGGGCCGATCATCATCCAGATGATCGCCGACAAGGCCGCCGACAAGAAGCTGGCGCCGGCCCGGGATTCCAACGAGCGCTACAAGCTGCTCGAATGGCTGAACTACATCACGACCGAGTTGCACAAGAATCTCGGCCCGATGTTCTCGCCGGTGCTGGCCGATGACGCCAAGGCCTTCTTCAAGGACCGCGCCATGGGCAAGTTCAAGTATGTCGAGAGCCAGCTCGCCGGACGCGACTATTTGATGGGCAACCAGTTCACGGTCGCCGACGGCTATCTCTTCACCATGATGATGTGGGCCACCGACCGGCTCGGCTTCGATCTCTCCGGCCTGCCGAACGTGATGGCCTACAAGGCGCGCGTCGCGGCTCGCCCGAAGGTGCAGGAAGCGCTGAAGAAGGAAGGACTGCTGAAGGCGGCCTGAGCTCGCTCCACCAGGATGGCGAAAGAGCCGGATCGGCCGATCCGGCTCTTTTTTGTCAGGGCGCCGGTCCTTTCCGTCGGCAACCAGAGGTGCAACAAGTCGAGTTCGATGACTTTGCTGAGGTCGAGCAGCGGACTCCGCATCACCTCGCCCGGCGTGCGGGGAGAGGTCGGATTGCATCGACAGATGCAATCCGGGTGAGGGGGAATCTCCGCCCACTCGCTGCATCAAGCTCGCTGAGATAGCCCCTCACCCAACCCTCTCCTAGTAAGAACGGGGAGAGGGAGAGGAGAGACCTCGCTATCTCATCGCGTTTTTGAGCGGCGACGACTTTTTACGCCGCCTGCTTCTTCGGCGGGAAGCGGCCGTAGAAGGTTTCGCCCTTGGCCGCCATCTCCTCGAGCAGCTTCGGCGGCGTGAAGCGCGAGCCGTATTTCTTCTCGAAGGCGTGGCAGAGCGCGACGAAGTTCTTGGTGCCCATGAAGTCGATGTAGGACAGCGCACCGCCGGTGAACGGCGCGAAGCCGAAGCCGAGGATCGAGCCGACATCCGCCTCGCGCACGTCGGTGATGACGTGATCCTCGACGGTTCGCGCGGCTTCCACCGCCTGCACCACCAGGAAGCGCTGCTTCAATTCCTCGACGCTGAGCGTGTCGGGATCGAGCTGCTTCGGCTGCAGATCGGCCAGCCCCGGCCACAGGCTCTTCTGACCCTTGCCCTTCTCCGGATAGTCGTAGAAGCCCTTGCCGTTCTTGCGGCCGAAGCGGCCCTGCTTCTCGACCATCTCGACCATCAGCTTCTTCTGCGCCTGGTCGATCGCGTTGGGGCCGAGATCGGCCTCGGTCGCCTTGGTGATCTTCAGGCCAAGATCAAGCGCGACCTCGTCCTGCAGCGACAGCGGCCCGACCGGCATGCCGGCCATCTTGGCGGTGTTCTCGATCATCGCCGGCGGCACGCCTTCGAGCAGCATCTCATTGCCCTCGGAGATGTAGCGCATCACGCAGCGGTTGGCGAAGAAGCCGCGGGAGTCGTTCACGACAATCGGCGTCTTGCCGATCGCGCGGACATAGTCGAGCGCGGTCGCCAGCGCGACGTCGCCGGTGTTCTTGCCCAGGATGATCTCGACCAGCATCATCTTCTCGACCGGCGAGAAGAAGTGGATGCCGATGAATTTGCCCTGGTCCTTGAATTCCTCGGCCAACGAATTGATCGGCAGGGTCGAGGTGTTGGAGGCGAAGATCGCGCCCGATTTCAGCAGCGGTTGCGCCTTGGCGTAGGTATCGGCCTTGACCTTGCGGTCCTCGAACACGGCCTCGATGACGAGGTCACAGTCCGAGATCACGTTGTAATCCGCGGTGGCCGAGATGCGCGCGAGGATAGCATCGCCCGCCTCCTGCTTCATCCGGCCCTTGGCGACCAGGCCGTCGACCACGGTCTTGGCGTGGCCCTTGCCCTTGTCGGCGCTGTCCTGGTCGCGGTCGACCAGCACGACGTCGATGCCGGCCTGCGCCGAGACATAGCCGACGCTGGCGCCCATGAAGCCGGCGCCGATCACGGCGAGCTTCTTCACCTTGGTCGGCGGCACGCCTGCCGGGCGGCGCGCGCCCTTGTTCAATTCCTGCATCGACAGGAACAGCGAGCGGATCATCGCAGCCGCTTCCTTCGAGCGCAGGACCTTAGTGAAGTAGCGCGACTCGACCCGCAGCGCGGCGTCGATCGGCAACTGCAGCCCTTCATAGACGCAGCTCATGATGGCGCGCGCGGCCGGATAGTTGTCGTAGGTCTCGCGGCGATAGATCGCGTTGCCGGCCGGGAACATCTGCATGCCCATCTTGGAGAAGACGGGGCCGCCGGGCAGCCTGAAGCCCTTCTCGTCCCACGGCGCGACCGCCTTGCCGCCGCCCTTGATCCAGTCCTTCGCGGCCTTGATCAGATCGGCCGCGGGCACGACGGCGTGAATCAGATTGAGCGCCTTGGCGCGGGTCAGATTGACCGCCTCGCCCTTGAGCAGCAATTGCATCGCGTCCTGCGGCGACACCAGGCGCGGCACGCGCTGGGTACCGCCGGCGCCGGGAAACAGGCCGACCTTGATCTCGGGCAGGCCGAGGCGAGTCTTGGGGTTCTCGGCCGCGACGCGGTAGTGGCAGGCCAGCGTGATCTCGAAACCGCCGCCGAGCGCGAGGCCGTTGATCGCGGCGACCCACGGCTTGCCCGAGGTCTCGATCGCGCGGAACGACTGCGACATCTGGCGGCTCTGCTCGAACAGCATCTGGTTCGCGGCTTCCTCGCCCTTCTCCTTGAAGAGCTGCGCGTAGCTGCGGTTCATGCCCTCGAGCATCGAGAGGTCGGCGCCGGCGCAGAACGCCTCCTTGGCCGAGGTGATCACGACGCCCTTGATCGCGGCATCGCTGGTGGTGTGCTTGATGATCTCGCCGATCTCCTGGGTCGAGACCTCGTCGAACACGTTCATCGAACGGCCCGGGATATCCCAGGTGACCAGCGCGATGCCGTCGGCGTCGACGTCGAACTTGAAATTCTTGTAGGCCATGTTGCTCGCTCCCTCGCCTCAGACGCGCTCGATGATGGTGGCGGTGCCCATGCCGCCGCCGATGCACAGCGTCACCAGCGCCGTCTCCTTGTTGGTGCGCTCGAGCTCGTCGAGCACGGTGCCGAGGATCATCGCGCCGGTCGCCCCTAGCGGATGGCCGAGCGCGATCGCGCCGCCATTGACGTTGATCTTGGCGTTGTCGATGTCGAACGCCTGGATGTAGCGCAGCACCACCGAAGCGAAGGCCTCGTTGAGCTCGAACAGGTCGATGTCCGACTTCTTCATGCCGGAACGCTCGAACAGCTTTTCGGTGACGTCGACCGGGCCGGTCAGCATCATCGCCGGCTCCGAGCCGATATTGGCGAACGCGCGGATCCTGGCACGGGGCTTCAGCCCGTGCTTGGCGCCCGCCTCCTTGCTGCCGAGCAGCACCGCGCCGGCGCCATCGACGATGCCGGAGGAATTGCCGGCGTGATGCACGTAATTGACCTTCTCGACCTCGGGATGCGACTGGATCGCCACCGCGTCGAAGCCGGCCATCGCCGCCATCGCCGCGAAGGACGGCTGCAGCTGCGCCAGCGACTGCATCGTCGTGGTCGGGCGCATGTGCTCGTCCTTGGCGAGGATGGTCAGGCCGTTGATGTCCTTGACCGGCACCACCGACTTGTTGAAGCGACCCTCGTCCCAGGCCTTGGCCGCACGCTGCTGGCTTTGCACGGCATAGGCGTCGACGTCGTCGCGCGAAAAACCGTATTTGGTCGCGATCAGATCGGCCGAGATGCCCTGCGGCATGAAATAGGCCGGCACCGCCATCGAGGGATCCATCGGCCATGCGCCGCCGGAGGCGCCGATGCCGACGCGGCTCATCGATTCGGCGCCGCCGCCGATCACGAGCTCATGCTGGCCGCTCATGATCTGGGCCGCGGCGAAGTTCACGGCATCAAGGCCGGAGGCGCAGAAGCGGCTGATCTGCACGCCCGGCACCTTCTCGCCGAGGCCGGCCTTCAGCGCGGCGAAGCGGGCGATGTCGGAGCCGGCCTCGCCGACCGGATCGACCACGCCGAGGATGACGTCGTCGACGGAGTCCTCGGGCAGATTGCTGCGCTCCTTGAGCGACTTCAGCGGCACCGTGGCGAGCGCCAGCGCGGTGACCTCGTGGAGTGCGCCGTCGGCCTTGCCGCGGCCGCGCGGGGTACGAACGTGATCGTAGATGTATGCCTCAGGCATGACGCCCTCCTTGATATGAGGATCATAATATATACGGAAGGAAGCGCCGCCGCACGGGGTGCGGCGGTCATTTTCAGAACGCTTCCGCGGCCAATTCCATCGTGGTGGCGCTGCCGCTCTGGATCCGGGCCAGATGCACGGCGGTCTCCGGCAGCAGCCGCTCCATGAAGAAGCGCCCGGTCACGAGCTTGGTGTTGAGGTAGGGCGTGGCGCCGGCGGCGGCCTTGTCCTGCGCCACCTTGGCCATCTTCGCCCACATGTAGCCGAGCGCGACGAGGCCGAACAATTTCATGAAATCGGTCGCGGCGGCGCCGGCATTGTCGGGCTTGGTCAGCGCGTTCTGCATCAGCCAGCCGGTGGCCTGCTGCAGATGGCCGAGCGCGGTGGAGAGCGGGGTGATGAACGGCTTCATCGCCTCGTCGCCGCCATGCTCCTTGGCGAAGGCGCCGACCTCGCCGAAGAACGCCATCGCGGCGCGGCCGCCGTCGCGCGGCAGCTTGCGGCCGACCAGGTCGAGCGCCTGGATGCCGTTGGCGCCCTCATAAATCATCGCGATGCGGGCATCGCGCACGAACTGCTCCATGCCGTGCTCGGCGATATAGCCGTGGCCGCCGAACATCTGCTGCGCGGAGACCGTGTTGGCGAAGCCGGTGTCGGTCAGCACACCCTTCAGCACCGGCGTCATCAGGCCCATGTGATCGTCGGCTGCCTGACGATCCTTCGGGTCGTTGGAGCGGTGCGCGACGTCGCTCTTCAGCGCGGTCCACACCACCATGGCGCGCGCCGCCTCGTTGAAGGCGCGGATGGTGAGGAGCGTGCGGCGCACGTCGGGATGCACGATGATCGGATCGGCCGGCTTGTCGGCGGCCTTGACGCCGGTCAGCGAGCGGCCCTGCAGGCGCTCCCGCGCATAGGCGACCGCGTTCTGGTAGGCGACCTCGGACTGCGCGAGGCCCTGCACCGCGACGCCGAGGCGAGCCTCGTTCATCATCACGAACATGCCCTGCATGCCCTTGTTCTCTTCGCCGATCAGCCAGCCGGTGGCGTTGTCGTAGTTCATCACACAGGTGGAATTGCCGTGGATGCCCATCTTGTGCTCGATCGAGCCGCAGGTAACGCCATTGCGTTGGCCGAGCGAGCCGTCGGCATTGACCAGCACCTTCGGCACGACGAACAGCGAGACGCCCTTGATGCCGGCCGGCGCGCCTTCGATGCGCGCCAGCACCAGATGGATGATGTTCTCGGCAAGATCGTGCTCGCCGGCGGAGATGAAGATCTTGGTGCCCGTGATCTTGAAGCTGCCGTCGGCCTGGCGCACCGCCTTGGTGCGGAGCAGGCCGAGATCGGTGCCGCACTGCGGCTCGGTCAGGTTCATGGTGCCAGTCCACTCGCCGGCGACCATCTTCGGCACATAGGTCTTCTTCTGCTCGGGGGTGCCGTGCACCAGCAGCGCGGCGGTCGCACCCATGGTCAGCCCGCCATACATCGAGAACGCCATGTTGGCGGAGATCTGGAATTCGTTGACCGCCTGCGAGAGCGTCACCGGCAGGCCCTGGCCGCCAAATTCAACCGGCGCCGACAGGCCGAGCCAACCGCCTTCGGCGACCTGCTTGAAGGCTTCCTTGAAGCCCTTCGGCGTGGTGACGCTGCCGTCGTCATTGCGCTTGCAGCCTTCGAGATCGCCGGTGCGATTGAGCGGCTGCAGCACTTCCTCGCTGAGCTTGGCAGCCTCACCGAGGATCGCTTCGCGCACATCGGCCGACGCATCGGTGAAGCCGGGAAGATTGCCGTAACGATCAATCTGGAAAACGTCATTCAACAGGAAGCTGACGTCTTCGACGGGGGCTTTGTAGGTCGGCATGCTGATCTCCCGGCTGGCTTGTGGCCGCGTGCGCGACCGATGCTGCGCAGCGTGTCCTTGGGTTTGTTGCAGCGGACCTTATCCGGTTCGGGAGGTCCGCGGCAGGTGCTATCGAGACTGTGATTGCGGCGTTGCGCCGCTCTGCTTCATCAACTCCTCGCCCATCATCCGATGCAGCAGGTTGATCGCCTTGAGCGGACGCACCATCACCTTGAAATGCGTGATCCGGCAGTCACCATCGAACGTGATGATGTCGACGCCGTTGAGCTTGATGCCGTCGATCTCGTTCTCGAATTCGAGCACCGCGCCGGTGTCGTTGCGCCATTCGCCGAGATATTTGAAGGTCGGGCCGCCGAGCACCTTGGCGGCGCTGGTGAGATATTTGAAGGTGATCTCGCGGCCGCGCTGCGGCGTGTGCACGACCGGACTTTCGAACACCGCGTCGGGATGCAGCAGATCCCACAATGCGGCGGTGTCGTGGGACTTCATGTAGGCGTACCACTTGTCGAGGCCCGGCTTGCTCATGCGGACGTCTCCTGCGGCAGGGGGTTGAGAGGCCTGAACATCGGCCGCGCGCGACAAGGCGGCACGGCGATCACCATATGCATATTGACGCATATGCACAGTAACGCATAAAGTCAAGCGAACTTCAGAATGGCCCTCTTGGGAACTGAGATGGAGGTGGGCGTTGGCACTCGGTGACGCAATCCTCGCATGCCTCACGGAACGTCCGATGACGGGCTATGAGCTCGCCAAGACGTTCGACGCCTCGATCGGCTTCTTCTGGAAGGCCGACCATCAGCAGATCTACCGCGAGCTCTCCCGGTTGCGCGACAAGGGCCAGGTCCAGGGCCGCGAGGTGGTGCAATCCGGCAAGCCGAACAAGCTGGTCTACACCCTGACGGCCGAGGGCCGCGCGGCGCTGAAGCACTGGGCGGCGCGGCCCAGCGTTCCGCCCTCGATCAAGGACGACCTGCTGGTCCGGCTCTATGCGCTCGACTGCGTCGACATCGAGCCGCTGCGCACCGACCTGATGGCGCGGCTGGAGCATCACCGCGACCGCTACGAGCGCTACGAGCGTCTGCTCAACAAGCGCTTTCCCGACGGCACCGCACCGCCGGCCGATGTCGGCAAGATGCTCGGGCTTCGCATCGGGATGCGCCATGAGCGCGTCGTGGTGGAATGGTGCGAGGAGGCGCTCGACGCGCTGTCGGCAATGTCCGGCCGCGGCAACGTGCTGCCGCTCGACGACGGCAAGCGCGAAGGCAACGGCTAGAAACAAATCTCCAACCTCCCCTTGAAAAGGGGAGGTCGCTTTGCTCGCAGAGCAAAGCGGGTGGGGATCATCTCTATCCACACGCAGCAGTGTGTGCGGCAGACCCCATCCCGACCTTCCCCCTTTTAGTGGGAAGGAGAAGTTTGGCCGCACACAAGTTGCTGTCCTGATCCGACGCAACAGGTTCCCGGAATCCCTAACTTTAAGGCCCGCCGGGCCCATTCCTTAACCCGTTATTTACCGTGACGGGAAAAAGTCAGCAGCTGAAGCAGACGACCAGCGCAGAATTCGATTGTCTCTTAACGGGAATGCGCGGGGAGGCTGCGGGCGCAGGGTGTAGCGCCGGAGTCGGGACCGGACGGAATCATGAATTCGCGCGTATCGTGGAGTGTTGACGGCATCGATCCCTCCGTCCGCGACAGGGCCGAGGCGGCTGCGCGCCGCGCCGGCATGTCGCTGAACGACTGGCTCAACTCCACCGTCGGCGAGCCGAGCCCGCCGGATTGGCGCACGGCGCCCGAGCAACCGCAGCCGATGCCGAGCCGGGAAAGCCGCGAGGTCGCCGATATCCATCAGCGGCTCGACGCGATCACCCGCCAGATCGAACAGATTGCAAAGCCAATGTCGCGCGCCGAAGCCGTGCGCGCCGAAGTGCCGCGCGGCCAGCCCGCCGTCGCACGGCAGCTGAACGACGCGATCTCGCGCCTCGATGCGCGGCTGTCGCAGATTTCGCGACCGCAGCCGGCGCGCGAGCCGCAACCCCAGCCGATGCGTGAAGCGCAGATGCAGCGGGAGCCGCAGATGCAGGACCGGCAACTGGAGGAAAGGCTGCGCCAGGCGGAAGCGGTCGAGCGCGCCGCAGCCCAGGTCTACCGTCCCTCGCCGCCGCTCAGCCCGGCGTCGTTCGATTCCGCGATCGCGGAGATCGCCGCACGCCAGAACGAGCTCGACGGATCAGCGCCACGGCAGATGCCGCCGCGCAACGCTCAGCCGATGCCGCAAGCGGCGCCGCCGATGGCCGCCTATGCGCCGCCGCCGGCAGCACCGGCCGGGCCCGACTTCTCTTCGCTCGAGCGGCACCTGCTCAAGATCACGAGCCAGATCGAGGCGCTGCAGCGGCCCGATCATATCGAGCAATCGATCGCGGCCTTCCGCAGCGAGCTTGCCGAAATCCGCCAGGCGATCACCGAGGCGATGCCGCGCCGCGCGATCGAATCGATCGAGAACGAGATCCGTTCGCTGCATCATCGGATCGACGAGATCCGCCAGGACAGCAGCAACGGCCAAGGCCAGGTGATTACCGGCATCGAACGCGCGCTGGCGGAAATCCGCGAGGCGCTGCGCACCCTGACGCCCGCCGAGCAGCTGACCGGCTATGACGAGGCGATCCGCAATCTCGGCGCCAAGCTCGACATGATCCTGCGCGCCAACGACGATCCGTCGACGGTGCATCAGCTCGAGAGCGCGATCGCCGCGCTGCGCGCCATCGTCTCCAATGTCGCCTCCAACGACGCGCTGCTGCAGCTCTCCGGGGACGTGCATGCGCTGGCCGCGAAGGTCGACCAGCTGTCGCAGATGTCGCGCGCCGAGTCCCACGTCGATGCCTTCGCCGGGATCGAGCAGCGCATCGCCGCATTGACCTCGACCCTTGAAACCCGCGAGCGGCCGGCCGGCTACGACAATACCGACGCCATCGAAGGCGCGCTGCGCTCGCTGTCGGAGCGGATCGACCGCCTGCAGGTCGGCAACGACAGCTCGTCGGCGTTCACCCATCTCGAGCAGCGCGTCTCCTATCTGCTCGAGCGCCTGGAATCCGCCGACCAGCGCTCCGGCAATCTCGGCCGGGTCGAGGAAGGGCTGCATGACATCATGCGGCACCTCGAGGCGCAGCACGCCCACATCGCCTCTCTGGCCGAAGCCACCCGCAACAACATCAACACCGCCGCGCCGCAGCCGATGATGGACAGCGGCATCGTCGACCTGGTGAAGCGCGAACTGTCCGATATCCGCTTCAGCCAGTCGGAGACCGATCGCCGCACCCAGGATTCGCTGGAGACCGTTCACAACACGCTCGGTCATGTCGTCGATCGGCTGGCGATGATCGAGAACGATCTTCGCACCGTGCGCACCCCGCCGGCCCCCGCGGCGGCCGAACCCCGGATGGAAGCGCCGCGCATGGAGATGCCGCGCGCGGCGATGCCGCAGTCGGTCGCGCAGCCCCAACCTGAATCGTACAGGCCCGAATCGTACCGGCCCGAATTGCCCAATCCTGCGCTGGCGCAGGAGCACTTCATGTCCGCGCCGCGCGAATTCCATGCCGCGCAGCCGGTCGAGACCGCGCCGCCGCCGCTGCCGCCGCGTGCGATCAGCGAGATCCTCGAGCCGCATGCCGCCTCCGCGCGCGCCGCGATTGCGCCGGATCTGCCGCCGGATCATCCGCTCGAGCCGGGCACGCGCCCCTCGGGCCGCGTGTCGTCGCCGTCGGAGCGGATTGCGGATTCCGAGCGCGCGATCTCTGATCTTCCCGCCGGCAAGAAGGAGCCGGTCTCGACCTCGAGCTTCATCGCCGCCGCGCGCCGCGCCGCGCAGGCCGCCGCCGCGCAGCCCGTCAACGACAAGGCCGCGCGCGCCGCGAGCAAGGCCGCCGCCAAGGCCAAGGAGAAGGCCGACAAGGCCGCGAAGGCCGCTGCTGGCAAGGCCGGCGCGCCGGCGACTGGCGCGCCGGAGGCCCAGCCTTCGACCATCACCTCCAAGATCCGCTCGCTGCTGGTCGGCGCGAGCGTGGTCGTGATCCTACTCTCGACCGCCAAGATGGCGATGAACCTGCTCGACACCAGCGCCGCGCCGCAGACGCCGGCGATCGAGCACAGCGAGCCGGCCGCGCTCCCCGCGCAACCGCCCGCCGAGAACTCTGTCGTCCCAGCACCGGCTGCGCCGTCCGGCACGCCCGGGCCGTCAGCGCCTGGGCCGTCGATGACCTCGCCGACTCCGCTCGGCCGCCAGTCCAACAACACGGCGGCGCCGAACACGCTCGACAGCACGCAGGTCACGATCCCTCAGGCTCCCGCGCCCGCCGCGGCGCCTGAGCCGGCTGCGGCACCGGTCGCCGCTGCGAGCGATATCACCGGCACGATTCCGACCGCGCCGCCGCTCGGCGGCAAGCTTGCCATGGTCCAAATTCCCGCGGGCGAGAAGCTGCCCGACGCGATCGGCGGTCCGGCGTTGCGCACGGCTGCGATCAAGGGCGATGCGGCCGCGGCCTACGAGGTCGGCGTCCGCTTTGCCGAAGGCAAGGGCGTGGCCGCCAATGTCGACGAGGCTGCCAAATGGTATGGCCGCGCGGCACAGGCGGGCGTGGTGCCGGCAATGTTCCGGCTCGGCACCTTCTACGAGAAAGGCCTCAGCGTGAAGCGCGATTTCGATGTCGCACGGCGCTACTACGTACAGGCCGCAGAGCGCGGCAATGCCAAGGCGATGCATAACCTCGCCGTGCTCGACGCCGATGGCGGCGGCAAGGGCGCCGACTACAAGAGCGCCGCGCAGTGGTTCCGCAAGGCGGCCGATCGCGGCGTCGCCGACAGCCAGGTCAACCTCGGCATCCTCTATGCCCGCGGCATCGGGGTCGAACAGAACCTCGCCGAGTCCTTCAAATGGTTCAGCCTCGCGGCCGCGCAGGGCGACGCCGACGCCGGTCACAAGCGCGACGATATCGCCAAGCGGCTCGATCCGCAGTCGCTGGCCGCAGCGAAGCTTGCGATCCAGACCTTTACCCCCGAACCGCAGCCGAGCGATGCGGTCAACGTGCCGGCCCCGGCCGGCGGCTGGGACGGCGCGCCGGTGCAGCCCGCAGCGGCGAAGTCCGTCAAGCCACCGTCGAGGCGGACTGCGGCGCTGGCCGCACACTAGAGCATTTTCGGTTCTGATTGAATCAGAACCGAAGCTCTAGATTCTTGTTTTGACGCGTTTTCTTCACGCAAACCGGCGTCCATCCCGCATCAAGTGCGGGACAGGCTTCGCTCGAAAACGCTCTAATCGCACTCATTTGAAAGCTGCTGCGGCGCCTTGGCGGCGCCGCTGTCCTATCCCTCCGCGCTTCCGCCATGTAGATAGGCGCAAAACCCCGCGCCAATGGCGCACGCGTTCCGGAGGGCCAGGCTTGTCTGTCGACGATCGTCAGGATGATGGAACGGGCCATCGTTCGTCGCCGACCGGTCCCCGCGTCGCGCCGCCGCGTCAGACGCCGTCGCCATTTGCCGCGCCTCCCAAGCCTCGGCCTTCTCCTCCGCCTCCACCCCCGCAAAGACAAGAGAACGTGGCATCGCCGCCCCGCACCTTCCGGTTCTCGCTCTGGTCGGTCATCATCTTCGTGCTGCTGGTGTCGAGCGTCGCCATTCAGGCCTACCGCGACCTGTCGAGGCCGGGCGCGTGGGACTTCTGGCGCGAGACTTATGTTGCGGCGAGCATGAATTCGGCGGTGATACCCGACGTCGACGTCGACGGGTCGGGCCGCGGCCGGCGTGCGCTTGCGATCAACGGCAAGATCGGCTCGGCCAGCGCGAGCTGGTTCCGCGACCGGGTCAGCGAGGCGCGTCTCGCACCCGGTGATGCCGTGCTGCTGTCGTCGCAGGGCGGTGCGCTGAACCAGGCAGCGATCATGGGCGAGGTCATCCGCACACACGGACTCGTCACCGCCGTCGCCACATCAGACGCCTCGGGCAAGCTCCGCCCCGCTGCCTGCGCAAGCGCCTGTGTGCTGGTCTATGCCGGCGGCCAGACCCGCTATGGCGTCGCGGGCTCGCGGCTCGGCGTGCATCGCTTCACGACCAGCGCACCCGTCAGCGATCCCCTCGCCGAGGCGCAACGCATCCAGGGCATGGTGCTGGGCTACATGACCAAGATGGGCGTCTCGTCCGGGATCGTGGAAGCGATGTCGCAGACCTCGGATATCCGCTGGCTGAGCCCGAAGGAAGCGCTCGCGCTGAACCTGGTCACCAAGCCGGTCGATCGGCCCTAAAGCATGATCCGGAAAAGTGCGGAGCGGTTTTCCGAAAAGATCATGCTCAAACAAGCCGACACGGGCGCCATTAATCTGAATTATCAACCACGTCCGCAGCCGAGCTGCCACGTGCGGCGAAAAATGCCACCCGAGGCGGATTCTTTAGTCCCTCCCCTCGCCGATTTCGGTTATGCAAGAACGCGGCAATCGACCCGCGTTCGCCTGCTTCTTGCGCGCCGACCGGATTCGTTCAGCCGGAGAATGCCCGACCAGAACGACATCACGCCCTGATGCGGCCTTGCGCCCCAGCATGTGGCGAACCGACATGAAGCGACGCGCGTGCAGCTCTACCTCCCGATCGCCGACATTCCGGTCAACGTCTTCCTCATCCTGGCGATGGGCGCGGCGGTTGGATTCGTCTCCGGCATGTTCGGCATCGGCGGCGGCTTCCTGATGACGCCGCTGCTGATCTTCGTCGGCATCGCGCCGGCGGTCGCGGTTGCCTCCGTGGCGAGCCACATCGCGGCTTCCTCATTCTCCGGCGCGATTTCCTATTGGCGCCGGCGCGCGATCGACCCGCTGCTGGCGGCGGTGCTGCTGGTCGGCGGCACGCTCGGCACCGCGCTCGGGGTGTGGACCTTCACCTTCCTGCGCTCGCTCGGCCAGCTCGACCTGATGATCGCGCTGTCCTACGTCATCCTGCTGAGCACGGTCGGCGGGCTGATGTTCTGGGAAGGCCTGCGCGCGATGCTGCGCTCACGGCGCGGCGGCCCGGTCACGCTGCGCAAGCCCGGCAGCCATGGCTGGATCCACGGTCTGCCGCTGAAGCTGCGCTTCAAGCGCTCCAAGATCTACCTGTCCGTCATCCCGGTCGTCGTGGTCGGACTCGTGATCGGCTTCATTGGCGCGGTGATGGGCATCGGCGGCGGCTTCATCCTGGTGCCGCTGATGATCTACGTGCTGCGGGTGCCGACCTCGACCGTGATCGGCACCTCGATGGTGCTCACCCTCGTCACCATGGTGTTCGCGACCATGCTGCACGCAGTCACCAACCATCTGGTCGACGCCGTGCTGGCGCTGATCCTGATGATCGGCGGCGTTACCGGCGCGCAGTTCGGCGCCCGCGCCGGCCAGAAGATCCGCGGCGAGCATCTGCGCCTCTTGCTCGGCCTGCTGGTGCTTGCGGTCGGCATCCGTTTCGCCGTCGAGTTGGTGATCCGGCCGCAGGACCTGTTCAGCATCCGCGAAACCGGCGGAGCCCCGCCATGAGGCTGCGCGCGCCGCTTGCGATCGTGGGCCTCGTCGCCGCCAGCCTGATGACCGCACCCGCGCGCGCCGAGCGGCTGATCGTGTCGGTCTCCAACCACCGCGTCACCGTGACGCCGAACTATTCCGGCGGCGAGCTCGTGCTGTTCGGCTCGGTCGAGAAGGACGACAAGACGCCGTCCAATCGCGGCAATTACGATCTCGTCGTCACGGTGTCGGGCCCGCGCGCCGACATGGTGACGCGGCGCAAGGAGCGCAAGTTCGGGATCTGGATCAACACCGACTCGCGGCAATTCCTGCAGGTGCCGGGCTATCTCGCGCTGTTCTCCAATCGCCCGTTCGACCAGATCGCTTCGCCGGAGGTGCAGCGGCGGCAACAGCTCGGCCTCAACAACGTGCTCTTGATGCAGCGGGTCGGGCCCGACTTTGCCGACGTGGTGCCGAACGACCCGTTCCGCAGCGCCTTCGTCCGGCTGCGCTCCGAGCACGGGCTGTACCGCGAAGCGACCTCGGCGGTGACGTTCCTGACACCGACTTTGTTTCGCACCGGCATTCCGCTGCCAGCGGAGGTGCCGATCGGCACCTACAATGTCGAGATCAAGCTGTTTTCCGACGGCGCGCTGGTGACCAAGACCGAGACCGCCTTCGAGATCGTCAAGGTGGGCTTCGAGCAGTTCGTCGCCACCACCGCGCGACAGAACGGCCTGGTCTATGGCCTCGTCACCGCGTTCATGGCGCTGATGACCGGCTGGATGGCCTCGATCGTGTTCCGCAAGGATTGAGAGCTGCGCCACACATCGTGCGAAGCTACAAGGCCAATCCCAGCCCCATCGCAATCACGCTGAGCGCCATCGCGCCGGTCGAGAGCCAGCCGAGCCTGTAGAGCCACCCGCCGACAACGAAGCGTCCCATCACCGCCTTGTGGCGGGCCATGACCATCAGCAGCACCATCACGGGCACGGCGAGCACACCGTTGACCACCGCGCTCCAGTACAGCGCCGAGATCGGATCGATCGGGGTGAAGTTGAGCGCGATACCGATGCCACCCGACAGTGCCAGCACCGAATAGAACGCCATCGCCTCCTTCGGCTTGCGCGCCAGTCCGACCGGCCATCGCCGGCCCTCGCCGACCGCATAGGCGGTCGCGCCTGCGAGCACCGGGATTGCCAGCAGGCCGGTGCCGACGATGCCGAGCGCGAAGATCACCTCGGCAAAGGGCCCGGCAATCGGGCGCAACGCCTCGGCGGCCTGCGCCGAGGTCTGGATGTCGGTCTTGCCGGCGGCGTGCAACGTGGCCGCAGCGGTGACGATGATCGACAGCGCGATCAGATTGGAAAACGCCATGCCGGTGACCGTATCGGCGCGGATGCGGGAGAACTCGTTCCGTGCGCCGTGATGCTTGTCGATCAACGGGTGCTTGGTGACGTCGACCCGCTGCTCCTCCGCCTCCTGCGAGGCCTGCCAGAAGAACAGATAGGGCGAGATGGTCGTGCCGAAGATCGCCACGATGGTGGTGAAATAATCGGAGCTCCAGGTCAGGCGCGGAACCAGCACGCCAGCCAGCGCCTGCATCCACGACACCTTGGCAAAGGCGAGCGCCGCGACATAGGCGAACAGGCTGAGCGTCAGCCATTTCAGGACCGCGACGTAGCGCCGGTAGTTCATGAAGATCTGGGCGGCGACCGAGGTAACGCCGAACAGCACGACGTAGAGGACGGCCGGACCGCCGATCAGGAGCCTGGTCGCGTCCGCCATGGCCGACAGGTCGGCGGCGATGTTGACGGTATTGGCGATGAACAGCAGCGTCACCACGATGACCAGCAGCCAGCCCGGATAATGCCGGCCGACATTGCCCGCTATGCCGTGCCCGGTGACACGGCCGACCCGCGCGGAGATCTCCTGGATCGCAGTCATCAGCGGGAACGTCAGCAGCATGGTCCAGCCGATGCCGTAGCCGAGTTGTGCGCCGGCCTGGCTGTAGGTGCCGATGCCCGACGGATCGTCGTCGGAGGCGCCGGTGATCAGGCCCGGGCCGAGCGACTTCACGACGCGCTTGAAGCTGAACGGCTCGCGCCGCGGCTTCGCCGCCGGCGCATCTTGATCCTTGTCGTGTCGCGAGATCGTCTCTTGCCGCGTCATGTCCGGTTCCAGCCGTCTGACAACGGACCGGATACCGCCAAGGTTCCTGGGATGAAACCTAGGCCTCGATGACCGTGGCGACGCCGGGCGCGAGGATGCGCAGACGGCGGCCGAAGCCGAGCGTATCGAAGCTCGCGCGCAGGTCGCTCGCGTCCTGCCGGAAATGTGCCCAGCCATCGGTATGAACGGGCACGATGACCGCGTCCGCAAAGGCGCGCGCGGTCTCGATCGCGTCGTTGGTGTCCATGGTGAGATGGAACGGGCCGCGGGTTTGCGCCGCGCCGGCGAACGGCAGCACCAAAGCGCCGCGCGACCTCGGCAACACCGTCGAACCAGGTGGTGTCGCCGCTGACATAGACCGGACGGCCGGGCTTCGCCGGCTCCAACACGAAGCCGACGACCTCGCCGGACAACGGCTCGATGCCCGCGGGCCCGTGCCGCGCCGGTGTCGCGGTGACGGCGAGCGTCCGGCCGCCTTTCGTCAGTGTGGTCGAGGCCCAGGGCGCAAAGCCCTCGGCGTTGCCGCCGAGCCGCCTGGCACCGGCCTCCGTCGTCAGCACGCGCTTCGCCTCTTTGAGAAAATCCCGTCCGGAATGGTCGAGATTGTCGGAATGCTGGTCGTGGCTCAGCAGCACCGCATCGATCTCGCCGACGTCGCGCGCGCTGAGTGCAGGGCCCGTCAGCTTCTCCAGCTTCACATGCGGCAGCTGATAGTCGCCGGGTGCATCGAAGGTCGGATCGGTGAGCAGGCGGAACCCGTCGATCTCGATCAGGGCGGTCGGGCCACCGATCAGGGTGATGGTGATGCTCACGTCACACTCCTCTTGGGCGAAGCCGCGGCGGGGCGGGTCACCAGGTAAATGCCGAGCGCGACCGGAACGATCCCGAGCAGATCGCGAAATTCGACATGCTCGCCGAGCACGAGATAGGCGAACAGCATGCCGAGCGGCGGCATCAGGAAGTGATAGGCGCTTGCGGCGGTCGCGCCACACACTTTCAGGAGATGAAACCAGAGCAGATAGGCGAGGATCGAACCGCCCAGCACGAGGAAGGCGAAGGCGCCGGCGAGTCGCATGCTGGGCAAGATGTCGCCAACGCTGGAGAGCGTGAAGGCGAACGGCATCACCGCAAGGCCGCCGGCGATGTTCTGGATGCCATTGCCGATCCACAGGCTGCCCTTCGGCGCCAGCAGCTTGAACAGGACGGTGCCGGCGACGATCGAGGCGAGCGAAGCCAATGTGAACAGGATGCCGTGCGGGCTGTCGGCCCCGACCTTCATGCGATGCCAGACGATGAAGGCGACGCCGACGATGCCGAGCACGAGACCAGTTACCTTGCGAAGGGTCATGGTCTCGCCGAGGAACAACGCGGCCAGCATGGCGGTGAATACCGGATTGGCCGAGACGATCAGCGCGCCGAGGCCGGCAGAGACCGTCTTCAGGCCGGTATAGCCAAGGCCAAGATAGAGCGCGTTGTTGGCGACGCCGAGCACGGCGAAAACCGCCGCATCCCGCCATGTGAGGTCCCATTGATCCCGGCGCAGCCAGGAGATGCCGAGGATCAGGACTCCGGCGAGCGAAAATCGCGCGGCGAGCAGGATCAGCGGCGGGCAATCGGTGACGCCGATCTTGCCGGCGACGAAAGCGTAGCTCCAGAGCAGGCAGAACAGGGCGATCAGCAGCGGCAGGGTGTTGAAGCGGGCGCGGGGGACGGACATCGAGGTTGCGGCGGGCGAGCTTGCAGAGGACATGGCAAATTCTCCTTCGCCCGATGATCTAGGCCCACGCCTTGTCATTTGGAAATTAAATGATAGACTGACATGCAGTGGATTTATGAATGGAGGCTGCGATGCTCGACCTGGAGCTCTTGCGCAGTTTCGTCTCGGTGGTCGACGCCGGCGGCTTCACCCGGGCCGGAGAGCGCGTCCACCGCACGCAATCGACAGTGAGCCAGCAGATCAAGCGCCTGGAGGAGGATGTCGGCCAGGCGCTCTTGATACGCAGCGGCAAGGACGTCACCCCGACGGAGGCCGGCGAGCGGCTGCTGACCTATGCGCGGCGGCTGCTGTCGCTCGCGGAAGAGGCCCGCGACGTGCTCTCGCGCCCCGGCAGCGAAGGCGCGATCCGGATCGGCATCACCGAGGATTTTGCGGCCTACCGGCTGACCAAACTGCTCGCGACCTTCGCGCGCAGCCATCCGAATCTGCGGCTCGACGTGCGCTCGGGCCAGAGCCTGTTCCTGTATCGCGATCTGGAGCGCGGCGACCTCGATCTCGCGCTGATCAAGCGCGCCGCCGATGAGAAGGGCGGCATCGCGGTGTGGCCGGAACGGGTGCACTGGGTCACCAGCAAGAGTCATCCGCGCGACACGGCGACCGGCTCGGTGCCGCTGATCGGCTTCGCTTCCGGCTGTCTCTATCGCGCCCGCGCCATCCATGCGCTGGAGAGCGCCGGCCGCAACTGGCACATGGCCTACACTTCCTCCAGCCTCGCCGGCATCCAGGCCGCGGTCGCCGCAGGCCTCGGGCTCAGCATTTTGTCAGAAATGTCGATCCAGGCCGAGCATCGCGTGCTGACGGCGAAGGACGGCTTTGCGCCGATCGAGCGGACCGAGGTCGCGCTCGTCGCCGCCCCCGAAGCCAGCCCCGCGACGTTGCGGCTGGCGGATCGGCTGGCGGAGTATTGCGAGAGCGTGCAGGCGAAGGCGGCATAGGCGGAGACCGCGCCGCCACTTCGCTGTCGTCCCTGCGAAGTTGCTGAGGCAGGCTGTGGCCCCAGCGTCGCGCAACAACGACGATCGGTGGTTATGGGTCCCGGGTCGCGCTTCGCTTGCCCGGGACGACACCGAGAGTAATGGCGGATTGGAGTGGGCTGATCACTATCAATAACACCGCGATGCCACGAACGCGTGGACGCGGTTGTCGCCGAGCACGTGGGCCATGAAGCCGGGCGATCCGAAAATCCGTGCGAACGCCGCGTCGCGGATGCTGAGGCCTCCGGTATAGGCGCCGAACGCCGGCATCACCGCGCGCTCGCCGTCACTTGCGAAGCAACGACGCTCGATCGAACGGCCGCGGGTCGGCACCCGCGCCTTGGGGTGGAGGTGGCCGGCGATCTCGCCGGCAGCGCCGGTCGGCTCATGGCGGAACACGATCGGGCCGATCGCGACCTCGGTCGCGATCACGCCGCCGAGACTGGCCGGCAGCGCCGGATCGTGGTTGCCCGAGATCCAGATCCAGGCGCGCCGCATTTGCAGCGCCGCGAGCGCCTCGCGATCCGGCTCCGACAAGCGCGCATGCGCATCGCGATCGTGAAAGCTGTCACCGAGCGCGATCACCTGCCGCGGATCGTGCCGCGCGATCACGGCGGCGAGCCGGCTCAACGTCGCAACCGTGTCGTAAGGCGGCAGCAGCACGCCACGGCTGGCAAAGCTCGAGCCTTTTTCCAGATGCAGGTCGGACACCACGAGCAGGCTCCGCTCTTCCCAAAACAGCGCGCCGGTGAAATCCGCCACGAAGCCGACATCCGCCACCGTGACCCTCGAAACGCGCATATCGTCACCGTCTCGCAAAGCTAGCGCGCTTGCCGCCACGTCCTGTTCCCCCGAGTATGATCCGATCGAATCGGATCATACTCTTTTTGTTTGGTCGCGTTTTCTTCACGCGAACCGGTATCCACTTCGCTCGAAAACACTCTCGCGCTACGTCGTCGCCTCCCGCACGAGTTCCTCGGCCGCCTCGGCCAGAAGCTCGTCGGATGCTTCGCCATAAACTGACTCGCGGCCGATTTCCAGCAGCGCGGGCACGGCAAGCGGAGAAACGTGGTCGAGATCCTTGTGGATGATTCGGCCGTGGATGCGCGAAAGCATATCGCTGAGGCGGCGGAGATCGAGCAATCCCGTGGCGGCATCGCCGCGCGCGGCGCGCAGCAGCACATGGTCGGCCTGGTGCTTGCGCAGCACGTCGTAGATCAAATCGGTCGAGAACAGCACCTGGCGGCGCGACTTCTCCTCGTCGGTGAAGCGGCGCGCGATCAGCCCCGAGATGATCGCGCAGTTGCGGAAGGTGCGCTTCATCAACGCGGATTCCGCAAGCCACGCCTCGAGATCGTCGCCGAGCATGTCGGGGTCGAACAGCGCGTTGAGATCGAGCCTGCCGTGCCGGATCATGAAGGAGAGATCGCCGACGCCCCAGACCGCAAGCGCATATTCGTTGGCAACGAAGCCGAGCGGACGGGCGCGGGCGCGCTCCAGCCGGCGCGTCAGCAGCATACCGAGCGTCTGATGCGCGAGCCGGCCCTCGAAGGGATAGCAGACCAGATAATGGCTGCCGCCGCGCGGAAAGGTTTCCACCAGCAGCTCGCGCACCGCAGGTACCCGCGAGAATTTTCGCTGCAGCGACAGCCAGTCGTGCACCTGGTCCGGCAGCATGTTCCAGGCCCGGCTGTTGTCGAGCAGTTTCCGCACGCGTTCGGCGAGATAGGTCGAGAGCGGAAACTTGCCGCCCATATAGGATGGCACTTTTGCATCTTTATCATTGGCGCGGGAGACATAGACTTGGTCTTCAACCAAGGCCTCGTAGCGCACCACCTCACCGCCAAAGACAAAAGTGTCGCCGGGCACCAGCCCCTCGATGAAGACCTCCTCGATCTCACCGAGCATCCGGCCGCCACGGGCGATCGCGCCGGTCGAGCCTCCGCTTTTCCCTTGCCCGCCGGCACGCGAACGCACCAGCCGCACCTTCAGCATGGTCTCCTCGACGATGGTGCCGACGTTGAGGCGGTAGCTCTGCCGCACCCTGGGATTGGTGACGCGCCAGCGGCCCTGCTTGTCCTGCTTGATGCGCGCGAAACGCTCATAGGTCTTCAGCGCGTAGCCGCCGGTCGCAACGAAGTCGACGACGTCGTCGAAATCGGTTCGCGCCAGCGACGCGTAGGGCGCCGCGGTCCTGACTTCATCGTAGAGTTCATCGGACAGGAACGGCTTGCCGCAGGCGCAGCCGAGCACGTGCTGGGCCAGCACGTCGAGCGCACCCGAGCGCAGCGGCGGCGTGTCCTGCGCATTCTCGGCGATCGCATCGATCGCGACGGCGCATTCCAGCACCTCGAACCGGTTGGCCGGCACCAGCACGGCGCGCGAGGCCTCGTCGAAGCGGTGGTTGGCGCGGCCGATCCGCTGCATCAGCCGCGACGAGCCCTTGGGCGCACCGATATTGATGACGAGGTCGACATCGCCCCAGTCGACGCCGAGATCGAGCGAAGAGGTGCAGACCACGCCGCGCAGGCGGCCGGCGGCCATCGCGTCCTCGACCTTGCGGCGCTGCGCGACGTCGAGCGAGCCGTGATGCAGCGCGATCGCGAGCCCGTCGTCGTTCATGCGCCACAGATCCTGGAACAGCATCTCGGCCTGGCTGCGGGTGTTGACGAACACCAGCGTGGTCTTGTTGCGCTTGATCAGCTCGTAGACCTCGGGCAGCGCATGGCGCGCGCTGTGGCCGGACCACGGCAGCCGCTCGCGCGTATCGAGCATCTCGACCACCGGCGGCGCGGCGCCGCCGGCGGTGACGACGTCCGCGGACACGTTCGCACCGCCCGGCTGCGGCACCAGGAAACGCGCAAGCTGTTCCGGCTCGGCCACCGTCGCCGAGAGGCCGATCGCGCGCGCCTGCGGCGCGATGGTCCAGAGCCGCGCAAGACCGAGCGACAACAGATCGCCGCGTTTGGAGGTGACCAGCGCATGCAGTTCGTCGAGCACGATGCGCTTCAGCGAGGAGAACAGGAAAGGCGCGTCGTCGGAGGCGAGCAGCAGCGCCAGTTGCTCCGGCGTGGTGAGCAAGATATCCGGCGGATAGCGCCGCTGCCGCTGCCGCCGCGACACCGGCGTGTCGCCGGTGCGGGTCTCGATCCTGATCGGCAGCCCCATCTCGGCAACCGGCGTCTCCAGATTGCGCGCGATGTCGACCGCGAGCGCCTTGAGCGGCGAGATGTAGAGCGTATGCAGCCCGCCGCTGCGGCGAACGCCGCGGCCGGTGGAGATGAGACGTTTGGAGGCCCCCGCTGCGAGGGCTCCCTCCCCCCTTGCGGGGGAGGGCTGGGGAGAGGGGTAAGCCGTATCGTCCGGAGCAAGCGGCATACCCCTCTCCCGCCGCCCCCCGACGCGCGATTGCGCGTCGGAGGGCGTCGACCTCCCCCGCAAGGGGGGAGGTGGCGATCGTGTGCGGGTCTGCGGATTCGCAGCACTTCCCTCCCCACTCAACTCCACCAACGTCGGCAAGAACCCCGCCAGCGTCTTGCCCGCACCGGTGGGCGCAATCAGCAGCGCGGAGCGTTCCTCGCGCGCCTTCGCCAGCAGCGCGAGCTGATGCTCGCGCGGCGACCAGCCGCGCGAAGCGAACCAGTCGCGAAACAGGCGCGGCAAGAGATCGGCCGTTTCCGACGGCGTGACGGAAAAGAGATCGAGCGTCGACACGCCCAAGAGGTAGGTGGTTCAGCGGGTTTCGTCGAGGGCGGGCGAAAATGGCGGCAGGTGGCAGGGGCGATCATCTCGCTCCGTGGGCTGCGAAGCGCCTGGAAGTCACCTCGCCCCGTCTGCGGGGAGAGGTCGGATCGCATCGCCAGATGCGATCCGGGTGAGGGGGTACAGGTCTCCACGCGTACACCGCCTGGTGGAGAGAAGCCCCTCACCCCGCCCTCTCCCCGCGAAGGGCGGGGCGAGGGAGACGATAGTGCAGCGTAAGCCCTACTCCGTCATCGGCTCGCCGGAGAGATCCCAGTCCTTGCCGTTGAAGATCGAGACATAGAGCGTCTTCATCGGCGTGTAGTCGTCGGGCGTATAGCTGTAATTGATGCCGTCAAGGAAATAGGGCGAGTGGAAACCGGCGAGCGTGGTGGCGTGCTTCAGCACGTTGGCGCGGGTCAGGTCGTCGCCGCAGCGGCGCAGGATTTCGCCCATCGTCGCCGCCTGGCCGTAGCCGGCGAAAGCGATGGTGTTGTCGGGATCGATGTTCGGCAGGTACTTCTTGCGCAGCTCCTCGAACGCGACGACGTCCGCATCCTTCTCGTAGCGGGGCACGCCGACTTCCTTGTTGTAGCGGATTGCGACGATGTCCTTGGCGTTCTCGAGGCCCGCGGCGCTCAGGATCGAGCGGCCGGTCGAGCCCGCCGACAACAACTGCAACGGCTTCCAGCCGAGTTCGGCCACCTTGCGGATCGACTGCGACGTCGCCTTGCCGGTGGTGATGTTGTAGAAGACGTCGGCGCCTGACTTCGAGAGATTGATGAGCTGGGAATCGACCGTCGGATCGGTGAGATCGTAGGTCTGCTCCATGATCACCTGTGCCTTGCCGCCGGCATCGGCCAGCACCTTCTTGAACGGGCCGAGGAAATCGCGGCCGAAATCGTCGTTCTGATAGAGGATGCCGATCTTGGCGTTCGGCTTCACGCTGACGACGTGCTTGGCGAGAATGCGGGCTTCGGTCGGATAGAGCGGCAGGCCCGCCATGGTCCATTTGAAATTCTTCGGGTCGTTCCACTTCGAGGCGCCGGTGTTCAGCAGCAATTGGGGAACGCCCTTGGAGTTGAGATATTTGTGCACGGCGGTCTGCGGTGCGGTGCCGAGCGAGCCATAGAGCGCCAGCACCTCTTCCTGCTCGACCAGGCGGCGCGTCGCCTCGACGCATTTCGGCGCGCTGTAGGCGTCGTCCATGGTGAGGAATTTCACCTTGCGGCCGTTGATGCCGCCCTTGTCGTTCAGCATCTGGAAATAGGCTTCGCCGACGCGGCCCAGCACGCCATAGAGCGAGCCGGGGCCGGAATGCGGCACGGTCTGGCCGAGCTTGATCTCGGTGTCGCTCGCCCCCGTATCGTACTTTTTGTCGGCGGCCCGGACGAACGGCGCGGGTAGCACGGACGCTGCGATCACGGACAATGCGGTGGCGCCGAATTCGCGCCGCGTATGTTTTTTCATTGGTTCTCTCCCTGAGACGAAAAGCTCTCGCATTCCGCTTTGCGTCGGGCAAGCGCGAAGTCACGGCTTTGCGGCGCAATGCCGCGTCACGGCAAATGCGTAGCGTGTAGACTCAAGTTTTCGCCTTGAAGAGACGGGTGCGTCACGGCTTGACGGCGACGGCGACAAGCCCGGGCGCCGGAATGTTGTCCTCATTCCGCGCCGAGAGATCGTCGAGCAGCGCCAACGTCAGCCCCGCGGCGGCGACCGCGGCGCGCACGTAAGCTGCATTGTGGGCGTAGCGCAGCCCCTCGCCGATGATGACGCCTTCGCCGTCATGGGTCTCGGTGGTGAAGGCAAGCACGCCGCCCGCGACCAGCACGCGCGCGGCCTCGGCGAGCACGGGCGCGAGATCGGCGACATAGACCATCGCGTCCGCGGCGAGGATCAATTCGGCGCTGCCGTCCGGCTTGCCCGAAATGCCCTTCAGCATGTCGTCGACCTCGAGCTCGGCATAGAGCCCGGTCGCGCGCGACTTCTCGATCATGCGCGGCGACAGGTCGATGCCGATGAATCGATCGACGTGCTGCGCGAATGCACCGGCGGCGAGGCCCGTGCCGCAGCCGAGATCGATCGCGCGCTTGAAGAATGCCGGCTTCCTCGCTGAGGCGCGCACCGACAGCACCGCCTTGAAGAGCAGCGCCGGGCCGCGATAGCCGAGATCGCCGACCAGCGCGGCCTCGAAGCGCGGCGCATATTGATCGAACAGCGTCTGCACATAGCCCGGCGGCATCGCGCCGACGGCCTCGACGCCGAGCTGCATCAGGTGCAGGCCGGCGCCATGGCGGTCTTCGGGATCGGCGTCGCGCGCGGCGCGGAAGGCTGCGATCGCCGGATCGCGCTGGCCGAGCTCGAGGCGGATCTTGCCCAGCGTGTACCAGGCCGACGGGAATTTCGGCACCAGCTCGATCGCCTGTTCGAGCAGCTCGGCGGCAGCCGGCAGATCGCCCTTCAATTGCAGGTCGCGCGCGAACTCGTAGCGGCGGTCGGCAACGAGGTCGCCGGAGGACAGAAACAGGCGGGGGGCCATTTTCTCTTAGGGAACCGGTCTTGGCCAAGTCTGGCCGTCCATTAAAACACGGACTTTTTCCGGAGATGGAAGCGCGGGTCAAGCCCGCCGATGACGGCTAAACATCGCGGATCGATCGCCTATATAGGGACAATGCGCCCGCAAGACATCCTGATGCCCGTCCCGGCCGGGCTTTGCTGCAAGCCCGGCGGCTTCCACATCGATCCTGTCAGGCCGGTCGAACGGGCGCTGATCACGCATGGCCATTCCGATCATGCACGGGCGGGTCATGGCGCTGTGCTCGCGACCCAGGAAACGCTCGACATGATGCGGCTGCGCTACGGCGAGAACTTCGCCGGCACGACGCAGGCGGTCGCTTACGGCGAGGAGATCAGGCTCGGCGACGTCACGGTGACGTTTCATCCCGCCGGGCACGTGTTGGGCTCCGCCCAGATATCGGTCACATGCAAGGATACAAGGATCGTCGCCTCCGGCGACTACAAGGACGCACGCGACCCGACCTGCGTGCCGTTCGAGCTCGTCCCTTGCGACGTCTTCATCACGGAGGCGACCTTTGGCCTGCCGGTGTTTCGCCATGGCGATGCCGCCGGCGAAGTGAACAAGTTGCTAGCGTCGGTCAGGCTGTTTCCGGAGCGCGCGCATCTGGTCGGCGCCTATTCGCTCGGCAAGGCGCAGCGCGTGATCGCGCTGCTGCGCGAGGCCGGCTACGACGCCCCGATCTATCTGCACGGCGCGATGGAGAAGATCGCCTATTATTATCAAGAGCGCGGCATTTCGCTCGGCGAACTCCGGCCCGCGCGCGGCATGAAGAAGGCCGAGCTTGCCGGCACCATCACGCTGGCGCCGCCGAGCGCGACCTCCGACGTCTGGACGCGGCGTTTCCCCGATCCGGTCACGGCTTTTGCGTCGGGCTGGATGCGCGTGCGGGCCCGGGCCCGGCAGGGCGGCGTCGAACTGCCGCTGGTGATCTCCGATCATGCCGACTGGGATGGGCTGACGGCGACGATCGCTGCCACCGGCGCCGGCGAGGTCTGGGTCACCCACGGCCAGGAAGACGCGCTGGTGCATTGGTGCAAGAGCAAGGGCCTGTCCGCGCGGCCGCTCGATCTGGTCGGCTATGGCGACGAGGACGAGGGCGAGACGGCGGCGGTCACCGGCGAGGCAAGAGCATGAACCGCTTTGCCGAGCTGCTCGACCGGCTCGCCTACGAGCCGGGCCGCAACAACAAGATCAAGCTGCTGGTTGCCTATTTCCGCGAGACCGAGGATCCCGACCGCGGCTACGCGCTGGCGGCGCTGACCGGTGCGCTGTCGTTCAAGCACGCCAAGCCGGGCTTGATCCGCGACCTGATCACCGAACGCGCCGACCCGGTGCTGTTCGGCTACTCCTATGATTACGTCGGCGATCTCTCGGAAACCGTCGCGCTGATGTGGCCGAAGGCGGAGCTGCCGGGCCACAACAACCCGCCTCCTCCCACCCTCACCGACGTCGTCACCACGCTGCGCACGCTCGGCAAGGCCGAGCTGCCGGCGCAGCTGGCGCGCTGGCTGGACGAGCTCGACGAGACCGGGCGCTGGGCACTGCTAAAACTCGTCACCGGTGCGATGCGGATCGGGATCTCGGCGCGGCTCGCGAAGACCGCGGCGGCGGCGCTCGGGACTAAGGATCCGCACGAGGTCGAGCTGATGTGGCCGGGCCTGTCGCCACCCTATCTCGACTTGTTCGCCTGGCTCGAAGGCCTTGGCGACAAGCCGGTCAACAGCGACCCTGCGCCGTTCCGCCCGGTGATGCTGGCGCATGCGATCGAGGATAGCGACTTCGCCAATCTCGACGCCGCCGATTTCAGCGCGGAATGGAAGTGGGACGGCATCCGTGTGCAGGCTGTCGCCGGCCGCGATGCGCGCGGCCACATCCAGGCGCGGCTCTATTCACGCACCGGCGAGGATATCACCGGCAGCTTCCCCGACCTCGTGCCGTCGCTGCATCTGCAAGTTACTCTAGATTTGAAGCATGATGGCTCCCGAAAACCGCCGCTTCACACTTTTCGGCATCATGCTTCATTCGCGATCGACGGCGAATTGCTGGTGCTGCGCGACGGTCGCGTGCAGACCTTCAACGTGTTGCAGCAGCGACTGAACCGGAAGGTGGTTTCGCCGAAGCTGATCAAGGAATTTCCGATCCATCTGCGCGCCTACGACCTGCTCGGCGACGGCGAAAACGATCTGCGCGAGCTGCCTTTCACCGAGCGGCGCGCGCATCTCGAAGCCTTCGTCGCCAGGCTGAACGATCCGCGCATCGATCTGTCACCGACGGTTCCGTTCGCGAGCTGGGAAGAGCTGGCCGCGGCGCGCGCCGATCCGAAGAGCGTGGGCGCCGGCGACGATGCCGACGCGGTCGAAGGCGTGATGCTGAAGCGGCGCGACGCGCCCTACCTGCCCGGGCGACCGAAGGGGCCATGGTGGAAGTGGAAGCGCGATCCGCACATCATCGACGCGGTGCTGATGTATGCCCAGCGCGGCCACGGCAAGCGCTCGTCCTATTACTCCGACTACACGTTCGGGGTCTGGACCCGAGGCGATGCGCGGCGACGAGCTGGTGCCGGTCGGCAAAGCCTATTTCGGCTTCACCGACGAGGAACTGTTGCAGATCGATCGCTTCGTCCGCCGCAACACCACCGAGAAGTTCGGCCCGGTGCGACATGTCGTGCACGAGCCGGATCAGGGGCTGGTGCTGGAAGTCGCCTTCGAGGGCCTGCAACGTTCGCCGCGTCACAAATCCGGCGTCGCGATGCGCTTTCCCCGGATCAGCCGCCTGCGCTGGGACAAGCCGCCGCGCGAAGCCGACCGGCTGGAGACGCTTGAACGGATGTTAATCTCCATGACAGGAAGTTAAACCCGAAGCGCGCATGGAAGCCATTGATCGCGGCTCGCGGGTTTCCCATGTGCTGCGCCGTGACCTATAATGCGGGCGATTCCGCCAGGAGAGAACGATGCCGAACGACGTCAGGGACTTGCCGGCCGGTGGCCAGAGCGATGGCCTGTACCGCTTTCTCGGCGGATCGCCGCTCTCGGTGGCGTTCCGACTGATCCTGCTCTCGATCCTGGTCGGCGTCGTGCTCGCCGCGATCGGCCTCGACCCGTGGAACATTCTGTACAGCATCCGCAGGCTGTTCCAGAGCATCTGGGATTTCGGCTTCGATGCGATCAACTGGGCGTGGCGCTACTTCCTGCTCGGCGCCGTGATCGTGATCCCGATCTGGCTGTTGTCGCGGCTGTTCGGCGCGCCGCGCGGCCGCTGATCCCAGGGGAAACTCCAAGGGAAAGCTCGCAGCCGATGCAATTGCGATTTGTCGGCTGCGGCGATGCATTCGGCTCCGGGGGCCGCTTCAACACCTGCTTCCATGTCAGCGGCGCGCGCGTCAATTTCCTGATCGACTGCGGCGCCTCCTCGCTGCCGGCGCTGAAGCGGCTCGAGATCGACCTCGACGCAATCGACCTGATCCTGATCACGCATTTCCACGGCGACCATTTTGCCGGCCTGCCGTTCTTCCTGCTCGACGCGCAATTCTCCCGCCGCACCCGGCCGCTGGTGATCGCTGGACCCAAAGGTATCGAAACAAAACTGCCTGAGGTGATGGAAGTGACGTTCGAGCATTCCTCCAAGACCAAACAGCGCTTCGACCTGTCCGTCGTCACGCTCGCACCGCAAGAGCGGCGCAGCCTCGGCGAGGTGAGCGTGACGCCCTATCCTGTAGTGCATGGCGAATCCGGCGGGCCATTCCTTGCCTATCGCGTCGAGGCGGAAGACCGCGTCGTCTGCTACAGCGCCGACACCGAGTGGACCGACGCGCTGATCCCGGCCGCGCAGAACGCCGACCTCTTCATCGCCGAAGCCTATACCTACGACAAGATGATCAAGAACCATCTCAGCCTGAAGACGCTGGAAGCACATTTGCCGGCGATCAACGCCAGACGCGTGGTGCTGACCCATATGAGCGACGACATGCTCGGCCGCGTCGACAACCTGCCCTACACGGCGGCGAGCGACGGCATGGTCGTGGTGTTCTGACCATGCCATGCCTCGTCGGCCGCCCCTCCGCCACCGCATTGCTCTGAGTACAATTCCAGCATGGTCGCGCGACGGATGTCGCGATAGAAGCGCATATTCCTTGCAACTGTAGCCATGCACGCACCCATCCACCCAAAGATCACGACCCGCCAGGTGTTCGCCATCGCCGGTCCCGCGATGGTCGCCAACCTGACCACGCCGCTGATCGGCATCGTCTCGACCACCGCGATCGGCCGCCTCGACGACGCCGCGCTGCTCGGCGGGGTGGCGATGGCCTCAGTGATCTTCGACTGCCTGTTCTGGCTGTTCGCCTTCCTGCGCATGAGCACGCTGGCCTTCACCGCGCAGGCGCAGGGCGCCGGCGAGCCGCAGGAATATGCCGCGATCCTGGTGCG
This sequence comes from Bradyrhizobium sp. USDA 4011, assembly GCF_054063415.1. Lineage (NCBI taxonomy): Bacteria > Pseudomonadati > Pseudomonadota > Alphaproteobacteria > Hyphomicrobiales > Nitrobacteraceae > Bradyrhizobium > Bradyrhizobium sp. USDA 4011. Next base: position 3,410,595 of record NZ_JBSSGG010000001.1, read on the forward strand.
CGGCTTCATCATCGCCGGCCTGATCGGCGTCGCACTGATCGCGCTGCAGGTGCCGCTCGCCGCGGTCACATTCCAGCTGATGGGCGGCAGCGAAGGCGTCACGCGCGCGGCCAAGAGCTATTTCATGATCCGGATCTGGTCGGCGCCGCTGGCGCTCGCCAACTACGTCATCCTTGGCTGGCTGGTCGGGCAGGCGCGCGCCAATCTGGCGCTGGCGCTGCAGATCGTGATCAACCTGATTAACATGGCCGCAACCGTGCTGCTGGTGCAGATCTACGGCGCCGGCATCGCCGGTGCCGCGATCGCCGCCGTGCTTGCCGAGACGACCGGTTTCGCCGTCGGCATCGTGGTGGCGTGGCGGATCTCGCAAACAGGCTTTGCCGTTCCTGCGGCCACGCTGTTCGACCGCGCCAAGCTGATGCGCATGCTGGCCGTCAATCGCGACATCATGGTCCGCACCGCGGCGCTGATCGTCGTGTTCCTGTTCTTCACCGCGAAGGGCGCGCGCGAAGGCGACGTCACGCTGGCGGCGAACTCGGTGCTGAACAATTTCCTGCTGGTGAGCGCCTTCTTCCTCGACGGCCTCGCCAACGCCGCCCAGCAGCTCTGCGGACGCGCTTTCGGCGCGCGCGACGCACGCGGCTTTGCCGATTCGACCCGGCTGGTGCTGCTGTGGGGTGTCGGCTTTGCGCTGGTCGTCTCGGTGCTGTTCGCGCTGTTCGGACCGGCGCTGATCAACCTGATGACGACAAGCGAGGACGTGCGCCGCTATGCGCGCGAGTTCCTGGTGTTCGTGATCCTGGCACCTCTGCCCGGCGTATTCGCCTTCGGCTTCGACGGCATCTATGTCGGGGCGACCTGGGCACGCGAGATGCGCAATTTGATGCTGGCCTCGCTCGCGATCTTCCTCGCCGCCTGGTGGGCGCTCAGCGCATTCGGCAACACCGGGCTGTGGATCGCGCTGCTCGGCTTCTACGTCGCGCGCGGCGGCCTGCAGGGCCTGCGCTATCCGGCGCAGTTTAGGAAAACGTTCAAGACTGCGTAGCTCTGTCGCCCGGATGCAGCGAAGCGATGCTCTGCTCCCTCGCCCCGCCCTTGCGGGGAGAGGGCTGGGGTGAGGGGCTGTTTCCAAGAAGGCGGTAAGAACTTGATCCGCGGAGAGTCCCCCTCATCCGGATTGCATCTGCGATGCGCATAGCCGAAGTTTTGCTTCGGCGTTCTGAACGGCCCCGCAAGCGGGGGCGAGGTAAGAACGGCTACCTGACCGGCCAATCCTCGGCCGTGATGGTCGCAGCATCGGCGCCGACGATTTCCGACAGCGAGTCGCGGCCGGTGCGCAGCAAGGTCGAGGACAGGTCGCGCTTGATGTCGTCGACCAGGCCGATGCCCTTGTAGACCAGCGAGGAATAGAGCTGGATCAGGCTGGCCCCGGCGCGGATCTTGGTCAGCGCGGCGCCGCCGCTATCGATGCCGCCGACGCCGATCAACGGAAATGCACCTTCGACGCGGACATAGGTCTCGGCGACCATCCGCGTCGAGAGGCGGAACAGCGGACGGCCCGACAGGCCACCCTGCTCCCTGGCCCGGTTCTCCTCGCGCAAGGTCGAGGGACGCGCCAGCGTGGTGTTGGCGACGATCATGCCATCGACGCGCCGCGAGCGGGCGATGTGCACGACATCGTCGAGTTCGGTGAGGCTCAGATCCGGCGCGATCTTCAGCAGCACCGGCGAATCGCCGGCATTCTTGCGCACCCGCTCGCGGGTATCGATCACCCGTGCCAGCAGATCGTCGAGCGCCGCCGATTGCTGCAGATTGCGCAGGCCCGGCGTATTCGGCGAGGAGACGTTGACGGTGAAATAGCTCGCGACCGGGGCAAAGGTCTCGATCAGCTTCACATAATCGGCAACGCGGTCGGTCGAATCCTTGTTGGCCCCGACATTGACCCCGATGATGCCGCCGCCGCTGGCGCGCGCGGCGAGCCGGCGCAGCACGGCTTCCGCGCCGTCATTGTTGAAGCCCATGCGATTGATGACGGCCTCGTCGCGCTCGAGGCGATACAGCCGTGGACGCGGGTTGCCGGCTTGCGGCTTCGGCGTCACCGAGCCGATCTCGACAAAGCCGAAACCAAGCCGCAGCAGCGCGTCGGGCACCTCGGCGCTCTTGTCGAACCCCGCCGCCATGCCGATCGGGTTCGGAAAGTTCAGCCCGAAGGCACGCACCGCGAGCTTGGGATCATCCGCCCGCTGCCGGATCGGCGGCAGCAGCTTCAAGCCCTGGATCGCCATGCGATGGGCATCTTCAGGATCGAACCAGCGCAGCAGCGGCAGCGAGAAGGCGTCGAAGGCACGGATCACGGCTTCAGCTCCGGAACGTCGTGGCCGCCGTCGGAGCGCGCCCGAAGGCTGAGGATTTCGGTGACCGCGCCGAGGTCGAGTTCGCCATAGAGATGCGGGAACAATTCGTCATTGCGGGAGCGTTCCCAGCGCAAGGCATCGCCGAGCACATCGGCATCGACCGCGACCAGGAACAGTCCGGTTTGCCCGTGATAGTGCTTGCGCGCGGTCTCGGCGACCTGGGAGGCGGTGGAAAAATGGATGAAGCCATCGCGATGGTCGTCCGCACTGCCCCGGTAGACGCCCTGCCGCTCGGCCTCGCGCCAGGCCGAAGCGGGGGTGATTTTGTAGATCATAGGCACGGCCCGGCCTTCCCTTTTGTCCTTGAGTCTCTTGGGGTTTTATCCGGATTTGAGGGGAAATGCCCCGGACGCCATATGGCGAGCGAGGGACCGTATCGGCGGCAGCGACGCAACTCAAGCGGTGCCGGGACACATCCGACGGCAGATTTGCGGAAACGCGAGGTTTCAGGTAATAATTCCTACCATCCGGGGTGTCCTCGATGGCCAAACAGTCCAAAGCCGCCCGACCGCTGACCCACGCGCAGGTCTGGGCCGCGCTCGACCGGCTCGCCGAACGCGCCGGCCTGTCACCGTCCGGCCTTGCCAAGCAGTCAGGTCTCGACCCCACCACCTTCAACAAGTCCAAGCGCGTGACCGGCGACGGGCGCGAGCGATGGCCGTCGACCGAATCGCTTTCCAAGGCGCTGGCCGCGAGCAATGCCAGCATGGAGACCTTCGTGCAGTTGCTCGGTGATGGCCCGCGCGCCGGCCAGTCGGTGCCGTTGCTCGGCTTCGCGCAGGCCGGCGCCGGCGGCTATTTCGACGACAGCGGCTTTCCCGCCGGCAAGGGCTGGGATGAAGTGGCGCTGCCGGCGACCACCGACGAACACGCCTATGCGCTGGAGATCGAGGGCGACTCGATGAAGCCGGCCTATCGCGAAGGTGACATCATCGTGGTGTCACCCGCGACCGCGATCCGCCGCGGCGACCGCGTCGTGGTGCGCACCACCGGCGGCGAGGTGATGGTGAAGGAATTGAAGCGACGCACCGGCAAGGTGCTGGAACTCGCATCGCTCAATCCGGAGCATCCCGACCGCATGCTCGATGCCGAGGAAGTCGCATGGATCGCACGCGTCGTGTGGGCGAGCCAGTAATTCGACGAAACGGAAACCACAAAACCGGCGTCGTCCCGGGCAAGCGAAGCGCGACCCGGGATCCACAACTACGATATCGAGTTGTTGAGCGCGCTGTGGCAACAGCGTACCCGACATTTACGAGCGGTGGTAATGGGTCCCTGCTTTCGCAGGGACGACGGTGGAGTTTGACACGAATTACGTCGCGTAGTCCGGCTCCTTGCGGTCCAGCATCCGCTTCAGCGCATCGAAATGCCGCTGCGCCGGGCTCGGGCCGTTGTAGAGATGGTCGTCGCGGAAATCGCGCTTGGTCTTCTCCACCACATGCTGCGGCAATTGCTTCAGCGGCTGCTGGGTCCACATCGCATAGATCTGCACCTGCGCGGCGCGCTCGATGTAATAGAGCCGGTCATAGGCGTCGGCGACGGTCTCGCCGACGGTCGAGATGCCATGGTTGGCCATGAACAGGATGGTCTTGTTGCCGATCACCCTGGCGAGCCGCGCGCCTTCCTCGGGATCCAGCGCCGGTCCGGTGTAGAGATCGTCATAGGCGATCGCCTCCGACAGCCCGACCTCGGTCTGGCCGATCTCCTTGATGCGCGGATCCTCGAGCCGCGTCAGCGCGCTCGCATACGGCATATGGGTTTGGAACACCGCCTTGGCCTGCGGCAGCGCCTTGTGGATCGGCGCATGGATGCAATAGCAGGAGCGCTCGACCTCACCCTCGCCGCGCTTCACTTCGGCATCGTCGATGCCGACCTCCATGAAGGACGACGCGGTCACCTCCGACCAATGCATGCCGAACGGGATCTGATAGTAGCGGTCGGTGCGGCCGGGCACCACGAAGGTGAGATGGTTGAAGATGCCTTCCGAAAAGCCGTGGATATAGGCGAGCCGATGCGCGGCTGCGAGATCGACCCGCGCCTGCCATTCCTCGGCGCTGGAACTGTCCTGCAGCGATGTCGGCGAAACCCTGAACTGCATGCGCGTGCTCCCATCTGTGCCGGCCTCGCGGCGGAGGCCGTGCTGATTTTATGGAGCGAGTGTAGCGCAATCCGGCCGCGGCCTCCGCTGATAATGCCGCTGGCCAGCCATCCGGATTTTGCGGCCTTGTCGCCGCAAACACCCCTGTCGTCCCTGTTTTCGCAGGGACGACACAGTCAGAGTCCATCGAACTAAGACGACCGCGCCAGCGCGCCGTCGATCATGTTGACGGCGTTCTGCACGCCGTAGACCGCGACGAAGGAGCCGAAGCGCGGGCCCTTCTCCTGGCCGAGCAGCACCTGATAGAGCATGTTGAACCAGTCGAGCGAGACGCCGGGACGGCCGTCCTTGCCCTTCTTGACCATGTCGAGGAACGGCTCGCGGCGGCCGATCTCGTAGACTACGTTCTGGATGTCTTCCGCGGTCGCGTCGGCCGGCATGTTGGCAAGCGCATCGCGCAGATCCTGCAGCGCGGCGCGCTCACCTTCGGTGGGCTCGCGGAACTGCTTGGTCGGCGCCACGAAGTCGCGATAATAGTTGATGGCATAGCCGACCATCGCATCGAGCTTCGGATGGGTCTGCGGCGTCACGCCCGGACGATAGCGGCCGATGAAACCCCACAGCGTCTCGGCGTTCTCCGCATTCGACGACGACACCAGCGTCAGCAAGAGCTGGAAGGTGACGGGCATGTCGGCCTGCGGCGGCTTGCCGGAATGGATGTGCCAGACCGGATTTTGCAGCTGCTGCCGCGCCTCCTGCCGCGTGAAGCCGTCGAGGAACTGCTGATAGTCGTCGACATTGCGCGGGATGACGTCGAAATAGAGCCGCTTCGCCGCCTTCGGCTCGCGATACATGAACAGCGACAGCGATTCCGGCGAGGCGTAGCGCAGCCATTCGTCGATGGTGAGCCCGTTGCCCTTCGACTTCGAGATCTTCTGGCCCTTCTCGTCGAGGAACAGCTCGTAGTTGAAGCCCTCGGGCGGGGTGCCGCCGAGCGCCGAACAGATCTTGGCGGACAACTTCACCGAATCGATCAGGTCCTTGCCGGCCATTTCATAGTCGACGCCGAGCGCATACCAGCGCATCGCCCAGTCCGGCTTCCATTGCAGCTTGCAGCGGCCGCCGGTGACGGGAACGGTGACGCTCTCCTTGGTGTCGGGATCTTCGTAGGAGATGGTGCCGGCCTTGGCGTCGTGTGCCGTCACGGGCACGTAAAGCACGAGGCCGGTGCGCGGACAGATCGGCAGGAACGGCGAGTAGCTCGCAGCGCGCTCCTCGCGCAGCGACGGCAGCATGATCGCCATCACCTTCTCGATCCGCTCCAGCATCCGAAGCAGCGCGGCATCGAACCGGCCGGAGGTGTAATACTCGGTCGAGCTCGCGAATTCGTAGTCGAAGCCGAACTGATCGAGGAAGGCGCGCAGCCGCGCGTTGTTGTGCTGGCCGAAGCTCGGATGGGTGCCGAACGGATCGGGCACCTTGGTCAGCGGCTTGCCGAGATGCTGCGCCAGCAATTCCTTGTTCGGCACGTTGTCCGGCACCTTGCGCAGGCCGTCCATGTCGTCGGAGAAGGCGAGCAGGCGCGTCTTGATCTTGTCCTCGGTGAGCACGCGGAAGGCATGGCGCACCATCGTGGTGCGCGCGACCTCGCCGAAGGTGCCGATATGCGGCAGGCCCGAGGGGCCGTAGCCGGTTTCGAACAGCACCTCGTCCTTCGGATTTTTCTTCAGCCGCGCCACAATCGCTTTCGCCTGCTCGAACGGCCAGGCGTTGGATTGTTCGGCGAGCGCCCGCAGGTCGCTCGGGCTGGCAGCAAGATCAATCACGGACATTTCTTCAGGCTTTCTCCAAAAAAGGCCGCGAAAACTAACGCTTTCGCGGAAAAATGCAAAACGGCGGGACGTTTTTCGTCATTCCGGGGCGATGCGCAGCATCGAACCCGGAATGACGAATTCAGAACGGGCTGATCGAGAAATAGCGCAGCCACAGATCGGTGAAGCGGCCTTTTTCCCAGATCCGGAACAGCGCCCAGTTCAGCGACTGCCGGAGCAGATCGTTGCCCTTGCGCACGGCGATGCCGACGCCCTCGCCGAAATAGCGGCTCTCGACAAAGGGGCCGCCGGAGAACGCGCAGCATTCGGCTGAATCGGTGCCATTGATCCAGAACGCGAGCGAGATCGCATCGCCGAAGATGAAGTCGACCTCGCCGCGGCGCAGCGCCGCGCGCAGCGCGTCGTTATCCGGATAGGAATGGATCTCGGCGTCGGTGAACATCGCCTTGAGATAGGCCTCGTGCGAGGTGCCGGCGATGACGCCGACCTTCTTGCCCTCGAGATATTCCGGGCGGATTTCCGGCATCACATTGTCGCGGCGCGACACGAAGCGCGCCGGCGCGCGGTAATAGGGATCGGTGAAATCGACCTTGGCGCGCAGCTGCGGCGTCACGGCCATCGACGCGATGATGGCATCGCCCCGGTTGGTCGCCAGCGCATCGATCAGGGTCTCGAAGCGGCGCATCTGGATGGTGCAGGTGACCTTGATCTCGTCGCAGAGCGAGCGCGCCAGGTCGACATTGAAGCCGGCGGGATTGCCGTCCGGACCGGTGAAGTTGAACGGCGGATAGTCGGTCTCGGTCAGGAAGCGGATCACGGTGAGGCGCGACAAGTCGGGCCGATCCGGCCGCCGCCGCGGGTCCCAGAAGCCCGGCACCGCCTGCGGCGCGGCCTCGGCGGCCTTGGGCGGCTGGTTCGGGGCCGACGGGGCGGCCGCTGCCGGAGGTGTCGCGGGCACCGCTTGTGCAGGGGCAGGCCTGGCGGGTTGAGCCGGTGCAGGAGCCGCCTTGGGCGCCGCCGGTGCCGGGGGCGTCTGTGCGACCGCTGACCCCGCCATCACCAGCACGACGGCCGCCATCATTGCCGCGGCCAGGCGAAGCTGGCGCGGGCGGACGGCAAAAGGCTGGGCAGGCGGATTTGGCATAACCGGCAAAATCAGGAAATTGAACGGCTTATAGACCATCCGGCCCGTGATGCGAGCGCCGATTGGGTTAATTCCGAACCGGATCAGCGGTTAGAGATACCGTTTGAGATCGGTCGCCGCCTCTTCCGGCGTCCGTTTCAGATTGAACGGCGCGACGAAATGGCCGTCGCGGTCCATCAGATAGATCAGCGCGGTGTGATCCATCGTGTAGTCGCCGTCCTTCAACGGCACCTTCTTGGCGTAGACCCGGTAGCTCGACAGCACCTTGGCGATCGCGGCGGGATCGCCGGTCAGGCCCTTGAGGTGCGGATCGAAGCTCGAAAGGTAGTCCTTCATCGCCGCGGCGGTGTCGCGTTCCGGGTCGACCGAGACGAAATAGGCATTCACGCGGTCGGCGTCCTTGCCCATCGCCTTCAGAACCTCCGAGATCTCGAACAGCGAGGTCGGGCAAATGTCCGGGCAATGGGTGAAGCCGAAGAAGATCAGCGTCGGCTTGCCCTGCAGGTTCTTGTCGGTGACGATCTGGCCGGACTGGTCGGTGAGCTGGAACGGCCCGCCGATCGCGGCTGGCGCGGCGACGGTGCGCAAGCCGCCGACCGCCCACAGCATAAGAAACAGGCCGACCGCCAGACTGCCCGCGAAGGCGGCGAAGATCACCAATGGGCGCGTGGTCCGGGGCATGATGCGAGGGCGTCCTTGTCAGAAGCAGGCGGAGATGCCGGCCGTGATCATTTCGAAAAACACCGCGGTCCCGTAGTGGAACCAGAGCGCGGCGGCGGCGAGCAAGGCCAATCCGCCGATCCCGGCAGCGCCCCACAGGATCGCAGATGCCACCCGGCCCTGGGGAGCCGTCACGAGCTCGGATCGGGTGGAGATCGGCTGAACCATGCGGTTGAGATAAGCCGGGTTCCGGCGGGCAGCAAGCGCAATGGCCATCGCAGACCGTCAAATGATAGCGAGGTGCTGCCCGGCGCTGACCTCGTCATTGCCCGGTCGGCCGGCCATGACGAGAGAGGACGCTCTCCGATCGGGCTCAGCGCGCGGGCTCGGCGGGCTTCGGCGCCGAGGCCTGGGCGTTGAGGTAACACGGTTTGTACAGCGCCTGCAGTTGCTTGCCGCGAAGGAAGATCATGTGCCGGGTCAGGCCACCGCGGTCCGCGATCCATTTGCGGACCGCCGGCGGGTACATCAGGTACAGCATATGGGTGGCTTCGGGATTGGGGACCGGGCGGCCGTTGTCGCCGTAATCCCAGGCGGCATGGAAGCCGAGACTGGCGTGTGAGGTCACACAGATCCGGTCATGCGGGACCTTGCCGAGCACGATGGTGCAGGCCGAGGCGCATAGCCCGTCGATGATCACGGTTTCGCCGGATGTGCGCAGGTCCTGATACTTGTCGACATAGATGCCGATCTTGCCGCCGCGATCGTCGGCGATCCTGACCACTGCTTGCGACGCCCCCATTCCCGCCAGCAGGAGAACCGCAGCGAGCAACCCCGTCATCAACTTCATTTTGGCCAGCCCCAGTCGAAACCGAATCTGTTTGGTCTGTGATGCAAGACAATCGTCAGCGTGTTGCGGCCGCGGATTTTTGTCCAGACGAGCGAGGCCGGTCAAAACAAATTCAAATTGGGTGTTGCGCGCACGCTGCAGTGGCGCGCGGAAAGGGTCCCAAACTGGAACAGCTTGCCGCAACCGCTTGATGCCTCGCCGCCACAGGCAAGGTCCATTTGACGTTGACCGCGCACAACGACGCGGTCTTGAATTCCGGCGGGACGGGGGAAATCAAAATGGCTGACGATGCAGATGTGATCGTGATCGGCGCCGGACTTGCCGGTCTGGTCGCTGCGACCGAGATCGCCGACGCGGGCAAGCGCGTCATCGTGCTCGACCAGGAAGGGGAACAGAGCATCGGCGGCCAGGCCTTCTGGTCGTTTGGTGGGTTGTTCTTGGTCGATTCGCCGGAACAACGCCGGCTCGGCATCAAGGATTCCGTCGAACTGGCGCTGCAGGACTGGATGGGCACTGCCGGTTTCGATCGCGAGGAGGATCATTGGCCGCGCAAATGGGCCGAAGCCTATGTCGCGTTCGCCGCGGGCGAGAAGCGCAACTGGCTGCGCGCGATGGGCCACCGCATTTTCCCGGTGGTCGGCTGGGCCGAGCGCGGTGGTTACGACGCCATGGGCCATGGCAATTCGGTGCCGCGCTTCCACGTCACCTGGGGCACCGGCCCCGGCATCGTCGAGCCGTTCGAGCGCCGCGCGCGCGAGGCCGCCAGAAGCGGACAACTGGTGTTCAAGTTCCGCCATCGCGTCGATGCACTCAGCATCAGCAACGGCACCGTCGAAGGCGTGAGCGGCGCGATCCTGGAACCATCTGATGTCGAACGCGGCAAGAGCTCCTCGCGCAAAGTCGTCGGTGATTTTTCGCTGCGCGCACAGGCGGTGATCGTCGCCTCCGGCGGCATCGGCGGCAATCACGATCTGGTGCGGCAGAACTGGCCGAAGCGGCTCGGCGAACCGCCGAAGTTCATGATCTCCGGCGTGCCCGAACATGTCGACGGCCGCATGATCGGAATCACCGAGGCGGCGGGCGGCCGGCTGATCAACCGCGACCGCATGTGGCACTATGTCGAGGGCATCCAGAACTGGAACCCGATCTGGCCACGTCACGGCATCCGGATTCTGCCGGGACCGTCGTCGCTGTGGTTCGACGCCACGGGCAAGCGGCTGCCGGCACCGCTGTTCCCGGGCTCCGACACGCTCGGGCAGCTGCACTACATCATGGGCACCGGCTACGACTATTCGTGGTTCATCCTGACCCAGAGCATCATCAAGAAGGAGTTCGCGCTGTCGGGCTCGGAGCAGAACCCCGACCTCACCGGCAAGAGCTGGCGCATGACGATCAAGCGCGCGACCAACAAGGGCGCGCCGGCGCCGGTGGAAGCCTTCAAGCAGCACGGCGCCGACTTCATCGTGCGCGACAATCTCGCCGATCTCGTCGGCGCCATGAACAAGCTCGCCGGCAATGACCTCTTGCAGCTCGACGCCATCAAGACCCAGATCGAGGCACGCGACCGCGAGCTCGCCAACCCCTACGTCAAGGACGCGCAGGTGATGAACCTGCACAATGCGCGGCGCTATATCGGCGACCGGCTGATCCGCACCGCCAAGCCGCACCGCATCCTCGATCCCGAACACGGCCCGCTGATCGCGGTGAAACTCAACATCCTGACCCGCAAGACGCTCGGCGGCTTCGAGACCGACCTCGATTCGCGCGTGTTCGGCAGGGATCGCCAGATCATCCGCGGGCTCTATGCGGCCGGCGAAGCCGCCGGCTTCGGCGGCGGCGGCGTGCACGGCTATCGCTCGCTGGAGGGAACGTTCCTCGGCGGCTGCCTGTTCTCGGGCCGCAACGCCGGGCGCGCGGCGGCGAAGGCGGTGGGCTAGTCGAGATCCGCCGGGCGTGAACCGGCGGGTCTTCTTGTTGAGTCCGAATTTACTCAGGCCGTCTTGGTGAAAAGTATTTGGACGCCGTTGGTGAGATTGACGGCGACAACTTGTGCCGAGCTCATGCCCTTCGCCTTCAGCGCGGATACTGCTTCCTTGGACGCGTCGATGGAACCCCGCAGGTTCTTCGTTGTGGGACCGTCGCAGGGGGCACTGCCAAAATATCGAAAACAACCCCATGCAAAGTAGCCGGCGGTGGCCTGCGTTCGACCAGCAACTTGACACGTCGGGCAACTCAGGGATACATTTCTATTATTCAGAATTAATGCAATGTCCCGCCACGGCTTACTCTCATCTTGCTCCAGGGCGCGTACTCATAAACTCGAAATGTCCGCTTTCGATGGTAAAGCGGGCACGCGGCCCGCCCCAGGAATGTCGCCTTGTGACCCATAGGAGACTCGGCGCGAGCCACATGCTCCGACAATGATGTCAAAGGAGCGTCATCTGGCGCGGTTACGCTGCCGATAGCTCGGTCGGCGCCAGAGAGCTGATACGGCAGCGCGTATGACCCATTTCGAACGTGTCGGGGAGCGGCATAAGCAACCCCGACGTGTGAACCGATTTCACGTAGCCGAGACCAATAACTGACCATGGAGTGCCGACAGGAGGCCAGCACCTGCCGCCCCGCGGGAAATGCTCGCATTCAGCCAACATAACAATCAGTTGGAGAGAAGCCGATGATGAGCGTCTCGAACCTGCATTGCCAAGTCAGTTCGCGCGCTCTGCTCGCCGCGCTCGTAATGGTGCCGTTGACAGTCCTTAACGCCCACGCTCAGCAAACGACCGGCACGCCTGGTTCGCCCGGAGTGACAACGACCATCGACGGCAGGTACCTGCCGAATCCGCCGCAGCCTTTCAAGGGCCAGATTGATCCCAACGCCGCCCAGTCGAAGCCGTATTGGCCGGCGCTCACCGTGCCGCCAAAGGGCGCGCCCAACGTGCTTCTGATCATGACCGACGACGTCGGCTTTTCCGCGCCGTCCACCTTTGGCGGCGTGATCCCGACGCCAACCCTGGACCGCATCGCCCAAACCGGTCTGCGCTACACGGCATTTCACACCACGGCGCTCTGCTCCCCGACGCGGGCCGCGCTCCTCACCGGCCGCAACCACCATTCAGTCGCCACCGGCGTCGTCGTCGACCAGGCGACCGGCTACCCCGGCTATAACAGCGTCATCCCCCGTGACGCCGTCGCCATCGGCGAGATCCTCCGGCAAAACGGCTACGACACGTCGTGGTACGGCAAGGACCACAACGTGCCCCAATGGGAGGCAAGCCAAGCGGGTCCGTTCCACAACTGGCCGACCGGCCCCGTAAAGGGTTTCGACTATTATTATGGCTTCATCGGTGACGATACCAGCCAGTGGCAGCCGAACAACCTGTTCCGTAACACCACGCCGATCGAGCCCTTCCTTGGCAATCCCGGCTGGAACTTGATCACCGCCATGGCCGACGAGGCGATCGCGCGCGTCAAGATGCTGAACGAGGTGCAGCCGGACCGGCCTTTCATGATTTACTACGCGCCCGGCGGCACGCACTCGCCGCACCATCCGACCAAGGAATGGGTCGACAAGATCAGCGCAATGCACCTCTTCGACGACGGCTGGAACAAGCTGCGCGATACAATCTTCGCTAACCAGAAGCGGTTGGGCGTGATTCCACAAAACGCCCAGCTCACGGCTTGGCCAAAAGACCTTCCGGAGTGGGACACGCTCTCGCCCGAAGCGAAGAAGCTCTACATCCGCCAGGCCGACGTCTATGCGGCGTACCTGGCCTATACGGATGACCAGATCGGTCGCGTGATCCAAACGATCGCGGACATCGGCAAGCTCGACAACACGCTCGTCATCTACGTCAGCGGCGACAATGGCGCGAGCCCTGAAGGCACGCTCAACGGTCTGTACAGCGAGTTTGCTATCGCGAACGGCGTGCACCCGACGGTGCAAGAAAACATGAAGTTCTACGACGCCTGGGGCACCGACCAGACCTACCCGCACTACGCGGTGGGGTGGGCATGGGCCTGGGACACGCCGTACCAGTGGACCAAGGAGGTGGCCTCGCATTTCGGCGGCACCCGCAATGGCATGGCCATGGCCTGGCCCGCGCGGATCAAGGACGCGGGCGGCATCCGCGACCAGTTCCACCATGTGATCGACATCGTTCCGACGATCCTCGAGGCTGCAGGCCTTCCGCAGCCGGTGACGGTCAACGGCGTGGCCCAAAAGCCGATCGAAGGCGTGAGCATGGCGTACACCTGGGACAAGGCCAATGCGAACGCGCCGGGCCGGCGGACGACGCAGTACTTCGAGATGTTCGGTACTCGCGCAATCTACGACAATGGCTGGATCGCCTCGGCGCCTCCCATTCAGTCGCCCTGGGACATCACGTTGGCCGAGCCCCCCAAGGATGTCATGAACGGTTTCCGCTGGCAGCTCTACAACCTCAACGACGACTGGACCCAGGCCAACGACCTCGCCGCCAAGATGCCGGACAAGCTGCGCGACATGCAGCAGCTGTTCACCATGGAAGCAGCGAAGTACCAGGTCTTTCCGCTCGACGACACTCGCCTGGCGAGGTTCATTGCGGAAAAGCCGAGCTACTCCCCCGGCCGGACCGTCTTCAGCTATGCGGGCGAGCTGAGCAATGTGCCGTTCCCCGACACCGGCTCCGCGCCCAGCCTGCTGAATCGCTCGTACGTGATCACGGCCGAGGTCGAGATTCCCCAGGGCGGTGCCGAGGGGATGCTGATGACCGACGGCGGCCGCTTCGCCGGCTACGGCTTCTACCTGCTGAAGGGGCGGCCGGTGTTCACCTGGAATCTGATCCAACTGGAGCGCGTCAAGTGGCAGAGCAAGGAGGCGCTGGCACCGGGAAAGCACACGCTGGTGTTTGACTGGAAGTACGACGGCCCGGGCCTGGGCAAAGCCGGCAGCGGCACCTTGACCGTGGACGGCAAGGTCATGGACAGCCATCCGATGCCGCGCAGTCTGCCCATCAGCCTCGCGTGGGACGAGACCTTCAATGTCGGCCTCGACACCGGCACGCCGGTGGACGATCAGGACTACCAGGTGCCATTCAAGTTCACCGGCAAGATCAGCAAGCTCACAGTGAAGCTGGGGCCGCCAGAGATATCAGTCGCAGAGAAAGGAAAGATCGAGAAAACGATGCGGGACAGGCAATAGGCGTCGTCGGTGACGCCGCGGCCGTCAAAGCCCAACGGGTGGGCATCCTTGAATAGAGATGGCCCATCGGCGGCTTAGCCTACCTGCGGCAACATGGCAGCTTCTGGCCCTTCTCGGAAGTGCCGCGCTGGCTATTGAAAGTCCGGTGCCGGGAGTGAAGCGGACGTCGATCGCGCGTTCCGACTTCCGAGTTTGACCCATCTCAGACATTGCGCGGTGGACACGGCCCGGTTCCGACGCATAGACTTGCTCCCACAATTACGCTGGGTCGGAGCGCATCACATGGCCGAGGCGCATGTCGAACGCCGGCTTGCTGCCATCCTCGCAGCCGATGTCGCTGGCTACTCGCGCCTAATGGGAGCTGATGAGGTCGGCACGCTGGCCGCCTTGAAGGCCCATCGCCGCGAGGTCGTCGATCTCGCCATAGCCCAGCATCACGGCCGGATCGTCAAGACTACCGGCGATGGCATGCTGGTTGAGTTCGCCAGTGCTGTCGATGCCGTGACTTGCGCCGTTGAGGTTCAGGAAAGGATGAAGCAGCGAATGGCTGAAGGACTTGGGCCGCGCATCCAGTTCCGGGTCGGGATAAACATTGGCGACATCATCATTGATGGCGACGATATTTTCGGCGACGGGGTCAATGTCGCAGCACGGGTCGAGAACGAGTGCGAGCCGGGCGGCGTGTACCTGTCCGGCAGTGCCTTCGAGCAGGTGAGAGGCAAAACCCCCTTCGCGTTCGATGAACTCGGCGAGAGGTCACTGAAAAACATCGACCGAATGGTGCGGCTCTATTCGGCGCGTCTGGCCGCGTCCTCGGCTACGGCAAGCCAACCCAGCGAGACCTTTAACCCGCTTCCGCTTCCGCCTCCCGACAGGCCTTCCATCGCGGTTCTGCCCTTTCAAAACATGTCGGGCGATCCCGAGCAGGAGTATTTTGCCGATGGCATGGTCGAGGAGATCATCACCGCACTCTCGCGGTTCAAGTCGTTGTTCGTGATCGCTCGCAATTCGAGCTTTACCTTCAAAGGTCGCGCGGTTGATATCAAAGAGGTCGGGCGTAGGCTCGGGGTGCGGTATGTTCTTGAGGGGGCTGTGCGGAGGGCATCGGGGAAAGTCCGCATCACCGGGCAATTGATCGATGCCGTGACGGGGGCGCACGTTTGGGCGGATCGGTTCGAGAGGGACTTGACAGATATTTTTGCTCTCCAGGACGAGGTCACGGTCGCCGTTGTCTCAGCCATTCAACCAAAATTGGTTCAAACGGAAACGGCTATGGCAGCTCGGCGGCGACCAGAGAACCTCAACGCATATGATTTTTACCTCCGGGCCAGGCAACAGTATTACCTAACGACCCGCGAAGGGATAGCGGAGGCGGTAAGGCTGGCTCACCGCGCTTTGGAGTTGGACCCCCGTTTCGGTCTGGTCGCTGCTATGAAAGGTGTATGTCACCAACTCAACGTCACGTTGGGCTACGCCAACGATCCTCAATTCGAGCGCAAGGAAGCCGTTCGGCTTCTTCGCCTGGCCGTAAGTGTCGACGAGGGTGATCCAGACTCGTTAGCAATGGCTGCCTTAATCTCGGCGTTTATGGTCGGCGATTGTGAAAGTGAGTTGGAAATGGTCGACCGAGCGGTCGCGTTGAACCCAAATTCGTTTATCGTCTGGAATAGCAGAGGATGGGTCTATAGGGTTGCGGGGCAACCAGAAGAAGCGATCCGGAGTTTTGAACGTGCCATGCGCATGAGCCCGGTAGATCCGGGTTTACACCTGATGTTCTGTGGGACTGCGCAAGCCCTTATCGAGCTTGGTCGCTTTGACGATGCCGTCGTCGCAGGGAAGAAAGCGCTGCGTCCGAACCCCTCCTTCCCACCAGCTTTCCGCTGTCTCGCGTCCGCCTTCGCCCATCTCGGGCGTGACGCTGAGGCACGAGAGGCGGCCGCGCGTCTGCTTGAGGTCGATCCGGATTTTACAATTTCCGCATGGGTCGCGCGTGGGCAAAGAAACCTGAAGCTGTTGATTGAGGGTCTTCGGAAAGCAGGGTTACCCGAGTAAGTCGCGCTCGACCATGCCCTGCAAGGCGATCAAATGAGGCGCTATTGCTGCGTTGCATGAGGCCGGAGTTGGCCCCTTTCGGAAGTGCCGCGCTGGCTATTGAAGGTCCGGTGCCGGTAGTGAAGCAGACGTCGCGATCGCGCGCTCCGACTTCCGAGTTTGACCCAAACCTGACCTACGAAGGCTAGTTGCGCTAAGGCAGGATCGGTCGAGATCGCGATACGGGGAGATTTGCAATAGGCGCGTTGAAAGCCCGCCTTCGTCTGTCCGCCCCGACCGGATTTTCCGGCGATTATTGGAACTGCCATTGCCCTGCTGCATTTCGTTTAGGCGGAGCTGAGGGCCTCCACTATCCCGAGCAATGGAGGGTCCATGAGCAAGGGCCGCCGCGCTCAATGCAATCATCCGCTGATGATTTCCGCAGGGTCCAGCATCCCGGCAGTGCGGTGAACGCGGTCACGATCCCGGCGCAGGCTTCCCTCTACCCACCAACTGGGGCAAGTGAAAGGAGCACGTCATGCGTCCAGCTTTCTTACTCGCCGCGGTTCCGTTGCTGATTGCAACTCCGGCCGTCGCCCAGCAGAGTTCCTCTGCGATCAACCAAAGCGACAAGCAGTTCCTTGATTTTGCGTCCCAGGTGAACCAGTCAGAGATCCAAGGCGGACTTGCTGCGGAGAAGAAGGCGGACGCCGCGGCCGTTCGGGCCTATGCTCGCCTTATGGTGCTGGATCACATGGGACTGGAGAGTCAGCTCGCTGCCATTGCCACGGAAAACGGTATCCAATTGCCGAGCGGAGCCAGCGAGCAGGCGGAACGGGAGATGGCCAGTCTTCAGAATATCAGTGGCTCCGAATTTGACACGAAGTATATGGAGCACATGATCCACGGCCACGAGCAGGTCATCCAGAAGTTCAAATCCGAGGAGGGCCAAACGCAAGCTCGGCCGGTTGAAGCTGTTGTTGCTGGCGCATTGCCAATCCTGCAGCAACATTTGGCACTTGCACAGGCTGTGCAGTCCGGAATCAAGAATCAGGCGTCGGGGACCGTCGGAAGTACGAACAAGAGGAACTAACGTCTTCCTCAGTTGTGACTGGCGGATGTCGGTCAGAGCCCCACATGAGCCTGACCGACCTCGTTCGGATCGTAGAACTTTCCTCTTTACCAGCCGAGGCGTCTCGACGCTCGGTTCGCCTACGCGCGATCCGCCGCACGTATCAGATGAGCTGGACCTTCTCGATACCCATCGCGGCCACACGCGCCGCCGGATGTGAAGTTTCTGGGTTCAGGCCAACTCGAGCGGCCCATGATCATCGCAATGATCACCGTGCGGATGGTGCAATCTACCGTCTACGAGATAATCGGTATGATCGCCATGCGGAACCTGTTCATGTCCGCAGTTTGGACCGTGAATGTGTGAGCAGTGGACCTGAGGTGTGCAGTTCACGGGATTTGTGGCATTGATCGGAACGACATGTTCGTCCACATGATCCTCGTGCATATGGTGGAGATGACCATCGTGAAGATAATCCACATGGCCATCGTGGCGAACCGCCGTGTGCCCGCAGTTCGGGCCATGGCGATGGGGGTGGTTCGCATGGTGCTTCTCAGTGCAAGTGTCCATCGATATGCTCCCAGTTAGCGCGTGGTTCTCCCCCGGCACGTGACATAGTTGCGAAAGGCAAAGACACCAAGGCGCGCACGAGTAAATTGATCCAATATAGTGCTGGACTGCCGACCCAGTATCCACTGACTTAGTTCCTGCTTGCTCCTTCAACTTTTGTTGCATAGGGCTGTCAGCATCCCTGCTCGAAGCGTTGCCTATTCCTCAATGACCGCTTATGGCCCGTGCCAGACATTCACTTAGGCGTCGGTGACGTCTGCTGTTGAGGGCAATCCGGACCCCGCCATTTCCGCATGCTCGTACCGGATTTATGAGTACGCAGCCGCATCTTACTGCGTCATGAATCTGGTCGCTCATCCTGAGAGGCCTTGACGATATGTAGCTCCGTCATTGCGAGGAGCGCGAGCGGCGAAGCAATCCATGCTTCCGCATATGCCGCGCGATGGATTGCCTCGCTTCGCTCGCAATGACGAAGTGGTCCCGCTGCACATCGCTACCCTTATGACACAGTGGAACCAATCCGCCGCCGCACCGAGAAACCAGACGCCGAACGTGCCGGCGTTGGCCTCGCCCCAATCGGACAGCGCCTGCAGCACCGGCTTCAGCATCTCACCGCGTTTGGTCAGGCAATAGCGCGAGGCGCCGCCACCGCGCTCCTGCTTGACGAAGCCTGAATTGCAGAGATCGCGCAGCCGCTCGGTCAACACCTTGTCGCTGAGCTGTGGGATGTCGCGACGCAATTCGCCATAGCGCATCGGGCGGACCTTCAGCCGGCTCAGGATCACGGTCTTCCATTTGCCGCCGAGCCGATCGATCGAGAACTCGACCGGGCAAGCATATTTGCGTTTGGTATTGCGGATCATCGCAACTCTCCCGCGGCACCTTCCATCTGGTTCGTTGAGAGCCGCCCTCGATCCATCTAAGCACGCTTCGATTCGCGCCACGCCCCAGCCACACCGGTTGAACCCGCCTCGCCGGCGTGCTGCAATCGCCGCAGCAAGGCGGGTTTCTTTGGCGATGCGGCGGTGCCCAATCGGCTTACTGGTTTTGGCTGGCGCACTTGCATTGAGCGGTGGGCCGGCGGCTGCGGATTCGCTTGTCATCAACGGCACGACGCGAACATTCACGCTGCAGGCTCCGGCCGCGAAGCCGGCGCCGCTCGTCATCGTGCTGCACGGCAAGACCCAAAGCGGTGCCGACATGATCACGCGGACGTCGTGGCCGTTGATCGCCAGGCGCGACGGCTTTGCGGCGGTCTATCCCGATGGGTTGAACCATGCCTGGGCCGACTCCCGGCCGGACCAGCGGCGCGCCAGCAATCCGCCGCCGAAGGGCACCGACGACGTCGCCTTCATCACCCGGTTGATCGCAAAGCTGGTGGACGACGGCATTGCCGATCCCAGGCGCATCTATGTCACCGGCATCTCCAACGGCGGCGCGATGGCCATGACGCTGGCCTGCGAACGCGCCGACCTGTTTGCCGCGGCGGCCAGCGTCGTCATGAACCTGACCGATGAGTCAGCCCAAGCCTGCCGGCCCGCGCGTCCAGTACCGATGCTGCTGATGAACGGCACCGTCGACCCGCTGATCCCCTATCGGGGCGGCCGCGGCACCAGCTACTTCGCAGTCGACGGGTTCTGGTCGACCGAGCGCACACTGGAATTCTGGCGACGCATCGATGGCTGCGAGACCAGGGACGCCGCAGCCACCGATCTGCCCGACCGCAATCCGTCCGATCAATCGACCGTCACGCGGATCGACTCGGCCTGCCCGCAGGGATGTGACGTCGTGCTTTACCGCGTGAATGGCGGCGGTCATCGCATGCCCGGCCACTTCCCGGACGCGCATTTTACGAAACTGGCGGCGACGCTGCTCGGCCCCCAAAACGGCGACATCGACGGCGCCGACACGATTTGGGCGTTCTTCGCGCGATTTCCGTGAGCGGTGCTGCAAATTGTGCAGTGGCGGCGGTCACCGTGACGCGCTAGAGGTCTGGCTCTGATCAAAATCAGAACCAACCTCTCGATCTCTTGTCTTGACGCGTTTTCTTCACGCGAACCGGTAGCGACTTCGCTTGAAAACGCTATAGACATGCCCGCCAGTCAAGTGGAGACCCAAATGAGCATTCAGCGTTTCGAAACCGGCCCGCGCATGAGCCAGGCCGTCGTGCACGGCAACACCGTCTATCTCGCCGGCGTCGTCGCCGGCAAGGCCGCGGGCGGCAGCGTCACCGACCAGACCAAGGACATCCTGTCGATCATCGACGGCCACCTCGCCAAGGCCGGCACCGACAAGTCGAAGCTGCTCAGCGCGACCATCTACATCACCGACATGAAGACGTTCCCCGAGATGAACGCGGTGTGGGACGGCTGGGTCTCGGAGGGTAACACCCCGGCCCGCGCCACCGTCGAGGCCAAGCTCGCGGCGCCGCAATACAATGTCGAGATCATGGTCGTCGCGGCGAAGTAGGCGCGACGCAGGTCATCGCAATCGAGTCCGATGCCCCGGATTGCAAAACCGCAGTTCGGGGCATTTCATTGGCACCTCATGCGCTGATCCGCGATCGCTCGGCCGCGGCCTCACCGAGATCTGACTGAAGCCAACGCGCAATCCGACGCCACGAACCAGCCAGAGCCTTGCAGCCCATGAACAGGCCGAGGTGACCACACGGCTCGATGCCGCGTTGCAGCCACGCCGGCGGCGTGCCTAACAGCCCGATTGTCGCAAAGGCCTGATCGGGTGGAACGACGATGTCGTTCTCCGCCGCGAGCACGAATACTGGCAATTTCACTGCAGCCAGATCGATTTTGCAACCAAGCGCGACGACGTCTCCCGCCGCGATCCGGTTCTGGCGAAAGATCCAGTCGGTCACTTCCAGGTAGTAGGTGCCCGGCAGATCAAGCGTCTCGTCGTTCCAGCGCGTGAAGCGTTCGAGCAGCGCCCGTGCATCCTCCGGCTTGCCGTCGAGTTGCCGCTGCAGCGCCGCTTCCACGTCAGGCGTGCTGAGCGGGAGGCTCCAGATCTGCAGCATGTGCTTGCCGCTGACGATCCCCTCTCCTTGACGCACCATTGCCTCGAAGCTTTGCTGCGGAAGCGAGGCGACCATCCTGGACAGCTCGGATGGCACCGAGACGTCGACCGGGCTGCCTGCAAGCACGAGCCGCCGTACCTTGCCGGGAAAACGTGCTGCATAGAGCAGCGCCAGCCATCCGCCCTGACAGAGGCCAGCAAGATCGACCGGCGGCCCGATCGTGTCGACGGCCACGTTGAGATCGGACAGATAGGTGTCGATCGAGAAATATCGCATCTCCGGGGTCGCCGAGCGCCAATCGGTGAGATAGAGACGTGCAATGCCCGCCTGCTGCAACGCTTCCATCAAGCTGTGGCCGGGGGCAAAATCCGCTATCTTCGCACGATGCAGCGCGTAGGGCGCGCAGACCAGCAGCGGCCGGCCTTCGACCGCGTTAGAGAAGTCCAGCAGGCGCATCGACGGCAATTGCAGCGCGACCGAATTGGCTGTCGTCCACGGCAGCGCCGCCTCGCCCGGCGCATCTGTCGGCTCGGGCCCGCGATCGAGGTACCAGCGCGAGTAGATATCGAGTGCCAAGCGCGTGGCTTCAAACGGCCATAACCAAGCGTGCTCCGCCCAGCTGGTGCTCGCACTCCGCTCTGATGGATCCGCCTCTTCGGGCAAGCTCATTCACCGGTTGATCGCTATCGGGATACTTAAGCCGGCGAGGATCGAAACCTTGACCCTGATCAAGAACCGGCGAATTCAGTTTGTTCAGCTTACGCCGAACCCGCTGGAGCAGCCACGCCGGGATGTCACGATCTCGCGATCCCGGCGCGGCTTGCTGCAGAGCGACGGCCATGGTTTCGGTGGCTACGCGGCGCGTGCCGTAGCCTTTTCCGCCTCGAGCCTGCGCGCAAACAGCCAGCGGAAATAGGTCAGCGGCGCGTCCGCCCCGATCGCAAGCAGCTGATAGTCCGGATCGGCGTCGAGCACCTTCTGCTGCGCCTCGATGAAGTCCTTGTCCTCGTTGAAGGCCTCCTCGAGGGAATGCCGCAGCGACAGCGAAATGTTTGGATTGTCGATGTCGAAATCGTGCAGGTAGTTCCAGAAGAAGTGCGTCGACGAGCGCGTCTCCGGCGTCATGAACTGCGCGTTGCGGTATTGCCGCGTGCCCGGAACCTGAACGCCCTTCTCCACACCCTGCCCCGCCGGCGCAAATGTCGTGTCGAGCGTGAAGATGCCCGGCACGATCATGCGGCCGATGTTGCGCCGATCGACCTTGTCGTCGCGGTTGGAGATCACCTTCTTGTGGTAGGGCGGCGCATCGGCGCCCATGTGCCAACGCTCGACACGGAAGCCGTCATCGAGCTTCTCGATCGCCACCGGCTTGGTCTTGTAGGCGTATTCCTCGGAACCGCCGAGCGTGTTGGTGTGCACGAAGGCGAGATGCGCGAAATCGCTGAGGTTGTCGACGATCAGCAGCCAGTTCGCCTTGTAGTGCATGTAGCCCGGCAGGCCGCGCCATTTCGGATCTTCCAGCGGCGGATAGTCGAGGATCAGCTTCGGATCGGCCTTCTCGGCATCGCCGGTCCAGATGAAGATCATGTTGTAGCGCTCGACCACGGGATAGCTGCGCACGCCGAGCTTGGCCGGGATCGCGTCCTGGCCCGGGATCTGGATGCACTTGCCGTCGGCCGCGAACTTCATGCCGTGATACATGCACCTGATGTCGTCGCCCTCGACGCGGCCCATCGAGAGCGGCGCCGCGCGATGGCAGCAACGGTCGTCGAGCGCGACCACCTGCCCGCTGGCGCCGCGATAGATCACGATCGGCCGCTCCAGGATGGTGCGCGCCAGCTTCTTGCCGTCGATCAGCTCGTGGTTCAGCGCCGCCACATACCAGGCGTTGCGCAGGAAAATTCCGTCGTCAGCCATGTCAGCCTCCCAATGCACTATTGCTTGCAATGAGGTTAGGTGATCCCGGTCATCGGGATAATCCGATTTGGCTGGACACACTGTACCGCTGGATGGACAATCGGCCATGGAGTGGCGCGACTGGGAGCTGTTTTGCGAGGTTGTCGAGCATGGCGGCTTCACCGCGGCCGCGCGCGTGCTCGGGCATCCCAAATCGAGCCTTAGTGCTGCGGTGCAGCGTCTCGAGGCCAATCTTGGGCTGCGGCTGATCGAGCGGACCACGCGGCATCTGCGGCTGACCGATTCCGGCGAGACCATCTATCGCAAGGTGCGCCCGCTGTTCGCGGCGCTGCACGACACCCACAGCGAGGCGCTGGCGATGAGCAGCGCGGTCGCGGGCACCCTGCGCATCAAGGCACCGTACGAATTCGGCGCGCATCACGCAGGGCCGGTCGCCTGCGCCGTGATGGGCCGCTATCCGGAGCTCGCGATCCGGATCGATGTCGAGCACGATATCGTCAACCCGATCGCGGAAAATTACGACATCGTGTTCGCGATGCTGGAGGCGCCGCTGCCGTCGGCCGGCATCGTGATCCGCCGCGTCTTCACCCTCGAGCGCGGCCTGTTCGCGGCACCGGCGCTATTGGAGAAGTTCGGCGAGCCGCGCACGCTGGACGAGTTGAGAAAGCTGCCGCTGTTGACCGGCCCCAGCGATCCGCCATGGGCGATCACGGCTCCCGGCGGTGTGGTCGAGCATCTCGCTGTCGATCGCGCCCGCCTCACCAGTTCGAATGCCCATGTCCGCCTGCAGGCGACGCTCGCCGGCCATGGCGTGCTGCGGGTCACCGCGAGCTACACCCGCGCCGCGGTCGCGGCCGGCGAGTTGCGACGGCTGTTGCCGGACCATGCCTGCGAGCCGCTCAATGTGCACGCGCTGCTGCCGGCGCGGCAATTTGTCCCGGCCAAAGTGCGCTGCTTCCTCGATGCGATGGAGGCGCACGCGCGAGGCGATCCGGAGGCCTACATCAGGCCGTGACCTGCGCATCGGTTGCGTGCGCGATGACCTGCGAGGTAATCGATCGACGCACGCGAACCTTCGATAGTCCGGACAGCCGCGCAGTCCGGCACATCAGAAGGAGAGCACTATGACCGACCACACGACCATCGCCCGCCGCTATATCGAGCTCTGGAACGAGCGGACGCCGAGCCGGCGGCGCGAGATGCTGAGCGAGAACTGGACCGCCGACGCGCGCTATGTCGACCCGATGATGAGCGGCGACGGCCATGACGGCGTCGACGCGCTGATCGCGGGCGTGCAGCAGAAGTTCCCGGACTTCACGTTCAAGCTGATCGGCGAGCCGAACGGCTTCGGCGACCATGTCCGCTTCTCCTGGGGTCTCGGGCCCGACGGCGTCGACAGCCCGATCAAGGGCACCGACTTCGCCACGCTGAAGGACGGCCGGATCCGAAGCATCACCGGCTTCCTCGACCAGGTACCGGGCGCCTGACGGACTCGGTCATTCCGGAGCAGCCCGAAGGGCTGCGCCCGGAATCCATCGGGCCGCAGGTGTCGCGGCCACATGGAGTCCGGGCTCGACGCTACGCGTCGCCCTCAGGTGCGCAATTGCGCACCGGGGAATGACGAGGGAACTTCCACCCCCGCGATGTCGCTGCTAGTCTTCCCGAAACACAGGGAGGACGCCATGAAGGCAGATTACGCCTTCAAGACTTCTGTCGTCAGCGACATCACGCCGGCGCTGCTGGCGATCGGGCGCGCCAGCTTTCCGCAAGCCCTGATCGGCGCGTTGCGCCGCGTCGCCGGTGTCGGTCACTGCATGGTGTTCTCGTTCACAGGCCCGCGCTCCGCCGCGTGCCTGCTCGACGTCGGCAATATCCCGACCGGGCGCGACCTCGGGATCGCCTATTCCGAACATTTCCATCAGGCTGACCCGAACCGCGACGCGGTATTCGAAGGCAAGGCGCAGGCCGTGCCGATCGTGCTGCCGACCTTCGCCCGCCGGATGTACAGCGACGGCTATCGCAAGATTTTCTTCGACGATTCCGACATCGTCGACAAGTTCGCCTCTGCGATCTGGACCGGCGACACCTGCTTCTATGTCAACTTCTACCAGATCACCGAGCAAGGCCGCTTCAGCCGCGAACAGATCGCGCGCCTGGCCGCGGTCGCGCCGGCATTGACCGCAGCCGTGGCGCGGCACTTCCAGCGCGATCCGGCGACGGATGCCGATCCGATCGCGCGGCTGAAGACCCTGTTTGCGACCGCCGAGCCGCTCGTCAGACTGACCGGCCGCGAGAAGGAGGTGTGCCTCGGCATCCTTTCGGGCCTCAGCTCGGAAGCGATCGCGGCCGAGCTCGGCATCGGGCTGCACTCCGCCCTCACCTATCGCAAGCGCGCCTATGACAAGCTCGGCATCTCCTCGCAGAACGAGCTGTTCGCGATCGCGCTGCGCCTGATGGCGTCTGCACGTCGGCTGAACTGAAGAGCCCGAGCGGCCACCTCGCTCTGTCCCCAACGGTGGGGACAGACCGGTCGCGTGTGCCGGCCTATGCTCGGTTCGAAACCTGAAGCCAACCCGAGATCACGTCGTGAGCACCGCTCCCCATTTCGACATCGATGTCCCCGCCTTCTGGCAGGATCCCTATCCGACGCTGGCGCGCATGCGCAAGGAGGCGCCGATCGCCTTCGTGCCGCAACTCGGCAGCACGCTGCTGTGCAACCGCGACGACATCTTCGTCTCCGAGAAGCAGATCGACGTGTTCTCATCGCACCAGCCCGAGGGGCTGATGAACAAACTGATGGGCCACAACATGATGCGCAAGGACGGCGATGCGCACATGAACGAGCGCAAGGCGATCTTCCCGGCGATCTCGCCGAAGACCGTCAGGTCGCATTGGACCGCACAGTTCGCCGGACACGCGACGCGCATCCTCGACGAGTTGACGCCGGACGGTGAGGTCGATTTCGTGCAGGCCTTCGCGCTGCCGTTCTCGGCCGAATGCCTGAAATCGATCACCGGCCTCACCAACATGCGCTTCCAGGACATGAATGCCTGGTCGCAGGGCATGATCGACGGCATCGCCAACTACACCGGCGATCCCACAATCGAGGCGCGCTGCCATGCGGCGACCTCGGGCATCGACGCCGCGATCGACGACATGGTGCCGGTATTGCGCAAGACACCCGACCTCAGCCTGCTCGGCGTGCTGCTGCAGACCGACATGCCGATGGAGAGCGTGCGCGCCAACATCAAGCTCGCGATCTCGGGGGGCCAGAACGAGCCGCGCGACGCGATCGCCGGCACGGTGTGGGCGCTGCTGACCCACCCGGACCAGCTGGCGCTGGCTGTGAGCGGCGCGATCCCGTGGCTGCAGGTGTTCGAGGAGTATGCGCGCTGGATCTCGCCGATCGGAATGTCGCCGCGGCGGATCGCAAAACCCTGGATGATCAGGGACGTCGTATTCGAGGCCAACGAGCGCGTGTTCCTGATGTTCGGCTCGGCGAACCGCGACGAGAAGCATTTCGACAGGCCTGATGCATTCGATGTACGCCGCGACGCCAGCAAGAGCATCGCATTCGGCGCCGGTCCGCATTTCTGCGCCGGCGCCTGGGCCTCGCGCGCCATGGTCGCCGACGTCGCGCTGCCGGCGATCTTCGACAGGCTGACGAATCTGCGCCTGATC
Organism: Bradyrhizobium sp. USDA 4011; assembly: GCF_054063415.1. NCBI lineage: Bacteria > Pseudomonadati > Pseudomonadota > Alphaproteobacteria > Hyphomicrobiales > Nitrobacteraceae > Bradyrhizobium > Bradyrhizobium sp. USDA 4011. The sequence continues at coordinate 3,437,074 of NZ_JBSSGG010000001.1, forward strand.
GCCGACAAGCCGCCGCGGATCGGCGGCTGGGCATTCCGCGGCCTGCTGGACTTGCCGGTGACGTGGGACCGGTAGGACGTAGCGCCGCTCAGATCTGTGCAAGCACAGACACATCGAGACATGAAGAGATGCCCGCCGTGGCTTGCCGCGCGCCACTCGAGCGCGGGCCTCGGTGGCCAAATACACGTCCTATTTCGTTGCGACACCATGCCGCCGCAACCGGTCGGACGGCTGTAATCAAACTGTCACGAATCCATTTCAATCCGCCGTTATTGATGAAACTGCAGTCAGTTGTGCGGTCACAAGGGATTTCAGATGAACCCGAACACCAACGGTAGCAGCCACGATACCGCCGTCCACCATGACGCTCCCGAACAGGACTCCGAGGAAGGCGGCGGCATCAACAAGACGGTCGCGGTCGTCGCGGTGGTGGCTGTCGGCGCTGCGGTGTTCGAAGCTGCGTTGCTCCCGGGACTTGCACTCGGCGTTGCCGCCGTCGCGGCGCCGAAGTACCTGCCGAAACTGGCCGGCGCACTCAATCCGCTGTTCAAGTCCACCGTTCGCGGCACCTACAAGTTCGCACAGAAGTCGCGCGAGATGTTTGCCGAAGCCCACGAGCAGGTGAACGACATCGTTGCGGAAGTGAAGGCCGAGAACCAGGCGCAGGAAGGCAAGGCGGCGGCTGAGGGCCGGGCTTCGTCTGCGGCCTGAACTGGCCTGGACCGGCAGATATAAGGCGGCGAAGCGCGCCGATGATCGACCTTGCGACGCCGGCGCGGCGCGCAATCGTGTTCGACGACGGCATCATTCGCGTCCCCGCGCCGGCGTTGGAACGCTGTTAGAGGAATGCGATGACCAAGATGAAGCTGCAGATTGCGCATCAGGTTCCAGGCCGGATTCGCATGAAGGTGCCGGCGGCCAAGGAGAACCCCGAGCTTCTCGAACAGATCAAGCAGACCTTCAGCGTCATTCCCGGCATCGAGGAAGTTATCGTCAACCCGGCGACGGGCAGCATCGTGCTGCACTACGACACCGACCGGCACGACGAATTTCATGGCCGGCTGCAGCATCACACCGGCGGCCACTACAAGCCGCCGGCCAATGAAATCGAGGCGCTGGCAACCAAGATCGAGCAGGAAGCCGAGTACCTCGCCGAGCACTCGCATACGGCCAGGGTCGTTGTCGATTTCTTCAAGGAGTTCGACAACGGGATCAAGGTGGCCACCGGAAACGTGGTCGATCTGAAGATCGTGCTGGCAGCCGGCATCGCCGGCTTCACCATCTTCGAGGTTGGCGCCACCGCGGCGACGCCGGTTTGGGTGACGCTGGCAGTGTTTGCCCTCAACCACATGATCCAGGCCAACATAGCCGCCGCGGAGCGGGCGGAGCCGGCAGGCGCGACGGCCTGACCCGCCAGGGGCGAGAGCGCAAATTCATGGACTTCAGCTTCTGCCACTCCATGCCAGGGCGCATTCGTCTGAGCATTCCCGCGCTCGGGCAAAACCGCAAGCTGGGCGAGATCTGCCTCGGGTGGCTGCGGGCACAGGACGGCATCCGGACCGCGCGGATCAACTACGACTGCGCGAGCCTTGTGCTGGAATACGATCCGGCCCACGAGCAAAGGCTGCTCGCACTGCTGAACGGCTTCCGGAGCCTGAGCCTGGCCGACGTCAAGGCGCTCTGCGCGGGCGCCGCGCAGGACGTGGGTACGCCACGCGCCAGCGTGCCGGAAGTCTCCAAGCGCTCGCCGCTGGCGCTGCCGACGCTGTCGCTGTTCATGGCCTTCAGCGCCAATCCCGTGATCGCGGCCATCAACATGCCGCTGATGCTCTGGAACGCGATCCCGATCGCCAAGCGCGCCTGGAAGGTGTGGGCGAACGAAAGCCGGCTGAACATCGATGTGCTCGACACGCTCGCGATAAGCGCCTCGGTGCTGCAGGGCAACCCGCTGGCCGGCTGCATCGTCACCTGGCTGATCAAGCTCGGTGACTGGATCCGCGACCTGACCGCGGCGGGCTCGCGGCGGGCGATCAATGAGCTGCTCGAATTCCAGTCGAAGACGGCCTGGCTGCTGCGCGACGGCGAGGTGGTGTCGATTCCGGCCGCTGAGCTGCAGAACGGCGACATCGTCGTGGTGTATCCCGGCGAGATGATCCCGGTCGACGGCGAGATCATCGACGGCTCCGCCACCATCGACCAGAAGACGATCACCGGCGAAGGCCTGCCGGTGCATCGCGGCAAGGGCGAGGCGGCCTTCGCCGCCACCGTGATCCGCGAGGGCCAGATCACGTTGCGCGCGCTGCGCGTCGGAACCGCGACCACGGCCGGCCAGATCGTGCGGTTGATCGAATCCGCGCCGATCGGCGACACCCGCATGCAGAACCACGCCGAACGCTTCGCCGACCGGCTCGTGACCCCGACCCTGGCGCTCGCCACCGGCACCGCCATGGTCTCGGGCGACTTCAATCGTTTCCTCTCGCTTGTCATCGTCGACTACGGAACCGGCATCCGCGTTGCCGCACCCACGTCGGTGCTGTCCTCGATGACGCTGGCTGCGCGCACAGGCATGATCATCAAGAGCGGCGGCCACATGGAGAAGCTCGCCGGGATCGACACCATGGTGTTCGACAAGACCGGCACCCTCACCCACGGCACGCCCGCCGTCATCGACGTGATCTCCTACCAGAACTCGATCACGCCGAACCACCTGCTCGGGCTCGCCGCAGCCGCCGAAACCAAGCTGCAGCATCCGGTCGCGGAAGCGCTGCGCACGCGGGCCCGGCAGCTCGCGGTGAACATCCCGCCCTGCCACGAGACCACCTACCGCCTCGGCCTCGGCGTCGAGGGCCAGGTCAACGGCTATTACGTCCATGTCGGCAACCAGCGCTTCATGCGCCAGAGCGAGATCGCCGTCGACGCCTCGGCGCTCGATCGCGCGGCGCTCGACGAGCGCGGCTATTCGAGCCTCTATATCGCGGTGGACGGCAAGCTCGCCGGCCTCGTGCCGTACTCCGACGAGATCCGCGCGGAGAGCCGTTCGGTGATCCAGCGGCTGCATGCGCTGGGCGTCAAGAACAGCATCATGCTGACCGGCGACAATGCGGTGGTGGCGCGCGCCGTCTGCGAGAATCTCGGGCTCACCGAGCACTTCGCGGACATGCTGCCGGCCGACAAGGCCGGCGTCATCCAGGAGCTGCAGCGCCAGGGGCGCAGGGTCGCGATGGTTGGCGACGGCATCAACGATTCCCCCGCGCTCAGCTTCGCCGACGTCGGCATCGCGATGAAGCATGGTGCCGAGGTCACGCACGAATCCGCCGATGTCATCCTGATGGAGGATTCGCTCTGGAAGCTCGTCAAGGCGGTCGAGATCTCGCAAGGCGCCGTCGGCCTCATCAGGCAGAATTACGCCATCGTCGCCACGCTCAACACGCTGGCGCTTGGCCTTGCGCTGCCGGGCGGCCTGATCACGCCCGAGGTCACCGCGCTCATCAGCAATGGCTCGGCGATCCTCGCGAGCTTCAACGGCATACGGCCAATCTTGCGCTATCAATGAGCCAGGATCTCACCCAGCTCGCAGCTCTTCCTCCCGGCGATCACGCCGCGCTACAAGCCGCCGTCAGGACGCTGGAGAGCTCCAACCTCGCGGCAAGGATCGCCGACTATGCCGGCGTCCCGGTCAATCGCGTCCTCAATCTGCTGCCGAAAGCCGCCAACCGCCAGCTCAGCGGGCTGGTGCGCACGGCGGTCATGAAGGGGCTGGAAGTCGCCGTCGACACGCTCGACGAGGAGCCGCCGCCCTCGCCGGCGGTGACCTTCTCGTCGCTTCTCGCCGGGGTGACCGGAGGCGTGAGCGGCCTGTTCGGCTTCGGCGCGCTCGCGGTCGAGCTTCCCCTGACGACGACATTGATGCTGCGCGCGATTGCCGAGATCGCGCGGCACCAGGGCGAGGACCTCTCCAAAATCGAGGCAAGGCTCGCCTGTCTCGAAGTCTTCGCCTACGGCACCAAGCGGACCGACGAGAATGTCGACATCGGCTACTACGCCGCCCGCGCGCTGATCAGCAAATACACCAGCGACGCCGCCGCCTACATCCTGGAGCGCGGTGCGGTGGATGCTTCCGCCCCCGTGATCTCCAATCTGGTCAGCGAGATCGTCTCGAGGTTCGGGCTGGTGGTCTCGGACAAGGCCGCGGCCGGCGCGGTACCGATCATCGGCGCAGCGTTCGGCGCGACCGTCAATGTCATCTTCATGGACCATTTCCAGAAGATCGCGAAAGGGCACTTCACGGTGCGCCGGCTGGAGCGGGTCCATGGCAGCGCCGACGTTCGGCAACATTATGCGGCGATCGCGGCGAGGCTCGCGCCGCGCCGCGGCGTCGCGACGGCATGAGGCGTTTGGCAGCAATTGGACATCGGCGCCGCGCTTCCGCCTGAAGACACCAGGCTGCGCGACCTTCGTCGCATGCGGACCCTCGCCACGGGCCTGCTCGTGCTCATGCTGCTGGTTTTTCTGGCGACCTCGATGGCGCAGCCGCACTGGCCGTGGCTGGCCTATCCGCGGGCCTTCGCCGAAGCCGGCATGATCGGCGCCTGCGCCGACTGGTTCGCCGTCGTCGCACTGTTTCGGCATCCGCTCGGCATCCCGATTCCGCACACGGCGATCGTTCCGCAGAGCAAGCAGCGCATCGCGGTGGCGCTGGGCCGCTTCATCGCCAACAACTTCCTGTCGCCTCGGGTGATCGGCGATCGCATCCGCGACGTCGATATCGCCGGCTGGGCGGCGCACTGGATCGATCGGCCGTCGCACGCCCGCAGCGCCGCGCAACGCACGGTCTCGGCGGCCCATCAGGCCCTCCAGGCCACGCCGAGCGCCGACCTCAACGCTTTTCTGACGCGCCGGACCCGGCAAGGGATCGCGGCGGTTCCGGTGGCACCGCTCGCCTCACGCGTGCTGGCGCTGTTGTGGGCGCATGGCGACGCGCAGGCCCTCGTCGAGCGCTTGATCACATCGGCGAGCGTGGCGCTCGCCAACAACAAGGAAACCATCCGCAAGAAGGTCTCGCAGCGCTCCTACCGGTTCGTGCCGAAATGGGTCGACGGCATCGTCGCCGACCGCGTCATCTCCGGCATCGGCCAGACGCTCGACGAGATGCGCGAACCGAACCATCCCTGGCGTGTCGAGCTCAAGGCCGAGATCGAGCGCCTGATCGACCGGCTGGCCACCGACCCCGACTACCTCGCCAAGGGCGAGGAGTTGAAGCAGCGCATGCTCGACAATCCCGCCGTGATCCGGCAGATCGACACGATGTGGCAGGCCATCGAGGCGCGGCTGAACTCCGCGGCGACCTCGGCCGCGATCGCGGACGCCATCGAAACCGCCCTGATCTCGGTTGCCGCACGGGTCCGTGACGACGCCGAGATGCGCGATCGCATCAACCGCTGGCTTCGCGTCGCCGCATTGCGGGCCGTTGCATCGCGACGCCAGGAGATCGCGGCCTTCATCCGCAAGGTGGTCGAGAACTGGGACACCGAAACGCTGATCATGCGGATCGAATTGCAGGTCGGACGCGACCTGCAATTCATCCGGATCAACGGGACGGTCGACGGAGGGCTCGTCGGCCTGCTGATCCTCTCCGTCTCGCGATGGCTGTAGCTCATGATGAGATTAGGTTGAGTTGGAACGGCGTCGCAAGTTCACCTCTCCCTTGGGAGAGGTCGATTTGCGCAGCAAATCGGGTGAGGGGTTACAGTCTATCGATAGAGCAAGAGCCCTCACCCGGATTGCTTCGCAATCCGACCTCTCCTCAAACGGGGAGAGGTGAACCGAGACCGCGCGAAGCCGATGCAACCAAAGCTCATCCCGCTTCTAGCGCGTTCGTTCGCGCTCAGGGAAAACGAATTCGCAGCAGCGGCAACTGCTGGAGCCTGTCGAGCAGGCGCACCATTTGGCCCGCAGCCAGGCTGAGGCAGCCGAAGATGAAGTGGCGGCGGGTCAGGCCGCGCTCGCGTTCGGCGAATTCAAGGCGTTGGAGACGCGGTTCGGGAGCAGCGTGTGCGCGCAGGGCGGGAAGCGTCGTCATAGGCATCAGCCGATCGGAATCCGGATTTCCGGCGCCGTGGTCATCTGCCCGATCGTGTTGTCGAACGACAGACAATCCGGATTCTCGCCCGGCATCCGGCGCAGCGTCTCGGCCAGTTGCTCCTGCTCCAGCAGGAACGAGCGGCCGTCGCGCAGGCGGGCATAGGCCGCCCACGGCACGAATTTGGTGAACGGAAACGGAAAATCCTCGCGCGGCGATACGTCGATGTTCAGGCCGGAGACGAACAGGACGTTCTTGGCCTGAAACGCCGGCTCACGTAAAATGCTCCGATAGGTGCGGTCGAACTCGGCCTGGGTGACGAAGCGGGCGGCATCCAATGCGGGATGCGGCGACGTCACCAGCGCCGGCATCACAGGAGCGAGCGCCGCCTCGAGAATGTCATGACCCTCGGGACCTGCGGCCAGCGCACGGCGGAAGTTAAACAGATCCGGTGACAGCGCCGTGCCGATCGGCGCCGGCGTCTCGCAAAAGAAGGCCTCACCGAGTCGTTCGCGGATCGCCGGGCCCGCACGAAAGACCTTCGACGTGGCCAGCGCGCGCAGCGGCTGAAGCGGCGTCTCGACCATGCGGTCGAGCCACAGAAAGATCCCTTCGCTGCGGCTTTCATCGAGATATTGATTGTCGATGCGGAACACCGGCTCGCCATTGAGCCGGCCGCATTGCACCTGCCGGCAGGCATGCGCGTATTCGTCCTCATACCAACGCAGCACGCCGCAGAGCTTGCCGCAGCAATCCCCGAACCTGCAGTCTTCGGTGCGGTGGCGCTGATAGAAGCCGAAGCGGCCATCATCGGGATTATAGCCGACATGGCTGGCCTGGATCAGCACCAGGTCCTCGCCGTGATGGGCATAAGGCCCGTGGCGATTGATGGCGACCTTGCCGCCGACCCGTCCATGGTCGAACGGAAAGGTTCCGAAATGCTGGGCCAGCAGCATGACCGGATAGCCCTGGCTTTCGTCGGAGCAAAAGGCGCGCGACGGCAGCATGTGCTGCCGCTCAAAACCGAGCGACCGGCAGTAATTGTAGAGCCGCGGAACGAAATGGCCGTAGCGCATCGCAAAACGACCAACCCGGAAGGTTTCGATCATCCCGCTGCCGCCTGACCGCCTCGACGAATCCAGAGTGCACGCGGGCACGTCCCCCGCTTCCCGTACCGAAACGGTAGTTGTCGTTGTTGACGGTTATGTGAACATAGCAGCCGGGTGGCGAGCTCAGCGCCCCCAGCGCAGCACGACCGGATCGAGCGTGCGCGCGATCTCGATCAGCCCGGCGCGCGTCGCGGGATGCAGCGGTTGCAACGGGTGCCGCACCGCGTCCGACTTGATGACGCCGCCCTCGCGCATCAGCACCTTGCAAGCCTGCAGCCCGCATTGGCGGTTCTCGTAGTTGATCAGCGGCAGCCAGCGCGCATAGGCCTGCACGGCCTCGTCGCGGCGGCCGGCTAAGAACGGATCGATGATCTGGCGGATGCCGTCGGGATAGCCGCCGCCGGTCATCGCACCGGTGGCACCGGCATCGAGATCGGCCATCAGCGTGATCGCCTCCTCGCCGTCCCACGGCCCTTCAATCACGCTGCCGCCCTTCTCGATCAGGCCGCGCAGCTTGCCCGCGGCCATCGGCACCTCGATCTTGAAGTACCTGACATTGGCTAGCTCTTTCGCCATCCGTGCCAGGAAGTCCACCGAGAGCGGCGTGCCCGCGACCGGCGCATCCTGGATCATGATCGGGATGTTGATCGCGTCCGACACCACCCGATAGAACTCGTAGATGCCAGGCTCGCCAACGCGGAAGGTCGCGCCATGGTAGGGCGGCATGATCATCACCATCGCGGCGCCGGCGGCCTCCGCCTCGCGGCTGCGCGCGGCGCACACCGCCGAGGAGAAATGCGTGGTGGTGACGATCACGGGAATGCGGCCCGCGACGTGCTCGAGCACGGCATGCATCACGGTCTCGCGCTCGGCATCGGTCAGCACGAACTGCTCGGAGAAGTTGGCGAGGATGCAGATGCCGTGCGAGCCGGCATCGATCATGAAATCGATGCAGCGCCGCTGTCCGTCGAGGTCGAGATTGCCGCCGGCGTCGAAGATGGTCGGCGCCACCGGGAAGACCCCTCGATAGGGACGCTGTGCCGAAATCGTCATGTCAAATCCTCCCTGATGATCTGTCGCAGCTTTTTCCGTCACACCTTGCGGAACGGCAGCGGCGGACCTTCGAGCCTGCGCAGGCCGGGCTCGCGCCGCTCCAGCCACCAACCATACTGCTTCGGCCACGACGCGAACACCTCGCCGCGTCCGCCGCCAAGCGCAAGCTCGGCATGCAGCGGCCAGTTCGGATCGAACAGCGCCTCGCGGCCGATTGCGACCAGATCGGCTTGGCCATTGGCGAGGATATCTTCCGCCTGCTGCGGATGCAGGATCAGGCCGACCGCGATGGTGGCGACCTCGGCGGCGCGGCGGATTTCCTCTGCATAAGTCACCTGGAAGCCATAGCCGCGCGGAATCCGCGCCGCGGTTGCCGAGCCGAGCAGGCCGCCCGACGAACAATCGATCAGATCGACACCGCGCGCCCTGGCTTCGCGCGCGAATGCGATCTGATCCTCGAGCGTCAGGCCGCCATCGACACCATCGACCGAGGAGATGCGTACCGCCAGCGGCCGCTCGGCGGGCCAGGCGGCGCGTACGGTCTCGATGATCTCGAGCGGATAGCGCATCCGCCCGGCGCGGTCGCCGCCATAGGTGTCGCTGCGGCGGTTCGACAATGGCGACAGGAATTCGTGCAGGAGATAGCCATGCGCGCAATGCACCTCGACGAATTCGAAGCCGGCCTCAACCGCACGCAAGGTGGCGCGGCGCCATTGCTCGCGCAGTGCTGCGAGCTCGGCCGCATCGAGCGCATGCGGCATCAGCCAGCCTTCCTCCATCGGGATCGCGCTCGGCGCCACGGTGCGCCACGGCAGATCGCCGCGGGCGCGGTCGGCTTCGTCGAGTGCGGCATTGCCGTACCAGGGGCGCTGCATGCTGGCCTTGCGGCCGGCATGCGCGAGCTGGATCGAGGGCACCGCGCCGTTGTCCTTCAGGAAGGCGGCGATGCGTTCGAGCGGCGCGATCTGCTCGTCGTTCCAGATGCCGACATCGCCATGGGTGATGCGTCCTTCGGCGGTGACCGCCGCGGCCTCGACCATCACGAGCCCGGCGCCGCCCTGGGCGAACTTGCCGAGATGCACGAGGTGCCAGTCATTGGCGAGGCCGTCGGTTGCCGAATACTGGCACATCGGTGAAATCAGGATGCGGTTTCGGGAAGTCACGCCGCGAAGCGTGATCGGCTGAAACAGAAACGGCTGCGACATCGGGTCCTGCAGGAATGTGGTGGCGGGAGAAATGGTGGCCGAAAGCTAGGCGGCGCGCGAGCTGATCGCAAGCCGCGCCGCAGCGCAGGCGGCAGGACCAGCGCGCATGCAGCGCGTTCACAGCGGCGCGATCCGCGAAACCCGCAACACCTGCTGCACAAATTTTTCCCGGTTGGCAAACATTTTCCAACATCGCCGGGTCACGCCACGGATCGCAATTCGCGCCTGATATGCCTACATTGCCGACATGAAAAAAATCGGATTCCTCTCGTTCGGGCACTGGACGCCCTCCCCGCAATCCCAGGCCCGCTCGGCCGCGGACGTGCTGCTGCAATCGATCGACCTCGCGGTCGCCGCCGAAGAGCTCGGCGCGGACGGCGCGTATTTTCGCGTCCATCACTTTGCCCGCCAGCTGGCTTCGCCCTTCCCGCTGCTGGCGGCGGTCGGCGCGAAGACCAGCCGGATCGAGATCGGCACCGCCGTGATCGACATGCGCTACGAAAATCCGCTCTACATGATCGAGGACGCCGGCGCGGCCGACCTGATCGCGAGGGGACGTTTGCAACTCGGCATCAGCCGCGGCTCGCCCGAACAGGTGATCGATGGCTGGCGCTATTTCGGCTATCAGCCGGGCGAAGGCGAGACCGACGCCGACATGGGCCGCCGTCACGCCGAGATATTCCTCGACATGCTGCGCGGACAAGGTTTTGCGCAGCCGAATCCGCGGCCGATGTTTCCCAATCCGCCCGGCATGTTGCGGCTCGAACCGCTCTCGGAAGGCTTGCGCGAGCGCATCTGGTGGGGCGCCGGTTCGAACGCCACCGCGGTCTGGGCGGCGAAGCTCGGGATGAACCTGCAAAGCTCGACACTGAAGAGCGACGAGACCGGAGAGGCCTTCCATATCCAGCAGGCCGCACAGATCCGGGCCTACCGCGCCGCCTGGAAGGAAGCCGGTCACAGCCGCGAGCCGCGGGTCTCGGTGAGCCGCAGCATCTTCGCGCTGGTCGACGACCGCGACCGCGCCTATTTCGGCAACGGGCAGGAGGAAGACCAGATCGGCTTCATCGACGAGCGGACGCGCGCGATCTTCGGCCGCGGCTATGCCGCCGAGCCGGACAAGCTGATCGAGCAGCTCAAGACGGACGAGGCGATCGCGGAGGCCGACACCCTGCTGCTGACGGTCCCCAATCAACTCGGCGTCGCCTACAACGCGCATGTGATCGAGAGCATTTTGACTCACGTCGCGCCCGCCATGGGATGGCGCTGATCACCAACGAAGGATGATGGAACCTCGGCCGCTTGCCGGCCGCTCTCGCGTTCCGGCGGAACTCCGTTCTCAAACGCGGAGAACTACGGAAACATAACTGCGCGTTGTGAGAAGAACAGGTCGAGTACGGTGCGTTAGGCGCGCACGTTGCGTGAACAGACCGCCGTAATATCCCGGGATCATTCCGCGAGGCAGGTCAAGAATCCCGATCGAGATGGCGGCGCGTGAGATCGAGGCGATCGACACGTTCGTCAATCCGCCGGTTCAGTTCCTGATCCTCGCTCGAATTCCTGCCGCGACGGGCGCGAACGACAAATACGCATCCGATCAGAACAATCGCGAACAGCGCGTAGAGCCACCATTCCATACTCGATCTCAAATGAACGCTCGCGGATACGAGCGGAAATGGTCATCGTTCAGGCTTGCCGGGACGCACCGGCCTTGGCGCATAAAAGGGGTTAACCAGGCAGGTTGCCGGATTACCCGCAGCGCTGGCCTGGCACTCCTTCATCGACATGAAGATACAATCCATTCGTTCGCCGACCAGTTCCCCGTAGACATGCATGCAGATCGGATAGCGAGGATCATACATTTGTGCCGATGCCGGCTTCGTCATGCAAAGCGCGCCCAGCGCGAACAGCAGCGCTCCAAGCAACCTCACGTCGAGTCTCCTGCTATTGCCCTGAAACACATTATCTCGCCGACAGGACTATCCCGCGCAATTTAGCCTTGGGGCTGACCTTGGGGCTGGAGCGGGCGAAGGGAATCGAACCCTCGTATGCAGCTTGGGAAGCTGCCGTTCTACCATTGAACTACGCCCGCAAGTAGCTGATGCGGCTACCTTATTCCGAAGGATCGCAACTTGCGTGGCACGCTTTTGGCACGGTCTTGCGCGACCCGTCGACGACAGTTAGACCAAACTGCGCCTTCTTTTGCAATCTCGACCTGCCGCTACCAAGACGAAGCAAACGACGAGTTCAGCAGGAGGCGAGCGCGGGACTTACTGCCCGCTGTGGGCGCGAAGGCCGTTCTCCGACGATGCCTTTTGCGTCTAGAAGGCCTCGCCGGCACGAACAAAGAACGAACGCAGGGGATTCGATTGTCGCTCCAATAGACGGTTCCTCCGCAATGTACGATTGTATGCCCCTCTATCAGCGGGGAATTTGGTGGCTGACAGCGAGCAGAACCGCGAACGATTCCAGGTTGCCTATCTCGGCGAAGACGATAACGACCACACCATGGATGTGGAGGCGCTCGGGCCTGCGCTTCTGGCGTTCGGCAGGTTGATACGAGCAGCAAACACCGAACTCAATCAGAACCGCGCGACGATAACGGTGCTCGTGGAGTCGAAGTTCGAGCACAAGTGCTTCCTCATCAACTTCGAGACGCTCCAAACGATTCTCAACACCGTCAAAGATTTTCTGAACGATGAGGGCGTGAAGCACGCGACCGACGTCTTGCAAAAACTTGGCGTTACGGCAGGAACTACAGCAGCGGGCCTCTTTGGCTATTTGAAGTGGCGCAATGGACGAAAGCTTGAGTCAGCGCAGGAGGTGAATGGATCGCCTGGCGCCGTCATCATCAAAGTCGAGGGTGACAACAATACTTTCCAAATCGGTAGCGACGTTTTCCGGCTCTCTCAAAACGCACAGGTCTTGGATGCGGTCGAGGGCACGCTCACGCCGATAGGCCAGCGGGAGGTAACGGCGATCGAGTTTCGCAAAGACGAAAAACACCTCGCGACATATCGGAACGAGGATGTAAAGGCAATCGTCGCCTCATGCGAAGATCCCGGCGGTGTAGATTTGATCGAAGAGGAAGGAGAGCGGAAGATCATTACGGCCGTGCTCTATACTCACGGTCCCGTCTTCGACGTGAAGGCCCCAAAGTGGCGCTTCCTATACCGAAAGAAACCCATCTATGTCGACATCCGCGAAACAAACATCGCCAAGAATGCGGTGAAACGGGGCGGATCGTTTATGAACGATCGCTACAAAGTCAAAATGGAGATCGCACCACCGGATGACGACCAGGTCGAGGCTCACTACAAAATCATAGAGGTATTGGAATTTACGCCTGCCGAGCAGCAGATCAACATGACGCTTCGTGCGACGAAGAAAAAGCCGGCTAAGAAACGCGCGGCAAAATAGCCGAGCGCCTTCGCAGTGGAGTGGAAGCCGCTGAACGAGCGTTGAAGAAGGCGTGCACACCAGACCCACGACTTAGAAACTCGCCAGCAATGTCGATGCACGAGATCGTTTAGGCATGCTAACGGTGGAAAATTCATCGATGTGTCGTTGAAGCACTTTGTTGCGGCCGATATCCATAAGCTCATGAAAGCGATTCACGAGCGTCGTCCTGATCTGGCTTTACCGAAGCTATGGGTTTAGTGGTGCAGACAGTATCCGCACCAAGGCTCAGCGAAATGGGTTTTCATTTGTTGTGATACACCCACAGATACATCCCCAGAAACACCCCTGGATACCCTGTCTAGGCCAACGCTCTAGGGGAGAGCGCGCCGAATAGCAAATCGCCTCAATGGGTTGACCATCTTGCTCTAAGCAGCATTTCCGACCTGACTTATTGGTTTGGTTGTTTGTTTTTGCTTTCTTTCGATCTGCGATCGGCTGAACCCGGCGGCGGAGACCCGAGGGTCTGTTGTTGCTTAGCTGAGTAGCTAGTTCTGGCGAACACAGGGAACCCCCTGCCATCGCCAGCAGAGCCGGCGATGGCAGGGGGTGGGCTCAGAGCCCACACTGGAAGGCTCACAATCCATCACCCGCGCTTTTCTCAAATATGTAACGACGCTTTGGTCGCTAATAGGTTTCCCCAGACCTGGGAGGGGGAAGGAGAGAAATGACGCGAGAGCTAAGCAACGACGCGAGGGTCAGTCGTTGTCGCCTTGCCGCGTGGCCTCGACCGAAACGTTAACGCTTGGCGATCAGTGACGCACGAGCGCGCTGCGCTCGTTTTGCGTTGTCCGCGAAAGCTCTCGGCTTGAATTTTCGTTTCGATCTTTTTCGATTTCTCGCACGTCTTTTTGATCGAAGTAAAGTTGTTGCGTCATGCTGACACTCGCTCCACTACGCGCTCCAAGTCTGCATATAACAAACACCGCATGGCTGCGGATACCAACCGTTCACCCCGCCTTATCTTAAAGGAGGGCAGTAGGCAGAGGTACAAGGCGGGACACAGTTTGATACACGTCGAGGTGGCCGGAGGCCAAAGGTACTCCACTTGGATTACGACCCCCATATCCTAGGGGCCGCGATTCTGATACTGTTGAGGCTTGGCCAAGCCAAGCGGTGTGTTTGCTACGCAACAGGGTGAAGCACATGGCGTGCAGTATCGAGCACTTTGGACACGTGCTTGCAATTGCATTCAGCGTGAGCGCAATCCTCTACTACATCGAACTGCGTGAACTCATAACGAAGCGCAGGGAAGAGGCCGTAGCAATTCACGAAGCTGCACAGAACGCTGCCAACAAAGAGTGGGCTGATGCGTTTCTTCAGAAAATTAAACAGGATATGGACAACGCGAGAGCGGCTAACCGGTCTTGGATGCTTACACCAACATCGGAATTGAGCGAGCAAGAGCGCAAAACCGAGTCCAACGTTTTATCAAAAATGCTTTTGCTCCAATACAGTGGCGCAATTTTAAAGGCTTTCCCACTCGTCACAACTGCGTTGGTGCTTCTGTCAACCGCAACGTCATTAGGCGCCCTACTTGTTGCTGGCTATTATCCGGAAGCCCATCTGGGTTGCAGGTATATGACTGTCATTCTGTGCATTTCTTTTGCTTCGATAATTTGGAATATTTTAGTGTACTGGATTTATATTCCAAGAATCACGTTGTGGATAGGAAGGGGCTGAAGCCCTATAGGCTCGCTGAAAGGCTCCTCAATCTTAAAGGAAGAGGGAGGCCCCTGTTCCAAAGGACCGCCTGGTAGAGCGGTCAGAGATGGGCGCGACAGTTTCTGGTCGAGTAACCGTCGCGTTGTCGCGCCGCTGGTCGACCGAACGTCAATGGTTTGCGATCAGCGCTCCCAAGTACGCGCTGCGTTTATCGCTCGTTATCTGAGCAAAACCGTACTCGACTTGGATTTCCTTTTCGATTTTTCGATTTTTTCATTAGGGGCGGATGGGTCTCGAAGATCGTTGAGATTTTTGGAAACCGATCCTCCAAGTCAGGCAGCTCCCGGTCCAATCGTAACGGCGCTGAAGGGCTTCGATGGCATGCCGTCGATCATGAGCTTGAGGTAGATGTGGTAGTTCGGCAGCTGCAACAGATCGACCTCATCAAATCGCTCTTGAAATTCTCGCGTCAGGTACGTCGCATCCTCCGTACCAACGCGGAAGGAGATAATCGTTCCGGCATTTCCGAGGACCGCATGACGCACGTCCGGTTCAAGCTGGTGCAGATACTGATGGGCTACAGTGAAGCCGACGCGATACTTGCGAAGTTCCGAGAACATATTCGCCATCGCGAGCGTCGTGAAGTTTTGGAATTCGTCAATGTAGACGTAGAAGTCTCGTCGCTCATGCGCTGGCAACTCCGCTCGGCTGAAGGCCGCCAGTCCAAGCGTTGTGACAAGCAAGCCGCCCAGTAGCGATGAGCTATCTTCGCCGATTTGCCCCTTAGCAAGGTTCACGAGCAGCACCCTGCCCTCATCCATAATCTGACGGATATGGAGGTCGCGCTCGGGCGCGGTGAGCAGCCGGTTGAGAAGTGGGTCCGAAAGAAAGGCTCCGACCTTGTTTTGAATGGGGGCGGTGCCGTCTGCCCGGTAGCCGAATGAAAAGCGATCGAACTCTTTCAATAAGAACGTACGGACAGTTTCATTCTTTAACTTTCGTGCAATCTCAGTACGGAACTTCTGGTCCGACAAGATCCGAAGCACGTCATGCATCGTCGCGTGTGGCTGCTCCAGGAGCGCCATGAGCACGTTTCGCAAAATGTGCTCCATGCGCACGCCCCATGCGTCAGGCCACATCTTCCGGAAGACCTCAATGAAGCCGGAAGCGGCAACGGCGATGCGATCTTCGCGAACATGGCGTAGCGGGTTATACCCGTACGGCTGCGTCGGATCACAGGCGTTGAAATAAATCACGTCCGATTTTCGTTGTGTCGGCACTTGAGCCGCGATGCGCTCTACCAGATCCCCGTGAGGGTCGATGAGCGCAAGCCCCCGTCCGTTTTCAATGTCCTGGAGCGCCATCGTCTCGATCAAGGTCGACTTGCCGGTACCTGTCTTACCGATGATGTAGATGTGCGAGAAGCGATCTTCGTTCTTGATTCCAAAAGTGTAGTCGATGTTGCGATGGTCGACGCGAGCAAAACGCGTAAGTCCTAGCGGCATGCGGTCCATACTCGCGTCTCAGGCATATCCTCCGAGAGGGTGTGTCAGGTATTTCGATGTCACGCTCCGCTCAGTGACGAAGTGGCACGATCTGCCGCCTCCACTCGTTTTGAGTTAGCCGCGACAATCACCTCAGAGGTTTTGATCTTTACGCGTTCCGCCCCGCGATCCGGGACCTGCATGCATGTCCAGGTCTCGGCGGCGAGGCGGAGGCATCGCGACGAGCGTCCATACGGTCGATTGGGTATTTATTCTAATCCGGCTCAGTGACGGACGCTCGGCTTCCGCCTCGCGATCGAGCACCCGAATGGGTCGGGCGCTCGTAGCGAGGAGGACACGATGTCCAATATTGCTCTTTCCCAAAAGTCTCTAAAGCTAATGAAGCTTTGCGATCTCGAAGGCTTCCAGAGCCTCGACGATCTTCTGGTAGCGGCGGCCCTTAAGGATGGTGTGTGTCCGGCCATCTGCATGACGGAGGGATGTGACCACACAGCAGATATGGAACCAGACCAGGACCAGGGGTTCTGCGAGGCGTGTGGCGGCAACACCCTTGTATCGGTCCTCGTGCTCGCCGGCTTGATCTAGGAGGCCGACGATGCTGATTCGAAACTACTACCACTGCGCAGAATGTGGTCGCGAGTGGACGGACATCTGGTCCGCACAGTGTGACGATGATTGTCCGTACTGCGGCGCGCGTCATATGTCCCCGTACAAAAGCGAAGACGCGGAGGAGCGTGATGATGAATAAGATCGCACTTCTCAACGACGCGTTCCGGAACACGTTCCGCGGCGGCAAGGTCATGATGACAATCGGCGTCGCGGAGCTAGCGGACTGCGTGAAGGCCGAGGCGCTTCTTCAAGTGGCGAAGTTCTCCGACTTTACGCCGGATAACGATCCGCACGGCGAGCACGACTTCGGAAGCTTCGATCTGGTCGGCCGCAAGTTCTTCTGGAAGATAGATTACTACGACAAGGACATGCGGCACGGCTCCGAAGATCCCGGCAATCCGGAGCGGACACTGCGTGTGCTCACGCTCATGCTCGCGACCGAGTACTGATAAAGCAAGAAGTGACCGCCTCCCATCTAGACGCAGCGGATGGACGCTCCAGCAGGAGGAGTACCGTTGCGGGGACCATCGGATGGCCTGCCGGACCCTAGCGGGTTAGGCGCCCGATCAGCGCGGATTGGCTCTTGAACACGGCCCTCATTCGTTGGGGGCCGCTTTTTCTTATTTGGCTCGAAGCAGGCATTTAAGAAGCCGTAAATCTGCGGATTTCTATATCGACTGGGGAGATGGACGGTACATCAATAGTTTAATACCGGGACAGCGAATCAGTCGGTAAATGCACAGCAATCGTGCAACTAGCAGTTGGTCGAGTATACTGCGGTGCATGACGGGGGGAGAATCACTGATGCCGGCCAATAAGAAGGTCAACATTCGGCCCGGCGTGAGCGTTCTGTCGGTGCTAAGGCACCTTAACTACAGTCCGTGGTTCGCGCTGGCGGAGTTCGTCGACAACTCACTCCAGAGCTACGTCGAGAACAAGCAACAGATCCACGAGCTTCACGGATCGGCCTGGAAGCTCAAGGTCTCGATAGACGTTGATACTTCTTATCCAGGGAGGATCACCATCCGAGATAACGCTGGAGGCATCGCGAACCAAGCTTTCCCGCGCGCATTCCGTCCTGCAGTGATTCCGCCCGATCGAACGGGCCTCTCTGAGTTCGGTATGGGAATGAAGAGCGCGGCATGCTGGTTTGCTCCCAGATGGCAGGTCCGCACCAAGGCTCTTGGAGAGCCCGTCGAACGAACCGTGCGATTCGATATTGCAATGATCGTGCGTGATGAGTTGGAGGAACTCGACATCGATGAGAGGCCAGCAGCGGCAAACGAGCACTTCACCGAGGTCGCTCTTGATGACTTGCACCACATCCCTGTGGGACGAACTCTAGGGAAGATCAAAGAGCATCTGGCGGACATCTATCGAGTATTCCTTCGCGATGGAACTCTCGACCTCCGCTTCAATAGTGAAAGCCTGTCGTATGAGGAGCCGCCTGTGCTGACGGCTCCCTATTATAAAGAGCCCGACGGGCCGGATCAGGTGTGGCGGAAGGAGATCGAGTTCGAGCTCGGCGATGGAATGTCTGTCAGGGGATTTGCAGCGCTGCGAGATCCGGGGAATTACGCCCGGTCGGGATTTTCCTTGTTCCGACGGGGACGGCTCATACAGGGAAGCGGCGAGGACGGCTATCGGCCACCGCTCTTGTTCGGCACGTCGGGCAGCAGCAGCTATGCCCGACTACGCCTGTTCGGCGAGCTCCACCTGGAAGGGTTCGAGGTCAGTCATACCAAGGACGGGTTTCGCTGGGATGAGAACGAGGAGCCCTTCCTGGAACTCCTCAAGGAATATATCGATAAGGATGAGCTTCCACTGTTGAGGCAGTGCGAGCACTACCGTTCCTTAGCTTCGAAGAAGGACCGCGTAAAGGCTGCTGCCCAGGGACTTTCGCAGGCTGGAGACGCTATCGCTGCATCGGTATCCGAGGTATTGCCGCGGGTTGCGGACCAGCCTCTCACGGAAACCCAGACCAGTCCATTAGTACCGCAGCCGACGCTGGCCATGCGGGAATTGCGCTTCAATTTCCGGGGTGCGCCATGGCTCATCCGGATAGAGCTCTCCGATGATCCGGCTGAGTCTGATTGGCTCTCTATAAGCGATCGGGGGAGTGGTCAGGACCAGGAGCCAGATACAATTGATATCCGGGTCTCGATGGCGCATCCGTTCATGGTGGCATTCGCCCAGACCGATCCGGAGAGCATCGATGCGTTGCTGCGCGTTGCCGCTGCTCTCGCTCTCGGCGAGAAGCTCGCTCGGATGTCCGGCGTCAGGTCAGGTGGCACCCTGAGACGAAATATGAATCAGATACTGCGGGAGGGGCTGTCGCAGCCATAATGCATATGGATAATGATCCGAACATCGTCGTGACCTCCGCAGGACTGTCGCTCAAGCCGGGCATGAAGTGGCTACCTGTCGAAGGCGCAGAGGCCGCCGGCGTCGCCGAACGCAGCAAGCTCAATCGCGAGGCACAGAATAGGCTTATCCAGTCGTCGGCCGAAATATTGGGCAAAGGAATCGACCCGAAGAGGGCGCAAGGCACCGCGACCGGGTTGGTGGTGGGCTATGTACAAAGCGGCAAGACGCTTTCCTTTACGACTGCGATAGGTCTTGCACGAGATAACGGTTTTCCAATCGTTATCGTCATTGCAGGCAATAAGGACAATCTCCTCACGCAATCGCATGAGCGCCTCGCCCGGGATCTCGATGTGGACGGCGGTGAAGGACTGCCGGCGTGGAAAATGGAAAAGAATCCCCGAGGGCAGGATGCGCAATACGAGCAACTAATCCGACAGGCTATAGATAACTGGCAGGATGCCACCCGCGATCCCGACGAGAAGTCAACACTTCTCCTGACGGTTCTGAAGCAGAATCAGCGCCTCGCTTCACTGACAGCACTGTTCAGACGGATGAACCTACAAAACGTTCCAGCGTTGCTCATTGACGACGAGGCCGACCAGGCAAGCCTCAACACGAAAGTTCAGCGCGGCCAGGAAAGCACGACATATCAGCGATTGCGAGAGCTGCGTGCTGCGCTTCCATGCCACACATTCCTGCAGTACACGGCGACGCCGCAGGCGCCGCTTCTGATCAACATCGCGGATAACTTGTCGCCTGATTTCGTGCATGTGCTTGAGCCTGGAGAAGGCTATGTAGGCGGTGCGGCATTTTTCGCCCCGGACAGCCCGTATATCGAAGTGATTCCCCCGGGCGATCTACTGCAGGCGAATGCGATGCCGACCGAGCCCCCGCAGAGCCTGCTCGAGGCCATGCGGGTATTTTACGTCGGTCTGGCGGCGACGCTGATATCCAAACCGGGCCGCCGCTCGATGTTGATTCATCCCGCTCGGGAGAGGGCTGCCCATCAGATCGCTGCCGCGTGGGCAACAGCTGCGAAGGACGAGTGGGCCAATGCGCTTGGAGCGGACGAGCGCGATCCTGATCGCCAAGATGTCATCGGGGATTTCAGGAACGCATACGAGGAACTCCAGACGACGGAGGATAATCTTCCGAGCTTCGATGAAATCATCCAGAAGCTGCCGCGCGCGCTCCGCAACACGACGGTGATCGAATTCAATACTCGCGGAAGGCCAAAAACCCCGGAAATCAATTGGAGACATGCCGAGGGTTGGATACTTGTCGGCGGGCAGGCTGTTGACCGCGGATTTACCGTAGACTCGCTGACGGTCACATACATGCCCAGAGGGATGGGCATGGGCAACGCAGACACGCTTCAACAGCGAGCGCGGTTCTTCGGCTATGCGAGGGCGCGAGGATATTTTGGTCTCTGCCGCGTGTATCTGGAACAGGCGATGAGAACCTCTTATGAGGACTACGTCCAACATGAGGAACTCATGCGCAAGGAGTTGAAGCGCGTGGCGGATATGGGCGGCGATCTTCGCACGTGGCGACGCCGTTTTATCCTTGATCCTGCGCTCAATCCCTGCAGAAGGTCGGTAATCTCCGATCCATACACGCGGAACAGCCTCGGCGGCGGGTGGACCAGGCAGCGGGGAACCAATCCGAGCGCGCGCGACGCGAACATGAGGATCTTGGACGCGCTATTGAGCGGCCTCGAGTTGGTGGAAGACACCAGCTACCCCGGAATATCGCCCTCGCAGCAGCACAAGGTCGCCGCCAATGTGCCCCTGCAGCAAATATTTGAGGCGCTTGTCGATTACCAATTCGAAGATCCCAGGGATACGGCCAGCTTCACCGGATTGTTGATCACGTTGGCAGAGGGACTGCGCCAGGACCCCGACGCAACGGCTGCGGTGTATCGCATGCGCCCGGACGCGCGTGTTGGAACACGCAAGGTGACAAACGATAGCGGCGAGATCGACAACTTCCAGCAAGGTCGCACTGCCACGGTCGGGGGAACGACCTATCCGGGCGACCAGTTCTTTGCCGCTTCGGACAAGGTATCTCTCCAGATACATGTCTACGACCTGACTCTCAATGACGAGCCCTTCGCACCGAGAGTCCCCCTGATCACGGTGAGCGTACCGCCAGCGCTCGCCGCTGACTGGCTCGTGCAGGTGCAGCGTGGGCAGCAAGCAACCTCATGACCGGCCGCCTTGAAGAATTGCTAAAAGTGATTGCGGCGCCTTCGGCAGACAATGAGTTCAATGTCAGGCGGCTAGAGAATCGATCGGCTTTCTATGCCGGTCGCGATAATCGTGGCAACGCGGCCATCTTGGTCGAAACATCCGACAGTGGAAGGACTGTGCCCCTACGGCTCGCAGGCATCGAGGCTACGTTCTCGATGCCGTACAGCATCGTAGAGCAGGGAAAGGCTCCGGTTACTCGAACACTAACCGCGATAGTGTGCACGATCCGAGATGACGATGTAGTCGGTTATTTCGCCAATGTAATGGAATCAGTCTTGCCATTCATCGGCAGGAGCCCCTCAACGAATAAGGTGGCCGATACCGTTCGGCAGCTCGTCGAGCTGTTTCAGAAGCTTCGTGCCCCGGCGCGACGCTCTTTAGTCGGTCTCGTGGGCGAATTGAGCGTGATTGAGATTGCCCGCGATGTGGGGGGTGCGGTCAAATCTTGGAGATCTGATCCCCAGGAGCGTTTCGATTTTGCGATCGGCAAGCTGCGTTTGGATGTGAAGGCGTCGAGCAATCGCCAAAGGGTGCACGAAATCTCATTCGAGCAAGCGAATCCACCGAGCGGCGCGACTGGCCTGATAACTTCTGTCTGGGTTGAGCCGTTGGCGGGTGGCATCTCGCTCGCAGATTTGCTGCGCTCGATCGAGGAGAAGATCGCAGACCAACCGGCCGACATCCTCCGGCTTCGATCCGTCATCGCGGGCACGCTAGGCGACACGCTGCCGCAGGCGATGCTGTGGCGGTTCGATGGTCAGCTCGCCCGAAGCTCCATGCGCTACTTTGATGCTAACATCATTCCGGCGATTCGGCCGCCTCTTCCTCCAAACGTCTCGTCGGCACGTTTCGTGTCTGATCTAAGTGGCTGCGATCCGTTAAGCGTAAGCACTTTCAGGCAAACCATTGCACCGGAAGAGCAAGGGCTCCTTCCGTAATACGTTTTCCTGACCTTTATCAGTCCGCCAACTCTAATGTTCGTAGTTTGGCACGTGGTCCGAGCGAGGGCCCTGGGTGATCGGCGTGAGCACCCTTAAGAGACATATAGCTGGCGCGGACGGGCTCTGCCGCGTGTTGGGGAGGAATAACGCGACGCCTAGGCGGCAGGAGCTTGAGCTTTTTGTTGCGCATCGGCGAATCCAGCAGTTGGTGCCTGATCTCGCGGGCCAGAACCTCCGCCAAAAGCGACGGTACGGCATTTCCAACCATGCGTTGGACCTGCGCTCGGTCGCAGTCGAATTTAAAATTGTCAGGAAATGTCTGCAGGCGTGCAAGCTCTCTCGCTGACAGCTTCCTGCTCGACCAATGGAAGGGCCCGGTTGCCGGTCCCGGTTGAGCCTGGATGGTCCAGGAAGGCTTGTCCTTGGCTAGCTTCAGAAGGAAGCTCCAATAGCGCGTACGCCACCCGAACAGCGACATTCCGCCGCCGCGCGGCGTGTGCCAAAGATAGTTTTGTCCTTCGGGAATGCTGGGCAGAAGGCCCGCCCATTTTCCAGTGAGCTGAAGATCTGGATTGTCGGGAAGAGCCGCCAAGTCTCCGAGAGCATCCCATGCCGTATGAAAGGGCTTTATGCCCGTTGGCAGCTCTTCACTTCCATCCGCGTGCGTTGGCTCGGGAAATTTGAACTCGCGACCGTCGCGGCTGGCAATTATGAATACTCGTTCGCGACGTTGGGGAACCCCGAAGCTCGCGGCGTCGAGCACGGTCCAGTACGGAACGTAGTTTGTCTTGGCCTCTCGATTGATCTTCTTGATGCCGTTAAGGATGCGCTTGAGACCCTCACTCTTTCCGTCATATGCAAGGCCGTACACATTCTCGAGAAGGATTGCCTTCGGTTTAGTGTCACGGACGACGCGCAGATATTCGTTGAGCGTCCCGGCGTTGGGATCTTTGAGCCTCGGAGCATCGCCATTGGCCCAGTATCCGCTCTTGGAGAATGGTTGACATGGAGGGCCGCCGATAAGTACGTCAGCTTCTCCCGACCTCAGGGCGGCCGTCTTTAGGATGCGTTGCGAGCTTATCGCGGCTATATCACCCTCGATGATCGGCCAGCGCCGATTGCTTCGGAGCGTTTCGCAACATATGGGATCGATCTCTACTGCGACACGTGTTTTGAACCCCGCTGCCTCAAAGCCGAGATCGAGCCCCCCGGCTCCCGTAAACAGGCTGATAGCTTTGAGCATATGAATACGCCGTAGACGTAGTGTATCAGATTCCGAATCACGTGCCGCTTCTTAACTAAAGCACAACGAGACTCTTGCAAAGAGCTCCGATGTCCGGACCGACCCCTTCCACGGTCGGTGTTTTTCGACTCGTGGCCCACCCACGCTCATCTCAGGAAACGAACGACGCGCCTTGTGACGGCCTCCAGATCGGACAGCTCGCACTCCCACACGGTGAAGACGCTCCATCCCATTGCAGCGAGCTCCAGGGCGTTGCGGGCATCGCGGGCCTTGTTGCCTTCGAGCTTGGGGCCCCAGTATTCAGGTTTGGAGGTCGGCACCTTCCTACCTGAGGGACAATCATGACGGTGCCAAAAGCAGCCGTGGACGAGGATCACCTTCCTTCTACCTGGAAACACGATGTCGGGACTGCCCGGCAAGTCTCGGCGATGAAGCCTGAAACGGAAACCGCGTGCATGCAGGAGCTTGCGGATTACGAGTTCCGGCTTCGTGTCCACCTTTCTAATCCGCGCCATGCGCTCGGAAAGACTGAGCACACGAGTTCTCCTTAATTGGTCCAGTCATTGGTCGGCTGCGGATCGGTGCCGCAAGCAAGAATGTCACCGCGCAACGCAGTCTTCAAAACATCAAAATAGATGCGCGCGCATCTCTGCGACAATACGCATTCATTTCGAACGGTAACGGCGTTCGGAAAGCCCTAAAGTAAATGCAAAAGCCGCCGTATGGCGGCGTTTTGCGGTATCCTTCATCACCTTTGCCGTATCGCTCTTGCTAGTAATGTTGCGTGGTTGCCCACGGGTTGCCCAAAAGGTGATGAAATGTGACTAACGCTGATCGCTTGTGAGTACGACGGTGTGTCGGAAAATGCTTGATCTTCCTGCTAAGACGCCTTCGGTCGTTGCAAGCAACTTTGCTCCCCGGGTAGGACTCGACCCTACGAGGGCGAACTATTAGCAATGGCTCCGAGCACGGAGGGCGTGCATAGGGGAACCCAGCCGCATCGCCGACTGAGCTCCTTTTTCGCTCATCGCTGATGCCCGAGGCCGATCCCTATGGTCCGTGCCTTCTGTCTTAGTGAGCCTTCCGATCGCTTCATCAGCTTCGATAGCTTGGATACAGGGGTTCTCGCTTTTGAGTGCGCCCTCAGCAATTTAACGTCGGATGCTGTGTATTCTCTCCGACCGATCTTCTTTGTTGCTTTCTTGACCATTTAGATTCTCCAGTGAATCAGGCGTCTTTGATAACAGGATCGAGTTCATCGGCAAGCGAACAGATGCGAAAACATTATTGACCGAGAAAGCATCAATGAGTGCGAGGGGAATACGTACCCGCGTGGCATAGTCCCAACTCTAATTCCGTGTGCTCCAATTATGCACATCACTGGCCACCAGGTATCCGAACGTCTCGAAGAGTTTCGACGCATTTACAAGGAAGTTTCCGGAGAGGAGGTTACGATAGCGGAGGCATCAGAAATGACGCACCGCTTGCTAACACTCTTCCGGATGATCTCGCGTCCCTTGCCCGACGAGGTCGCAAAGCCTGAAGAACCGCACGCTCCTTCGCCACTACCTCCGGTTCAAAGCGCTCCCGAAGAAGTTTGATATTGTGCAAGATGCGCTGACCGTTTTCGGTTTGCAACTCGCGCCATACTTCTTGTGACCACGCGGCACCATTCAAGCGACTCCCAGCAGTAGTAGCCGCCCAGGCACGTTTTGCACCCTATAACATCGTCGGTTCTCAGCCCGACGGTGTTTTGCAGAGTTGACAGTGGCGCAAACAAACAATGGTCCAATCGGACAAAGAGAGTGACAACCTTGTCTTCCAAAGCATACAACTTTCCATCGCGTTAGCTCGCCTGACGGGAGAATGCTATGTCTGACCAATCTCCGCAAATTGAACCACTTCCGCCAATCGAGCCACAGTACCTTCAAGCGGCAACTCTGCAGGCCAGCCAGCTCAACACTTTGGTCTGGCAGAAGATGGCGCTGATATTTGCCGTTCAGTCAGCAATCATCATTGCCGCATATTTCTTACGCGGCTCGCTCCTCAGCTGGATCACGCTTTTCATCGGTTTCCTGTTTTGCTCGGGTCTTATATTCAGCATTGATTCCGATCTCAAAGGACGGACTGCACTCCTTTCCCAAGCAAATCATATAGGGCGACGACTACTCCGCTTACCTTCGGATGGTATTGTAATGACGTTGGAGCCCTACCCGAATTGGGCCCTTAAACCGCATTGGACATTTTGGAGACTCGCATTTTTGTTTGCAGTGGACGTTCTGGCGGCGTTTGCTTTCAACATTCCGTACTTCGGGGAATTGACGAACGGCTACCTATCAATGCCTCTTCTGCCTTCCAAGTGAGCTATTTGGACAATCCCGGATTGTTTGTTATGTTGGAGACAGTCGCCTCGGTTTTTGGAGATAGCAGTTAGACTATTGACTGCCGCCTCCATCAACCGGAGGTGAGAAACATGTCAAAACGCGATGTAATCGGCTGCTCGTTCGGTGCAGTGCTATGTCTCGGGATCGTTCTGGTGCTGGTGTTTGGCGTCTGCCTGTTATTCGGCGTTTCGCCTAAGGATATCGGAGATCCAATAATCGTAACCGGCGTTATCTTCTGTGCTATCGGCGGAATCGGCGTGTTCTTCTCAGACCCGCTTATAACCGGCGGCTCACTCTGACCCCCTCCTCGGGGGTTTCCTTTTTTGGACAGTGATGCAGAAGTAAAGGAGATGGTACGCTGTTCTGTCCCTGAAGGGATTGGCGTTCACTTGCGCTCCATCTGGGAAGCGGTACCCTCCGATTGAGGGCGCAGCGGATGCTCTCGCGCAGATGTTGTAAGCGGGATCGCCAGATATGTCTCTTGCTGAAACCTCTCAGAATGAGGGCGGGGCGATCGCACTTCTTTCCCGATCCATCCTGTTCAAAACCGACGTTCACACCAAGTGAGCACCACCACAATTCACGCTTGCTATAGAAGCGCGCATCAGCTCGCAGATGATTTCCTTCTTTTTATATTCCAGTCGTCAAATTGTTCTTCCATGTGAGAAGACTATAGCATAGCTGATGGCTACGCGATTTTTGCCAGTGCGGTACAATTTCCCTCCTATGGCGCCTAAACAGCGCACGTACAACCTCGACATGGTACACACAGGGCATCAAGTCTCACCTGAACGTCTCGAAGAGCTTCGCTCGCGCCATACTTCTTGTGACCACGCGGCACATTTGCCATTCAACGTTCCAACGTCCTCGTCGGCTCCGCGGAGCCGCTAATGCTCTGACTTTATTTCCGCTTGCAACGGCATTCTCTGCTGGCGCGCCCCGGTCTCGAATGACCCATATCGTCCGTCGCGGTGGCCTTTGGTCGGCAGCTCAGATGGGGTTGGCTCCTTCGGAGTACCTACAGAGGCCAACAATCTATTCAAGGTAGTATGTCACTCAAGGTTGAGTTCGTGATATTGCTCTCCTTCGGCTATTGCCGCCGCCAGCCTGTCTCTAGCTTTCAATAAAAAGATTTCCGCTCGCAAGCTCTAGCCACGGCTGGCGAGCTTATGAGGAAATTCAAAACCGAGGAGGATACTTAGATGGCCACCGATCCGAAGGGCGTTGTAGACCAGATCCTGGGCGAAGCAATCCCTCAGCTCCAAGATATGATGGCATCAATGAGCCTGGGCTGCTCAGGCGGGAACCACGGAAGGCCTCCAGAAAACTGGGGCGCGTTGCAGGTTCACGGTCACTCGGCTGTGAATGATTTCAGCGACGCAAGAACGTCTTTGGCAAGAGACCAGACACAGAATGCGGTGCAACAGGTCAATGCTGGTTTGGGTGAGCTCGACATTTTAGTCAACGGTTTGCATTTGAATTGTTCTGGGGGCGAGCACGGGGAGGATCCCGTGTCCTATGGCAGCTATGTGGCGAAGAGGAATTCGCTGAAGGACCGACTGACGACGGCGATGCGCTTTTTATAAGCTGGAGGAACGTTTCACCCCGGCCACGGCTGCCGCGCTCGACCGGCAGCCGTGGGCGGGAGTCCAATGCACTATTGCGAGCTTTCGTCTTCTCGGCGCCTCCTAGCGACATGGTCATGCAATCGACCGTCTGCGCAAGTTGGGCGCTACGGCGCGTTGAATTCCGGCAAAGTTCTCTGACAATATAACTTAATGGAGATCGAAAATGGACATAAACGTCAACAAGAGCGAGTGGGACAGCTTAAGCACTGCAGATCGCGATACTATTGAGAAGATTATAACTTCACACTTTAGAGATAAGGTCGTCCCCGAAGCAAGTGCTCCGAAGGCGCAAGACTTTCTGGCTCAGCGGCAGCTTCAAACCTTCAATTTCAAAAATCCAATCTGTACCGCGGCCTGCGGCGTTGCAGAGGCCGCAGCGGTTGCTGCATGCTCTGCCTTAACCGGAGGCGTTGCTGTCGCAGTATGCGTAGCAGCGGCACATGCAGCGGGAGACTATTGTCGCTCGCGTTGCTGAAGAGCAGTTACCTTTGCGATGGTTGCGTTCTGCCCCGACGCGCTAACAGAGGCTGCCTCAGTTGGCGGCCTCTTTGCCATCAAGCCTTGCACGGCCTCAAGGACGGATTCGTGCTCCCAACGAGGGGAATATGTGCCCGCGTGGCATAGTCCCAACTCTATGAATGGTAGCGGACCTCGATACGATATCGGTATGCAACTCACCGGCCATCAAGTCTCACCCGAACGTCTCGAAGAGCTTCGTCGCATCTACAAGGAAATATCGGGAGATGAAATCGCTACGGAAGAGGCGAAGGAAATGGCGCATCGTCTCCTCGCTCTCTATAGGTTGATTTCGCGGCCCCTACCCGGCGAGATCGAGAAGACTGCTTCGGGACCGTCTCCGGCTCAAAGCGCTCTCGAGGAAGTTTGATATTGTGTAGGATGCGCTGGCCGTCTTCAGTTTGAAGCTCGCGCCATTGCTTGTGCTTGGCCAAAAATTTCACAAAGATGCATAATTTGGGATGTGATCGCTATCGCCCTATTGTGCATCGAATGCGCGTTACTCGTGCGCAGCATATTGCCTTTCCGTGAGCAGCAATGCGGAAGGTTGCTGAGCTGACAGATTCGTGTATCTTTGCGAGAGACGACCAAGATCGTCCTTGATCTTCGATACCTCAATGGGTGTCGATTTTGAGGAGGATGGCATGAACATTGAAAATAAATCCGCTGAACAGGTTGGTGGCATCATCCAGCACGCCAACGCGGTTGGTGATGGGGATCCCCCAAGTGGAGACGTAAGTTTTCGCAACCTGTATGAGTGTGCGTATTGCGAGACGTGCTGGGGTTCCACCGATGCCACTCCGGCGCCCCCTTCTGACTGCCCCGGCTGCGGAAGAGTAACGACGACCTACAGTTGGTCTCGATGGATTCATCGGCATCCAAATTGATTCGAACTTTGTGCCCCACGCCACGTGGGGCACTTTTTTGATTAGCGAGGCGGCAATGCCTAAAGAGAAATCATCGCCGAAATCAGATTTAAACTGGGTCGTCCCAATGAGGAGCAAGATCCAGCAGCTAACGCTTGAGATCTACAACTTTAACAGCAACCTCGACGACAATGAGCGCGAAAAGCTCTGGCCAGTCCTTGGGTATCTGATAGGAATCGCCTTTTCATTGTGGCGCGCAGTCTTCCTTTCTTTGCCGCAGCGCAGGACCTCGGAAGTACAAGAGCATGCTCACGATATTCTATACATATTACTTGAAACAAATGCCGTTGGCTTCACTCAGGACAAAGGTACGCGGCAATGGATGGCAGGCTACTATAACAACAATGCCATTCTCCGACTTTCGGATCTGTATTCAGATCCAGCTTCGCTTGCGGTAATAAAAGATATGATGTCTGAGAATGTGAATGAGACCGCTGTTGGTTGGTATCGCCCCGAGCGGCAGTCGGAATTTTCAGCGCTCTCACCAGCAAAACAGTGGGAGCTTGCATTCGAGGCGTTCGAAATGACGTTCAGGTTTCTAAAGCAGGCCGCTCATACGTAAAACATGACACGTGCCAAAGAAGCAGAATCCCGCGTCTATGACACTCTCGCATCGGAAGCATATTCGACGGGTATGCCACCCCACCGGCCACCGGGTCTCACTCAAACGTCCGAAGAGCTTCGACGGATCTACAAAGAACTATAAGGAGAAGCGCTCTAAACGTTGGTTTCGCGGCCTCGCCTGACGAGAGCGAGAAGCTCCTTCCTTTGCATGAACCTCCGGCTCAAAGCGCTCCCGAAGACGTTTGATGTTGTGTAAGATGCGCTGGCCGTCTTCAGTTTGCAGTTCGCGCCACACTTCTAGTGACCACTCGGCACATTTGCCATGCAAAGTTCTAACGTCCTCGTCGACTCCCAGCAATGTGCGCAAGTTCGGTGTTTTGTGGCCCGGTATGAACGGCCTTTTGGCTTCAATCCTAAGTATTTTTCGTGTGAGGATCGGGTTCGAACCGATCGTTTCAAGAATGAGGCGTTTTGACTGGTCGTCTCCAGCTAGGAACCAATCCGCGGCTCTATTGCTGAACGAAACGAATTCCGATACGGGTTCGAACCCCTCGCCTCCGTGATCCTTCGACGCGATCCTTTCCCGTAGTCGGATGTGTTCTTTTTGAAGTTCGCCGCGCTGCAGAAGATACTCTTGGTCGGTCAGTAGGTTCCGGATACGAAGGCTGGTCAGGGCCGCGAGCTGTTCTTCAACGCTCTTGAGGGAGTTCTCCAATGAGCGCTGTCGCACCTCCTGCTGTTGGAGGAATCTAGCAGTGTCGCGCGACATTTCCTCCCTAACCCACGCCTCAACCGCGGGATCGATCGCCAGCGACCGAATGAACTGCTCTATCTGGCGTTCAAGGGCTCGACTTTCCACGGATCGCTCAGCACACCGGGAGCCTAGGCGTCGCTTTGTGCAATGGTAATAGATGTAGTGGCGGCCGGACGGTTTGTATTTGTGCTCTGCCGTTACAGCTAGACCGCAAGATCCGCATCGGATCATACCTGTAAACGCAAAAGCATGTCTTTTCGGTCGAGCCCGACCCGGTCGCTCCAAAAGCGAACGCACGCGCTCGAACTCATCTATCGTAACGACCGCTTCGTGCTTCCCGGGATACGTCTGCCCGTCCCAGACTATGATGCCCGCATAGAATGGGTTGGCCAGAAGGCGATAGGCCGAGCTAAGTGCGAGCGGCGTACCGCCGGTCCGTTTCTTCTTCGGCGTGCGAAAGCTCCATTCGTCACGTGCTATGACCGCTATCTGTTTGACAGTATATGAGCCCGTGAGCATCAGCTCAAACATTGCTCGTACGAGTGGAAAATGTGTCGGGTCTTTGACGATCGTCTTCGTGTCAGGATCATTGAGGTATCCAAGAGGCGCCTGGTTGGGCCGCCAGCCCTTGTCAATTTTCGTTCTGTTGCCTCGCTTGACGTTATCCGAGAGCGCGTCGGAATAGTATTTGGATTGACCAAACATGATCTGGAGCATGAACTTGCCCTGCGAGTTGTTCTCGAAGGTGTACGTTGCGAATTTGAGATCCCGGATCACGCTACAATCGAGCATGTAGATGAGGCGCCCCCCATCGATCGAATTTCGCGCAAGACGATCCGGTGCCCACGCGATAATCCCGTGGGCCGCCCCATTCTCGATCTCAGCGAGCATCTCACCGAATTGCGGGCGACCAGGTGCTTTGGCGCTGAACGACTCTTCATAAATTCCGGCGATTTCGATGTCAGACCTGTCGCCGAATGTTCGCTTCAACGTCGTTAATTGGGATTCGATTGAAGCGACCTGTCGATCTTCAGCTTCGGATGATTTCCTGCAATAGATAAAATATCGCATAAGTGATCTAGACTCGCGATTCTAGAATCAAAATCGATTTTGCGCGAATCGGATATCAACAGATCGTGCCAAGTTGTCGTCAATACGCGAGACGGTGCAATATGCCGCTTCGGCACGAATTCTCGGCCTGCGAAAATTCAGCTACGTCTATGAGCGCCGAGAGTCGCGGCTCAACCCAGATGCGCATCGACTGGAGTTGAGAGGGCATAAATCAACGCCGTCATGTCGAGTTACAAACTCGCCATAGGCATGGTCGGGACACAAAGCAACATCACCACGTCCCGTTTGAATTTCGCATAGAGTTACCACCTCCGCGCATCAAGCGGGTAATCGTGGTCCGAGATGGGAAGGGAAGGATCGTGTCTTCTGCGCCGTCCGCGACTCACTAGGGCTTGGATCCTGAACCACCGCAAGGGTGGCACCGTCAACCCGCTATGTCGAAGAGCCGCCTCTGAATTTACTTCCACTGGCTGGGCACAGCGGACATTGCCGGATTCTCTGCTGGTCGATCCGGCCGCGAATGACCCCGAAGCTGACGTAATCGACGAGGCGCCTTGAGGTCAGCCTTAAATGGCGCTCAGCGGACCCCCTGGGCCAGAAACTCCGGTACGCGGCCTTGAACTCGCAATCCTGATAGCTGCCGGCAGTCAAAGTATGATGTGGGAAATGTGACGCGCGACGTGCGCCGAATCAGCGAACGGGTTATTCTCGCTTAGATTGTCGATCCTATCGGATTTCACCGCCAGCGGGAACGCCACTATGAAGTTCTGGAAGTGGAGAATTTGGCGCTGGCGAGTTTGGCGCTGGATTGAGCGCGGTCTACACACAATCGCCTTCGTGCTCACCGTCGGCATCATCGCTTGGATCGTGGCGTTTGTCGGTCGCCCCGCGGAGAAAAGCGGCAACCAGCCAAACTTTGCAGGCGGGGAGCAGCAGCAAAAACGGCTCGCGATATTCCTCGACGGCACATGGAACAGTGTCGATAGCAATACAAATGTTTGGCGCATGCGGGCGCTCACTGGCACCAAAAGCGCCGATGGCCGGCCTCAACTTGTCTATTACTCAATTGGTGTAAATGGGTTCATGGGGGGCGTCTTCGGCAAGGGGCTCGATGAAAACATCCGCCTCGCTTACGAGTGGCTCATCGAAAATTACAACGAAGGCGATGAAATCTTCATTTTTGGGTTCAGTCGCGGCGCGTTTACGGCGAGAAGCCTCGCTGGTTTGGTCGCGCTTGAAGGCATCCTGAAAGCAGGCTCGCCTATAGGTATTGCCGAACTTTTCAGTCGTTATCAGAAGGGAGGAAACGAAGAAAGCATCTGGACGTTGAAGGACAAAGAAGCAGCCGGCGACGCAAACAAGCTGACAGACCAAGAAAGATGGTTGCTCAAGTACTCCCAACCCACGAAGGTGAAGGTCGTCGGCGTCTGGGATACCGTCGGTTCGGTCGGCTTTGCGGCCGGGGATATTCCAGGAATCAGCCGGTCCAAGTTTGATTATCTCCAGACAGGTTTATTCCTTCCAATCCAGAACGGCTATCACGCGCTTGCAATCGACGAGCACCGCCGCGACTTTGCTCCCACCCTTTGGACCGTCCGCCATCGCATAGGCGGCCCGCCGCCGCGCGCGCTTTCCAACGTTGAGCAACGTTGGTTCGTCGGCGCCCATGCTAACGTCGGCGGAGGCTATGAGACGGACCTTCTCGCCCAGGCTCCGCTGCGTTGGATGATCGGGAAGGCGCAAGCACACGGACTTTCGTTCCGTTCGGAAGTCATTTTCGACGGAGACGCCGTGAAAGCACGCGTTATTGACTCCTACCACTCATTCGTTGAGGGGGCGTATTCCATCGTTTCCTCGCCTCTGAACCGCGTCATCGGCGCAGAGCCGGATGTCCAACCGAACGGAACGCATACCACGGTCAACGAGACGATCGATGCAAGCGTTTTTCAACGGTGGCAGGCCGATCCAACTTATCGCCCACCGAGCCTTGTCGAATGGGCGAAGCGCAAGAATGTCGATCCAGCCCGATTGCAAACGTCAATACGTGCTGACGATCCTCGCGTGACTGTGCTCGACCAATAGGAGCTATATCGGCTTCGGATGTATCCGCGCCTTTCGTCGGCGGTGGCGCCGATTGGCCGATGACCACAAGCAAGCGCCGCCTGGAAACCAATCTTGATTGCGGCTAACCTGACCTGTCGCCTGTCCGGATGTGGCCCATCGCAACCGTCTGAGCGTTGCCCGGCCATTTCCGAAGGTTGGGGGTAGACCGGACCTGACTGTCCACGGCCGAAACCGGCGCTGTTGATCCATTACGGAAGTTGCGTCGGATTTTACCAAAGTGTTTGTTGTTTAAGCGGTTCGCGCGCTTGGGTATTGCCGTTTGACGGCTCGCCACGCGCCTTGGCGTTCGCATCATCGATCGATTTCTTCAAATCCAGTAGCATATTCTTGACCCACTCCATCGACGTTTCCAGTGCGGTAAATCTGCCGTTAGAGTACCACGCCACGGCTACCAGTGCCCCTAAGAGCCCCAGGAAATACTCCCAGCCGATGTGAACTGTTATTTCCTCCATATGTCCATAAGCTAAGCATGGGAGACCTTTCGGCCAAGGCTGGTGTATGAGCCGCTGAAGCACAGGTCCGGGCCTCGTCGTGCTCGCCATGATCTGCGATCGTCGGGGCATGAACGATGTTACTGTAGGCCGCAATGATCTTGAGCGCGCCGTGCCGATGATATCGCGCCCACGCGCCGCTTCTATGAAGACCGAGACTAGAGAGCCGGTTATCACCGAGGAAGCGAGCGCACGCGCGCTTCGCGATTATGTTACGATCAACCTTCCGGAAGCGTTCAGGGAAAGGCCGCGACTCACGATCGGGCTTTCTCAGCAAAGTCGTTGTCCTCGCAGCGACCTCAGCGAGGAGCCTCCAGCAAAAATCTATCCCGCCATACAGAAAGAACTCCCAAAACTGTCGGGCGCATAATATTGCGGAGGCTCTACCTGATCAACCGAGCCATAATAGAGAAAATACATCACGACAATAAGCACTATCACTGCACCGAAAAAGATAATCATGCCCCTCGTTCGCAACCTTGCTCGGACGCGAGAGGAGATTTTGGCACCCAAAATCATTCTTGCTACAAAACAAAAAAGACCGATACCAGCGAAGGACTTTTCCGGAAACAGGCGTAAGGGTAGGCCAAGAATATTGAACAGAAGAACACCTGCTCCAGCCAAGCGCACCAATCATCCGCCCTTTCATTTGGGGGCATCGTTTGCCATCGTTGCCCTACCGGCCGGCTGGCGCATAAACCGAAATTGGCGCAGCTGTATGAACTCTCGCGCGTTGTCATTGCTGAATATCGCGATCTGAAGCTCAATTGGTTCAACCTCGGCAGCGTTGACTGAATAGATCGTATCTGAAAATTTTGGACGCTTCTGCGATACCGCCGCCACCCCGCGTCTCCGCCGGTTAAGCCGAATCCCTCTCCTTGCCGATCGCACTTCACGTTATTCGTCAACGCTGCTGACCGTAGTTCTCCGGAACCGCAATTTGCAGTTGTTGGCCCTTGTCTCCTACAATTCATCAGCTTATGGTTAATAATGGATTGGCGGGTTTAATTCGAACCCGTAGTGAGTGACCCGATCTTGAGATTACTTTTGTTGGCTCGGTGAAGTGCTCAGTAAGAGACGAGCGATGTAGCCGCAGTGTAGTTGCGGCTCAAAATTTGGAATCCTTGAACTCCGTCTTTCTTGGAAATTTTCATTTTTCAATCACGTATTCATTTGGTCGTGCTGCGTACTTCGCCGCATGACCATTGAGGCTCCGATGACAAGCCTCTGCACAAACTTCAACCGCATGCATTCAGAACCGTCGAGCACGGTCGCGTCGCAGCATTGGTTGAAAACGGCTGAGGAGATCGGGCGAGCTAGATCTCTCGTCAGTGACAGGGTGATGACTCCGCTCGAAAGTGGCGAGCCAGGACTTGTTTCGAAGACCGAGATCGTCTCTGGTCCTGATCGGCCTCAAGTGGGAGTTTCCCAAAAAAAGAGTCTCTACCCTGCGCCTGCCGAGCTGCCCACCCAGGAAGGTGCCAAGGGGGTCCGATTTGATTTCAATGATGGCTGTCGAGTGACGCTGCCCGAGGGTAAGGCTCCCTGGCACGTACGCATCAGTGACCTCGATACGGGCAACATTCTCTACGAGACCGAGATCAAAGCGGGTCGCGTGAACAGCACCAAGCGGTATTTCGTGCGTTTCCGCCTTGACGTGTGGAACCAGGGCGCAAGCCTATTCAGCCATGATTACTCGGCCGTCGAACGCGAGGTGCTCATCCAGTTCCCGGTCGGCACCCTTGGCGACACGATCGGTTGGTTTCCCTACGCGGTGAAATTCAAGGAGCGCCATCGCTGCAGATTGACCTGCGCCATGGCTGGGCACCTCGTCCCGCTATTCCGTGACGCCTATCTCGATATCACTTTCGCGACGCACGAGGAGGTCAAGGCCGAGCGCTTTTACGCCACTTACACCATGGGGTTGTTCTTCGACGACGAGAACCGTGTTCATCAGCCCTGCGACTTTCGACATGTCGGGCTGCACCGTACGGCCGGCTACATCTTGGGCGTCAACCCCACGGAAGCACCGCCGCGCATTGCGCTGGATGACGAGAGCCGGCCAATCGACGAGCCCTATGTGTGCATCGCGACGCAAAGTACGACTCAAGCCAAATACTGGAACAACCCCAATGGCTGGCGCGAGTTAGTGAAGTTCCTCAAAGAGGCTGGCTATCGAGTCATCTGCATCGACCAGAAGCCGGCTCACGGGACTGGGTCGGTGTGGAATCACATCCCGCATGGAGCGGAGGATGAGACGGGGGACCGTCCCCTGCTGGAGCGCGCCCGTTGGATCAAACACGCCGAATTCTTCGTCGGACTATCGAGCGGGCTCTCCTGGCTCGCTTGGTCGGTGGGAACGCCGGTGGTGATGATTAGCGGCTTCTCGCATCCGCTGAATGAGTTCGAGACGCCCTACCGGGTAATCAACTATCACGCGTGCAATGGCTGCTGGAATGACGTGCGTCATCGATTTGATCACAAAGATTTCCTGTGGTGTCCACACCACAAGGACACGCCGCGGCAATTCGAGTGCACTCGGCTGATCACCGTCGATCAGGTTAAGGCCACGCTGCAACGGATTCCAGGGTTCGGAGTCGCGCAACGGGGGACGGTGGATGCCATGGCGATAGCAAGGGAGGGATCCCCATGACTACAGTCGTGAGCGGAGAGGTTCAAACCGTCTATTCGAACTACACTTTCTACTCCTTTTCACCTTTCATAGGGGATAATTACCTAGCTGCCTTCGGACCCGCTCCGGATGTTGGCACCACGGTGCTCAGCGGCGGCGAGCAAATTGTTGCGTGGCTTGGGTCGGATACAGTTTTTTTTAGCGATCTATTGTCCCAGACCTTTTTCGTCGACCCTGGTAGCGGCACTGCAATTAGCGCCACGCTCGATGGCGGCAAGCAGCTTGTCTACGGTTTGGCGAGTGCCACTGTCGTCAATAGCGGCGGCCTTGAGACGGTGAGCGACGGCGGGCTGACAATCAGTACAACGGTCAACGCCGGAGGCGAGGAGTATCTTCCGGCAGCAGGCCTGACCGGGGGCACCAACACAGCCTACAGCACGACCATTAACAGCGGCGGGTTGCTATACTCCTTGGTCCATACCTATGGCACCACGATCAGCAGTGGGGGCATCGAGTATACGGCGGGAACCTATTTCCAGTTCACGGCAGAGGTTGACGCAACCGTGAGTAGCGGCGGTTTGCTAGAAGACAGCGGAATGACAATCAGCGCCACGCTCGCGGGCGGCCGGGAGGTGGTGTTTTCAGGTGGCACGGCCAGCAACACCATGATCAACAGCGGACTACTACAGGTCGCTGGAGGCGGCACGGCCAGTAGCACGACCGAAAAGGCTGGCGAATTTGACATCTACGGCTCGGCGATTGCCACTGAAGTTTTCAGCGGTGGTTTGGTAGCTGTCTTTTCGGGTGGCACAGCTGACAGCACAATCGTTAACAGCGGCGGCATGTTTAACTTTGGCTCCGCGCTAGATACCACGCTCAACAGTGGCGGCTTTGAGATTGATCGCGCCGGCGCCCAAGCTTCCAACACCATGGTCAGTGCCGGCGGCATCGAGTTCGTTCTTTCGGGCGGCAGTGCCAACAATACGGTCGTCGATAGCGGCGGAACTCTAGGCCTTCAGGGCGGAGCGGTGGCGAGCGGGTGGACAATCAGCTCCGGCGGCACCCTAGCAATCAA
The DNA here is from genome assembly GCF_054063415.1 of Bradyrhizobium sp. USDA 4011. NCBI lineage: Bacteria > Pseudomonadati > Pseudomonadota > Alphaproteobacteria > Hyphomicrobiales > Nitrobacteraceae > Bradyrhizobium > Bradyrhizobium sp. USDA 4011. Next base: position 3,474,723 of record NZ_JBSSGG010000001.1, read on the forward strand.
CAGTTACAATCTAAGCAACTACGACGTCAGCGGCACCAACCTGGAAGTTCGATCGGGGGGCATAGCGAGCGGCACGATCGTCGATAGCGGTGGTATCGAGTACGTCCAGAATAGTGGCACCGATATCAGTGCAACGATCAACAGTGGCGGCTCTCAATTCCTTCAGTCCGCACCGCTCATCACCTTCAGCGGCGGGTCCGAGATTCTTGCGCCGGATGTTGGTCCGGAGACAGCGAGCGGCACGATAATCAATAATGGCGGTAAAGAATACGTTTCCTCTGGCGGCACCACGATCAGCACTGTAGTCAATAGTGGAGGCAATGAGTACGTCTACTCTGGTGGTGTTGCGAGTGGTACAACAATCAACGGCGGAATGATGGAGCTGGTCAGCGGCGGGTCCGCTGGAAGCGGTCCGATTTCGTTCACGGGCAGCAGTGGCACCTTGAAAATCGATGGCACCACTATGCCGACGAATGTGATCAGCGGATTTGTGCCGAGCGATACGATCGACTTGGCGAATGTATCGCTCGATAGCACAAGCGGCGCCACCATTTTTGAAACCGCAAATGCGTCGCCCGCGAACAACGTGCTGCAAGTGACTGAGGGCGGAAAGACCTATGAGCTGCAGCTGGATGGATCGCAGCCTTTCTCAGGTGCTTTCAAGCTCTCTGCTGACCAGTCTGGCACGGGCACGAACATCACAGTCACCTCTGGCGCGGTCACGGGTTACGGCACATCTTCGATCAATTCTGCGGGTGCTTCCCCATATTCTGGAGTGTGTCAAATTTCTTGGTCACTGACCATCTCGGGTCAAGTATTCACAGAAAGCGGCACGGGGTTTATTGTCGGACCACACACTATCCTTACCGCGGCGCATGTGGCCGAGGCCGCGGGAATGGTCGGTACAAATATCTCAGTTCGCCCGGGGACGTCTAACGCAAATAATAGCGTTCCGGTTTATAGCGGAACAGCAGAAGTTGCCCCCCTGTGGTCCGCGCCCACCTCGGGCATGTTACCTCAGCCCTCTGTCGAGCAATACGACCTTGCCGTCATCGATTGTCCGACAGCAAATTTTCCATCGTCCAGCCGGTTCGATCTCCAGTCGAGTTATACCAGTGGCACCGTGAATGTTACAGGTTATCCGGTCACCGTGAACGGTGTGCCGAATTCATCGGGCGACTCTCAGTCGACGCAATTTAATGATATCGGTGCGGTCATCGCGGATCAAACGTTCCCCAACCTTTTTGATTACTCGGTTGGCCTCAGTGATTTAGTCCCAGGCTACAGTGGTGGTCCCCTATGGGTCTATAACGGTGGACCTACAGCGAATGCTGTTGGTATCCTCGTTACCGACGTCAACAACGAGGCTGCCGTACGATTTACGCCTGAGACTTTGTCTCTCATTCAACAACTGGAGGACGCGTTCACCAACATACCGGCAGGACAGACTTTGTCCGGAATGACGATAGCAGCTGGTGATACGCTGGAAGTTCTTGGAACGGCCATCGATGCCGTCGTTAACAGTGGCGGTATCGAAAACGTGTATGGCGCAGACGCGGGCGCGACGATCAACGACGGCGGCTATCAGTACGTCTTGGCTGGTGGCGCCGCGACAAACACACTCGTGCTCGACCCCGGCATACAAGTTGTCTCCTCGGTGGCATCGCGATTGGCGCAACGCTCAGCGGCGGCGAGCAGGACGTCTACGGCATGGCGAGCAACACGATCGTCGATAGCGGAGGTTTTGAGGACGTCTTTTCCGGAGGGATCGCCAGCGCGACCACAATTAGCGGCGGGACGATGGAGTTGAGCAGTGGCGGGTCCGCCGGAAGCGGCCCGATAACTTTCAAGGGCTCCGGTGGGACGTTGAAGATCGACGCCACCACGATGCCAACGAACGTGATCAGTGGCTTTGCTCTCGGGGACACCATTGATCTTACGGGGGTGAGCTTCAGCAGTGCGGGCACCGCTGTCCTCACCTCCGGCAACGTGCTGCAAGTCGTGGAGAACAAGAACACGTACAGCCTTAGGCTCGCCCCTGGGCAAAGCTTCGGCGGCGCGTCCTTCGACCTCTCCGCGGACAAGGCTGGAGGCACGAGCGTCACTCTCGACGGCCTATCCGAGGTACCGAGAGTGACCGCGCCGACGGCGCTCACCGTTCCGGCGGGCGGGTCAACGCATTTGGGGATCACCCTAGCGGCTGTCGACTCCGATGATGTCCTTTCGGTTTCGGTCAGCGGAGTTCCTGATATCGAGTCCGTCTCGGCCGCTGGCGCCACGCCGGTGGTTACTAAGCATGGCGCCACCTTTACCTACACGTTCAACGCACTGCCTGCCGCGGACTGGAACAACGGACTCATACTGAACTCAATTTATAAAGGTTCTGGTCATCCGAAGAACACCCTGACGGTGAAAGTGACAAATACGACTGCCGGTGAAACCGCAACGGCTGCGCCAGTGAGCATTTCGGTTACCGATCCCCCGGCGTCGGCGTCAGCGGGCTCCTCAAGCGGATCAAACAATCTTAGCGACCTGATGTCCCAGTTCGGCCGTGGAATCGGCTTCTCTCAAGTCACCTCTGACACGACGGCCGGGCGTTTCAGTAATGACTTTCCCGCAATAGCGAGCGCCGTGATCCCGAACATCGCAGCGCTCACGGAGCAGTTCATGGGCTTGCCTGCCGTAAGTAGGGGCGCATCGGGGCTGTTACCCAGTTCACTACCAACGGAAGAGCAAAGAGGGTTTTTGGCTTTGCATCAGGGATAAGGGGCCGCCGTCATGGACTCGGCACTTGAGTGCTTGGTCGCTGTCGCTCGATATCACGGCGTCGACCTATCGGCCGAACGGCTCAAGCACGACTTTGCCCTCGCCGAAAACGACTCGATTGACCGCCTGCTGCCAGCAATTGCTCGGAAAAGCGGCTTTCTGGCAAAAGCACTCAAGCTGAAATGGCCGGATTTGACCCGGCTCGGTGACGCATACCCCATTATCGTTCGCCTCGCCGACGGAAGGCGCGTTATCGCCATCGGCATGCGGGACGAAAAGCTCGGCATCGTCGATCCGATGTCCAAACAGCCGGAGGTGACCGCTTACGAAAAGGAGACGTTCTGTCGGAACTGGAAGGGGGAGGCCCTGCTGCTGCGTCGCAATTATGCCTTTGCAGATGAGAGCCGCCCCTTCGGCTTCGCCTGGTTTATCCCGGAAATCCTGCGCAATGGCGCGGCATTCCGGGACATTGTCGTTGCGGCGCTCATTCTCCAGGTTCTGGCGCTCGCATTGCCGATCTTCATCCAGATTACCGTGGATAAGGTGCTGGTCCATCAGGCTTACACGACGCTCTACGTTCTGGCGGCCGGGGTCAGTCTCGCCGTCATTTTCGACGCCGCGTTCAATTATCTCAGGCGATCCCTCCTGGTCTATGCGTCCGCGCGCATCGATGTCCGAACATCGACTCGCACCTTCGAGCGCCTGCTATCTCTCTCGATCGATTTCTTCGAGCGCGTCTCGGCCGGCGTCATCACCAAGCACATGCAACAAGTCGAGAAGATCCGCGAATTCCTCACCGGGCGGATGCTCCTCACGCTGCTCGATGCGACGTCGCTGTTGATCATTGTTCCGCTCCTGTTCATGTACAGCAAGGTGCTGGCGACGCTGGTGCTCGGCTTCTCGGCCTTCACGGCCGGCGTCATCGCCGCGCTCGTTCCGATATATCGCCGGCGCTTGCGTGCCCTCTACGAAGCGGAGGGGCAGCGGCAAGCGTATCTCGTCGAGACCATCCATGGCATGGAGACCGTGAAGGCGCTGGCGATCGAGCCGTTACGCCGGCGGGAGTGGGACACGCGTTGCGCTCAGGCTGCACAGTCGCATTTTCGGGTCGGCCGGATTTCGACGGGGGCGCAGGCGGTCATCGGACTTCTCGAGAAGCTGCTTACGGTCGCCGTCATTGGCTTTGGTGCCCAACTCGTGTTCGACGGCTACATCACCGTGGGCGCGCTTATTGCGTTCAATATGCTCTCGAGCCGCGTAACCGGACCGCTGGGGCAGATCGTCTCGCTCGTGCATTCCTACCAGGAAGCCGGCCTATCGGTCCGCATGCTCGGTGAAATCATGAACCGGCGACCGGAACGGAATCCGAGCGCGCGCGGCCTTCGGGCGCCGATCGCCGGACACGTCGAGTTCGATCACGTTACCTTCAGGTATTCCGAGAGCGCGCCGCCGGCCCTCGATGACGTTTCGCTGACCATCCAGCCGGGTGAAGTCTTCGGCATCGTCGGCCGCAGCGGCTCCGGAAAGACCACGTTGACGCGGCTGATCCGCGCGATGCACTCGCTCCAGCTCGGTTCGGTGCGGATCGACGGCCACGACGTTCGCGAGATCGATCTGCCGCACCTCCGTAGCCAGGTCGGCGTGGTGCTGCAGCAATCCTTCCTGTTTCGGGGTACCGTCCGCGAAAACATCGGCTCGACCAAGCCGGACGCCGCACTGGAAGAAATCGTCGCCGCGGCCACGGCTTCGGGCGCCGACGAGTTCATCAAGAACCTTCCGCAGGGCTATGACACCATGCTCGAGGAGGGGGGTACGAACCTTTCCGGGGGACAACAACAACGGATTGCGATCGCCCGCGCGCTGCTTCGTCGGCCAAGGATCCTCATTTTCGACGAGGCAACCTCAGCGCTCGATCCGGAGAGCGAGGCAATCCTCCAGACGAACCTCGCCGAGATCGCCAAGGGACGTACGGTCATCGTCGTCTCGCACCGCCTGTCTTCGCTGGTCGGCGCAGACAAGATCGTCGTCCTCGATCGCGGTCGGCTTGTCGATCAGGGGGCACATGGCGAGCTAATGTCTCGCTGCACGACGTACCGTCACCTTTGGAATCAACAACATCGGCATCTCGCCGCATGAGCAAACTACTGCCAACCGCTCGCGAGTTCCAAAGCGACGTCCGTCAAATCGACGAGCAGCAGCCGCCCGCGAGCGAGCGAGCCGTGCTGTACACGCTCGTCGCCCTCATCGCCTGCGCTATTGCGTGGGCGTCGATCGCGAAGGTTGATCGGATCGTGGTTGCCCAAGGCAGGCTGGTCACGACCGCTGCCACCATCGTCGTGCAGCCGCTTGAGACCTCTGTTGTCCGCAGCCTCGAGGCCAAGATTGGCGACATCGTGCAGAAGGGTGATCAGCTGGCCACGCTCGACCCGACGTTCAGCATGGCCGACGCCGCGCAGCTTCGCGGCAAGATTGCGAGCTTTGACGCGCAAATCGCCCGGCTGGATGCCGAAATGGCCGACAGGCCTTACGCACCGGAGTCGATCGACGACGAGGCGCGCCTGCAGATGACAATCTGGACGCGGCGCGTCGAGAAGTACAGGGCGAAGGCCGAATCCTTCGACCGGCAAGTTCGGGAAACGGAAGCCAAGATCGCTACAAAGACCGCCGACCAGGACGCCTTGAAGCCGCGCCTAGCGATCGCGCGCGAACTCGAGAACATGCGACACGAGCTGTTCAACAAAGAAGTCGGTACCAAGATTAGTTTTCTCGATGCCGAGGCCCAGCGCATGCAGATCGAGCGAGACATGCAACTGGCCGGCAACGAATGTCTGGAACTAAAACAGACGCTCAATCGTCTCAACGCTGACAAGGCCGCCTATGTCGCCGAATTCCGCCAGCAGCTTGGCGAGGACCTCGTTCAGGCCCGTCGCGAGCGCGACGCAGCGGCCAAACAGCTTGAGAAGGCGGCCCGACGCAACAAAGTCACCGTGCTGGAAGCGCCTGCCGATGCCATTGTCCTGGACGTGGCGCAACGCTCGGTCGGGTCTGTCATGAAGGAGGCGGAGCCGCTCTATACGCTCGTTCCCCTGAATTCGCCGCTCGAGGCGGAGGTTCTGGTGGACGGCCGCGACGTGGGCCTAGTCAAGACGGCGTCTCTAACACGCGTGAAACTGGAAGCCTGGCCGTTTCAAAAGCACGGCACGCTGGCGGGAGAGGTTAGAACGCTATCCGAGGACGTGTTTACTCCAGACCCCAAGAAAGACGGAGATGCGCGGCCTCACTACAAGGCCCGCGTCAAGCTCACCTCAAGCGAGTTGCGCAATGTGCCAAATCATTTCCGGCTTATCCCCGGGATGGCCGTGACCGCGGAAATCAAGGCGGGCGAGCGCAGCGTCATTTCATATTTCTTGTACCCGCTGCTTCGCGGACTCGACGAGAGCATCCGGGAGCCATGATGAGCGCGTCGATTTCTGCGGCCCTCTTTTGAAGGTCGGGTTTGGGCCCTTCAGCGACCTCGGGAGACGTCCGCTTTCCCGCCGCTGTTAGGGGGTGAGCGGACATCAGCCGGCCAGCTGCTTAATGAGTACACAGCCTAACACTACTTTGGCAGAATGTCGGTTTTGCCTTGCTTTATAGGATTCCCGAATCAATTTTTCAATGATTCATGGGTGGTCGGCTCTTGGAGGGCTGACCATGGCGGGATGGGAAGACGAACTCGAACGTTGGCTGATGCCGTTCTTGGACCGGCTGGGTCATAAGACTCGGCAGCGGATGTGTCCTCTGTATGTTGCGGGACTAATCGGTCCTGGCGATCGCAAGAGCGTTCAGCCGATGGCGGAGCGCCTTGCCTCGGGCAACTACGATCAGCTGCACCATTTCATTGCGGACGGTGTCTGGGACGCGACGCCGCTGGAGACGGAGTTGCTCAACCAGGCGGACCGACTTGTCGGCGGCAGGGACGCGGTGCTGGTTATTGATGACACCTCACTGCCGAAGAAGGGCGAACGCTCGGTTGGTGTTGCGCCTCAATACGCATCGGCTCTCGGCAAAACGGCAAATTGCCAAACGCTGGTGTCTTTGACGCTTGCGCGCGGCGAAGTGCCAGTGATGGTCGCGTTACGTCTCTTTCTGCCTGACAGTTGGACAAGCGACGTATCTCGTTTGAAGCGCGCTCGCGTGCCAGTCGAACACCGAACGCCACGGTCCAAGCCGGAAATTGCGTTGGCCGAGATTGACCGCGCGATGGCAGCCAACGTGCGCTTCGGATGTGTGCTGGCGGATGCAGGATACGGACTTAGCGCACCATTTCGACAAGGGCTAACAGAGCGCGGGCTGGCCTGGGCTGTCGGCATCCCTCGGCACCTGAAGGTGTATCCGGTCGACGTGAAGCTCATTTGGCCGATTACCAAAGTCCGCGGGAAACCACGAAAGCACCACGTGCCCGATATCTTATCGATTGCGGCAGAACAAATGTTGGCCAGCGCCAAATGGAAAGCCGTGAGTTGGCGCAGCGGGACGAAAGGTCGGCTGAAAGCCCGATTTGCTGCTCTCCGTGTCCGCACCGCCGACGGCCCTCCGCAGCGGATATGGGATAAGGGTCAGCAGCATCTCCCGGGCGACGAAGCTTGGCTCATTGGCGAGCAACGTGCCTCGGGGGAAAAGAAATACTATCTCGCCAATCTCCCTGCGACGACGGATCTGCGCACACTGGCCGCCACCATTAAGGCAAGATGGATTTGTGAGCAGGCGCATCAGCAGTTGAAGGAGGAGCTCGGACTTGATCACTTCGAAGGGCGATCCTGGCAGGGTCTTCATCGCCATGCCCTGATGACAATGATTGCTTACGCCTTCCTGCAACATCGTCGCCTCGCATACGCGGGGCGGAAAAAAAAGAATCAACGGGCCTCCGCCTCAGCCAACCATGCCCGCCGTACGTCACGCCATCGTTGATCTCATCCTTCGACCCCCGCCTCAGCAGTGCCCATATTGCCGAAAGAAAATCCGTGAAAAACAGTGGCGCAAACACATTCTGCCAAAGTAGTGCTAAGTGTGGGAGATGTTCCGGCCAAGACTGCTGTATGTGCCAGGTGAAGCACAACTCCGGGCCTCGCCGCGTTCGCCATGATCTGCGATCGTCGTGGCATGAACGATGTTACTGTAGGCCGCAATGATCGTGATCGCGCCGTGCCGACGGTTTCCGATGTGCTCCAAGACGGCACCCTGGTTGAGCTCCTGTACCGACCGGAGGAGCGGACTACGCTGCTCGGCACATTTTCTGCGGGCCGGTGGACACTTGGGAAGTCCGTCGACACGGCGGGACAACGTCTCGTACCGTTTTCTCCAAACAACAATCTCATCAAGAATGAGGTGGTTCTGCTTCCTTCGGAGCCCCGGGTTTACGAAAGCGAGCAGAGCCTCTTCTCCGAGATCGCCGGCTTTATCCACCGATATGCCGACCTCACTCCAACATTCCAGCAGGTTGCCTGCCACTATGTGCTCTTGAGCTGGCTGTATGACGCATTCAACGAATTGCCGTACCTCCGGCTTCGTGGGGACTTCGGTACAGGGAAGACTAGATCACTCCTGACAATTGGGTCGCTCTGTTACAAGCCTTTCTTTGCGAGCGGAGCCTCGACCGTCTCGCCAATCTTCCACACGCTCGACGCGTTTCGCGGGACGCTGATATTTGACGAAGCCGACTTTCGCTTCAGCGATGAACGGTCGGAGATCGTCAAGATCCTCAACAATGGAAACATGCGTGGCTTGCCGGTATTGCGCACGGTGATGAACGCTCAGCGCGAGTTCAATCCGCGGGCATTCCATGTATTCGGCCCAAAGATCGTGGCCACACGAGGACGGTACGAGGACAGAGCACTGGAAAGCCGCTTTATCACCGAGGAAACGGGCGGGCGGCCCCTACGCCCGGACATTCCCATCAATCTGCCCGAGACGTTCAAGGAGGAAGCGCGCGAGCTGCGCAATAAACTGCTGCTGTATCGTTTCCATAGAAGATACGAAGTTAAGCTCGATCCCAGTCTCGTAGATCCGAAACTCGAACCGCGTGTCAACCAAATCATGCTGCCACTGCTAAGTGTGGTCGGTGATGCGGCACTTCGAGACGAGCTCAGGGAAGCTGCGCAACGTACCCAGCTCTCGTTGATTGCGGAACGTGGTCTTCTGATGGAAGCCCAAGTGCTAGAAATTGTCACTGAGCTGATGTGGATTTCTAGGCGGCCTGTTCTTGCCGTCGGCGAGATTACAATGAGTTTCATCAATCGGTACGGCGCCGAATACGATCGGCCAATCACGAACCGGTGGATAGGGAGCATTCTGCGCAACAAGCTCAATCTTCAAACGTACAAATCCCACGGAGTGTATGTCGTTCCGCTAAGCGAGAAAGAGAAAGTCGAGCTTCTGTGCGAACGGTACGGCGTGAATGTTTTCGCCGATAACGTCATGATGGATATAGAAGGGGACATGGGGACTTCGGGGACGTAGCAGGTAGGCCATAAGGGGGGCGCTGGTTACGGCAAGATCGACACGTAGCGGAGCTGTCGGCAGGTCGGGCGAACGCCCCCACGTCCCCTTGTCCCGCTCCACATTGCCTTCATCGAAACGCTGGCACTATTGTGTAAGCCAAAATGGGGGCCCGGCCTTTATTTGAGTGACGAGTCGGCACTTTCTCGTGTCTCGAACTGAGGCGTTCTCAGGTAAATAATTGCGTGTGTGCCTGTCATAAGGCCACCACGCTATGAACCACGACCTCACATCATACATACGACCTTTTCGCCGCCGTTTTGGCTTTACTCAGAAAGAGATTGCTTTCCTGATAGGTATCAAGTGCCGCACGGCAATTTCGCGGCTTGAGGGTGCTAGACGCAGACCGAGCCTTGAGGCCGCGATTATCTTCGCGCTGCTATTTGATACAACACTTTCGGAGCTATTTCCCACACTGATGTCCGAACTCCATGAGGTCACGGTTCGTCGCGCGAATGATCTCTATGAGGAGCTTCAAGGAAACCCATCTAACACGACGCAATTCAAGCTGGACTTTCTGGAACGATTACTGGAGCGAGCCGAAAAGCGCATGTATCGCGCCGTATGAAGCGAGCCGATCAACATGTGCTCGCTCTCGCAATCTACATAAACACGCGCGGCTTCGCCTTCGTCGTGTTCGAACGCCACTTCTCGCCGTTTGATTGGGGAATACGCGAGATGCGCGGGCTTCGAAAACGTCAAGCATGTCTCGCGCGCATTACGCAAATTCTCGATCGATTTGCTCCCGATGTTCTCGTTATTCAGGACACCTCCGAGCAGGGCACCCAACGGGCGCAGTGGATTACGGCTCTCAATACGTCGATCGCCGCGCTCGCGAAGGGCCGCGACGTTCCTGTTTTTGCATATTCGCGCGATCAAGTCCGAAGCGCATTCGAGCGCTACGAATGCCCGAACAAGCATTGCCTGGCGGAGCTGATTGCAAAGCACATTCCGGCGTTTGAGCGATACGTCCCGCCGCCTCGCAGGCCTTGGATGAGCGAAGACCGTCGAATGGGTCTTTTCGATGCAGCGGCGTTGGGGCTTATGTTCTTACAATCCGTCGACAATTGGGTCGGGTAGTTGAGTGCGGAAGGAGGGGGTTCCGAGTAGAACGCGCACTTTCACCTTGCCTGGTCCCGCGCGCTGTTGCGTCGCGGAAACGACATGTCCCGTCTGACATGCTGACTGGTTCGCGTCCAGCCAGATCGTCTAGAACAATCTAGAATTGAAGTGTATCAATAGTTGTGCATAATCCAAGCCTCAATTTATTAGATTTCACACCATTTTCATTTGAGGTTTGCAGATTGACGACCGTTCGTATTCAAACGATCCAGATTCCTGCCAATTCTTGCGACGCCGATTGCATGCCGTTACGTCACAACAAATGGCAGATGGACTTTCCGATTACTGATCCCGCTCGGATAGGAGTTGGGTACCTCGTTGAACCGGCTCCCTTTGTCTTCGCGCCCGAGCCATTCGTACTGCACGATCATCATTACTCATCGAACAATACTCCTGACGCTTCGCGTGCCAATGTGACGTATCGATTCACGGCTGCCACCAGCGTACGAGATCTGATTGTCATTCAGCACACAAACGGCATCACTGAAATTGAGGGCTCGGTCTCCGACACTGGAGCGCCCGGCAGCTGGCAAAGTATTGGCATTGCGAAGAGTCGGCTCGTCACTGATCCGGCCACTGGGACTACGCCCACCGGAGCAAATATGTTTGTCGAGGGTTCGACGGACCTGTTCGTATTTCCAAATCCTCCAGCCGCCAAACCGTATCTCAGAATCGTCGTTCACAAGACCCCGCTAGCGAACGGTTGGGCGAGCTACAGAATCTATCCACGAAATGATCAGCACGACCCGTATACGGTAGCGAGCCAAAATAGCCTATTGACGAGAGCCGGGCTGGTTGTAACTCCGTAACTCGGACGGCTTGTCTCACCGCTATCAGGGGGTCGTGCAACTGCCCTTCGATCGACACGCACCGCAATGTGCCGATATCGATTACGCGTCGCCCTGCTCAGTTCGCGAGGTGACGCGTTACAGTGTCAGGAGTCCCGATCATTCTCGCGTCCATCTCTGCTAGAGTCTCTCGCGTGTGAATCACCCTGTACTTGCGGTGCACAAACTTGGGCCCAAAGATCTGTGGGGCTCGGCATCAGCATCCGCAGCATAGAAGCCTCGTGCGCGCCGACATCCGTTGCCTCACTGTTCGGGGAAACGCGATGCGGCTCGCGTTGGAGTACCTCCGAATAGATCTCCGGCGTTATTTCAAAAGCGCTTGACGAAGCTTATGAGCACGTCGGCGCCGCGCTTTTTGTGGTAGTATGCTGTCAACGTTTTCTCATGGTTGGACGGGTGAGACCCACAGCGTTCTCGCCGGCGCGGCCGTGGCTTCGGATCGATGTTCTTTCCGTGCGCTTCGCATTGATGAGCTTGGAAGCGCTAATGCGAAGACTAATGTTGTCCACAGTCGATTGACTATCACCCGGAATGCCGGTGCTATATTGTTGGCATGGAGCGAGCGTACTTTTGGGGCTATGGATTAGCAGGATTTGTCGTCGGTGGGTTGTTGGGAGCTCTTGCGGTAACGCTGCTCCCTGATTTCGATCCTAGTTTAATATTGATCATCCCATCGGCCTCTGCTGTCGTTTCTGCCATCGTTGGAATGTCGATAGGTGCCGCCAGAGTTCGCGTGGCGACTCCTACAATAGTGAATCTCGGCGCCGGCTCGCAAAAGGTACCGCGGTTAACTTGGATTCTCCTTGTGTTTTCAATAATGATCGGCGCGATCATTTCGGCCCTGCATTAGCACCAACAGTAAGAACGGGTTGCGGTGGGAGCTACCGTTGCTGCGTTTCGGCAACGACAGTGGTCGCACCCGTCCCCTCGCACAAGAAAGACGGTCGGGCAACTTCATAGCCATTCTAGCCATTCACCCGAGCCCGTCCGCTTGCCGTAGGATGACATGCCGCCTATTTGGTGATAAAGATTGCACCTGCACGGAGCGACGCACATGCGCGCAGGTGCTCTAATTTCGACCATCTTTTTATTTTTGCTTCCGGGTCCCGCAAGAGCCCAGGCTGGCATTGACACACCAGCATCTGAGGCACGAGGGCCTCCCGAAAGCCCCAAGCCCAAGCTGCTATTTCACACTACGATTAATCCTGAACCCGCTCTTCTGTCTCGGCTACAACTCCTCTTCGCTTCATACTTCGATCTATCAGTCGATCTTACGGCCGTGTTGCGAGAGATCGTTATCGGGTCTGCCGTGAGCCGCGTGCCCAATGCTGGGCAGATACTCTACAATCCGGCTCACATGCTCTTTCTTCATTTTCCAGAAGACTGGCAACGTGGAGGTCCGATCCGCGTGGCAACGTTGGATGCCGTGCGCGCAATCCTAAAGAAACCAAAACCACAAAATGCACTCCTGGCTGCCTACAGCCAGGGCTTCATCGAGTTTGCGGCCTTAGCGGAACTGATGAAGGAGCAGGGTACAAGAGAGACCCTCGAAATCGTTTGGAGCACGGCGCCCCAATCCGATGCTGATAAACAAGCCATGGCCTATCTCCTGCTTCGGCCGATCGAACAGGCTATCGAAGTCCGCGAACAGTCCTTGGGTTGCCGGCAAGCAATTAATCGCTTTGTCGACGAGGTGCGAGCAGGAAAACGCAGTGCAATCCGGACCGTTCCAGGTCTTACAGCCAGCGTAAAGCCAACGAGGTTCTTAAGAGACAACAAGCAAATCCTTCTCGTTCTCAGCGATCCACTGATGGCGAGGTATCACGTCATTGCGCGGTTTAACGTAACCGCCGCTAATTGCACCGTGGCATGGGAAACTTCAGTTTTTGGGATGTAGCATGCGTCGGATCAAAGCTAATCATCGTCTGATGACTTCAAGTCGCCTAATTGCAACTATCGTCGGCATCGTGGTTGCCGCGCCGTCACAAGGGCGAGCTGATTGGGTATCAGATATCGCATCCATCGGGCTGCCAGCGACTATCGATGCTGGGAAGACAGCAGGCATGCTCGACGCAAGAGTCAAGGCGATTGACAATTTGCTTACGGCCACCAAAGCCATACCGGAGTTCTTCAAACACCAACAAGATTACAATCTCGGTTTGGGAACCACGCTCAAGGACCAGGCACTAGTTTCAGGTGCCGGCTGGGCAGCTGGGAAGGCTCTTAGCACCACTCTGATAGCGCCATGCTTCGCTTCTGGCACCTGTGCAATTATTGGCGCGGGCAGCGCCGGCGTTGCGACCTTTAGCGCAGCGGCTCTGGTTGGCGCTGGCATTGACGCCGCTCTCGCCGGCAAAATCGTCGAAGGCTTAGTAGACTATGGACACGAAGAGGAACAACGAATTGCATCGCAGCAATACGCAAAAGTCCTCCAGCAGCGGGTGGATGAGCAAAGAGCTATTAAAAAGCAGCTCCAGACCCAACAGGGCACACCACAATGGCGGGAACAGAGGTCTCGACAGCTGGCGCTCCAAACGGTAGTTCGGCAAACGGCTTCGCCGCCGAATGTATTGTCCGCGCCCCCGAACTCAACTTCGCCAAAATCGAGGGTATCTCCATTAAATTCGCCATCTATTTCCGCACGCGGAAGCTCGTCCGAAGATGGGTTTGGATCTAATTTCCTGCGCACTGTCACGACTGATCCGAATCGACCGCTCAATGAGCGCCAGAAGGCTGCCCAGGCGCTGAGTGCGAGTCCGTCGGACCGGCAACTCGTGGCCATGGACCTTGGATGGGACCCGACAGGCCTGGTGCGGGGATCCGTTCAGGCTCCCCAACCAAACGCCAAAATAGCGGCGCGAGCACCCGCGCTCAACTCGGGCTTGTCCAGCCCGTCGATTAGTTCCGCCTCCGCTCCTAAAACTCAAGGCGTTGCTGCCGCTGGAGGAGTTTCCCTTAGCAGAGCTGCCGCCGATCGAATGCCGCTTGAATTCGCGTTGGATGCGTCTGCCCTATCCGACGGAAAGATTGTGCTTTCAGGCCGCGCTTCAAAGACTCGGATGGATGCAGCATTATTCTTGACAGCTCTTCGAGCGGCATGTGGTGATCGTGACCCCTATTTCAGTCTTGATCCAGACAATGGAGCGCTTTGGAGCCAGCAGGGTGACCAAGCGTCTGACGAATTTTGGGAGAAGATAAAGAGGGACTTTCCGTCCGACGCTCCAGCACAAGCGAAGAATGCTCAGCCCGGCGTCAATATTCGCACTGTCTCCGCCACTCAGGACTATCCTGGTATCTGGCATGACATTTCGCCTCATTACCCCAACTTCCATGCGAAGTTAGTTTTCTATCCGGAGTGGCTGCGGCAAACACGACTAGGAGAGGTTCTCTACAAAGCCGATGTACTGCTAAAGGAGTTGTCTTCGGGCGTTTCAATTCTCGTGCCGGGCAAGCTTCGGGCAGCCGCGATCCAAGGGTATCTTTCCGCGGACGTTGAATATGCCGCCAAAGCTCTCCTCACTGGTACTCGCGACCAGTTAGCCGGACACCCACAATGGCACGGAAGTCGGCTGTGGTTCGAAATCACCCCCTCCGAATTGCCTACAACGATCATGAATGAAGTGGCCGCTCGATCATCATTCGACGACCCTGCACTTCGTTCGCTTCTTCAATCGAAGGGACTTATTCGAACGGCTAATCAATCGGTTCACAACGCATCATTTTTCTTGCGGCACGGCAGCGTGTTCGACCTGTCGCAAGTCAACCCGATAATGTTCGTTCGCGTTCACGATCCCGCAACAAACGAGGATTTATCGGACCACGATCCTAGGCTAGATGGGCTGGCGACGGACGTAAGCGCGAGATTCGATCAGTACGCCAAATTTTACGAAGAGCTGGGATTACTTCGAGAGGTCTTTCGCGCCTACATTGCGGCCCGCAAAATCACGGAAGCCAACGACCGTCTCTGTGGCGCCCTGGACGCAATGCCGCTTCTCGATTCAGAGAAGCTTGCAGGGAGGCTTCCCGAATATCATCCGAGCGAATTATTCGTTACGATTGCCAGCTACTCGACGGCATCTAGAAAGGGCGGCCAAACGCTATTCGTCAAGGCTTCATCAATGAGTGGGGGCGTGTCAATCGCGGGGCAGAAATTTGTCGAGACGGCTATGCGCGATGGCGAGACGACTGTCACGCGCTCGGTCGAAGCCGCCCTTGCTGGCGTCAATCTTGGTCAGCCGGACGCGATCGATTCCGATCGAAAGTTCATTTCGTTTATCGTTGATGACGGGTCTGGCGCTCCTATGCGTCTGGCGTCAAATGCGAATGATCCGTCTTCGCCGCGCAGCCTGAGCGATTATCCAATTGAAAACGAACCGCGTTCGGCGGCAACGCCGTTCGCATCACAAAATGGCCACGGCGGGAGCGGGTCAGAAGGTCACTCTCTGATCGGAGCCTTGCTTACACTCATCGCTTTAGGATTGCTGGTCAACTATGTCGCTCGAAAGCGACGCATCGCTGGCGGCTGACCGATGGCGCCTCGTGCACCACGTCGCAGTTTTGGACCGTTATTGGCCATCCTCTTCGCTGGCGGCGCGATCTACGCCACCATTGCCAATCAAAGAAAGGAACGGCCGCCTGCTCCTTCTGTCACGAAGAGCAACACTCTGACGGCGGCGGCCTCTATTTCCTCGGCGCAACCACCTGTTCGCGACTGCCAGGATGCCGACATTCCCTGTATCTCGGAGCGAAACAAGGAGATCGTCGAACGCAATAAGTATGTGATGGATGGAGGTGAGGGGCAGATGCTGCCCTTATCCATGATACCCATCCCCCCTGTCCAGACGTTCGAGGTGGCCAAGATACCTAAAGCGGCGTATCGAGCTTCGCCACGAACGCCTCAGACGGCCATCCGCAGCTCGCCGGCGGCTGTGGACGCCACTGAGAAGCAAACCAAACCGGCTCCAGCGACCGGCGACATGCAGCCCCGAAGACGCCGGAACGCGATCGCGCCATTTACTATGCTAACTGAGTCAGGCCAGAACTACCTGATCAAGCTAATTAATGCGGACAATGCCGGAGATCAGATTTGGATCTTTGTGAGAGGCGGCGAATCGTATTCCACGAAGGTGCCTGTTGGCTCGTATTACTTTAGAGCTGCGAGTGGCAATGAATGGTATGGGCGCGAAGATTTATTTGGCCCGAGTACGCACTTTTTCCGACTGCGACCCAAGAACGGCGCATCCGGCGATGCTCAGCAAACGCTTCAGTTTAGAAAGGAACGCAATCGTATTTTCGGCATGACCATCAGTCTGAAAGGTGTCGCGAACGGCAATATCGAACAAGAAGCGATGACGCGATTGGAGTTTGACGCCAACTAGGCGCCTTCGTTGTGTCAGAAGTGGGTATGCAGCGGCGTTGGGGCTTATGTTCTTACAATCAGTCGACAATTGGGTCGGGTAGTTGAGTGCGGAAGGAGGGGGTTCCGAGTAGAACGCGCACTTTCACCTTGCCTGGTCCCGCGCGCTGTTGCGTCGCGGAAACGACATGTCCCGTCTGACATGCTGACTGGTTCGCGTCCAGCCAGATCGTCTAGAACAATCTTGAATTGAAGTGTATCAATAGTTGTGCATAATCCAAG
The DNA here is from genome assembly GCF_054063415.1 of Bradyrhizobium sp. USDA 4011. NCBI lineage: Bacteria > Pseudomonadati > Pseudomonadota > Alphaproteobacteria > Hyphomicrobiales > Nitrobacteraceae > Bradyrhizobium > Bradyrhizobium sp. USDA 4011. The sequence continues at coordinate 3,491,634 of NZ_JBSSGG010000001.1, forward strand.
CCTCAATTTATTAGATTTCACCATTTTCATTTGAGGTTTGCAGATGACGACCGTTCGTATTCAAACGATCCAGATTCCTGCCAATTCTTGCGACGCCGATTGCATGCCGTTACGTCATAACAAATGGCAGATGGACTTTCCGATTACTGATCCCGCTCGGATAGGAGTTGGGTACCTCGTTGAACCGGCTCCCTTTGTCTTCGCGCCCGAGCCATTCGTACTGCACGATCATCATTACTCATCGAACAATACTCCTGACGCTTCGCGTGCCAATGTGACGTATCGATTCACGGCTGCCACCAGCGTACGAGATCTGATTGTCATTCAGCACACAAACGGCATCACTGAAATTGAGGGCTCGGTCTCCGACACTGGAGTGCCCGGCAGCTGGCAAAGTATTGGCATTGCGAAGAGTCGGCTCGTCACTGACCCGGCCACTGGGACTACGCCCACCGGAGCAAATATGTTTGTCGAGGGTTCGACGGACCTGTTCGTATTTCCAAATCCTCCAGCCGCCAAACCCTATCTCAGAATCGTCGTTCACAAGACCCCGCCAGCGAACGGTTGGGCGAGCTACAGAATCTATCCACGAAATGATCAGCACGACCCGTATACGGTAGCGAGCCAAAATAGCTTATTGACGAGAGCCGGGCTGGTTATAACTCCGTAGTCCCCTGGGGTTTCATGCAACTGAACTTAGTCGTCCTACTGCGTCTGGTTGTGGCAGGGCGACACGCCACTTAGAGGCATGGGGGCATGCCATCGGCACGAGGAATCCTGACGTGTGGGAAAATCACAATCTTAGACGCCAACGGATCGCGACGTGCTTAGTCTCAGCCGCCGCGGGCTGGTACTTTCTTTTCGACATTGGAATAGCACTCGCGCAGGCGCCTGGCTGTCCATGCACCTTTAAGGAGGCGCCATGGGAAGCGTACGGGACCAAAGCCGCCTGCACGACTATTACGCGGAAAAGCGGGACTTCCTGTGAGGTCGAATTTGGCGGTCTCGGCGCCGACCCAAAGATTGCAGCACAGGTTCTGGGACTTGACCCAGCAGTCTACACACGAAATGTATATGAAACTGTGGGGCTATTCTTACAATATCTAAAGGACAATAACAGGGAGGCCCTAGCCAATCCGAAATTTTTGTCGACGGCTGTGCCGATGTTCATGCGAGGGGCGTACCTCCGCACGCCCCGCGGCGATTTTAACCTTAGTCAGGTACAATCGTTGGACTCAGCCATCATAATTTTTTCAGAAAAGTACTCTGATCTGGTCAGCAAAGTATTTTTGGGAGGCGCCTCAGAATTTTCAACAACGATCGGCGATGCAAATTTCACGGTCGGTAGAGGGTACATCACAGTGAAGCATCCATTTGGCCTCCTCATCACACGATACATGCCTGCGGAGTAGGTCAGATGCCCGAACTCGTATGGTGCGTGTCTCTTGAATGGGGCTGGTGGTTTTGGCTGCCAGCACTCGTAATCGCGCTTGGCCTACTTATCTGGTTTGTGTTTTTGATTTTGCGAGGTGGCGGCTCTCTGATCGTCGGCTACGAGCGAGTGAAGCTCGTGACGACGGGCAACGGGCCATTGGGTGTTGTGGTTACAGTCGGAATAGTTATCGGCGTAGGCTACGGGGTCTATGAAGGATATGCGTCTCTCAAAGATGCTTATTTTGTCGCTCTAAACACTGCAGGGAGGGAATTAGGGCAAGTACGAGAGGATTTTCAAAGGGAAACGCATGTGGAGATCAGCGTCAAAGATCCAGCAAAGAAATTTGTAATTGCGGGCAGCTATCGCGGAGCTTGCGTGCCGGACCTGCTTGATTCCGTATGCCGTCAATACGCGCCTCGCATAATTTGCGAGACGTCACTCTGGAAGCGAACTCTAATCGTCGATCTGAAGAAGCCCTAAACCTTGCGCGGCTGTGCGCTATCCGGCGTTTTCTTGTTGGTCGTATTGGAAATCAAAAGGAAAGGGCCTCAAATGAGGCCCTTAGAATTATCGTTTTCGATCGACGACATGCAGGTGTGTCGATAGAAACACAAACAAGAAAACGGAAAGAGCTACCGACAGAACGTAGTCGCCGTTTGAAGCGGCAAGAGCTGCGGCCAGTGCCGCAAGTCCGGCCAGTACGAGCTGCCATCCGCCGAGGAACCAACCGCCGACGGACCATACGAACATTGCCAAGAGGATAAGAAAAATCGCTTTGGGTGGTTCAATCAGGTGGCTTAGAAAACCACCTCCCCCGGCAATAGCACCGATGATGAGCAGAACGACGGTCGCTATTCCAATCTTGCTGCGTTGATCGGGGCCGTGGTCTTGTGAGCCTGTCGTCGTGAAGAACCGTTGAGACATGGGCGAACACTCTCCTAAGTTCGGTCGGCTGCAAAAGATCGCGCCAACGAACGTTCCTCTTCTGTTCTTACCCTACCATAAGCACCGTCTTTCGCCACTGCTGATGTGATTACCGGTCCTACGTACCATACCGCGGAACGAGCAGTCGACGCTGGAGTCGCGCACGTCACGCGTCATGAACCGGCTTGATCGACATCGGTTCCTGCGGGGAGACTACTTCCCGATCGCGCACCCCTCCTAACCCTACCGCCGGCGATCGGGAATGGTTTCGGGCGCCTCCGAAGCCTCCACCGTATCGGCTTGGGATGTCCGTGAGCGGGCGGCGCATCGGACTAAGCAAAAGAAAATTGAGGCCCGCATTTCCGCGGGCCCTTGTCACATTGCTTCTCCGTCAGATCTACTTTTCTTCGGCGGCGATTTCAGCCTTCGTACGACGCTTTCGCTTCGGGGTAGAGAACGCTTCCAACTCTTGGGTGGCTTGTTCTCGAAGGGCTGTCAGTTCGAGTCCGATCTTTTCTTGTTGGTCGAGCAATTCCTTGATGCGCTGAAGTCTCTCCATTCACGGCTCTCCTAGGTTGAGATGACCGTGCACTTGTGTCCACGGCCTTTTCACCGCCCACCCAGGCTCCGGCTGCTTGGAGTCACTGATGATGGTCGGGAAAACTTGGAAACCAAAGCAATTCAGATATTTGGCGTTCATCGAGGCCAAGAGCGCGATCATGTTTTCGACGCGCGTCTTGGTCGTCGAGGTAAAGAGAACGGTCAGATTTGGCAGACCGAAGTGTGTCTGATAGAGCCCGCGTTCCAGCACCGTCAGATAGGCCGCGAGCTTCGTTTCGATGGCCTGCCGATCCCGATTGCTCGACACCAATGGCTCAGAAGCGCAGTCGGTTTCAAAGACACAGAAGCGGTACGTATCGTCCGAATAGGCGATGCCGAATGGGCGCCCGTCAGGCGTGAGCCTGTAGTTGTAGTCCTTGCCCTTGTATAAAAACGCGACCGGGATTGAGTGATCGCCGCTCTCCGCAAGCATCTTGGGCGTGCTTGGGCTATTCAAGATTTCATTGAAGGGGATCAGCCGCTCACGCGCGCCGATTTCAAACGAAGCCGCAGTCTGACTTTCGGTGAGCTGGTGAATGAAGTGGATCGAAGATTCGCGATCCGCGACCTCGAAGCCGATCTCTTGGAGCCTGGCGATGCCCTTATTAGTGAGATGCAGGGCTTGCGCGGCCCATTGATACATCCGCGGATGCTCTAGCTGCGTGCGGTGAACCTGGATCAGCTCGTTCGGCTTGCGCTTCAGGAGATTGAGGCGCGCTATTACCGCGCCGTACGAGCGTCTCGTGAGCGCTGCGATATCATCCGCCGTCAGAATTTTGTAGCGCCCGAGGCACTTGAGGATTTCAATATCGCCAGCGACGTTCGGTCGAATGGATACGACTTGACCGCATCGCTTAGTGGGAGTCGTTGACCAACGGGAATTCATGAAGCATAGCTAGAACGCCCAAGTAGGAAAAAATAGACGGCAGCTATGTAGGACCTCGCTCGCCCGTGACGCGCTATGTGGCACATCGTACAGACGAAGCTGAGGACAAATATTTGTGAGCTATTTGTAGTGGTCAGCGCCGCGCTTCCACTTAGTGGGTTTGCTAGGATCACTGCCGCTCTGTCGTGGAACTGAAGTGTCAGGTTGCGGAGAACTGTCCTCGGTCGATCGCGTTTCTACTGCTGCGGTCGCAGAAGGGGACGCGGGCTCCGGAAGCGGCATCTGCTCTTGCTTTTCGATCGTCTCGTCCACGCCGAGAAACCCGGAGAGCTTCTCAACGAGAGAATCGAACTCCGATACTTCCATTTTCTGATAGGTCTGGATCTCCCCCAGCTCTAATGAAACAGTAAAGGGGTGCTCGGTCATCCCTCCCACAAAACACGCAAAGCTGCCGATAGGCTGCTTCATAATGAACTCGGCGTCACAGTGCATATCGCGGGCCATCACCGTGGCATCTTGCGACGAACGGGTGCCTGCGTACTTGATCCGCGTATTTGCGGAGATTGACGAAAAAAGTGCGTCAGTCAATTGGCCCTTAATATTCTGATGGGCGACGGTGACGCCAAGCTTGAACTCTCTGGCTTGCTCCAAAAGTTCGGGGGTTTTCACTTCATCGATTACATCCTGTGCCTCGTCGATGATGAGAAAGGCGGGATGCCATTTGTCTCGACTGATCGCAATGCGCTCGAAAGCCGCTTGGAGCGTAAGCGCGACCATATATCTGGAAAAGAGTTGTGATCCCTCCGTACCGAGAATGGATTTTGGGCTTGAGATGAGAACGATGCGCCCTTTTTGCAGATGATCGAACATGTCCACGTTGTTTTGGGTCGCGGAGAACATTGCGTCGAACGTGGGATACCGAAGCATCCCGTATATGCGGCTAGAGATCTGGTCTTTGGTGGCACCGTATTCCGTTGGATTATAAAACGAGTCATAGAAGAACCGTTTGGACGTTGCTCCGAGTTTGTCGATGTACGGCTTAAACGGACTGGTCGGCGGTATGCCTCCCGCTTTCGGCACAGGATCGTTCATGAGATCGAGGAGAGTGTGTATCGTGGCATTCGGGATTGTGAACATGAGCCCGACGGCGAACGAGAAGCATGTCATCTGTTTGTCAGTGAGCGCCGAGCCTTTAGCACTGAAGACATACTGAAGCAGCGAAATGGTGTTGTTCGAGAGCTGCTCGTTGACTCGCGCAGAATATGTGCGTTTTGGCGGCGCGAATAGATTTAGCGCCGGCGGGAAAAGCGTGGGATCAATTACGATCAGGTGCGGAAACGTCCAGTGTCCTGCACTGTACAGTTCGCTGGTAGGTGAGAACGACTCAATCATTCGAAGGTCGTTGACCATCGTGCCTTTGGGATCAATGACAACGAGTGCAGGTCTCTCCGGTGAGAGAAGGTGGTCAAGGATCTGTTTGATGATCAGAGTCGACTTACCCTGGCCGGAACTTCCAATAATATGCGTGTGATGAAATCCGTATTCCAAGGGAATGGGCTTGGGCTCGAGCATTTCCTCGTAGGCATCTTGTAGCGCCTGCCGTTCATTCTCCTCTTCCGTAAGTTTTCTCATTTCCTGATGCCGCTTCGCCTCTTCCTTGTCTCTCGTATCTATTTCCTCTCCCAACGCGTGCATCCATTCAGCAAAGAGGCGATTGTGCAGTTCTATCTCGGCTCCTGTGATTTCACCAACCCGCTTTGTTTCAAAAGCGTCGATCGCCGCGTCCTTTTCAGGGCGAATGTAGTCAGCGGGTTTTTTCCAGGCAACGGGACTAAGCAGGGTCTGCAAAAGGGTACCGCCTGCTTTCACGTGATAATCAACGAGTGCTTCCCTTATTCGTTCGGCACATTCCTCGTCATCTTCGGCCCGTTTATCAAAGTCATAGCGAGGGTCGAGATATTTACGGACTGCCTTTTTGTAGCAGTCTTCGCAGCAGAACCAATACGGCAAACCCATGAATGTGCCGTCAGCATCCAGCGCATCGGAAGGTGATATTAGTTCAATGTCTCTGCGCCGAGCCCGATTCCCGCATTGGATACATTTGTCTTGAGAGACGGCCATCAATCCTTCTCCCCTTTGAGGAGCTTGCGATAGAACTTTCTCCTTTCCTCTTGCTCACTGGCCCAGATGACGGGGAGGCCTTGCAGCCACATGACCGCTCCGACTATTGACAGTACCCAAGGGCCAGTAGTGCTTTCATTGCCCACCCATGTTCCCCAAACGGAAACGAGACCGATAAAACAAAGGATCGCACCCACCATTCCTATAAACATGCGAAGAATGTTCATGACACCCTCCCGAGAGGAGGACGGCGTTTTGGAAGCGCCGTCCCGCTCCTCATTTCGGAGCGTCGGACCTGGCCTTCGCGCATCTCTCCAAATATTCGATGACCTCAATCACCCACCACACCCGTGGGGAACCGCGATAGGGCGAGAGCTTAAAACTCTGCGGAAACCTTTTCGCCTTTTCCAAACGGTCAAGGTGAGTACGACTGTAAGGTATTCCGAAATCTGAACGGAGACGCTTGAATGTGACCACTGATTTACCAGACATCGCTAGACTCCTTTGGTTGGAGCCGTCGCGACGGCTGTTAGTCAGCCGACGAGGCGAGCTTATCCGAAGTTGCTCGTTAACCGAGCAGTTTTTTCAAATGAGCTTCGAGCTTTTGCAGCGCAGCGCGTTTCTCGGGTAGGTAATCGTACCTGTCGTAAATCTCGTCGAGGTCGGTTTTGCCCCCACCGGTCACGTGGTTGAGCATGATCTCTGCGATCTCGCGCGATATTCGGAGGCGCGCGAGCATGGTTCGGAAGGTTCGCCGAAGATCGCGCACTTGCCATCCAGTCACATCTGATCGCTTGTCGATCTCTTTTTTTAATTTTCCCCACGAGCCATCGTTGAAGTGTGTATTCTTGATGTGACCGGGGAAGTAGTAGTCGGTATTCTTGTCTCTCCAATTGTCGCCTATCTTTTCTTGTCGATCGAGGATCGCACGCGCCATCGGCAGGATCGGGATTGCGTGCGCGCGCCCGTTCTTTGTGAATTCTCCGGGGATGGTGACCACGCGCCCTTCACGCCATGCTCGTTGCAGCCGTCCTATTTCACCGTTTCGACATCCCCACAAAATGATGAGCCGGATCATGTCGCCGAAGAAGCCCTCGCACGCATGCCATACCTTCTTGAGCTCGGCATCGCTCAGGATGCGATTACGTTTCTTATCCTTCCCAGGAGCAGGGTAGCCTTCGAGCGGACTGCGCTTGATGTAGCGGTGCGGAGGTTTCGTGCACCAGCGAAGCATCGTACGGAGTGCGCGGAATGCATGTAGCTGCTCACTGGGCACATCGGCGAGCTTCCCGAGTTCACGCTCAATCGTTGCATCGTCAAGTTCGTCAAGCGTGCATCGAAAATCTAAGCGGTTAAGGAGGCGAAACGTTTCGGACTTGGTGCGCTCGCTTTTACCTTTGTAGTTCTCCTCGACGAAGACGAGCTTAGCTTGGTCGAACTCGATGCTGATTTCCTTCTGCCCGACGGGAGTGCCGAGCGCGACGAACGCGCGGCGGCGCGCTTCCGCGAGCTTGAGATCGGGATAATGACCCAGCCGAATTTTGGTGCGATTTGGCTCCTTTAGGACGATCCAGGTCTTTCGCCGCTTGCCGACGCGCAAGCCAAAAGCCGGCGTCTTCCGGTCCATGTACAGACCGGGCTTCAGTGACTGAACGGAGAGATCTGTGAGTCCAAGAATTGGCACGATTTGGCACGCCTTTCACACGGATTGAGGCGGATAACCATGCCGAACTATACGACGGTCGAGTCGCGTAAACTACTGTAAAACAAGGGGTTTGCGGGCACCATGTGTAACGGTGGAGAGACTTCACAAAAGATTGGGAAGCTGCCGTTCTACCATTGAACTACGCCCGCGATCTCAATTGCTTGAGTCGCCCCGACGGTGCGACCGCCGGACCATAGCCCGGGCCGAGGCAGCGGATCAAGCGTGCATTGACACCGATCGCCGCGCCGCCGCCCGCTACCAGCCCATCCTCACAAGCACGTCATTGATCATAAAGGGCGCAGCGGCGGATGCGTCGCAGCTTCCGCCGCGTGCATAGATGCAGGCATCGCTGAAGCCGACGCGGGCGCAGCTTTGCCGTGAAAAATCCGCCGGCAGATCGCCTGCGGCCTCGGGCCGCGCAAGGATGCGGTTGAAGGCCGGCTGGGTCGCCCGCAGCAGCAACGGCGGCAGGATCAGCTCGGCGAGCGGATCGGCGGGCTGCAGCGCATAGAGCGGCACCGGGCCGACCAATCGTTCGCGCCCCGGCAACTGCTGGAAGCGAACGTCGTAAAGCGCAAGGCCGCACATCTGCGGATCGCTGCGCAGCTCAACCGCGAGCCGCGCAGCACCGACGCCGCGCGTCCAGTACTCGCGCATCTCTTCGCTGGTGCCGGCCAGCGCCACTGACAGCAGCGCCCAGCCACCGAGGACGATCGGCAATGCGCAGCGGCGCCACGTGTCTTTCGTACGCAGCCACTGTACCCAATCGGCCGATCCCAGCGCCGCGACGATGGTGAACAGCACCACCGACAGGAAGATGAAGCGGTATTCCTTGTGCGCGATCAGGCTGTGGAAGACGAGGTTGACCAGCGCCACGGCCAGCAGCAGCGGTGCGTGCCGCCAGCCGCGCCAGATCGCAGCGAGCGGGATCAGGATCGCCACCGACCACACGGTCAGGAAGTCGATGAGATAGGCCGACGGCGGCGACACGCCGAATTCGATGGCGCGATCGTGGACAAGGTTTTCCCGGATATTGGCGATCAGCCAGGCGAACGGCACGCTGCCATGCGCCAGGTCGATCGCGGCGGCGAGCAGCAGCGCAACGAGCCCGCCGGCGACCAGCGAAACCAGGTTTCGCCAGCGCATCCAGCACGCCCCGAGGGCCAGCACGGCGATGGCCGGCGCAAACTGGAAGCGGCAGACAAAGGCGAAGGCGAGCAAGGCACCGCCAATCGCGAGACGTCGCTGTGACGGATGATCGGTGACCAGCAGCGCCGCCGGAACGATGAGCGCTGTCGCCAGCGGCTCGCCCAATGTGTGTGGCGCGAGCATGATCAATTCGAACCAGGCCGCGGCCGCGAAGGCCGTGACGAAGGCATGGGTGCGCGAGACCCGCGCGCCAAGCAACCAGGCGCTGACGACGATCGACAGCGACGCGCATGCGGCGATCAGACGCGGCACCAGGAACGCACCCGCGCCACCAGGCACAATCGCATCGCCGAGGGCAACTGGCCCGGCCATCAATGTCGGCAGGAACCAGCCGCGAATGCCGTCGCGCCATTCCCATGTCAAGATGCCGTCATGGCCGAGCATCCGCCACGCCGGCTCGAGATACTGAAAGGTCTCGTCGGGATAGATCACGTTGGGCCAGACCGCGGCCGCAAGGCGCAACACCAACGCCAGTAGCAACAACGCGAAGAGCGGGTGAACACGCCCGCTCGCGCGCCCGACCATGCCTGCGCTGCCGGGCGCGGCTTCGGCGCTCGTGCTCGTCATCGTTCCGCCGATCGTTCTTTCGAGCAGCATGCCGGCGACCAGATAGCGGGCAAAGCCTTTAAGATGCGTGACCGGAGGCTCGTCGGGCCCCACATTCCAGCCGTGACATGCTTAACCGAACGTCAAGATTCCAGATGCGGGCGAGATGCGCCTCCCCGGGGAGATCGAGGCGATCGTGGGGTACCGCCGCGACCATGCGTGGCGGCAATGGTGATCTTGCCGGCGTTGCGCCGCCACGGCCGCAGCCCTAAATTTGGGGGTATGAGCCGGACCACACTGCTGCAGCGCGATCGCATCACGGTGAACGAGTTTCGCTGCACGGCGGAGCCCGGCGACAAGCCGTTCGTCGAGCAGTTCGCCTGCCACTCGGTGTCCTATGTGCGCAGCGGCAGCTTCGGCTGCCATTGTCGCGGCCGCTTCCATGAGCTGGTGGCAGGCTCGATCCTGGTCGGCCATCCCGGCGATGAATACACCTGCACGCACGACCATGTGGTCGGCGACGAATGCCTGTCGTTCTTCCTGGACCCGGAGCTGGTCGAGACGATCGGCGACCGCACCTCGGTCTGGCAGGTCGGCTCGGTGCCGCCGCTACCCGAATTGATGGTGATCGGAGAGCTCGCCCAAACGGCGGCAGCTGGCAACAGCGACGTCGGGCTCGACGAGATCGGTCACCTCCTCGCCAGCCGTCTTGTCGAGCTGGTGTCGGACCGCAAGGCAAAGCCCCTCACCGCCGGCCTGCGCGACCGCCGCCGCGCCGTTGAAGCGGCGCTGTGGATCGACGCCAATTCACACCATCAGATCGATCTCGACGATGCCGCGAAGCAGGCCGGCCTGAGCACCTTCCATTTCCTGCGGCTGTTTTCCGCGGTGGTCGGCGTGACCCCGCATCAATATCTCGTGCGCTCGCGGCTGCGCCATGCGGCGCGACGGCTGGTGGATGACGACAGCCCGGTTACCGACATCGCCTATGATGTCGGCTTCGGCGACCTCTCCAATTTCGTGCGCAGCTTCCACCGCGCCGCCGGTGCCTCGCCGCTGAAGTTCCGCCAAGCCTCCCGCGGCGACCGCAAGATTCTCCAAGAACGCCTTGCGCTGCAATAGCAGGATTGCTCCGGTCCGCGCGTCCATCGACGCGCCCAGCGACTGGAGACCCCATCATGTACGACCACATCGGATTGCGCGTCGCCGACCTCGACGCCAGCGTGCGCTTCTACACCGCGGTGCTGGCGCCGCTCGGCTTCGTGCTCTGCTCACGCGACGACAGCGGCGCGGGCTTCGGCCCCAAGGGCGAGCCGGCGCTCTGGCTGCATCTGCACAAGGGCAAGACCCAAGGCGGCGCGCACGTCGCGTTCCGCGCCCCGAGCCATGACGCGATCAAGAAATTCCACACCGAGGGCCTGAAGGCCGGCGGCAAGGACAACGGCGCGGCGGGCCATCGCAAGGACTACAGCCCGACCTACTACGCGGCGTTCCTGCTCGACCCCGACGGCAACAATGTCGAAGCGGTGTCGACCTAGACGCATTCCCCGCATTCCGCCGTCATTGCGAGCGGAGCGAAGCAATCCATGTTTCCGTCTGCTGCGATATGGATTGCTTCGTCGCTTCGCTCCTCGCAATGACGCCCTCTCTCGAAAGGATCAAAACCATGGCTTCAATTCACAAGGACATTCCGATCGACGCGCCGGCCGATCATGTATGGAACGCACTGCGCGATTTCGGCGCGCTGCATACGCGGCTGGTGCCGGGCTTCGTGACCGATACGCAACTCGTCGGCGACGTCCGCACCGTCACCTTCGCCAACGGCACCGTGGCGCGCGAGACGCTGGTCGATTGCGACGACAAGCGACGACGGCTGGTCTATGCGATCACCAGCGAACGGCTGAAGCAGCATTCCGCCTCGGTGCAGGTGTTTGCCGAAGGCGATGCGCGCTGCCGGGTGGTGTGGATCGCCGATGTGCTGCCGCACGAGATTGCGTCCTACATGGACGCGCAGATGGACCTCGGCGCGGCCGCGATGCAGGCGGCGCTTGCCAAATCGGCGCGGGAGAAGCCCGCGGCGTGACCTTGCAGGTCACGCGACCGTCCGCGCATTCAACATGCGACCGTCACCCTGAGGAGGCCGCGCAGCGGCCGTCTCGAAGGGCGACAGCCCCGCTGTGTCCGCGAGCGGACGCCGAAGCATCCGGGCCGTCGATCCTTCGAGACGGCCGCTGCGCGGCCTCCTCAGGATGACGGGTCCAATAGCTCAAGACAGCGCCGGCTGCGCCTGGGTGACCGGTGAGGACTTGCCCCAGCGCGTCAGGATCACGCTGAGGCAGGAGAGCACGCCGAGCACGCCCATCGAAGCGGCGGCGAGTGCGAAGAAATCTTGCGCACTCGCCTCATGGGTCGACAGCCACCAGCCGCCGGTGCCGATGAAGATCAGCCGCGCGGTCTGCGCCAGCACCGGCCCCAGCACCTTCGCCGCACCTTGCGAGGAGAAATACATCGACATCGCAAGCCCAATGAAGGCGTACATCGGCGCGGCGGTCGACAGATACTGATGGCTGGTCGCCCGGACATGCGGATCGTTGGTGAACAGGTTGACCCAGAGGTCGGGGAAGACGGCGATGAAGCTGCCGACCACGCCGACCGCGAGGAACGACAGCGTGCCCGCGGTCCAGGCGATGCGCCGCGCCCGAGCGACGCGTTCGGCGCCGACGGCCATGCCGATCATCGGCACCGAGGCGATACCGACCGCGAACGCCACCGAGGTCAGCATGAATTCGAGCCGGGCGCCGATGCCGTAGCCGGCAAGCACCGCGGTGCCGAACTGCGCCAGCATGTGGGTGAAGATCGAGATCGTCAAAACCGATTGCAGCGGCGAGAAGCAGGAGACCGCGCCGACCCTGAGGATGTCGATGAACATCGCCCATTGCACGCGCAGCCCCTTGAGCTTCGGCTTCACGCGGGCGCGGCCCGAGAACAGATACCAGCCCATCACGCTGATGCTGATCGAATAGGCGATCAGCGAACCCGCCGCGACGCCGCGCATGCCGAATTGCGGCACCGGCCCGAGGCCGAGCCCGAGCGTGCCGCCGAGAATGATCTGCCACACCGCCGAGGACAGGATCATGGTCGACGGCAGCTTCATGTTGCCGGTGCCGCGCAGGATGCCGGCCATCGTGTTCATCAGCCAGGGCAGGATCGCGCCGCCGAAGAAGATCTGCGAATAGGCGATCGCCTGCGCCAGCACATTGCCGCGGCCACCAAGCAATTCGAGCAGGCGCGGACCGAAGGTCAGCATGCCCAGCATGAAAGTCAGACCGAACGTCAATCCGATCAGCAGCGCATGCATTGCAAGCGTCGAAGCGCGCTCGATCTCTCCGGCGCCGAGCGCGCGCGCGATCGCGGATGCGACGCCGCCGCCCATCGCACCACCGGACATCGTCATGGTCAGGATCACGCAGGGAAACACCAGCGCCATCGCCGCGAGCGATTCGACGCCGAGCCGGCCGATATAGGAGGTCTCCGCGATCACCACGCAGGTGCCGGCGGAGAGCGCGATCACGTTCGGCCACGCCAGCCACAACAGCGTGCGCAAAATCGGCCCGTCGAGCAGCGCGTTGCGCGCCGGCCTGGTCACCGGCGGCGGCAGCGGCCGTTCTTGTTCGTCGACGGGTATTTCGGCGAGGCCGAGATCGGACATTTCCACTCCCACGCGCGATCTTCGGGAGCCGCGCCATGGTGTTTCCCTACCATGGCGAACGCGGATTCCACGTGCGCGGGACGCAAGGGGGGCCTGCGTGATTGCAGGTGAACCTCTGACCTAGCCGACCGACCACACGAACGGCGCGTCGGCGGCGCCATTTGGCCTCAGATGCACCGGAATGTGCCGTCCGCAGCCGGCCGCCAGCCCTTCGAACAAGCCTGTCAGAACGCTGGCGCAGGCCGGGTGATAATCGGCCACATCAGCCATCAGCTTCCAGCCCTGCTGGCGGATCTCGAACTGGCCCTCGGACTCGCTGATGTCAGCGACATCATCCTGCGACTCGAAGAGCACGCGCAGGAATGCGGCAAATTCCGCGGCACGGCCACGACGGCCACCGAGCGCCTGCGCGACCTCGTCAAAATACTGCATGCCAATGAGCTTGCCGGTGAGGTGCAGCAGATAGCTCGCATCCTCGGGGCCGAACACCTGCACGATGACGGGCGCGGCCGTCTTCACATATTCCATCGCGTAGTTGCGATAGGCCTTTTCCAGCCGCGGTTTCGGCCAGCTGTCGACCGGCAATGCCGGCGCGGTTCCGGAATCGAACAGCGGCGCCTCGAGATGGCGGGCGAACACCAGGCGCTGGTCGAGCTCGAGCGGATGATCGTACTCGCAGTAATAGCCCTCGAGCCCGTCCTGGCCGTCGACACTCTGCTTGGTGCAGACGAAGCCGAGCCTGAGATCGCCGAGCGCGACACCGTTGTTGGCGTGCCAGCCGCGCAGCATCGCGCGCGAGACCTCGCCGGGCACGCCGCAGATCGCCGTGCCCTTCCAGATCCAGCGCGGCGGCGGATAGCGGATCCAGGCCTTGCGGTCGGTCTCGTACATGTATTCGACATGCACGCCGCCGATCCAGTTGGAGAGATAGTGATATTGCGCGGCCGCGACCGCCGGCGGCAGGCCGTCGAGGCCGAGCTTCTTCAAGCCGGGCAGGAAGCGCTCCTGCTGCTGGCGGCGAAACACGCGGAAGACGAACTCGGCGGCGTCGGCGGTACCGCGGCGCGTGACCACGGTGAGGATCAGCCCGGTGAAGAAGGCGTGATAGAGATCGGCGACGCTGCGCCACTTCCGCCACCGCGCTTCTTGCTGCGCTGAATCTGCTGCGGCGCTCATGTTCACTCCCGGTTTGTTGTTTGCTGGACTGTGTCATCGCCGAAGAGACGACGCAACCAACACACTCGGTGTCATCGCCCGACTTGCCGCCTCCGCTGAAGCTTCGGCGTGCCTGAGACTGTAGGCCTCGTCGAAGCCTTGGCGTAGACGGGATCGGGCGATCCAGTATTCCAGAGACAGTCGTTGTCGATGGAGAGGCCTCGGCGTACTGGATTCCCCGCTTTCGCGGGGAATGACGGCGGAGAATAATGGCGAGACGGTCTTGTCTCGCGACAAGAAATCCAGGTTGCGGAATTATACGCGAAAATGCTTGGAGAGCTTCAGTCCCTGCGCCTGGTAGTTCGAGCCGATGCGCTGGCCGTAGAGCGCGTCGGGGCGTTCGAGCATGCGTTCATAGACGAGGCGGCCGACGATCTGGCCATGCTCGAGAATGAACGGCACCTCGCGCGAGCGCACTTCGAGCACGGCGCGCGCACCCTTGCCGCCGGCGCCGGCATAGCCGAAGCCGGGATCGAAGAAGCCGGCATAGTGGACGCGGAATTCACCGACCAGCGGATCGAACGGCACCATCTCCGCGGCGTAATCCGGCGGCACCTGCACCGCCTCTTTCGACGCCAGGATGTAGAACTCGCCGGGATCGAGGATCAGGCTGCCGTCGGGCCGCGCCTTGATCGGCTCCCAAAACTCGTCGACCGAATAGCCGCCGCGGCGATCGACATCGACCACGCCAGTGTGGCGCTTGGCGCGATAGCCGACGAAGCCGCCCGAGTTTTCGCCGGAGAGATCGACCGACAGCGCGACGCCGTGAGTGAGATCGGCATCGTCGGCATCGACCAGCCGCTCGGCGGCATGCAGGGCGTCGAGCTCGTCGGCGGTCAATGTCGCCTCGCCGATCCGGAAACGGACCTGGCTGAGCCGAGAGCCCTCGCGCAGCAGCACGGGAAACGTCTTCGGGCTGATCTCGGCGTAGAGCGGGCCGTGATAGCCGGCGCCGATCATGTCGAAGCGGCGGGTGCCGTCGGCGATCACGCGGGTGAAGACGTCGAGCCGTCCGGTCGAGCTCTTCGGGTTGGCCACGGCCACGATCTCCGGCGGCAGCGCCAGGCTTTCCAGCAGCGGGACGATGTAGACGCAGTTGGTCTCCAGCACCGCGCCGTCGGAGAGATCGATCTCGTGCAGCTTCAGCTGGTCGATCCGCTCGGCGACGGTGGCATCGGGACCGGGCAGGAAGCTGGCGCGGACGCGGTAGGCGATGTCGCCGAGGCGAAGATCGAGGCTTGCCGGCTGGATCTGGCTCTCGACAAAGTCATAGGCGGGCAGAATGAGGCCGGCCTCCGCCATCTCCGCGATCATGCGGTCGGGCAGAATTCCGTTGGATTCGTCTTCCAGCGTGAACGACACGATGCGGTCCCTTGGCGATCCCTCGAGATGGCCCAAAATCATACTCTGAGCGGCCATCAAGCCCCAAATTATGGGCTTTTACGGGTTATCCGATGACCGTCTTGACGGAAAGGGCGCGAGGGAATATCAGCTCCACTTATCCCGTGGTGATTTGAGCCGGCCGGCTTGCAGCCACGTTAAATAAGTCGCTAAACAGGCCGGGGACAGTGTGATCCCGGCTTGTGGAGGTTGCTCCAGGCCGGTTTTTTTGTGGCCATTTTCGCCAGGAAATGGCCACTTCGGAGGTCACATGTCTGAATCCAAGTCTTCTGAAGCCAAGTCTACTGCCCACCTTCGTCCCGAAACCCGCCTCGTCCATGGCGGCACGCTCCGCTCGCAATTCGGGGAGACGTCGGAAGGGCTGTTTCTCACCCAGGGCTACGTCTACGACACCGCCGAGCAATGCGAGGCGCGCTTCAAGGGCCAGGATCCCGGCTTCATCTATTCGCGCTATTCCAATCCGACCATTGCGATGTTCGAGCGCCGCATGATCGAGCTCGAGGGCGCCGAAGCCGCGCGCTCGACCGCGACCGGCATGGCCGCGGTGACCACCGCGATCCTCGCGCCGCTGAAGGCCGGCGACCACGTGGTGGCATCGAAGGCGCTGTTCGGCTCCTGCCTCTACGTCGTGCAGGACCTGCTGCCGCGCTACGGAATCGAGACGACGCTGGTCGACGGCCTCGATCTCGACCAGTGGCAACGCGCATTGCGGCCCAACACCAAGACCTTCTTCCTGGAGAGCCCGACCAATCCGACGCTCGACGTGCTCGACATCGGCGCGATCGCGGAGATCGCGCATAGCGGCGGCGCCCGGCTGATCGTCGACAATGTGTTCGCGACGCCGATCTGGCAGAGCCCGCTGTCGCTCGGCGCCGACGTCGTGGTCTATTCCGCGACCAAGCATATCGACGGCCAGGGCCGCTGCCTCGGCGGCGTCATCCTGTCGTCGGAAGCCTTCATCGCCGAGCACATCCATAATTTCATGCGCCAGACCGGTCCGTCGCTGTCGCCGTTCAACGCCTGGGTGCTGTTGAAGGGTCTGGAGACGCTCGGCATCCGCGTGCGCGCGCAGACCGAAAACGCGGCGAAGATCGCCGAGGCGCTGGCGAAGCATCCGAAGATCACGCGGCTGGTTTATCCCGGTCGCCCCGATCATCCGCAGGCCGAAACGGTGAAGAAGCAGATGGGCGCCGGCTCGACGCTGGTCGGCTTCGAGGTGAAGGACGGCAAGGCCGGCGCCTTCCGCTGCCTCAATGCGCTGAAGATCTCGCGCATCTCCAACAATCTCGGCGATGCCAAGAGCCTGGTCACGCATCCCGCGACCACGACGCATCAGCGCCTCGCGCCGGAGGCTCGCGCCGAGCTCGGCATCAGCGAAGGCTTCATCCGCTTCTCGGCCGGGCTCGAGCACCCCGACGATTTGATCGAGGATTTCCAGCGCGCGCTGGAGCAGGTCTAAGCCTGGATCGGCAGCGGAGGTTCACCTCTCCCTTGGGAGAGGTCGGCGCGTAGCGCCGGGTGAGGGGTTACGGTCTCTCGTCAGAGCTGCGGCCCCTCACCCGATTTGCTTCGCAAATCGACCTCTCCCCAACGGGGAGAGGTGAAGCGAGTGCGCGGCCAAAGCGATTCAATCAAAGTTCATTGTGCCTTACGTCGCAGCCGTCGTGACGCCGCCGTCGACCACGATGGTCTGGCCGGTCATGAAGGTCGAGGCATCGGAGGCGAGATAGGCTACCGCGCCCGCGATCTCGTCGGGCTCGCCGATGCGGCGGAGCGGCGTCGACGCGGTGCGGCGCTTCAGATTGTCCGGATCCTCCCACAGCGCGCGGGCGAAATCGGTCTTCACCAGGCCCGGCGCCACGCAATTGACGCGCACGCCCTTCGGGCCCCATTCGCCGGCGAGGCTGCGGCACAGCGCAAAGTCCGCCGCCTTGGAGATGCCGTAGGCGCCGATCACGGTCGAGCCGCGCAGGCCACCGATCGAGGAGATGATGACGACCGAGCCCTTGCCGCGTTCGGCCATCTGCGGGATCGCCAGCGCGGAAAGCCAGATGTTGCTCTTGACGTTGGAGCCCATGATCTTGTCGAAGGCCTCGTCCGTGATGTCGAGCAGCGGGCCGTAGTAGGGATTGACCGCGGCGTTGCAGACCAGGATGTCGATCTTGCCGTAGTGCTTGATCGTGCCCGAGATCAGTCCCTCGACTTCCGCCCGGCGCGCGATGTTGCAGGGGATGACGAGCGCGTCACCGCCCGCCTTCTTGATGCCGTCGGCGACTTCCTGGCAGGCATCCGCCTTGCGCGAGGAGATCACGACCTTGGCGCCGAGTTTTTGCCAGCAGTTCCGCCGAGGAGCGGCCGATGCCGCGGCTCGAGCCGGTGACGACCGCAACCTGGCCGGTGAGATCGAACGGGGTGTTCTTCATTGTTGTTGCCTCCCGGATGCGCCGTCATTCCGGGGCGCAACGCAGTCGCGAACCCGGAATCTATTAGGCCACATCATTGGTTGTGAAATGGATTCCGGGTTCGCCGCGCTGCGGCGCCCCGGAATGACATCAGTGTGCTTACGCCAACAGACCGCCGCCCTCGCTGACGCGACGGAGGTGGTAGTCGGTATCGCCGAACGTGTTCTCGATCATGGTCAGCCGCTTGAAGTAGTGGCCGATCTTGGCTTCCATGGTCATGCCGATGCCGCCATGAAGCTGGATCGACTGCTGGCCGACGAACTTCAAGGACTTGCCGACCTGCACCTTGGCGGCCGCGACCGCCGACGAACGCTCCTTGGCATCGCTGAAGTCCGACGCCATGGTCGCGAACATCGACATGCTGCGGGCCTGCTCCAGCGCCACGAACATGTCGGCGGCGCGGTGCTGCAGGCTCTGGAACGAGCCGATCGCAACGCCGAACTGCTTGCGGGTCTTGATGTACTCGACGGTGTCCTTCAGCGATTGGTCCATCGCGCCTACCGCTTCCGCGCACAGCGCAATGCGGGCTTCGTCCGCGACGCGCTCGATCAGGGGCAGGCCATTCTCGGGATCGCCGATCGCGGCATCCGCGCCGACCTCGACATTGGTGAAGGTGATGTCGGCCGCATGCAGGCCGTCCTGGGTGGGATACCCCTTCCTGGTGACGCCCTTCGCGTCCGCCGGAACCAGGAACACGCCGATGCCGGTCTTGTCGCGCTGGCCGCCCTTGGTGCGCGCGGTCACGATCAAGGTGTCGGCGTTCTCGCCGTTGAGCACGACGAACTTCTCGCCGTCGATCACCCAGCCCTCGCCCTTCTTCTTGGCCGTGGTCACGACGTCATGGAGATCGTAGCGCGAGTTCTTCTCGAGCTGCGCGAAGCCGAAGGTCTTGCTGCCGTCGATGATGCCGGGGATGTACTTGGCCTTCTGCTCGGCCGAGCCGCCATGACGCAGGAAGCCGCCGGCGACCACGACGGTGGCCAGATAAGGCTCGACCACCAGCGCCTTGCCGAGCGCTTCCATCACGATCATGGTCTCGACCGCGCCGGCGCCGAAGCCGCCATCGGTCTCCGCGAAGGGCAGGCCGAGCAGGCCCTGCTCGGCGAGCTTGCCCCAGAGCGCTTTGCTCCAGCCGCCCTTCTCCTTCATGTACTTCTTGCGTGCATCGAAGTCGTAGGCATCAGCCAGCAATCCGTCGACGCTTTCCTTGAGAAGCCGCTGCTCCTCGGACAGATCAAAATCCATGTTCGTTCCCCTAACTAACTGATCGTTGTTCAAACCGGGACCTCTTCACCTCGCCCCGCTTGCGGGGAGAGGTCGGAACGCATCGCGAGATGCGTTCCGGGTGAGGGGGTACAGGTCTCTCGGCATTCCCTGCACGGAGAGAGGCCCCTCATCCCAACCCTCTCCCCGCAAGAGCGGGGCCAAGGGAGAAGAGCATCAAAGCCCCAGCACCGCCTTGCTGATGATGTTGCGCTGGATCTCGTTGGAGCCGCCGTAGATCGAAACCTTGCGGTTGTTGAAGTAGCTCGGCGCGATCTGCGCGGTCCAATCCATGCTCTCGTTCGAGCCGGCATCGCCGTGCTCGTCATAGGGCGCGGCGAACGGACCGATGATCTCCATCAGAAGCTCGGTGGTGGTCTGCTGGATTTCCGAGCCCTTGATCTTGAGCACCGAGGAGGCCGGATTGGGCTTGCCCTTGCCGTGCTTGCCTTCGTCGGCGACGACGCGGAGCTGGGTGAGCTCGAGCGCCTTCAGCTCGATCTCGCAGGCCGTGAGCTTTTCGCGGAACGCCGGATCCTCGATGATGGCGCGGCCGCCGGACTCGACCTTGGAGGCCAGCGCGCGGATGCGGCGCAGCCGCTCCTTCGAGACGCCGACCCGGGCGATGCCGGTGCGCTCATTGCCGAGCAGGAATTTTGCGTAGTCCCAGCCCTTGTTCTCCTCGCCGATCAGGTTCTCGTAGGGAACCTCGACGTCGTCGAAGAACACCTCGTTGACCTCGTGGCCGCCGTCGATGGTCTGGATCGGGCGCACGGTGACGCCCTTCGACTTCATGCTGAACACGATGAAGGAGATGCCCATCTGCTTCTTCGCGGCCGGATCGGTGCGGCAGAGGCAGAAGATCATGTCGGCGTGCTGGGCGAGCGTGGTCCAGGTCTTCTGGCCGTTGATGATCCACTTGTCGCCACGGCGCTCGGCCTTGGTCTTCAGCGACGCAAGGTCCGAACCCGAGCCCGGCTCCGAGAAGCCCTGGCACCACCAGTCGTCGACATTGGCGATGCGCGGCAGATATTCCTTCTTCTGCTTCTCATTGCCGAATGTGTAGATGACCGGGCCGACCATGCTGACGCCGAAGGCGAGCGGCTGCGGCGCGGGATAGGACTGCAGCTCTTCGTTGAAGATGTAGTGCTGCACGGTGCTCCAGCCGGTGCCGCCATATTCCTTCGGCCAGTGGGTGACGCCCCAGCCCTTCTTGTTGAGGATGCGCCACCAGGTGACCATCTCGTCCTTCGACAGATGGCGGCCTTCCTGCAGCTTGCGCCGGGTCTCCGGCGGCACGTTGTTCTTGAAGAACTCCCGTACCTCCTCGCGAAACGCTATCTCTTCCTTGGTGAAAGCGAGATCCATCGGATCCTCCTTTTTGAAAGCTAAACTACCCTTCTAACTCTCTCGCTGTCGTCCCTGCGAAAGCAGGGACCCATAACCACCGGCCCATCGCAACTGGCAAAGCTGGCTGCCGCTTGTGCCTCTTCCGAGGGCCGCGGCGTATGGGTCCCGGCTCGCGCTTCGCTTGGCCGGGACGACGAAATAACTACAACACCTCGAACGGACCCGATGACGGCGTCCATCATGAGCGCGATCCTGATGCGGCTTGTTGCGTGGTTTGAGACGTCTTCGGCTGCTGCTGGCGCAGTTCGTAACGGGACAGCTTGCCGACCGGGGTGCGCGGCAGCTCGTCGACGAACTCGACCGCCGCCGGCAATTCATGCTTGCCGACCTTGCCGGTGAGGAATGCGCGCAGCTCGTCGATCGAGAACACTTTCTCGCCGTCGCGCAGCTTGATGAACGCCTTTGCCGCCTCGCCGCGGTAATCGTCGGGGATGCCGATCACGATTACTTCCTGCACGGCGGGATGCGTGTAGATCGCTTGTTCGATCATCTGCGGATAGACGTTGAAGCCGCCGGAGATGATCATGTCCTTCTTGCGGTCGACCAGATAGAAATAGCCGTCGGCATCCATGTAGCCGATGTCGCCGGTCAGGAAGCGGTCGCCGACAAAGGCTTCCGCGGTCTCCGCCGGCCTGTTCCAGTAACCTTTGGTGACGTTCGGGCCGCGGATGCGGATTTCGCCGACCTCGCCGACCGGCATCACCTTGGTGGAATCCTCCAGCGACACCACGTCCATCTCGATGCCGGGCAGCATCAGCCCGATCGAGCCCGGCTTCTCCGGCCCTTCCTTGGGGTGGCCGGTGCCGGGCGAACAGGTCTCGGTCATGCCCCAGCCGCTCTTCAGCTTCATGCCGACGCGGCGCTCGAAGATCTTTGCGACCTCGACCGGCAGCGGCGCGCCGCCGGAGCCGGCGACCACCAGCGAGGACAGATCGCGCTTGTCGAGATCCGGCAGCGAGGCGATCGCGATCCACATCGTCGGCACGCCGGGAAACACCGTCGCGCGCTTGACCTCGATGTCGCGCATCACGGCCTCGACGTCGAAGCGCTGATGCAGCGAGATCAGATGGCCGCGCCGGATCGCCGACAGCAGCACGACGGTCAGCGCATAGATATGAAACAGCGGCAGCACGCAGATGACGCGCTCGATCGCGTTGCGTTCGAGCCGCGCGGGCTTGCCCCAGACATCATAGATCGACACCGCCGCGGTGAGATTGCCGTGGCTGAGCATGGCGCCCTTGGGCAGGCCGGTGGTGCCGCCGGTATATTGCAGCAGCGCGACGTCCTCGACGTCGACGGCAGGCCATTGCGACGGCTTGACTGCGCCCTCGATGAACTGGCGGTGGGTGATGATCGCAGGGTTATCGGGCAGCGCGGCTTGCGGTGTGCCGACCTTGCCCCAATGATCGTCCTCGCAAACGATCAGGCGGTCGAGCAGCCCCTTGGCGAGGAATTTCAGCGCGGTCGGCAACAGCGCCGACAGGTTGCTGGTGACCAGCACCCGTGCGCCTGAATCGGAGAGCTTGTGCGACAGCGCGATCTCGCCGTCGAGCGGCGACAGATGCACGACGCGCGCTCCGGCCTTCAGCGCGCCGAAGAAGTTGATCGGATGGTCCGGCGAGTTGCCGAGAAACAGCGCGACCGAGGTGCCCTTGCCGTAACCGGCCCGCATGAAGGCGGCCGCCGCGGTCTCGACCAGCGCCTCAAGCTCGCTGTAGCTGATCTGCCGGTCGCGAAATTCGAGCACCGGACGTGCGCCGAACTCGGCAGCCGCATTCGAGAGCAGGTCCGGCAGCGTGCCGCGCGTGATCTCGTCGCTCCACTGCACGCCCTTGGGATAATATTGTTCGCCGGGATAGGTCATGGAAACGTTCAACACCTGTTAGGTGAGCATCGGCGTGTGGGCTCCCCTCCCCCTTGTGGGGAGGGGTTGGGGAAGGGGGTTCACGCGGGCAGTGCCGATGCGGCCACACCTCTCCCTAACCCTCTCCCACAAGGGGAGAGGGAACCCGAACACCGAGCCAGTGGCGCCAAGAAAGATCACGCCGCCTTCGACACGGCGGCGAGCGAGGCGAAGGTCTTGCCTTCGTCCGCGAGCTTCTTCAGCAGCGGCGCCGGCTCGAGCGAAGGATCGTTGGTCTCCTTGGCGTAGAAGGCCAGGCGATCCGCGATGTGCTTGAGGCCGACGGTGTCGGCCCAGAACATCGGGCCGCCACGATAGATCGGCCAGCCATAGCCATAGAGCCAGACCACGTCGATATCCGACGGACGCGCCGCGATGCCCTCGGCGAGGATCTTCGCGCCTTCGTTGATCATCGGGTACATCATGCGCTCGAGGATCTCGTCGTCGCTGACGACGCGCTTCTTGCGGCCGAGGCGCGCCAGCGTCTCGTCGATCAGCTTCTCGACCTCGGGATCGGGCAGCGCCGCGCGCGAGCCCGCTTCATACTTGTAGTAGCCCTTGCCGGTCTTCTGGCCGAAACGGCCGGCTTCGCACAGCGCGTCCGCGATCTCCGACTTGATGCCGCGGTCCTTGCGCGAGCGCCAGCCGATATCGAGACCGGCGAGATCGCCCATCGCGAACGGGCCCATCGGCATGCCGAACTTGGTGACAACAGCGTCGACCTGCTGCGGCAGCGCGCCTTCGAACAACAGCTTTTCGGCCTGCTTGCCGCGCTGCGCCAGCATGCGATTGCCGACGAAGCCGTCGCAGACGCCGACCACGGCCGGCACCTTGGCGATCTTGCGCGCGATCGAGACGGCGGTGACCAGCGCATCCGGCGCGGTCTTGTCGGCGCGCACGATCTCGCACAGCTTCATGACGTTGGCCGGCGAGAAGAAGTGCATGCCGAGCACGTCCTGAGGACGCTTGGTCGCCTTCGCGATCTCGT
The DNA here is from genome assembly GCF_054063415.1 of Bradyrhizobium sp. USDA 4011. Taxonomy (NCBI): domain Bacteria; kingdom Pseudomonadati; phylum Pseudomonadota; class Alphaproteobacteria; order Hyphomicrobiales; family Nitrobacteraceae; genus Bradyrhizobium; species Bradyrhizobium sp. USDA 4011. The sequence goes on from NZ_JBSSGG010000001.1 coordinate 3,515,411, forward strand.
CGATGTTGAGGTAGGAGGTGTTGGAGGCCAGCACCGCGCCCGGCTTGGCGTACTGATCGAGCTTGCCGAACACTTCCTTCTTGACCGCCATGGTCTCGAACACCGCCTCGATCACGAGATCGGCGTCGCCGATGTTCTCGATGCCGACGACGCCGTTGATCAGCGCCATGCGCTTGGCGGGCGCGTCCGCCGGGATGCCACCGCGCGCGGCGGTCGCCTCGTAGTTCTTCTGCATGATGCCCATGCCGCGCTTGAGCTGCTCCTCGCCGGTCTCGATCAGGGTGACCGGGATGCCGGCATTGGCGAACGACATCGCGATGCCGCCACCCATGGTGCCGGCGCCGAGGATGGCGACGCGCGCCACGTTGCGGCCCTTGGTGCCCTCGGGGACGCCGGAGATCTTGGCGGCTTCGCGCTCGGCGAAGAAGGCGTAGCGCTGCGCCTTGGACTGTTCGCCGTTCATCAGCTTGAGGAAGCCCTCGCGCTCCTTCTTCAGGCCCTCATCGAACGGCAGGTCGATCGCGGCGCCGACGGCGTCGGCGGCGGCGAACGGCGCCTCGAGGCCGCGCGACTTCTTGGTCAGCGCAGCGACCGCATTGGTGAAGATCGAACGGTCGGCCTTGGCCGCGGCGAGCTTGCTGTCGTCATCGCGCAGCTTGCGCAACGGACGCTTCTCGGCGACCACCTTGCGCGCAAATGCCTCGCCGCCCGACGCCGGACCCTCGACGATCTCATCGATCAGGCCGGCCTTCAGCGCGGCATCCGCGCCGATCGGATCGCCGCCGACGATCATCTTGACCGCGAGCTCGGGACCGACCGCACGCGGCAGACGCTGGGTGCCGCCGGCGCCCGGCAGCAGGCCGAGCTTCACCTCGGGCAGACCGAGCTTGGCGTCCTTGGTGGCGACGCGATAGTGGCAGGCCAGCGCGACCTCGAGGCCACCGCCGAGCGCGGTGCCGTGGATCGCGGCAACGATCGGCTTCGGCGAGCTCTCCATCAGGCTCAGCACGTCGGCGAGGCCGGGCGGCTTCGGCGGTTTGCCGAATTCGGTGATGTCGGCGCCGGCGATGAAGGTGCGGCCGGCGCAGGTCAGCACGATACCCTGGACCTGCGCGTCATCGATGGCGCTCTTGACGCAATCGAAGATGCCGCCGCGCACGGCAGCGCTCAGCGCGTTCACGGGCGGACTGTTAACCGTGACGACGGCAATGTTGTCATGACGTTCGAGCTTGACGACTTCACTCACCGGAACTCTCCCTGGATGCTTGTTCTTGAACTTGCGTTGAGTAGCTGCACGGCTGGCGTCGAGCGGCTAGGATTAGACCAATTTCGCACTGCGAAATTTAATTCCACATCTTGACACGGAGGGTTATTTTGAAGCACGAGCCTTGTCAACGAGCATGACAAGGGCAGGGAATGAAGCGCGCCAGCAAGAAAGCAGCGACCGATCGCAATTTCGTCGTCGCGCTTTCCCGCGGACTGGATGTCCTGCGTGCATTTCAGCCCAATGACGGGCTGCTCGGCAATCAGGAGATTGCCGCCCGCACCAAGTTACCGAAACCAACCATTTCCCGGCTGACCTACACGCTGACCAAGCTGGGATACCTTACACCTGTACCGAAATTCGAAAAGTATCAGCTCGCGCCGTCGGCGATGGCGCTCGGCTACGCCGCGCTCGCCAATCTCGGCGTTCGGCATTTGTCCGAGCCGTATCGAGAAGAAGTGATGCGCGCGACCGGCGGCGCGGTCGCGGTCGGCGGCCGCGACCGTCACAGCATGATCTACTTCGGCCAGAGCCGGAACGGCCTGACGCTCGGCGTGCAACTCGACGTCGGTTCGCGCATTCCGATCGCAACCACAGCGATGGGCCGTGCCTATATTTGGGCATTGCCACCCGAAGAACGTGCGGCTCTACTACGCGAGCTGCGGGACCACTATGGCAGCCGCTGGGCCAAGATCCGCGACGGCATCGAGCGCTCCGGCGAGACGGTGGCGAAGCACGGCTTCACCCTGTCCACCGGCGACTGGCAGAACGACGTCGCCGCAGCCGGCGTTGCATTGAAATTGAACGACGGAACCGGTCCTTACGCCTTCAATTGCGGCGCGCCGGCATTCCGCTTCACGGAAGATAGATTACTCAACGACATTGGACCTCGCCTTGTCGCGATGGTAAGGAACATCGAGCAGGCGCTCGGTGGAATAGCGCCGCAATCCAAAAAAGAACAAAGCAAAAAGTCTAGAGTAGGAGGGAAAGTTGCACGTTTGGCCGAGGGGATCAGATAGCCTCCATCGCGTCCGGCGAAATCCATCGCAGGGCCGCTCGCACCGCTCAAAGATGGCGGGCGAGACGAGATGACGCAGGCACAGCTCGCGCAGGGGAATGATCCCCTGCTCGCAGTTCGCGACGTCAGCGTCGTGTTCGGCGGCATCATTGCACTGAATGGCGTGTCGTTCGACATGCGCCATGGGCAGATCCTCGGCCTGATCGGACCGAACGGCGCCGGCAAGACGACGCTGTTCAATTGCCTGTCGCGGCTCTATCAGCCGTCGTCCGGCGACATCCTGATGGAAGGCAAGAGCATCCTGTCGCGGCCGCCGCACCGGATCGCCGAGATCGGCATCGGCCGCACCTTTCAGAACGTCGCGCTGTTCCCCAATCTGTCGGTGATCGACAATGTGCGCGTCGGCGCGCATGCGCGCACATCGAGCGACATCGTCAGCGACTCGCTGCGCCTCGCCTGGGTCCGCCGCGGCGAGAGCGACATGAACAAGAAGGTGCACGACATCCTCGGCTACCTCGATCTCGAGGACGTCGCCCACACCGTGGTTTCGGGACTTCCGTTCGGCACCCAGAAGCGCGTCGAGCTGGCGCGCGCCCTGGCGGCGGATCCGAAGATCCTGCTGCTCGACGAGCCGGCCGGCGGCCTCAATCACGAGGAAGTCTATGTGCTCGGCGATTTGATCCGCAAAATCCGCGATGACCGTAAAATTACGGTGTTGCTGGTCGAGCATCACATGGGTCTCGTGATGTCGATCGCCGACCACGTCGTCGCGCTCAATTTCGGCCGCAAGCTGGCCGAAGGCACGCCGGCCCAGGTCCAGGCCGACCCCGACGTCATCAAGGCCTATCTGGGGAGCAAGGACCAATGACCGCGATGCTCAACGTCAAGGACCTGCGCGCCTATTACGGTCAGGTCCAGGCCCTGCACGGCCTCAGTTTCTCGCTCAACGAGGGTTCGTTGACCACCCTGCTCGGCGCCAACGGCGCCGGTAAGACCACCACGCTGCGGGCGATCTGCAACATGGTGCGTTCGACCGGCGCGATCGAGTTCGAGGGCAAGCCGATCGGCACCCGCTCCACTGAAAACGTGGTCCGCCTCGGCATCGCCCATGTGCCGCAGGGCCGCGGCACCTTCACCAACATGACGGTGGAGGAGAACCTGCAGCTCGGCGCCATCAGCCGTTCCGACAAGAACGCCATCGGCTCCGACATCGAGCGGATGTACGAGCATTTCCCGGTGCTGAAGCAGCGCTACACCCAGCAGGCCGGCACGCTGTCGGGCGGCGAGCAGCAGATGCTCGCCGTGGCGCGCGCCCTGATGCTGCGGCCGCGCCTGATGCTGCTCGACGAACCGTCGTTCGGCCTCGCGCCGCTGATCGTGCGCGACCTGTTCCGCATCCTCGGCAAGATCAATCGCGAGGAAAAGGTGACCATCCTGGTGGTCGAGCAGAACGCGCAGCTCGCGCTCGAGCTCGCCGACCAGGCCTATGTGATCGAAACCGGACGGATCGTGATGTCGGGCAATGCCAAGGACATCGCGAACAACGAAGACGTCCGCAAATCCTATCTCGGCTACTGAGGAGCTGGCACAATGGAGCTTTTTGCCAACCAGGTCCTGGCCGGCATCGCCACGGGCGCGATCTATGCCTGCATGGCGCTCGCGGTCGTGATGATCTACCAGGCCATCGACCATCTGAATTTCGCCCAGGGCGAAATGGCGATGTTCTCGACCTTCGTATCCTGGCAGCTGATGCAATGGGGTGTGCCATATTGGGGCGCCTTCGTGCTCACCGTCGCCTTTTCGTTTGTCGCCGGCATCGTCATCGAGCGGTTGCTGTTCAAGCCGCTGGCCAAGGCCCCGATCCTGACCAATGTCGCCGGCTTCATCGCGCTGTATGCGATCATCAACTCGGTCGCCGGCCTGATCTGGGACTTCACCATCAAGCAGTATCCGACGCCGTTCGGCTCCTCGCCGTTCCTCGGCAGCCAGCTGATCTCGACCCACCAGGCCGGCATGATCGGCATCACGCTGCTGATGCTGCTGCTGCTGTTCTTCTTCTTCCGCTTCACCCGGGTCGGCCTTGCGATGCGGGCGGCCGCCTCGCTGCCTGAATCGGCGCGGCTGGTCGGCATCAATACCTCCTGGATGATCGCGCTGGGTTGGGGCATGGCGTCCGCGATCGGCTCGATCGCCGGCATGATGATCGCGCCGGTGGTGTTCCTCGAGCCGAACATGATGCTCGGCGTGCTGATCTACGGATTCGCCGCGGCCGTGCTCGGCGGCCTGACCTCGCCGTTCGGCGCCGTGATGGGCGGCTTTCTGGTCGGCATCTTCGAGAACCTCGTCGGCACCTACATCCCCGGCGTCGGCAATGAGCTTAAACTTCCGATCGCGCTTGCGCTGATCATCGTCGTCCTGGTCGTTAAACCGGCAGGCCTGTTCGGCCGCGCCATCGTCAAGCGAGTTTGATCATGAGCGCCGCTGAAGAAATCGTCACAGAAGTCCCCGCCGTCGAGGCTGTGCCCAAGCGTGCCATGACGCTGGGCTACGGCACCTCGCTCGTCGTGCTCGCCGCGCTGATCCTGATCCCCCTGTTCGTGAAGAACTTCATCATCTTCCAGATGACGATGCTTCTGATCTACGCGCTTGCGGTGATGGCGCTCAACATCCTGACCGGCGGAAGCGGCCAGTTCTCGCTCGGCCAGAGCGCGTTCTACGCCGTCGGCGCCTATACGTCGGCGATCCTGATGGAGCATGCGGGCATGAACTATGCCCTGACGCTGCCGGTCGCCGGCATCGTCTGCTTCGGCTTCGGCTTCCTATTCGGCCAGCCGGCACTCCGGCTATCCGGCGTCTATCTGGCGCTCGCGACCTTCGCGCTCGCCACCGCAATGCCGCAGCTCCTCAAGCTCGGCTATTTCGAGCAGTGGACCGGCGGCGTGCAGGGCCTCGTGGTCACCAAGCCGGATGCCCCGTTCGGGCTGCCAATGTCGCAGGACATGTGGCTCTACTACTTCACCCTGGCGGTCTCGATCGCGATCTACGTCGCCTCGGTGAACCTGCTGCGCTCGCGCTCCGGCCGCGCCTTCATGGCGATCCGCGACAACGAGATCGCGGCTTCCGCGATGGGCGTCGACGTCGCGCTGTACAAGACGCTGGCGTTCGGCGTCTCGGCCGGCATCACCGGCGTTGCCGGCGGTCTCGGCGCCATTGCGGTGCAGTTCGTGGCGCCCGACGGCTACACCATCCAGCTCGCGATCTCGCTGTTCCTCGGCATGGTCGTCGGCGGCGTCGGCTGGCTGCCCGGCTCGATCGTAGGCTCCGCCTTCATCATCTTCGTGCCGAACATCGCCGAAGGCATCTCGAAGGGCCTTTCGGGCGCGGTGTTTGGCGTGCTGCTGTTCCTCGTCATCTTCCTCGTGCCGCACGGCGCCAGGCAGGTTGCGATCGTTGCCCAGCAACTGGCCGCAAAGCTCAAGAAAAACTAAGAATCTTTAGAACCAAACCAGGAGACATTATGCTTTCTACCGTTCGGATCGCCGCGATTTCCGCGGCGATCGTCGCTGTTGCCGCGACGTCCACTGCCGCATTCGCCCAAAAGAAATACGACACCGGCGCAAGCGATACCGAGATCAAGGTCGGCAACATCATCCCCTATTCGGGACCGGCCTCCGCCTACGGCGTGATCGGCAAGACCGAAGAAGCCTACTTCAAGATGATCAACGACCGCGGCGGCATCAACGGCCGCAAGGTCAATTTCGTCAGCTATGACGACGCCTATTCGCCGCCGAAAGCGGTCGAGCAGGTGCGCAAGCTGGTCGAGAGCGACGAAGTGCTGCTGGTCTTCAACCCGCTCGGCACGCCGTCCAACACCGCGATCCAGAAATACCTGAATTCCAAGAAGATCCCGCAGCTGTTCGTCGCAACCGGCGCCACCAAGTGGAACGATCCGAAGAACTTCCCGTGGACCATGGGCTGGCAGCCGAGCTACCAGAGCGAAGCGCAGATCTATGCCAAATGGCTGATGAAGGAGAAGCCCGACGCCAAGGTCGCGATCCTCTATCAGAACGACGATTTCGGCAAAGACTACCTCAAGGGCACCAAGGACGGTTTCGGCGCCAAGGCGGCCTCCAGCATCATCATGGAGGAGAGCTATGAGGTGTCCGAGCCGTCGATCGACGGCCACATCGTCAAGATCAAGGCCGCCAATCCGGACGTGCTGCTGATCTACACCACGCCGAAGTTCGGCGCGCAGACCATCAAGAAGACCGCCGAGCTCGGCTGGAAGCCGCTGCAGATCATCACCAACGTGTCGGCCTCGGTCGGCAGCGTGATGCAGCCGGCCGGCTTCGACAACGCCCAGGGCGTGCTGTCGGCGGCCTATGCCAAGGACGGCGCCGACTCGCAGTGGAACAACGACCCCGGCATGAAGAAGTGGTCCGAGTTTCTCGACAAGTACATGCCGGGCGCCGACAAGACCGACGGCGGCTATGTCTACGGCTATGGCGCCGCGCAGACGCTCGCCAAGGTGCTGGAAATGTGCGGCGACGATCTCACCCGCGCCAACGTCATGAAGCAGGCGGCGAGCCTGAAGGACTTTACGCCGGACACCCTGCTGCCCGGCGTCAAGATCAACACTTCGGCCACCGACTTCGCCCCGATCGCCCAGCTGCAGATGCAGCGCTTCAAGGGCCAGAAGTGGGAACTGTTCGGTGACATCATTTCCGGCGACGTCCCCTCTGAGTGACGTTGCACTGCGGGAATAACACAACAGCCTCCGCGATAGCAGTCGCGGGGGCTTTTTGTTGACGCCCCGCGCCGATCGTATTGAATACTCGAAACTAAAGAACCCGAGGTGGGGAAACCATGACTGCCGCACGTCCGCCCCTGACGGCGCTCTTGTCCGCATTGGCTCTGCTCCTGACGAGCTGCAATGTCGCGCTGGCGCAGAAGAAATACGACACCGGGGCCAGCGACACCGAGATCAAGATCGGCAACACCGCGCCCTACAGCGGTCCCGCCTCGGCCTATGGGGTGATCGGCAGGACCGAGGCGGCCTACTTCAAGATGATCAACCAGGCTGGCGGCATCCACGGCCGCAAGATCACGTTCATCTCCTACGACGACGGCTACTCGCCGCCCAAGACGGTGGAACAGGCGCGCAAGCTGGTCGAGGACGACGAGGTGCTGCTGCTGTTCGGCTCGGTCGGCACCGCAGGCAACGCTGCGATCCGGAAATACATGAACGAGAAGCAGGTGCCGCAGCTGTTCATCGCCTCCGGCGCCTCCAAGTGGAATGACCCCAAGAACTATCCATGGACCATGGGCTGGCAGCCGTCCTACCAGGACGAGGCGCGGGTCTACGCAAAATACATCATGAAGCACAAAGCAGACGCCAAGGTTGCCGTGCTTTACCAGAACGACGATTTCGGCAAGGACTACCTCAAGGGCCTGAAGGACGCCTTCGGCGACAAGGCCTCGATGATCGTCGCCGAAGAAGCTTACGAGACGTCGGAGCCTGCGATCGACAGTCATATCGTCAAGCTGAAGGCCGCCGGCGCCGACACTTTCATCAGCATCACGTCACCGAAATTCGCGGCGCAGGCGATCAAGAAGGCCGCCGAAATCGCGTGGACGCCCTTGCAGTTCGTCGCCAATGTCTCAGCCTCGGTCGGCGGCGTCATGCAGCCGGCCGGCTTCGAGAACTCGCAGGGCATCCTGTCGGCGTCCTATCTCAAGGACGGCGCCGATCCGCAATGGGACAAGGACCCCGGCATGGAGAAATTCCTTGCCTTCCTCAAGAAGGATTATCCCGACGCCAACAAGCTCGACGGCGCCACCTCCTTCGGCTACGCCGCCGCACAGACCATGGTCCAGGTGCTGGAGATGTGCGGTGACGACCTCACCCGCGCCAACGTCATGAAGCAAGCCGCGAGCCTGAAGGATTTTGTCCCCGGCACGCTGCTGCCGGGCATCAGCATCAACACCTCCGCCACCGACTTCGCGCCGATCAAGCAGTTGCAGCTGATGCGCTTCAAGGGCGAGAAGTGGGAGCTGTTCGGCGACATCATCTCGAGCGGACTCAGCAACTAGGACGACGCACGATCTCCACACAAACGCTTCGCGTGTGTTGGGAAGCGTTAGTGCGGCACCGGCTTTCCTCGCAACGCGTTCGACTAAATGACGCCCTCCGCGGCAGCGCCGCGGGGGGCTTTCTGTTGCTGGCGCCTGGCGAAAGGTATTCAATGCCGCGAGGAGCCGCAAAGTGCTCCCACTCCAAAAATCGTGACACATTCACCGTGATCCAAGGGAGATCAAAATGCCTGCTATCGGTTTGCGGTTGGGGGCCTTTTCGGCCGCCCTCGCATTGCTCGCAGCGACCACGAGTCCCTCCGCCGCGCAGAAGAAATACGACACCGGTGCCTCCGACAGCGAAATCAAGATCGGCAACATCATGCCCTACAGCGGAGCGGCTTCCGCCTATGGCGTGATCGGCAAGACCGAGGATGCCTATTTCCGCAAGATCAACGCCGAGGGTGGCATCAACGGCCGCAAGATCACCTTCATCAGCTATGACGACGCCTACACACCACCGAAGACCGTCGAGCAGGCGCGCAAGCTCGTCGAGAGCGACGAGGTGCTGCTGATCTTCAATTCGCTCGGCACGCCGCCGAACTCGGCGATCCAGAAGTACATGAACCAGAAGAAGGTGCCGCAACTGTTCGTCGCCACCGGCGCCACCAAGTGGAACGACCCGAGGGAATTTCCCTGGACGATGGGCTGGCAGCCCAACTACCAGAGCGAGTCCATCATCTACGCAAAGTACATCCTGAAGAACAAGCCCGACGCCAAGATCGCGGTGCTCTACCAGAACGACGATTACGGCAAGGACTATCTGAAGGGCTTCAAGGACGGGCTCGGCGCCAAGGCTGCATCGATGATCGTCGCCGAGGACAGCTACGAGGTGACGGAGCCGACCATCGACTCCCACATCGTCAGTCTCAAGGCCTCCGGCGCCGACGTGTTCTTCAACATCACGACGCCGAAATTCGCGGCACAGGCGATCAAGAAGAACAACGAGCTCGGCTGGCATCCGCTGCACTTCCTCAACAACGTCTCGTCCTCGATCGGCAGCGTGATCAAGCCGGCTGGCTTCGAGAACGCCCAGGACATCATTTCGTCGCAGTACCTGAAGGACCCGACTGATCCGCAATGGAAAAAAGATCCGGCGATGATCGCTTGGAACGAATTCCTGGACAAGTACTACCCGGAAGCAAACCGCGCGGATGCGTCCGTGATGTATGCCTACATCGTCTCGCAGGGCCTGGTGCACGTGCTGAAGGCCTGCGGCGACAACCTGACCCGTGAGAACGTCATGAAGCAGGCCGCGAACCTGCGCGACCTCGAGCTCGACGGACTATTGCCGGGAATCAAGGTCAACACCTCGCCCACCGACTTCGCGCCCATTTCGCAACTGCAACTGATGCGGTTCAAGGGCCAGACCTGGGAGCGGTTCGGTGACATCTTGAGTGGCGACGTCGGCGGTTAACCACGAAATTGTCGACTAAAGATGCAGCCCCTGCGGCAATGCCGCAGGGGCTTTTCGTTGAGGCGCCCTGGGTAAGATGATAGTTTTCCGACCAACAAAGAGCTCTCGCATCAAGGAGCCACGACACATCGGCTGAAATCAGGGAGAGAGACGGAATGTCTGCAACACGACAACTGGCGGCATTTGCCGCTGCGCTGACGCTGATCGCCGCATCCAGTGGCGCTGCGCTTGCCCAGAAGAAATACGACACCGGCGCCAGCGACACCGAGATCAAGATCGGCAACATCATGCCCTATAGCGGACCCGCCTCCGCCTACGGCATCATCGGCCGCACCGAGGCCGCCTATTTCAAGAAGATCAACGACGCCGGCGGCATCAACGGCCGCAAGATCAACTTCATCTCCTATGATGACGCCTACTCGCCGCCGAAAGCCGTGGAGCAGGCCCGCAAGCTGGTCGAAAGCGACGAGGTGTTGCTGATCTTCAATTCGCTCGGCACGCCGTCGAACTCGGCGATCCAGAAATACATGAACTCCAAGAAGGTGCCGCAGCTGTTCGTCGCCACCGGCGCCACCAAGTGGAACGATCCGAAGGACTTCCCCTGGACCATGGGCTGGCAGCCCAACTACCAGAGCGAGACCCAGATCTACGCAAAGTACATCCTGAAGAACATGCCGAACGCCAAGATCGCGGTGCTCTACCAGAACGACGATTACGGCAAGGACTATCTGAAGGGCCTGAAGGACGGTCTCGGCCAGAAGGCCGCCAGCATGATCGTCGCCGAAGAGAGCTTCGAGACTTCCCAGCCGACCATCGATAGCAACATCGTCAAGCTGAAAGCCAGCAACGCCGACGTCTTCATCGACATCGCGACGCCGAAATTCGCGGCGCAGGCGATCAAGAAGGTCGCCGAGATCGGCTGGAAGCCGACCCACTTCCTCAACAACGTGTCGGCCTCGGTCGGCAGCGTGATCAAACCGGCCGGCTTCGAGAATGCGCAGGACATCATCTCCGCCGCCTACCTGAAGGACGCTTCCGACAAGCAATGGGACAATGATCCCGGCATGAAGGAATTCTACGCTTTCATGGCCAAGGACTTCCCCGAGGGCGACAAGCTCGACGGCGGCACCGTGGTCGGCTTCGGCGTGGCCCAGACCCTGGTTCAAGTGCTCAAGCAGTGCGGCGACAACCTCACGCGCGAGAACATCATGAAGCAGGCGGCGAACCTGAAGGACTTCCGCACCGAAGTGCTGCTGCCCGGCATCAAGATCAATACCGCCGCGAACGATTTCGCCCCGATCAGCCAGTTGCAGCTGATGAAGTTCAAGGGCGAGAAATGGGAACTGTTCGGCGACGTCATCAGCGCCGACGTCGGTGGCTGATTTCCTGCCGACAACCGACCGACAATGGCCCCCTGCGATACCGCGTCGCAGGGGGCTTTTCATTCACCATGGGCCGACCGGCCCGGGCGATGCCTGCTTACACTTTGCCCGGCAATGCGCTAGGAAAACCGGCAACAACCGCAGCGAACCCGGCGCCCTTGCGCGCCGGCAACAACAAGGAGTTTTCGGGAAATGCCGAAGCCGATCCGTCACCGTGTCGCAACCGCCCTGCTCGGCCTCACCGTCGCCGCCGTGACCGGCAATGCCGCGTGGGCGCAGAAGAAATACGACACCGGTGCGAGCGATACCGAGATCAAGATCGGCAACATCGTGCCCTATAGCGGCCCGGCGTCGGCCTATGGCGTGGTCGGCAAGGCGATGGCTGCGGTGTTCAAGAAGGTCAACGACGATGGCGGCATGAACGGCCGCAAGATCAATTTCATCTCCTATGACGACGCCTATTCGCCGCCGAAGGCGGTCGAGCAGGCCCGCAAGCTGGTCGAAAGCGACGAGGTGCTGTTCCTGTTCGGCACGCTCGGCACCGCCTCCAACACCGCGATCCAGAAATACCTCAACGCCAAGAAGGTGCCGCAGCTGTTCGTCGCCACCGGCGCCACCAAGTGGAACGATCCGAAAGCGTTCCCGTGGACCATGGGCTGGCTGCCGAGCTACCAGAGCGAGTCGCGGATCTACGCGAAATATCTGCTCAAGGAGAAGCCCGCCGCCAAGGTCGCGGTGCTCTATCAGAACGACGACATGGGCAAGGACTACCTCAAGGGCCTGGAAGACGGCTTCGCCGGCGATCCGGCGCGGATTGCCGCCAAGGAGAGCTATGAGGTCGCCGAACCGACCATCGATTCCCATGTGGTGCGGCTGAAATCCGCCAACCCCGACGTCATCATCTTCTTCACCACGCCGAAATTCGGCGCCCAGGCGATCAAGAAGCTAGGCGAGATGAACTGGAAGCCGGTGACGATCGTCTCCAACGTCTCGGCCTCCACCGCGACGGTGATGCGTCCGGCGGGGCTCGACAATGCGCAGGGCGTGATCTCGGCGGCCTACGCCAAAGACGCCAGCGATCCGCAGTGGAAGGACGATGCCGGCATGAAGGCGTTCGACGAGTTGCTCGCCAAGTACATGCCCGACACCAACCGCGCCGATGCCTCGGCGATGACGGGCTACAACATGGCAACCACCATGGTCGAGGTGCTGCGCCGCTGCGGCGACGATCTCACCCGCGCCAACGTGATGAAGCAGGCGGCGAGCCTGAAGCAGTTTGCGCAGGGCGGCCTGCTGCCCGGCGTGACGCTGTCGACCGGGCCGTCCGACTTCCAGCCGATCGAGCAATTGCAGCTGATGCAGTTCAAGGGCGAGCGCTGGCAATTGTTCGGCGACGTCATTAGCGGCGAACTCGCCGGAAACTGACCGCGTAACGGAAGCACAGCCATGACCGACCGTCGTCCCTTTCTGCGTTCGATCTTCGATGCCGCGGTGGCGGCTGCGCATCCCGATGTCGTGCTGGCATCGCGGCTGCGGCCGGCACCGAAGGGACGCGTGATCTGCCTCGCCGCCGGCAAGGGCGCCGGCGCCATGGCCGCGGCGGCGGAGCGGCACTATCTCGACACGCTCGGCCTCGAACCATCGCGACTGATCGGCATCGCCACCACCCGCCACGGCCACGGGGTGCCGACCCGCCGTATCAAGGTGGTCGAGGCCGGCCACCCGGTGCCCGATGAAGCCGGCCTGCGTGCGGCCGACGATACGCTGCGGCTGGCGGCGGAAGCCACGCCCGACGATCTCCTGCTGGTGCTGCTGACCGGCGGCGGCTCGGCGAACTGGATCGCGCCCGTCGAGGGCGTGAGCTTTGCCCAGAAGCAGCAGGTCAACCGCGCGCTGCTGCGCTCCGGCGCGCCGATCGGCGAGATGAACATCGTCCGCAAGCATCTGTCGCGGATCAAGGGCGGACGGCTGGCGCGCGCCGGCCAGCACGCCGCCGAGATCGTCACGCTGGCGATTTCCGACGTGCCGCATGACGATCCCTCCGCGATCGCCTCGGGGCCGACGGTGCCGGACCCGACTACGCTCGCGGATGCCCGCGCGCTGGTCGCGAAGTACAACCTCTCCATCGATGACGCGGTCCGCCGCGCGCTCGACGATCCCAGGAACGAGAGCTGCAAGCCGGGCGATCCCGCCTTTGCGCGTGCGACGTTCGAACTGCTGGCAAAGCCCAAGGCCTCGATCGACGCCGCGGTAAAGGTCGCGCAGGACGCCGGCTACGAGACCATCGCGCTCGGCGCCGATCTCGAAGGCGAGGCCCGCGACGTCGCGGCCGGACACGCCAGGCTCGCGCTGAAGGCCCGCGGCGAGCGCAAGCGCGTCGCGATCATCTCCGGCGGCGAACTTACGGTGACGGTGCGCGGCAATGGCCGCGGCGGCCCCAACCAGGAATACGCGCTGGCGCTGGCCGACCTGCTCAAGGATACGCCCGACATCGCGGCGCTCGCCGCCGACACCGACGGTGCCGACGGCGGCGCCGGCAGCGCCACCGACCCGGCCGGGGCCGTGATCGATCAGGCGACCTTCGCGAAGATGAAATCGATCGGCCTCGATCCGAGGGCCTATCTCGAGAACAATGATGCCACGGGCTTCTTCGCGCAGACCGGCGATTTGCTGCTGACCGGGCCGACGTTGACCAATGTCAACGATGTCAGGGTGATTTTGGTCGACTGACGCGCACCGCTCTCTCCCCGTCATTGCGAGCGCAGCGAAGCAATCCACCGCGTCACGTGCGGAGAGATGGATTGCTTCGCCGCTGTCGCTCCTCGCAATGACGGCCGACGGGCCGAAACCCGCCCCTCAAAACTCCTGCGCGAGCTTCGCCAGCATCTCCAGCAGCGCGGCGTGATTGGCCGGGCCGAGCACCTCGATCAGCCGGGCCTCGTGCTTGTTGGCAACCAGCTTCTTGGCGCGCGCCAGCACGGCGCGGCCCTTGTCGGTCAGGACCAGGATGTGGGAGCGGCGGTCGTTGGTCGAGCGCATCCGCGCGCAAAGGTCGCGGCTCTCCAGCGCGTCGAGCATGGCGACGAAATTCGGCCGGAGGATGCCGAGCGTATTGGCGATCTCCGTCTGGTTGCGGCCCGGATTCTTGTCGAGCAGCAGCAGCACCGAGAACTGCGCCGGCGTCAGCTGCAGCGGCGCGACGCAGCGCAGGAAGTCCTCGAACACCTTGAGCTGCGCGCGCTTCAACGAATAGCCGAGCAGTCCGGACAGTTCGCCCAATTGCAGCATGCTGTCGTCCCCGGCAGGATCGACCGGTTCCCTGCGCAGGGCACGCGACGAACGGACGGCATCGGAGGCAGTTTTGGAAACAGTCATCGCTCCAGGCTCGCAATCCCGGTACAAAACCCCCGCGGGACGCTCGGGGACCTTGAGGTTATATCTAATAATCGTTATACACCATATCAAATATCGACGGCTATCAACAGCCGATATCGGCCGACCCGACCGGCACAGCCGGCCGCGGCGGTCCGACGCTTGAGGGGGAGCGCTCGGCCTTGAACACAACGATCATGCTGTTCCTGCTGCAGGACGGCATCACCAATGGCGCGATCTACGCACTGCTCGGGCTGGCCCTGGTGCTGGTGTTCGCGGTGACGCGGGTGATCCTGATCCCGCAAGGCGAATTCGTCACCTACGGCGCGTTGAGCTATGCCATGCTGGCGACCGGCCAGGTGCCCGGCACGGTGCGCCTTGCCGTCGCGATGGGCCTCGTCGCGTTCGCGCTCGACCTGTTCTTCGCCCGCAAGGCGCTGCATGCCCGGCTGGTGCTGCGCTCGGTCGCGCTCAATATCGTCTTTCCCACAGCGCTGCTCGGCCTCGTCTATGCCCTGGTCGGTCCCCATACGCCGATCGCCGTCAACATCGCGCTGGCGCTGCTGATCGTGGCGGCGATCGGGCTGTTTCTCTATCGCATCGCCTTCCAGCCGATCGCGCATACCTCCGTGCTGGTGCTCCTGATCGCCTCGGTCGGCTGTCATCTGGCGCTGCAAGGCCTCGGCCTGGTGTTCTTCGGCGCCGAAGGCCTGCGCGGCCCGGCGCTGTCGAGCGCCGCGGTGACCGCGGGCCCGTTGCGCTTCACCGGCCAGAGCCTCGCCGTCTACGGCCTGACGGTCGGCTTCATCGTGGGGCTGTGGCTGTTCTTCGGCTACACCAAGACCGGCAAGGCGTTGCGCGCCACCGCGGTCAATCGCCTCGGCGCCCGCCTGGTCGGCATCCGCACCACGCTGTCGGGCCAGATCGCGTTCCTGCTCGCCTCCGTGATCGGCGCGATTTCCGGCATCCTGATCGTGCCGATCACGACGCTCTACTACGACACCGGCTTCCTGATCGGCCTGAAGGGTTTTATCGCCGCCATCATCGGCGGCCTGGTCAGCTATCCCCTGACCGCGGTCGCGGCCATCGTGGTCGGCATCGTCGAGGCCTTCTCGTCGTTCTACGCCAGCAATTTCAAGGAAGTCATCGTGTTCACGCTGATCCTTCCCGTCCTGGTGCTGCGCTCGCTCGCAGCGCCCCAGGTCGAGGAAGAGAAGGATTGAACGCGATGACGCAGCGGCTCCCTCTCATCATCTTCGCACTCGTGATGGCGGTGATCCCGCTTCTCCCGGGCATCCCGCCGTTCTGGATCGTGCTGCTCGACAATATCGGCCTCGCCGCGCTGGTCGCGATGGGGCTGGTGCTGCTCACCGGCGTCGGCGGCCTCACCTCGTTCGGACAGGCCGCGTTCTGCGGCTTCGGCGCCTACACCACGGCGGTGCTGACCACCGCCTACGGCGTCTCGCCGTGGCTGACGCTGCCGGCTTCGCTCGTGGTCAGCGGCATTGCCGCCGTGCTGCTCGGCCTCGTCACGGTGCGGCTGTCGGGCCACTATCTGCCGCTCGGCACCATCGCCTGGGGCATCGGCCTGTTCTACCTGTTCAGCAAGCTCGAATTCCTCGGCCGCAACGACGGCATTTCGGGCATTCCGCCGCTCTCGATCGGCGCGTTCAAGATGCTGAGCCCGGATACGATCTATTACGCGATCTGGGTCGTGGTGCTGCTCTCCGCGCTCCTGACCATGAACCTGCTGGATTCCCGCACCGGACGCGCCATCCGCGCGCTGCGACGTGGCCATATCGCGGCCGAGGCGTTCGGCGTGCAGACGCCGCGCGCCAAGCTGCTGGTGTTCATCTATGCGGCGGTGCTGGCCGGCCTGTCCGGCTGGCTCTACGCGCATTTCCAGCGCGCCGCCAACCCGACGCCGTTCGGCGCGCAGGCCGGCATCGAGTATCTGTTCATCGCTGTCGTCGGCGGTGCCGGTTACGTCTGGGGCGGCGTGCTCGGCGCCGGCATCGTCGTGATCCTGAAAGAGGTGCTGCAGAGCTACCTGCCCTACATCTTCGGCGGCCAGAGCCAGCTCGAGACCATCGTGTTCGGCATCATGCTGGTGCTGCTGTTGCAACTCGCACCGCAGGGCGTCTGGCCCTGGCTGATGTCGCGCCTGCCGTTCAAGCAGGCCCGCAAGACGCCGGACACGTCGGTGAAGCTCGAACACCGTGAGCGGGCGGCGGGAACGTCTCCGGTGCTGCTGCACATCGACAAGGCACGCAAGCAGTTCGGCGGCGTGCTCGCCGTGAACGACGTCTCATTCGACGTCAACGCCCGCGAGATCGTCGCGCTGATCGGCCCGAACGGCGCCGGCAAGAGCACGACCTTCAACCTGATCACCGGCGTCCTGGCCGCAACCAGCGGCAAGATCGCCGTGCAGGGCAAGGAGGTCGCGAACGCCCCACCCCAGGAGGTGGTCAAGCTCGGCGTCGCCCGCACCTTCCAGCACGTCAAGCTGGTGCCCGACATGACCGTGCTGGAGAACGTCGCGATCGGCGCGCATCTGCGCGGCAATTCAGGCGCGATCTCCAGCATGCTGCGGCTCGACCGCACTGACGAGGCGAAACTGCTGGCGGAAGCCGCGCGTCAGATCGAACGCGTCGGCCTGTCCGACCAGATCGACCAGCTCGCGGGCTCGCTGTCGCTCGGCCAGCAGCGCATCGTCGAGATCGCGCGTGCGCTGTGCGTCGATCCGATGTTGCTGCTGCTCGATGAACCGGCCGCCGGGCTGCGCCACATGGAGAAGCAGCGGCTGGCCGCGCTGCTCCGGCAATTGCGCGACGGCGGCATGTCGGTGCTGCTGGTCGAGCACGATATGGGGTTCGTGATGGATCTCGCCGACCGCATCGTGGTGCTCGATTTCGGCACCAAGATCGCCGAAGGCACGCCGGCTGCGATCAAGCGCAACCCCGACGTGATCAAGGCCTATCTCGGAGCCGCCGCATGAGTGCGCTGCTATCGGTGACCGACGTCCACATCGCCTACGGCAAGGTCGAGGCCGTGCGCGGCGTCTCGCTCGACGTCGCCGACAACGAGATCGTCACCATCATCGGCGCCAACGGCGCCGGCAAGACCACGCTGCTCAACGCCATCATGGGCGTGCTGCCGCTGCGGGGCCGCACCACCTTCGCAGGCATCGACATGGCGCCGCTCGATATCGAGGACCGCGTCGCGACGGGCCTGAGCCTGGTGCCCGAGCATCGCGAGTTGTTCGGCACCATGAATGTCGAGGACAATCTCGAGCTCGGCGCGTTCCGGATCACGAAGGCAACCGCAGCACGCTCGCTGGAGCGGGTCTACACGCTGTTTCCGCGGCTCAAGGAGCGGCGCAAGCAGCTCGCCGGCACGCTGTCCGGCGGCGAGCAGCAGATGCTGGCGATGGGCCGCGCGCTGATGGGCGCGCCGAAATTGCTGATGCTGGACGAGCCGAGCCTCGGCCTCGCCCCGATCATCGTCGCCGACATCTTCCGCATCGTCGGCGAACTCCGCGCCGCCGGCGTCTCGGTGCTGCTGGTCGAGCAGAACGCCCAGGCCGCGCTGCAGATCGCCGACCGCGCCTATGTGATGGAGCTCGGCGAGTTCGTGCTTAGCGGCTCCGCGAAGGACATCGCCGCCAACAAGGGCGTCGCCGCCAGCTATCTCGGCTTCCAGCACGAAGGCGAGAGCGCGATCTAGTTCTGCGCTTGTTGTATGTCGGTTGCCAGTGGTGATTGAGGTACTGCCGACGCGGATAGACCATCACCCCACCCCGCTTCACATCGCTGACGCGATGTGAAGCGACCCTCCCCCTCCAGGGCAGGGTGAAGACTTGCATTCGCGCAACGCTTGCGCTCCACTTCACCCTCCCCTGGAGGGGGAGGGTCGAGCGCGCACGGCGATGCGTAGCATCGTCGGGTGCGATCGGGGTGGGGTGAAGCCGCACGAATTGTCTCAGCATCGATCCGAAGAGCGGCTGCGAAGAAGCTGCGCGCGAATGCCACGCCGCACGAGCGGATATTATGGCGTGCGCTGAAGGAAATGCCGACGGAAGGCACGCATTTCCGAAAGCAAGCTCCGATCGGCCCCTATATCGTCGACTTCTTCTGTCCGGCCAAGCGGCTGATCATCGAACTCGACGGCGGGCATCACAACGACGATGAAACGGCAATGCGCGATCGCGAGCGCCAACAATGGCTCGAAAAGGAGGGCTTCCGCGTCATCCGGTTCTGGAACTCGGAGATCACGACTGACCTCGACGCTGTGCTGGAGCGGATTTATGTCGAGCTCTACGGCGCTCGCGACGCGGAAGCATTGCCGCTGAAGCACCACCGACGACGATAGGCTATCACCCCACCCCGCTTCACATCGCTCACGCGATGCGAAGCGACCCTCCCCCTCCAGGGGAGGGTAAAGAAAAAGCCGGCCCTTTATCGGGGCCGGCTTCCTCGTTTCGCGGATCGCGACCGGTTCACATCGCCGGGACGTATTTGCCGTCCTTGACCGTGAGCAGGATGCGCGAGCGGTCGTCGAGGCCGTAGCGGTCCTTTTCGGTCCAGTTGTAGACGCCCTGGCTCGCGACGATCTCCTTCTCGGAGATGAAGGCCTGGCGGATCGCCTCGCGGAATTCCGGCGTGCCGGGCTTGGCGGTCTTCAGCGCCGTCGGGATGATGCGCTTCAGCACCTCGAAGGCGTCGAAGGAATGGCCGGCGAACTGGCTGCGGCTGTTGGCGCCGTACTTGGCTTCATAGGCCGCGTTCAGCGTCAGGCCCGGCTTCTTGGTCAGCGCGCTGTCGGGTTGGGTTTCCGGCGACATCACCGGGCCGGCCGACATGATGACGCCTTCCGCCGACGCACCCGCGATGCGGATGAAGTCCATGGTGGCGGCACCGTGGGTCTGGTAGATCAGGCCCTTGTAGCCGCGCTCGCGCAGCGCGGTCTGCGGCAGCGCCGCGGCGGTGCCGGAGGCGCCGACCAGGATGGCGTCGGGATTGGCGGCGACGAGCTTCAGCACCTGGCCCGCGACCGACGTATCCGGACGCGCGAAGCGCTCCTCATCGGTCATGGTCAGGCCCATCGGCACGGCCTGCGCCTTGAAGTCGTTGACCCAGAGATCGCCGTAGGAATCCGAATAGCCGATATAGCCGACGGTCTTGATGTTGTGCGCCTTCATGTGCTCGTAGAGCACCTTGCCCATGATCGGAATCGACTGCGGCAGGTCGACCGACCATTTTGCGCGGGCCTCATTGATCGGAAACGGCGCGAGGCCGAGATGCGGGATGCCGGCCTCGTTGGCGACCGTCGACACTGCGATCGTCGTCGGCGTGATGCAGGAGCCCATGATGATGTCGGCCTTGGACTCGGTGACGAAGCGCCGCGTATTGGTGGTCGCAGCCGTCGGATCGCCGGCGTCGTCGAGCACGATCAGCTTCAGCGGCACGCCGCCGATCTCCTTCGGCACGAAATCGAGCGCATTGCGCTCGGGGATGCCGAGCGCCGCGGCGGGGCCGGTGGTCGAGATCGAGATGCCGATGGTGATTTCGTTGGTCTGCGCCAGCGCGGGTGCGCCCGACAGCGCGATAGCGGCTGCCAGCACTGCTGCGGCGAGAGTGGCCTTCCTCATTCATTCCTCCCTGCGGATATGTTTTTTGGGTTTAAACCAGTTTTGCGGGCCAATTCAGCCCCTTCTTTAGGTCATGAGGGGCCGCAAGTCAGCCCTGAACAAGTCAGCCCTTCATGAAGCGGTCGATGACCTCCTGCGGAAATGGCGCCGATTTCAGCCTGGCGGGATCGTCCGGGTGGCGGCCGACCAGCACCCTTGTCTCGAACGCCTCGATCGCCAACGCCTCGCCCTTGAACACGCGGTGCACCACCTCGAAGCTGGAGCGCTTGATGCTCTCGATCCGGCTCTCGATGGTGATCCAGTCGCCATGGGTCGACGGGATGTGGAATTTCGCCCGCGTGTCGACCATGGGAATGCCGACCAGGCCGTATTTGTGGACGAGATCCTGCTTCGAGCAACCGGCCGCTTCGAACATGATCGAGGTCGAGTCGTCGAACATCGCGAAGTAGCGCGGGTAGTAGACGATGTTGGCGGGGTCGCAATCGCCCCACTGGATCTGCACGTCGCGCCGATGGACGAACATGGTTTAGCCAACCCCGATAGCGCGGCAACCGCGGTGAACTCCCTCTCCCATGGGGAGAGGGCTGGGGTGAGGGGGTACGGTCTTCGTTGTTGATCGTAACCCCTCACCCGGATCGCTGCGCGATCCGACCTCTTCCAATGGGAGAGGTCGAAGCAAGCTCGTCGGATGCTCCTGATTCATACTCATGACCATAGTCAGCGTGGCGCCATCCGAAGCGCGGCATCGAGCCGCACCACTTCGCCATTCAGATAGGGATTGTCGATCATGTGCAGCGCCAGCGAGGCGAACTCGTCGGCCTGCCCCAGCCGGCGGGGGAACGGAATCGCGGCGGCGAGCGAGTCCTGCGCCTCCTGCGGCAGCCCGGCCAGCAAGGGCGTCATGAACAGCCCGGGCGCGATGGTCAGCACGCGAATGCCGAATTGCGCAAGCTCGCGCGCGATCGGCAAGGTCATCGCGACGATGCCGCCCTTGGAGGCCGAATAGGCCGCCTGCCCGATCTGGCCGTCATAGGCCGCGACCGAAGCCGTCGAGATCACGACGCCGCGCTCGCCGGTTGCGAGCGGCTCGAGCTTCGACATCTCGGCGGTCGCAAGCCGCAGCATGTTGAAGGAGCCGATCAGATTGACCTTGATCACCTTGTCGAAGTCGGCGAGCGCCATCGGCCCCTCGCGGCCGATCACACGCTTGGCCACCCCGATGCCGG
Source organism: Bradyrhizobium sp. USDA 4011 (assembly GCF_054063415.1). Lineage (NCBI taxonomy): Bacteria > Pseudomonadati > Pseudomonadota > Alphaproteobacteria > Hyphomicrobiales > Nitrobacteraceae > Bradyrhizobium > Bradyrhizobium sp. USDA 4011. The sequence continues at coordinate 3,536,872 of NZ_JBSSGG010000001.1, forward strand.
CACAGTTGACCAGCACGCGCGCCGGGCCGTGCGCCTTGGCGGCGGCAGCGACCGCGGCTTCGGCGGCCGCTGCATCGGCCACGTCGCAGACGACCGAAATGCCGCCGATCTCGGCGGCGACGCGCTCGGCGAGCGTGGCGTTGAGGTCGCAGACCGCCACTTTGGCGCCCTGCGCAGCCAGCCGGCGCGCGGTCGCCGCGCCCAATCCCGATGCGCCGCCGGTGACGATGCCGGCCTGGTCCTTCAACTGCATGGCATTCTCTCCTTGAATGGTCAGACGAGTTTGATCACCGATGCCGGCGGCACCGGCGCATAGAGCGCTTCGATGATGTCAGTGCGATGCTCCAGCACCGCGCGCTGGTTGATCGAACCCTTGTCGGTGACCTCGCCGCGATCGATCGACAGCGGCGTGTCGAGCAGGATCGCCCGCCCGATCCGGTTCGACGAACCGGTCGCGCCCGCAAGGACCCGCGCGAAACGTTCGCGAAAGGCAGCACGCACCAGCGGATCGTTGGCTGCGGCCGCGATGTCGCCAGGGGCAAGCTGTGGATTGATCAGGCGACAGCCATCGAGATCGAGGATCACGATCGCCCCGAGCTCGTCGCGGTTGAGCCCCGCGATCACGACGTCGCGCACCAGCGGCGCGCAGGTGCCGACGAAGCGCGCCCGCAACGGCCCGACGCTGACCCAGGTGCCGCTCGCCAGCTTGAAATCCTCGGCGATGCGGCCATCGAAATCGAACCCGGCATCGAGATCGCCGGCGTTGGCGGGCTTCAGCGCGTCGCCGAACTTGTAGAAGCCTTCCTCGTCGAACGCCTTGGCGGTCAGTTCGGGCTGCCGCCAATAGCCGGGCGTCACGTTCGGACCCTTGGCGCGCACCTCGAGCTTGCCGTTGTTCGGCACCAGCTTCGCATCATTTCCAGACACTGGAAGCCCGACATGGCCGGAGCGGCTGGTATCGGGCCGCACCGACATGAAGAACGGCGAGGTCTCGGTGGCGCCGAGCCCGGTCAGCATCGGGACGCGATAGCCCTTCTCCTGCACCGCGAGCGCATCGAGGCTGTTCCAGATGAACGGCGACAGCGCGGCGCCCGAGAAGAACATCGCATGCAGCCGGTGGAAGAATTTCGCCCGCAGGCCAGCATCGTCGCGCAGATAGGGCAGCAGCGATTCATAGCCCTTGGGCACGTTGAAATAGACCGTCGGCGAGATCTCGCGCAGGTTTCGCACGGTCTCCTCGATGCCGCCGGGTATCGGCTTGCCCTCATCGAGATACATCGAGCCTCCGTTATAGAGCGTCAGCCCGACATTGTGGTTGCCGCCGAACGTGTGATTCCACGGCAGCCAGTCGACGATCACAGGCGGCTCGTCCTTCAGGAACGCCAATGTCTCGCGCAGCATCACCTGGTTGGCGCAGATCATGCGCTGGGTGTTGATGACGGCCTTGGGATTGCCGGTCGAGCCCGACGTCAACAGGAATTTTGCGATGGTATCCGGACCGATCGCGGAATGGGTCGCGTCGAGGCGCGGTTCTTCCGGCGCCGCCATCAGATCGGCGAGCCGCGTCACCGCGCGGCCGGGCACGGTCCCGCGGCTTGCCGCGATCTCGACAGCGGGGCCGACATTGGCGCGCAGGGCGTCGGCAAATTTGTCGGCGTCGTCGACGAAGACGAGGCCGGGCGTCAGCAGCTTGATGACGAAGCTGAGCTTGCCGTAGTCGCGCGACACCAGCGAATAGGCCGGCGACACCGGACAGAACGGAATGCCGGCATAGAGCGCGCCGAGCGCGATCAGCGCGTGATCGATCGAATTGCCCGACAGGATCACGATCGGCCGCTCGGCCGACAGCCCGCGCGCGATCAGGGCCGAGGCGATGCGCCGCGTGACCTCGAGCAATTGCGCGTAAGTGATCTGCCGCCAGCCGCCGCCGGCCGCGCGCTCGGCCATGAAGACGCGGTTCGGCTCGGCGTTTGCCCAGTGATGCAGGCGGTCGGTGAGGCGAGCGGGAAAGTCTGCGAGCTTGAGCTTCGGGCGAAGATAGATCGTGCCGTCGTCGCGGCGCTCGACGGTGACGTCGGGATTGCCGAACGAGATCGGGCGCAGCGGATGCGCACTCGCAGTGGACGAAGACGCAGATATATCAGCCTTGGAGCTCATGTCGGCTTCACCTTGGCGGTCTTGCGATCCAGGAAGGCGCGGATGCGCTTCTTGGCTTCCTTGTCGCTCTGCGCCACCGTCGCCATCAGCGATTCCATCAAGAGGCCGGTCTGCGGATTGGCCTCGGCGATCATCGGCAGCGCCTGCAACACTGCGAAGTTGGTCAGCGGCGCGTTGGCGGCGACGCGCTCGGCAAGCTCCAGCGCTTTCGGCAACGCGCCGTCGGCCTCGGTGAGATATTGCGAGAAGCCGTAGGCTGCACCCTCGGTCGCCGAATAGACCCGGCCGGTCAGCATCATGTCGGCCATCCTGGGCACACCGATCAGGCGCGGCAGCCGCACCGACCCGCCGCCGCCTACGAAGATGCCGCGCTGGCCCTCGGGCAGCGCGAAATAGGCCGACGGCTCGGCGACCCGGATATGCGCGGCGCAGGCAAGCTCCAGCCCGCCGCCGATCACCGCGCCCTTCAACGCGGCGATGACGGGCACGCGGCAATACTGGATGCGGTCGAACACGCGGTGCCACATCTGGGAATGCACCAGCCCCTCGGTGGCGTCGCGCTCGGTCAGTTCGGAGAGATCAAGGCCGGACGAGAAATGATCGCCGACGCCATGGATGACGACGGCGCCAACGGCGTCGGGAATCGCGGAAAAGCAGTCCCGCAGCGCCAGGATGATGCCGTCATTAAGGGCATTGCGCTTGGCCGGCCGGTTGAGCCCGACGATCAGCACCGCCCCTCGCGTCTCGATCCTGAGCAGCGAGGCATCACCCGCGTCGGCAGCGTTTCCCATGGCGTTATTGTTTCCTATTCAGAATAGTTATGTTTTATAACTATCATCGCAGGAGTCAAGACGCGCGTGGCGGCGCAGGACTTCACCCTCCCCTGGAGGGGGAGGGTCGGCTCACATGAAGCGAAGCGGAATGTGAGACGGGGCGGGGTGACGGCCTCTCCACCCGGACAGTGCCCGTGTGGAGAGATCACCCCACCTCGCCGCGCTTTTTCATGCGCGTCGATCCTCCCCCTCCAGGGGAGGATGACAGCGGAGCCTCACAGCACCTGATGTACGTCGATCACGACGCGGTCGGCGTGGCGGGCGGCGGAGCCGATGAAGATGTGCTCCATCAGCCAGCGGTACTTTTCGGCGCCGGTCTCGAATTTCGGCACGGTGCGGAAATAGATCAGCTTCGGGTCGACCGGCTCGCCGCGCTTGAGCTTCTCGAGCAGATCGACCGGCCCGAAGCGGATGCCCTTGTTCTCGACATAGACGACGGCGCCGTCGTCGGTCTCGAAGGCATATTTTGCCTCCAGCTCGATCAGCTCGCTGGGCCGGATGATCTGGAAGTCGGCGCCGAAAGGCAGCACCTTGCCGTTGACGGTCTCGCCCCTCACCTCGCCGCCGACGATCGGAATGATGCGGCGGACGCCGGTGCCGATGTCGCCGGCGGAGGTCACCTCCGCGATCCGGGCGGTGATGGTGAAGACGTATCTGGTCTGAAGCTCGGGCACCATGGATTTACCCTATCATGCGCTGCGGCAGCCAGGTCGCGAGCAGCGGGAACAGGATCAGGATCACCAGCCGGATCAGGTCGGTGATCACAAACGGCAGCACGCCGACGAAGATCGTCGACATGTTGACGTCCTTGATCACGCTCTTGATCACGAACACGTTCATGCCGACCGGCGGATGGATCAGCCCGAGTTCCACCGTCATGACGATGATGATGCCGAACCAGATCGGGTCGAAACCGAGCGCGGTCACCACCGGGAACACAATCGGCACTGTGAGGATCACCATCGCCATCGCGTCCATCAGGCAGCCGAGCACCAGATACATCAGGAGGATCAGCGCCAGCACGCCGTAAGGGCCGATGCCGAGCCCGGTAAGGAATTCGGTGACGTTCTGCGGCGTCTGGGTGATGGTGAGGAAATAGCCGAAGCAGAGCGCGCCGATCAGCACCGTGAACACCGCCGCCGCGGTGCGCGTCGCCTGCAGCAGCGATTGCAGGATGCCGTCCCTGGTCAGCTTGCCCCTGAGGATGCCGATGATGAAGGCACCGACCGCACCGACCGCGCCCGCCTCGGTCGGGACGAAGAAGCCGCCATAGAGGCCGCCGATCACGAACAGGAACAGCAGCAGCGGCGACCAGACGTCGCGCATGGCCATGGCGCGCTCGTGCCACGACGCCTTCTTGCCTGCCGGCAGGAAGCCCGGCCGCGTCACGCCGATGATGCCGATCGTGATCATGTGCATCAGGATCGCGAGCAGGCCCGGCACCACGCCGGCGATGAACAGCTTGCCGATATCCTGCTGGGTGATGATGCCGTACACCGCGAGCACGGTGGACGGCGGCAGCATCGCCCCGAGTGTGCCGCCGACCGCGATCACGCCGGTCGAGAACGATTGCGGATAGCCGAAGCGACGCATCTCGGGATAGGCCACCGCCGAGAAGGTCGCGGCGGTCGCAACCGACGAGCCCGAGATCGCGGCAAAACCGCCGCAGGCGGCGATGGTCGCAATGCCGAGCCCGCCCTTCCAGTGGCCGACAAAGGTGTTGGCGGAGCGGAACAGCTCGCGGCTGATCCCCGAGACGGACACGAAGGCACCCATCAGCAGGAACATCGGGATCACGCCGAAGGAATAATCCGTCACCGTGCGCATCGTAGTCTGGCCGACCAGCTTCAGCGCCGGGGCAAAGCCGGTGAGATAGCCGAAGCCGGTGATGCCGACGAGGCCCATCGCCATGCCGACGGGCACACGCAGCAGCATCAGCGCGAACAAGCAGACGAAGCCGATGATAGCGACGGCCTCGGGACTCAAATCGAGACTCATGGCCGTCTACTCCGCAGTCTTGATCTTGGCATCATGGATATCTTCCGGATGGAAGATCAGGCGGTAGGTCCGGATCGCGATCAGCAAAACCGCGGAGACGTCGCCGAGCCACGACACCAGGAAGAACGGCCAGACCGGAACGCCGAGATCCATCGTGACGATGTGGCTGTTCCGGGTGTCGATCACCTTGTCGACCAGCGTGTAGGTCTGCACCGTCACCACGAACAGCAGCACCAGCGTCGCGAAGATGTCGATCCAGCGCTGATGGCGCGGCGAGGCATTGGCCCAGACCAGATCCACGGTGATGTGGGTGCCGCGATAGCTCGTCGCCGCGATGCCCCAGAAGATCAGGATGCCGAGCAGGAACTGACCGAAATTGTAGTAGTCGGGGATCGTCACCGAGAAGAACTTGCGCATGAACACCGCGGTGAAGGTGTTGAGCGCGACGACGCCGACGAAGAAGGCCGCCACCCATTCGATCGAATCGATGAAGCGGTCCATGAAATTCTTGCGCACCGGCTCGGGTGGACCGGTGATCGCGCCGTCCTGGGAAACTTCGGCAGATTGCGTCATGCGTTGCTTCGATGAGCTCCCTCGCCCCGCTCTTGCGGGGAGAGGGTTGGGGTGAGGGGCTGCTTCCACGAGTTGTGAAGGCGGTGAGACCTGTACCCCCTCACCCGGATCGCATCTGACGATGCGCGATCCGACCTCTCCCCGCAAGCGGGGAAAGGTGAAGGGGCAACGGGATCAGATCCCCGCCTCGTACTTCTTCAGCGTGGCCTGCAGATCGGCCTCGATCTTCTCTGCATCGCCGCCGGCCTTCTTCACCGCCTCGGCCCAGCTGTCGCGCAGCGGCTTGACCGCCTTCTTCCACTCGGCGAGCTGATCCGCCGTCAGCGGATAGACCTCGTGGCCTTGCAGCGCCTTCATCTTGGTGCGGCCATTGGCTTCGAAATCGGTCCAGGGATCGGTGACCTTGGAGGCCCATTCCGGCGTGCAATGATCGTCGATCACCTTCTTCTGGGCGTCCGACATCGCATTATATTTGGCGAGGTTGATGTTGTAGGTGAACACCGTCGTGTAGAGCGGCACGTCCATGTGGTACTTCACCACCTTGTCGATGCCGAACAGGAAGATCGATCCCCAGGGGAAGGTGATCTCGTCGGCGACGCCGCGCTCGATCGCATCGCGCGATTCCGGCGCGGAGGCCTGCACATTGGTGCCGCCGAACATCTTCACCATCTCGCCGATGGTGCTCTGCGCCGGTCGCACCTTCACGCCGGAGAGGTCGCTCGGCAGCAGGATCTTCTTCTTGCCGTGCAGCGCGCCCGGATCGTGGATGAAGGCGAAGCAGAGCTTGGTGTCCTTCATCTCGGTCGGCGCGTATTTGTGGTACCATTCGTTCAGCGCCAGCGTGCCCTTCTTGCCGTCCGAGAACACGAACGGGAGCTGGCCCGCGGCCGCGATCGGGAACCGGCCGGGCTGATAGCCGGGATTGACATAGGTGACGTCGGCGATGCCGTCGCGCGCCATGTCGTAATGGTCGAATGCCTTGCCGAGCTGCTCGGACGGAAACACGGTGACCTTGATAGTGCCGCCCGATGCCTTCTCGATGTCGGCGGCCCAGGCCTGCGTCGCCGGCACCAGCGGATGCGCCGGCGGCACCCACAGCGACACTTTGAGATTGACGGTCTTGTCCTGCGCCTGCGAAGGACCTGCGGCCGGCACAATGGCGGCGGCTGCCATCAGCAGCGCCAACAAACTCTTCCTCATCACCTCTCCTCCTCTCCAGGACGGGCTTCGTGCCCGGTCTCTTTACTTAACATGTTATCTAATTCACGCGGATATTCAAGACAAAATCCGCAGCGAGGACGCCTCGTCGCACCCGGCCTCTCCCGCATCTTGCGCTGCGGCGAACGCCGGTCCCGCGCAAATCCGCCTTGCCAAACCTGTTATATGATATAGTTGCCTTGGCAAGTTGATGGCGACCGCCCCGGCGCGGGCGCCTGCTGAAAGCCTATCCGATCGGGAGGAGCAGGTGTTGCGGACAAAAGTAGCAATCATTGGCGCAGGTCCGGCCGGACTGTTGCTTGGGCAACTACTTCATACTTTCGGCGTAGACAACGTCATTCTCGAGCGGCAGACGCCGGATTACGTGCTGGGGCGGATCCGCGCCGGCCTGCTTGAGGAAGGCACCGTGTCGCTGCTCGACAGCGTCGGCGCGGGCGCCCGGCTGCACCAGGAAGGCCTGGTTCATCACGGCGTCGAGCTGGCGTTCGGCGGGGCGCGGCACCGCATCGACATGCACGCGGCGACCGGCAAGACCGTGACCATCTACGGCCAGACCGAAGTCACGCTCGATCTGATGAACGCCCGCAAGGCGGCCGGCTTGACCTCGGTCTACTCCGCCGCCGACGTCACGCCGCATGATTTCGGCACCGATCATCCGCGCGTCACCTACGTCAAGGACGGGGTCACCCACGAGATCGCCTGCGATTTCATCGCCGGCTGCGACGGCTTCCACGGCGTCAGCCGCGCCAGCGTGCCGGCGTCGGCGATCACCAGCTACGAGCGGGCGTACCCGTTCGGCTGGCTCGGCATCCTCTCGGAGACGCCGCCGGTCTCGCCAGAGCTGATCTACAACAACCACGCGCGCGGCTTTGCGCTCTGCACGATGCGCTCGACGCATCGCAGCCGTTATTACGTGCAGTGCCCGCTCGACGATCATGTCGATCAATGGTCCGACGAGCGGTTCTGGGACGAGTTGAAGCGGCGCCTCGACCAGAAGGCCGCCGACGAGATCATCACCGGCCCGTCGATCGAAAAGAGCATCGCGCCCTTGCGCAGCTTCGTCGCCGAACCGATGCGGTTCGGCCGGATGTTCCTCGCCGGCGACGCCTCGCACATCGTGCCGCCGACCGGCGCCAAGGGGCTGAACCTTGCGGCCAGCGACGTGCATTATCTGTCGCAGGCGCTGCGCGAATATTACGACGAGAAATCCTCGGCCGGTCTCGACTTCTATTCGGCGAAAGCGCTGGCGCGGGTCTGGAAGGCGGTGCGGTTCTCCTGGTGGATGACCTCGATGCTGCACAAATTCCCCGACGAGGGCGAATTCGCCGCGCGCATCCAGATCGCCGAGCTCGACTACCTCGTCAGCTCGAAGGCGGCGTCGACCTCGCTGTCGGAGAATTATGTGGGGCTGCCGTTCTAGCTAGGTCGCCGTTTTCCGTTGAGCAATCTCGCCGTCATGCCCTCAGCTGTCATACCCCGCGCATGCGGGGTATCCAGTACGCCGTGGCCTCTCCGGACGATGACGGCGAGGGATGTGGCGACAGGCCGGAGCCGCTTTCAAACGTCCCTGCAAATCCCGTTTAAAACTTTGTAGGCGGTGAAACCGCGGTCGACATCGCGTTCAATGGCGGCAACGCAACGTCATACGCGAGCCAGAGATGACCACCGACACGCAAGTCGCCCCGGACATTCCCCAAGACAACTCCCAAGATGTCCCCGAGGGCTTCGAGCCGCTATTCCGCAAGAGCCCGCTCACCGAGCCCTGGGAGCCGCTGTACCAAAAGAAGACCGAGCGGTCCGTCATCATCGGCCTGCGGCTGGCGAGACCGCACACCAACGGCCGCGGCCTGATCCATGGCGGGCTGATCGCGGCACTCTCCGACAACGCGATGGGCTATAGCTGCGGCCAGGCGACCGGCTGGACCACCTCGTATGTCACGATCTCGCTCACGGTCGATTTCGTCGGCTCGGCCAATGTCGGACAGTGGCTCGCGATCGAGAGCGACGTGATCAAGACCGGCAGCACGATCTGCTTCGCACAGAGCCTGATCAAGGCCGACGGCGTGACGATCGCGCGCGCCAGCGGCACGTTCCGCGTGGTGCCGAAGAAGGCGCCAGCTAGCCGAAGTGCCAGTCGGTAATCTCGGTGACGAGATCGATGAAGGTCCGCACCTTGGCCGACAACAGCCGGGATGTCGGGTAGACGACATGGATCGGCACCGGTGGCTGCTCGAATTCGGCGAGCACGATCCTGAGCCGCCGCGCCTTCAGCGATTCGGCGGCCTGGTAGGCCATCACCCGCGTCAGTCCGCCGTCCTGCTCGGCGTACTGGATGGCAGCGTCCGAGCTGTTGCTGGTGAAGCGGGGCGTCGGCGTGATGCGGATCTCCTGGCCGTCCTCCATGAAGCGCCAATCCGGCGTCGCGGTCATCGCGCCGAACTGGATCGTGTCGTGGGCGGTGAGGTCCGCCGGCCGCTTCGGCTCGCCGCGAAGCTTGAGATAACCGGCCGAAGCCACCACGATGCGGCGCATCTGGCCGACATGCCGTGCCACCAGCGTCGAATCCGGCAGGTGCCCGAGCCTGACCGCGAGGTCGACGCCGTCCTCGACGAGATTGATCCGGCGATCCGACAGCCGCAGGTCAACGCCAACATCGGGATAGCGTTTGAGGTAGGCGGTCACGACCGGGCTGACATGGAGCCGCCCGAAGCCGAACGGCGCCGAGATCACCAAGCGGCCTTCGGGGCGGGTGCGCTCGCTCTCTACCGCGTCCTCGGCCTCCTCGACGTCGGCGAGGATCCGCCGCGCCCGCTCCAAATAGCGCGAGCCGGCGTCGGTCAGCGTCACCTGCCGCGTGGTCCGCTGCAGCAGCCGCGCACCGAGCCGCTCCTCCAGCGCCGCGATCAGCCGCGTGATGGCGGACGGAGACAAGCCGAGCTTGCGGGCGGCGGGGGCAAACCCCTCGAGGTCCGCCACCGCGACGAAGGCCTGCATGGCATCGATCCGGTCCATGACACTATTGCATAATCGGCAACAGTGAAGTGTCAACTGCCAAGATTGCCTACGATCCGGAAACATCCATCTATGGGTCAGCACTAGCGTTTTGGCGCCCAGTCATTTTGGCGCCCAGTCTTGGCACCCGTCTTGGGGAGGCTCCGATGTCAGATGCTCACAGCCACGCGAGCGATATCGCATTCAGTCCGGCGGTGAAGGCGATCCAGACCCGCAAGGGCTCGCGCGAGACCTACGCCGAGGTCGAAGCGCATGGCGGCTGGCGCACCGAGATCGACGAGAACCTCGCCGGCTTTCTCGGCGAGGTGAACAGCTTCTATCTCGCGACCGCCTCGGCCGACGGGCAGCCTTACATCCAGCATCGCGGCGGCCCGAAGGGCTTTATCAAGGTGCTCGACAAGCACACGATCGCGTTCGCCGACTACAGCGGCAACCGGCAGTTCATCACGCAGGGCAACCTCTCGGAGAATGCGAAGGCGTACATCTTCGTGATGGACTATGCGCATCGCCGCCGCGTCAAGCTGTGGGGCGAGGCGCGGGTCGTGGAGGACGACCCGGCGCTGACGCGGTCGCTGATGCCGCAAGGCTATCGGGCGCGGCCGGAGCAGGTGATCCTGTTCAAGGTCGCGGCGTGGGACACCAACTGCCCGCAGCACATCCCGCAGAAGTTCGACGCGGCCGATGTGGCAGCAGCGCTGGCCTCACGCGATCAGCGCATCGCCGAGCTCCAGGCGGAGCTCGCGGCGTTGAAGGGCGAGCCCGCACCTGTCGCGCCAGCTTAGGCCGCCTGCTGCTGCAGCGGCGCCCAAGCGAATTCCGGGTAATATTGCTGCATCATCCGGCCGACATAGGCGGTGAGATTGTCGAATTTCTCGGTGCGCTCGCGCAGCGGCGAATCGAAGAACGGCGTCAGGATTCCCGCCAGCGCGCCGAATGCGGTGGCATCGGTCCCGCACGGCGCATTGCCCATCAGATAGGGCTTGTCGCCGAGCTGCACCGACAGCGCGAACAGCGAGCGCATCGCGAGATCGACGTCCTCATCCGGTCCGTGACGGCCGAGTCCGCTCAGGAGATAGTTCTCGGCAACCCGGAACTGGGCATCCTCGCGCAGCTTGTCGCGCATGTGATCGGGCGCGCCGTCGAAGAAATGCGCGGGCCCCTTGGCGAAATTGGTGTCGTCGACCCAGCGCGCGCCGACCAGCGCCCAGTAGACGTGATGCTCGATCATGCGCTCGAAGGCCCAAGCCTGCGCGCGCGCCTGCAGGCTCAGCGGCGCGTCGAAATCGAAACCATATTTGCCCTCGATATGGGCGCGGATGAAGGTCGAATCGGCGATCGTCTCGCCGTCATCGGCGATGAACGGCAGCTGGCCCTTGGGAGAGGCCGGCGGCATCGCCTTCTCCTTGCGATACTCGAGCCCGGCCATCTTGAGCTGGACCTCGGTCTTGGTCACAAAGGGGCTGATTTCCGGCAAGCCGAAGCCCGTGCCAAAGCCAAAAAGCGTAATCATATGAAACTCCCGATCGCCTGTGGTCAGTGAAATGAAGCTAGCCGCCCCCTGCTGCCAGCATGGTGTCAGCAGTAGTGGCATTCACTGTCGAGCGGGCCTGCGGGCGCGAGGCGGCGAACCGCCTCGCGAACCCGCTTGACCAGCCAGGCCCTCCCGTAGGACCAGGCTGCGCCGATCGACTGAGCGACCAGCGCGACCAGGGCCCAGCGCAGGTCGCCGGAGGTGGAGTAGACCGTGACCAGTTGTTCCAGCGCGAAGCTCTGCGCCTGCCGGAAACCGAGTTCGTCAAGATTCGTCATGGACAAATTCCCTTCACTTGAGCTGTTGTCCTGATATAGCCCCCACCTGCTGCCAACATGCTGTCAGCAGCAGCGACAGGGGGCGCGAAAAGCCGACGCGCCAAGACACTGCGAGACCCGTCAAGACCGCTGCCAAAACACTGCTAAGACATCCGCCAAGAGAGCGACCAAGAGAATTGCCATGAGACGCGCCGACCGGCTGTTTCAGATCATCCAGGTGCTCCGCCGCACCCGTAAGCCTTTGACCGCGGATGCGATCGCAGCCGAACTCGAGACATCGAAGCGGACGATCTATCGCGACATCGCCAGCCTGATCGAGCAGCGCGTGCCGATCCGCGGCGAGGCCGGCATGGGCTACATCCTGGAGAAGGGCTTTGACCTGCCGCCCTTGATGCTGACACCCGACGAGATCGAGGCCTGCGTGCTCGGCGCGCAATGGGTGGTCGGTCACGCCGATCCGGCGCTGGCGCGCGCCGCCGAGGACCTGATGGCCAAGATCGCCGAGACCGTGCCCGACCGGCTGCGGCCGTTCGTGCTGGAGCCGGCGAGCCGCGCCCGCTCCGCCTGGAACCGGGAGCCCGACCGCATCGACATGGTCAGGACCCGCAGCCAGATCCACGAAGGCAAGAAGATCACGCTCAACTATCGCGACGAGCATGGCCGCGATAGCGAGCGCACGATCTGGCCGATCGCGGTCGGCTATCACGAGGCGGTGCGGCTGCTCGCCGCCTGGTGCGAGCTGCGCAAGGATTTCCGCAGCTTCCGCACCGACCGCGTGGTCACCGCGATCTATCACGACGAGAAATATCCGGAGCGGCGCGACCTGCTCAGGGCGCGCTGGCGGCGCAGCCTGGTGTGGGAAGCACCGAGGGACACCTGATGACCGGCAACGCGATCGACGCGACGGACGCGAGCCCCTGCCAGTCCTGCGGCGCCTGCTGCAGCTATTCGGTGAACTGGCCGCGCTTCACCGTGGAGGACGACGCGCAGCTCGATCTGATCCCGGCGCAATTCGTCAACGCGCGGCAATCAGGGATGCGCTGCGAGGGTGACCGCTGCTCGGCGCTGTCAGGCCGGGTCGGCGAAGCAACGCGCTGCGAGGTCTATGCGGTGCGGCCGGAGGTGTGCCGAACCTGTCTGCCGGGCGACGCAGAATGCGCGATGGCGCGGCGCCGGCACGGGCTGCCGCTCATCCCGAGCGCGCAGCCGATCTGACTGGACGTTACGCCGTGACCCTGTCGCTGACGTCCTCGTCGTCGAGTTCGTCGTCGACGACGGGTGCAAAGGTCGACAGCGGCTTGGTCGACAGCGTGATCGGCTTGCGGCCGCCATGCGAAGCGGCGGTGACACGGACCGGCTCACGCGACAGCGCATAGAGCGTCGACCCGACACGGCCGCCGGAATTGACCAGCTCCCACTCGCTGCAGCTCGACGCGATCGCCACGGCGAGCGCGTGCAGGTGGCTGCGCCGATAGCAGAACAGCGCCAGCCTCGCCCTGACGTCGGGCGCGACATTGGCGACCAGCAGCGATAGCCCGTTCGGATTGGCGCGGTACATCTGGCCGAGCAGGTCGTCCGCAACTGGGCAGGCATCGTTCTCGAACGCGTCGCGGCTTGAAAACATTTGCAAATCCCCCTCGATCGGGAAGATGCCGCGCAATCCTCTAACGAAAGGTTAACCACGGCCTCCGGTCGCCTCCGGGGCCCCTTGCCCGTTGCACGCGAATCACATCCGCCCGCTGCTCGAGCCCTTTCAAGCGAAGCGGATGCCGGTTCGCAGGAGTAAAAGCGTCAAGACAAGAACCAGAGCCCCGTTCCGATTCGATCGGAGCGAAAGCGGCTCTAGCGTCCGGTCATGGTCCGAAATGTGGGAAGAGGCGTCCGCGCGCCGCTCAGTTCGCGGCCATGTAGATCGACAGCGCGAATCCGGTGAGGTGGTGCAGCGCCTGGTCGACCCCGATCAGGGTCCAGAACCAGGGATGGCCGGACTCCAGCGTCACGCCGAGATGCGAGGCGCAGATGCCCTTGCAGCGATCGACGATGATGTGGATCACGAAGTCGACGAAGGCGACGTACCAGAAGCGCGGCGCCACCACCAGGATCAGCGCCAGCGCGACCGCGAGATGGACCAGGCAATGCGCGAGCAGCGGCATGGCCCAGCCCGTCTTCTGGTCCTTGCCGATCGCCATCCAGGCGTTCTGCAGCATGAAGTCAGCGATGATGTGCTTTGCGGTGAGAAGCAACATCCATCCCACCAGGGCACCAACCGACACGGACGATGACATGGAAGGAAACAACAAGCCGACGCCCTTTTACTTCGATGAATGTAATTGCAAGAAATCCGGGTCAGGCCGTCAGCACGATTCCGCGAAGCGGAGCTTGTGTCATTTATGACATCTCCGGCGGCGGAATGCACCTGCGGTCCCCCGAAAATCACATCTGGGTTCGGACGTCGATAGTGGCGATGGTCATGTGGCATCGCGGCGCAGGCGAACCGGGATTAAGGTTACGGCGGGTGGCCGGTTTGCATTCCCGCCGGGGAGGTATATCGCTGGCGACACAGGAAATTTTCTTTCATTTATAGTCATTTACGGATTCACCGGGCAGCGCCGCGCCGTTGCGGCAATGGGCCGTCCCGGACGGGTGATCAGCCATGAGTGCCGAAGCCCCTGCGCCTTCGCCAGGGCTGCCGCGACCACGCCCTCCGGTCGCCAAGAGCAACCGCGCGCAGATCATCATCTTCACCATGCCGACGCTGTTCTTGAGCGCGGTCACCGTGCTCGGCGGCCGGGTCTGGCTGCGCAATTCGGAAACGCTGGTGTTCGCGGTCGGCGATGCCAACGGCCCGGAGCCAAGTTCCCACCCGCCTCGCCACCGTGCTGAAGAACAATTCGTCGGGGCTGCGCTGAAGATCGCGCCGAATCGCGACAACGCCAAGGCGCTGGCGCGCAAATACCCGGCGATCTCGGAGGAGGCGGTCGAAAGCAAGGACGACACCGGCATGCTGCGACCTGTGAATCATGCATCCGCCTTCTCGCGACATGCCGCGCGGCGCGGCGTATCACCCCGCCGCGGCGTCGGTCATCCCGACCGCATCGAGCTTCCGCCCCTCATGGTCCATATGCAGATAGTTCGGGTTGAACAGCCCTGCCCGCATCAGCCGATCGAGATTGGGGAGAGCCAGGGTCTTTGCCTTGAGCACGATCAGGCCGTCGGCGCGCAGCTCCTGCAAAGTTCTGTTGACGTGGACCTTGGAGAGCCCGGTGGCGTCGGCGAGGTCGCCCTGGGTCAGTGGGAAGTCGCAGCTGTTGCCCTGGGTCAGACCGGCCAGCCGCAAACGAAGCCAGATCTCGCAGAGCAGATGGGCCATCCGCTCGAGCGCCGTGCGCTGGCCGAGGCTCATGGTCCATTCGCGCTGGATCGCGGCATTGACCAGGGTTTCCCACCAGAACGCGGTGACGATGCGCGGATGTTCGGCCGCGACCTTGTCGAAGAATTCGCGGGAGAGGTCGGCGATCGACACCGCGGTGACAGTGCCAATCGAATGATCCATCTCGCGCAGGATGAAGACGTTCACGTCGCAGATATCACCGGGCAGGACGAACGACACCACCTGGCGCCGGCCATCCTCGAGCTGCTTGTAGCGGTAGGCCCAGCCGGACAGGATCAGGTGGACGTCTTTCGGCTTCTCGCCTTCACGAACGATATCGACGCGCGGCCCGAAGTGGCGGACGCGCTCGCTCGACGCGCGATTGAGGATGGCGTGGTCAGCCGGCGAAAGCCGTACGAACTGCTCCAATTTCCGAACTAACGACGCCAACGACATTGGTCTCCCCGGATATCTAATCGAGTAATCGCCGGGCCGATTTCAATAACGCATGTTACATAGGGCAACTATTCCGTCTGTTCACTAGTGGACAAACGCCGGAAGCCGTAACGGCTACGTCCTCAAGCGCCGTACAGTTCAGCCCGAAGGCCCTCGCCCCTTCAAGCGTGGGACCTCCGGGATTCGTCGCCGCTCAGACGAGCGGCACGCCGTAGTAATCATTCACTGCGCGTGTGCGGCCGGCATCGGCCCAATTCCAATCCCGCTCGCTGCCGTATTTCGGCGCACCGCGCAGCTGGTCCTCGGTCACGCCGGTGACATAACCGCCCAGCCTGGTGTCGTACTTGAGCGACTGCCAAGGCAGCGGATAATGGTCGTTGCCAAGCCCGAGGATACCGCCGAAGCCGAGCACGGCGTAGGACACCCGTCCGCTCTGCTTGTCGATCATCACGCGTTCGATCGAGCCGATCTTACGCTCGTCCGATCCATAGACTGCTGTGCCCTCGACCTTGTCGCTGCCGATCAGGTTTCCGACCTCTTTCTCGTCCATCGCCATGTCAGTTCTCCATTGATGTCCCAAAGCTGATCTCGCAAGGCCAACGGCGGAGCCGGACCGTCGTTCCTGCCGCATTACCCCACTTGCTGCACAGCAAAATGCTTGTTTCAGCCCGTTGGAGGATCGCCGCGATCGTCTGACGCCATGCCGGAGCCCGGCGTCTTGTCGGGGTCGTTCAGTTTCGGATCACGCGTCGCTTCGCGCGTCGACGGCTTTCGGGGCTCGGTCTGGTGAGCGCTCTGTGCCCGCTCCTTGTCGACGGGCTGCTCCTGACCCTTGTCATCCTTGACGATACCGTGATTGGAATGTGGCATTGCTAAACTCCCTGGCTGATATCCCTCGAGGCTATGCGGGCCCCGGCGATGAAATTCGCCGAGGCCCGTCACCGGAGTGGCCCACCGCTTTTCGGGGAGCAAAGCAGCGAACGCATGGTGTTACGCAGTGCGCCGAAGATCGTTCCTGCGATCGCATGATCGCTCTGCGATCTCTAAGTCGCGCTTGCGATCTCAAGATCGCACTTGCGATCCTTCGGCGTGATTTTTCAATTCGCCCGATGTCATGGGTTAACGACGGCCTCCACGCAACATGCCAAAAATTGCTGGTTCCAGTTCGGAGGCGGCATGATCAAGAAGAAACGCAACAGGGCGCGTCCCCCCGGATCGTTCGAGGACCGCCTGCAAAAATTTGCCGAAGATGCACGCCTTGCGGCACGCAAGCTGCCGCCGGGACGGGAACGCGAAATGCTGATGAAGAAAGCCAGACAAACCGAGACGGTGATGGAAGTCAGTGATTGGCTGACGCTCCGCAAATAGCCGCGCCGGACACCGGTCCATAGGGAGGGCCGCGATGATCGAGGAGAAATTCGACTCACGTACGCTCGCCGTCATGAATTTTGCGCTGGATCGCGTATGCGCCGATGCACTGCACGGCGAGGAACACGACACCCGCAAGCGCGTTGCCAGATACATCATCAGGTGCGCCAAGAGCGGCAGGACGACGCTCCCCGAGCTTCTCGAGGCCGGACAGCAGGCGCTGGCCAAAGTCGCCGCCGCGGCGGAATAGCCGCCGCAACCTGCCCTGCTCTCGGCCTTTGGCAAAGGCAACTACGCATGCGCATTGCAATCAGCATCGGCCTGCTGGTCCTCCTGGCCGCCGTCGGCGCCTACGCGTTTGAAGGCTTGATGGTGCCTGGTGCACCGGTGCCGACCTACGGCATCGTCATGTTCACGATCGGGATCACCCTGCTGGTCGCGGTCGGCGTCGGCCTGATGGGCCTGCTGTTCTATTCCAGCCGCCGCGGCTACGACGAGCCGCCGCATATTAAGCGGTAGGTTACGAACGCCTCCCCGTCATTGCGAGGAGCAAAGCGACGAAGCAATCCATCCCTCCCCATACGCGGATCGATGGATTGCTTCGCTTCGCTTCGTTCGCAATGACGTGGATAGCCTGGCACTAGGACGTCACGGGCACCCGTGCGCGAATCTCGGCGACCTTGCGCTTCAGCGACGCCTGCCGCGGATCGGGCATGATGGCGGCGCGGGCCTCGGTGATGGCGGCGGCAAGATCGGGAAGCGCGAGCACGCCGTCCAAGGTCGGCTTGACGAGCCCGTCGATGATCACGTGCCAGTCCGCGATGCCCTGGCGATAAGGATCACCGTAGCCCTGGATCACGGTCGCGGTCTGCACAATCGCTGAGGCCGCGCCCGGCTGCTTGGTCAGGCTGCGGTCGATCATGTGCAGCCAGCGCTCGACCCACATACGTTCCTTGGCGTAGCGCCCCGAGAACAGCCGCCAGCGCTTCAGGCCGGCCTCGATCCGGAGCCGGCGAACGCTGAAGCGGGTGTTGGCGCTGAAGCGGATCGAGACCCGGCGGCGCCGCCAGCCGAGCTGATCGAGCACGGCGAGGATCGGATCGGCGACCATCGCAGGCAGGGCGTCGATCAACTCGTCGAGGCGGAGCTTCTTGACGTCGTCGGCCGAGCGCGCCGCAAGGCCGCCCGCCGCATTGACTTCGCCGAGCTTGAGCTGCGCGATGCGGATCGCGTCCTCATAGGCCATGCGCTCGGCCATCAGCCGCGCGATCTCCGCAAGCAGGGCGTCGTCAACGCCGCGGCGGCCGACGAAGCGCTTGAGCCGGTCGACATAGAGCTGGGCGTAGCTCGTGCTTTGATAGGCGATCAACAGATCGATGGCAGCGGTGACCGCGGGCGCGAGGTGGTCCGGGCAGGCGTCGGGCAGCACCGGCGGCCCCTCGTCCTCATCGCCGATGATATCGGCAAACAGGTAACGAAGCGAAGCCAGCAGACTGTCGTCATCCGGCACTGCGGCGCCTCGAGAACTCGTCGCGGGGCTCATGCAGGCTTTGGCTCCGCGACCTGTGGGGTGGCGTGCTGCGCGAGCCGCTGCTCGAGTGTCGAGATATTCTCGAACAGGCGGGCACTGAACAGACGCAGAAGGTAGAAGCCGAACGCCGGGTTCTGAACGTAGAGCTGCTCGACCTGGTCATAGGTCACCGACAGCACCATGCCGGTTTCGACGCACTCCAGCGTCTGGGTTCGCGTGTTCGAGGGCGACAGCATGCCGAACTCGCCGACGAGGGCGCCGACCGGCAGCTCGATGCCGGATTCGACCAGGCGAAAGCGGCCGCTGACAATGTAGAACATGCTGTCGGCCTTCTCGTCCTTGTAGAACAGGACTTCGCCCGCCGCGCATCTGCGCTCCGTCGTGAACGGCCTCAGCCAGTCCATCGACAGATCGCTGTTGACCGATTTCTTCACGTTGCGGACCAGTTGCAGCATCTGGTGCAGACGATAGGTGTTCACCGGCAGCAGCACGGCATGCAGGATCAGCGTCGCGTAATTATGGGTCGGGACGGCGGTCGCGATCAGGATGATGTTGGTCAGGATGGCGAAGACGCGCAACGGGATCATGGTCCGCATCGACAGCGTGGCGACCACGAAGATCGATGCAAAGAAACTGCCGGCGGCGCCGGCGTGCTCCGCGAGATGTGAGGTATCCATCGGAAACCAACCAATTTCTCAAGAAATGAACAAGATCGCCTTATTAGTCGCTTCATTCCGGCCAAGGTCGCATCGGTGACCAGCATCCCTGATATACGGTGAAAAAGCGACGATTTGTCTGATTTCTCACATTCGCGGGCGCAAAAACGGGCCAACATGGTTAGGCCATTCGTCCAACATTTGGGACTTTCGCCGCGACCATTTCACCACCGCCTGCGCGTTGACGGCCTCAACCGGGAGAGGCACGTTGTGACACAGGCTCCCCATTCGCGGGGGCCTCAATTCCAGCAGTTCAGCGACAGGCAAGCTCCGTTCCGATGTCCAAGCCGCTCGTCCTTCCGGCCTTGACGCGCTTCGTTTCCGCCACCGCCGGCCGCAACATGACCAAGGCGGCCTATGTCGCGGTCACGGTCGGTGTCGCCATGATGACGCTGCTGACGGTCACGCCGGCCTATGACGCGGTCCCGCACTGGGTCGATGCGCTGCTGTGGGCCTGCCTTGCCTATTTCGTGTTCGAATGGCTGGTGCGGTTACGGCACATGCGGCGGCAGGACAAGCTCTGGTTCTACGCGCTATCCAGCGCAGGCGTCGTCGATGCGGTCGGCGCGCTGGCGGTGCCGCTGGCCCTGCTCAGCGGCATCGAGCCGAAGACCGCATGGCTGCTCGGCGTGCTCTGGGTGCTCAAGGTGGTGCCGGGCATTCCCGGCCTGCGCCAACTCCGGCGGGTGCTCGTGGTGGAATCCGGCCCGCTGTTCAGCGTGCTCGTGATCTTCCTGATGGTGGTGTTCCTGGCCTCGGTCGCCGAATATTTCCTGGAGCGGGACGTCCAGCCCCAGACCTTCGGCAGCGTGCCGGCGGCGCTGTGGTGGGCGGTGGTGACGCTGACCACGACAGGCTATGGCGACGTGGTGCCGATCACCCCGCTCGGCCGCATGGTCGCTGCCATGGTGATGATCTCGGGCCTCGGCGTGTTCGGGCTGTGGACCGGTATTCTGGCGACCGGCTTTGCCGCCGAAACCCGTCGCGACAATTTTCTGAGAACCTGGGAGGCCGTGAGCAAGGTGCCGTTCTTCGCGCATCTCGGCCCGGCCGCGATCGCCGACGTCACCCAGGTGCTGCGGACCATGGACCTGCCGCCGCGCACCATGATCATCCGCAAGGACACCAATGGCGACTGCATGTATTTCGTCGCCGCCGGCGAGGTGGAGGTCGACCTGCCCGGACGCAAGGTCAAGCTCGGCGAAGGCGCGTTCTTCGGCGAGATGGCGCTGCTCGGCAACGCCAAGCGGGGCGCCAGCGTCTCGACCAGCAAGGTGACCCGGCTGTTGGTGCTTGACCTCGTCGATTTCCGCCTGTTGATGGCAAGGCATCCCGATCTCGCCGAGACCATCGACGCCGAGGCGAAGCGGCGCGAACGTGAGAACCAATGATGGAGACCAAGATGGCCGACGCGGCCGACACCGCCAGCGGACCCGTGCTCGAAATCGCGGGCGCCCGCGCCACGATCCGCCTCAACCGGCCGAAGCATCTCAACCGCCTGCAGGCCGAGGATCTCGGCGACCTCGTCAGGCTGTTCGACCGGATCGAGACCGATCCCGCGATCCGCGTGCTGGTGCTGACCGGAACCGGGCGCGCGTTCTCGGCCGGCTACGACCTCAACTCGGTGGCCGAGCGCGCGGTGAGCGAGAGCGAGCAGCAGAGTGCGGGCTCGGCGTTCGAGGTGGTGGTGAACCGGCTCGAAGATCTGAGCGTGCCGACGATCTGCCGGCTCAATGGCGGCGTCTATGGCGGCTCGACCGACCTCGCGCTCGCCTGCGACTTCCGGATCGGCGTCGATACCGCGGAGATGTTCATGCCGGCGGCGCGGCTCGGGCTGCACTATTACAGGAGCGGCATCCAGCGCTACGTCACACGGCTTGGCGTCGACAACGCCAAGATGCTGTTCCTGACCGCGCAGAAGATCACGGCGCCGGAGATGCTGCGGATCGGCTACCTCACCGCGATGGTGTCGCTCGACCTGCTCGACGAGGAGGTCGACAAGCTCGCCACGATCCTGGCCGGCAATGCGCCCAAGGCGATGGCCGGCATGAAGCGCGCAATCAACGAATTCGCCCGCGGCGCGCTGGATGAGGCCGCCGCCGACCAGCGCCACCGCGACAGCATGCGCGGCGACGAGATCAAGGAAGGCATCAAGGCGTTCGCCGAGAAGCGGGCACCGAGGTTTTAGTTTCTCCTCGTGAGGCACAGTTCACTCACCCTGCCCTGGAGGGGGAGGGTCGTTGCGCATGCAGCGAGGCGGAATGCGCAGCGGGTGGGGTGATCCCTCAACACGAGCGGTGCCCGCGTGGAGAGATCACCCCACCTCGCCGCTCATTTCATTCGCGTCGATCCTCCCCCTCCCGGGGAGGATGAGAGCAGCGTCCCCTCACGCCCGCTTCGACCGCATCGCACGAGCCTGCGTAACCTCCGGATCACGCGCCAGCGCCTGGTAGCGCTTGCTGTCGACGGCGTAGATCGCGATGCGGCCTTCGGCGTCGGCGTGGACGCCCCAGCCGAAACGTTTGCCGAGCGGCGAGGCGCGCATGCAGGCCTGGCCGCGCGAGAAGAACGTCTCGCGGGCGAGGCTGCGCGCCTTCTTCGCCGCCTTCGCATCGAGCGCGCGGCCGGCCGCCGAGGTCGCGAACACGACGTCGTCGGAGGTGTATTTGTACGGCGCGCCTGCGATCATCCGGAATTGCAGCACGGCGACCGTGGGCTGGCCGCCGCGCGGCTGCGGCTCCTCGCCGCACTGCGCCGGGCAATCCTCGGCGACGCGGATCAGGGTGTTGAAGCAGTTGGTGCTGTACAGCTGTTTCGCCATCGACACGATCCGTATCACACTCCGGCTGCTGCTGCATGCTGCGCCGCCATCTCGTCGTCGGCCTTCGTGATCCGGATGAAAGCCGGGCGCGCGGCGATGCGTTCGGCATAGCGGACGAACACGTCCCTTTTCGGCACGATGCCGAACATCATGGTCCAGCTGAGCGCGATGCCCCAGAGGATGTCGGCCGCCGTGATCTCTTCGCCGAGCAGATAGGGCCCCTTTGCGAGCTGCGCCTCAAGCGTGCCCAGCATGGTGTCGTAATCGGCATAGGGCGACTGCGTGATCGGCGCCGGTTCACGCTTCATGAAATGGTCGATCACCGCCGGCTCGAACGAGGCGCCGTAATAGGCGATCCAGCGCAGATACGGGCCGCGGCGCGGGTCGTTCAGCGCGGGCGTCAGGCCCGCCTGCGGAAACAGATCAGCGAGATAGATGAAGATCGCGACCTGCTCGGTGACCAGCGCGTCGCGGTGGCGGATCGCCGGCACCTTGCCGAGCGGATTGATCGCGAGATAGGCGTCCTTGCGCTGCTCGGCCGCCTTCATGTTGAGGATGTGCAAATCATAGGGCGCGCCGAGTTCCTCCAGCAGCACGCGGGTGCCGGTGGCGCGGCTCTGCGGCGAGTAATACAGCGTGACGCTGTCGGTGGGGGCAGCGGTGGTCATCAGCGGGTCTCCTTGCGCCGTCAGGGGCATGGTCTCCTTATGTCGGCCTATACCTGACACCTTGTGTCAGGTATGAATCCGTCATGCGCGCAAGCCGGCTGTTTTCCATCCTCACCACCCTGCAGGCGCGGGGACAGGTCACCGCGCCCGAGCTGGCCGAGGCCTGCGAGGTCTCGGTGCGCACGATCTATCGCGACATCGATGCGCTCTCGGCCGCCGGCGTTCCCGTCTATGCCGACCGCGGCGCCGAGGGCGGCTACCGCCTGCTCGACGGCTATCGGGTGCGGCTCAACGGGCTATCGCAGGGCGAGGCCGAGGCGCTGTTCATGGCTGGGCTGCCCGGCCCCGCCGCCGCGCTCGGCCTCGATGCCGCGATGGCGGCGGCGCAGACCAAGCTGATGGCGGCGCTGCCGGAGAAGCTGCGCCCCAACGCGCGGGGCATGCAGCAGCGCTTCCATCTCGACGCGCCGGGCTGGTTCGGCGAGACCGAGGAGCCGAAGCATCTGCGCGCCATTGCAGCGTCGGTGCTGCGCGAGACGCTGATCGAGATCCGCTACCAGAGCTGGAAGGCCGAGAAGCGGAGGCGCGTGGCGCCGCTCGGCCTCGTGCTGAAGGGCGGCAGTTGGTATCTCGCCGGCCTCGTCGACGGCAATGTGCGCACCTATCGGGTCGCGCGGGTGCTGGATTGCACGGTGCTGGAGACGCCGTTCGCGCGGCCGGCGGAGTTCGATCTCGCCACCTATTGGCGCGCCTCGATCGCGCGGCTCGAGGCCGAGCTGCATCCGAACGAGGCCACGGTGCGGCTGTCGCCGCTGGGGCTGAAACTGTTCGATGCGCTGGCCCACCCTTACGTGAAGGCGCGGATGCGGCTTGCCGATGGCGCTGAGCCCGACGGCTGGCGCGTCGCCACCATGCCGGTCGGCAAGACGGTGTGGCATGCCGCCTCCGAATTGCTGCGGCTCGGCGCCGAGGCCGAAGTGATCGCGCCCGCGGAGCTGCGCGAGAAGATGGCCGAGCTGGCGGTCGCGATGGCCGCACGCTATGCGGACGCGCCAGCGTGCCGCGCGGCGGGCGCCAAAGCGCGATGAGATTGGGTTGAATGGCGCGGCACAGTCGCTGCACCTCTCCCGCTTGCGGGGGAGGTCGGCGCGCAGCGCCGGGTGGGGGCTCTCTCCACGATGTGACTCGCAGAGAGAGCCCCCACCCTAGCCCTCCCCCGCAAGCGGGAGAGGGGACGCGGTACCGATGCCGCTGATACTTGCTCTCATCAAGCCCGGGTCAGTAGCGGCGATCGGAGCTGATGACGAAGCGGTCGAGAAAGTTGACCGGCAGGATCTCGAACCGGTCGAGCTCGAGCGTAATCCCGGTCACGAAATCGACGCCCTTGATCGTTCCGTCGAGATCGATCCGCCGGCCGCGGCGCAAGCCGCGTGTTTCCGGATGTTGCTCGATGTCGATATAGGCATAGATCGGGTTGTCGAGCCGGGAATGGCGGTGCCAGCCGCGTTGCAGAAAGCTGAATTGCAGCACCGAGCCCGCGCCCCAGTCGATCGCATCGAAGAAGCGGGTCTTCCAGGCAACGGGCTGTCCCAGGTAATGCGCGGCGATGAACGCGTCGCGCTCAAGCGCAGGCAGACGGTGCAGTTGCCAGCTGATCTCCGCCGGCGTCAGGGAGGCGTTATTCGCCATTGTTGTTCTAGTCGTTCTTCTTGTCGTTTCTTCTTGTCCTCGGCGGGAGGGTGAACCGACCTTCCCGCCTTGAGGAAACTATACATCCACAAATGTGACAGTATCCGCCACAGTTGCGCGCGACGTGCGGTAGCTGTTCACCTTGTGCGCATGATCCGCATAGCCGAACGAGATACCGCAGACAACCCGGCGGTCGTCGGCTAGGTTGAAATGGCGGCGGATCAGGCCGGAATGGCGCGCAATCGCGGCCTGCGGAATGGTGCCGAGCCCGAGCGCCTGCGCGGCCAGCATGAAGTTCGAGACATAGCCGCCGCAGTCGATCGCGCCATAGATGCCGAGCGGCTCGTTGGTGTGGATCACGGCAATGTGCGGCGCGCCGAAGAAATTGTAGTTCTCCAGCGCCTGCTTGGCATACGCCGCCCGGTCGCCTCTGATGATGCCGAGCGTGTTGTAGAGCTGGAAGCCGCTTTCGCGGCGGCGCTCCAGATAGACCCCGACATATTCACGCGGCGGCGTGAAGTCGTAGTCCTCGCCGAGGCCGCGCGAAGCCTCGGCATAGATCGCCTTGCGAAAGCGCTCCTTGGCCTCGCCGGATACGATAAGGACCTGCCAGGGCTGGCTGTTGCACCAGGACGCGGTGCGCTGCGCGGTCGCGAGGATGTGCTCGATGACGTCGCGCGGCACCTCGCGCGGCTCGAACGCGCGCACCGAGTAGCGCTCGTTGAGCAATTCCTCGAGCGCGCCGATGCGGTCTTCGGCCGCGTAGCGCGCGTTCGGTGTTTTCGCGTCCATGCTCAACGCCCCTTGGTGGGAATCTTGTTGTAGGGCACGTCCTTGTCGACCCGGATGTCGCCCGGCAACCCGAGCACGCGCTCGGCGATGATGTTGCGCAGGATCTCGTCGGTACCGCCGGCGATGCGCATCGACGGCGACGACAGCAGCATCTGCTGGAACTGGCCGTTGGCCTGCTCCTCGTCGCTGCCGGTGAGGCTGCCGGCCGCGCCCTCGAGGTCCATCGCATAGGTCGCGATGTCCTGCAGCATCAGGCCGGAGACGAGCTTGCCGATCGAGTTTTCCGGACCGGGCCGCTCGCCCTTCGACAGCGCCGAGATCGCGCGGTAGCTGGTGTATTTCAGCCCGCTCGCTTTCACCGCCCAGCTCGCAAGCTTGGAGCGCACCGCCGGATCATCGATCGCAAGGCCATCCTCCAGCATCAGATTGGAGCAGAACTCGAACATTTCAGGGACACCGGTCGCAAGCCGCGATCCGATCGACATGCGCTCGTTCATCAGCGTGGTCAGCGACACGCTCCAGCCCTCGCCGACCGCGCCTAAGCGCTGGCTGTCCGGGATCACGACATCGGTGAAATAGACCTCGTTGAACTCCTGCATGCCGTTGGCCTGCTTGATCGGCCTGACCTCGACGCCCGGGCTCTTCATGTCGAGGAAGAACATGGTGAGGCCCTTGTGCTTGGGCACATTCTGATCGGTGCGCGCGATCAGAAGGCCGTAGTCGGAGTAATGCGCGCCGGAGGTCCAGATCTTCTGGCCGTTGACGACCCAGTTGTCGCCCTTCTTCTCGGCGCGGGTGCGCAGGCCGGCGACGTCGGAGCCGGCCGACGGCTCGGAGAACAGCTGGCACCAAATCTCCTCGCCGGAGGCGAGCTTCGGCAGATAGCGGCGCTTGGCATCTTCGGAGCCCCAGGCCATCACGGTCGGGCCACACATGCCCTCGCCGATCTGGAACGGCTGGGTCAGCTTGCCGTAGACGCCCTCCTCCTGCTGCCAGATCACGCGCTCGATCGGGGTGGCGCCGCGGCCGCCATATTCCTTCGGCCAGTGCAGGCAGGCCCAGCCGCCCTCCGCCTTCTTCTTCTGCCAGGCCTTGCCGACCTCGACCATGTCGTGCTTGGCAAGCCTGATGCGGCCGAGCGAGGACTTCGAGAGCTCTTCCTCGAACTCCTTCGGCGCGTTGGCCGCGATCCAGTTGCGGGCGACGCTACGGAATTCAGCTTCCTGCGGCGTGTCGTCGAAATTCATGGCGAACCTCTTTTGATTTTTCGCGCGCTCAGGCGCGGCCCTTGGTCGGGATCTTGTTGAAGGGAACGTCCTTGTCGACCCTAATGTCGCCGGGCAGGCCCAGCACGCGCTCGGCGACGATGTTGCGCATGATCTCGTCGGTGCCGCCCTCGACGCGGGTGCCCGGCGCGCGCAGCAGCATCGCCTGGAACTTGCCGGCGACCTCGGCATCCTCGGGTCCGGTCAGCGCGCCGGCGGCGCCCTGCAGATCGAGCGCGTAGGTTGCGACGTCCTGGATCATCGAGCCGGCAACCAGCTTGCCGATCGAGTTCTCAGGCCCGGGGCGCTCGCCACGGGAGAGCGCGGAGATCGCGCGCATGCTGGTGTATTTCAGCCCGCTCGCCTTCACCGCCCAGTTCGCGAGCTTCGCGCGCACCGCGCGGTTCTCGATCGCGGGACCGTCCTCCAGCATCAGGCTGTTGCAGAATTCGAACAACTCGGGGAAGCCGGTCGCGACGCCGGCGCCGATCGACATCCGCTCGTTCATCAGCGTCGTCAGCGACACGTTCCAGCCGTCATTGACATTGCCGAGCCGCTGCGAGTCCGGAATCCGCACGTCGGTGAAATAGACCTCGTTGAAGTCGGAGGCCCCGCTCGCCTGCTTGATCGGCCTGACCTCGACGCCCGGGCTCTTCATGTCCAGGAAGAACATGGTGAGGCCCTTGTGCTTCGGCACGGTCGGATCGGTGCGGGTCAAGAGGATGCCGTAGTCGGAGTAATGCGCGCCCGAGGTCCAGATCTTCTGGCCGTCGATCACCCATTCGTCGCCGTGCTTCTCGGCGCGGGTGCGCAGGCCCGCGACGTCGGAGCCGCCGGCCGGCTCGGAAAACAGCTGGCACCAGACCTTCTCGCCGGAAGCGAGCGGCGGCAGATATTTGCGCTTCTGCTCCTCGCCGGCGAACGCCATCATGGTCGGCCCGCACATGCCGTGGCCGATGATGAACATCGAACTGAGGCGACCGAACGGGCCCTCCTCCTGCTGCCAGATCACGCGCTCGATCGGCGACGCGCCGCGGCCGCCATACTCCTTCGGCCAGTGCAGACAGGCCCAGCCGGCGTCGGCCTTCTTCTTCTGCCAGGCCTTCGCGACCTCGAGAATGTTGGCGCCCTTGAGCTGAACGCGGCCGAGCGAGGCCTTGCGCAGCTCCTCCTCATATTGCTTCGGCGCATTGGCCGCGATCCAGGCTTTCGCCTCGGCGCGGAATGCGGCCTCCTGCGGGGTATCGTCGAAATTCATAGTCTGTCATCCTTCGCCGGTGTCGTCGGATGGGTAGAGCGAAGCGAAACCCATCTTTGGACCACCCGCGCCATGATGGGTTTCGCTACGCTCTACCCATTCCCATCCTACAAGTTGCGAATCCTCACGCCGCGTTCTTCTTGCGCATGCGGTCGATCAGCGCGTCTTCCCAATAGGACAGGCTGCCGAGACCGAGCGCCACCGCATTGGCGCGGCGGTAGTACATGTGGCAGTCGAACTCCCAGGTGAAACCCATGCCGCCATGGACCTGGATGTTGTTCTTGGCGCAGTGCTGGAACGCCTGCGTTGCGCTGATGCGCGCGGCGGCTGCCGCTTCCGGCAGTTCGCCGGCATTGGTCGAGAGCGCCCAGGCACCGTAGTAGCAGTTCGAGCGCGCCAGGGTCGCCGAGACATACATGTCGGCCAGCATGTGCTTCACCGCCTGGAACGAGCCGATCGGACGGCCGAACGCGATACGGTCGAGCGCATAGTCGCGGCCCATCTCCAGCGCGCGGTCGGCGCCGCCGACCTGCTCGAACGCCATCAACACGGCGGCACGATCCAGCACCTGGGTGATCAAACCCCAGCCCTCGCCTGTGGCGCCCAGCGGTTCGGCCTTGGCGTCCTTGAAGGCGATCTCGGCCTGGCCGCGGGTCAGATCGATGTTGGTGAGCGACTTGACCTCGACGCCGCCGGCCTTGAGATCGACGATGAACAACGAAATGTCCGACTCGCGACCGCTCGAACCGGTGCGCGCGGCGACAACGGCGAAATCGGCGATCGCGCCGTCGGCGACCGGCTTCTTGACGCCGTTGAGCACGCCGCCATTGGCCGTGACCTTGATCGCCTTCGGCGACGGATTGCCCTTGCCCTCGAACAGCGCCAGCGTGCCGATGGCATCGCCGGAGGCGATCTTCGGCAGCCACTTCTGCTTCTGCGCGTCACTGCCTGCGATCAGGAGCGCTTCGGCGGCGAGATAGACCGTGGACGAGAACGGCACCGGCGCCAGCGCGCGGCCCATTTCCTCCGCGATCACGCAGAGCTCGAGATGGCCGGCACCCGCGCCGCCGAACTTCTCCGGGATCGCGACGCCGAGGAAGCCCATCTCGGCGAGACCTTTCCAGAGTGCCTTGTCGTAGGGCGCCTTGCCGTCGAGCACCTCGCGCACGGCCTTCGGCGGGCACTGCTCGCTGAGGAACTTCCGCGCCTCGTCGCGCATCTGCTTCTGTTCGTCGGAGAAATCGAAATTCATGGCGGCTACCTTCTTGGTTCTTGTCGTTTCAATTGGCCGTCATTCCGGGGCGCGTGAAGCGCGAGCCCGGAAATGACGAATGGAGAGAGCGTCGGCCTCATCACAGCACGATCACCTCATCGCCGGGCTTGCCGGCGTAGAGCTTCTCCACCAGTGCGGCGCGGCGTTCGAGGCCGGCGCGCTGGTTGATGTAGCCCTTGTCGGTGAGCTCGTTGCCGTCGATCGACGGCGGCTCGACCATCAGCATCGCACGCGCGATGCGCATGCTGCTGCCGGTGCAAGATGCATTGTGCGCCTGCAAGCCTTTCCTGAGACAGGCGACCACCTCGGGATGCCGGACCACATCCTCATAGGTTGCGTCCGCATTGCCGACCAGCTGACGGCAGGCATGCAGGTTGGGCCAGCACAACAGGCCGATGAACTCGCGATCCTGCCCGGCCACCAGTGCGTCATGAACGACCGGCGTCGCAGCTGATATCGCATCGGTGCGCAGCGAGCCGACATGGACGAAGGTGCCTGTGGTCAGCTTGAAGTCCTCGACCACGCGGCCGGCAAAGATGATGCCCTGCAGCGGGTCCTCGGGATCCACGAACACGCCGGCGTCGCCGATGCAGTAGAAGCCCTCCTCGTCGAACATTTTCGCGGTGAGGTCCGGCTGGCCGAAATAGCCCGGCGTGACGTTGACGCCGCGCAGCCGCAATTCGTACTTCGAACCGCACGGCACCATCTTCAGCTCGACGCCGGGGAACGGCAGGCCGATCAGGCCGACGCGCTCGGTGTCCCAATAGGTGCCGGTCGAGGTCGGCGCGGTCTCGGTCGAGCCCCAGCCGGTGTAGAACACGATGCGCTCGCCCGTCGTCTTCACCGCCAGCGCCTGCATCCGGTCATAGAGATCGTCGGGCAGCCGGGCGCCGCCATAGGCCATGATCGAGAGGTTCTTGAAGAAGCTCGCGCACAGCGCCTCGTCCTTCTCCATCGCCGCCGCGAGCGCGGCATAGCCCGCCGGCACGTTGGCGTAATAGGTCGGCGACACCTCGCGCAGGTTCCTGATGGTCTCCTCGAGTTGCCCGGGCATCGGCCGGCCGTCGTCGATATAGAGCGTGCCGCCGTCGACCAGCACCGGATTGAACGCGGCGTTGCCGCCCATGGTGTGGTTCCACGGCATCCAGTCGAGCACGGTCGGGATCGGGCCGGCCGTTTCACGCGGGCGCACCTGCATCATCATCGCCGCATTGGCGCACATCATCTGCTGGGTGTTGATGACAGCCTTGGGCATGCCGGTCGAGCCCGAGGTGAACAGCAGCTTGCCGACGGTGTCGGGCGCGATCTTCGCGATCGACGCGCCGACATCGGCCGTCACCGGCGTTGCCGCGAGCTCGGCGAAGGACACGCTCTTGATCCCCTCACAGGGACGCTGCACGTGAACAACCGTGATGCCGGTAAGATCGATCGCCTTCAGCGCCCTTTCGAAGGTCGGACCGTCCTGCACCATCACGACGGCGGGCTTGATCAGGTTGAAGAGGTATTTGAGCTTGAGATGATCCTGGCTCATCAGCGAATAGGCCGGCGACACCGGCGCGGCCGGCAGCCGCGCCTGCATCGCAGCCTGCGTCATCAGCGCGTGCTCGATCGAATTGCCGGACAGGATCGCGACCGGCCGGCCGTCGGCGATGCCGAGATCGAGCAGGCCCTGCGTCAGCGCATCGACGGTGCGCTTGGCTTCACCATAGGAGACCTTGCGCCACCGCCGGTCGGGGCCGCCGCGTTGCGCCAGCCAGATCCGCTCCGGCGCCTCTGCCGCCCATTTGGCAAGATAGGCCGGGATGTGCGTCTCGTAGGCCTGCAACGGGATCCGCGACTTCAGGACGACGGTCCCGTCAGCGCGCCGCTCGACCGCGATGTCACGCGCGAGCCAATCCACCTTGCGAAAGGCAGGCTTCGTCAGCATCGCCGCGCCTCCATCCATTTTGCGTCTCCCGGAATTCTCGTCCTTTTGAGGATCTGTTCTCAGCGCCTGATATAGACAGGCTTTCGTTTCTCGAGAAAGGCCTTGATGCCTTCCTGGAAATCTTCCGAGCGGCTGCACAGCACCTGATTGCGATCCTCCATCGCGATCACGGCCTCGATCGAGCCGGCATCGACGCTCATGTTGAGGCACTCCTTCGAGAGGCGGAGGCCGACCGGCGAGGCCGTCATCATCGCGTCGACATAAGGATTGGCCGCAGCGTCGAGATCGGACGCCTCCACCACTTCAGACACAAGACCGACGGCAAGCGCGCGGTCCGCGTTGATGAAGCGCCCGGTGAGGATCAATTCGGAGGCGACCGACACGCCGACGAGGCGCGGCAGGAAGTAGCTGGTGCCGATGTCGCAGCCGCCGAGGCCGAGCTTGATGAAGGCGCAGTTCATCCGCGCGTTCTTCGCCGCGATGCGGATGTCGGCGGCGAGCGCCAGCGCAAAACCACCGCCGGCGGCCGCGCCCTGCACCAGCGCGATGATCGGCTGCGGACAGCGTCGCATCAGCATCACGATATCGGCAATGCGGCGCTGCGAGTCGAGCGACTCGGTGACGCCGGGCGGTTCGGCCTGTCCGCCGCGGCGCGCCATCGCATGCTTGAGGTCGAGCCCGGCGCAGAAATTCGCGCCGGCGCCCTTCAGCACCACGACACGGGTGTCGCGATTGCGCTGCAGGCCCTGGAAGTAGACATTGAGCGCGTCGATCAGCGAGGGATCGAGCGCGTTCAGGCTTTCCGGGCGATTGAGCGTGACCCAATCTGTTCCGTCGTGATGTTCGATCAGCAGCGGCTGAGACACGCGCATGGTCCTCCCGACCGTCGTCCCGGCCAAGCGAAGCGCGAGCCGGGATCCATAACCACAGGCTTTTGGTGTTTTTGCGCGGCGTCTGCCAGGTTTGCCTGTTACAGACGCCGCGGAGTATGGGTCCTGGCTCCAGCGCGCAATTGCGCGCAAGGCCGGGACGACAGTCGAGCTTGTGGCTTAGCGCGGCGCCATGCGGATGGCGCCGTCGAGGCGGATGGTTTCGCCGTTGAGCATCGGGTTCTCGACGATGTGGACCGCGAGGTTGCCGTACTCCGAGGCGTCGCCGAGGCGGGCCGGATGCGGCACCTGGGCGCCGAGGCTCTTGCGGGCTTCCTCGTTGAGACCCATCAAGAGCGGGGTCAGGAACAGGCCCGGCGCGATGGTGTTGACGCGGATCTTCAGGCTGGCGAGGTCGCGCGCGGCCGGCAGCGTGAGGCCGACGACGCCGCCCTTCGAGGCCGAATAGGCGATCTGGCCGATCTGGCCTTCATAGGCTGCGACGGATGCGGTGTTGATTACGACACCGCGCTCCTCGCCGATCGTCTCGGCGGTGGCGAGGCGCTCGGCGAACAGGCGCAGCACGTTGAAGGTGCCGATCAGATTGACGTTGATGATGCGGACGAACTTCGCCAGCGGATAGACGCCGTCCTTGCCGACGATACGCTGCGAGCCGCCGATGCCGGCGCAGTTCATCAGCACGCGGGCGATGCCGTGCGCGGCCTCGGCCTTGGCGATCGCGGCCTTGATCGCCTCCTCGTCGGTGACGTCGGCGTGCAGGGCAACGCCCTTCACTTCGGCGGCGACCTTCTCGGCGTTTTCCTTGTTCTGGTCGATCACGCCGATCTTGGCGCCCTTGGCGGCCATGGCGCGCGCGGTTGCGGCACCGAGGCCGGAGCCACCGCCGGTGATGAGAACGGCAACGTCTTTCAACTGCATGGGAGCAACCTTTCCTTGGGCGTTTCTTCTCTAGACTTCGAACTTGTTATCCGGCGGCAACCGCTGCCGTTTCCTTATCGGGATTGAGCACGCCGCCGAAGATCAAGGCTTCCATATGCTTGATATATTCGCGGCAGACCTCGTCGGTGACCGGACCGACGCCGACCGCGCGCGACATCGCGTGGCGGCCGAAGAACAGGTGATCGCAGGCGCCGATCAGGCTGGTGTAGAACAGCACCGGATCGATCTTGCGAAACTCACCGGCCTTGATGCCCTCTGCGAGCAGGCGGCGGTGAAAATCCAAAAGCGGCGCGACGAAGAATTTCGACACCTCGTTCGCGGCGGCAGTCGAGCTCTCGTGCAGGAGATAATGGATCAGCCGGTTCATATAGGGGAACTGGTGATAGGCGCGGATGATGCCGCCGATATGCAGGCGCAGTTTCGCGGACGGCGTGATCGGCTGGCTGATGAGATATTCGAGCTGCGAGATCTCGGTGGCGGCGTCGCGCGCGAGCAGCGCCAGCAACAGGCCGTCCTTGTTGCCGAAATGATATTTCACCAGCGCGGCGTTGACGCCCGACTTCTGCGCGATGTCGGACAGCGACACCTCGATCGAGGCGCGCTCGATCATCAGCTCGCTGGCTGCGACCAATAGCTTGTCGGCAGTGGCATTTTTGCCGGCCGGAAGTTTCGTCGGTACGCTGGTATTCAACTGCGCTCTGGTCCCGCTCTGTGTCCCCGGCTGTTCCTAGCTGTTTCCTGGCTCGCCGGTAAATCGAGGCCGCACATAAGCCCATGGCGGGGCTGCACTCAAGAGTTAATTGATTGATTGACTAAATGCTGAGCCGCCCCTTAAATCCGGCCCAACTTTCAAAACCGCCCAATCCAGAAACATCAGGGAGAACAGACATGGCCGAGGCATTTATCGTCGCCGCCGCCCGCACCGCTGGCGGCCGCAAGGGAGGGCGTCTCGCCGGCTGGCATCCGGCCGATCTGGCCGCCACCGTGCTCGATGCGCTGGTCGAACGATCAGGCGCCGACCCGGCGCAGGTCGAGGACGTGATCATGGGCTGCGTGATGCAGACCGGCGAGCAGTCCACCAACATCGCGCGCAACGCGGTGATGGCCTCGAAGCTGCCGGAGAGCGTGCCCGCGACCTCGATCGACCGCCAGTGCGGCTCCTCGCAGCAGGCGCTGCACTTCGCGGCGCAGGCGGTGATGAGCGGCACCATGGACTGCGTGATCGCCGCCGGCGTGGAATCGATGACCCGCGTGCCGATGGGGCTCGCCTCCTCGCTGCCCGCCAAGAACGGCTTCGGCCACTACAAGAGCCCGGGCATCGAGGCGAAATATCCCAACATCGTGTTCAGCCAGTTCACCGGCGCGGAGATGATGGCCGAGAAGTACGGCCTGTCGAAGGACGAACTCGACGAATATTCCTACAACAGCCACCAGCGCGCGATCGCGGCCACGCAAGCCGGCCACTTCAAGGACGAGATCGTGCCGGTGACAATCACCCGCGCCGACGGCTCGACCGACACCCACCACATCGACGAAGGCATCCGCTTCGACGCCAGCCTCGACGGCATCAAGGGCGTCAAGCTGATCGCCGAGAACGGCAAGCTGACCGCGGCGAGCGCCAGCCAGATCTGCGACGGCGCCTCCGGCGTGATGGTCGTCAACGAGAAGGGCCTCAAGGCGCTCGGCGTCAAGCCGATGGCCCGCATCCATCACCTCACCATGATGGGCGGCGACCCCGTGATCATGCTGGAAGCGCCGCTGCCGGCAACCCAGCGCGCGCTGCAGAAGGCCGGCATGACAATCGACGACATCGACCTGTTCGAGGTCAACGAGGCCTTCGCCTCGGTGCCGACCGCGTGGCTGAAGACCACCGGCGCCGATCCGGCCCGGCTCAACGTCAATGGCGGCGCGATCGCGCTCGGCCATCCGCTCGGCGGCAGCGGCACCAAGCTGATGACGACGCTGCTGCACGCCCTGAAGCAGCGCAACAAGCGCTACGGCCTGCAGACCATGTGCGAAGGCGGCGGCATGGCCAACGTGACGATCGTCGAGCGGCTGTAAGAGAGAGTCCGCATCAACGGACAAACGAGCCGTACAAGCGGCCACACAAAAGGTGTCGTCTCAGCCTTGAGCCGGGACCCGACCACAGGTGCTTGTGGTTATGCCGGGCTGCGGCCCTAACCCATTTCAACAACACAACACGGTGGTTATGGGTCCCTGCTTCGCAGGGACGACGCACCACCTGAGGAAACATCTTTGACCCACCCGTCCATCCACGCGCGCAACCATCCGAACAAGATCGCCTACCAGATGGCGGGCAGCGGCAAGGCGATCACCTATCGCGAGCTCGACGAGCTCTCGAACCAGGGCGCGCATCTGTTCCGCTCGCTCGGCCTGAAGCCCGGCGACCACATCGCGATCCTGATGGAGAACCGCCTCGCCTTCATGGAGATCTGCTGGGCCGCGCAGCGCTCGGGGCTCTATTACACGGCGATCAGCCGCTACCTGACCGAAGAGGAGATTGCCTATATCATCAAAGACTGCGGTGCGAAGGTGTTCATCACCACGCCGCAATGCGCCGACAAGGTGAAGGGCCTGATCAAGGGCGAGCCGGGCGAGCCGCTGTTCTACATGATGGACGAGCCGGCCCCGGGCTTCCGCTCCTATGACAAGGAGGCCGCCGCGCAGCCGTCCACGCCGGTTGCCGACGAGGTTGCGGGCTACGACATGCTGTATTCCTCCGGCACCACCGGCCGGCCCAAGGGCATCAAGAAGGAATTCGAGGGCAACCGGATCGACGTGCCGAACCCGTTCCTGCGGATCCTCACCGCCGATATGTGCGGCATGAATGCCGACTCGATCTATCTGTCGCCGGCGCCGCTCTATCACGCGGCTCCGCTGCGCTTCAACATGATGGCAACCGTGCTGGGAGGCACCTCCATCATCATGGAGCATTTCGACGCCGAGGAGTTCCTGAAGCAGGTCGAGAAGCACAAGGTGACGCAGTCGCAGCTGGTGCCGACCATGTTCGTGCGCATGCTGAAGCTGCCCGACGAGGTGCGCGCCCGCTACAACGTCTCATCGCTGAAGGGGGCGATCCACGCCGCCGCGCCCTGCCCCGTCGACGTGAAAGCCAAGATGATCGAATGGTGGGGACCGATCCTGATCGAGTATTACGCCGGCTCCGAAGGCAACGGTGTCACCGTCTCGACCTCGCAGCAATGGCTGACCCATCGCGGCACGGTCGGCCGCGCCGTGGTCGGCAAGGTCAAGATTCTCGACGAGAACGACGAGGAGGCGCCGACCGGCCAGATCGGCCAGGTCTATTTCGCCGACGCGCCGGTTTTCAGCTATCACAACGATCCCGAGAAGACGAAGAAGGCCTACAACGCCAAGGGCTGGTCGACGCTCGGCGACGTCGGCTACCTCGATGAAGAGGGCTTCCTCTACCTCACCGACCGCAAGAGCTACATGATCATCTCCGGCGGCGTGAACATCTACCCGCAGGAGACCGAGGACGTGCTGATCACGCATCCCGCGGTCTCCGACGTCGCGGTGTTCGGCGTGCCGAACGAGGAGATGGGCGAAGAGGTCAAGGCCGTGGTGCAGCCGCACGACATCGCCACGGCCGGCAAGAAGCTCGAGGCCGAGCTGATCGCGTTCTGCCGCCAGCATCTGTCACCGATCAAATGCCCGAAGAGCATCGATTTCGAGCAAGAGTTGCCGCGGACCCCGACCGGGAAACTGGTGAAGCGGCATCTGCGCGACAGATACTGGCCGAAGGCGCCTGCCAGGGCGTGACCGCGGTTCACCTCCCCTGGATGGCCACCGCCGCGCGCGGCCAAAATATCGAAAACAACCCCATGCAAAGGAGCTGGCGGCTGCCGGCGTTCGACAAGGCAACTTGACACGTCGGGCAACTCAGGGGTATATTTCTAATATTCCGAAGTCGTGCAGGCGATCCGCACCCGCGCTCCAGGAGGATGAAGAGCGCATGCGGGACGCCGCTCGCGCCCAACCCGCCGACCTACAAATCCTCGGCCGGTCCGCACGCCACCGACGCCGCGGCACGCAAATGCAGTTGGCCGTGCTTGCCCGATGCTGTGGTAGTCCACTGCGCATCGATCTGCTGAAAATCCCCCGACAGCTTGCCGCGATGGCTGCCGTCGGTCTCGAACGTCCCGTTGCCGTCGGGCGACCGTTCGAAGATCTCGACCTCGAGATCGGACAGCCGGATGAACATCTGCACGCCGATCCTGGTCACATGACGGCCGACCTCATACGAACCGCAGCCTCGGGCTTCCGCGTTCTGCTCGTTCAGGACCTGCACCTTGTCGAAGGTGATGACGACGTTCTGCACAGTGTTGTCGCCATCCCACAGGAATTCGCCGATATAGGCGCGCGGCAATTTTTCGGTGAGCTCCTTGATGTCGGCCGCGCGGACCGCGGACATCAGCATCAGGCCGGCGGCCACGATCATCACGCCAAGACGCGACATCCGGCCGGGCAGCTCTGCAATCCTCGCGTGGCGCATGCGGTATGCATCCCGTGGCCAAAGTTGCTATCGTGAATCGATGGCCGCCAGCATACAGCAAAATGCGCTGGTTGTGCGGCGAGGCCCAACAGGTGATCTGCACGATGGAAACGCTCCCCGACGTCCCACTGCCCGCCACCATCCGCTCGCGTTATGTCGACGGGATCAACGGCCTGCGCATGCATGTGCTGGAGGCGGGCTTCGAAACAGCCGGCCGTCCCT
This sequence comes from Bradyrhizobium sp. USDA 4011, assembly GCF_054063415.1. Classification (NCBI taxonomy): domain Bacteria; kingdom Pseudomonadati; phylum Pseudomonadota; class Alphaproteobacteria; order Hyphomicrobiales; family Nitrobacteraceae; genus Bradyrhizobium; species Bradyrhizobium sp. USDA 4011. The sequence continues at coordinate 3,574,191 of NZ_JBSSGG010000001.1, forward strand.
GCCTGCTGCTGCTGCACGGTTTTCCCGAGCTGGCGTTCTCCTGGCGCAAGGTGATGCCGAGGCTTGCCGCGGCCGGCTATCACGTGATCGCGCCGGACCAGCGCGGCTATGGCCGCACCACAGGCTGGAGCGCGGGGTATGACGGCGACCTCGCCCCCTTCCGCCTGCCCAATCTGGTGCGCGATGCGCTCGGGCTGGTGGCGGCGTTCGGCTACAAGCACGTCGATGCGGTGATCGGGCACGATTTCGGCTCGTCGATCGCGGCATGGTGCGCGCTGATCCGCCCCGACGTGTTCCGTGCGGTGGTGATGATGAGCGCGCCGTTCGCAGGGCCGCCGCCGCTGCCGTTCAACACGGCCAATGAGCCGGCGAAGCCCGCGACCGAAGACCCCGTGCATCGCGAGCTCGCCGCGCTGCCGAGGCCGCGCAAGCATTACCAGTGGTACTATTCGACGTATCAGGCCAACGACGACATGCATCGCGCGCCGCAGGGCGTGCACGACTTCCTGCGCGCTTACTATCATCACAAGAGCGCCGACTGGACCGGCAACAAGCCCTATCCGCTGCAGTCCTGGTCGGCGGGCGAACTGGCCAAACTGCCGACCTACTATGTGATGGACCTCGCCAAGGACATGGCCGCGACGGTCGCCGAGGAGATGCCGTCGCGCGAGGCGATCGCCGCCAACGCATGGCTACCGGACCACGAGCTGGCCTATTACAGCGCGGAGTATCAGCGCACGGGATTCCAGGGCGGGCTGCAATGGTATCGCTGCGGCACGTCAGGCGCGTTCACTCCGGAATTGCAGACCTGGAGCGGCCGCTGCATCGAACAACCATCCGCGTTCATCTCGGGCAAGCAGGATTGGGGCACCTATCAGCGGCCCGGCGTGTTCGAGACGATGCAGACCAGGGCCTGTACCAAAATGATCGGCTGCCACCTGATCGACGGAGCCGGCCACTGGGTGCAGCAGGAGCAGCCGGACGAAGTGAGCCGGCTGCTGCTGCAGTTCCTCGATCGCGCAAGCTAGAGCCACTTCGGTTCTGATCGAATCAGTCGCTCTAGATTCTTGTTTTGGCAGGTTTTCTTCGCGCGAACCGGCATCCGTCCCGCGTCAGATGCGGATGCCTGCCGCCACGATCCCGTCACAGGGCGTTAATGCGCGGTTCACGAAACATTGGGCAATGATTGGCGTTGCTAGAAACCGGCGCTCGGTCCGGCGACTTTTTGAGGAGAGCAAAGATGGATAAGAAAATCGCTGGACTTCTGGGAGCGGTGGCCGCGTTCGGCGCGGTCGGTGCCGCCGAAGCTGCGCCTGGGCCGAACCCGGCCGACGTTCTGCAGGCGAACTCATACGCGGACCTGTTGGAGCCGATCTCGAACGCCTCCGCAAAGCTGCAGGCGCTCGACGAGGCTGCGCCCGCTCCGGTCCGCGAGAACGTGCAGCTTGCACAGTACTACCACCACCATCACCACCACCATCATCACGGCTACTATCGCCGCGGCTACTACGAGCGCCCGGTCATCGTGGTGCCGCGCTATCGGCGCTACCACCATCACCATCATCACCACCATCATCATCACAGCTTCTACCGTCGCGATTACTGAGCGATCGCGCCCGATCGGCGATACCACAACGGGGCCCGCGGGCCCCGTTGTTTTGTCAACTATGATGCGGCATCTCGCTCAATCGTTGCGCGCCTTCTCCTTTGCGGCGCGGTGCAGATGGCGATATGTGCCGTCGAACACCGTGTCCGATGACGACGTCCATTCCGTTCCGGCGGCCAGTTTGGGCCGATTGTTGTAGATGCGGCGCGCCTGCAATTCGCGTTCGGCGGCCTCCTCCTCGCCCATCTGCTCGAGCTGAAAGTTCGCTTCCTCGGGAATCACGATGATCTGGGCGAACGGCTCGTTCGGCCGGAAAATGTGAGTGCGCCCTTCCGCCGGCGCCTTGAACACCGTGAAGAACATCATCGGCCACCAATTGCGCACGAGCGCCGGAACGGCGATCGGCACGGTGTCGGAGCGATCGGTGTAGAAGCGCGGATGCGGTTCGGTACGGATCGCCATGCCCTTCTCGACCTTGAGATCGAGCAATATCTGATAGGTGTAGAACGCGTCGCCGAAATTCCGGAACGGCGGCCACTGCACGCCGCTGTCCGGCGGCTCACCCCAATCGGCGTCGAGTTGTAGCCTTCCGTCCTTCGTGGTGACGCGCAGCTCGAAATCATAGGGATAGAACAGCTCGATCCCGTATTGCGCGCCTTCCGAGAACGGCACGCAATGCCAGACCTGCTCGCGCGAACCATCGCTGCGCGGCTCACGGTTGCCGGCCCAGCCCGGAATCTCGAGTTTCGTCCGCCGCGGCGCCAGTCGCGCGTCGTTCAGGCGGAATTTGACGGTGTCCATGGCATCCTCTCGTGCACAGCAGGAACTCGAACGGACGTAGCACAGCCTGGTTCCCCTGATCTTGATCACGAACGGGCAGAGACGCACCCATCCAGGATTGACCTCGGACTGACGAACAAATATTAGAATTATTCTAATTCTAAACTCTGAAAACAAGGCGTCTGCCGTGAAGAATTTCGCCGATCTGACCGAGCGCGAGGTGCTGGCGGTCGCGATTGCCTCCGAGGAGGAGGACAGCCGCATCTACATGTCCTTCGCCGAGGACCTCGCCGATCGTTATCCCGATACCGCAAAGATCTTCGAGGAAATGGCGGAGGAAGAGCGCGGCCATCGCCACCGTCTGCTGGAGACCTACGAGCAGCGCTTCGGCCCCCATCTGCCGCCGATCCGGCGCGAGGACGTCAAAGGCTTTCTGCGCCGGCGTCCGATCTGGCTGACCAAGAACCTGCCGCTCGACACCATCCGCAAGGAAGTCGAGACCATGGAACTGGAGGCCGAGCGCTTCTATGCCAAGGCGGCAGAAAAGGCTGAGGATACCGGCGTACGCCGGCTGCTCGGCGATCTCGCCGAAGAGGAGAAGGGCCACGAGAAACTCGCGGTCAAGCTGACCGGCGACATCCTCAAGCCAGATGTGCGCGCAGAGGAAGACCGCACGCGGCGGCGGATGTTCGTGCTGCAATATGTGCAGCCGGGCCTCGCCGGACTGATGGACGGCTCGGTCTCGACCTTGGCGCCGCTGTTCGCCGCCGCCTTCGCCACCCATCACAACTGGCAGACGTTTCTGGTCGGCCTCGCCGCCTCGATCGGCGCCGGCATCAGCATGGGCTTTGCCGAAGCGCTGTCCGACGACGGCTCGCTGACCGGGCGCGGCTCGCCCTGGCTGCGCGGCATCACCTGCGGATTGATGACGACACTCGGCGGCCTCGGCCACACCATTCCCTATCTGGTGCCCGATGCCTGGCCGAACGCATTCTGGATCGCGACCGCGATCGCCGGGATCGTGGTGTTCTTCGAGTTGTGGGCGATCGCCTTCATCCGCTCGCGCTATATGGACACGCCGTTCCTGCAGGCGGTATTCCAGATCGTGCTCGGCGGCGCGATCGTGCTCGCGGTCGGCATCCTGATCGGCGCGGCGTAGGACGGCGAGGCTCCCGATGCGATCCCGGCACCAATGTAGAGATCTAGCCAGCGCGGTGCTGATTGCGCTCGGCGCGGTCGGATACAGCAGCCATGCGCGGGCGACCGATGAGATCCAGGTCTACAATGCCGGCATTGCGGCAGTCGGCCAGCTCACCGTCGAGCAGCATCTCAACTATGTCGGCATCGGCCAGAAGGACCCGCCGTTTCCCGGCGGCTTTCCCTCCAACCACAGCCTTAACGGCACGCCGGAATTTGCCTATGGCATGACGGATTGGTGGGAGCTCGGGCTCTATCTGCCGTTTGCCGTGCAGGACCGGCAATTCCTGTCCAATGCATTCAAGCTGCGCACGCTGTTCGTCTCGCCGAACGCCGACAAGCGCAACCTGTTCTACGGCATCAATTTCGAGCTGAGCTACGAGATGCCGAAGTTCGCGCAGACCCGCTGGGGCTTGGAGATCCGGCCGATCATCGGCGTGCGCAACGCGGACTATGAATTCATCGTCAACCCGATCGTCGATGTCGGCTTCGGCAGATATGGCGAGGCGGATTTCGCGCCGGCCGCGCGCGTGGCGCGCAAGCTGAAGGACGATGTGTATGTCGGCCTCGAATACTATGCCGATTTCGGCAAGATCGGCGCCTTCAGCCCGCTCGCCGAGCAGCAGCACACATTGTTCGCGGTGACCGACTTCAAGGTGGGTGATGTCGACATCGACTTCGGCGTCGGCTACGGCCTGACGCGGGCATCCGACCGGCTCGTGGTCAAGACCATCATCGAATACGCCTTCCCGGTGCCCGGGACCAAGGAGAGCAGCGAGCGCGCCAGCGCGAGCGGCCCCATCAATCCGATGGCGCATCTGTCGGCGCGCAGCACGCCGTATTAGATTGGCTCGACAATCTCAGAAACGGCTCGAAAGTTTATGACCGGTCGCCTGCATTACGGCACCACCGCGAAGCTGCTGCATTGGGTGATCGTCGCCCTGCTGGCGGTGCAATACCCGATCGGCTGGCTGATGCCGGACATTCATCGCGGTCAGGCTCCCGGCGCCGCCATGACGTTCCATATTTCCCTCGGCATCGTCATCCTTGCGCTCATCGTGCTGCGGTTCATCTGGCGGCTGACGCACCCGGTCGCGCCGGAAAGCTCGCTGCCTGCGTGGCAACGGCTGAGCTCGGAAGCCGTGCACTGGATGCTCTATGTTCTCGTGCTGGCAACGACCATCAGCGGCTGGCTGTTTGCATCGTTTCGCGGCTGGACCGTCTCGTTCTTCTACGTGATGCCGCTGCCGATGCTGGTCTCGGACAATACAGCGGCCGGCAAGGCGATCGACGGCCTGCATCAGGCTGCAGAATGGTCTCTGCTGGTGCTGATCTGCCTCCACGTCGCGACCGCGCTGGTGCACTCGCTGATCTACCGCGACCGCGTCATGCAGCGCATGCTTCCGGGCTAGGCGGCCAGCGCAATTGCGATCAAGCCGGTCTTGCCCGCCCGTTCCATTCTGCGCATGATCGCCGCCAGAACAAGGGAGCACGCTGTGGCCAAATCGCAATGGAGTTTCAAGACCGCCGTCGAACTGTCGGAGGCGCTGCGCAACAGGCAGGTCTCGGCCGTCGAACTAGCGGAAGACGCGATCGGCCGCATCGAGCGCCATGACGGCAAGATCAACGCAGTTTGCGTGCGCGATTTCGAGCGGGGCCTCGCTGCTGCCCGCGCTGCCGATGCCGCGATCGCGCGCGGCGAGCACAGACCGCTGCTCGGCATTCCCATGACGGTGAAGGAATCCTTCAACGTCGCGGGATTGCCGACGACCTGGGGCTTCCTGCCGCAAAAGGACTTCGTGCCGGCGGAAGACGCGCTCTCGATCACGCGGGTAAAGGACGCCGGCGCCGTCATCCTCGGCAAGACCAACGTGCCGGTCGGCCTCGCCGACTGGCAGAGCTACAACGAGATCTACGGCACCACCAACAACCCTTACGACCTCGGCCGCACGCCGGGCGGCTCCTCCGGCGGATCGTCGGCGGCGCTTGCCGCGGGCTACGGCGCATTGTCGCTCGGCTCCGACATCGGCGGCTCGCTGCGCGTGCCGGGATTCCACTGCGGCATCTATGCGCACAAGCCGACCTTCGCGCTGCTGCCGTCGCGTGGTCACACCCCGCCGCCGCTGCCGCCCCTGCCGTTCGATCGCGACCTGTCCGTGATCGGCCCGATGGCGCGCGGCGCGGCCGACCTCGCACTCGTGCTCGACGTGATGGCCGGTCCCGATCCGCTCGAAGCGGGCAAGGCGTACCGGCTGGACCTGCCGGCGGCGCGCCACACCGCCCTGAAGGATTTCCGCGTCCTCGTGATCGACAGCGATCCGGTGCTGCCGACCGACAAGGTGATCCGCGGAAGCATCGACAAGCTCGCGAGCAATCTCGACAAGGCCGGCGCGAAGGTGTCTCGCTCGAGCCCGCTGCTGCCGGACTTCGCCGCGTCCTCGCGGCTTTACATGCGGATCCTGCTGTCGTTCCTTGGGGCGACCTTCCCGCCGGAGGTCTATGCCGGCGCCTGCGCGGCGGCAGCTGCGCTGCCGGCCAGCGACACCAGCCTGCAAGCCGAGCGCCTGCGCGGCATCGCGCTCAGCCATCGCGACTGGGTGATCGCCGACGGCGGCCGCGCCCGGCTGCGCGCGCAATGGCGCGAGCTGTTCAAGTCGTTCGACGCCGTGATCTGCCCGATCATGCCGACGCCGGCCTATCCGCACGATCATTCGCCCGACCAGGAGCAGCGGCGAATTTTGATCGACGGCGAGCCGCATGTGTATACCGACCAGCTCGCCTGGCCCGGCATCGCCACCCTGCCGGGCCTGCCCTCCACCGCGATCCCGACCGGCTTTGCGCCCGACGGATTGCCGGTCGGCGTGCAGATCGTCGGCCCGATGCTGGAAGACCGCACGCCGCTGAAGCTCGCCGAGCTGATCGAGCGCGAGTTCGGCGGCTTCTTGCCGCCGAAGATGTTTGATGACTAGGTGAGTTGCTGTCGTCATTGCGAGGAGCGAAGCGACGAAGCAATCCATATATCAGCGAGCACGGCGATGGATTGCTTCGCTGCGCTCGCAATGAGGAACAACTGGGAGGACACCAATGAGCAAGGACCTCGAAGAGCTCACGAAGCTCAACAAGGACTACGTCGACTCGGTTCAGAACTGCGACGTCAAGCGCTTCGATGAAATCCTGGCGCAGGACTTCTATTGCACCAATCCCGACAAGAGCCTGGTCGACCGCGCCGCCTTCCTGAAGCAGACGGCGATCCCGGTGAAGATCAAGGGGCTGAAGGCCGAGGACGTCAAAATCCGCATCCTCGGCGATTTCGCCATCATCCACGCCCAGACCAGCTACACCGGCGCGGACGGTGAGCCCGCGCACGGCCGCTACACCGACTGCTGGGCGAGGCAGAACGGCAAATGGCTCGCGGTGTCCGCCCACGTCGCGCGGTGAACCCGATCACAACCTCGATCGGCGCCCCGGCGAATGCCGGGACCCATATGTGGACGGCCCCCGTGGCACAAGAGCTTTCTGGGATTGATCGGATCGCTTGCATCCATATGTCCGGCCTGTTGAGTGCGATCGAATGAATCGCTGGCCAAGCTGGTTTGCGCGATGCGAGTTCCAAACAACCACGCGACCTGTTGACGGCCGATGGGTCCCACGGATTGTCTCGCATCGTTGCTCGATCGATCGCTCCATCTGCTCTTGCAGCTCCGGTCGGTCGGCGAGCGAGCCCGCCGGCCGGCCAATCTGTTAAGCGGTACCCGTCGTAGCGGCATTCAGCCGTGCGGCGTCATAACTCTCACCCGTCACCATCAGCTTCCAGGCGATGCGCGCCACCTTGTTGGCAAGCGCTACGGCCGCAAGCTTCGGCGGCTTGCGCTTGATCAGCGCCAGTAGCCAGCGCGAGTGATGACCGCGTCCGCGCCTGGCCTGCTGGATCACCGCCGTGGCCCCGACGACCAGCAGACGGCGCAGGTCCTCATCGCCCGCCCGCGTGATCTTGCCAAGCCTGGTCTTGCCTGCGGTGGAGTGGTCCTTGGGCGTGAGGCCGAGCCAAGCCGCAAAGTGACGACCTGAGCGGAACGCGGCCGGATCAGGTGTCTTCATCACCAGCATCGTTGCAATGATCGGACCGATCGACGGAATCTGCGCCAGGCGCCGGCCCGTGGCATCGCCGCGGTGCCAGGCCATCAGCTTGGCCTCAACCGCCTCCAACTCGTCCTCGAGCCTGACGCACTCCCGGCCCAGCATGGCAAACAGCTCGCGCGCCAGAGCGGGAAGCGTCTCGTCCTGCGCGATCCGCGCCAGCAGCGGTTCGATCGCCTCCAGCCCCTTGGGCGCGATCAGGCCATACTCCGCCGCATGGCCGCGGATCGTGTTGGTCAATTGGGTGCGCCGGGCGATCAGTCCGTCGCGGACCCCCATCAGCATCAGCGCAGCCTGCTGCTCGGCGCTTTTCACCGGCACAAAGCGCATGCTCGGCCGGCTCATCGCCTCACACAGGCCTTCTGCGTCTCGCCCGTCATTCTTGTTCCGCATCACGTAGGGCTTCACCAATTGCGGTGCCATCAGCTTCACCTCATGGCCCAGCCTGGAAAGCTCTCGCGCCCAATATTGCGACGCCCCGCAGGCCTCCATCCCGATCACCGTCGGCGGCAATTTGGCGAAGAACTCCAGCACGAGTTTGCGCGAAAGCTTCTTGCGTAAGACCGGCTGCTCGGACGCATCAACCCCATGCAGCACAAAAATATGCTTCGACGTATCCATCCCAATGCGGATAATCTGGTTCACGGACGGCTCCCATGTCTGAGATTTGCAACAACCTCATTCTGGCACACTGATGCCGTAGGGGGCCGTCCACACCATCAACCACCGCTACCGGTGGTGAGCAAAGAAAGTCGTCCATCGCCGTGCCCAAAGCACGGCCGCGGCGTATGGGTCCCGGCTTTCGCCGGGACGACATAACCTCAACTATCGAACATGATCACGCTGCGCAGCGTCTTGCCGGCCTTCATGTTGGCAAAGCCCTCGTTGATCTCGCTGAGCTTCAGCTTGGCCGAGATCCAGTCCTCCAGATGCAGCTTGCCGCGCATGTAGAAGTCGACGAGGCGCGGCATGTCGACGCGGAAGTGGTTGGAGCCCATCGACGAGCCCTGGATGCGGCGCTCGCGCAGGAAGTCGAAGCCGTGCAGCTCGATCTTCTGGCCGAACGGGATCATGCCGACGATGGTCGCGGTGCCGCCCGCCGCCAGCATGGCGAAGGCCTGCTCGGCGGTCTCCTTGCGGCCGAGCACCTCGAAGGAATGATGCACGCCGCCGCCGGTGAGCTCGCGCACCTGCTGGACCACGTCGCCGCGCGCGGGATCGACGATGTCGGTGGCCCCTAGCTTGGTCGCCAGCTGCAGCTTCGCCGGATTGGTGTCGATCGCGATGATACGGCCGGCACCGGCAATCTGCGCGCCGTTGATCGCGGCCATGCCGACGCCGCCGCAGCCGATCACAGCCACGGTCTCGCCCGCGGTGACCTTCGCGGTGTTCACCACGGCGCCATAGCCGGTGATGACGCCGCAGCCGATCAGCGCGGCGAGATCGAGCGGCATCTCCTTCTTGATCTTCACGATCGCGTTCTCGTGCACCAGCATCTGCTCGGCGAACGACGACAGGTTGAGGAACTGGTTGAGCTTTTCCTTCCTGCCCCACGACAGGCGGTTGGAGGCGCCGGGCAGCATCTTCACCGTGGTGTCGGTGCACAGCACGGTGCGGCCGGTGGTGCAATTGTCGCAGGTGCCGCAGAACACCGAGAGGCAGGTGACGACGTGATCGCCGGGCTTCACGTAATTGACGTCTGAGCCGACCTTCTCGACCACGCCGGCCGATTCATGGCCGAGCACCGCGGGCAGCGGATGCGGATAGAGGCCTTCCATGAAATGCAGGTCGGAATGGCAGAGGCCCGCGACCGCGGTGCGGATCAGGACCTCGCGCGGCCCCGGATTGGGCACGCTGACATCCTCGATCACCAGCGGCTGATTGACTTCATGCAGGACGGCGGCCTTCATCGGAATTTCCTCTCGTGTTTTTTGTACGCTCTCCACCTCTCCCAACGGGAGAGGTCGGAGCGCATCGAAGATGCGGTCCGGGTGAGGGGTTCAGGTCTATCGATAGAGCGCAACCCCTCACCCGGATCGCTGGCGCGATCCGACCTCTCCCGATGGGAGAGGTGAGACTGCGCGAGCGGCCACGGCGAGCCTACGCTGCGATGAGCAATTCGCCAACCTCGGCCATGCCGATTGCGCGATCGCCGAGCAGGTGCTCGGTCATCCTGCGCTGAACGGTATTTTCCGTAAGCCGGAACGGATCGCCCGGCATCACGCGATGCTCGATCACCATCCGCGACAGCAGCAGCCGGCGCGCGTCGCCGCGCATCTCGTGGATACGTCCGCCCTCCCATGCCAGCGCCACGGCGCTTGCGACATGATAGAGCAGGCTGGTGGCGCGCCGCGCATCGCCCTCATTGTCGATGCGGCTCGCGACCTCGCGCGCAAACCCGACCGCACGATCGCTGAGATCGCGCAGCCGGTTGCGCCAGGCTTGCGGGACATTCGGGCTGTCGTCGAGCCGCGCATGTAGATCGGCGGCGAGCGCATTGTCGGCGCCATGGCGCCCGACCGCGCGCTTCAGCGCATCGATCGCGACGATGTTGCCGGTGCCTTCCCAGATCGAACCGAGATGCGCATCGCGCAGCAGCCGCGGCGTGACGAATTCCTCGATGTAGCCGATGCCGCCGCGCATCTCCATCGCGTCGCCGCAGACCTTGCGGGCGTCGCGGGTGGCGCGGAATTTCAAAGTCGGCGTCAGGATGCGGAGCAGCGCCGCGGCGTCCTGGCTGCCGGCCTCGGCGCGGTCGAGCGCATCGGCGGTCAAAAAGCTCATCGACAGCGCCTGCTCGGTCGGCAGCATGATCTTCATCAGCTGGCGCCGCGCCAGCGGCAGGTCGATGATCCGTTGGCCGAACACCACACGGCCCTTCGCGACCGTGATCGCATCGTGCCAGGCACGGCGCATCAGCGCGGTCGACTTCACGCCGTTGGAGAGCCGCGACGAATTCACCATCTCGGCCATCTGCACGAAGCCGCGGTCGAGCTTGCCGACGGCGTACGCGATCGCACCGTCGAGCTTGATCTCGCCCGAGGCCATCGAGCGGGTGCCGAGCTTGTCCTTGAGGCGCACGATCCGGTAGTGGTTCTGCGAGCCGTCGTCGAGGAAACGCGGCATCAGGAACAGGCCGACACCTTTGGTGCCCGGCCCCGCGCCTTCGGGGCGCGCCAGCAGCATCACCACCTTGGCATCGGCATTCGAGCAGAACCACTTCTCGCCATAGAGCCGCCAGTGGTCGCCCTCCTGCACCGCGCGCGTGGTCAGCGTGCCGACGTCGGAGCCGCCTTCTTTCTCGGTCATGAACTGACCGCCCTGCGTCAGCTTGCTCATGTCGGTCTGGGTCAGGCCGTCGAGATATTTCGCCTTCAACGCCTCGCTGCCGAAATTCGCCAGCAGCTTTGCGCACCCGTCGGTGACGTTGATCGGACAGCCCATGCCGAATTCGGTCTGGTTGAACAGGAAGGTGAAGGCGTGCTTGGCCACCACGGGATATTTGTCGGGCCAGCCCATGATGCCCTTGCGGATCGACAGCGCATGAATGCCGAACTCGCCGAACGCGGCCTTCTCGATCTCGCGATAGGCCGGATGATATTCGATGGTTTGCACGTCGCGGCCGAACTTGTCGCGCTGGTGCAGCACCGGCGTATGCCGGTCGGCAAGCCGCGCGCACTCGTCGAGAGTGCCGCCGGCCAATCCGCCGAGCCGGTCGAGATGCGGCTCGATGTGGCGGAACAACGCCTCGGGCAGATGCAGCTTCAGAAGATCGGTCAGCGCGGGATCGGCCCGGTAGAAGTTCATTCCCGTCGTGTCGGGCGCGAGCAGGCCCGGCTGGCTGGCGGATGGCGTTTTCGGATCCTGCTTGTGCGGCTGCATTGAATTCCCGGTTGCGGTGCTCATTTGTTTGGGCACGACTATCCTCCTCCGGCCGAGCAAAGGAAAGCCCAATGGATATTCCGAAGTACAAGATCGCCCTGATCGTCGGCGCCGGCGAGGGCCTCAGCGCCTCGCTGACGCGGGTATTTTCGCGGGAGGGAATTCGCGTGGCACTGGGCGCGCGCAGCATCGAGAAGCTCGGTGCGCTCTGCACGGAAACCGGCGCGCGCGCCTATGCTTGCGACGCCACCAAGGCGGAAGATGTCGAGCGTCTGTTCGGCCTGGTCGAGCGCGAGATCGGAACACCCGACCTCGTGGTCTATAACGCCTCCGGGCGCTCGCGCGGACCCTTCGTTGAACTCGTTCCCTCCGAGGTCGAGCAAGCGATCGCGGTCTCGGCGTTCGGCGGCTTCCTGGTGGCGCAGGAGGCGGCGAAGCGGATGGTCCCTAACAAGAAGGGCGCGATCCTGTTCACCGGCGCCTCCGCCAGCGTCAAGGGCTATGCGCAATCGGCGCCGTTCGCGATGGGCAAGTTCGCATTGCGCGGGCTGGCGCAGAGCATGGCGCGCGAATTGTCGCCGCAGGGCATCCATGTCGCGCATTTCGTGATCGACGGCGGCATCCGCAGCGCCGCGCGCGCCGAGCCCGCCGACCGCCCGGATTCGATGCTCGATCCCGACGCGATCGCGTTGAGCTACTGGAACGTGCTGCAGCAGCCGCGCAGCGCCTGGACCTGGGAGCTGGAATTGCGGCCCTGGGTTGAGAAGTTTTGAGATGACGGAGATCATCTCTAAGGCGTAGGCTGGCCCGAGCACCGATCCTGATGGTCATTGCGAGGAGCGAAGCGACGAAGCAATCCATTTCTCCATTCGCGGCGGCATGGATTGCTTCGCTGCGCTCGCAATGACGACAACAATTGACCCGCGGAGGAACCATGACCCACGAAATCAAGATCGAGACCGGCACCGACGAACTGCTCTGCGTGATCCGCGACCGCGTCGCCGTCATCACGCTGAACCGTCCGGACGCCCGCAATTCGCTGTCGGACACGCTGACGCCGGCGCTGCGCACGATGATCCGCACCTGCGGCGAGAACCCCGAGGTCGGCGTGCTGCTCGTCACCGGCGCCGGCAAGGCGTTCTGCGCCGGCGGCAATGTCAAGGGCATGGGCGCCAATCGCGACCCGAAGAAGCTCGAAATGTCCTATGAGGACAAGGTCGCCGACCTGCAGGAGCGCCAGCGCCTGCTCACCGGCGCGCTCGCCTCGGTGCGCAAGCCGACCATCGCAGCACTGCCCGGCCCGGCGGTAGGCGCCGGCCTTGCGATCGCGATGGCCTGCGACCTCCGGATCGCGGCGCAATCCGCCTTCATCTCGACCGGTTATCTGCGCGTGGCGCTGAGCGGCGACTACGGCATGGCCTGGCTGTTGACGCGCCTGGTCGGCACCTCGCGCGCCCGCGAGCTGATGTTCACGTCCGAGAAGGTCGATGCCGCAAGATGCGAGCAGATCGGTCTCGTCAACCGCGTGGTACCGGACGAGACGCTGCAGGACGAGGCGTTCGCGCTGGCGAAGTCGATGGCCGAAGGCCCGACCCTGGCGCTGCGCTACATGAAGGACAATCTCGACGAGGCGCTGCAATTCGACTTCGCCAGCGCGCGCGACCACGAGGCCGAGCGGCTGATCCGCCTCACCACGACGGCGGATCACAAGGAGGCGGTGCAGGCCTTCATCGAGAAGCGCAAGCCGGTGTTCCGCGGGAATTGAGGGGCGACCACACGATCTCTTCTCCTTCCCCTGAAAGGGGGAAGGTCGGGATGGGGGTCCAGCGACACGCACGGTTACTCGTGGAGGGAGCCGATCCCCACCCGCTTTGCTCTGGCGAGCAAAGCGACCTCCCCTTTTCAAGGGGAGGTCAGGGCAAGCGCGGCAGTGCAAAAGAAAAGGGCCCGGTTCTGGAGGGGCCAGAACCGGGCCTAGTCAGTCAAACCGCAAGCGAGGACATCGTGGCCGAGCGGGAAGTGGCGGCGAGCCGCCAGCTGGCACAGGGAATGTCTTGCGGTTCGACGTGGATCTCTTTCGCAAAGCGCACCAGCTTCCAATCGCCGGGGCTTGTAGTGAAGGCGTAGCCGGACTTGCGGGCGAGACCGATCATCGTCGCGTTGGAACGTAACGTGTCGCCGAAGATGCGCTCAGCTCCGAAAGACGCCGCGCGGCATTCGAGATTCTTCAGCAGCGCCTTGCCAATGCCGTGGCCCTGCCACCGGTCATCGATCGACAGGCCGAACTCGACGCTCGACGTATCGGCATGGAAGGCGTAGCGGGCTTCGCCGACGATGGTCTCAAAGCCATCGACCAGCATCGTCGCGACCACCGTGAACCGGTCAGCCTCGCCGACGTGAATAAAACGCTCGAGCTCCATCTTTGGCAGCTCGCTCAGTGCACCCAGGAAGCGGTTGTAACGGGACCCGGCGGAGAGCGAGCGGATGTAATTCTGCAGCTCTTCGCGGTCGCGCGGCTCGACGAAGCGCACCTTGATCTCGCTCCCGTTCTTGGCGCGCAGCACGTCAGAATATTGCTTGAGATCGTCGAGATGCAGCGCAGTCATGACACGCTCCTCGGGTGAAGGAATTGGCCGGCGCCCCCCGGTCGAGGCAGCGCCGGCGAAGGCGTCCTTGTCAGGCCCGCCAGAACGGCTTGTCGGTCTCGAAAACGATGTCGCTGCGGGACATGCCGAAGTCGTGCAGGTCGCGCTCGGTCCACTGCGACAGCTCGCGGCGGCGCTCGTAGCGATCCCACCAGACATGCAGCGTGTCGCTGACCTGGTTCAGCAACCCAGGCGTATGATGATTTGTCATCGATTCGTGGGTGAAAATGGACATCTGCGGCTCCTATCGGTAACCTGTTGGCGGTAATATCTGAGCTATTCGGCCCGTTCACAAACGACACTTTGTACCGATTCGCATGAATTAAAATCATGCATTGGAGGCCATCTGACATGACCAGCCGCCTGCCTTCGTTGAACGGCCTGAGGGCGTTCGAGGCCGCCGCGCGGCACATGAGCTTCACGGTCGCGGCGTCCGAACTGAACGTGACGCAGACCGCGATCAGCCATCAGATCCGGCGCCTCGAGGAAGAGCTCGGCATCCGTCTGTTCGTCCGCCAGAACCGCTCGTTGAGCCTGACGCCGGAGGCCGCCGAATACCTTCCCGGCGTCCGCGCAGCCTTCAATGACCTCAGGCTCGCGACCGACCGCCTGCTGCGCCGGGACGACGATCACGTGCTGACCGTCTCGACGCTGGCATCGCTCGCCGCCAAATGGCTGCTGCCGCGGCTGTCGGCATTCCAGGAGGCGCATTCCGGCATCGATGTCCGCATCACCACCTCGACCAGTCTGGTCGACTTCCAGCGCGACAAGGTAGACGCGGCGATCCGCTATGGCCGCGGACAATGGGCGGGCCTGCGCGCGGACTGGCTGATGGCGGACGAGCTGTTTCCGGTGTGCAGCCCGTCGCTGCTGGATGGAACCAGGCCGCTCAAATGCCCCGAAGATCTCAGGGACCATGTGCTGCTGCACACCAGCAACGCCAACAGCGACGACTGGCGGCTGTGGCTGACCGCGGCCGGACTGCCGACCGACATTTCCAAGCAGCCGGGCGTGACCTTCGACCTGCTGTTCGTGACGATCCAGGCCGCGATCGACGGCATCGGCATCGCGATGGGCCGCACCTCCTATGTTCAGGACGACATCGCCAAGGGTCGTCTCGTGGTTCCCTTCAAGATCGCGCTGCCGGCGGACGCCGGCTTCTATCTGGTCACGCCGCAAGGACGCGCCGATTCCCCGAAGCTTTCTGCGTTCCGCTCCTGGCTCGGCGCTGCGGCACATACGACGACTTGATGCGGCGCACGCGGCATCAGCAAATTCCCACCTACGGCTTTTTTCCCATAGCGCCGGCGCGATTTCAGGTTGGTCGCGCCGGACAGCCGTGCCAAATTGCCGCATATGGCAGTTAACTGCCTTGGCCGGCGACACAATTTGCGCCGGCCGTTTTGTCACGGGGAGGAAAGGGCGTTATGTCGCAGTCGAGTTCATCGCAAGTCCCGCAGATCAAGTCGCGTCTCGGCGCCATCCTGCGCGCGACCAGCGGCAATTTCCTCGAGCAATTCGACTTCTTCCTGTTCGGCTTCTATGCGCAGGACATCGCGAAGGCGTTCTTCCCCGCCCAGAACGAGACCGCGGCGCTGCTCAATGCGTATGGCGTGTTCTGGCTCGGCGCGCTGATGCGTCCCGTGGGCGCGGTCGTGCTCGGCTCCTACATCGATCGCATCGGCCGCCGCCAGGGCCTGATCGTGACGCTCACGCTGATGGCGCTTGGCACGGTGGTGATCGCCTTCTGCCCGTCCTACGCGTCGATCGGCATCGCCGCAACGATCATCGTGCTGATTGGCCGGCTGATCCAGGGCTTCTCCGCCGGCGTCGAACTGGGCGGCGTCTCCGTTTATCTTTCCGAGATCGCGACGCCCGGCAATCGGGGATTCTACACCTCGTTTCAATCCTCCAGTCAGCAGGTTGCCATCTTTGTTGCAGCCGTGATCGGCTTCGTCCTGAGAGAGGCGATCCCCGGCGACACTTTCCTGGATGCGATCGGCGGCGTCGCCAAATGGCGCATCCCGTTCTTCATTGGATGCCTCATCATTCCCGTGATCTTCATATTGCGGCGTTCGCTCGAGGAAACGCCGGCCTTCCTGGCCATGAAAAAGCATCCGACGGCGAGCGAAGTGTTCGCCTCGGCGATCGAGAACTGGCGCATCGTCATTCTCGGCATGATGATCGCGGTTCTGACCACCACGACGTTCTATTTCATCACGGTGTATGCGCCCGGCTTCGGCAAGGAGCTGCATCTTTCAGCCTCCGGGACGCTGTTGGTGACCCTGCTCGTTGCGGTGACGAATTTCATCTGGAATCCGGTCGGCGGCGCGCTGTCCGACCGGATCGGCCGCAAGCCGGTGCTGATCGCGATCGCGAGCCTGTCGTTCGTGACCGCCTACCCGGCACTGTCGTGGCTCTCGCATGAGCCCACGCTCGGAAAGCTGCTGGCCGTGCAGATGATGTTCTCGTTCTACTTTGGCGTCTACAGCGGCACGATGCTGGGATGCCTGGTCGAGATCGTGCCGGCGCATGTCCGCACCACCTGCTTCTCGATCGCGTTCGCGTTGGCGGCGGGCATCTTCGGCACATCGACCCCCTTTGTCGCAACCAAGCTGATCGCCATGACCGGCCAGGACAAGGCCTCGCCTGCCTACTGGCTCATGTTCGGCGCTGTTCTCGGCATCATCGCCGCACTGATCGTCTATCGTGGCGGCCAGACCATCGAGCAGCGCAAGACGGTCACGGCCTGATATTCCGCATCGCGGCCGGGGGATCAGGTATCCGTCCGGCCGTGTTGCTTTCCATGCCAACAACGATAACAAGAGCGCATGGTTGATCTGACGCGCAGGTTCGACGTGCTGGTGATCGGCGGCGGCAACGCCGCGCTCTGCGCTGCGATCAGCGCACGGCGCGCCGGCGCCTCCGTGCTGGTGCTGGAGGGCGCCCCGAAATTCTACCGCGGCGGCAACACCCGCCACACCCGCAACATGCGCTGCGCCCATGACGCGGCGACCGAGATCCTCACCGGCCCCTACACCGAGGAGGAATTCTGGAAGGATTTGCTGCTGGTGACCGGCGGCCAGACCGACGAGGAACTGGCACGCTTCATGATCCACGAGTCCAAGGACATCCTGAACTGGATCGTCGAACAGGGCGTGCGCTGGCAGCCCTCGCTCGGCGGCACGCTGAGCCTCGGCCGCACCAACTCGTTCTTCCTCGGCGGCGGCCGCGCGATGCTGAACGCGCTCTATCGCACCGCCGAGGAGCTCGGCATCGACGTCCTCTACGACGCCGAGGTGATCGATCTCAAGATCGAGGACGGCATGTTCCTGTCGGCGCAGCTGAAGCAGCCGGTCGGCGGCAAGACCGAGGTGCGCGCCTCGACGCTGGTCGCGGCCGCCGGCGGCTTCGAGGCCAATATCGAATGGCTGAAGGAATATTGGGGCGAGGCCGCCGACAATTTCCTGATCCGCGGTACGCCCTATAACCGCGGCGCGATCCTGAAGATGCTGCTCGCCAAGGGCGTCCAGGAGATCGGCGATCCGACGCAATGCCATGCAGTGGCGATCGATGCCCGTGCGCCGAAATTCGACGGCGGCATCATCACCCGCCACGACTCGGTCGTGTTCGGCATCGTCGTCAACAAGCATGCCGAGCGGTTCTACGACGAAGGCGAGGACATCTGGCCAAAGCGCTACGCGATCTGGGGCCGCCTGGTCGCCGCGCAGCCGGACCAGATCGCCTACATCATCTTCGACTCCACCGTCGTGACGAGCTTCATGCCGACGCTGTTTCCGCCGATCGCGGGCGCGACGATTGCCGAACTCGCCGGCAAGCTGGAGCTCGATGCGTCAGCGCTGGAAAGGACCATCACCGATTTCAACGCCGCGGTGCAGCCCGGCACGTTCGACCACACCATCCTCGACGACTGCCGCACCCAAGGCATCACGCCGGCGAAGACGCATTGGGCGCGCAGGATCGAGACGGCGCCCTATCTCGCTTATCCGGTGCGGCCGGGCATCACCTTCACCTATCTCGGCACCCGCGTGAACAAGCAGTCGCGGATGCTGATGAAGGACGGCAAGCCGTCGGCCAACATGTTCGCCGCCGGCGAGATCATGGCCGGCAACGTGCTCGGCAAGGGCTACGCCGCCGGCATCGGCATGACCATCGGCAGCGTGTTCGGCCGCGTCGCCGGGCGGGAAGCGGCGAAGAATGCGCGGAACTGAGGACGGGACTGGCGCGATGCACGGGACAAGGATCTTGCAGGAAGCCGACCGTCTGATGACGGTGTGCAATTCCTGCCGCTATTGCGAAGGCCTGTGCGCGGTATTTCCCGCGATGGAGATGCGCCGCGCCTTCTCCGACGGCGACCTCAACTATCTCGCCAATCTGTGCCATGCCTGCGGCGCCTGCTACACCGACTGCCAGTTCTCGCCACCGCACGAGTTCAACGTCAATGTCCCGAAGACGCTGGCGGTGGCACGCGCGGAATCCTACGCCGCCTGTGCCTGGCCGCGCGCATTTGCCGGCGCGTTCGCGCGTAACGGCCTCGTCATCAGCCTGATCGCCGCGCTCAGCGTCGCCGCGTTCATCTTCGGCTTCGCCGCGATCAACGACCGCGGCGTGCTTTATGGCACCCACACCGGGCCCGGTGCGTTCTACAAACTGATGCCGCATAATGCGATGGCGCTGCTGTTCGGCGCCGCCCTGCTCTATGCGATCCTCGCGCTGGTGATGGGCGTGCGCGCATTCTGGCGCGCGATCGGCGAGCCCGTCGGCATGAAAACGGACGCGAAGTCGCTGTTGCAGGCGGTCCGCGACGCCGGCGAGCTGCGCTATCTCGACGGCGGCGGCGTCGGCTGCTTCAACGAGGACGACCACCCGACCGACCGCCGCAAGCTGTATCACCACTTCACCTTCTACGGCTTCATGCTGTGCTTCGCCGCGACCTGCGTCGGCACGCTGTACCACTATCTGCTGGCGCGCGAAGCGCCCTATGCGTGGTGGGACCTGCCGGTCGTGCTCGGCACGCTCGGTGGCATTGGCCTCGTGGTCGGCCCGATCGGGCTCTTTTCAGAGAAATGGAAGCGCGACCGCGTGCTGGTCGACGAGCAGCAGATGGGCATGGACACCGCGTTCATCCTGATGCTGTTCCTGACCAGCATCACCGGCCTTGCCTTGCTGCTGTGGCGCGAGAGCGCCGCGATGGGCCCGCTGCTGGCGCTGCATCTCGGCGTGGTGTTCGCGCTGTTCATCACCATGCCCTACGGAAAATTCGTGCACGGCATCTACCGCTTCGTCGCTCTGATGCGCTACGCGCGCGAACGGCAGATGATGGCGGAATAAGCGCAGGGTGGATTGCGCTACGCCGGCTCACCCGCATCCTTGTCATTCCGGGATGCGCCGAAGGCGCAGGGCTGGAATCCATCGAGCCGGAGAACAAGCGGTGGAATGGATTCCGGGCTCGCCGCTTCGGGGCGCCCCGGAATGACGGATGGTCAGAGATCCACGACGACGTAGTCGCTTTCGACCGCGACCTTGATGGTCTCGGCGACATACGGCCCCTTCACCACATTGGTGCCCGGCTCGACACTGACGGGATAGGCGCGCACGCGGAAGCGGCGCGGGTCGCAATAGGACTGGCCGGTGCGGATATCGAATTCCCAGCCGTGCCAGGGACAGCGCAGGATCTCGCCGAGCTTGGTGTATTCGATCTCGCCGGGGTCTGACGACGAGGCGAGCCCGATCAGCGGCCCCTCGCACAGCGCCGCGCCCTGATGCGGGCAGCGGTTCAGCAGCCCGAAGAACTCGCCCTTGACGTTGAAGACGGCGATCGGCCGTCCGTCGATCTCGAGGAATTTTCGCGACCCCGGCGGCAGCTCGTCCACCGGGGCGATCACATGACGCGCCATCTAGTTGTTCTCACACATGATCTGATTCGGAAAACCGGTTCCCACTTTTCCGGATCATGCGATACCGTAAAGCTGCTTCGCATTGTCGAGATAGAACGCCTGGCGATTGGCATCGCTGACGCCGGCCGGCAGCACGCGCGACGGCTCGTCATAGTCCCAATGCGGGTAATCGGTCGCGAACAGCAGCTTGTCCCAGCCGATCCACTCGATGGTCTGGAACAGGTGGTCGCGGCTCTCCGGGTCCTCCATCGGCTGCGTCGTCCACCAGATGTGATCGCGGATATACTCCGATGGCTTGCGCTTCAGATGCGGCACCTCGGCGTGCAGCCGCGCAAACACCTTGTCGAGCCGCCACGCCAGCGACGGCGCCCAGCCGAACCCGGCCTCGACCATCACCATCTTCAGTTTCGGAAAGCGTTCGAACACGCCCTCGAGCACGAGGCTCGCCAGCGCGGTCTGCTGGCATTGCGAATGGCCGACCATCTCCTCGATGTAATAGCTCGGCCAGCCCGACGCGGTGATCGGGTTGCCGCCGAAGCCGAAGGCGTGCACGCCGATCGGAAGGCCGGCCTCCTGCGCCGCCTCATAGATCGGCCAGTAACGGCGCTGGCCGAGCGGCTCGACATTGCGGCTCAGCAGCAGCACCTGGACGAAATTCGTATCGCCTGCGCGCCTGCGGATTTCGGCCGCGGCCGACACGCCGTCCTCATTGGCGACAACGACCGAGCCCTTCAGGCGGGAGTCCTTGCTGGTCCATTTCTCGATCTGCCAGTCGTTGATCGCAGAGCAGATCGCGGCGGCGAGATCCTGGTTGCGGATGCCCTGCCCGGTGTTGAGCGGGTTGAGCACGCCGAGCACGACATTGTTCGGGTCGAGATGCTGCTTCTGCATGAACGACAGCGACGAGCCCTGCGGGCCCCCTTCCGGCGGATAGGCATCGCGGCGCGAGGCATTCGGCTGCGCCTTCGGATAGGGCGGGCCTTCCATCATGCCCTGATAGGGATGGACGCTGAAGGTCTCGAGATGGCTGTGCCAGCGCTTGGCCAGATAAGGATGCAGCTCGTCCTTGGTCGCGCGCGCCGGATGGATGTCGCAATCGGCGATCGCAGTCTTGGTGCCAGTTGACGCAGCCGCCTCGGGACGTTCCCGAATCTGGATGTTCATGGCGTCGTCTCCTTCACCTGCAAGCGCGCATATGTCGCGTGCGGATTGTCGATCATGATCTTGCGGACCAGGTCCTGCGACAGCCCCTTCGGCAGCACCTCGTCGCCGTCGAACTGCCAATGCGGATAGTCGGTCGAGAATAGGATCAATTCGTCCGACTGCATATGGTCGAACAGCCGGTTCAGCGTGTCGCCGTCCGGCGGCGCGTCGACCGGCTGCAGCGAGAAACGGATGTTGCTGCGCACAATCTCCAGCGGCGCGCGGTCGACCCACGGCGTCTCCATGCGCACGCCGCGCCAGAACTTGTGCAGCCGCCACAGGAACGGCGGCAGCCAGGTGAAGCCGGACTCCAGCATCACCATTTTCAGGCTCGGATGCCGCGCGAACACGCCCTCGACGATCAGGCTGGTGAGCTGGGTCTGGAACGCCTGCGCCTGCGCGACATAGTCCTCGATGTGATAGGAGCCCCAGCCGACCGAGGTCGGCGGGTTGTGATAGGCGCTGCCGGCATGGATGCCGATCGGCAGGCCGAGCCGTTCGGCCGCGGCGTAGATCGGCCAATAGTGACGCTTGCCGAGCGGCATGTCGCCCATCACGAGCATCAGCACCTGCACGAAGCGCTTGTCCTGCGCGCAGCGCTCGATTTCGGCGACCGCCTTGTCGATGCTCTGCACGGGGATCACGATCGAGCCGCGCAGGCGATCGTCCTTGTCGAGCCACTCCTTGACCAGCCAGTCGTTCAGCGCGCGACAGAAGGCATCGGCCATGTCCTCGGAGAACACCATCTGCACGCCATAGAGCGGATTGCAGATGCCGGTGGCGGTGCCGAACCGGTCGAGCGCCTGGCGCTGCATGTCGGCAAGGCTCGAACCCGGCTTGCCCTGGGCGGGACGCCAGTCCGGCCGCGAGGCGATCGGCGAATTGGTCGGATAGGATTGCGAGATCAGGTCGGTCATGCCGCGCGTCGTCACCTGGTCGCGCCAGTAGTCGTTCATATACGGCAGCAGGCTGGTGAGGTGAGGCACGGCGGGATGCAGATCGCAATCCACGCCGCCCGCGATCGGCAACGTCATGGTGTTTCCTCCGGCGCACGCTCTCACGACAACTTGTCGGGCGCCGCTTGGTTGTTGTCCGATATTCAATCAGGCCGGGCTGCGGTCCGCAACTCGGCAGGGGCCGGTGTGGTGTGCTAGGAAGGCAGAACGCCCTACAGGATTTTCATGGCAAGCAACGAGAAAGAGCGCCGATGAACGCACTCATATCCATCGCCGAACAGGTCGCCGCGAAGCTGATCGCGAACAAGCAGACGATTGCGGTCGCGGAATCATCGACGGGCGGACTGATCTCGGCATCGCTGCTCGCAGTCCCCGGCGCATCGGCCTATTTCCTCGGCGGCGGCGTGATCTACACCCGCGATGCACGGCGCGCGCTGATGGACATTCCCGACGATGCCATGCGCGGCCTCCGCTCGTCGTCGGAGCCCTATGCGCAGCTGCTGGCACGCCGGATCCGCGAGCGCCTCTCGACCGATTGGGGATTGTCGGAAACCGGCGCCGCCGGCCCGACCGGCAACCGTTACGGCGATGCCGCCGGCCACAGCTGCATGGCGGTCGCAGGCCCTCGGCAACAGGTGATCACGCTGGAAACCGCCAGCGGCGACCGCCAGGCCAACATGCAGGCGTTCGCGAAGGCGGCGCTGGAGCTGTTGTTGAAGAATCTGTGATTGCCCCCGGTGTCGTCCCGGGCAAGCAAAGCGCGACCCGGGACCCAACCACAACTGCCGGCGTTAAAGAACGCTGGGGCCACAGCCGTGCGCAGCAATGATCGACGGTGGTTGGGTCCCTGCTTTCGCAGGGACGACATGGGAAGGAGCTTGCAATCTAACGAAGAGCAGTAGCCCGGATGGAGCGAAGCGCAATCCGGCGCAGCTGCATCCGCCGCGCGACCGTTCCCGGATTTCGCGAAGCCTGTCGTCGGGCGCGCCTTCGCGCGACCCGCTACGAGGACTCGCGAGAACCTACTTCTCGCGGAACGAGCGCATGAACTGGTCGCTCAGCGGCTTCATCAGGTACGACATCATGGTGCGGTCGCCGGTCTGGACGAAGGCTTCCACCGGCATGCCGGGGATGATCTTCACCTCGCTGCCGAGGCGCGCGACTTCTTCGGGCGGCATCGAGACGCGGATCGTGTAGTAGCTCTGCCCGGTGCGCTGGTCGGTGTTGACGTCGGCGGAGACGCGGGTGACGACGCCGTTCAGCTCCGGCGTGGTGCGCTGGTTGAAGGCGGAGAGCCGCAGTACGGTCTTCTGTCCGACCTGGAGCTTGTCGATGTCCTGCGGATTGACCTTGGCCTCGACCGACAGGTCGTCGGCCCTGGGCACGATCATCATGATCGCATCGCCCGCGGTGATGACGCCGCCGACGGTGTGGACGGTCGATTGCAGCACCACGCCGTCCTGCGGCGCGCGGATGTCGATGCGGCGGAGCTGGTCTTCGGCGGTGACCTTGCGCTCGACGAACTCGCCGATCTTGTCGTTGGCCTCGCGCAGGTCCTTCGAGACCTCCGACAGCATGTCCTTGTCGACCTGGATGATCTGCAGCTCGGTCTCGGTGATCTTGCCCTTGGCCTGGGCGCGCGACGCAATGTACTGCGCGCGCTCACCGGAGAGCCGCGCCGCGTCGCGCTCCAGCGTGGTGAGGCGGGTCAGCTGCACCAGATGCTGCTCATACAGCTGGCGGACGCCGACCAGCTCCTGCTGCACCAGCGCGATCTCCTTGTCCTTGGCGGCTTCCTGGGCCTGAAGGCCGGCGATTTCCTCGTTGAGCTGGATGACGCGTTCGCGCAGCTGCGCCTTCTGGCCGGCGCGGCCGTTGACCCGGACCTCGAACAGCTTGGTTTCGTTCGCCATGATATCGCGGACGTCGGGATCGCTCGCCTGCTCGGTGAGCTGCGGCGGATAGGCGACCTTGTCGAGGCCCTGCTGCTCGGCCTGGAGCCGAGCCGCACGCGCATAGAGACCGTTCAGCGTCTTGACCACGATCGCAAGGCTCGCCTTCACGACGGTCTCGTCGAGGCGCACGACGACGTCGCCCGCCTTGACCGTGTCGCCGTCGCGCGCCAGGATTTCACCGACGACGCCGCCGGTCGGATGCTGCACCTTCTTGACGTTGGTATCGACCACCACCGAGCCCGGCGCGATCAGCGCGCCCGAGATCGGCACCGTCGCGGCCCAGCCGCCGACGCCGCCGCCCAGCACCAGGACCACGACGAGGCCGACCACGAGGTGCCTTCTGATCGAAGCATGTGCGTTGCGCGGCTGATCGGTCATGCGGTCGCTCATGACTTGGCCGCCCCCGCCTCGGCGACGATCTTGATCGGCGTGGGCGCCGGCGGCGCGACGCGCTGCAGCACCTGCGCGAGCACGGTCTCCTTCGGCCCGAAGGTCTGCATGCGGCCGTCCTTGAGCACCAGCAGCTGGTCGACGCCCTCGATGCCGATCGGCCGGTGCGCGACCACGATGACGACGGCGCCGCGCGCGCGGGCGCCACGCACCGCGCGGGTCAGCGCCTCGTCACCTTCGCTGTCGAGATTGGAGTTCGGCTCGTCCAGCACGATCAGGAACGGATTGCCGTAGAGCGCGCGCGCCAGCGCGACGCGCTGCGCCTGGCCTGCGGAAAGCGCCGTGCCCTGCTCGCCGACCTGGGTGTCGTAGCCCTCGCGCATCTTGATGATCATCTCATGCACGCCGGCCTCCTTGGCCGCCGCGATGATAGCGTCGGACTTGGCGTCGGGATCGAACCGGCAGATGTTCTGCGCGACCGTGCCGGCGAACAGTTCGACGTCCTGCGGCAAATAGCCGACATGGCGGCCGAGTTGGTCCGACGACCACTGATCCAGCGCGGCGCCGTCGAGCCGCACCTTGCCGCGCGCCGGCACCCAGACGCCGACCAGCGCCCGGATCAGCGACGACTTGCCGGACCCGCTCGGGCCGATCACGCCGACGCCGCTGCCGGCTTCGACGGCGAAGGTGACATCCTGCACGATCGGGCGCTGGTCGCCCGGCGCAACTATGGTCACCGCCTCGACCGACAGCTTCTTCTGCGGCGCCTGCAGCAGCGTCTGCTCCGGCCGCGCCGGAATCTGCTGCAGCAGGCGGTTGAGACGCTGCCAGCTCTGCCGCGCGGCAACGAAGCCCTTCCAATGCGCGATCGCGAGATCGACCGGCGCCAGCGCCCGCGCGCTCAGGATCGAGCCGGCGATGATGATGCCGCCGGTGGCCTCCTGGTGGATCACGAGATAGGCACCGACCGCGAGCACGGCCGACTGCAGCATCATGCGCAGCACCTTGGCGACCGCACCGAGCCCGCCGCTCACGTCGCTCGCACGCTGGTTGCCGGACAGATACTCCTCGTTGGCTTCGTTCCAGCGCTTGTTCATCCGCCCGGCCATGCCCATCGCCACGAGCACTTCGGCGTTGCGGCGACTGGAGGCGGCGAGATCGTTGCGCCGCGCCGCGAGCGACATCGCTTCCCTGGCCGGCGTGCGCGACATGTATTCGGTGATCAGCGTCAGCGTCACCAGGATGACGGCCCCGACCAGCGCCGTGACGCCGAGCAACCAATGGAATGCGAAGCAGATCAGCATGTAGAACGGCAGCCAGGGCAGATCGAAGAACGCGCCGGGCCCCATGCTGCCGAGGAAGGAACGCACATTGTCGAGGTCGCGCAGCGGCTGCAGGCCCTCGCTGCGATTGCCGGCCATCAGCGGCAGCCGCACGATGGTGTCGAACACCCGCGCATTGAGCGCTTCGTCGAGCGAGGTGCCGACGCGGCCGAGGATCCGTCCGCGCAACAGATCGAGCACGCCCTGGGCCATGTAGAGGACTGCGGCGATGACGACGAGGCCGACCAGGGTCGGAACGCTGCGGCTCGGCAGCACCCGGTCGTAGACCTGCAGCATGAACATCGAACCTGTCAGATAGAGCAGGTTGATCATGCAGCTGATGAGGCCGACGCCGACGAAGGCACTGCGGCATGCGCGCAGCGCCTCAGCCAGTTCGGAACGCCGGACAGCGGGCGCGGCTGCCATAAAAACCGATCTCTGCAAAACAAAAGAGTTACGTGATCGCCACGTTGTACAGACGTTTGCGACCACCGTCCATTTCAAGTCGCGCCGACCAAAGCATGGTTCGCGGCCTATTTTTGTGATCCCACAGACAGTTGACGGAATAATTAGGGTTAACCTGCCGCGGAACCCGGACCCGCAGCGGGTGCGCTTCCCGGAAAGGGCACGAGAATGACCGACATCGAGACCCGGCCGATCTCGCCATCCACGTCGAGCAATACCCCGCTGCCGACGCCGAGCCCGGCCTCCGGGCGCCAGCGGGCCTCGGCGCGAACGCCGACCCACTCGCCACGCGGTGGCCGGAACAGTTGCACCGCAAGGTTCGGATTGGGGTCGGCCACCACATTCTGCACCGGGCGCGCGATGCCGTGGGTCCAGTCGGCCGGACCGAGCACGCGCGCCAGCGGGCCGGCATCCGCAGTCACGCTATGATGCATGCGAAACCAGGCGACGTCGCCGCCGGCACGGGCTTCCATCGCGTCCATGAACCAGCTGCGGCCATGGACCGCGTGCGGGCTGCGCAACGGAAAGCGCGTGGGATCCACCGGGTCGGCTGCGCTGCCGCGAAAACCGGGGACCTCGACCGCACGTTCGCGCGACAGCGTCACGCGCACCGTCGCACAGGGCTGCTCCTCGCCGGCCGGCCACAGGGTGTTGTCGACGACGCTGATCCGGCCGCCCTCGGTCACGACGGTCACTTGCGTGCGCAATTCCGCCATCGGCGTCGGCCGCAGGAACCAGGCCGACGCCGATATCGCGGTGCCCCAGTTGCGCGGACCTGCCATGGCCTCGACCTCGGCGGTCAAGAGGCTCGCGACCGCTCCGCCCTGGAGGCCTGCGAACGGGCCCGCCGCCAGCGCGGCGGGCTTCCAGTGATGCGGCGTGGCGAGCGGTTCGAAGATAGCCAAGGCGGATGAGATCCCTTGAGGTGAGCAGGATTGAGCGTGGGAGCAATCTGGTCCAGAAATAGCGACCATGACAAAAGGCCATTCATCACTTCAGGTGAACAGGATTCACCCATTGGATGCCCCGGATCCACGGGCCATCCCACCGTTGCCGGCGCTGCTCGCCTTCGAGCGCGCGGCAACCCAGCTCAGCTTCCGTCGCGCCGCGCGCGACCTGTCGCTGAGCCCGTCGGCGATCAGCCATCAGATCCGCGGACTGGAGCAGCAGTTCGGCACCAAGCTGTTCATCCGCGGCGCGCGCTCGGTGCGGCTGACCGCGGACGGCGAACGTTACCTTGTAAAGGTGTCGGCCGCGCTGGCGACGCTGCAGGAGGCGAGCCGCGACATGCTGCGGCAACGCGGCGAGGCCAGCGGCGAGCTGTGGATCAGCTCACTGCCGTTCTTCACCAGCGCCGTGCTGCTGCCGGCGCTGCCGGAGTTCAAGCGGCGCCATCCGC
This sequence comes from Bradyrhizobium sp. USDA 4011, assembly GCF_054063415.1. Classification (NCBI taxonomy): domain Bacteria; kingdom Pseudomonadati; phylum Pseudomonadota; class Alphaproteobacteria; order Hyphomicrobiales; family Nitrobacteraceae; genus Bradyrhizobium; species Bradyrhizobium sp. USDA 4011. The sequence continues at coordinate 3,602,046 of NZ_JBSSGG010000001.1, forward strand.
AACTGACGCTGCGGATCGAGGCCACGCACCAATATGCCGACTTCAACGGCTCGCGCGTCGATGTCGCGGTCCGCTACGGGCGGGAACAGGCCGCCGGGCTGAAGGTCGAGCCGCTGGTCCAGGTCAGGGGACTGCCGGTGTGCACGCCGGCGATGGTCAAGGCGGGGCTTCGGAGCCCTGCGGACCTGTCTCGCGAGGTGCTGATCCATGTCACGACGCAACCGCGGGCGTGGCCGGCCTGGCTGAAGGAGGCCGGGCTGCCGCATCTCGCCCCGCGCGGGCATCTGTGGCTCGACAGCGTGCCGGCGATGCTGGAGGCCGCCGAACACGGGCTCGGCGTGGCGCTCGCAATGACGCCCCTGATCAAGGCGCGGCCGGGCTTCGGCAAGCGGCTGGTGGCGCCGTTTGCGTTCGAGGCCGCGCATCACGAGACGATCTACCTGGTCTCCCGCACCGAGCAGGCACGAGACCGGCGGATCGCGGCGGTGCGGCGCTGGATCGCCGACGCGGTGGCGCGGGCATCCTAAACCGCGGCGACCGCCGGCTCTGCGAGAACGCAGCGCGCCAGATGCCCCGGCGCGGTTTGCACGCTGGGCGGCAATTGTTCACCGCAGCGCGGCTCGGCGAACTTGCAGCGTGGTGCAAACGAGCAACTGGCCGGTGCGTGATCGAGCGAGGGCGGCGTGCCCGGAATGGTCTCGAGCCGCTGACCGCGCATCGCGCCGTGAATTGTGGAGGCCAGCAGGCCCTTCGCATAGGGATGAACCGGCGTGCGCACGATATCGCGCAAGGCGCCCTGCTCCACGATCTGGCCGGCATACATCACCGCGACCCGATCGCAGATCTCGATGGCAACGCCGATGTCGTGGGTGACGAAGATGACGGACATCCCGAACTCGCGCTGCAGCTCGCGCAGCAGCAGCAGGATCTGGATCTGCACGGTGGCATCGAGCGCGGTGGTCGGCTCGTCCGCCAGCAGGATCTTCGGCTTGCAGGCCAGCGCCAGCGCGATCATCGCACGCTGGCGCATGCCGCCCGACATCTCATGCGGATAGGACTCGAGCCTTCGTTTCGCCGAGGGGATCCGTACCACTTCGAGCATCTCGAGCGCGCGCGCCGTGGCGTCGCGCTCGCTCTTGCCCTCGTGACGCATCACCGTCTCCGCAATCTGGCGGCCGATGGTGTAGACCGGATCGAGCGCCAGCGCCGGCTCCTGGAAGATCATCGAGACGGTCTGGCCACGGAATGCGGACAGCGCCTCGTCATCCATCGCCAGCACGTCCCGACCGAGCACATTGACGCTGCCGGTGATCTGCGTGCGCTTCTTCGGCAACAGCCGCATCAGTGCGCGCAGCGTCACGCTCTTGCCCGAGCCGGACTCGCCGAGCAGCCCCAACACCTCGCCCTCGCCGAGCTGTAGGCTGAGATCGTTCACGGCATGGACCGTGCGATCTCCGGTGAAGCGGATGTTGAGGTTGTTGATCTCGACGAGACTGGTCATGCGAGCTTGGGGACCCTGGCGTGGAAATCGGTCGCGCGCTGGAAGGCGGCGCCGATCCGGAGCAACACCGCTTCCTCGAAGGAGCGGCCGATCAGCTGCATGCCGACCGGCAGACCCGCCTTTGTGAAGCCCGAGGGGATCGAGAGCGACGGCAGGCCGAGATAGTTGACCGGGCGGGTGAACCGCGTCAGCCGCTGGATCACCGCTTCAGCGCCCGGGCCATTGCCGACGTCGCTCTCGGCGATCGTCGGTGCCGGCACCGGGGCCGACGGCGCAATCACCGCATCGACGCCGCTGACCGCCGCGTTGTGCGCGGCGAGCGCGGGGCCGCGCCAGCGCATCGCCTCGAGGTAGGTGACCGCGGGAATGGTGAGGCCGTTCTGCAGCCGCATCAGGACCTGCGCGCCGTAATCCTGCGGCCGCTCGATCATCCAGCGCTTGTGGTAGGCCGCGGCCTCGGCCGCGAGCACGAGTTGCGACGCGGCGCTGAGCTGGCCCTGATCGGGCAGCTCGACCTTGACGATCTCGGCGCCCTCTTTTTTCAAGGTGGCCACCGTCTCGTCGAGGATGTGCGCGACCTCGGGATCGAGGTCGTCAACATAGAACGCCGTCGGCACGCCGATCTTGAGACCCTTCAGCGACTGTCTTGTCGCGGCCAGATAATCGGGTACCGGCTGCGTCGACGCCGTCAGATCCTCAGGGTCGGCGCCGGCCATCAGGCCGAGCAGCAGCGCGCAATCCTCCGCGGTTTGCGCCAGCGGACCGACGGTATCGAGCGACTGCGACAGCGGCATCGCGCCGGCGCGGCTGACGCGGCCGACCGTCGTCTTGAGGCCGGTGACGCCGCAGAAATGCGCGGGCATGCGGACCGAGCCGCCGGTATCGGAACCGAGCGCAGCAAAGGTGAGCCGCGCGGCGACCGCCGAGCCCGAACCCGACGACGAGCCACCGGTGATGTGCGCGACGTTCCAGGGATTGCGCACCGCGCCGTAATGCACGTTGTGGCCGGTCGGCCCATAGGCGAACTCGACCATCTGCAGCGAACCCAGCCGGACCTGCCCGGCATCCTTCAGCCGCCGTAACGCCGTCGCGGTCGTCTTCGGCACGAAGTCGCGGCGGATCAGCGAGCCGCAGGTCACGACCTTGCCGGCCTCGTAGTACATGTCCTTGTGCGCCAGCGGCACGCCGTGCAGTGGGCCGCGGCTGTTGCCCTTGGCGAGCGCGGCATCGGCCTCGGTAGCGGCGGCAAGCGCCTGTTCGGATTCGATCGCCATATAGGCGTTGAGGCGCGGCTGCCATTCAGCAATGCGATGCAGCACGGCGCGCGTCACCTCATGCGAGGAGACTTTCTTGTCAGCAATCGCCTTGGCGACCGCGGTCAGCGTCATCAGGGCCGGTTCGGTGCTCATTTCGACACCTTCTGCGCCAGCAGGAAGCTCGCGGGTTCGAGATCGAACGGCAGCGTGCCGGAGATCGGCGCGAAGCCGTCGAATGCCGGCCCGATCGAGTTGGCGATGCGGGTCGCAACATCGTCATCGGCGGGCACGTCGGCGACGTGCGCGATCACCTTGACGTCCTTGGGAGTTGGTCTGGTCATGCCGCGTTTTCTCCTTTTGCTTTTGCCGGCGCGCGGCTGTGCCCCGAGCCAGCAATGGCCATGTAGCACGCCGCTTGATGGCCCATTGTATCGAGATCGCTGAGTTTTGGCGTGTCGTTTGCGCAGAGCGGCTCCGCAAACGGACAACGGGTGTGAAACCGGCAGCCGGCCGGCGGGTCGATCGGATTGGGCGGATCGCCCGAGATCGGCGGCACCTCGGTGCGCCTGTCGGGATCGGATGACGGCATCGCCGCCAGCAACGCGCGGGTATAGGGATGCGCCGGCGCGTCCCAGACCGAGTCGACCGGGCCGAGCTCGACGACTTCGCCGAGATACATCACCAGCACGCGATCGGAGATGTAGCGGACCACGTTGAGATCGTGGCTGATGAACAGATAGGTCAGGCCGAATTCACGCTTCAAATCGGCGAGCAGATTGAGCACCTGCGCCTCGACCGATTTGTCGAGCGCGGAAACCGCCTCGTCGAGGATCACGAGCCGCGGCGACAGCGCGAGCGCGCGGGCGATGTTGACGCGCTGGCGCTGGCCGCCGGACGCTTCGTGCGGATAGCGGTTGGCGAAAATCTCCGGCCGCAAGCCGACCTTGCCGAGCAGTTCGCGCGCCAGCGTCCGCGCCGTATCATCGGCCATGCCGTGGACTTTGGGTCCGAACGCGATCGACTCCTCGATGGTGAGGCGCGGGTTGAGCGAGGCGTAGCTGTCCTGGAAAACCATCTGCACGCCGCGCCGCAAATCGCGCAGCGAGAGCGCCGGGCCGACCTGCCGGCCGTCAAAGATGATGTCGCCGGCATCGCGCGCCATCAGGTGCATCAACAGCCGCGCAGTGGTCGACTTGCCGCAGCCGGATTCGCCGACGATGCCGACGGTCTCGCCCTTCATGACCGCGAACGAGACATCGTCGACGGCACGCACGGTCTTGCGCGGGCTGAACAGCCCGCCGCGCACCGGGAAGTGCTTGGTCAGTCCCTTGACCTGCAGCAGCGGCTGCGCGGCGCCGCCGATATCGGCGACCGGCTCCAGCATATCGACGGAGAGTTTGGCTTCGCTCATGCCTTAGTTCCTGATGTCCATGGCGCTGCGCATGCCGTCGCTGAGCAGATTGAAGCAGATCGAGACCGCGAAGATCATCGCACCCGGCAGCGCCGCGACCCACGGGTTGACATAGATCGCGGTACGCAGCGTGTTCAGCATCAAGCCCCATTCCGGCTCCGGCGGCTTGGTGCCGAGCCCGAGGAACGAGAGGCCAGCGGCCAGGATCATCGACACCGAGATCAGGCCGGTGGCGTAGACGAAGATCGGGCCCAGCACATTGCCGAGCATGTGGACGCGCATGATGGTGAACGGACCGGCGCCAGACGCGCGCGCCGCCTCGACGAAGTCCATGTTGCGGACGCCGGTGGTGACGCTTTCGGCGACGCGGGTGATCTGCGGCACGAACACGATGGTCAGCGATACGATCGAATTGGCGATGCCGGCGCCGAGCGCACCCGAGATCGCGATCGCCAGCAACACCGATGGGAAGGCGTAGAACACGTCAACGGTGCGCATGATCGCGGTGTTGAGCTTGCCGCCGACGTAACCGGCGACGAGGCCGAGCGAGGTGCCGATCATGAAGGCGAGGATCACCGGCAGGATGCCGATGACCAGCGACAGCCGTCCGCCATAGATCAGCCGCGCCAGCATGTCGCGGCCGAGTTCGTCGGTGCCGAGCGGATAGCCTGGCGTGCCGATGTGACGGAGACGGCGGATCATCGAGCCCTGATAGGGATCGGCGAGATGCAGCCATGGCGCCAGCAGCGCGGAGGCAAAGATCAGAACCAGGATGATAGCGCAGGCCATGCTGACCTTGTCGCGCCTGATGCGGCGCCCAACCGTCGCCCAGTAGCCGCGTGCCTTTGTCGCGGGGGCGGCCTGCAATGCAGTATCTGACATCGCACTCATGGGAAGACTCTTGGTTGGAGCATGATCTTCGCGGAAAACCGGTCTCCACTTTTCCGGATCATGCTCTAACTCCGCTTGATGCGCGGATCGATCGCGGCCTGCGCGATGTCGACCAGGAGATTGAGCAGCACGAAGAACAGCGCCAGCACCAGGATCGTGCCCTGCAGCAACGGCAGATCGCGCTGGAAGATCGCGGAGTTCAACAACAGGCCCGAGCCCGGCCAGGAGAATACGGTCTCGATCAGGATCGAGCCGCCGAGCATGTAGCCGAGTTGCAGACCCATCACCGCAAGCGCAGTCGGCGCCGCGTTCTTGATGACGTGACGAAATACCCCGGTCTCGCGCAGGCCCTTGGCGCGCAGCGCCTCGACAAAATCCTGGCTCAGGATGTCGCCGGTCAGCGCGCGCACCGTGCGCGTGACGATGCCCATCGGGATCACCGAGGTGGTGATCGCGGGCAGCACCAGATAGCGCAGGTGCTCCCAGTCCCACGCCCAGGCGCCGGAGCCGCCGGGACCGGCACCGACCGCCGGCAGCCAGTTGAGCTGCACCGAGAAGATGATGACCAGCACCATGCCGAGCCAGTAGTGCGGCAGCGAGACGCCGGCGATGGCAACCGACGTCGCGACCTTGTCGACCCAGGTGTCGCGAAAATAGCCGGCGATCAGCCCGAACAGCAGGCCGAGCGTGAAGCCGATCATCGCGGCCGCAATCGCCAGCATCACGGTGTTGCCGACCGCGCGCATCACTTCCGACAGCACCGGCCGCCCGGTGGCGATCGAATTGCCGAGGTCGCCATGGATCGCGCGCCACAGCCACAGACCGAATTGTACCGGTAGCGGGCGATCGAAGCCGTAGGCGCTGCGCAACTGCGCGGCGAGCTCCTGCGAGGCATCGGCCGGCAGCACCGCGACCAGCGGATCGCCGGGCGTGATGTGCACCAAGAGGAAGCACACCAGCGCAACGCTGAGCACGATCGGAATGACGTAGACGATCCGTCTGGACGTATAGGCGAGCACGTTGCGTTCTTTCTTCCTTCTCCCCTTGTGGGAGAAGGTGGCGCGCAGAGCGCGCCGGATGAGGGTTCTATCCGCGGATACAGTCATTTCATTTTCGGCGAGGAGCGTCCGCGGAGACAACCCTCACCCGGCTTCGCTGTCGCGAAACCACCCTCTCCCACAAGGGGAGAGGGTACCTAAAAGCGTCGCGCGCTATCTCACGGCACGACCGAGACCGGCGAGAAGTCGACGAACCAGCTCTTCGGCTGCACAAAGCCCTTGACCTTCGGGCTCATCGCGCGCGGCGCAACGTCGTGAGCGACGTACAGGAACGCCGCATCGTCGACCGAGGCGGCGTGCAGTTCGGCAAGCGCGGCGTCGCGCGCTGCCGGTTCGAAGGTCTGGCGAGCCTTCTTCACCAGCTCATCGAACTTCGGATTGTTGATGAAGCCCCAATTGTTCGAGACCGGCGGCGCCATGCCCGACTGCAGGAAGCGCACCAGCGCGAAGAACGGATCCATCGCCGCATAGGTGACGTTGGTCGCGTTCGATCCGTTGGCCGACGGATCCTTGGCGCCGCGCCGCCAGTTGGTGAACAGCGTATTCCACTCGATGACGTCGAGCTGCACATCGAAGTAGCACTCGGCCAAGGCCTGTTGCAGATACTCGTTCATCGGCAGCGGCAGCATCTGGCCCGAGCCCGACGCCGAGGTCTGGATCTTGACCGTCAACTTCTTGTTCGGACCGAAGCCCGCCTCCTGCATCAGCTTCTGCGCGGCCGGCTTGTCGTATTTGATCTGGAAGGTCGGGTTGCCGCGCCAGGGATGGCCGGGCTCGAACGTGCCGGTGGCCGGCACCATCAGCCCCGCGAGCAGGCCGTCACGTAGCCCTTCGCGATCAACGCAGAGATTGGCGGCCTTGCGGACCCGGATGTCATTCCACGGCGATCCTTCGACGCGGGAGAACTGCCACGGCCAGACATGCGGCTCCTCGTTGGAATAGAGATTGAAGCCACGCTGCTTGATCTCGGGCAGTGCGTCGGGCGCCGGCGCCTCGATCCAGTTGACCTGGCCCGACAGCAGCGCCGCAGTGCGCGCATTGGCCTCGGGCATTGGCAACAGCACCATCTTGTCGGTCTTCGGCACGCGGGCCTTGTCCCAGTAATTCTCGTTCTTCACCAGCTCGAGCCGCTCGCGCGGGGTGAAGCTCGACATCTTCCACGGGCCGGTGCCCGAAGCGTCCTTGGCGAACGCGGCCCATGCGGCCTGCGACTTCGCCTTGGCATCGGCACCTTCGGCCTTGTCGTAGAATTGCTGCCACTTGGCCGGGCTCGCCATGAACAGATTGGTGAGGTTGATCGGCAGGAAGCTGTCCGGCTCCTTGGTGGTCAGCTCCACCGTCATGTCGTCGATCTTGCGCGCCGAAACCAAGGTCGGCATGCGCGAGGCGGTGACACCGACCTGGCTCGCATCGTATTGTGGCGCGTCCTGCTTCAGCACCTTGTCGACGTTCCAGACCACCGCATCGGCATTGAACGGCGAGCCGTCGTGAAAGCTGACGCCGGGACGCAGCTTGAAGACCCACTTGGTCTTGTCGGCATCGTCGACCTTCCACTCGGTCGCAAGGCCCGGAATCATCGCGCTCGCCTTGTCCGACGAGGACAGGTCCCACATCGTCAGTGCGTCATACATCGTGAGCCCGGTGAAGCGGTTGCCCTCAAAACCCTGGTCGGGCTGCCCGAGCGTGCGCGGAATATCGGCAGCCGTCATGCCAATGCGCAGCACGGTCTCGGCGCTGGCGATCGCCGGCACACAATTGGCGATCGCAAGCGCCAGCATGATCGCCGTCGCATTGGTCTTCCTGTTACGCATCTGAGCAACCCCTTCGAAGTCTGGTGACGTTTTAGTGATTATTTCTTGAGCAAGCGTATGCAATGCCTGTGCCAAGGGGAATAGTTCTTCAGCAAATAACCGCTGGGCGCGTCATTTCTTCCCACCTCGCGCCTGAACCGTGCGAAGATGCCTATTCTGGCATCATGCTTGCAGGATCTGGCCCCGACTTCCCACCAACGGAGCCTTCATATGCGCGCGCGCAATTCGATCCTGACGGCGGCAATGGCGCTCGCCCTGACCGCGGGCTGGCCGGCCATCTCAGCGCGAGCAGAGTCCATTGTGCGCTACGGCATTTCGATGGCCGACATTCCGCTGACGACCGGCCAGCCCGATCGCGGGGCCGGCGCCTATCAGTTCACGGCCTACACGATCTACGATCCGCTGGTGGCCTGGGAGATGGACGTGGCCGACCGGCCCGGCAAACTGGTGCCCGGGCTTGCGACCGAATGGAAGGTCGACGATAGCGACAAGACCAAGTGGCGCTTCACCCTGCGCAAGGGCGTCAAATTCCACGACGGCAGCGACTTCAACGCCGACGCGGTGATCTGGAATCTCGACAAGGTGCTGAACGACAAGGCACCGCAATTCGACAAGCGGCAGAGCGCGCAGGTCAAGACCCGGCTACCCTCGGTCGCAAGCTACGCCAAGATCGACGACCAGACCGTCGAGATCACGACCAAGACGGTCGACTCCTTCTTCCCCTACCAGATGCTCTGGTTCCTGGTCTCGAGCCCCGCGCAATATGAGAAGCTCGGCAGGGACTGGGACAAGTTCGCCAGCCAGCCCTCCGGCACCGGCCCGTTCAAGCTGACCAAGCTGGTGCCGCGCGAGCTCGCCGAGCTGACCAGGAACCCGGACTATTGGGACAAGAAGCGGCTGGCGAAGGTCGACAAGATGATCCTGATCCCGATGCCGGAGGCGTTGACCCGCACCAACGCGCTGCTGGCCGGTCAGGTCGACCTGATCGAAACGCCGGCGCCGGACGCCGTGCCGCAGCTCAAGGCCGCCGGCATGAGGATCGTCGACAACGTTACGCCGCATGTCTGGAATTATCATTTGAGCGTGCTGCCGGGCTCGCCCTGGACCGATATCCGCCTGCGCAAGGCGCTCAACCTCGCGATCGACCGCGATGCGGTGGTTGGCCTGATGAACGGCCTCGCCAAGCCGGCCAAGGGCCAGGTCGACCCGTCGAGCCCGTGGTTCGGCAAGCCGAGCTTCGAGTTGAAGTACGACCTCGCCGCGGCCAAGAAGCTGGTGGAGGAAGCCGGCTATTCCAAGGACAAGCCGCTGAAGACGACCTTCATCATCGCCCAGGGCGGCACCGGGCAGATGCTGTCGCTGCCGATGAACGAATTCCTGCAGCAGAGCTTCAAGGAGATCGGCATCGACATCGACTTCAAGGTGGTCGAGCTCGAGACACTCTATTCGCACTGGCGCAAGGGCGCGGCCGACGAGATGAACGCCGGCATCACCGCCAACAACATCGCCTATGTCACCTCGGACCCGCTCTACGCGATCGTGCGGTTCTTCCATTCCGGCCAAGTGGCGCCGACAGGCGTCAACTGGGGCGGCTACAAGAATCCGAAGGTCGACGCGCTGATCGACGAGGCCAAACAGACGTTCGACAGCGCAAAACAGGATGCGCTGCTGGCGCAGGCGCACGCGCTGATCGTCGACGATGCCGCGCTGGTGTGGGTGGTGCACGACACCAATCCGCACGCGCTGTCGCCGAAGGTGAAAACCTTCGTGCAGGCGCAGCACTGGTTCCAGGATCTAACGCAGATCGGACTGGAGTAGATCTCTCGTCGGCCCGGCTAGTGCGCAATTGCGCGCCAGGCCGGGACGACATCGAATGTGCGTCGCCTATTTCGTCGTCAACGCGAAGGCGCCGTCCCAATCGTCCGGCGGCGGCTCCCTCTGGAAGGCGCGGATGCGCGCCTCGTAGAGGCGGTAGAGATATTGCAGCGTCTGCGCCTCGTCGGTCTTGCGGCCGCGCTCGATCGCGGCGAGCGCACCGCCCCAATCGCGGCTGCGATAGCAGGCGAGCATTTCGATGGTCAGGTTGCGCAGCCGCTGGAAGCGGCCGGAACGGGCCACGTCCTCGCGGCCTGCGATCGCATAGATCACCTCGGGCTCCTTCTTGCCCTTCACCATGATGAAGTCGAGTTCGAGGATCGCGAACTTCTCCTTCACCGCGAGCGCAGTCTTCGATCCAACGATGATCGGGAAGCCGTACTCCTTGGACTGCCCCTCCAGCCGCGAGGCCAGATTGACGCTGTCGCCGAACACCGAATAGTCGAAGCGCACGTCGGAGCCCATATTGCCGACCACGCAGGTGCCGGTGTTGAGACCGACCCCGATGTTGAGCGGCACATAGATGTGGCCGCCCTCCTTTGCCTCCCGCTCGCGCTCACGGTTGAGGTCGTCGACGCGTTCCAACATGTCGAGCGCGGCGTCGCAGGCGTTGAGCTGGTGCTGCTTGTCGTCGAGCGGCGCGTTCCAGAACGCCATGATGGCGTCGCCCATATACTTGTCGATGGTGCCCTTGCGAGCAAGGATCGCGTTGGAAAGCGGGGTGAGGATACGGTTCATCAGCGCCGTGAGGCCCTGCGGATCGCGCTTGTAGGTTTCCGAGATCGTGGTGAAGCCGCGCATGTCCGAAAACATGATGGTCATCTCGCGCTCTTCGCCGCCGAGCACGAGCCGCTCCGGCGCCTGCGCCAACTGCTCGACCAGCGCGGGCGACATGTACTGCACGAATTGCGACCTGATCTGCCGGCGCTGCTGCTGTTCGCGCACGAAGGCGGAGAAGATCAGCGTGAGATAGATCGCCGTGGTCGACATCAGCGGATAGGTGAAGTCGATCAGGAGCCGGTGCTGGGAGTAGAAATACCAGGAGGTGCCGATCAGAACCGAGGCAAACAACCCGCCGACGACGACCAGCGTGACCGGACCAAACTTCGGCGCGAAGGCAATGACCAGGAGCCCCATGATCAGCGCAGCGAAGAACTCGATGCCGATGCCGTAGTTCGGTTGCGAAACCACGTCACCGGTCAGTGCGCTCTCCAGCACCTGGGCATGAACCTCGACACCGGGCATCGCCGGCGTCACCGGCGTGGTCTTGATGTCGTTGAGCCCGACCGAGGAGGTGCCGATCAGAATCAGCTTGCCGGCGATCCTGTCCGGCGGCACCCGCCCGTCCAGCACGTCGACGGCCGAGACGTAGATCGAGGGGTCACGCCGCGCATAGTGGATCCAGAGCTGGCCGTGGAGATCGGTCGGGATCGCAAAGCCCTTGATACCGAGGCTCTTGATGCCGGCCTTGTCGGCCTTGATCAGGATCGTGCCCGAGCCGCCCGCCACCCGCAGCATTTCGAAGGTCAGCGACGGCATGGTGATGCCCTGCGCGACCATCATCATCGGCACCCGCCTGACGATGCCGTCGCGTTCCGGCCTGATCGTGAACAGGCCTCGCCCGGCCGCGGCCTCCTCGAGCACCGGCACGTTGCGCAACAATCCCGGAAACTGGAACATGAAGCTCTGCGGCTCCTCGCCGAGCATCGCAAGCCCGGTGACCGGCAGCTTTTCGTTGAGGTCGGCGCGCACGTTGGGGCCGCCGGACTCGCCGAGCACCACACGCGAATTCCTGATCGCGTCGGCCAGGATGCTGTCGTTGCTCGGCAGCTGCCGCAGCCTGGCGCGCATCTCCTCATCCAGGCTGCTGAACGTATCGGCCGCGATATCGGGGTTGAGACGATCAGGCTCGGAGAACACCGCGTCGAACGCGATCACCACGGCGCCGAGCCGGGTGAGATTGACGACGATGTCGGCGAGCCGCGTCCGCGGCCACGGCCATTGGCCAAGCCGGGGATCAGCGAGGCTCTTCTCGTCGATATCGACGATGGTGACGGGCCGCGCGGTCTTCTGGCGCGGCTCGATCACCTGGAACGTGTCGAACGTCCTGACGCGAAGCTCCTGAACCGGGCCCGGATCCGCCATCCGCAGCGCGGCAATGCCGATCAACAGCGCCACGCAGGCCAGCCGCGCATAGCCGAAGCGCCGTCCGAACCACCTTCGTATCGCCTTCAGCCGTTTCATGCCATCTGGATATCACGCGCGGAGAGGAGTTCCAATCGAGCAGACGTCGGGCAATGCAGGATTAGGCCGGCTTTTCGGGAGGGCGGCGCTCATCACGTATAATGAATGATGAAGTCGTTCTGGGACAGACTCGCCTTCGAGATGTTGTGCAACGTGATTGTGTCCGCACTGTCGACCGTGATCAGCGTATCCGCCGAATTCGTCGGCGACGTCGTCACATTCTGATCGAACCAGCTGCTGAAGGTGCTCGTCGAGACGACGGTGGACAGGTCGATCTGGTCCTGGCCCGGCGTGAAGTTCAGGATCGTGTCGTGATTGAAGTTCGGCGCAAACACGAACTTGTCCTGATAGCCCGATCCGAAGAACACGTCCTTGTCGCCGGTGCCCGTCAGCGTCACCGGCTGAGACGGATTTTGCTGGACGTTGAAGATCAGGTTGACCGTATCGCTCGCGCCATGGCCGTCGGTCACGGAGAGCGCGATCTTGTCGGTCGCCGGCGGCGTCTGGCCCGGGTCGTAGACAAGGCCCGGCGACCCGAGTGCGGTGTTGATATCCGGCAGATGGCCGAGCAGCACCGTCGGCGCGACGCTGCTGCCCGAACCGGGGTTCGTCGCGGCCGCCAGGGTGAAGTTCTCGTTGGCGCCGGCATCGACATCCGTCACGGTCAGGCCGGAGATCGTTTCGGTCCCATTGGGATTGTCGGTAATGCTGATGTTGTCGGCATGGATCACCGGCGCGTCGTTGGCGCCGACGACATCGACCGTCAGCGTCGCAGTCCCGGTCGCGCCATGCGCATCGATGGTCTCGACGGTGAACGTATCGGCATAGGTGCCTTTGGCCAGCGCGTTGATCGCGGCGGCGTCGGGAACGTAGCTGTAGGTACCGTCCGGGTTGACCGTGAGCGAGCCGTAGAGGCCCGCGATCGGCGAGTTGACCGCGACGTGGTTCGCATTGAGGGCGGCATAGGTCAGCGTCGCGGTCTCGCCATCGTCGACGTCATGGCCGTGCAGCGCTCCGGTGAGCGGGCTGAACGTGTCGTCAGCAGCGGTATCGGTGAGCGTGCCGGCGTTGACGTCAGCCAGCGTCGGCGCGTCGTTGGCGCCGTCGATCGTGATCGTCACGGGCGTGGTGATGACGCCGCCGTGATGGTCGTCGATCTGGATCGTATAGGTCAGCGTCAGCGTCTCGCCGGCGGCGAGATAGTCGAAATTCTGGTCCGCGGCCGAGAAGGTCCAGGCCTGCGATCCATTCACATGGCCGGTCGAATCCGTGAGCGTCCCCAGCGACAGCCAGTTCAGGATGGTGGACTGGTCCTCGGGCAGGCCCGCGGTCGCCCCGGATTCGGTCACGCCGGTGATGGATACGGTGTGAGTATCGCTGAGATCGACGTCGGCGAACGCCACCACGCCTTGGGCCACGTCCGGCTTGGTCGAGCCGGTCTCGCCGATCGCCTCGGGGATCGAGGTGGTCGACGGTTCCGATGTGAATGTCGGGGTGTCGTTGGTGCCCGTGATGGTGATCGTGACGGGCTGGGTGACGACGCCGCCGTGGTGGTCGTCGACCTGGATCAGGTAGGTCAGCGTCAGCTTCTCGCCGGCCGCCAGATAGTCGAAATTCTTGTCGGCGGCCGAGAACGTCCAGGCATTGGATCCGGTGACGCCGCCGGTCGTATCCTTCAACGTGCCGAGCGACAGCCAGCTCAGGATCGTCGCCTGATCGGGGAGCCCGGTGGTCACGCCCGTTTCGGTAACACCGGCCACGGTGACGCTGTGGGTATCGCTGAGATCGGCATCGGTGAAGGTCACGGTGCCGGACGCGCTGTCCGGATTCGCCGAACTGGTCACGCCCTCGGCCTCGGTGATGGCCGCCGCCTGGGTCGGCGAGGTGATCACCGGCTTGTCGTCGGTGCCGGCGATCGTGATCGTGACGGGGACCGTGACGACGCCGCCATGATGGTCGTCGATCTGGACGGTGTAGATCAGCGTCAGCGTCTCGCCGGCGGCGAGATAGTCGAAACTCTTGTCGGCGGCCGAGAACGTCCAGGAGCGCGATCCTATCACGCCGTCGGTCGAATCGGTCAGTGTGCCCAGCGACAGCCAGCTCAGCATGGTGGCCTGGTTGGGAATTCCGCCCGTGAAGCCGGTCGCGGTGACGCCGGTGATGGCGACCGTGTGCGTGTCGGTCAAATCCGCATCGGTAAACGTCACCGTGCCATGCGCCGTATCGGGCGAGGCGGAATTCGTCGTCCATGGCAGCTCGGTGATCGAACCGGCCTGCGCCGGGGACGTCACGACCGGCGTGTCGTTGGTGCCGGTGATCGTGATCGTGATGGTCTTGAATGCGGTCTCGTTGCTCGGCGCGTAGTTGTTATCGACGCGCACCATGTAGGTCAGCGTCAGCGTTTCGCCGGCGGCGAGGAAGTCGAAGGCGCCGTCGGCAAGGCTGTAGGTCCATGTCGCCGAGCCGATGTTGCTGTTCAGCGGATTGGGGTCGAGCAGTACCGGGACCTCGACGGCCGCGATCGCCGCCTGTTCCGCCGCCGTCAGCGACGAGGTGACGTCGTTGCCGCCGGCATCGCGGTAGCTGAACGTGCTGAAGTTGACGGTTGCAGTCGGCTTGTCGCCGAGATTGACGTCCACCCAGGTGATCTGGCCTTTCACCGTGTCGGGCAGCGCGCTGTGGGTCAGCCCCGCCTGTTCGGTGATCGCCCCATTCTGGGTCACGACATGCGGCGCCCCGGCAATGTGGTCGGACTTGATGGGAGCGGGCTGCGATCCGGGATTGTTGGTCAACCCCAGCAGAAAGCTGATCGGCACGATGGCATCGCCGGCCGCGAGCTTGAAGCCGATCGTGACCGGGATGACGCTGTCCGTGAAGTTCGTCGTGAGCTTGGTGTTGGGATTCGAATTGTCGGTGAACTTCAGCGCGAAGACATCGGAGATCAGCTTCTGCGCATCGGTCGACAGTTGCGCCGACGACACGAAGCTGACGCTGCCCTGGCCGTTGACGATGGTCTGGGTGCCGGCCTGATCGACGGTTGCGATCGGATTGAGCGTCGTCTTGTCGAACAGGATGTAGGAGCCGGTGGAGCCGTCGGGCTCGACCAGCACCTGGAATTTGGCCGGCGGCACGCCGCCCGCACCCTGGACGTCGAAATCGATCTCGACCAGCACCGCGGTGCCGCGGATGCCCATGGTCGCAACCGGCGTATCGACCTTCATGTCGCCATGCTTGGCGGTCGCGCCGGCAACGAACGAGATCGTGCCGGACACGAGGCTCATCAGCGAGGAGTTGCTCGACCCGTTCGGGTCGTAGACCATCTCGTTCAGCACCATCTTGGCATTCGGTCCGAGACCGAACACGGTGCCGTCGATGAAGGTGATGCCGAGCGTCGAGTCGCCGCCGGATTGCACCACGTCGCCCTTGTAGACGTTGTCGCCCTGGTTGAGGACGACCGAGACGCCGTTGCGGACCGCGGTGGCGCTGCCCGCCAGCTTGGTGACGTGGCCGATGACCTTCGCCGGTTCCACCGCGCCGCCGGCCTGGGCATATTGGGTGTGGCCGGTGAGCACGTTGACGAGGTCGCCGGTGAGATGCGCGCCTTCAGGCGACGCCAGGGCCGCGCGTTTCTCGCCCTTGAAGTAGTCGTGCAGGACGAGTTCCCGGTCGTCCTTCGAAATGACGAGATCGAGCCCGGTCCGCTTGAAGTCGCCGGTGAACAGCAATTGCCCGTCAGCGACGGTGATCGCGCCGGACGGAGCATGCGCGGAAACGCTGTCGACTTGCACCGATCCACGGGCATAAGCGTCCGCATTCGGCAAATGGCCGTCGAATTTCTCGACAAAGTTCACTGCGGATCACCGCACGAGGGTTAATATTGGTAGAATATCCGAATGATTTCGTCTGCATATCATCGGATAAAGCTTCGCGAAACCATCCTGTGCTTTCGCAAGGTGCTCTGATTGCGCGGTTTGACTGGGTGTGACTTGGCTCACGCTCTCATGAGTCGTGTAGTTCTGACTTAATTGACGGTACCATGAGATGGGATTTAAGCCAAGATGGGTGGTGAGCCACGTATTCGTGGTATTAACTGGCATTTCTCTACTTGCCTTTATTTCCCCGCAGCCCCGAGAGGGCATTTGACCCCAATTTTCCGGCTAAAGCTGTGACCTGGCTTACAAATCGCAGCTATCCCGTGCGCGGACCGGCCGGGCTAACCAGAGGGCAACGATGAGGCGTTTTTCGGTGGAAAAAGGTTCGCCGGTTCGTTTCACAAACCGGTAAAGTTTTCGGGACCCGGACCACACGCCGTTTAGCCTCCTGCCCGGTTTGCCCACATCTTAAGTCGATTCGAAGGGATCGTTGGCCATGCTGCCGGCATGAAACGATCCGGTCGCGTGCGCGGTGCAGTATCCACCCGTCGATGAGCGGACAGGGGGTGTCACATGGGTAACTCGCTTCGCTCGTTTGCGCTGCGCGCCGTCATGCTGGGCTTCGGCCTGGCCTTGGCCGCGCCAATTGCCGAGCTCAATGCCGCCTCGGTGCTTTCGCCCGGCCCGGCAACACTGCTCAGAAAATCGACCGAGCCGTTCGGCCTGGCGACCAGCCTGCTTGCCGGCGGCGGCCTGCGCGACAAATGGCTCGGCGTGCAGCGCCAGCTTGCCGACGAATTGGTGCAGCTCGCAGCCTGCGAGCGCGACCGCGCAGGATGTGCGTCGCTGGAGGCGCTGCGGTTCCTGGCGATCGTCGATGCCGGTCGCGCGCGCACCGGCCGCGCCCGTTTCGGCGAGATCAACCGCGCGATCAATCTGGCGATCCGCCCCGGCAGCGATCTCGCGACGTATGGCGAGCCCGACGTCTGGGCCACGCCGCTCGCCACCTTTGCCCGCGGCAGCGGCGATTGCGAGGACTATGCGATCGCGAAATTCGTGGCGCTCGGCAAGGCCGGCGTCGCGCCGGAAGATTTGCGCATCGTCGTGATGCATGACCTGCTCGGCGGCGGGGACCATGCCGTGGTCGCGGCGCGGCTCGACGGTCATTGGCTGACGCTCGACAACCGCCGCATGGCGATGATCGAGGACGCCGACATCAGGCGTTTTCGGCCGACCTTCGTGATCGACCTGAACGGCGTCAGCCGTTATGTCGCTGCGCCGCCCGTCGCCGAGGCCGCGTGGCGGCCGGCGGCGGCGGTGAATTGAGCACGACAATCAAGTTACCTTTGCGTCATTGCGAGCGAAGCGAAGCAATCCATCGCTCCACGGAGGGATGGATTGCTTCGTCGCTCTGCTCCTCGCAATGACGGAGTTGTGGACCGCCCCTCAGAACATCAAATTATCCTTCACCAGCACCCAGCGGCCGCCCTTGACCTGCTGCACCTGGGTGATGGTGTTGGCGAGATGATCGGTTTTGGAGAACTTGGTCGGCGGCGAGTTGAAGATGTCGAGGAACTTGTCGCCTGACTCCAGCGCGTCGAGCATCTTCTGGCCGGTGAGATCCTTGCCCGCCTTCTGCGCGTAGAAGGCGAAGGTCATCACCGCATTGTAGCCGATGATCGCCTGCGTGTTGGCCTCGCTGTTGAACATCTTCTTGTAGTTGATGAGCCAGTCCTTCACCTTGCCCTTGGCGGTGTCCTCGTAGGGAATCTCGAAGCCCGAAGCGGCGTAGAGGCCTTCGACCGCTTCCTTGCCGAGCGCCGGCACTTCGAGCACGTTGGTCGGCGTGGCGCCGAGGAAGGTGACGTCCCAGCCGAGCTTCTTCGCCTCGTTCATCGCGCCGATGGTCTCGCGGATCACGGTGCCGAGCACGACGAGGTCGCAACCGTCGGACTTCATCTTGGCGACCTGCGCCGAGAAGTCGGAGGCGCCGCGCTTGTAGCTCGTGACCGAGGCCGGCTGCACCTTCATCGCGGCGAGCTGCTGGGTGAAGCCGTCGAGCACGTTCTTACCGTACTCGTCGTCCTGGTGCATGATGCAGGGCTTCTTGAAGTTCTTCCACTCCATCATGTATTTGATCGCGGCGCGCGTGCTCTCGACATAGGGCAGCAGGTTGTTGAACTTCAGCCGCTCCTGCGGCTTGGCGGGATCGAACTTGAAGGTGAATTCGGCGGCGGTCAGCGGGAACAGCTGCAGCACGCCGGCATCGAACAGGATGTCCTGCGCGGCGAGCACGGTCGGCGAGCCCATCGGGCCGATCATCGCGAACACCTTGTCGCGCTCGACCATCTTCTGCGAGGCCAGCACGGCCTTCTTCGGGTCGTAACCATTGTCCTCCAGGATCATCTTGATCTTGCGGCCGTTGATGCCGCCGCTGGCGTTGATTTCCTCAACCGCCATCTTCATGCCGTTGGACACCGGGACGCCCCAGACCTTGATCGGGCCGGACAAATCCTGATGCGTTCCGATCACGATCTCGGTCGGCGAGATGCCTTCATTGGTGACCTTGGTCTGGGCCGCGGCCGGCAGACAGGTCAGCGCCAGCGCGCTCACCGCAAGGCCCAGCGCCTTCAGCGATTTCGACATTGCAGTCTCCTCCTTACATGGCCCATGTTGAGCGAAGGGTCGGGCCTGCTCGCTCCTTCGCCGCGTCCGTCGTCGTCCGGCTACGCAACCGCCCGCGCGCCATACATGGCGTCGATCTCGGCCGCGTAGCGCTTGTTAACGAAATTGCGCTTCAGCTTCATGGTCGGCGTCAGCTCCTCGTCCTCGGGCGTGAGCTGGCGCTCGATCAGGTAGAATTTCTTGATGGTCTCGACGCGCGCGAACTTCGCGTTGACCGCCTCAATCTCGCGCTGGATCAGGTCCTGGATCTCGCGGGCACGGCACAGGCTCGCGTAGTTGGTGAAGGGGATATCCCGGTCCTGGGCGTATTTCTCGACATTCTCCTGATCGATCATGATCAGGCAGGTGAGATACGGCCGCTTGTCGCCGATCACGACCGCATCGGAGACGTAAGGCGAGAATTTCAGCTGGTTCTCGATCTCCGACGGCGTGATGTTCTTGCCGCCGGAGGTGATGATGATGTCCTTCATCCGGTCGGTAATCTTGACGTAGCCCTCATTGTCGATCGTGCCGACATCCCCGGTGTGCAGCCAGCCTTTCGCGTCGATCGTCTCGGCGGTCTTCTCCGGCTGGTTGAGGTAGCCCATGAACAGGAAGTCGCCCTTGATCAGGATTTCGCCCTTCGGGCAGATCATCACCTCGCCCCAGGGCGCGGCCTTGCCCACCGAGCCGAGCTTGATGCGGTCCGCCGGCATCATGGTCGCGACGCCGCAATTCTCGGTCTGGCCGTAGACCTCGCGCATGTCGATGCCGAGCGCGAGATACCAGCGGATCAGATCCGGCGAAATCGGTGCCGCGCCGGTCAGTGCGATCCGGCAGCGGTCGAGCCCGAGCATGCGGCGGATGTTGCGGAACACCAGCCAGTAGGCCGCGCGGTTGGCGAGCCGCAGCGACAGCGGCGGCGTCTCGCCCTCCAGCCGGCACTCGGTCATCCGGTTGCCGATCGCAAGCGCCCGGGCGTACATCCAGTTCTGGAACGGGGTCGCGTCCTTCAGCGCGATGGTGATGCCGGAATAGAACTTCTCCCAGATCCTCGGCACCGCGAGGAATGCAGTCGGCTGCACCTCGCGCAGATTGTCCGGTACCGTCTCCGGGCTCTCGGCGAAATTCATCACCGAACCCAGCGCGAGCGAGATGTAGTAACCGCCGACCCGCTCGGCGACATGGCAGAGCGGCAGGAACACCAGCCGCTCCTCGCTGTCGGTCGAGGGGTAGAGATCATTGGCGTGGCGCATCTGGTGCGTGACGCTGCGGTTGGAGTGCATCGCGCCCTTGGGCGGGCCCGTGGTGCCCGACGTATAGACCAAAATCGCGAGATCGGAGGCGGTGCGGCTGCCGGTCATTTCATCCCACAGGGCGTCGTTGCCCTGCGCATGATTGCGGCCGAGCGCTGTGAATTCGGCGAGCGAGAGCACCATCGGATCGGAGAAGCCGGAGAGGCCCTCCATGTCGAACACGACGATCTTTTCCAGCGTCGGACAGCGCGACCGGCAGGTCAGCACCTTGTCGAGCTGCTGCTCGTCCTCGACGAAGATCGCCCGCGTGCGGGAATCATTGACGAGGTATTCGACCTGCGCCGCCGAATCGGTCGGATAGATGCCGGAGGACACGCCGCCGGCGCACAGGATGCCCATGTCGGCATAGACCCATTCCGGCACCGCGTTGGCGATGATCGAGGCGACGTCGCCGGGACGGAAGCCGGTCGCATGCAGGCCGAAGGCGATGTCCCTGGATATCTGCAGCCATTCGCGCCAGCTGGTCGGCTGCCAGATGCCGAACTTCTTCTCGCGGATCGCGGGCCTGTCGCCACGCGTTTGCACCGCGAGCAGAAAGCTCCTCGCGATCGTGTCGGCAACCGTCAGCACCGCTGGTCCTGCCATGCGCGCTCCCTCCTCTGCCGCTTGCCTCACCCGCCGGCTCGAATGCCGGTCTTGTTCGCGAAGCAGGCCCGAAATCTAGCTCCAACTCGCTCTCAGCGCCAAACCTTCCTCGGCCAACTTTAGTCGACGGCAACCTTCGTCAACGCCGATCTGAGCTCAGCGCCACGTCTTCTTCTTTTTCCAGCGCCGCTCACCCCGCGCGCCCGCTTCCTTGGCGCCGAGGTAGAACTCCTGGATATCGGGCGAATTCAACAGCCGCTCGCAGGTGTCGTTCATGACGACGCGGCCGATCTCCAGCACATAGCCGTAATGCGCCGTCTCCAGCGCGATCTTGGCATTCTGCTCGACCAGCAGGATCGACATGCCCTGCTCCTCATTGACGCGGCGGATGATGGTGAAGATCTCCTTCACCAGGATCGGCGACAGCCCGAGCGACGGCTCGTCCAGCAGCAGCAGCGTCGGCCGGTTCATCAGCGCCCGCCCGATCGCAAGCATCTGCTGCTCGCCGCCCGAAAGCTGTCCGGCCGGCTGGCCGAGCCGCTCCTTCAGCCGTGGAAAATAGCCGTAGACGCGCTCGAGGTCCTGCGCCACACCGTCGCGGTCCTTGCGCAGATAGGCGCCCATCATCAGGTTCTCGCGCACCGACAGGAACGGAAACACCTCGCGTCCTTCCGGCACGTGGCTGAGGCCGAGCCGCACGATCCGGTCGGCCTCCATGCGCTGGATCGGCTTGCCGAGGAATTCGATCGACCCTTTCTGCGGATCGAGGATGCCGGAGATCGTCTTCAAGACCGTGGTCTTGCCGGCGCCGTTGGCGCCGAGCAGCGTCACGATCCGGCCGCGCGGCACCTCGAGGCTGATGCCGCGGATCGCCATGATCGGCCCGTAATAGCTCTCGATGTTGGAGAGTTTCAGGATGATGTCTGCTGCGCTCATGGCATCATCCTCATGCGCCGAGATACGCTGCGACGACGTCGGGGTGGTGCTGCACCTCGGACGGCGAGCCCATCGCCAGCACACGGCCGTAGTTCAGCGCGATGACGCGGTCGGAGACGCGGTTGACCAGCGTCATGTCGTGCTCGACCATCAGCACCGTGATGCCGAGCTCGCTCTTCATGTCGCGGATCCAGAACGACATGTCGTCGGTCTCCTCGACGTTGAGGCCGGATGACGGCTCGTCGAGCAGGATCAGCTTCGGCTCCGAGCACAGCGCGCGCGCCAGCTCGATCACCTTGCGCACGCCGTAAGGCAGCCCCGAGATCAGCTTGTCGCGGTACGGCTCGAGATCGAGGAATTCGATCACCTGCTCGACCCGGCGGCGATGCGCCTTCTCGCCGGCCCGGACGCTCGGCAGGAACAAGAGCTCCTGCCAGAGCCGGGTGGTGGAATGGCGGTGGCGGCCGACCAGCAGATTGCTCAGCACGGTCGCATTCTCGAACAGCTCGATGTTCTGGAAGGTGCGCGCGATGCCGAGCCTGGCGATGTCGTAGGCCGGCTCCTGCGTGATGTCCTGATCCTCGAAGAAGATCTTGCCCGAGGTCGGCGGATAGATCCGCGAGATCAGGTTGAAGATCGAGCTCTTGCCGGCGCCATTGGGTCCGATGATCGAGAGGATCTCGCCCTTCTCGACCGCGAAGCTGACGGCATCGACCGCCTTGAGGCCGCCGAAATGCAGGGACAGGTTCTCGGCGCGGAAATAGCTCATCGGTTCCGCTCCGATTTCACATAGATCTTCTGCCGCTTGAAGGTCGCGCGCTTGTACAGCGGGAACAGCTGGAAGAAGAGCTTGATCTTGAGCCAGCGGCCATAGAGCCCCAAGGGCTCGAACAGCACGAACACCACGATGATGATGCCGTAGATCGCGCCCTTCAGCCCGTTGGCGGAGGCAAACGCCGCGACCGCATCCTGGATGTGGCCCGCGCGTTCCGTGCCGGCGCCGAACGTGGCAGCGACGCCGCCGATCACGCCAGGCATGTCGTCCTTCAGGTAGGTCAGGAACGGATCGATCATGACCAGGAAGATCGCGCCGAGCACCGCGCCGTGCAGGCTGAAGGTGCCGCCGATCAGGATCACGATGATGAACTCGATCGAGAGCTGCAAGGTGAACATCTCGGGCGAGATGAAGGAGAGCTTGTGGGCGAACAGCACACCGGCAAAGCCGGTGATCGCCGCCGAGATCGCGAACGACTTCACCTTGTAGAGCGCGACGTTGATGCCCATGCTGCGTGCGGCGGTCTCGCTGTCGCGGATCGCGACGAAGGCGCGCCCGGTCGGCGAGCGCAGCAGATTGAGCGTGCCGACGATGGTCAGCACCAGTACCGCGAGGCAGAGATAGTAGAAGGTCGGGCCATCGCGCGACACCGTGGTGCCGAGCAGCTGAATGGTCTTGACCCGCATGCCCTCATTGCCGTGGGTTACGCTTTCCCAGCGCGCCAGGATTTCCTCGACGATGAAGGCAAACGAGATCGTCGCGATCACGAGATAGATGCCCTGCAGGCGCAACGCCGGAAATCCGACCAGCGCGCCGACCACGCCGGTCAACAGCCCCGCCGCGAGGAAATAGACCGGAAACGGCACGTTGAATTGCTGCAGATAGGCCGCGGTGTAGGCACCGATGGCAAGAAACGCGGCATGGCCGAGCGAGGCCTGCCCGGTGAAGCCGGTCAGGATCATCAGCCCGACGCCGACGGTCGCATAGATGCAGACGAAGACGAGCTGGCTCATCAGATAGCTTGAGAGCAGGTAGGGCGCGATCAGCAGCACCGCCAGCAGCAGGCCGTAGGAATAGATATAGCCGGAATGCGGGAACAGCCTGATGTCGTCTTCGTAGTCGGTCTTGAAGAGAAACCGCATGCTTCCTCCTCAGACCTTCTTGCGGACGTGAAGGCCAAACAGGCCCTCGGGCTTGAGCAGCAGCACCGCGAGCAGCACGATATAGGGCGCGACGTCCTTCCATCCCTGCGGCAGATAGAAGCCGGCCATGCTTTCGATCACGCCGATCAGGACGCCGCCGACCACCGCGCCCGGGATCGAGCCGAAGCCGCCGAGCACCGCGGCCGGAAACGCCTTCAGACCCAGCACCAGGCCGACATTGGAATGGATGAAGGTAATCGGCGCCAGCAGCACGCCGGCGCAGGTCGCCACCGCCGCCGAGATCGCCCAGACGATCGAGACCACGCGCTTGACCGGGATGCCCATGTAATAGGCAGCCAGCATGTTCTCGGAGCTGGCGCGCATCGCGGTGCCGAGCATGGTGCGGTTGAAGAACAGATAGAGCAGCGCGCACAGGATGACGGTCGCCGCGATCACCGACAATTTGTCATAGGCGAGCACCAGGCTGCCGATCCTCAAGACGCCCTGGCTGAACGGCGTTTCGATCTTGAAGTCGTCGGTGCCCCAGATCATGCCGGCGACCGAGCGCAGGAAATAGCCGAGCCCGATCGTCGCCATGATGATGGAGAACTGCGGATAGCCGAGGATCGGCCGCACCACCAGCCGCTCGGCCAGCATGCCGAACAGCGCCATGCAGATCACCGCGCCGGCGAAGCCGACCCAGTAATTCAGCCCGAGCATGCCGATGAAGGTGAAGGCGAAAAAGCCGCCCAGCATCATCAAATCGCCTTGCGCGAAATTGACGACCTCGGTTGCCTTGTAGACCAGCACGAAGCCGAGCGCGATCAGGCCGTAAACGCAGCCGAGCGCGATGCCGCTGACGAGCTGCTGAACAAAGTCCAGCATCGTTCCCTCCCCGATGCCCGGCGATTCTTCCCGATCGCTCGTTGCATCCCGCCTTCGCGCCCTTGTGTCGGAAGCGCTGAAAGCTGCCTATGTCCGCCCCGATTGAGCCAAAAGGCCCGATCCCTGTCAACAAACCGCTGATCCGGCTGTATCATCACATTTGCGGAGAAATGCCGCAGCACGGACTAATACGGATATCGCGTTCGATTTGCCCCGTGCGATTCATTGCACCGAAACGGTTTTTGTCCAAGCTTGCGCAACCGACGAGCGAACTCCCGGATCGCCACGCACCATGACTTCGGAACTGTCCGCACTCGCCGTGCGAGGGTTAACCAAGCGTTTTGACCGCCCGGCGGTCGACGCGTTCGATCTCACCGTCCGTGTCGGTGAATTCTATGCGCTGCTCGGACCGAACGGCGCCGGAAAGACCACGACGCTGCGCATGGTGGCGGGGCTATTGCGGCCCGATGCCGGCTCGGTGTCGATCCTCGGCATCGATGCGCTGGCCGACCCGGTCTCAGCCAAGCAGATCATGGCCTGGGTGTCCGACGAGCCGATGATCTACGACAAGCTGACGCCGCTCGAATATCTCGAATTCGTCGCCGGCCTGTGGGGCATCGATCCCCGCACGTCGGAGAAGTCGGCGCGCAATCTCCTGGTGTCGCTCGGGCTCGAGCCGCATCTCAACGAGCGCTGCGAGGGCTTCTCCAAGGGCATGCGCCAGAAGGTGGCGCTCGCCGGTGCGCTGGTGCACGATCCCCGCCTGATCATTCTCGATGAGCCGCTGACCGGCCTCGACGCGCTGTCGGCGCGTCACGTCAAGGGACTGCTGCAGGAGCGCGTCCGGGCCGGCTGCACCGTGATCATGACCACTCACATTCTCGAGGTCGCCGAGCGCATGGCCGACCGGATCGGCGTGATCGCGGCCGGCAGGCTGATCGCCGAGGGCACGCTGGCCGAGCTGCGCGAGCAGAACGGCCGCAACGACACCACCCTCGAGGACATGTTCATCGCGCTGGTCGATACCGAGGCGGCCGCCGCGTGAGCTCGACAGCCCACCTCACCTGGTTCGCCCGCCACGAATTCCGCCTAGCGTGGCGCGAATGGCTGGCGATGATGACCGGCGGCCGGCGCCGGCGCAATCGCGCCGCCATCGGCCTGCTGATCTTCGCGGCGATCCTGCATCTGCCGGCCTATGCCGTGGTCGCCCGCTATGTCGACCTGCGGTTTCCGCTCGATCCCTCCTCGCTGATCGTGCTGACCGCGACGATCTTCCTGTCCTGGGCGCTGATGCTCTCGCAGGCGATCGAGTC
Organism: Bradyrhizobium sp. USDA 4011; assembly: GCF_054063415.1. Lineage (NCBI taxonomy): Bacteria > Pseudomonadati > Pseudomonadota > Alphaproteobacteria > Hyphomicrobiales > Nitrobacteraceae > Bradyrhizobium > Bradyrhizobium sp. USDA 4011. The sequence goes on from NZ_JBSSGG010000001.1 coordinate 3,627,581, forward strand.
GGTGACGCGGGTGTTCTACGCCCGCGCCGATCTCGACCTGATCATGTCGTCGCCGGCAAAGCTCACCAACATCTTCTCGATCCGGATCGCCGCGATCGCGCTGACGGTGAGCAGCATGGCGCTCTTGCTGTCGACGCCGTTCATCGACGTGCTGGTGTATCTCGGCGGTGCACGCTGGCTTGCCGGCTTCGGCGTCGTCCTTGCGATCGGGCTGTCGGCGGCGGCGGCGGCGATCGCCGTCACCGCGTTGCTGTTTCGCATGATCGGACCCGGCCGGACGCGGCTGGTGGCACAGATCGTCTCCGCCGTCATCGGCGCCGGCTTCGTCATCGCGTTGCAGGTCGTCGCCGTGCTGTCCTACGGCACGCTGTCGCGCTTTGCCTTTCTGACCTCGGATACCGCGGCACGAATTGCCCCGGCCCTCGACAGCCTCGTCTGGTGGCCGGCGCGCGCATCGCTCGGCGATTTCGAAATCATGATGCTGCTGCTCGCCACCGCGCTCGTGCTGCTCGGCGGCGTGATGGCGGTGTTCGCGCCGCGGTTCGCCGACACCGTCGCACGTGTCGCCGCCAATCCGGCGACGGTCACGCAGGGACGCGCCCGCGCGTTCCGGACCGGCTCGCGGCAGCAGGCGCTGCGGCGCAAGGAATTTCTGCTGCTGCGCCGCGATCCCTGGCTGCTGTCGCAGAGCCTGATGCAGATGCTCTATTTGCTGCCGCCGGCGCTGATGCTGTGGCGCACCTTCTCCGGCACGTCGACCGCGATCGTGCTGATCACGCCGGTCATCGTGATGGCCGCAGGCCAGCTCGCCGGCGGGCTGGCCTGGCTGACCATCTCGGGCGAGGACGCGCCCGATCTGGTGGCGACCGCGCCGCTGCCGCCGTCGCGCGTGACCCGCGCCAAGCTCGAGGTCGTCCTGATCGCAATCGCGGCCGTCTTCGCGCCGCTGGTGGCCGCGCTGGCATTCGCCTCGCCGGGGCAGGCCGCGGTGACGGCGATCGCGATCGTCGTCGCGACCGGATCCGCCGCCGCGGTCCAGCTCTGGTTCCGCGCGCAGGCCAAGCGCAGCCAGTTCCGCCGGCGCCAGACCTCCTCCCGCATCGCCACCTTCGCGGAAGCCTTCTCCTCGATCGGCTGGGCCGCAACCGCAGCGCTGGTCCTGACGATCCCGACGGCCGCGCTCATCAGCGGCAGTCTGACGCTGTTGACGCTTGCGATCGCCTGGAAGATCAGCCCGCAGCGCGCGTAGGAACCAAATCAACCCTTCACCAGCTCCATCACCGCCGCGGCGAACGCCTCCGGCGCTTCCTGCGGCAGATTGTGCCCGGCGCCCGGGATCACGCGATGCGCCCGGCGGGCAGTGTACTTGGCCGCGCTGGCGCTGCCGTCGCGCGCAGGCGTCACGCCGTCGTCGGCGCCATCGAGCGAGATCGTGGGGACCGTAATCACCGGCAATGCGGCCAGCCGCCGCTGCACTTCCGCATATTGCGGGTCCCCATCGGCGAGGCCGAAGCGATGCCGGTAGCTGTGGATCACGACGTCGACATAGTCCGGATTGTCGAATGCGATGGCAGTGCGCTCGAAACAGGCGTCGTCGAACGCCCAGCTCGGCGACCATTGCGCCCACAATATCTTCGCGATGCCGCCCCGGTTGGCGGCAAGCCCGGCGCGTCCGCGCTCGAGCTGGAAGTAATATTGATACCACAGCGCCACTTCGTGATCCGGCCGCGCCGGCACCATCGCATGTGCGATATCCTGGATCATGTAGCCATTGGTGCAGACGAGCCCGATGCATCGTTCCGGCCACAGCGCCGCACCGATCGAGGCGGCGCGGCCGCCCCAATCGTACCCGGCGACCACCGCGCGCTTGATGCCGAGCGCATCCATCAGCGCGATCAGGTCGGCCCCGACCGCCGCCTGCTCGCCCGAGCGCGGCGTCGCCTTGTCGCGGAAGGCCGTCGGGCCGTAGCCACGCAGATAGGGCACGATGACCCGGCAACCCTGTGCCGCCAGCATCGGGGCGACATCCACATAGGAATGGATGTCGTAGGGAAAGCCGTGCATCAGCATCACGACCGGACCGTCGGCGGGACCCGCCTCGTAATAGGCGATGTCGAGCACGCCTGCATCGACATGGCGCAATGGCTCGAGCCGTTTGGTGGATGATGCGCGCGGCGCGGAGCTATTGTCAGTCACGCAGAACTCCCTGATCGCTGTGATCTGCGCGGCATGATAGCGCCTGCCAACGCAATAATCGCCCGGATCGCATTGCAGCCAACGCCATGGAGCGATGCGCCCGCCTCATCATGACGGCACGCCAATTGCGCGATACTCTCGCTCCGGCGGATATCGCCGAAGGCGGAACAGGTCATGCTGAGATTGCTCGCCGCGCTCGTCCTGCTGGGAACATTCACCAGCCACGCCCTGGCGCAGGACGCCCAGCGCAGCGAATGCCTGGCGATGGCCAATGCATCGCCCCGCGCCGTCCCGGTGAACGACCGGCGTGTCGCAGCCAAAGCCGACGAGGTCGCGATCACCTATGCCGGCCATTCCACCTATTACATCGACACGCCCGGCGGCATCAGGATCGCGACCGACTACAACGGCGTCTATCGGACCGGGCGGCTGCCCGACGTCGCGACCATGAACCGGGCCCATGAGACGCATTACACGCTGTTTCCCGACCCCGGGATTCCCTACGTGCTGCATGGCTGGGGCGAGAACGGCCAGGCCGCGCATTACGGGATGCGGATCGGCGACGTCTATATCCGCAACGTCACCACCGACATTCGCCGCTATTGGGGCGAGGGCTCCGGCGGCGAGATGATCAAGGACGGCAACTCGATCTTCATCTTCGAGGTCGCCGGCCTCTGCATCGGCCATCTCGGCCACCTCCACGTCAAGCTCGACGACAGCCATTTCGCGGCGATCGGCCGGCTCGACATCGTGATGGTGCCGATCGACGGCACCTATACGATGTCGCTCGACGGCATCTCCGAGATCACCAGGCGGTTGCGCGCCGCCGTCGTGCTGCCGATGCACCGGTTCGCCACCCCGCTCGACGAGTTCATGCGCCTGATCGGCCAGCAATTCGAGATCGACCGCCGCGGCGGCGAGCGTACCTTGCGAATCTCGCGCGACACACTGCCGGGGACGCCGACGGTGATCATCCTCGACGGGGTATAAGGCGCCCGACTGCCCCCTGACACGATTTCGTGCGCCTGCACTTTTCGCACTTGACCTAGAGTATACTCTAGCTTGTTCACTCGGGATCGTCCGGCAACACCCGGCCACGAGGACCAACCGCATGACACCTTCAAGCAAGCTCCCGCACCGCAGGCTCGGCAATGACGGCCCGCAGGTTTCCGCCGTCGGGCTCGGCTGCATGTCACTATCCGGCGTCTACGGCGCCAATGACGATACGGCGACGCCCGACTTCATCCGCTACGCCATCGACCGCGGCATCGACTTCCTCGACAGCGCCGATCTCTATGGCTGGGGCCACAACGAGGAATTGCTGGGCCGCGCGCTGAAGGGCCTGCGCGACAGGGTCGTGATCGCGACCAAATTCGGTCAGGTGAAGACCGCGACCGGACAGGGCGTGGACGGACGGCCCGCCTATGTCCAGCAAGCCTGCGAGGCGAGCCTGAAGCGGCTCAACATCGAAACCATCGATCTCTACTACCAGCACCGCATCGATCCGAACGTCCCGATCGAGGATACGGTCGGCGCGATGGCGCGTCTGGTCGAGCAAGGCAAGGTTCGCCATCTCGGCCTGTGCGAGGCGCGCCCCGAAACCATTCGCCGCGCGCACAAGGTGCACAGGCTGGCCGCGGTCCAGACCGAATATTCCCTGCTGTACCGCAGCGAGGCCGAGGAGACCCTGCAGACGACGCGTGCGCTCGGTATCGCCTTCGTCGCCTATTCGCCGCTCGGCCGCGGCTTCCTGACCGGGCAGATCCAGTCGCCGGCCGACATCGCGGGCGATCGCCGCGGCGACCATCCGCGCTTCGCCGGCGATAATTTTGTCCGCAACCGCGATCTCGTCAGCGGCATCGTGACGATCGCACGTGAGAAGAATTGCACACCGGCTCAGCTCGTGCTCGCCTGGCTGCTGGCACAGGGACAGGACATCGTGCCGATTCCCGGCACCAAGCAGCGCAGCCGGCTGGACGAGAACATCGGCGCCCTCGACGTGGTGCTTTCGCCGCACGAGCTGGCACGGATTTCAGCAGCCATCCCGGCCGGCGCCGCGGCAGGTGAGCGTTATCCGGCCGGCGCGATGAAGGCGGTTTATCTGTGATGGACGCCCGGACACCTGATTTGCAGGCGACGCCGAACACACTCTACATCGGCGACATCGCGCGGCGCTCCGGCCGAAGCGTGCATACCATCCGCTGGTATGAAGCGCAGGGCCTGATGCCCGGCGTCGTCAGAGACCGCGGCAGGCGCCGCGTCTACAACGACTATCACATTGGCTGGCTGGATCTGATGGAGCGGCTGCGCTTGACCGGGATGTCGATCAAGCAGCTTCGCGACTATACCACGCTCGTGAAGCAGGGCAGCGCGACCTTGCGCAAGCGCCGCGCGCTGCTCGCCGAGCACCAGCTCCGCGTCCGGGCCATGATCACCACAAATGGACCGAAGCGCTCGCGCTGGTCGACGCCAAGATCGAGTTCTACGACGAGTGGGTCGCGGCAGGCACGCGACCCAAGGTCTCGCCACAGCAGCGCGCCCGCGCCAAGCGGCCCGCCACCAGGGCCTGAACGCCCAACCCGACATCGAATAGCAGGATCCGCGATGGACGATATGCTTCGGCGTAAACCCTTTGCCATGCGCGCATCGCACTGGCTCGGGGCCGCGATGCTCGGTGCATGCTAAGCGGCGGCAGCCACGGCCTGCTGCTTTCGATGATCGCCGGAAGCCTCGTCCAGTTCGCTGGCGCCGGCGTGGCGTCGATGGTGACAGGGCACGAGGCGCCACGCCTGCGCATTTGACCTGCTCTCGCACGCCTCGTTATCCTCTCCACAGCCGACATCGGATCGGCGGCCGACAAGAGCAAGAACAGGGAGCATCATCCATGGCCAGCACTCTGCCCGCCTCTGCGAGCGGGCTCTATGCCAATCCGCGCGAAGACTGGCTCGCCCAATACACCGAGGAGATCATCGATCCTGACAGGCCGATCGTCGATCCGCACCATCATCTCTGGGACCGCGGGGGCTTGCGCTATCTGATCGAGGAGATGCGCGATGACATTGCCTCCGGCCACAACATCGTGGCGACCGTCTATGTCGATTGCCGGTCGATGTATCGCGCCGACGGGCCGGAGGCGCTCCGCCCGGTCGGCGAGGTCGAGTTCGCCAACGGCGTCGCGGCGATGGCGGCGAGCGGCGGCTATGGCAAGGCCGCGATCTGCGCCGGCATCGTCAGCCACGTTAACCTTCTGATCGGCGACCAGGCCAAGGCGGTGCTGGAGGCTGAGATAGCCGCCGGCAACGGCCGGTTCCGCGGCATCCGCCACTCCTCGGCCTGGGACGAGGACCCCAACGTCGCCCACATGTATGCCAACCGCCCGAAGGGCATCTTGCTGGATGCCACCTTTCGTAGGGGGTTCGCCTGCCTGGCGCCGCTCGGCCTCAGCTTCGATGCCTGGCTGTTCCACCCGCAGATCGGCGAACTGGCCGACCTCGCCCGGGCCTTTCCCGACACCCGGATCGTGCTCGACCATTGCGGCGGCCCGGTCGGCACCGGCCGCTTCGCCGGCAAGCGCGAGGAGACCTTTCCGGTCTGGAAGGCGTCGATCCAGGAGATCGCCAAATGCCCGAACGTCGTGGTCAAGCTCGGCGGGCTGGCGATGTGCCTGCTCGGCTACGACTTCCACCTGCGCCCCAGGCCGCCCTCGTCGGAGGAACTCGCCGCCGCCTGGCGACCCTATGTGGAGACCTGCATCGAGGCCTTCGGCCCGAGCCGTTGCATGTTCGAAAGCAACTTCCCACCTGATAAGGGACAGTGCAGCTATCAGGTGATCTTCAACACCTTTAAACGGCTTGCATCACAATATAGCGAAGCCGAGAAGACGGCGTTGTTCTTGCAGACGGCAAAGGATGTCTATCGGCTCGATATCGGGTAAACTTCCGACTCATGGATGACAGCATCACCATCCGGCCGCTTCGTGAGGCTGATGCAGAAGCGGTGGTCGAACTCTACGCAAAGGCGGCTGCGGTGGAACCGCGGCTGGGCCCTGTCACGCTGCCGCAGTGGGACCAGTTCCTGAAACTGCCGCAGAACCGTGGCGGCCGCGACTTCCGCATTGCCGAGCGGAATGGGCGGCTCATCGGCTTGGCTGAATCATCGTTGCGCGATCAGGGCGCGCATCATTCCCGGTTCCTCAAGATCGTCGTCGCGCCGGAGATGCGGCACCGCCGGATTGGCCTCGCGCTGTTCGACGACGTGCTTGCGATCGACACCGATCCCGATCTCACTGTCCAGACGCTGGTGAGCAGCGATTGGCCGGCGGGAATGGCCTTCGTGGGCGCCTTCGGCTTTGTTCATCTCGAGTCAGAGATCGGGATGAAATGCGTCGAGCCGTTGCAGCCGGCACGCACGCTCGCGGCGGCCCGCGCCACCATCGAGCAGGTCAGTGACGTCACCGCCTGCGCCGGCGAGGTGGCGCGCATCCACAACGCTGCCTATGCCTCGGACTCCGCGTTCCGCCGGTATTCGCCGGAGGAGATGGCGCAGGTCCTGACCGAGAGCGAAGTCTGGATCGCGTCGGAGGATGGCCAGATGTCGGGCTTCTGCCTGACCGAGCCGGAGCGGAACTCGATGTGGATCGAGTCGGTCGCCGTCGACCCGGCGCGGCAGGGACGCGGGCTCGGCCAACTCCTCGTCTACCGCGTGCTGGCCGCACACGACGTGTCGGTCGAGCATCCCTGCTGGCTCAACGTCTCGAGCCGCAACGCGCCCGCGCTGAAGATCTACCGCCGCCTCGGCTTCCGGCCGCAGCACGAGACCTGCCGCTTCAGTGCGCCGCGCGGCGACCTGATCGCCGCGCGTGCGCGCAAGCTTTGGTAGCCGCGCCTTACGCCCACTCGCCCTTGCGGAACACCGGCACGCTGCGGCCGTCGGCGTGGATGCCGTCGATGTCGGTGTGGGCGGAGCCGATCATCCAGTCGATGTGGATCAGGCTCTTGTTGCCGCCCTGCTCGGCGATCTGCTGCGGCGTCAGCTTGTCGCCGTTGACGAAGCATTTCGAGTAGCACTGGCCGAGCGCGATGTGCGAGGCGGCGTTCTCGTCGAACAACGTATTGAAGAACAACAGCCCGCTCTTCGAGATCGGCGATGAGTGCGGCACCAGCGCGACCTCGCCGAGGCGGCGCGCGCCCTCGTCGGTGTCGAGCACCTTGTTCAGCACTTCCTCGCCGCGGGAGGCCTTGGCCTCGACGATGCGGCCTTCCTCGAACTTGACCGAGATATTGTCGATCAGCGTGCCCTGATAGGACAGCGGCTTGGAGCTGACGACGTGGCCGCTGACACGGCGGCAGTGCGGCGTGGTGAAGACCTCCTCGGTCGGAATGTTGGCATTGCAGACAATGCCGTTCTTGGCGGTCGACGCGCCGCCTTCCCATTCATGACCGTCGGCAAGGCCGATGGTGAGGTCCATTCCGGGACCGGAATATTTCAGCGCGTGGAAGCGCTGGCCGTTCAGCCATTCGGTGCGCTCGCGCAGCCTGGCATTGTGCTTCTCCCAGTTGGCGACGGCGCCGTCCTGATCGACCCGGGACGCGGAGAAGATCGCATCCGCGAGTTTCGCCACCGCGACGTCCTCGGCATCATCGGGGAATACCTGCTTCGCCCAGGACGTGCTGGGATAGGCGATAATGTTCCAGTTGGTGTCGAAATTGACGATCTTCTCCAGCGCCGGCTGGTAGGCGATCGAATTCGCCTTGCTGGCGCGCGCCACCTTGGTCGGGTCTTCGCCCGACAGCAGCATCGGATTGTCGCCGACGATCGCAAGCCGCGCGGTGTTGGCGCCGAACGCCTTCGCCATGCCCTCGTAGAGCCAGCCCGCGGCACGATCGAAGCTTGCGTCGTTGGCGTAGCGGTAGCGCGCCAGGGTGAGTTCCTCGTCCGAGAAGAACGGGGTCACAAGACCCGCGCCGGCCTTGTAAGCGTGCTCCACCACCCGCCGCACCAGCGGCATCGCCGCCGCCGGCGCCGTTAGCAGCAGATCCTGCCCCGGCTGCAGTTGCAGGCCGACCTTGATCGCGACTTCGGCGAGCCGATCGAGTTTTACAGGATCGATCGAGGCGGAAAGGTTGCGTTGATGTGCGGTCATGAAGCGTCCGGCCGTGTCGTTTGAGGGCATTTAAGGATTCGTAGTCCAATTCGAGCCGCATCCGCAAGGTTCCCGCCCGCCGCGCCCGATCACGCGACGGCGAGCAATTGCGTCGAATTTTACCGCTTCACTGAAGCCAGCACCCGATCGACCATCGCGGGCGCGAGTCCGAGATAGTTTTTCGGCGCGGTGAGGCGGTCGATCGTCGCCCGGTCGATCCGGCTCGTGACGCGATCATCCGCCGCCAGCGCCTCGGCCAGCGTCAGACCCCTGTCGTTGGCGACACGGCAGGCGTCGTAGACCACATCATGCGCCTCCTGCCTGCCGATCGCGGGCGCAAGGCCCATCATCACGGCTTCGGCGACGATCAGCCCGCGGCTGATGTCGAGATTGCCGGCCATCCGCTTCTCGTCGACGATCAGGCCGCCAAGCGCGAACCTGGCCTGGTGCAGAGCGCCTGCGGTCAGCACGAAGCTTTCCGGGATCGCCATCCATTCGGCGTGCCACGGGCCGGTGGCGCGCTCGAAATCCTGCACCATCGCGTCCAGCATCAGGCCGGCATGCTGACGCACCGCCTTGGAAGCGGCGAGCATCAGCTCCGACGAGATCGGGTTGCGCTTCTGCGGCATGGTCGAGGAGGAGCCGCGTCCCTTCACGAACGGTTCGTAGACTTCGCCGAATTCGGTCGACGCCATGATCATGATATCGAGCGCGATCTTGCCGAGCGTTCCCGTCACCAGCGCGAGGAAATTCACGGCTTCCGCCAGACCGTCGCGCGCGACGTGCCAGGTGGCGACCGGCACGCCGAGCCCGAGCTCCTCGCACTGCGCCTGCTGGACCTCGAAGCCCTTGTCGCCCAGCGAGGCCAGCGTGCCGGCGGCGCCGGCGAACTGACCGACCAGCACGCGCGGCTTCAGCTCCGCCAGCCGCGCGGCGTGGCGATCGAAGGCGGCGAGCCAGATCGCGGTCTTGTAGCCGAAGGTCACCGGCAGCGCCTGCTGCAGATGGGTGCGACCGGCCATCGGCGTGTCGCGGTATCGTTTCGAGAGATCGGCGAGGATGCCGCGCAGCGCGCTGATATCGTCCTCAACGATTTTCAGGCCGTCGCGCAGCTGCAGCACTACGGCGGTGTCCATGATGTCCTGCGTGGTCGCGCCCCAATGGACATATCGGCCCGCCTCGCCGCACTGCTTGGCCATCTGATGCACCAGCGGCAGGATCGGGTAGCCGACGATGTCGGTCTCCTGCCGCAGCAGGTCGAAATCGAACGCGGCGACGTCGGTGCGCTTTGCGATCTCCTCGGCCGCTTCCGCAGGGATCACGCCGCAGCGCGCTTCGGCCTTTGCCAGCGCGACTTCGACCTCGGCATAGCGTTGCAGCAGCCGCAGGTCGGAAAACACCTCGCGCATCGCGCTTGTGCCGAAGGCATCGCGAAACAGCACGGAATCGAGCACGGTGGTCGAGGTCGGAAAGGCGGACATGGGCAGATCCTGTTGCCGGTCGCAGTCGGCAACGTCCCTATCACGGCGCGGGTCCGTGCCCTACCCCTCCGCAGGCGCCTCGCCGAACACCTCGGCTGCAATCTTGCTGGTCTCGATCGCGGCCGGAATGCCGCAATACATCGCGACCAGCAGCAGCACGTCCTGCACCTGCGCGGCGGTGCAGCCATTGGCCAGCGCGCCCTTGGCATGAACCCGGAACTCGGTCGGCTTGCTGCTCGCCGCGGTGATGCCGAGCATCACGAGGCTGCGGATCTGGTCGGACAGCCCGCTGCGCTCCCAGACGTCGCCATAGACGTAGGCATTGATGATGTTTTGCAGCGGCGTGCCGAAATCGCCCGCGGCCGCCATCCGCTTGGCGACATCGACCTCGCCGAACATCTTCTGACGCCGGCGCAGCCCGCGGGCGTGGAGATCGCTGGTGTCCACCATCGTCGTCTGGCTCCCCTGTATGGGCTATTTATACGGATAAATATGACGCACCTCAACATTCCGACAGGCTCGACGCTTGCGCTTCCGAGCCATTTGTCCGTATAAATTGGCCAAAAGCAGAAGCGGAGGGGACCGGGATGAAGTTACGGCTGGGGCTGCTCGTCGTCCTGCTCGCTGCGCTTCCAGCCCTGCCGGCGCGGGCAGCGGACGATTTCCCGCAACGACCGCTCCGGATCATCGTGCCGTTTCCGGCCGGCGCGGGGCCCGACAATGTCGCGCGGCTGGTCGGCCAGCATCTGCAGGACGCGTTCGGCCAGACCGTGCTGATCGAGAACCGCGCCGGCGCGCTCGGCAGCATCGGCGCCCAGGAGGTCGCCCGCAGCGCGCCCGACGGCTACACGCTGTTGATGGGCACCAACACCACCCACGCCAGCAATGTCGCAACTCTCAAGAGCCTGCCCTACGACCCGGTGAAGGATTTCGCGCCGGTGATCCGCACCACCACCACGGCGATGGTGCTGCTGGTCAACCCGAAGCTTGCGGCCAAGGACCTGCCGCAGTTCCTCGCCTACGCCAAGGCCACCCCCAATCTGACCGCCGGCTACGGCTCCGGCGCATCGCAGATCTCGATCGCGCAGCTGCAGTCGCGCGGCGGCCTGTCGCTGATCGCAGCTTCATACCGCGGCGTGCCGCAGGCGATGACCGACGTGATGGCAGGGGTGATCGACCTGACCTTCGGCGATTTCTCGGTCGCGATCCCGCAGATGCAGGGCGGCACCTTGCGCGGGATCGCCGTGACATCGGCGACCCGCAACGAGCTGACGCCCGGCCTGCCCGCGCTCTCCGAAGCGATGCCCGGCTTCGAGGCCACCATCTGGTACGGGCTGTTCGCACCCGCCGGCACGCCGGAACCGGTGGTCAACAAGATCTACGCCGAGTGCGCCAAATACCTCGCAATGCCGGAGACCAGGAAGAAGCTCGCCGATGTCGGCGTGACGGTGGCGCCGCTGGCGCCGGCCGAGTTCGGCGCATTCGTCAAGAGCGAGGTCGTGCGCTGGTCGGCGGAGGTGAAGGCGGCCGGCATCCAGCCGCAATAGACCAGAGCTCCGCCGCATCATGGCTCGCGAGACACCGGTCGGCATGATTGGCCTGGGCCTGATGGGATCAGCGCTTTCCGCGCGGCTGATCGAAGCGGGCGTCGGGGTGATCGGCTTCGACATCGATGCGGCGAAGACGGACGGGTTGCGGGCCAGCGGCGCCGAGTTCGCGACCTTCGCCGCGGACGTGGCGGCGCGCTGCCGGACCATCGTCATTGCGGTGTACGACGCGGCCCAGGTCACGGGCTTGCTGCCGGACCTCGCGAACGCCAAGCCGCCGCCGCTCCTCATCTGCACCACCACCTGCGCGCCCGGCGAGATCACGGCGATCGCCGAATTCGCCGCGCGCTCGCGCCTCTCCTTCATCGAAGCACCGCTCTCGGGCACCAGCGCCGAGGTGCGCGCGGGCACGGCCACCGCGCTGGTCGCCGGCGATCGCGACGTCATCGCTGCCGCAGCGGCGACGCTCGACATCCTCTGCCCGCAGCGCATCCATGTCGGCGCGATCGGCAGTGCCAGCCGCACCAAGCTCGCCATCAACCTGATCCTGCAGAACAACCGCGCCGCGCTCGCCGAAGGCATTGCGTTTGCCGAGAGTCTCGGCCTCGACGGCGCGACGTTCCTTGCGACCGCGCGGCAATCGGCGGCATATTCCAGAATGATGGACAGCAAGGGACCGAAGATGCTGGCGCGGGATTTCTCGCCGCAATCGCATATCGCGCAGACCCTGAAGGACGCCGAGCTGATCCTGCAGGAGGCCGGCCGGCACGGCCTGCCTCTGCCGCTGACCTCGGTGCAGGCCGAGCTGCTGCGCAAGGCGATCGTGCTTCGAGGCCCGGACAGCGACAGCGCCGCTGTCATCGAGGCTATCCGTGCCGAACGCGATCAGGACAGGGACCACTCATGATCAATTGTGCGATCGCGGGCCTCGGCCGCTGGGGCCGCGCGCTGGTCGAGGCTGCGCAGAGCGAGCCGCGGCTGAGGATCGTCCGCGCGGTGGAACCCGACATAAGCGCCGCCGCGAGCTTTTGCGCAGCGCACGGTCTGTCCCCTGCGGTCAGCCTCGAGGCCGTGCTGGCCGAGCCCGAGATCGATGCCGTGCTGCTGGCAACACCGCATTCGCTGCACCGGAGCCAGGTGATCGCGGCCGCCGCGGCCGGTAAGCAGGTGTTTTGCGAGAAGCCGCTGGCGCTCAAGCGCAGCGATGCGGCCGAGATGTTCGCAGCCTGCCGCAACGCCGGCGTGCTGCTCGCGGTCGGACATAACCGCCGGTTCTGGCCGTCGATGCAGGCGCTGCGCGCGATGGTCGCCGGCGGCGAGCTCGGCACGATCATGCATGTCGAGGGCCACAACAGCAACGAGAACTCGCAAGGCATTACGCAGGGCTGGCGGCTGTCGCCCGCGGAGTCGCCGGGCGGCGGGCTGACCGGCGCGGGACTGCATGTGCTCGACGGCTTCGTCAGCCTGCTCGGCCCCGCGCGCCAGGTCTATGCCCGGTTGAGTGCACGCGAGGCCGGACCCCCGCCGCTCGATACTGCAACTTTAGCGATTGAATTTGTGAATGGCGTGAGTGCAACCCTTGCTACGGTCCGCGCAACACCGTTCTATTGGCGCGTGCATGTGTTCGGGACGAGGGGATCCGCAGAGGTGCTCGACGAAGGGACGATGGTGCTACGGAAATCCGGCGAGGCGCCCGCGACGACACGCTATCCGGCGGTCAATACGCTCACCGCGGAACTTTCGGCCTTTGCCGACGCGATCGAACGCAAACAGCCGTTCCCGGTGCCCGAAGCAGATGTGCTGGCGACGCTCGCCGCGTTCGAGGCCGCGTTGCAGTCGATGCAGTCTGGATATCCGGTTGCCTGCCATACGGCATACCAGTGATCCGCCATGCCTGAACAACCGGAGAGGGCGAGATCGTCCCGCTACCGCGACATTGCCACCGGGCTGCAGAAGGACATCCGTCTCGGCACCTACGCGGTCGGCAATCTGCTGCCGACCGAAACCGAGTTGATGGCGAGCTATCAGGCAAGCCGCCAAACGGTGCGCGAAGCGCTGCGCATCCTGATCGACCAGGGCCTGATCGTACGCCGCGCCGGCCTCGGTTCGGTGGTGATCGCCTCCGAGCCGCCGGTGCTGTTCACCCACAGCGTCAAGTCGCTCGGCGAGTGGCTGCGCTATTCCAACGAGACCTACCGCGACGTGGTCGGCAGCAGCGACATCGTCGCCGACCGCAAGCTGGCTGCGCTTCTGAAATGCGAGCCCGGCAAGAGCTGGTTCCTGATCGAGGCCGTGCGCCGCTCCGACCAGTTCGCCGCGCCGCTCGGCTGGACCGAGATCTACGTGCTGCGCCGGTTCGCCGATGTCGTGACCCGGCCCGACCACGGCCGCACCCCGGTGCACGAGCAGATCGCCAGGATGTACGGCCAGGTCACCGAGCGCGCGCAGATGGAAATCTTCGTGCGCGGCATGCCGGCGCCGATCGCCAAGGCGCTCGGGGTCAAGACCGGCTCGCCGGCGCTCACCGTGGTACGCCGCTACTACGGCCTGCGCGAGGAACTGTTCGAGGTCACCATCACCACGCACCCGGAAGGACGCTACACCTACACGATGGAAATGCAGCGCTCGCTGCGGCCAAAGCTCTAGGCTGCTGAGACACGCTTTCTCGACGCGAGGGGGAATCCACTTCGCTGGAAAACGGTCTATCTCGCCCGAGCCAGATGCGTGCTGGCGGAGGTATGTGCCATCTGCGGGGTCCCGGTCACGCCCCAGATCGCAACTGCGATCAGCGCGGCCGCCCAGACATATGGCACAGCATTCGGTTTCTTCATTTCCGAGATCATCCCCAACGTCTCAGGAGCACCGATGAATCTTGCGACCTCAATCGTCAGCGTCTCACCAGGCACCCGTCCTTCACAACGCTACTAAGGTTAGACCTTGTCGGTTTCGGGACGTCTTCGTGCGAATCCGGAAATGATTTCGTGGGAACCGGGCCGTCTCATCCGAATTGATGAGACCGCCGGTCTACGGCTTCTGCGCTCGCGACAAGGCCAGGAGAATTTCCTGCTTAAATTTGAGTCAGATGCACAACAAACGTTCCAAAGCGGCCTCGCTGAATTCTTTTTGATTGTTCGCCGGACTCCGGCCGTGGCATCAGGGCCTGTGACACTGCGATGACAAGGGTTCTCCCGTGACTGCCCAATCGGCCAAACCGCTAGGCGGCTCCCGCCGCCACTCCAAGGAAACGCAGGACCAGGTCGCGCGGTCGCTGGAACGGGAGCTGCAGCTCCTGACGGAGGAGCGCCAGGAGCGCGCCCTTCGGCTCGGCCTCGACTTCGCAGCCAAGACGCCGAAGACGGACCATTAGGCGCGAGTGCACGGCTCCTTCCCAGGCGTCGTCCCTGCGCAAGCAGGGACCCATACCCACAGGGTCGTGTTGTTGAAGAGAGCTGTGGCCCCAGCTGCGCGCAACAATCACCTTCGATGGTGATGGGTCCCTGCTTTCGCAGGGACGACACTGAATTTATGGCGCTGCTTGTGGATCACGCTTCCGCGTTCTCGCGACATCCTTGTCCGAGTTTTGCATTTTGTTTCGCCCTCTCTCTTGAACAGAGGGCGCAGGGAAGGCCGGGGTGCGTGCACACATCACCATCATTGCACCGTGCGCCTTGCCTCAAAATAGCGAATCGTTATTGCGCGGCCTGCGCTTCCGCATCGACTTGCACATCGTGGCCGAAGCGATCCTTGCCGCTGAGCCTGGCCTTGCCGCCGTCGAACGTGAGCAGCCATCTGCGGTCGGTATCGCCGCCGACCAGACGCAGGTCGATCGCAAACGTCTCAGCGGTCTGCCACGTCCCTTTCAGCGCCATCACGCCGAGCGGCGTTGGCTGGCCGAGACGATAGGTGCCGTCGAGCCCGATCGGTCCCGCCAATTTGACTGCCGACCTCGCCGCATCCGGCGTCGCCGTTTCCAGCTCGTAGTGCGCGGACGGATCGGCCAGGTACAGCGTCAGCGCCCGCAGATTGAGGCCGTTGGGCGGGAAGCGCCAGGTCTTGCCCGAGATGGCCGCCGCAATCTCGGGCACCGCACCGACCGCCGACGGCTTTTCCGTCGCGCTGTCGCTTAGCGCCGCGGCAAGCTGATTGCCGCCGGCGGAGTTCACCGGCAGCGCCGTGTCGGACTTGACGGCGCCGGAAATGTCGTCGGCCATCCTGCCGAATGAGCAGTAGTCGCGCGCGGTCACGACCGCGACGATGTCGAGCGCGGGAAAGATCATGATCAGCTGGCAGCGGTCGCCGACCGCCATGAAGGCCTGCTGCTTTGGCACCACCCAGAAGAAATTGGCATAGTGCAGGGACGGATCGAACGAGGCGTGCATCTCTGTCGTCGCGTGCCTGATGCGATCGACCCAGCCGGACGGCAGCAGCCGTTGCCCCTCCCATTCGCCGTCATGCAGATAGAGCAGCCCGATCTTGGCTGCGTCGCGCGGCGCGAGCAGAAGCCCGCCGCCGCCTTGCGTCAGCCCCGGCCCGATGCTGTGCCAGTACGGCGCGGCAATCCCCAGCGGACGAAACAGTTTCGTCACCGCATAGTCCCGCGCGCTCACGCCGGCGAGCTTGTTGATGATCGCGGCCAATAGCTGCGGATTGCCGGTGTTGTAGTCAAACGCCGCGCCCGGCGGCTTCGCCATCGGACGGTCCAGGATGAACTGGATCGCATCGGGGCTGCGCCCCCATTCGATCAGCGAGTCCGGCCTGCCGCCCTCGACGCCCTCCGTCCAGGCCATCCCCGAGGTCATGTCGAGCATGGTCTGGATCGTGATCGCCCGCTTGCGGTCATCGAGATTGGCGATGGTGCGGTCGCCGAAGAAATCCACCATGCGATGGTCGAGGCTGTCGAGCAAATTATCCTTGAGCAGCATCGCGACCAGCGTGCCGGTCACCGCCTTGGTGGCGGAATTGATCAGATGCGGGATCTCCGGCGTGTACGGCGCATAGTAAGCGTCGAGCACGATCCGGCCATGACGCGCAATCAGGAGGCTATCGAAACTGTGAGCCGCGCCAAAGTTGACGAGCCGCGCGAGCGCGGCGGACTCCATCCCCTGCTCTTCCGGCGTCGTCGTCTGCCACTGCCGGGTCGGCCACACCGGATCGGCGGCGCCTTCTGCGCGGGCTGAACCTGACCAGATCAGCGCGGCAAGCGACAGCCCCCGCAGCGTCGACACGACCAAATGTCTGAGATGCATCGGCGCCCCGTCGGGATGCGGCTGTCACCGGACCATCCGCGATCCCTGGCATACCTGTCAATCTCGGTGCCGCGGTGCCGGCGGCGATTTGCGATGACGGCGCGACTCGGTCCCTCCTGCGTCAATCGCATTATCGCGAGCTCTCCACGAACGTGACCGGCGTTCCCTTCGCGACACCGGCCGCGACTCGCTGCGCATCCCAGTTCGTGAGCCGAACACAGCCATGCGACGCGGCCTTGGAAACCTTGCCGGGTTCGGGTGTGCCGTGGATGCCGTAGCCTTCCGCCGAAAGGTTGATCCAGATCGACCCGACCGGATTGTTCGGGCCGGGCTTGATCGTGAATGGCTTCTTCGATTTGACGCCCTTGAACTTGTATTTCGGATTATAGCGATAGATCGGGTTCTTGTTGATCGCCGTTACCTTCAACGTGCCGCTCGGCGTCGGCTTCTCCGTGCTGCCGACCGTTGCAGGATAGACGGCGATGAGCTTCCCTGCGGCATCGAATGTGCTGAGCGTCTGCCGCGTCTTGTCGACTTCGACGCGTGCAACCGGCGCTGAACCTCCGGCGTCGAGAACGTTCGCGACCGCAATGCTGTCACCGGCCTTGTCGAACTTCTGTCCCGGATTGAGCGCCTGAAGCAGCGCCTCACTCATGTGGAATTTCTCAGCGAGCGCTTCGCGCGGGCTGGTGTAGTTCAGCGCGGGCAAGTCCTTCATGCTCTCCATCTTCGCAGGGATCCGCTTCAGGAAGGGGCCTTTCACGTCGGCATCCGCGATCGTGTAGTTGACGATCGCGGTCCCTTCGCTGGCAGCGGCGAGTTTGCTCCAGAGTTCTGGCGTCACGGCCTTGTCGAATGACAGTCCATTCGCCTCGGCAAACGCCGTGAGCGCCTTCAGCGCATTCTCGCCGAGCTTGCCGTCGATTTCACCGGGAGAGAAATGCGCGCGGTCGAGCAGAATCTCGAGCTTGGCAATGGAGGCGTTGACCTGGTGTCGGCCCGGCAATTTTCCCGTTGGCGCCACTGCGTCGTTGATCACGGCGGCATCGAGGCTCTCCGCCATCACCGGCGCGGAGACAAGCAAAAGTACAAAAGCAAAACGCGCAACGAAACAATGTCGAAGCATCGCGTGTCCCAACGTGGCTCCATTCCGTAAAGTTACGGAAAGCGTCGAAGTTCCAATGCAGCAGCGGCCGAGTTCTGCAGTGGAACAGCTGATATCGCGGCATCGCCGCAATCGACCCGCTAGAAAGTCGTTATCCGAAGCGCATTTGCGCGCAGCTCACATCACAGTTCAGGTCTCTCGAAGCAAATGCGATTCATCGTCGCGGCGCTTGCCGCGTTTCTTGTCTTGATGCTCGACGTCGATCGTTTGCCAAGTTCAATCAACACCTCAACAGCCCAGGCCCCTCCACTCTCGCACGACACTGCAACGGACGCCGTTCCTTTCGCCGCCCGCTTCATCGAAAGCGCCGATGCCGGCGAAGCACCCGGTCCGACGGCCGAGGATGAGGCGCCGCCACCTGCGATCGAGCCGCGCGATGCCGCGGCCGAGCCGCAGGCGTCCGCGATCGAAACGTTCTGCCACTCCTTACAGGACGCGGCCCAAGCGAGCGAAATCCCCGTCGCGTTCTTTGCGCGCCTGATCTGGCAGGAGAGGCGCTTTCGTTCGAACGAAGTCAGCCACGCGGGTGCGCAGGGCGTTGCACAGTTCATGCCCGAGACGGCCGCGGAAGTCGGGCTCGACGACCCCTTCGATCCGCTCAAGGCACTGCCTGCTTCGGCCAAGCTGCTGCGCAAGCTGCGCGACGATTTCGGCAATCTCGGCCTTGCGGCTGCCGCCTACAACGCCGGTAGCGGCCGCGTCCTGAAGTGGCTTGCCAGGCAAAGCGAGTTGCCGCGCGAGACCCGGGATTATGTCCGGATCATCACCGGAACCAGGGCTGAGGATTGGATCGAGAACGTCGACACGCTCGCCATTCGCATCGATCTGCCGAGCGAAGCGCCTTGCGAAGGAACCGGCGGCCTGTCGAAGTCGAAGGATGTCGCTTTCGTCTCTGCATCGCCAGCATCTGCGATGACCACGCTCATTCGTAAGGCGGAGGCGGCCCAGCAGGCGGCAAGGTCCGTCGCCAGCCGCACACGCAAACGACTCGCACTCCTGCTTGGGAAGGGTTCGCCCGGTGCAGCCCGGCTCGGCAGGTCACGCCCGACCATCGTCGCAGCCAAGGTAAGGTCGGCGAAGGGCCGCGCCATTCGCGTAGCCTCGCGCTCGCGTTCGTCGGGCTGAAGCCAAACGCAATCCAGGACTGTCGCTGTAGTTCCTGCGGCTGACGGCGATCCGGATGATGACGGAAAACGCAGCCCGCGCAATCGGGTTGTCGCGGGCTCGCACTGATGGCGGCCGCTGCGGCCTAGACCGCGGCGGGAGCTACCTGCGAGCATGCCGGTGCTACGGCGCGGACGACGCCGCAAGGCTCGGCAGCGGCGCGAACTGCATCTCTGCAACGGCCGAGCCGGCGTAGGCACTGGCGATCAGGATCATAACGCGAATGGCGACGAACATGGTGCCTCCTCAGTCTTCTTGTTGGTCTCTTGATGCCAGAGAGTTCTTTCCCGGCGGTGAGGAAAGCTGGTTGCCGCAACCTTGAAGGCATTGGTAAGCGAGCCGTTTACACCAGCCCGTTCATGAGTTGGGAACCGTATCGGCCGATCGGCCGGCGCGCTAAACGCGCGGTTCACCGTGACCGGGCATTGTTCGCCTCAATCAAGAAGGCGCAATCACAATGCCGATTTTCAGGACGATCCTTGTTGTCGTATCGATTTTTCTTGCCGCTTTGTACGTCTACGATGCCTGCCGCAGCGACGGATTGCTGAGGCCGGCTCCCGTGAGCGACGTGATTGCACAGCGCTGGCCGGAACCGGATGCGTTTCGTCCGGAGGCGGCACCCGCTCCCGCAACCACGGCCACCGCGACCCCGGCGGCGCGCGTTAGGGAAACGTTTGCGATGTTCATCCCCAGGGACGCGCGACGCCACCTGATGCAGCGGCGCCTTTAAAGCGCTTTCGAGCGAAGTGGACGCCGGTTCGCGCGAAGATGATGCGTCAAAACAAGAATCGAGAGCTTCGTTTCAGCCCAGGGATACGCCGGCCTTGGCGCGGCTGATCCCGAGCGCCACGATGCGATTCAACAGAACCGGATAGTCCAGTCCGTCATGCCCGGCGGCCGTCGCGAACTCCTGGCTCTTCGCGATTTCGGGATTGGGATTGGCTTCAATGAAATATGGAACGCCGCTGGTGGACAGGCGGAAGTCGATGCGCGCGTAGCCATCGAGCCCCAAGGTCCGGTAGATGCGTTTCGCCAGCCGTTGAATATGGGCGGACAGTTCCGGCGTCAGATCCTCGGCCGGCCCGTCCGCAATTCCGATCCGCTCCTGGTAGCTGGTATCGTGCTTGACCTTCTCGGTGGCGATCTGGCGTGCGGCGGGGCCGCCCATGCTGCCGAACTTCAATTCCCAGACCGGCAAGACACGCAACCTGTTGTTGCCGATCACGCCGACATAGAGCTCGCGGCCCTCGATGAACTGCTCGGCGATCGCCGCCGTTCCGATCCGCTCGTGGATGAAGGCGACGCGCTCCGCCAGCTTCTCGTCGGTATCGACGATCGACGCCTGCGAGATGCCGAGCGATCCATCGCTGCTCAGGCTCTTGACGATCAGCGGCAGCGCAAGCCGCGGCGGCCGCTTGACCTTGCGGCGCATCGGGAACACGGCGAAGGCCGGCACCGCGATGCGGCGGTGATGCACCAGCGTCTTGGACAGATCCTTGCCGCGCGCCAGGATCAGGCCGCGCGGATTGCACCCGGTATAGGGGATCTTCATCAGCTCGAGATAGCTCGCGATGTGCTGGTCATACACGACGTCGTAGTGAAACTCCTCCAGCAGCGTGAACACCACGTGCGGCTTGAAGCCCTCGATCTCGTCGCGCACCGGCTTGATTTCCTCCTGCACGCCGAGCGGACGAACCTCATGACCGGCGGCGCGCAGGGTGCTCACCACGTCGTACTCGGTTTTCCACTCGTTGATTTCCCGCGCGGAGTATCCGTCGCTGGAGTCCGGCGGCACACAGTCCGGGTGCATCAGCACCAGAATGCGAAAGTGTTTCATAGCGCGATCCATTTGCGGCGCGACGGGCCGAACAACGCGTGCATGGTCTTGGCTGTCAGCAGGATGGTGAAATTGGTCACGAGCTTCTGCTCGGGGCCGACGGCACGCAAGTTGAGCTCGCGGCACCGCAGGATCATGTCATCGAGCACGGCATCGAGCGTCAACTGGTTCTCGCCGGTCCACCGCGCGACCAGCTGCCTGATCTGGGCGCGGTGCCGCCTGATGAAGACCGCGGCCGCCGGATGCCGTTGATGCCGCGGATCGGCGGAGAACAGCTTGGACAGATCGCGGTCGTAGGTCTTCGGCGGCGTGAAGGCGTAGAACGCCTGCTTCTTCTTGTAGTGTTCGCCCAGCGTCTGCTTGAGCGTATGCAGCGGATCGACCCGCTCCCGCGTCGTGAGCAACGGCCGCTCACCTGCGATCTCGCCCATCAGCTCGTCGACATATTCGAGCTTCTTCAGCGCCGGCCAGCCGGCATATCGCGTCCGCCAGTTCGAGCGCGGCCGCAGCCACACCGCGAAGGTCTCGGCGAAATCCTCGTCCGGATGGCTCTGCGCGTACCACAGCCTGAGATGCTGGACGTAATTGCGGCTGGCCGGATTGGGCCGATAGTAGCGCGGGTAGTGTTGCGACGATGGGCCGAACAGCTGCTGCCAGCGCCGGCGGCGTTGCAGCTGGTAGCCGTGCTGTATGGCATGGCCCGCCTCGTGGCGGAGGATGGCCATGCACTCGGACCACGAGGCGCCCTCGACGTCGAGCATCATCTTCTTCTCGAGCTTCATCAGGCGGGGATGGGCGAGATAGAAGGGAATGGCGATCCCGGGCACATCGGCCGGGCTGAACCATTCGCTCGAGATCCAAGTGTGCGGCCGCAGCCGGATGCCGCGCTCTTCGAGCTCTTCGTAGAGCGTGCTGACACAATCCGCGAGCCAGGTGCCTTCGACCGCAACCCTCAGACTGCTGAGGCGTCGCTCGAGCAACTGCGCATCCGTGAGCTTCTCCCAGGCATATTTGCGACGCGGCATAGGCTTCCAAAGTCAAAAAACAAGCTGGAGTCGGGATGGTGTCATAGGTTGCCGCCGGCAACAACCGCCGGCCTTTTCCGCCAGGCCTCCGGCCTTTTCCGCTTGGCACCAACCCGCCCCGGTGCGTCCGCCGCAGGGTCGGCGGGACACGGAGAGCCCAGGCCACGGTCCGGATCGCCGGCGGGGCGCCTTCGTACTTTCTGCTATGATCGGCCGATTCTCAGGCAAGCTATTCGAGAGGCGAGAATGGATTATCGGCGGCGTCTGCTTTTTCACGGCATGGCCCTGTTCCTGATCGGGCTGTTGACCGGCCTTCTCGAGCAGCGCTTCACCAATGTGCGGATGGCGCTCGCAGCGCATCTCGAAGGCGTGATGAATGGCACGTTCCTGCTGGCGGTCGGCGCGATCTGGAGCGAGGTCAGGCTGCCGCCCCGCGCGGGCGTCGCAGCCTACTGGGCGCTGCTGTGCGGGACATACGGCAACTGGGCCGTGACGACGCTCGCCGCCATTCTCGGAACCGGCGCGCTGTCGCCGGTCACTGCGGCCGGGCATGGTGCCGCGCCGTGGCAGGAAACGCTGGTGACCATCGGATTCGTCTCGATCGGTCTTGCGATCATCGCAGCATCGATCCTGCTGCTTTGGGGGCTGCGCGGCAAGGCTGCGCGCGTTGCACCTCGAGCATGATCCAGAAAGGTGCGAAGCGGTTTTCCGAAAAGACCATGCTGAAACAAAAAGCTAAAGCGCGATGACGATTCTGCCCAATGTTGTCGCGCTTCAAGGTTTGACCCAGCGCTGCACGGCCGCAGCGGTGTCGGCCGGGTTGGTGTTGAAGCAGATGGCCGCTCCGGGCGCGAGCCGATGCACCAGATTGAGGATCGTCTCGAACAGCAGCAGCCGCTCCGGCGGCTCGCGCAGCCCGGCACCGATCACGACGCAATCATAGCGGCGCGCGTTGAGGGCCACCGCCGTCACCGCTTCGGCCGTGTCGCCAAGGTCGATGAGGCAACTTTCGACATCGTAGCCAAGCGTCCGCAGGCCCTCGATCTGCGCGCCGATGTAGCTGCGCACGAGTTCGGGCGTGAACTGCGGCATGACGGACAGATCGACGAAGGTGGGATCGAGCCCGATCGCCAGCACGGATGGCTTGGTCATGGTCGCGGTTCCCTGACGCACTGCGGGTTCGGCGAACATGCCGGCGCTTTGCGTCGAAATCGCGAAGCCATTCAGCGGCCATCGTGACCCTGCGCGGCGCGTGCCGCGACCGCCGCGCGCCGCTTGAGGAACTCGCGCTCGCGTGCGTTGCCGGCCAATGCGGCAGCGGCCTCGAACGCGGCGTGCGCCTCCGCGAAGCGGCTCAGCCGGTGCAATAGATCGCCGCGCACGCTCGGCAGCAGATGATAGGCTTTCAGCGCCGGCTCGTCGGCGAGACCGTCGACGATCGCAAGCGCGGCAACCGGCCCTTCGGCCATGCCGATCGCGACCGCGCGGTTGAGCTCGATCACCGGCGAATCCAGCAGCGCGGCGAGATCGCCGTACAGCGCGGCGATACGGCGCCAGTCGGTCGCGTCAGGCGTGTCGGCCTCGGCGTGGCATGCGGCGATCGCGGCCTGCAGCGCGTAGAAGCCGCCGCCGCCACCGAGTTCGCGGGCGCGCGCCAGCGCCAGCTGCCCGCGGCGGATCTGCAGGCGATCCCACAGCGCGCGGTTCTGGTCCATCAGAAGGATCGGCTCGCCGGCCGCGTCGGTGCGCGCCGCCATCCGCGAGGCGTTGAATTCCATCAGCGCCAGCAATCCGTGCGCTTCCGGCTCCTGCGGCGCGATCGAACTCAGCACGCGGCCGATGCGCAGCGCCTCGTTGCAGAGCTGCGGCCGCAACCATTCGTCGCCGCTTGCCGCGGTGTAACCCTCGTTGAAGATCAGGTAGGCGACCTCGAGCACCGAGGCGAGCCGCTCCGACAGCGCCTCTCCGCGCGGGGTCTCATAGGCAAGACCTGACTCCGACAGCGTGCGCTTGGCGCGCACGATGCGCTGGGCGATGGTCGCCTCCGCCTGCAGGAAGGCGCGCGCGATCTCCTCGGTGGTGAGGCCGCAGATCATCCGAAGCGCCAGCGCGGCGCGGGCCTCGCGCGACAGCAGCGGATGGCAGGCGGTGAAGATCAGCCGCAACAATTCGTCGCCGATATCGTCGTCGAGCGCGGAATCGAAATCGGGCATGGTCTCCTGCTCCCGCACCAGATCATGCGCAAGCATGCCGTGCTTTTCGGTCAGCATGCGATGGCGCCTGATATGATCGAGCGCACGCCGCTTGGCGGTCGCCATCAGCCAGGCACCCGGCTTCTCCGGCACACCACCGAGCGGCCAGTGCTCGAGCGCCGCGATCAGCGCTTCCTGAGTCAGATCCTCGGCGAGCGGCACGTCGCGCAGGATCCGCGACAGGCTGGTGATCAGCCGCGGCTGCTCGATGCGCCACACCGCGAGGATCGTGGCCTCGATGTCGGCGGCCGTCATCGCCGCCGACGTGATGTCGTCGCTTCGCGCATCAGGCGCAGGCGGAGACGTCGACCTGGCAACCGCCGTCGGCACCAGGCGTGGCGAAGGGACGAACCTCGCAGGTACCCTCCCAGCCCGGCATATGTTCCCTGTGTAGCTGCATGAACTCCACCGCGGCTGCGACCGCCTCCTCCTTGTTGCGGAGCTCGAAGATCGCGTAGCCGCCGATCATCTCCTTGGTCTCGACGAACGGACCGTCGATGACGTTAAGCTTGCCGTCGGTGATGCGCACCTGGGCGCCCATCGCGACCGGCAAGAGCCCGCCGGTGTCGATCATGCGGCCCGCCTTGATCTCTCGCTCGGCGAGCTTGCCCATTGCCTCCATCAGGGCCGGGGTCGGCGGCCCGGGGGGCTGCGGGGAGGTGACGATATACATGAAACGCATCGGAAAGCTCCTGTGAGGCGAGACGCGGCGACGATCGCCGCAAGACCGGCTCGCTACAGGGGACGACGATTCGGGGCCAGCCGGATCGACATGGGCTCGGGAATTATTTTTAAGGGTGGACGAGGAAGCAGGGCAAACCGCCGACGCATCGGTGGTGCGCCCCTTCCGCGCTTGCGAGCGCCGCAGGTGCGCGCTGCCAAAATATCGAAAACAACCCCATGCAAAGGAGCCGGCGGCTGCCGGCGCTCGATACAGCAACTTGACGTGTCGGGGAACTCGGAAGCGCCGACGCGCTCTTCAGGATGACGGGAAAACCAGGTTCGCAAGCGGGAGAGGCGAAATAGGTGCCCCTACTGCTCCCGCAGCATGATCAGCGGGTCGGCGCTGTCGGGGACGCGGCGCCACTGGGCGTTGTCGTCGGCCTCGAACTGCCAGGTCTCGCCCTTGGCGGACATCAGAATCATCTGGCCGTGGTCGAGCCGCCACAGCGTCGGGTTGAAGGCCGCGACCGCGGGATCGCATTTGCCTTTCAGGAACACCTGAAAATTGTCGTTGCCGGCGTCGGTGTTGGTCAGCACCAGCGCGCAGATCGCCTGGCCGTTGCCGCGGACCATCGACCAGTCGCCGATCATCTGGTCCATCGACTTGGCGAGCGCGCGGGCAGCGGCCAGGTTTTGAAGAATGTAGACGCCCTCGTTGGTG
The DNA here is from genome assembly GCF_054063415.1 of Bradyrhizobium sp. USDA 4011. NCBI lineage: Bacteria > Pseudomonadati > Pseudomonadota > Alphaproteobacteria > Hyphomicrobiales > Nitrobacteraceae > Bradyrhizobium > Bradyrhizobium sp. USDA 4011. The sequence goes on from NZ_JBSSGG010000001.1 coordinate 3,653,020, forward strand.
CGCATGCCCTCGAAGATGCCGGTCTCGACCTCGGTGAAATCGATCACGGCCTCGCCGGCCGCATTGTGCAGCCGCACGATGTCGCCGAGGCCCTTGATGCTCCAGCCCGTGATCTCCTTGGTGAAAGGCAACGCGGCGGCGCAGGCCGGCTCGAGCTCGAGCTTGAAACCTTGCGGCGTCGCATCGCTCTTCAGCGTCACGACGCACGTCTTGCTGCGCTCGGTGGTGGCGAGCTCCCACTGCCCGATCATGTCCTTCTGCAACGTCTTGACGTCCTGCGCGGCTGTCGGACCGCAGGCGGCCAGCAGCATGAGCAGCACGACGTTGAAGCGGGACAGGGACATCAGCGCCCCTTCACCGGCGTTTCGGCAACCGGCGTCAGCGGCGGCTTGCCGGCGAACCAGTTCTTGATGTTGTCGACCACGAGCTGGTCCATCGCATTGCGCGTGACCACCGAGGCCGAGCCGATATGCGGCAGCAGCACGACGTTCTGCATCGCCTTCAGTTCGTCCGGCACGTTCGGCTCGGCTGCGAACACGTCGAGGCCGGCGGCGAGGATGGTGCCGGACTTCAGCGCCGCGACCAGCGCAGGCTCGTCGACCACGGAGCCGCGCGCGACATTGATCAGCACGCCGCGCGGGCCGAGCGCCTTCAGGACGTCGGCGTTGATCATCTTCGCCGTCGAGGCGCCGCCACGGTACGATGACGATCAGCGTATCGACCGCCTTCGCCATCTCGATCAGATCGGGATAATGCTTGTACGCGACGTCCTTGGACGGATTGCGCGAATGATAGGACACCGGCACGCGCGAGGCCTCGAGCCTGCGCCCGATCGCCTGGCCGATCCGGCCCATGCCGACGATGCCGATCTTGCGATCGCGCAACGAGCCGACGCTGAGCGGATAATTCTGGGTTTGCCACAGGCCGGAGCGCACGTAGCGGTCGGCCTTGACGAATTCGCGCAGCGTCGCGATCAACAGCCCCATCGCGACGTCGGCGACCTCCTCGGTCAGGACGTCGGGCGTATTGGTGACCACGATATTGTGATCCCGCGCATAGGTGGAATCGACATGGTCGTAGCCGACGCCGAAGCTGCCGACGATCTCGAGCTTGGGAAACATCGCCATCGCGGTCTTGTCGGTCGCCATCGTGTGATAGGTGACGGCAATGCCGCGGATCTTGGCCATCGTGTCGGGCGTCAGGCGCTCAAGGTCGCCGCGGCTCTCGGCCCGGTGCAGCACGTATTGATCGGAGAAGCCGTTTTCGAGGATTGGCCGGATCGGTCCATAGATCAACAGATCGATCTTTTCGGAAGAAATCGGGGCCATCAATTGTCCTTTCCTAACGCGCTTTCATGCCAACGCCGCAACAAGAGGTGCGAAACTAACGCCAGCACCCCATAGATGACAATCCCGGCCAGCGATAGCAGCAGAAGTGCTGCGAACATGCGGGGAATATTCAGCCGGTAGCCCGATTCAGCGATCCGGAAGGCAAGGCCCGAGCCGGCGCCGGCGCTGCCCGCCGCGATCTCCGCCACCACGGCACCGATCAGCGACAGGCCGCCGGCAATGCGCAGGCCGCCGAGGATATAGGGCAGCGCCGCGGGCAGCTTCAGGAACAGCAGCGTCTGCAGCCGTGAAGCGCCATAAAGTTGAAACAATCCGGCAAGGTTGCGATCGACCGAGTTGAGGCCGAGCGTGGTGTTCGACAGCACCGGGAAGAACGCCACGATCCAGGCGCAGACGATCACCGCGGTCTGCTGTTGCAGATAGATCAGGAGCAGCGGCGCGATCGCGATCACGGGCGTGACCTGCAGCACCACCGCGTAAGGGAACAACGAATATTCCAGCCATTTGGACTGGTTGAACAGCAGCGCCAGCACGATGCCGCCGACCGCGGCGGCGGCGAAGCCTTCCAGCGTAGTCAGGAGCGTGACGCCGAGCGATTGCGACAGCACCGGCCAGTCCACAACCAGCGTCTTCAGCACCAGGAGCGGGCTCGGCAGCACATAGGGCTGGATGCCATAGGCGCGGACAACGGCTTCCCAGAGCACGAGGCCCGCGGCAAACACTGCAAGCGGAAGCAGAAAGCGGATGAGGTCCTGCGGAGACTTCATGCGCCCGCCTGCCCCGCGTAAGACGGCGCCAGCGCGGCCGAGACCTCGCGGCAGAAGGCGACATATTCGGCCGAGGTGCGGAACTCCTCGCCGCGCGGCTCCGGCGAGATGATGCGAAACTCGGCGCCGATCCGGCCCGGGCGCGCCGTCATCACGATCACGCGCTGCGAGAGATAGACCGATTCGAACACCGAGTGCGTCACGAAAATGACGGTCTTGTGCAGGTTCCGCCACAGCGACAGCAGGTCGTTGTTGAGGCGAAAGCGCGTGATCTCGTCGAGCGCGGCGAACGGCTCGTCCATCAGCAGGATATCGGGATCGGTGACCAGCGCGCGCGCCAGCGACACCCGCATCTTCATGCCGCCGGACAATTCGCGCGGATAGGCGGCCGCGAACTCCGCCAGCCCGACCTGATCGAGCGCCGCCTCGATGCGCGCTTCGGCGTCGGTCGCGGGCAGCCGGGCGAGCTTCAGCGGCAAGCGGGCATTGTCGCGCACATTGGCCCACGGCATCAGCGTCGGCTCCTGAAACACGAAGCCGATCCTGTGGCTGCCGCGCGGCTCAAGGCCGTGATGGGCGAGATCCACCGTGCCGGCGCTCGGCGTGGCAAGCCCCGCAATGAGGCGCAGTGCGGTGGATTTGCCGCAGCCGGAGGGGCCGAGCAGCGAGACGAACTCGCCGTGTTTCACGTCGAGATCCAGCGGCCCGAGCGCCATCACCCCGCTGTCATAGGTCTTGGTGACGCTGCGCAGGCGCACGGCGAAGCCGCTGCCATCGGTTTCCGGCAAGGTGCTCTCTACCATCGGGAACTGGATATTGCCGGGCGCGATCGTGCCGCAAACTCCACCTCTTCCCACTGGGGAGAGGTCGGCGCGAAGCGCCGGGTGAGGGGGCGCCGGTCCCACGAGAGAGCCGAACCCCTCACCCGCATCGCATCTGGCGATGCGACGCGACCTCTCCCACAAGGGGAGAGGTAGACCGCCAGCGCCGCAACATCTGCGCTAAATCTCATTACGCCCGTCCGCACCGTCAGTTCTTCGGCCTGAGCTCGACGCCGACCGCCTTGTTGACGAAGCGCAGCGTGTAGCCCTGGCGATAGTCGATGGTGCTCTTGACCACGCCGGCGCGCACCATCTTGTCGAAGAAGCTCGCCATCCGCTCGTCGGTCATCGCGCCGATGCCGTTCTTGATGGAATCGCCGGAATCGACGATGCCGTGCTCGCGCATCTTGGCGACGCAATAAGTCAGCAGTTCGTCGTTCATCTCCGGATTGAGCTTCTTGATCATCGCATTGCCGGCCGAGTTGTCGCCGTAGACGTAAGTGTACCAGCCGACGACGGAAGCATCGACGAAGCGCTGCACCAGGTCCGGCTTCTTGTCGACCAGGTCGCGGCGGGTCTCGATCAACGTCGAATAGGAGTTGAAGCCGTAATCGGCGAGCAAGAGCACGTCCGGCTTGAAGCCGGCGGCTTTCTCCACCGCAAAGGGCTCCGAGGTGACATAACCCTGCATCGCGGTCTGCTTGTTCACGATGAAGGGCTGCGGGTTGAAGGTGTAGGGCTTCACCTTGTTCTCGTCGAAGCCATATTCGGATTTCAGCCACTGGAAGTAGCTGGTGATGCCTTCCTTCGAGATCAAAAGCGTCAGCGGCTTCAGATCCTCGATCTTGCCAACCTTGACTTCGGGATGGGTCAGGAAGACTTGCGGGTCCTTCTGGAACATCGCCGCGACGGCGACCAGCGGCACGTTGTTGGTGACGGCGTCGAAGGTCTGCAGCGAGTTCGCGCTCATGAAGAAGTCGAGCTTGCCCGCGATCAAGAGCATGCGGTTGTTCTCGTTGGGACCGCCGGGCACGATTGACACGTCGAGGCCGTACTTCTTGTAGGTGCCGTCGGCGAGCGCCTGGAAGAACCCGCCATGCTCGCCCTCGGCGACCCAATTGGTGCCGAACGAGACCTTGTCCAGAGTCTCCGCCCGCGCCGGGAGGAGGCCTGCGGAAACGCCGAGGGTGGCGGCCAGAAGGGCCGTGGTTAACGCTCGCGGCAAAAAGGCCGGGATCATGGTTGGACTCCGTCGATCAATATGGCCCATGATGGAAGGCGGGAAGACGTGGATCGCACCCGGAGACGCGAACGCCTCACCGATGTTAAACAAACTACCCTGCAAATCCATCCCATGAAACGCTTGTATTGAAACGACTGGCTTGATGACCTCGACGCTTCCGCCCCGTGACTGGACCGTTATCCACTGGCCCGACCTCGCCAGGGACGCGGCCGCGCGCTGGATCGCGGTACTGCCGCTGGCCGCGACCGAGCAGCACGGGCCGCATCTGCCTGTTGGAACCGACGTCATGATCGGCGAGGCGTATCTGGCGCGGGTGCAGCAGCTGCTGCCGGCGGCCATCCCGGCCACGTTCCTGCCCCTGCAGCCGGTCGGCATCTCCACCGAGCACATCGATTTTCCGGGCACGCTGACCCTGCCGACCGAGGTGGCGCTGAACAGCTGGATGGCGCTCGGCGAGAGCGTGGCACGCGCCGGGATCAAGAAGCTCGTGATGGTGACGAGCCATGGCGGCAATTCCGCCGCGATGCAGCTGGTGGCGCAGGATTTGCGCGCGCAACATGGCATGCTGGTGGTGACCACGAGCTGGTCGCGCTTCGGCACGCCGGACGGGCTGTTCGATGCCGAGGAATTGCGCCACGGCATCCATGGCGGCGCGGTCGAGACCTCGATCATGCTGGCAAAATATCCGCAACATGTGCGCAAGGATGCGATCGCGGATTTCAAGCCCACGAGCGTACAGATCGAGAAAGACCACCGCTTCCTGTCGACCCAGCGGCCGGCGCCGTTCGCCTGGCAGGCGCAGGACCTCAATCCGAGCGGCGCGATCGGCGATGCGACCAAGGCCTCGGCCGCGAAGGGCGAGCAGCTGATCGAGCACGGCGCGCGCGCGTTCTGCGAGCTGCTGGCCGACGTCGACCGGTTTGATCCGGGCGTATTTCGCGCCAGCTGACCCGGAATTCCTTCGTCCTGGCGGAGGCGGCGAAACAATCCACGAAACCATATTTCCGTCACGGCCTTCGAACCGGAACCGAAAAGCCTCCGTCCAACGGGCATGCGGACCACACCGGCGCCGCGCCCAAATAGGATGGAGTATCCCATGTCGATCAAGACCAAGTTTGCCGCCCTCGCCCTCACCGCGCTCGCCGTGACCGGCACCATCGCGGCCGCGACGTCGCAGGCCAACGCCAAGCCGTATGGCTGGGGCTGGGGCGTTGGCGCGGGCATCGTCGGCGCCGCCATCGTCGGCAGCGCGATCGCGGCCAGTGACGGCTATTACGACGGCGGCTATCGGCGCTGCGCCTGGGTGCGCCAGTTCGACGCCTACGGCAACTACATCGGCCGCGTGCGCTCCTGCTACTGATCGACGGGATTTTCGTAGTGTTTTCGAGCGAAGTGGGCGCCGGTTCGCGTGAAGAAAACACGTCAAACAAGAATCCAGAGCCGAATAGGCTCTAGGGCTGCGGATCCTGCGTTCGGCACGGGTCCTCATCCACCCCGTGTCGCACACGACCCGTCCGGTGATCCCCCCGGGCGGGTCAATTCTTGATCGCGGCGATCACAGATATTTTGCGATCAGCCGGAAGTCGCGCAGCACGTTGCGGCCCTTCGGACCCGATACCTTCAGCGTCTCCTCCAGGCTGTGGCCGATGTGATCGTGGATCAGCGCCTTCTTGGCACTCTCGATCGCGCTCTCCACCGCCTGCAATTGCTGGGCGATCTGCGCACAGGGCCGGCCCTGCTCGATCATCTCGACAATGGTCTCGAGATGGCCGTTGGCACGCTTGAGGCGACGGGCGATCGCAGCGTGCGGATGGTCGTCTGACATTCGGTTCTCCTATCCTCCCCGCAGGATAATCATGATCCTCCCCGGAGGATAGTAGAATCGGCTTGACAGGCCATTGTGGCAGGCGTAGTGCCCGATTGTCGGAACATGCGTTCCGCACCGGGGTCTGACCCCGGACATCAACCCGACCACGAGCCAACACAGAAGGCACATGGGCAGTAGCAACTCAGGCGACAGTAGACCGCTGACGGGACTATTGACGCCGCAACACAGCAAGACTGATCGCGCAGATTTCGCCTGCGTGGATGGGTGGTCACGCCTCACGTAACCGCCTGCTCCTCACCGGCCTGCCGCGCGACAGCGGAAGTGGAGGTGAGCGATGTTCGAAAAGCTCGCAAAATTCCGGCAAGCAAGCCCGCGGCGCGTTGTCGAGCCGCGGCAGATCCCGCCGCGGGCGGCCACCTATTCCAATGACAACCTGCCGGGTTTTCGCCGCCCGGCGGACCGCCGGCGTCCAACCCCGGCCTGTCATTGGATCCTGATCGACGGCCGCCTGGAGTGCCGGTGGACCGTCGACGACACCAGCGGTGATCTCGATCATCAGCGGCGCGCGGGCCGGTATTTTGGCCCGCGCGTGACAACTGCGCGTCGCGCCGCGGCAAAGTCGCGGCTGTGCGCTCGAATCTTTTTCGCATGATCTCGTTCGGAAAACCGCTGCGCACTTTTCCGGATGATGCGCCAGGAGGCCAATATGGACGACGGACCTAGTCGTCCCGTTGCGCGCCATTGCGGCGCGGCAGCGGGATTCTCGACCTGCATCACATCTGGAAATGCCGCTGCTCACGGCAGCGGAGACGTGCGCGCCTGACGGTCCGCGTCCCTCTCGCCGTGCCCGAAGGGCGGCGAGGAGACGCGATATGACCGAAACCAAGTCCACCCAAACCGCCATTCTCGACACCGCGCATGCCGGCGACATCCACGGCGCGCTCGGCAGCATCGCGCGCGACGACACCGCGCCGCGCGCGACCTTGCTGGCCCGGTTGAAGACCCTGCTGGCAATCGTCGGCCCCGGCCTGATCGTGATGGTCGGCGACAACGATGCCGGCGCGTTCGGCACCTATACCCAGGCCGGACAGAACTACGGCACCACGCTGCTGTGGACGCTGCTGCTTTTGATCCCCGTGCTCTACGTCAACCAGGAGATGGTGGTGCGGCTCGGCGCCGTCACCGGCGTCGGCCATGCGCGGCTGATCTTCGAGCGCTTCGGCAAATTCTGGGGCGCCTTCAGCGTCATCGATCTCCTGGTGCTGAACGCGCTGACCATCGTCACCGAATTCATCGGCATCACCTTCGCGCTTCGTTTTCTCGGCGTCTCGCAGTTCTGGGGCGTTCTGGCCTCGGCTGTTATCGTGATGCTCGCGGTCTCGACCGGAGCCTTCCGCCGTTTCGAACGCTTCGGCATCGTGCTGGTCGCCGGCAGCCTGCTGCTGGTGCCCGTGATCCTGATGGTGCATCCGCCGGTCGGGCAGATCGCGGCTGATTTCTTCGTGCCGAAGATGCCCGAGGGCGCTAAGCTCAGCGAGGTGATGCTCTTGATCGTCGCCATCGTCGGCACCACGGTGGCGCCGTGGCAATTGTTCTTCCAGCAGAGCTACATCGTCGACAAGCGGATCACGCCGCGCTTCATCCGCTATGAGCGGATGGATCTGTGCATCGGCATCGTGCTGGTCGTGGTCGGCGCCGTGGCGATGATCTCGTTCTGCGCCGAGGTATTCGCCGGAAAGCCCGAATTCGGCAATTACACCGACGCGCTGGGGACCGCGGTCGGGCTGGAGAAATATGCCGGCCGGCTGCCGGCGGTGCTGTTTGCCCTCGCACTACTGGATGCCTGCATCATCGGCGCGGCCGCGGTCTCCCTCTCGACGGCTTACGCGATCGGTGACGTGTTCGCGGTCAAGCACTCGCTGCACCGCAAGCCGTGGGATGCGAAGGGCTTCTACGGCGTCTATTGCGGGCTGATCGTGCTCGCCGCCGTGCTGGTGCTGACGCCGGGCACGCCGCTCGGACTGCTCACCAACGCGGTGCAGACGCTGGCCGGCGTGCTGCTGCCGAGCGCGACCGCGTTCTTGCTCTTGCTGTGCAACGACCGCCACATCCTCGGGCCCTGGATCAACTCGACCTGGCTGAACCTGTTCACGGGCGCGGTGGTGGCGGGCCTCGTGATGCTATCGGTGATCCTGACTGCCGCGGTTCTGTTCCCGGATCTCAGCGAGCAATGGATCATCGGCATCCTGGTCGGCGGCAGCCTGCTCGCGCTCGCAGTCACCGCGGCGGTCAAGCTGTACGAGATGTCGTCGCACCGCCACGCGTCGTTCCGCTTCAAGCGCAAGCCGCCGCTGGAGCCTCTTTCGTTCCGATGGAATCGGAACGGGGCTCCAGATTCTTGTTTTGGCGCGTTTTCTTCACGCGAACCGGTACCCACTTCGCTCGAAAACGCTCTGGTCGAGCGCGACACCTGGCGGATGCCGCCGCTCGACCGGCTGCCGCCAGCACGGCTCAGCCCGCTGAGCCGGATCTGGATGCTGGTGCTGCGCGGCTACCTCGTCGTCGCTGCCGGCCTCGTGCTGCTGCGGATCGTCCAGCTCGCCACGGTGGGGGCGTGACCGCGCTAGGCCGCGGCCGGAGATGGGGCGCGATCGTGTTGTTCAAGCTGGCAAGCGCCATCTTGCGCGGCGCAACCGCGCTTTGTCAGCGGCGCAAGATTTCAGGCGCCGAGCTGCGGACGGCGCTGTCCATGGCGCGATGTGTCGAACGGGCCGGCGCAAGGGTCGTACTCGGCAGGACGCGACCCACGTTGATCAAGATTAAGGACGAAGACCATGCTGACATTGCTTGAACGGTCGGATTTCGATCGATTTGCCACAGCGGCGCGGGCGATCGTAGCGGATGAGGCCTACAGCCTCGGCGTGTTACGCGACTGTCATAGTGGCGTGCAAATCGGAGAGGTATCGGGCGCGCCTCAGTTGCTATTGCGAATTACTTCCAACAAGCCACAGTGGATGCTAGGTGCTGGTCTGGCTTTGGATAGGGCGATACGGATCGGACCGGGGACGGCGGGCAATGACGACAAATCTCGGGTGGCAAGTGGCCGCCAAATCTGCAATGCCGGGCGAAACCGCCAACCGTTCGCGGAAAGCCGCGTCATGACCTGCGTCCGCCTCTTCCGGGTTCGCATCGCCGCCGGCGCAGCGCTCGGCGCGGCGGCATTCGGCACGCCGGCGGCCGCGGCCGATATGGCCGTCAAGTCACGGGCCATGAACGCGGCGGTTTATAGCTGGACCGGCTTTTACGTCGGCGGCCATGTCGGCTATGGCGACGGCAGCCTCGGTCCCGATACCAATCCGCTTCCCTTGCAGGGCGTCTTCTTTCCTCACAGTGTCACGGGAGGGATCGGCGGCTTCCAGGTCGGATACAATCACCAGTTCGCAAACCGCTTCGTGCTCGGCGTCGAGGCCGATGCGACATTCGTGGGCCCGGTCGATCTGCCGCGGCGCAGGCTCGGCCCCTTCAACTCGTCGATCGACTATGTCGGCACCGTGCGCGGCCGCGCCGGTTACAGCTTTGGCACCTGGATGCCGTACATCACTGGCGGCTTCGCCTGGGGCCGCAGCCAGGTCAGGGTCAACGATACCGCCGGCGACGTGATCTCGGAGCCCGGCCAGTATCAGACCGGCTGGACTGTCGGCGCCGGCGCCGAATTTGCACTGAGCGGCAATTGGACGGCCAAGCTCGAATACGACTACATCGACCTGTCGCGCCGCACGCTCGGTCTCAACGATTTCGGCATGCCCGGCGTCAGTATCGACCCGCGGCTGCATCTGCTGAAATTCGGCCTGAACTACCAGCTCGGCGATTCGCCCTGGTCGGCGACACCGACGCGGTCCGCGCTGCCGGACTCCAGCGACTGGAGCGTGCATGGGCAGACCACGCTGATCGGCCAGGGCTATCTGTCGTTCCGCGCGCCCTATAGCGGCACCAACAGCCTTCCGGGCGCGGGGCAAGCGCAACAAACCTGGACCACGACGGCGTTTCTCGGCGTGCGGCTCTGGGAAGGCGGCGAGCTCTATTTCAATCCGGAGACTGCGCAGGGCTTCGGCCTCCACGGCACGCTCGGCCTCGCCGGTTTCCCGAACGGCGAGGCTCAGAAGGCCGGCGCCGAATATCCGAGGATCCGGCCGCAACGCTACTATCTCAAGCAGACCTTCGGCTTCGGCGGCGAGCAGGAAGACGTCCCCGACGGTCCCAACCAGATCGCGGGCAAGCGCGACATCGACCGCCTCACGGTGGTCGTCGGACGCTTTGCGGTCGGCGATTTCTTCGACGGCAATTCCTACGCCAAGGACCCGCGCGCCGATTTCATGAACTGGGCGATGTGGGCCTCGGCGGCCTACGATTTCCCGGCCGATCTGCCAGGTTACACCCGCGGCGCCGTGGTCGAGCTCAACCGCAAGGACTGGGCGGTGCGCGCCGGCGTGTTCCAGGTGCCCAATGCACCGAACACCGACGTCCTGACGTTCAAGACCGGCGGTGCAGTGGTGGAATTCGAAGGCCGCTACTCGATCTTCGATCAACCGGGCAAGCTGCGCGTCGGCGTGTTCGGCAACCGCGGCAACACCGGCAATTACAGCCAGGCGCTTGCGATCGAAGCCACTGACCCGTCGCTCGACATCAACACCGTGATGGCGGGCATCCGCAAGGACAACCTGAAATACGGCTTCTACCTGAACGGCGAGCAGCAGATCGCAACCGATGTCGGCCTGTTCGGCCGCCTGAGCTGGAACGACGGCCAGAACGAGATCCTGTCGTTCACCGACGTCGACCGCAGCGTCTCCGGCGGCGTGTCGATCAAGGGCAGCTATTGGGGCCGGGCGAACGACACGATCGGCATCGGCGGCGCGGTCAACGGACTGTCGTCAGCGCATCGCGACTACATCGCCGCCGGCGGCCTCGGCCTTTTGATCGGCGACGGCGCGCTCAACTACAGTCCAGAGCGGATTTTCGAGACCTACTATGCCTACCAGGTGAACAAGAGCCTGACGCTGACCGCGGACTATCAGTTCATCACCAACCCCGCCTACAACGCCGATCGCGGCCCGGTGCACATCTTCTCCGGCCGCATCCACGGCGAGTTCTGATCCCGAAGCCATTGCGGGCGACGCGAAGCAATCCATAGTTCCGCACGCGCGGAAGCATGGATTGCTTCGTCGCTTCGCTCCTCGCAATGACGGATTGACCGAGGTTGGGACACGGCCACGCCAGCGCCCTCTCCCCACCCAGATATATGTAGACTCCCCTGGCTTGCCGCAAGCCCGGGGTCATCCCGTAGAACGCGCGCCCAATCGAACGGAGGAGTGCGCGATGCGGGAACATGCTGTGGTGATTGCCGGCGGAGGGCCGACCGGGCTGATGCTGGCTTGCGAGCTGGCGTTGGCCGGCGTTGACGTTACGATCGTCGAGCGGCGCGAGAATCCGGACCTGATCGGCGCGCGAGCAGGCGGTCTGCACGCGCGCACCATCGAGGTGTTCGATCAGCGCGGCATCGGCGATCGCTTCGTCGCGCTGGGGACGCGCCATCCGGCGGTGCTGTTCCACTCCCATCTGGTTCCGCTCGGGATCAGCGACTTCCCGACCCGGCGCAATTTCACGCTGGGGCTGCGGCAGAATCATATCGAGCGCGTGCTCGGCGAATGGGCCGAACAACTGGCGGTGCCGATCGATCGCGGGCGTGACGTGACCGGCTTCACGCAGGACGAGGATGGCGTCGATGTCGCGCTGTCGGATGGCCAGGTGCTCCGGGCACGGTATCTGGTCGGCTGCGACGGCGGCCGCAGCATCGTCCGCAAGGCGGCCGGCATCGAATTCGCCGGATGGGATCCGACCAGGAGCTGGCTGATCGCCGAGGCCGAGACATCGAACGAACCGGAATGGGGCTTTCGCCAGGACGATGGCGGCATCTATGCCATCGGCAAGGTCGAAGACGGTGAACGGGTGCGGCTCGTGCTGACCGAAGGGCAACTCGGCACGGACAGGGAGCCGACCCTGCGCGACGTCAGCGAGCGGCTGGCCGCCGTGTACGGCACCGATTTCGGCATCCACAGCCCGGTCTGGATATCACGCTTCACCGACATGACCCGGCAGGCCGTGACCTATCGCAAGCAGCGCGTGCTGCTGGCCGGCGATGCGGCCCATGTGCATCCGCCGATGGGCGGACAGGGCCTCAATATCGGCGTGCAGGACGCGGTGAACCTTGGCTGGAAGCTCGCCCAGGTGGTCAAGCTGACATCACCGGACGGCCTGCTCGACAGCTATCAGGCCGAGCGGCATCCCGTGGCGGCCCGCGTGCTGCGCAACACCATGGCGCATGTCGCGCTCGGCCGGACCGACGCCCGCAGCAAGGCGATGCACGAGATCGTCTCCGAACTGCTGCGCATGGACGAACCGCGCCGAAAATTCGCCGCGATGATGTCGGGCCTCGACCTGCACTACGATCTCGGCGACGGCCATCCGCTGCTCGGACGGCGCATGCCCGATCTCGATCTGGCGACGACCAACGGTCCGCTGCGGGTCTTCGCGCTGCTGCACGGCGCGCGACCGGTGCTGCTCAATTTCGACGAGCCCGGCAGCTTCGACATTGCGGGATGGGCTGACCGGGTTCAGCTGGTCGACGCCGATTACGCCGGCACGTGGGAGCTTCCGGCGCTCGGAAAGGTTGCGGCGCCCGGCGCGGCGCTGGTCCGGCCCGACGGTTATGTGGCGTGGGTCGGAGGCCGGAGTCAGTTCGGCCTCGCCGAGGCGCTGACCAAATGGTTCGGCGCGCCAGCTGCGTGACAAGATAGGGCCCCGGCGTTGGCAGCATCGGGACCGCGTCCCCTCTCCCGCTTGCGGGGGAGGGTTAGGGTGGGGGCTCTCTCCGCGTGTCACATCGTGGAGAGAGCCCCCACCCGCCGCGCAATGCGCGGCGACCTCCCCCGCAAGCGGGAGAGGTGAACCGAAACCGCGCCCCTACGCCGCCGGCTGGAACGAATCTGCGCGCGCCATTGCCCAGGCTTCACGGAAGCGGGGATCCTGGGTGCCTTCGAGCAGTTCGCCCGGGCGCAGCGCCGGATAGAGCTGCGCGAAGGTGCGGACGTCGGTGGTCGAGGACCGCTGCGAGAAGTGGATCGGGCGGAGATCCTTGGTGTGCTCGAGGCCGGCGGCGGCCAGCAGCTCGGTCAACGCGTGCAGGGTCGAGTGGTGGTAGTTGTACACGCGCTCGATCTTGTCCGGCACGTAGAGCGCTCGGTTGCGGATCGGGTCCTGCGAGGTCACGCCGGTCGGGCAGCGATCGGTGTGGCAGCTCAGGGACTGGATGCAGCCGAGCGCGAACATGAAGCCGCGCGCCGAATTGCACCAGTCGGCCCCGATCGCCATCGCGCGCGCCATGTCGAAAGCGGTCGCGATCTTGCCGGCACCGCCGATCTTGATGCGATCGCGCGCCCCGATGCCGATCAGCGCGTTGTGGACGAAATTGACGCCCTCGCGCATCGGCATGCCGAGATGGTCCATGAACTCGAGCGGCGCGGCGCCGGTGCCGCCCTCATTGCCGTCGACCACGATGAAGTCGGGATAGAGCCCGCTCTCCTTCATCGCCTTGCAGATCGCCAGGAACTCCCAGCGATGGCCAATGCACATCTTGAAACCGGCCGGCTTGCCGCCGGACAGCTTGCGCATCTGGGCCACGAATTCCATCATCTGCAGCGGTGTCGAGAACGCCTTGTGATAGGCCGGCGAGATACAGTCCTCGCCCATCGGCACGCCCCGGATCTTCGAAATCTCCTCGGAGACCTTGGCGGCCGGCAGCACGCCGCCATGGCCGGGCTTGGCGCCCTGACTGATCTTGAGCTCGACCATCTTGATCTGGTCGTCGCCTGCGACGCTTGCGAACAGTTCCGGATTGAAGCTGCCGTCGCGGTTGCGGCAGCCGAAATAGCCGGAGCCGATCTCCCAGATGATGTCGCCGCCCATCTCGCGGTGATAGGGGCTGACGCCGCCCTCGCCGGTGTCATGGGCGAAGCCGCCCTTCTTGGCGCCGGCATTCAGCGCCCGCACCGCATTAGGGCTGAGTGCGCCGAAGCTCATCGCCGAGATGTTGAAGACCGAGGCCGAATACGGCTTGGTGCAGTCGGGGCCGCCGATGGTGATGCGGAATTTCTCGTCGGCACGCGGCTTCGGCGCCACCGAGTGGTGCATCCACTCATAGCCCTCGCGGTAGACATCCTCCTGGGTGCCGAACGGCCGCTTGTCGAGCACCGCCTTGGCGCGCTGATAGACCACCGCGCGGGTGTCGCGGGAGAACGGCATGCCGTCCTTCTCGCTCTCGAAGAAATACTGCCGCATCTCCGGGCGGATTTCCTCGAGCAGGAAGCGGACATGCGCCGAGATCGGGTAGTTGCGCAGCACCGCGTGGTTCTTCTGCGTCAGGTCGCGGATGCCGAGCAATGTCAGCGCGCCGAAGATCGCCAGCGGGATCACAACGATCTTGACGACCTTGTGATCGAAAATTCCGACCAGCAGCAGCAGCGCGGTGACGACGGCGCAGATCGTCAGCACGATGAAGCGCGGCGAGAACGGAAGCAGCAACGTATCCATCAAATCCCCCGGTCTGCCTTGAATGCCCTGTCGGCAGTGAGCCTAATCTAACTCGCGGAACAAGTGCACTACGGTAATACGGCCGAGCAGTCACAGATGTGACAACCGCCCGGTTGGGTGGGTGCGGCGCCAGTCAAATTGAAACGAAATCGCCTTTTGCAGTGCAACGAAGCGGAGCTCCACAAAGACTGCGCCCCCCTTTCCCGCTTGCGGGCAAGGCTATCGCACATGCGCCTGCGGGCTTCTGCAACTGACCTGTCCACTCGTCATGGCCCGGCTATGGAACGAGGCCGATAGCTACCGTCGCCGGGGCGCGCTGCCAAAATATCGAAAACAACCCCATGCAAAGGAGCCGGCGACTGCCGGCGTTCGACAAGGCAGCTTGACTCGTCGGGCAAATCAGCGGCATTCTTCCATTATCCAGAAATCGTGGAGAGACCCCGAAACTATCGTCCTGCGCTTGCGGGCGAGGTCGCATGCGCCGTTTGCCTAGTGGTCGTGCGGCTGCAATTCGTGGGGGATATGCCCCGCCTTCAGGCCGTCGCTGGCGAGCCACGCATTGGTGACGTCGAGAGCGCGGGCGATATGATCGGATGTCCGGGAGAAATCGTAGGGCGAACCGACCAGCGGGCAGAGCGGCGGCACCACGAAATACGCGACGTCGGGACCAATGTTCTCGAGCTCGTTGACGAGCTGCCGCGCGATCAGGAGCGTCAGCGCATGCAGCGCATTGGCGAGCGCGCCGACCGGTGGCGCCTGGTTGGCGCAGGCATATCCGGTCGGCAGCACGATCAGGCGCTTTGCCCCGTGCTTCACGGCGACGCGGACCGGTGTGTTGCTGGAGATCGCGCCATCGGCGAGGAAATGATCGCGGTAGTGCACCGGCGTGAATGCGCCGGGGATCGCGGTCGATGCGACGATCGCCTCCGCGGTCGAGCCTTCCGACAGCACCACGCTGTCGCCGCTGATGATGTCCGTCGTGACGATGTGGATCGGGAGCCGCGCGTCCTCGAGATTACGGAACGGGATGTAATCCTCGATCAGCCTGCGGACCCCGTCATGCGGGATCAGGAAGTCGCGCCGCCACAGGAAGCCCACCAGTGTCCGCCAGGTGACCGGAAACACGTCCTGCCGGTTCAAGCCGCGCCAGATCTCGGCCAGCCGTGCCACGCCCGACACGGTCGGGTCGCCGGCATAGAACGCGCCGTTCAAGGCGCCGACACTGGAGCCGACCACCATATCGGCCGCCACGCCATGCGCGGCCAGCGCCTGCAGCATGCCGACCTGAACCGCGCCAAAGCTGCCGCCGCCGGCGAACACAAAGGCGGTCTTCGGGGCATCCGGATCGGTGATGGACAAGGTACTGCTCCCTCGGTCGCCGCGTTCAGGAAACGGCTGCGCGGCGTTGCGGGCGTTATAGCAGCGACGGAATGGACGGCGCCACCAACACCGATGTCGTCCTGGCCTTCGCAATTGCGCCGGGAAAATGCAAAAGGCTGGAGCCCGATCGGGCCCCAGCCTTCGTCCAATCAGCAACGGTGGTTATGGGTCCCGGGTCGCGCTTCGCTTGCCCGGGACGACAGAGATCAGCGCTCGACGAACGCCTTCTCGATCACGAAGTGACCGGGGGTGTTGCCGCTGCCTTCCTTGAAGCCGCGGGTCTCGAACAGCTGCTTCAGCTCTTCCAGCATCGCCGGGCTGCCGCACATCATGATGCGGTCGGTCTCGATGTCGAGCGGCCCCTGATGCAGGTCGGCAAACAGCTGGTTCGAGGTAATCAGGTCGGTGATGCGGCCGCGGTTACGGAACGGCTCGCGCGTCACGGTCGGATAATAGGAGAGCTTCTCGGACAGCAGCGGCCCGAACAGCTCGTCGTCGCGCAGCTTGGCGACCAGCTCCTCGCCATAGGCGAGCTCGGAGACCTGGCGGCAGCCATGCACCAGCAGGATCTGATCGTAGCGATCGTAGACCTCGGGGTCCTTGATCAGGCTCGCGAACGGCGCAAGGCCGGTGCCGGTCGACAGCAGCATCAGCCGCTTGCCGGGGATCAAATTGTCGGTGATCAGCGTGCCGGTCGCCTTGCGGCCGACCAGGATGGTGTCGCCCTCGCGGATCTTCTGCAGCTTGGAGGTGAGCGGGCCGTCCTGCACCTTGATCGAGAAGAACTCGAGCTCTTCCTCGTGATTGGCGCTCGCCATCGAATAGGCGCGCAGCAGCGGCCGGCCATCGACCTCGAGGCCGATCATGGCAAACTGGCCATTCTGGAAGCGGAAACCGGAATCGCGGGTGGCTCGGAAGCTGAAAAGCGTATCGGTCCAGTGCTGAACGGAAAGAACTTTCTCTCGATAGAACGCGCTCATGGGTTTTCGTTTTCTCGGCTGATCAGATTTAGAATGATTTGATTTCTAGACTGCTCGCGACCGCGCTGAAGTGGCCGAAATCATTGAAGATCTCGCGTGTCCATTGCGCCAATGCATGAGATAGTCAAGATCAACTGGCGTGCAATTGCGATCTCAGAATGGCAGTCGTTCGATTTCGCGCGGAGGTTCAACCGCGACATCGTTAACACGTCATGCCGCAGGTAATTTACTTGCTGAGATCGGCGCCGATCTGGCAATTAATTGCTGCGAAAACCACGGTGAAGGGAAAATGATCTCGTGGTCCTGATCAGCCAGCGAATCTTCCTGGAAACCATCAAAAAATATTGTTTGGCGCACGCGATTGCCGTCGAGGTGCGGTCCGGCGGCTGGCTGGTCATCATGACCAAGGGCGACGCGCGTCGGCTTGCGATCGGCTACGACATCGGGCTGAACAGCGCGGTCGCGCATCAGGTCGCCAACGACAAATCGGCCTGCGCCGAAGTGCTGGAATCGGCCGGCATCCCCGCCGTTCCGCACAGGCTGTTTCTCGGCAGCAAGCTCAGCAAGCACATCCCCGGATCGGACTCGCTGGATGCGATGTCGCTTCTGCTCAAGCAGTATCCGCACGGCCTCGTCGTCAAGCCCAATGAGGGGACCTCCGGCGAGCGCGTCTTCCGCGTGACGACGCGAACGCAGCTGGAGGCGGCGGTCGCCCGTATCCTCGCCGCGCATCCGAGCCTTGCGATCTCGCCTTACGTCGAGATCAAGGACGAGGTGCGCGTCGTGCTGCTCGATGATCGCGCGCTGATCGTCTACCGCAAGACACGGCCGTCGGTGGTTGGCGACGGCGTCCACTCGCTGCGCGCGCTGGCGCAGGCGACCGCGACGGCCGAACAGCTGAAGGCCCTCTCCGAGGACTTCGATGCCGCTGCGCTTGACGCCGTTCCGCCGGCCGGCGAACGGCTTCTGCTCAACTGGCGGCACAATCTCGATGCCGGCGCCGAGCCGGTGCTGCTCACCGATGTTGCGAGACGCGACGCCTGCGTCGCGCTCGCGATCAAGGCCGCACGGGCCGTCGGCATCCGGTTCGCTTCGATCGATGTCGTGCGCGTTGATGGCGCGTGGCAGGTGCTTGAGGTGAATTCCGGCGTGAAGATGGAAGCGTTGGGCCGCCGCTATCCGGCGCTGGTCGAGGCGGCGTATCACGCGGCGCTGGACGCCGTGTTTGCATAGGCAGCGTGCCACGCGCTTGCCTTGATCCCCCGATCATTTTCGCGGGTGCTCTTTCTCATAGGCGGCGACGATCAGTTCCGACTGCTCGATCTGCGCCGTGAGACGGTCGATCTCGGCTTGCGTCTCTGGAAAGACGTCAGTCCCGGCTGTATTTCCGGATTGCAATTCCGCGAGCAGTTCACGGTTCCTGGTGATCTGCTCGCGGTGCCAATCGATTTCGGGATCGTCTTGCATCAATCTATGTCTCTATCGGCCAGGAGTTACGACGCCAGCTCGCGTAGCAGGGCTGCTGGATAAACCGGTTTGGCAAAAAATTTGACGCCGTCAGGCAGATCGCTGGGCGGCGCCAGGCCTGAGATCACCAGCACGCGCACGCCCGGGTCGCAATCGAGGGCCAATTGTGCGAGTTCGATGCCGTTCATTCTACCCGTGAGCTTGATATCGGTGACCAGCAGCGACGGGTGACGCATCTTGATGGCCAGCGCTGCCGTCTCGGCATCTTCGCACTGGATGACGTCGAAGTGGCCCTCTTTCAACAACAGCGCAATCATGTCGCGCTGGATCGTGTCGTCTTCGACCACAATTGCGGTCTGATGAATTGACCTCGCGTAGCCCATGGCAACCTCCAAACGGTCAACCCCAGTGTCAATGACTGAGGACGTTTATAGTTCTGGTTCCAGGCTCGATAACCGCCGGGTTCCAGCGGACGTTTGCAAGTTCCGAGCGGAACAACATTCGAGGTTACCACGTCATTGATGAGCGACGGGCCAGATGGTTCGGGCCTGGGGAATGAAGTCTTGGCAGGAGGCAAAGCGCATGAAGAACGCTGTACGGCCGGATCAGGATCTTTCTGAACCCTACAAAGCCGACGCGGCGGCTGGCCCGCCCAGCTATCTGTCCTCTCGACGACGGGTCGAAGACCCGATCCCGGATGCCAATGACATGCGGCATCAGGCGATGGAGCGAGAGACGACCGGTTCGCTCGGCGCTCGCCTGCCGCACGATATCGTTTCCGAGATGGAAGCAGAGCTCAAGCAGCAGGTCGATCGGCTCGTCGCGGAGCGGCACTAGAGCATGATCCGGAAAAGTGTGAAGCGGTTTTCCGAAAAGATCATGCTCAAATAAGGAGCTAAAGCGCGATGACGATTCCACCTGATCTCATCGCGCTTTAGCTCGTGAAGTGACGAGTTCGCAGACTTCAAATCTCGCCTGCCGATGATGCTCCAGAGATCGCGGCGCGGAAACTCGAAGCAGGATGCCCGCCGGATCGATGGAGTTTTGATGGGAGCGATCCTTGGACGCGCGATCTTCCAGGTCACTGGTGTCCTGGCGGCGGTGGGC
The DNA here is from genome assembly GCF_054063415.1 of Bradyrhizobium sp. USDA 4011. Taxonomy (NCBI): domain Bacteria; kingdom Pseudomonadati; phylum Pseudomonadota; class Alphaproteobacteria; order Hyphomicrobiales; family Nitrobacteraceae; genus Bradyrhizobium; species Bradyrhizobium sp. USDA 4011. The sequence continues at coordinate 3,672,605 of NZ_JBSSGG010000001.1, forward strand.
ATCATTGCCCTCGCTTCCATGGCGGTCCACGGCGGCTAAGCGCGTGCGGCGGTGCAGCTTGCAGCGAAGCTCTCGCCGTCATTTTGATCCATTCAGCGGCTTGCTCATCCCGCTCAAGGGAGTACGCTGATGCGCATTAATCGATCCGGATACAGATTATGCGCAAACTTCTTTTGAGCTTCCTCGCAATCACGGCGTTCGTTGCCGCCTTCAATCCTCCGGCCGCCAACGCCGTGTTCTGGCGCGGCGTCACGGCCCCGACGAATATCGACATCCACGGCTATCCGATCATCAAGGAGCCGCCGCCGAGCCCATGCCAGCTGATCCATGTGAACGGCTACTGGGTGCGGCAGTGCCTGGATTTGTCGCATCGCTATTGGCGATGAGTTTCGATATCGCTCCAGGGCAAGCTGCAGCTCTGCTTGTCTGACCGGTGTGCCACGAACCGCTCTCTGTGGTTATGGGTCCCTGCGTTCGCAGGGACGACGGAGAGTTTGCGGCGGCGTATGTTCCGACCGTGACCACAAGCCAGTGATGTCGTCCCGGCTTTTGCCATTACACCGGTGTCGTCCCTGCGAACGCAGGGACCCATAGCCACCGGCTTGAGTCGCTTGACGAAGGTCGGCGCGAAGTCGCGCTTCGTCGGGACAGTTCGGAAACGCTTGGAAAGCCGCGCGCCTTGCGCAGGACCCCTCATCCGATTGCGTCTGCAACGCAATCCGGCCTCTTCCGCAAGGAGAGAGGCCGGACTTCGCGGCTAGTTGGCTCCGCCCGCCGAATCGTCGAGCGCCTTGAAGGCGTCTTCGAGCTGCGGTGAGAGCGCGACGTTGAGCTTCTCGCCGGTCGGCAGGCGGGCGACGAACCACTTGTTGTAGAGCGGGATGATGTCGCGGTTCGAGGCGAGCTTGCGGAAGGCGCGCTCGACCACGTCCTTCATCTGCGGCTCGCCCTTGCGGTACATGATGCCGTAGGGATCGTAGGACAGATAGTCACCGGTGACGCGGAACTTGTCCTGCGACTTGTGCCGCGCAATAAGGCCGTAGAGCAGGATGTCGTCGGTCGCGAACGCATCCGCCTTGCCGTCCACCAGCATCTGGTAGGACTGCTCATGGTCGCCGGCGGTCACGATGTCGAGGCCGAGCTGTTGCTTGGCGTCGACATTGTGCATCGCCTGCTCGTTGGTGGTGCCCTTGGTCACCACCACCGTCTTGCCCTTGAGGTCGCCGACCTGGGTGACCCCGGAGGCCTTCGGCACCATCAGCTTGGTGCCGGCCACGAACATCAGCGGCGAGAACGCGACCTGCTTGCCGCGCTCGGCATTCGCCGTGGTCGATCCGCATTCGAGATCGATCTTCTTGTCGACGACCGCCGCAATGCGGTCGTCGGAGGTGACCTTGACGTAGTCGATCTTGAGGTTGGCGTCGTCGACCTCGGCCGCGATCTCGTCGACGATCGCATCGCATAGTTCGAGGCTGTAGCCGATCGGCCGGTTGGAGTGGTCGAGGAACGAGAACGGCGGCGAGCTTTCGCGATAGCCGATCCGCACCGCGTGCGTGGCCTTGATGTTGGCGAGCGTGGGGCTGAGCCCCTCGCCCGCCGGCTGTGCGGACACCGGTCCGATCAGCAGGCTTGCCGCCAGCACACATGCTGACAGCAGGCAGGTCGACAATAGAGGCGCCTCAGCCCATATCGGCCTCCAGCGGGCGCGATGCATGCATCCCTCCCGTCAATGACCGGCCATCACGGCGCCGGGCACCGCATCCTGCGGCACAACGTCGTCGGGCCCGAGCTCGTGCTCGGCTTTCAGCTCGCCCTCCCACTTCGCGACCACTGATGTCGCCAGCGAGTTGCCGATCACGTTGGTGGCGCTACGGCCCATGTCGAGGAAGGTGTCGATGCCCATGATCATCAACAGTCCCGCCTCGGGGATGCCGAACTGGCCGAGCGTCGAGGCGATCACGACGAGGGAGGCACGTGGCACGCCGGCGACCCCCTTCGAGGTGATCATCAGTGTCGCCAGCATCGCGAACTGCGTGCCGAGCGACATCTCGATGTGGTAGGTCTGCGCGATGAAGATGCTCGCGAAGGTACAGTACATCATCGTGCCGTCGAGATTGAAGGAATAGCCGAGCGGCAGCACGAAGGCCGAGATCCGCGAGGAGGCGCCGAACCTGTTCAACCCCTCCAGCGTCTTCGGATAGGCCGCCTCCGAGGAGGCGGTCGAGAACGCGATCATCAGCGGCTCGCGGATCAGCCGCAGCAGATGGCTGTAACGCGGCCCGATCACGACGAAGCCGACCACGACCAGGATGGCCCACAGGATCAGCAGCGACAGGTAGAAGCCGCCCATGAAGACGATCAGCTTCCAGAGCACGCCGAGGCCGTTCTTCGAGACGGTCGCCATGATCGCGGCCCACACCGCGATCGGCGCAAACAGCATCACATAGCTGGTGACCTTCAGCATGATGTGGGCGAGATCGTCGATCAGCGCCATGATCGGCTTGGCCCGCTCAGGCATGGCGCCGAGCGCGACCGCGAAAAACACCGCGAACACCACGATCTGAAGGATCTCGTTCTGCGCCATCGCATCCGCGATCGAGGTCGGGATCAGATGGGTCAGGAATTTCTCGATCGAGAAGGCCGAAACCGGCAGGCCGGTGGACTGCGCCTTGTCGGGCAGCGTGCCGGGGAAATTGGCGCCGGGCTGCAACAGGTTGACCATCACGAGGCCGAGCAGCAGCGAAACGAACGAGGCGGAAACGAACCAGCCCATGGTCTTGGCGAAGATGCGCCCCAGCTTGGCGCCGCTTCCCATATGGGCGATGCCGCCGACGAGGGTCGCGAACACCAGTGGCGCGATGATCATCTTGATCAGGCGCAGGAACAGCATTGCAATCAGGTTGACGTCGGCTGCGATCTCGGCGCGGCTGTCAGGCAGATAGTTGAAGACGATCGTCCCCATCGCGATGCCAAGGACCATCGCAATCAGGATGTATTGCGTAAACCTGTTCGACATTCTTACCCCCGTAAGTTCCCGGCGAAGGGCAAGTGTGGCAGATTTACGCAGCTTCGCAACACGCTTCGCGCCGAGCGGGACTTTGCCGATTTGTTCGCGTTGTGGGATGCCAGCGCGCGGACGAGAGCCTTTTCCGCTCCGATGAATCGGAACGGGCTCTGGATTCATGTTTTGACGCATTTTCTTTGCGCGAACCGGTTTCCACTTCGCTCGAAAATGCTCTAGCGTTCGTGCAGCGCACAATCTGTGCAACACGCTGCGCGCGTCGCAGTCAAACTGCATGCGAAACGACCAACGCGAGGGGAGACACCGCCAATGAACGAAACCGTCAATCGCCAGATCCTGCTTGTTGAAAAACCGACCGGCAAGCTTGGTCCCGAGCATTTTCGCCTAACCAAGGGCGCGGTCCCCGCGCCGAAGGATGGCGAGGCGCTGGTGCGGACGCGCTACATCTCGCTCGACGCCGCCAACCGCGCCTGGATGCACGGCGCCACCTATCGCGCTGCGGTGGAAGCCAACACCGTGATGGCCGGCGGCAGCATCGCCGAAGTGGTGTCGTCGAATGACCCCGGCTTGAAGCCCGGCGACATCGTGTTCGGCGACACCGGCTGGCAGGACTATGCCGCCGTGCCTGCCAAGCACCTCGCGAAGATGCCGAAGCTCGAGCCGATGACGCATCTGCTCAGCGTCTATGGCATTGCCGGCCTGACCGCCTATTTCGGCCTGCTCCATGTCGGCAAGCCGAAGGAAGGCGAGACCGTGGTGGTGTCGGCGGCCGCCGGCTCGGTCGGCTCGATCGTCGGCCAGATCGCCAAGATCAAGGGCTGCCGCGTGGTCGGCATTGCCGGCGGCAAGGACAAGTGCCACTGGCTGACCTCGGAGCTCGGCTTCGACGCCGCGGTCGATTACAAGGACGGCGCCACCTACAAGGCGCTGCGCGCAGCGGCGCCCAAGGGCATCGACGTCTATTTCGACAATGTCGGCGGCGACATCCTGGAGGCCTGCCTGGCGCAGATGAACAACCGCGGCCGGATCGCCTGCTGCGGCGCGATCTCGCAATATGACGGCGTGCCCTCCGCGCACGGCCCGCGCGGCGTGCCCGGCCTGATCGTAGTGAAGCGGCTGATCATGCAGGGCTTCATCGTGATGGACTACATGGACCAGCGCGATGCCGCGCTCGCCGACTTGCAATCCTGGGTCTCCTCGGGCAAGCTCAAGGTCCAGGAGGACGTCATCGACGGCATCGAGAACACGCCGCAGGCGCTGATCGGCCTGCTCGCCGGCGAAAACCGCGGCAAGCGCATGGTGAGGGTGTAGCCATCTTTCTTACCTCGCCCCGCTTGCGGGGAGAGGTCGGATCGAATCGCAAGATGCGATCCGGGTGAGGGGGTACAGGTCTAGCAACTCGCACCGCCCGGCGGAGCGAGCCCCTCACCCCAACCCTCTCCCCGCAAGAGCGGGGCGAGGGAGTCAATGCACCGTCCCTGACGGCTGCGGTGCGGCTTGCGGCGTGGCCGCCTTGCCCTTCTTCGCCTTGCGCCAGTTCTCGAAATTCTGCACCACGACGAAGAACGCCGGCACGAACAGCACCGCGAGGCAGGTCGAGGCGATCATCCCGGAGAACACGGTGATGCCGATCGACTTGCGGGCATTGGCGCCGGCGCCGGTCGCGATCACCAGCGGCAGCACGCCGAGGATGAAGGCAAACGACGTCATCAGGATCGGCCGGAACCGGGCCCGCGCCGCGTCGATCGCCGACTCCAGCACCGGCTTGCCGTCGCGGATGTGATGCTCGAGCGCGACCTCCACGATCAGGATCGCGTTCTTGGCCGACAGCGCGATCAGCAGGATGGTGCCGATCTGGGTGTAGAGATTGTTCTCGATCCGAAGCGACGTCAGCACCAGCATGGGCCCGAGCAGCGACAGCGGCACCGCCAGGATCACCGAGATCGGCGCGTACCAGCTCTCATATTGTCCGGCGAGCACGAGGTAGACCAGCAGCAGCGCCAGCGCGAATACGTAGTAGATCTGGCCGCCGACCTCCTTCTCCTGGTACGACATCGCCGTCCACTCATAGCCGGTCCCCGTCGGCAGCGTCTTCGCGGCGATCTCCTCCATCAGCGCCATCGACTGCCCGGAGCTGTAGCCCTGCGACGGCAGGCCGATGATGGTCGCCGACGGATAGAGGTTATAGAGACTGATCAGCGACGGTCCGACCGACGGGGTGATCTTCGCCACGGTGCCGAGCGGGACCATGTCGCCATTGCTGTTGCGCACCATCATGTTCTCGATGTCGCGCAGTGTCAGGCGGTATTGCGCATCGGCCTGGGCGTAGACCTGGAAGGTGCGGCCGAACTTGGTGAACTGGTTGACGTAGCTCGCGCCGAGATAGGACGACAGCGTCGAGAAGATCTGGTCGGTGGTGACGTGCAGCGTCTCGGTCTTGACGCGGTCGACCTGGACGTCGAACTGCGGCACCATCGAGCGGAACGACGACTGCACCCGCTGCAGCGCGCTTTGGGTCTGCGCATTGCCGACGACGGCGCCGGTGACCGCCTGCAGCTTGCCGTAATCGGCGTTGCCGTCACGGAGCTGCACCTGCATGGCAAAGCCGGCGGCATTGCCGATGCCCTGGATCGGCGGCGGCGGGATCACCAGGATCCGCGCCTCCGGAATCGCCGCAAGCTTGTCGTTGAGGCCGTAGACCAGCGAGCGCAGATCCTCGCCGGGCCCGCGCGAGCCCCAATCCTTCAGGATCACATAGGCGACGCCGGCATTGGCGAGGCTCGACGAATTGTCGAGCGCGGAGATGCCGGCGATGGCGACCACCTGCTCGACACCCGGCGTCTTGCGGGCGATCTCGGTGACCTGATCGAGCACCCGCTGGGTGCGATCGATCGCGGCGCCGTCGGGCAACTGCACTGCGGCCAGCAGGTAACCCTGGTCCTCGATCGGAATGAAGCCGGTCGGCACCCGTGACAATCCGTAGCCGGCAATTCCGATCAGGATCAGCGCGACGAGGACCGAGGTCTTGGCGTGGCCGGCGATGCCGCCGATCATCCGGGCGTAGCCCCGCTCCACCCGGTCATACACCGCGTTGAAGCCGCGGTAGAAGAAATTGCGCCGCTCCGGCGGCACCGGCGGGCGCAGCCACAGCGCGCATTGCGTCGGCTTCAAGGTCGCGGCATTGACGGCGCTGAGCAGCGCGGTCGCCGCGATCACCAGGGCGAATTGGGCGTACATCCGGCCGGTCAGCCCCGGCAGGAAGGCCGCCGGCAGGAACACCGAGATCAGCACCAGCGTGATGCCGACGATCGGCGCGAACAATTCGTCCATCGCCTTGATCGCGGCATCGTGCCCGGACATGCCGCGCTCGATATTGTGCGCGGCCCCTTCGACCACCACGATGGCATCGTCGACCACGATGCCGATCGCCAGCACGATCGCGAACAAGGTCGAGAGGTTGATGGTGAAGCCGAGGGCGGCCATCGCCGCGAACGCGCCGATGATGGTGACCGGCACCGTGGTCGCAGGCACCAGCATCGCCCGCCAGTCCTGCAGGAACACCAGGATCACCACCAGCACCAGCAGGCCGGCCTCGATCAGCGTCCGGTAGACCTCGTCGATCGAGGCCTGGACGAATTTGGTGGTGTCGAACGGCGTGTCGTACTTGATGTCCTGCGGGAACTGTTTGGCGAGCTGGGCCACCTTCTTCTGCACTTCCTTCTCGACCTGCAGCGCGTTGGCGCCGGGCGACAGGAACACGCCGATGCCGGTGGCCGGCTTCTGGTTGAGCGAGAACACCTGGCTGTAGGTCTGCGCGCCGAGCTCGACCCAGCCGAGATCGCGGACGCGGATGACGTCGCCGACATTGCCCGTCTTGACGATGATGTTCTCGAACTGGCTCGCATCGTCGAGCCGGCCGTTGACGTTCAGCGTGTACTGGAACGCCTGCCCCTGCGGCGCAGGCGGCGCGCCGACCTGACCCGCGGTGACCTGCTGGCTCTGCTGCTGGATCGCCTGGATGACGTCCTGCGGCATCAGCCCGCGCGCCTGCAGCTTGTTCGGATCGAGCCACACCCGCATCGAATACTGCCCGGCGCCGAACACGGTGACGTTGCCGACGCCCGGCAGACGCGACAGCTCGTCGCGGATGTTGATGGTGGCATAGTTCGACAGGAACAGGCTGTCGTAGGTCTTGTTCGGCGAGGTCAGTGTCACGAACAGCAGGATCGAGGTCGACCGCTTCTGCACCGTGACGCCCTGGTTCTGCACCGCGGTCGGCAGTTGCGACAGCGCCGAGGAGACGCGGTTCTGCACCAGCACCTGCGCGAAGTTGAGGTCGGTGCCGATCTTGAAGGTCACCGTCAGCGTGTAGGTGCCGTCGGCGCCGCTGTAGGACTGCATGTAGAGCATGTCCTCGACGCCGTTGACCTGCTGCTCGATCGGCAGCGCCACCGTGTCGATCACGGTTTTAGCCGACGCGCCGGGATAGCGCGTCGTCACCTGGACCGTCGGCGGCACCACATCGGGATATTGCGCGACTGCGAGATTGAACAGCGCGACGCCGCCGATCAGGATCATCAGGATCGCGATGACGTTGGAAAGGACCGGCCGCTCGATGAAGAATTTCGAGATCATGGCGCGCCCCTCACTTGGCCGGTGCCGGCGTCACGTCGCCCTTCTGCATCTGCGGATCGACCTTCTGCCCGGGGATCGCGCGCAGCAATCCGGCGGTCACGACGCGGTCGTCCGCCTTCAGCCCGCTCTCGATGACGCGCAAGCCCTCGTCGAGCGGACCGGTCGTGACCTTGCGCTGCTCGACCACATTGTCGGCATTGACGACCAGCACGTAGCGGCCGCCTTGGTCGCTGCCGATCGCAACGTCAGGCACCAGCAGCGCGTTGTCCTGCTTGTCGATCGGCACCCGAACGCGGACATAGAAGCCGGGCAGCAGCACGCGATCCGGATTGGGCACCAAGCCGCGAACGGCAAGCGTGCCGGTCGACTGACTGACGGTGGGCGAGAGATAATCGAGCTTGCCCTTGTGCGGATAACCGGTCTCGGTCTGCAGGCCAACCTCGATCGGCAGCTGCCTGATCTCGGCGGTCGTCATGCCGCGGCGGCGCGCTTCGTCGCGGACACGCTGCACGTCCTGCTCGTTGACATTGAAATTCACGTAGATCGGGTCGAGCTGCACGATGGTGGCAAGCTGTGTCGGCGACGCGACGCCGACCAGTTCGCCGATCGAGACCAGATGGTTGCTGACGATGCCGTCGAACGGCGCGGCCACGTTGGTGTAGCCGTAGTTGACCGCGGCGATCTTGGTGTTGACCTGGGCCTGCTGCAGATTGGCCTGGGCGTTGTCCCGCGTCGAGGTCGAGGTATCGAGTGTCGCCTGCGAGACCGCCTGGCGCTGCACCAGATCCGCTTGCCGCTTGAAGTCGGCCTCGGCCTGCTTGAGCGTCGCCTGCGCGCCCACTTCCGCGGCCTGCGCCTGCTCGAGCTTCAGCTTGTAGGTCTCCGGCTCGATCGTGAACAGGGTGGTCCCCTCCTTCACCGGCGAGCCGTCCTGATAGTTGATCGACTGCAGAAAACCCTGCACGCGCGCGACCAGATCGACGGTCTTGATCGGCGCGGTGTTTCCGGTGGCGTCCAGGTAGCGCGTGATGGCGCGCTGCACCGGCGGCGCGACATCGACCTTGGGCGGCGGGGGTGCAACAAAACTGTTTTGCTCGCAGGCACTTAAACTGACAAAGGCCGATACGACGAAGGCGATGCGCACAAGCGGCGCATTTCGCAGCCGCACAAAATCGCCCTGACTGAAATGTGCCGTCGCGCGCGCATGCCTCATTTCCGAGCCTCGATCAAAATGACTTAATTCAAAGACTTCTCAGCGGGCAAAAAAATCCGCCTGCCTCATCCATAGCAACAATCCGCTTGCAGCGGAACTCGAAAGCGAAAATGATGTCACTCGCGAAGGTTGTTAGAGCAAAATTTTTTCAGACTCAGTTCGGTTGAGCCGGAAGCTTGCGGCCCGACGAGAGGATTTATTCAAATGATCAACGCGTTGACACGTGCAACGAGGCTGTCCGCATGGCTTGCGCTTGCGGCATTGATAAGCACCGCACCGGCCTTGTCGCAGGCACCGACCCAGGCGCAGCGCGACGCCATCAAGTCGCAATGCCGCAACGATTACATCGCACACTGCTCCAGCGTTCCGCCCGGCGGCGAAGCGTCACTGCAATGCCTGCAGAAGAACATGGCAAGCCTCGGACCTGGCTGCGCCAGCGCCGTCAAGGCCGTGGAAGCACCGGCCGCTGCTCCCGCAGCAGCCAAGACCGACGCGGCTCCGGCGGCGACGGCGGCCAAGCCCGCGGAGACGGCGGCACCGAAGGCCGCGACAGCAAAGCCAAGCAGCGCACAGATCTCCGCGATCCGCAGCGCCTGCCGCTCCGATTATCCCAAGGTCTGTGCGGGCGTGCCGACCGGCGGTGCGCCGGCCCTGCAGTGCCTCGAGAAGAACAAGGAGAAGCTTTCGCCGGCCTGCGAGAGGGCCGTGGCGGCCGCCGGCGGCGGTGGCGCCGCGGCTGCCGCGACAACGGCAGCACCGGCCGCGCCGGCCGCGGCACCGGCGGTGATCGTGTTGCGGCCGCTGCGGCCGCGCGAGGAGCTGTTCGTGCTGCGCTCGGCCTGCGGCGGTGACGTCCGCTCGATCTGCGGCGGCGTGCAGCCGGGCGGCGGGCGGATCGTGCAATGCCTGGCGACCAATGCCGGCTCGCTGTCGCCGGCGTGCCGCGATGTGCTGGCGCCGTTCGCGGCGCGGTGATCCTGTTGTCACGCGACTGATCGGAAAAGGGAGCGATCAATGCTGCGTCTTGTCCTGACCGCCGTTCTGCTTTGCGGCTCAGCCGCCGTCTACGCCCAGGAGCTGACATCGGCGCAACGCGACGCCTGCATGGGCGATTACCAGAAGTTTTGCAAAAGCGTGACGCCCGGCGGCGGGCGCATCATCGCCTGTCTTGCCAAGGAGAGCGACAAGCTGACGCCCGCCTGCAAGAAGGTGCTGGCGGCAGCGGAAAAGAAATAGCCGCGCAGGCGGTGAGATGATAGGTGCCCGGCGATTGGCCGGGCACGGAGCCGCAGCACCTTGTTGTCACCCACAGGCCAACGAAACCTCACTCCGGGAGAGGGAACATCATGCGCTCATTATTGCTGATCGCTGCCGCCCTGCTGTCCTTTGCCGCGACCATGACCTTCGAGTCCTCCGATGCCAACGCCGTGGTGTGCGGGCGCGGCCCCTATCGTGCCGGATGCGCGAGCACGCGCGGCGCGGTCGTCGTCCACAAGCCCGTGGTCGCCGGCTGCCGCTGGGTATGGGTCGGCGGGGTCAAGGTCCGCCGCTGCTACTGAGCCGTTCGCGGCCACGCTTCTGGTCGCCGCGTACATTTTCCCTCTGGCGTTCCCGCCAGAGGGCGATTAGTCTGGATCCAAATTGTAAGTACACTGTCAATCTGGGAGGCAGACGTTGCGGATCGCCGTGATCGGCGGAGGGCCCGGCGGGCTCTATTTCGCCTATCTCTGGAAGAAGCGTCATCCTGACGCCGAGATCGATCTGTTCGAGCAGAACGCCGCCGGCGCCACCTGGGGCTTCGGCGTGGTGTTCTCCGAGCAGGCGCTGGAGTTCCTGCGCGCCGACGACCCCGAGACGGTCGACGCCATCGCCCCGAAGATGGAGAGCTGGAAGAACATCACCCTCAATCTGCGCGGCGAGAGCGTCGAGATCGACGGTGTCGGGTTCTCCTCGATCGGCCGGCTGGCGCTGCTGACGATCCTGCAGGAGCGCGTGCGCAGCACCGGCGTCACGCCGCGCTTCGACACCGTGGTGCAATCGGTCGACCAGCTCAGGGGTTACGACCTGATCGTCGCCGCCGACGGGCTGAACTCGATGGTTCGCCGCGGCTTCGAGACCGCATTCGGCGCGTCGGTTACGCATTCGACCAACAAGTTCGCCTGGTACGGCACCACCAAGCCCTTCGCGACGCTGTCGCAGACCTTCGTGGCGACCGAGCGCGGCAACTTCAACGCCCATCACTATCGCTATGCAAAGGACATGAGCACCTTCCTGGTCGAGTGCGACGCGGCGACCTGGGGGGCTTACGGCTTCGCCGACAAGACGATCGAGGAATCGCAGGCGATCTGCGAACAGGTGTTCGCCGCGACCTTGGACGGTCACAGACTGATCTCGAACAAATCGGTGTGGCGCAATTTCCCGTGGATCTGGAACGAGCGCTGGTCGCACGGCAACATGGTGCTGATCGGCGACGCGCTGCATTCGGCGCATTTCTCGATCGGCTCGGGTACGCGGCTGGCGATCGAGGACGCGATCGCGCTGACCAAGGCGCTGGAGGGCGAGGGCGGCATCGCCGCCGCGCTGGCGCGCTACGAGGCCGAACGCAAGCCGATCGTGAAGAAGCTCGTCACCGCGGCGCGGACCAGCGCCGACTGGTACGAGCATTTCCCCGCGCACATGAAGCTCGACCTGATGGATTTCGCCTACAGCTACATCACCCGCTCCGGCCGGATCGACGATGCGCGGCTGCGCGCGATGTCGCCCGCCTTCATGGCCCGTTTTGAGGCCGCAAAGGGACGCTCATGACTGGGATCGCCGACCAGGTTCCGCAGGACAATCCCGGTGCACGCGAGATCGGCTTCACGATCCCCGAACGCTACAATGCGAGCCGCATCCTGTTCGACAATCTCGGCAACGGCAACGCCGAACGCCTGGCGCTGACTGGTCCCGCCGGCACGCGGACCTACCGCGAGCTGTGCACCGACGCAGCGCGCTGGGGCCATGCATTCCAATCGCTCCGGCTGCAACGCGGCGACCGCGTGCTGCTGTTCCTCGACGACACGCCGGCCTATCCGGCGGCATTCTTCGGCGCGGTGCGCGCCGGCTTCGTGCCGCTGCTCATCAACACGTTGACGACGCCGGAGCTGCTGCAATTCTATCTGTCCGACGCCGGCGCGCAGGTCGCGGTCACCGATGCGGAGTTCTGTTCGCGCTTCAACGCCGAGGCCTGCAGGGACACGCCGCTGCGCACGCTGGTCGTGGTCAATGGCACGGGCACCGAGCATGCCGTCGAGGAGACGCGCAACGCCGGCGACTGGCTGCATGCGTTTCCGACCGAGCTCGACGCGGCCGACACCCACCGCAACGAGATGGCGTTCTGGATGTATTCGTCGGGCTCGACCGGCCGCCCCAAGGGCATCGTGCATCTGCAGCACGACATGGCCTATAGCGAGCTGGCGTTTGCCCGCAACGTGCTGAAGCTCGAGCCCGTCGACATCTGCTTCTCGGTGCCGAAGATCTTCTTCGCCTACGGCTTCGGCAACTCGATCACGTTTCCCTTTTCGGTCGGCGCCGCGACGCTGCTGCTCCCGGGTCAGCCAAGGCCGGCCGCGATCTTCGCGGCCATCGGGCAGTACCGGCCGACCGTGTTCTTCGGCCTGCCGACGCTCTACATTACCCTGACCAAGGCCGAAGGCGCGGACGCTGCCGATTTCTCCTCGCTGCGGATGGCGGTTTCGGCCGCCGAGGTGCTGTCGGCCGACGTGTTCAACGGCTGGAAGCGGCTCACCGGGCTCGAGATCATCGAAGGGCTCGGCTCGACCGAGGTGCTGCACGTCTATCTCAGCAACCGCGCGGAGCAGAAGAAGCTCGGCGCCGCGGGCCTGCGCGTGCCCGGCTACGAGATCATGCTGCGCGACAGCGACGGCCGCGAAGTCGGCGATAATGAGGAAGGCATCCTGTGGGTGCGCGGCGATTCCGCGACGCCGCTGTATTGGAACCGGCCGGACAAGACCGCCGAGACCGTGCGCGAGGACGGCTGGATCTACACCGGCGACCGTTTTGTGCGCGACAGCGACGGCTTCCACTTCTTCCGCGGCCGCGTCGACGACCTGATCAAGATCTCCGGCCAATGGGTCTATCCGCTGGAGGTCGAGCTGTGTCTTGCCGATCACCCCGACGTCCGCGAGTGCGCCGTTTACGGCGCCGAATTGCCGGACCGACGCATGACGCTGCGGGCCGTGGTGGTGATGAACAAGGCCGGCTTCGACACCGATGAGGCGACGCGGCGGCTGCAGGACTACGTCAAGGCGAAGCTGTTGCCGTACAAATATCCGCGCGAGGTAAAATTCATCGACGAGCTGCCGAAAACAGGAACGGGGAAGATCGACCGGCAAGCGGTGATGCGGATGTGAGACGCGCCCCTTGGCGCTACGCTGTCACCGCACATTCGCTGTCGTCCCGGCGAACGCGGGGACCCATATGTGGACGGCCCCCGTGGCACAAGAGCTTTCTGGGATTGATCGGATCGCTTGCATCCATATGTCCGGCCTGTTGAGTGCGATCGAATGAATCGCTGGCCAAGATGGTTTGCGCGATGCGAGTTCCAAACAACCACGCGACCTGTTGACGGCCGATGGGTCCCACGGATTGTCTCGCATCGTTGCTCGATCGATCGCTCCATCTGCTCTTGCAGCTCCGGTCGGTCGGTCGGCGAGCGAGCCCGCCGGCCGGCCAATCTGTTAAGCGGTACCCGTCGTAGCGGCATTCAGCCGTGCGGCGTCATAACTCTCACCCGTCACCATCAGCTTCCAGGCGATGCGCGCCACCTTGTTGGCAAGCGCTACGGCCGCAAGCTTCGGCGGCTTGCGCTTGATCAGCGCCAGTAGCCAGCGCGAGTGATGACCGCGTCCGCGCCTGGCCTGCTGGATCACCGCCGTGGCCCCGACGACCAGCAGACGGCGCAGGTCCTCATCGCCCGCCCGCGTGATCTTGCCAAGCCTGGTCTTGCCTGCGGTGGAGTGGTCCTTGGGCGTGAGGCCGAGCCAAGCCGCAAAGTGACGACCTGAGCGGAACGCGGCCGGATCAGGTGTCTTCATCACCAGCATCGTTGCAATGATCGGACCGATCGACGGAATCTGCGCCAGGCGCCGGCCCGTGGCATCGCCGCGGTGCCAGGCCATCAGCTTGGCCTCAACCGCCTCCAACTCGTCCTCGAGCCTGACGCACTCCCGGCCCAGCATGGCAAACAGCTCGCGCGCCAGAGCGGGAAGCGTCTCGTCCTGCGCGATCCGCGCCAGCAGCGGTTCGATCGCCTCCAGCCCCTTGGGCGCGATCAGGCCATACTCCGCCGCATGGCCGCGGATCGTGTTGGTCAATTGGGTGCGCCGGGCGATCAGTCCGTCGCGGACCCCCATCAGCATCAGCGCAGCCTGCTGCTCGGCGCTTTTCACCGGCACAAAGCGCATGCTCGGCCGGCTCATCGCCTCACACAGGCCTTCTGCGTCTCGCCCGTCATTCTTGTTCCGCATCACGTAGGGCTTCACCAATTGCGGTGCCATCAGCTTCACCTCATGGCCCAGCCTGGAAAGCTCTCGCGCCCAATATTGCGACGCCCCGCAGGCCTCCATCCCGATCACCGTCGGCGGCAATTTGGCGAAGAACTCCAGCACGAGTTTGCGCGAAAGCTTCTTGCGTAAGACCGGCTGCTCGGACGCATCAACCCCATGCAGCACAAAAATATGCTTCGACGTATCCATCCCAATGCGGATAATCTGGTTCACGGACGGCTCCCATGTCTGAGATTTGCAACAACCTCATTCTGGCACACTGATGCCGTAGGGGGCCGTCCACACCATCAACCACAAATACTTGTGGCGCGAAGGCTGGGGCCCCAGCCTGCTATGACAACAGCCATCGGTGGTTATGGGTCCCGGATCGCGCTTCGCTTGTCCGGGACGACACCAGGAATGTGGCGCGTGTCGCGTATCTCACATCGAGCAGCTAGCTACCCAGCCCCGTCCCGCCATACAGCCATGCGATATCGTCGCACCACTCGGCCTGCGACTTGGCGCTCATGATCGCGTTGCGGATGCGGGCGTGGTCACCTGCGGGATGATAGACGTGCTCGCCGATCGCGCGTGACATCAGCTGCACGCGGGCGGTGCGCGGGAAGCGTTGCGCACGGTAGGCATCCAGCGCGACCGCCTGCTCGTCGTGATTGGCCAGCATGTGCGACAGGCACACCGCGTCCTCCATCGCCTGGCAGGCGCCCTGCGCGAAATATTGCAGCATCGGATGCGCAGCGTCGCCGAGCAGCACCACGCGGCCGTCGATCCAGCGCTCGGTGGGATCGCGGTCGCACAGCACCCAGAGCTTCCAGTTGGTGCCGTGGCGGATGATGCTCTGCGCCCGCTCGTGGACGTGGGTAAAGCCCCTCATCACCTCGTCCTCGGAGACCGGCTTGCCGGCGACGGGCTCCGGCGCATCGTTGTGATAGGTGACGACGAGGTTGAACACCTTCCAGCCCGACAGCGGATAATGCACGATGTGGCATTTCGGACCGGCCCACAGCGTCGCCGCATTCCAGCGCAGATCCTCCGGCATCTGCTCGGTCGGGATCACGGAGCGATAGGTGGTATGACCGGAGACGCGCGGCGGTCCGTCGGCCGTCACCTGCCTGCGGATGCTCGACCACAGGCCGTCGGCGCCGATCAGCAGGCGCCCGGTGACGCGCTCGCCACTGGCGAGCTTTGCGGTCACGGACGAACCATCCTGCTCGTAGCCTGTCACCTCGCTGGAGACGCGCAGCTCGATCAGTTCGTGATTCTGGCAGGCGCGCAGGAACACGCCGTGCAGATCGCCGCGATGCACCACGGCATAGGGGTTGCCGAACCGCGCGCGAAACGTATCGCCGAGGTCGATATGGGTGATCTCATCGGCGGTCAGCGCATCCATCAGCCGCAGCTGGTCGATATAGACCGCCATGTCGCGCGCGGCCTCGCCGACGCCGAGATAGTCGAAGGCGTGGAACGCGTTCGGCCCGAGCTGGATGCCGGCACCGATCTCGCCGAGCACGGCGGCCTTCTCCAAGAGGATGGAGCGAATGCCCTTCTGCGCGAGCCCGAGCGCGACGGCGAGGCCACCGATGCCGCCGCCTGCGATCAGGACAGGTCTCGTCTCAGCCATCAGCCCGACCTCCCCAGATGTTCGAGCGCATCCTCGGCGCGCAGCGGCACCCGCGAGGCCTCATTGTTGAGGTCGACAAGTTGGGTCAAGAGCGAGAGAAGCGTCTTGCGATCGGCCGGCTTCAGCGGCTGCAGCATCCGCGCCTGCGCCTTGTCGACCGAGGGCATGATGTCGTTGAGCACCGCGGCGCCGGCCTTGGTAAGGTAGAGCAGCTTGATGCGCTTGTCCTCCGGCGCCGGCTTGCGGACGATGTATTCCTTGGCCTGCAGCCGCTCGATCACATTGCCGAGCGTGGAGCGGTCGAACGCGATCACCGCCGAGAGCCGGGTGGCGTCGATGCCGGGATGGGTCGAGATCGTGACCAGCGCGGCATACTGCACCGGCGTCAGGTCGAACGCCTTGCACTCCTCGATGAACAGCGCGACCGCGATCTGCTGCATGCGCCGGAACAGATAGCCGGGCGCGGTGTAGACCGCGTCCATGGTGACGGGTCTTGGGTTGCTATTCGGCATCGGGCTGCTTGTCCGGGGCGGCGTCGGCGAACGCCTTGACTTGCTTTGCCGCAGCCTCTGCCTTGAGGAGGCGCGGATAGGCTGAGACGTCGACGCCGAAGCGCCGCGCATTGGCGAGCTGCGGCACCAGACAGAGATCGGCGAGCGTCGGCCGATCGCCGAAGCAGAACGGCCCGGCCTCCTCAGCGATCAGGGTTTCGCAGGCCGACAGGCCTTCGCGATTGGCCCAGGCCGCCCACTCGGTCACCTGCTCCTCGGGCAGGCCGAGCTGACGCAGCCGCGCCAGCACCTTCAGATTCTGTACCGGGTGGGTGTCGCAGGCGATCGCCTGCGCGAACGCCCGCACCTTGGCGCGACGCAGCGGGTCTTTCGGCAGCAGCGGCGGATTGGGATGGGTCTCGTCGAGCCACTCGATGATCGCGAGCGACTGGGTGAGGATCGCGCCGGCATCGCTCTCCAGCGTCGGCACCAGCCCCTGCGGATTGATCGCGAGATAGGCCGGCGCGCATTGCTCGCCCTTGCGCAGATGATGCGGCAGATGCTCTGAAGTCAGCCCTTTCAGGTTAAGGGCGATCCGGACCCGGTAGGACGCGCTGCTCCGGAAATAGCCATGCAGCTTCATCGGAACCTCCCTTGCATTTCCTCACTGGCTTGGTTCGTTGACGCTAGCCATATTGTAAGTATACTGTCAATCAATTGAACCGACAAGAATGATGGGAGGCTTGCCATGGAAGCCGTGCAGAAGACCCCCGAGCGCGAGGCGTTCTACAAGAAGATCGACGGCCAAAACCTCTCGGCGCTCTGGAACGTGATGAACGATCTGATCACGCCGGAGCCAAGGAGCGCCTGCCGTCCGCATCTGTGGAAGTTCGACCAGATCCGCGATTACATGAACGAGGCCGGCAGGCTGATCACGGCCAAGGAAGCCGAGCGCCGCGTGCTGGTGCTGGAAAATCCGGGGCTGCGCGGCCAGTCCAAGATCACGACCTCGCTGTTTGCCGGCGTGCAGATGGTGGTGCCAGGTGACATCGCCCCCGCGCATCGTCACGCCCAGTCCGCGCTGCGCTTCGTGCTTGAGGGCAAGGGTGCCTTCACTGCCGTCGACGGCGAACGCACAGCGATGTCGCCGGGCGACTTCGTCATCACGCCGTCGATGACCTGGCATGACCATTCCAACGAAACCAGTGAGCCGATGTTCTGGCTCGACGGGCTCGACATCCCGATGGTGCAGTTCTTCGACTGCTCGTTCGCCGAAGGCGCCAAGGAGGATCAGCAGTCGATCTCCAAGCCGGCCGGCGCCAGCTTCGCGCGCTACGGCCACAACCTGCTGCCGATCGACCAGAAGCGGACCTCGAAGACCTCGCCGATCTTCAACTATCCCTATGAATACACCCGCGAGGCGCTGGAGAAGGCCAGGGCGAGCGACGAATGGGACGCCTGTCACGGCCTCAAGCTGAAATTCTCCAACCCCGAGACCGGCGATTTTGCGATGCCGACCATCGGCACCTTCATCCAGCTGCTGCCGAAGGGCTTCAAGACCGCGCGCTATCGGTCAACCGATGCCACCGTGTTCGCCGCGATCGAGGGCAAGGGCCGCACCCGGGTCGGCGACCAGACTTTTGAATGGGGACCGCGCGATTTGTTCGTGGTGCCGAGCTGGCACTGGGTCACCCATGAGGCCGATGCCGACTCCGTGCTGTTCTCGTTCTCCGACCGCCCGGTGCAGCAGAAGCTCGATCTGTTCCGCGAGGACAGGGGCAACGCGTAAGAGACGCAGCAAAGTGTAATGCTGTCGTCCCGGGCAAGCGACTTGTCCGCCGTAGCTCAACGAGCGAAGGCGGAAGCGCGACCCGGGACCCATAACCACAGGGTTTTGTAGTTCGAGGTGCTGGAGCCACAGCCTCTTCTAACAACGACATCCTGTGGTTATGGGTCCCTGCTTTCGCAGGGACGACAGCGGGGTTGTGGCCGACAGCGCGGCCTTCACCGCCAGTGCAGCAGCCGCGTCTCCAGCAGGTTGATCAGCTTCCCCACCGCAAGCCCGAACAGCGACAGGATCACGACGCCGGCGAGCAGCTGATCGGTCTGCATCAGGTTGCCGGCCTGCAGCACGAAGGCGCCGATGCCGTATTGCGCACCGATCATCTCGGCGCTGACGACGAGCAACAGCGCGACCGACGCGGTGATGCGGAAGCCGGCGAGGATCGAGGGCAGCGCGCCCGGCCAGATCACGCGGCGCACGATGGCGTGGAACGGCACGTTGAAGCTTTGCGCCATCCGGATCAGATTGCGCGGCACCGCATCGACGCCGCTATAGACCGAGATCGCGGTCGAGAAGAACACCCCGAGCGCAATGGTCGCGATCTTCGGCTCCTCGCCGATCCCGAGCCACAGGATGAGCAGCGGCAGCAGCGCGATCTTCGGAATCGGGAACAGCGCCGAGATGAAGGTGATGCCGACGCCGCGCGCCATGGTCGACAGCCCGATCGCGAAGCCGACAATGACGCCCGCTGCCGTGCCGATGATCCAGCCGGTGCCGATCCGCATGATCGACCAGGAGAGGTGCTGCCACAGCGCCCCCGACATCGCGAGCTTGGTGATCGCAACCGCGATCGCCGACGGTGCCGGCAGGAACAGCGGATTGACCCAGCCTGCGCTGCCGGCAAGCTGCCAGACCGCGATGACCAGCGCGAGCGCGATCCAGCCGGCATAGCGGCTGCCGCCAGGCGTGAAGCCGGCGCCGCGAAACGCGACCGGCCGCGTCGCTTCCGCCGATTGGGGCTTCGTCTCCTGTGGGGAGCGCTCAAGCATGCTGGACCTCGCGCTCGGCATCGATTGCCTCTTTCCGGATCAGCGACCATAACTCGCCCTGCAAGGCGGCCATCCGCGCGCGGGCATCCGCCGCGCCGCGCTCGGCGCGCGTCATCGGGATGGTCACGATCTCCCTGATGCGGCCGGGGCGGCGCGACAGCACCACGACACGGTCGGCGAGCCGCACCGCTTCCTCGAGGTTATGCGTGACATAGACCGCGCCCATCGCGCCGTCGGCGAGCAGGCCGACGAAATCCTCCATCAGGAGCTCGCGGGTCTGCGAATCCAGTGCCGACAGCGGCTCGTCCATCAACAGGATCGCCGGGCGAACCGCGAGCGCACGCGCGATGCCGACGCGCTGGCGCATGCCGCCGGACAGCTGCTTCGGATAGGCAGCGCGAAAGTCCAGGAGTCCGGTACGGCGCAGCGCATCGTCGATCACGACGCGGCGCTCGCCGGCGCTCAAGGCCGCGTGCAGCAGCGGAAACGCGACGTTCTCCTCGACCGTATTCCACGGCAGCAAAGCAAAATCCTGGAACACGAAAGTCAACGGATTGAGGCTGCCGGCCGGCGGCGCACCGCGCAGCTCGGCGGCGCCCGCGGCCGGCCGCAGCAGGCCGCCGAGGATCGACAGCAACGTGCTCTTGCCGCAGCCGGACGGCCCGACGATCGCGACGATCTCGCCGGCGCGAACTGTGAACGAGACATCATCGAGCACGTCGAGCGCGCCGAAGCGATGGCTGATATGGTCGGCGATCAGGTCCATATTGCCCCGCTTTCCCAGCTCGAACCGTCATCCTGAGGAGCGCAAAGCGCGTCTCGAAGGATGCACGGCCCCGATGCAGCCGGACCGTCGACCCTTCGAGACACCGCTGCGCGGCTCCTCGGGGTGACGGTGATGGAGTTTTGCGCGCGATCCACCATCAATCCGCCTTCACATAATCCTTGGCGATGATCGTGCCGGCGTCAAAGCCCCTGTCCACGAAGCCCTGCTCCTGCAGCCATTTGATCTGGTTGTCGACGTTCTTCACGTCGAGTTTGCCGTCGGGATCGACATAGGCGCAGTTGCCGACCACCTGCTCGACCGGAAGATTGGTGTATTTGGCGATGATCTCGAGCAGCGGCTTTGTTTTCTCGTTGATCGGCACCACGCCGTCCTTGATCGCCGTGAGGATCACGTCGTGGTATTCGTGGTCGGCGCGGGTGAGCGCGGTGAGCAGCTTGGTCACCAACGGTGCGTTGGTCAGCGTCTTCGGCGAAGCGAAGATGGCCCCCAACTGCCACGGCGTCTCGTCGCCGACCCAGCCGAGGAATTTCGCGCCGCCCGAATCCATCAGCGTCCGCGCGGTCGAGACCGGCAACAGCGCCGCGTCGACGGTTTCGCCCTTGAGCGCAGCGGCCGCGTTCGACAGCGACTGCAACGGCACGATCCTCACGTCGGACAACTTGAAGCCGTATTTGTCGGCGAGCAGGCCGAGCGAATAGTGGAAGCTGGAGCCGACCTGGGTCACCGCAACGCGCTTGCCGGCGAGATCTTTCGGGGCCTTGAGGCCCGCGGCATAGGCATTGTTGCTGGCGAAATAGCCGATCAGCGGATAGCCGGCCTTCTCGCGGCTCATGCCGCCGATCACCTTCAGCGTGCCCTTGCCGGCGAGATTGTAGAGCCCGGCGGTGAACGCCGTGATGCCGAAATCGACATCGCCCGACGTGGTCGCGACCGCAATCGGCTGAGCCGCGTCAAAGAACTTCAGCTCGACATCGAGACCGGCGTCGCGGAAATAGCCCTTGTCCTGCGCGATGAACACCGGCGCAGAGGACGACAGACGCAACACGCCGACCTTCGCCTTCAGGAGATCATCGGCCCGCGCGACGCCACTCGCGGCCCACACCAAGAGACCCGCGAGTGCGAGCCGCGCCCAACCCTTCATTGCCGTCCTCCGCCCGGAGCCATTTCCGTTCCGATCAAATCGAAACGGGGCTCCAGATTCCTGTCTTGACGCATCTTCTTCACGCGAACCGGTATCCACTTCGCTTGAAAACGCACTAGAGTCCTTCGGGCACGGCCTGATCGCGGCCGATGAACGCACCCTGCTTGCCAAGCTGTTGTTGCAACTTTTCGACGGAAATGTCGCGCGGAATCGTATTGCCCGACAGGGCCAGCGCGGCCGCGGTTCCCGCCGCCTCGCCCATCACGAAGCAGGCACCGGAGACGCGCGCCGCCGATTGCCCCTCATGGGTCATCGAGGCGCAGCGGCCGGCGACCAAGAGATTGTCGACGCCATCAGGCACCAGCATGCGATACGGCAACTCATTGTAGCCGCGGCTTTCCGGGATCGGCGGAAACTCGAAGATCACGTCGCCCGGCACGTGCGACTCCTTCGGCCATCCATTGACGCCGATCGAGTCCTCGAACGAGGCGCAGCCCAGCACGTCCTCGCCGGACAGCATGTAGCCGCCGATCACGCGGCGCGTCTCGCGGATGCCGAGTTGCGGCGGCAGATCGACGATGTAGGAGTTCTCGAAGCCGGGCACCGTGCGCAGGAAGGCAAAGGCCTCGACTGCCTGGCGGCGGCCCTCGATCTCGCCGCGCGTCATGTCATCGGGGTCGATGCCGGAGATGGCGCCGCCGTCGCTTCGCGTCACCTGGGTGAAATTCACCCGCCATTCGATCTGCGATTTCTGCGGCCGCACGATCGCGGACTTGCGCGGGAATTTATGCGTGCCGGCGGCCTCGGCCTGCGCCATCAGCGCCGGGATGGTCCGCCACGCATCGCCCGCCTTCGCCGGATCGATGCCGTTGAGGCGGAACATCATCGAGGGGTAGAGCATGCCGCCGGCGTTGTCGCCGACCTCATAGGGCGCGCCCGCCCACACCGCGAGGTCGCCGTCCCCGGAGCAGTCGATGAAGATGCCGGCCCGCACGGCCTGCCGGCCGGCCTTGGTTTCCACCATCAGCGCGCGAATGTGCGCGCCGTCCATCACGACGCCGGCGCCGAGCGCGTGGAACAGGATATCGACCCTGTGATGCGCCAGCAGATCGTCGGCCGCGATCTTGTAGGCCGCGGTGTCATAGGCCTGCGCAAGGATCTTGCCGAGGATCAGGTGCGGCGCGTTCAACCCGCCGAGCCGGTCGATCCGCGCCAGCAGGTCGGAGGCGATGCCCTGTACCACCCGATGCATCTCGCCGAAAATGTTGGCGTGCAGCCCGCAGAAATTGGTCACGCCCGCCGCGGTGCCCATGCCGCCGAGAAAGCCGTAGCGCTCGATCAAGAGGGTCCGCCGCCCGGCGCGCGCCGCGCCGACGGCTGCGGCGATGCCGGCCGGGCCGCCGCCAAGCACCACCACGTCATATTCGCCATAGACCGGGACCTGCCGCGCAGGTTCTTCGATCGTGCTCGCTCGCATCATTTCCGCCCTGAACAAAGTTGATTGGGCCAACTATGAATTGATGCGGATTGCAGTACAATCCACCAAATTATGTAATCAGCTTTCGCGAATCGAGAAAGGCTCTTGGGAAGAGCAGATGGACACGCTGGTCAATCTCGAAGCCTTCCTCGCCACCGCCGACGCCGGCGGCTTCTCCGCCGCGGCGCGCAAGCTCAACGTCGCGACGTCGGTCGTCGCCAAGCGCGTCACCCAGCTCGAGGAGCGGATCGGCACCGCGCTGTTCCACCGCTCGACCCGCCAATTGCGGCTGACCGAAGCCGGGCAGCAATATGTGCATCGCGCCCCCGGCGTCGTTGCCGATGTCGGTGATCTCCTGTCGCGGATGGGCGAGAAGCAGCGCGATCTCACCGATCATCTGCGCGTCAAGGCGCCGACCTCGCTGACGGTCGCGCGGCTCGCCGATGCCTTCACGGTCTTCCAGAAACAGAACAGAAGCGTGAAGCTCGAGATCGTGATGATCGACCGCCCGGTCGATCCGGTGACCGAAGGTTTTGACATCGCGATCGGCGCCTTCCCGCATTCCTTCGGCGGCGTCGTCGACGAGCCGTTGTGCCGGCTGCCGCGGCTGTTGTGCGCCTCATCGGCGTATTTGAAGAAGCACGGCACGCCGAAACATCCGCGCGACCTGGTCGATCACCGCTGCCTCAGCTTCCTGCCGACCGGACCGGAATGGCCGTTCGAGGGACCGCGCGGCCGTATCAATGTCCAGGTGCGCCCGATTCTCTCGTCGAACGAAGGCCGTGTGCTGACGCAAAGCGCGATCGCCGGCAACGGCATCGCGCTGCTGTCGCATTATCTGGTCCCGGACGCGCTGCGCGACGGTGCGTTGCAGCCGGTGCTGACGGACTTTCCGATCCCGGAACTGTGGGTGAAGGCCGCCGTTCCGGAGCGCCGCATCAATGCCGCCGCGGTGCAGGCGCTGCTGAAGACGTTGAAAAAGTCGCTGTCGCAATCGCTTTGACCTGGCGGCAGTCTTGCCCCTTGCACGCCGACCTGAGACAAGGACGGATAAGGATTGCCCGCTTTGAAACTCCTGATCTCAGTATCGCTTGGCCTCATCATCGCCGCCAGGCCCGCGGCGGCGATCGAGACCTGCCGGTTCATCGAGGCCAAGCCGGAACGCGAAGCCTGCTACCATCGCCAGGAGCAGGAGCTGGCGGCCAAGCGCAAGCCCGAGCCGACGATCACCCAGTCGAGCGAATCCAGGACATTCGAATCGCTGCAGCAGATGCACCGCGACGACGAAGAGGTCTATCGCAGCATGCGTGGCATCTGCCGCGGCTGTTGAGCTGAGCGGCCGAGCTTATGCCGCGCCGCTACCCCAGCGGCCCGCACGCTTCTCGGCAAAGGACGCAAGCCCTTCGGCGGCCTCGGCGGTCTGCCGCTTCGCCGAGTGCAGCTGCACGAGGCGCTTGTAGGCCTCATCGTCGACGCCCATGCCGCCGAATGAGCTCTCCATCGCCAGCTTCTTTGTTTCGGCCATCGCATCCGGCGCGTTGCCGAGCAGCTGCTCCACGACCTTGGCGCCGGCGCTCTCGAGATCGGCAAGCGGCACCACCTCGTGCACGAGGCCGATGCGCCGCGCATCCTCGGCGCCGAAACGTTCGCCGGTCAGCGCGTAGCGGCGTACCTGGCGGACGCCGATGGCATCGCAGAGCTGCGGGATGATGATCGCGGCGGTCAGGCCCCAGCGCACCTCGGTGATCGAGAACAGCGCGTTATCGGCCGCGATCACGATATCGCAGGCTGAGATCACGCCGGTGCCGCCGCCGAAACAGCCGCCCTGCACCAGCGCCACGGTCGGGACCGGCAGCGTGTTGAGGCGCTGCACCGCCTCGAAGGTGGCACGCGAGGCCGCCTCGTTCTCCTCTGCCGATTTCGGCCGCACACCGTTGATCCATTTCAGGTCGGCGCCGGCCTGGAAATGCTTGCCGTTGCCGTTCAGCACGACGACGCGCACCGGCTTGGTCGAGAGATCGTCGATCGCGGCCAGCACGCCCGCAATCAGCGCGCCGTCATAGGCGTTGTTGACCTCGGGCCTGTTCAGCGTGACGGTCGCGACCCCGCTCGCATCGAGGCTCCACAGGACTGGGCTGGCCGACATGACGTTCTCCCTCGTTCGGCATTGCTCTTGCCTTGCACTATGGCGAGAGGAGCTGGCTTGATCCATCACTTTCCGAGCGCGCGCGGCCGCGCCGCATGCATGGCGGGTTGCGCAATGCCCCGCGCTTGTGGAAACTGACACGGCACGTTGCAAGGACTTGTTCCACCCATGCGTATTTGCATTTTCGGCGCGGGCGCCGTCGGCAGCCATTTCGCAGTCCGGCTGTCACGCGCCGGCCACGATGTGTCCTGCGTGATGCGCGGCCCGCATCTCGACGCGGTCCAGTCCAACGGCTTGACGCTGAAGGTGGGCGACAGCAGCGTGAGCGCGAAGGTGAAGGCGTCGGCCGATCCTGCCGAGCTCGGGCCGCAGGACGTCGTCATCAGCACGCTGAAGGCCACCGGCGTCGGCGCGCTCGCAACCGGGCTGTTGCCACTGCTCGGACGCGACACCGCAATCGTGTTCGCGCAGAACGGCATTCCCTGGTGGTACGATCTCGGCCTGCCGCCGCAGCATCCCGCGATCCCCGATCTCGGCTTCCTCGATCCCGGCGGGCGCTTGCGCAGCGCCGTCCCGAAAGAGCGAATCATCGGCGGCGTGATCTTCTCCTCCAATGAGGTGGTTGCGCCCGGGGTTGCGGCGAACCTGTCGCCGGATCGCAACCGCCTCTTGATCGGCGAATGCGACGATCGCCGCAGCGAGCGCATCGCCACTCTGCGTGCGGCACTTAATGACGCCGCGATCGAATCGCCCGAGGTCAGGGAGATCCGCGAGACGATCTGGTCGAAGCTATTGACCAACATGTCGATGTCGGTGCTCTGCCTGCTGACAGGGCTGACCGCACGCGGCGTCCGCGACGATCCCGACATGCAGGACGTGATCCCGCGACTGCTCGACGAGGCCAATGCGGTGGCGACGCACTACATTCCCGAGGTCAAGCGCGTCACCCGCTCAGGGCCGGCGCCGGATCACAAGCCGTCGATCCTGCAGGATTACGAGCTCGGCCGCGCCATGGAGATCGACGTGCTGGTGCGCGCGCCCGCGGCGTTTGCCCGCGCGGCCGGCCTTCCGACCCCGATGCTCGACCTGATGGCCGCGCTCGCGATCCAGAAGGCGCGTGACAAGGCGCTCTATCAAAGCTGACAATCCGCCCCACGACGCTAACAAGCAGGGATATCGAACCATGCAAGTCAAGGACCAGGTCTGCGTCGTCACCGGCGGTGCGAGCGGGATCGGCGAAGCGGTGGCGCGGGCCTATGCGGAGGCTGGCGCGCGCGGCGTCGTGGTCGCCGACCTCAAGACCTCGCGCGACCGGCTCGCCAGCGTCGCCGGCGACATCGACGGGCTCGCGGTTACCGCCGATGTCGGGCTCGAGGAGGACGTCAAGGCGCTGATCGCCGCGGCCGAGGACAAGTATGGCCCGGTCGACGTGTTCTTCTCCAATGCCGGGCTGTCGCGCAAGGGACAGGAAGCAGCGTCCGATGCCGACTGGGATGTGAGCTGGCGCGTGCATGTGATGAGCCATGTGTTCGCGGCGCGCGCGCTGGTGCCCGGCATGCTCGCGCGCGGCTCCGGCTATCTGCTCAACACGGCGTCCGCGGCGGGGCTGCTGGCCTCGCTGAACTCGATGCCTTACGGCGTGACCAAGAATGCCGCGGTCGCGCTCGCCGAACATCTCGCCATCCAGTATGGCGATCGCGGCATCCGAGTCTCCGTGCTCTGCCCGCAATCGGTGCAGACGGGGATGACCACGCCGGGCCCGAGCGCGGCGCGCGTCGACGGCGTGCTGCAGCCCAGCGAAGTGGCGCGGATGGTGATCGAGGCGATGGCCGAGGAGCGCTTCCTGATCCTCTCGCATCCCCAGGTGCAGGAATACATGCAGCGCAAGGCCACCAATCGCGAGCGCTGGCTGTCCGGCATGCGCCGCCTGCGCGACCGGATCTATGGCGGCGCGGTATCATAACGATCTCACCGTCATTGCGAGCGAAGCGAAGCAATCCATATCGCCACTTGCCGAGAAATGGATTGCTTCGTCGCTACGCTCCTCGCAATGACGAGGTCATTCCCCGAGACCTGGCGCGAATCCTTCGAGCAGACCTGTGTATCTCTTCACGCCCAGCGAGGCGTAGGCGCCACGGCGCGACGTCGTGAGCTTGAGGCCGACGAGTGCTTCCGCCTGCTTCACCGCGGCGGCCACACCGTCCACGACAGGCACGCCGAATTGCACCGACAGCTCATGCGCGAGATCGGCCATGCCGGCGCAGCCGAGCACGATGGCGTCGGCGCCCTTTTCCAGCGCGCGGGCGATCTCCGCCTCTAGCTTTGGCCTGGCGGCCGACCCCGGCTTCTCCAGATCGAGCACAGCGACGTCGCAGGCGGTGACCGTTGCGCGGTCAGCAAAGCCGTAGCGGCGGACCAGTTCCTCGAGCGGCACGATCGAGCGCGGCAACGTGGTGACAATGCCGATGCGCTTTGCGATCTGTCCGGCCGTAACCAGCGCCGCCTCGCAGATGCCGACCACCGGGTAACGCGCCGCCGACCGCGCGGCATCGAGCCCGGTGTCGTCGAAGCAGGCGACGATGCCGGCATCGGCGTCCGACGTCTTCAGCAGCACCTCGATCAGCCCGGGAACGGCGAACGCCTCGTCGTAGAAGCCCTCGATCGAGGCGGGTCCCATCGATGATGTGACGGCCACGATCTCGGTGCCATCAGCGGCAACCGCCCGCGCGGCGGTGGCAATGGTCGCGGTCATCGCCGCGGTGGTATTGGGATTGACGATCAGGATTCTGGTCATGGGTCGAGATTAGTATCCCGGATGCAGCGAAGCGCAATCCGGCACGGCGTCACACGCGGAAAAGTCTGCCCCGGATTTCGCGGAGCCTGTCATCGGGCGCGCGTTCGCGCGACCGGTTGGCTCCATCCGACCTGCGAAGCAATGCCTGCTCACGCATGCTTCGCGACCCAGGCCGCGAAGCCATCGAGCACCTCGGCCATCACCTCGCGGTCGTCGCGGCCGGAGCGCTTCAGGACATGGAAGGAGTGATCCGCCTCCTGCACCAACTGCAGCGTGGCACGCGCGCCCAGCGCCTTCACCACCGGCTCGAGCAGATCGAGCTCCGCCAGCGCGTCGCGCGTGCCCTGCAGGAACAGCATCGGGACCTTGACCTCGGCGAGGTGCTTGGCGCGCTCGCGCGACGGCTTGCCGGCGGGATGCAGGGGAAAGCCGAGGAACACCAGCCCGCGCACGCCGGCGAGCAGCGCTTTGGCCTGCGCCTGCGAGGTCATGCGTCCGCCGAACGACTTGCCGCCGGCGAACAGCGGCAGTTCGCCGCAACGGCGCGCGGCCTCCGCGACCGCGGCACGCACCGTCGCCTGCGCGACGGCGGGCGGATCGGGCCGCTTGCTGCCCTTCTCCATGTAGGGAAACTGATAGCGCAAGGTCGCGATGCCGCGCTCGGCGAGGCCGACCGCAATCGTCTCCATCGACGGATGCGTCATGCCGGCGCCGGCGCCGTGCGCAAACACATAGGCGCTACGGGCCTGCGCCGGGCGTAGCAGCAGTGCGGACACCGCGCTGTCGTGCGAGACCGTGATGGTGAGCGGTTGTGCACTTGGCGCGTTCAAGATGACATCTCGAAGTATTGTTGCTCCGTCATTTCTAGCCGCCGGCGTCCATGCGCGCAAATGCCGCCGGGGAGAGCACGCCGCAAGTGAACTGGCTCACAGCCAACCAACATTTCCTTTGCAACATTTCCGTTGTTAGACCAACAGCCGCCACTGTAGGATCGCGCACAGCGCATCACACGCTTAACGCGAACCTGTTTCGACGATTTTTAATATCTCATCAATATGACGCGCGGGTACCGCGAATTGGGGGACGGGGCATGCCTCGCAAGACGATCTTCTTCATCGGGCTGCTGATTGTCGCCGGCGTCCTCTACTTCAAGGACGATATCGAGACGGTGGCGAGCGGCTTCCGCGTCAAGGTCGTCGACTACCAGCCGCCGGCAAAGACGGTGTGGCTGGATCAGAATGTCAGCGCCGAACGGCTGCGCTGGTTCTATCACGCGGACCAGGGCACGCGGACTTTCGGCATTCCCCTTGAATGGTTCATGGCGCTGGAGCAGCCGACGGTCTGGCCGCTGCTCACTGCGGCACCGCGGCTCAGCGAGACCAATTATCTCGGCCGCTTCGGCTTTATTCCCGACACCGTGATTCCGGGTAGCCCCGATGCACTGCCGATCGGCTTTGCCCCGAGCGGCCCGATGGCGGATGCCAACGGCGCGCCCTGGCGCAACCCGCATAGCAAGGCCGACATGAATGGGGTCGGGCTGACCTGCTCCGCCTGCCACACCGGAAGCTTCAGCTATCGCGGCACCGAGATCGTGATCGACGGCGGGCCCGCCAACACCAATTTGTTCGAATTCCAGAAGAGCGTCGGCGTCTCGCTGCTGTTGACGCGGTTCTGGCCGGGCCGCTTCTCGCGCTTCGCCGACGAGATTCTCGGCAAGGATGCCAGCCTCGACGAGCGCATGGCGCTGCGCGGCCAGCTCGATCTCGTGCTGAAGCAATACGCCAACATCAACGCACTGGAGACGAAGGTCGCCGCCAACAGCGTCGAGGAAGGCTATGCACGGCTCGACGCGCTGAACCGGATCGGCAACCAGGTGTTCTCGATCGATCTGAATAATCCGAACAACTACGCCGCGCATTCGGCGCCGGTGCATTTCCCGCGGATCTGGAACGCGCCGTGGTTCAGCTGGGTGCAGTATGACGGCTCGATCATGCAGCCGATGGTGCGCAATGCCGGTGAGGCGCTCGGCGTCAGCGCCGAGCTCAATCTGCTCGACGAGTCCAGGGGCCTGTTCAAATCCAGCGCGCGGATCGACGTGCTGCACGAGATGGAGCGGATGATCGCCGGCGAGCCGCCGAGCGAGGACAAGGGCTTCGGCGGCCTGGCGTCGCCGAAATGGCCCGAGAGCATCCTGGGGCAGATCAACATGGATCTCGCGAAGAAGGGCGGCGAGCTCTACAAGACGCATTGTCAGGGCTGCCATGGCCCGGCGATCGACAGCAAGGCGCTGCCTGCCAGCGAAGCCTTTGCGCTGTTCAAGGACAAGAAGCGCTGGGTCAAGAACGATGCCGGCCAGCCGCTGCTCGACGTCGAGATGATTCCGATCAGCCATATCGGCACCGACAGCGCGCAGGCCGAAGGCCTTGCGAGCCGCACCGTCGAGACGCCCGCCAATCTGAACATCAAGGACGGTGGTTTCGGACCGGCGCTCGGCGAATTGGTCGAGAAGACCGTCGACTACTGGTACGACCAGAACAAGACCCCGCCGGAGGATCGCAAGCGCATCAACGGCTACCGGCCGAACGATATCCAGGCGCCGCTCGCCTACAAGGTCCGGCCGCTCAACGGCATCTGGGCGACCCCGCCCTATCTGCATAACGGATCGGTGCCGTCCATCTACGCGCTGCTGTCGCCGGTGAAGGATCGTCCCTCGACCTTCTACCTCGGCAACCGAGAGTATGACCCCAAGGATCTCGGCCATGTCTGGAAAGACAACATCAAGAACGCCTTCGTGCTCGACACCAGCAAACGCGGCAACAGCAATTCCGGGCACGAATTCTCGAACGAGAAGCGCCTCGGCGTGATCGGGCCGGAGCTGAAGGAAGACGAGCGCCGCGCCTTGATCGAGTTCATCAAGACGCTGTAGCACTCGCGTCATAGATCAACCGCTCGTCGTGCCCGAGCATGGTCGCCTGAAGGACGGCCTCGCTTCCGCCCGTCTCTGTCCCGGCCATGACGAGTGGACCTCTTGCTCTGCTCACTCCTTCAACTTCGGCACGGGCTGACGGCGCGCCGGGCGGGTCATGGCTTCGAGCTCGAGCAGCTGGTTGAGTTGATCCTCGGTCAGGAGCTTTTCCTCCAGCACGATGTCGGCGACCGAGCGGTTCTCCTTCAGCGCGCGGCGCGCCACGCGCGATGAGGCCTCATAGCCGAGCGCCGGCGCTAGCGCCGTGATCAGGCCGATCGAGCCCTGCACCAGGCTGCGGCAACGCTCGCGGTCGGCCTCAATGCCGTCGACGCAGCGCTTGGTCAGCGTATCAATCGCCGCCGTCAGCATGCGCAGCGAGCTCAGCACGCAATAGCCGATGGTCGGCTCGAACGCGTTGAGCTGGAGCTGGCCGCCCTCGGCGCACATCGTCACCGTGAGATCGTGCCCGATCACGAGGAAGGCGACCTGGTTGACCACCTCCGGAATCACCGGGTTGACCTTGCCGGGCATGATCGACGAGCCGGCCTGCACCGCGGGCAGCCTGATCTCGCCGATGCCGGTCCGCGGCCCCGACGACAGCAGGCGGAGGTCGTTGCAGATCTTCGACACCTTCACCGCGACGCGTTTCAGCACGCCGGAGAACAGCACAAAGGCACCGAGGTCGGAGGTCGCCTCGATCAGGTTCGAAGCCAGCACCATGGGCTGGCCCGACAACCGCGACAGCTCCTCGACCGCCAGCGCCGCATAGCGCGGATCGGCATTGATGCCGGTGCCGATCGCGGTGGCGCCGAGATTGACCTCGCGGAACAGGCTGGAGATCTCGTTCAGCCGGGCGACGTCCTCCTTCACGGTGGCGTGGAAGGCGTCGAATTCCTGGCCGAGTGTCATCGGCACCGCATCCTGAAGCTGGGTGCGGCCCATCTTCAGGACATCGGCGAACTCCACCGCCTTGCCCTTGAAGGCATAGGCAAGGTCATCGAGCGCGCGCACCAGCGGCTGGGTGGCAAAGATCACCGCGAGCCGCAGCGCGGTCGGATAGGCGTCGTTGGTCGACTGCGCCATGTTGACGTCGTCGTTCGGATGCAGCGTGTGATAGTCGCCGGGCTTGCGTCCCATCAGCCGCAGAGCGACGTTGGCGATCACCTCGTTGGCGTTCATGTTGGTCGAGGTCCCGGCGCCGCCCTGGATCGCATCGACGACGAAGGACTCGGCATAGACCCTTTCGGTCGCAACCTGAGTGCAGGCCGCCTCGATCGCGTCCGCCTTCTCGGTCGCGAGATAGCCGAGCCGCTTGTTGGCACGCGCGGCGGCCTGCTTGACCAGCGCCAGCGCGCGAACGAATTCCGGAAAGTGGCCGACCGGCACGCCGGTGATCGGAAAGTTCATCACCGCGCGCTTGGTGTGGATGCCCCACAGCGCATTGGCCGGCACGTCGGCTTCGCCGAGCAAATCGTGCTCGGTGCGGGACTCCGCCTGCCCGATCGACACGCTGCGAACGGTCGCGACCGCGAGATGGCTGGGGCCGCCGCTCTCGCCGGAGGGTGGCGCGGCGCCTGCAGTGTTGGCGGTCTCAACCTTCGATTCGGCCATCGGTCCCTCCATTGCTCTCGCAAACCTTGTCGTCAGCGACGCTGGCCATGATGCGCCCGACGGGTGTCGAATGCCAATGCCTATCGGCAAGGTCCGGCACCCGCGAGCGGAAAGACGCGGAAAGCAGCATTTCTCTTATCCATCATGATAACAACAACTTATGGCTCCATGCCGCGATCGGCCTGCGACTGATGCGGCTGCTTTCTCCGACCCGTCATCGCGTGCTAGATCAGCCTCGACTGGCGCAAGGGCGCTGCCAACAGTGAACGAACCAAGGGCCGAAGCCGTGTCCAACACCAACGAAGCGATGACCATCAAATTCCGCTGCCCGGCGGAGCTCGAGGGCAAGATTCCGCCACCGGTGCCCGCGTCATTGGGCCTTCCCGGATGGCTCAAGGCGATGCCGACGCAGGCCTTCAATGCGATGAGCAATCGCGAGGAGGATACCGTCAAACGCTGCCCGCCATTCGTCGATGCGATGACGTCGGGTTTCCTGATGCCGCTGGTCTGCGATCTCAAGATCGAGAATGGCGAGATCACATGGGACAACGATCTTCCATCCGGAGGCGTGCTCGAATTCCCGCGCTCGCCGGTCGGATTCCACGACGAAAGCCAGGTGATCGGCTCGCCGCTGTTCGAGCCGGACCGCTTCCTCATCAAGTTCGTCAATCTGTGGACCATCGAGGCGCCGGCGGGCTACTCGCTGTTCTTCACGCATCCGGTCAACCGGTTCGACCTGCCGTTCACCACGCTGACCGGCATGGTCGATTGCGATCAGTTTCACGACAGCTGGATTCATTTCCCGGCGCGCTGGCACGACACCAATTTCAGCGGCACCTTGCCCAAGGGCACGCCGGTTGCGCAATGCTTCCCGGTGAAGCGAGAAAACTGGGCCGCGCAGACCGCGGCGATGACGCCGGATGAAACGTCGCGCGCACAGGAACTGTCCAACAGAATGGCCCGCGAGCCTGGACTCTATCGCCGCCAGTTTCGGACGTAGAGCGAGCGGGCGTGGCCGCGTTCGGGGCGGCTCCTCCATTCGTCGTCCCTGCGCAAGCAGGGACCCACACGCCGCGGCCCGAATTGTGAACGGGACTCGTCATTCCACGATCGCACAACAATGACTAGCTGTGGTTTGCGCAGGGACGACACCGAGTGTGTTGCACCGCTTGTGAATCATACACCCACAGTCTCGCGACGTGAGTTGCCCGAGCTTTGGCTAGCTCAGAAATTTCGCGACCGCGCTCGGACGGAAGAAGAAGCGGCCATGCGATGCCATGGCCAGCGCTGACGCCGTGCGGCCGATCATTTGCGGCCTGCCGCGCAGCGCCAGACGCAGATTGGCTTCGCCGGCAGCGCGGTCGCCCATCTCCAGAAGACAGGCGGAGAAGCTGGTCCGCGTCAGCGGGTCGTCGGGGCGCTGCGCCAGCACTTGACGGTAGAGATCCGCCGCAGCCGCGTATTCGCCGTCGAGCAGCAGCACGCGCGCGAGCGCGGCCAGAATATCGGGATGTCCCGGCGCCACGGTGCGCAGCTGCTCCAGAATCTCTCGCGCGCGGCCGCGCTCATTGCGATGGGGCAGCAGCTGCGCGAGCAAGAGCAGCAACTCGACGCTGCCGGGCGCGAAAGCAAGCGCGCTCTCAATGACGGCAACCGCCTCGTCGATGCGGCCGGCCGCGCCCAATTGCCCTGCCAGCCCCTGGAATGCAGGCAGGAACGGTGGCCGCCGCGCGGCGGTTCGCCGCAACAAATCGATCGCCTCGTTGCGCCGACCGGCTCCGGCGAGCGCCGCGCCGAGCAGGGTCTCGAGGCCGGGATCCTCAACGCGGCGCGCTATCCGTTCGAGCGGCGCGATCGCCTCCTCATTGCGGTTCTGGGCCATCAGCGCCCGTGCCAGGATCGAGGCCGCGCCGACATCGGTCCGGTTTGCCTTCAACACCTCCGCCGCCAGCCGCTCGGCGTCGACGACTTGCCCCATCTGCAACGCGACCATGGCGCGTTGCAGAGCCGGGGACGGGCTGGGCCCGCGATGGGAAGGAGATGGAGGTTTCGGCATGCGGCCCGTCATGAGATGGTTTTCCCAGCCGTTATCACTGCCGCCGACGGAGCTCCAGCGAAAGTCGCAGCCGGGCCGGGAGATATCCGGACACATGGGCGTGCAGCCCGGCGCGCTCAGGGATGTCGCCAACGCGCCCGCCGGAACTGGAAATGGCGATCCCGGGAAGACTCGAACTTCCGACCTACGGTTTAGGAAACCGTCGCTCTATCCGGCTGAGCTACGGGACCGCACCGCCCGCTAGCCGAAGCATGCGGGCGCCGCCATCCCATAGCAGAGGTGCCGAATGATCGCCAGCCCGCGCCACACCAGAGCGTGTTTCGAGCGAAGTGGGCACCGGTTCGCGTGAAGAAAACGCGTCAAAACAAGAAGCTAGATCAGCGGTTCTGATCCAATCAGAACCGTTGCTCGAGGCGCGTGCGAAGTTGCGCAATGTTCGGCGCTACGCGCGTTACGCCACTTGCCGGGCCGGATTCGCGGCAGCATTCGCCGAGTTGGCCCGGCGTGCCGGCAGAAACTCGATCGCCTCATCCTTCAGCGAGCCGAAACGCAGCGTCATGATATCGAGCGCATAGTTCTGGTAGAGCCGCCACGGGCGGCGCGAGCCCTGTTTGGGGAACCTGGCGGCGGCGCGCTGGATATAGCCCGAGGAGAAATCCACCCAGGGCAGTTCGGTCACGGTCGGATCGTTCCGCCGCGGCGTCACTTGCGCGTAGCCGTTCGCCTTCATGTGGTTGAGCATGCGGCAGACATATTCGCAGGTCAGGTCGCATTTCAGCGTCCAGGACGCGTTGGTGTAACCGAACGCCGCGGCAAGGTTCGGCACGCCCGAATACATCAGCCCCTTGTAGTTCATGGTCTTCGACAGATCGACGCTCGCGCCGTCGACCTTGATCTCGAGCCCGCCGAGCACCTGCAGATCGAGGCCGGTCGCGGTCACCACGACATCGGCCTCGAGCACATTGCCGCTCTTGAGCTTGATGCCGCCGGGCGTGAAGGTCTCGATCTGGTCGGTGACGACAGACGAGCCGCCGCTGCGCAGCGATTGAAACAGATCGCCGTTCGGCACCAGGCAGAGCCGCTGGTCCCACGGATTGTAGCTCGGCGTGAAATGGGTGGCGACGTCGTAGTCGGGGCCGAGCGCATGGCGCACGCCGCCGAGGATCAGCTTCTTCACGCGCTCCGGATCGCGCTTGCAGAGCCGGTAGAAATACATGCCGAACAGCACGTTCTTCCAGCGCGTGAGGCCGTAAGCGAGTTTTGCCGGCAGCCGCGCCCGCAGCCAGTTGGCGACCTTGTCCTCGTCGGGCCGCGCCACGACATAGGTCGGCGAACGCTGCAGCATCGTGACATGCGCGGCGGTCTTGGCCATTTCCGGGACCAGCGTCACCGCGGTCGCGCCGCTGCCGATCACCACCACCTTCTTGCCGGCATAGTCGATGTCATCGGTCCACTTCTGCGGATGGACGACGCGGCCGGCGAAATCGGCGATGCCGGGGAAGTCAGGCGTGTAGCCGTGCTCATACTTGTAGTAGCCGCTGCACATGAACAGGAAGTTGCAGGTGAGACGCTCGATCGTCTGCTCCGGCCCGCGCTCCACTTCGACCGTCCATTGCGAGTCGGCCGATGACCAGTCGGCGCGCACGACGCGGTGGTTGAAGCGGATGTTCTTGTCGATGCCGTACACGCGCGCGGTCTCGCGCACATAATTCAGGATCGACGGGCCGTCGGCGATCGCCTTCGGCTCGGTCCAGGGCCGGAACGAATAGCCGAGCGTGTACATGTCGGAGTCGGAACGGATGCCGGGATAGCGAAACAGGTCCCAGGTCCCGCCGATGCAATCGCGGCCTTCGAGAATGGCGTAGCTGCGGTCCGGGCAGTTGGTCTGCAGATGATAGCCGGCACCGATGCCCGACAGCCCGGCACCCACGATCAACACGTCGAAATGAGCAGACATGCCCTGACCCTCCCGCGGCACAATTGACAATTCGTATTGTCAGATAACTTGACATCTGACAATGGCTCGTGTCAATATACTTTTCATGGCAAGCAGCCGGAAAGCCCGCCTCTATGGCGGTATGGACGCCGAGGAACGCCGCGCCGAGCGGCGGCTGAAGCTGATCGATGCGGCGATCGAGGTCTATGGCGAGGTCGGCTATCGCGGCGCCACCGTGAAGGCGATCTGCGAGGCGGCCGAGCTCACCGAACGCTATTTCTACGAATCCTTTTCCAACAGCGAAGCCCTGCTGATCGCCGCCTACAACCATGTCGTCGGCCACCTCCACGAGGAGATGACGGCTGCCGCGGCGGCCGCCGGCGGCGATGCCGAGATGAGGCTGCGCGCCGCACTGACGCTGTATTTCACCCGTTTGAAGGAGCACCCGAAGCCCGCGCGGGTCTTCCTGCTGGAGATTTCAGGCATCAGTCCGGCGGTCGATGCCGTCAAGCTCGACGCGCTGCGCGTCTTCAGCGACATCCTGGTGCCGCCGACGCCTGATCGGCAACACGGCGACAAGGCCGCCGCTGCCACGCTGCTCTCGATCGGCATGGTCGGCGCGGTCATCTCGATCGCGCTGCGCTGGGTCTCGAAGCAATATCCGCAAGCCGTCGAGGACGTCGTCGCGATCGCCGCCAGCTTCTGCCGCGTGGCGCTGACCGAGGCCGATCGCCGCCGGGATCTGCATTTGCTGTAACGGCGGGCTCGCGCCACTCGCCGATTTTCGATCATGTTTGCCAGAGTTTGCGGGCCCGGCCCTCGGGCGCGCCGCTGATTTAACTTGCATATTTGGCGGTCCGGGCTTTCTTATGCACGGTAGCGGGCGAAACAGGTCCGACCTGTTTCGTCCTGCAAAACAACAAAATCTGCACCAGGCGGAGCTGACCTTTGGTCGACGTGCACAGGCTGGACGACGTGACCGCGCGCCTTGGCGACGTCGTTCTCGATCCCGCGACCTGGCCGTCCTTCATGGACGAGGTCTGCGCGGCCGTCGGCGCGACCGGGGCTGCGATGCTTCAGAGCGATATCCGCACCGAAGACATTCCGCGCACGCAATCGATCACCGACTATTTCACCAAGACCTACTTCCCGCAGAATCTTCATCTCACCGACATTCGCGCCGCGCGTGGCGTGCCGCTGATGCTCGCCGGCACCAACGTCATCACCGATGCCGACCTGTTCGGCGGCGAAACCGAGATGCTGCGCGACCCCCTCTACACGTCGCTCGGCGAGTTCGGGCTGAAATGGTTTGCCGCTATCGGCTTCCGCTCCGGCCCTGCGTTGTGGGGATTGACGATCCAGCGCACGCCGAAGGAAGGCATGTTCGACGCCGACGAGGTCAAGGCGCTCTCGCGCGTGTCGGCGCGGCTCACCGAAGCCGCGACGCTGTCCACCGTCGTCGGCCGCTCCGCAATCACGGGCATCACCAGTGCGCTCGACCTGATTCAGGTCGCGGCGATTGCCGTCGGCCGCTTCGGCGCCGTCATCGGCATGAACGGCCAGGCGGAAGCCTGCCTCGGCCATGAACTTGCGATCCGCAACAACCGCCTCACTTTGCTCGACCGGCAGGCCAATGCCGATCTGACCAGGCTGATCGATCTGCTGGCCCACAGCTCGGACCTGCACCCGCTCCCGACATCGCCGATCGTGGTGCGCAGGATCGACAAGCGGCCGATCGTGATCCAGATGCAGCCGGTGCCTCCCGCCGCACGCTCCCCGTTCCTGGGCGCGCGCGCGATCCTGTTGATCCGCGATCTCGAGGGCAACGCCGCATTCGATCAGGCGCTGTTGGCGGCGGCGTTCGAGCTGACGCCGGCGCAGGCGCGCCTCGCCACGCGACTTGCGCGCGGTGATTCGATCGAGGCGGCCGCACGGGAAGCCGGCATTGCCCTTGCCACCGCGCGCAATCAGCTCAAGACGATTTTCCAGAAGACCGGCACGCATCGGCAGGCGGAACTCGTCGCATTGCTGCATAGAGTGAAATGAACTATTCGAGGCGAATTGTTCCAATTACCGCCGCGCCGTTGCGGCAAGAATTCTTGATACATTGCAATTGCTTACAGCGACTACTCGATCAGGCCAAAGGGCTGGTCTGCAACTTAAATGATCAGGGAAATCGTCCGGTTCCAGGTGACAAGGGTCACTAAAATGGCGACAATCTGCTCACTCTGTTTCGTTCGGATTTGGTTGCAATGTCCGTGATGCCGTCACGATCATCGACGTTGGCTGTTGCCGCTTTTGTCGCCGCGTTCGCGCTGGCGCCGTTGAGCGCGCACGCGCAATGGTGGCGCAGCGCGCCGAAGGATTTTGAGGATTGCGCCGACCTCGCCGAGAAGGCGAAGTCCAGGGAAGACAAGACCGCGCAACTCGCCGACTGCAATGCCAAGTTTGCCGGACGCCGCAAGCCCGGCGGCGGCTACACCTATTACGACTTCATGCAGGATCGCAGCTTCGACATCGCCGGCCCCAATCCGACGCCGGACGAGCAGAAGAAGATCGATCAGGAATATACCGGCTATCTCGAGAAGGAGCGCCGATCGAGCATCGTCGCGGCGTTCAATGCCAAGCAGCTCGAGCGCCAGGAAAAGCAGCAAGCGCGCCCGCCGCAGCTTCAGCAGGCGTCACTGCACAGCGAGCCATTGCACAGCGAGCCAGTGCACAGCGAGCCGGCGAAAGTCCCGGTCCCGGTCGCACGCCCGGTCAAGCCGCGCGTTGCTGGCGCCCCGCTTCCCAGGGTGCGCCCGCAGGCGGCGAGTTGCGTGAAGGGCACGTTCTCCTGCGAATGGCCGAGGCTTTCCGAAGGATTGGACGGCCTGAAGAAACTTTTCACGCCGGCATCGCCGCCGCCGACCAAGGTTGCGAAGCGAACCGACGTCAATCGGTAATCACCATCGCCCAGAACCTGCGGTACGGCGACTTCGGATTGTTGACGAAGGCCACCCCCACGCGCTTCGCGCCCGGCATCAAGAGATTCTCGCGATGCCCCGCCGAGTTCTCCCACTGCTTCAGCATCTCGGCGAAGGCGATGAAGCCGGCTCCGATATTTTCGGCGGCGCGCTGCTTCTTCAGCGGCGCGATGCGGGTGAAGAAGCTGCCGCCCGCGGAGTGGCTGACCGATCCGGTCGCCGACATCGCCTGCGCCTGCTTCAGCGCCATCGCGTTCAGCTTCGCGTCGAGCTTCACCGCGGGCATATGGTTGGCGCGCCGGTAGGCACTGATCGAACCGGCATAGTCGGCGGCGTCTGCAGCCGTAGCGATGCCGAGCACGAAGGCGAGCGCGAGGAACAGCAGCTTCATCTGAGGTCTTCTCTGCAAGGGATCAGTGCGCGCGACCGCGCTTGTGGTGTCGAGGCGTAACCGGTTTGCGCGCAGGCCGAACCGATTGGCTCGCCGCCGCCGCGCGTTGCTCCTGTAAACGCGCATCATAGCCCGGCGAAGGTGTCACGGTCGGCGGCGCCGCGCGCACCGGGCCGGAGCCAAGGGCAACAAGCGTGAGCAGCATGATGCAGGATCGTTTCATGACGTCACCTCCTCGGTTATCCGAACGCTACGCCGGACGATCGTCGGCGCTCCACGGTCAGCGGCCATCGCGAATCTGCTCCGGCGTCAGCCCCGGCGAGCCCTTGCCGTCGGCCTCCGCCTTGCGGATCAGCGCGATGACGCGGCGCGACAGCGGAGCCTCCAGCCCGCGGCGATCCGCGATCGTGGTAATCACGCCCTGCAGATAGTCGATCTCGGTACGCCGCCCACGCTGCAGATCCTCCCACATCGAGGAGCGCGCTTCGGGATCGATCTTCATGGTGCGGCCGAGCAGCACGTCGAACAGCCCGTCCGGCAGCCGCAACAATGTCGGCATCCAGCTCGAAGGCAGCGGCGTCGGCGACACCGGCACAATCCCTTCGGCGCGAATCGCGGCCAAACCCTCGGCCATCTGGTCGGCGAACAACCGTCGCCAGCCGCGCTGTGCGAGCTGCTGCCGCAGCGGAATGTTGGACAGCGCATTGAGCGCGTTGTTGAGATTGACGATCAGCTTGCCCCACTGCACGCCGTCGATGTTGGCGGTGCCGTTCATCGCAAGGCCCGGCACCGAGAGCCGCGCCGCGGTGCCGGCATCATCCCGCGCGATCACGATGTCGCCGGAGGTCGAGCGATGGAAGCGGCCATCGCCGAGCGCGACCACATTGAACGGCACCATGCCGCCGAGCACCTTGCGGCCCGACAGGCGGTCACGCAGCAGCGGCACATTGCCGACACCGTTCTGCAGGCTGATCACCGCGGCATCGGCAGCTGCGTGGCGTGCGATCAATTCGGCGATCTCGGCGGTATCGGCGCTTTTCACCGTCACCAGCACCGTCTGAACGTCGCGCAGGATCGACGGATCGTCGGACAGAATGAGCCGGTCCGCGGATACCGTCCGCTCCGAGCCGTCGAAACTGCTGACCCGCAAGCCGTTGCCTGCGATCTCCTCGATCAACCGCGGCCGCGCCAGCAGCGCGACGCGGCGGCCGGACGCAGCCAGCATGCCGCCGACGAAGCAACCGATGCTTCCGGCGCCCGCGATGCCGATCGGCCGGTCCGCGTTCATCTGGCTAAACGTCCATTCATCAGGGCTCGATAGCAGACCTTGGGTTGCCTGCCTATTTCCACGCGCCGCCGTCCGGGTGGACTGCCTTGTAACCGTCATGGCCCGCAGCTATGTTTCCGGCTCGGGGCACGGTTGCGGCAGGAGACGATCATGGGTCTACTCGACGTACTCAACGGCATGCAGAACGGGCCCCGCGGTCCGAGCGCGCCAAGCACACCATCCGACAGCTCCAGCAGCGGCGGCAGCGGAATGTCACCGATGACCATGGCCATCCTGGCGTTGCTCGCCTGGAAGGCGGTCAAGCACTTCACCGGCGGCCAGCCGGGCGCGACCCCCCCTCAGCCGACACCGGCGCAGGCGCCGTCACTGCCCGGCAATGTCACCGCGAACCTGCCCGGCGGCGCCGGTGGTGGCGGGCTCGGTGATCTGCTCAAGGGCGGCCTTGGCGGCCTGCTTGCCGGCGGCGCAGCCGGCACCGTGCTCAGCGGCGGCCTCGGCGACCTGCTCAACCAATTGCAGCAGAAGGGCCATGGCGACGCGGCCAATTCCTGGGTCAGCAACGGCCCCAACAAGCAGATCGCCCCCGGAGATCTCGCCAACGCGCTCGGCGCCGACCAGATCGACTCGCTGGCGTCGCAGAGCGGCATGTCGCGCGACCAATTGCTGCAGGGCCTGAGCCAGTATCTACCCGAGGCGATCAATCATCTGACGCCGGACGGCCGGCTGCCGAGCGGTGACGAGCTGAACCGCCGGCTTTAGCGCCAGCGTTGATTCCATCTGAGGAGGACGACAGTCATGGGCGGCATCATCTGGGTCATCATCGTCGGCTTTGTCGCGGGGATCATCGCGCGGCTCCTGTCGCCGGGACCGAATAATCCAAGCGGCTTTATTCTCACCACCGTGCTCGGCATCGCCGGCGCGTTTCTCGCGACCTTCATCGGCCAGGCCATCGGCCATTACGGTCCTGAACAAGGCGCCGGCTTCATCACCGCCACGATCGGCGCGCTGGTAGTCCTGTTCATCTGGAACCGGCTGGTCGCGGCGCGCGTGATCCCGGATTTGGGAAACAAGTAAAGCCAGCCGCGGTAGTGGTTCGAATTCAAAATGCCCGGGCCAGGCCCGGGCATTTTCGTTTCTGCAACCACTCCGACGACGTGGATGGCTAGAGCATTTTCGGTTCTGATTGAATCAGAACCGAAGCTCTAGATTCTTGTTTTGACGCGTTTTCTTCACGCGAACCGGTGTCCACTTCGCTCGAAAACGCTCTAGCAGTCTGCTGAAAAACCTTGAAATGGAGAGCTTTCTTGTTGTTGCGGCCGTTGTTGGGTCGGCGCGGTGGAGTTGGTTATAGTTTTCCAGGCTGGTGTTGGGTGTACCCTGACGCGGGGTGGCTAGGCGGCAAGCAGTTTGGGAATGCGGATCAGGTTATAGGCGATCAGATTGAGCAGGAAATCGGCGGCGACGCGGCCGATGCCACGATGTTTGGTCTTGCGCATGGTGCCGTGCTGCTTGCCCCATCCGAAGATGCACTCGACCATCGCCCGGCGTGATTGCGACATGCCATATCCCGGATGCCGCGTGGTTCGTTCGTCGATGGCGCTGTTGCGGGTCTTGCCGGTTTTGGTGACGGCCTGGTTCTGCGTCACATGCGGCGTCACGCCGATGGCGCGAAGATTGGCGACATGATCGACGGTATCGTACGCCTTGTCCTCACCGGCGGTGATACGGCGGCCTGCGGCTTTGCGTCTCGCCCTCAGCATGGTCTCCGAAGCCCGGCGTTCGGCGGTGCCATCGGCATGTGTGACCCTGCCGGCCACCGCCAGCCCATGCCGATTCTCCATGGTGACGTGGCCCATATAGCAAAGCTTGGCCTCCCGTCCGGCCGCCTTGCGATAAAGCCTGCTGTCCGGATCGCTGGTGCTCGCATGGGTGTCGTTCTTGCGCTTCTGGCCGTGGAAGTTGGCGCCGTCCTCATCGTCGCCGCTGCCGTCCTTGGGGCGAAAGCTCTTCTGTGAAGCCCAGGCTTCGATCAGCGTTCCATCCACCGAGAAGTGCTCGTCCGACAGCAGCGGTTTGACCTGCGGATGGTTCAGAAGCCTGGTCATGAACTTCGTGAACACATCGCCGTTCTGCAGCCGCTCCCGGTTCTTGGTGAAGGTGGTCGGGTCCCACACCGGATCGTCCGGCGACAGTCCCACGAACCAGCGGTACAAAAGATTGTAGTCCAGTTGCTCCATCAACTGGCGTTCCGAGCGGATGCCGTAGAACACCTGCAGCAGCAAGGCGCTCAACAATTGCTCTGGAGGGATCGAAGGGCGTCCCTCGCTGGCGTAGAGCCTCCCAAGGCTGCGGTTCAAATCACTCAAAACGTCCCGGACAAGTTCCCGAACCTGCCGCAGC
Organism: Bradyrhizobium sp. USDA 4011; assembly: GCF_054063415.1. Classification (NCBI taxonomy): domain Bacteria; kingdom Pseudomonadati; phylum Pseudomonadota; class Alphaproteobacteria; order Hyphomicrobiales; family Nitrobacteraceae; genus Bradyrhizobium; species Bradyrhizobium sp. USDA 4011. Next base: position 3,715,944 of record NZ_JBSSGG010000001.1, read on the forward strand.
GGATGGTTCGCTGGCACACGCTTATCCGGCGCAATGTACGAAAACAGGCCGCCCTGATCCGTAAACCTGCCGCGCATCATCATCTCCACCGAATCGAGATGATAAAGTGAATCATCAAGCCCCCTCCGTGGCGAGGGGTTCTTCAGCAGACTGCTAGCTCACTGAATGAGATGCATGCCGGCGTCCATGCGAACGAATTCGCCGGTCATGTTGCTCGACGCCGGGCTTGCCAGGAAGCAGACGAGATTGGCGATATCTTCGGCTGTTGACGCGACCTTCAGCGGCACCCGCGCGATTACGGCATCACGCACCTGCTTCGCGCCATCCTCGCCGCGGCCCTTGGTGAACCACGGCGTATCGATATAGCCCGGGCACACCGTGTTGACACGGATCAAGGGCGCCAGCGCGCGCGCCAGCGACTGCGTCATGGTGTTGAGCGCGCCCTTGCTCGCGGCATAGGCCACTGACGAGCCGCCGCCGGAAATGCCGGCGATCGAGGAGACGTTGACCACCGCCGAGGGACGGCCGGAGGCCTTTGCGCCGGCCTCGAGCAGAGCGCGCGCAGCACGGACCATCTGGAACGGGCCGATGGTGTTGACGGCATAGATGCGCTGGAAATCCTCGGCCGTCAGGCCGTCGAGATCGTGATGCGGCACATGCTTCGTGGTGCCGGCATTGTTGACGAGCACGTCGAGGCGGCCCCAGCCTGCTGCTGCGGCCGCGATCTTCTTGCAGTCCTCATCGCGCGAGACGTCGCCCTGCACCACCAGCACCTCGGCACCCTGCTTGCGGCAGGCTTCCGCGGTCGCTTCGGCTTCCGCCTTGCTGTTGGAATAGTTGATGATGAGGCGCGCGCCCGGCGTGGCGAGAATTTGCGCGGTGGCGGCGCCGAGTCCCGATGCCGATCCCGTCACGATCGCGCACAAACCATCCTTGGACATCTGCATTTTCCTTGTTGTTTTGAGCCAGATGAACTCCGGCGGTAGCTTACCATATCGCGCGGCACAGTATCTGCAAACCGCGCCTCACATATACGCGTTCGGCCCCTTTTGCAGGCTGGCCCACTGCGCCTCGTCATGACCGCAGATGATCTTGACGCCTGACGCCTCGAGCTTCGCGATCTCGTCGAGCGATCTCAGGAACTGATCGACGTCGAGGCTGTTTCGCGGCGAGACCCGCTGGTCGAGATTGGCGCGCACGCTGAGCGAATCGGAGGCGAGCAAATATTCGCCGCTCCGGTCCAGCTTGACCAGCGCGCCGGTCGTACCCTTCGAATGTCCCGGCAAGGGGATCAGCGTCAGTTTGCCGTCGCCGAACACATCCATCTGCTTATCGAAGATTTCCATCTTCAGCGGATGATCCCAATCCGCCTTGATATATCCGCGATCGAACGCGTTGTCGGCATTCGCGGCCTCGATCTCGAGCGCGTGGACGAAGATCGTCGCCTTCTTGAAGAAGGCGTTGCAGCCGCAATGATCGGTGTGCAGGTGAGAGCAGATCACCACATCGATGTCGTCGGGGCCAAGGCCGACGGCCTTCAGGCTCGTCAGCACATGATCGTCTGCCGGCATGAGCGGGCGCATGTATTTGGCGAGCGTGCCGAGCCGCCCTTCGGGATCGGTCGCGACATCGGGATGGCATCCGGTGTCGAACAGCACGTTGCCCTGCGTGTGCCGCAACAGCACGCAGGACACCGGAAGCTCGATCATCTCGCCGCGCGGCGCATCAGGCAGATAGGTCCGCTTCGACATCTGCAGACGGCCGCCCGACAACATGTGCATCTTCATCTCGCGACCCCCGTCTTTGGTTTCAAACTACGTATGAGTTTTATGGAAACTCATAATCAATTTGACAGCATATTATTCGTCCTTATAGCTTCCGCGCAACGTCGCGATCGCATGACAAGTGCGCTCAACGAAGCACCCGGCTCTTTCGGATCGGCATCGTTGACATCGACCAGCGGCCGTCAAAGGGAAGTTTCGCCACCATGTACACCGTGTTCAGCACGTTCGCTGCGACATCAGATGCTGCGGCGTTCAGACCCTTCCTCTGCATTCCCGCCCGTCCCGGCCGCGCATACTTTCCCGACGGCGTCGAACTGTCCTATGGCGACATCGCGCGGCAGGTCTGCGCATTGCGCGATCGATACCGCGCATCCGGCTTCGGTCACGGACACCGCGCCTGTCTGCTGCTGGAGAACCGGCCCGACTTCATCGTGCATTGGCTGGCGCTCAACGGCCTCGGCGTCTCGATCGTTCCGATCAACCCGGCCTATCGCGCGGCGGAAATCGAATATCTGTTCGCGCATGCCGAGCCCGATCTGATCGTGACGCTGGCCGATCGGAGGGAATTGCAGAAGGCGTTGACCGGCGATGTTCCGCTGCTCACCGTCTCCGCTGACGACCTCGGCGCGAGCGTGACGCAAATTCCGCGTGCCATGCGCGCGCCACCGCGCGCCGGCGAGCCAGGCAGCGAGAGCGAGGCGGCGCTGCTCTACACCTCAGGCACCACGGCGCGTCCGAAGGGCTGCATCCTGACCAACGAATACGTGGTCTCGACCGGCCGCTGGTACGTCAGCCACGGCGGCGAGGCGACCTATCATGCCGGAACGGAGCGCCTCTACAGCCCGCTGCCGCTGTTCCACATGGCCGGCCTGACGCTGACGCCGATCGCGATGATGCTGACCGGCGGCTGCCTGATCCTGCCGGAGCGCTTCAACGCGAAATCGGCCTGGCGCGACATCGTCTCCTGCCGCGCAACCGTGCTGCACTATCTCGGCGTGATCGTCGCGGCCCTGCTTGCCCAGCCGGAGACGCCGGACGAGAAAGCGCATGCGCTGCGCTTCTCGATGGGCGTCGGCGCCAACCCCGAGCAACGCGCGCGGGCCCGCGAGCGCTTCGGCATCCCCTTCGTCGAGGGCTGGGGCATGACGGAGACCGGACGCAGCCCCTTCAACACGGTCGAGCCGCGCCATCCCGAGACCAACACGATCGGCCGCAGCGTGCCCGGCCTCGAAATGACCGTCCTCGATGCCGACGACAACGCGGTGCCGCCGGGCACGGTCGGCGAACTCTGCGTGCGTCATTCGGAAGCGACGCCACGGCGCGGCTTCTTCGCGGGCTATCTCAGGGATCCCGAGGCCACCGAGCAAGCCTGGCGCGGCGGCTGGTTTCACACCGGCGACAGTGCCTGGCAGCACGATGACGGCGCGTTCGTATTCGTCGATCGGCTGAAGCACCTGGTGCGGCGTGCAGGCGAGAACATCTCCGCCGCCGAGGTCGAGGCAGTGCTAACGACGTCGCCGTTGGTCAAGCAGGCGGCGGTCGTTGCCGCGCGCGATCCGATCCGCGACGAAGAGGTTGCGGCCTTCATCGTGATCAACGATGGCGCCGCCGCTTCGCGCGTGCTCGCGCAGGAGATCTTCCATTTCTGCCGCGAGCGCCTCGCGCCATTCAAGCTGCCGGCGTGGATCGCCTTCGTCACCGACCTGCCGCTGACCTCGACCAACAAGATCCAGAAGCACGTGCTGCTCGGCGCGGACCGGGACCCGCTGTCGCATCCGGGCATGATCGACCTGCGGCAAGAAAAAACCAACGCCATAAGGCAATCGAACTAGAGGAAACGAACGACAATGAGATCGACCTACGGATGGATTGCCGCGAGCGCCGCAATCCTCTCGGCCGCCTTCGCCGCCCCATCCCGCGCGCAAATTTCCGACGACATGGTCAAGATCGGCGTGCTGACCGATCAGGCCGGGCTCTATGCGGACGCTGCCGGTCCCGGAGCGGTCGAAGCGGTCCGGATGGCGATCGCGGATTTCGGCGGCAAGGCGTTGGGCAAGCCGATCACAATGGTCGATGCCGACCATCAGAACAAGGCTGATATCGGCGCCGGTATCGCGCGGCGCTGGTACGAGCAGGAGAATGTCGACGTCATCGTCGACTTCGCCAATTCCGCTGTCGCCTTCGCGGTGCTCGAACTCACCAAGCAGAAGAACAAGGCGATGCTGGTGTCATCGGCCGGCTCCTCCGATCTGACCGGAAAGGGCTGCTCGGTGAATTCGGTACAATGGACCTACAACACCTATGCGCTCGCCAACAGCACGGTGCGGGCGCTGGCCAAATCGGGCGCCAAGAGCTGGTATTTCGTCACGGTCGACTACGCTTTCGGCCACGCGTTGCGCAACGACGCCGCCAAGACCGTGGAGAAAGTCGGCGGCACGATCGCCGGCGAGGTGCGGCACCCGCTCAGCAGCATGGATTTCTCGTCCTATCTGCTGCAGGCCCAGAGCTCGAAGGCGGACGTGATCGCCTTTGCCAACACCGGCGGTGATCTCGCCAATTCGATCCGGCAGGCGCAGGAATTCGGGCTGGCGCAGCAGCAGAAGCTGGCAGCCTTCCTGATGCAGACCAGCGACATTCACGCGATCGGCTTGCAGGCCGCCCAGGGTTTGCAGCTGGCGACCGCGTTCTATTGGGATCTCGACGACAAGACCCGCGATTTCGCCGCGCGCTTCATGGCCAAGACCAACAAGCGGCCGACCATGGTGCAGGCCGGGCTCTACTCCGCGGTCATGAACTATCTCAAGGCGGTCGAGAAGTCCGGCACCGACGACGGCTCCAAGGTGATCGCGCAGATGAAGGACATGCCGATCGATGACTTCTTTGCCCGCAATGCCTTCCTGCGCGAGGACGGCCAGCTGATCCACGACATGTATCTCGTGCAGGTGAAATCGCCGGCGGAGTCCAAGGGCGCCTGGGACTACGAGAAGCTGGTTCAGGTGATCCCGGGCAAGGAGGCATTTGCGACGCCCGAGGAGAGCGCATGCCCGCTGCTCAAGAAATGATTGCCCGCACGAATCCGCAAACCACAAGCAAGGCTGGACATCGTATGACCGAACTGCCGCTGCTCTTCACCCCGCTGCAACTCCGCGACCTCGAACTGAAGAACCGGATCATGGTCTCGCCGATGGCAACCTATTCGGCGCGAGACGGGCGCGCCACCGATTGGCACACCGCCCATATCGGCAAGCTCGCCGCCGGCGGCGCCGGTCTCGTGTTCGTCGAGCAAAGCTCGGTGAACGTCCAGGGACGCATCACCCATGGCTGCCTCGGCATCTGGGATGATACGCACATCGCGGACCACGCCGCCCTCGCCGCGCTGATCCACAGCTTCAACGCCAAGGCCGCGATCCAGATCGCGCATGGCGGCCGCAAGGGCTCGGCGCAGCGGCCGTGGGAAGGCGGCAATCCGCTCGGCGAGGCCGATATCAAGGCGCGTGGCGAAGGCCCGTGGCAGATCGCGGCCTCGAGCGGCATTCCGTTCGACGACGGCTGGCCGGCACCGCAGATGCTGACTTCAGAGCAGATCGATGCCCTGGTCGACGACTACCGCCAGGCGTTTCGCCGCGCCAGAGCCGCCGGTTACGACGTCATCGAGCTGCACTGCGCGCACGGCTATTTGATGCACTCATTCCTGTCGCCGCTCGCCAACAACCGCAACGACGAGTATGGCGGGTCGCGCGAAAATCGCATGCGCCTGCCGCTGCGGATCGCTGCGATCATGCGCGAGGAATGGCCGGATCACCTGCCGGCCTTTGTCCGCATCTCGTCGGTCGACGGCGTCGACATCGGCTGGTCGATCGAGGACTCGATCGCATTTGCCACCGAGCTGAAGGCGATCGGGATCGACATGGTCGATTGCTCATCGGGCGGCATGAAGCTGCCGCGCGGCAATTCGCTGGTGTCACGAACGCCGGGCTTCCAGGTGCCGTTCGCCGAGCGGATCCAGAAGGAAGCGGGCATGCCGACGGTCGCCGTCGGACTGATCCGCGAGCCGGACTACGCAGAAGCCATTTTGCGGGACGGCAAGGCGACGCTTATTGCACTCGGCCGCGAACTGCTGTGGAATCCGAACTGGCCCGCGCAGACGGCACTCGCGCTCGGATGCGATCCCGAGTGGGCAAGCTGGCCCGAGCAATATGGCTGGTGGCTGAAGCGGCGGGTGGCGCAGCAGGGACGATAGCGATGCCGGTGGCGAAGAAAGATGCAGCGAAAGCCGGCGCGGCCGCCGGCCCGCGATCTTTCGACGGCCCCGATTTCCCCGGCGATACTTCGCGCGACCTGCCGAAGATGGACAATGCGGTCAAGTCGGCGCGGCGGGTGTTCGACGTGCTCGAATTCTTCGAGGAGCACCAGCGCGCAGCTTCCGCCATCGAGGTCGCGGCCGCGCTCAAATTCCCGCAGTCCAGCACCTCGGCGCTGATGCGGACGATGACCGCCTTCGGCTATCTGCATTACGACACCAGCCGCCGCACTTATATCCCGACGCCGCGGATCTCGATGCTGGGGCACTGGCTGAGCCCGGCGCTGTTCACGCGGGGACGTCTGATCAATCTGATGAACGAACTCTCCGAGAAAACCGGGGAGACCATCATGCTCGCCGTGCGCAACGGGCTCAGCGCGCAATATGTCCATATCGTTCAGGCCAGACTGCCGATGCGGCTCTATGTCAAGGCCGGAACGCTGCGCCCGCTGGCGCGATCCGCATCGGGTTACGCGCTGCTGTCGGCCTATCCGGACAAGGAGGTGCGCCGCCTGGTGCGCCTGATCAACGCCAACGAGCCGCGACCCGATCGGCAGATCGACATCAAGGCCCTGCTGCTGGAGCTGAAGAAGGTCCGTGCCAAGGGGCATGCCTTCTCGCTCGGCCTGGTCACGCCGGGCGCGGGCGCCGTTGCCATGAACTTGCCGCCATCAGCGGAATCGAACGAGCCGCTGGTGCTGTGCGTGGCCGGACTGAACGACGCGCTGGTCACCCAGGAGACCGAGTTCGCCGACCTGATGCGGAAGGCGATCGAGTTTCATCTGGCGGACTGAATGAGATGTCACCGACCCATCTGCGGCCGCGCGTGGCATACAAACCAAGGTGGTCGAAAGTTCACTATGCGGAATTCGTGCGCCCGGTCCGGCTTCATGCCGTCCGCGCAAGTGGCCCTGCGGGCAACGCTTGTCACGGCTATGGCTTTTCCGCATCATTGAGCGCAAGACAACATCGCACGCAGGCCCTGCCGAACGGCCGGACCCAAGCCAATCAACACGAGGAACGCTGTGGCGGAGAGTGAGAACATCGTCGCCGAGACCGCGGAAAAGATTTTCGCCGATCTCGCGGATGCCCAGACCATCAATCACGACAAGACGGGCGCATGGAAGGCGCCGCTGTGGCAGGCGCTGACCGAAGCCGGCCTGCCGCTGTCCTGGGTGCCCGACGATCTCGGCGGTTCCGGCGCCAGTCTCGCGGAAGGTTTCAGCGTCCTCAACGTCGCCGGGCGGCACGCCATCGCTGTTCCGCTGGCCGAAACAATGCTGGCTGGGTGGCTGCTGACGCAAGGCAAGATAACCTCCCCGGAAGGCGAGATGACCGTGCTGCCGGCGAGCCCGAAGGACCGCGTCACGGTCGGCGCCGACGGCTCGCTCTCGGGCCGCGCCCGCAGCGTGCCGTTCGCCAAGGACGCAAAACATTTCGCCGTGCTGGCGAGCGACAATGGCGGCCTCTCGATCGCGCTGGTCGATGCCGCGAAGTGCCGGATCGAATCCGGCATCGGACTTGGCGGCGATCACAACGACACCGTCACGCTCGACAAGGTGCAGCCCGTCACGACCCGGCCGGCGCCCAAGGGCTTTGACCAGACCACGCTGATGCTGATGGGCGGCGTGGTGCGCTCGCTGCAGATCGCAGGCGCGCTGGAATCGATGCTCGACATTTCCGTGCGCTATTCCAACGAACGCGTCGCCTTCGAGAAGAAGATCTCCAAGTTCCAGGCGGTGCAGCACAACCTCGCCCGTCTCGCCGGCGAGTCCGCCGCGGCGCTGGCTGCCGCGACTTCCGCCGCTGACACCATCGCGAGCGCGACCTCGCTCGACAATGACGCCGTGTTCCTCGAAGCCGCCTCGGCAAAAATCCGCTGCTCGGAAGCGGCCGAGAAGGGCAGCGGCATCGCCCACCAGGTGCACGGCGCGATCGGCTTCACCATCGAGCACATCCTGCACCGCTATTCGCTGCGCGCCTTGGCGTGGCGCGATGATTTCGGCTCGGAGAGCTACTGGGCGGTGGAGCTCGGCAAGCTCGTCGCCGAGCGTGGCGCCGATGAATTGTGGCCGCTGGTGGCCTCGCGCTGAGATCAGGACAGAGACATCATGACCGCAGCCCTTCGTTTCGATCCGATCCGCCTGCCGGAAAAGTGCGAGCAGCTCCGCAAGGAAGTGCGCGCCTTCCTCGCCGAGGAAATCGCCGCCGGCACCTTCGATCCCCACGCGCCGAACCGCGAGGACAATGACGCGCCGGAATTCTCCCGCCGCGTCGGCGCCAAGGGCTGGCTCGGCATGACCTGGCCGAAGAAATATGGCGGTCAGGAACGCTCGTTCCTCGAGCGTTATGTCGTGACCGAGGAGATGCGGGTGGCGAACGCGCCAACCCGGCGCTTCTTCGTCGCCGACCGCCAGAGCGGCCCGGTGTTGCTGAAATACGCGCCCGAGCACATCAAGATGGACATCCTGCCGCGGATCTGCCGCGGCGAGGTCTGCTTCGCGATCGGCATGAGCGAGCCGAACTCCGGCTCCGACCTGTTCGCGGCAAAGACCCGTGCGACCAAGACCGACGGCGGCTATCTGATCAACGGCACCAAGATCTGGACCTCGTCGGCGCACATCGCCGACTACATGATCGCGATCTTCCGCACCTCGCCGCCGACCAAGGAAAACCGCCGCCACGGCCTGACCCAGTTCCTGGTCAAGATGAAGCAGCCGGGTATCCAGGTGAATCCGATCGGCCAGATCACCGGCCAGTTCGAGTTCAACGAGGTGGTATTCACCGATTACTTCGTGCCCGACGATCACGTGCTGGGCGAAGTCGACGGCGCCTGGAAGCAGGCGACGTCCGAGCTCGCCTATGAACGCTCCGGTCCCGAGCGCTTCCTCGAAACCTATTACGTGCTCACGGAGCTCGTGCGCGCGGTCGGCAAGAATCCGGATACCCGCAGCGCCGAGGGCATCGGCCGGCTGGTGGCGCAGGTGCACACCATGCGCCGCATGTCGGTGTCGGTCGCCGGCATGCTGCAGGCCGGCAAGGAGCCGGTGGTGGAGGCCTCCATCGTAAAGGACATCGGTACGGTGTGGGAGCAACAGCTGCCGCATCGGGTCCGCGATCTCGCGGCCTTCGTCGAGGAGACCGCGACCAACCGCGAGACGCTGGAAAAGCAGCTCGACTTCGCCATCAAGACCGCGCCCAAGCTGACGATCCAGGGCGGCACCACCGAGGTGCTGCGCGGCATCATCGCCCGCGGGCTCGGTCTGCGCTGACCGTCAATGGGACCGATGATCTCACCGCAAGCTCTTGCACCTCTCCCATCGGGAGAGGTCGGCGCACAGCGCCGGGTGAGGGATCACGGTCCCTCGATCGAGCACAACCCCTCACCCGATTTGCTGGCGCAAATCGACCTCTCCCCTTGGGAGAGGTGACTCGCTTTCGCGCCGAGAGATTGAAGCCCTTACTGGAGACAACAGATGACCAAGTATACTGATATCGGCGTCGAGACCCATGGCCATGTCGGCCTGATCGAAATTCGCAAACCGCCGTTGAACTTCTTCGACGTCGCGCTGATCAACCAGATCGCCGACGCGCTGGAGGAGTTCGACAACAATATCGAGATCCGCGCCTCGGTGCTCGCAGCCCAGGGCAAGGCGTTCTGCGCCGGCGCCAATTTCGGCGACCCGGCCCGCCAGGAGCAGGAGGAGCGCGCCAAGAGCGATCCGGCTTCCAACCTGCCGATCAACCATCTCTATGTTCAGGCGGTGCGCATCTTCCGCAATAAGAAGCCGATCGTCGCGGCGATCCACGGCGCCGCGATCGGCGGCGGCCTCGGCCTTGCGGTGTCCGCCGACTTCCGCATCGCCTGCCCGGAAGCGCGCTTCGCGGCGAACTTCACCAAGCTCGGCTTCCATCCGGGCTTCGGCCTGACCACCACGCTGCCGGAACTGATCGGCAAGAACAATGCGGAGCTGATGTTCTACACCAGCCGCCGTGTCACCGGCGAAGAGGCCTATCGCTGGGGTCTCGCCAACGTGCTGGTGCCGCAGGACCAGGTGCGGGCCGAGGCCATGAAGCTCGCGCAGGAGATCGCCGAATGCTCGCCGCTCGGCCTGGTCTCGACCCGCGCCACCATGCGCGCCGGGCTCGCCGACCGCGTGCTCGCCGCGACCAACCATGAGCTGGAGGAGCAGACCAAGCTGCGCGCGACCGAGGACTTCAAGGAAGGCGTCAAGGCCACCGCCGAACGCCGCGTCGCCAACTTCAAGGGGCGGTGAGGGCCGCGCGCCGCTCTCTCCACGGGTCGTCCCGGCGAAGGCCCATAGGCGCTAAGATAGTTTGATCATTGCCTGATAGCGGCGCTTGCGTCTGGGGGGCTCGCGCAGATGTCGCCGGAGAGCACGGCTTGCTCTGCGCAGACAAGCGATCGTGGGTTGGGGAATGACGGCTTGGAGCAATGAGGCGATGAGCTGACGTAGCAGGCGCCATGCGGAAGGTCCGGTCAGGCGGCTTCGTCCAAGCGGGGAGAGTCCTCGAGTTCGTCGACCAACGGCTCGAGCAGTAGAGTGATCAGCAGGTGAGCGAGGATATGGGGTTTAGCGGACCGCTGGTCAGTTCCGGGAGGTCCCTTCAAGCCAATCAAGCTCTTCAGCCGCTTGAAGCCGAGCTCAATCCGCCATCGCAACCGGTAGAGGGCAATGACGTCAGCAGCCGTGAAGTCCTCGCCCTTGAGCGAGGTCGCCAGGATTACCCAATCTGCGGCCTCAAGCGTTTGCCTGGAGAGTTGATGGCCTCCCTTCTGGGCTGTCCTGCGTGCCTTGCGTCGCGCCTCCGCGGCCGCATGCGCCGGCTTTTTGACCGCGACCAAGCGCACAGCAAGCGGTTGCGCACCGGACTTGCGCTCTATCCAGATCGGTCGATCGATCATGCCGCCTGCCAAGGCCTTGCGCAGCTCTGCGATGAGATCGACAAGGTTGCCGTTGCGATCCAGCCAACGCGCGCTCTTCCAGCCCGCGCGGATCACGAAGTCCGCGCCGGCATCGACCAGATGCGCCATGCGCTCTGGTTGCAGGTAGGCACGGTCGGCAAGACGGATCTCGCCGGCAGTCACGGGTATCCGATCCAGTGTCTCGCCTGCGCCCTCATCGGTCAGCTCGAAGTGCCCAAAGCGCTCTTGCGGAAGATCGAACGCACTGTGGATACGCCACACTGCGTTGTTTTGCCTGCCCTCGGTTCCGGCTTTGGGGACCGTCGTGGCGTCAACGATGCGGATCAGCCGACCGCGGCTTGCCTTCGGCGCACCACTCGCAAGTGCCTGACCTATCAGTTGCGCCAGCCAATCTCCGGACTGACGCAAGCGATACAACAGAGCCACGTTGGAGATGTCGACAAGGCCCACCGACGTCGCCCACGCCGCCGTCAGCCGCAAACCCCGCGTGCCCAGACAATACGCAAGGATCAGCCGCAGCAAATCAACCGCATTGGTGATCTCGCGCGGACGAACAAACGCCTTCGTCTCGCGCGCGCCAACCTCCAGAGCCTCAGCCCCACCAAGCCGAGCAACAACACGCGCCCAGTCTTCGTTCACAAGCGATTCGTGTCTCATCCCTTCTTGGAATCACATACAAATTCAACGCGCAAATCCTATTTTAGCGCCTATGGGCGAAGGCCGGGACCCATATGTGGACGGCCCCCGTGGCACAAGAGCTTTCTGGGATTGATCGGATCGCTTGCATCCATATGTCCGGCCTGTTGAGTGCGATCGAATGAATCGCTGGCCAAGATGGTTTGCGCGATGCGAGTTCCAAACAACCACGCGACCTGTTGACGGCCGATGGGTCCCACGGATTGTCTCGCATCGTTGCTCGATCGATCGCTCCATCTGCTCTTGCAGCTCCGGTCGGTCGGTCGGCGAGCGAGCCCGCCGGCCGGCCAATCTGTTAAGCGGTACCCGTCGTAGCGGCATTCAGCCGTGCGGCGTCATAACTCTCACCCGTCACCATCAGCTTCCAGGCGATGCGCGCCACCTTGTTGGCAAGCGCTACGGCCGCAAGCTTCGGCGGCTTGCGCTTGATCAGCGCCAGTAGCCAGCGCGAGTGATGACCGCGTCCGCGCCTGGCCTGCTGGATCACCGCCGTGGCCCCGACGACCAGCAGACGGCGCAGGTCCTCATCGCCCGCCCGCGTGATCTTGCCAAGCCTGGTCTTGCCTGCGGTGGAGTGGTCCTTGGGCGTGAGGCCGAGCCAAGCCGCAAAGTGACGACCTGAGCGGAACGCGGCCGGATCAGGTGTCTTCATCACCAGCATCGTTGCAATGATCGGACCGATCGACGGAATCTGCGCCAGGCGCCGGCCCGTGGCATCGCCGCGGTGCCAGGCCATCAGCTTGGCCTCAACCGCCTCCAACTCGTCCTCGAGCCTGACGCACTCCCGGCCCAGCATGGCAAACAGCTCGCGCGCCAGAGCGGGAAGCGTCTCGTCCTGCGCGATCCGCGCCAGCAGCGGTTCGATCGCCTCCAGCCCCTTGGGCGCGATCAGGCCATACTCCGCCGCATGGCCGCGGATCGTGTTGGTCAATTGGGTGCGCCGGGCGATCAGTCCGTCGCGGACCCCCATCAGCATCAGCGCAGCCTGCTGCTCGGCGCTTTTCACCGGCACAAAGCGCATGCTCGGCCGGCTCATCGCCTCACACAGGCCTTCTGCGTCTCGCCCGTCATTCTTGTTCCGCATCACGTAGGGCTTCACCAATTGCGGTGCCATCAGCTTCACCTCATGGCCCAGCCTGGAAAGCTCTCGCGCCCAATATTGCGACGCCCCGCAGGCCTCCATCCCGATCACCGTCGGCGGCAATTTGGCGAAGAACTCCAGCACGAGTTTGCGCGAAAGCTTCTTGCGTAAGACCGGCTGCTCGGACGCATCAACCCCATGCAGCACAAAAATATGCTTCGACGTATCCATCCCAATGCGGATAATCTGGTTCACGGACGGCTCCCATGTCTGAGATTTGCAACAACCTCATTCTGGCACACTGATGCCGTAGGGGGCCGTCCACACCATCAACCACCGATGCGAGTGGCGAGACAGGCCGTCTCCCCTTGTGCCCTTTCCGCGGGCCGCGGCGTATGGGTCCCGGGTCAAGCCCGGGACGACGTTGGGGAGATGGCTCGCTATCCCCTCGGCACCACCAGCGCATCGACGATCGTCACGCCCTGTCCTTCCGGATGCACCAGCACCGGATTGACCTCGATCTCGGCGATCTCGCTGCGGTGCTGCGCCGCCAGCACTGAGATCTGCGAGATCAACTGCGCGAGCGCCGCGACATCGGCCTTCGGCGCGCCGCGGAAGCCGTGCAGCAGCGGCGCGGCCTTCAGGGTTTCCAGCATCGTGGTCGCTTCCGCCGGGCTCACCGGCGCCGGACGATAGACGACGTCCTTGAACAGCTCGGTCGTGATGCCGCCGAGTCCCACCATCACCATCGGGCCAAAGGTCGCATCCGTCATGGTGCCGACGATGATCTCGACGCCCTTCCTGGCCATCGGCCCGACCAGCACGCCCTGGATCGCAGCCTCCGGCCGCGCCTGCTGCACGCTCTCCAGCATGTCGCGATAGGCGGTGAACGCCGCGCCCTTGGCCACGATGTTGACGCGGACGCCGCCGACCTCGCTCTTGTGCGCGATCGTGGGCGACTGGATCTTCATGACCAGCGGGAATCCAGCCCGCTCGATCGCCGCGTCGAGCCCGTCGCGATCGGTCACCAGAATTTCATCGGGCAACGTGATGCCGGCCGCGCGCAGCAGCGACTTGCTGTCATGTTCGGACAACGTCTTCGCCGTGAGATGCGCAGAGAGATCGCGCATCTGCGAGTCAGATGCCGCGACCTCCGGTGCGGGCCTGAACGCTGCATAGTCCGCCAGCCGCCGCATCGCGACGCCGACATGGGTCAGCCCCGACAGCACCACCACGCCCGACTTGGCCAACTCCTGCCGCGCGAAGTGCGACGGCAGCGTGTAGGAATAGAACACCACCGGCTTGTTCTGCCTTGAGATCACCGGCTTCAGTTCGGCTTCCTTGAACGGCATCCGGATCTCGCTCGACAGCGACAACACGACCAGCGTCGCATCCACTTCATCAGATGCGTCGAACAGCTCGATGCTCTTCTGCAGGCCGCCGGAAGAGACACCCTGCGCTGTGACGTCGACCGGATTGCCTGCCGCGCCATAGGACGGCATCCATTGCTTGATCTGGCTCTGGATCGTAGCCGACAGCTCCGGCACACGCAGGCCCTGCATCGATACGGTATCGGCGCCCCAGATGCCGGCGCCGCCGGACACCGTCAGCACCGCGACGCGATCGCCCTTCGGCAACGGATTGGTGGTGAATACGGCAGCAATGGTCACGGCCTCGTCGAGGTCGTTGGAGACGATGAAGCCGTACTTTGCGAACACCGCGTCATAGGCCGCCGACCAACCCGCCATGCTCGCGGTGTGCGAGGCCGCGGCGCGCTCGCCGGCACCGGAGCGGCCCACTTTGGTGACGATGACAGGCTTCCTCAGCTCTGCCGCGCGCTTCGCTGCAAGCAGGAACTTGTCGACGTCGCGGATGCCCTCGATGAACAGCAGGATCACATCGGTCGAAGGATCCTGCACCATGTAGTCGAGGAACTCGCCGGCGCCGAGATCGCTCTCATTGCCGGCGCTCACGACATAGCTGAGCGCGACACCGAGCGCCTTGGCGCGATGATAGATCGCAAAGCCGATGCCGCCGCTCTGCGCGACGATGCCGATCCGCCGCTTGCTGGCGACCAGCGCTGGCGCATCCGGCTTGACGTCGACGGTCGGGCTGAAGGTCGCGGCGACCTTCTGCACCTGACTGTAAAACCCTTCGGCGTTCGGGCCACTGATCCGCATCCCGGTCCGCTTCGCCAGCGCCACGATCGCGTGCTGCATGTCTGCGCTATCGCCGCCCTCCTCGGCAAAGCCGGACGAGATGATGACAGCGTTCCTGACGCCGGCGGCCGCGCACTGCTCCAGCGCCGGCAGCACAGCGCGCGCCGGAATGACGATGATGGCGAGATCGATCGGCGCGCCGATCTCGGCGATCGACTTGAAGCATTTCAGCCCGTCGATCTCGTCATAGTTCGGATTGATCGGATAGAGCGCGCCGGGATAGCCGTTCTTGCGCAGCATCGCGAGCAGCCGCCCGGGAATCTTCTCATGATCGCGCGAGGCGCCGATCAGCGCGATGCTCTTTGGGGCGAAGAAGGAATCGAGCGGATGCGGCATGAGGGCGTTCCGTTGTTCTTGTTGCGCTCGACGATATTTGATCGTTGGGGTGAGCTCAATCGCTCATCCCGTCATCCTGAGGAGCCGCGAAGCGGCGTCTCGAAGGATGGACGGCCCGGTCTGTTGCCGCGCATCCTTCGAGACGCGCTTCGCGCTCCTCAGGGTGACGGGTTAGGAGGGATGGCTACGCCACCAGCTTGAATGTCACGCCGCAGAGCAGGAACTCATCGCCCTGCACGGCACAATCCCGGGCCTTTGCGGCAGCCAGCACCTTGGCCTTGTCGACGACCTTGAAGGTCAAGCCGCTCATGATCTCGCTATCGCCCTTGACGAAGTGGAAGCTACTGTTCGGCAGCTTCACCACGGTGCCGTCGGAGGGAACGCCGATGATACGGCCCCAATGCGCCGCCAACCCTTCGGGCTCTGGACCCTGCATCTCGACCTCGGTGAGCGCCAGGGTCGTATCCTTGCGGATCGACTTCTGCCAGTCCGGGCCGGCCGGCGGGTATGGCCCGAGAATGTCGTCGCTGCCGTCGGTGTGATTGAACTCGATGAAGGCGGCGCGGCAGTCGCGCGGGTGCAGTTGCACGCCGTGATACGGCGCGTGCGTGATCACGTTGGCGGTGCGCACGCCGATCGCATTGGCCTTGGCGCCGCGCGCGTCGGGATCCTCGCAAGCGAAGATCGCCATGTAGCCGCCGCGGCCGCCGGTCTTCTCGATGAAGCGGCCGGCCGCGGTGCCCGGACCCGGCTGGAACGGCGCCACCACCTCGAGCAGGATGGTATCGACCGGCAGCAGCGCGTTCTCGAGGCCGTATTTGGCGACGTTGCCGTCGCGGTAACAGACATCGAGGCCCATGATCGCGGAAATGTCCGCGATCACCGGCGCAAGCTGCGGCGCCACCAGGCAGATCTGCCGCAGCCGCATGTACTCGGCCATGGAATTGGTCACGGCTTATTGCCCCTGGAAGGTGGGCTTGCGCTTCTCGACGAAGGCCTTGGCCGCTTCCTTGTGGTCGGTGGTCTCGCCGGCACGGGTGTGGTGGATCGCCTCGCCGTCGAAGCAGGCCTCCAGCGTCATGGTCTCGGCATTGTTGATGTTGCGCTTGATGTAGCCAAGCGCGACTGACGGGCCCTGCGCCAGCGATCGCGCCAGCTCCAGCGTCTCGGCCTCGACATCGGCGTCGGGCACCACCTTGGAGACCATGCCGAGGTTGTAGGCTTCCTGCGCCGACAGCACCGGCGACATCATGTAGAGCTCGTGCGCTTTCGCGCTGCCGAGCATCTTGGTCAGGAAGTACGTTCCGCCGTAGTCGCCGGAGAAGCCGACCTTGGCAAAGGCGGTGGTGATCTTGCAGGAGGCGCTGGCGACGCGCAGATCGCAGGAGAGCGCGATCGAGAGGCCGGCGCCGGCCGCCGCGCCGTCGAGCTGTGCCACGACAGGCTTCGGCATCGTGTGCAGGATGCGCGAGACCTCCATGCCGCGGCGCAAATTGGCCATCTTGGCCTCGAACGGCAGCGGCGCGCGGCCTTCGGCCATCGACTTGACGTCGCCGCCGACGCAGAAGGTGCCCCCGGCGCCGCGGATCAGCACCGCCCGCACCTCGGCATCGTCCTGCGCACGCCGCGCCGCCTCGACGAGGCCGCGCGTCATGTCGGGATTGAGCGCATTGCGCCGATCCGGGCGGTTCATGGTGATGGTGAGCAGGCCCTTGTCGAGGGATTGGAGAACCATCTGATTATCGCTCATGGCATTTTGCCCTTCGTTGTTGTTGGTTAGACCTTTGCGTCGTCCTTGCGAGGGGCGAAGCGACGAAGCAATCCAGGCTTCCTGTTTGGCGAGATGGATTGCTTCGCTTCGCTCGCAATGACGGAACACCCGTTGTCCTATTTCTTCACCAGCGGGCAGCGCGACTCCGACAGCGGCTGGAATGCCTGGTCGCCCGGTACGGTCGCGAGCAGCTTGTAGTCGTCCCAGCGGCCTTTCGACTCCGAAGGCTTCTTGACCTCGAACAGATACATGTCGTGCACCATGCGGCCGTCTTCGCGAATCCGGCCGTTCTTGGCGAACATGTCGTTGATCGGGGTCTCCTTCATCACCTTCATGACGGCGGCGGCGTCCGTGGTGCCGGCGGCCTTCACCGCCTGCAGATAATGCATCACCGAGGAGTAGACGCCGGCCTGCGCCGAGGTCGGCACCCGCTTGGTGCGCTCCATGAAGCGTTTTGAGAACGCGCGGGTGTCGTCATTGAGGTCCCAGTAGAACGCCTCAGCGAGCAACAGCCCCTGCGCGGTCTCGAGCCCGACGCTGTCGATATCGGTCACGAAAGCGAGCAGCGGCGAGATCTTCTGGCCGCCCTTGGTGATGCCGAACTCGGCGCCCTGCTTGATCGCGTTGATAGTGTCGCCGCCGGCATTGGCGAGCCCGATCACCTTGGCCTTCGAGGCCTGCGCCTGCAGCAGGAAGGAAGAGAAGTCCGAGGTATTGATCGGGTGCCGCACGCTGCCGAGCACCTTGCCGCCCGACTTAACCACGACATTGCTGGTGTCCTTTTCGAGGTCCTGGCCGAACGCATAGTCCGCGGTCAGGAAGAACCAGGTGTCGAGGCCGGATTTCACCGCGGCAAGGCCGGTCACATTGGCCTGCGCGAAGGTGTCGAACACGTAGTGCACGGTATAGGGGCCGCAGGCCTCGTTGGAGAGGCGGATCGAGCCCGGGCCGTTGAACATGATGATCTTGCCGCGCGCCTTGGCGATCTCGCCGGCGGCGAGCGCCGTCGCGGAGGCCGCGACGTCGAAGATCATCTCGACGCCCTGGTTGTCGATCATGTCGCGGGCGATGTTGGCGGCAAGGTCGGCCTTGTTGAGATGGTCGCCGACCACGATCTCGACCTTGCGGCCGAGCACCGTGCCGCCAAAATCCTCCACCGCCATCTTGGCGGCGGTCTCGCTGCCCGAACCGGTGATGTCGGCATAGAGGCTCGACATATCGAGGATGCCGCCGAGCTTCAGCGGAGGCTTGTCCTGCGCCAGCGACGCATTCGCCGAGATCGCAAACACACAGGCCAACACGCCGGCCAAGACCCGTCTCATTCAATCCTCCCCTTGAAACACGAACCTCATTCCATCAGGTCCGTTTCGAGGGCCGGATCATGCCGCATGGCCCGCACTGCAGCAAGCCGCAGAACGACCGCGTGTTTTCCGCTCAACGGAATGGCCAGGATGTGCGAAGATCGCGCGATGCAGAACTTGTTGATACGGATTGTGCCGGCCGCTGCTCGTATCTTGCTCGCGTCCTCAACGATATTCGGCTGCGGCGCAAGCCACGCGACCGGATGCAATTTCGAGATTCAGGGCGAAGGTCGTGTCGCCGCTGTGGTCGATGCGCGCAGTCTTCGGCTCGACGACGGCCGCGAGGTCAGGCTCGCCGGCATCGAGGTGGCGGACCGGGCGAAGGCCACCACAGTACTGTCGGCGCTGCTGGTCGGCCGCGAGGTGACGCTGCGCGGACAGGACGACACGCCGGACCGCTACGGCCGGCAGCCGGCCTACGCATTCCTCGAAGGCAGCGAGCTCCCCGTGCAAAGCGAGCTGCTGCGCCAGGGCCTCGCGCTGGTGTCGTCCGAGATCGCCGACAGGGACTGTGTCAGTACGCTGATGGCGGCGGAGGCCGAGGCGCGGGCCGCCCGATCGGGAACCTGGGCCGAGGCCACGGTCATAAAAAACGCTGAAAGTCCGGACGATATTTTGGCCGGGATCGGGCGCTTTACCGTCGTCGAGGGCAGGGTTTTGTCCGTGCGTCAGGCGGGGGCGACGACCTACCTGAATTTTGGCCGAAACTGGACACGGGACTTTGCTCTGACTATTTCAAGGCGCATAGTCCCTGCGTTTGAGGCGGCCGGGCTTGCGCCCAAGTCTCTGGAAAATCGTAGGATTCGAGTGCGAGGCTGGGTGGAAGCACGACGTGGGCCGCGAATCGAGTTGCTCCGGGTGGGGCAGATTGAAGTACTCGGCGGGAACTAGGGGCCCACAGGTCACGGCCTGGCCGATTACAGGACAGTTTGTGGGTTTTTGACGTGATTGAGCGCGCTGGACGGCGTGAAGATGGAACTGGCCGCCGGCTTTCGGCTGCGCTGGCGCTCGTCTGCGCGGCCCTGACGCTGTCGGCCTGCGGCAATGTCGGCCGCTTCGAGCAGGTCCCGCCGACCGCGGCGACGGCGCCGGTGAAGCCGAACCGGGTGGTGCAGCAGACGCCGAGCAGCGAGCGCGAGCATGAGCGCATCCTGTCGTCCTATGGCGGCGCCTATGACGACCCGAAGCTCGAGGCCCTGATCGGCAAGACCGTCGACCGGCTGGTCGCCGCGTCCGAACGGCCCGACCAGGCCTACAAGGTGACGATCCTCAATTCCGGCGCGGTGAACGCCTTCGCGCTGCCGACCGGCCAACTCTACGTTACACGCGGCCTGATCGCGCTCGCCAGCGACACCTCCGAGCTTTCCTCGGTGCTGAGCCACGAGATGGCGCATGTGCTGGCCAAGCATGCCGCGATGCGCGAGGACCAGGCGCGCCAGGCGGCGGTGGTGACGCGCGTCGTCACCGACATGAGCACCGATCCCGATCTCACGGCGCTGGCGCTCGCCAAGACCAAGCTGACGATGGCGAGCTTCTCGCGGCAGCAGGAGTTCGAGGCCGATGGCATCGGCGTCGGAATCGCCGCGCGCGCGCATTTCGATCCCTACGGCGCGGCGCGCTTCCTGACCGCGATGGAGCGCAATGCCGCGCTCAAAATCGGCAAGACCGCGCTCGATCCGCGCGCGCAGGACTTCACCTCGTCGCATCCGGCAACGCCGGAGCGCATCTCCAATGCGCAGACCACCGCACGGCAATACTCATCGCCGGAGAGCAACGAGCGCGACCGCGAGACCTATCTCGCCGCGATCGACAACATCGTCTATGGCGAGGACCCCAGCGAAGGTTTTGTGCGCGGCCGCCGCTTCCTGCATCCCAAGCTCGGCTTCACCTTCACCGCGCCGGACAATTTCACGCTCGACAACACCGCGCAGGCGGTGATCGGCGTGCGCGAGGGCGGCAGCCAGGCGATGCGCTTCGACGTGGTGCGGGTGCCGGCCGAACAGTCGCTCGGCGACTATCTGAATTCCGGCTGGATGGAAGGCGTCGAGAGGTCCTCGACCGAGGACCTCAATATCAACGGCTTTCCGGCGGCATCGGCCACCGCGCATGGCGACCAGTGGCAGTTTAAGGTCTACGCGCTGCGCTTCGGCAGCGACGTCTACCGTTTCATCTTCGCCGCCAAGCAGAAATCCACCGAGAGCGAGCGCAACGCGCGCGAGACCGTCAACTCGTTCCGCCGCCTGACGCTCGACGAGATCCAGGCCGCGCGCCCGCTGCGGATCAAGGTGATCAACGTGCAGCCCGGCGACACCGTGGAATCGCTGTCGCACCGCATGGCCGGCGTCGATCATCCGGCCGAGCGCTTCCGCGTGCTCAACGGCCTCGATGCCCACGCCCAGGTGAAGCCGCGCGACCGCGTCAAGATCGTGGTGGATTGATGTCTTATTCGGCTACTTCGCCTTCTCCTTGAGGAAGGCGATGATGTCGGCGCGGTCCTTCGGATCCTGGACCTCGTAGAACATCTTGGTGCCCGGCACCATCGCGTCCGGACCGGAGAGCCATTTGTCGAGATTGGCCTCGGTCCACACGATCTTCGAGTTCTTCAACGCCGGCGAGTAATTGTAGCCCGCGACCGAGCCGGCAAGGCGGCCCACGACCCCCTTGTGCATCGGGCCGACATCGTTCTTGTCGATCGAATGGCAATCGCCGCAGCCCTGGTACAGCGTGGCGCCGCGCGCCGGATCGCCCGCCGCACGGGCGCTGTTCAGCGCGAGCAAGATCGCGATAGCCGCCATCGCGGCGATTTTGGCATGCTGCGGCGCGAGCACGCCTGCGATCGAACGAATGGTCATTCCGGGGGTCTCCTGTTTTGCCACCACAACAGGAGCCGCCGGGCTGCCATTCTATTCCCCGAAATTTCGCCCGCCCGCGCGGTTTCTCCAATCGCTGCAGCGGCCGGAGCGGATTTTTTTGGCCCGTGAGGAATATCCGCGCGCCCCGCCGATCACTATCCACGCTGCCACCTCCGTAGCGGCGCCGGGTTTTTGGAGCATCCCCAGTGTTTCACAATCGGTTCGGCGCCGTCGCTCGACTTGCCGAACTCGGGTGCGTGCTTGCTGTGTTCACCCTCGCAGCAGCCACCGCCGCGCGCGCGGACGGTTGTCCCAAGCCGAGCGACGAAATTGCGACCGACCGGCCCGACGTCACCAATTCGAGTATCGTCGTGCCGGTCGGGAGCCTGCAGAGCGAGAACGGCATCAACCTCACCGGCCGCAACAGTGGCCGCACCATCGACGGCAGCAACAGCCGCTGGCGGCTCGGCATCGCGCCTTGCCTCGAGGTCCTGATCGACCTGCCGAGCTATACCGGCAATGTGAGATCGCCGGGTGCCTCGGGCTTCTCCGACGTCGCTCCTGGAGTGAAATGGCAGATCAGCCCGGTGCCGGGAAAGATCGATCTGTCGATCACCGCCGGCGTCGCGCTGCCGACCGGCGCGACCGCCATCGCCGGGCGCGGCGCGCAGCCCTACATCCAGCTGCCATGGTCATGAGATCTGCATGACGGCTGGGGCGTCAGCGGCATGTTCACGGAATTCTTCCGCCCGGCCGAGCCGACCGGCCGGCACATGTCGGAAACGACCTTCGTGATGGAGAAGAAATTGACCGAGCGGATCAGCGTGTTCACCGAATATGTCGGCGACTATCCCGACGGCGCGCGGCCGACCCAGCTGATCAATTCCGGCGGCATGTACCGGATCACGCCGACCCAGCAGCTCGATCTCCACGTCGCGTTCGGGCTCAACCGCAACTCGCCAAACACCATCGTCGGCCTGGGATATTCGTTCCGCGTCGACGGGCTGTTTCGGTAGAGCGTTTTCGAGCGAAGTGGGCACCGGTTCGCGTGAAGAAAACGCGTCAAGACAAGAATATGGAGCTCCGTTCCGATTCAATCGGAGCGGAAAGGGCTCCAGTCCACCTCCCCTTGAAAAGGGGAGGTCGCTTTGCTCGTGAGAGCAAAGCGGGTGGGGATCTGCTCTCTCCACGCGCGCTGGTGCGTATGGCTGGACCCCCATCCCGACCTTCCCCCTTTCAGGGGGAAGGAGCAGATAGGGCCGCGTGACTAATTGACTTCGGCTTCGCGCAGGCCGCTCAGCCAAAGCGCGAGCAGCGTCCACACCGCACCCGACAACAGATACGCACCGGCCGAGATCAGGCCGAAATGCGTCGCCAGCAGCAGCGCGGCGAGCGGCGCAAAGCCGGCGCCGAACAGCCAGGCGAAATCCGAGGTCAGCGCCGAGGCGGTGTAGCGATAGGTCCGCGCGAAATTCGAGGCGATCGCGCCGGACGACTGGCCGAACGACAGCCCGAGCAGCACGAAGCCGAGCACCATGTAGATCGTCTCGCCGAATGCACCGGCGTCGAGCAGCTGCGGGGCAAAGCCGCTATAGACCGCGATCGCGACCGCGGACCCCAGCAGCAGCGGCTTGCGCCCGACGCGGTCGGCGATCATGCCGGAGGCGATGATCGCGACGACCCCGACCATGGCGCCGATCATCTCGATGATCAGGAAGCGCACCGGACTTTCCTTGGTGAACAGGAACACCCAGGACAGCGGAAACACAGTGACCATGTGGAACAGCGCAAAGCTCGCCAGCGGCGCAAAGGCTCCGAGCAGGATGTTGCGGCCCTCCTGCGCCACCGTCTCGCCGACGCGCGCCGGCTCGAGATCGCGGCTTTCGAACAGCTCGGAATATTCATCGGTCGCCACCATGCGCAGCCGCGCAAACAACGCCACCACGTTGATTGCGAAGGCGACGAAGAACGGATAGCGCCAGCCCCAATCGAAGAAATCATCCGCAGAAAGGTTGCCGGCGAAGAACGCGAACAGCGCGCTCGCCACGATCAGGCCGAGCGGCGCGCCGAGCTGCGGCACCATCGCGTACCAGCCGCGGCGGTTCGCCGGCGAGTTCATCGCGAGCAGCGAGGCGAGGCCGTCCCACGCGCCGCCCCAGGCGATGCCCTGCAGGACGCGCGCTGCGGCCAGGAGCCAGATCGCCGCGGCGCCGATCGTGTCGTAGCCGGGCAGGAAGGCGAGCGCGACCGTGGCGGTGCCGAGCAGGAACAGCGCGATGACCAGCTTGGCGCCCTTGCCGTGGCGGCGGTCGACCGCCATGAAGATGACGGTGCCGAGCGGCCGCGCGGCAAAGGCCAGCGCGAATATCCCGAATGAATAGAGCGTGCCGGTCAGTTCATTGACGAACGGGAACACCAGCTTCGGAAAAACGATCACCGAGGCGATCGCGTAGACGAAGAAGTCGAAGAATTCCGACGTGCGCCCGATGATGACGCCGATGGCGATTTCGCCGGGTTTCGCCTGCCCGTGACCTGACGCGGTCGGGGTGCCGTGAGCCATTGCTGGGGCCTGTGCCATCGCCGGAGAACCGTCCTTTGGAGCCTGATCCGGAAACGTGGAAACCGGTTTTCCGAACAGATCACGCTCAGACTAGAGATGAGGCCACGGGCAGACTTTGCCGCGCGGTCCACCTCACCTTCTGACCGCCTATCCCGCAGTGCAACATTGGACAAATTGTCCAATGTCATCTTTGCTGCATCGCAGCTACCCCTTGGCGGAACTCATAAAATTCAAGTGGGGTGAGCCGTGCGCGCCTTGAAATTATTGGCCTTATTGCCGTTCGCGGCGCTGCTTGGCGGGTGCGATTTCGTCGTCCTGGCTCCCGCCGGCGACATCGCCGCCCAGCAGCGCGACCTCGTCGTCATCTCCACCGTGCTGATGCTCATCATCGTGCTTCCGGTGATGGCGCTGACCATCTTCTTCGCCTGGCGCTACCGCCAGTCCAACACCGCGGCCCCCTACGAGCCGGAGTGGGATCACTCGACCCAGCTCGAGCTGGTGATCTGGTCGGCACCGCTCCTGATCATCATCTGCCTCGGCGCGCTGACCTGGATGGGCACCCATCTGCTCGATCCCTACCGCTCGCTCGGCCGCATCGCCGCCGACAAGCCGATCGAGAGCAAGGACGCCCCGCTCAATGTCGAGGTGGTCGCGCTCGACTGGAAGTGGTTGTTCATCTACCCGGACTACGGCGTCGCCGCCGTCAACGAGCTCGCAGCTCCCGTCGACCGCCCGATCCGCTTCCGCATCACGGCCTCCTCCGTGATGAACTCGTTCTACATCCCCGCCCTCGCCGGCCAGATCTACGCCATGCCCGGCATGGAGACCAAGCTGCACGCGGTCGCCAACAAGGCGGGCACCTTCCGCGGCTTCTCCGCCAATTACAGCGGCGCCGGCTTCTCCGGCATGCACTTCGAGTTCAAGAGCCTGTCGAGCGCCGACTTCGACAAGTGGATCGCTACCGCCAAGGCCAGCTCCAACATGCTCGGCCGCACCGACTATCTGCAGCTCGAGCGCCCGAGCCAGAACGATCCGGTCCGGCTCTATCGCTCGGTCGATCGCGATCTCTACAAGGCGATCCTCAACATGTGCGTCGAGCCCGGCAAGATGTGCATGAGCGAGATGATGGCGATCGACGCCAAGGGCGGCCTCGGCCGCGAAGGCCTCAACAACACGCTGCCGCTCACCTACGACAAATACGCCCGCCGCGGCGCGCCGCTCGGCACCTCACCGACCTTCGTCGCCGGCATCTGCTCGATGGACGAGATCAAGGACGCGCCGTCGCGCGACGTGCTTGCGCCGCTCGACCTGACGCCGCTGCGTGGCGTCGGGCTGAAGCGCCCGCCGTTCTCGCCCGCCCATCCGTCATCGACATCCTTGCTGCTCGGCCAGCGCCCGAAATCAGACTCCTGAGGAGCGCCGCATGAATCCCGATCTCATCAAGATGATCTTCGGCCGTCTCAATCTGGACGCGCTGCCGCTGCACGAGCCGATCCTGGTCGGCACCTTCGCGGTGGTGGCGACCGGCGGCCTCGCGCTGTTCGCGATCGTTACCTACTTCCGGCTCTGGACCTATCTGTGGCGCGAGTGGTTCACCACCGTCGACCACAAGCGCATCGGCATCATGTACATGATCCTCGGCATCGTGATGCTGCTGCGCGGCTTCGCAGACGCGCTGATGATGCGCCTGCAGCAGGCGATCGCCTTCAACGGCTCCGACGGCTATCTCCCGGCCCATCACTACGACCAAGTCTTCACCGCCCACGGCGTGATCATGATCTTCTTCGTGGCGATGCCGCTGGTCACCGGTCTGATGAACTACGTGGTGCCGCTGCAGATCGGCGCCCGCGACGTCTCCTTCCCCTTCCTCAACAATTTCAGCTTCTGGATGACGGTCGGCGGCGCCGTGCTGGTGATGATGTCGCTGTTCGTCGGCGAATTCGCCCGAACCGGCTGGCTGGCCTACCCGCCGCTGTCGAACATCGGCTACAGTCCCGACGTCGGCGTCGATTATTACATATGGGGACTACAGGTCGCCGGCGTCGGCACCACGCTATCGGGCATCAACCTGGTCTGCACCATCGTCAAGCTGCGCGCGCCGGGCATGACGATGATGAAGATGCCGGTGTTCACCTGGACCTCGCTCTGCACCAACGTCCTGATCGTCGCCTCCTTCCCGGTGCTGACAGCGGTGCTGGCGCTGCTGTCGCTCGACCGCTACGTCGGCACCAACTTCTTCACGAACGACTTCGGCGGCAACCCGATGATGTACGTGAACCTGATCTGGATCTGGGGCCATCCCGAGGTCTACATCCTGGTGCTGCCGGCATTCGGCATCTTCTCCGAGGTGACCGCGACGTTCTCCGGCAAGCGGTTGTTCGGCTACACCTCGATGGTCTACGCCACCGTCGTCATCACCATCCTGTCCTACCTGGTCTGGCTGCATCATTTCTTCACGATGGGCTCCGGCGCCAGCGTGAACTCGTTCTTCGGCATCACCACCATGATCATCTCGATCCCGACGGGCGCGAAGATGTTCAACTGGCTGTTCACGATGTATCGCGGCCGCATCCGCTTCGAGCTGCCGATGATGTGGACGGTGGCGTTCATGCTGACCTTCGTGATCGGCGGCATGACCGGCGTGCTGCTCGCGGTGCCGCCGGCGGATTTCGTGCTGCATAACAGCCTGTTCCTGATCGCGCATTTCCACAACGTGATCATCGGAGGCGTGCTGTTCGGCCTGTTCGCTGGCATCAACTACTGGTTCCCGAAGGCGTTCGGCTTCAGGCTCGATCCGTTCTGGGGCAAGCTGTCGTTCTGGTTCTGGGTCTCGGGTTTCTACTTCGCCTTCATGCCGCTCTATGTGCTCGGCCTGATGGGCGTGACCCGCCGGCTCCGCGTGTTCGACGATCCGTCCCTGCAGATCTGGTTCGTCATCGCGGCCTTCGGCGCCTTCCTGATCCTGCTCGGCATCGGCGCGATGCTGGTGCAGTTCGCGGTCAGCATCCTGCGCCGCGAGCAGCTGAAGGACACCACCGGCGATCCCTGGGACGCGCGCACGCTGGAATGGGCGACCTCCTCGCCGCCGCCGGACTACAACTTCGCCTTTACTCCGGTGGTCTACGACAACGATGCCTGGTGGGACATGAAGCGCCGCGGCTACCGGCGGCCGCTGACCGGCTTCAAGCCGATCCACATGCCCTCCAACACCGGCACCGGCGTCATCCTCGCCGCCCTCGCGACGGTGATGGGATTCGGCCTGATCTGGTACATCTGGTGGCTTGCCGCCGTCAGCTTCGCTGCGCTGCTCGCGGTCGCGATCGGCCACACCTTCAACTATCACCGCGACTTCCACATCCCGGCGGATGAGGTGGTGCGGACCGAAGATGCGCGGACGCGCGTTCTCGCCGCAGGAGCCCAGACATGACTGTTGCTACCGTCTCCACACAAGGCTCCGAACCGGTCTTCCACGTCCTCGACGAGCACGCGCATCCGGAAGGCGCCAGCACCATGCTGGGCTTCTGGATCTACCTGATGAGCGACTGCCTCATCTTCGCGATGCTGTTCGCGACCTATGGCGTGCTCGGCGGCAACTATGCCGCCGGCCCTGCGCCCAAGGACCTGTTCGACCTCAAGCTCGTCGCGCTCAACACCACGATGCTGCTGCTCTCCTCGATCACCTATGGCTTTGCCATGCTGACGATGGAGAAATCGAGGATCGGCGCGACGCAGGCCTGGCTCGCGATCACCGGGCTGTTCGGCCTCGCCTTCCTCGGCATCGAGCTCACCGAGTTCGCGCACATGATCCATGAAGGCGCGACGCCGCAGCGCAGCGCCTTCCTGTCGTCGTTCTTCACGCTGGTCGGCACCCACGGCCTGCACGTCACCTTCGGCCTGGTCTGGCTGGTGACGCTGATGGTGCAGACCGCGCGCTTCGGCCTAATCGAAGCCAACCGGCGCCGGCTGATGTGCCTTTCCATGTTCTGGCACTTCCTCGACGTGGTCTGGATCGGCGTCTTCACCTTCGTCTATCTCCTGGGAATGCTGCGATGACAACAGAAGCCCGCACTCTCGAAGCCAATGCCGGCGGTCACGGCCATGATGACCATGGCGGCGCGGCCCATCACGGGGCTGCACACGGCTCGCTGAAGAGCTATCTGATCGGCTTCGGCCTCTCCGTCGTCCTCACCGCGGTGCCGTTCTGGCTGGTGATGACCGGCGCCATCGCCGACAAGCAGGTCACCGCGCTGATCGTGCTGGTGCTCGCCGCGGTCCAGATCGTCGTGCACATGGTGTACTTCCTGCACATGAACACGCGGTCCGAGAACGGCTGGACCATGATGGCGATGATCTTCACCGTGATCATGGTGGTGATCGCGCTGACCGGATCGCTGTGGGTCATGCATCACCTCAACATCAACATGATGCCGATCCACGACATGAGCCAGATGCCGTGACGATGCGGCCTGCCAGACCCTCGCTCGCGCTGCTCACGCTCGGCATGCTGGGTGTGGTGCTGCTCGGCGCGCTCGGTATCTGGCAGATCGAACGCAGGACCTGGAAGCTGGCGCTGATCGAGCGAGTCGAGCAGCGCATGCATGCGGCGCCGACAGCGCCGCCGCCTCCCTCGTCATGGCCTGATGTCACGGCCGCGAGCGACGAATATCGCCGCGTCACCGTGCGCGGCACCTTCCTCAACTCCGACGAGACGCTGGTGCAGGCCGTCACCACAGAGGGCCCTGGCTTCTGGGTGCTGACCCCGTTGCGCATGGCCGACGGAACCAGCGTGCTGGTCAATCGTGGCTTCGTTCCGCCTGACAGGCGAGATCCGGCGACGCGGCGCGACAGCGAGCCGCAAGGCCCAGTCAGCATCACCGGGCTGCTGCGGATGTCAGAGCCGAAGGGCGGCTTCCTGCGGAGCAACGATCCCGCGGCAGGCCGCTGGTATTCCCGCGACGTCGCCGCCATCGCCGCCGTGCACGGATTGCCGCACACCGCCCCCTTCTTCATCGACGCCGATGCGACGCCCAATCCGGGCGGCACTCCGGTCGGCGGGCTCACGATCGTGCGGTTTCCGAACAACCACTTGATTTACGCGCTGACATGGTTCGCGCTGGCCTTTATGCTGGCCGGCGCGCTCCTGCGCGTCATCAGCGGCAGGGGCCGCGCCGGCGCCTTCGACCCAAGGTGGGGCTCAAGGCGCGCCGCCGTGCGCCGCCTGATCGGCGCAGCCCGCAATCTGTCTCGCGACACAGGCCCAGATGCTCGAGCGCACATCGGATCTGCATGACGAAAACGCCGCGACCAGCACGGCCGTGATGCCATCTGCCGTGAACGCGGCTGCCGGCATGCCGTTCGATCTCGCAGCACCCGCCGACCTCGCGACCAATCGCAAGAACATGGCCCTGCTGGTCCAGCTGCGCTGGATCGCCGTGATCGGCCAGATCGCCACCATCGGCTTCGTGCAGTTCTGGATGGGCGTCGCGCTGCCGCTGCTGCCGATGGCCGCCGTGATCTTCGGTCTCGTCGCGCTCAACCTCGTCAGCCTGCTGTGGCTGCGCTACCGCGCCGACATCAACAACCGCGAGCTCCTGGTCGCGCTGGCGCTCGACGTTGCGGCGCTGACCGCCCTGCTCTATCTCAGCGGCGGCGCCACCAATCCCTTCACGTCGCTCTATCTGCTGCAGGTCACGCTCGGCGCGGTGCTGCTCGATGCGCCCTCGACCTGGTCGCTGGTGGCGCTGGTCTGCATGAACTTCGCCTGGCTGACCAGCTACTACCGGCCGCTCGAGCTGCCGCTGGGCTTTGCCGAAGCCTTCAATCTCTATATCGCCGGCACATTCATCGGGCTCGTGCTCGACGCCGTGCTGCTCGTGGTGTTCATGACCCGGATCAACCGCAACCTGCGCGACCGCGACCTCCGCCTCGCAGCGCTGCGCCAGCACGCGGCCGAGCAGGACCACATCGTGCAGATGGGCCTTCTGGCCTCAGGCGCCGCGCATGAGCTCGGCACGCCGCTCGCCTCGCTCTCGGTCATCCTGGGCGACTGGCGCCGGATGCCGGCGCTCGCCTCCGATCCCGAGTTGTCGCAGGACCTCGGCGAGATGGAGATCTCGGTGCAGCGCTGCAAGTCGATCGTGACCGGCATCCTGCTGTCGGCCGGCGAAGCCCGCGGCGAAGGCTCCTCGCCGACCACGGTCGCGGCGTTCCTGACCGCGCTGGTGGAGGAATGGCGGACGACGCGGCCGTCGGCGACGCTGTATTTCCGCAACGCCTTCGGCGCCGATCTGGCGATCGTCTCCGACATCGCACTCAAGCAGGCGATCTTCAACGTGCTCGACAATGCCGCCGAGGTCTCGCGCGACTGGATCGAGCTGATGGCCGAACGCAATGCCGACAAGCTCGTGCTGTCGGTGACCGATCGCGGTCCGGGCTTCTCGCGCGAGATGCTGGCGCATGTCGGCAAGCCGTATCAGTCGACCAAGGGCAGCTCCGGCAGCGGCCTCGGCCTGTTCCTGGTCGTCAATGTCGTGCGCAAGCTGGGCGGGGTGGTGACGGCGCGCAACCGGCCGGATATCGGCGCCGCCGTCAGGCTCGAGCTGCCGCTCTCGACGCTTGCGATCGGAGACCATCTTGACGGATGAACGCCAGCTCCTGATCGTCGAGGACGATTCAGGCTTTGCCCGCACGCTGAAGCGCTCGTTCGAGCGCCGCGGCTACGGCGTTGCGGTATCGGCCTCGCTCGACGAGGTCCGCGAGCTGCTCGAGCAGCAATCGCCAGGCTATGCCGTCGTCGATCTGAAGCTCGCCGGCGGCGCATCGGGACTTGCCTGCGTCGAAGCGCTGCATGCGCATGATCCCGACATGTTGATCGTCGTGCTGACCGGGTTCGCCAGCATCGCGACCGCGGTCGAGGCGATCAAGCTCGGCGCCTGCCACTATCTGGCCAAGCCGTCGAACACCGACGACATCGAGGCCGCGTTCCTTAAAGCGCAAGGCAACGCCGCCATCGAGGTCGGCGCGCGGCCGACCTCGATCAAGACGCTGGAATGGGAGCGCATTCACCAGACCCTGATGGAGACCGATTTCAACATCTCCGAAGCCGCGCGCCGCCTCGGCATGCACCGCCGGACGCTAGCGCGCAAGCTTGAGAAGCAACGGGTGAAGTAGCAGGAAGAGGCGGATGACGCCTGCGAAACACGCGAATGCGCGCCCGATTCAGCCGGCCGCCTCCTGCTCCGTCACGTCATCGCCGCGACATCCGCCGCAGTGTCAATGTATTCCTGAAAGCGGACCGCCTTTCCTTCGCGGTACTTGAAAACATGGGCCCATTCGTTCTTGACGGTCTTGCCTGTTTTCTTTGCCCGCGCCGTGAGTGTACCCAAGACCACGACAGTGTCGCCCTGCTCAATCATCTCGCGCGGTGCAAACTCGCTGAATTCCAGATTCTCGCCGACCTGGACGAAGAAGTTTGCAATCTGCTGCTTTCCCCTAAAGGTCCCGGCCCAAGGCAATTTATCCTGGGGACCTGGCGTTATCCACGTACAGTCGTCATCGATCAGATCTCTCATGAGCGCCGGAATGTCACCGCGCTGAAACGCCTCATAACCCTTCCTGGTTGCCTCAACATTGGATGTCATCGGATTTTTCCTCGCTGCAAATTGATGGGTCACTTCAATGTCGATCAAATAGCCGCCGGGCGGCCAGCATATCATGCGCGCTCCGATTGCCGTCGTCATCCGTGAAGACGATTCTGGTCAGGATTGCTTACGTGGCTTTCAAGCCGTTCGGTACCCGGCGGTCCTCGCCTCACCGCGATCAAGAGGCTTCACTTTGTCCGGGCTACGATTGGAGAGCCGCTCGTGCGCACGCCGTTGCCGCTCACTCCGGTGCCGGTGTATAGCGACAGCATGGGCAATGCCGACAACCTGTTCCAGCCGCACGCGGATGGCCTCGACGACGTGACCATGATCGCGGCGGCGATCCGCTGCATCGACAATTTCACCGACCGCTTCAATGCCCGCGATCTCGCCGGCATGGACGCGCTGCTGCATTCATACAGCCGCGACCGTACCGACGGATCGATTGCCAGCCGTCACCGCAACCTGTGGATCGTGACCTCAGAGAACGGCCGTTGGGGCATCAAGCTGCGCTCGTACTAGAGCCCTGTTGTCGTGAAGTGGTGTCCGCTTCGCTCGAAGACGCTCTCAGAGCGCGACGTGGCAGCAATAACGGCGTGGTCAGCAAAAGCAGGCCGCTGAGCGCGATCGCCGTCCGGACACCGGCGAAGCCCGCCAGCAGGCCCCAGAGCGCGGTCAGCACCGCGATGGTTGCGCTGCTGGTGATGGTCCAGGCCGAGAGCACGCGCGCGGTCCGCTCGATCTCGATCTGGGCCAGACGATAGGCCGCAAACACCGGATTGAAGATACCGGCGCAGGTGACGAGACCGAACTGCAGCGCAAAGACGACGGCGATGCCCGCGGCACCGTTCGGCATAAAGGCGAGGCCGAGCGACCAGCAGGCACGCAGCGTACCGGCCGCGAGCAACACATTGTGCTGCCCGAAGCGAGCGGCGAGCGAAGGCGCGAGCCGCGCGCCGATCAGCCCGCCGATACAGGGCGCCCCGAATGCGAGCCCGTACTGCCACGGCGCAAAGCCGAGATCGCGCAACATCAGCACCGCGAGCAGCGGCGCCGTCGCCATGATCAGGCCATTGACCAGCACGGTGTTGAAGAACAGCAGGCGGAGCACGGGATGCGCGAGGATCGCCCGCCATCCCTCGATCAGTTCGGCCGCGCGAAATCCCTGGGCTTGGCGCTGGGCGGGCGCAGGCTCGCTTCCGCCGATCCGCCGGATGGCCAGCGCCGAGAGCAGAAAGCTGACCGCGTTGGCGACCACGGTCACCACCGGGCCGAGCACGCCGATCGCTGCACCCCCGAGTGGCGGCCCGATCGCGGTCGCGGTCCAGGTCGTGGCTTCGAGCCGCCCGTTCGCGATCACCAGATCGCCCGGCTCGACCAGCGCCTTCAAGCAGGCGCCGCTCGCCGCACGGAACGCGATGTCCGCGGCGGCCATGATGACGGCGACGACGACGAGCTGGACGAAGGTCAACCGTCCCAGCACGAACGCGATGGGAACGCTGATCGTCGCCGCGAAGCGGATCAGATCCATCGCGATCATCACCGGCCGCTTGCGGCGGAATTCGATCCAGGGCCCGAGCGGCACCGCCACCGCGGCCCCGGCCAGCAGCCCGACGGCCGCAAGCGCCGAGACCGCCTCCGGGCTCGCATGCAGCACCAGGATCGCGAGCAGCGGGAACGCGTCGAAGGCGATCCAGGTGCCGAACGTCGAGACCGTGAACGCGGTCCACAGCCAGTCGTAACCGCGCCCCAGCGACCGTCCTGCAAGCATGCTGCGCCCCTCGCCGGCTCCGCGAACTCGCCGCCAGCGCGGCGCAGCAGGTCATGAGTCGGAGCGATCAGCCAAGCGACGATTGCAGCAGGGCGATATGCAAGGCCGCATGCAAGACAGCGCCGTTTCCGCACCCAGCGAGATCGTGCGCAAAACAAAAAGCCCGGTCGTGCGACCGGGCTTCTCGTCTGAAATCCTGCAGCGTTGTTTAGGCGGCTTCGTCTTCGACGGCGGTATCGTCGCCATCAGAGTCGAGATCCTCACCGTCGGCATCGCCCTCCGCCTCGCCTTCAGCGGACTCGGCCTTGGCGCCGCGGCGCGGGCTCTTGGCGAGCTGGCCTTCGATCTCCTTGATCGCCTCGGTCTCGGTCGAGTGCTGCACGACCGCGATCTCGCGCGACAGGCGGTCGAGCGCCGCTTCATAAAGCTGGCGTTCGGAGTAGGACTGCTCGGGCTGCGATTCCGAACGGTAGAGATCGCGGACCACCTCGGCGATCGCGACGATGTCGCCCGAATTGATCTTCGCTTCGTATTCCTGGGCGCGGCGCGACCACATGGTGCGCTTGACGCGGGCGCGGCCCTTCAGCGTCTCCAGCGCCTTCTTGACCAGCGCCGGCTCCGACAGCTTGCGCATGCCGACATTGGCGACCTTCGCCGTCGGGACGCGCAGCGTCATCTTGTCCTTCATGAAATTGATCACGAACAGCTCGAGCTTGGCGCCCGCGATCTCCTGCTCCTCGATCGCCAGGATCTGGCCGACGCCGTGAGCGGGATAGACGACGAATTCATTGGCCTTGAAGCCCTGGCGCTGGGTCACGACCTTCTTCTCTTCCGGGCGGGACGGAGCGGCCGGCTTGGCGGCAACCTTCGGAGCAGCGGCGGGGACGGCAGCCTTCGGGGCGGCCGGCTTCGGCGCAACAGCAGCAGTCTTGGGGGCGACCTTCGCAGCAGCGGGCTTCGCAGCTGCCGCTTTCGCGGCAGTCTTGGCAGTCTTTTCTGGCATCACGCTTCTTTTGTTCTTTGAGGACTTTGCAGCCGCCGCCTTCTTGGCCCCCTTCACGGGCGCCTTGGCACGGCCCTTGGTTGCGCTGCGAGCAACGACAGCGGCTTTCTTCGTCGTCTTGGAAGCACTCTTTTTACGCGTTTTCTGTGACACAGCCTGCGCGCGGAAACTGCCACGCCCCTGTTCGATGTTTGCGGGAACCTCGACGCCACAAGGTACGCATGGCAGGGGGTTCTTGGCCTGTAATGGTGCAGATATAGCACATTTTCCGCAAAAATCAATGGTTTACGCCCGATTCCGGGCATAACAGGGCATCCTCAGGTCATATGTCCGTCATTAGGGTTAAATCGGCGGCCGAACGGAGGGGCCGCCGCGGGTCCGGGCCACCCTTATTGGGGTAGTCCCGCCGGCTGTTCGCGAGCGCCAGCGAATCAGTCGCCGCTGCCCGGATTCGGAGAAAAATACCTCTCGAACTTGCCTTCCTTGCCTTCCCACTCCTTGGCGTCCTCGGGCGCGTCCTTCTTCTGGGTGATGTTCGGCCAGCTCTTGGCATATTCGGTGTTCACCTCGAGCCACTTTTCCAGCCCCGGCTCGGTGTCCGGCTTGATGGCGTCAGCCGGGCATTCCGGCTCGCACACGCCGCAATCGATGCATTCGTCGGGATGGATGACCAGCATGTTCTCGCCCTCGTAGAAGCAATCGACGGGGCAGACCTCGACGCAGTCGGTATATTTGCACTTGATGCAGGCTTCAGTGACGACGTAGGTCATCCAAAACTCCGGAACGATCGATTTTTCTGGGGTTGCGTAGCGCAGGAATACCGGGGCCGCAAGGGAAGCCGGCCCTGAAAAACGCCAGTATTCTCACGCCCCTGCCACCCTAAAATTGGGATAGCAAGCGCTAGATAACTACTCCTTACCGGGCTGCAAATTGCCGGCCTGCAAATCTTCGTACAGCACGCGCGCCGAACTGGCATCGCCGCGCCGCTCGGCGAAGCCCGCGACCTTCAGCACGCGGACGCTGTTGTCGAGCGCGACGGTGATCACGTCGCCCGCCTTCACCGCATGGCCCGGCGATTTCTCGCGCGTGCCGTTGATGCGGACATGACCTGATGCGACGAGCTCAGCCGCGCCGGTGCGGGCCTTCACGACCCGCGCGTGCCACAGCCATTTGTCGAGCCGCTGTCTGTCCAAGCGTCAGACCAAGAACTGGACCAAGGGTTAGATTATTCCTTCCGGCCGGCGAGTTGCTCCTTCAGGGCAGCGAGCTTGGCGAACGGCGAGTTCGGATCGATCGGACGGTCGCGCTCGCGCGGCGCGCTCGACGCATAGGGCCGATGCGACGGGCCGCCCTCGCGCTTGTCGCGGCCGCCCTTGCCGAAATCGCGGCCGCCGCGGTCACGATCACCGCCCTTGCGATCGCCGCCGCCGAACTTGTTGTCGCGGCGACGCTCATTGTCGCGATCGCGGCCCTTGCCTTCAAAACGCTCGCGGCGTTGGCCCTTGTCCTCGCGCGGCGCGCCATCGGCCGGCGCGGCAGCGGCCGGCGCAGCGCCGTCAGCGGGCGCGCCTGGACGCGGAACGCGGAAATCCCGGTGGCGGCGCGGCCGGCGATGATGCTCGCGCTTTTCGCCCTCGCCGCCGCCTTCGGCAGCCTGCGCGCCCTCGGCGGGCTTGTTCTGGTGACGGCCGCGGTTGCGGTCGTGACCGCGATGATGCGGACGGCGCTCGTCGGAGCGGCCGCCGGGCCGCCAGACTTCGACCATTTGCGGCTCAGCCGGCGTTTCCGCGGCGGCGGGAGCGGCCTCGGCGGGCACGGCGTCAGCGCTCGCGGTCTCCGCAGGCGCTTCGGCGGCGGGCTCTGACGGAGCCTCTGCGGCAACGGCTTCAGGCGGCGTCTTCGCAGCGGCTTCCACCGCAGGCGCGGGCTCGGCCGGCACTTCAGCAACGGGGGCTTCAGCAGCCGGCTCTTCGGCAACAGCGGGCTCATCGACCGGCGCGGCGCGCTCGACGACGGCATCCTGCTGGGTCTCGAGCACCACCGGCGTCGCTTCGCTGGCGACCACCTCGGCAAAGCCGACATCGGGCAGCAGCGCGGCCGACGGCGCGGGAACGCCGGACACCGGCTGATCGGCGGCGGCTTCGGCCTCAGGCGCAGCGGCGGCTTCCGGCGCATCCGCCACGACCGCGGCATCGACCGGCACGTCCGCGGCCGCGTCCGAAGTCGCCTCAACCGGTGGCGTCTCGGCGGCAACGGTCTCGGTGGCCTCAGCAGGCGCAACCTCGACAGCCTTCGGCGGCAGCGGCGGGCGGCGGTCCATGCGGTAGCCGAGCGCGCGCAGGATCGAGGCAAAGTCCTCTCCGGCGGAGCCGGTCAGCGAGGTCATCGCCTGCGTGACGACAAAGCCGCGGCCATCGAACGCTCCGGCGGGCTTCTCGCCCGGCGAGGTCTCGCGCCAGGCAAGCGCCGGACGGATCAGATCGGCGAGCCGCTCGAGAATGTCGACGCGCACCGCGCGCTCGCCGCACTGGCGATAGCCGAGCACGCGATAGCCGTCGCGCGGCAGGGCCTTGTCGACCGGGAACGAGGTGCGGCCGCTGGAGGCGAGATGCTGCACATTCGACAGCGCGCCCATGTCGACATTGCTCTGCTTCTCGGCCCACAGCAGCGAGGCCAGCGAGCGCGCCGCGGGCTTCAGGAGCTGCGGGAAATAGATGTGATAGGCACCGAAGCGCACGCCGTATTTGCGCAGCGCGGCGCGCGAGGGCTGGTCGAGATCCTTCATCTCGGCGGCGATCTTGCTGCGCTCGAGCACGCCGAGCGCCTCGACGAGCTGGAAGGCGATGCCGCGGGCGATGCCCTGGATATCCTCGGCCTTGGACAGTTCGAACAGCGGCCCGAGCAGCTTCTCGATATGCGTCTTGAGCCAGAGATCGAGCCTGGTCTGCACGGCTTCGCGCGAGGCGCCGGTCAGCCGCTCGTCGGAAATGATGCGCAGCCGCGGATGCAGCGCGTCGTCGGCGGCCACCAGCTTGGCCACCGCATCGCCGGTCCAGCGGATGGTGCCGTCGGAGGTCAGCACGAACTGCTCGTCGGGGGCGGCGCCCAGTTTCTCGGCACGCGTATCGATCTCGCGCGCCAGCACCTGCTGGGCGGCGGCTTGCAGCGCCTTGGCGTCGCTGCCGGCCTCGGCCGCATCAGGTGCGAAGGTGAAACCATCGAGCCGGCCTATCACGTGGCCTTCCACGATCACTTCACCGGTCTTGCCAATTTCCGTATTCAAAACTGAGTTCTCCCGCAGGCGGCGCATCAATACACTGGTCCGCCTGTCAACGAAACGCTCCGTGAGCCGTTCATGCAGCGCATCGGACAATTTATTTTCGAGATCGCGCGTGATCCCCTGCCAGTGCTCCGGGTCGTAGAGCCAGTCGGGCCGGTTGGCAACGAAGGTCCAGGTCCGGATCTGCGCGATCCGGCCCGATAGCGTGTCGATATCGCCGTCAGTCCGGTTGGCCTGGTCGACCTGGGCGGCAAACCATGCATCAGGGATACGCCCCTTTTGCATCAGGAAGCCATACAGCGTGGTCACGAGTTCGGCATGGGCGGCCGGCGACAGCTTTCGGTAGTCCGGAACCTGGCAGGCCTCCCACAGCCGCTCCACCGCGGCCGAACCATGCGCGAATTCGCGCACCTCGGCGTCGCGCGCGACGTGTTCGAGCACGCGCAGGTCCTCGGCCACCGGGGCCCGCGTCAGTGCCTCATGATTGGGCGTCAGCGCCAGCGACACCTGCAACGCGCCGAGCGAGGCGAAATCGAGCCTGGCGTTGCGCCATTGCAGCATCTTGACGCTGTCGAAGGTGTGGTTCTGCAGCGCATTGACGAGCTCCGGCTCGAACGGCGCGCAGCGGCCGGTGGTGCCGAAGGTGCCGTTGCGCGTGGCGCGCCCGGCACGGCCCGCGATCTGGGCGAATTCGGCCGGCGTCAGCCGACGGAACTGGTAGCCGTCATATTTGCGGTCGGAGGCGAAGGCGACGTGATCGACGTCGAGATTGAGCCCCATGCCGACCGCGTCGGTGGCGACGAGGTAATCGACGTCGCCGTTCTGGAACATCTCGACCTGCGCATTGCGTGTGCGGGGCGAGAGCGAGCCCAGCACCACGGCCGCGCCGCCATGCTGGCGTCGGATCAGTTCGGCGATCGCGTAGACCTCATCGGCGGAGAACGCGACGATCGCGGTGCGCCGCGGCTGCCGCGTGATCTTGCGGTCGCCGG
The DNA here is from genome assembly GCF_054063415.1 of Bradyrhizobium sp. USDA 4011. Classification (NCBI taxonomy): domain Bacteria; kingdom Pseudomonadati; phylum Pseudomonadota; class Alphaproteobacteria; order Hyphomicrobiales; family Nitrobacteraceae; genus Bradyrhizobium; species Bradyrhizobium sp. USDA 4011. The sequence goes on from NZ_JBSSGG010000001.1 coordinate 3,754,538, forward strand.
CGAATTCGAGCTGCGAGAGCCTGGGCCGCGTGACGATCGAGGCGCCCGGCAGCAGCCGCTCGATGATCGGCCGCATGGTCGCAGCCCCAAGCAGCAGCGTCTCGTCGCGGCCGCGGCGGTTGAGCATGCGATCGGTGAACACATGCCCGCGTTCGAGATCGGCCGCGATCTGGATCTCGTCGACCGCGAGGAACGACACATCGAGATCGCGCGGCATCGCTTCTACGGTCGAGACCCAGAAGCGCGGCGCCTTCGGCTTGATCTTCTCCTCGCCGGTGATCAGCGCGACATTGTCGACGCCTGCGCGGGCCGCGACTTTGTTGTAGACCTCGCGCGCGAGCAGCCGCAGCGGCAGCCCGATCAGGCCGGACGAATGCGCCAGCATGCGCTCGATCGCCAGATGCGTCTTGCCGGTGTTGGTCGGCCCCAGCACCGCAGTGACGCCTGCGCCGGGCACGCGGTCATTTCCGAACGAAGTTGAGAAAGCCATATTTTGCAGTTGTTTCTTTACTGAAGGCGGCTGTCAGCCGTCATTGCGAACGAAGCGAAGCAATCCATTTCGCGTGCGCGTCGGCACGATGGATTGCTTCGTCGCTGCGCTCCTCGCAATGACGCGGAAATCCAGAAACTGATCGATCATGGGCATCATCTGAGGCGAATCTGTCTCACAATGCGACGCTTTCCGCGCCACCCTTAAGCTTCGGAACGAGTCCGGAACGAATCGCGCCCGAATCGGTGACTCCATTCCAGGCCTGAAACGTTCACCGCAACATCTCGGGCAGGCTGACGGCGGCGGCACTAGATCAAGTTTGAGAGGGCTCCACAAGCACGGGATATGCGGACTGAATTCCTTAAATTCCAGAGGCGACCGAGTCGAATCAGAAGCGGACAAGAGTCAACTGGATTCCATGACGATTGTTGCATTCCTTGAACCGGTCACCTTCCCTGACCCGTCAGCCCCGCGCAAAGGCTTCGCCTTTGTCGCTGGAGGAGCGCAAAGCGTGTCTCGAAGGATGCACGGCCCGGCCGGTGGCCGTCGATCCTTCGAGACGCGCGCAAGAGCGCGCTCCTCAGGATGACGGTCAAGCACTTCCGCTGCTCACCCTTACTGCGTCTTCGCCACGCGCGGCGGCGCGGCTGTGGTGACGAACGAGGTGGCTTCCAGCATGGCATGGGCCGAGCGGAGTCGGGATCGTCATGCGGAACGGCACCAGAAGGCGGGTGCCCGCGATCGGCACGAAGGCGACCTCGATGTTGCGCTGGGCGGCGAGATATTTGATGACAGGGCGATCGGGGATGTAGCCCGAGATCGGCACGAAATAGAGCGCGCAGACCAGCGCCGGGCCGTGATAGCCGCGCTCGGCCTTCACGATCTCGACCCGCTTGAAGTCGAGCTTGAGGTCGTAACGCATGCGGCCGTCGAACACGCCGGCGCCGGTGCGGCAGACATCCGGGCTCATCAATTCGGCATTGCCCGGCGCGCGCAGGAACGAGCCGGTCATCGGATCGAACACGTTCTTCTTCTGCGCCTCGGTCACCGGCAGGCGGTCGGCATCGACCGGCGGCTCCGGCTCGATCGTGGATTCCTTGATGCCGCCAGCCGCCAGCACCATCCGGATGGTCTCCGACTTCTTCGAGGTGGTGGTGGTGGCGGTGTAGGAGGTGGCGGCCAGCACGCCGTTGACGACGCGGCCCTGCGAGGCGCCCGAGCCGCTGCCGCCGGAGAATGCCTTCAGGAGGCCCGCGGTGCCGCCCTGGGCCGAGGCCGAGAAGGTGTCGTCGCCGATTTCGATGGTCCAGCTGCCCTTGCCGACCGGGATACCGGCGAGCGTCGCCTCATACTGGGCGTCGAGCCGCCCCTGTGCGCTGGCGCGCTCGGCGCAAAACAGCAAGAGGGCACCGGCGCACAGACCGACGAGCCGGCCGAGCGGGGGCAAAAGGGCAATGGCGGTGGTCACTTAACCTACCTGACGGTCCTGCTATCGGCGCTCTTTCGTCATCCATCTGGACGTTCAATTCGGCCGGACAACGCGCGCATCTGTTATGGAACCAAGACTTGCAGCCGAATACGCCCTTTATATGGTTGCCATATCCGCCGTTAAGTGGCTGGTAGCGCTTATGAACCGCCATTTCCCGCGACGGTTATGCGGCGATATAATCTTGACGCTCGGGTATTCTCCCCCTATACACCCGCGGTTCCTGGAAAATGGACGCGAATTCAAAACCCCCGCGCGGGCCGCGTGATTGCACGCGCCGCCAGAGGCGGGGATGCAATAAGGATTTTGGTAATGTCCCGGCGCTGCGAACTGACGGCCAAGGGCCCCCAGACGGGCCACAAGGTGAGCCACTCCAACATCAAGACCAAGCGGCGCTTCCTGCCGAACCTGGCCAACGTGACCTTCATCTCGGACGCGCTCGGCCGCAACGTGCGCCTGCGCGTCTCGACCAACGCGCTGAAGAGCGTCGACCACAATGGCGGCCTCGACGCCTACCTGCTCAAGGCCAAGGCCGACGTGCTGTCGCCCCGCGCCCTCGATCTCAAGCGCGCGATCGAGAAGAAGGTCGGCAAGCCGGCGTTCGTGAAGAAGGCGAGCTGAGCGCGGCCGCACACGCGGAAAGCGCGAAGAGAGTTTTGAACGGCCGGGTCGGATGACCCGGCCGTTTTTGTTTGTGGATGCAGGGCTACGTTGGAAGGCTCGCTCCATCCGGAGAGTTTACACTCAGCGTCTCAGTTTCTTACGGGCCGGCTGGCCGAAAAGAAGCAAACTTCGTAGAAGTGTCTTAGTTGGATTCGCAGGAAACGAAGCTGTGCTCGCGAGGGACCTCGATATCATTTGGCCCAAAAGGACCGTCCAAACCAATGACGCGTGGGAGCGTTTCTTCCCATATTATGCAGGATATCCTGAGCTATTCGCGTCGAAGATCATTTCCTCGGCGGGCCTTCCTCCGAATTCGCTAACGTTGGACCCCTGGAACGGAAGTGGCACAACGACATATGCAGCCTCCAGTCTCGGCTTATCGAGCGTAGGTCTCGACCTGAATCCAGCCATGGTTGTAATTGGCAGAGCTCGGCTCTTACCGGTTACTGAAGCCGATAGCTTGATTCCCATCTGCAAGAGCATTCTGTCATTCCGCGATGCTGAGAGCGACATTTCTGCGGACGAACCGCTGCTCGGGTGGTTTGGACCTGAAACCGCCAAGCATATCCGCTCCATCGAAGGAGCGATTTGCGCCCACCTAGTCGGGCCCTGGACAATCTCAGATTGTGGCCTCAAGCTAGATAACCTATCGGGGATCGCGGCCGCTTTCTATGTAGCCCTCTTTTCCGTGTGCCGCTCGGTTTGTCAGAAGTTTCGAGCAACAAATCCAACTTGGTTCAGGCACGCGAAATCTGATGAGCGTCGCGTCTCATTAACAAGACCTCGGCTGGAAGCGCTATTGCTCGATTTTGTTACGCGCATGTCCGAAACACTGCGCAACGGCGACGAGCTTAGACATCGCTCCCGAATATCAACGTCAGTTTGTTTGGAAGGAGGCACGGGAGTCTGAATTAATAGAAAGCATTCTCTTGGGCATCCCGGTCCCGAGCCTTTACATGGCCGTCAATGCGGCGGATGGGTCATGGGAGGTGGTCGACGGCGTCCAACGCTTGAGCACAATACTCCATTTCCATGGCAATCCGGGCAACCTCCAAAAGATAGGGCGCTCCGAGCCGCTGCGATTGACGGGACTCGACAAGCTGTCAAACCTGAACGGTCTAACGTTTGCTGACCTGCCTGCGCCCGTGCGAACCGGTTTTTTGAACAGGCCCATGCGGGTTACGACGCTGAACGATCGCAGCGACTTTAATGTCCGATTTGACTTGTTTGAGCGGCTTAACACTGGTGGCGTCGGCCTCCATCAACAAGAGATTCGAAATATTGTCTATCGTGGCGAGTTCAAAAACTTGCTGAGACAGCTAAGTCAAAATGCCGACTTGCGTGCTGTGCTAAAATTGTCTCGTGGAAGCCGCGACGCTCAGATGTCCGCTGAGTACGAAGAAGCAGTACTTAGGTTTTTTGCCTTCGTAGAGGGCTACGAAGATTTCGATCACAGTGTCCGCGACTTTCTGAACAGATACATGCTTGACTACGCCGCAAATGGACCTTCGCAAGACCTCATAGATCTATTCGCAAATACTCTAGCATTCGTACGGCAAGAACTGCCACGCGGCATAATCAGGGGACGCGATAGCACTCCAATCAACTTGTACGAGGCGGTAGTTGTAGGTACGGCGTTGGCGCTCCAACAGGGCAAACCACGTGCGGGCGTATTGCCTCAGCTACTGAATGACTCAAATTTGAAGGGATACACATCACAAGGCACGAATAGCCGAGCGATGGTCCGACGGCGCATTGAATACGTGCGCGACGCGCTCATTTAGCTATGTCTATTTTGACCACTGTTTCACCGGCACTAACTACGCGCTTCCGCGAAGTGCAAGACGTGCTGCTTCGACGATTATCTTAACAACGGGGTCTTCAAACTTGTGCCTTAGCTGGAGTTCAGCGAGCGCTGGACATCCTTCAGGCTTGAAGACGCACATATTGTACGGCATATTTTCCTACCTATAAGCCGTGCGCTAAAAGACGAATTCCCCTAGCGTGCCCCCCGTCCAGTCCCGCAGAGAAGATATCCTTCTTCGCTGACATCGATGCACCGACGCCGCGATCGCAGCCAGATCACACGCTCTCAATCATGATGCGTTGCATGCGCAGCGCAAATCGCACCATCGCCCCCTTCACTCCGGCGACCGCAGTCCCGGCGACGTCACCCACGCGCTGATGCGCGAGGCGGTTTCGGCCTGGCGGGCCATGCGGATCAGGCGGTCGCGTGCGACGCCGGGCGGCATGGCGCGGGCCTGGTCGCGGAGGCGGATCGATTCATCCGCAAGGCGTTGCTCCGGGGACCTGCGCGGGTCGGGAAGGCTGTTCTGCATCACGCTGCTCCATTGCATCCGAAGGCGGGAGCGCAACTGGCGTTCTCGGTCACCGGCAGTGCCGGACATTCGCGGTGATGGACGAAGACTACGCCCGCGGGGCGTGGCTTGACGGTGCACTAATGAACACAGCGAAGGAAATCGACTGCGTGGATTTGAAGGGAGTTGGCGCCACGCCGGCTAGCCCCCCGGGAGCCGGCGCCCCCGGGGGAGTGCACGGCCCTGGCTTTGGGGGCAGGAACTTGCAAGGCCGTGCAGGCCGGTAACCCAGCCCGCAACATCAAGTCGGAACCGCAGCGCAAGTTCCACCGCCGCGGCGGCCGTGCGCCAAAAAACGAATTTCGCCAGCAAGTTCAAGGCGACACAGCCTGTCCAGTCCGCGCGAAGAAAATATTCCTCTTCCCCGAGACCCCAACTCAGCATTACAAGACCGCGTCCCGCCTCCTCTGAGAGGGGCGTATCGCGATCGTCACGGACGTTGGGTGCGGGATGCGGTGGACGCGAGAAGCGCGCGAGACGAGTGCGCCTCATCGCGGACGGTGAAATCGTGCAGGCCTGACGCCCTAGCGGCAGGTGTCTCTTCACAAGACGCAAACGCGTCCAGTGAAGACGGTGACAAACAAGCCCAGTCTCGCCGGGGAGAGCACGTATAAGCCGTAAACCAACCGCGCGGGGAACGCCGGGATCGCCCGGCCGTACCTGTGGTCCGACCTCCCGAGCTTTTTGTTGCTCGGGACCCATGGGTGCGTGCTGGCACCCGGCGTTCCCCGCACCCTCTGCTCAAGAAAGAGGGTCAAGCTGCCGCAAAGCTCGGGCCGATCCGGCCGCGAGAGTGCGAGCGCGCACCCTCTCCCGCTGTCTGACAGGTAAATCGATCCGACCACCACGCGCGCGGCAGTGGCGAAGTGAATTCTTCTTTGTGCAATGACGCGCGAAGCAAAACAATCCATCGCACAACGTGAAGAGAGATGGATTGCTTCGTCGCTTCGCTTCTCGCAATGACGAACCGCGTCGCGACGGTTGCGACAAGTCCGCTGACAGCTGCTGCCATGACAGCGGTGTCATTGCTTCCGCAGCTCGCACGTCACGCGAATCCGTGCTGATGCTTCGAGAGCGCGTGAAGAAAGCCTTAACGCACACGCGGCGCACAACGAAGAAAGCCTGTAAATCACGGCAAAAATGGCCTGTCGCGTGGCCATTAATCACAACGTCACGCGATCAATCACGAGCGCATGAGGCGCATGCAAAACGCCACGATCTCTTCCAACTCATGGTGTGCAAACAAGCCGTCCGACACGATTGCGATTCGACGCGGCCAACGCCGCGCGGATCCGAAAACCGTGAAGGACAACTGATTGTGAGGCATGTGCGCCGCACTCTTGGGAAGAAGCCTGGCCGTTCCTACATCACGTCCAAAGAACGACCCCAATAAAGGAATTGGTCAATGCAAGTTCGCGCAGCCGATACGCGCGGAAGACTGGTGCCTGCGCTCGCAACCGCCGCCGTGGCGGTGCTGGCCACGGCAGTCCTGGTCATCCTCGAATTCAACCCGCCCCGCGATGTGCAGGCCGCGGCCGAGCCCGGCATGATCACCGCCGCCGCCGCCAGTAGAGCCGGCGCCACGGTGCTGCCGACCGATCCGGTCACGACCGGCAGCGTGCGCTACCGCTGAGATTAGGAGTTCTCCCTCGCCCCGCTCTTGCGGGGAGAGGGTTGGGGTGAGGGGCTCTCTCCGCCAGCAAGACTCGCGGACGTAGCAGTGCCCCCTCACCCGAATCGCATTGCGCTACGCTCCATGCGATCCGACCTCTCCCCGCAAGCGGGGCGAGGTAAGAAACGCCCCGCACGCGGGGAGATTTCGAGAATCATTCCACATCGCGGCAGGCCACCGCACACTCGCTGATTTCGCCAGCCTCGCTGTTGCAATCCCGCCGCATTTTAGCATCCCTGCCCCGGCGTCTCGCCGCAAGCCCGCCTTCCCAGACCTGCGTTAAGCTCTCCCTCGCGAACAATAAGAACGCCACAGGGAGGCTCACGATGATCTGGAAGGCCATCACGGCTCTAGTCGCGCTTGCGCTCGCGACACAGGCGCACGCCGCCGAGAAGAAATATGGCGCTGGTACCAGCGACACCGAGATCAAGCTCGGACAGACCTCGCCATTCTCAGGCGCGGCATCGGCCTACAGCGTGATCGCGAAGACGCAGGCCGCCTACTTCAAGATGATCAACGACCAGGGCGGCGTGAACGGGCGCAAGATCAATCTGATCACGCTCGACGACGGCTACTCGCCGCCGAAGACGGTGGAGCAGACCCGCAAGCTGGTCGAGCAGGAGGAGGTCGCCGCGATCCTCAATCCGCTGGGCACGCCGACCGGCCTTGCGGTGCGCAAATATCTCAACGACAAGAAAGTGCCGCAGCTGTTCGTCGGCGCCGGCGCCACGCTGTGGGGCGACTATCAGCATTATCCGTGGTCGATCGGCTTCCAGCCGTCGTACCAGGCTGAGACCGCGGTCTACGCCAAATACGTGCTGACGCAGAAGCCCGACGCGAAGATCGCGCTGTTCTACCAGAACGACGACGCCGGCAAGGATTACGGCAACGGCTTCAAGAAGGGCTTAGGCGCCGAGAACACCGCCAGGATGGTGGTGGCGGAGACCACCTATGAATCGACCGATCCGACGGTCGACAGCCAGATCGTGAAGCTGAAAGCCTCCGGCGCCAACGTGCTGTTCATGCACGCGATCCCCAAGCAGGCGGCGCAGGCGATCAAGAAGATCGGCGAGATCGGCTGGAAGCCGGATTTGTTCTTCCTCGCGGCGACCTCGACCTCGGTGTCCTCGGTGCTGAAGCCGGCCGGCTTCGAATATTCCAAGGACATCATCTCGTCCTACTCGCTGAAGGATCCGAACGACCCGCAGTGGAAGGACGATAAGGACGTGATCGCCTGGCAGGACTTCATGAAGAGGTACTTCCCGGACGGCAATCTGCAGGACCAGCTGATCGTCTACGGCTATGTGGTGGCGGAGGCGACGGTGCAGGTGCTCAAGCAATGCGGCGACGACCTCACCCATGAGAACATCATGAAGCAGGCCGCCAACCTCGACATCGCGCTGCCGATGTTCCTGCCCGGCATCAAGGTGAAGACCTCGCCGACCGACTATTTCCCGGTCGAAGCGATGCGGCTGCAGAAGTTCAACGGCGAGACCTGGCAGCTGTTCGGCGACACGATCGGGAATGATTGAGGCGAGTTGTTGAACGCGAACTATCCACACCAAGATTGTCGTCCCTGCGAAAGCAGGGACCCATAACCACGAATGTCCGTGTGGTACGACGTTGGGGCCACAGCCTTCTGCAACAACGGGCTGCGGTGGTTGATGGTGTGGACGGCCCCCTACGGCATCAGTGTGCCAGAATGAGGTTGTTGCAAATCTCAGACATGGGAGCCGTCCGTGAACCAGATTATCCGCATTGGGATGGATACGTCGAAGCATATTTTTGTGCTGCATGGGGTTGATGCGTCCGAGCAGCCGGTCTTACGCAAGAAGCTTTCGCGCAAACTCGTGCTGGAGTTCTTCGCCAAATTGCCGCCGACGGTGATCGGGATGGAGGCCTGCGGGGCGTCGCAATATTGGGCGCGAGAGCTTTCCAGGCTGGGCCATGAGGTGAAGCTGATGGCACCGCAATTGGTGAAGCCCTACGTGATGCGGAACAAGAATGACGGGCGAGACGCAGAAGGCCTGTGTGAGGCGATGAGCCGGCCGAGCATGCGCTTTGTGCCGGTGAAAAGCGCCGAGCAGCAGGCTGCGCTGATGCTGATGGGGGTCCGCGACGGACTGATCGCCCGGCGCACCCAATTGACCAACACGATCCGCGGCCATGCGGCGGAGTATGGCCTGATCGCGCCCAAGGGGCTGGAGGCGATCGAACCGCTGCTGGCGCGGATCGCGCAGGACGAGACGCTTCCCGCTCTGGCGCGCGAGCTGTTTGCCATGCTGGGCCGGGAGTGCGTCAGGCTCGAGGACGAGTTGGAGGCGGTTGAGGCCAAGCTGATGGCCTGGCACCGCGGCGATGCCACGGGCCGGCGCCTGGCGCAGATTCCGTCGATCGGTCCGATCATTGCAACGATGCTGGTGATGAAGACACCTGATCCGGCCGCGTTCCGCTCAGGTCGTCACTTTGCGGCTTGGCTCGGCCTCACGCCCAAGGACCACTCCACCGCAGGCAAGACCAGGCTTGGCAAGATCACGCGGGCGGGCGATGAGGACCTGCGCCGTCTGCTGGTCGTCGGGGCCACGGCGGTGATCCAGCAGGCCAGGCGCGGACGCGGTCATCACTCGCGCTGGCTACTGGCGCTGATCAAGCGCAAGCCGCCGAAGCTTGCGGCCGTAGCGCTTGCCAACAAGGTGGCGCGCATCGCCTGGAAGCTGATGGTGACGGGTGAGAGTTATGACGCCGCACGGCTGAATGCCGCTACGACGGGTACCGCTTAACAGATTGGCCGGCCGGCGGGCTCGCTCGCCGACCGACCGACCGGAGCTGCAAGAGCAGATGGAGCGATCGATCGAGCAACGATGCGAGACAATCCGTGGGACCCATCGGCCGTCAACAGGTCGCGTGGTTGTTTGGAACTCGCATCGCGCAAACCATCTTGGCCAGCGATTCATTCGATCGCACTCAACAGGCCGGACATATGGATGCAAGCGATCCGATCAATCCCAGAAAGCTCTTGTGCCACGGGGGCCGTCCACATATGGGTCCCGGCTCGCGCTTCGCTTGGCCGGGACGACGAGGAGGTTAGACTCCCTTCTCCAACCACGGCCGGGACGACGGGAGGTTAGACTCCCCGCTCCAGCAGCACCCGAAAATCCGCCCGCGCGCGCTGCGCCTCGGCGCGCGCCGCCTCCGACGCATCGCCGAGGCCAAAGTAGCCGTGAATCAGGCCTTCGCCGGTATGATACGTCACGGGCACGCCGGCCGCCTGCAACGCCTCGGCATAAGCATGGCCCTCGTCGCGCAGCGGGTCGAACCAAGCCGTGGTGACGACAGCCGGCGCGACACCGGCGAGAGACTTCGCGCGCAGCGGCGAGACGCGCCAGTCAACCCCCTGCGCGGGATCTGCGAGATAATGCCCCGCGAACCACTGCATCGTCGCACGCGTCAGGAAATAACCCTCGGCATTCTCATCGCGCGACGGAAATCTCGCGTTCTCGCCCGCATCGGCAAAACTGCCTGCTACGTCGGTGACGGGATAGACCAGCAATTGACCGGCAAGCCTGATGCCGGCGTCGCGGCAGGCGAGCGCCGTGGTGGCGGCGAGATTGCCGCCCGCGGAATCGCCGGCAACGCCGACGCGGGAGAGATCGCCGCCGAATTCGGCGATGCGCGCGACGACGTCGCGGATCGCGGTGAACGCATCCTCGAAGGCGCCGGGAAAGCGCGTCTCCGGCGGGCGGCGGTAATCGACCGAGATCACCACCGCGCCGGTCTCGATCACGAGGTTGCGCGCCTGGCGGTCATGGGTCTCGAGATCGCCAGCGACCCAGCCGCCGCCGTGGAAGAAGATCACGGTCGGCGCCGTGCCACGGCCGTTGCGATAGAGCCTCGCCGCGAGCTTGCCCACCGCGCCCGCGACCGCGATGTTCTCAGCCACATCGACCGGCGGCGGCGGCACCGCGGCCCGCGCATCGGCCAGCGCGCGGAGCGAATCGCGGCAGCTCTGCGGCGTCATGGTTGCGGGATCGCGCAGCGGCAGCAGCGGGATGATTGTCTCAATGACGGGATCGAGCGGAAGCGGCATGGGAATCCTTGAGTGCTTGCAGTTCAGGTCAGATGCTTGGAAAGGCTGCCGGCCTCGATCGCTGCGATTTGGAGCGCGATGAAGTGGCTGTAGATGCGGGCCTGCGAGAACGCGCCGCCGGTGAACCAGAGGCCGGGCTGGCCCGTGCGCGTCCACATGTTGCGCAGTTCCTGCGTCGCATCGTCGAAGCCCCAGACGCGGCCGACGCGCGCTGCGACGTCGTCGCCGAACAGCCTGCCCACCAGATGGTCAGGGCCCTTGTAGCCGGTGGCGAGCACAAATAGCTCGGCGTTCAGCGTCGTGCCGTCCTTCAGCGCGAGGCCATCGGCGGTAAAGCCGGCAATGTCGGCTGCCTGGATCAGGCGCATCTTGCCGTCGGCGATCAATTCGGAGCAGCCGACATTGAAGTAATAGCCGCCGCCGCGGGAGCGGAATTTCAGCGGCCAGCCGGTGCCGTCCTCGCCGAATTCGAGCCGGAAGCCGGCGCGCTCCAGCCGCGACAGCAAGGAGGCATCGAGCCGCTTCACCTCGTCGGTGATGATCCGGTGGGCGATCTTCATCACTGGCAGCGGCACGCCGGAATTGAGGATGTCGCGCACCTCGATCGGCGGACCGTCGCCGAGATAGGTCCTGTCGTAGAGCTGCGCGGGCTCGACATTGACCACCATGGTCGGGCTGCGCTGCACCATGGTGACGTCGGCGCCCGCGGCGTGCAGCTCCTGGCAGATGTCATGGGCGCTGGTGCCGGTGCCGAACACGACCACCGAGCGCCCTGCCCATTCGCGTCCCACTGCGAACGCGCTGGAATGCAGCACCCGGCCCTCGAAGCGCTCGATGCCCGGGATCTTGGGGATATTCGGCGTGCCGCTGACGCTGGTCGCGAGCACGATGTGCTTCGGATGCAGCGTACGCGGACCGTCAGGCCGTTGCAGCGTCGCGGTCCAGCGTTGCGTGGCGTCGTCATAGCGCGCGCCTTCGAACGAGGTCTCGGTCCAGAAGTCGAGCTCCATGATGTCGACATAGCTCTCCAGCCAGTTCGCGATCTTGTCCTTCGGGATGTAGTCCGGAAAGGTCGGCGGGAACGGCAGGTAGCGAAACAGATTGACCGGCGTCTTGTTGTGCAGCTTGAGGCCGCGATAGCGCAGCCGCCAATTGTCGCCGATGCGCTGCTGGCGATCGACGATCAGGGCATGGAGCCCGATCCGTTTGCACTCGACGGCGGCCGCGATGCCGGCATGGCCGCCGCCGACAACAAGCACATCAGGCTCGCGGTCGGCATAGGCGCACGAGGTCTGCCGCTGCTCCAGCCAGTCGGGCGCGGCGAAATCGCGAGCGTGCGATTGCTCGGCGGCGTGCGTCGCGCGCGCGTCGCAGATGCGGTCGAAGTCGGGCATCGTGGAGAACGTCCACGCCGCGGAATTTCCACCCCTCTCATGCAACAGGCGGACCGCGCCGGTGCCGGGGCCATTCGACGTGTCGAAGGTGAAGACCGCCTCGATCACCTCGCGTCCGGCCATCACGGCCCGCCGCGGTATCAAGGCACGGTCATCGAGACGAAAGCCGCGCGCTTTCACTGCGCCTGCGCGCGCGAGCAACTCGGCGACGACGCGCTGCCGTCCGCTGAATGTCGCAAAATGCCAGGAGATGCCGAGGATGTTGCGCCAGTGGCTGTCGGGCGCAAACAGCGCGGAGAGAGCATCAGCGGAGCGGCGGGCGAGCGCCGCGTCCAGCGTGGCGATCCAGCGCTCGGCCAGGAGTTCAGGCGCGTCCTCGGTAGCCGGGTTCAGTTTGTCCAGCATGATCGTGCTTTCTCGGGAGCAGTTGCCGTCTATCTGACAACATGCTCCCGAAAAGCACAACCATCATGCGACGTGTTGCTGCAGTGATTCCGGCTCGCTCTCGTCGCCGGCGGGCTCGGCCTGCGTTGCGGGCGCAGCGGCAAGTTCCTTGGCAAGCGCAGTGGCGCCGACATAGTCGGTCTTGCCGGAGCCGAGCAGCGGCACCTTGTCGACGACACGGATGTCGGCGGGCACCGCGAGCTCGGAGGCGCCGACGCTCTTGGCCTGGCGCTGCATCGCGGCGCGGTCGGCATCCTTCTGAGTCGTGAGCAGCACGATGCGTTCGCCCCTGCGCGCGTCGGGGATCGAGACCGCAACCGACATCGCCTGCGGCCACAGCGCCGATGCCATGGTCTCCACCGCCGAGAGCGAGACCATCTCGCCCGCGATCTTGGCAAAACGCTTGGCGCGGCCCTTGATCGCGATGAAGCCCTGCGCATCGACCGTGACGATGTCGCCGGTGTCGTGCCAGCCTTCCGGCAGCGGCTCGAGCACGCCGGGATTTTCGGCGCGGAGGTAGCCGATCATCACGTTCGGGCCCTTCACCGACAGCCGGCCGCCTTCCTCGATGCCGGGGACCGGATCGAGGCGGTACTGCATCAGCGGCGAAATGCGGCCGACGGTGCCCTGGCGGTTTGCCATCGGCGTGTTCATTGCCAGCACCGGCGCGGTCTCGGTGACGCCATAGCCCTCGAGAATGCGGATGCCGTAGCGCTCCATGTAGATCTGCCGCGTGCGCTCCTTCACCGCTTCAGCGCCGGCAATGACCAGCCGCAGCGTGCGGAAATCATAGGCATGCGCCGAGCGCGCGTAGCCGGTGAGGAAGGTGTCGGTGCCGAACAGGATGGTGGCACCGGTCTGGTAGATCAGCTCGGGCACGATCCGGTAGTGCAGCGGCGACGGATACATGAAGATCGGAATGCCGCCGAGCAGCGGCATCATCATGCCGCCGGTCAAACCGAACGAGTGGAACACCGGCAGGACGTTGAATACCTTGTCGTTGGCATTGGCATCGACCCGCGCCAGCGCCTGCGCCGCATTGGCGAGGATGTTGCGGTGGGACAGCACGACGCCCTTCGGCGTGCCTTCCGAACCCGAGGTGAACAGAATGACCGCGGGATCATTGGCCTGGCGGGCGACGCGCGGCGCGATGCCGGCGCGGAAGCCTGCGATCTTGTCGGCGAGGCCGATGCCGGCCCTGACATCCTCGAGATAGACGACGCGCGCCTGGCCCGCCATCGCCGTGATCAGCTTGTCGAGCTTGCCCTTCTCGATGAAAGCCTGCGAGGTCAGCACGGTCTTCACCTGCGCCGCCTTCATCGCGGCCAGCACGTTGACCGGACCGGCCGAGAAGTTGAGCATCGCCGGCACGCGGCCGATGGTCTGCAGCGCCATGAAGACGACGGCGACGCCGGCCGAGTTCGGCAACAGCACGCCGACATTCTCAGCCACGGCGGTGCCCTGCTCGAGCTTGCGGCTCAACACCTGCGCGCCGAGGATCAGCTTGCGATAGGTCAGCTTGGTGCCGAGCGCGTCCTCAATGATCGGCTTGCCGGTGTCGCGGTCGCGATAGGCGTGGCGGAGGCCCTCGAACAGCGTCTGGTCGAGCATCGCGTTCTGGACCATGGCGTCGATCATGACGTCCTGCAGCGCGGCGCCGGCGGCATTGCGGCGCGCCTTGCCCTTCAGCGACTGGTCGATCGGCAGCTTCACCGGCGGCAGGATCGAGATCGTCACCTTGGGGAACCAAGAGCGCTTGATCTCACCATTCTTGAGATAGCTGAGATGCGAACGTTGGGCGCCCTCAATGCGGACCGGGACGACGACCGCATCGGCCTTGTCGGCGATCATCGCGGTGCCGTCATAGACCTTCATCAGCGAACCGGAGACCGTGATGCGCCCTTCCGGGAAGATCACGACCGGCTCGCCTGCGGCGACCAGCTTGATCAGGTCGCGCGCGGCCAGCGGCTTGGATGGATCCATTGTGTAGTGCTTGATCATCTTCAGGAATGGCTTGGCCCACCACGCCTTGGCGATGCCGGTGTCGACCGCGAAGCTCGCGTCGATCGACAGCATGGCGTGCAGCAGCGGACCGTCGACCAGGCTGACATGGTTGGGCGCGATCAGCATCCGCGTGCCTGATGGAGGCAGGTTCTCCATCCCGCGCACCTCGAGGCGGAACAGCGCACGGAACAGCAGCGCGCCGAAATCGCGCACGCCTTCCTTGCCCCACTTGTTCAGCACGAACCAGACGGTGCCGAAGCTCGCGATCGCCAGGCCGAAGAAGATCCAGGCGATCGGCAGGCCGACAGCTTGCAGCGCGCCGACGAACACCGCGCCGGCAACCATGAAGCCTGCCTGCAGGATATTGCCGGCAGCGATGATGCGGGCGCGCTCGGACGGCGCGGTCCAGGCCTGCACCGCCGCAAACGACGGCACCACGAACAGGCCGCCGCCGAACGCGAACAGGAAGAAATCAGCCAGCATGCGGAAGCCGCCGAACGAGGCCGCGAACGCCGCCGCGGTAACCTCGTTGCCGAGCGAGGTGGTGGCGATCGCCCAAGCGAGGTCGAGGCCGATCACGCCCATCACGATGGCGCCGATCGGCACGAGCGCGAGATTCGGACGGACGTGGCTCAGCTGCGCGGCGAACAACGAGCCGGCGGCAATACCGATCGCGAAGACGGCGAGACACAGCGTGACCACGCCCTCGGTGCCGCCGACGCCTTCCTTGATCAGCGCGGGCAGCAGCGACAGCACGATCGCGCCGACCATCCAGAACCAGGACACGATCACCATGCCGTCCCACAGCCGCTGTTCGGCGTAGAGCGCCTTCAACAGACGCACCGTCGAGGTCCAGGGATTCTTGGTGATCGGCAGATCAGGCGCGGACGGCTGCGTCACCGGAATGCGCGACGCAAAGCCCCAGGACAGCACCGACAGACCGACCACGGCGGCACAGATCCAGCCCATATGGCTGGCGCCGGCGACGAACATGCCGCCCGCGATGGTGCCGATCAGGATCGCCATGAAGGTTGCGCCCTCGACCAGCGCGTTGCCGGTCGCGAGCTCGGAAACCGAGAGCTGGTCGGGCAGCACAGCATATTTCACCGGGCCGAACAGCGCGGCGACGATGCCGAACAGCGCCAGCGCGATGAACAGCAGCGGGATCGAATGGGTGAAGAAGCCGGCTGCGGCGAAGGCCGCGGCGAAGATCTCGAAG
The DNA here is from genome assembly GCF_054063415.1 of Bradyrhizobium sp. USDA 4011. NCBI lineage: Bacteria > Pseudomonadati > Pseudomonadota > Alphaproteobacteria > Hyphomicrobiales > Nitrobacteraceae > Bradyrhizobium > Bradyrhizobium sp. USDA 4011. Next base: position 3,770,375 of record NZ_JBSSGG010000001.1, read on the forward strand.
AACTTCAGCCGGCGCGCGACGACGGATTTGATGTAGCGGTCGGCGAGCTCGCCGCCGAGTGCCGACAGCACGAAGAACGGCGCGATGAAGACCGCACCCGCGAGCTGGACCAGCGCCGGCCCCTGCTCGTTGGCGACGCCATACAGCAGCATGATGACCAGCGCGTTCTTCAGCACGTTGTCGTTCAGCGCCGAGCAGAACTGCGACCAGAACAGCGGCGCGAAGCGGCGGGACGTCATCAATTCCTTGATCATGACCGGTTCCTTGGGTTAGCGCGCGCAGCGCTGGCAGGTCTGCGAATTCGCGTGGCTGAGAATGGTGGGCGTGGTGAAAATGACGAGGATGCCGCAGCCTTTAGTCTTTTCCGCAACGTATCGGTTCGAACCAGCGCAGGTCGGCGCCGGGCGGCGCGACAATGCCCGGCAGAAATGTACGAGACCTTATCCAAGGTTGTGGTCGATCGACATCGAAACGGGTTCGCGAGGGACATGGTGAGCGCTTTGTTGAGGCTTCGGCGACAATTGCGAAGTGGGCGCGTCAGGTCAGATCACTCAGGCCGCCGAACGGCGACCATCGGCAGTGGCGTGACTTGCAGCGGCTACCCCGCTGGGCCGCCGGGCGCGGCGCGCGCCGATCGGCGCGCCGCTGCTCCAGGACACCTGCGACGTCGCAGGCGCGGGCGATCCGCTCGATCGGCGCGCTCGCCAGGGCGAATATCGCGCGGGCAAAGCCCTTCACGAGCTCGATCGCGTCATCGACAAAGGTGGTGGTCAATTGAAGTGCTAGGGTCTGCATGTGAGTGGCCTCCTATGCCAACTTGAGCAACGCTCAAATAAGTAGCCTGAAAATGAACATTGTTCAAGACGAATCGCGACGCGACCGGAAAAAACTTCAGCGGCGAGGTCTGCTGATCGAGATCGCGCGCCGGCACATCGCCACTAAAGGATTGAGATCATTGAAGGTTCGTGATGTTGCCGAGGCCGCCGGCTGCTCCATCGGCAGCGTCTATAATGAATTCGGCGACTTCGACGGCCTGATCCTGACCGTGAACCGGGAGACCGTTCAGGCCCTGACCACGCGGCTCAAGGCGGTCCCGGCCGACGATCCCCTGCGCCAGCTGCACGGGCTTGCCGACGCCTATCTCGGCTTCGCCACCGAGCACGCCAATCTGCTGCGCTCGCTGTTCGAGCACCGGATGGAGGACGACCGGCCGTTTCCGGAAGATATCCTGGCGATGGTGATGGATGCCTTTGCGCTGATGCACGCGCCGCTGGTGCGGCTATTGCCCGATCGCGATTCCGACGACGTCGCGCTGCTGTCGCGGACGATGTTCTCCGCGGTTCACGGCATCATCTCGCTGGGCCTCGAGGAGCGCGTGGTCGCGGTGCCGCCGGAGCAGTTGCGCGAACGCCTCGCGCAGTTCGTCGACACGCATCTTGCAGGATTGGGCGTCACGCGCAGTGCGTAGCTAGACCCGGGTGCGGGCGATCGTGCCGGCGACGATCTGCATCGTGACGCCGAGCACCCAGCCTGCCATGATCGCCGCGGTCCAGGCGATGTCCGGCTCGCTGCGCAGCACGACGACACCGACCGAGAAGAACGCGACCATGGTCGCGAGGAAGGTGCCGACCGCACTGAGCAGCTCCGCCGCGTCGATCTTGCGTGTCGAGCTCCCATCCTTCGGATGAAACAGCTTTGGCGGCGTGTCGATGCCGAGATAGAAGCCGATCGCGCCGCCCAGCATCATGATCAGCAGGAACGCCTGCGACGTCAGCGCCGAGACGCTCGAGCCGACATGGATGGCGACGAACAGACCGCTGGCTGCTCCCGCCAAGGCGAGGCCGAAGCGCTCCAGGATATGGGCAAATTTTCTGACGCGGCTGCGCATTGCTGTGCCTCATCAATGAATTGCACCGCTGGTCAGGCTAGGCCTTTTCGTTACGCCGCGAAAGCCGTCTCGCCTCAAATGGCCGCGACCTCAGGGCGCTTTTGTGCGCCAGTTCACACCTATCGCGGCGCCGAATGATTAAAGATCGATCCAAGGTAGCAATCGACCCGGCTGCTGCTACGCTGCGCCATCCGCTTCATCCGCTTCAGCGAGCGTCTTTGGATGCCGAGCCCCAAGATCATTATCCTGTCCGACGGCACCGGCAACGCCGCTTCCAGCGTCTGGCGCACCAATGTCTGGCGAATATTCCAGTCACTGGATCTGCAGGGCAACGCGCAGGCCGCCAAGTATGATGACGGCGTCGGCACGTCGTCCTTCGTCCCGCTTGCGCTGCTCGGCGGCGCCTTCGGCTACGGCCTCAAGCGCAATATCCTGGATGCCTACAAATTCATCTGCCGCAACTACGACCACCAGAACGATTCGCAGATCTATCTGTTCGGATTCAGCCGTGGCGCATTCACCGTGCGCACACTCGCCGCGCTCATCCTCGATCAGGGCCTTATCGTCGCGGACACAGAAGCCGAACTGCACGACGGCGCGGTGAAGGCCTATCGCGCCTACCGGGCCGCGGGCTATCACTCGATCTGGCGCATCGAGGTGCTGTTCCGCGCGCTGCGCGACTACGTCCTCGTGCCGGTGCTGGACCGGCTTCTGCGCAACAAGCCCTATGCGGAGATCGCACGGAAGCCGGTGCCAGCGATCGAGTTCATCGGCATCTGGGACACCGTCGCGGCCTATGGCCTGCCGATCGACGAGATGACACGCGGCATCTCCAACTGGGTGTGGCCGCTCGAGCTGCCGAACCGGATTCTCAGCCCGAAGGTCAAGTGCGCACGGCATGCGCTGGCGCTCGACGACGAGCGCACGACCTTCCATCCGGTGCTCTGGACGGAGCAAGAGCCGGGACAGCCCGCACCGGCCGTGCCGGCAACGATCGATGGCGAGCGCCTCGTCCAGGTGTGGTTCGTCGGCATGCATGCCAATGTCGGCGGCGGCTATCCGGACGACGCCGTCGCGTTCGTGCCGCTGGCGTGGCTGGTCGACGAAGCGGTCAAGCGCGGGCTCGTGTTCAAGAGCGCGCCGATTGCCGATCCCGATGCGATCAAGGCGATCAGGTCCTCCGAGGACAAGGATGGCCGCCTCTATGATTCGCGGGCCGGCCTCGGCGCCTATTACCGGTACGGTCCCCGCAAGGTCGCCGATCTCTGCAACGATCCCTACGCCGGCGTCAGCGTGCCGATGCCGAAGATCCACGAAAGCGTGTTCGAGCGGATCGACAGCGGCGCCAACGCCTATGCCCCGATCGGACTTCCGCCGAACTATGTGGTCGTCTCCCGCAGCGGCCAGGTGACACCGCTGGGACCGAATACGTTTGAAACGCCCAGTGGCGCGCCGGCGCGTCATGCCGCGCAGGAGAAGCTGTGGAATTTCGTCTGGATGCGGCGGATCGCCTACTTCGCCACGCTGGCGGCGTCGCTTCATTTGGCGACGTTCTGGTTGTTCCACAACCAGCACAAGGAGCACGAATTCAGCTCCTGGTTCAGGATGATCTCGGAGTTGGTGCGCTTCATCGAGTCATTCCTGCCCGCTTCGTTTCATTGGTGGACCGATTGGTATGCCGGCAACCCGGAATGGTTCGCTGGCGGCATCATCGCCGTTTTCGTGCTGATGGCCGTGGGCAGTTCGCTCAGCGCAACGATCAGCGACAGGATGCGGATCATCTGGCGTGACCGCGCGAACCCGGCGCCGCTCTCCGGGATCGTGCACAATGCGATCTATCGCTTCCGGACCAGCACGATCTATCAGTGGATTCTCAATGTCGGGAAGCGGCATGTCGTGCCGTTCCTGCTCACCGCCTTGCTGGTCTGGTTCGGCGCGACGCTGCTCAGCCATTTCCTGTTCAATGCCGCGGATTCGATGGGCGCCTTCTGCAAGGGGACCGCGGCCGACAAGCTCGTCGCCGCCGACAAGGGCATCCCGCAGGATGCTGCCGACTTCGACACCAGCGCGATCTGTGCGCCGACCGGGCTCAAGGTCCGCACCGGGTTCAAGTACGAGATCGCGATCACGATGTCCGAGCCATGGGAGGACGCCGGACGCGCCGTCACGCCGATCGGATACCGGACCTCGACCATCGCGGGCGCAAATCGCTGGCGCGGATACGCCACGATCTTCCTGCGACGCATCCTGTTCCGGCCATGGTTCAGGCTGATCGCACGGGTCGGAGAGACCGGCGTCGACGAGTATTTCCTCGATCCGCTGCCGGCGCCGAACACCGATCCGCAAGTCTACAAAGCGAGGTTCACCGCCGATCGCAGCGGCGAGATCTTTCTCTACGTCAACCAGGCCGTCATCGGCCTGCCCTGGATCTACAAATGGTTCTACGGCGATCACACGGGCAAGGCGAAGGTCACGGTGAAGCTGCTCTAGACAGCTGCAACCGCGGCGGAACGGTCCACACGGCGTGATCCATCTGTGATCCAGCCGATAGTTTCGGTTGCATGTATTATCCATACTCCTCCTGCTAGACGAGCCGCCAGGCGCCCGGAACGGTCCGACGCGACACCTCGGATCTCCTGCGGCGCTGACGCGCCAGGTTCATATCGAGCGGATATTTCTCATCAGTGATTTGGAGGCATCACCATGATTTCCACAATTCAGGCGTTTCCAACCACCGACGGCATCTTCGTGGTTTGGGAGGTCGCGGCAATGATCCCGGACTGCCTCGGCTTTGCGCTCTATCGTCAGCAGCAGGGCAAGAGCGCGACGGTCGTCGACACCTGGGTCGGGTTCGAGGATCAGGCGCAGGGCCACAAGGCGGGAGATCATCGTCCGAGCACCGAATGGCCGGTGCAGAAGACGAACTGGACCGATTTCCTGGCCCCGGCCGATGCGCCGGTCCGCTATGGCGTCGTGCCGGTTCTCAAGGACGGCGCCACCAAGGTGAAGCCCGCGTACGGTGCGCCAGCGACATGGACCGACTACGTCTCGGCCACGCCGTCGGGCCCGCTCAAGCCATGGTTCAACCGCGGCACGATCTCGGCACAATGGCTGTCGCGCGCGATCGGCACCACGCCGAAGGCCTCCCAGACGCTGGAGAAGGCGATCTCCACCAAGGGCAACAAGATCCGCGACTTCCTCAAGGGCGAGCTTGGCGCGCGCCTGCTCGCCCTGCTGGCCGAGGCCAAGAAGGACAAGGTCGACGTCTATGCCGCGCTTTACGAGCTCAACGATCCCGAACTGATTGCCGCGCTGACCGCCATGAAGGGCAAGGCCCATGTCGTGCTCGGCAACAGCACCGGCAAGTCGGACGCTACCGCAAAGGAAACCGAGAAGAATGCCGGCGTGCTGAAGAAGGCGGGCGTCGACATCGTGCGCCGCAAGATTGCGCCGAGCCGCTACGCGCACAACAAGTTCGCGGTGTTCTGCGACGGCGCGCAAACACCGAAGATGGTCTGGACCGGCAGTACCAACTGGACCCGGACCGGTCTCTGCACCCAGAACAACAATGGGCTCGAGATCGCCGACGACAAGATCGCGACGGCCTATCACGAGCATTGGAAAGCGATCTACGCCGACGGCAGCAAGTCGCCGAAGGCGCTGGCCGTGGCCGGCGATCACGAATGGCCGTTCACGATCGGCAACTCGAACATCAGCGTCTGGTTCACGCCGACCACGAAGAGCGGCGATCTCAAGGAAGCGACCAAGATGATCGAGGACGCCGAGCATGGCGCGGTGTGCCTGATGCTCAATCCCGGCAACAAGGGCCTGCTCGGCCCGATCCTGGAGAAGGCGCAGGACAAGAATCTCTATGTGCGCGGGGTGCTCAACAATTTCCCGGCGCAGGGCAAGGACAGTCCGAAGGATCAGCTGCAACTGCTGGCCGGCAGCGGTCAGCAGCAGGTCTTCAAGGGCAAGCAGATTGCCGACGTGATCCGGCCCGCCGGCATCGACAAGACCGCCGACTGGTGGCAGCACGAGATCAAGAACACCGGAAAATTCATGATCGCCGTGCACAGCAAGGTGATCGTGCTGGATCCGGCCGGCAAGAACCCGGTGGTCATGACCGGCTCGCACAATTTCTCCGACCGTGCCAGCACCAAGAACGACGACAACCTCGTCATTATCAGAGGCGATTCACAGCTGGCGCTGACCTACGCCGCGCGCATCGTCAGCATCTACGGCCAGTACCGCTGGCAGGCCTGGCGCAACACGCCGGAAGGCCAGAAGGACAAGGGTCTGAAGCGCAGCGACAGCTGGCTGAGCAGCCGCATCGGCAAGGGCTGGGCGCAAATCGAAACCCGGTTCTGGCTCGGCACCGCCTGAGCGATCCATCATGACATACGGGGCAGCGTTGTCGCTGCCCCGCGCTCCTCCGCAAGCCTATGCCGCGCGGCCGACCGAGGTGTCGAGATGCTTCAGCTTCGGCAAGACCTCCTGCTTCAGCAGCCGCAGCGAATTGTGCCAGGCTTCGGGCTTGTGCTTGTAGTCGAAACCGAACACCAGCAGCACGCCGAAACCGCCGACCTCCTGATAGATCTTCTCGATCTTCTCGGTGACCGTCGCGGGCGAGCCGACGATCCAGTTGTTGCGGGCGCAATACTCGACCGTGACGTCGCTATCGGGCACGTCGGGCGACGCCTTCAGATAATCCTTGAACCCAAAGTGGCCGAGCAGCGGCAGGAAATACTCGCCCATCATCCGGCCCATCATGTCGCCGGTCGACAGCCTCCACGCCTCCTCATCGGTATCAGCCACGAACACCTCGCGCACCATCCGCCAGTCCTTGCGGCTCGGCTTGCGGCCGGTCCTGGCGGCGCCGGCCTCGACCGAGTCCCAGTGACTGCCGACATAGGCGGGGTTGAGGTTGAGGCTCATCGGGATGAAGCCGCGCTCGCCGGCGAGCTTGAGCGTATCCGAGTTCTTCGACAGGCCCGCGACGCCGATCGGCGGATGCGGTGCTTGCTGTGGCTTGATGTGGGGTTTGAGGAAGTCGAACATCGTGTCCGGCTTGGTCACCGTCCAGAACTTGCCCTTGTGGGTCCATGGAGCCGGCTCGGTCCACATCTTCAGGATGATCTCGAGCGCCTCGCGGGTCATGTCGCGGTTCTGGCCCGACATGCCGTCGACATTGAACATCGCCCAGTCGCTCGGCAGGCCCGAGGCCGCGACGCCGAAATTCAATCGTCCGTTCGAGAGGTGATCGAGCATCGCGACGCGGTTGGCGAGTTCGGCCGGGTGATGATACGGCAGCAGGAAGCCGCCGGGTCCGATGCGGATGTTCTTGGTCTGCAGCAGCGCCTGCGCGACCAGCAGGTCGGGCGACGGATGCGGCTCCCAGGGCGCGGTGTGATGCTCGCCGATCCAGGCTTCCTGATAGCCGAGCTCGTCCAGCCAGCGCAGCACCTGCAGGTCCCAGTCGTGGCCCTCCTTCAATCCGCACTCCGGCGGATGCGACGGCATCGCGAAGTATCCGAGTTCCATGGGTTTCCTCTCTTTGTTCGATGCGTGTCTTCCGCACGCGCTCCGGAGAGTACCCGCGTTGGTTACGGCAGGACAATGGCCTGATGAATCACACTGTCATTCCGGGGCGATGCGTAGCATCGAACCCTGAATCTCGAGGTTCCGGGTCTGGTCCTTCGGACCATCACGGAATGACAGTGAATTTACCGCGTCCCGAAGGTGGTCTTGCCGAACAGCGCCTTTTGCGTCGAGGGCTGCGAGCGCCAGTATTGCGGCGGCGCGCTCACCTCACCGCCGAGCTCGGCGGCGGCGTGCCAGCCCCAGCGCGGATCGTAGAGCATGCCGCGGGCGAGCGCCACCATGTCGGCCTTGCCTGAGGTAACGATCTCCTCGGCCTGCTTCGCTTCGGTGATCAGGCCGACCGCCATCGTGGTGACGCCGGTCGCCTCCTTGACCGCCTGTGCCGCCGGCACCTGGTAGCCCGGACCGAGCGGAATCTTCTGCAGCGGCGACACGCCGCCGGAGGAGACGTCCATCCAGTCGACGCCGCGCTTCTTCAACTCCTTGGCAAATTCGATGGTCTGCGCGAGGTCCCAGGCCCCCTCGACCCAGTCGGTCGCCGACACCCGCATGCCGATCGGCTTGTGATCCGGGAATACGGCGCGCACCGCGTCGAACACTTCCAGCGGGAAGCGCATGCGGTTTTCGAGCGAGCCGCCATAGCGGTCGGTCCGCTTGTTGGCGATCGGCGACAGGAACTGGTGCAGCAGATAGCCGTGCGCGCCGTGCAGCTCGAGCGCGTCGATGCCGAGCCGGTCGGCCCGCCGGGCGGCCGCGACAAAGGCCTCGCGAATGCGCTTCAGGCCGGCGTCATCGAGCGCCAGCGGCGGCGCCTCGCTTTCCTTATGCGGGACAGCCGACGGCCCAACCGTCTGCCAGCCGCCTTCGGCAATCGGGATCAATTGCCCGCCCTCCCACGGACGCTGGCTCGAAGCCTTGCGGCCGGCATGGGCGAGTTGCATCGCGACCGCCGCCTTCGAATGCTTGCGCACCGAGGCCAGGATCGGCTTCAGCGCCGCCTCGTTGGCATCGCTGTAGAGGCCGAGGCAGCCCGGCGTGATCCGCCCGATATCCTCGACATGGGTGGCCTCGATGCAGAACATCGCGGCGCCCGACAGCGCCAGCATGTTGATGTGGGTGAAGTGCCAATCGGTAGCGGAGCCGTCGATGGCCGAATACTGACACATCGGCGAGACCATGATCCGGTTGGAGAGCTTGAGGCTGCGCAGTTCGATCGGGGAAAACAGGGGGCTCATGCGAGAGGTATCCGGGATCGGGGAAACGGCCACCACAAGATAGAGGCGGCCGCCGCAATCACCAACTGTCGCTGTCGCCGAACGGGCCGGGGCAGATCAGCAATGCGATAGCGCCGTCCCTTGGGGGCCGCCCTTTACTCAACCAGCGTGAATTGCAGCAGCAAATTGCGCTGGATCAGGGAGAAATTGTCGTCGGAAATCATGGTCAGCACAGTCTCGCCCTCCGCGGTGACGTGGGCGTCGATGCCTTCCATGTTGTCGATCTCGTTGCCGAGATCGGCATTGAAGATCGCCGGACCGTCGACGACGGCACCGGGCGCAATGTCCGACAAAGCGAGGCGGCGGATGCGAATGCCGGCGCCGCCAAGCCAAGAGAACTTCCGCTCCAGGATCAACAGATCGCCCGACGGCAGCAGGACCGCGTCGCTGATGTCGAAATTCTCGGTGCGGCGGACGCTGAACTGGCCCGGCGTCCTGCCGCCGACCAGGAAGGCGATCAGGTTGCCGCCGGCATCGAGCCCGCGTTCGGAAAGCGCGATCAGCGTACCGGCCAGCGGCTGGCTCGGCGGTGCGGCGTTGGGCATGACCTTGGGCACGAAGACGAGCGCCTCGAGCCCCTTGTTGATGGGCAGCTTGCGCGCCGCCGCCGGCAGCGGCACCAGCTCGCCGCGCGCGCGGGTGAAGCCCTTGGCGAAATCGTAGCGCAGCACCTGGTTGACCCGCTCGAGCCCGACATAGGCAATGGAGCCGTCGAGCGCGAGCGATTCCGAATCGTACCAACCGCGGGTGGCGGTGATCGGTTTGCCGTGGGCGTCGAGCAGCGGCGCCGCCTCGACATCGTCGAGCCCGGCCATCTCCCGGCCGCGATAGACGATGCGGCCGGTGAACCAGGTGCCCTGGTCGCTGACCGCAATGAAGCGCTCGCCCTTGGCATCGAGCCGCAGCGCGGACAGGCCGCCAAAGCCGGAGAATGACGAGGTCAGGATCAGGCCGCTGCGATATTCCAGCGCGCCGAACCGTACCCGCGCACGATCGCGGATATCGAACGACGGCAGCGGCCGTGCGTTGACCTCGACGGCTGCGGGTTCGTCGACGCGGTGGCGGCCCGGCCTGCCGGGCGGTCCCGGCGTCAACGCCGGCTGGCTCGCGCCCTGCGCCCGCGCGAGACGCGGCAATGCTGCGGCCGACAGCCCCGCCGCCATCCCTTGCAGGACGTGGCGGCGGCTAACGGGTGAGCGCATGTCTCACGAGTGAAGGCGGCGCCGCGTGCCCGGTGCGGGCGCCGAGCCGTGGGTCTCGCTGAACAGCTCGGCGAGCTTTTCGGTGATCGCGCCGCCAAGCTCTTCGGCATCCACGATGGTGACGGCGCGGCGATAATAGCGCGTCACGTCATGACCGATGCCGATCGCGATCAGCTCGACCGGCGAGCGGGTCTCGATCTCCTCGATGATGTGGCGCAGGTGCCGCTCGAGATAGTTGCCCGGATTGACCGACAGCGTGGAGTCGTCGACCGGCGCGCCGTCGGAGATCATCATCAGGATGCGGCGCTGCTCGGGACGCGCAAGCAGACGCTTGTGCGCCCAGTCGAGCGCCTCGCCGTCGATGTTCTCCTTCAGCAGGCCCTCGCGCATCATCAGGCCGAGATTTTTCCGCGCACGGCGCCACGGCGCATCCGCCGACTTGTAGATGATGTGGCGCAGATCGTTGAGGCGGCCGGGATTAGCCGGCTTGCCGGCCGCGAGCCACGCCTCGCGCGACTGCCCGCCCTTCCAGGCGCGGGTGGTGAAGCCCAGGATCTCGACCTTGACGCCGCAACGCTCCAGCGTACGCGCCAGGATGTCGGCGCAGGTGGCGGCAACCGTGATCGGACGACCGCGCATCGAGCCGGAGTTATCCAGCAGCAGCGTCACCACGGTGTCGCGGAAGGTCGCCTCCTTCTCATGCATGAAGGACAGCGGATGATAGGGATCGGTGACGACGCGCGACAGCCGCGCGGGATCGAGGATGCCTTCCTCGAGGTCGAAATCCCAGGCGCGGTTCTGCTGTGCCATCAGGCGGCGCTGCAGGCGGTTGGCGAGCCGCGCTACGATGCCCTGCAGATGCGCGAGCTGCTTGTCGAGATAGGAGCGCAGCCGCTCGAGCTCGTCGTGATCGCAGAGATCTTCCGCGGCGATCACCTCGTCGAACTTCGGCGCAAACGCATGATATTCCGGGCCGCGCGGCTCGTTCTGACCGCGCGAATTCGGCCGTGTCGCCTCGCCCGGCGTCTCGTCGTCGCCCAGTTCGCCGTCGTCGAACGTGTCTGAGGTGGAGGCCTGCGCGCTTTCCATTGCGCTTTCGCTCATCTCTTCCGCGCTCGTCTGGGCCTGGTCGGCGCTCATCTCCTGCGCGGCGTCGGAATCAGGCGAGCCCTCGGCACCGGACTGATCGTTCTCGCCGTCCTGGTTCTCGTCCTGGTCATCGTCGTCGTCGGAGTCCATGTTGCGGTCGTCGCCGAGATCGAGCGCCGACAGCAGATCGTGGACCATGTCACCGAACCTCGCCTGGTCCTCGGTGAAACGGCTGAGCTGGTCGAGCCGCGAGCCGATCTTGTCCTCCAGCGTCGGACGCCAGAGATCGACCATCTTCTTGGCGGCCGCGGGCGGTGCCATGCCGGTCAGGCGTTCGCGCACCAGCATCGCCAGCGCATCCGACAGCGGCGCATCGGCGCGATCGGTGATCTCGTCATACTTGCCGCGGTGGAAATGATCGTCGAGCATCGCGGTGAGGTTCTTCGCGACGCCCGCCATCCGCCGCGAGCCGATCGCCTCGACGCGCGCCTGCTCGACCGCCTCGAACACGCCGCGCGCCTGCGGATTGCCCGGCATCAGCTTGCGATGCACCTTGGGATCGTGACAGGCGATCTTGAGCGCGATCGAGTCGGCGTGGCCGCGCACGATCGCCGCATCGCGCTTGGTCATCTTGCGCGCCGGCTCCGGCAGCCGCGCCTTGCCGGGCGCAAGCCCCGGCCGCTCGGCAGCGAAGCTGACCTCGAGCTCCGGCTTCCTGGCGATCGCCTTCAGGCAGGCCGACACCGAGCGCTTGAACGGCTCGGTCGGCGCTTCCTTCGATCCGGGACGGAATTTGATATTGGAGGTTGTCATAGCGATTTCGTAAACCAGTGGCGCGTGACGCCGCCGGGATACCCCTCAATCGAACCGAACTCTTTATATCCATTGGCGCGGTAGAAGCCCGGCGCCTGGAAGCTCATCGTATCCAGATAGGATCGCGTCGCTCCGAAACGTCGCGCCTCGTCTTCGATCGCCTTGATCAGCTTCGCGCCAAAACCCTTGTTGCGAAACTTCTGCTCCATCCAGAACAGCTGGATGAACAACACCGCGGTCCAGACCTCGCCGACGATGCCGCCGACGATCTCGTCGCCTTGCCGCAGCGAGATGGCGAAGCGCTTGTATTTCTGCTTCCCCATCTTCTCGTTGTTGTAGCGGAGCAATCCGCCGAGCACCGTCTTCTTCGTCTGTGTGACTGTGCGCTCGACGGAGATTTTCGGCATGGGCTAGCTGAGCGCCACGTTGACCGAGGATTCCGGCAACTCGACGTTGAAGCAGCGCTGGTAGAACTCGGCGACCAGCGGCCGCTCCAGCTCGTCACACTTGTTGAGGAAGGTGACGCGGAACGCGAAGCCGATGTCGTTGAAGATGTCGGCGTTCTCGGCCCAGGTGATCACCGTGCGCGGGCTCATCACCGTCGACAGGTCGCCATTGGCGAACGCGTTGCGGGTGAGATCCGCCAGCCGCACCATCTTGTTGACAATGTCGCGACCTTCCTGGGTGCGATAGTGCTTCGCCTTCGCCAGCACGATCTCAACTTCCTCGTCATGGGCGAGGTAGTTCAGCGTGGTGACGATCGACCAGCGGTCCATCTGGCCCTGGTTGATCTGCTGGGTGCCGTGATAGAGGCCCGAGGTGTCGCCGAGGCCGACCGTGTTGGCGGTCGCGAACAGGCGGAACGCCGGGTGAGGCTTGATCACCTTGTTCTGGTCGAGCAGCGTCAGGCGGCCGGACACCTCCAGCACGCGCTGGATCACGAACATCACATCCGGACGGCCGGCGTCGTACTCGTCGAACACCAGCGCGATGTTGTGCTGCAGCGCCCAGGGCAGGATGCCGTCGCGGAATTCGGTGACCTGCTTGCCGTCCTTGACCACGATGGCATCCTTGCCGACGAGATCGATACGGCTGATGTGGCTGTCGAGGTTTACGCGTACGCAGGGCCAGTTGAGGCGGGCCGCAACCTGCTCGATGTGAGTCGATTTGCCGGTGCCGTGATAGCCGGTGACCATCACGCGGCGGTTCTTGGCAAAGCCGGCGAGGATCGCCAGCGTGGTGGCGCGGTCGAAGCGATAGTCGCTGTCGACTTCCGGCACATGCGGATCGACTTCGGAATAGGCCGGAACTTCCAGATCGCTATCGATCCCGAAGACCTGCCGAACCGACACCTTCATGTCGGGCAACCCGACGGGTTCTTGCGCTTTGGTCTGGACGGCCGTCGTCATTCATCCTCCGAGGTCCCGGGCATTCCCGAAACCAGATTTAGGTCATTTGGCTGCGGATGGGGTGCTACCCACAAGCCTAGCAGAGAGCATCGGCCGGCAGAAGCCCACGGGCAAATCAAAGTTCCGTTGTTGTATCATAAAGATAGGCGTGAAACTCGGTTTTTGGAAGGCTGCTCTGCAAATCCCGCCGTACTTTCGCCGCAGCCCCACGGCGGCCTGCCCGGCGAGGCACTTTTCAGCCCGGTGGGGAGTTGTTAGCTCTCGGACCTGTTTCACCGCACCCAGGGATTCTGTGACCTCATTCCTTGACCCATTGATCGCTTTCGTTTCGGCCCATGCCTGGCTCGCCTATCTGACGCTGTTTCTGGCCGCCCTGCTGGAAGCAGTCCCGGTGGTCGGCTCGCTGGTGCCGGGGTCGACCATCATCCTGGCACTGAGCGCGCTGGTCCCGGGCGGCGAATTGAAGCTCGTGCCGGTGCTCGCCGCCGCGGCCGCCGGCGCGATGCTCGGCGACGGCACCGCCTACCTGATCGGTTACCGCAGCCAGCGCGAGATCCTGTCGGCCTGGCCGCTCTCCAATTATCCGCGGGTGGTCGCGCAGAGCGAGGCCTTCTTCAACCGCTGGGGCGTGCTCGCGGTGTTCTTCGCCCGCTTCGTGCCGCCGATCCGCGCCTTTGTGCCGATCACCGCCGGTGCGCTCGACATGCCGCCGGCGCGCTTCTACGCGATCAACATCCCCGCGATCCTGCTCTGGGCACCGGCGCATGTGTTGCCCGGCGTGCTCGCCGTCACCGCGCTGCACGACTATGCCGGCCTGCCGCATCATCAACATGTCGGCAAGCACCTGTGGATGTTCGCGGTCGCGGGTTGCGCCGTCATCCTGTCGCTGGCGATCTGGACTATCCGCCGCCGGCATGGAGGTGGCCTGATCGAACCGGCCAAGCCGGCAAAATAGCCTGATCTTTTTGCGCATGATCTCTTCGGAAAACCGGTCCCCACTTTTCCGGATCATGCGCTAGATACTATTGGTCGTGCCGGCCCGCCCGGGTGCCGGGCCGACATAGCGCGCGCGGGGCCTGATCAGTTTGCCAAGCTGAAGCTGCTCGCTGGCATGCGCGATCCAGCCGACGCTGCGGGCCATCGCAAACAGCGCGAGCTCGCTCCCCGCCGGCATTCGCAGCGCATGCACCAGCACCGCCAGCGCGTAATCGATGTTGACGAACTCGCCGGTTGCTTCCGCGATCCGCTCGGGCACCTCCCTGGTGAATTTCCGCGGTGCGCCGGCCCGCGTCAGGGCCTCGAGCAGCGAAATCGCGCGCGGATCGCCCTTCTTGTAGACGCCGTGCCCGAAGCCGGCGAAGCGTTCGCCGAGCGCGACCCGCTCGCGGACCACCGGCGCAACGTCATTGTCGATCATGGTCTTGACCAGGCGCGAGGCGAGCACGCCGGCGCCGCCATGCATCGGCCCCTTCAACGCGACGAGACCCGCGATCACGGAGTCGTACAGATTGAGGCCGGTCGATGCCGCGCAGCGCGCCGTGAAGGTGGAGGCATTCAGTTCGTGATCGGCGAGCAGCACCAGCGCGCGGCGAATCAGGTCGGGCGCGTGCTTGTTGTCCGGCGTCCAGACCCGCGCCACCTGCTCATGCAGCGGCTCGGCCGATGGCACGGCGTTCAGCATGGTCGCGACCAGCAGCCGCAGGATGCGCCCGCCGACCATCGCGCGTCCATCCGGCGCGCGGGTGAAGGCGCCGGGATCGGCACTCGCCGCCAGCGCCAGCACCGCGACCGTGCGATCGATCGGCTGGGCGCGGCGCGCGGCCTCGGCGATCGCGCGCATTTCATCCGAGACATGCGGGCAATTGTCCGGCGCGAACGGATCGACGCCGGTGACGTCCCACAGCAGCGTCGCGGTGTGCTCCAGCGTGTCGCGCTCGGCGAGATCGACGCAGTTCACGCCGCGATAGATCGGGCCCTGCTCGGTGATGGTCGCGATCGCTGAATCCATCACCGGAAGATCGGCATCGAAATTGCGAAAGCCGCGCGGCTCCGGCGACGGCACGCGGCGCTCCTTCAGCCCCCTGATGTCCTCGGCGCGATAGCGGTGGCTGCGCGAATCCGGCGACGGCTCGGAGCGGATCAGGCCGCGGCTGACATAGGCGTAGAGGGTCGCCGGCGAGATCGCGAGCTCGGCGGCGGCCTCCCGGGCGGAGAGGTAGAGCTCGGCGGATTTTTTCATATTGATTAATATAATCAAGATTGATCAACTCGTCGAGAGACTCGATCTTCAAGGTGTGAAGCAAGGAGATCGGGCCATGAACATGATTCTCACCAAGAGCCAGATCGGTCTGGACGGCGTCCCCGCCGCCGAGACCGTGTTGAGCCGTGTCGACGGCGAGCGCGGCGAATTGATCATCGCCGGCGAGCACGTCGCCAACCTCGCGGGCAAGTCGAGCTTCGAGGGCGTCACGGCGCGGCTGTGGAACGGCGCCACCGGCAAGTCGGTGAGCGAAGCCAACGTCCGCGCCGGCCTCGGCGCCGCCCGCGAACGCGCCTTTGCGCGGCTGCCGGACCTGATGCCGGCGACGCGCGGCATGTCGATCGTCGACGGCTTCCGGGCCGCGATCGCCGGATTGCGCGGCGAGAGCGGGCTGGAGCACGAGGCGACCATTGTCGGCGCATTCCCTGTGATCGCGGGCGCCCTGGTCCAGCACGCCAAAGGACATGCCCCGATCGCGCCGGACCCGAATGCCAGCCACGCGGCCGACACGCTGCGGATGCTGCGGGGGCGCAAGGCCGAGCCGCGCGAGGTTGCGGCGCTCGACGCCTATTTCGTCACCGTCTGCGACCACGGCATGAATGCATCGACCTTCACCACGCGGGTGATCGCCTCGACCCAGGCCGATCTGTTCGCGGCCGTCACCGGCGGCTACTGCGCGCTGACCGGCCCGCTGCATGGCGGCGCGCCGGAGCCGGTGCTGGAGATGCTGGACGCAATCGGCACCCGTGAGCGCATCCAGCCCTGGGTCGACGGCGCGCTGGCGCATGGCGAACGGCTGATGGGCTTCGGTCATCGGGTCTATCGCGTGCGTGATCCGCGCGCCGACGTGCTGAAGGTTGCGATCGAACACCTGGAGGCCGACGGCGCCGACCTGCCGTTTGCCGGCGAGGTCGAGGCCTATATCCGCGCAGCGCTGCGCAAGAAGAATCCGGAGCGGCCGCTCGAGACCAATGTCGAGTTCTTCACCGCGATCCTGCTCGATGGGCTGGAGATCCCGCGGCAGGCGTTCACGCCGATCTTTGCCGTGGCCCGTGCCGCTGGCTGGACCGCGCACGCGCTGGAACAGCGGCGCACCGGCCGGTTGATCCGGCCGAGCTCGTCCTATGTCGGAGCAGTGCCGAAGGGCTGAACAGCAGGAAGCGTCCGACGGCGGAGCCACAAACTCCGCCGTCGTCCCTGCGAAAGCAGGGACCCATACGCCGCGGCCCAACAATGGGACAATGGGGTGGACACCTGACGAGAACAATAACCGTCGGTGGTTATGGCCCCTGCTTCCGCAGGGGCGACGGAGGCAAGAGCTTACGCCTCGCGCACCACGGTCTTCAGATAATTATACGCCTTGATGATCTCGATCAGGCGATCCTCGGTGGAGCGGTCGCCGCCATTGGCGTCGGGGTGGTGCTGCTTCACCAGCGCCTTGTATTTCGACTTGACGTCTTCGAGCGTCGCGCCGGCGCCGAGCCCCATCACCAGCAGCGCCTTGCGCTCGGCGTTCATGACCTTGCGCGTCTCGGGCTTCGGCTCCGCGCCACCAGGTCCGGGACGCCAGCGGCCGCGGCCGTTGAGCTCGGAGAACACGTGGAACGGATCGGAGGCGGCGTCGAGCCCGCTCTCCTTCTTGCCGTTGTTGGCGCCCATCTTCCAGGTCGGACGGTGGCCAGTCAGCGCGTCCTTCTGGTAGCGCGCGACGTCGTCGGGATTCATGCCCTGGAAGAAATTGTAGGACTGGTTGTACTCGCGGACGTGATCGAGACAGAAGTGCCAATACTCGCGCGAATTCTCACGGCCCTTCGGGGCGCGGTGCGCGCCCTTGTTCTGGCAACCCGCCCACTCGCAGGTCACGGCCTGCTCGCCGGCCTGCGCCTGGCGCTTCGCACTCACCTTGGTCGGCTTGATGCGAATGGAGTCGAAGAATTTTGATGAATCGATCGGCATGTTCTCTTTGACTACGCAATGCACAAATCTTCAAGTCTTGACATTGTGCAGACCTCGTTTCCCGCTTGCACCATTGACGAAAAGCCGTCGCGGACCTAACTCCGCCGCCATGAGCACCAAAGACGCTATCATAAACAAGTTGCATGAAGCTTTCTTGCCCGAAAGCCTCGACGTGGTCGATGAGTCACATCTGCATGAGGGCCACGCCGGCCACAGGCCAGGCGGCGAGACGCATTTCAGGGTATATATTGTGTCTCCGGCCTTCGAAGGGAAGAGCCGGCTCGAACGCCATCGCATGATAAATGCGACGCTGGCGCAGGAACTCGCCGGCTCGGTTCACGCGCTGGCGATCCACGCCCACGGCCCCGGGGAAAAGCCGCGCTAGCTCGCGCTTGGCTCAAGACGAGGCAGTGGTTTTCCGTTATGAGATTGGGACCTCCGGCGATGGACCTGCGCCATATGTTGGCAGGAAAATGATGGATCGTATCGCCACGCTTGTTATGGGGCCATTGATGATCCCTTGCCGGCCACGTTTCCGGTCGATTGTCGCCGCAGCCGGCCTGCTCCTGATCTGCGCGTTGCGCCCGGCCTTGGCGCTGGATATGCCGAGCCCGTTCGTCCAGGAGGTGCTGATCAAGAGCATCCTGGTCTCGCTCAACGACGCGGTGGCCGCAAACAATTTCGCCGTGTTCCACGCCAAGATCTCAAAGCCGTTCCGCGACCAATTTTCGCCGGACAAGCTGAAGACGATCTTCAAGGATCTGGTCGACAAGCACGCGGTGTTCGACGCCGTGGTCGCCAAGCCGATCGTCCTCGATGAGGACGCCAAGATCGACGACAAGGGCGTGTTGCGGCTGAAGGGCCATTTCGACACCACGCCCAAGCAGGTGAAGTATCAGCTCGGCTTCATCCCCTCCGACGGCGCGTGGAAGCTGTCGGGCATCTCGATCGATATCGAGTAGCGTTCGGAATCATCGCCAGACCCGTCATCCTGAGGCGCGAGCGCTTGCGAGCCTCGAAGGATGCGCGGCCACCAGCCGGGCCGTCGACCCTTCGAGACGCCGCTTCGCGGCTCCTCCAGCGACAACGGCAAAGCCGTTGCGCGGGGGTGACGGGGATAGGCTTCGTTCGCCGGACCAGGACTAGAACGCCGTCCCTGCCCGCCTCGGCTTCTTCTCGTCGGGCTCGGCCGCCTCGCGCGGGACGGCGACGATGCGCAACGCGGTGATGCGGTTGCGCTCGCGGCGGAGCACGCGGAAGCGGAAGCCATGGAAGGTGAAGCTCTGGCCGCGATCGGGAATCGACCGCGCCTCATGGATCACGAGGCCGGCAACCGTGGTCGCCTCCTCGTCCGGCAGGCGCCAGTCCATCGCGCGGTTGAGATCGCGGATCGGCACCGAGCCGTCGACCACCACCGAGCCGTCCGGCTGGGCGCGCACGCCGGCGACCACGACATCGTGCTCGTCGGAGATGTCGCCGACGATCTCCTCCAGGATGTCCTCCAGCGTCACCATGCCTTCGACCTCGCCATACTCGTCGACCACCAGGGCGAAGTGGGTCTTGCGGCGGCGGAACGCCTTCAGCTGTTCGGAGACCGGGCGCATCTCCGGCACGAACCAGGGCGGCAGCGCGATCGCCGAGGCATCGATCGCCGACATGTCGCCTTCATTGGCGCGCATCGCCCGCAGCAGATCCTTGGCGTGGAGCACGCCGACGATGTTCTCCGGCTTCTCGCGCCACAGCGGGATGCGGGTGTATTCGCTCGCCAGCACCTCGCGCACCAATTCCTCGGGCGGCAGGTCGGCATTGACCATGGTCATCTCGGTGCGGTGGACCATCACGTCGGAGACCTGCAGTTCGCTGAGGTCGAGCAAGCCGCCGAGCATGTCGCGGTCCTGCTTCTCGACCTTGCCTTCGTGATGCAGCAGATCGACCGCGCCGCGCAGGCGTTCGGTCGGCGACAGGATGGCCTGATGCGCGCCGATCTTGATGCCAAGCAGCCGCATCAGGGCGCGGACGATCCATTCAATGATGGTGAGAAGCGGCCCGAGCACGAGCACCGTCAACCGCATCGGCCGAGCCACCAGCAGCGACACCCGGTCCGGCGCATTGATGGCGACGGTCTTGGGCAGCACTTCCGCGAAGATCACCACCAGCACCGTCATGACACCGGTGGCATAAAGCACGCCGACATCGCCGAACCAGGCGGTGAAGATGCCGGTGGCGAGCGCGGAGGCGCCGATATTGGCGATATTGTTGCCGAGCAGCAGCGCGCCGATCATCCGCTCGCGCATCGCCATCAGGCTCGAGACCACCGTGGCCTCGCTGTTGCCCTGCTTCGACAGCCGCAACATGCTGGCGCGCGAAGCGCCGGTCAGCGCCGTCTCACTCGCCGAGAAGAAGGCGGAGACGAGCAGACAGAGCAGCACGATCGAGAAGGTCAACCATCCCACTGGCTTGATCCGTGGTTAGAGCATGATCCGGAAAAGTGTGTAGCGGTTTTCCGAAAAGATCATGCTCAAATCAAAGAGATAGAGCGGGATGACGATCCGAAGAAGTGTCATCGCGCTCTAAGCCTTCAGCTTGGCTTGCAGGAAGTCGCGCACCGGCTGTGGCTCGATATTGTTTGCAATCACGGCGCGGCCGACCGCCTCCAGCAGGATGAAGGTGAGCTTGCCGCGCTTGACCTTCTTGTCCTGCGCCATCAGCGCCAACAGAGCGTCGGCATCGGCAAGCCCTTCCTGCGCGAAGCCTGCGATATCCTGCAGGCGCGTCGGCAATCCTACCGCAGAAAGATGACGCGCGATGCGGGCAGCGTCGTCCGTCGAAATCATGCCGAGCTGCGCGGAGAATTCCGCCGCGAGCACCATGCCGACCGCGACACCCTCGCCATGGAACAGGCGGTCGGAGAAGCCGGTCGCGGCTTCCAGCGCATGGCCGAAAGTGTGGCCGAGATTGAGCAGCGCGCGCTCGCCGGTCTCGCGCTCGTCGCGGGAGACGATGGCGGCCTTGGCGCGGCAGGAGGTCGCAATCGCGTGCTCACGCCCCGCGCCGCCCGAGAAGATGTCGGCATGGTTCTTTTCGAGCCAGGCGAAGAAGGCGTCGTCACCGAGGATGCCGTATTTCGCGACCTCGGCGTAGCCGGCGCGGAACTGGCGCGGCGACAGCGTGTCGAGCACCGAGGTGTCGGCGATCACCAGCACCGGCTGGTGGAATGCGCCGATCAGGTTCTTGCCCTGCGGCGAGTTGATGCCGGTCTTGCCGCCGACGGAGGAATCGACCTGCGCCAGCAGCGAGGTCGGCACCTGCACGAAATCGACGCCGCGGCGCAGGATCGCGGCCGCGAAGCCGGCGAGATCACCGACCACGCCGCCGCCGAGCGCGATCACCAGATCGTTGCGCTCGATCTTCGCCGCGATCAGCGCCTCGCTGACCTGCGTCAGGGTGGCGTAGCTCTTCGAGCCCTCGCCCTCCTCGACGACGATCCGCGACGTCGGCACGCCCGCGGCCGCCAACGACGCCTCGGCTGGCTCCAGCCAGTGTTTTGCGACGGTGCGGTCGGTGACAACAGCGGTCCGCACGCCGGGCCGCAGCGCCGCGACACGCTCGCCCAGCGAGGCCAGCACGTCGCGGCCGATGACGATGTCATAGGCGCGGTCGCCGAGCGCGACATCGACGGTAACGGAGGCGGAGTGTTTCAAGGGCGCAGTCATGAGGTCGCGTTCAATCCATCAGGTGGTGGCTCGCCGGCCGGACGCACGCCGCACAGATGCGCGTGCAGGGCCTCGAGGCATTCGTCGACAATGCGATCGTGCGGCACGTCGCGCGAGGCGATCGTCAGATCGGCGTTCTGGTAAACCGGCTCGCGCTCGCTGAGTAGCCGGTTGACGGTCGCCTCGGGGTCTGGGGTCTGCAGCAGCGGACGATCGGCGCGGCGGCGGACCCGACGCATGATGATATCACTGTCGGCCTTGAGCCAGATTGAAACTGCGCGATCGCGGATCCGGTTGCGGGTCTCCTCGCGCATGAAGGCGCCGCCGCCGGTCGCCAGCACGATCGGGCCGCTGTCGAGGATGCGGGCGATCACCCGCGCCTCTCCATCGCGAAAATACGGTTCGCCGTGGGTCTCGAAAATCTCCGGGATCGTCATGCCGGCCGCCGCCTCGATCTCGGTGTCGGCATCGGTGAACGCCAGCTTGAGCCGCGCCGCCATCCGCCGGCCGATGGTCGACTTGCCGGCCCCCATCATGCCGACCAGCACGATCGACCGCTTCCCCAGCGCGGCCGTGATATCGGCCTCCAGGGTCGGGTGGGTGGGCGCCGGGACGGCTGCGTCGGACATCAAAAAGCTCGGATATTGGGACGATTTGTTCAGAATTCGAGCCACCTATACTACCCCCGGCGATACCGTTACCAGCGACTCTTGCAACCGCGCGGGGAACATGTTGGATGATTTCATTGGTTAATTCGCCGCCCGAGTCGCCTCCATGCCCAGCCTGTTCCGCTTCCTGACGGTCGTCGCCGTGATTTTCGGGATCGGCTACGGCATCGTCTTCGCGCTGGCGAATTTCGTGCACCCGAAACCGCGGGAAATGACCGTGACCATCCCGCCGGATAAGTTCCTCAAGAAATAGCCGCTATGATTCTGGCATGCCCGTAGCAGCCAAGATCCCCGCCAAGTCTCCCACCAGGTCCTCCGACGCCAAGCTGACCGCGTTGTTCCTCGACATGCTCGCCGCGGAACAGGGCGCAGGTGTCAACACGCTCGACGCCTACCGGCGCGACCTCACCGACTTCTCCGATTATCTCGCCCATGCCGGCGCCGATTTCACCAGCGCCGACACCGACGCGCTGCGCGGCTACCTTGCCGACCTCGATACCAGAGGCTTCAAGTCGACCAGCGTGGCGCGGCGGCTGTCGGCAATGCGGCATCTTTATCGCTTCCTGCTCAACGAGCGGATCCGCGGCGACGATCCGGCCGCGATCCTGTCGGGGCCGAAGCGCGGTCGCGGCCTGCCCAAGGTGCTGTCGATTGCCGATGTCGACCGGATGCTGACCCGCGCCAAGGAGCTGACCCAGACCGACGTCTCGCCGGCGCAGCGGCTGCGCGCGCTGCGGCTGTATTGCCTGCTCGAGGTCCTCTACGCCACCGGCCTGCGCGTCTCCGAGCTGGTGTCGCTGCCGGTCTCCGCGGCGCGGCGCGATGCGCGGATGATCGTGGTGCGCGGCAAGGGCAACAAGGAGCGGCTGGTGCCGCTCAACGACGCCTCGCGCCAGGCGATGGCGGATTATCTCGCGGCGCTGGAGGTGATGCAGCCGAAGGCGAAGAAGGCGGCGCCGTCGAAATGGCTGTTTCCGTCCTCCGGCGAGAGCGGCCACCTGACCCGGCAGCATTTCGCCCGCGACCTGAAGGAGCTCGCGGCCGCATCCGGCCTGGCGCCGCGGCTGGTGTCTCCGCACGTGCTGCGCCACGCCTTCGCCAGCCACCTGCTGCACAATGGTGCGGACCTGCGCATCGTCCAGACCCTGCTCGGCCATACCGACATCTCCACCACCCAGATCTACACCCATGTGGTCGAGGAGCGGCTGAAGAGCCTGGTCCGCGACCTGCATCCGCTGGCCGAGAAGTAAGTCCGCCGCCCGCCAGACATCGGTACCTTCACCTGATCCGCCTTGACTTCCGCGTCGTCTCCGCAGAAAGAGCGTCACCTGCCTGCGATCCCGAAGCGTGCATTCCGCCCGAATGCGCGTTAACCGATTGAAGTTACAAAACTTCTCTTGCCACCGCCAAAACCGCTTCGCCCCTCGCACTGTTCCTCCCTATATTGAGTTGATGCCCGACCCGATGCGCAGCTATCTCGACTTCGAAAAACCCGTCGCCGAGCTTGAATCCAAGATCGACGAGTTGCGTGCGCTTGCCGCGAGCGGCAGCGACATCGGCGACGAGGTCGCGCGGATCGAGGACAAGGCGGCGCAGGCCCTCACCGACCTCTATGCCAATCTGACGCCGTGGCAGAAGACGCTGGTGGCGCGGCATCCGCAGCGGCCGCACTTCACCGATTTCATCGGCGGCCTGATCACCGAATTCACCCCGATGGCCGGCGACCGCAAATTCGCCGACGACGAGGCCCTGATCGGCGGCTTCGGCCGCTTCCGCGGCGAGAGCATCTGCGTGGTCGGCCAGGAGAAGGGCGCCACTACCGATACCCGCATCAAGCACAATTTCGGCATGGCGCGTCCCGAAGGCTACCGCAAGGCGGTGCGCCTGATGGAGATGGCCGACCGCTTCGGCATCCCGGTGCTGTCGATCGTCGATTCCGCCGGCGCCTATCCCGGCATCGGCGCCGAGGAGCGCGGCCAGGCCGAGGCGATCGCGCGCTCGATCGACGCCTGCCTGTCGCTCGGCGTACCCAATGTCGCGATCGTCACCGGAGAAGGCATGTCGGGCGGCGCCATCGCCATCACCACCGCCAACCGCGTGCTGATGATGGAGCATGCGATCTACAGCGTGATCTCGCCGGAGGCGGCGTCCTCGATCCTGTGGCGCGACGGCACCAAGGCGCAGGAAGCCGCCAACAGCATGAAGATCACGGCCCAGGACATGCTGCGCTTCGGCGTTATCGACCAGATCCTGAAAGAACCCTCCGGCGGCGCTCATCGCGACCCCGCCGCGATGATCACGACCACGGGCGACGCCATCGCCCAGGCGTTCAACGACCTACGAAATCTTGATCCGGACGCGATTCGCAAACAGCGGCGCCAGAAATTCCTGGATATCGGCCGCAAGCTGGGCTGAGGCGCCCAAACCGCCGCATTTTTCAACCAAATCAGCCGATTTTGCCGTAATTGGGCCCCGAGCCGGGTCTTTAACGTTCCTTGAACCATGCCTACTACCGTGAAGGCTGTCAGCCTCGGTTCAGGTTGCGAGCAGGGGTGGTCGAAGGCTAATATTTTATACAATGGCTTCAGGGCATATTCGCCGTGTTGGGGTCGCGAAAATCGCCCGGTGGGTGTGGAGCTCGGACTTGACTCATCGCACGCTCGTACGCGCGCTTCTGACTTCGGCGGTCCTCGCCGCGGGTGTCATGCTGGCCGGCTGTGACAGCGACCAGATCTCGCTCGCCCAGAACGCCAAGGCCAACCAGCCGGTCCCGCCCAAGCTCGTCGCTGCCATGACCGAGAAGGACATGGACATGCAGTCGCCGATCCTGGTGCGGCTGTTCAAGCAGGAGGCCGAGCTCGAGGTCTGGAAGCAGACCCGCTCCGGCAAGTTCGCGCTGCTCAAGACCTATCCGATCTGCCGCTGGTCGGGCGATCTCGGCCCGAAAATCCGTGAGGGCGACCGCCAGGCGCCCGAAGGGTTCTACTCGATCAATCCGAGCCAGATGAACCCGCAATCGGCCTATTATTTGTCGTTCAACACCGGCTATCCCAACGCGTTCGACAAGGCGCTCGGCCGCACCGGCTCGCAGCTGATGGTGCATGGCGACTGTTCCTCGCGCGGCTGCTACGCGATGACCGACGAACAGATCGCGGAAATCTATTCGCTCGGCCGCGAGTCGTTCTTCGGCGGCCAGAAGGCGTTCCAGCTGCAGGCCTATCCGTTCCGGATGACGCCGGTGAACATGGCCAGGCACCGCAACAATCCGAACATGCCTTTCTGGAAGATGATCAAGGAAGGCTACGATCATTTCGAAGTGACGAAGCAGGAGCCGAAGGTCGACTTCTGCGAGAAGAAGTACGTGTTCGACGCGGTCAAGGCCCCGAACGCGACGCGCGATCCGGTGTTCGAGGCCTCCGCGAAGTGCCCGGCCTATGTGATCCCCGAGGAGATCGCGAGCGCCGTGCGCGAGAAGGAGCAGCAGGACGCCGCCGAGACCGCCAAGCTGGTGTCCAAGGGCACGCCCGTGGCACGCCTCAACACCGGTATCGACGGCGGCATGAACGCGATCTTCGCCTCGAAGATTCCGGAAGGAAACACCGGTCTCTCCGAAGGCGGCGACAGCCAGTCGCTGCAATCGATGGCGCTGGCGCGCGCGCCCGGCACGATCCCCGGCACGGTCAATCCGCCGCGGCCCAATCTCGCGGTCCAGCAGGAAGAACCTGTGGTAGCGACGACGTCGTCGACCGCCCGCGTCGCCTCGGCCAACACGTCCGACAAGTCCGAAGGTTTCTTCTCGAGCTTTGCCCAGAAGGTCGGCATCGGCGGCACCGCCGACGCCAGCAAGACCACCGCACCGCCGCCGGCTCCGGTCGCGGCCGCACCAGCCAAGCCGAAGGTCGCCGAGGCCAGGCCGCAATCGGTGGTTCGCGTCGCCCCGAAGGCCGAGCCGAAGCAGGCCGCCAAGACCGCGCCGAAGCCGCAGGCAACCAACACCGCCGCGGCGTCGGCCCCCGCGGCATCGTCGACCCAACTCGCCGGCTCCGCGCCGGTCGTGCAGACCAACTCGTTCGACACCCGCTTCTCCGCGGTGAAGTAAGCGCGGCCGGCTTGCGCCGCGGCGCTCGTCGTCTCCGATTGGCACGTCGAACGGCACAAGGTGCGTCGCTGCGAAAGCAGCGACCCATAACCACAGGGCCGTGTTGTTGAAGCGGGCTGCGGCCACAGCTTTTCAAGACAATTCGCATTCGTGCTTATGGTCCGGCTCAAGGCCGGGACGACACCGAATGTGTCGCTCGACCAGTGGGTCGCAGTTCCGCATTCTCGCGACATGCCCTCCCAATCATAGCCGCCTTCGCCACCACATTCCTCTTGCCAACCACGCGTAGATGATCGCCAGATCATGCACGGGGCACAGCCGGGAGGTTGCGATGGATGATCAGGCCATACGCGCGGCGCTGCAGCGCCATTGGGAGGCGTCGGACGCGAGCGATTTCGAGCGCGAGCACGAGATCTATCGCGAGGATGCGGTGCTTGATTATCCGCAATCCGGCGAGCGGATCCGTGGCCGGCGCAACATTCAGCAGAGCCGGACGGTTCAGCCGAACAAGAAGCGCTTCACGATCCAGCGCATGATCGGCGGCGGCGATCTCTGGATCACGGAATACATCCTCACCTATGACGACAGGCCGTCCTACGTGGTGAGCATCATGGAATTTCGCGACGGGCTGATCGTCCACGAGACGCAGTATTTCGCCGACCGGTTTGACCCTTCGCCGTCACGCGCCCATCTTGTCGAGCTCGTCGGCCGAGCCTAGTTCCGCGCAAGCGCGACGATCAGGTTGAGCGGGTCGTCGCCTGCATCGCGCCGCATCCTCGTCCCGTCATCGGGCGAGCGCCTCTCGGCGCGCTCCAAAATCCATTCGCCTGTGCGCTGAGCGTTACCGCGAATTTAGCAACCTATCCCTCGAATTAATGCATCGGACAGGACGCCGTAATGCTGCGGCGATAGGTTTTTGTCAGCGCTATGACGCAACCAATTTAAGGAGAAACATCATGCCAAACGACAACAACGGTCAACATCGCAAGCCCTTGTCGGCCCGGCGCGTCGCGCTGCTCGGCTCCGCTGCAATGATCGGTGCAGCCATCGCCATCGCGGGGCCGTTAGGACATCACCAATTTGTCGAGCAAGCGTTCGCCGCTATTCCGACGTCACAGATGCAAGGTCCCGCGGGCTTCGCCGACCTGGTCGCGAAGGTCAAACCGGCCGTCATTTCAGTACGCGTGAGGCTGGACGAGGAGAGCAATGCAACCGGTTCCGAAGCCGAGAACCTGCCTCCATCCCTGCAAGGAACGCCCTTCGAAAAATTCTTCCGCCAGTTCGGCCCCGACGGCTTCCCCGGCGGCAAGCTGCAACGCCACGAGATCATCACCGGCGTCGGCTCCGGCTTCTTTATCTCCGCAGACGGTTATGCCGTGACCAACAATCACGTCGTCGATCATGCCAAGTCCGTGCAGGTGACGACGGATGACGGCACCATCTATACCGCAAAGGTGATCGGCACCGATCCCAAGACGGATCTCGCGCTCATCAAGGTCGACGGCAAGACGGACTTTGCCTACGTCAATCTCGAAAGCCAGGTACCGCGCGTCGGCGACTGGGTCGTGGCGGTCGGCAACCCCTACGGCCTCGGCGGCACCGTGACAGCCGGCATCATCTCGGCCGAGGGACGCGATATCGGTTCTGGGCCCTATGACAACTACATCCAGATCGACGCGCCGATCAACAAAGGCAACTCGGGCGGGCCGACCTTCGACACCAATGGCAACGTCATCGGCGTCAATACCGCGATCTATTCGCCGTCGGGCGGCTCGGTCGGCATCGGCTTCGATGTGCCGGCATCGACCGTGAAGATGATCGTCGCCCAGCTCAAGGAGCACGGCACCGTGACGCGCGGCTGGCTCGGTGTGCAGGTGCAGCCGGTCACCACCGGTATCGCCGAAAGCCTGGGCCTGAAGCAGGCCCGGGGTGCACTCGTCGACGAGGCCCAGCCGGACACGCCGGCGGCGCAGGCCGGCATCCGGCCGGGCGACGTAATCACGTCGGTCAACGGCAACGCGATCAAGGACTCGCGGACACTCGCGCGCGAGATTTCAGGGATGGCCCCGGGTAGCTCGGCGAAGCTCGACATCATTCGCAAGGGCGACGCGAAGACGCTCACAGTGACGCTTGCCAAGATGCCAAACGATACCCAAAAAGTTGCCCGGGCCGACGGGTCCGAGCAAGGGGCGAAGGGCATTCCTCACCTCGGTCTGTCGGTTGCCCCCGCAGGCGATGTCGGCGGCGCCGGCGACAGGGGTGTCGTGGTCACGGCCATCGAGCCGGACGGTCCGGCGGCCGAGCACGGCCTGCAGTCGGGCGACGTCATCCTCGACGTCGCAGGCAAGAGCGTCAGCTCTGCGGCCGACCTTCGCAACGCGCTCTCGGAAGCTAAGTCCGAAGGCAAGCATGACGTCCTGATGCGCGTCAAGACGTCGGACAATACCCACTTCGTGGCCATGCCGATTGGTTAGCCATGACGCAGGCCTGCCGTCGCGTGTTCTCCAAGCGCGACGGCGAGGCTCAATATCAGGAGCCCGCCGCGGCAACGCGGCGCGTTTACGCGCTCAACGCACTCACAGCACGGGCAAGCCATGAAGATATCCCAACTGCGCACGATCGTAATCGCCTGCGCGGCATCGGCCGCCGTCGCCGGCCTGGCACTGGCGTCGGAAGTTGCTGCCGGCCCTTCAAGGGCCGACCTCGCGCTTCTCGCGGGCGTGATGCAGCTCGTGCAGCAGGACTATGTGCATCCGGTCGACTCGGGCCAGCTCACCGACGCGGCCTTGAAGGGAATGCTGTCGCGCCTCGATCCACACTCCTCCTACATGACCGAGCTGGAATTTCGCGAGTCCAGAGAGGACATGAGCGGAAAGTTCGGCGGCGTCGGCCTCAAGATCACGGACCACAACGGGTTGCCGACAGTTCTTTCGCCAATCGACGATACGCCGGGTGCCCGTGCCGGCTTGCAGCCCGGCGACGCGATCGTTTCGGTCGATGGCCAAAGCACACACGGCGTGGACCTGATGGAGGTGATCAGGAAGATTCGCGGACAGCCGGGATCGATCGTGAAACTGACGATCCAGCGCGGCGGCCAGTCGCCCTTCGAGGTGCCCCTCACCCGGCAGGTCATTGAGGTCCGTAGCGTCAAGTCCAGGCTGGAAGCGAATGACGTGGGATATCTGCGGATCAGTGAGTTCGGCGAGCAGACGCCGAACGAACTGCACCAGGCTATCTCGGCGCTGCAGCACGAGGCGGGCGGCAAGCTCGCCGGCCTTGTCCTCGACCTGAGAAATGATCCCGGCGGCCTGCTCACCTCCGCGGTCGATGTATCCAGCGATTTCCTCAACGGCGGCACCGTCGTTTCGATCCGTGGGCGCAACGGCAACGACGATCAATCGTTCACGGCTCCTGCAACGGGTGCCTTGCTGCCGGACACTCCGATGGTCGTTCTCGTTAACAGCGCCTCCGCGTCAGCGTCCGAAATCGTTGCGGGCGCGCTGCAGGATCGCCATCGTGCGACCGTGATGGGAACGCAGAGCTTCGGCAAGGGATCTGTGCAGACCATCATCCCGATCAAGGACCATGGTGCCTTGCGGCTGACGAGCGCGCTCTACTACACCCCATCAGGCCGTTCCATTCAGGGCAACGGGGTTACACCCGATGTCGTCGTCGAGGCGGCCAAGGACGAACAGGTCGCGAACTCCCTGGTTTGGCGCGAAGCCCAGCTCCACGGCGCGTTCGCCAATCCCGGGACGCTGTCAAAATCCAACACAACGCCAGGCGCCAAGGGCGCATCTTCCGAAACAGCTTCTCCGCCGATCAAGGAAGAGCTGATCGGCACCGCTCGGGACACCCAACTCAAGGCAGCTCTGAACCATCTCGAACGCTTGCCGGCCGCAAATCCGGCCGTCATCCACACGAGCGCCCCGGGATGATGATCCTGTCAGTAACAGGCCAGATGCAATGACCACGCAGCGGCAAACCGCCCGGCCCGAACCGGAGAAGCCGACGATGACGGGAGAAATGTCCACCCTGATCCGCAAGTCGCGGCGCGCGCTGGCCGGCTGGATGAGCCTGATCGTCGCATCACTGATCGGGTTCCTGCTCACCGAAGGTGCGCCGTATCATCATCTCGCGGTGGGCGTTTTGCTGACCTCGTCGACGCTATTCGTCCTCATGGCGCTGTTTGAAGGTGTCTGGCGGCTGCTCGTCGAGCACGAGTTCTGAGAGCGACCGTTGTCCCCTCTGCCGGCGGTTCGTGCTTGCACGGCCCGAGGCGGGCGATCTCGAGCATGAAGCTCGCTGCCGGTCACATTCCGTGGCTTTCGAACACCTTCTTGCAGCTTGAGCTCAGGCTGGCTCGCTTCATCTGAAGGCAGCTTTGCACGGCGCCGTCATTGCCGAGGTCCTTGCGGCAGAAACGCTGTGCGTCGCGCGAGCATGCGGATTGTTCGGACTTGGTGCCGGCATGCTGCGCCAGCGCGGTACCGCCGCTCATCGCGGCAGCGGCACAAAGGGCTATGATCGAAAGATAACGCATCGGTGAATTCCTCCCGCAGCCCAACGGCAGCCGGAGCTCTTCGTTCCCTGGGGAACGAGGATCGAACTGCAGTTGGTTCCTCCGTGGACCTCGCCCACACGCCCGTTAGGACCCATGCCGCGGCTGGCGCGTTGGATGGGAACTTGACCATGCATACGACAGCCAGAGTTCGAGCACGTCGCCATCGAGGCGGCCCCACCTTCCCCATCACTATTCGCCCGACCGCGGCGGATGCCATGATCGCGCGTGCGATCGCCCGCAACACCGCACCTGCTCCGGAAGAGGTCGCCCGCGGGCTGACCTGGGGCGCTGACGAGAAGGTCCTGCTTGTGCTCGCGGCCGCCGGCTGGCTCGCCTCGCGCGGGCGCGGCGCCGCGCTGGAGCGCGCCAGCAATCATGCGCTGCTGGTGACGGTCGCAGCATCGCTGCTGCCGCACGGCTTGAAGTTGCTGTTCAACCAGACCCGCCCCGACCGTCTGACCGTGGTTGGCCACCTCAACGGCGTCTCGATCTCCGGCAAGCGTGAAGACGCCTTTCCCTCCGGCCACGCGCTGCACATGGGCGCGCTGGCGTCGGCGGCCGCGACGCTGCCCGCCAGCGCTCGCCACATAGTTCAGGGGCTTGCGGTCGGCCTTTCGCTGACGCGCATTCTGGTCCTCGCACACTGGACGAGCGACGTGATCGCGGGATTCGCGCTCGGAGCGGGTCTCGAGCGGCTGCTGCGCTTCTGGACCGGCTATCCGGGTGACGATCCGCCGCGGAGCAAGGCGCGATGACCGAATATGTGATCCGCTTTCTCTTGGGCGGCGCCGTCGTATCGGCCTTCGCGATGCTGGGTGACGTTCTGCGCCCGAAGAGCTTCGCCGGACTGTTCGGCGCAGCGCCTTCCGTTGCGCTCGCCACGCTCGGCATCGCCGTGTGCCAGCATGGCGCCGAATACGCCGCCCTGCAGAGCCGTGCGATGATCGCCGGCGCGCTCGCGCTCGCCGTCTATAGCTTCGTGGTCTGCCAACTGCTGATTCGTACCAGGTTGCGCGCGATCCCTGCAACATCGCTGTCGCTTGCCGTCTGGCTGACGATCGTGTTCGGCCTGCTGGCCCTTGCCGGAGGGCAAGCATGACGCCGGTCCGCTTCTCACCGTCGGCGCTGAGAGAGGGCAGCTGGAGCGAATATCTGATCCGCTTCGTGCTTGGCGGTGGCGCGACGGTCTTCACCGGGCTGATCAGCAGCTACTGCGGCGCGTATATCGGCGGCGCCTTTCTTGCACTTCCTGCCATTTTCTGCGCCAGCGCAACCCTGATCGAGAAGCATGAGATCCGCCGCAAGCGACAAGCGGGACTCAATGGCACGCGGCGCGGCCGGCAAGCCGCCGCACTCGACGCCGCAGGCGCCGCACTGGGTGCGTTCGGCATGCTGACGTTTGCGATTGTGTTCTCGCTGATGGTGGATCGCAGCGTCGCGGCTGCCTTCATCACCGCATCGCTTGCCTGGCTGAGCTGCTCGGTCGCTGCCTGGTATGCGCGTCGCAAGATGCGATCGGTGCGACGGACGCGGACGCAGGGAAACGACCCTGCCCGGCGCAAGGCTGACCGCATCGTGCACTGAACCTGGCAAGAACGGGGCAGGGCAATCGGTTCGACATTGAACTTCATTTTTGATCGGTGACGACCGACATTGCGTCAGCGGCCGGTGCGCGGTCATCCGCGATCGCTTCAACCGTCTCGACGATGCGTCGTCGTGCGGCGCGGTCCCGGATCGAGCGAAAGGCCCGAAGGAGCCGGAATGTATCCGCCGCATCTTCCGCCTGCCGTTCTTTCGTCAAAACTGTCCCCGCACGATAGCCGATCCAACGAATGCAAGAATCCGTTGCGGCTCCGGCACGCAACCGGAAGCCCGTTGGCAATTCAGCACGTCCTCGCCGGGTCTGCGTTGACCTTTGTCAAGATAACGAACGCTCGTGGCGGCTATGGCCCTCACCGGCCGGAACGGTCAGAGCCAAGCCAGGGATGGGGCCGCCCCTGCGATCCGGAGCCGGTCAGCCGCGATCCCGACAATCCAGGAAGCCTTTCGGTTGCCCCGTTTGCTGGCTGCTATGGCGCCAGATAGCGCAGCAGTTCCGGATCGCTTCGCACTTTGCCTGCTGCGCCCTGCAGGGCAACGCGGCCGCGGTCCAGCACATAGGCGTAGTCGGCGACGCGCAGCGCGAGGTCGAGATGCTGCTCGACGATCACGACCGAGATGCTCTTCGCAAGCTCGATCAGCCGTTCGGTGATCTCCTCGATGACGCCGATCCAGACGCCTTCGGTCGGCTCGTCCAACAGCAGCAGTTTCGGATTGCCGAGCATGGCGCGGCCGATCGCCAGCATCTTGCGTTCGCCGCCGGACAGCGTGCCGGCCGGCTGATCGAGGCGCTGGCCGAGCTTGGGGAAGATCTCGAGCACGCGATCGACCGCGCTCGTATCGGAATTGGTCAGCGAGCCGACCGCGAGGTTGTCGCGCACCGACAGGCGGGCGAAAACCGAATGCTCCTGCGGCACATAGCCGATGCCGGAGCGCACGCGCTCCTCGGTGCGGCGACGGGTGATGTCGCGGCCGTCGAAGAACAGTTCGCCTTGCGAGCTCGCGAGCTCGCCGACGATGGTCTTCATCAGCGTGGTCTTGCCGGCGCCGTTGCGGCCGAGCACGGCGACGCCGCCGCGCCAGGGAATGCCGATGTTGACATCGAACAGGACCTGGCTGCGGCCATAACCGGCATCGAGATGCCGGATATCGAGGAAGGACTGGTCAGGCACGGCGAAGATAAATCTCCTGGACGTTTCTGTTGGCCTGGATTTCCGCGACCGTGCCCGACGCCAGCACCTTGCCCTGGTCGAGCACCGTGAGGCGGTCGCAGATGTCGCGGATGAAATCGAGGTCGTGTTCGACGATGACGAGCGAGCAATGCTGCTTGATCGGCTGCAACAGCTCGCCGGTGACGCGGCGCTCCTCGAGGCTCATGCCGCCGGTCGGCTCGTCCAGCAGCAACAGCCGCGGCTTGCCGGCGAGCGCCATCGCGATCTCGAGCCATTGCTGCTGGCCGTGCGACAACGCCGCTGCGGCATCATACGCGCGGTCGGCGAGACGGAACTGGGTCAGCATCGTCATCACCTGATCGTGCAGCCTGTTGCGGGTGCGCGACAGCACGAGATCGAACAGCGACGAATGCGCCTGCAGCGCCAGCAGGATGTTGTCGTACAGCGTCAGCGTCGGCAGCACCGAGGTGATCTGGAATTTCAGGCTCATGCCGGCGCGGGCGCGCTCGGTCGGCGTGAATGCCGTGATGTCGGTGTTGACGAACGCGACCTTGCCCGTGGTCGGCACCTCGGCGCCGGCGACGCACTTCATCAGCGTGCTCTTGCCCGAGCCGTTGGGGCCGATCAGGCCATGAAACTCGTTCTCGCCGACGGTCAGCGCCGCACCATCGAGCGCGGTGAGCTTGCCGTACACCTTGCTGATTCCCGACGCCTCAAGGAGCGGCATGGCCGGTCTCCTTGGGCTTTGGCGCCTTGTTTGGTCCCTTCTTGTTTGGTCCCTTGCCGAAGCTGCCGACCCGCTCGCGCTCGCCGAGCACGAAGGAGACCAGCCCGAGCGGGCGGAACATGATCACGAGCAGCAGCAGCACGCCGAGGATGATCGGCCAGACGTCGCGATAATTGTCCGACAGCCAGAAGCTGACGCCCTCGATGATCACGGTGCCGATGACGGCGCCGATCAGCGTGCCGGAGCCGCCGAACAAGACGTAGAGCACGACCTGGGTCGAGAACACGACCCCCAGCATGTTGGGCCAGACAAATCCTTCGTGGAAGGCATAGAGGCTGCCGGCGAGGCCGGCAATGGTGCCGCCGACCGCGAAGATGATCGCCTTCAGATGCTGCGCCTTGTAGCCGAAGAAGGCGATGCGCTGCTCGTTCTCGCGCAGGCCGGCGAGCGCCAGCCCGAATTGCGAACGCACGAGGAAGCGGCAGAGCAGATAGACGACCACGAGGATGCCGAGCACCATGTAGTAGTAGACCGGCCCCTCCTCGAACTCGTAGCTGCCGAGCGTGAGCGGCGGGATCGACGGGATGCCGTTCTGGCCGCCGAGATAGTACCAGCCGCGCGCCAGCCGATCCGCCGCATAGGAGCCGGTCAGGGTGCCGAGCGAGACGAAGATCACGCTCGAGGGATAGCGCCCGAGCAGCAGGAAGCCGCCGAGCAGCAGCGAGGCCGTGAGGCCGATCAGCATGCCGGCGGGCAGGATCAGAAGGATCGAGGTGACGTTGAGGTCGCGCGCCATCAGCGCCACGCCGTAGCCGGCGGCGCCGAAGAACAGCGCCTGGCCGAAGCTCATGATGCCAGCATAGCCCCACACCAGGTCGAACGACAGCGCGAACAGCGCGAGGATCACCACGCGGGTGGCGAACACCGTGAGATAATCCTGCAGCACCCATGGCAGGACCAGTGCGATCAAGAGCACCAGCCCTTCCACGATCGGCAGGACCTTCCATCCTGCCGATGCCCGTCCCGCCGGCGCGCTCGCGGCCGGTACGTCCTCGCGCGTCACGACATCCGGTCCCTCACCGATGCGTGCGACGGCCTGCTCTGCTCCACCCATTGATTGCTCAGCATTCCTTGGGATCGACGAGACCGGCGCTGCGTGCCACGATCTCATAGTTCCCGCCTTTGGCAACAGCGGTGTACATCTTCATCTTGCAGTGACGCTTGCCGGGAACCATTTCGGCGGGGCCGCCGGGCCCTTCGGCGATCTTGGCGTGGTCGAGCGCGGCGGCAACCGAGTCACGGTCGACCTTGCCGGCTTCCTTGACTGCGGCTTCCCACAGCTTGAGGCCGCGATAGGTTCCGGTGGCGGCGCTGCCGGCCGCGAACAGGAAGTTGCCCGGGAAATCCTTCTCATAGGCCGCCTGGAGCTTGGCGTCGAACGGATCCTCCTTGGTCAGCACCTTGAAGTAATCGAGGCAGCTCGCCAGACCCTCGATCTCGTTGGCCTGATTGATGTTGAGCGTGTTCTCGTCATAGTAGACGCAGGCGAGCCGCCCGCCGTTCTTGAGGAAGCCGGCTTCATAAAGCTGCTTGAAGAACGGGCCTACGCCCGGCGGGATCACGGTGTTGAAGACGACATCGACCTTGTTCGAGATGATGCGGTTGACGGTCGACGAGAAGTCGACCTGATCGAGCGGGTAATACTCCTCGAACACGACCTCGCCGCCATTGTCCTCGATCACCTTGCGCGCGTAGACGTTGAGCGTGTGCGGCCAGACATAGTTGGCGCTCGGCAGCGCGAACTTCTTGCCGCCGTTCTTGATCAGCCACGGAATGAACTCGTCGCATTGCTGCGCCGGCGTCGGCCCGGTGCAGAACAGATAGGGCGTGCACTCCTTGCCCTCGTAGAGCTGCGGATAGATGTAGAGCGTCTTGCCGCGCGCCACGATCGGGTCCTTGATCGCGTTGCGCATCGACGAGGTGATGCCGCCCAGCACCATGTCGACCTTGTCGCGCTGGATCAGCTTGCGGACATTGCCGACCGCGACCGATTCGTTCGAGGCGGTATCCTCGATGTAGAGCTCGAGCGGCCGGCCGAGCAGGCCGCCGCCGGCGTTGATCTCCTTGATCACCATCTTGGCGACGTTGGCGTCGGCATTGCCGGCATAGGCGATCGGGCCGGTCAGGTCGGTTGCGATGCCGACCTTGATCGGTCCCTCGGCGGCGTTGGCCCAATCCGGCCTCACCACCCAGCTGCCGACCCCGGTCGCGAGCGCGCCGGTCGCGAAGGCAAAATTGCTCATGAAGCGGCGGCGCGTGAGATTCATGCGTTCAATCGACATGGTGACTAGACCCCTTTCCCAGCAATGAGGCCTTGCGGCCGGAATTTGATGAAGGCGATGGCGAGCACGAAGACGAGGACGTCGGCGACGACAGGCGACATGACCCAGGGCAGCGCCGCGCTGAGCGTGCCGATCACGCCGGCGCCGGCGACCGGACCGATGAAGGAGCCGACCCCACCGACCATCACGGCGACGAAGCCCTGGATCAGGAAACGGATGCCGAGATCGGCGAACAGGCTGAACACCGGCACGATCAGCGCGCCGGCAAGCCCGGCCAGCGCCGCGCCGAACGCAAAGGTCGCGCCGTAGATCAGCGGCGTCGAGATGCCCGACGCACGCGCCAGCGCCGGGTTTTCCAGCGTGGCGCGGACCCGAAGCCCGAACGAGGTGCGCGCCAGCAGCAGATAGCAGCCGCCCATCACCAACAGCGTGATCACGATGATGGTGAAGCGCCAGGCCGAGATGTGGACGGAGCCGAGGTCGATCGAACCGCCGATCGGCTCCGGCACCGTGAGATAGAAGCCGCCGATCAGGCCGCGGACGCTTTCGCGGATGATCAGCCCGAGCGCATAGGTGCCGAGCATCGCCACGATCGGCGCGGCATAGAACCGCCTGATGATCAGCGCCTCCAGCACGAAGCCGAGCGCGCCGACCACAAAGGGCGCGGCGACCATGCCGGCCCACACCGGCGCACCATGGGCGTAGGCCAGATAGGTCACATAGGCCCCGAGCAGGACGAACTCGCCCTGCGCGAAGTTGAAGATGCCCATCATGCTGGCGATGATGCCGAGCCCGAGCACGACCAGCACGATGATCGCGCCGAAGCTCACGATCTCGAACACCGCGGCGAAGGTGCTAGCCATGGTGCCCGATCCGTTCGGCCTGTTTCTGCGACAAGCGGCGCCTCACATCTTCTTCCAGTCGCCGGCCTGCTCGAAGGCGTGGGCGGCGCGGTAGATGGTGGATTCCTCGAACATCCGGCCGACCAGCATCAGGCCGACCGGCAGCCCGTCGACCATGCCGCAAGGCAGCGACATCGCCGGGTGATGGGTGATGTCGAACGGCGCGGTGTTGGAGATCATCTCCAGCGCGCGGGCGACATACTCCTCGCGGCTGGCATTGGCCTCGGGCAATTTCGTCGCCTTCATCGGCGTGGTCGGCATCAGCAGCAGATCGTAGTCCTTGAAGGCCTTGTCATAGGCTGCGGCCAGCCGGCGGGAGATGTTGAGCGCCTTGCCGTAGAAGCGCGGACCGAAGGTGTTGTTGATGTAGGTGCCGAGCATCATGAACAGCTTCGTGGTCTCGGACAGCGAATCCGCCTGACGGCGCCAGCCGCGGTGGAAATCCATCAGCGAGGTCGAATAGAGATCGCCGCGGCTGAGGCCGTAGCCGTCGCCGAACATCATGGTCTGGGTCAGGCCTTCGGTACCGATCGGCGTCCAGATCGCGCCGGCGAGCATGTGCATCGGGATCGACACCGTCTCGACGGTGGCGCCGAGGTCCTTGAAGCGCTTGGCCGCCTCATGCACGCTCTCATTCACCGCGGCCTCCGCGGTCGGCTGCTCAAAACCTTCCTTGACGATGCCGATCTTCATGCCCTTGACGCCCTTGCCGAGCGCCTTGGTGTAGTCGTCGACCTTCGGCGCCTTGATCCGCGGATCGTAGCCGTCGTCGCCGGCCAGCACTTCCAGCAGCAGCGCGTTGTCCTCCACGGTCGCGGTCATCGGGCCGGTGTGGTCGACATAGATCTCGATCGGCATGATGCCGGTGTAGGGCACGAGACCCCAGGTCGGCTTCATGCCGTAGGTGCCGCAGAACGAGGACGGCATGCGGATCGAGCCCCCCTGGTCGCCGCCGATCGCCATGTCGACCTCGCCGAGCGCGACCACAACGCCGGAGCCCGACGACGAGCCGCCGGCCGAATAGCCCATCTTGTGCGGATTGTGCACGGGCCCGTAGGAGCCGGTGTGGCTGCCGCCGGACAGGCAGAAATGCTCGCAGTGCGTCTTGCCGGCGAT
This sequence comes from Bradyrhizobium sp. USDA 4011, assembly GCF_054063415.1. Lineage (NCBI taxonomy): Bacteria > Pseudomonadati > Pseudomonadota > Alphaproteobacteria > Hyphomicrobiales > Nitrobacteraceae > Bradyrhizobium > Bradyrhizobium sp. USDA 4011. The sequence goes on from NZ_JBSSGG010000001.1 coordinate 3,808,772, forward strand.
CTCGGCGCCGGCATCCAGCATGCGCGTGACGATGGTGGCGTCGAAATCGGGGATATAGCCTTCCAGCGTCGACGAGCCGTTGGTCATCGGCACGCCGGCCAGCATGATGTTGTCCTTCAGCGCCACCGTCTTGCCCTTGAGCTTGCCGGAGGCTGCGCCCTTCACCGTCGACTTGCGGTACCAGGCGTTGTGCTTGTTGTCTTCCGGTGCCGGACGATAGCCGGGCGTGCGCGGATACTTCACTTCGGGCAATTCGTCCGGCATCTGGGCGACGAGGTTGTAGGCATCGACCGAGCCCTGCATCAGGCCGCGGAACGAGGCCACGTCCTCATCGGTCAGGGACAGGCCGCACTGCTCGGCGACGGCACGAAGTTGCGTTGGCGTGGGAAGGACGACGGTCACGGCGCTCTCCTGAAGCTTTTGATCTTTGGATTTGATTCCTGGATCGGATTCCCTGGGCACGGAGCAGCGGCAGCGCGTTTGCCCCGCGCGAACCGCTCACCCCGATGTTGTATTGAAAACGGAAATATTTTCCTTTTCAAGTATTATTTCATGGATCGGGTAGGCAGGCTGTCGCATCCGGCGTCAGATCGCCTTGATCACCCTGAAGTCGAGGCCATCGGCCTCGGCCAGATACATCGGCATCCTGGCATGGCCATTGCGCACCGTAACCGGACCACGCGGGCCGCGATAGACGAGATTGTCCGCTGCCGCGAGCAGCGGGCGCATGTCCAGCGTGCCGGCGCGGTTGGCGGCAGCCTCCAGCAGGCAGAAGCCTTCATAGGCGGACTCGCCGCACGATCCGACCGGCGGCGCGAACGGACCGAACATCGCGCGATAGCGGTCCCTGAAATCGTCGCCGGCCTGCGAGCCGACCGAGGGGAAGTAGCCGGAGGCGCAGAACAGGTTCTCGGTCTTGTCGGCGCCGATGCCGAGCAGCGCCGTTTCGTCGAAACAGCCGGCAAAGCGCAACGTGGTGGCGGCGAGCCCGGCCTCGGCGAAGGCGCGGTTGAAGGTCACGCCGTCGGTGCCGATCAGCGAGATCAGCACGACATCGGGCTTCGCCGCACGGATCCGCTCCAGATGCGCTTCGTGATCGTCCTCGCCGACCGGCACGAACTCCTCGCCGACCACGAGGCCCCCGGTCTCCTTGATGTAGCGCTTCACCGCGCGGTGCGACTGCCAGGGCCAGACATAATCGCTGCCGATCAGGTACCAGCGCCTGGCGCGCTTCGCCTCGGCCAGCCAGTGGATCGACGGCCGGTTCTGCCAACGCGGCGTCTCGCCGATCGCAATAACGCCCGGCGTCCGCTCGCCGCCCTCATAGACCGGCGTGTAGATGTAGGGGATCTTGCTGCGGGTGATGAGGTTGCGCAGCGCGACACGCACCGCGCTGGTGTGCATGCCCATGATGAGATCGACCTCGTCGGAGGCGATCGCCTGCTCGGCGCGGTCGATCACCTCGTCGATCGGGCCGCCGGCGTCGTAGACCGCGAACTCGATCTCCCGGCCAAGAATGCCGCCGCGCCGGTTGATTTCCGCAACGGCGAGCTGCGCGGTCGAGGTCGCGGCCGGCCCCCACATCCCGGGCGAACCGGAGCAACAGACGAAGCCGCCGATCCGCAGCCGGTTGCGCGCGCCGCGCGGGCCGAACCCGCCGCGATCCATCGGCGCAAGCAGACGATCCGACGCCGCCGACGCCAGGTTCCTGAACAGCAGGGACGGCGGGAACGGGAGGTTTCTTGCCATGACATTGGGCGTCGAATGCACACCTGCTCCTGTCCGGCACCCGCACGCCGCTCACGGCATCGCCCTCACGGGCGACGGTGCCACGCTAGATCGCCTTGATCACCTTGAAGTCGAGCCCATCGGCCTCCGCGAGATACATCGGCATCTCGGCATGGCCGTTGCGAACCGTGACCGGGCCGCGTGCACCGCGATAAACGACGTTGCGCGCCGCCGTAAGCAGCGGCCGCATCGCCAGCGAGCCGGCGCGGTTGGCGGCGGCTTGCAGGAAGTACACTCCCTCATAGGCTGACTCGCCGCACGATCCGACCGGCGGCGCGAACGGCCCGAACATCGCGCGATAGCGCTCTTGGAAATCGTCATTGGCGCGCGATCCGTGGCCGGGGAAATAGCCCGAGGCGCAGAACAGGTTCTCCGAATTGTCGGCGCCCATGCCAAGCAGCACGGTCTCGTCCATCCCGCCGCCGAACCGCAGCGTGGTGGCGGCGAGCCCGGATGCGGCGAAAGCGCGGTTGAAGGTGATGCTGTCGGTGCCGATCAGCGAGATCAGCACGACATCGGGCTTTGCCGCGCGAATCCGCGCCAGATGTTGCTCATAATTGTCCTCGCCGACGGGCACGAATTCCTCACCGACGACCTGGCCGCCGGTCTCCCTGATGTAGCGCTTCACGGCGCGATGCGACTGCCACCCCCACACATAGTCGCTGCCGATCAGATACCAGCGCGAGGCCTTCTTGACCTCAGCCAGCCAGTGGATCGACGGCCGTATCTGCCAGCGCGGCGTCTCGCCGATTGCGGCTACGCCCGGCGTCCGCTCGCCACCCTCGTAGAGGGACGAATAGATGTAGGGAATGCGGTCGCGGGTCAGCTTGCGCAGCGCGAGGCGCACCGCGCTGGTGTGTATGCCCATGATGAGATCGACTTCGTCGAGTGCGATCGCCTGCTCGGCGCGGTCGAGCACCTCGTCGAGCGGCCCGCCGGCATCGTAGACTGAGAACTCGACCTCGCGGCCGAGGATGCCGCCGCGCCGGTTGATCTCGGCGACGGCGAGCTGCGCGCTGCTGGTGGCAGACAGCCCCCATATCCCGGACGAGCCGGTGCAGGAGACGAAGCCGCCGATCTTGAGCTTGCTGGCTGCCCCGCGCCGCCTCAACAGGCTGCGGTCGGATGGCGACATCGCCTGATCGGCCGGCGCCGCCAGGTTCCTGAACAGCAGGGATGGCGGGCATGGGAGGCCGCAACCGGCCATGACCTTGAGCGTCGAATGCACACCTGCTCCTGTCTGGCACCGGCACGCCGCGCGGCGAGCACGGCATCGCCCTCGCGGGCGACGGTACCATTCTAGATCGTCTTGATCACATTGAAGTCGAGACCGTCGGCCTCGGCAAGATAGATCGGCATTTCGGCACGGCCATCGCGAATGGTGACGGTGCCGCGGGCGCCGCTGTAGACGAGGTTGCGCGCCGCGGCGGACAACGGCCCCGTGGACAGCGAGCGGGCGCGGTTGGCCGCCGCTTCGAGAAAGCGCATCCCCTCGTAGTTCGACTGTCCGACCGAGCCGATCGGCGGCGCGAGCGCCCCGAACATCGCGCGGTAGCTGATCTGGAACTCGTCATTGGCGCGCGAATCGACGCAGCCGAAATAGCCGGAGGCGCAGAACAGGTTCTCGGTCGCGTCCGGCCCGATGCCGAGCAGCACGGTCTCGTCCATCGCGCCGGCATAGCGCAGCGTGGTGGCGGCGAGTCCCGCGTCGGCGAAGGCGCGGTTGAAGGTGATGCTGTCGGTCCCGATCAGGGTGATCAGCACGACATCGGGCCGGGCCGCGCGGATCCGCGCCAGATGCGGCTCGTGATCGTCCTCGCCGAGCGGGACGAATTCCTCGCCGACCACCTGGCCGCCGGCCTCCTTGATGTAGCGCTTCACCGCGCGATGCGACTGCCAGGGCCAGACATAGTCGCTGCCGATCAAATACCAGCGCTGCGCCTTCTTGACCTCGGTGAGCCAGTGGATCGCCGGACGGCTTTCGGCGCGCGGCGTCTCGCCGATCGCCATCACGCCGGGCGTCCGCTCGCCGCCTTCATAGACCGGCGTGTAGACATAGGGGATGCGGCCGGCCGTGACCTTGCGCAGCGCGAGGCGGACCGCCGAGATATGCGAGCCCATGATCACGTCGATCTCGTCGAAGGCGATCGCCCGCTCGGCGCGGCGCACCACCTCCTCGATCGGGCCGCCGGCGTCGTACATCGACAATTCGACCTCGCGGCCGCGGATGCCGCCGCGCCGGTTGATCTCGGCGACCGCCAGCATGACGCTGTTGGCCGAGATCGGCCCCCAGATCCCGGGCGCGCCTGAGAAGGTGATGAAATTGCCGATTCTAAGCTTGCCGTCGGTGCCGCCACGGCGCGAGGAGCCCGGCTTGACGGTCAAAGCGAGATCGGCCGCACAGGACGACGGATTTCGAAACAGGTGCGGCGGCGCGACGGGCATGCCGCCATACGCCTGGAAGGAGACCGTCGAGAGCACGCCAACTCCTGTCTGGGAAGCAGTACGCAACGCAGCCAGCGGGCGGTCGCGGCATCCGCCCCTTGGTTGGGGGAATATCCTAGGGGAAAATATTGAATATTCAACAATTGAAGTGCATATAGAAATGGCATGAGTTGCCGGACATTCATTCACCGGGTCAGGAACCAGGTCTCACGCCGTGGCTAAACCGCCGAAAGAAAATTCCCCGATCACCGAACACCTCACCTACCTGCTCGCGCAAGCCAACCGGGAGATCAACCGGCAGTTGGAGACGCGGCTGGCCAAGGAAGGCGTGCCGGTCGAGCAGTGGCGCATCCTCAAAGTGCTGTCCGACGGCAACGGACACTCGATGGGCGAGCTTGCCGACGCGGTGCTGCTCAACCATCCGACGCTGACCAAGATGATCGACCGCATGGTGTCGGACGCGCTGGTCTATCGCGTGCAGGATCCCAAGGATCGCCGCAAGGTGCTGATGTTCGTCTCCGACCGAGGCAAGGCGCTGTGCCGCCGCCTGAACTCGCTGGCGGTGAGCCAGGAGGAGCACATCGTCGAGAGCTATGGCGACAAGTCGACCACCGAGCTCAAGCGCCTGCTGGAAAGCCTGATCGGCAGCGCGAACTGAGGCAACAGCCTCCGCTACGACGCCACCTCGTCCTGCGCCACCAGGCCGGCAGGCCGTACCGGCTTGAGGGCGGTATCAGCGACCGGATGGGCCAGCCGGTTGCCGACGATCATGATCGCGCACACCGCATAGCAGCAGACGCCGAGTGCGAATGTCGTGGTGATGCCGAACTGGATCGACAGCGCCATGCCGAGCACGGAAGCAAGCATCGAGGTGATGCCGTTGGTGCTCCAGAAGAAAGGCAGCAGCCCGTCATGGCGCCGCCAGATGCCGAGGCCCAGCGGAAACATCATGCCCATGCAGAAAGCCGGCGGCGCCAGCAGCGCGACCGACACCAGGATGCGGATGTCGGTCGGCGCGGAGCGCGCCCAAGCGGTGACGGCCGGCGTCAGCAGGCTGCGGCCACCAGCGTTGCGCCCAGCGCCACGAGGCGAGCGATCAACATGGCCGGCCGCGAAGGCGCGGCACCCACAGTGGCGCTGCCGATGCCGCCGAACAGCAGGATCGTGAACAGCACGACGCTGAGCCCGTAGACCGGGTGGCCGAGGAACACCATCAGCCGTTGCATCTGCGAAATCTCGATCAGCATGAAGCCCATGCCGATCGCTGCGAAATAGGCCACCGGCGGCACCAGTGTGGCCACCGGCATCCGCCGCATCAGGCGCGTGAAGGGAATGCCGATGTAGTAGATGCAGATGCCGAGCTGGAAGACGAGCACCCATTTGATGATGCCGAGCGCGGCGTTGTTCTGCGCCTCTAAGCCGTTCTTGAGAAATAGATCGGCAAGTCGCGCGGTATAGAAGAAGAATGGCTTGTCGTCGGTCGAGGCCGCGATGTTTGCCGGCAATGAATCAAGGAAGCTCTGGTCGGCCTTGCCCGATAGAAGCGTCGAGGTGACACTGTCATACGCGATATCCGGCCCGAGCAGCAGCTTGAATCCCTGTGCTTCCAGCCGGTCGCGCGCGCCCTGCCATTGCACCGCCGTGAACGCCTCGGGCCGGGTCATGACCGTGACGACGCTGCCGACATTCGCCGCAATGACATGCTGCGACAGTTCGGTCATCGGCACGCCCTGATGCTGCAGCGCCTCGGCCGCGATCGCAATCAGGCGATAGAACTCGCCGCGATAGACCGTCGGTTCGTACCAGCGCGACACGGAGAGCATGCCGCCCGGCTTCAAGGCGCGGAAGAAATCGTCCCACGCCTCCACGGTGTAGAGCCGGTTCTCGGTCAGCGTCAGCCCGCCGGCTGCGGTGGCGGCCCAGGTGTCGATCAGCGAGATCTGGATCAGGTCGTAGCGATCGGGCGAATGGTTGATGTAACTGCGCGCCTCCGCATTGACCAGCGACACGCCGGGCTGGCGATGGAGATGGCCCGAATAATCGGCGAACTTGTCGGTCAGCACTTCGAAGATCGCGGGATTGATTTCGATGCCGTGGATTCGCTGCGCGCCGAAATAGAGGCCGGAGAGGATGTCGCGGCCGCCGCCGACGCCGACCACGGCCACGTCGCCCGGCCGTTGCTGCACCAGATAGGGCGCGTTGATGACGTCGTCCTTGAGATAGGAAACCTTCGTCAGATCGCCGGAGAAGCGGGTGATCGGCGTCGCCGCGTCGGCATCGATGTCGAGATAGAGCTGCTCGATCCTGGTATCCGGGGTGCGCGAGAAGGACCAGCCGAACGGCATCGTGAGCCCGAGATCGGTCACGCGGATGCGCGAATAGGTGTTCCAGCGCTCGAACAACGTTCCGGTCTGCGGGGTGCCCTTAGCCCAGATCACGCCAAGATGGCTGCTGCCGGTTGCGGCAAGCGCGGTGTGAACGGCGGCGAGCGCGGCGAGACCAAGCGCGCTGTTGCGGCTCAGGCGCACATCGCTTCGGCCTTCGCCGTGACCGACCACGAACCAGCCGACGGCCGCGGCGCAGGCGCCGATCCACAGCGTCGCGCTGACCGGATCGATCACCAGCAGCACGAAGATGATGCCGAGGCATCCGACCGCGGCGCCGACCAGATCGGCAGCGTAGAGCCAGCCGCCGACATAGGGCAGCCGGGTCAGAAGAATCGTGATGCAGATGCCGCCCTCGGCAAACGGAATGGTGAAAGCCAGCGCCACCACGGCGAGCGCAGACATGGCATATGCGTCGGGCACGACCAGCGGCGCATACAGAAAGGCGCACATGACAGCGACGCCGCTGATCGCGAACCGCGCGGCGTGCCGGGCAAATTCCGGCGCCACACGCTCCGGCGCATAACGGGTGGAATCCTCATAAACCTTCATTGCACCGCGCGTCAGCCCGAACATCGCAAGGGCGATGGCCCCGAAAGCGAAGTGGTAATGCACCATCACGCTGAAGAAGCGGGTGATGAGGATCTGATAGGCCAGCGTGGCCGACGCCAGCACGAAGATCGCCGGATAGTAGCGGCCGGGCATCGTCGTCGCGGTCTGCAAGGCGCTACCTCCTGATCGAGCCCTGATCAAAGAGACGCTTTGATGCGCGTTGGCGGCTCGCCCAACGCGCCCCGCAATATTGAAGCACAGAGCACTAACAAGTGATTGATTGGACGAGCCAATACCGACTTTGAGTAGTGGTTGAACCGTCGGCGGCCTTATCGCAGGGTTACCAGGGAACCCAAAATCGCGAAAATACCGCCTCACCGACGGACAGCCATGCCGGGAGGCTCCAACAAAAAGTCCGGTCAACATGTCGGAGTGCCGGTCGCGGGCCCGTCCTCCGGATGCGCTATCACTGCGCGCGCGGTTCCGGCTCATCCTCCTCATCGATCACAAGGATCTCCCCGTCATGACTTCGATCACGCCGTTCCTCTGGCTCGACAACAACGTCCGCGACGCCGTCGCCTTCTACAAATCGGTGTTTCCCAACGCCGAGATCGAGACCGTCAGCGATTTCATGGCGAGTTTCGAGCTCGAGGGGCAGCGGTTCTACGCGCTCAATGGCGGACCGCAGCACAAGTTCAACGAGGCGGTGTCGTTCTTCCTCAGCGTCGAGACCCAGGAGCAGGTGGATTACTTCTGGGAGAAGCTCACCGACGGCGGCCAGGAATCGCGCTGCGGCTGGCTCAAGGACCGCTTCGGCCTGTCCTGGCAGGTGATCCCGACGGCGCTGAGCCGCTATCTCGGCGATCCCGACCGCAAGGCGGCCGATCGCGCGATGCAGGCGATGCTGAAGATGCAGAAGATCATCATCGCCGATCTCGACAAGGCCTTCGCCGGCTGACGGCGATGCAGCGTGGACGGCGGGCCAGGCGCCCGCCGCGTCAGGGCTTGCGGCGGCTTACGCGTACCGCCCGTGGCAGTGCTTGTACTTCTTGCCTGAGCCGCAGGGGCAGTCCTCGTTGCGGCCGACCTTGCCCCAGCTTGCCGGGTCATTCGGATTGCGGTCGGCGGCCGGCATGCCCGGCGCCAGCGAGGCCTGGGCGTAGGTGGCTTCGGTCAGGCGAGCCTGCGCGAACTCGTCCTCGCCGGTGTGGGGATCGAGCTTGTGCGCTTCCATCGGCGGCAGCGGCATCGCAGGCTCGTCCGGCGGCACGATCTCGACCCTCATCAGCTGCGCGGTGACCGCCTCGCGCAGATGCGCGCTCATCTCCTGGAAGAGATTGAAGGCCTCGGTCTTGTACTCCTGCAACGGATCGCGCTGGCCGTAGCCGCGCAGGCCGATCACCTGGCGCAGATGGTCGAGCATGATCAGGTGCTCGCGCCAGAGATGGTCGAGCGTCTGCAACAGGATGGTCTTCTCGACGTAACGCATCACGTCGGGGCCCCATTGCGCGACCTTCGCCGCCATGCGCTCGTCGACATGATTCTCGATGCGGTTGAGCAGCTCCTCGTCGGCGATGCCCTCTTCCTTGGCCCATTCGTCGACCGGCAGGTCGACGTCGAGCACGCGCTTCAGCTCTTCCTTGAGGCCGGCGGTGTCCCACTGCTCGGCATAGGCGTGCTCGGGGATGTGCTTGGCGACCACGTCCTCGACGAAGGCGTGGCGCATGTCGGTCACGGTCTCGACGACGCTGTCGTCCTTCATCAGCTCGATGCGCTGGTCGAAGATCACCTTGCGCTGGTCGTTCTGGACGTTGTCGAACTTCAAGAGGTTCTTGCGGATGTCGAAGTTGCGCGCCTCGACCTTCTGCTGGGCCTTCTCCAGCGCCTTGTTGATCCAGGGATGGATGATGGCTTCGCCTTCCTGCAAGCCGAGCCGCTGCAGCATACTGTCGAGCCGGTCGGAGCCGAAGATGCGCATCAGGTCGTCTTCCAGCGACAGGAAGAACTTGGAGCGGCCGGGGTCGCCCTGACGGCCGGAACGGCCGCGCAGCTGGTTGTCGATGCGGCGGGATTCGTGGCGCTCGGAGCCGATGATGTAGAGGCCGCCCGGCTTCTTCACCGTCTTGGCGGGCTTGTTGCCCTTGGCGGGCTCGACCTCGAAATCCTCTTCCGCCTTCAGCACCAGCTCGCGGAAGCGTTCGATGTCGGCCTTGATCAGCTCGATCTTCCTGGCCTTCTCGGCCTCGTCGGTGATCGCGGCGGTCTCCTGCTGGATCCGCATCTCAAGCGAGCCGCCGAGCTTGATGTCGGTGCCGCGGCCGGCCATGTTGGTCGCGATCGTGATCGCGCCCGGCACACCGGCTTCCGCGACGATATAGGCTTCCTGCTCGTGGAAGCGCGCGTTCAGCACCGCGAACAGCTTTGCAGGCTTGCCCGCGCGCGCCGCGGCGTAGAGCTTCTCCATCCCGGACTCGGAGGTGAAGTCGATCTGCTTGTAGCCGTGCTTCTTGAGGTACTCGGCCAGCACTTCCGACTTCTCGATCGACGCCGTGCCGACCAGCACCGGCTGCAACCGCTTGTTGGCGCGCTCGATCTCGGCAAGGATCGCGGCGTATTTCTCGTTCTGGGTGCGATAGACCTCGTCGTCCTCGTCGAGACGCGCCACCGGCAGGTTGGTCGGGATCTCCACGACCTCGAGCTTGTAGATGTCGAACAGTTCGTCGGCTTCGGTCAGCGCCGTGCCGGTCATGCCGGACAGCTTCTGGTACATCCGGAAATAGTTCTGGAAGGTGATCGAGGCCAGCGTCTGGTTCTCGGGCTGGACCGTGACGTGCTCCTTGGCTTCCAGCGCCTGGTGCAGCCCTTCCGAATAGCGCCGGCCCTGCATCATACGTCCGGTGAACTCGTCGATGATGATGACCTCGTCGTCGCGAACGATGTAATCCTTGTCGCGCGTGAACAGCGTGTGCGCGCGCAGCGCCTGGTTGACGTGATGCACGACGGAGACGTTCTCGACGTCGTACAGCGACTCGCCCTTGAGCTGGCCGGCGTCGCGCAGCAGGTTCTCCAGCTTCTCCATGCCGCCTTCGGTCAGCGTCACCGTGCGCTGCTTCTCGTCGACCTCGTAGTCGTCTTTCTTGACGAGCTTCGGCATGAAGGTGTCGATGGTGTTGTAGAAATCCGACCGGTCGTCGAGCGGGCCGGAGATGATCAGCGGCGTGCGCGCTTCGTCGATCAGGATGGAGTCCACTTCGTCGACGATCGCGTAGAAATGCTCGCGCTGGACCATGTCCTCCAGGCGGTACTTCATGTTGTCGCGCAGGTAGTCGAAGCCGTATTCATTGTTGGTGCCGTAGGTGATGTCGCAGGCATAGGCGGCCTTGCGCTCGGCGTCGTCGAGGCCGTGCACGATCACGCCGGTGGTCAGCCCCAGGAACGAATAGATCTGGCCCATCCAGCCGGAGTCGCGGCGGGCGAGGTAGTCGTTGACGGTGACGACGTGGACGCCCTTGCCGGCGAGCGCGTTGAGGTAGACCGCGAGCGTCGCGACCAGCGTCTTGCCTTCGCCGGTCTTCATCTCGGCGATGTCGCCCTCGTGCAGCACCATGCCGCCGATCAGCTGGACGTCGAAATGGCGCTGGCCGAGCGTCCGCTTGGCCGCCTCGCGCACCGTGGCGAAGGCCGGAACCAGGATGTCGTCCAGCGTCTTGCCGCTGGCGAGCTGCTGCTTGAATTCGGCGGTGCGGGCCTTGAGCTGGTCGTCCGTCAGTTTGACGAGTTCGGGCTCCAGGGCGTTGATGGCGCTGACGCGGGACTGATACCCCTTGACCCGACGGTCGTTGGCGGAGCCGAAAAACTTGCGGGCGAGCGCGCCGATCATGCGAAATTCCTGTTCTTCGGTCTCGAGTTCGGTCTTGGTTCAGTCTTGAGTTTCAGTCTTGGAATACAGCCTGAGACGGTCCGCCGGATTGCCTATCAACTCACCGTGACGCGCTACGGTTCGAGCCCCGACCCGGGGCTCCCTAGCCAATTGAGTGGGAAACAGGCCATCCTGGGTTCAACGGCGAAAAACGCAGCAAAATAAGCGCTCTCACCGCTGACACGGTCGGCCAGAGATATGGCCCGGTCGGGGGGTTGTCAACGCCGCCAAGATGTCAAGGAATTCATCATTTTGACAAGACTTTCGCGTTGCCAATGTAACACGATTGGGCGAGTGTCCGCCCCGCTCGAGCTTCCCCCCTTTAGACCAAGGATTTTGCATGACCACCTCGCCTCCGGAAACCAAAACCGGCCTGCGCCTCGGCCTCGCCACCCTGGCCGCCACGGGCTGTCTTGTCGCAGTGCTGGCTGCCGGCCTCCCGGTCCGCGCCGCGGAATCCGACCCGGTGCTGGCGAAGGTGAACGGTTCCGAGATCCATGCCAGCGACGTCGCGCTCGCCGAGGAGGAACTCGGCCCGAGCCTGGCGCAGATGGACCCCGCGACCAAGAAGGACAACGTGCTGTCCTTCCTGATTGACATGAAGATCGTGTCCAAGGCCGCCGAGGACAAGAAGATCGAGAACAACGACGACTTCAAGAAGCGGCTCGCCTTCACCCGCAACCGCCTGTTGATGGACAGCCTGCTTGCCAGCGAGGGCAAGGCCGCGACCACCGACGACGCCATGAAGAAGGTCTATGAAGAGGCCTCCAAGCAGATCACCGGCGAGCAGGAAGTGCGCGCCCGCCACATCCTGGTCGAGACCGAGGACGAAGCCAAGGCGATCAAGGCCGAGCTCGACAAGGGCGCGGACTTCGCCGAGCTCGCCAAGAAGAAGTCCAAGGATCCCGGCGCCTCCGACGGCGGCGACCTCGGCTTCTTCACCAAGGAGCAGATGGTGCCGGAATTCTCCGCGGTCGCCTTCACGCTCGAGCCGGGCAAGATTTCCGATCCGGTCAAGTCGCAGTTCGGCTGGCACATCATCAAGGTCGAGGAAAAGCGCAACCGCAAGGCGCCCGACTTCGAGCAGGTGAAGGCCCAGATCGAGACCTATGTGACCCGCAAGGCGCAGGCCGATTATGTCGCCAAGCTGCGCGAGGCCGCCAAGGTCGAGCGCCTGGACAAGCCAGCCGAGACGGCCAAGGACGCGACGGCGCCGGCGGATGCCGCCAAGGACGCGCCGAAGCCCGCCGACAACAAGATGGCGCCGGCGAAGAAGTAAGCTTCGCGAACGTTGTTGCAGTTGCGATGGCCGGGCATGTCCCGGCCATTTGCTTTTGCGGTGAACCGTAGCCCGATGAAGCCAACGGGTTGCGAACTCTTCTCCTTCCCCCTGAAAGGGGGAAGATCGGGATGGGGGTCAGCCACGGGCGACACTGCTCGCGGAGAGAGCGGATCCCCACCCGCTTTGCTCTTCGAGCAAAGCGACCTCCCCTTTTCAAGGGGAGGTTGGAGGCGGCCCGGACCAAGTTCTTTGAACAATTAGTGACAGCCGCAATCGCACCCGCGCCCTCTCCCGCTTCAGCCGGCGAGATGTTATGCAGCGCTTCCCTCCCCGTAGCCGGAAGCCTCTCATGTCCACCGCCGTCTCCCCCCTCGCCCCGCCCGACGTTCCCGAGATGCCCGTGATCGCGGGTGTGCGGCTTGCGACCGCTGCCGCCGGCATCCGCTACAAGGGCCGCACCGACGTGCTGCTCGCGCTGCTGGACAAGGGCACCACGGTGGCCGGCGTCTTCACCAAGTCGAAGTGCCCGTCGGCGCCGGTCGAATGGTGCCGCGCCAAGCTGAAGGGCGGGGCTGCGCGCGCGCTGGTGGTCAATTCCGGCAACGCCAACGCCTTCACCGGCAAGACCGGCAAGGCGTCCACCGCGCTGACCGCGCAGATCGCGGCGAAGGCGGTCGGCTGTTCGACGGCGGACGTGTTCCTTGCCTCCACCGGCGTGATCGGCGAGCCGCTCGACGCCACCAAGTTCGACGGCGTGCTGGCGCAGCTCGCGGAGACCGCGACCCCCGATCTGTGGATGGACGCGGCCAAGGCGATCATGACCACCGACACCTTCCCGAAGGTCGCCACCGCGACCGTCAAGCTCGGCAAGGCCAAGGTGACGATCAACGGCATGGCCAAGGGCGCCGGCATGATCATGCCCGACATGGCGACCATGCTGTCCTTCGTCTTCACCGACGCGCCGCTGTCGGCATCCGTGCTGCAATCCCTGCTCAAGGCCGGCGTCGAGGACACCTTCAATGCGCTGACCATCGACGGCGACACCTCGACCTCGGACACGTTGCTCGCATTTGCGACCGGTGCCGCTGCAGCCAATGGCGCGCCGAAGATTTCGCGCGCCAGCGACCCGCGCCTGAAGGCCTTCACCAAGGCGTTCCAGCAGATCCTCGCCAATCTGTCCGAACAGGTGGCGCGCGACGGCGAAGGCGCGCGCAAGCTGGTCGAGGTCGTGGTCGAGGGCGCGACGACAAAGCCGTCGGCGCGCAAGATCGCGATGTCGATCGCCAATTCGCCGCTGGTGAAGACCGCGATCGCGGGCGAGGACGCCAATTGGGGCCGCGTGGTGATGGCGGTCGGCAAGGCCGGCGAGCCCGCCAACCGCGACAAGCTCTCGATCTCCTTCAACGGCATCCGCGTCGCCAGGAGCGGCGCGCGCGATCCGTCCTACAATGAGAAAGAAGTATCGGAGGCGATGAAAGCGCCGAAGATCCAGATCAAGGTCGCGCTCGGCCTCGGCAAGGCGAGAGACCGGGTGCTGACCTGCGACCTCACCAAGGAATACGTCGCGATCAACGGCGATTACCGGTCGTAGGGTTCTCCGTTATTGCGAAGGGCGAAGTATCGGACCCGTCATCCTGAGGAGCGCGTAGCGCGTCTCGAAGGATGCACGGCCATCAGCCGGGCCGTCGACCCTTCGAGACGGCCGCTTCGCGGCCTCCTCAGGGTGACGGTGAGAGATAAGACTCGCGGCCTTAACTGCTGATCCGCGCGTCGGCGACTGCCTTCTTGAACAGCGCATTCATCGCGTCCGCGATGCCTTGCGTCGGGCTGACCTCGAAATAGAAGCCCGGCGACGCACAGGCCTGCATGTTCTGCGCGATCTGGCTGTTCGGCGAGGGGCCGAACGGGCCCTGATTGAACGGATCGATCCAGGTCATGTACCAGTTGTTGGTCTGCAGTTGCAGATAGGTGGTGTAGAGCACCGCGATCTTGATGTTGCGCTTCTTGATCGCATCGCAGAGCGCCGGATTGATCGGCGACTGGCAGCGATTGCTGCCGGTGATCGGCTTCAGGCAGCTTGAATTCGGCTCGTCGGCGACCCCGTCGGATACGAAGAACAGATATTTGAGCGGCGCCGACGACGTGCCCGCGCCCGGGTTTGCGATCGCGTTGTTGATCTGGGGGAAAATCGTGGTGAACTGGCTGTCCTTGTCCGCGGTGTAGGCATCGTTGTTGCCGTAGACGCCCATCAGATCGATGTTGCCGGCCGCCGACTTCGCGCTCGACAGGCTTGACGACAGCGAGAACAGACTTCGCAGTCCATAGGTCTTCGAGGACGCGCCGAAGTCATAGATCGCCATCCGGAACTGGCTCGAATAGGTCTGGGTCGCCGCCGCGGTGTCCATCAATTGCTGGGTCGCGCTGCGAAGCACGTCGATCCGCGTCGTGACGCCAAGCGATTTCGCCAAATTGTAGTAGTTGTTGGGGTCGTTGTAGTCGTGGCAGGCGAAGGCGCACTGGTCGTTCGGTTTGAAGCTGTTGCCGGTGGTGGCCGTGACCAGCTTGGCGACGTCCGTCGGCGTGGCGCCGACCCCCATCGACGGCGAATTGTCGAGCAGCAGATAGAAATCGATATAGAGCGGCATGTTCGCGGTCGAGGTCGAGGTGCCCGACACCGACACCTTGCTCCGCCCCAACACGCCGAGGAACATGGTCGGGACATCTGCGGTGAATTGGACCGTCGAGGTGATGGTGCCGCCGCTCTTGGTCATGGTCGGCGTCACGCTGGTCAGCGTGAAGCCGTTCTGGTTGAGGACGTTGCCGTTGAAGATCTTCCTCGCGTCGGCCTCGCCGGCCGAAATCTCGCCGTCCGAGGTCATGGCGCCGGCCGCGATGAAGCCGGGCGATGCTTTGGCAACCGATCCGACGCTCGCCGCGTCGGCGGCGGATATCAGCTTGCTGCGGATCTGATTGGCGCAGGAATAGTCGACCGCACATCCGACCGCGACCATGAGCGGCAGCAGGGCGAGGCCGAAGATCATCGCGATGTTGCCGGAGCGATCGCGGCGGAAACGGCTGACGGTCCGGAGCAAGGTGCGCATGGGTTATATCGGCAGAGAAAATGATGAGCTGATAAATCAGGACCTTCACCCTGCCGGCTGCGCATTAAGGCCGACTTATCGCGAATGCAGAAAAAGCGCACAGGCACAAATCGTTTGGCTGACGGCGCGTTGCTGGTTAATGAAAGCTTGCAACATCAGAAGGAACATTCGTGCTGCATGGCTGACATCAAGCTGACCCTCGTCGTCGCCTGCGCGCTGGTCGATGCCGACAAGCGCGTGCTGCTGGCGCAGCGTCCCGAAGGCAAGGCGTTGGCGGGGCTGTGGGAATTCCCCGGCGGCAAGATCGAGCCCGGCGAGCGGCCGGAACAGACCCTGATCCGCGAGCTGCACGAGGAGATCGGCATCACCGTGAGCGAGCCGTGCCTCGCACCGCTGACCTTCGCCAGCCATGCCTACGAGACCTTCCATTTGCTGATGCCGCTCTACATCTGCCGGCGCTGGGAGGGCATGGCGGTGGCGCGCGAGGGCCAGAACCTCGCCTGGGTCCGCGCCGGCAAGCTGCGCGACTACCCGATGCCGCCGGCGGACATTCCGCTGCTGCCGCATCTGATGGATCTGTTGCTGTGACCTTCTTCGCCTCCCCGCTTGCGAGGGAGGCGCGCTGTCAAAATATCGAAAACAACCCCATGCAAAGGAGCCGGCGGTGGCCGGCGTTCGACCGGGCTGCTTGACACGTCGGGCAACTCACGGGTATTTTTCCAATATTCCGAAATTTTGCAGGCACGCTCCTTCCCGCTTGCGGGGAAGCGTCGGCCGCCTTCGGCGGCAGTCTCTAAGAGACGCCGAAGCAAAGATTTCGCCGGCGCGCGATGAGCAAACCACCGTAAGGGACGCACAATGGACGGGCTCCCTCCCCCCTTGCGGGGGAGGGCTGGGGAGAGGGGTGCCACGCGGCGCGCTCTCTCAGCATACATCTCGAAGACGAGTGCAAAATTGCGAAAGCGATGATCACACTAGTATGTCGCCCGGGGCCACCCCTCTCCCCCACCCTCTCCCGCAAGGGGAGAGGGAGCCCTAGCACCGCGCGCGCCTAACGCTTCACTTGCTTCACTGCCGCCTCCAAACTCGCTTTCGCCGAGCCGGGCTTCAGCGGCTTCGGCTGGCTGTCGTGCGGCGCCCAGCCGGACAGCCAGACGATGTCGAAGGTGGCGCGGATGCGGCCGTCGGCATCGGCGAAGCGTTCGGCATAGATCTGCGCCATGCGCAGCATGGTGGCGCGGCGGGTCGGAGTGTGACGGCGCTCGCGCAGCACATTGGTCGCGCCCATCCGCCTGAGGTCAGCCATCAGCGCGAACGCGCTTGAATAGCGCACCACGACGCGGTCGACGTCGGTCACCGGCAGCGCGAAGCCGGCCCGCTGCAACAGCGCGCCGATGTCGCGCAGATCGGCGAATGGCACAACGCGCGGCGACACCCCGCCCTCGCACTCCGCCTCCGCCGCGGCAAAGCTTTGCCTGAGCTCGGTCAGCGTATCGCCGCCGAGCATCGCAGCGAGCAGCAGCCCATCCGGCTTCAGCACCCGGCGGATTTGCGCCAGCACGCCCGGCAGATCGTTGACGAACTGGAAGGCGAGCGCCGAGACCACGAGATCGAGCGATTCCGGCAGCAGCCCGAGCGCTTCCGCCTCGCTGAAGCCGATCGCATCGACCGCCGCGACACGTCCGCGCAGGGCCTCCGTGATCCCATCACCCGGCGTCCAGACATCGGCCGCTGAAGCAAAGCTGCGCGATACCGCCTGCAAGCGGTCGGCCATGTCTTCGCTGGCACGCTCGAGCAGGAACGTCGCCGCCCCCTCGCGCCGCGCGCGCGCCAGCCGCGCGCCAAGCAATGCGCGATCGAACAGGATCGGGGCCGTGGCCGGGGTCGTTGCCATCCGCGCTGGTTACGCCGGACCGCCGCCGCAGGCAATGCGCCTTGAGCCCGTGCGGCTCAAACGCTAGCCTCATCAGCCATGGACGCCGAGGCATCACCGACACGCTCCATTTCCGGTCACATTCAGCGTGCGCTCGGCACGGTCGGCGGCGCGTGGCTGCGTACCGCGCGGCTGGCGCTCGACATCGCGCTGCCGACGCTGTGCGTGTCCTGCCGCGAGCCGGTCGATGGCGAGGGCGTCTGCGCGGCCTGCTGGGCCAAATTGTCGTTCATCGCGCCGCCGTTCTGCCCGCGGCTCGGCATTCCCTTTGTCTACGATCCCGGACCCGAGCTGCTGTCGATGGAGGCGATCGCCCATCCGCCCGCCTACCAGCGCGCCCGTGCCGCGGTGCGCTATGACGACGTCGCGCGCACCCTGGTGCACGCATTGAAATACCAGGATCGCACCGATCTGGCGCCGACGATGGGCCGCTGGATGGCGCGGGCGGGGAAGGAATTGCTCCAAGGCGCCGACATGCTGGTGCCGGTTCCACTGCACTGGCGGCGCGGCTGGAGCCGGCGCTACAACCAGTCCGGCGCGCTGGCCAAGGTGATCGCGCGCCAGAGCGGCGTCAAAATGGTCTCCGAGGCGCTGCGGCGCACCCGCGCCACCGAGCAGCAGATCGGGTTGTCGCGCAAGGACCGCGCCAGCAATGTGCAGGGCGCATTCGGGGTCACCGATGAACGCAAGGCTCACATCCAGGGCCGCCGCGTGATCCTGGTCGACGACGTCCTGACCTCGGGCGCCACAGTGGATGCCTGCGCAAGGGCGCTGTTGCGCGCCAAAGCCGCGCAGGTCGATGTGCTGGTGTTTGCCCGGGTTGTCGATACCCACCGCGCTCCCATATAATCTGTCATTCAGGTTCAACCGAGCGCACCATGACCGCTGCCATCGAAATCTACACCCGCCCGGGCTGCGGCTATTGCACCGCGGCCAAATCACTTTTGACGCGCAAGAACGCTGCGTTCACCGAACTGAGCGTCGCCAGCAACCCGTCCTATCGCGACGAGATGTACGACCGCGCCGGCACCGGGGCGACCTTCCCGCAGATATTCATCGGCACGACCCATGTCGGCGGCTGCGACGAGCTCTACGCGCTCGATCGCGAGGGCAAGCTCGATGGCCTGCTCAGCAACGGAGGCGGCGCCTGATGAGCACGGACAACATTTTCACCGCCGCCATGGTGCAGATGCGCACCGGATTGCTGCCGGAGCCGAGCCTGGAGCAGGGCACGCGGCTGATCCGCGAAGCGGCGGCGCAGGGCGCCAAATACGTGCTGACCCCCGAGGTCAGCAACATGATGCAGCTGAACCGCAAGGCGCTGTTCGAGCATCTGGCGAGCGAAGAGGACGACAAGTCGCTGCAGGCCTATCGCGCGCTGGCCGCCGAGCTGAAAATCCATCTGCATATCGGCTCGCTGGCGCTGCGCTACTCGCCGGAGAAGGCGGTCAACCGCTCGTTCCTGATCGGGCCCGAAGGCAATGTGCTCGCGAGCTACGACAAGATCCATATGTTCGACATCGATCTGCCGGGCGGCGAGAGCTATCGCGAATCGGCCAACTACCAGCCCGGCGAGACCGCCGTGATCTCCGACCTGCCCTGGGGCCGGATCGGACTGACGATCTGCTACGACGTGCGCTTCCCGGCGCTGTATCGCGCGCTTGCCGAGGCCGGCGCGTCGTTCCTCACCGTGCCGTCCGCCTTCACCCGCAAGACCGGCGAAGCGCATTGGCATACGCTGCTGCGCGCCCGTGCCATCGAGACCGGCTGCTTCGTGTTCGCTGCGGCGCAGGCCGGCCTGCATGAGAACAAGCGCGAGACCTTCGGGCATTCGCTGATCATCGACCCCTGGGGCGAGATCCTCGCCGAGGGCGGCGTCGAGCCCGGCGTGTTCCTGGCCGAGATCGATCCTTCCAAGGTTGAGACCGCGCGCAAGACCATCCCTTCACTTCAGCACGGCAGGCGTTTCGGCATCGCCGACCCCAAGGCCGGCCCGGAGCATCTGCACCTCGTCCGGGGTTCGGCATGATCCGCTACACGCTGCGCTGCGAGCGCGGCCATCAGTTCGAGAGCTGGTTCCAGAGCTCGTCGGCCTATGAATCGCAGGAGCGGCGTCACCTGATCGATTGCCCGTCCTGCGGCTCCGATAAGATCGAGCGCGCGATCATGGCGCCGCAAATCGTCAGCAAGAAGGGCCGCGAACCGGCCCGACCGGCACCGGCCGCCCCCGTCGAGGCGGCGCCTGCCGAATCGACGTCGCTGATGATGGCGCAGGAGCGCGAGCTGCGCAGCAAGCTGAAGGAACTGCGCGACCACATCGTGAAGAACGCCGACAATGTCGGCGACCGCTTCCCGAACGAGGCGCGCAAGATGCATTACGGCGATATCGAGCACCGGCCGATCTATGGCGAGGCCTCTCCCGAGGAGGCGCGCGCGCTGATCGACGAAGGCGTCGAGGTCTCACCGCTGCCGACGCTGCCGGAAGACCGGAATTGACCGCGACCTGGCAGGTCTGGGCGTTCCTTTCGGCTATTTTCGCCGCCCTAACCGCGATCTTCGCCAAGGTCGGCGTCGAGGGCATCAACTCCGATCTCGCCACCCTGATCCGCACCCTGATCGTGCTGATCACGCTGTCGGCCATCCTGTTCGCGACCGGGCAATTCACCCAGGCCGGACCGATCTCGGGCAAGAGCTGGCTGTTCCTGCTGCTGTCCGGGCTCGGCACCGGCGCGTCGTGGATCTGCTATTTCCGCGCGCTCAAGCTCGGGCCCGCCACACTTGTCGCGCCGATCGACAAGCTCAGCGTGGTGCTGGTGGCGCTGTTCGGCGCCGTGTTCCTCGGCGAGCGCCCGTCGGCCTATGGCTGGATCGGGATCGCGCTGATCTCGGCCGGCGCGGTGCTGATCGCGGTGAAGGGGTAATCTTACGCGGCGATCAGCAGCGCGACGCCGATCACGATCAGGACGATGCCGATCACCTCACGCAGCGAGAACGGCTGCTTGAGCGAGACATACGCCACGCCCTGCGCGAACAGCACCTCGATCAGCGCCAGCGTGCGCACATTGGCGGCGGCGGTGAGTGCGAACGCCAGGAACCAGAATTGCGAGGAGAACGCGCCCATGAAGCCCGCGAACATCGACGGCCGCCACAGGCCGAGGATTTTCCGCAGCACGTCGGGCGCACGCAGCAACAGATAGACCGACAGGATCAGCGTCTGGACGAGCAGGCTCCACATCAGCGTGTACGACGCCGCGGTCACGAACGAGACGGAAGGCACGGCAATGATCGCGCCGCGAAAACTCACCGCCGAGATCGCGAACACCGCGGCGGCGCCGAGGCCGAGGCCGGTCGGCCGCAGATCGGCAAAGCTCCTCGAGCCGCCCGGCCTGAGCGCGGTGATGACGACGCCGATCGTGGCGATCACGATCGCGATCACCTTAGGCGTCGTCAGATGGTCGCCGAGAAAGATGAAGCCGAAGATCGCGGTCTGGATCGCCTCGGTCTTCATGTAGGCCGTGGTCACCACGAAGGAGCGGTCGTTCATCGCCAGCAGCATGAAGCCGGTGCCGACGATCTGGCTGAGCGCGCCGGACAACAGCCACGGCCAGAACGACGCCGCCGGCCACGGCACGCCATCGCCGGTCAGCAGCACCGCCAGCGCGAAGAACACCACCGCGAACGGCAGGCCGAACAGGAAGCGGATATTGGTCGCGCCCCAGGTCCCGAGCGGCCCGGTCAGATGCCGCTGCATCGCATTGCGCGCCACCTGGCCGAACGCAGCGACGATCGTGAAGGGAATCCAGAGCGATGCGATTGTGAACATGCGGGATGAGGAAGGCGTGCCGGGCGAGAGTGCGCGCAGCGTGCCGATTGGCACCGGGACGGTCAACTAGAACGGTGCATGACAGGATTGCGTGGCATCCGCAAACCCGGTGTCGTCCCTGCGAACGCAGGGACCCATATGTGGACGGCCCCCGTGGCACAAGAGCTTTCTGGGATTGATCGGATCGCTTGCATCCATATGTCCGGCCTGTTGAGTGCGATCGAATGAATCGCTGGCCAAGATGGTTTGCGCGATGCGAGTTCCAAACAACCACGCGACCTGTTGACGGCCGATGGGTCCCACGGATTGTCTCGCATCGTTGCTCGATCGATCGCTCCATCTGCTCTTGCAGCTCCGGTCGGTCGGTCGGCGAGCGAGCCCGCCGGCCGGCCAATCTGTTAAGCGGTACCCGTCGTAGCGGCATTCAGCCGTGCGGCGTCATAACTCTCACCCGTCACCATCAGCTTCCAGGCGATGCGCGCCACCTTGTTGGCAAGCGCTACGGCCGCAAGCTTCGGCGGCTTGCGCTTGATCAGCGCCAGTAGCCAGCGCGAGTGATGACCGCGTCCGCGCCTGGCCTGCTGGATCACCGCCGTGGCCCCGACGACCAGCAGACGGCGCAGGTCCTCATCGCCCGCCCGCGTGATCTTGCCAAGCCTGGTCTTGCCTGCGGTGGAGTGGTCCTTGGGCGTGAGGCCGAGCCAAGCCGCAAAGTGACGACCTGAGCGGAACGCGGCCGGATCAGGTGTCTTCATCACCAGCATCGTTGCAATGATCGGACCGATCGACGGAATCTGCGCCAGGCGCCGGCCCGTGGCATCGCCGCGGTGCCAGGCCATCAGCTTGGCCTCAACCGCCTCCAACTCGTCCTCGAGCCTGACGCACTCCCGGCCCAGCATGGCAAACAGCTCGCGCGCCAGAGCGGGAAGCGTCTCGTCCTGCGCGATCCGCGCCAGCAGCGGTTCGATCGCCTCCAGCCCCTTGGGCGCGATCAGGCCATACTCCGCCGCATGGCCGCGGATCGTGTTGGTCAATTGGGTGCGCCGGGCGATCAGTCCGTCGCGGACCCCCATCAGCATCAGCGCAGCCTGCTGCTCGGCGCTTTTCACCGGCACAAAGCGCATGCTCGGCCGGCTCATCGCCTCACACAGGCCTTCTGCGTCTCGCCCGTCATTCTTGTTCCGCATCACGTAGGGCTTCACCAATTGCGGTGCCATCAGCTTCACCTCATGGCCCAGCCTGGAAAGCTCTCGCGCCCAATATTGCGACGCCCCGCAGGCCTCCATCCCGATCACCGTCGGCGGCAATTTGGCGAAGAACTCCAGCACGAGTTTGCGCGAAAGCTTCTTGCGTAAGACCGGCTGCTCGGACGCATCAACCCCATGCAGCACAAAAATATGCTTCGACGTATCCATCCCAATGCGGATAATCTGGTTCACGGACGGCTCCCATGTCTGAGATTTGTAACAACCTCATTCTGGCACACTGATGCCGTAGGGGGCCGTCCACACCATCAACCACAGGAAGCGGTTCGTGGCACACCGGTCAGACAAGCAGAGCTGCAGCTTGCCCTGGAGCGATCATCGAAACGCCGACCGTCGTCAAGCAACTCAAGCCGGTGGCTATGGGTCCCTGCGTTCGCAGGGACGACACCGGTGTAACGGCAAAAGCCGGGACAACATCACTGGCTGTGGTCACAGTCGGAACATACGCCGCCGCCGCAAACTCCCCGTCGTCCCTGCGAACGCAGGGACCCATCACCACAGGAAGCAGTTCGTGGCACGCCAATCAGGCAAGCAGAGCTGCAGCTTGCCCTGGAGCGATCATCGAAACGCCGACCGTCGTCAAGCAACTCAAGCCGGTGGCTATGGGTCCCTGCGTTCGCAGGGACGACACCGGTGTAATGGCAAAAGCCGGGACAACATCACTGGCTGTGGTCACAGTCGGAACATACGCCGCCGCCGCAAACTCCCCGTCGTCCCTGCGAACGCAGGGACCCATCACCACAGCAAGCGGTTCGTGGCACGCCGATCGGACAAGCAGAGCTGCAGCTTGCCCTGGAGCGATCATCGAAACGCCGACCGTCGTCAAGCAACTCAAGCCGGTGGCTATGGGTCCCTGCGTTCGCAGGGACGACACCGGTGTAACGGCAAAAGCCGGGACAACATCACTGGCTGTGGTCACAGTCGGAACATACGCCGCCGCCGCAAACTCCCCGTCGTCCCTGCGAACGCAGGGACCCATAACCACAGAGAGCGGTTCGTGGCACGCCAGTCAGACCAGCAGATCGCTTAAGTCACGCCATTCGAGATTCTCGCGCTCGATCAGTTCGATCTTCCAGTCGCGCTTCCACCGCTTGAGTTGCTTTTCGCGAGCGATAGCCTCTTCAACCCGTTCGTAGGCTTCCACGTAGACGAGGCGGTAGACACCATATGTCTTGACGAATGATGAGCCTTTCCCGGCTCTATGCTCCTCAAGCCGCTTCTGCACGGAATTCGTCACGCCGATATACAGCGTGCCATGGCGTCGGCTAGCGAGGATGTAGACGTAGTACATGCTTGGAACGCTGACCTCGCCCAGTTATGTGGGCCGGTGGTTATGGGTCCCTGTGTCCGCAGGGACGACACCGGTTGTGTGGATACGGATCGGCCTACACCTCTTCCGCCACCACCATGTAGTTCACGTCCATGTCGGTCGAGACGCTCCATTTGTCGGCGAGCGGGTTGTAGACCACGCCGGCCTGCTCGGTGACGGTGAGATTGACGTCGCCGAGATAGCGCTCGAGCTCGGCGGGGGTGACGAACTTGCTCCAGTCATGGGTGCCGCGCGGCAGCCAGCGCAGTACGTATTCGGCGCCGACGATCGCCAGCGCAAAGCTCTTCCAGTTGCGGTTCAAGGTCGAGACCACCATCAGCCCGCCGGGCTTGAGCATGGCAGCGCAGCGCTTGATGAAGGCGCCGACGTCGACGACGTGCTCGACCACCTCCATCGCCAGCACGATGTCGAAGCGCTCGCGCGCGTCCATCTCCTCCACCGTGGTGCAGCGGTAGTCGATCGACAGATGCCCCTTGTCGGCGTGCAGCTTCGCGGCCGCGATGTTGGTGGCGGAGGGATCGATCCCGATCACCTGGGCGCCGAGCCGGGTGAACGGCTCGCACAGCAGGCCGGCGCCGCAGCCGATGTCGAGCAGGCGCAGGCCGGACAGGCAGCTCAGGCTCTTGGCGTTGCGCTCGAACTTGCGGCAGGCGGCATCGCGGATATAGGTCAGGCGCAGCGGATTGATCTTGTGCAACGGCGCCATCTTGCCGCGCGGATCCCACCATTCATCCGACAATCTTGAAAACTTCGCGATTTCGGCCGGATCGACCGAGGCGGCGGTGGAACTGGAAAGCGTTGTGGCCATGATTGCGCGCGCCCCTATCGCGCGGTGATCGAATTGCGAAACGACAGCGGCGCGGCGATGGTCCTGATGGTCTCGATGCCCTCGCCGACGCCGCGGATGGTGACGTCGCCATAATTGAGCAGGCGCCCCAGGATGCTCTGGTTGACGTCGACGCTCTCGACCTTGTCGAGGCTCATCTCGAAGGTGCGCCGCTTGACGAAGCCGGTTTTGTGCACGACGCGGAAATTGGTCACGTCAGTCTCGGTCGTCCAGCGATGGAACCAGGCCGCGCCGGTCCAGTACAGCGCCGCGACCGCGACCACTGCGGCGGCCGTAAGGCAGGCCAGCACCAGGCCGTCGACCGTCGTCATCCGTGACAGGATCAAGAGCGCCAGGACCAGGATCCAGGCCGCGATCGCCGGCAGATAGAACATCCAGTGTGCATTGGTGGAATACAGCACCTTCTCGCCAGGCTGCAGGATTTCGTCGATGTAGCGTCCCATCCAATCCGCCTTCGCGTTGCCCCCGCGTTACCCTTGCGCCACAGCCCGGCCGCAACCAGCAAAACACCCCCAAAAGACCCTCGGGGGACCCCTACCAACCGGCTTGCCCCCGGGCGCGGCGCTATGTATACGCGCCTTTCGGTGCCCGCGCTTGCGGTTTTCGGCGTGGGTTAACCTACTTATCCTCTTAAAGGAATAGACGCGTCGTCATGGGCCGCCTCGTGATGAAATTCGGCGGTACGTCCGTCGCCAATATCGACCGTATCCGCAACGTCGCCCAGCACGTGAAGCGCGAGGTCGACGCCGGCCACGAGGTCGCCGTCGTCGTCTCCGCGATGTCCGGCAAGACCAACGAGCTGGTGGCCTGGTGCACCGAGGCCTCGCCGATGCACGACGCGCGCGAATATGACGCGGTGGTCGCCTCCGGCGAACAGGTCACTTCGGGCCTGCTCGCGATCGTGCTGCAGGGCATCGGCATCCAGGCGCGCTCCTGGCAGGGCTGGCAGATCCCGATCAAAACCTCGGACGCGCATGCCTCGGCGCGCATCCTCGATATCGACGGCAGCGAGATCATCGGCCGTTTCAAGGAGCGCAAGGAAGTCGCCGTGATCGCCGGCTTCCAGGGCATCAACCCGCAGACCGGCCGCATCACCACGCTCGGCCGCGGCGGTTCGGACACTTCGGCGGTGGCGATCGCGGCCGCGCTACGCGCCGACCGCTGCGACATCTACACCGATGTCGACGGCGTCTACACCACCGATCCGCGCGTGGTGCCGAAGGCCCGCCGGCTCGACAAGATCGCATTCGAGGACATGCTGGAGCTGGCCTCGCAGGGCGCCAAGGTGCTGCAGGTCCGCTCGGTGGAACTCGGCATGGTGCACAACATGCCGATCTTCGTACGCTCCAGCTTCGACAAGCCAGAGGATATCGACCCGCACGCCAACCAGCCGCCGGGCACGCTGATCTGCAGCGAGGAGGAAATCATGGAAATGCACGTCGTCACCGGCATCGCCTTCTCCAAGGACGAAGCCCAGATTTCCGTGCGCCAGATCGAGGACAAGCCCGGCGTCGCCGCGGCGATCTTCGGGCCGCTCGCGGATGCCAACATCAACGTCGACATGATCGTGCAGAACGTGTCGGAGGACGGCAAGACCACCGACCTCACCTTCACCGTGCCGGCCACCGACTACAACCGCGCCAAGGACACCATTACCTCCGCCAAGGCCAAGATCGGCTATATCAGGCTCGACACCGCGACCGATGTCGCCAAGGTCTCGGTGATCGGCAGCGGCATGCGCAGCCATGCCGGCGTCGCGGCGAAGGCGTTCAAGGCGCTGGCCGATCGCAACATCAACATCCGCGCCATCACCACCTCCGAGATCAAGTTCTCGGTCCTGATCGACGCCGCCTACACCGAACTCGCGGTCCGCACGCTGCACACGCTGTACGGGCTGGACCAGGCGTAGAGGGGGCGAGCGGCGGAGCAGGCGCCTCACCTTCGTCATTGAGGGCCCGCGAAGCGGGACCCAGGAGGCGCGACCTCCAGTACGCAGGTGCGCACCGGGGAATGACACGGGGATAAGGCCCCGGGGCCTTGGCATTGGAACAGGCAGCCTCCGGTACCGGTACCCCGGAGTTAGAATTTCTCTTAGCGGGCGCAGCATCGGGCTGACGCAGACGTTATTTGCTACTGGCAGGCGTTTTGCTTGGCAAAGCGAGCCTCGATTGGCTATACGGCCAGTCAGGTGGGCTGTCGCAAACTGTGGCACAGTTTGTGCGATCCCGAATCGGCGGGAACTGGCGCGAGCGGCGACGCCGAATGACTAAAATTGTTGTGTTTGACGAGTATTGCGCCAACGGCCAGCCGGCCCCGTGCGCCGGCCTGGTGGGGAGGGACTGAAGCACATGCGGAGCGCGTCGGGAGGCCCCCGCGTCCTGTTGAGGCGGCTCCGCGAAACCATGGCGGAGCAAGTCTCCGCCCAGGAACGCCTCGACAAGATCGTGGTGCTGATCGCGGCCAACATGGTGGCCGAGGTCTGCTCCTGCTACGTGCTGCGCATCGACAACACGCTCGAGCTCTACGCCACCGAGGGTCTGAACCGCGACGCCGTGCACCGCACCGTGCTGAGCGCCCATGAAGGCCTGGTCGGCCTCGTCGCCAGCGAGGCGACGCCGCTCAATCTCTCCGACGCGCAAAGCCACCCCGCCTTCGCCTACCGCCCGGAGACCGGCGAAGAGATCTACCACTCGTTCCTCGGTGTGCCGATCCTGCGCGCCGGCAACACGCTCGGCGTGCTTGTGGTGCAGAACCGCGCCAAGCGCACCTATGTCGAGGAAGAGGTCGAGGCGCTGCAGACCACCGCCATGGTGCTGGCGGAGATGATCGCCTCGGGCGAGCTTGCCGCGCTGGCCCAGCCCGGCGCCGAGCCCGCCGCGCGGCACTCGCTGCACAAGACCGGCGCGGTGCTCTCCGACGGCATCGCGCTCGGCCATGTCGTGCTGCACGAGCCGCGCGTCGTCATCACCAACTACATCGCCGAGGACCTGCCGAAGGAGATCAAGCGGCTCGATACTGCGCTCGCCAATCTGCGCGCCGATCTCGACCGCATGCTGGAGCGCGGCGACGTCGCCGAAGGCGGCGAGCATCGCGATGTGCTGGAAGCCTACCGCATGTTCGCCAACGACCAGGGCTGGTCGCACAAGCTGCATGAGGCGGTCGCCACCGGCCTCACCGCGGAAGCCGCCGTCGAACGCGTGCAGTCCGACACCCGCGCGCGCATGCTGCGCTCGACCGATCCTTATCTGCGCGACCGGCTGCACGATCTCGAGGATCTCGGCCATCGCCTGATGCGGCAGCTGGTCGGCCAGGACCATGCGCCGACGCGCGAGCAGCTGCCCGACAACGCCATCCTGATCGCGCGCGCGATGGGCCCCGCGGCACTGCTCGACTATGACCGCAAGCGGCTGCGCGGCCTGGTGCTGGAGGAAGGCACCGCGAATTCCCACGTCTCGATCGTGGCGCGCGCGCTCGGCATTCCCGCGGTCGGCGAGGTGCCGAACGCGCCCGGCATTGCCGATCCGGGCGATGCCATCATCGTCGACGGCATTTCCGGCGAGATCTATGTCCGCCCCTCCGCCGAGATCGAATCCGCCTACGCCGAGCGCGTCCGGTTCCGGGCGCGGCGGCAGGCGCAATATTCGGCGCTGCGCGACAAGCCCTGCGTGACCAAGGACGGCCAGCCGATCGAGCTCCTGATCAACGCCGGCCTGACCATCGACCTGCCGCATATCGAGGACACCGGCAGCGCCGGCATCGGCCTGTTCCGTACCGAATTGCAGTTCATGGTGAGCCCGAGCCTGCCGCGTTCGAGCGACCAGCTCGCGCTGTACCGCACCGTGCTCGATGCCGCGGGCGGCAAGCCCGTCACCTTCCGCACGCTCGACATCGGCGGCGACAAGGCGCTGCCCTACATGGAGACCGTGGTCGAGGAAAATCCCGCGCTCGGCTGGCGCGCGATCCGGCTCGGCCTCGACCGCCCCGGCCTGCTGCGCGGCCAGATCCGCGCGCTGCTGCGCGCCGGCGGCGGCCGTGCCCTGAAGATCATGTTCCCGATGATCTCCGAGATCGCCGAGTTCGACCAGGCCAAGGCGATCGTCGAGCGCGAGCTGACCTATCTGCGCCAGCACGGCCATTCGCTGCCCGAACGGATCGATATCGGCACCATGGTCGAGGTGCCGGCCCTGCTCTACCAGCTCGACGAGCTGCTGAAGAAGGTCGACTTCGTCTCGGTCGGCTCCAACGACCTGTTCCAGTTCCTGTTCGCGGTCGATCGCGGCAATGCCAAGGTCTCGGAACGCTTCGACACCCTGTCGGCGCCGATCCTGCGCGCGCTGCGCGACATCGTGCGCAAGGCCAAGATCGCGAAGAAAGCCGCCTCGCTGTGCGGTGAGATGGCGTCGAAGCCGATCGGCGCGCTGGCGCTGATCGCGCTCGGCTATCGCTCGCTGTCGCTGTCGGCGACCGCGCACGGCCCGGTCAAGGCCTTGATCCTCGACCTCGACGCCAAGAAGGCCGAGGCGATGATCAATCCGCTGCTGGACGCGCCGGTCGGCAGCGTCTCGATCCGCGAGGCGCTGACGAAGTTTGCGGAAACCGAGGGGCTGGCCTTGTAGCGACGCTGCCGTCGCCTCCGCCACCCTTCGCGCTTTCAGCAATTCGAGACTCCGCCATGCTACCCGAAGCCAAACTCGACGTCCTGCTCGCCCATCACGCCTCGCTCGAGGCCGAGCTGCTCGGCCAGGTCAACTCCGAGCGCTATGTTGCGATCACGCGCGAGCTCGCCGAGCTCAATCCGCTGATCGATGCGGTGAAGACCTATCGCTCCGCCCGATCGGAACTCGCCGACACCAAGGCGTTGCTGGCCGATGCGGGGACCGATTCCGAGATGCGCAGCATGGCGGAAGCCGAACTGGAAACGCTGCAGGCGCGCATCGGCGATCTAGAGCAGAAGATCCGCGTCGCGCTGTTGCCGAAGGACGCGATGGACGACCGCAACGTGGTGCTGGAAATCCGCGCCGGCACCGGCGGCGACGAGGCCTCGCTGTTCGCCGGCGACCTGTTCCGGATGTACGAGCGCTTCGCGGCCTTGCAGGGCTGGAAGGTCGAGGTGATCTCGGCGAGCGAAGGCACTGTCGGCGGCTACAAGGAAATCATCGCCGAGGTGCAGGGCCGCGGCGCCTTCGCCAAGCTGAAATTCGAGTCCGGCGTGCACCGCGTGCAGCGCGTGCCCGACACCGAAACGCAGGGCCGCATCCACACCTCGGCCGCCACGGTCGCGGTGCTGCCCGAGGTCGAGGACGTCGACGTCGACATCAAGGACACCGATCTGCGGATCGAGACCATGCGCGCCGGCGGCGCCGGCGGCCAGCACGTCAACAAGACCGAGTCCGCAATCCGCATCACCCATCTGCCGACCGGCATCGTGGTGATGATGCAGGACAGCCGCTCGCAGCACAAAAACCGGGCGTCGGCGATGAACATCCTGCGCTCGCGTATCTATGACGCCGAGCGCCAGCGCGTCGATGCCGCGCGCTCCGCCGACCGCAAGGAGAAGGTCGGCTCCGGCGACCGCTCGGAGCGCATCCGCACCTATAATTTCCCGCAAGGGAGAGTCACCGACCACCGCATCAACCTGACGCTCTACAAGCTGCCGCAGGTGATCGCGGGCGAGGCGCTCGGCGAATTGATCGATGCGCTGACCACCGAGCACCAGGCCGCGCAGCTCGCGGCACAGGGCGCGGCGGCGTGAACCGATCCGGCTGCTGGCTCCATTGATCGTCGTCGTCCCTGCGAAAGCAGGGATCCATAACCACAAGGCGTCATTGTTGATCCCGATATCGACCCCGACCGCCCAGATCGAAGGGCCGCGGCATATGGGCCCCCGCTTTCGCGGGGACGACGGGCGGTTGGTGTTGCGCGAGGACACGGTGTGATGGCGCCTGTGGTCAACGCAACAGTCGAGAGCGCCCGCCGCGCACTGGCTGCGCGGCTGCAATCGGCCGGCAACGATTCCGCCGACCTCGATGCACGGCTGCTGGTCGGCGCGGCGCTTGGCCTCGATCTGACCGGCACGGTCACGGGAGCGAAACGTACGCTGACCCCGGACGAAGCGGATCGCCTCGAGAACCTCGCGCTGCGCCGCCTCGCCGGCGAGCCGGTCGCGCGCATTCTCGGCATCAAGGAATTCTGGGGACTGCCGCTGCATCTGACCGCCGCAACGCTGGTGCCGCGCCCCGACACCGAGACCGTGGTCGAGCGTGCGCTCGAGCTGCTGCGCGCCGACGGCGCGGCCGGGCGCGCGTTGCGGATCGCCGATCTCGGCACCGGTTCCGGCGCGATCCTGCTGGCGCTGCTCTCGGAACTGCCAAACGCGCACGGCTTCGGCACCGACATCTCCGCGGAGGCGCTGCAGACGGCGAGCCGCAACGGCGCCGAGCTCGGGCTTGCCGATCGCGCGACATGGATCGCGTGCGACTATGGCAGCGCTCTGACCGGCGCGTTCGACCTGATCGTGTCCAATCCGCCCTACATCCCCTCGGCCGACATCGCCGGTCTCGCCATTGAGGTGCGCGCGCACGACCCGCGCGCGGCGCTCGACGGCGGGGCCGACGGGCTCGACGCCTACCGCACGCTGATTTCGCAATCTGCGGGTCTTCTGACTTCAGGTGGATTTCTGGTTGTGGAAGTCGGACAGGGCCAAAGCGGCGACGTTGAAGCGCTGATGACGGCTTCCGGGTTATCCCCAACGGGGCCGCCCAAAGCCGATCTCGGGGGCGTTCCGAGAGCCGTTTCAGCCCGCCGGCTGCCCCGATAAAGTCCTATTGGAACGCAAAAAAACCTCTTGGAATATCCCCCGGGAACGACTACGTTCCGCCCACAACATCGGTGCTGGCCCCGTAACCGTTACGGGTGATGACCAGGGTTCAGCAGAGCCCGCCGATCGAAAGGTTCCAGGAACGCAGGTCTCATTGAGCGCAATAGCCGAAGCTGTGCTGCTCTCGACCGCCAAGCGAACGAAAGCCTGTTATTGCGCTTGAACACTTACGCACGAGAACTGGGCCTGTCTCGACGGGCGGAATGATTTTGTCGCTGGCGTGTTTGGCCGGCGGCGGTTGGGGAACGCGTCTTTGCTGAACGCGACTTTGCTGAACGAGATGGTCGGCGACATCGATGCCACTTCGAACGGTATTGCGATTCCGTGTGCCTAGGCGCGCGCCGAATCGGACTCTGAGAATCGGACTGTGGACTGCAATAACTTCAGGGCTGGAATAAAAGGCGACAGATGAGAAACGGTCAGAACAACAAGCGGATGCGCAACCGGAATAACAACAACAATAACAACAACAATAACCGGCGCGGCCAGAATCCCCTGACACGGGTGTACGAATCGAACGGACCCGACATCAAGATCCGCGGCACGGCCTCCCACGTGGCCGAGAAATACGTCCAGCTTGCGCGCGATGCACGCTCCTCCGGCGATCCGGTAGCAGCCGAGAACTACTACCAGCACGCCGAGCACTACTACCGGATCATCGCGGCCGCGCAGGAGCAGTTCCGGCAGAATCAGCAGCAGCCGCGCCCCGACGCCGAGGTGACGCAGACCGAAGACGACGACAGCGACGGCTATTCGAGCTTCGGCCAGGAGCCGGGCTTCGTGCCGCAACAGCAACAGCCATTCATGCGCGACAACGCCCAGCAGCCCTACCAGCAGCCGCGGGAGCATCGCGAACGTGATCAGCAGCCGCGAGAGCCGCAGCCGCGTGAGCACCGCGAACGCGAGCATCGTCCGCAGCCGCAATATCAGCCGCAACCGCAGATCCAGCCGCAGCCGGTGCTGGCCGATGCCGGCGGCGTCGATCGTCTGCCCTCGTTCATCACCGGCGGCGCGCCGCCGCAGGCCAACGGTGGCGCTTATGAAGCCAACAATGGCGGCGCAGAACGCGGCGAACGCAGCGAGCGCTTTCCGCGCCGTCGCCGCCGTCCGCACGGCCCGCGCCCCGACATGGCGGCGCAGCCGGCGCCGAGCGACGACTTCAATCCGGGCAACGAGTAACGCACGTGTGCAGCCACCCTCCCCTCCAGGGGAGGGTGATTTATTCGCGTCACGTCGCTTCAGGATTCCGAGTGACTGGAATTGCGCGTCGCCGTCGAGGACGGCACCAGCACCGGACGCAATGACGGGATCAGTTGCGTGCGTTCGCGGCGCGCCGGGATCGCGCGATAGACCTGCTTGCTCGCTTCCACGATATGCACGCCGGCGAACGGCATCGACAGCGCCGCGCCGACCCGCTCCCACGCCATCGCCGAGCGCAGGAACCAACTGCCCTGCACCGGCGGCATGAACAGCGCCTCGCCCCATGACGCCGGCGTGAACCAGGTCTGCCGCAACAGCTGGGTGATCTGCGCCCGCGAATAGGGCCGGCCATGGCCGAACGGCGTGGCATCGGTGCGCGTCCAGACGCCGCGCCTGTTCGGAATGATCGCGATCAACCGCCCCGACGGCGACAGCACCCGCCACACCTCGCGCAGCAGCCGCTCGGGATCGTCGGACATCTCCAGCGCATGCACCAACAGTACGCGGTCGACCGCGGCATCCGGCAGCGGCATCGAGAATTCATCGATCAGGGTCGCCAGCGCAGGCCGGCCGGTCGGCCATTTCAGCACGCCCTGGGCCGCCGGCATGAAGGCGATGCAGCGCTCGCAGGTATCGCGGAACAGGCCGAGATAAGGTGTCGGATAGCCGAGCCCGAGCACGCGCAGGCCTTCCGCGTTCGGCCAACGCGCACGGATGCCGCGGTTGATCAGCTGCCGCGCCACGATGCCGAGGCGCTGCGAATAGAAGTCGCGGAGGTCGATGACGTCCATGATCCCAGCCTACCATGCCCGCTGCAGCCGGGGAGCGCCGAAATTTGCGTTGCCGCCGGAGCGTTAACGCCATATTTCACCCCTATATTGGGCGCGGTAAGAGCATGATCCCGAAACGGCGACGCCGGCTTTTCGAAAAGACCATACTCTGAAATGTCCGTCCCGTTTGTCCGTGGAGATATCATGACCGCCGAAATTCGCACCTTCAGCTGCCTCACCGACAATTTCGGGTACCTGATCCACGATCCCGTCACCAAGGCGACGGCATCGATCGACGCGCCGGAGGCCGGCCCGATCATCAAGGCGCTGGAGCGCGAAGGCTGGACGCTGACCGACATCCTGATCACCCATCACCATGGCGACCATGTCGGCGGCGTCGCCGAGCTGAAGCAGAAATACGGCTGCCGCGTCGTCGCCCCGCACGACAAGTCGGCCAAGATCGCCAATGTCGACTTGCGCGCCGCCAATGCCGACGTCATCAAGGTCGGCAGCCTGCTCGCGCGCGTGGTCGAGACTCCCGGCCATACACTCGACCATATCTCCTACGTGTTCGACGGCGAGAAGGCGGTGTTCGCCGCCGATACCCTGTTCTCGATCGGATGCGGCCGGGTGTTCGAAGGCACCTATCCCATGATGTGGGATTCGCTGCTGAAGCTGCGTTCGCTGCCGGACGATTTCCGCCTCTATTGCGGCCATGAATACACCGCCTCCAACGTGAAGTTCGCGCTCACCATCGAGGCCGACAATCCGCATTTGCAGGCCCGCGCCGAGGAAGTGACGAAGCTGCGGGCCGAGAACAAGCCGACGATTCCCGTGCTGCTGGGCGACGAGAAGAAGGCCAACGTGTTCCTGCGCGCCGACGAGCCTGTTGTCGCCGCCAAGCTGCACATGAAGGGCGCCGACCCGGCGCTGGTGTTCGGCGAGCTCCGCGAGCGCAAGAACAAGTCCTGATGTCACGGCTCTCTGCTGCCGACATCATCGCGCGGCTCGACCTGAAGCCGCACCCGGAAGGCGGGCATTATCGTGAGACGTTCCGCGACCAACGCCGTGACGCCGGTGGACGCGCGCATTCGACCGCGATCTACTTCCTGCTCGCGCGCGGCGAGCGCTCGCACTGGCATCGCATCGACGCCATCGAGATGTGGCACTACTACGCGGGCGCCCCACTGACGCTGAAGATTGCGCAGGACGGCGCCCCGCCGCATGCGATCACGCTCGGGCCGGATGTCGCGCGCGGCGAACAGCCACAGGCGATCGTGCCGGCGGGCGCCTGGCAGGCCGCGGAAAGCAGCGGCGACTGGACGCTGGTCGGCTGCACCGTGGCGCCGGGATTTGAATTTGCGAAGTTCGAGCTGGCGCCGAAGGGCTGGGAGCCGGCTTCGTAACGTTCTTACCCCGTCATCCTGAGGTGCTCGCGCAGCGAGCCTCGAAGGATGAATCGGCCCGGCTGGTGGCCGTCGACCCTTCGAGACGGCCGCGTTGCGGCCTCCTCAGGGTGACGGTGAAACAGGCTCGCTCTACTCAATCCTACGTTCTTTTGCCCCTAATCACGGAGCGAACGAGCCAACAGCTCAGCGATCTTCGCCGATAGTACCTGCGCATCGCCTGAAGCCAGCCCTGCCGCCTCCGGGTTGAAGTAGGGAGTCATGGAGACGTACAAGCCATCAGGAAGGGCGTATCGATAAGCCCGGCCGCCCACAATCTCATGAAGCTTGGACCAAGCACGCACATCCAATGCTCGCTTTGCCAAATAGAAATCTCGAAACGCGAGACTGCGCTGATCTTTGCGGAGCTCATCCGGATTCTCCAGGGAGTACTCGACGAGTATCGCGCCATACGTAGGGTTCAGAAGACGCGCCCAGTGGACGAACCTCCGGTACGCAATGTTGCCCAGCGTCCGGACTCTCGGGTCAAGACGCGCCGGCGGTCCGCAAAAGGCTTCGCCTTCGGTGCGCAATTCTATTACACCACCACGAACCGCCAATTGCTCAGCCAGCCCAGCGATTCCGATCACGTTCGAGGCCGTGAACTTTCTTCCCGCTCCCTCGAGCGGCGTCTCAGCTCTTACCTTGTCAAGCGCCTGCTTCAGGTTTGCTTCACCTACGAAATAGGCCAGCTCCAAAAACGGTGCGTCCAACATCATTTCCTTGTGGCGCTAGATATTGTGCTGATCTGTCTGTCTTTTGGATCGAAACTCGTCGCGAGCCATCCTCGTGGGATGGGTGGAGCGAAGCGATACTCATCGATCGTCACGCGACGAAGCATGATGGGTTTCGCTGCGCTCGACCCATCCTACATTCTTTTTCCTAGCACCATATCTTTCGCCGCGATCAGGCCGCCGCCGGCGATCAGGATCGCGGCGATGGCGATGTTGGCGCTGGGCTTGGCAAAACCCGCGGCAATCAGGAACGCGGTCGAGAGCAGCGGCGTGGCATAGGATGCGGCGCCGAGCACGCGGATGTCGCCGCGCTTCATGCCGATGTCCCAGGCGAAGAACGCCGCGCCCACCGGACCGATACCGAGCGCCGCGACGGCCAGCCATTGCAGCGGTGTCGCGGGCCACACCGTGGTTTCCACCAGCATGTGCACCAGTGCAGCGAGCAGGGCCGTGCCAAGGCAGAAGCCCGCCACCGCATCAGTCGGCACCGCCTTGAGCCGGCGCGACATCACCGAATAGGCGGCCCAGACGAACGCCGCGACGAATGCCGCCGCGAAGCCTGGAATCTGCGCTTGGGTGAAGGCGCCGGTGTTGCCGGCGAACAGCAGCACGGTACCGACAAGGCCAAGCAGCGCGCCGACGACGTGATGGATCGCAAGCCGCTCACCCGGCAAGAGCGACGAGAACAGCACGATCAGCAGCGGCCAGAGATAGTTGAGCAGGCCGGCCTCGGCCGGTGGCGCGAAACGCAGCGCCAGGAAATACAGCGCGTGATAGCCGAACAGCCCGCCGACACCGACGACCCAGGCGACC
The DNA here is from genome assembly GCF_054063415.1 of Bradyrhizobium sp. USDA 4011. Classification (NCBI taxonomy): domain Bacteria; kingdom Pseudomonadati; phylum Pseudomonadota; class Alphaproteobacteria; order Hyphomicrobiales; family Nitrobacteraceae; genus Bradyrhizobium; species Bradyrhizobium sp. USDA 4011. Next base: position 3,845,280 of record NZ_JBSSGG010000001.1, read on the forward strand.
AGCGGCTGCTTCAATGCGCCGAATGCCGCGGGACGGAACAGGAAGCTTGCGAACGCGACCGCGGCGCCGATCGCAAACGTCATGGCGGCGAGCTGGAACGCCGGGATCGCCCCAGTCGCAACCGTCATGACCGACAGCAGCGACCACATAAGGATGGCGGTCAGTCCGACAAGGGTGGCAGTTCGGGTCGTCATCTGAACTCAATCCGTCGTGGCCGCCCCGGCCACGTCTCTGCTTCGCGCCTTGCGGTTGTAACGACGAAAATGCCCGGCACAAGGCCGGGCATCACGACGTGATTGATGGCGCCTGCGACGCGACGACGCGTCTTGCGTCAGGCGTGATACTGGCCGCCGTTCACGGTCAGCGTCGAGCCGGTGATGAAGCCGGCCTCGTCAGCCGCGAGGAAGACCACCGCGCGCGCGATTTCCTCGGGCTCGCCGAGCCGGTTCACCGGAATCTGCGGGATCACGTTCTTCTCGAGCACGTCCTTTGGCACCGCCTGCACCATCTCGGTGTTGATGTAGCCCGGGCAGATCACGTTGACGGTGATGCCGCCCTTGGCGTTCTCCAGCGCGAGCGCCTTGGTGAAGCCGATGTCGCCGGCCTTCGCCGCGGAGTAGTTGACCTGGCCGAACTGGCCCTTCTGGCCGTTGATCGAGGAGATCGAGATGACGCGGCCGAACTTGCGGGCGCGCATGCCCTCGATCACCTGGCGCGTCATGTTGAACAGCGAGCCGAGATTGGTGTTGATCACGGCATTCCACTGCTCCAGCGTCATCTTGTGGAATGCGGTATCCTTGGTGATACCGGCATTGTTGACGAGCACGTCGACCGGGCCGAGATCGGCCTCGACCTGCTTCACGCCGGCCGCGCAGGCGTCGAACGACGCGACGTCCCACTTGTAGACGGGGATTCCAGTATCCGCCTTGAACTTCTCCGCCGCGGCGTCGTTGCCGGCATAGCTTGCCGCCACCTTGTAGCCCGCCGCCTTCATCGCCTTGCTGATTGCAGCTCCAATGCCCCGCGTTCCGCCCGTCACCAATGCAACACGTGCCATGTCCGTCTCCTCCTTGGCCGTCTTTTATAACCGGATCACTCCGGTCCTCGCACTCACTCAACAAAGCGCGATGAGAATAGGCTGCATCGCCGTCGCGCTTTAGCTCCTTCTTTTGAGCATGATCTTTCGGAAAACCGCTTCATGCTCTCGAAACAAAAATGCCCGGCGTAAAGCCGGGCATCTTTTCTATCAGCTCGCGCCTTGGTTGACAGATGATCTTTTCATCACCTAACCGACCTCGCTGCCTCTTGTTCAGTCGCGTGCAACGCACATGGCGATGCCCATGCCGCCGCCGATGCACAGCGTCGCGAGGCCCTTCTTGGCATCGCGCTTCTGCATCTCGTGCAGCAGCGTCACCAGCACGCGGGCGCCCGACGCGCCGACCGGATGGCCGATCGCGATCGCGCCGCCATTGACGTTGACCTTGGCCGGATCCCAGCCGAGGTCCTTGTTGACGGCGCAGGCCTGCGCGGCGAACGCCTCGTTGGCCTCGATCAGGTCGAGGTCGGCGATGTTCCAGCCGGCCTTCTTCAGCGCGGCGCGCGAGGCGGGGATCGGCCCGGTGCCCATGATCTTGGGATCGACGCCGGCCTGGCCCCAGGAGACGATGCGGGCGAGCACCTTCTTGCCCTGCTTGGCGGCTTCCTTGGCGGTCATCAGCACGACGGCGGCGGCGCCGTCATTGATCCCCGAGGCGTTGCCGGCGGTCACGGTGCCGTCCTTCTCGAACGCCGCGCGGAGCTTGGCCATCGCATCGAGGGTCGCGCCATGGCGCGGATATTCGTCGGTGTCGACCACGATGTCGCCCTTGCGGGATTTGATGGTGACCGGGACGATCTCGTCCTTGAACCTGCCGGCCTTCTGCGCCGCCTCGGCCTTGTTCTGCGAACCGACCGCGAACTCGTCCTGCTGGGAGCGGGTGATCTGGTACTGCTTGGCGACGTTCTCGGCGGTGTTGCCCATGTGGTAGCCGTTGAAGGCATCCCACAGGCCGTCCTTGATCATGGTGTCGATCAGCTCGAGGCCGCCCATCTTGACGCCGCCGCGCAGATATTGCGCGTGCGGGGCCATGCTCATGGATTCCTGGCCGCCCGCGACCACGATCGAGGAATCGCCGTTGAGCAGCGCCTGGTAGCCGAGCGCCACCGTGCGCAGGCCCGAGCCGCAGAGCTGGTTGACGCCCCAGGCCGGGCTTTCCACCGGAATGCCGGCCGCGATCGAGGCCTGGCGGGCCGGATTCTGGCCCTGCGCCGCCGTGAGGATCTGGCCCATGATGACTTCGGAGACCTGACCACCCTCGACGCCGGCACGCTCCAGCGCCGCCTTGATGGCGATCGCGCCGAGGTCGTGGGCCGGCGTGGTGGCGAACGCGCCGTTGAAGCTGCCGACGGGGGTGCGGGCGGCGCTGACGATGACGACATCGTCTGACATGGACATCTCCTATGGGTTGTAGCTGGATTTCTCGACGGCGGGCGGCCGGTTTGCGCGCCTGTCTCTTAACGACTATCCTGTAAACCTCATTGAGCCATGTCAATCGCGCTGACGCGCAAATCGCGCCGCGACGCACTCAAAATGACGTCCTTGGCACTTTCCTGAGCAATGCCTTTGCTTTGGGATTAACCGTGCAGCACAAAACGGTAGCCGAACGGCTTTGAAAATGCTTACCTTTGCTGCGATGCGTTGCATTTAGCCCAGCGGCGATGCTGCCGGGTTCCAGGTCCTTCGGTGTTGAAGTGTGAGCCCATGGCAAAATCTGAACAACCGACCACGATCAAGAAATACGCGAACCGGCGGCTCTATAATACCGGTACGAGCACCTATGTGACGCTCGAGGATCTCGCGGCGATGGTGAAGGAAGGCGAGGATTTCCTCGTTTATGACGCCAAGACCGGCGATGACATCACCCGCTCCGTGCTCGCGCAGATCATCTTCGAACAGGAGAACAAGGCCGGGCAGAACCTGCTGCCGACCACCTTCCTGCGCCAGCTGATCCGCTTCTACGGCGACAGCATGCAGATGGTGGTGCCGAAATATCTCGAGCAGTCGATCGATACGCTGACCCGGGAACAGGAGAGATTCCGCAAGCAGATCGCGGGCGCGCTGAGCGGGACGCCGTTTGCTCCCCTGGAAGAACAGGTCCGCCGCAACATGGAGCTGTTCCAGCAGACCTTCTCGATGTTCAAGCCGTTCGTGCCGCAGCGCGGCGGCACCGAAGCCGAGAAGGCGCCGGAGCCCGCGGCCGACGACGGCAACATCGACGACCTTCGCCGCCAGATGAAGGACATGCAGGAGCGCCTCGAGCGCATGTCGCAGCCGACGAAGAAGGACGAGTAGGTCTCGTTCTTGCGCGCTACCCACTCCATCGGCGCCCCGGCGAATGCCGGGACCCATATGTGGACGGCCCCCGTGGCACAAGAGCTTTCTGGGATTGATCGGATCGCTTGCATCCATATGTCCGGCCTGTTGAGTGCGATCGAATGAATCGCTGGCCAAGATGGTTTGCGCGATGCGAGTTCCAAACAACCACGCGACCTGTTGACGGCCGATGGGTCCCACGGATTGTCTCGCATCGTTGCTCGATCGATCGCTCCATCTGCTCTTGCAGCTCCGGTCGGTCGGTCGGCGAGCGAGCCCGCCGGCCGGCCAATCTGTTAAGCGGTACCCGTCGTAGCGGCATTCAGCCGTGCGGCGTCATAACTCTCACCCGTCACCATCAGCTTCCAGGCGATGCGCGCCACCTTGTTGGCAAGCGCTACGGCCGCAAGCTTCGGCGGCTTGCGCTTGATCAGCGCCAGTAGCCAGCGCGAGTGATGACCGCGTCCGCGCCTGGCCTGCTGGATCACCGCCGTGGCCCCGACGACCAGCAGACGGCGCAGGTCCTCATCGCCCGCCCGCGTGATCTTGCCAAGCCTGGTCTTGCCTGCGGTGGAGTGGTCCTTGGGCGTGAGGCCGAGCCAAGCCGCAAAGTGACGACCTGAGCGGAACGCGGCCGGATCAGGTGTCTTCATCACCAGCATCGTTGCAATGATCGGACCGATCGACGGAATCTGCGCCAGGCGCCGGCCCGTGGCATCGCCGCGGTGCCAGGCCATCAGCTTGGCCTCAACCGCCTCCAACTCGTCCTCGAGCCTGACGCACTCCCGGCCCAGCATGGCAAACAGCTCGCGCGCCAGAGCGGGAAGCGTCTCGTCCTGCGCGATCCGCGCCAGCAGCGGTTCGATCGCCTCCAGCCCCTTGGGCGCGATCAGGCCATACTCCGCCGCATGGCCGCGGATCGTGTTGGTCAATTGGGTGCGCCGGGCGATCAGTCCGTCGCGGACCCCCATCAGCATCAGCGCAGCCTGCTGCTCGGCGCTTTTCACCGGCACAAAGCGCATGCTCGGCCGGCTCATCGCCTCACACAGGCCTTCTGCGTCTCGCCCGTCATTCTTGTTCCGCATCACGTAGGGCTTCACCAATTGCGGTGCCATCAGCTTCACCTCATGGCCCAGCCTGGAAAGCTCTCGCGCCCAATATTGCGACGCCCCGCAGGCCTCCATCCCGATCACCGTCGGCGGCAATTTGGCGAAGAACTCCAGCACGAGTTTGCGCGAAAGCTTCTTGCGTAAGACCGGCTGCTCGGACGCATCAACCCCATGCAGCACAAAAATATGCTTCGACGTATCCATCCCAATGCGGATAATCTGGTTCACGGACGGCTCCCATGTCTGAGATTTGCAACAACCTCATTCTGGCACACTGATGCCGTAGGGGGCCGTCCACACCATCAACCACAAATGCTTGTTGATTGAACGAGGCGTCTGCCAGGTCGCCTCATTGAGAAGCCGCGGCGTATGGGTCCGGGCTTCGCCGGGACGATACCGCTAATCTGGCCGAACAGATCAGCCCGCGGCGGGCACGGCCTTCTCCGCCGGCGCGTTCCACGGCCGGTCCGGCGAGGCGAGGCCGATCAGGCGGCCCTGGATGAAGTCGCAGCCCCATTCGCGCAGCATCACGGCGGCTTCTTCGTCCTGCACCCATTCGGCGACGGTCTTGATTTCAAGGCGGCGCGCGAGATCGATCAGCGTCTGCACGAAGGCGCGGTCGTCGGCCGATCGCACGATGTTCTGCACGAAGGCGCCGTCGATTTTGACAATATCGACACCGAGCTTGCGCAAATTGCGGAACGAGGTGTAGCCGGCGCCGAAATCGTCGATCGCGATCCGGCTGCCGAAATTCTTCAGCCGCGTGACGAAGCCGCGGACGTCGTCGATATCCTGGATCGCAACCGTCTCGGTGATCTCGACGATCAGCCGCTCGCCGACGCCGGGATGCGCGCGCATCAGCGATTCGATGGTGGCCCACCAGTCCGGATCCATCGTGGTGTCCGGCGAGATGTTGAGGCTGAGCTGAACGCCTGGAGCCGAGGCGAGCTCGGCGATCGCAAGCTCCAGCACGCGATGGTCGACCATCCGGATCAGGCCGAGCCGCTCGGCGACCGGCACGATATCGGGCGCAAGCAGCGCCCTGCCGTCTTCCTGCTCCATGCGGACCAGGCATTCGTAGAACGAAGGCTGCCGCGAGCGCGCATCGACCACCGGCTCGAAGCCGATCACGATGCGGCGCTCATTCAGCGCGGTGACGATCTCGTCGGTGACGCGGATGTTGACGCGGCGCTGGGCATCGCGCTCGACGTTCGGCTTCCACAGCGCGAACGATCCGGCGCGGCGGCTCTTGGCGGCGTCCAGCGTCTCCTGGGCGCGATTGACCGCCTCCTCCGCCGACTTCGCATGGCGCGGGATTGTGACGGCGCCGATCGAGACCGTCACCGACACCGGGCCGGACCTGGTCGGCACCACCTCGTCGCGCACCGCGGCGAGGAAACGCTCGGCGGCCACGTTGGTGTCGTCGACGGTACAGTTGCGCAGGATCAGCCCGAACTTGTTACCGGAGAAGCGGCCGAGCATGTCGCCGCTGCGCAGCCGCGCACGAATCCGTTTCGCCACCTCGGCGATGACGGCGTCCGCGACATCGAAGCCGAACGCATCGTTGACCCGCGCCAGATGATCGATGCCGATCAGCATGAAGGCGCAGGAGGTGCGGAAGCGCGCGCACTCCTCGATGGTCTCGGCGAGCGAGGCGATCAGATGGGTGCGGTTGAGCTCGTTGGTCAGCGGATCGTGCCGCGACAGCTTCACGAGCTGCTCGTCGCGCGCGTGCCGCTCATTGTTGATGCGAACGACGCCCTGCACGCGCGCCGGCCTGCCGTCGGCGCCCGCAAACCAGCAGCCGGTCTCCTCGATCCAGATCACCGGCGCCGAGGTGACGGCCCGCACGCCATATTCGATCCGGTAGGGCACGCCCTCGCCGCTCCGCGCCGGCGTAAGCTGGCCGAGCGCATCTGATCGAACCGAGCGCATCGGCTCGATCAGCTTTGCGAGCTCGCCGCCGCTCGCAAGCGCAGCGACCGGAATGTCCGGGAAGACCGTCGCCACATTGTCGCTCCAGGCAATCGCGTCGCTCGCCAGGTCCCAGGCGAATGTCGCTTGGCCGAGCGAGGCGAGGATGCTGGCAGCTGGCGGGACAGGGAGCATCGAACATGTCTCGATTTGGGACGGCAGCCGGTGATTCCACACAGCCCCAAGATAGTGGTTCCGGCGAATCCAACGCTAGGAGAACTTGATAAATAATCTGGAAACCACGTTTTCGACTGCCGCGGAACGAACTGGGGATGGCGGGCATGACCCTTGCCATGAGGATGTTGCAGACGGACGCAACGTCCCAAATGATGACGCTCCAACGGGTCGCAGGCGATGCGCGATATCGATCAATCAGAGGTCCTCGATGGCGAGTTCACAGACACTGCCGGGGCGACCGGCACGGCTCTGGTGCCGCTGGCGGCGACCACCCATTGGGCGCCCAAGGTCCCGCTGGCGCATGCCGATCCGTCGTTTGTGACCCATCTGATCGCCACCGCCGCCCACGAGCCGCAGACCTGCGAGCTGCGGCGTGGGTCATTGGCCGACGCGCAGAGCGCCTACGGCCCGCATCTCGACGAACGCCGCAGCGTCGCGCGGCGCACCAGGCAAATCATCTAGGAGGTCAAACGCTGCACTGCGATCAGCGGGCCTTGACCGGCCGGTTGCCGTGGCTGTCCTGCGGCACGCCGCGGCGCAGCGACATGTGGGAATGGATGCCGAGCCAGCGCCCGTCGGCCTGACGCGCGAGAATGATCGTCGCCCGTCCCGGCCGGTCGAAGCGGCTGCCGTCCGCATGGAAGCCGGTGCTCGTCCATGGCGTGATCACCGTCGCCATGCCGCCGTCGGCGCTGATCAGCACCTCAGTATGCGCGAGATCGAAGGCGAAATCCGCAGTGCGGGGCCAGACATTGTCCCATTGCATCTCGGTCCAGCGCGCGCGGCCGTGGATCAGTTCCTGATAGGTGCCGAACGAGATGATGTCCGAATGCCAGAACGGACGGGCGGCAGCATAGTCGACCGCCCTGACGCAAGCGGCGAACCGTTCCAGCCAGTCGAAGATCGATCGAGCGGTCGTCGAATCGGCGATCGGAAGGGCCGTTTCTCCGCTCATGATCGTCCTCGAAAGGGGTCTAGCGCTGCGGCGTGTCCGACGGTGGCTGGCCGCCCGGCTGCAAATCCGGCGAATTGACCGTGGGCTTGGGCGCGGACTGATCGAGCAGCACGGATTCCGCAACGGACGTCGCTGGCGGGACCGGCACGGCGGGCGCCGGCGTGACGACAGGCGCCGGCTCGGGCCGCTGCGGGGCAGGCTCCGCCGCAGGCGCGGGCCGCGGCGTCTCGACCGCTGCGGGCTGCGGCTTGCTGACCGGCACCGGTGCTGCGGGCGCGACCACCGCGCGGCGGCGGGTTCGCAGCGCAATTCCGGAAATGAAATCGACCAGCGCCAGCAGCGTCAGCAGGCAATAGGTCGAGTTGCCGAATTTCGGCCAGAGCACGAATTCGGCGGCCGCCGCGCCGAACACGATCAGCGACAGCAGATGGTCGGTGAGATATTTCGCGCCGGGGCGCGCGCCCTTGATGACTTCGAGCAGCAACAACAGCACGCCGACGGCAAGCAGCATGTCACTGAGCGTGATCTGCCACTGCTCGCCCGACAGCAATGTCAGCCTGATCAGCGGGTCCGTGAACGACACGCCGGGCATCAGGAAGGCGATGATGTTGTAGACCGCGAGCGGAACGAGCAGCAGCGGAAAACCGACCATCGGGGCTTGCGCCTTATTCAGGGAGAACCAGCTATGCGGCGATGCTCATTGGCCTCGCCGCCGACGCGCCCGTCTTGGCCGCACTCGTTGGCCGAATTCAGGCGCAGCGCCGTCTTGATTGGAGGATGATCTCCGCGCAAACGCCTCTGGCGTTTGTCGCGAGGGAAAACCGCTACGCACTTTTCCGGATCATGCTCCCGCCTCGGCGCGAAAGCCGAAGGTCCGATCAGGACTCTTCAGGACTCTTTCTTCGCCTTCAGGACCTGGCGGCCCTTGTACATGCCGGTCTTCAGGTCGAGGTGGTGCGGACGGCGCAGCTCGCCGGAGTCCTTGTCCTCGACATAGGTCGGGGTCTTGATCGCATCGGCCGAACGGCGCATGCCACGGCGCGACGGCGAGGTTTTTCTTCTGGGAACGGCCATGACGGTGTCCTCTAGGGTGTTGCGGAGGCATCGTCCGAAATGCGGACGGGCTCAGCGCTTCGAAGCGCAAGCTGCGATGCCGGTAAGGCCGCGCTTATAGAGGAAGGGACCGCGTAAATCTAGGCCCGGAGACAGCAAAATCCGCCCGAAATCGCGCTCAAGAGCCGCGATTTTCGCGCCAGCAGCGCGTCACGGAGTTGGCCCGGGCCATATAGGTGCCGGACAGCCTGCGGACCCCCGGACCCGGGTTCCGGGCACTCCTTTTGACCGGATTCGGCAGGATCGCCGCCAAAAGCGCCGCCTCCCGGGGTGACAGCTCTGCCGCCGACCGGCCAAAGGCATATTGGGCACCGGCCTCGGCCCCGAACTGGCCGGACGGCCCCATTTCCGCGATGTTGAGGTAGATTTCGAGGATCCGCTGCTTCGGCAGCACGAAATCGATCCACAGCGCCAGCGGCAGTTCCAGCCCCTTGCGGATCACGCTGCGGCCGGGCCACAGGAACAGGTTCTTGGCCACCTGCTGCGTGATGGTCGAGCCGCCGCGGGCCGCCTCACCATCCCCGGCGTCGTCGATCACCTCGCGCAGCGCCCCCCAATCGACGCCCCGGTGCTTGCAGAAATGGGCGTCCTCCGCGCCGACCACGGACCGCGGAAGATAGGGCGACATCGCGCTGAAATCGATCCAATGCCGTGTGACCGGGGCCCCTCGCAGGGTCCGCCACGCCATCAGGGCCGAAACTGGCTGACCGGTGCGGTAGAACGGCGTCACCAGATAGGGCAGCAACAGCAGGGCCAGCAAAAGCAGCAATAAAATCCGGACAATGCGCAAAGCTGGGGTTTCCGGGGAGAACCTTTCCAGGGAGGATTTCGGACCCGCCCGCCCGAACACGGCCGGCGCCATCAGACGTCTGCGGGATAATTCACGGTTTTTCCAGCACTTTTAAGGCGCAATCCGCCGCAGGGCGGGAATTGACGAAGCCGATCCCATCAACGATTGTCCGGCCGAAAATCGATCTGGAGCAATTCTTAATGACGACCGGTACTGCAGAGTTTTCCAAGCGGCTGGACCAGACCGCGGAGGATACCGAAGCCCTGCTCGCCAAACTACTGTCCGATGCGACCGAGAGCGACGAGATCGTGCGCCCGAAGCGGCTGATCGAGGCCATGCGCTATTCGAGCCTCGGCGGTGGCAAGCGGCTACGGCCGTTCCTCGCGGTCGAGAGCGCCGCGGTGTTCGGCATCCCGCGCGAATCCGCCCTGCTGGTGGGCGCAGCGCTCGAATGCATCCACTGCTATTCGCTGATCCACGACGATCTGCCCGCGATGGACAATTCCGATCTGCGCCGCGGCCGCCCGACCCTGCACAAGGCCTATGACGACGCCACCGCGATCCTCGCCGGCGACGCGCTGCTGACGATTGCCTTCGACATCATTACCCGCGATGCGATCCACAAGGACGCCCAGGTGCGCCTGCTGTTGACCCGTGCGCTGGCGCGCGCCGCCGGCGTCGGCGGCATGGCCGGCGGCCAGATCCTCGATCTCGCCGGCGAAGGCCGCTTCGGCGACCGCGAGCCGGTCGACGTCGCGCGCCTGCAGCAGATGAAGACCGGCGCGCTGCTCCGCTTCGGCTGCATCGCCGGCGCGATCCTCGGCCAGTCCTCGCAGAAGGAATACCAGGCGCTCGACGATTACGGCAAAGCGCTCGGCGAGGCCTTCCAGATCGCCGACGATCTGCTCGACGTCGAGGGCGACGCCGCCGCACTCGGCAAGCCGGCCGGCGCCGATGCCGCGCTCGGCAAGACCACATTCGTCACCCAGCTCGGCATCGACGGCGCCAAGCAGCGCGTCAGTGACCTGCTGGCCCGCGCCGACGCCGCACTGTCGGTGTTCGGCAACCGGGGCGACGTGCTGCGCGCGGCCGCCCGCTTCGTCGCCGAGCGCAAGAACTAGCTGAAAGCAAAGCGCGAAATGAGCGAGGAGTTCGACGATCGCCTTGTTCGTTTCCGCAAGCTGCCGCTGCCGGTCCGCATCGTCGTGGGCCGGCCGCGCACCTTCGTTTCGGTCGCGGTCGGCATCGCCGTCGCGCTGCTGATGCCGGGATCGATGCGCCTCGTCACCCGCATGCTGGCCGGCTGGGACGCCTTCGCCGCGCTCTATCTCGTGCTCGCCTATGTGATGATGCTGCGCTGTGGCGTCGCCCACATCAAGCGCAGCGCCATATTGCAGGACGATGGCCGTTTCCTGATCCTGCTGCTGACCGCATTCGGCGCGCTGGCGAGCCTGCTGGCCATCGTATTCGAACTCGGCGCATCAAAGGGCAACCCAGCCGGACTGGCGGTGGCAATCCTCACCATCACGCTGTCATGGACGGCGGTCCACAGCGCGTTCGCGCTGCACTACGCCCATGAGTTCTACCGCGGCAAGACGCCCGGCGGATTGCAGTTTCCGAGCGGCGATGCGCATACCGACGCCGATTACTGGGATTTCGTCTATTTCTCGTTCGTGATCGGCATGACCGCGCAGGTCTCCGACGTCGGCATCACCGACAAGATCATCCGCCGCACCGCGACCGTGCACGGCATCATCTCGTTCGTGTTCAACACCGCGCTGCTGGCCCTGATGGTGAATATCGCCGCCAGCGCAATCTAGCCGCTGAGAGCTAGAGGGTGATGAGATTAGGTTTGATCTGGAGCGGCGGCGGAAATTCACCCCTCCCTTGGGAGAGGTCGGCGCGTAGCGCCGGGTGAGGGGTTACGCTTTCTCATTGGAGCCGCGGCCCCTCACCCGATTTGCTGCGCAAATCGACCTCTCCCCAATGGGGAGAGGTGAGCCCAGTCTGCGGTCCCGATTCAACCCAAACTCGTCCTGCTCTAGTTGCAGACCTCGACATTGCCGACGTTGCCGCCGGGGCCGCCGCCGCCGCGATATTCGAGATGGCAGCCGCGCCTGACGGGACGGCACAGATAGGCATCGCACATGATCTGACCACTGCCGCCGCCTTCCGCCCTTGCACGGCGCTGCGGGCGCGGAATTTCTGCGGACGGAACCTGTGGCTCGCGCTGCGGACGCAAGGCGCGTTCGTGGTCACGGCGCGACGGACGCTCGTCGCTGTCGCGCTTGGCGGCCGGCTTCCGCTCACGCCGCTTCTCGCACTCATTGTCGTCGTTGAGGAACGAGCCCTCGGCGCACACGATCCTGCTGCAGCGGTCGCCGTCAACCTTGTAGCCGCGCTCGCAGACCAGCGGACAGACCCGGGACTGCTGCAGCTTGACGGCATCGAGGGTATCGACGCTGGCGGTCTTGATGTCGAGCTTGGTGCCGGCATAGCGGTTGAACAACGTCAGCGAGCGCTGCGAGGCTGCGTTCCAGTCGCCATCGACGGTACCGGTCAGGCAGCCGACCCGGCGCAATTCGGTCTGCACCGATTTGACCACGTCCACCTCGGGCGACCCGGTGGCCAATGCGGCCACGGTCGTGGTCTTCTCGGGAGCAGCCGGCGGAGCCGCCGCTGCGGCCGCAGCCTGCGTTGCCGCTTGATCGGGAACCGCCTTGTTCGTCGCGGCGCGATCGGAGAGCGCAGCATCCGCCTGGCGCTTCTGCTCGGCGGCCGCGGCCTGTTCCTGTGCGACCTGCTTGGCCCGTTCCGCGGCCAGACGCGCCGCTTCGGCAGCCTTCGCGTCGGCCTCGGCCTTGGCCTGCTGCGCCTTCTGCGCGCCCTCGGCGGCGAGCCGGGCGCGCTCCTGCTCGGCCAGACGCGCCTTCTCGGTGGCGGCCACGCGCGCCTCCTCGGCGGTGAACTTCTCCAGCTGCAACCTGGCGAGGTTGGCGTAGTAGCCGCTCGGATATTGGGCAAGGAAAGCGTTCATCGCGCTCTTATTGCCGATCTGCAGCGCCAGCTCGTAATCGCGACGGGCCTCCGACTGCGGCGTCGGTGCCGGCGCAACCGGCGGGGCAGCGGCAGCGGCGGGCGCCGGCTTGGCCGGTGCCGGCACCAGCGGCACGTCCTCACCGCCGAGCGAGCCGTAGACGAACGGCTCCTGGCGGTTGTTGGTGGTCTTCAGCACCTCGTCGCGGACATAGCCGAAGGCGCGGCGGACATCGAGACCGGGGGTCGGCAGGAACTTCGACAGCGCGATCGTGAACGGGCTGTTCTTGCCGTCGCCGTCGGCTGCGGTCGAGCCGGCCTTCGCGGAATAGGCGATCAGCACGTTCGGGCTGGTCGGCTCGACCTTGGCGAGCCCCTGCCCGATCGCCCGGGTCGCCAGCGTCCGCTTCATGGTCTTGGCAAACGGATTGTCGCGGCAGGCATCGAGGATCACCAGCCGCAGTCGCCTAGCCGGCTCGATCGCGACCAGGATGCGGTCGAGCGAAAACGCCTCGTCATAGACGTCGGTATCGCGCTCCAGCCGGGCGTCGACCGGGATCAGGTAATTGGCGCCGTCCACCTCGATGCCGTGGCCGGCGTAATAGACCAGCGCGATATCGGCATCGCGGGCGAGGTCGGCGAATTCGCGCAGCGCGCGGCGGGTCTCGACGGCCGGGAGGTCCTTGCGGAAGTCGACCACGTCGAAGCCGGCATTCTTCAACGTCGCGGCCATCACCGAGGCGTCGTTGACCGGGTTGGCCAGCGGCGCCGTGTTCCGATAGGCCGAGTTGCCAAGCACCAGCGCCACGCGCTTCTCGGCGAAGGCGGGCTGGCAGGCGATCAGCAGCAAGGCCGCGACGGCGAGCAGCAACCGATTCAAGCTCAAGAACCCAGACCCGTTCATGGCGACACTCTGGCCGTTTCTAGCATGCAGGTCCGTTTACCAGAAGCAGCCGGGGTGCTTTGTGAGGCGCCTCACGATCCGGCGTGGACCATGCCATCCTGACTGTTAGTCGACGAAACAGACCGGCGGTTCGGATTTGGCCGGTCGCGCGATTTCGTGCACGATCGCGGCAACAAGAACAGAGCCACGGAGGACATGATGCAGGGCACAAGCGTGCCGGTTCCAGCCGCCAGGGCCGGCAAGGTCCGCGGCATGGCACGAGCCCTCCTCGCGACCGTCGCCGCGCAAGCGGACCAGGCCCAAGACAAGAATTGACGTCACGCGGATTTATTCCCCGCCTTGCGTGACGTGCTCCTGATATTGCGGCAGGTCGTCCCGTATCTCGTACCAGGGCGCCTTGGAGCCGACGAAGATATGCGCGGTCGGCCGGATCGTCGGCGCATCGCGCAGCGTACCCATCGTGACATGGACATAGCCGCCGTTACGGACGCGCGAATAGAGCAGCGACCCGCAGCGGGAGCAATGCGCGTCGTGGGTGAGTTCGTCGCCGTAGATCAACAGCCCCTCGGCGCCGCTGGTGACGGTAAATTTTTCGCGCACGATGCCCGCGAACGGCTTGAACGCCGAGCCTGTGGTGCGCCTGCAGTTCGAGCAGTGACAATTCAGCGCATAGGTGAACGCGTCGGCGACTTCGTAGCGCACATCGCGGCAGCAGCATTCGCCGGTCAGGATAGTTTCGTTCGAGCTTGCGTTCGAATTTGCAGATGCGGTCACAGCTCATCCCTCACGCGGAATTTTGCCGCCGGGCGTAGCGCAATCCGGCGGTTCATGGCTAAGTTCTAGCAGATCAAATCCTGCCGGGAGGACCGCCCAATGAGCCAAGAACGATCCAGCGTCGAAAGCGTCGTGCAAACCTATTTCGACGGCCTCTACGAGAGCAATGCCGACAAGCTCGCGACGGCCTTTCATCCCAGTGCCGACCTGCGCTGGGTGGACAAGGGCGAGCTGAAGGTCCTCAGCGTGCCGGACTGGCTCGCTTTGGTGCGCAAGCGGCCGTCGGCGAAGGCCGAGGGCAAGCCGCGCGAGGACTTCATCGTCACCATCGACCGCTCCGACGACAACACCGCCTTCATCAAGGTGCGCTGCCAGCTGCCGCCGCGCTATTTCACCGACTATCTGGTGGCGATGAAGCTCGCCGACGGCTGGCAGATCGTCTCGAAGTCGTACCGTTACGACGTGCGGGACTGACCCTATAGGGCGTCCCCGCGCCCGCGATAGCTTCGTGACACAGCCCAGCGGTCCGGCTCCGGCCGGACCGCATTGACTGGCGCTGGTTTCCGGGCGAATTGAGCCCGTCATGGAAGCCAAGTTTCAGATCTTTCTCACTTTGCTCGGCGTGCTGGCGGGAACCGCCCTGGTGGCACGGCGGACCGATATCGCGCCGGCGATCCTGCTGCTGCTGGTCGGCATCGTGCTCGCCTTCGTGCCGGGCATGCCGTCGCTGGAACTGCCGCCCGAGCTCGTGCTTCTGGTGGTGCTGCCGCCGCTGATCTATTCGGCGAGCGTCGCGATGAGCTGGCGCGAGTTCAAGGCCAATCTGCGGCCGATCATCCTGCTCTCGGTCGGCTGCGTGATCTTCACCGCCTTCATGGTCGCGACCGCAACCCACTATCTGATCGGGCTGCCCTGGAACATCGGCTTCCTGCTCGGGGCGATCGTCGCGCCGCCGGACGTGGTCGCGCCGCTCGCGATCGCGCGCAAGCTCGGCATGCCCCGCCGCATCCTGGTGGTGCTCGAGGGCGAAGGGCTCGCCAATGACGCGACCGCACTGATCCTCTACCGCTTCGCGCTGGCCGCCATCACCACCGGGCTGTTCTCGCTGCCGAAGGCGACCGGCACGTTCCTCGTCATCGTTGCCGGCGAGATCGCGTTCGGCACCGCGGTGGGCTGGCTCAGCCTGCGCGCCCGCCGCCGCGCCCGCGATCCGCAGGTCGAGATCACGCTGTCGCTGATCACGCCCTATCTCGCCTACTGGATCCCCGAGCATTTCGGCGGCAGCGGCGTGATCGCAACCGTCGCCTGCGGCCTCTATATGAGCTGGAACGGACCGCTGCTGATCTCGGCCGCGACGCGCCTGCAGGGCATCTTCTTCTGGGATTTGATCATCTATCTGATCGAGGGCCTGCTGTTCCTCTTGACCGGCTTCCAGATGCGCTCGCTGTACGAGAGGTCGAAATCATTTCCGCTGCACGACATCCTGGCCGCGACCGCGCTGGTCGCCGTCATCGTGATCGTCGCGCGCTTCCTCTGGGTGTTCCCCGGCACCTATCTGCCGCGCTGGATCAGCGCCCGCGTGCGCGAGCGCGATCCGCTGCCGTCATGGCGGGCGGTGTTCGTGGTCGCCTTCACCGGCGTGCGCGGCGCGGTCTCGCTCGCCGCGGCGCTTGCGCTGCCGCTGACATTGCCTGGTGGCGAGGCCTTCCCGTATCGCGACCTGATCCTGTTCGTCGCCTTCGGCGTGATCTTCGTGACCCTGGTCGGCCTCGGCCTCGGATTGCCACCGGTGGTGCGCGTGCTCGGCCTCACCAAGGACGGCCGCAGCGAGCATATCGCCGAGCACGAGCAGGAAATCGAGGCGCGGCGCGAGGCGCTGAACGCCGCGCTGAAATCGCTCGACGCCATCACTGACGACCGCGAGCTCTCCGACGAGGTGATCAAACTGCTGCGCTCGCGCCACGAAATCCGCGTCAACCAGCTGCCTGATACGCTCGATCCCGACAAGCATGACGTCTCCGCCGCCGGTACCGCGCTGACGCGGGAGCTGATCGCCTCCGAGCGCAAGTTCATCCACATGCTGCTGCGCGACGGCAAGATCACCGACGAAACCAGGCGGCGCATCGAACGCGATCTGGATCTCGAGGAGGCCGGCCTCTCCAACCGGGAGTATCGCAGGATTCCACTGTAGCGATATCTCTCCCCACGTCGTCCCGGGCAAGCGCAGCGCGACCCGGGACCCATAACCACCAACGCTCGTTTGGCGAAGGCTATGGCCCCAGCGTGCTTCGACATTTGCGGCGGTGGTTCTGGGTCCCTGCTTTCGCAGGGACGACGGCGAGAGTTACTCCGCCGCGGCGTTCTGCCCGGGACCGCCGACGAAGCCCGCGGGATCGCCGAACCGCTCGATCATCACGGCGGTGAGGTCCTTGGTCTTGCTGGTGACGCAGGCGCCGGAGCGCACGGTGTAGCGATCCTGGTGCGCCGCGTGCGGCGGCGCCTCGCCCTTTTGCAGCGCGCGGGCCGCCTCCATCACCAGCTTGCGGAAGTGCATGATGCCGAGATCGGTCGGGCCGAGATGCTCGCGGGCGCGGTCGGCGATCGGGCCCTGGCTGTCCTGCACCGCGGCGTCCTGCTCGGAGACGCCCTTGATGCCGGTGTAGCTCCTGGTTCGCTGCAGTTGCCGGTCGATCAGATAGTCGTTTGCTTTGTTGCGCAGCGGCACGTAGTTCTCGTCGACCACCGCCATCACGCCGTTGCCATTGGCATAGCCGTCGCGTTCGGCATCGGTCAGCGGCCGGTGCGGATTCCATGCATAGGTGTAGATCCAGCAATTGGTGTCGGTCACGGGCACGAAAGTCTGGCCGAACATGTTCTCGCCCGGCATCGAGCTCGGCGCATAGCTGTGGAACGGCATCAGGAACTGGGCGATGCGCCAGTAGATGTTGTCGCTGCCGGTGAGCCGACCGCCCGCGACCGTCAGCCCGGCCTCGTGCGGATTGATCTTGATCACCGGCCGCGGGTCCTCGGCGATCCAGCGCATGTGGTCGGTCGCGACCCGCGTCAGCGGGTTGACGAAATGCTTCTTGATGTCGAGGATTTCATTCTCCTCCTTCTCGAAGGAGAGATGCGCGAAGGTGAAATGCGCGGTATCGATCGAGCCTTCCACCGCCTGCACCCAGTTGCAGTCCTGCCACTTCTTGGTGACGAAGCGATGCGAGCCCGGCAGCAGCGCCATCTCCAGCGCCGGCAATTCGGGCATCGCCTCGGCAGGGCCCATATAGGCCCAGATCATCTCGCCCCATTCGCGCACCGGATAGGACTTGATGCGGATCAGGTCCTTGGCGTTGAGGTCCGGATAGGAGGTCGGCATGTCGACGCAGCGGCCGTCGGTGTCGAACTTCCAGCCGTGATAGACGCAGCGGATGCCGCATTCCTCGTTGCGGCCGAGCCAGAGATTGGCGCCGCGATGCGGACAATACTGATCGATGATTCCGACCACGCCCCTCGAGTCGCGGAAGGCGAGCAGTTCCTCGCCCATGACCGTGATCTTCTTCGGGTCGCCGTCCGGCTCCGGCAGCTCTTCCGAGAGCAGCACCGGAATCCAGAACCGGCGCAGCAATTCGCCCATTCCCGTTCCGGCACCGGATTCGGTGAGGAATTTGTTGTCTTCGGCGCGGAGCATGGCGTTTCCCCGGGAGTTGTTCTTGATTTTCCCGGAGCTTGGCGTAGCCGATGCGCGGCGTCAATGCGATTGGCTGCGCGGCCGGCAGTCCTGTGCCGCGTGCTGATGCATTTACACCCATTCTCTACGCCGGCCGGTCCGCGCCCGCGCAAAGGGGTTCAAGGCAAGCTGGCCCTCCGGCTCACGGCTTCACGTAGGCCCATCCCTTCTCCTGCAGTTCCATCACGCGCACGACGCCGGACTTCACGACTTCCGCCTGCTTGATGATCGGGATCGACTTGTTCTCGGCCTTCTGCATCTTCTCCTGGGTGTTGCCGCAGGCCTTGAACGACACCTCGGGTGAGCTGAGGGCCATTTCCTCGATGCGAGCCTTCACCGGCGACGTATCCTCGCGGAGCATGTGCAGGCCCGGGCCGAACGTGACCACCTCGATCTTCACCTTTTCGCCAAGGCCCTTGTAATACTCGGCCACGTTCGTTGCGTTGTTGAGTGTGAGATTCATGGCGGCAGGGTCATTGCTGTTCACCTGCAGGATCAGGTGATGCTCCTTCTCTTTCGGCGCCGCCGGATCATGCATGCGCGCATATGCGGCGCGCTTGCGCGTTTCGGCGGCGGATCGTGACATTCGCGGTTTCCGAGCGTCGCTCGCCGGATCAGTCGCGGACTGCGCGCCCGGCACCCAGTATTTTCCACCGTGCTCAGCCTCTGCCAACGACGTGGAAGCCAGCACAGCGATGGCACCCATCGCAATAAACTTCGCAACAGATTGAAAATTGAGCATCAAACATCTCCATCTCGAAAAAATCGGCGAACACGGTTCTCAATTGCTGGGCCTTGCGACAGCGAGCGGCCATTTGCAGGTCGCAGCCATCCTCGCTCGTATCGCGTCCAGCCCCGCGAGCGAGAATGTTGCATCATGGGCAGCCCCGGCACCGGGTGAGAGGTGGACAGCAAGGACCGCGTTATCGGGAAGCGATTGCAACAAGCGAACGGCATCGCCCGCGACGGCGACGCCGGAACCGGCCGCCGGCACGGCGGCAGCGATCTGCACAGGCTGACCGTCGTTGATGCGATAGGAGATCACATAGCCGTCGCCCCGGCCGGAGATCGCGGGCCCCACGAAGGACAATTCGGTCCGCCCGCCGCGACACCGGATCGACAGCTTCGTGGACGAATCGACCGAAGCGGACGTCGTCGCAGTGGCGATCGGTGAATAATCGACCGGAGACGTCGTCTCGCTGATCGTCCAATGATCCGCCTTCGACGCCTCGCGGCGAGTTGGTGCGGCGGCGCGCGCCAGCTTGTCGAGGCACTCCAGGCGCGCTTCACGTTGCAACTGCGAACAGGCCCGAAGCTGTGCCATGGGATCTTCCACCCCCTGCGCAAGGGCAACGCCGTTGACGACGGCGATTACCGCAAGCAGCGGGGCGGCGATCCTGGTCATTGCGATGCCCGTGCCGTCGCCGACTGACGATCGAGCCACGCCTGCGCCGCAGGAAAGCGCGCGAGACCGGGCACGGTCGCTCCGAGGTTGATCGATTTCCACTTCGGGTCGAAGCCGGGTCCCTGCAGCTTGTCGACACGCGAGAACAGATGATCGACGAAACGTGCAACGCGCTCAAACCGATTGGTGTTGGCCGGCCAATTGAAGGCGACAAGAGCGGTCGGTACGGCGATCGTGGCCACGCGATCACCCGGCTTGATCAGATTTGGGTAATCGGCCGCATCGAGAGCCGCCGGCAGATAGTAGTCCTCGAACTTGCTGTCATACGGCACCGGCAGGAACTTGAAGCCCGATTCAAATCGACCTTTCACAAAGGCATCGACCGGCTTCGATGTAATGAAGACGACGGCCGCGACTTCGCCTTTCCGCATCTGCTCGAGTGCGATCTGGTGCGGAATGAACGTCTTCTCGATCTCGATGCCGAGGCGACTGAAGATCAGCGGACCTGAATAGGCTGCGGCGGTACCCTGGCTGTTGAAGTTCACCTTCTTGCCGGCGAGGTCGGCCAGACTCTGAATCTCCGGCCGCACGAAGATGTGCAATTCGGATGGAAACAAGTTCAGGATGTAGGTGATCCGTCGCTGGATGTCCGGCACCTGGCTCTTGTATTCCTCCAGCGCGTCGGAATTGATGATCGCCGCGTCGATGCCGCGCAGATACAGCAGCGAGTTCAGATTCTCCACGGGCCCTCGCGTCACCACCGGCAGAACGTGCAGATTGTCGCCGTCATCGACCACGCGGGCCATCTCCGCGGCCAGGCGGATCGGCGCGCCCTCGAGCAGGCCGCCGGCGAGGCCCACGGTCCAGGCATTCATGGCCAGAGCCTCAGGCCTGGGTTGCGGCGGTTCGGCCCGGATCAGGCGAGCCTTGTGAGGTCGATCAGACTGCGGCCGCGCATCCGCCGCGGGCGGCTGCGGCGCTGACAGCAACGACACCAGGGCCGCAAGCAGAAGCAGCGGACGCAATCCGATAGACCTTTTCATCGACCAGCTCCTCTGCACGACATCCCGTCAGCTCGTTCGTCCTTGCTCTATGAACGCGGCGAACGCAGCGCCTCGAGCGCGCCTTTGCCTGCTTGATTCCACTCGGCCTCAGCCTTCGCGTAGAGATCGAAGGCCTTGGTCGCATCGCCGCGCGTTCCATACGTTCCCCGGACCGAGAGCTGCAGCAATTCAATATCTCGCCGTGCCGTCGCAAGCTCGCGGACGAGCGCGTCCGCGCGCGGCGCTCGTTTGGCCTGAGCAGCGTTAACCGCAGCGCTCGTCTTGGCTTGTGCCGGTTGCAGGCAATTGCCGGCGCTGCCATGCGACTGCGCCTGCGCGGCGCCGCCAGAACCCGGCACATCCGAAAGACATGTCAGCGCGAGGGTTGCTGCGAACCAAAGCGGAGCCGTCCGGCGCATCGTCCTCGGAGCAAATGGCGCTCGAACCGATCTGACGTGCGAGCCAGCGTTTTCACAAGCTGAGTTTCCGTCGACGCGAATGACGATGCTCTCATGTCTGCGCGCGTCCAGTATCACCTGCAGCATGGTGATATCGCCCATTATGATGGGGCATCATAGGGCTCACCGGCTCACGGATACTATGACCCGCAAGGATTACCCCTGTTAACCGCACCGCCTTGGGCAGACTGAAGCATCGAGCTCAGCCGCAGCCAGCGCGACGGCGCAAGGCCATCGCTGTCCTCACACCGGCCGCTCGCCCTTCACGGTAACGCGGGTGCCGCAGCGGGTGTGCGGCCAGTAGTCCCACATCGCGCGGTGCTGGGCGCAGCGATTGTCCCAAAACGCGATCGCGTTCTCGGTCCAGCGGAAGCGGCACTGGAACAGCGGGTTCTCCGCATGCTGGTAGAGATAGGCCAGCATGGCATCGCTCTCGTCGCGCGGGATGCCGACGATGAAGCGGGTGAAGCCGCGATTGACGTAGAGGGATTTCTTGCCGGTCACCGGGTGGGTACGGACCACCGGATGCTCGGCGCGGGGATATTCCCGTTTGTCGGCGACGCCGTAGTTGGCGTACAGGCCACGATAGGTCTGCTCGCCGTCATGCAGCGCGGTCAGCCCGTCGAGATAGGCCTTCATGCGGTCCGACAGCGCCTCATAGGCCGCGTACATGTTGGCGAACAGCGTGTCGCCGCCGCGCGGCGGGCACTGCTTGATATAGAGGATCGAGCCCATCGGCGGCTCGAGATCGCAGGACACGTCGGTGTGCCAGCCTTCGCCGTTGGCGCGCGGTGAATCCTTGTCGGCATAGATCTTCATCAGCGCCGGATCGCCCTCGTTCGGCGCGGCCGGGTGCACGTGCAG
Source organism: Bradyrhizobium sp. USDA 4011 (assembly GCF_054063415.1). Lineage (NCBI taxonomy): Bacteria > Pseudomonadati > Pseudomonadota > Alphaproteobacteria > Hyphomicrobiales > Nitrobacteraceae > Bradyrhizobium > Bradyrhizobium sp. USDA 4011. The sequence goes on from NZ_JBSSGG010000001.1 coordinate 3,867,018, forward strand.
CTCGCCGAACTTGCGGCCGAAGGCGAGGTGCTGCTCGGGGCTGATGTGCTGGTCGCGGAAGAAGATGACGAGGTTTTCGGCGAGCGCGCGATGGATCTCGTCCATCTGCCGGTTGGAGCGCGCATCGTCGCCAACCAGCTTCGCAATATCGACGCCGGAGATTTCCGCGCCAATGATCGGCGTCAGCTTCTCGACGCCGATGGTCTCATAGGGCTCGGATTGGTCGGCGAGGTGGCGGTAGCGCGGACCCTGCTTGCCGGACAGCGAGCTCATGGGCGTTCTCCCAATGGTTCTTGATTGGGAGCATGGTAGCCCGGATAGAGCGAAGCGCAATCCGCGCCGCAAGCATATCCGTCGTCCCGGACAAGCGCAGCGAAGCGGAGCGCAGATCCGGGACCCATCACCACAGGATCGGGTTTTGCGAAGGCTCGCAACCCGCATCTCGCGCCATAACCACCGCCAGCGGTTATGCCCTGCTTTCGCAGCGACGACATTTGCGTGTGGGTCACGCGCGCAGCGAAACTACTCCGCGGCGCCCGCCGCCTCCGGCACCTTGGCGCCGCTGCCGTAACGCTGGTCGATATAGTCGATCACCAGCGCCTTGAAGTCGGCGGCGATACCCGGACCGCGCAGGGTGCGGAACTTCTTGCCGTCGACGAAGACGGGCGCGGCCGGCGCTTCGCCGGTGCCGGGCAGCGAGATGCCGATATTGGCGTGCTTGGATTCGCCGGGGCCGTTGACGATGCAGCCCATGACCGCGACGTTGAGCTGCTCGACGCCCGGATATTTGGTCTTCCAGGCCGGCATCTCGTCGCGGATGAAATCCTGGATCGAGCGCGCCAGCTCCTGGAACGTGGTCGAGGTAGTGCGGCCGCAGCCCGGGCAGGCCGCAACCAGCGGCACGAAGGTGCGGAAGCCCATGGTCTGCAGCAATTCCTGCGCGACCTGCACTTCCAGCGTGCGGTCGCCGCCGGGCTCCGGGGTCAGCGAGATGCGGATGGTGTCGCCGATGCCCTGCTGCAGGAGAATGCCGAGAGCGGCCGACGAGGCCACGATGCCCTTCGAGCCCATACCGGCCTCGGTGAGGCCGAGATGGATCGCGTAATCCGAGCGGCGCACGACTTCCTGATAGACCGCGATCAGATCCTGCACGGCGGAGACCTTCGCCGACAGGATGATCCTGTTCTTGGGCATGCCGAGCTCTTGGGCGCGGGCCGCCGACAGCAACGCCGACTGCACCATCGCCTCGCGGGTCACCGCGCGGGCGTCGCGCGGATTGGCCGACGCCGTGTTCTCGTCCATCAGCTTGGTGAGTAGCTCCTGGTCGAGCGAGCCCCAATTGGCGCCGATGCGCACCGGCTTGTTGTTCTTGTTGGCGATCTCGATGATGTCGGCGAACTGGGTGTCGCGCTTGTTCTTGAAGCCGACATTGCCGGGATTGATGCGGTACTTGTCGAGCGCCTCGGCGCAGGCCGGATATTCGGCGAGCAGCTTGTGGCCGATATAGTGGAAGTCGCCGATCAGGGGCGTGGTGATGCCCAGCTTGCGCAGGCCGTCGCGGATGTGCGGCACGGCGGCGGCGGCTTCCTCGCGGTCGACGGTGATGCGTACCATCTCGGAGCCGGCGCGGGAGAGCGCGGCGACCTGGGCGATGGTGCCCTCGATGTCGGCGGTGTCGGTGTTGGTCATCGACTGCACGACGATCGGCGCGCCGCCGCCGACGGCGACGTTGCCGACCATGACCTGAGTGGTGTGGTGCCGCGGTGCGGGACCGGCGACGTCGTCTTGCGGCAAAATCTCGGGCTTGTTCATGGCAACTCGAATATCAGGTTTTGGTGACATTCACCAAGGGGGCGATGGGCCTCGCGCACGGCGGGCCAAGCGGCGATGTTTCGAAGTGAATTCAACAGCTTATGGCGCCGATTGAGGCCAAAGGCAAGCCATGCAGCGGCGTCCTGCATGGACAGCTATATTGGGCCGAATTGGGGTGAATCAAAGGGCAAACTGACAGCTTTTCATGTGACCTGGCGCATCTTAGCATTGCCTTAAGATCATTCTGGGAGGGCGCGACATGGCCGGCCATAGCGAGGTGATCACCACGGCGGAACTTGCCGACATCCTGACCCGCCCCGAACTGCGCCTGTTCGACTGCACGACCTATCTGGAGCCCGCCCCGGCCGGCAGCGGCGTTCCCTATATTGTCGTCTCGGGCCGCCAGACGTTCGAGGCCGGCCACATCCCGGGGGCGAATTTCCTCGATCTACAGGCCGAGTTCTCCGACCCCCGCACCGAGCTGCGCTTCATGATGCCGCCGACGGCCCAGCTCGAGGCCGCGTTCGGCCGGCATGGGATCTCGGCCGGCAGCCGCGTGGTGCTCTATTCGATCGGCACGGCGATGTGGGCGACGCGGTTCTGGTGGATGCTGCATTCGCTCGGCTTTGACGGCGCCGCGGTGCTCGACGGCGGCATCGACAAATGGACCGCCGAGGGACGCGACATCGAGACCGGGCTTGCCGGCGGCTATCCGCAGGCCACGTTCTCGGCGCGGCCGAAGGACGGCATGTTCGTCGGCAAGCATGATGTGCTCGCCGCGACCACGGAGCGCGATACCATGATCGTCAATGCGCTCGGCCCGCAATTCTACAAGGGACTGGAGCCGAGCCGTTACGGCAGGCCGGGCCGCATCCCCGGCAGCGTCAGCGTGCCGGCCGCAACCCTGATCGACCCCAAGGGCAAGACGTTCGTGCCGCTTGCGGAGGCGGAGGCAACCTTCGCCGCGCAGGGTATCAGCAAGGACAAGCGCGTTATCGCCTATTGCGGCGGCGGCATCTCCGCGACCATCGACCTGTTCCAGCTGCATCGGCTCGGCTACGACAATCTCACGCTCTATGACGGCTCGATGGGCGAATGGGCGAAGGATCCGGCGCTGCCGATCGAGACGGGGTAGCGGAAAAGAAGCGGGACTCTCTCCACGGGTCGTCCCTGCGAAAGCAGGGACCCATACGCCGCGCCGAATGTTGTGAACGGCACTCGTCGTTCCACCATCGCTCACCAACAACCATTCTTGGTTGGGTCCCTGCTCCCGTGCGCAATTGCGCACTAGGCAGGGACGACAGTGGGTTTGTTGCGCCGTTGGCGAGTCAGACATCCGCGATCTCAAATCATCACGCCGGCACGTTCGGGTCCGGCGTCACCTTCGGGTCGGGCTTGTTGACCAGATAGAGGCCGGCGATCACCAGCAGCGCGGCGACGCCGAACACCGGGGTCAGCGTGTCGTGCATGATGAAATAGGCCGCGACCACGCCGAACAGCGGCGTGACGAAGGTGAAGGCCGACAGCTTGCTGGCCGAATAGGTCTTCACCATCGCAAACCAGATCACGAACGTGCAACCCACCACCCAGACCGCCTGATAGGCGAGCAGCGAGATCGAGAGCGCGCTCGGCACGTGCTCGATGCGCTCGCCGGCGATCCAGGCCGCGAGGCCGAGAATCGGGATCGAGATCGCGACCTGGTAGCCGAGCGCCTTTTCCGGCGCGGCTTTGCGCAGCTGCGTTCCCTTGGCGACCAGCGTGGTCGCCGCCCACAGCGCGCCGCCGCCGACCACCATGAGGTCGCCGAGCAGCACCTTGGCATCGACATTCGGCTGCGGCACGCCGATCGCGAGCGCGACGCCGGCAAAACTTAACGCCAATCCGCTCCACTGCACGGTCGAGAGACGCTCGCCGAGGAACTGATACGAGCCGAGCGCGACGAAGAACGGCGCGGTGTAGAGGAAGACCGAGGCGCGCGAGGCCGAGGTGAAGACAAGGCCCGTGAAGATCAGCACGAACTCGCAGCCGAACATCAGCCCGGCGATCACGCCCGGCAGCAGCGTGCCGTCGCGCTCGAAGAACTTGACGCCGCGCAGCCGGCCGACGATCAGCATGACCGGCAGCGCGCCGGAGGAACGGATCAACGCCTGCAGCATCGGCGGCACATCGGGCAGCGCGAGCTTCACCGCGAGCTGGTTGAAGCCCCAGCTCACGCACAGCATCAGCATCAATGCGATGGCGCCGGGCGGCAGCCCGTGGCCGACGCTGACGGGTCGCGTGACGCTGGCGGAGATCGCTTGGGTCGACATGTTTCCTCGCGGTCCGGCTTGCTGCCGTGTTGTTGTTCAGTGGTCCGGTGCTCGTTGCTCTCTTACCTCTCCCGCTTGCGGGGGAGGTCGGCGCGCAGCGCCGGGTGGGGGCTCTCTCCACAGTGTGACTCGTGGAGAGAGCCCCACCCCAGCCCTCCCCCGCAAGCGGGAGAGGGAGAAGCGTGAGTTTGCGGCAATCCTTCGCCGCGCATCACGTTTTCTGGCAATGCGCGCAGGTGCCGGCGATCTCGACCACGGAGAGCTTCGGGATGAAGCCCGAGGCCCGCGCCGCAGCGGTCAGGCTTTGCGCAACCGGGGCGGCGGGGATTTCGCCGACCGAGCCGCAATGATCGCAGATCAGGAACGCCACCATCGAGGTCTCGTCATGATCGTGCGCGCAGGCGAGGAAGGCGTTGCGGCTTTCGATGCGGTGAACGAGGCCGTTCTCCATCAGGAAATCGAGCGCGCGATAGACGGTAATCGGTGCCGGCCGCGGCATCGTCTTGGCCAGTTCGTCGATCACCTCATAGGCGCCGAGCGGCCGATGGCTCGACAGCAGCGCCTGCAGCACCTGACGCCGGATCGGGGTGAATTTCTGGCCACGGCGCGCGCACACCTGTTCGGCATGCGTCATCGCGTCCGCGGCGCAACGGCCGTGATCGTGGTCGGGGGCAGGAAATGTCGGCTTGGCGAGGCTCATTGCCCGCATATGTAGCATTTCCGCGCCCGTTCCCATAGCCCGCCCAAGCCCAATCATCGAAGCCCAATACCCAAGCCCAGTACCGAAGCCAGTCCCTCACCGCCTTGCAGCCATGTGCGCCATGCGGGGCAGCCCCCCGTTAACCTGGCATGCAGAATTCATAAGCAAGCTTATTATATTGCAAGCTTATGGAGGCAAGATTGATGCGCGGTTCCGTGGACGCCAACTTCATGTTTACGCTCGGCGAATTGTTCCGGCTGATCCGCGTCTATGCCGACAAGGAGGCCGCGCGCTACGGCATCACGCGTGCGCAATGGGCCGTGCTGTCGAAGGTGGAACGCCAGGAAGGGCTGAAGCAGACCGAGCTCGCCGAGCTGCTCGAGATGCAGCCGATCACGCTGACGCGGCTGATCGACAAGCTCTGCGACAATGACTGGATCGAGCGCCGCAGTGACGAGAACGACCGCCGCGTCAACCGCCTCTATCTGAAGAAGGCCGCGCGCCCGCTGCTCGGGAAGCTGGCCGGCCTGCGCTCCGAACTCACCGCGACCGCGCTCGAGGGCATCAGCCCCGCGGACGCGCACCGCCTGCTCACTCAATTGGAATCGATCAAGGAAAACGTTCGCAATGCCATCCAAAACCCAGCCGGCGAGCCCTCCCGAAAGGAACAACGCTATGGCTGAACCCGTCCTCAAGCTGGCCCCTGATCAGAAGAGCAATCCGGGCGTATCAGCGCCGTCGGGCAAGGCGAGCCGCGCGCCGCGCCGCCGCCTGATGGCGGGCCTGCGGCGCTATCGCCGGGTGCTGCTGCTCGTCGTGCTGCCGATCGTGGCGGTGATCGGCGGCGGCGTGTTCTATCTCAATGGCGGCCGCTATGTCGGCACCGACGACGCCTATGTCGGCGCGCAGAAGGTGCTGATCACGCCGGAAATCTCCGGCAAGATCGACAAGATCGTCGTGAAGGAAGGCCAGCACGTCAGGAAGGGTGACGAGCTGTTCGAGATCGATCCGGTGCCGTTCCGCCTCGCGGTCGACCAGGCCAAGGCGGCGCTCGACCAGACCAGGACCAGCTATGACAATCTGGTCGACAACATCAAGATCAACACCAGGATGCTGGAATTCGCCCAGCAGAGCATCGAACTGAAGAAGAAGGACGTCGATCGCAAATCGACGCTCGCCAAGCAGAATTTCGGCTCGCAGCTCGACCTCGACAACGCCGCCAACGCGCAGGTCACGGCCGAGAGCCTGGCGCAATACATCAGGCAGCAGATCTCCAACGCCAAGACGCAATTGCTCGGCGATGTCGATTTGCCGATCGAGCGATTCCCGCCCTACGCCCAGGCCAAGGCCAGGCTCGACGACGCCCAGCGCAACCTCGATCACACCGTGCTGCGCGCGCCGATGGACGGCGTGGCGACCCAGGTCGACCAGATCCAGCTCGGCCGCTTCGTCGCCGCGGGCGCGCCGGTATTCTCGGTGATCGACGTCGACCATCCCTGGGTCGACGCCAATCCGAAGGAAAGCGACTTCACCTATGTCGCGGTCGGCCAGCCGGTCACGCTCGACGTCGACGCGTTCCCGAACCACGAATTCAAGGGCAAGATCGGCTCGCTGTCGCCCGGCACCGGCGCGCAATTCGCGATCCTGCCGCCGCAGAACGCCACCGGCAACTTCGTCAAGGTGGTGCAGCGGGTCCCGGTGCGGATCTACTTCGACGAGAACGATCCGTTCGTGAAGAAGCTGAAGGCCGGCATGAGCGTCTACGCGACGATCGACACCAACCACCGCCGCACGCTGGCCGGCCTGCTTGGACTGCGCTCGGCCTCCGCGCACCCGGACCACGAGTAGGATGAAATGCGGTCGATCATCGACCGCAGAGACAGTGCGCTCCCTCTCCCGCTTGCGGGGGAGGGCTGGGGTGGGGGCTCTCTCCACGAGTCACATTGCGGAGAGAGCCCCCACCCGGCGCTACGCGCCGACCTCCCCCGCAAGCGGGAGAGGTGACCCCCGACACATTCGACAAAGCGAGACCGGCCTGAATGAATGCACCGTCACCATCCGCCGTGCCCGGCCTGCGCCGGAACATGGTGACGATCTGCGCGATGACCGCGACGATCATGCAGGCGCTCGACACCACGATCGCCAACGTCGCGCTGCCCTATATGCAGGGCTCGCTGTCGGCCTCGCAGGACCAGATCAACTGGGTGCTGACCTCCTACATCGTCGCGGCCGCGATCATGACCGCGCCGGTGGGCTGGATCGCCAACCGCTTCGGCCGCAAGCGCATCTTCATCATCTGCTCGGCCGGCTTCACCGTCGCCTCGGTGTTCTGCGGCCTGGCGCAGGACATCAACCAGATGGTGCTGTTCCGCCTGTTGCAGGGCGTGTTCGGCGCGGCGCTGGTGCCGCTGTCGCAGGCCGTGATGCTGGATTCCTACGCGCTGCATGAGCGCGCCAAGGCGATGTCGATCTGGGGCATGGGCGTGATGATGGGTCCGATCATGGGTCCCTCGCTCGGTGCCTGGCTGACCGAGACCTATTCCTGGCACTGGGTGTTCTTCGTCAATCTGCCGTTCGGCGCCTTCACCGTGCTCGGCCTCGCGGTGTTCATGGACGAGACCAGGCAGGACCGCGCGCTGCGCTTCGACTGGTTCGGCTTCGGCGCGCTCGCGGTCGCGATCGGCGCGCTGCAGCTCGCGCTCGACCGCGGCGAGCAGCTCGGCTGGCTGGAATCCAACGAGATCATGATCGAGTTCATTGTGGCGGCGGTCGGCGCCTATTTCTTCTTCGCCCATTCGCTGACCACCGACAAGCCGTTCATCCAGTTCGCGATCTTCAAGGACCGCAATTTCCTCGGCGGCGTCGTGTTCATGACGGTGATGGGCCTCGTGCTGTATTCGACCATGGCGCTGTCCTCGCCGTATCTGCAGAACGTGGTCGGCTATCCGATCATCACCGCCGGCCTGTTGCTGGCGACCCGCGGCGCCGGCACCTTCGTCGCGATGATGCTGGTCGGCCGCCTGATGCGCTACATCGAGGCGCGCACGCTGATCGTCTCCGGCCTGGCGCTGACCGCGGCGTCGCTGTTCCAGATGACCGGCTGGACCGACATGACGCAGGCGAGCGAGATCATCGTCGTCAGCGTGATCCAGGGCTTTGGCTTCGGCCTCGTCTTCGTGCCGCTGTCGACGGTGGCGTTCCTGACGCTGCCCAACCAGCTGCGTACCGACGGCACCTCGATGCTGACGCTGTTCCGCAACGTCGCAAGCTCGATCGGCATCTCGATCGTGATCGCGCAGCTTACGGAAGGCGGGCGGCGGATCTACGCAAAGCTGTCGGAGCAGATCAATCCGTTCAACCACGCGCTGCAGATGCCCGACGTATCAGGCATGATCAATCTCAACACCGATGCCGGCCGCGCGATGGCCGACAGGATGGTGGCGGCGCAGTCGCAGATCATCGCATTCTCGCACGACTACCAGCTGGTGATGCTGTTCATCCTGGTCTCGATCCCGCTCGCGCTGATGATCGGCTCGACCAAGGCCGCGCTGCGCGCGCAGTCGGCGCCGCCGGATCATGCCGCGGTGATGGAGTAGGTTGCGGCCTGTTTTCTCCGAGCCCCGGAGTAAACCATCCGACCGTCATCCTGAGGAGCCGCGTAGCGGCGTCTCGAAGGATCGACGGCCACCAGCGGGGCCGTGCATCCTTCGAGGCTCGCTGCGCTCGCACCTCAGAGCGTGTGAATTTTTCCTGTTTTAGACTGCCGATGTAGCCGGTTCGGTCGGGATGTGATTCTCTGCACGGAGCGAGTTGCGGGGGATGGAAGATGGCCGGGGACAAGCTGTTCGGAGAACTGCCTGAGCGGTCGAAGCCGCAAACTGATGGGGCGCCGTTGGGCTCGCCGCGGCTGCGCGAACCGAAGCGCGATCAAGTTGAGCTGCGAGCGGTCGATATCGAGAGCCTCATTGGGGAGGGTCATCCGGCGCGGGTGATCTGGTCCTATGTCGAAGGTCTCGACCTGAGCGAGCTTGAGGATCGGATCAAGGCCCGGGGCCACAGGCCTGGTCATCCGGCGACCTCGCCGCGACTTTTGTTGGCGCTGTGGCTCTATGCGACCAGCGAGGGGGTGGGGAGTGCCCGGGCTCTGGAGCGGCTGTGCGAGAGCCACGATGTCTATCGCTGGCTGTGCGGCGGGGTGTCGGTGAATTATCACTCGCTGGCGGACTTCCGGGTCGGATATGCCGATTTGCTCGACCGGCTGCTGGCAGAACATCTGGCGGCGCTGGCCGAAGTCGGCTTAGTCGATCTCGACACGCTGGCGCAGGATGGCGTGCGGATTCGGGCGAGCGCCGGAGCAGCCTCGTTCCGGCGCCAGGCAACCCTCGACCGGCATCTGGGGGTGGCGCAGGGGGTCGTGGAGGAACTCAAGCGAGAGGTCGATGCGCGCTCCGACGCGAGCAACCAGCGCATCAAGGCGGCCAAGGAGCGCGCAGCACGTGAGCGCGCGCAGCGGCTGAAGGCGGCACAGGCAGCGCTTGAGGAGATCAAGCGCCAGCGTCAAGCGCGCGCGGAAGAGCGCAACAACGGCAAGACGCCCAAGGAGCCGCGCGCCTCCACCACGGACCCACAGGCGCGCGTCATGAAGATGGCCGATGGCGGCTTCCGCCCGGGGTACAATTTGCAAGTGGCAAGCGTGGCCGGAGAGCAGATCGTCGTCGGGTTCGAGATCACCAATGCCGGCTCAGACCGCGGCCTCATGCGGCCGATGCTCGAGCGGACGCGCGTGCGGATTGGTCGTCTTCCGGGGCGCCATCTCGTCGACGGCGGCTTTAGCAGCGCCCACGACATCGAATGGGCGCACAGCCAGGGAGTTGAGGTCTTCTGTCCACCGACACAATCCAAGCACGGCACCGATCCCTCCCTGCCGCGGCGCGGGGATGGCCCGGGTGTCCTGGCTTGGCGGGCTCGGATGGCTAGCGAGGCCGGCAAGGCTCAGTACAAGCTTCGCTCGATCTGCGAATGCATCCATGCCCGCTGGCGAAACTGGAACCTGCGGCAACTGACCGTGCGCGGCATCGAAAAGGTCCGCGCTGTCGTGCTCTGGTACGCACTCGCCAACAACATCCTGCAAGGCCATCAAATCTGAAGCTTCGGCTATCCCGCCAACACACCAGAAATTGGCGAAACAAAAAGATTCACAAGCTGTCAGGATGACGGGATCGATGGCGAACCCCTACCAACGAGTGAAGAATCGCAGCCGCAATCGCGTTGACTTTCCGCGGCCTCCTCCCAATACTCCGCCAAAAACAAATACCCGTCGCAAATGACGGCTTCAGGGGAGGACGCGATGCCGACTTCACGCAGGACGCTGCTGAAGACTTCAGCGGCTGCCGCCGCTGCTTTCAGCTTCGATTGGACACGCGCGCAGGCGCAGGCCGAAACGGTCCGGATCGGCGTGATCTACGACCTGACCGGTCCGTTTGCCGCCGGCGGCTCGGTCGCCTCCTCGATCGGCACGCAGATCGCGATCGATCTCGTCAATGAGAAGGGTGGCGTCGGCGGCAAGTACAAGATCGCCCCGGTCAACGTCGATTCCCAGAGCAAGCCCGATGTCGCGATCAACGAGGCCAATCGCCTGATCGACCAGGAGAAGGTCGATATCCTCAACGGCGTGTTCGCGAGCTCGCACGCGGTGCCGCTCGCCGCCAAGGTCGAGCAGCAGAAGCGGATCCTCTGGATCACGACCGCGGTCTCGACCGCCGTGTTCAAGGACAAGAACTTGCACTACGTGTTTCGCGCCCAGATCCATTCCGACCAGTACGGCCAGGCCTTCGGCGGCTTCCTCGCCGAGCACGCCAAGGCCAGGCTCGGCATGGAGCCGAAGGACGTCAAGGTCGCGTTGATCCATGAGGACGGTCCCTACGGCGTCGGCGTCGCCGCCGCCGACGAGATGTTCGCGAAGGAGGCCGGGCTGCAGGTCGTGCTCAAGGAAGGCTACTCGGCCTCGGCGCCCGATCTCTCGGTGCTGGTGACCAAATTGAAGCGCGCCAAGGCCGACATCCTCTCGCATGCCGGCTACAACCCCGACATCACGCTGTTCCTGCGCCAGGCGCGCGAGAGCGGATTGAAGTTCAAGATGCTGTTCGGTGCCGGCGCCGGCTACAGCCAACTCGACAAGCTGCGCGCGACCTTCGGCGCCGACATCGACAATTTCTGCAACATCGACCCCGTTCCGGCGCAGCTGCTCGATCCCGCCAAGCTGGCGCCGGGGGTCGGCGATCTCACCAAGGTGATGGTCGCGCGCTACCGCGAGAAGACCAGCGCCACCGAAGTGCCGCCGCACTGCTCGATGGGCTTCAACCAGACCTGGGTGCTACTCAACAATGTGCTGCCGGTCGCCAAGGAGAAATATGGCGGCTTCGATCCCGAGGCGATCCGCAAGGCCGCGCTTGATGTCGACATCCCGCCGGGCGGCACCATCCAGGGCTATGGCGTGAAATTCTATCCGCCGGGCACGCCGATGTCCGGCCAGAACGAGCGCTCGACGCCCGTCGTGATGCAGAACGCCGGCGAGCGCATCACCGTGGTGTGGCCGACCAACATCAAGACGCAGGATCCGGTATTCCCGCTGCCGAAGGGATCGGTGTACGCGGCGTAGTCGGTACCAGCGACGTCTGCTTTCTTACCTCGCCCCGCTTGCGGGGAGAGGTCGGATTGCATCGCAGATGCAATCCGGGTGAGGGGGTACAGGTCTCACCAACCACACTGCTCGCGGAGAGAACCCCTTACGCCAACCCTCTCCCCGTGAAGAACGGGGCGAGGGAGCGCAGTCCCGACGCGGCGCAATCGAGCCTCTACAGCACCACCCGCCTGCCCTCATCCGCGGCCCAATAGCCGGCGTAGTTCACCTTCGTGGTCGCATACGCCAGCGCGAGGTCGGCGAGCGGTGCGCGGCCGGTCGCGACGCATTCCATGAAATCCTGGATCTCCTGCAGGTAGCCGCGGGTCCATTCCTCCTCGAGGCAGACATATTGCCAGCCGGTTTTGCGATCGACCTTCTCGGTGATGTAGACGGAAGCGAGCTTTTGCTCCGAGGTCTGGTAGCTCACAAGATGCGTGTTCGGCGTGATGTTGGCAAACAGCGAGCCGCCTGAGGTGTAGGTCTCGATCAGGTTGCGCACGCCGCCCATGATCATGTCGCCGGAAAATACCGTGGCCTTGGTGCCGTCGGAGAAGGTCGCGGTCAGCGTGCCCCAATCCTCGACGTCGACCGGATTCGCCTTGATATAGCCGCGCTCCTCGGGGTTGAGACCGGCGGTGACGTTGCCGACATCGCAGGTGACGCTGGCAACGTGTGTCGCCTCGCCGCGCGCTCTCGCCTCGACCTGCTTGAGATAGAGCACGGCCGACAGCGGATGGCAGCCCATCCGGATCAGCGAGCCGCCGCCGGTCATCGCCCACTCTGCGGCATGCGCGGCATGCGAGCCGGAATGGCTCTCCTCGCCCTTCATGAACAGGATCTTGTCGCGCGTCGCGCGGATGATCTCCGCGGTCTTGGTCACCGCGGGCGCGTAGATCCAGTCCTCGGCATACATGAACAGTTTTCCGCTGCGCTCGATCGCGGCGCGGGTCGCTTCCATCTCTTCCATCACGCGCTGGTACATCAGCGCCTTCGGGACGTGCCTGCCGATCGGCGCCGTGTCGCCGTCGCGGCCGAAATAGCCGCTGAACGGCTTCTCGCAGATTACGTGCTTGCCGGCCTGCATGGCCTCGACGATCATCGCGGCGTGCAGATTGGGCGGCGTGCAGATGTCGATGACGTCTAGCTCGCGGTCGGCGACCAGATCGGCAAAGCTGCGATACGCGTTCGGGATTCCGTGCTTGCGCGCGAACTCGACCACATGATCGCCGCGCGCCGCCGCCGCCCGCACCTCGACATTGACGCCGTAGACGCGCCGGTAGGCAACCATGTGCAGCTCCGAGACGAAGCCGCAGCCCGCCAGCCCGATCCTGATTTTTTTCATTTCATGCCTCCGCCCTTCAGGCAGGCGGAGAGTAGCGTGCAGCCATCACGGCGTCGAACGCATTTGCCATCGCCGCATGCGGCGGCGTCAATCCCGTGAACAGCTTGAATGCGTCGGCCGAGGCGTTGATCGCGAGGTCCCGTCCGGTCAGGACGCTTGCGCCCCTCGCTTTGGCTGCGGTCAGCAGCGGCGTCCAGAGCGGCGTGTAGACCGCGTCGGCGACCCACATCGAGGAACGCAGCAGCGCGTCCGGCACCGGCGTGTCGCGGCTCGGCAGCATGCCGACCGGCGTTGCATTGACCAAGCCCACGGCGCCATCCGCCGCGGCCGCGACGCTGGTGGCGTGGACCGCGTAGCGATCCCGCAGCTGGGCCGCAAGCTGCGCGGCCTTGGCGGCATCGGCGTCGAAGATCCTGATCCCGGTGACGCCGAGGCCGGCGATCGCGAAGGCGATCGCCTTGCCGACGCCGCCGGCACCGATCAGCGCGATCGGGCCGCGCGGCGCGCCGGCGAGCAGCGGCTCGATCGCACGCGCAAAACCCGTCGCATCGGTGTTGTGCCCGACCAGCCGCGCGCCACTCGCGACGATGGTGTTGACCGCGCCGATCGCACGCGCATCCGGTGCTAGATCGTCGAGCAGATCGACGACCGCCTCCTTGTAGGGAAAGGTAACGTTGACGCCGGCAAAGCCGAGCCGCCTGACGCCCTCTAACATCGCACGCAGATCGTCGCGCCCGGCGCCCTTCACCTCGACGAGCTGGTAGTGGCAGCGAACGCCGAGCACTGCAGCCGCCTGCTCGTGCATCGCAGGCGCCGCCGAATGCGCGATCGGATACCCAATCAGACCGGTGAGGAAGCGATCGCGCGTCATTCCTCACCCTCCACGCTAGACGTCGAAGAACACCGTCTCGTTGTCGCCCTGCAGATGGACGTCGAACGTGTAGGCGTTGCCCGAACCGGCCTTCTTGGCGATCAAGGTCGCGCGGCGATCGGCCGGCACCAATGCGAGCACAGGATCGCCGGCGTTGCCGGCTTCGTCGTCGAAGTAGATCCGGGTGTAGAGGTGCAGCAGCACGCCGCGCGCGAACACCGCGAGCACGATGTGCGGCGCCTGCGGCTTGCCGTCGGCGTCCGGCACCACGCCTGGCTTGATGGTGTCGAACGCATAGCCACCGCTCTTGTCGGTGCCACAGCGGCCAAAGCCCTTGAAGGAGGAGTTCGGCAGCGCGCGCGCATCCTGCGGATCGGAGAAGCGGCCCTGGCTGTCTGCCTGCCAGATCTCCAGCATGCAGTCCGGGATCACGGCGCCGTCGCCGTCATAGACGGTGCCTTCGACGCGGATGCGCTCGCCCGAGACGTCAGGCGTTAGCAGATTGTTGCTGAAGGCGTCGTTCCACGCATATTCGCCGTTCGGCGTCAGGCCGTACTTGAAGTAGGGACCGACGGTCTGGGAGGGCGTGATTCCATCAGGACGTTGGTTCGACACTTACCTGGTCTCCATCGGCGTGGCGTTGCGCCCGCGCAGCACGATATCGAAGCGGTAGCACAGCGCCCATTCCGGTTGGGTGTTCTCGAGATCGAACGACGAGATCATCCGCGCCCGCGCCTTCTCATCCGTCACCGAATTGAAGATCGGATCGAACGGAAACAGCGGATCGCCGGGGAAATACATCTGCGTCACCAGACGCGAGATAAAGGAGTGGCCGAACACCGAGAAGTGGATATGCGCAGGCCGCCACGCATTGTGGTGATTGCCCCAGGGATAGGCGCCGGGCTTGATGGTGACGAACTTGTAATAACCCTTGTCATCGCTCTGGGTGCGGCCGGCGCCAGTGAAATTCGGATCGAGCGGCGCCGGATGCTGGTCGACGACATGGATGTAGCGGCCGCAGGCATTGGCCTGCCACAGTTCGACCAGCGTATTGGGCACGCCGCGGCCGTCCTCGTCGAGCACATGACCATGCACGATGATGCGCTCGCCGAGCGGCTCGCCCTTGGCCTGGATGGTGAGATCGTTGTCGTGCGCGCGCACCGTCTCATGGCCATAGACCGGCCCGGTCAATTCGGAGAGCGTATGCCGCATCGGGATCAGCGGCTTTTGCGGCGAGCGCTTGATGGCGGAGCGATAGTCCGGCGACAGCCGCGCCGGATGGGCCGCAAGCGATTGCAGCGGATACAACAGGGTCATGGCGAATTCCTCCGCGGCCCACGCGCCCCGTGGGCTCACATCAGATCATTATAATGCATAACCAAATTGGGAAAGGGCTGTTTTCAGCCCTTCCAAGCTATTGGACTAATTCAGCTTTTCGATCGCAACCGCGACGCCCTGGCCGACGCCAACGCACATAGTTGCCAAGGCAAGCTTCCCGCCCCGCCTCTCCATGCCGTGCACCGCGGTCAAAACCAGCCGCGCGCCGCTCATGCCGAGCGGGTGACCGAGCGCGATCGCGCCGCCATGCGGATTGACGAAATCGGCATCTTCCTTGACGCCGAGCTGGCGCAGGCAGGCGATGCCCTGCGAGGCGAAGGCCTCGTTGAGCTCGATCAGGTCGAAGTCCGACACCTTGATGCCGAGCCGCTCGACCAGCTTCTTCGTCGCCGGCACCGGGCCGATGCCCATGATGCGCGGCGGCACCGCGGCCGAGGCAAGGCCGAGGATCTTTGCGCGCGGGGTCAGGCCTTGCTTCTTCACAGCAGCCGCGGAGGCCAGGATCATCGCGGCGGCGCCGTCATTGACGCCCGAAGCGTTGCCCGCGGTCACCGTGCCCGGATTGCGCACGATCGGTTTCAGCTTGGCGAGAGCTTCGAGCGTGGTCTCCGGCCGCGGATGCTCGTCCTTGTCGACCGTGATGGGACCGGCCTTGCCGCCGGGCACCTGGATCGGCACGATCTCCTCGGCGAAATAGCCCGACGCGATCGCGGCACCGGCGCGCTGCTGCGAGCGGATCGCCATCGCGTCCTGATCGGCGCGCGAGACCTGGAATTCCTCGGCGACGTTCTCGCCGGTCTCCGGCATCGCATCGACGCCGTACTGCGCCTTCATCAAGGGATTGATGAAGCGCCAGCCGATGGTGGTGTCGTAAATCTCGGCCGAGCGCGAGAAGGCTTCCGAAGCCTTGCCCATCACGAACGGCGCGCGCGTCATCGATTCGACGCCGCCCGCGATCGCGAAATCGATCTCGCCGGCACGGATGGCGCGGCCCGCGGCACCGACTGCATCGAGACCGGAGGCGCAAAGCCGATTCAGGGTCTGGCCGGGAACCGACTCGGGCATACCGGCGAGCAGCAGCGCCATGCGCGCGACGTTGCGGTTGTCCTCGCCGGCCTGGTTGGCGCAGCCGAAAAAGACCTCGTCGACCTGATTCCAGTCGAGCGTCGGGTGCTTTGCCATCAGCGCCTTGATCGGGGCCGCCGCGAGATCGTCGGCGCGCACCTTGGCGAGCGAGCCGCCGAAACGGCCGATCGGAGTCCGGACGGCATCGCAAATGAACACATCACGCATTGAATCTCTCCCTGAATGCCGCGACTTAGGCGCTGGATCGGCTGGAACTTGGGGTGAGTTTTAGGAGCGTGCCCGCGGCAGGTCAATTGACGGCACTGCGTGCCCTGCACGCATTACCGTGAGGGCTGACATAATTGGCACCGTGGACAGGGTGGAAAACCCCGACCTCGCGGATAGGACCGCGCTGCGAAATTTTGTAGTTTCCCGGCCCTCATGACCATTCAGCAGCCGATCCCCGTTCCGCCCGAAGCCACAGCCGCCGAGGCGCCGTCGCGCGTCACGCCGATGATGGAACAGTATCTGGAGATCAAGGCGGCCCACCCGGGCCTGTTGCTGTTCTACCGGATGGGCGATTTCTACGAGCTGTTCTTCGAGGACGCCGAGATCGCCTCGAAGACGCTCGGCATCGTGCTGACCAAGCGCGGCAAGCACCAGGGCATGGACATCCCGATGTGCGGCGTGCCGGTCGAACGCTCCGAGGACTACCTGCATCGCCTGATCGGCGCCGGGCACCGCGTCGCGGTGTGCGAGCAGACCGAAAATCCCGCGGAGGCAAAGGCCCGCGGCAACAAGAGCGTGGTCCGCCGCGGCGTGGTGCGGCTGGTGACGCCGGGCACGCTGACCGAAGACACGCTGCTCGACGCCCGCACCAACAATTACCTGATCGCGATCGCGCGCGCCCGCGGTTCGGCCGGCGCGGATCGCCTTGGCCTTGCCTGGATCGACATCTCGACCTCCGAATTCATGGTGACGGAGTGCTCGACATCAGAGCTCGCGGCGACGCTGGCGCGGATCAATCCGAACGAGGCGATCGTCACCGACGCGCTGTACAGCGACAACGAGCTCGCGTCGACCTTGCGCGAGCTGCCCTCGGTGACGCCGCTGACCCGCGACGTGTTCGACAGCGCTACCGCAGAGCGACGGCTGTGCGACTATTTCGCGGTCGCGACCATGGATGGCCTCTCGGCGATGTCGCGGCTGGAGGCGACTGCCGCGGCCGCGGCCGTCACCTATATCGACCGCACCCAGGTCGGGAAGCGCCCGCCGCTGTCGCCGCCGGCGCGCGAGGCCGCCGGCACCACGATGGCGATCGACCCGGCGACCCGCGCCAATCTCGAACTGACGCGCACGCTGGCCGGCGAACGCCGCGGCTCGCTGCTCGATGCGATCGACTGCACCGTCACTGCGGCGGGCTCGCGCCTCCTCGCGCAGCGGCTTGCCGCGCCGCTCACCGATGTTGCCGTGATCGCGCGGCGGCTCGATGCCGTCTCCGCCTTCGTCGCGGATTCCGCGGCGCGCGAGGACATCAGAACCGTGCTGCGCGCGGCACCCGACATGTCGCGTGCCCTGGCCCGGCTGTCGGTCGGCCGCGGCGGGCCGCGCGACCTCGCCAGCCTGCGCGACGGCATCCTGGCCGCCGACCAGGCGCTGGAGCTGCTGGCGCAGCTCAGCGATCCGCCGGCCGAGGTTTCGACCGTGATGGCGGCCCTGCGGCGCCCCTCGCGCGACCTGGCGCAGGAATTCTCCCGCGCACTCTCCGAGCAATTGCCGCTGATCAAGCGCGACGGCGGCTTCGTCCGCGACGGCTATGAGGCCGCGCTCGATGAAAGCCGCAACCTGCGCGATGCCTCGCGCCTCGTCGTCGCCGCGATGCAGGCGCGCTATGCCGAGGACACCGGCATCAAGACGCTGAAGATCCGGCACAACAACGTGCTGGGCTATTTCGTCGAGGTCACCGCGCAGCACGGCGACAAGCTGTTCGCACCACCGCTGAACGCGACCTTCATCCATCGCCAGACGCTCGCGGGACAGGTTCGCTTCACCACCGCAGAGCTCGGCGAGACCGAGGCCAAGATCGCCAATGCCGGCGAGCGTGCGCTCAATCTCGAGCTCGAGATCTTCGAGCGGCTGAGCGCGATGGCGCTCGCCGCCAGCGACGATCTGCGCAACGCCGCGCATGCCTTTGCGATGCTCGACGTCGCGACCTCGCTGGCGAAGCTTGCGATCGACGACAATTACGTGCGGCCCGACGTCGACGGCTCGCTCGGGTTTGCAATCGAGGGCGGCCGCCACCCGGTGGTCGAGCAGGCGCTGAAGCGCGACGGCCAGCCGTTCATCGCCAATGCCTGCGATCTCTCTCCGGCGCCGGGCCAGAAGTCCGGCCAGCTCTGGCTGATCACCGGTCCGAACATGGCCGGCAAGTCGACCTTCCTGCGCCAGAATGCGCTGATCGCACTCTTAGCGCAGATCGGCTCTTACGTGCCGGCGTCCCGCGCGCGGCTCGGCATCGTCGACCGGCTGTTCTCGCGCGTCGGCGCCGCCGACGATCTGGCGCGCGGACGCTCGACCTTCATGGTCGAGATGGTCGAGACCGCCGTGATCCTGAACCAGGCGAGCGAGCGGTCGCTGGTGATTCTCGACGAAATTGGCCGCGGGACAGCGACCTTCGACGGCCTGTCGATCGCCTGGGCCGCGATCGAGCACCTGCACGAAAGCAACCGCTGCCGCACGCTTTTTGCCACCCACTATCACGAGCTGACGGCGCTCTCGGCGAAGCTGCCGCGGATGTTCAACGCCACGGTGCGGGTCAAGGAATGGCAGGGCGACGTCGTGTTCCTGCACGAGGTGCTGCCGGGCTCCGCCGACCGGTCCTACGGCATCCAGGTCGCAAAACTCGCCGGCCTGCCGCCCGCCGTGATCACGCGCGCCAAATCAGTGCTGGCAAAGCTCGAAGCCCAGGACCGCGGCCAGACCGCCCGCGCGCTGGCCGACGACATGCCGCTGTTCGCCGTGCCCTCCCGCGCCGCAAGTGAGGACAAGCCGCCAAGCGAGGCGGATTTGCTGGTCGAGGCGGTGAAGGCCCTGCATCCCGACGAAATGTCGCCGCGCGAGGCGCTGGATGCGCTGTATGCATTGCGGGCGAAGCTGCCGAAGCAGTAGCCGTGCAGCCCGGATCACCCCTTCTCCTTCCCCCTGAAAGGGGGAAGGTCGGGATGGGGCTCCAGCCGAAGACGACGCTGTTTGCAGAGAGAGCAGATCCCCATCCGCTTCGCTCTGACGAGCAAAGCGACCTCCCCTTTTCAAGGGGAGGTTAGGACGCCTTCACGGCTTTCCGCCGCCCGATCTGCCACAGCGCCAGATTCCAGACGATGCAGGTGGCGAGCGCGCAGCAGAGGCCTACGGCTGAGCCAAATTGCAGCACCGCTACGTGCAGCACGGCGATGCCGAGACCGAAGCCGAGCAGGCCCCACGCGCTGTTGGCGAGCACGGCGGCGGTCGCGGGGCCGCCGATCCGCGGATGCAGGATCAGCATCATCGAGGAGAACACGATCGGGAACAGCGCGATCACGCCGGTAATGCGCGGACCGACCCAGGTCGACGCAGTGACGACCGTGCCGACCAGGCTTGCGACCAGCGCAGCGCGCAGCGGGATGTCGTACCAGCGCCGCGCGATCAGCGGCATCTTCGCGACGTGCCGATAAGGCCTGAGCAGCGGAATGCAGATCGCAAACGCTATGGCATTGAGGATCAGCCCGCCGGCGAGCGTCCACGCGAACTGGCGGATGATGGTGCCGAGCACGAGCCACAACGCGATCGCGCTTCCCGCGCTGATCCACATGCTGAAGCGCTGCGCCAGCACGACATAAGTGAGGCCCATGAAGATCGTCGCCGCATTGACCGGCAGGCTCGACAGCGCGCCCTCGGCGATGAAGGCGGCGTCATGGTCGAGCGCGAGGAAGGTGTAGGACGGCCCCGCCGAGATCGGCAGGGTTGCGATCAGCGCGCCGATCACCGGACCCGAACGTTCCGTGATGATGGACGCACTGACCACGAAGGCGGCGGCAACCGCCATGCGCAGCACGAGGAGCAGGACGAAGTGGAGTTCGGGGGACATTTCTTCTTTTCTTATCCTCCCCTGGAGGGGGAGGATCGGTTCGCATGCAGCACAGCGGAATGCAAAACGAGGTGGGGTGATCACTCAACACGGGCACTGATCGGGTGGAGAGACTTTCACCCCACCCCGCCGCTCATTGCATTCGCGTCGACCCTCCCCTCCAGGGGAGGGTAAGCGAGACGTCACACCCGCTGCATCGTCACCGAGACTTTCGGGCCGTTCTTGATGGTCTGGTAGACCACGCAATAACGCTCGGTGAGCTTCAGCAGCAGGTCGAGCTTGTCCTGCGGCGCGTCGGTGCCGACGTCGAAGCGCAGGCGGATCTCGCGGAAGCCGACCGGGGCCTCCTTGTCGACGCCGAGCGTGCCGCGGAAATCGAGATCGCCCTCGGCGAACACATTGCCGACCTTCAGCGGCACCTCGACGGCGGTCGCGACCGATTTCAGCGTGACGCCGGCGCAGGCGACCAGCGCCTCCAGCAGCATGTCGCCGGAGCAGAGCTCGAGCCCGGAGCCGCCGGTGGCGGGATGCAGGCCGGCGATCGCGAGCGCACGGCCGGTTTCGACCTTGCAGGAAAGACTTTCGCTGTCGATCGTGCCCTTGGCCTTCAGCGTGATCACGGCGGCCGAGGGGTCGGCCTTGTAGCGCTCCTTGATCGGAGCCTGCATTGCGCGGAGTTCGGCGGAGTCCATGGACTTGTCTCCCGGCTATTCTTCTTGGTCTTCGGATGTAAGACCTTCAGGAGCGGATGTCACCACCACATCGCCCCGCCGGCGCTGGATTTAGCGGTGAGATCGCGCAAGCGGTCCGGTCGAGCTGAGATGATCACACCGGCGTCGAGGAATTCGAGCGCCTTTGTTGCAGCTGGCCGGCTGCACCGAGATGATGCCGTCGTTGAGCTCCAGGCGCGCCGGGAAATTTCTGCATCGGCAGATCGGCTCGCGCGAACCAAGAAACAATCATTTAATTCAAGGAGTTAGACTTGCGATCATCGGGAAAATCTCTACCCTTCACCAGATGGCGCGGAAGTGGTCTTGCGCGAAGCGCCGCCACGAGAGCATGGAGCGGCTGTCGTCATACTTTGGTCAGTGACAGCAACAGCTCCGTCCGATATCGGATGAATGTATGGACAGCGTCGCAGCCGAAGTCCGCCCTGAAGCGGATGGTCGATTCGAGACCGAGCGGATCACCGCGGCGGTCAATGCACTCGCCGAACAGCATGCCGGCCGCGAGGACCAGTTCCGCGCCGCGATGGCGCAGCTGCTCAAGGCCGAGCTGATCGCGGCGCGCGCCACGGCGCAGGAGCTGCTGCTGAAGGACCGCCACGGCCGCCGCTGCGCCGAACGGCTGTGCTTCGTGCAGGACGAGATCATCCGCATCCTCTACGCGGCGGCGACCCGGCATCTCTATCACTCGCCGATCCCCTCGGGCGCCGAACGCATGGCCGTGGTGGCGACCGGAGGTTATGGCCGCGGGCTGATGGCGCCGGAATCCGACATCGATCTCTTGTTCATCCTGCCCTACAAGCAGACCGCCTGGGGCGAGCAGGTCGCCGAAGCCATCCTCTATTGCCTCTGGGACATGGGGCTGAAGGTCGGCCACGCCACGCGCTCGGTCGATGAATCGATCCGCCAGGCGCGCGGCGACATGACAATCCGCACCGCGATCCTGGAGACGCGCTTCCTGACCGGTGACCAGCCGCTCTATGACGAGCTGGTCGAACGCTTCGACAAGGAAGTGGTGCAGGGCACCGCAGCAGAATTCGTCACCGCCAAGCTCGCCGAGCGCGAGGAGCGGCATCGCCGCGCCGGCCAGTCGCGCTATCTGGTCGAGCCCAACGTCAAGGACGGCAAGGGCGGCCTGCGCGACCTGCATACCCTGTTCTGGATCGCGAAATACGTTTACCGCGTGCGCGAAACCGACGAGCTGCTGGAGCGCGGCGTGTTCGACGCGCAGGAGTACCGCACCTTCCGCCGCTGCGCCGACTTCCTGTGGTCGGTGCGCTGCAATTTGCACTTCTTCGCCGGACGCGCCGAGGAGCGGCTGTCGTTCGACATGCAGCGCGAGATCGCGGTCCGCCTCGGCTACACCTCGCATCCCGGCATGCAGGACGTCGAGCGCTTCATGAAGCACTACTTCCTGATCGCCAAAGACGTCGGCGACCTCACCGCGATCCTGTGCGCCAAGCTCGAGGAGGAGCACAACAAGCCGGCGCCGGTGCTGAGCCGGATGGTGGCGCGGCTGCGGCCGGGCACCAAGCGGCGGCGGGTGGCCGGCAGCGACGACTTCATCGTCGACAACAACCGCATCAACCTCGCCGCCCCTGATGTCTTCAAGCGCGATCCGGTCAACCTGATCCGTATCTTCCGCCTCGCGCAGCAGAACAACCTCGCCTTCCACCCCGACGCGATGCGCACGGTGACGCGCTCGCTGAAGCTGATCAACACCCAGCTGCGCGACAGCGAGGAAGCCAACCGCCTGTTCATGGAGATCCTGACCTCGAACGACGCGGAGACCGTGCTGCGGCGGATGAACGAGACCGGCGTGCTCGGCCATTTCATCCGCGCCTTCGGCAAGATCGTGTCGATGATGCAGTTCAACATGTATCACCACTATACGGTGGACGAGCATCTGCTCCGCTGCATCGGCTTCCTGCAGGACATCGAGCGCGGCGGCAACGAGGAGTTCACGGTCGCCAGCGACCTGTTCCGCAAAATTCGTCCCGAGCACCGCCCGGTGATCTATATCGCGACCCTGCTGCACGACATCGCCAAAGGCAGGCCTGAGGATCATTCGATCGCTGGCGCCAAGGTGGCGCGGCGGCTCTGCCCGCGGCTCGGCTTCTCCGCGGCCGATACCGAGCTGGTGGCATGGCTGATCGAGGAACATCTGACGATGTCGACGGTGGCGCAATCGCGCGATCTGTCGGACCGCAAGACCATCGAGAATTTCGCCGCCGTGGTGCAATCCGTCGAGCAGATGAAGCTGCTCACGATCCTGACCACCGCCGACATCCGCGGCGTTGGCCCGGGCGTCTGGAACGGCTGGAAGGCGCAGCTCCTGCGCACGCTGTATTACGAGACCGAGCCGGTGCTGACCGGCGGCTTCTCGGAGGTCAACCGCGCCCAGCGCATCACGGTGGCGCAGGCCGAGTTCCGCCGCGCCTTCACCGAATGGCCGGAGGTCGAGCTCAACGCCTATATCGGCCGGCACTACCCGGCGTACTGGCTCAAGGTCGAGCTGCAACGCAAGATCCGTCAGGCGCGCTTCATCCGCGCCAGCGAGCAGGCCGGCCACAAGCTCGCGATCAATGTCGGCTTCGACGAGGTCCGTGCCGTCACCGAGCTCACGATTCTGGCGACCGACCATCCCTGGCTGCTGTCGATCATCGCCGGCGCCTGCGCCTCCGCCGGCGCCAACATCGTCGACGCGCAGATCTACACCACGACCGACGGCCGCGCGCTCGACACCATCTCGATCTCGCGCGAATACGATCGCGACGATGACGAAGGCCGCCGCGCGACGCGGATCGGCGAGATGATCGAACAGGTGCTGGAAGGCAAGCTCAGGCTGCCCGAGGCGGTGGCGAAGCGCGCGGTGCGCAGCAAGGCGCGGCCATTCGTCGTCGAGCCCGAAGTGACCATCAACAACCAGTGGTCCGACCGCTACACCGTGATCGAGGTCTCCGGCCTCGACCGCCCCGGCCTGCTCTACCAGCTGACCACCGCGATCTCGAAGCTCAACCTCAACATCGCCTCGGCGCATGTCGCGACCTTCGGCGAGCGCGCCCGCGACGTGTTTTATGTCACCGACCTGCTCGGCGCCCAGATCACCGCACCGACCCGGCAGGCCGCGATCAAGAGCGCGCTGCTGCATCTGTTGTCGACCGAGGACCAGGCGGCGAAGCCTGCGGCGTGAAGGGCCGCTCTCCACCCGTCGTGCCCAGATGCGCCATTGCGCGTCTGAGGAACTGAGCCCGGAATCCATCAGGGCCGGGGCTAGACGGGGAGTGGATTCCGGGCTCTCACGGAGGCTGTTGTCGGACCCGTTTTGCGCGACCCAGGCGTGAGCAGCCAGCGCGTCGGTCCCGGCAGCCCGCCGGACTTGGATCCAGAGCGGGCTACGACCCTGGATCCGGCACGTTCAATTGCGGCTGCAGGGCCGCGAGGCTTGCCCCCAGCAAGGCCAGGTAGCTCGCCTGACAGAGCACAACGCTCAAGTCGAAGACATCGAGCAGATCGATCCACGAATTGTCGGCCTGCACGGTCGCTGCTTGCTTGCCGCCGTCGATCACGGAAGGCTGAAAGCTGCGGTTACGTCTCTGCGGTGTCGTCTCGCGCGCGACGTCGTCGGAGCAAAGGATCAGATGCAGGCGCGCGTTGGGCATTTCAATCTCCCGTCTCTGATTGGCGATTGCTGAACCCCGAAAGGCCTCTACTGTCATCGAGTTACCCAAGAAGCGTAGCCACCGGGAGGAAACGGGCCATTGAACGGAGGTTGATCCAGCCGTTACATTCGGATGGGGACGACATACTTTGGTTTAGCCGCAACCTGGGCCTGAGTTCGTGCGGCGATTGCGCCTTCCGCGCGACCTCACGCGATGCGCGTGGATCGCCAAAAATCGCCCCAACGATCCCGTTCGGACGTCGAGAAAGCTGCTAGGATGCAATTCGTTAGGAGGGCGACGTTGTCGCCGCCGATGGTAGCGGTCACCTAGCGACGCAGCGCGGTCTACGACGGCCGAGTGCTGGACGGCCGAGTGCTGGATAGCCAAGTGCTGGTGCTGCCGATGATGCGCATCCCGACCACGAGGCCCTGGTCGGCCGAGCAATGGCTGCTCGGCGGCATGATGCTGGCTTTGGCCGCAACCTGCATCGGGCTGCTGCTTGGTCCGCAGCCTGCAGCTTCTGCCCATCTGATTGCCCTGGCGCTGCTGATCGCGTCGCTTGCCGCCGCGTTTCTGATGATGGGGGTGGTGGGGCGCACCCACAGGCAGATGGAAGCCATGTTGCGCGGCCGGGCCAGCGGCGAAGAGCGCGCGGTAGAGGCCCTGCGGAACAGCGAAGCGCAATGGAAGGAGGTGTTCGAGCACAACCCGGTCATGTACTTCATGGTCGACGCCACGGGTCTCGTGCTGTCGGTCAACACGTTCGGCGCGGCACAACTCGGCTACACCGTCGACGAATTGCTTGGACAATCCGTGCTGCGGGTCTTTGCCGGCGAAGACCATCAGACGGTCCAGCGCAACGTCGCGGCGTGCCTCGACAACATCGGCCAAACCCACAATTGGGAAATCCGGAAGGTCCGCAAGGACGGTTCAAGACTTTGGGTTCGTGAAAATGCCAAGGCCGTGCGGCGGCAGGACGATCGATTGATCGTCCTGATCGCATGCGAGGATATCACCGAGCGCAAACAGGCCGAAAACGCGCTGCAGCAGAGCGAAATGTACCTGAGCGAAGCCCAACGATTGAGCCACACCGGCAGCTTTGGCTGGCACGTCGCCAGCGGTGAGGTGATCTGGTCGGAAGAGACGTTCAGGATCTTCGGATTCGACAGGGCTCCTTCCATCAAGCATGCCACGGTCCTTCAGCGCATCCATCCGGATGATCGCACCCGCGTGCAACGGACCGTCGACGGTGCCTCGCTCGACGGCAAGGACTTCGAGCACGGCTACCGATTGCTGATGCCGGACGGCGCGATCAAATATGTTCACGCCAGGGCGCATGCGGTGACCACCCCCTCGGGCGACACCGAATTCATCGGAGCGGTCACCGACGTGACCGCCCGCAAGCGAGCCCAGGCGGAGTTGCATGAAGCGCAGACCAACCTCGCGCACGTCACGCGCGTGACGGCACTCGGCGAGCTCGCCGCATCGATCGCTCATGAAGTGAACCAGCCGCTTGCCGCCGTGGTTGCCAACGCTGCGGCATGCCTGCGCTGGCTCAACCGGGCGGCTCCCGATCTGAATGAAGCGCGCGGGGCGGTCAGGTCGATTATCAGCGACGGCAACCGGGCCGGCGAGGTCATCCAGCGTGTCCGCGCCCTGGTGAACAAGACAACCGGTCAGATGGCGCCGCTCGACATCAATGAAGCCATCAACGAGGTGATCGGCCTGGTGCAGCATGAACTGCAGAGCCACCTTGTATCCCTGCAGCTGGACCTCGCTGCCGCGCTCCCGCCCGTCGTCGCCGACCGCATCCAGCTGCAACAAGTCATCCTCAACCTCGTCGTCAATGGCATCGAGGCAATGCAGCCGGTCACGGACAGGTCACGGGAGCTCGTGATCCGGACCCGCCATGACGATGCCGGGCAGATCCTGGTCACGGTCACCGACTCTGGTGTCGGAGTTGCGACGGAGAATGCCGAGCGGCTGTTTGATGCTTTCTACACCACCAAAGCCAGCGGCATGGGAATGGGGTTGTCGATCTGCCGCTCGATCGTCGAAGCCCACCGAGGGCGCCTGTCCGTGTCCAGAAATATCGGCCCCGGCACGACGTTCCAGTTCACCCTGCCGCTGCGTCAGGAGAATCATGCATGGTGATTGGACGCGCGGCATCGCCCTCCGCCCTCGCGAACGTCGAGGATCCGATCGTGTTTATCGTCGACGACGATTTGTCGGTGCGAGACTCGCTGAGCAATCTTTTCCGGTCGGTCGGCCTGCGGACCACGGCGTTCGGGTCGGCCCATGAATTTCTGCAGCACACGCTCCCCGATGTTCCGAGCTGCCTGATACTGGACATCAGGCTGCCCCGGCTGAGCGGCCTAGACTTCCAGGCGGAGCTGGCCAGGGCCGACATTCATATTCCGATCATCTTCATGACCGGCCATGGCGATATCCCGATGACGGTCAGAGCCATGAAGGCCGGAGCCGTCGACTTCCTGACCAAGCCGTTCCGCGATCAGGACATGCTGGATGCCGTCACGACCGCGATCGAACGCGACAGAACGCGCCGCCATGAGGCCAGGACGGTCGCGAACCTGCGCGCAGCCTTCGCGACCCTGACCCCTCGCGAGCGCCAGATCATGAGCCTCGTCACCGCGGGGCTCATGAACAAGCAGGTCGCCGCCGAAATCGGCGTAGCCGAGATCACAGTCAAGATACACCGCGGGCACATTATGCGGAAAATGGCCGCGAAGTCGTTGCCCGATCTGGTCAGGATGGCGCAGATCCTCGGGATCAAGCAGGCATCCGGCGGCGCGCAAACCTAAGTATGATTCTCCGGCCGCGGCCGACGACGCACTGTGGCTGCGTGGCCGCATGCACCAGAGGCCCCTCTGGCCGTTCCAGGAAAGCCCTCCTTGTCCAACCCGGTGATATCAATCGTCGACGATGACATGTCGGTGCGCACCGCGACCGACAATCTGGTCAGGTCGCTGGGCTACGCGGTCCAGACCTACGCGTCGGCCGAAGAATTCCTGCATTCGCCGCAACTGAACGACACCTCCTGTGTGATAGCCGATGTCAGGATGCCGGCCATGAGCGGGCTCGACCTGCAGGCGCGCCTGATTGCCGACGGCCGGCGTCTTCCGTTCATTTTCATCACGGCCTTCTCCGTCGAAGCCGATCGGGCCCGAGCCATGGAGGCGGGCGCGATCTGCTTTCTGATCAAGCCGTTCGACGGAGATGCGCTGGTCGAATGCCTCGATGCTGCTCTCGCACAGCATGGCACAGCGACGCGCGGGTGAGTTCAAATCGAGTATACGCAAGGATGATGCCGAGAAACATCTGGACAAGTTGCACATCGACCGTGGCAGCGCGAGATTTCGCGGCGCCGTCCCTCAAGAAGGCCGACGGCGACGACAGCATCAGACATTTTTGATTGGCAAATGGCAGTTCCTCGGAGGGAAGTCGCCATGCGTACGGAACCGCGCTGCGCCCAGTGTGACAGTGAAGATGCCAAGATCATCTGCCTGCGAAATCCGGCCGGTGAACGCTACTGCGGACGGCTCTGTCTTCACAAGGGTCAGGAGAACTTCATTCGCTGGCTTTGGCGCGCGAATGCGGAGGCAGCATCATGACCGGCCGTTGCGGGAATCCAGGATGCCGGCGGCCCTTCGGACTGATCCGGCACAGCTGGTATTTCGAGCAGTTCTGCTCGACGAAGTGCCGCGAGATCTACAAGCGGCAGATGGAGCGCAACAAGGTCTATTGGAAGTGGCTCTATCCCCTCCGAGAACCGGCGGCTCATCGGAAAAGCTGATCTGACGGCGAAGGCCAGATTTTTGTTTGACGCGTTTTCTTCACGCGAACCGGCGGCCATTTCGCTCGAAACCGCGCCAGCAACGCTCAAGGAGATCCGATGACGACGGTCGATGCGATGCTGGTGGGAGCGATCCTCGCGTGGGTGCCTTCGCTCATCGTATTCCTCTACATCGTGCGCGATCTGCGCAACATGCCGCGCGAGAATCTCGATTGATCGCCTCACTGCGGCCGAGGTCGGCCGCTATATCTCAACGCCCTCGTGGCGCAGCAGCCAGCGCTTGCGCTCCAGTCCGCCGCCATATTTGACCAGCGAGCCGTTGGCGCCGATCAGGCGGTGACAGGGCACGACGACGCTGATCGGGTTGGAGCCGTTGGCGTGGCCGACCGCGCGCATCGCGTTCGGCACTTTCAGCCTCATCGCCAGCGCGCCGTAGCTCATGGTGGTGCCCGGCGGAATCTTCGGCAACGCGTGCCAGACCTTCTGCTGGAACGGCGTGCCGGCGACGCGCCATTCGACATCGGTCAGGCGATCGAGATCGCCGTTGAAGTAATCGCCGAGCGCCTTGCGCATCGCAGCCGGCGCGCGGCCGTCCCGCAGCGTCACGGCGCCATAGTGCAACCGCAGCAGGTCGAGCATTCGCGCTTCATAATCGTCCCAGTCGAGCGCACGCAGCACGCCATCGTCATCGGTCACCAGCAGCGCAGTGCCGATCGGCGTCTTGAGGCGGTCGAGGTTGAACGTCTGTGCGGTCTTGCGGTCGGCCATATCGGTCACTCTGGAACGTCATTGCTCTCGAAACAGGTCGCTCGGCATACAATTCACCGTGCGCGTGCTAGCGTCCACCCGAATTCCGGTGAGGAGACCCGATATGTGCAGGCGGCGCCCGCCGCACTCGCGTTGATCCTGCTCTGGCTCGCCTGACGCGACATCGCGCGCAGGAGCATCGCCTTGCAATGCCCCCGCCCTTCCTCCATCATCCCTGATAACGGTGACATCCGCGGGTTTGAGCCTTGCGGACAAGATCACCGGCAACATGGGAGGTCACGGACATGAGGAGCGTGCAATTGCTCGCTGCGACAGCGCTTGCCATCGCGTTGTCGGTTACATCGGCTACCGCGCAGAAGAAATACGACATCGGCGCGACCGACACCGAGATCAAGATCGGCCAGACCGTGCCGTTCTCGGGCCCCGCATCCGCCTATGCCGGCATCGGCAAGACCCAGGCGGCCTACATCAAGATGATCAACGATCAGGGCGGCATCAACGGCCGCAAGCTGAACCTGATCCAGTATGACGACGCCTATTCACCGCCGAAGGCGGTCGAGCAGGTGCGCAAGCTGGTCGAGGGCGACGAGGTGCTGTTCACCTTCCAGATCATCGGCACGCCCTCAAATGCCGCCGTGCAGAAATACCTGAATGCCAAGAAGGTGCCGCAGCTGCTCGCCTCCACCGGCGCCTCGCGCTTCTCCGATCCGCAGAACGCACCCTGGACGATCGCCTTCAACCCGAACTACCAGTCCGAAGGACGCATCTACGCCAAATACATCCTGGCCAATCATCCCAATGCCAAGATCGGCATCTTCTACCAGAACGACGATCTCGGCCGCGACTACATCACCGGCCTGAAGAGCGGGCTCGGCGACAAGGCGGCCAGCATGATCGTCGCCGAGGCGTCCTACGAGCTGACCGACCCGACCGTCGATTCCCAGATCGTCAAGCTGAAGGCCGCCGGCGTCGACCTGCTCTATAACGCGTCGACGCCGAAATTCGCAGCTCAAGCGATCCGCAAGGTCGCGGATCTTGACTGGCACCCGGTGCACATCCTCGACATCAATGCGAGCCCGGTATCGGCAACGCTGAAGCCGGCCGGCCTCGACATCTCGAAGGGCATTATCTCGACCAATTACGGCAAGGACCCGGCCGATCCGCAGTGGAAGGATGATCCCGGCGTGAAGGCCTATTTCGCCTTCATGGACAAGTATTACCCGGAGGGCGACAAGCTCAACACCGTCAACACCTACGGCTATTCGACGGCCGAGCTCCTGATCCAGGTGCTCAAGCAGTGCGGCGACGACCTTACCCGCGAGAACCTGATGAAGCAGGTGACCAGCCTGAAGAAGTTCGTGCCGAGCCTCGCACTGCCCGGCATGTCGATCACGACCGGACCGAACGACTATCGCATCAACAAGCAGATGCAGATGATGAAGTTCAACGGCGAGCGCTGGGAGCTGTTCGGCCCGATCATCGAGGACACCGGACCGGCGGGCTAACGGCTTCGAATATTGAGACCCGTCATGCTGAGGAGGCCGCGCAGAGGCCGTCTCGAAGCACGACGGCCCGACCGGGGCCGTTGATCCTTCGAGACGCCTGCCTTGCAGGCTCTCAGGGATGACGGGGATAATGCAGGTGGCGGTCTCGATCCGCTTCGCTGACAATGCGCGGCGCCCGCTTTTTGCATCGCCCCCTACTTTCGTTGACTGAAAACGCTCACCTTTTCGGCATTGCTCGTCTTGCGTCGCAGCAACGGTTCCTCCAGTATCCCGGCCCAGCGATGGCGACCGCGGGACCTTGAACCCGCGGACAAGATCATCGGCCAATCATCAGTCACGTGAGGGAAACAGCATTATGAGGAATGGGATTTTCCACTTGGTCACGGGAACGGCGCTCGCGATCGCGCTGTCTGCAACGTCGGCCTCCGCGCAAAAGAAATACGATCCCGGCGCGAGCGATACCGAGATCAAGATCGGCCAGACCGTCCCCTTCTCCGGCCCGGCTTCCGCCTATGCCTCGATCGGCAAGACCCAGGCGGCCTATTTCAAGATGATCAACGATCAGGGCGGCATCAACGGCCGCAAGATCAACCTCATCCAGTATGACGACGCCTATTCGCCGCCGAAGGCCGTCGAGCAGGTGCGCAAGCTCGTCGAGAGCGACGAGGTGCTCTTGACCTTCCAGATCGTCGGCACGCCGTCGAACGCCGCGGTGCAGAAATATCTCAACGCCAAGAAGGTGCCGCAGCTGTTCGCCGCCACCGGCGCCTCGAAGTTCACCGATCCGAAGAACTTCCCCTGGACGCTCGGCTTCAATCCGAACTACTTCGTCGAAGGCCGCATCTACGGCCAGTACATCCTGAAGGAGCATCCGAACGCCAAGGTCGGCGTGCTCTATCAGAACGACGACCTCGGCAAGGATTATCTGAACGGCATCAAGGCCGGCCTCGGCGACAAGGCCGCCAAGATGATCGTGGCCGAAGCCTCCTATGAGGTCTCCGACCCGACCATCGATTCCCAGGTGATCAAGATCAAGGACGCCGGCGCCGACCTGTTCTTCTCGGCCTCGACGCCGAAGCAGGCAGCGCAGGCGATCAAGAAGATTGCCGAGCTCGGCTGGCATCCGGTCCACATCGTCGACATCAACGCGACCTCGGTCGGCGCCGTATTGCAGCCGGCGGGCTTGGAGGCCTCCAAGGGCCTGATCTCGACCAACTACGGCAAGGATCCCGCCGATCCGCAGTGGAAGGACGATCCGGGCATGAAGCGCTATTTCGACTTCATGGCCAAGTACTATCCCGACGGCGACAAGAACTCGAACTTCAACACCTACGGCTACTCCACCGCCCAGCTGATGGTGCATGTGTTGAAGCAGTGCGGCGACGAGCTGACGCGCGAGAACGTGCTGAAGCAGGCCACCAACCTGAAGAATGTCGAACTCGACATGGCGCTGCCCGGCATCAAGGGCAACACCACGCCGAACGACTATCGCGTCAACAAGCAGCTGCAGATGATGAAGTTCAACGGCGAGCGCTGGGAGCTGTTCGGCCCGATCCTCGAGGATGCCGGCCCGGCGGGCTAGTCGTTCGCGCAGAGTTGAGATGCAATCGGCGGCCTCCAGGCCGCCGATTGTTTTTGGGGCTATGCCCGTCATTGCGAGGAGCGATAGCGACGAAGCAATCCATCTCTCCGCAAGCCGAGACATGGATTGCTTCGCTTCGCTCGCAATGACGGGAAGGTGCACTGCGCTCCCTCACCGTCACCCTGAGGAGGCCGCAACGCGGCCATCTCGAAGGGTCGGCGGCCCGACTGTGGCGGTACATGCTTCGAGGCTCGCCCCGCTCGCGCCTCAGCATGACGGGGAAGGAGATCAGCCGCCCTCGCGCTAGTCCGACCTCACGTCGGAATCTCGCCGAAATTCTTCCCGACCGGCAGCACGGCGTGTCGGATCAACCGCGAATCCTCGACACCGGCCTGGCGGTGCTTCACCGCCTCGCGATAGACCGGATCGCGGATCATTTCGACGAAGGCGGCAACGCTTGGATACTCGGCGATGAAACAGTGATCCCAGCGCTCCTCTTGCGGACCGATCAGCATCAGCTCGAAGCGGCCCTGCCAGACGATGCGCCCGCCGAGGCGTTCGAACACCGGTCCGCTCTCGCGGCCATAGGCGGCATAGGCCTCCGCGCCGGTCGCCTTGCGGCCGTCGGGATAGGCGGCCCATTCGCGCAACCGCACCAGATTGAGCATGTGGATCGGGCCCGGCCGGTTGTTGTCCCGGAATTGCGCAAACACGTCCTTGGTCGGATCGATATGGCCCATGCGGTGCTCCTTTGTTTTGTTGTTCCATCTCTATGTAGCACGCGCCGCCTCACCTCCTAATCCCCCGTTAAGCTTTGCGTAACCGCCCCTTAAACCGGGAACGCTAGCGTGCGCCCTGTCAGGGTGTGAGCGTTGCGGATGGCGTGGGGACGTAAAAAAGGCGGTGCGCGCAAGGAGCCGCTGTTCGGGCTTCCGGCCGCGCTTGCCGACCTCAGACTGTCGCCCTCCGATCGCGTTCCAGGCGGCGGCGACGATACGCCCGCCAAATCCAAACCCAAAAGCAGCGATTCCGGTAGTGAGAAACCGCGCCAGTCGCGCAGCGGCAGCAAGCGGCGCAGCAAGTCCCGCGGCTTTGGGATCGGCCGGCTGTTCTATTGGACCGCGGTGCTCGGCCTGTGGGCGGGCATCGCCGTGATCGGTGTCGTGGTGTGGGTCGGCGCGCATCTGCCGCCGATCCAGTCCCTGGAAATTCCCAAACGTCCGCCGACGATCCAGATCGTCGGCATCGACGGCAGCGTGCTGGCGCAGCGCGGCGAAATGGCCGGCGCCAACATCGCGTTGAAGGACCTGCCGCCCTATCTGCCGAAGGCTTTCATCGCCATCGAAGACCGCCGCTTCTATTCGCATTTCGGCGTCGACCCGCTAGGCATCTTGCGCGCAGCCGTCACCAATGTGCTACATCGGGGCGTCTCGCAGGGCGGCTCGACCTTGACCCAGCAGCTCGCCAAGAACCTGTTCCTGACCCAGGAACGCACCATGCAGCGCAAGCTGCAGGAGGCCGAGCTCGCGTTGTGGCTGGAACGCAAGCATTCCAAGAATGAGATCCTCGAGCTCTATCTCAACCGCGTCTATTTCGGGTCCGGCGCCTACGGCGTCGAGGCCGCAGCCCAGCGCTATTTCGGCAAGTCGGCGAAGAACGTGACCTTGCCGGAAGCCGCGATGCTCGCGGGCCTCGTCAAGTCGCCGTCGCGGCTGGCGCCAAACCGCAACCCTGAGGGCGCCGAGCAGCGCGCGCGGGTCGTGCTCGCGGCGATGGCCGACGCCAAGTTCATCACCGAAGCGCAGGCAAAAGCCTCGATCGGCCAACCCTCGATTGCGGTGAAGCCGGCCGGCGCCGGCACCGTGAACTATGTCGCCGACTGGATCGGCGAAGTGCTCGACGATCTGGTCGGCCAGATCGACCAGGACATCGTGGTGCAGACCACGATCGATCCGAAGCTGCAGAACGTCGCCGAAGCCGCCGTGATCGACGAGCTCGCCGCCAAGAGCGTGAAGTTCAATGTCAGCCAGGGCGCGCTGGTGGCGATGACGCCCGACGGCGCGGTGCGCGCCATGGTCGGCGGCCGGAACTATGCCGAGAGCCAGTATAATCGCGCGGTCACCGCGAAGCGGCAGCCGGGCTCGTCGTTCAAGCCGTTCGTCTATCTCACCGCGGTCGAATCCGGGCTGACGCCGGACACGATCCGCACCGACGCGCCGCTCGACATCAAGGGCTGGAAGCCGGAAAACTACACCCACGAATATTTCGGCTCGGTGACCTTGACCCAGGCGCTGGCGATGTCGCTGAACACGGTGGCGGTGCGGCTCGGCGTCGAGGTCGGCGCCAAGAACGTGGTGCGCACCGCGCACCGGCTCGGCATCTCCTCCAAGCTCGAGCCCAACGTCTCGATCGCGCTCGGCACCTCGGAAGTGTCCGTGCTGGAGCTGGTCGGCGCCTATGCGCCGTTCGCCAATGGCGGCTACGCCGTGTCGCCGCATGTGGTCACCAGGATCAAGACCAGCTCGGGCAAGCTGCTCTACGATCGCCCGGCCGATCCACCGAACCAGGTGATCGAGCCGCGCTATGATGCGATGATGAACAGCATGATGCGCGAGACGCTGATCTCGGGCACCGCGCGCAAGGCCGAAATCCCCGGCTGGACCGCGGCCGGGAAGACCGGCACCAGCCAGGATTATCGCGACGCCTGGTTCATCGGCTACACCGCCAAGCTCGTCACCGGCGTCTGGCTCGGCAATGACGACAATTCGCCGACCAAGAAGGCGACCGGCGGCGGACTGCCGGTGGAAGTATGGACCCGCTTCATGAAGGCCGCGCATCAGGGCGTGCCGGTCGCGGCGATCCCGAACTCGCAGGGCAGCTGGGCCCCGGCGAACCTGATGCAGATCTCGTCGCAGATATCAGCGCCTTCAGCACCGGCGGCGCCGATGCAGATTCAACCGCCGATGCAGGCGCCAGCGCCCGCGCCGGTCCCGTCGGGCGGCGGCTATTATCGCCAGCCACCTCCGACGCCGGCCCGCGCCTCGGCGCCACCCAACCCGAACGCGCGGCCCGAAGCGGCGGCGGGGCTCGACGGCTGGCTGGCGGATCGATTGTTTCGGTAGGCCGATATAGGCTTTAGCCGGGCCCAATTTCGGCTGTCATCCCCGCGAATGCGGGGATCCAGTACGCCGCGTTACAATTGGAATACTGGATCGCCCGCTTTCGCGGGCGATGACACAATAACCGGGGCGAAGGGTTCGCCTACTCCTGAATCCCGTAGCGATGCAGGTCGTTGCCGTAGGTGTCGAGCCAGTTCTTGGCGCGCGTGACCGACGCGCAGACCTTGTCGACCACCCGCCAGAACCGCGCCGAGTGGTTCATCTCGACGAGATGCGCGACCTCATGGGCGGCGAGGTAATCGAGCACGAAGGGCGGCGCCAGGATCAACCGCCACGAGAACGACAGCGAACCCGCCGAGGTGCACGAGCCCCAACGGCTCGACTGATCGCGGATCGATATCCGCCGCACGCGTACGCCGAGTTCCGCGGCGTGCAGCTGCGCCGCCTTCTGCAGATCCTTGCGCGCCTCGCGCTTGAGGAAGTCATGCACCCGGCGATCCATGTGCTCGACGCCGCCGGCGACGCAGAGGATCTTCTCGCCGCTGTCGCGCGTCTCGGTCCAGACCGTACCGCGCTCGCCCGAGCGATGCACCAGACGATGCGGCACACCGCGCAACGGCACCACAGTGCCGGGCTGAAACGGCGCGGCCTTCGGCAAGCGGCCAAGACGGGCGGCGATCCAGCCGCCATGAATATTGGCGAACTCCTTCGCCTCCACGATCGTGCCGCGCGGCGGCATGGTCAGGATCGCTTCGCGATCGGTTGGATGAATCCTGAGCGTATAGCGGCGCGCGCGCCTATGCCGGCGCAGCCTGACGGTGAAGAACTGGGAGCCGTGTCTGACCAATACGGTCGCGGGTTCGGCAGGCCGCCGATAGAGGAGCGCGCGAGTAGCCATTTCTGAGAGTCCGGGGAGCAGGAGTTCGCCCGAACTTTGCCATATCCGCCGCCAGGGAAAGCGCTCGGCGCAAAAACAAATCATTTGCCCAATATACAGGGGTTGGCCGTTAATTGACCTCTACCGGCAGGGGGCGGAACCGGATTTTTTCTGATGAATCGGAGTCACGAAAAAGGCCCAAGAGATGAAATTAAATTCATCACTTGAGCCTTGGCTGATTTGAGATTCTTTTAGTTAAACCAGTGACTTGCGCGACCGCGATAAACGCGGCCGGGGCGATACCTATTCGGCCGCGGCGACCAGGGAAAGCCGCGTATTGGCCGCCGAAACCATGAAATCGGAGATCCGCGGCACGATTTCGGAGCGGAACCGCGAGCCGTTGAACACGCCGTAGTGCCCGACGCCCTTCTGCACGTAGTGCACGCGGCGATGGTTCGGAATTGCGGTGCAGAGCGCGTGCGTTGCCTCGGTCTGTCCGAGGCCGGAGATGTCGTCCTTCTCGCCTTCCACCGTCATCAGCGCGACGCGGCGGATCTTCGACGGATCGACCGGCTTGCCGCGATGGGTCATCTCGCCCTTCGGCAGCGCGTGCTTGACGAACACGAGGTCGACCGTCTGCAGGTAATACTCCGCGGTGAGGTCCATTACCGCGAGATATTCGTCATAGAACTCGCGGTGCTTGTCGGCGAGGTCGCCGTCACCCTTCACCAGATGGGCGAACAGCGCCTTGTGTGCGTCCATGTGCCGGTCCAGGTTCATGCTGATGAAGCCATTGAGCTGCAGAAAGCCCGGATAGACGTCGCGCATCACGCCGGGATGCGGGAACGGCACCTTGGTGATGACATGGTTGCGGAACCATTCGATGCCGCGCTCTTCCGCGAGGTTGTTGACCGCGGTCGGATTGCGCCTCGTGTCGATCGGGCCGCCCATCAGCGTCATCGACAGCGGCACGAACGGATCGTTGTTCGCCTCCATGACGGAGACGGCCGCAAGGACCGGCACCGAGGGCTGGCACACCGCGATGATGTGCATGTTGCCGCCGAGTGTGTGCAGCATCTCGATGACGTAATCGACGTAATCGTCGAGATCGAACCGCCCTTCCGCGAGCGGCACCATGCGCGCGTCGGCCCAGTCGGTGATGTAGACTTCATGCGTCGGCAGAAACGCCTCGACCGTGCCGCGCAACAGCGTCGCATAATGGCCCGACATCGGCGCCACGATCAGCACGCGGGGCTGCGGCGCGCGCAATGGACGGGTCAGTTTTCGATCGAAGTGCAACAGGCGGCAGAACGGCTTTTCCCAGATCGAGCGAACCTCGACCGCCGTACGGATACCGTTGACCTCGCTCGTCGGCAGATTCCAGTCCGGCTTGCCGTAACGGCGCGTGGTGCGCTCGAACAATTCACAGCCGGCCGCGACCGATTTGCCGAACTCGGTGTGTGACCACGGATTGAGCGGGTTCTGAAACAGGATCTTGGTGGCGTCGGTCACCGCACGCGCGGGATTGAGCGACGCATGCGCCATCTCATACATCCAGTATAGCGGCGTCGTGAGTGCCGGACTGGCTTCTGCCACTAGTGGCGGAGCACCGCCAAATTCACCGATGGGCATAGTATTTCAGACCCCTGTTTTGCGCCGCAGCATACTGACCAATGCGTAACAATGCGTCAATGCGCCGCGAGCTGAATATGGGGTCGATATCGGGCTAAAACACCGAGAATCCACGGGAAAGTGACATTTATTCACCACCCCCGAGCAGCGATCCGTTGCGCTTGGCGCTCTGCAAAAGGGCAAGGAAGACTGCAAAAGAGGCAACGAACAGGATGGCGTTGATGACCAGCGCCCAGGCCATCAGGTCGGCACGGAAGACGTGATCGATCAGCAGCGACCGCATGCCTTCGAACACATAGGTCGGCGGCAGCGTCCAGGCGATATATTGCAGCCAGACCGG
The DNA here is from genome assembly GCF_054063415.1 of Bradyrhizobium sp. USDA 4011. Classification (NCBI taxonomy): domain Bacteria; kingdom Pseudomonadati; phylum Pseudomonadota; class Alphaproteobacteria; order Hyphomicrobiales; family Nitrobacteraceae; genus Bradyrhizobium; species Bradyrhizobium sp. USDA 4011. The sequence continues at coordinate 3,905,284 of NZ_JBSSGG010000001.1, forward strand.
CAGCACCTCGACCGGATAGTAGATGCAGGCGAGCGGCATCACCGCGAACATCAGCGTCCAGACGATGCTCTCGGCGCCGAGCCCGTTGCGCAGCACAAGGCCCGAGGCGAACACGCCGACCGACCAGCTCGTGAAGATCAGATTGCAGAAGAACGCGATCAGCGGCAGCCCGATGGCGTAGAAATTGAAGCCGAAAAAGAACAGCGCCAGCAGCGTCATCGGGATCACGCCGATGGCGAGCCGGATCAGGCTCATGATCATCAGCGAGAGCAGGAATTCGATCGGCTTCAGCGGGCTCATCATCAGGTTGCCGAGATTGCGCGCCCACATCTCTTCCAGGAACGAGATGGAGAAGCCGAGCTGGCCGCGAAACAGGATGTCCCACAGGATCACGGCGCCGATCAGCGTGCCGCCCGCCCTGGCGAAGAAGCCGGATGCCTGCGAGATGTAGTTCTGCAGGAAACCCCAGGTGATGATCTGCAAGGCCGGCCAGTAGACCAGTTCCAGCAGCCGCGGCCATGACGACATCAGGAGATACCAATAGCGCAGCACCATCGCGTTGATGCGTTGCAGTGAAATGCTGCGCGGCTGATGGCTGACGATCTCGCTCATGGTGTGCCCTCTGGCGCGCCCTCCCGGAGGCGGCCGCGCGCCACGTCGAGAAACACCTCTTCCAGCGTGTCGCGATTGTAGCGCGCCATGATCCCCTCGGGGCTGTCGTCGTCTTCGATCTTGCCGCGCTTCATGATGATGACGCGATCGCAGAGGCGCTCGACCTCCAGCATGTTGTGCGAGGCCAGCAGGATGGTCGCGTTATGGGTCTTGCGGTAGGTCTCGAGGTGCTGCCGCACCCAGTCGGCGGTATCCGGGTCGAGCGATGCGGTCGGCTCGTCGAGCAGCAGCAGGTCCGGCTCGTTGATCAGCGCTTTCGCCAGCGCGACACGGGTCTTCTGCCCGGCGGAGAGCTTGCCGTTGGAGCGGTCGAGGAATTCCGTCAGATCGAGATCGGCCGCGAGCTGGTCGATCCGCTCGCGCAGATGCTTCACGGCATAGAGGCGCCCGAAGATGGTCAGGTTCTGCCGCACCGTGAGCCGCATCGGCATGTCGACATAGGGGCTCTCGAAATTCATCCGGCCGAGCACATCATAGCGCTGCTCGGGGATTCTTGCTCCCAGCACCGTGACGCTGCCCGAGGTCGGCAGCACCAGCCCCATGATCATCGCGATCGTCGTGGTCTTGCCGGCGCCGTTGCCGCCGAGCAGGCCGGTGATGCTGCCGCGCGCGATCCGGAAGGAGATATCGTCGACCGCGCGGGTGGCCTTGTAGACCTTGACCAGATGCGCAACGTCGATCGCGGCCGATCCGTCCTGATCGGCCGCGGGCGCCTGGTTGGCCGCAGGCGCTTGCGCCTGACCTGTCCCGCGCTGTTGCATATGGCCGTCATTGAGCCATTGCGACAATAAGCGCAAGGCTTGCCCTGCATCCTTGCGCTAAGTCGCGAATTTGTGCGCCGCCCACGGCACAGCTAAGGTCCCTGATATGACCGACGTCGCTTCCGATTTCCGCCAACCTCGCCGCTATGTCCGCCTGGATACGATCCTGCGGCTGCGCTGGCTCGCCGCGCTGGGCCAGCTCGTCGCGATCTTCATCGTGGCCCAGGGACTGGAATTCGACGTTCCGATCGTCCCCTGCGTCATCATCGTGACATTCTCGGCGCTGCTCAACCTCGCGCTGCAGGTCGCGTTCAACCCGATGCAGCGGCTGGAGCCGGTCTATGCCGCGGCCCTGCTCGCCTTCAACATCGTCGAGCTCGGCGGTCTGCTGTACTTCACCGGGGGCTTGCAGAACCCGTTCTCGTTCCTGTTCCTGGCGCCGGTCCTGATCTCAGCCACCGTGCTGCCGATCCGCCTCACGATCGCGCTCGGCTGCCTTGCGGTCGCCTGCGCCTCGGCGCTGTTCTTCTATCACCTGCCGCTGCCCTGGGACGCCGACGATCCGCTGGTGCTGCCGCCGATCTATCTGATCGGCGTCTGGCTCTCGATCCTGCTCGCGATCGGCGTCACCAGCCTTTACGCATTTCAGGTGACCGAGGAGGCCCGCCAGCTCTCCGATGCGCTTGCCGCGACCGAGCTGATCCTGACGCGCGAGCAGCATCTGACCCAGCTCGACGGTCTCGCCGCCGCCGCCGCGCATGAACTCGGCACGCCGCTGTCGACGATCTTCCTGATCTCGCGCGAGCTCGAGAAGACGGTGCACGACCCGGCGATCGCCGACGACCTCAAGACGGTGCGCGAGCAGGCGCAGCGCTGCCGCGACATCCTGAGCAAGATTGCGCAATTGTCATCGAGCGGCGCGCCGTTCGACACCATGAAGCTGTCGACCCTGATCGAGGAGGCTGTGGCGCCGCATCGCGATTTCGGCATCAACATCAAGGTGCGGCTTGCTGTCGCAGCAACGCGTGAACCGGTCACCGCACGCAATCCCGCGATCCTTTATGGTGTCGGCAACATTCTCGAAAATGCGGTCGATTTCGCGCACCAGACCGTCGAGGTGAACGCGTGGTGGAACGCCGAAACCATCGAGATCGTCGTCTCGGACGATGGCCCGGGCATCGCGCCCGACATGCTGAAACGGATCGGCGAGCCGTATTTGTCGCGCCGCCGGGGCGCAGATGAGGCTCAAAATGCCCGAGGCGGCCTGGGGCTGGGCGTTTTCATCGCAAGGACGCTGCTGGAACGCACCGGCGCCAAAGTGTCATTTACCAATCGCGCCTTCCCCGATCACGGCGCCGTGGTGCAGATCGTCTGGCCGCGCGAACGCTTCGAGGAAGCCGCGCCGGCCGACGAAACCGAAGCCTAAGAACGATTCTTAATCGCATCTCTGGCATACCGGATGCATCGCTCTTTCGAGAATTGCACGCGACTTTCGGCTGCCTTGGCAGTGCCGCAGTAGGGCCCCATATAATAGGTGTCTGCCACAGGGAAAAATGGACCGTGAACGCCATCACTGAACTGAATGACCATGCCGACCGCTCGCTCCTCATCGTCGAGGACGACAAGCCGTTCCTGGAACGCCTGTCGCGCGCGATGGAGACGCGCGGTTTCGCGGTGAAGTCATGCGACACGGTGTCTGATGGTCTCGCCGAGATCGGCCGCGCCGCGCCCGCTTTCGCGGTCGTCGACCTCCGTCTCGGCGACGGCAACGGCCTTGACGTCGTCTCGGCCTTGAAGCGCAAGCGCCCCGAGGCGCGCGCGATCGTGCTGACCGGCTACGGCAACATCGCGACCGCGGTGACCGCGGTGAAGATGGGCGCCGTCGACTATCTCTCGAAGCCCGCCGACGCCGATGACGTCGTCGCCGCGCTGCTCGCGACCGGCACCGAGAAGTCCGAACTGCCGGCCAATCCGATGTCGGCGGACCGCGTGCGCTGGGAACACATCCAACGCATCTACGAGATGTGCAACCGCAACGTCTCGGAGACCGCACGCCGTCTCAACATGCACCGTCGCACGCTGCAGCGTATCCTCGCCAAGCGCGCGCCGCGCTAAGCGATCGCTTCATGTGATTTTGCGATGGCCGGGCTCGTCCCGGCCATTTGCTTTTGTCCTTTCGTAGTTTCGTAGGGTGGGTAGAGCGAAGCGAAAACCACGCCTTCGTGCCGTGGCGACAAGCGATGGGTTTCGCTTTGCTCTACCCGTCCTACAGATCGTCAAAGCTTATCACCGTCATCCTGACAGCTTGTGAATCTTTTTGTTTCGCCAATTTCTGGTGTGTTGGCGGGATAGCCGAAGCTTCAGATTTGATGGCCTTGCAGGATGTTGTTGGCGAGTGCGTACCAGAGCACGACAGCGCGGACCTTTTCGATGCCGCGCACGGTCAGTTGCCGCAGGTTCCAGTTTCGCCAGCGGGCATGGATGCATTCGCAGATCGAGCGAAGCTTGTACTGAGCCTTGCCGGCCTCGCTAGCCATCCGAGCCCGCCAAGCCAGGACACCCGGGCCATCCCCGCGCCGCGGCAGGGAGGGATCGGTGCCGTGCTTGGATTGTGTCGGTGGACAGAAGACCTCAACTCCCTGGCTGTGCGCCCATTCGATGTCGTGGGCGCTGCTAAAGCCGCCGTCGACGAGATGGCGCCCCGGAAGACGACCAATCCGCACGCGCGTCCGCTCGAGCATCGGCCGCATGAGGCCGCGGTCTGAGCCGGCATTGGTGATCTCGAACCCGACGACGATCTGCTCTCCGGCCACGCTTGCCACTTGCAAATTGTACCCCGGGCGGAAGCCGCCATCGGCCATCTTCATGACGCGCGCCTGTGGGTCCGTGGTGGAGGCGCGCGGCTCCTTGGGCGTCTTGCCGTTGTTGCGCTCTTCCGCGCGCGCTTGACGCTGGCGCTTGATCTCCTCAAGCGCTGCCTGTGCCGCCTTCAGCCGCTGCGCGCGCTCACGTGCTGCGCGCTCCTTGGCCGCCTTGATGCGCTGGTTGCTCGCGTCGGAGCGCGCATCGACCTCTCGCTTGAGTTCCTCCACGACCCCCTGCGCCACCCCCAGATGCCGGTCGAGGGTTGCCTGGCGCCGGAACGAGGCTGCTCCGGCGCTCGCCCGAATCCGCACGCCATCCTGCGCCAGCGTGTCGAGATCGACTAAGCCGACTTCGGCCAGCGCCGCCAGATGTTCTGCCAGCAGCCGGTCGAGCAAATCGGCATATCCGACCCGGAAGTCCGCCAGCGAGTGATAATTCACCGACACCCCGCCGCACAGCCAGCGATAGACATCGTGGCTCTCGCACAGCCGCTCCAGAGCCCGGGCACTCCCCACCCCCTCGCTGGTCGCATAGAGCCACAGCGCCAACAAAAGTCGCGGCGAGGTCGCCGGATGACCAGGCCTGTGGCCCCGGGCCTTGATCCGATCCTCAAGCTCGCTCAGGTCGAGACCTTCGACATAGGACCAGATCACCCGCGCCGGATGACCCTCCCCAATGAGGCTCTCGATATCGACCGCTCGCAGCTCAACTTGATCGCGCTTCGGTTCGCGCAGCCGCGGCGAGCCCAACGGCGCCCCATCAGTTTGCGGCTTCGACCGCTCAGGCAGTTCTCCGAACAGCTTGTCCCCGGCCATCTTCCATCCCCCGCAACTCGCTCCGTGCAGAGAATCACATCCCGACCGAACCGGCTACATCGGCAGTCTAAAACAGGAAAAATTCACACGCTCTGAGGTGCGAGCGCAGCGAGCCTCGAAGGATGAACGGCCCGGCTGGTGGCCGTGCATCCTTCGAGACGCGCTACGCGCTCCTCAGGATGACGGATTACGATAGCGCTTGCTGTTAGAGTTCATACCCCTGCGGGTCGACCAGCCGGTTGATCCGCTGTGCCGCGGCCATCGCAAAACGCACCGTGATCGCCTTGCGGGTGGCCGCCGGTAGGCGATGCTCCGGCGCCTCGCAGTGCAGATGCGCGCCGTAGGCGTCGGCGATGATCAGGCCGGTGTCGGCCGGGAAGATTTCGCACGGCAGATCCTGCGTGAAGGCGAAGAACAGCCGGTCGCAATGCATCCGGTAGTCCTGCCATTTCTGGTCGGCGCGCAGATCCTCGAGCGATGACTTGATCTCGACGATCCAGATCTCGCCGCGCTCGTTCAGCGCGACCAGATCGGCGCGGCGGCCGGACGGCAGCGGCAATTCGCTGATGCAGGAAAATCCCAGCGACCTCAGAAGCCGCGCCGTCCCGCGCGCGATCGCCAGCGCGGTCTCCGACTGGCGTCGGTCGGGCGCGGGCACAAGCGCGATCTGGCGGGCGGGCGATTCCATCGCTGCAGAATAGCCGATTCCACGAGAGCATGATCCGGAAAAGTGGAACGGCGCTCCGGGCAGGAACCCGCCGCCACCTCGCCGCTTATCCCACCGCCGCCACCATGGGCGGACCGATGAGGGCTGCCTGGTGATCGACGACCTCTGGTACAAGAACGGCGTGATCTACTGCCTCTCCGTCGGCACCTACATGGATGCCAACGGCGACGGCATCGGCGACTTCAGAGGCCTGCTGCGGCGTCTGGATTATCTGCACGGGCTCGGCATCACTGCGATCTGGCTGATGCCGTTTCAGCCTTCGCCTTGCAAGGACGATGGTTACGACATTTCGGACTATTACGGGGTCGATCCGACCTACGGCACGCTGGGCGATTTCGTCGAGTTTACCCATGGCTGCCGGCAACGCGGCATCCGCGTGATCATCGATCTCGTCGTCAATCACACCTCGGACCAGCACGCCTGGTTTCGATCAGCGCGCAGCGCAAAGGACTCGCCTTACCGCGACTGGTATGTCTGGTCGGACAAGAAGCCCGCCAATGCCAACACGGGCATGGTGTTTCCGGGAGTGCAGAAATCGACCTGGACGCGCGACAAGCAGGCGGGCGCCTGGTACTTCCATCGCTTCTACGATTTCCAGCCGGACCTCAACACGTCGAACCCGCATGTCCAGGCCGAGATCCTCAAGATCATGGGATTCTGGATTCAACTCGGCGTCTCCGGCTTCCGCATGGACGCCGTGCCCTTCGTGATCGCAACCAAGGGCGCCTCCGTGCGCAAGCCGGTCGAGCAATACGACATGCTGCGATCGTTCCGCGAATTCCTGCAATGGCGCCAGGGCAACGCGATCATCCTTGCCGAAGCCAATGTCTTGCCCGAGACGGACATGGAGTATTTCGGGCGCGACGGCGACCGCATGCACATGATGTTCAACTTCCACGTCAATCAGCATCTGTTTTACGCGCTGGCGTCAGCCGATTCGAAGCCATTGGCGAAAGCATTGACGGCGACCAAGCCGCGGCCCGCGACCGCCCAATGGGGCCTGTTCCTCCGCAATCACGATGAACTCGACCTCGGCCGTCTCACCAGGGCGCAGCGCGAGACGGTGTTCAAGGCATTCGGACCCGACAAGAGCATGCAGCTCTACGACCGCGGCATCCGGCGGCGCCTTGCACCCATGCTGGGCGGCGATCGCCGACGTCTGGAACTCGCTTACAGTCTGATGTGCACGCTTCCCGGCACGCCCGTGATCCGCTACGGCGATGAACTCGGCATGGGCGATGATCTCGACCTGCCCGAACGCGCTTGCGCGCGCACGCCCATGCAATGGTCGACCGAGCCGCACGGCGGCTTTACCGAAAGCGATCGGCCATGCGTGCCGGTGATCGACAAGGGACCCTACGGCTATGAACACGTCAACGCCGCCAAGCAGCGGCGCGACCCCAATTCGATGTTGAACTGGACCGAGCGCATCATCCGCATGCGCAAGGAAGTCCCCGAAGTCGGCTGGGGAGACTTCAAGATCATCGCAACCCGAAATCCTGCCGTCCTGATCATTCGTTACGACTGGCGCAACAACTCGGTGCTGTTCGTGCACAATTTCGCGGAAAAGCCGCTCGAGATTTCGTTCGACGTTGGACTGCCCGATGACGCCGGCAATCTCCTCGTCAACCTTCTGTCCGAGGATCACAGCCGCGCCGACAATGCCGGCCGTCACAAGCTTCTGGTCGAAGCCTACGGCTATCGCTGGTACAGGGTCGGTGGGCTCGACTACCTGCTCAAGCGCAGCGATATCGACACCAGGGAGCCCCGCACGTCGCGTTAGGCATGATCCGGAAAAGTGTGAAGCGGTTTTCCGAATGGATCATGCCCAACCACGAAGCTGAAGCGCGATGATGATTTAACGTGATCTCATCGCGCTTTGGTCGTCCTGATGCAGCCCGAGGATCACGCCTTCATTGCCGCGCAGGTTGAGCACGCCTTCGACCTTCTCGCCCTGCCGGTCCATGAAGGTCGAGAGCAGAACCTCGTTGCTGAAGCCGATGGCGCTGGAGGAGACCGACGCGGGGACCGCCCCGAAGTTCAGCGCGATCACGGCGACGCCCTCGGCGCTCCGCCGCCGGTAGAGCAGGACATCGCCGTGCGCCGTCACCGGCTCATAGCTGCCATGGACGAGCTGCGGCAACCTTCGCCGCAACGCGATCAGCGCCTTGTAGAGGTTGAGGATCGACGCCCGCTCCGCCTCCAGCCTTGCGACATTGTCGCTTGCGAAATCCTGCGCCAGCGGCAGCCACGGCCTGGCGGTCGAGAAACCGGCATAGCGCTCGGCGCTCCATTGCATCGGGGTGCGGCAGCCGTCGCGGCCGACGCCGATGCCAGGCACGTTCTTCTCGAAGGGATCACGCACCTCGCTAGGGGCAATCGCAACCTGATGCATGCCGATCTCGTCGCCGTAATACAGCGTCGGCGTGCCACGCAGCGTCAGCAACAGCATCGCGGCGACCGGCGCCTGCGCGGGCCCCACCCGGCTCGCCACCCGCGGCCGGTCGTGATTGCCGAGCACCCAGTTCGGCCATGCGCCCGGCGGCAGCGCCTTTTCGTAATCGGCAATGATCTGCTCGACCGAGCGCGCGCTCCACAAGGTGGACAACAGCGCGAAATTGAACGGCATCTGCGCGCCGCGCAGATCGTTGCCGTAATAAGCAACCAGCCGGTGCAGCGGCAGATAGATCTCGCCGATCAGAACGCGGTTGTCGAACTCCCCGGTGACGCGGCGCATCTCGGTGATAACAGCATGGACTTCGAGCTGATCGGTCGAATATTGCGTCAGCACTTTCTCGTGCGGCGGTCGGCCTTCGCGATAGTGCGGGTTCGGCGGGTTGTCGCGGAATTCGGCATCCTTGATCAGGTGCCAGATCACGTCGACACGAAAACCGTCGACGCCCTTGCGCAGCCAGAAGCGCATCACGTCATAGATCGCGTCTCTCACCTCGCCATTGCGCCAGTTCAGATCAGGCTGCTGGGTAAGGAACGCGTGATAATAGTACTGGCCGGAAGCCTCGTCATACGTCCAGGCGCTGCCGCCGAACTCCGACAGCCAGTTGTTCGGTGGACCGCCATTCGGCGCCGGATCGCGCCAGATGTACCAGTCGCGCTTCGGGTTATCGCGCGAGCTCTTCGCTTCGATGAACCAGGGATGCTGATCGGATGTATGGTTAGGCACCAGGTCGAGGATCAGCTTGAGGCCGGAATCGTGCGCAGCCGCGACCAGCGCGTCGAAATCCTCCATCGTCCCGAACAGCGGGTCGATGCCGGTGTAATCCGAGATGTCGTAGCCGAAATCGGCCATCGGCGACGGGAAGATCGGCGACAGCCAGACCGCGTCGACGCCAAGCCGCGTCAGATAGGGCAGTCGCGCGATGATCCCCCTGAGATCGCCGACGCCGTCGCCGTCGCTATCCCCGAACGAGCGCGGATAGACCTGATAGAAGATGCCACGCCGCCACCAGTCCCTGTCGTCCTGATCCATCCCGTCCCCCCAAGCTCGCAGCCCGGTTGAGGCCGCTCCGCGACCCGGGGCGGCCTGTCGGTTCAGGGATGACGCATAATTCGGGACGGAAAAATGGCTGCAATGCGTCAGTGGCGGGCGATCGCGAGCTGATAGATGGTGATCAGCACCTCGAACAGGATCAGGAAGACGATGATCAGCTCCAGCCGCAGCGAGCGGCTGGTGTCGATGATATCGGTCAGCACCTGCGCGGTCTCGGCCACGACGGCGAGTTTGCGGTTCAGCGATTCCGCACGCTCCTTCAATTCGTACTCGTCCTCGAGCCGGGCATAGAGCCGCTCGAGATGCGGCTTGTCCCAGAGGATGTCGGGCTTCTCCGACACTTCGACCGGTCCGGCCACGCGATGCCGTACCAACAGCGCGTTGCCGATGTGTTTAAGGATCGCGACGCGGCCGCCTCGGACCTGGCCGCCCTTCGCAAGCTCGCGCGCCAACGGCTCGGTCGTGTCGAAGACCGCCCGGACCTCGCGTTCGTGCCGCGCAAGCACCACGCTCTTGGCCAGCGCTTCGCCGACCAGGATCAGCCGCTCCGGCGACAGGCTTTGCAGATAGATCGGGCCGCCCGGCGGAATCTGGTCTTCCTTGTCCGCCGCAAGCTCGATGATCGCGATCTCCTCCTCGCGCCGCGTGAACAGACCGGTCATGCGCGACTGCAGGCTGCGCAGGAATTCATCCTCCTCCAGCGCGTTGAGACCGATCAGGACGACGACGCCATAGCGAAACAGGATCGCCACACCATTGTCATTGACGCGAAACGCCAGCGGCGTCGTGGCCAGCACGTCGCCGCGCTCGAGGCCGGACGTGTTGATGCGGTCCGCGACGAAGAAGGCGCGGGCGGTGGTCCGGGGTCCGCCGAGCGGTGAATTGGGGGCCTGGGTCATGAGGTTCCGGACTGCGAGGACTTAACGCATGATCGAGAGCAACCGTATACCGGCCTGCTCACGATGGTGTTCTGCTGGAGGTGACCTTATCACGGTCCGTTTTGGGATCACACGTCGGGGCCGGCGCATTTCCCGAGCGTGTTGACGGCATTTTCCGGTAGCCTATGGTGCCCCCATGAACGAGACAACCGACACCAAACCGAAGGCCGGCGCGATCATCGTGCCGGTGACGCTTTTCGAGCAGAACTGCACCATCATCTGGCACGAGCCGACCAAGAAGGCCGTGGTGATCGACCCCGGCGGCGACGTGCCGAAGATCCAGGCCGCGATCAAGCAGACCGGCGTGACGGTCGAGAAGATCTGGCTGACCCACGGCCATATCGATCATGTCGGCGGCGCCGCCGAATTGCGCGATGCGCTGCAGGTCAAGATCGAAGGCCCGCATATCGCCGACAAATATCTGCTCGACAATGTCGTCTCGAGCGGCGAGCGCTTCGGCATGACCGGGGTGCGCAATTTCGGCCCGGACCGCTGGCTCGACGAGGGCGATCAGGTCTCGATCGGCGACCTCACCTTCGACATCCTGCACTGCCCCGGCCATTCGCCGGGCAGCGTGGTTTTCTTCAACAAGGAGCTGCGCTTCGCCCATGTCGGCGACGTGCTGTTTGCCGGCTCGGTCGGGCGCACCGACCTGCCGGGCGGCAGCCATCCGACGCTGATCCAGTCGATCAAGCAGAAGCTGCTGCCGCTCGGCGACGATGTCGGCTTCATCTGCGGCCACGGCGCGGGATCGAGCATCGGCCAGGAGCGGATGACGAACCCGTTCCTGACCGGCGAGATGTAACTACTTCATCAGGCCTGCGGCGGTCAGCGCCCGCGTGATGACGGCGCCGACGTCGACACCCTTGCGCCGTCGCTTGCGCGGCCGGTCGCTTTTGCGGCCGGATACTGCCTCGGGCTCGGCCGCAGGCACCGGGATCGTCATCGAGATCGTGTCGGCGCGCTCGCGCGGGATTCCGGTCGGAGCGATATGCGGCTGACGGACCTTGTCCGTCAGGCCGAAGAAGCTCGCGATGTGATACGACGAGGAGATCCCGGCCTCGATCAGGAACGCGCCCTCCACGCCATAGCGCTCCTCATTGTCGGCCAGCCCGAGCGGCGTGCCATGCGCCATGTCGGTGATGGAGAAGGATTCGACCAGCGTTTCGCCGTCGGCATTCCACCAGACCTCGCGCGGATGGCCGTCGACATCCGCCTTCGACATTGCCGCCAGCGGCAGGCCGTGAACGTCGAGCCACTGCCGGACGATTGCATCGGCATTGCCGGGATGTACGGTGCGGTCGGCGCTGCCATGCCACACCGAAAGCCTCGGCCATGCGCCGTCATGCGTGGACGCGTTGCGGACGAGACCGCCGAGTTCGGGCGCGGACAGTGCGCTCGCATGCATCATCGCATGCAGCGCTTCGCGCAGATCGGTGGCGACGCCGAACGGCAGCCCCGCAATGATGGCGCCCGCCGCGAACACGTCCGGATAGGTCGCGAGCATGACCGAGGCCATCGCGCCGCCGGCGGACAGCCCCGTCACATAGATGCGGCGCGGATCGATCTGATGCGCGCCGGCCATGTGCGCGATCATCTGCCGGATCGAACAGGCTTCACCCTGCTCGCGCGCGATATCCTGCGGATTGAACCAGTTGAAGCAGTTGTTGCCGTTGTTGACGGCCTGCTGTTCAGGCATCAGCAGCGCAAAGCCGTAATGCTGCGCCAATGTCGACCAGCCGGCGCCGAGATCGTAGGACGCAGCCGTCTGGCCGCAGCCATGTAGCACCACGACGAGCGCGGGCGACCGCGCAAGCTGCGGGGGCACGAACGAGAACATCTTCAGATCGCCGGGGTTGACGCCGAATTCGGTCGTCTCGACGAGCGGCGTCGGCACGGCCGGCGCAAGCGCGCCGAGACCGCGGAACGCGTTCATCTTGGGCAGATGACGCAAAAATTCGACGTTGTTGACCAGGGACAACAGCAACTCCTGAGGTGATTTATTCTTCTGTGTCAGCTGACCAGATAATTGCTGCACCGCAAAATGAAAAGGCCGTGTGCTGTCTTTCCCTGCGGATTTGTGAGAATCGGCGTTAACGCGCGATCGCGCCGAGGACCGATCGAAATAGTTGCCGCAGCACGTTGTTCGAACGTGAACTTTTCGAAAATCGGCGCCAGATCCCTGCGGATTCACGCTGTGGCACGGCGCATCCATGACAGAAATGCGGCTGAAATAATGATCGACAGCCCAAACAATGCGCATGCCGCAAACAGCGCCAGATGTGCTGATGTTGGGCTCTCCACCGCGAAGAACACCGCGCCGATCGCGGCGACGCCGGCCGCGTTGCCGATCTGCGTCGTCGTGCCATACATGCCGGAGCCGGCGCCGGCACTCGCAGGCTTCACGCTCCACAGCACCGCATTCGACAGCGGCGCCATCACCAGGCCCTGACCATAGCCGAAGATCATCAGCACCAGCGCGAGCAGCAGTGCCGATGGTGATGCGATCGTCTGAACGGTCGCAACGAGCACGGCGAGGCCGACGATCTGCAAGGCGCAGCCCTCGATCAGCACCAGCGTGCCGCGATGCCTGGCGCGAGCACCGCTGTGACGCGAGGCAATCACGAAGGTCAGCGCCACGCGGCACGAACACAAGCCCCGCCTGCAACGGCGGGATCTGCAAGCCCTTCTGCATGAACATGGTCATGATCAGATAGAAGGACAGGTTGGCGAAGAAGAAGAAAAACACCGCGACCAGGCCGCGCATGAAGGCGCGATCCGACAGCAGCGCCAGATCGATCAGCGGCATACCACCGCGGCGCGCGACGCTGCGCTCGAGCCGGACGAAGGCCGCAATGATCGCAACACCTGCGGCCATCACCAGCCACACCCACGCCATCCAGTTGAGATCGTGACCGAACAGCAGCGGCCCGATCAGGCACAACAAGCCCGCAAACAGCACGACCGCGCCCGGGATATCGAGCCGCGTGCCGGCGCGGCGCGGCCCCGTCGGCATGATCTTCAGCGCGGCCGCGATGATGATGACGCCGAACGGCACGTTGACGAAGAACACCGCGCGCCAGCCGAGGCCGGCGAGATCGAGCGTCACCAAGACGCCGCCGAGCATGAAGCCGGCCGCGCCGGCGAGCCCCAGCACGATGCCGTAGATACCGAACGCCCGTGCACGGGCGGCATCGGAGAACAATAGATGCAGCGTCGCCAGCACCTGCGGCACCATCAGCGCCGCCGTCGCGCCCTGCGCCAGCCGGGCGATGATCAGCTCTGGTCCGGACTGCGCGAGACCGCACCAAAGCGAGGTTACCGAGAAGCCCGCGACGCCGGCGATGAACACGTTCCTGGTGCCATGGATATCGCCGAGCCGGCCGCCGGTGACCACCAGCGTGGCATAGGCGATCAGGTAGATCGCGATCACGGCCTCGATCTGCGCCGGCGTCGCGTGCAGCTCCGCCGCGATCGTCGGGATCGCGACGTTGACGATGAAGGCATCCACGCCGAACATGAATTGCGCTGACACCACGATCGCAAGCACCCACCAGCGGCGGGAGGTCTCCGCGCGCGTCGATACGATCTGGTGCATGCCCTGTCCTGCCCGAAATGACGTCATGACGGACATCAGCAGATTCCAGTCATTGCTTCGATTACCTGCGAGGTAAGCCTGGGATCACGGACGCTCGACCCGGCGCCAATTTGCGTTGATGCGCTGGGAAACATTCCGGAGGGCGGCAATCGCCGCCGATTTGCGCAACAACCATGCGGGCGCCGCAGCCCCGAAGCATTGCCTTGCCTCGGGCCACCCCGTAGGTTGGCGGAAAGCCCCCGACAACAATAAGCCGGAGAGAACGACCCATGGCGCGCCTCAAGTTCGGAGCCTTCCTCGCCCCGCATCACCCGATCGGCGAGCATCCGATGCTGCAATTCCGCCGCGATCTCGATTTCGTCGAACAGCTCGACGCGCTCGGTTACGACGAATTCTGGTGCGGCGAGCACCATTCCTCGGGCTGGGAGACGATCGCCTCGCCGGAAATGTTCCTGGCCGCCGCCGGCGAGCGCACCAAGCGCATCAAGCTCGGCACCGGCGTGATCTCGCTGCCCTACCACCACCCCTTCAACGTCGCGCAGCGCATGGTGCAGCTCGACCACATGACCGGCGGCCGCGCCATCTTTGGCTCCGGCCCCGGCGCGCTCGCCTCCGACGCGCATACGCTCGGCATCGACCCGATGACCCAGCGCGACCGGCAGGACGAGGCGATCGCGGTGATCCGCCGCCTGTTTAACGGCGAGCGCGTCACCGCCAAGACCGACTGGTTCGAGATGCACGACGCCGCCCTGCAGATCCTGCCGCTGCAGGAGGACATGCCGTTCGTGGTGGCCTCGCAGATCTCGCCGTCGGGCATGACGCTCGCCGGCAAATACGGCATCGGCATCATCTCGCTGGGCTCGATGTCGACCCAGGGCCTGATGGCGCTGCCGCAGCAGTGGCAATTCGCTGAGGACGCCGCCAAGAAGGCCGGCACCACGGTGAGCCGTTCCAATTGGCGCGTGCTGCTGTCCTGGCACATCGCCGAAACGCGCGAGCGGGCGCGGCGCGAGGCCGGCCCCGGGCTGATGCGCTGGCACAACGAATATAACGTCGGCACCTTGATGCGGCCGGGCCTGACCGCATTCGCCTCGCCGGACGAAGCCGTCGACAAGACCGCCTTCGTCGAAGGTGCTGCCTCCACCATCGGCACGCCGGATGACCTGATCAAGATGATCAAGAACCTGATCGACGTCTCCGGCGGCGTCGGCTCGATCATCGGCTTCGCCCATGACTGGGCCAATCCGGAAAACACTCGCCGCAGCTGGGACATGGTCGCGCGCTATGTGGTGCCCGAGATCAACGGCTATATCGACGGCCTGCGCAAGTCGCGCCAGTTCGTGATCGACAACCGCGCGGTGTTCGAACGCGCCGGCCAGGCTGTCATGGCCAAGATCATGCAGAACGACAAGGCCGCCGCCGCGCTTCAGCATACCGGCACCGGCCGTGTCGCGATCCCGGCCGTGAATGCGCCCGACCTCGCGAAGGAAGCGGCGAAGCAGAAGGCGTGAGTTGTGTCCCTCGCCCGAAAGGGCGGAAGGAACAACGCCACATCCACAATCGTCGTCCTGGCGAAAGCCAGGCGAAAGCCAGGACCCATAACCACCGTCTTTGATTGTGAACGGGATCGTAGCCCCAGCATCGCTCGATAATGCGCAGTTGGGTAATGGGTCCTGGCTTTCGCCAGGACGACGCGATGGACGGTTCGCGATTCAAGATGCCAAACAACGCGATGTCATCACCCGCGAAGCGGGTGATCCAGTATTCCAGAGGCAATCGTGTTTAAGCCGAGAAGCCCCGGCGTACTGGATCGCCCGGTCGAGCCGGGCGATGACAGCTGAGGGTGGGGATACAGCTACGCCTTCTCACGACATGATTTGCCCGAGCTTTGCATTTCGTTTCGTCGCTCTGAGACAGAGGGCGCAGGGAAAGCCGGGTGCCGATCGCACCCATGGGCCCCGTGCATAGGGTAGAAAGCACGGGGTAGGACTACAGGTGTAACCGGAAACAACCCGGCTTTCCCTGCGCGATGGGTTACGGCTTATACGTGCTCTCCCCGGCGAGACTGGGCTTTGTTGTCACCGCCTGCGCAAACGCAATTGCGTTTGCACGAGGACACCTACCACTAGGGCGTCAGGCCTGCACGATTTCGCCGTCCGCTTCATGCGCATTCGTCGACTGCGCAATCAGCGTCCACCGCATCCCACACCGCGCTCGTGACGATCGCGAAGCGCCCCTCGATCGGGTGAGACGGACGGAATTGAACATCTGATTTGCCCGACGACGGAAGCGCTGATTTGCCCGTCGGGTTAATTTGTCGCAGCCTGATTTTCGAGATCCAGATTCAGAACGGAATCCCGGATTTCTGCCCTGACGCCTTCTCTTCAAGCGGAGCGCTCTCCTCGAGCATCATCCTCCCTCGTGCCTCAACGCCTGAAACTTGATCTCGTCTACCCTCGAAAGAACAAACTCCAGCAACGGCGAACGGTTACCTTCATTGTAGCCGATCACCAGATCGACCAGCGGCGGCGCACCCTGAATCGGACGGCAGACGATGGTTTTCGGGAGCAAGTTCTGCGCGTAGAGCGGAAGAAGGCAGATGCCCCCAGTGGAGGCGATCAGCGAAATAGCCATGGCTAGATTCTCCGCCTGGTGCGCCGTTTCTATCGCCAAGCCGTGTCGCGTGAAAAAGTCATTGATCGCCGAGCGCAGCGTTGGCGCCCTCGCCGCAGATACTCCGATGTAGCTCTGTCCTGCCAAATCCTTCGGACGAACCGAGGAGCGCGCCGCGAGCGGATGGTCTCGTGGCATCATGACCAGGATCGGATCATGACGAAGCAACTTGAACTGAAGGCCCGCCGCGCTCTTCTCCGGGCGCATGAACGCAAGGTCGATCTTGCCCCGCATCAATCCCGCCGCGAGGTCGGGAGAGTCCTCGCTACGGATGGTGATTTCCGTGCTCGGCAGCTTACCACGTAAGATACCCATTACCGCCGGAAGCCAGTCCATCTCGTACCCGGTAAGAAACCCGATCGAGAAGGCTGATTTCGCCGGCTGGGCGGCGCGCCTTGCGGCTTCGCGGGCGGCCTCGACCTGCAGCAGAGCCACTCGCGCATGGTCAAGAAACACGCGCCCCGATGGCGTCAGTTCGATGCCGCGCGGTCCGCGCACGAACAACTGCACTCCGAGCTCCGTCTCTAGATCGTGGATCTGGCGGCTCAGTGACGGCTGTGCGGTGTGCAGACGCTTTTGGGCCGCGACCGAAAGGCTGCCCTCCTCGGCCACGGCGACGAAATAACGGAGGTGTCGTAGTTCCATAGCTATTCCTCAAAAGTATACCTCAGACCCTACGAAGTCTTTCTCAAAGAAGCCAGCCTCTCCTAAATCACCAGCCGTTGAAGCCAAAACCTCGCAACGTCTTCGAAAGCTGCTGCGGTGGAAATTGGCGAACTAGGCCGATCGAGCATACCGGCCGTATCTGCTGGAGAGTAAGAATGAGCAACTCCGTCGTCCTGATCACAGGTGCCCTCACCGGTATCGGCCGCGCCACCGCGCTTGCCTTCGCCCGCGAGGGAGCGAGCGTCGTCGTTTCCGGCCGCCACGACGACGCCGGCCGTGCACTGTCTGAAGAGCTCCGGTCGCTGGGCGTCGAAGCAGAATTCGTCCGCGCCGACGTGCGGCAAGAGAGCGACGTTTCGGCACTGGTCGAGCGGACGATCGAGCGGTTCGGCCGTCTCGACGTCGCAGTCAACAATGCCGGCACGGAAGGCACACCCGGACCAGTGACCGAGCAGACCGCGGAAAGCTACGCGGCGACTTTCGACACCAACGTTCTCGGTGTTCTCCTGTCGATGAAGCACGAACTCAGGATCATGCAGTCCCAGGGCTTCGGTAGCATCGTGAACATATCGTCGACCATGGGCAGCCGCGGAGCGCCGAATGCTTCG
Organism: Bradyrhizobium sp. USDA 4011; assembly: GCF_054063415.1. Lineage (NCBI taxonomy): Bacteria > Pseudomonadati > Pseudomonadota > Alphaproteobacteria > Hyphomicrobiales > Nitrobacteraceae > Bradyrhizobium > Bradyrhizobium sp. USDA 4011. The sequence goes on from NZ_JBSSGG010000001.1 coordinate 3,923,115, forward strand.
CTCTACGTTGCCAGCAAACACGCCGTTGAAGGCTTGACCAAATCCGCCGCTCTGGAGGCGGCCGCCTTTGGCGTCCGCGTCAACGCGATCGCGCCCGGTCCGATAGAGACCGCAATGCTCGACAGGTTCACGGGCTCCGCCGATCGCAAGGCCGGGATGGTTGCGGGGATTCCCATGAAGCGAGCGGGCCGCCCGGAGGAGCTCGCGGACGCCATCCTGTTCGCGGCGTCGGGCAAGGCATCGTTCATCACCGGCCAGATTATCAGCGTCAACGGCGGCAAGACCGCTGCGTGAAGACACCCCGATCACAAATCCAACCAGGAGAACAACCATGACCGACCTCATCAGCCGAACCGCCCTTGTCACCGGTGCCTCCCGAGGCATCGGCCGCGCCACCGCCCGCGCGCTCGCTCTCGCCGGCGCCCGCGTTATCGTTCACTACGGAAATTCCGCCGACGATGCGCATTCCCTGGTCGCGGAAATTCGCGAAGCCGGCGGACAGGCCGACGCCGTCGGTGCCGATCTGTCCGCATCCGATGGCGCGCAGAGGCTGGCCGCCGAGGTGCGCAAGCTCGTCGTCGGCCAACTCGACATTCTTGTCGCCAACGCAGGAATTGCGGTGCCCGCGACCATCGAAGAGCAGACCGTCGAGGATTTCGATCGCATGTTCGCGGTCAACGTCCGCGCGCCGTTCTTCCTGGTGCAGCAGTTACTCCCCTTGTTGGGCGACGGCTCCAGTATCGTGATGACATCGTCATTGGCGGCGCGGGCTGCTGTGGGCCAGTTGTCGGCCTATTCTGTCACCAAGGGCGCGATCGACACGATGGTGAAGCACTTCGCGTCGCTGCTCGGGTCCCGCGGCATCCGCGTCAATGCCGTGGCGCCGGGCATCATCGACACCGACATGTCCGAATTCGCCAAGACGGATGAGGGCCGCGATTACGCGCTCAAGATGCAAGCCTTGCAACGGATCGGTCATGCCGACGACGTCGCGGACGCAGTGACCTTTCTCGCCTCGTATGCCGCGCGCTGGGTGACCGGCGATACCATCCAGGTCGGCGGCGGCTCAAAGCTTTGAGCTCGGGAGACCAGCCATGAAACTCTACCAGTCTTCCGGTTCGCCCAATTCGCGTCGCATCAGGATTTATCTGGCAGAGAAGGGCATAACGATGCCCTTCGTGCCGGTCGACCTCGGTGCGCGGGAACAGTTCTCGGACGCCTACGCGGCGATCAACCCGCGACGCGTCGTGCCGGCCCTCGTTCTTGACGACGGGACGATCATCGCGGAGGTGCCGGCGATCATCCGTTATCTCGAAGAAGTGCAGCCGAATCCGCCATTGCTCGGAACGTTGCCCAAGGAAAAGGCAATGGTCACCATGTGGGAGCGACGGATGGAGTTGGAGGGCTTCGCTCCGGTCATGGAGACCGTGCGCAACGGGGCGGCCGGCCTGAAAGGGCGCGCGATCGCAGGACCTCACGGCTACGATCAGATCCCCGAATTGGTCACCCGTGGTCAGCGCCGGATCGCTGACTTCTACGGCGATCTCGAGGTACGCCTGTCCGAGATGCCATTCGTAGCGGGTGACAAGTTCAGCATCGCCGACATCACGGCAATTGTCGCAATCGACTTCGCGAGCAAGGCATTGGGACTATCCACTCCACAGGAAAACGAGGCGTCGCGCCGCTGGTACGATTCCATCGCTTCACGCCCGAGCATGACAGCTTAGGCGTCGAGCGCGATCAGATTTCCTGCGATTGGTCACCGCTTCCGGATTGAAGGTTACGCCACCGCTCCGATCCCCACGACGTCGATGCCGTCGACGCGGCCGCGGATCGGAAGCCGGCCGAGATCGCTCACCGGAAATGGCGGCGGCGCGGCGAAGCGCGCCATTGCCGCGCGCGAGGCGAGGAAGCCGCCGTCGACCTTGCGGCTCAACTCCTCCAGCCGCGCCGCGGTGTTCATGACATCGCCGTTGAAGACGATCGCGCGCTTGACGTCGCCGATCTCGCCGACGATCACGGGGCCGAAATGCAGGCTGCCGCGGATCTGCGGCACCGCTCCGAATTCGCGCTCGAACTGCGGCGCCGCCTTCTGCAGCGCGCGGCGCATCGCCACGAAACAGCGCAGCGGCCGGCAATCGACCGCGCCGTTATGTTCGGGCCAGGTCACGATGACCTCGTCGCCGATATAGTTGAGCACCTCGCCGCGATAGTCGACCACGGACTGCGTCAGCAGGCGGAAGGTGCGGTCGAGAAAACGATGGATACCGATGCCGCCCAGCCGCTCGGCGAGCCCGGTCGATCCGGCGATATCGACGAACAGCACGAAACGGTCCTCCTCGACCGGCGAGTGATAACGCCCGGTGACGAAGTTCATGAAGGCGCGCGGGCCGATCAGATTGGCGACGCTGAAGCCGAGATTCATCAGCACCGAGATTCCCGCGGAATAGGCGAAGCTCCACCAGAAATCCTCGAACGAGGCCTGCAGTGGCGCGCCCGCGACACGCTCGCCTGCCTGCAGCAGCTGGATGCCGATGATAATGGCGGCGTAGATGGCGCTGCGTGCGATCAGATTGGTGAGAAAAGACAGTCGGCTGAGCCAATCCCAATCCTCAAGGACGAACAGTTCGATGGCCCCGATGATGCCGGCAAGCAGGAAGCCATAGGTGGCGCCGGCGATCAGCGACGTGGCTCCGCCCCCGCCGCGGCTCAGACCGACCGCGAGGCCGGACAGGATTCCGACCGCGACCACGGCAGCAAGACGTTGCAGCTTCCGCTCGAGCTTCGCACTGACGCGGGGCCGTGAGTGCGGAGAGCCTTCCATCGATTTGGTCAGTGCGGACATGGCGATCTTCTCTTCGCGTCATCGCGAGCTCGATCGTTCGGCCTACGCCCCCTGATCGAACGCCTTGCGCAGCGCGACGTAGCCCACCTGCTGCTGGCTCCAGTTGCGGCCGCCGGTCATGGCGCCGTCGACGACGAGGTCATGGCCGTTGATGAAGCTCGATTCGTCGCTCGCCAGGAATACCGCGGCATGCGCGATATCGTCGGGCAGGCCCGCGCGTGGAATCGGCTGCGCTGCCTTGTAGACCTCGCGCATGACAGCCGGGGTCTGCTCAGCGGCTTCGGTCGACAGCCCCAGCGCCTTGCCGAAAATGCCGGTGGCGATCGCGCCGGGCGAGATCGAGTTGACCCGAATGCCGGACTCGCCGAGCTCCATCGCCACGCATTTGGTGAAATGAATCACCGCGGCCTTCGCGGCGCCGTAGACCATCGACGAGGAGAAGCCGGCGAGCCGGCCGGCGATGCTGCCATTGTTGATGATGCTGCCGGAGCCCTGTTGGCGCATGATGGGCGCAACATGCTTCATGCCGAGCATGACGCTGCGTACCAGGGTCGCCATCGCGGCGTCGAACCGTTCGACGTCGAGGCCCTCGATGCCTCCGGTCTGCGCCGGGCCGCCGGCATTGTTGAACAGGCAGTCGATCCGGCCGAACTTCTCGACCGCAAGCGCGATCAGCGCCTGCATCTGCTCCTCGACGGTGACGTCGGTCTGCCGAAAGATGCAGTTGCCGCCGAGTTGTTTCGCCAGCGCCTCGCCCTCAGGCGCGCGACGACCGGCGATCACGATCCTCGCACCCTCGGCGACAAAGACCTCCGCCGTGCGCAACCCGATGCCGCTGGTCGCGCCTGTGATCACTGCGACCTTGCCGTCCAGCCGTCCCATGCCGGTCCCCCAACTTACGTGTGATGTTGCGGATATTCCCTAGCGGCTCGCAACAACGCAAGCGTGGGCGCCGTTTCTGATCAGCGAGGTCCGCCTGTGGCCAGAAGGCCACAACTGCGGTTTTTCGGTCGCAGGGCCTTATTTTGGTTCGCCTGTTCACGTGAACTGGAACGAGCGATGGCGAAATGGATCGACGATTTCAGGGCGTGTTGGCGGGGCGATTCCCAGCCATCGGTGCTGCTTGCGGTCAGCTTCGCCGTGCTCTGTCTCGTTTTGGCCACGGCCGCCCGCTTCGGGCTCGCCCAGATCCGGCCGGACGTGTTCTTCACGCCCTATTTCCCGGCGGTGTTCTTCGCGACCGCGCTTGGCGGCTTCCGGATCGGGATCGCAACGGCACTGGCAAGCGGCCTGCTCGGGGTCCTGCTCAATTTCAGCGACGCGCACGCCGATCCGGCGCGCTTTGCATTGCTGATGATCTTCTGGGCGGTGTGCGGCATCGCGATCTGGGGCGTGGAGCACTACCGTTCCCTGGTCGCGCAGCAGCGTGAAGTCTCCAAGCGGCTGATCGAGGAGGAGCAGTACCGCAAGGTCGTGGTCGACGAGTTGCAGCACCGGCTGAAGAACAAGTCCTCGACCATTCATGCCGTGCTGCATCAGGCGCTGCAGGACCGGCCCGATGTCTGGCAGCGCATCGACCATCGCATCCGCGCGCTCTCGGCGACCGACGATCTGATCGCGCGGGTCGATGGCTATGGCTGCGATATCAAGGATTTGCTGCGCTCGGAACTCGGGCCCTACGGCCACGTGCGGTTCAATCTCAATGGCGAACAGCTGTTCCTACCCGCCAAGCTCGCCGTCTCGCTGGCGCTGATCTTCCACGAGCTCGCGACCAACGCGGGAAAATACGGCGCCTTCTCCTCGCCGCGCGGATTTTTACAAGTGTCATGGACGGTCGACGATGGACGTCTCAACGTGATCTGGGACGAAACCGAGGGACCGGCGGTCGAGGTCCTCGGCGAACCCGGCTTCGGCACCAAACTCCTGAAGTCGGCGCTGCGGCCGTTCGACGGCAAGACCGAGATCAGTTACCTGAAGACCGGTGTCCACTGCACCATGCAGTGCAAGCTTCCCAACTGTTGATAAGTCGGCTTTCCGGCACATCCGCAGTTGTTGATGCAACCGCGCGCGCCGCAATCGCTTTCACCGGCGGCCAATGCCGACATTGATACTCTGTTAATGACGATTGCCGCGGCGGCTTGCGAAAGCAGCCCGGGTCTCTTTCTGTCACGGCATTTCGCAAGTCCGCTTAACCAAAACTACAACGGACCTTGCCAAGGTCGGCGCATGCATAGTCTCACTAAGAACGATTTTCAGGCGGGCGCGCCGGCGACCGGCCAGGACGACATTTCCGGCCATGAATTGCGCATCCTGCGCGATCTTCTCCAGTTGCTGCCGGCGGGCGTCACCGTCCAGGACGAGCAGGGCCAGTTCATCCTGGTCAATGAAGCGGCAGCGAGCCAGTTGCAGCTCGCCGCGAGCGCGAGCCAGCCGGCGCCGGTCGACGAGCGCCACGCCGCCAATCTGGACCTGCTGCGCAGCGGCCGTCCGGTGGTGCTCGAGGAAGTACTCTCCTGCGGCGCATCCAAATACGTGTTTCTCACCGCGCACCGGCCGGTTCAGATTGCCGGCCGCAATCTCCTGATTTCGACCTCGACCGACATCAGCGAGCAGAAGGCGTTCGAGGACCAGCTGTTCCGCTCGGCCTATTACGACGAGCTGACCGGCCTGCCGACCCGCCGGGTGATCGAGCATCGCGTCAACGGCCTGATCCGCGACGATTCCCAGAGCCGTTTCGCGCTCGCCTTCCTCGACGTCGACAACTTCAAGCACATCAACGACTATTACGGTCACGCGATCGGCGATGCACTGCTGGTCGAGCTGTCCAAGCGGCTCGGCCACGCGCTGCGCGACACCGACATACTGTCGCGTATCTCCGGCGATGAATTCCTGCTGCTGTTGAACCCGATCAGCGGCAATGACGAGGTCGCCGAATTCATCCATGTCATGCAGGAGCGGCTGAAGGCACCGTTCTTCATCGAAGACTCCGAGATCTTCGCCTCGACCTCGATCGGCGTCAGCCTCCACCCCATGCATGGCAGGAGCTACGAGGCGCTGCGCCAGAACGCTGACATCGCGATGTATCGCGTCAAGAACAACGGCAAGGGCGCGACCGCGTTCTTCGACAACAGCATGGAACGCGAGGCGCTGGCGCGGATGAAGATCGAGCAGTCGCTGCGGCTGGCGATCCTGGAAAAGCGCTTCTGCTGCGCATTCCAGGCCAAGGTCGATATCCGTACCCAGGAGATCAAGGGCATCGAGGCGCTGGTCCGGCTGCGCGACGACGAGGGTGTGATCCAGGCGCCGGGCACCTTCATCAACCTCGCCGTGGAGCTCGGCCTGATCGACGAGTTGACGTTCCTGGTGCTGGCGGAAATCGTCAAGTCGATCGACCAGATCAACGACACGTTCGGCCCGACGGCGACGATCAGCATCAATGTTGCGGCCAAGCAGGTCTCCAACATCGAGTTCATGCGGCGCTTTGCCCGCGCGATCGAGGAGACAGGTTTCCCGAAACGCTTCATGATCGAGGTGACCGAGGACGCGTTCGTGACTCGGTCGCATTTCCAGGACCAGATCCTGCCGATCCTGCGCGGCATCGGCGTCGGCATCTCGATCGACGATTTCGGCATCGGCTATTCGTCGCTGTCGGCGCTCGCCGACATCACCGCCGACGAGATCAAGATCGACCGCTCCTTCATCACCGACATCCATCAGCGGCCGCGCAGCCAGGGCATCCTGCGCGCCATCGAATCGCTGAGCGAGGCGCTCGGCATGACCGTGATCGCCGAGGGCATCGAATCCTACGAGGAGCTCACCTATCTGCAGGCGGCGACCAAGATCCGCTACGCCCAAGGCTATTACTTCGCCAAGCCGATCTTCCTCGAGGACCTGAGGCCCGCCACGCCGGTCGCCAGCGAGAGCCGCGCCAGCATGGCGGCGCGCCAGGGCCAGGAGGGCCGCCAGAGTTATTCGCGCGCCAGCGGGTTTCGGCGGTAAGCGCTCGCCCTGGTCCCTCGCGTGCAGTGCTATTGCATGTAGAGACCAGGCTGTCGCAAGCGAGATGCCGCGAGCTTTGCTCTTCACCCGGCGATGGGTGCGCGCTGCCGAAGGACGACGAATTGACACAGGTCAACACGACCTCGGCCAACTTAGGCGATCCTTTGATGTGGCTGTCAAGCGGAGGCTGTCATGTCAGAGCAGAGCAGCGTGCACTTGTACCTGAATTGGGCGAAGGAACGGATCGACGAAATGGATGCTGCGCTCGCGTCGTTCGAGATCAAGGCCGGCGGGGCCACGACAGAGGCAATGGTCAAGGCGGATCAGATCGTCGCCGATCTGAAACGGCGCCGCGACGAGTTTCAGGCACGACTCAAGACGCAAGCAGAGGCAGGCGAAGCCGCTTGGACACGCACCAAGGCGGAACTGGAAAATCAGTGGAACGAGTTCGAGGCGCAGATGAAGACTTACTTCGAGTGCGCCGGTAAGCAGATCGAGCAGCAGCAGGCCACGTTCAAGCAGGTCGCGGCGGCGCAAGCAAAGGCTTGGGGCGAGGCGGCAGACAAGTTCCGCGAAGCCGCGGGAAAAGTGGTTGCTGCCCACACCGGTGACTTCGACGCCGCGCTCAAACAAATGAAGTCCGACGCGACTGAGGCGGAAGCGCGTCTGCAGAAGTTGAAACACGCCGGCAGCGAATCGTGGTCTGTGCTGAGTGAGGCGTTAGCGCAATCCCGCAAGGCGTTCGATCAGGCCAATCAGGCCGCTTGGGACGCGCTGAAAGGTACCGGCTCCAAGCGTTGAGGTTGATTCGGGGCTACCGTGCCATTACAATTGGCACAAAGGTGCCAGCCATGCAGCCCGTGTCTATCCTGCTCAACATCCTCTGGATCCTGATCGGCGGCGCGTGGATGGCGTTCGGCTGGCTGATCGCAGCGGTGATCATGGCGATCACCATCATTGGGCTGCCCTGGGCGCGGGCCGCCTTCAACATCGCCGTCTACACGCTGCTGCCGTTCGGCTCGCGCGCGGTCCGCCGCGATGAGGTGACCGGATATTCCGACATCGGTACCGGACCGCTCGGCGTGATCGGCAATCTGATCTGGTTCATCCTGGCCGGCTGGTGGCTTGCGATCGGCCACGTGATTACCGCGATCCTGCTGGCCGTGACTATCATCGGCATCCCGTTCGCCTGGGCGCATCTCAAGCTCGCGGGCATCGCCCTGTGGCCGATCGGCAAGGTGATCGTGCCGGCGTAAGGCGATCACATCGCGATCGGCGGGCTTTCGCGCGAACTCTAGCGCGGGATGGAGTTAGGTTGAATCGGGTTTAGCCTCGGATTCGGGTCACCTCTCCCCATCGGGGAGAGGTCGATTTGCGCAGCAAATCGGGTGAGGGGCCGCGGTTCCAATGAGAGACCGCAACCCCTCACCCGGCGCTTCGCGCCAACCTCTCCCAAAGGAGAGGTGGACCTCCGATGCCGCTCTAACTCGACTTGATCTCATCACGCTCTAGCGCGCGGCCTCGCAGCCGGGGATGTCGAACACCGCGGTCAGGCCGCAGGGCGAGTTGAGCATCTTGCCGCCCTCGTGGCCGACGCCGGGCACATCCCACACGCTGTGGTTCGGCGTGCCGTTGTCGCGGGCCTGCATCGCCGCGACATAGGCATGGCCGCGCGCATAGCGATACGGCCCTTCGGCTTCCGCCATGCAGGATTTGTCGAGCGCGGGATGATTGGGGTTGGTGTCGAGCGTTCCCAGGAGATAGATCACGCGGCGCGCGACATAGGCCTGCTCCAGCGCGGTCGGGGTCGGCTCGGCGAGATAGGGCGGACGGTCGTCCATGCCGAACTTCCAGCTGTCGTAGCCTTCGCACATCGCCGCGATCGCGGGCTCCGGCCGCTCCTTGGTGAAATAGGCGTAGGAGGACGGATTGGCGACCACGTAGCGCACGCCGATGCCCTCGCGCAGCAGCACCTGGTCGCCCTTCACCGCGATCGCATAGCGCTGCACCACCTGGCCGCCGCCGGAATGGCCGAATACGACGACCTGCTCCAGGTTGGGAAACAGCTTGCGGTCGCCGAGCCTGGCCAGGATGGCGTCGAGCGCCTCGAACGAGCTCGCAGGGCCTGGCGCGATCGCGGGCTCACCACCCTGCCAGCCATAAAGGCTCCAGCGCAGCGTTTCCGCCGGCAGGTTGAACGCCTCGACATCGGGCCCGATCAGAAATTGCGGCGCGATCATCAGCGTGCTCTTGCCGATATCGCCGGCCGCGGCCTGCGCGCTGAGCGCCGCGCGGAAATAGTCGTCGGCGTTGCGCAGCACCCCGTGCAGCACCAGCACCGCGCGGGTGACGTCCGGCAGCGGATTGGACCAATCGGCCGAGAGGTAGACGGGAAACGTCGCGCTGCCGACGGCAATGCGTCCGCTGGCGATCTCCTTGACCGGCTTCCGGTCACGCTCGATCCGCGCCTGCGTTGCCGACGCGATCGGCACGTGAACGGTCGCGATGAGCTGTGTCAACGCCGCAAGCCAGGCTCGGTGACGCATGCTTTCAACTCCGCTGGTGCCGCGAGCGGCGATGCGATCCCGACTAGAGGCGCATCGCGCGCCGATTCACCCATGAATTTTCAGAAAGCTTCCGGACGACACCTCACGCCGCGAGCCGCCCGCGATTGTTCGCGGCAAGGATCGGGCGGATCAAGCGGCCGAATCGCTCGGCCTCCTCGTCGTGCAGATAGCCGGACAGGCAGAAGGAGTGGCAGCCGGCGTCGATGAACTGCTGCAAGGTCGCGGCGCATTGTTCGGGGTTGCCGACAACCGCGATGCCGGCGCCAGGCCGCACCTTGGTGATCCCGGTCCACAGATGCGGCATCAGGAGGTCGCCGTATTCGCGCGCGAGCTGCTGCACGCGCTGGTTGGCCTCGGACCTGATGTAGAGCGTCTTCATCTCCTGCTTCTGCCGCTCGGTGGCGTGGCGCACCAGCTGGTCGGCCGCCTCCCATGCATTCGCCTCTTTCTCGCGGCAGATCACCTGCAGCCGCATGCCGAAGCCGATCGCGTCCTCGCGGTCATGCGCCCGCGCCATCCGCCTGATCTCGGCGATATTCTTCGCGATGCGCTCCGGCAGATCGCCCCAGAACAGATGGACGTCGGAATGCTTCGCCGATACCTCCCAGGCCTGCCGCGAGCCGCCGCCGAGATAGAATTTGGGGAATGGCTGCTGCAGCGGACGCGGCTGGATATGTGCGCCCGAGATCGTGTGAAACTTGCCCTGGAAGTTCACCGGCCCGCGCGTCGTCCAGAGCGCCTTCAGGATCGAGACCTCCTCCTCCATCAACGCGTAACGTTCCTCCTTGGCGTAGCGCACGCCTTCGGCCTCGACCTCGCTCTCGTTCTGCCCGGCGATCAGGTTGATACAGATCCGCCCACCCGACATCTGGTCGAAGGTCGAGATCATCTTGGCCATCAGCACCGGGTTGATGTAGCCCGGCCTTGCTGCAATCAGCGGCTTGATCCGCGCCGAGCGCGCCGCCATGAAGGCGCCGGATATCCAGGCCTCCCAACACACCGAGCCGACCGGGATCAGGAGATATTCAAACCCGGCATCCTCGGCCGCCTTCACCACGCGGTCGCAGAGTTCCGGCGAGCCGGCGACCTGCGCCTCCATCAGCCCATAGGCCGTGGTGTCGCCATGCGTGGGCAGATACCAGCCGAATTCCAGCGGACGCATGGGCAAACTCCCTCGAAAGACGGTCTTTTCCGCAAGACCTGTCATATTGGCGCCCAGGCAGTTTACAGCCCTTGACCGGCCGGACAACGCCGTTGCCGACCCGGAGCCAATCAGCTAAATGGTGCCTGCACGCACCCGTAGCTCAGCTGGATAGAGCGTTGCCCTCCGAAGGCAAAGGTCACACGTTCGAATCGTGTCGGGTGCGCCAATTCGATTCTTTTGTCCGCTTCGATGTCCGGCCATAGTGCCGGCCGATCTGCCGGTTTTCGGCAGACCGGCCTTGCCTCAATGATGAGCCGACACGCCCTTCATGCATTGGGACATCAGATCGGCACCGGCAAAGTGGCCTATATCCCCCAGGCTGACCATGCCGACCATCCGTTTGCTCTTGTTGATGACAGGCAGCCTGCGGATCTTTAGCGTCTCCATGTGATGCACCGCTTTCGCCAGATCGTCGTCTTCCCGGCAGCAGTGGATGCCTTCGGTCATCACATCGCGCGCTGTGGCGCGCGCAGAGTTGAAGCCCTTGCTCGCAAGACCTTTGCAGACGAGGTCGCGATCCGTCACCATCCCGATCAGACGATCGTCTTGCCCGACCGGAATGCAGCCGACGTCGTGCCCTTGCATCAATTTCGCGATTTCAGTGATCGGGGTATCGGGGCTGACCCAATCGACGCCCTTGTGCATTACATCCTTGACCTTCATGGAGGACCTCCTTTGCAAGGCAGCAGCCCCCTCGCTTGCAACTATACAGCAGATCGGGCGTGACCGCATGCGTGCGTGCTGCGCTCTGGTCAAGGCGCAGCGACAGGTGGCCCGGCTATCATGCCCTCAGTCGTGCGTACTGAAGCGGCCGTGCAGGCAACCGGCGGTCAAGCGCGCGAATTGCGCACGACCGAGATGAAGCAACGTCTCATGATCGCCGGCTTCGATATAGATCTCGGGCTGCATCTGGATGCTGTCATCAACAATGACGTCGAGTCCATAGCAGATGCCGGCGGCGGGAACCGCCCCATGCGCACAGTCCGCGAACAGCCGATCGATTTCGCTTTCAGCGGCCATGGCGATATCGTCGCCGAAGTTCGCCCTCAGATCCGCCAGCCTGAGGTGATGCGATGCCGGCAGCACGGCGAGCAGGTAGCCGCCATTGCGGCGCAACACAATGGCCTTGGCCAGGCGATCACCCGGGACGTGACATGCCTGGGCGGTCAGGGCTGACGACAGCGTCAGCACATGCGGGATCTCGTCGTACGCGATGTTTTCGGCGGCGAGATATTTGTGCAGTGTGGGAGAAATGGTCATGGCGTCACCTCCGGTGCGACATGCAACCATCCACCGTGGCCCCTGCCTGCCGCACGATGAGCGGCTGCGTGGTTCTCAACACAAAATATAAGCCCTGCTGCAGGACACTGCAATTCGATCGCTAGTTTGGGCGCCGCGCCAGGTCCAAGTTCCGGGCCTTGTCCAGATTGCGGGCCTCGGCCAGCGCGGCCGCGGTCGGCAAGAGGGCCGACGCGAGGTCGGTCTCGGTGAAATCGGCGCCGGCGAGATTGGCGCCAGATAGATCGGCTCCCGCAAGGTCAGCCTTGCTGAGGTTGCAGTTCGCCAAATTGGCGTTCTGCAACTGCGCGAATTCGAGATCGGCGCGCGCAAGATTGGCGCCGCTCAGATCCGCATTCCGGAGATCGGCGGATTTGAGCACGCCACGCATCAGGCCCATCGATTGGTTGCGCATATCGGCGCTCAAATCCGCGCCCGCGAGCTTGGCCCCGATCAGACCGGCACCGGACAGATCGGCGGTGATGCGAGCGCCGCTCAAATCGGCGCCGCCAAGCTTGGCGCGCTGCATCTGCGTGCCGAGCAGCGATGCCTTGACGAGGGACGCCTCCGTCAGGTCTGCGTCGATGAGCCAAGCCTGGTTCAGTATGGCCCGATCGAAGCGCGCGGCTTTCAGATTGGTTCGGTTGAGCTTAACGAGATGAAGGTTGCCGCCAGAGAAGTCGAGGCCCGAGAGATCGAGGTGCGACAGCCGCTTTCCCTCCAAATCTACAGTGCGTCGGTCCCCTTGAGGCGCGGCCTTGAGGAGCGCGTCGACCTCGGCGCGCGTCATCTCCGACGTCGTCATCTCGGGACTGTCGAGGTCGACGCTGCGCAACATGTCCTGCGACATGGCGGCAATCGGATCAACGAGCAGCGCCGCCATAGTTACAAGGGCAAATGCGAGATGAAACCGCATCGCCGTCTTTCCGCTTTTGAGGTATCGCCTCTCGCATCTTCGCGCCGGCCGCGCCGTGGAGACGTGCTTCCAGCTTTAGAGTATGAGACCGGATCACGATCCTGGCAATGCTCATGACCGCTTCGTGCGAAGGGACGGGGCCCTCGGGAGGTCGTGCTTTCACGACATCGGAGATTCGCGTAGGGGTCCGCTCCGCCGCGAAACTCACAGTTTTGGCAACGAGACAACGGCCGACGCGAACCGGCCGCGCTTCTCAGCCTCGGCTCAGCAGCTGCCAGGTCGACGTGGCATGCGCGATCGGCTCGCCGGACGCGGCGGCTGCCTGGGATTGCACGAAGAACGTCTTCCGGCCGCGCTTCAGGAAGGTCGCGTGACAGGTCACGCGCCCTTCGCGCACCGCGGCGAGATACTGCACCTTCATCTCGAGCGTGGTGCCGGCACCCGCGACATGGTTGACCAGATGCCCCATCGAGATGTCGAGCGCGGTCGCGAGAACCCCGCCGTGCAGCGAGCCTTGCGGGTTGTACAGCGGCGTCACGACATCGAAGGAGACGACGCACGCCTCGCCCTGGTAGGCGATCTCCAGGCCATAGAAGCGCGACAGGAAGAACGACCCGAATTCCTGCCGCTCGTCTGCGACGGCGCGGCGCATCATTTGCTCGGCGATATCTCTCATGACGACACTCATTTGATCACGATACTCACTCGGGCGATCGCACGAAGCTCCGTCCAAAGTCTCCGGACGCGCCTTCGAGGGCGAATCTCTCGAGCCGATCGTCGGTCCAGCCGCGCCATTCCACAAGCACCTCGCGCGTGTGCTCGCCGAGCATTGGCGGTGGCGTGGAAGGTGCCGGCAGTTCGTCGCCGAACCGCGTCGGCCTCGCGATGAATCTCACATCTCCTGCGGCTGAATGGTGGACGGTCTGGACCATTCCGCGCTGCGTGAGTTGCGGCGTCTCGCAGACCTCGCCGACCGACTTGATCGCGCCGCAGGGGATGCCGGCCACGCCCAGCGCCTGTAGCCAATCGGCGCGACTCCTGCCGGCAAAGATGGGGGCGAGGATCGCAACGAGCTCGTTCCGGCTCGCCGCGCGCTTCGGCGCGGTTGCGAAGCGGCTATCTTCGCGCAGGTCCGGGCGGCCGATGACGTCGCAAAACGCCGCCCAGAATTTGTCGTTCGCGACTCCGACATTGATCCAGCCGTCACTCGCCGCGAACGGTTCGTACGGGCTGATGGTCGGATGGACGTTGCCCCGGCGCCTGGGGCTTTGTCCCGACGCAAAGTACATGCCGGCGTTGAACGTCAGCAGCGACGCCATGGCGTCGAGCATGGCGACGTCGACCCGGCCGCCCTCGCCCGTCCGGCTCTTCCGCATCAGGGCGGCGAGCACCGAATGCGACGCATACAGGCCGGTGACGAGATCGGTGATCGAGGTGCCGACCTTGGTCGGCGGTCCATTGGGATCACCGGTGATGTCCATCACGCCGGATTCGCCCTGCAGGATCAGGTCGTAGCCGGGGCGCCCGGCGTCCGCACCGGTGCGGCCAAACCCCGAGATGCTGCACAGGATGATGTCGGGCCTGCGGGCGCGCAGCGCGTCGAAGCCGAGGCCCCATTTGTCGAGGGTACCCGGGCGGAAATTCTCGATCACGACGTCGGCTGCGGACGCAAGATCGAGCACCGCGTCGCGCCCCGCCGGCGACTTCAGATCGATGGCGCAACTGCGCTTGTTGCGGTTCACCGAGAGGAAATACGCGCTCTCGCCGCCGATGAAGGGCGGCCCGTAGCGGCGGCTTTCGTCGCCCTGGCGCGGATCCTCGATCTTGACGATGTCGGCGCCGAGATCGCCGAGCTGCATCGTGGCAAACGGGCCGGAGACCACGCGGCAGAGGTCGAGGACCCTGATGCCGGACAGCGGCTCGCGATCAGACGATCGCATCGGCGAGGTCCTTCATCGACGGCACCAGGATATCGGGCTGGTGCGGCGTGATGCCGAACGGGCGGCTGCGCCGGTCGATGAAGGCCGTCCGCATGCCGGCCGACTTGGCGCCGATGCAGTCGAAGGCATGATTGGCCACGAACAGCACCTCGGCGGGCTTCACGCCCATGATCTCGGCTGCTTTGGTGTAGGTCGCGACATGCGGCTTGAACGAATTGGCCTCGGCCACCGAGATCACGCGATCGAACGGGACCTTGTGATACTGCTTCGCGGTCTCGAGCATGTCCGGATCGCCGTTCGAGAGCACCACCAGTTTGTACTTGGCTTGCAGCCGCGCGAGCGCTTCCGGCACTTCCGGAAACGGCACCAGCTTCTCGATCTCGCCGACGAGATAACGCACGTCATCCATCGTGTAGTCGATCTTCGCGCGATCCATCACGTGGGCCACCGCGCGATGCCCGATCTCGCGATAGGGCGTGTGCTCGCGATGCAGCAGCGCATCGATCATCGAATTCTCGAAATGCGTGCGACGCCACCATGTGACGAAGGAATTCGGATCGCCCTTCCAGCCCTTCTTCGCGAGGAACGGCGCCGCGATCCTGGTCAGGCCGCCCTGCATGTCGACGACCGTGCCGTACTGATCGAACATGCAAATCTTCACTTCGCGTTTGATCGTCTCGGAATTCATTGGTGCCTCCTTGGTTCAGATCGATTGGATACGCGCCGAATTGCCATAGATGAAATGGATTTGTGATCTCTCACTATTCACGATATGAATGACGGCATGAACCTCCGATCCATCGACCTCAATCTGCTCGTCGCGTTGGACGCTTTGCTGGCCGAGCGTCATGTCACCAAGGCGGCCGACCGCGTCGGCCTCAGTCAACCTGCGATGAGCAACGCGCTCAACCGGTTGCGCGCGATGTTCGAGGACGAACTCCTGGTGCGGACGACGAGCGGGATGAAGCCGACGCCCCGCGCCACCGAACTGGCGGAGCCGCTGCGCCAGGTGCTGCGCCAGGTCGAGCGGGTGATGGCGAGCGATACTGGCTTCGAGCCAGGCAAGACGGAACGAATCTTCACGATCCGAATGTCGGACATTCTCGCGTGCCTACTGTTGCCGAGACTCGCCGCGGCGCGGCCGCCGGGGTCGCGGATCTCCTACAACACGATCCATCTGCCGCCCGCCTTGACGATCGATGCGCTGGAGCGGGACGAGATCGACGTCGCGGTCAGCATGGGCCTCGAGCATTCCGCGTCGATCCGTTCGGAGACGCTGCTGCGCGACCGCATGGTCTGCCTGATGCGGAGCGGTCACCAGGTCAAGCGCGGGCAGCTGACCTTCGAGCGCTTCATCGCGCAGGAGCACATGAAGGTCTCGATGAGCCCGACCGACCTTCGCTTCGTCGACGACGTGCTCGCCGAACGCGGCCATCGAAGACGCATCGCGCTGAACGTGCCGCATTGGCTGGTCGTACCTCATGTTCTCAAGCAGACCGATCTGCTCGCGGTGATGCCGAGACATCTCGCGGCCGTGCTCATGGACGACGGTCTGCGGATGGAGGAACTGCCGTTCGAGTCCGCGCCCTTCGACTGGATGTTGTACTGGCATCGCAGATACGATCAGAGCAATGCCAACGGCTGGCTCCGCGATCGGCTCAGGGCGGCGTGCTCCGAGCTGAGCTAGGCCCCGATGTCCGCCGGCCTCCGCGCGATCGACGATGGATGTCCTGCCTCGGCGTCCGTGACGGCCGACGCGTCCTCCAGCGAGCGTCCCCTGGTTTCGAATCCGAACACAAGAAACACCATGGCCTGGAACACGAGGATGCCGGCCAGCGTCGTCAGCACGCCGGCCAAGCCTTGCCAGGCGAAGATCGCGACCACGACGTACTGCACCAGCGCGGTCGCAATCCGTCCGGACGTGGCGCAGATCGCCGTGCCGCGGAGCCGGTACCGCGTCGGGAACAGTTCGGGGACATGCATCGCGAAGCCGGTCGCCAGCATGACGTAGATCGCGGTGACCAGCAGGAAGCCGACGCCCGCGAGCGCGACACCATCCGGCATGTACGGATAGGCGATGCCGAACGCGGCAGCCGCAATCGACGAGCAGACGATCGAGAGCCTGCGTCCGAGCCGGTCCGCCAGCACGAGCCCGATCAGCGATCCGACCGGCCCGCCCAACGCCATCACGGTGGTGTAGCCCAGCGAGGAGACCACGCTGTGGCCGCCCTTGACCATGAAGGTCGGCAGCCAGCCGATGAACCCGTAGAGACTGAAGCCGACGACGATGTGCAGCAGGCTGCCGAGCAGCGTGCGCGCGAGATATGGCGGCTGGAATAGGCACCAGACCGCGCCGGGCGATTCCTGTGCCGGCGCGCTGGCCGCGACGGGAGCCAGCGCTGCCTTGCGCGCGGCCTCCGCTTCGATCGCGGACAGAATCTTCTCGGCTTCATCGGCGCGGCTGTTGGCGGCCAGCCAGCGCGGCGATTCCGGCATCGATTTGCGCAAGAACCAGACGATCATCGCGAGGAGGCCGACGAGGGCGAACATGTAGCGCCAACCAAGCGTCGGGATCACCCACAAGCCGATCATGGATGATGCGAACAGCGAGAAGTTGGTGATCACGGCGAGCAGCCCGATCCAACGGCCACGCGAGGCCGCCGGCACGAATTCGGTCAAGGTCCCGTAGCCGACCACGATCTCGGCGCCGAGCCCGATGCCGATGATGAAACGGAGGCTGATCAGAATCGTCATGCTCGGCGCGAAGGCCGCTGCGATCGACGCGAGGCCGAAGATCGCAAGGTTGATCTGATAGGAGAAGCGGCGACCGAAGCGGTCGCCGAGGATGCCGGAGAACCAGGCGCCGATCGTCATTCCGACAAAGGTCGCGGAGACGAATGCCGCGTTGAGCTCGAGCGTCGACCAACCTTCCTTGAGCACCGCGCCCAGCACACCGCCGGCGAGATAGATGTCGAATGCATCGAGGAACATGCCGGCGCCGATCAGGGCCAGGATGCGCCAGTGGAATCCGCAGATCGGCAGCCTGTCGAGGCGCGCGCCCGCGTTGATGTCGATGTCGGCGGATCGCGCCATTCCAAACCTCCCTGCCCGGCCTTGTGCGAGCCGGATGCTCCGATCACCGATTGATGACGCGCAGGGAGGCGTCGTCCAATTCAAAACGAAAATTCGACTATTTGGCACAGTGATGAAGCTGGCGCGGGCGGCACGATCGCGTTCCATCCTGACGCGTGATCCAGCCTATCGGCGTGCCCGCAACGGCACGCCGATCTCATGTGAGAACCCATCGCGTGCAGAACGGCACGCGATGCAAGTCGTCAGTCACTGGATTTCAGGCGCGCAAGGCGTACCGTCAGGCCAGCTCGTCAGCTGCATCCGCGATCGCGGCATAAATCTCAACGAGATCAGCCTCCGTCACGCAATAGGGCGGCATGACGTAGATCGTGTTGCCGAGCGGGCGCAGCAGCAGGTTTCGACGCGCGAAGAAGGCCTGAAGTCTTGGGCCGATGCTCGCGAGATAGCCGGCATCGCTTGCCTTCAGGTCAAGCGCGGTGATGGTGCCGGTGCGGCGGACGTTCTCGAAGCGTGTGTCGGCGCGGAATGGCGCGATCAGGCGCTCCTGCATCGCGGCGAGCGAGCCTGTGCGCTCGCCCGCGCCGCGTTGCCAGAGTTCGAGGTTTGCCCTTGCGGCGGCGCAGGCGACCGGGTTCGCCGTGTAGGAACTCGAATGGAAGAAGGTTCGCGAACGATCGCTGGAATAGTGCGCGTCGTAGATGTCGGCGCGGCAGAGCGTCACTGCGAGCGGCAGCGATCCGCCGGTAAGGCCCTTTGAGTAGCATGCGATATCGGGCGTCACGTCGGCCTGCTCGCACGCGAACAATGTGCCGGCGCGGCCCCAGCCGGTCATCACCTCATCGGCAATGAACAGCACGCCTGACGCTTCGCAGATCCGCCGCATTTCCTTCAGCACCGAGGGCGGATACATCAGCATCCCTCCCGCGCCCAGGATCAGCGGCTCGACGATGAATGCAGCCGCGCTTTCCGTCTTGCACGCGGCTTCGAGCGCATCGAGCGTCGCCTGCTCGTGGCCGGCGGCCGGAAACGGGATTGATGCGACGTCGAACAGCAGCGGCTCGTAGGCCTTGTTGAACACGCCGCGCGCACCGACCGACATCGTCCCCACGGTGTCGCCGTGGTAGGAGTGCTGCATGACGATGATCCGCGTGCGCGGCACGCCGATATTGTGCCAGTAGCCGAGCGCCATCTTCAGCGCCACTTCCACGCTGGTCGAGCCGGAGTCGGAGAAGAACACATACTCCAGGCCACGCGGCGCCAGCTTCAGGATCTCCGCGGCAACGTCTTCGGCCGGATCGTGGGTATGGCCGGCAAAGATGATCTGGTTGAGCTGTTCCGCCTGGTTCTGGATGGCGCGCACGATATGCGGATGGCAATGGCCGTGGGTCACTACCCACCAGGATGAGATCGCATCGATGATGCGGCGGTCGTCCGCGGTGTAGAGATAGGCACCCTCCGCCCGCACGATCCTGGTCATCTGATCGTGCAGCGCGTGCTGGGTGAACGGGTGCCAGATCGGCGATTTCCGAGCTGACGTCATGGGTTGAAATCGTCGCGCCGGAACGAGGCGTTGAAGGCCGTTTGCAGCGTGTCGGCTGCGAGCGGAGACAGCCAGGGCAAGCGGCCCAGCCGGCGGACTTGCCCGATCTCGCAGACGGCGCGCTCGCTCTCGGGATTGCCCTCGCCGATGAAAGCGATCCCGAGAACATCGATATTGCGCTTGCGCAACGCCTCGACCGACAACAGCGAATGATTGATGGTGCCGAGTGCGGTGCGGGCGCAGAGCACGACCGGAAGCCGCCACCGCTCGAACACGTCGATAAAGAGCGTGTCGCCATTCAGCGGCACCATCAGCCCGCCGGCGCCCTCGATCACCAGCGGCCGGTCCCCCGTGTCGGGCAGATCGAGCGCGGCAGGATCGATGCGCGCGCCGTCGATCGCCGCGGATTGATGCGGCGAAGCCGGCGTTCGAAGACGGTATCGCTCCGGCATGATGCGATCGGCCGCAAGACCTGCAAGCCGCGCCACCAGTTGTGCATCGGTCTCCTCCTCAAGGCCGGCCTGAACCGGCTTCCAGTAGCTCGCGCCGAGGAAGCCGGCGAGGCCCGCGGAGAAGATCGTCTTTCCGATTCCGGTATCGGTGCCGGTCACCACGATCCGGCTGATCATCGCGACCAGCCTTTCGTCTCCTCGACGAGCGCATCGAGCAGCGCGCGCACATCGTCCTCGTCGACATTAAGCGTCAGCGCGATGCGCAGCCGCGCGGTGCCTGTCGGCACGGTCGGCGGGCGGATGCCTCTGACGTCGAAGCCGCGCGCCTGCAGCACCGAGGCAAGCTGCATCGCGCGTGCATTGTCGCCGACGATATAGGGTACGATCTGCGAGCGCGACGGACTGCGCAAGCCGCACCGATCGAGTTCGCGATGCGTGAACGCGACCAGTTCTGCGAGGCGTTGTTGGCGCTCGGGCTCCTCTCGCAGAATCAGGAGCGCTTCACGCACGGCGACGGCCACAAGCGGTGACGGCGCGGTGGCGAAGATGAACGGGCGGCAGCGATTGACCATGAAGTCGCGCAGCACGGTCGAGGCCGTGACCAATGCGCCGGCGGCGCCCAGCGCCTTGCCGCAGGTATGCACGATCACGAGATTCTCGCGCCCTTCATAGGGCGCCGTCAGCCCCCGCCCCTGTTCGCCGTAGACGCCGGTGCCGTGCGCCTCATCCACCATCAGGAACGCGTCGTGCCGCTCGGCGATGGCGACGAGGTCGTCGAGCGGCGCGACATCGCCGTCCATGCTGTAGACGCTTTCGACCACGATCCAGACCCGGCCCGTTCCGCCCTCGGCACGCCAGCCGCGAATGGTGTCCTCGACCGACCCGGGATCATTGTGCGCGCTGAACCGGAACGCGGCCCGGCCGGCCCGCGCACCTTCGTGGATGCTGGCGTGCACCAGCGAATCGAGCACGAGCAGATCGCCGCGCTGCGGCAGCGTCGTCAGCACGGCAAAGTTGGCGACATAGCCGCCTCCGAAGAACAGCGCGGCCTCGGCGCGGAAGAACGCGGCGGCCTCGGCCTCCAGCCGTTCGTGCTCCTCGCAATTGCCGCGCAACAGCCGCGACCCGCCGGCGCCGATCGGCGTGCCGGCCTCGAGCGCGGCCGACACGGCCTGCTTGATGCGTGGCGCGCTCGCCAGCGCCAGATAGTCGTTCGACACGAAATCGATGCCCGCACGCGGCTTCAGGCCGCGCAGCCGATCGTCCTTGCTCAGGGCGTGCAAGGCCGCGGCGTAATCAGCGGCCTTGGCCGCATGGATTGCGCTCATGCTTTACTCTCAGGATGGTGGTTGGTCGCGCGGCGAATGACGCCGCGCGCGTGCCGGAGGGTACGGTCAGGCGAGACGGGATGTGATGCCGAGCCGGTCGAGCAGATCGGCGTCGCGATCGCGCTGCGGGTTCTTGGTGGTCAGCAGCACATCGCCGATGAAGATCGAGTTCGCGCCGGCGAGGAAGCACATCGCCTGCAGTTCATCGGTCATGTATTGCCGTCCGGCCGACAACCTCACCACGCTCTTCGGCATCATGATCCGCGCGGTCGCGACCAGCCGCGCCAGCGCGATCGGATCGGGCCGCTCGGCGGTGTCGTTGACCGGCACGCCCTTGACCTCGTTCCACAGATTGATCGGCACGCTTTCGGGATGGGTGGGGAGATTGGCGAGCAGCATCAGCATGCCGAGCCGGTCCTCGACCTGTTCACCCATGCCGATAATGCCGCCGCAGCAGACCTTGATGCCGGCGTCGCGCACATGCGCGAGCGTATCGATGCGATCCTGCAAGGTGCGGGTGGTGATGATCTTGTCGTAGAACTCCGGCGAGGTATCGACGTTGTGGTTGTAGAAATCGAGCCCGGCGTCGGAGAGGCGTTCGGCCTGGTCCGGCGTCAGCATGCCGAGCGTGACGCAGGTTTCCATGCCGAGCCCCTTCACCGCGCTGACCATGTCGCAGACCTGATCGAGATCGCGGTCCTTGGGACTGCGCCAGGCCGCGGCCATGCAGAAACGGGTTGCGCCGGCGTCCTTGGCGCGCTGCGCGACCGCGACCACCTCGTCCCGCGGCATCAGCCGGGTGGCCTTCAGGCCGGTGTCGTAATGCGCGCTCTGGGAGCAATAGCCGCAATCTTCCGGACAGCCGCCGGTCTTGATGCTGAGCAGGCTCGCGGTTTCGACGTGGTTCGGATCGAAATTGGCGCGGTGGATGCCCTGCGCCTGGAACATCAGGTCCGCGAACGGCAGGTTGTAGAGCGCCTCGGCCTCGGCCCGCTCCCAGTTCTTGCGGAGCGGTGCGCTGCTGCTTCTGTCGGTCCGTTCGATCTCAACGACATCAACCATAGGCTTGCCTTCTCGATTGTTGCAGATCATAGATAATCTGGTATATTATCTACGATTGTGGACTTGAAATGATGCTAACCGAGCCCGCGCGGAAGCGCACTCGTTTTTGTGATAGATAATCTATGACTGACGTTGGCGAAAATACGACAACCGCCGGGCGCATCGCCGAGGCGATCGGCGAGCGCATCATCAGCGGCGCGTTGCCGCCGGACGCCCCGCTCCGCCAGGATCATGTCGCGCGGGAATTCCATTCCAGCCACGTCCCGGTGCGCGAGGCGTTCAGACAATTGGAGGCGCAGCATCTCGTCGTTGCTGTGCCACGGCGCGGGGTGCGGGTCGCGCCGCTTGACACCAAGTCGGTGAAGGAGATCGCCGAGATGCGCGCCGCGCTCGAGGTGGTCGCGCTGCGCAATGCGGCGCCGAAATTCACGTCGGCCCATCTGGCGCGGATCGAGGTCGCGTTGATCGAAGGCGACAATGCCGAGACGGTGCAGGATTTCGAGTTGGCCAATCGCGCCTTCCATCATGCGCTGGTGGCGCCCTGCGCGATGCCTCGGCTGCTCGCCAGCCTCGATGGCCTGCAGCTGGCAAATTCGCGATTGGTGTTCGCGATGGCGCGCAATGCCGGCTGGCGGCCGCGGCCCAGCCAGGATCATCGCGTGATCCTGCAGGCGCTGCGCGCCCGCAACGTCGAGCAAGCCTGCAGCCTCCTCGCGCGGCATATTCAAACGATCGAGCGGCTTGCCCTGCCGGCGGCGTGATCGGGATCTGCGATCCGTTAGGCGATCGCCACGATCTCCAGCTCCTGGGCGCCCGACCCGACGACGTCGCCCACGGCTTTCCCCATCAGCTGCCTCGCCACCGGCGACACGAAGGAGATCGAGCCGGCCTTTGGATCGGCCTCATCCTCGCCGACAATGCGATAGGTCTGCACGCGGCCGTCGGCGCGTCTGAACGTCACGGTGCTGCCGAAGGCAACGGCTTCGGTCGACACAGGATCGGGGACGACCTGCGCGGTGCGGAGCCGTTCCGTGAGATAGCGTGTGTCGCGCAACGGAACCGCCGACTGCCGTCGCCGTTCGTTGACGTCGTCCAGCTGCTGCGCCGTCTCATAGGCCTCGCGTGCCTCCTGGAGCTGGCGCTCCAGCGCTCTGCGTCCTGCTTCGGTCACCAGATTGGGATGTGGCGATATGGGGCGGTCCGGCAACAACGTTTCGGACGCGGTCTCGGCACTCTCTTCCTTGGTAAACGCAACGCTCAATCCGGAACTCCATCGATGGGCCGGTAGTATAGCCCCGCCGCACCCGCGCCGCTAATGCGCGATGGGATTAGACTGGATCGTCATCGCAGATTAGCTCGTTGTTCACGCATGATCCTTTCGGATCATGCGCTAGTGCGACGCCGACTGTTCCGCCTTGCCCCGACGACCAAACCGGTTCTTTACACCCTCGCGCCAGCCCTGGAAGGTGACGAACAGCATCGGCACCAGGAAGATGCCGATCGAGCTCGCGGCCAGCATGCCGCCGAACACCGCGGTGCCGACCGCACGGCGGCTGATTTCCGCGGCACCGGTCGCGACCACCAGCGGCACCAGGCCGAGGATGAAGGCGATCGAGGTCATCATGACCGCGCGGAAGCGCATTTGCGCGCCCATGGTCGCGGCCTCCGTGATCGGCTTGCCGACCTCGCGCTGCTCCTTGGCGAACTCGACGATCAGGATGCCGTTCTTGGCGGCGAGCGCGATCAGCACCACGAGGCCGATCTGGCCGTAGAGATCGAGGTTGAGGCCCACGAGCTTGATTGCGAGATACGAGCCGAACACGCCGACCGTGACCGACAGCAGCACGGGAATCGGGATGGTCCAGCTCTCATACAGCGCCACTAGGAACAGATAGGCAAACAGCACCGCGAGCGCGAGGATGATACCGGTCTGGCCGGAAGCCGCCTGCTCCTGATAGGCCGTGCCGGTCCATTCATAGGAATAGCCTGAAGGCAGCGTCGTCTTGGACAGGTCGGCCATCGTCGCAATCGCGGTGCCCGAGGACGCGCCCGCCGCCGGGCTGCCGTTCACTGTGACCGAGCGATAATTGTTGTAGCGCGTGATCACCTGCGGGCCGGTGACGATGCGCAAGCTTGCGATCGAGCGGATCGGCACCATCTCGCCGCCGGTGTTGCGCACATAGATCTGCCAGATATCGGGAATGTCGCCGCGGTCGGCCGCGTCGCCCTGCACGTTGACCTGCCAGGTGCGGCCAAACAGGTTGAAATTGTTGACATAGATGCCGCCGAGCGTGGCCTGCAGCGCGGTGAACACGTCGGCCATGTTGAGGCCGAGCGCCTGCGCCTTGGCGCGGTCGATATCGAGATAGACCGATGGGTTGGTCGCGGTGAAGGTCGAGAACACACGGGTCAGATTTGGATTGCGGTTCGCAGTACCGATCAACCCACCCATCACGCTGCTGAGGGCAGCCGGATCCTGCCCTTCCAGCGCCTCGAGCTGATATTCGAAGCCGCCGGAGGTCGAGAGCCCGATGATCGGCGGCAGGTTGAACGGCAGCACCGAGGCGGAGCGGATCTGCGATCCCGCGATGAAGGTCTGCCGGATCGCGGCCTGCACCGAGTCGGTAACGGCCTTGCGATCGGCAAACGGCTTCATGCGCGCCACCATGAATGTCGAGTTGGGCTCGCTGGCGCCGTCGAGCAGCGAGAAGCCGATGATCGACAGCACATGGTCAACCGCCGGGTTCTTCTTCAGAATCGCTTCGACCTGCTTGGTCACCTCGCTGGTGCGCGCCACGGACGCGCCGTCAGGCAGTTGCACCGCGATGAAGAAGGCGCCCTGATCTTCCTCGGGCAGGAAGCCGGTCGGCGTGATCTTCGATACGCCGAACACCGCGCCGGCGAACACCAGCACCGCCACCAGCGACAGCACCGCCACGCGAACCAGTCGTTGCACCACGCCGGCATAGCGGTCGCGGACCCAGTCGATGCCGCCCAGCACCCGTCCCATGATGCCGCGGCGCGGCCCGCCGTGACGCAGGAACACGGCGCACAACGCCGGCGACAATGTCAGCGCGTTCAGCGCCGAGATCACCATCGCGGCGCTGATCGTCACCGCGAACTGGCGAAACAGCGTACCTGATATGCCGGGAATGAACGCAATCGGCACGAACACCGAGAGCAGCACCAGCGAGATCGCGATGATCGGCGCCGTGATCTGCGCCATCGCCTTCTTGGTGGCATCGGCCGGCGACAGCTCCGGCTCCTCCTCCATGACGCGTTCGACGTTCTCGACCACGACGATGGCGTCGTCGACGACGATGCCGATCGCCAGCACCATCGCCAGCAGCGAGACCGTGTTGGCGGAATAGCCGAGCGCCAGCAGCACCGCGAAGGCGCCGATCAGGCTGACCGGAACCGCGACCGCGGGAATCACCGTGGCGCGCAGATTGCCGAGGAACAGGAACACCACGATCACGACCAGCACGAAGGCTTCGCCGAGCGTCTTCATGACTTCCTTGATCGTATCGGAGACGAAGGTCGTGGAGTCGTACTGCACGAGGTAGGTCAGCCCCGGCGGGAACCGCTCCGACAACTTCGCAAGCGTGGCCTGCACGGCCTTGGCCGTGGTCACGGCGTTGGCGCCGGGTGCGAGATAGATGCCCATCGGCACACCGGGATTGCCGTCGATCCGCGATTCCGAATCCATGTTCTGCGCGCCGATTTCGACGCGGGCGACATCCCTGATCCGCAGCACCGATCCGTCCGGATTGGCCCGTAACACGATGTCGCCGAACTGCTTGGATGTCGTCAGGCGGCCCTGGGTCTGCACGTTGAACTGGAATTGCTGGTCGTTGCTGATCGGACGCGCGCCGATGCGGCCGACCGGCGCCTGCACGCTCTGGGCACGGATCGCGGCGATCACGTCCGACGGGGCCAAATTGAGGCTGGTCAGGCGCTGGGTGTCGAACCAGATCCGCATCGAATAGTTCAGCTTGGCGAACAGCGAGGCCTGTCCGACGCCGGGCGTGCGCGAGATTGCGTCCAGCACGTTGATGATGGCGTAATTAGTGATGAACAGCGGGTCCTGCTCGCCGCTCTTGCTGTAGAGCACGATGAACTGCAGCACCGCTGAGGATTTCTTCTGCACGGTCAGGCCCTGCGCCTGCACCTCGGTCGGCAATTGCGCGAGCGCGCTCTGCACCCGGTTGTTGACGTTGACGGTGTTGATATCGGGGTTGGTGCCGAGCGCGAACGAGACCGTCAGCGTATAGCTGCCGTCATTGCCGCTGGTCGACTTCATGTAGAGCATCTTGTCGACACCGACGACCTGCGCTTCCAGCGGCTGGGCGACGCTCGATTCCACCACTTCGGCCGAAGCGCCGGGGAATACGGCCGAGACCGTGACCTGTGGCGGCACGATGTCCGGGAACTGGGCGACAGGGATTTGCATCAGCGCCAGCGCGCCCGCGATCGTGATCACGAACGCGATGACGATCGCAAGCCGCGGACGATCGACGAAGACAGCGGAAATCATGGGTTATTGCCCGTCGATTTCAGCGCGCTGCTGGCGCCGCCGTCCGCAGAAACCTTCATGCTCGACTGGATCAGCGCGCTGGCGGGCCCCGGCGCGACCACCTCACCCGGCCTGACCTTCTGCAGCCCCTCGACGATCACCTTGTCGCCGAGCGCGATGCCGCTCGTCACCGCGGCAATCGTCGATGTCGATTGCCCAACCTGGATCCGCCTTTGCTCGGCCTTGTTGTCCGCGCCGACGACGTAGACATATTCGCCCTGCTGGTCCGACAGCACCGCCGAGCGCGGGATCGCCAGCACCTCGACCGGCTGCACGCCTTCCAGCAGCACGGTCACGAACTCATTGTCGGTCAGCTCGCGGACCGCACCGCCTGCTGCGACGGATGTATAGGTCGACGGGTTGGGGATGGTGCCGCGCAAGGTGATGGTGTCGGTGTTCTGCGCGATGGTGTTGTTGACGAAGTTTAGCTCGCCGACCTTGTCGTAGAGCCGGCCGTCCGGCAGGCGCACCCGGATCACGACGGCCTTGAAGCCACCGCGCGTCGCATAGCGTTCGCGCAGATCGAGCGCCTCGCGCACCGGTACCGGGAACGTGACGTACATCGGATCCTGGCTGACGATGGTCGTCAGGGTTCCCGAGCTCGGCGTCACGACGTTGCCCTCGGTGACTGCGGTGCGTCCGATCCTGCCGTCGATCGGCGAATGGATCTCGGTGTAGTCGAGATTGATCTGGGACAGGTCGACCTGCGCCTGCGCGGCCTGCACCTGTGCCTCAAGGCTCTGTTGATTGGCGACCGCGGCGTCGACGCTCGATTGCTGGCCGGCCGGCCCGCCGAGCAGCGATTTGGCGCGGTCGGTGGTCAGCTTCGCGTTGACCAGCGTCGCCTGCAACTGGGCGACCTGCGCCTTCTTCGATGCCAGGTCGGCCTCGAATGGGCCGCGCTCGAGTTGATACAGCAAGTCGCCGGCCTTGACCTCGGCGCCCTCGACGAAGTTCCGCTTCTCAAGAAACGCCGTGACGCGCGCCACCACGTTGACGCGGTTGGGGGCCTCGATGCGTCCGAGAAATTCATTGGTTTCGGTGATCGGCCGCTTCACCGCCTCGAACACGCCCACTGCAGGGGGCCCGGGCGGTCCCGCCTGGGCATGGGCCGCCGACATCCCGATCGCCGCCAATCCCGCCGATACCAGAAGCCCTGCCAATCCACCGAGCATTCGTTCCGTACCACTCATGCTGTCCAAACCTTCGTCTACCAACAAGCTCTACGACACGGATATGACGTCGAGTTCCCTCGGACCGCAGAAGATCAGGATGGGCAAGGTGCATCACAGGAGATCATAACGCGCTAAATCCGCATCCGACAATCCCGTGACCGAAATGGTCGTTCTACACCCGCGCTCGTGACGACTACGCCCTTGTATCGCTGCGAACCGGCAGTGACGTAACCAACAGGGCACATCGGCGGCAACTGCTGTTCAGCGGCCGCCGCAATCCAGGTCGAGACTACGGGCGCGGGAACGCTGCTGTGATGCGCAGCACGGGGATTGCTGGTTCGAGCGCTTGAGTTGCGCCTTCCGGAGGCTGCCTCCATCAAGGCCTCACAACGACTATGCCGAGATACCGCCCGTTGATCGTATCGGACAAGGCGCATGTGGCGCGCTCAAGCCCGTCGATCATGACATGCGGAAGACGGATGACGCCGGCCCGCGACCAATCCGCGAAGCGGGCAAACCATTCCTCGCGTGCCGGCGGATGATCGTCAGCGCTAAAACCGCGGATGGTGATCTTCCTCAAGAGTATCTGGGTCGAATCCAGCACGACGGGCGCGGTGCGGCCAGTTCCTGCCACCGCGAGCTGACCTGACAGCGTCCCGGCGATGACGAAGCGGGCGCCTTCGCGTGCTATCGCGGCTGCGGCCTGCAACTGCTCACCCCCGACATTGTCGAGAAAGACATCGACCCCATCGGGGGCCGCCTTGTTGAGCCCAACGATAAAGGGCTCGTCCCCATCACGGATCACCACCGCGTCGTAGCCGAGTTCAGCTATCAGGCGATCCGCTTTCGCGCGCGAGCTGGTGCTGCCGATCACGCGGCCCGCCCCCAGCAAGCGAGCAATCTGCCCGGCCATCGAACCCATCGCTCCGGCCGCGCTCGATATGAAGACCGTATCGCCGTTGCAGATCCGCACGCCGCGGGTCAACGCCGCATAGGCGGTCGCTCCATGCCCGAGATAGCCGAGGTAACCCAGAGGTTCCGGCAACGGCACATCTAGCCGGAAGCATCGCACGGCGGGCAAGATGGCATAATCGCGCCAACCGAACATGTGCTGCACAGTATCGCCCGGCGAGAGGCCACTGCCGGCGGGCGCCGTCATCACTTCTCCGATCGTCTCGCCGGAGAGAACGTCGCCAGGCCGCAGCGCGGGAAGCGGCACACCGGGTATATCCTCCGCTCCCTCGCTCACCATTTGGCGGAGCGACGCGGAGACAACGAATGCGCGGTTGCGCACCAGCACCTCACCTGCGCCAGGAGTTGGCACGGGGGTCTCGGTAATTTCGAAATGTTGCGGTCCCGGCAGGCCCTCCGGCCTGATCCTCAACCTGACCTCGCGGCCGACCTCAGTCGCTGCCATGTGCAATCCTTTGACTTGACCTGTCGATGGGACAAAATTGAGCGCTTGGCTCACATTACTGGCGGAGAGGTCTGGGTGGCTACTCGCATTCCGGCAACGACGAGCAAGATGCGGAAAGCGCCGCGCCAGGCCCGTTCGCGTGCCACCATTGAGGCCATTCTCGACGCCGCCGCTCACATTCTCGGTGAGCGCGGCTGGGCCGCGACAACGACCAATGCGGTGGCGGAGAGGGCCGGCGTCAGCATCGGGTCGCTCTACCAATATTTCCCCAACAAGCTTGCGCTGGTCGAGGCAACCAGGCGTCGGCATTTCGACGAATTGCTGGCGGTGCTACGCACCGCGACCGACGACACAAAATCGCGAGCGCATCGTATCGTGGCATTTGTCGACGGCATTATCGAGGTGCATCGCCGCTTCCCTGCGGCCCACCGGGTTCTGCTGGAGGAGGCGCCGCGTGATGCAGCCAGCGCGGCCACGCATCGCCGGTTCGAGACGGAATATCGCAAGGGCTGCGAGGCGCTGTTCACCGCGAATAGGCGGGGCAACGTCGCCAATGGCGATATCGCCGCCCAGGTGCTTGCAGCGGCAGTCGCCGGCGTCGTGCACGAGGCCGCGCGGCGGGATATCTTGGCATCGCCTGTCCTGCGGCAGGAGCTGATCGCATTGGTCGAAGCCCGCCTGTCGAAGCGCCGCGCCGCCGGAGGCAAATGATCGGGGACCCACGCAACGCGCGGAGCCGGCCGAACCGAGGCTGGCCACAGCGACGATTGTCCTCACAACGCGATCGCATTCTTCAAACGCGACGTCTCTTGATAGGCCGGCGACGCCAGATGGCTGTACAGCCATGGCCTTGCGCGCTTGCCGCTCGCCTCGTGCACGCCGTTGAAGACGTCCATGTCGATCAGATGCGGATGGGCCGATGATGTATAGACGGCCTGCATTTCCGCGAACTTCTCATCCCGCCCGAGCTCGATCGCGTTTGCAGCATCGCGGCTACCGATCTCGACGAACAGCGGACACGGACAGAGCAGATACGCGAGCTCAGCGCCGGTGTATTTGGCGCGGCTGTTGGCGAAATGAATGTAGCCTGCAAGCTCGATGCCGAGGTTCTTGCTGATGGCGGACGACGTCAGGAACTTCTTCTCGTTACGCATATATCCGGAGGCGACCGTCGGCCGCATCCGCCCAGTAGCGGCTTCCAGATGCATCGCGAGAAAGGCGCCCGAGGACACCCCATAGACGCCGACATTCAGACCGGACGCTCCGGTCAGCTTCCGGCAGACGGTTTCGCCGGCGTCGATCGACGCACACGACACGTTGTGCGCGGAGACGCCATGAGATGCCAGCATCGCGGCGATGTTGTTCTGGCTCTCCTGATTTCCGATTTGGACGATGTAGGGACACCACACGACATAGCCGTCCTGGCAAAGCTGCTTGCCGAGCGCGTTCATGTAGTCCTTGTCGGCATCATCGAAGCACCGCTCCGGTGTGCTCGCCATGCCATGGCCGAGCAAGATCAATCCCTTGAACGCGCCGTCGGGAATCCCGAGGCATCCGCGCACCGGAACGCCGCATTCCAGATCGAACTCGACCTTCACGACCGAGAATCCATCC
Organism: Bradyrhizobium sp. USDA 4011; assembly: GCF_054063415.1. Taxonomy (NCBI): domain Bacteria; kingdom Pseudomonadati; phylum Pseudomonadota; class Alphaproteobacteria; order Hyphomicrobiales; family Nitrobacteraceae; genus Bradyrhizobium; species Bradyrhizobium sp. USDA 4011. The sequence continues at coordinate 3,954,121 of NZ_JBSSGG010000001.1, forward strand.
GCCGTGCCGCGCCAGAGAATCCGGATCTCGTCACGCGACGGCCGATACAGCCGCCGCTCCCGGAACAGCGACCGCATCTCCCTTCGGATGTCGGGGCCGGTGGCGACTGCGCGCAGCTTTCCTCGCGTCGCGATATCGAAGAACGACCGGCAGAACGTATCGTAGCCCAGCGCCGGCAGATCGACATTCGCGCATGATCCCTGGCAATGACTCAGCGTCAACCCGTTGCCGGTGACCGATGAGGGCCCGACCAGCGTCATCAACAATCCGGAAAGTGCCCTGCGGCTGATCATCGGCCCTCCCCGAGCCGGCGATGGCTCGACTACATATCACGGATCGCCGCCTAGCAGGCGCGACAAGTCGCGCGGATACAAATTAAAGGATGTTCATGGTCGAATGATCGCGCGCAGCGTTGCAAAGGTGTGACGCTTGCGGGCCACGCGCCGCAGCAATTTACGCCGAATACATTTCGAAACGCTTCGGAAAGATGTCCGACTGTCACGCGGGTTCAATTTCGCCACATGCGGCGATGATCATCGGGTCTTGATCTTCACGTCTTGGGCTTGACCTCGGTGACCTCGGGTCGCATCACGATGCGGCGCATGTTCGGCAAGACCGGCGTGTTCTGCGACGGCGTGATGCTCGGGATGGTCACCGACAATACATTCTACGTGCGGGTCGACGATCAGAACCGTGAGACCTTCCAGGAGGCGTCGACGAGCCCGCCGCTTAACTACGCCAAGCAGGGCGCGACCATCGATCTCGCATTCTGGCGGGTGCCGGAACGGCTGTTTGATGAGCCCGACGAACTCGTCTTCTGGGCGCAGGCCGCGCTGGCCGCCGCGCGCCGGGTGGCAGCCAAACGAGCGAGGCCCTCCGCGCCCGCGCGAAAATCGCGACCGAGCCCGGCGAAACGCCGCAATTCCCCGTGATGCGCGGCTGACGCGCACCGGGATAGCCCGGACTCGTGGCTTGGGCGGAATTGCTTTACGCAATATTTTCGCGGTCGATGGGTTTATCTATTGGGCAGTAATGTTTCCTGGAATGGCCGATGGCGAACGACCTGCACGAGCATCTGATTGAACTGGCCTATGAGGCCGCGGTCGTCCCCGAGCTTTGGCCGAATGTGCTGCATCAGGTCGGCGCGATCGCGCGGGCACGCGGTATCGTGCTGCTGACGGCAGCCCCGCGCGACGTCCGCTGGGTCGCATCCCCCGACATGCACGACGACACGGTTGCCTATGTCGAAGGCGGCTGGCACGAGCGCAACGGGCGGTTGCCGCGCCTGCTGGCGGCCAACCATGCCGGCTTCCTGCGCGACATCGACGTGTTCGATACGCCCGAGGAAGTGCAGCAGGATTTCCAGATCCGCGAGTTCTTCCGCCCACGCGGGCTCGGATGGGGCGCCGGTACCGCGATCCCGGTGCCGAGCGGCGACGTGTTGATCTACAGCGTCGAGCGCGAATACCGGCACGGACCGATCGAGCGGGAAGCGGTCGAGCAGCTCGACGCGCTGCGCCCGCATCTGGCGCGGGCGGCGCTGCTGTCGGCCCGGCTTGGAATGGAGCGCGCCAGGGCAGCAACCGAGTCGCTGGCGATGCTTGGACTGCCCGCGGCGGTGCTGCGGCGCGGCGGCCGTCTGATGACGGCCAACACGCTATTCGACCGCCTGGTGCCCGACGTGATGCAGGATCGCACCGATCGCCTGACGCTGGCGGCAGCTACCGCCGACGCGCTGTTCGCGCAGGCAGTGGCGGCGCTCGATCAGGGGCTCATCGGCGTCGAGGTCCGCTCGGTGCCGATCGCCGCACAGGACGATCGGCCGCCGCTGATCGTGCACCTGGTCCCGATGCAGGGCGCAGCGCGTGACCTGTTCGACCGCGCGCTGGCGATCGTGATCGTGACCCCGGTGGTGCCATCGGAGGTGCCGACCGCGGAAGTGCTGCAGGGCCTGTTCGACCTGACGCCGGCCGAGGCGCGGGTCGCGCGCGGCATCGGCGAAGGACGAACCGTCGAGGCCATCGCCGTCGCATTCGGCATCTCCCGCGAAACGGTGCGCAACCAGCTCAAGGCCGTGCTGGCGAAGACCGGGCTTGGCCGACAGGTGGAATTGGCCGGACTGCTCGCAGGCGCCAAGGTGCCGCCGGGTTCGTCTGCCGACTGAGACTCAAGCTGCGTTCAGACGGGCCTGGAAGAAACCGGCAACACGGTTAACGGCATCGGCCGTCATCGGATCATTGTCCGCGAAGTCGAAACCGTGGGCCTTGCCCGGATATCTGACGATCTCCGCCGCGGCGCCGACCGACTTGCCGAGCCTGACCAGCGCCTCGCCGCTGGCAAGCGGCACGTTGCGGTCGGCCTCGCCGTGCAGCTCGATCATCGGCGGCAGATGCTTGACCTGAGGCGCGATCTTGTCGGGCATGCCGCCGTACAGCACGGCGAGCGCAGACACCCGCTCGTCACGAGCCGCCGCGACCGCGGCAACGTAGCCGCCAAGCGAAAAGCCGAGCAGTCCGATCCGGCCGGAACTGTCCGCGCCCGACAGCACCGCCGATAGCACCGCCGAGACCCGCGGGGCCCAGGCCTCGAAAACGCCCGGTCTCGTAGGCCTCGCGGGCCTCGCGCGTGTTCAGCGTCCTGAATGCCTGCTCGTCGGCTGGGGTGTAGTAACGAACGAAATAAGCGTCGATGCCGTCTGCCGTCAGCGCTTTGGCATAGCGCTGATAGACCTGCGGCCTGAGATCGAAGCCGCGCGAGCCGTGCCGGACAAGCACGGCCGGCCGCTTGCCGCTGCGCTCCGAGGCAAACCGGCTGACCGTGACGCGGCCTTCGCCGGCATCGACCGTCAGCTGCTCGGCCGTCGCCGCTGCAAGCGATGACGCCGTCGCCAGGAGGGCAACGCCGCCAAGCAGGCTCCTGCGGCTGATCGCTTGCATCGAAACCTCGCCTGGACTGCGCGGCTGCCGGCCGGGCCGCGCCGCTATATCATGCCGAACCGCACGCCCGATAGAGCGTGCAACCATCCGTCGGGCCAAACCTCGGGGGCATCGCAACGGATCGCATGTTCAAACGGCGCGGGTTGCGCTAGTGATACCTCCCCCTCCTCCCACCGTGCGCCCACCCCGGCGCACGTCCAGTCAATGAGTGTATCTGAATGGCCGAAGCCGACCTCGACGCCGTCATCCGGCAAACCGCAAGAGCGCAGACCAAGGCCGTGATGGCGGCTGCCAAGAAGCGCCAGGCCGTCTGGGTCGCGCGCGCCGCCAAGGCCAAGGACAAGGAGACCAAGGCGCGCTTCCGCTTCCTGGCCAAGAGCACGATCCTGAACGCGACTGCGACCGCCAAGCGGTTGCAGAATTCCGCGGAAAACGCCGCCGACGCCTATGCCCGCGCCATGAAGAAGGCGATGGAAGAGCCGCCGCCGGCCAGCAAGCCTGCGAAGAAGAAAGCGGACGCCTAGTTAAGGAGCGCGCATGCTCACCGTTCACCATCTCGGCAAGTCGCAATCGGAACGGATCGTCTGGCTGTGCGAGGAGCTGGAGATCCCCTACGAGCTGAAGCACACCACGCGCGATCCGGTCACGATGCTGGCGCCGGCCGACTACAAGTCGCTGCATCCGATCGGCGCCGCGCCCGTCATCACCGACGGCGCCCTGGTGCTGGCCGAATCCGGCGCGGTCGTCGAGTATATCGTCGCAAGATACGGCAATGGACGGCTGACGCTGACATCGGACCATCCCGACTTCGCGCAGTTCCTGTACTGGTTTCACTTCGCCAACGGCACGCTGCAGGCGCAGATGGGCCGCAGCATGATCCTGAACCGGCTCAACCTCGCGGCCGACAATCCGATGCTGGTTGCGACCAAAGCGCGTGTCGACCGCTCGTTCGACCTGATCGAGGCGCGGGTGCGCGATGTCGAATATCTCGCGGGCGAGGCGTTCACCACGGCCGATATCATGATCGGCTTTTCGCTGACGACGATGCGCTATTTCCTGCCTTACGACCTCGGCCGCTGCCCCAACATCAGGAATTATCTCGGCCGCATCGCCGCGCGCCCGGCCTATCAGCGCGCGATGCAGAAGGGCGATCCGGGCATGGCGCTGCTGCTGACGTGAGATCGTGATGCCGCGTTACGTCGCCTTGCTGCGCGCGATCAATGTCGGCGGTACCGGCAAGCTGCCGATGACCGAGTTGAAGGCGATGTGCGCCGACGCGGGATTTGCCGACGTGCAGACCTATATCGCCAGCGGCAATGTCGTGTTCTCCTCGAAGCTCGGCGCGCCCAAGGTCAAGGCCGCGTTGGAGAAGCGGCTGCACGCCTATGCCGGCAAGCCGGTCGGCGTCGCAGTGCGAAGCGCGGACGAGATCGCCGCGGTGCTGAAGGCCAATCCGTTTCCGAAAGCGCCGCCGAACACGACCGTCGCGATCTTCCTCGACGAGCCGCCACCCAAGGACGCCCTGAAGGACATCAAGGGCCAGCAGGACGAGCAAATGCGCCTCGGCAAGCGCGAGATCTATGTCGCCTATGGCAGCGGCATGGGCCGCTCGAAGCTGAAGATCCCCGCCGCCGCCAAGGGTACCGCGCGCAACCTCAACACGATCGCGAAGCTCGCGGAACTGGCGGCCCAGAACCCGTCATCCTGAGGTGCGAGCTCTTGCGAGCCTCGAAGGATGAATCGGCCACCAGCCGGGCCGTGCATCCTTCGAGGCTCGCTCCGCTCGCGCCTCAGGATGACGGGTTAGGTGCTTCGACTCGCGGATGGGAGCAGCGTCGCTAGCTCTCCCGCACCGCAAATCCTTCGGCGCCGAGCCTCGCCAGCACCTCTTCCAGATGGGCGCGGTCGCGGGTTTCGATTACGAGCTCGAGCAGCGTCGCCTTGGCCGGCAGGTCGGAGAAGGTGCGCTGATGCGAGACCTCGATGATGTTGGCGCCGGCATCCGCAAGCAGGATCGACACCGCCGCGAGCTGGCCGGGCCGGTCGACGATGTCGAGCGCCAGCTGGGTCAGCCGTCCCTCGCGCGCTAGCTCCCGGGTCAGGACCGAGGCGATCAGCCTGGTGTCGATATTGCCGCCGGTGAGCACCAGGCCGACATTGCGGCCGGCAAAGCGGCCGGGTGCCGCGAGCACCGCCGCGAGGCCGGCGGCGCCGGCGCCCTCGACCACCGTCTTCTCGATCGAGATCAGGGTTGCGACCGCGCGCTCGATCTGGTCCTCGCTGACCAGCACGATGTCGTCGACGAGCTCGCGGACGATCCTGGTGGTGATCTGCCCGGGCGCCTTGACCGCGATGCCCTCGGCAAGCGTGTCGCCGCGCATCGGCAGCTGCTCGCCTTTGACGGCATTGTACATCGACGGATAGAGCTGGGCCTGCACGCCGACGATCTGCACCGACGGCTTGATCGCCTTGGCGGCGGTGGCGATGCCTGAGATCAGCCCGCCACCGCCGATCGGCACCACCAGGATATCGAGCTCCGGCACCGCCGCGAGCATTTCGAGCCCGATCGTGCCCTGTCCGGCAATGATCAGGGGATCGTCATAGGGATGGATCAGGATCAGGCCGCGCTCTGCGGCATGCGCGCTGACGAACGCGAAGCATTCTTCCAGCGTCTGCCCGGTGATGATGACCTCGGCGCCGTGCCGCCTGGTGTTTTCGATCTTCACCATCGGCGTGCCAATTGGCATCACGATAGTGGCGGGGATGCCGAGCCGCTTGGCGTGATAGGCGACGCCCTGGGCGTGATTGCCGGCCGACATCGCGATCACCCCGCGCTTGCGCTCTTCGGGGGACAGCGCCTGCAGCCTGTTCAGCGCACCGCGCTCCTTGAAGGTCGAGGTGAACTGCAGGTTCTCGAATTTGAGGAACAGGCGGCAGCCGCAGATTTCGCCCAGCGTACGGCTCTCGTTGAACGCCGTGACCATGACCGAATCCCGGATCACGTCGGCGGCACGGCGCACGTCGGCAAGCGTGACGTCAGCAGGAGTTACGGCGGCAGGATCGGAAGGATGCGGCATCGGGTTTCGCTTTGGACCGTTTCGTCAGACGGAACCTAGCGTGTTTCGGCGCCGAAAACGACCGCGCTATCGTGCGGTCAACACCCGTTCCTCCGGCTTGGCCGGCCCGGCCAGCTCGATCTCATCGCATTTGGGGCAAACCAACGCGGTCCGGAAATGCTTGTCGAGCACAGTGGTGCGCGTCCTGCCGCACCGACAGCGCATCGGCTTGTCCTTGGAAGATCGACCCGGGTTCGAGATGCAAGGGAAGCGTGCGCTTAGCTATCCCGATCCAGTTAACCCAATATGACGTGCCGCCGGAAAAATCAGAACAAGCCCGCGCTGAGATCGAGGCCATAGCTCGCCCTGAGCACCGCGACGAACAGGACCGCGAAGCCGAACAGCAGGACATGCCGGGCGATGCTGCTGCGAAGCGAATTGGCCGGAAACACGCGTGCGATCGATTGAGCCAAAGCAGTCATTTGCGACCTCCAGAGCCACGTCCCGAAGTTAGGTCGCGCGCAGACCCATGAGGTTCAACGCGGCTCGCGGAACGGCCGGCAGCGCACCGATGCGCTCGGCTCCGGGTTACGCTGTGGCCGTGCCCTGTTCCTGAAGCGGTGACCGACCACGATCAGCCTGCCTTCTTCGCGGATCGCAGACTCGGCCACTGGCGCAGGCGGCAGATTGTCTTGGGTGACGGCTTCCAGCGCGCGCAGGAACTCACGACCGGCCGCAGTGATCTCCCAGCCTTCGGCGTCACGCAGCACGTAGCCATTGCTAAAGATGTCGAGTTCGGGAACCCGCGACGCGAGGCGCTTGATCCGCGCATGCCAATCCTCGCCGCTCGACGAGAGGATAGCGAGGTCGTGCTTGAGTGAATCGAGCGTGGCTCTGCCGCCGACGTGACTGGCCAATATTTTTAAGATCGCAACCTGTATGCTCAACTCGACGCCTCGACCGCCACGGTTCTTTTTGTTCTGCGCAGCCGATCCGGAAATTATCGCGCTGATGACTCAGGCGTCCAGTCATCAGCGCCAGTTATCCAGAGACGGCATGACGGTATCGATTTACGCTGCGCGTGATGTGCCGACGCGGCGCTCGGGCCGCTGCGACGACATCGACTCCTTCCATATCCTGGGGCGACGGCAGTCAGCGGCATCGGCCCGAACTCGGCGTCGAGGAGACGAACCTGGTGGCCGTCGTCGATCAGGGGACCGCGGATCGACAGCAGGCCGAACGGCGGCAAATGATCGTCGGGGATCCGGCTGCCAATCGCCGGATGCGGCACGTTGATGAGAAGAATGCGCATGGATGATCGCTCCCGCTTTGGTTGGCGTGATCGTTCGTCCCCGCATCTTGTGTAAGGAGAGCCCAACCCCCGGCCGGGCTTTGAGAAGAGAGCGGCTTGCTCGGCTTGGCGCGCTAGAGGTTCGGCACCTCCGCCGGCGCGATCGCGGTCAGGCCGCCGAAACGGCGCTCGCGGCGATGGAACGAAGAGAGCGCGTCGGCGAGATCGTCGGCATCGAATTCGGGCCACATCCGCTCGGTAAAATGCAGTTCGGCATAGGCGCCTTCCCAGAGCAGGAAGTCCGACAGCCGCTTCTCGCCCGAGGTGCGGATGATCAGGTCGACATCGCGCAGGCCGGCCTCGCCGGTGATCAGATCGGCAAAAGCCTCGCGGCTCAGCTGGCCTGCGCCGGTGGCGCGAGCGGCGGCGTTCAGGATGGCGTCGCGCGCCGAATAGTCGATCGCGATGCGCAGATGCAGCGTGGTGCCGTCGGCGGTCTCGGCCTCGGCGCGCGTGATCGCGGCGGCGATGCCGTCGGGCAACCGGTCACGGCGGCCGATCACGGTGAGGCGAACGCCGTTGCGCACGAGGGCTGCGATCTCGTTGGCGAGATAGAACCGCAGCAGCCCCATCAGCGCCGTGACTTCGGCCTTCGGGCGGCGCCAATTGTCGCTCGAGAACGCGTAGAGCGTCAGCGTGCCGACGCCCTGGTCCGGCGCGGTCTCGACGATACGGCGGATCGCCTCGACGCCGGCCTCATGTCCGCGCAGGCGCGACAGGCCGCGCCGTGTCGCCCAGCGGCCGTTGCCGTCCATGATGATGCCGACGTGGAGCCGTCCGGCTACCTCCGGCTTGAGCGCGACGTTACTTTGCATCACAAAGTCTCCGGAAAAAAATGGGATGATCAAATCGGCTGGATACCGAGGCGGCGAGACCTGCCTTGGTCTTTGCCGGCGGCGCTGGCCGCGTCGCGCACCAGCTGCTCGAGCACGGCGAGATAGTCGAGGAAGCGGCGGCGGCCGCTCTTGGTCAAACGGCAGGTGGTGTGCGGGCGATTGCCTTCATAGCCCTTGATGACGTCGACGAGGCCGGCCTCCTGCAGCACCTGCAGATGCCGGCTGAGATTGCCGTCGGTCAGGCCGCAGAGCTGCTTGAGATCGGCGAAGGCGAGCCCCTTCGGATGCGCCATCAGCGAGGTCAAAAGGCCGAGCCGCGCCTTCTCGTGGATGACGCGGTCGAGGCCATCATAGGCGAATGGCGCGGTGGTCATGTCAGTCTTCGGCATCATTGCCTCCGGAAGCGAAATACAACAGTGCTGCGAGCAGCAACTGGCCGATCGCGAATGGCAGGCCCATGGTCCAGGGCGACAGTGCGTGGCTCTGGCTTGCGATCAGCAGCACCGTGAAGCCCGACAGAAAATACCAGGCGCCGCCGAGCGCGATCGTGCGCGGCAGCAGCCGGACCGAGGCGAACACCCCGAGGCTGACCAGCACCTGCCACAGGCCGGGCAGCATCCACAGCGTCTCGGGCGCGAATTTCCATTGCAGGATCGCGAGCAGCACGCCGGCGATCACAGCGGGAACGAACTGCTCGATCGCCTGCTGAACCATCGCATCCGCAAGGCCCGAATGATGCCGCCGCGAGCGCGCCTGCATCTCGATCCAGATCAAGACCGCAGAGAGCAACGCGGCAGCGGCCCAGCCCGCGAGGAACACGATCGGATGATGAGTCGGATCATCGAGCCAGAGATATTGCGCAAGCGCCGTGACCAGCGCGATGCCGCTGGTGGCGGCGACCGTCGCCGGACCGTAGCCGCGGAACGCGGTTCCGGCCGCAATCTGGCTGCGGATCGCGAGAATATCGGCCAACGCCTTGTCGAGGTCGCGCATGTTTTGCCCGCACTTTGTAATGCAAAGTATACGGGATCGCCAAGTAAACGCAAGCGGCATCGCGCGGCGTGCCGAGCGTGATGTTTAACGGCCGGTCGCCGCGCGGATTGCGGCGAAACCGTGCCGCCTCAGACCTTCACCAGACTCGCAAAGCCGCCATAGATCATCCGCTTGACGTCGAACGGCACGTCGCCCGTGCCCATCGACGCCAGCCGAGGATCGGCCATCACCTTGGCGTTGATCCTGTCGCGCTGGGCGCGCGACTTGTAGGTGATCCAGGCGAACACGACGGTTTCGCCGGCCTTCAGTTTCACGCTCTGCGGAAACGAGGTCAGCTTGCCCGGCTTGACGTCGTCGGCGACCCATTCGCGATAATCCAGCGCGCCATGCTCGCGCCAGACCTTGCCGGCCTTTTTCGAGAGCTGCGCATAGGCCTTGAGCTTCTTCTTCGGCACGGCGACGACGAAACCATCGACGTAAGGCATTGGCGTCTCCTGTTGTTTGGTTTCGCCGTCATTGCGAGGAGCAGAGCGACGAAGCAATCCATCTCGACGCTTGCGGCGCGATGGATTGCTTCGCTTCGCTCGCAATGACGATCAGGAGTGACAGCAGGATGCCTGAACCGGCGCCGGTTGGTACTGGTCACGTAGCCGCACCCAATCCATCGGATAGGGCAAGCCCTCCTCGTGACGGCCGAGCGGCGTCAGGTCGAGGTAGTGATAGGCCGCATTCATCATGTCGAGGCCGCGCGCGAAGGTCGAGTAAGTGTGGAACACGCTCCCCTTGTCGTCGCGGAAGAACACGCTGATGCCGGGCAATTCGGGACCATAGAGCGGTGTCGTTCCATAATTGTATTTCGCCTCCCCCGCATCGATCTGCCCTTGGGTGAACGACACACCGTAGTCGTAATTGAAGTCATTGGCGCCCGAGGACACCCAGTCGAAGGTCCAGCCCATCCGCTGCTTGAAGGCCTCGAGCTTGGCCAGCGGCGCCCGCGAGACCGCGACCATCGTGGTGTCGCGCGCGGCGAGATGCGGAACCATGCGCTCGAAGCCGTCGACCCAGAACGAGCAGCTCTTGCAGGCTGCATCCCATTCCGGCGCAAACATCACGTGTTGCACCACGAGCTGCGGCCTGCCCTTGAAGAGATCGCCGAGCGTCACCTTGCCGCCAGGCCCGTCGAACACATAGTCCTTGTCGACCTTCACCCAGGGCAGTTCACGGCGCTGCCGGCTCAGCGCCTCGCGGGCCTGAGTCAGCTCCTTCTCACGGGCCATCAATGCCTTGCGGGCTGCGATCCATTCATCGCGCGAGACGACCTTGTGCTGTTGCATGAGATGCTCCTTTGCGGTTCAGGCGTCGACGTACTGTGCCAGATTGCCGAGGAATTCGGCCCAGCCGCGCTGGTGGTTGTCGCGCGCGGTCTCGTCGACGAACTGCGCGTGATGGAATGTGAGCAACGTGCCGCCGGCGTCGGGCTTGATCGACACGGTCACCTCGGACTCGCGTTCCGGCGTCGAATGCCAGGCCCAGCTGAACACCAGTCTCTCGTTCGGCACCACCTCGCGATAGACGCCGCCGACCTCGTGATATTCGCCGTTCGTGCCGGTGAACTTGATCCGGTAGCGGCCGCCGACACGGACATCGAGCTCGGCCTGCGTCGTGCCGGGCTTGACTTGGCCCGGGCCGAACCACTGCACTAGGTTTTCCGACTCGGTCCACGCGGCGTAGACTTTTTCCGGCCGGGCACGGAGGCGCCGCGTGAGGGTGAGGCTTGGACGCGCGGCAAGGCCGGCGTCGGCTGCGACTGCGGATTTAACTGCCATGGGTCTTCCTCCACAAAAGCGGCAAGGCGGTCGAGATTGTCGGACCAGAATTGCGCATAGCGATTGAGCCAGTTCATCGCCTGCTCCATCGGCCGCGCGGTGAGCCGGCATGCCACCGTGCGGCCGGTCTTTTCGCGGGCGACTAGGCCGGCATCCGTGAGCACGTCGAGATGCTTCATGATCGCCGGCAACGACATCGAGAATGGCTGCGCCAGCTCGCTCACCGACAGGCTTTCCCGCTCGCCGAGCCGCGCCAGAAGCGCGCGGCGGGTGGGGTCGGAAAGCGCAGCAAAGGTGCGGTCCAGCGTCTCGTCTTGATACTTAACCATACGGTTTGGTATAGGCGTAATCGGCAGGACGTCAAGCGCCCGGCTTCACGATCACGTCAATGCCGGGGCGCCACGACGCCGGATAGTTGGGACGATCGCGGGCGGAGAGCAGAAGCGCCCTCCCAGCCGGCGGCTACTGCCGATGGTGCCGATGCCGATGACGGTGCGGCCGAGGCTGCTCCGGCTGGAGCTGCTCGCGAAACAGGACGCGCGGATTTTCTCCGCAAGCAAGAAAACGTCCGGACACGCTCGCAAGGCACTGATCGTAGGTCTGGTAGGCGCATTCGCCGGGATAGCCGAGGCTCGGGCCCTGTGCGCACCACGGGTAATCATAGGGATCGGCGGACGCGCGATCGATGCTGGCCGCACCGGCAACCGTCATCGTTACCAACACCAGCACTGCCAATCGTGATACGCGCATAATCTCACCCGTTCCGGTTCTCAAGAGGCCGCAGTCAATCAGGCGCGGCATAACCGGTATGGTTCCTGAAGGCCACTTTATTCCGCATCAAGGCCGGTCAACTTTGCAGCCGGGTGCAGGACAAGTCCGCGCTCGCGGCCGGACTCGTCCCGCCCGTTCAGTGTGAGACTACTCGACCTTGAGGCCGGCGAACTCGACCACCTTCTTCCACTTGTCGGTCTCGGCCTTGATGTCGTTGCCAAAGGCGTCCGGCGTCTGGATCAGCGCGTCGCCGCCGAGCTCGACCAGGCGCTTCCGCATATCGGGTTCGGCGAGAACGGCGTTGATCTCGGTGTTGAGCTTGGCGATCAGCTCCTTCGGCGTGTTCCTCGGCGCGCCCATGCCGAACAGCGCGCTTGCTTCATAGCCCTTCACGGTCTCGGTGATCGCCGGCACGTCCGGCAATTGCGCGGAGCGCTGCGTCGTGGTCACGCCGAGCGCGCGCAGCGAACCGGAGCGGATGTGCTGGATGATCGAGGGCATGTTGTCGAAGATCACCTGCACCTGGCCACCGAGCATGTCGGTGATCGCGGGCGCCGCGCCGCGATACGGCACGTGCTGCATCTTGCAACCGGTCATCGACATGAACATCTCGCCGGAGAGGTGCACCGAGGTGCCGTTGCCGGAAGAGGCCATGTTCACCTTGCCGGGATTGGCCTTCACATACTCGATGAACTCGGTGACGGTCTTCGCCGGCACGTCCTTGTTGACGGTCATCACGTTCGGCACGCGGTTGAAGGAAGCCACCGGCGCGACATCGCGCACGAAATTGAACTTCAGATTGGCGTAGAGCGAGGCGTTGATGTAGTTCGCCGGATTGACCAGCAGCACGGTGTAGCCGTCCGGCTCGGCATTGATCGCAGCTTCGGTGGCGATATTGTTGCCGGCGCCCGGCTTGTTCTCGATCACGAACTGCTGGCCGAGCTTCTCCGACAGCCGCTGCCCGATCAGGCGCGCGATGATGTCGGTGGCGCCGCCCGGCGGATAGCCCACGATCCAGCGCACCGGTCGCGCCGGATAGTCGGCAGCCGAAGCGCGGCCGATCGCGAATGTCGAAATCCCCGACCCGATCAGGCCCAGCGCGGCGCGGCGTGAAATCATGAAGTCTCTCCCAATCCCGCAGAGTTTGACCCCTGCCCGTTTCTGTTGCGTTGCGTGCGGCGCGGTTTTAACAAACAATGTCCGAAGCGGCCAGTGCGACACGTGCGACACCGACCGCGACGAAAGGCTAAGCCTCGGCTCTGCATCAGACCGAAGCGTTGAATTCTTGTTTGAGACTCTGGACCGAAGAGGATCGATCATGTCCGTCAAGGTGAATGGGCTCGACCATCTCGTGATCAACGTCACCGATGTGGTGCGCTCGGTTGCCTGGTACAGCAGGATCCTTGGCATGGAGGTGAAGGTGTTCGACCCCGGCAACGGCAAGGCACCGCGCACCTCGCTGGTGTTCGGCAACCAGAAGATCAATGTGCGGCCGCGCGACGCCGACAAGGTGGAGTGGTTTACCGCCGATCATGAAGCGGCCGGCAGCGACGATCTCTGCTTTCTCACCTCGAGCACACCCGAGGCGGTGGTCGCACATCTGAAGGCCCATGGCGTCAAGATCGAGGAAGGCCCGGTGGCCAAGCAGGGCGCGCGCGGCACGCTGCGCTCGGTCTATTGCCGCGACCCCGATGGCAGCCTGATCGAGATCTCTTCGTATGAGAGGGATCCGGGCTAGCTATCGTTCGTCATTTGCCGGCGAACCATTCGCGCGAGTGCGCGCCCGACGACAGGCCGCGCGAATAGATCCATCCGTTCCGTGCGGCGGAACGGAATTGCTTCGTCGCGCCAGCGCAAGATGACTTTGCAAATGCCGATTTGCTCTCGGCGCACGCCGATGGCAGAACTGGTCCCAACCAAGATCAATGGCGGCCGGCAAGGCTGCGCGGGAGGACATATGACGACTTCACAGCCAGTGCCGGGCATCGTCGGACCGCTTGCGGGGCTCGACGTGCCATGGCTGCTCAGGATGCGCGCCGAGGTGCGCCGCGATCATCCGTTCCTGATCTGGGCGCCGTTCGATGCGCCGGCGCTGCGCTGGAGCTACGGCGAATTCCATGAGCGCGTCGGCGCCCTCGCGGCGGGCCTCGCCAGGCGCGGCATCAAGCAGGGCGACTATGTCCTGATCCATCTCGACAACTGCGTCGAGGCGATCATGTCGTGGTTCGCCTGTGTCGAGCTTGGCGCCATTGCCGTCACCACCAACACCCGCTCGGCTGCGGCCGAGATCGACTACTTTGCCGGCCATTGCGGCGCGGTCGCCGCGATCACCCAGCCGGCCTATGCCGAATTGCTATCGGCCAACTGCAAGGAGTTGCGCTGGATCGCGGTGACTTCGCATGATGCGGGCCAGCCGCCGGCACAGGCGCCCGCGCGCGGCGACAGCTTTGACGCGCTGTTCGCCGACAGCGCCGACCGACCGAAGCGCCCGATCGATCCGCTCGCACCGTGCAGCGTGCAATACACCTCGGGGACCACGTCGCGGCCGAAAGCGGTGCTGTGGACGCATGCCAACGCGCTGTGGGGCGCCAAGATCAACGCCGCGCATCAGGACCTGCACGCGACCGACGTGCACCAGACCTATCTGCCGCTGTTCCACACCAACGCGCTGGCCTATTCGATGCTGGCAAGCCTGTGGGTCGGCGCCACCTGCGTGATCCAGCCGCGCTTCTCGGCGAGCCGGTTCTGGCCGGTGGCGCTCGAGCACGGCTCGACCTGGACCTCGACAATCCCGTTCTGCATCAAGGCGCTGCTGGAGCACGAGGTTCCGAAGAACCACAAATTCAGGCTCTGGGGCACGGCCGTGAACGAGCCGCCGGCATTCGCCGTGTTCGGCATCAAGATCATCGGCTGGTGGGGCATGACCGAGACCATCACCCACGGCATCATCGGCGAGGTCGACCAGCCGAACCCGCCGATGTCGATCGGCCGCGCCGCGCCCGAGTATGAAATCCGCATCACCAACGATGATGGTACGCCGACCGGCGTCGGTGAGACCGGCAATCTCCTGATCAAGGGCATTCCCGGCCTGTCGCTGTTCGCCGAATATCTGCACAACGAGAAGGCGACGCGCGAGAGCTTTGACGAGCACGGCTATTTCATCACCGGCGACCGCGTCACGATGCTGGAGCGCGGCTATATCAGGTTCGGCGATCGCTCCAAGGACATGCTCAAGGTTGGCGGCGAGAATGTCGCGGCCTCCGAGATCGAGCAGGTGATCGCGGTGGTGCCGGGCGTGCGCGAGGCCGCCGTCGTGGCGAAGAAGCATCCGATGCTGGACGAGGTGCCGGTCGTCTTCATCATCCCGCAAACCGGCGTCGCGGCGCTGCCCGCCGACCTGCACGACAAGGTCATGACCGCCTGCCGCTCCGCGCTGGCCGACTTCAAGGTGCCGCGGGAAATCCGCTTCGTCGACGAGATGCCGCGCTCGACGCTGGAGAAGGTTGCGAAGGCGGAGTTGAGGAAGATGCTGGAATAGGAACGGCCCCTTGCCTCGCCGTCATTGCGAGCAACGACGAAGCAATCCACCGCTCAGCATAGGCTGAGGTATGGATTGCTTCGTCGCTTCGCTCCTCGCAATGGCGCGAAGTTCTCAATTCACCTCGAACCGGATGGGCAGCTTCTTCGGGCCATTCACAAAATAGGCTTGCGTCATCCTCACCTCGCCGGCGAGGCTGAGTGATTTCAGGTGCGGCAGCAGTTCCTCGAACAGGATGCGCATCTCGAGCTTGGCCAGGTACTGCCCGAGGCAGAGATGCGCGCCATAGCCGAACGCGACATGGCGGTTCGGCTTGCGGTCGCTGCGGAAGCGATCGGGATCCTCGAACACGTCCTCGTCGCGATTGCCCGAGGCGTAGCACAGCATCAGCCAGTCGCCCTTGGCGATTTTGCGGCCACCGAGTTCGGTATCCGCGGTGGCCGAACGCATGAAATGCTTGACCGGCGTCATCCAGCGGATCGCCTCGTCGACCAGGCCCGGGATCAGTTCCGGGTTGGCCTTCACCTTGGCGAACTCCGCGGGGTCCCTGGCCAGCGCCCAGATCGCGCCCGCGGTCGAGGATGAGGTGGTGTCATGGCCCGCGGTCGCGACGATCATGTAATAGCTGGTTTGATCGTGCTCCGGCATGTAGTCGCCGCCGATCTTCGCATTGGCGATGACGGTGGCGAGATCGTCGCGCGGGTTCCGGCGGCGATCCTCGGTGATCTTGCGGAAGTACGCGGAGAAGTCGGCGATGATCGCCTGCAACATCGCCGAGACCTGTTCCGCGCTCAATGCCTCGCGGACGCGTGCGGTGTCGGGATCCTGCGGGCCGAACAGCTCCTGCGTCAGCTTGAGCATGCGCGGTTCGTCCGCCTCGGGCACGCCGAGGATCTCCATGATGACGTGCAGCGGATAGCCGAGCGCGACGTCCTCGACGAAATCGCAGGCACCGCCCCGCTCGAGCATGCGCTGCACCGTGGCACGCGCGATCTCGCGGACGCGGCCCTCGAACTTGCCGAGATTGGCCGGCATGAACCAGCCCTGTGTCAGCGCGCGGTATTTCGGATGGTCGGGCGCATCCATCTGCACCAGCGAGCGCACCAGATTGGGCCCGCCGGTGATCTTGCGCACCCGCTCCTCGAGCGCCTGCGTCGTCAGCGTGGTCGGACGGTCGGCGTTGTGGAACAGGTCGTTCTGCCGGCTGATCGCCTGGATATGCGCGTGCTTGGTCACCACCCAGAACGGATCGAAGCGGTCGGGCCGCGCGATGCCGAGCGGGTTGTTGGCGCGCAGCCAGCGATAGCTGTCGTGGACGCGGTCGTCGGCATAGGCGACGGGATCGACGAGGGTTTCCGCGATGTCGGCGGGGATATCGAGATCCCCGGTCGCTGTCGTGTCCATGATCGTCCTCACCTGCCCAAGCATCGGTCGCGCCGATGATCGCCGAAATCTAGGCGGAGGCAAGGAGGACGACTTGCGTTGATTGGCTATGCGTCGCGCCGCACGCGCTATTGCGCGGCGTGGCGGAGCAATGACGGCGGGCTCAATAATGCCCGAACGCCACCGGGCGGAACGCCTGCAGCAATTGCTGGTCGAGCTTGCCGCCCATCTCCTCCATCATGGAGAACGCCTTGGCGTGGGTGAATTGCAGCCGGTAGGCGCGCTTCTCGACCAAAGCGGCATAGACATCGACGATCGTGGTGACGCGGACGATGTCGCTGATCTGGTTGCCGCTGAGACCGTTCGGATAGCCGGTGCCGTCGAGGAATTCGTGATGGTGCAGGATCACGTCGAGCATTTCCGGCGGAAAGCCGCCCTGCGCCGACAGCGCCTCGTAGCCGCGGCGCGGATGTTCGCGCATCTCGGCCATTTCCTCGACCGTGAATGCGCCGGGCTTGTCGAGCAGCGCGACCGGAACGAAAGCCTTGCCGACATCGTGCAGCAGCGCAGCGCGGGCGAGCCGACGCTGGTCGTCATCGCGCATACCGAGATGCTGCGCGAACGCGACCGCAAAGCCGGTCACGAACAGACAGTGGCGATAGGTCTCCTGGTGATGGCAGCCGACCGTGGTCAGCCATTCACGCAGCGAGTTGTGCTTGATCGCCTTGAGGATCTTGTTTTCGGCGGCGACGATGTCCTCGAACTTCAGCGGCTCGCCGGCGCGCATCCGCTCGAACATCTTGACCATCACGCCGTGCGCGGCCTCGACGCCGCGGTTGAGCGCCTTGCCGCGGTCGGTCTCGTCGTAGCCGCTGTCATCGGGAAACGCGGCGCGAATGCGCTGCAGGATGCCGCGCGCGTCGAACGGCCGCGAGATCGTGTCGGTGGCGCCGAGCGCCCAGGCCTGCATCGAGGCGTGGTGCAGCGCATCCGCCAGCACGAACAGCCGCGGCATCTCGCGATAGGCGTCGGCCTGCAGCTTGGCGCGGACCATTTGCACGGCTTCGGGCGAGCGCAGATTGATGTCGACCACAATGCCGGAGAGATCGCGGGCCGGCTGCTCGGGAATGTCCGAGGTCGGAACGGTATCGACCTCGCCCACCGAGCGCAGGATGCTGGCGAGTTCATTGCTCTGATCGCTTCGATCTGACGCCAGCAGCAGGCGGCGCTTCGAAGTCTTGTTGTTGGCTAAGGCTGTCATGGAATCCCCGTCGCGGTAACGACCGACGCCGCGACGCTACCTGACGATGCGTTCCCTCCGGCTTAATGGGGATGCTGAACGGCGGTTAAGCGCAATGGATACAATTTGAGGAACCGCGGAATCCACCAGCAGAATCAGACCGGCAGAAAATGATGGCGGGCAGCCGCAGCGCCGACGAATCGTGAATTTTCGCGGTGCCAAAGACGTCGCTGCCGCCACCATCCGGCCGACGCTTGGAGCAAAGAAAAACGCCGGGGAGCGGCTAAGCTCTCCGGCGCCTTCATTGGTTCAGGCCGTTACGCCTTCATCGCAGCCTTGACGGCCTCCGCGGTGATCGGCAGGCCGCGGACGCGGGCGCCGACCGCGTTGAAGACGGCGTTGCCGATCGCCGGCGCCACCACCGTCACTGCGGGCTCGCCGACGCCGGTCGCCTTCTCGCCATTGGCGATGACGTTGACCGCGACTTCCGGCAGCTGGCTCATCCGAAGCGGCGTGTAGGTGTCGAAATTGGTCTGCTCGATGCCGCCGTCCTTCAACGTCGCCTTCTCGAACAGCGCCAGCGACATGCCCCACAGCGCCGCGCCCTCGACCTGGGCCCGGATGCCGTCGGGATTCACTTGCGTACCAACGTCGGTCGCAACCGTCAGCTTCTTCACCGTCACCTCGCCCGAGGGGGCGACTGCGACGTGGGCGACACAAGCGGTCCAGCTCGCCGTGGCGCGCTCCTGCGACGACACGCAGGCAACGCCCATGCCTTCGCCCTTGGGCAGCTTCTTGGTGCCATAGCCGGCGAGACCCATCGCCGCGAGCAAGGTGTTACGCAGACGCTGCGCGCCGCCGTCGTTCTTGCCCTTGCCGTCCAGCAGCTCGACGCGAAGCAGGGCCGGATCCTTGCCGGTCGCATGCGCGATCTCGTCGACCATGCTTTCGACCGCCCAGAACGTCCAGCCCGGCGCCACTGAACGGAGCTGACCGGACGGGGTGGCGTTGTGCGCCATCTCGTTCTTGATCGCCCGCACATAGTGGTTGGGGACGGTGTAGAAGAAGTCCGAACCGTTCACCGTGAAGGCATCGAGCGGTCCCTTCTTGTCGACCGAGGGCGACAGGAAGTCGGGGATGCCCCAACGCTGGGTCGGCCAGGCCGAGACGACATCGTGGCTCAACGCGACGAGTTTGCCGTCGCCGTCCACGCCAGCCTTTACTTTTTGGTAGGTCAGCGGACGCGAGAAATCCATCGTCATGTCGTTCTCGCGCGTGTAGATGACCTTGACCGGCTTGCCGACGGCCTTGGCCGCCTGCACCGCGGGCACCATCATGTCGGCGTCGAGACGCCGGCCGAAGCCGCCGCCCAGCCACATCTGGTGCATCACCACGAACTTCGGATCGATCCCGGCGGCGCCGGCCGCGATCGCGCCGGAGCGCGTCGCGAACTGGTTGCCGGAATAGATGTGCAGGATGTCGCCCTTGAACTCCGCGGTGGCGTTCATCGGCTCCATCGGCGCGTGGATATTGATGTTGGTGGTGTATTCCGCCTCGAGCACCTTGGCCGCCGTGCCGAAGGCTGCGTTCGGATCGCCGTCCTTGACGAAGAACTCACCGGAATCGCTGAGCCCCTGCAGCCGCTTGGCCTCGGCGAACAGCGATTCGCTCGACAGTTTGGCGTTCGGGCCGCCGTCATAGCTGATCTTCAGCGCCTCGGCGGCCTTCTTCGCCTGCGCATAGGTGTTGGCGACCGCGACGACCCAGCCGGTCGTGGTTGTGGTCTTGTCGTCGAGGGTGACGGCCTTGATGAAGCCCGGCACCTTCTTGGCCGCGCTATCGTCCACCGACTTCACGGTGGCGCCGTAGCGGATCGGCGGGGTGACCAGCGCGCCGTGGACCATGCCCGGCAGCATCACGTCGATGCCGTACTTGGCCGCGCCGTTGACCTTCAGCGGAATGTCGAGCTGCGGCACCGAGACGCCGATCATGGTGTACTGCTCGGGCGACTTCAGCTTGATCGCCTTGAGATCGTCCGCCGTGAAGGTCTTGGTCGCCTTGCCGCTCTTCACCACCTCGGCAAACGACATCGACTTCTTCGACTTCGGATGGCTGATCGTCGACGCGCGCACCACCAGCTCGCTGGCCGGCACGCCCATGGCGGCCGCCGCCGCCTCGGTCAATGCGATGCGGCCGGCAGCGCCGGCGCGGCTCATGGCGTCGAAGTTCATCATCGTCGACCAGCTGCCGCCGGTGATCTGCGCGCCCAGCACGGGATCGTTGAACTTCGGATCGTTGGAGGCGAGCTGGACCCGCATGTCCTTCCAGTTCGCGCCGAGCTCTTCGGCCACGATCTGCGCCATCGTCGAGGCGACGTGCTGGCCCATGTCGGCCTTGCCGCAGGTCACGGTGACGAGACCATCGGGCGCGATCGAATACCAGACGCTCGGCTCGAAGTTGGCGGGTGCGGGCGCCGCAAGCGCCTCATCGATGCCGGACGCGGCGTAGCCGAGCACGAGACCGGTTGCAGCGGTGCCGACCAGGAAGGAACGGCGGCTGAGATCGGTCGTCTCGGGAGCGAGGTTTTTCACGTGCTTGTTCATGTGGCCCTCCGCTCGGATCCGGTGGCCGATGCGGTGCGCATGTCGGACGCAGCGCGCATGATCGCCTTCTGGATTCGTGAATAGGTCATGCAACGGCACAGATTGCCGTCCATATGCGCGACCACTTCTTCCTTCGTCGGATTGGTGTTCTTCGACAGCAGCGCGGCTGCCTGCATGATCTGGCCGGACTGGCAGTAGCCGCATTGCGGCACCTGCTCGGCGACCCAGGCCTTCTGCAAGGGATGCTCGCCCTTGGCGGAGAGGCCTTCGATGGTGGTGATCTTCTTGCCGACGGCGTCGGCGAGCGAGGTCTGGCAGGACCGCACCGCTTCGCCATTGACGTGAACTGTGCAGGCGCCACAAAGACCGGCGCCGCAACCGAATTTGGTGCCCGTCATCTGCAATTGCTCGCGGATGACCCAAAGCAGCGGCGTGTCATTGGCCGCCTCGACGGACATATTCCGTCCGTTGATGTTGAGATTTGGCATCTCTCTCCCCTTCCGGTGTCGGAAGCCGCTTACGGCGGCAACTCACTGTTGGGTCATGGCTGGCGCCCACCGGGTAAGCGACAGTTGCCGAAACAATGATCCGGTTCCTGGCTGGAGGCAATCCAATTTGGAATTGCTCGAAAGGAATAAATTTCGGAAAACTCCCTGTTGTGCGATGCGGCAACAGCATGAAGTTTTTGAAATGCCAGTATTGATGTCGTATCGATCACTCCTACCAAGGTCGGTAGCGCTGCCGGACCTGACGTCGACAACAGAAGGAGCCCGTCAATGGCCAAGCTCAACCGCAGCGGCGTCGATATCTATTACGAGATTCACGGCAGCGGCCCGCCCCTGATCCTCACCCACGGCTATTCGTCGACGTCTGCGATGTGGCACGGCCAGATCGAGGCGCTGTCGAAGCGGCACAAGCTCATTCTCTGGGACATGCGCGGGCACGGCCAGTCCGACTATCCCGACAATCCGGATGCTTACAGTGAAGCGGCGACGGTCGGCGACATCGCCGCCCTGCTCGATGTTGCCGGCGCCGACAAGGCGATCGTCGGCGGCCTGTCGCTCGGCGGCTACATGTCGCTCGCCTTTCATCGCGCCCATCCGGAGCGGGTGCGCGCGCTATTGATCATCGACACCGGCCCGGGATTCAAGAAGGACGACGCCCGTGAGGTCTGGAACACGCGCGCCCGCGACACTGGCGACCGCTTCGATCGTGAAGGGCTCGAGGTGCTGAAGTCGCTGAGTGCCGAGCGCGCGTCGGTCACGCATCGCAACGCCAGGGGCCTGGCGCATGCCGCGCGCGGCATGCTGGCGCAACGCGATGCCCGGGTGATCGAGTCATTGCCCGGGATCAAGGTCCCGTCACTGGTCGTGGTCGGGGCCAACGACACGCCGTTCCTGGCGGCGTCCGACTACATGGCGACGAAGATCCCGGGCGCGCAGAAGGCGGTGATTCCGAACGCCGGCCACGCCGTCAACATCGACCAGCCGCAGGCCTTTATCGCCGCCGTGCTGCCGTTCCTCGATAGCCTTGAAGCCGGCGCGCCGGGAAAGGCCGCCTCATGAAGACGATTGTCGTCGCCTTGTTGCTGACGGCGGCCGCGACAGGAGCGAACGCCCAGAAGCTACGGCCGTTCGCCGACCCGGCCACGCCAACCTTCACCGCGACGCTGTCGAACAACACACCGCTGGTGTTCGGCATGGACGTCGCGGCCGCGCAGCGTGTGCTGGGCACCCCCTTCACCCATGTCAGCGGACGGCCCGGCAACGAGATATTCCTGACCTTCCGCGACCTCGGCGGCAGCGGGCTGTTTCCGCACCATGATCGTCTCTTTCTGCAGTTCCGCAAAGGCCGGCTCGCCGGCTGGAAGGCCGACTGGGGCGAGAACTGGATGTGGCGCTAAACCTCATCATCGAAAGCTTCATGCAACCCCCAACATGACAAGGATGGACCATGGGACAAGACATCAAGCTGAAGGCTTCGGATGGATTTGAGCTCGGCGCCTATCGCGCCGATCCCGCTGGCGCGCCGAAGGGCGCGATCGTGGTGATCCAGGAGATCTTTGGCGTCAACCACCACATCCGCTCGGTTTGCGACCGGCTGGCGAAGGAAGGCTATGTCGCGGTTGCGCCGTCGATCTTCGACCGCATCACGCCGAACTTCCAGAGCGGCTACTCCCCCGATGAGGTGGCCGAAGCGCGCAAGTTCGTCGCCAATCCGGACTTTGCCGCGATGCTGCGCGACAGCCAGGCAGCGATCGACGCGGTGGAGTCGGTCGGGCCGGTCGGCATCATCGGCTTCTGCCTCGGCGGCAGCATCGCCTATGCGGCCGCCACCAAGCTGACCGGGCTCTCGGCCGCGATCGGCTACTACGGCGGCGCCGTGATCCGCTTCGCGGACGACAAGCCGACCGTGCCGACGCAACTGCATTTCGGCGAGAAGGATGCGGGCATTCCCTTGAGCGATGTCGAGACCATCAAGTCGAAGCGGCCCGAGGTCGAGGTCTTCATCTATCCCGGCGCGCAGCACGGCTTCCATTGCGACGAACGCGCAAGCTACGACAAGGCGAGCGCCGACATCGCCTGGCCGCGCAGCATGGAATTTTTCGCGAAGTATTTGCGGCGATAGCTCTTTCCATCTCGTCATTCCGAGATGCGCCGCAAGGCGCAGGCCCGGAATCCATTTCGCCGCAAGACGCGCGGAGTGATGGATTCCGGGTTCGCGCTTCGCGCGCCCCGGAATGACTGATGGAGAGACGTTGCTTTAAAACCAGCGCTCGCCGACGAACACCGTATCGCCCGGGCTCATCGGCGTGCCCAGCGGCACCACGAAGCGGCCGGAGCCGGATGCATCGGTGTGGGTGAGGGTGACCTGGTCGCGCTTGGCACGCGGCGAGAATCCGCCGGCGATCGCGACCGCGCTCTCGACGGTCATGTTCGGCACGTAGGGATACTGGCCGGGAGCCTGGACCTCGCCGAGGATGAAGAACGGCCGGTAGGATTCGATCTCGACAGCCACCGAAGGATCGCGGATGAAGCCGTTGCGCAGCCGAGCCGAGATTTCACCGGCGAGGCCGGCCGGCGTGCGGCCGCGCGCCGGCACCGAGCCGATCAGCGGCATGGTGATCGAGCCGGCGGCGTCGATCGCGTAGGAGTTGGTCAGGCCTTCCTGGCCGTAGACCACGACGCGGAGCTTGTCGCCCGGGCCGAGATGATAGGAGTTGTCGTAACCGGCGGGCCCACCCGGTGCGGCGGCATAAACCACCGGAGCGGCACCCGGCGCGGCATAGCCATAACCAGGAGAAGTGCTGGCAAAGGCGGAACGCAGTGCGCTGATCGCACCACCACCACCGCCGGCATCGGCAACCGGGCCGGATGCGTAAGCCGGTCCATAGGTGACGGCATCGACACCTTGCGGGCCGACAGCAACCGGACCGGACGTGCTCATGCAGCCAGACAGCGCGAGCGCAGCCACAACGGCAGTGATCGGCAATCGTAACGCGCGTGCAACCGGCACCGGACCTATCCCTCGACGGCGAGACAAGCCCAGTCTTGCACCACTTATGGTTAATAAAAGGTTTTCGAGAACCGAACGGGGAGCCGGAAAGCCGACCCCCCTCGATCTAGAGCATGATCCGGAAAGGTGGGAACCGGTTTTCCCTCGCGACAAACGCGAGAGCGTTTGCGCGGAGATCATGCTCAACAGAAGCTGCGATCAGGCGGTGACGCCGACACCGATCGGGCAGGACACGCCGGTGCCGCCAAGCCCGCAATAGCCCGCCGGATTCTTGGCGAGATATTGCTGATGGTAGTCCTCGGCGAAGTAGAACTCGCCGGCCGGCGCCACTTCCGTCGTGATCGCGCCGAGGCCCTTGGCGGCGAGCGCCTTCTGATACATCGCCTGCGACGCATCGGCGGCTTTGTGCTGCTCGTCGCTGAACGTGTAGATCGCGGAACGATACTGCGTGCCGATGTCGTTACCCTGGCGCATGCCCTGCGTCGGGTTGTGGTTCTCCCAGAACGTCTTCAGCAGCTTCTCGTAGGAGATCTTCTTCGGGTCGAACACCACCAGCACGACTTCGGTGTGGCCGGTGCGCCCCGAGCACACCTCTTCATAGGTCGGGTTCGGCGTGTGGCCGCCGGCATAGCCGACCGCGGTGGTGTAGATCCCGTCGCCGAGTTCCCAGAACTTCCGCTCCGCGCCCCAGAAGCAGCCGAGCCCGAACACGGCCTGCTCGAGGCCTTGCGGATATGGCGGCGTCAATTTGCTGCCGTTGACGAAATGCGTGGTCGCGGTCGGGATCGGCGTGGTGCGGCCTGGCAGCGCCTCGGCGGCGCTTGGCAACGCGGTGGTCTTGCGCATGAACAACATGGATACCTCCGGGCGGGACATCGGCCGACGCGGCAACGGCCTGCGGGCCGGCTGTCACCTATATATGTCCTTACGCGGACGATGGCAGCCCCGTTACTGACGGCCGCGGCCAAGAGAGATGCAGCCAACTCAGTCGCGTGCGTAGCCGATCAGCGGCTTGCGCGGCCGGAACAGGATCATCAGCAGGATGCCGGCAATGCCGAGCACCGCGAACACCGGCTGCTCCAGAAGCACGCGGATCACGCCGTTCCAGAGCCAGGGCGCGAAGCGATCCACCCAGGCATGGAACGCCTGCTGGCTCGACTGATGGATATCGTTCCAGAACTGGCCGAATTGGGTGAACCGCAGGCTCTGGTCGGCGACGTAGCGGGCCCCGTCATAGACCATGAAGATGAAACTGCCGGCCAGCAGCAAAAGGCCGATCAGGCGGAAAAAGCCGCGGATCATGCGTCACCCTAACTCCCTGTCGCGCCCCACACGTCGACAGGCCTTACCGGGCGCCCCCCGGAAATTCAACCTCTTCAGCGGCTTATCCGGACCTCGCGAGGCCGATTTCGGGCCCTTTTTCGGGTCCCGAAAGCGTTGACGGTTAAGCCTGCGCCATCTATAAGACCGGCCGATGGCGGCGGGCGCAATCCTGCCGCCGCTGTTCTTTGGACAGTGCCGCATGCGGGGGCAGCATTATGCGCCTTGGCATGGCCGCCTCAAGGACACCCGAGAAAACCACCTTGGACAAATACATCAGAGTTGAGATTTGAACCGGCCGGTGCGCGCAAGCCCGACCACCGAGCGATCACCGCCGAAGGACAGTTAGAGAACCATGGCCAACACCACCTCCGCCAAGAAGGCGACCCGCAAGATTGCCCGCCGCACCATCGTCAACAAGTCGCGCCGCACGCAGATGCGTGGCGCCGTGCGCACCGTCGAGGAAGCAATCAAGAGCGGCGACCGCGAGGCGGCACTTAAGGCGATGAGCCACGCCGAGCCCGAACTGATGAAGGCAGCGCAGCGCAACATCATTCACAAGAACCACGCGAGCCGTAAGGTGTCGCGCCTCACGCAGAGCATCGCCAAGCTCGCCAAGTAAGCTCAGCGAGTACAGCTCGCCGCGTGAGCTGACCGAAGAACACATTTGTCACGAAGCCCGGCTCGCGCCGGGCTTTTTGTTTTGGTCTCGCATTTTGTCGTGGAAGTTTCATGGCGCGAGAAGAGTCGGCGTTGCCGCGCAACGAACTGCGTGTCATGTTTCGTCGCGTCCGTAGTTCTACCGGCTCATTATGCTTAACGCGCCGCACTCGCGCACAGATTGTTCTGCACTAAGCTGGATAGATGGAATAGCGCGCGAATATCTCGCGTTGAAAATTGCGCAGCGGGGTTACCCTGCAAAAGCAATCGCGAAAAATGACGTCTCGCGAATTACTTATGCACATAGCGCCGAACAGCGATTGGAAAAATGACCGGCGCGAGACCAAATGTAAATTTTCTATGAAAAATTTTTGGTATTGCACCGTCGTTTGTGACACGCGTGAATCTGTGCGGTGATTCAAAACCTTGCTTTCGCAACTCAGCGTCGGCAACACCGCAACAGTCGCCAAGAGTCTCGACCCCCGTCGAATCCACGGATTGTCAGGAAATGCGCTTGGTGTATTTATTTCTTGTTCGCGACGCCCACGGATCTCCAGATCAGCGCGGTTTGAGACCCAAGGGCGGACGTGCAAATCGGCGGCGGTGTGCGCGTTAGCGACGCTTTCCAAGCGAAGCTAGATTGACGGCTCATAGCGATATGAGGACGGTCGACCTGTGTCAAAATATCTCCGGCGGTGCCCCCGACAATTTGGGGGATCGAACAAGAGAGACCAGGACGTCAGTCGGAATCTGGCAACGGGAACGCGGCGCAAGCGAACGGGTTGACGACGACACGCGGCGGCGAAGCGCCGAACATCTCGGTGTTCGGTAGCGGCAGTCCGATTTTGAAGACACGAGCAAGCTGGCAACTTGCCGCGATACGTCGCGGCGGGAGGGGGAGGACTTATGCCTTACGGTATCATCACTGCAGTCGAACCAACGACGGCCGAAGTGCAAATTTCCTGTGGTGCCGTAATCATCCCCTCGGACGCTGGCTCTTCCCCGCAGAGACCGTCGAGTACGCGCTGACCTCGCGGGACGCATCCTCTCCAAACAGCTGACCTGTCGCGTGGCGCATGGCCGCCACACGGGAGAGCTTTGTCCGGAGCAGACCGCGCCCGCTAGAGGTCGCGTCGTGGCAGGACCCCTGCGCGGCGCTTTCGCAATCATCATCTCTCAGTTTTGGAAAAGTACGAAGGCAATGACGAACACGGAACAGGATCGCTGGTCGCGGGTAAAGGGACGTTTGCGGACGAGCGTTGGCGAGGACGTCTACACGAGCTGGTTCGCGCGGATGGATCTCGAGAGCGTGCACGATGAGAGCGTGCACCTGTCGGTTCCGACCCGGTTCCTCAAGAGCTGGATCCAGGCGCATTACGCCGAACGCGTGCTGTCCTGCTGGCAGGCCGAGATGCCCGAAGTACATCGCATCGACCTCACCGTGCGCTCGGCGATCCGCGCGATGGCCCCTGTGAAGGAAGCGGCTGCGCCGGTCGAGGCGCGCCGTGTCGAGCGCAATGACGGCCGTCCTGCACCTGAGCTGCGCTCGTTCGCGACGGCGCCGGCCGGTGTCCGCCAGCCATGACGCGCTTGGCGGCTCGCCGCTCGATCCGCGCCTGACCTTTGCGAGCTTCGTCGTCGGCCGTTCGAACACGCTGGCCCATGCGGCCGCGCGCCAGGTCGCGGAAGGTCGCCGCGGCGATCCCGTGATGTTCAACCCGCTCTACATCCATGCCGGCGTCGGCCTCGGCAAGACGCACCTGCTGCAGGCCGTGACCTGGGCCGGCAATTCCGGCGGCGAGCGCAAGGTGCTGTATCTCACCGCCGAAAAGTTCATGTACGGCTTCGTCGCGGCGCTGAAGACGCAGACGGCGCTGGCGTTCAAGGAGGCGCTGCGCGGCATCGACGTGCTGGTCATCGACGATCTGCAGTTCCTGCAGGGCAAGTCGACGCAGGCCGAGTTCTGCCACACGCTGAACGCGCTGATCGACGCCGGTCGTCAGGTCGTGATCGCCGCCGATCGTCCGCCGTCCGACCTCGAAAGCCTCGACGACCGCGTGCGCTCGCGGCTCGCCGGTGGCCTGGTGGTCGAGATGGGTTCGCTCGGCGAGGAACTGCGGCTTGGCATCCTCAAGTCGCGCGTCGCCGCGGCCCGCGCCCACCATGCGACCTTCGATGTGCCGGAGGAAGTGCTCGACTATCTGGCGCGCACCATCACCCACAACGGCCGCGACCTCGAAGGCGCGATCAACCGCCTCTTGGCGCACTCCAAGCTCAACAACCAGCCGGTGACGCTGGAGATGGCCGAGCGCGAGGTGCGCGACCTGATCCGCCCGCAGGAGCCGAAGCGGATCAAGATCGAGGACATCCAGCGCGTGGTCGCCCGGCAGTACAATGTCAGCCGCTCCGACCTTCTGTCGTCCCGCCGCACCGCCAACGTGGTGCGCCCGCGCCAGGTTGCGATGTATCTGGCCAAGACGCTGACCCTGCGTTCGCTGCCGGAGATCGGCCGGCGCTTCGGCGGCCGCGACCACACCACCGTGTTGCACGCGGTGCGCAAGATTGAGGCACTGGTCGCCAAGGACACGACGCTGTCGGAGGAAGTCGAATCGCTGAAGCGTCAATTGCAGGAATAAGACTGCAGGAATAAGGCCGCCTCATTTTGGCTGGCGCGTTCCATAGCCCTCCCCTTTATCAAGAGGGGAGGGCTAAACTTTTTTCCGGCCCAAAACGTGGGGAACGGGGCCCGTTTCGCGCCCGTATCCCTTGCACCGGCCGCCCATCCGCGCCACCTTGCGGTCCCCCCGTGGGTTTGATCAAATCCGGTATTGATCCGGCTTATCGGGTTTCCAATGCCGCGGTGCTGCCCTGAACGGCCGCCCGGCTTTTCCATCTGAGGGATCTGGCGGGTATTGCAATGAAGGTCACCGTCGAGCGCGCGCAACTCCTGAAATCGCTGGGCCACGTTCACCGCGTGGTCGAGCGCCGCAACACCATCCCGATCCTCGGCAACGTGTTGATCCGCGCCGAGGGCGCCAAACTGTCGCTGAAGGCAACCGACCTCGATCTCGAGGTGACGGAGACCTTGGCCGCCGAGACCGGAACCGCCGGCTCGACCACGGTGCCGGCGCATATGTTTTATGACATCGTCCGCAAGCTGCCCGACGGCTCGCAGATCGTGCTGGAGGCCGATGGCGACCGCTCGGTGCTCGCGGTGCGCGCCGGCCGCTCGCGCTTCACGCTGCAGACGCTGCCCGAAAGCGATTTCCCGGGCCTTGCCGCCGGCGACATGACGCATTCGTTCTCGCTGCCAGCGTCCGACATCAAGCGGCTGATCGACCGCACCCAGTTTGCGATCTCGACCGAAGAGACCCGCTACTACCTCAACGGCATCTATCTGCATGCGGCCGGTACCGCCAAGGCCGCGACCCTGCGCGGGGTTGCTACCGACGGCCACCGCCTGGCCCAGATCGACCTCCCGCTGCCCAAGGGCGCGACCGGCATGCCCGGCGTGATCGTCCCGCGCAAGACGGTCGGTGAGGTGCAGCGGCTGATCGAGGGCGACGACGCCGAGATCTCGATCGAGCTGTCGGATGGCAAGATCCGCTTCACGCTCGGCAATGTGGTGCTGACCTCGAAGCTGATCGACGGCACCTTCCCGGACTATGGCCGCGTCATTCCGCAGAACAACGACAAGGAACTGGTGGTCGACAAGAAGGATTTCGAGGCCGCCGTCGATCGCGTCTCGACCATTTCCAGCGAACGCGGCCGCGCGGTGAAGCTGGCTTTGTCCCCCGGCAAGCTGGTGCTCTCGGTCACCAACCCGGATTCCGGCAGCGCCACCGAAGAGCTCGAGGTCGAGTACGCCTCCGATGCGCTCGATATCGGTTTCAACTCGCGCTATCTGCTCGACATCGCCGCCCAGATCGAGGGCGAGGTCGCGGTGCTGAAGCTCGCCGATCCCGGCTCGCCGACCCTGGTGCAGGACCGCGACAGCAAGGGCGCGCTCTACGTGCTGATGCCGATGCGAGTGTGACCTCCTCTCGTCATGGCCGGGCTTGACCCGGCCATCCATCGAACAAGAGATGATCTATTGGGTGTACATCCTCGCGAGCAAGCCCGGTGGAACTCTCTACGTTGGCGTGACCAATAATCCGGTCCGGCGAGCTTACGAGCATCGCGATGGCCTCCCCGAAGGCTTTACCAAGCGGTACGGCATCAAGACCCTCGCCTACATTAAGGCGCATGAGACAATCGCCGCGGCGCTTCAGCGCGAGAAAAACATCAAGCACTGGTCGCGTGAGTGGAAGATTGATCTGATCGTTGCCGGCAATCCCGGCTGGCGGGACTTATATGATGAAATTGTCCGCTAGCGCGGACGACGGATTGCCGGGTCAAGCCCGGCAATGACAAGGTAACATGACCCCATCCCGCATTCATCGCCTGTCGCTGACGCATTTCCGCAATTACCGGACGGCGACGCTGCAGGTCGCGGGCGACATGGTGGTGCTGGTCGGGCCGAACGGCGCCGGCAAGACCAATTGCATGGAAGCGGTCTCGTTCCTGTCGCCGGGCCGCGGGCTGCGCCGCGCGACCTTGGAGGACATCGCCGATAATCAGGGCGACGGCTCCTGGGCGGTCTCGGCCGAAGTCGAGGGCGCGCTCGGCCTCGCCACGCTCGGCACCGGCATCGATCCCCCGACCGGCGAGGCGAGCAACAGCCGGCGCTGCCGCATCGATCGCGAACCGGTGGGTTCCGCGACCGCGTTCGGCGACCACCTGCGCATCGTGTGGCTGACGCCGGCGATGGACGGCCTGTTCATGGGCGCCGCCTCCGAGCGGCGGCGCTTCTTCGACCGCCTGGTGCTGGCGATCGATTCCGAGCACTCCAGCCGGGTCTCGGCGCTGGAGCGCTCGCTGCGCTCGCGCAACCGGCTGCTCGAGGTGCGCAACTACGACGACCATTGGTGTGATGCGATCGAGCGCGAGACCGCGGAGCTTGCGGTCGCGGTCGCCGCATCGCGCGGCCAGACGGCCGCCAAGCTCGCCGCGATGCTGCGCGAGCGCGGTGCCGCCTCGGCCTTCCCGTCCGCCGAGATCATGCTCGACGGCTGGATGGAGAACGCGCTGCTGCAGGAGCCTGCGACCGCGGTGGAGGACCGCTACCGCGAGATCCTGCGCGCCAGCCGCCCGCGCGACGCCGCCGCCGGGCGCACGCTCGACGGCCCGCATCTGACCGATCTGCAGGTGGTCTACGCGCCGAAGAACATGCCGGCGCGCGATGCCTCGACCGGCGAGCAGAAAGCGCTCTTGATCGGGCTGGTGCTGGCGCATGCCACGATGGTCGCGGAGATGACCGGCATCGTGCCGCTGCTGCTGCTCGACGAGGTCGTCGCCCATCTCGATCCCAATAGGCGCAAGGCGCTGTTCGACGAGCTCGCCAAGCTCGGCGCACAGGTCTGGATGACCGGCGCCGACCCTGCCGCCTTCGTCGATATCGGCCCGACGGGAGAGATTTTCGACGTCGAATCCGGCCGCGCCACACGGCGCGGCTAAGCGCGCGAAATCGGCTCCGAGAGGAGCTCGAATCTGCCTTCGAATCGGGCTTTTCAGAGCCTCCGGAATCGGCCTTTGAGAGTCTTGAAACAGGCCGAAAAAACCCTATCTATTCAATAGTTTGTAGACGGAGACTTTGCGCTAGGCGCAACTGCTCTTTCATGGCACAAATAGTGGAATCAGCGCCTCATTTTGTGCAGCTGATTCGGGACATCCTCGAAGGCCTCACATGACTGAACCTGCCCGGCAGACCCCTGCCGAATCTGAGCATCCCATTCCGGCCGAATATGGTGCGGAATCGATCCGGGTGCTGAAGGGCCTCGACGCCGTCCGCAAGCGGCCCGGCATGTATATCGGCGACACCGACGACGGTTCCGGCCTGCATCACATGGTCTACGAGGTCGTCGACAACGCGATCGACGAGGCGCTGGCGGGCCATGCAAGCCGCGTCCTGGTCACCCTCAACGCGGACAATTCCGTCACCGTGTACGACGACGGCCGCGGCATTCCGGTCGGCATCCACAAGGGCGAAGGCGTCTCGGCGGCCGAGGTCATCATGACCCAGCTGCACGCCGGCGGAAAGTTCGACCAGAACTCCTACAAGGTCTCCGGCGGTCTGCACGGCGTCGGCGTCTCCGTCGTCAACGCGCTGTCCAGCAAGCTGGGCTTGCGGATCTGGCGCGACGACAAGGAGCACTACATCGAATTCGCGCACGGCGATGCCGTCGCGCCGCTCAAGGTGGTCGGCGATGCCCCGGGCAAACGCGGCACCGAGGTCACCTTCCTCGCCTCGACCGAGACCTTCAAGAACATCGAATACGATTTCGCGACGCTCGAGCACCGGCTGCGCGAGCTCGCCTTCCTCAATTCCGGCGTCCACATCGTGCTGTCCGACATGCGGCATGCGGTCGAGAAACGCGAGGAGATGCACTATTCCGGCGGCGTCGAGGAATTCGTCAAATATCTCGACCGCAACAAGAAGGCGATCGTGCCGGCGCCGATCATGGTGCGCGCGGAAGCCAACGGCATCGGCGTCGAAGCCGCGCTGTGGTGGAACGACAGCTACCACGAGAACGTGCTGTGCTTCACCAACAACATCCCGCAGCGCGACGGCGGCACCCATCTGGCCGGCTTCCGCGGCGCGCTGACGCGCCAGGTCAACGGCTACGCCGAGGCCAATGCGAAGAAGGAAAAGATCGCGCTGACCGGCGACGATTGCCGCGAAGGCCTCACCGCGGTGCTGTCGGTGAAGGTGCCCGATCCGAAATTCTCGTCGCAGACCAAGGACAAGCTGGTGTCCTCGGAGGTTCGACCGGTGGTCGAGAACGTCCTGAACGAGGCGCTGGCGGCCTGGTTCGAGGAGAATCCGAAGGAAGCCAAGGAAATCGTCGGCAAGGTGATCCAGGCCGCCGCAGCCCGCGAGGCTGCGCGCAAGGCCCGCGAGCTGACCCGCAAGAATCCGCTCAGCGTCTCTTCGCTGCCCGGCAAGCTCGCCGACTGCCAGGAGAAGGATCCGGCGAAGTCCGAACTGTTCATCGTCGAGGGCGACTCGGCAGGCGGCAGCGCCAAGCAGGGCCGCAACCGCGAATTCCAGGCGGTGCTGCCGCTGCGCGGCAAGATCCTCAATGTCGAGCGCGTGCGCCCCGACAAGATGCTGTCGTCGGAGCAGATCGGCACGCTGATCACCGCGCTCGGCACCGGCATCAGCGACGATTTCTCGGTCGACAAGCTGCGCTATCACAAGATCATCGTGATGACCGACGCCGACGTCGACGGCGCCCATATCCGCACGCTGCTGCTGACCTTCTTCTATCGCCAGATGCGCCCGATCATCGACGGCGGCTTTCTCTATATCGCCCAGCCGCCGCTCTATAAGGTCTCGCGCGGCAAGTCCGAGCAATATCTGAAGGACGAGCGCGCGCTCGAGGATTACCTGATCTCGACCGGGCTCGACGAATGCGTCTTCAAGCCGGCCTCCGGCGAAGACCGCTCGGGCCGTGACCTGCTGTCGCTGGTCGAAGACGCCCGGACGATCCGCTCCGTGCTGCGAAACCTGCACAGCCGCTACAATCGCGCGGTGATCGAGCAGGCCGCGATCGCCGGCGTGCTGACCCCGAGAATCACCAGCGATATCGCGACCGCCAACTCCGCGGCTGATTACATCGCCAAGCGGCTGGACGCGGTTGCCGACGAAGTGGAGCGCGGCTGGATCGGCACCTTCACTGAAGGCCAGGGCTTCCAGTTCGAGCGCACCGTACGCGGCGTCAAGGAAGTGGCCGTGATCGACGACGCGTTTCTCGGCTCGGCCGATGCACGCAAGCTCGACGAGTATGCGACCAGACTGCAGGAGATCTACGTGCGGGCGGGCAAGCTCCGACGCAAGGATGCCGAGCAGACCATTCACGGCCCGATCGACCTGTTCGAGGCCGTGACCGATGCCGCTCGCAAGGGAGTCTCGCTGCAGCGCTACAAAGGTCTCGGCGAGATGAACCCGGAGCAGCTGTGGGAGACCACGCTGGACACCGAGGCGCGCTCGCTGCTCCAGGTGAAGATCAAGGAGGTCGACGAGGCCGACGATATCTTCACCAAGCTGATGGGCGACGTGGTCGAACCGCGCCGCGACTTCATCCAGGAAAACTCCCTCAGCGCCACCATCGACATCTAGGGACCTGCTCCCGGCGGCCAGGCGGACTTGCGCTTTCCGACGCGACGGCTCGGCCGAGATGACGTGTCTGTGACCGCGCGCTCCGTACCATCGCGCGGCTACCTTTCGTGTGGAAGCTGCGCCGGGAGTTGTGTTACGGTGCCGGACAGCCATTGATTCCGTTACGGAATTTCGCGTGGCCCAATTCGAATCCAAGTCTGGATGATGCGTTAGGGGACATTCCGCGTGCCGCCGATCCAATACATCGTCGAAGGCGGCCGCCGCCTTTCGGGCACCATCGAGCCGTCGGGCAACAAGAACTCCGCGCTGCCGATCATCGCAGCTGCCCTGCTCACCGAGCATCCGGTCACGCTGACCAACGTGCCGCGCATTCGCGACACCGAAACGCTGGTCGAGCTATGCCGCTCGGTCGGCGCCAGCGCCGAATGGACCAAGCGCAACACGCTGCAGATCCATGCCAAGGAGATCCGCGCCGCCGATCTCGATCCGGCTCTGTGCGCGCGCATCCGCGCCTCGATCCTGCTGGCAGGTCCGCTGCTCGCCCGCTGCGGCGAGGTCGCGTTGCCGCCGCCCGGCGGCGACGTGATCGGCCGCCGCCGGCTCGACACGCATTTTCTGGCCTTCGAGCAGCTCGGCGCCACGGTCACCGCGACGCACCGGCTGGAATTCCGCGCCGCGCGCCTGAAGGGCGCCGATGTGTTCCTCGACGAGCCCAGCGTCACCGCGACGGAGAACGCGCTGGTCGCCGCCGTCGCCGCCCGCGGCACCACCTATCTGCGCAACGCGGCCTCCGAGCCGCATGTGCAGGACCTCGCCAATTTCCTGGTCGCGCTTGGCGCAAAGATCGAAGGCATCGGTACCAACACCATCACCGTGCACGGCCAGGCGCCGCTCGGCGGCACGAGCTACGCGATCCAGCCCGACCACATCGAGGTCGGATCGCTGATCGGCCTTGCCGCGGTGACCCGCTCCCCGCTGCGCATCGCGCGCGCCGGCGTCGAGCATCTGCGCTCGATCCGGATGGGCTTTGAACGGCTGGGCATCGTCTGCGGCATCGAAGGCGACGACCTTGTCGTGCCGTCGAACCAGACCATGAAGATCCAGGACGATTTCGGCGGCCACGTGCCGAAGCTGGAGGACCAGCCCTGGCCCGCCTTCCCGGCGGACCTGATGTCGATCGCGATCGTCACCGCGACGCAGTGCGACGGCGTCATCCTGATGCACGAGAAGATGTTCGAATCGCGGATGTTCTTCGTCGACAACCTGATCGCGATGGGTGGCCGGATCGTGCTGTGCGACCCGCACCGCGCGATCGTGGCCGGTCCGAGCCGGCTGCGCGGCGCGCCGATGAACTCGCCCGACATCCGCGCCGGTATGGCGATGCTGCTGGCCGCGGTGTGCGCCAACGGCACCTCCACCATCAACAATGCCGACCAGATCGAGCGCGGCTATGAGCGGATCGACGAACGGCTCAACGCGCTCGGCGCCAGGATCAAGCGGATACCAGCGCGATCGTGATCCGGGCATGATCCGGAAGAACGTGAAGCTTTGCTCCGGTCGGAGCATGCTCAAACGACAATTTGGGAGACGATGATCTCTGCGTGAGATCGTCGCGTTTGGGCAGTTTGGCCATCCTTCCGGCCGGTTTGCCGTGCTAAGCGTGCCGTCATGACCTGCATCGACAAGATCGACCCGGCCGCGTCGCGCGCGGCCGTCGTCCCCTCTCGCAAGCTGCTCACGGCCGAGCTCGCGGAAACGCTGAAGCTCGCGGTGCCGCTTGCGCTGACGCAGCTCGGGCAGATCGCGATGATGACGACCGATCTCGCCTTCATCGGACGGCTCGGCAGCGAGAACGTGGCTGCGGCGGCGCTGGCGCATACCGTGTATTTCGTCAGCTTCACCATCGGCATGGGCATGATGGCGGCGGTCTCGCCGTTGGCCGCGCAGGCGTTCGGCGCCCGCGACCCACGCGTGATGCGGCGTTCGCTGCGCGTCGGGTTGTGGGCGGCCTTCTTCATGGTGCTGCCGCTGATGGCGCTGCCGTTCCAGGGCGAGCGCATCCTGCTCGCGCTCGGCCAGACCCAGGCCACCGCGCATCTGGCGCAGCAATATCTGTTCGGGCTCGCCTGGGGGATCCTGCCGGCGCTGTGGTTCATTGCGATCCGCGGCTTCATGAGCGCGGTGAACCGGCCGGAGCCGGTGCTGTGGATCACGCTCGCGGCGATCCCGGCCAATGCGCTGATGGTCTACCTGTTGCTCTACGGCAAATGGGGCATGCCCGAACTCGGCATGTTCGGCGCCGGGCTTGCGACCACGATCGTCAATCTCGGCACTTTCCTCGCCGGGGTGTGGTTCGCGGCGCGGCGCCGCCCGTTCCGCAAGTACCATGTCTTCAGCCGCGTCTGGCGCATCGACTGGCCGTTGTTGGGCAGGCTTGTCGCCATCGGCGCGCCGATCTCGATCGCCTTCCTGCTGGAATACGGCCTGTTCGGCGCGGCCGGCCTGCTGATGGGGCTGATCAGCACCACGGCGCTGGCGGCGCACCAGATCGCGCTGCAGATCGCGGCGATCCTGTTCATGGTGCCGTTCGGCGTCAGCATGGCCGCCACCGTGCGGGTCGGCCAAGCGGTCGGCCGCCGTGACACCGACGCGGTGCAGCGTGCCGGCTTCGTCGCGGTCGCGCTCTCCGGCGTGTTCATGAGCATCATGACGCTCGCGGTGATCCAGGCGCGCTTCGAGATCGCGGCCCTGTTCCTCGGTGAAGCTTCCGACGCCACTGCGCAGCTTACCGCGATGCTGCTCCTGATCGGCGCGACGTTCTTCATCGCCGATGGCGTGCAGACCACCACCGCCGGCGCGCTACGCGGCATGCACGACACCCAGGTGCCGCTGCTGTTTGCGACCATCAGCTACTGGCTGATCGGATTCGCGTCCGCCTACGCGCTCGCCTTCTGTGTCGGGCTCAAGGCGCCCGGCGTCTGGATCGGGCTATCGCTCGGCACGGCAGTCTATGCCACCCTCCTGATCTTGCGTTTCCGCCTGCTGGCACGCAGACTGGTAGGATGAAGGTCGACGAGGTCGCACCGAACGGAGGCTAGTCCATGACCTTGTCGGTCGACCTGTTCTTCTCGTTCCGCAGTCCGTACAGCTATCTGGCGCTGCCGAAGACGCTGAAAATGGTCGCCGACTACGATGTCGCGGTGAATTTGCGGCCGGTCTATCCGCTCGCGGTGCGCGTGCCCGGCTTCTTCAAGAAGACCAATCCGCAATTCGCCCGCTATGTCGTGCTCGATTCCAGCCGCGTCGCCAAGCACGAGAACATCCCGTTCCGCTTTCCGCGCCCGGACCCGATCGTGCAGGACATGACGACGCTCGACGTCGCCGAACATCAGCCGTACATCCACCGCCTGACCCGGCTCGGCGCTGCCGCCCAGCTTGAGGGGCAGTCGCTTGCCTTCACCTCCGCGATCAGCCGCGTGCTGTGGGACGGCTCGGTGAAGGGCTGGAACGAGGGCGATCATCTGGCACGAGCAGCCGATGCCGCCGGATTCGATCTCGCTGCGATGGATGCGGCGATCGCCGCCGACCCCGATCGCTATGAAGCGGTCATCAAGGGCAACGAGGAGGCGCATGCGGCCTCCGGTCATTGGGGCGTACCGACCTTCGTGTTCGAGGGCGAACCGTTCTTCGGTCAGGACCGTATCGACCTCCTGATCTGGCGCATGGAGAGCAAGGGCCTGACGCGCCGCACGGCATAGCCAAAGGTCATGCCGCGCTCTTCTGCGAAGTTTCCGCAACGATCTTCTGGGAACCATCTTCGTTCGTGCACCAATTGCCGTGGCAGCGCTTGAGATCGTTCAGGTTCTGCCGCATCTGGTCGAGCGAGAATCCGAGCGCGAAGAACCGCTCCATGGCATCGACCGGAAGGCCCCGGGTCAGGCCCTCGCTGCGCACCGCGGCAACCTCCTCGCTATAGGCATGCAGCGCGGCATCGACCGGCGCCATGTCGGCCGGGCCGCTGCCGGCGCGCAGGGCGGTAGCGACCGCCACCATATAGGTCACGATGGCATTGCTGACGTCGGCCAATGGCCGCGCCAGCCTCGCCTGGATATCGGCCGGCAGCGGCACCACGCAGGCGCGCCCGATCATCACGACGTCGTGCCGCAGCCGCTGGATGGTCCGCAGCAGCGGACCGGTGTCCGGCCCGGATGACAGATGCATGGTGCGTTCACGCTCGGCCTCGAGGCCGGTTGCGTGCAGATTGGTCACCGCGCTGCCGATGCCATCCTGGATCCGGTGCAATGCGTCGTTGTCGAGCCCGCGCGTCAGGCCGGCGAGCAATTCGGCGAACGCCGCCGAGAGCAGCTCCAGCAGCTTCGACGCATTGACCCTGATCTGGCTGACCGCGCGCGACGGCAATACCAGGAACGAGATCACAAGCCCGGTGAGCGCGCCGACCGTGACCTCGAGGACGCGATCGATCGCGGAGTCCAGCGGATTGGAATGATGCATCGTCGGCAGCAGCAGCACGATCACCGCCGTTACCGTCGCCGAGTTCAGGCTGGGATTGAGCGCGGCGATGAACGCCAGCGGCACGATCGCCAAGACCAGCAGCGCCAGCAGGCTGCCCTCGCCGGAATGCGGGATCAGCACCGCGATCGCGCCGCCATAGACGGCGCCGCCGATGGTGCCGAGCATGTAGTCGCGGGTCGCCTTCAGCGAGCGGCCGACGCTCATCTGGGTCACGATCAGCGAGGTCAGCACCGCCCACAGCGGCAACATGAGGTGCAGCGCCAGCGCGATGGCATAGGCCGCCACGCCGGCGGACGCGATCCGGACCGCGAGCGCCAGCTGCGTCTTGCGGGTCCAGAGCTGCTCGAACATGCGTTTTGCGAAGGTCCTCATGCACCCTGATCCGCAATCAATGGAAAGGCCTATGTTAAAGGACGTCGAGCATGGCTGCTGCCCGCGGCGGCAAGGTGGCTTGAAAGGCCAAACCCGCCCGCCTACCCTGCGCCGCAAAATTGAGGAAACACGATGGCCCACGAAACCGCAACGCTCGCCGCCTATGTCGCCGACCTGAAATATTCCGACATCCCGCCGGAGGTGCTGGAGCGCGCCAAGGTTTTGACGCTGGATTTCCTGGGCAGTACCATCCGCGCCCGCCGCGATGCGGAATCGACGCCCTCGCTGATGAAGATGCTGGAGGCGCTGGCGCTGGACGGCAAGGGCGAGGCCACGGTGTTCGGCGACACCAAGACCTGGACGCCGGCGGTGGCGGCACTGCTCAACGGCGCGCTCGGCCATTCGCTCGACTTCGACGACACCCACGCCGATTCCTCGCTGCATCCGAGCGCACCCGTGGTGCCCGCCGCCTTTGCGGTCGGCGAGATGGTCGGCGCCTCCGGCCGCGACGTGCTGACCGCGATCGTCGCCGGTTATGAAGTGTGCTGCCGGCTCGGCAACGCGCTCGATCCGACCTCGCATTACGCCCGCGGCTTCCACCCGACCGCGACGGCCGGCACCTATGGCGCCGCGGCCGCGGCGGCCAAGCTGTTCGCCCTGTCGAAGCAGCAAATCGTCTCCGCGTTCGGCGTCTCCGGCAGCCAGGCTGCCGGCTCACTGCAATTCCTGGTCAACGGCGCCTGGAACAAGCGCTACCAGGTCGGCGCCGCTGCGATGAACGGCGTGATCGCAGCGACGCTCGCACGCAACGACTTCATCGGTTCGAGCGAATCGGTCGAGGGCAAGCACGGCCTACTGGTCGGCTATACCGATGACGCGCATCCGGACAAGGCGGTGGCGGACTTGGGCCACACCTACGAGACCCTGAAGATCGGCGTGAAGCCGTATCCGAGCTGCCGCTATACCCATGCCGCGATCGACGCGCTGATCGCGATGCGGCGCGAGCATAATCTGACGCCGGACCAGATCAGGAAGGTCGAGATCGGCCTGCACCGCAATGGCATCACGCTGACCGGTGACGCCGCCACCAAGCGCCACCCGACCTCGGTGGTCGGCGGCCAGTTCTCGATGTTCTTCACCGGCGCGATCGCGCTCGACCAGGGCCATTTCGGCTGGGACGATTACGACCGGCTGGGTGATGCGGCGATCGACGCGCTCGCCGACAAATTCGACGTGGTGCAGGACGACCGCCTCGAGGTCGGCCGCACCCATCCGTTCGGCGCCCGCGTCTCGATCACCACCGACGACGGCACCCATGAGCGCCTCTATGCCGATCCATCCGGCGAGCCGACCTCGTTCCCGGATGCAAAGGCGATGCAGCAGAAGTTCTTGACGCTGGCCCGCCCGGTGCTCGACAAGCGCGCAGATGAGCTCGCGGACGCGATCCTGACGCTGGAGCGGTTCGACCGTGTGGAGAAGGCGACGCAGTTGGGGCGGCAGTAAGGGCGGCCGTCGTCGATCGCCGGCTGCACGCCACACCACAGCTGTCGTCCCTGCGAAAGCAGGGACGGCCCCATAACCACACGGTTGCGTTGTGAGATTGAGCTGTGGCCCCAGGTTCGCGCAACAATGCGCATTCGGGGTAATGGGTCCGGCCTTCGCCGGGACGACGATGAGGATGGTTCTCGATTCAAGGCGTCACACCACCCGGTGTCATCACCCGCGCATGTGCTTCGCATGCCCCGGAATGACGGAAAGCCTACTCGGCTCCATCGATGATCACGAAATCCCCGTCCGAGTATTTCTGCCGGATCGCCTTGGCGGCCTGATAGTCGGGGCAGGTGTAGCATTCCATCGCGGTGGCGCGATCCCTGAACTCAAGGACGAAGTTGCGCTGGCGCGTCGCGTCGTCCATCACCTCATACGGGCCGTTGCGTACGATGAAATTGGCGCCGTATCTGACGAATACCGGCATCGCGGCGGCGAGATATTCGGGATAGCGGGCTTCGTCGTGCACCGTGACGTGCACGATCCGGTAGGCTTTCGGCATGATGATCTCCGGCTGAGGCGATCTTGAAGAACTGTGGCGCATCTCCTTTGAGATGCGCCACAGCATCGGAAAATTCCGGAGGCCGAGATTCAAGTCACGATCGCGCGGGCGTTGTGTGACGTCTCCGTCAATTGCCGCCAGCGAGCCGCGCGCTTGTGGAAGTGGCCGTCACCACATCGCGAACCAGGTCGAACACGCCGTCCGCCGCGGGCGGCATGTTCGGCGAGCGGCCGAGGCGGACGACGACGAGATGCTGCGAGGGCACGATGATCACATATTGCCCGATCGTGCCCTTGGCGAAATACGCATCGCGCGGCCAGCCATGCGCGATACGATAGTTGGCGCCGAAGCTGTCGCCGAGATTGGTCCAGAAGCCCGCGCCGTAGCCGACCCAGGCATTCGGCGTGGCCGAAGCCGAATAGGCCGCCCAGCCCTCCGGCAGAAGGCGCTTGTCGCCGGCCATCCCGTCATTGAGGTAGAGCTGGCCGAGACGCGCCCAGTCGCGCGCGCTCGCCATCATCGCACCCGATCCTTCCGGCGTGCCCGCAGCATCGAACTGCATCACGACATTGCGCATGCCGAGCGGACCGAAGAGCCTTTCGCGCGCGAAGCGGATGACGTCCGCCGCGTGCCCGCCGGCGGCGTTGCGGATCAGATGCGAGAGGATCAGGTAGTTGCCGTCATGATAGTTCCAGATCCGGCCGGGCGCGCTCTCCAGTGGAGCGCTCTCGGCGAAGGCGGCCATATCCGATTCCATGTACTTCATGCGGTTGACCGGCTCGAGCACGGATGCCAGCGACGCCTGCAGCGAGCTGCCGAGCGCAAGCCCTGCGGTGTGGCGCAGCAGCTCGTCGACCGTGATCGCGTGGCGCGGATCGTCGGGATTCCGCCAGGCCGCGATCGGGACCGGCTGGTCGCGCGTCAGCCTGCCCTCGCGGACGAGGATTCCGATCAGGGCCGAGATCGCCGACTTGCTCATGGAGAAGCCGAGCAGCGGCGTCTCGATGCCGATGCCGTCGGCGTAGCGCTCGGCGACGATGCGACCGTCCTTCATCACGACGATGGCGCGGGTGTGACGGGACGGCGGCTCCGCCGGCTCGGCAAAGGCGCGGTCGAGCGCGGCCCCAAGCTGCGGGCTTTGTGGCGCGACGAGCGCAGGACCTGCGATCTCGGGCAGCGATGCAGCTTGCGGCCTCGAGGGCGGAGGCGCGGTATCGGCCAGCGTCTCGTCATGATCGAGCGTGCAGCCGAGCCCGTCGCGATAGACTGCATGGCTGCGGCCAAGCCCGAACAGCGTCACGGTGACGTCCTTGCGATCAAGGTCGACCTCGGTGTCCATCGCCCAGGTGATCAGGCCGGCCCCCGGCA
This sequence comes from Bradyrhizobium sp. USDA 4011, assembly GCF_054063415.1. Lineage (NCBI taxonomy): Bacteria > Pseudomonadati > Pseudomonadota > Alphaproteobacteria > Hyphomicrobiales > Nitrobacteraceae > Bradyrhizobium > Bradyrhizobium sp. USDA 4011. Next base: position 3,996,694 of record NZ_JBSSGG010000001.1, read on the forward strand.
TCGCGTCGGTGGTCTCGGCCAGGTTTCGCTTCGGGTCGAGCCCGCTGACGAAGGTCTCCGAGCAGACGACGTTGGCGACAAAGCCGGTCGCGACCTTGGGCACATCGCGGGCCCGGGCGGCAGACAGCGCCAGCGCGCCGCAGGCGGTGGTGGCAATGAGAATGAAGGCGAGCTTTCGACGGGTCACAGGATCCTCCGGCATGGCGCATGGGGCGCGTGGCCGGGATCAGGCCGGAGCGGCCGCGGGAGTGCTCGCCGGATTTGGAAATCGGGCTGGCCGAGGACTCGGTGCGGCTCACCGATTCTGGAATTATACAATGATTACAAAGGGTCCAACCGCGGGCTCATGTCGCCTCTCCTGCTTGCGGGGGAGGGAGAAGAGTCATACCGCGCTGGCCTTCAGCTTCCGGTACTCCGTTGGCGTCACACCGGTCGTTGCCTTGAAGGCGCGGTTGAAGGGGCCGAGTGATTGGAAGCCGGCGTCCATCGCGATGGTGATAACGGGAACTGCGGACTGGGCCGGATCGGCGAGCGCGGCCTTGGCCTCCTCGATCCGGTGGTTGTTGAGGAAGACGTTGAAATTGCGGTAGCCGAGCCGCTGGTTGATCAGCCGCCGGAGACGATATTCGGGGATCTTCAGCCGGGTTGCCAGCATGCCGATCGTGACGTTGTCGTGGCGATAGATGCGCTCGTCCGCCATCAGCCGCATCAGGGCATCGACCAGTCTCTGGTCCGCCGCCTCCTCGACCGCGGCGGCGGGCTTCGTCAGCACGACGGCCTCCGCCGGCACCGCGAACAGGTCGGCGCCGTCGACGCGCATCATCGCCCAGGTGATCGCGGCCACGATGGCGGTGAGCACGGCCGCGTTCAGCAAATTGGCCCATTCCACGGTCACGCGGCTGCCGGCGTAGGCGATCTGAAGCAGCGCGTTCATGCCGCCGTACAGCGCAGATGCGGCGACGATGAAGACGCGGACACGGCGGCGGCGCTCGACCAGATCCGCCGACCACGATCCGATGGTTTGCGCCACCGCGAGCGCAATGAAGACGAGCGTGAGCGAATTGACCATGATGATCGCGATCCGCGCGTGACCGGCGGGTGCGATCCACATGCAATTGACGAAGCTGTAGGCCACGACCGCAGCCCAGATCAGGCCGTGCCACCAGCGCAGTTGAAACGCGTCATCGAACAGCGCGCGCGTGAACAGCCAGAACACCACGATATCGCCGGTCGAGAGCGCGATCAGTGGCGCATGCCAGTCCGAGACCGGCGGCCCAGCCCCCATCGACGCGGTCACCGCATGCGCGGCCGAGCCGAGCGCGAAGGCGATCGCGAGCCGCCCGGCCAGCACCTTGCGGAAATCTGCGAACATCGAGGCCGCAAACACCATCAGCAGCGTCACGGTGGCAGCGCGCAGGCACAGTTCGGTCGCGGCAAAGGTCATCGGTCGATGCGATCTCCAAGGTCAGCGAAGAATCGTCCGTCGGGCGAGATTTTTCAAGAACCATCGCGCGGCCAGCGGCTGCGCTGCGTGACCCAGATATCGACGACATCGCCCTCGAGCTTGCCCGGGCCCTCATTCACCGCACCCAGCCGCCGCGCCACGGCCTGCGAGGCGACGTTGGCGGGATCGATGCAATGGATGATGCGGTCAACCGTGAAATTGGCGAACACAAAGTCGATCGCGGCACGCGCCGCTTCCACCGCATAACCCTTGCCGCGATACTCCCTGGCGATGCCCCAGCCGACCTCGAAGCCGGGCCATTCCGGCGGATAATACGGCCCGACGCGGCCGATATAGCGACTGGAGGATTTCTCCTCGACCGCGAACATACCGAAGCCGTGCAGCGCCCAATGGCCGGAGATGACCGCCGCATTGCGCCAGCCCTTCAGCTCCGATGTGACAGGCTGATGATCCGGCGTGATGAAGCGCGCCGTCTCGGGATCGGACAGCATCCGCGTATTGTCCGCGATGTCGGACGCGCGCCACGGCCGCAGGATGAGACGCGACGTCTCGATCACGGGCCCATCGACTTGCAACAGCTTTGCGCCCGGCTTGGTCAGAGAAACCATGACGTCCTCCAGTTTCCAAGTTTGTACTTGCTGCCATCGAGAGCAGGTGCAAGCCACAAGTAATTCGTCGTCCCTGCGAAAGCAGGGACCTATAACCACGGATGTGTGTTGCCAGCGAAAGCTGGGGCCCCAGCCTTCGTAACATAAGCATCGGTGGTTATGGGTCCCGGCTCGCGCTTCGCTTGGCCGGGACGACGATTGGAGTATGATCGCTACACCGCTGTTAAGGAGTCCGACATGAGCTGGCAGCCCTCGACCGATCCCGAACTCGGCGATCCCAAGACCTGCGACGCGCTGGACCTGATCATCGTGCCGCGCACCCGCGATCTCGGCGACGGTTTTGCGGTGCGCCGCGCGCTGCCGCATGGCAAGCGGCAGATGGTCGGGCCCTTCATCTTCTTCGACCATTTCGGCCCGGTGCAGTACCTCGCCGGCAAGGGCATGGATGTGCGGCCGCATCCGCATATCGGGCTCGCCACCGTCACCTATCTGTTCGACGGCAGCATCATGCACCGCGACAGCGAGGGCAACATCCAGGAGATCCAGCCCGGCGCGATGAATTTGATGACCGCGGGGCGCGGCATCGCGCATTCCGAGCGCACCCCCGAGGTGCAGCGCCGCGACGGCCAGAAAATGCTCGGTCTGCAAAGCTGGATCGCGCTGCCGGCGGGCAAGGAGGAGATCGCGCCTTCGTTCCAGCATTACGGCGCAGGCGACTTACCGATGATCTCGGAGCGCGATTTTACCGCGCGCGTCATCGCAGGTTCAGCGTTCGGCATCAGCTCGCCGGTCAGCATGGTCTCGCCCTGGTTCTACACCGAGGTGACTGCGCAGGCCGGCACCGCGGTGCCGCTCGACCCCGATCACGAGGAGCGCGCGATCTATCTCGTCGACGGCGAGGTCGAGATCGCCGGCGATCGCCACGAAGGACCGCGGCTCCTGATCTTCCGCCCCGGCGACCGCATCACCGTGAAGACGCTGCGGCCGACCCGCATGATGTTCCTAGGCGGCGACGCCCTGGAAGGGCCCCGCCACATCTGGTGGAATTTCGTCTCCTCCTCGAAGGAACGGATCGAGCAGGCCAAACAGGACTGGAAAACCGGGCGCTTCGCGCAGGTTCCGCACGAACACGAGTTCATTCCGCTGCCGGAGTGAGCTATTTCCTGTGATAATCTCTCACGCCCGCACGCCTCGTGTGCGGGCGCTCGTGTTTGCAAAGCCACCCGGAAAGACCCCGCCCATGACCGCAATGCTATCCAGCGATTTGCCCCTGCCCCGGATCGGCCGCGGCAAGGTGCGCGATATCTACGCCGTCGGCGACGATCGTGTGCTGCTGCTCACCACCGACCGCATCTCGGCATTCGACGTGGTGATGGCGGAAACCATTCCGATGAAGGGCGCGGTGCTGACCCAGATCAGCGCCTGGTGGTTCCGGCAGCTCGAAGGCACCGTGCCGCACCACATGATCAGCGCCGATGCCGACGAGATCATCCGCGCAGTGCCTGCATTGAAGGATCATCGCGCCGACATCCTCGGACGCGCGATGCTGTGCAAGCGCACCACCGTGTTCCCGATCGAATGCGTGATCCGCGGCTACATCTCCGGCTCGGCCTGGAAGGAATACGCGGCCGAGGGCACCCTCGCCGGCGAGAAGCTGGCGCCGGGCCTGGTCGAAAGCCAGAAGCTCGAGCCCGCGATCTTCAGCCCGGCGACCAAGGCCGAGGCCGGCCATGACGAGAACATCACGGTTGAGCGGGTGCGCAAGATCGTAGGCAGTGACGTTGCCGCGACGCTGGAGAAGATGGCGCGCGACGTCTACGCTTACGGCGAACAGACCAGCCGCGCCCGCGGCATCATCATCGCCGACACCAAGTTCGAGTTCGGCCGCGACAAAGACGGCCGCATCATCCTGATCGACGAGGTGATGACGCCGGATTCGTCGCGGTTCTGGGCGGTCGATACCTACAAGCCCGGCCAGCCGCAGCCGAGCTTCGACAAGCAGCCGCTGCGCGACTATCTCGACGTCGAACGCCACGCCGGCCGCTGGAACGGCGACGCCCCGCCCCCGCCGCTGCCGGCGAGCGTGGTGGATGCGACCAGCAAGCGGTATCTCGAAGCGTATCGCCGCGTGACAGGCAGCGAGCTGACGGTCTAGCGGCGGCGCGTTCGCTCTATCGCCGTCACCCTGAGGAGGCCGCAACGCGGCCGTCTCGAAGGGTCGACGGCCCGGCTGGTGGCCGTACATCCTTCGAGGCTCGCTGCGCTCGCACCTCAGGATGACGGGGAGAGAACGCGCTGCGCCTGCCATCGACTGATCGTACGATCCCGTTAGGCCAGGTGAATCCAATTCACCCCTGTTGAAGACATACCTTTTGTCGGCACATCCGCCGCGCTGCACTCTCGGCGCAAAGCGGAGAGTGCACGATGCGGCAATTGACTTATATCGGCGGCAACAAGGTTGAATGGTGGGATGTTCCGGCGCCAAGGCTACAGGATGACCGCGACGCGCTGGTGCAGCCGCTCGCGGTGACGCGCTGCGATCTCGATCTTGCGATCGTGCATGGCCGATCGGGCCTCGCGGGCCCATTTGCACTCGGACATGAGACCGCGGGCCGCATCGTCGACATCGGCGGCGCGGTGAAGAATTTCGCGCCCGGCGATCTCGTCATCGTTCCGTTCCAGATCAGTTGCGGCACTTGCGACCGCTGCCGGCGCGGCCACACCAATGCCTGCACCGCGGTGCCGTTTCGCTCGTCCTACGGGCTGAAGCCGGTGTGCGGCGTGGAGTACGGCGGCGGCCTGTCCGACCTCATCCGCGTGCCGTTCGCCGATCACATGCTGGTGCGCCAGCCCGACGGCCATGCGCTGTCGCAAACCGCAGGACTGGCCGACGGTGCGACCGACGGGTTCAGCGCGGTGGCGCGCTGGCTTGCGCAACGGCCCGGCGCCGATGTGCTCGTGATCGGCGGCTTCGCGCAATCGCTCGCGTTGTTCGCGGTGCAGGCGGCGGTGGCGCGCGGCGCGGGCCGCGTCGTCTATCTCGATGACTACGCGCCGCGCCTCGCCAAGGCGAAGTCGCTCGGTGCCGACGTCATCGAAGCCCCTAGCGGCCTGTCGATGGAGCCGCCCGGCCTGTTTCCGATCGTGATCGATGCGGCCGCGACCGACGCCAGCATCCTGCTGGCATTCCGCGCGACGGAACCCAACGGCATCTGCCAGCGCATGTATGGCGACTTCGCCGAGACCACGCCGGTGCCGCTGCGCCATATGTACGGTGTCGGGATCACGCTGAAGGTCAGCCGCGTCAATGTGCGCGCCGAACTGCCCGACTGCGTCGCCCATGTGGCGGCAGGACATTACCACCCAGAACATGTCATCACCCGCCGCGTCCGTTTCGAGGATGCGCATGAGGCGATCGGGGACCCGACCATCCGCGTCGCCTTCGTTCGCGATGGCATCGCGTGATCAACAAGGTTAGGCTCGGCTCCAACCAACAAGCCCAAGGGAGTCAGCCCATGACCGAAGCCGACAGCGTGCTCGTCGAGCGCGATGGTGACATCACCATCATCTCCATCAATCGTCCGCATTGTCGCAACGCCGTCAACGGCGCGACCGCGCGCAAGCTGTATGACGCATTCCTGGCGTTCGATGCGGATGCGAGTGCATCGGTCGCCGTGTTCACCGGCACCGGCGGCTATTTCTGCGCCGGCGCCGACCTCAAGGCGGTGGCATCAGGCGATCCCGAGAAGCGGCGCGAGGTTCGCGGACACAACACGATCGCGCCGATGGGCCCGAGTCGGCTGCGGCTGTCGAAGCCGGTGATCGCCGCGATCGAAGGTTTCGCGGTCGCCGGCGGCATGGAACTGGCGCTGTGGGCCGACATGCGCGTGGTGGCGGAGGACGCCACCTTCGGCGTGTTCTGCCGCCGCTTCGGCGTGCCGCTGATCGACCTCGGCACCATCCGCCTGCCGCGGCTGATCGGCCATTCCCAGGCGATCGACCTGATCCTCACCGGGCGCCCGGTCAGCGGCCCCGAGGCGCACCGCATGGGGCTCGCCAACCGGCTGGTGCCGAAGGGCGAGACGCGCGCGCACGCCATTGCGCTCGCCAAGGACATCGCGAAGTTTCCGCAGAATTGCCTGCGCGCCGACCGGCTCTCGGCGTTGCGGCAATGGGACCTCGACGAGGAAGAGGCGATCCGGAACGAAATGCGTGGCGGGCTCGAGGTCATCGCTTCAGGCGAGACGCTGTCCGGCGCGACGCGCTTTGCCTCGGGTATCGGCCGCCACGGCGCATTCGGAAATGAGCGCGGCAATGGGTAGTCCAACAGCGCCAGCCTTTGCGTTCCTGCTGCCGACGTGCTGAGCTGTCGCACCATTCCGAAAGCAAGACGATGCCCGCAACCGAGCTGAAGAACTTCACGACATCCGATTTCCGCTTGGAGAACGGCAGCGTGCTGGGCGAAGTCACCGTCGCGTACCGCACCGTCGGCACGCTGGCGCCCAACCGCGACAATGTCGTGCTGATCACCCACGGCAACACCAGCGGGCCGCAGATGATCGATCCCGGCGAATCGACCGGCGAAGGCAGCTGGAACGAGATCGTCGGCCCCGGCAAGGCTGTCGACACCGACCGCTACTTCGCGATCTGTCCGAACATGCTGGGCTCGTCCTACGGCTCGACCAACGCGGCAAGCATCGATCCGCGGACCGGCCGGCGTTACGGGCCACGCTTTCCGGACATCACCGTCAGCGACATCGTCGCCACCCAGCGCGCGATGCTCGATGATCTCGGCATCGACAAGCTCGTTGCGATCGTCGGTCCGTCCTATGGCGGTTTCCAGGCGCTGCAATGGGCGGTGAACTATCCCGACGCCATGCGCGGCATCGCCGCTGTCGTCACCGCGCCGCTGGTGCCGCACGAACGCGCCGAAGGCAATGTCGCGCGCCTGATGGCGGGGCTGTCGCAGGATCCGAACTGGAACGGCGGCGACTATTACGATCACGGCGGCGTGCTCGAAAGCATGATCCAGATCCGCGCCGCGACGCTGAAGAGCTACGGCATCGAGACGCGGCTGCGCGACACGATGACCGATCCCGCTGACATTGAGGCCGCGATCCGCGCCGAGGCGGCGGAATGGGCCGGGGGGTTCGACGCCAATTCGCTGCTGACTCTGGCCAAGGCGCTGCGCCGCTTCGACGTGACGGCGCAGTTCGGACAGATCAAGGCCAAGGTGCTCTATGTCCTGTCGCGGACCGACAGACTGTTCCCGCCGGAGCTTGCACCGCAGGTGATGCCGGCCCTGAAGGCCGCCGGCGTCGACGCCGATTATTTTCTGCTCGACAGCGACTACGGCCATTCGGCATCGGGCCGCGACGCGCACAAATGGGCGCCGCGGCTGCGCGCGTTCATGGAGAGCCTCGGCTAGAGCAAGCCGCTGGCGGTCGCCTCAAGTTGCTCCATCAGCGCCTTGTCCTGATACCGCGCGAGTGAGAGGCTGCGGGCGAATGCGGGCACGGGCGCGCCGACCACAGCGCGGGCGCAGAGATCGCCGGTGGCGCAGGCGCCCATCGTGCCGTAACCCGACAGCGCGGTGGCGAGGAAGACGCCCGGCGTCTTCGCCGCGCCGATCAACGGCCAGTTCTCCTTCGTCATCGGGTAGTAGCCGCCGTAATGCACGCGGTCGCGCGGTAGCGCGCCGAGATATTGCGCGAGGCGCGGCTGCAGCCGGCTCGCCGCGCGCAGCACGACTTCGGGGAAATATGGATTGAGCTCCGGCTCGCGCACCGGCGCCGTGGTCTGCTCGGCATTGAAGGCCCAGCCGAGCTTGATCCACTCGCCGTGATCGCCGCCGTCAGGCCGGCAATGGATGCTGCCCGGCATCGGCGCCAGCAGCCGCGCGAATTCCGGCGCCGCGGACAGCGCCTCGCGCTCGTCGTCGGACCAGGCCAGCGTCTGGCCGTCGAGATCGATCGCAAACGGCATTTTGCGATCGACCGCGCGGTTGCGATCGGCGAACGCGATCTTCTGCTGGAGCACGTTGACGATCGGAAGCGCTTCGCCATGCATCGCCGCGACATGCGCGGCGAACGGGCCCGCGGCGTTGACGATGATGTCCGCCTTGATGTGCCTCGCGCCATCGGCCAGCACGTCGACGGCGAAGCGATCGGTCTTCGCGATGCCGACCACCTTGGCCTGCTGGAATTGCGCTCCCAGCGGCCGCATCGTCTCCAGCATGTACTGGCCGAGCTGCTGGCCGCTGATGTCGCCTGCCCGGCGGATATGTAGCGCGGTCGAGACCGCCTTATCGAAGGTCGGGTAATGCGCCGCAATCAGATCGCGGCCGAGCAGAACGTCGACGCCGTCGGGTGCGTTTTGCCAGTCCGCCGAATGCGGCGGCACGTAGCCGCGGCCTGCCCCTTCATGCAGACGGATCAGCTTCGCGGCTTGCGCGCCATAGCCGGCGTAGAGCTGCTGCAGCAATTCCTCAGGTTTCTCCTCGCGCGTGACCAGCAGATATCCGCGTCGCGTCATGTGGATGCGGTTGTCGCTGCGGCGTGCGATCTCCTCCATCAGGTCGGTGGAATGATCGGTGAAATCGGCCATCGTCGGATGCGGCCACCAGTTGCGGTAGTTCTCGCCCGACTGCGCCGAGGTCAGCGCCATCGGCTGGCCTTCGTCGACGATCAAAAGACGCGCACGCTTGTGCTGAACGGCGAGGGAGTACGCCGTGGCGATGCCGACGATGCCCGCACCGATCACCAGGATTTCGACGTCATTGGTCTTCACGCGTGGTCTCCCAAAGGCCCGCAGTGGGGCCTGCGATGATTTGAATTGTCGCAGCGATCAGACCGGGCGTTCGGGGTCCGCATCGCGCAACGCCTGGCGCTGCGCCGAGCGCAGCGTCTTCTGCGTTTCCTCGATGTGATCACGCAGCAGGCGGACGGCCTTCTTGACCTCGCCGTCGCGACAGAATTCGAGCAGCCGGTAGTGCTCGCGTTGCGGACGCTCCTTGCCGGTCGCCTGCGACACCAGCGCCCGCGTGAAGCGGCCAACGTGGCCGTAATTCGCCTCGATCATGCTGAGCAGCCGCGGACGATTGCATGGCGCGTAGAGCGTGGCGTGGAATTTCCAGTTGAAAGCGCCCCATTGCGCCGGATCAGGCTCGGCGTCGTAGGCACGAAGGATTTTCGTCGCCGCCTCGAGATCGATCTCGCCCATCGCGGGGATCGCCAATCGCAACGCGTGGCATTCGAGTGCGATGCGGATCTCGAGCAGCTCGATCACCTCATCGATCGACAGGTCGGAGACGACAGCGCCGCGGTTGGGCAGGAAGGTCACAAAACCCTCGGCCTCGAGCTGGCGCAGCGCCTCGCGCACCGGGATGCGGCTGGTGCCGAACCGGGCAGCGAGCTCGTCCTGACGGAGCTGCAGTCCGGGCGCGAGCTCGCCGGAACTGATCGCGGCCCGCAGTGCCTCGCGCACGGCGTCCGGCGCGGAACCGTGACGTCCGGCCCCTCGATGGCTGGCGGCGGTCGCAGGTTCCATCCGGCTTCTCTCTCTTGCTGGTGAGCCAAGCCAAGATATCCGACCTGGTCATGATTGTATAAAATCAGATTGCCGATTATGCAATTCAATGTATAAAATCTTGAGCTATCGTATCCAGTTCTGCCGGCGTCCGCGAGCACCTGATGAACAAAACATTCAAGCGATTGATCTACCTGGCCTTTCTTGCGGCGATGGGATCCGTCCCGGCGCAGGCCCAATCGCCCGGCGGGACACTGGCCAAGATCCGCGATGCCGGCGAAATCCGGCTCGGGCACCGCGACGTCTCGGTCCCGTTCTCCTATCTCGACGACAACCAGAAGCCGGTCGGCTTCGCGATGGACCTCTGTGCCCGGATCGTCGAGGCGGTGAAGAGCGAGCTCAAGCTGCCGGCGCTGCAGACCAAACTGCAGCCGATCCAGCTCTCCACCCAGATACCGCTGATCGAGAACGGCACCATCGACATCGTCTGCGGTCCCGCTACCAACACGCTGGAGCGGCAGAAAGTCGTCGCCTTCAGCACCACGATCTTCGTCTCGAGCATCCGCGCGGTGGTGCAGAAGGACGCCCCGATCAAGACCTTCGAGGACCTCGGCGGCAGGCCGGTCTCGCTGACTTCGGGATCAACTTCGATCGGCCTGTTGAGCGCGCGCGCCCAGGCGAAGAACTTTCAGACCAAGAACATCCTGACCCCGGATCATGCCGCGTCGTTCCTCGCGCTGACCACCGGGCGCAGCGACGCCTTCGTGATGGACGACATCCTGCTCGCGAGCCTGATCGCGGGCAGCCCCAATCCATCCGACTGGCGCATCATCGACGACAGCCTGCGCACCGAGCCCTACGGGCTGATCATCCGCAAGGGCGATCCGGAGTTCAAGGCGCTGGTCGACCGGACGCTGGCTGCCATGATGAAGAGCAACGAATTCCAGGAGCTCTACGCGAAATGGTTCACGCGGCCGATTCCGCCGAAGAACGTGAACCTGAGTTTCCCGATGACGGCGCCGCTGAAGGACGCCGTCGCCAATCCGAACGACAAGGGCGTCTGACAGGCACGGCGGTTCGGGTCGGCCCGTAGCGACGACGGCCACTCGGCGTCCGGCCCGACGCGGACATGGTAGCCGCGGTCGCGGCAGCTTCATGGGGCCAGCCTCGGCCAGAGCCCGTTATGATAATTTCGAAACGTTCCGAAATCGATTCCCTTGCGCTGGATCAACGCGAGGCCACCTCGGCTGACGCATGCTTGTTTTAGGTGTTCGTGGGGGCGTTCGTGATCGCTCCCGCCTTTTGTCTGGAACGCGCATGAAAGCAATGCCATTTGCGGCCCTGTTGCTCGCCATGTCGGTCGCGGCGACGATCCCGACCAGTTGGGCTGAGTCGCCCCCCGCTCCAAGCAACTCCGAGCGATATGTCCCGCAGCTCGCCAACATCATGACCGCCGCGCAACTTCAGCATCTCAAGCTGTGGTCCGCCGGAACGGCCCGAAACTGGCCGCTTGCGGCTTATGAGCTGCAACAAATCAAGGAAAGCCTCGTCGAGGCAGCGCTGCTTTACAGGGGGATACCAGTCTCCAACATCACAACGCTCGCCTCGACCATCTCCGTTATCTCGGAGGCCATCGACCGCAAGGACCCGGACAGGTTCGTGAAGGAGTTCGGCGAGCTGACCAAGGGCTGCAACAGCTGTCATCAATCGATGGACCGCGCCTTCATCGTGCTGCGCACACCTGCCGAGCAGCCGTTTTCGAACCAGGCGTTCCAGCCGAAGGGCAAGCCTTAGCCATCGGCCAACGCGTGATTGCGGAGAACTACATCAAATCTCACGCGACCAGCGTGAAAGACATCATAACGCGCGGCGTTTCCGGACACGCCCTTGCATGATATCGCCGGAATATTCGAAGAGAGCCACATCAACCGCGTCCCGATCGTCAGCGAGGGCGGCGATCTGGTCGGCATCGTTACCCGCGCCAACATCATCCAGGCAATCGCAGGCGCGCGCTCACAGGCTGAACGTGGCCGCAAGCCACGGCGTCGTCGATCTCTGGGGCTTTGCCCAATCGGATACCGCCCGGCGAGCCATCAGGGTTGCAGCCGAAAACAGGGCCGGCGTGACCACCGTCAGTGATCACATGACGGTGGAGGTCACCATTTACTGATGGCGAGTTCGGCTGTGCCCCGCTAGACGCCGGCCATCATCACGTATTTGATCTCGACATACTCATCCATGCCGTGACGCGAACCTTCGCGGCCGAGGCCGCTTTCCTTGACGCCGCCGAACGGTGCGACCTCGGTCGTGATCAGGCCGGAGTTGACGCCGACCATGCCCGACTCCAGCGCCTCGGCGACACGCCAGACGCGGCCGATGTCACGCGAATAGAAGTAGGAGGCGAGACCGAACGGCGAGGCGTTGCACATCGCGATCACATCGGCCTCGTCCTTGAAGCGGATCACCGGCGCCAGCGGGCCGAAGGTCTCCTCCTGCGCGACGAGCGCGTCGGGTCTCACGTCCGACAGCACGGTCGGCTCGAAGAAGCTGCGGCCCAGCGCCGAGCGCTTGCCGCCGGTCACGACCTTGGCGCCGCCCTTGACCGCATCCGCGATGTGCCGCTCGACCTTCTCGATCGCCTTCATGTTGATCAGCGGTCCCTGGGTCACGCCGGCCTCCGTGCCGTCGCCGATCTTCATCTCGGCGACCTTCTTCGACAGCTTCTCGACGAACTGGTCGTAGATCTTGTCCTGCGCGTAGAGACGGTTGGCACAGACGCAGGTCTGGCCCATGTTGCGATACTTGGAGACGATAGCGCCTTCGACCGCGGCATCGATGTCGGCATCGTCGAACACCACGAACGGCGCATTGCCGCCGAGCTCGAGGCCGAGCTTCTTCACGCCGACCGATGCTTGCCGGTACAGGATCTTGCCGACATTGGTCGACCCCGTGAAGCCGACGAACCGCACCGCCGGATGCTCGCACAGCACCTTGCCGATCGGCGGCGCATCACCGGTGACGATGTTGAGCACGCCCTTCGGCACGCCAGCCTTTTCGGCCAGCACAGCCAGCGCGAGCGCGGACAGCGGCGTCTCGTTGGCGGGCTTCAGCACGACGGTGCAGCCGGCGGCCAGCGCCGGCGACACTTTTCGCGTGATCATCGAGTTCGGGAAATTCCACGGCGTGATGGCGCCGCAGACGCCGATCGGCTGCCGGATCGCGAGCAGGCGGGCATCCGGACGCTGGGTCGGGATCGTCTCGCCATAGACGCGGCGCGCTTCCTCCGCGAAGAACTCGACATAGGCCGCGCCGATATCGACCTCGCCGAGCGCCTCCGCCAGCGGCTTGCCCTGCTCGGAGGTCAGGATCAGCGCGAGGTCCTCGCGGTTGGCGATGATCAGGTCGAACCATTTGCGTAAGGTATTGGAGCGCTGCTTGGCGGTCAGCTTGGCCCAGGCCGGAAACGCGCGCTGGGCGGCCTCGACAGCCCTGGTGGTATCGTCAGCGCCCAGTTGCGGAATCTTGATCAGCTCGACGCCGGTCGCGGGATTGTTGACGGCGAACTCCGGCGTGCCGACCCAGGCGCCGTCGATGTAGCAGCGGTCGCGCAGCAGCGACGGGTCCTTCAAGCGGCCTTGCAGAGAGGATGCTGCGGATTGCGTGGCGCGTGCGGCAACGGGCGGGGTCATGGCGTTACTCCTGGAATTTCCTTGGGGTATTTGCGGCCTATATAAGCGGAAAGCCGCTGCGATGCACCGGCGCCGGGCGCGACCCTGCTTCAAGCAATATCGAGGGCTGGCGCGCAGTTCCTACATAAGCCGGCGCTTAGAGCGCGCCGCCCGACATATAGGTTTCGCGACGGCCGATCATGCGCTCGGCCGCGGCCTTGGCATCCGCCTTGGTCGAGGTCGCGCAGGTCCGGTATTCGAGGTCGGCTTGCGCCCGCGCATCGCGGCGGCCGAACCAGGATTTTGTGCCCGTCTGCAGCAGCGCCAGCGCCTGAGCGACGTTATCGACCGCCTCGAATGAATGCAGGGCGCCGGTACCCGCGTAGCGAACTTCGTAGAGACCCGGGCTGATCGGCGCCTCGATGTTCTCGCCGCGGCCCGGCCGCGGATAGCGCTTCCATTCACTCCATGTCGAAATCATTGCTGCGTCCCCGCAACCCCAAATATGACGATGGTTTTCGTCAAATCATCCGTTTGTGCCGCACCGATTGTGCAGCGATCTGAATGCGTTATTGCAAAAAAACAGGTCCGAAAATCAGTCTGTCGATCACGTTACCGTGGCCCTCCCTGCCGGTCACCCGGACTTGCCCAAAGCCCACCGCAAAATCTGGGCGCGTGGTGAACGCCCGCTAAGCGAGCCCGTTCCTGCTACCCGGCTTTCACGACATCGCGACATCATCGCATCGCGCCTGCCTTGCGGGAGCGGAAAAGCGGGAGGATGATCCCGCCACTTCAAAACAATAAACCCCACCGGAGGACGCCCCCAATGCAGAGCAAGGCTCAGATCGACCAGTTATTGCGGCAGAAGAGCGAGGCAAAGGAGATTCCCGGCGTGGTCGCCATCGCGGCCACCGGCAAGGACGTGATCTACGAAGGCGCGTTCGGCAAGCGCGACCTCTCCAAGAGCGATCCGATGACCGCCGATAGCGTGTTCTGGATCGCCTCGATGACCAAGGCGGTGACCTCCGCGGGCGCGATGCAGCTCGTCGAGCAGGGCAAGCTCTCGCTCGATGAGCCGATCGGCAAGCTGTTGCCCGATCTCGCCGCCGTGCAGGTGCTCGACGGCTTCGATGCCAAAGGCGAGCCGAAGCTGCGGCCTGCCAAGGGGCCGATCACACTGCGCAAGCTCATGACCCACACTGCCGGCTTCTGCTACGACCTGTGGAACGCCGACATGGGGAAATATATGGAGAAGACCGGTACGCCCGGGATCATCTCCTGCTCGAATGCCGCACTGAAGACGCCGCTGGCGAGCGATCCCGGCACGCGCTGGGAATACGGTATCAATATCGACTTCGTCGGCAAGGCTGTGGAGGCAGCATCCGGCAAGAAGCTCGATGCGTACTTGCGCGACCACATTTTCGCGCCGCTCGGCATGAGCGACACCGCCTTCAAGATCTCCGACGACATGCGCAAGCGGCTGGTCGGCATGCACGCCCGCGGCGCGGACGGCACGCTGGCCGCGATCCCGTTCGAGCTCGAGCAGAACCCTGAATTCCACATGGGTGGCGGCGGCCTTTATTCGACTGCGGCCGACTACATCAAGTTCTGCCAGATGATCCTCAACAAGGGCAAAGGCAACGGCAACCAGGTGCTGAAGGCCGAGACCGTCGCTTTGATGGGACAGAACCACATCGGCGAGCTCACCGTCGGCAAGATGACGACGGCGGCGCCGATGTACACCAACGACGTCGATCTCTGGCCCGACATCGTCAAGAAGTGGGGACTGAGCTTCCTGATCAACACCGCCAAGACGCCGGAAGGCCGCAGCGCCGGCAGCCTCGCCTGGGCGGGCCTCGCCAACACCTATTACTGGATCGATCCGTCGCGCGACGTCTGCGGCGTGATCCTGACCCAGCTGTTGCCGTTCGCGGACAAGCACAGCCTGGAGGCCTTCGCAGGCTTCGAGAAGGGCATTTATGCCGGCCTCGACGCCGGCAGCGGGCAGCGGGCGGCTTAAGGACGCGAGCACGATCAACTCCCTCTCCCCGTTTCTTACGGGGAGAGGGTTGGGGTGAGGGGCTGCTTCCGCACACATCTGTAACGGCTGAACTCGCGGAGACTCCCCCTCACCCGGATCGCATCTGCGATGCGATCCGACCTCTCCCCGCAAGCGGGGCGAGGTGAAGTAAACCCCATACCCGCCATAGGTCGGGCCTGTCCTGTCGGCGCCAAACGACTAAGATCGCGCAAAAAAGCGTGACGACACAAACACGACCAGAAGGAGGACCAGCTTGGCACCCACACCCAAGGCATACAGCTATGTCTGCGGCATTTCCGATACGCCGCTGCTCGGTGAAACCATCGGCCGAAGCCTCGACCGCGCACGCGCGCGCTGGGGCGGTCGCGAGGCGCTGGTCTCGCCGAGCCACAATGTGCGCTGGACCTGGAACGAATTCGCCGAGCGCGTCGAGGCGCTGGCGGCCGGCTTCCTCGCGCTCGGGCTGCAGCGCGGCGAGCGGATCGGCATCTGGTCGCTGAACCGGCCGGAATGGACGCTGACGCAATTCGCCGCCGCGAAGGCCGGCCTGATCCTCGTCACCATCAATCCCGCCTATCGGCTGAGCGAGCTCGAATTCGCACTCGGCAAGGTCGGCTGCGCCGCGATCGTGACCGCGACCGCGTTCAAGACCTCGGCCTACATGGAGATGCTGAACACGCTGCTGCCCGAGCTTGCGGGCTCCGAGCCCGGCCATTTGGGCTCGGCGCGGCTGCCGCAACTGCGCGCCGTGATCCAGATCGGCGGACCGACGGCACCAGGCACGATTCCATTCGATGCGGTCGCGCAGATGGGCGGGGCGCGCCATCGTGAACAGCTTGCGGCGCTCGGCGACAGCCTGCAATTCGATGATCCGGTCAACATCCAGTTCACCAGCGGCACCACCGGCTCGCCCAAGGGCGTGACGCTGACGCATCACAACATCCTCAACAACGGCTACTTCACCGGCCGCG
The DNA here is from genome assembly GCF_054063415.1 of Bradyrhizobium sp. USDA 4011. Taxonomy (NCBI): domain Bacteria; kingdom Pseudomonadati; phylum Pseudomonadota; class Alphaproteobacteria; order Hyphomicrobiales; family Nitrobacteraceae; genus Bradyrhizobium; species Bradyrhizobium sp. USDA 4011. The sequence goes on from NZ_JBSSGG010000001.1 coordinate 4,012,974, forward strand.
CCATGCGCCTGACCGAGCGGGACCGCATCTGCATTCCGGTGCCGCTCTATCACTGCTTCGGCATGGTGATGGGCAATCTCGCCTCCGTCACGCTCGGCACCACCATGGTCTATCCAGGCGAAGGCTTCGACCCGCTGGCGACGCTTGCGACGGTCGCGCAGGAGAAATGCACGACGCTGTACGGCGTGCCGACCATGTTCATCGCCGAGCTCGACCATCCCGAGTTCAAGCGCTTCGATCTGTCCTCGCTGCGCACCGGCATCATGGCCGGCGCGCCCTGCCCGATCGAGGTGATGAAGCGCGTCAACACCGAGATGAACATGCACGAGGTGACGATCGCCTACGGCATGACCGAGACCAGCCCGGTGAGCTTTCAGAGCGCGACCGACGATCCGCTGGAGCGCCGCGTCTCCACCGTCGGCCGCATCCACCCGCATGTCGAGGTCAAGGTCGTCGATCTCGACGGCAACGTGGTGCCGCGCGGCGAACGCGGCGAGCTCTGCACCCGCGGCTACAGCGTGATGCTCGGCTATTGGGACGAGAAGGAAAAGACGGGCGAGGTGCTCGACGCCAACGGCTGGATGCACACCGGCGATCTCGCCGTGATCGACGACGAGGGCTATTGCAACATCGTCGGCCGCATCAAGGACCTGGTGATCCGCGGCGGCGAAAATCTCTATCCGAGAGAGATCGAGGAATTCCTCTATCGCCATCCCAAGATCCAGGACGTGCAGATCTTCGGCGTCGCCGATGAGCGCTATGGCGAGGAGCTCTGCGCCTGGGTCAGGGTCAGGGCCGGCGAGACCCTCACGGCAGACGAGGTACGCGCCTTCTGCCAGGGCCAGATCGCCCACAACAAGATCCCGCGCTATGTCGAGTTCGTCGAGGAATTCCCGATGACGGTGACCGGCAAGATCCAAAAATTCGTGATGCGCGACGCGGTCGAGCAGCGGCTGGGGCTGAAGGCCGCGAAGACGGCGTGAGGCATTTGCTTCTCCCTCTCCCGCTTGCGGGGGAGGGTCGGGGTGGGGGCTCTGTCCGCGAGTCACATCGTGGAGAGAGCCCCCACCCGGCGCTACGCGCCGACCTCCCCCGCAAGCGGGAGAGGTGAAGAAGCCGTCGCCCTTAAACCAGCAACCCCTTCTGCTTCGCCAGATCCTTCAGCGAGACCAGCGGCCGGGCGCCGATGTGCTGGATCACTTCGGCGGCGGCGAGCGCGCCGAGGCGGCCGGCGTTCCCATGGCCGACATTGCGCACCAGACCGACCAGGAAGCCTGCGGCGAACAGATCGCCGGCACCGGTGGTATCGACGAGCCTGTCGATCGAAGAGGCGGCCGCCGATACGACGCCATCACCTGAGATCACCACGCAGCCCTTCTCGCTGCGGGTGACGACGCCGAGTTTCGTATCCTTGCCGAACTGCTTCAGCGCGGTGTCGAAATCCGAGGTCTGGTACAGCGAGTGCAGCTCGGACTCGTTGGCGAACACGAGGTCCACCGTGCCCTTGCGCATCAGACCGAGGAATTCGTCGCGGTAGCGATCGACGCAGAACGAATCCGACAGCGTCAGCGCGACCTGGCGGCCCGCGCCATGCGCGATATCGGCCGCCTTCACGAAGGCGTCCTTGGCGTTCTTCGGATCCCAGAGATAGCCCTCGAGATAGATGATGCCGGCGGCCGCGATCTGAGCCGGATCGATGTCGTCGGGCGTCAGGTCCTGCGCGGCGCCGAGATAGGTGTTCATGGTGCGCTCGCCATCCGGCGTCACCAGGATGTAGGAGCATCCGGTGGCCGGGCCGGTCTTGGCCGGCGCGGTGTCGAAGGTGACGCCGGCGGCGCGGATGTCGTGGACATAAAGCTTGCCGATCTGGTCGTCCTTGACCTTGCCGACATAGGCGGCACGGGCGCCGAGATTGCCGACGCCGACGATGGTGTTCGCGGCCGAACCGCCCGACATCTCGGTCGCCTGCCCCATATCGGCGTAGATCGCGGTGGCGCGCGCTTCGTCGATCAGCTGCATCGAGCCTTTGGTCATGCCGTGACGGGCGAGAAATGCCTCGTCGGTCTGCACCAGCACGTCGAAGATCGCGTTGCCGATCCCGAGAACGTCGTATTTTGCGTCAGCCATAGACCTGCCCTGTGTTAACGCCACCCAACAAGAGCCGCGACCTATCACGTTAGGCCTAGCGCCAGCAAGGGAAGCGGCTGCTATACAGGCCCGATGTTCCGCTCCTTCCTCACCGTCTCCTCGGGAACGCTGGCCTCGCGACTGCTCGGCTTCGTGCGCGATTCCGTGATCGCGGCGCTGCTCGGCGCGGGGCCGGTGGCGGATGCCTTTCTGGCCGCATTCCAGCTTGTGAACGTGGTGCGGCGGCTGCTCGCCGAGGGCGGACTGAATGCCGCCCTGGTGCCGGCATGGCTGAAGGCGCGCGATGCGGAGGGCATGACCGCGGCGACCGCGTTTGCCGGCCGCGTGCTCGGCACCGTCAGCGCCGCGGTCATCGCGGCGGCGCTCGTGATCGGCGTGCTGATGCCGCTGGTGATCGCGGCGATCGCGCCGGGCTTCGTCGGCCGCGACACGCTGCAATTCGCCGTCGACGACGCACGACTGATGTTGCCCTATCTCGCCTTCGCCGGCCCCGTCACCGTGATGATGGCGCTGCTCAATGCGCAGGGACGCTTCGCGCTGACGGCGTTCTCGCCACTGCTGTTCAACATTGCGCTGATCGCGGTGATGGCCGCGCTGCTGGCGCGGCGGCAGGAGCCGGTGCAGGCCGCGCTTGTCATGGCCGCGACGATCGGCGTCGCCGGCTTCCTGCAATTGTCGATGCTGGCGCTGCGCGGCGCAAAGCTCGCCGCGCCGCTCCGCATCTCCTTCGATCCCGAGATGCGCAGCTTTCTCGGTCGCGCGGTCCCCGGCATGGTCGCGAGCAGCGCGCCGCAATGGCTCATGGTGGCGGGCGCGGTGATCGCATCGACCTCGCCATCGGCGGTATCCTGGCTCTATTTCGCCAACCGCCTGCTCGAGCTGCCGCTCGGCATCGTCGGCGTCGCCATGGGCACCGTGCTGATCCCGGAGATGACGCGCGCGGTGCGCAGCGGCGAATCTATTGCGATCGCGCATGCGGAATCGCGCGCCCTCGAACTCGCGGCCGGGCTGGCGCTGCCGGCGACGCTCGGCCTGATGGTGCTGAGTGAGCCGATCGTGCGGATGCTGTTCGAGCATGGCGCGTTCACCGGGCAAGATACCGCGGCCACCGCGCAAGCCCTGATCTGGCTGACGCTCGCGCTGCCGGCGCATGTGCTGGTGAAGGCGCTGTCGCCGGCGTTCTTTGCGCGCGAGGACACTCTGACGCCGCTGTTTGCGACGCTGAAGGCCATCGTGGTCGCGATCGCGGCGGCCTTCCTGCTCGGCCATATGTTCGGCGCGAGCGGAATCGCCGCCGGCATCGCACTCGGCGCCTGGAGCAATGCGCTGGCGCTGATCCGCAGGGGTGCCGCGACCTTCGGCTTTTCGATCGATGCCGAGGCGCGTCGCCGGCTGCCGCGCATCCTGGCCGCGGCGCTCGCGATGGGTGCCCTGCTCTGGCTCGCGGCAGGCGCGCTGCCGGCCGCCGGCAGCCACGGTTTCGTGCAGGCGGCCTCCCTCCTCGTGCTGATCGCGGCCGGGATCGCCGGTTACGGGCTCCTCTTGCAGCTTTTCGGCGTCACAGGCTGGCGCGAGGCGGTTAACGCCGTCAGGCAAAGACGCCCGGCCTGACTTGCGCACGCGGGGCTTAAGTGGCAAACGACGCCGCCAAAGCCGCAATTTCCGGGAATTAGACCATGGCGTTCGTTGAACGGGTTTTCTCAGGCGTCCAGCCGACGGGCAATCTGCACCTCGGCAACTACCTCGGCGCCATCGTCAACTTCGTGAAGATGCAGCAGACCCACAACTGCATCTATTGCGTCGTCGACATGCATGCGATCACGCAGGGCATCGAGGTCTGGGGCGGCCCGACCGAGCTCGCGCGCAACACCCGCGAGGTGACCGCGGCCTTCATCGCCTCCGGCATCGATGCCAAGAAGCACATCGTGTTCAACCAGAGCCAGATCGCCGGCCATGCCGAGCTGACCTGGATCTTCAACTGCGTCGCGCGCATCGGCTGGCTGAACCGCATGACGCAGTTCAAGGAGAAGGCCGGCAAGGACCGCGAGAACGCCTCGGTCGGCCTCTACGACTATCCAGTGCTGATGGCTGCCGACATCCTGCTGTATCGCGCGACCCATGTGCCGGTCGGCGAGGACCAGAAGCAGCATCTGGAGCTGTCCCGCGACATCGCGCAGAAGTTCAACAACGACTTCGGCGATTCGATCCGTGGCCATGGCTTTGCCGACGGCCTGTTCTTCCCGCAGCCGGAGCCGCTGATCACGGGACCCGCGACGCGGGTGATGAGCCTGCGCGACGGTACCAAGAAGATGTCGAAGTCGGACGCATCGGACAATTCGCGCATCAACCTCACCGACGACGCCGACACCATCGCGCAGAAGATCCGCAAAGCGAAGACCGATCCGGAGCCGCTGCCGTCGGAGGAAAAGGGTCTCGAGACCCGCCCCGAGGCCGACAATCTGGTCGGCATCTACGCGGCGCTCGCCGGCGTCTCCAAGCAGGAGGTGCTGACGCAGTTCGGCGGCGGGCAGTTCTCGAGCTTCAAGAACGCGCTGGTCGATGTTTGCGTCGCAAAACTGGCGCCGATCGCCTCCGAGATGAAGAAGCTGGTCGCCGATCCCGGCCATGTCGATTCGATCCTGGTCGACGGCGCCAACCGCGCCCGCGGCATCGCCGACGAGACCATGCGCCTCACCAAGGACATCGTCGGCTTCATCCGCCCGCGCTGACATCGCCGGCAGAACTGCGCGCGCCCTCTCCCCAACGGGGAGGGAGTGTGGCAGCATGGGCCTTATTTGAGCATGATCTTTTCGGAAAACCGCTGCGCACTTTTCCGGATCATGCTTGTTGGTTCAGCACCGGGACATGCATGACCGCCCAGCGACGAAGCTACGAGACAGGTCACAAGCCGAAATGCCTCGTCATCGTTGACGACACCGCGGAATGGGACCGCGCGGTCTATTACGCCAGCCGGTGGGCGATCCGGGTCGGCGGCGGCGTCCTGATGCTGCGGGTGATCGAGACCGAGGACCAGAACCAGCAATGGCTGGGGGTCGCCGACATCATGCGCGCGGAGGCCGAGGAAGCCGCCAACGAGGCGCTCGATCGCGCCGCCGGCCGCGCCAACGGCATCGCCGCGATTACGCCGGAGCGGGTGATTCGGGAGGGTGACCCGATCGAGCAGATCCTCGACGTGATCGACAAGGACGTCGATATCGCGATGCTGGTGCTGGCCGCCAACCCGGGCGCCGAGGGGCCCGGACCGATCATCACCACCATGGCCAAGACCATGGGGGCATTCCCGATCCCGGTAACCATTGTGCCCGGCGGCCTGACCGACGCCGAGATCGACGCGCTGTCCTAGCGTTATCGGCCTCGAAGCCGCTCCAGAGCATGGATCGGGGCCTGGAACCGCGGTTTTGCAGCTTGATCGCGGGCTTTTTAATTGCCATCTGACTCCTTGATTTGACGCGTTTTCTTCACGCGACCCGGTGTCGTTTCGCTCGAAAACGCTATAATGGAACCCAACGCGCCGGCCTTGAACCGGCGACGCCGGAGACAGCAAATGTTCATTCAGACCGAAGCCACGCCCCAATCCCGCCACCCTGAAATTCATCCCGGGCCGTGCCGTGCTCGACAGCGGCACCATGGAATTCTCCTCGCCCGAATCCGCCGCGCGCTCGCCGCTCGCCGAACGGCTGTTCGCCGTGTCCGGCGTCACCGGCGTGTTCTACGGCGCCGACTTCGTCACCGTGACCAAAGCGGACGGCGACTGGCAGCACCTCAAGCCCGCGATCCTCGGCGCCATCATGGAGCACTACATGTCCGGCGCGCCGCTGCTCGCCGACGGCACCGCTGGCAGCGATGACGCCCGCGACGAGGAAGACGAGTTCTTCGACGAGGCAGACGCCGAGACGGTCGAGCAGATCAAGGACCTGATCGAGACCCGCGTGCGTCCAGCGGTTGCCAATGACGGCGGCGACATCACCTTCCGCGGCTTCAAGGACGGCATCGTCTATCTCAACATGAAGGGCTCCTGCGCCGGCTGCCCGTCATCGACCGCGACCCTGCAACACGGCATCCAGAACCTGCTGCGGCACTTCGTGCCCGACGTGCAGGAAGTCCGGCCGATGTAATTTGCGCCGGGTGAGCAGCCAGGCGCGGCCCACCTTCGATACGACACAGTTGATGGTGGGCAAGGCACTGCACGCTTTGCCCGCCCTGAGAGGGGGGACGAACAGTGAGCCGGCGAATCGGAAATGGTTCTGACCTTCCGTTCGTCCTGACGTTTGCCCCATGATGATTCTCGCGATCGATACGGCGCTCGACGCCTGCTCCGCGGCGGTGCTCGACACCGACTCCGGCAATACCATCGCCATCGAATCGCAGGCGATGCAGCGCGGCCATGCCGAGGCGCTGATGCCGTTGATCGCGCGGGTGATGAAGGAGAGCGGCATCGGCTTTGCCGGGCTTGACCGCATCGCCGTCACCACCGGCCCCGGCAGTTTTACCGGCCTGCGCGTCGGCCTGTCGGCAGCGCGCGGCCTCGCACTCTCTGCGGAAAAGCCGGTCGTCGGGCTATCGACGCTCGCCGCCTACGCCGCGCCCGTGGTTGCCGGGAATGGCGCGCACGCAATCCTGTCGGCGATCGATGCGCGGCACGATCACGTCTATTTCCAGCTGGTCAGCGGCGACGGCAGCTTGATGCTCAAGCCGAAGGTTGCGCCGATCGCGGAAGCGCTCGAGGCCGCACAGTTCGGCGCGCTGCATCTGGTCGGCAACGCCGCCAATATCCTTGCCGAGCGCTGGCCTGCGGATGCCGCTCCACCGGTCAAGGTCGACAGGCAGCCCGCTCCCGACATTATCTGGGTCGCCTGGGTCGGCGCCGCGGTGGATCCCGACACTGCGCCGCCGCGTCCGTTCTATCTGCGCGCACCCGACGCGAAGCCGCCGAAGGATCGCCTGGTCATCAGCGCGCCGCCGTCGACATGAGCGGCTGGCTGTCGCGATGGTGGGGCGGCGGCACGCCCGCGGTCGAGCCCGCATCCCTGCGTGATGCGGCGCGGCTCGCGCAATTGCACGGCGCCTCGTTTCATCGCGGCTGGGGCGAAGGCGAATTCGAGGCGATGCTGACCGAGCGCAACACGCTGGTGCACCGGCTGCGCCAGGGTCGCAAGGTGATCGGCTTTGCGGTCTCGCGGATGGCGGCGGACGAAGCGGAAATCCTGTCGATCGCGATCGATTCCAATCAGCGCGGGCGCGGCCTGTCGCGCGAGCTGCTGCTGACCCATCTCGGCCATCTTGCCGGCCGCGGCATCCGCACCATCTTCCTCGAAGTGGAAGAAAACAATCAGCCGGCGCGACGGCTCTACGAAAGGGCCGGATTCGGCGTGATCGGCCGCCGCGAACGCTATTACAAGCAGCCCGGCGGGGAACATTTGAACGCGCTTCTGATGCGGCGCGACTTGTCGTAACATCGGCGCGATGGCACAACACCCCACTCTGCCGCCCAAGGCTTGAAGAATACGGCCCGAACCCCATGACCACGGTGAAAATCCCGCCTGCGCATAAAAATACCGGCATCGAGGCGCGCTGCGCCGCGACCGGCATGCGCATGACCGAACAGCGCCGCGTGATCGCGCGGGTGCTGGCGGAGGCGATGGATCATCCCGATGTCGAGGAACTGTACCGCCGCTGCGTGGCGGTCGACGACAAGATCTCGATCTCGACGGTGTATCGCACCGTCAAGCTGTTCGAGGATGCCGGCATCATCGAGCGTCACGACTTCCGCGAGGGCCGCGCGCGCTACGAGCAGATGCCCGAGAGCCATCACGACCACCTGATCAATCTGCGCGACGGCAAGGTGATCGAATTCACCTCCGAGGAAATCGAGAAGCTGCAGGCCGAGATCGCGCGCAAGCTCGGCTACAAGCTGGTCGATCACCGTCTCGAGCTCTATTGCGTGCCGCTCGATGACGACAGCAAGTCGTAAACCGGGTGAGCTTCGATCTCGTCATCTTCGATTGCGACGGCGTGCTGGTCGACAGCGAGGTGATCTCCTGTCGCGCGCATGCCGACACGCTGACGCGGCACGGCTTTCCGATCACGCCCGACGGCGTGCTGAAGCGTTTCCTCGGCGTATCCGACCACGAGGCGCGGCGGATCGTCGAAAGCGAGATCGACCGCGCGCTGCCAGAGAGCTTCGAGGCCGAGGTCAAGCACGCGACCCTCAGTCTCTATGCCGACGATCTCAGCGCGATCGCGCATGTCGGTGAGGCGATCGCCGCGCTCGATCTGCCGAAATGCGTGGCGTCGAGCGGCACGCCGGAGAAGATCCATCACGGCCTGACCTGCGCCGGGCTCTACCACCAGCTCGCGCCACATATCTTCTCCGCCACGCAGGTCAAGCGCGGCAAGCCGGCGCCCGATCTGTTCCTGTTCGCGGCCACCCGGATGGGCGCCAGCCCCGCGCGCTGTATCGTGATCGAGGACAGCGTGGCCGGCGTCACCGGCGCCCGCGCCGCCGGGATGACCGTGCTCGGTTTTTACGGCGGCAGCCACTGCACGGCGGAACATGAGGACATGCTGCGCCAGGCCGGCGCGGCCATAACCTTCGCAGATATGCGCCAATTGCCCGATTTGATCGCCCAAGCCGGCCAAAAACACGGCTCGATCGCTGGATTTTCCCCGGTTTAAGCCTTATTTGAGCAACGGCGCCCTGATGGCGCCGTTTCCATTTTCGCATTCAGGGTTCCATGACGACGCCGCGCAAGCTGCACATCAAGTCCTATGGCTGCCAGATGAACGTCTACGATGCGCAGCGCATGGTGGACACGCTGGCCGGCGAGGGCTTTGTCGAGACTGCGAGCGCCGAAGACGCCGACCTCGTGATCCTCAACACCTGCCACATCCGCGAGAAGGCGTCGGAAAAGGTCTACTCCGAACTCGGACGGCTCCGCGTCACCAAGGATGAGGCCGCGCGCCAGGGCCGCGAGATGAAGATCGCGGTCGCCGGCTGCGTCGCGCAGGCCGAAGGCGCCGAGATCATCCATCGTGCGCCGACCGTCGACATCGTGGTCGGGCCGCAGAGCTATCATCATCTGCCAGCACTCCTGAAGCGCGCCCAGGAAAACGGCCGCGCACTCGAAACCGAATTCCCGGTCGAGGACAAGTTCAGCTTCCTGCCGCAGCCGAAGCCCGGCGCGATCCGCGCCCGCGGCATCTCCGCCTTCGTCACGGTGCAGGAAGGTTGCGACAAGTTCTGCACCTTCTGCGTGGTGCCCTATACGCGCGGCGCGGAAGTCTCGCGGCCGGTCGCGAAGATCATCGACGACGTCAAGCAACTCACTGATAACGGCGTGCGCGAAATCACGCTGATCGGACAGAACGTCAACGCCTATCATGGCGAGGGCCCCGACGGCCGCGCCTGGCCGCTAGGCAAATTGTTGCAGCGGCTCGCGGAAATTCCCGGCGTCACGCGGCTGCGCTATTCCACCAGCCATCCGCGCGACGTCGACGACGACCTGATCGCGGCGCATCGCGATTTGCCCCAGCTGATGCCGTTCGTGCACCTGCCGGTGCAATCGGGGGCCGGACCGGATCCTGACCGCCATGAACCGCAAGCATACCGCCGATGACTACCGGCGCGTCATCGACCGGTTCCGGGCCGCGCGGCAAGACATTGCTTTTTCATCAGATTTTATCGTGGGCTTCCCCGGCGAGACCGCGGAAGAATTTTCCGCCACTCTCGCGCTTGTCACGCAAATCGGGTACGCTGCGGCGTATTCATTCAAGTATTCGCCTCGGCCAGGCACGCCGGCGGCGGAGATGCGGGAGACGGTGTCAGCAGCCGAGATGGACGAGCGCTTGGGGCGGCTTCAGGAATTGATCGACAGCCAGCAATCGGCCTTCAACCGGGCTGCGATTGGCACAACGGTCGATGTGCTGTTCGAGCGTGCCGCGCGCAATCCGGGCCAGATCGTCGGCCGGACCGCCTATCTGCAGCCCGCCCATGTGATCGCGTCGCCTGACATCATCGGCCAGGTCCTCCCGGTGAGGATCGACAGCCTCGAGCGCTACAGCCTGATCGGCGAGCTCGCGACCCAATCCGCATCCGGCCTCATTTCGCAGACCATTGGAGCCTGAAATCCTTGCCCAAAAGCGCATCGGATTCGTCTTCGCTAGCTCCCAGCCGCAAACCTGACCGCGACATGCAAGTGCCACCTGAGACCCAGGTCGTCATCGATTTCGACGACAACCGTGCCGCATCCGCGCTGGTCGGCCCTTACGGACAGAATCTGGCGCTGATCGAGCGGCGGCTCGGCGTCGTGGTCGATTCCCGCGGCAATCATCTCACCATCGCGGGCTCCCGCGACGGCTGCGACGCGGCGCGGCGCGTGCTCGAGACCCTGTATGCGCAGGCCATCGAGGGGCACGACCTCGATCAGGGCGAAGTCGAAGGCGCGATCCGCGCCGTGATCGCGCAGGGCTCGCTGTTCGAGTTCGACAACAAGACTGCCAAGCCGACGTTTGAAACGATCAATCTGCGCAAGCGTCCGGTGCGCGCCCGCACCGCGGCGCAGGATTCCTACATCCGCGCGCTGAAGCGGCATGAATTGGTGTTCGGTATCGGCCCGGCCGGCACCGGCAAGACCTGGCTCGCGGTCGCTCACGCAGCACAGCTGTTCGAGCGCAAGGAAGTCGATCGCATCATCCTGACGCGGCCCGCGGTCGAGGCGGGCGAGCGGCTCGGCTTCCTGCCCGGCGATCTCAAGGAGAAGGTCGATCCGTATCTGCGCCCGATCTACGATGCGCTGTACGATCTGATGGATGCCCGCGTCGTCGAGCGCGCGCTGCAGGGCAACGAGATCGAGATCGCGCCGCTCGCCTTCATGCGCGGCCGCACCCTGACCAACGCCGCCATCATCCTCGACGAGGCGCAGAACACCACGACGATGCAGATGAAGATGTTCCTGACGCGTCTTGGCGAGAACAGCCGGATGATCGTCACCGGCGATCCGTCGCAGGTCGACCTGCCGCACGGCCAGGCTTCGGGGCTCACGGAAGCCGTGAAGCTGCTCGACGGCGTCGAAGGCATCGCGCAGGTGCATTTCAAGGCCGAGGACGTCATCCGCCATGAATTGGTGGCGCGCATTGTGGCCGCCTATGAGGGATTGCCGCAAAAGCCGGCAAACGCCAGATCTTGAGACCACTAGCTTCGGCCGCGAGCCCGCGCGGTGCGGGTTCCGGCCCTAACGCAGATTTTGAAACGAACGTGTCCGCTTTTCCTGCAACCGAGGTTCTCGTCACCGCCGAATGCTGGCAGGCCGAGCCCGATGCCGACGCGGTGATTCACCGCGCCATCGAGGCCGCCGCCACAATCGCCGATGCCGATGTCGCGGATGCCGAGCTTGCGGTGATGCTGACCGACGACGTCGGGATCCGCACCCTGAACGCCAACTGGCGCAGCATCGACAAGCCGACCAACGTGCTGTCGTTTCCGGCGCTGCAGCCGGAAAGCGCCGGCGGACCCGACGATGCCCCGCGCATGCTCGGCGATATCGCGATCGCCTATCAGACGACGCGGCGGGAAGCCGATGAAGAACAGAAACCGTTCGACCACCATTTGAGCCATCTCGCGGTGCATGGCTTCCTGCATCTGATCGGGTACGACCACGAGAACGACGACGATGCCGAGGACATGGAGGCGCTCGAGCGCGAGATCCTCTCCTCCCTCGGCATTCCCGACCCCTATGCGGACCGGATCGCCTGACATGCCGGATTCCGACCCGACCCATGACAATCCGCGCAACGTGAGCAACCTGCCCGCCGTCGTGCACGAAGGCGAGGTGCAGCGCCCGGCGGCCGAAGGCTGGCTGGTGCGCGCGATCCGCACGCTGTTCGGCTGGAAGGCCGGCTCGGTGCGCGACGATTTGCAGGTGGTGCTCGACGCCTCGACGCCCGACGATGTCGGCTTCTCGGCGATCGAGCGCACCATGCTGCGCAACATCCTTTCGCTGAACGAGCGGCGGATCGCCGACGTCATGATCCATCGCGCCGACATCGTCGCGGTCAAGCGCGACATCCCGCTCGGCGAATTGATGAGCCTGTTCGAGAGCGCGGCGCATTCGCGGCTCGTCGTCTACAACGAAACGCTCGACGACCCCGAGGGCATGGTGCACATCCGCGACCTGCTCGCCTTTATGACCGCGAAGGCGCGCGTCACCGACGCGACCAAGACCAAGCGCAAGAAGCCGTTCCCGGCCGGGCTCGATCTGCGCAGCGTCGATCTCGCGCTGCCGCTGGCGGATGCCCATATCATCCGCAAGCTGCTCTACATCCCGCCGTCGATGCGCGCGATCGACCTGTTGGCGCAGATGCAGGCCTCGCGCATCCATCTCGCGCTGGTGGTCGACGAATATGGCGGCACCGACGGGCTGGTGTCGATCGAGGACATCGTCGAGCAGATCGTCGGCGAGATCGACGACGAGCACGATTCCGACGAGCCGCCGTCGATTGTCCGCCAGCCGGACAACTCCTTCATCGCCGACGCGCGCGCCAGCCTCGACGATGTCCGTTCGGTGATCGGCGAAGACTTCGTCACCGGCGAGGCCGGCGAGGAGGTCGAGACGCTGGGCGGCTATCTCGTGTCGTTCGTCGGCCGCCTGCCGGTGCGCGGCGAGGTGATTTCCGGTCCGGGCAATTACGAGGTCGAGGTGCTCGACGCCGATCCGCGTCGGGTCAAGCGTGTGCGGGTAACGACCCGCAAGGAACGGCCGGCGCCGCGCAAGGAGCGCGAGCGGCGCCGCGAGCAGGCACCGGATTCCGGCAATCCGCAGGCGAATGACAACATGCCGCCGCCCGGCGAGGGAGCCGGTCCGCAGTGAGGCTTTCCGACAAGCTCCGATCGATCGGTCTCGCCGTCATCCTGACATGGGGATGGAAGCGCGTCGTGCTCGCGCTCGCGGCCGGCGCCTTGTCCTCGCTGGCGATGGCGCCGTTCAACGCCTGGCCGGTGCTGTTTCTGACGTTTTCGATCGCGGTCTGGCTGATCGATGGCAGCGCTGCGGGACGCTGGCGCGGCGTACCCGCCGCAGCGCTGTCCGGCTTCTGGTTCGGCGTCGGCTATTTCGTGCCGGGACTGTACTGGATCGGCTACGCCTTCTTCGTCGATGCAGACACTTTCGCCTGGCTGACGCCGTTCGCGGTGCTCGGCCTGCCCGCCTATCTCGCTTTGTTCACCGCCTTCGGCTTCGCGCTCGCACGGCTGATCTGGCCGCGCGACGCTTCGCGCGTGCTGGCGCTGGCGGTCGGGCTTACGATTTCGGAATGGCTGCGCGGCCATCTCCTCAGCGGCTTTCCGTGGAATGCGTTCGGCTACGCACTGACCGAACCCCTGGCGCTGGCGCAGACCGCATCGCTGATCGGGCTGTGGGGCATGACGTTCCTGGCAGTCGCGATCTTCGCAAGTCCCGCCGTTCTGATCGACGGCGCCTCGCGCGGCCGCAAGCCGTGGCGCGCGCCGGTGGCCGCGGTGCTGGTTCTCGCCGCGATGCTGGCGTTCGGTGCGGTGCGCCTCTCGCAACAGCCGACCAGCATGGTCAGCGGCGTCAAGCTACGCATCATGCAGCCCGATCTGCAGCAGGACGCCAAGTTCAACTACTCCGCCAAGGCGGCGGTGATGCAGAAATATCTCACTCTGTCGGATCGTGCGTCCGGGCCGCATTCGACCGGAGTGAGCGACGCCACCATCCTGATCTGGCCGGAATCCGCGTTTCCGTTCTTCCTGACCAAGGAAGCCGACGCGATGGCGCAGATTGCCGACTTGCTGCCGAAGGGAACCGTGCTGATCACCGGCTCGGTGCGCGCGCCCGATCTGCCGCCCGGCGTCCGCGTCACGCGCGCATATAATTCGATCTACGTCATCGATCATGACGGCAGCGTGCTTGCGGTCTACGACAAGCTGCACCTTGTCCCATTCGGAGAGTATCTGCCGTTCCAGGACTGGATGGAGAAGCTCGGCTTCGTGCAGCTCACCAAGGTGCAGGGCGGCTTCATTCCCGGCACGATCCGCCGGACGCTCGATATTCCGAACACGCCGCGCGCGCTGCCCTTGATCTGCTACGAGGCGATCTTCCCCGGCAATGTCGTGAGCCGCGACGACCGTCCCGGCTGGATCATCAACGTCACCAATGACGGCTGGTTCGGGATCTCGACCGGCCCCTATCAGCATCTGCAGCAGGCCCGGCTGCGCTCGATCGAGGAAGGCCTGCCGATGGTGCGCGCCGCGAATACGGGCATATCGGCCATCATCGACCCGCTCGGGCGGATTGTGGCCCAACTCGGGCTCGGCATCGAAGGCGTGCTCGATGCAGGCCTGCCGGCGGCCATCGCGCCGACGATCTATGCGCGTGTCGGAAACCTCCCCGCCGCTGTGATTGTGTTAGTTGCCCTCGCAATCGTATTGCGGAGGCGTTTTGTCAGGCGAAAGGCCTGACGGCGCTTATCGCCGGTTGTCACACGAACCCGAAAAAGTGTCGAAATTTACCTCAGCGTGATTCCACCTGTTGACAGATCGACCGTGCACTTCGCATTGTACGGGTCCACGCGAAATCACAAGCCAAGTCAGCCCCTTTGCGCAAATTGTCCGCATTTCGTCCCGATCCTCCTTGCAGGATTTGACGGCACCGGCGCCTGAGGCATACTCCACGTCCAACTTGCCTCACCCCCGGGCGCGCAATCCCTTAGGAGAGTTGGAGATGTCCACCAAAGCGCCCAATCCTGTTGACAAATATGTCGGCAGCCGCGTCCGTATGCGACGCATCATGCTCGGCATGAGCCAGGAAAAACTGGGCGAGGCGTTAGGCCTGACGTTCCAGCAGGTGCAGAAATACGAGAAGGGCACCAACCGTGTCGGCGCCAGCCGGCTGCAGCAGATCTCCGAAATCCTGCAGGTGCCGGTCTCCTTCCTGTTCGATGGCGGCCCGAGCGGCGTCAAGACCGCCGACGGCTTCAGCGAGGGCCCCTCGCCGGCCTACGTGTCCGATTTTCTGGCAACCGCCGAAGGCCTGGCCCTGACCCGTGCGTTCACGCGGATCGCGGACGCCAAGCTCCGCCGCAGCATCGTCGAACTGGTCGAGCAGATTGCGGCGCGCGAGGCGGCCGAACAGGGCTGATTCGGCCATATCCGTTTGAGAGATCGTCAAATCTGGAATATGTCATTCCGGCGCGCGTTAAAGCGTGACGAGTTCCGATGCAATCTCGTCGCGCGCTAGCTCCTTGATCGAGCATGACCTTTCGTAAAACCGCGTCACACTTTACCGGATCGTGCTTCGGCGCGTGCGCTGAATGACAAAGCGAATTTACAGGCGACGACAACAACATGGCCAGCAATCCGTTCGAAACCGCTGATATCCTCGACGGCATTCGCCGCTGGGTCGAGATCGAATCTCCGACGGAGCGGCCGGATCAGGTCAACAAGCTCGCCGATCACGTCGCATCGGGCTATCGCGATCTGCCGGCCACCGTCGACCGCATTGCCGGACGCGGCGGCTGCGGCGATCACCTGGTGACGCGCTCGTCCTGGGGGCAGGACGCGCCGGGCATTCTGGTGTTGAGCCATCTCGACACAGTTCATCCGATGGGATTCATCGAACGGTTACCATTCAGGATCGAAGGCGACAGCGCGTTCGGCCCGGGCATCTACGACATGAAGGGCGGCGCCTATCTCGCCTATCATGCGTTCCGGCAGATCTGCGCCGCTGACGTGCGCCCGCCGCTCGGCATCACCCAGCTCTACGTATCGGACGAGGAGATCGGCAGCCCGACCTCGCGGGCGCTGATCGAGGCCGAGGGCCGCAAGGCCAAATACGTGCTGGTGACCGAGCCGGCGCGCGACGGCGGCAAGATCGTCACCGGGCGCAAGGGCGTCGCGCGCTTCGACGTGCATATCAAGGGCGCGCCGGCACATGCCGGCACCCGCCCCGAGGATGGCCGCAGCGCGATCCGGGAACTCGGCCATGTGATCCTGGCGCTGGAGGCGATGAACGATCTCAAGCGCGGCGTCACCGTCAATGTCGGCGTGGTCCGCGGCGGCACCAAGCCGAACGTGATCGCCGAAGAGGCCTACGCCGAAGTCGACATGCGCGTGCCGACCATGGCCGACGCCGACGAGCTGGTGCCGAAGATCCTCGGCATCACCTCGCACACCGACGGCGTCACCGTGAAGGTGACCGGGGAATTGAACCGTCCGCCCTATGAGAAGAGCAATGCCGGCGCCGCGCTCTACGAGCACGCCAGGGAGCTTGCAGGCGAACTCGGCTTCGAGCTGATCGATGTGTTCACCGGCGGCGGCTCCGACGGCAATTTCACCGCACCGCATACTGCAACGCTCGACGGACTCGGGGTCGACGGCAAGGGCGCGCATACCCATTACGAGCAGCTCTACATCTCGTCGATCGAGCCCCGCGCGCGCCTGCTCTACCGTCTCTACCAGACGCTGCGATGACACCGGCTCCGAACGACAGCGGCGATCGCGATTCTTCCGACGATGGCGCGATGGCCCATTCGCGCGGCTCGTTCTTCGGGCGGCGCAAGGGCCACAAACTGCGCGCGCACCAGGCCGACCTGATCGACAATCTACTGCCGCATCTTTCGCTCGACATCTCGGCGCCCGCACCCGAGGCGCTGACGGAACTGTTCGATGACGGCATCGACAATGTCAGGCTCGAGATCGGCTTCGGCGGCGGCGAGCATCTGATCGCGGAGGCACAGGCATTTCCGGCGACCGGCTTCATCGGCTGCGAGCCCTATGTCAACGGAATGGCCAAGATCCTGACCCAGATCGAGGCGCACAATATCGGCAATATCCGCCTGTTCGCCGGCGACGCCGCCGAGCTGCTGGCCTGGGCGCCAGCGCGCTCGCTGGCGCGCATCGACCTGATCCATCCCGATCCCTGGCCGAAGCGGCGGCACTGGAAGCGGCGCTTCGTGCAGGATGCAACGGTCGCGGCGATGACCCGGCTGCTCCCGCCGGGCGGCGAATTCCGCTTCGTCAGCGATATCGACGATTACTGCGCCTGGACGCTCGCGCATCTGCTGCGCTCGCCCGACTTCGCCTGGCTCGCCGAGCGCGCGATCGACTGGCTTGAGCCGTGGCCGGACTACACCATGACGCGCTACGGCGCCAAGGCCGAGCGCGAGGGGCGCAAGGCGGCGTATCTGCGATTCAAGCGCTTGCCTTGATGCGTCATTCCGGGGCGTGCGAAGCACGAACCCGGATCGACGAGATGCTATCCCTGCCCGGCCATCCGCGCCTTCCTGACGTCGGTGGCCTCCCAGACCATGCGCTTGCCGGGTTCGCGACCGAGCAGCTCGATCGGATCGTGATTGTCGATGTGGCCGAACTGGCCCTTGTAGACGCTGTAGCCGCACAATTCCTGCAGGCGGCGCGGAAAGCGGGCCGCGGTCTCGCGCGGAATGCCGAGCTGCAGATTCTCCTGCTGCCGCATCCAGCCCCAGCAATAGGCGCAGGAAAAGGCAAAGCGCCTGGCGTCGCTGGTGTTGGCGCCGCCGCCATGCCACAGCGCGCTGTCGAACAGCATCACGCTGCCGGCCGGCATGGTCGCGGTGACGGCGTCATAGTCCTTGCCGTATTCCGGCGACGAATCGAATTTGTGGCTGCGCGGAATGATCCGCGTCGCGCCGTTGTCGTCGCGGAAATCGGACAGCGCCCAGATCGCATTGATCGTGATCGGAATGTGCGGCCGCGGCAGCGGGATCAACTAGGTGTCTTCGTGGATCGGCTGCGCCTCCTGGCCGGGACCGAGCACCAGCGAGCAGAACGACGATAGCAGGCATTCCTTGTCCAGTACGCGCTCGACCACCGGCAGCATGTTCTCATGCAGCGGCACCTCCCAGAACAGATCGTCATAGGTCAGGAGGTTGTTGATGCGCAGCGTCTTGAAACCCTCGAACGACGTCCTGGCAGGTGCGAGATTATGCTCGCTCTCGATTCTCAGCACCGCGTCCTTCAACCCCTCGACCAGGTCCGGCGAGGCGGCGCGCTCGATCACGGTGTATCCGTCGTCGCGGATCCGCTCGGCGTGCGATTGGATGTCGGCGTCCGTCAGCATGGCGATCTCCCCGTTGGCGCTGTGTCGCGCCTTGCATGTGAGCATAGCGGGCCGACCCAATTTTTGGGAAGGGATTTTTGGCACTGCTGCCTCGCCTCGTCATTGCGAGCGAAGCGAAGCAATCCATAGCTCCACTCGCGCGGAAGCATGGATTGCTTCGTCGCTTCGCTTCTCGCAATGACGGAGAAGTTTGTCGCCGACGGTCGCGCGGCGCTCGACTCTAGCGCGACTTCCAGAAGTCCACGACGCGCTGCGCGGTCGACGGCATCAGGCGGACGAAGTTCACCCGCGCGCCTTCGATATCGGCCGGCGACGGCACGCGGTTCGGCCCGAGCCGCATCAGGATCAGGGCGCGCACGGTCGGCCACTCGAACCCGATCGTCTTGCTCGCGATCAGGATCGGATCGTAGCGATCGCCGGAGATCAGGCGATCCAGCGTGACGATCTTCACGCCGGTCATCGCCGCGAGCGACGCCACGCATTCCTCATATTTGAAGGCCTTGGCGAAGCCTGCCACCGCGGCCTCGTTCAATTCGCCGGCGCGATGCAATGCCAGGATTGCGCGCTGCGCGGCAGCGAAATCGCGGCCCTCGACCTGCGCGACGACGCCTTCGATCTCGTTCAGCGCCAGCTTGATCTCGGCCTGCCGTTCCCGCTTGGCGACGACCTGCAACCGGCGGCGGATCACGTCGATCGAACCGG
The DNA here is from genome assembly GCF_054063415.1 of Bradyrhizobium sp. USDA 4011. Taxonomy (NCBI): domain Bacteria; kingdom Pseudomonadati; phylum Pseudomonadota; class Alphaproteobacteria; order Hyphomicrobiales; family Nitrobacteraceae; genus Bradyrhizobium; species Bradyrhizobium sp. USDA 4011. The sequence goes on from NZ_JBSSGG010000001.1 coordinate 4,031,957, forward strand.
CCAGCAGGCTCTTCAGATGCACGGGCGGAAGATCGTCACGGCGGCCGATCCGCAGCGTGAGCACGCCATCCTGACCGGCGCGCCGCACCAGCGTCGTGAAGGACGCGTCCGAGAATGCGGCGCCCGCATTGCCGGCTGCGCATCGGATGACGTCGCGATCGCCGCGACGGACGATGACATCGGTCAGCGCGGTCGAGAGCTTGGACCGCTCGGCCATCGCCAGCAGATGGCCCTGGCCCTTGGCATTGGCGATATCGAGCAGCACCTTTTCGTCAATCACCGGCGATCGGCGCAGCACCGGCCCCGCGATCGCGACCTCGTCCTCGCGGGCGAGTTGCCCGACCAGATGCCGCGGCGCGTTGGCGAGCGGCGCAAGCCGTTCGGCGAGATCGATCCGTGCAGCAAGGTCGGCATGCGGGACCAGACTGGTCAGCACCCCGTCGAACAGGTCGATATGGTCGGGGCGAAAGCTCGCGGCGCCCTGCAGGAACAGCTCGCCGAGCCGCCGCGCGGCTTCGGCGCGGCGCTTGGGGTCGCCACGGCGAACGATGTCGTCGAGTTCCGGGATCAGCGCGGGGGCTGTCGTCATGAGCCTTGTCCAACCGGCGACTTCTGCCGATTTTCGGCAATCTATGGCCCCGTTCGTAAACGGAGGGTTAGGTCAAACCTGCACCCCGGAGCCCGCAAAATCGTCTCCCGCCGCGCCCGGAGGCCTTGCCGGACCGCGGCAAAAGAGCTATATCCACCGCAACTTATGGTATCTCATACGATCGCGTAGGAGAGTGGGCCCCCCGGGACCCGCTCTTTTTTATTACCTGACGGGACCCAGCGAGGCCGGGTCCAGTTTAGGTAGCGTTAGCGGCCCCTTAAGGCCACCTGAACAACACAACAGACCTCAGACAACCTTAGACAGCCTTTGACACTGGATATGACCGATCCGACCGCCACGCCCGTGGACACCGAACTGCTCGCCGAGCCGCGGCTTGTCGTCGAGCCCGGGGTCGCGGCGCGCGTCGCTGCGGTCGCCGTCCCGGTGCTGCAGGGCATGGGCTATCGCCTGGTCCGCATCAAGGTCTCGGGCGACGCCGGCTGCACCGTGCAGATCATGGCGGAGCGTCCCGACGGCTCGATGCAGCTCGAGGATTGCGAGGCGATCTCGCGCGCGCTGTCGCCGGTGCTCGATGTCGCCGACCCGATCCAGCGCGCCTACCGGTTGGAAATCTCCTCGCCCGGAATTGACCGGCCGCTGGTGCGCCGCTCCGACTTCGAGCGCTACACCGGGCATCTGGTGAAGATCGAGATGGCGGTGGCGCATCAGGGCCGCAAGCGGTTCCGCGGCCTGCTCGCCGGCGTCGAAGGCAATGCGGTGCGCATCAAGCGCGACGATCCGCGTCCCAATGAGGACGCCGAGGTTCTCCTGGTGATGGAGGACATTTCGGACGCGCGACTGGTGCTGACCGACGAGCTGATCGAGGAATCGATGCGCCGCGGCAAGGCCGCCGAGCGCGAGCTGCGCCGCGAGCTCGGCCTCGCGCCGCCGCAGCCGGCCCACGCCAAGAAGAGCGATCCTGCGAAGAGTCAGAAGCCGAAACCCAAGCCTGCTCACAAGCCCGGCGCCAAGCCGGCGCCGACCAACACCAAGAAGCACCGCCTGGCCGCCGAGCGCGCGCGCCGTGGCGAGATCGATCCATTCGAAGGAGACTAAGCCATGGCAGTCAGCGCCAACAAACTCGAACTGCTGCAGATCGCAGACGCAGTTGCGCGCGAAAAGTCGATCGACCGCTCCATCGTGATCGCGGCGATGGAAGACGCCATCGCCAAGGCCGCGCGTGCCCGCTACGGCAGCGAGACCGACGTCCATGCCGAGATCGACGCAAAGAAGGGCGAGCTGCGATTGACGCGCCACATGCTGGTGGTCGATGTCGTCGAGAACTCGTCGAACCAGATTTCGCTGCACGACGCGCAGCGCGCCAATCCGGGCGCCCAGGTCGGCGATACCATCGCCGACACGCTGCCGCCGCTGGAGTATGGCCGCATCGCCGCGCAATCCGCCAAGCAGGTGATCGTGCAGAAGGTGCGCGAGGCCGAGCGCGACCGGCAGTACCAGGAATTCAAGGACCGCATCGGCGACATCGTCAACGGCATCGTCAAACGCGTCGAATATGGCAGCGTGATCGTCGACCTCGGCCGTGGCGAAGCGATCGTGCGCCGCGACGAGATGCTGCCGCGCGAAGTGTTCCGCAACGGCGACCGCGTCCGCGCCTATATCTTCGACGTCCGCCGCGAGACCCGCGGTCCGCAGATCTTCCTGTCGCGAACCCACCCGCAGTTCATGGCGAAGCTGTTCGCGCAGGAAGTGCCCGAAATCTACGACGGCATCGTCGAGATCAAGGCGGTCGCCCGCGATCCGGGCTCGCGCGCCAAGATCGGCGTGATCTCACGCGATTCCTCGGTCGATCCGGTCGGCGCCTGCGTCGGTATGCGCGGATCGCGCGTGCAGGCCGTGGTGAACGAGCTACAGGGCGAGAAGATCGACATCATTCCGTGGTCGCCCGACATCGCGACCTTCGTCGTCAACGCGCTGGCGCCAGCTGAAGTCGCCAAGGTCGTGATCGACGAAGACCGCGAGCGCATCGAGGTCGTGGTTCCCGACACCAACAACCAGCTCTCTCTGGCGATCGGCCGCCGCGGCCAGAATGTCCGCCTCGCCTCGCAGCTGACCGGCTGGGACATCGACATCCTGACCGAGCAGGAAGAGTCGGAACGTCGCCAGGCCGACTTCGAGAACTCGACCCGCGTGTTCATGGAAGCGCTCAATGTCGACGAGGTGGTCGGCCAGTTGCTCGCCTCGGAAGGCTTCACCTCGGTCGAGGAACTCGCGCTGGTCGACGTCAAGGAACTCGCCGGTATCGAGGGTTTCGACGAGGAGACCGCCACCGAGCTGCAGACCCGCGCCCGCGAATATCTGGAGCAGCTTGAGGCTGAACTCGAGGCCAAGCGCAAGGAACTCGGCGTCGAGGACGCCATGAAGGATGTGCCCGGCGTCACCGGCAAGATGCTGGTGAAGCTCGGCGAGAACGACGTGAAGACCGTCGAGGATCTGGCCGGCTGCGCCACCGACGATCTGGTCGGCTGGACCGAGCGCAAGGAAGGCGGCGAGCCGACCAAGCATGCCGGGTTCCTCGATGGCATCGAGGTCTCCCGCGACGAGGCCGAGGCCATGATCATGCAGGCCCGTCTGAAGGCCGGCTGGATCACCGAGGCCGACCTTGCCAAGCCTGCTGAGGAGGCCGAGGCCGCCGAAGCAGAAGCGGCATCGTAAGGAGATGCCCCACGGATGCTCGCTCAGGCTGACCCCGATCTCGACGATGGACCGCGGACGCAGAAGTCCGCGACCACGCGGATGTGCGCGGTCAGCCGCGAGGTGCGTCCGATCGACGAACTGATCCGGTTCGTCATCGCGCCCACGGGCGAGGTGATCCCGGATCTCAAGCGCAAGCTGCCGGGCCGCGGAATGTGGGTTTCCGCATCGCGGCGCAGCGTTGCGGAAGCCGTCCGTCGTCACCAATTTAGCAAGGGATTCAAGCGCGATGTCCGGGTCGCGCCGACCCTTCCCGCCGACACCGACGCCCTCCTGGTCCGCAGCGTCACCGAGGCCCTGGCGATGGCCGCCAAGGCCGGGCAGGTCGTCGCGGGCTTCGGCAAGGTCGAGGACGCACTCAACCGGAACGAAACTGCCGCCCTGATCCACGCTTCGGATGGCGCGGCGGACGGAATCCGCAAATTGGACGGGATCGTCAGGCAAAGGGGCGAAAAACGTGGTGAATCGCCGGTAATCGCCATCGTCAATGTTTTGACGTCGGAAGAATTGGATTTGGCACTTGGGCGGTCAAATGTGATACATGCTGCGCTGCTCGCGGGCCCGGCGAGCAAGACGTTCCTGTCGCGCTGCCAGTTGCTGGTCCGATACCGGATGGCCGACGACGACAAGACCGCCGAAGCGGCCAGAAATTCCAGAGCCTGATCCAGGAGGGCGGATGCCGTCTTTCCGACCGGATCATGCTCAGCAAACGACGACAGTTGAAGGATTTGTGCGGCATACGCACAGCGAAACGAGATTAGGACTGCTGAATGGTTGATACCAAGACCCCTGGCGACAAGACTCTGAGTGTCCCGAGCAAGACGTTGTCGCTGAAGCCGCGCGTCGAGACGGGCACCGTGCGCCAGAGCTTCAGCCACGGCCGGACCAAGCAGGTCGTGGTCGAGAAACGCGGCAAGCGTCGCGTCGGCGGCGATGGCCCCGGCGAGGCGCATGCGCCGGAACCCGTGGTTGCAAAGCCGGCGGCACCGGCCCCGAGGCCGCCGCAGGGCCGCCCCTCGGGCCCGCCTCCCGGCCAGCAACAGCGCAACACCCGCTCCGGCGTGGTGCTGCCGACCTTGACCGAAGACGAGCGTTCAGCCCGTGCCAGCGCGCTTGCCGACGCGCGTCTGCGCGACATCGAGGAGCGCCGCCAGGCCGAAGAGGAAGCCAAGCGCCGCGCCGCCCGCGAGGCTGCCGAGAAGGTCGAGCGCGAGGCCGCCGAGGCCCGCCGCAAGGCGGAAGAGGAGCGTCACCGCCACGAGGAAGAGGCCAAGCGCAAGGCCGAGGTCGAAGCCAAGCGCCGCTTCGGCGAAGGCGAAGCCAAGCCCGGCGCGGCACCTGCCGCTGCACCGGCCAAGCCTGCCACAGCCGCACCCGCATCTGCTCCGGCCGCCCGCGCGCCCGCAGGCCGCCCGACGACCACGACAACCGCGCGCACTGCGGCGGCCGCTGTGCCGACGAAGCCGCCGGCCGTTGCCGCCGAAGCTGACGAAGATGAAGGTCCGCGTCTGGTGCGCCGCCCCGGCGGCATCGTACGCCCCGCGGCTGCGCCGAAGACCACCCACAAGCCCGGCCCGCAGAAGCAGCGCGGCCGCCTGACCGTGACCACCGCGCTCAACGTCGACGAAGTGCGCGAGCGTTCGATCGCCTCGTTCCGACGCCGCACCCAGCGCCTGAAGGGACATGCGTCGAACGAGCAGAAGGAAAAGCTGGTCCGCGAAGTCGTCATCCCGGAAGCGATCACGATCCAGGAGCTCGCGAACCGCATGTCGGAGCGCGCGGTCGATGTCATCCGCATGCTGATGAAGCAGGGCGCGATGCACAAGATCACCGACGTGATCGACGCCGACACCGCGCAACTGATCGCCGAAGAACTCGGCCACAGCGTCAAGCGCGTCGCCGCGTCCGACGTCGAGGAAGGCCTGTTCGACGTTGTCGACGATTCCACCGACACCGAGCCGCGTTCGCCCGTGGTCACCGTCATGGGCCACGTCGACCACGGCAAGACCTCGCTGCTCGACGCGCTGCGCCACGCCAATGTGGTGTCGGGCGAAGCCGGCGGCATCACCCAGCACATCGGTGCCTATCAGGTGACTTCGCCGGAAAGCGGCAAGAAGATCACCTTCATCGATACGCCCGGCCACGCCGCGTTCACCGCGATGCGCGCCCGCGGCGCCAAGGTCACCGACATCGTCGTGCTGGTGGTCGCGGCCGATGACGGCGTGATGCCGCAGACGATCGAAGCGATCAACCACGCCAAGGCGGCCAAGGTGCCGATGATCGTGGCGATCAACAAGATCGACAAGCCCGATGCACGGCCCGAGCGCGTGCGCACCGAATTGCTGCAGTACGAGGTGCAGGTCGAATCCCTCGGCGGCGACGTGGTCGACGTCGAGGTCTCGGCCAAGAACAAGACCAATCTCGACCGACTGCTCGAAATGATCGCGCTGCAGGCCGAAATCCTCGACCTGAAGACCAATTCGCAGCGTCCGGCGGAAGGCACCGTGATCGAAGCCAAGCTCGATCGCGGCCGCGGCCCGGTCGCGACCGTGCTGGTGCAGCGCGGCACGCTGCGGATCGGCGACATCATCGTGGCCGGCGCCGAGATGGGCCGCGTCCGCGCGTTGATCTCCGACCAGGGCGAGAATCTCGACGAGGCCGGCCCGTCCGTGCCGGTCGAGGTGCTCGGCTTCAACGGTCCGCCGGAAGCCGGCGACCGTCTCGCTGTGGTCGAGAACGAAGCCCGCGCCCGCCAGGTCACGAGCTACCGCGCGCACCAGAAGCGCGAGAACGCGGCTGCCTCGATCTCCGGCATGCGCGGCTCGCTCGAGCAGATGATGTCGCAGCTCAAGACCGCGGGCCGCAAGGAGTTCCCGCTGATCGTCAAGGCCGACGTGCAGGGCTCGCTGGAAGCGATCCTGGGCTCGCTGGAGAAGCTCGGCACCGACGAAGTCGCCGCCCGCATCCTGCATGCCGGCGTCGGCGGTATCTCGGAGTCCGACGTCACGCTGGCGGAAGGCTTCAACGCCGCGATCATCGGCTTCTCGGTCCGAGCCAACAAGGAAGCGGCGGCCGCAGCCAAGCGCAACGGCATCGAGATCCGCTACTACAACATCATCTACGACCTCGTGGATGACATCAAAAAGGCGATGTCCGGCCTGCTCGCGCCCACGCTGCGCGAAACTATGCTTGGCAACGCGCAGATCCTGGAAGTGTTCAACATTTCCAAGGTCGGCAAGGTCGCGGGCTGCCGCGTCACCGACGGCACCGTGGAACGCGGCGCCAATGTTCGCCTGATCCGCGACAACGTCGTGGTGCACGAAGGCAAGCTGTCGACGCTGAAGCGCTTCAAGGATGAAGTGAAGGAAGTGGTCGCCGGCCAGGAGTGCGGCATGGCATTCGAGAACTACGGCGACATGCGTGTCGGCGACGTGATCGAATGTTACCGCATCGAGACGATCCAGCGCTCTCTGTAAGTCCAAATCTTACGAAGCGCAGATCTTACTAAGCGTTGGGTCCATTTAGCTGAGAATGCGACGACGTGGCCGGACTTTTAGTCCGGCCACCGGCGCATCGTCCGATTGAAAGCAATGCTAGACATTGATGCCCGCGGCCAAGGCCGGCGGGCGCGACGGTTTTGGAAGAAGGTCATGCCCCGTCAAAAGAAGAGTTCCAGCCCCGGCGGATCGCAACGTCAGCTACGCGTCGGCGAAACGGTTCGCCACGCAGTTGCCGAGATTCTGTCGCAAGGTGAGGTCCACGATCCCGATCTGGAAGGCCACATCATCACCGTTCCCGAGGTGCGTATGTCGCCGGACCTGAAGCTCGCCACGGTTTACGTGATGCCGCTCGGCGGACGCGACACCGACGCGGTGATCGCCGCGCTCGAGCGCAACAAGAAGTTCCTTCGCGGCGAGATCGCGCATCGCGTCAACCTGAAATTTGCACCCGACATTCGCTTCCGCGTCGATGAGCGATTCGACGAGGCGGAGCGCATCGAGAAACTACTGCGGACACCTGCGGTGCAGCGAGACCTTGCACCCGATTCGGACGACGAGTGATGACTGTGATGACGACCAACAGCGTGATCGAGGCGAAGGATGCCGACGCGCGCGACGCTGAGCGGGATGCTTTTGCCGGGCCGCGCACCGACGATGCGCGCCGCACCAACAACGACCCGCGCCAGAAGCAGGGCAAGCAGAACCAGCAGCCGCGCCGCGACAAGCGCGACGTCCATGGCTGGGTGGTGCTCGACAAGCCGATCGGAATGACCTCGACGCAGGCCGTCGCCGTGCTCAAGCGCCTGTTCCAGGCCAAGCGCGCCGGCCATGCCGGCACGCTCGATCCGCTCGCCTCCGGCGGCCTGCCGATCGCGCTGGGCGAGGCCACCAAGACGGTGCCGTTCGTGATGGACGGCCGCAAGCGCTACCGCTTCACGGTCAGCTGGGGCGAGGAACGCGACACCGACGACACCGAGGGACGGCCGGTCAGGACCAGCGAGAGCCGGCCGACCGCCGATTCGATCCGCCAGCTGCTGCCGCGCTTCACCGGGGTGATCGAGCAGATCCCGCCGCAATATTCTGCCATCAAGGTGCAGGGCGAGCGGGCCTATGACCTGGCGCGCGACGGCGAGACCGTGGAACTGAAGCCCCGCCCGGTCGAGATTCACGAATTAACCCTTGTGGAACATGGAGATAACGGACAATCCGTGTTCGAGGCCGAGTGCGGCAAGGGAACCTATGTCCGGGCCTTGGCCCGAGATATGGGCCGGATTCTGGGCTGTTTTGGCCATATCTGCGCCCTGCGGCGGACCCTGGTCGGTCCGTTTACCGAGCGGGACATGATTCCGCTGGAACAGTTGGAGGCTTTATGCAATAGAGCCGCGTCTGGCGAGGGCAGCCTCGCCGACGCGCTTTTGCCCGTTGAGACCGCGCTGGACGACATCCCGGCACTGGCCGTCACACGGGCTGATGCGGCAAGGCTCCACCGGGGCCAAGCCGTTTTGTTGCGCGGACGGGATGCGCCCAATACCAGCGGCACAGTCTATGTCACGGTGGCAGGCCGGCTTCTCGCGCTTGCCGAAATTGGCAATGGCGAACTCATCCCCAAGCGCGTGTTCAACCTGAACGGACTGACTGCCGGTCCGGCTCGCAACAATGAAAGTAACTGACGATGTCGATTACCGCCGAACGCAAAGCGGAAGTCATCAAGACGAATGCCAACAAAGCCGGCGACACCGGCTCGCCCGAGGTTCAGGTCGCGATCTTGTCGGAACGCATCAATAACCTCACCGAGCACTTCAAGAGCCATGTGAAGGACAACCATTCACGCCGCGGCCTCCTGAAGCTGGTGTCGACGCGTCGCTCCCTGCTTGACTACATCAAGCGCAAGGACGAGGCGCGCTACAAGGCGCTGCTCGAAAAGCACAACATCCGTCGTTGATTTGAGAAGCACGCGCGCGGGGTTCGCGCGCGTTTTCGCATGGTCGTCCGTGAACTCGGGCTTTCGAATTGTCGAAAGATGATCATGCGCAACAGCATGGCCATCGCGCCATGCACTAGCGTCCAGCAGCAATCCGGCCGCTGGACCGGGCAAGATGCCCAGATGACCGAAAGGATGGACGCCATCCGAAATCCAGGGACCATGGCAGGATCGCCGGATGCTGACCGCAGCAGCGCATCAGTGTCTCGCCGTCTTGGCATGGTCTTTGTGTTTCAGGGCGCCGTGCTTTCGTGAAACCATGAAAGAAAACCGAAATGTTCAATTCGCATTCCGTCGAGATCGACTGGGGTGGACGTCCCCTCAAACTTGAAACCGGCAAGATCGCCCGTCAGGCCGACGGCGCCGTGATGGCCACCTACGGCGAGACCGTGGTGCTCGCCACCGTCGTCGCCGCGAAGTCGCCGCGCGAAGGCGTCGACTTCCTGCCGCTCACCGTCGACTACCAGGAGAAGACCTACGCCGCGGGCCGCATTCCCGGCGGCTATTTCAAGCGCGAAGGCCGTCCGACGGAAAAGGAGACGCTGGTCTCCCGCCTGATCGACCGCCCGATCCGTCCGCTGTTCGTCGACGGCTGGCGCAACGAGACCCAGGTGATCGTCACCGTCCTGTCGCACGACATGGAGAACGATCCGGACATCGTATCGCTGGTCGCAGCCTCCGCCGCCCTGACGCTGTCGGGCGCGCCGTTCAAGGGCCCGATCGGCGCCGCGCGCGTCGGCTTCGCCAATGACGAATACGTGCTCAACCCGACGCTCGACGAGATGACCGAGACCCAGCTCGATCTCGTCGTCGCCGGCACCGCCGACGCCGTGCTGATGGTCGAATCGGAAGCCAAGGAGCTCAACGAAGACGTGATGCTCGGCGCGGTCATGTTCGGCCACCGCCACTTCCAGCCCGGTCATCAACGCGATCATCGAGCTCGCCGAGAAGGCCGCCAAGGAGCCGCGCGAAGTCACCACGATCGACAATTCCGAGATCGAGAAGGAGATGCTCGGCATTGCCGAGCAGGATCTCCGCAAGGCCTACGCGATCCCGGTCAAGCAGGAACGCTATGCCGCGGTCGGCGCCGTCAAGGAGAAGGTGCTGGCGCACTTCTTCCCGGAAGGCCAGGAGCCGAAATACGACAAGCTCCGCGTCGCCGGCGTGTTCAAGGAACTGGAAGCCAAGATCGTCCGCTGGAACATCCTCGACACCGGCAAGCGCATCGACGGCCGTGACGCCAAGACCGTGCGCAACATCATCGCCGAAGCCGGCGTGCTGCCGCGCGCCCACGGCTCGGCGCTGTTCACCCGCGGTGAGACCCAGGCGATGGTGGTGACCACGCTCGGCACCGGCGAGGACGAGCAGTACATCGACGCGCTGTCGGGGACGTACAAGGAAACGTTCCTGCTGCACTACAACTTCCCGCCCTACTCGGTCGGTGAAACCGGTCGCCTCGGCGGCACCAAGCGCCGCGAGATCGGCCACGGCAAGCTCGCCTGGCGCGCGATCCACCCGGTGCTGCCGCCGCATCACGAGTTCCCGTACACGATCCGCGTGGTCTCCGAGATCACCGAGTCGAACGGCTCGTCCTCGATGGCTTCGGTCTGCGGCGCCTCGCTGTCGCTGATGGATGCCGGCGTGCCGCTGAAGCGGCCGACCGCCGGTATCGCCATGGGCCTGATCCTCGAAGGTCAGCGCTTCGCGGTGCTGTCGGACATCCTCGGCGACGAGGATCATCTCGGCGACATGGACTTCAAGGTCGCCGGCACCGACCAGGGCATCACCTCGCTCCAGATGGACATCAAGATCGAGGGCATCACCGAGGAGATCATGAAGGTGGCGCTCGGCCAGGCCAAGGAAGGACGCATCCACATCTTGGGTGAAATGTCCAAGGCCCTGACCGCGGCGCGCGCCGAGCTCGGCGAATACGCGCCGCGCATCGAGACCTTCAAGATTGCCACCGACAAGATCCGCGAAGTGATCGGCACCGGCGGCAAGGTGATCCGCGAGATCGTCGAGAAGACCGGCGCCAAGGTCAACATCGAGGACGACGGCACCGTGAAGGTCGCCTCCAACGACGGCGAGGCGATGAAGGCTGCGATCAAGTGGATCAAGTCCATCGCCTCCGATCCGGAGGTCGGCCAGATCTACGAGGGCACCGTCGTCAAGGTGATGGAGTTCGGCGCGTTCGTGAACTTCTTCGGCGCCAAGGACGGCCTCGTCCACATCAGCCAGCTCGCGGCCAGCCGCGTGCAGAAGACCTCCGACGTCGTCAAGGAAGGCGACAAGGTCAAGGTCAAGCTGCTCGGCTTCGACGATCGCGGCAAGACCCGCCTGTCGATGAAGGCGGTCGACCAGGAGACCGGCGAGGACCTCGAGGCCAAGCAGAAGACCGACGCACCGGCCCCGCGCGAAGCTGCCGGCGAGTAAGCCTGTCTGGAATGAAACAACGAAGGGCGGCCGAAGGGCCGCCCTTTTTGTTTGGTGCGAGGTTTGAACGCGCCCGGCACATTGCAGAGCAAGGCTCGCTGGCGGCGAACGGCTGCGCTAGATTTGAGAGCTCCGCGAGATGCTCGCCGGCTTTCTTGTCCCGACATCCGCGGCGGGAGGAATCAAGTGATGACGCTGCCGACCATCCGCCCTGTCGCCTAATTGACCAACATCTCGACCTGAGGTCACGCGATTTGCCGATCCGTCGTGCGTTGCCAATTCGTGGCGGACGCGCGATGTAACGGACGCCGTTCGTCCATGCCAAAGAAGGGACCGCACCATGATCAAGCTGTACTGGTCGCCGCGCTCGCGCTCATTCTCCGCCATCTGGCTGCTGGAAGAATCCGGCCTGGCTTACGAACGGGTGCTGACCGACATCAGCACCGGCGCGCAGAAGTCGCCGGAGTTCCTCAAGATCAACCCGATGGGCAAGGTGCCGGCGTTGACCGACGGCGACGCCCAGCTCGCCGAGGCCGCGGCGATCTGCGCCTATATCGCCGACCGCTATCCGGAGACGAAGCCCGCGCCGGCCACCAACGATCCGAAGCGCGCACGCTATCTGCAATGGCTGTTCTTCTCGCCGAGCTGCATCGAGCCGGCGCTGATCCAGCTCTTCACCAAGCTCGAGGTGCCGACCAGCACCGCGGCATGGGGCAGCGCGGCGCAGGTGTTCGACGTGCTCGATGCCGAGTTGCAGAAGGGGCAATGGATCCTCGGCGATCAGTTCTCCGCCGCCGACATCGCGATCGGCGCGGGGCTGAACTTTGCGGTGCGCGTGTTCAAGATGGTGCCGCCGCGGCCGTCATTCGAGGCCTATATCGACCGCTGCGTGGCGCGGCCCGCGTTCCAGCGCGCAGAGAAGATCGCGGCGGGGTAACGCAGCGACGTAGCCCGGACGAACGAGATCATCAAATGATGGAGTTGCGCTGCTCCGACCTCTCCCTTGAAAAGGGGAGGTCGCTTTGCTCGCCAGAGCAAAGCGGGTGGAGATCTGCTCTCTCCGCGTAAAGCGGAGCCTTTGGCTGGATCCCCCATCCCGACCTTCCCCCTTTCAGGGGGAAGGGGAATAGCCGACGAAGCAGTGGATTCCCAAAAGGCCCTAGCCCGGGACGACGCGAGGATCGACGTCCTGCGTGTAGTCGACGCCGTCGATGCCGAAGCCGAACAGGCGGAGGAACTGGCTCTTGTATTCGCCGAGATCCGCCAATTCGCCGAGCGTCTCGGTGGTGAGCAGCGGCCAGCGCCGCGACACTTCCGTCTGCACTTCGGGCGAAAGCTCCCAATCGTCGACCCGAATGCGCTGCGCATCGTCGAGCTCGACGCCCTTGCCGAGGCGGGTGCGGAACAGGCGGTCGATCTGCTCGATGCAGCCCTCATGGAGCCCGAGTTGCTTCATCACCTTGAACAGCACCGTGCCATAGAGCGGCACCACCGGAATCGCCGAGCTCGCCTGTGTAACTACGGCCTTCAGCGCGACGACGCGGGCGGCGTCCGCACCAAGCCGGGCCCGGATCGCTTCCGCCTTGCTGTCGAGATCGACCTTGGCGCGGCCGAGCGTGCCGTTCCAGTAGATCGGCCAGGTCAGCTCGCTGCCGATATAGGTGTAATTGAGCGTCCGGAAGCCCGGCGCCAGCACGCCGGCATCGGCGAGCTGGTCGATCCAGCGCTTCCAGTCATCGCCGCCCATCACCGCAACCGTGGCCGCGGTTTGATCCTCGTTCGCAGGCTCGAGGGTGGTCTGGAAGACCTCGCCGGTCTCGGTGTCGAGCGTTTTGATCTCGACCGGCGCGCCCAGCGGCTTGATGACCGAGCGATAGGTCTTGCCAGTGTCGGGGTCGGTCCGGACCGGCGCCGCCATGCTGTAGACCAGCAAGTCGAGCTGTCCGAATTTTTCGCGCACACGCTCGATGAAGTCTTTCTTCATCTCGTCGGAGAAGGCATCGCCCTCAAGCGTGAGCGGCGAGCGTCCGATCTTCTGGGCCTCGATCTCGAAGGCGCGGTTGTTGTACCAGCCGGCGCTGGCACTCCTCTTTTCCGACGGTTCGCGCTCCAACGATACGCCGATCGTGTCCGCGCCGCCGGCGAAGGTCGCGACGATGCGGCTCGCGAGGCCGTAGCCCGTCGAGCAGCCCAGCACGGCGACCCGTTTCGGGCAGTCCGCGATCGGGCCCTGCTTGAGAACGTAGGCGATCTGTTCGCGGACATTCGTGGCGCAGCCGACCGGATGTGCCGTCGTGCAGATGAAGCCTCGCACGCGCGGTTCAATAATCATTCCCACCCCATTCCGGATCGTTGCAATATCCCCATTCGCTGCCTGCGGACCTGCCTCAGCAAGCGAGGAGAGGCGAAATCAGGCATCAAGCCGCCTGAATACCAGCGTGGCGTTGGTGCCGCCGAAGCCGAACGAGTTCGACAACACGGTATTGAGCTTGGCGTTGTCGATGCGCTTGCGCACGATCGGCATGTCGGCGAAGACCGGATCGAGCTCGGTGATGTGCGCGCTTTCGCAGATGAAGCCGTTGTTCAGCATCAGCAGCGAGTAGATCGCTTCCTGCACGCCGGTGGCGCCGAGCGAGTGGCCGGTCAGCGCCTTGGTCGCCGAGATCGGCGGGCACTTGTCGCCGCTACCGAACACCTTGCGGATCGCCTCGATCTCCGGCGGATCGCCGGCCGGCGTCGAGGTGGCGTGCGGATTGATGTAGTCGACCGGCGTGTCCACCGTCGACATCGCCATGCGCATGCAGCGCTCGGCGCCCTCGCCCGACGGCGCCACCATGTCGTATCCGTCGGAGGTTGCGCCGTAGCCGACGACCTCACCGTAGATCCGCGCGCCGCGCGCCTTGGCATGCTCGAGCTCTTCGAGCACCACGACACCTGCGCCACCGGCGATCACGAAACCGTCGCGGCTGATGTCGTAGGGTCGCGAGGCGGTCGCCGGCGTGTCGTTGTACTTCGACGACATGGCGCCCATGGCGTCGAACAGCACCGACAGCGTCCAGTCGAGCTCCTCGCAGCCGCCGGCGAAGATGATGTCCTGCTTGCCGATCTGGATCGTCTCGTAGGCATTGCCGATGCAATGGTTCGATGTCGCGCAGGCCGAGGAGATCGAGTAGTTCACGCCCTTGATCTTGAACCAGGTGGCAAGCGTCGCCGACGCGGTCGAAGACATCCCCTTCGGCACAGCGAACGGACCAACGCGCTTCGGGCCCTTGGCGCGCGCGATGTCGGCGGCCTCTACCAGCGTGCGCGTCGATGGTCCGCCGGATCCCATGATGATGCCGGTGCGGATGTTCGAGACTTCATTTTCCTCGAGGCCGGAGTCGCGGATCGCCTGCTCCATGGCGACGTGATTCCACGCAGCACCCTCGGCAAGGAACCGCATCGCGCGGCGATCGATCACCTCGGCGGGATTGAGCGTCGGCGCACCGTGCACCTGCGAACGGAAGCCGAGCTCGGCGGCCTTCTCCGCGCGCGAAATGCCCGACTTTGCCTCGTAGAGGCTCGCAAGCACTTCCTGGGTGTTGTTACCGATGGACGAGACAATCCCCATCCCCGTGATGACAACCCGCCTCATGTTCGCCTCGCCCTGCCTTTATGTTGCCGCATGATGATCCTGCTCAAGATGGCGCGGTGCCTTGCTTGAACAATCCGACCTTCAAGTCCTTGGCGCGATAAATAATCTCGTCGTCCATGGAAAGCCACCCGTCGGCAATTCCAAGCACGAGCTTTGACCGCATCACGCGCTTGATATCGATGTTGTACACAACCTTGCGCGCGTGCGGCAGCACCTGTCCGGAGAACTTCAGCTCGCCGAGGCCGAGCGCGCGGCCACGACCTTCGCCACCGATCCAGCCGAGGTAAAAGCCGACCATTTGCCACATGGCATCGAGGCCGAGACAGCCCGGCATCACCGGATCGTTCTTGAAATGGCAGCCGAAGAACCAGAGATCAGGCTTCACTTCGAGCTCGGCGCGCACCAGCCCCTTGCCGTACTCGCCGCCGGTTTGCGAGATCTCACTGATGCGATCGAACATCAGCATCGGTGGCAGCGGCAACTGGGCGTTGCCGGGACCGAAAAGCTCGCCCCGCCCGCAAGCCAGCAAATCCTCGTATTCGTAACCGCCGCGCCGATCCAGCATCCTCTTTCCACCTCTGATGTCCCGATGAAGCGCTTTGCTTGGTCGGACCTTAATCTACCCACGGGAACCGGAATATCCCGTCCCGCATCTTGGCGCTACCTGGGTACGCTACCGGCCTGTTATCTCTGCCGAAAGCGCATATGTGGTCCGCGCGCTCTCTAACATAGGGCCAATCGGGCGGCAAAGCGGCATTCCGATGATAAATTGCCGTTTCTCCTTAGGTTTCTACCGCCGCTTGGATTCGTTCTAGTTGCGAAAAACTTGCATCTGATGGGCATCCTTTTTATATTTATGAGGAATATTGCCTGAGTTGGGTGCATAGAGTGGATATGAACGACGAAGTACCGGCTGTGAACGATGATGCCGTGCACCCGGCTGCCCGGGGCGCGGGGCATCACCCTGCCCTGACCGGCTGTCCGTGGCATGACGTCAACGAGATGCTGCAGTCTGCCGGCCTCCGGCCGACCCGTCAGCGCATGGCGCTGGGTTGGCTGCTGTTCGGTAAGGGTGCCCGCCACCTGACCGCTGAAATGCTGTACGAGGAAGCGACGCTGGCCAAGGTTCCGGTGTCGCTGGCGACCGTCTACAACACGCTCAACCAGCTGACCGATGCCGGCCTGCTGCGTCAGGTCAGCGTCGACGGCACCAAGACCTATTTCGATACCAACGTGTCGACGCATCACCACTTCTATCTCGAGCACAATCACGAGCTGGTCGACATTCCCGATCCGAACCTCATGCTGTCGAAAATGCCCGACGTGCCGGAAGGTTACGAGATATCCCGCGTCGACATGGTCGTGCGGCTGCGCAAGAAGCGCTGATCCGGCCTTGACGTCGATTTGAGTTGTGATGGCCGGGCTCGTCCCGGCCATTGTCGTTTGCGACGAAGAAACTCAGTCCACCTTCTCGTCGGCGTAGACGCCCCACAGGCGTTGCTGCTCGATCCAGCCGTCGAACCCGTTGCCGGTGACCCGGCACCAGTTATTGGCGCATTTCTTGACCTGCGCGACGACGCCGGCCTGCAGGCGCGCGGCGATGGCGCTGGTGGCGTCGGGGCGATCGTACAGCGAGGCCAGATCGTCCTTGTTCTTCATCGTGACGACCGCAGTGCGGCGGCCGGACAGCAGGGAGTGATAGACCCAGCCTTCGGCGCCTTCGGAATCGCGCACCCGGCGCCAGTTCTCGAACTCGGCGGTGATTTCGACCGGCAGCCCCGACCGCGTGTAGACCCAGGCGACGTCATTGTCCTTGGTCGGGCCGGCCCGGACGTTCACATGATCGGATTTCAGGCTGACATAGCGCGGTATCGGCAGGCCGCTGGTGGTGGGGCTCAAATCCTTGGCGGTATGGCCGGGCATGACCGACGCACTCAGCATGCTCCCGACCAGCGTCACCAATGAACCCAAACGCCAGACCATCAACTCGTCTCCTGCCGAGATGCCCAACCCGCATTCGGCGAGCTGCAACCCAAATCCAATTCAAGCCCGTGCCCGAAGGCCCCTGCGCCGGCGCCCTTCGTTCCCTGACCGCACGGATCCGAGGGGTTCTTGTCTTGGCCCGGCCTTCTGCTAGAGAGGACGGAACGCCTGAGAGCCAGAACACCCGAATTCCCGTTGTCTCCCCTTGGCGACAGCCGGGGCAAGTATCGGGGAACCCTAGGAAACGCGAAGGAAACGGCGGGACAGCGCGGCTATCAGCAGTGTCGAACAACCGGGTTAATGAGGCCTCAACGGCTCGGTTTTTGACGGGCCGCGCGCCTCATGAAAGCAGGACATGTCGGTGAAGAAAAAGCCTCTCGTCGTCGTCACCCGCAAGCTGCCGGACTCGATCGAGACCCGGATGCGCGAGCTGTTCGATGCCAGACTGAATCTCGACGACACGCCGATGACGCCGGAACAGATCGCCGAGGCGGCGAGGACCGCTGACGTGCTGGTGCCGACCGTGACCGACATGATCCGCGAGGACGTGATCAATCAGCCCGACTGCAAGCTGAAGATGATCGCCAATTTCGGCAACGGCGTCGACAATATCGACGTCACCGCCGCGCATGCCCGCGGCATCACGGTGACCAATACGCCGAAGGTGTTGACCGAGGACACCGCCGACATGACCATGGCGCTGATCCTTGCCGTGCCGCGCCGCATGATCGAAGGCGCCGCGATCCTGACCGAAGGCAAGCAACACTGGGCCGGCTGGTCACCGACCTGGATGCTGGGCCACCGCATCGGCGGCAAGCGGCTCGGCATCATCGGCATGGGCCGCATCGGCCAGGCCGTGGCGCGCCGTGCCCGCGCCTTCGGCCTGCAGATCCACTATCACAACCGCCGTCCGGTGGCGCCCATGATCGCCGATGAATTGGGGGCGACCTATTGGGAAAGCCTCGACCAGATGCTGGCGCGGATGGACATCATCTCGGTGAACTGCCCGCACACGCCGGCGACCTATCATCTGCTCTCGGCGCGGCGGCTCAAGCTGATCCGGAAGGAAGCCTATATCGTCAACACCGCGCGCGGCGAGGTGATCGACGAGGACACGTTGATCAAGCTGATCGAAGCCGGCGATGTCGGCGGCGCGGGCCTCGACGTCTACGAGCACGAGCCCGCGGTAAACCCGAAGCTGGTGCGGCTCGCCAGGGCCGGCAAGGTGACGCTGCTGCCGCATATGGGCTCGGCCACCATCGAAGGCCGCGTCGAAATGGGCGAAAAGGTGATCATCAACATCCGAACCTTCCTCGACGCCCACAAGCCGCCGGATCGCGTGCTGCCGAGCATGCTGTGATTTCGTAGCCTGGATCACGCATACAAGCCACGCAGCTCCGACCTCCCCTTGAAAGGGGGAGGTCGCTTTGCTCATCAGAGCAAAGCGGGTGGGGATCCCGCTCTCTCCACGCGCAGCGGCGTCTGCGGCTAACCCCCATCCCGACCTTCCCCCTTTCAAGGGGAAGGGAAGAGAGCGGCTGGCAAAAATATCGAAAACAACCCCATGCAAAGGAGACGGCGCGGCCGGCACTCGCTGTAAACAAATACCGGCGCGTCCCGGGCTTCGCCGGGACGACGATGTGGGACTAGCTCGGCTTCGTCTTCCGCCGCGCCTGCTTGCGCCAGTCGGCGACGAACGACACGAACGCGGCGAGCGCCGGCGGCGGCTGGCGGCGGCTCGGATAGTACAAGAACGGCCCGTCAAACGGCGGACACCAGTCGTCGAGCACGCTGACGAGCGCGCCGGACTTAACCCCGTAGCGGACATAGCCCTCGAATGTCGCCCAGTAGCCGACGCCGTCATGGACCGCGCGCAACGCGAGGCCGAGATAGGTCGCGATCAGCCTGGCCGGTGGCGAAACCTTCACCAGCCGGCCGTTCTTCTCGAACTCCCAATCGAAGATCGCGCCGCTGCCGAAGCGGGTGCGGATGCAGGCATGCGCCAGCAGATCCTTCGGATGCATCGGCCGGCCATGCTTCGCGACGTAATCGCGCGACGCCACGACCGCGTAGCGTTGCGGCGCGCCGAGCGGGACCGCCACCATATCCTGCGCCAGATGCTCGCCGTAGCGCACGCCGGCGTCGAAGCCTTGCGCGACAATGTCCACGAATGCACTTTCGGCGACGATATCGAGATCGACCTGCGGATATCTCGCGAGGAACGGCGCGACCATCGGCGCCAGCACGAGATCGATCGCGGGCGGCGGCGCGTTGATGCGCAGCCGCCCCGACGGCTCCGCGCGCAGGCCGCGCACCTCGGTGATCGCGTCGGCGACGTTGACCATTGCCGGTGCGACGCGGGCGAGCAGCAGTTCGCCGGCTTCGGTCAGCGCAACGCTGCGGGTGGTGCGGTTCATCAGGCGGACGCCGAGCCGCTCCTCCATATCACGCAGGCGCTGGCTGAGGCTCGAGACCGAGACGTGGCTCTCCAGTGCGGCACGCCGGAAGTTGCGCGTGCGCGCCACCGCCACGAAGGCATCGAGGTCGCGAAGGTCGAAATCCTGCATTGTTCGATATAGTGAACAACCCATTCTGGATTGTCCAGCTTATCCCAAAACCGGACCGGCCCATATCAGCCGCGTCATTTGGCGGCGGATCATCCGCTCCAACGTTTTGGGAACACCACCATGGACACACGCAAACTCGGTTCCACCGGTCCGACGGTTTCGCTGATCGGCCTCGGCTGCATGGGCATGTCCGACTTCTACGGTCCGACCGACCGCGGCGAGAGCATCGCCACCATCCATGCCGCGCTCGAGGCCGGCATCACGCTGCTCGACACCGGCGACTTCTACGGCATGGGCCACAACGAGATGCTGATCGGCGAGGCCTTGAAGAGCCGCAGCCGCGACAACCTGCAGATCAGCGTCAAGTTCGGCGCGCTGCGCGATCGCAACTACGGCTTTCTTGGCTATGACAGCCGTCCCGTTGCCGTGACGAACTTCGTCGCCTATTCGCTGCAGCGGCTCGGCGTCGATCACATCGATATCTATCGCCCGGCGCGGCTCGATCCCAATGTGCCGATCGAGGATACGGTCGGCGCGATGGCCGACATGATCAAGGCCGGCTGGATCAGGCATATCGGTCTCTCCGAAGTCGGTTCCGACACCATCCGCCGCGCCCACAAGGTGCATCCGATCGCCGATTTGCAGATCGAATATTCGCTCATCTCGCGCGGCATCGAGACCGACATCCTGAAGACCTGCCGCGAACTCGGCATCGGCGTCACCGCCTATGGCGTGCTGGCGCGCGGGCTCATCAGCGGGCACTGGTCGAAGGACCACGCCGGCGCGAAGGACTTCCGCCTGCTGAGCCCGCGCTTCCAGGCCGGCAATATCGACACCAACCTCGCGCTCGCCGATCGGCTGCGCATCATCGCCGGCGAGATCGGCGCCTCTCCGGCGCAGGTCGCGATTGCCTGGGTCGCGGCGCAAGGCAAGGACATCGTGCCGCTGGTCGGCGCGCGGCGGCGCGAGCGGCTGACCGAGGCCCTCGGCGCGCGCGATGTGAAGCTGACCGCGGCGCATCTCGCCGCGCTCGCCGAAGCATTTCCGCCCGGCGCGGCCGCCGGCGGACGCTATCCGGAGGAGCACCTCCGGCACATGGACAGCGAGAAGCCCGCGGCCGCGTCCTAAAGCGCGATGAGAGTGGGTTGAATCGTCATCGCGCTTTAGCTTGTTGTTTGGGCATGATCTTTTCGGAAAACCGTTTCGCACTTTTCCAGATCATGCTCTGACAAACTACCGATGCCCGCTCAGATCGGTGATGCCGGGCGCATCACCGTTGAGCGGGTTCTGCGGATCGCGTGTGTAGCGCAGGGTCTCGAACCGCATCGCCCGCGCATCCACCATCAGGAGGCGGCCGACCAGGCCCTCGCCGAAGCCGACGATCTCGCGGATCGCCTCCAGCGCCATCATCGATCCCAGGACACCTGCGAGCGCGCCCATCACGCCGGCCTCGGCGCAGGCCGGCACCGTTCCCGGCGGCGGCGCCTCCGGGAACAGGCAGCGATAGGTCGGGTTGAAGACGCCTTCGGCATTCTTCTCATGCGCGCGGATCGTGGTCAGCGAACCGTCGAACTGGCCCAGCGCGGCGGTGATCAGCGGCCGTTTCGCGAGGAAGCAGGCATCGGCGACCAGATAGCGGGTTTCGAAATTATCGCAGCCGTCGAGCACGAGATCGTAATTTCCGATCAGCGCCATCGCATTGCCGGCGGTGAGCCGCGTCGGATGCGGCTCGAACGCCACATGCGGGTTGAGCGCACCAATCTGCGCTGCCGCGCTGTCGACCTTGCGCTTGCCGATATCAGACGTCGTATGGATGATCTGGCGCTGCAGGTTGGAGAGCGAGACGATATCGTCATCGATCACGCCGAGCCGGCCGACGCCGGCGGCGGCCAGATACATCAGCACTGGGGCGCCGAGGCCGCCGGCGCCGATCACCAGCACCGACGCCTTTTTCAGCGCATTCTGGCCGGGGCCGCCCACCTCGCGCAGCACGATGTGGCGGGCATAGCGTTCAAGTTCGTCGGCACTCAGCATGAGGATGTCCTGCGCGCTGTCCCTGAACCGGAGCGCGGTTGTTGCCGACCAAGCAGATGTGCTCAATTGCGTGGACGTCAATGGTATCAGTCATTTCCCTCGGATTTGTCATGAGATTGGTGCTTTCCGCAACATTGATGGTCGCGGGTATCGGCGCCGCGCACGCCCAGTTGACGCCACCGACGACGGCCGGGGCCAAGCCGAAGACCGTGGCGACGGTGCCGGTCCGCCCCGCTCTGCAGAAGCCGGAGGATACCGCGAGCGCGATGGCGCAGGCCGGGCGGCTGGCGCTGCAGTCCGACCTCGCCTGGGTCGGCGAATATAACGGCGCGATTACCGGCGACGTCAGCGAGCGCATGGTCAATGCGATCAAGGAATTCCAGAAGAACCGCGGCGGCAAGCCGACCGGCGTGCTGAACCCGCAGGAGCGCGGCGTGCTCGCCGACACCGCGCGACGGAAGCAGGAGAGTGTCGGCTGGAGGATCGTCACCGAGCCTGCCACCGGGGCGCGGCTCGGCATTCCCACCAAGCTGGTGCCGCAGCTCACCAGCGACGCCTCCGGCGCCAAATGGACCTCGCCGACCAGCACCGTCCAGGTGCTGCTGACCCGGCGCAAGGAAGCGAGCCCAACCACAACAAAGCTTGCCGAGCAGGAGAAGAAAGAGCCGGCCGGCCGGACCATCGACTACACCGTGGTGAAGCCGGATTTCTTCGTGCTGTCGGGCATGCAGGGATTGAAGAAATTCTATCTGCGCGGCACCTTGAAGGGTGACGAGGTGCGCATCCTCACCATTCTCTATGATCAGGCGATGCAGACCACCGTCGAGCCGGTGGTGATCGCGATGTCGAGCGCCTTCGACGCATTTCCGTCCGGCGTGCAGGCCGGTCCGCCGCCGCGCAAGACCGTCGAATATGGCACCGGCGTCGTGGTCAGCGACGATGGCGCTATTATCACCGACCGGGTGGCGACCGACGATTGCATCGCGCTGACGATCCCGGGCTACGGCAATGCCGATCGGGTCGCCGCGGACAAGGATCATGATCTCGCCTTGCTGCGCGTCTATGGCGCGCGCGGGCTGAAGCCGCTCAACATCGCGGGCCAGGCGACGCAGACCGCGCTCGACATCACCGGCATCGCCGATCCGCAGAACCAGGGCGGCGGCGCGGCTGCGAGCAGCGTCAAGGCCTCGGTTGCGCAACTTGGCGGCGGCGATCAGGCGCTGTCACCGCCGCCTGCGATCGGATTCTCCGGCGCGGCAGCACTCGATGGCGGCGGCAAATTTGCCGGCATCGCGGTGCTGAAGCCCGTCATCGTCGCGGGCCCGGCAAACGCGGCACCGCCTGCGCAAGCCGCGCTGGTGCCGGCCGAGACGGTGCGCAACTTCCTGAAGACGCACGGCGTCACCGCGGCGGGCGAATCGGAGGACGCCAAGGCCGCCGTGGTCCGCGTGATCTGCGTCAGGAAATAGGATGCTGTCATCGCCCGCGCATGCGGGCGATCGGATATTCCAGAGACTCGTGTGATTCAGCCTCGGCTCTTCCCACACGTCGTCCTGGCGAAAGCCAGGACGACGTTGAGGATGGTTCTCGGTTCAACCTGTCAAACAGCGCAGTCGGCGTCACCTCAACGCAAACCGCACCCCGGCGCGGGCCAGACCGCCGGCGATGCCGACCGGGGTGCCGTCGGCGCGCCAGCAGGCCGCGCCCGACATGGTGCCGTCAGCGTGGAACTGGATCGCGTTCATGCCGCCGGCGACCGTCGGCACCACTTGCACCTTGTGGCCTTTGGCGGCGAGCGCAGCGCGGATCGCCTCAGGCACCGCCTGCTCGACCTCCAGCGCATTGCCTTCGGTCCAGACCCGCGGCGCCTCGACCGCCTCCTGCAGGCTCATGCCGTGGTCGATCAAATTGATCAGCGCCTGCATCGCGCTCGGGAAGATGCGCTTTCCGCCGGGCAGGCCCAGCGCATACACCAGCTTGTTGTCGCGCAGCGCCATCATCGGCGACATCGAGGTAGTGACGCGCTTGCCCGCGGCGAGCGACAGCGCGTGTCCCGGCCGCGGATCGAACAGGTTCATGTAGTTGTTCGGCACGGTGCCGAGGCCCGGGATCAGGATCTTGGCGCCGAACAGATTGTTGATGGTCTGGGTGGTCGCGACCACATTGCCCATCGCATCCGCTGCCGTCATGTGCGTGGTGTGCGCGCTTTCGAGCTGGGTGACGCCGGCGCTCCAGGCCTGCGCACGATCAGGATCGATGGCGCGGCGCCGCTCCTCGGCATAGGCCTTCGAGGTCAGCCGCTCCAGCGGGACGTTGATATAAGCGGGATCGCCGCTCGCGGCTTCGCGGTCGGCAAAGGCGATCTTCAGCACTTCGGCAAGATAGTGGATGGTCTCGGCCGTGCCGAAGCCGAGGCGCGCGACATCATAACCTTCCAGGATGTTGAGCATCTCTGTGATGTGCACGCCTGACGCCGCGGGCGGCGGCGGCCCGAGGATTTCCCAGCCGCGGTAGTCGCAACGGATCGGCTGCCGCTCGACGGTTTTATAGGCCGCGAGATCCTCCTGCGCGATGAAGCCGCCGCTCTTCTTCATGTAGTCGACCAGGATGTCGCCGAGCGGTCCCTGGTAGAGCGCGTTGTCGCCATGGTCGGCGATGTATTTCAGCGTCTCGGCATATTCGGCCTGCACGACGCGCTCGCCCGGCTTCAGCGGGGTGCCATCAGGCAGATAGATCGCCGAGATCGGCTTGTCCTTCAGCATCTCCTCGGCGCCATCGGTGATGCATTCGTGCAAATAGGGCGTCGCCGCGTAGCCGCGTGTCGCATGCTTGATCGCGGGCTGCATCACGTCGGCGAGACTCATGGTGCCGAAGCGGCGCAGCGTTTCGCACCAGGCCTTCAAGGAGCCCGGCACGGCGACCGCCTTCGGCCCGTTCAGATTCTCGTTGCCGACGGTGTCGAACACGTCATGCGCCGAACCGGGCTTCGAGGTGTAGGTGTCCGGCCGCACCGCTTTCGGCACCGTGCTCTGGCCGTCGATGAAGCGATGGCTGCCGTCGGCGAGGCGGATATGCGCCATGCCGCCTCCGATGATGCCGACCATCATCGGCTCGACCACAGTCAGCGTGAACAGGGTCGCGATCGCTGCATCGATCGCGTTGCCGCCGGCAGCCAGCATCTCGGCGCCCGCGCTCGATGCCAGCGGATGATTGCTCACCACCATGCCGCGGCTGCTGGTGGCCGGTTGCTTCTCGCACTGAAAGCTTGTCGCGGCGCGATCGCGCCAGTTGCCGTTAATCGCCATTGTGTTCTCGTTTTGAAGGAGCGATGGGCGCCATGTTCTGCGGCCTCGCATCCGCGGTCAAGGCGCCACAACTTTTCTCACGGCGGCATTCGCCATTGAGGGTCACGTCGTCGGGCGATCGCGCAGCCAGGTTTCGCGCGTGACCTTCCATTTCTTCGCTCTGGATTCGCCATTGTGGTGCGGAAGCTCGACGAAGCCGACAAATTCGGCTCCGGTCTTCTGCTTGACCCGGCGCGAGGCGACGTTGGACTGCGCATTGCAGACATGGAAGTGATCGAGGCCGAGCGTCAGGAAGGCGAAATCATTCACCGCGGCGATCGCCTCTGTCATCAATCCTTGATTCCAGTAAGGCTCGGCCAGCCAGAACCCGCGATTGCCCTTGCGGCCGTCGGCGCGCGGCCGGAAATTGATGTTGCCGATCGCCTCGCCATCGCCGGCGCGCAACACCAGCACCCATTGATAGCTCTCCTCGCCGGCCGCGATCTTGTCGAGCTCCCGCTTGATGAAGCTTTCCGCACCGTCCTCGGGATAGGGCCACGGCACCACGGTGGCGAGAGTCTTGATCACGTTCCAATTGTTGAAGTGACGCTGGATCGCCGCGGCATCGGACAGTGCAAGCGGCCGCAGGATCAGGCGCCGCGTCTCGATGCGTGGCGTCTCGACCATGTTACTTCTGGCACTTCGGACACCAGAACGTCGAACGGCCGTTCTGGGTGAAGCGCCTGACGATGCCTTCACAGCCCGAGGTGCGGCATGTCTCGCCTTCACGATCGTAGACCTGGAACGAATGCTGGAAATAGCCGAGATCGCCGTTGGTCAATCGATGGTCGCTGATCGAGGAGCCGCCGGCCTTGATCGCCTGGTTGAGCACCGAATGGATCGCGTCGACCAGCCGTTTGGCGTGGTCGGTGGGCTCGGCCTTCTTGGTTGCGAGCGTCGCGGCCAATCGCCGCGGCGACAGATGCGAACGAAACAGCGCCTCGCAGACATAGATGTTGCCAAGTCCCGCCACCACGCGCTGATCGAGCAGCGCGGCCTTCAGGCTGGTCTTCTTGTTGTGGCAGGAGCGCGCCAGCATCGCCGCGTCGAATTCGTTGCCGAGCGGTTCGGGTCCGAGCCCCTTCAACAGCGGTTCATCCTCGATCGCATTGCGGGCAATGATCTTCATGTAGCCGAAGCGTCGCGGATCGTTGAAGACGACCGCAGCCCCCGACGACATGTGGAACACGACATGATCGTGCGCGCGATCCTCGCTGCGCGGATGGTGGAATTGCCCCGGCGCCGCCGCGCCCTCCTGCTTCAGCACGCGGAACGAGCCCGACATGCCCAGATGCATCAGCAGCACGTCGCCGGAGTTCAGGTCCGCCATCAGATATTTGGCACGGCGCCCGAGCCCGGTGATGGTCTGGCCCTCGAGCCGGGCGATAAAGTCTTTTTGAAACGGAAACCGCAAATCCTTGCGGCGGGCCTCAGCCTTGAGGATTTTGGACCCTTCCATGGCCGGTTGCAGTCCGCGGCGGACGGTCTCGACTTCGGGTAATTCCGGCATGGCAGGCATTCACCTTTTGGAAGTGACGTGATAGCGCCATTGCGGCCGCCGCGCTATGGTCCGGCTGGAGCGTTTTCGAGCGAAGCGGGTCCCGGTTCGCGTGAAGAAAACGCGACCAAAAAGGGTAAGAGTTCTGAGTGATGGATCGGCCGGATCAAACCACCCATTTCGGCTTCAGGGACGTGCCCCTGGGCGAGAAGCAGACGCTGGTGAACGACGTGTTTCACAGCGTGGCGTCGCGCTACGACCTGATGAACGATCTGATGTCGGCAGGCCTGCACCGGGCCTGGAAGGACGTTATGATCACGACGCTCGACCCGCCGAAGGGCGACCGGCCGTTCGCGCTGCTCGACGTCGCCGGCGGCACCGGCGACATCGCGTTCCGGGCGGCCAAGACCGCGGGCGCCGGCTTCCATGCCACGGTCTGCGACATCAATACCGACATGCTCGCCGTCGGCCGCGAGCGCGCCACGAGGCAGCACCTCGATGACCGGGTGTCGTTCGTCGTGGGCAATGCCGAGGCGTTGGGCTTCGCCGACCGTTCGTTCGACGCCTACACCATCGCGTTCGGCATCCGCAACGTGCCGCAGATCGAGCTTGCGCTGCGCGAAGCCTACCGGGTGCTCAAGCCCGGCAGCCGCTTCCTGTGCCTGGAATTCTCCACCGTCGATGTGCCCGGCCTCGACCGGATCTACGACCTGTTCTCCTTCAAGGTGATCCCGCCGCTCGGCCGCGCCGTCACCGGCGACGCCGAGTCCTATCAATATCTCGTCGAGTCGATCCGCAAATTCCCGCGGCCGAGCGCGTTCGCCGAAATGATCGGCGCCGCCGGCTTTGCGCGCGTGAAGTGGCAGAGCCTCTCCGGCGGCATCGTGGCGCTGCATTCGGGCTGGCGTTTGTGATCTCTGCACTGACCCACATCGCGCGCCTTGCCCGCGCCGGCTTCGTGTTTGCGCGCGAGGGCGTGTTCGGCGTCGTCGATCCCTCGCTGGTGCCGCCGCCCGGGCAGCTTGCGTTGAAGCTGGCGCGGCTGATCGAGCGCCGCTCCGCCAAATCCGGTCCGCGGCTGTCGCGCGCGCTGACCCGGCTCGGGCCCGCCTATCTCAAGCTCGGGCAATTCCTCGCCACCCGGCCCGACGTGGTCGGCGTGGCGATGGCGCTCGATCTCGAGGCCCTGCAGGACCGCCTGCCGCCATTCGCGCAGGAAGAGGCCGAAGCCGTCCTCACGCAATCGCTGGAACGGCCGCTGTCGCAGGCCTTTGTGCATCTGGGTCCTGCGGTTGCCGCAGCCTCGATCGCGCAGGTGCACCGCGCCGAGGTCGAGCGCGACGGCGTCCGGCATCAGGTTGCGGTCAAGGTGCTCCGGCCCAATGTCGCCGCGCGCTTCCGGCGCGACCTCAGCGACTTCTTCTTTGTCGCGCACAAGGCGGAAGCGCATTCCGCCGAGGCGCGGCGTCTGCGGCTGATCGAGGTCATCAACACGATGTCGCGCTCGGTCGCGATGGAGATGGACCTGCGGCTCGAGGCGGCCGCGCTGTCCGAGATGGCCGAGAACACCCGCGACGATCCGGACTTCAGGGTGCCCGCAGTGGATTGGGATCGCACCGCCCACAGCGTGCTGACGATGGAGTGGATCGACGGCATCGCGCTGAACGATCACGCCCGGCTGGCGGAGGCCCAGGTCGACCTGCCGGACCTCGGCCGCAAGGTGATCCAGAGTTTCCTGCGCCACGCGCTGCGCGACGGCTTCTTCCATGCCGACATGCATCCGGGCAACCTGTTCCTCGACGAGGCCGGCCGGCTGGTCGCGGTCGATTTCGGCATCATGGGGCGGCTTGGGCTGAAGGAGCGGCGCTTCCTTGCCGAGATCCTGCTCGGCTTCATCACCCGCGACTATCGCCGCGTCGCCGAGGTGCATTTCGAGGCCGGCTATGTGCCGGGCCACCATTCGGTGGAGAATTTCGCGCAGGCGATCCGCGCCATCGGCGAGCCGATCCACAACCGCACCGCCGAAGAAATCTCGATGGCGAAGCTCTTGACGCTTCTGCTCGAGGTCACCGGGCTGTTCGACATGCAGACGCGGCCCGAGCTGATCCTGCTGCAGAAGACAATGGTTGTGGTCGAGGGCGTGGCGCGCGGCTTCGACCCCAAGCTCGACATCTGGAAGATCGCAGACCCGGTGGTGCGCGAATGGATCACGCACAATCTCGGCCCGGCCGGACGCATCCAGGGCGCGCTATCGGGCGCGGGCGAGCTCGGCCGCATCGTCGCCAACCTGCCGTCGATTGCCAACCGCGCCGTGACGGTGCTCGAGCAGCTGGAGACCATGACCCGGGAGGGCCACATGCTGTCGTCCGATTCGATCGACGAAATGGCCCGCGCCGAGGCCCGCAAGGCGCGGGTGCAGACCGTCGGCCTCTGGGTCATTGCCGCCGCCCTGATCGCAATCTTTTTCGCTATTCGCGCGCACTGATTGCAATGCATGCACTATGTGATAGCATCGCTATCATTATTTGAGCATGATGCTGGGGGCACGCCATGGCCAGCCTGACCATCCGCAAACTCGACGACACGCTGAAGGCCTATCTGCGGCTTCGCTCCGCCAGGAACGGGCGCTCGGTCGAGGAGGAGATCCGGGTGATCCTCCGTGACCTCGCAGAGGGCGGTCCGGAGCCCGCAGAGACGCCCCACGCGGGTTCCCTGACGGCTGCAGCCCCCGTTCCACGGGTCGCCAGCGCGGCCGGCGAGCCCACTGTGACCCTGATCATCGGCGGCGGGATCGCGGCCTACAAGGCGCTGGATTTGATCCGGCGGCTCAAGGAGCGGCACATCCAGGTCCGCTGCGTGCTGACCAAGGCGGCCCAGCAATTCGTCACCCCGCTGGCCGCCAGCGCGCTGTCGCATGAGCGCGTCTACACCGACCTGTTCGACGCCGAGAGCGAGTTCGACGCCGGTCATATCCGCCTGGCGCGGGACTGCGATCTGATCGTGGTGGCACCGGCGACCGCCGACCTGATGGCCAAGATGGCGCAGGGCCATGCCGACGATCTGGCCACCGCCACGCTGCTTGCGGCCAACCGGCCGATCCTGCTGGCGCCGGCGATGAACCCGCTGATGTGGAACAATCCGGCCACCCGCCGCAACGTACTGCAGCTCCGCCGCGACGGCGTCCACACCGTCGGCCCGAATGCCGGAGAGATGGCGGAAGCCGGCGAGGCCGGCGTCGGGCGGATGGCCGAGCCGACCGAGATCGCCGCCGCCGCCGACCGCATGCTGCGGCCACCGCAGCCGCGTCCGCTGGCCGGCAAGCGCGTGCTGATCACCGCCGGCCCGACCCATGAGGCGATCGATCCGGTCCGCTACATCGCCAACCGTTCATCCGGCAAGCAGGGCTTTGCCATTGCCGCCGCCGCGCGCGCCGCCGGCGCCGAGGTCGTGCTGGTGACCGGCCCGGTGGAGCTCGGCGATCCCCAGGGCATCGCCGTCATGCGCGTGGAGTCCGCACGCGACATGCTGCACCGGGTCGAGGCCGCGCTGCCGGTCGACGTCGCGATCTTTGCCGCCGCGGTCGCCGACTGGCGCGTCGCCACCGAAGGCAGCCAGAAACTGAAAAAGACCCCGGCCGGGATGCCGCCGCTGCAGCTCGTCGAGAACCCGGACATCCTCGCGACAATCTCCAAGCTGAAGGAGAAGCGGCCGCCGCTGGTGATCGGCTTTGCCGCCGAGACCGAGCATCTGATCGAGAACGCCAAGGCGAAGTTCGCGCGCAAGGGCTGCGACTGGATCGTCGCCAACGACGTCTCGCCGGCAACCGGCGTGATGGGCGGCGACCGCAACACCGTTCATCTGCTCTCGCGCGAGGGCAAGGACGTCACCGTCGACTCCTGGCCGGTCATGACCAAGGACGAAGTCGCGACCGTGCTGGTGTCGCGCATCGCAAGAGCCGTAGGAACCGCATCGTGAGCGCCACCATCAAGGTCGAAGTCCACCAATTGCCGCATGGCGCAGATCTCCTGCTGCCGATCTATCAGACCGCCGACGCAGCGGGGCTCGACCTTTTGGCCGCGGTGCCGCGGTCGGCGCCGCTGCTGCTGCTGCCGGGCCGTTATGAGATGGTTCCGACCGGGCTGACGATCGCGCTACCGCCGGGCTATGAGGCGCAGGTGCGGCCGCGTTCCGGCCTCGCCGCCAAATACGGCGTCACGGTGCTGAACTCGCCCGGCACGATCGACGCCGACTATCGCGGCGAGATCAACGTGCTCCTGATCAATCACGGCCAGGAGGTGTTCTCGATCCGGCGCGGCGAGCGCATCGCGCAAATGGTGATCGCGCCGGTCATCCGGGCCGAGCTGGTTCCGGTCGACGTGCTGTCACCGACCGAGCGGGGCGGCGGCGGCTTCGGCTCGACCGGACGCTAAAGCGTTTTCGAGCGAAGTGGGCACCGGTTCGCGTGAAGAAAACGCGTCAAAACAAGGATCTAGAGCTGCGGTTCTGATTCAATCAGAACCGAAGCTCTAGAACGCGACCAGAGAAGTGTGCGGCCGTCTCCGGGAGATCACGTTTCGGGCGCGCTCTCCGCGTGAATACGGACTCAATTCGTATAAAATCCACATCAGCCGCCGCATTTTTTCACAGCGGATTCTGCGTTCACGGTCTGGACTCTTACTCGCCGAGTCCGGTTGGGACTATTCTGGATTGATTCGAGCGCGACGGGGGGTCTTCGTCGGGCTGTTGGGTCCTGCTTGGGCATGATCCCCGGACAGACGTTATACGTTTGCCGTGGGGGAATACCGGTCTCCTGTTTTCCGGATCATGCCTTAAGGTTTGTGCGTTCTGGGGCAACATATGTCGGGCGTAGTCGCGGCAATGCGTCGAACCCTGCTGTCATGCACCTCACTGGCGCGCGACGGCATGCTTGGGCTCGCCATCAGCGCATTGCTGCCGGCCCGCGCATCCTTTGCCGCTGAAAGCCTGGTCGCCCAGGCGATGTCGGATCACCTCGGCTTCAATCATCAGGAGATCGCGGTTCTCGCGACGTCGTTCGCGCTGGTCGGCTTCTCCGCCGTCGCCGCGATCCTCTTGATGCGCACCCGCCTGCGCGCCACCCGGAACGAAGAGCAGCTGCAGTCCGAGATCACGGACCTGCAGGCGCAATCGGACCGGCTGCGCGCGCTGCTGTTCGTCGAACCGCAGGTCCTGATATCCTGGGCGGCGGGCGACAACCGGCCGCAGATTTCGGGCGACGTCTCGCTGGTGATGTCGCAGGAAAGCGCGCCGCAACGCATCCTCGCCTTCGGAACCTGGCTGCCGCCCGAGCCGGCGCTGCAGATGGACCACGCGGTCGACGCGCTGCGCGAGAAGGGCGAAGCGTTCCTGCTCAACCTCTCGACCTCGGCCGGCCGCGCCATCGAGGCGATGGGCCGCGCGATCGGCGGCCAGGCCATCGTGCGGATCCGCGAGCTCGGCGGCCTGCGCCGCGAACTCGCCGAATCCAACCTGCGCTACAAGACGCTGCAGGAGGAGACCGAGCTGCTGCGCGATTTCGCCGCTGCCGCGCCATGGCCGATCTGGGCCAAGAGCCTCGAGGGCAATCTGCGCTATGCCAACGCTGCCTATGTCCGCGCCACCGAGGGCAAGAGCGTGTCGGACGCGCTGCAGCGCAATCTCGAACTGCTCGAAAGCGACCAGCGCACCGAACTGACCCGCGCGCTGAACGACAATGCCAGTTACGCGGCACGGCTGCCGATCGTGGTCAGCGGCGAGCGGCGGATCTACGACGTCCAGGCGCTCAAGCTCTCCGGCGGCAGCGCCGGTATCGCAATCGACGCCAGCGAAGCCGCCGCGTTGCGCGCGTCGATCGCGCGGATGGTCGAGGCGCACCGGCGCACCCTCGATCAGCTATCCTCGGGCGTTGCCGTGTTCGATGCCGACCGGCGGCTCACCTTCTACAACGAGTCGTATCGGCGGCTGTGGGGCCTCGACCAGGCCTTCCTCGACAGCAATCCCGATGATTCCAGCGTGCTGGACCGGCTGCGCGCCAACCGCAAGCTGCCCGAGCAGCCGGACTTCCGCGCCTGGAAGGCCAAGCTGCACGAGGCCTATCGCGCGGTCGAATCCGAGACCTACACCTGGTTCCTGCCCGACGGCCGCGCCATCAGCGTCGTCACCACGCCCAATCTCGAGGGCGGCGTCACCTATCTGTTCGACAACGTCACCGAGAGCCTCGATCTCGCACGCCGCTACGACCGCCTGACCCGGGTGCAGCGCGAGACCCTCGACAATCTCGGCGAAGCGGTCGCGGTGTTCGGCAGCAACGGCCGCGCCGAGCTGTTCAACCCGCCCTTCGCCAAGATGTGGAAGCTGCCGGCCGATGCGCTGCAGGGCGAACCGCACATCGAGGCGGTGGAAGCGCTGTGCCGGCCGCTGTTCGATGACGCGCTGACCTGGCGGACGCTGCGCGAGCAGATCACCGCGATCGAGAACCGCGCCCAGGTCGCGCTCAAGCTGGAGCGCAAGGACGGCAGCGTGCTGAATTGCATGACCATCCCGCTGCCCGACGGCAAGACCTTGCTGGCGTTCCAGGACATCACCGACACCGAGAATGTCGAGCGGGCGCTGCGCGAGCGCAACGAGGCGCTGGAAGCCGCCGACCAGATGAAGGTGGATTTCGTCCACCACGTCTCCTACGAGCTGCGCGCGCCGCTCACCACCATCATCGGCTTCGCGCATTTCCTCAGCGATCCCTCGACCGGGCCGCTGACGCCGAAGCAGGCCGAATATCTCGACTACGTCACCAAATCGACCAACGCGCTGCTGGCGCTGACCAACAACATTCTCGATCTCGCCACCATCGACGCCGGTGCCATGAAGCTCGAGCTCGGCCCGGTCAATATCGGCCAGGCGATCGAGGCCGCCGCCGAAGGCATCCAGGACCGTCTCGCGACCGACCGCATCACGCTGAAGGTCGATATCGAGCCCAACATCGGCGCCTTCGTCGGCGACGAGCGGCGCGTGGTCCAGGTGCTCTACAATCTGCTCGCCAACGCAGTCGGCTTCTCGCCGCATGACGCCACCGTCACGATCAGCGCGCACCGCACCGAGCACAGCGTGGTGTTTTCGGTGACCGACGCCGGTCCCGGCATTCCGGCCGAGATGCGCGACAAGGTGTTCAACTGGTTCGAGAGCCATTCGCACGGCTCGCGGCATCGCGGCGCGGGGCTCGGCCTGTCGCTGGTCCGTTCCTTTGTCGAACTGCATGGCGGACGGGTGCGCGTCGATTCGACCGTAGGCCGCGGCACGACCGTGACCTGCGACTTCCCGATCGACCAGACCGCACATCGCAACGCCGCCGAATGACGGCGACCTCGACATTCTCGGTGGCGCTCGCGAACGAAACCGCGACGGCCGAGCTGATGGCCGACCTCGCGCTCTTGATCGGCGCCGGCGACGTCATCACGCTGTCGGGCGACCTCGGCGCCGGCAAGACCGCGGCCGCCCGCGCGCTGATCCGCTACCTCGCCGCCGACGATACGCTGGAAGTGCCGAGCCCGACCTTCACGCTGGCGCAGAGCTACGAGCTGCCGTCGTTTCCGCTGGTTCATGCCGACCTCTATCGCATCAACGATGCCAGCGAGCTCGAGGAGCTCGGGCTGTCGCCGTTGCCCGACGACATCGTGGCGCTGATCGAATGGCCGGAACGCGCGCCGGACGCCATGCCCACTGACCGCATCGACATCGCGTTCAGCCACCGCCCGGCGCTCGGATCGGCCGCACGCGCGGCCGAGATCACCGGCCATGGCAAAGGCGCGGCGAAGGTCGCGCGGCTCAACGAGCTGCGCCGGTTCCTCGAGCGCTGCGGCTTCCTCAACGCCCGGCGCGAGCGCATGCCGGGCGATGCCTCGACGCGCTCCTATGCGCGGCTGCGCAACGACGACGGCAGCGTCATCCTGATGAACTCGCCGCGCCGTCCCGACGGCCCGGCGATCTATAACGGCCGGTCCTACAGTGCGGCGGTGCATCTCGCCGAAGATGTCAGGCCGTTTGTCGCCATCGGAAATGGCCTGCGCAAGCACGGCTTCTCCGCACCCGCGATCCGCCACATCGATCTCGAATCAGGCTTCCTGATCACCGAGGATCTCGGCGCCGAAGGCGTGATCGAAGGCGACCCACCGCGGCCGATCGTCGAACGTTACGAGGCCGCCGTCGACATGCTGGCGGCGCTGCATCGCGAGGTGCTGCCCGACACGCTGCCGGTGACGTCAGACGAGAGCTACGACATTCCCGTGTTCGATATCGACGCTTGGCTGATCGAGATCGGGCTGATGCTGGAATGGTACCTGCCCGACCGCGGCGTGCAGCCGGACGAGGAGCTCCGCAGCGAATTCCTCGGAATGTGGCGCGGCCTTCTGCAGAAGCCCGCCGCGGCGCCGCAGACCTGGGTGATCCGCGACTTCCATTCGCCCAACATCATCTGGCTTGCCGAGCGCACCGGCATCCTGCGCGTCGGCATCATCGACTTCCAGGACGCGCTGCTCGGCCCCGCGGCCTATGACGTGGTGTCGCTGCTGCAGGATGCGCGGATCGACGTGCCCGAGCAGCTCGAGCTGTCGCTCTTGACCCGCTACATCAAGGCGCGGCGCGCGACCGACGAGAGCTTCGATCCCGCAGGCTTCGCCGAGCTCTATGCGATCATGTCGGCGCAGCGGAACACCCGTCTGCTCGGCACCTTTGCGCGGCTCAACCGCCGCGACGGCAAGCCGCAATATCTGAAGCACCAGCCGCGGATCTGGACCTACCTCGAACGGTCGCTGGCCCATCCGGCGTTGGCCACCTTCCGCATCTGGTACACGGCCAACGTCCCTCCTCCAGTACCTTAGTTTACGGGTTATTAGCCTTGGGTCTTCTAAAGTTGCGAAGGCCGCATTTCATCCGGGAGGCGGCCGGATCGGGAGCAGGACCACACGATGGGGACGGAACGACGCAGGGGCGATCGTGTCACGTTTGAGCGCGGCATAGCCGCGCACATGATGGGCATTGACGGCACCTGGCGGCGCGACTGCACCATGGAAGACGTGTCGGAGACGGGCGCCAAGCTCTCCGTCGACGGCTCGGTCGAGGGCCTGAACCTGAAGGAGTTCTTTCTGCTGCTGTCGTCCACAGGATTGGCCTATCGCCGCTGCGAACTGGCATGGGTCAATGGCGACCAGATCGGCGTCAACTTCCTCAAACAAGGCGACAAGAAGAAGAAAACTGCCAGACGCGGCGCGCAGGCTGCCGACGTCTAGAGCATGATCCGGAAAAGTGGAGACGGTTTTCCGGCAAGATCATGCTCCAACGAGGGTCGTTGCCGTCTTACGGCCGTCATGTCCCGTGACTATGGCGTCTGATCGATGCGCTTGCCGAATCGCCGTGATATGATCGGCGCCGAGAGATGATGACCGAGAATATCAGGAAAATGCCCGTCACTCCCCACAAGGCTATGGTGCTCGCTGCGGGCCTCGGCGTGCGCATGCGCCCCCTGACCGACACGATGCCGAAGCCGCTGGTGAGCGTCGCCGGCCAGCCGCTGCTCGACCATGTGCTCGACAAGCTTGCCGGCGCCGGCGTCAGCGAAGCGGTCGTAAACGTGCATTACCTGCCCGACCAGATCATCGAGCACGTCAAGACCCGCAGCCACCCGCGCGTGATCATCTCCGACGAGCGCGACCAGGTGCTCGGCACCGGCGGCGCGGTGGTGAAGGCGCTGCCGCTGCTCGGTGATGCGCCGTTCTTCCATCTCAATGCCGACACGATGTGGATCGACGGCGTGCGCTCCAATCTGGCGCGATTGGCCGAGATCTTCGATCCCGCGCGGATGGATATTCTGCTGCTGATGGCGCCGACCGCCTCGAGCATCGGCTATAGCGGCCGCGGCGACTATTCGATGTTGCCGGACGGCGCGCTGCGCAAGCGGCGGGAGAACCAGGTGGTGCCGTTCGTCTATGCCGGCGCCGCGATCATGTCGCCCGCGCTGTTCGCCGACGCCCCCGCCGGCGAATTCTCGCTGACCAAGATGTTCGACCGCGCCAACGAGCAGGAGCGGCTGTTCGGCCTGCGCCTCGACGGCGTCTGGATGCATGTCGGGACCCCCGATGCAATCCAGGCCGCGGAAGAAGCTTTCCTCGAAAGCGTCGCTTAGAGCGGGATGAGTTTTGGTTGAATCGGCTTGCCGCGCTTTCGGTTCACCTCTCCCCGTCGGGGAGAGGTCGGATTGCGAAGCAATCCGGGTGAGGGCTCTTGCTCCCTCGATAGACCGTAACCCCTCACCCGATTTGCTGCGCAAATCGACCTCTCCCGAAGGGAGAGGTGAACTACGACGCCGTTCCAGCTCAACCTAGACCCACCCATCAATCATCGCTGTCGATCGCGAGCACTGCAAAACTCGCGAGCCAGTGCTCGCCCATATAGTCGCTGGCGATATGCGGCAGGCCGGCGTCGAGATGGCCTCGCGCAGTATCCTGCAGGATCGGGCGCCGCGCATCGCCCTCCGGCAACGCGCCGGCCAGCGCGCGCCAGCACCATGCCCGGCTGAGATTGAGCCCGTCGAGATGCGCCAGCTTGCCATCCGACCGATCGGTGACCGTGACGGGCCGGAACAGGGTCGCCGGCTCGCGTTGCGCGAGCCGCGGCAGGAAGCGGTCGAACCAGGGCAGGAAGTCGCCCGGTGCCAGCAGCCGGCGCATGCACTCCGCTTCGATCAGCGCGGACGACTGGAAATCGTCGCCGCTCGGCTCACCCCAGGCGGGACCGTCCTGATCGGCGCCGTACCAGCGCAGCGCCGTGTCGCGCAGCAGCGCACTGAGCGCATCGTCCTGCGTCACCGCGGCGTAGTCGGCGGCCATGCGCAGCCCGAACGCAGTGTTGAAATGGGTGCCGACCCGCACCGGATAGGTGGCGAGCGGCAGGAAATCGCGAAAGCGCTGAGCGAAGATTGCGGCAAGCGGCGCGATCCGCTCCCGCCATCGCGTCTCATCGAGCAACGAGAGTTCTGTTGCGAGCTTCAACAGCCAACCCCAGCCGTAAGGCCGCTTGAAGCCGCGCGCCGTCGGGGCGGCGAGATAGGCGCATTCGGCCGCGATCTTCTCCGCGACGAACTGCGCGTCGAACAGGGTGCGGATCTCGTCCGCCGCTTCGGACGCCGGATAGCGCCGCAGCAGCCGGGCGAGCATCCAGTAGCTATGGACGCAAGAGTGCCAGTCGTAGCTGCCGAAGAACACCGGATGCAGTTCGCGCGGCGTGCGTGCGTCCTGCGGCCCGGCCAGCACATGATCCGGCTTGTTCGGATATTCGCGGCCGACATGGCCGAGCGCGATGCGGGCGAAACGGACGGCGAGGTCTTCGGTCAGGATCGTCTCGCTCATGATCAGGCTTTCTCCTTTCGCGCGCGCCGAACCAGCATCTCGATCAGGCGCGGCATCATATAGATCGGAAACTGTGCGGCGGCGAAGAACAGCGCCGTCATCGGCGACACCGCCGCGCCCATCGCCGACCAGACCAGTCCGACGTTGCGATTGCTCAGAATGAGGCCCGTGGTCAACCGCTCGGCCAGCGGACCCGGCGTCAGCAGCGCGCCAAGCGCTTGCAGCGCGAGATTGCAGGCGAAGGCAAGGCCGACCAAGGTCAGCGCTGTGGCCGGCTGCGCTTGGATCTGCGCACGCACCCCGGCCATGGTGGCGATCGCGAACAGCAACAGTGAGGCGAACACAAGCGCGTCGATGGTGCGCGAATGCCGCGCCAATTGTGCAGCGGCCTGACGGCGCAGCAGCAACGCCAGCGCGCCGGCGCCGACGACCAGCAGCGCCAGCCGCGTCGCGAGCGCCAGCGGATCGAGCGCAAGATCGGCAAATCCCGCCGCGATCAGCGGAACCGTGATCGGGGACAACGCCATCGACAGCAGAGTGACGGCGAGTGGAATGGTCGCGTCGAAGCCGAGCATGCGCGCGACCGCCGCCGTGCCGGTCGATGGCGGCGCGCATACCGAGAGCACCAGCGCAACGATCAGCTCCGGCCGAAATCCGGCGCCGCGCGCCGCGAATCCGACCGCAAGCGGACAGGCCAGCATCGCCAGCGCCGGCAACAGCAGCGAGACCAGCGGACGGCCCCAGCGCACGCCGGAACGCCGCGCCGTCGACCTGGAGAAAGGTCCCGAGAACCAGGACGAAGATCGCCGCCGCCATCAGCGGGCGCACGCTTTCCGCGAGGGCCGGGAAAGCCAGCACGCCGATGACCAGCAAGGTCGGCCCGCGCGGCATCAGCTTCGTGAATGATCGTCCCAAGTCTGAACGTCTCAAACCTTTTGGCCTCGTCGTCGTGTCCATCGCGACCCTAGGCTTGTGTGGATCATTGTTGAAATCGATTATTCTTATAGGCATTATTGCTGTGATGAATTTAGCCGCCGTCGATCTCAACCTGCTGGTCGCCTTCGAGGCGCTGATGCAGGAGCGCCACGTCACCCGCGCGGCCGAGCGCATTGGCCTCGCCCAGCCGTCGATGAGCAGCGCGTTGCGGAGGCTGCGCGCGCTGTTTGCGGACGAATTGTTCCTGCGCGCCGGCGCGGGCATGCAGCCGACCGAAAGGGCGCTGGCCCTGGCCGGGCCGATCGGAGAGGCGCTGCGGCAAATCAGGGGTGCGCTGGCGCCCGATCCGGGCTTCGATCCGGCCAGCGCGCGAAGGCGCTTCACTATCGCGGCGACCGACTACGGCGACCTCGTTGTGGTCCCGGAACTGAGCCGCCTGTTGCGCATGGAGGCGCCGGGCATCGACCTTGCCGTGCGCCCGCTGACTGACCCGACGGCGGCCCTGGCCAAGCTCGAGCGCGCCGAACTCGACGCGCTGATCGGCGGCCATCTGGCGGACTCGCCACGCTGCGTCCGGCACCGCCTGTTCGAGGAACGCTTCGTCTGCATCCGCGACGGCGCGCGCGCGAGCCGATCGGAGGCTCTCAGCCTGCAAGATTATGCGACCCTGCCGCACGCGCTGTTTTCCGCGGCCGGCGGCGACGGGCTGCCGAGCGTGATCGACGCGCTGCTGGCGCGCCATCGGCTGAAGCGACGGGTGGCCGTGACGCTCGCGCATGTGGTGGCCGTTCCCTTCGCCGTGGCCGGCACCGATCTCATCGCCACGATGGCGGAGCGCGTCGCCCGGCGTTTCACGCATCTCGCCGAAATTGCCGTCGTGATGCCGCCGATCGACATCCCGGCCTTCGCGATCGACCTGATCCATACCGTCCGCGCGGCTGAAGATCCGGCGCTGCGCTGGTTCCTGGATGCCGTCGATCGCTGCGCCGCCCGGCTGCGATAATCAGTGGTGATGGCTGACCCGCAGGGGTGGCTAACGACAGCCGCCGCTCCCTATATTGGCGCCTGATTCGAACCAGGCAGCCCATGCGCGTTTTCAGCGTTCCCGTCTCAGCGCCGTTCCTGCGCACCGTCATCTCGGCGCTGGTCGATGGCCGGCTGGTCGCGGGATTCGAGGCGCAGAGCGATCCGGCAAAGCTCGCCGGCGCCACGCTCTATCTGCCGACCCGCCGCGCCGGACGGTTGGCGCGCGAGATATTCCTCGATGTGCTCGTTTCCGACGCCGCGGTGCTGCCGCGCATCGTCGCGCTCGGCGAGATCGATGAGGACGAGCTCGCTTTCGCCGACCAGGCCGACGACGTCGGCGGCGCCGCCCCGCTGGAGATCCCGCCGAGACTCGGCGAGCTCGAGCGCCGGCTGACGCTGGGGCATCTGGTCGCGGCCTGGGCGAAGACGCCGGTGTCGGCACCGCTGGTGGTCGGCGGTCCGGCCTCGACGCTGCAGCTCGCCGGCGACCTGGCGCGGCTGATGGACGACATGGTGACGCGCGGCGTCGACTGGCGCGCGCTCGACCGCCTGGTGCCGGACCAGCTCGACAAATACTGGCAGCATTCGCTCGACTTCCTGCGCATCGCGCGCGACGCCTGGCCGAACTACCTCAAGGAGATCGGCCGGATCGAGCCCGCGGCGCGCCGCGATCAGCTGATCGAGGCGGAAGCAGCGCGGCTGACCGCGCATCACGCCGGCCCGGTGATCGCGGCCGGTTCGACCGGCTCGATGCCGGCCACCGCAAAATTCCTCCACGTGGTGGCGAAGCTTCCGAACGGCGCCGTGGTGCTGCCCGGGCTCGACACCGATCTCGACGAAGATTCCTGGGACACGATCGGCGGCGAACGCGGCGACGACGGCAGGTTCACCACACCGCCCTCGTCCAACCACCCGCAATTCGCGATGCACGCGTTGCTCGACCGCTTCGGCATCAAGCGCCGCGACGTCGAGAGCCTTGCCGAGCCTGCGCCGCTCGGCCGCGAGGTGCTGGTGTCGGAGACGATGCGGCCGTCGACCGCGACCGCGCAGTGGCACGACCGGCTGGAGCGGCCCGAGATCGTGGCGCGGATTTCCGCCGGGATGACCAATCTCACCGTGGTCGAGGCGCCCAATCCGGAAATGGAGGCGCTGGCGATCGCGGTCGCGATGCGCGAGGCGCGGCATCTCGGCAAATCGGCCGCGCTGGTGACGCCGGATCGCGCGCTGGCGCGCCGCGTGATGGCCTCGCTGACGCGCTGGAAGCTGGAGTTCGACGATTCCGGCGGCGACGCGCTGATGGAAACGCCGCCCGGCGTGTTCGCCCGCCTCACCGCGGAGGCCGCGGCCAAAGGGCTGGAGCCGCCGACATTGCTCGCGCTGCTCAAGCATCCGCTGTTCCGGCTCGGCGGCGCGCATGGCGCGCTGAAGCGCGCGATCGAGGTGCTGGAGATCGCGCTGCTCCGCGGCACACGGCCGCAAGCCGCAACCAGCGGCCTTGCGCGGGACTTCGCGCGTTTCCGCGCCGAGCTCGTCAAGCTGCATGGCGGCGAAACCTCGTCACTGCATGCCATGGAGCCGCGCGCCCGGCTGCGCGACAATGAGCTCAACCAGGCCGAGGGCCTGATCGCCAGATTGCAGGCGGCGCTGGCGCCGCTGGAAGGCATGGCCTCGTCAAAGCCCCATGATTTCGCCGAGCTGGCGGCGCGTCACCGCGAGGCGCTGATCGCACTGTCGGCCGACCAGAACGGCGTCGCAATCGTGTTCGAGGAGCGCGCCGGGGCTTCGCTCGCGTCCGCCTTCGACGAGCTGCTCGCCAAGCAGCAGCCGAGCGGGCTAATGACGCCGCTGTCAGATTATCCCGAGGTGTTCCAGACCGCGTTCGCCGACCGCATGGTGCGGCGGCCGGAATCGGCGCGCGCGCAGCTCAACATTTTCGGCCAGCTCGAGGCACGTCTGACCGAGTCGGATCGCGTCATCCTCGGCGGTCTGGTCGAGGGCGTCTGGCCGCCTGCGCCGCGGATCGATCCGTGGCTGAGCCGGCCGATGCGGCACGAGCTCGGGCTCGATCTCCCCGAACGGCGCATCGGCCTCTCTGCGCACGACTTTGCGCAGCTGCTCGGCCATGACGAGGTGATCCTCACCCATGCGGCCAAGGTCGGCGGCGCGCCCGCGGTCGCCTCGCGCTTCCTGCACCGGCTCGAAGCCGTGGCAGGCGAAGCGCGCTGGAAGGCGGCGACAACGGCCGGCGAAATTTACGTGCAATATGCAGCCGAACTCGACCGGCCCGACACCGTCAAGCCGATCCCGCAGCCGGAGCCGCGGCCCCCGCGCGAGGCGCGGCCGCTGAAAATGTCGGTCACCGCGATCGAGGACTGGCTGCGCGATCCCTACACGATCTATGCGCGCTACATCCTGAAGCTCGATCCGCTCGATCCCGTCGACATGCCGCTGTCGGCGGCCGATCGCGGCTCCGCAATCCACGAATCGCTCGGCGAGTTCACACAGGTTTATGCCGACGCGCTGCCTGACGACATCAAGAGCGCGCTGCGCGACATCGGGGCCAAGCATTTTGCGCCACTGATGGAGCGGCCCGAAGCGCGCGCGCTGTGGTGGCCACGCTTCCAGCGTATCGCGGCGTGGTTTGCCGAATGGGAGCAGGCCCGGCGCGGCAGTATTGCTGCAATCAAGGCCGAGATCCGCGGCGAGATCGGCATTCCGCTCGACGATGCCAGGACGTTCGTGCTCTCGGCGCGCGCCGACCGCATCGAACGGCATGCTGACGGCAGCTTTGCGATCCTCGACTACAAGACCGGCCAGCCGCCGACCGGCAAGCAGGTGCGCATGGGCCTGTCGCCGCAGCTCACACTGGAAGCCGCGATCCTGCGCGAGGGCGGCTTTGCCGGCATTCCGGCGAATTCCTCGGTCGGCGACCTCGTCTATGTCAGGCTGAGCGGCAACAACCCGCCGGGCGAGCAGCGTTCGCTGCAGCTGAAGATCAAGACCAACGATACGCCGCAGCCGCCCGATGAAGCCGCCGACAGCGCGCGGCGCAAGCTGGAAGATCTGATCCGCGCCTTCGACGACGAGCAGCAGGCCTACACCTCGCTGAACCTCTCGATGTGGGCGAACCGTTACGGCGCCTATGACGATCTTGCGCGCATCAAGGAATGGTCCGCGGCCGGCGGCCTGGGGATCGAGGAATGGTGAAGGCACTCAGACCCATCCCGCCGGCGGTGCGCGACGCGCAGGCGCGCGCGTCCGATCCGAAGGCGTCGACCTTCGTGTCGGCCAATGCCGGCTCGGGCAAGACCCATGTGCTGGTCCAGCGCGTGATCCGCCTGCTGCTGTCAGGCGTGCCGCCGGAGAAGATCCTCTGCATCACCTTCACCAAGGCTGCCGCGGCCAACATGGCCGAGCGCGTGTTCACGACGCTCGGCCACTGGGTGACGCTCGACGACACCGCGCTCGATACCGCGATCCGCGAGGCCGGCATCGCACATCCCAGCGCCACGCTGCGGCGCGAGGCGCGCAAGCTCTTTGCCTGCGCGCTGGAGACGCCCGGCGGGTTGAAGGTGCAGACCATCCACGCGCTGTGCACCCGTCTGCTGCAACAGTTCCCGTTCGAGGCCAACGTGCCGGCGCGCTTCGCCGTGCTCGACGACCGCGACCAGAACGAGATGATGGAACGCGCCAATCTCGCGGTGTTCCTCGAGGCGTCGCGGATTCCCGACAGTCCGATCGGCCGCGCGCTGCGGACGGCGATGGCGAGCGCCGCCGACGTCACCTTCAAGGAGGTGGTCCGTGAGGCCTGCCTCAGCCGCGACCATTTCATGGCCTGGACCGATGCCGCCGGCAGCGCCGCGGCCGCCGCCGCGCAGATGTCGGCCGCGCTCGGCGTCTCCGCCGATATTCGCATCGAGGATGTCGAG
The DNA here is from genome assembly GCF_054063415.1 of Bradyrhizobium sp. USDA 4011. Taxonomy (NCBI): domain Bacteria; kingdom Pseudomonadati; phylum Pseudomonadota; class Alphaproteobacteria; order Hyphomicrobiales; family Nitrobacteraceae; genus Bradyrhizobium; species Bradyrhizobium sp. USDA 4011. The sequence goes on from NZ_JBSSGG010000001.1 coordinate 4,075,594, forward strand.
CGCGAGATCGTCGATGGGCCGAACCTGCCGCGGTCGAGCTGGAAGGAACTGGCCACGCTCCTCGACACCAGCAGCAAGGCGGATCAGAAGCAGGCCGAGCGGCTGCGGAGCGCGCTGACCTTTACCGGCGCGGCCCAGGTCGACGAATATCTCGGCGTCTTCCTGACCGATGACCGCGCGCCGCGTGCGTCTGTCGTCACCAACAATTTCATCAAGAAGAATGCCGTCGCAGGCCACAGGTTCGAGGCGGAGGTCGATCGTCTGGGTCCCTTGATCGAGCGGCGGCGCGCCGTGGTCGCGCGCGACCGTACCGAGGCGCTGATCCACATCGCGACCGCGGCAGCCGCGCACTACCGGCGCGAGAAGCTGGAGCGCGGCCTGCTCGACTATGACGATTTGATCGACAAGACGCTGGCGATGCTCGACCGCGTCTCCTCGGGCTGGGTGCACTACAAGCTCGACCGCGGCGTCGATCACGTCCTGATCGACGAGGCGCAGGACACGAGTCCTCGGCAATGGGACATCGTCGCGCATATCATCTCGGAATTCACCTCCGGCGCGGGTGCGCGCGATGGCCTCGTGCGTACCGTGTTCGCGGTCGGCGACGAGAAGCAGTCGATCTTCTCGTTCCAGGGCGCAGCCCCACGCGAATTCGACCTGCGGCGGCGCGAGCTGAAGCGGCGGTTCGAGGAGGCCGGGCTGAAATTCGATCCGGTGTCGTTCACCTATTCGTTCCGCTCGGGACCGGTAATCCTGCATTCGGTCGACCACGTGTTCCGCGAGCAGGAGATATTCCGCAGCATTCATGCGGTCGAGAACGGCTATCCGATCCACAACGCGATGGCTGACGCCGGCCCCAGCCTGATCGAGCTCTGGGATCTCGCCGTCGCCGACGACCGCCAGGACATCGAAGGCTGGCGCGCACCGTTCGACGGCGTCTCGGTGACCAGCCCCGAGGTGAAACTCGCGCGGCGCATCCAGGCCGAGATCAAGCGCCTCGTCAGCAGCGGCACCATGACCGGCAGCGTCGGCGGACGACGGCCGCTGCGTTATGGCGATATGCTGATCCTGGTGCGGCGGCGCGGCAACGCGTTCGACGCGGTGATCCAGGCGCTGAAGCACGCCAATATCCCGGTCGCCGGCGCCGACCGGCTGAAGCTGACCGAGCACATCGCGATCATCGACCTGATGAACCTCGCCGACGCGCTGCTGCTGCCGCAGGACGACCTTGCGCTCGCGGTGGCGCTGAAGAGCCCGCTGTTCGGCCTCGACGACGACGATCTGTTCAAACTGGCGTACCAGCGCCGCGGCTCGCTGCGTGAGGCGTTGGCCGCACAGGCGCCGACCGATGAACGATTCTCGGCCGCGCTGCGCCGCCTCGAACAATGCGAGCGCCGCTTTACCCAGGAGACGCCGTTCGCCTTCTACGCCTGGCTGCTCGGCGGCGACGGCGGGCGCGCGCGCATCCTGCGCCGGCTCGGCCACGAGGCCAATGACGCGCTCGACGAATTCCTCGAGCTCGCGCTGGGCTATGAGCGCAAGGCGCCGGCCTCGCTGCAAGGCTTCGTCGCCTGGCTGCGCGCCGCCGACACCGAGGTGAAGCGCGACATGGAGATTTCGCGCGACGAGGTTCGCGTGATGACCGTGCACGGCGCCAAGGGCCTCGAGGCATCGGTCGTGTTCCTGGTCGACACCACGACCTCGCCGTCCGACACCCAGCGGCTGCGGCTGATCCATCTGCCGCAGGGCAATGCGGCGCCGAACGCGCCCGGCGTCGTGGTGTGGGCCGGCAAGAAGGCCGAGGATCCCCCTAATGTCGCCGACGCGCGCAAGGCGATGCTCGGCGACACCGAGGACGAGTATCGCCGCCTGCTCTATGTCGCGATGACCCGCGCCGCCGACCGGCTGATCGTCGGCGGCTGCATGCCCGGCAACATGAACACGGTGCGGAAATCCTCCTGGTACGATCTGATCACCAAGGGGCTCGCCAATGCCGGGCTCAAGCTCGAGGAGATCGAGACGCCGGCCGGCAAGGTGATGCGCTATTCGCGGCCGGATGACGTCGCCGATCTCACCGGCGCTGCTGCATCAACGGCCGCAGAGCGGATCGCGCTGCCGTTCTGGCTGCGGACGGCGGCTGCACCTGAAGCGCCTGCAACAGGCGTGCTGCGCCCGTCCGATCCGGCTGACGGGGACAGCCATCCGATACGAACCGGCGAATCGGTGCTACTGCGCGCCCGCGCCCTGCAGCGCGGCACGCTGGTGCATCGTCTGCTGCAATCGTTGCCCGAAATTGCCGCCGAGCGGCGGCGCACCGCCGCGCTCGGCTACCTCGCGCGCAACGCCGACGGCTGGAGCGCAGAGGAGCAAGCTGCGCTCGCAGACCAGGTGCTGGACTTGATTGCCGATCCGCGTTTCGCCGCGGTGTTCGCGCCCGGCAGCCGTGCGGAGGTCTCGATCGTCGGGCGGCTGGAGCGGCCGGGCCAGCCGAAGGCGCTGGTCTCGGGCCAGATCGACCGGCTGGTGGTGACGCCAACCGACGTCCTGATCGTCGATTTCAAGACCAACCACGCCCCGCCCAAGACCGCTGCCGAGGCGCCGCGGGGCTATGTGCGGCAGCTCGCGCTCTATCGGGCGGTGCTGGCGAAGCTTTATCCCCAACTGCCCGTCCGGACGGCGCTGCTTTGGACCGAAATACCTGAAATCATGGAGATTTCGGCCTCCGCGCTGGACGCCGGGCTGGCATAAGATCATGTCAATGTGACCGAGCTTGACCCGGCAAGGGGGCGTTCATAGGTTTGACCCATGCTCCCCGGGCGCGATTCTCAGCCGCCCTTTTGTCTCAACCGAACGAGGTAATCACATGGCCGTTGGCAAGGTTTCTGACGCCGATTTCGAAGCCGAAGTGCTCAAGGCGACCGGGCCGGTGGTCGTCGACTTCTGGGCCGAGTGGTGCGGACCCTGCCGCATGATCGCGCCCGCTCTCGATGAAATTTCCGGCGCGATGGGCGACAAGGTCAAAATCGTGAAGCTCAACGTCGACGAGAGCCCGAAGACCGCGTCGAAATATGGCGTGATGTCGATCCCGACCCTGATGATCTTCAAGGGCGGCGAGATGGCGTCCCGTCAGGTCGGTGCCGCGCCGAAGGCCAAGCTGCAGCAGTGGATCACCGCTGCGGTCTGATCCGTTTCGAATTAGCTGATTCGTGCAAACGGCCGGCGAGAAGCCGGCCGCTTTGTTTTGTGCGGAGCCCGCATGCAGCTCAACGAGGCTGTCTTCTCCTTCCCCCTGAAAGGGGGAAGGTCGGGATGGGGGTCAGCCGCAGGCGATGCTGTCTGCGGAGAGAGTAGATCCCCACCCGCTTTGCTCTGGTGAGCAAAGCGACCTCCCCTTTTCAAGGGGAGGTTGGAGCCAATCGGCAAGTGGACCCATCCCGGATTTCGCTCGCTTCATCCGGGCTTCTGTAACGGGCCTTGTTTAGTCAATCCCTTTTTGCGTCATCCACTCGCCGGGCACTTGCTTCTGTACGGGATCGGCACGGCGGCCGTCGCCTGATGGGGTGCATTGAGGAGCCGGCCGGCCAATCTACGGAAGCGTGGTTGTGAGCCACTTCCCGGATGGCGGCCTGACCGGATCCATCGTCCCGGCGAAGGGACTTCGCTCGGGGAGAGCCTGGTGTCGTGGCCCGCCCAGAACCGATTGATGCTCCTGGTTTAGATGGCGTTGGCCAACGGGTTGAATGGTTTCGCATCGGCGAGCATGCGATGCAGGATGACAGCGAGCTTGCGCGCCAGCGCGACCTTGGCCTTGCGCATGCCGGCACGCCTGGCGATCCGCATGGCCCAGCCCTTCAGCGCCGCGCAATTCCTGACCGGCTTGGTCAGCATCACGTGAGCCGCCTGATAGAGCGCCTCGCGCACGGACGCATCGCCGATCTTGCTGATGCGGCCGGTGTAATCGGTTTCCCCCGATTGGTATTTCTTCGGGGTGAGGCCAAAATGCGCTCCTGTCGCCTTCGATGACCGGAAGCGCTTCGGGTCGTCGACCGCCGAGGCATAGGTGAGCGCCACGATCGGGCCGACGGACGGCGTCGTCATCAAGAGCCTGGCCTGCGGGTGCGATTTGGCGAGCTTCTGGACCTGCTTGTCCAGGCTGTTGAACTCGCGCCGCAGCACGGCATGGGCTTCGAGCAGCGCCTGCGCCACCACCTCAAGTCCAGGATGGCCCGCAACGAGCTCCCGGATGCGTTCGGCGAAGGTGCGCTCGGTGGTCGCGCCGACCTTCAGGCCAAAGCCGCGGAGCACGCCGCGCAGGCTGTTCTCGACGTCGCGCAGCTTGGATTGCAGCAGCTTGCGCGCCGTCAGAATGGCACGGCTCTCCTGCGCCGCGATCGATTTGCAGTGCACCGGCCGGAACCAGCCGAGCCGCATCAGTTGCGCGATCCCGCGCGCATCATTGCGGTCCGACTTCACCACCATTGCCTTGAACGCATCGCGCACATGCCGGGTCTCCAGAAGCTCAACCGCAAGTCCCGCCTCCCGCATCGCCGCGTACAGCGACAAGGGACCTGCCTCCAGCCCGATCCGCTCAAGCACCAGCCCCAGCGACCGGAACCAGCCGATCAGGGCCTCCGGCTCGCTCGCAACCTTCGCCTCGCGCAAAATCTTGCCGGCCCCGTCGACAAGGCAAACACTCGAGCATTCCAAAGACACGTCGATTCCTGCATAGTGGTACATGGTCGTCCCTCATGATGCTTGGAGCGGGCTTGCCTCACTCCGTTTGACACCATCAGTTCGAGGGACGACCGCCTTCCAACCAACAGGCCGCTCGCGAGCGCGCCTCCAAATCGCGCCGTAGCGAGCGGGCGGCCGGCCCGTTACCCCATCTACGGATCAGCGTATCCATCCCGTCGCCAGCGCCGAGGCGAGCTCGGCTTGACCATTGCGCCGCGCCAGCGCCGCCATCGCTGCGTGATCGTAGGGGATGTGGCGGAAGGTCACATCCCAGCCGCCATCGACGCGTTCAAGAATCGCGTAGCGCGCATCCGGCGAGCCGGCCTCAACGACATGCGGATGCGGCTTACCGGCGCGATAGCCGGGCGAGCCGACGCTGCCGGGATTGACGATCAGCCGCCCATCGCGAAGCCGCACCGCTCGCGCGGTATGGGTGTGCGCGCAAAGGATCAGCGATTGCGTCACGCCGGCCGCCCGCGCCTCGATCGATTCCAGCGTCGACATGCAGACTTCGCCGCCCGGCAGCACCGTCTCGAGCCAGTAGGTTTCGTCGTCCTGGGGCGTCGCGTGACAGAGGAAAACCGCGTCGCGATAGACCGCATTCGCCGGCAGGGTGCGCAGCCAGTCGAGATGCTGCGGCTCGAGCTGCGTATAGGTCAGCCGCTCCCATGAGCCCATTTTCTCGTGCAGACGGTCGATCAGATAGCGGTCGTGATTGCCGAGCAGATGGACGGCATCGAGCTGCATCAGCATGTCGATGGTCGGCCGGGCGTCGAGCGGCCCGCTCACCATGTCGCCGAGGTCGACGATGTCGGAAATTCCCTGCGCCCGGATATCCGACAGCACCGCTTCAAGCGCGAGATGGTTGCCGTGGATGTCGGCGATCGCAGCAAAACGCATGGTGTTGTCCTGTCCTCAAGCGCGACGTCCCGTGGCCCGGATGGAGCGAAGCGCAATCCGGGCTACGACACCGACATCATGCAGGAGGCGTGCCGTTGGCCGCAAGCACAGGGCCGGCGAGATACAGCGAGCCGGTGATCAGGATGCGCGGCGGCACTTCGTAGGCCAGCGTGGCAAGTCGTTGCAGCGCGGCGTCGACGCCGGATGCGATCTCGACCCGCATGCCGAGCGCACGCGCGGCGTCGGCGAGCTTGTCCGGCGCCATGCCGTTGTCGCGGCCGGGCACCGGGACCGCGATGATGTGGCGCGTCAGTCCGGCGAAATTGGCGAGGAATGCATTGGCATCCTTGTTGGCCATCATGCCTGTGATCACGACCAGCGGCCGCGACACGCGCTCCTCGAGATCGCCGAGCGCCGCCGCCGCAACGCGGCCGCCCTCTGCATTGTGCCCGCCGTCGAGCCAGACCTCGGAGCCTTGCGGTCCCTGGCAGACGAGGCTGCCTGAGACCAGCCGCTGCATCCGCGCCGGCCATTCCGCATTGACGATGCCGGCCTCATAGGCCGCGATGTTGAGCTTGAAGGTGTCGATCGCGCGCAAGGTCGCAATCGCGAGGCCCGCATTGTCGAACTGGTGCCGGCCGAACAGTCTTGGCGCGGCGAGATCCATCAGTCCGCGCTCGTCCTGATAGACCAGCCGGCCGCGCTCGACGCCGACATGCCATTGCTGGCCGGCGGCATGCAGCGGCGCGCGCATGCGGCTCGCCTCCGCCTCGATCACGGCCATCGCGTCCGGCGCCTGCTCGGCAGAGACCACCGGCACCTTGCGCTTGATGATCGCGGCCTTCTCGCCGGCGATCAAAGTCAGCGTATCGCCGAGGAATTCCATGTGATCCATGCTGACCGGCGTAATCACCGAGGCCAGCGGCGTCTCGACCACATTGGTCGAATCCAGCCGGCCGCCGAGGCCGACCTCAAGCAGCGCGACATCGGCCGGATGCTTCGCGAACAGACAGAACGCGACTGCGGTTTCCATCTCGAAGATGGTGATGGGGTTGCCGGCGTTGATGCGCTCGCAATGCTCCAACGTCGTGCGCAGCTCGTCGTCACCGACGAGCTTGCCGCCGCCCGTGGCACCCAGTCGGTAGCATTCGTTGAGCCGCACCAGATAGGGCGAGGTGAAGACATGCACGCGCAGGCCGGCGGCTTCGAGGATCGCGCGCAGATAGGCGATGGTCGAGCCCTTGCCGTTGGTGCCGGCGACATGGATCACCGGCGGCAGCTTGCGCTCCGGATGATCGAGTCGCTCCATCAGGCCGCGCATGCGATCGAGGCTGAGATCGATGCGCTTCGGATGCAGCGCCGATATCCGTGCGATCAACGCCTCGAACGAGGGTTGCGTTGGGGCAGCGTTTGCGGTCACGCGTGCGGCGCGGCCGGCACCGTCTCCGGTGCCGTGACGATCTGGGCCGGCTCGGTGACGGCGACCGTGGGCTTGGACGCGGTTTCAAGCGCCGGTGCCCTGGTCAGCAGGCGGCACAGCCGCGCCAGCGTGGCCTTCATCTCATGGCGATGCACGACCATGTCGACCATGCCGTGCTCGCGCAGATATTCGGCGCGCTGAAAACCTTCCGGGAGCTTCTCGCGGATGGTCTGCTCGATCACGCGCGCGCCGGCAAAGCCGATCAGCGCACCGGGTTCGGCAATCTGGACGTCGCCGAGCATCGCATAAGAGGCTGTCACGCCGCCGGTGGTCGGATTGGTCAGCACCACGATATAGGGCTGCTTCGCCTCGCGCAGCATCTGCACGCCGACCGTGGTGCGCGGCATCTGCATCAGTGACAGGATGCCTTCCTGCATCCGTGCACCGCCGGACGCGGCGAACACGATGAAGGGCGACTTCTTCTCGACCGCGAGCTCGAGCCCGCGCACGATCGCCTCACCCGCGGCCATGCCGAGCGAGCCGCCCATGAAATCGAAATCCTGCACAGCGACCACGACGCCGGTGCCTTCGAGCTTGCCGTAGCCGACCTTGACCGCGTCGTTCAGGCCAGTCTTGGCCCGCGCATCCCTGATCTTGTCGACATATTTGCGCTCATCGCGGAATTTCAGCGGATCAGCCGTTACCTCAGGCAGCGCGACGTCGAACCAGGTCTCGTTGTCGAAGATCGACTTCAGCCGCGCCACCGCGCCCATGCGCATGTGGTAGTTCGAGCCGGGGATCACGAACTGGTTGGCCTCGACGTCCTTGTAGAATACGAGCTGCCCGGAATCCGGGCACTTTATCCAGAGGTTTTCCGGCGTCTCGCGCCGCAGGATGTTGCGGATCTTCGGCCGGACGACGTTGGTGAGCCAGTTCATGGTTCGCTCCGAAATGCGGGTCGGTCCCGCACCAGCTGGATATATGGCGGGCCGGGCGAACCCGGCAAGCCGCCGTCTGCGGCCTTGTTGCCGCAAAATGTGGCTTATTCAGCGGCCTGCTTGGCGCCCCGGACCCCCTGCGCCAGCGCGGACACCAGGTCCGCGACCGCGCTCACGGTCTTCGGCGTCGCGCGGCCCTCGGCATCGAGATTGGCGCGCACCACGTCGACGATCGCGGTGCCGACCACGGCGCCATTGGCGTTCTCGGCGATCGCGCGCGCCGTTTCCGGGGTGCGGATGCCGAAGCCGACACAGACCGGCAGCTTGGTATGCCGCTTGATGCGAGCGACGGCTTCCGCAACCGCGTTCGAATCGGCCGTCGCAGCGCCGGTGATGCCGGTGATCGAGACGTAATAGACAAAGCCCGAGGTGTTCGCGAGCACCGCCGGCAGACGCTTGTCGTCGGTGGTCGGCGTCGCGAGGCGAATGAAGTTCAGCCCGGCCTTCAACGCGGGGATGCAGAGCTCGGTATCTTCCTCCGGCGGCAGGTCGACGATGATCAACCCATCGACGCCGGCGGTCTTGGCATCGGCAAGGAAGCTCTCGACGCCGTAGATGTAGATCGGATTGTAGTATCCCATCAGCACGATCGGCGTCGTGTTGTCGTCCTTGCGGAAGTCGCGGACCATCGCCAGCGTCTTGCGCAGCGTCATGCCGCCCTTGAGCGCGCGCAGACCGGCGGCCTGGATCGATGGGCCATCGGCCATCGGATCGGTGAAGGGCATGCCGATCTCGATGACATCGGCGCCGGCCTTCGGCAGCGCCTTGAGGATGTCGAGCGAGGTTTTTGCGTCGGGGTCGCCGGCCATCACGAAGGTGACGAAAGCGGAGCGGCCCTGCTGCTTCAGCTCGGCGAAACGTGCGTCGATACGGGTGGTCACTTCTTCCTCGCCTTCAAGATGTCGCCGACCTGCGGCACGTCCTTGTCGCCACGGCCTGAGAGGTTGACCACCATCAGGTGATCCCTGGGCCGCTGCGGCGCGAGTTCGGACAGTTTCGCGATCGCGTGCGCCGATTCCAGCGCGGGGATGATGCCCTCTAACCGCGACAGCAGCTGGAATGCGGCCAACGCTTCCTCGTCGGTCGCCGAGAGATATTTCACGCGGCCGGTCTCGTGCAGCCAGGCGTGCTCGGGGCCGATGCCGGGATAATCGAGGCCGGCGGAGATCGAATGCGCTTCCTCGATCTGGCCATCGGCGTCCATCAACAGATAAGTGCGGTTGCCGTGCAGCACGCCGGGACGCCCGCCGGCAAGCGAGGCGGCATGCAGCTGCGTCAGCCCGTGACCGGCCGCTTCGACACCGAAGATCTCGACCGAAGGATCGTCGAGGAACGGATGGAACAGGCCCATCGCATTGGAGCCGCCGCCGATGCAGGCGATCAGCGAGTCCGGCAGGCGGCCCTCGGCCTCCTGCATCTGCGTGCGCGTCTCGTGGCCGATGATCGACTGGAAATCGCGCACCATCATCGGATAGGGGTGCGGGCCCGCCACCGTTCCGATGCAATAGAAGGTGTTGTGCACGTTGGTGACCCAGTCGCGCAGCGCGTCGTTCATCGCGTCCTTCAGCGTGCGCGCGCCCGACTGCACCGGGACGACCTTGGCGCCCAGCATCTCCATGCGGATCACGTTCGGCTGCTGCCGCTCGACGTCGACCGCGCCCATATAGACCACGCATTCGAGCCCGAAGCGCGCGCACAGCGTCGCCGTCGCCACGCCGTGCTGGCCGGCGCCGGTCTCGGCGATGATGCGCTTCTTGCCCATACGGCGCGCGACGATGATCTGGCCGAGCACGTTGTTGACCTTGTGCGAACCGGTGTGGTTGAGCTCCTCGCGCTTCAGATAGATCTTCGCGCCGCCGAGATGCTCGGTGAGCCGTTCGGCGAAATAGAGCGGCGAGGGCCGGCCGACATAGTCCTTCAGGTAGACGTTCATCTCGGCCTGGAACGCCGGATCGGCCTTGGCGTCGGCGTAGGCCTTTTCGAGATCGAGGATCAGCGGCATCAGCGTTTCCGCGACAAAGCGTCCGCCGAAAATGCCGAAATGCCCGCGCTCGTCGGGGCCGCTGCGGAAGGAATTGGGCAGGTTTTGATTCATCGAACCATCAGTTCTTGGGTAGTTCTTTGGGTTGCGCGTGCGGCGCGGATGAAGGCGCGGATCAGCTCGGGATCCTTGACGCCCGGCGTGCGCTCCACGCCCGACGATACGTCGACCCCGCCAGCGCGGGTGACGCGGACTGCTTCAGCGACGTTGTCGGCGTTGAGCCCGCCGGAGACCATGTAGGGCAGCGCGAGATCGAGGTTTTCCAGCAGGTGCCAGTCGAACGGCGCGCCGAGACCGCCCGGCCGCGTGGCATCCTTCGGCGCGCGAGCATCGAACAGGATGCGGTCGGCGACGCCGGCATAGCCCGGCAGCGGAGCGAGGTCGGCCGCGGTCTCGACTGGCAGCGCCTTCATCAGCGGCAGGCCGAACCTCTGCTTGATGTCGCGCAGCCGCGCGGTCGTTTCCTTGCCGTGCAGTTGCAGGATATCCGGCCGCAGCGTCTCGACGATGTTTTCCAAGGTGGCGTCGTCGGCATCGACGGTCAGCGCGACCTTGACGGCGCGACCCTTGGCGCGGCTACCGAGCTCGCGCGCGGTCTCGAGGCTGATATGGCGCGGCGACGGGGAAAAGAACACGAACCCCACCATGTCCGCGCCGCCGTCAAGCGCGACGTCGAGCGTCTCGCGCGTGGACAGGCCGCAGATTTTGACGAGCAGGGGCATGGTCTCGAAACGGGTCTCAAAAACGGGTTTTCGGGCGGCTGGAACAGGGGGTAATCCCGGGTCCGACGGGGCGGGTTCTACAACGTCGCGCCCTGCTTGTCTCGCCCATTGGGCCCGTAAAAGCCCAGCTGGGCCGGGGCCGAACGGCGCTGCGCGTCGTCCCGGGAGGCGGTGGCCCTGAGGTCGGCGAGTTCGGCGCGGACGTGGCGGGCGTCGGCCTCATGCTGGCGGGCGGCACGGCGCCAGCGCCCTTGCTTGAACCAGGTTCCAATGCCACCGGCGATCACGCCGAGAATGGCGGACGCGATGATGACGACGAACAGCGGCAGTGTGACCGCAACCGTCGGCGTCACAGAGTTGAAGGGATCAAACGACACGGTCACCCAGTGACGGTTGGCGACGGCAAAGATGATGAAGATCAGCCCGAGCGGAACGACGACGACTGCCGTGAAGAACTTTCGCATGACCATCTCTCGCAGCGATGGAGAAAGTGCGGGGCCATCGCCCGCAGCAACGGCAACGCCGGGCGTCGCGCCAAGCGTCAGCCTTAAGCGTCAGCCTTGGGCGCGTCGATCTTGGAGGCTCCCGCCTCCGCCTCGTTGCGATTGAGGCGCTCGCGCATTTCCTTGCCGGTCTTGAAGAACGGCACGCTCTTCTGGTCGACCGGCACATGCTCGCCGGTACGCGGATTGCGGCCGGCACGGGCCGGGCGATGCTTCACCGAGAAAGCGCCAAAACCGCGCAGCTCGACGCGGTCGCCACGCGCCAGCGCCGCGACGATTTCATCGAGAATCGCATTCACAATGTTCTCGACGTCCCGCTGATAGAGGTGCGGGTTGTGCTCGGCGATACGCTGAACAAGTTCGGATTTGATCATCGAAAATGGGATCCGGGCTCTTGCGGAAACCCATTTCCGTGAAAATGCCGTGCACTGTCAAGACGCTAAATCAATTTAGAATGCCGTGAAATCGCGTGACAAATAGCCCAATTAGAGCATGCGGCGATTCCCGCAGAGCGGGAATACCCTGATCAGCACGCCTTTCGCGCTCGACTAGTCGCCTCCTCCGGGAGTCCACAGCGCCAGCATGCCGTCGAGCCCGAACCGGTCGACCGCCTGCGCCACGCCGCCCTGCTCGATCCGCCGCGCGATGCCGCCAAGGCCGAACGCATCGAGCGTCATTGAAGCCGCGGTGCGCAGGAAGGTCAGGTCGCTGAATCGCGGATTGAGCTTGTAATTGCGCACCGGCAGATCGCTTTTGACCTTCTTCTCCGCAACCAGCCAGGCGATCGCGGTCCTTTCATCTCCGAGCTGATCGATCAGCTTGAGATCGACCGCCTGCCGGCCGGTGAAGACGCGGCCATCCGCGACCTTCTCCAGCAGAACATCGTCCATGCCGCGTCGTTCCTTCACCAATCCACGGAACCATGCATAGGAATCCTTGACCAGACCCTCGATCGCGGCGCGGGCTTCCGGACTGGTCGGCTCCATGCCGTTCGGCGCGGCCTTCAGCGGCGAAGACTTGATCTCCTCCATCTTCACGCCGACGGTCTTGAGCAATTCGGAAACGTTGGGGAACTGGAACAGCACGCCGATCGAACCGACCAGCGAAGTCTGCTGGGCGACGATATGGTCGGCGGCGATCGCCGTGATGTAGCCGCCCGAGGCCGCCAATCCCTCGACCACGACGACAAGCGGCTTCTTCGCCTTCAACTGCATCAGCGAGTCGTAAAGCTGCTCGGAGCCCGCGGTGGTGCCGCCGGGCGAATTGATGTGCACGACAACAGCCGCGTAGCTCGACTTGCCGAGCCGCTCCAGCGCCTCGACGCGCTCCTGGTCGCTGCGGATCAGCCCGTCGATATTGATCCGCGCGATCGCGTTCGACGTCGAGAAGGCGCCGCGTCCGCCGGCAGCGATCACGCCCACGCCGACGATGGCCGCGATTGCAATGACCGCCGCGGCGACGCGCCAGAACGTCAGCTTGCGCCTGATACGGCGGCGGTCGACGATCACGTCTGAATCCAGCGACATCCGATCTCTCCCGAAATGGTCAGCGCGCAATCCGCGCGTTTTGCCGTCGCAGCGTCACTATCAGCTTAGCCAAATACATCAATTGCGACCCAATATGAAGAAAACAAGGCTCCAACCTCCCCTTGAAAGGGAAGGTCGCTTTGCTTGCGAGAGCAAAGCGGGTGGGAATCTGCTCCGTCAGGTTACAGCGTCGCCCGCGGCTGACCCCCATCCCGACCTTCCCCCTTCCAGGGGGAAGGAGAAGGCAGCTTCGCTCTGCTCCATCCGGCTGCAGGATAACAAAAAGGCCCCGGCTTGCGCCGGGGCCCCAATGTTCGCCTGAACTCTAGCGAATGCTTACTTGTCGGTGCCGCGGTTCTTCAGCGCGGTGCCGAGGATGTCGCCAAGCGTCGCTCCCGAATCGGAGGAGCCGTACTGCGCGATGGCTTCCTTCTCTTCGGCAACTTCCAGCGCCTTGATCGAGACCTGCACCTTGCGGGCCTTCTTGTCGAACTGGATGACGCGGGCATCGACCTTCTCGCCGACCGCAAAGCGTTCGGCGCGCTGGTCGTTGCGATCGCGGGCCAACTCGGACCGCTTGATGAAGGTGGTGAACTCGGTGCCCGAAATCCGGACCTCGATGCCGCTCTCCTTCACTTCGAGCACTTCGCAGGTCACGACCGCGCCCTTCTTGACGTCGCCCGGCTCGGCGAAGGGGTCGCCTTCAAGTTGTTTGACTCCGAGGGAAATGCGCTCCTTCTCGACATCGACATCGAGCACCACGGCCTTGACCATGTCGCCCTTCTTGAAGTTGTCGATGACCTGCTCTCCCGGAAGCTTCCAGTCGAGGTCGGAGAGATGGACCATGCCGTCGACATCGCCCTCGAGACCGAGGAACAGACCGAACTCGGTCTTGTTCTTGACCTCGCCCTCGACCACCGAACCGACCGGGAACTTCTCGACGAAGACTTCCCAGGGATTGCGCATGGTCTGCTTGAGGCCGAGCGAGATGCGGCGCTTGACCGAATCCACTTCGAGCACCTGCACTTCGACTTCCTGCGAGGTCGAAACGATCTTGCCGGGGTGCATGTTCTTCTTGGTCCACGACATCTCGGAGACGTGGATCAGGCCTTCGATGCCGGGCTCGAGCTCGACGAACGCGCCGTAGTCGGTGATGTTGGTGACGCGGCCGGTGAAGCGGGCACCCAGCGGGTACTTGGCTTCGATGCCCTGCCACGGATCATCCAGCAGCTGCTTCATGCCGAGCGAGATGCGGTGCGTCTCGTGGTTGATCTTGATGATCTTGACCTTCACGGTCTGGCCGATGGTCAGCACCTCGGTCGGGTGGTTGACGCGGCGCCAGGCGATATCGGTCACGTGGAGCAGGCCGTCGATGCCGCCGAGATCAACGAACGCACCGTAATCGGTGATGTTCTTGACCACGCCGTCGATCACCTGACCCTCTTCGAGGTTCTGCACCAGCTCCTGGCGCTGCTCGGCGCGGGTCTCTTCGAGAACCGTGCGGCGCGACACCACGATGTTGCCGCGGCGGCGGTCCATCTTGAGGATCTGGAACGGCTGCGAGTTGTTCATCAGCGGCGCGACGTCGCGGATCGGACGAATGTCGACCTGCGAGCGCGGCAGGAAGGCCACCGCACCGTCGAGGTCGACTGTGAAGCCGCCCTTGACCTGGTTGAAGATGACGCCGTTGACCTTTTCGTTGTTCTGGAACGCCTTCTCGAGCTTGCCCCAGCTTTCCTCGCGGCGCGCCTTGTCGCGCGACAGCACGGCTTCGCCGAGCGCATTCTCGATCCGGTCGAGGAACACCTCGACTTCGTCGCCGACCTTCAGATCGCTTTCACGGCCGGGGCCGGCGAATTCGCGCAGCGCAACGCGGCCTTCGGTCTTCAGGCCGACGTCGATGACGGCCATGTCCTTCTCAATTGCAACCACCTTGCCCTTGATGACCGAGCTTTCCTGCAAATTGCCGCCGGCAAAGGATTCATCAAGCATCGCCGCGAAGTCGTCGCGGGTCGGGGAATAGGAAGACACAGTATTCGAAGCCATTTGTTCTCCAAATGCGGGATCTTGCCGGCCGTTCGGGTTGATGGGCGCACCGCGCGTGAAGTGTCAGGGTTCCGCAAACCCTGACGACCGCTCATTGCAGGAGGTGCAACAGCGGGCCGGCAGCAAAACTGCACGTTCGGTACGTTTGAATGATCCGGAGCCTGAAACGAAAATATCGACTTCAAGACCTGGGAGCGGGCGTTCCTCCAGATGCGGCGAGGGCTCAAACCCATCGCCGGCCCGCTCAGACGCGGCCTCGACATGGTCGATGGTGCTCCGAACGGCGCTGATATAGCCCTGCAAGCCGTTTTCGGCAAGCAGGAAATGCCCCATTTTGCTGGGTTTTCAGCAAGGGCCCTCCGCTGCCGGCGATTCTAGCGCCGGGCGCGCACCGCCTCGACGATGGCGATGGCGGCGCGGACCCCGGCCTCGATGTCGAGATTGGAATTGTCCAGCGTGTGGGCATCCGCCGCCGGCCGCAACGGCGCGACGGCGCGGTTCTTGTCCCGCTCGTCACGCTTGAGGATGTCGGCCAGCACCGCTTCCTCGTCGGCGTCCTCGCCACGGGCACGAGCCTCCAGGGTGCGCCGCCGCGCCCGCACGCGGGGGTCGGCGACCACGAAGATCTTCACGTCGGCATCCGGGCAGATCACGGTGCCGATATCGCGCCCATCCAGCACCGCGCCGGGCGGATCGGCGGCGAACTGGCGCTGGAAGTTGACCAGCGCCTCGCGCACCTTGGGAAAGGCCGACACAACCGATGCGCCTTCACCAACCTTCTGGGTCTTCAGGATCGGATTGCCGAATTTCTCGGGATCGAGCTCGAGCGCGACAGCCACCGCCAGCGCCTCATCGTTGAGATCGGCGCCCTGCGCCATCATCGCATAGGCCACAGCGCGGTAGATCACGCCGGTGTCGAGATGGCGGTAGCCGTAGTGGTGAGCGAGCCGCTTGCCGAGCGTGCCCTTGCCGGAGGCGGCGGGTCCATCGATGGCAATGATCATGCGAAGTCAGCTCCGAGCGCGCGCATCATCGGAATGAAATCCGGGAAACTGGTGGCGATGAAGGCGGTATCATCGATCTTCACCGGCCGATCCGACGCACAGCCCATCACCAGCGCCGACATCGCGATGCGATGATCCATGTGGGTGGCGACAAGGCCGCCGCCCGGAACGTGGCCGCGGCCCTCGACGATCAGATCATCGCCGGAAACCTCGACCTTGACGCCGTTGACGCGCAGCATGTCGGCGGTGGCTTCGAGACGGTCGGACTCCTTGACGCGCAGCTCCTGCAGGCCGCGCATGATCGTGGTGCCCTCGGCAAACGCCGCCGCAACCGCCAGCACCAGGTATTCGTCGATCATCGACGGCGCGCGCTCCGGCGGCACCTCGACGCCCTTCAGCTTCGAGGCCCGCACGCGCAATTGCGCCATCGGCTCGCCGGCATCGCCGCGCACATCGCTCTCCTCGATCGAAGCGCCCATTTCGCGCAATGTGGTGAACAGGCCGGTGCGCAGCGGATTGGTCATCACGTCGGAGAACACGACGTCGGACCCTTCGACGATCAGCGCCGCCACGATCGGGAACGACGCCGAGGAAGGATCGGCGGGCACCACGACCTCGGCGCCATGCAGCTCGGGCTCGCCGTTCAGCGAGATCCTGCGGCCGTGACTGCCTTCCTTCTCCGTGGAGATCTCGGCGCCGAAATGCTTCAGCATCAGTTCGGTGTGGTCGCGGCTCGCCTCCTGCTCGATGACCGTGGTGATGCCGGGCGCGGACAGGCCCGCCAGCAGCACCGCGGACTTGATCTGGGCCGAGGCGACCGGCGTCTTGTAGACGATCGGTACCGGATAGCGGGCGCCGTGCAGGGTGAGCGGCAGCCGGCCGCCCTCCCTGATGTCGCTGGTCCGGGCGCCCATGAGCTCCAGCGGATCGAGAATCCGGCGCATCGGGCGCGAGCGCAGCGAGGCGTCGCCGTCGAAAATGGCCGCGATCGGGCAGCCGGCCACCGCGCCCATCACCAGCCGGCATCCGGTGCCGGAATTGCCGAAATCGAGCGGTGCCGCGGGCTGGGCGAAGCCGCCGACGCCGACGCCCGAGACCGACCAGGTAAACGGCGCCGTCCGCTCCACCCTGGCGCCCAGCGCGCGCATGGATTTGGCGGTATTGAGGACGTCCTCGCCTTCCAGAAGGCCGGAAATGCGGGTTTCGCCGACCGAAAGTGCCCCGAGGATCAGGGCGCGGTGGGAAATCGATTTGTCGCCGGGAACGCGGACCTTGCCGGCCAGGGGGCCGCAAACGCGCGATTCCAGCGGGGTCGGGGTGTCGGAATGAGCCAAGATTGTGTCCTCTCGCGCCGCGGCAGGTATCACATAGGCAACACCGCGTCACGCGCCCGTCACTTGCGCGCAAACCGCTATTGACAGCGGCTCCTCAACTAGCCAAGTGAAGCACCGTTTTTCAGCAAAATTCTGGGATGACCACGTTGGCTAAGTCCGAGCTCGGAACCAAGCGCATTTGCCCGACCACGGGCAAGAAGTTCTACGACCTCAACAAGAATCCGGTGATTTCGCCCTACACCGGTGAGGTCGTGCCGATCGCGCCTGTAGCCCCGCCGCGGGGTCGTGGCGCCACCGTCAGTTCGCCTGCGACCGCCGCCGAGATGCCCGAGGCGGCCGAGACCGAAGAGTTGGTCTCGCTCGAGGAGGCCGATGCCGAGGAGAACACCGGCAAGGTCAAGGCCGTAGTTCCCGAATCCGAGGACGATATCGAGGTCGATGAGACCATCGATGACGATGACGACGACGATTCGACCTTCATCGCCGACGAGGAAGAGGGCGATGAGGACGTGACCGATATTATTGGTGACGTCGGCGGTGACGAAGAGACTTGAGATCGGCGCCGATCTATGATCAACGGTGCTGCCGCGCGAGTCATCCAGGCCGCGCGGGCCGGGATCGATCCCCCAGGATCATCCCAACTGGATAAGGGGCCATAGCTCAGCTGGGAGAGCGCTTGCATGGCATGCAAGAGGTCGGCGGTTCGATCCCGCCTGGCTCCACCAGCCTTCGCTGGCTTCGCCAGCTTCGGCTCGGCAAGGCCTACCGTAGCGAAGGCTGCCGCGGCGTAGCCCGAAGGGCGAAGCCGGGCTCTCACCGAAATTCGAATGCGTTAGCATCGACCCCATCAAGCGCGTGGGTGTCAGATGAAATACGTCTATATTCTCGAAAGCCTCGATTGCCTGCACTTCTATGTCGGCCTCACAGACGATCTGCGAGCTCGACTGGCTAAGCACAATGCCGGCGAGGTACCCCATACATCCAAATATGGACCTTGGCGGCTGAAGACGTACGTCGCGTTCAGCGACGAGCAGCAGGCCATCGCCTTTGAAAAATATCTGAAGTCCGCATCCGGCCGCGCCTTCGCCAAGAAGCGCCTCTAGCAACCCCCAAGCCCCCTACTCCCCCAGCACCGCATTCAGCCGGTCGCGAAGCGCGACGATCTCATTCTTCATCGCCATCAACTCGCCAACCGTGCAGTCCGAGGCCGCGAGGATCGACTGCGGAACGGCCTTGGCCTTTTCGCGCAGCGCGTGGCCCTGCGGCGTCAGCGCGATCAGCACGACCCGCTCGTCTTCGGTGCTGCGGGTCCGCCTGATCAGCTCCGCCGCTTCGAGCCGTTTCAGCAGGGGTGTCAGCGTCCCGGAGTCCAGGAACAGCCGCTCGCCAAGGTCTTTCACCGGCACGTCGTCGCGCTCCCACAGCGCCAGCATCACGAGATACTGCGGATAGGTCAACCCGAGCCGGTCGAGCAGCGGCTTGTAGACGCGGTTGAAGGCGTGCGCGGTCGAATAGACCGCAAAGCAGATCTGGTTATCGAGCCGCAGCGCCTGATCCGCCGCCGTCTGTTTCCTGACCATGATTCCCATCGAATCCATCTCGTTTCCGGGTCATTTTGGGCCCACAGGACCGCGGATTCAATTGCGAACAATTAAATGTGAGGCCGCATAATTTATATTGCGCGCAATCTAATTGGATGCAATACATTCGACGTCGAATCCAAACTTTAGTCCAAACCCAAGGGAGACCAGGATGTCTGTGAACGTGCTCTACAAGACCAGCGCCAAGGCAACCGGCGGCCGCGACGGCCATGCGGCAACGCTCGACGGCGCGCTCGACGTCAAGCTCACGACCCCGAAGGAACTCGGTGGCGGCGGTGGCGCCGGCAACAATCCGGAGCAGCTGTTCGCAGCCGGCTATGCCGCCTGCTTCATCGGCGCCATGAAGTTCGTGGCCTCGCAGGGCGGCCCCAAGGTTCCCGCCGACGCCTCCGTCACCTCGACGGTCGGCATCGGCCCGCGCTCGGAAGGCGGCTTCGGCCTCGCCGTCGATCTCGCCGTCTCGCTGCCCGGCCTCTCCCGTACCGACGCCGAAGCGCTGGTCGAGAAGGCCCACCAGGTGTGCCCCTATTCCAACGCGACCCGCGGCAATGTCGACGTCAAGCTGAGCGTCGTCTAGTTCACCCACTGCCAATAGTCCGCCACGTCCCGCGTGGCGGACTATTGCGTTTCAGCGGATCATTGCATTGCAGATGCCAGTTCGCTTGGCGAACGCACGCGCCGCCTGCCGCATGGGCCTGCGCCGACGGAAGCATTGCTGCCTCGCCTGAAGACCGTTAGCTCTGGGACCCTCGTTTTCCGATCCCAACTGAGCGAAGGTTGTTTCCATGAATACCCCAGCGGCTACGGGTGCGATGACCGGACTGCGCGTGATCGATCTGACGCGCGTGCTCGGCGGCCCGTATTGCACCCAGATCCTTGCCGACCACGGCGCCGACGTGATCAAGGTCGAACCGCCCGCCGGCGACGAGGTGCGCGACTGGGGCCCTCCCTTCCATGAAGAAGACGCGGCCTATTTCGTCGGCATCAACCGCAACAAGCGCTCGATCGGCCTCGACCTCGCCTCCGAGGGCGGACGCGCGGTGCTGATGAAGATGCTCGAGACGGCCGACGTGCTGATCGAGAACTTCAAGCCCGGCACGCTCGACAAATGGGGCATCGGCAACGACGTGCTGCGCGCGAAATTTCCGCGCCTCGTGCATTGCCGGATCTCCGGCTTCGGCGCCGACGGCCCGCGGGGCGGCAATCCCGGTTACGACGCGATCATCCAGGCGATGACCGGCATGATCGCGGCGACCGGCTCGCCGGAGAGCGGCCCGATGCGCATCGGCGTGCCGCTGGTCGACATCACGACCGGCCTCTATGCGGCGATCGGCATCCTGATGGCGCTGTCGGAGCGGCAGCGCTCCGGGCTCGGCCAGTTCCTCGAGACCACGCTGTACGAGACCGGGCTTGCGATCATGCATCCGCACACCGCGAACTATTTCATGCATGGCAAGCCGCCACAGCTCACCGGCAACGAGCA
Source organism: Bradyrhizobium sp. USDA 4011 (assembly GCF_054063415.1). Lineage (NCBI taxonomy): Bacteria > Pseudomonadati > Pseudomonadota > Alphaproteobacteria > Hyphomicrobiales > Nitrobacteraceae > Bradyrhizobium > Bradyrhizobium sp. USDA 4011. Next base: position 4,095,906 of record NZ_JBSSGG010000001.1, read on the forward strand.
TCCCAACCTCGTGCCGTACGCGATCTTCCCGACCAAGACCGACAATATCTTCATCGGCGTCGGCAATGACGGCACCTTCCGCAAGCTCGCCAAGGAGATCGGCAAGCCCGAGCTCGGCACCGATCCGCGCTTTGCCCGCAACAAGGACCGCATCGCCAACCGCGACGCGCTCCGGGCCGAGCTCGCCGCGGTGTTCAGCCAGCACGAGGCCGAGCCGCTGTGCAACCGGCTGCTCGCCGCCGGCCTGCCGGCCGGCCCCGTGCAGAAGATCGACCAGGCGCTGACCAACCCGCACACGATCCATCGCGGCGACGTCATCGAGAAGGATTGGTACAAGGGCGTCGCCTCGCCGATCCGGCTCGAACGCACCAAGCCGAGCCTGCGCCGCACGCCACCGAAGTTCAGCCAGCACGCTGCGGAAGTACTCGGCGAGTTCGGCTACTCCAAGGACGAGATCAACGGCCTGGTCGACAAGGGCGTGGTCTGCGGTCCCCAACGCAAGCGCTAACAGCGCATTCGAAGCAAAGCCCGTCCCGCAGGTGATGCGGGATGGGCACCGTTCGCATCAAGCCAACACGTCGCCCCTGCGGTGCAACGTCGCGTCCGGCGTTGCAGCGCACGCAAGCGGGCTGCGTTCTCCGCCTTTTTTAGCGCTTCCCTTCGCTTCGGCTTCCCCCGTACCATGGCTTTCGTTTATACGGTCATTTGAACGTCATCCGGCGCTGATAACGCGCGCAACGAAAGATGGTGTTCCAACCGGAGGGGCTTTTGATGATTTTCAAACGACTCGGCGCTGCTGCGGCAGCTGCTGCCACGCTTGTATTCGCGTCGCCTGCGTTTGCAGTGACTGAGATTCAATGGTGGCACGCGATGACCGGCGCCAACAACGACGTCATCGTCAAGCTGGCCAACGACTTCAACGCCTCGCAATCCGACTACAAGGTGATCCCGACCTACAAGGGCGGCTACGCCGACACCATGAACGCCGGCATCGCCGCATTCCGCGCCGGCAACGCGCCGCACATCATGCAGGTGTTCGAGGTCGGCACCGCGACGATGATGGCCGCCACCGGCGCCGTCAAACCGGTCTACAAGCTGATGGCCGATGCCGGCGAGAAGTTCGATCCGAGCGTCTACCTGCCCGCGATCACCGGCTACTACTCGACCTCGAAGGGCGAGATGCTGTCGTTCCCGTTCAACTCGTCGTCGACTGTGATGTGGGTCAATCTCGACGCGCTGAAGAAGGCCAACATCGCGGAGATCCCGAAGACCTGGCCGCAAGTGTTCGAGGACGCCAAGAAACTGAAGGCGGCCGGCTACACCACCTGCGGCTTCTCCGGCTCGTGGGTCACCTGGGTCAATCTCGAGCAGCTCTCGGCTTGGCACAACGTACCGCTCGCCAGCAAGGCCAACGGCCTCGACGGCTTCGACACCGTGCTCGAATTCAACGGCCCGCTGCAGGTCAAGCATCTCGAGAACCTGATCGAGCTGCAGAAGGACAAGACCTACGACTACGCCGGCCGCACCAACACCGGCGAAGGCCGCTTCACCGCGGGCGAATGCCCGATCTACCTGACCTCGTCGGCCTTCTTCGGCAACGTCAAGGCGCAGGCCAAGTTCAACTTCACCGCCGCACCGATGCCCTATTATCCCGACGTCAAGGGCGCGCCGCAGAACTCGATCATCGGCGGCGCCTCGCTCTGGGTCATGGGCGGCAAGTCGGCAGAGGAATACAAGGGCGTGGCCAAGTTCCTGACCTTCCTCTCGGACACCGACCGCCAGGTCTGGATCCACAAGGCCTCGGGCTATCTGCCGATCACCAAGGCCGCCTACGCCAAGGCCAAGGAAGAGGGCTTCTACAAGGACCAGCCCTATCTGGAGACCCCGCTGCTCGAGCTCACCAACAAGGAGCCGACTGAGAATTCCCGCGGTCTGCGCCTCGGCAACATGGTGCAGCTGCGCGACATGTGGTCGGAGGAGATCGAGCAGGCGCTGGCCGGCAAGAAGACCGCCAAGCAGGCGCTGGACTCGGCCGTCGAGCGCGGCAACCAGATGCTGCGGCAGTTTGAAAAGACCGCCGTCCACTGACACGATGCGCAAAAGCGCGATGAAGATCGTCACCGCGCTTTCGCTTCTTGTTTGAGCATGATCTCTTCGGAAAACCGCTTCGCACTTTTCCGGATCATGCTTTAGGCAACCGGCAGGCCGCGACAAGCGGCCTGCCACTTTCTTAGAGATCATGCAAAAGCAAGCGATTTTCCAGTCAAAACTGTTGCCTTACGCGCTGGTTGCCCCGCAACTCGCGATCGTCCTGATCTTTTTCTACTGGCCGGCCGCGCAGGCGGTGATCCAATCCTTCCTGCTGCAGGACGCCTTCGGCCTTTCGACCACCTTCGTGTGGTTCGAGAACTATCTCGAATTATTCAAGGACCCGGCCTATTTCGCGGCGATCGTCCGAACCTTCGCGTTCTCGTTCGCGATCGCCGTCTCCTCGCTGTCGTTCGCGCTGCTGCTCGCGGTGATGGCCGACAAGCCGCTGCGCGGCTCGACGCTGTACCGCACGCTGCTGATCTGGCCCTACGCGGTCGCCCCGCCGGTGGTCGGCGTGCTCTGGGTGTTCATGCTGCATCCCTCGCTCGGCGTGCTGTCGCGCTATCTGCGCGCGATGGGCGTTGACTGGAATCCGCTGCTCGACGGCGACCAGGCCGCGGCCCTGATCATCCTCGCCGCGGCCTGGAAGCAGATCTCCTACAATTTCCTGTTCTTCCTTGCCGGGCTACAGAGCATCCCGAAGAGCGTGATCGAGGCCGCCGCGATCGACGGCGCCCGCCCGATGCGGCGGTTCTGGACCGTGATCTTCCCGCTGCTGTCGCCGACCATCTTCTTCCTCTTGGTGATCAACATCGTCTACGCGTTCTTCGACACCTTCGGCATCATCGACACGATGACCCGCGGCGGCCCGGGCAAGGCGACCGAAACGCTGGTCTATAAGGTCTATACGGATGGCCTGCTCGGCGGCAATCTCGGCTCCTCCGCGGCACAGTCGGTCATCCTGATGGTCATCGTCGTCGTGCTGACGGGAATCCAGTTCCGCTTCGTCGAACGCAAGGTGACCTACTGATGGTCGAGGAGGAAGGCTTCCAGCGCTATCTGGCTCACGCCATCCTGTGGATCGGGATCGCGATCGTCGCCTTCCCGGTCTATCTGGCGATCGTCGCCTCGACCCAGGACAACGCCGTCATCGCCAATGGCCAGATGTCGCTGTTACCCGGCGGCCATTTCCTCGAGACCTACTATCAGACGCTGTTTGTCGGCACGAGCGGCTCGACCCGCGAGCCGGTGCTCAACATGATGCTGAACTCGCTGATCATGGCGCTCCTGATCGCGGTCGGCAAAATCGCGATCTCGATCATCTCGGCCTACGCGATCGTCTATTTCCGTTTTCCGTTCCGGATGGCGATCTTCTGGATCATCTTCATCACCTTGATGCTGCCGGTCGAGGTGCGCATCTATCCGACCTACAAGATCGTCGCCGACCTGCATCTGCTCGACAGCTATGCCGGCCTGTCGCTGCCGCTGATCGCCTCGGCCACCGCGACATTGCTGTTCCGGCAGTTCTTCATGACCGTGCCGGATGAGTTGCTGGAGGCCTCGCGCATCGACGGCGCGGGCCCGTTCCGCTTCTTCTGGGATACGCTGCTGCCGCTGTCGCGCACCAACATGGCCGCCCTGTTCGTGATCCTGTTCATCCTCGGCTGGAATCAGTATCTCTGGCCGCTTTTGATCACCACGCGCGACGACATGCAGACCATCCAGGTCGGCATCCGCAAGATGATCACCACGACCGACGCGCTGACCGAATGGCCCGTCGTGATGGCGACCGCGCTGCTCGCGATGCTGCCGCCGGTATTCGTCGTCGTCGTGATGCAGAAACTGTTCGTGCGCGGATTGGTGGAGACGGAAAAGTAATGGCCAACGTCACGCTGCGCAGCGTCCGCAAGACCTATCCCGGCGGCTTCGAGGCCATCAAGGGCGTCGATGTCGACGTCGGCGACGGCCAGTTCTGCGTGCTGGTCGGGCCTAGCGGCTGCGGCAAGTCCACGCTGCTCCGCATGGTCGCGGGGCTCGAGACCATCACCGGCGGCGAGATCGACATCGGCGGCCGCGTCGTCAACCAGATCGAGCCCGCCGATCGCGACATCGCGATGGTGTTCCAGAACTACGCGCTCTACCCGCATATGAGCGTCTACAACAACATGGCCTACGGCCTGCGCAACCGCGGCATGGCCGAAGCCGAGGTCAAGACCCGCGTCGAGGAAGCCGCGCGCGTCCTCGAGCTCTCGCCGATGCTGGAGCGCAAGCCGCGGCAGCTCTCCGGCGGCCAGCGCCAGCGCGTCGCGATGGGCCGCGCCATCGTGCGCCAGCCGAAAGTCTTCCTGTTCGACGAGCCGCTGTCGAACCTTGACGCCAAGCTGCGCATCGCGATGCGGGTCGAGATCCGCAAGCTGCAGCGCCGGCTCAACACCACCTCGATCTACGTCACCCACGACCAGCTCGAGGCGATGACGCTCGCCGACATCCTCGTGGTCATGAATGGCGGCCAGGTCGAGCAGATCGGCAATCCGCTGGAGATCTATCAGAAGCCGGCGACCACCTTCGTCGCCTCCTTCATCGGCGCCCCGCCGATGAACCTGATGCCGCTGCGCTCGGACGAACTGACCTCCCAGATCGCGGGCGCCGATGGTGCCGGCATCGTCGGCATCCGGCCGGAGGATTTCGTGATCACGGGCGAGACCGCATCCGGCGGCGTCGCGCTCGGCCTGACGGTCGAGGCGATCGAGCATGTCGGCGCCGAGACCTTCGTCTATGGCAGCCGCCAGCGCGAGGAACGGGCCATCGCCGCCAATCCGGGCGAGCTGCCGCCCGGCGAAGTGATCGTCCGGATTCCCGGCGCCATGGGGCCTGCGATCGGCGAGCAGATCCGGGCGGTCGCGCCGCGCGACAAACTGCATCTTTTTACCGCTGACGGCCGCAAGCGCGTCGGCCCGTAACCGATCCGGAACGATTGGGGGCCATGCTGGCGCGTTTTCAAGCGGAGTGGACGCCGGTTCGCGTGAAGAAACGCGCCCAAAACAAAAAGTGGAACATATTGGTCCTGATTTGATCAGAACCGATATGCGCCAGGCGGCATTTACGCTGGTTTCAGAGGCGCTTGAACGCTATCCAGATCACTCCCATATTGGCTGGTGACCGACGGGCAAGCGGCCCGCCGGTTGCATGGGGTGCCGCAAGGGCCCCTCAAAGTCGCTTCGAGAGGACTTTGTAATGTCTCGTGTTCCATCGTTGTCCAGTCCGTTCCTTCTGGGATTCGACGAGATTGAGCGTGCGCTCGACCGCGTCGTGAAGGGCGCTGACGGCTATCCTCCGTACAATATCGAGCGGTGCGACCGTACCAACGGGCAGCCCGAGCGGTTACGCATCACGTTGGCAGTGGCGGGCTTCACCCGCGACCAACTCGATGTAACTATTGAGGAAAATCAGCTCGTCATCCGCGGCCGCCAGCAGGACGACAAGGCTCGGCAATACATCCATCGCGGCATCGCCGCGCGCCACTTCCAGCGCACCTTCGTGCTGGCGGAGGGGATGCAGGTGCTGGGCGCGGATCTGAAGAACGGGTTGTTGTCGATCGATCTGGCCAGGCCGGAACCTGAACGGGTCGTTAAGACAATCGCTATCAATGAACACGAATAATAGAAACAACGAGCGGACTCGACCGCTTATCTGACTGAGGAGTCGAGACCATGAGTGAAGCGAGTACCATCTTCCAATCCGAGAGCGTCACGCCGGAAGCGCTGGCCCATCTGGGCGAGGGCCATATCGCCTATGTGAAGCAGGTCCGTTCCGAGGACGTGCCGGATCTCTTTCCGCAGGCGCCGAAGATCGCGCCGGGCCTCATGCTGTTCGCCCTGCATGCCGCCGACGGCACGCCGATCATGCTGACCGACAGCCGGGAAGCCGCGATCGCGAACGCCTGGAGCAACGAGCTGCAGGCCGTCAGCGTGCACTAGCGCACGGCTGATTCAGCATCCGCGAGTTCAATGCGCGGGCATGCCTCGACACCGATCGAGGTGGCCCGCGCATTTTTTTGCGGACGTCGTTTGGATCACGCCATCAGGGCCTGTCGTGCTCCTCGGAAATGTCCTTGTTGGTGTAGTCGGGCATCATGGCGGTCGCGACAATGCTGACCACTGCGCAGAACAGAATGTAGAGCGCGATCACGTAGCCGGAGCCTGTGGCGGCCAGCAGCGCGGTGGCGATCAACGGTGCCGGTCCGCCTGATATGACCGAGGAGAGCTGGTAGCCGATCGAGCAACCGCTGTAGCGCAGCCGCGGCGTGAAGCATTCGGCGATCAGCGCCGCTTGCGGACCATACATCAGGTCGTGCGGCACGAATGACAGCACGATGGCGATGAAGATCAGCGCCGGCGCTGCCGTGTTCAGCAGGCCGAAATAGGCGAAGCCGAACAGCCCGGTCAGGACCGCGCCGATCAGATACATCCGCTTGCGCCCGATGCGATCCGACAGGTGTCCGGCCAGCGGGATGGTGACGAGCGAGACGAGACCGGCACAGATCAGGCAGATCAGCAGGAAGTCGCGGTCTTGATGGACGACCTGGGTGCCGTAGGCGAACACAAAGGCGAGATAGATGTAGGCCGGCGCCTGTTCGGCCATCCGTGCCAGCGCCGCGAGGATGATCGATCGCGGCTGCCTCCTGATCACCTCGATCACTGGAACGCGCGCGACGCGATTCTCGGCCACGATCCGCCGGAACGTCGGCGTCTCCATGATGCCGAGCCGGATGTAGAGCCCGATCGCGATCATCACGAGGCTGAGCAGGAACGGAATGCGCCAGCCCCAAACCAGGAACTGGTCGCCGGAGATTCGGCTGAACACCAGCACCGCGATATTTGCCAGCAGCAACCCGGCGGGACCGCCGAGCTGCGGCCACGAGGTGATGAAGCCGCGGTGCTGGTTGGTTCGCGCCCACTCCATCGAGAGCAGCACCGAGCCGCCCCACTCGCCGCCGACGCCGACGCCCTGGAGGAAACGGATCACGGTCAGGATGACGGCACCCCAGATGCCGATCTGGTCATAGGTGGGGACGAGGCCGACCGCCGCGGTGGCGATCCCGGTCAACAGCAGCGTGGCGATCAACGTCGCCTTGCGGCCGATGCGGTCGCCATAGTGGCCGAAGACCGCAGCACCGATCGGCCGCGCGATGAAGCCGACCGTGTAGATGGCGAAGGCCTCCAGCACGCCGACCAGGGGATCGGACTTGGGAAAGAACAGCTTGCCAAAGACCAGGCCGGTCACCGTGCTGTAAAGCAGAAAGTCGTACCATTCGATGGTGGTGCCTACCGTGCTGGCGATCAGTGCGCGACGCAATTGCGCCTGGTGCTCGGCTTCCGGGAGCGGGGCGACTGCAATGTCCAATGTCGTCATTGTACATCTCCCTGGCCCGGCATGTTCGGGCCATCTGGAATGCGTTTCGTCCCCCGTCCACTGCAGTGGACGGTGGTATCGATGCCCGGTTATTTGTTTGGTTGGGGCAGGGCCGCAAATGCGCGGGGCGTGCCCACGCAGGCCTTGAGGAAGCCGGTCCTGGATCACGCGCGGCCTAACCGATCGCCATCGCGGGAGTACGACATCCCTTCATGACACGGTCTTGCAATCCGAAATCTAGTCCTTCGGTCCGCCCGGTAAATTCGACCTTGGTCTGTGGGAATGGTCGTCGAACGTGCTCGTCGGCCACTGCTGCAGCGCGGTGGCGGTCCGCGCCTTTATGGCGATGCGGTCGATGCGGCGAGCATCGGGCCCATGCAGTGCTGCACTTCGCCGGGCACATTGTAGGTGCGCATGATCGCGCGGCTGTCGCGCATGCCGCAAGCTTCCCGCTGCACCACGAACATCCAGAGCGCGTGGCCGGCTTCCCGCACCAGGATGCGCCGCGCCTGTTGGGCGGATGCCGGTGCTTCAGCGCGCGGATGGGCAGCATCGAACTCGCGCAGCCTGGCGAGAGCCTGTTCCAGCGCGCGGCCCATCCGTCCGAGTGCCGAAGCTTTCTCCTCGGCGAGCTCGTAGGTAAGAACGTCGACGGGAGTGCGATGGAAGCGAAAGTCGAGGGACATCGGTTATCCCAGGGGTCGATGCAGAACGATGATCCCCGGATTTTTCTGGCGCCACGGCCGGTTGTCAATACACGTTCAAACCCGTCGCGCACCGCATCCGGTTTCAGTCCCTTGCGGAAATGGGGTTCTCCGCGCTGATGGCGCGGTCCAGGGCTTCGACCAACGCCTGAACCTCGACGAACTTGCTGCGAGCCCGCTCCGCCTTGTCACGATCGAACGGAGCGGCCAGCACTTTCGCATGCGCGTCCCTGTCCTCGATCATGCGATCACGGGCTTTCTTCAGTGTTTCGAGTCGCTCGCTCATCCGGGTCCTCCCTTACGTAGCTTTCGCAACCGGGCCTTAGCCGAACACCGCCGGAAGATCGCCCTTCCGGAAGAAGACCATCGGCTCATCATCATAGTCACCCGTTTCGGGATCGCCGGTGGACGAGAATGCAACGACGGCGAGCTTGCTCAACGCCAGGCGCTCTGCCGTTCGCAGTGCGCCATTTGCCGTCTTGCAGGCGATCGGAGGGTCCGGCTTGAGATGCCCACCCTTGCCGGCGTTGAACGCCTGCACGACGTAGGTCATTTCGCTTGCCATCAAGGCTCCTTCCGCCGGCCACCGGACGCGGTGACGCCAAGGACGAAGCGATGCGCTCGTCGCCGGCCACTCGCGTAGCTCGTCGCAAATCTCAACAACCGCGACAGATGTTCTTCAGCTTCGCCGCAAGGCGGGCCTCTTCCGCGATCAACGGGTCCTTGTATTCGGATCGCGGCGCGTTGCTATCAATGGCCGGAGGCTCCTTGACCGTCGGAGGGAACGCAGCATCGTAGCAGGCGAGACGACCGACCGTGCCTTCGATCTTGTGGCAGGTCGGTTCTGCGGCGAGCGCGCCTTGTGCAATCAGGCCGGCCGCGACCACGGCGAATAGATGCGTTTTCAAACAGGTGCCTTTCCGGGCGATCCTCACACCGAGCGTTTCATGATTTTGGTTGTGCGCCGACTGCGCGCTTGCGCGTTGCCGGTCGCATCCTGCGTCCGCCTGGCGTGGCCAAACGCCGGCGCTGCCGAATTCATCGTTGCGTCGCCTTATCCATGCAGGACGGCGGCAGCGGCCACCAGGAGCAGAAGAAACAGGGGAACGATCACCGGCGGCACGATCCAATCGGCCAGACGAAATCCAAGCACGTATGCTCCTCATCTGTTGGCGGGAGCCCTACGTTACCCTCAGTCACCGGTGGATGCCGTGGATGGGCGGTGATGACGCGACTCTACGCTCAAGGCCGGCGAATAGCGAGCATTTAAAACCCGGTGCGGCAACAGCGTCAGGTCCACAGCGTCTACATCAAGCGCCGCCCTGGCTGCCTGAACGCTCGGTCAAGCGCGCGCGGATGTCCGGCTTCAGCACCTTGCCGACCTTGGAACGCGGCAGATCGTCCCAGACCTCGATCTGCTTCGGCGTCTTGATGCTGCCGACCTGCTGCTTGACGAACGCGGCCAGCGCCGTCGCATCGACGGTTTGGCCGGCGCGCGGCTGCACCACCGCGACGATGCGCTCACCCCATTTGTCGTCGGGCAGCCCAATGACGGCACAATCCTGCACCGCCTCGTGGGCACGCAACGCGTTCTCTACCTCGATCGAGTAGACGTTGAAGCCGCCGGTGATGATCATGTCCTTGGCGCGGTCGACGATGTAGAGGTAGCCGTCGCCGTCGATGTAGCCGATATCGCCGGTGTGGTGCCAACCGTGCGCCGAGGCCTCACGCGTGGCCTCCGGATTCTTGTAGTAGCCTTCCATGACCAGCGAACCGCGCACCACGATCTCGCCGCGCGATCCCGCGGGCAACAGCCTGCCGTCGCCATCCATGATGCCGGCCTGCACCAGCGGACCGATCCGGCCCGCGGAGGCAAGGCGCTCCATCGCGATCGTGCCGTCTGCATTGTAGTGATCGGCGGGCGCCATCATCGAGATCATCATCGGCGCCTCGGTCTGGCCGAACAGCTGCGCCATCGGCCCGATCCGTTTCAACGCTTCCGCGAGCCGCGTCGCCGAAATCGGTGCCGCGCCGTACCAGAAGCATTGCAGCGAGGTGAGATCGGCTGCATCGAGCCCGGGATGGTCGAGCAGCATGTAGATCACGGTCGGCGGCAGGAACGTATGCGTAACGCGATAGCGTTCGATCAGCGCGAGGAACTCGCCGATGTCAGGGTGATGCATGATCACGACGCGGCCGCCGAGCGTCATGATCGGAAAGCAAAGCACGCCGGCGGCATGCGTCAGCGGCGCCAGCGCGAGATAGATCGGGCGGCCCTTGAACGGGTAGCCCATCAGGGTCAGCGCCGTCATCGCCTCGATGTTGCGGCCGGAGAGCATCACACCCTTCGGCTTGCCGGTGGTGCCGCCAGTGCCCGGGATCATCGCGAGATCGTCGATCGTCTCGCGCTGATAGACATCATCGGCGACACCGCTGAGCCAGCGGTCGAATGACGGCGCAAACGGCAATTCGGCATCGAGGCAGACCAGCGCGCGCAGCTTGGGCAGATCCTGCTTCACCGCTTCGACCATCGGCGCGAAGCTCGAATGAAACAGCAGCAGGCTGCAATCGAACTGATCGAGGATGAACTTGTTCTCGGTGGCCTCGTTGCGCGGGTTGATCGGGCACCACACCGCGGCGGCGCGCGAGATGCCGAACACGCAGGCGAACGCGAGCGGATCGTTGCCGGACAGGATCGCGACCTTCTCGCCGGGCGCGATGCCCGATCGCTCCAGCCCGCGCGCGATCCGGTAGCTCAGCCGCTGCACTTCGCCATAGCTGAGGTCCCGTCCGTCCATCGTGAGGCACGGCGCGTCGGCGCCGAGCGAGGCACCCTTGTCGAGATAATCGATGAAGCGCATGGCAGGTCTCGCGCAAGAGGCGGGTGACGCGCTACTGCGTCACCCGCGGAAGCGGCGTTTTCGGGCAGATCGGCTACCGGTCCGCTTGACGAAAACGCTTCAGGGAACGGAGTGTTGGGCCCCGAGCCAATCGGGGCCCGAGCTCAATCGTGCACGGTCAGGACCGGTTTGCCGACCAAGCCGAAGCTGCGCAATTGCCCGAGCAGTTCGTGATGGCCGAACGCCTGGCAGCCGGAGGCGAAGCCCACGCGCTTGGGCGGCTGCTGCAGCAGGTACGCCGCGGCAAAGGCCTGCAGCATGCCGGTCTGTTTGTAGTTGCTGTTGCCGTAGATCACGCAGTGCGCGCGCCCCAGCGGGCCGGAGGCATACACCGAGTCCATCGACTTGTTGATGCGCGGGTTCTCGCGCGGCGGCATGGTGTTCATCACGCCGGCAGCGGTCTGCGCCAGCGCGGCGTAGCGCTCGTCGGGCTTCATGTCCTTGGTCGCCTCGAGCGCTGCGGCAACGATCTGCGGCACGCCCAGCATCAGCGCGCGGTTGAACACGCCGCCCAACACCTTCACGTTGGCCACGCGCGGATCGCGCTTGAACCACACCGGGTGCGAGGTGCCGCCCCACGGCAGCGCCAGCGCCAGCTCGTGCTGGCCGGGGATGGCGAGGTTGTAGAGGCCGGCATCGGGCTGATGCTCGACGTACTTATTCTGCTCAAGGTAGTAAGCCTTGGCCATCGCGGCGTTGACCAGGATGGTCTGCGTCGAGGCGATGGTCGGGCTGCCGCCCCAGAACACGGCGATATCGAGCGTGTCGAGGCCGGGCGTCTCCAGGCACAGCTGCGCGGCGATCTCGCCGGTGGTGTACATCTGCGCGATGCCCGGCGCCAGCAGCAGGCCGGCATTGGCGAACTTCGTGCCAAACTCCTGCTCGAGCGTGATCAGCCAGTCCTGCTCGCCGGTGGTGTCGGTGTAGTGGCACTTGGCAGCCAGGCAGGCCTGCACCACCTCGTTGCCGAACTTGGCGAACGGACCCACGGTGTTGAGCACCACCGAGGCGCCCTTGAACAATTCGGTCAGTGCGGCCACGGTGTGCGGCACTGAAACCACCTCGTGATCGGCGGTTTCGATGCCGGCCACGTTCGACTTCATCGCGGCGTTGAGCTTCTCGGCGCTGCGGCCGGCGGCGATGAAGGGGATGTTGTACTCGCGCAGATATTCGCAGACCAGCCGGCCGGTGTAGCCGGAAGCGCCATAGACGATGACGGGCTTCTTCTCGCTCATTGCGATCCTCCGAAATGCTTGTTGTCGGCTTCGTTGCTACATGCCCATGCCGCCATCGACCGGCAGGCCGATGCCGGTGATGAAGCGGGCATCGTTCGAGCACAGGAACACCGCGGCGTCGGCGATGTCGGAGACCTCGGCGAGCTTGCCGAGCGGCGTCTGCTCCACGACCGAGCCGACGGCGGCGTTGACGTCGGGCGCAAGACCGATCTTCACGATGTCATTGGCGAGTTGCAGACCCATGTCGGTCGGGATCAGGCCGGGATAGATGCAGTTCACCCGCACCCCGTAGCCGAGCTTGCCGGCTTCCATCGCACCGACCCGCGTCATGCGGTCGACGGCGGATTTGGTGCCGGAGTAGACGGCGATGCTCGGAAAGGCGATCGTCGCCGCGACCGAGGCGATGTTGACGACTGCGCCGCCCTTGCCCGCGGCTCCGCCCGGCCGCATCGCGCGGAAGGCGTGCTTCATGCCGAGCACGGTGCCGACGATGTTGACGTCGCACATCCGGCGCGCGTCCTCGGCCTTGATCTCGGCGACCAGCGAGGTGATCTCGATGCCGGCATTGTTGATCAGGATGTCGTAGCCGCCCAGGGTTTCGACCGTCGCGGCGACGGCCCGCTCCCATTGCGCGTCGTCGGTGACGTCGAGCTTGACGAAGCCGGTTTTCACCCCGGCCTTGGCGATCTCGACGGCGCTGGCCTTGCCGGCGTCGTCGAGGATGTCGCTGATCATGACCGCGGCACCGGACCGCGCCAGCGCCTGCGCGATTGCTGCGCCAATCCCCCGGGCGCCGCCGGTGACCAGGGCTTTCCTGCCTTCAAGGCTCTTCCCACTCATGACGTAGTCCTCCCTTTGCTTGGTGATTGATCGGTGTTTTGGCGATCGACAGCACGCTCGGCGGCCTTGCGCATTCTGAGCGCATTGGTGGTCACGGCCGGCGTCGGCGGGCGCAGCGTTGGCGCGCCCCGGCAGTGCATTTCCTCCTTGATGTCGTTAGGTCAGCCGTCTTGACGGTTGTCCAAATTATTGCGCCAACCCTCGTCCAGGAACTTGACACTTGTCAAGCCTGAATTTGACAAGTGTCAAAGAGGATGATTGTGAAGAGATGGAGCGCGCTGCGGTTCGCGCGGTATAAGTTGCTGCAGGGAAGAGACAGGAAAGGCACGAGATGGCGCGGCAAGCGACAGGAGCGGCCCAACGCGTGGCGGTGGCGGTCGAGACGCTACGCGACGAGAAGTTCAACGCACGCCGCATCGAGCTTGCGGAAGCCGCGCTGGAAACGCTCGGCGAACTCGGCTTCGCGCGCACCAGCCTGCGCGAGATCGCGCAGAACTCCGCATTCACTCACGGCGTGTTTCACTACTACTTTAGCGACAAGCTCGATCTGATTTGCTGCTGCGTCCGTCACTACAAGGCGAAATGCGTGACGCGCTACGACGAAGTGGTGACGACGGCACGAAGCCGCGACGAATTGACCGAAGGCTTCCTCGCCAAGCTCGCGGCGACGTTGCAGGACGAAGCCCGCATGCACCGGCTCTGGTACGACCTGCGCTCGCAGGCGATGTTCGAGCCCGCGTTTCGCAAGGACGTGCTCGAGATCGACAAGAGCCTGGAAGCAATGATCTGGCGCATCGCCACGCGCTACGCGGAGTTGGGCAACAGGAAGCCGGCATCGTCTCCGGCTGCGCTCTACGCGCTGTTCGACGGCCTGTTCCAGAGCGCGCTGCTCAGGCACCTCGCCAGCGACGAGAAGGCCATCCCCGATCTGCTCGACGAAGTCCGCCATCTGCTGCCGACGATCTGTTGAGAGACTTGCGACTTGTCGGCACGCACAAGCGTGCAATCGATTCGCCTTGATGAAGGTCGTGCGACCGAACGGCCACGTTTCGCTACTCCAGCGAAGCCTTGAGCGCCAGCAGCGCGGCCTTGAGTGGCGGCAAATCATCTTTGACCGCCTTCCAGACGATCGTGGCGTCAACACGCTGGTACTCATGTCGCAAGATATTGCCGATGCCAGCGATGTCTTTCCAGCGGACATTCTCGTGCCGAGCCTTCAACTCGCTGCCGAGGTGTCGGCTCGCTTCCGAAATGACCTCGATTCCGCGTTCAATTGCGGAGCGCAGCAGCCAAGAGCGCTCGTAGTCGCGAATTGACTTTCCTGCCAGCGCCTGTTCGATGCCATGGATGCTTTCGAGCATGTCGTGGATCCGAAGCAAGGGAGAGCGCCCGATCATTCAGAAGACCCGCGTTGCCTCCGCCTCGATCCGCTCTCGAATCAGTGGATGAAGGCCTTTACGTGTAGTGAGATCGACTTCGACGCCGAGACTCTCTTCGAGCAGTCGCTTGGTTGCGACGAGGTCGAGCGCATTGAACCGGCCGCGAGGGTCGTAGTCGACGAAAAGATCGACATCACTCTCTGCATGAGCCTCGTCGCGCGCCGTCGAACCAAATAAATATAGCGCTGTCGCCCCGAGTGCCCTGACGGCATCGGCCTGGTCACGCAGCTTCCTGAGGGCTTCGGTCCGCGTCATAAAAGAAACTGTACCACGAGCAGCCAAGCGCCCGCAAAACCCGTGCGGCGGCCCTACGCCGCGCTCGCCGGCGGCAGCGCCAGCACCGAGTAGATCGCCTGGGCGTCGCGCGAGGCGCGCAGCTTCTTGGCGACGTCCTGGTCACGCAGCAGGCGGGCGATGCGCGCCAGCGCCTTGAGGTGGTCGGCGCCGGCGCCTTCGGGCGCCAGCAGCAGGAAGATCAGATCGACCGGCTGGCCGTCCATCGCCTCGAAATCGATCGGGCGCTCGAGGCGGGCGAAGAAGCCGAACAGCTTCTCCAGCTTGGGCAGCTTGCCGTGCGGAATGGCGACGCCATAGCCGACCGCCGTGGTGCCGAGCTTCTCGCGCTGCAGCAGCACCTCGAAGATCGCGCGTTCGTTCTGCCCGGTCAAAGCCGAAGCGCGCGCGGCGAGTTCCTGCAGCGCCTGCTTCTTGCTGATGACTTTCAAAGCCGGGAGTATCGCCTCGGGTGCGACCAAATCGGTAATCGGCATTGGGACGTTCCGAGGTGAATGAACCGTCAGGTTGCGAAATAGGCTTTACAGCGGCGGCGTCAAGAAGTTGAGGTGGGATGCGGGCTTAGCCCGGGTCCAGCTGGCAGGGCTTCTACTCCAACGTATCGGCGGTGCCAACACCTGCGAACCCTGTTCCGCCCCCCTTGTTGCGGGAGGCGGCGGACCATAAGCAGGGCCGGCTTCGGACGTCAATGCCATCTGCCAACTATCCTCAAGGGCTCACCGCCGGCGGATCGACCCAGCCGACATTGCCGTCCGTACGGCGGTATATGATGTTCAACCGGCCACTGCCGCCATGCTGGAATACCAGGCAGGAGGCGCCGGTCAGATCGAGCTCCATGACGGCTTCGCTGACCGACAGCCGCTTCAGCGCGGTGGTTGCCTCGGCAATGATCACCGGGCTGTATTCGGTGACCTCGTCCTCGTTCTCGGGCGCCTCGATGACGTAGCTCGGCGCGTCGAGCCCGACGCCATTCATTTCGGCAAGCGCAGCATTCGCGGCGTAGGTTTTGCGGGCCGAGCGGTCCTTGAGCCGGCTCTTGTAGCGACGCAGCCGCTTCTCGATCATCAGGAGCGCGGCATCCGCGCTGGCATAGGCGTCGGCGGCGTTGGATTCGGCTTCCAGCGTGATGCCGGAATCCAGATGCAGCGAGCAGTCGGTTCGGAAGCCGAAGCCATCCTTGCTCAGCGTGATGTGACCGGAATAGTTGCCATCAAAATACTTTCGCAGGACCTCGTCGGTGCGCTCGCTGACGCGCGCGCGAAGCGCCTCGCCGATGCTGATGCTCTTTCCCGAGACTCGAAGGGTCATTTGATGCCTCAATTGCTGGATGCCTCGATCACTCTTGCAGGAGCCTGATGTTTGCTGGGCTTCCGGTCACCTCCCTTGCTGGACGACGCTTCACCAGGAAAGATTGAGACTATCGCGATTTGACGCGAACGCAACGAGCACATGATCCTGCCCGTACTCGGACGGGGTCATCCTGACAAAGTAACCTAAACGGGGGCTGTATCGCGCGAGCGGTCGGGCGAGGAGGCAGGAGCCGAAAGGGCATTACCGAGCATGCTCTGTTTGTCACGGCGGCGCTGCACCGAGGATGGTATCCGCATCGCCTCGCGGTACTTCGCGACGGTGCGGCGGGCAATATCAATGCCCGAAGCGCGCAAACGTTCCACGATCGTGTCGTCGGACAGGATCGCCGACGCCGCCTCGCCGTCGATCAGTTGCTTGATGTGGTGACGCACCGCTTCGGCCGAATGGGCCTCGCCGCCATCGGCGGAGGCGATCGATGCGGTGAAAAAATACTTCAATTCAAAACTGCCGCGATTGGTCGCCATGTATTTGTTGGCGGTGACGCGCGACACCGTCGATTCATGCATCTGGATCGCATCCGCCACCGCCTTCAGATTGAGCGGCCTTAGGTGCGCGACGCCATAGGTGAAGAATCCGTCCTGCTGGCGGACGATTTCGGTTGCGACCTTCAGGATGGTGCGGGCGCGCTGATCGAGCGCGCGGACCAGCCAGGTCGCGTTCTGCAGGCAGTCGGTGAAGTACGACTTGTCACCGTCCTTGCGGATCGTCTTCGACAGCTCAGAGTAATAGGTCTGGTTGACCAGGACGCGCGGCAGAGTGTCGCTGTTGAGCTCGACATGCCAGCCGCCGTCGGGGCCTGGACGGACATAAACGTCGGGCACCATGGTCTGCGTCCGGGCGGTGCCGAACTTCAGCCCCGGCTTCGGGTCGAGCCGGCGGATCTCCGCGATCATGTCGGTGATGTCTTCGTCGTCGACGCCGCACAGCTTTCGCAACGCCGCGATGTCGCGCTTGGCGAGCAGATCGAGATGCTCGACCAGCGCCTGCATCGCCGGATCGTAGCGATCGAGCTCGCGCAGCTGGATCGCCAGGCACTCGCTCAGGTTTCGCGCGCACACGCCCGGCGGATCGAACTTCTGCAGCACCGCGACGACCTCGTCGACCGCTTGCTGCGACGCTCCGAGCCGCTCGGCGGCCTGACCGAGATCGGCCGGCAGGTAGCCGGCGTCGTCGACCAGGTCGATCAGATACTGCCCGATCATGCGCTGCGCCGGCGCCGAGAATGCCACCGCGAGCTGTTCGGCGAGGTGGTCGGCGAGCGTCAGCTCGGCGGCCACGAAGGCTTCGAGATTGTATTCGTCGTCGCTGGAGGCGCCACCACCCCATTCGGTATAGACCGACGGGGGCGCGTCTTGCGCGGCGCGCGCGGCGGCTTCGGCCGGCTCCTCGGAGAAGACGTTGTCGAGCCCGGTATCGAGCGTCTGCTCGATCTCGGCGCGGGTGCCGAGGTCGCGGTTCAGCCATTCCTCCTGGCCGGGCTCAAAGGCGGCCTCGCCGCCCGAGCCTGCGGCCATGTCGGACGCCTCGCCGTCATCCCCGTAGCTCAAGGAACCATCGGAATCGCCGTAGTCCGGCCGCTCCATCGCCGGCTCGCCCGCCACCGGCGGTTCCGGCCCGTCGGCGGCCCGCTCGAGCAGCGGGTTGCGCTCCAGCTCTTCCTCGACAAAGGTCGACAAATCCAGGTTCGACAGTTGCAGCAGCTTGATCGCCTGCATCAGCTGCGGCGTCATCACCAGCGACTGCGACTGGCGGAACTCTAGTCTTTGCGTCAGCGCCATGGAGGCAAGAACGATCCCAAATATTGGCTCGATTCTTGCTTATCTTAGTCCGCTTGGGATGTACACGGCTTGACGGGTGCAATTTTTGGGCTACAGGCGGAATTCCTCGCCAAGGTAAAGCCGGCGGACATCCGGATCGTTAACGATCTCCTCCGGGCTTCCCTCAGTCAAGATCTCACCGGCATAGACGATATAGGCACGGTCGGTCAGGCCGAGCGTCTCCCGGACGTTGTGGTCGGTGATGAGCACGCCGATGCCGCGGTTGGTGAGATGACGGACGAGGTCCTGGATGTCGCCGACCGCGATCGGGTCGATGCCGGCGAACGGCTCGTCGAGCAGCATGTAGTTCGGGCGCGTCGCCAGTGCGCGCGCGATCTCGACGCGGCGGCGCTCGCCGCCGGACAGCGCGATCGACGGGCTCTTACGCAGCCGCGTGATGTTGAACTCGTCGAGCAGCGAATCCAGTTCGTGCTCGCGCTTCTTCTTCGAGGGCTCGACGACCTCGAGCACCGCGCGGATGTTCTGCTCGACCGACAGGCCGCGGAAGATCGAGGCTTCCTGCGGCAGATAACCGATGCCGAGCCGCGCGCGCTGATACATCGGCAGCTTGGTGACGTCGTGGCCGTCGAGCTCGATCGCGCCGCGATCAGCCTTGATCAGGCCGGTGATCATGTAGAATACGGTGGTCTTGCCGGCGCCGTTGGGCCCGAGCAGGCCGACCGCCTCGCCGCGGCGCACATAGATGCTGACGCCGCGCACGACCTGGCGGCTGCCAAAACTCTTTTCCACGCTATGCACAGCCAGATAGCCCGGCCGCTTGATGAGCTGCGGCGCAGAAGCGGCGGTTTTCCTGGCCGGCCTCGCCCGCGCTGGGGCGGGTGCTGCTGTGGGCTGGGATCGCGGCAGCTCGACGGCGGGAACCGGAGCGGCGCGCGCCATCGGCGGCGCGTCGCGCACCGGTGACGTCAGCATCTCGCCGAACTGGTCGCCGAGCGCCGTGATGTCGTCATGCGCGCGCGCGAATCCGGAACTGCGTTTCGCAGGACGCCGCCGGAACATGCCGAGAAAATCCACCATCCCCGCTTCGCTTCAGCCTTTCACGGTGATCCCGCGACCTTGCCTGCGGACCAATCGATTCGCACGGCAAAGCGCCAGCATGCGCCTTGAATGAATGGATGCCCCTGTCCCGGCCAACATAACTCCCCCTCAAAGGCACATCGTCCGGCCGGGCCGCTGGAGTAAATACAGTCTCGCCCCGCGCGCTTCAACCTCGCGGTCGCAAAATATTATCTAACTTATTGATTCTACATCACCTTACGTGAAGCTTACTTTGTAGAGCCTATTTCGACTTGCTTCCCGGAAGCAGTTGGAGCGGCGACGGGGCTGCAGGGGCCGTGCCGGGGGCAGCCGGCGTGCCGCAGCCGCCCTTGCCGTTCTGTCCGCCCTGCGACTGGATGAACAGGCCCTGCACCTTGCCGCTGTCGGATTCCACCCGCGAGACGCCGGTGGTCATGTCGACCAGCAGACGGTCGCCGCGCAGCACGTTCTGGCACTGGGTCAGCACCACCTGGCCGCCGCCACCGCCAAGCATGGTGATCAGGTTGGTCTTGGTGTCGAAGATCGCGGTCTCGCCGGTAACGACCTGATCCTTCTGGGTGACGACGACATTGCCCTTCGCCTCCAGGCGCTTGATCGAGGACGCGCCGCCGGGGCCGGGCGTTGCCGATTGTATCGGCGCGCCTTTCTGAGCGGCGGCAGCCTTGGTGCCGCCCGCAGCCGGCGCCGGCGTCTGGGTCGACTTGTCCTCGTAGAACACGACCAGCACCTTCGAGGTCATGGTGGTGTCGCCCTGCACGACCTTCACATTGCCGGCGAAGGTCGCCTCCTTCTTCTTGTCGCGCATTTCGAGCGAAGCGGCCTCGATCTGGATCGGCTGGTCGCGGTTCTGCGAAAAGCCCTGCATGGCGTTGGGAACACCACTCATCGAGCCCTGCGCGGACACAGCGCCGGCTGCGAACAGCGTGAGCAGAAAGGCCGCAATTGCGATGCCGTGCGGAAAACGTCTCATCATCAAATTCATTTCGGGTTAGCGGACTTGCGCGGCTTCGGTGGCGGCGGAGGTGGCGCGGGCTCGGCGGGCGGGCTCGGATTGTTGTCGCCGAGCTTGTCCAGATACATCACGACATTGCCTTCGAACCGCACGAGCTCGCCGCTGTTGTAGATCCTGAGGCGGTCGGCGGTCAGTGTGCCCTCGAGCAGCTTGACGTCGACATGCTCGTCCGACGACACGTTGCCCTTGTTGATGTCGACGAAGGCCTGCGTCAGCTTCGCCTCATAGCCGGTGGACGATTGCAGGAAGATATCCTGGCGCAGGTCGAGCAGCTGCTTCTTGTTGTCGAAGAAGCCGGTGCGCGCATCCATCGTCACCGTCGACTGATCCTGCTGCGCCACCTTGGCGCGGATGGTTTTCAGCTCGACATGGTCGGGATCGGTGACGTCCTGGATCGCCGCCTTGGCCCACATTTCATAGGGCCGGCCGTCGGCCGAGAAACCGGCGATATGCGGCGATTCCATCGTGATCTTGGTGCCTGACACCACGAGGTTGTCCATCTCGACCGGCAGCTTGGCCATCACTTCCTTGAACGGATTGAAGACCGCGATGTAGATGATCACCCCCATCGCCAGCCCAACCACTGCAGGCACGCCGATGCGCAGGATCCGCACCATACGGCTGTGCCGCGCGGCGGCGGCAAAGCGCGCCTCGAGGCCCGTCACATAGGCTGGATTCTGAACCGAATTCACCTGAGCTCCAGAGGCGCGAAATTGCCCCTATTCTAGCCGGAGCCGCCCCAATATGCAGCCCGGACCTCGCGTCGCGCCCCCCAAGCCGACTTCAAGGCGGACCACGCGTGAACAGTTTGGCCGAAACGGGGCGGAACCGGCCCCGCTGCGACGAATTCGGCGCCCGTCATGAACGGGCGAAATCACGAATGGGCGAAGATGTCCTCGGCCTCCCAGCCGTCGAGATCGAGCCTGGCGCGGGCGGGCAGGAAATCGAAGCAAGCCTTCGCGAGATCCGTGCGTCCCTCGCGCGCCAGCATGACATTCAGCTTGTCGCGCAGCGCATGCAGATGCAGCACGTCGGACGCGGCATAGGCGAGCTGGGCCTCGCTCAGGCTTTGCGCACCCCAGTCGCTCGACTGCTGCTGCTTCGACAGTTCGACGTTCAGCACCTCGCGCACCAGATCCTTCAGGCCATGGCGGTCGGTATAGGTGCGCGACAGGCGCGAGGCGATCTTGGTGCAATAGACCGGCGCCGGCATCACGCCGAACGTGTTGTAGAGCACCGCGACGTCGAACCGCGCGAAATGAAAGATCTTGGTGATCGCAGGATTCGCGAGCAGCGCCTTCAAGTTCGGCGCATCGGTGTGCCCCTTCGGAATCTGGATCACGTCGGCGGTGCCGTCGCCGTTCGACATCTGCACCACGCAGAGCCGGTCACGGTGCGGATGCAGTCCCATGGTCTCGGTGTCGATTGCCACGGAATCGGTGTAGCGGGACAGATCAGGCAGGTCGCCGCGATGCAGGCGGATGGTCATGAAAAAGGGCCTCGGATCTTGGATCGATTCGACGGGCGACACTAGCGCTCAAACGCCCGGGATGCGAGCGGATAGGAAGTCTCGGGTCCCTCAGCCAGGGGTTTCCGCCCAGCTTTGCCATATCCCGACACGGCGGCCCAGTCGCGCGACTGCTGTTGCATTTGGATCACGCTGCAATTCAAACGATCAGAGGTGGGATGATCGGAGGCGGCACAATTCCCATATGGAAGCATGGGAAATTTCGCGGCCCTCGATCACGCTTGCGCGCATTTTTTTGCATTTCGGCGCCGATGAAATCCGCGAACGGGGCCCC
The DNA here is from genome assembly GCF_054063415.1 of Bradyrhizobium sp. USDA 4011. Lineage (NCBI taxonomy): Bacteria > Pseudomonadati > Pseudomonadota > Alphaproteobacteria > Hyphomicrobiales > Nitrobacteraceae > Bradyrhizobium > Bradyrhizobium sp. USDA 4011. Next base: position 4,117,882 of record NZ_JBSSGG010000001.1, read on the forward strand.
TATCTGTGCCCAGCCGCTCGCAGCTCCACTCATCATCACGAATGAGCCTCATGTCGGAACAGACCATCGCCGCGCCGATCGACGAGCCGCAGGAACGCGGCTTTTCGCGCTATCAATCGTTCCTGATCGCGCTGCTTGCCTTCACGCAGTTCACCCTGATCCTCGACTTCATCATCATGTCGCCGCTCGGCGCCATCCTGATGCCGTCGCTCAACATCACGGCCGGGCAGTTCGGCGTCGCGGTCTCGGCCTACGCCTTCGCGGCCGGCATTTCCGGCATCCTCGCCGCCGGCTTTGCCGATCGCTTCGACCGCAAGCGGCTGTTGCTGTTCTTCTATGTCGGCTTCACGTTCGGCACCGTGCTGTGCGCACTGGCGCAGAATTTCCACGTGCTGCTGCTCGGCCGCATCGTCACCGGCCTGTTCGGCGGCGTGATCGGCTCCGTCGTGCTCGCCATCGTCACCGACCTGTTTCCGCTGCATCTGCGCGGCCGGGTGATGGGCTTCATCCAGACCGCGTTCGCCGCGAGCCAGGTGCTCGGCGTGCCCGCCGGACTTTTCCTCGCCAATCACTGGAACTGGCACATCTGCTTCGTCGCCATCGTCGGCCTGTCGATCGCGGCAATCGCCACCATCGCGCTGGTGATGGATCCGGTCGACGGGCACCTCAAGCTGCAGCACGACCGCAACCCGTTCCAGCACTTGATCTCAACCGTCGCGCAGCCGCGCTACACGCTGGCCTTCCTGGTGACGACGCTGCTGGCGACCGGCGGCTTCATGCTGATGCCGTTCGGCAGCGCCTTCACCGTGCACAATCTCGGCATCGACATCGTCCATCTGCCGACGATCTATCTGGTCTCCGGCCTGTTCAGCATCCTGATGGGACCGCTGGTCGGACGCGCCAGCGATGCGTTCGGCAAATATCCGACCTTCATCTTCGGCTGCATGGTGTCGGCCATCATGGTGCTGATCTACACGCATCTCGGCCACGTCTCGCTGCTGACCGCGATCATCGTCAATGTGCTGATGTTCGTCGGCATCTTCTCGCGCATGATCCCGTCGCAGGCGCTGATGTCGGCGATCCCCGACGCCAGCCAGCGCGGATCGTTCAGCGCGATCAGCGCGTCGGTGCAGCAATTGTCGGGCGGGCTCGGTTCGGTGGCTGCAGCCGCGATCGTCGCCGAGAATCCGGACGGCTCGCTGCTGCATTTCGACCGCATCGGCTATGTCGTCGTGGCGAGCTCGATGATCTCGCTGATCGCGATGTATTTCGTGCAACGGCCGATCGCAAAGCGCGCGGGGCGGCGGGTGGTGTGACTGGCGCTCGCGTATCTGGAGGTATGGCGGCCGGGACGAGCTTGAATCGGCCAGCGCGGACCAATTGGTGGCGCGGGCTGGCCGTCTCGTCCGATTGGTCTTGTCGATACTGGATTGATCTCGTTAGGCAGCGACGCAACGATCCGCCTACTTCTAAGATCAGTGCTGCCTGAAGCCCAAACGCCCTCGTCGGTGGTGGGTTACGGCTTCGCCTAACCCGCGCCACGAACGTTAGCGATTTCAATCGCTTAAAAAGGGGGTGGTGCCCAGGAAAGGACTCGAACCTTCACGGCCGTTAAGCCACTGGCACCTGAAGCCAGCGCGTCTACCAATTCCGCCACCTGGGCATGTGGAGCGGCTTAGTAAGGATCGGTTACGCGCTTGTCAAATTCGCGATTGGAAATTCAAATAGCCTGTACAGGATTGGGCTGATGGCGTATCGCGAGAGGCTCTAAATACGCCCAATCGCTCTCGAATCCGGCAGGAATGGACCTCATGGCATCGAACCTGGAAACGCTCGTCACGGTCTTCGGCGGATCGGGTTTTCTGGGACGGAACGTGGTCCGGGCGCTCTGCAAGCGCGATTACCGCGTGCGAGTCGCGGTGCGGCGGCCTGAACTGGCCGGCCATCTGCAGCCGCTCGGCCGCGTCGGCCAGATTCATGCGGTCCAGGCCAATGTGCGCTACCCGGCCTCGGTCGAGGCGGCGATGCGTGATTCGCATATCGCCATCAATCTGGTCGGCATCCTGGCCGAGGGCGGCGGGCAGAGCTTTGACGCCGTGCAGGTGAAGGGCGCCGAGACCATCGCCAAGGCGGCAGCCGCCGCAGGCGGGCGGATGGTCCATGTCTCGGCGATCGGCGCCGATAAGGATTCGCTGTCGGGTTATTACCGCGCCAAGGCGGAAGGCGAGCAGGCGGTGCAGGCCGCCCTGCCGCAGGCCCCCATCATGCGGCCGTCGCTGCTGTTCGGGCCCGAGGATCAGTTCACCAACCGCTTTGCGGCGCTGGCGCGGATGTCGCCGGTGCTGCCGCTGGTCGGCGGCGGGGTCAACAAGGTGCAGCCGGCCTATGTCGCCGACGTCGCAGACGCCGTGGCCGATGCCGTCGACGGCAAGGCGAAGCCGGGCGCGACCTACGAGCTCGGCGGGCCGGAAGTGCTGACCATGCGCGAGGTGATGCAGATCATCCTTCGGATCACCCAGCGCGACCGCATGCTGGCGCCGCTGCCGTTCGGCCTCGCCAAGCTGCAGTCGTATGTGCTGCAATTCGCGCCGGGGCCATTCACGCTGACCCCGGACCAGGTCGCGATGCTGCGCTCGGACAATGTGGTGTCCGACGCCGCCAAGGCCGCCGGCCTGACCTTCGCGGGTCTCGGTATCTCACCCGATTCGATGGAAGCGATCGCCCCGCAATATCTCTGGCGCTTCCGCGCGACCGGACAGTTCCAGAAGAAGAGCGCGTAGGCCTCGCCCCGACGGGACGCTGCTCCCTCGCCCCGTTCTTTACGGGGAGAGGGTTGGGGTGAGGGGCTGCCTCCGCAAATCTGATGCATGTGCGTGCGCGGTGAGTCCCCCTCACCCGGAACGCATCTTGCGATGCGTTCCGACCTCTCCCCGCTCGCGGGGCGAGGTGAATCAGCGTCAGTTAGCTCCTACCTTCCCATCGCCAGCGCGATCAGGCCGAGCGTGCCGACGATCACGCGCCACCAGGCGAAGAACGCGAAGCCGTGGCGAGTGACGTAGTTGAGGAACGTCTTCACCACGACCATTGCAACGATGAAGGAGACCACGAAGCCGACCGCGATGACGCTGAGATTGTCCGACGAGAAGTCGGCGCGGTTCTTGTAGAAATCATAGGCGAACGCGCCGATCATGGTCGGGATCGCGAGGAAGAACGAGAACTCCGCCGCCGAGCGCTTGTCGGCGCCGAGCAGCATCGCAGCCACGATGCTGGCACCGGAGCGCGACACGCCGGGGATCATCGCCAGGCACTGCGCGACGCCGATCCAGAAATACATCAACAGCGGGAACCGGGTCGCGTCGTCCTCGTACACTTTGAGATCGAGCTGATCGACCCAGAGCAGGACGGCGCCGCCGACGATCAGCGTGAAGCAGACCACCCACGGATTGAACAGGAATTCCTTGATGTATTTGCCGGCGATCAGGCCGATCACGACGGCGGGCAGGAACGCCACCAGCACGCCGATGACGAAGCGGCGGTCGTCGGGATTGGAGAACATGCCGAGCGCGACGCGCCACAACCTGGTGAAGTAGAGCACGAGGATCGCAAGGATCGCACCCAGCTGAATCAGGATCGTGAAGCTTTTCCAGAAATTGCCTTCGCCGAGATTGAAGAAGCGTTCCGCGAGCAGCAGGTGGCCTGTCGAAGAAACCGGCAGGAACTCCGTGACGCCCTCGACGATGCCGAGAATCACCGCCCGCAGCATATCCGTCATCATGATCTGATCTGCCCTGTGTGGAAAACCGAATTCTTCTCGCTTATTCGCACATAGGCCGCAATCGCAAAGAATCGTCAAACAATGGGTTACCCGGCCGATTTGCTGGGCTATAGCGTTTTTGTGACCCGCACCATCTGCGGGGGTGGCTACCGGTTTGCGTGCCGACGCGACATAGAGACGAGCGGAACTGGTCTGGCCAAATCACAGGTTCAGGTCACACAGGTTGATGGTTTCTTAAGCGCCACGACACTACCAAGGGCTTCATGTATACGCTGTATCACCATCCGTTCTGTCCGCATTCGCGCTTCATTCGCCTCGTGCTCGGCGAGTATGGCCTCGATCTGCGCCTGGTCGAGGAACGGGTCTGGGAGCGGCGCGAGGCTTACCTCGCGCTCAATCCGGCGGCAACCACGCCGGTCTTGATCGCCGAGGGCTTTCCGCCGATCCCGGGGGCGCCTGTGATCGCCGAATATGTCGACGAGACGCATGGCCTCGATGCCGGCGAACGTCGGCTGCTGCCGACCACGACGGCCGAGCGCGTCGAGGTGCGCCGGCTGATGGCGTGGTTCAACGAGAAATTCTTCGAGGAAGCCTCCAACCCGCTGGTGACCGAGCGGATCTACAAGCGCTTCATGAGCGAGGACAATGGCGGCGGCCCGCCGGCCCCCGACATCATGCGCGCCGCAAAGGTCAATGTGCGCTATCATCTGAACTATATCGGCTGGCTGGCGAAGACGCGGAACTATCTCGCCGGCGACCGCCTGACCTACGCGGATCTCGCCGCCGCGGCGCACCTCTCGGCGATCGACTATCTGGGCGACGTGCCATGGAGCGAGGACGACGCGGCAAAGTCGTGGTACGCGCGGGTGAAATCCCGCCCGTCGTTCCGCCCGCTGCTCAGCGAATGGCTGGCGGGGGTGCCGGCGTCGCGCACCTATGTGGACCTCGACTTCTGAACCGGACGGTCAGGTTCTCTCCGTCCGATCTCAAGGAAGCGCTTGGGCGCGAGGCGCGCGCACTCGGCTTCGATGCCATCGGCTTTACCGATCCGGATGCGACGCGCGCGGCCGGACAATATTTTTTGGAATTCCTCGGCTCCGGCGGCCATGGCGAGATGGACTGGCTCGCGGCCAATCCGGAGCGGCGCACGGACCCACGCGTGCTGTGGGGTGGCGTGCGCTCGATCATTATGCTCGGCGTCAATTACGGGCCCGACGATGATCCGCTCAACATTCTCGCGCGCCGATCGCATGGCGCGATCTCGGTTTATGCGCAGGGCGACGACTATCACGACGTGATCAAGAAGCGGCTGAAGATTCTGGCGCGCTGGCTCGCCGCCATGACCGGCGACGAGGTGAAGGTGTTCGTCGACACCGCCGCTGTGATGGAGAAGCCGCTGGCGCAAGCCGCGGGCATCGGCTGGCAGGGCAAGCACACCAATCTGGTGTCGCGCGAATTCGGCTCGTGGCTGTTTCTCGGCGCGATCTATTCCGCGACCGAGCTGCCGCGCGATGAGGGCGAAGCCGATCATTGCGGCAGCTGCCGCGCCTGCCAGGACATCTGCCCGACCGCGGCGTTTCCTGCCCCCTACAAGCTCGATGCGCGGCGCTGCATCTCGTATCTGACGATCGAGAACAAGGGTCCGATCCCGCACGAATTCCGCAAGGCCATCGGCAACCGCATCTATGGCTGCGACGACTGCCTCGCGGCGTGTCCGTGGAACAAGTTCGCGATGGCCGGACGCGAGCAGAAGCTTGCGGCGCGCGACGCGTTGCGCGCGCCCGCGCTCGCCGATCTCGCACGGCTCGACGATGCCGCGTTTCGCGCGCTGTTCACGAAATCGCCGGTCAAGCGCATCGGCCGCGACCGCTTCATCCGCAATGTGCTGATCGCGATCGGCAATTCCGGCGATGCAAGCCTCGCCGGTGAGGCGCAGCGTTTGCTCGACGATGCAAGCCCGCTGGTGCGCGGCGCCGCGGTGTGGGCGCTGTCGCAACTGATCGCCCGCGATGCGTTCGCGGCGCTGGCGTCACGGGCCGGTGGCGAGCCTGATAACAGCGTGCAGCAGGAGTGGCGCGCGGCAGCCGCCTCTTGATTTCATCGCGCCGTTCCCGTCATGGTCGACAACCATGACAAACCCGCCCTTCTTCACCAGACATGGCGACGGCTTCATGCCGACGTCAGTTGCGAACGGACCGTGGAGCCCGGAATCGATGCACGGCCGCGTCGTGATCGGCCTGCTTGGCTTCGTCATCGAGGAGCGCCACGGCTCCGACGATTTCGTCCCGGCACGGCTCACGGTCGACATGTTCCGGCTGCCCAACATCACGACGCCGGTCGAGGTGACGACGAAGCTCGTGCGCGATGGGCTCCGCATCAAGGTGATCGAGGCCGAGTTCGTCTCCGGCGGCACCAGCATGGCGCGTGCCTCCTGCCAATTGTTGCGCAGGACGGAAAATGCGCCCGGCAATGTGTGGTCGCCGCCGAACTGGCAGGTGCCGGCGCCCGCGGACATTCCGAAGCCCGCCGATCCGAGGCTCGGCATGAACGGCAAGTGGGAGACGCGGCCGATCATCGGCCACATGGGCTCGCTCGGCGAGCGAAGGCTCTGGATGAGCGAAGTCCGCGAGCTCGTCGCGGGCGTGAAGATGACGCCGTTCGTCCATGTCGCAACCGGCGCGGATTTCGCCAGCCCCTTCGCCAATGCCGGCGACCAGGGCCTCGGCTACATCAACAGCGACGTCACGATCTATCTGCACCGTTTGCCGGTGAGCAACTGGATCGGCTTCGAGGTCGTCAACCATCACGCCACCGACGGCATCGCGATCGGCGAATGCTGGCTCTATGACGAGAAGGGCCCGATCGGCACCTCCACCGTGGCGGCGCTCGCCCAGCGCAAGCCGATGAGCAACCCGCCGCCGCCGTAAGTCTCTCCAGATTGTCATTGCGAGCGAAGCGAAGCAATCCATCTTCCGGCTTGCGGAGACATGGATTGCTTCATCGCGGAGCCTGTCACCGGGCACGTGTTAGCGCGACCGTTGGCTCCTCGCAATGCCGACAGCAAAATCGTCGCGCGAGATACACCCGCCGCGATCGAAACATGACAGTTTTAAGAATGATCTAGCGCAAGGATCACGCCGCGGACACAACGCATAAAGGTGAAACGGAAGTCTCATCTCACACGTGTGTCATGAAAACAGAGATCATCAAGGAACTCGGACGGTCCGACATTCTGCTGCCCTCGCAGGTCGCCGCAGGCCTGTCCGCCAACGATCGCATCAAGGTGCGCCTGAGCGCGCTGCAGGCCGCCGCCGCGCATGCGCGGGAGCCCGATCGTCCGGCCAACGACCTTGCAGTCGAGAGTCAAGCCGCCGGCATCGCACCGGCCGCAATCGCATCCTTGATCAGTGGTTCGCATCTGGCCGGCGGGAGCCGGTTGACTGCACCAAACCTCGCAAAGCTGATGAAGGAGATCCAGGACGACATCGACACCATGATCCGCTCGGTCAACGCCGGCGATACACAGGAGGCGGACAGGGCGACCGCACGCCTGAGCGCGCTTCGAACCTCCGGACTGCTCGATGCGGCGGGCGAAATCGAGCTTGGCCGGATCGCTCGCCTGACAAGCGTGACGCTGGACGGCGGCGACACCCTGCATCGACTGGTCATGGATCTGCACAAGACGCTGAACAGGCTTGCCGCCGGCTGCTGCGAAGAGAACCTGGCTGGAGCAAAAGTGTTCGGCCTGCACAGCGAGGACCGTGCGCCGGTCGAAAGCTTCATGAAGGGATTGGCCGAAACGCGCCCTCTCAAATTCGATCACCCCGGTTTGGACACGATGGCGACCAGGTCCGACGGCCGGCTCCTGATCCAGAACGACATCGGAACCACCGACGCGCATGTCCTGGTGGTGGCCGTCAAGCGCAATGCGGTAACCGTCACCTATACGGACGTGCACCTCGCTCGCGCGAAATTCTTCATCTCGCTGTTCGGTGGCTTCGACGCCGAATGGAGCGGCCTCGACCATCATGCGTCAACGGGATTCGAGGACGGCGGCTTCTTCCTCGTGACCGGGCGATTGCAGGCGAAGACCGCGGCGGACCGCAACGCGTTCCTGGCGGCAGTCGGCTCCGCGCTGGTGTTCCTGATCGACTGGAACAAGGCGCGCAAATTGTTGCGAAACTGGGTCAGCAAGAATGACGCCGCGAAGATTCTCGAATGGGCCGCGCGGCAAAGGATCGGCCATCGCGGCTTCCTCGAACTCGGCGGCAACGAGCTGCTCGGCAGCGCCGTTCGCAATGCCGCGCCGGCACGCATCGGTTTCGGCGAGCGGCTGGATCAGGTGCTCGGCCGCGCGGCAGCGGTCGATTTCCTGAAGAGCGCGTTGCGCCTGTCGACCGAGGCGCTGCTCGCAGGTCAATCGGTGAGAACCGTGCGCGATCAGCTCGAAGCCGAGCTGGTCAGGCGCTTGGAGCGCGTCGAAAGCGCATTGCTCGCAATGGCGCTGCGCCAGATCGGACTGGCGCACGACCTTTGCACCGCGATCTCTCGCTACGTCGCCGGACTGCTGGCCGGACAGGAGACCGACGGCAAGGCGCTGGCGGCACGTGCCAGCCTGATCGAGCAGAAGGCGGACCGTATCGCCCTCGAAGCGCGCAAGGAGGTCAACCGCTTCGGCGCCCGGCCGATCATATTGCAGCTGGTGGACCGGGCCGAGGAGGCCGTCGACGAACTCGAGCAGGCGGCCTTTGTCGCGTCCCTGACGTCGGCGGGCATCGACAAACCGCTGATCTCGGCCCTGGGCGAACTCTGCGCGGTTGCCATCACGGCCGCTGAAGCGGCGGCCAGTGGACTTGCCGCGGCCGCGGAAGTGCCGGAGGGCCGCTGCGCCGATTCCGAGGACGCGCTTGCCGCGGTGGTGCGCCTCGTCGACGCCGAGCACGCCGCGGACGCACGGGAGCGAGCCATCACCACGCTGGTCTTCACCGGCGGCCATGACGCCGCGACATCGCTCTCGGCGCTCGAGCTGGCTCGCGCCATCGAACGCTCGACCGACCGTCTCGCCGGCTTCGGCCACCTGCTGCGGCAACACATCATGACTGATCTGGCAGCCTGAAGAGGGGTCCAACATGCACATCGTATGCATCGGCGGCGAATCGACCGCCTGCCACTCTGCCGAGGAGATCGGCGCCAAGGCCGCCAATCTCGCCAGGATGGCAGCGCTCGGCCTTGCTGTACCGCCGGCCTTTGTGCTGCCGGTCGGGCTCTGCGCCGACATCGTTGCCGGACGGACGCTTTCGGAGCACCGTTTGCGCGACGGATTGAAGGAAGGCATTGCTTTCCTCGAGCGCACCACCGGCAGGCGTTTCGGCGATCACGCACGCCCGCTGCTGGTTTCAGTACGGTCAGGCGCGGCCCGCTCGATGCCCGGCATGCTGGACACCGTCCTCAATGTCGGCTGCACGACGCGCGCCGTGCGCGGCCTGATCCGCTCGACGGGACGTCCGCGGCTCGCATGGGATTGCCGGCGCCGGTTCCTCGAGAGCTATGGCGAGACCGTACTCGGCCTCGACCCTGCACTTTTCGCGGCGCGGATCGCTGGGCTGACCGCCGAGGAAGGCGTTGCCAATGATCGCGCGCTCGACAGCGAAGCGCTCGAGCGTCTTGCCGGCGAGGAACAGGCGCTGATCGAGAGCGGAGACGATCGCTGGCTCGAGGATGCCGAGGAACAGCTCGAGCATGCGGCGCGGGCGGTCTATCGATCCTGGATGAGCGAGCGGGCGCAAACCTACCGCCGGCTGCAAAAACTCGAACATCTGGCGGGGACGGCCGTCACCGTGCAGGCCATGGTCTTCGGCAATAGCGGGCCTTCTTCGGGAGCGGGTGTAGCGTTTTCGCGTGACCCTTCGACTGGATCGGCGCAGCCCGTCATCGATTTGGTGCTCGACGCGCAAGGCGAGGACGTCGTGTCGGGCCGGCGAACGGCGGATAGCGGCGAGATGATCGCCCGCGCGCTGCCGACGCTCGCCGCCGATCTCGGCCATGTCCTCACACGCCTCGAGCGCGAGTTTGGCGATGTCCAGGATATCGAATTCACCGTCGAGGACGGAAAATTGTGGATCCTGCAGGCACGGCCGGCAAAGCGCACCCCGCGCGCCGCGCTCAGGATCGCAATCGATCTCGTACACGAACAGCTCATCACGCCGAAGCAGGCGCTCGAACGTATTGCCGATATCGACCTTGCATCGCTGGTCGAGGTCTCGCTGGTCTCGGCGGACGACCCGGCCGTCGCTGGGATCGGCGCTTCCGGCGGGATTGCGGTCGGGCGCGCGGCCTTCGATTCCGACGGTGCGCGGCAACTCGCAGCCGCCGGCGACCCCGTCCTCCTGATGCGCCCCGACACCAGCACGGCGGACGTCGCCGGTTTTGCGGTGGCGTGCGGCATCGTGACCAGCGTTGGCGCGCGGACCGCCCATGCCGCGCTGGTGGCGCGTCAGATGGGAAAACCGTGTGTGGTCGGATGCGGCGGCATGAAAATCGATGCCGCCGGCGAACGCGCCGAGCTCGGCAAGGCGGCGATTTCGGCAGGCGACTGGGTCACGATCGATGGCGACAGCGGCAAGATCTTTCTCGGAAGGCGAGAAGTCTTGACCAAACGGCCCGAAGCGGAGCTTGCCGAGATCGCGAAATGGCGATCCGAATTGCGCGGGAGTGCGGGTCGCAGGCGGCGATCGCGCGAGCGCAAGTCAGCCGCAGCCTGATCTGCACCGCATTGCAGTTACGAAAAGTGTGGCGATCAGGGCGCCAGATGCCGCGTCATCTCCGGCCTCGCCTTCAGCGCGGCGCCCTGTTTGGCGACGATCCTGGCGATCCGCTCCGGCGCGAAGTTCAGGTCGACGAAGGCCGGCGCGGTGTTGGCGACCTCATGGTACTCCGTGATCTTGCCGTCGCGCAGCCGCATGATCGCGACGCCCTCGAACATCGCACGCGCCCCCTTGGCTTCCGGCAAGGTCGAACGGTAGCTGAACGTGTAGCGCGCGTAGAGGGTCGTGCCGTCGCTGACCGGATCGTGCATCACCCAGCGGAAATCGGTCGCGGTCCGGTAGAACCAGTCGTCGATCATCTCGGCGATTCTGGCGCGCCCCTCGAACGCGCCATAGAACACGTCGTGATAGACGCCGTCCTCGGTGAAGAGGCTTGCGAAGGCCTTGCCGTCGCGCTGTTCAACCGCGTCGCAGAACGCGCGGAGCATCGTTGTCGTATCCATCGGCGTCTCTCCCGACCACGTCTGTCATGCCCCGCGCATGCGGGGCATCCAGTATTCCAGAGCAGTCGCCTTGAATCGAGAGGCGCGGCGTACTGGATCATCCGCTTCCTCGGATGATGACATCGAACAAGGTGCTAGTTGATCTCCGCCACCGCGGCGATGATCCGCGCGATGTCCTGCGGACGCGACAATCGGTGGTCGCCGTCCTGGATCATGGTCAGCACCACGTCCTCGGCCGGCAACCGATGCACCAGCGCGAACGCATGCTTCCACGGCACGTCGGGATCTTGCGCGCCCTGCAGGATGCGCACCGGGCAACCGACGTCGATCTTGCTGCCGAGCAGCAAGTGGTTGCGGCCCTCCTCGATCAGATTGCGGGTGATCGGATAGGGCGAGCCGTCGCCATATTCGGATGGCCTGAGCCAGACGCCCTTGGTCTCGATCTCGGCGCGGATCTCCGGCGAGAAGCCCTTCCACATCAATTCCTCGGTGAAGTCCGGCGCCGGTGCGATCAGCACGAGACCGGCGAGCTGGGCTGTGCCGTCGCCGCCCGCACTTCCGCGTCTGGCGATCTCGCGCGCCAGCAGCAGCGCCATCCAGCCGCCCATCGAGGACCCGATCACGACCTGCGGCCCGCGGCAGAACTGCGAGAACACCGCGACGCTCTCCTCGAGCCAGCGGCCGATCGTGCCGTCGGCGAAATCGCCGCCGGATTCGCCATGGCCGGAATAGTCGAACCTGACCGAGCTGCGGCCATGCTCGGCGGCCCATGCATCGAGCGCGATCGCCTTGGTGCCGGTCATGTCGGACTTGAAGCCGCCGAGCCAGAACAGGCCGGGATTGCTGCCAGCCCGGGCGCGCACCGCGATCCGGCGAGCCGAACTGCCCTCGCCGACCTCGATGAAGGCGGGTTCCTGCTCGGATGTGGCGGTTTGGCTCATGGTTTGGTCACTCGCGTGTCAGATATCCGCTTTTCAATCGTCGCGCGGCAGCGGTCAACGGCAGCACGCCCGCCTTGCAGAGCAGGCGCGCCCGCTATATGTGCCGGGCGTGGCCAAAATGCCTCGCAATTGACGGTTTTGCCGCGTAAAAGAGCGAGTTCGCTTGCCCGTCGCAGCGTCTTGCTTCAAAATATCCGCCTTCCCTTTCACAACTTTGGAGAGTTACCCATTCGCCGTCCCAATAGAGCCCCGCCCACAGTCGCAAAAGACGGGCCGCGCACCAATGATGAGATTCGCAACGCGCAGATCCAGCTGATTGATTCAGATGGTGTCAACCAGGGCACCGTCGAAACCATGGTGGCCATCAAGATGGCCATGGAATCCGGCATGGATCTCGTCGAAATTTCGCCGAATGTCAGTCCTCCGGTCTGCAAGATCATGGACTACGGCAAGTACAAATATTCCGCGCAGAAGAAGGCCGCCGAAGCCCGCAAGAAGCAGAAGGTCGTCGAGATCAAGGAGATCAAGCTCCGCCCGATGATCGACGATCACGACTATGACGTGAAGATGCGCGCGATGCAGCGCTTCTTCGAGGAAGGCGACAAGGTCAAGATCACCTTGCGCTACCGCGGTCGTGAGATGGCGCACCAGGAGATCGGCACCAAGCTCTTGGACAAGGTGAAGGCCGACGTTGCCGAGTTCGCCAAGGTCGAGCAGGACGCGAGGTTCGAAGGCCGCCAGGTCGTGATGGTGTTGGCGCCGCGCTAATTCGAGTTTGTCGCTTTGTTGAAAATGGAGCAGCCCGTCAGGACCTCTGGCGGGCCGTTTCGTATGTGAGCCCTGTAGCCCGGATGGCCAACCTCCCCTTGAAAAGGGGAGGTCGCTTTGCTCGCCAGAGCAAAGCGGGTGGGGATCTACTCTCTCCTTGCAGCGGCGTCTGCGGCTGACCCCCCATCCCGACCTTCCCCCTTTCAGGGGAAGGAGAGGCTGGTTCCGACCCCGATTTCCCGCTTCGAACGTTGCAAAACCGCCGATCCTCTGTCATAAGCCGGGCCTTCGCCGCCCGGCTGATCAAGGGCTGCCGTGGCGACGTCCAGTGCAGGTTCTTTCAATCCGGAAAAACCATAGCACTTTCAACGCTCTAACGAGCATTTTAGCCGGCCGAACGCCTCTTTGGGCGATATTCGTGTTGGGCGACAGGAGAGCTAAATGCCCAAGTTGAAGACCAAGTCGGGCGCTAAAAAGCGCTTCAAGGTGACTGCTACTGGCAAAGTCATGCACGCCCAGCGCGGCAAGCGCCACGGCATGATCAAGCGGACGAAGAAGCAGATCCGTCAGCTCCGCGGCACCCGCGTGCTGTTCAAGACCGACGGCGACAACGTCAAGAAGTACTTCTTGCCGAACGCCTGATCGCGCTCATCTGCTTGAACCCGGCCGCCTCGCGCGGCGCCCCGTCACTTCTTCTAGATCTCAAGGATTTCCGTCATGTCTCGCGTCAAACGCGGTGTGACCTCTCACGCCAAGCACAAGAAAGTCTTCAAGGCCGCCAAGGGCTATTACGGCCGCCGCAAGAACACCATCCGAACTGCCAAGCAGGCCGTCGAAAAGGCCGGCCAGTACGCCTTCCGCGACCGCAAGCGCAAGAAGCGCACCTTCCGCGCGCTCTGGATCCAGCGCATCAACGCCGCGGTCCGTCCGTTCGGCATGACCTACAGCGTGTTCATCAACGGCCTCTCCAAGTCGGGCGTCGTGGTCGACCGCAAGGTGCTGTCGGATCTCGCGATCCACGAGCCGGTTGCGTTCCAGGCGATCGCCGAGAAGGCCAAGGCCGCGCTGGCAGCCTGATTCTAGCGGGCTTTCGGGCCCGCTTTCAGCGCCTTCTGCGAATAGCGCTGGGCGACCTGCGCTCGGCAGAACGCCGTAAACGAGATGTACATGGTGCCGGATTGATTCCGGTACTTGCGGTCGCAGACCTGCATCTCGTGCTCGTACGCCCGCTTCGGCACGCCGTTGAGGCCGGACAGGAAGTCCGCCTCGCATTTCTTCTCGACCACCGCACCGAACTGGACGTCCCCGCTGGCGCCGTATTCGCACGCCTCGAAGATCTTCATCGCGCGGTTGCAGCTCGGTGCCTTCTCCAGCACCGCGATGATGTCGTCCATCTGGGTCGATTTGGCCGGACATTCCTCGGTGGCGGCATGCGCCGTGGCAAGCATGAACAGGACCGCCGGCACCGCCAGGCAAGATCGCAGCAACATCGCGTGGGTCTCCTTGAGCTCCCCTTGGGTAGCCCGACCTCCGCGCGGGGTTCAATGCTGCCGACCACAAGCCCGAAATGACCGGCTTTTTGCTTGACGTTACGGCCTTCGGGCGGCGACAACCCAGCCGAATTTTGGCGCATGGTTCGGAAGCCGGTTCTTCCCACCGCATCATGCTCAGCGCAGGAATTGACCGTGTCCGACCTCGCAACGCTCGAAACATCCATCCTCGACCAGATCGCCTCGGCTGCTGACGAGGCCGCCCTCGAGGCGGTGCGCGTCTCCGCGCTCGGCAAGAAGGGCTCGATCTCGGCCCTGCTTGCCACCCTCGGCAAGATGTCGCCGGAGGAGCGCAAGACCGAGGGCGCCAGAATCAACCTCGCCAAGGACGCGGTGACGCAGGCGCTCGCGGCCAGGCGCGATGTGCTGAAAGCGGCCGCGCTCGATGCACGCCTCGCCGCCGAGACCATCGACGTCACGCTGCCGCTGCGCGAGGCGCCGGCGGAGACCGGCCGCATCCATCCGCTGAGCCAGGTGTGGGACGAACTCACCACGATCTTCGCCGACATGGGCTTTGCGGTCGCCGAGGGTCCCGACATCGAAACCGACGACTACAACTTCACCAAGCTGAATTTCCCGATCGGCCATCCGGCGCGCGAGATGCACGACACCTTCTTCTTCAATCCGAAGGCGGACGGCTCGCGCATGCTGCTGCGGACCCACACCTCGCCGGTGCAGGTGCGCACGATGCTGAGCCAGAAGCCGCCGATCCGCGTGATCTGCCCGGGCCGCACCTATCGCATCGACTCGGACGCGACCCACACGCCGCAATTCCACCAGGTCGAGGGCCTCGTGATCGACAAGGGTTCGCATCTCGGCCACCTCAAATGGATCCTGCACGAGTTCTGCAAGGCGTTCTTCGAGGTCGATCACATCAACATGCGATTCCGGCCGTCGTTCTTCCCGTTCACCGAGCCGTCGCTCGAGGTCGACATCCAGTGTCGCCGCGACAAGGGCGAGATCCGCTTCGGCGAGGGCGAGGACTGGATGGAGATTCTCGGCTGCGGCATGGTGCATCCGAACGTGCTACGTGCCTGCGGCATCGATCCCGACGTCTACCAGGGCTTTGCCTGGGGCATGGGCATCGACCGCATCGCGATGCTGAAATACGGCATCGCCGATCTCCGCCAGCTGTTCGAGAACGACATCCGCTGGCTCAACCACTACGGCTTCAAGCCGCTCGACATCCCGACGATCGCGGGAGGATTGAGCGCGTGAATTCCACTCCCGCTGCCATCGCGGAGAAAGCCCCCACCCTGACCCTCCCCCGCAAGCGGGAGAGGGAATGGATGGAGCCCGCTCGCGTGGATACGAAGATTGCATCGCCGCGAATGGTCGGACTCCCTCTCCCGCTTGCGGGGGAGGGCTGGGGTGGGGGTGTCTCCGCAAAGGGGCTGGCAATGGTCGATCCTGAGCATCCGAATTGGAAGGTGTCCGATAGACTCCGGTCCAACGCCCGCGCACTTCGCAAGAACTCGACCAATGTGGAACGAATGCTCTGGTCGGAGCTCCGCGGCAATCGCCTGAACGGCGCCACCTTCCGCCGCCAGGTGCCGATCGACAATTACATCGCCGATTTCGTCTGCCATACAGCAAAGCTGGTGATCGAACTCGACGGCGGCCAGCATTTTTCAAACCAGGGCGAACGCGCCGATGCCGCGCGCTCAGCCGTCATTGAAGCGAAAGGATTTAAAGTGCTTCGCTTCAGCAATCTCGACGTCATGACAAACCGTGCAGGCGTCCTTGAAACCATTACCGCTGCCATTGCGGAGAGAGCCCCCACCCTGACCCTCCCCCGCAAGCGGGAGAGGGGACAAGAGAAATCATCGTCATGAAGTTCACCCTCTCCTGGCTGAAGGAACATCTCGAGACCGACGAGCCGCTCGACAAGCTGGCCGACAAGCTCACCATGATCGGGCTTGAGGTCGAGAACATCGAGGACAAGGCGAAGGCGCTCGCGCCGTTCACCATCGCGCGCGTGATCTCGGCCGAGCAGCATCCGAATGCCGACCGGCTGCGTGTCTGCATGGTCGACACCGGCGACGGCGGTGCGCCGGTGCAGGTGGTGTGCGGCGCGCCGAATGCGCGTGCGGGGCTGATCAGCGTGTTCTCGCCGCCCGGCACCTACATCCCGGGCAAGGACGTCACGCTCGGCGTCGGCACCATCCGCGGCGTCGAGAGCCGCGGCATGCTGTGCTCGGCGGCCGAATTGCAGATCTCGGAAGACCACGACGGCATCATGGAGCTACCGGCCGACGCGCCGCTCGGCAAGGGTTATGCCGACTGGGCCGGGCTCGGCGATCCCGTCATTGAGATCAATTTGACGCCGAACCGGCAAGACTGCACCGGCGTGCACGGCATCGCGCGCGATCTGTCCGCCTCCGACATGGGCAAGTTCAAGGACCCGGGCATCAGGCCGATCAAGGGCGAATTCCCCTGCCCGGTTCAGGTGAAGGTGGAAGACGCCGCGCTGTGTCCAGGCTTCGCGCTGCGGCTGGTGCGCGGCGTCAAGAACGGTCCGTCGCCGGAATGGCTGCAGAAGCGGCTGACCTCGATCGGCCTGCGCCCGATCAACGCGCTGGTCGACATCACCAACTTCATGACCTACGACCGCGCGCGTCCGCTGCACGTGTTCGACGCCAAGAAGGTCAAGGGCAACCTCACCGTTCGCCGCGCGAAAGACGGCGAGACCTTGCTCGCGCTCGACGGCCGCACCTACACGCTCGATAGCAACGTCTGCGTGATCGCGGACGAGCACGGCGTCGAATCGCTCGCCGGCATCATGGGCGGCGAGGCCTCGGGCTGCGACGACAACACCACTGACGTGCTGATCGAATCGGCGCTGTGGAATGAGATCAACATCGCGCAGACCGGCCGCAAGCTGGGCATCAATTCGGATGCGCGCTACCGCTTCGAGCGCGGCGTCGATCCGGCCTTCATGGTGCCCGGGCTCGAGCTCGCGACCAAGCTGGTGCTGGAACTGTGCGGCGGCACGCCGTCCGAGAACGTCGTGGTCGGCAAGCAGTTCGGCGAGGATCGCGTCATCGACTTCCCGCTCAGCGAGGTCAAGCGTCTCGCCGGCATCGAGGTGCCGCTGGTCGAGGTGAAGCTGATCCTGACCCGTCTCGGCTTCATGCTAGCCGGCAATGGCCCTGTGGTGAAGATCGCGATCCCGTCCTGGCGCACCGACGTCCAGGGCAAGGCCGACGTCGTCGAGGAGATCGTGCGCATCTTCGGCGTCGACAAGGTGCCGATGACGCCGTTCGATCGTGGCGAGGAGCCGCGCAAGCCGGTGCTGACGCCGATGCAGCAACGCACCCGCCGCGCCAAGCGCGCGCTCGGCGCCCGCGGCATGGTGGAAGCCGTGACCTGGTCGTTCATCACCAATGACGCGGCAAAACTGTTCGGCGGCGGCCAGAGCGAGCTGGTGCTTGCCAACCCGATCGCGGCCGACCTCTCCGACATGCGGCCGAGCCTGCTGCCCGGCCTCGTCGCGGCGGCTCAGGCCAACATCAACCGCGGCTATCCCGATGTCGCGCTGTTCGAGGTCGGCCAGGTATTCCGCGGCGACCGGCCGGAGGACCAGCTCGTGGCTGCCTCCGGCGTACGCCATGGCTACGCCTCGTCGAAGGGGATCGGGCGGCATTGGACCGGCTCGGCCACGGCGGACGCGATGGATGCCAAGGCCGATGCCTTCGCCGTGCTGGCGGCCGCCGGCGCGCCGATGCAGGCGCTGCAGATCGTCCCCGGCGGTCCCGCCTGGCTGCATCCGGGGCGCTCCGGCACCATCCAAATCGGCCCGCAGAACGTGCTCGGCTATTTCGGCGAGCTGCATCCGCGTGCCGCCGAGGCGCTCGGCGCCGACGGCCCGATGATCGTGTTCGAGGTGATCCTCGATCGCGTCCCGCAAGGCAAGCAGAGGGCGACGCGCGCCAAGCCGGTGCTGGAGCTCTCGGCGTTCCAGCCGGTGTCACGCGACTTCGCCTTCATCGTCGATCGCAGCGTCAAGGCGGGCGACATCGTCCGCGCGGCGCAGAATGTCGACAAGAAGCTGATCACTGACGTGACCGTGTTCGACGTCTATGAAGGCAAGGGCATCGATCCCGACAAGAAGTCGATTGCGATCGCGGTGACGATCCAGCCGCGCGAGAAGACGATGACCGACCAGGAGATCGACGCGGTTGCGGCAAAGGTCGTCGCCGAGGTGACCAAGAAGACCGGCGGCACGCTGCGGGCGTGATGTCGACGCAGACGATGGATTGCTCCCTCGCCCCGCTCTTGCGGGGAGAGGGTTGGGGTGAGGGGCTTTCTCCATGTGTACGGTGATAGTTGCTTTGCGGAGAATCCCCCTCACCCGAAATTCAAGCTGTGCTTGAATTTCGACCTCTCCCCGCAAGCGGGGCGAGGTAAGGCCACCGATCGCCGCGCGCACATTCTCCCATGACCTCCCTCACCCTCCTCCCCTCCGACATCTCGACCAGCATCGCGCTTGCGATCTGCGCGATTGCGTTCGTGTCGGGCACGGCGCGCGGCTTCTCGGGCTTCGGCTCAGCCCTGATCTTCATGCCGCTCGCAAGCAGCGTGGCGGCGCCGCGGCTGGTGGCGGCGCTGCTGCTGATCATCGACTTCGTTGCGGCGGCGCCGCTGCTGCCGAACGCCTGGACCCATGCCGACCGCAAGGCGACCGCGGTCATGGTCGCCGGCGCGCTGGTCGGCGTTCCCGTCGGCACCTATTTCCTGACGGTGCTCGAGCCGGTGACGACGCGCTGGATCATCTCCTGCTTCGTCGCGGCGCTGCTCGCGCTGCTGCTGTCGGGCTGGCGCTATCACGGCAAGGATCACGCCGCGCTCTCGGTCGGCGTCGGCGGCCTCTCCGGCTTCTGCAGCGGCCTTGCGCAGACCGGCGGGCCGCCGATCGTCGCCTACTGGCTGGGACGCCCGATCTCCTCGGTGATCTCGCGCGCCAACATCGTGCTGTTTTTCGGGGCCTCGGATTTCTTCTCGCTGGTCAGCTACTGGTTCACCGGATTGATCACGATCGAATCGGTCAAGTTCTCGCTGATCGTCGGCCCGATCTACGGCATCGGCGTCTGGTTCGGCGCTTCGCTGTTCGGCAAGGCCAGCGAGCGGATGTTTCGCGCGATCTGCTACGCGCTGATCGCGGCGGCCGTCATCGTCGGCCTGCCGGCGCTTGATGGCATTTTGCGCGGCGGCTAAGGTCATTATCTAGAAGGAATTCAGGGAGGATCCGATGATCGATCGCCGCAATGCGCTGAAAATGGCGCTCGGCAGCGCTGCCATGCTCGCGGCGCCTGCGGCGCACGCGCAGGGTGCAAAGCCGCGCACGCGCATCGTGTTCCTCGGCACCAAGGGCGGACCACGGGTCGGCATCGGCGCTTCCAATCCGGCCAATCTCGTCGTCGTCAACGACACGCCGTTCGTGATCGATTGCGGCATGGGAGTCAGCCGGCAGCTGGTCAACGCCGGCGTGCCGATCCCCTCCGTGAAGTACATCTTCATCAGTCACCACCATTCCGATCACAATCTGGAATACGGCAATCTGTTCTACAACGCCTGGGCGGCCGGCCTCTCGACGCCGATCCATTCGTTCGGTCCCAAGGGCATCGAGGCGATGACCAAGGAATATTGGGAGCTGAACAAGTTCGACGTCGAGACCCGGATCGCGGACGAAGGCCGGCCCGATCCGCGCAACCTGCTGATCGCGAAGGACATCACCGACGACGGCGTGGTGCTGAAGACGGCTGACGTCACCGTCACGGCGTTCCGCACGCCGCATCCGCCCATCGTCGACAACTTCGCCTACAAGTTCGAGACGCCGGACGGCACGATCGTGTTCTCCAGCGACACCGCCTACAATCCGAAGCTTGCCGAGTTCGCGAGGGGTGCCGACGTGCTGGTGCACGAATGTCTCTACATTCCCGCGGTCGATCGCCTGGTGGCGAAGACCAGAAACGGCGCGACGCTGAAGAAGCACCTGCTCGACAGCCACACCTCGACCGAGGACGTCGGCCGCATCGCAGCCGCCGCCGGCGTGAAGACATTGGTGCTGAGCCATTTCGTCCCCGGCGACGACCCTGATGTCACCGACGACGACTGGACCAGGGACGTGAAGACGCATTTCAAGGGCCGGATCGTGGTGGCCAAGGATCTGATGGAGCTGAAGCTGCCGGTGTGAGCCTTCCCATCCGTCATTCCGGGGCTCGCGAAGCGAGAACCCCGGAATGACGGGAGGAGAGAGCGGTCCCTGCGAACGCAGGGACCCATATGTGGACGGCCCCCGTGGCACAAGAGCTTTCTGGGATTGATCGGATCGCTTGCATCCATATGTCCAGCCTGTTGAGTGCGATCGAATGAATCGCTGGCCAAGCTGGTTTGCGCGATGCGAGTTCCAAACAACCACGCGACCTGTTGACGGCCGATGGGTCCCACGGATTGTCTCGCATCGTTGCTCGATCGATCGCTCCATCTGCTCTTGCAGCTCCGGTCGGTCGGTCGGCGAGCGAGCGCCGGCCGGCCAATCTGTTAAGCGGTACCCGTCGTAGCGGCATTCAGCCGTGCGGCGTCATAACTCTCACCCGTCACCATCAGCTTCCAGGCGATGCGCGCCACCTTGTTGGCAAGCGCTACGGCCGCAAGCTTCGGCGGCTTGCGCTTGATCAGCGCCAGTAGCCAGCGCGAGTGATGACCGCGTCCGCGCCTGGCCTGCTGGATCACCGCCGTGGCCCCGACGACCAGCAGACGGCGCAGGTCCTCATCGCCCGCCCGCGTGATCTTGCCAAGCCTGGTCTTGCCTGCGGTGGAGTGGTCCTTGGGCGTGAGGCCGAGCCAAGCCGCAAAGTGACGACCTGAGCGGAACGCGGCCGGATCAGGTGTCTTCATCACCAGCATCGTTGCAATGATCGGACCGATCGACGGAATCTGCGCCAGGCGCCGGCCCGTGGCATCGCCGCGGTGCCAGGCCATCAGCTTGGCCTCAACCGCCTCCAACTCGTCCTCGAGCCTGACGCACTCCCGGCCCAGCATGGCAAACAGCTCGCGCGCCAGAGCGGGAAGCGTCTCGTCCTGCGCGATCCGCGCCAGCAGCGGTTCGATCGCCTCCAGCCCCTTGGGCGCGATCAGGCCATACTCCGCCGCATGGCCGCGGATCGTGTTGGTCAATTGGGTGCGCCGGGCGATCAGTCCGTCGCGGACCCCCATCAGCATCAGCGCAGCCTGCTGCTCGGCGCTTTTCACCGGCACAAAGCGCATGCTCGGCCGGCTCATCGCCTCACACAGGCCTTCTGCGTCTCGCCCGTCATTCTTGTTCCGCATCACGTAGGGCTTCACCAATTGCGGTGCCATCAGCTTCACCTCATGGCCCAGCCTGGAAAGCTCTCGCGCCCAATATTGCGACGCCCCGCAGGCCTCCATCCCGATCACCGTCGGCGGCAATTTGGCGAAGAACTCCAGCACGAGTTTGCGCGAAAGCTTCTTGCGTAAGACCGGCTGCTCGGACGCATCAACCCCATGCAGCACAAAAATATGCTTCGACGTATCCATCCCAATGCGGATAATCTGGTTCACGGACGGCTCCCATGTCTGAGATTTGTAACAACCTCATTCTGGCACACTGATGCCGTAGGGGGCCGTCCACACCATCAACCACGAATGGTGATGGTTACGCGACGCTCGAGCGACGAGTTGCGTTCACACAACAACGGCCGCGGAGTATGGGTCCCTGCGTTCGCAGGGACGACATCTGTCATGCGGCAGCGTTCTACCCGCACTCCACCAAGCTGCCTGATCTCACCCCACACTCAATTCATCGGCCCGGCAGAGCGATGCGTGCGGCGCTTGTGTTTTGCGGCGGGCGCTGCGGGCTCCGGCGTCGCATCCTTCACCCCGCCGATCCTGCGCAGCGCGGCGTCCGCGGCCCGCTCGCCGCTTTCCCAGGCGCCGTCGACCGTGCCCCACAGCGTCTCGTGCGTGGCCTCGCCCGCGAGATACATCGCGCCGATCGGCTCGGACAGGATCCTGCGGGAAAATTGCGCGCCGGGTGCAGCCGCCGACATCGCACCGAGAATGAAGGGCTGTGCATTCCAGCGCGTCGCGCTGGTCTTCTTCACGGCGGTGCCGACCTCGCTGCCATAGAGCTTCGTCAGCCATTCCACCGCGAAGGCGGACATCGCCTTCTCGCCCTGCGCCGACAGATCGCGGCCGAACGAGCCTGCGACGTCGATCGTGCACAGCGAGGAGCCCGCGATATTGCCGTAGAGCAGCGCCGTCCTGGTCGAATTGCTCTGCTCGATGATGACATCGTCGCGCGACAACCCGAGCGGATTGCCCGGGATCTGCAATGCGATGCGATCGTAGCTGCCGAGGCCGAGCTTGGCGGCGGCGTCGAGCGTGCGCTTCGGGATCTCGGGCGCAAACTTGATATTGCCGCTCGCGAGCACGTTGCTCGACACCGTGACGATGGCGGCGCGCGCGGTGATCTTGCCGGAAGGCGTCTCGACTATCACGTCGCGATTGCTCCACAGGATGCGCTGCGCGGGCGTCGACAGCACCAGCGGAAGCTGCTCGCCGAGTTTCGCGATCAGCGCGCCGAGCCCCTGCCGGCAGGCAATCGCGGTGTTGCGATCCTGCGCGCGCACCTTGTCGACGGCCGAAAGGTCCTTCAGATCCTTGCCGCTGAAATTGGCGCCGAGCAGAAACTCCGCGGTGCCGGCCCAATCGCCGAGATCCTTCGGCATTGCCGCGGCGCAGGCGATATCGGCCTTGCGCGAGGCATCATCGATGGCGCGATTGGCGCGCACCAGCGCCGCCAGAAACTCCTCGGTCTCGCCGGGGCGGGCGTAGCGCCGGCCGATACGTATCTTCTGACCTGCCGGCGCGGTGACGATGTCGAGGCCCGCGGAGCGCGCCAGCCGGATCATCGGATTGGTTTCGGGATTGTGCATCCAGCGCGCCCCGCGGTCGAACGGCACGTCGAATGTCGTTGCATCGGTCTGGCAGCGCCCGCCGACCTGGCCGGACGCCTCCACCACGATCACCTTGCGGTTCGCGGCAGCGATCCGTCGCGCCGCGGCAATACCCGCGGCACCCGCGCCGATCACCACGATGTCGGCCTCGCGCGGCATCGGCGCAGCGACAACCCGGCCGCCCAGCACGGGCGCCAGCGCGAGAGCTGCGGACGCCGACAGGAAATCGCGGCGGGTCACTGTCATGACATAGCTTCTGGCATGGTTTCCGGGGACTTGCGGAGAATGGGAACGCTTCGCGAACTGTGCCGCATCTCACCGACCGCAGCAACCATCATGGTAAATCAATCATGATTGATCCGCCGATGGCATGAACTAAATTGCAACGGCTTGCGACCATGATTAAGTGAACAGAAGCGGTCGTAGAACCGCTGGGGGGAATCCATGGGCGTAATGCTCGATACCGTCGGTAAATGGATCGCGGGGTACCTGCAGAAGGAAGTCCCCGGTTACGAGCCGTTCACGCCGAGCGACCCGGACCATCTGCGGGGCATCATGCAGCCCGGCGATGTGCTGCTGGTCGAGGGCAACAACCGGATTTCCGGCATCATCAAATACCTCACGCAGTCGACCTGGTCGCATGCCGCGCTCTTCGTTGGACCGATCGACGGCGCGTTCCAGCCTGACGGCGAACAGCATGTGCTGATCGAGGCCAATATCGGCGACGGCGTGACCTCCGCGCCGCTTTCGAAATACCTGTCCTATCACACCCGGCTCTGCCGCCCGGTCGGGCTGTCCTTCGAGGACCGCACCACGGTGTGCCGCTACGCCATCAACCGCATCGGCTTCGGCTACGACACGAAGAACATCGTCGATCTCGCGCGCTATCTGTTTCCGCTGCCGATCCCGCAGCGCTGGCGGCGCCGCATGATCGCGTTCGGCTCCGGCGATCCGACCAAGATCATCTGTTCGGCGCTGATCGCGCAGGCATTCGACGCCGTGCGCTATCCGATCCTGCCCAAGATCACGCGCGCTGCCAGCCGCAAGGCGCGCCGCGAGATCCTGCACATCCGCGATTCCTCGCTCTACATGCCGCGCGACTTCGACATCTCGCCCTATTTCGAAATCGTCAAACCCACCATCGTGCACGGTTTCGACTACACGGCCCTGCACTGGGCCGACAAGCAGAAGCCGCTCCAGGAGGTAGCGGGCGAATTCAGTGTGTTTCCAGAGTACAAGTCGCCGCCGCTCGCTCCTGAAGCGATTGACGAAGAGGCGACGCTTCCGGCTGCGGAAGTGACCGCGCCGGAAACCGCACCGGTGTGACGGCCGCAGGCGTCAGGCTCGACATGTCGAGCGCTGGCCGCCTCGACCCGGGTCCGGAATCCGTCTCATCGTCCGGCTCCGCCGTTGAGTTCTCGCGCTCGCATCACTAGGGTGCGCGCGCCTCACGCCCGCTCTCATTGGGTAGTTTTACGGTGCTTTCGCTTATCAATTTCTCGGCGTTGGCTGCCGCGTCGGACCAGGACCCGGCGCGCTGGCGCCGTCCATTGATCAAATGGCTGGAGGGAATCGAGACCGGGTGGTCGATCCCGATTCTGCTCGTCCTCTTTGTCGCGATCTGGACCGCGTATCTCGTCATCGCCTATCTCGGCGCCGGCCTGCATCCGGACGTGCTCGAGACCTGGACGCTCGGCCGGCACCTTTCATGGGGATACCCCAAGCATCCGCCGTTGATAGGCTGGATCACACGGGGATGGACGGCGATCTTCCCCCTGACCGACTGGTCGCTGCAACTGATGGCGATGGTCAACGCAGCGGTGGCTGTGGGCGGTCGACCTGATTGCCCGCCGCTTTGTCCGTGGCGAGAAGCGGGCGATCGTGCTGCTGCTGTTGATGCTGCTGCCGGTCTATCAATTCCACGCCCAGCGCTTCAATGCGAACACGGTGCTGCTGGCGGCCTGGCCGCTGGCAACTTACTGCTTCCTGCGTGCGTTCGAGGCGCCCAGGCAGCTTGGCTGGGCGACCGCAGCGGGTGCGGCGTCCGCACTCGCGATGCTCGGCAAATATTATTCGATCTTCCTGGTCGCGAGCTTCGTCTTCGCTTCTGTGCTGCATCCGGATCGCCGCCGCTATCTGCTGTCGGCCTCGCCCTGGATCTCGGCGTTGGCCGGCATGCTCGTGCTTGGTCCGCACCTGCACTGGCTCGCCACCACAGGCGCAACGCCGTTCGACTATGCGCTCGCGCATGCCGGCGCCGATCATGTCGCCGCGCTATGGGAAGTCACCTACTTCATCATGGGCCTGATCGCGACGCTCGCGATCGCGGCGGTGACCTGGGTGTTCATTGCCGGCCCGCGGCTGGCGCGGCTGCCGGCCGATTTCCGCGCGATAAACCCAGGGCTCCGCTTGCTGCTGCTGGTCGCAATCGGGACCATCCTGTTTCCGGTGACCGTCTCGCTCGCGATCGGCACCGACCTGCCGTCGCTCTGGGCGGTGCAGGGTCTCTTCCTGTTCGTGGTTCTGATCGTGTGCGCAACGAGCTACCCGATCGAGCGCTTCTACGCGGTCAACCTGGCCGTCATGGTGGCCGGGATCGCCATTCTCGCCGTCACAGTCGGCGCTCCGATCCATGCCCTCTATCGCAACGCTTACGGCTATGAAGAAGGCCGCGACTTCTATCATGCCGTCGCGGCAGAGCTAACCACCCGATGGCGCGAAGCCGCCGGGATGCCGCTCGTGGCGGTCAGCGGCGACGATGCGCTGGCCTTCGCCGCTGCGTTCTACAGTCCGGACCATCCGTTCTATTCGCGGCCGTTTGCCTATCAGTACACCTGGGGCTTGCCGCGCAAGACCACGCTCGATCGCGGCTGGGCCGCATTGTGCTTTGCCGACCAGACGGATTGCCTGAGCTGGATGGAGCGGACGACGTTGCGCACGACCGACGTCTTTCGCTCCGAGTTTGATGCCCAGGCGACGCTGCTGGGCAAGCCCGGCCGGACACGGCGGGTCGTGGTGCTGATCGTACCGCCTTATCGCGAAACACCCCCTGTGCAGCCCGACGTCGAGGATTTCAGCTCGATCCGGCGCACGCGCGACTGATCAGAACGTCGTCGCCAGCGTCAGGCGCACCGCAAGCGGCTCGGCGGGATGCACATGACGATCGGCGACGCCGTCGATCGGTTCGCCCGGCAGCCGCGACAGATAATAGTATTCGATCTGGTTGGTTTGCACGTTGAAGAGATTGAGGACGTCGAGCTGCAGCCGCATCCCGTTATCGAATTTATAGCCGGCGCGGGCGTTGACGATGAACGACGCCAGCGAACGGACGCTGTCGTCCTCGATCAGCGGTCGCGGGCCGAAATAGCGGGCGCGCAGGCTGCCGAACCAGCCGGTGTCGCGGCCGAAGGTGACGCCGCCGCTGGCGACCCAGGCCGGCGCGCCGGGGATGAAATTGCCGACCGGATCATAGTCGGTGAAGCGGGCGCGAGTATAGGCGAGGTCGAAATCGAGGCTCATCCACGGCAGCAATTTGTACTGGTTGGTCCACTCGACACCGACGCGCCGGCTCGGCCGGCTCGGCTCCGTGGTGCCGGCATCGCCGACGAACAGCAGTTCGGAATCGAAGTCGAGCACGAACACCGCAAGCGACGAGGTGAGGCCGTTGATCGCCTTGGTGCGGATACCGAGCTCGGCGCCCTTCGAGCGCACCAAGAGCGGGACGCCTTCCAGCGGCGTCACCTTGTCGTTGGGATCGACCGTGATGGTCGCGCCACGGATATCGTTGGAATGCAGGCCGAAGCCGGCATTGCCGTAGAACTCGGTCTTGGACCAGGGGCCGAGCACGATGCCGACCTTCGGGCTCGTCATCGCCGCCTGCGCGTTGCCGGAATTCGGCGGCGTGTCGCTCAGCACGTGGCCGGCGAAGTAGTCCTCGCGGATGCCGACCGTGGTGCGCAGCCAGTCGGTCCAGCGCGCGGTGGTATCGGCCCACAGCGCGACACTGCCCTCCTGCACCTGGTCGTTGCGCACCGTGGACAGGATCTCGCGCTGCGCGGTCTTGAACAGGCCGACATTGATGTCGTCATAGCGGGTCTGCACGCCGACCCGGGTCTGGGTATCGATGCCGGCGATGCGGACATCGGCGGCGTGGCTGGCATCGAAGCCATAGACGGTGCGCTTGTCGGTCTGGCTGAACTGGTCGCCATTGACGGGGTCGTCGAGAAAATAGGTGAAGTCGTTGTAGAGCTGCAACGACGAACGGATCACATAGGCATTGAGCCTGGTCTGCCCGTAGTCGCTGGACTGCGCCCAATTGCCCGACAGGCTGAAGCGGCTGGAGGTGCCGCCGTCGGTCGGATCGAGCGAGCCGTAACGGCCGATCAGGCCCTGATCGAACGCGCGCTGCGCGGCCTGGTCAGTCGAATTCCAGCCGTTGGAATAGGCCATCGCAGTCAGCGAGAAGCCGTCGGTCGCGGTGCCCTGGCTGTAGTGCACGACGCCGTTCAGCTTGCGGATATCGTCGGGCACGTCCCACGGGCCGTTGTATCTGTTGGCCTCGAAGGCTGCGAGCAGCGTGCCGTCACCGGCCCTGGTCGAACCCGCGGCCAGCGCGCGCTGATAGAAGAAACTGCCGGCGGTCAGCTCCACGATATTCTTCGAAAGCCGGTCGAGATAATTGATGTCGACGGCGCCGGCGGAGGCGAAGTCACCCTTGTCGGCGTAGTACGGACCCTTGCGGACATCCATCGACCGGACCAACTCCGGGATCAGGAAGTTGATATCGGCATAGCCCTGGCCGTGACCATGGGTCGGCATGTTGACCGGCATGCCGTCGACGGTAATGGCGAGATCGGTGCCATGGTCGAGATTGAAGCCGCGCAGAAAATACTGGTTGGCTTTGCCCTCGCCGGAATGCTGGGTGACGACCAGGCCCGGCACCGCCTCCAGAACTTCGCCGACGCGCGAGACCGGCCGCGCATTCACCTCGTCGCCGCTGATCTGCAGCTCGCTGGCAGCGGTCGGTTGCAGGTTGGAGGCAGACGCGGTTGCAGAGCGGCCGGTGATGCCGGTGGTCGCGGGCACAGGCGGGCTCGCTTGCGGTGCGACGGGCTTACGGCCGCGGGCCGCGACATGGTGTGGACGTTGCGATGGCCTGGCCCGCTTGGGCTGCGCTCGATCTGGCGAGGTCACCGTCACCGGCGGCAATTGCCCGGGCGCGGCGGAAAGCGTCTGCGCTTCGGCGACCGGCGCGAATGCTGCAATGGATGCGGCGGCGGGAAATATCCGCCATACAGTACGACGCAACGCCCATGCCCCCGCATGATCCTGCTACAGTCACGCGGCGACCGCACCAGCTTAAACCAATCCCGGCGAAACGACGCTAGCAAGCATAGTATGATGTTTCAAGAATAATGTCATACCGCCGCGGCGACCAGCCAACACGGATAGTCCATGCAACGCATCACCATCACCATCGAGGATGATCTGCTCGCGGAGATCGACGCCGCCGCCGAGGCGCGCGGCTATCAGAACCGCTCCGAGATCATCCGCGACCTCGCGCGCGCCGGTCTGCAGCAGAGCGCGGAAGACGCGCCGTCAGGGCAATGCGTCGCGGCGCTGGTCTATGTCTACGATCACGCGGCGCGCGACCTGTCGAAGCGGCTGGTGCAGAACTTCCACGGCCATCACGATTTGTCGCTGGCGACACTGCATGTCCATCTCGACGACGACAGCTGCATGGAAGTGACGGCGCTGAGGGGCGCCAGCGGCGAAGTCCGCCATCTCGCCGATCACATCATCGCCGAGCGCGGGGTGCGTTACGGCCGCGTCGTGATGATCCCGACGGCCGCGGACAAGAAGCCGCGCAAGCGGGGGCACGGGCACAGGAATGATTGAGGGTGCTTACCTCGCCCCGCCTGCGGGGAGAGGTCGGATTGCATCGCCAGATGCAATCCGGGTGAGGGGGTACAGGTCTTTCCTGGCAGATTGCTCGCGGAGAGAGCCCCTCACCCCAACCCTCCAAGAGCGAGCTTCGCTCGTCTCGACCCCGCAAGAGCGGGGCGAGGGAGAGGAGCTACGCCGCCTTGGCGCCGCGCGGCAGGCCGGCGCGGGCGAGGCCGCCATAGAGCTGCTCGTTCGGCATCTCGGACTTCAGGATCGCGCGCACCTCGATGAGGCGGTCGAGATCGATGCCGGTCGGAAATCCCTTGCTCTCGCAGAGGAAGACGAGGTCCTCGAACACGACATTGCCGGTGGCGCCCGGCGCGAACGGGCAGCCGCCGAGGCCACCGAGCGAGCCGTCGAGCACGCGAGCGCCTTCATCGAGCGCGGCGGAGGCGTTCGCGATGCCCATGCCGCGGGTGTCGTGCAGATGGACGCAGACCGGCTTGGAGCCGGCGATCTTGACCGCGCCGCGCGTCAGCTCGCCGACCTGCTTCGGCCCGGCATAGCCGACGGTATCGGCGATCGCGACCATGTCGACGCCGACCTCATAGAGCTTCTCGGTGAGACGCAGCACCTCCTTCGGATCGACAGCACCCACGATCGAGCAGCCCAGTCCCATCGAGATCGCGGCATTGACCAGCGGCTTGTGCGCGCTGGCATCGCGCAATTCACAGAGGCGCTTGATGTTCTCGATCGCCGACTCGCGCGAGCGGTTGGCATTGGCCTGGCTGTGCTCCTCGGTCGCCGACACCACCGAGGCGATCTCGGCGACACCCGAGGCCAGCGCTTCGTTGACGCCGCGCTCGTTCAGCGCCAGCGCGACACCATGCGCGCCGGGCAACGCAGCAATGGTTGCGATGACATCGCGGACATCGACGAATTGCGGAAAGGTCTTGGCCGGCAGGAACGAGCCGACCTCGAAATGCCTGACGCCGGCGGCATATTCGTCGCGCACCCAGCGCTGCTTCGCCGCGGTCGAAGGGAATGTCTTCACGAGCTGCAGGCCGTCGCGCAGGCCGACCTCGCGCAGGGTTACCTTGTCGTTGGGATAGATGTCGTGGACGCGGGTCATGTCAGCCTCACGCAGCGTTTCCGGTTGATGAAATCTTCTGTTGTGCGAGCTCGGCGCGGACCGCCTCGGTATCCGCGCCCAGCACCGGCACTTTCAGGCCTTCGCCGATATGGCTGCCGTTCCATTCGACCGGCAGCGCCGGAACGCGGAACGGCTTGCCGTCGGCGTTGACATTGTTGACGAGCCCACCCGGCCGCAGCACATGCGGGTCGTGCAGCAGATCCTCCGGCCGGTTGATCGGCGAGAAGCAGATGTTGAGCGCGTCGAGCCTGGCCGAGAGGTCGGCCACGTTCCAGCCCTCGATCACCTCGGCGACGCGCGGAATGATCCGGTCGCGCGCCATGATGCGGTCCGTGGTCGAGCGCAGCGTCGGATCGTCGGCGAATTCCGTCAGGCCGAACTCGCGGCAGAAGCTCTGCCAATGGCCTTCGGTGACGACGCCGATGAAGATGCGCTCGCCGCCGGCGGTATCGAAGATGTCGTAGATCGGCCAGGCATGCTCGCGCTCCGGCATCGAGCGCGGCTTGCGCCCGGTCATCTCGTACTCGACCATGTGCTGGGCGACCAGGAACAGGCAGTTCTCAAACAGGCCGATGCGGATGTCGGCGCCATTCCTGTTGCCGCCACGCTTCTGATAGAGCGCGGCGAGGATCGAGATCACGCCGAACATGCCGCCCATGATGTCGTTGGCGGACGAGCCGACGCGCTGCGGCTTGTCGCGCGTGCCGGTCATCGCCGCGAGCCCCGACATCATCTGCACGACCTCGTCGAGCGCCGGGCGATGATCGTAGGGCCCGGAGAGAAAGCCCTTGTGACCGGCGATGATCAGATGCGGATATTTCGCGCGCAGCTGCTCAGGCCTAAGACCCTGCTTGTCGAGCTGACCATCACGAAAATTCTCCAGGAACACGTCGGCGCCGGCGAGCAGCCGGTGCATGGTGTCGCGGTCCTCGGGCTTGGCGAAATCGAGCACGACGCTGCGCTTGCCGCGGTTGAACAGCGGGAAGAACGAGACGCCCATCCCGCCGAGCGAGCGGGTCTTGTCGCCTGCCGGAGGCTCAACCTTGATCACCTCGGCGCCGAGTTGCGCCAGGATCATCCCGCAGGTCGGCCCCATCACCATGTGGGTCATCTCGACGACCCTCACGCCTTCCAGCGGCAGTCCGCTCCCGGTCATCGGTTTCTCCGTGCTCGTTGCGCTCTTGTTCAGACGCGTTTTCTTCATGCGAACCGGTACCCACTTCGCTCGAAAACGCTTTGTGATCGGCGCAGGTTAGGCTTCCGCACGCTATCTGAAAAATATAATCTGTCGAATAGTGCATTCGTCGTTCTAGAACGCAGAACCCTTATGGATTCGCGCCAGCTTCGCTATTTCATCGCGGTTTACGAGCAACGCAACCTGTCGCGGGCGGCGGATCAGGCCAATGTCGCGCAATCCGCACTCAGCCATCACATCGCCAATCTCGAGGCGGAATTCGCCACGCCGCTGTTCGAGCGCAAGCCGCGCGGCATGGAACCAACCGCGGCGGGCGAGCGGCTCTACGAGCATGCCCGCATCATCCTGCGCGCGATGGCGGCCGCCGAGCGCGAGATCAAGGAAGGCGGCAGCGCGATTGCCGGCGAGATCTCGATCGGGATGGCCAATTCCGGCATGAAGGCGATCGGCGTGCCGCTGATGCGGACCGTGCTGGCGAAGTATCCGAACCTGAAGCTGTCGCTCACCGAGAGTCTCTCCGGCGCGACGCTGCTGCATCTGATGAGCTCCGATGTCGACCTCGCGCTGGTCTACAATCCGCCATCGGAAAAAGACCTGATCGCCGAGCCGGTGCTGGAGGAGCAGATGTTCTGCGTCGGCACCGAGAAGCTGATCGGCAAGAAGGGACCGATCACGTTCGAGCAGGTGGCCCAGCTGCCGCTGATCCTGCTGCGGCACGGGCTGTCGGCCCGCGCACTACTGGACGACCCCGTGCCGCTGAAGCGGCTGGAGGCCAATGCAATCCTGCACCTCAATTCAACCAGCGGCATGATCGGTGCCTTGACCGCGGGCCTCGGCTGCACGATCGCGACGACGCATTTCGTCAGCGAGCCATTGAAAGCGCGCCTGCTGGTCGCACGCGAGGTGATCGAACCCAGGCTGAGCCGCACGCTCTATCTCTGCCGCTTGCGCAACCGGCCGATGACCTATGTCATGGAGGAGATGTGCCGGCTGATCCGCTCCCTGATCGCAGAACAGGTCGGGCGCGGCGCGTGGGAAGCGACGCTGCTGATCTAAGGCGCTTTCAAGCGCATCAGAAACAGCGCTATCGAAA
Source organism: Bradyrhizobium sp. USDA 4011 (assembly GCF_054063415.1). Lineage (NCBI taxonomy): Bacteria > Pseudomonadati > Pseudomonadota > Alphaproteobacteria > Hyphomicrobiales > Nitrobacteraceae > Bradyrhizobium > Bradyrhizobium sp. USDA 4011. The sequence continues at coordinate 4,150,491 of NZ_JBSSGG010000001.1, forward strand.
ATATCGAACGATTCCTTCGATATGTTCGTCTGGATTTCTGACACCCGGCTGCCAAACATGCGCAACCGGCACGCCTTCGCAAGAAAGGCGGCCGTTGAACCATTCGGGGAGGACCATCATGAGCGCCGTCGAACTCGGCTCGGTTGCCGATCTTGCCAACACGACAAGCGGGCCGGACGAGATTTCGCGGCGGCTCGAGGCGCTGCCCACCTCCAGCTATGTCTGGCGGCTGGTGATCCTGCTCTCGCTCGGCGGCTGCTTCGAAATCTACGATCTGTTCTTCACCGGCTATATCGCGCCGGGCCTCGCCCGCAGCGGGCTGATGACCACGACGACGCAGGCCTTCTTCGGCTTCTCCGGGATCGGCGCCTTCGTCGCGGCGACTTTCGCCGGCCTGTTCATCGGCACCTTCTGCCTCGGCTTCCTTGCCGATCGCTACGGGCGCAAGGCCGTCTTCACCTATTCGCTGCTGTTCTACAGCGCGGCGTCGGTGATCATGGCGTGCCAGACCACCCCTGGCGGCGTGCTGCTGTGGCGCTTCATCGCCGGAATCGGAATCGGCATAGAGGTCATCACCATCGACGCTTATATCACCGAACTGGTGCCGAGCTGGTTGCGCGGCCGGGCCTTTGCGATCAACCAGGCGGTGATGCTCTCGGCGGTGCCGATCGTCGCCGCGCTGTCGTGGTGGCTGGTGCCGCTCTCGCCTTACGGCATCGATGGCTGGCGCTGGGTGGTGCTGATCGGTGCCGCCGCCAGCATGATCATCTGGGTGCTGCGGCTCTACGTGCCGGAAAGCCCGCTCTGGCTGGCCCGGCATGGCCGCCTTGCCGAAGCCGAGACAACCATGCGGACGCTCGAGGCTTCAGCGCCTGGGGCCCCGCCGCGCCCTGCCCGCAAGGCCGCGATGGCGCCGGCACGTGCGCCGGTCGAGACCAGCTATGCCGATTTGTTCCGGCCGCCTTATGCCTCGCTGGTCGTGCTCTTCATGATCTTCAATCTCTGCCAGGCGTTCGGCGTCTACGGCTTCTCCAACTGGGTTCCGGCGCTGCTGGTCCAGAAGGGCATCAACGTCACCAAGAGCCTGCAATATTCCTTCATCATCGCCTTCGCCTATCCGCTCGCGCCGCTGCTGGCCGCAACCTTCGCCGACCGCTTCGAGCGCAAATGGATCATTTGCGGCGCGGCCGCCGCGATCTCGGTGTTCGGCCTCGCCTTCGCTCAGCTCACCGAGCCGGTTCTGCTGATCGCCAGCGGCGTGCTGGTGACGGGCGCCAACATGACGCTGTCCTACGCCTATCACGCCTACCAGACCGAAGTGTTCCCGACCGCGATCCGGGCGCGCGCGGCGGGCCTCGTCTATTCGATGAGCCGGCTCAGCGCGACCTTCTCCGGCTTCATCGTGGCGTTCATGTTGAAGGAGGCCGGCGTCAGCGGGGTGTTTGGCCTGATCACCGCGGCGATGGTGATCGTAATTATTACGATCGGTGTCTGGGGACCTAACGTCCGCGGCAAGCCGCTCGACGCCTAAAGCGCTTCTTGGCGCGAACCGGCGTCGACCCAGCATCACCTGCGGGGCAGGCTTCGCTCGAAATGGCTGTGGCCGCGACACAAGCGGCACTTGCCGAAGCCATATTGGGTGGCTACCTCTCGCTCGTCATTTTGCAGAGGTAACCCGGTCATGTTCGACGCCGCCGTCAAGGCGCTTTCGCAAATCCTGTCGCCGCCGATGCGCACGATCCTGTGGCGTTCGATCGGGCTTGCGCTGGTGCTGATCACCGTGCTCGCGATCGGGTTGCAGCGGCTGCTGAGCTGGTTTGCCGACACCGGCGAGATCTGGGCCGAAGGCATGCTCGGCCCCAACTTCCATTCCACCCTGCACGTGCTGTCCTGGATCATCTCGATCTCGGCGGGCCTCGGCGTCGTGCTCGGCGGCATCTTCCTGATGCCCGCGATCACCTCGCTGGTGGCGAGCCTGTTTGTCGACGACGTCGCCGTCCATGTCGAGCGCGAGCACTATCCGGCCGACCATCCCGGCACGGCGCTGCCGGTCACGCTCGCGACGATCGAAGGCGTCAAGACGGCGCTGCTGACGGTCCTGGTTTATCTGGTCGCGCTGCCGTTCGTGCTGTTCGCGGGTGCGGGCTTCATCATCTTCTTCATCGCGACCGCCTGGCTGCTCGGCCGCGAATATTTCGAGCTCGCCGCGATGCGCTTCCGCTCGCCGGCGGACGCCAAGGCGATGCGCAAGGAGAACGCGGCAACCGCGTTCACCGCCGGGCTGTTCATCGCCGCCTTCGTGTCGATCCCGATCGTCAATCTGGCGACGCCGTTGTTCGGGATGGCCTTCATGGTGCACATGTACAAGCGGCTATCCGGCCCGCGCCGCGAGTTGATCGAGCCGGCGCGGCGAAGCAACGTACCCTCGATCTAGGCCACATCCCGAGGCACCGGCACCGATGCAGGCGCCCGATCGCGCGCGAACCTGCGCAGCACGTTATTCACGAAGCCAAGCGGCACCGGCGACAGCGGACCCTGCGGCGCGCGCGTGATCAGGGCGACCAGAAACAACGCCAGGATCGCGATCCAGAAGCACAGCCAGAAACCGTCAATGTAGGCGAGCGTGTTGGCCTCGCGCTGCACGAGGGCCGCGAGCGTGCCGACGGCACGCCCCGTCGCCGTCCCGATGCCGTGGCCGGAAAATTCACCGGCCAACCGCCTCAGCAGGTTCACGACGTCGACGTCGCCGCTCTGGACGTGCTGGCCGAGATAATTCGAATGGATCTGCTCGCGGACGCGCAGCCAGGTGCCCATCAGGGCGATGCCGATCTCGGCGCCGCCGAGCCGCATGATCTGGATATAGGCCGCGAACGCGGTCGCCCGCGACGGATCGGAATTGGACAGCGCCATGATGATGATCGGCAGCAGCGTGAACGCCTGCCCGACCGACGTGAGCAGGACGATGCCGACGAAGTCCTCCCGCGCCCAGACATGGCTCAGCTGCGTGCCCCAGAGATTGGCGGCTGCGAATGCCGAGAAGCCGAGCACCACGACGATACGCGGATCGAGGTGACGCAACAGGACAATCGAGATCGGCACCAGCGCGAACATCGGCAGCGCACCGTAGGTGAACAGCAGCACGCCCGACTGCTCCGGCCGCAGCGCGCCGATGGTACCGAGGAAATTCGGCACCAGCGACGAGTTCGACAGGCTGGTCAGCGTGTACAGCAGGATCACGATCAGCGAGAGCCCGATATTGCGCGAGAACAGCACGTTGAAATGCGCCCAGGGCCGGCGCGCGACCGTCTCGTTGATCATGAAGGCGATGATCAGGAGCCCCCCGCCGATCAGGAGCGCCATCACGGTGCCCGACGACAGCCAGTCCAGCCGGTTGCCCTGATCGAGCCCGGCATAGACCATCCCCAGGCCGGCGCCGAGCAGCAGCATGCCACCCCAATCGGCATGGTGCAGCAGGTCGCGATTGACCGGCTCATTCGGGGTGCCGAGATACACCATCAGCCCCATCAGCGGCGCGATCACGACACCCTGCCAGTACAGCCACTGCCAGCCGAGATGCTCGACATAGAATCCGACCAGCGAGCTCGACGAGTCCAGCGCGAAGCCGACGCGGATCGAATACATCGCGATTGCCGGCAGCCACCAGCGGATCGGCAGGTTGCGCAGGATGATCATCAGCGTCGCGGGCACGAAGGTGCCGAGCAGCATGCCGTGGGCGATGCTGAGCGCGATCAGCGTCGTGTAGTCATGCACGAACGGGATGATCAGCGAGACCACGGCATACACCAGACTTGGAATCCCGAGCACGCGTCGCAGACCGAACGCGGTGGCGAGCCAGGCCACCGCGGGCGCGATGAAGATCTGCGAGCCGATCGCAGCGGTCGAGAGCCAGGCGCCCTCATCGAAGGTGAGCGAGAACGCGCCGCGCAGGTCGGGCAGGCCGACCGAGGTCAGCCGGCTGTCGAAATTCGCGAGGAACGCGCCGAGCAGCACGGCGACGACGGCAAACACCGGATAGCGCGCGACGTCGCCGCGCGAGACCGGGCCGCGCTCGCGGTCGTCACTTTCCGCCATTGGCGACCGCCTCGCCGGTGTTGATCCGCGTCACGACCGACATGCCCGGCAGCAGGCGCTCGAGCAACGGCTGGCCCTTGTCGAACTGGATACGCACCGGAATGCGCTGCACCACCTTGGTGAAATTGCCGGTGGCGTTGTCGGGCGGCAGCAGCGCGAATTGCGAGCCGCTCGCCGGCGCGATGCGCTCGACAACGCCGCGCAGCGTCTGGCCGGAGAATGTGTCGACGGTGACCTCGACGGGCTGGCCCGGCTTGACATTGGTCAGCTGGGTTTCCTTGTAGTTGGCGATCACATAGACGTTCGGCAGCGGCACGACATTGATCAGATTGGTGCCGACGTTGACGTAGTCGCCCGGCTGCACCTGGCGCTCGCCGGTGACGCCGTCGAACGGCGCGGCGATCCTGGTGTATCCGAGCTTGAGCTTGGCCGATGCCAGCAGCGCCTTGGCGGCGTCGAGGTCGGCGGCACGCTGCTTCTTGGTACCTTGCAGGACCTCGAGCTGATGGCGTTGCGCGGCGATCACCGCGCGGCTGGCGCGCACATCGGCTTCCGCCTTGGCACTGGCCGCGGTGGCCTGCTCGAGCCGCTGCCGCGTGCCGGCGTCGGTTTGCGAGAGCGACTGCTGACGCTTCTTCCTCCTGGCGCGCCAGGGTCTGCTGCGCCTCCGCTGATAGCCGCGAGGCCTCGGCCTGCGCGATGGTCGCGTATTGCAGCTCGACCTGGTTGTTGAGGTTATCGAGCGCGGCCTGCGCACCGACCACACCCGCTTCGGCCTGCGCGACCTGCGCCTGGTAATCGGCAGGATCGATCTGCACCAGGAGATCGCCGGCCTTGACGCGCTGGAAATCGGAGACGGCGACCGACAGCACTTCGCCGGACACGCGGCTGCTGAGCTGGGTCAACTCGGCGCGCACATAGGCATCATTGGTGGTCTGGATCGTGGCACTGCCGACCCAGGCATCCCAACGCGTCGTCGCCACCACGACGAACACAAGCGCAGCCAGCACCGCAAACAGCGGGATGGCGAAGCGGCCCCAGAAGCCGCTCGCCGCAGGCTGCGGCTTGGCTGGTGTTGCCACTGGTGCGGGCGCGGTCGGGCTGACTTGTGACGGACCGTCTTGAACCTGCTCTGCCACACCACACTCCCCTCAATCACACGCGCCGAACGCCGGGCGCGTCACTTAGCACACGACGATCATGGCTCAGACGGTCTTCTCCGGCCAACGGCAAAGATCATTGATCAGGCACACGTCGCAACGCGGACCGCGCGCGAGGCAAGTATAGCGGCCATGCAGGATCAGCCAGTGATGGGCGTGCAGCATGAACTCCGTCGGGATCACCTTTTCCAATCCCAGCTCGACCTCGAGCGGCGTCTTGCCGGGCGCGAGACCGGTGCGGTTGCCGACGCGAAACACATGGGTGTCGACCGCCATCGTGTGTTCGCCGAACGCCATGTTGAGCACGACATTCGCGGTCTTACGGCCGGCGCCGGGCAATGATTCGATTTCGGCGCGGGTGCGCGGCACCTCACCGCCGAATTCGGCGATCAGCTTCTCCGACAGCGCGATGACGTTCCTGGCCTTGTTGCGATAGAGTCCGATGGTCTTGATGTAGTCGCGCACCTTGTCTTCGCCGAGCTCAAGCATCTTCTCCGGCGTGTCGGCCACCGCGAACAGCGCCCGCGTCGCCTTGTTGACGCCGGCATCGGTTGCCTGCGCCGACAACACCACCGCAACCAGCAGCGTGTAGGGGTTGAGATGCTCGAGCTCGCCCTTCGGCTCGGGATTGGCTTTGCGGAACCGGTCGAAGGCCTCATAGACCTCCTCCGCCGTCCATGGCTTCGGCTTTGCAACCTTCTTGACGGCCTTGGTCGCCGGCTTCTTTGCCGCGCCTTTGGGCAGCGGCTTTGCCGCTTTAGCGGCTTTCTTCTTCGGCGCGGACCGAACGCTTGAGGTGCCGGCGCGTTGAGAGCGGATGATTTTGGCCATGAACGGGATATACTGACACGTCATGACCGCAGGCAACGACTTTGATCCGGGCGAAGACCCCAGGGCCAATGACCTCGACGCCGATGCGCCCGAGGCGGAGCCGAAACTGTTCTCGGCGCTGCTGACGCCGCACCGCTCGCTGAACCACACCGGCTTCATCGTGCTGATGTCGTTCGTCACCGTGGTCAGCTTCATCGCCGGCGCAGTGTTCTGGTGGCTCGGTGCCTGGCCGATCTTCGGTTTCTTCGGGCTCGACGTGCTTGTGATCTACTGGGCGTTCAAGGTCAATTTCCGCTCCGCCAAAGCGAGCGAGGAGATCACCGTGACGCCGTCGGAACTACGGGTGCGCCGGATCAGTCACCGCGGCCATGTGGCGGAATGGGTGCTCAACCCGCTCTGGGTGCGGTTCGAGCAGATTTCGCATGAGGAGTTCGGCATCGAGCGGCTTTACCTGGTGTCGCGCGGCCGCCGGGTCAGCGTCGGCAGCTTCCTGAGCCCGGACGAAAAGGCAAGCTTTTCCAAAGCCTTGACGGCCGCGCTGAATACCGCGAAGCGCGGCCCGACTTACAATCCCATCGCTTGATCGAGTTTGTTTTTGAGCATGATCTCGTCGGAAAACCGGTCCCCACTTTTCCGGATCATGCTTGTCGGAAATCGGGTGGTTTGGACGCGCCATGGCTCCTAAATCAGACACCATGATGACACTCGCCATACACGACCAGCGCCTGGCCAAGCCGGGCCTTCAGAGCGCAGCGCTGCGCGACTATGACTCGGTGCGGCGCGCCATCGCGTTCATCTCGGAGCACTGGCGCACGCAGCCGACCATCGAAGCGATGGCCGATGCCGCCGCCGTCACGCCGGATGAACTGCACCATCTGTTCCGCCGCTGGGCCGGGTTGACGCCGAAGGCCTTCATGCAGGCGCTGACACTCGACCACGCCAAGAACCTGCTGCGCGATTCCGCCAGCGTGCTCGACGCCGCACTCGACTCGGGCCTTTCAGGCCCGGGACGGCTGCACGATCTGTTCGTCACGCATGAGGCGATGTCGCCAGGCGAATGGAAGACCGGCGGCGGCGGCATGACGCTGCGCTTCGGCTTCCACCCCTCGCCGTTCGGCACCGCGATCGTGATCGCAACCGACCGCGGGCTCGCGGGGCTTGCCTTCGCCGACCCCGGCGACGAGCAGACCGCGTTCGCCGACATGAAGCGGCGCTGGCCGAACGCGACCTTCGTCGAGGACACCGACGGCACCACCGCACTCGCCCAGCGCGTGTTCGATACGCGGTTGTGGCGCGCGGACCAGCCGCTGCGCGTCGTCTTGATCGGCACCGACTTCGAGGTACGGGTGTGGGAAACGCTGCTCAAGGTCCCGATGGGCCGCGCGGTGAGCTATTCCGACATCGCCTGCAAGATCAGCAATCCGAAGGCGTCACGCGCCGTCGGTGCCGCGGTCGGCCGCAATCCGGTGTCGTTCGTGGTGCCCTGCCATCGCGCACTCGGCAAGAGCGGCGCGCTGACCGGCTATCACTGGGGCGTCACGCGCAAGCAGGCAATGCTGGGCTGGGAAGCCGGCCAGGTGGGATTGCACTAGTCTAGAACGAACGCGCTGCTGCACCGTCGCCCTGAGGAGCCGCGAAGCGAGCCTCGAAGGGTCGACGGCCATCAGCGGGGCCGTGCATCCTTCGAGACGCGCTACGCGCTCCTTAGGATGACGGGTCGACGATCCAAACCGATTTGCCTAGCCCGCCAAATCGACCTTGGACGCCACGGTGGAATCGGCGTTGAGCCGATAGACCACGGGCGCGCCGGTCGCGAGTTCGCGCTTGAGGATCTGCTCCGGCGAAAGCTTCTCCAGCACCATGATCAGCGCGCGCAGCGAATTGCCGTGGGCTGCGATCAGCGTGCGCTGGCCGCGAAGCACGCCGGGCAGGATCTCCTGCACGTAATAGGGCAGCGTGCGCGCCAGCGTATCCTTCAGGCTTTCGCCGCCGGGCGGCGGCACGTCGTAGGAGCGGCGCCAGACCAGGACCTGGTCCTCGCCCCACTTCTTGCGGGCATCGTCCTTGTTGAGGCCGGAGAGATCGCCGTAGTCGCGCTCATTGAGCGCGAGATTCTTCGTGGTCGGCAGTCCGGTCTGGCCGATCTCCTCCAGCATCAGCTTCAGCGTGTGCTGCGCGCGCGTCAGATCGGAGGTGAAGGCAACGTCGAACGACAGGCCCTGCGCCTTCAGCTTGCGGCCGGCGTCCTTGGCTTCGGCGACGCCCTGCTCGGTGAGATCGGGGTCCTTCCACCCGGTGAACAGGTTCTTCAGATTCCATTCGCTCTGACCGTGACGAACGAGCACAAGAAGACGATCACTCATTTCAGATTCCGTTTCGCTTGGCTGGATTTGATCTCGTCGAGCGGTCTCAGTCGCTCAACCCGAGAACGTCGGTCATCGAATACATGCCGGGCTTCTTGCCGTGTGCCCACAGCGCCGCCTTCAACGCGCCCTGCGCGAACAGCGCGCGGTCCTCGGCATGATGCGAGAGCGTGATGCGCTCCGAGGGACCGGCAAAGATCACGCTGTGATCGCCGGCCACGGTGCCGCCGCGCAGCGAGGCAAAGCCGATATCGCCGGCGCGCCGTGCGCCGGTCAGGCCGTCGCGGCCGCGCGCCGAATGCTGTTCCAGTGCGATCTTGCGTCCCGCGGCAGCGGCTTCGCCGAGCATCAAGGCGGTGCCCGACGGCGCATCGATCTTGGACTTGTGGTGCATCTCGAGAATTTCGATATCGAAGCTCTCGTCGAGTGATTGCGCAACGCGCTTGACCAGCGCGGCGAGCAGATTGACGCCGAGGCTCATATTGCCCGACTTCACCACGATGGCGCGATTGGTGACGCTGCGGATCACCGCATCGTCGGACTGCGACATGCCGGTGGTGCCGATGACGTGAACAAGGCCGCGCTCGGCCGCGATCGCGACATTGGCGATGGTCGCGGCCGGCACCGTGAAATCCAGGATGCCGTCGGCCGCCGCCGACATCGACCACAGATCGGCCGACAGCTTGACGTCATTGGCGGGAAGGCCGGCGAGCACGCCGGCATCCTTGCCGAGCAGTTCCGAGCCCGGCGCTTCCAGCGCGCCGACCAGCACCGCCCCCGGGGTTTCGGAAATCACCCGCGTCAGCGTGCGGCCCATCCGGCCGCCGGCTCCCGCAACAATCAGACGCATGTCAGCCATGGCTCACCTCTCACCGCCGTATAAAGCATGATCCGGCAAAGTGGAAACCGGTTTTCCGGAGCAACAACATGCCTAAACGACGGCCATCGGAGGCTTGTTCCGAGCAGCCGAACCGGCGTCCGGGCTACGGGCTGTCGTGCCCCTCGATGATAATCAGGTCGGCGATCGAATGCGGCTGCCGCACCTTGATATTGGCCTGATATTCCGGCGATTGGTAGCAAGCGAGCGCGGTCGCGTAATCGGGGAATTCGATCACGACGTTGCGCGAGCGGCTTTGGCCCTCCACGCTGGTGAACTTGCCGCCGCGAACGATGAACTTGCCGCCGAATTTCTGGAAGATCGCCGGGTTGGCGGCCATGTAGGGCTTGTAGCCCTCCTCATTGTGAACGTCGACGCGTCCAATCCAGTATCCCTTCGCCATCTCTGTTCTCCCTTGTTGTTGGTTCAGGCGAGCGCCTGGGCGATCTCGGCATGAATGGCTTCGGCCGCGGCCTTCGGATCGGCGGCTTCCATCACCGGACGTCCGACCACCAGATAGTCGGCGCCGGCGGCAATGGCGCGGGCCGGCGTCATGATGCGCTTCTGGTCGCCGGTCGCCGAGCCCGCGGGGCGGATGCCCGGTGTCACAAGGTTCATCCGATCGCCCACGATCTTGCGCAGGGCGGCGGCTTCCTCGGGCGAGCTGACGAGGCCGTCGACACCGAGCGCCTGCGCCTGCCTGGCGCGCGCCTCGACGAGATCGGAGACGTTGAGGCGATAGCCCGCCGCGTGCAGGTCGCTGTCGTCGTAGGAGGTCAGCACCGTCACCGCGAGAATCTTCAGGCCGGATCCGGCGCGCGCCTCGACCGCCGCCTTCATGGTCTGCGGGTAGGCATGCACGGTGAGAAAGGTCGCGCCGAGAGCGGCAACGCTTTCGACCCCGCGCGCCACCGTGTTGCCGATGTCGTGCAGCTTGAGATCGAGGAAGACCTTCTTGCCGCTGGCTGCAAGCTGCTTCGCCAGCGCGAGGCCGCCGGCGTAACCGAGCTGATAGCCGATCTTGTAGAAGGTGACGCTGTCGCCGAGCCTGTCGATCATCGCCTCGGCGACAGCGACCGACGGCAAATCGAGCGCCACAATCAACCGGTCCCTTGGAACGATCTTGGCTGGCTGCATGTCACCTCACATCATGCGTTGGGAATGGTCGATCAGCTGCCGCACCAGCGCCCGCATCGCGTCGATGTCGGCCTGGTGCCTCAGGCGATCCATGTCGTCATAGGCCTGCTCGGCGAATGACAGCGCCAGCTGGTTCGGGATCACGGCGGCATGGCACGCGGTCAGGATCAGGCGCAGCGCCGCCAGCGCGCGCGTGCCGCCGAGCCGGTTGCCGGATGCCGCCGCGATCGCGAAGGCGCGGCCATGGAAAACCTGGCCACGGGTCTCGTGCGGATCCTGCACGCGGCTCACCCAGTCGATCGTGTTCTTCACCAGCGCCGGCACCGAGGAATTGTATTCCGGCGTCACGATCAGCACACCATGATGGGCGCCGATCATCCGCTTCAGATTGACGGCATGCTGCGGCACGCCCGATTTGGCCTGCAAATCGCCGTCATAGATCGGCAGCGGAAAATCGCCGAGCGAGATACGGGTGACGTCGGCCCCTGATTGCGCGAGCTCCTGCGCCAGCACAGCGGCGAGCTTCGCGTTGAGCGAGCCTGATCGCAGCGATCCGGGGATCACGAGGATTTTCAGCGCGGACATTTCGAAATCGCGGTTAGGGCACGCGCCCGGCGCGATAACGCAGGGCGAGCATTTTCTCTGAAAATGCTCTTAGCTAATGTTCTGCGTGTATTCCATGCGCAAAACCGGTACCCGCTTGTGCGGAATACGCGTCAGCCCTTGCGATACACCCAGACCCGCGCGGGTGGAAGGTTCATCCAGATCCGCTCAGACGCCTCGGTGGACACGCCGGGCAGCGACTTCGGAATCGGCGGCGCCACCGAATAGGTGAACTGGACGAACGGCGCACCGGGCGCGAGGGCCAGGAAGGCGTCGCGGACCAGCTTCAGGCGGGTCAGCATCGGCTTGGTGACCAGCGGCAGGCCGGAGACCACGGCCGAGGCCGGAGACTTCATGACGTCCCACAACGTGTCGCGAAGCCTGTAGGCATCGCCCTGGACCACCTTGGCCTGCGGATAGCGTTCGCGCAGCAACGCACAGAAGCCGGGATTGTATTCAACCAGGACGAGACGCTTTTGATCGACGCCGTGCTCGATCAGCGCATTGGTGATCGCACCGGTGCCGGGTCCGAGTTCGACAACCGGCCCTTCGGCTTCAGGATCGACATATTGCGCCATGGTGCGCGCGAGCAGCCGCCCGGACGGCATCACCGCGCCCATATGCAGCGGCTTCTCGATCCATGAACGGAGAAAACGAACCTCGTCGTCAAGACGGAGGGGCTTCTTCGACGCACGCACGGACGATTGCAGAGGCATGTCGCTACCAGGCGGGACCGCGCACAATCGAGCGGTTGTCAGAAAACAGTCATAAACACGTATAGATCGAAGTCGTTACGGTCAAGCATAACGACTGCGGCTAGACGGAGCGGCTTCCGAAGAAGTCCTTGACCTTAGAGAAGAAACCCGCTGCCTCCGGTTGCGTCGCGCCGGACGAGAGTTTTTCGAACTCCATCAGCAATTCTTGCTGCTTCTTGGTCAGATTCTGCGGCGTTTCAACCACAACCTGAACATACATGTCGCCGGTCTGGCGCGAGCGGAGCACCGGCATACCCTTTGATGCGATGCGGAATCGGCGGCTGGACTGGGTCCCGGCCGGCACCTTCACCTTGGTCTGGCCCTTGTCGATGGTCGGCACCTCGAACTCGCCGCCGAGGGCTGCGGTCACCATCGAGATCGGCACGCGGCAGTGCAGGTCGGCGCCGTCGCGCTGGAAGAACTGGTGCGTGGCCAGCGACAGGAAGATGTAGAGGTCGCCGGGCGGCCCGCCGCGGACACCGGCCTCGCCTTCGCCGGCGAGACGAATACGGGTGCCGTCCTCGACACCGGGAGGAATGTTGACCGATAGCGTGCGCTCGCGCGTCACCCGGCCGGAACCGGCGCAGGAGGCGCAGGCGTCCTCGATCATCTGGCCGCGGCCCTGACAGCCGGGGCAGGTCCGCTCCAGCGTGAAGAAGCCCTGGGCCTGCCGGATCCGGCCGGCGCCGCCGCAATGCGAGCAGGTCTTCGGCTTGGTGCCGGCCTTGGCGCCGGTGCCGGAGCAGGATTCGCAGGTCACCGAAACCGGGATCTCGATCTGTGCGGTCTTGCCCTGGAAGGCCTCCTCGAGCGTGATCTCCATATTGTAGCGCAGGTCGGCACCGCGTTCGCGGCCGCCGCCGCGGCGCTGCCCGGCCATGCCGAACAGATCCTCGAAGATATCGGAGAAGGAGGAGGCGAAGCCGGCGCCGAAGCCGGGACCGCCACCGCCCATGCCCTGCTCGAAGGCAGCGTGGCCGAAGCGGTCATAGGCGGCGCGCTTGTCGCCGTCCTTCAGCACCTCATAGGCCTCGTTGATTTCCTTGAACCGGACCTCGCTGGTGGCGTCGCCCGGATTCTTGTCCGGATGCCATTTCATTGCCAGTTTGCGGAAAGCTGATTTCAGCTTGGTCTCGTCCGCGTTCCGATCGACCTCGAGGGTCTCGTAATAGCAGCGCTTGGTGGACATCCTTCAATTCCGTCCGAAGTTCGTCGCGATCGCCAAGGATTGCGCAAACGATTGCGCCTGTCTGGAAGATGCAGCGATCGCCTTAAAGAAAAATGACCCCCACTCCTCCGAGACGCGTCGCGTGCTCTTTGGTGTGAGGGTCATGATCGCAAGCCCGCTTAGGCAGACTTCTTGTTGTTCTTGTCGTCGTCGACCTCGGTGAACTCCGCGTCGACAACGTCATCCTTCGCAGCGTCCTTGGCCGCATCGGCCTCGGCCTGCTGCTTGTACATGGCCTCGCCGAGCTTCATCGAAGCCTGCGCCAGCGTGTTGGTCTTGGCCTTGATCGCCTCGGCGTTGTCGCCCTTCAGCGCTTCCTTGAGGTCGCTGACGGCGTCTTCGATTGCGCGACGGTCCGTCTCCGGAATCTTCGAGCCGTGCTCGGCCAAAGCCTTCTCGGTCGAATGAACCAGGCCATCGGCATGGTTCTTGGCGTCGACCGCTTCGCGGCGTTTCTTGTCCTCGGCCGCATTGGCCTCGGCGTCCTTGACCATCTTGTCGATGTCGGCCTCGGACAGACCGCCGGATGCCTGGATCCGGATCTGCTGTTCCTTGCCGGTCGCCTTGTCCTTGGCCGAGACGTTGACGATGCCGTTGGCGTCGATGTCGAAGGTCACCTCGATCTGCGGCATGCCGCGCGGAGCCGGCGGAATACCCATCAGATCGAACTGGCCGAGCATCTTGTTGTCGGCCGCCATTTCACGCTCGCCCTGGAAGACGCGGATGGTGACGGCGCCCTGATTGTCTTCGGCCGTCGAGAACACCTGGCTCTTCTTGGTCGGGATCGTGGTGTTGCGGTCGATGATGCGGGTGAACACGCCGCCCAGCGTCTCGATGCCCAGCGACAGCGGGGTCACGTCGAGCAGCAGCACGTCCTTGACGTCGCCCTGCAGCACGCCGGCCTGGATCGCAGCGCCGATCGCCACGACCTCGTCGGGATTGACGCCCTTGTGCGGCTCCTTGCCGAAGAACTGCTTCACCATTTCCTGGATCTTCGGCATGCGGGTCATGCCGCCGACCAGCACCACTTCGCCGACCTCACCGGCGGTCAGGCCGGCATCCTTCAGCGCCTTGCGGCACGGCTCGATGGTCTTCTCGACGAGGTCGGCCACCAGCGCCTCGAACTTGGCGCGGGTCAGCTTCATCGTCAGATGCTTCGGACCGGTCTGGTCGGCCGTGATGAACGGCAGGTTGATTTCGGTCTGCGTGGTCGACGACAGCTCGATCTTGGCCTTCTCGGCGGCTTCCTTCAGGCGCTGCAAGGCGAGCTTGTCGTTGCGCAGGTTGATGCCCTGCTCCTTCTGGAATTCGTCGGCGAGATAGCCGACCAGACGCATGTCGAAGTCTTCACCACCGAGGAAGGTGTCGCCGTTGGTCGACTTCACCTCGAACACGCCGTCGCCGATCTCGAGGATCGAGACGTCGAAGGTGCCGCCGCCGAGGTCGTACACGGCGATCGTGCCGGCCTTCGTCTTGTCGAGACCGTAGGCGAGCGCGGCAGCCGTCGGTTCGTTGATGATGCGCAGCACTTCGAGGCCGGCGATCTTGCCGGCGTCCTTGGTGGCCTGACGCTGCGCGTCATTGAAATAGGCAGGAACCGTGATGACGGCCTGATCGACCTTCTGGCCGAGATGCGCCTCAGCGGTCTCCTTCATCTTCTGCAGAATGAAGGCCGAGACCTGCGAGGGCGAATAGGTCTTGCCGTCGGCTTCGACCCAGGCATCGCCGTTCGATGCTTTGACGATCTTGTAGGGAACGAGCTTCTTGTCCTTCTCGACCATCGGGTCGTCATAGCGGCGGCCAATGAGGCGCTTCACCGCAAAGAACGTACGCTCGGGATTGGTCACCGCCTGGCGCTTTGCCGGCTGTCCGACGAGGCGCTCGCCGTCGTCGGTGAAAGCAACGATCGACGGCGTCGTTCGCATGCCCTCGGCATTCTCGATCACCTTGGCGTTCTTGCCATCCATCACGGCGACGCACGAATTCGTGGTGCCGAGGTCGATCCCAATGACCTTACCCATGGTTTTCATATCCTCTTTGCTACGGCAGGTTGGTTGGGCCCTGACGGCGCTCCGTACCGAACCCCCAGACGTTCACATACTCGCGATATTGCGACGGTGAGCCTGATATAGGAGGGAGGGTCCTGCCCGCAAGGACTGGACGCAACGTTGAGGCCTGAAAAGACTGACGTTTGAAAGATTGTGTCAGCCCGGCCGCGGCACCGGTTCAAACCCGGACCAAGTTAACAAATCGGCAAGAATGCCGCCCGCCGTCCACCGCGACATTCGCGGCACGACGTCAGCGCTGTTGAGTGAACGCTCACAAACGTCGTATGCGAGAGCGGCGCACCGGTCGAGGGCGCGCTGTTTGGCCGCTGGCGGCCGCAGGTGGTCGTTCCTGGAAACCTCGGGAAACTGGAAAGTGCCCGCCAATCAAGGCGAAAAGCCCATGAAATCGAACCGGCTGGCCTGGAGCGGAGATATGGCGGCCTGTTGCAGGGTCATCAAAACCGCTAAAAGCGGTCCGACTGAAGAGGCCATCCAGCTGCACCGGCCCCGTTGCGCGGCCATCAAGCAAAACCGGTAGACCCCCCATGACGCCTTTTCGAGTTCTCGTTGCGGTTGCCCTGCTGATTGCCGCCACCTGTCGTGGCTTTGCCGCCGACGTGGTGTTTCCGCCGGGCGCGCATGTCGGGATGAAACCGCTGGTGGGCCTCGTCCGCGCCAAATCCTTCATCGGCTTCGAGACCGAGGATCAGGGCGTCAAGGTCCTGATCGCCGACCTGCCCGCGGACGCCTACAACGAGGTCGTGAACGCCTTCAAGGCCAACCCGGCCGGTACCGGAAACATCAAGCCCGAGAGCCTCGAGACGCCGGCCGGCCTCGCCTACTACACCGTGGAGAGCGCCCGCGACGGCGCCAGCAATGTGCGGCGCTATTCCATGATCCTGCCGGGGCCGACCTTCTCCGGCTATGTCGCGGTGCAGGTGCCGGAGAACGCGAGCAAGATCTACACCGACGACGCCGTCCGGCAGATGTTCGCCTCCGCCGAGATCCGCAAGGAGGTGCCGGTCGACGAGCAGCTCGCCATGATGCCGTTCAAGGTTACCGAGCTCAGCGGTTTCAAGAATATCCGCATGCTCGCGCCGGGTGCGGCGCTGCTGATGGCCGACGGCGACGACAAGGGCCTTGAGGCCAAGCCCTTCATGCTGCTCGGCGTCATCGCTTCGGCGCCGGCCACGCCCGATGATCGCGGCCGCTTTGCCCAGCAGATCGCCACCACGATTCCCGGCGTGCGCGACGGGCGGATCACCATGTCCGAACCGATCCGGATCGACGGCCAGCCCGGTTTCGAGACACGGATCGACGCCGTCAGCGGCAAGGACAACACCCCGGTGACCATCGTGCAGTGGCTGCGATTCGGCGCGCAGACATCGCTGCGGGTCATCGGCAGCTCGCCGCGCACCGATTGGGAGACCGCCTTCCCGCGCTTCCGCACGGTCCGCGACGGCATCCAGCCGCGCGGCTGATCCGCCCTTCGTAAGGCCGGTTGGAAAAATCCCACTTTCGCCGTTCGCCGAACGGAACTAGCCTCCTCGCGCGGTATCAAAGCGAGGAGGGGCGCGATGTTGGATCGACGACAGATAGTTGCAGGCCTCGGCACGTTGGCGCTTGCGACCCTGGTTCCCAGCAGACTCTGGGCGGCTGCGATCAAGCCCGACGATGGCTCCGCGCTGCTCGTGATCGACGTCCAGAACTGCTTTCTGCCCGGCGGCAGCCTCGCCGTGAAGGACGGCGAGCAGGTGGTGCCGGTGATCAACAAGATCGCCAAGAGCTTTGCCAATGTGGTGATGACGCAGGACTGGCACACACCGGGACACATCTCCTTTGCCTCGGTCCATCCCGGCAAGAAGCCGTTCGAGACCATCGACCTCGCCTACGGCAAGCAGGTGCTGTGGCCCGACCACTGCGTGCAGGGCACCGACGGCGCCTCGCTGTCGAAGGATCTCGCGATCCCGCAGGCCGAGCTGATCATCCGCAAGGGTTTTCACAAGGACGTCGACAGCTACTCTGCCTTCACCGAAGCCGACGGCAAGACCACCACCGGGCTTGCCGCCTATCTGAAGGCGCGCAATGTCGAACGGGTTTTCGTGGCCGGGCTCGCCACCGATTTCTGCGTGGCATGGACCGCGCTCGATGCGCGCAAGGCCGGCTTCGAAGCCTATGTCGTAGAGGACGCCTGCCGCGGCATCGACACCCAGGGATCGCTGGCCAAGGCATGGACCGACATGGACAAGGCCGGCGTCAAGCGGATCCAGTCGTCGGATATCGGGTAAGTCGCGCCTCGCGCGAGATTCGTATGGCCGAGCTTGGGGCCCCGTCGCATTCGACTTCGCGCGACGCCCGCCGTCGCCGCGCATGGCGGGCCTGATTGTCGGAATTACAGGTTACCGCGAGACGGCGGCAGGCCACTTCTTCCACCGTCAGACCGCACCGCTGATCGTGCCGTTGATCATCAGCTTCGGCTCGCCCTATCTGATCGCGCTCGCGCGTCAGCCTGGACCATCCGACCGTCAGCTGAGCTTCACGGCCGGACTGCACGCCGGACCCGTCAACATCGAGTCCGACGGCTGCGCCGAATCCGTGCAGGTGGATTTCACGCCGCTTGGCGCCTATCGCTTCTTCGGCGGCGCCATTGCCGAGCTCACCGGGCGCATGGTCGATCTTGGTGATGTGCTGGGCCGCGATGGGCGGCGGCTGCGCGAGCAAATCGGCGCCGTACCGTGCTGGCAGCGCCGCTTCGACCTGATTGAAGATTTCGTACTTCGCCGCCTCGGCCGCGGGCCGTCCGAGGAAGTCGCGTTCGCTTATCGAATGTTGGCGCGATCGGGCGGCACCGCCCGGATCACGGCGATCGCTTCGGAGATCGGTTGGAGCCGTAAACACCTCGCCGGCCGGTTTCGATCCGAACTCGGCCTCGCGCCCAAGCCGGTGGCGCGCATGATGCGCTTTCATCAGGCTTGCCGGCTTGCGCAGTCTGGCGCAGCCGACGGCTTGGCCACAATCGCTGCGGAGAGCGGCTACGCCGATCAAGCCCATCTCGCTCGCGAGTTCGTCGAGTTTGCCGGGGAACCACCGACCGCTTGGGCGCGCCGCCTGACGCTGACCGACAGCCGGCTGTCGCATTCCGGCGAGCTGCAGCCGGACTGGTAACAAACCTTCAAGCCGAAGCCGGATTGCCTCGTGCAGAGTGGCGCCATCAGCCAAGGAGGCCTGTGACATGACGCACGACATCGAACCCCCGCGCATCTACCCGACCCTGCGCTGCAAGGACGCCGAGGCGATGATCGTCTGGCTCAAGACGGTGATCGGATTCACCGAGCACGTGGTCTACCGCGACGGCGGCGTGATCCACCACGCCGAGCTCGCCTACGGATCCTCGATGCTGATGCTGGGCCAGAGCCGCGACGATGCGTATGGCAGGCTGGTCGGCGATGCCACCGGCCGCCGCACCGATTCAATCTACACCGCCGTCGACGATCCCGACGCCCTGCATGCAAAGGCCAGGGCGGCGGGTGCAAAGATCGAAATGGAACTGCGTGACACCGATTATGGCAGCCGTGATTTCTCCTGCCGTGACCCGGAAGGAAATCTCTGGAGCTTCGGCACCTATTGGCCGAAGGCTCATGAGAAGCCGCTGCCGTGACACGACAGTAGCAAGCTCACGGCTTCAGAGCCGGCGTCGGACCGATCAGACCGTGATGTCGGCGGTCGGGGCCGCCTTGGCGCCGCCCTTGGAGACGCCAACCAGCGCCGGACGCAGGATGCGGTCGCCGATCATGTAGCCGGCCTGCACGACCTGCACCACCGTGCCCGACGGCACCGAGGTGTCAGGCACCTCGAACATCGCCTGCTGGAAGTTCGGATCGAACTTCTCACCGATCGGATCGAACTTCTTTACGCCGTTCTTCTCCAGCGCGTTGAGCAGCGAACGCTCGGTCAGCTCGACGCCTTCGATCAGCGCCTTCAGGCCGGGATCGGCGGCTTCCTTGGTCTCGGCCGGCACCGCGTCGAGCGCGCGCTGCAGATTGTCGGCGATATCGAGCACGTCGCGGGCGAAGCCGGTGATGCCATAGGTCTTGGCGTCGGCAACCTCGCGGCGGGTGCGCTGACGGAGGTTTTCCATCTCGGCCAGCGTGCGCAGCGTGCGGTCCTTCGCCTCGGCGAGTTCCTTGGCCAGCGCCTCGGCCGATCCCACCTCGGGATCGTCGGGCATGATGTAGGGCTTCGAAACCACGGGCTCTCCCGTCGGCGCCGAATTCTCGCTGTTGTCATTGGCCCGGTTCGGATCGGTCATGGCTTGCCTTCTCGAAAAACTCGCGTCGGTTCAAATCTTGGGGATTGCTGCCCGGGATATCGTGCTTTGGGCGGCGAAAATCAAGCGTAACATACCCCCTTCGGGCACCGGGCTCTCCGGCCCGGGTGAACGAAACCCGTCAAGTGCAGGCCAAATCCGCCCCGATCAGCCGCCCAGCATCTTGCTGACGATGCGCGCGGCATAGTCGACCGTCGGGATTACGCGTGCATAGTTCAGCCGCGTCGGCCCGATCACGCCGAGCACGCCGACGATCCGGCCCTGGGCGTCGCCGTAGGGCGCGATGATGGTGGAGGAACCCGACAGCGAGAACAGCTTGTTCTCCGAGCCGATGAAGATCCGCACGCCCTCACCGCGCTCGGCGCGACCGAGCAGATCGATCACGCCGCGCTTGGTCTCGAGATCGTCGAACAGCGACTTGATGCGCTCGAGATCGTCGAGTGCATGCAGATCCTCGAGCAGATTGGCGTGACCACGCACGATCAGCTGGCGGTCCTCGTTCGCGCCGCCGGACCAGCTCGCGATGCCGGCCGCGACGACCTTTTGCGTGAGCTGATCGAGCTCGGCGCGGCTTTGCGTCAATGCCGTCTCGAGCTCGAGGCGCGCTTCGGCCAGCGTCCGGCCGCGGATCCGCGCATTGAGGAAATTGGTCGCTTCGGTCAGGGCCGAGGACGGCACGCCCGGCGGCAGCGCCAGCACCCGGTTTTCGACCTGGCCGTCTTCGCCGACCAGCACGACCAGCGCCTTCTCCGGCTCCAGCCGCACGAATTCAATGTGCTTCAGCCGCGCATTCGACTTCTGCGTCAGCACCACGGCCGCGGCACGGGTCAGCCCCGACAGCCGCGTCAGCGCTTCGCCAAGGGCCGCCTCGACCGACTGCGCGCGATCGACGGCCGCCAGCTGGGTCTGGATCGATTGCCGCTCGGCCTCGGTGAGGTCGCCGACCTGCATCAGGGCGTCGACGAAGAAACGCAGGCCGAGTTCGGTCGGCAGCCGGCCCGCCGATGTGTGCGGCGCATAGATCAGGCCGAGCTGCTCAAGGTCCGACATCACATTGCGGACGGAGGCCGGCGACAGCGGTAATGCGATCAGGCGCGAGATATTGCGCGAGCCGACCGGCTCGCCGGTCGCGAGATAGCTTTCGACGATTTGACGAAAAATGTCGCGCGACCGCTCATTGAGCTGGGCGAGCCCGGCATGCGGCGCGATCAGGCCGATCGGATCGTGATGAGTCACACTCCAGTCCCTCACAATTGCTGCCTAATTTGTCGATCCGGGGGGCCGGTGACAAGTATGCATTCAACCCCTTGATACCGGGACGTTACCGGGGCCGAAAACCCTTGCCGCTGCCCCTTCCCCCTCCTACAAGCACGGCCAACTCATTTTCTCGGAATTCTGGAGGATTTCCAATGCGGCCAAGCCGCCGTGCGCCCGATGAACTGCGTCCCGTGTCGCTGGAACGCGGCGTCGTCAAATATGCCGAGGGTTCCTGCATGGTGAAGTTCGGCGACACCCATGTGCTGGTGACCGCCACCTTGGAAGAGCGGTTGCCGCCGTGGCTGAAGGGCCAGGGCCGCGGCTGGGTCACCGCCGAATACGGCATGCTGCCGCGCGCCACCCTGGAACGCACCCGCCGCGAGGCCTCCGCCGGCAAGCAGGGTGGCCGCACGGTCGAGATCCAGCGCCTGATCGGCCGCTCACTGCGCGCCGCCGTCGACCTCGAGGCGCTCGGCGAGCGCCAGATCACGGTCGATTGCGACGTCATCCAGGCCGATGGCGGCACCCGCACCGCCTCGATCACCGGTGCCTGGGTGGCTCTGGCCGACTGCATCAACTGGATGAAGACCCGCAACATGCTGAAGACCAACGTGTTGCGCGACAACGTGGCGGCGATCTCCTGCGGCATCTACCAGGGCACGCCGGTGCTCGATCTCGACTATGCCGAGGACTCCGAGGCCGACACCGATGCCAATTTCGTCATGACCGGCGACGGCCGCATCATCGAGGTGCAGGGCACCGCCGAGAAGACACCGTTCTCGGAAGGTGAATTGCTGGCGCTGATGGCACTGGCGCGCAAAGGTGTCGCGCGTCTGGTCGACTTGCAAAAGATCGCGGTGGCGTAGTCAGATTGGCCATGCATCGCCGAATCACCGGAAGGCTCGTCATCGCCACCCATAATCCCGGCAAGCTTGCCGAGATGCGGGAACTGCTGGCGCCGCACGGCGTGGAGGCGGTGTCGGCCGGCGAGCTCGGGCTCGCCGAGCCCGAGGAGACCGGCGGCAGCTTTCGCGCCAATGCGGCGATCAAGGCCATTGCGGCCGCGAAGGCCTCCGGACTGCCGGCCTTCGCCGACGATTCCGGCCTCGTGGTCGACGCGCTCGACGGCGCACCCGGGATCTACTCGGCGCGCTGGGCCGGCGAGGGCAAGGACTTCATGGCGGCGATGACGCGGATCGAGCGCTTGCTGCAGGAGCGCGGCGCCATCGCGCCGGACCAGCGCAGGGCGCACTTCGTCTCCGCGCTGTGCGTGGCTTGGCCCGACGACCACCTCGAGGAGGTCGAGGCCCGCGCCGATGGAACCTTGGTCTGGCCGCCGCGCGGCACCGCCGGATTCGGCTATGATCCGGCTTTCCTGCCCGACGGTTACACGCGGACCTTTGGCGAGATGAGCAGCATCGAGAAGCACGGCCTGCCGCCGCTCGGACTCGGCCTGTCGCATCGCGCCCGCGCCTTCGTGAAGCTCGCGGAGATCTGCCTTGAGCCACGCTGAACGAGAAGCTTTCGGCGTCTACGTGCACTGGCCGTTCTGCCTGTCCAAATGCCCGTATTGCGATTTCAACAGCCACGTCCGGCACGCGCCGGTCGACGAGGCGCGCTTCGTGCGCGCGTTCGCCCGCGAGATCGAGACCACGGCCGCGCGGGTGCCGGGACGCGAGGTCACCTCGATCTTCCTCGGCGGCGGCACGCCCTCGCTGATGCAGCCGCAGACGGTGGGCGCCGTGCTCGATGCGATCGGCAAGCACTGGCAGGTCTCGCGCGATGTCGAGGTGACGCTCGAGGCCAATCCGACCAGCGTCGAGGCGACGCGCTTTCGCGGCTATCGCGCGGCCGGCGTCAACCGCGTCTCGCTCGGCGTACAGGCACTGGACGATGCTTCGCTGAAGGCATTGGGCCGCCTGCATACCGCGCGCGAGGCGCTCGACGCGGTCGCGATCGCGCGCTCCGCGTTCGACCGCTACTCGTTCGATCTGATCTATGCGCGGCCCGACCAGACGCCGCAGATGTGGGCCGACGAATTGAAGCAGGCGATCTCGGAAGCGGCCGAGCATCTGTCGCTCTATCAGCTCACGATCGAGGAAGGCACGCCGTTCTTCGGGCTGCATGCCGCCGGCAAATTGCAGACCCCGGACGAAGCGACCGCGCGCGCGCTCTACGACGTGACGCAGGAGGTCTGCGCCCGCGAGGGACTGCCGGCCTACGAGATCTCCAACCACGCCCGCACCGGCGCCGAGTGCAAGCACAACCTGGTCTATTGGCGCGGCGAGCAATATGCCGGCATCGGCCCCGGCGCGCATGGAAGGCTCGACATCGATGGCGTCAGGCACGCGACCGCGACCGAGCGGCGCCCCGAGGCCTGGCTGTTGAACGTCGAGGAGCGCGGTCATGGCGTCGTCACCGATGACAGCCTCAACAGCGAAGAACGCGCCGACGAATTCCTCTTGATGGGGCTGCGGCTCGCCGAGGGCATCGATCCCCAGCGCTATGCCAAGCTCTCCGGCCGAAAGCTCGATCCGCACCGGATCGCGATGCTGCGCGAGGAAGGCGCGATCGCCGTCGATGCAGACGGACGGCTGCGCGTGACGAAGTCGGGATTTCCGGTGCTCGACGCTGTCGTCGCGGATCTCGCGGCCTAGCAGGCTGTTGAAGAAGTCGATGGCGAAGCGTTTCGTATCGTGATTCTCTGGGACCAGGATTTAACCGGGGGGCGCGATGCGGGGAAGTGACGAACAATCCGGCTCACTTTTCAGTTATGTGGACCTGGAGGCCCGAGTTCGCGTCGACCACCCGCTGCGGGTGATCCGGGAGTTGGCGAATGCGGCGCTGGGCGACCTTTCTGGGGAGTTCGGCAAGCTCTATACGGACTTCGGTCGCCCCTCGATCGCACCGGAGAAGTTGCTTCGGGCGATGCTGCTCCAGGCGTTTTACGGGGTTCGCTCGGAACGGCATCTGATGGAACGGATCGAGTTCGATCTTCTGTTCCGCTGGTTCGTTGGGCTTGGGGTGGACGATGCGGTTTGGGACCATTCGACCTTCTCGAAGAACCGCGACCGGCTGCTCGAAGGCGAGATTGCGGCCAAGTTCCTGAACGCGCTTTTGGCGCAGCCAAAGGTCAAGCGCCTGCTATCGAGCGATCACTTCTCGGTGGATGGTACGCTGATCGAAGCCTGGGCCTCGATCAAGAGCTTCCGGAAGAAGGATGGCAGCGACAAAGACGAGGATGGTCCGGGACGCAATGCCGAGCGCAGCTTTCACAAGGAGAAGCGGTCCAACGAGACCCATGCGAGCACGACCGATCCCGAGGCGCGGCTCTACAAGAAGGGTGACGGCCAGCCGGCCAAGCTGAGCTATATGGGCCATGCTCTGATGGAGAACCGCAATGGTTTAGCGGTTTTGGGCGGAGTGAGCCAGGCGACAGGCACCGCCGAACGGGAGATTGCGCTTGCCATGATCGACAGGCGGAGGTGCGCGAAGCGGATCACTCTGGGGGCGGACAAGGCCTATGATGTCACGCAGTTCGTCCACGACCTGAGGGATAGATCGGTTACCCCGCACATCGCGATTGATGGACATCTGAGTAAAACCGGCAAGCGGCGCAAGACGGCGATCGACGCACGTACCACGCGTCACAGCGGCTACGGCATCAGCCAGCGTTGCCGCAAACGCATCGAAGAAGTCTTCGGCTGGATCAAGAGTTCCGCTGGCTTGGCCAAGGTCAAGCTGCGAGGTCGCGACCGCGTCGATGCCGTCTTCGTCCTGGCGCTTGCAGCCTACAATCTGATCCGGCTTCCCAAACTTCTGGCGGCACCGGCATGAGCATCCGGGGCAGATGGAGGTCGTCGAGACGCCCGGCTACGACATGGCCTTGGCGAGCGCCTACATCCTGTTCGATGTGGCCGGCGGCGAATTCGCCTTCGACTGCCTCACCGGCTCCATCCATGGAGCCAGCCACGGCAATACCGTCGAGTTCGGCTGGCAAGGAAACGACGAAATGGAGCCAGCGGAGGGCGACGGTTGGGCAGAACTAAAGGATGACGGTTCACTCGAAGGGGAGATCTGCCTCCTCAACGGCGACAACATCCCATTCGTCGCACGCCGCTCAAAGACTTCTTCAACAGCCTGCTAGAGCCTATCCCGTAGAGCCTATCCCGTTCGGATTGAATCGGAACGGGGCTCTAAATTCCTATTTTGACGCGTTATCTTCGCGCGAATCGGTATCCACTTCGCTCGAAAACGCTCTAAGCATGATCCGGAAAAGTGCGAAGCGGTTTTCCGGAAAGATCATGCTCAAACAAAGAGCTAATGCGCGATGACGATTCAACCTAATCTCATCGCGCTTTAGCGCGCACGCTGCCAAAATATCGAAAACAACCCCATGCAAAGTAGCGGGCGGGTTCCGGCGCCCGACAAGGCAGCTTGACCGCCTGACGAAAATTAAGCGCCAAAGCTCTTCGGCGATCCGGCGACCGGCGTGCCGCCGCCGGACGCCACCTTCATGACGGCAAGGCCGCGTTCATTGGTGCCGTCGGAGCGGAAACGGAACAGACCGTCGATCCCGGCAAAGCCGGATGGATTGGTCAGCGTCTCCGGCGCAAAACGCTGCGCACCCTGGGTACGCGCCAGCGCCGCCACCAGCGCGACCGCGTCATAGGCAAGCGTTGCGGTGCGCACCGGCTCGCCGCCGTATTTGGCGCGATAGCGGCCGGCGAAGCTGCGGAAACCGGACGGATCGGGCGCGGCATAAAGGCCGCCCTGCAGGACTGGGCTCGCGGACACCCGCGGATTGTCCCACAGCCCGGTGCCGAGCAGCTGGATGTTGCGCAGATTGGCCCCCGCTGCAGTGAGTGCGTCGGCGGTCGCGACCACCGAATCGCCGTCGTCGGCGAGCAGCAGCGCATCGGCCTGGCCCAGCGCCTGGGCAACGGTCCGCGCAGGCGTTGCGCGATCGGCGCCATATTTCTCGAATGCGACGACGCGGCCGCTCTTGCGGCCAACCGCCTGCTTGAATGCGGCCTCGACCACGTTGCCATAGGCGTTGTCCGGCACCATCGCGGCGAACGAGCGCTTTCCGATCCCGGCGGAGTAGTCGACGATCCGATTGATGTCGGACTCCGGCAGGAAACTCAGCAGATAGACGCCGTGCCCGGCGACGCTCGAATCGGTGGAGAATGCGATCACCGACGTTCCGCGCGGCCGCGTCAGCTGCGCGGTGGCAGGCACGGAGCCCGCGAACAGCGGCCCCAGAATGATCTCGGCGCCCTCGGACAGCGCCTGCTGGGTGCCCTGCGCCGCGCCCTGCGGGCTGCCGCCATCGTCCTTGATCAGGAGCTGAATGTTCGGGTTCTGGAATTCCGCCA
Organism: Bradyrhizobium sp. USDA 4011; assembly: GCF_054063415.1. Lineage (NCBI taxonomy): Bacteria > Pseudomonadati > Pseudomonadota > Alphaproteobacteria > Hyphomicrobiales > Nitrobacteraceae > Bradyrhizobium > Bradyrhizobium sp. USDA 4011. The sequence continues at coordinate 4,176,547 of NZ_JBSSGG010000001.1, forward strand.
GCGCCATTTCGGCGGCGTTCCGCATCGATTGCGCGGCGAGCCCGGCATTGCCGGAGGCCGACAGCGGCAGGATCAGCCCGATCTTGACCTGCCCGGTGCCGACCGCCTGCGGCTGTTGCGGCGGGCCGGCCGGACCGGCTTCCTGGTTGCCGCCGAACGGACTGGAAAATTGGTTCAAGCTCTGCTGGACGCCGGAACAGGCGCTCAGCAACGGCGTGCCCACGAGCAGACCAAGCGCGGTTCGCCGGGTCGTGCCATCAGGCGGGGAGGTGCGGTGATGCGGGCCTTCCATCGTCTCTCTTCTCTTGACCGACCAGGATCGGCCAGGACTCCATCCAGCTCTGATGAGGCGGGGGGATTCAGGCATATTGTCGGCGAATAGTTAACTAAAACAAAAGGATTATGGCCTCGCGGCGCCGTTGCCGCGGCTCCCGTTCCCCTCAGCAACTTGAATCGAAACGGGGCTCTAGTTTCTTGTTTTGTCGCGTTTTCTTCACGCGAACCGGTATCCACTTCGCTCGAAAACGCTCTAGATTGCCATTATGCGCGCAAAAGCCAGTTCCCTCCACCATTCCGATGCCACGACAGGCACTGCGGCCAGGACCTTTTCGATCGGCGGCCAGCAGCTGGCGGCGCCAAAGGCCGCGCCCGGGCTCCATCTGGTGGCGACGCCGATCGGCAATCTCGCCGACATCACCCTGCGCGCGCTGGAGACGCTGGCGGGCGTCGACGTCATCGCCTGCGAGGACACCAGGATTACGCGCCGGCTGACCGAACGATACGCAATCACCGCCGAGTTGGCGCTCTATCACGAGCACAACGCGGCTCAGGCGCGGCCCAAGCTCCTCGAGCGATTGGCGCAGGGCGCCTCGATCGCACTGGTCTCCGACGCCGGCACGCCGCTGATCTCCGATCCCGGCTTCAAGCTGGTGCGCGAGGTCTGCGCCGCCGGTCATGCCGTCATTGCAGTGCCCGGGCCGTCGTCGGTGCTATCAGCGCTATCGGTTGCGGCGCTGCCGACCGACCGGTTCTTCTTCGAGGGATTTCTGCCGGCGAAGGAGCACGCGCGCCGCGCGCGGCTTACCGAGCTCGCCCGAATCGATGCGACGCTCGTGATGTTCGAATCGGGCAATCGCGTGCAGGACACGCTGCGCGATCTCGCCGCGATCATGGCTGGGCGCGATGCGGCGATCTGTCGCGAGCTGACCAAACTGCACGAGGAGGTCAAGCGCGCGCCGGTCGCCGAGCTTGCGGCAGGCGCGGACGCGCTGGAGACACGCGGCGAGTTCGTGCTCGTGATTGGACCGCCGGCCGATGATGCCGGGATGATGGGCCAGGATGCGCTCGACGATCTCCTGCGCGGGCAGCTTGGCCGCGGCAGCGTCAAGGATGCGGTGGCCCACGCGGTCGAACTGTCTGGCCGGCCGCGCCGCGAAGTTTACGCCCGCGCCCTCGAGCTCGCGAAGACCCTCGGGGACGGCGATGGCGAAGACTGACAGCGGCTCGCCCGAGCGCGTCGCCGCGTTCCGCACCGGCATCTCGGCCGAGAGCCGCGCCGCGGCCCTTCTGATCGCCAAGGGCTATCGCATCCTGGCAAGGCGCTTCCGCACCCCTTATGGCGAGATCGACCTGGTGGCGCGGCGGCGCAATCTCGTCGCCTTCGTCGAGGTCAAGGCCCGTGCCAGCCTCGACGACGCCGCCTATGCGGTGACGCCGCGCCAGCAGCAGCGCATCGTCAACGCCGCCCAGGCCTGGCTGATGGCGCATCCCGAACATACCGAATTTGATCTCAGATTCGACGCCGTTCTGATTGCGCCGAAGAGCCTGCCGCGCCATCTGTTAGCGGCATTCGACGCAAGCCCTTAAAGTTACCCTCAGACCTCGCGGGACACGCTTATGAAATTGAAGATCGCCGTCCAGATGGATCCCATCGCGCGCATCAACATCCGCGGCGATTCGACCTTTGCGCTGCTGCTCGAGGCGCAGAAGCGCGGCCACGGCATTTCCTATTACACGCCCGACAAGCTGTCGCTGCGCGGCGAGGAGCTGGTGGCGCCGGTGCAGCCTCTCACCGTGCGCGACAAGGTCGGCGATCACTTTACGCTGGGCGAGCCGAAGCGGGAGCCGCTCAACGGCTTCGACGTCGTGCTGCTGCGGCAGGACCCGCCGTTCGATCTCGCCTACATCACCTCGACGCACTTTTTGGAGCGCATCCATCCGAAGACCCTGGTCTTCAACGATCCGGCCAGCGTGCGCAACGCGCCGGAAAAGCTGTTCGTGATGAATTTCCCGCAGCTGATGCCGCCGACCCTGATCTCGCGCGACCTCGACGAGATCAACGCCTTCCGCGACCAGCACGGCGCCGTCGTCATGAAACCGTTGCACGGCCATGGCGGCGCCGCGGTCTTCCGCGTGATGCCGCAGGACATGAACTTCGGCTCGCTGTTCGACATGTTCTCGGTCACCTTCAAGGAGCCCTGGGTGATCCAGCGCTTCCTCCCCGAGGTGAAGCATGGCGACAAGCGCATCATCCTGGTCGACGGCGAATTCGCCGGCGCCGTCAACCGCGTGCCGGCGGCGGACGATCTGCGCTCCAACATGGTGCGCGGCGGTGCTGCCAAGGCGACCGAGCTCTCCGATCGCGAGCGCGAAATCTGCGCCACGCTCGGACCGGCGCTGCGCGAACGCGGCCTGCTGTTCGTCGGCATCGACGTGATCGACGGCAATCTGACCGAGATCAACGTCACCTCGCCGACCGGCATCCGCGCCATTCAGCGGCTCAACGGCTCGGATGTCGCAGCCATGATCTGGGATACCATCGAGAAGAAGCGCGCCGCGAAATAATCCTCTTCCCTTGTGCGCTGCACATACCGGTTGAAGCCCATCTAGCTTTCAACCGCGTACCCGTTCGCCTTATTCTTCTTGCCAGCTTGCGCAGGCGAAGGCAGCATCCTCTTGCCTGCGTCAGGTCAAGCGGCGGGCCAACGCGGGCGACAACGCGAAAATCTCATAAAAAATGTGGAGGAAGACGTTATGACGCTCAATGTCTCACGACGATCCTTGCTCGCGCTCGGCGCCGGTCTCGGCGCCAGCGCACTGCTCGGCGGCACCGCGCAGGCGCGCGCGCCCAAGCTCGGCACGCAGACACCCTATTGGCACCGCTTCGTTCTCGGCGATGCCGAAGTGACCGTCGTCTCCGACGGCCCGCTTCCGCTCGGCGATCCCTCCGGCACCTTCACCGGCGTGCCGAAGGAAGAAGTGAAGAAGATGCTCTCCGACAATTTCCTCTCGCCCGACAATGTCGTGCTCGAGCAGAACTCGCCGATCGTCAACATGGGCGACAGGCTGATCCTGTTCGATACCGGCATGGGCACATCGAAGGCCTTCGGTCCGACCACCGGCCGGCAGCAGAAGAGCATGAAGGAAGCCGGCATCAAGCCGGAGGACATCGACGCCGTCGTGCTGTCGCACGCGCATATCGATCACATCGGCGGCATTGTCGATGCCGACAACAAGCCGCTGTTCCCGAATGCGCAGTACTACATCGCGCAAAGCGATCTCGATTTCTGGACCGACGAAGGCAAGATGGGCAGTCCGTTGAAGGACTTTGTGGTACACGCCCGCAAGAACCTGCTGCCGGTGCGCGACCGCATCGTGTTCTTCAAGGACGGCCAGGAATTCCTGCCCGGTGTGCAGGCGATCGCAGCGCCCGGCCACACCGTGGGCCACACCATCTTCATGGTCAGTTCGGGCGGCAAGTCCTTTGCCTTCCTCGGCGACCTCTCGCATCACGCGGTGCTGCTCTTGGAGCGGCCGCGGATGGAGTTCTCCTACGACACCGACCCGAAGCAGGCGGCGAACTCACGGGTCAAGCTGCTGGAGATGCTGGCCGCCAACAAGACGCCGGTGATGTCCTACCACTTCGCCTGGCCGGGCTACGGCCACGTCGCCAAGGCCGGCGAGGGCTTCCACTACTATCCTGAACCGATGCAGATGACGCTGTGACGGCTGATCATCCGGGGGCGGCGTGCGTCGCCCCCGGGATGTTCCCTTAATGTTCTTGCGCTGAGCAGTCCGCTCCGCTACCTTGGGTGGCGGAAGATAGGGGCAGCATGGTCCAGCGGGTTTCCACCGTCGCGTTCGAGGGGATCGAGGCCCGCGCGGTCGACGTACAGGTCCAGGTCGCGCCGGGATTGCCGGCATTTGCGATCGTCGGCCTGCCCGACAAGGCGGTGTCGGAGGCGCGCGAGCGGGTGCGCTCGGCGCTGATCGCCTCCGGCCTCGCGCTTCCCGCCCGCCGCATCACCGTCAACCTCGCGCCGGCCGACCTGCCCAAGGAGGGCAGCCATTACGACCTGCCGATCGCGCTCGGCCTGATGGCGGCGATCGGGGCGATCCCGCCGGATGCGCTCAGCGGCTTCACCGTGCTCGGCGAGCTCGGGCTCGACGGCTCGATCGCGCCGGTGGCAGGCGTGCTGCCCGCGGCGATCGGCGCCAATTCGCGCGATGAGGGATTGATCTGTCCGGCCGCCTGCGGCTCGGAGGCCGCGTGGGCGAGCCCCGACATCCAGATCATCGCAGCCCATTCGCTGATCCAGATCGCCAATCACTTCAAGGGCACGCAGGTGCTGTCGCGGCCGCAGCCGAAGGTGCATGAGCGCGAGGAAGCGCTGCTCGACCTGCGCGACATCAAGGGCCAGGAAAGCGCGAAACGCGCGCTCGAGATCGCGGCTGCCGGCGGACACCATTTGCTCAGGTGATTGTCTCAATGCCCATGACGGGCTAGAGAGGTCACCGAAATGACACCCACAACGTCGTCCGCCGCGACCGCTGCCGAGCGGCAGCCCCGAGCCTACAGCTACAAGCGCTTCTCTACGCCTGCACAGGAGCAGGGGGATAGCTTGCGCCGTCAGACCAAGATGGCGCAGGATTGGGCGGACCGCGTGGGCGTCCCGCTCGACACCGAGCTTAACCTCACCGACCGAGGCGTATCAGCCTACACAGGCGCCAACCGAGACGTTGGAGCGCTCGGCGAGTTTCTGAATGCCGTACAGGACGGCACAGTTCCGAAAGGCTCGTGGCTGCTCGTTGAGAACCTCGACAGATTGAGCCGCGAACCCGCATTTGACGCGTCATACACCATGCAAGGGATCATCCGCGCAGGCGTGACGGTCGTAGACCTGTCTGACAACGGGGGGCTTGGGCGCGAGTACAACACCGAGACCCTGCGCAGCCAAGAAGGCCTCATGCACATGATGGCGATGCTGCTTTCGTTCGCACGCGGTAACCAAGAGAGCGCCCAGAAGGCGAGACGTGTGGGCGAGGCGTACGCGAACAAGCGCGCGGTGTTCGCCAGCGACCAGAAGATCAGCAAACCGTACACCCGCAGGCTCCCGGCGTGGATACGTTGGAGCGAGAGCACTTCGAGCTACGAACTGATCGAGGACCGAGCGGTGCTGCTACGCTGGATGTTTGAGATGGCGGACGAAGGCACCGGCGCACATGGCATCGCAGCTCACCTCAATGAAACCAAGGCAGACACGTGGGGCGCTGGAGGTTGGAAGGCCGCATACTGGCACAGTTCCTACGTCCGCAAGCTCCTCACCAACAAGGCGGCTATCGGCGTGTTCGTCCCTCACCGCGTGGTGAAGGTCGAAGGACACCGTACGAAGCAACGCATAGCTCAGGAACCCATCGCCCACAGGTTCCCTGCGGCTGTGGATCGTGAATTGTTCGAGCGCGTGAACGCACGTCTAAGCACCACAGAGGCTCGTGGCAAGAACGCCAAGGCCCCCGTGCGCTCCATCTTTGCGGGTGTGATGAAATGCCAGCACTGCGCCGGCACGGTTACAAGGGTCAACAAGGGAGATCATGTGTACCTCGTTTGCTCAGCGGCCCATGCCAAGGCGGGCACACACCCCTACGAGAGCGTGCCTTACCCGCAGGCGGTTAGCGCATTCAAGGCAGGCTTGAAGCGCACGCTGGACACCGCACCCCGAGGCAAGGACACCGCAGGAGTGGACGCCAAGATTGAGCAGTTGAAGGTGGAGATTGATGCGGGTGAGGACGCCGTTAACGAGCTTCTAGAGCTGGCCATCTCCGACAAGAGCACCGCAGCGAGGCAGAGGTTGCAGAAATACGAGCGGGAGCTGGAGTCGCTCAGGGACGACCTGAGGACCGCAATCGAGCGCCGTGAGATGCTCATGGGCACCAACGTGGAGAAGCGTCTGGCGGCGTTGGAGAAGGCACTCACAGCGGAGCCAATAGACACCGAGGAGGCCAACAAGGCACTGCGAGGAGCGGCGCGCGCCATGATCATGCGGCCACAGGAAGGACGTTTGGACATCCTATGGCATCACGCGGAGGAGCCTCAGGAGACGCTATTTATGACGAACCGCTTTGACTGGGACGCCAATCAAATTGAAGACCAAGAGCAAGCAGAACGATGACCCGTAAGAAGATCAAAACCGAGCACACAGCCGCAACCCTTGACGCTGAGGTCAAGAAGGCGACCAAGGAATTAGAGCGGCCGTCGAAGGAAGACGGGCTGGTGGTGTCGGTGCGCGTCCAGGACGTCGACACAAGACCCCAGCTGTTTCAGCCGCGCATCTTCGCGCAGGGGGTCAAGGAGGTTGACGAGAGCAACGTACATAAGCTGATGCGGCTCATTGGGACTATCGGAGAGTTGGATCCGATTGTTGTCGTCAAGCTCGCATCGCGGTGGATTTGCGTGGACGGGCACCACCGACTTGAAGCGTACAGCCGCTTGGACTGGAAGGAGCCGATCAGGGCCTCTTGGTTTCCCGGAGACGTGAGGGCCGCGCTGGATCATGCTGTGACCAGCAACGAGGTGGTGAAGCTCGACATTCCTGACCGGGACCGTTTCGAGGTGGCGTGGCAACGGGTGGTGTTAGGCTGGGGCAGCAAGGCCGAAATCGCACGCCTTGCGGTCGTCAGCCCTCGGCTCGTGGGCAACATGCGCATGATCAAGGCGAAGTACGACAAGGGAGATGACTTCTCGAAGCAATTCCGCGCCGCCCTCGGAGCCGAGCTGAAGGACGTTACTTGGCGTCGAGCGAAGATGGCTCATGACGGCGCTGAGCCGGGACAGATCGACAAGCACGAAGCCGCCGTGAAGCTCGCAAAGACACTGGGCAACCGATTGCACCACAAGCTCTCAGAGGACCCAGAGGTTACCGCAATCGCGTTAGCGCTATACGACCAGCACTTGCCCCAACCGCTGTCATGGGAACTGCGCAAATTCACCCGCAATGAAGGCGACACCGAGATACCGACGTACCCCCGGGCATCATTAGCAACCATGACGGACCGTGAGCTGCAGGAGACCGTGGAACGTATCGACAGCGCCCGGTCATCGTTGTTGCGGCAGCAGCGAGAGGCAGAAGCCGAGCAGGACCGCCGGAACGCGGGGTGGACGCCTTCGGACGACACATGGGACCAATGGATAGCCGATGCCGCCGCAGATGAGGCCTGAGGGTATGCACGATGGACCGGCCCTATGCACGTGCACAGGCTAGAACGGTGATTGGGGGCACGGAAAAAGGCGTAAGGCGACAACCGGAGTACACTTTGGGGCAACGAAGGCTTAAATTGGGACCGAAGCGGGACAATTGTTAATAACCGGGTCCGGGCCCGAAAGTGATAGAGCGGGTCCGGGTATGCGGCCTACCTGCGGAAACCCCCGCGATGAGCTATCACCAAGCCCAAGGCGGCACGAAAACGACGTGTTCCCATCTGCCGCGCGAGCTGCTGCCGCAAGTCTGGCGGCGGCCGACCCCTTGAAGCCGAGTAGTCTGAAGCCGTGACATGGGGGTCAAGCAGAAAGGGGCCCGGTCGCCCGTATGGGACCCATTGTCCACTCGGGGATCGGCATTCCGGCGAAGATGGCTGGTGAGGTTTTCCGGCGTCTTCATACCGCGCGCGGGTGAGCTCACAGACCAACATTTGGAGCCATCAGGCGGAAAGTGATGCCCGCCAGCTCGCGGCCTGAACGGCATTTTCCCAATCTTCCTCCGCACCTTGCACGTGCGCCACGACGCCAAGACTGCTTGCGCACCGCGGCGACGCGTGTTTATGTGATGGTGGCCCGGGGGAGACTTGAACTCCCGACATGCCGTTTAGTAGACGGCTACTCTATCCTGCTGAGTTACCGGGCCGAAAGCAGTGCCGAACCGAGCCGGGCGGGGAGTAGTGCCCCCAACCACAGCCCGGCCCGGGTTAGACGCTGCTGTTGACCATGTGCCACATGGTGCTGGTCTCCTTTCTTACTTGAGCAAATCGATAAGCCCCGGCGTGCCACCGCCGGGGTTCTTCGTTTCACCTTCCGGCGGAACGTAGAACCAAACGCGTCCATCGCGTCGTACCAACTCGTCTTTCGAGAGACGGTACAAAGTCATCCCAATCGTCTTCTCATGCAACTTCGCAGAGAATGCATTCTCGTAGTACTGCCTAAGCTCCGCAGCCTTTAGACCGTTAGGAGCAGCAAGCCTCAACCTTTCGAGAATTGTCTCTTTGACCTTTGGCGGCTCTTCCTCGGTTTCGCGCGACGAACCTTTGTCGCCGAAGAGCGCAACATCTTCGGCGCTGGAACCGAACATCTCATCGGTGTCGGTGGACGATGCGGCCGCTAAGTCGGATTCTGCGAGCGTGGATACGCTGGTTGAACCGAAAGCATCAGTCTCTTCATGGGTACCAGGAGCGACTGTCTGAGTGGCACTCTCGGGAACGTTCTCGCTTTGAGCAAGCGGCGCGGGAGCTGCGGGCGCGGCAGGCGGCTCGTAAGCGAGTGTGATAGTCGCAATGAAGCGGTGTCCATTCGGGGTGGTGTCCGACGTCGCGTAATTGAGACCGTGGATCAAGGAGCGGCCCTTCTCGAGCGCAGCCATGTAGGCAGGCCTGCCGATTTGCTCCGCCACCTTCTTCCACACGTTCTCGTCGGAGAGGTCAAAGCCGAACACGGAGAAGGCGGCCTTTAGGTTCGCCACTTGGTCGTTGCGCTGCTTCAAACGAACGTTCGCGTCTGTGATAATTTTCTGGTCCAAGTCGCGCAGCTCCACCTCGCGCAGAAAGCGAGAAAGCAAGACGCAGATGGCGGTGTTGTCGTCCGAAGGAATCATGGCGTCACCTTTACCTCACCCTACACGGTTCCAAGCGAACGGCAATCACTGTTTTTCGTGACTAGTCCATCAACCGCAGATTTCCCACAGATTGCCTTGTACCCCTACAAACTCAAGTCCCAGAAGAAACCCCGATGAGTTTGTCATTGACTGAATCACCTGCTCATGATGGGCTCGCCCGGCGCCGGCAAGTCGATGCTGGCGGCGCGACTGCCCTCGATCCTGCCGCCGCTGTCGCCGTCCGAACTGCTCGAAGTCTCGATGATCGCGTCGGTCGCCGGCGAGATCCGCGACGGCGCGTTGACCGCGCGGCGCCCGTTCCGCAGCCCGCATCATTCCGCCAGCATGGCGGCGCTGACCGGCGGCGGCATGCGCGCCAAGCCGGGCGAGATCTCGCTCGCGCATCAGGGCGTGCTGTTCCTCGACGAATTGCCGGAGTTCGATCCGCGCGTGCTGGATTCGCTGCGCCAGCCGCTGGAGAACGGCGAGGTTTCGGTGAGCCGGGCCAACCATCGCGTCACCTATCCGGCGCGCTTCATGCTGGTCGCGGCGATGAACCCGTGCCGCTGCGGCCACGCCTATGAGCCCGGCTATTCCTGCAAGCGCGGCCGGCTCGACCGCTGCACCGCCGACTACCAGATGCGGATCTCCGGGCCGCTGATGGATCGCATCGACCTGCGGATCGAGGTGCCGGCCGTGACCGCGGCGGATCTGATCTTGCCGCCGCCGGCGGAGGGCTCGGCCGAAGTCGCCGCACGCGTCGCGGCCGCGCGCGACATCCAGCTCGCGCGCTACGCGGCGGCCGGCATGCCGCATGTCCGCACCAATGCGGAAGCGCCGAGCGCGCTGCTCGAGACCATCGCGCAGCCCGATGCGCATGGCCAGAAGCTGCTCCGCGAGGCGGCCGAGACCATGCACCTCACCGCGCGCGGCTATCACCGCGTGCTGCGGGTGGCGCGCACGCTCGCCGACCTCGACGGCGCCGAGACGATCGGCAGGCTGCACCTCGCCGAAGCGCTGTCCTATCGTGCATTGGCCGACGATTTGCGCCGCGCGGCGTGATCTCCCGCGTTTTCCGCCCGGTGCCCGCCGCGTCAACGCGGTGGTAACCACCATCCTTTACGCTCCGCAAACCATAAGCACCGCGATCCGCGGCAAGCTTGGGTCGAGCGAGTTGTGTCATGTTGCGTATGAAGGTTTTGGCCTCGGTGGTCCCCCTGGCCGTGGCCGCGGTATTCGCCCGCGCTGAATTCCTGCCGGGCCCCCGACCCTGCATCGAGGTGGGCAATGCCACGATGCAGATCGCATCGGTCCCCTGGCAGGCGCGGCTTCACGTCAGCTTCACCGACGACCCCGGCCTTGCCACCGTCCGGGTCCGGGTCGCCGACAGCGCCGAGGCCGCCGACTTCACGGTGATCGACGACATCGACGAGGCCGAGGCCGGCGCCTGCGAAGGCAACGCCGCGCCGCAGCTGATCGGGATTTCCAGCGCGCCAACCGCGACCGGCCCGATCATCTATCTTTCCCATGACGGCCCGTTCGATTACCGCGTCTACGTGCAGTCGAAGACGTTTTCGGCGCGCGATGCCGCGGCCCTGATCGTCAGCGCCCGCGGCGGACACCGCCGCCTCGAGGCGGCATCGCTGGCGCCGCACGCGCGCTTCGTCGACCAGACAATGGCGGAGTTAACCCCCCGCTAACCCTGTTCCGAGGGCGGCGCGAAACGGCCACCAACCTCAAGCACTTTTCAAGGTGGCCGACGCATCCTCATCGCCAGATCGGGCACTCTCAGGACCACCATTGATGGGGCGTTTCTTCCGGATCAAGTTGCGCCTTCGCCGCTTCCTGCGGCGCCATTCCTGGGTCGCGACGATCGTCCGTTCCTTCACGATCTTCTCCGTCGCATTCGGCGGTGCCTTCGGGTTCATTTCCGGCGCCCTCTCGCAACACAGCGGCTACGATCCCAATACGTTCGCGATCGGCGTCAGCTTCCTGTTCGCGCTCGCCTGTCTCTGGATCGTGACGCTCGGTATCCGGCTGCGGCTGTTGCGCAGAAAGTTGCGCACCATCGCCATGCACAATGAGGCGATGGCCGACCGCAACTGGGAACTGCAGGAGGCCGAACAGCGCGCCTCCGCCCTGTTCGAGGCGCAGGACGATTTGATCGTGCTGCGCGACCTCGACGGCCTCATCACCTACGCCAACGACGCCTATTGCGCGCTGGCGCAGATCCCCCGCGGCGAATTGATCGGCAGCACCGCCACCCTCAAGGTGCTCGAGCAGGGCGACACCGCGCTCGAATCCAACGGCACGCGGGTCTACGACCAGAAGATCGAGGGACCGCTCGGGCCGCGCTGGATCGCCTGGCGCGAGGGCCTCGTGCGCAACGATGCCGGCGCGCCGGCGGAGATGCAGAGCGTCGGCCGCGACGTCACCGACCGCACCGAGAGCGAGCGCGCGCTGGCCGAAGCCCGCGATCAGGCCGACGCCGCCAACCGCGCCAAATCGCGCTTCCTTGCGATGGCAAGCCACGAGATCCGCACTCCGCTGAACGGCATCATCGGCATGAGCGGACTGTTGATGGACACCCAGCTGACGCCGGAGCAGGCGACCTACGTCAAGGCGGTCAAGACCTCCGGCGACGCGCTGCTCGCGCTGATCGAGGAGCTGCTCGACTATTCCAAGATCGAGGCCGGCAAGATCGATCTCGAGCACCGCGCCTTTGCACTGTCCGGCTTGATCGAGGACATCACCGAGTTGCTGGCGCCGCGCGCGCAGGCCAAGGGCATCGAGATCGCCGCCTATGTCGACGAGCGGCTGCCGATGCAGGTGACCGGCGACGCCGCGCGGCTGCGTCAGGTGCTGCTCAATCTCGCCGGCAACGCCATCAAGTTCACCGCGACCGGCGGCGTCGCGCTGATCGTCGAGCCCGGCATCTGGCCGAACGAGATCAGCTTCCTGGTTCGCGACACCGGCATCGGCATCGCACCGGAAGCGCAGCAGCGCATCTTCCGGGAGTTCGAGCAGGCCGACGACCGCATCGCGCGCAGCTATGGCGGCACCGGCCTCGGCCTCTCGATCAGCGACCGCATCGTCAAGCGAATGGGCGGCCGGATCTCGCTCGCAAGCACGCCGGGCGCAGGCTCGACCTTCGAGGTCTCGATCCCGCTCGCCGCCGCCGACACCGGCGAGGCCAATGGCTTCACGGCGCCCGACCTCGCCGGCCAATCCATCATGCTGGTCGCACCGCACAGCATCGAGGCTTCGCTGATCTCGCGGCGATTGCAGCGCTGGGGTGCGCAGACCTGCATCGTGTCGGATGCCGATGTCGCCGAGGCGTTGCTGCCGGAGCGGAGCTGGCACACGGTCCTGATCGATCACACGCTGGGCACGCCGGCGATCGAGGCGTTCGCCAACGCTGCTCGCATCCACGCAACCCATCGCATCGTGATGGTCACGCCGGCGACGCGGCAGGACCTTTCGACCTCCGAGGCGGCCGCATTCACCGGCTACCTGGTCAAGCCGCTGCGTGCGTCGTCGCTCGCCGCACGCCTGACCGCGTCACCCGAAATCGCCGCGCCAAGCCTTGCAATGCCAAGCCTTGTGACGCCGAGTCTTGTGACGCCAAGCCTTGCGATCGAGACGGTCGCCGAGTCCGCGCCCACTGCGCCGGCGGCCGCACCACCGCACAAGGGGCTCTCGATCCTGGTTGCGGAAGACAATGAGATCAACGCGCTCCTGATGCGCTCGCTGCTCGCCCGGCTCGGCCACACCGTCGTCATCACCACCAATGGCGAGCAGGCGATGGAATCCTGGCTCTCGGCGACGTCGGCCGGCACGCCCTACGATCTCGTGCTGATGGACATCCAGATGCCGCGCCTCAACGGCATCGAGACCACCAAGCAGATCCGCGCCCACGAGTCCGGCGGGCTGGCCGGCCAGTCCGGACGCCGGACGCCGATCCTGGCATTGACCGCCAACACGCTGGTGGAGGATCGCTACGCCTGCTTCGAAGCCGGCATGGATGGCTTTCTGATCAAGCCGCTCGACCGCGAGCAGCTGGAAGAAGCGCTGGCGAGCCTTGCCGCCGCGCGGCATATCGCGGCGTAGCAGGCAAAACCTCTCCAGTGTCGTCCCTGCTTTCGCAGGGGCGACGGCTGTGATTTTGGAAACACTACAGCCGGCGCAGCGCGACCGACTGCACCACATGGTCGGCGCCCTTCTTCAGGATCAGCGTCGCGCGCGGCCGGGTCGGCAGGATGTTGTCCTCGAGATTGGCGAGGTTGGTGCGCTCCCAGATCGCGATCGCGGTTGCGGTCGCTTCCTCGTCCGACAGCAGCGCATAGCGGTGGAAGTAGGACCTCGGATCGGTGAACGCGGTGTCGCGCAGCGCCAGGAAGCGCTTGACGTACCACTGCCGCAGCGCGGACTCGTCGGCGTCGATATAGACCGAGAAATCGAAGAAGTCGGAAACAAATGGCACGGCCTTGCCGTCGCGCGGCAGCCGTCCGGTCTGGAGCACGTTGACGCCCTCGACGATCAGGATGTCGGGCTGGTCGATCTCAACCCATTTGTTCGGCACGATGTCATAGGTCAGATGCGAATAGACCGGCGCACGCACGCGGCGCCGTCCAGCCTTGATGTCGCTGAGGAACGCCAGCAGGGTCGGCAGGTCGTAGCTCTCAGGAAAGCCCTTCTTCTGCATGATGCCCTGCCGCTCGAGCACAGCATTCGGAAACAGGAACCCGTCGGTCGTGATCAGGTCGACCTTCGGCCGCGGCGACCAGCGTGCCAGCAGCGCCTGCAGCACGCGGGCGGTGGTCGACTTGCCGACGGCGACGGAGCCTGCGACACCGACGATATACGGCATCTTGCGGTCGCGGATGTTGAGGAACTGGCGCTGCGAATAATACAGCCGCTGGGTCGCATCGACATAAATGGAGAGCAGTCGCGACAACGGCAGATAGATGTCCTCGACCTCCTGCAAATCGAGGCGGTCGTGCATCGAACGCAGGCGGTCGAACTCGCCCGGCTCGAGCGTCATCGGCGTATCGTCGCGCAAATGCGACCATTGCTGGCGCGTGAAGGTGCGGTAGGGGTTGTATTGCTGATCTGGTGCCCGGATGTCCATGAGGCCGCCCCTGTCAATGCGCTCGATCATGTGCGCTAGTCGCGCTTGCGCGCCGCCTTCTCTTCCAGTCCCGACATCGAGGTGCGCTTCTCCAGCGCGGCCTCGACATCCTCCAGCTTCACGCCGCGTGATTTCAACAGAACCAGCAGATGAAACACGAGATCGGCACTTTCCGCGATCAGATGATCGCGGTCATTCCCGACCGCGGCGATCACGGTCTCGACCGCTTCCTCGCCCAATTTCTTGGCGCAGTGCTCCGCGCCCTTGTCGAGCAGCTTGCGGGTATAGGACGCCTCGCCGCCCGTTGCAGCGCGGGCGTCGATGGTGGCAGCCAGATCGTGGACCGTGAAACGCGACATCAACTCAACTCAAGCATGCGCACCGGCACCGCTCTGGTGCCATCCCTGGCTGGGGGCTTAGCATTTTTGTGACAAGGAGTCCCCAACCACTCGGTTTGAGCGTGGTCTTTTCGGAAAACCGGTCTCCACTCCATTTTGCGCTAACGCGGCCGTACCGGTTCGGACCACGCACGCTAGGGATCGAGGCGCATCGGCAGGCCGGCGCGCACCATGTGATCCTTGGCCTGGCGGATGGTAAATTCCCCGAAGTGGAAGATCGAGGCGGCCAACACGCCGGTGGCATGACCCTCGCGGACGCCATCGACCAAATGATCGAGATTGCCGACGCCACCGGACGCGATGACCGGTACGGGGACACTGTCCGCGATCGCCCGGGTCAGCGGCAGGTCAAAGCCCTGCCTCGTGCCGTCCCGGTCCATCGAGGTCAGCAGGATTTCGCCGGCGCCGAGCGCGACGACCTCCTGGGCATATTCGATGGCATCGATCCCGGTGGCATTACGCCCACCATGGGTGAAGATCTCCCAGCGCTCCGAGCCGCCGGCGCGCTTGACCCGCTTGGCGTCGATCGCGACCACGATGCATTGCTCGCCGTACTTCTCGGCCGCCTCCTTGACGAACTCACGGCGGCTGACGGCCGCGGAATTGATCGAGACCTTGTCGGCGCCGGACCGCAGCAGGGTCTTGATGTCGTCGACGGTGCGGACGCCGCCGCCCACGGTCAGCGGCATGAAGCAAGCCTCCGCCGTCCGCCGCACCACATCCAGCATGATGCCGCGGTTCTCATGGGTGGCGGTGATGTCGAGGAAGGTGAGCTCGTCGGCGCCGGCGGCGTCATAGGCGATCGCGGCCTCGACCGGGTCGCCGGCGTCGCGCAGATCGACGAAGTTGACGCCCTTGACCACGCGCCCGTCCTTGACGTCGAGACAGGGGATCACGCGAACCTTGAACATATATGCCTCCTAGGCCGCGCTGCGGATCAGCTTGAGCGCGGCGGCCGGATCAAGCCGTCCGTCGTAGAGCGCCCGGCCGACGATCGCGCCGGCGAGTTTTTTGGCACGCGGCTCAAGAAGCGCCTTGACGTCGTCGATCGAGGCAAAGCCGCCGGAGGCGATCACCGGAATCGAGATACGGTCGGCGAGGGCGATCGTGGCGTCGAGGTTGAGGCCCTTGAGCAGGCCGTCGCGGGCGATGTCGGTGAAGATGATCGCGGCGACGCCGGCATCCTCGAAGCGCTGCGCGATCTCGAGCGCCGTCACATGCGAGGTCTCGGCCCAGCCCTCGACCGCGACCTTGCCGTCGCGCGCATCGAGACCCACCGCGACGCGGCCGGGGAATTTCCTTGCCGCGCCCTTCACCAATTCGGGATCGCGCACCGCCGCGGTGCCGATGATGACGCGCGTAATGCCCTTGTCGAGCCAGGCTTCGATGGTCTTGAGGTCGCGGATGCCGCCGCCGAGCTGCACCGGCATGGTGACGGCCTTCAGCATCGCCTCCACCGCATGCGCGTTCATCGGCTTACCGGCGAAGGCACCGTCGAGATCGACGACATGGAGATATTCGAAGCCCTGCGCGGCGAAGCTCGCCGCCTGCGCCGCCGGATCGAGATTGAACACGGTGGCGCGCGCCATGTCGCCCTGCTCCAGGCGCACGCACTGGCCGTTTTTCAGATCAACCGCTGGAAAAAGAATCACGGCTTCCACTTCAAGAAATTGGCGATCAGAGCGAGGCCGAAACGCTGGCTCTTCTCGGGGTGAAACTGGGTACCGATCGCGGTGTCCTTACCCACGATCGCGGTCACCGGCCCGCCGTAGTCGGCGCGTGCCAGCACGTCCGCCTCGTTGGCGGCGTTGAGGTGATAGGAGTGCACGAAATAGGCGTGGCGCCCCTTCGGCCCGAGCGGCAGCCGCTCCAGCACCGGGTGCTCGCGCACCATGTCGAGCGTATTCCAGCCCATATGCGGGACCTTCAGGCTCTCGTCGCGCGGCTCGATCTTCACGACATCGCCGCCGATCCAATTGAAGCCCTCGGTGATGACGTGCTCCTTGCCGCGCGTCGCCATCAGCTGCATGCCGACGCAGATGCCGAAGAACGGCCGCGCCTTGACCCGCACCGCCTCGGTGAGCGCTTCCAGCATGCCGTCGACCGCATCGACGCCGCGGCGGCAATCGGCGAACGCGCCGACACCGGGCAGCACGATCCGATCGGCGCGATAGACCGCGTCGGGATCGCGCGTCACCTTGATGGCTTGCGGATCCTCCATGCTGCGCGCGGCGCGCTCGAAGGCCTTCGCCGCCGAATGCAGATTGCCGGAGCCGTAATCGATGATTGCGACCGTCATCGCGATCCTCCTGGCTCTGGAAACAATCCGATGATGCCGCCCTGCGGCATCGGCGGGGGTTTTGAGAATGATTGACCGGGAACGTCTCGGGTCGGCGGTGGTCCGCCGCGATCGACAGACCGCTGGTCGTTGACGGCGCCGCGATGCCGCGCGGTCCAGCGCTCGAAGAAGCGGCGCTCGGCGGCCTCCCTGTTGTCGGCCACGACGATGTCGAGCTGGCGCCATTTGCGCCGCGACAGCGTCCAGCGTTGCAAGGTCGCAGCCTCCAGCCCGATCAGCACCATCAACACCAGGTCGACGAGCAAGATCGCGCCGCGGCCGATCCCGAGCTTGGCCAGCGCAAAATCGATCGCGAAGGTCAGCACCAGCCAGCCGATCAGCGCCAGCCAGAGCCGATGCCAGGCCAGCCAGACCACACCGGCGACGGCGGCCCAGAAATGGAAGCCGTCGCGCACGAAGACGAACTTGTCGGCCGCCGCGAGATTGGCGCCGTTGGCCACGGGGGCATGCACTGTATAGACCGGCATCGAACGCTCCGCCGAGGATGGACTTTTACTTGCCGCATGATCTCCGGGAAAACCGGTGCCACCGTTTCCGGATCATGCTCCCGGGGTCAGCCGCCGAGCTGACCCTTTGTGGAGGGCACTTCGCCCTGGGCACGCGGATCGATCGCAACCGCGGTCCGGAGTGCCCTCGCCAAACCCTTGAAACAGGATTCGGAGATATGATGGCTGTTCTCGCCATATAGGGTCTCGACGTGGAGAGTCACGCCGGCGTTCATCGCGAAGGCGTTGAACCATTCGCGCACCAGCTCGGTGTCGAACTCGCCGATCTTGTCGCGCGGGAACTCGACCTTGAACACCAGCACCGGGCGGCCGGAAATGTCGATCACGACCCGCGACAGCGTCTCGTCCATCGGCATGTGGATCGAGGCGTAGCGGGTGATGCCGGCCATGTTGCCGAGCGCCTGCTTCACGGCCTGCCCGAGCGCGATCCCGACGTCTTCGGTGGTGTGGTGGTAATCGACATGGAGATCGCCATCCGCCTTCACCGTGATGTCGATGCGCGAATGCCGGGCCAGGAGGTCGAGCATATGGTCGAAGAAGCCGATCCCGGTCGAAACCGTGGATACGCCTGCTCCGTCGAGGTTGACCGTCACCTCGATGTCGGTCTCCTTGGTCTTGCGCTTGATGGTTGCCGTGCGCATGAAGATTGAGCTTTCCCGTGCCGAAAACGCCGGTCTTTTAACAGGCTGATGTCACCTTCGCTACTGCGGGATGACCCCGAAACGCCCTAACTTCGGGCCATGGTGACCGGAATTCCTTGCCAAATCGCCCGATTGTAACCCCCTGCCTGACCGCCTAAATCTGCCCGGAAGAGAGGTAACCTATGCAAGCATCCCAAAATGAGCTGCCGGTCTGGCATGGCACCACGATCTGCACGGTCCGCAAGGGCGGCAAGGTGGTGATCGGCGGCGACGGGCAGGTCTCGATCGGCCAGACCGTGATCAAGGCCAATGCCAAGAAGGTCCGGCGGATCGGCAAGGGCGACGTGATCGGCGGCTTTGCCGGCGCCACCGCCGACGCCTTCACCCTGTTCGAGCGGCTGGAGAGCAAACTGGAGCAATATCCGGGGCAGCTGACCCGGGCGGCCGTCGAGCTCGCCAAGGATTGGCGGACCGACCGTTATCTGCGCCGGCTGGAGGCCATGATGATCGTGGCCGACAAGGACGTCTCCCTGGTGCTGACCGGCACCGGCGACGTGCTGGAGCCCGAATCCGGGGTCATGGCGATCGGCTCCGGCGGCAATTACGCCCTCGCCGCGGCCCGCGCGCTGGTCGATACCGACAAGGACGCCGAGACCATCGTGCGCCGCGCGCTGGATATCGCCGCCGATATCTGCGTCTACACCAACCGGAACGTGACGATCGAGACGATCGGCGGCTGAGCATGGCCGGCCCCTATCGTTTCCGGGCGATGACGACGGACGACCTGCCGCAGATCAAGCGGTGGCTGGCCCTGCCGCATGTCCGGGAGTGGTGGGGCGATCCGGCCGAGCAATATGCGCTCGTGAGCGGCGACCTCGAGGAGCCTGCGATGGACCAGTTCATCGTTGCCGCCAACGATAGCGATTTCGGCTACATCCAGTGCTACGACCTGACGGCGTGGAATTCCGGCTTCGGCAGGCAACCGGCAGGCACCCGCGGCATCGATCTCTTCATCGGCGCGTTCGACATGGTGGCGGGCGGCCACGGCTCGGCGCTGATCCGCGCCTTTGTCGACGACCGGCTGGCGCAAGGCGCGCCACGCATCGTCACCGATCCCGATCCGGCCAATGCGCGTGCCGTACGCGCCTATGCGAAGGCGGGCTTTCGCGAGGTCGGAATGGTCGATACGCCCGACGGGCCTGCACTGCTGATGATCCGCGACAAATGACGTACAGCATGATCCGGAAAGGTGCGAAGCGGTTTTCCGAAAAGATCATGCTCAAACAATGAGCTAACGTCGCGGGCGCGGAACGGCGCTTGCCGAGACCATCCTTTCAACCTAGCTAGAGCCAATGACCGACTTCTCCCCCCGCGAAATTGTTTCTGAACTTGACCGTTTCATCGTCGGCCAGGCCGATGCCAAGCGCGCGGTCTCGATCGCGCTGCGCAACCGCTGGCGGCGGCTGCAGCTTGCCGGCTCGCTGCGCGAGGAGGTTCTGCCCAAGAACATCCTGATGATCGGGCCGACCGGCGTCGGCAAGACCGAGATCGCGCGGCGGCTGGCCAAGCTTGCGGGCGCGCCGTTCCTCAAGGTCGAAGCCACCAAGTTCACCGAGGTCGGCTATGTCGGCCGCGATGTCGAGCAGATCGTCCGCGACCTCGTCGAGGTGGCGATTTCGCAGACCCGCGAGCGCAAGCGCAAGGACGTCCAGGCCCGTGCCCAGCTCGCCGCCGAGGAGCGCGTGCTGGATGCGCTGGTCGGCCCCGGAGCGAGCCCGGCGACGCGGGAGTCGTTCCGCAAGAAGCTGCGCGCCGGCGAACTCAACGACAAGGAAATCGAGATCGAGACGCAGTCGTCCGGCAGCGGCATGCCGATGTTCGAAATCCCGGGCATGCCCGGCGCCCAGATGGGCGCGATCTCGCTCGGCGACATCTTCGGCAAGATGGGCGGGCGCAGCAAGACCCGCCGCCTGACGGTGGAAGGCTCGCACGAGATCCTCGTCAACGAGGAGTCCGACAAGCTGCTCGATACCGACCAGCTGGTGCAGGAGGCGATCAGCGCCGTCGAGAACAACGGCATCGTCTTCCTCGACGAGATCGACAAGATCTGCGTGCGCGAGAATCGCCAGGGCGGCGACGTCTCGCGCGAAGGCGTGCAGCGCGACCTGCTGCCGCTGATCGAGGGCACCACGGTCTCGACCAAGCACGGCGCGGTCAAGACCGACCACATCCTGTTCATCGCCTCGGGCGCCTTCCATATCGCCAAGCCGTCGGACCTGCTGCCCGAACTGCAGGGCCGCCTGCCGATCCGCGTCGAGCTGCAGGCGCTGTCCCGCGACGACATGCGCCGAATCCTGACCGAGCCCGAGGCGTCGCTGATCAAGCAATATGTCGCACTGCTGAAGACCGAGGGCGTCACGCTGGACGTCACCGACAGCGCGATCGACGCGCTGGCCGACGTTGCCGTCGCGGTCAATTCCACGGTCGAGAACATCGGCGCGCGGCGGCTGCAGACCGTGATGGAGCGAGTGCTGGACGAGATCTCCTTCACCGCGCCCGACCGCCACGGCGAGACCATCCAGGTCGACGCCGACTACGTGACCAAGCATGTCGGCGACCTCGCCAAGAACGCCGATCTGAGCCGGTTTATTTTGTAGGCGGTACAGCCATCGTCGCCCCGGCGAAGGCCGGGGCCCATAACCCCCGCAGCCCGCAGCAACCAAGACTCGGGCCGACATTCCTTCTAAAAACTGCCTTCGGTGGTTATGGGTCCCGGGTCGCGCTTCGCTTGCCCGGGACGATGAGAGTGGGCGATCGATGAATCTGCGAGTCTGGGAAAACCCCTGGCGCTTGATGCTGGCCGTCAATGCGGCCGTGCTGGTCGGGGTGTTCCTGCACAAGATCGCGCTGCCACCCTTCGTCCCGTACATCCATCTCCTGGTCGACTATCACTACGGCTTCACCAAGCGCGCGCTGATCGGCGCGGTCGTGTCGCTGTTCACCGACAAGGTACCGGTGTGGCTGGTGTTCGCGCTGGCCGGCGCGGTATGGCTGGTGACGCTCGCCCTGTTCGTCAAACTGTTCCAGCGGACATTCGGCTTCGACGACGCGCATTGGCCGCTGTTCGTCTTCATCGCGGGATCGCCGTTCTTCCTGAAGAATTTCATGCACACGCTCGGCCATTTCGACATCTATGGCTGTGCGCTGACGATCGTGCTGCTGCTGATTCCGGCGCGCTCGGTCCTCTATGTGCTGATCGCGGCGCTGTTCTCGATCCTGCTGATCCTGGTCCATCACATCTTCGTCCTGATGTATGTTCCGACCATCGCGGCGATCGTGGTGCTGCGCTTCTATCTGATGCAACACGTGACGCCGCGGAACATCGCCGTCGGCCTTATGGCGCTCGCGGCGGTCGGCATCCTGTTCCTGGTCGCGCAGTTCGCGGGCACTGTCGAGGTGCCTTACGACGAATTCATCCGTCATCTGCAGAGCCGGATGGCCGATCCGTCGCGAACCGACCTGCTTCAGTTCGGCTACATCTGGTACCAGCCGCTGTCGAAGGAGTTCGCCGACACCTGGGCGCGGATGCCCTCGAACATCCTGGGCGTCCCGGTGTTTGCGCTGCTGATCTGGCTGCACGCGCCGCTGTGGCGCTATTTCGCGCGGCTGATCGGCGCGCTCGCGAATGAGCTGCATCGGCCGATCGTGTTCGCCGCACTCATCTTGATCAGCGCCGGCTATTTCGTGATGTTCGTGACCGTGTTCGACTATTCGCGCTGGATCTCGAACTGGGCGGTCTGCATGTTCCTGATGCTGCACGCCACCAAGATGCTGCCGGCGTCGAAGGACGTGCCGCCGATCCCGTCAGACGATCGCAAGACGACGATATCAGGCTGGATCGTTACGCTGATCCCGCGCGTCGGGATCGTGCGGCCGTTCTAGTCATTTTGTTTGCGCATGATCATTCTCGGAAAACCGCTTCACACTTTTCCGGATCATGCTCAGCGCGCGCGCCGGACGCGCACATAGAGCGCGCCCTCGCCGCCATGGCCGATATGCGCTTCCTCGAAGCCGACCACCAGCGAGCGGAATTCCGGCAGGCTGAGCCATTCCGGCACCTGCCGGCGCAGCACGCCGCGTTCGGAATCCGCCCCGCCGACCTTGCCCTTGCCGGTGATGACGAGCACGAAGGTGAGCCCGTCGCTGTGCGCGCGCTGCAGGAAGGTGAACAGCACGCGATGCGCGCGGATCTGCGTCATGCCGTGCAGATCAAGCCGCGCATCGATCTCCTGCCGGCCGCGCGAAAGCTTTGCACGTTCGCGGCGGCCGATCGGCGCGAGCGGCGGCACCTGCGGACGCGGCGCCGGCGCCGCCTTGACCGACGTCACCGGCTTGACCGGGATGGGCTTGACCGCGCCGTGATGCATGGCCGGGTCAGAGGCTGCGGCGTGGGCTTTCGGTGCGGCCGACCTCTTGCGCAGCGGCTTGACCTGCTTGGCCACGCTTTCCCAGAGCGCACGCTCTTCCTCGCTCAGCGCGCGTTTGCGCCGCGACGGAGCGGACAGATCGGGGATCGGCACGGGTCGTTTCATTGATCGCGGTGATGGCGATAGCGTCGAGTGCGCCGCTTCTCCGGTTGCGGAATGTCGGGCCGGGCGACCGGCAACGGCACCGGTTCTGCCACAGGCGCCGACTGTGCAACAGAGGTCATTGCGGCCGGTGCTGCGGGCGCGACATCCTTCGCGGTCGGGCCCTTGGGGGCGCCATTTGCCGCGTCCTTGCTCCCAGCCTTGGCGACGGTCGCAGTCGGCACATCCGCCGGCTTGTCCTTTAGCGGATCGGTCTGCGGTAACAGTTTTGCGATCCTGGCCGATGGCCGCTCGTCAGGGATCGGCAGCTTGCGGCCGCGCGCGACCGGGTCGAGCGTCTTCGGCACCAGCATCACGAACTGCATGTTGTGCCGCAGCCGGCCCGAGACCTTGCCGGCATCCGCGCCGGCGCCGAAATAGAGATCGGCGCGCGCCGGGCCGACGATCGCCGATCCAGTATCCTGCGCGATCATCAGGCGATGGAACGGCGTCTTGGATTGCTCGGATTCGATCGGCAGCTCGCCGGCAATGAAGAACGGTGTGCCGTAGACATGCAGCGCCTTGTCGACCGCGATCGAGCGGCCGGGCGTCAGCGGCACGCCCTGCGCGCCGACCGCCTCGTCCTTGTCGGACAGCGGAACCTCGCGGAAGAACACGTAGGCCCGGTTTTGCCGCCGCAACTCCTTGGCGCCGTCGGGATTCTGCTCCATCCACTCCCTGATCTTCTGCATCGACATCTGGTCCTTCGGGATGATGCCGCGGTCGATCAGGACGCGTCCGACCGGCGTATAGGGATAGCCATTATGCGCGTCGTAATTGATGCGCAGGGTGGTGCCGTCCTCGAACTTGATCCGCGCCGAGCCCTGGATTTGCGCGAACAAGAGATCGGTCTGGCTCTTCAGCCAGGCGATCTCGAGACCACGGCCGGCGATCGCGCCGTCCTCGATCTGAGCGCGGTCGTAATAGGGCACGAGCTTGCGCCGGCCGATCTTGCGATACACCGGACCGCTGTTGGGCAGGCCGACAGAAGCTTGCGTTTTGCCCCGCACGAACAGGTTGGACGGCCGGCGATAGACCGGAACATTGTAGACGTCGGTCTGGGTCCGCGAGCCATCGAGCACCGGCTCGTAATAGCCGGTGACGAAGCCGGCATCCTCGCCGAGCCGCGAGATCCGCAGCGGA
Organism: Bradyrhizobium sp. USDA 4011; assembly: GCF_054063415.1. Lineage (NCBI taxonomy): Bacteria > Pseudomonadati > Pseudomonadota > Alphaproteobacteria > Hyphomicrobiales > Nitrobacteraceae > Bradyrhizobium > Bradyrhizobium sp. USDA 4011. The sequence continues at coordinate 4,200,490 of NZ_JBSSGG010000001.1, forward strand.
ACGAAATTCTGCTCGAAGAATTCCTTCGCTTTCGCGCCGCTGGCGAGATCGAGTCCCTTGGCGATCCCGCAAGGATCGCGCAGCGAGCTGCCGAGCGCCTTCGAATCCGCGGGCGCGCCCTGCTGGGCAGCGATCGGCTTGCAGCTGGCGCGAAACGCCTTGTAGGCCGCGAGATGATCGTCGTCGCTCCAGCCGGAGACATTGGCCCAGGCGAGCGGCTCATACTGGCTGCCGCTGACCTGCAGCGGCAATTCCAGATTGGGATAGGGGATCGGGTGGCTATGCTCGTGTCGCGGCGCAGCGTGCCGGCTCGACCTGTAGCGCGCGGCGATCGCCGCGGTGGAGCACACAACCGCGAGCGCGCAGCACGCGATCGCGAGGCGCCCGTAGCTGAGATGTTTAGTGAGCGCTTCCAGTGCCAACCAGCTTCCAATTCGGATCGCGGGAAGTCGAGTCGCGGGCGAATGTCCAGATGTCGGTGATGTCGGCGACCTTGTCCGGGCTGCCGTCGACGATCGTTCCCGCCTTGTCGCGCGTGACCGAGATCATCTGCGACACAAAGCGGACGGTCAGCTGGGTCGAGCGATCGCGCGTCTCCGCGCTGACAATCTCGGCCTTGTCGATCGACACGAACCGCGTCTCGGTCTTCTGCTCGTGCTTCTCGCGATCCTTGATCGCGGCCTCGAAGCTTTCATAGACTTCGGCTGACAGCAGGTCGCGCAGCGCGCGGCGATCGCCATTGGCGAAGGCCAGCACGATCATTTCATAGGCCGAGCGGGCGCCCGAGAGGAAATGCCGCGGATCGAACGAGGAATCCTGGGCGACGACCGCGTCGAGACCCTGCGCCAGCGGCGTGCCGGGCTCGGCGATGCCCTTCCAGCGTTCCGTGGGCTCGACCGGTTCGGCGGGCGCGGCCGGGGCCGGCTGATCGATCACCGATCCCGGGATCGGCACGACGTTGTTATCCTGGCCGCGCTGCAGGACGTTGGGTGCTGCACGATCATACGGCGGCCGCTCGCTTCCCGTGCGCTGGCCGAGAACGCTGCGCAGGCGCAGGAAGATAAATACGGCCAGCGCCAGGAAGATGATGGTGTAGATATCCACGTCGAATTCGCTTTCTGGTCTCTGCCGGCAACGGGCCGGGCATCAAAGCGTTCCCGGTCGGGAACGGCAGAGATTACATCACCGATTGAGTCCGCAGCATGTAGGCACGAAACTATGCCCGGGGCCAATGGCGCTTTTTGGCACGGGCAAGTGTAGCGCGTTTTGACCCCGGGGGGAAACCCGTTCCTTCCCGGAAATCGCGTATCTTCAATAATTTAGGAAGCCGTTAAGGGATTGGGCGGAGTTGCGTTCACCATCCCGATGCCGGCAATTTGGCCGCAGCGCCGTCGGCCCGCACGCGCTCGTCGTCCTTGTGGACCGAGCCGGGCCTATGATAGCCACTCGCCGGCATCGGCATTTCCAAACCTTAACGCGTGCCGTCGGACATCCAGTCCCGAGCGCCGCTCCAGGAGACATTTTCATGACCAATGGCAACGGCGCCCCCGTCGAACAGCCCGCTCCCCAGCTCAACGTGCTGGCGCAGTACACCAAGGACCTCTCGTTCGAGAACCCGAATGCGCCGACCTCGCTCGGCCAGCAGCAACAGCAGCCGGCGATCAACATCCAGATCAACGTCTCCGCCAACAACCTGTCGGAGAACGAGTATGAGGTGATCCTCTCGATCGAGGGCAAGGCCGAGTCGGCCGGCAAGGTGATGTTCAGCTTCGACCTCGCCTATGCCGGCGTCTTCCGGATCGTGAACGTGCCGAAGGAGAACCTTCATCCGCTGGTCATGATCGAGTGCCCGCGGCTGCTGTTCCCGTTCGCGCGCGAGATCGTCGCGACCTCGGTCCGCGACGGCGGCTTCCCGCCCTTGCTGCTCGACCCCGTCGATTTCGTCGGTCTCTACCGTCAGAACATGGAGCGGCAGGCCGCCGCCCAGGCCGCCTCCGGCGTCAAGCCGAGCTGAGCTGGCTGAACTGAATTTCCCGTCATCCTGAGGAGCCCGCTCTTGCGGGCGTCTCCAGCGACAAAGGCGAAGCCTTTGCGCGGGGATGACGGGGATATGGAGATCAAGCCGCCGGTGCTGCAGCGGGCGCTGGCGGCGGCAAATAATCGTTCCAGATCGGCTTGTCGCCGAGCGTCGCGACGAACGCCCGGTGCGCCTCGCGATCCGCGTCGCTGACCCGCGCAACCAGCGCCGTCTCGCGCTGCCGCCGCGGCGTATCGCCGTAGCTTCCGCTGCGCGCATCCGAATTTTCCGACGCCAGGATGAGCTGCGACTGCCGCGCTCCGATTAGATCGATATAGACTTCGGCCAGCAGCTCGGCGTCGAGCAAGGCGCCGTGCTTGGTGCGGCGGGAATTGTCGATCTGGTAGCGCGAGCAGAGATCGTCGAGCCGGTTCGACACGCCGGGATGCTTGCGCCGCGCCAATAGCAGCGTATCGACCAGCCGATCCTTCGGGATAGCCTTCCGCTTGATGCGGTCGAGCTCGGCATTGATGAAGCTGATGTCGAACGATGCGTTGTGGATCACCAGCGGCGTATCGCCGATGAAGGCCAGGAACTCGTCGACCACCTCGTTGAACAGCGGCTTGGAGGCCAGGAATTCAGTCGACAGCCCATGTACGGCGAACGCTTCCGCCGGCATGTCGCGTTCGGGATTGATGTAGACGTGGTAGGTCTGCCCCGTCGGCATGCGGTTGAAGATCTCGACGCAGCCGATCTCGACCAGCCGGTCGCCGCGCAGCGGGTCGAGGCCAGTGGTTTCGGTATCGAGAACGATTTCGCGCATGACGTGAGGGAATCCGGAAAGGCGCGGCGAATCAGGTTCGCCGCTCCGGCATCTTAGCAACCTCGGCCAGAATGTCGCGGATGCGCGCCCGCACCGGATCAAGTCCGTGCGAGGTATCCACGATGAAATCCGCGCGTTTGCGCTTCTCGGCGTCCGGCATCTGCTTGGCGATGATGGCGTCGAGCTTGGCGGCATCCATGGTGCCCCGCGCCAGCACGCGCTCGCGCTGCAGTTCCGGCGAGGTGGTGACGACGACGACCGCATCGACGCGCTTCTCGCCGCCGGTCTCATACAGCAGCGGCACGTCGACGACGACGATCGGCGCGCCGGCGGCTTCCGCGTCGGCAAAGAATTTCTGCCGCGAGGCGCCAAGCATCGGATGCACGATCTGCTCGAGCTGCCGCATCGCCGCCGGGTCGTGCACCACGCGTGCCGACAGTTTTGCGCGGTCGACCTTGCCGTTCGCCGTGGTGCCGGGAAAGGCTGCCTCGATCGCAGGTGCGGCTTCGCCTTCATAGAGCTGATGCACGGCCGCATCGGCATCGTACACCGGCACGCCAGCCTCCATGAAGAGTTTGGCCGTGGTGGATTTTCCCATCCCGATCGAGCCGGTGAGTCCCAAAATCAACATCGGTTCAGCATCTCTCCGTCGCCATGTCCCAGTACCTCACACCGCGAGAAGTTTCTCGCGGCGCAGGAATGCGAGCAGCGACAATAGCGGCAGGCCGAGGATGGTGAAATGGTCGCCTTCGATCCGCTCGAACAGATGCACGCCGAGGCCCTCGAGCTGGTAGGCGCCGACGCTGGTCGTCACCACCTCCCCGGCCTGGTCGAGATAGGCTTCGATCTCGCCGGCGGCGAGCCGCCGCATCGTCATCCGGGCCACGCTCACATCATCGAACAGGACTTTCCCATCGCGCGCGACCGAGACGGCTGAGTGCAGCGCATGCGTCTGTCCGGCGAGCAGGCCGAGCTGCTCGGCAGCCTGGCCACGGCCGGCAGGCTTGCTGAACATCCGCTGCCCTAGCGCCAGCGTCTGGTCGGCGCCGACGACATATTGACCCGGCTTCTGCCTCGATACGAACAGCGCCTTCTCGCGCGCCAGGAGCGAGGCGATCTCGCCCGGAGCCGAAAGGCCGGAATTCTTCTGCACCGCGCGCTCATCGATATCGGCCGGCAGCGCCTCGAATTCGAGGCCGGCGTTCTCGAGCAGCATCCTTCGCGCGCGGCTTTGCGACGCAAGGATCAGCTTCTGCGGGCAGCGCCAGATGCTCATGGCCAGATGCTCATGATTTGGCGGTTACTCCGACGGTCGCGCGCGCTGGCGGTCGTTATAGAGCTTCATGATCGCAGCCGCCGTCTCCTCGATCGAGCGACGCGTCACGTCGAGCAATGCCCAGTTGAATTTCGCGCTCAGGCGCCGTGCAAACGCGACTTCGTCGGCCACCGCCTGCTTGTCGATGTAGGTGTCGTTGTCGCGGTCGCCCATCGTGAGCAGGCGGTTCTGCCGGACCTGGATCAAGCGCTCGGGCGTCGCATGCAGGCTGACCACCAATGGCTTCTTGAGGGTCTCAAGCTGATGCGGCAGCGGAATGCCCGGCACCAGCGGCACATTGGCGGTGCGGATGCCGCGGTTGGCGAGATAGATCGAGGTCGGGGTCTTCGATGTGCGGGACACGCCAACCAGGACGACGTCGGCCTCCTCGAGGCCTTCGACATGCTGACCGTCGTCATGGATCATCGTGTAATTCAGCGCGTCGATCCGGCTGAAGTATTCAGCGTTCAGCACATGCTGCGCACCGACGCGTCCGGTCGTCGCAGCACCCAGATACGCCTCGAACAACTGCATCACCGGCCCGATGATCGACAGGCTCGGCACGTTGATCTGCTTGCACTTGCCCTCGAGCCGACCGACCAGATCCTTCTCAAGCAGCGTGAACAGGACAATGCCCGGCGATTCCTCGATCTCGTCGAGCACGCGATCGAGCTGCTTCTGGCTGCGCACCAAAGGATAGACATGCTCGACCGCGGTCACGTTGGCGTATTGCGCGGCGACCGCGCGCGCCACGGTGATCAGCGTCTCGCCGGTCGAATCAGACACCAGATGCAGGTGGAAATAATTGGAGGTCGTCGGCACCGGGGCCCCTGTCTATCCTGTGAATCCCTGTGGAGGTCGAGGAGAAGAATCCGGGTCCGCCGCCGGGTCCCTGTATATCTCGTCCCCTTCTTCACAGCACCGCCGAAAAGGATAAGTCGACGTCATCGGACCGATGATAGTGAACCGGTGTGGATTTGTCTCTTCATAAGCTGGCCACAGAGGTACGCAACCGATTGAGTTGAGCGACAGATTCCGGTTGTCCGGTCCCGCCGGCCGAAATGTTGAGGGATGTGAACAAGCCCGCAAGAACGGCTGGATTGTTTTGCATGAGTCCAATTCACCGTCACTTAGACTCAAACCTTAGATTCTAAACTTAATTAAGTTTAGGAGAGCCGTGTGAGCGGATATGTATCGGTCCCTCGCAAGCAGGGCTTGGCTCGCAACGCTGAGACCGCCCGAGCTGTTCCCTGAAAGGCATCGCCGCGATGTTGTATGACTGGATCAAGGCCCTACACGTCGTTGCGGTGATCTCCTGGATGGCGGGCATGCTCTATCTGCCGCGGCTGTTCGTCTATCACTGCGAGGCCGAGACAGGCTCGAAGCAGTCCGAGACCTTCAAGCTCATGGAGCGGCGGCTTTTGAAGGCGATCATCAACCCCGCGATGATCGTGACCTGGCTCGCCGGGCTTTACCTGGCCTGGGCCGGACACTGGTACCTATCGGGCTGGTTTCACGTCAAATTTATGCTGGTCCTCATCATGTCGGGTATCCACGGCTTTTTGTCCCGCTGCGTGAAGGATTTCGCCGCCGACCGGAATCAACGCACCAAGAAATTCTATCGCATTATCAACGAGGTGCCGACGCTTCTGATGATCCTGATCGTGATCATGGTGGTCGTGAAGCCGTTCTAGACATCGCGATGCTCAAGACGCATGCTTCAGTCCTTCTTGCGAAGAACGAATCGATTTTCTATATAGGTCTTATCCCACCCCACGCAGGCGGATGTGGTCGCGTTTCGGTTCTTTTCGGGCCGGCGCCGCATCAGGTTTGAAAGCCCAAACGGCACTTTCCTGGCTGAGACCTGCGGACCTTCCTTTGGCGTCCGCTTTTTCCAAGCCACCTCGCACCCCTTCCCTACTTACTTCCTCACAGGACGACCCCGATGCGGGAAATCAAACTCCAGGACCTCAAATCGAAAACGCCGGCCGAGCTCGTCTCGTTTGCGGAAGAGAACGGGGTCGAGAATGCCAGCACCATGCGCAAGCAGGAGCTGATGTTCGCAATTCTCAAAAACCTCGCCGCCGCCGAGACCGACATTGTCGGCGAGGGCGTCGTGGAGGTGCTGTCCGACGGATTCGGCTTCCTTCGTTCGCCCGATGCGAACTACCTGCCTGGTCCCGACGATATCTACGTTTCGCCCTCGCAGATCCGCCGCTTCGGCCTGCGCACAGGCGACACCATCGAAGGGCACATCCGCAGCCCGAAGGAAGGCGAACGCTACTTCGCGCTGCTGAAGGTCAATACGCTCAATTTCGAGGATCCCGAGAAGGCCAAGCACAAGGTCAATTTCGACAACCTCACGCCGTTGTTTCCCAATCAGCGGTTCCGTATGGAGCTTGAGGATTCCACCAAGAAGGATCTCTCTGCCCGCGTGATCGATATCGTCGCGCCGATCGGCAAGGGCCAGCGCGCGCTGATCGTGGCGCCGCCGCGCACCGGCAAGACGGTGCTGATGCAGAACATCGCGCACTCCATCACCGCCAATCATCCCGACTGCTATCTGATCGTGCTTCTGATCGACGAGCGTCCGGAAGAAGTCACGGACATGCAGCGCTCGGTGAAGGGCGAGGTGGTGTCGTCGACCTTCGACGAGCCCGCCGTGCGTCACGTCCAGGTCGCCGAGATGGTGATCGAGAAGGCCAAGCGTCTCGTCGAGCACGGCCGCGACGTCGTGATCCTGCTCGATTCGATCACGCGCCTCGGCCGTGCCTACAACACCGTGGTGCCGTCATCCGGCAAGGTGCTGACCGGCGGTGTCGACGCCAACGCCCTGCAGCGCCCGAAGCGCTTCTTCGGTGCCGCGCGCAACATCGAGGAGGGCGGTTCGCTGACCATCATCGCGACCGCGCTGGTCGATACCGGCAGCCGTATGGACGAAGTCATCTTCGAAGAGTTCAAGGGTACCGGTAACTCCGAACTGATCCTCGATCGCAAGGTTTCGGACAAGCGGACCTTCCCGGCGATCGATATTGCCCGCTCCGGCACCCGTAAGGAGGAGCTCATCACCGATCCGCAGGTGCTGAAGAAGATGTACGTCCTGCGCCGCATCCTCAATCCGATGGGCACCATGGACGCGATCGACTTCCTGCTCGACAAGCTTCGGAACACGAAGAGCAACTCGGAATTCTTCGATTCCATGAACACGTGAGGCCACGGCCGAACTGAATACGGCGCTCCGCACAAACGGGGCGCCTTTTTCATGCTGCGGATTTGCTGCAGCAGGCGCAGCATGAATAGAGCTGGTTCGGCTCACCGAATGTTCACATAACCTTCTGATATAATTTATCTTTATAGCGTAGAGATTATGGTCAGGTCGGCGGTCGTGCAGCAAAATTGCAGCGCGCTGGGCCGCAACGAGCTGGGTTATGTTGCATTGCAACACATTGCGGTATGGCGCGCGAAATGGATGCGGCATTGCCTTTGCCGATTTGCTGGAAGAAATAGGCGATGCATCCGCGCGACCAGACCATCTTCGCATTGTCCTCCGGGCGACCGCCGAGTGCGATTGCCGTTGTCAGATTGTCTGGCCCAATGGCCGAGTCGGTCATTGCAGCACTGGCGGGCAAGACCCCGGTGCCGCGAATGGCGACCCGCGCGTTGCTCCGCGATTCGAATCATCAGCCGATCGATGATGCAGTCGTGTTGTGGTTCCCGGGACCGGCCAGTGCGACCGGCGAGGACGTGGCCGAATTTCATGTCCATGGCGGACGTGCGGTGTTGGCGGCGCTGTTCGATGCCATCGCGGCGTTCGAGAATGTGCGGCCGGCCGAGCCCGGCGAGTTCACCCGGCGGGCGTTCGAGAACGGCAAGCTCGACCTGACCGAGGCCGAGGGCCTCGACGATCTGATCCATGCCGATACTGACCGGCAACGGCGCCAGGCGCTGCGCCAGCTCAAAGGGTTGCTCGGCGATCGCGCGCGCGATTGGCGCGAGCGGATCATCGCGGCATCTGCGCTGATCGAGGCCGGCATCGATTTCTCCGATGAAGGCGATGTCCCGGCGGAGCTGATCGCGCCGGCGCTTGAGAAGATTCGGACGCTGCATGATGAGATCAAGCAAGTCCTAGCCGGGCAGGGCCAAAGCGAGCGGCTGCGCGACGGCCTGGTGGTCGCGATCGCAGGTCCGCCGAATGTCGGTAAATCGACGTTGATCAATCAGCTTGCTAAGCGCGAGGTCGCGATCGTCTCGCCACATGCCGGCACCACGCGCGACGTAATCGAAGTGCAGCTCGATCTCGACGGCTATCCCGTCACGGTCATCGACACCGCCGGGATCCGCGAGACCGACGACCCGGTAGAGCAGGAGGGCGTCCGCCGCGCCCGGGCCCGCGCTGCGGAAGCCGATCTCGTGCTGTGGCTGGCCGACAGCCGCGGCGCCAAGGTGGGGCATGGCGGAACGACGCTAACCTGGCTGGTGCGAAACAAGATCGACCTCGTCAGGGTCCCGTCGGGTGACGGGGGCAGTTACCCCGAGTTCAGGATCTCGGCGGCCCGCGGCGACGGCCTCTCCGAACTGATCGCCGCATTGGTCGGTTTCGCTCACGACTATTTCGCGACCAGCGAGGGCGGTCTGATCAGCCGGACGCGGCAGCGCGGATTGCTGGAGGAGACCGTCGAATCTCTTCGGCGCAGCATCGATGTAGTTGGGCAGGGCGAGGAACTTGCCGCCGAGGAACTTCGCAAGGCCGCTTATTCGCTCGGACGTTTGCTCGGTCGGGTGGATGTCGAGGACATCCTCGACGTCATCTTCCGCGAGTTCTGCGTCGGGAAGTAGCGGGCGCCCGTCTGTTTCACGTGAAACATGGTTTCGATCTGGTTAAGGACAGCTCCTCCCGTTTCACGTGAGACAATTGTCGCGGCATGACTGGACCTGTTTCACGTGAAACAGCTTCGCTCCCGTCATTACGAACGAAGCGGCTTATCCGCCAAAGGCTAGGCGAAGGCGGAAGCAATCCATATCTCGACCCAGGATTGGTTCTCGGACTCAGGGCCCAACTTCGTTCTTCCGGCTTTCATCACTCCGCGATAGAAGTCCCGCCATGATCTCACGGGCAAACACATTTGACGTCATCGTCATCGGCGGCGGTCATGCCGGCTGCGAGGCCGCGAGTGCGGCTGCCCGGATGGGTGCGAAGACAGCCCTGGTGACCCATCGTTTCGCGACGATCGGCGCGATGTCCTGCAATCCCGCCATCGGCGGCCTCGGCAAGGGCCATCTGGTCCGCGAAGTCGACGCGCTGGACGGTTTGATGGGCCGGGTCGCCGACGCCGGCGGCATTCAGTTCCGCATGCTCAATCGCCGGAAGGGTCCGGCGGTGCGCGGGCCCCGGGCCCAGGCCGACCGCAAGCTCTATGCAGCCGCGATGCAGGCGGCGATCACTGAGACTGCGAACCTGACCGTCATCGAAGGCGAGGCGGATGAGCTGATTGTCGTTGATAAGCGCGTGACCGGCATTCGCCTCGGTGACGGCCGTCAGCTTTCAGCGGGTGCCGTTGTCATCACGACCGGCACCTTCCTGCGCGGTCTGATTCATCTCGGCGAGAACAACTGGCCGGCCGGCCGGGTCGGCGAGGCGCCGGCGATGGGTCTGTCTGCCTCGTTCGAACGGGCCGGTTTTGTGCTCGGTCGGCTCAAGACCGGGACGCCGCCGCGTCTCGACGGCACCACGATCGACTGGTCCGCGGTCGAAATGCAGCCCGGAGACGAGCCTCCGGAGCCGTTCTCGGTCATGACGGACCGGATCACGACCCCGCAGATCCAGTGCGGGATCACCCGGACCACACCGGCGACCCATGAGGTGATCCGGGCCAATGTGCACCGCTCGCCGATGTATTCCGGCCAGATCAAGAGCTCCGGACCCCGCTATTGCCCCTCGATCGAGGACAAGATCGTCCGCTTTGGCGATCGCGACGGCCATCAGATCTTCCTGGAGCCGGAAGGGCTCGACGACACCACGGTCTATCCCAACGGCATCTCGACCTCGCTACCCGAAGAGGTTCAGCTCGCGATCCTCGCCAGCATCCCCGGGCTCGAGCAGGTGAAGATGGTCCGTCCGGGCTATGCGATCGAATACGACCACGTGGATCCCCGTGAGCTCGATCCAACCCTACAGACCAAGCGCCTGCGCGGGCTTTTCCTGGCTGGTCAGATCAATGGCACCACGGGATACGAAGAAGCCGCGGGGCAGGGCATCGTTGCCGGGCTCAATGCCGCGCTGGCCGCCAGCGGGACCGATCCGATCGTGTTCGACCGCGCCGACGGCTATCTCGGGGTGATGATCGATGACCTCGTGACCCGCGGGATCACCGAACCCTATCGCATGTTCACCTCGCGGGCCGAATACCGGCTGACGCTGCGGGCGGACAATGCCGATCAGCGGCTGACCGACAAGGGCAACGCGCTTGGATGCGTCGGTACGGCTCGCGCAGAGCGCCATCACACCAAGATGGCGGCCCTAGGCGCGGCCAAGGCGTTGGCGAAGTCGCTTGCGATTACGCCGAATGAGGCCGCCAAGCATGGGCTGGCGCTCAATCGCGACGGTCATCGTCGGTCTGCCTTTGAACTGCTGGCCTATCCGGAGATCGAGTGGCCTGCAGTCCAGGCGATCTGGCCGGAGCTGTCGGCCATTGACCCTGTGATCGCGGTGCATATCGAGATCGATGCCAAATACGATGTCTATCTGAAGCGCCAGACCGCCGACGTTGACGCCTTCCGGCGTGACGAGGGCCTCGTCCTGACCGATGTCGACTATGCCGACGTGCCGGGTCTCTCGAATGAGGCACGCGTCAAGCTGCAGAAGGCGCAGCCGCGGACGGTCGGGCAGGCGGGCCGGATTGACGGCATGACGCCGGCGGCGCTGGGTATCCTGGCGGCCTATCTGCGGCGCGAGGCACGACGGAAATCGGCCAAGGCGATCGCCTGACGTTTCACGTGAAACAGGAGGGGTGAGCGCCTATCTTTTGTGAAGGCGAATTGACCCGAATCGACCCAGGTGCCGTTCGTCGGCGTCGCCACCGGCTTTCACCACGTCAGACAAACGGCCTGCACCAAGAATGGCTTCAGCCCCGCAATCCGCCGAACTCAGCGTCTGCGCCAAGGACAGGGCCGCAGCGCTCGCACTCACGCCTGTTTCACGTGAAACAGAGGTGCGGCTCGATCGCTACGTCGCCCTCCTTCTGGAGTGGCAGGCCAAGACCAATCTCGTCGCGCCCTCCACGCTTGCGAATCTCTGGACGCGGCATGTCTCCGATTCACTGCAGCTTCTGAGCCTCGCACCCTCAGCAAAATCCTGGGTCGATCTCGGCAGCGGCGGGGGCTTTCCCGGCGTCGTGCTCGCGTGTGCGTTGGCCGAGACACCCGGCGCACGGATCCATCTGGTTGAACGAATCGCCAAGAAGGCCGCATTCTTGCGCGAGGCAATACGGGTCACGGCATCACCGGGAACGGTGCATCTGGCTGATATCGGGGATACTGTGGATAGAATCGCAGGTCCCATCGATTGCGTCACCGCGCGGGCGCTGGCTCCGTTACATCAACTCATCGGCTTTGCGGAGCCGTGGGTCAAAAAGGGCGCCAAGGCGCTGTTTTTGAAGGGTCAAGATGTAGAGGCCGAATTGACCGAGGCCACTAAATATTGGAATATTGAGCCAAAGCTACACTCCAGCCGGACCGGCGGACAGGGCTGGATCGTCGAACTCGGGTCAATCGAGCGGCGCTAGGGGACTCCGCAAGAGCAAATGGTATTTTGGTATGACTGTGATGGACGAGGTTTATCAAGAGGATAAGGCGTCCCAGCCGCCTGGCCATCCGCGGATCCTGTCGCTCGCCAACCAGAAGGGCGGCGTCGGCAAGACCACCACAGCGATCAATCTTGGCACCGCACTCGCTGCGATTGGCGAGCGTGTGCTGATCGTCGATCTCGATCCGCAGGGCAACGCCTCCACCGGCCTCGGCATCGATCGTCGCAACCGCAGCTGCTCGACCTACGATGTGCTGATCGGCGAAGCGCCGCTGCGCGATGCCGTGGTCGCCACGGCCGTGCCGCGGCTGCACATCGCCGCCTCCACCATGGATCTGTCCGGCCTCGAGCTCGAGCTCGGCACCACGCCAGGCCGTGCGTTCCGGCTGCGCGATGCGATCGCCGGGCTGAACAACAATGTCTCGCCGGACTCCGATTACACCTACGTGCTGATCGACTGCCCGCCCTCGCTCAATTTGCTCACCGTCAATGCGATGGCAGCGTCGGATGCGATCCTGGTGCCGCTGCAGTGCGAGTTCTTCGCGCTCGAAGGTCTGTCGCAATTGCTGCAGACCGTGGAGCAGGTGCGCTCGACGCTCAATCCGACCCTGTCGATCCACGGCATCGTGCTGACGATGTTCGACTCCCGCAACAACCTCTCCAACCAGGTGGTTGCCGACGTGCGCCAGTTCATGGGCAACAAGGTGTACGACACCATGATCCCGCGCAACGTGCGCATCTCGGAAGCGCCGTCCTACGGCAAGCCGGTCTTGGTCTACGACCTCAAATGCGCCGGCAGCGATGCGTATCTCAAGCTCGCCACCGAAGTGATCCAGCGCGAGCGCGAGCTGCGCGCGCACTGACGATGCCGATGATGGGCGCAGTGAAGCGAACCCCATCCTGGCACGCAACGAGAGCGATGGGTTTCGCGGCGCGCCGCCCATCCGACGATTCTGAAATTCAAGTCTGGAGTACTGCGTGTGAATCCAAGGGAGCTCGCAACAATGGCCGATGAAGCGCGTTCGCGACTGGGGCGCGGGCTGGCAAGCCTGATCGGAGATGTCGGCGGCGAGGCGGCCGCGCATGTCGAGCGGCCGCGCACGCAGCGCAAGGTGCCGATCGAATTCCTCAAGGCCAACCCGCGCAATCCGCGGCGCAGCTTCGCCGACACCGAGCTCGGCGAGCTCGCGGATTCGATCAAGGCGCGCGGCGTGATCCAGCCGATCGTGGTGCGCGCCATCAAGGGCGTGCAGGACCGCTACGAGATCATCGGCCGGCGAACGCCGCTGGCGCGCCTCGCAACTCGCCGGCCTGCACGAAGTGCCGATCGTGCCGGTCGAGGTCTCTGATTCCGACGCGCTCGAGATCATGATCATCGAGAACGTCCAGCGCGAAGACCTCAACGCGATGGAAGAGGCGCTGGGCTATCACGCGCTCGCCGACGAGTTCAAACGCAGCCAGGAAGACATCGCCAAGATCGTCGGCAAGAGCCGCAGCCATGTCGCCAACATGATGCGGCTGACCAAGCTCCCCGCCGAGGTGCAGGCGCTGATCTCGAAGGGCGATCTCTCCGCCGGCCACGCCCGCGCGCTGATCGGCGTGCCCGATCCGCTCACCGCTGCGAAGCGCATCGTCGCCGAGGGCCTCAACGTCCGCCAGGCCGAGGCGCTGGCGCATGAGGAGGGCGTGCCGGAGCGCAAGCCGCAGAAGCCGCGCAGTGGCAGCGCGACCAAGATCGACAAGGACGCCGACACGCTGGCGCTGGAGAAGCGCGTCAGCGATGCGCTCGGCCTTGCCGTCACCGTCAGCCACCGCGATCCTGGCGGCACCGTCCAGATCAGCTACCGTAACCTCGAGCAGCTCGACGAGGTGGTGCGGCGGCTGGAGGGCGGCTAACCCGCCGACATCCGTCTCCGTCATTGCGAGGAGCGATAGCGACGAAGCAATCCATCTTTCCGAGCATGCGGGAAGATGGATTGCTTCGCTTCGCTCGCAATGACGTCACTCCAATATCGTGCCTCACCCCCGCCGCTTCGCATTCGCCGCGATCGACAGCAGCGCGCGCTGCGCGATGACGGCGGCGAGCGCGGCCTGCTTGCGCATGTCGAGCGCCGCGGTCGCGAGCTGGTCAATCACGTTCACCAGCCGCGGCGGCGTGAAATTGCGCAGTGCGATCTCGACCGCCGCTTTGCGCGAGAAATGCAGCCGCGGGAATCCGCCCTCGAGCACGGCTGACGCCGGCGTGCCGTCCGCGATCGCGAGCGCCGATTTATGCAGCCACGCCGCCTGGCGCTGCGCGGCCGAGATGATCACGCCGGGATAGGTGCCGGCGACCATTGCCTTGGTGAACTCGCTCTCCACCAGCGCGGCGTTGCCGGCGAAGGCGCCGTCGACGATCGGATCTAGCTTCAGCTCGGAGGCGTCGGAGACCACGGTCATCACGTCGTCGAGCGTGATCTCATCCTTGCCGTGCGCGAACAGCGTGAGCTTGCGCAGCTCGTTGCGCGAGGCCATGCGGTCGCCGCCGAGCAGCGACATCAGCACCGCGCGCGCATCTTGCGCGAGCCGCAGGTCGGAGACGCGCAGCTCGTCCTCGATCAGCTTCGCCAGATCGCGTTCGGTGTCGGGATAGCAGCCGATCGCCACCGCAGTCTTGGCGCGCTCGCAGATCTTGCGCAGCGGCGATTCCGGCCTGAGCTCGCCGGCCTCGATCACGATGCGGCAATCCTTGAGCGCGGTGGTCTCGGTCAGCGTCTCGACGCCGCTCGAGAAATTGCGCGAGCCGGCGCGGACGCGGATGGCGCGGCGGCCGCCGAACAGCGGCACCGTCATGGCTTCATCGACCAGCCGTGACGGTTCGGCGGCGAGCTCGTCGCCATCGAGCCGCACCAGCGAGAACGGATCGTTGGGATCGTCGACGGCGGAGGCCATCAGCGCGTCGGCGCGCTCGCGCACCAGGCCGAGGTCCGGGCCGTAAAGCAGGATGATCGGACGGCCCGCATCAGGCCGGGCGAGGAAGCTGTCGATCTCTTTTCCGCGAAGCGCGACCAATGCGGCGATCAGGTCCCGGCTGAGAAGAACGAGGCGAGGCGGGTCTGGATGTTGTCGGCGATCTCCTGCGCGGCGCGGTCCTCGGCGTCGCGGAGGGCGCGGGTACGGGCGAAGCGCTGGTAGGAGCCCGGCATGTCGTAGGATACGCGCGAGAACGTGGTGCCGGTCATGACCGACTTGTTCGAGGCGATCTCGACCAGGTTGAACTGGGCGTCGATGCCGTAATTCTCGCTGCTCGGCAGCGCGGTGGTCGGATCGATCATCAGCGAGGAGCGGCTGGTGGTGAAGCGCAGCACCAGCCGGTGCGTCGGCGGCGCGCCGGTGGCGGTGCCGTAGAGCTTGAAGGCGAGGGCGTTGCGGACCTCGACGCCGACCCGGGCCTCGCGGGACGCGTTCGCCTTGTCGACCGGGGGAACCTCGACGCCCATCAGCTTTTCACGCAAGGCGGATGACTGACCGTCGAGGGTGCGCTCGGCATACATCGGCTGGAAGCAACCAGCCGTCAGCGCGGCCAAGGCTGCCACGGCCACGAGCCGGGCGGCGATCCTGATCCTAGCCGACAACATTGACGATCCTCATGGGCACCACGATCACCTTGCGGACGGGTTTGCCGCCCAGTGCGGCTTTTACCGCATCGAGCGCCAAAACGGCAGCCTCTATATCCGCATTTTGCGCCGCCCGTGGCACGGTAACATCACCTCGTTTTTTACCGTTGACCTGGACGACCAGGGTCACGCTGTCTTCGACCAGCAAATCGCGTTCGATTTGCGGCCAATCGGCCTCGGAAACCAGCCCGGACTGGCCCAGAACCACCCAGCACTCCTCGGCCAGATGCGGCATCATCGGCGAGAACAGCTGGACCAGGATGGTCGCGGCTTCCTTGACCGCCCAGGCCACGTCCGGCGCCGGCTTGTCGCCTTTCGCCAGCACCTCGGACAGCGCATTGGCGAATTCGCGGATATGGGCGAGGCAGACGTTGAAATGCAGCCGCTCGATCCCGGACGACACCTTGTCGAGCGCGCCGTGGGCGGCCTTGCGCAACGCCAGCGCCTCGGGCCCAAAGGTGCCCGGCCGGCCCGCCGGCGCCGCTTTGGCGATCTCGGCCGATTCGTTCACCAGCCGCCACAGCCGCTGCACGAAACGCGAGGCGCCCTGTACGCGTTCGTCGCTCCAGATCACGTCGCGATCCGGCGGCGAGTCCGACAGCATGAACCAGCGCGCGACGTCGGCGCCGTAGCTTGCGATGATGTCGTCGGGGTCGACGGTGTTCTTCTTCGACTTCGACATCTTCTCGATCGGGCCGATTGCGATGTCCTCGCCGGTCGCCATCAGCACCGCGCGGCGGCCGTTGCCGCCGACCTCGATCTTCACCTCGGCCGGTGTGACCCAGCTGCCGTCGGCCTTCTGGTAGGTCTCGTGCACCACCATGCCCTGGGTGAACATGCCGGCGAACGGCTCACTCATGTCGATGTGGCCGGTGGCCTTCATCGCGCGGGTGAAGAAGCGGCTGTAGAGCAGATGCAGGATCGCGTGCTCGACGCCGCCGATATACTGGTCGACCGGCATCATCCGGTTGGCGACCGCGGGCGTGGTCGGCGCGGTCGCGTTCCAGGGATCGGTGAAGCGCGCGAAATACCACGACGAGTCCACGAAGGTGTCCATCGTGTCGGTCTCGCGCACGGCCTTGCCGCCGCATTTCGGGCAAGTGACGTGCTTCCAGGTCGGATGATGGTCGAGCGCGTTGCCCGGTCTGTCGAAGCTGACATCCTCCGGCAGCGTCACCGGCAACTGGTCGTCTGGCACCGGCACCACGTCGCACTTGGGACAGTGGATCACCGGGATCGGGCAGCCCCAATAGCGCTGGCGCGAAATGCCCCAGTCACGCAGCCGGAAATTCACCTGCCGCTCGCCGACCGGCGCGTTCCCGCACAGCTCGCTCTCCAGTCGCTTGGCAACTTCTTCCTTGGCCTCGTCGATCGTCATGCCGTCGAGGAAGCGGGAATTGATCATGCGGCCGTCACCGTCATAGGCGGTGTCGGTGATGAAAAACGTCTTCGGGTCCTGGCCCTCGGGGCAGACCACCGGCACGTTGCCGAGGCCGTATTTGTTGACGAAGTCGAGGTCGCGCTGGTCGTGCGCCGGGCAGCCGAAGATCGCGCCGGTGCCGTATTCCATCAGTACGAAGTTCGCGACATAGACCGGCAGCTTCCAGCTCGGATCGAACGGATGCACTGCCTTGATGCCGGTGTCGAAACCCTGCTTCTCGGCGGTATCGATGATCGACTGCGCGGTGCCGATCTTCTTGATGTCGGCGATGAACTCGGCGAGCTTCGGGTTCTTCGCGGCCGCCGCCTGCGCCAGCGGATGGTCCGCCGAGATCGCCATGAATTTTGCGCCGAACAGCGTGTCCGGCCGCGTCGTGAAGATCTTCAGCTCGCTCTCGCCGGCCGGCGTCGTCGCCGGATCCAGCGCGAAGCGGATCAACAGGCCGTCGGAACGGCCGATCCAGTTGCGCTGCATCAGCCGCACCTTGTCGGGCCAGCGGTCCAGACCGTCCAGCGCCTCCAAGAGCTCCTGCGAGTACTTCGTGATCTTGAAGACCCACTGGCTCATCTCACGCTGCTCGACGATGGCGCCCGAGCGCCAGCCGCGGCCGTCGATCACCTGCTCGTTGGCGAGCACGGTCATGTCGACCGGGTCCCAGTTCAGCTTGCGCTTCTCGCGCTCGGCGAGGCCGGCGCGCAGCATGTCCAGAAACATCTTCTGCTGATGCTTGTAGTAGCTGGGGTCGCAGGTCGCGAATTCCCGGCTCCAGTCGAGCGACAGCCCGATCGACTTGAGCTGCTTCTTCATCGCGGCGATGTTGTCGTAGGTCCAGGCCTTCGGCGCCACCTTGCGCTCGATCGCGGCATTCTCCGCCGGCAGGCCGAACGCATCCCAGCCCATCGGGTGCAGCACGTTGAAGCCCTTGGCGCGCATGAAGCGGGCCAGCACGTCGCCGAGCGTGTAGTTGCGGACATGGCCGATATGGATGCGCCCCGACGGGTACGGGAACATCTCGAGCACGTAGTATTTCGGCCGCGGATCGTCGTTCTTGGAGGCGAAGATCGCCTTTTCGTCCCAGGTGGCTTGCCAGCGGGGCTCGGATTCACGGGCGTTGTAGCGTTCGGCGGTCATGAAATCGCAGGGATTCTGGGTGGCTTTGGGTGATTTTTCGGGTCCCATCCGGGGACGGCGGACTAGGCCATAAAATCGCCCATGGGGTCAACGGCTTGGGGGCTCCAAACGCCCGATCCGGTCGCGCAGCCGCCCTGCCGCTGTCGCAGGGGGCGCCGCCCTCAACCTTCCCCGTCGTCCTGGTGAAAGCCAGGACGACAATGTGTGGCGCCGCCGGTGGTCATGGTTCCGCATTCTCGCGACGCCGCTCAGCTCGCCAGCGCCATCCCGGCTTCATCCAGCGTCTGCAAGAAGCCGTGCTCGATCACGGCGTTGCGGCCACGGCGTTTGGCGGCGTAGAGGGCGGCATCGGCCGCTTCGATCAGGTCGCCGGGGCGCTGGGTCTCGTTCGGCTTTGTGGTGGCGACGCCGACGCTGACGGTGACGACGCAATGGCTTGAGGGCGCGTGCGGCACGGCGAGCCCGAGCACTGCCGTGCGCACTGTCTCGCCGATCGCGAGCGCGTGCGCGGCGTCGGTGTTCGGCAGCAACAGACAGAATTCCTCGCCGCCGTAGCGGCCGGCGAAGCCCATGGTGTCGGCGGCGATCCCGGCCAGCGTCTCGCCGATCCGGGTCAGGCAGACGTCGCCTTCGGGGTGGCCGTAGGTGTCGTTGTAGAGCTTGAAGTGATCGACATCGATCATCATCAGCGACAGCTCGCATTCATACTGCTGCGCCCGCATCCACTCGAAATCGAGCCGGCTCTGGAAGCCGCGGCGGTTGGCAAGGCCGGACAGCGCATCGATCGAGGCCATCACGGTGAGACGATCGTTGGAGGCGACGAGTTCGCGCTCGCGCTGGCTGAGCTGCGCCGCCATCGCGTTGAAGGCGCGCGCCAGCGGCACGAATTCCGACGGCAGTCTGTGCTTGGCGACGCGCGCCGACCAGTCGCCCTCGCCGAACCGGCGCGCCATGCTGGTCATCAGCTCGATCGGATGGATGACCAGCCGCTCCGCGCCGACCAGGGCGCCGAGCAGCACAAACAGGCAGACGAAGCCGAGCTGCAGATAGGCGGTGCGGATCTCGCGGCTGATCGCCGCCGTCACCTTGGCTTCATCCATGCTCACGATCAGGCGCGATTGCGTTCCAGCGATGCGGGCGAAGCTCACCGTGCGCTGCGCGCCGTCGGACGCCGTGAACGACACCGAGCCTGACGGTTCGTCGTAGCTCAGCGCCTTCTCCGCGATCGCCGACATCAAGGGGATGGTGTCGAGCGAGCGGCCGATCAGGCTCGCATGATCCGCGGGGGCTGCGACCACGACGCCGGTCGAGTCGACCAGCACGGCCGACATGCCGGGCTGGCCGCCGAGATTGGCCATGATCTGCGACAGCCAGTCGATGTTGATGCCGGCGACCACGACGGAATCGAGCTCCGGATTGATCGCGGCCACCGGATAGGCCGCCATCATCATCGGACGGCCGTTGGTCTTGCCGCGCAGATAGTCGCTGAACACGAAGCCGCGATTCTCCTGCGCCTTCTTGAAATATTCGCGGTCGCCGAGATCGAGCCCGACCTGCATGTTGAGGGTGGAGCACTGCACCACGCCGTCCCTGGAGACGAACATGATGCTGCGGATCCAGGGCAGGATCGTCGGCAGGCTGGCGCGCAGCACCTCGCAGCTCTGCCCAATGCCGCTGGAGGCGCGGATATAGGCGGCGGATTTCAGCATGGTCTCGACCGAGGAGACCACCTCGCGCTGGGTTTCGGCGGCATGCGCGGTGAGGCTGGCATAGCCTGCCGCGGCCTGGGCGATCTGCTTGCTGCGGGAATCTTCCAGCGTGCGGATGCGATCGAGCATCAAGGGCGCGACCAGCATCAGCGCAAGCAAGGCGAGCCGGGCGCGAATGCCCAGAACCTTCTTGAGTCTGACCCGGTTGCGGTTGAAAGTGACGCCCGACATTCTGGTCCCTTGCCCGGGCGCAAGGTAGAGTGAAGGGCTTCAAAAAGCCTTTCCCGAATTTGGTAAAATTCGAGCCAACCCCCCGCGCCTGTCAGAGAACGGCACAAGCATGACACAAAGCCCGACCGCGCCGTTATCGGCTGATTCACCACACGGCCTCGCCGCCGTGGAGCAAGAGATCGCGCGCGCCTGCAAGGAAGCGCGGCGCGACCGCGCCTCAGTGACCTTGATCGCGGTGTCGAAGACATTCGCGGCCGACGCAATTTTACCGATTATCGGCGCCGGACAGCGCGTATTTGGCGAAAATCGCGTGCAGGAGGCCAAGGGCAAGTGGCCGGAATTGATCCAGGCTCATCCGGGACTGCAGCTGCATCTGATCGGGCCGTTGCAGTCGAACAAGGCCAAGGAAGCGGTCGCGCTGTTCGATGCGATCCATTCGGTCGACCGCGCCAGCATTTGCGAAGCGTTAGCCAAGGAAATCAAAAATCAAGCGAAGCATCCGGAGTTGTTCGTCCAGATCAATACCGGCGAGGAGCCGCAGAAGGCCGGCGTCGCGCCGCAGGATGCGGATA
Source organism: Bradyrhizobium sp. USDA 4011 (assembly GCF_054063415.1). Classification (NCBI taxonomy): domain Bacteria; kingdom Pseudomonadati; phylum Pseudomonadota; class Alphaproteobacteria; order Hyphomicrobiales; family Nitrobacteraceae; genus Bradyrhizobium; species Bradyrhizobium sp. USDA 4011. The sequence continues at coordinate 4,221,186 of NZ_JBSSGG010000001.1, forward strand.
CCTTCATCGCGGCATGCCGCGACAAATATGGCCTGCAGATTTCAGGGCTGATGTGCATTCCGCCGGTCGACCAGGCCCCGGCGCCGCATTTCGCGCTGTGCGCCAAGATCGCCGCGCGCAACGGGCTGAAGAATCTGTCAATGGGCATGAGCGCGGATTTCGCCGTGGCGATCCAGATGGGCGCAACCCATGTGCGGGTGGGCTCGGCGATCTTCGGGACGCGGACGGTGGTACACAACTAACCGTCGTCCCTGCCTAGTGCGCAATTGCGCACGGGGAGCAGGGACCCATACGCCGCGGCCATCGCAAGGGGCACGCGGCGAGACATTCATCTTGCAAGCGACAGCGGTGGTTATGCCTTCCGGCTTTCGCCGGGACGACGGCGGTGTGTGCGGCGAGCGCGCAGTTCAAGTAAACTTCACTGACACCTTTCCGATCGCGCCGAAATCGGCTGCAAACATATCGCCGGCCTGAATCGGCAGCGGCGGATGGCAGGTGCCCGTGGTGACGACTTCCCCTGCCCGCAAGGTCAGCCCGAGCGCGCGCAACTCGTTGGCGCACCAAGCGAGTGCCACACGGGGATCGCCGAGCACGCTCTTGCCGTGGCCGGTGTAGCGCTCGCCGCGCAGCGTGAAGGTCGGGTGTTGTTCGATCAGATCGATCGCGCGCCAGTCGGCCGACGTTGGGGGTCCGAGCACGAACAGATGCGCGCAGGCATTGTCGGCGATCAGCTGCGCCTCGCCGGCTGATGCGAAATCGGCGAAGCGTGAATCCGGAATCTCGATCGCGGGATGCAGCGTGCCGACCGCGTCGAGCACCTCCTGCACACTGTACGGTGTGGTGCGCGGCGTGAGATCGCGCGCCATGCGGAAGGCGTATTCCGGTTCACCGACGCGCATCTCGTTGCCCTTCATCGATGCGGTGCCGCCATCAGCGATCAATGTTTCGGAGAGGATGCGTCCGGCGAGCGGTCCCGCGACATTGATATGCTTCTGGCCGGCCTCACTGGTCGCCGCGATCTTCCAGCCGAACAGTTTTTCGCGCGATGTCTTTTCCAGCTGAGCCTGCACCGCGTAACCCTCAGCGCGGTCGCGCGGCCGCATGGCGCTGTCGAGCGCGCCGAGTTTTGTTCCGGCACGCCAGTGATCGCGCAGGACTTTTGCAGCGGCGGCGATCTGGTTGTTGTCGAGCATGGTTTTTCGCTTACCCCGTGAATCATTCTTGGGAATGTTTTTCTGCTGCGCGCAATCTCAGCACATACGCGTCGCGCTTGTCGCGTGGGAAAACCGATGCTCAGCTATTCGAGAATTTTACCCGATGATGATTTTGGTCTGCGGCGACATCCGCCGCAGCAGCCGCAGCATCGACGCCTTGGTCATCGAGACGCAGCCCGCGGTCGGCGCGAAATTCGGCCGCGCCAGATGCAGGAACACGGCGCTGCCGCGGCCGGCGATGCGCGGCGCGGCGTTGTGGTCGATCTCGACAATGAAGTCGTAGAGGTGATCCTCGCGCGTCAGGCGGTCGCCGCCCTGCTCGCGGTCGAGCCGGATCGGCTGGTTGTAATGGCGATCGGCGGGGTCCTCGCACCAGGCGTCCTCGCGGCGGATCGGCCGCGCCGGCAGGAAGGTCACGGGGCGCCGGTGCCGGTCGGCGCGCCACCAGAGTTGCCGCGGATGGAAGATGCCGCGCGGCGTGCCGCCGTCGCCCTCACGCTTGTTGGCGAGGATGCCGCCGCGTCCGAGCGCCACGGGAACGGTCCAGCCATCGGCCGTCAGCCAGCCCCGGCGCGGGTCGCCGGCGGCGCTGCGGACCTCGATGGCGGAGAGCGGGCGATCACGTTTCTCTGTCATATAAGTGATTGAAATAGCTGGTGTTCCCTTAAGAATCATTCAAAACTGAACTTGCCTTGGGCGGTTCGATCATTCTATCCCCCGGCATTACAGGACATTCACGTCCTACCCCGCCGGATTTGAGGTAGACTGCGCTGCCTTGTGAATCGGTAACGACGGCCTACCTGAGCACGTATCTAGCCGATGCTACGGCCATGAGCGTCCCCCGCTTCTGACCGCCCCGCCCCCGAAGGATTGTACCTATGGCCAATGCCCGCAAGATCTTGATCGTGGATGACGATACCGATCTGCGCGATACGCTGGTCGAGCAGCTGTCCCTGCACGAGGAATTCGAAGCCTCCGCAGTCGACACCGGCGCCAAGGGCGCCACTGCCGCCAAAGCCAATTCTCCCGATCTGGTCTTGATGGATGTCGGCCTGCCCGACACCGACGGCCGCGAAGTGGTGCGCAGCCTGCGCAAGGGCGGCTTCAAGGCCCCGATCATCATGCTGACCGGCCACGACACCGATTCCGACACCATCCTCGGCCTGGAAAGCGGCGCCAACGACTATGTGGCCAAGCCGTTCCGCTTCGCGGTGCTGCTGGCCCGGATCCGGGCGCAGCTGCGCCAGCACGAGGCTAGCGAGGACGCGGTGTTCTCGGTCGGCCCCTACTCGTTCCGGCCCGGCTCGAAGATGCTCACCGGCGCCAATGCTCGCAAGGTGCGGCTGACCGAGAAGGAAACCGCGATCCTGCGCTTCCTGTACCGCGCCGGCCAGATGCCGGTGTCGCGCGAGACCCTGCTCCAGGAAGTCTGGGGCTACAATTCCGGCGTCACCACCCACACGCTGGAAACCCACATCTACCGCCTCCGCCAGAAGATCGAGAAGGACGCCGCCAATCCGGAAATCCTGGTGACGGAAGCCGGTGGCTACAAGCTGGTGCCGTGATACGCTTCGCGCTCAACGATTCGTGAAGTCGAGGCGCACCGCGGTTACCGGCCCTGAATGTCGATCGATGATGACGTAGCCCTGCTTGAGCAGGTCCCGACGATGCGTCTGTTGGGCGACAGCTCCTTGCGCATGCTGGCGATCGGCTCCGAGCAGCGCGATTTCAACGCAGGCGAGGTGCTGTTCAAGACCGGCGACACGGCCGATGCCGGCTATGTCGTGCAGCGCGGCACGTTCCGGGTCGAGGAAGGCGGCGCCGAGATCATCGCCGGTCCCGGCGCGCTGATCGGCGAGCTCGCGCTGATCGTCGCGATGAAACGGCCCTCGACCGCGATCGCGCTGGAGCGCGGCTCGGTGATCCGCGTCGCGCGCAGCCTGTTCCAGCGCGTGCTGGAAAGCGATCCGGCCGCTGCCCGCCGGCTACGCGACGAACTCGCGCTGCGCACCAGCCAGCTCGCGAGCGATATCCTGATAGCGGGCGGGAAGTTGAGCACGTAATTCCTCGTCGTCCCGGACAAGCGAGCATCGCGAGCGCGATCCGGGACCCATACGCCGCGGCCCATCTTTAGGGCACGCGGGTCGACGACTTTGCCAGTTTCGGAGCGCTGTGGTTATGGGTTCCCTTGGGTTCACGACACAAGTGCAACACCTGCTAGGGTGTTGTGGCGATGGGACAATGTTATGGCCAGCTCAGCCTTGAAGAGCGCGTTGAGATTTACCGCCTGCATGCAGGCGGTAAATCTCAAAACGATATTGCGTCTGCGCTTGACCGAGCGACGTCGACGATAAGTCGGGAGCTGAAGCGCAACTCGCGGCCTACCAAGGTCTGGAAGGGCGGTTACGAGCCCGTCCGGGCTCAACAATTGGCCGAACGTCGGCGACGGCAGGATGGCCGCTTCAAGCTGGCGCGCCAGCCGGCCCTGCGGGACTGCGTCGGCAAAAGCCTTGCGATGGGACATTCGCCGGAGCAGATCGCTGGTCGACTGGCGCGAGAACATGGTCGCGTCATGATCAGCCACGAGTCAATCTATCGTTTCATCTATCATCGTACGGCCCAGAAGGATTACTGGCACCGCCTGCTGCCGTGCCATAAACTCAGACGAGGGCGCCGGCGCCGCCCAGGCGGCAGCCCTGCCAGCTTCATTAAACAACGGCGCTCGATCGATGAACGACCCTCCGAGGTCGAAGGCCGCGGGACGCCGGGTCATTGGGAAGCCGACTTCATGCTGTTCGCGCGATATGGCCAAGGATTGCTGGTTCTCCACGAGCGACAAACCCGCTTCAGCATCGTGCTGCACCCACGCGATCGGAAAGCTGTCCTCACCGCTCGGACCATCGCCCGTCAACTTGGCAAGCTTCCACAGGCGATCCGTAAAACCATCAGCTTCGACAACGGAACCGAGTTCGCCGAGCATCACAGGCTTCACAACGCCCTCGGCGTCCAAACCTTCTTCTGCGATCCCCATAGTCCCTGGCAAAAAGGCGGCGTGGAAAACTCCATCGGGCGCTTACGACGCTCTCTGCCACGCAAAACTGACCTCAAGTTCATCACGGCAGCCGCCCTCAGGCGCCTCGCTCAGCGCCTCAACGATACCCCACGCAAATGCCTGGACTTCAAGACACCCGCCGAGGCATTCTCCAAACTCAAATCAATCGTTGCACTTCAAACGTGACTCCATCTCCCCGCGTTCGCGGGGACGACAGCGGGATCAAACCTCCATCACCGCCGTGACCGGCACATGATCCGACGGCCGCTCCCAGCTGCGGGCGTCGCGGGTGATCTTGAAATCGCTGACCTGATCCTTCAGCGCGCGCGAGACCCAGATGTGATCGAGCCTGCGGCCGCGGTCGCCGACGGTCCAGTCCGCGGCGCGATAGCTCCACCAAGTGTAGACCTTTTCCGACATCGGGATCCGCTCGCGCGCGATGTCGAACCATTCGCCATGGGCCTGCGCTGCGAGCAGCTTCTCGGTCTCGACAGGGGTGTGCGAGACCACCTTCAACAGCTGCTTGTGCGACCACACGTCGTTCTCGTGCGGCGCGACGTTGAGGTCGCCGACCAGGATGTGACGGTCGTCGCCGCGCGGATGCAGCGGCTCGCACGCCTTCATCTCGTCGAGGAATTGCAGCTTGTGCTCAAACTTCGGATTGAGCGCGGGATCGGGAATGTCGCCGCCGGCCGGCACGTAGAAATTATGCAGCACCAGCGGCTTTGAGAGCTGCGCCTTCTCGCCAAAGGACACCGAGATGTGCCGCGAGTCGATCTTGTCGCAGAACGTCCGGATGTCGGTCGTCTCGAACGGCAGCCGCGAGACGATGGCGACGCCGTGATAGCCCTTCTGTCCGTTCAGCGCGACGTGCTCATAGCCGAGCCGCTTGAAGCGCTTCAGCGGAAACGCATCGTCGATGCATTTGGTCTCCTGCAGGCACAGCACGTCCGGCCGCGCGCTCTTCAGGAATTTGGCGACGATGTCGATGCGCAGGCGCACCGAATTGATGTTCCAGGTGGTGAGGGAGAACCGCATGAGAGGTGCGTCTTAGCACGGTTCTCGCGGTGAATTTCAATTGTCCACAGGGCGGACTCCTACCGCGCCCCGCTTGCGGGGAGAGGTCGGATCGCATGCAAATGCGATCCGGGTGAGGGGGACTCACCGCGTGCTCACGTCTGGCGAATTTGCGGAGGCAGCCCTCACCCCAGCCCTCTAAGAGCGAGCTCCGTTCGTCTCGACCCCGCAAGAGCGGGGCGAGGGAGAAGGATGGGCTAGCCCGGCGAAGAACCGGGATAGGTCGTGAAATCGATCTTGAACAGCCCCGGATCGGGCTTCTGCGTCGCGTCGAGATTGTAGACCGCAACTGTGGTGTCGTAGCCCTGCGGATCGGTGACGGTCCACTGCTTGAGCTTACCGTCCTTGGCGCCGATCATCAAAAGGAAGCGGCTGGTGCCGACCAGCGCCTGCTTCTCCTCGATCGTGATGCTGACGAACACGTCGTCGGCGGCGACGCTGACGACGTTGGTGTCCTTCATCAGGTCGATGCGGTCCGACAGCAGATAGCGCAGCGGGGTCTGCGACAGCGGATAGATGTCCTGGGTGGCGAGCCTGCGATCACGCACCGCGACAGACGAGCCGTCGGCGATCACCTCGATGGTGCTCGGATTGTCATATTCGAAGCGCAGCTTGCCGGGCTTCTGGATGTAGAAATCGCCCTTGGTCTTGGTGCCGTCGGGACCGACCTGGACGAAATTTCCGACCAGCGTCTGCAGCGACGACAGATAGGCCGAGACCTTGGCGGCCTGCGCCTTCTGGTTGGCGTCGAAGGTCTGGAAGATGTTGGCGGGCACGTTGCGGCGCGGATCGGGAATCACCGGGTCCGGCGGCGCCTGCGTGGCGCCCGTGGTGGCCGGGCCCTTGTCCGCATTGCTCTGCGCGCCGGCGTCCTTGGCTTTGGGCGCAGCCTTGGGTCCCGCGTTGGCCACGGATTTCGGCGTCGCCGGCGCATTCTGCGCAGTCGCGCCGCCGGCGATCGCGGCGGTGACGAGAAGAGCCAGCGCAGTGCGCGCGCCGCGGTCAATGAGATGTTTTGCCATCAGATATGTCAGGTCTCTGTTCGACGCTCGTCCCGCTTCGCCGGATTTTATCCCGCCTCTTCCGAGGGAGATATGGTTTTTCCGTGATGATCGCCCCCGATCAGAACTGGCCTTCTTCTTCCCCGACCAGGATTTCGCGCTTTCCGGCGTGATTCGCCGGGCCGACGATGCCCTCAAGTTCCATCCGCTCCATCAGTGAGGCGGCGCGGTTGTAGCCGATCTGCAGCCGGCGCTGGATGTAGGAGGTCGACGCCTTGCGGTCGCGCTTGACGATCGCAACCGCCTGCGTGAACAGATCGCCGCCGCCGTCGCCACCCATGCCGGTGGCATCGAACACGGCGCCGTCCTCGTCGGTCGGCTCCTCCGCGGTGACGGCTTCGAGATATTCCGGCTGGCCCTGCGTCTTGAGGTGGCGCACCACCTTCTCGACTTCCTCGTCGGATGCGAACGGGCCGTGCACGCGGCTGATGCGGCCGCCGCCCGCCATGTAGAGCATGTCGCCCTGGCCGAGCAGCTGCTCGGCGCCCATCTCGCCGAGGATGGTGCGGCTGTCGATCTTCGACGTCACCTGGAAGGCGATGCGGGTCGGGAAGTTCGCCTTGATCGTGCCGGTGATGACGTCGACCGACGGACGCTGCGTGGCGAGGATCACGTGCAGGCCGGCGGCGCGCGCCATCTGCGCGAGGCGCTGCACCGCGCCTTCGATGTCCTTGCCGGCGACCATCATCAGGTCGGCCATTTCGTCGACGATGATGACAATGTAGGGCAGCGGCTCGAGGTCGAGCTTCTCTTCCTCGTAGATCGCCTTGCCGCTCTCCTTGTCGAAGCCGGTGTGCACGGTGCGCGTCAGCTCTTCGCCCTTGGCCTTGGCTTCGACGAGGCGCGCATTGTAGCCGTCGATGTTGCGCACGCCGAGCTTGGCCATCCGCTTGTAGCGTTCTTCCATCTCGCGCACCGCCCATTTCAGCGCGACCACGGCCTTCTTCGGGTCGGTCACAACGGGCGTCAGCAAATGCGGGATGCCGTCATAGACGGAGAGTTCGAGCATCTTCGGGTCGACCATGATCAGGCGGCACTGATCCGGACGCAGTCGGTAGACCAGGCTCAGGATCATGGTGTTGATCGCGACCGATTTGCCGGAGCCGGTGGTGCCGGCGATCAGCATATGCGGCGTGCGCGCGAGGTCGATGATCACAGGATCGCCGCCGATCGTCTTGCCGAGACACAGCGGCAGCTTCGCAACTGAATCGACGCTTTCCTTGGCGACCAGGAGCTCGCGCAGGTAGACCTTCTCGCGATGCGCGTTCGGCAGTTCGATGCCGATTGCATTGCGGCCGGCGACCACGGCGACGCGGGCCGACAGCGCGCTCATCGAGCGGGCGATGTCGTCGGACAATCCGATCACGCGCGACGACTTGATGCCGGGCGCGGGCTCCAGTTCGTACAGCGTGACCACCGGGCCCGGGTTGGCCTTGACGATCTCGCCGCGCACGCCGAAATCCTGCAGCACGCCTTCCAGCGAACGCGAATTGGCTTCGAGCTCGGCCTTGCTCAGCGGCTGGCGATCGCTCGCCTTCGGCGCACTGAGCACCGAGACCGACGGCAGCTCGAACTTGTCGGAGTTCTTCTTCTTCGGCTTCGGCTCGGCCTTCCTGCGCGGGGCGCGGGCAACGGGAGCTTCCTCCTCGTCCTCCTCTTCTTCCTCGTCGTCGAAAGCCTCGGTGTCGTCTTCGTCCTCGTCATGGGCGGGCGCGATCGAGGGCGCCGATCGGCCGCCGCCGATATTGGGCTCCTGGCGCTCGAAGGCAACGCTGCGGCCCTGCGATCCGCTCGAGACCAGCGATTTGTAGGCGGTCGATAACAGCCAGCCGAGCCGCGCCTTCGCGCTCATCAGCGCGTGGAACAGCCAGCCCAGCGAGACCGAGCTGCGGTCGTTGTCTTCGTCCTCGACGAACGGCTCGTCGTCGTCAGAGATCGGCGTCAGCTCCTCGTCCTGCTCCTTGGCGCCCCAACCGCAGGCGAACAGGAAGCTCGCGGCCATCGCGGCAAACAGGATCAGGCCGAGCACGACGCGATAGATGAAGCCCGGCGGCCCGAACACCACGGCCGGCGCACGCAGCAGCGCGTCGCCGACCACGCCGCCGAGCCCGGTCGGCAATGGCCATGCGGTGTTGTGCGGCCAGCAGCTGGCGAAGCCCGCTGCGATCACCGTGCACAGGATCCAGCAGCCGAGCCGCAGCGCCTCGCGGTCGAACGGACGATGCGTCAGCATCCGCCAGCCCCAGACTGCGACCGGCAACAGCAGCATGATGGCGCCGAGGCCGAGAATCTGCATCAAGAGGTCGGCGCCGATCGCGCCGGGATAGCCGAGCACGTTGCGGATCGCGCGCGAGGTGGCATGGCTCAGCGACGGATCCTGCACCGACCAGGTCATCAGCGCAGCGGTGACGGCGCCCGACAGCGCGATCAGACCGAGCCCGGTGAGTTCGCGCAGCCGTCGCGCCAGCGCCTCGCGCAACGAGAGCGGCAGATGGCCGACCAGGGGGATGACACGTTCGATCGCTGGCATACTCAATCTTCGCGCTTCGCGATTAACCCAGGGTTTCGACCAGGCGATGCATCGCCTCGGCCGTCGATTCACTGTCGGAGACCAGCGCAAGGCGGATATAGCCCGCGCCCGGATTGGAACCGTCGTTCTGCTCGCGCGCCAGATAGCTGCCCGGAATCACGCGAACGCCGGCGTCGCGATAGAGCCTGACGGTCACCGCCTCGTCGCCGCCGCGGTCAGAGACGTCGAGCCAGACGCAGAAGCCGCCGGCGGGACGCTTGTAGCCGTAGCGGTTGCCGAGAATCTGGTCGGCGAAATCGAACTTGATGCGATAGAGCCTGCGATTCTCCTCGACGTGCGCCTCGTCGCTATAGGCGGCGACCGCGACATGCTGCAGCGGCACCGGCACCTGCGGTGCGGCGACGTTGCGCAGCTCGTGGAATGCAGCGAGAAACTTCCGATCGCCGGCGGCGAAGCCGACCCGCATGCCCGGCAGGTTGGAGCGTTTCGACAGCGACTGGAACGCGACCACATTGCTGAAGTCGGGACCGGCGCATTCGAGAATGCTGCCCGGCGCCTCGCGGGTGTAGATCTCCGAATAGCACTCGTCGGAGAGAATCATGAAGCCGAACCGGTCGGCGAGCTCTTTCAGCCGCGCGAAATAGGCGCGCGAGGCGACCGAGCCTTGCGGGTTCGCCGGCGAGGCGATGAAGAACGCGACGGTCCGGGCCCACGTCGCCTCGTCGATCGTATCAAGGTCGGGCAGAAAACCGTTGGCGAGCGTGGTCGGCAGATGGATCTGCTCGCAACCGGCCGCGCGAGCGCCGGCGCCATAGGCCGGATAGAACGGATTCGGCATCAGGATCGCCGGCCGGCCCTTGCGCGCGGCGACATAGCGCGACGCGGTGATGGCGGCAAAGAACAGCCCCTCGCGGCTACCGTTCAGCACCATCACCTCGCTCTCAGGATCGACCGGCCGCGGCAATTGGAACCGGCTCGATAGCCAGGTCGCGACCGCGCGGCGAAACGGCTCGATGCCCTTGGCGATCGGGTAACGGCCAAACTCGGCGGTGTGCTTTGCCAGCACCGGCCCGACGAACTCGGGCACCGGGTGCTGCGGTTCGCCTAACGACAGCGTAATCAAGGGCTTGGCCGGCTGATAGGGCGCCAGCAGCTCGGTTGTACGCAAGAACGGGGAACGCTCGGCCTGGCCGGCGGATGTGGCATCGGCGGCGCCTTGCGCCACGCCGGATGAGGCGGTCATTGCCATGGTTGAAAAGCCAGCACTTTCACTGCGGTCGGAGGTGAGGGGGAGCCGACCGTAAACCGATCAAATCACCATAGATAGGGCGAGGTTAAGACGCGATTAACCATCGGCGGCGCGGCACGTTTGGCCGGCGCGTGATATCAGCACCCCCTCAGAAAACGCATTGAAAAGCCGCATCAAAATTGCACCGAGACATGATCCATCGCCGCGCCGTCAGGGCGCTCATCATCACCGGTGAACGTGAAGTCCTGCTGATCCGGATTCGCCCGCCGCACGGCCGCGACTGTTTCTGGATCGCGCCCGGTGGCGGTGTCGAGGACGGCGAGACGTCCGAAGCGGCGTTGCAGCGGGAAATTGGCCGAGGAATTGGGGCTGGTCGATTTCGAGCTTGGTCCCGCCGTCTGGCGGCGACATCACGTCTTCAACTGGGGCGGCCGACGGATCTCCCAGAGGGAAGAATACCGGATCGTCCACACGGATCGATTCGCGCCCGTGATGAGCGACAAGACGGAGGCGAAGGTGCTCGATTGCTTTCGCTGGTGGCCGATCGCCGATCTATCCCGCGCGGAGGAACGCCTCACGCCGCTGTCGCTGGCCGGCATCCTCGAAAGCTATTTGCGCGACGGCGCGCCAAGCGAGCTGCCGGACGAGGAAGTCCTGATCGACTGACACCATTGCCGTGCATTCGAGTGATCCGCTTTACCCACCATTGAGGCCAGCGCGGACGTCACGAGTTCCTTCAGCAATTCGCAACACAGCACGACCGAATGATCTCGCGTATTGCGAGGACGTGCAGACGGACATGGCCATCAGGATCGAGACACACGGCGATGTTCTGCGCCGCACCGGCAAGGTGATGGCGATTGCCGCCGGCATGACCGCGCTGATGTCCTTCACCATCGGCATGCTGGTGTTCGGCCGCGATCTGGCCGCGCCGATCACGGTCGGAGAGATGCAGCTGTTCGGGCTCACCGCCGGCGTCTTTATCTCGATCGCGCTCAGCGGCGCGATGTCCTATCGCGCCGGCCTGTTGATGCTGGAGCTCGCACATACCCGCCGCGAGCTCGCCCAGATCTCGCAGACCGACCAGCTGACCGGCCTGTTGAACCGGCGCGGCTTCGACACTGAGGCCGCCGCGGCGCTGGACCGGGCGCAGGCTGGTGGCGCATCGGTGGCGGTCCTGATGTGCGACATCGATCATTTCAAGTCGATCAACGACCGCTACGGCCATGAGATCGGCGACAAGGTGCTGGTCGAGATCGCCGACGTGCTGCGCCAGTTCGCGATCCGGCACGGCGCGCTGGTCGCCCGCTACGGCGGCGAGGAATTCGCAGCCGTCGTGACCGGCTTGAGCCACGAGCAGACCGCGCGCGGCGCCGAGGAAATCCGCCGCGATTGCGCGGCGCGCACCATCCTCGACGGCGTGACCCTTCTGCCGGTGACGATCAGCATCGGCTTCACTTTGAAGGATTCCGGCTTCGATCTTGGCAGTTTGATGCGAACCGCCGACCAGGCGCTCTACGCCGCCAAGCGCCATGGCCGCGACCGCGTCGAGCACGCGCGCGACGCGGCGTGAGCTTCGCGCATCCGGGCGACGACTGCTCCAACCTCCCCTTGGAAAGGGGAGGTCGCTTTGCTCGGAGAGCAAAGCGGGTGGGGATCTGGTCTATCCGCTTGCAGTGTCGCCTGCGGCTGACCCCCATCCCGACCTTCCCCCTTTTAGGGGGAAGGAGAAGACAAGAGACCTGTAGCTCGGATGCAGCCAACGGGTCGCGCAGACGCGCTCGCGGCCTGACGACTACCGCGCCGGCAGCTTCTCGAACGACGGCTTGCCGTCGGGGACGTGGTGGAAGGTCTGCTTGTCGCAGGTGTAGATCGTCATCTGCGGGGTGAATACGCTGGGGTCGTCGAACGTGCCGACCTTCAGGATCGTGGCGGGCAGGCCCGGCACCTTGGTCACCAGATGGGTGCCGCATTCCGAGCAGAATTCGCGCGTCACGGCGCGCTCGAGGTCCTTCCGGGTGAACCGCTTGGGTTGGCTGGCGGTGTATTTGAACCCGGTGGTCGGCATCGCCATGAACAAGTTCGGTCCGCCGCCCGTGATGTACTGGCATTCGCGGCACAGGCATTGCGCCGCCATCATCGGTTCGCCTTCGGCCTCATAGCGCACGCTGCCGCAATAGCACCTGCCTTGCACCTTCATGACGTCCTCCCGTTTTCTTGTCTGTAGCCTGTTATTCCACAATGGCAGGCAATTCCGACAATATTTTCTCAGCCGCAGAATAAAGAAAGGGGCTCCAACTTGCGCTGGAGCCCCTCAACGGTCCGGACATTGCCGGGTATGTGCCCGGACCGTAGTTCTGGGAACGACCGCTTGGGGAGGTCGCGCCCCGGGAGAACTCACATGTTGTAGGCGCGCTCCGTGTGCTCGGTGATGTCGAGGCCTTCACGCTCGGTCTCGACGTTGGCACGCAGGCCGACGATCACGTCCACGATCTTGTAGAGGATCGCCGAGCCGATGCCCGACCACACCAGCGTGGTGCAGACGCCCCAGACCTGCGAGGTCATCTGCGCCACGAAGTCGTAATCGGCAACCTTCGGCGGGATCGCGGTGTAGTCGATGATGCCGGCACCACCGAGCGCCGGGTTGACCAGGATGCCGGTGCCGAGCGCGCCGATGATGCCGCCGACGCAGTGGACGCCGAACACATCGAGCGAGTCGTCATAGCCGAGCGCGTTCTTCACGACGGTGCAGAAGAACAGGCAGACCACGCCAACCACGAGGCCGAGCACGATGGCACCCATCGGACCGGCGTAACCGGCCGCAGGCGTCACCGCGACGAGGCCCGCGACCGCGCCCGAGAGCGCGCCGAGCAGCGAGGGATGGCCCTTGATGATCCATTCCGCGAACATCCAGGCCAGGGCCGCCGCGGCCGTGGCCACGAAGGAGTTGGTCATGGCGAGCGCAGCGCCGCCATTGGCTTCGAGGTTCGAACCAGCGTTGAAGCCGAACCAGCCGACCCAGAGCAGCGAGGCGCCGATCATGGTCATGGTCAGCGAGTGCGGAGCCATCAGCTCCTTGCCGTAGCCGGTGCGCTTGCCGATCAGGAGCGCGCCGACAAGGCCGGCGATGCCTGCGTTGATGTGCACGACGGTGCCGCCGGCGAAGTCGATCGCACCCTTCTTGAAGATCCAGCCGGCATCGGCGTTGATCGCGTCGAGCTTGGCCTGAGCCGCGGTCTTGGCCGCACCGTCAGCCGCAGCGGCGAGCGCCTTGGCGGCATCCTGGATCGCGTCCGGGCCCGGCCAGTACCAGACCATATGCGCGATCGGGAAGTAGATCACGGTGACCCAGATCGGGATGAACAGCGCGATCGCCGAGAACTTCATGCGTTCGGCAAAGGCGCCGACGATGAGGGCCGGCGTGATCGCCGCGAAGGTCATCTGGAAGCACATATAGACGAGCTCCGAGATATTGGCGTCGACCGAGAAGGTCGCGGCCTTGGAGTCCGGCGTGACGCCCATCAGGAAGGCCTTGGAGAAGCCGCCGATGAAGTCGGAGCCGCCGGTGAAGGCGAGGCTGTAGCCGTAGAGGGCCCAGAGCACGGTGACGATGCAGACGGTGTAGAACACCTGCGCCAGCACCGAGAGCATGTTCTTGGAGCGGACGAGACCGCCATAGAACAGCGCGAGGCCCGGGATGGTCATCAACAGCACCAGCACCGTCGATGTCAGCATCCAGGCGTTGTCGCCCTTGTTGACGGTTGGCTCGGCGTAGGCGGCGGTCGCGGCAAAGAGGCCGATTGCGAGGGCCGCCAAACCCGCGCCATAGGGACGCTTGAACGTCATGTTATTTCACTCCTGAGGTCTTAAAGGTTGAGCGCGAAATCAGAGGGCCGCGGCATCGGCCTCGCCGGTGCGGATGCGCACGGCGTGCTCGAGGCTGATGACGAAGATCTTGCCGTCGCCGATCTGACCGGTCTTGGCGGCGGAGGTGATGGCGTCGATGGTCTTGTCGACCTGATCGGAGCCGACTGCGACCTCGATCTTGATCTTGGGCAGGAAGCTCACCGCATATTCGGCGCCGCGATAGATTTCCGTGTGGCCCTTCTGACGGCCGTACCCCTTGACTTCCGTCACCGTGAGACCGTGAACGCCAATGGCGGTCAGGGCGTCACGGACCTCTTCCAGCTTGAATGGCTTAATGATCGCCATAACAATTTTCATGAGTCCTATCCCCGCTTGGGCCGGTGCGAACGAACACCGGGAGTTTCGACTGAGGTTCACCACGCGGAAGACATCACTACGCGGGCACAGCCGGGACCCTTAGAATCAAATGCCGTGCCAAACGGCGCGGGTTCGCTAATGGATTATGAATCCGGACCTTTTCCCGCATTGCGGGAGCCAGCTGCGGCTGCGGTATTCCGTCGCGCCTAAAATCTAATCAGACTGGCCTAATTCATGAGCAAGCCAGGGTCCGGACACAATTCTGCTCAGTGGCGGTGCACGCGCCGGTATTCTGATAAAGTAATGCTAGGTCATTAGGCGGCGTCGCGCGCCGCAAAAACCCTGTCGATCAATCCCCATTCGAGCGCCTGCTCCGCCGACATGAAGTGATCGCGGTCCAGGGTCCGTTCCACCTCCGCCTCGGTGCGCCGGCAATGCTGGGCGTAAAGCCGGATGATGCGCCGCTTGGTCGCCTGCATCTCGGCGGCATGGATCTGGATGTCGGAGGCCTGGCCCTGGAAGCCGCCGAGCGGCTGATGCACGTGCAGGCTGGCATTCGGGAGCGCCGCGCGGTGACCGGGCTCGCCGGCCATCAGCAGGAACGACCCCATCGAGCGCGCGGTGCCCATGCACAGCGTGTGCACCGGCGCCTTGATGAACTGCATGGTGTCGTACATCGCAAGCCCGCTGGTGACCACGCCGCCATAGGAGTTGATGTAGAGGTTGATCGGCTTGTTCGGGTTGTCGGCCTCGAGGAACAGAAGCTGCGCGCAGACCAGCCCGGACATCGCATCATTGACCTCGCCGTTGAGGAAGATGATGCGTTCGCGCAGCAGCCTGGAATAGATGTCGAAGGAGCGTTCGCCGCGGGTCGATTGTTCGACGACCATGGGGACGAGTTGCATCATGTCGCGCATCGGCGACCTCCATGTCTGCAGGTGATTGAGACTTAGCGGATGATGAAGTCTGCGATCAGGCCGCGCGCATCAGGGTGCGGCCGTTGCTGTTGGCCGCTTGCGGCTGGTTTTCCCTGACACCGCGGATTTCCTGGCAGGCTTGCTGGATGATGCGAAACCGGGTGCCGCCGGCCTCGTTCGGCTCGATCCGGAAGGTGACATGACTCTCGCGAAACGGCGGCTCGGAATCGCGGAGCCGGTAGCGCACCTCTTCGCCCGTGATCGATGATTCCGGCTCAGCGCCCGCGAGATCACAATCCGGCAGCCAGCGCTCGCGCAGGGCTGGAATGGTGACGGCGCGCCAGACTTTTTCGGGCGGCGCATCGAGCTCGTATTCCATCACCAGGGCGGTGTCGGCGTGATCAGGCTTCACTGCGTCGCTCATTGATCCATGTCCTTCAGCAGATCGGCGAGCGCCTCGATGCGCTTCGGCCAATAGGCGCGGTAGCGGGCGAGCCAGGTCCCGATGCTGGCGATGCCGTCCGGGTCGACTTCATAGTTCACGAAGCGGCCCTGCCGCTGCTCGCGCACCAGTCCGGCCGCGCGCAGCACCGCCAGATGCTGCGACATCGCCGGCTGGCTGATTTCCAATCCGTCGCGCAAAGCGCTGGCATTCAGGCTGCCGCCGGCCAGCTTCTCGAAGACCTTGCGGCGGGTCGGATCGGCCAGCGCCTTGAAGATATCGGTATCGACCATGCCGACACATAAGCATACACTTATGTGTCGTGCAAGCGTGAACTCTACGCGCGCCGTGCGGCGTGAGATCGCGGCGCCCGGTTCCTTTGCATGGGGTTGTTTTGCGAGTTTGCCCTCGCGGCGCCCCCATGACCTCGGCCGCTACTGCAGCGCCTCGCCGTGCTGCGATATGTCGAGGCCCTCCAGCTCCTGCTGCATCGAGACCCGCAAGGGGACGAAGGCCGAGACCAGCTTGAGCAGCACGAAGGTGACGCCGCCGCACCAGAGCGCCGTAACGACGACGCCGTAGAGCTGGATCAGCAGCTGCTGCGGATTGCCCTCCAGCAGGCCGGAGGTGCCGCCGATCGCCGCGGTGGCGAAAACGCCCGCGAGCAGCGTGCCGGTCAGGCCGCCGATGCCGTGGACGCCGAACACGTCGAGCGAGTCGTCATACTGGAAGCGGTGCTTCAGCCAGGTACAGGCCCAGAAGCAGACCATGCCGGCAATGATGCCGATGACGATGCCGTGCCACGGCGCGACGAAGCCGGATGCCGGGGTGATGGTGCCGAGCCCCGCGACCGCGCCCGAGATCATGCCGAGCACCGACGGCTTGCGGCGCGTCGCCCATTCGATCGCGCCCCAGGTCAGCGCGCCGGCGCAGGCCGCAAGATGGGTGGCGGTGATCGCCATCACTGCGCGCGAATTGGCCGCCAGCGCCGAGCCGCCGTTGAAGCCGAACCAGCCGACCCAGAGCAGGCCGGTGCCGACCACGGCGAGCGACAGGTCGAACGGCGACAAATTCTCGCTGCCATAGCCGTGCCGGTTGCCCATCACCTTGGCCGCGACCAGGCCGCTGATGCCGGCGGACAGATGCACGACGAGGCCGCCGGCGAAGTCCATCACGCCCATCGAGGCGAGGAAGCCGCCGCCCCATACCCAATGCGCCAGCGGCACATAGGCGAAGATGAACCAGCCGATCGAGAACAGCACATAGGCGGAGAACCGCATGCGGTCGGCGACCGAGCCGGCAACCAGCGCCACCGTGATGATCGCAAACGTCATCTGGTACAGCATGAACAGCGCTTCCGGGATGGTCTTTGCCGCCGGATTGACGCTGTCCATCGTGATGCCTGCGAGGAACCAGCTGTCGAGCGAGCCGAGCCACGGGCCGTTGCCGACGAAGGTCAGCGAATAGCCGAAGATGACCCACAGGATCGAAATGATCGCAACGGCCGTGAGGCTCTGCGCCATCGTCGCCAGCACGTTCTTCTTGCGCACCATGCCGGAGTAGAACAGCGCGAGCCCCGGGATCGTCATCATCAGCACCAGCGCGGTGGCGACCATCATCCAGGCGGTGTCGGCGGCGTTAATACCGGTGGCGCTGGAGTCTTGAGCTGACGCCGGCGTACCCCACGAGAGCAGGATTGCAGCAGTGATCGGCGCAGCTGATATCGCTGCACGAAGAGCTCGTGCCCCCATCATCATTCCCCGGCGTGTCGTCGTTTCTTGGTGTGGATTTCGGCGTGCACCGGCGTCGTTGCCGGCTATGATCTCGAACTTTTCTTGAGCGTGATCTTTTCGGAAAACCGGCTTCCACTTTTCCGGATCAAGCTCCAGGAGCCATGCTTCAAGGCTCAGAGCGCGTCGTTGTCGGTCTCGCCGGTGCGGATGCGCAGCGCGTGGTCGATCGGCGTCACGAAGATCTTGCCGTCGCCGATCTGGCCGGTGCGGGCGTGCTCGGTGATGACGCTGACCGCCTTGTCGGCGAGCGCGGTGTCGACGGCGATCTCGATCCTGAGCTTGGGCAGGAAATTCACGACATATTCGGCGCCGCGATAGATCTCGGTGTGGCCCTTCTGGCGGCCATAGCCCTTCACCTCAGTCACCGTCATGCCGTGAACGCCGATCGCCGTCAGGGCCTGGCGTACCTCATCGAGCTTGAACGGTTTGATGATCGCGACGACGAGTTTCATGGTTCAAGCCTTCATTTCCTTGAGGTTTTCCGTGTGCGCCCATCCCCGGAGCGGCACTTGCCGTCTCCGGAGCGGCACTTGCCATCTCCGAGCCTGCACGTCCCGCTACCGGAGCGGCAATTTGCCGTCCGCCAAATCTGGCAGCTTTCTGGGCAAATGGCATAAAAAAGTTGCAGGTTGAAGGGGAAAACGTGCGCAGCGCGTGAACTCCGTCACTGTACGGGACGACAACCGTCGGCCAGAATATGGCTTTCCCGCCCCGGCCAGCGCTCCCGCTGGCTCATTCTCGCCACAGCGCGTGCACCCGCGCCCCGAGGAACAATAAAATGTCGAATCGAAACTGGTTTTATGCATCTGAAGGCCAGCAAAAAGGCCCCCTGCCTGAAGCTCAGCTCCGCGACCTGATCACCCGTGGCATGGTGGGCGCCGATACCCTGGTGTGGACCGAGGGCATGGCCGGCTGGCAGAAGGCCGGGGAGATTCCCGGCCTTGTTCCGAGCGCCGCCGGTGCGCCGCCGGCGTTTCCGCAGGCCGGCGGACCCCCGCCGGTGGCCGCATCGGCAGGCTATAGCGGCGGCGCGCTGTCCGCCGACTTCCCGATCTGGGGCCTGTTCGGGCGCAGCTTGCTGATGTTCATCGGCGAGATTTTCGTCATCCCCGCGCCGTGGACCGCGACCGGCCTATACCGTTTCGCGATTCCCAATATCCGCGTGCCGGGCCGGCCGCATCTCGGCTTCACCGGGCAGCCGCTCGACATCTGGTACGTCTTCATCGTGCTCGGTCTTCTGACCTATGCCGGAGCGGCCAACAGCAACATCGTCACGCTGCTCTCGCTGCTGCTGCAGGGCTTCCTGAGCTGGATGATCGTTCGCTGGATCTTCAGCCGTCTCAGCTCGAGCGGCCAGGAGCTGCCCATCTCGTTCAACGGCAGCGCGGCGGTCTATGTCGGCTGGTACGTGCTGATGGTGATCGCGGCCGTCACCATCATCGGTTGGGCCTGGGTGATGACGGCGTGGTTGCGCTGGATCTGCCGCAACGTCGAAGGCACGCGCCGCGAGGTCACCTTCAATGCCTCGGGCCTCGAGGTGCTGTGGCGAACCATCGTGTTCTCGGTCGGCTGCGCTTTTCTGATCCCGATTCCGTGGGTGCTGCGCTGGTACGCCAACTGGTTCATCTCGCAATTCGCGCTGACCGAGCGCGGCGCCTACGCAGGCGCCTGAGCGGGCTAAAGCGCGATGAGGTCAGGTTGATCGTCATCGCGCTTGAGGTCCTCTTTTGATCTTTTCGGAAAAACGCTTCGCGCTCTTCCGGATAATGCTTACGCCTTGCGTTCGCGCACCGAGCCTTCCTGCGCGACGGACGCCACCAGCGTGCCGTCGGGCTTGAAGATCTGGCCGCGGGTCAGGCCGCGGCCGGACTGCGCGCTCGGCGAATCCTGCGCGTAGAGCAGCCATTCGTCGGCGCGGAACGGGCGGTGAAACCACATCGCGTGATCGAGGCTCGCCGGCATCATGCGCCGGTCGAACAGCGTGCGGCCGTAGCGCGCCATGACCGCATCGAGCAGCGAGAAATCCGATGCATAGGCGAGTGCGCACAGATGCAGCGCCGGATCGTCGGGCAATTTCGCCGCGGTACGGATCCAGACATGGATGCGGCCATCCTCGATCTGCTGACCGAAATAGCGGCCGAGCTCGACCGGGCGCAGCTCGATCGGCCGGTCGCTCTCATAGTAGCGGCGGATGAATTCCGGCATTTCCTTGAACATCGGCTGCTTCGACACTTCCTCCGCGGTCAGCTTCTCCGGCGGCGGCACGTCGGGCATCTTCTCCTGATGATTGAAGTTGCTCTCCTCTTCGGCGTGGAACGAGACCATAATGGAGAAGATCGCGTTGCCGTGCTGGATCGCGGTGACGCGTCGGGTGGTGTAGCTCTTGCCGTCGCGCAGCCGCTCTACCTGGTAGATGATCGGGATCTGCGGATCGCCCGGCAGGATGAAATAGCAATGGATCGAGTGCGGCAGCCGGCCCTCGACGGTTCGGCAGGCCGCGACCATCGCCTGGCCGATCACCTGGCCGCCGAACACGCGCTGCCAGCTGGTCTTCGGGCTGTTGCCGCGGAACAAATTCACCTCGAGCTGCTCGAGATCGAGGATGGACAACAGGTCGATCAGGCTCTTGGACATGAGGGGTGCGTCCTGAATGGGTTAAATGCCGTCACTCCGGGGCTCGCGAAGGAGAGCCCGGAATCCATTCATCCACGGAAGATGCGGCCTGATGGATTCCGGGTTCGCGCGTTGCGCGCCCCGGAATGACGACGGGGCTGATTAGCCGCTCTTGTTTCTGCCCCCTGTTTCGCCCAGCTATTATCAGGTAGCAAGCACAGTCTGAGAGCGCGGGGCGCGTAAAGGAACGGCATGCCGGCACAGCGAAGTATTGTCATCTGCGGGGGCGCTTTTGCGGGTCTGGCGCTGGCCGTGGCGTTGCGCCAGGGGCTCGGGCCGGACATTCCGGTCATCGTGGCCGATCCGGCGCTGGGCCAGCGCCCGAGCCGCGATCCCCGTGCGACCGCGATCGTGGCGGCCTGCCGGCGGTTGTTCGAGACCCTCGGCGTCTGGGGGCAGGTGGCGCCGACGGCGCAGCCGATCACGGACATGGTCGTGACCGACTCCAAGTTGGAGGACGCCACGCGTCCGGTGTTCCTGACCTTCGCCGGCAATGTCGAGCCCGGCGAGCCGTTCGCCCATATGGTGGAGAATCGCTATCTGATCGATGCGCTCGCAACCCGCGCCGAGGCCGAGGGCGTCGAGCTGCGCGCCATCGCGGTGTCGAGTTTCGACTCGCGGCCCGACGGCGTCAGCGTCCGGCTGGCCGACGGCACCGAGATCGATGCGAGCCTGCTGGTTGCCGCCGACGGCGCGCGATCGAAGCTGCGCGAGCGCGCCGGGATCGCGACCCATGGCTGGGACTATGACCAATCCGGCATCGTGGTCACCGTCGGACACGAGCGCGAACATCACGGCCGCGCCGAGGAGCATTTCCTGCCCGCGGGTCCATTCGCGATCCTGCCGCTGACCGGCAATCGCTCGTCGCTGGTGTGGACCGAGACGTGCAAGAACGCCGCGCGCATCACGGCGCTGAGCGAGGCGGAATTCCACGCCGAGCTCGAGCAGCGTTTTGGTTTGCACCTCGGTGAGATCAAGGCGCTCGACAAGCCGCGCGCATTCCCGCTCGGCTATTTCGTCGCGCGCTCGTTCATTGCGGAACGGCTGGCGCTGATCGGCGACGCCGCGCATGTGATCCATCCGATCGCAGGACAAGGGCTCAACATGGGCCTGAAGGATGTCGCGGCACTTGCCGAGGTGGTCGTCGATGCGGCGCGGCTCGGCATGGACCTCGGACAAGCCGACGTACTCGAGCGCTATCAGCGCTGGCGGCGCTTCGATACGATGGCGATGGGCGTTGCCACCAACTCGCTCAACTTCCTGTTCTCCAACGAATCGACGCTGCTGCGCACCGTGCGCGACATCGGATTGGGCCTCGTCGATCGCGCGCCGCCGCTGAAGAGCATGTTCATCCGCCAGGCCGCGGGATTGTCAGGCGAAGTGCCGCGGCTGCTGAAGGGCGAGGCGCTGTAGCCTTCGTAGCCCGCATCCACTCATTTCTGGGAAATGAAGCCTGCCACTGTATCGATCAGGTCGGGGTCGAGCGACCGCTCCGGCTCGTTGTAGCTTGCCATGTCGTCCGCCGCGTCGGTGACGTCGACCAGCAGGTGATTCATGTCTGGCAGCCACAATGATTTGGCCGCGAAGTCGGCGGTGGTGAGTGCGAGGAAGTCGAGCCGCGCCAGCTGATGGTCGCGGCCGCCCGCGACGATGAGCGTTGGCCCGGTGATCTTCTTCATCGGATCGATCGGATCCTCGGTAAAGGCGGATGCGATGGCGGCCTGCATCGCAGGCGCGATCGCCAGCCCAGCCGGCGGCGGGTTGACGATCTGCCCGGCCATGATGTCGTCGATGGCCTTGCCGATCGGCGCGAATTTGTCCGGCGGCAGCTGCTTTTCGAGCTGCGCCTTCAACAGGTCGCCCTGCTTGCGCGCCGCCGTTGCCAGCAGCACCAGCCGGTCGATCGGCACGCGCTGTGCGGCGAGGATCGCGACCAGGCCGCCTTCGCTGTGCCCGACCACCGCAACATGAGCGAACTTGCCGCTGCCGCGCAGATACTCGATCAGTGCCCTCGCGTCGCCGACATAGTCCTTGAAGCGAAAGTCCTCCGGACGGCCGAACTCCTTCTTCCATTCGCCGGCGCCGCGCTTGTCGTAGCGCAGCGTCGCGATGCCGCGTGCGACCAGCTGCTCGGAGAGTTTCTTCAACGTTGCCGGCTTGAGCTGCGGCCCGTTGCCGTCATGATCGGTCGAGCCGGAGCCGGCGATCAGCAGCGCCACCGGCGGTTTTGCGATGTCGGACGGCACGGTCAGTACCGCGTCAATGGCGCCGATGCGCAGCCTGCTCTCGTCGGCCGTCGCGCTCGCCACCGAGACGAGCAGCAGCAGCCATGTGACGAGGGCGCGCATGTGGCCTCTTATTGGAGCATGATCTTTTCGGAAAACCGCCTCACACTTTTCCGGATCAGGCTCTAGTCGATCTTGCGCGCCTCTTCCGGCAACATGATCGGGATGCCGTCGCGGATCGGATAGGCGAGCTTTGCGGAGCGTGAGATCAGCTCCTGTCGCGCTGCGTCGAACTCCAATGGTCCCTTGGTGATCGGGCACACCAGGATTTCGAGCAGTTTTGGGTCGGCGGTGCTTTCGAGATGATCGGTCGTGGAATTCATGGATGGCTCCAGCTGACCCGTAATGTAGCACAGTCAAATGTCGGCTGTCAGCGCTTGGTCATCCGCAACAGCTCGTCGATTGCGGCCTGCTGACGCGGCTTCGGCAGCGTCTGCTCGGACAGCGCGTAGCCGATGAACGCCCAATAGAAGATCTGCGCCCGGCCGCGCGCCACGCCGTCGGGGAATCCGGCATGCCGGAGCAGGGTTTCGATATAGCCGATGCGGCGCTGGTCGACCTCGAGCACGGCGGCGCGCGCCACGGCATCGGCGGTCGCCCAGCTGCGTACCGCGCGTTCGAGTGCCATTCGCGCCGAGAAGGTCCGGCGCAGCAGCAGCGCCAGCGCGTCGCCGCCTTCCGGAATGGTCTCGAGCTCGGCGATCACCTGCTCGGCGGCAACCTCGCGCCAATGGTTGAGGATCGCGGTCCGGTAGGCGCCGATGTCGGCGAAATGCCAGTAGAAGCTGCCGCGCGAGACCCCCATGGCCTTGGCCAGCGGTTCGGCCTTGAGCGCCGTGAAGCCGTGCTTCGCCAGCGTCTTCAGGCCCTGATCGAGCCAGTCCTTGACCGAAAGCTGTTCCATCATGGTTCCCCGTCCGCGTCCGGACCATACACAAGTGTATTGACAGGCGCCAGCCGGCGGTGTCCTATCCATACAGTACTGTATGGAGATATCGCGATGCGTGATCTTCTGCTGCAAGGCGCCGGACTCATCGCCATTCTGGTCAGCCTGATCCATGGCGTTCTCGGCGAGACCAAAGTGTTCGCACGCGCCACCGTCGAGCCGCCGCGGCTGCGTCTCTTGCTTCGTCTGGTCTATCAGGCCGGCACGGTCGCCTGGATCGGCGGCGGCGTGCTGCTGGTCGCCGCGCCGGCGATGGCCTCCGATGCCGCGCGGCACTGGATCGTGGCAACGCTCGCCATCGTGTTCGGCAGCGCCGCGCTCGCCAATGCGGTCGCGACCCGCGGCCGGCATTTTGGCTGGATGGCGATGAGCGCCGTCGTGGCGCTCGCCGCCGCCGGCTATTAGCGGGCGCGGGACGACCGATCGCATCGGCCTGCGCATGTTTCGGCGAGAACGCGCAGGGCGAGGCGTCGCTGGTCGCAACCGGCGAAACCGTCCTGGTTCCGCCGAAGGCTGAAGACGTGCGATCGCAGGTCGTGTGCAATATTTATAGGGTCATCAATTTCCGTGCGGAATCGGCTTACGCGCGGATAACCATGCCACTGAAAGTTGTAGAAAATTATCGAGACAACAATTCAATCGGCCTAGCTTGTCCGAGCGGACAACCATGGACCGACACATGTTTCGTGTTCTTACGTGTCTTTCAGGTGAGCATGACTGGCGGCTCGTTCTGCTCGCCGGCCTGGTCTGCTTCGTTGCCAGCATTGTCGCCGTCAACATCTTCCATCGCGCGATCGCGTCGCAGGCGAGGACGCGGCTGATCTGGATCGCGATCGCGGGAGCTGCGATCGGCTACGGCATCTGGGCAACGCATTTCATCGCCATGCTCGCCTACGAGCCGGGCGTGCCGACCGGCTACGGCATCGTCCTCACGGCGCTGTCGCTCGCCGTCGCGATGATGCTGACGTCCGGCGGCCTCGGCCTTGCCGCCAGCGACTCCGGCTCCTGGCGTGCGCCGGTCGGTGGTGCGGTGATCGGAGCCGGCATCGCCAGCATGCATTATCTCGGAATGTGGGCGCTGGAAGTGCCGGGCCACGTGGTGTGGTCGATGGATCTCGTGGCGGCCTCCATCGTGCTCGGCATGCTGTTCGGTTACGCCGCGCTGTCGGTCGCGGTCCGCTATCAGGATCGCTGGATGTCGCTGGTCGCGGCGCTGTTGCTGACGCTTGCGATCGTGTCGCATCATTTCACCGCGATGGGCGCGGTCGAGATCGTTCCGGACCCGCTGCAAGCTCCGGAAGCCCTGTCGCTCTCTCCCGCTTTCCTCGCCATCGCGATCGCGGGCGTGGCGCTCTCGGTGCTCGGGATGAGCCTGGTCGGCGTGCTTGCCGACCGGCGCCTCGCGCTTCGCACCCGCCGCTTCGAGGAGATCATCAGCCAGCTTTCGCTGGCGCGGCAGCAGGTCGAGGCCTCGCAGAAGGAGCTGGAGGAACAACGGCTCCGGCTGGATACGGCGATCAACCACATGGGCGAGGGCCTCTGCATGTTCGATGCGGAGAAGCGCCTCGTGGTGTGCAACGATCGCTACGCCAAGATGTACCGGCTGCCGCCCGAATTGCTGCTGCCCGGCACGGCTCATCGCGAGATCATCACGCATCGGATCGCCAACGGCATTCTCAAGGGCGAGACCAGCGCCAGCGCCGCGACCCAGGTGCTCGCAACACTGAATGCGCTGCCGGCCGACGAGATCAGCAGCCGGGTCGACGAGCTTGCCGACGGCCGCCTGATCTGCGTGACGCGGCAGCCGATGCCCGGCGGCGGCTGGGTGGCGACGCATCGCGACGTCACCGAGCAGCGGCGCTCCGAGGCCAAGATCACCCATATGGCGCAACACGACGCGCTGACCGATTTGCCGAATCGCGTGCTGCTCAAGGAGTGGATGGAGCAGGCGCTCTCCGGCGCGCGGTGCGGCGGGCCGAGCCTCGCGGTGCTGATGCTCGATCTCGACCGCTTCAAGGACGTCAACGACACGCTCGGACACCCGGCGGGCGATGCGTTGCTGAAGTCGGTGGCCGCACGGTTGCGCCGGTGCGTCAGCGACACGACGCTGGTCGCGCGGCTCGGTGGCGACGAATTCGCGGTGATCGACCACGTCAGCGATCCGGTCGCGGAAGCCGGTGTGCTCGCGGAGAAGATCAAAAAGGCGCTCAGCGAGCCGATCGATCTCGGCGATCATCGGGTGACCACCACGAGCAGCATCGGGATTGCGATCGCACCGCGCGACGGCAGCCATTCCGACGAGGTGCTGCGCAGCGCCGATCTTGCGCTCTATTCGGCCAAGAGCGGCGGACGCGGCTCGTTCCGCTTCTTCGAGCCGGAGCTCGATCGGCAGCTGCGGACCCGGCGCAGCCTTGAGCGCGACATGCGTAGCGCGCTCGCCAACGGTGAGTTCGAGCTGTACTATCAGCCGTTCATCAATGTCGCGAGCGGGGAGACCTGTGGCTTCGAGGCGCTGTTGCGATGGCATCATCCGCAACGCGGCATGGTCTCGCCGGCGCAGTTCATTCCTCTGGCGGAAGAGACCGGCCTGATCGTGCCGCTCGGCGAATGGGTGCTGCGCACCGCGTGTGCAGAAGCCGCCAAATGGCCCGGTGATCTCAAGATCGCGATCAATCTGTCGCCGGTGCAGTTCAGGAGCCCGGAGCTGGTCCCGGTGATCGTGCACGCGCTGGCGAGCTCGGGGGTTTCGCCTGACAGGCTCGAGCTCGAAGTCACCGAAACGGCGATCATCCAGGACAGCGAGGCGGTGTTCGCGGCGCTCAGTCAGATGCATGATCTCGGGGTGCGGATCGCGCTCGACGATTTCGGTACCGGCTATTCGTCGCTGAGCTTCCTGCAGAAGTTTCCGTTCGACAAGGTCAAGATCGACCGCAGCTTCGTGTCCGAACTCTCGGGCGCAACTGACGAGTCGCGCCGGATTGCGCGCGCGGTCGTTCGCTTCGCGGTCAGCCTCGGCAAGACGACGACGGCCGAAGGCGTCGAGACCAGGGAGCAGCTCGACATCCTGCGCGCCGACGCCTGCGTGGAAGTGCAGGGCTTCCACTTCAGCCCCGCGGTCCAGAGCGAGAAGGTCGCAGAGATGCTCGGTGGGCGGACCCGGACAGCGACCGATCGGCCTGCAGTTCGCCTCGCGATGGCGGGCGCCGCGTCCTGACCGAGGGCCCCGCCAGCAGATTCGGATAACCATGAGGCGTAAGGCCGCAGCAAGCGGTCAAAACGAAAATGCGCGTGGAGCGCAAAGCGGTTTTCGCGACCGTTAGAATTTCTCTAAAGCGTGCCGCGTCCGCGCTTCCTTGACTTGGCAATCACCTCGGCATTGTTCACGCATGTGCTCGGCGCGATCGCGCTGTGGGCACGATCGTCAACGGAGGGGAGATGCGTGTGAGAGTGATTTTCAGCGCTGCGCTTGCAGCGTGCGTTCTGGGGCTTTTGGGATCGGCGGCGTTCGCCGATGGCTACAAGACTTGCACCAAGCTCGACAAGGCGTCGTGGAAGCCGGCAAGCGATGCCGAAGCCAAGGCCAAGGCGGCGGGCTATGAGGTGCGCCGCTCGAAGGTCGAGGGCTCCTGCTACGAAGTGTACGGCGTCAAGGAAGGCAAGCTCTACGAGCTGTTCTACAGCCCGGAGGATCTCAGCCTGAAGCACACGATCGCAAAGTGAAGCAGGCGCGATGACCAAGGCGGCGCCCGGCGCCCGCAGCGCCACCACCGTGCAGGTCTGGGACCTGCCGCTGCGGATCTGGCACTGGGCGCTCGCCATCCTCGTCCTGGTGGCCTGGGTGACGCCCAACGTCCATGACCGGCTGCACCGGCTGGCGGGTTATGCCGTGATCGGGCTATTGGCGTTCCGGCTGATCTGGGGCTTCGCCGGCACGCGCTATGCGCGCTTCGGCAAACTCGGCGTTCGATTGCGTGCCGCGCCGCGCTATATCTGGAATCTCCGCCGCGGCATCACCGGCCGCTATATCGGGCTCAATCCCGCGGGCACCGTGATGCTGGTGGCACTGCTGCTCACGCTCGCGGTCTCCGCGATTACGGGTGCAATGGAGGTCACCGTCACCTTCTTCGGCGTCTGGTGGGTCGAGGACACCCACGCCTATGCCTCGGATGCGGTCATCATCCTGGTCGGGCTGCACGTGCTCGGCGTCATCGTGGTGGGATTGCTGCAGCGTCAGAACCTGGTGCGCGCGATGTTCACCGGGCGCAAGCGGCTTCGCAATCGTTGATCTGTCTGACCGCGCCTCATTGCACCGGCGGGTCGCCGGAGGTGCGCTTCTTGGCGAGGTCCATCTCGGTGACCGCGATCAGGATCTCGGCGCGGGTCTTCAGGTCGGGCGCCTCGAGCATCGCCTGCTTCTCGGCCGGACCATAGGGCGACATCATCGCCAGCGCATTGACCAGCGCCTCGTTCGGCGCGGATTCGATGCCTTCCCAGTCGACCTTCAGATTGTTGGCTTCCAGGAAATCCGCCAGCACATCGAGCAGCGCCTTGCGATCGACGGCGTCCTCGCCCTTGCGCGCGGTGAAGTCGCCGGCGAAGGAGAAGAAGTCGACCTTGCACTGCCGGTACGGCGTCTGCACGGTCAGCTCCTCGACCACCTTGAAGCGCGCGACGCCGGTCAGTTCGAGGATGTAGCGGCCGTCGCCGGATTCGGCGAGCTGGGTGATGCGGCCGACGCAGCCGACGCGGAACAGCGCCGGCTTTGCCTCGTTCTGCGAATGCGCCACGTCGGGCTGGATCATGCCGATCAGGCGGTGACCGTCGCGCAGCGCGTCGTCGATCATCGCGAGATAACGCGGCTCGAAGATGTTGAGCGGCATCTGGCCGCGCGGCAACAGCAGCGCGCCAGGCAGCGGGAACACCGGGATCACCTCGGGGAGCTCGCCGGGCCCGCGATATTCGGCATTGATCGGCATCTGCGGTCCCGCTGCTGTGACGGGGCGTGCGTTACGAGAATAGAATCGTCGACAACCGCCTGCGCCCCTCGACGGTTGCCTCATCGGTGCCGCCCCACGCCTCGAAGAACTGCACCAGCTGCTTGCGCGCGCCGTCGTCGTTCCACTTGCGGTCACGCTTGACGATCGCGAGCAGCTGCTCGGTCGCTTCAGCGCGCTTGTTCATGGCATTGAGCGCGGTCGCGAGATCGAATCGGGCCTGATGGTCGAGCGGGTTTGCCGCGACTTTCTGTTCCAGCTCGGCGATCGGGCCGACCGACTGGGCCTGTTCGGCAAGATCGATCGCCGCCTGCACCGCCTTCACCGCGGCGTCATTGCGCTTGGATTCCGGCACCATCGCGAGCGTCTGCTTGGCCTGCTCGACCGCACCCGACGTGACGTAGCACTTGGCGAGGCCGGCCAGCCCCGCGATGTTGGTGGCGTCGTGCGCCAGCACCTCGGCATAGATCTGCGCCGCACCCTCGACGTCGCCCTCGGCAAGCACGGCGTCGGCCTCGGCCAGGATCTCCGCAAGATTGGGCTCGCCGGCGGCGGGCACACCCTTGGTGATCTTCTCGATGAAGGCGTTGATCTGGCTCTCCGGCACCGCGCCCATGAAGCCATCGGCGGGCTGGCCGCCCACGAAGGCGATCACGGCCGGGATCGACTGGATGCCCATCTGGCCGGGGATCTGCGGATGCTCATCGATGTTCATCTTGACCAGCTTGACCCGGCCCTTGGCGTTGCGAACCGCCTTTTCCAGCATTGGGGTAAGCTGGCGGCACGGACCGCACCACGGCGCCCAGAAGTCGATCATGACCGGCTGGCGGCGCGATTCCTCGATGACGTCCTTGACGAAGGTCTGGGTCGTCGTCTCCTTGATCAGATCGGGCGCTGCCTCGGGCGTGGGGCCGCCCTGCTCCATTATCGTCACGTTGTCCTCGCCTTGGTCTTCTGAGGTCGGAAAATACGCGGCCGTTCTAGCACGCTCCGGACGGCGTGTTCAGCCGTTCTGTCAGCCCAGAGCATGATCCCGGAACATGCTTCGTAGATGGCGGTTGGCCGGCAAAATTCAATCGCTCGCCGCCCGGCCCGTTCCATCGGAGATCGGGTGGGTTTGAGGTCCGGAACGGCCGACGATGGCGCTCCTTCATGGCAACAGGGGATCGCCCATGGCAAAGGCCTATTACAGCACCGTGTTCGAGCAGCCGGCCGGCGAGGTCTGGAAAATCATCCGCGATTTCAACAATTACCCGGTTTGGGTCCACGGTGCGGGCACCAGCGAGATCGAGGACGGCAAGTCCGGCGACACCGTCGGCGCCGTGCGCAACGTCTTGTACCGGGAACGGCGGATCCGGCAGCGGCTGCTCGCACAGTCCGACGTGGAGCGCTTCCAGACCTACGAATTTGCCGGTCCGCCGACCCTGCCGATGACGGACTTCAGCGCGACCCTCCGGGTGACCCCGGTGGTCGACGGCGACCGGGCCTTTATCGAGTGGTGGGCAGTGTTCGATTGCGATTCGGACCGCCGCGTCGAACTGGCGCAGACGCTCGCCGGCTGTTCGAGTCCTGGCTCGAATCGCTCCTGGATGAGATGGCCCTGAGGCCGGTTCCGGCCGAAACTTAAAAAGAAATCGTCGCGATGACCGGTTTCGGCCGATTCGGGGTCAATTTTTAAGGAAACCGTGCGATTTCGTGAAGTTCGGACCGCGCTCTTGTGTTGCATTCACAGACAGCATTTGGCATAGGTCTGCCGTTGCCGGCGAGCGATCGCCGCCATTTCGGATGCGGGTGTAGCTCAGTGGTAGAGCACGACCTTGCCAAGGTCGGGGTCGAGGGTTCGAGCCCCTTCGCCCGCTCCAAAATATCTCGCTGACCGAGCTGACAGTCTGATGAAGGCCCGCCCATTGGTGCGGGCTTTTTTGCTGTTCGGACGGTTTTGCAGTTCAGGCAGCGCCGTGATCTCGCGGTCAAGATGCCGCGGCCGGCGACGGCCGCTTCTTCCCGCTGCCGCGCGTGAGCGCGGCGGCGGATGTCAGGACCTGCGAGGCGGTCTGCGCCGCCGCCGAGGTGAAGCTGCATTCCGGCTCCGGCGCGTCCACCGGACTGTCACCGATTGCGATCGAGGACGACATGATGCTGCGGACCGGCGACATCATCGCCGCCGATGACGGCTTCAAGATCGCAGCAATCTCCAGCGGGCAAAAACGCAGCGTGTTGTTCAGGCCGCTGTCGAAAGCCGAGGCGCAGGCGCTCGGCCTTTCGCGCCTCTCGTCGCGATAGACGCGATCGCGAGCGTTAGCTTCGTTCGAATATCACGCTGCGGTGCAGAATGCCTTGTTATCAGGCAGTCAGCGCAGGAAAATCTCGTCTCAAATTTCGTCTCAACTTGTTTTGACGCAGCGCACACCCGAGCATGCGCTTTTCAGCGTCGATGGATGTGCTACCATTTTGCCGTCTGACCTACCTCACAGACCGCCACCATCATCTCTCAGGGCGTTCAAAATCAATAACAGGCAAGCTCCAACGGCTTGCGTAGGGGAGTGACGCGATGAAATCGGCTTTCAATCGATCCATACTTGCGTTCGCGGCGATTGCGCTGCTGGCGGGGACAACCTTCGCCAATGCGCAGCAACAAACCGACAAGAACCGGGCGCTGAAGAAGTACGAGTCCGGCACCAAGGAATTCTGGACCCATCCGCCGGATGACTGGTTCCTCGGCGACGAGACCGAAGCGCAGAAGGGCCTTGCCCCGCCGTCCGGTCCGCCGACCGGCGCATCCGACGCCGAACTCGCCACCATGATGAAGAAGATCAAGCTGCCGCCGGGCTTCAAGATCGAGGTCTATGCCTCGAACGTGCTCTCGGCGCGGCAGATGGCCTGGGGCGACAAGGGCACGCTGTTCGTCGGCTCGTTCGGCCTCGGCAACGTCTATGCGATCAAGGACAACAACGGCAAGAAAGAGGTCAAGACCATCCTCAAGGGCCTCAACATGCCGACCGGCCTCGCCTTCCGCGACGGCGCGCTCTACGTCATCGCGGTCGACAAGCTGATCAAGTACGACAATGCCGAAGCCAATCTCGACAATCTCGGCAGCGGCAAGGTGGTGTATGACGACATGCCGTCGTACGCGGCGCATGGCTGGAAATACATCGCCGTCGACAAGGACGGCTGGTTCTACATTCCGTTCGGACCTCCCTTCAACATCGGCATTCCGCCGACCTCGGTGTCGCAGATCCGCCGCGTCGACCCCAAGACCGGCAACGCGGAGATCTGGGCGCTCGGCGTGCGCAACTCGGTCGGCGGCGACGTCGACCCGCGCACCGGCAAGTACTGGTTCACCGAAAATGCCCGCGACTGGATCAGCGACGATCTGCCGAGCGACAAGCTCAACATGATCTCGAGGATCGGCGAGCACTTCGGCTATCCGTATTGCCACCAGGGCAACCTGCCGGACACCAAGTTCGCGATGGGTCACAAGTGCTCGGAGTTCACCCCGCCGGTCTACAATCTCGGCGCCCATGTGGCTCCGCTCGGCATGAAGTTCTATACCGGCAGCCAATTCCCGGCGGAGTACAAGAACAGCATCCTGATCGCCGAGCACGGCTCCTGGAACCGGCACAAGTACCAGGGCGGCCGGATCGTGAAGATCACCGCGAGCCCCGACGGCAAGAATGCCAAGCAGGAAATCTTCGCCTCCGGCTGGATCGAGGGTGACCAGGGCTATCTCGGTCGTCCCGCCGACATCCTGCTCGACAAGGATGGCTCCATTCTCGTCGCCGACGATTGGGCGGGTGCGATCTATCGCATCAGCTACAGCAAGAAGTAACGATTGAACCCATGCGGGGCTGCGGCGGCCGATGAGGCGGCCGCAGCCTCCGTTGTGATCGGCCGCGGAACCACCTCGTCATGCCCGGACTTGATCCGGGCGTCCATCCAAACCAAGAAACCCTTCTTCAAGCCAGATGGATTGCCGGGTCGAGCCCGGCAATGACACGCGGAGAAAACTGGCGATGCGCCTTTTGTCATTCGGAATGCTGTTCGCGTCAGCGATCGCGATGACTTCCCTTGCCCAGGCCGCCGATGTCGCCGCCGGCAAGGCGAAGGCAGACATCTGCGCCGGGTGTCATGGTGACAACGGCATCTCGCAGACCGAGAACGTTCCCTCGCTGGCCGGCCAGCTCGACCAGTTCATTCAATGGCAGCTGGTGTTCTTCCGCGCCGGTGCGCGCAAGAACGAGCAGATGCAGCCGATCGTCGAGCAGCTCAACAACGACGACATCCGCAATCTCGGCGCCTATTTCGCCTCGCTGACGCCGTTCAAGGGCGGCAAGGACGACAATCCGGACTTGTCCGAGAAGGGCAAGCAGGCCGCCGCCGGCCGCCGCTGTGCCTCATGCCATGGCGACGGCTTCGCCGGCATCAAGGCGGTGGCCCGCATCGCCGGCCAGCGCGAGGAATATCTCGTCAAGGCGCTGCATGACTACAAATCAGGCGTACGCTCCGGCGGGGCGCAGGCGGCGATGGCCGATGTGGCGTATCCGCTGAGCGAGGAGGAGATCACCGCGCTCGCGCATTATCTGGCGCATCTGTAGCCGCAAAATGGTCGTCGTCCCTGCCTAGTGCGCAATTGCGCACTAGGCAGGGACGACACCGGTTGTGCGTTAAGCGCCGCGCTGTTTCTCATACGCCTTGAGATGCGTGTAGGCCGTGCGCAGCTTCGGCACCGGGATCTTGGCGGCATCGGCGCGCACGATCAGGTCGCCGATCACGTGATCGGCTTCGACCGGCAGCCCCGCCTTGATGTCGCGGAACATCGATGCGGTCATCGGCGAGCCTTCGGTGGTCAAGAGCCCGCGGGTGCGCTGGAAGAACGGGCCGCCCGGCGCGTGGCCGGCATCGGCCGCGATCGCGCTGCATTCGTCGAGGATGCCGAGCAGGAAATCCTGGCCGCCGGGCGCGGCCAGGATGTTGCCGACCGAGGTCCGCATCAGGCTGGTGGAGGCGGCGAGCGATGCCAGGAACACCCACTTCTCCCACATATCCTGCATCACGTGCTCGCTGGCGGCCGCACCGTTGATGGCGGAGAAGGTCTCCGCGATCGCGCGTACCCGGTCCGACAGGCCGCCGGCGCGTTCGCCGAAGCCGAGCGACTGCATCGGTTGCAGCTGCACCACCTCGCGCTTCTCGTTCAGCGTCGCCGCGATCGCGCAGAGGCCGCCGAGCACATGTTGCGCGCCGAACTTCTTGTCGAGCGCATCGAGATGCAGCATGCCGTTGAGCAGCGGGATGATCGCGGTCTTGTCGCCGACCGCAGGTGCAAAGGACTTGATCGCGTCTTCGAGGTCGAACGCCTTGCAGCTCAACAGTACGACGTCGAACTTGTCTGACAGTTTGTCGGCCTGCACGGTCGGCGGATTGTTCAAGGTGACATCGCCGTTCGGGCTCTTGATCACGAGCCCGGCGGAGGCGAGCTCGGAGGCACGGCGGGGCCGGACGAGAAAAGTAACGTCGCGGCCGCCCTGAAGCATCCGGCCGCCGAAATAACCGCCGATCGCACCGGCGCCGACCACGAGAACGCGCATGGGAATTTGTCCTTCTTTGTTGTTGCCCGGGAAGCGAGCGAAGAGCGAATGGGAAATGGCGAATAGATAAGGATGCGGGTCGACTATTCGCTACCCGCTATTGGCCATTCGCTCATCTCACTTTCCCGACACCAGTTCCTCGACTTCGCGCAGCTGCTCCTTGCCGAAGAAGATCTCGTTGCCGACGAAGAAGGTCGGCGAGCCGAACGCGCCGCGCTCGACGGCGGCCTGGGTGTTCGCGATCAGCCTGGCCTTCACGTCGGCGTCCTGCGCGCGGGCGAACAGTTTGGCGGCGTCGAGGCCGGAGGCGGCGATGGCTTTGCCGGCCACTTCCGGATCATCCATCTTCTTCGGCTCGACCCACATATGGTGGAAAGCCGCCTCGATGTATCTCTCGAACACGCCTTCGAGCTGGGCGGCGACCGCCGCGCGCATCAGGTTCAGCGTATTGACCGGGAAGAACGGGTTCCAGACGTAGGGCTTGACGTTGAAGCGCTTGAGGAAGCGCTCGGTCTCGATCTTCATGAACTCGGGCTTGTTCTTGACCCCCGCCAGCGTCTCGGCCGGCGACTTGTTGTTGGTGGCCTTGAAGATGCCGCCGAGCAGGATCGGGACGTATTCGAACTTGACGCCGGTGCGCTGCTCGATCGCCGGGATCGCCTCGTGGCTGAGGAAGGCATTGGGGCTGCCGAAATCGAACAGGAATTGCGGATTCTGGCTCACGGCGGTCTCTCCCCTCGGCCTGTCTGGTTTGGGCTGGTTTGGCCTTTCTCGAGCATGGGCCTGCTGCCGCAGGCGCCATCAGGAGAATATGATACTCATCATGTGAGCAGCAGTGCGCGATGTCAAATCAGCCGCTTGATGGTCTGCTTGCGCCATACCAGGGCGTAATAGGCCATCTGCAGCACGAACATGGTTGCAAAGGTGGCGGGATAGGCGATCCAGATGCCGCTGATGCCGATGGCGCGGCTGAGCAGGATCGCGACCGGCACCTCGACCAGCGCCATGGCCAGGATCGAGATGAACAGCGGCATCCACACCGTGCCGCCGGCACGCATCGCGCCCGAGAACACCGTCGCCATGCCGAACAGCACCATGCTCCACAGCACGATGTAGAGAAGCTGCTGCGCGAGCGCGAGCACGGCGCCATCGACGATGAAGAAGCCCATCAGCGGCCGCGCAAACAGATAGCCGAGCACCACCAGTCCGCCGGTGAGCGCGAGATTCATCTCGATCCCGGTCCGGACGATGGCGCCGACCCGGTTGGCATCGCCGCGGCCGATCGCCTGCGCGCCGAAGATCGACACGGATATGGCGATCGAGATCGCCGGAAACTGCACATAGCCGATCACCTGGTTGACCGCGCCATAGGCGGCGGTGGCGTCCGAGCCGAACCCGTTGACGAGGCCGAGCAGCACCAGTTCGGCGAGCGAGACCACCACCATGCCGATCGCGGTCGGAATGCCGAGCCGCAGCACGATGCGCAGCAGGGCGCCGTTCGGCCGCATCGCGCGCAGGAACGCGGCGTCGAAGGCCAGCGGATGCTTGCGCCGCAGCATGTGGATATGCAGCCACAGCAGCGTGACGACGCCGGAGACCGCGGAGGCGATTGCGGCACTTGCGACGCCCAGCATCGGCAGGCCGAGCCAGCCGCGGATCAATGCGGGCGTCACCACGAGGCCGACGACGGTCGAGACCGTCAGCGCCACCAGCGGCGTCACGGTGTCGCCGACGCCGCGCATCATCGCCGCGAGCAGCAGGAATGCGAAGGTCACCGGCATCGTGATCATCATGATCCGCGCATAGGACACCGCGGCGTCGAGGACGTCTGGTGGCGTGGCGAGCGCGATCAAGAGCGGGCGGGCGAACAGGCCGCCTGATATCGCGATCGCAAGCGCCAGCAGCAGGGTCACGGTCATGGTCGTGCCGGCGACCGCCTTGACGCGGTCGGGCTCGCCGGCGCCCCAGGCCTGGCCGATCATCACCGAGGCGCCGGCGCTCAGGCCGATCACGAAGGAGATGAAGAAGAACATCACCGGAAAGAACACCGACGCCGCGGCGAGCGCGTCGACGCCGATCATCTGGCCGAGATAGATGCCGTTGATGGTGCCGAACAGCGACTGCAGCACGTTGCTGAGCAGCATCGGCGCCAGGAACGACAGGAAGGCTTTGCGTAGGGAGGGAGGCTTGGACACGTTCAACTTCCAAATATGGTACCGAGCTTATGCGGCTTGGTGAGTAGGTCAGGTCAGGCAGCGCACCACTGTCGTCCCTGCGAAAGCAGGGACCCATACGCCGCGGCTCTTGCAAAAGGGCACGCGGCTAGTTCGACGCGCTGCAACTACTACGGTGGTTATGGGTCCCTGCTTTCGCAGGGACGACATTCCGTTCGCGGCTGCTCGTTGAAATACGGCATCGCGCGTCAGTCCGCTTGATCGCTATAGGCGAGCCGGATCGTGTGGTCGCGGATATCGGCAGGCCAGTCCGCGATCAGCGTCGCAAAGCGCCGCCGGTCGTGCGCGAACAGGGCGCGGATCGCGTCCTCGTAGTTTGGCCGGTTGCCGGCCATCGTTGTCATGAAGCGATAGGCGGCGTCCTGGGCGCTGCGCGTGCGGTCCTTGTCGCCGCTCGCGCGCCGCGCCTCGTCGATCAATTTGCGGATCGCAACCGATGCGCCACCCTTCTGCTGCGCGAGCCAGTCCCAATGGCGCGGCAACAGCGTGATCTCACGCGCGACGACGCCAAGCTTCGGCCGTCCCGGACCGCGCGGCGCGGCCGGCGTTGCCGGCTCCTCGTCGCCCGGAGGCGCGAGCTTCCGCAGCCGAGCCAGCACGTCGTCGATCGTGCCGCGGAAATCGATATCGACCAGCGCCGAGGTGCGGCCGTTGAACACCAGGACCGCGGCGTCCTTGTGCCGGTCGAGCAGCTGCTTGGCGGCGCGTGCGACCTCCGCGAGGTCACCGGCCCCGATGCGATGCTCGCCTTCGAAGGCGACATAGGCAGGATTCATGGTAGACCTCTCAGATTGCGCGACGTATTGCCCGGGTGATTTCCAGCAAGCACGGCGCGTGGATCTCGACTTTCCTGTTCCCGGCTGGCGCCACACGCCGCCCGATTGCGCCGACATTTCAGAGGACGCCCATGCTGACGGTTCATCATCTCAACAATTCCCGCTCGCAGCGCGTGCTGTGGCTGCTCGAGGAATTGGGCGTGCCCTACGAGATCGTGCGCTACCAGCGGCAGCCCGACATGCGGGCGCCGAAGGAGCTGCGCGCGATCCATCCGCTCGGCAAGTCGCCTGTCGTCACCGACAATGGCAACACGATCGCGGAATCCGGCGCGATCCTCGAATACATCATCGCGACCTACGGCAACGGCCGTCTGATCCCGCCGGCCGATACGCCGGAGCGGCTGCG
The DNA here is from genome assembly GCF_054063415.1 of Bradyrhizobium sp. USDA 4011. Taxonomy (NCBI): domain Bacteria; kingdom Pseudomonadati; phylum Pseudomonadota; class Alphaproteobacteria; order Hyphomicrobiales; family Nitrobacteraceae; genus Bradyrhizobium; species Bradyrhizobium sp. USDA 4011. Next base: position 4,258,644 of record NZ_JBSSGG010000001.1, read on the forward strand.
CTACACCTATTGGCTGCACTATGCCGAAGGCTCGGCGATGACACCGTTGCTCTTGAAGCTGCTGTTCACGCTGATGCCGAAGCGCGCGCCGGCGCTGCTGCGGCCGCTGGTGCGCAAGGTCTCGAACCAGGCGCTGTCCACGCTGGTCAATCCGCAGCTCAAGCAGCACATGGCCTATTGGGAAGGCGAGCTCGGCAAGAGCGAGTGGTTCGCCGGCAACGAATTCTCCGGCGCCGACATCCAGATGAGCTTTCCACTGGAGGCGGCCGCTGCGCGCGGCGGGCTCGCGGACGGGCACCCGAAATGTGTTGCCTTCCTCGAGCGCATCCACGCGCGCCCGGCCTACGCGCGGGCGCTCGAGAAGGGCGGGCCTTACGAGGTTGGCCGCTAACTGATCGCTCATCGCGGCAGCTCGACCAACGGCAGCAGCCGTGAATCGGCCAGCGCCGCGGTGCGGTGTCCGATGCCGGCGAGATAGGCCTCTGCCACCGCGAAGGCGAGGAACGCGCCACGGCTCTTCTGCCGGATCAGCATCGCGCGATCCCAGCGCTCGCCCTCGGGCCCGATCAGGAAAGAGCCGCCTTCACCCACGAACAGGATGTCGCCGCCGCTCTTCCGCAGATGCGGCAGCGTGTGCGCGACATAGCGGTCGTAGGCTTCCGCACCCGTGACCGGGTGCGGCGGGGCCAGCTCCGGGCTTTGCGAATAGTCGGCGATGTCGCGGAAGCGCAGCAGATTGAGCATCACCAGCTCGCCGGTGATCTCGCGCTGGGCAAAGTCGCGCCCGGCATTCCACGTCGGCTCCAGATGGCACGTGGCGTCCATGTCAGTTCGTCCCATTCGCGTTCGGTGGCGGCGTTTTACCCGGGCATAATTGCCTTGTCAATAATACCCGGATATAACTAGCGCCGATACGACAGGAGCCGCTATGAAGACCGAGGACCGCAAGCTGGCCATTGCCGACTACAAGAAGCGCGCTGCTGTGGCCGGCGTGTTCGCGATCCGCTGCCGCGCGACCGGGGAGGTCTGGGTCGGGCAGGCGCTCGATCTGGAGAAAATCCAGAACCGCATCTGGTTCACGCTGCGGATGGGCAGCCACCGCAATGCCGAGCTGCAGCGCGCCTGGTCGGCGCATGGCGCGGACAATCTCTCGCTCGAAACGCTGGAGCGGATCGAGGACGAGGTGCTTGCCTATGTCCGCGATACGCTGCTCAAGGAGCGCGTGCAGCATTGGCGCGCGCAGCTCAACGCGTCGGCCGTCTAGATTAACGCGACGTCTGCGCGCCGCCCGCCGACGGCAATGGCTGCACGGTGACGCCGGGCGGCGGCACGTCGTCGTCGGGCACGAAGAAATCCGACATCAACGGCACCGAGGGATCGACGCGATAGCGCTCGAAGTCGCGCACGCCGTTGGCGTAGAGCACCTTGTCGTCGATGCAGAAATTGCCGGTGAACTCGCGCGATGGCCGCGTGACGATCGCATAGGCCGCGTCGCCCATGATCTCCGGCGTGCGGCTGGCGCGCATCATGGCATCGCCGCCGAGCAGATTGCCGACCGCGGCGGTTGCGATCGTGGTGCGCGGCCACAATGCGTTGACCGCAATGCCGGCGGATTTTTGCTCACCGGCCAGTCCGAGCACGCACATGCTCATGCCGAACTTCGCCATCGTATAAGCGGTCGAATGCTCGAACCACTTGGTCTTCATGTCGAGCGGTGGCGACAGCATCAGGATGTGTGGATTCTCCGCCTTCTTCAAATGCGGGATGCAGTATTTCGACACCATGAAGGTGCCCCGGGTGTTGATCCCCATCATCAGATCGTAGCGCTTCATGTCGGTCGCCTGCGAATTGGTCAGGCTGATGGCGCTGGCATTGTTGACGCAGACGTCGATGCCGCCGAATTCGGCGACGGTCTGCTCGATCGCCGCCATCACCTGCGCCTCGTCCCTGATGTCGCAGATCACCGGCAGCGCCTTGCCGCCGGCGGCGCGGACCTCGTCGGCGGCGGTGTAGATCGTGCCCTTCAGCTTCGGATGCGGCTCTGTGGTCTTCGCCGCGATCGCGACATTGGCGCCGTCATGCGCGGCGCGCAGAGCGATCGCCAGCCCGATGCCGCGGCTCGCGCCCGAGATGAACAGCGTCTTGCCTTTGAGCGTTGTCATGCGACGACTCCTCTTTCGTTAGGGACCCACGCTATCAGGGCTCCCTCCCCCCTTGCGGGAGAGGGTTGGGGAGAGGGGTAAGCCACAAGCACCGTCTTCGCGGCCACCCCTCTCCCTAGCCCTCCCCCGCAAGGGGGGAGGGAACGACGGAGCAAGCGGCGCGGCCATCGCGCACCTGTTACAGCGCTACCCACCCGCATGCAGCACGCGGCCGCGAGTTTCCGGCAGCGCGTAGGCGGCGATGAAGAACACGCCATAGGCCGCCACCGCGAAGATCGCGATCGCGTTGGCGAGCGTTGTCGTGGTCGAGAGCGCGCCGACCAGGAACGGAAACAGCGCGCCGACGCCGCGGCCGAAATTGTAGCAAAAACCCTGGCCGGAGCCGCGCAGCCGGGTCGGGTAGAGCTCGGTCAGGAACGCGCCCATGCCGGAGAAATAGCCTGAGGCAAAGAAGCCGAGCGGGAAGCCCAGCACCCACAGCACCTCGTTGGACAGCGGCAATTGGGTATAGAGCAGCACGATCGCGATGGCGCCGAGCGAGAAGATCAGGAACAGATTGCGCCGGCCGATCCGGTCGGCGAGCCAGGCGCCGACCAGATAGCCGATGAAGGAGCCGATGATCAGCGTCGCGAGATAGCCGGTCGAGCCGACCACCGAGAGCTTGCGCTCGGTGGTGAGGAAGCGCGGCACCCAGAAGGTGACGGCGTAATAGCCGCCCTGCATGCCGGTGCCGACCAGCGAGGCCAGCACCGTGGTCTTCAGGATCGGCCCGTGAAAGATCTCCCACAAGGCGGCGGGCCCGCTGCCGGATGCCTGGTGCTGCGCCATCGTCGCGGCGGATATTTCCGGCTCGGTGACATAGCGGCGCAGGTAGAACACCAGCAGCGCCGGCAGCGCGCCGATCACGAACATCCAGCGCCAGGCGTTCTCCGGAGGCAGGATCGAGAACAGGATCGCCTGCGCCAGCACCGCGAGGCCCCAGCCGATCGCCCAGCCCGACTGCACCGAGCCGACCGCGCGTCCGCGATATTGCGGCCGGATCGCTTCGCCGATCAGCACCGCGCCGGCCGCCCATTCGCCGCCGAAGCCCAAGCCGAGCAGCGCGCGGGCGATCAGGAGCTGGTCGAAATTCTGCACCACGGCGCAGACCAGCGAGAAGAACGAGAACCAGATGATGGTGAGCTGCAGCGTCTTGACCCGCCCGATCCGGTCGGAGAGATAGCCGCCGAGCCAGCCGCCGACGGCGGAAGCCAGCAGCGTCACGGTGCCGGCGAGCCCCGCGGTGCCGGCATCGACCTTCCACAGCGTGATGATGGTGCCGATCACCAGCGGATAGATCATGAAATCCATGCCGTCGAGCGTCCAGCCCGAGGCGCAGGCCCAGAACGTGCGCCGCTCCGGCAGGTTCATGTCGCGATAGAAGGCGAGGAGACTGGTGTCCTCGATCTCTGCGACTTCGATCGTTTTGGATTCGGCCGTGCTCATGCGCGTTCCCCGGAGAAATCTTTCACCGGCTGTTTGCGATCCGCGGCCGGAGTTGCGCGGGCCGCCAATCTATCGCGATGTTGCAGGCCGGGCAAAGCCGCGTTTGCCGATCTAGGTCTTTAGTTTGAGCATGGTCTCGGCGCAAACCCTTCGCGTTTGTCGCGGGAAAACCGCTTCGCACTTTGCGCTAGCGCGGCCGTACCGGTCCGGATCAAGCTCTAGTATCCCGCGGCCTCCGAGCCGCGTGTCCGCGGATCGGGCGCGCCGAGCAGACCGCTGGTCGTGACGAGGATCGAGTTCGCGGAGGAGTAGCCGAGCGGCTCGACCGGTTTGTGGCCTTTGGCGCGCAGCTCGGCGAGCACCTCGTCGGGAAAGCCGCGCTCGATCCGGACCTCGTCGGGCAGCCATTGATGATGCATGCGGGGCGCGGCGACCGCGGCCGCGATGTCCATCTTGTAGTCGATGACGTCGACGATGATCTGCGTCACCGCGGAGATGATGCGGCTGCCGCCCGGCGATCCCGTCACCAGCACCGGCTCGCCGTCCTTCAGCACGACGGTCGGCGACATCGACGACAGCGGGCGCTTGCCGGGCCCCGGCAGATTGGCCTCGAAGCCGACCAGGCCGAAAGCGTTGGAGGCGCCGGGCGCGGCGGTGAAATCGTCTAGCTCATTGTTGAGCAGCACGCCGGTGCCGTCGGCGACGAGGCCGACGCCGTAGGGGAAGTTTAGCGTGTAGGTGTTGCTGACGGCGTTGCCGCTGGCATCGACGACCGAATAATGCGTGGTGTTGTCGCCCTCATGCGGCTGCTTGGCGTTGCGCACATCGGTCCAGGGCGTGGCGCGGGCAAGGTCGATGGTCGCGCGCTGCCTGGCGGCATAATCCTTGTCGATCAGCAGCTGGGTCGGCGCGTCGACGAAGGCGGGGTCGCCGAGATAGCGGGCGCGATCGGCATAGGCCCGCTTCATCGCCTCGATCATGACATGCAGCGAGGCGGCCGAGCCCTGCTTCATGTCCGACATCGGAAAGCCTTCGAGGATGTTGAGGATCTCCAGCAGCACGACGCCGCCGGAGGACGGCTGCGGCATCGAGACGATATCGTAGCCGCGATAGGTACCGCGGATCGGCGTACGGATCACCGGCTGGTAGGCTTTCAGATCCGCGAGCGTAAAGATGCCGCCGGCATTCCTGATCCCGCCGACAAGCTTTTCGGCGACCGCGCCCTCGTAGAAGCCACGCGGTCCCTGCTCGGCAATCGCCGTCAGTACGCCAGCGAGATCGCCCTGGATCAGGCGGTCGCCCTCATGCAGCGGCGCGCCGTCGGCATGCGAGAACGTCTTAGCCGAGTTCGGCCAGCGCGACATGCGGCGATACATGTCCGACAGCGTGTCCGACGTATCGTCGGTGACGATGAAGCCGTCGCGGGCGAGATCGATCGCCGGCTTGACGATCTGCGCCAGCGTGAACTTGCCGGAGCCGTATTTCTCCAGCGCCAGCGCAAGGCCCGCGACCGTGCCGGGAACGCCGATCGCGAGCGCGGAGTTGCGCGACTTGTCTGGGTCCGGCTTGCCGTCGGCGTTCAGGAACATGTCGCGCGAGGCGGCCTGCGGCGCGGTTTCGCGATAATCGATTGCGACATCTTCGTTGCGGCCGGCGAGATGGATCACCATGAAACCGCCGCCGCCGAGATTGCCGGCGCGCGGATAGGTCACCGCCATCGCAAAGCCGGTCGCGACCGCGGCGTCGACGGCGTTGCCGCCTTGCCGCAGGATGTCGGTGCCGACCCGCGCCGCCAGCTTCTCCTGCGCCACCACCATGCCGTTTTCGGCGCGAATGCTTTGAATCGTATTGGTGGCTGAGGGCGCGTAAGCGCGCCGCTGCACCTGACCGAGGGCGGGAGCCGCGATGCCGATCACGAGGAGAGCGGCAAACAGCCGTCGCGACATCGTTGCTGTCAGCGCCATCGAAATGTCCTGCCCTGTTCATCGCCGTATCAGCAAAATCGGCCCATGCTATATGGGAACGGATTGAAGCGGCGAAAGCCTGCCTGCGGTTCGAGTTGGGGAATATCTTTCGCGATGACGGCAACAATGCAGACGGGCACTGAACATGCGAAGGCCTGCACCAAGGCCTATCCCGGCCGCGCAGCCGTCGTCAGCTGGATCTTCTTCGACTGGGCCGCGCAGCCCTATTTCACGCTGATCACGACCTTCGTGTTCGCGCCCTATTTCGCGAGCTTCGTCGCGCCCGATGCCGCAAGCGGGCAGGCGCTGTGGGGCTTTGCCACCGCAGCCGCGGGACTTGCGATCGCGCTGCTGTCGCCGGTACTGGGTGCGATCGCCGATGCCAGTGGCCGGCGCAAGCCGTGGATCGCTGTTTTCGGCGCGCTGCTGGTGATCGGCTCGAGCGCGATGTGGATCGGCAAGCCCGGCAATCCCGACATCATCCCCACGCTGCTGCTGGCCTATGCGATCGCGAGCGTTGGCGTCGAGTTCGCGACCGTCTTCAACAATGCGATGATGCCGACGCTGGTGCCGCCGGATCGGATCGGGCGGCTCTCCGGCACCGGCTGGGCTACCGGCTATGTCGGCGGCATCCTGAGCCTCGTGCTGGTGCTCGGCTTCCTCGCCGCCAATGCCGAGACCGGCCGCACGCTGTTCGGCTTCACGCCGCTGTTCGGTCTCGATCCGGTCATGCATGAAGGCGACCGCATCACCGGGCCGCTGACCGGGCTGTGGTTCATCATCTTCGTGACGCCGATGTTCCTGTTCACGCCGGACCATCCGGCGAAGCGGCGGATGCGTGCGGCGCTCGGCGAAGGCCTGCGCGAGCTCCGGGAAACATTGGCCAGCCTGCCGAAGCAGAAATCATTGGCGCGGTTTCTGCTGGCGAACATGATCTACACCGATGGACTGGTTTCGCTGTTCGCGTTCGGTGGCATCTATGCCGCCGGCACGTTCGGCTGGGACACGATCCGGATTGGTACCTTTGGCATCATCCTCGCGGTCGCCGGGACGTTCGGTGGTTGGCTCGGCGGCAAGCTCGACGATGCGTTTGGGCCGAAGCGCGTGATCACCGGCAGCCTCGTGATCCTGCTGTTTGCGATCGTGGTGATCCTCACGGTGAACAAGGATTCCATCCTGTTCATCCCGGTCGCGCCGCCGGTGCCGGGCGGTCCGTTGTTCGCGGGCGCCGCCGAGCGCGCCTATATCGTGCTGGGCTGCCTGATCGGCGCCACCGGCGCGCCGCTCCAGGCAGCCTCGCGCTCGCTCCTGATCCGGCTCGCGCCGAAGGATCGTATCGCGCAGTATTTCGGCTTGTTCGCGCTCACCGGCAAGGTGACGTCGTTCATCGGCCCACTGCTGATCGGCGCGATCACGGCTGCGACCGCGAGCCAGAAATACGGCATGGCGGTGCTGGTGGGGTTCTTCGTGGTGGGGCTCGTGTTGCTGGCGAAGGTGCGCGAGTAACCACTGCTGTCGTCCCGGCCAAGCGAAGCGCGAGCCGGGACCCATAATCACCGCAGCTCGTGTTGCGCGGCGCTGGAGCCCCAGCTTTTCTAACAACGGACGCCTGTGGTTACGGGTCCCTGCTTTCGCAGGGGCTACAGTCGTAGTCAATGCCGGAAATGCCGCACGCCGGTGAACACCATGGCGATGCCGTGCTCGTCGGCGGCCTTGATCACCTCGTCGTCGCGCATCGAGCCGCCGGGCTGGATCACCGCGGTCGCGCCGGCCTCGATGCAGGCGAGCATGCCATCGGCGAATGGGAAGAACGCGTCGGATGCGACCACCGATCCCTTGGTCAGGGGCTCGGCGAGCTTCAGCTCGGCCGCTGCATCCAATGCCTTGCGCGCGGCGATGCGTGCGGAATCCACCCGGCTCATCTGGCCGGCGCCGATGCCGACGGTGGCGAGATCCTTGGCATAGATGATGGTGTTCGACTTGACGTGCTTGGCGACGCGGAAGGCGAATTTGAGATCGCGCAGCTCGGCGTCGGTCGGCGCGCGCTTGGTCGCGACCTTCAAATTCATGTCCTCGACCACCGCATTGTCGCGGCTCTGCACCAGGAGGCCGCCGGCAACGGTCTTGGCGGTGAGGCCTGTCGCGCGCGCATTCGGCAGCCCGCCGGCGAGCAGCAGGCGCAAATTGCGCCGGCCGGCGATGATCGAGATCGCCTCCTCGGTCGCATCGGGTGCGATGATCACCTCGGTGAAGATGCCGATGATGGCGCGCGCGGCATCTGCATCGAGCGTGCGGTTGACCGCGATGATGCCGCCATAGGCCGAGGTGGAATCGCAGGCGAGCGCGCGGGCATAGGCGGTCGCAAGATCCGGACCCTCGGCGACGCCGCAGGGGTTGGCGTGCTTGACGATCACGCAGGCCGCGGTGCGCTGCGGGTCGAACTCGCCGACGCACTCATAGGCCGCGTCGGTGTCGTTGATGTTGTTGTAGGACAGTTCCTTGCCCTGCAGCTGGCGTGCGGTCGCAACGCCCGGCCGATTCTCCGGCGTGGCATAGAACGCCGCGGTCTGGTGCGGGTTCTCGCCGTAGCGCAGCGACTGGATCAGCTTGCCGCCGAAAGCGCGGAAGTCCGGCGCCTTGGTGTCGAGCTGCACGGCGAACCAGTTCGAGATCGCGGCGTCATAGGCCGCGGTGCGGGCATAGGCCTTGGCGGCGAGCCGCCGGCGCAGGCCGAGCGAAGTCGCGCCCTTGTGCGCGGCGAGCTCGTCGAGAACAGCTTGATAGTCGCTCGCCTCGACCACCACGGCGACGTCGTCATGGTTCTTCGCCGCGGCGCGAATCATCGCGGGGCCGCCGATGTCGATATTCTCGATGCACTCCTCGAAGCCGGCGCCTTTGTCGACGGTGGCCTCGAACGGATAGAGGTTGACCACCAAGAGGTCGATCGGCGCGATGCCGTGCGAGGCCATCGCCGCGGCATGTTCCTTGTTGTCGCGGATCGCGAGCAGGCCGCCATGCACCTTCGGATGCAGCGTCTTGACCCGGCCGTCCATCATTTCAGGGAAACCGGTGAGCTCGGAGACGTCTTTGACCTTCAGCCCGGCTGCCGCGATCGCCTTGGCGGTGCCCCCGGTCGAGACCAGCTCGACGCCATGGTCGGAAAGCGCCTTGGCGAAATCGATCAGTCCGGTCTTGTCGGAAACGGACAACAGAGCGCGGGTCACGCGGCGAAGCTGTTCGGTCATCTGGGAAATCCCTGGCTGTTAAGGCAGCCGGGTAGCATGGTTTTGTGCGGCACGAAACCGGTCTCCGAGCCGGATTCCCCTGAATCTATCCCCGTCATCCCCGCGCAAAGGCTTCGCCTTTGTCGCTGGAGGAGCGCGCAGCGCGTCTCGAAGGATGCGCGGCCCGGCTGGTGGCCGTCGACCCTTCGAGACGCCGCTTCGCGGCTCCTCAGGATGACGGGTCTAGGGTCAGTTGCGTTGCCGATACACCGCCCTACAGCGGCAGTTCCGGCTCGCGGCGGGCGTTGCGGCGGGCGTTGGTGGCGGTGGCCGAGGTCGAGGAGCGCACGAAGCTCCAGCGGATGGTGGCGGCCTGCCTTGCGTCCTGCCGGATCACGATCTGGGAGGTGCGGCGCGGGCCGTCATTGCCGGCCAGGAACACGCTGTCCTCGAGGTCGACCTTGTCGTCCATCGCCTCGAAGGTCCAGACGTCGCGGTTGGGCAGCACCAGCATGACGCCGCGGGCATCCGACAGGCGGCTCGCCTTCACCGAGGGGTGCAAATGGAAGCGCAGCGCGAAGTCGGCCTCGCTGCCCTTGATCCGGCCGCCGGGTGCCGGCGACAGCGAGTCTTCGCCCTCCATCCGGGTGCCGTCCCGGGAGACCATCAACACGCGGCGGTGGATCACGCCGAAGCGCGATAGATAGCCGTCATGGGAGGCGGTCAGCACGTCCCCGTCGGGGATGGCTTCGCGGTAGCTCTCGACATTGCTGGGCCCGCTGGTGACCGGCGCGCCGCGCAACAGCCGCTTCATCGCCGACAGCTCGACGAACTGGCACGACGAAGTCTCGCGATAGGTCAGCGTCGAATGCGCCGCGGTGGAGCGCGCGAACGGCCGCCAATTGTCGCGCCCGGTGTTCGGCATGCCGCAATTGACGACGATGCGGCTGACGCCGGAGGAGAGCTCGAACGACAGGCAGCCGGCATGCGCATCCTGGCTGACGCTTGCCGGCGGCGGCGGACCGGTGTCGATGATCAGGGTCGTGTTGCCGGCGTCGAGGCGCTGGAAGCCGGTGTGCGGCATGCTCGCCATCGGCACGCCGCGGGTGTCGTCATAGGCGAGCAGCGTCGCGACGAGATCGGACGGCGCCGTGCTCATGCCGTTGAACAGCGCGAAGCTGCCGTCGCCGTGCCGGAAAAAGCGCAGCATCGGCATCATGCGGTCGATGGCGTTGAGCAGCGCTGGCGGCGGCGCGATATTCCGTGCGGCAAAGGTCTGCCGCAGCGGCAAGAGATCGCTGAGCAGTTCGACCAGCGCGCCGGGATTGCGCGAGATATGGCCGCCGTCGGGCAGGATCTGGCGCTGCAATTCGTCCGACAGCCTGCGCGTGGCCGATTTGATGTTGCGCGCCTGGTTGGCGAGGCAGAGCGAAGCGTAGCACAGCGCGATCAACACCTGCAGGCGCGGAACGCCGTCATTCTCGTGCGTGGAGTGGCGCAGATAGCGGATCTCGCGCGCCAGCCCGCGCAGATATTTGCGGTAGAATTTTCCGTCGGTGTCGCCGAGCACCAATGGCGCCTGCGACAACAGCGAGATCACGCGCCGTGCGCGCACATCGGCGCGCCGCTCCAGCGGCCGCTTGCGGGCCTGGTTAGAGATCCAGTCGTCGACCAGCGAGCGGGCATTGGCGCGAGTCAGCGCGGTGTCGGCGGCGCGCAGATGGCGCAGCCAGCCGAAGCCGAGCAGGGCGGCTTCCCAATCCTCCGACGGCGGTTCGAGATCGAAGATCGAGCGGCCGTGGCAGGTGACGATCTTGCCGGCGAACACGAATCGCCCGGCATAGATCTCGGCAGCGCGGGTGGCGTCGGCGGTCCGCAGGTCGTGCGGCGCGATGATCAGCCGGTCGGTGCGGCCGGGCCAGAGCCGCGACAGCGCCACCGTGCTCCCGCTGGCGCGTGCGAGCATGCTGCGGGCAAACCGGCCAGCAATCAGCGTCGAGATGCGTCTGCTTTGAGCGACCGACACGCCTTACCTTGCGGGGAGGGAATTTTCAACGAATCCTTATTTAATCCGGAAACGCGGCCAAGGCACCCTCTTGATAAACAAGACACCCTCTTGATACCGCACGAATCACTTCGAGCTTAGAAGACTGAAGTTTAAAATCAGGATTTAACCAGCCGGGCGGCGTAAAAGCCGTCCAGCCCGCCCAGCCTCGGGTCGGCGTTGGGCAAATGGCTGGGCAAGGTACGCAAATCGCCGTCGGCGCTGATGATGTCGTCGAGGCCGGCGACCTCGCTTGCCTCGACCGGCGCGCGGCGCAGGCCTGATTCGCTCGCCAGCAAGGCGGCGATCGCGTGCTCGCCTTCCTCCGGCTCCAGCGAGCAGGTGCAGTAGACGAGGGTGCCGCCCGGCTTCAGCAGATTGGCTGCCTTATGCAGCAGCCGCTTCTGCAGGGCCGTGAGCGCGGCGATGTCGCCTTCCTGGCGCAGCCAGGCGACGTCGGGATGGCGGCGGATGGTTCCCGTCGAGGTGCAGGGCGCATCGACCAGGATAGCATCGAAGCTCGCGGCCTCCGCCGGCCATTCGGCGGCGTCGGCGACGACAGTTTCGGCCTGCAACGCCAGCCGCGTGAGGTTGTCGCGCAGCCGCGCGACCCGCGCCGGCGAGCGGTCGACCGCGGTGACGTGTGCGCCGGCCAGCGCCAGCTGGGCCGTCTTGCCGCCGGGCGCCGCGCAGAGGTCCGCGACCCGTTTGTCCTTGATGTCGCCGAACAGCCGCACCGGCAGCGCGGCGGCGGCGTCCTGCACCCACCATTGGCCTTCGGCAAAGCCCGGCAGCATGGTGACGGAACCCTGCAGCAGCGTGCGCACGGTTCCCGTCGGCAATATCTCGCCATGCAGACGGCTCGCCCATTGCGGCGCGTCGGACTTCACCGTGAGATCGAGCGACGGCTCATGGCCGAGCGCCAGCGCCATGTCGCGCGCGGTGGCTTCACCGTAATGCGCATTCCAGCGCGCCAGCATCCATTGCGGCAGATCCAGCGTCTGCGGGCTGATCTCGTCGATCAGGCCCTGGCCTTCGCGCGCGCAGCGGCGCAGCACGGCGTTGACGAGCCCGGCATATTTCGCCGCGCGGCGGTCCGACTGTACGAGCCGCACCGACAGATCGACCGCGGCATGGTCAGGCACGTCCATCCAGAGGATCTGCGCGGCGCCGATCAGGAGCGCGCTTTGCGCGCGCGGCGCATCGGTCGGGACGCCGCGGTCGAGCAGCCGCGACAGCACATGGCCGAGCGTGCCGAGTTTGCGCAGGATGGTCGACACCAGCCGGCGCATCAATGCGCGGTCGCGATCGGCCAGCGATTTCAGGCCGGGATGCGCGCCGGCGCCGTCGAGCTGATCGTCGAGCGTGCGATGCTTGTGCAGAACGCCGTCGAGGATGTCGGCCGCGATACGGCGCGCCGCGAGACCGGGGACTTCGGCAGGAACTGCAAATCTTGAAGGAGGCATGGAGCGGAAATATCTCGAAGGTGCTGAGTTACATTCGGCTCATGCCATCAACTCGAAAACACCACTGGCATGCGAATATGCCAAATGTAAGAATCGTCTTGCGGGATTTCTTGTGATGCCGTCACTGAGCCAACACCAAGATAAGAAACTCGCAGGCAGAAAGTTTTGCCAAGAAGGCCCGCTATGTCTGAGAAATCGCCATCGCCATTGCCGCCGGAACCCGCGCCGCGCAAGCCGCTGACGCCGGCCGCGCAGCGCGCGCTCGCCGAGGCTGCGGCGCGGCGCAAGGCTGCCGAGGAGCTGGCTGCGAAGGATGCGGCCGCGCGGCCGAAGGAGTTCCAGGGCCCGAAGGGACCGGAACCGACGCGTTACGGTGATTGGGAGACCAAGGGCATCGCCTCGGATTTTTGAGAGGTTTTGGAGTGTCTTGCCTGACGGCCCGACTCAAGCCAGTCTGGGAATATGTCCCCATACGAGAGAATAAATCCTTATCGTGGGACGGGACGTCCGCCCTTTCGCCGCTCACCCTGGGGCCGCCGCGTCTCGGCGGCCATGCCGTGGGTGTTCGTCCTCGGCATTGCCGTCGGCAGCATGCTCCCGATCCGCCGATGGGCGCCTCAATGGATACCCTTGCCGTCGCACTGGTCGTTGAGCCGGTCGCGCGATGCCGAAATGATCTGGCAGCGGGCCGGCGCACCCGACGCTCGCCATTCTGTCGATGTCATCAGGACGATCGATGGCGACACGTTCGAGGCGCGGGTGCATCTCGCACCGGGCCCCGATCTGTATACGCGGGTCCGGTTGCGCGGCATCGATGCGCCGGAGCTGAAGGCGTCGTGCGCGCGTGAACTGCAAATGGCGCAAGCAGCCACGGTGGCGCTGCGCGATCTGCTCGGCCAGGGCGATGTCGCGATCTACAATATCGGGCCTGACAAATATCAGGGACGCGTCGTCGCCGACGTCGCGACGAAGAAGACCGACAACGTCTCGGCGGTGCTGCTCGCGGCCGGCCATGCCCGCGCCTACAATGGCGGGCACCGCTTCGGCTGGTGCGGAAATTTTGCTCGCTGAAGCATGATGAGATCGGGTTGACCTGGAACGGCGCCGAAAGTTCACCTCTCCCCAATGGGGAGAGGTGAACCGAAAGCGCGGCAAGCCGATTCAACCAAATTCATCCCGCTCTGGCGATAGCGTCATCGCCGCGACGGCGCAGGACAGGCAAACAAAAAGCCGCGCATTCGCGCGGCTTTTCTTTCGGCGAATCGCTGTGTGCGATCAGCGGGTGACGATAACAGTCGTGCCGACCGAGACGCGCGAATAGAGATCGGTGATGTCGGGATTCAGCATACGGATGCAGCCGTAGGAGACGAAGCCGCCGACCGAGCCCGGCACGTTGGTGCCGTGGATCGCGTATTCGCCGCCGGCCAGCGTCATCGCGGCGACGCCCATCGGGTTCGCGGGCGAACCGCCTGCGATCACGTTCGGAATGCTCGGCTTGTCGCGCTTGACCTCGGCGGGCGGCGACCAGGCCGGGTTGCGGTACTTGCCGTCGATCCGGGTCGTGCCGGCCCACTGCTTGCCCGACTTGCCGACGCCGACCGGGTATCGCATCGCGTGGCCGGAATCAAGAATGAGGTAGAGCCGCCGTTCGTTGGTCTTCACCACGATGGTGCCCGGCTCATAATTGTCGGCGTGTATTCCGACAATTTCCGGCCGCGCCTCGGCCGTCTGCGACATCACAACAACAGCACCAAGGGTGGCAGCCAGCACTGCCGCAAACTTCATCGACATCAACCTCTCCACTTCCCAACAGCTCCTGTGACGGAGCCAAAAACGAAGGGGCAGAGCCCTGAAAAACCGGGCCCGCCGGTCTCGCGCACATAATATTAACCGCGTGTCTTAACCGAGTGGTTTCACACCGGCCGCGAGACACGTCCTGATGGCGGGGAGAAAAGGAAAAGTTCGGATTAAAGTAAATGACCTGAAAACAACACTTGGCCACAAACGCGCCGCAATGGCGCCTCGCCTCTGACGATTCCGTGAAATGACCAATCCCATCGCGTCTCGCAGGCCGCCGACGCCGAATCGCGTGATGAAAAGCGAAGGGCCGCGGCGATGATCGCGCGCGGCCCTTGCTTCATGTCTCGATATTGTTGCTGCCGGATTACTTCTTGTTCTGCCGGTTCTGCACGAGGTCGTCGACCACGGCCGGATCGGCCAAGGTCGAGGTGTCGCCGAGGCTCGACGGCTCGTTCTCGGCGATCTTGCGCAGGATACGGCGCATGATCTTGCCGGAGCGCGTCTTCGGCAGGCCGGGCGCGAACTGGATGAGGTCCGGCGAGGCGATCGGGCCGATGTCCTTGCGGACCCAGGCGACGAGCTCCTTGCGCAAGGCCTCGGTCGGCTCGGTGCCCTTCATCAGCGTGACATAGGCGTAGATGCCTTGGCCCTTGATGTCGTGCGGGTAGCCGACAACGGCGGCTTCCGACACCGCCTCATGCGCGACCAGCGAGCTCTCGACCTCGGCGGTGCCCATGCGGTGGCCGGAGACGTTGATGACGTCGTCGACGCGGCCGGTGATCCAGTAATAGCCGTCGGAATCGCGCCGGCAGCCGTCGCCGGTGAAGTACTTGTTCTTGTAGGTCGAGAAATAGGTCTGCTCGAACCGCGCATGGTCGCCATAGACCGTGCGCATCTGGCCGGGCCATGATTTGGCCAGGCAGAGATTGCCCGAGGTCTCGCCCTCCAGCGTCTTGCCGTCGGCATCGACGATTTCAGGCACCACGCCGAAGAACGGCCGCGTCGCCGATCCCGGCTTCAGCATGGTCGCGCCGGGCAGCGGCGTGATCAGGATGCCGCCGGTCTCGGTCTGCCACCAGGTGTCGACGATCGGGCAGCGCTCTTCGCCGACCACGCGGTAGTACCACTCCCAGGCTTCGGGATTGATCGGCTCGCCGACCGAGCCGAGCAAGCGCAGCGACTTGCGCGAGGTCTTCTTCACCGGCCCGTCGCCGCCCTGCATCAGCGCGCGGATCGCGGTCGGCGCGGTGTAGAAGATGTTGACCTTGTGCTTGTCGACCACGTTCCAGAAGCGCGAATTGTCCGGGTAGTTCGGCACGCCCTCGAACATCAGCGTGGTCGCGCCGTTACAGAGTGGCCCATAGAGGATGTAGCTGTGGCCGGTGACCCAGCCGACGTCGGCGGTGCACCAGTAGACGTCGCCGTCGTGATAGTCGAACACGTATTGATGCGTCATCGACGCGAACACGAGATAGCCGCCCGAGGTGTGCAGCACACCCTTCGGCGTGCCGGTCGACCCCGAGGTGTAGAGGATGAACAGCGGGTCTTCGGCGTGCATGTGCTCGGCCGGGCATTCCGTCGTCACCATCTCGGCGGCCTCGTGATACCAGAGGTCGCGCGTCGGGTTCATGTCGATCGCACCACCGGTGCGCTTCACCACCACGACCCAATCGACGCCGCCGGTTTTGGCGATCGCGGCATCGACATTGGCCTTCAGCGGCACCTTCTTGCCGCCGCGCAGGCCTTCATCGGCGGTGATGACCACCTTCGAGTCGCAATCCTTGATGCGCTGGGCGAGGCTGTCCGGCGAGAAGCCGCCGAACACCACCGAGTGGATCGCGCCGATCCGCGCGCAGGCCAGCATGGCGTAGGCCGCTTCCGGAATCATCGGCAGATAGATCGTGACGCGGTCGCCCTTCTTGACGTTCCGCGTGCGCAGGATGTTGGCCATCTTGCAGACTTCGTCGTGCAGCTGGCGGTAGGTGATGTGCTTGGATTCGGACGGGTCGTCGCCCTCCCAGATGATCGCGGTCTGGTCGCCGCGCTTCTCGAGATGGCGGTCGATGCAGTTCCAGGCGACGTTCAGCACGCCATCCTCGAACCATTTGATCGAGATGTTGCCGGGCGCGAAGGAGACGTTCTCGACCTTAGTGAACGGCTTGATCCAGTCGATCCGCTTGCCGTGCTCGCCCCAGAAGCCGTTCGGGTCCTTGACCGAATGCGCGTACATCTCGCGATATTTGGCGTCGTTGACATAAGCGCGCTTGGCCCAGTCGGCCGGCACGTCATAAACCTTCTCGGACATCATTTTCCTCCACTCATTGCCGATCGCACACAACGCGCCGACAAGCCGTCTTGATCATTGCCGCGATTATGCGTTGCCGCATTCCGGCCGGGCAAGGAAAAAGGCTGTCACTTTCGTCGCGTGGAAGCCGCCGGACATCCCTTAGGCTTCCGCATCTGATTGGGCGGTTTACCGCGCTTCGTTGACGGGAGAAACCTATGCTCTATCGCCTGCTCCGGGTCACTGGTCTCTTGGTCGTAGTGATGTCGCTCTCCGCGCCGCGCGCCATCACCGCAACAATGCCGCGCGCGACAACGATACGCAGGCGCCGATTTTGGCGGACGCTTCAACTGCCATCGAACGAATTGCCGGACGTCGCCGCGATGATCTGCGTCAACAATTGCTTATTTGGAGATCTGGATGGCCTTGCTCGGGCCGGCCAGAAATCTGCCGCAAGGACGCCCGTTCGCGCCGCGCGGCCCGTGCCGGCCGGACAGGGGGTCGGCCAACCTATAGCGTGCGGATGAGGCTGCGCGCCGCGCGTGTAAGGACATGGTCTCTGACCTGATTTGCGCGGTCCAGCCGGCCTGATCGGCTCCCCAAAGCCGGTTCCGGGCTGCGATCTGGCCATTTTGACCGATCCCGGAGCGACCAAAATCAAGGTTAGCGGGCGAATGGCACCCATGAAAGGTATTTAGTAACCGTCGATAACTGATTCGCGACTCGCAATGTCGGCCTCGACGCCCTAAATCGCGAAACCGAGGCCGGACGGCCCCACCGGAACGAAGCCCGAAGCAACGGCATTACCGGGAGAACAGCGGAACAAGGCGTCTTGGAAGTATGATGGATCAGCAGAACATCGCGGCTGTGCGGCCCATGTCCGCCGATCCCGCTGTCGCCCTGGCGAAGGCGCTGGGCCAATGGCCCAAGCAGCCGCAGGCAAAGGTGCAGTCGCTCCGGGCAAGGCTCAAGCTTGAGGCGCCCGCTACCATCAAGACCTCGGTGGAGGATCTGGCGCGCGATCTCGGCCTGCGGCTCGGCGACCAGAATGAGCTGACCATCCGCCGCATCAAGCGCGGCAAGAACTATTCATTCATCCGTGCCAACGGCTCGCGGGTCCGCGATGCGCGGACGATCCGCCGGCTGCACGCGATGGCGGTTCCACCGGCCTATCGCCAGGTGCGCTATTCCAGCGATCCGAGCTCGCATCTGCAGGCGGTCGGCCGCGATGCCGCGGGCCGATTGCAGTACCGTTATCACGCCGACTGGGAGAAGGTCCGCGAGCAGCGCAAGGCGCATCGCCTGGCCAAGCTCGTCGCCGCGCTGCCGAAGATCCGGCGCAAGGTCTCGGCGTTCCTGTCCGGCGACGAGCCGACGCGCGAGTTCGCGCTGTCGGCGGTGATCGAGCTGATCGCGCGCACCGCGATCCGGCCCGGCAACGAGTCCTATGCCCGCCTCAACGGCACCCGCGGCGCCACCACGCTTCTGAAGTCCAACGTCACGCTGGAAGACGATTCGCTGGTGCTGACCTTCAAGGCCAAGGGCGGCAAGGCCGTGCGCAAGGAATGCGATGCGGCCAAGCTGGTGCGTGCGATCGGCATTCTGCGCGGCGTCCCGGGCAAGCGCATGTTCCAGTATTACGACCGCTCCGGCATCGTCCGCGCTGCGTCGACCACCGCGGTGAATGCGTTCCTGCGCGAGCTCGCCGGCATCAAGATCTCGCTGAAGGATTTCCGCACGCTGATGGCCTCGGCCGTCGTCGTGGAATCGTTGTCGCGGATCACGCCGGCCGCCAGCCAGCGCGGCCGCAAGCGCCAGGTGCTGGACGCGATCCGCGCCGCCGCCGACCAGCTCTCCAACACGCCGGCGATCTGCCGCAAGAGCTATGTCCACGACACCATCGTCACCGCCTTCGAGGACGGCATCCTCGAACGCTTCGCCGCGACGATGGGCGGTTACCGCACCCAGTCCAAGCGCGAGCAATTGCTGGCGCAGGTGGTGATGGCGGCCGGGGCGTAACGATCTGTCGTCCCGGCGAAGGTCGGGACCCATAACCCCAAATCTTGATTGCAGAGACAAGCTGTGGCCACAGCGCGCTTCAACAACGCAACCCTGTGGTAATGGGCCCCGGCCTTCGCCGGGACGACGTCAAAGCCCGCCCATCCTGCAGACGTATTTCCATTCCTCTGATGTCACCGGCTGCACCGAGAGCCGCGAATATTTCACCAGCGCCATGTCGGCGAGCTTCTTGTCGGCCTTGATCGCGGCCATTGTCACCGGCGTCTTCAGCGGCTTGTCGGCCTTGATGTCGACGCAGACGAACTTGCCGGTCTTGTCGGTCGGATCCGGATAGGCCTCCTTGATGATCTCGGCGATGCCGACGATCTCCTTGCCCTCGTTGGAATGATAGAAGAACGCCTTGTCGCCCTTCTTCATGTTGACGAGGTTCTGCCGCGCCGTGAAATTGCGCACGCCGGTCCAGGCTTCGCCCTTCGCGCCCTTGGCGACCTGCTGGTCCCACGACCAGACCGACGGCTCGGATTTCACCAGCCAGTAGTTCATTGCGACTCACCCCAGTCTCGATCGTTCATCGCGCGGCAATCTACAGGCACCCGGGCGCCCGCGACAAGCGCGGGCAGCCGATGCCAGAGCGTTTTCGAGCGAAGCCTGTCCCGCACGCGATGCGGGATCGGCACCGGTTCGCGTGAAGAAAACGCGCCAGATAAAGAAGCTCTCGCGCTCACTGCTTCAAATATCGATCAAAGAATTTGGCAATGTCGGTGAATGCCTCCTTCGTCTCGGGCGCATCGATGTTCATCTGGTACTGCGCGTGGGATTGCCCCTCGTAGACGTTGAGATCGGCGATCACGCCGGCGCGGCGCAATTTGCGGTGCGTGCGAACCGTGTTGCTGAGGAACAGGTCGCGCGTGCCCGATGTCAGGATGGTCGGCGGGAAGCCCTTGAAGTCGCCGTAGATCGGCGAGATGTAGGGATTCTTCAGGCTGGTGCCGTTGGCATAGAGCTTGGCCGCACGGCCGAGCCAGCCGTCCCATGTCACCAGCACGTTGTCGACCCACTCATTGCTCGCGTAGCTGTCGCCGATCTTGTCGATGTCGGACCATGGCGTACCCGGCGCGATGGCCGCAGGCAGCGGCAGCTTCTCGTCCCTCGCCCGCAACACCATCGCAAGCGTCATCGCGCCGCCGGTCGAGGTGCCGAAGATCGCCAGCCGGTGGCGCTCGTGCGATTTCAGGACTTCCTTCCAGACCGCCATCGCGTCGTCCATCGCAGCCGGATAGGGAAAGTCCGGCGGCATCCGGTAATCGACCGAGATCACCTTATAGCCGCCAAAGCCGGCCATCATGATGGCCTCCGGCAACGCGGCTTCGCCGGGGCCGAACACGTAGCCGCCGCCATGCACGTGGATCAGCAGGCGCCGCCGGTTCTCGAGCGCGATCTTGTTCGGCGTCACGATGTAGCAGTGCACGCCGGCAATTCTGGTTTCCTCGACCTTGACGCCGAGCTTCGCCTTCATGGCGGGAATACCCGCGATCAGGAGCTTGGCGCGGCGGTCGATCAGCTCCTTCCACTCCGCAGGGGTCTTCGGGTCGGCGTTGAAATGCGGCGGGTAGGGCGCGCCGATCATCGCCTGCATCTCCGGGGAGACGTCACTTGAGGGATTGCCGATCGATTTGAGCGGGGCGACCCGCTTGCCGTCCTCGGCGTTCGCCGCGGCCTCGCGCTTGGCGAGTTCGTCGTACGGGACGGCCGTTTGCGCGCGGGTGGTGGCGCAGGAGGTGGCGACGGCAAGCAGAATGCTGATCGAAACGATAACGTGACGCGGTTGACGCATGTACTTTCCCCAAGTTCGGTTTCTTGTTGTTGGAACGGGATCCGACGGTCGCCGCTACGCTAGCACAGCGCATGATCTCTGGGCGGAAGTCCGCGCCGTCCAGCGCGACCGGCGCAGACCCGCTATAGGGGGTTGAACGCGATCTGCGGAATCTCGCCGGCGGCGAAGTCCAGGAAGCTCCGAATGCGCGGCGCCATCAGGCGCGCGCTGGGATAGACCAGCTGGACCGGTATCGGCGCGACTTCATAATCCCTCAGCACGCGGACCAGGGATCCCGTCGCGAGTTCACCCGCGACCTGGTACGACAGCACGCGCGTCAAGCCCATGCCGTCGCGCGTCAGTCCGATCGCCGTCTCGGCGCGATTGACCTCCATGCGGCTGGATACCTTGACCTTCTGCGGACCCCCTTGTTTGTGCTGGAACGACCAGATCGCGGGGCTGGCCTGATTGACGAAGGTCACGGCGTGATGCTGCGCGAGATCGTCGGGTCTGCGCGGCCGGCCGTGTCGCTTCAAATAATCGGGGCTGGCGACGACAATGCGCCGGACTTCTCCGACGCGCCGGGCCCTCAGCGAGGAGTCCGTCAGATGGCCGATCCGCAGCGCGATGTCGATCCGCTCGTCGATCAGATCGACGAGACGATCCTCGAGCGCCAGTTGCAGCGTGATGTCGGGGTGACGTTCAAGGAATGTGCGCACCAGCGGTGCGATGTGACGGCTGCCGAACAGCGTCGGCGCCGACAGCTTGATGTTGCCGCGCAGGCTTGCGGCCTCGCCGATCGCGCCGTCGATCGCGTCGTCATAATCGGCGAGCAGGCGGCGCGCCTGCGCCGCAAGCCGCGCGCCGGAGTCGGTCAGCGACAGCTTTCGCGTGGTCCGTTGCAGCAGCTGGATGCCGAGGCGCCGCTCGAGCTCGGCGACGATCCGCGTCGTCGAGGAGGGAGAACGTGCGAGTTTGCGGCCGGCGGCTGCAAACTTTCCACTGTCGACGATTGCGAGAAACAGGCGGAGCTCCTCGAGCCGGTCCATCGTCATCCCCTCCCCGATTGTTCTGAAACACGGAATGATCTCTGCTGAAATCGGGCGATTGTGCCAACACGCAATTGTGTGAACGCTGGCAGCACACAATGCGAGGAATCGACATGCTCCTGGATCGCCGGACGTTTACGACCCTGGCCGCGGCTTCCGTCACGGCGGCGACGGTGCTGCCCGGTCGGTCGCGCGCAGCAGGCCGCCCGCCGTTCCGGGCGGTCGCCTTCGACGGCTTCCCGGTGATCGATCCCCGTCCCGTATCCGCCCGGCTCGACGAGATGTTCCCCGGCATGGGTGCGCAGCTGAGCGCCGTGTGGCGAACACGGCAATTCGAATACAGCTGGCTCAGGACGCTCGGCGGGCAATATGCCGACTTCTGGCGGGTCACCGAGGACGCGCTGGTGTTCGCGGCAAAGGCGATGAAGATCTCGCTCTCGCCCGAGCAGCGCGACCGCCTGATGCAGTGCTACCTGGAACTGAAGGCGTGGCCGAATGTCGTGCCGGCGCTCGTGCAGCTTCGCGCCGTCGGCCTGCGCATGGCGTTTCTCTCCAACTTCACGGCACCGATGCTGGACGCGGTGATCAAGAATTCCGGGCTCGAGGGCCTGTTCGAAGATCACCTGAGCACCGACAAGGTCGCTGCCTTCAAGCCGGACGCGCGCGCCTATCAAATGGGTGTCGACGCGTTTGGACTGAAGAAGGAGGAGATCGTCTTTGCCGCATTCGCCGGATGGGACGTGGCCGGCGCAAAATGGTTCGGTTATCCGACCTTTTGGGTCAACCGCAGCAACGCGTCAGCCGAGGAACTCGGCGTGACACCCGATGGAGCGGGGGCCGGACTGCACGACCTCGTCGCCTTCGCGACGGCGCGCTGATGAGAACGCTCTTGAACGAAGCGGTCGCCGTCTCGCGTGGAGAAAACGCGTCACTGCGACAAGCGCTAACCTTCCGCCTTGAATGGCCGCGTCAGCAGGCCTTCGATCGCGTCATCGATCGTCAGCCGGTCGCTCAGGATCGCGGCGACCGCGTTTGACACCGGCATATCGACCTTCCGCGCGGCGGCGAGCTCGCACAGCACCGGCGCGGTGAATGCGCCCTCGGCGAGCTTGCCGACCGGCGCCGCTTCACCGCGGCCGAGCGCGAGGCCGAGCGCGAAATTGCGCGATTGCGCGGTCGAGCAGCTGAGCAGGAGATCGCCCAACCCAGACAGGCCGGCGAGGGTTTCGGTGCGCGCACCGCAGGCGCGGCCCAATCGCGCGAGTTCGCTGAAGCCGCGCGTGGTCAGCGCCGCGAGCGCGGAAGCGCCGAGATTCCTGCCGACGACGATGCCGGCTGCGATCGCCAGCACGTTCTTGGCCGCGCCGCCGATCTCGACGCCGCGCACATCGGTGGTGTGATAGGGCCGGAAGGTCGCCGAGCCGAGCGCCTGGACGAGCGCGCGCGCCAGCGCCTCGTCCCTGCTGGCCAACGTCACGGCAGTCGGCAATCCGCGCGCAACGTCGTCGGCAAAGCTCGGCCCCGACAGGATCGCGGGCACCGCGCGCGGTGCTGCTTCGGCGATCACCTCGGTCATGAACTTGTGCGTGCCGTGCTCGATGCCCTTGGCACAGGCGATGACAGGTGTATCGGGCGCAAGATGCGGCGCCAGATGGCTGACCGCGGCGCGCAAATGCTGCGCCGGAGTGACCGCGAGAATGATGTCCGCGCGCGCGGCAGCGGCGATATCCGATGTCACCGCGATGCCGGGATGCAGCTGGACGCCGGCCAGCCGCGGATTGACCCGCGTCGCCTGGATCTGCGCGGCATGCTCGGCATTGCGCGCATACAGCGTCACCTTGCGCCCGGCGCGCGCCGCGACATCGGCCAATGCCGTGCCCCAGGCGCCGGCACCGATTACGCTGACTGACATATGCGCGGGCATCGGAACCCCTAGCTCAGTTGTGCTCCCTCGCCCCGCTCTTGCGGGGAGAAGGCTGGGGTGAGGGGCTGTATCCGCGGGCACCGGGCATGCGGAGAGTCCCCCTCACCCGGATCACATCTTCGATGTGATCCGACCTCTCCCCGCAGGCGGGGCGAGGTGAAGGAGTGTCCGCAGCGCACTTCGGCAAACATGACTCAATATCCGGCGCGGCTGTTGGCGTAGCCGGCCGGCGCCTTGGCGTTGGCATCGAGCAGCCAGCGCGCGCGCGGCGGCGCTTCCAGCGTGTCGGTGAGGCCAAGCGCCATCCGTTCGGCGCCGGCCCAGGCGATCATCGCGCCATTGTCGGTGCAGAGCGCCGGCGGCGGGATGATCAGCGTGGTCTGCGCCTCCGCCGCGACATCCTGCAGTGCGCTGCGAATGGCGTGGTTGGCGGCAACACCGCCGGCCGCGACCAGCGCGCGCGGCGTGCCGAAGCGCTCCTGGAACAACCTCAAGCCGACGGTCAGCCGATCCGCGGTCGATTCCAGCACCGCGGCCTGGAAGCTTGCGCAGAGGTCGCTGATGTCCTGCGGCTCGAGCGGCTCCAGCCGGCTGGCTTCATTGCGCACCGCCGTCTTCAATCCCGACAGCGAGAAATTCGCATCGGGACGGCCGAGCATCGGGCGCGGAAACGCAAATCGCGTCGGGTCGCCGCCGGCCGCGGCGCGCTCGACTTGCGGTCCGCCGGGATAGGGCAGCGACAGCATCTTCGCCACCTTGTCGAACGCCTCGCCCATCGCGTCGTCGACCGTGGTGCCGAGCCGCACATATTCGCCGACGCCGACCACGGCGACGATCTGGGTGTGGCCGCCCGAGGCCAGGAACAGGCAATAGGGAAACGCCAGCGCACAGGTTAGCCGTGGCGTCAGCGCGTGCGCCTCGAGATGGTTCACCGCGATCAGCGGCGTGTCGTGCACCATCGCGATCGCTTTCGCGGTGGTGAGACCGACGATCACCCCGCCGATCAGGCCGGGTCCGGCGGCGGCCGCGACCGCCGACAATTGTGCGTAGCCGACGCCGGCCTCCTTCATGGCGGAGGCGACGATCCCGTCCAGCAGGTCGACATGGGCGCGCGCGGCGATCTCCGGCACCACGCCGCCGAAGCGGGCGTGCTCGTCGGTCTGCGAGCGCACGACGTTGGAGAGGATCCTTGCCTGTCCGTCAGCCTGGCGCTCGACCACCGCGGCTGCGGTTTCATCGCAGGTGGTCTCGATCCCCAGCACCAGCATCGGTGGTTCGTGTCCCAATTCAGGCCCTTGTGCTACCAGCATGATCCGGACAGGCCGGAACCGGTTTCCGGCAAGATCATGTTCATCAGAATGTCCCCTTACGGGGTAGCATTGCGAGGTCTCAAAGTGCAATCGGTCGGCAAGGTCGAATTTACAAGGCTGGAGGCCTGAGGCGTGACGATCCTTGTCACACGACCGCATCCGGACAACGAAGCGACGCTCGCGACGTTGCGCCAACGCGGCTTCGAGGCCCTCGCGGCGCCGGTGCTGCGCTTCGAGCCGATGCCGTTCCACGACGACAACGCGGATTATGACGGGGTCATCCTGACCAGCGCCAATGCGCTGCGCGCACTCGATCTCGCCGGCAGCCGGCTACTGGGTCTGCCGTTGTTCGCGGTGGGCGCGCACACCGCCGACGCCGCGCGCGCCGCGGGCTTCGACAAGGTGATGGTGGCCAAGGGCGATGCGGTGAGCTTGCGCGATCTCGTGCTTGCACGGGTCAAGGCCGGTGAGCTTGCGGCATCAGCGACGCTGCTCCATCTCGCCGGCGCCGACCTGTCGCGCGATCTCGCCGGCGAACTCAGCGAAAAGGGGCTGAGCGTCGTCACCCACACAACCTACCGGATGGCGCCGGTGGCCGCCTTCCCAACGGAGGTCAGCGACGCCTTCATGGCGAACCGGATCACCGCGGTGCTGCATTATTCCCGCCGCAGCGCGCAGGCGTTCCTGGACATCATACGGGCCGACGGAATCGAGATTTCGGCGCTCGCTCTGCCGCAATGTTGCATCTCGGCCGCGGTAGCCGCGGTGCTCCATGACGCCGGCGCCACCAATGTGGTGGTGGCGGCGCGGCCGGACGAAAACGCCCTGCTCGAGGCGCTCGGCCGCACCCTGCCGCCGCGGGTGGAATAATTCTTTCGTCTGACCATGATGTTAAGCAATGCTCCGTTTTTCGGATCGTGCTCTAAGAACCTGGGCCGATTCTGACGGAGCGTCTTCAAGCGAAGTGGACCGGTTCGCGTTAAGAAAACGCGACCAAAAGGATAAAAGAATGATCCAATTCAATCGGATAGGATCATGCTCTAGAATGTGTGCCCAGTAGTTTTGAGGACCCTCGCGATGGCTGAAGAAAGGCCCGACGACCCAGGACCTTCGCCGGATTCCCGGCCCAAGCGTGCGCCGCCGACCATCGACCTTCAGGCGACCGAGATCTCCAGCGAGCCGCCGAAGGCGGAGGGGGGTGAGGAAGCCGGCAAGGATACCGAAAAGGATACTGACAAGGCAGCGGAGGCGGCTGCGCCTGAGACGGAGCCCGATCCGGATCCTGCTCCCCACGCGGAGCCGCAGCCCGAGGCCGCCCCCGCGGCGTCCGGGGCCGAGCCGTCGCGGCCGGTGTCGCCTTGGGTGGTGGCGCCGGTATCGGGTGCGGTCGCGGCAGCGCTGGTGATCGGGGTCGGCTGGCTGCTCGGCTGGCCGGCGGTGCCGCCTGTGTCCGCGCCGCCCAGTGCCGCAACGGTCGCCGAGCTCGGCACGAGGCTGACCGCGCTTGAAGCAAAAGCGAGCAGGCCGGTCACTGCGGCCGCCGATCCCGCGGCAACCGCGCGGCTGGACGCGCTCGACAAATCGATCGCCGCGTTGCGCACCGAGCTCGCCGCGACGCGGGCGCAATCCGACAAGCTTGCGGCGGCAGTCAATGAGGCGAAGGCCACGCCGCGCGATGGCGCGGCTGCGCCCGACATCTCCGGCATCACGGCACGCATCGACAAGATCGAGGGCGCGGTGAAGGCGCAGGGCGCCGCGATCGCGAAGCAGAATAGCAAGATCGCCGACACCAAGGCCGAGGCGAAGGCGGACGACGTGCCGCTGCGCCGCGTGGTGGCGGCATCGCTGCTCGACGTCGCGGTTCGTCACGGCGATCCCTATGCCTCGGCGCTCGAGGCGGCGAAAGCGATTGCCGACAATCCTGACGTGCTGAAGCCGCTCGACGTCTTCGCCGCGTCAGGCGTGCCTAGTCCGAATAAGCTGTGCCGCGATCTGATCGAGATCGTGCCGCAACTCGCACCGCCGCCGCCGGACGCCGCGTCGGCCAGCGCGGGGCTGGTCGATCGTCTGCAGGCCGGTGCTTCCAAGCTGATCCGCATCGAGCGGACCGACGGCACCGGGACCGACCGCGGCAGCATCGTCGCGCGCGTGACATCGGCCGCCGTGCATAATGATCTCGCATTGACCGAGCGCGAATTGAAGTCGTTGCCGCCGGCCGATCGCGCCGCGGCGCAAGCCTGGCTCGCCAAGGTGGACGCGCGCCGCGCCGCGCTCGACGCGTCGCGGAAATTTGCCGACAACGCCATGGCGGCGCTCGCCACGGTCAACCAGTAAGTCTTTGCAATAGGTTCTCGATGATCCGGATCATTCTGTTCCTGCTGCTGATCGCACTCGCCGCAGCGGGTGCGGCCTGGTTGGCCGATCAGCCCGGCGATCTCGTGCTGAACTGGGGCGGTTTGCGCCTCACGTCCAAGCAGCCGATGTATTTGCTCGGCCTCGTCATCATCGTCGCGATGGTCGCCGGCGTGATCCTGCGCGGCCTGTGGAAGATCCCCGGACATATCCGCCGCGGCAGGCGCGAGCGGCGCCACGCGCGCGGCCGTCACGCCATCACGCAAGGCCTGCTCGCGATCGGACATGGCGATTCGTCGGCGGCACGGGCGCATGCCGAAGTGGCGCGGCGCCATGCCGGCGGCGATCCGCTGGCGCTGTTGCTGCACGCGCAATCGGCGCAGCTCGACGGCGACCGCGATGGCGCGCAGCGCGCCTTCCGCGCCATGGCCGAGCGCCCGGACACGCGGCTGCTCGGTTTGCGCGGCCTGTTCATCGAGGCGCAGCGTGCCGACGATCCGGTTGCGGCCGTGATGATTGCCGAGGAAGCGCTGAAAATGTCGCCGTCCTCGTCCTGGGCCTCGCATGCGGTGCTCGGCTTCTGCTGCGCCAAGGGTGACTGGGCCGGTGCGCTGTCGATCATCGACAACAACCAGGCCTCCGGGTTGATCGACAAGGCGACCTACCGGCGGCAACGCGGCGTGCTGCTCACGGCCCGCGCGCTGGAGTTCGAGACCGTCGATCGCGACCTGTCGCGCGCGAGCGCGATGGAGGCGCTCAAGCTGGCGCCGACGCTGATCCCGGCCGCGGTGCTTGCCGCCAAATTCGAGAGCGAGGCGCATCAGGTGCGCCGTGCGATGCGGATCGTCGAGACCGCGTGGCTGGCGCAGCCGCATCCCGATCTCGCCGATGCCTATTCGCATGTGCGCCTCGGCGATTCCGCGCGCCAGCGCCTGGTGCGCGTCGAGACGCTGGCGGCGAAAACGCCGGGCCATATCGAGGGCGCGCTGGCGATCGCGCGCGCCGCGATCGATGCGACGGAGTTCGCCAAGGCGCGTGCGGCGCTGGAGCCGTTCACGGCGGCGCCGACGCAGCGCGTCGCGCTGTTGATGGCGGAGATCGAGCGCACCGAGCATGGCGACAGCGGCCGGGCGCGGGCTTGGACCTTGCGCGCGGTGCGCGCGCTGCACGATCCGGTGTGGACCGCGGACGGCTATGTCTCCGACCGCTGGCGTCCGGTCTCGCCGGTCACCGGCCGTCTCGATGCCTTCCAGTGGCAGACCCCGGTGGCGGCGCTGCCGTCCGACAAGGGCCATGCGATCGAGCCCTCGCCGTTCGAGGAGGCGATGCTGGCGCCGCGCCGGGTCGAGCCGCCAAAGGAACTGGCCGGCGAGCCGCCCCCGCCTGAGCCGGTCGAGGTCAAGGTCGAGGTCAAGCCCATCGAGCCGGCCACCCCGACGGCGCAGGATAACGCCCCGCTGCCGGCGGCTATCGAGGCTGAGCCGGCCCCAGTTCAGGCCGACCCGCCCGCATCGGAGCCGGCTCCGCCCCCGGCCGCCGAATCGGCTCCCCCGGCGCCCGCCCCCCTGTTCCGTTCCCGGACCGACCTGCCGAAATCGGCGCCTGCGCCGATTCCGGCCGTCATCCCGATCGTCCGGGCCCCCGACGACCCGGGGGTCGACGAGGACGGCTCGGTGGACGAATTTGCGGAACAAATCGGCCCGGCCAAGGCCCAGATCGGCGGTTGGCGCGGATTTCTGTCACGTTTGGGAAGCTAATTGGCGGTTAGATAACCGCCGCGCGGTTCAATGGCTGCGTTTTCCTTGCCAATCGAGGTCATGCCCGATATCAGGTGGCGCGCTGTCAGGCCGTTGCCGAACGGTTCGCCGCAATAGCTCAGTTGGTAGAGCACGTCATTCGTAATGACGGGGTCGGGGGTTCGAGTCCCTCTTGCGGCACCAGCATTTTGCGCTGAAAATCGTCGGTTTTCTGCTTTCTGCCTGGATGTCAGGTCAGGCGTAGGAACCACCGAGTAACCACGGTTTTTTGCGAAATAGTACCCCTCCCTGTTTGGGGCCCCAGAGGCCAATCAACGATCGGCCAAAAGAAGATTTCCAGAGCGTGGCCGGAAACCAAGGGAATCGATTCCACTTGGAGTAATCGAGTGGACGAGGGGCAACCGCGTTTTACCTGCTGTGTGATTTCCCTCGGTGTCAGGGTTGCGAGGGGATGAAGGGGAAATCATCCGGCTTCGCAATTGAACCCTGCGAGGGCTCGAATGAAAGATCATACTGCCCCTTGTTGGGCCGCGCAGTATCGCCTGAAACAACGGAAAACGCGATCTGAGCTAATTGCAGGCCAGGATAGAGGCTTAGGTGCCAAGCTGATTTACGTTTCGCTCTGGGATCAGGGCGACGGATATGCTGCGAACTTGCTTGAGAGCTGGCGCAATCACCACGTTGCAACAGTCAACGCTGCTAGTCCGGAAACGCGGGAGGCGACAGCAGTTGCCGCCCAAAGGACCTGGGCGTGCGAGACGTCATATTGGCTGTGGCGGCAAAGGCGGGGGCTTACCTTCCTCGCTACGCCGAAATCGATTTCCCTGTTGCCGCGGACCTCTAGGGGAACAGCTAGGCCGGCCAAGGAAGAAGAGCTCGCCCGATTCTGCAAGACATTCGGACTGCGACTGCGGAAATTTTCTGGCGAAGTATCGAACGTTTTTGAGACGGCGAGCAGTGCTAGGGATCCATGATTTCTGACCGGGGCGACCCGCAACGATCTCTTTTTCAATTCCAAACGTTCGCGAACGCCTCTGCTTGTCGGATGATCCGCCACCCGCGGTGGTGGCCTGCGGCGGGCGATCACGCGGAGCTGAGCGCGGCCGCGATGGCTTGCGTGAAGCAGCTCACATAGCCGCGCGTGCGGCGTGGTTAGTCTTCCCGCGATCTACGGGAGAAAACCAATGCGCAAACTCCTCCTGATCACGGCGATGGTTTTGGCTTCCGCTTCCGCGCAGGCCGGCGAACGAAGCCTGTCGTTGGGCGGGGCCCACGCGCTGCCCGCGGCGGCGTCGAATGCGGTCAGCACGGCGGACAAGGTTGCGGATGCGCGGGTGCCCGCCGTCGAGGCACCGCCGAAGCCGCCGGAGGCGCCAAAATATATCGAGCGGTCAGTGCCAGCTGCCGCGCCGGCGCCACAGCCGCAGGCCCAGCCGGCAATGCAGCAGGAGACAGTGCAGCAGGCGAACGTCCAGCCGTCAGCGTCGCCGGACGCCAGGCCTGCGCCGGAGCAGCGGACGACCGCGCGCGCGTCGAGCCATCGCCGCCATGCGCGGCGCTGGACCGAGGGCCGCATCATTGGCGAACTGCATCGCCACGGGATTTACTGGTAGCGCCGAAAGGGAAGCTGCTCCCTCTTCCGCTTGCGGGCAGGGCGATCGCATATGGTCCCGGTGAGGGGCGTTCACGCAATTTCGGAATAATAGAATTATATCGGCGATTTGCCCGACTAGTCAAGTTGCCTTTGTCGAGCGCCAGTACCCGCCCGCTCCTTTGCATGGGGTTGTTTTCGATATTTTGGCGGCGCGCATCTGCGGCAGGGAACCGTTGCCCCCCGATACCACAAACGAAAGCGCCCCTGGATCGGATCCAGGGGCGCTTTGCGTTGAGCGTGTTCGCGGCGTTACTCGGCGACCGTCTGCACGACGTTGCCGATCGGCCGGCCCGATGCGACCGGCTTCTCGGTCTTCGCCATCATCGCGTCGTATTCCGGCAGCGTCTCGATCTGGGTCTTGGCCTTCATCCAGACCACCTTGTAGCCGCCCGCCTTCAGCTTGCGCAGCAGCGTCGGCAGCGCCTGCGCGGTGTGCTTCTGCAAGTCATGCATCAGGATGATGCCCTTGTGCTCCTTGTCGAGCTTGGTCATCACGTTGTTGATGACTTCGTCCGAGCTCTTGGACTTGAAGTCGTTGGAGTCGACGTCGACCGAGAACATCGCGATGTTGCGGGTGCCGAGATAGGCTGTGGTCGCCGGCGTATGCGCCAGCGCCGGGAAGCGGAAGAACGGAGCGGGGTTCGCACCCAGCGCCAGCTTCACCGCGCTAAAACCCTTCTCGATCTCGTCCTTGGCCTGCTGCTCGGTGATCTTCTTGCTCGCCAGATGCGCGTGCGACCAGGTGTGGGCGCCGATGGTGTGGCCGGCGGCGGCGACCTGGCGGAGAATGTCCGGGTGATAGGTGGTGTGCAGGCCGATCGGGAAGAACACCGCCTTGGTGCACTCGTCCGCCAGCGCCTTGAGCACGGCGGGTGTGGTCGGCCACGGACCGTCGTCGAAGGTCAGCACGACCTCATGGTCGGTCAGGAAGTCATACTGCTTGTACTGCAGGAAGCCGAAGCCCGGGCCGCCTGTGGTGTCGACCACGACAGTGCGGCTGATGCCGAGCGCGTCGGGATTGGCGCATCTGGGTGCGGCGGCGATCGGGGCCGGCGCCGGGGCGGGGGCAGCGGCCGGGGCTGCCGCCTGGGTGGCATCGGCGCGCTTCGACAGCGCGGCGGTCGTCTCGACATCGTCCTTGGCAGCCTGCTTTGCCGCGGCCGCAGGGAGCGGATCGGCCTTGGCTGCGGCGGTTGTCTGCGGAGCAGCCGCGTCGGCACGCGGGGAGGAGGTCCAGAACCACACGCCGGCGATCACGATCGCCGCTACAACACTGGCCAGCATCAGGCCCAACGCACTACGCATCGCTACACACTCTCTCGGAACTTAAGGATACGCCACAGCCGTAACGACCGATTAATGCCAACAAGGTCTTAACGCGATCCCAACAAGGCGCCGGAAGGACAACAAAAAGCGGGCCTTACCCATGCGTGATGACCGTCACAGTCTTCGGACGCGCTGCCGTTCAGGATCGGACGATCGAACAACGGGCCCCGCCATTTGCGGCGCCGATGGGAGCCGATCATGACCACCGTCTTCAAAAGTCAGGTTCTAGGACGTGCAGTTCGCAGCGTCGGCGTCGCGTTGGCTTTTGCGGCCTGCGTTTCCGTGCTGTCGCCGACGGCGAGCTTTGCGTTCAGCGCCGAGGCGCAGCAGATGTGCTCGGGCGACGCGTTCCGCCTGTGCAGCGCGGAGATCCCGAACATCCCCAGGATCACCGCCTGCATGGTCAAGAATCGCTCCCAGCTGAGCAGCGGCTGCCGCGTGGTGCTGGATCGCGATCTCGCCGCCCAGCGCAGGGCCGCCGCGGAGTGATTTTGGCATCTGACGGGCAAACCTGCGGCGACGAGACGCAGGCCATCTCGGGATGGTCATCCCGGGGCGGAACCTGCCGTTTCGCCCCCGGTTTCAAGCTTCTTCGCGGCCCTGAAACGCTATAGAACCGGCGTTGCATTCCTTAGAGGCTTTGAAGATGACCCGATTTCTGTTCGCCGTCGTTCCACTGGTTCTGTTGACGTCGGCCGCCTCGGCACAGCAGCAGGGGCGTGATGCCTGCTCGCGCGACGCCTCGCGGTTCTGCCGCGCCCATCTCGGCGAGGGCGATCAGGTCGTGCTGGCCTGCCTGAAGGAGCACCGCAGCCGCCTCAGCAAGGCCTGCCTGCAGACGCTCATCGATAACGGGCAGTAGCTCCGATCGTCGTCATTCCGGGCTCGCGCTTCACGTGTCCCGGGAACGACGACTGAGAAATTACGTGCTGCTGCCCGCCGCGGTCGCGACCACCGGGATCACCTCCTTGGCGGCGCGGTCCGGGGTCTCCTCCTTCCAGCGCACCGAGCCGAACGGACGCTCCAGCATCCGGCGCACCCGGATCGGCTCCGCGCCGATGTGGAAGCCGGCCGCCTTCTGATGCAGCTCGCGCTCGATCTGGGTGGCGCGGTTGCGCTGGCGCAGGAAATCGAGCCAGGTCGGGCAATGATAGCGCTCGGTCCACAATTCGGGATCGGCGATGTCGCGCGCGATCGACCAGCCATAGGCGCCATTGCGCTGGCGGCTGAGCTGCACGTCCTGCATCACATTGTGGAAGGCGCGGGCATTGTCCTGCGCTACCCGGTATTCGATCTCGACCACCAGCGGGCCGCTGCGTCCGGTCAGTTGCAGCCGCACCTCGGGATCGGCCAGCGTATCGGTCGCGTCCTCGTTGCGCGCGCCGACCGGCGGCATCCTGAGCCAGATGCCGAGCACCGGCGACAGCAGCATCAGCCCCGGCGGAGATCAACAGCGCCATCTCGACGCCGCCGAGGTCCGTGATGCGGCCCCAGCACCAGCTTCCGATCGCGATGCCGCCGGCGATCGAGGCCTGGAAGGCCGCAAGCGAACGGCCCGCAACCCAGCGCGGCGCCGACAGCTGCACGCCGATATTGAACAGCGCGATCGCCAGCATCCACACCGCGCCGGCAACCACCAGCGCGGCGGCGGTGAGCACCGGCTGCTTGCTCACGGCGACGATCGCGATCGCGACGGCCATCAGCAGCGCGCAGGTGCGCACCGCGGCTTCGCCGCTGAGCCGGCTGCGGATCTCGCTGATGTTGAGCGCGCCGATCACCGCGCCCATGCCGAAGGCCCCGAGCATGATGCCGTAGGTCTGCGCGCCGCCATGCAGCAGGTCGCGCGCCACCAGCGGCATCAGGGCCGAGACCGAGCCGCCGATGATGCCGGTCACCATGGTGCGGGTCAGCACGATCTTGATCGACGGCGAATTGGTGATGTAGCGCACGCCGGAAACGATGGCGCGGTTCAGCCGTTCGCGCGGCAGCCGCGACGGCTCGCTGATGCGATTCCACAGGAACAGCACGGCGAGCAGCGGCAGATACAGCACGGCGTTGGCGGCGAATGCCGCCACGGCGCCTGCGGAGGCGACCACGATGCCGCCGATCGCCGGGCCGAAGCTGCGCGCGATGTTGTAGCTGATGCCGTTCAGCGCGACCGCGGCGGGCAGCGTCTCCGACGGCACCTGCTCGCTGACCGAGGATTGCCAGGCCGGGCCGAACAGCGCCATGCCGCTGCCGACGACGAAGCACAGCGCGAGCAGGATGTTCGGCGTCACCAGATTGAGCCAGGCCAGCACCGTCAGCGTGGTGGCGCCGGAGAGCGCGATCGCCAGCGACACCAGCGCCACGATGCGGCGGTCATGCATGTCGGCGATGGCGCCGGCCGGCATCGCGATCAGCATCACCGGCAGCATCAGCGCGGTCTGCACCAGCGCGACCTTGTCGGCCTCCGCGGTCATCTGGGTCATCGCCCAGGCAGCGCCGACGCCCTGGATCAGGATGCCGAGATTGGAGAGCAGGCTGGCGAGCCAGATCCGCCGGAAGATTGAATGCCGCAACGGAGCAGTGATACGGTCGGGTCGATCAGGCGGTGCGGTCATATCCGGTTCCGGTTGGCCTGCTATGGCTTGTTGAATGATTCCGGCTGCATCAACTGATGCCCGCGAAACGCGTGTCCTGTCCAGCGTTTACGGTATCCTTACGGGCTGTAGGACACAGCCAAGCCACTGAAAGACCTGAGGAAGGGGACCAATGGCGCTGACGCGGCGAACAATTTTGCAAGCGGCCGGCGCACTGTCCCTGCTGTCCGGCCGTCTTGCCGTCCCGGCCCTGGCGCAGCCGGCGCCCGCCGGCGACATCCCGCCGATCCTGTTCGTGCATGGCAATGGCGATCACGCCGCGCTCTGGTTGACGACGCTCTGGCGGATGGAATCCAACGGCGTACCGCGCGAGCGCATGGCCGCGATCAATTTCGCCGATCCCTTGGCGCGTACGGACGACACGGTCGAGCAGGCGGGCCGCTCCTCGACCGAGGATCAGCGCCGCGAGCTCGCCGAGGCGGTGAGGGAGCTGAAGCAGAAGAGCGACGCCGCACGCATCGCGCTGGTCGGGAATTCGCGCGGCGGCAATGCGATCCGCAACTATGTGAAGAATGGTGGCGGCGGCGACATCAGCCACGCGGTGCTGTGCGGCACGCCCAATCACGGTGTGTATGCCTCGGACGACGGGCTCGGCAACGAGTTCAACGGGCGCGGTCCGTTCCTGCGCGGGCTGAACGACGGCGACAGCGAAGTGACTGTCGGCACCGCATTCCTGACCTTGCGCAGCGATGGCCTCGACAAATATGCGCAAGCCGACGGCCGCTTCATCGGCAAGCCGGGCACGCCGACCAACGTCACGTCCGAAGGTCCGGCGTTGAAAGGCGCGACCAACCTGGTGCTCGGCGCGGTGGATCATCGCGAGACCGCGTATCATCCGCGCGCCTTTCGCGAGATCTACATGTTCATCGCGGGGCACGAGCCGTCGCGGATCGAGATTACGCCGGAGACGGCGGTGCGGCTGAGCGGCCTTGTCACGGGCACGCCCGGCGGCGTGCCGACCAACCGGCCGGTGCCGGTCGCCACGGTCGACATCTATCGCGTGTCGGCCGAAACCGGCGAGCGCATCGGCGGCCCGCTGCACAGCTCGCAGACCGGCGCCGACGGCCGCTGGGGTCCGGCGCAGGTCGATCCGTCCTGGCCGCTCGAATTCGTGCTGACCTCGCCTGATGCCGTGACGACGCATATCTATCGCTCGCCATTTCCGCGCTCGTCCGAGATCGTGCATCTGCGCGCGGCACGACCGCTGCTGCCTGCCGATGCCGGTGCGGGCGCCATCGTGCTGATGTCACGGCCGCGTGGCTATTTCGGGCTGCCGCGCGATATCGTGTTGCTGGACCGGCAAGGAACCGGCCGATGTCAAATCCGGCGTGCCGACCGATGCGGTGACGACGTTGCGGCTCGCCGCAGCCGATGTCGGCCGTCCGGTGGCTGCGATCTTCAATAGGGAGCGCATTGTGGCGCGGGCCTGGCCGGCGTCGGAGAATCGGATTGCAGTCGCCGAGCTGACTTACTAGGTCTGGTAGAGGGTCCGCGCGCCTTCATGGCGCCGGGATCGCGTGGCCGGATCGGCCGTTGCGTGAGGCAGGAAGCGAGGACCATGAGCATAGCCGAAGTCCACGATATCACGGTCACGCGGCGTCCCCTGGTCCCGCCGGCGCCGCCGCGCGCGCCCGACGACATGGGTGCGTTCGAGCGGATGCGGGTGATGCGCAACTCGCCGATCGAGACCTGGGGCCAGCGCGCCTATGAGGACGACATCGTCCAGGGCCGCTTTCTCGGCCGCTCGAGCTTCATCCTCAACACGCCGGATGCGATCCGCCATGTGCTGGTCGACAATTACGAGAATTACACGCGCACGCCGGCCGGCATCCGCGTGCTGCGTCCGATGCTGGGCGAGGGACTGCTGATTGCCGAGGGTCGCGCGTGGAAGCATCAGCGCCGCACGCTGGCGCCGGCATTCACGCCGCGCGCGGTGACGACGCTGGTGCCCTACATGATCGCGGCGGTCGACGAGACCATCGCCAAGCTGAAGGCCGCGAGCGGCGGCCCGGTGGATCTGCGCGAGGTGATGCAGCGCATGACGCTGGAGATCGCCGGCCGCACCATGTTCTCGTTCGGCATGGATCGCCACGGCGCCGCGCTGCGCGACTTCGTGATGGAGTATGGCGACACGCTGGCGCGACCGCATATGCTCGACCTGGTGCTGCCCTTGAGCTGGCCGACCCTGCAGGATTTCCGACGCGCCCGCTTCCGCAAGCGCTGGACCGCGTTTGTCGGCCAGCTGATGGCCGAGCGCCGCGCCGCGGGCAAGGATGACAACGCACCGGCCCGCGACCTGTTCGACCTGATGGGTGCCGCGCGCGATCCCGAAACCGGCGAGGCTTTCACCGACGCCCAGCTCGGCGACCAGGTCGCGACGATGATCCTGGCCGGCCATGAGACGACCGCGACCGCGCTGTTCTGGGCGCTCTATCTGCTGGCGCTCGATCCCGAGACCCAGGAACAATTGGCAGCAGAAGTCAGGAGCGTGACGGCGTCTGGCGCGCTCGACATCGAGCGGCTGAAATTCACCCGCGCAGTGATCGACGAAACCATGCGGCTCTATCCGCCGGCGTTCCTGATCGCGCGTGCGGCTGGTGGTCCCGACACCATCGCGGGCCGTCCGGTCAGAAAGCATGACGTAATCCTGATCGCGCCGTGGCTGTTGCATCGGCATGAAAAGTTGTGGCGCGATCCGAACGCGTTCGTGCCACAGCGTTTCATGGCGGAAACGCCGCCCGATCGCTTCGCCTATCTGCCGTTCGGGGTCGGCGCGCGGGTCTGTATCGGCGCGCATTTCGCGCTGGTCGAGGCGACGCTTGCGCTCGCGAAGATCATCGGCACATTCCGTGTCGCGCTGGCGGACAAGGATCCGGTGCTTCCGATCGGCGTGGTGACGACACAGCCGAACCGCTCGCCGGTGTTCACGATCAAACCGCGCTGACCTTGCGCGACGGTGTCCCAATGCTCATCTACGGCGGGTAACTCTTCGTCGAATCGTCATCCCGCTCTATCTCTTTGTTTTGAGCATGATCTTTGCGGAAAACCGCTACTTTTCCGGATCATGCTCTAGGGGCTCACCATGAGCGATACGCAAGCCCACTTCGCAGTCCTCAGGCAGACGGCCGATCCGGCCGTCGTCGATGCCATGCAGCAGCTGATCGCGGACGGCCATGACCGCGAGCTCAATCGCATCAACGCCCTGGATTTCTCGCGCCGCACCGGGCTGGAAGAGGAGAAGGTGATCTCCGGCTTCCTGCATGCTTCGCGGCTCGGGCTGTTCGACATGAGCTGGAACGTGCTGTGTCCGGGATGTGGCGGCGTGCTCGACGCCCACACCACGCTGAAGTCGCTGCGCCATGACGACTATAATTGCGCGCTGTGCGCGGCCGGCTACGAGGCCTCCGTCGACGAGCTGGTCGAGGTTGCCTTCACCGTCAGCCCGCGGGTCCGCCACATCGCCGCGCACGATCCCAACACGCTGCCGATCTGGGAATATTTCCGCCAGATGTTCTGGAGTTCCGGGATCGAGTTCGACGAGAGCGCGGTGTCGACCCTGATCAACGAGGTGACACTGGAGGGGCTCGAATTGCCGCCCGGCGAAAAGGCGATCCTTTCGCTCAATCTGCCCAGTCAGTTCGTCATCGTGTTCGAGCCGGTGACGCATTCGGCGCATTTCTTTGCTGTCGAGGGCGAGCCGACCACCGAGCGTCAGCAATTCTCGATCGCGTTCAACAAGTCCCATGCGCCGACCGGCACCTCGACGATGCGGCCGGGGCCGCTGCGGCTCTCGCTGGAGAATCACGCCGACGTCCGCGTGCTGCCTTCGGTGTGGATCGCGGGCGATCCGCTGCACAAGTTGCTCGGCAGGCGCAAGCCGATCCTCACCGCGAAGCGGATGCTGTCGAACCAGACCTTCCGCGACGTGTTCAAGGCCGACAACCTCACCGTCGACCAGCGGCTGAAGATCACCGCGCTGACCTTCCTGTTCACCGATCTCAAAGGATCGACCGCGCTCTATGAGCGGGTTGGCGATCTCGCCGCGTTCGACCTGGTGCGCGCGCATTTCCACGCTCTGCTCGAGATCATCGCCTCCGAACACGGCGCAGTCGTGAAGACGATCGGCGATGCCGTAATGGCGACCTTCGTCCGGCCCGAGCATGCATTGTCGGCGGGCCTGCGCATGCGGACCGCGATGAAGCAGCTCAACACCGAGCGCGGCAAGGAAGATCTGATCGTCAAGATCGGCATCCATGAGGGGCCGTGCCTCGCGGTGACGCTGAACGAGCGGCAGGACTATTTCGGCCAGACCGTGAATATCGCCGCACGGGTGCAGAGTCTGTCGACGTCACAGGAAATCCATTTGACCCAGCCGGTGATGGAATCGGCAGAAGTCGCGGGCATCCTCGATCGCGCGGCGATCAAGCCGATCCAGAAGGAAGCGGCGCTGCGCGGCATTGCCGACAAGCTCGTGGTGTACGAGATACCGTAGTCACATTGCCGACACGTAATGCTTGCTGAAACGTAATGCCGCAGCGGGAACCCGCGCGGATTGCGCCGGTTCTGTTTCCACGCCATATAGATTTCAACAGCGCATGGTCCGGCGGTTTTCCGGACAGATGCTCAATCAAAGCTTCCAGGCTTCATCCCACAGAGAGAGCGATGCTCGACGGACTCCGCCAATTCATTGCCGATATCGTCTCCCCCGATGCCCAGGCTGACCGCGCCTTCGATGACGGCGACTACCGCCTGGCGGCGACGGCGCTATTGGTGCATGTCGTCTCGCTGGATGGTGAGCCGACGCCGGCCGAGACGCGCAAGCTGCACAGCCTGATCGAGAGCCGTTTCCAGCTCGATCCCGGCACCGCCGACAAGTTGATCGCCTCCGCCATGCGCGTCGAGGGCGAGGCCGTGGATCTCTATCACTTTACCAGTGTGATCATGCGCTCGGTGAACGAGGAGGGACGGCTGCGCATCGTCGAGATGATGTGGGAGCTGGTCTATGCCGACGGCCAGGTGAGCGAGTTCGAGGACAATGTGGTCTGGCGTGCTGCCGATCTGCTCGGCATTTCCTCGCGCGACCGCATTGATCTCAAGCACCGGGTCGCCGAGAAGCAGGCCGAGCTGCCAAAGGGCCCTTGGGGCACGGCAGACGCGGCAATCTGACACGGCTGCCTGCGCAAGTGGACGCCCGCCTGCCGGCGTTGCGGATGACGAAATTTTAATGTCCGCCGCGATTGTGGGCGATCCGACTGAAAATCGGTCGTTTCGTCACGAAACCAGCGGCCCAGCCGCTATCCACAAGCCCATACGCGGCTTGCGTCACACCGCATCCCTATGCTCTCGTCGCCCCGTCGGGACCTCACTAGAATTTGCAGTAAGAGTTTGAAACGTGACTGAGCGTGTGACGCTGATAACCGGGGCATCGGCGGGCATAGGCACCGAACTGGCGCGCGTGTTTGCATCGAATGGTCACCGCGTGGCGCTGGTGGCGCGGCGCGCCGATCGCCTCAAGACCCTCGCCGACGAGCTCGGCGCCAAAGGCGGCGCGGCGCCGATCGTGATTCCCTGCGATCTGCAGCAGACCGATGCCGGCGACAGGATCGCACAGGCCCTGACCGAGGCTGGGGTCGAGGTCGAATATCTGGTCAATAATGCCGGCTTCGGCCTGTTCGGCCTCGCCGTGGAGCGCGACCGCGCCGAACAGCTCGACATCATCAACGTCAATATCCGCGCGCTGACCGACCTGACGCTGCGCTTTGCCGACCAGCTGATCCGCAACCGCGGCGGCATCCTCAACCTCGGTTCGATCGCCGGATTCCTGCCGGGCCCTGGCATGGCCGTGTACTATGCCAGCAAGGCCTATGTGCTGTCGTTTTCCGAGGCGTTGCGCTGCGAACTGGCGCCGAAGGGCGTGCGCGTCACCGTGGTTTGCCCCGGGCCCGTGCCGACCGAATTCCAGGACCGCGCCGGCTTTGCCCCCGGCTTCGATTCCGCCATCCTCGACGTTGCGCCGGCCGAGGTCGCCCGACAGGCCTATCGCGGCCTGATGGCCAACAAGCGCGCCGTGCTGCCCGGCGCCTTCATCAAGCTGGTGCCGCTCCTGCTCCGGCTGTTTCCGCGCTCCTTCATCCTGACCGCGGTCGGCGGTTTTCAGCTGCGCAAGCGCTAGCTTCATCCGGAAAGCCCGTTCATCGCCGTTAAGGCTGTCTCTGGCCCGCGATTTGCTTCGCACGGGTGTGCGCAAGCTCACACGATGTTAACGACCACTTAGCTATGATCGTGCCTTACGTGCCGAAACTTTAAGCAGAGGCAATGTCATTCCGGTCTGACCCAATCCGTGTCGTGGTGCCCTTCGCGAGCCGAAGGCCGGCCGCGGTCACGCCGGCAGACCAGGCGTCGCTGCGGCCGGTGCTGGTGGTCCTGCATCAGGAGACGTCGACCCCCGGCCGGATCGGCAACGCCCTGCGCGCGCTGGGCTACCCGCTCGACATCCGCCGCCCGCGCTTCGGCGACGCGCTGCCCGACACGCTCGAGGCGCATGCCGGCGCGGTGATCTTTGGCGGGCCGATGAGCGCCAACGATCCCGACGACTATGTGCGACGCGAGATCGACTGGATTTCAGTGCCGCTGCGCGAGCAGCGCCCGTTCCTGGGCATCTGCCTCGGCGCGCAGATGCTGGCGCGGCAACTCGGCGCCAAGGTCGCGCCGCATCCGCAAGGCCGCGTCGAGGTCGGCTATTACCCGGTCCGGCCGACGGAGGCGGGCCGCGCATTGTGCCCGGACTGGCCTGCGCGGGTCTATCACTGGCACGGCGAGGGCTTTCAATTGCCCGCGGGCGCGGACCTGCTCGCGGCGGGCGATGATTTCCCGGTGCAGGCGTTCCAGTTCGGCAACGCCTTCGGCCTGCAATTCCATCCTGACGTGACCTACGCGATGATGCATCGCTGGACCACGCGCGGGTGCGCGCGAATGGATTCGCCCGGCGCGCAGCCGCGTCATCTGCACTTCGCCGAACGCGCCGTGCACGATGCCGCCGAGCGCGCGTGGCTGAAGCATTTCATCGACGGCTGGATCGCGCGCGTGCCGCGGCCGGTCGTGCTGCAGGCGGCGGAATAGCCGCCGCGCGGAATTTCGCGCGTCACACGACACGGCTTTTCATTTTCGCTTCTGTGCTAATCTCGCAACGGCTGCGCGCGGCGCCGCATGCTCGCGCGAACTCAGAACAACAAGACAAACGCAACAACACGTACAGGGAGATCGCCGTGAGCTACCAACACATCCTCTATGAGGTCAGCGACAGGATCGCGACCATCACGCTGAACCGCCCCGACCGCATGAATGCGTGGACCGCGATCATGGAGCGCGACGTGCGCCACGCAATGGAGGCGGCGGCCAATGACGACAATGTTCGCGTCATCGTGCTGACCGGCGCGGGGCGCGGCTTCTGCGCCGGCGCCGACATGGAAGCGCTGAAGGGGATCGATCCCAACGAGGTCAGGCGCGGTGAAGGCGTTGCATTCGACATGAACCGCCGCGCCGACTGGCAGACGCGCTACGCCTATTACCCCGCCATCAAGAAGCCCGTGATCGCGATGCTCAACGGCGCCACGGCCGGCATCGGCCTGGTCCACGCGCTCTATTGCGACCTGCGCTTCGCGGCCGACAGCGCGGTGTTCACCACCGCCTTCGCGCGGCGCGGCCTGATCGCCGAGCACGGCATCAGCTGGATGCTGCCGCGCATCGTCGGTCATGCCAACGCGCTCGATCTGTTGATGTCGGCGCGGCGCGTGTCGGCCGCGGAGGCGCTGCGCATCGGCCTCGTCAACCGGCTCTCTTCGCCGGAGAAGCTGCGCGAGGAAACCTATGCCTATGCCCGCGACCTCGCCGATTTCGTCTCGCCGAGCGCGATCGCGGTGATCAAGCGCCAAGTCTACGACGTGCCGTTCCAGACGCTCGCCGAAGCCACCATCGATGCCAACCGCGAAATGCAGATCGCGCTGAAGAGCAATGATTTCAGGGAAGGCGTCGCGAGTTTTGTCGAGAAGCGCCCGCCCCGGTTTACGGGGACGTGAGGGGAAGGGATTGGGCCTGATGGTGACGCGGCCCGGCTTCGCCCCTTGGGCTACGCCGCGGCAGCCTTCGCTACGAGAGGGCTTGCCGAGCCGAAGCTCGCGAAGCGAGCGAAGGCTGGTGGAGCCAGGCGGGATCGAACCGCCGACCTCGTCATTGCGAACGACGCGCTCTCCCAGCTGAGCTATGGCCCCATTGCGGCCGGGTATTGCTGAGTATCCCGGCCGTCAGTCGGGCGCCATTTACAGTCCCGCCCAAGGCCAAGTCAAGAACGCTGAAACAACGGTTTTCGGCCTGTCCGGCCGGGAACTTCCCTTGTTTGCGGGGGGATGAACCGATATTTAGAGCATGATGCGGACCCGGCGGGCTGCGCCAGCAAGAAGTGCGGCGCGGCTTTCTGAAAAGATCCTGCTCAAACAAGAAGCGCGCTGGCGGCCCAGTCCGGTCTCGTAGCG
Organism: Bradyrhizobium sp. USDA 4011; assembly: GCF_054063415.1. Classification (NCBI taxonomy): domain Bacteria; kingdom Pseudomonadati; phylum Pseudomonadota; class Alphaproteobacteria; order Hyphomicrobiales; family Nitrobacteraceae; genus Bradyrhizobium; species Bradyrhizobium sp. USDA 4011. Next base: position 4,301,447 of record NZ_JBSSGG010000001.1, read on the forward strand.
CTTCACCTGGTCGTCCCACCCGCGAGCCCCCATCATATGCGCGCTGTTCTCGACATCGTCATCATCGTCCTCGACCTCTATGTCTGGCTCTTGATCGCCTCCGCCATCCTGTCCTGGCTGGTCGCCTTCAATGTGGTCAACACGCGCAACCAGTTCGTCTCCGCGGTGGCCGAGTTCCTGTACCGGATCACCGAGCCGGTGCTGCGGCCGATTCGCAACGTGATGCCGAATCTGGGCGGGCTCGATATCTCGCCGATCATCGTGATCCTGATCATCATGTTCATCCAGCGGGTGATTGCCTATTACATCTATCCCTACGTGATCTGATCCTTCGCGATCGACCCTTGCTGATGGAGCCCTGGCGATGGATCCTTGGCGCTATTCCACCGGGGGCATCAGCATCGCCTTGCGCGTGACGCCGCGCGGCGGCCGCGACGACATCGACGGGATCGAGACGCTGGCCAACGGCCGCTCGGTGGTGAAGGTGCGGGTCCGCGCCATTGCCGAGGGCGGCGAGGCCAACCGTGCGGTGACCGAGCTGCTGGCCAAGGCGCTCGGCGTGCCCAAGGCCAGGGTGAAGCTGTTGTCCGGCGCCACCTCGCGGCTGAAGCAGGTGGCTGTCGACGGTGACCCGAGGCAGCTTGGCGACACCTTGAAGAAGTTGACCGCGGCCGGGCCGAACCAGGAGACGAAGGACTGACATGACTGCCCGCATCATCGACGGAAAAGCCATCGCCGCCGAGCTTCGCGCCCGCGTCGCCGACGAGGTCGGCCGCGTCAAGCGCGACCATGCGCTCACCCCAGGGCTCGCCGTCGTCCTGGTCGGCCATGATCCGGCGAGCGAGGTCTATGTCCGCAGCAAGCACACCCAGACCCAGGCCGCAGGGATGGCCTCGTTCGAGCACAAGCTGCCGGAGGACGTGTCGCAGGCCGATCTGCTGGCGCTGATCGCACAGCTCAATGGTGATCCGAAGGTGCATGGCATCCTGGTGCAGCTGCCGCTGCCGAAATCGCTGCACACCGAGACCATCATCAATGCGATCGACCCGGCCAAGGACGTCGACGGCCTGCATCCGAACAATGCCGGCCGGCTCGCCGGCGGCCTTGCCGCGCTGTCGCCCTGTACGCCGCTCGGCTGCATCATCCTGACCAAGAGCGTGCACCCTTCGCTCGAGGGCATGAACGCGATCGTGATCGGCCGCTCCAATCTGGTCGGCCGTCCGCTGGTGCAATTGCTGCTGAACGAGAACGCGACGGTGACGATCGCGCATTCGCGCTCGCGCGATCTGCCGAAGCTCTGCGCCCAGGCCGATCTGGTCTATGCCGCGGTCGGCCGTCCGGAGATGGTGCGTGGCGATTGGCTGAAGCCGGGCGCGACCGTGATCGATGTCGGCATCAACCGCATTCCGGTTGCGGGCGGCAAGCCGAAGCTGGTCGGCGACGTCGCATTCCAGGAAGCGCTCGACGTCGCCGGCGCGATCACGCCGGTGCCTGGCGGCGTCGGGCAGATGACGGTGGCGTGCCTTTTGGTCAACACACTGCGCGCCGCCAGCGCGATTGCCGGCCTGCCGGCGCCCGCGGTGTAGTTTCTTCCTTACCTCGCCCCGCTTGCGGGGAGAGGTCGGATTGCATCGTCAGATACAATCCGGGGGTACAGGTCTCTCGACGTTCGCAACTCGCGGAGGCAGCCCCTCACCCCAGCCCTCTCCCCGCAAGGGCGGGGCGAGTGAGTCTAGGCCGCGCGCCTACTTCTTCTTTGCGCGCTCGATGCCTTCCAGGATCAGCTTGCGGGCTTCTTCGGCGTCGCCCCAGCGCAGCACCTTCACCCACTTGCCCTTCTCGAGGTCCTTGTAGTGCTCGAAGAAGTGCTGGATCTGCTGCAGCGTGATGTCGGGCAGGTCGCTGTAGTTGTGCACCTTGTCGTAGCGCTGGGTCAGCTTCGACGACGGCACCGCGATGATCTTCTCGTCTCCGCCGGCCTCGTCCTCCATCAGCAGCACGCCGACCACGCGGACGCTCATCACGGCGCCCGGCACGATCGCGCGGGTGTTGACGATCAGCACGTCGCAGGGATCGCCGTCGCCCGACAGCGTGTGCGGGATGAAGCCGTAATTGCCGGGATAGCGCATCGGCGTGTAGAGGAAGCGGTCCACCACCAGTGTGCCGGCCTCCTTGTCCATTTCGTACTTGATGGGCTCGCCGCCGACGGCAACCTCGATGATGACGTTGACGTCGTGGGGCGGATTTTTTCCGATCGATATGGCGTCGATACGCATGGATTGCTCCGCGTGGCCTTTGGAAGTTGAGAAGGATGTGATTTTTTGCTTGGCGCCGCCAGGCCGCGAAACAGCTTCAAGCCCGGCCTTGGGAGCCGGGCTGGCCGTCGCGCGCAAACGCTCAGGCTGTTTAGCCTTGCTGCAGCTGCGAGAGAAGCAGGATTTTCAGTTGGACCAGGCGAAAGCGACCTTGTCGAGCGACTTCGGCCCGAACCGCTCCGAGGAGCGCGCCACCATGCGGCCGCCCAAGGCGCGGTAAAACTCGGTCGCCGACTCGTTGTCGGAGAGCGCCCAGATCACCATGCTCTTCAGGCCGCTCTGCAGGAGGTCGCGGCGGGCCGCGGCGAACAGGCGACGGCCGAAGCCGAGGCCCTGGAATTCCGGCCGTAGATAGAGTTCGTAGATCTCGCCTTCGAAATGCAGGCTGCGGGCGCGGTTGCGGCCGTAATTGGCGTAGCCCGCGATCCTGTCGCCGAACACCAGCACGCTGACGCGGCTGCCCTTGCGGATGGCACTGTCCCACCACTGCGGGCCACGACGATTGATCAGCTTTTCAAGTTCGGCGCCGGGGATGATTCCCTGATACGCCGAGCGCCAGGCTTCGTCATGGGTAGACGCCACCGAGGCTGCGTCTGCAGCTTTGGCCGGCCGGACCTCGATTAGCGTTGTGCTCATGCACCTAATCAAAGCAAGTCGGAGGGCTGCCTTCAAGGTCCATCGTTAATTATCGGTTAACCTGTGGATTTTTTGCATCAGTGTCATGAAAACTTGTACCGAAAGAGGACACTCGCCGGGCTTGCGCGGCCAATCGCCGATCCCGGCCTGTGCAAAGCGTGGATCACGAGCGCTGGATGACAATGCCGCAGTTCGGGAAAAGGCCGTTCGGACCTGATTCGGCGCCGGAATTTGCGAGCGAATTCAGTCGCAACCTGGATGCATCGCGCGTTCTGTGTCCGCGCCGCCGCAGTGGATTTCCGCACGTGCCCGGCCTATGGCAGCGGCGGTATTGTTGCGCGCCGGGACCGGCCTGATCATGAGCGGACTGCGATGACGCTCTACTTCCTGATCAAATATCTGCATGTGCTGGGCGCCATCGTGATCCTCGGCACCGGGACCGGCATCGCCTTTTTCATGCTGGCGGCGCATCGCACGCGCGATGCGGCTTTCATCGCGCGCACGGCGGCGACCGTCGTGATCGCGGACATGATCTTCACGCTGAGCGCCGTGCTGCTGCAGCCGGTGAGCGGCGGACTGCTGATGATGCTTTCGGCCACAAGCCTGACCGATCGCTGGCTGCTGGTTTCGCTGGCGCTCTACGCGCTGGCCGGCGTGTTCTGGATTCCTGTCATCTTCATGCAGATGGAGATGCGTAACCTCGCGCAGGCGGCCGCAGAGAAGGGTCTTCCGCTGCCGCCGCGCTACTTTGCGCTGTTTCGCCGCTGGTTCCTGTTCGGGATTCCCGGCTTCGGATCGGTGATGATCATCCTGTGGCTGATGATCGCAAAGCCATTTTAGCGCATGATCCGACCCCCATGAGTGACGACGCATCACACAACATCCTCGTGCTCGGCGCGTCGGGATTGATCGGGCGCACCATCACCGACGATCTGAGGGCGCGCGGCTTTCATGTGATTGGGGTCGCGCGGCATTTCACGCCGGCGCAAAAGATGAGCGCGGCCGACCTCGAGCTTCCCGTGATGTCGATGGATGCGGCGGCACTGACGCAGTTGCTTCGCACCCACGATGCGGACATCGTCGTCAATTGCCTCGGCGTGCTGCAGGATGGTCCGGGCAGCGATACCCGCGCGGTGCATCGCGACTTCGTGGCGCGGCTTTTGGCGGCGATCAGCGACGGCCACCGTGCCATCCGTCTCGTCCACATCTCGATTCCGGGCAAGGCCGATGAGGATCGCACGGCCTTCAGCACCACCAAGCGCGAGGCCGAACGGCTGATCGCGGCGTCCGGGATCGCGCACGCGATCCTGCGGCCGGGTTTTGTCGTCGCGCCTTCGGCCTATGGCGGCAGCGCCATGCTGCGCGCGCTGGCGGCGCTGCCGGTCGATCTGCCGGCCGACGAGGCCGCGACACCGTTCCAGCCGGTTACGGTCGAGGATATCGCCGCGACCATCGCCTGGCTCGCTTCGCGCGACGTCGCCGATGAAGCGGTGCGATCGGTGACATGGGATTTGATGCAGCCGCAACCCATCTCGCTTGGCGGCGTCATCGCCCAGTTTCGCTGGTCGTTCGGCACGGCGAAACATGTCCGCCTTCCGACGCCGCCGTTCCTGATCGATCTCGGCGCCCGCCTCGGCGATCTGACAAGCCGCCTCGGCTGGATGCCGCCGTTGCGGTCCAATGCGATCGCCGAATTGCGCCGCGGCGTCACCGGCGATCCCTCTGCCTGGATGGCAGCGACCGGCATCGTGCCGAAGACGATCGCGCAGGTGGTCGGCAGCCGCCCGGCGACCATCCAGGACAAATGGTTTGCCCGGCTGTTCCTGATCAAGGCGCTGATCTTCGCAAGCCTCGTGCTGTTCTGGGTCGCGTCCGGCTTCATCGCGCTGGTCATCTCCTATGACGCGGCAGCCGGCATCCTGAGCGCGCACCATTTCCCGCCTGCCCTGGTCGGGCCGATGACAGTGCTGACCAGCCTGATGGACATCAGCATCGGCGTGCTGATCGCCTTCCGCCGTACCGCGGCGTTCGGTCTTGTTGCGGGCGTCGTCGCTTCGCTCGGCTACATGGCCGGATCGGCGATCCTGACACCAGATCTCTGGATCGAGCCGCTTGGCGCGCTCGTGAAGACTGGGCCTGCGATCGTGCTGATGCTGGTCGCGTTGCTGATGTTGGATAACCGATGAGCAAGTGGCCGGATGACGATGTGATCCTCTACGACGGTGTCTGCATCTTCTGCTCGCGCTGGGTGCGGTTCGTCATCGCGCGCGACACCGCGCGCCGCTTCCGCTTCACGCCGATCCAGTCCGGCTACGGCACGCGGCTGGCAAAGACTTTTGGCATCGACCCTGATGACCCCGACACCAACGCCGTGGTTCATGACGGCATCGCCTGGATGAAATCAGACGCAGCACTGACGGTGCTGAGCCATCTCCCCGGCTGGCGCTGGACCCGCGCACTGTTCGCAGTACCCAAGCCGTTGCGCGATGCGGTCTACAGCCTCATCGCCCGCAACCGTTACAAGATTTTCGGGAAGTACGAGACGTGTTTCGTGCCGGATGCCGACCTTCGAGGGAGGGTGCTGGAGTAGCAACCGTCATTGCGAGCCACCCGGTCGGCGCGGAGCGCCGCCGGATGACAGGCTCCGCGAAGCAATCCATCTCCCCGCTTGTGGCGGCATGGATTGCTTCGTCGCTGTCGCTCCCCGCAATGACGGTGTCACTATTTGCGCGGCAAAGCCGCCACCACTTCCTTCGCCGCCCTCTCCCCGCTGTCCCGCGCGCCATGCGCCGTCGAGAAAAAGTGCGGCGAGGTGGCCTCTCCGGCGAAGAACAGCCGGCCGTCGACCGGGGCGGCCAGCACGGCGCGCTTGTCGGCGTGGCCGGGCAGCGCGTGCGAGTAGGAGCCGCGGGCGAGCGGGTCGCGGGCCCAGCGGGATTCGCTGAGCGGCTTGAGCTTGCGGCGGAAATCATTGCCGAGGAAGGAGACGATCTCGTCGATGCTGTGGGCGGCGATGGCGCCGTCGCCGGCGTCTTCGAGCTCTCGCGCAAAACGGCCGCCGAAGAAGCCCTCGATGCAGGGCTGGCCGAATGGGCGGATGTGATAGGTGCCCATCTCGGTGCGCATGGTGGCGCCGCGCAGATTGCCCTCCTTGGGCAGCGCCTCGGGCTCGGCGAGCGCCAGCGTCACCTTGTCGGCGAGGCCGAGCGGCAGGCCGCGCGCGGCATCGAGCTTGCCCGGCAGCGCCGGCGAAAACCGGATCGCCTCGTCGGCGATCAGATTGGTCGGCACGGTGACGATCACCTTGTCCGCCTCAAGCACGCCGCGCGATGTCTCGATGCGCAGGCGCTTGCCGGAGTGATCGATCAGCCGGACCTCGCAGTTCAGCGCGACCGATACTGGCTCGCCATAAGCCGCGACCAGCGCGCCATAGCCGCGCTTGACCCGCCAGTTGACGTTGCTGTCCTCATAGGCGTCGAAGTCGAGGATCGAGAGCTGGTCGAGCTCGCAGCCGTTCACATAGGTCGAGATCGCATCGATCATCGGGTTCCAGCGGTTGCCGGGCTCGAGATAGCGATCGGCGGATGCGTCCTTGCCGCCGCGCGCGGCCTGCTCGATGCGGTCGTAGAACTGGTCGAGCGCAAGCATGAACGCGTCGCGGTCGGCCTGCGGGAATACCTTGCCATAGGCGCGCTCGCGCCACGGCGGCAGGTCCTTGTTGAGCTCGAAGCCAAGCTGCTCGGCGATGCCGACAAAGCTGTTCTGGTCGGCCGAGTGCAGCCAGCCGCAGCCGACGTCGAACACCACGTCAGGCGCGGCCTGGATCGTATGGGCGCGGCCGCCGAGACGGTCGCGGGCTTCCAGAACGATGCTGGAAAGGCCGCTGCCCTTCAGCGCGTGCGCGGCGCCGAGGCCCGCAGCGCCGGCGCCAATGATGGCGACATCGATCGTGGAGGGGAGGGAACCCATAGCCCGGCTCTAGCACGTTCGCCGCCGGGTCTGAAGCCGCCACGCGCATGACTGTTATCACCCGCGCATGCGGATGATCCAGTATTCCAGAGACGGCGATGATAGAGCCGATAGGCCGCGGCGTACTGGATGCCCCGGTCAAGCCGGGGCATGACAGATGAGGCTTACGCCACCGCCTCTTTGGCCTTTTCGGCGCGCTTGCGGTCGTTCGGATCGAGATGCTTCTTGCGCAGCCGGATCGACTTCGGCGTCACCTCGACGAGCTCGTCGTCCTCGATATAGGCGAGCGCCTTTTCCAGGGTCATCCGGATCGGCGGCGTCAGGCGCACGGCCTCGTCCTTCGAGGTGGTGCGGATGTTAGTGAGCTGCTTGCCCTTCAGCACGTTGATCTCGAGGTCGTTGTCGCGGGTGTGCTCGCCGACGATCATGCCCTTGTAGACCTTCCAGCCCGGCTCGATCATCATCGGGCCGCGGTCTTCCAGCTTGAACATCGCATAGGCCACCGCTTCGCCCTGGTCGTTGGAGATCAGCACGCCGTTGCGGCGGCCCTGGATCTCGCCCTTGTAGGCGGCATAGCCGTGGAAGATGCGGTTCATGATCGCGGTGCCGCGGGTGTCGGTGAGCAGTTCGCCCTGGTAGCCGATCAGGCCGCGGGTCGGCGCGTAGAATACCAGCCGCAGGCGGTTGCCGCCGGACGGGCGCATCTCGATCATCTCGGCCTTGCGCTCGCTCATCTTCTGCACGACGACGCCGGAATGCTCCTCGTCGACGTCGATCACGACCTCCTCGATCGGCTCCTGCCAGGCGCCGGTGGCCTCGTCCTTCTGCAGCACGACGCGCGGGCGCGACACCGAGAGCTCAAAGCCCTCGCGGCGCATGGTCTCGATCAGGATCGCAAGCTGCAATTCACCGCGGCCCGAGACTTCCATCGAATCCTTGTCGGCGGCCTCGACGACGCGCAGCGCGACGTTGCCCTCGGCCTCGCGCATCAGGCGGTCGCGGATCATGCGCGAGGTCACCTTGTCGCCTTCAGTGCCGGCCAGCGGCGAGTTGTTTACGATGAACGACATCGACACCGTCGGCGGATCGATCGGCTGCGCCGGCAGCGGGGTCTCCACCGAGGGATCGCAGAAGGTGTCGGCGACGGTGCCCTTGGTGAGGCCCGCGATCGCGACGATGTCGCCGGCCTCGGCCTCCTCCAGCGGGGTGCGCTCGAGGCCGCGGAAGGCGAGGATCTTGGTCAGGCGGCCGGTCTCGATCAGCTTGCCGTCGGCGGACAGCACCTTGACCTGCTGGTTCGGCTTGATCGAACCGGAGGAGATGCGGCCGGTGATGATGCGGCCGAGATAGGGGTTGGCCTCGAGGATGGTGCCGATCATCCGGAACGGACCTTCCTCGACCTTCGGCGGCTCGACATGGCGCACGATCAGGTCGAACAGCGGCTGCATGCCGAGGTCCTTCGGACCCTCCGGGCTCTCCGCCATCCAGCCCTGCTTGGCCGACCCGTACAGGATCGGGAAGTCGAGCTGCTCTTCAGAGGCATCGAGCGCCGCGAACAGGTCGAACACCTCGTTGATGACTTCGGTCGGGCGCGCGTCGGGGCGGTCGACCTTGTTGATCACGACGATCGGCTTCAGGCCGATCTTGAGCGCCTTCGACACCACGAACTTGGTCTGCGGCAGCGGACCCTCGGCGGCGTCGACCAGCACCAGCGCGCCGTCCACCATGTTGAGGATGCGCTCGACCTCGCCGCCGAAATCGGCGTGGCCGGGGGTGTCGACGATGTTGACGCGGATGTCCTTCCACTGCACCGAGGCCGCCTTGGCCAGGATGGTGATGCCGCGCTCGCGCTCCAGGTCGTTGGAGTCCATGGCGCGTTCGGTGACCTTCTGGTTCTCACGGAAGGTGCCGGATTGCTGCAGCAGGCGGTCGACGAGGGTGGTCTTGCCGTGGTCGACGTGGGCGATGATGGCGACGTTGCGAAGGTTCATGGCTCTTCTTCTGGTCGTGCAATGGTCAGATGCGCGATCTCGCCGAACCAGTTTGGCCGGCCGCTCGCTCACGTGGCCCACCGGGCCCGGATCACGCTCATACCCAAGAAATTTGACGGGGACGCATCACCCCAAAAAGGAAGCCCGGTCAGAGGACCGGGCACCTTGCGCGTTGCGGCGCAATATAGTCAGAAAACGCCAAAAAACAACGGTTTATTGGCGGTTTGGGTGGCTGATTTTGGTTCCGGTGGCGGCTTTTGACGGGCTTTTCGGCCCAATCGGGGGTTACTTCCGCGCAACCGCCAATACCATCAGTCCAAGCCCCGCAAGCGCCACCAGCGCGGCGAGTACGGTGATGGGTCGTCCGCCGGGGCCCGCCCCTATCTTGGTGCTGATGATGGCACACAGGACACCCGGGATCAGCAAGATCATTCCTGCGATCAGCATGAAGGGGGTCGCGCAGCCATTTGGCGGTGGCGACGGTGGGGGGCATATTTGTAAGGGGGCTCTGTCGGCGGGGGCGTGTGTAGCGTGATTTTCGCGGTCTGCGCTAGCTGCCCTCCCTCGCCCCGTTCTTACGGGGAGAGGGTTGGGGTGAGGGGCTTCTATCCGGTGAGCACCTCGGGGCTTGTTGAGTAGTGTGCCTTGCCCCTCACCCGGATTGCATCTGACGATGCAATCCGACCTCTCCCCGCAAAGAGCGGGGCCTGCCTAGTTCGCCGGGTTGTCCTCGCTCGGATACACCCCGCGCAGCACTTCCTCGAAGTGATCCTTCACTGCGTCGTTGCACAGGCAGGAGCGCAGCTTGAGCTTGTCGGGGTCGCGGATCACGATCGCACCGCGACGCGTGTCCAGCACGCCTTCCGCCTTGAAGTTCTGGATCACCCGGCTGGTATAGCTGCGGCCGACGCCGAGCAAGGTCGAGAGCTGCTCATGCGTCAGCGGCACCACGCCGTTGCCATTGGTGCGCTCGATCGCCGAAATGATCCATTTCGCCGCGCGCTGCTCGATCGAGTGGATCGCATTGCAGGCGGTCGACTGGAAGATCTGCGCCAGCATGCAGTCGGCATAACGCGCGAAGATGTTGCGCACCGAGATCGACTTCAGCTTGGCGGCGTCGAGCTTGCTGATCGGCAGCCGCACGAACGGCCCGCCGAACTTGACGGTGATGCGGGTATAGGCCGGCAGGAATCCCTGGCTGACGATGCCGCCGACCGCGCCCTCGCGGCCGATCAGGATGGTCTCGACATCGCGGCCGTCCTCGTTGGCCACCATGTAGGACGCAAGACTCGGTCCGCATGGGAAGTGCACGATCTGGACATCGTCGCCGGGATTGTAGAGCAAATCGCCGGCCGCGGCCTCGACCACCGCAAGATGCGGCGCGATCAGCTCGTAATCGGCGGCGTTCAGCCGGCGCAAGAGATTGTTGAACGGCCGGTCATTCGTCCCGGCCAAATCGGTCCGTTTCGCAATCATTTGGAAAATCCTGAAAGCCCAACGCGGACCATACTGAAAGAGTTCCGGGATCTATGTTCACTAGTGAACAGACGCGCCCGCTTGCGATGTGATGAGTTTCATCTCGGGAACCGCCGGCGTGCTTCTGGGCGCCGGTCGCGGGCCATCCGGCCGGACTGATCCGGTCTGTCATCCATCATCGAAGCAATGGACACCGAGCCATGGAATCCGCCCCCAATGCCGGAATGCCCGGTGACGTTCTCGTGGTCGAGGACGATCCGATCATCTCGCTCTATTTCGAGGACACCATCCTGGGCTTCGGCGCCCGGACGGTGCGCACCGCTGCGAACGTCGCCCGCGCGCTCGAATTGATCGCCGAGCGCGCACCGGATTTTGCGCTGCTCGACGTCGGCCTCGTCAGGGGCGAGAAGACCTTCGTGATCGCCGAGCGGCTGGATGTGCTGAAGGTGCCTTTCGCGTTCGTCACGGGCTATGGCGCTGAGATCAGGCTGCCGGAATCGCTCGCCGGCAAGCCGCGGCTGACCAAGCCGTGCTCGAGCGAAGCGCTCGAGGCCGCGCTGAGAAACGGACACTGACCGATTGCCGGGCTTCGGCCTCGCAGCCGGTGCGTTCGTCGTCTACCATCCGGCTTATCGGATTCGGCGACGTACAGGCATCGGGAAGTCCTCATGGCGATCAGGACATCCGCCGCTGCGCCCGCAGCGGCGCTCTCTCTCGGGCTGCTCCTCGCGCCGGTTGCGACGCATCCGATGGCCGGTGCGGCGTTGTCGTCGCTGGCCTCGGCCGTCGTCGCCGGTTTCGTGTCGCCGGCCCTCGCCGAGCCAGCCGCGCTCACGAGCGAGCAATCGGCCGCGCTCAAGACTTACGACAATGCCCTGAAGAACTTCCTCTCGATCCTGCGCCAGCGCCGCGCGCAGATCGATTCCCGTCAGCCGCTGCCCGATTTGCCGGGCCAGGCCCTCTACCTTGCCCGTGTCGAGATGATGAGCGCCTACAAGGATCTCACCGATGCGCTTCCGTCCAGGATCGGAAGACCCAACAGATTCGGAATCCCGCCGGCCTATTTCGACGCCGACAATGAACCGCTGCTCGATGAGTACAGGAAGCTCTTCGACGTGATGGAGGCGCCGCCCGCGAACGCGCAACGCTCCGAGACGCCATTCAGGGACGTGGTCGAGCTGGCGACGGTGATCGCGCGCGCCAGGGGTCTGGATGCCGCTGACGCCGCGGTCGCCGGCCGGATCAGTCTCGGCCTGTTCTTTGCCGAGACAAGCGGCAAGCAAAATGCCGGAAATGCGCGGTCGAACACCTACAAGGGCAGCCTGCAGACCGGCCCTTCCGAAGATCGCAACGGTCGAAAGAAGTGGGCCGCCATCAAGCAATCGATCGCCGCCCTCGATCCTGCGCTCAGCCGTCGCGACGACATGGAAGAAGCGCGTGTCGGCAATCTCGATCACCGGTTCAACCACTGGACCGCGGTGCGCGATGCGCTCATGAACGAGCACGCGGAGATTTTCTCGCAGGTCCCGGCGATCGCAAAGGCGCTGCCCAATCCGATCGATCAAATGAAGCTCTTCGAGCTCATCCAGATCATTCCCAGCCCGACCAGGTCCGCGCTGAAGTCAGGCGACCTCGTCAATTACAGAATTTCCGAGCCCAGGATCATGGGATATCTGCGAAACAACAGCGTCTTCGCTTTCGGTCGCGCCGACCGGGCAAGGACATCCGCGAGCTTCCGCGAAATCCTCGATGCGATGTGGCTCTTCAGCCCCAAGTTCGAACAGGCGCTTGCCAAATTCGCGGAGATCAAGGCCGGCAAACCGGGCTGAGCCGGGAAGTGCCGATCGCTTGGCGGTCAGAGCGGGCCGAGGAGCGCCCACCGCGGCTCGCAGAATTCCTTGACGGCGGAAGCGACGCCGCTGCTGATCGCGTTGCGGCGCTCGGGCGAGTCCATCTTGAGTTCTTCGTCCCGGTTGATGATCGAGCCCGCCTCCAGCAGGACAGCGGGCATCGCGGTCCTTCGCAGCACGATGAGCTTGTCGTAGCTGTAGACGCCGGTGTCCTTGTTCAGCAGGGGATGCTGGTCGTGGCCCATGATGGGCTGGCTGTATTGCTCGGCATATTGCAGCCCCTCTGCCTTCATTTCCCTGGCGACCAGCTCGGCGAACAGCAGGCTGGTCTTGAAGTCCGGATTGTTGCGGGAGACGAACACCGAGTAGCCGCTGAAGCGGTCGCTGAAATGGCGCTTCTTTCCCTCGAATTCCCAGTCCTCCAGCATCTTGTTGGGCACGGAATCATGATGGATCGACAGCAGGAGATCCGCGTGCAGATTGTTGGCGGCGGCGACCCGCTTGAAGAGGCTGGGCCTCGCTTTGCCTTCGGTCAGCAGCAGCCTGGTTTCGGCAAAGCCGTCGGCCTTCAACTTCTCCTCGATCAGCCGCGCAAGGCGCAGGTTGAAGGTGAACTCGGCGACATTGCGCGCGCTGATCGCGCCCTCCGATTCAGCGGTATGTCCGACATCGAGAACGATCCGCAATGTCGAGGGATCGCATTTGGCTGCGGCCGGCTTGGAAGCGGGAGGCGGCAGGGCGACCGGCCCGAGGGCGGCGAGCCGCGTGGCGCGTTGCTTTGATGGCGCGCGGTACCTTGCCAATCTGGCCGGCTTTGCCGATTTCGCGCGCTTTGGCGCTTTGGGATGCTTCGATGAGCTCGTGAAGAGATCAGGCAGCCAGCCGGCATCGCTGACCTCGATCGGCAGCAGCGCGAACACGGCGATCGCGACGACAAGCAAGCGGTGCGGCCGAAGCCCCACGACGATGCCACCGAGCACGCGAATCAATTCGCAGCGCCTCATGCTCCGCCCCTCCGGGCCCCCAGCATAACGGCTCTGATAGAGGTACCGGAAGAGGCCGGTGACGTCCATCCCCCGTCAATCTTGCAGCCCCTGCCTTGAGGCAAGGGCTGCAGGACAGGACGGCGGGTTCCGTGGCGGCTGCGACCTGATTACACCGGCTTCGGATCGAGCGTGATCGCCCACAGCTCGGCGTCGACGCGGTCGCGCAGGCTCACCGTCATCTGCCCGCTCTTGCCGTCGATCTTGACGTGGCCGAAGAACTGCATGCCGGCCGAGGGCGGCAGGTTCTGGTTGGCTTCGCCTGGCGCCTTGACGAACTTCACCTCGGGACCAAACGTGTTGTCGAGTTCGTTCGGACCGAACGTGCCGGCATGCAGCGGGCCGGAGACGAATTCCCAGAATGGATCGAACTCCTGGAACTGGGCCTTGTTCGGATTGTAATAGTGCGCAGCCGCATAGTGCACGTCGGCAGTCAGCCACACCGTGTTGGCGATGCCGGCGGTCTTGATGAAGCGCAGGATGTCGGCGATCTCGAGTTCGCGGCCGCGCGCCGGGCCGTCGCCCTGCGCGAACGCTTCCGAGCCCTTCTTGTTGGCGGCATCGTCATAGACGACCAGCGACAGCGGCATGTCGGAGGCGATCACCTTCCAGGTGGCGCGTGAGTTGAGCAGCGCGCGCTTCAGCCAGGCCATCTGGTCCGGCCCGATGAAATAGGCGTCCGGGCCATAGGTCTCCTGCAGGTTCGGACCGTTGGGGCCGCGATAGCTGCGCTCGTCGAGCATAAACACGTCGAGATGCGGGCCGTAGCTCAGCGTGCGATAGACCCGGCCCGGCTCTACGATGCTCTCGCGCATCGGATACATCTCGTGGAAGGCTTTTGCCGCGCGCGCCGCGAGCACGTTGATGTCGCGCTCCTTGTAGGCCGCCGGCAGCTGCTTCGACAGCGACCAGTTGTTGGTCACCTCGTGATCATCCCACTGCACGAAGATCGGCACCTCGGCATTGAAGGCGCGCAGGTTCGCGTCGAGGAAATTGTATTTGTGCGCGGCGCGGTATTCGTCGAGCGTCTCGGCGACCTTGGCCTTCTCCGGGATCGTGATGTTCTTCCAGATCTTGCCGTCGGGCTGCTTCTGCTCGGCGGTGATGACGCCGTCGGCATAGATGGTGTCGCCGGAATGCAGGAAGAAATCCGGGGCGTGCTTCTTCATCGCGGCGAAGGTGATCATGCCGCCGTCGTCGGGATTGATGCCCCAGCCCTGGCCGGCGACATCGCCGCCCCACACGAAGGAGACGTCGCGGCGGTCGCTCGGCGCGGTGCGGAAGCGGCCGACCACGGGCTCGCCGACAATGTCGATATGGGCGAGATCGCGGAAGCGGACGCGATAGAAGATGTCCTGGCCCGAGGGCAGGTTCTCCAGCAGCATCTTTGCGGTGAAGTCGCTCTCCGGCAACGCCGTGATCGGCGGCAGCGCGCGGGCATTCTTGAACGAATCTGATGTCGCGACCTCGACCATCATCTGCGAGGGACGGTCCGCGCGCGCCCACACCACGCCGCCGTCGACGCCGACATCGCCGGATTGCACGCCATGGGTGGTCACCGGGCGGTCGGCCGCGCGCGACAGATAAGGCATCGCGATCACGCCGGCGCCGGCCGCAGCAGCCGTGGAGAGAAAACGTCGGCGGGTCAGATTTCGCGAGAACCGGATCGTCATGGGGAGCCTCCTCAGGTCACAGCGACAGTGCGCCGCGGGCGAGCACAGACCTAGAAAAATTCCATGACGGAGAGATTACAGGGAAGGAGGTACACTGCGTGAGGTGAGCACGTCTGTAAGGCTCCCTCTCGCGCTTGCGGGGGAGGGTGGGGTGGGGGCTCTCTCCACGAGTCGTATCGCGGAGAGAGCCCCCACCCGCATTGCATCTGCGATGCAATGCGGCCTCCCCCGCAAGCGGGAGAGGCGAAGGAGAGCTCGTGGAGAGATGGGAGAGTAAGCCCTACGCCGTGCCCGCCGCCCTGAACTGGCTCGCAGTGCGCTGCAAATTCTGCGGCATGCTCATCAGCAGCGCCTTGCGGTCGGCTACCGCGTTGTGGAACTGCTCGAGCGCGATGTTGAACGCGGTCAGCGTGCCTTCTTCGATTGCGCCGTGCTCGAAACAGTCGAGCGTGTGGCGCAGGATGTCGTCGGCTTCCGCCTGCAACTGGTCGAGCTCATCGGTCGAATCGCTTTGCCGCGCGGCCTTCAGCATCTCCAGCAGGCGCTCGCGCTGCGAGGTGTTGGTGTTGCGCTCGTCCTGCTTGAGATAGCCGGCGAACCATGCGCCGGCCGAGCCCATCGCCGAGAACGCCATCAGGCTCCACCAGATGTAATCGCTGTAGCGGTCGAGGAAGGTTTTCTCTTCGCCGTCGACGAAGGCGGCCGCGCCGGGATGCACCGGGATGGTGGCGTCCTTGTCGGTGTCGGGCGTCTCGATCTTGGCGGCGAGCGGGAAATCGTTCTTGAGCGATTGGCGGATCGCGAACAATTGCCGGGTGAATGCCGCGACCGTCGCGTCCGACAGGCCCTTTCGCGCGACGATATGGTGCGAGAAGCTGATCGTCTTTACCTCGTCCTCCGGCCGGTCGGCCGAGCCGAGCGAGCCCGCGGGAATTTCCGCGGCCTCATAGGCCGGATGGTTTTGCGCAATCGCTTCGGATGCGTCGATCGGCAGGAAGGTGGGCTCGCCGCCGTCTTTGGTCGACGCCGTGATCGCATCGATCGTGAGCTTGCTGTTGGCCGGACCGACGGCGAGATAGGCATCGGCCTTGAGATTCTTGGTGGCCTCGACTGCTTCATTGGCCGGGAATTGCACGATCTCGACCTTCATCGGGTCGACGCCGTATTGCTGCAGGATCAGCTTCAGCAGATTGACGTTGGCCGGCGTGCGGCCGACGACGCCGATCTTGCGGCCGGCAAGCTGCGCGATCTTGGTGATCCTTGCAGCCTTGCGGCCCTTGCCCTTGGCTGCGGGCGGCACCCACATCACCACGACGTTCTTGCGCAGGACCGCGACCGCCTGCGCATTCTTCGGCACCTCGAGGTCGCCGCGGATGATGGCGAGGTCGGCCTTGCCGTCGGCCAGCGTCTGCGCGCTGGCGGTGGCGCCGTCGGTCTGCACCGGGCGCAGCTTGACCTGGGTGTGCTGCTGGTTGTTGAAGGCCTGCGCCAGCGCCTGCACGACCTTGAGGTCATCGCTGCTTGCGGGGCCGACTGCGATCCGCAGCGTCACCGGACGCACCGCGAAATAATAACCGGCGGCCATCGCGCCGACGATGGCGAGCGCGCCCGCGATCAAGACGAACACCAGCCGTCGCTTTGCAGAGCGCAGCGGCTTGGGCGATATGCTGGCGGGGCCGTCGGTCATCGATCTCGCAAACAATCGTCGGGGCTCAATCTCGCAAAATTACCAACGCGCACGCATTCTGTGTTTGTAGCAAATTCCTGGAGCCACAGATGTTACATCTCCGTCATGGTTACCAGCGGCGATAGGACGCTATTTCGGCCTTATTTTCGGCATGGATCCCACCCGGAGGCCGATGGTTAGGCTAGAGTCGGCGTCAAACAGGAGGGTTGCCATGGTCGAAAGGCTGTCAGCGGAAGCAAAGAAGGCCGCGCTTTGGGAACTGGCCGGCTGGTCGGAACTGGCCGGACGCGAGGCGATCGCAAAGACCTTCGTGTTCAAGGACTTCAACGAGGCCTTCGGCTTCATGGCGCGCGCCGCTTTGGTCGCCGAGAAGAGCGACCATCACCCCGAATGGAAGAACGTCTACAAGACGGTCGAGGTCGTGCTGGCGACCCACGATGTCGGCGGGGTGACCAAGCGCGATATCGACCTCGCCAAGGCCATGAACGCGATCGCGAGGCAGTTCGGAGTCAACTGATCCGGCTGCGCGCAACCTTGCGCCGGTTGGCCGACATCCCCAGATTCGCATCGTCCGCCGCCGATCCGTCGCGCGGCGCCAAAGGGAACCTGGCTATGCCATCGACCGACACCGGCGTGGGGTTCGGGCCTGCCGACCGGCTGGCGCAGGACCCGGAAAGCGTGCGCCGCCGCTTCTGGATCAAGTTCAAGAAAGTGGTGGCGCGGCTGCCTTTCGCCGAGGATCTGCTGGCCGCCTATTACTGCGCCTTCGACCGGCAGACGCCGCGCCATGTGCAGGCCGCGCTGCTCGGCGCGATCGCCTATTTCATTCTGCCGTTCGATTTCATCCCGGACATGCTGCCGGTGCTCGGCTTCACCGACGATGCCGCCGTGCTCGCAACCGCGATCCGCATGGTGGCAAGCCACATCACCCCGGAGCACCGCGAAGCCGCGCGCGCCGCGCTGAAGCGCGGCGTGCCTGAGGATGCGGAATAGCGTAACCTAGATGAAGCGTCTCCTTCCCCCTGAAAGGAGGAAGGTCGGGATGGGGGTTAGGCCACAGGCGACGCTGCAAGCGGAGAGAGCAGATCCCCACCCGCTTTGCTCTGGCGAGCAAAGCGACCTCCCCTTTTCAAGGGGAGGTTAGGCAAGTGATCGTGGCGCCGCTCAGCTTCCCGGATGCAGAATTACCTTGCCCATCGCCTTGCGGCCGGCGAGCACCTTCAGGGCTTCTGATGTCTGCGACAGCGGGAAGGTGCGGTCGACATGCGAGGAGATCTTGCCCTCCGCGGTCCACTGCACGAGCTTCTCGAGGTTCTTGCGGTTCTTCTCCGGATTCTGCCGCGCCCACGCGCCCCAGAACACGCCACGGATGTCGCAGCCCTTCAGCAGCGCGAGGTTGAGCGGAATCTTCGGAATGTCGCCGGCGGCAAAGCCGATCACCAGGAAGCGGCCTTCCCATGCGGTCGAGCGCAGCGCGGCTTCGGCATAGGAGCCGCCGACCGGATCGAACACGATGTCGGCGCCCTTGCCATTCGTCAGCCTGCGCAGGCCTTCTTTAAGATCTTCCTTGGCGTAGTTCAGCGTCAGCTCGGCGCCGTGCTGCTTGGCGAATGCGAGCTTCTCGTCCGACGATGCGCAGGCAATCACCTTCAGACCCATCAACTTGCCGAGTTCGCACGCGGCAAGGCCGGTGCCGCCGGCGGCGCCAAGGACAGCGAGCGTCTCGCCCGGCTTCGGGCTCGCGCGATCTTCGAGTGCATGCAGCGCGGTGCCGTAGATGATGATGATGCCGGCGGCGCGGTCGTAATCGAGATTGTCGGGAATCTTCACGATCGTATTCGCCGGCAGCGCGATCTTGTCGCGCGCGCCGTTGTGGCCGCATGAAGCAACGACACGGTCGCCGACCTTCAGATCAGTGACGCCGGCGCCGACGCTTTCGATCACGCCGGCGACTTCGGCAGCCGGCGAGAACGGGAACGGCGGCTTGATCTGGTATTTGCCCTGGATCATCAGGATGTCGAAGAAATTCAGCGCCGCCGCCTTGATCGCGATCACGGCTTCGCCCGGACCGGCCACTGGATCGGGCACGTCAGCCAGCACGAGATCGTCGGGTTGACAGTATTGCGAGCAGAGGATGGCTTTCATGGACACACCTGAGTTTCGGACGCAGAAAGAGCTGCAAGATCTTGGACTACAAGCTTCATGCCGGATTTGCGGCGGAGCGACAATACAGTGCGGAGGGATCAAACTATGTTTGAAAAAGGCCTGCTAGCGAAAAAGCGCATCCTGATCACCGGCGGCGGCTCTGGGCTTGGCGCAGCGATGGGCGCCCGCTTCGCCGATCTCGGCGCCGAACTGATCATCTGTGGGCGGCGCGAGGGGCTGCTGGAGGAAACCGCAGGCAAATTCCGCAGCGAGCTCGGTGCCAAGGTGTCGACCGCACGCTGCGATATCCGCGACGGCGCCGCGGTCGAGGCGATGATGGATCAGGTCTGGCAGGAGGCGCCGATCGACGTTCTCGTCAATAATGCTGCCGCAACCTTTATTGCGCAGAGCGAACATTTGTCATTCCGTGCCGCGGACGCGATCCTCGCGCCGACGCTGCATGGCACGATGTACTGCACGCTCGCAGCCGGCCGCCGCTGGATCGAAGGCAAGCGCAAGGGCGTGGTGCTCTCGATCCTCTCGACCTCGACCATCACCGGCCGCGCCTTCACGGTGCCGTCGTCGATGGCCAAGACTGCGGTGCTGGCGATGACCAAGAGCCTTGCCGTCGAGTGGGGCCCGAAAGGCATCCGCACCGTGGCGATCGCGCCGGGTGCGTTCCCGACCCCGGGTGCGACCGGACAGTTGCGTCCCGAAGCGCGCGGCGAGACCTGGTCGCAGCGCAATCCGCTCGGCCGCGCCGGCGAGCATTCCGAGCTTGCCAATCTCGCGAGCTTCCTGATTTCCGATCAGGCCGGCTACATCAACGGCGAGATGGTGGTGCAGGACGGCGGCGCGCATTTGCGCAGTTCCGGTGCCGAGGACCTGCTGCAATGGACCGATGCGCAATGGGAGAGCCTGCGTGCGGCGCGCGCCAAGGGTTGAACAAGGGTTGATCAAGCGCTGAGCAAGAATCGAGAAGCGATGGACGCGCGTGGGGCTGTCGCCGGCGCGCGTTCGGAGTCAACTGCCTTCCCAAAAAAGCGTTTCCCGGTTATCCATCCGGGCCGGCGGAGGGGAATCGCCGAGCCATCTTCCAGTCACAATGATGGGGGAACCAGTTGGCCGTGCGGCAAATTCTGACATCACTGGCTGTTTGTGTCGTGTGCGGGATCGTCTCCCTCGCGCCGGCGCAGGCTGCACCCAAGAAAGATACGGCGAAGGAAGCGGCCAAGCCGGCGACTTCGGCCGCGGCAGCTGCGGCCGGCGGCGCGGAGCCGACGCTGATCGGCCAATTCGGCACCTGGGGCGCCTACACCGCGTCGCCCAACGGCAAGAAGGTGTGCTTTGCGCTCGCCAAGCCGTCGTCGTCCAAGACCAACCCGCCGAACCGGCCGCGCGATCCGGCCTATGCCTTCATCTCGACCCGCCCGGCCGAGAAGGTCGTCAACGAAGTCTCGATCATGATCGGCTACACCTTGAAGCCGGGCTCGGAATCGACGCTCCAGGTCGGCGGCGCGACCTATGCGATGTACACCCAGGGCGATGGCCTCTGGATCAAGAATGCGGCCGAGGAGGAGCGGATGGTGGAAGCCATGCGCAAATCGGCCGATCTGACGGTAAAAGCCGTCTCGGCGAAGGGCACCGAGACGATCGACAGCTTCTCGCTGAAGGGCCTGGCGCAGGCGCTCGACCGGCTGGGGCAGGACTGCCGGCGCTAAGACCGGCTCTGAGGGACCAAAATTGAGGTCTTTGGCGGCTTTCCAGCACCGGCTGGAAGGCCTATTTGAGGTTTCATGACCGACACTGTGACCCCCAATGCCTTGTCCGGCGCCAGCGCGCTGGTCGAAAAGGTTCCGCTTGAGACCTATGTGCCGCCGGCCAAGCCGTCGCTGATCGGGCTGTCGCGCGCCGAGATCGCCGATCGCCTTGGCGAGATCGGGGTGCAGGCCGCGCAGCGCAAGATGCGCACCCAGCAGCTCTGGAACTGGATGTATTTCCGCGGCGCCAAGAGCTTTGCCGAGATGACCAATGTCTCGAAGGACATGCGCGCCGAGCTCGAGAAGCATTTTACCGTCGACCGTCCCGAGGTGGTCGCCGAGCAGATCTCCAATGACGGCACGCGCAAATGGCTGCTGCGGCTGCCGAGCGGCGACAAGGTCGAGCGGCCGCACGAGGTCGAGTGCGTCTACATTCCCGAGACCGATCGCGGCACGCTGTGCGTTTCCTCACAGGTCGGCTGCACGCTGAACTGCTCGTTCTGCCACACCGGCACGCAGCGGCTGGTGCGCAACCTCACCGCCGGCGAGATCGTCGGCCAGGTGATGGTGGCGCGCGACCGTCTGAACGACTGGGCCGACCGCGAGGACGGCACGCGGCGCGTCACCAACATCGTGATGATGGGGATGGGCGAGCCGCTCTACAATTTCGACGCGGTGCGCGATGCGCTGTTGATCGTCGGCGACAATGAAGGCATCGGAATATCCCGCCGCCGCATCACGCTGTCGACCTCGGGCGTGGTGCCGAATATCCAGCGCACCGGTGACGAGATCGGGGTGATGCTCGCGATCTCGCTGCATGCCGTGCGCGACGAGCTGCGCAACGAGCTGGTGCCGCTGAACCGCAAATATCCGATCAAGGAATTGCTGCAGGCCTGCCGCGATTATCCCGGCGCCTCGAACGCGCGGCGTATCACCTTCGAATATGTGATGCTCAAGGGCGTCAACGATTCGCTCGACGACGCCAAGCTGCTGGTGAAGCTGCTCAAGGGCATTCCGGCGAAGATCAACCTGATCCCGTTCAATCCGTGGCCGGGCACCGCCTACGAATGTTCGGATTGGGAGCAGATCGAAAAGTTCTCCGAATACATCTTCAACGCCGGCTATTCCTCGCCGGTGCGCACGCCGCGCGGCCGCGACATCCTCGCCGCCTGCGGCCAGCTCAAGTCGGAGACCGAAAAGCTCTCCGCGCGCGAGCGCCAGGCGCTGCGCGCGATGGCGATGACGGATTGAGACGTGTCGCGGCTCTGCGCCATTCGTCATTGCGAGGAGCGAAGCGACGAAGCAATCCATGGCTCGGCAAGCCAAGAGATGGATTGCTTCGCTCCGCTCGCAATGACGGGGCGCTCGTAGCATGGCCCTGATCGGCCGCCTGTTCGTCGTCGCCTTCGGCTTCCTGATGGCCTGCTTCGTGGCCGGGATCATCGTGGTGGTCGCGGTGCTGTATCCCGAGATCAGCGATTTCGGCGGGCAGATCGACCAGAGTGCTGTGAACGTCGTGCTCGGCTTCGGCTTCATCTTCATCTCGGGCTTTGCATTGCTGCCCGCGCTGATCGTGGTGCTGATCACCGAGGCCTTCTTCATCCGGAGCGTGCTGGCCTACGCTGTCGGCGGCGCGATCGTCGGCGCGGCCTGCTATCTCGGCCTGGTTCCGTTCGATCCCGACATGATGCAATTCCACGGCATCGTGCGCCGGCACATGGAGATCATGACCGGCGCCGGCATCGTCGCCGGCCTGGTCTACTGGCTGATCGCCGGCCGCACCGCCGGCGCCTGGCGCGAGCCGCCCCGCCCGTTGCCGCCGCCCCCGCCGTTGCCGTCGCAATCGCCGCGGCCGTGATGCTTCCCATGACCATCCGCCTCGGCTAAACCGCGCGCCATGAACCGGACCGGACTTTTTATCGCGCTGGCGCTCGCGCTTATCATCGGCATCCTGTTCGGGATCTATCCCGAGCTCGACCTGAAGCTCGCGGCCATGTTCTACGATGCCGCGCAGAAAACCTTCCCGCTGAAGCTCGACGCGCTCGCGTCGTTCGCGCGCGACGCGGCGATGTGGGTCGCCTGGGGGCTGGTGCTGCCGGCGATCGTGACCATCGTCTGGAAATTCATCCGGCCGGATCGGCCGATGCTGATGTCCGGCCGCGCCGCGGTGTTTCTGCTCACCACGATGCTGCTCTCGGCCGGCGTTCTCACCAACCTCACCTTCAAGAACTATTGGGGCCGGCCGCGGCCGGTGTTCGTGACGCAGTTCGGCGGCGATTTGCCATTCAAGCCGTGGTGGGACCCGCGCGGCGGCTGCCCGCGCAACTGCTCGTTCTTCTCCGGCGAGGGCGCGACCGCGTTCTGGACCTATGCGCCGGCGGCGCTGACACCGCCCGCCTGGCGGCCGCTGGCCTTTGCCGGGGCGACCGTGTTCGGCATCGTCACCAGCGGGCTTCGCATGGCCTTTGGCGGGCACTTTTTCACCGATGTGGCGATCGCCGGTCTGGTGTCGTTCTTCACCGTCTGGCTGTTCTATGCACTGATCTACCGCTGGGCCGCGACCCGGCTGACCGATGCCCAGGTCGATGCCGCGCTGACGCGGCTGGCGATGCCGGGCTACCGGCTGATGCAGCGCTGGCGCCGGGGCGGCCGGGCGGAGCCGAGCCAGCCGGAAGCCTGATTAAAGGCGTGCCCAGGCTCCGGAAATTTGATATTCGCGCAGCGTAATCATCCCGACTTCGACCGATTGGACCGTCCCATGAGCACGATTCTGAAAAGCCTGCCCACCGGCGAGAAAGTCGGCATCGCGTTCTCGGGCGGGCTCGACACGTCAGCGGCGCTGCTCTGGATGAAGCTGAAGGGCGCCAAGGTCTTTGCCTACACCGCCAATCTCGGCCAGCCCGACGAGGCCGACTACGACGCGATCCCGCGCAAGGCGATGGATTTCGGCGCCGAGAAGGCCCGCCTGGTCGATTGCCGCACCCAGCTGGTGCATGAGGGCATCGCCGCGATCCAGTCCGGCGCGTTCCACATCTCGACCGGCGGCATCACCTATTTCAACACCACGCCGCTCGGCCGCGCGGTGACCGGCACGATGCTGGTCGCGGCGATGCAGGAGGACGGTGTCAACATCTGGGGCGACGGCTCGACCTACAAGGGCAACGACATCGAGCGCTTCTACCGCTACGGCCTGCTGACCAACCCGAGCCTGCGCATCTACAAGCCGTGGCTCGACCAGCAGTTCATCGACGAGCTGGGCGGCCGCGCCGAGATGTCGGCGTTCATGACCGCGCAGGGCTTCGCCTACAAGATGAGCGCGGAGAAGGCCTATTCGACCGACAGCAATTTGCTCGGCGCCACCCATGAGGCCAAGGATCTCGAGAGCCTTGCGAGCGGCATCACCATCGTCAACCCGATCATGGGCGTGCCGTTCTGGCGCGCCGATTGCGACGTCAAGCCTGAGAAGGTCGTGGTGCGCTTCGAGGAAGGCCAGCCGGTCGCGCTGAACGGCAAGACGTTCGCCGATCCCGTCGCGCTGTTCCTGGAAGCCAACACGATCGGCGGCCGCCACGGCCTCGGCATGAGCGACCAGATCGAGAACCGGATCATCGAGGCCAAGAGCCGTGGCATCTACGAGGCACCCGGCATGGCGCTGCTGCACATCGCCTATGAGCGTCTCGTCACCGGCATCCACAACGAGGATACCATCGAGCAGTACCGCATCAGCGGCATGCGGCTCGGCCGCTTGCTGTATCAGGGTCGCTGGTTCGACTCGCAGGCGCTGATGCTGCGCGAGACCGCGCAGCGCTGGGTGGCGCGCGCCGTCACCGGCGAGGTGACGCTCGAGTTGCGCCGCGGCAATGACTACTCGATCCTGAACACCGAGAGCCCGAACCTGACCTATGCGCCGGAGCGCCTCAGCATGGAGAAGGTCGAGGACGCCGCCTTCACGCCGGCCGACCGCATCGGCCAGCTGACGATGCGCAACCTGGATATATCGGACACCCGCGCCAAGCTCGGGCTGTACAACAAGACCGGCCTGCTCTCCAGCGGCGAAGGCTCGCAGATTTTCCGGCTCGAGAACGACAAGGATTGAGGTAACCAAAAACTCGGTGTCGTCCTGGGCTTGACCCGGGACGACGCGGGGAGAGGGTTCGGCTACTTCACCCTGAGCGCATCGAGCAGCGATCGAAACGCGCGCGCGTAATCGGTGCCGGTCTTGCCGATGTCGGGCCCGGCGGAGACCGCAACCGCAGCCTCCGTCACCGCCCCGAGCAGCAGCCGCGCCAGCGGCTCGACCGGCTGCTTGGCGATCACGCCGACATCCATCGCCGCCGTCAGCGCGCGCGGAAACTTGCCGCCGAAATGTTTCGCGTCGATCTCGCGCCAGCGTTCCCAGCCCAGCACGGCGGGGCCGTCGCGCAAGATAATCTGGCCGGTCGGGCCTTTTGAACACGCCGCGAAGTAGCCCTGCGTTCCGGCCGCCATCGCCGCGAGCGGATCGTTCTCGGCGCGCGAGATGCGGTCGAGATCGGCGACGAGGTCCATCGAGACCTGCTCGAACACCGCCTCGAACACCGCCTCCTTGGTCGCGAAGTGATGATAGACCGCGCCCTTGGCGACGCGCGCCCCGGCGGCGATGTCGTCCATCGTCGCTGCCGCAAAGCCGCGCTCGCCAAAGATGCGCCGCGCCGCCTTGACGATCGCGGCTCTGGTCTTCTCGCGCCGTTCGGCCTGGGTTGCCATGGCACATCTGTAGCTCAGGTTCCGGAGCGGCGCCAGTTGACTTACCGACTCCCGGTCGATAAATACCGACCATCAGTCTGTAAATGGAGAGTGCCCATGCCCTCGCTCAAGACGCTGCAAGCCTTCGCCGACACGGTCGAATCCAACGATCATGTCGGCGCAATCAGGAACTTCTATTCGGCCGATGCCCGCACCCAGGAAAACGACGGCGAATGGCGCGTCGGCCGCGAGGCGCTGGCGGCGCGCGAAGCGGCGGTGCTGGCCGCGGTCACCAGTGTGAAGACCACGCGGCTCGGGCCGCTGCTGCTCGACGGCGATCATTCGGCGATTTGCTGGCGGTTCGAATTCACCGGCAAGGACGGCAAGGTCCGCAGCATGGAGGAGGTCGCCTGGCAGACCTGGCGCGGCGAGGAACTGGTCGAGGAGCGCTTCTTCTTCGATCCGCAGCAGATGGCGCGGTGATCGGACAAAGCAGTCCGCGTCCACATCGGCGCGGCGCTGCCTCGCCCCGTTCTTCACGGGGAGAGGGTTGGGGTGAGGGGCTCTCTCCGCGGGCACGGTGATAATTAGACTTGCGGAGATTCCCCCTCACCCGGAACGCATCTGGCGATGCGTTCCGACCTCTCCCCGCAAGCGGGGCGAGGTGAAGCAAGAGGCTTCGCGTCGCGCCACAAACAAAAAATGGCCGGGATCGCTCCCGGCCATTTCGTATCGTGATGTCGCGCCGGCTCAGCGCGGCGGCGCTGCGGAGGCGGTGCCGCCGTTGAGCAGCGGGGTGATGCGGCGGACGGTGACGCGCCGGTTGATGCGGCTCGGTCCGTCGGTCTGCTCCTTCAGGTATTGCGAGCCGTAACCCTGCGAGGTCAGGTTTTCCGCCGGCACGCCGAATTGCTGCGTCAGCAGCTCGGCGGCGGACTGCGCGCGGCGGTCGGACAGCGACAGATTGTCGGTGTCGTTGCCGGTCGCGTCCGTGTGGCCTTCGATCAGGAACACCTCGCGCGGATTGCGCTGGATGGCCCGGTTAAGGCCGTCGGCGATCGCCTGCAGCTTCGCCGCCTGATCCGGCGGAATCTGCCACGAGCCGGAGTCGAAGTTGATGCTGTTGACGTCGATCGACGGCATCAGCATGCGGACGTTCGGGCTGTAGCGGATCTCGTCGAGCGTATAGCGTCGGGCGATCCGGTCCACCGGCGGCGCCTCCATGGTGTCGTAGATCACGTCCGGCGCCGCGCTGTCGGACTCGACGATGTAGCGATCATAGGGGATGCGGACCACCGGCGGAGGCAGGTCGACATAGAAGCCGCCGACCGCGCCCGGATCTCGATAGCTGTTGTCGATGATGACGAGCTCACGCCCGCCGGGGTCCCTGCGGATCCGGCGCAGCATCTGGCCATCGGGGCCGACCACCGTGATGATCTCGCTGCCGTCGGGACGAACCACGACGGTGCGGGTCTCGCCGCCGATCGTCTCGGTGCGAATGTCACGCGCGCCATAGCGGAAGCGGTAGTTATCGTCGCCGCGGACATACGCCTGTCCACCCGGATCGCGGATGATGATGCGGTCCGGCTCGGTGTAAACGGTGCGGCCGCCTTCGACGACCTCCTGCCGCTGGTTGTGCAGGTCGGCGATGGTGCCGCCGATGATGGCGCCGGCCACCACGCCCGCACCGACCGCGGCGCCGATCGCGAGCGGCTTGAGGTTGTCATGCCGCGGCGGCGGCGGCAGCGGCGCGGTGACCGTTGGTGCGGCCCGGAACGCGGACGAAACCGTCGGCGGGGCGTATTGCGCCTTGCCGGGCGGGGGCGTTGCGGCCGCCGAGCCGGGGACGACACCCGGCGCCGAGGGGCCGGCCGGCCGCGCCGCTGGCGCGCCCATGGCGGCTCCTTGGGCCGGTGATACGCCGGGCGCAACGCCCGGAGCCGGAGCCGCGCCGGGAGCGCCCATTGCTGCTCCCCCCGGGGTCGCAGGCGCGCCGGGAGGGGTGGCAGGACGTCCCTGCTGACCCGGCGTCGGTGTTGCAGCTCCTGGTGTTGCAGGTGCGGCCGGCGTCGGCGTTGCCGCTGCGGGCGGCGAGCCGGGGCGTGCTCCCGGAGCAGCAGCACCCGGTGTAGCACCCGGCGCGGGCGTTGCCGGCGAGGTCGCAGCGGGCGGGGTGCCCGGCGGTTGCTTGGCGCCGCCAGGACGTTCGCCGCTTGGACGTTCGCCGCCCGGGCGATCACCAGGCCGGCGTTCGGCCGGCGCGGCTGTCGGAGCTGCCGGCGTCGGCGTTGCCGCGGGCGGCGTGCCGGGGCGTGCTGCGGGAGCTGCCGCACCCGGGGTGGGCGTCGGCGGCGTGTGCGCGGGACCTGCGCCGGCCGGCGGTGTGCCCGGGCGTTGCGGTGCTGCGGCAGGCGGCGTCGGGGTCGCCGTCGGATGTGCGGGCGCGGCGGCCGGTGGCGGTGGCGTCGCAGGCTTCGCGGGCGCCGCTGCAGGCGGCTCAGGCCGTGCAGGTGCCGGCTTCGCGGCAGGCGGCTCGGGCCGTGCGGGTGCGGCTGCCGGCGGAGGCGGTGCCGGGCGCGCGGCGGGTGGTTCGGGCCGTGCCGGAGCTGTTGGCGGAGCAGGGTGTGCGGGCGCAGCCGCGGGCGGCGGAGGCGGAGTGGGGCGCGCAGGCGCGGCTGTCGGCGGAGCCGGTGGTGTCGGATGCGGCGGAGCAGCGGCCGGTGGCGGAGGTGGCGGTGTCGGACGCGAGGGCGCTGCGGCCGGCGGCGAAGCCGGATGCGGCGCGGCTGCCGGAGGTGGCGCCTGCGGATGCGGTGCGGCGGCGGGCGGAGCCGGATGCGCAGGTGCGCCCGGCGCGGGCCGCGGCCTCGACTTTCCGTCAGGTCCGAGCTCTTCCTTTGGCTGCGCCTGTGCGACGACCAGCGGGGAGGTTTGTGCCTGCGACGCCGAGGTGGCGAATTGCATCACCGTCAGCGCAGTCGTGGCAAGCAGCACGAGACGAAGCTTTGTCATGTCTTGGAGTCCCCGGCGGAAAGTCTGGGCAGGAAGGATAAGGAAGTCAGAGCCGAACAATTCGGCAGGACGATGAATTGCCAGCCGTTAGGCCGGATTGTGGCGAGCGCCGAATCATCGGCGAAGTTTATTTCGACATTATAACGGGTTGCATGTGCGCTTGTTCACCGCGCGTTCAGAAGAAACGCTCGGACACACTCGCAATCGATCTGGAATCAGGACGCGATGGCGACTCAGGGGACGGCGGGTCGATCTGTCGCAGGCGGCGGGCCGGTTGGTGCGGGCGGTCCGCGCACCGGTGATTCGTCGGGCGTCTTGCCGGGCAGCTCGTCCGGTCGCGGCGGCTCGCCCGGTTCGCGCACCGGCGGTGGAACCTCCGGCTGAGGATTGCCGGGCGGAATTTCCGGCGGCGGTTCACTCGGCGTGCCCGGCGTCGTCGGTGGAATCTCGGGGGGCTCGATCGGCATTACGTCGAGACCGTGCGGCAGTTGCCGATGTCAGGTCCATCGATGTCAGGTCGCGTCGCGCGCATTGATCGCTCCATCGCAGTTCGAAGCGATAACGGGTCGCGCGCCGCGCCGTTCCTTGAAGCACCTCATCCGGGCGTGTGGCAGACCGCCTCGATGTTGTGGCCGTCGGGATCCAGCACGAACGCGCCGTAGTAGTTCGGGTGATAATGCGCACGAATGCCAGGCGCGCCGTTGTCGCGGCCGCCGGCCGCCATCGCGGCCTTGTAGAAGGCGTCGACGGTAGCGCGGTCCTTGGCCGTGATCGCGATATGCACCGGCTTGTTCATCGCGCCTTCGCCGCCGATCCAGAAATCAGGCTTCCCGTCGGCGCCGAAGCCCGCCGCAGGCGCGTGCCCAGCCACCTCCGCGGGCACTTCCATGATCAGGCCGTAACCGAGCGGCGCCAGCGCCGTCCGGTAGAACGCCTTCGCGCGCTCGTAGTCGGAGACCGAAAAGCCGATATGGTCGATCATTGCGAGCTTCCCTTGTTGTGCCGCATTGGCATCCGCGCTTCACCTCCCCTTGGAAAGGGGAGGTCGCTTTGCCCGTCAGAGCAAAGCGGGTGGGGATCCGCTCTCTCCGCAGATACCGTTACCTGCGGCTGGACCCCCATCCCGACCTTCCCCCTTTGAGGCAGGGCTGTCCGGGGAAGTTCAACCATAGCAGAGTTCCATCTGGTCGAGGGACGTTGTGGATTTGCGACGGCCAGGGTTGATTGGCGGAGGCTTTTCGATGCTGGCGAAGGCTCGCCGGGTGAACAGGAACTGGCTGACGAGTTCGGCGAGCCTGAGCGGCAGCATTTTGATGCAGTGGGACCGCGCGGCAATGCGCAACAGTAGGTAGGCAATCATCGCAGCAAGGACTTGCAGGCGGATTGCATTGTCATTGGTGCCGAGGAACTTGCGAATGTCGAGGTGTTGCTTGATCCAGCGGAACAGCAGTTCGATCTGCCACCGGCTCTTGTAGAGGGCGGCGATCTCGACAGCCGTTCGGGTCGTGTCGTTGGTGAGAAGCGTGATCACGCCGCCGTTCTCCCGCCTGACCTTGATGCGCCGCAGCGGTATCGGCAAACGCGAGTCGCCCTTACTGGTGAGCTTCACCTCGTCGTCGACGATGATCTTGAAGCCGTCCCCCTTGCTGTTGCGGATGGTGCGATGCCTGACCGCGCGTAGCCGGATGCTCGTCTTCGGCCGGGTCACGAAGAAAGCCTTGCTGTCATTGATCTTATGCCACCAGTCGAAACGGCAATATCCCTTGTCGAACACATAGGTTGTGCCGGCCTGGATCGGAGTCTGGCGACCGATCTCGATATCGTTGACGTTGGCAGCCGTCACCTCGACGCACTTCGGGATATCGCCCTTGGGATCGTAGACCACGTGCAGCTTCATGCCGCGGATGCGGCCGTTCCACGCCGCCCAGGTGCAAACTTTGCCAAGCGGGATCGGACTGGCATCGATCAGGCGCACCATCTCCGTGCCTTCGCCCCGCAACTGCCGGCTTGCCATCGCCGACAATCGTGCAAAGGTTTGCGCAAAAATGCTGGACGGGCGGCGGCTGTTGGCATCCGACAGTGTCGAGCGGGACAACCTGCCGGTGCCCAGGTGATAGTGATGCTGAGGATTGGCGTTGAAGCCGGTCACCACGGCGCGCAGGCTGTTGTTCCCGCTCAACTGCGCATAGATCAGCGCTACCAGGTGATCCCAGCTCTTGAACGACTTGTCATAGGCATCCCCGTCCAGACGATCCACAGCCGCCTGAAACTGCCGCCGATTGATCGGTTCAAGCAGCCTACTAAAAATGCTATCGCGAAATCGCATGCTCGGCCTTCTGTGTCTCGACAACCAGAAAAGACCGATTTGCCTCGGTTTCGCCGAGCATGCACCGCGACACAGTGAATCATTCCCCGGACAGCCCTGCCTTTGAGGGGGAAGGAGAAGGCAAAGTCCGTCGTCCGGCGCGACCGACCTCGACCTCGGCCGCATCTCATTCCCGCACCAGCAGCGTGTTGCTTCGCGTCCGGCCCTGATCGACGTAACCGCGCGTGTGCATGTCCGCAATGCAGTCGTCGGTCCAATCGTCCTTTGACAGATGCTCGATCACGACAGCGCGGGGCCACAGCTGCTCCGGCGCGTCGCGGAAGAAGCCGGTGAGCACGCGGTCCTCGAACCCCTCGACGTCGATCTTCAGCGCATCGACGCTGGTCGCGCCGGCCTCTTCGAGAATGCGTTGCAGCCGCAGCGACGGCACCTTGAACGCCTTGCCCGTGGGCGTGCCGGTGACGATGTGGCTGGCGCCGAGATTGTCGCCGTCGGTCTCGATCATCAGCTCGCCGTCGGTCGGACCTGCGGCGGCTGCAACCAGGCGCACCTGCGGATAGCCGGAGGCCTGCGTGTTGAATTTGAGCCGCGCATGCGTCATCGGATGCGGCTCGATCGCGATCACCTTGCCATTGGGCCCGACATCGCCCGCCAGCGCCAGCGCATAGGTGCCGACATTGGCGCCGAGATCGACGAAGGTGCCACCGGCGCCGACATGCGCCCGCAGGAAGGCGAGTTCTTCCAGATTGTAATCGGGATTGAACAGCGCGCCGCGCTCGGTCGCGCTCGCCTGATGATAGAAGCGAAACGATGCGCCCTGATAGGTCACATCGAGCGGTCCCGAACCGAACAGATTGACCAGCCACGACAGCCAGGGCCGGAACGCGCCGCGCTTCAATCCGCTGCCATGCGCAAGCCGGATAATGGCAGCCTGCGCCGCATTGGGCGCCAGGGCGCCGAACGGGGCCGGCGAAATGTCGTTGCTCGGGATCACGCATTGCCTCATCAAAAGCGGCGCATGCATAGCCGGTTTTGACGGGAGCGCCAACGTCCGTTATGCGGCCTTGGCCGAGGCTCGCCGTTGCCGCAGGAAGCGTCCGAGCAGCCTTCGCTTGCCCTTGCGCGGGATCAGGTCGACGTCGCTGACCAGCCTGGCGCCGCCCTTGCGGCGCTCCAGCACGATCTTGCGGCTATGGAATGCTTCGAGCTCGACGCGATGGGCGACGCTGACGATGGTCGCCTTCGGCAATTGCGTCGTCACCATCTCCATCATCTTGTCCTGGCTCTTTTCGTCGAGCGCGGAGGTCGCCTCGTCGAGCACGACGATGTCGGGATTGTGCAGCAGCAGGCGGGCAAAGGCGAGCCGCTGCTTCTCACCGCCGGACAGGGTCTGGTCCCACGGCGCGTCCTCCTCGATCTTCTCCTTGAGATGGTCGAGGCCGACCTTGTGCAAGGCGTCGCCGATCTCATCGACGTTCCAGTCCTCCGCAGCGCCGGGATAGGCCACCGCGCGCCGCAGCGTGCCCGAGGGTACGTAGGGCTTTTGCGGCAGCATGAACAGGCGGCGGTCCGCATGCAGGCTGACACTGCCCCCGCCCCAGGGCCACAAGCCGGCAATGGCGCGGACCAGCGTGCTCTTGCCGGTCCCGGATTCGCCGGCAACCAGCAGCCGTTCCCCCGCCTCGATCGCGACTTCAGTCTCGCCGACCACGGCCGTGCCGTCGTCGAGCGTAACGGAGAGGTCGTTGAGCCTCAGCATGACCTCGCCCGCGGTCTCGTCGCGCTTGATGCGGCCGAAGCCGTCGCCGGTCTCGGCGCGTTCAAGCCCGTCGAGCGACATCATCAGCGACGCGATGCGGCGCGCGCATGCGTTCCAGTCGGCGAGCCGCGGATAATTGTCGACCAGCCAGCCGAATGCGGTCTGCACGATGGTGAAGGCGGAGGCCGCCTGCATCACCTGGCCGAGCGTCATGCTGCCCTCGAGGAATTTTGGTGCGCACAGCAGCAAGGGCACCACCGGCGCAATGAGATTCGATCCCTGCGACACCAGCGTCGTGCGCATGTGCTGTCCGGCGAGCCGCGCCCATTGCCGCAGCACGTTCGAGAATGTCTTGTCGATGCCGTCGCGTTCCTCGGCCTCGCCGCCGAGCAGCGCGATGCTTTCCCCGTTCTCGCGCACGCGGGTCAGCACATAGCGGAATTCGGCCTCGGCCTGGTTCTTGTCCTCGGAAATCTGCACGAAGCGGCGCCCGATCACCGTGATCGAGCCGGACGCGATCGCGGCATAGATGATCGCGGCGATGACAAGAAAACCCGGGATGCTGACGGAGGAGCCGCCGAGCGTCAGCGTCAGCGCGCCGCCGATCGTCCAGAGCACGACAATGAACGTGGCGGCAGACAGCAGCGCCGACGTCACGCCGGCGATGAAGTCGACCGGCGAGTCGGTTGCGATCCGCAGATCCTCGGCGATGCGGTATTCCGGATTCTTGTGATCGCCGTCGACGAGATTGAGCTGGTAGTAGCGGCCGTTCGCCAGCCAGCGCGAGACAACGGCGTTGGTCAGCCAGGCGCGCCAGCGCCGTTGGATGCCCATGCGGCCGAACACCTGGGCGACGCCCAGCAGCACGCTGCCGATCGCGAGCGGAAAGAAGATGGCAGTCAGGTGAAAGACACTGATTGAATCTCGCTTTTCGATCGCATCGAAGATCGCGCGATTCCAGACATTGATGCCGTACTGGACGGCGACATTGGCGACGATCAGCAGCAACAGGCAGATCGTGAACAGCCACGCCAGCCGGTCGCCGTTGCGTCCCCAATATCCCCGTGCGCTGATCCAGAACCGCGTCAGCAAATAGTCCTTGCGCGCCTGTTCGGCTTCCTCGGGCGACAGTTCGGGATCGGGCTCGAGAATTTCCGGCGGCGGCGGTTCGACATGGTCGCCGTCTTCGGCGATGACCTCGACAAATTCCGACTTGTCGTCTTCGGTCTGCGCGGCGTCGGCCTCTTCGAGGCCGGCTTGCTTCGCGCCCGCCGCCCGAGGCGAAGATGCCTTGGCGGAAGATTGCTTGCTCGAAGCTTCGGATGTTGCCGCAGCTTTGCCCATGCCACGACAACGCCAAGGCAAATCAAACGGTTCCTCGCGGTACCCGCGATCAAATCATGTCGCGAGGATGCGAAGCTGCGTCCTCCTCCACGCTGTCATCGCCCCGGCTTGACCGGGCGACCCAGTACGCCGCGGCCTATCAGATTGGACTCGGCGTCTCTGGAATACTGGATCACCCGCATGCGCGGGTGACGACACCGGCGGTGAGGCAACGGAATCGAAAACCTGCCGTCCATCGTCACGACGCTGCCGCCTGGTCTCGCTTCAGCCGGCGCGAGCGCGTGGCCTTGTGCAGCACGCGCGCCAGCTGCTCGGCCGAGTACGGCTTCTGCAGCAGCTCGAAGCCGCCGCTGCCCTGCTGCGACAGCACCTGGCTGTAGCCGGAGGCAAGCACGATCGGCAGATCGAGCCGCTGCCGGCGGATCTCCTCCGCAAGCTCGATGCCGCTCATGCCGGGCATCACGACATCGGTGAACACCAGGTCGAACCTGCTGGGGTCGACGGCCAGCTCCTCCAGCGCGTGGGTGGCGTTCTCGACCAGAACGCAGGTGCAGCCGAGCTGGGTCAGCGTGTCGGCGGCGAATTTTCCGACCTCGGCATTGTCCTCGACGATGAGGACCGACGCACTGGTCGGATCGACCGAAGGGGCATCCTCCGTGAGCGGCGATTGCGCGTTGTGTCTGCCGACGACACGCGGGAGATACAGCGTGAACGTCGAGCCCTTGCCGACTTCACTGGTCACGGTGACCTCGCCGCCGGATTGCTTGGCGAAGCCGAACACCTGCGACAGGCCAAGGCCGGTGCCGTGTCCGACCTCCTTGGTAGTGTAGAACGGCTCGAAGATGCGGCCGAACAGCTCCGGCGGAATTCCGACACCGGTATCGGCCACCGACACCGCGACATGGCCGTGCGGGCTCGGCGGCGTGATTGCCTCGGACGGCAGCTTGCTCACGGCGCGGACCGCGATCGTGAGCCGGCCGACGCCGTCCATCGCGTCGCGCGCATTCACCGCCATATTGATGATGGCGGTCTCGAACTGGCCCGCATCGGCGTTGACGAGGCAGGTCTCGTCCGGCACCTGCGCCGTGATCTCGATCCGCGAGCCGATCAGGGTGGTGATCATCTCGCTCAGGGTGCGGACATTCTGGCAGACGTCGAATACCTCGGGTTTCAGGGTTTGCCGGCGCGCGAATGCAAGCAGCTGGTTGGTCAGCTTGGCGGCACGGTTCACGGTGTTGGAGATCGCATCGATATAGCGCTGCCGCCGCGGCTCCGGCAGGTCCGGCCGCCGCAACATGTCGACCGACGCGCGGATCACGGTGAGCAGATTGTTGAAGTCATGCGCGACGCCGCCGGTGAGTTGCCCGAGTGCCTCCAGCCGCTGGCCATGCCGCAAGGCGTCCTCGGCCTCGATGCGCCGGTCGGCCTCCTCCTGCAGGCGCTGGGTTCGCCGGAAGGCGAGCGCGAGCAGGCCGAACAGCAGTGCGGTGGCCGGTATGCCGAAGATCAGGTGCTGCGCCATGGTCGAGATCCAGCGCGCCTGGATCGCCGAGGTTTCGAGCCCGGCGCTGACATAGATCGGGTATTCGGCCAACCGCTGATAGCGCATTCGCCGTTCGATGCCGTCGGCCGGGGAACGGATCGTCATGCCGCCGGTCTCGGGATTGGCGACGATCTGTCGCCCCAGCGGTCCGCTCGGCTCGAACCTGGCGTCGTGTTCGATGACAGGGAAATGCGCCAGGATCGAGCCATCGGTCCGGATCAGCGCCAGGAAGCTGCCGGGCTCGCGGCCGATCTTGGCGTAGAAATTCTCGAAATATTCCGGCAGCACGGAGGCCTGGATCACGCCGCCAAAGCTGCCGTCCTCGTTGTTGCGGCGGCGGCCGACGCTGAAGAACCGCGACCCATGATAGGGTGCGCGCGGCGTCAGCACCTCGCCGATATAGGTGCCGATGTCGCGCTCCATATGGATGCGGAAGTAATCCCGATCCGAGAAATCGATGTCGGGGGCCGGTTGCACGAGGCTGTTGACCAGCGCATGGCCGTTGGCATCGAACACCCAGATCGATTTCACCTGGGGGAGCGTGTCGGCGACCCGGCGCAGCCGCTCGTGCAGGCTCTTCTCGCGCGCGGCGATATCGGCATCTCTCATGCCGCGGATGACCTCGGTGATCTCGGCCAGGCTGCGGTCGATGGTCTCGAACACCTTGAGCGCGTGCTCATGGGCGACGTCAAGCGTGCGCTGGATTTCCTGGTCGGCGGCCTCGCTGGTCGAGATCCGGGACATCGCGGAAGCAAACAAGAACAGCGCCAGCGGAAGGGCCAGGGAGGCGGCCATCATCCATTGCAGCAGTCTCAGCGAATTGCGGTGTGCGGTCGGCACGGGCGCTCCGGCTTCTTGCGGACCTTAACGTAAACCGTCGCGCCGGAGGAAGCGAAACCCCGCCCGGGATGGCCGTGCGGATGGCGATCCGCGTCCGCAGGCAGCGAAAGGGCGTCCAGAGCGATCGGCCGGCAGCCGGTCCGCGCTCGGGCCCGCCGCGGAGGGGCAATGCCGCCCGCGCGGCGACCCAATCGTGCCTGCCGGGCGGATGCCGCCCGGAGGGATCACGATGTTAGCGAGGGCGCGGCAGTCAAGCGGAAAATCGGCCGGGATGACGCTCGCGGGCGCTGTTTTTAGGAGTTCTAAAACCACCCACGGGCAAATGCTTGACCCTGTGACTACCTGCTGAAACACAGGCCGCATGACAGGCGATCCAAACTCCTCCCAGGAAAACGTACGGGACATCCGGCTCGGACATGCGGATCGCGGTTTTGTCGGAAAAATCATCAGGCTCGATGCGCTCGTGACGGGTTCATCGCTCTCTCCGCAGGAGCTCGAGCAGCGCCTGGTGGAGATGGGATTTGTCGAGGGCGCGCGCGTGGAAATCCTGCATGAAGGCACGATCCGGCGGGATCCGATCGCGGTGCGCGTCGACAACATCACGATCGCGCTGCGCCGGAGCGAAGCCATGGCCGTGATCGTCCAATGACAACTGCATCCCTGCGCCTGGCGCTGGTCGGCGCGCCGAACACCGGCAAGACGTCGCTGTTCAACCGGTTGACCGGCAGCAGCCAGAAGGTCGCCAATTATCCCGGCGTCACCGTCGAGCGCAAATCCGGCGGCTTCGTCACGCCGGAGGGCCGCAGCGTGACGGTGCTCGATCTGCCCGGCACCTATTCGCTGCGCGGCCGCAGCCCGGACGAGGAAATCACCCGCGACATCGTGCTCGGCCGCTTTGACGGCGAGGCGGTGCCCGATCTCGTGCTCTGCGTCGCGGACGCCACCAATCTGCGGCTGACCTTGCGGCTGGTGCTCGAGCTGAAGCGCGTCGGCCGGCCGATGATGCTGGTGCTCAACATGATCGATATCGCGAGGCGGCGCGGCGTCACGATCGATCTCGATCGCATGTCGCAGGAGCTCGGCCTGCCGATCGTGACCTCGGTCGCGGTCCGCAAGGGCGGTGTCGACGAGCTCTTGAAGCGGACCGACGAATTCCTGGCACGGTCGCATGAGCCGGCGGCCAGCGAGTGGGCGGCGCCGACGATCGCCGACCTCAAGGCGGCGCAGCGCGAGGCGGACCGCATCATCGCGGCAGCCGTAACGCTGCCGACCAAACCCGATACGCTGACCAACCGGATCGATTCGATCGTGCTCCATCCGGTCTGGGGTCTCGCGATCCTGGCCGTGATCCTGTTCGTGATGTTCCAGGCGGTGTTCACCTGGGCGCAGCCGGCGATGGAATTGCTGTCGGACGGCTTCTCCGCGCTCGGGCAGCTGATCCACGATTTGCTGCCGGAAAGCTGGGGCCTGTTGCAGAGCTTCCTGCAGAACGGCCTCATCTCGGGCGTCGGCAGCGTCATCGTGTTCCTGCCGCAGATCATCATCATCTTCCTGTTCATCCTGCTGCTGGAAGATTTCGGCTACATGGCGCGCGCCGCATTCCTGATGGACCGCATCATGGGCGGCGCCGGGCTGCACGGCCGCGCCTTCATTCCGCTGCTGTCGAGTTTTGCCTGCGCCATCCCCGGCATCATGGCGACGCGAGTGATCGACAACCGACGCGACCGCCTGACCACGATCCTGATCGCGCCGCTGATGACCTGCTCGGCGCGGATTCCGGTCTATACGCTGATCATCTCGGCCTTTGTTCCGTCGACCACGCTGTGGGGTTTCGTCAACCTGCAGGGGCTCGTGATGTTCGGCCTCTATGCCGCCGGCATCACCAGCGCGCTGACGGTCTCGGCGATCGCAAAGTTCTTCCTGTGGCGCGACCATGCGCCGGCGCCGTTCATGCTGGAATTGCCCGACTACAAGGTGCCGCGGCTGCGCAGCATCGCAATCGGCGTCCTCAATCGCGCGAAGATGTTCCTGTATCGCGCCGGCACCACGATCCTCTCGATGATGGTGCTGATCTGGTTCCTGGCCTCGTTCCCGACCGCGCCGGCCGGCGCCGAGGGGCCGGCGATCAACTACAGCTTTGCGGCGATGATCGGCCACGCGCTCGAGCCGCTGCTGCGACCGATCGGCTTCAACTGGCAGATCGCGGTGGCGCTGATCCCGGGCATGGCGGCACGCGAGGTGGCGGTCGCGGCGCTCGGCACGGTCTATTCGATCGAGGGCGGCAAGGAGGCCGCCGAGCAGATCGGCCAGGTGCTGGCGCAGAAATGGACGCTGGCGACCGCGCTGTCGATGCTGGTCTGGTACATCTTCGCCCCGCAATGCGCCTCGACGCTCGCGGTGATCCGCCGCGAGACCGGCGGCGCGAAGTGGATGGTGGTGACGTTCCTGTACATGCTCGCGCTGGCCTATGTCGCGAGCTTCCTGACCTTCAATTTGGCGCAGGCGCTGGGGCTGCATTAGCCGCGCCGTCGCGTTCTGTCGCGGCGGCAATGGGTGCAACCTGGCGGGCGACGAAGTAGAGTTCGTTCGGGGGCGCCTCCCGCGCATCCACGGGTTCCCTGCGAGACCACGTAATGTCGACGTTCGGCCTGGAGCGGGTATTTTCGCCTCGAAGCATCGCCATCGTCGGCGGCAGCCCGCGGCCGTCGTCGCTCGGCGCGGCAGTGCTGCGAAACCTCAAGGCGAGCGGCTTCGCCGGCAGACTGGGGGTCGTCAACCGGTACTATGCGGACGTTGATGGCCAGTCCACTGTTTCGGACCTGAAGTCGCTTCCGTTCGTTCCCGACCTCGTCGTCATCAGCGCAGCGGCGGCCGCGATCCCGGAGATCGTGGCAGAGGCCGGGCTCGCCGGCGTTGCCGGCGCCGCGATCCTGTCGGCCGGTCTCGGCCATGGCACAGGCTCGCGCGCGGAGATCGTGGAGCAGACGGCGCGACGGCACGGCATGCGCCTGGTCGGGCCGAATTGCCTCGGCGTCATGGTGCCGCGCGCGAAGCTCAATGCGAGCTTCGCCTCTCATCAGCCGTCGGATGGCCATGTCGCGCTGATCTCGCAGTCCGGCGCGGTCGCGTCGGCGATGATCGAGTGGGCGGCGGAGCGGCGGCTCGGCTTCTCCGGCATCGCGTCGATCGGCGACCAGCTCGATGTCGACGTCGCCGACCTCTTGGATTATTTCGCGCTCGACGATCATACCAGCGCGATCCTGATCTACCTCGAAGCGGTCAAGGATGCGCGCAAGTTCATGTCGGCGGCGCGCGCCGCGGCCCGCATGAAGCCGGTCGTCGTCGTCAAGTCGGGGCGGATGGCGGAGGGGGCAAAGGCCGCCGCGACCCACACCGGCGCGCTGGCCGGCTCCGATGCGGTCTATGACGCCGCGTTCCGCCGCGCCGGCATTCTGCGCGTCTACGATCTTCGCCAGTTGTTCGACTGCGCCGAGCTGCTCGGCCGCGGCTTCGTGCCGCGCGGCAACCGGCTCGCGATCCTGACCAATGGCGGCGGGCTCGGCATCCTTGCGACCGATCGGCTGGCCGAGCTCGGCGGCATTCCCGCGACGCTGCTGCCGCAGACCATCGCGCGGCTCGACGAGTTACTGCCGCCGGGCTGGTCGTGCGCCAATCCCGTCGACATCGCAGGCGATGCCGATGCCGCCCGCTACGTGGTCGCGCTCAACGCGCTGCTCGATGACGCGAACAACGATGCGGTCCTGGTCGCGAACGTGGAAACCGCGGTGGCGCCGGCCGAGGGCATTGCCGAGGCGGTGGCGCAGTGCGTGCGGGACCGCAGGACCAAACGAAGTGCGGTCGCCGCATTGGTGCTTGCGGCGTGGGTCGGCGCCGACGAGCGCACCGGCGCGATCTTCGAGGCGGCGCGGATTCCGCACCTCCCGACCGAGGACGATGCGGTCCGCGCCTTCATGTATCTGGTGCGTTATCGCGAGGCCTCCACGGCGCTCGCGGCGACCCCGCCGGGCGTCGCATCGGTGTTCACGCCGGAGACGGCCGCGGCGCGGCATGTGGTTGTAAAGGCATTGTCGGAAGGGCGCGCCTGGCTCGATCCCGCCGAGATCGTCGCCCTGTTCGATGCCTATCGCATTCCGATCGTGACGACGGTCGTTGCGGACAGTGCCGAGGACGCCGCCGAGAAGGCGGTGCCGTTCCTCGCCGGGGGCCACGCGATCGTGGTCCGGGTGTTCTCGCGCGACATCAGGCACGCGTCCGATGTGGGCGGCGTCATCCTCGACCTGCGCACCAAGGAGAGCGTCGTCGAAGCGGCAAGGACGGTGCTCGATCGCGCCCGAAGCGCGCGGCCGGATGCGACGCTGCAAGGCGTGACGATCCAGCCGATGATCGTGCGGCGTGCGGCGCGCGAACTGATCCTCGGCATCGCCGACGATCCGACCTTCGGCCCGGTGATCGTGTTCGGCCGGGGCGGCCCTGCGGTCGAGGTGATCAATGACAAGGCGGTGGCGCTGCCGCCGCTCGACATGAATCTCGCCCATGAGCTGGTCGGGCGGACGCGCGTCTCGCGGCTGCTCGGCGGCTATGGCGATGTGCCGGCCGTCCCGGTCGAATTGGTGCCGCTCACTCTGGTCAAGCTGGCGCAGATGGCCGCCGACCTCCCCGAGGTCGCCGAGCTCGATATCAATCCGATGCTGGCGGACGAGACCGGCGTGCTCGCGCTCGATGCGCGGGTGGCGATCCGCAAGCCGGCGCGGCTGTTCGCCGGTCAAACCAGACTGGCGGTCAGGCCCTATCCGTCGCAATGGGAGGGCGAGCTTGCGTTACGCGACGGCTCGCGCGTCACGGTGCGCCCAATGCGGCCGGAGGATGAGCCGTTGGTCGCCGAGTTCTTCAAGCGCGTCACCGCCGAAGACCTCAGGCTGCGCTTCTTCCACGCGATGAAGGAATTCTCGCACGCCTTCATCGCGCGCCTGACCCAGCTCGACTATGCGCGCGCGATGGCCTTTGTGGCGCTCGATCCGAACACCGGCGAAATGATGGGAGCGGTCCGGCTGCACTCGGACTCGCTGTACCAGAACGCCGAATATGCGATCCTGCTGCAGTCCGATCTCAAGGGCAAAGGGCTTGGCTGGGCGCTGATGCAGCTCCTGATCCACTATGCGCGATCGGAGGGGTTGAAGCGGCTGTCCGGCCAGGTGCTGACCGAGAACACCACGATGATCGGGATGTGCCGCGATCTCGGCTTCACCGTGACGATGGATCCGGAGGATCACAGCATCGTCGATGTCGTGCTCGACCTCGATCGATCTGCCGTCGATGCGGTCGGCGCCGATATTCTGATCCGGCCCGCGGCGGCTGGCCGCTGATCACAGCGCCAGCCGCGGTTGCGTCGGATCAGATCTGGCGTTCGACCATCTTGAACTTGAGCTCGGCGATCGCTTCCGAGGGATTGAGGCCCTTCGGGCACGCCTTGGCGCAGTTCATGATGGTGTGGCAGCGATAGAGGCGGAAGGGATCCTCGAGATTGTCGAGCCGCTCGCCGGTCGCTTCATCGCGGGAGTCGGTGACCCA
Source organism: Bradyrhizobium sp. USDA 4011 (assembly GCF_054063415.1). Classification (NCBI taxonomy): domain Bacteria; kingdom Pseudomonadati; phylum Pseudomonadota; class Alphaproteobacteria; order Hyphomicrobiales; family Nitrobacteraceae; genus Bradyrhizobium; species Bradyrhizobium sp. USDA 4011. The sequence continues at coordinate 4,343,130 of NZ_JBSSGG010000001.1, forward strand.
GCGCGTCGCCTGCAGCAGCGCGGCGGGACCGAGGAAGCGCTCGCTGTTCCACCAGTAGCTTGGGCAGGAGGTCGAGCAGCAGGCGCACAGGATGCACTCGTAGAGACCATCGAGCTTCTCGCGGTCCTCGTGGCTCTGCCTCCACTCCTTCTGCGGCGTCGGCGTCGTGGTCTTCAGCCACGGCTCGATCGAGGCATACTGGGCGTAGAAATTGGTCAGGTCGGGAACCAGGTCCTTCACCACCGGCTGGTGCGGCAGCGGATTGACCTTCACCGCGCCGCCGGCGCCCACGTCGTGCATCGACTTGGTGCAGGCCAGCGTGTTCTGGCCGTCGATGTTCATCGCGCAGGAGCCGCAGACGCCTTCGCGGCAGGAGCGGCGGAAGGTCAGCGTCGGGTCGATGTGGTTCTTGATCCAGATCAGGCCGTCCAACACCATCGGACCGCAATCATTAGTGTCGACGTAGTAGGTGTCGACGCTCGGATTCTTGCCGTCGTCCGGGTTCCAGCGATACACCCGGAACTCGCGCGTTTCGGTGGCGCCGGCCGGCTTCGGCCAGGTCTTGCCGCCGGAAATCTTCGAATTCTTCGGAAGTGCGAATTCAACCATGCTTGCTCGCCTTCGTTCTCAGTAGACCCGCGCCTTCGGCGGGATGTACTGCACATCATTGGTCATCGTGTAGTCGTGGACGGGACGATAATCGATCGCGGTCTTGCCGGCCGGATCGATCCAGGTCAGCGTGTGCTTCATCCAGTTCTTGTCGTCGCGGGCCGAGAAGTCTTCGCGCGCATGCGCGCCGCGGCTTTCGGTGCGGTTGGCCGCCGAATCCATCGTCACGACCGCCTGCACGATCAGATTGTCGAATTCCAGCGTCTCGATCAGGTCGGAATTCCACACCAGCGAGCGGTCGGAGACCGAAATGTCGCCGACGCCGCCATAGACCTTGTGGATCAGGTTCTGGCCTTCCTGCAGCACGTCGCCGGTGCGGAACACCGCGCAATTGTTCTGCATTACATGCTGCATGCTGTCGCGCAGCTTCGCGGTCGGCGTGCCGCCGGAGGCGTAGCGGAAGTGATCGAGCCGGCCGAGTGCGCGGTCGGCCGAATCCTTCGGCAGCTCCGGCTGCTTGGCGTTCGCCGTCAGCTTGTCGGCAAGGCGCAGCGCGGCGGCGCGGCCGAACACCACGAGGTCGATCAGCGAGTTGGAGCCGAGGCGGTTGGCGCCATGAACCGAGACGCAGGCGGCTTCGCCGATCGCCATCAGGCCCGGCACCACCGAATTGTCGTCGCCGTTGCGCTTGGTCAGCACCTCGGCGTGATAGTTGGTGGCAATGCCGCCCATGTTGTAGTGCACGGTCGGCACGATCGGGATCGGCTCGCGGGTGACGTCGACATTGGCGAAGATCTTCGCCGATTCGGAGATGCCCGGCAGCCGCTCATGCAGCACCTTCGGATCGAGGTGATCGAGGTGCAGGAAGATGTGATCCTTCTTCTTGCCGACGCCGCGGCCTTCGCGGATCTCGATCGTCATCGCGCGCGAAACGACGTCGCGCGAGGCGAGGTCCTTGGCCGACGGCGCGTAGCGCTCCATGAAGCGCTCGCCCTCGGAATTGACGAGATAGCCGCCTTCGCCGCGGGCGCCTTCGGTGACGAGACAGCCCGAGCCGTAGATGCCGGTCGGATGGAACTGGACGAACTCCATGTCCTGCAGCGGCAACCCGGCGCGGAGCACCATGCCGCCGCCGTCGCCGGTGCAGGTGTGTGCAGAGGTGCAGGACGCATAGGCGCGGCCATAGCCGCCGGTCGCCAGGATCGTGGTCTGGGCGCGGAAGCGATGCAGCGTGCCGTCGTCGAGCTTGAGCGCGATCACGCCGCGGCAGACGCCCTGGTCGTCCATGATCAGGTCGATGGCGAAGAATTCGATGAAGAACTCGGCCGCGTGGCGCAGCGACTGGCCATACATCGTGTGCAGCATGGCGTGACCGGTGCGGTCGGCCGCGGCGCAGGTGCGCTGCGCCTGGCCCTTGCCGTAGTCCAGGGTCATGCCGCCGAAAGGACGCTGATAGATCTTGCCATCCTCGGTGCGCGAGAACGGCACGCCCCAATGCTCGAGCTCGTAGACCGCGTCGGGGGCGTTGCGCACCATGTATTCGATCGCGTCCTGGTCGCCGAGCCAGTCCGACCCCTTCACGGTGTCGTACATGTGCCAGCGCCAGTCGTCGGGATGCATGTTGCCGAGCGAGGCCGAGATGCCGCCCTGCGCCGCAACGGTGTGCGAGCGGGTCGGGAACACCTTGGTGATGCAGGCGGTGCGCAGGCCCGCTTCCGAGCAGCCGACCACGGCGCGCAGGCCCGCGCCGCCGGCGCCGACCACGACGACGTCGTAGGTGTGGTCCTGGATCGGGTAGGCCTTGCCATTGGTAGCCGGGCCACTGCCGTTGGTGGCCTTGCCGTTTCCTTCACCGGCCATGGGTTATACTCCCGACGACAATTTGAGGATTGCGTAGATCGAGGCCAAAGCGACCGCGACGCAGAAGAAGTTGTTCGCCATCACGCTGGCGATCTTCAGCTTCTCGTTATGGATGTAGTCCTCGATCACGACCTGCATGCCGATCTTCATGTGCCAGGTGCTGGCGACGATGAAGAGCAGCAGGATGATGGCGATCGGGATCGAGCCGAGGATCTGTGCGGCGCCGGCATGATTGCGGCCGATCAGCATGATCACCACGACGATCACGGGAACGATCAGGAGCGTCATCGCAACCGCGGTGAGGCGCTGACGCCAGAAATCGCCCGTGCCGGTATGGGCGGAGCCGAGGCCGCGGACGCGCTCGAGCGGCGTGCGCATCGAAGAGGGGCCGCTCATCGTCCACCTCCAACCGCGTAGGCAATGATCCAGACCAGCACGGTCAGCACGATGCCGGCGACCAGCGCGCCCCAGGTCAGAGCTTCGCGCTCATTGGCCTTGAAGCCGTAGCCGAGGTCCCAGACGAAATGCCGGATGCCGCTGCACAGATGGTGCATCAGCGCCCACGTGTAGCCGAACACGATCAGCTTGCCGATCGCGCTGCCTGTGAAGGCCTGGACATTGGCGTAGGCGGTGGGGCCGGAGGCGGCTGCGATCAGCCACCAGGCGAGCAGCAGGGTGCCGAAATAGAGCGCCACACCTGTGGCGCGGTGGACGATGGACAGCGCCATCGTCAGCGTCCACCGGTAGGTCTGCAAATGGGGTGAAAGCGGTCGTTCGATCCTGGCGGTCATCGGCGGGCTTTATGTTGCGAGGGACCGCGGCCGGCCCATCGGGGAACGCGGTAGAGGAGTTCTATTTACGGACTAGGATCAGCCCGCGCAACGGCCAAATAGCCTTCGGTCGAACCGAAGTTCATTGTTAGAGTTGCCGAATTCTGATTGATCCGCAGTGTGGTATACCAAATGCAAGGTCGAGTGAACCAAGAACTGAATCCAAAAACCCATTGATCGACCGCCGCGTTTAACTGTGCACGGATGAGGCCTGGACGGCATCGATTTTACCCCATTGTTCCACCAGATAATCGACGAATGCCCTGATCTTAGGCGATGCGAGGCGTGACGGCTGAAGCATCAGATGCAGCGGCGTCGGGGCCGGCTCATGATCGATCAGCAGGCGTTGCAGGTGGCCGCTCGTAAGATCGGACTGCACCTGCCACGACGGCACGCGGACGATGCCCGCGCCCTCGCGCGCCGCGCTGACCAGTGCCTCGAGGCTATTCATCCAGAGCCGACCGGATATGCGGAATTTGCGACCCGTCTTCGAGCCGTCGGCAAAGCGCCACTCCGCGCTCCCTGGCGAATCGGAAAACACCAGGCAGTCATGCTCGGCAAGATCGTCCGGCGTCCGCGGCTCACCGCGCCGTGCGAGATAGTCAGGTGATGCGCACACGATCATCTGCAGATCGGTGAGCTTGCGTGCAACGAGCTGCGAATCGCGCAAGCGGCCGATGCGGACCGCGAGATGGATATCCTCCTCGACCATATCGACGGCGCGGTCGATCAACAGCAGGTCGACGGCAACTGCCGGATAGCGGCGCAGAAACTCGACCAGCAATGGTGCGATCACGAGCCGCCCGATCAGGCTCGGCGAACTCAGCCGAATCCGGCCCGACGGCTGATGCGGGTCGCGCGCCAGCGCCGCCTCGATTTCCCTGACCTCGCCGAGAATCGATTTCGCGCGCTCATAGAGGATGCGCCCGTCATCGGTCAGCGCGAGCCGGCGGGTGGTGCGCAGCAGCAGGCGGGTGCCGAAATGCTCTTCAAGTGCGTTGATCTGGCGGCTGACCGAGGTCAGCGAGCTCGGCAGCGACCGCGCCGCCGCCGACAGGCTGCCGGTCTCGACTGCGCGGACAAAGGCCGCCATCGCCGCAAGCTGGTCCAAGCTCGATCCTTCCGCATTTCGCGAGAGAGCCTGCTCATCTGGAGTAATACTCACACATTTGAGAAGGGTCTAGTCTGCCCACTCCACGATCTGAGGAGCGCGACATGGCCTCAACTTCCCTCCATCCAAATTCCCTCGAACGGCGCAGAACTGCCGCCCAGACCAGCGCCGACGATCCGGTCATCCTGCTTGTTTTCTCGTTCGCCGGACTGCTAGTCGACGTGCTGGCGTTGCTGATGCAGGGCGCAGCGTATTCCACCCTACTTCGCTTTGCTTTGATTGCGGCAGCTGCGCCGCTGGCCGCGTTGGGCACGTTGTGGCTGGCCGACCGGACTGCCGCGAACGCCTCCTGACCACGGGAAGGATGATGGCCGGCCTCGATCCCAAGGAATTGCTCGAGCTTGCATTGCTGCTGATTGCGGTCGGCGCGTTGTCCGGCTTTCTCGCCGGGCTGTTCGGCATCGGCGGCGGCGCGATCCTGGTGCCGGTGTTCTACGAATGCTTTCGTCTCGCCGGCGTGCCGCTCGAGGTGCGGATGCCGCTCTGCATCGGCACCTCGCTCGCGATCATCATCCCGACCTCGCTGAGCTCGTTTCGCGCCCATTATCGCCGCGGCGCGGTCGACATGGAGATCCTGAAACGCTGGTGGCTGCCGATCGTGATCGGCGTCGCCGCCCGGCAGCGTCACCGCGCGATTCGCGCCGGAGCGGCTGTTCAAGATCGTGTTCGTCGTGGCGGCGTGGTCGGCGGCGGCACGGCTGCTATTGGCGCGCGAGACCTGGAAGTTCGGCGACGACGTGCCGAAGGGCTTTCTGATGCGCATCTACGGCTTCTTCGTCGGCTTGCTGTCGACGCTGATGGGCATCGGCGGCGGCCTGTTCGCCAACCTCTTGATGACCTTCTACGGCCGGCCGATCCATCAGGCCGTCGCGACGTCGTCCGCGCTCGCGGTGCTGATCTCGATCCCCGGCGCGCTGGGTTACCTTTATGCCGGCTGGCCCGCCGCTGCGCGCTTTCCCGACGTCGCCGCGCTGCAACTGCCGTTCGCGCTCGGCTACGTCTCGCTGATCGGCGCGCTGCTGGTGATGCCGACCACGCTGGTCACCGCGCCGCTCGGCGTCAAGGTCGCCCACGCACTGTCGAAGCGGGCGCTGGAGGTGGCGTTTGGGGCTTATCTCTTCATTGTCGGCGGGCGGTTTGTGGTCAGCCTTCTCGGCGGACATTAGCCGCAGCTTGGTCCTTCAACCGGACCTCGCTGTTGCCCCAGTACCGCATGTCGCCGACCCCTTCGATACGATCCATATCGGAGAGCACCTTCAAGCGCGCCGCGGTCGCTTCATGACTGATCGCCCAGCCAAGCTCCTTGTAGCGTTCTTCCGCAATGGTCACGAACCACACGACCTTCCGCCACCGCGGCGTCAGAAGCGACAAGATGACTTCGTCGAGCTGATCTTCGGTCACTGAAGACGGAAGCTTCACCTCGCTCCATGCCAGCTCGCTGAAGAGTATGCTTGGCTTTCGCTCCTCGGTGGGTGGCAGCAAGTCCGGATATTGTTCGCAAATCGGAAGGAGAAGCTTGTCCTCGAGGTCCGCAATGACCTCTTGAACTGAATGATGGAATCGGGTCCGTTCCTGCTTGCCGAGTCCTGCAATGGCCATTTCAGCCTCGTACATTGCGTCCAAAGCATCGAAGATTTGTAGACAAATCCTCTCGGCATCCTCGCGGTTCATCGTTCCCTCGCGAAATCCCTCTTTCCTCAAGCCTTCGAATAGATATTCTTGTACGTATCCCGCAGAACGTTCTTCTGCACCTTGCCCATCGCATTGCGCGGCAATTCGTCGACGACGAAGACGCGCTTGGGCATCTTGAATTTGGCGAGCCGCCCGTCGAGCGCCTTCAGCACTGAGGCCTCGCTGATATCGGCGCCCTTGCTGCAGACCAGAACGGCGGTGACGCCTTCGCCGAAATCGGCATGCGGCACGCCGATCACGGCGGATTCGATCACACCGGGCATGGCGTCGATCTCGCTCTCGATCTCCTTCGGGTAGACGTTGAAGCCGCCGGAGATCACGAGATCCTTGCCGCGGCCGAGGATGTGGACGTAGCCCTTGCCGTCGATCTTGCCGAGGTCGCCGGTGATGAAGAAGCCGTCGCCGCGGAATTCGGCCTTGGTCTTCTCCGGCATCCGCCAGTAGCCTTGGAACACGTTCGGGCCCTTGACCTCGATCATGCCGATGGTTTCGCGCGGAAGCTCCTTGCCGGTCTCGGGATCGGTGACGCGCACCGAGACCCCGGGCAGCGCGAAGCCGACCGCGCCGGGCACGCGGTCGCCGTCATAGGGGTTGCTTGTGTTCATATTGGTCTCGGTCATGCCGTAGCGCTCAAGTACGGCATGGCCGGTGCGGTCAGACCATTCGCGATGGGTGTCGGCGAGCAGCGGCGCGGAGCCGGAGATGAACAGCCGCATGTGCTTGGTCGCGTCCTTGTTCAGGCCGGGGTTCTGCAACAGGCGGGTATAGAAGGTCGGCACGCCCATCATCACGGTGGCGCGGGCCATCAGCTTCAGGATCGCGTCCGGATCGAACTTCGGCAGGAAGATCATCGAGGCGCGCGAGAACAGCGTGACGTTGCTCGCCACGAACAGGCCATGGGTATGATAGATCGGCAGCGCGTGGATCAGCACGTCCTTGTCGGTGAAGCGCCAGTAGTCGACCAGCGAATACGAATTCGAAGCCAGATTGTCGTGCGACAGCATCGCGCCCTTGGAGCGGCCGGTGGTGCCCGACGTGTAGAGGATCGCGGCGAGGTCGTCATTGCCGCGCGGCACGGTGACGAATTCCCTCAGTGCCTTGTCGGCCGCCTCGGTCAGCGAGCCCTTGCCGATCGGGTCGAGCGTCTCGACCTTGGCGCCTACCTTGGCGGCGATCGCCTTGATGCCCTCCAGCTTGGAGGGATCGCAGACCACCAGCGACGGCTCGGCGTCGGTGATGAAGTATTCGAGCTCATTCAGCGTGTAGGCGGTGTTGAGCGGCAAATAGACGCCGCCGGCGCGCACGGTTGCGAGATAGAGCACCAGGGCCGAAACCGATTTCTCGGTCTGCGCCGCGACGCGGTCGCCCGGCTTGACGCCGCGTTCCACCAACACGTTCGCCATCTGGCCCGCGCGGGCGATCAGGTCGCCATAGGAGATGCGGCTGCCGTCGAGCTGCTCGATCGCGAGCCGATTGGGGTCGTCGAGGCCGTCGAACAGGCGGGAAAACAGGTTGGCGTTGGTGGTCGTGTTCATGCAACATCCCCCGAAGGGCGAAAGGGCCGGAAGGTTCTGGCTGGATTAGCAAAAACGCCCTTCGGAAAGCAACGGAGACAGTTTGCATGACAAATAATGGGAAACGCGTGGCCTGGGTCACCGGCGGCGGCACCGGAATCGGCGAATCCGGGGCGGAATTCCTGGCTGCGGACGGCTGGACGGTGGTGGTCTCCGGCCGCCGCAAGGAAGAGCTCGACCGCGTGGTGGCCAACATCACGAAGAAGGGCGGCAAGGCCGAGGCGATCCCGCTCGACGTCAGCAACAAGGCCGACGTCAACAAGGCCGCCGAGGCGATCGTCGCCAAGCACGGCCGCATCGACCTCCTGGTCAACAGCGCCGGCATCAATGTGCCGAAGCGCAGCTGGGCCGACATGGAACTGGAAGGCTGGGACAAGCTGGTCGAGGTCAACCTCAACGGCGTGCTCTATTGCATGCGCGCGGTGCTGCCGACGATGCGCAAGCAGCAGGACGGCTGCATCATCAATGTCGCGTCCTGGGCCGGCCGCCACGTCTCGAAGATGCCCGGCCCGGCCTACACCACGACCAAGCACGCTGTGCTGGCGCTGACCCATTCCTTCAACATGGACGAATGCGTCAACGGCCTGCGCGCCTGCTGCTTGTCGCCGGGCGAGGTCGCAACGCCGATCCTGAAGCAGCGGCCGGTGGTGCCGAGCGAAGCCGAGCAGGCCAGGATGCTGCAACCCGAGGATTGCGGTCGCATCATCGCCTTCGTCGCCAGCATGCCGGCGCGGGTCTGCATGAACGAGATCCTGATCAGCCCGACGCACAACCGCGGCTTCATTCAGACGCCAACGAACAGGGATTAGGCGCGCCGGGTCTTCTCCTTCCCCCTGCAAGGGGGAAGGTCGGGATGGGGGTCAGCCGCAGGCGATACTGTCTGCGGAGAGAGCAGATCCCCGCCCGCCTTGCTCTGACGAGCAAAGCGACCTCCCCTTTTCAAGGGGAGGTTGGAGCAAGATCACTCGCTAATCTCGTTCAGCTCCTGGCCGGAATGCTCGGGCACGAACAGGTACACGCCGGTCGCCATCGCGATCATCAGCGCGGGGATGCAGAGGAACGACAGCGCGAACGAGCCGCCGTGATGCTGCTCATGATTGCTTCTCCCCACTACCGCTCGTCGTGAAGCTGCGCCGCAATCTCAGGCTGAACCAATCAGGCAAGGGCGGCAAGCAAATTGCTCGCGGCAGCGCACCCGTCCATTCCGTTGAATGGAATGCGCGACGGCTGCGTGAAGCGCCACGTGTACGAAGCGCGCGCCAACCGGTTTCAAGAATCACAAAGAGTTATTTCCAGAAACCGCCTGGAAAACCTCCCGTAGCTCAGGCCAGCGACGACGCACACCAACCAACACGCGCCGTTGTTGCCCCTTCATTGCCGGCGAAGCCTCGCCGGCTGGATTACCCATCGGGAGACGAACCATGTCGAAGCGTATTGCCTATCTTGCCGCCGCCGCCTTCAGCGCGCTTGCGATCACTGCCACCGTCGTGGCGCCAGTCCGCGCCGAGGAAAAGACCGTGATGGTCGGTGGCGCCGCGATGTTCCCGTCCAAGAACATCGTCCAGAACGCCGTCAATTCGAAGGACCACACCACCCTCGTCGCCGCGGTGAAGGCCGCCGGCCTGGTCAGCACGCTGGAAGGCAAGGGCCCGTTCACGGTGTTCGCGCCGACCAACGCCGCGTTCGGCAAGCTGCCGGCCGGAACCGTCGATAGTCTCGTGAAGCCCGAGAACAAGGCGACGCTGACCAAGATTCTCACCTACCATGTGGTGCCCGGCAAGCTCGAGGCCTCCGACCTCACCGACGGCAAGAAGCTGAAGACCGCCGAGGGCGAGGAACTGACCGTCAAGAAGCAGGACGGCAAGGTCTGGATCGTCGATGCCAAGGGCGGCACCTCGATGGTGACGATCTCCAACGTCAACCAGTCGAACGGCGTCATCCATGTGGTCGACACCGTGCTGATGCCGGCGACCTGACACCCGGCGGGCCGATTTGGTCCCTGAGCGGCTGACGAAACAGCGAGCCGGAGCCTCGCCCCGGCTCGCATTTTTGTGACCATATGAAGTGGCGTATATCGAACTGATGATGCGCACCCCCGTAACGGAACGCCGGTTCCCGGCGTATAAGCCGGTAACGACCACGAGCAGAGACATTCCATGACGAGCCTTGCCGTCAGCGACCACCAGGCAGAGACCGCGGCGCCCGCGAAGGTGATCCAGCCGGTCTGGGTGCGCATGGTGCACTGGATCAACGCATTCGCGATGATCCTGATGATCATGTCCGGCTGGCAGATCTACAATGCCTCGCCGCTGTTCGGCTTCACCTTCTCGCGGAGCATCACGCTGGGCGGCTGGCTCGGCGGTGCGCTGCTCTGGCACTTCGCCGCGATGTGGCTGTTGATGGTCAACGGCCTGATCTATCTGGCGCTCGGTTTCGCCACCGGCCGCTTCCGCAAGAAGCTGCTGCCGATCACCCCCGGCGGCGTGATTGCCGATACCAAGGCGGCGCTGACCTTCAGGCTGTCCCATGACGATCTCAGCAAGTACAATTCGGTGCAGAAGCTGCTCTATACCGGCATCATCACCGTCGGCGTGGTGATCGTGCTGTCCGGCCTGTCGATGTGGAAGCCGGTGCAGTTGCATTGGCTGGTATCGCTGTTCGGCGGCTACGACATCGCCCGCTATGTCCACTTCACCTGCATGGCGCTGATCGTGGCCTTCCTGGTGATCCATGTCGCGCTCGCGCTGCTGGTGCCGAAGAGCCTGCGCGCCATGATCGTTGGACGTTGAGGGAGAGTGTCATGGGCCGTCTCAGCAAACTCCTGATCCCCGGTGTCGACAAGAAGCTGCTCGTGCGCGATGCGGTGAAGACGATGCCGGAGCTGACGCGCCGCCGCTTCATCACGGCCGGAACCAGCCTCGGTGCGCTGACGCTGCTGACCGGCTGCGACGTGGTCGATTCGTCGTCGGCGGAGGAATTGCTGAAGAAGGTCTCGAAGTTCAACGACGCGGTGCAGGCCTGGATGTTCAATCCGGATACGCTGGCGCCGACCTTCCCCGAGAGCATGATCACCAAGCCGTTCCCGTTCAACGCCTATTACGATCTCGACGACGCGCCGGAGATCGCAGGCGCAGACTGGAAGCTCGAGGTGCGCGGGCTGGTCGAGAACAAGAAGTCGTGGACGCTCGACGAATTGTACAAGCTGCCGCAGGTCAAGCAGGTGACGCGTCACATCTGCGTCGAAGGCTGGAGCGCGATCGGCAGCTGGACCGGCACGCCCTTGCGCGATTTCCTTAAGCTGGTCGGCGCCGACACGCGCGCCAACTATGTCTGGTTCCAGTGCGCCGATAAGGACGGCTACAATTCACCTTTGGACATGCGCACGGCGCTGCATCCGCAGACCCAGATGACGTTCAAGTTCGCCGACGAGATCCTGCCGCGCGCCTACGGCTTTCCGATGAAGATCCGGGTGCCGACCAAGCTCGGCTTCAAGAACCCGAAATACGTGCTCTCGATGGAAGTCACCAACGACTACAAGGGCGGCTACTGGGAAGACCAGGGCTACAATTCGTTCAGCGGGAGTTAGCCGTCGTCCCGGCGAAGGCCGGGGCCCATACTCCACGGCCGAGGGAATAAGCAGGCGGGGTGACGCCTCCCTCCGTCACAATCACCTGTGGTTATGGATCCCGGCTTTCGCCGGACGACCAGGGATTACGGCCCGACCTTCCTCTGAAACGCCGCCAGCACCGCCCCCAGCGCCAGCATCGCGGCCGAGACGTTCAGCGCAAATGACAGGCTGCCGACGGCGTCGGTGATCGCGCCGACCACGATCGGTCCGAGGGTCTGGCCGATGCCGAAGGCGATGGTCATCGCCGCAATCGCGGTCGGCCAAGCTTCCGGCGGGTAGTTGAGACGCACAAAGGCGGTGGTTGACCCCACCACGGCAAAGAACGCGACGCCGAACACCAGCGCTGAGATCGCGAGCAGCAGCGGCGAATGCCCGAAGATCGGCAGAGCCGCGCCGAGCGCGTTGACGCCGAGGATGATGGTGGTCGCGAGCCCGCCGCGGTCGAGAGCAAGTACCCGCCGCCAGACCCATGGCGTGACGAACGCGCTGACGCCGATCAGGCTCCAGAACGCGCTCTGTGCTCCCGCGCCGCCGCCGCCGTCGCGGACATAGGCGATCATGAACGTCATGTAGGCGATGTAGCCGGCGCCGAACAGGAAATAGGCGGCGAGGTAGATCAGGACCGGCATCACAGCGAATTTGGTCCGCACGATGCCGCCCGCGGCAGTATTGGCGTGGAATGGCGCCAGCAGCAGCGGCACGGTCATGATCGCGGAGAGCAAGGTCATCGCCCACCACACGATCCACCACGAGCCGGCGCCAAAACCCTGCAGCATGAACGGCGCGATCAGGCCGGAGGCCAGGATGCCGACGCCCGGCCCGGCGTAGAACAGGCTGAGCAGGAAGTTGGCGCGTTCCGGTCGCGATTGCGCGATGGTTGCCGCCAGCGCGCCGCCGCCGACGAAGCCGATCGCGGCGGCGAAGCCGACCAGCAGGCGGGCGAAACTCAGCACGGCGAAATTGCCCGAGATCGCGCACAGCGCCAGCGACAGCGCGCAGGCCACCGTCGACCAGCGCACCGAGGTGGCCAGCCCGAAGCGCTGGATCAGGCGCGAGGCGAACAGCGCGCCGAACAGGTAGCCGGCGGCGTTGATCGTGTTCATGAAGCCGGCGGCCGAATAGGACCAGGCCAGCGAGTCGCGCATGTCGGGCAGCACCAGCGAATAGGCGAAACGGCCGATGCCGAGACCGACCGTCGGTGCGAGCGACAAAATCAGGATCAGCCGCGCGGGATGGGGGTAGGACGGGGCGGGGGCTCTCACAATTCACTCCGGCAATGCCGGCATTGTGGCAGGCCGCGTCGGTCCTGCCCAGCGCCACGGGCAGCAACACTGTCTTGCGTATCGGGCAATCAGGCGATCAGGACCAGCGCGACGCCGATCACGGTCAGCAGGGTTCCGGCGACGATCCGCGCGGTGATCTCGACGTGCTTGAGCATCATCGCGCTCATCGCCACGGTCACCAGCGGGTAGATCGCGGCGAGCGGCACCACCAGCGTGATCGGACCATTGCGGACCGCGGCGAACAGGCTGAGCGCGCTGAGCCCGTTGCTGATCCGCTGCACGGTCAGCACCACCAGCGAGGACATGACATAGCCGACCAGGCAGGCCCACAGCGGGCTCGCCCGGTTCGAGGCGAAGGTCAGGAGCGTCAGCGAGGCCGGGAAGAACAGGCCGATTGCGATGAAGATCGGCAGGCCGCGCCAGACCACCGGCTCGCCATGCAGGATCAGCGGCGACAGCACCAGGAACAGCAAAGTGAAGGACGGCACGCTGATGGCGGCGCCCGACAGCGGCTCGACGGTGCGCAGGCCAAGCTGCGCCAGCACGACGCCAGCGCCGAGGAAAATGGCCGAGGCGAAGGCGTAGATAATGGCTGCGGTCATGAGGTCCGTCTTGTTGGCTTCTTTTGGGGCGCGGTTGGCTCTTGGCGGGCCATTTTGGCCCTGTCCGGGGTGCCTTGCCAATCCGCCCGGGGCGTTTTAGCACTCGCGCCTGACGATGACGGGCATGCCCGATTGAGTGAGGAACGAACCATGGCGACCCATAAACTGCTGCTTCTCCCCGGCGACGGCATCGGCCCCGAAGTGATGGCCGAGGTCCAGCGCGTGATCGACTGGCTGAATGCGCAGGGCATCGCGAAGTTCGAGACCGAGCAGGGTCTGGTCGGCGGCTCGGCTTATGATGCGCACAAGGTGTCGATCTCCGAGGGAGACATGGCCAAGGCCAATGCGGCCGATGCCGTGATCTTCGGCGCGGTCGGCGGTCCGAAGTGGGACAGCGTGCCCTACGAGGTGCGCCCGGAGGCCGGCCTGCTGCGGCTGCGCAAGGACCTCGGCCTGTTCGCCAATCTGCGTCCGGCGGTGTGCTATCCGGCGCTCGCGGATGCCTCGAGCCTCAAGCGCGAGGTGGTCGAGGGCCTCGACATCATGATCGTGCGCGAACTCACCGGCGGCGTCTATTTCGGCGAGCCGAAGACCATCACCGATCTCGGCAACGGCCAGAAGCGCGCGATCGACACCCAAGTCTACGACACCTTCGAGATCGAGCGCATCGGCCGCGTCGCCTTCGATCTGGCGCGCAAGCGCAAGAACAAGGTGACCTCGATGGAAAAGCGCAACGTCATGAAGTCGGGCGTGCTCTGGAACGAGGTCATAACCCAAGTCCATGCGCGCGAATACAAGGACGTCACGCTGGAGCACCAGCTCGCCGATTCCGGCGGCATGAACCTCGTCAAGACGCCCAAGCAGTTCGACGTCATCGTCACCGACAATCTGTTCGGCGACATGCTGTCCGACATCGCGGCGATGCTCACGGGGTCGCTCGGCCTGCTGCCGTCGGCTTCGCTCGGCAAGGAGGACGCCAAGACCAAGGAGCGCAAGGCATTGTATGAGCCGGTGCACGGCTCGGCGCCCGACATCGCCGGCAAGGGCCTCGCCAACCCGATCGCGATGATCGCCTCGTTCGGGATGGCGCTGCGCTATTCCTTCGGCATGGGCGATCTCGCCGACAAGGTCGATGCCGCGATCGCGGCCGTGCTCGCCGGCGGCTTGCGCACCGCCGACATCAAGTCACAGGGCACCACGCCGGTCAGCACGGCGCAGATGGGCGAGGCGATCCTGAAGGAATTGCAGAAGCTGCACGCGTAAGGCTGCATCGTCGCGCCGGGGCATGCGCCGCATCGCCCCGGAATGACAGCAAAACAAAAAATGCCCGGCCGGAGCCGGGCATTTTCGTATCGGCTGTTCGCCCAAATTCTCAGTACAGCGGGAAGCTCCGCGGATAGCCGCCGAGGTCGGCCGGCGGGCTGAGCGGCTGGCGGTCGATCGGACGGTTGTTGTTCTCGCGCGCGAACGACGGGTAGCCGACATCCGGCGGATAGGCGTAGTCGTTGAACTTGCGGTCACCCGGCAGCACTTCGGTGCCGGCGTCGAGCCACGACCGCGTGGTGACGTAGACGCGGGTGCGCGGACCCTGCTGATAGACGCGGTTCGGACCCTGCGCGCCGTAGTAGCGGCGGCCGTCGCGGTCATACTGCTCTTGCTGCTTGCGCTTGCTGGGGCTCTGCTGCGCGCTGGCCGCGGTCATACCGAACGCGGTTGCGGTGACGGCAGCCACGGCAAGCAACACCACGAGCTTGTTCGCGGCAGGGAATTTCAAGGTCATCGCATCCTCGTCATTACGGCCCCGATCGGGGGCTGGCGCATCAGCCAAAATCACTCGGAACACATTGTAGCCATGGAGGGTGGGGCGTCACTAGGTCAATTGCGCCACACCATCGGAGATAATGCGTGTCCAAGCGCAAAAGTTTCATGAAAACCAGTGCCTTGCCACGGTCTCGCCATCAAAGCGCGCCGCGCAGAAGCGGGTTCTCGCTGCCCGTCACCCAGTCGGCCGACAGGGCGGGTGGGCCAGAGGTAACGCAGTCGGTGCGCCGCAGCTCGGCATGCGAGAACAGCGCGGCGAGCCGCGGGTCGTTGCCCGCCGCCAGCAAGGTCAGCCGGTTCAGCATGCAAATGATCGCGGCGCGCTGGGCCGGCAGGCTGGCGCCCTGGCAAGTCCAGCCGGACATCCGCAGGTCGGGCGCGTCGGCCTGTTTGAGGAAGCCGAGGCAGGCGCGGCTGCCGTCCTGTCGCGCCGGGCGCAGCAGGGTGACGCCGCCGAACTTGCTGTCGACGATGCCGGCGGCCTCGAGCTCGCGGATACCGCCGGGGTCGAGGCGCCCGGCAATCTCGGTGGTCGCGGGTACCATAGCCTCGCCGCCGGGGCGGTAGATTTCCAGCTCGGCCGCCAGCGCGCCATTGGCGTCGGCCCAGCGGAAGACATCCTTGCGGCCGCCCTCGCGATGCCGGAGGATTTCGTAAGTCACTGTTTTATCTCGAAGATCGATCTTGCTGATGGCGAAGGCCGGCGCCGAGCGGCCAGCTACGCTCCAACCCGCGGCGGCGGGCGCTGCCATTGCGGTTGCTTCCGGCAGCTGCCTCCATAGATGGATGGCGAGGACGGCGAACAGCGCGAGCACGGCGACATAGGCAAACAGCCGGGAGAGCGTGGCGTACACCTCGTCGACGAAACTCGTCAGATCAGACGGATTTCCCGTATGATGGGGTGCGGCCGGATCGGCCCGAAATAAACGCATCAAAACGCTCAAAAGCTACGCAACGTTGTCTTGACGGGGTTTCTCGCATAGAAGCGCTGCCTCTTCCCTTTCCGCAGCTTGCGGGGGAACGGGCATTTTTCGTCGGAGAGTGAACGATGGGTTACAAAGTCGCGGTGGTCGGAGCGACCGGCAATGTCGGGCGCGAAATGCTCAACATTCTCGACGAGCGCAAATTCCCCGCCGACGAGGTCGTCGTGCTGGCTTCGCGCCGCAGCGTCGGCGTCGAGGTCTCCTATGGCGACCGCACGCTCAAGGTAAAGGCGCTCGAGCACTTTGACTTCTCCGATGTCGACATCTGCCTGATGTCGGCCGGCGGTTCGGTTTCCAAGGAATGGTCGCCCAGGATCGGCGCCGCCGGCGCGGTCGTGATCGACAATTCCTCGGCCTGGCGCATGGACCCCGACGTGCCGCTGATCGTGCCGGAGGTGAACGCGGATGCGGCCGCCGGCTTCACCAAGAAAAATATCATCGCCAACCCGAACTGCTCGACCGCGCAGCTCGTGGTCGCGCTGAAGCCGCTGCACGACAAGGCGACGATCACGCGCGTCGTGGTCGCGACCTATCAATCGGTGTCGGGCGCCGGCAAGGATGCGATGGACGAGCTGTTCTCGCAGACCAAGGCCGTCTACACCAATGACGAGCTGATCAATAAGAAGTTTCCGAAGCGCATCGCCTTCAACATCATTCCGCAGATCGACGTCTTCATGGAAGACGGCTACACCAAGGAAGAGTGGAAGATGATGGCGGAGACCAAGAAGATCCTTGATCCCAAGATCAAGCTGACCGCGACTTGCGTGCGCGTGCCGGTCTTCGTCAGTCACTCCGAGGCCGTGAACGTCGAGTTCGCCAACCCGATCACGGCGGACGAGGCGCGCAATATCCTGCGCAACGCGCCGGGCTGCCTCGTGATCGACAAGCACGAGCCCGGCGGCTACGTCACGCCGTATGAGGCGGCCGGCGAGGACGCGACCTATATCAGCCGCATCCGCGAGGATGCGACGGTGGAGAACGGCCTGTCGTTCTGGTGCGTGTCGGACAATCTGCGCAAGGGTGCCGCACTGAACGCGATCCAGATCGCGGAAGTCCTGATCAACCGCAAACTGATCACCGCGAAGAAGAAAGCGGCCTGAAGGCGGGGACCAACGGGGGGCGCAACCCATGTCGGAACAGCTGGCTCCCACCCCATCGAGCCCCCCGACGCCGCGCATCATGCGCGGCTTCGAATATGTGCTGTTCAACAGTCGCTGGCTGATGGCGCCGTTCTATGTCGGCCTGGTGGTGGCGCTTGCCGTGCTGCTGCTGAAATTCGCGCGCATGCTCTGGGAGTTCGTGCTGCATGCGTCCGGCTACAAATCGACGGAAGTCATCCTCGATGCGCTGGCGCTCATCGACGTCACGCTGGTCGCCAACCTCATTCTGATCGTGGTCTTTTCGGGCTACGAGAACTTCGTCTCGCGCATCGACACGTCGGGCAACCCGAACTGGCCGATCTGGATCACCAAGATCGATTTTGCCGGGCTGAAGCAGAAGCTGCTGGCGTCGATCGTCGCGATCTCCGCGATCCACGTGCTGGAAGCGTTCCTGAACATCGATGCCGCCTTCGACGCCACGCGGATGACCTGGCTCGTCGCCGTCCATCTGGTGTTCGTGATCTCAGCGCTGTTGCTTGCGCTCTCGGATCGCTGGGGCGGCTATCACGGTGATGAGTAGCCGGGCATGATCTGGAAATGTGTGAAGCGGTTTTCCCTCGCGACAAACGCGAACCGTTTGCGCGGAGATCATGCTCAAACAAAGAGCTAAAGCGCGATGACGATCCAGCTCAAACTCATCGCGCCTACGCGCCGGCCTTCACGGCATCGGCGACGCTGATGAACTCCTTCGCGACCCGGTCGAGCACGAACAGGGAGCCCTCGGCGACGCCGAAATAGGCGCCGTGCAGCTGCATCTCGCCGCTCTCGACGCGCTCGCGCACGAACGGGAACGTCATCAGGTTCTCCAGCGAACGGAACACCGCGGCCTTTTCGATGCGGGTGACGAAGTCCTGCATGCTCTCATGGTCGCGCTGCTCGACCACCTCGCCCGGCTTGATGAACATCTGCATCCATTTGCCGATGAAGTCGCCCGGCGTGAGCGGCTTGATCTTGTCGACGAAGGCGCGGATGCCGCCGCACTGGGCATGGCCCAGCACCACGATGTTCTTCACCTTCAGCACGGTCACGGCATATTCCAGCGCGGCCGAGACGCCGTGCGCGTTGCTGTCGGGCTGATAGACCGGAACCAAATTGGCGATGTTGCGGACCACGAACAACTCGCCGGGGCCGGCATCGAAGATCACTTCCGGCGAAACCCGCGAGTCGCAGCAGCCGATCACCATGGTCTCAGGGAACTGGCCGCGTTCGGATAGGTCCCGGTAGCGGGATTGCTCGGTCGGCAGCCGCTGCGTGGCGAAGGCGCGATAGCCGTCGATCAGTTGCTTTGGAAAGGACTGCATGGCCTCTGGCTAACCACATGCTGGTGATGGGTACAAGACTTTCGGCGTGCATCCTGAGATGATACGGCAGCCTTGAAAGATGGTTCCACCCGATGCCCAAACGATGGACGGTGGCGGAGCCCGAGCCCCCAGGAGAATGCCGATGACCCGTCCGCGCCGCAGCCTGTTGTTCATGCCGGGATCGAATGCACGGGCGCTGGAGAAGGCCCGGACCTTGCCGGCTGACGGCATCATCCTCGACCTCGAGGATTCCGTTGCCCCCGACGCCAAGGCCACGGCGCGCGAGCAGATCGCCAAGGCGGTCGCCGCCAGGGGCTTCGGCAAGCGCGAGGTGCTGATCCGCATCAACGCGCTCGACAGCCCGTGGTGGGTCGACGACATCGGCATGGCCGGCAAGGTGCAGCCGGACGGGATTCTGGTTCCGAAGATTTCCACCGTCGACGATCTCAACGCAGTCGCCGATCGCCTCAGCGACATCAATGCCCCTGCCTCGATCCGGGTCTGGGCGATGATCGAGACCGCACGCGCCGTGCTCGACGCCGACAAGCTCGCCGCGGCATCGCAGGACTCCAAGGTCCGGCTCGCCGGCTTCGTGTTCGGGCCGAACGACATCGCGCGCGAAACCCGGATCCGGATGAAGCCGGGCCGCGCGGCGATGATCCCGATGATCACGCATTGCATCCTGGCGACCCGCGCGCACGGGCTCGAGATCCTCGACGGTCCCTATGGCGACATCAGCAATATCGACGGCTTCGCGGAGGAATGCGCGCAGGGCCGCGATCTCGGCTTCGACGGCAAGACGCTGATCCACCCGAGCCACATCGATGCCTGCAACGCGATCTTCACGCCGCCGGAGGCCGAGGTCGCCGAGGCCCGCAGGATCATCGCCGCCTTCGAGCAACCGGAGAACGCCGCGCGCGGCGCGATCCAGCTCGACGGCCGCATGGTGGAGCGCCTGCATGCCGAGATGGCGAAGCGCACCATCGCGATCGCGGATGCGATCGCTGCGATGGGGCATTGACGATCATCGGTGGTGACATGCACGCTAAAGCATGATCTGGACAACTGCGAAGCGGTTGTCCGAAGAGATCATGCGTAGACAAGAAGCTAGAGCGCGATGACGATTCAACCTGATCTCATCGCGCTTTAGTCGCGCTTCAGGCTCATAATGTAATTCGCGAGATCATCGGCCTCGCTCGGCCCAACAATGATGTTCGGCATTGTCGGGTGGCTCGTCTTCAGGAACACCTTCAGCCAAAGCGTGGTGGTGGAGGGCCGGTTGGCGATGGCGATGAAGTCCGGCGGCACTTTCTTCACGCCCGTGGCAATCGGGCCGACGACGTGGCATTCCATGCACCAAGCCTCTGCCAGCCGGTGCCCGGCGGTAATGCTCTCTGAAGGCTGCCCCGCGCCATTGGCCTGATGCAGGCGTAGCAGAAAGAGCGCAGCCATCGCGATCACGACGATCGGCAATGCACGGCGCCAGACGAGGTGCTGATTCAGCATCGACGCACCATCACGACGCCGGCTTGCGACCTGTAGCCTCACCCAGCGCATCGATCGTCGCGGCGTTCAGGCAGTATTGATGATAGTGCGCGCTGGACGTGCCGGCGGCGAGATCATGGTCGCACTGTCGCTTGTGATTGCACAAGCTGCAGACCCGCTCCATGTCGCGCAGCACCAAGTACTCGGTGCGTGCCAGATTCTCTTGATCGATTCCGAGTGCCATGAGCAGCTTGGGCAATTCGTCGGCGCTGTGCGACCCTCGGCGCACCAACGCCGTGAGGTCGTCAGGGCTGACCCGCAGGTCGCTTGCGATCTGCTTGAAACTCGCATCGTCCAGTTCGCGCAGCTCGCCAAGCTCCCGCCGGTGCTTCAGCCACTCGCCGAACACATCGATCAGATACTCGACGACAGGGTACATCCGAGCTTCGGTGGTCATGGGTGCCTCCAAAATAAAGTGGCCGTCCCATATGAGACCTTCTACGCAGCCTGACCTTGCGGCAGATCAAATCGGCTCAAGTCCGCCCAAACCTCTCCGTCGCCCAAGCATAGAGGCTGCCGGGGATCGGCGCCTCCTTGCCGCGTCCCTTTGGCGAGATGTGCAGGCCGATGATTTCGGGATCATCAAGGTAGCGCGAAAAATCCGACGGCTCGAAGAACAGTCTTGGCTCGGCATGCACCGCGTAGAACGAGCGCTTCGGCAGTGCGTACCGCAACTCGCCTTCGCGGCGCGCGAGCGCGGTCAGTGCCGCCGGGCCGTAGATCGCGACTCTGATATCGGCAAGGCGGTTCGACTTGCCGCGCAGCCGGCGCATCGCAAAGGTCAGGCGGTGACGCAGCGCCAGCCAGTCCGGGGTGAGCTCGTCCTGTTTCATCAGCGCCTCGAAGGCGCGGACGATCGGATCATCAGGCGGCAGGTACAGCACGGAATTGCCGAGCTGCCGCGGTCGTTCCCAGGCGAAATAGGGCTTTGCCGGATCGATCGCGACCGGCTTCAGCAGCAGCACATCGGCGTCGAGCCAGAGGCCGGCGCGCTGGGTCATCAGCCGCATCCGGAAGAAGTCGCTGAACTGCAGCAGGGTCCAGTCGCGCCATGAGCCGTCAGGCTCCGGCGGACGCAGCTTCTTGGCAAACGCATGCGGCAGCACCGCTTCGGCCTCGGCATTGCCGACGCCGTCGGGCAGGTCGGGAATCGGATCGAAACTGTAGACGGTCACCTTGTGCCCGGCCGCCACCTGCGAGCGCAGGCAGGTCCGGCGCAGGGCGTCCATCGAGCCGTGCCAGAAGGTGACGATGTCAGGCAGCATGCGCGTCAGCTATCAGCTGGTCTGCGAAGAGGCAAAGAAAAACCCCGGCGCCTGAAGGTGCCGGGGTGCGATGATACGCCGAGCCTCAGGCCCAGGCGCGCTCCTTCAGCTTGGCCTCGTAGCTGTCGATCGACGATTTCTTCTCCATCGTCAGGCCGATGTCGTCGAGGCCGTTGATCAGGCAGTGCTTGCGGAACGGATCGATCTCGAACTTCACCTTGCCGCCGTCGGGACCGCGGATCTCCTGGTTGGGGAGATCGATGGTCAGCGTCGCATTGGCGCCGCGCTCGGCATCGTCGAACAGCTTGTCGAGGTCCTCCTGCGACACGCGGATCGGCAGGATGCCGTTCTTGAAGCAGTTGTTGTAGAAGATGTCGCCGAACGAGGTCGAGATCACGCAGCGGATGCCGAAGTCGAGCAGCGCCCACGGCGCGTGCTCGCGGCTTGAGCCGCAGCCGAAATTGTCGCCGGCGACCAACACCTTCGCATTGCGATAGGCGGACTGGTTGAGCACGAAATCGGGGTTCTCGCTGCCGTCATCCTTGTAGCGCTGCTCGGAGAAAAGCCCCTTGCCAAGGCCGGTGCGCTTGATGGTCTTGAGGTACTGCTTCGGAATGATCATGTCGGTGTCGACATTGATGATCTTCAGCGGTGCCGCGACGCCTTCCAGCGTGGTGAACTTGTCCATCGGTGCTCTTCCCGGGCAAAAATAGGGGATAGGGGCCGGATGTTTATCGCGAATGTGACTGCGGTAAAAGGGCCATTTCTGCAAAGCTGGAGCCCTCGTTCCGATTGGATCGGCAACGGGGCTCCAGCTTCCTTGTTTTCACGCGTTTTCTTCACCCGAACCGGGGTCTACTTCGCTCGAAAACGCTTTACCCCGCATCGGCCTCAATCGCCTCCATATCGGCGTCGGAGAGGCCGAAATGGTGCCCAATCTCGTGGATCAGCACGTGGCGGACGATGTGGCCGAGGGTTTCGTCGTGCTCGGCCCAGTAATCCAGGATCGGCCGGCGGTAGAGCCAGACCAGGTTGGGCAGCCGGGCCACGTCGCCATGGCTCTGCTGCGGCAGGCCGATGCCATGAAACAGGCCGAGCAGGTCGAACTCGCTCTCGGCCTGCATCTCGTCGAGCACCTCGTCGGTCGGGAAGTCGTCGACACGGATGATCAGGCCTTCGCAGAGGGCCCGGAACGTCGGAGGCAGGCGCTCGAAAATCTCGAGCGCCATGGCCTCCATCTCGGCGAGCGAGGGGGCTTTGGCTGTGGTCCACATGACACTCCTTTAGCGCGAGTGGCTCAGTCGGCGCCAGCGCAGTTGACCTTGGCGGTGCAATGGGAGACCGTGCGGCCCAGGATTGAGGCTCAAGAATGGGGCTTGGGTGGCGTGATGAAACGGATCGTGGCGGCAACGCTGTTGGCGGTAGCAGTCGGGCTTTCGCTTCCGGCCGGAGAGGCGCGGGCACAGAGCGCGGCGGCCGAAGCGCGCATCGGTGAACCGGCGCCGGCCGTCCGCGAGCGGGTCGTCGAGCACCGCCGGCTCAGGCGCGTGCCGATCTACCGGTCCCGGCCCGATCATTGGGAACCGGATGTCATCCCGCGTTACAATCCCGGTCCGAACGCCGTGCGCGATTGCACCGCGACCTATGTGCAGGAGCACCGGCCGAGCGGCACCGTGATCACGCCGCGCATGAACTGCTTCTGGCGGCCGGGCTAGAGCGGCTGCGAGCGACGCGGAAGCTAGCGCAAATGACGGCGCGCAGCGCCGATCAGTCCGGCCGCGACGACCACGCCCGCCGTTCCATAGACTACGAGCGCCATCAGCATTTGCGTGAGCTGGCTCGCCGTTCCCATGCCGCCGCCCGGTCCTTGCGAGGCGAGCGCGACATCAATTGAAATGATGGAACCAGCGAGCGCTGCCGCGCCGAGCGCCAGCTATCTGCGCGGGCCTTGTTGTGTCATCGGCGGTCTCCTGCCAGAGGGCTCCTCACAACGTACGACCATTGTCGATGCCGGTTTTGCGCGCAGACATGAAAATTCCTGCGGCTGTGCCGGAACCCCGCGCGCGCCAGCGGCATTCACGAGCGTGGCGCAGTCATTCAAATCCCAATTCACGTCGTCCGCATTCTGCTTGCGATCTGCGTCGCGGCAACGGGGTCGATTCGAACCCGAGTCGTCGTTGCAGGACGTGACCTCAGGGGATCAAGGCGAAGACGCATGAAGGTGATGAAGGTTCTGGGGCTTGCGGCCGTCGGTGCCGTGCTGGTTTTGGCGGCGCCGGCCGAGCGCGCGAACGCGATGTCGCTCGCGACGCCTGGCACCGCCGCAACGGTTCAGAACAACGCGAACCAGACGACCACGCAGGTACGCTATGGTCATGGTCACGGCTGGCATCGTGGCTGGGGTCGCGGACATCACCGTGGCTGGGGCCATCGTCGCCACTGGCGCCGCAGATCGCGCGGCGTATCAGCGCAGTTGAGACACAGGCCCGTGAGCAACGGGCCTGTTGTCGTTCTCAGCCATCAAACCGGCAGATTCGCGCGCCCGAGATGATATCAATCGCAATCTGCAGGAGTTGATCATGATGAAATGGATCGGTGTTGCCGCGGTCGCTTGTGCATTCGCATTGACGGCGCCGGCATCGGCAACCGCCGCGGCACAACAGAAGGAGGCGGGGAAGGCGACCGACTTCAGCGCGCAGCGCCATCATCGCCAATACCATCGTCACCACTATCACCACGGCTACCGGCCCTATTATCGGCCGTACCACCAGCCCTATTCCTATTACCGGCCGTACGGCTCCTATTATTACGGGCGGCCTTACTACTATCGGCCGTATCCATACGCGGTGCCGGCACCGTTCACCTTTGGCTTCGGGTTCGGCCCGTTCTGGTGATGCAGTCGGCCGCGCTGCGCGCGTCGCCGACATTCCCGCTCGGACTTTTCGCCGCACGGTTTCGCGCGTTCATGGCGCATTCACTCAGGACTTTCTAGCGTCACGCGGGGAGCGACTGCAATGAACGCAATGAGACCGGCTGCCATGCAGCGCGGTTCTCATCGCTGTTGTCAGGGAGGTTCCGAGATGAGGGAGAGCTCTTTGCGGCGTGGACTGCTGCGCCGTCTCGGTGTTGCGGCGGCCGCGGTCTTCGCATTGTCGATCGTCTCGCAGCACCGCGCCGAAGCGCTGTCGCTGGCGAGCCCGGGCACCGTGCCTGCGGCAAAGTCTGCGGCCGATGCCATGACGACCCAGGTTCGGCATGGCGGTGGCGGCGGCCACGGCGGCGGAGGTTTTCATGGCGGTGGCTTCCGCGGTGGCGGATTTCACGGCGGTGGATTTCATGGCGGCGGCTTTCGTGGCTTCCATGGCGGCGGTTTCCGCGCCGCGCCGGTGTTCCATGGCGGCTATCGCTATGGCGGCTTCCATCGCCACTACGGCGGCTACCACCGCTTCTATGGCAGCGGTTACCGCTACGGCTACCGCCGGCACTTCCATCACCGGCGCTACTTCTACGGCTCGTCCTACTATTACCCGGCCTATTATTATCACCGCCGCTGCCGGGTGGTCTGGACCTATTACGGACCGCGCCGGATCTGCCGGCCGTGGTGGCACCACCGCCATTACTGGCGGCCGTACGGGGTCTATTGGTAAGGGCTGAAACGACAGCGGGCGCCTCACGGCGCCCGTCTTTTTCAGCCTAGTCTCAGTTCTTCAGCCTCCAGGACTTTATCTTCCACGGCGTCAGGTTTTCCATCCGCCATTGCGTCCAGCGCTCCGGCGGCCAGTGGCTGAGGCGCGAGGTTTCCTTCACCTCGGGAAGCGGATCGATGATGCGTGGCGCGGCGCGGCGTCGCTTCTGCCGCGTCGCCTCACTGATCATATCGACGAATTCGCTCTTGTCGGCCACGTCCGGCTCCCCACGAAGCTTGTGTTCGCAAGGAGCCAGTGTGCGTGCGCCCCGTTAACGAGCCGTTTCCGAAACGGCTCGAGCTTGAGGCAAGCCATAGCGTTTTCGAGCGAAGTGGTCCCGGTTCGCGTGAAGAAAACGCGTCAAAAAAAGAGAATCGGGCTTCGGTTCTGATCTGGTCAGAACCGAAGCTCCCGCGCTTACCTTACCGCCAGTCGCGGACGTCGACGAAGTGACCGGCGATCGCGGCGGCCGCGGCCATCGCGGGCGACACCAGATGGGTGCGGCCCTTGAAGCCCTGCCGACCCTCGAAGTTGCGGTTCGAGGTCGAGGCGCAGCGCTCCTCCGGCTTCAGCTTGTCCGGGTTCATCGCCAGGCACATCGAGCAGCCCGGCTCGCGCCACTCGAAGCCGGCCTCGAGGAAGATCTTGTCGAGGCCTTCGGCTTCCGCCTGCTCCTTCACGATGCCCGAGCCCGGCACGATCATCGCATTGACGTTGGCGTTGACGGTCTTGCCCTCGGCGATCTTCGCGGCGGCACGCAGGTCTTCGATGCGGCCGTTGGTGCAGGAGCCGATGAAGACGCGGTCGAGCTTGATGTCGGTGATCTTGGTGCCGGCGGTCAGGCCCATATATTTCAGCGCGCGGTGCTTGGAGAGCCGCTTCGCCTCATCCGCGATCTTGTCCGGATCTGGCACGAAGCCGGTCACCGAGATGACGTCCTCGGGGCTAGTGCCCCAGGTGACGATCGGCGGCAGCTTCGCGGCGTCCAGCCGGAGCTCGTGGTCGAAATGCGCGCCCTCGTCGGAGCGCAGCGTTTCCCAGTAGCGCATCGCGGCATCCCAGGCCGCGCCCTTCGGGGCCTTCGGGCGGTCGCGCAGGAAGTCGAACGCCTTCTGGTCGGGCGCAACCAGGCCGGCGCGCGCGCCGCCTTCGATCGACATGTTACAGACCGTCATGCGGCCTTCCATCGAAAGCGCACGGATCGCCTCGCCGGCATATTCCAGCACATAGCCGGTGCCGCCGGCGGTGCCGATCTCGCCGATGATCGCCAGGATGATGTCCTTGCCGGTCACGCCGTCCGGCAACTTGCCGTCGACGATCGCGCGCATGTTCTTGGCCTTCTTCTGGATCAGCGTCTGCGTCGCCAGCACGTGCTCGACCTCGGAGGTGCCGATGCCGTGCGCGAGCGCGCCGAACGCGCCATGCGTCGAGGTGTGGCTGTCACCGCAGACGATGGTGGTGCCAGGCAGCGTGAAACCCTGCTCCGGGCCGATGACGTGGACGATGCCCTGACGCTTGTCGAACTCGTTGTAGTATTCGATGCCGAATTCCTTGGCGTTCTCCGCCATCACCCGCATCTGCTCGATGCTTTCCGGATCGGGGTTCGGCTTCGAGCGGTCGGTTGTCGGGATGTTGTGGTCGACGACGGCGAGCGTCTTCTCGGGCGCGTGCACCTTGCGGCCCGCGGCGCGCAGGCCTTCGAACGCCTGCGGCGAGGTCACCTCGTGCACCAGGTGGCGATCGATATAGAGCAGGCAGGTGCCGTCGTCGGCCTCGTGGACCAGATGGTCGTTCCAGATCTTGTCGTACAGCGTGGTCGGTTTGGACATGAGCTTCAGCTCCAGAAGAAATTCAGTGGTGAATGGCGTTAAGCGCGTCTTAAGCGCGCGAGCAGGCGACAGCGTCCAGGTAGCTTCACGCTGCGCGCGTAAGCTCTGATGTTGCCGACGTCGCAAAGCGTCCGAAGAAGCGGCCGGGCAGCCGCGAGCGATCGTCGATCACGACGCGCTTGCAGGTCTGACTTGGGCAGCGCTGGCTTGCTTGATCCGGAACCATTCTAAATTTCTATCACAGGGCTCGCGGGCGCGACAATCGATCGATGCGCGGACCTGTCCACCAGATAGGTATGCCGCAACAAAAAAGCGCGGGGCAGGGCCCCGCGCTTTTGGTCACATCCCCTGAAGGGAAACGTTACTCGCCGACGGCGGTCTGGCGGTCCTGCTTCTCGACGATGCGGGCCGACTTGCCGCGCAGGTTGCGCAGGTAATAGAGCTTGGCGCGACGCACCTTGCCGCGACGCACGACCTTGATCGAGTCGATCATCGGCGACATCACCGGGAAAACGCGCTCCACGCCTTCGCCGTACGAGATCTTGCGCACGGTGAAGCTCTCGTTGAGGCCGTGGCCGGAACGGCCGATGCAGACGCCTTCATAGGCCTGCACGCGGGTGCGTTCGCCTTCGACCACCTTCACGTTGACGATGACGGTATCGCCGGGTCCGAATTCCGGGATGGTCTTGGTGGCGGCGAGCTTGTCGAACTGCTCTTTTTCGAGCTGCTGAATCAGGTTCATCGAAATCTCCATCGGCGGCGCGCCCAGCCTGTGCGGGCTGCGCAAACGTCCATCTATCCTGCGCGTGTGCGGATTAGGCCGTGCCTATAAGGCAAAGCGCAGGGTTTGTCACCCGTCTGTCGTGTTTTTTGTCCCTCGAGGAGCGGCTTTTTGGCCGGCCCTCCGGGCCCAGAGATCGGGCCGCCGGGCCGCCGTCAGGGCCTCGGACTGGGCCAGCCGCCAGGCCGCCACCTTGGCGTGATCGCCGGAAATCAGGATTTCCGGGATCTGGCGGCCCTCGAACTCCTGCGGACGGGTGTATTGGGGGTATTCCAGTAGTCCTTCGGAGAAGCTCTCCTCGGTTCCCGAGGCCAGCTTCCCCATCACCCCCGGCAACAGGCGAACGCAGGCGTCGATCAGCGCCATCGCGGCGATTTCGCCGCCGGACAGCACATAATCGCCGATCGAGACCTCCTCGAGCCGGCGCGCCTCGATCACCCGCTGGTCGATGCCCTCGAAGCGGCCGCAGACGATCAGCGGCCCGGGCCCGGCGGCAAGCCCGGCGACCTGGGTCTGGGTCAGTGGCCGACCCCGCGGGCTCATCAACAGGCGCGGACGGTCAGGCGCAATGGTCGCGGCATCGATCGCTGCCGCCAGCACATCCGCCCGCAGCACCATGCCCGGGCCGCCGCCGGCCGGCGTGTCGTCGACGCTGCGGTGCTTGTCAGTGGCTGACGCTCGGATGTCACGTGCCTCCAGCGCCCAAAGGCCGCCGGCCAGCGCCTTGCCGGCGAGGCTGACGCCGAGCGGTCCCGGAAACATCTCTGGGAACAGGGTCAGCACGGTCGCGCGCCATTGTGTCGCCTGGGATGGGGTCTCTTGCGATGTCATGGCCTCTGGTTACGGCACCACGGCCGTGAGGTCGAGGCTCTGCATCATCGCGGCCGCATCAACCGCACGGCGGAAGTCGGCGAGCTTGAAGGTCGCGACGTTGATCTTGCGCAGATCCAGCAAGCCTTCGGCGGCAAGGCCGGCGAGTTGGCCCGGCGCCGTTCGATCGTACATGAACTGCCCGACCACCTCCCAGTCGTTGGCCAGCATCTCGCGGAACGACAGCTCGAGCGGCACCTCGGCGCTGCCCATCAGCACCATCCGGCCGCCACGCCGGAGCGCGCGCAGGCAGGATAGCGTGGTCGAGGTACTCTTGGCGGCGCCGAGCAAATCGAGCACGACATCGGCGCTGCCGCCGGCGGCGCGGCGGATGATCGAAAGATCGGCGGCGGCATCGCCGGTCACGACAGCGGGAATGACGCGCGGGCCGAATGCGTCGCGCAACTGCTCGAGCGCGGCCTGCTTGCGTCCGACCGCGACGACACGCCCCGCGCCCATCGCGACCGCGAGCATCACGCCGCCGGAGCCGAAATAGCCGGTCGCGCCGTTGACGATGATGGTCTGTCCGCCGCGCAGGCCACAGCGCTGCAATCCGCCGAACGGCACGATCAGTTTTGCCAACCCGACCAGCTCGGTCGCCGGCTTGTCGTCGAGATTGGCAAGTGGCGTGACGCAGGCCGCCGGCCAATGCGCGATCTCCGCAAACACGCCGTCGCGCCAGCGCGCCTGCAGCGCCAGCGCCTCCGGCGTCGTCACCGTGGCGGTGAGGCCGATCAGGATCTGCGGCGGATCGCGATCCGGCACGTCGCCGCGCAGATGCGGGCTGAGGAATACGCGGTCGCCGCTCCGCACATGCGTGACGTTCTCGCCGGTGGCGACGACGCGCGCGATCGCGTTGGTGCCCGGCACGAACGGCATCGGCGGCAGGCTGTAGGGCAGCGCGCCCGACAGCAGCTTGTTGGTATAGGACAGCACCATGCCGGCTTCGACCCGGACCACGACGCCATCGGGCGCAGGCCCGGGCGTTGCGACATCCTCGAAGCGGAGATCATTGTGGGCGTGCAGCCGCCAGGCCTTGTGCGTGCTTGTCATTGGGATGCTCCGTGACACCATTGCTTAAGTAGATGGGGTAACGGGCCGGCCGCCCGCTCGCTACGGCGCGATTTGGAGGCGCGCTCGCGAGCGGCCTGTTGGTTGGAAGGCGGTCGTCCCTCGAACTGATGGTGTCAAACGGAGTGAGGCAAGCCCGCTCCAAGCATCATGAGGGACGACCATGTACCACTATGCAGGAATCGACGTGTCTTTGGAATGCTCGAGTGTTTGCCTTGTCGACGGGGCCGGCAAGATTTTGCGCGAGGCGAAGGTTGCGAGCGAGCCGGAGGCCCTGATCGGCTGGTTCCGGTCGCTGGGGCTGGTGCTTGAGCGGATCGGGCTGGAGGCAGGTCCCTTGTCGCTGTACGCGGCGATGCGGGAGGCGGGACTTGCGGTTGAGCTTCTGGAGACCCGGCATGTGCGCGATGCGTTCAAGGCAATGGTGGTGAAGTCGGACCGCAATGATGCGCGCGGGATCGCGCAACTGATGCGGCTCGGCTGGTTCCGGCCGGTGCACTGCAAATCGATCGCGGCGCAGGAGAGCCGTGCCATTCTGACGGCGCGCAAGCTGCTGCAATCCAAGCTGCGCGACGTCGAGAACAGCCTGCGCGGCGTGCTCCGCGGCTTTGGCCTGAAGGTCGGCGCGACCACCGAGCGCACCTTCGCCGAACGCATCCGGGAGCTCGTTGCGGGCCATCCTGGACTTGAGGTGGTGGCGCAGGCGCTGCTCGAAGCCCATGCCGTGCTGCGGCGCGAGTTCAACAGCCTGGACAAGCAGGTCCAGAAGCTCGCCAAATCGCACCCGCAGGCCAGGCTCTTGATGACGACGCCGTCCGTCGGCCCGATCGTGGCGCTCACCTATGCCTCGGCGGTCGACGACCCGAAGCGCTTCCGGTCATCGAAGGCGACAGGAGCGCATTTTGGCCTCACCCCGAAGAAATACCAATCGGGGGAAACCGATTACACCGGCCGCATCAGCAAGATCGGCGATGCGTCCGTGCGCGAGGCGCTCTATCAGGCGGCTCACGTGATGCTGACCAAGCCGGTCAGGAATTGCGCGGCGCTGAAGGGCTGGACCATGCGGATCGCCAGGCGTGCCGGCATGCGCAAGGCCAAGGTCGCGCTGGCGCGCAAGCTCGCTGTCATCCGGCATCGCATGCTCGCCGATGCGAAACCATTCAACCCGTTGGCCAACGCCATCTAAACCAGGAGCATCAATCGGTTCTGGGCGGGCCACGACACCAGGCTCTCCCCGAGCGAAGTCCCTTCGCCGGGACGATGGATCCGGTCAGGCCGCCATCCGGGAAGTGGCTCACAACCACGCTTCCGTAGATTGGCCGGCCGGCTCCTCAATGCACCCCATCAGGCGACGGCCACCGCGCCGATCCCGTACAGAAGCAAGTGCCCGGCGAGTGGATGACGCAAAAAGGGATTGACTAAACAAGGCCCGTTACAGAAGCCCGGATGGAGCGGAGCGCAATCCGGGATGGGTCCACTTGCCGATTGGCTCCAACCTCCCCTTGAAAAGGGGAGGTCGCTTTGCTCGCCAGAGCAACGCGGGTGGGGATCAGCTCTGTCGGCTTGCATCGTCGCCCGCGGCTGCCCCCCATCCCGACCTTCCCCCTTTCAGGGGGAAGAAGACAGACAGCAGCCCGGGCTTAGGCCAATTATGCGTCACGCCGTCGTTGGATCGTCCGAGAGATGCCGCGCGAGTGCGACGGCAAGCGGACAGATCGCCAGCGCCGTGAGCGCGGTCGCCGCGGTCGCGAGCGTCGGGCCGAGCGCATCACCGAGCAAGCCGTAGAGCACCGGCGCGATCGCGCCCGATCCGATCGTGCCCGTATAGAACAGCGCGAACGCGCGCTCGGTCTGATGCACCGGCGTGAGTTCGGGCACCGTGCCATAGAGCACCGAGGACGTGCCGTTGAGCATCACGCCGAGCAGCGGCAGCAGCACGATGGCCGGCGCCAGCGGCAACGCCAGCACGGCCACGATCAGCGCCGCCGTGCCGCCTTCGGTGATGAGCACGGTGCGCAGCGTGCCGACGCGCTCGCCGAGCCAGCCGCAGGTGAATTTCCCGGCGGCGCCGCCGATGAAGACCAGCGCCAGCGCGAGGCCGTTGGTCGGCAGCGAGGCGCCCTTGTCGCGCAACAGGAACGGCAGGAAGGTGAGAAAGCCCATCCTGACCGCGGTGTCGAGAATTCCGATCGCGAGCAGCCAGGGAAAGCCGGCGCCGTCACGGCGCGATGCGGCGGTGGCCTTATGCTCGGCACCCTTGCCGACCGACGGCATCCAGAGCGCGATGCTGATCGCGACAAGCAGGCCTGCAAACGCGACCACGAGCAGCGTGTGACGCCATGACATGATCACGAGCAGGATCGAGGTCAGGGCCGGGATCGCGGCCTTGCCGAGGTCGCCGGAGAAATTGTAGATGCCGAGCGGCCCGCGCGCCGCCGCGCCATAGGCCCGCGACACCGCGGCCGATCCGATCGGATGCTGCGTGCTTGAGCCTGCACCGGAGAGCGCAAGGGCCAGGCCCAGTCCGATGATGCCTCCGGACAATCCGGCGAACGCGTAGCCGAGCGCCGACAGCGCTGTGCCCGCGATCAGGATGATCTTGCCATCGATCCGCTCCGCGATGCGTCCGACCGGAATCTGCAGCCCGGCCATGGCGCCGGCATAGAGCCCGCGCAGCAGAGCCAGCAGCCCGTAGCTCAGCGCGAACTCCGCCTGCCAGACCGGCAGCAGCACGTAGATCAGGTCGGTGTAGCCGTCATGGAGGGCGTGGTTGAGCCCGGTCACGGACAGCGTTCGCGTCGCCCGGGCATGGCCAGGACGGGACGTGCCGGCTTCGGCGGATACGCTCATCGTTGCCATCCAGAGAAATAAAATCTAACGATGGAGCGGCTGCGCATCGGAGGAGGCCTTCGAAAAGAGGAGATATGTAAGTAGCTTGCTGCGCAATATGCGCTCGAACGGCCACTGTCACAAATCAGTAATAATCGGGCCATGCGTTAGAAAATCTGGTATTGAGAGATGATGTTCGTCCCACGCCGTAGCCTGCCGCCGCTCAATGCGGTCCGCGCCTTCGAGGCCGCCGCGCGGCTCGGCAGTTTCAAGGAAGCGGCCGCCGAGCTCAGCGTGACCCATGGCGCCGTCAGCCAGCAGATCCGGCTGCTCGAGGAGTGGCTGGGCGCGCCGGCGCTGTTCCGGCGGTCGGTGCGGCGCGTGGTGCTGACGCCGGCGGGTGCGGCGCTGTTGGCGGAATTCGCGCCGGCGCTCGACCGGATCTCCACCGCCGTGCAGCAGCATCGCGAGCGGCGCGGCGATGCCGCCGTGGCGGTGCTGCGCGTCAACGCGCTCGCGACCTTCAGCCTGCGCTGGCTGCTGCCGCGGATGAGCCGGTTTCGTGCCGAGCATCCTGATATCGAGGTGCGCCTGAGCACGTCGAACGATCCGGTGGACGCGTTGCCGGAATCATTCGACGTCGTGATCCGGGGTGGTCCGGACACGTTTCACGGCTTTTCGTCGCGCTTCCTGGTGTCGGAGCGGAGATTGCCGGTGTGCAGCCCGTCGCTGCCCGAACGACTGCCGCTGCATGAGATCGCGGATCTCTCCAGGCATACGCTGCTGCATGTCACGTCGATGCCGCGGCTATGGCGCGACTGGTTAACCGAGGCCGGGCAGTCCGCGCTGGAGCCGGCGGCGGCGCTGACCTTCGATCATTTCTATCTGACGATCCAGGCCGCGCTCGATGGTCTCGGCGTTGCGATGGGCCCGACTGCGCTGATCTCGGACGATCTCGCGGCCGGGCGCCTGGTGACGCCGTTCCCCGCGATCAGCCTGCCGGCGCGGAGCTACTTCGCGTATTTTCCGGCGGGCCGCAGCAACGATCCGCACAGCGCGGTGTTCTGCGACTGGCTCGAGCAACAGGGCCGGATGACCGGCTGAGGATTATCCCTGGTCAGGCTGCCGACGGATCGTCGCCGTCGATTTCCTGCGGCAGGTCGATCACCACGCGGCCGCCGGCGAGATCGACCGATGGCACCACCGCATTGGTGAAGGGCAGCAGCATCGTCGCGCCTTGCGGCGGGGCGATCTCGATGATGTCGCCGGCGCCGAAATTATGGATCGCGATCACCTTGCCGAGCGGCTGCTCTGATGTCGTCACCGCGGCGAGCCCGATCAGGTCGGTGTGGTAGTATTCGCCGTCGTCGGTTTCCGGCAGCCGGTCGCGCGGCACGTAGAGCTCGAGCCCGTTGAGCCGTTCGGCGTCATCGCGGCTGGCGACGCCCTTCAGCGTCACCACCAGATGATCCTTGGCCTCGCGCGCATGGGTGACCTCGAACTGGCGCGTGCCGTCCTTGGTCATCAGCGGGCCGTAGTCCTTCACGGCCAGCGGATCTTCGGTGAAGGTCCACAGCCGGACGGCGCCGCGCACACCATGCGCAGCGCCGATACGGGCGACACAGACCGGTGCAGCCACCGTGGTCGCCGTTCAGCCTTAAGCCTTGGCGGCGGCTTCGGCCTGCGCCTTGCGCTCCTTGCGCGGCACGGCCTTTTCCGGGTTGTTGCGCGCGGTGCGCTTGACGACGCCGGCGGCGTCGAGGAAGCGGGTCACGCGATCCGACGGCTGCGCGCCCTTGGCGAGCCAAGCCTTGACCTTGTCCATGTCGAGCTTCAGGCGGGCCTCGTTGTCCTTCGGCAGCAGCGGGTTGAAGTGGCCGAGACGCTCGATGAAGCGGCCATCGCGCGGGAAGCGCGAGTCGGCGACGACGACATGATAGACCGGACGCTTCTTGGTGCCTGCGCGAGCGAGGCGGATAACAACGGACATTTAGTTCTCCTTCAAAGGTCGATGTGTTCGATTGATTGGCATTCCGCGTCGCGCCGGCCGCATGTGAGCCGTCGCGACGAATTCCTCATTTCTTCTTGCCCGGGAAGCCGCCGAGGCCCGGCAGTGTCGGCTTGCCGCTGAGGCCGGTCAGGCCCGGCACGTTGGGCAGGCCGCCGCGCAGCCCAACGGGCAAATCCTTCGGCAAATTGGGCAGGCCGCCACCGGCGCCGCCCTGCATCTTCTCGGCGAGCGCCTTCATCTCCTCGGCCGAGGGCGGCTTCATGCCGCCGCCAAAGCCCATCGCCTGCGCGATGCCGGCGAGCGGGCCGCGCTTGCCGCTTCCCATGGCCTTCATCATGTCGGCCATGTTCCGGTGCATCTTCAAGAGCTTGTTGACCTGCTCGACGCTCTGGCCGGCGCCCGCCGCGATGCGCTTCTTGCGGCTCGCCTTGAGGATGTCCGGATTCTTGCGCTCCTGCCGCGTCATCGAATCGATCACCGCGACCTGACGCTTGATGATCTTGTCGTCGATGCCGGCAGCCGCGATCTGGTTCTTCATCTTGGCAATGCCGGGCATCATGCCCATCAGGCCGCCGATGCCGCCCATATTCGCCATCTGCTGCAGCTGTTCGCGCATGTCGTTGAGGTCGAACTGACCCTTGCGCATCCGTTCGGCGGTGCGCGCGGCCTTCTCGGCGTCGATATTGGCGGCGGCCTTCTCGACCAGCGACACGACGTCGCCCATGCCGAGGATGCGGCCGGCGATGCGGTTCGGATGGAAGTCTTCCAGCGCGTCGGTCTTTTCGCCGGTGCCGAGCAGCTTGATTGGCTTGCCGGTCACCGCGCGCATCGACAGCGCGGCGCCGCCGCGGCCGTCGCCGTCGACGCGCGTCAGCACGATGCCGGTGAGGCCGACGCGCTCATCGAATGCGCGCGCGAGGTTGACCGCGTCCTGGCCGGTGAGGGAGTCCGCGACCAGCAGCACTTCATGTGGGTTGGCGGCGGCTTTGATCTCGGCCGCCTCCTTCATCATGTCTTCGTCGAGCGTGGTGCGGCCGGCGGTGTCGAGCAGCACGACGTCGTAGCCGCCGAGCTTGCCGGCTTCGATCGCGCGCCTGGCGATCTGCGGCGGCATCTGGCCGGCGACGATCGGCAGCGTCGGAATGTCGAGGTCGCGGCCGAGCACCGCGAGCTGCTCCATCGCCGCCGGGCGGTAGACGTCGAGCGAGGCCATCAGCACCTTGCGCTTGTCGCGCTGAACCATGCGGCGCGCGAGCTTTGCGGTGGTGGTGGTCTTGCCGGAGCCCTGCAGACCGACCATCATGATCGGTACCGGCGGCACGGAGTTGATGTCGATGGTCTGGCCGTCGGAACCGAGCGTGGCGACGAGTTCGTCATGGACGATCTTCACCACCATCTGGCCCGGCGTCACCGACTTGACCACGGTGGCGCCGATCGCCTGCTCGCGGACCCGATCGATGAAGCTGCGGACGACCTCGAGCGCGACGTCGGCTTCGAGCAGCGCGCGGCGCACCTCGCGCATCGCGGCATCGACGTCCTTTTCGGTCAGCGCGCCGCGCCCCGTCAGACGATCGAGAATGCCACCAAGCCGTTCCGACAGATTGTCGAACAATGCCGTTGTCCTTTTTTCACCTCGCCCCGCCGGCGGGGAGAGGTCGGATCACATCGCCAGATGTGATCCGGGTGAGGGGGGTACGAGGCCATCCACGCGCTGTGCGGGCGGAGAGAGCCCCTCACCCCGACCCTCTCCCCGCAAGAGCGGGGCGAGGGAGAAGGGAGTCCAAACACTTTCGCGCCCGAGGGCGCATCGCGCTGTCGGGCGTTGGCCTCTGGCCTCCAGGGCCAGTCGGCGGGTCGAAAAGACGGATCTTTCCGAGAAAGTGGCGGCGTTAAACGCTGCCGGGGGAAGAAAGTCAAGGAAAGTTTCGCCGCAATTCGCTCGGTTTAGACCCTAAGGTATTGAAATTGCGTCAATTTGCCATGTCGGTTCCGAATTCGTCGCCGCCGCCCATATAAGCGGACCTGCCTCCTGTTTGGGAACCCGCGTGCCCATCGTTACTCGCCGCCGCCTTCTTGCAACCTTGACCGGAGCCGCTGCCACGCTCGGCGTGCCCTCGATCTGGATGTCCCTGATGAAAACCTATGACGGCCCCGTCTCCGATCATTTCGACGGCCTGCACTTCTTCGATCCGGACGGCGCGCCGCCGAAATCGCTCGGCGAGGTATTGCGCTGGCAGTTCGGGGGAGGGCGGCAGCGCGGTCTGGCCGGAATGGGCGCCGAGCCCCTATGCCGATACGCCGCCGCCGCGCGTCGACGGCGACAAGGTGCGGCTCTGCTTCGTCGGCCATGCCAGCTGGCTGATCCAGACCGCAGGCCTCAACATCCTGGTCGATCCGGTCTGGTCGATGCGGGCCTCGCCGTTCGGCTTCGCAGGGCCGAAGCGGCACAACGATCCCGGCATTGCTTTCGAGAAGTTGCCCAGGATCGACGTCGTGCTGGTGTCGCACGGCCACTACGATCATCTCGATGTCGCGACGCTGTCGAAGCTGACTGCGGCGTTTGCGCCGCGCGTGATCACGTCGCTCGGCAACGACGTCACGATGCGCGCCTCCGATGCCGCGATCAAGGCCGAGGCGTTCGACTGGCATCAGCGCGTCGAACTCGGAGGCGGCGTTGCCGTGACGCTGGTGCCGACGCGGCACTGGTCGGCGCGCGGCCTGTTCGATCGCAACAAGGCGCTGTGGGCGAGCTTCGTGCTGGAGACGCCGGCCGGCAAGCTCTACATCGTCTGCGATTCCGGCTATGGCGACGGCCGGCACTTCCGCAGGGTTGCGGAAGCGCATGGCCCGTTGCGGCTCGCGATCCTGCCGATTGGCGCCTACGAGCCGCGCTGGTTCATGCGCGACCAGCACATGAACCCGGAGGATGCGGTGAAGGCGCTGGCCGATTGCGGCGCCACCCAGGCGCTGGCGCATCACCACGGCACGTTCCAGCTGACCGACGAGGCGATCGACGCGCCCGCGACCGCACTCGGTGAAGCGCTCGACGCGGCGAGTGTGTCGCGCGAGAAGTTCTTGACGCTGAAGCCGGGCCAGGTGTTCGAGATTTAGGAGCTGTCGTCCCGGGCAAGCGAAGCGCGGCCCGGGACCCATAACCACAAGCGCTGATTGTTGGACAACGCTGGAGCCACAGCTCGCTAGAACGACTCGATCCCGTGGTTATGGGTCCCTGCTTTCGCAGGGACGACAGTAACTGCTACTTCTCCTTGATCGCCCAGGAGACGGTCACATTGACGGTCAGCGTTTCCTCGCCCTGGGCGACCGGCGTGGGGGCGGCGAATCCTGCCGTGGCCATCTTGGCGCGGAACATCGGCACCGGCGCCGAGCCGACTTCCGCGATGTTCAAGGGCGCGCCGAGCGCGACGCCGGCGGCCTTGGCATAGATCTCCGCCTTGCGGCGGGCGTCGGCAATCGCCCTTTCGCGTGCGTCATCGAGCAGCTTCGAGGCCTGCGACACCGAGAAATTGAGCCCGCCGATATCGTTGGCGCCGGCGCCCACCAGCACGTCGATGACACCAGCGACCTTGCTCACATCGTGCAGCTTGATCGTGACGCGATTGCTCGCGTGATAGCCGACGATGCTGGGCGGGGCGTTCGGCGACGACGGCGTACGGTTGGCGAACTGCGGCTGCAGTGACAGCCGCGAGGTCTGATAGTCCTTCTCCGCGAGGCCGGCGCCTTTCAGCGCGGCCAGCACCTTGCCCATCGTTACATTGTTGGCGTCGGTGGCCTCGCGTGCGGTCTTGCCGTCGGTCGTGACGCCGGCATCGAGCTGCGCCTCGTCGGGCGCCGCCGATACGGTCGCCTCGCCGGTGACCGAGATCGCCGGCGGAAAGTCGCTGTCGGCGAGTGCGGGCGCAGCCAGCAGCGTGGTCGCGATGAGGGTGGCAGCGAGGGGGAGGCCGACGGGGAGGCGGTTGGTCATCTGGCTCACTTCAGGGGTACGTAGACGTTGATCACAAGCTTGTCTTCGGCGGTCTTCAGCGGATCGGTGATGTATTCCTCGATAAAGGTGTCCTTGGCTTCGAGCTTCTTGTCGTCGAGGTGATTGGTGATCGCCTCATAGGTGTTGTCCATGTTGTCGTAGGACCCGCGATGGACGAATTTCAGCGCCTTGCCGTCGGGCGAATTGCCCATGCTCATGTTGTTGCCGAGGTTCTTGACGTCCTGGTCGACCGGGATTTCGGCGATGAAGGTGAAGCCGGTGTCGTCGGTCGAGGTGTAGACGATCATCGGATTGCCCGTTGCCTTGACGCCGTCCTTGTCGAGCAGCGCGGTGAGCTGCTTGAACGCCTCGATCAGCGCGTCGAAGGCCGAATCCCAGTTGGCCGTGCCCTTCAGCATCACGACCTTCTTCGGTTCCAGCGTGAACGGCTCGCCGAACGGGTCGGCGGTCTGCACCGGGGCGGCCGGCGGCGGCGTCGGGGACTGCGATGCGGCCGGGCTGTCGGCCGGCGACTTGGTCTCGGCCGGCGGGGGTACCGGCGTTGCCGATGGCGCAGGCGCGGGAGTTGGGTTCGGGCTTGCCGCCGGAGCGGGCGAGGCTGACGGCGACTGGGCAGGCGCCGGGCTTGCCAGGGTGATCGCGGCCAAAGGGAGCAGCGCGACCAGGGCCGCGCGGAGCGTGTTGATACGGTTCATTCGGTATTCTCCATCCCCTTCCTCAAACGGCCGCTCGATCTGTCCCGGCGCGCGCGGTCCCTGAGGTGCGATATTCCTAACACGCGAGTTCTGCATTCGTCCCATGACAGATGTGTCATAGGGCCATTCTGACTGGTGCTCCAATTCCGAAGTTCGCAGGCGAGTGCGGCAGAAACTGTGCGAACTTCGGAATTAGAGGAGCACCAGCAAACAATTGCTTCTAAGTGCGGTTTCGAATTTGAAGCTCCTACAGAACCCTGCGGAGCCACCGTAGGAGCTTCAAATTCGCCGCACTAGCCATCTGGCCACCACTCGCCATATAACCGGGCGGAATTTGGGAAAATCGATGAGCGCGCTCGCCAATCACGCATTCGCCAAGATGAACGGCATCGGCAACGAGATCGTCGTCGTCGACCTGCGGGATTCCAAAGCACAGGTGTCGGCGGAAGAAGCGCGCGCGGTGGCCTCGCCGGCTGGCGTGCCCTATGACCAGCTGATGGTGCTGCAGCCGCCGCGGCTCGACGGCACCGAAGCGTTCATCTCGATCTACAACAATGACGGCTCGGAGGCCGGGGCCTGCGGCAACGGCATGCGCTGCGTGGTGCGGCGGATCTTCGAGAAGACCGGCCAGACATCGGCGACCTTCCAGACCCGCGCCGGCCTGCTCAATTGCTGGCAGGGGCCGGCGCCCGATCTCTACACCGTCGACATGGGCGCGCCGAAGTTCGGCTGGCAGGACATTCCGCTGGCTGAGGAATTTCGCGACACCCGCTACATCGAGCTGCAGGTCGGGCCGATCGACAATCCGGTGCTGCATTCGCCCTCGGTGGTCTCGATGGGCAATCCGCACGCGGTCTTCTGGGTCGATGACGTCAATGCCTACGACCTCGAACGTTTCGGGCCGCTCCTGGAAAACCATCCGATCTTCCCGGAGCGCGCCAACATCACGCTCGCTTATATCGTCGATCGCGACCACATCACGATCCGCACCTGGGAGCGCGGCGCCGGCCTCACCAGGGCCTGCGGCTCGGCGGCTTGCGCGACCGCGGTTGCGGCGGCGCGGCTGAAGCGCGCCAACCGGATGGTCGAGATCACGCTGCCCGGCGGCAAGCTCGGCATCGAGTGGCGCGAGCGCGACGATCACGTGCTGATGACCGGCACCGCCGATTTCGAGTATGAGGGCCGCTTCGATCCGGCGCTGTTCGCCAGCGTCGCCTGATCGGGCGCGGGATCGATGATGGGCGTCGAAATCGTCACCTTTGGTTGCCGCCTCAACGCGTTCGAATCCGAGGTGATTCGCCGCGAGGCGGAGCATGCCGGCCTCACCGACACCATCGTCATCAACAGCTGCGCCGTCACCAATGAGGCGGTGGCGCAGGCCCGGCAGTCGATCCGCAAGTTGAAGCGTGAACGCCCGGCCGCGCGCATCGTCGTCACCGGCTGCGCAGCGCAGACGCAAGCCGAGATGTTCGCCGAGATGGCCGAGGTCGACCGCGTCGTCGGCAATGACGAGAAGATGCGCGGCGCAGCCTGGCAGGCGACGCGTGCCGCTTTCGACATCGGCGCAAGCGAGAAGGTCGCGGTCGCTGACATCATGGCGGTGACGGAGATGGCGCCGCATCTGCTCGACGGCTTCGAGCGCGGCCTGCCGCGGGTGTTCGTGCAGGTGCAGAACGGCTGCGATCATCGCTGCACCTTCTGCATCATTCCCTATGGCCGCGGCAATTCGCGTTCGGTGCCGATGGGCGCGGTGGTCGATCAGGTCCGCACGCTGGTCGAGCGTGGCCATGCCGAGATCGTGCTGACCGGCGTCGATCTCACGAGCTATGGCGGCGATCTCCCGGGTACGCCGAAGCTCGGCCAGTTGACCCGGCAGATCCTGCGCCATGTGCCCGAGCTGAAGCGGCTGCGCATCTCCTCGATCGATTCGATCGAGGCCGATCGCGATCTGCTCGACGTAATCGCCGACGACGCGCGGCTGATGCCGCATCTGCATCTGTCGTTGCAGTCCGGCGACGACTTGATCCTGAAGCGGATGAAGCGCCGGCATTCACGCCGGGACGCGATCGATTTCTGCGCGCAGGTCCGCCGGCTGCGGCCGGACATCGCGCTAGGCGCCGACATCATTGCGGGCTTCCCGACCGAGTCTGAGGAGATGTTTGCGCGCTCGCTCGATCTGGTCGCGGAATGCGATCTCACCTTCCTGCATGTGTTTCCCTATTCGAAGCGTCCGGGCACGCCGGCGGCGCGGATGCCGCAGGTCGAGGGCGGGACGATCAGGGAGCGCGCCAAGCGGCTGCGCGCAGCCGGCGAAGCCGCGCTGGTGCGGCGGCTTGCTGCGGAAGTCGGCGCGACGCGCGAGGTGCTGATCGAGAGCGACAGGCAGGGCCGCACGGAGCATTTCCTGCCGGTTGCGATCGATGACGATGTGCCGGGTATGGTGCGGCGGCTCGCCATGACGGGCCATGACGGCGCGCGGCTCGTTGCAAAGGACCGCTGAGACGCTCACCCCGACTCCATCCCCGTCATCCCCGCGTAAAGGCTTTGCCTTTGTCGCTGGAGGAGCGCGGTACGCACGCCTCAAAGGATGCACGGCCCGGCTGGTGGCCGTCGATCCTTCGAGGCTCGCTCCGCTCGCCCCTCAGGATGACGGAAATGGAATCGTCCCTGTGCCCACCGAAGATGAGAGGGCGACACAAGAGATGCAAAGCTCGAGCGAATGTCGCGAGAATGCGGAAGTATGACTCGCCACCGGCGCAACACATTCCGTGTCGTCCTGGCGAAAGCCAGGACCCATTACCCCAAATGAGAATTGTTGTGCGATGCTGGGGCCGCGATGCCGTTCACAATACCCGCCGCGGAGTATGGGTCCCTGCTTTCGCAGGGACGACGCCGGGAGAAGCAGCCGCGGCCTCTCGGCTCAAGCAGCGACATCTCTGGGATACTGGATCACCCGCATGCTGTTTAGACCGGAGACATGGCTGACACCTGTTCCGACACATCACTGACAGGTTGAAATCGAAATCCGTCGCGCCATCGCGCATGACGCACTCAGTGCGCGCGGCCGCCGGGCCTTGACGGCTGTGACGCGCGAACCTGCCAGAACCGCAACAGGCGGTCGGCGTTGCCGCGGGTCATCTTGGTGAACTGGCTCTTCGCGTGGGCGAGCTCAACGGCGCCCATGGAGCCGGTCGCATAGCGGCATTCCATCACCGCGGCGGTGGTCGCCCAGCTCAGGCCTGCCGCCCGGCACGGCACCAAAAGGCCTTCACTGCGCAGGCTTTGCATCAGGGAGCGGATCACCTCGATGTTCGACTGCGCGAGATACGCCAGCGCAACAACGGTCTCTTCATATTTTCGCTGCCTGGCGAAGCCGAGCAGGGCGGCCTCGTCGAGCTCGCCGCTGTCCTTCAGCTTCGCGACGTGGCGCTTGGCTGCGGTGAAATCGCGGACCTGCGACATCTCGCGCTCGACGCCGGCGGCGACTGCGGCGATCGCGTGCCGGATTTCCTCGTACAGATACGGCGGGGCGCGTTCCAGCAAACGGCCGCGAACCTCTTCCGTTGCCTGGCGCAGGAGCTTAAGACGGAGCTCCGCCGGCAGGTCCGCGCGGATGCCGGTCTCGACTGCGAGGGTCGGATCGTGCTCGGCCTGAGCGAGGATCACGGCAAATCCGCCCGGCGATACCTTGGCGCCGGGATTGGTGACGAGGCGGTGGCTCACGCTCGCAAAGCGACGAGCCAGAAGCGCGTCGGTGACGGCGTCCTTGAGCCACCAGCGGCCGGCGACGGCGAGCAGATGCTGCTCGCTCTTGGTCTGCGCGATCTCGACCAGGTCCTCGGCACTCAGGCGCGAGGATTCCTGCAGCATCGGCCGCGCGATCCGGATCTCGTCGTTTTTGGCGAGGCGGCGAACGATCGCGGGCGGCGCCTGCGCGACCGGCGCGAGCTGCTCGCTCATCTCGGCAAGCGCCATCCGGGCGCTGATCTCGGCGAGTGCGCGCAGCTCGATGGTCTTGACCAGCCGTTCGAGCACATTGTCGAACAGTTCGATCTGCTCGCTGTTGAAGCTACCGGCGGAGTGGAGAAACAGGTCGGTGACGCGCCTCGCCGTGGCGATGCATCTTTCGGCGGAGCCAGCGCGTATCGCAGCCTCGACCTCGTCGACAATTGCCTGCCCGGCAGTCAGCATTGCTCGTCCTGAGCCCGTCCCGATTGCTTGTTCTAAGCCGGTTTGCAGCTTTAGCGGGCGGACCTGAACGTTTCGTAAGGATAATGATCAGTAGAATCCCGGAGGAAGCCCTACGTTTTTGACCCGTTTTCTTTACGCGAACCGGTATCCACTTCGCTGGAAAACGCTCTATTCGCCGTTCCAGCCGCAGGCCTTGAGCCGCTCCCGCATGTGCACCGGCGCCGGCGCGACGACATGCACCGGCTCCTTGTTCCTGGAGATCGGGATGCCGATTTCGCGGGAATGCAGAT
Source organism: Bradyrhizobium sp. USDA 4011 (assembly GCF_054063415.1). NCBI lineage: Bacteria > Pseudomonadati > Pseudomonadota > Alphaproteobacteria > Hyphomicrobiales > Nitrobacteraceae > Bradyrhizobium > Bradyrhizobium sp. USDA 4011. Next base: position 4,386,713 of record NZ_JBSSGG010000001.1, read on the forward strand.
GCAGGGTCGGCTCGCCGAAGCGCGGGCCATTCCCATAGATGTTGTCGCCGACGATCGGCCAGCCCATCGCCGCTGAATGCACCCGGAGCTGATGGGTGCGGCCGGTGACCGGCTCCATCGCGAGCCAGGCAAGGCCGTCGCCGCGTCCCAGCACCTTCCAGTTGGTGATGGCCTTCTGGCCATCCGGATCCGGCTTCTGCCACCAGCCGCGCTCGGCGTTGAGCCGGCCGAGCGGCATGTCGATGGTGCCTTCGTCCTCGGTGGGGCCGCCCTCGACCACGGTCCAATAGGTCTTTGCGATCTTGCTGTGCTTGAACAGCAGCCCGAGCGAGGCGGTCGCCTTGCGATGGCGTCCCAGGACGAGGCAGCCGGAGGTGTCCTTGTCCAGCCGATGCGCCAGCACCGGCGGCCGCGGCAGGCCGAACCGCAACGCGTCGAACGAGGCCTCCAGATTGGGGCCGCCCTTGGGGCCGCGATGCACCGGCAGGCCCGCTGGCTTGTCGATGACCAGCATCAGCCCGTCGCGGTGGAGCACCCGGCCTAAGATTTCTTCCGCGGTCAATTGGGGAACATCGATCAATTCGTCGAGACTTTCGTTTATGGGCCGAAACGGCTAACACGTCCGCGCCATGAACGATACCACTGCAGGAACTCCAAAACAGAGCTGGTGGCAGCGGCTGAAAGGCGGCCTCAAGCGCACCTCGGGCGCGCTCGGCACGGCCGTCGCCGATCTCGTCACCAAGCGCAAGCTCGACCGAGCCATGCTCGATGATATCGAGGAGGTGCTGCTGCGCGCCGACCTCGGTACCGAGGTCTCGGTGCGGATCGCGGAGGCGGTCGGCAAGGGCCGCTACGACAAGGCGATCTCGGCCGATGAGGTCAAGGAGGTGGTTGCGACCGAAGTCGAGAAGGTGCTGGCGCCGGTGGCGAAGCCGCTCGAAATCGATGCGTCGAAGCGACCCTTCGTCATCCTGGTCGTCGGCGTCAACGGCTCCGGCAAGACCACGACGATCGGCAAGCTGGCCGCGAAATTCTCCGCCGATGGCCGCAAGGTCATGCTGGCCGCCGGCGATACCTTCCGTGCCGCGGCGATCGAGCAGCTCAAGGTCTGGGGCGAGCGCACCAAGTCGCCGGTCATTGCCGGGGCCCAGGGCTCGGATTCGGCCAGCCTCGCCTTCAGCGCGCTGACCGCGGCAAGGGAGCAGGCGCGCGACGTGCTGCTGATCGACACCGCCGGCCGGCTGCAGAACAAATCCGAGCTGATGAACGAGCTCGAAAAGGTCGTGCGCGTCATCAAGAAGGTCGATGCGTCGGCGCCGCATGCGGTGCTGCTCGTGCTCGACGCCACGGTGGGACAAAATGCGCTGTCGCAGGTCGAGGCGTTTCATCGTACGGCAGGCGTCACCGGCCTCGTGATGACCAAGCTTGACGGCACCGCACGCGGCGGCATCCTTGTCGCGCTGTCGGAGAAGCACAAGCTGCCGGTACATTTCGTCGGCGTCGGCGAAGGCGTCGAGGACCTCGCGCCCTTCACGGCGAAGGATTTTGCCAAGGCGATTGCCGGGATCGAATAATTCATCCTTCGAGACGCGCGCTGGTGCGCGCCTCCTCAGGATGGCGGTGGGATACGAAGGGTCGTCATCCAGAGGAGGCGCGGAGCGCCGTCTCGAAGGATGGCCAAGACACGGGTTCAATGGACTGAATTGATGGACAAGACCCAGCCACATCCGCTGTTCAAGCTTGCGACCGAGCTCGGGCCGCTGCTCGTGTTCTTCATCGCGAACGCCAAATACCATTTATTCTTCGCGACAGGCGCGTTCATGGTCGCGATAGTAGCTGCCATGATCGCATCCTATGTGGTGACCAGGCACGTGCCGATCATGGCGCTGGTGACCGGCGCGGTCGTGCTGGTGTTCGGCACCCTGACCCTGGTGCTGCACGACGAAACCTTCATCAAGGTCAAGCCGACCATCATCTACGGCCTGTTCGCGGCCGTGCTCGGCGGCGGACTGCTGTTCGGCCGCTCCTTCATCGCCGTCATGTTCGACCAGATGTTCAATCTGACGCCGCAGGGCTGGCGCATCCTCACCATGCGCTGGGCGCTGTTCTTCGCCGGCATGGCTATTCTCAACGAGATCGTCTGGCGGACGCAGACCACGGATTTCTGGGTGAACTTCAAGGTGTTCGGCGTGACGCCGCTGACCATGGTGTTCGCCATCGCCCAGATGCCGCTGACCAAGCGCTATCATCTGGAGCCGGTCTCGCTGGAAACCAGCGAGGCGGACGCCGGCGATCTAAGAAAGTAATCCGGACGCAGCGCGGGCGATTGCGCCGCGCTGCGTCCGACGCTTCGGAGATCAACTCTTCAGAGCTCAGCTCTTCTGCTTGGCGACGATCTTGCCCTTGATCTTGTCGTAGGTCGCCTGCGGCAGGATGTTCTTCTGCACCAGTTCATCCTTGCCCTTGTAGGGGCGGCCCTTGATGATCGCGGCCGAATAGGCCTTGCCGACACCAGGAAGCGCGTCGAGCTGGTCGGGGCTGGCGCTGTTGATGTCGAGCAGGTCGTCCTTCGCCATTCCCGTCGTCTTCAAGTCAGGGGTGGCGGCTTTCGGGGCGGGAGCCATCTTGCTCTCCGACTTCGCGGCGGGCGCAGCCGGCTGCGGAGTCTGGGCCATCGACGGCGGTGCCGTGATCATGCCGAGTGTGAGCGCGGTGGCGAGAAGTGAAGCGAGCGTGGTCTTGCGCATATGTCCCCTCCTGAGGAACGTTGATGTCAACGCTGCTGAGTTGGGGTTGCGTTCGTGGCGTTGCGGTGGCCGCGAAATGAACCGCAGATAAACGTGTCGAATTATTTTGTCGCAGGTTTGCGCGCGATCTGTTCGCGCTTCGCGTGTGGGTGACGCGATTACTTGTCCGCGCGCAGCGCCTTCTCGATTTCGGCCTTGAGCACAGTGTTGACATTGTCCGGCGTCACCGGGCCGACCAGCTTGTAGACGATCTTGCCCTCGCGCCCGACCAGGAAGGTCTCAGGCACGCCGTAGACGCCCCACTCGATCGAGGCGCGGCCGTTGCCGTCGACGCCGACGATGCCGAACGGGTTGCCGTAGCGGCCGAGGAAGCGCCGCGCGTTCTCGGGCGAGTCCTTGTAGTTGATGCCGATGATCTGGAAGCGCTTGTCCTTGCCGAGCTCGGTCAGCAGCGGCGCCTCGTCATGGCAGGGCACGCACCAGGACGCCCAGACGTTGACGATTGAGACCTTGCCCTTGAAGGCCGCGGGATCGAGACCGGGGACAGGCGCGCCGTCCTTCACGAGGCCATCGAGCGCGGGCAGCGCGGTCTGCGGCGCCGGCCGGCCGATCAGTGCCGACGGAATTTTGGAGGGATCGCCGCCATAGAGCCGCAGCAGGAACAGCCCGGCAAGCCCGAGGAAAACCACCAGCGGCAGCACCACCAGCAGGCGGCGGGCTTGCGGCGGGCTGTTGGTCGCCTGATCGCTCATCTTATATCCGCCGCGCTGCGGCCGGAGCGACGTGTGATGCCGCTGGCCTCGATCTCCTTGAGGCGCGCCTGTTGCCGGCGATAGTCGGCGATGATCCAGATGATCAAGAGCAGCACGACCGCCGCGACCAGCGCATAGGACGTCACGATGAAAGAGGCGTAGGGACCAAGCGACATCGTGTCACGCCGCTCCAATTTCTTGTGACGCGTTTCCGTCACGCGAACCGGTGCCCACTTCGCTCGTAAACGAGACGCGGTTCGCTTGCATCATCTGCAAGCTGCGCACGCGCCGGCGCAGGATCTCGTTGCGCATTGCAGCCAGGTGCAAGGTGATGAAGAGCAGCGAAAACGCGATCGCCATTACCAGCAGCGGCCACAGGAACGCCTTGTCGAGTGTCGATCCGCCCATCCGGAGCACCGAGGCCGGCTGATGCAACGTATTCCACCAGTCGACCGAGAACTTGATGATCGGGATGTTGATGGCGCCGACCAGGGTCAGGACCGCTGCCGCCCGCGCCGCGCGCGAAGGGTCCTCCACCGCGCGCCACAGCGCCATCAGGCCGAGATACATCAGGAACAGGATCAAGACCGAGGTCAGCCGCGCGTCCCACTCCCAATAGGTGCCCCACATCGGCCGGCCCCACAGCGAGCCGGTGACCAGCGCAAGGAAGGTGAAGGCGGCGCCGATCGGGGCTGCGGCTTTCGCGGCGACGTCGGCGAGCGGATGCCGCCACACCAGGGTGCCGAGCGCGGCCACGCTCATGACGCCCCAGACGAACATCGACAGCCACGCATTCGGCACGTGGATGAACATGATCTTGACCGTGGCGCCCTGCTGGTAATCGTCGGGCGCCATTGCCGACTGGTAGAGCCCGATCGCGAGCAGGATCGCGGTCACGCCCGCCAGCCACGGCAGGATCCGCGCGGTCAGCGCCAGGAACTTGGTCGGGTTGGCGAGGTCGGTCAGCGTCATGGCACCCTGATAGTCGTCCGATGTGTCGCAGGCAATTGGCCGAATTTCTCTCGGCGAGATTTGATCGGGCTCATATTGCCGGCCAATTTCAGTCCAGCCCGTGCCGCAGGCTCGCGGCGGCGGCAAACGGGCCGATCACGAGGCTGGCAAGTGACAGCGCGCAGAGGATCGAGAACGGTGTTCCAAAGGGCAGGGACCCCGATATCGCCGCCTGCGAGGCGGCAACGCCGAAGATCAGCACCGGGATCGACAGCGGCAGCACCAGCACGGCGAGCAAAAGCCCGCCGCGATGCAGCGTCACCGCCAATGCCGCGCCGATCATGCCGGTGAAGGTCAGCGCCGGAGTTCCCGCCAGCAAGGTCGCCGCGACCGCAAGCGTCGCCGTGCCGTCGAGATTGAGCAGCAGGCCGAGCACCGGCGTCGCGATGATCAGCGGCAGGCCGGCTGCGATCCAATGCGCCAGCGCCTTGGCCGCGCAGGCGAGTTCCAGCGGCGTCCGGCTCATCACGATCAGGTCGAGCGAGCCGTCCTCGTGGTCGGCCGTGAACAGCCGGTCGAGGGTGAGCAGGCTCGCCAGCAGCGCGCCGAGCCAGAGGATGGCGGGGCCGAGCCGCGACAGCAGCGCCAGATCGGGCCCGACCGCGAACGGCATCAGCACGGTGACGGTGAGGAAGAACAGCACGCCGATCAACGCCCCGCCGCCGACGCGCAGCGCGATCTTGATGTCGCGGCGGATCAATGCGGCCAGCGCGCTCATGCCGCGCCTCCGCAGCAGTCGCTGTGCGAGCCGATGTCGTGCCGCGCAACCAGTGCGCTCCCTCCCCCCTTGCGGGGGAGGGCTGGGGAGAGGGGTGGCCCCGGGCGAGATATTCGCCGGCAAGGTCGGTTATGCAATCTCGGCCACCTGTCGCGGAGAGATAGACGGAGAGAGCACGTCGTGTGGCACCCCTCTCCCTGACCCTCCCCCGCAAGGGGGGAGGGGACGGAGAGAGCTGCGCACGGCGGCGAGAGATAGAAAAGCTTGCTCATGCCGCGCCTCCCATCCGCAAATCGCGCGCATCGATGCCTAGCGGCAGATGGGTCGCGGCGACGATCAGGCCGCCGCTCGCGAGATGGTCGCGCATCAGGCCGACGAACAGCGCCTGTCCGGCCGCATCGAGCGCCGATGTCGGCTCGTCCAGCAGCCAGACCGGCCGCCGCACCGAGAGCAGGCGCGCGATCGACAGCCGGCGGCGCTGGCCGGCGGAGAGGTAGGCGGCGGGAAGATGCGCGGCATGGTCGAGCGCCACGGCGGCTAGGCAGCGGCCAGCATCCTCCGTCTCGCCGCCGAGGAATTCCCGCCAGAAGGAAAGATTTTCCGCGACACTCAGCGCCGGCTTCAGTGCGTCTCGGTGGCCGAGATAGTGGGCCTGTTCGGGCAGGCTGAGCTCGGCGTCGCCGCCTTCGAGCGCCATCGAGCCCTCGGCGGGGACCAAGAGCCCGGCGAGGACGCGCAGCAACGAGGTCTTGCCCGCGCCGTTGGGCCCGGTGACGGCAAGCGCCTCTCCGGCCGTCGCCGACAGATCGAGGCTGGAAAACACCTCGCGTCCGCCGCGCACGCATTTCAGATTTCGTCCCGAGAGCCGCATGGTTCGTCTTGTCACAGCCCTCTGAAATCTTTCGCTACCGCGTGAGAATTTTTGGGTCGCGCAACGCTGTCGCACGCTTGTCGGTGTGGCGGTGCTTCTAGAAAGGTTCTATAAGCCCGGAACTTGATGCAGCACACACAATCGGCGGCCGCAAGCCATCCAGGCCACCCCCTCGGCCCGTGTCGATCGCCGGTGTTTAGTTACCCTTGCCGGGTATAACTGAAAATTGGGATTCCTCGCATGACCTCGCTCGACAGCTTCAAATGCCGCAAGACCATGAAGGTCGGCGGCAAGTCCTACGTCTATTACAGCCTGCCCCAAGCAGAGAAGAACGGACTGAAGGGTATTTCGAAGCTGCCGTATTCGATGAAGGTTCTGCTCGAGAACCTGCTGCGCAACGAGGACGGCCGCACCGTCAAGAAGGAAGACATCGTTGCGGTCTCGAAGTGGCTGAAGAAGCGCCAGCTCGAGCACGAAATCGCGTTCCGCCCGGCGCGCGTCCTGATGCAGGATTTCACCGGCGTTCCGGCCGTGGTCGATCTCGCGGCGATGCGCAACGCGATGCAGAACCTCGGCGGCGACGCCGAGAAGATCAACCCGCTGGTGCCGGTCGATCTGGTCATCGACCACTCGGTGATCGTCAACTTCTTCGGTGACAACAAGGCGTTCGCGAAGAACGTCACCGAGGAATACAAGCAGAACCAGGAGCGCTACGAGTTCCTGAAGTGGGGCCAGAAGGCATTCTCGAACTTCTCGGTGGTGCCGCCCGGCACCGGCATCTGCCACCAGGTCAATCTCGAATATCTCGCGCAGACGGTGTGGACCAAGAAGGAGAAGATGACGGTCGGCAAGAAGACCGGCACCTTCGAGGTCGCCTATCCCGACTCGCTCGTCGGCACCGACTCGCACACCACCATGGTCAACGGCCTCGCCGTGCTCGGCTGGGGCGTCGGCGGCATCGAGGCGGAAGCCTGCATGCTCGGCCAGCCGCTGTCGATGCTGCTGCCGGAAGTGGTCGGCTTCAAGCTCAAGGGCCAGCTCAAGGAAGGCGTCACCGCGACCGACCTCGTGCTGACCGTCACCCAGATGCTGCGCAAGCTCGGCGTGGTCGGCAAGTTCGTCGAGTTCTTCGGCCCGGGCCTCGATTTCCTGTCGGTCGCGGACAAGGCGACCATCGGCAACATGGCGCCCGAATACGGCGCGACCTGCGGCTTCTTCCCGGTCGATGCCGCGACCATCGATTACCTGAAGACCTCGGGCCGCAAGGCCGATCGGGTCAAGCTGGTGCAGGCCTATGCCAAGGCGCAGGGCCTGTTCCGCACCGCCAAGTCGGCCGATCCGGTGTTCACCACCACGCTGACGCTCGACCTTGCCGACGTGGTGCCGTCGATGGCCGGACCGAAGCGCCCCGAAGGCCGCATCGCGCTGCCGGCGGTGTCGACCGGTTTCGCCACCGCGCTGGTCAACGAATACAAGAAGCCCGATGGCGAGCAGAAGCGCTTCGCAGTCGAGGGCCGCAACTTCGATCTCGGTCATGGCGATGTCGTGATCGCGGCGATCACCTCCTGCACCAACACCTCGAACCCGAGCGTGCTGATCGGCGCCGGCCTGTTGGCGCGCAAGGCGGCCGCCAAGGGCCTGAAGGCCAAGCCGTGGGTGAAGACCTCGCTCGCGCCGGGCAGCCAGGTGGTGGCGGAATATCTCGCCAATTCCGGCCTGCAGGCCGATCTCGACAAGGTCGGCTTCAACCTGGTCGGCTTCGGCTGCACCACCTGCATCGGCAATTCCGGCCCGCTGCCGGAAGACATCTCGAAGTCGATCAACGAGAACGGCATCGTCGCTGCGGCCGTGCTGTCGGGCAACCGCAACTTCGAAGGCCGCGTCTCGCCGGACGTGCAGGCGAACTACCTCGCCTCGCCGCCGCTGGTGGTCGCGCATGCGCTCGCCGGCACCGTGACCAAGGATCTTGCGGTCGAGCCGATCGGCATCGGCAAGGACGGCAAGCCGGTGTTCCTCAAGGACATCTGGCCCACCGCCAAGGAGATCAACGCCTTCATGAAGAAGTACGTCACCGCGACGATCTTCAAGAAGAAGTACGCCGACGTATTCAAAGGCGACACCAACTGGCGCAAGATCAAGACCACGGAAAGCGAGACCTATCGCTGGAACATGAGCTCGACCTATGTGCAGAACCCGCCCTATTTCGAAGGCATGAAGAAGCAGCCGGAGCCGATCGTCGACGTGGTCGACGCGCGGATCCTCGCGATGTTCGGCGACAAGATCACCACCGACCACATCTCGCCGGCCGGCTCGATCAAGCTGACCTCGCCCGCCGGCAAGTTCCTCAGCGAGCACCAGGTGCGCCCCGCCGACTTCAACCAGTACGGCACGCGGCGCGGCAACCATGAAGTGATGATGCGCGGCACCTTCGCCAACATCCGCATCAAGAACTTCATGCTCAAGGGCGCCGACGGCAATATTCCGGAAGGCGGTCTGACCAAGCACTGGCCCGACGGCGAGCAGATGTCGATCTACGACGCGGCGATGAAGTACCAGCAGGAGAACGTGCCGCTGGTGGTGTTCGCCGGCGCCGAATACGGCAACGGCTCGTCGCGCGACTGGGCCGCGAAGGGCACCCGCCTGCTCGGCGTGCGCGCAGTGATCTGCCAGAGCTTCGAGCGCATCCATCGCTCCAACCTGGTCGGCATGGGTGTGCTTCCGCTCACCTTCCAGGACGGCACGTCGTGGTCCTCGCTCGGCCTCAAGGGCGACGAGAAGGTCACGATCCGCGGGCTGCAGGGCGATTTGAAGCCGCGCCAGACGCTGACGGCCGAAATCGGCTCCGCCGACGGCGGCAAGCGGGACGTCCCGCTGCTCTGCCGCATCGATACGCTGGACGAGCTCGACTACTATCGCAACGGCGGCATCCTGCATTACGTGCTGCGCAAGCTCGCGGCCTAGCGCGGATTTGTGATCAGTGCCTCACTGCTTAGTGAGTAGCGGCTAAAAAGAAGGCGGCCTATGACAAGGCCGCCTTCTCGCGTTCTGGGGCACGCAAGTTCAAGGGACAACTTCATGCTCCGTACAAATACGGATGGAAATCATCACGACTGGTTCGCAGTATGACAGCGATGATCGCCTATAATTGTATCTCGCGATGGTCCAGCGCGCTTGGTTTCTGCGCGATCGTCGCGATCATCCGCCCCGCTCACGCCGATCCGCGTGCTGTCGTCGAACTCTTCACCTCGCAGGGATGCTCGTCATGTCCGCCCGCGGACAAGATCATCGGTGACCTCGCGAAGGACCCCAACGTCATCGCGCTGAGCATGCCGATCGACTATTGGGACTATCTCGGCTGGAAGGACACGCTGGCCGATTCCCGTTTCAGCGCGCGCCAGAAAGCCTATTCGCATATGCGCGGCGACCGCGACGTCTACACGCCGCAGGCCGTGATCAACGGCTCCGCCCATGTGATCGGCAGCGACCGCGCCGGCATCGAGGATGCTATCAAGGACACCGAGAAGAGCGGCGGCGTGATGTCGGTGCCGGTGACGCTGACGCTGACCGGCAAGCAGATCAACGTGTCGGTGGCCGCATCGAAATCGCCCGCGGTGTCGCGCGGCGAAGTCTGGATCTGCTCGATCTCGAAGTCGGTGCCGATCTCGATCGCGCGCGGTGAGAACCGCGGCCGCGAGATCACCTACCACAACGTGGTGCGCAATCTCCTGAAGGTCGGCGACTGGAACGGCTCGTCCGGGAGCTGGACCGTGCCGCTCGAGAACATCACGCGCGATGGCGTCGATGCCGCGGCCGTGTACGTCCAGGACGGCAATCGCGACAAGCCGGGCCCGATGCTGGGCGCCGCATTCACCTCGCTTCACTAGCGCCACGCGGTGCCGGCCCCTGTCACTTGCGTCGTTGGGCCGCACGGATGTTGTCGTGAAGCTCTCCGCGCGCCGGCACGCGTGCATCCAGTGATCTGCTGAGAGGGAAGCGCCGAGGCGTCGCACGTCTTGACCGCGCGTAATCGAGCAGGGCCCCAAAAACAAAAAGGACCAACTTTCGTTGGCCCAGTGTGTTGGGATTTGACTCCCCTGCGAACAGGCCCGATCCCGACGGCCCCGGGGGGCTGGGGGCTGAGGAATCCGGAACCGAAAGGACCGGGCCAACGCAGGATTTTCTTTTCGCAGGGCAGCGGGGCGGGCGATGGGCGGAAGTGGGGCAGCAATATGATTCCTCTAACGTTCCCGTGACTCTTCGGTTTTCCGGACAATCCGTCGCGCCTGGCCGTGGTTAAGGGCTGGTTGCATGGCGAATGGCCCCTTGCAGGCTCCGGCGCTTAGCGCAATCATGTCACTCTCGTGACGATCCCGAAGTGGGGGGCACCGGCCTTCGGAACCCGATCGTCACCGGGATGACAGGAGGCGCTCGATGAGTTTGATCTCGGAGGATAGTGATCCGAGTGGGAGTCGTGCCGCGGCGCGTCCCGCCGCCGCGACCCCTCAGCCCAACCGCGTGACATTCAACCGACTTGAGCTCAACCGCATTCTCAATCTCTACGGCCGCATGGTCGCAGATGGCGAGTGGCGCGATTATGCGATCGACTTCCTGAAGGACCGTGCCGTGTTCTCGGTGTTCCGGCGCGCATCCGAAATGCCGATCTACCGGATCGAGAAGGATCCCCGGCTGGCGCGCAAGCAGGGCATGTATAGCGTGATTTCGGCGACCGGCCTGATCCTGCGCCGCGGCCACGAACTCGAACGGGTGCTGTTCGTGATCGATCGCAAGCTGTCGCTGGTATAGGTGCTACGGAGGTGTAGGCGTTACGGATTGCCGTCTAATCCGCCGGCACCGTCGCCGCGCCCTCGCCGAGCGCGCGCTGCATCATCACGGTGTCGAGCCAGCGGCCGAACTTCAGGCCGACATTCGGGTGCGTCCCGATCATCTGAAATCCGCAGCGGCGGTGCAGCCCGATCGAGCCGGCATTGGCCGAGTCCCCGATCACCGCGATCATCTGCCGGAAGCCACGTCCGTCGCATTCGGCGATCAGGCGCTCCATCAGCCGGAGGCCGATGCCGCGGCGATGGACCGCAGGGTCCAGATAGACCGAGTTCTCGACCGTGAAGCGATAGGCCGGCCGCGGCCGGTAGGGACCGGCATAGGCATAGCCGGCGACGTGGCCGTCGAGCACGGCGACGAAATAAGGGAAGCCGCCATCGATCAGCGCGCTGTAGCGGCGGGTCATCTCGGCCAGGTCGGGCGGGATCAGCTCGAAGGTTGCGGTGCCGAAGCGCACCGCGTGCTCGTAGATCGCCGTGATCGAGGGCAGGTCCGCCTCGACGGTTAGCCTGATTTCCGGATTGGACCCCGCAGGATTGGACATGGGCGCGACAGTATTTTTGCGCCGCGCAAAAGAAAAGCCCCGGCCGCAAGGCCGGGGCTTGGATTGGATCGATCGTCTCGCGCGAGGCGCTTAGTCGCGCTGGCCGAGCAGCTGCAGCAGCAGCGTGAACAGGTTGATGAAGTTCAGGTAAAGCGACAGCGCACCAGTGATTGCCGCACGCTCTGCCATCACGCCACCCTGCGAGGCGTAGCCATAGATGTAGTCGTTCTTCAGCCGCTGGGTATCCCAGGCGGTGAGGCCCGCGAACACCAGCACGCCGACCACCGACACGATGAACTGCAGCGCCGAGCTCGCCAGGAATAGGTTGACCAGGCTCGCGATGATGATGCCGATCAGGCCCATGAACAGGAACGAGCCCATGCCGCTCATGTCACGCTTGGTGGTGTAGCCGTAGAGGCTCAGCGCACCGAACGTCGCGGCGGTGATGAAGAACACGCGCACGATCGAGGTGTGCGTGTACACTAGGAAGATCGACGACAGCGACAGGCCCATCAGCGCCGAGAATACCCAGAACAACAGCTGGGCGGTCGCGGGCTGCAGGCGGTTGATGCCGGCCGAGATGACGAACACCATCGCCAGAGGGGCGAGGATGAACAGCCACTTCAGCGGGCTCACGAACATCGCGTAGCCGAACTGCGTCAGGTAGGCGTTGCCAAACTTGGCGACGGCGGCGGACTGGTCCGTGGTCACCGCACCCATGTAGACACCGAGCGCGGCTAAGCCTGTGATGGCCAGGCCGATGCTCATGTAGTTGTAGATGCGCAGCATGTAGGCGCGCAGACCGGCGTCGACGGCCGCAGCGTCAATGCGCCCGGCGGCCCGGCCGAAAGGAGAAGCGTAGTTGCGGTCTAGGTCCGACATGGTCGAATTCCCGTGGTTGGTCCCGGTGGAGCGCAAGGGATTTGCGGCGCCGGTTTTAAATCTATCTCAGATGGCTCGGTTTGCGGAATATTAATTCCGTGTCATTCAAGCCGACCATCCGACCTGACTGGTATGTGGGAAATTAACACATCCGACGCAAGCTTCCACGCGCGGCCGAATGTCGCTCTGGCCTAGCATTTATAGGCAAAACGGCGCTGCCGCCGCTACAAATTGTCACAAATTCCGCAACACCGAGGCCGGCTTCTGGTTCAGCGCGAGCAGCGTTCCGGCCAGCCCCAATCCGACGGTGACGACCAGCGCGGCGACCACGACCAGCGCGGCGCTGCCGGCCTGCCAGATGAAACTCAGCGTCATCAGCCGCGTCACGATCAGCCAGGCCGCGACCGAACCGGCGATCACCCCAAATACTGCGGTTGCAAAACCGATCATCAGATACTCCAGCGTGTAGGCACCGAGCAATCGCACCCGCGTGGCGCCGAGCGTCTTGAGGATCACGGCGTCATAGACGCGGTGGCGGTGCCCGGCGGCGAGCGCGCCGCCCAGCACCAGGATCGCCGAGATCAGCGTCACGGCGCTGGCGCCGCGGATCGCCAGCACCAGGTTGCTGACGACGGTGCCGACCGTCTCCAGCGCCTCGCGGACGCGCACGCTGGTCACCATCGGGAACGCGTCGGCGACCTGCTTGATGATGCGCGCATCATCGGGGCCGTCACCATGGGGTTCCGTCAGGGTCGCGACGTGGCTATGCGGGGCGCCCTTGAAGGCATTCGGCGAGAACACCAGCACGAAGTTGATGCCGAGCCCTTGCCAGTCGATGTTGCGCAGATTGGCGATCTTGGCCGGCACGTCGCGGCCGAGCACGTTGACCACGATCTCGTCGCCGATCTTCAAGGACAGGCCGTCGGCGATCTTCTTCTCCATCGAGACCAGCGGAGGTCCGCTGTAGTCCGGTCCCCACCATTCGCCCTCGACGATCTTCGAGCCCTTGGGAACTTCGCCGGTGTAGGTCAGGCCGCGGTCGCTTTGCAGCACCCATTCCGAATCGACCGACGGCTTGAGCTGGTCGGCCTTGACGCCGCGCGCGGCGACGATGCGCCCGCGCAGCATCGGCACGTCCTCGACGGTCGAGCCGGCAGCGATCCGCGACAGGAAGGCGGCAAAGCGATCGGCTTCGGTGGAGGGGATGTCGATGAAGAAGAACGACGGCGCCCGCTCCGGCAATGCGGCCAGGAATTGCCGGCGCAGATTGCCGTCGATCTGGGTGATGGTGACGAGCACCGCGAGGCCAAGGCCCAGCGACAGCACGACCGACGGCGTCAGCGCGCCCGGGCGGTGGATGTTGGCGATTGCGAGCCGCAGCATGGTCATGCGGCTGCGCGGCAGCCGGCGCGCCACCGCCATCAGGATCTCGGCGACCCCGCGCAGCAGCAGGAACACCGCGATCGACGAGGCAACGAACACGGCGGCGACCCGCTTGTCATAGGCGAGCCCGATCGCAACCCCGATCAGGAGCGCGACCACCACCGCCATCAGCGCAAGATAGCTCCAGCGCGGGCGGTGCCATTCGCTGGCGACGGTCTCGCGGAACAGCGCCGCGACCGGCACGTCGTGGACCCGGCCGAGCGGCCACAGCCCGAACGCCAGCGCGGTGAGCTGGCCGTAGAGGAAGGAGAGCGCGAGCTCGTCGGGATGCAGGGCCGGCACCACCGGCAGCGGCAGCAGCTTGCCGAACAGGCCGACGATGACGAAGGGCAGCGCGGCGCCGAGCACCAGCCCGATCAGCGAACCGATCCCGGCCAGCACCACCACTTGCGTGCAGTAGATCGTGAAGACGTCGCGGCCGGTGGCGCCGAGCGCCTTGAACGCGGCGATGACGTCGCGGCGCCGGTCGATATGGCTCTTCACCGCGTTGGCGACGCCGACGCCGCCGACCAGCAGCGCGGCGAGGCCGACCAGGGTCAGGAACTGGGTGAAGCGGTTGATGGTGCGTTCAAGCTGCGGCGAGGCGTTGTTGCGGCTGCGGACTTCCCAGCCGGCCTCCGGCGCGGCAGCCCGTGCGCCGTCGATCAACGCGGTGGTGGCGCGATCGTCGTTGGCGCCGTCGGGTAGCTTCACCCGGTAGATCCAGCGCACCAGGCTGCCTGGCTGGAGCAGGTCGGTGGCGCGCAGGCTCGCTTCGCTGATCAGGAAGCGCGGGCCGAGGCCGACGCCGCCGGCGAGCTTATCGGGCTCGGCCGCCACCACGCTGCGGATCTGGTAGGTCGCGCTGCCGATGGTGACGCGGTCGCCGAGCTTCAGATCGAGCCGCGCCAACAGGGTGGAGTCGGCGGCCGCGCCATAGACCCCGTCGCGTTTGGCGAGCAGATCGGTGATCGGCATGTTCGGCTCAAGCGTCAGCTCGCCGAGCATCGGATATTTTCCGTCGACTGCCTTGAGCTCGACCAGCGCCAGCTTGCCGTCGCCGCTGCGGGCCATCGCGCGCAGCGTGGCCGCCACCGAAACCTCACCGCGGGTGCGCAGATACGCGACCTCGTCGGGCTTGGCCTCGCGCGAGATCAGCGAGAAGGCGACGTCGCCGCCGAGCAGCGTGCGGCCCTCGCGCGACAGGCCGTCGCCGAGGCTCGCGGCGACCGAGCCGACGCCGGCAATCGCCATCACGCCGAGCGCGATGCAGGCGATGAACACGTAGAATCCGCGCAGGCCGCCGCGCAATTCGCGCAGCGCGTAACGGAAGGCAAGCGACGACGCGCGGCCCTGGGTACGGACTTGCCCCGCGACTTCGGACGCAATGCTCATGTGATGGCACAGCTCATGTCTTGGATTGTCCGTCGATGCGGCCGGAGCGCAGGCGCACCACACGATCGCAGCGCTGCGCGAGCGAGAGGTCGTGCGTCACCAGCACCAGCGTCATGCCGCGCTCGGTGTGCTTGGTGAAGAGCAGGTCTATGATCTGCTTTCCCGTCGTCTCGTCGAGATTTCCGGTCGGCTCGTCGGCAACCAGGATCGCGGGATCGGGCGCGAGCGCACGTGCGATCGCGACGCGCTGCTGCTCGCCGCCGGACAGCTGCGTCGGATAGTGGTGCAGCCGTTCGCCGAGCCCGACCGATTGCAGCTCCTGCGCAGCGCGCGCGGCGGCATCGGGATTGCCTGCGAGCTCGAGCGGCACGGCGACGTTCTCCAGCGCCGTCATGGTCGGGATCAGATGGAACGACTGGAAGACGATGCCGACCTGGCGGCCGCGGAAGCGCGCCAGCGCATCTTCATCGAGGGCATTGAACGACGTGCCGTCGACGACCACTTCTCCGCTGTCAGGACGTTCAAGCCCCGCCATCACCATCAGCAAGGTCGACTTGCCCGAACCCGACGGGCCGATCAGGCCGATGGCCTCACCCGCTGCCACACGAAGGCTGATATCCTTGAGGATATGGACCCGTGCCGCGCCGGTGCCGAGCGAGAGATTGACGTGCCTGACGGCAATGGTGTCCGGCTCGATGTCGGTCAGTGAAGAGGATTCGATGAGACTGTCCATGGTTCGGTCATATGGCACTTCCGCTGCTGCGGTCGAGGGCCGGTTGAGAATCTTCGTGCACATACTCGTGTTGCTTATGGGCTTGATGACGGCGGCAAGTGCGCAGACGCCAGGGGTGGAAAGAGGCCCGGCGCAAGGTTCGTCGAAACCGATCAAGATGGTGGTTCTGGGCGATTCCCTCAGCGCCGGTTACGGCCTTCCGGCCGCGGCGGCATTCCCGGTCCGGCTGCAAAAAGCCTTGGAAAACAAGGGGATAAAGGTCAATATGACCAATGCCGGAGTATCCGGCGACACCGCCTCAGGGGGCCGCGAGCGGCTCGACTGGTCGGTGGCTGACGGAACTGACGCCGTGATCGTCGAGCTCGGCGCCAACGATGCGCTGCGCGGCATCGATCCCGCAGTGACGCGTGCCGCGCTGTCCGACATCATCACAAAGTTGCAGGCGCGCAAGATCGCCGTGCTCTTGTGCGGAATGCTCGCGCCACCGAACTATGGCAGCGAGTATGCAGCGAAGTTCAACGCGATCTATCCGGATCTCTCGAAGTCGCTGGGCGTGCCGCTTTATCCGTTCTTCCTTGACGGCGTTGCTGCCGATGCCAAGCTCAATCAGGCCGACGGCATGCATCCGACGGCGGAAGGTGTGGACATCGTCGTGAAGAACATGCTGCCCACGGTGGAGGCATTTCTCGGCGCATTATCAGGGCAACGCAGTTGAAATGCAGGCAGCGCGCCGAGTTGTGCCCGTAGGTTTACGAGCTGTTAACGGGTCATGCTTCGCAGAGTCACATATCTCGGGTACAAATAGGCATCGGTGATTCGTCGCCGGGCTTGTTACAGGGGCGGGCTCCCAAAACCCGCGCCAAGCATCGAGGATTATTGCGATGCCGCGTCTGTTCACTGGTCTGGAAATTCCGGCCGATATCGGCCAAACCCTCTCCAGCTTGCGTGGCGGCCTTCCCGGCGCACGCTGGATCGATCCCGAAAATTATCACGTCACTCTGCGCTTCATCGGCGACATCGATGGCTTCTGGGCCAACGAGATCGCGACGATGCTGTTTCGGGTGAACCGAAAACCGTTCGAGGTCAAACTGCAGGGCCTGTCGAGCTTCGGTGGACGCAAGCCGCGCGCGGTGGTTGCCGCCGTCGAGCCCAGTCGGCCGCTGATCGAACTGCAGGCCGAGCTCGAGCGGATGATGCAGCGGATGGGGCTCGATCCCGAGGGCAGGAAATTCACGCCCCACGTCACGCTCGCGCGTCTGCATGACGCATCGAGCCAGGACGTCGCGGATTATCTGTCGGTGCGCGGCTACTTCCCGAGCCGCAGCTTCATGGCGGACCGCTTCGTGCTGTTCTCGTCGCGCGCCTCGACAGGCGGCGGCCCCTACGTGGTCGAGGATTCCTACGCGCTCTGCGCGTGAGGTTTCTTCGGATCGCGGCTTGAGGTGTCGGGCAGCGGCCGGCGCGGTCGGCCGTGGTATGCAAGGGCTTGCGCTTGCATACCCCACTGGCACAATTCACGGCTTGCAATTTGCCGCGCACTAGGGCCGTAAGGTGGGCTCATGCTGTCCACCTCGCCCAGTTCCTTTTCTCGATCACTACAAGTCCCTGGTCGCCTCCGGCGCGATCGAGGCCGATCCCGCGCAAGCCCGCGCCGCCGATGCGTTCGGCGCGCTGGACGAGCGGCTCGCGAGCTACAAGCCGCAGCGCAAGCAGGGCCTGTTCGGGCGGCTGTTCAGAGGCGATAAGGACGACAAGCCGCCGCGCGGCCTCTACGTCCATGGCGAGGTCGGCCGCGGCAAGACCATGCTGATGGACCTGTTCTTCCAGCAGAGCCCGGTCGAGCACAAGCGCCGCGCGCATTTCCACGAATTCATGGCCGAGGCGCATGAGCGCATCTACGGCTACCGCCAGCAGATCGCGCGCGGTGAGATCGCGGACGGCGACGTGATCGCGCTCACCGCGCAGGCGATCTTCGACGAAGCCTGGCTGCTCTGCTTCGACGAATTCCACGTCACCGACATCGCGGATGCGATGATCCTCGGTCGGCTGTTTGCAAAGCTGTTCGATCTCGGCACCGTCGTGGTCGCGACTTCGAACGTCGCGCCCGATGATCTCTACAAGGGCGGTCTCAATCGCGCGCTGTTCCTGCCGTTCATCGCGCAGATTTCCGACCACATGGATGTGCTGCGGCTCGATGCACGCACCGACTTCCGGCTCGAGAAGCTCGTCGGCGTGAAGATGTGGCTGGTGCCCGCGGATGACGCGGCTCGCAATGTGCTCAATGCGGCGTGGCGCAAGATGACCGGCAACGCGCCGTGCAAGGCGCGCCTTATCGAGATCAAAAAGCGTTTGCTGACGGTGCCGTGCTCGTCGCATGGCGTCGCGCGCTTCAGCTTCGCCGATCTCTGCGAGAAGCCGCTTGCCGCGTCCGATTACCTCAGGCTCGCGCACGACTACCACACGATCCTGATCGACCATATTCCGGTGATGGATTACGCCGACCGCAACGCCGCCAAGCGCTTCATCTCGCTGATCGACACACTCTATGACAATGCCGTGAAGCTGATGGCCTCGGCCGAGGCCGATCCGGTGTTGCTGTACCTTGCGACCGACGGGATTGAGGCGATGGAGTTCAAGCGCACGTCCTCGCGCCTGATCGAGATGAGCTCGGAATCCTATCTGGCGCTGCCGCACGGCCGTAAGGACTCCTCGGCCAGCGGCGCGTCGACCGGCCTGGTCGAGACCTGAAACTCAGTCTTAAAATTCAGCCTCGAAATCGGTCTTGCGCGCGGTCCGGTTCGGAGCAACTTTTCGTGCCTCCGGGACGGATGTTGCTGGCATGCCTGACCGAATTGCAGGCAGGGCCTCCAATAGGGCAGGCCGCGACTTGAATGGATCATTCGAAAGGGATAACCACCCTTGCAACCGACTTCCCTCCCTCCTGCACCAGTTCAAAGGACTGATTTCCCATGGCACGCGACAAGATTGCACTGATTGGCTCCGGACAGATCGGCGGAACGCTGGCGCACCTCGTTGGCCTCAAGGAACTCGGAGACGTCGTGCTGTTCGATATCGCCGAGGGCGTGCCGCAGGGCAAAGCGCTCGACATCGCGCAGTCGTCGCCGGTCGACGGCTTCGACTCCAACCTGGTCGGCGCCAACTCCTATGAAGCGCTCGACGGCGCCAAGGTCTGCATCGTCACCGCGGGCGTGCCGCGCAAGCCCGGCATGAGCCGCGACGATCTGCTGTCGATCAACCTCAAGGTCATGGAGCAGGTCGGCGCCGGCATTAAGAAGTACGCGCCCGACGCCTTCGTCATCTGCATCACCAATCCGCTGGATGCGATGGTCTGGGCGCTGCAGAAGGCTTCGGGCCTGCCGCACAAGAAGGTGGTCGGCATGGCCGGCGTGCTCGACTCCGCGCGCTTCCGCTATTTCCTGGCCGACGAATTCAACGTCTCGGTCGAAGACGTCACCGCCTTCGTGCTCGGTGGCCACGGCGACACCATGGTGCCGCTGACCCGCTACTCGACCGTCGCCGGCATTCCGCTGCCAGACCTCGTCAAGATGGGCTGGACCTCGCAGACCCGCATCGACGAGATCGTCGACCGCACCCGCAATGGCGGCGCCGAGATCGTCAACCTGCTCAAGACCGGCTCCGCCTTCTACGCGCCGGCCGCGTCCGCCATCGCGATGGCCGAGAGCTATCTGAGGGACAAGAAGCGCGTGCTGCCCTGCGCCGCCTATCTCAACGGCGAGTACGGCGTGAAGGACATGTATGTCGGCGTGCCGACCGTGATCGGCTCCAAGGGCGTCGAGCGCATCGTCGAGATCGAGCTCGCCGGCAAGGACCGTGAAGCCTTCGACAAGTCGGTTGGCGCGGTGCAGGGCCTGGTCGACGCCTGCAAGAAGATCGCGCCCGATCTGCTCGGCAAGTAATCTCGATCGGCAATGGCCCGATAGACGATTTCAATCGCCTGTCGGGTGCAAGGTGATGAAATTCCGGCGGATTTTGTAGTTGTGCGAGCTTTGGTATATGGTATACCAGCGTCAAGGCTGACGTGAAGTTCGCCGCACGAGGGTTTGGAGCGTCTTTCCATGAATATCCACGAATACCAGGCCAAGGCTCTGCTGCATGAATTCGGCGTGCCGATCTCGCGCGGCGTGCCGGTGCTGAAGCCGGAAGATGCCGATGCGGCGGCCAAGCAGCTTCCCGGCCCGATCTGGGTGGTGAAGAGCCAGATCCATGCCGGCGGTCGCGGCAAGGGCAAGTTCAAGGAAGCATCCGCCGGCGACAAGGGCGGTGTCCGCATCGCCAAGTCGGTTGCCGAGGTCGACGAGTTCGCCAAGCAGATGCTGGGCGCGACGCTGGTCACGGTGCAGACCGGCCCGCACGGCAAGCAGGTCAACCGCCTCTACATCGAGGAAGGCTCCGACATCGACAAGGAGTTCTACCTCTCGATCCTGGTCAATCGCGAGACCTCCGAGATTTCCTTCGTGGTGTCGACTGAAGGCGGCGTCAACATCGAGGACGTTGCGCATTCGACCCCGGAAAAGATCGTCTCGTTCTCGGTCGATCCCGCCACCGGCATCATGCCTCACCACGGCCGCACGGTCGCCGAGGCGCTGAAGCTGAAGGGCGATCTCGCCAAGCAGGCCGAGAAGCTGACCGGTCAGCTCTATGCAGCGTTCGCCGCCAAGGACATGGCGATGCTCGAGATCAATCCGCTCGTCGTCACCAAGCAGGGCCAGCTTCGCGTGCTCGATGCCAAGGTGTCGTTCGACAGCAACGCGCTCTACCGTCACCCCGACGTGGTCGCGCTGCGCGACGAGTCCGAGGAGGACGCCAAGGAGATCGAGGCGTCGAAATATGACCTCAACTATGTCGCGCTCGACGGCACGATCGGCTGCATGGTCAACGGCGCCGGCCTCGCCATGGCGACGATGGACATCATCAAGCTCTACGGCATGGAGCCGGCGAACTTCCTCGACGTCGGCGGCGGCGCCAGCGCGGAGAAGGTTGCGGCTGCCTTCAAGATCATCACCGCCGATCCGAACGTGAAGGGCATCCTGGTCAACATCTTCGGCGGCATCATGAAGTGCGACGTGATCGCCGAGGGCGTGGTCGCCGCGGTGAAGCAGGTCGGCCTCAAGGTGCCGCTCGTGGTGCGCCTCGAAGGCACCAATGTCGAGCAGGGCAAGAAGATCATCCGCGACAGCGGCCTCAACGTCGTACCCGCCGACAATCTCGATGACGCCGCACAGAAGATCGTGAAAGCCGTCAAGGGAGGCTAACGATGGCCGATCATCTCGACGCTCCGACCCCGCTGGACGAACACCGCAAGCTCGCGGTCTTCGCGGGCGAGTGGAACGGCGACGAGATGGTCTATCCGTCGCGCTGGACCGCTGGTGGTCCGGCCACCTCGCATGTCGTTGCGCGCATCGCGCTCAACGGGTTCTACCTGATCCAGGACTGCGTGCAGACCCGCGACGGCAAGGAGAGCTTCGCCACCCACGGCGTCTTCACCTACGACCGCGAGGATCGGGCCTACCGATTGTTCTGGCACGATTCGCTCGGCTACTACCGCGCCGTCGCCGGCGTCCGGCGGCTGGGCGGGCAAGTCGCTGATCCTGGTGCGCGGCTCGTTGCGCGGCAATGCCCGTCACGTCTACGAGGTCGTCGACGACAACACCTACACCATGAAGATCCAATTCTCGCCTGACGCGGAAGGGTGGGCCGACGTGCTCACCGGCGTGTACCGGCGTATCCACTGAACCCTTCACCGACCGTCTCGCGAAAGCATCTCGAACCATGTCCATTCTGATCGACAAGAACACCAAGGTCATCTGCCAGGGCTTCACCGGCAAGAACGGCACGTTCCATTCGGAAGCGGCGATCGCTTACGGCACCAAGATGGTCGGCGGCGTGGCGCCGGGCAAAGGTGGCTCGACCCATCTCAACCTGCCGGTGTTCGACACCGTCGCCGACGCGCGTGCGAAGACCGGCGCCGACGCCAGCGTGGTCTATGTCCCGCCGCCGGGTGCGGCGGACGCGATCTGCGAGGCGATCGATGCGGAGATCCCGCTGATCGTCTGCATCACCGAGGGCATTCCGGTGCTCGACATGGTGCGCGTCAAGCGCTCGCTGTCGGGCTCGAAGTCGCGGCTGATCGGGCCGAACTGCCCCGGCGTGATGACCGCCGGCGAGTGCAAGATCGGCATCATGCCGGCCAACATCTTCAAGCCCGGCTCGGTCGGCATCGTCTCCCGCTCCGGCACCCTGACTTATGAAGCGGTGTTCCAGACCACCCAGGAGGGCCTCGGCCAGACCACCGCGGTCGGCATCGGCGGCGATCCGGTCAAGGGCACCGAGTTCATCGACGTGCTGGAGATGTTCCTGGCCGACGAGACGACCAAGTCGATCGTCATGATCGGCGAAATCGGCGGCTCCGCCGAGGAAGACGCCGCCCAGTTCCTCAAGGACGAGGCCAAGCGCGGCCGCAAGAAGCCGATGGTCGGCTTCATCGCCGGTGTCACCGCACCTCCCGGCCGCCGCATGGGCCATGCCGGCGCGATCATCTCCGGCGGTAAGGGCGACGCCGGTTCCAAGACCGCGGCGATGGAAGCCGCCGGCATCAAGGTGTCGCCGTCGCCGGCGCGGCTCGGGCACACGCTCGCCGAGATGCTGAAGTAACCGCCCGTTCGGCAAAGTTCCCTTCGAGGTTTGACGTGGTTTTGGGCGGGTTCTCATGAGGGAACCCGCCCTTTTATTGCGTTTTGCCAGCAGAATGCCGATCAATAAAATATGAAAATAAGTTCATTTCTTGGTTCTTTTAGGCAGGAATATCTGTCCTAGATAGGGTAAAGGGTATCGATCCAGCCGGCGCACTTCCAGACCGGCACCAGCGCCGTCTCCTACGCGCGAACCGAAAAAATCACCAGGACTGCCCCATGTCTCGCCAAGACGCGAATGCTGCTTTTGCTCTCTCATCATTCCTGCAAGGCACCAACGCCACCTACATCGACGATCTCTATGCCCGCTACGAGCAGGACCCATCGTCGGTCGACGCCGAATGGCAGGATTTCTTCAAGAGCCTGAAGGACGCCCCGGCCGACGTCCAGAAGAACGCCGAGGGTGCCTCGTGGGGCCGGGCCAACTGGCCGGTGACGCCGCGTGACGAGCTGACTTCGGCGCTCGACGGCAACTGGGCCCAGGTCGAGAAAACGGTCGGCACCAAGCTCGCCGCCAAGGCACAGGCCAAGGGCGCGGCGCTGTCCGACGCCGACGTGCATCAGGCAACCCGCGATTCGGTTCGCGCACTGATGCTGATCCGCGCCTATCGCATGCGCGGGCATTTCCACGCCAAGCTCGATCCGCTCGGCATCGAGGCGCCGCGCGACCGCGAGGAGCTCGATCCGCGCTCCTACGGCTTCACCGAGGCCGACTTCGACCGCAAGATCTTCCTCGACCACGTGCTCGGCCTCGAATACGGCACGCTGCGCGAGATCGTGCAGATCTGCGAGCGCACCTACTGCCAGACGCTCGGCGTCGAGTTCATGCACATCTCCAATGCCGCGCAGAAGGCGTGGATCCAGGAGCGCATCGAAGGTCCGGACAAGGAGATCAGCTTCACGCCCGAGGGCCGCCGCGCGATCCTCAACAAGCTGATCGAGGCTGACGGCTTCGAGAAGTTCTGCGACACCAAATTCACCGGCACCAAGCGCTTCGGCCTCGACGGCGGCGAATCGCTGATCCCGGCGCTCGAACAGATCATCAAGCGCGGCGGCAATCTCGGTGTGAAGGAGATCGTGGTCGGCATGCCGCATCGCGGCCGTCTCAACGTGCTGACCCAGGTGATGGGCAAGCCGCACCGCGCGCTGTTCCATGAATTCAAGGGCGGTTCGGCCAATCCGGACTCGGTCGAAGGCTCCGGCGACGTCAAGTATCATCTCGGCGCGTCCTCGGACCGCGAGTTCGACGGCAACAACATCCATCTGTCGCTGACCGCGAATCCGTCGCATCTCGAGATCGTCGATCCCGTGGTGATGGGCAAGGTGCGCGCCAAGCAGGATCAGCACGGCGATCCGCCGGACATGCGCATCTCGGTCCTGCCGCTCCTGATGCACGGCGACGCGGCCTTCGCGGGCCAGGGCGTGGTGGCGGAATGCTTCAGCCTGTCCGACCTGAAGGGCTACCGCACCGGCGGCTCGCTGCACTTCATCGTCAACAACCAGATCGGCTTCACCACCTATCCGCGCTACTCGCGCTCGTCGCCCTATCCGTCGGACGTCGCGAAGATGATCGACGCGCCGATCTTCCACGTCAATGGCGACGATCCGGAGGCCGTGGTGTTCGCGGCCAAGGTCGCGATCGAGTTCCGGCAGAAATTCCACAAGCCGGTCGTCATCGACATGTTCTGCTACCGGCGTCACGGCCACAACGAGGGCGATGAGCCGGCGTTCACTCAGCCGGTGATGTACAAGAAGATCGCCTCGCACCCGTCGACGCTGGAGATCTACGCCAAGCGGCTGGTCGCCGACGGCGTGTTGACCGAGGGCGAAGTCGAGAAGGCCAAGGCCGACTGGCGCGCGCGGCTCGATGCCGAGCTCGAAGCCGGCTCGGGCTACAAGCCCAACAAGGCCGACTGGCTCGACGGCAAATGGGCCGGCTTCAAGTCGGCCGATCAGGAAGAAGACGCGCGCCGCGGCGTCACCGGTGTCGATGTCGCCGTGCTCAAGGAGATCGGCCGCAAGATCACCAAGGTGCCGGACGGCTTCCGCGCCCACCGCACCATTCTGCGCTTCCTCGACAATCGCGCCAAGGCGATCGACACCGGTGTCGGCATCGACTGGGCGACCGGCGAGGCGCTGGCGTTCTGCACGCTGCTGCAGGAAGGCCACCATGTGCGCCTGTCCGGCCAGGATTCCGAGCGCGGCACCTTCTCGCAGCGCCATTCGGTCCTGATCGACCAGGAGGACGAGAGCCGCTACACGCCGTTCAACCATCTCGGCGGCGAGGACACCGGCCATTACGAGGTCATCAACTCGCTGCTGTCGGAAGAGGCGGTGCTCGGCTTCGAGTACGGCTACTCGCTGGCCGAGCCGAACGCGCTGACGCTCTGGGAAGCGCAGTTCGGCGACTTCGCCAATGGCGCCCAGGTGGTGTTCGACCAGTTCATCTCCTCGGGCGAACGCAAATGGCTGCGCATGTCGGGCCTCGTCTGCCTGCTGCCGCATGGCTACGAGGGGCAGGGACCGGAGCACTCCTCCGCGCGCCTCGAGCGTTATTTGCAGATGTGCGCCGAGGACAACATGCAGGTGGTCAATCCGACCACGCCGGCGAACTACTTCCACGTGCTGCGGCGCCAGCTGCATCGCGAGATCCGCAAGCCGCTGATCCTGATGACGCCGAAGTCGCTGCTGCGTCACAAGCGCGCCGTGTCGCGGCTCGACGAGCTCGGCAAGAACGCCACCTTCCACCGCATCCTGTACGATGACGCGCAGATGCTGCCGGACGAGAAGGTCAAGCTGGTGCCGGACGACAAGATCCGCCGCGTCGTGCTGTGCTCCGGCAAGGTCTACTACGACCTGTACGAGGAGCGCGAGAAGCGAGGCATCGACGATATCTACCTGCTGCGCATCGAGCAGCTGTATCCGGTGCCGCTGAAGGCGCTGGTGCAGGAGCTCGGCCGCTTCAAGGCTGCCGAGGTGGTCTGGTGCCAGGAAGAGCCCCGCAACATGGGCTCCTGGCACTTCATCGAGCCCTATCTGGAATGGGTGCTCAACCAGACCAACGCAGCCAACAAGCGTCCGCGCTATGCCGGCCGTCCGGCATCGGCGGCGACCGCCACCGGCTTGATGTCGAAACATCTCGCGCAGCTCAAGGCGCTGCTCGACGACGCTCTGAACTAACGACCTTCACTGAAGCCATGCCCCGCCTTGTGCGCAATTGCGCACTGGAGCGGGGCATCCGGTATCCCGCGTCATCCAGCCTCACCGCTGTCGTCACGGAGTACCGGGTCATTCGCTTTGGCGGATGGTGGCTGGACCAAATTTGCGACCGCAAGGTTATCGAGGAAAAGATCATGACTGAAATTCGCGTTCCAACGCTCGGCGAATCCGTAACCGAGGCTACGATCGGCCGCTGGTTCAAGAAGGCCGGCGAGGCCGTCGCGGTGGACGAGCCGTTGGTGGAGCTGGAGACCGACAAGGTCACCATCGAGGTGCCCGCGCCGGTCGCCGGCACGCTGGGTGAGATCATCGCCAAGGATGGCGAGACCGTCGCCGTCGGCGCGCTGCTCGGCCAGATCAATGACGGTGCGGCTCCGGCCAAGCCGGCTGTTGCCGCCGCTCAGGCGAAGGCAGCGGCTGCTGCGGCGCCTGCCGCCGCTCCTGCACCGGCCCCTGCCGCGCCCAAGGTGCCGCCGGCGGATGCGCCGCTGGCGCCTTCGGTGCGCAAGCTGTCCGCCGAAAGCGGCGTCGATGCCTCCACCGTTCCGGGCTCGGGCAAGGATGGTCGCGTGACCAAGGGCGACATGCTGGCCGCGATCGAGAAGGCCGCCTCGGCGCCGACCCCGGTCAACCAGCCGGCCGCCGCCGTGCAGGTCCGTGCGCCGTCGCCGGCGGACGATGCCGCGCGCGAGGAGCGCGTGAAGATGACCCGGCTGCGCCAGACCATCGCGCGCCGCCTCAAGGACGTGCAGAACACCGCCGCGATGCTGACGACCTTCAACGAGGTCGACATGACCGAGGTGATGAAGCTGCGGGCCCTCTACAAGGATCCGTTCGAGAAGAAGCACGGCTCGAAGCTCGGCTTCATGGGCTTCTTCACCAAGGCGGTCGTGCAGGGGCTGAAGGACATTCCGGCCGTCAACGCCGAGATCGACGGCTCTGACCTGATCTACAAGAACTACTACCACATCGGCGTCGCGGTCGGCACCGACCGCGGCCTGGTGGTGCCGGTGGTGCGCGACTGCGACCACAAGTCGATCGCCGAGATCGAGAAGTCGATCGCCGATTACGGCCGCCGCGCCCGCGACGGCCAGCTCAAGATCGACGAGATGCAGGGCGGCACCTTCACCATCACCAATGGCGGCATCTACGGCTCGCTGATGTCGACGCCGATCCTCAACGCGCCGCAGTCCGGCATCCTCGGCATGCACAAGATCCAGGAGCGGCCGATGGTGGTCGGCGGCAAGATCGAGGTGCGGCCGATGATGTATCTGGCGCTGTCCTACGATCACCGCGTCATCGACGGCAAGGAAGCGGTCACCTTCCTGGTGCGCGTCAAGGAGAGCCTGGAAGATCCGGCACGGCTTGTGCTGGATCTCTAAGGTCGTATCGCGCGCGGCGCCCGATCGGTTCGGGCGTCGCGTTTCGTTGGGTGCTTACGTTTGGGGATCGATGTGACGGATAAGGTCGTTGTCATCACCGGCGGCAGCCGCGGCATCGGCCGCGCCACCGCACTTGCGGCTGCCGCGCGCGGCTATCGAGTCGTGGTCGGCTACGCCACAAATCAGGCTGCGGCCAACGAGGTCGTCGCCGCGATCGAGGCCAGCAACGGCAAAGCGATCGCGGTGAAGTGCGACGTCGGCAGCGAGCAGGACATCCTGGCGCTGTTCAAGGCGGCCGACGGGTTCGGCACGCTCGGCGCGCTGGTCAACAATGCCGGTATCGTCGGCAAGAGCGGTGTGCGTGTCGACGAGATGTCGGCCGAGCGCATCCAGCAGATGATGGCGGTCAACGTCACCGGCAGTATCCTGTGCGCGCGCGAGGCGGTGAAGCGCATGTCGACCAGGCACGGCGGCCAGGGCGGCGTCATCGTCAACCTCTCCTCGGTCGCGGCAAGGCTCGGCGCGCCCAACACCTATGTCGACTATGCCGCCTCCAAGGGGGCGATCGATTCCTTCACGGTCGGCCTCGGTTACGAAGTCGCGGGTGAAGGCATCCGCGTCGCCGGCATCCGGCCCGGGCTGATCGACACCGACATCCACGCCGCGGGCGGCGAGCCCGATCGCGCGCACCGGCTGGCCCACATGGTGCCGATGAAGCGTGTCGGCACCGCGGACGAGATCGCCAACGCCATCGTCTGGCTGATCTCCGACGAAGCCTCCTACGTCACCAGCGCGATCCTCGACGTGTCGGGCGGTCGCTAGAGCGTTTTCGAGCGAAGTGGATACCGGTTCGCGTGAAAAAAACGCGTCAAGACAAGAACCTAGAGCCCCGTTCCGATTCAGTCGGAACGGGGCTCTAGAACACGATCAAGCAGCGGGAAGCGGCCTTCCGATCGGACCGCGCCCGCCCAACTGTCACAGAGTTTAGCTACAGGACCTCTATCATGGCTTCTTACGATCTCGTCGTCATCGGCACTGGCCCCGGCGGTTACGTCTGCGCGATCCGCGCGGCGCAACTCGGCATGAAGGTTGCCGTCGTCGAGAAGAACGCGACGCTGGGCGGCACCTGTCTCAATGTCGGCTGCATGCCGTCGAAGGCGCTGCTGCACGCCTCCGAGATGTTCGAGGAAGCCGCGCACTCCTTCGCCAAGATGGGCGTCAGCGTCTCCGCGCCGAAGCTCGATCTGCCCGCGATGATGGACTTCAAGCAGCAGGGCATCGACGGCAACGTCAAGGGCGTCGAGTTCCTGATGAAGAAGAACAAGATCGACGTCCTCAAGGGCACCGGCAAGATCATCAGGGCCGGCAAGGTCGAGGTCTCCGGCGACGGCAAGTCCGAGACCGTCGAGACCAAGAACATCGTGATCGCCACCGGCTCCGACATCGCGCGGTTGAAGGGCATCGACATCGACGAGAAGCGCATCGTGTCGTCGACCGGCGCGCTATCTCTGGAGAAGGTGCCGTCAAGCCTGCTGATCGTCGGCGCCGGCGTGATCGGGCTCGAGCTCGGCTCGGTCTGGCATCGTCTCGGTGCCAAGGTCACCGTCGTGGAATTCCTCGACCGCATCCTGCCCGGCATGGACGGCGAAGTGGCGAAGCAATTCCAGCGCATCCTGGAAAAGCAGGGTTTTGCCTTCAAGCTCGGCGCCAAGGTCACCGCGGTCGACACCTCGGGCAAGACGCTTCAGGTCAAGGTCGAGCCAGCCGCGGGCGGCGCCGCGGAAACCATCCAAGCCGACGTCGTGCTCGTGTGCATCGGCCGCGTGCCCTACACCGAAGGCCTCGGGCTGAAGGAAGCCGGCGTTGCGCTCGACAATCGTGGCCGCGTCGAGATCGACGCGCACTTCTCGACCAATGTGAAGGGCATCTACGCGATCGGCGACGTCGTGGCCGGGCCGATGCTGGCGCACAAGGCGGAAGACGAGGGCGTTGCCTGCGCGGAGATCATCGCGGGCCAGGCCGGCCATGTGAACTACGACGTCATTCCAGGTGTGGTGTATACCACGCCGGAAGTGTCGTCGGTCGGCAAGACCGAGGAAGATCTCAAGCAGGCCGGCGTCGCTTATACCGTCGGCAAATTCCCGTTCACCGCGAACGGCCGCTCCAAGGTCAATCAGACCACCGACGGCTTCGTGAAGGTTCTCGCAGATGCGAAGACGGATCGTGTGCTCGGCGTGCACATCGTCGGCCGGGAAGCCGGCGAAATGATCCACGAGGCCTGCGTCCTGATGGAATTCGGCGGTTCGGCCGAGGATCTGGCGCGCACCTGTCACGCACATCCGACCCGCTCCGAAGCGATCAAGGAAGCCGCGCTTGCGGTGGGCAAGCGCGCCATCCATATGTGATCGAACATCCCGGTCGCGTGCCGGGTAGAGATCGTAGTGATGTTGCGCCGCCTGCTTCAGCCGTTCTGGGTCCTGCTTGCGATCATCTTCCTGATCGAGGCCTGGCTATGGGATCACGTCGAGCCGATCGTGGCCCGGGTGGTGGCGTGGATCCCGCTGCCCGCGTTCAAGCAATGGCTTGCCGACCGGGTCGATTCACTGTCGCCGGCGATGACGCTGATCGTCTTCGTCGTGCCGCTGATCCCGCTGTTTCCCCTCAAGCTGGTCGGAATCTGGCTGTTGGCGAACCAATACTGGTTCAGCGCGGTCTCGCTGATCCTGTTCGCCAAGATCGTCGGCGTCGGCGTCACCGCTTTCCTGTTCGACGTGACGCGATCGAAACTGCTGGAGATGCCCTGGTTCGAGGCGCTCTATAATTACGTGATGGCCCTGCGCGCCAAGGCCACCGCGCTGGTCGAGCCGGTCAAGCGGCGCATCCTCGAGATGATCAGTGGCGATGGTGACGGCTGGACCGCGCGCACGCTGCGCCTGATCGCGCGCTTCCGCAAAAGCGTCCACCAGACCAGCAAGGTGCTCTAGGCAACGACCCTTTCCCCGTCATCCTGAGGCGCGAGCGGAGCGAGCCTCGAAGGATCGACGGCCACCAGCCAGGCCGTTCATC
This sequence comes from Bradyrhizobium sp. USDA 4011, assembly GCF_054063415.1. Lineage (NCBI taxonomy): Bacteria > Pseudomonadati > Pseudomonadota > Alphaproteobacteria > Hyphomicrobiales > Nitrobacteraceae > Bradyrhizobium > Bradyrhizobium sp. USDA 4011. The sequence continues at coordinate 4,417,025 of NZ_JBSSGG010000001.1, forward strand.
CTTCGAGACGCGCGCAATGCGCGCTCCTCAGGATGACGGAGGGAAGGCGGAGCCTTTCAGCTCAATGCAAGGGCAGCAGATGCGGCTGGAACAGGCCGAGCAAGGTCATCGCGACGCCGGCGAGCGTCACCAGGCCTGACACCCAGGCCAGCGCGGCGATGCCGGTGATGATGGTCGCGGACGCCAGCACGATGGCGATCTGGAAGGCGGCGGAGGCAAGCTCGAAGTGATGATATTTCGCGGTGGCCTCGTCGCGCTGATGCTCGGCGTGCTTGGCGCGTTCGGAGAGTTGCTCTGATCCCTCGCCGGTCTCCGGCTCCGAGCGGTAGCGTGCCGCGGTCTTCTGCCAGTCGTCGATCTGCTTCTGCAGCGCGGCCTTGGCCGCCTCGTCGGTGGTGGTCGCGAGGTTGAGCTTGCCCTGTTCGGCTGCGGTCTGCACCGCGGTGCGGCGGATGCTCTTGGCCTGGAAGAAGGCCCAGAGGTTGGAGGCCTCGACGTTCTTGCTGATCGATTCGGTCTGGGCGCCCTTGCCGAGCGTTTCCGACAGCGCCAGGCAGAGCGCGATCACGGCGATCAGGAGGGCGATCTTCCTGTTCTCGGCCGACGCATGCTCGGCATGCTCCGCGTGCTCCATACTTTCATGCGCGCTCATGATTCCCCCTCCGGATGAGACCGCGCCACGATTGCTGAATGCGGCGCACAAGGCAAGGGCCGAGCGATTTGTGGCAGCCGTATGAATGAATATGAACGGTGCAAGATGAACGGCGCATCGGTGCGGGGCCTGAGCCCGCGCCTCATTTTGAACTTGGACTCGGGCGCTCAGCCGCGTGGGTGCGCGGAGCGATAGACTTCGAGCAGGCGCTCGCTGTCGATGCCGGTGTAGATCTGCGTGGTCGACAGCGATGCGTGGCCGAGCAATTCCTGGATCGCGCGCAAATCGCCGCCGCGGCTGAGCAGATGGGTGGCGAAGGAGTGCCGCAACGCATGCGGCGTTGCGCTGTCGGGCAGGCCGAGCGCGCCGCGCAGCCGCTCCATGGTGAGCTGGATGATGCGCGGGCTTAAGGGTCCACCGCGCGCACCGACGAACATCGGCCCGGTCGGGCTGAGCTGATGCGGACAGATCGCCGCATAGTCCGCGATCAATTGCAGCACGTTGTGCAGCACCGGGACCATGCGGGTCTTGTTGCCCTTGCCGGTGACGACCAGCACGTCGCCTTCGCCCGGCTGCGGCACGTCGCGCCGCTTCAGCCCCAGCGCCTCGGAGATGCGCAGACCGGAGCCATAGAGCAGCGCCATCACGGCGGCGTCACGCACCAGGATCCAGGTCTCGCGGGTTTCGCCGGCGCGCTCGTCGGCATCGGCAAAGCGCTTCGCCGCTTCCATATGGATCGGCTTCGGCAGGCTCTTCGCCACCTTGGGGGCGCGGATCGCCGAGAGCGCACCGACCTTGCCCTTGCCTTCGCGCTCCAGGAAACGTCCGAACGAGCGCAGGCCGGCCAGCGCCCGCATCAGCGATCGCCCGCCGATCTCCTCAGTGCGGCGCATCGCCATGAAGGCGCGGACATCGCTGGCCTCGAGCGCGGAAAATGCCGCAAGCGTCACGCGCGCGCCCCAGTGCCCGGCCAGGAAGGTCAGGCATTGACGCACATCGCGGGCGTAGGCCTCGAGCGTCTTCGGCGACAGCCGCCGCTCGGCGCGCAGATGCGACAGCCAGCGCGTCATCTCCTGCGTGACCGACACGTCGGCGCAGTCGAACTCAAGCGGTTGCATGGGCTGATCGGTCCGGGCCATGTCTTGAGCGGGCATGTCTTGAGCGGGCACGTCCTTAAGGGCTATTGGCGCTGCTAATCTCCTGATTATATCGCACTGCCTTCGTTTACCGTTCGCTAAGACCGCGCAGCGGTGCTAGCCCGGCTCAAAGCTCTGATTCAATGGACCACACCACGCGCCCCAGCCCAGCCTCCGCATCGACGACCCGCGTCGTCGACGTGCTGGTGCCTGTCGCGCTGAACCAGACCTATTCCTACCGCGTGCCGCGCGGCATGGAGCTTGCGCCCGGCGATGTGATCTGTGTTCCGCTTGGGCCGCGCGAGGTCGTCGCGGTGGTGTGGGCCGAGAATGCCAAGCCGGATCCGCGGCTGCACAACCGGCTCAAGGACGTCAGCGAGAAGCTCGATGTTCCGCCGCTCAGGGCCGAGCTGCGCCAGCTCGTCGACTGGGTCTCCACTTACACTCTGTCGGCGCGCGGCATGGTGCTGCGGATGACGCTGCGGATGGGCGACAACCTTGGGCCGGAGCGGACGCGGCTCGGGGTGCGCCTCGTGGGCGAGCCGCCACGGCGCCTGACACCGGCGCGCCGGAGGCTGATCGAGGTGCTGTCGGATGGCTTGCTGCACGGCAAGTCCGAGGCGGCGCGGGAGGCCGGCGTCAGCTCGGGCGTGGTCGACGGCCTGGTCGACGAGGGCACGCTGACGGTCGAGGCGATGCCGCCGCCCGCACCGCCACCCATTCCCGATCCCTCCTATGCGCAGCCGGATTTCTCGCGCGAGCAGCGCAGCGCGGTCGATGTGATGCGGACGCTGGCGGCGAGCGGCAGCTTTCACGTCGCACTGCTCGACGGCGTCACCGGTTCCGGCAAGACCGAGGTCTATTTCGAGGCGATCGCGGAGAATATCCGCCGCGGCAAGCAGACCCTGATCCTGATGCCGGAAATCGCGCTGACCGGCCAGTTCCTCGACCGTTTCGCGCAGCGCTTCGGCGTGCGACCGCTGGAATGGCATTCGGAGCTCACGCCGCGCACGCGGGCGCGAAACTGGGCGGCGATCTCCGAGGGCAAGGCGCCGGTCGTGGTCGGCGCCCGCTCCGCGCTGTTCCTGCCTTACGCCGATCTCGGTCTCATCATCGTCGATGAGGAGCACGACCAGGCCTACAAACAGGACGAGGGCGCGCATTATCACGCGCGCGACATGGCGGTGGTCCGCGCCCATATCGCCAGGATCCCGATCGTGCTGGCGTCGGCGACGCCCTCGGTCGAGAGCGAGGTCAATGCGCGCAAGGGGCGCTACCAGCGCGTGGCGCTGCCGTCGCGGTTCGGCGGCCAGCACATGCCGCACATCGAGGCGATCGACATGCGCCGCGCGCCGCCGCCGCGCGGGCGCTTCATCTCGCCGGTTCTGGCCGAGCAGATTCGCCATGCGATCGAGCGCCGCGAGCAGGCGCTGCTGTTCCTCAATCGTCGCGGCTACGCGCCGCTGACGCTCTGCCGCGCCTGCGGCCACCGCTTCGCCTGCACGATCTGCGACGCATGGCTGGTCGATCATCGCTTCCGGCAGCGGCTGGTCTGCCATCACTGCGGCTTCTCGATGCCGCGTCCGAACATCTGCCCGCATTGTGCGGCCGAGGAATCGCTGGCCGCCGTCGGTCCCGGCGTCGAGCGCCTGCAGGAGGAGGCCGCTCACATTTTCCCCGAGGCCCGCACCATGGTGCTGTCGAGCGATCTCATCACCTCGATCGAGACCATGCGCAGCGAGCTCAACGAGATCGCCGAGGGCCGCGTCGACATCATCATCGGCACCCAGTTGGTGGCCAAGGGGCACAACTTCCCGCGGCTCAATCTGGTCGGGGTCATCGATGCCGATCTCGGCCTCAGCAACGGCGATCCGCGCGCCGCCGAGCGGACGTTCCAGTTGCTGAACCAGGTGGTCGGCCGTGCCGGCCGCGAGCAGGGCCGTGGCATCGGCTATCTGCAGACCCACCAGCCGGAACATCCGGTCATCAAGGCCCTGATCGCGAACGACCGCGAGGCGTTCTACGCCAGCGAGATCGATATCCGCGAGCGCACCGGCTATCCGCCGTTCGGCCGGCTGGCGAGCCTGATCGTCTCCGCCGGCGATCGCCCGACGGCGGAAGGCTTTGCCCGCAAGCTCGCCGCGATGGCGCCGCTCGACGAGCGGATCCAGGTGCTCGGCCCCGCCGAGGCCCCGCTTGCCGTCATCAAGGGCCGCTACCGCTTCCGCCTGCTGGTGAAGTCGCTGCGCAATGTCGACCTGTCACAATATCTGCGCGAATGGCTCGAGGCCGGTCCGAAGACCAAGGGCAATCTGAAGCTCGAGGTCGACGTCGATCCGCAGAGCTTCCTGTAGGCGAGCCGGCAAAGAAAAAGCCTGCCGTCATTCGCGACGGCAGGCCTTTTGGCGCGAAGCAGGCCTCGCGGCCGTTACGCAACGCAACGCTTACTGAAGCGCTTACGAGACGACCTCGGCGGTGACGCGGCCGACGCCGGCGCCGGTCAGGCCGATGGCGCGGGCTGCGCCGGTCGAGAGGTCGAGCACGCGGCCGCGGACGAACGGGCCACGATCGTTCACGGTGACGACGACGCTGCGGCCGCCATGGGTGACACGGAGCTTGGTGCCGAACGGCAGCGAGCGGTGGGCCGCAGTCATGGCGTTCTGGTTGAAGCGCTGGCCGGAAGCGGTGCGGCTGCCCGACTCATTGCCGTAGAACGAGGCCATCCCAGAGAACGTGTGGCCGCCGGAGGGCTGGATCGATGCATTGGCATCGCGCCAGGACGAACCTTCGGCGCGGGCCTGGTGATGATGATGGCGATGATGGTGGTGCCTGGACTTCGCGGACGCCTCGGTCACGCTGCCCCCGACCAGGATAGTTGCGGCTACAAAAGCAAGCGCCGTACGCGAGCGGGTGACATTGCCCGCCGGCTTCTTGATATTCAGCATTGATAAGACCCTCAGACAGTATTGCCGCTAACACGGCAAGTGGAACCCCCGTCCCTTCGTTGACCAAAGCCGTTTGGTTTCGCAATGAGGCACGAATTGGGCAGTAATTCCCAATTGTCTCGGGCTGAAATATCTTGTTACCGCGTTGGGGTATTCAATCGAGGTTCCGTAATCTTGGCCTTTAACGAATTTTTAACCAAGAATATACTCGCGAATACTGATTAGTAGGCTAGCGGTAAGTTTTCAGTAAGTAATCGCCAAATGAAACGGCTGTGCGTTTCGGGTTCCTTGCGCGCTCGGCCATAGGCCCATGCAATTTTCGATGGAACAAATACGCGATGACGTGGCTCGGGAGCTGCGCGCTGAATTTCCGCGCGCCGAATTTTTCTGATTGGAGCGCCGGCTGCGGTCGCCAAAAACCGCATGCGACAAGGCGGCTCGCACGATGCCGTCATGTTGCACCTGCGCGATTGCTATGTTAGCAAAGCCGCGATTTTAACGATCCCGGCACGTCCTGTGCCGGTCGAAAATCGAAGTCCCGCTTGAATTCCAAGGGCTTGGATCGCTAGGCGCTGCTTTGGTGGCGACGGTTTTTCCCTTGCGAATTTGACAGCAAAAAAGAGCGAGCTCGTGGCTGCTGAAGATCCGTCCGTTTCGGGAGTGTCCGGTCGTTACGCAACGGCCCTGTTCGAGTTGGCGCGCGACGAGCAATCCGTCGATCAAGTCAGGGCCGATCTCGACAAGTTCGAAGCCATGCTCAACGACAGCGCCGATCTCAAGCGCCTCGTCCGCAGCCCGGTGTTTGCCGCGGACGCCCAGCTGAAGGCGCTGACGGCGGTGCTCGACAAGGCCGGCATCGCCGGCACGTCGGCGAAATTCCTCAAGGTGCTCACCGCCAATCGCCGGCTGTTCGTCGTGGCCGATGTGATCCGCGCCTATCGCGCGCTGGTGGCGAAGTTCAAGGGCGAGGCGACTGCGGAAGTCACCGTCGCCGAGCTACTCAGTGACAAGAATCTCGACGGGCTGAAGGCCGCACTGAAATCAGTGACGGGCAAGGACGTCGCGCTCAACGTGAAGGTCGATCCCTCCATTATCGGTGGCCTGGTGGTCAAGCTCGGCAGCCGCATGGTGGATAGTTCGCTTCGCACCAAACTCAATTCGATCAAGAACGCGATGAAAGAGGCAGGCTGATGGACATCCGCGCCGCAGAAATTTCTGCGATCCTCAAGGACCAGATCAAGAATTTCGGCCAGGAAGCCGAAGTCACCGAAGTTGGCCAGGTGCTGTCGGTCGGTGACGGTATCGCTCGCGTCTACGGTCTCGACAACGTCCAGGCCGGTGAAATGGTCGAGTTCGAGAACGGCACGCGCGGCATGGCGCTCAACCTCGAAACCGATAACGTCGGTGTCGTGATTTTCGGCGCCGACCGCGAGATCAAGGAAGGCCAGACCGTCAAGCGCACCCGCGCGATCGTGGACGCGCCGATCGGCAAGGGCCTGCTCGGCCGCGTCGTCGACGCGCTCGGCAACCCGATCGACGGCAAGGGCCCGATCCAGGCCACCGAACGCAAGCGCGTCGACGTCAAGGCGCCCGGCATCATTCCGCGCAAGTCGGTGAACGAGCCGATGGCCACCGGCCTGAAGGCGATCGATGCGCTGATTCCGATCGGCCGCGGCCAGCGCGAGCTGATCATCGGCGACCGTCAGACCGGCAAGACCGCGATCGCGCTCGACACCATCCTGAACCAGAAGCCGCTGAACGCCCAGCCGGACGAGAACCTCAAGCTGTATTGCGTCTACGTCGCGATCGGCCAGAAGCGCTCCACCGTCGCGCAGTTCGTCAAGGTGCTGGAAGAGCAGGGCGCGCTGGAATACTCGATCATCGTCGCGGCCACCGCGTCCGATCCGGCCCCGATGCAGTACATTGCGCCGTTCACCGCCTGCACCATGGGCGAGTACTTCCGCGACAACGGCATGCACGCCGTGATCATCTATGACGATCTGTCCAAGCAGGCCGTCGCCTACCGCCAAATGTCGCTGCTGCTGCGTCGCCCGCCGGGTCGCGAAGCCTATCCGGGCGACGTGTTCTACCTGCATTCCCGCCTGCTCGAGCGCGCCGCCAAGCTCAACAAGGAGCATGGCTTGGGCTCGCTGACGGCGCTGCCGGTCATCGAAACCCAGGCCAACGACGTGTCGGCCTACATTCCGACCAACGTGATCTCGATCACCGACGGCCAGATCTTCCTGGAAACCGACCTGTTCTTCCAGGGCATCCGCCCGGCGGTGAACGTCGGTCTGTCGGTGTCGCGCGTCGGTTCGTCGGCGCAGACCAAGGCAACCAAGAAGGTCGCCGGCAAGATCAAGGGTGAGCTCGCGCAGTACCGCGAAATGGCGGCGTTCGCGCAGTTCGGCTCGGACCTCGACGCCTCGACCCAGCGCCTGCTCAACCGCGGCTCCCGCCTGACCGAGCTACTGAAGCAGCCGCAGTTCTCGCCGCTGAAGATGGAAGAGCAGGTTTGCGTGATCTGGGCCGGCACCAACGGCTACCTCGATCCGCTGCCGCTCAACAAGGTGAAGGCGTTCGAGGACGGCCTGCTGTCGCTGCTGCGCGGCAAGAACGTCGAGATCCTCGACGCGATCCGCACCAGTCGCGATCTGTCCGACGACACCGCAGCCAAGCTCAAGACGGTGGTCGAGGGCTTCGCCAAGACGTTTGCGTAAGAAGACGTTTGCGTAGGAAGACCTTCGCACAGGGGCATCGCCTGGCCGTCGGCCGGGCGATAGGAACAGAGAGGCTTGCGATCTGACCGTTGCGGTCGGATTGCCGGGGTGGACGAAGAATGGCGTCACTGAAAGACATGCGGGTCCGCATCGCCTCGACCAAGGCGACGCAGAAGATCACCAAGGCCATGCAGATGGTCGCAGCCTCGAAGCTGCGCCGCGCGCAGAACGCCGCCGAGGCGGCGCGGCCCTATGCCACCAAGATGGATGCGGTGATTTCCAACATCGCCGCCGCGGCCAACGGCTCGCCCGGCGCGCCGGCGCTGCTGGCGGGCACCGGCAACGACCAGGTGCACCTGCTTCTGGTCTGCACCGGCGAGCGCGGCCTGTCCGGCGCTTTCAACTCCGCCATCGTGCGCCTCGCGCGCGAGCGGGCGAACGCGCTGCTCGCGCAAGGCAAGGAAGTCAAATTCTTCTGCGTCGGCCGCAAGGGCTACGAGCAGCTGCGGCGGACGTTCGAGAAGCGGATTGTCGAGCACCTCGACCTGCGTTCGGTGCGGCAGATCGGCTTCGTCAACGCCGAGGACATCGCCAACAAGGTGCTGGCACGGTTCGAGGCCGGCGAATTCGATGTCTGCACGCTGTTCTATTCGCGCTTCCAGTCGGTGATCGCGCAGATCCCGACCGCGCAGCAGATCATCCCGCTCGAGGTGGCTGCACCGGCCGCCAGCGCGGCTCCCGCGACCTCGTACGAATACGAGCCGGAAGAGGACCAGATTCTCGGCAGCCTGCTGCCGCGCAACCTTGCGGTGCAGGTCTTCCGTGCGCTGCTGGAGAACAACGCCTCGTTCTACGGCGCGCAGATGAGCGCGATGGACAGCGCGACGCGCAACGCCGGCGAGATGATCCGTAAGCAAACCCTGATTTACAACCGAACCCGTCAGGCCCAGATCACGAAGGAGCTGATCGAGATCATCTCCGGCGCTGAGGCGGTCTAAGGCAGATTTTCGAAGGAGAATAGTCCATGGCTACAGCAGCCAATCAGATCGGTCGCGTTACCCAGGTCACGGGCGCCGTGGTCGACGTGCAGTTCGAAGGCCACCTTCCGGCGATTCTGAATGCGCTCGAGACCAAGAACGGCGGCAACCGCCTGGTGCTCGAAGTCGCGCAGCATCTCGGTGAATCGACCGTCCGCACCATCGCGATGGATATCACCGAAGGTCTGGTGCGCGGCCAGGAAGTCACCGACACCGGTGAGCCGATCCGGGTGCCGGTCGGCGAAGGCACGCTCGGCCGCATCATCAACGTCATCGGCGAGCCGATCGACGAAGCCGGTCCGATCAAGTCCGAAGGCCTGCGCGCCATCCACCAGGAAGCGCCGAGCTACACCGACCAGTCGACCGAAGCGGAAATTCTCGTCACCGGCATCAAGGTCGTCGATCTTCTTGCTCCGTACGCCAAGGGCGGCAAGATCGGCCTGTTCGGCGGCGCCGGCGTCGGCAAGACCGTGCTGATCCAGGAACTGATCAACAACGTCGCGAAGGCGCACGGTGGTTACTCCGTGTTCGCCGGCGTCGGCGAGCGGACCCGTGAAGGCAACGACCTCTATCACGAGTTCATCGAATCGAAGGTCAACGCCGATCCGCACAATCCGGATCCGAGCGTGAAGTCGAAGTGCGCGCTGGTGTTCGGCCAGATGAACGAACCGCCGGGCGCCCGCGCCCGCGTCGGTCTGACCGGTCTGACGGTCGCCGAGCACTTCCGCGACCAGGGCCAGGACGTGCTGTTCTTCGTCGACAACATCTTCCGCTTCACCCAGGCGGGTTCGGAAGTGTCGGCGCTCCTCGGCCGTATTCCTTCGGCGGTGGGTTATCAGCCGACGCTCGCGACCGACATGGGCGCGCTGCAGGAGCGCATCACCACCACCCAGAAGGGCTCCATCACCTCGGTGCAGGCGATCTACGTGCCGGCCGACGACTTGACCGACCCGGCGCCCGCGACCTCGTTCGCGCATTTGGACGCCACCACGGTGCTGTCGCGCGCGATCTCGGAAAAGGGCATCTATCCGGCGGTGGACCCGCTCGACTCGACCTCGCGCATGCTGTCGGCGCTGGTCGTCGGTGAAGAGCACTACAACACCGCGCGTATGGTCCAGCAGATCCTCCAGCGCTACAAGTCGCTGCAGGACATCATCGCCATTCTCGGCATGGACGAGCTGTCGGAAGAGGACAAGCTGACGGTCGCCCGCGCCCGCAAGGTCGAGCGCTTCCTGTCGCAGCCGTTCCACGTCGCCGAAGTCTTCACCGGCTCGCCGGGCAAGTTCGTCGACCTCGCCGACACCATCAAGGGCTTCCGCGATCTCTGCCAGGGCAAGTACGACCATCTGCCGGAAGCGGCGTTCTACATGGTCGGCACCATCGAGGAAGCCATCGAGAAGGGCAAGAAGCTCGCCGCCGAAGCGGCCTAAGCAAGCGAATGGCGAATAGGGAGTAGCGAATAGTCAATCGCCTACTCCCTGCATCGCCATCAGCTATTCGCCACTCACTATTCGCAGGTTCCCATGGCCACCTTCCACTTCGATCTCGTCTCTCCCGAAAAGCTCGCCTTCTCCGGCGAGGTCGATCAGGTTGACGTCCCCGGTGTGGAGGGTGATTTCGGTGTGCTCGCCGGACACGCGCCGGTCGTCGCCACGATTCGTCCGGGTATCCTGACGATCACGACCGCGGGCAAGCGCGAGAAGGTGATCGTGCTCGGCGGCCTTGCCGAGGTGTCGGACAAGGGCCTCACCGTGCTCGCCGACGTCGCGACCACGCTTGCTGATCTCGATCGCGCGAAGTTCGCCGAGACGATCAACGAGATGCAGGAGAAGCTCTCCGAGAAGGAAGGCTCCGAGCTCGACCACGAGATCGAGCGGCTCGATCACTTCAAGAGCATCCAGCACGAGCTCAACGCGACCGCTATGCACTAAGGCGCGATTGCCGACCAGCGATCGCGCCATATCGTCGAGTGAGCCGGCTCCCTTTGTGAAATCGCTCACACTTTTCCAGTCATCGTCTGTCAAGACTTGAAGCATTCAACGCTCGCCGTACGCCGGCGGGCGGTGGATTGTTGTTGCGCCCGGAAGCGTGTGTGACGGCAGGACTGCGCGTTGCGGTCGGGACGCCGGGACGGCGTGCCGCGCTGCGCGCCGGCTACTTTCATGCCGCGCAAGAAATCCCGCTGTGCGATCTGCATCGCGCCTCGCTCACGCCGGCCGCGGTCGCCACCGAGCTCGGCACTTCACTCCGGCAATTGCATGCGCTGTTTGAGCCGGCATGACGCCGGGTGATGCACGGCGCCTTCCGCCGCAGGATCAGCCGGCGAATTCCGCGAACCGGATCGCGACCGCCCGATAGACCTCGCGGCGGAACGGCACCACCAGATCGGCGACGCGATCGAGACGCTCCCAGCGCCATTGATCGAACTCGGCGGGCTGGCCGTTGCGCGGCGTCAATGGATCGATATCCTCGTCGCGCCCGGTGAAGCGCAGCGCAAACCATTTCTGCCGCTGGCCGCGGAATTTGGCCAGCCGATGCGATGCCGGCCCGTCATAGGCCGGGAATTCGTAGGTCATCCAGTCGGTCTCGCCGAGATAGTCGGCGTTGACCGCCCCGGTCTCTTCCCACAATTCACGCATCACGGCCTCGCGCGGGTCCTCGCCAGCGTCGATGCCGCCTTGCGGCATCTGCCATTCGAGGCCGGGCAGCACGATCTCCGGGCCGTCGTCCTTGATCCGATGGCCGATCAGCACGCGTCCGTCGCCGTTGAACAGCGCGATGCCCACATTGGGGCGATAGGGCTTATCTGATGACATCTCGACCGGTGCCGCCGCGCGTTTGTCTGGCCGATCATATGGCCGTCTATTTGGCCGCCAGACCGGCGAATTCCTTCACGACGCGCTCATAGACCGGACGCTTGAACGGCACAATCAGCTCCGGCAGATTCTTCATCGGCTCCCAGCGCCAGGTGATGAACTCGGCCTTGTGGCCGCCGCCGGGGTGGGCGACGTTGATCTCGTTCTCGTCGCCGGTGAAGCGCAATGCGAACCACTTTTGCCGCTGGCCGCGGTAGCGACCCTTCCAGGCGCGCCCTGCGACCGTGCGCGGGATATCGTAGATCAGCCAGTCCGAGACCTCGCCGAGCTTCTCCACCGACTTGACGCTGGTCTCTTCATAGAGCTCGCGCCGTGCGGCCTGAAACGTATCCTCGCCGGGATCGACGCCGCCTTGCGGCATCTGCCAGACATGCGCGTCGTCGACATGCTCGATGCCGCCGGCGCGGCGTCCGATGAAGACCAGTCCCGCCGTATTCAGCAGCATGATGCCGACGCAGGTTCGATAGGGCAGGTCTTCATAACGTGCCATGCCGCCGCTACCTCGCACAGTTCCTGGCGCCGCCGACCCGGCCCCCCGGCAAGGTCTTAGGTTGCACCAACAGATTGATCTCTAGCCCGATTTTGATTTCAGCATCGCCGTTGTCAATGGCACAAGCATGATACCCTTGGAGTCCAGTGTCTTGAGCCAGGCACCGAGCCGCTCGATCGAGACCGGCAGCGCCGAGGCGACGCCCACGGCCGTGCCGCGTTCCTTGGCGATCGTTTCCAGCTTGACCAGCGCGCGGTCGATTTCCGCCGATGTCGGCACCGCGTCGATGGCGAAATCGGCCTTGGCGAACGGCAACGATTGGCCGGTCGAGAGGCTCTGCGCGACGCTGCGCGGGGTGGAACCGTCGTCGAAAAAGCTCAGGCCGCGCTTGGCCGCCTCGCGCACGATGGGCTGCATCACGGGATCGGTCGCGACGAACCGGGCTCCCATGAAATTGGCGATCCCGGCATATCCCTGCAGGCGGCTGAGGTGCCAATAGAGACGGTCGAGATTCTGCTCGCTGCTCAATGTGGTCAGCAGGGTCTGCGGGCCCGGATCGTTGTCGGGATAGTCGAACGGCTCCATCGGGATCTGCAGCAGGATCTCGTGGCGCTGCGTCCGGGCGCGTTCCGCGAGCTTGCCGGGATCGGCGCCGTAGGGCGTGAAGGCCAGCGTCACGGCCGGCGGCAGCTTCATGATGGCGTCGGTGGTCTTGGCGGCGCCGACCCCGAGGCCGGCGACCACGATGGCGACCACGGGCATCCGGGCCGCCTTGGCGCGGTCGGCTTCGGCCGCATAGACCGTGAACGGCTTCAGGCCGTCGGCGACCGCAGTGGGATCATGCCGTAGCGCGATTTTTCCAGCAGGCGCGGGTCGATCCCGGTCATCGCGAGCGGCGGCGCGTCGCCATCCGTCGTCTTTTCGGCCGGATCGCCGGCACCGATCACCACGTCCTGGCGCTTGCCGCTGGAGCCGTCGATGATGGTGACGGTCCTGGCGTCGTTCTTGGCATCGCCGGCTGCGGCCGGCGCCTTGGTGGCGGATTTGACCACGGGTTCGGCCGGGGCGTGTTTATCGTCGGCGGCTGCGGGCGGGGGATTACGGAGCGTGATGCGGGCAATCGGTTCGCCGCCGAGCGGATTGTCGTTGAACAGCGCGACGCCGGCGAAGCCGACCAGCACGAGGCCTAGCAGCACGGCTAACGCCTGCATCGCCGTGAATGGCAAGCGGACACGGCGCGTCCTGCCCACGGTGTTCTGCCCAAGCGGCGTGCTCAGTTCGTCGGCCGCTTCTGCCATGACCCTCCCCGAATCAACAGCGCGAACGATAGCACGATGCGGTGCATTCCCGCGCGCCAGCCTCCCCGTCAAAGCACGGCTGGCGGTGGACGGCGAAAGCAGAACGGGCGGCCCGAGGGCCGCCCTTTTCGCCTAAACCATTGGATGGGATCAGTTCGCGGCCTTGTTGCCGGGCTTGTCGACCGCGGCCTTGTCGCCGGGCGCTGCCGGTGCCGGCGTCGCGCTCGAGGTCGACTTGATGCCGTGCAGCAGGTCGTCTGCCATCTTCAGCGCCTTGTCGTCCTTGGCGTCCGGCGGGACGTAGGACTGCGAGCCGGTCTTCTCGTCGCCGTCGTTCTTCAGATGGCCGCGCAGCGAGGCCTCGCCCTTGGTGTCGGTGCGCGCCTTCAGCTCTTCCGGCACGTCCTGCAGCACCTCGATGTCGGGCACGATGCCCTTGGCCTGGATCGACTTGCCCGATGGCGTGTAGTAGCGCGCGGTGGTCAGGCGCAGTGCGCCGTTGCCCGAGCCGAGCGGGATGATGGTCTGCACCGAACCCTTGCCGAACGAGCGGGTGCCGACCAGCGTCGCACGCTTGTGGTCCTGCAGCGCGCCGGCGACGATTTCGGAGGCCGATGCCGAGCCGCCATTAATCAGCACGATGACCGGCTTGCCCTTGGTCAGGTCGCCGGGATGCGCGGCGCGGCGCTGGGTTTCCTCGGCATTGCGTCCGCGGGTCGAGACGATCTCGCCGCGCTCCAAGAAGGCGTCGGACACCGTGACCGCTTCTTCAAGAAGGCCGCCGGGGTTGTTTCTGAGATCGATGATGTAGCCCTTCAGCTTGTCGCCGATCTGGCTCTGCAGGTTGGCGACCTCCTTCTTCAGGCCTTCGGTGGTCTGCTCGTTGAAGGTGGTGATGCGGATATAGGCGATGTCGTCGGCCTCGACGCGCGCCCGTACCGAGCGGACACGGATGTTGTCGCGCACCAGCGTGACGTCGATCGGATTGTCCTGGCCCTTGCGGATGATCTTGAGCTTGATCTTGGTATTGACCGGACCGCGCATCTTCTCGACGGCCTGGTTCAGCGTCAGGCCCTGCACCGCTTCGTCGTCGAGATTGGTGATGATGTCGTTGGCCATGATGCCGGCCTTCGAGGCCGGGGTGTCGTCGATCGGCGAGACGACCTTGATCAGGCCGTCTTCCATCGTGACCTCGATGCCGAGACCGCCGAACTCGCCGCGGGTCTGCACCTGCATGTCGCGGAAGCTCTTGGCGTCCATGTAGCTCGAGTGCGGATCGAGACCGGACAGCATGCCCGAGATCGCGGACTCGACGAGCTTGCTGTCGTCCGGCTTCTCAACATAGTCGCTGCGCACCCGTTCGAACACGTCGCCGAACAGATTGAGCTGGCGGTAGGTGTCCGACGTCGCGGCGCGCGCGCTCGATCCCATCAGCACAGCGCGGGGCTGCGTGACGAAAAGCGTCAGGGCCGCGCCGGTGGCGGCGCTAAGGAGAATTACCGAAGTCTTGCGCATCATCCGCGAACCTTTTCGCCTTCATTTGCGGCCCACCATGGACCTGGATCGATTGGAGTGCCGTCTTTCCGGAACTCGACATAGAGCACTGGCTGGCTCGCATTGGTCGCGAGAATGGATGCAACCTGGGACGTCGACCCCATGGTCGCAACCGGCTCCCCCGTTAGCACAAACTGGCCGATGTTTACCGAAATACGCTCCATCCCGGCGATCAGGACATGATACCCGCCCCCGGCATTGAGGATCAAGAGTTGTCCATAGCTGCGGAAAGGACCAGCGTAAACAACCCAGCCGTCACACGGGGTTGTGACCTGCGCGCCCGGTTTGGCGACCAAGGAAATGCCCTTTTGTACGCCCCCCGCGCCGTCGGAACCGCCAAATTCGCGAATCTTGGTGCCATTCACGGGATAGGAGAACAGGCCTTTGGCCGAGGCGAAGGCGACCGCCGGGCTCATGCGGGCCGGGTCCTTGAGCGCCCCCAGATTGGGCTTGCCGTTCACGGTCGCCGGGGCCCCCTGGAGGCTGGCCGTGGCGGCGGCCTTGGCTGCGCTCTTGAGATCCTGCTCCATCTTGGCGATCAGGCTCTGCAGATCGGCGGCCTGCTTCGACAGCGCGATGGCGCGGGCGCCCTCGGCCTCCAAGTCCTTTTCGGCCGCGCTTTGCTGGCGCTGCCGTTCGTCGACCAGCGCCGCCAGGCGGGTCTGGTCTTCCCTGAGTTTGTCGCGGTCGGCCGCCAGCGCATCGCGTTCGGTCGAGATGGTCTTGCGCAGCGCCACCAGTTCGCCGAGATCGGCCGCAAGCTTTTCGGCGCGGACGCGCAATTCCGGCACCACCGCGCCGAGCAGCATCGCGGTGCGCAGCGATTGCAGCGCGTCCTCGGGCCGCACCAGCAGCGCTGGCGGCGTGCGCCGTCCGGCGCGCTGCAACGCGGCCAGCACCTCGATCACTTCGGAGCGGCGTGAATCGAGCGAGCCGCGGATGTCGCGCTCGCGGCCGTCGAGCGGCTGCAGGCGCGCCTCGGCGTCGGCGATCCGCGTCTCGACGCCGCGCACCTGGCCGGCAATGTCGATCAGCTGCTGATTGAGCTTGCTGCGGTCCTGGCCGATCGCGGCGATGTCGGCCTTCAGCTTCTCCTGCAACTCGGTGGCCTTGCGCTGCTGTTCGCGCGCGGCCTCGAGCTCCTGCTCGCGCTGCTTGATGGCGTCGGGCGATGTCTCCGCTGTTGCGGCCTGCTGTGCCGGCGGGGCGGACTGTTGCGCGGGTGGTGTCGCCTGCGCATGCGCCGCGGCCAGCGGATACGCGGCGAGCATGGCGATCGACAGAGGCAGGGATGCCGGCAACCAGCGGCGGCGGGCGGTGCCGAGATGCGAATCCGAAGCTGTGTCCCGCTTGTGCTGCATTCGCGTGCGTTCGGCGCTTTCGACTGTCCGTCACCGCGCCTCAGGCGCGATGGTAGGGGTGGCCGGCCAAAATGGTTGCGGCCCGATAAATCTGTTCCAGAAGCATGACGCGGACCATTTGGTGCGGCCAGGTCGCGGAGCCGAATGCAATACGCAACGAAGCCTTGCGCTGCAATTCAGGCGAAAGTCCGTCCGCGCCGCCAATCAAGAAGACAGTATGTGCTGCCCCCTCGTCGCGCCAGCGGCCGAGCTGCTGCGCAAAGCTTGCGCTGTCGATGCTCTTGCCGCGTTCGTCGAGCGCGACCAGCATGTGCTTTTCCGGCAGCAGCGCCGCGATCGCCGCGGCCTCCTCGGCGATGCGCGCGGGCGTGTCGCGCGCGCGGCTCTCCGCAATCTCATGGATGTCGAGGCCGCGAAAGCCGAGCTTGCGGCCGATATCCTCGAAGCGCTCGCGGTAACGCTCGGCGAGCTCCCGTTCAGGGCCCTGTTTCAGGCGGCCGATGCAGATCACGACAAGGCGCATCAGCGCAAACTATATGCGCTGCAGCCGATTCGCATCGGCTTCGATACGCCTTAGACCGCCGCGACCGCCGGGTTCTGAGTCCACAACCGCTCGAGGTTGTAGAACTCACGCACCTCAGGCCTGAACACGTGCACGATCACCTCGCCGGAATCGATCAGCACCCAGTCGCAATTGGGCAAGCCCTCGACGTGGATGTTCTTGACCCCGTTTTCCTTGAGGCTCTTCGTCACATTTTCCGCGATCGCGCCAACGTGCCGGTTAACCCGGCCGGTGGTGACGATCATGTAGTCGGAATATGCGGATTTGCCGCGAAGGTCGATGGTGACCGTCTCTTCCGCCTTCATGTCGTCGAGGCGAGAGAGGATCAGGCTCAGCGTCTTGTTGGCATCCGGCTTGTCGGCATCCGGTTGCGCCTGCAAGGCCGCGGTTTTCGTCGATGTTTTACGCGCAGTCTTGGGACCTGAAGTCTTGGGAACCTTGGGTAAAACAGACTTGGACAATACAGATGTGGCCAGGGACCATTCCTTTCACTGTATCGCGGGCGCCGAATCCTCGGCCCCACGCGCCATATTACGCATGTGGGGTTAATGGTTTCAATATTCCAGTAACCCTTTTGCGCCTCACGCCGTTCTCCAGCTCCCGTCCGGGTTCCGCAGTCCGGTCGAAGACAGATTGGATTTCATTCCTGTCAGGAACACCCATGCCGGCGCCTGTTGGTCGGCCAGCCGTGTCGCCTGATTTTCGGGCAAACGATAGCGCATGAGCGCCTGCGCCGCCGGTGCGGCCAGGGCGCGGAAACTCTGGGGCGGACGGTCGATCACGGCAATCGGCACGTCGGACGCGATGCGCCGCCAATCTTTCCAGCGATGGAATTGCGCGAGATTGTCAGCGCCCATGATCCAGACGAAGTGCACGCCGGAGACACGGCGGCGCAAATGGATGATCGTGTCGACAGTGTAGCGGACACCGATGACAGCTTCGAGACAGCTGATGTCGATACGCGGATCGTCGGCAACGCGACGCGCGGCCGCGGCGCGCTCGTTGAGCGCATGCAGGCCGTCATGGTTCTTCAGCGGATTGCCCGGCGTCAGCAGCCACCATACGCGGTCGAGCTGCAAACGCTTGAGCGCGAACTGGCTGATGGCGCGATGCGCGGCGTGCGGCGGATTGAACGAGCCGCCGAGCAGCCCGATGCGCATGCCGTTGGTATAGAACGGAAGCGCCTGGGCTGGGGATAACGGCACGGTGGAAGCTTGTTGCAAGGGTCTACCGTGCGCGTGCGACAATGATCACGGCCGGGTCTGCCCGGTGCCGTGGACGCGGTACTTGAAGCTCGTCAGCTGCTCGGCGCCGACCGGCCCGCGGGCGTGGAATTTGCCGGTGGCAATTCCGATCTCGGCGCCGAAGCCGAACTCGCCGCCATCGGCGAATTGGGTCGAGGCGTTGTGCAGCACGATCGCCGAATCGACCTCGTTGAGAAATCTCTGCGCGGCAGCGGCATCCTCCGTCACGATCGCATCGGTGTGATGCGAGCCGTGATCTTGAATATGCGCAATCGCTTCATCGAGACTGCCGACGATCTTCGCCGAGATGATCGCGTCCTCATATTCGGTGTCCCAGTCCTCGTCGGATGCGGGCTTCACCCTGGCATCGGCGCCTTGCACGATGTCGTCGCCGCGCACCTCGCAACCGGCATCGATCAACATCTCGACCAGCGGTTTCAGCTTCGTCGCGGCAGCGTTGCGATCGATCAGGAGGGTTTCGACGGCGCCGCAGACGCCGGGACGGCGCATCTTGGCGTTCAGCACGACCGCCTTGGCCATATCGAGCCTGGCGCTGGCATCGACATAGATGTGGTTGACGCCCTCCAGATGCGCGAACACCGGAACGCGCGCCTCCGCCTCGACGCGCGCGACCAGGCTCTTGCCGCCGCGCGGCACGATCACGTCGATGCCGCCGTTCAATCCCGTCAGCATCAGGCCGACGGCCGCGCGGTCACGGGTCGGCACCAAGGTGATCGCGGCCTCAGGCAGGCCGGCTTCACGCAGGCCCTGCACCAGACAATCATGGATCGCGCGGCAGGATCGGAAGCTGTCGGAGCCACCGCGCAGGATCACGGCGTTGCCGGATTTCAGGCACAGCACGCCGGCGTCGGCGGCGACGTTGGGGCGGCTTTCGAAGATCACGCCGATCACGCCGAGCGGCACGCGGACACGCTCGATGGTCATGCCGTTCGGGCGCTGCCAGCTTTCGGTGACGGCGCCGACCGGATCAATGATCTCGCGCACGGTGGCCACGCCATCGGCCATGCCGGCGACGCGCGCCTGCGTCAGCGTCAGGCGGTCGACGAAGGCAGAGGTCATGCCGGCAGCCCGCGCCTCGGCGACATCCTCGGCATTGGCGGCGAGGATGGCCGGCGCGTTGGCGCGGATCGCGCGCTCGATCGCGGCGAGCGCCTGGTTCTTCTGCTCCGGCGGCGCCAGCGCCAGCACGCGCGCGGCGGCGCGCGCCTTGGCGGCGAGGTCGGTCATCAGGGCGGCGAGATCGGCGTTGCCGTCGATCGCCTTCAGGGGGGCGCTCATGGAATTTCCGGCTTTGGATTAAGGCCATGTTCTAGCATGGCAATTGAGGGGTGGCGAGGCGCGGAACCGGCATGGCAGGTGGGCGGCAGGCTGCCTCGCTCGGCCAATGGCCTACCCGATGGCCTACTTGGCCGGGATCGCGCCGGCCGGGCCGATCACGAGGTCGTCGCGGTGGATCATCTCCGACCGGCCGCTGATGCCCAGGATGGCCATCACGTCGGGCGAGGAGCGGCCCTTGATCTTCTCGGCATTCTCGGCGTCGTAGGCGACGAGGCCGCGGCCGATCTCATGGGTGTCGGGGCCGCGCACCACCACGGCATCGCCGCGGGCGAACTGGCCGTCGACCCGGATCACGCCGGCTGGCAGCAGGCTCTTGCCGGCGCGCAGCGCCGCCACCGCACCGGCATCGATGGTCAGCGTGCCCTTCGGCTCGAGCGAGCCTGCGATCCAGCGCTTT
Source organism: Bradyrhizobium sp. USDA 4011 (assembly GCF_054063415.1). Taxonomy (NCBI): domain Bacteria; kingdom Pseudomonadati; phylum Pseudomonadota; class Alphaproteobacteria; order Hyphomicrobiales; family Nitrobacteraceae; genus Bradyrhizobium; species Bradyrhizobium sp. USDA 4011. Next base: position 4,436,656 of record NZ_JBSSGG010000001.1, read on the forward strand.
CGCGCGGTAACGGGATTGGCCGGGGTCAGGAACCAGGTGCAGCGGCCGCCGTCGGCGATCGCCTGCAAGGGATGCTCGATCTTGCCGGAGGCGATCAGCATATGGGTGCCGGCGGTGGTCGCGATCTTCGCCGCCTCGATCTTGGTGGTCATGCCGCCGCGCGACAGTTCGGAGCCGGCCGAGCCGGCCATCCCCTCGATCTCCGAGGTGATGCTTTCGACCACCGGGATCAGCTTCGCGTCGGGATCGAGCGCGGGCGGCGCGGTGTAGAGGCCGTCGATATCGGACAGCAGGATCAACAGGTCCGCGCTCGCCATGGTGGCGACGCGGGCGGCGAGGCGATCATTGTCGCCGTAGCGGATCTCGGTGGTCGCGACCGTGTCGTTCTCGTTGATGACGGGCACCGCGCGCCATTCCAGCAGCTTGGCGATGGTCGAGCGCGCATTGAGATAGCGGCGGCGCTCCTCGGTGTCCTGCAGCGTCACGAGGATCTGCCCGGCACCGATGCCGTGATGGCCGAGCACCTCCGACCAGATTCGCGCCAGCGCGATCTGGCCGACTGCCGCGGCGGCCTGGCTCTCTTCGAGCTTCAGCGGGCCGCGCGGCAGCTTTAGGCGGCTGCGGCCGAGCGCGATCGAGCCCGACGACACCACCATGATCTCGCGGCCGCCCTTGTGCAGCTTTGCGATATCGTCGACCAGCGCGGCGAGCCAGGACGCGCGGACTTCGCCGGCCTGCGAGTCGACCAATAGCGATGAGCCGACCTTGACGACGATGCGGCGAAAGTTCTTGAGCGCGGGGCGTTTCATGGGTTCGGTCTGGCAGGAAGGTGGAAGCAAGAGGCGCCACGATGGGCTTGGAAGTGGGGTGGCCTGAGAGATCGATGTGCCGCTCAACCCTGCGGCACTGGCACAGCCCACGGCTCCGCCTGGCCCTTGGCCTTGTTGGACACCGGCGCCTCGCCGATCACCTCGACCAGCGCGCGCAACGCATCCTGCACGCCTTCGCCGGTCACGCCTGAGAGCAACAGCGGCGTCTTCTTCGCCGCCCGCTTGAGGCGGTCCTTCTGCTTCTTCAACTCGTCCGGCTCCACCGCATCGATCTTGTTGAGCGCGACGATCTCGATCTTGTCGGCGAGCTGGCCTTCATAGGCTTCGAGCTCGGTGCGCACCGTCTTGTAGGCCTTGCCGGCGTGTTCGCTGGTGGCATCGACCAGATGCAGCAGCACGCGGCAGCGCTCGACATGACCGAGGAAGCGGTCGCCGAGGCCGGCACCTTCATGCGCGCCTTCGATCAGGCCGGGGATGTCGGCGAGCACGAATTCGCGGCCGCCGTAATTCACGACGCCGAGCTGCGGATGCAGCGTGGTGAAGGGATAGTCGGCGATCTTCGGCCGTGCCGCGCTGACCACCGACAGGAAGGTCGATTTGCCGGCGTTGGGCAGGCCGACCAGGCCGGCATCGGCGATCAGCTTCAGCCGCAGCCAGATCCAGCGCTCCTCACCCGGCGCGCCGGGATTGGCGTTGCGCGGCGCGCGGTTGGTGGAGGATTTGAAATGCGCATTGCCGAAGCCGCCATTGCCGCCCTTGGCGAGCACGAAGGTCTCGCCGAGCTCGGTGAAGTCGTGCAGCAGCGTCTCGCGGTCCTCGTCGAACACCTGGGTGCCGACCGGCACCTTGAGCACGATCGACTTGCCGTTGGCGCCATGGCGATCCTTGCCCATGCCATTGCCGCCCTTCTGCGCCTTGAAGTGCTGCTGGTAGCGGTAGTCGATCAGCGTGTTCAGTCCGTCGACGGACTCGATGATGACGTCGCCGCCGCGGCCGCCATTGCCGCCGGAGGGACCACCGAACTCGATGAACTTCTCGCGCCGGAACGCGACGCAGCCGTTGCCGCCGTCGCCGGAGCGAATATAGACCTTGGCTTCATCGAGGAATTTCATGATCCGTACTAGTTAGGGCAGGGGGGCCGCGGCGGCAACCCGGAAAGGCCCTGACTTCGGCGAAAAGCCTTAATTTTCGGGCCTTTTTACGGCCCAAGCTCCTTGTTTGAGCATGGACTTTTCGGAAAACCGCTTCACACTTTTCCGGATCATGCTGCGGGCCGCCGCCGCACCAGGAATTTCTGCATCCCCTCCAGCACCAGCTCGCGGCGCTGGTTGTGCACGGTCGAGCGCAGCGTCACGACGCCCGTGGTCCGGCCGGGCGCGAGCTCGACCACCTCCAGCGCGGGGTAGATGGTATCGCCGGCATAGACCGGCTTCAGGAACTTGCTCGACTGTTCCAGGAAGCCGACCAGCGACTCCTCCACGACATAGGGAAACAGCCCGGCGCCGGGCGCGGTGTGCACCAGGGTCTGGAAGCCATGCGCGAGCAGGTCAGGCATGCCCCGCGTGCGGCAATATTCGGCGTCGTAATGGATCGGATGGGTATCGCCACTGGCGGTCTGGAACGCCGCGAACACGGCCGAGGTCTGGGTCCGGCTCGGAATCACGAAGCGCTCGCCGAGCACGAAATCCTCGAACCACCGCTGCGCGGGGACCATGCGATGCTGGGTGGGGTCGAATTCGCTCATGCGGCGTTTCCTGCTCTGCTTCTTGAATGGCTGCCGTACCGGTAGCGCAGGCGCCGCGCTGCGACAATTGGTTCGATCTGCAGCTGCCGGGGTTGTCCTGCGCAACGACGTCGGTAAAACGGCGGCAGGACCGGCCCGACTCAGAGGCGGCGACAACAAGAGAACAATGAGCCTGTTCGCAAAACTGTCCTCCTACGACGATCGATCGGCGCGGCTCGCCGGCATCGGATTGATGCTGCTGTCGATCTTCATGTTCTCGTTCGGCGATGCGATGGGCAAATTCATCGTCGCCACCTATTCGGTCGGGCAATTGCTGTGGCTGCGCGCCTGCGCGGCGCTGCTCGTGCTGCTGCCGATCGTGTGGCAGCGGCGGGCGGATTTCCTGCATCTGGAGCGTCCGTGGCTGCAATTGCTGCGCGTCACGCTGTCGACGCTGGAGGTCGCGGCGTTCTTCCTGGCGACCGTCTATCTGCCGCTCGCCGACGTCATCACCTACTATTTGGCCGGGCCGATCTTCGTCACCGCGATGTCGGGCCTCGTGCTCGGCGAGCATATCGGCTGGCGGCGCTGGACCGCGATCCTGGTCGGCTTCTGCGGGGTGTTGATCGCGCTGCGGCCATCGGCGCAGACCATCAGCTGGCCGGCGATGATCGCGCTCGGCGGCAGCCTGTCGTTTGCGGTGTTGATGCTGATCACGCGCTCGCTGCGCGCGACGCCCGATATCGTGCTGGCGACGTCGCAATTCGGCGGCACCTTCATCCTGGGCCTCGTGCTCTCGCCGATCGGCTGGGTGACGCCGACCCCCGGCAGCCTCGTGCTGTTCTTCACCGCCGGCATCATCTCGGTCGCGGCGCTGCTGTGCGTGAACCGCTCGCTGAAACTCGCGCCGGCGAGCGTGGTGGTGCCGTACCAGTATTCGATGATCGTCTGGGCGGTGATCTTCGGCTTTGTGGTGTTCGGCGACGTGCCGTCCTGGGCCACGATCATCGGCGCCGCAATCATCATCGCGGCCGGCCTCTACATCTTCGTGCGCGAGCAGCAGCTTGGACGGGCGGATTCTGCGATCAATCCGCCGGCGTGACTATGTGGGATGAGTGCGTCCACGCACGGAGCTGTCGTCCCTGCGAAAGCAGGGACCCAACCACCGTTGCCTGTCGCTGCACGGGCTGGGGCCGCAGCTCGGCCGAGCAGCGATGATTGGTGGTTGATGGTGTGGACGGCCCCCTACGGCATCAGTGTGCCAGAATGAGGTTGTTACAAATCTCAGACATGGGAGCCGTCCGTGAACCAGATTATCCGCATTGGGATGGATACGTCGAAGCATATTTTTGTGCTGCATGGGGTTGATGCGTCCGAGCAGCCGGTCTTACGCAAGAAGCTTTCGCGCAAACTCGTGCTGGAGTTCTTCGCCAAATTGCCGCCGACGGTGATCGGGATGGAGGCCTGCGGGGCGTCGCAATATTGGGCGCGAGAGCTTTCCAGGCTGGGCCATGAGGTGAAGCTGATGGCACCGCAATTGGTGAAGCCCTACGTGATGCGGAACAAGAATGACGGGCGAGACGCAGAAGGCCTGTGTGAGGCGATGAGCCGGCCGAGCATGCGCTTTGTGCCGGTGAAAAGCGCCGAGCAGCAGGCTGCGCTGATGCTGATGGGGGTCCGCGACGGACTGATCGCCCGGCGCACCCAATTGACCAACACGATCCGCGGCCATGCGGCGGAGTATGGCCTGATCGCGCCCAAGGGGCTGGAGGCGATCGAACCGCTGCTGGCGCGGATCGCGCAGGACGAGACGCTTCCCGCTCTGGCGCGCGAGCTGTTTGCCATGCTGGGCCGGGAGTGCGTCAGGCTCGAGGACGAGTTGGAGGCGGTTGAGGCCAAGCTGATGGCCTGGCACCGCGGCGATGCCACGGGCCGGCGCCTGGCGCAGATTCCGTCGATCGGTCCGATCATTGCAACGATGCTGGTGATGAAGACACCTGATCCGGCCGCGTTCCGCTCAGGTCGTCACTTTGCGGCTTGGCTCGGCCTCACGCCCAAGGACCACTCCACCGCAGGCAAGACCAGGCTTGGCAAGATCACGCGGGCGGGCGATGAGGACCTGCGCCGTCTGCTGGTCGTCGGGGCCACGGCGGTGATCCAGCAGGCCAGGCGCGGACGCGGTCATCACTCGCGCTGGCTACTGGCGCTGATCAAGCGCAAGCCGCCGAAGCTTGCGGCCGTAGCGCTTGCCAACAAGGTGGCGCGCATCGCCTGGAAGCTGATGGTGACGGGTGAGAGTTATGACGCCGCACGGCTGAATGCCGCTACGACGGGTACCGCTTAACAGATTGGCCGGCCGGCGGGCTCGCTCGCCGACCGACCGACCGACCGGAGCTGCAAGAGCAGATGGAGCGATCGATCGAGCAACGATGCGAGACAATCCGTGGGACCCATCGGCCGTCAACAGGTCGCGTGGTTGTTTGGAACTCGCATCGCGCAAACCATCTTGGCCAGCGATTCATTCGATCGCACTCAACAGGCCGGACATATGGATGCAAGCGATCCGATCAATCCCAGAAAGCTCTTGTGCCACGGGGGCCGTCCACATATGGGTCCCCGCGTTCGCGGGGACGACGACCGTTGTTGTGGATCGAGCCTTAGCTCTCCCGCCGGGTCGAGTTGTTCCAGCTCTTCAGCGACGCCCAGACGCCGCGCGAGAGCCGGAAGGCATCCACCGGGCTCGATGAGCCCAGCGCCTCGAAGCGGTGCAGCTCGACGCCGCTCCACTGGAAGCCGCACTTCTCGAGGATGTTGCGCGACGACGGGTTGACGACGCGGGCGCCCGCGATCAGCTGGTCGAGATCGAATTCCTCGAAGAAGTAGTCGATCACCGCGCGCGCGGCCTCGGTGCCGAAACCCTGGCCCCAATAATCGACGCCGAGCCAGTAGCCGAGTTCGGCCGCGGTCTCGTCGCGCCAGTCGATGCCGACCATGCCGATCGGCGTGTGATTGTTCTCGATCAGGAAGACGGTTTCGCGTCCGCCGGCGCCGAGCGCGCGCACGAAGTCGATGGCGTCGTCCTGGGTATAGGGATGCGGCAGGCGGCGGGTGTTCTCCGCAATGCGTCGGTCATTGGCGAGGCGTGCGATGGCTTTTACGTCCGCGAGCGTCGGCTTGCGCAATGTCAGCCGTTCGGTCTCGAGGACGCAAGCTCTTGCCTCGCGCAAGGTCGGCGTCGGGATGTCCTGCAACATGTCGAGCTCCTGTGATGCGACAATCGGTACGCAACGCTTGGAACGTCGCGCGCGGTCGAAGTCGAACGCGCGCAACAAAAAGGGGAGGCCGGTCATCCCGCCTCCCCTTGGAGCTCTTGTGCTGCTCCGCCGGTTCAACAGGACCCGGCGGACTCATGTGTGTCCACCGTCTACTCGGCCGCCTCTGCCATCGGAATAACCGAGATAAACGTGCGGCCATTGGCTTTGGCACGGAACTCGACATGACCCTCGACCTTGGCGAAGAGAGTATGATCGGTGCCCATGCCGACATTAAGGCCAGGATGCCAGGTGGTGCCGCGCTGACGCGCGATGATGTTTCCGGGGATCACGCGCTCGCCACCGAACGCCTTGATGCCAAGGCGCTTGCCCTTGGAATCACGTCCGTTGCGCGATGAACCGCCTGCTTTTTTATGAGCCATAGCTCGTCTCCGACTTCGCTTTGATCTCTAGATCAATTCCTTGACGGAATCATTTCACGTTTTGTCGCGCTTCAAATCTGAAGGCGCGACGATCACTTCTTACTTAGCTGTTGGCCGCGGCCTTCTTGGCCGGAGCCTTCTTCGCGGCCGGCGCCTTTGCGGGCGCCTTCTTCTTGGCCGCCTTCGGTGCTGCGTCCTCGCCATCATCGGCGGGCGCTGCGACCTTTTCCTTCTTCGGCCGCGGGCCGACGGTCGGCTTGGCGTTATCGGCGAGGATCTCGGTGATGCGAAGCACCGTGAGCTCGTCGCGATAGCCGCGCTTGCGGCGTGAATTCTTGCGGCGACGCTTCTTGAACGCGATCACCTTGGCGCCGCGCTTGTGCTGCAGCACTTCGGCCGCAACGGTGGCGCCTGCCACGGTGGGCGTTCCCAGCACCGGCGTGTCACCGCCGAGCACCAGAACTTCGCCTAGCTGCACGATCGTGCCGACATCGCCGGCGATCTTGCCAATCTCGAGTACATCATTCGGAACGACACGGTACTGCCGGCCGCCGGTTTTGATGACTGCGAACATCGTTTGATTCCTTCGTGTTCGGTTCCGGCCTCGGACGGTTAGCCCGGGTCGGCTTTTTGTTCAGTCGCTATGGGTTATGTGTTTCGCGCGAAGGGAATGAATTCCCAAACTGGATCGCACAAAAACAATCGGCGCGAGAAAACTCCGCGCCGGATGGGCGGACTTATAGCTGCTGACGACGCGGAGTCAAGGTAAAGCAGGGCAAAAACTGGCCAAAAATGAAGGGTTTGGCGTGATTTTGGCCTGGATTGGCGGCTCAAGCCTGCGCCCCGGCGCCGTCGGATGGCCTGGAGTGGCCGGGCCAACACCCGCAGAACGCCCGCCGCATCCGCTCGCGGTCGGCAAGGCCAGGTGCAATTTCGTTCATTGAATGGCGGCCTAAGCACGCTGCACGGGAAGCAACCATTTGAGTTCCCAGCCGTTGGTGGTGGGAACGTCAAGCGGGCAGGGCGAATGGCCGAAGACACTGGATTGACCACGGGAATCGCGCACCACGGTGCCGCGCGGCTGCCATCCGTCGACATCGACAGCTTCAACATCGAGCTGAAGGACGACGAGGGTTTTCTCGGCGATCGCGCCTCCAAGGGCGCTTTTCGCAAGATCCTCGACCGCTGGCGCAAGCCGCTGCGCAAATCGGGGGAGGATCCGTTCGGCGACGAGCCCTCGGACCAGATCAGCAAGAAGAAGCTCGACGAATTGCTGATCGGCGAGGACACCGAGGCCTCCGCGGTCGTGCACAGTGCGATCGAGGAGTTTGCGCAGGAGCTCGCCTATGTGACGCGGCGCTTCCTCGGCACCAAGGCCTGGGCCAAGACCGAGCGCATCGTGGTCGGCGGCGGCTTTCGCGACTCCAGGCTCGGCGAACTCGCCATCGCGCGGACCGACATCATCCTGAAGTCGGAGGATTTCAAGGTCGATCTGGTGCCGATCCGCTTTCATCCCGATGATGCCGGGCTGATCGGCACGCTGCATCTGGCGCCGTCGTGGATTTTCGAGGCCCATGACGGCGTGCTCGCCGTCGATATCGGCGGCACCAATATCCGCTGCGGCATCGTCGAGACGCGCTGGAAGAAGGCGCCCGATCTCTCCAAGGCGGCGGTCTGGAAATCCGAGCTGTGGCGCCACGCCAATGACGAGCCGACGCGTGAAGGCGCGGTGAAGCGGCTGGTGAAGATGCTGAAGGATCTGATTGCCGCCGCCGAGAAGGAGAACCTCAAGCTCGCGCCGTTCATCGGCATCGCCTGTCCCGGCGTCATCAATGAGGACGGCTCGATCGAGAAGGGCGCACAGAATCTGCCGGGCAATTGGGAGAGCAGCAAATTCAACCTGCCGGCGAGCCTGGTCGAGGCGATCCCGCAGATCGGCGATCATGACACTGCGATCGTGATGCACAATGACGGCGTGGCGCAGGGACTGGCCGAGGTCCCGTTCATGCAGGATGTCGCGCGCTGGGGCGTGCTGACGATCGGAACCGGGCTCGGCAATGCCCGCTACACCAATCGCAAGAAAGACAACGGCAAGGGCGACAAGAAGGCCGAGAAAAAGGACAAGGACGACGACGACGAAAACGGCGAGAAAAAGGCCAGGAAAGCCAGGAAGGCCGATGCCTGAGGCTCTTGGGTGCAGCCGATCGCGCGGTAAGGTTGATCGGTTAGGTTAAGATCGGGTTCGCGTTGCTGATCCAGCGCCGGCCGCTACCGTGGAGGCGTCGCTCCCGCCGACCGGCGAAGCCGCACTTCCCGGCCGGCAATATTGAGAAGCGGCACGGGACCGCCAGTTTTTGTCGCGTCCTGGCGGTCCCACCACTTTCTACTTCCAATTGATCCGCGCGAAGAAGCCGGCGGTCTCGGCCGCGGCGCGGTCGGGATCCTCGCGATGCGGGAAGTGCCCGACATCGGGGAACATCTTCAGGTCCAGATTCGAGAAGGTCTCGCCCAGCCGGTCGGTCCAGGCATAGGGAAACAGCGGGTCATGCTCGGCCCAGCGGACGCAGGTCGGCACCGTGATCGGCGGCAGCGCCGGCGCTTCGCCCTGCATCATCTTGACGCGCCCCGCATGCGACGCGCGATAATGCGCGAAGCCGCCGGCGAGATTGCCGGGCTTGTGGAAGTTATCGGCGAAGTCCTCGATCACGTCGTCGAACGCGGCCTTGCGGTGCGTCCAGTTGTGCAGGAAATGGCCGATATACGTGCGGCAGGTCTCGCGGCTGGCGCCGACCAGCGCGGGCGCCATCTCCATCTGGTGGAACGACTGGTACCAGATGTGGTTCAGCCGGTCGGGCGCGGCCATCCGCGTCCCGATACCGGGATAGACGAAATCGAAGAAGAACAGCCCGGCGATGCGCTCGGGCGCCTTGCGCGCGAGCGGCTGCATCACGGCGCCGCCGACGTCGTGGCCAACCACGCCGGCCTCCTCGATCCCGAGCGCGTCCAGCAGCGTCAGCATGTCGTCGGTATGCTGATCGGGGCCAAATGAACCCTGGCGTGTTCCCTGCGGCTTGTCGCTGTCGCCGAAGCCGCGCAGGTCGGGCGCGATCAGGGTGTAGCGGTCGGCGAGGCGCGCCATGACCGGCTTCCAGGTCAGCCAGAATTCCGGCCAGCCGTGCAACAGCAGCAGCGGCCTGCCGCTCCCGGTCCGCGCGACGTGCAACGCCGCGCCATTGGCTCGAATCGTCACATGCTCCATGGGCCGCTCCTGCTGCTTTTGCTTCGCCCGCGCGCCGATCGAACCCGACCGGTCCCGCTAGCGCTTTGTTTCCGCGCACTTTCTTGCGTCATCCCGGTGCTTCGATGGCGCGAGGCGCCGGTGACGGAAATATTATTGCAGCGCCTTGTCTGGCCCGCCATCCTCGCCTAGAACACGCCCCGACCGCGGGTGGCGCAAATCACCCGGGCCATCGGAGAGGTGGCAGAGTGGTTGAATGCACCGCACTCGAAATGCGGCATAGGTGCAAGCCTATCGGGGGTTCGAATCCCTCCCTCTCCGCCATTTACACGATTTTGTACGATTTCACGCGCGTGGGTCAGTCAGTTTTGCCGAATGCACGCCTACGGCCTAAGGCAACAACAGAAGCCTCATGAGGCTTTTTTGTCGCCGAACGTGAAGATTGCCGCACCGAAACCACCGATCGGTGGCCTTGAAATGCAGGTCGCGCTCGAGGCCGAGGTGGCCGCGATGCCGGCTCACAAAGCGGTGGGCATCGCTTCCCCCAATCCGACACACCATCGGGAAAACCCAACTCGCGTGAGCTATACGCCTGCTTGGCTGCCGCGTGGCTGAAGCGCTCGTGCCGCGGTGCCCTTGGGGAGCAAGAACACGGCCGACGTCTCGTGGATATTCGAACGCGACACCTGTCAGGATAGCAAAGGTTCGTAGTTCAGAGGATAAGTGAAGCGAGCAATCCCCATCTATTCGTTCAATCAAGTCGAGCAAAGTTTCTGGATTCCCGGCTAAAGTGCGAGCGGCTCATCAAGCGGTTCGAGAAGATTTCGCATGACGTTTCACCAGATCATTCGAGACCGTGTCGATGATCTCACCGGACAGTGCGGGATCTGACACCACGCGGGAGAGGACAACCGATCCGATCATCTCGGCAAGCGCCGTTATCGCCGCATTCCGTTTCGTTTTTCCACTACTTCCCGGCACGAGCTTGGTGAGAAGCCCGATATAGTTGCCGACGATGCTGCCGAAGCACTCCCGCAGCGCCGGATCGTCGTGACGTGCTGCGTCGGCAGCCATTGCTGCAAGGCCGCACCCCTGCCCCGGATTGTCTCGGTGGTAGTCCGATACGTAATAACGCACGAGGGTTTCCAGCGGATCATCGCTCGCTGCAATTCGGCCCGCGATATCCTCGCTCATATCCTTGTAGGCCCGCTTGACCGCCTGAACGATGAGGTCGTCCTTTGACTTGAACTGCCGGTAGAAGCCTCCGGGAGTGAGTCCGGCAGCCCTCATCAAGTCAACAAGCCCGATACCGTCGATCCCACGTTCCCGGAACAGCCTTGCGGCGGTCGCGATCACCCGCTCGCGATTCTGCTCGACCGTTTCCTTGCTGACCTTCACGAGCCCTCTCCTTCCGATGGCGACGGCCGAAACATAACGCCGGCGTGACCTCTTTCATCGGGGCTCGAACCGTGGTCCCAAAAACCCCTTGACAATGATTACGTACATAATCATAAATCCACGATGATTACGAACATAATCATTAAGCGGTGCTGACAAGGAATGCGAGATGGCACAGGCACAATCACGCGCAGCGGGCGAAAAGGTCGCCCTGATCACCGGCGCTTCCGGGGGCATCGGGCTTGCGGCCGGAGTTGCCCTGATCCGCACGGGATATCGGGTGTTCGGCACCAGCCGTCAGGCCGCGCCCGACGAGGTGCGACAGGGCATTCATATGCTCCGCTGCGACGTCACCGATGATGAGTCCGTCAAACAACTGATCAAGGACGTCGTCGGGCTTGCAGGCCGGATCGACGTGCTCGTGAACAATGCCGGCCGCAGCTTGATCGGCGCCGCCGAGGAATCATCTCTCGCTCAAGCCCAGAGCCTGTTCGACATCAACGTCTTCGGCATCCTTCGCACCACCACTGAAGTGCTGCCCATCATGCGCAAGCAGGGCCAGGGCCGGATCATCAACATCAGTTCGGTGGCCGGCTTCCTGCCCGGACCATACACAGCGCTCTACACCGCCACCAAGCACGCCGTCGAAGGCTATTCCGAATCGCTCGATCACGAACTGCGAACGTTCGGCATTCGTGTCTCACTGGTCGAGCCGGTCTTCACCCGCACCGCGCTGGAAGAGAATGGCGACAAGCCCGATCGGATCCTGAGCGTCTACGACAAGGGACGCGCGGCCATGAACTCGACCTGGCGCAACGGCATCGCGGCGGGCGATCCCGTGGAAGCGGTGGCGGACAAGGTGGTGCAGGCTGCCACCGAAAAACAGCCGAGCATTCGGTACACGCCTGGAAAGGTGGCGGGCCGTCTCCGTCTGATGCGGCGCTTTGTTCCCGAAAAGACCTTCGAGAAGAGTTTTCGCAAGCAGATGGGCGTGGCCGATTGATCCCTCAAATCGAGAGATCGCCAAGCAAGCTGAAATGTCTCTTTCACCGTGGAGCGAGCCATGAAGTACTATTTGTGCAAGTACGTCCCGCCGCGCGCCGATTTTCTCGCGACCATGACCGCGGATGAGAAAGCATGGATGAAGCAGCACGGCGCGTTCCTGGATGACCTGCTCGAAAAGGGGCAGGTCGTCGCGCACGGCCCTGTCATGGACCCGAGTGGCGGTTATGGCGTGTCGCTCTATCAGATCGCCGATGACCAAGACATCGAGTCGATTACCTCGGAAGACCCGATCGTGAAGAATGGCGCCGGGCACTATGAGCATCATCCCATGCTGCATTTGAAGGCGCGCGGCTGACCTGCCTGCTGCCACCCTTTTTAGCAACACTCACCGAGGCAACCCATGACCACAGCACTCATCACGGGCGCTTCGAGCGGCATCGGCGCAGTTTACGCACGCCGCCTGGCCGCACGCGGCCACGATCTCGTGCTCATCGCTCGCGCGACCGACAGGCTCAACACCCTCGCCACCGAGTTACGCAATGCGCAAGGCGTTGCGGTCGAAGTCATCACGGCCGACCTGGTCGACGGCTCCCAACTCGAACCGGTTCTCCGGCGCCTCCGCTCCGATCCGCCTATCGATATCCTCGTCAACAATGCAGGCGCGGCGTTGATCGGCGATTTCGCGACCGCCGATCCGGCCAAGATGGACGAGTTGCTACGGCTGAATGTGGTCGCGCCGACGTTGCTCGCGTCCGCCGTCGTCGGCCGCATGGTTGAACGCGGCAACGGCGCGATCATCAACATCGCGTCGGTGCTGGCTCTGCTCCCCGAATATTCCCGGGGCATCTACCCGGCGACCAAGTCCTACCTGATGACGCTGTCGCAAGGCCTTGCTGCCGAAGTCGCGTCGAAAGGCGTCTATGTGCAGGCCGTGCTCCCTGCGGCCACGCGCACCGAAATCTACGAACGAGCTGGTGGCGACGCCAGCAAGGTGCCCAATGTCATGGAGGTTGAAGATCTCGTGGATGCGGCGCTGGTCGGCTTCGATCGCAAGGAATTGGTGACGATTCCGCCGGTGCCCGATGTGGCGGCGTGGGACGCCTTTGAGAAGGCGCGCGGTGTTTTGGCGGCAGGCTTTAACAACGCCAAGCCCGCCGCGCGTTATCGGGCCTGAGGGCGAAGTTGGTCGTCGTCGCCACTGATTTACCCGCTCATCCCGCAAAACCCTTCAACTGACGGAGACTGATATGGGTCACGAGAACTCAAACCTTCGCACAAGCGTGCCGCATCCAGCAGCGCAAGCTGCCCTGGAGGAGTGGCACCGCATCGTGACGGAGCGAGATTGGGACCAACTCCCCGCTTTGCTGGTCGACGACGTGACCTATCACAATCCGGCACAGTTCGAGCCGATCACAGGCTTGACCAGACGGGAGATCAGCACATGGCTAAACTAGCAATCGTCGCAACGATCAAGACCGCCGCCGGGAAGCGGGCCGAATACCTAAAGCACCTGAACGCTCACGCACAGCGTTGCAGAGCGACAGAGCCTGGCACTCTGGTTTTTGAGATACTCCTGCCGCAAGCGGAAGCCGACACCGTCATGCTGTATGAAGTGTATGCATCGAGCGAGGCATTCGATGCTCACCTGACCGGCGCCTCGATCCAGCAGATGCGGCGCGATTCGGCCGGACTGCAAGTGAGCCTCAATGGCGTGCGTTGTGACTTAACCGAATGAGCGGCCGTAGATCGGCGCCGAACCATGACTCCTTCGCTTTTTATCTGAATCATAGACTTAGCGCGCCGATCGGCGTGGGGACCCCAAGCCGATTAATAGCGTAGGACAACTTCGCGCTTGCCTGCCCGGTCGAGCGACGATCGACGCGTCGATACCGGGAGCGCGCACGCCGATCCGCAAGGCATTGACCGCTTGCGAGTCACTCACGGCGCCGGTAAACCACGATTCGGTCCAAACCATCGGCGCTTCCGGCGATAGGGTCTCCGAGTACCCCAATGGAGAGGCCGCCGCCGCGTCCACCACCAGGGCGCGGCCACGTCCGTCGGCGGCTGCAGTGTCCCGCGCCGCGGAGCCAGCCATTTTCGGGCGGGGAAAACGGCTCTTGGGCGGACAGCGGACGTTCGGCTTTCGGACTCCAAATGAAGCATGGAAACGACAATTTCGCCGTAGCTCAACTGGTGCGTCATGGCCGCCTAAGAAAATCAAAAATGCATTATTTTTCAATGGGGATTGACTGACTCCCTCTCCGCCACCCTGCGCGTTGCCGGCCGTCAAGTGGCAGGCCACCCTTTCAGACCAGCGCGAAGTTTGTCTCCCGAAGGTTCGCGAGGAGCACGGGGCCATCGCTTGTGGTACGTCGACTTCGGCTCAACGGACGATCTACGCCGGAGAGCGGCTCGCATCAGCAGGGACACGTCGTTTCGACGCGCAAACTCCTGCCTGCTGTTCTGCGTTGGCGGGCAAGGGGCGCGATTCAAAAAGCACGGTCCCGCTTTGGGGGCTTACGGGTTGGACCGTGCCGGGCCGCTGACCCAAGGGCGGCTTCGGGGATGAGTCTGCTTTCGTTCTCATTCATGCGGTAGTGCCCGCCGGTCTTTACCGTGACTGCCTCGCTTGATTTTCGCAGTACCCTTAATCGGTTGGCGGCGTTTGCAGTGGGGGCATCGACCTTACGCCCATAGGGGAATTTTATGGGGTCACCAAGCCGTTCCTTACGTGATTCTCCGCAAGGGAAATCACGGGGTACCGGCCAGAGTGCTCAACCAAGAACGTTCCATGTCTTTTGTGGATTCTGCCCCACGACCTAGGAACAAGTGTTCACTTTGTAACTTAGGTTCTCGCCTCGCTGGAGGGGGCAAGGTCATGAGCGCAATCGGGCAGAGAATCCAAGAGATCGAAAACCAACCGATCAAACCTTGTCGATGCGGCAAGCCGCAAGATTTGGTCCGGACCATGCTGAGTATCCACACTGGCAAGCACGTCCGCATGTTCGAGTGCAGCGTATGCCACGAGCGAACCTGGGACGACGATTAAGGCTGAGTCCAGTCTGCGGGGACACCTAGGTAGGCCGCGCCCGGACATTCACTCTAACATCGTCGATGTCTGCTTTTGAGAGTAACCGGAGACCTCGCTCATCCGACGGGTTCCATGGCCTAGTTCGTGGGCGTTGGCTTGCTCGACTTCCGCACAGCATGGAAGACGCCAATAAATCCACTCGCTGCACCCAACAGCGAGCCGAGCGGCTCACCTGTCGCCACATCCCGCGGCTACTCCGATTCCGTGAGGCCGCTTCAGTTGGCGGGCTCTTTCTTTATCAGATCATCAGATCAAGTTTGCCATGTCGCTTGATGGCCCTTCTCGGACACTCCGGCGCCGTTTGCAATACAGACCCAACTCGCACTTCCGCTAATCACTACCCTTGATTTCGGTCAATCAGCGTACCTGGTTTGGTGCTAATTACATATGATCTCGCTCTATCCTCCGGGGGACACTTGGATGTCGGGGCTGCTGACTGAAAGGATGTTTCGACGAGCATTGATTGCGATAGCGCTTGGCGGGCTCGCTTTTGGAGTTGTGGCCTGGGCCAATGGGCGGAGCGATGTTGCAAATTGGTGTTGGGGCGCCGGCACTTTTCCGGTGTTGTTAGGTCTACTGATTTCCATGATCCGCGACTTCTTGGCGGGTCGTATTGGGGTGGATTCGGTCGCCTTCGTCTCAATGTCGGGCGCGCTCGTGCTCGGGCAGAATTTGGCCGGCATCGTCGTCGCCATCATGTACGCGGGCGGAAATCTGCTTGAGGACTTTGCGGTCGCACGGGCTGAGCGTGATCTTAGGTCGTTAATTGATAGAGCACCAAGAATTGCCCATCGTTGCATCGACTCGATTATCGATGACGTGCCTATCGAGCAAGTCGTGGTCGGTGATTACATTCTCGTTCGCGCAGGCGAAGTCATACCTGTCGATGGGTTCATAACCAGCCAGTTGGCCACGATCGATGAGGCGGCACTTACCGGGGAGCCGATTCCGGTTTCCCGTCGAGCTGGTGAACTCGCTCGAAGCGGCTCTCTCAACGCTGGAGATACATTCGAACTCCGCGCATCCGCCCCGGCAAGCGAAAGTACCTATGCGGGCATTGTCCGCATGGTCAGTGCGGCGCAGACGGCAAAGTCTCCATTCATACGCCTGGCAGACCGCTTTGCGCTGCTGCTCTTGCCGATCACGCTGGCAATTGCAGGGGGCGCTGGTTCTTCTCTGACGATCCTGTCCGCGGACTTGCCGTGCTGGTCGCAGCAACGCCATGCCCGCTTATTCTGGCGGCGCCGGTCGCCTTCATCGCGGGGGTCGCACAGGCCGCAAAGCGCGGAATTCTCATCAAAGGCAGTGCGCCGCTCGAAGCGCTCGCTCGCACTCATACGGTGATGTTCGATAAGACGGGTACGCTGACGGTCGGCGGGGCGCGGCTCGTTGCAATTGAGGTCGCTCCCGCCCAAAGCGCTGACGAAGTTCTGCGGATCGCAGGTTCCTTGGAACAAGCCTCACATCATGTAGTCGCTGCGGCGATCGTCGAAGCGGCCATGGGGAAGGGGCTCAAGCTTACTATTCCATCCGAAGTCCGAGAGACCATGGGCTCTGGTTTGGAAGGTGTGGTTGACGGACAGACTGTTCGAGTGGGGTCGTATCAAATGGTCCATGGGGCTCGCAAGCCGGAGACCTGGGCGTCTCGGGCCCTGAGACGTGCAACATGGCGCTCCGCGCTGAGTGTATTTGTCGCCGTAGGTGGACGCACGATCGGCGCAGTATTGCTCGCTGACGAGCTTCGACGCGAGACGCCGCGCGCCGTACAATCGCTGCGAGCGGCCGGGGTTGCGCGGATCGTCATGGTGACGGGCGATCGAGCAGACGCCGCTGAGACGATCGGCGCCGCGCTTGATCTCGATGCGGTTCTTGCTGAACGGGAGCCGGCCGACAAGGTCGATGCCGTCGCAACCGAGCAGCGCCAAAGCCCCACCGTGATGGTCGGTGACGGTATCAATGATGCGCCTGCGTTGGCGGCAGCTAACGTCGGCATCGCCATGGGGGCCCGCGGCGCAAGTGCTTCGTCGGAAGCAGCCGATGTTGTAATTCTCGTCGATCGTCTCGATCGAGTTTCCGATGCCGTCGCCATCGCACGGCGTACCCGCGGCATCGCGCTGCAGAGCATAGTTTGCGGAATGGCACTCTCCGGATTGGCAATGTGCTTTGCCGCCGTCGGCCTGTTGCCGCCAATCGCAGGTGCTTTGACGCAGGAAGCCATCGATGTTGCGGTGATCCTCAATGCGTTGCGCGCGTTGACTTCCGGCCACGAGTTTGGTCACAAAAAAATGCCGGCGGCTGCAGCTACAGCGCTGCGCCAGGACCACGAGCGAATGGGGCCGACGCTCGACCGGCTGAGAGAAATTGCGGATGCGCTTGATGCCGTTGAGGGAGCGGGAGCGGTGACGCTGATTTCCGAAGCTGACGATATCGTTTCGAGGCAGATCGCCGAACATGAGCGCGACGATGAAAGTGTCGTATATCCGCGCGTCGCTAAATTCTTGGGAAATCGCCACGGGCTAGGGGCAATGAGCCGAGCGCACCGCGAGATTATACACATGGCGCGACTTCTGCGTCGGCTCACCGATGGCCTCACTCCCCCGGATACGGACCATTACCTGATTAGGGACGCGCAGCGCGTCATTGAGGGGATTGAAGCGCTTGTGCGTATCCATAATGCCCAGGAGGAAGATATCTACGAGCAAGCCGTTGGAGCTTAGTTCCGAGCACGATAAGTGAGATATTTCCTGGATACGTCGGGCGGCTCCCGTGTGGGTCCGATCACCTCTAATTGAATACCAGCCGTGCTCCCGCCCTGCCAGTAAGAGAAACCGGCATGCGGCGTTGCTCCGGTTGACCGCCGCTCAGGCCGGAGCGGTGGCCGCGGGCTACTTTGCATGGGGTTGTTTTCGATATTTTGCTGGGAGCCGCGGCCGCCGGCGGCGATCGATCCTTGCCGGCGCGCCGGTAACCTTAATTTTCCGTTTCGATTGTCGATAAAGTTTTATCGATTATCCTGGTGACACTTGAGCGGTGTGACGAACCGCACGACGAGGGGAAACAGCCGAGTGGCTTGACGGCCTCTCTGGAATCGAAGGGTGGGCAGAGCGCAGTGCCAGCCACCTTTCGGGCTGTCCGGCTGCGGCCGGCGGGGCAAATCAATTCTGAAGTGCATTTGATTGCCAGGTTGCGGTGCATGTCGCGCCGCATGATGCTTCTCAATTGGGATTTCCAAGATGACGTTCGCGCATGTCTTGATCGCGGCCGGTGGCGGCTCTTTGCTGCTGGCAGGCTTCGTCGCATTTGCCCTCTGGAGAAACGCACTCCATTCGACGGCGCGGATTTAGCAACAGGCGAGATTTGGTTCCGACGGCCTCGCTCATGGGGGTGAGCGTGGCTGGCGGGATGGCCGCACCGCCGCGCGGCCTGACAGCCGAGCACCGCGCCTATAACCTGCCCCAAGGCGACGCGTGCTCGGCTGTTCACTTCCTGACCGACCTTCGTCGTTCGAAGCACTGATCGTGATGGCAATTCCTCCAAATCTCCGCATCATCTTCACGAAGCGAGATCCAACCTGCGGGTGATTGCGATCGCCTCGAGGAAGGTTTCATCATGGCTGACCACCAGCAGTGCGCCGTCATAGGCGCGCAACCCGGCCTCGACCGCTTCCATCGATTCGATGTCGAGGTGATTGGTCGGTTCGTCGAGGATCAGGAGCGGCGGCGGGCTCACGCCACCCAGCACACATGCGAGGCCGGCGCGGAGCAACTGGCCGCCGCTGAGGCTGGAGACAGTCTGCAGGGCGGCATCGGCGCGAAACATGAAACGCGCCAGCGCGGCGCGGCAGGCGTTCTCATTGGCATCCGGATTGATGCGCCGGAAATTATCCAGGATCGAGGCTGACGCATCGAGCAGGCTGACCGCCTGATCGAACATCGCAAAGCGGGTCATCACCTCGACGCTGCCGCGCGCCGCGGTCAGGTCGCCGCTGACGAGCTTGAGCAGCGTCGTCTTGCCGGCGCCGTTCGGGCCCGTGATCGCAACGCGCTCCGGACCCGACATGGAGAAGGTGAGATCGCGCAGGATCGGCGCGCCCGCGCTGTAGCCGGCATCGGCACCTTCGATCCGCAGCACCATCCGGCCCGCCGGCAGCTGCGTCGACGGCAGCTGCACCGAGAACGGTTGCAGCACCTCGATGCGCTGGCGCGCCGCGGCGGCCAATTCGAGCGCTTGCGTCCGCCGCCGCTCGGCGAGGCGGGCGTTCTCGCCGCCGGTGTCCTCGCTGCGATCCTTGCGCAGCCCGGCGGCGATGCGCGGCAGATCGCCCTTGGCGCGCTTCCTCGAGCCGGCGCCGTCCCGGCGCGCCTGCCGTTCAGACGTTTCCCTCGCCTTGCGGTCGATCTCGGCGACGCGCTTCTCGGCATCGGCCAGATCGTGTCGTGCTGCCGACAGCTCGATGGCCTTGCGGGCGCGGTACTGGCTCCAATTGCCGCCATAGCGTCGGGCTTCCAGCGAGGTCAGTTCAACGATCGCATCCATGGTCTCGAGCAACTCGCGGTCATGGCTGACGATGATAGCGCCGTGCCGCCAGTCGGCGAGCAGGTCGATGACCGCCTGGCGTCCCGCGCGGTCGAGATTGTTGGTGGGCTCATCCAGCAGCAGAAAGTCCGGCTGCGCGAAGGTCAGTGCGGCGAGGCGCGCCCTGGTGGCCTGTCCGCCGGACAGCGTCGCCAGCGGCGCGTCCAGCACGTCGTTCAGTCCAACGCGCGTCAGCGCTGATGCGATGCGGGTGTCGAGCGTCCAGTCGATATCCGCAAGCTCTTCGGCGCTCGCAAGGCCCTGTTCGGCCCGGCGCAACGCGGCCAGCGCACCGCGCGCGCCGAACAGGTCGACCACGCTTTCGTCCGGCGTCACCTGAACTGTCTGATGCAGCATCGCGACGCGTCCCTGAACCGCGATGGTGCCGGATTGCGGCGCGCGCCCGCCCGCGATCAGGCCGAGCAGCGTCGTCTTCCCGACGCCGTTCCTGCCGACAAGGCCGGTCCGTTCGGGTCCGAAACTGAGGTCGATATCGGAGAGGAGAACCCGGCCGTCAGGCACGGACAGGGTCAGATGGGAGAGCGTGATCGATGCAGGCATGGCAATGGATATCCCCGTGGGCAAGGCTGATGGGCGTTGCTGTCCGGATGAAATCCATGGCTGTCGGCATCCTCTCGAATTGATGATTGAGCAGATGTAATCGTCTATTGAGCCCCGATCAAGGCACGACGCTCTTCGTCACGCCGCTTCGGCGAAGGTCCAGCGGTCGGGATCAGGGGTGCGGCCGATCAGCGCGAGACCATAGGCGATCGATTCGAACTGATCTGCCGAGGTCAGCCGCGCTTCGCCGAAACGCTCGGCGAACAGGCGCTGCACCGCCGGCACGAACGAGGTGCCGCCGGTCAGGAACACCTTCTCCACGTCGCGCGCGGTGATGCCCGACTTCGCCAGCGCCTCGTCCACCGTTGCGCCCAGCCGCTCGATGTCGTCGGCGATCCAGGATTCGAAATCGTCGCGCGTCACGGTTGCGCCGATATCGATGCCTTGGCGGGCAAAGCGGAACTCGACGCGGTCGCGGCTCGACAATGCGACCTTGGTGTCGGAGACGGCGCGGTACAGCGCGAAGCCGAGATCGTGGTCGACGATGGTGATGAAGTCGTGCAGCGGCGCCGGATCGATCGCGGTGCGCGCGAGCTGCTGCAACTCGCGCAAATCGCCATTGCCTCTCATCATCGCGAGCTGATGCCAGCGCGCGAGGCTCGAATAATAGTGATTGGGGATCGGCAGCACCTTGTCGAACGAGCGGTAGTTGGTGCCCTTGCCGAGCCGCGGCGAGACGATGTGGTCGACGATGCGGTAGTCGAAGGTGTCGCCGGCGATGCCGATGCCGGAATGTCCCAGCGGCTCGGCGCGCAGCACGCCGCTCTTGCGCGAGAAGCGCATCACGGAGAAGTCGCTGGTGCCGCCGCCGAAATCGGCGACCAGCACGGTCGCATCGTGATCGAGGCTGCGCGCGAAGGAGAAAGCGGCGCCGACCGGCTCGTAGACATAGCGCGCGTGGCCGGCGCCGAGCCGCTCGAACGCGGCCCGGTAGCGCTGCATGGCGAGCTCGTCGTTGGGATTGCCGCCGGCAAACTTCACCGGGCGGCCGACCATGATGGTCGGTGCGCCCAAGTCGAAGCCCTCGCCGGCATGGCGCGTCAGCGTGCGCAGGAACGCCGCGAGCAAATCCTCGAACTTGTAGCGCTGCCGGAAGATCTGGGTGGTGTTGAACGCTGAGCTTGCCGCAAAGGTTTTGAACGACTGGATGAAGCGATGGATCGTGCGTCCCTCGAGGAATTGCTCGATCGCCCACGGGCCACCCTCGGCGCGCGGATGCAGGCCGGCGCCCGGCCGGTCCTCCCAGAAGCACAGCGCGGAGACATAGACGCTATGCGTGCGGCCGCCATGGTCGAAGCGGATCGCCTCGACGCGGCCGTCGGCATCGGACAGCGCGACCACGGTGTTGCTGGTGCCAAAATCGACGCCAATCGAGACGGCGGGCGGGGCGCTCGTCATGTCATGCTCGGATTGTCTGTGAAAGGGGGCGGACCTTTAGCGGCTTTGGCCGGTCTTGCCAACCCGTCTGGGCATCACGGAACTCATTTCTCAGGCCCAACGTCTCATCACCACCGCGTTATCTCGGCGGCGTCGCACTCCGTAAGAGCTCAGTCCTTCAATGCGTAGGCGATGACATAGTCACCGCGCTTGGTGCCGAACGAGCCGTGGCCGCCGGCCGCGGTGACGACGTATTGCTTGCCGCCAGCCTCGTAGCTCATCGGCGTCGATTGGGCGCCGGCAGGCAGGCGATCTTCCCAGAGCACCTTGCCGTCGCGCACGTCATAGGCGCGGATCGTATACTCGTAGGTCCCGGTATAGAACGCGACGCCGCCGGCGGTGGTGATCGGCCCGCCCAGCATCGGCACGCCCATCTTGAACGGAAGCGGCAGCGGCGTAGTGTCCCTGATCGTGCCGTTCGGATGCTGCCAGACGATCTGCATCGTCCTGAGATCGATCGCGGCCATCGAGCCCCATGGCGGCCGGTAGCACGGCACGGAGAGCGGCGAGAGGAAGCTCGAGATATCCACCCCGAACGGCGTGCCGTACATCGGCTGCACCCCGACCTCGCTGCCGACCGGCTTCTCGGCGGTCGGCGCCGGCGGATTTTGCGGGCCACGTGGAATAAGTCTTGAGACGAACGGCAGCGACATCGGATTGGCGATCGCGATCTGCCTGACAGGATCGACCGCGATGCCGCCCCATTCGAACATGCCGAGATTGCCCGGAAAGACCAGCGTGTCCTGCAACGAGGGCGGCGTGAACGTACCCTCGTAGCGCAAGCGGTGGAACATGATCCGGCACAGCAGCTGGTCGAAGATCGTGCCGCCCCACATGTCGGCGCCGGTCAGCTTTGCCTCCGGTCGGAATGTCAGCTCGGAAAACGGCTGGGTCGGTGCGGAGCGGTCGCCGGGCCCTGCGGCACCGGACGTTCCGGCGCCGGCACGATCAATTCGCCGGTCCTGCGGTCGAGCACGAAGATGTTGCCGACCTTGGTCGGCTGGATGATTGCGGGGACGACGCCTTTCGCTGTCGTCACAGCGACCAGGCTCGGCTGCGAGGGAACGTCCATGTCCCAAAGATCGTGATGCACGGTCTGGTACGACCAGGCGCGCTTGCCGGTGTTGATATCCAGCGCGACGATCGAGCTGGAATAGCGCTCGACCAGCGCATCGCGATTGCCGCCCCAGATGTCGGGCCCGTTGTTGCCGGTCGGGATGTAGACGAGATTCAGCTTCGGGTCGAACGAGGCCGTGATCCAGGAATTCGGCGAGCCGTTGGTGTAATGGCGCGTCGGCGACGGTAGCGCGTTCTCGTCGGCCGCGGCGGAGTCCCAGGCCCAGACCAGCTTGCCGGTGTAGACATCGAAGCCGCGGATCACGCCCGACGGTACTTCGACGCCGTAATTGTCGATCACCGCGGCGGCGACGACCAGGATCCTGTCGCTGACGACCGGCGGTGAGGTCGGCTCGAAGAACCCGGCGGTCTTGATCCCCATCCCCTGCTGCAGGTCGAGGATGCCGTGATCGGCAAAGCCATCGCAGAGCTTGCCGCTGTCGGCATCGAGCGCGATCATGCGGCCGTCGTTGACCGGCAGGAAGATCCGGCGTGGGCATTCGGCCGGCGCCGGACCGCCGCTGCTGTCGACGGCACCAGCCGTGGTCTCGTGATAGGAGACCCCGCGGCAGGTCATGTGCTGGAACGTCTTGTTGTGCACAAGCTTGGGGTCGTATCGCCAGCGCTCGGTGCCGGTCTTGGCATCGAGCGCAAACAGCACCTGGTGCTGCGAGCAGAGATAGAGCGTGTCGCGCACCTTGATCGGGGTGACCTCGAAGGTGGTCTCGCCGGAATCCTCCGGGGTCTTCACGTCGCCGGTGCGGAAGGTCCAGGCGACTTTGAGGTTGCCGACATTGTCGGGCGTGATCTGCTTCAGCGGTGAATAGCGCTGTCCGAATTGCGTGCGGCCATAAGCGCGCCAATCGCCGTCCGGTTGCGGGTCGGCCTCGCTTTGCTGCACGGCGGGCCCGGCTTCGGCAATCGTGCCGTTGATGTCGTGATAGCTCGACAGCAGCCCGGCCACGAGGACCGCCGCAGCCGCCACGACGCCGACCCAGAGCGGCGCGGTCGCGCGCGCGTAGGACATCGGCTCGTTTCGCAGCAGCCCGCGAACCATCACCGGTGTCAGCAGCCAGAGCGCCATCGGGAAGATGATGTCGCCGCGCGCCGCGAGCGACCACCAGTCGAATCGCACCTCGTAGACGGCCCATGCCAGCGTGCCGACCAGCACGATCGCAAACAGCCAGAGCGCGTGATGTCGCTGCGCCAGCAAGAGCGCAGCCGTAGCAAGAATGCCGACGCCGATGACAATGTAGGAGATGGACCCGCCCAACGCGGCGAGCCAGATGCCGCCGCCGGTGAGGACCAGGCCGATCAAGGCGTAGACAATACCGGTGATGAAGACTGCCCTGGATCGCTGCATGGTCGCTCCGGTGCGGAAGCGGGACTGGACTTGTCCCGCGCAAGCGCAACAGACCGCGTCCGCTATCAATAACTGTCATTCAGTCCATCGTAACTTGCAACCTGGAACTGCGGCCTCGATGCAACACAAGCGCGCAAGGTTGCCGTGCAAGACCAGCCGAAGAAAAATCGTTCAAAATGCGCGTGTCTTGTTGAACAAGCAGCACCGGACCGGTGCGCTGACGCAAAGGTGACGATCCCAAGCGAATTTTGAATCGACGCCCTCTTCCAGTCCTGTGCAGGCGCTGCTCTATAACGTCGGGTAGATTTCACGGCAGAACGTCGGCTCGCAGGAGAAGCGAACATGACACTGAACCCTACGGCCAGGAATTATCGCGTCGCGGTCGCCGCCTATGAGGCGGGCCGCCCCAGCTATCCGGCGGAGATCGTCGCCGCGCTGCCGCTGCAGGCCGCGCGCTGTGTTGTCGATCTCGGCGCCGGAACCGGCAAGTTCACTCGCCTGCTGCTTCCGCATTTGTCCGAGGCGGCGCGTCTGGTCGCGATCGAGCCCGTCGCCGAAATGTCCGCGAAACTCGCGAACGAAGCCGGGATCGAGGTCATCAACACCCACGCCGATGCGATCGGCCTCGAAACCGGCAGCGTCGATCTCGTGACCTGCGCGCAGGCGTTCCACTGGTTCGACAACGAGGCGTCGGTCGCCGAGATCGCGCGCCTCTTGCATCCCGGCGGTATGCTGGCGCTGGTCTGGAACAACAGGGATGACCGCGCACCGTGGGTCGACGCCTTGTCCGTCATGATCGAAGGCTACGCCGGAGATACGCCTCGGCAGCGGACAGGACGCTGGCGCTGGATATTGAAAGACCCTCGCTTCGCGCTCGAGAAGGAAATCGTGCAGGAGCATCCGCATCGGATGGCGCGACAGGGTGTCTATGAACGCGTCGTGTCGACGAGCTATGTCGCCAATCTTCCCGACGCCGAAAAGGCGGTCCTTCGCGACAAGACCGATGCCATCCTGCGTGAGGCCGGCCTCGGTGATGCCGACGAGGTGGTGTTTCCCTATGTCACGCAGCTCTTTTTGCTGAAGCGGACGTAGAGCGTTTTCGAGACCTCGCTATTGCGCGGCGCGTCCTTGCTCGACGGCCTGCTTCAGGCGCGGCAGCGTCATGCGCCAGTAGAACGCGACGTGCTTCGCACCGGAGTCGGCGCCGATTTCCCAACCGTCCCCGCGCCGAATCGGCGACGGCGGCACCTGCTGGGTGACGGTCAGCAACGTCTCACCGCCGTCAGCCGCGAGCGTCATCGTGATTGTTGCATAGGATTGCGGAATATCCGGCAGGCCGGAGACCTGCGACCAATAGGAGTAAGCGAGCCGGGACAGCGGCTCGACATGGAGCACGTAGCCCTTGTCGCGATAGCGCTTCGCGCCGATCTCGGCCTCGATCTCGATCGGTGCGCCGATCTGCCAATCGGTGTTGAAATGCGCGTTGCGCCATAGCTCGCCGGCCCTGGGATCCGTGATCGCGTCCCACACCTGTTCAGCCTGCGCGGCAATTCGGATCGATCCGGTGACAGTCTGCAAGGCCAGCGGTTCATCCGTCATTGCATGCTCACTTGTCGCTCACGACTTTCCATTTTCCGTCCGCGCCACGTCGCAGCGCCGGATCGCCGATGCGGATGTGTTGCGCGAGAAAGTCGATGAAGGCACGTACCCGCGCCGGCAGCGGGCCGGCGTGGCCGACATAGACCGCGTGGATGTCCTCGCGATCGCCGGGATTCAGGTTTTGCAACACCGGCACGAGACGTCCGGCATCGATGTCGGGACCGATGTGGAACAGCGCCAGCCGTCCGAGCCCGATGCCGCCGAGCGTAAGTTGGCGCGCGGCTTCGCCGTCGCTGACGCGGGCGACCGGCGGCGGCAGCGCCTCCTCGATTTTTTCAGCGCGGCGGAACGGCCAGCCGCGGATGCTGCGCGGAAAGGTCCAGCCGATGCCGCGATGCGCCGCGAGGTCCGCCGGGGTTTTCGGCGTGCCGAAGCGCGCGAGATAGGACGGCGCGGCGACCATCACCATGCGGCTGGTGCCGAGCTTGCGTGCGATCAGCCGCGAGGCGCCGAGCGGGCCGACCCGGATCGCGACGTCGGCGCGTTCCTGCATCAGATCGACCAGCGTGTCGGTCAGCACGATGTCGAGCGTGATGTCGGGATGCTCGCGCATGAAGCGTGGCAGCAGCGGCATCACATGCAGCATGCCGAACGGGATGTTGCTGTTCACGGTGAGATGGCCGCGCGGCACGCAGGAGGCGGCCTCGCGTTCGGCCTCGTCGATGTCGGCGAGGATGCGCTGGGCGCGCTGATAGAAGGCCTGGCCCTCCTCGGTGAGCTGCAGCTTGCGGGTGGTGCGGTTGACCAGCCGCGTGCCGAGCCGCGTCTCGAGCCGGGAGACCAGCTTGCTGACGCCCGACGGCGTCAGCCGCAGGCTGTTCGCGGCCGCCGTGAAGCCGCCGAGATCGACGACGCGGACGAACACGTCCATCTCCCCGGAGCGGTTGGTGTCTGTTCGGGACATCTTGAATTCACGTCACAAATGATTGGATTGCGGCCATTCTAATCCTTCCTCGTCCGGACCGCTATGTCGCATTGCGGAATCCTTCCCTCCGGAGCGACACATGCCTGCTGCAGTCCTTGCCTTGACCGCCGGTGCCTTCGGCATCGGCACCACCGAATTCCTCATCATGGGACTGCTGCTGCAGGTCGCCGCCGACATGCATGTGTCGGTCTCCGCCGCGGGGCTGCTCATTTCCGGCTACGCGCTCGGCGTGTTCGTCGGCGCGCCGATCCTGACGCTGGCCACGCGGCGGATGCCGCGCAAGGCGGTGCTGCTGGCGCTGATGGCGATCTTCACGCTCGGCAACGCGGCCTGCGCGCTGGCGCCGAACTACGAACTGCTGATGGCGGCGCGCATTCTGACGTCGCTGGCGCACGGCACCTTCTTCGGCGTCGGCTCGGTGGTCGCGACCAGCCTCGTGCCGGAGGACAAGCGCGCGTCGGCGATCGCCACGATGTTCATCGGGCTGACGGTCGCGACCCTGCTCGGCGTTCCCTTCGGCGCGTGGTTCGGCCTGATGCTGGGCTGGCGCGCGGCATTCTGGGCGGTGGCGGCGATCGGCGTGATCGCCTTCGTCGTGCTGGCGATGCTGGTGCCCGGCCATGTCGGAGCCAACGACAAGCCGGCGCCGCTGCGCGAGGAGCTTGCCGTGCTCGGCCGCCCGCAGGTCCTGCTCGGGCTTGCGATGACGGTGTTCGGCTTCGGCGGGCTGTTCGCGGTCTTCACCTATGTGCAGCCGATCCTGACGCGGCTCACCGGATTTTCCGAGGCAGCGGTGTCGCCGATCCTGCTGGTGTTCGGTGCCGGCCTCGCGATCGGCAATGTCGCGGGCGGCCGGCTCGCCGACGAGGGAGTTGCGCGTGCGCTGCTGGTATCGCTCGGCGGCCTCGCCGCCGTGCTGGTCGCGCTGGCGGCGGTGATCTCGATCAAGGCGTTGGCGGTCGCCCTGTTGTTCGTGCTCGGCATCGCCGCGTTCGCGACCGTCGCGCCGCTGCAGCTCCGCGTGCTGGAGGCCGCAGGCGTGGAAGGTCGGACGCTGGCGTCCAGCCTGAACATCGCGGCCTTCAATCTCGGCAACGCGCTCGGCGCTTGGGCGGGCGGCGTCACCATCGATCGCGGTCTTGGTCTCGGCGCGCTGCCGCTGGTTGCCGCCGTCATCACCGCGGTCGGGCTGCTGCTTGCGCTCTGGAGCCTGCGCCTCGACCGGCCGGCGGTCCTCGCCACGCAGTGCCCTGCGGAATGAACCGGATCAAAGGAGTATGACGATGGAATATCGCAATCTCGGCGCGTCCGGCCTCAAGGTCCCCGTGCTCAGCTTCGGCACCGGCACCTTCGGCGGCCAGGGACCCTTGTTCTCGGCCTGGGGCCGCAGCGGTGTCGACGAAGCGCGGCGGCTGATCGACATCTGCCTCGATGCCGGCGTCAACTTGTTCGACACCGCCGACGTCTATTCGAACGGCGCATCGGAGGAGATCCTCGGCGCCGCGATCAAGGGCCGCCGCGACAAGGTCTTGATCTCGACCAAGACCGGCCTGCCGATGGGAGACGGCCCGCTCGATGCCGGCTCGTCGCGATACCGCCTCGTCGCCGCGGTCGACGCCGCGCTGCGCCGGCTCGGCACCGACTACATCGACCTCTTGCAGCTTCATGCCTTCGACGCCTTCACGCCGATCGACGAGGTGCTGTCGACGCTCGATGCGCTGGTGCGCGTCGGCAAGCTGCGCTATGTCGGCGCCTCGAATTTCTCCGGCTGGCACCTGATGAAATCGCTCGGCATCGCCGAGCGGCACGGCTGGCCGCGCTACGTCGCGCACCAGGTCTATTATTCGCTGGTCGGCCGCGACTATGAATCCGAGCTGATGCCGCTCGCGCTCGACCAGGGCGTCGGTGCGCTGGTCTGGAGTCCGCTCGGCTGGGGCCGGCTCACCGGCAAGATCAGGCGCGGGCAACCATTGCCGAAAAACAGCCGCCTGCATGAGACCGCGCAGTTCGGGCCGCCGGTCGACGACGAGAAGCTTTACGCGATCGTCGACGCGCTGGACGTCGTCGCCACAGAGACTGGCCGCAGCGTGCCGCAGGTCGCGATTGCTTGGCTGCTGGCGCGGCCCAGCGTGTCGTCGGTGATCATCGGCGCGCGCGATGAAGCGCAGCTTCGCGACAATCTCGGCGCGGTCGGATGGTCGCTTTCGGCAGACCAGATCGCGCGTCTCGACAGAGCGAGCGCGGTGATGCCGGCTTATCCGTACTACCCTTATCGAATCCAGGACGGCTTTGCGCGGCTCAACCCGCCACCGGTGTGAGCCGGCCGCCGGCCCGCCGGCATCATGGTCTCACGCTTGCGCGGAATGTTTGCAGACCTGCCGGCGATATTCCGCCGGCGTGACGTTCATGTGCTGCCGGAACACGCGATTGAGGTGGCTTTGATCGGCAAAGCCGCTCAGCAGCGCGATCTCCTTCAGCGCAACGCGGTCCTTGCGCAGATGCTGGCACGCGTGCTCCACCTTGCGCCGCAGGACATAGGCATGCGGCCGCGTGCCGTAATGCACGCGGAATTTGCGGGCGAACTGGATCGGCGTGCAATTGCAGATGTTCGCGAGCTCTTCCAGCGTGATGTTCCGGAAAATGTTCTGCTCGATATAGTCCTCGATCAAGCGCGCATGTGCCGGGCGAAAGCGTCCTTGCGCGCACGGCATCTTGAATTCGATCGCCGCATATTTCCGCAGGATGTGCACGCTGGCCTGCAGCGCCAGCGCGTCATAGCAGAGGCGTCCGCCCGGACCGCCTGCGGCAACCTCCTGGACCATCTGGTCGTTGATCCAGGTCAGCATCGGGTCTTCGGCCTTGAGCAGGTCGTGAAGCTCGATCGCCTCGGCGTCGCGGTCGAAGGCATCGCTCGCGGTCTTCATCATGAGCGCTGGAGCGATATAGAAATGGGTGACCTCGATGTCGTTCTTCCAGTGCCAGCTCGATGGCTCGGCGCGGGTCAGCAACGACGTGACGCCGCGACCGACGTGATCCTGCTTCCACGCGCCGGTGACGCGACGGTTCATCGACGTCACGCCGTCGCGATAGAGCACGAGCAGGAAGTTTTCCGACGGGGGAACCCAGATATCCGATGGTTTGTAGCGGAAAATCCGCAGCCGGAAGTCGCTCCTCCCGACTGAGGCGCTGTCCAGCTTCATCTCTCCGGGCGCGTAGCGCGGCAGCTCCTCGACCGTGATCAATTGGCCCATCGCGCGAGCCTCCTCCGTGGATCCGTGGCGCGGTTGAGCGCTTCTTCTTGGCTGGACGTCTGGAGCGCAGGATAGGCCGCTTTCGCGGTTTGCCAAGCCGACCAACGGCCGATGGCTCGATTGAACGGCCGCGTTCCAGAGATTGTCGGTTTCATCCAAGCCGCTCGGTCGCACAATCCGTAGCCTGCTCTGCGTCTCGGCGACAACGCCAGTGGCCGAGACCCAATTGACGCAACGCACCATCACCCGGCGACACGGCGGGTATGAGCGCGTGCGAAGCAAGACAACAGGAGGAAACGATGGCCGAGACCGTCACAAGGTCGAATGGAAGCAATGGTGCGCGTGCAACGACCAGGCTCGACGCCGTGGTCGTCGGCGCCGGCGTCGCCGGTCTCTATCAATTGTTCCGCCTGCGTGAGCAGGGACTGAGTGTGAAGGCAATCGATGCCGGTTCAGGCGTCGGCGGCACCTGGTACTGGAACCGCTATCCCGGCGCCCGCTTCGATTCCGAAGGCCACACCTATCAGTACCTGTTTTCCGAAGAACTCTACAAAGGCTGGAGCTGGAGCGAGCGGTTCCCGGGCCAGCCGGAAATCGAGCGCTGGCTGAACTACGTCGCCGACCGTCTCGACCTCCGAAAAGACATCCAGTTCGGCACCACGGTGAAGAGCGCGCACTTCAACGAGGCGACGCAACGCTGGCTGGTGACGACGGACCAGGGCGATGTGATCGACGCGCAATTCCTGGTCACCTGCTGCGGCATGCTCTCGGCGCCGCATGTGTCCTTCCCCGGACAGGAGACCTTCAAGGGCGAGCTGTTCCATACCGCGCGCTGGCCCAAGGGACCGATCGAACTCGCCGGCAAACGTGTCGGCGTGGTCGGCAACGGCGCGACCGGAATCCAGGTGATCCAGTCGATTGCCGGCGAGGTCGGCCATCTCAAGGTCTTCATCCGCACCCCGCAATACATCATTCCGATGAAGAACCCGAAATGGGACGCGGCGGATGCCGAGGCCTACAAGTCGAAATTCAAGTTCCTTACCGAACGGCTGCCGAAGACGTTCACTGGATTCGAGTTCGACTTCGAGCACGTCTGGGCCGACCTGACGCCGCAGCAGCGCCGCCAGGTGATCGAGGACTGCTGGAATGACGGATCGCTCAAACTGTGGGTTTCGTCCTTCGCCGAATTGTTCTTCGACGAAGCCATCAACGCCGAGATCACGGAGTTCGTGCGCGAAAAGATGCGCGAGCGGATCAAGGACCCCAAGCTGTGCGAGCAGCTGATTCCGTCCGACTACGGTTTCGGCACGCACCGGGTGCCGCTGGAGAGCAATTTCCTCGAGGCCTTCCACCGGCCCAATGTCGAGATCGTCAGCGTCAAGAACAATCCGATCGCCCGCATCACGCCGGAGGGCATCCAGACCGCAGACGGCTCCGTGCACGCGTTCGACGTCATCATACTGGCCACCGGCTTCGACGCCGGAACGGGGGCGTTGACGCGCATCGACATTCGCGGTCGCGACGGACGATCGCTGAAGGATGATTGGGGCAGGGACATCCGCACCACGATGGGCTTGCAGGTTCACGGCTATCCGAACCTGTTCACGACAGCGGTGCCGCTCGCGCCCTCGGCGGCGCTTTGCAACATGACGACCTGCCTGCAGCAGCAGGTCGAGTGGATCGCCGACTGCATCAAGTATCTGCGCGGCAGGAACCTCAGCGTCATCGAGCCGACCAGAGGCGCCGAGGATCAATGGGTGGCGCACCACGACGAGACCGCCAACGCAACGCTGATCGCCAAGACCAACTCCTGGTACCTCGGCTCGAATGTCGAGGGCAAGCCGCGCCGGGTGCTGTCCTATTGCGGCGGCGTCGGCACCTATCGCCAGAAATGCGACGAGGTCGCCGCGAGCGGCTATCAGGGCTTCGCCGTGCAATAGCGCCTGATCGCGACTTGGCGCCGCAGTCTTCGTGAACCGGCGGCGCTGCCTGCGATCGACGATATCACAATCATTATGGGAGAAAGACAATGAGCACGAATTTCGGTGCGACGGCAGATGCGATTCTCGACGGCGTGGTGACCTCGAACCCGCGCGTTCCCGGCGTCGTTGCCATGGTGACCGACCGCCATCGCAACATCTACGAAGGTGCCGCCGGCAAGCGCCGCCTCGATCAGGCCGCGGACATGACGACCGACAGCGTGTTCGCCATCTTCTCGACCACCAAGGCGATCACCGGGACGGCCGTCCTGCAACTCGTCGAGGAAGGCAAGCTCGATCTCGATGCGCCGGCCAAGACCTACGCACCCGACCTCGGCAAGCTCCAGGTCATCGAGGGTTTCGACGACAAAGGCGAACCGCGGCTGCGTGCACCGAAGCGCGACATCACCACGCGTATGCTGATGGTTCACAGCGCGGGCCTGGGCTACGACTTCATCAATCACACCTACAATCGCCTCGCGCAGGAAAAGGGGCAGCCCAGCGTGATCACGGCGTCCAAGGCTTCGTTGATGACGCCGCTGCTGTTCGATCCCGGCGAGCGATGGGAATACGGCACCAACCTGGATTGGTGCGGCCAGATCGTCGAGGCGATCACGGGCCGGCGGCTCGGCGAGGTCTTCAAGACACGGATCTTCGAGCCGCTCGGAATCCAGGATACGGCATTTGAGCTCACTGACGCGATGCGCCGCCGGCTCGCCAGCATTCACGCCCGTAGCGCCGACGGCTCGCTCACGCCGATGGATTTCGAGCTGCCGGCCGATCCGGAGATCCATATGGGCGGTCACGGACTCTACGGCACCATCGGCGACTATATGCGCTTCATCCGGATGTGGCTGAACGACGGCGCCGGCGAGCATGGCCGGGTCCTGAAGGCCGAAACCGTGCGGATGGCGGAGAAGAACCATCTCGGCAACAACAAGGTCACCGCCATCACCGGCGTGATTACCTCGCTCGCCAACGACGCCGAGTTCTTCCCCGGCCAGTCGAAATCATGGGCGCTCAGCTTCATGATCAATGACGAGCAGGCTCCGACCGGCCGTCCCGCCGGCGCGCTCGGCTGGGCCGGCCTCGCCAACCTGTTCTACTGGATCGATCGCCAGAACGGTTTCGGCGGATTCTGGGCGACGCAGATCCTGCCGTTTGGCGATCCGACATCCTTCATCGGCTACATCAATCTCGAGACAGCATTCTACGAGGCCCTGAAGCTGCGCAAGGCGGGTTAGAACGTTCAAGCGAGGCGGACGGCGAGTTCGTTCCGATTTCATCGGAACGGCGCTGGTCGCGGCGTGCCGCGACCACCTCCGCTCGATCAGCACGCCGGCTGAGCCGTCGGGAACACCATGCGCATGCGGGCGCCGCCGGACGGCGCCTGATCGACCTCGATCCGGCCGCCGTGCAGACGCATGATGCTCTGCACCAGATCGAGGCCGAGGCCGGCGCCGCGTCCGCCGGGATGCAGCCGGCGGAACGGCTCCAGGATCTGCTCGCGCTCGTCGGGCGGAATGCCGTCGCCGTCGTCGCAGACCTCGAGGCAACCGGCTGTCGTCACCCGAACGAGGATCGTGCCGCGCCGTTGTCCGTGGTCGATCGCGTTCTGCACGAGATTGGTGAGGGCACGTTCGAGTGAGGTCTGGTCGCCGCTCACCATGACCGTCTCGACGTCGTGCTCAAACGACATTTCATATCCCGCCGCGAAGGCGAGCGGCGCGAGGTCGAGCACGACCTGCCGCGCGATGCCGACGAGATTGACGGGCCCGAACGTGTCGGCGCGCTGATCGAGCCGTTGCAGGTCCAGCAGTTGGCCCGCCATGACGCTGAGGCGTGTCGCGTCCTCGAGCAGATGGGTCTTCTCCGGTCCGGCCTCGAGCGAAGCGACCCGTGTCGAGAGAATCGCGATCGGCGTGCGCAACTCGTGCGCGGCATCGGCAAGGAAGCGGCGGTGGCGTTCGTAACCCTTGTCGAGGCGGTCGAGTGCGGCATTGATGGCCTTGACCAGCGGGGTGATCTCGATCGGCACCTCGTCGAGCGGCAACTGCGCGCCGCGCTGGTCGATGTCGATACGCTCGGCCTGCGCCGCGACCTGTGCGAGGCCCTTCATGGCCCGGCGTACCACGAACGGGGTCGCGACCAGCGTCGCCAGCGTCATCAGCACGACGATCGGCAGGATCATGTTGAGGAACAGCAGCGGTGTGCTCTCCAGCGCGCGCCACATCGAGAGCTGGCCGTAAGTGCCGGTCAGGATCTGGATCTGCCCTGCCGAGGTATCGACCCATTTGACGAGACCTGCGGGCCGCGTGGCTTCCGCCGCATTCCATTTGAGCCGCGCCTCGCTCACATGATCGAGCGCTGAGGCGATCGGCGCGAATTGTGCGGGCACCGCGCCTTCGGCCAACCGGTGTCCCTCGGCGTCGCGGATGACGAACCAGAGATCGGCGTGCTCGGCGCGCAAGGCGGCCAGTTCCGGCGTCTGGCGCAGCGTCAGTCCGCCCGCTTCATCGCGGGCGATGGCGTCGCGCAGCGTATCGAGCGTACTGCCTTCGTACTCGCCGATCAGCAGTCCCGCTCGCAGCAGCCCGATCGCGGCGGCTCCGATCAGCAGGATCAGGAGAGTCAGCGTGACGGCCTGCAGGCCCGCGAGGCGCCCGATCAGGCGCCAGGTCAGGGATCGCGGTCGCAGTACGCTCACGGTGTTTCCCGCAGCACATAGCCGAGGCCACGAACGCCGTTGATGGTGACGCCGGCGTCGGCCTCGGTGAGCCTGCGGCGCAAACGCGACACATGGGTGTCGAGCGCATTGGGCTGCACCTCGTCGTCGAGGCCGTAGACCGCCTCCATCAGCGCGGAGCGCTGCACCATGCGTCCCATCCGATGCAGCAGCGTCTCGAGCACCAGCCGCTCGCGACGCGGCATCTCCAGGGGATGTCCATCGACGCTGGCCTCGCGATGGGTGAAGTCGAACGACAGGCGGCCGATCCGCGCGACATGCTCCTGCACGCTCGCGGGGCGGCGCAACAGCGCGCGCAACCGCGCCAGCAACTCCTCGAATGCAAACGGCTTGCCGAGATAATCGTCGGCGCCGCTATCGAGACCCGAGACCCGGTCCGCGAGCTCGCCGCGGGCGGTCAGCACCAGCACCGGCACGGTGTTGCCGCTCGCACGCAGTTTCGGAATCAGCGACAGCCCGTCGCCATCAGGCAACTGGCGATCCAGCACGATCGCGTCGTAACTTCCCGCTGCGGCAATCGCCTCGGCTTCCAAAAGATCCGGCGCGTGATCGACCAGCATGTCGTGGCGCGCGAGTGCCGCACGCAGCGCCGCGACCATGTCCGGCTGGTCCTCCACCAACAGCACGCGCATTCGTCGTCCTTATCCCTGCATCGGTTCGTCATTCGATCCGCCGGCTTTATGCCCGATTCATTGCGGCAACCTTGCGGTTTTCTCCGCGCGAATGCGTCGCAAGCCAAATTTTCGCACGCGCGCGCATTCGCGACAGGCTAGCGCAACCTTCGCATGAGACAGAGACGTGCATCGGGACGGTCGAATCGTCTCGACACCGAACGACACTGCTCAACCGGCGGGAGCGTGCCACACATGATGGTGGGCACCCGCAATGCGAAAGACATGCGAATGGCCTTGTTAATGAATCCGTGGCGCCAGACCGATTGCGCGCTCATCGTGCGGGAGCTCCAGCATGTCGGCCGCTGACATCCTGCCGTTCGTCCGCGCCTGGGTGCGCAATCCGTTGCGTGTCGCCGCGGTCGCGCCGTCCGGGCCTGCTGTCTCGTCGCTCATGGCGCAGGAGATCACCGCGGACACCGGCCCCGTGCTCGAGCTTGGCCCCGGAACGGGCGTCTTTACCCGCGCGTTGCTGAAGCGCGGCGTCAGGCAGCAGGATCTGACGCTGGTGGAATACGGCTCCGAGTTCATCCCGCTGCTGCAGCGGCGCTTCCCGGGCGCGCGGGTGCTGTGGATGGACGCGGCCTGGCTGCGGAGGGAAAGGCTGTTCGATGGGGCGCCGGTCGGTGCGGTCGTGAGCGGCCTCGGGCTCCTCATGATGCCGCCGGAGAAAGTCATAACCATCCTCCACGGCGCCTTCGGCTATCTCCGCGCCGGCGGGGCGTTCTACCAGATCACCTATGGTCCGCGTTGTCCTGTCGCAGACGCGATCTTGGATCGCCTCGATCTGCAGGCGAACTGCATCGGGCAGACGTTCCTCAACCTGCCTCCGGCTTCCGTGTACCGGATCAGCCGCCGCCACTCCCACGCTTGACCGAGACGCCATGGACACGTCGAGCACGATCGCGATGTTTCTGCACTTCGGCCTGGTGGGCATCGGCTGCCTCGCCGTCGCCGAGAAGTTCGTTCCGCTGCTGCCGTCCTACGTCCTGCTGATGCTGCTCGGCTTGGCGGTCCCCGACGGCACGATGCTCGCGATGACCATCCTCGCGACCAGCGTCGGGTCCGTCGTCGGTGCCGTCGGCTGGTACGGGCTCGGGCGCGCGCTCGGCTCGCGGCGCATCGAAGGGCTGGTGGCGCGCTATGGCAAGTTCGTGTTGCTGCGGCCTTCGCTCTACCGACAGCTCACCGACGCCTATCGCGGCAATCATTTCTGGGTGACGTTGATCGGTCAGACGCTGCCCACCGTGCGGATTTACCTCGCTCTCCCGGCCGGGGTGTTGCACCTGGAGCCGCGCGCCTTCGTGATGGCGACGGCGATTGGCACCGTGATCTGGAACATGCCGTTCCTCACTCTCGGCTATGCCCTGCGCGGAAGCAGCCACGATCCGGTCAGCCTCGGCTTCTGGGTGGTGGTCATCCTGATCGCCGTGGAGGTCGCGCTGTTCCTGGGGTTTCGCTTCTATAAGCGCTCGCTCGCGCCGCGCCCTCTCGGGGAGCCACGCTTACTACCCTCACGCTTGCCGGTGGAGGAAGGCGTATGAGAGCCCTGCTGTCCCGCCTGCGGCCCGGCTCGGATACGCTCGAGCGTGCAGCCGCGACCCTGCTGGTCCTGGCCGCGAGCTATCAGTTCGGTCACGCTGCTTCCGGCGGGCGATATCGCGCGGCCGAGT
Organism: Bradyrhizobium sp. USDA 4011; assembly: GCF_054063415.1. Taxonomy (NCBI): domain Bacteria; kingdom Pseudomonadati; phylum Pseudomonadota; class Alphaproteobacteria; order Hyphomicrobiales; family Nitrobacteraceae; genus Bradyrhizobium; species Bradyrhizobium sp. USDA 4011. Next base: position 4,473,651 of record NZ_JBSSGG010000001.1, read on the forward strand.
TCGCGCTGCTGGTGCTTATCGCAGGCATCTATTGGCACCGCTCGATCTTCAGGCGATGCGCCAGCCGCGATGTCACGAAGGTTCTCGCGGGATTGGCCGAGGCCATGGCGGCGGCGTTTCGACCGGACGGCGGCAAAGCCGACTCCCGATTTGCGATGCATGGGGCAAGCGATCGCGCGGAAGCGAGGCGGGCCGCGCCGCGGGATGTCGTCAAGGTCAGGAGCCTGTTTATCTCCGACGTCCATCTCGGAACCCGGGGATGCCAGGCCGAGCGGTTCATCGACTTCCTCCGCCACCATGATGCCGAAACCGTGTTCCTGGTCGGCGACATCGTCGATGGCTGGTGTCTGCGGTCGAGCTGGTACTGGCCAACGGCGCACAATGCCGTCGTGCGGGAGCTGATCGAGCTCGCGCAACGGGGCCGTCGCCTGGTCTACATTCCCGGCAATCACGACGAGTTCCTGCGTGACTATGCCGGCGCGGCGTTCTGCGGCGTCGAGATTGTCGAACGGGCGATCCATCGTGGCCTCGACGGCCGCGACTATCTCGTCGTACACGGCGATCATTTCGATCTCGTGGTGCGGCATGCGCGCTGGCTCGCGCTGATCGGCGATGTCGGCTATCGCGCCGCGCTGGCCTGCAACGTCTGGCTCAACTGGGTCAGGCGCCGATTTGGGTTCGGCTATTGGTCGTTCTCGTCCTGGGCGAAGTTGCGGGTCAAGAATGCGGTCAACCACATCGGCCGGTTCGAGGAGGTGCTGTCATCGGAAGCCGCGCGCAGCAACGTTCAAGGCGTGATCTGCGGCCACATCCATCATGCGGCGCTGCACGACGATTTCGGCGTCCGCTACATCAACACCGGGGATTGGGTGGAGTCGTGCACGGGCGTGGTCGAACGCTATGACGGGCAGTTTGAAATCGTCAGATGGACGGAAGCGCGGGCGGCGTTGAATAGGGCAGACCTCGCGCCGCTCACGCAGGCGGTCGCCTGATGCGCGTGCTGGTGGCAACCGACGCCTGGCGGCCGCAGATCAATGGTGTGGTCCGCTCACTCGAATATCTCGCCAGTGAAGCGCCGTCGCTCGGCGCGGAAATCTCCTTCTTGACGCCGGCCGATTTCCGCACCGTGCCGTTGCCCGGCTATCCGGAAATCCGGCTCGCGCTGCCGACGGTCGGGCGGATCGCGCGCGCGATCGCAGCTGCGCGCCCGGACTCGGTGCACATCGCGACCGAAGGTCCGATCGGATGGATCAGCCGGCATGTCTGCCGGACGCGCGGCTATCCGTTCACGACCAGCTACCACACGCGCTTTCCCGAATATCTAGCCGCGCGGCTGCCGGTTCCGCTGCGGTGGAGCTATGCGGCGTTGCGCCGTTTCCACAATAGCGGAGACGGCATCATGGTCGGCTCGCCGTCGCTCGAGCAGGCGCTGCAGGCGCACGGCTTCCGCAAATTGATGCCGTGGTCGCGCGGGGTCGACGCCGAGCTGTTTTGTCCGCGTACAGAGCGGCCGCTCGCCTTCCCGGCACCGGTGTTCCTCTATGTCGGCCGCGTTGCGGTCGAGAAGAACCTCGACGCCTTTCTCGGTCTCGACCTGCCGGGCTCGAAAGTCGTGGTCGGGGACGGGCCGCTGCGCAGCAGCTTGCAGGTCCGGTTTCCGCACGTCCATTTTCTCGGCACGCGGACGGGCCGCGCGCTCGCCGATGTCTATGCGTCCGCCGACGTCATGGTATTTCCAAGTCTGACCGATACGTTCGGGATGGTGATCCTCGAGGCACTGGCCAGCGGCCTGCCGGTCGCGGCCTTTCCGGTGATGGGCCCGCTCGATGTGATCGGCAAGTCGGGCTGCGGTTGTCTCGATCACGATCTGCGCCGCGCGGCACTCGGCGCGCTGCTGGTGCCGCGCGAGAAATGCCGCGCCCACGCCCTGACCTTCACCTGGCGGGAAAGCGTGCGGCAGTTCCTCGACAACATCGGACGGGCGCACGCCTCGGCGGCGCGCGCAGCAGTCGCGCGAGGCTGACGCTGCGCTCGATTCGCGGGCCGACTAGCTGCCCAGCAATTCGGTGATCAGCCCGGCTGCCTTGATCCCGGTGCCGCTGATGATGACGACGGTGCGCTCGGCCGGCCGGATCGCGCCGCGCGCCGCCAGGACGTCGAGCGCGGCGGCGGCCGAGGCCGAGGTCGGCTCGACGAACAGGCCGGTACGCGCCAGCCGCTTCAATGCGGCGACGATGCCGTCTTCGGGAATTGCGACGGTACCGCCGCCGCTCTCCTTCAGCGCTGCGATCATCTGCTTCAGGCGCAGCGGATGCTTGATCGCGGTGCCTTCGGCGATGGTCTTGTGGACCGCGCGATCGACCGGCGTATCGACGCCGGCGACGAAGCTGGCATCGACCGGCGAGCAGTTGAGCGGCTGGGCCGCGAACAGCCGCGGCAGCCGCGTGATCTGCCCGGCCGCGAGCAGCTCCTTGAAGCCGATATAGCAGCCGAGCAGGCTGCTGCCGGCACCGACAGGCATGATGACATTGTCGGGCGCGGTGAAGCCAAGACCTTCCCAGATCTCGTAGGCCAGAGACTTCGTGCCTTGCAGGAAGAACGGCTGCCAGTTGTGGCTGGAGTAGAAGATCCGCTTCGACTGGCGGATCGCCTCCGCCTCGGACTCCTCGCGCGGGCCTTCGACCAGTTGCACCTCGGCGCCGAAGGCGTGCATCTGCGCCACCTTCATCGGCGATGTCGTCGCCGGCGCAAGGATCCTGACCCGCATGCCGCCCGCCGCGCCATAGGCCGAGACCGACGCGCCGCCATTGCCGGAGCTGTCCTCCAGCACCGCGTCGACGCCGAGCTGGCGCAGGAAGGACAGCATCACCGTGGTGCCGCGATCCTTGAAGCTCGCGGTCGGGTTGAACCATTCCAGCTTGAAATGCGGCCGCAGATCGCCCCACGCCTTCTCGACCGCGGGCGTGCAGCCTTCGCCCATCGTGATCGGCTGCTTGATCTCGACCGGCAGCGCCGCGCGATAGCGCCACAGCGACCGCGTCCCGCGCTCGACCTCGTCGCGAGAGATGCCGGGCAGCGCTGTGACGAGCAGCGGCTTGCCCTCGTCGGAGCACCAGCGCGGGACATCCAGCGGATAGAGCTTTCCGTTGAGCGGGTCGATGTAGCTGGGTGATGGCATCTCGGTTCGGTCCTCAAGTCGCGCGCCGGCCGGACATCTCGCGACCGAGCACGAAGGCCGGCAAGGTCGCAAGGCTGTCACGAACAACGATCGGGGCGGGCGCCCCTTCCGGCAGGTTCATTCCGGCCCGATTATGCCACCAAGTCGGCAACTGCACACGTGCCGTGCCGAACAGATCATAGCCCGACCCGGCGACGAACAGGCATCGATTGGCCGGGACCGGCAGTTCGTCGAGCGCGAGCTGATAGGGTTGCGGCTGCGGCTTGTAATAGCCGGCGCGCTCGGCCGTCACGAACACCGTGAAGGGAACGCCGATGCGATCGGCGGCGATGCGGCCGAGCCGCTCCGAGCAGTTGGTCACGACGCCGAGCGCGACGCCCGCATCGTGCAGTGTTTGCAGAACATCGCGAACCTCGGGCCAGGGAACGAGCTCCGCGTAGCGCGCGCCGAGCTCCCCAGCCCGTTCGAACGGCAGCCCGACGTTGCGCGCCGCCTCGCCCACCAGATCCTCATAGGGACGGTAACGTCCGGTGGCGTAGGTGTTCCTGAGATACTCGGCTCGCCAGCGTAGCCCGGCTTCATCGGAGCCCGCGACCTTGTTCCAGAGCGTCCAGCTGTCGAGCAGCGCGGTCAGCAGATCGAACAGAACGGCGTCATAGGCTCGGGTCATCGGCTGCGCTCCGTCTGCTACCATCCGCGAAATCGCTCCCATTGCCTGACCGTGTCGGAGCCGGCGGCGACGACATGGTAGCGGTCGTGCTGGGCTCCGGTGGCGCAGGCATGATTCGGCAGGATCCGCACCTTCGTGCCGACCGGCAGCGTCACTTGCGGCGCTGTGCTGCCGGGACGGCGGGCGATGATGCCGTGCTCCTGATTGGTTTCGGTCACGATCAAATCGGGATAGGGCCGTCCATGAATGTCGCAGACGATGCCGTAGCCCTGGTCGATCGGCTGTTTCGCGGTGCCGCGATCGCGCGACAGCGCCATCCAGCCGGCGTCGATGAAGGTCCAGCCGCGATCGGCACGATGGCCGATCACCGTCGCGAGCACCGACAGCGCGATGTCCTCGACCGCGCAGACCCCGATCCCGGCCATCACCAGGTCGAACATCACGAAGACGCCGGCGCGCACCTCGGTGACGCCGTCGAGCCGGCCGGCGAAATGTGCCGTCGGCGTCGAGCCGACGCTGACCATGGGGCAGGGCAGTGCGGCTGCGCGCAACGCCTCGGCGCAGGCAACCGCGGCGGCGCGCTCCTGCTCGGCCGCCTGCTCGAGCGCCGCCACGCTACGGCAGGAATAGGATTCGCCGGCATGCGCCATGACGCCGCGCAGTTCGGCATCGCCTTGATGCAGCGCGCGGCCGATCTCGACCAGCAGCGGATCGTGCGCGCCGACACCCGCGCGATGGCCGTCGCAATCGATCTCGATCAGCACGGGAATGCGGTCGTTCGTCATGCGCGCCATCGCGGTGACGGCGGCCGCCTGCTCCATGCTGTCGAGCACCACGGACAGGTCCACGCCCTGCCGCCGCAGCGCGGCGACGCGATCGAGCTTTTGCGGCGCGATGCCGACGGCGTAGAGGATGTCCTTGACGCCTGCCGCGGCAAAGACCTCGGCCTCCTGGAGGGTCGAGACCGCCGCCGGGCCGCCTGGGCCGTCCATCACGGCGCGCGCCGCCGGAATGGATTTCGCGGTCTTCAGATGCGGGCGCAGCGGCACGCCGAGCCGCGACAGCCGCGTCTTCAGGCGGGCGATGTTGTGCAGCATCCGGTCCTCGTCGAGCACGAGGCAGGGCGTCTCGATATCGGCAAGCGGATGCGAGGCGTTCAAAACAGGGGCTGATGACATCCGGCGAGACTAGCCGTTTCCATGCTAAGTACAATTTACCGAATGTCATTCTTATATTAAGTCTGGACTTAATGCTCTCGACCGACGACATCCGCTTCTTCCTGGCCATCGCTGCGGCCCGGTCGCTCGCGGCCGCGGCGCGGGCGCTCGACGTGACGCCATCGGCGGTCTCGCAGCGGCTGCAGAGCCTCGAGCAGCGCCTGGGCGTTCAACTGGTCAGCCGTTCGGCCCGGCGGCTGACATTGACTGACGAGGGCGAGCTGCTGGTGCTGCGCGGCGGCACGCTGCTCGACGAGGCGACGGAGTTGACGGAAGCGCTGCAGGCGCGTCGCGGAACCATCGCGGGCCATCTGAAGATTCTTGCGCCGCTCGGCTTCGGACGCCGCTACATCGCCCCGGCCGTTGCGGCCTTCCGATCCCGCCATCCCGACGTGTCGGTCGAGCTCGAACTGTCCGATCGGCCGGGACGTGCCGCAGCGAGTGCGTGGGATGTCATGATCCATATCGGTGCGTTGAAGGACTCCACCTTCGCCTGCTGCGCCTTGCGCCCAATGAACGCTTGCTCTGTGCCTCGCCGGCCTATCTGAAGCGCCGCGGAACGCCGGCGAACCCGCAGGAGCTGCGCGCGCATCAATGCATCGCGTTGCGCGAGAACGAGGAGGACGTGACGCTCTGGCGCTTCTCGCACAGGCGCGCGCCGGCGCAGCCTGACGTCATCAGGATCGAGCCGATGCTGTCGAGCAATGACGGCGAGGTGGTGAAGGCCTGGGCGCTGGCGGATCACGGCCTGATCGTCAGGTCGGAGTGGGATGTCGCCGAGGATCTCGCCGGTGGCCGGCTGGTGCGGGTCCTGCCGAACTTTCGCCTGCCGCCCGCTGATATCGTCGCGCTGCTCAATCCCGGCCGCGGCGGCCGGGCCAGGCGCACGCAGGCTTTCGTCCAGCATCTGCGCACCGCCCTCGTGCCGCCGCCGTGGCGCAGCAGGCCGCGCTGACAGACGTCGCGATCGCTTACGCCGCGCCGGCCTGCCTGCTCAGATAGATCCTGGCAAAGTCGAGGTACCAGTCGAGGCAGCCGGGATTGGCCATCGCGTCGCGGTTGATGACCTTCTCGACGGGGTGGCCGAGCAACAGCTTCTTGACCGGCAACTCCTGCTTCTTGCCGGACAGCGTGCGCGGAATCTCGGCCACGACGAAGATGTCGTTGGGCAGGAAGCGGCGCGACAGCCCGGCCTCGACCGCTTTGTTGATCTTTGCCTTCATCGCGGCATCGAGGACAATGCCCTCGCGCAGCACCACGAACAGCGGCATGTAGCTGTCGCGGCCGAGATATTCGAGGTCGACGACCATCGAATCCAGCACCTCCGGCAGCGCCTCGATTGCCGAATAGAGCTCGCTGGTGCCCATCCGCAAGCCGTGGCGGTTGATGGTGGCGTCGCTGCGGCCGTAGATCACGCAGGAGCCGTCGGGGTTGATCTTGAGCCAGTCGCCATGCCGCCACACCGGGCCGCGGCCGGTGCCGTCGAAATTGTCGGGATAGGTCTCGAAATAGCTCGCCATGTAGCGCGCATTGCCGGGATCGTTCCAGAAGCGCAACGGCATCGAGGGCAGCGGCTCGGTGCAGACGAGCTCACCGACTTCGTCGATCACGGCACGGCCCTGCTCGTCGAAAGCTTCCACCGCGCAGCCGAGCAGCCGGCATTGCATGATGCCCGGAGTCTGCGGCAGTTCACGATTGCCGCCGATGAAGGCGCCGGCGAAATCGGTGCCGCCGGAGATATTGGCCCACCACATGTCGGCCTGCGCGGCGTTGCCATTCTGCGTCGAAAGCGCGGCGAAGCGCTCGTTGAACCAGGCTTGCGTGTCGGCTGACAGCGGCGAGCCGGTCGAGCCGAGCGTGCGCAGGCCGGAGAGGTCGCCGACATCAGCGAGATCGATCTCCGCCTTGGTGCAATTGGCGAAGAACGCCGCGCCCGCGCCGAAGAAGGTCGCCTTGGCGTCGGCGACGAAGCGCCACAGCGTGGTCCAGTCCGGCTTGTCCTTGGTGCCGCCGGGACTGCCGTCGAAGATGCAGCAGGTCGTGCCGTTGAGCAGGCCGTTGGTCTGACAGTTCCACATGATCCAGCCGGTCGACGAGTACCAGTGAAAGCGTTCGCCGAACGAGTTCGGCTGGTAGCTGCAGCCGATGTCGTTGTGCAGGGTCGAGAGCGGCAGCGCCACGACGATCACGCCGCCATGGCTGTGCAGGATCGGCTTCGGCAATCCCGTGGTGCCGGAGGAGTAGACGATCCAGAGCGGATGATCGAACGGGAGCCATTCGGGCTCGAACGCGTCGATCTCCGCGCTCTCGCCCGCAAGGATGGATGACAATCGTATCTCTGACGGCGCGGCATCGCTGTGCAGGATGACATGCTCGACCGTCGGCAGCGCGCGCCGCAACTCCTCGATCACCGACTTCCGGTCATGGCGCCGGCCGGCATAGGTCACGGCGTCGCAGGCGATCAATACTTTCGGCTCGATCTGCTTGAAGCGGTCGATCACGGCGGGCGCCGCCATGTCGGGCGCGCAGACGCTCCAGATCGCGCCGATACTCGCGGTCGCAAGAAACGCGATGATCGTCTCGGGGATGTTCGGCAGATAGGCCGCGACGCGATCGCCGGCGTGAACGCCCCTGGCCTTTAGGTGCAGTGCAAGCGCCGCTGATTTGCGCTGCAGCTCCGGCCAGCTGGTCTCCGAAAGCTTGCCGTCCTCGCCGCTCGAGATCAGGGCCGGCAGGCCGGCGGCATGCGCCGGCGCGACGTGCCGGAAAACCTGGCGCGCGTAATTCACCGAAGCGCCGGGAAACCACATCGCGCCCGGCATCTTGCGCTCGGCCAGCACCGCCGAATGCGGCGTCGGCGAGCGCAGATCGAAATAATCCCAGACGCTCTGCCAGAAGGCGTCGATATTGGTGACCGACCAGCGCCGCATTGCCTCGAAATCCGCAAACGCGAGGCCGCGCGTGTCCTTCAGCCATTGGCGGTAAAGGGCCATTTGCGGGACGTAAGGTGCTGTCATGGGCGTTTCCGAAATGTCTTGTGTTGTGGCATGCGCGATCGAGGCGTGCCTGCGTGTCTTAACATAGTGATGCGAACGCGGGGAACGCAGTCGCGCAGCAAGCTGCGTCATATTCTTACCGTCGTCGCAGCATGCTATTCGGTAGGGGTGCGGGCTGATTCCATGTGTATCCAACGAGCGAGCGGCGATGTCCGTCGGCGAACTTTTCATCCTCGGCTTCCATGGCAAGGCCATCCCGTCCTGGCTGAGGGAATTTGCCGCGCGGTTCGGGCTCGGTGGGGTGATCCTGTTCGACTATTCCTGCCAGACCCGGCAATACGACAACAATATCGCCTCGCCCGCGCAGGTGCAGTCGCTCTGCGCCGAGATCGTGGCGCTGCCGTCGCAGCCGCTGGTCTTCGTTGACCAGGAGGGCGGTCTGGTGCGCCGGCTCAAGGACGGGCTGGGTTTCCAGCCGTTGCCGAGCGCGAAGGATTTCAACCGGCTCGGCCATGCGGAAAAGCAGACGATCCTGGCTGCAAGCTATGGCGAGCTGCGTCGGCTCGGCATCCGCTACAACTTCGCGCCCGTCATCGACGTCGATTACAATCCCGACAATCCCAACGTCGGCAGGATCAAGCGGTCGTATTCGTCCGAGATCGGCGAGGTCGAGGCCAATGCCCGCCTGGTCGACGCTGCGGCGCGGCAGGCAGGCGTGGGTCTTTGCCTGAAGCATTATCCGGGCATCGGCGGCGCGCACGTCGATTCACATCTGGAGTTCATGGACATCTCCGATGCGCTACGACCGGAGCAGGAAGAACTATTCTACGCGCTGGCGCCGCAGATCTTCGGCGATGCGGTGCTGGTCAGCCACGCCATTGTCCGCCGGTGGGACGCGCAGCATCCGATGACCCTGTCGCCGGCGGGAATTGGCCGGCTGCGCCACCGGCTGCCCGCGACGCTGCTGATTACGGACGACATGCAGATGCAGGGGCTGCAGAAGGCGCTCGGCACCAGCGCGGCCAGCCTGCAGGCGATCGCCGCCGGCATGGACATGATCTGCATCGGCAACAATCTGCTCGACCAGGAGCAGGCGATGGCCGGCATCGCCACCGCGGTCGAGGGGGCAGCGCACGACGGATCGCTAGATCAGGCCGCGGTGCAGCGCTCCATTGCGCGGGTGCAACAGCGCAAGGCACTGCTCGCCTGACGGCATTGAACCAAATTCTCTGCCGCGCGACCATAGAGAGCGGAACCAAATTTCATTGCCGCGATTTAACAAAGACGCTCATCGGGGCTAACAACCATGAAGATGCTCAAGCGTCTCTTCCGATTGACCTGGCTACGCCGCGTCGCACGCAGCCCAGCCGATCTTCCACCTGCCTCCATCGATCCCGACGAATTCAGCCGCCTGCTTTGCAGCGGGCGCCGCCAGGATCTGCGGACACTGGCGAAGCGGCTGAGCCAGCGCACGCGGGCCCACGCATAGGCAATGCATCGGGTCAAAGGTGAACCGGTTCTGACTGATTCAGAACCGGTAAGTCCGGCGCATGGCTTCAACTCTACTCTCGCGGCCGGCTATTGTTTTGCCTTTTCATGCTTGTCGACTCCGACCGCCTTGTAATCGTAGGTCGGATAGAACTCGGTGTGGTAGGCGCCCCAGGCACTGTTCTCGATGACGCGGTTGACCTCGCGCAGCCGCGAGGCCGGTAGCCGCAGGGTCACCACCTGGCCGACCCCCATCATTACGTACCAGCTCACGACCTCGACACCTTCGGGCGGAAACGCCTTGTAGAAGCCCTGCCGCTCGAGTTGCGCATTCAACTCACCGAGCGGGCGTGACTGATCATGCCTGAAGAAGATGGTCACCATGATCGCGTCGTCTGACGTTGGCGCGGCATTGCCGGTCGGCGTGGTCTGGGCCCGCGCGCCGGTGCTGACCAACAGTGCTGCGGCGAGCGCCGCAATCGTCATCCAGGATCCAATCCGCCCGGTCCGCCCTCGCTTCATGGTCGCGCCTTTTTGTTGTTGATCGAGAGGCGGCGATCATCGTGGCGCATGCCGGGGCTGTAAATTGACATTCGCCTGACCCGACGCCGATCGACGCGACCTCGGGCCAATGTGATCCGTCTCATAAGCGCGGCGCCCGGCGTGCGGTAACTCGATGCGATCCCGATGCCCGGAGGTGGTCGATGACGACCCGGCGAATGGCGTATTGGTGGTTCAGGTTCGTCCTTTCGGGACGGTTCCTGCAGAAATTCCTTCGGCTCCGGCGCCCTTGATGTCTGACGGGCGGCACGTATCCCGCCCATTTCAACCTGAAGCCAAAGGCGGATGTGGGCGCGAATGCGGCCGGAAGCGCCTCGGGGAGGTAAAATTCCAGCTGTGGGATCATCGAGCTAGAGCGCCTCGATGTCCCGTAAGACTACTGTCCTTCAGCTCAAACAAGCGAGATTCGTTGCCAAATCAGCGGTAATCTGCGCCTGCTTGGCAGATCGGGGCCCGAGGTCACAGTTGCGTCACCCGTAGTTCTACGGAGTCCCGTGTTAACGCGGCCACAAGTTCACCTTCGGTAAACCATACTTATGACGCAACATGACAATCGAGCCGAGGCGCGCCTTCCGCCATGGATGGGCGGAACCGCGACGCTCGAGGCGCAGCCACCCGAGATTCAGGGAGCCGCCGGGCCGCGAACGCAGGTGACCGCGGACGCCGGGGCGGCGATCGTCCGGCAGTTCAACGGGCCGGTGACGGCGCTGCTGCTCTACATGAACGAGCTCAAACAGCACAGTCAGCAGTTCGCGCATGCGCCCGGCAACGGCGTCTATCTGCGGCAGGTGATCGAGAACGCGCTCGAGCAGACCGAGCGAGTGTCCGCGATGCTGAAGCAGATCTCCGATCTCTACCCGAATGCGATACCGGCCACCGATCTCAGGCCGCCGCTTGACGACAAGCCGGCAGACGCCCGGTCACCCGATGTCATGTTCACGCCGGAGGCAGGGCGCAAGCCGTTGACCAAGCGCGAGCGTGAGGTGCTCAGCCTGATCAGCGACGGCTATTCCAACAAGCAGGGCGCGCTGCGGATGAACATCAGCCCGCGCACGTTCGAGAGCCATCGCGCCGAGGCCATGCGCAAACTGGGTGCGCGCAACACCGCAGATCTCGTCCGCAAGGCCTTGTTGCACTCCGCATAAAGCGTTTTCAAGCGAAGCCTGCCTCGCACTTGATGCGGGGTGGTACCGGTTCGCGCAAAGAAAACGCGTCAAAACAAAAGTCCAGAGCCCGTCCGATTCCGTCGGAGCGGGCTCTGAGCGGTGAATTGGTTGGCGGTACTCAGAAATCGTCTTCCGCGGCGAAGCACAGGCGCGGCGCGAGCCGCTCGGCGGAAGCGGCTGTCTTCGGTTCGTCCGGAACAATCGTGACCACCCATGCCGCCGTCGCGCCGGACTTGCTTTCGACGATCGCGCGCACACGTCCCGTGACCGTCGCGCCGGCGGACCTGATGGTGGCGGTCCGGCCGTTGAACTGGGCCATGCGGAAGCGCCGGGCTTCCTTCCGGTCGGTGGTCTCGTACGTGAACATCGGCTCCCCCGTGCGTCCACGCGACTTTGCGGATGCAGCGTTATCCGACGGTGAAAATCGTACGCCGTAGAAGTACGGCTTGTGCGCCGGCGGGAGCGCTTTTGCGCAAAGCGGGGTAGCGGTTCGCGTGCAGAAGACGCGTCAAGAATGGCAGCTTTAGCCGCCGGTTTCCTGGCAGCCCAGCAGCCTCGCATACTGCGCCTTGACCGTGGCATAGCATTCGCACGCGGTCCTGATCAGTCCATCCGCATTGGTGATCTCGATGTGGCCGCGGCTGTAGTGGATGAAATTCGCCTGTTGCAAGGTATGCGCGACCAGCGACACGCTGTTGCGGCGTGCGCCGATCATCTGGGCCATCGCCTCCTGCGTCAGGGCGATCTTGTTGCTGCCGGAGAGATCGCGCGTCTGCAGCAGGCATCGCGCCAGCCGCGACTCGACGGTGTGCGCGGCGTTGCAGCCGGCCGTCTGCTGGATCTGGGCATAGACGGCGAGACCGTGCCGAATCAGCTTCGCTCGCAGAGTTGGGCTCTGGCCGGCGGCCGCCCGCAAGGCTTCGACCTCGATCGTCGAAGCGACGCCAGGCACCAGCACCACGGCGCTGTTCAGCGTGGGGGCTTCACCAAGCCCCGCGAACGCACCATAGATGCTGCCGCGGCCGACCATCGCGATCTGCACGCACACGCCTCTTGCCAGCTTGACCACCAGCGAGATCACCCCCTTGTGCGGCATGTATGTCCGCTCCAGCATCTCGTCGGTCTCGATCAGGACCGACTCGGCGGCGAGGTCGATCGTCCGCAAATAGGGCCGGATCAGCCCAAAATCGCTCTCCGAGAGCGAAGACAGAAATCCGTTGGGCGATCGCGGAACCGTATCCAAAGCAACCTCCTGCCTCCCGGCAAAGCTTGTCTCTGGTCATCAGGGCTGACGCGTGCAGTTGAGCAGTTATGCAACTTATTCTGGCACATCTTGGTTCCAATGGAAACATATCTTGGTTCCATTAGGAATACATATCGCCCCGGGATCGCATTTGTGTTGCCTGGCAATCAGTTGAGCGTGCGCGCCGCCCCGATCAATCTTCCGGCCCGATCAATTGTTCGGCGTGCGCCTTGACGGTCGCATAGCATTCACACGCCGCCTTCCGCAGACCGTCGATATCGGTGATTTCGATATGGCCGCGGCTGTAGCGCAGGATACCGGCCTGCTGAAACCCATGCGCGACGATCGAAACCGCATTGCGCCGCACACCGATCATTTGCGCCAGCATCTCCTGGGTCAGCGGCAAGGCTTCGCTGCCGCACAGGTCGCGCGCGCGCAGCAGCCAGCGCGACAGCCGCGCCTCCACCGGATGCGACACGTTGCAGGCGACCGATTGCTGGGTCTGCGCCATCAGCGCCTGCTCATAGAGAGCAACCAGGGTCCGGAACTCCGCGCTGCGATTGGCGGCCTCGCGGAAATCTTCCGCCCGCACCATCGATGCCGTGCCCGGCACCACGACAATCGCGTCGGCGAGCAGCGGCCGCTCATGGAGGGCGGCGGATGCGCCGACGATGCCGTCTCGACCGATGGTTGCAATCTCGACGGATTGCCCGTCGGACAGATTGACCATCATCGAGACCACGCCGCCGTGCGGGAAATAGACCCGCTGCACCGGCGCGCCGGCATCGGCGAGCACCGTTTCCTTGGTCAGGTCGACGGTTTCCAGAAGGGGATGAAGTTGCGCGTATTCCGGGGAGGGAAGTGCTTGCAACAGACGATTGGGCGGACGCGATACCGCAGACATTGGAGCTCCTGCCGAGGGCGGGAGCACTACGGTCTCGCATCACCTACTCTTGGCGTGTGGAGAGCGAACATAGCTTGCCTGTCCAATAGCACAAGGGTTGTGGTGCGAACTCCATACCCTCTAGGGGGCAGACGGTCGGCAATCGCATCGGCCTGCGCGGCGCTCGAGGGGATTCGAATGCCGCGCCTCCCGGACGAGACGGTTGCGACATTGTCTCGCATTTATTGATTTCCATTAACCCTCATGCGTACCCTAGCGCACATCGTCGCGGCTGCCGTTGCGGATGTCGAAGCCCGCGGTCGGCAGTGCTAGCATGCGGGCAAGTCCCGCAAAGGCGGGGACAAATTCGCTGTCACGAGATTGATCCGGCGGTGAATACGCGCCGTCCAACCGCGCGTCTGCGCGGCGGCCGCATAATTACCGGCAAAGCTATTCTGGGTATTTGTACGGAGCGGCCCCTTAACGAACGGGTAGCGCGGACGGACCAGTGTGGCACCGGTCGCCGTGCGAAATTTACGGCGTCGCGTCAATCGTGTTCATCCAGAAGGGTACCAGTATGTCCGGCATCGTCCTTTCGTCATCGGTCCGTCAGAACCTGCTTTCGCTGCAGTCGACGGCCGACCTGCTCGCCACCACGCAGAACCGCTTGTCCACCGGCAAGAAGGTCAACACCGCTCTCGACAATCCGACCAACTTCTTCACGGCGCAGTCGCTCGACAACCGCGCCAGTGACATCAACAACCTGCTGGACGGAATCGGTAACGGCGTGCAGGTGCTGCAGGCCGCCAACACGGGCATCACCTCGCTGCAGAAGCTCGTCGACAGCGCCAAGTCGGTCGCCAACCAGGCCCTGCAGGCCGCGGTCGGCTATTCCCAGAAATCGCAGGTGACGACCGCCGTGGTCACTGGCGCGACCACCGACGATATCCGCGGTACCGCCACCTACAGCAATGCCACCCTGGCTGGTACGGTCGTCAACAATAATCTCACGACGCCCGCGCCGATCACCGCCGCCACCAAGCTCGTCAGTGCGACCAACTCCGATACCTTGGCGGCGACCCCGACAGGTACGATCAGCGTCAACGGCAAGACGATCACGTTCTCGAACACGCAGACCACTTCGACGAGCGATTCGTCCGGCAACGTGACCCTCGGCACGGGCGCGGGCAGCACGCTGACGGTCGGCGACCTGCTCTCGGCGATCGACGGCATCACCGGTGCGACCACGGCCTCCACCGTGTCGGCGGCTGGCGCGCTCCAGATCAGCACCGGCATCAACCAGGATCTCAACATCTCCGGCTCCGCGCTGGGCGCTTTCGGCCTTACCGCCGGAACCACGGCGCGCACCGTGGCAACGCCTTCACCGTTGGACGGCTTGACGCTGACGATCGGCGCGACCGGCAATGGCACCGCCACCAACATCACGTTTGGCAGCGGCGCAGGCCAGGTGAAATCCCTCAACGACCTGAACAACGCCCTGTCGGCCAACAACCTGCAGGCGTCGCTCAGCGCGAGCGGTGCGCTCACCATCAGCACCACCAACGATGCGGCGTCCGCGACCATCGGCACGATCGGTGGCACGGCAGCCGGCGCAGGCAAGCTGTTCAACGGCCTGGCGGGCAGCGCTCCGGTGCAGGACCCGAATGGGCTGGCGAACCGCGCCAACCTGGTCAATCAGTACAACAACATCCTGGACCAGATCACCACGACCGCCCAGGACGCGTCGTACAACGGCATCAACCTGCTCAACGGCGATCAGCTCAAGCTGACCTTCAACGAGACGGGCTCCTCGACGCTGAAGATCCAGGGCGTGACCTTCAATGCCGCCGGTCTCAACCTCTCCAAGCTGACCGCCGGCACGGACTTCATCGACAACGCTTCGGCCAACGCTACGCTGAAGACGCTCAACAGCGCGAGCGGCCTGCTGCGCACCCAGGCTTCGACCCTCGGTTCGAACCTGTCGATCGTGCAGATCCGCCAGGACTTCTCGAAGAACCTGATCAACGTGCTGCAGACCGGCTCGTCCAACCTGACGCTGGCCGACACCAACGAGGAAGCGGCCAACAGCCAGGCGCTGTCGACCCGCCAGTCGATCGCGGTGTCCGCGCTGGCGCTGGCCAACCAGTCGCAGCAGAGCGTGCTGCAGCTGCTCCGCTAAGCGTAGCCGCGACAGACAACGACTATCGAGGCGGCGGAGGAAACTCCGCCGCCTTTGTTTTTGGGTTCGCTTAACCATGCGACCGGTTTCAACCCATGGGCGATCACGTCCTGATGCAGGTGGATGTCGTGTCCGCCAGCGTTTCGCTGGATTTGACGACCCCTCGATCTCATTTCGTTCAAATTGCGACGGCGGGTGGAACGGGCTCTTTCCCGTCCGGGTGGTAAGGCCTTGTTGCTGTGAAACCGGCTGTGATGCTGTGATGCGTCGTCCTTGAACGGCTTCATCGTCCGTATTTGCACGGACGACGAAATTAACGTCGCCGTGAAGCCGGCCAAGTTATCGATGCGAGGCGTGCGTTCCGTAGCACCTTGAGGGGACCTATCCATGGACGATCTGTTGCGCGAGTTCCTGACGGAGAGCAGCGAGAGCCTGGATACGGTCGACAACCAGCTGGTGCAGTTCGAGCAGGATCCGAACAACGCGAAGATCCTGGATAACATTTTCCGGCTTGTGCACACGATCAAGGGGACCTGCGGCTTCCTCGGGCTGCCGCGGCTGGAAGCGCTGGCGCATGCCGGCGAGACCCTGATGGGCAAATTCCGCGACGGCATGCCGGTGAAGGCGGAAGCCGTGACGCTGATCCTGTCCTCGATCGACCGCATCAAGGAGATCCTTGGCGGGCTGGAGGCGACCGAGGCCGAGCCCGAGGGCAACGACCGCGACCTGATCGATCAGCTCGAAGCGATGGTCGAGCACGGCATGGCCGCAATGGCAGCCGGCGAGGATGCTGGAGAAGATGTGCCCGTCGTCGAAGCGCCGGCACTGCAGGCAGCCATGACCGAAGGCACGCTGGTGGTGCAGACGCTGGAGCGTCCGCTGCGCCCGGGCGAGGTCTCGCTCGACGAGCTCGAGCGCGCCTTCCGCGAGACCGAGATCGAAGTCGCCGCACCCGCGCCTGTCCCGGTCGCGAAGCCCGTCGCCGCTGCGCCCGCAGCCGATCCGGCCGAGGCTGCGAAGAAGCCGGCCCGCAAGGCCGCCACCGAGGACGTCCAGGAAGGCGACAAGATCGCCAACCAGTCGATCCGGGTCAATGTCGACACCCTCGAACACCTCATGACCATGGTCTCCGAGCTGGTGCTGACCCGCAACCAGCTGCTCGAGATTAGCAGGCGCAACGAAGACACCGAGTTCAAGGTGCCGCTGCAGCGGCTCTCCAACGTCACCGCCGAGCTGCAGGAAGGCGTCATGAAGACGCGCATGCAGCCGATCGGCAATGCCTGGCAGAAGCTGCCGCGCATCGTCCGCGATCTCTCCGGCGAACTCGGCAAGCAGATCGAGCTGGAGATGCACGGCGCCGACACCGAGCTCGACCGCCAGGTGCTCGACCTGATCAAGGATCCGTTGACGCACATGGTGCGCAACTCCGCCGATCACGGCCTGGAGACCACCGCCGAGCGGGTCGCTAGCGGCAAGCCCGAGCAGGGCACCATCCGCCTCAGCGCCTATCACGAGGGCGGCCACATCATCATCTGCATTGCCGACAATGGCCGCGGGCTCAACACCGAGCGGATCAAGGCCAAGGCGCTCCAGAACGGTCTCGTCACCGAGGCCGAACTGGAGAAGATGACCGAGGCCCAGATCCACAAGTTCATCTTCGCGCCGGGCTTCTCGACCGCCGCGCAGGTGACCTCGGTGTCCGGCCGCGGCGTCGGCATGGACGTGGTGCGCACCAATATCGACCAGATCGGCGGCACCATCGACATCAAGAGCGTGGCCGGCGAGGGCGCCTCCGTCACCATCAAGATCCCGCTGACGCTGGCGATCGTCTCCGCCCTGATCGTGGAAGCCGGCGGCGACCGTTTTGCCATTCCCCAATTGTCGGTGGTCGAACTGGTGCGGGCGCGCGCCAACTCCGAGCACCGCATCGAGCGGATCAAGGACACGGCAGTGCTGCGGCTGCGCAACAAGCTGCTGCCGCTGATCCATCTGAAGAAGCTGCTGAAGATCGACGACGGCGCGACCAGCGATGCCGAGAACGGCTTCATCGTGGTCACGCAAGTGGGCAGCCAGACCTTCGGCATCGTGGTCGACGGCGTGTTCCACACCGAGGAGATCGTGGTCAAGCCGATGTCGACCAAGCTGCGGCACATCGACATGTTCTCCGGCAACACCATTTTGGGCGATGGCGCTGTCATCATGATCATCGACCCCAATGGCATCGCCAAGGCGCTCGGCGCCTCCAGCGCGGCGGCCCATGACATGGCCGACGACAATGCCGCGGCGCATGCCTCGAGCGGCGAGCAGCTGACTTCGCTTTTGGTGTTCCGCGCCGGTTCGAGCCAGCCCAAGGCGGTGCCGCTCGGCCTCGTCACCCGGCTGGAGGAGATCGCAACCGACAAGATCGAGCTCTCGAACGGCCGCTACATGGTGCAGTACCGCGAGCAGCTGATGCCGCTGGTGCAGATGGCAGGCGTCGAGGTGCGGACCCAAGGCGCGCAGCCGATCCTGGTGTTCGCCGACGACGGCCGCTCGATGGGGCTCGTGGTCGACGAGATCATCGACATCGTCGAGGAGCGGCTCAACATCGAGGTCGCGGGCTCGCAGGACGGCATTCTGGGCTCGGCCGTGATCAAGGGCCAGGCCACCGAGGTGATCGACGTCGGCCACTTCCTCCCGATGGCGTTCGCCGACTGGTTCTCGCGCAAGGAGATGCGCCCGTCGGCCACGGCGCAGTCGGTGCTGCTGGTCGACGACTCGGCGTTCTTCCGCAACATGCTGGCGCCGGTGCTGAAGGCCGCCGGCTACAAGGTGCGGACCGCGGGAGGCGCTCAGGAAGGGCTCGCCGCGCTACGCTCGGGGCAGGCCTTCGACGTCGTGCTGACCGACATCGAGATGCCCGAGATGAACGGCTTCGAGTTCGCCGAGAACATCCGCTCTGACCACAACCTCGTCGGGCTGCCGATCATCGCGCTGTCGGCGATGGTGTCGCCGGCGGCGATCGAGCGCGGCCGCCAGGCCGGCTTCCACGACTATGTCGCCAAGTTCGATCGTCCCGGGCTGATCGCGGCGCTGAAAGAGCAGACCGCCGAGATCCGGCGGGCGGCATGACGGAACCCAGGGAAACAGCTTCGATGAGCAGCAAGACCGAGACCAGTGAAGGCGCGATGGCCGAATACGTCACCGCGGTGATCGGCGGGCAGCTGTTCGGCCTGCCGATCTCGCGGGTGCAGGACGTGTTCATGCCGGAGCGGCTGACGCGGGTGCCGCTGGCCTCCAGCGAGATCGCAGGCGTGCTCAATTTGCGCGGCCGCATCGTCACCGTGGTCGACATGCGGGCCCGGCTCGGCCTGCCGAAGGCCGACGACGGCACGCCGCCGATGGCGGTCGGCGTCGACCAGCGCGGCGAATCCTACGGCCTCTTGATCGACCAGATCGGCGAGGTGCTGCGGCTGCCCGACGACAGCCGCCAGGACAACCCGGTCAACCTCGATCCCCGCATGGCGAGGCTCGCCGGCGGCGTTCACCGCCTCGATGGCCAGCTCATGGTCGTCCTCGATGTCGATCGCGTGCTCGAACTGGTGCCGAAGACACTTGCTGCAGCGTAACGCTCCGCCGCGGAGACGGCGGACTCTACAAGGAGGCCAACATATGAAGACATGTCTTGTCGTCGACGATTCCGGTGTGGTGCGAAAGATCGCACGCCGCATCCTCGAAGGAATGGAATTCACCGTCATCGAAGCCGAGGACGGCGCGGTCGCGCTCGAAGCCTGCAAGCAGGCCATGCCGGACGCGGTGCTGCTCGACTGGAACATGCCCGTCATGGACGGCTTCGAATTCCTCGTGCAGCTCCGCCGCATGGCGGGCGGGGACGTGCCGAAGGTGGTGTTCTGCACCACCGAGAACGGCATCGACCACATCTCGCGGGCGCTGCATGCCGGCGCCAACGAGTACATCATGAAGCCGTTCGACAAGGATATCGTGATCGCGAAATTCCAGGAAGTGGGTCTGCTGGCGTTCGATGCGTCGGCCGAAGCCTAACACCCAGTTTCACCCTTTGCCTTTGCGAGGCTCCCGTGACGCCCCCCGACTACGAGTATCTGCGTAAGCTCCTGAAGGACCATTCCGGTCTCGATCTGTCCGCGGACAAGCAATATCTGATCGAGAGCCGCCTGCTGCCGCTGGCGCGCAAATGCGGCCTGTCCGGCATCCCCGACCTGATCGCCAAGATCAGGGCCGGCTCATCGACGCACACCGTCCAGGTGGTCGAGGCCATGACCACCAACGAGACGTTCTTCTTCCGCGACAAGGTGCCGTTCGACCATTTCCGGGACACCATCATCCCCGAGGTCCTGAAGGCACGTGCCGCGCGCCGCAACATCCGGATCTGGTGCGCCGCCGGCTCGACCGGCCAGGAGCCCTATTCGCTGGCGATGTGCCTCAAGGAGATGGGCACGGCGCTTGCCGGATGGCGGGTCGAGATCACAGCGACCGATCTGTCGCAGGAGGTGCTGGAGAAGTCGAAGGCCGGCATCTACAGCCAGTTCGAGGTGCAGCG
Organism: Bradyrhizobium sp. USDA 4011; assembly: GCF_054063415.1. Taxonomy (NCBI): domain Bacteria; kingdom Pseudomonadati; phylum Pseudomonadota; class Alphaproteobacteria; order Hyphomicrobiales; family Nitrobacteraceae; genus Bradyrhizobium; species Bradyrhizobium sp. USDA 4011. Next base: position 4,493,790 of record NZ_JBSSGG010000001.1, read on the forward strand.
CGGGCTGCCGATCCAGCTGCTGGTGAAATATTTCAAGCAGTCCGGTGAATACTGGCAGATCAATCCCGAATTGCGCGCGATGGTGCAGCACCGTCAGCTCAATTTGCTGCACGATTTCTCCCAGCTCGGCACGTTCGATGTGATCTTCTGCCGCAACGTGCTGATCTATTTCGATCAGGACACCAAGATCAACATCTTCAACCGGCTCGCCCGGTTGATGGAGGCCGACGGCTTCCTGGTGCTCGGCGCCGCCGAAACCGTGGTCGGCCTGACCGACACGTTCAAGCCGATTCCCGAGCGGCGTGGCCTCTACCGGCCGAGCGGGGTGCGGGCGGCGCTTGCGATGCCGAGGCCTGCCATGGCGGTCGGATATTGAGCGATGACGGAGGACGGCAAATCCATTGAGCGTGTCACGTTCAGCCGGGGCGTCGATGTCTGCATCATGGCCATCGACGGCACCTGGCGGCGCGACTGCCAGCTCAATGCCATCTCCGACAATGACGCAGCGTTGACCGTCGAGGGTTCCATTCAGGGGCTCAACCTGAAGGAGTTCTTCCTCTTGCTGTCGTCGACCGGGCTCGCCTATCGCCGCTGCGAGCTCGTCCGTGTCAACGGCACTGAAATGGACATCAGCTTCCTCAAGGGCAAGCCGAGCAAGCGGCGGTCGGGCTCCGACGAAGAGCGGGCCAGAGCCTGATATCAAGAAGGCCCGACGTCGCGAGGCCTGACGAAGGCCTGACCCGGCTTGACGGTCGATGCCTGCCGCCAATCCGAATGTGGAACGGTTGGCCGCCTCGAGGGTTGGGGCGTCGTCGGCACAACTGCATGATGGCGCCGAATTCGGTGGCGGCCGGTCCGGCTGGTCAGTTCAGGAGGCGTGCCTGCGCCTCCGGATCGCGCAGCCGATCCAACGCCGTGCCGAGGCTGGCGTCGCAGGCCTTCAGAGCCGTGGACGCCATGGCATAGCGCGGGGTGACGTCGTCAAGCACGAAGATGTCGGCGGCAGCATCCTGCTCGGCCAGAAATGCCTCGCGCGCAATCGCCGCCTCGATCAGCCGCAGGCTCGCCTGGACATGGCCGATCAGCGCGACCAGGTCCGTCACGATCAGGCTGTAGGGATCGCTGCCCTCGTCCAGGCACACCGCAACGCCGTCCGCCGCTGCATTTTCCATGCATGTTTCCTCACTGCCCCCACTTTTAGGGAATGCGGTGCTACTTGTGCGTTAAGCGTACGTCCCGTACAAATACGGGTCCATTGATCGAGATGGTCGAGTTACTTCTTGTGCAGTCCGGGCAGCACGCTTCACCTCTGATGGACGAGACATATGGTTGAGAATGGCGCTCCTCGCGGGGAAATCTTTGTAGTCGACGACGACCCCGCCGTTCGCGAGACGCTTTCCGTGGTCCTGTCGACCGCCGGTTACAAGGTGATCTGCTTTGCGGACGGCGCTGCCCTGCTCGCGGTGGCGCGCAGCCGGACGCCGGCCTGCATCCTGCTCGACGTGCATATCCCGGGCAAATCCGGCCTCGATATCCTGAAGGAGCTGCACGGCGAGGATTATCCGGCGCCGATCTTCATGATCTCCGGCCAGGGCGACATCACGATGGCGGTCAGCGCTATCAAGAATGGCGCGCTCGACTTCATCGAGAAGCCGTTCCGCGGCAACGAGATCGTCAGCCGCCTCAATGAGGCGATCGACGCCTATACCAGGCGCCAGGCCGAGACCTCGGCGTCGCGCATCGCCTCGCTGCATTTTCCGGGGCGCGAGCCGCTGACCCGCCGCGAACGCGAGGTGCTCGAGCAGTTCACCGCGGGCGCTTCCAACAAGGAGGCCGGGCGTCACCTCGGGATCAGCCCGCGGACGATCGAGGATCACCGCGCCAACATCATGAAGAAGCTCGGCGCGCGCAACGCCGCCGACCTCGTCCGCATCGTGATGACGGCGCAGCAGAAGTAAGCCAGGGCCGGGCAAGCCCGGTTTACGCTCCGATTTGCACATCGCGGGGTGTGTGCGCCGCACTCCCGGCACACGGGCGGCGAACGGCACGTCTGCGCCGCGCGCGGGACGAGACGTCCGGAAATCCTGTATATGCGTGGCGCAGGGCATGCGTGCCGAGACCGCGCGCGTGCCAGCAATGTCGAGACACGCGATATCGAAACATATGGCGCAACCAAGATGACCAAGAAGAACAAGACCCCGGATCAACTGCGCAGCGCGCGCTGGTTTGCGCCCGATGATCTCAGAGCCTTCGGCCATCGCTCGCGCGCGATGCAGATGGGCTACGCGCCGGAGGAATGGCGCGACCGGCCGGTGATCGCGATCATCAATACCTGGTCGGACGCGCAGCCCTGCCACATGCACTTCAAGAGCCGGGTCGACGACGTCAAGCGCGGCGTGCTGATGGTCGGCGGCTTTCCTCTCGAGCTGCCCGCGCTGTCGCTGTCGGAATCGCTGCTGAAACCGACCACGATGCTCTACCGCAACATGCTGGCGATGGACGCCGAGGAGCTGTTGCGCGGCCATCCGGTCGATGGCGTGGTGCTGATGGGCGGTTGCGACAAGACCACGCCCGGCCTGCTGCTCGGGGCCACCAGCATGAACCTGCCGTCGATCTATCTGCCGGCCGGACCGATGCTGCGCGGCAATTGGAAAGGCAAGACGCTCGGCTCCGGCTCGGATGCCTGGAAATACTGGGACGAGCGCCGCGCCGGCAAGATTTCCGACAAGGACTGGGTCGACATGGAGGCCGGCATCGCCCGCAGCTATGGCACCTGCATGACCATGGGCACGGCCTCGACCATGACCGCGATCGCCGAAGCCATCGGCATGACGCTGCCCGGGGCCTCGTCGATCCCCGCGGCCGATGCCAACCACATCCGGATGAGTTCGGAAACCGGCCGCCGCATCGTCGAGATGGTGTGGAGAGGATCTCACCCCGCAGAAAATCCAGAGCCGCAAGGCCTTCGAGAATGCCATCACGGTGGCGATGGCGATGGGCTGTTCGACCAACGCCATCATACACCTCATTGCGCAGGCGCGCCGCGCCGGCCAGGACATTTCGCTCGACGATTTCGAAGTCGCAAGCCGCAAGGTGCCTGTGATCGCCAACGTGCGGCCGAGCGGCGACCTCTATCTGATGGAGGATTTCTTCTATGCCGGCGGACTGCCAGGCCTGATGAACCGGATCAAGCAGCATCTGCATCTCGACTGCATGACTGTGTCAGGCAAGACTCTCGGCGAGAACATCGCAGGCGCGGAGGTTCATAACGACGATGTCATCCGCACCGTCGACAACCCGATCTACAAGGAGGGCGCGCTGGCGGTGCTGAAGGGCAATCTCGCGCCCGATGGCTGCGTCATCAAGCCGTCCGCCTGCGATCCGCGCTTCCTCAAGCACACCGGACCTGCGCTGGTGTTCGACGACTATCCCTCGATGAAGATGGCGGTCGATGACCCCGATCTCGACGTGTCAGCGGATCACGTGCTGATCCTGCGCAATGCCGGCCCGCAGGGTGGGCCCGGCATGCCGGAATGGGGCATGCTGCCGATCCCGACCAAGCTCGTGAAGCAGGGCGTGCGCGACATGGTGCGGCTGTCGGATGCGCGGATGAGCGGCACCAGCTACGGTGCCTGCATCCTGCACGTCTCGCCGGAATCCTATATCGGCGGCCCGCTGGCCCTGGTCCGCAATGGCGACCGCATCACGCTCGACGTCGCCGCGCGCACCATCGATCTCGATGTGCCAGAGGCGGAGCTGGCCAGGCGCCGCGCGGAATGGAAGCAGCCTGAGAAACGCTTCGAGCGCGGCTATGGCTGGATGTTCTCGAAGCACATCAAGCAGGCCAATGAAGGCTGCGACTTCGATTTCCTCGAGGCCGGCTTTGGCAAACCGGTGGGCGAGCCGTCGATCTATTGATGCTGGCATTCCCAGGTGCGCAATTGCGCAGCTGAGGGCACCGCGCAGCGGTGAGCCCGCAATCCAGCGGGCCGCATGCGCTGTGGTGAAATGGATTCCGGGCCCGCGCCTTCGGCGCATCCCGGAATGACGAATGGAGAGAGCAAGCAAGTCATGTCAAAACTCAGCGACACCACCCGCAACAAGCTGAAATCCGTCTCCACCGCGACGGTTGCGACCGCGCTGTTCAAGCGCGGCTTGCGCATCCAGATGATCCAGGATGTTCACCCCTTGAGCCCGGATCAGCCGACCATGGTCGGCGAGGCCTTCACGCTGCGCTACATGCCGGCGCGCGAGGATCTCAACACGATCGAGGTGTTCCGCGACCGCGCGCGTCCGCAGCGCAAGGCGATCGAGGACTGCCCGCCGGGCAGCGTGCTGGTCATGGACAGCCGCAAGGATGCGCGCGCGGCCTCTGCCGGCGCGATCCTGGTGACGCGGCTGATGAAGCGCGGCTGCGCCGGCGTCGTCACCGACGGCGGCTTCCGCGATTCGGCCGAGATCGCGCGGCTCGGTTTCCCGGCGTTTCATCATCGCCCGAGCGCACCGACCAATCTGACGCTGCATCAGGCGATCGAGATCAACGTGCCGATCGGCTGCGGCGACGCGCCGGTGTTTCCCGGCGACGTGATCCTCGGCGACAGCGACGGCGTCATCGTGATCCCGGCGCACCTCGCCGACGAGATCGCGAACGAGACTTTCGAGATGACCGCATTCGAGGATTTCGTCACCGAGCAGGTGCAGAACGGCCGCGGCATCTTCGGCCTCTATCCCGCGACCGACGAGCAGACGCTGAAGGATTTCGCGGCCTGGCGGAAGGCGAAGGGGCGGTAGCCGCTCACTCTCCGCCGTCGTTCTTGATAAGCGATCGCCACACATTCCGCCGTCTTGATGAGCGGCCGCCATACATTCCGCTGTCGTCCCTGCGAAAGCAGGGACCCATAACCACAGGGAGGAGTTTGGCTAAGACTGGCAGTTGCGTTGTGTGCCGTGGTACTGCGACTTCCCTGCTCGATAGATCACGCGGTATGGGTCCCGGCCTTCGCCGGGACGACGATGGGGATGGGGCCGGGCAAGCCAACCGCTGCCAGTAGCCTCGGTCGCGCTCGTAGATGGGGTAACGGGCCGGCCGCCCGCTCGCTACGGCGCGATTTGGAGGCGCGCTCGCGAGCGGCCTGTTGGTTGGAAGGCGGTCGTCCCTCGAACTGATGGTGTCAAACGGAGTGAGGCAAGCCCGCTCCAAGCATCATGAGGGACGACCATGTACCACTATGCAGGAATCGACGTGTCTTTGGAATGCTCGAGTGTTTGCCTTGTCGACGGGGCCGGCAAGATTTTGCGCGAGGCGAAGGTTGCGAGCGAGCCGGAGGCCCTGATCGGCTGGTTCCGGTCGCTGGGGCTGGTGCTTGAGCGGATCGGGCTGGAGGCAGGTCCCTTGTCGCAATGGCTGTACGCGGCGATGCGGGAGGCGGGACTTGCGGTTGAGCTTCTGGAGACCCGGCATGTGCGCGATGCGTTCAAGGCAATGGTGGTGAAGTCGGACCGCAATGATGCGCGCGGGATCGCGCAACTGATGCGGCTCGGCTGGTTCCGGCCGGTGCACTGCAAATCGATCGCGGCGCAGGAGAGCCGTGCCATTCTGACGGCGCGCAAGCTGCTGCAATCCAAGCTGCGCGACGTCGAGAACAGCCTGCGCGGCGTGCTCCGCGGCTTTGGCCTGAAGGTCGGCGCGACCACCGAGCGCACCTTCGCCGAACGCATCCGGGAGCTCGTTGCGGGCCATCCTGGACTTGAGGTGGTGGCGCAGGCGCTGCTCGAAGCCCATGCCGTGCTGCGGCGCGAGTTCAACAGCCTGGACAAGCAGGTCCAGAAGCTCGCCAAATCGCACCCGCAGGCCAGGCTCTTGATGACGACGCCGTCCGTCGGCCCGATCGTGGCGCCTCGGCGGTCGACGACCCGAAGCGCTTCCGGTCATCGAAGGCGACAGGAGCGCATTTTGGCCTCACCCCGAAGAAATACCAATCGGGGGAAACCGATTACACCGGCCGCATCAGCAAGATCGGCGATGCGTCCGTGCGCGAGGCGCTCTATCAGGCGGCTCACGTGATGCTGACCAAGCCGGTCAGGAATTGCGCGGCGCTGAAGGGCTGGGCCATGCGGATCGCCAGGCGTGCCGGCATGCGCAAGGCCAAGGTCGCGCTGGCGCGCAAGCTCGCTGTCATCCTGCATCGCATGCTCGCCGATGCGAAACCATTCAACCCGTTGGCCAACGCCATCTAAACCAGGAGCATCAATCGGTTCTGGGCGGGCCACGACACCAGGCTCTCCCCGAGCGAAGTCCCTTCGCCGGGACGATGGATCCGGTCAGGCCGCCATCCGGGAAGTGGCTCACAACCACGCTTCCGTAGATTGGCCGGCCGGCTCCTCAATGCACCCCATCAGGCGACGGCCACCGCGCCGATCCCGTACAGAAGCAAGTGCCCGGCGAGTGGATGACGCAAAAAGGGATTGACTAAACAAGGCCCGTTACAGAAGCCCGGATGGAGCGAAGCGTAATCCGGGACTCTTGCATGCGGCGCGACCCGCCCCGGATTTCGCTGCGCTTCATCCGAGCTACGGCGCCCTACACCTCCGCTCTTTCCGCCATTCCCACCGCCCACAGCGCGAAGGCGTAGACGATCGCGACCTCGTCGAGGCGGTTGAAGCGGCCGGAGGCGCCGCCGTGGCCGGCGCCCATGTTGGTCCGCAGCAGCACCGGGCCGCCGCCGCGCATGGTGGCGCGCAGCCGCGCGATCCATTTCGCCGGCTCCCAATAGGTCACGCGCGGGTCGGTGAGCCCGCCCATCGCGAGGATCGCCGGATAGTCCTTTGCCGCGACATTGTCATACGGCGAGTAGGACAGGATGGTGCGGAAATCCTTCTCGCTCTCGATCGGATTGCCCCACTCCGGCCATTCCGGAGGCGTCAGCGGCAACGTGTCGTCGAGCATGGTGTTGAGCACGTCGACGAACGGCACCTCGGCGACGATGCCGGCAAACAGCTCGCCGGCGCGGTTGGCGACTGCGCCCATCAGCATGCCGCCGGCCGAGCCGCCATGGCCGACGATGCGTTTTTCACCCGTGTATTTCGCCTCGATCAGCGCGCGGCCGGCGGCAGCGAAATCGTCGAACGTGTTGGTCTTCTTCTCGCGCTTGCCGTCGAGATACCAGCCCCAGCCCTTGTCGGCGCCGCCGCGGATATGCGCGATAGCATAGACGAAGCCGCGGTCGACCAGCGACAGCCGGTTGGCGGCAAACGACGCCGGCATCGCCATGCCGTAGGAGCCGTAGCCATAGAGCAGCAGCGGCGCGTTGCCGTCACGGGCAAAGTCCTTGCGGTGCAGGATCGAGACCGGCACCTGCGCGCCGTCATGCGAGGTCGCCATGATGCGCGTGGTGACGTAGTCGGCCGAGTTGTGGCCGGAGGGAATCTCCTGCCGCTTGCGCAGCACGCGCGTCCGCGTCGTCATGTCGTAGTCATAGACCTCCGACGGCGTCGTCATCGACGAATAGGCAAAGCGCAGGTTGGTGGTGTCGAATTCGTAGCCGCCCATGGTGTCGAGCGAATAGGCCGCCTCGTCGAACGCGATGGCGTGCTCCTCGCCGCTCTTGAGGTCGCGGATGATGATCGCCGGCAGCGCATTGGCGCGCTCCAGCCGCACCATGTGCCCGGCATAGAGCTCGACGTCGAGCACATAGACGCCCTCGCGATACGGTATCAGGTCGCGCCAGTTGGCGCGTTCCGGCGACGCAAGCGGCGCGGTGACGACCTTGAAGTCGATCGCGTCGTCGGCATTGGTCAGGATGAACAGCTCATCGCCGCGGTCGGCGATCGAATATTGCACGCCTTCCTCGCGCGCCGCGACCAGCCGCGGCGGCGCGTCGGGATTGGAAAGATCGATCAGTCGCTGTTCCGAGGTCTCGTGGTCGCCGCCCGCGATGACGCAGAAGCGGCCGCTCGCGCTCTCGTGCAGATGCGTGAACCAGCCGGAATCCTGCTCCTCATAGATCAGGGTGTCGTCGGCCTGCCTGGTGCCGAGCCTGTGCCGCCACACCTGCATCGGGCGGTGATTGTCGTCGAGCTTGACGTAGAAGAAGCTCTTGGAGTCCGCGGCCCAGACCACGCCGCCGTCGGTCTCTTCGACGAGGTCGTCGAGGTCGCCGCCGGTTGCCCAGTCGCGCACGCGAATCGAGAAGTATTCGGAGCCCTTGGTGTCGGCGCTCCAGGCGTGCAGGCGGTGGTCGTTGGAATGCCGGCTGCCGCCGAACTTGAAATATTTGTGGTCCTTTGCCAGTGCGTCGCCGTCGAGCACGACATGCGCGTCGCCGCCATCGCGCGGCGTGCGGCAGTACAGCTCGTGCTGGCCGCCTTCGCGGAACTTGCGGAAATAGGCGAACGGGCCGTCCGGCGACGGCACGCTGGAATCATCCTCCTTGATCCGCCCGCGCATCTCCTTGACCAGCCGCTTCTGCAGGCCGTCGGTGTGGCCGAGCAGGCTCTCGGTGTAGCCGTTTTCGGCTTCGAGATAGCTGCGGATGTCAGGATCGAGGATCGAGGGATCGCGCAGCACCTCCTGCCATTTCGGATCCTTGATCCAGGCATAGTCGTCCGTCACCGTAATGCCGTGGGTGGTGAAGGAATGCGGCCGGCGCGGCGCGACAGGGGGCGGTGTTGTGGTGGCGGATTTGGTCACACGATCCTCATGGTGCGGGGTTCCGCCTTATATCGGGATGAATGTGGCGATTGCCAGATGGGGAAGCTCTGCCGTTTTTCCCGTCATTGCGAGGAGCGGAGCGACGAAGCAATCCATGTCTCCGCGTAAGCGGACTGATGGATTGCTTCGCGGAGCCTGTCATCGGGCGCGCATTCGCGCGACCCGTTGGCTCGCAATGACGGTGCGGATCAAGCGTTACCCGTTCCGCAGCTTCGCACCCGCGTTGCCGCCGGACATCGGGATCTGGTTCACCGCCAGCACTACGGCGAATGTGATCACCAGCATCGCGATGCCGAGCACGGCGATCGCGGCGAGGTCGCCGCCTTCGTTGAGGTCGTAGATCAGGACCGACAGCACCTTGGTCTGCGAGGTGAACAGCACGATCGCGGCCGACAGTTCCCGCATCACGCCGATGAAGATGAAGCACCAGGTTGCGATCACGCCGGTGCGCAGCAGCGGCGCGGTGATCTGGCGCAGCGCCTGCAGCCGCGTCGCGCCGAGGATACGGCTCGCCTCCTCGAGCTCGGGATGAATGGTCGTGAATGCCGCCTGCAGCTGCTGATAGGCCGACGGCAAATTGATGGTGAGGAACGCCAGCAGCAGGATCCAGAGCGTGCCGTAGAGCACGAAGGGCGGCCGCGTGTAGCTTAGAAAAAGGCCGACACCGAGCACGATGCCGGGGACGGCCACGGGCGCCGTGGCGAGGAACCCGAGGATGCGGTGGCCCGCGATCACCTTCCGCGTCGTGACATAGGCGATAACCAGCGCGAGGATGGTGCCGATCGTCGCGGTGGCGGTGCCGAGGATCACAGTGTTCTTCAGCGCGAGCTGGGTCGACGACAGCTCGGTGAATACGAAGACGATGTTGTGCAACGTTGCCGTCGTCGGCGTCACCAGCGTGGTAGCGTTCGGCGAGAACGCGGCATTGAGCAGCGCCAGATAGGGCAGGAACACGGGATTGAGCAAGACCAAAAGGCAGAAGCCGAGCGCGGCCCAGCGCCAGCCGCGCAGCTCGACCCGGCGCGGCGCGCCATATTTGCCCCCGATCACCGAATAGCCGCGGCGGCCGAGCAGCGCCTTCTGGCCCTGCAACAGCAGGATCGTCAGCACCAGCAGCGGCACGGCAGCCGCCGCCGCGAGCTCGAGCTTCGGCGGATACTGGAACAGGCTCCAGATCTTGGTCGTCATGGTGTGGAAGCCGGCCGGCAGCGCCAGGATCGCGGGGGAGCCGAACAGCGTCATCGCCTGCAGAAAGGCGATCAGCGCACCCGCGACCAGCGCGGGCAGCGCGAGCGGGATCGTCACCCGCCGCGCCGTGGTCCAGGCATTGCCGCCGAGGATCGCGGAGGCGTCCTCCAGCTCGCCCGGCATGGTGTCGAGCGCATTGGCCACCAGCACGAACACGAACGGGAATGTGTAGCAGGAGATCACGAAGATGATCCCGGTCATCGAATAGATGTTGAACAGCGCGTCGGCATCCTCGCCCGCGAACAGCCGGTAGAGCTGGTTGAGCAGCCCCGAATTCGGCGCCGCCAGCAGTTCCCAGGCGACCGCGCCGAGGAACGGCGGCGTCACGAACGAGGCCGTCACCAGCGCGCGGATGGTCTGCCGGCCCGGCATGTCGGTGCGCGACACCAGCCAGCTGAGCGGCGCCGCGACGATGCAGCAGATCAGCGCCGACGTCGTCGCGATGATCGCGGTCGTCAGCAGCGGATCGAGGAAATCCGGATTGCTGAACAGCGTGACGAAGTTTTGCAGTGTCGGATGGCGATTCTTGTCGGTGAAGGCGTAGACCGCGAGCCACGACAGCGGCAGCAGGATCAGAAGGATGAGCACCGCCGCGAACAGCCACAGCACGGGGCGCGTCCAGTCGATGCGGGCGTGGGCGGTGGGGGAGGTGGTTGTAAGAGTCATGCGAGATATCTCCCCTCGTCATTCCGGGGCATCGCGAAGCGATGAGCCCGGAATCCATCGGGCCGCGGGTGCAGGCGGAGAAATGGACTCCGGGCTCGCGCGGAGCCTGTCATCGGGCCGCGCTCTGCGCGGACCCGTTGGCACGCCCCGGAATGACGATAGTGAGGGTTACGTCGCATCCTCAAACCCGAAACAACCGCGCATAGCGCGTCTTGATCTCTTCGGTCATCGCCTCGACCCCCGCCGGATCTTCCTTCATCAGCTTGATGTCGGCGAGCTTGCGCCGGCCGGCCTTCGGCTGCACCTGCGCGTGCACCGAATATTGGCCGGTGAAGTCGACGAAGAATTGCTGGGTCGCGCGGGTGTGTAGCCAGGCCTGGAACAGCCTTGCGGCGTTCGGATGCGGCGCGCCGGCGAAGATGCCGGTCGGTCCCGAGATCGTCGGCGTGCCCTCGGTCGGGTAGACCGGCTCGACGGGCTGTCCGGCCTCCTTCAAGAGCACGATGCCGTATTCATTGCCGTCGGCCATCACGGCGCGCTCGCCGAGCGAGAGCTTCTTCGGCGGATCGGTCGACGACTGCACCTGCATCACGCGCTGCTTCGAAAGCTTCTCCAGGTAAGGCCAGCCGAGCTCGCGCACGATCTGGAACGTGGCGGTCATGATGGTGCCGCTATAGGCCGGATGGCCCTTCACCATCTTGCCGGCCCATTTCGGGTCGAGCAGATCGGCAAAGCTCTTCGGCGCATCCTCCGCCTTCACCAGATTGGTGTTGTAGGCGATCGACGACAGCCACAGCCGCGTGGTCACGGCCATGCCGTCCGGGTCGCGATATCCGTCGGGAAAATGCTTTGCGACGTCCTCGGGGACGAACGGCATCAGCCAGCCGCTCTTCTTCCAGGGAATGAAGTGCGAGGCATCGGCGCTGTTGATGACATCGGCAGCATGGATGTTGGCGTCGAATTCCTGCGCCACGCGCTGGAACAGCCGCTCCGAGCCCGAGCGCTCGATCTGCACGGCGATGCCGGGATAGGCGGCCTCGAACGCCTTGCCGAGCTTCTCGCCGACCGGCAGGTCCATCGACGAATAGAACACGAGCTTGCCTTCTTTGGTCGCGGCCGCCACCCGCTCGGGCGTGATCGCGGCCGGCTCGGGTGGCGCGGCGCGTGCGGGCGAAGCGAATAGCTTGCCGAACGCAAGCGCCGCGGAGCCTTTCAGGACGTGGCGTCTGGAGATTTGCTTCCGCATCGCGTCCCTCCGTTTCTTGTTCGTTATCGGCTGAGTGCCCGGCAGCGTTCCGCCGGCAGTGTCAGCCAGACCTCGCTGCCCTTCTCGACCGCGGTCTCGGTCGGCGTGGTCACCCGCAGCGACGTGCCGTCCTGAGTTTCCACCATGTAGTCGCGATTCATGCCGAGATAGACTTGCCGCGTCACGGTAGCCTTGAGGGTGTTCTGCGCGCCTGCGGGGGCTTGCGTCGAGAGCTGGATCTCGTGCTGGCGGATCGCAACCGGCGCGCTCTGGCCGGCCGTGAGCCTGGCGCCGACCACTTCCAGCGTCGCGCCGGCGAACTCGACATGGCTCGCATCGCGCGCGGTGCCCTTGATCACATTGGCCGCGCCGATGAAGCGCGCCACGAATTCGGATTCCGGCCGCGCATAGATGTCCTCAGGCGCGCCGAGCTGGTCGATCTTGCCGGCATTCATTACCGCGATCAGGTCGGCCGTCGTCATCGCCTCGGATTGATCGTGGGTGACGTAGACCGTGGTGTAGCGGTATTCGTCGTGCAGGCGGCGGATTTCGAACCGCATCTCCTCGCGCAGATTGGCGTCGAGATTGGACAGCGGCTCGTCGAGCAGCAGCGTCTCGGGGCCGACGATCAGCGCACGCGCCAGCGCGACGCGCTGCTGCTGGCCGCCGGAGAGCTCGCCCGGATAGCGCTGCGCCAGCGGCTCCAGCCTGGTCGTCGCCAGGATCGCGGCGAGCTTCTTCGCAATCGTGTCGCGATCCATTTTGCGCAGGCGCAGGCCATAGACGATGTTCTCGGCCACCGTCATATGCGGCCACAGCGCGTAACTCTGGAAGATCATCGACATGTTGCGCTGCTCGGGCGGCAGCGTGCGCGCCTTCGATGACACGACGCGGTCGCCGACGCGGATTTCGCCGCCGGATGGTTCGAGGAAGCCTGCGATCAGCCGCAGCGTCGTGGTCTTGCCGCAGCCGGACGGCCCGAGCAGGCAGACCAGCTGGCCGTGATCGATCCTGAGCGAGACGTCATCAACCGCGACAAACGATCCAAACCGCTTGACCAGGCCACGCAGCTCCACCGATGCCAAGCGATCCCTCCATTTTGTTCTGTCGCAGGGATCCGTGCCCGGCTGTTGCCGGCAGTAAAGCGGAAAATGATGACGACGAATAGTGTTGATGCATCTCTAGCAATGCGCCTCGCGCAATTCCCTTCCCGTCATCCTGAGAGGTGCGAGCGGAGCGAGCCTCGAAGGATGGACGGCCCGGATTTCTCGGCGCGCTCATCTTGCCGCGCGGCGGCAATTCGGCCGTCGATCCTTCGAGACGGCCGCTGCGCGGCCTCCTCAAGATGACGGGGAAGGAGTTGCTCCGCGTCGATGGGCCAGTTGGCTGATCGTGACCCAATCCGATCGGATCAGCGCTTCCTTCTTCGCCTGGCCCCAGCCTTTGATCTGCCGTTCCGTCGCGATGCCGTCGGTGATGCGCTCGAAGTACTCCGACCAGACGAGGACGACTGGTCGCCGATTGTAGGTGTAGCCGGGGAAGGTGCCCGCGTTGTGCTGCTCGATGCGCGGTGCAAGGTCATCGCCCGTTGCGCTGCCGACATAGTACGAGTTGTCGGCGCAGCGAAGCATGTAGACGTAGATGCCCATTGTGATGACCCTGTGACCAGTGTCCCGTCATCCTGAGGTGCGAGCGGAGCGAGCCTCGAAGGATCGACGGCCCGGATATCTCCGCGCGCCTGTGTCAGCTTCGCGGCGGCAGCTCGGCCGTCGACCCTTCGAGACGCCGCGCGAAGCGCGGCTCCTCAGGGTGACGGATTCGGCGGCGGCTCGATCTGCTGCTCGCCCGTTACGCCTTCACGTTCTCGCCGAGCCATTGGATGGCGGCGTCGGCGCCGGCCTTGCCGTGCGGGATGTTCAGCGCGGTGAGCGCGACTTCGACGACGCCGAGCGTGCCGAGGATCATCGGCGCGTTGACGTGGCCCATATGCGCGATGCGGAAGGCCTGGCCCTGCAGGTCGCCGATGCCGGTGCCGAGCACCACACCGCATTTCTCCTTGGCATAGCGCTGAATCGCGGCGGGATCGGCGCCCTTCACGGTCACGGTCGTCACCGTGTTGGAGCGCTCGGCGGGTTCAGTGATGTTGAAGCCGAGCACCTGGCCCTCGCCCCAAACGGCGACGGCGCGGCGCACGGCTTCGCCGAGCAGCCGGTGCCGTTCGAACGCATTCTCGAGGCCCTCGGCGTGCAGCATGTTGATCGCCTCGCGCAGCGCGAACAACAGATGCACCGGTGCGGTGCCGGCATATTTGCGGTAGTGCTCAGAGCCCTCGCGTTCGGTCCAGTCCCAATACGGCGTACGCAGATCGGCCTTCTTGTGTGCGTCCCAGGCGCGGTCATTGGCGGCGACGAAGCCGAGGCCGGGCGGCGTCATCAGGCCCTTCTGCGAGCCGGACATCGCGACGTCGACATACCATTTGTCCATCTCGAACGGCATGCAGCCGAGCGAGGCGACGGTGTCGACCATGAACAGCGCGGGATGGCCCGCCGCCTTGATCGCCCTGCCGATCGCCTCGATGTCGTTATAGGCGCCCGAGGCGGTGTCGACCTGCACGGCGAGGATCGCCTTGATCTTGTGCTCCTTGTCGCGGCGCAGCCGCTCCTCGACCTCCGCCGGGCGAATCGCACGGCGCCAGTCGCCCTTCAGCACCTCGACATCGGCGCCCATCGCGGCCGCCGCCTGGCCCCAGCCGATCGCAAAGCGCCCGCTCTCCAGCACCAGCACCTTGTCGCCGCGCGACAGCACGTTGGAGAGCGTCGCCTCCCAGGCGCCGTGGCCGTTGGCAATGTAGATGTAGGATTTGCCCATGGTGGCGAACAGCTTCGAGAGATCGCGCAGCAGGCTTTCGGTCAGTTCGAACATCTCGGCGGAGTAGATATCGAGCGCCGGGCGATGCATCGCCTGCAGCACCTGATCAGGCATCGTGGTGGGCCCGGGGATGGCCAGAAATTCCCGGCCCGCGCGAACGGTCATCGTCCTGTTCCTTTTGGGTAAAGCTACGCAAATCATGCGTCTGAGGGGTCAAGGGTGAAGGATATGCCATCGCGGCCGCGATTGCGAGCAGGTCCAAGCAATCCAGCGTTTCCAAAAGCGCGGGACACAGCCTTATTTTCCAATCGATTCGACGACCGCGCGCCAGATCTGGTCCTTGAATTCGGTCGCGGCGGGGCTCGGGATTTGCGCGACGGCGCCGTGGTTCTTGCTGCAGGCCTCGACCAGCCGCAGCACCCAGATCTCGCCGTCGGTGTAATAGAGGTCGCCGCCGCCATTGCGGCCGTTGAAGGTCGGGCCGATGCCGGTGACCTGATATTTCGCGGTGACCATGCCGGCGGATTCCAGATCAGCGGCGAGCAGCGCACGCTCGGCGTCCAGATCAGGCGCGATATGATGCGTCACCGCGCCGGTGTAGTGGCTGACACCGACACTGCGGTCGAGCGTCGCAGCGCCGAGCCACACCGGGCGCTTCTCCTCGCCCTGGTCGAGCACCCGCCAGAAGCGGACATGGTTGCGGCGATCCGCGCTCGATCCGACCGGCCGTTCGAAGGCGAGGTCCTCGCGGCGGCCGAGATAGAACAGGTTGCTCACCGGCGCATCCTTGTAGGGACGGTCGAGCAGCACGCTGCCTACGATTTCGATCGAGGATTTCAGCGTGACCGGATCGGCCGGGAACCAGCCGGCCTCGTGCATCGCGCAGACCACGTCCTTGGTGTCGCCGATCAGCCCGACATTCATGGGGTCGCCGGGAATGCCCTGCGCGGTGCGGGTCACCATCGGCAGATTGGCGAGGCCCTTCTGGTGCTCGTGATGCGTCCACAGCGCCGGCAGCACCAGATAGGCCGCGATCAGATAGATGACCAGGACGAACAGCAGCAGCTGCAGATAGCGCACGCGTTTGCGACGGCGCGCCGCAGGCGGGTTGGTCTCGACGTTGGTCACGACCGCCTCCTTACCTCTCCCGCAAGCGGGAAGGTAGCGCATTGCCGATGCGGCCGCACGTCAATCTCATTCCATCATTTGTCAGCGCCGCGTCTCGCGGCAGCCGGCGGCTTCGGCTTCCTCGACCGAGCAGAACCAGCGCGTGCCCTTGCTGATCTTCATCTCGATCTTGGCGTACCAGCGGCTGGTCGGCTGGTGGAAGATGCATTCGCCGGAGCGGTTGACATTGCCCTTGATGGTGCAGTCGGGCGAGGGCGCCACCGGGCCGGAGGCCGAGGCGAGCAGGATCGAGTGTGCACTCTCCGGCACTTTCACGGTGCCGAGCACGGTGGTCTTCTTGTTGCGCACGCGCCAGTCCCACGGCGCGATGAATGCGCCCTGCCACATCCCGGCCTTGGCCTCGCGCGCCGCCTTCTCGTCCGGCTCGTAGTCATGCGAGATGCGGGTGTAGGCCAGCGCCCAGCCATTGCTGACCATCCATTTCTGGATGTCCTCGCCGTCGACCTCGCAGCGCGCAATGGTGCGGCCGCGGCGATCGACCGAACGCGCGTGGCAGGTCCAGCTCTTGTTGCCGGCATGCTTGATCAGCTCGTCGCGCGCGGCGACGCCGCAGGTCCAGCGCTCGCCCTTGGTGTTGAGGCAGAGCTGGTCGGTCGACGGCGCGTCGATCCCGCCGAGCCGGATCTTGACATTGCCGATCATGAGCTGGTCGCCGTCGCGGATCTTTGGCACGCCGGTGATGTCGGCGGCGACAGCCAGCGTCGGCAGCGACAGCAGCAGGCCAGCAGTGAGCAGCGTCTTGAGCATCGGCGTTTCCGGCCAGTCTTTCGTTCAGCGTTCAGGGCCCAAAGGATCGGCGAGGATTGTGCGGGCAATTGGGCAACCCTGCCAGTGGTGTTGTGCTTCCGCCAGTTTCAACTTCGCGTCATCCCGCTCCGCGATGTCATCCTCCCCTGGAGGGGGAGGATCGGTTCGCATGAAGCGAAGCGCAATGCGAACCGAGGTGGGGTGACAGTCTCTCCGCAGAAACGGTGCCCGTGTGGAGGGATCCCATCCTACGCCGCTACACCGCAACCATCCGCTTCCTGGCCAGCGCGAGGGCCATCAGCACGAAGGCCGACGTCACCTCGGGCCCGCCGACCAGGATCCGCGTCGGCGTCTTCATCTTATTCCATTCATAGGCCCTGTAGGGCCCCTTGCGGCCGCCTTCGCCGAGGCCCTGCACGATGCAGTGCAGCGCTGGCGTGAAGGTCGAGACCTCGGCGCCAAGATGCGCCAGCGCCATCAGCGCGAGTGCCGCGTCGAATGGGTTCATCTCATGCGCGATCAGTTCGCCCTGGACGTAGCCGAGCACGCGGGCGCGGATCAGCGCGAACACATTGCCGGGATCGATGACGCGCTGCGCCGCCAGCGGCAGGGCGATGAAGGCGGCGTAGCAGCGGCCGAAATAGGCCGAATAGAGTTCCGGCAGATAATAGATGTGCGAACGCGGATTCCTGAACGCGCCGCTTTCGACCAGATTCTTCTGGAACGCGATGATGCGATGCACGGTCTCGAGCCGCTGCGGCGTCTCGATGATCTGCCAGCGGACAAGGTTGCGGAACGAGACCTCGAGGATGTCGAGGTTCAGCGTTGGATCGAGGTCGTTGCCATAAGGCCGCTCGCCGGCGAGATTGTCGATCCAGGTGACGACGCCGCCCTCATAATCGATGTTGTCGTTGAGCGGCACGGTGACGCGCGGCTCGTTGGCGCCTGCGCGGACCTGGTAGCCGCGGTAGAAATCCAGCAGCGGCTGCTGCAGGATCGGATCGTCGGAGCCGGCTTGCGTTGCGGCCGAGAATGCGCACGCCGTGGTGTCGCAGTCGGGCACATAGACGCCGAAGCCGAGGTCCTGCTTGATCTGGGCGAAGAAGCGCGAGAAACGCGGATGCCGTCCCGGCGCCAGCGCGGTGATTACCTTCACGACCGAGCCGTCATGCGACGGCACCTCCTCGGCGCTGGTCTTCAGGCAGAACTCCACCATCTCGGCGACCGCGCGCCGGGCCGCGCCTGCCTCATCCGGTGACGCGAGCCCGGTCTCGACATAGCTCAGCAGCGCCTCGGTGAAGAAGGCATCGTAATAGGCCGAGCGATGGCGGATCTGCACCGGCTCCCACATCGGCTCGGCGATGCCGCGCCATGGCGGGTTGATCAGCGCGCGCGCCGGCGAATGTGCGATGAAGATGCGCGCAAGGCTGAACAGCAAGGTCGAGTTCTTGTAGCCACGGGCGTTCAGCCCGGTCAGTGCCATCAGCATCTCGCGCCCGCCGATGTCGGCATCGCCGATCAGGTTGAAGGCGGCATAGGTCGGGATGAAGCCGCATCGGCCGAACGAGCCGAGCAGATGCGCGCCGGTCAAACGGATCACCCGGTCGATCTCGGCCATCGCGGGCGGATGGCTAGTCGTCGTCGCGGCCGGCGGGGCGGGGTGGCGCACGCCGATGCCGTCCATCAGGTCGGCGACCGGGGCGCCGATCGCGGCCCAGTCCGGCGCCGCGGCGTCGCGCGCCTCGGTCAACGCCGCGCGCAGGCCCGCCAGGCGGTCGGCGTCGTTGAGGGCGGGCAGGCCGGTGCGGCGGAGCAGCGCGCGCAGCGGCGGATTGCCGAGCGCGGTCCGGTAGAACTTCCCGAGATGGGCATCGCCGCCGCGATAGGCCTGCAGCACGGGGTCGCAGACGTCGTAAAGCGACGGGCCGTCCTTCTTTGCGGTCAGCGCCCGGCACACGGCGCCGGCGATCTCATGAAGGCTCATGAATCCCTTTCTCAAGGAACCGGTTAACGCCGCCGCCCCGGCGGTGTTTCCTCCGGTCCTCCCCCCAAACGCGCAAGCCTTTGGAAAGCTACATGAATCCGTACAGAATACAAATGTGACCGAAGTCACATAACGGGATCTTAACGGCGTCAATGGCCTGTGCCGGGCGGCAGCATGCTGCAAACCGGGTTGCTCCGGCGGTCCAGCCGGGTTAAGGGAGTGTTTGTTGCGGCGCCGCAAATTGAGCTGAATTCAACGGCACACACACCTCAACCCCATTAAACCTGATCGTCACTGACGCGACTAACTGGCGCGATTTCGCTCGAACGCCATCGGGATAGAGATTGGGACTAGAACGTTATGAACCTTAGGCAGCTTCATATTTCCCGTCGCACCATCGCCGTCTGCGTGGCGGTGGCCGGCACGGTGTCGCTAGCGATTGGCGCCCATGCCGCGCTCAACAAGCGAACACCGGATGTTGCCAGGGAGACTGTCGCAGGCGCCGTCACCGCCGGGCAGACCGGCAGCATTGCGGGCGGCTCCTCCCGCCTCGCGCTGATCATCGGCAACGGACATTACCCGGACGCTGCGGCGCCTTTGGCCCAGCCGATCAACGATGCCCGCACTTTGTCGTCGGCGCTGCGCCGCGAAGGCTTTGACGTCGACGTGGTCGAGGACGCGACCAAGGACGACATGTTCCGCGCGGTCGAGCGCATGAAGGCCAAGATCCGCCCCGACACCGTCGTGATGCTGTTCTTCGGCGGCTACGGCGTGCAGGTCGGCCGTGAGAGCTACATGATCCCGGTCGATGCCACGATCTGGAAGGAAGCCGACGTCAAGCGCACCGGCGTCAGCGTCGAGTCCGTGCTCGATGCGATGAAGGAGCGTGGCGCCAAGGCCAAGCTCGTCGTGCTCGATGCCTCGCGCCGCAATCCCTATGAGCGCCGCTTCCGTGCCTTCTCGCACGGCCTCGCCCCGATCAGCCCGCCGGAGAATACGATCGTGCTGACATCGGCGACGCCGGGCAAGGTCGCCGACGATTCCAAGGCGCCGAACAGCGTGCTGGTCTCCGAGCTCATCAACAACCTCAACGCCCAGGCCGGCGCCGAGGCCGCCTTCAACAAGACCCGCGTCGCGATCTCCCGCGCCAGCGAAGGCGAGCAGGTGCCGAGCGTGTCGTCGTCACTGCTGGAAGACATCAAGCTCGGCGGCTGAGGCCTCGGATTTTCCGCGCGGGCTTGGCCCGCGCTTCCGTTCCAAAATCACAAGCATGCCCAGCGGAGAGAACCCCGCTCCCCAGCCCTCCCCCGCAAGGGGGAGGGAGCCTGACATGCGTGCTCACCTCACGCTGCATGACGGTCTCACGCTGCACGTCCGCGTGTCTTAGCATGCGTTGCATAGGCACGTCGTGTAAGGGAGCCCCCGGCGGGCGGGTTCCCTCTCCCCTTGCGGGAGAGGGTTAGGGAGAGGGGTGCCGCTTGCTCCGCTGCGCGACGAATCTAGCGGCGCCGCCTACTTCGCATCCGCGCTCGCGCCCACCGGCCGCACCGGATCGCCCTCGCGCAGCAGCGCGCCGGCGCGGGCGACGACGATGTCGCCTTCCTGGATGCCGTCGCGGATCTCGACCTGGCCGGCCGACATCAATCCGGTCTCCACCCGCCGCGTTTCGACGCGGCCGCCGCGCACCACCTGCACCACGGTGCCGGCGGTGGAATAGAGGATCGCGGTCAGCGGCACCGCGACGCCGCAGCTCTGCCCGGTCTTGATCTGCGCCCGCCCGCTCGAATTCACCAGCAGCCGCTGGTTCGAGGCGATGCCGACGAACACCTGGCCGAGCTGGCTGTTCGGCTCGATGGTCGGCGCGATCGTCCGCACCTTGCCGTCCATCTCGCCGGCGCCGATGATCTTTAGCCGCGCAGTCTGCTCGGTCTTGAGCTTGGCGATGTCGCGGGTCGGCACCATGCCGACCAGATCGTATTCGTTTCGGGCAATGATCGAGAACAGCGCGTCCTTGCCAGAGGCCGGGCTGCCTATGATCGCCGAGGACGCCGAGATGGTGCCCGCCACCGGCGCCGTGAGGTTGATCGCGTTGGTGCCGTCGGTCAGCCGCGCCAGCACCTGGCCCGCGGTGACGGTGTCGCCGGGATCGGCCTTCACCTCCGCCACCTTCAAGCCGAAGCGGTCGGGCCGGATCTGCTGCTCGTCGCGCGGCAGCACGATGCCCGACACCTCGACGATATTTCCGAAGCAGAATTTCGAGGCCTTCAGCACCGTCACCGCCGCACCCTTCGGCACCGCGTCGGCCTCGCCCGCGGCAAGCGCGGGAGAGGCCGCAAGCAACAGCAGCGCGACGACAATCGACGGTCCGTAGGATGGGTAGAGCCAACGGGTCCGCGCAACGCGCGGCCCGATGATAAACTCCGCGAAACCCATCAATCGCTCGAGCCTCAAACTCATCTGCAGATTATCCCCAAAATGAGGGGATCCTGAATACCAGATGCGGCCTCGCCGAGCCAGCCGGCTGCGCCGCCCGACACCAGCAGCGTCGGCACCCGCAAGGCGGACGCGGCGTTGAAATCGTAAGGCAGCTTGTCGGCCTGCTCGATCATCCGCAGGATGACGGAATTGAGACCGTCATTGCGAGGAGCGATAACGACGAAGCAATCCACGGCTCCGCGTATGCCGAACTATGGATTGCTTCCGCCTTCGCCAAGGCTTCGGCGGACAAGTCGCTTTGCTCGCAATGACGGCGGTCGTTGCAGCAGCGTCAGCGCACGATGCGCTTCACGCGCGCTTTCTTCTTTGCGATGGGTGTAGGCGCCAGTTCGGCCTCGGCGGCGGCCTGGGCCTCGCGGGCTTCGCGCAGTGCCCGCAGCCGCTCCATGTTCTTGCGGATCGCGGCTCCGTCGCGCTCGACTTCGGCGATGGCGCGCGCGCCTTCCTCGGCAGCCAGGCGCTGGCGGTCGGCCCTGGCGAGGCTCGCGGGCGATGGCGTGGGCTTCCTGGCGGTCATCGGCATTCTCTCCAAGGCATCATCCCTCTGCGAACGCTTCGCGCCTGGTGCACAGAACGGCGCGATGCAGCGTGCTTTGGGATCACGCGCAGCAAGACATGCTAAAACCCGCCCAATCCGGGGGGATCGAGCGGGCCGCAACGTCATCCCAGTACATCCGTGGAATGACGAACCGGCATGATCGCGACAAACGCGGAACGCGTTTGCGCGGCAATCATGCCCGAGTAAAAAGCTCAGACGATCTGAAGATTCTCGGCGCTGGTCTTGCCGCGCATCTTGTCGGTCTTCAGCTCGAACGAGACCTTCTGGCCTTCAGCCAGGCCAGTCAGACCGGCACGCTCGACTGCGCTGATGTGAACGAACACATCCTTGCTGCCATCGCTCGGCTCGATGAAACCAAA
This sequence comes from Bradyrhizobium sp. USDA 4011, assembly GCF_054063415.1. Classification (NCBI taxonomy): domain Bacteria; kingdom Pseudomonadati; phylum Pseudomonadota; class Alphaproteobacteria; order Hyphomicrobiales; family Nitrobacteraceae; genus Bradyrhizobium; species Bradyrhizobium sp. USDA 4011. Next base: position 4,515,861 of record NZ_JBSSGG010000001.1, read on the forward strand.
GCCCTTCTGGCCGTTGAACCACTTCACAGTACCTGTCGCCATCTTCTCTTCTCCAAAATGCGCATCTGCGCATGTGTTGCGCAGAATCGCGCGCCATCCATTCAACTGACGATGTCTTTGGAGGAGGGCCGTTCTGACCATTCAACAAGGCGCAACGGCTAATCGAATGGGCCCAATATACACACTTTCCGCGCGAATGCAAGGTTCGGGCGGTAGTGGGTTCCCGCTCGGACTGACGGAATGGAGGGAGCGCGGATCACTCCGCCGCCGCTTCCGCTGACGGCTCGCCCTTCCAGCGCAAAATCTCCGCGGCGAGGATCGGGTGATTGAAGCCCTTCAGCACGAGGTCGTCGATGGCGCGGCCTTCGACATGGGGCTCGACCATGCCGTAGACGCGGCGGCTCACCACGATCTGGCCCGCCTTGGCCTCGCCGCACAGGCGGGAAGCGAGATTGGTGACGCTGCCGATCGCGGCATATTCCAGCCGCTGCTCGAAGCCGACCTGGCCGAGCGTGGCATAGCCGAGCGCGATCCCCATGCCGAAGCCGAGACTGTGCCCGCGGTTGCGCCACTTCTCGGTCAGCGCGCCGATGGTGTCGCGCATCTCGACCGCCATCTTCACCGCGCGCAGCGTATGGTCGGCAAGCTGGATCGGCGCGTTGAACAGGATCATCACGCCGTCGCCGGCATAGCGGTCGAGCGTGCCTTCGTACTTGAAGATCAGCTTGCCGAGCGCTGCGTGATATTCGCGCAGCACGTTCATCGCCTCTTCCGGCTCGGTCGCCTCGGTGAAGGCGGTGAAGCCGCGCAGGTCGCAGAACACGACCGTGACCTCGCGGCGGTGGCTGTCGAGCAGCCCTTCATGGCCGTCGGAGGAGGCGATCAGCTGCGCCACCTGCGGCGCCAGGAAACGCTCGAGCTTGCGGATGCGCTCGATCTCCGTGAGCTGGGTCTCGACGCGAGCCTCCAGCGACTTGTTCCAGTCGGTGAGCTCTTCGGTCTGCTGCCTCAGCTTGTCCGCTTGCTCGCGCACGGTGGCGTTGGCCTGCTCCAGCGCGTGGCTCTTCTGGTCCACTTCAGTGAACAGCCGCGCATTGCGCATCGCCAGCACCGCCTGGTGCGCAAAAGTCTTCATCAGGCCGATCAGACCAGCGGGGAAATCGCCGGCCGCCTTGCGCAGCACCACCAGCGAGCCGAGCACGCCCTGCTGATCGACCAGCGGCACCACCAGCACCGAGTGGAAGCCGGCGCCGACCACGACATCGCGCAGCGGATGATCGGGACTGGATTCTTGTTCTGACGCGTTTTCTTCACGCGAACCGGTATCCACTTCGCTCGAAAACGCTCTAGTTGCGATATCAGGAAACGCCAGCGGCTCGCCCTTGGCCGCGGCTTCGCCGAGCGGGCTGTTCGCCGCGTCGATCGCGCGATGATGGCCCTCGGCATCGGCGTCGATGCCGATCGATTGCGTCAGGTTGAACGTGCGCTGTGCGGCGTCATAACCATAGATCAGCACCGCGTCGGCATGGGTGATCTCGAGCGCGCGGGCGGCGATCGTCGGCAGCACCGCGTTGAGGTCGAGCGAGGACGCCACCGCACGGCCGACCTCCTCCAGCACCTTCAGCTCGTTGATCGATTGCGCAAGATCGCGCGTGCGCTCCTTCACCTTGCCTTCGAGGTCGGAATAGGTCTCGGCAAGCTGCGAGGCCATGCTGTTGAATTGCCCGGCCAGCTCCTCCAGCTCATCCGCGGTCTTCACCTCGATCCGGTGGCCGAAATCGCCGGCCCCTAACCGCCGCGCGCCGGTACGCAGCGCCGTGATCGGCACCAGCATGCGCCGCGCCAAAATCGTGCCGGCGATGATGGCGACCACGAGGCCGAGCGCGATCAAGAGCGCGATGCGCACCAGCTGGTCGCGGATCGGCGACAGCGCCTGCGCCGTCGGCTGCTCGACAAAGACATGCCAGCCGAGGTCGGGCGCCGATGTCACGGTCGTCAGCACCGCGTTGCCGTCGACATCCTTGCCGGAGGTGATCGGCCTGCCATTGGGCGCGAGCACCGCGGCGACCTGCGGCAGCGCGGCAAGATCCTTGCCGACCTCGGGGCCTTTCGATGAGCTCGCCAGCACCCGGCCCTTGGCGTCGACGAGATAGGCATAGGCCGTGCGGCCGACCTGGGAATCGCGGAAATAGTCACCCAGGAAGCGCAGGTCGATCTCGGCCACGGTGACGCCGGCGTTGAAGCCGGAATGCTGCTCGCCGATCGACATATACGGCCGCTCGTCGCGAAAGTACGCCGGCGCGTAGGCGGTGCCGCGCTCGATCGCCTCGGTGAAGCGGAGGTCGCGAGAGAAGTCGGCGTTGGAATTGACGGTGTAGGTCTGGCGCGACAGCCGCAGCATCTCGCGGCCCTGGCCGTTGATCAGGGTGAGCTGGTTCACCGCCGGCACCTGGCCGAGCAGCTGGGCATAATCGGCGCGGCGCAGCTCGATCGTGTTGGAGGAGGCGCGGGTCACCCAGGAGATCTGCCGCTCCAGATCGGCGATCGACTGCTCGATGCGCTTGGCGGTGGCGTCCGCCTTCTCGCTCATCGCGTCGGTCAGCGTGCTCTTGATGCCGCGGTAGCTGATCCAGGTCTCGAGCGCGCCGTTGACCGCCAGCACGAAGACGACGAGGCCGACCAGCGCGAGGACGTATTTGGCGAACAGGCCGCCGCGCAGGAACCAGTTCTTGCCCTTGTCCGTAGCCCCGTTCATCCAGCCTCGTCCGTTCCCCTCCGATCAGTCGGGTGCGCCACTTTGTCGTTGCTGTTTAGCACGGATCGGCCGGGCAGGGCGGGGCCTCCCGTCGCATGGTTAGCCCTCGCATTCCGGCGGGCGACCCGGGAATATTTCAACGGTTGAACAGCTGCCGCAGCAGTCGTTCATCGCGGGATTGTCGTGCTGCTCGGGGCGGTGTCGGCTGGCGGCGGCGCGTCCGGGGTGGGCTGGGCCAGGCTGCGGCTCGGGCGGGAGGCGCTGCCCTGATTGAGGGTTGAGAGGCCCTGCTGCAGCAGGTTCCCGATGGTGTCGCCGAGCTGCCCGCCGAGCGGGGTGTTCTGGCCGGCGGTCGCACCGCCAGGCGCCTGGCCCGTGCCGGACTGCGCTCCGGTTCCGCCGCCCTGTACGCCGTTGAGGAGGTTGCTGAGCCCGTTCAGGCCTTGGCTCAGCCCCTGGCCGTTCGCGCCGAACAAACCCTTGCCCATCTCCTTGAGCTTGGCATAGGCCGCCTCTGGATTGTCGAGGATGCCCTGCATCTCCGGATAGATCCGCGGGGACACCCAGGGCCCCTCGATCATCACGGGGATGCCGAGGCCGACCGGATTGCCGGCGCGACCCTGGCCTTCGGTGGTCATTACGAGCTGCGGCTCGACGCGGAACCCGATCTGGCGGGTATTGAGATCGACGGTGCCGACCCCGGTCATTTTCACCAGCGGCCCGATCAGGTTGAGATCGGTGGTGACGGCCTGGCCCTTGTCGAGCTTGAACGAGGCCGAGAGCTGGCTGAGATCGGTCGACAGCTCCTGGCCCTGTTGCCAGCCCGACAGCGTGCTGGTGGTGAGGTTGCGGATCATCTGCGCGACGTTGAGGCCGAGGATCTTGCCATCCTGGAATACGACGAAGGCCGTGCCGCCGAGATTGCCGACGATCGTGCGTGCGCTGGTGCCTTGCGATGTCAGCGCGATCTTCGCCTGCATCTTGCCGTCGAGCTTGTCGAATTCGGCAAGACTCCTCAGCACCGGCAGCGCGCGCACGCCGGCGAGGTCGAGCCGCAGCGCGTAGGTTGGAGTGGTGGTTCTCGCATCGATCGTGACGTCGCCATTGGCGGTGCCCTCATAGGCGCCGAGATTGGCGAGCCGGGCCTTCAGCACGCCGCTGTCAACAGATGCATCGATCTCAGCCTGCGCGAAGCGGCCGGCGCCGATCACGAGCTCCGCCGCCGAGATGCGCGCCTGCGCGTCGACATAGTTAAGCCCGCCAAGGTCGATCGACGCATTGCTCCAGCTGTTGGTGCCCAATGGCTGCGCCGCATCGGGCTGGCTCGGCGTCAGCGCCATCGAGATGCGCTGGAAGTCGAGATCGAGCTTAACCAGCGGCTTGTTGCTGGCGAAGTCGACCGAGGCCCAGCCGGTGAAGCCGCCATCGCCGAGCGTGCCGGACACGCCGTTGAACATCACCACCGTGCCGTTCAGGCGCACTTCCGCATTCGCCTTGATCGCCGCGGGCAACAGGCCAGGCGCGTCGATGTTGAACTCCGCCGGCACGTTCCGGCGTTCCAGCGCTGCCTGTGGCGCGGTCGCGCGGATCTCGAACTTCAGTGGCTTGTCACTGGCGCTCGCACTCCCGGTGACGACGATCTTGCGGTCGTTGCCAATGGTCGCATCGGCATTGAGTGCCTCGATCCGGTTCTCGACCCGGTCGCGCACATTGGAGAACACGATGGTGCCGCCAGTGACGCTGACATGCCGGATCGTGAGGCCGCCGCTGTCGGACGCGGAAGACTTCGCCGGCGGATTGTGGTCGCGGGTGCGCTCGCGCTGCAGCGGCAGATTGATCACCGGCTTGACGATCGCGAGGTCGGTGATGTCGGACTCGCCCGACCACAGGCTCGACAGCGTCATCGCGGCCTCGACCCGATCAGCCGCGAACCGGTTGTTGGCCTCGCGCTCGCGCGGATCCTGCAACACGACGTCGCGCAGCGTCAGACTGACGGCCGGCCAGAGGCCAATCCTGGCGCCGCCATTGATGGTGAGCGTGTAGCCGGTCTCCCGCTCGACCCGCTCGGTGATGGCCGATGTGAGGAACGAGGACGGGATCCCGACCGCGGCCACCAGCGCGATGATCACGATCACGGCAGCGATGGCGGCCCCGGCGAATTTCAGTGCTCTCATCTCGATATTCCAGGCCGGGCAGACAGGGTTCCGCCGTGGAAAGGCACGGCCGAACGCACGAGATTATCCCGCAAACGGGACCTCGCTCCAACGGCTGGAAAAATAATCCGTTACCAGCATGAACTTATGTGACCTCTCACACACTCTTATGAGGGTGATTGTTGCTAACCCGGCGTCGGGGGACCGCTCGGATGGATTTGGAAGGCAATACAATGAGCAAACAGGCCGAATTTGCGGTCATTCTGAAAATGAACCCGATGTTCGCCGATCTCGGTGCGGACGAATTGGCGCGGCTTGCGGGCCTTTGCCACACCCAGCAGCTCGCTGCCGGCGAGGTGCTGTTCCAGAAAGGCGATCCCGGCGACGCCCTGTTTGGGGTCCGCCGCGGCCAGATTCGCATCGAAACCGGCGCCGCCGACGGCAGCCGGCTCACATTGAACTTCATGGGATCCGGCGACCTGTTCGGCGAAGTCGCCGTCCTCGACGGTCAGGAGCGCACCGCGGATGCGACCGCCGGCGAGCCCACCGAATTGTTCGTCCTGCGGCGGGAGGATTTCCTGGGCTTCCTCGAGCGCGAGCCGAAGGTCGCGGTCCGCCTGATCGAATTGCTGTGCCAGCGCATCCGCTGGCAGAGCGAGCGGATGGAAGAATCCGTGCTGCAGCCGTTGCCGGTCCGCCTCGCACGCCGGCTGTGCGCGCTGGCCGAGGATTTCGGTTCCGAGGTGCATATCTCGCAGGAACAGCTCGGCATCTTCGTCGGCGCGGCGCGCGAGAGCGTCAACCGGCAACTGCAGACCTGGCGCAAGGACGGCATCGTCGACCTGCAGCGCGGCCGGATCATGCTCCACAACATGACCAAGCTGACGGCGGTCGCACGCAACGACTAAACGGTTGCATGCAACGCGCGCGCGAGGATCGCGTCCTCTCGCGCGCCTTGCTTGCGAATGTTGACGCACTCCTGCCTAAAAGTCTTGCTTGCATGAGGAGGCGGGTATCGCTTTCATCCGCGTGCCGGTCCTTGGGGTGACACCCAGCCTCGCTGGCCTCACGCCATCCACCTGCAAACCCCTGCGGTCTTTCCCGTTGACCGCAGGGGTTTTGCGTTCCGCAGATGCGTGACGCGAATTCGCCTACCTCAACACCACTTCGGGATTGGCCCAGCGCAGATACTGGCGCGGCGCGGCGCCGAGTTCGCGCTTGAACATCGCGGCGAACGCGCTCGGGCTGTCATAGCCGACGTCGAGCGCGACGCAGGTGACGGCCTCGCCGGCGCCGAGCCGCGCCAGCGCTTCAAGCAACCGCACCCGCTGGCGCCAGGCCGCAAAGCTCTGTCCGGTCTCGCGACGGAACAGGCGCGTCAATGTCCGCCGGCTGAGCTGGCAGCGGTCGGCCCATTGGTCGAGCGTCAGATCGGAGCTCGGATCGACCAGCACCGCTTCGCAGATCGCGGCAAGCCGCGGGTCGGGCGGCACCTGCACATGCAGCGACACTTCGGGCATCCTGCCGATCTCATCGAGCAGGAAGTCGACCAGCCGGCCGTCGCGCCCTTCGGGGTCGTAACGCGTCGGCATATGCACCGCCTCTTCCATCAGTGCTTCGACCAATGCGGAGACCTTGATCAGGCGGCAGGTTGCCGGCGCATTCCGCACACGGTCCGGCGTGACATAGATGGTCTGGATCTCGACCTCGCCCCATGCACGCGACTGGTGCGCGACGCCGGCCGGAATCCACAGGCCATGGCCAGGCGGCACGACGAAGTGGCCGCGCTCGGTCATCATCGAGGTCACGCCTGCGGTCTGCAAGATGAACTGGTCGCGTCGATGCGCGTGTCGCGCGCTCGTGCTTTCGTTCGGATAAGAGGCCGCCATGGCCGCGAGCGGCCGTTCGACCTGTTGCAGTTGTCCGGCATAATGCGCGGCAGCTGCGGGACCGGATTGCTTGCGGCACACGCGCAGGCCGGCGGTGTCATTTCGTCGCGCTGCGACTTTCAAGTGTCGTGAGCTCCTGATCGATCGTCGTTTTCGCAGGGCGCTCATGCATCTTCCGGGCCAGTTGGCCCGATCGCGATGGTTGTTGTCCCCAATCAGGTAGCGCGGGATACGGCGTTTGGCAACAATGCCTCACCCCGCGACATTCGCCGAAATCGAATGCCTGACGCGCGGCGACGGAGAGGTCCGATGAACAGACGCGAATTCACCAAGGCGATGCTGGCCTGCGGTGCAGCCATCCCGTTCGGCATCACGCGGGCGGCGGGCCAGACCCGCGGTGGAACGCTCAACACCATCATACAGCCGGAGCCGCCGGTTCTGGTGACCGCGCTGAACCAGCAGCAACCGACCCTGACGCTCGGCGGCAAGATCTATGAAGGCCTGCTGAAATATGGCGCCGACCTCAAGCCGATGCCCGGCATGGCGCAGTCCTGGGAGATCTCGCCCGACGGCCTGACCTACACATTCAAGCTGTTTCCCGGCATCACCTTCCACGACGGCAAGCCGATGACCTCGGAGGACGTGGTCTTCAGCTGCATGAAGCTGCCGGTGGAGACGCATCCGCGCGCGCGGCAGAACTTCGCCCGCGTGGCGTCGGCCGAAGCGCCAGATCCGCTCACCGTCGTGTTCAAGCTGAAGCAGCCGTTCGCGCCGTTCATCGGCTGTTTCGACTGCACGTCCGCGCCGATCGTGCCCAAGCACATCTACGACGGCACCGACTATCGCAAGAACCCGGAGAACGACAAGGCGATCGGCACCGGCCCCTTCAAGCTGAAGGAATGGGTGCGCGGCTCGCATGTTCACCTGGTCCGCCATGACGGTTACTATCTGAAGGACGAGCCTTATCTCGACGAGATCGTCTACCGCGTGATTCCGGACGCGGCGTCGCGTGCGCTCGCGCTCGAGAACGGCACGGTGCAGCTGGTGCAATGGTCCGACGTCGAATTCTATGACGTGCAGCGCTTTAAGGCGCAGAAGAACCTCGAATTCACCACCAAGGGCTACGAGTATTTCGCGCCGCATCAATGGCTCGAAATGAACAACCGCATCGCGCCGATGAATGACAAGCGGTTCCGGCAGGCGGTGATGCATCTGATCGATCGCGAGGCGTTCAGCAAGCGCGTGTATTTCGGCAACGCCAAGGTCGCGACCGGCCCGATCTCGTCGAAGACGCGGTTCTACGATCCGAACGTGAAGCGCTACGGATTCTCCGTGGACAAGGCCAAGGCGCTGCTCGACGACATGGGACTGAAGCCTGGCGCGAGCGGCAAGCGGGCCGAGATCAAGTACATCGTGCCGCCCTACGGCGAGTCTTATCAGCGCGCCGGCGAGTTCTTCCGGCAGAGCTTTGCACGCGTCGGCATCGATCTCGTGCTGGTCGGCACCGACATGGCCGGCTGGGCCGAGAAGGTCGGCAACTGGGATTACGAGATGACCCAGAACCTGCTCTACCAGCTCGGTGATCCCGCGCTCGGCGTGGCGCGCACCTATATTTCGTCGAACATCAAGAAGGGTATCCTGTTCTCGAACACCCAAGGCTACTCGAATCCCGAGGTCGACAGACTGTTCGACGAAGCTGCGATCACGCTGGATGAAGCCAAGCGCCAGGAGCTCTACAGCAAGGTGCAGCAGATCCTGGTCGAGGATGTTCCGGTAGCCTGGACGCTCGAGATCGAATATCCGATCATCTACGACAAGGCGTTCAAGAACATCGTGACCACGGGCATCGGCTCGCACGAAACCTTCGGGTCGGTCTACAAATCGTGACGCGGTTCGGGAGCGCAGCGGCGATCGGGCTCCAGGCGATCAGCCGCATCGCCCAGCTCGTCGCCGTGATCCTCGTCATCGCGACGTTCAACTTCGTGCTGGTGCGCGCTGCGCCCGGCGACCCGGCCCAGGTCATGGCCGGACAATCCGGCGCGTCCGATCCAAAGCTGCTCGACGATCTGCGCAAGGAGTACGGGCTCGACAAGCCGTATTTCGTCCAGCTCGTGAACCACCTCGGCCGCGTCGTCAGGCTCGATCTCGGCTATTCCTATCGTCAGCGCCGCCCGGTCGTCGATCTGATCCTCGAACGGCTGCCGGCGACGCTCTTGCTGACGGTCACGGCGTTCTGTCTCGCGCTCCTGATCGGCACCGCGCTCGGCGCGCTGGCGGGGCTCGCGGCCGGCAGCGTGCTCGACACGGTGTTCACCGTGCTCTCGCTCGTGCTCTATGCGACGCCGGTATTCTGGCTCGGCCTGATGCTGGTGCTGGTGTTCTCGGTGACGCTCGGCTGGCTGCCGCCGTTCGGCTACGAGACCATCAACGTCCAGCTCTCGCCGATCGAGCACGCGCTCGACATCATGAAACACATGATCATGCCGGTGACTTCGCTGGCGGCGATTTATCTGGCGATCTATGCGCGGCTGATGCGGTCCTCGATCATCGAGGTCGCGCAGCAGGATTTCATCAAGACGGCGCGCGCCAAGGGCCTGTCCGGAACGCGGATCGTCGTCGGCCACATGCTGCGCAATGCACTGGTGCCGGTCGTCACCGTCGCAGGCATGCAGGCCGGCGCGCTGGTCGGCGGCGCCGTGGTGATCGAGACGGTGTTTGCCTGGCCCGGCCTCGGCCGCCTGACCTTCGAGGCCCTGCTGCAGCGCGACTATCCGGTCCTGCTCGGCATCTTCCTGATCCTCTCGATCGTCGTGATCGCGCTCAACCTTTTGACCGACCTGGTCTACCGGCTGATCGATCCGCGCATGACCACGGGAGCGGCGTGATGGAGACGGTGCGCGCGTTCCTGCGGCATCCCAGCGGCATGATCGGGCTTGTCCTGCTGCTCGTCGTCGTGGTCGTCGCGATCATCGCGCCGATCGTGTTTCCGGTCTCGCCCTGGGAGATGGTCGGTGCGCCGTTCACGCCGCCCGGCGAGGACGGGCTGTGGCTCGGCGGCGATACGCTCGGCCGCGATGTCGCGGCCGGCGTCGCCTATGGCGCGCGCGTCTCGCTCCTGATCGGCATCGCGTCGGCGCTCGCCGCGATGGCGATCGGCGTCGTCGTCGGCGCGATCTCGGGCTATTTCGGCGGCAAGGTCGATCTGGTGCTGATGCGGATGACGGAATTGTTCCAGACCATTCCGGCCTTCGTGCTGGCCATCCTGCTGGTCGCAACCTTCAATCCGTCGCTGCTCACGATCATCCTGATCATCGGGGCGGTGAGCTGGCCGCCGCTGGCGCGGCTGACGCGCGCGGAATTCTTGCGCCTGCGGCATCGTGAGTTCGTCGAGGCGGCGCTGTGCCAGGGCGAGCGCACCTGGCGCATCGTGCTCGGCCATATCCTGCCGAACGCGATCTCGCCGATCCTGGTCGTGACGTCGTTGACGGTGGCGACCGCGATCCTGCTGGAAAGCGCGCTGTCCTTCATGGGGCTCGGCGATCCCAATTTGATGTCATGGGGCTTCATGATCGGCGCGGGGCGCACCGTGATCCGCAATGCGTGGTGGATGAGTGTGTTTCCCGGCCTTGCCATCCTCGTCACCGTGCTGGCGATCAACCTGTTCGGCGAAGGCCTGTCCGATGTGCTCAACCCGCGCGTCTCGAGGCGCCGGTCATGAGCGAAACCATGCAGTCCAGCGCGCCGGTTCTCGCCGTCGATCGCCTCTCGATCGCGCTTCCCAAGGGCGGCGACCGGCCCTTCGCGGTCGAGAATGTGTCGTTTGAGATCAAGCCGAACGAGGTGGTCTGTCTGGTCGGCGAATCCGGCTCCGGCAAGTCGATGATCGCCCATGCGGTGCTGCAGCTGTTGCCGCGGGGCGTCGATATCGCATCCGGCGCCGTGACGGTCGCGGGACGGGATCCGTCGAAGCTCGACAGCCGTGGCCTGCGGAACTTGCGCGGCGGCGATGCCGCGATGATCTTTCAGGAGCCGCTGTCCTCGCTCAATCCGCTGAAGCGGGTCGGCAAACAGATCGAGGAGATGATCCTTGCGCACCAGCGGCCCACGCCATCGATGGCGGAGGTCTGCGAGCGGGTGCAGACGCTGCTGACGCAGGTCGGGTTACCGAATCCGCTTCTGCTGGAAAAGAGCTACCCGTTCGAGCTGTCCGGCGGCCAGCGCCAGCGCGTGATGATCGCGATGGCGATGGCCAACCGGCCTGCGCTGCTGATCGCGGACGAGCCGACGACCGCGCTCGATGTCACGACCCAGCGTCAGATCCTGCGCCTGATCGACGATCTCAGGCGCGAGCGCGGCATGGGCGTGTTGCTGATCACCCATGATTTCGGCGTCGTCGCCGATGTCGCCGACCGCGTTGTGGTGCTGCGCCACGGCAAGGTGGTCGAGCACGGCACCGTCAGCGAGGTGCTGCGCAATCCGCAAGCCGCCTACACGCGCGAACTGATCGACGCGGTCCCGAAGGCGCGGCTCGCCGACATCCATGACACGATCGTGCGACCGGAGCCGCTACTGGAAATCGTCGGCCTGCAAAAGACCTTTCGGGTCAAGCGCGGCTGGCTGCAGCCGCCGCGCGAGGTGGTCGCCGCGGATGGCATCTCGCTGACGCTGCACGAGGGCGAGACGCTTGCCGTCGTCGGCGAATCCGGCTCCGGCAAGTCGACGCTCGGCCGCATGATCCTGCGGCTGACCGAGCCGGATGCCGGCGCCATCCGCTTCGGCGGCGCCGACCTCCGGCAGCTGCGCGGCGAGGCGCTGCGTCAGGCGCGGCGGCAGCTTCAGATCGTGTTCCAGGATCCGTTTGCCAGCCTCGATCCCCGCCAGAAGGTCGGCGATGCCATCGCGCGCGGCCCGATGGCCTACGGCACATCGCGTGCCGAAGCGATGGCGCAGGCGAGGAAGCTGCTGGTCCGGGTCGGCCTGTCCGAGACCGCTGCGGATCGCTATCCGCACGAATTCTCGGGCGGCCAGCGCCAGCGGATCTGCATCGCGCGGGCGCTCGCGCTCAAGCCGCGGGTCTTGATCGCCGACGAGGCGGTGTCGGCGCTCGACGTCTCGGTGCAGGCCCAGGTGCTGGCACTGCTCGCCGAGCTGCGCCAGGAAATGCGGCTTGCGATGATCTTCATCACCCACGATCTGCGCATCGCCGCCGAGATCGCCGACCGCGTGATTGTCCTGCAGAAGGGGCGCATCGTCGAGGAAGGCACGACGGCCGAGGTCTTCACCGCGCCGCGTCAGGCCTATACCCGCGATCTGCTCGATGCGATTCCCGGCCGCGATTTCTTCGACCAGCCGGGCTTTGCGGCCGCGGACGGCGCACGCCAGACGGCGAGGATCGATTCCGGCATCGACGCGGTATAAACTAACAACAAAGGGAGGTTCGCTATGGGTCACGAGGGCGCAGGCGGCAAGCCGCCGGTCAAGTCGCAGGAGGATCTTCGCGCGCATTTCGGGCAGTTGAGCCCGCTCGCCGAGAAGAAGGTGCTCAATCATCTCGACAAGTTCTGCCGCGACTTCATCGCGCTGTCGCCGTTTCTGGTCATCGCCTCCAGCGACGGCAAGGGCCATGCCGACGCCAGCCCGCGCGGCGATGCGCCGGGGTTCGTCTCGGTGATCGACGACAAGACGCTGCTGATCCCGGATCGGCGCGGCAACAACCGCGTCGATACGTTCGGCAATATCCTGGCCTCGCCCGGGGTCGGCCTGATCTTCATGGTGCCGGGCATCAACGAGACCCTGCGGATCAACGGGCGGGCCGAGATCTCGCAGGAGCCGGATCTTTTGACGCCGCTGACGGTGCAGAACGTCACGCCGATCATCGGCATGAAAGTGCATGTCGATGAGACCTATTTCCATTGCGGCAAGGCGCTGATGCGCTCAAAGCTCTGGAACCCGGCCGTGCAGGTCGAGCGCCACAGTTTTCCGACGCTTGGCCGGATCATCGCCGAGCAGACCGCGGCGGTCGAGGTCGAGGTCGCCGAGAAGACGATGGAAGAGGCCTATCGCACGCGGCTGTATTAGAGCTTGAGATCACCCGCATGCGCATGCGGGTGATGACACCGGGTGGTGTGACGCCTTGGATCGAGATCCTTCGACACGTCGTCCCTGCGAAAGCAGGGACCCATAACCACGCCTGCCGATTGCTGGACGATGCTGGAACAACGAGTCCCTTCAATAAGGTCCGCCGCCGAGTATGGGTCCCTGCTTTCGCAGGGACGACGTGAGCCGGCAGACACACATCATAATTTCGGAATAATGGAAAAATACCGCTGAGTTGCCCGACGAGTCAAGCTGCCGTGTCGAACGCCGGCAGCCGCCGGCTACTTTGCATGGGGTTGTTTTCGATATTTTGGTGGGCACCCCTTCATCGTGCGCTGACGCGCCGCGCCCTCAGCTTACTCCGCCGCAGGCGAGATGACGCTTGGCGGGCCGGGCGGCCGCTTGGTCTGGTCGGTCTGGGGCTCGCTCGGGGTTAGCTCGTGGTCGGCATGCGAGACCACGAGCCGCTTGCCGAAGCGCCAGATCAAGCCGCCGATATCGTCCATCACCATGAACATCGCCGGCACGAACACCAGCGACAGCACGGTCGAGAAGATCAGGCCGCCGATCACCGCGAGCGCCATCGGTGAGCGGAATTCACCGCCGGCGCCGAACGCCAGCGCTGACGGCATCATGCCGGCGGCCATCGCGATCGTCGTCATCACGATCGGGCGGGCGCGCTTCATGCCGGCATCGATCATCGCGTCCTCGCGCGCCTTGCCGTCGCGGATCGCCTCCACCGCGAATTCCACCAGCATGATGGCGTTCTTGGTGACGATGCCCATCAGCATCAGGATGCCGATCCACACCGGCGTCGTGAGCTGCTTGCCTGTCAGCAGCAGCGCGCCGATCGCGCCGCCGATCGAGAGCGGCAGCGAGAACAGGATGGTGATCGGCTGCAGGAAGGTGCCGAACAGCAGCACCAGCACGGCGTAGACCATCATCAGGCCGGCGGTGATCGCGGTCGCGAAGCCGTCGGACAGTTCGGCGAGGCTCTCGGCGTCGCCGGACGGGCTGACCCTCACGCCCTTCGGCAGGCTCTTCATGACCGGGAGGTCGTAGATCAGCTTGGTGGCATCGCCGAGCGCGGCATTGCCTACGAGGTCGGCCGCGACGGTGGCCTGCCGCTCCCGGTCGTAGCGGTTGATGCTGGTCGGGCCCTGATCGAGCTGGATGTCGGCGACGACGGAGAGCGGCACGCCGCCGCGTTCGCCGCGCTGACCGAGCGGCACGCGCAGCTGCTCGAGCATCTGAAGGTCGCTGCGCGCACTGTCCTCGAGCTGGACGCGGATCGGCACCTGGCGGTCACCGGCGTCGAACTTCGCCAGCGCCGGCCCGACGTCGCCGATGGTGGCGACGCGGATGGTCTGCGACAGGCTCTCGGTCGAGACGCCGAGCCGCGCCGCGAGTTCGGCGCGCGGACGGATGCGCAGTTCGGGCCGGTCGAGCGCGGTCTCCGAGATCACGTTGGCGATGATCGGGATCCGCTTCATCTGCGTCGCCAGCTCGCTGGCGACGTTATTGACGATGTTGCTGTCGGTGCCGGTGACGACCAGCGAGATGGCGCGCAGGCCGTTCTCGTCGAGGAACCAGAACCTGATATCGGGGACGTTATCGAGCTCCTTGCCGATCGACAGCTCCAGCTCGCGCTGGGTGATCCTGCGGTCCGCCTTCGGCGTGTAGTTGATGATCAGCGCGGCGCGGCGGACTTCCTGGATGCCCGGCGGCACGCGGCCGCCGTCGACGAACACGCTGCGCACCTCGGGCCGCTTGCGCAGCCGCGCCACGATCTCCTCGGTGACCTTCTCGGTATAGGCCAGCTGCGAGCCGGGCGGCAGCTCCATCGCGAGCAGCGAGCGCGCGGTGTCCTGCGCCGGCAGGAAGCCCTGCGGCAGCAGCGTGATGCTCCAGATCGACGCGGCGAACACCGCAAAGCCGATCAGCACGGTGATGTAATGGTGCTTCACCGACCAGGTGACGAGGCCGTGATAGCTGCGCAGGATGCGGCCGGGCGGCGGGTCGTCGTGGTCATGATGCTTGAGGAAATAGGCGGCCAGCATCGGCGTCACGAAGCGCGCGGCGAGCAGCGAGAAGAACACCTGCACCGACACGGTGATGCCGAACTGCTTGAAGAACTGCCCGGCGATCCCGGACATGAAGCTTGCGGGGGCGAAGATCGCGATAATGGTGAGCGAGATCGCGATCACCGCGAGGCCAATCTCGTCGGCGGCTTCAAGCGCGGCCCGGTAGGGCGTCTTGCCCATCCGCATGTGGCGGACGATGTTCTCGATCTCGACGATGGCGTCGTCGACCAGAATGCCGGTCGACAGCGTGATGGCGAGGAAGGACACCAGGTTGAGCGAGAAGCCGAGCAGGTCCATCGCCCAGAATGCCGGGAAGATCGACAGCGGCAGCGAGACCGCGGCGATGATGGTGGCGCGCATGTCGCGCAGGAACAGCAGCACGATGATGACGGCGAGGATCGCGCCCTCGAACAAGGTCGAGATCGCGGCCTCGTAATTGCCCTTGGTGAACTCGACCGAGGTATCGATCAGCTTGAGGTCGACGTCGGGATAGGCGACCTTCAGGGCGTCGATCCGCTTCTGCACCGCGGCCGCGACGACGACGTCGCTGGCGCCCTTGGAGCGCTTGATGCCGAGCGCCACCACCGGCTCGCCGTTGAAGCGGGCGAAGGTGCGCCGGTCGGCGATGGTGTCGGTGACGGTGCCGAGATCGTCGAGCCGGATCTCGCCGCCGCCGAACAGCGGAATCATGGTGCCCGCGAGCTCGTTCAGCGTCTTGGCGCCGGCCAGGGTGCGGATCGCCTGGTCGTTCTTGCCGATCTCGGCGCGGCCGCCGGCGACGTCGACATTGGTGCCGCGCAGGATCTGACTGACATTGACCGCGGTGAGCCCCACCGCCTGCAGCTTGTCGGGATCGAGCGAGACCAGGATCTCGAGCTCGACGCCGCCGATGCGCTCGACCTGGGCGACGCCGCGCACGCCCTGCAGCGCGCGCTTGACCACGTCGTCGACAAAGTAAGAGAGCTGCTCCGGCGTCTTGCCGGGCGAGATCGCGGCGTAAGTCACGATCGGCAGGCCGATCACGTCGACGCGCTGGATCAACGGCTCGGTGACGTTCTGCGGCAGGTTGGCGCGCACCCGCGTCACCGCGTCCTTGACGTCGTTGAGCGCGCGGTCGGTGTTGGTCTCCAGCGCGAACTGGATCGTGGTCACCGACAGGCCGTCGGTGATCGAGGAGGAGATGTGGCGCACGCCCTCGACGCCGGAGACGCCGTCTTCGATCGTCTTGGTGACCTGCGACTCAAGTTCCGAGGGCGCCGCGCCGAATTGCGAGACCGCGACCGAGATCACCGGAATGTCGGCGCTCGGCAGCCGCGTCACGGCGAGCTTGGTGAAGGAGACCCAGCCCAGCACCAGCAGGATGATCGAGAAGACGATCGAGGGAAGCGGGTTCCGGATCGACCATGCCGAGATGTTCAAAGCCATTAGCGTGCCCGAATTAGCGTGATCGCGTGCGATCGAGTTCGTCGGCGAACATGGTCTTGATCTGGTCGCCGTCATGCAGCGAGGTGCCAGCATCGGCCACGACGATTTCGCCGACGTCGAGGCCTTCAAGGATTTCGGTCGAGGTGTCGGAGGTCAGCCCGACGCGCACCCTGCGGGTCTCGACCGTGTTGCCCTTCACGACTTGCAGGGTGAGGCGGTCGATCGCGGTGCGCGGCACCGCGACGCCGCAGGAGCGCTTGGCGTCGATATTGGCGCGCGCGAACATGCCGACCTTCAGCGTCGGATTGTTGTTGATGGTGATGCGGACGTGCCCGAGCTGGGTGGCGCGGTCGATCTGCGGCGAGATCTGGCGGACCTTGCCGACGATGTCGGGCGCGTCGTCGCGGCTGATCCGGACATTGGCGCCGGGATTGAGCTTCAGGAGCTGGAAGCCCGGCACCTCGGCGTCGAGCTCGATCTCGTTGTTGACGGAGATCTTGAACATCGGCGGAGCCTGCGGCGAGGCCGGAGCGCCGGGCGCGGTGCGCACCTCGGTGACGAGTCCGGCGGCCGGCGCGCGCAGAACGATCGGCTTGGCATTGCCCTGCGCCGCCTGCTGCGGCGGCGGGGTCAGCCGCGCCAGTTCCTGGTTCTCGGTCACGGTGTCGCCCTCGCGGACCAGCACATCGGTAACCTTGGAGCCGTCCTGGTCGACATTCACCTGCGCCTCGCGGCGCGGCACGATGAAGCCGGTGACGCGGACCATGTCGGAGAAGCAGGCATTGGTCGACTTCGTCACCACGACCAGCGCCTGGCCCGGCGTCTCCTTCTCCTCCGGATGGGAGCGGTGCTCGAACGTGTAATAGGCGACAGCCAGCGCGAGGAAGACCACCGTGCCGAGCGCAGGCTTGAGGTATTGGGAAAAATTCATCGCCTGATCAATCCAGAACTTGGCGCGTATCGACAGTGATTGTCTTGGGCGCTCGTCGAAGTCTCATCTCGCCGTCGTATTGTGTGGGCATCGGAAAGGCCGGGGTCCGTTGTTCCGGATCATGCCCTGATGTCATGTGAGGCGGGGCACCTGTGGGCCGCTTTGGGCGTTCGCCCACAAGCAAATGCGCCCCGCCGGGGTGCGGGACGCATTGTAACCTCAAAAAGGGGCCGCGCCACCGCCCATCACCTCTAGATCACTTGGACGCGGTGTCCTTGTTTTCCACGTTCACGACCTGGACGCGCCGGTTGACGTCCGCCATCGGGTGGCTCGGGTCCTTCAGCTTGCTCTTGCCATAGCCGACAGTGACGAGATCGCTGCCGTTGATGCCATATTTGTCGACCAGATAGCGCTTGATGGCGTCGGCGCGGCGCTCCGAGAGGCCCTGATTGTAGTCCTCGCTGCCGGCGGCGTCGGTGTGGCCGGCGACCACGAAGGTCGAGCCCTTCAGGTCCTGATTGGTCAAGGCGCGGCCGAGCGCCTGCACCGAGGGCAGCGACTTCGCGCTGATGTCGGCGGAATTGTAGTCGAAATTGATCTCGAGATCGATCTTCGGCTTGTCCTGGACGATAGTCGCGATTTCCTCGCGCTCAGTCGAGGACAGCGAGCGGGTGGCGCGACCACGGATGCTCTGCACGAACTTGGCCTGGTCGGCGTTCAACCCGGGCGAGGTCTGCGGGCCGACCGAGAGGCCGCGGGTCAGGGGCTTCTTCTCGGGCGTCAGCGCCTTGATGATCTGGTCCTCGGTGACGTTGTCACCGGCACAGGCGGCCGCCATGCCGAACGACAGCACGGCGCCGACGGTCACGATTGAAAGGAGCGCGGCCCTTGCCGACGGCTTGAACATTTCGGTCCCTCCTGCGCCGGCTGGCGCGGTTCCATGCAATTCTTCGGATTGATCGCGGGCATCGCTGCCCGGCACGCACCCGCTGATTAGTCGCGCAATTTCGCCCGCGGTTCGAGCCGCGGGCAGGCCTCGTTCATTTGTCACTGCACGCCGTAGTCGGCGAATTCCTTGACGATGTTCGGGTCCATCGCCTTGGCGTTGGCGATGTCGAGATCGCCTTCCGCGACCGCGCCGTTGCGCTTCTTGGCAAGGCCGCGCCCGTACAGCGACGAAGTCAGCCGCGGGTTGATCTTTAGCGCGGCGTCGAAATCGGCGATGGCGTTCTTGTTCTGCCCGCCCTTCAGGTTCATCAGGCCGCGGCTGTCGAGCGCATCGACGAAGTTCGGGCGCAGCCGCAGCGCCTCGTTGCAGTCCTTCAGGGCCGCCTGCAGGTCGCCGATCACGGTGCGAACCCAGCAGCGGTTGTTATAGGCCTCGACATCCTTCGGGTTCAGCCGCAGCGAATTGGTGAAGTCCTTGACCGCGAGGTCGTAGGCGCCCTTGCTGGCAAAGACCTGGCCGCGGCGATACAGCGCAGCCGCGTCATCCGGGTTCTTGTCGAGCCTTTCGTTCAGGCTCTTGATCGTCGGATCATCCGCGAGCACGGGCGAATTGCTCGGGGCCGGCGTGGGCTGGATCACCACCGGCGGCGGAGGCGCGGGAGGCGGCAGCGCGATCTCGGGCGCTTTTGGCGGAGGCGGGGGTGCGGCCGGCGCTGTCGCGACGGCTGGCTTCGGCGGCGCCGGCGGTGGCGCGGTTGCCGCCGGAGGCGTCGGTGTCGGCTTCGGCGTTGCAACGGGCGGGGCTGGCGGCGGCGAGACCGGCGGTGCCGTTGCCACCTCGGGCGACGGTGATGCGGCCGGCCCGGGCGCAGCGTTCGACGGCGCCGGCGCGGCGCCTGGAACGGCTGCGCCGCTTGGAGTCGCTGCGCCGGCTTGAATGGCTGCGCCGCCCGGACTGAACGAGAAATCCTCGGCCAGCGACGACGAGATCCACGGCACCTGTTCCTGCCGTGAGGCGCGGGTGACGCCGACGCGGGTGCGGTTCAGCGCTTCCTCAGCCATCAGGTCGGGGGTGCGGATCTCCTTCAGCAGTTCCCGCACGAACAGGCTGCGGTCGCTGCCATTGTCCGAGACCACGGACGACAGCGCGGCCGAATACATCACCAACGTCCCGTTGGGTGCGATCACCGGGGCGAGCCCCGCCGAGAAGCTGCGGAAGCGGCGCTCGAACGGGTTGCGCCGCGAGGCGTCGACCAGGGCGATCTTGACCCCGGCACCGCGGCTGCTGATCTCGCCGAGCACGGTCTCGAGGCTGAAGCCGTCGCGGCGAACGTCGGCCTCGGCCCAGATCTGGGCATCGATCGGGATCATGTAGCTCTGCCGGTTCGACTGGATGCCGTAACCCGAGAAGAAGATCAGCGCGACCGAGCCCGGCTTGATCTTGCCATAGAGCCGGTCGAAGGCGCGCCGCATGCCGTCGCCCGTCAGATTCTCGCCGACCTCGACGGTGAAGCCGTCGCGCTTGAGCTCATCGGCGACGTCACGCGCGTCGTTGACCGGCTCCTTCAGCGGCGCGTCGGCGTCGGGATATTTGGCGTTGCCGATGACCAGCGCGAAACGATCGCCGGCGGCAACGGACAGGGTTGGCGACGCGATTGAAAAAATCAGCGTGGCGAGCAAGGCAAGGCGGATTCTCATAATCGCGGCTAATCCAGATCGCGGCATTGCAATGAAATGGCGCCGCTTTCAGCCTGCGCCCCGGGAACCTTACTCTAGCGAAAATCCATTATCAAACCACGGCCAAACCCCCGTCAACGGCTTGCTGCACCATCGCTAATCGCGGCGGCGATAACGAGGCCGCAGTGCAACAGCCGCGATCATGGCGGCCATCGCCTCCGCGGCATGGTGCAGGTTCCTGCGACCGGATAGTGTAATTGCATTTACAGAGGCTGCGGTCGTCCTGTCATGCGCTCGTCGCACTCTGCGCGGTTTGACCTTTGCGCGAGGCGATGGCTTTGTGGTCGGGACGCCAAGCTATTCAAGAACAGCCAACAAGAGCGATACCGATGGGAAACGCCTACGAAATCTACGCCCTGCGCTATGCGACGATGTCGCCGCGCACGCCCCACCTCAATTTCCTGGTGCCCGATCCGCACGACACCACGGCGCAGGATCTCGATTATTTCGTCTGGCTGATTCGCGGCCACGGCCGCGACATCCTGGTCGACACCGGCTTTAACGCCGAGGAGGCCAAGGCGCGCGCCCGCAAGCTGACGCTCAACCCGGTCGATGCGCTGGCCGACTTCGGCGTCAGCGCCGATGCGATCCGCGACGTCATCGTCACCCATCTGCATTATGACCACGCCGGCAATCTGGATCGCTTCCCGAATGCCAAATTCCATCTGCAGGAACGCGAGATGAGCTACGCGACCGGCCGCTGCATGTGCAACGGCATGCTGCGCCATCCGTTCTCCATTGAACATGTCACGCGGATGGTGCGCCATGTCTATGGCGAGCGCGTCACCTTCCATTCCGGTGACGGCGAGATCGCGCCCGGCGTCACCGTGCATCGCGTCGGCGGCCATTCCGACGGCCTGCAGGTGGTGCGGGTCGAGACCGCGCGCGGGCCGGTCGTGCTGGCATCGGACGCCGCGCATTATTATGCGAACCTGCACAAGAAGAGCCCGTTCCCGATCGTCTACAATGTCGGCGACATGGCGCAGGGCTGGGAGACCGTCGAGCGGCTTGCCGGTCATCCCGACCGCTTCATCCCGGGCCACGATCCGATCGTCAGCGAGATCTATCCGCGCGCCAGCGACAAGGTCGATGCGTTCGCATTGCATCTGGCGCCGTCGCGATCGTTCGCGAAATAGCCTCGCCGGCTGGGCGAGGCGTAACACGTCAAGAAACGTCAAAAAGAAGAAGCGATATGACTGAATACAAGACTCTCGGGTTCATCGGCCTCGGCGTGATGGGTGAGCCGATTTGCCGCAACCTGGTCAAGAAGAGCGGCAAGCGCGTTATCGCGTTCGACCTGTCGACCGAGCCGCTGCAGCGTCTGCGCGCCGACGGTGCCGAGATTGCGGGCTCGGTCGCCGATGTCATCAAGCAAAGCGATGTGCTGTTCCTCTGCCTGCCGAGCGCCAGGCATGTGCGCGCGGTGTTCGAGGGCGACGGCATTCTGAAGAATGCGAGAGCCGGCCAAATCGTGGTCGATCTCGGCACCTCTTCGGTCAGCCAGACCCGCGACTTCGCCGGGCAGCTGCAGGCCAAAGGCGCGGCGTGGGCCGACGCGCCGATCGCACGCACCCGGCAGGCGGCGCAGGACGGCACGCTCAGCGTGATGGTCGGTGCGGTGCCCGCGCTCTATGCCGCGATCGAGCCCTTGATCCGCTGCTTTGCCACCGATGTCACCAAATGCGGCGAAGTCGGCGCGGGGCAGGTGACCAAGATCCTCAACAACATGGTGCTGTTCGAGACGGTGAACGCGCTGGCCGAGGCCGTCGCGGTGGCGAAGCCCAATGGCGTCGACCCAAAGCTGCTGCTGGAAACCCTGTCGAAGGGCTCGGCCGACAGCTTTGCGCTGCGCAACCACGGCATGAAGGCGATCGTGCCCGGCGTGTTTCCGGAGCGCGCGTTCTCGACCGAATATGCGCTGAAGGATCTGTCCTACGCGCTGGAACTCGCCGCCGACGCCGGCATCAAGATCCGCGGCGCGGAACTGATCGGCACGGTACTGCAGGAGGCGATCGACAAGGGATCGAAGGATAATTATTTCCCGGTGATCGCGAAACATATCGATCGGGCGTAGCTCTCGCGCCGCACGAGCCGCGTAGGGCGGATCCGCCCTACGCGGCAGTGCTCGTGTTGGGACGCCGGCCAACCCCCAGCGTCGTCCTGGCGAAAGTCAGGACCTATAACCACAAATGTCGCTTGTTGTGCTTCGCAGGAACGACGAGTCCCGTCCGCAACACCGGCCGCGGCGTATAGTTCCTGGCTTTCGCCAGGACGACGGCAGGGTTTAATACACGTCCTTCGCGTCGGCCTCTTCGCTGGTCTGCACCAGCTCGAGGCTGGTCTCGACCTTGCCGAGCAGGCTTGCGAGATCGCGGCGCTCCTGCGCGGACAGGCAGGACAGGATCTCCTGCTCCTTGCGCAGCAGGCGCGGGATCAGCTCCTCATACAGCGCCTGGCCCTTCTTTGTCAGTCGCAGGCGGAATTCGCGGCGGTCGTCCGCGTTCTCGACGCGCTCGACGATCTCGCGCTCCATCAGCGCGGAGACGGCGCGGCTGATGGTGGATTTGTGCGTGCGGGTGCAATGCGCGATATATTGCGCGCTGCAGGGATCGCTGCGGAAGCCGAGCGTGGCGAGCACGCGCCACTCGGGAATGTCGAGGCCGTGGCGCGCCTGATATTCGCTCGACAGCGCCGAGGACACCTCGGCCGCCAGCCGGTTCAGGCGGAACGGCATGAAGTGGAAGAGGTCGAGGCGCTTCTTGGTTGCTGCTGCATTGTCGCGCGCGTCCGCTTCCACGGCGTTGCGCGGCCGGGCTGGAGGCTGGCTTGCAGAGGTCCTGGCCAAAAATTCCTCCAATTTGAGTTGACGGCGAGCCCGACTGGGAGTTTAAGATAGTTGCAGGTGAGACTAATTTAGCAAGGTTGCGGCCGGCTCGCAAGGTTTTGTCGCAAAAGGTCCTGGTCGCAAACCGGGCGCACAAGCCGCAGCCAAAAGCCGGCGGCATCCGGGAACATCCAGGGTCACGCAATCAGGGTCACGCAATGGCACAAGCCAATACGGCACAGGCCAAAACCCAGTTCGGCTATCGCCGTCATCCCGACCAGGACCGGTCGGGCGCCAACGTCGCGGAGCATCCGGTCGTGGTGGTCGGCGCCGGGCCGGTGGGATTGTCGCTCGCGATCGACCTTGCGCAGCGCGGCCAGCGCGTGGTGCTGCTCGACGATGCCGACCGGATCGGCGAGGGCTCGCGCGCGATCTGCTTCTCGAAGCGCTCGCTGGAGTTCTGGGACCGCCTCGGGGTCGGCGATCGCATGGTCGAGAAGGGCGTGGTGTGGAGCGTCGGCAAGATCTTCCACGGCGCCTCGCAGCTCTACCAGTTCAATTTGCTTCCCGAGGAAGGTCACAAGCGGCCCGCCTTCATCAACCTGCAGCAGTTCTACGCCGAGGCCTATCTGGTCGACCGGGTCGAGCAGTTGCCTGAAATCGATCTGCGCTGGCGCAACAAGGTGATCGCGCTGGAGAGCCGCAACGATGGCGTTGCATTGACTATCGCGACCCCGGAAGGCACCTACCAGGTGCGCGCGTCGTTTGTCGTCGCCTGTGACGGCGCCCGCTCGTCGCTGCGGCAGATGGTCGGTGCGGACTTTGCGGGGCAGGTGTTCGAGGACCAGTTCCTGATCGCCGACGTCAAGATGACCGCCGCGTTCCCCACCGAGCGCTGGTTCTGGTTCGATCCGCCGTTCCACGCTGGACGCTCGGCGCTGCTGCACAAGCAGCCGGACGACATCTGGCGGATCGACCTGCAGCTCAATCCGGATGCCGATCCGGTGGCCGAGAAGCAGCCGGAGAATGTCCGGCCGCGGATCGAGCGCATGCTCGGGCACGACAAGTTCGAGTTCGAATGGATCTCGCTCTACAAGTTCCAGTGCCGCCGGATGGCCAGGTTCATCCATGGCCGCGTGATCTTTGCCGGCGATTCCGCGCACCAGGTCTCGCCGTTCGGTGCGCGCGGCGCCAATTCCGGGCTCGAGGATGCCGAGAATCTGGCGTGGAAGCTCGATCGTGTGCTGCGCGGGCTGTCGCCCGAGGGCTTGCTGGAGAGCTATCATATCGAGCGCAGTGCGGCGGCGGATGAGAACATCCGCGAGTCCACCCGCTCGACCGATTTCATGGCGCCGGTGACGAAACAGGAGGCGCGGCTGCGCCAGGCTGTGCTGTCGCTCGCCGAGGATACCGAGTTCGGCAAGCGCATGGTCAATGGCGGCCGGCTGTCGGTGCCGTCGGTCTACGACACGCCGCTGTCGACCGCCGATCGCGACAGCTGGCGCGGCGGCCCGCCGCCGGGCGCCTCGATGCTGGACGCGCCGGTGACCGAGCAGGGCGGATCCAGCTATCTGACCGACGTTTTCATCCGGCAGGGAACGCGTTTCACGCTGCTGGAGTTTGGCAATGGCGCGGCTGCCGATGTCCCTGACGGCGTCGGCACCATCCGGGTTGGCGGCGAGGGCGGGCTGGTCGATGCGCAAGGTCTTGCCGGCAAGCGCTACGATGCCGAGCCCGGTACCGCCTATCTGCTGCGGCCGGACGGCTATGTCGCGGCACGCTTCCGCAACGTCACGCGGCCGGCCCTCGATGCGGCGTTGGCGCGCGCAGCCGGCCTGAATTGAGGAGCGGTCATGGCGCTGTCGACCAGTTCGAACTTCGTCAGTCCCGATGACGCCTTCCGCGCCATCGTCGAGGCGCATCGCGGCCTCACAGAGGCGCAGAGCGCCGATCTCGACGCCGCGCTGGTTCTGGTGCTCGCCAACCATATCGGCGATCTCGACGTGCTGCGGGAGGCGATCGCGCTGGCGAAGCGGCGTACGCTGGATACGAGCCAGCAGCAACAACAGCAACAACAATAGCACGGGCAAGCCTGGATGATTGTGGATCAAATCGAACGGCAGCTTTCGCTTCACTTCGCCCCGCTTGCGGGGAGAGGTCGGAACGCATCGTCAGATGCGTTCCGGGTGAGGGGGAGCTTCCGCGGACGCATCTGTAACCGTTTATGCGGAGACAGCCCCTCACCCCAACCCTCTCCCCGTAAGAACGGGGAGAGGGAGTGCATGAAGACAGGATTGAACTGATGGCCAAAGGTTTTGCATCGACCACGGATCTCGCGGAGAAGAAGGTCACCTTCTCCGAGATCGGCACCGATCTCTACGCCTTCACCGCCGAGGGCGATCCCAACACCGCCGTCATCGTCGGCGAGGACGGCTGTCTGGTGTTCGACGCGCAGGCAACGCCCGCGATGGCCAACAAGGTGATCGAGCGGGTCAAGACCGTCACCGACAAGCCGATCAAATACGTCGTGCTGTCGCACTATCATGCGGTGCGCGTGCTTGGCGCCTCGGCCTATCACGCACAGGGCATCGTCGCGTCGCAGGAGACCTATCGCCTGATCCAGGAGCGCGGCCAGCAGGACTGGGATTCCGAATATGGCCGCTTCCCGCGGCTGTTTCAGGATGCCGCGAGCATTCCCGGCCTGACCTGGCCGACGCTGACCTTCGAAGGCGAGATGTCGATCTATCTCGGCAAGCGCGAGGTGCGGCTGATGCAGCTCGGCGCCGGTCACACCTCGGGCGATATCGTCGCCTGGGTGCCGGATGCCGAGGTGATGTTCTCCGGCGACCTCATCGAGTATCACTCGGCCTGCTATTGCGGCGACGCGCATCTGCGCGAATGGCCGATGACCTTGAACGAGATCCGCGCCTTCAATCCGAAGGCGATCGCGCCGGGCCGCGGCGATGCGCTAAAGGGCCTCGAGACCGGGCGCGATGCGATCGCGATGACCCGCGATTTCGTCACCACGCTCTACGGCGCCGCCGAATCGTCCGTTGCCAAGGGCCGCAGCCTGAAGGAGTCGATGGCGGCGACGCGCGAGGTGATGGATCCGAAATTCTCGAAGTTTGCGATCTACGAGCACTGCCTGCCGTTCAACGTTTCGCGCGCCTATGACGAGGCGTCCGGGATCGACGATCCCGTGATTTGGACCGACAAGCGCGACCAGGAAATGTGGGCCGCCCTGCAAGGAGGATCATGATGAACATCAATACCTCGCCTGATCAGATCGTTCGCAGCTCGGGGCAAGTCACGCCGGGCTACATGTCCGGCTTCGGCAACAGCTTCGAGACCGAGGCCTTGCCCGGCGCGCTGCCGATGGGGCGCAACTCGCCGCAGCGCTGCGCCTATGGGCTCTATGCCGAACAACTCTCGGGTTCGCCGTTCACGGCGCCGCGCGGCACCAATGAGCGCTCCTGGCTCTACCGCATCCGTCCGTCGGTGCGGCATTCCGGCCGCTTCGCCAAGGCGGATGCCGGGCTGTGGCGCACCGCGCCGTGCCACGAATACGACATGCCGATCGCGCAGCTGCGCTGGGATCCTGCTCCGATCCCGAAGCAGGACATGACCTTCCTGCAGGGCGTGCAGACCATGACCACGGCCGGTGACGCGAATACGCAGGCCGGCATGGCGGCGCACATCTATCTCATCACCAAATCGATGGTCGATCAGCATTTCTACAATGCCGATGGCGAGATGATGTTCGTGCTGCAGCAGGGCAATCTGCGCCTCGTCACCGAGTTCGGCCGGATCGATGCCGAGCCGGGCGAGATCGTGGTGATCCCGCGCGGGGTCAAGTTCCGCGTCGAGATTCCGAATGGCCCTGCGCGCGGCTATCTCTGCGAGAATTACGGCGGCGCCTTCACGCTGCCGGAGCGCGGCCCGATCGGTGCCAACTGCCTGGCCAATTCGCGCGACTTCCTGACGCCGGTGGCTGCCTACGAGGACAAGGACACGCCGACCGAGCTCTACGTGAAGTGGGGCGGCGCGCTGTTCAAGACCACGCTGCCGCATTCGCCGATCGACGTTGTCGCCTGGCACGGCAATTATGCGCCGTACAAGTACGACCTGCGCACCTTCTCGCCGGTCGGCGCGATCGCGTTCGATCATCCCGATCCGTCGATCTTCACGGTATTGACCTCGCCGTCGGAGACCGCCGGCACCGCGAACATCGACTTCGTGATCTTCCCGGAACGCTGGATGGTGGCCGACAACACCTTCCGGCCGCCGTGGTACCACATGAACATCATGTCCGAGTTCATGGGCCTGATCTACGGCGTCTACGACGCCAAGCCGCAGGGCTTCGTGCCCGGGGGTATTTCGCTGCACAACATGATGCTGCCGCATGGCCCTGATCGTGAAGCCTTCGAGCATGCCAGCAATGGCGAGCTCAAGCCCGTGAAGCTGACCGGCACCATGGCCTTCATGTTCGAGACGCGCTACCCGCAGCGGGTGACGCAGCATGCCGCGACCTCGGCGACGCTGCAGGACGACTACTCGGATTGCTGGAAGGGGTTGGAGAAGAAGTTCGACCCGACCAAGCCGTAAGCATTCACCCTCCCCTGGAGGGGGAGGGTCGGTTCGCATGCAGCGAAGCGGAATGCGAAACGGGGTGGGGTGATCTCTCAAGCGGGCGATGTGTTCGCGGATAGACCGTCACCCCACCCCGCCGCGCATTTCATTCGCGTCGACCCTCCCCCTCCAGGGGAGGATCAAGAAGATCAGCTGTTGCACTTGATTGCACATCGGAACCCCCATGCCCCACCCCAACGACCCAAAGCTCCGCTCCTTCATCGACATCGCGCCCACTTCGGACTTCCCGATCCAGAACCTGCCCTACGGCGTGTTTTCGTCGAAGGACGGCCTTGCGCCACGCGTCGGCGTCGCGATCGGCGACTATGTGCTCGACCTCTGGGAGCTCGAACAGGACGCGCGGCTCGACGTCGGGCCGCTCGGCGTGTTCTCGCAGCCGTCGCTCAATGCCTTCATGGCGCTCGGGCCGAAGGTCTGGTCGGCGACGCGGGCGCGGATCAGCGAGCTGTTGCGCGCCGATCATCCCGAACTGCGCGACAACAGGGAATTGCGGGCGCGGGCGCTGGTGCCGATGGCGGACGTCCGGCTGCACATGCCGTTCGCCGTCTCGGGCTATACCGATTTCTATTCGTCGAAGGAGCACGCCACCAATGTCGGCGTCATGTTCCGCGGCAAGGACAATGCACTGCAGCCGAACTGGCTGCACATGCCGATCGGCTACAACGGCCGCGCCTCGACGGTGGTGGTGAGTGGCACCAAGGTGCGGCGGCCGCGTGGCCAGCTGAAGCCGCCGACCGCTGAGGTGCCGAGCTTCGGCCCCTGCAAGCGGCTCGACTTCGAGCTCGAGATGGGCGTCGTCGTCGGACAGGCATCAGCGATGGGCGAGATGCTGACCGAGAAGCAGGCCGAGGAGATGATCTTCGGCTTCGTCATCCTCAACGACTGGAGCGCGCGCGACATCCAGCAATGGGAATACGTGCCGCTCGGCCCGTTCCAGGCCAAGGCGTTCGCGACCTCGATCTCGCCGTGGGTGGTGACGCGTGAGGCGCTGGAGCCGTTCCGGATGCAGGGTCCGAAGCAAGAGCCGGAGCCGCTCGCATACCTGAAGCCGACCCAGCCGAACAATTACGACATGCAACTCGACGTCGCGCTGCGCGCCGGAGCGATGAACGAGGCGAAGACGATCTGCAGCACCAACTTCAAATACATGTACTGGTCGTCGGTGCAGCAGCTCGTGCACCATGCATCCAGCGGCTGCGCGATGAATGTCGGCGATCTCTTAGGGTCCGGCACGATCTCCGGTCCCGAAAAGCATCAGCGCGGCAGCCTCCTGGAAATCACCTGGAACGGCACCGAGCCGGTCGAACTCGCCAGCGGCGTCACGCGCTCGTTCCTGGAGGACGGCGATTCACTCGTGATGCGCGGCTGGTGCCAGGGCGACGGCTATCGCATCGGCTTTGGCGAGGTCGAAGGCACGATCGTCGCGGCGGAGTAGCTGTTGGCCGTCTTGCGCTGCTCCACCTCCCCTTGAAAAGGGGAGGTCGGTTTGCGCAGCAAGCCGGGTGGGGATCTGCTCTCTCCACCAACGCCAGCACTCGCGGCTTGACCCCCATCCCACCTTCCCCCTTTCAGGGGGAAGGTGCCCGACAGCCGTGCAGCCTCACCGTTCCTCCGGCCTGATATCCCTCAAGCGCGCCGTGTGCGCCGCACACTCATCGAGACTGTATTTCAGGTGTACCCGCTTGTCCGACGGCGGCTGGTTCACGATGCAGACGCCCGGCCGCCACGGCTTGGCGGGGCGGATCGGCCGCGGCGCGAAGCCGCCGCCGCAGTTCGGGCAGACATTGCCGAGCTTGGTTTCGGCGCAATCCGCACAGAACGTGCATTCATAGGAGCAGATCCGCGCGTCGGTGGCGCTCGGTGGCAGGTCCTTGTCGCAATATTCGCAGTTCGGTCGCAGCTGCAGCGCCATGGTCGTCTCTCTAACTGGATGTTGGTGGAATGATCGCAGGTCGTGCCACCGAAGCGAATGACGGAATTCCCTCGATTTGAGCCATCACGCCTGGAGCGATTTTAGTGGCAGCTTGGTGCTCTCCTTCAGGCGATCGAGCACGATCGATGAGCGCACATGGGCCACGCTCTGGTGCGGCATCAGCACGTTGTTGACGATGTCGGACAGGCTCTTCAGGTCGCGCAGCATCACCTTGAGCACATAGTCGGCATCGCCCGTCAGCGCATAGGCTTCCTGGATGTCGTCAACGCGGTTGACCAGCTCGCGAAACCGCTTGGCGTTGTCGGGCGAGTGGGTCGCGAGCGTGATGTGGATGAAGGCAATCAGGCCGAAGCCGAGTGCCTCGCCGGCGAGGTCGGCGTGATAGCCGGAGATCACCTTCTCCTCCTCCAGCCGCATCCGCCGCCGCGAGCATTGCGAGGCGGAGAGCCCGACCAGGTCGGCGAGCTGCTGGTTGGTCAGCCGGCCGTCATCCTGCAGCGCGGCGAGCATCTTGAGGTCGAAGGCATCGACGTCTGGCATGCGTAGAATGTCCATTTCATGCACGGATCGTGCGTAGTTCTAGCAAATAAGGGGCCAGTTTGCACGCACGTTGCGCGGCAGGTGACGGAAACTAACTTCCAGACAAATCAGGGAGTTACCGCCATGGGACCGTTTCCGCACGATGCGCCACTGGCCGAAATCAGCACTGAGAACCCGATGGGCACCGACGGCTTCGAGTTCGTCGAATATGCCCACCCCAATCCCGGCGAGCTGCATGGCCTGTTCAAGCTGATGGGCTTTGTCGCGGTCGCCCGCCACAAGGCCAAGACCATCACGGTCTATCGCCAGGGCGACATCAACTATCTCGTCAACGAAGAGCCGGGTACTCACGGCTTCAACTTCGTCGCCGCGCACGGCCCCTGTGCGCCGTCGATGGCGTTCCGCGTGGTCGATGCGAAGCAGGCCTATGAGCGCGCGATCGCGCTCGGCGCGGAGCCGGCGGATGTGTCGTCCGCGGAGAAGACGCTCGATGTGCCCGCGATCAAGGGCATCGGCGGCAGCCTGCTGTATTTCGTCGACCGCTACGGCGCCAAGGGTTCGGCCTATGATGCCGAGTTCGAGTGGCTCGGAGAGAAGAATCCGCGTCCCGCAGGCTCAGGCCTGTATTACATCGATCATCTCACCCATAACGTCCATCGCGGCCGCATGGATGTCTGGACCGGCTTCTATGCCAAGCTGTTCAACTTCCGCCAGATCCGCTTCTTCGACATCGAGGGCCGCGCGTCCGGCCTGTTCTCGCGCGCGCTGACCAGCCCGGACGGCAAGATCCGGATTCCGATCAACGAGGATGCCGGCGATTCCGGGCAGATCGAGGAATATCTCAACATTTATCACGGCGAGGGCATCCAGCACATCGCCTGCGGCGCACGTGACATCTACCGCACCGTGGAGACGCTGCGCGCGGACGGCCTGCCGTTCATGCCGTCGCCGCCCGACACCTATTTCGAGCGGATCGACGCCCGCCTGCCGAAACATGGCGAGGACGTCGCGCGGCTAAAGACCAACGGCATCCTGATCGACGGCGAGGGCGTGGTCGCCGGCGGCCAGACCAAGGTGCTGCTGCAGATCTTCTCGGCGAATGCGATCGGGCCGATCTTCTTCGAATTCATCCAGCGCAAGGGCGACGACGGTTTCGGCGAAGGCAACTTCAAGGCGCTGTTCGAATCGATCGAGGAAGACCAGATCCGCCGCGGCGTGCTGAAGGTCGATCACGCGGCCTGAGTAGCGCAAGGGGCGTTCGCCGGCGCAAGGTCGAAGCTGTCGTCCTGGCCTTCGCCGGGACGACAGCGAGGCTATTTTCCCGCCTTCCACGCGTTCGTCACGTCACCGATGCTGGCCAGCTCCGGCTCGCGGATCGCCGACGGCGTGCGCGAGAAGCGCGGCGCGGGGGCGGGCTGGGTGACGCCGTGACGTTCGACGAACACCTGGCGGGCGGCCATGTGCGGATGCTTCGGGGCCTCTTCCATGGTCAGGATCGGCGCGAAGCAGATGTCGGTGCCTTCCATGATTGTGCACCAGTCCGCGCGCGACTTGCTCTTGAACACCTTGGTCAGCTTCTCCTTCAGCGCGGGCCAGGCCTTGCGGTCCATCTGGGCGTCGAAGTCGGCGTCGGTCAGGTCGGCATGCTTGCGCAGCAGCGCGTAGAACTGCGGCTCGATCGAGCCGATCGAGATGAAGTTGCCGCAGGAGCATTCGTAGACGCCGTAGAAATGCGCGCCGCCGTCCAGGAAGTTCTGGTCGCGGCCGCCGCTCCAGCGGCCTTGCGCGCGCATGTCGTAGAACATCGACATCAGCGAGGCCGCGCCGTCGCACATCGCGGCGTCGACCACCTGGCCCTTGCCGGACTTCTGCGCTTCCAGCAGCGCGGCGAGCACGCCGACCACGAGATACAGCGCACCGCCGCCGAAATCGCCGACCAGATTGAGCGGCGGCACCGGCTTCTCCTTAGGTCCGATTGCAGCGAGTGCGCCGGTGATCGAGATGTAGTTGATGTCGTGGCCGGCGGCGTTCGCCAGCGGGCCTTCCTGGCCCCAGCCGGTCATGCGGCCGAAGACCAGCCTCGGATTGCGCGCCAGCACGACATCCGGGCCGAGACCGAGGCGCTCCATCACGCCGGGGCGGAAGCCTTCGATCAGCGCATCGGCGTGGCTGAGCAGGTCGA
Organism: Bradyrhizobium sp. USDA 4011; assembly: GCF_054063415.1. Classification (NCBI taxonomy): domain Bacteria; kingdom Pseudomonadati; phylum Pseudomonadota; class Alphaproteobacteria; order Hyphomicrobiales; family Nitrobacteraceae; genus Bradyrhizobium; species Bradyrhizobium sp. USDA 4011. The sequence continues at coordinate 4,548,008 of NZ_JBSSGG010000001.1, forward strand.
GCACTTCAGCGATCGTCGTCTTGTTCTTGAGGTCGAGCTCGATGACCTTGCGGCCGCGGGTTGCCACCGCCTTCAAATTCTTGCCAGCGCCGACCCGATCGAGGGTGATGACCTCGGCACCCATATCGGCGAGCAACATGCAGGCGAACGGGCCGGGGCCGATGCCGGCGAATTCGACGATGCGGAAGCCGGCGAGCGGGCCCGAAATGCGAGTGGCGGTCTGGGAGGCAGGTTTATCGAGCACGTTGTTATCCGTTCGTTGTGGGGCGTTAAGCGGCTGAGATGCTTACGGCTGGCTTGGCGCCGAATGTCATGCGTTCTCCCAGCCGTCCGTGGGACGGAATTTTTAATTAGCTGATTAGCTAAATTGTCTCGCCGAACGCGCGATGAGGCAAGCGTCTTTTGCCCCGAAGTGCCGGTAAAACGAGGCGGCGGTAAAACGCGAACGGCGCGCATCGCTGCGCGCCGCCGCTCGACTTGTATTTAGGCGCTATCAGCCGGCGGCAGTCACCGCCCGCTGTCCCATCACTTTCACCAGATTCGCGCGGTAGTCAGCCGAGCCGTGGATGTCGGCGAGCAGGCCGCTCGCCGCGATCGTGACGCTGTCGAGCGCCGAGGCCGCCCAATTCGCCTTCAGCGCCTGCTCGATCGCCGGTACCCGCATGACGCCGCTTTGCGATGCACCGGTCGTGGCGACACGGACGTCACCCGACTTGGTCTTGGCGACGAACACGCCAGTCAGGGCGAAGCGCGAGGCCGGGTTCGGAAACTTGGCATAACCCGCCTTGGCCGGGATCGGGAACGTGACCTGCGTGATGATCTCACCATCCTCGAGCGCCGTCGTGAACAGGCCCTTGAAGAAGTCATCCGCCTGGATCGAGCGCTTGTTGGTCTTGACCGTCGCGCCGAGCGCCAGCACCGCCGCCGGATAATCCGCCGCCGGGTCGTTGTTGGCGAGCGAGCCGCCGATCGTGCCGCGATAACGCACGGCGGGGTCGCCGATCATCGAGGCCAGATTGGCAAGCGCCGGGATTGCCTTCCTGACCGCATCGCTTTGCGCCACATCGTAATGCGGCGTCGCGGCCTTGATGGTGACAGTGTCGCCCGAAACCTCGATACCGATCATCTCCTGCACCTTGGAAAGGTCGATCACGTCGGACGGGGCGGCGAGACGCTGCTTCATCACGGGGAGCAGGGTTTGTCCGCCGGCAAGGAATTTGGATTCCGTGCCCTTGGCAAACGTGGCCGCGGCGTCGGCGACCGAGGAAGCGCGGTGATAATTTGTCTCGTACATGGCTCTTCCTCCCTCAACCGTGAATGGCGTGCCAGACGCGATCGGGCGTCGCCGGCATTTCCAGCTTGTTGTTGCCGATGGCGTCCGTGATCGCGTTGATCACGGCAGCAGAGGCGCCGATCGCGCCGGCTTCGCCGCAGCCCTTGACGCCGAGCGGGTTGCCCGGACACAGCGTCGTGGTGTGGGAGAGCTGGAACGACGGCAGGTCATCGGCGCGCGGCATGGTGTAATCCATGAACGACGCGGTCACGAGCTGGCCGGTGCCGTCATAGACCGCGCCTTCCAGCAGTGCCTGGCCGATGCCCTGCGCCAGGCCGCCATGGACCTGGCCCTCGACAATCATCGGGTTGATCAGTCGGCCGAAATCGTCCGCTGCCACGAAGTTGACGAAGGAGGTCTTGCCGGTGCCGGGATCGACCTCGAGCTCGCAGATATAGGCGCCGGCCGGGAAGGTGAAGTTGGTCGGGTCGTAGAACGCCGTCTCCTTCAGGCCGGGCTCCATGCCGTCAGGCAAATTGTGCGCGGTGTAGGCCGCGAGCGCGACCATCGGCAGCGCGATCGACTTGTCGGTGCCGGTGACCTTGAACTCGCCGTTCTCGATCACGATGTCGCTCTCGGAGGCCTCGAGCGCATGCGCCGCGATCTTCTTGGCCTTGGCTTCCACCTTCTCCATCGCCTTTACGATCGCCGCACCGCCGACCGCGATCGAGCGCGAGCCGTAGGTGCCCATGCCGAACTGCACCTTGTCGGTGTCGCCATGCACGATCGACACCTGGCTGATCGGCACGCCGAGCCGCTCGGCGATGATCTGGCAGAACGTCGTCTCATGGCCCTGGCCGTGGCTGTGCGAGCCGGTGAGCACCTCGATGGTGCCGACCGGATTGACGCGAATCTCGGCCGATTCCCACAGGCCAACGCCGGCACCCAGACTGCCGACCGCCTTCGACGGCGCGATGCCGCAGGCCTCGATGTAGCAGGAGACGCCGATGCCGCGCAGCTTGCCGTCGGCTTTCGCTTTGGCCTTGCGGGCCGGGAAGCCGGCATAATCGATCGCCTTCATCGCGGCATCGAGCGAGGCGTGGAAGTCGCCGATGTCATAGGCCATGATGACCGGTGTCTGGTACGGGAACTGGTTGATGAAGTTCTTCTTGCGCAGTTCGGTCGGGTCGACCTTCAGCTGCCGCGCGGCAGTCTCCATCATCCGCTCGAGCAGATAGCTCGCCTCGGGGCGGCCGGCGCCTCGATAGGCGTCGACCGGCGTGGTGTTGGTGTAGACGCCGATCACCTCGGCATAGATCGCCGGGATCACATACTGGCCCGACAGCAGTGTCGCATAGAGATAGGTCGGGACCGCCGAGGAGAACAACGACATATAGGCGCCGAAATTGGCGTGGGTCTTGACCCGCAGGCCAAGGATTTTGTTGTCCTTGTCGAACGCCATCTCGGCCTTCGAGACATGGTCGCGGCCATGCGCGTCGGTGAGGAAGGCTTCGGAGCGATCACCGGTCCATTTCACCGGGCGACCCACCTTCTTCGAGGCCCACAGCGCCACCATCTCTTCCGGATAGATGTAGATCTTGGAGCCGAAGCCGCCGCCGACGTCGGGGGCGATCACGCGCAGCTTGTGCTCGGGCGCGATGTTGTAGAACGCCGACAGCACGAGGCGGGCGACGTGCGGATTCTGCGAGGTCGTGTAGAGCGTGTAGTGCTCCTCGGCTTGGTCGTAATGCGCGACCGCTGCGCGCGGCTCCATCGCATTCGGCACCAGGCGGTTGTTGGTGAGGTCCAGCGTCACCACATTGGCAGCCTTGCTGAACGCATCCTTGACCGCGGCTTCATCACCGAGATGCCAGTCATAGACGATGTTGCCGGGGGCCTCCGGATGCAGTTGCGGCGCGCCCGACTTGATCGCGGCCCTGATGTCGGCCACCGCGGGAAGCTCTTCATAGTCGACGACGACGGCTTCGGCGGCGTCCTTGGCCTGGTTCTTGGTCTCGGCGATCACGACCGCGACCGCCTGTCCGACGAAGCGCACGGTCTCCGGCGCCATCGCCGGCCACGCGCCCATTTTCATCGGCGAACCATCCTTCGAGGTGATGGCCCAGCCGCAGATCAGATTGCCGACCTTGTCGTCGACGATCTGCTGCCCGGTCAGCACCGCGATCACGCCGGGCATCTTCATGGCCTCGGTGGAGTTGATGCCCTTGACCTTGGCATGCGCATGCGGACTGCGGATGAAGTGAGCGTAGCTCATGCCCACCATTTTGACGTCGTCGACGTAACGTCCCTGGCCGGTAATGAACCGGCGATCTTCCTTGCGCACGACGCGTGCGCCAATTCCTTCAACACCCATGGTCTAGTCCTCCCGACGGAGATTCGATTTGCCGCCGTTTCCATCGAGACCGGCGGTGATGAGCTTGATCGTGTGTACTGCGTGGGCCGGCTATTCGGCGGCCTGCGCGACGTTCATGCGGCCGGCTGCATCGAGCACCGCCTTGACGATGTTGTGGTAGCCGGTGCAGCGGCAGATGTTGCCTTCGAGCTCGTGGCGAACGGTTTCCTCGTCGAGCTTGCCACCATGGCGATGCACGATATCGACCGCGGACATGATCATGCCGGGGGTGCAATAGCCGCACTGCAGGCCGTGATTGTCACGGAACGCCGCCTGCATCGGGTGCAGCTCGTCGCCCTTGGCGAGGCCTTCGATGGTGATGACGTTGGAGCCCGCCGCCTGGCCGGCCAGCATGGTGCAGGATTTGACCGCCCGCCCATCGACATGGACGACGCAGGCGCCGCACTGGCTGGTATCGCAGCCGACATGGGTGCCGGTGAGGTTGAGGTTTTCGCGCAAGAGATGCACGAGGAGGGTTCGGTCCTCGACGTCGACCGAGACCGCCTTGCCGTTTACCGTCAGTTTGACTGTAGACACGCGTTTCTCCCAATAGCTTAGCTTCGTTATGGGCCCAGTAGACCACGCTTCATTTGGGCCGTAACCGCGATCAAAGTCGTAGTCGCGGCCCTGTCATGAAAGGCGGCGGGCAGTGGCTGCGATCCTAGCAGGCAGCCGTTCGAGGGGCAATTTGCAAGCTGCTTCTGGCGTGCTCCGGCGCGACGAAATCGCGCCGCAGCGCAACGGATTTTCCGCCGGCCGATATGGTTTGCGCCATGTCGAAACCGCCACGGCGATTGCTACTACCTTCCGCCTATAACGACAAAAAAGCTTAGCTGGCATTTTCATCGCACATAGCGACTGAAGATCGCTGGTTCACGAATTGGGTAGTGAGACGCGGCGCGCGATGCATCCATCGCGGCAACGAAACCATATTGGAGGAAGCCAATGAAGCTGAGGAGCGGGATTTTCTTTGCCGGCGTGTCGCTGGTTGCCATGGTGATGGCAGGTATTACTGCGTCGAAAGCGAATGATTCCGTCGCAAAGGCGGTGTCCGATCCGAACGGATGGGCGATCGCCGGCCACGATTACGGCAACACGCGCTTCAGCCCGCTGAAGCAGATCAATTCCGAGAACGCCGGCAAGCTGCAGCTCGTCTACTCGATGTCGCTGGCTTCGTTGCGCTCCAACGAGGCTTCGCCGGTCGTGATCGGCAAGAACCTCTACGTGTCGACCTCGTGGGGGCCGAAATACGTCTATGCGATCGACGCCGCGACCGGCGCACGCAAATGGACCTGGCAGCCCGACATTCCGGATGACGTGCTTCAATACGCCTGCTGCGACGTCAACAGCCGCGGCGTGTCCTACGCCGACGGCAAGATCCTGGTCGGCCGCCTCGACGGCAAGCTGACCGCGCTCGACGCCGAGACCGGCAAGGAGCTCTGGACCTCGACCGTGGTCGACTACAAGCAGGGCTCGGTCATCACCTCGCCGCCGCTGATCGTCCGCGACAAGGTGATCACCGGCTTCGGCGGCGGCGAATACGGCGTCCGCGGTGCGTTGCAGGCGTTCAACCTCAAGGACGGCAAGCTGCTCTGGCAGACCTTCACGGTGCCGGCGCCGGGCGAGCCCGGCAGCGACACCTGGAAGGGCGACACCGGGCTGCACGGCGGCGGCGCCGCCTGGCTGGTGGGCTCCTACGATGCCAAGTCCGACACGGTCTACTGGGGTACCAGCAATCCGGGGCCGTGGAATACAGGCGTACGCTCCACCGGCGACGGCAATTTCGGCAAGCTGACCAATCTCTACACCGCCTCGACGTTGGCGATCGATCCCAACACCGGCAAGATCAAGTGGCACATCCAGGGCACGCCGGCCGACGCCTGGGACTATGACGGCGTCAACGAGCTCTTGCTCGCCGACCTCAAGATCAAGGGCGCCGAGACGCCCGTCCTGATGAAGGCGGACCGCAACGGCTTCTTCTTCGTGGCCAACCGCGAGACCGGCAAGGTGATCTCGGCCGAGAAGTACGTCTTCGCCAATTGGGCCAAGAAGTGGGACATCAACACGATGCGGGCGGAAGAGGATCCGGACAAGCGTCCCGGCCCCGGCCATCCCGCCAAGGACATCTGCCCGAACCTGATCGGCGGCAAGAACTGGCAGCCGATGTCGTTCAACCCGCAGACCGGCCTCGTCTACATTCCGAGCAACAACGTGTGCATGGACTGGTCGGTCTCCGACGTGAACTACAAGCGCGGCGTGTTCTATCTCGGCGCCGAATTCCCCACCAAGCCGGGCCCTGGCGGCTTCCTCGGCGAACTCGTGGCCTGGGATCCCATCGCCAACAAGAAGGTGTGGAGCATCAAGGAAGACCTGCCCTTCAACGGTGGCACGCTGACGACCGGGGGCAATCTGGTGTTCTCCGGTAATCTGCATGGCGACTTCCGCGCCATCGATGCCAAGAACGGCAAGGTGCTGTGGAGCAAGAACCTCGGCAGCGGCATCGGCGCGGGTCCCGTGACCTATTCGGTCGACGGCAAGCAGTATGTCGCGATCGTGGTCGGTCGTACCGCGGCGCTGCCCGCCTTCCTTGGTGACATCGGCAAGAAGATGGTCGCCGCGGCGCCGGAAGGCGGCTCGCTGTTCGTGTTCGCCCTGCAATAACGATCGTCAAGGAGGCAGCATTGTCCGTGTCTTGCATCGCCCGAAACGAACTGCGCACCCCCTCGCGCAACACGCGGTTGGAACATGCAATCCGGACCGTGCTGCTCTCCGCCCTGCTTATGGTGCCGGCCCTGGCGGCCGGCGCCGACGAGACAAAACCGCCGCTGCGGCTCTGCGCCGACCCGACCAACCTGCCGTTCTCGAGCGACGACCCGGGCAAGCCCGGCCTCTATCTCGAGATCGGCCAGGCGGTGGCGCAGAAGCTCGGCCGCACGGTGAGCACCAACTGGTACAAGTCCTATTTCGGCAAGCGCACCGTGCGGGAGACGCTGCTCAGCAAGCAGTGCGACGCCATGGTCGGCCTGCCGCTGGTCGACGATTTCATGGGGCCGGCGGTGATCTTCTCGAAGCCGATCGCCCATGAAGGCTATGCGCTGGTCGGCGCCAGGGATCGCAAACTGGCCGGCATCGACGACCTCAAGGGATTACGGGTTGCGGTGCAATATCAATCGACGCCGCAAAATCTGCTGGCGCTGCGTGACGACATCCAGAAGGTCACCGTGCTCAGCCCCGAGGAGGGCATGGCCGCCCTCGAACAGGGCAAGGTCGACATCGCCTTCATCTGGGCGCCGGTGGCGGGGTGGCTCAACAAGACCAGCTACGGCGACAAGTACCAGATCGTCTCGACCGAGGGCGACGGCCTGCTCTGGGCGACCGCGGTCGGCTTCGCCAAGGCGTCCGGCGCGCTGCGCGATGAAGTCGACGCCGTGCTGCCGTCGCTGCAGCCGGAGATTTCCGCCCTGTTTGCCAAATATGGCGTGCCGAACGGCGCTCCGGTGAAGTTCGGCGAGGCAGACCGGGCGACGACGTCGTCCGCCGGAGCCAGCGAACCGGTCACGGTCGGGCAGGCGGCTTCGGCGGAGAAGCCGGTCCAGACCGCCGCAACCGCCGGGGATGCCAAAGGCGATGCCACGGCGGGGCGGGAGGTCTTCAACGGCACCTGCGCCCATTGCCACGGTCCGGACGCGGTGCAGGCCGAGCGAAAGATCGATCTCAGGTTGCTCAAGAAGCGTTATGCTGATGACATGGAGTCGACCTTCTGGAAGACGGTCCATGACGGGCGGCCAGCCAAGGGCATGCCGGCCTGGAAGGACGTCTTCAGCGACGACGAGCTCAGAAACGTATATGCCTATCTGCAGGGTCTGCAGGATACCGGCGGGTCGAATTAGCTGCCGCGATCCGCAATAGAAGCGTTTTCGAGCGAAGTGGATACCGGTTCGCGTGAAGAAAACGCATCAGAACATGAATCGAGAGCCCGGTTCCGATTCAATCGGAACGGAAACGGCTCGAGCAGTGCGAGGGTCCTCATGATGGGGTTCCTGATCATCGACGATCACCCCCTGTTTGGGGAGGCGCTTGGCAACGCCATCCGCATCTCGCATCCCGATGCCCGGATTTATGAGGCCACCTCCATCAAGGGGGCCCTTGGCATCCTCGCCAGCGAGCCGAATATCGACCTCGCGCTGCTCGATCTGCTGCTGCCCGACGTCGTCGGCTTCTCCGGCTTTCAGAAGATCAGGGATCGCTATCCGCGGCTGCCGATCGCGATCGTCTCGAGCGAGGAGGACAAGCACACCATCCGCGAGGCACTGGAAATGGGTGCGGTCGGCTACCTACCGAAGTCGACCTCGCTCGGCGAGCTCTCGCAGGCGATCGCGCGCGTGCTGAGCGGATCGGTCTCGGCGCCGCGGGACTTCGTCGCGGTCGGCGCGCTGGAACAGTCCGAGACGGCGCGGACGCTGCGCGAGCGGATCCAGAAGCTGACGCCGCAGCAAATCCGCGTGCTTCACTTGATCATCCGCGGCCTGCAGAACCGTGAAATCGCCGCCGAGCTCAAGCTCGCGGAATCCACCGTGAAGGCGCATGTCACCGAGATCCTGCGCAAGCTGAAGCTGTTCAGCCGCAACAAGGCGATCATCGAGCTCGGCAAGATTCCGCTTCCCGGTCCTTGAAGCCAGCTCGGGTGCGAAGGCAGAGAAGGCGCCCTAGGTTTGCTGCGCTGCAAGGCGAAACCATCCGGGGTGCTACCTATAGGCTGCCGCCCGGCTTTGAGATAACGTCGTCCGAACAATGGCTGTCATCAGCGATCCGAGGGAGGACGGCGCAGCATTGACCACGACCGCGCCCCTGGCGGACCAGCCGCCGCTCGATAAGGCGGGTGCGCCTCGACTGCTGATCGTCGAGGACCACCCGCTGTTCCGTGCCGCCCTGATCGGCGTGATCGGGGCCGAGTTTCCCGACGCCGAGGTGCTGCAGGCGACCTCGATTGACGGCGCGCTCGACGTGATCGCCGCGCGCGACGGCCTCGATCTGATCCTGCTCGATCTGTCGATGCCGGGAACCACTGGCCTGCTCGGCGCCTACCGGGTGCGGGCCGCGGCGCCGCGTAGCGCGCTCGTGATCGTGTCGGCGCATGACGATTCACGGATCATCGGCAGCGCGATCGCGCTCGGCATTTCCGGATTCATTCCGAAGTCGACGCCGAAGGTCGAACTGGCGCGCCTGCTGCGCGGCATTCTCGAAGGCGAGGTGTGCCTGCCGACGCGTTTCCGCGATTCAGCTGCCGCACGGAAGGGCCAGGCCGACACCAGGCAACTGGTGCAGCAACTCGGCCAGTTCACCGCGCAGCAGCTTCGCGTGCTCGACATGATCTGCCGCGGCCTGCAGAACAAGCACATCGCCTATCAGCTCGATATCTCGGTCACCACCGTGAAGGTGCACGTCTCGGAGATCCTGCGGAAGCTCGGTGTGCGCAGCCGGACCGAGGCCATCATCGCGCTGTCGAAACTGGATTTCGGCAAGCACGATCACGCACCGGTGATGGTCTCGCCGCCGTCGCACGGCGACTAAAGCGCGATGAGATTGGGTTAAATCGGCTCACGGCGGCTTCGGTTCACCTCTCCCCGACGGGGAGAGGTCGGATTGCGAAGCAATCCGGGTGAGGGCTCTTGCTCTCTCGATCGACCGTAACCTCTCACCCGATTTGCTACGCAAATCGACCTCTTCCAAGGGAGAGGTGAACCTCCGATGCCGATCCGGCTTAACCTAATCTCATCATGCTTTAGAGCCTTCCCGTTCCGATGGAATCGGAACGGGGCTCTAGGTTCTTGTCTTGACGCGTTCTCTTCACGCGAACCGGTATCCACTTCGCTCGAAAACGCTCTGATCATAGCCGTGCGCTCGACTGCTCCGCCGCCAGCAGGAACGACAGCAGCGAGCGCATCTCGGCGGGCTTGATCGGCTTCTTCAGCAATTCGTGGCCGAAGGCCGAGACGTCGGAGGCGGCCTTGGCCGAGTAGTCGGCGGTCACGATGATCGCCGGAACCTTGGCGTTGATCTCGCCGCGGATCACGTCGACGGCCTGGATGCCGGTCTCGCCATTGTCGAGGTGCAGGTCGGCGATGATGGCGTCGGGGATGCCGTCCAGCGCGTGGATGCGCTCGAGCGCCTCGGTCTTGGAGATCGTCACGGCGACGTCGCAGCCCCATTTCTCCAGCAGATGGGCGAGGCCCTCGGCGCTCGAGAGGTCGTTCTCGATCAGCAGGATCTTCGCGCCCTCCATGCCGCCATAGCGATAGTCGACGCTGGCCTGTTCGCGCACGGGGATCGCAACCGGATCGAGGGTGCGGGGCACGGTGACCGAGAACACCGAGCCCTTGCCGGCGCGTGAACTCAGCCTGATGTCATGACCGAGCAGGTCGGCAAACCGGCGCACGATCGAAAGGCCAAGCCCGATGCCGGCCTTGTCGCCTCTGCCGGCGTCCCCGCGCTGAAACTCGACGAAGATGGCTTCGCGCTGGGCTTCCGGGATACCCGGCCCGGTGTCATGCACCTCGATGCAGATGTCGTCGCCCTTGAGGCGGCACCCCATCAGTACGGTGCCGCGCTGGGTGTAGCGCAGCGCATTGGCCACAAGGTTCTGCAGGATGCGGCGCAGCATCAGCGGGTCGGAGCGGACCACCGCGGACGACGGCATGATCTTGAAGCCGAGGTTGCGCTTGGCGGCGGTTGCCACGAATTCCTGCTCCAGCGGCTCGAACAGCGAGGCGATCGCGACCGGACCGAATTCGGGCCTGAGCACACCGGCATCGAGCTTCGAGATGTCGAGCAGCGTCCGCAACATGTCCTCGAGCGTCGCCAGCGAACGGTCGATCTGGTCGGTCAGCGCGACGCTCTTGGATTCGTTGGCCATCTCGGTCAGCGCGGACAGCGTCAGCCGCGCCGCATTGAGCGGCTGCAACAGGTCGTGCGTCACCGAAACCAGCACCGATGATTTCAGCGAGCTTGCCGCCTCGGCCTGCTGCTTGGCCTGCAGCAGGCGTCCGTTGGTCTTTTCCAGCGATTGCAGCGCCTGCTTGAGCTGCTGGGTGCGGTCACGCACCTGCTGATCCAGCGCGATGGCGGTCTCGAACAGCGAGAAGGCATTGAGCTGCTGGTCGGTCGAACGTTCGACGCGCGACATCAGCGCCGCGTTGATCTTGCGCAGCTTCTCGGCTTCGCGTTCGAGGGCCGCAATGCGCGTGGTCGTGCTGTCGGTCATTGCGGGGCGACAGCCCGCTTGCCGATGGCGATGCCGGTCAGCGTCTGGTTGACATGCATGGAGCGATACTGCTCGCCATAGGTCTGAAAGCCAATCACTTTGTTGCGGCGATAGAGCTCCGACATCTCCCGCGACAGCTGGCGTTGCTCGACATCGAGCCGGCGCAGCACGCATTCGAAGCCGATGAACATCGAGACCTCGCCGAGCTCCTCGGTCAGCTCCTGGAGCAGGCGGCTCGTCACGTCGATCGGGTCGCGCTCGCGCGCCACCGTCAGCACCATGCCCTCGTCGATGGCGCAGAAGAATTGCAGCGACCCGTCCGGATTGGTCCGCTGGATCGACCGCGCGTAATAGGCGCCGCCGACGCGCACCAGGACCGGATGCGCGGCGAACGAGAACAGTTCAAGCTTGCTGTCGCTGAGGCCGACGGCACGCGAATATTCCATCGCGGCGGGCTCGGCATTCAATTCCTTGACGATACGGTGCTCGATGTCGGCCTCGGTCACCACCATCTTGGTCAAGGTCGGCTCGAAATGGTCGCATTTGAAGGTGCGGAACGGCAGCCGCGTCCGGATCAGGATCAGGACGGCAGCGTCGGTAAAGGCTTCGCCGCCGTAGAAGATCCACGACTTCTCGAAGCGCAGGCCATCGCCGGCGGAGCCGCCGACCACCGGAATGTCGCCGAGCGATGCGTAGATCGCCGACATGATGGTTTCCTCGCGCTGGCACATGCCGTCGATGAAGAGCAGCCCGAAGGAATCGTCGGTGTGATCGCAATGCTCGGTGCGTTGCGCGAATTCGTTCTGCAACTCGGTGCACATCGAGCGGCCGTGATCGACCCGGAATGTCGCGAGATCGAACAGCGGCCGGGCCGCGATGACGAAATCGGCGGCGTTGAAGCCCATCGCGACGACGCTGTCCTCATCCCAGCCGCCGGGCGACAATTCGCCCGCCGTGGTGCAGCCGAAGATCGGAACGTCGGGCATCTGCCTCGACAGTTCGGCAATGAATTCCTTCGGGTCATAGAACGGCGACACGAACACCACGAGCATGGCGAGATCAGCCGCCGCCAACTGGCGCGCGATCTCGTCGGCGGCTTCCTGCGGCCCGTTGGTCTTTGCCTGCACCACGACAATACTGTCGGTGGCGCTGCCGTTCTGCTTCGCCAAAGGCGTTCTCCCTGACCAGAATTTTTTGCTTTTCTTGGCGCGGCCGGTTGAAGCCGCGCGGGCCGTAAGGGCATCCGGGCCAAGCCGCGATGGTTCGCGGTCCGCCCTGGCCTTTATGTTCTAGGTCGTGAGGGGGATGTCATGGGCCGCGCGGCTTCGCCGGCAGCTACGCACGCCGCAAGCGCCAACGGCGCCGTTCGACGCGATGACATGGGACACCTCCCGATGTGTTCTCCCGGCCCGGGCAGGGACAGGTTTGATCGGTTCTAAACTATCGGGCCGGATCGGCGCGTCAATCCGCAAGCCTACCGCCTTTGCCCGACCAAGGTAGTACCGGGCAGCCGCTGCCCATTTACCGGGCCTTATCGATTCTGCCTTAGTTTTGCCCTCCGGGGGCTGGGGCGGGTTGCTGCCGGACCCCGCGTGGTTTTCAGAATGAAGACGGGGGTTGGAATGCCGGGACTGAAGCGATCGTTGTCGATCAGATTCCCAACCCTCAGATTCCGCGCCAAGATCATGCTCGGCTTTGCCGTCACGCTGGCGCTGTCGGCGGCCACCATGGGCTTTGCCTATATGGGCTTCGAGCGGGTCTCCGCCGGTGTCGGCTCCTACCGCCAGAGCGTCGCGGAAGCCGACCTCGCCCGCAACATCGATCGCGAATTGATCTCCTACCGTTCGCTGGTGCGCTACTACGTCGCCACCGGCAAGGAGGACGACGCCAAGGCCGCGCTCGCCGCCGAGGCCAGCCTGAAGGATGCCATCGTGGCGTCGATGAAGGGCACCAGCAATCCAGCCCGGCTCGAGCAGATCACCAAGCTGGAGCGCGAATTCCGCGCCTTCACCAAGATTTTTGCCGAGATCGTCCGCATCAAGGACGAGAGCGCGCAGACCGCGCAGAACAGACTGGTCCGCAGTGCGACCTCGATGCGCTACAAGCTCGACGATCTGCCGAGCAATGCCGACGATTCCGAGCTGCAGTCGATCCAGTTCGGCGCCAAGAAGGTCGCCGACCAGCTGCAGTCGATCACCGGCGCCGTCAACACGTTCGTCGTCAACGGCGACAAGACGGTCGCCTCCAGCGCGCTCGCCCGGCTGAAATTCGCCGACAATCTCGTCAAGGGGATCACCTCGAAGGACGAGCGGATCGCCCAGGGCGTGAAGGACATCACCGGGTTGCTTGAAGAGTACCGCGAGGCGCTGGCCAAGCTGATCGCGAATGCGAAGTCGATCGACGAATTGACAGTCGAGATGACGGAATCCGCGGCCGCCATCAGCCAGGGTGCGGCGGCGATGAAGTCCGACCTGCTCGCCGACCAGAAGCGGCTCGAGAACGAATCGCATTCCATGATCGGCGAGACCGAGCAGCTGATCCTGATGCTTGCGGCCGGCAGCTTCGTGCTCGGACTGGTGTGGGCCTTCCTGCTCGGCAAGGGCATTTCGCGCCCGATCGCGGCGATGTGTGCGGCGATGCGCGAGCTTGCGGCCGGCAATTTCGACGTGGTGCTGCCGGGCCTCGGCCGTCGCGACGAGCTCGGCGAGATGGCCGGCGCCGTCGAAGAGTTCAAGGTCCAGGCGGTCGCCAAGGCCGAGCGCGATGCCGCGACCCAGGAAGCGCAGAACAAGGCGAGCGCGGCCGTGCGGCGCGCCGAGTTGATCCGCTTCGCCGATGAATTCCAATCCGCCGTCGGCTCGATCGTCTCCAATGTGTCGGCTTCCGCCGTGCAGCTCGAATCCGCGGCAGGCACGCTGACCCGCACTGCCGAGACCACGCAGAACCTGTCGAGCCAGGTCGCCGGCGCCTCCGAGGAGGCCTCCAGCAACATGCAGTCGGTTGCTTCCGCGACCGAGGAGCTGTCGGCGTCGGTCGACGAGATCGGGCGCCGCGCCAAGGAATCCAGCCAGATCGCCGATTCCGCCGTGCGTCAGGCCGAGCAGACCGACGCGCGGATCGGCAAGCTCTCGCGCGCCGCGCAGGAGATCGGCGACGTGGTCAAGCTGATCACGGCGATCGCCGAGCAGACCAATCTCCTGGCGCTGAACGCCACCATCGAGGCTGCGCGCGCCGGCGATGCGGGCCGCGGCTTCGCCGTGGTCGCCGCCGAGGTGAAGTCGCTGGCGAGCCAGACCGCGAGAGCCACCGACGAGATCTCGACCCACATCTCGGGCATGCAGGCCGCGACGCAGGAATCGGTTGCCGCGATCAAGGAGATCGGCGGCACGATCGGGCAGATCTCCGGGATCGCGACCAACATCGCGAGCTCGGTCGAGCAGCAGAGCGCGGCAACGCAGGAGATCGCGCGCAGCGTGCAGAACGTCGCGCAGGGCACCCAGGAAGCCGCCTCCAGCGTCACCCAGGTCAACCGCGGCGCCACCGAGACGGGAGTCGCATCTGAAGAAGTGCTGAACTCGGCCCGCTCGCTGTCGGTCGAGAGCTCGCGGCTGCGCGAGGAGCTCGACCGCTTCATGGCGAACATCCGCGCGGCGTAGACCCACAAGTGTCGTCCCGGCCCGGGACGACACCGTCGGTTGGCGAGACGACGGGGTTAATCCCGTCCGAACAGGTGCTTCAATTCGACCTTGGCACGCTCCAGCCGTGAGCGCTCGGGCTTCGGCAGCGTCTTGCCGGCGCGGTTGATATAGAAGGTGAGCATCGACAACGCGGAACGATAGGCGCCGCTCTTGCGGCGCGTGCTGTGCTCGGCGGATGTTTTCAGCGATGATGCGATCTTCTTCGCGCTCGTCTGCTTGAACACGCCGCGCTTGAGGTCGAGCGCATCGCTCTCCTTCGTGACCCGCTGCGACCAGCGCTTCGTCGTCGTCTTGCTCGCTCCGCGCTTGCGGCGTGTCATGCTGGCGGATCGTGCGGCCGACCTCCTTGCTGGTTTTCCCGTTGATTTTCTTGCCGTCTTGCGCGTGGCTTTCTTGTGTGCGGCCATCAATTCCTCCGTGGCTGTAGAGCCGAAAACCGTCCGCCGCAATCGCGGTTCCTATGCCGCATTGCGGGAACCCTTGCCGAGCTGCGGCGTTGACATCGCGTGGCGGGCACTCGTTTGCCGCAATCCTGGGAAAGAGCACCTTGGAACACAGCGCTTCCGGGGTGTTTCCCATTGGTCCATTCTGATGACACTGCAGCGGACACAGTTGAGTTCTGCGACGACGCACGAGGCGATGACTCCAGTCACGCCGAATGACGACCGCATCATCGAGACCTCGATTCCCCTCCGCCTCGACAACCTGCGCTGGAGCGGCTTCCACACCCGCGTCGTGCTGGCGCTTGGCATCACCTGGATTCTCGACGGGCTCGAAGTGACGCTGGCCGGAGCGCTGTCGGGCGCGCTGAAGGAGAGCCCGACGATGAGCTTTTCCAACGCCGATGTCGGGCTTGCCAGCAGCGCCTATCTCGCCGGCGCCGTGCTCGGCGCGCTCGGTTTCGGCTGGCTCACCGACCGGATCGGCCGCAAGAAGCTGTTCTTCATCACGCTCGCGCTCTATCTCTCGGCGACGGCCGCGACCGCGCTGTCGTGGAATGTCGCGAGCTACGCGCTGTTTCGCTTCCTCACCGGCGCCGGCATCGGCGGTGAATACACCGCGATCAATTCGACCATCCAGGAGCTGGTGCCGGCGCGCTATCGCGGCTGGACCGATCTTGTCATCAACGGCAGCTTCTGGATCGGCGCCGCGATCGGTGCGGTGAGCGCGATCGTCCTGCTCGATCCTGCGTTGCTTGCGCCGGATCACGGCTGGCGGATCGCGTATTTCACCGGCGCGGCGCTCGGCCTGGTCGTGCTGTTGATGCGGATGTGGATTCCGGAAAGCCCGCGCTGGCTGATGATCCATGGACGCCCCGAAGAAGCCCACAAGATCGTTGCCGATATCGAGACCTCCGTGCTCGGTCACGAACAGCCGAGCGAGAGCTTCGAGAAGATCAAGCTGCGGATGCGCCATCACACGCCGCTGCGCGAGGTCGCGGTGACCTTGTTCTCCACCTACCGGCAGCGCTCGCTGGTCGGGCTCGCGCTAATGGCCGCGCAGGCATTCTTCTACAACGCGATCTTCTTCACCTTCGCGCTGATCCTGACCGATTTCTTCGGCATCGCCGCCAGCCATGTCGGCTGGTACATCCTGCCGTTCGCCGCCGGCAACTTCCTCGGGCCGCTGCTGCTCGGCCGCCTGTTCGACACGCTGGGCCGCCGCACCATGATCGCGCTGACCTATGGCATCTCGGGCGTGCTGCTGGCGCTGTCCGGCTACCTGTTCTCGATCGGCGCGCTCAGCGCGCAGACCCAGACCATCGCCTGGATGGTGATCTTCTTCTTCGCCTCGCCGGCGGCGAGCGCCGCCTACCTCACCGTCAGCGAGACGTTTCCGTTGGAGGTCCGGGCGCTTGCGATCGCCGTCTTCTATGCTGTCGGCACCGGCATCGGCGGCGTGATTGGACCGGCGTTGTTCGGCGTGCTGATCGACACCGGATCGCGCAACAGCGTGTTCGCCGGCTACCTTCTGGGGTCGGCACTCATGATGGTCGCCGCAGCCGTTGCATGGCGCTATGCCATCGCGGCCGAGCGAAAATCGCTCGAATCTGTCGCGCGACCGTTGGCATTTGTGGAGTAGACTATGACGAAGCATGAATTGGCCGAAATGCCCCTGGATGACGACATCGCCCCCAATGCGACGACCGGCAGCGTGTCGGCGCCGGCATCGCTGATTCCGCCGCTGGATCGCACCGCGGTGCTGCTCGACATCGACGGCACCTTGCTCGATTTCGCGCCGACCCCGCGTGAGGTCTGGGTGCCGCCGGAGCTCGCGACCACGCTGAAGCAATTGCATGAGCGCACTGGCGGCGCGCTGGCGCTGGTCAGCGGCCGTTCGCTCAACGACATCGACCTGATCTTCGCGCCGGACCAGTTTCCCGCGGTCGGCGGCCATGGCGCCGAGATGCGGCTGCAGCCGGACAGCGAGGCGGTCGCCGCGCACGCGCCGCCGCTCGACAAGGAATTGAAGCGCCGGCTCGCCGCGATCGCCAAGCTCAGCCCCGGCATTCTGCTCGAGGACAAGGGCTATTCGCTGGCGCTGCACTATCGGCTGGCGCCGCAGGCGGAGAGGGCGATCTATGAGGCGGTGTCGCTGATCCGCGCCGAGCTGCCGAATGCGCCGATCGAGGTGCTGCCGGGCAAGAGCGTCTGCGAGATCAAGCATTCGGGCTTCACCAAGGCGACCGGCGTGCTCGAGCTGATGACGCATGAACCCTTCAAGGGACGCCGCCCGTTCTTCATCGGCGACGACGTCACCGACGAGACCGTGTTTGCGATCATGTCGGATTTCAACGGTCTCGCGTTCTCCGTCGGCCGCCGCGCCACCGGCGTCGCCGGACATTTCGACGGGCCGAGCGATGTGCGCGCGTTTCTCGCGCAACTGATCGACGACGATAGGGACGGCAGCCTGTCCTAACCAAATCATCAGCATCGCACGTCGCGCGGCGCATTTGCCGAATGCGGTCGTTTTGCGTCGTGGCGGACGTCTCGCGTGAATTTTTCTTTTCGCGAGTTCCCGCGAGTTCCTTCGCGCTTCGCCAGAATTCGGTTTCAATTGGGAGATTCCTTGATCCGGAACCATCTTGATGAATGGTTGTTAATACGCGAGTTGACCAACAGGAGGGGACCGGGTGAACCTCGTCGTCGTATCGAACCGCGTCTCGCGCGGAAAACCCAATGAACCCATGACGGGGGGGCTGGCTGCGGCCTTGTTGCCGGTGGTGGAAAAGACAGGGGCAATATGGGTTGGTTCCAGCGGACGTGTCCGCGACGGGAACCACAAGGAACCTTTTGCAGAGGTCGAAGCTCTCGGCGCTGGCGCGCTGGCGATGCTCGATCTGCCGGCCGCGCACTATGGCGGCTACTACGAAGGCTTTGCCAATTCGGCGCTGTGGCCCGCGATGCATTCGCGCGCCGACCTGATCCGTGCCTCGCACGAAGACTATAAGAGCTATCGCGAAGTGAACGCGTTCATGGCGCGCGCGTTGTTGCGCTTCCGCAAGCCTGATTCCGTGTTCTGGATCCAGGATTATCATTTCCTCGCGCTCGGCGCCGAGCTGCGCGATCTCGGCGTCACGCAGCCGATCGGCTTCTTCCTGCACACGCCTTGGCCGGCGCGCGCAGTGATCGCGGGCGTGCCCAATCATCGCGAGCTGATCGAGGCGATGCTGTCCTATGATCTGATCGGCTTCCAGACCGATGAGGACCGCGAGAACTTCCTTAGCTACGTGCAGAACGATCTCGAATTCGCGGTGCGCGACGGCGTGATCAATTCGTCGTTCGGCCGCACCCGCGCTGCGGTGTTTCCGATCGGGATCGATCCCGGGAAGTTCGCGCAGCAGGCGACCAAGGCGATGATGCATCCCGACGTGACGCGGCTGCGGCGCAGCCTCAATGGCGAGAAGCTCGCAATCGGCGTCGACCGGCTCGACTATTCCAAAGGCCTCGTCAACCGCATCAAGGCATTTGACAAGATGTGGACGTTGCACCCGAACCTGAAGCGTTCGGTGTCGCTGCTGCAGATCGCAACGCCGTCGCGCGGCGCGATCGAGGCCTATGGCAATCTCGCGAGCGAGGTCGCGAAGCTCGTCACCGACGTCAACGGCGTGCATGGCGAGGTGGACTGGACTCCGATCCGCTACCTCAACAAGGGCTTTGGCCAGGGCGTGCTCGCAGGCCTCTATCGCACCGCGCAGGTCGGCGTGGTGACGCCGCTGCAGGACGGTATGAACCTCGTCGCCAAGGAATATGTCGCGGCCCAGAATCCGGCCGACCCCGGCGTGCTGGTGCTGTCGAAATTCGCCGGTGCCGCGAACGAGCTCGACGCCGCGTTGCTGGTCAATCCGCATGACATCGACGGCATGGCGCGCACCTTGGCAACGGCGCTCGCGATGCCGCTGACCGAGCGGCGGATGCGCTGGGAAGCCATGATGAAGAAGCTCAACAGCGGCACCATCCAGCAATGGTTCGCCGATTTCATCGAGGCGCTGCAGGATACGCACAGTGCGGGTGCCGCGGCGCTGCCGGAGCCAAGCCTGTGGCCGCGCCGCACGGCGGATCTCGCCGCGCGATATCACTAGTCGTATCGCATAGCAGCATTGGCGCGCTTGCTCGCCGGGACGACAATGAAGGTGCGGCACGGCCTTGGAGGACTCGCATTCTCGCGACATGATTTGTCCGAGCTCTGCATTTCGTCTCGTCGCCCTGCGAACAGCGGGCGCAAGGAAAGCCCGGGCGCCGATCGCACTCATGGGCCCCGAGCAAAGGTCGACAGCCGGATGCGCCGGGGCGCGCATTTGCACACCTAGGCGTGACGAGGAGCGGCCGATCGATTGCATGGCGTGATTTGCGCCGATCTTGACCGGCCAGCGGCCAAAATCGCGCGCGGTTGCAAGCAAGGCCGCCGGACGGGGCTACGGGCGCCGCCAATTTGCCCAGTATTTTCAACTAATTGGGGAAATTTCGCAGTCCGGCCGCACGCCCCTTGCAAAATCCGCCTCGGCCCTTCAAGAGAGGCCTCCCGGAGAGATGGCCGAGTGGCTTAAGGCGCACGCTTGGAAAGCGTGTGTGCGGGAAACCGTACCGTGGGTTCGAATCCCACTCTCTCCGCCATTTGCACGATTTTGTACGCCAGACTGCGATTTCCCGCGATGTCATGCGCTAGATGACAGCGCTTTAGAGTTGACTGAAACTCCCTCCGCCACTTTGCTTCCGTCCAGCTCCAGGATTAAGGTAACCGATCGCAGCTCCACGTGAGACAACCCCGCGCCGAACGGATTGTCGAGAGGGTTGCAGGCCGAACTGTGCGAGATCGTGCTGCATGAAGCCCAGCAACCAGATGCTTCCGTCGATCTCCGTTCTGAAGAGGCGTCGGCTGCGCGGCAAGGCCGCGAGTTTGCTTTCCATTGATTTACGTCAAACTGAAGCAAATCCATCACCGCTAAACGGACTTATCCGAAAGCCCCGGGGGCGCGATATGATGGCCGTTTGCCTGAAGCCGCTGATGATCGTCAGTCTGATCGCTGTTTTCGCTGCGGCCGCTCACGCTGAAGATGCCGATGTCGGCAAGGTCGAATTTCAAGCCTCGTGCGCAAGCTGCCATGGCGTGGATGGAAAGGGCAGGGGACCCGTCGCTCAGCAGTTGAAGGCGCCGCCTGCCGATTTGACGGCGTTGGCCAAGAACAACAACGGGGTCTTTCCTATAACCGCCGTTTATGAAGCCATAGACGGGCGAAGAGCAATTTCCGCGCACGGCACGCATGAGATGCCGATTTGGGGGGAACGATACAATCCCGTTAAAAGCTTGCCTCACATTGTCGATCCGGCCTACGACGCGCTCGATCCTTCCCGGGATCTGCGGGAGGTCGTCGTGCGAACACGAATCCTCGCCGTTATCGATTATCTGAACCGCATTCAGCAAAAGTAGCGACCGTGAAGGCGTTCGGGATCGTCGTGCTGCCGACGCTGCTCGGCCGCGGCGACGCGATCTCCTGCAATGGATGAGCGGCAGCGCTGTGTGCGCGACGGCCGCCGCGCGCAACATTGATCCCCATCAAGGCCGCTGCGAGCAAAGTCGTTAGTGGTCATATGGAAAGTGGAGGATCAATGATGACCAGCATAGTGCTTGATGCCCAGCAAATTCAGAGCGCCCCGGCTCCCGTTCGCCTCTGGCTGGAGCAGCAGATATCGGCGGCTCTCGGTCCAAGGCCGGCACCCGGAGCGTCGTCGCCGCACCTGGTTGCTTGCACTGGAGCTCAGGCAGCGAACCTTCTCAGTCGCATTAGACAGGTGCCGTTTGCTGTCGAAGTGTTCTTCGGGCTCGCCCATCCCGAGCTCTCCTTCGGCGATCCGCCGGTCGTGACGTTCCGTCTCCTCGATCTTCAGCGTCGTGCTGGTTTGGAGAATATCACCAAGCTCCTCGAATGCCTCGACCTCATCAACCGGGCGTTCGCCGAGATGTGTGACGATCCTGCCGCGCGGTTCTGTGATTTCGATGCCGCCGGGCACTGCTCGATCCTGCCAGCCACCCAGAACAGTATCGCTGCATTGTGGAAGGCACTCATTACGGCGGAGAGGCCTGGCGTGCTGCCAATCACCGCAGCCGAATAGTGCGGGGCGGGCACGAGATGAACCCGAAAGGGCCCTGCCGCAGGCTGGCGAGGAAGTGGGCCGGCCGCCTGTCGGCATCCATGGTGATCATGACGTGGATGCTCCTGCTGTGGCCCGGACAGGTGCCAGCAGGAGAAATCCGGGATGTGCAGACACTTGCGCCTCTGGTCGGGAAGATCATCCAAAGTGTCGTCGGCATAAAAGCCACTACGGAGACAGCGGCGATTTCCCGGTCGATCGACACGGGGCCCGGGCTTCCCAATGGTCCGCCTTCCACGACGAAGGATGTGTATGGTGCGGGCGTCATCATCAAGGCGGAGCCCGGATTGATCGTGACGAGCAATCATGTGGTCAGCGGCGCCAAGACACTTTCGGTCCGATTGCCGGACGGACGCCAGCTTGACGCCAGGTTCGTGGTGGCCGACGAGCGATATGACCTGGCGATGCTGAGGATTTCGGCATCGGGCCTGACCGCAGCCCGCATCGGTCGATCGATCGACGCAGAGCCCGGGGATTTCGTCCTTGCGGTCGGCGGCTCTTCGGGGCTCACTCAAAGCATTAGCTTCGGTATCGTCAGCGCTCTGCATCGTTCATGGCCCGGCATCCCTTGCCAGGATCTCATTCAGACCGACGCCCTGCTGGATCGCGGCAGTGCAGGCGGGCCGCTGTTCAATCTGCGGGGCGAAGTGATCGGCATCGTTGCCGCCAGCACCGGCGAGACCGAATCCGAGCGCGCCTTTGCGATTCCCTCGGATGCCATCGATCGCCTCTTCATTAGGATGAACTAGGTATTCAGTTCGATCCGTGGATCGATTTGAAGCCGTTTGATCCGCTGACTGATTGGTGGCCGCGCTGCGATCGCCGCCGAGAGATCAGTAGACCATGATCGGCGTTTCCAGCAGGTGATCGTTCACTGCAACGACACCGGGGATTGCCTCCGCGGCAATCCGGATCGCCGTGCGCTCGGCAGCGGATGGCGCATATCCCCACAGGTCGACGACGCCGTTCTGTACGGTCGCGGTCAGATTGAAGGTGTGTGCCCATGGTTGCTCGCGAAGCTCGCCGAGTAATTTCTTCCTGATAGCGGAATCGGTGGGTGATATCTCCAACTTCGGCCGGGCGCTCGCGACGGCCTGCAGCAAGTTGGCCCGGCTGACGATGCCGAGGAGGTGGCCGGCTTCATTGACGATGGGGACGCGCTTGATGCCATGGTTCTCGAGCAGCATCGCAATTTCATGCAGAGGTGTCTCCGGCGCCGCGGTCACGACCTTACGGGTCATGATGTCCGCTATCTTGACAGCATGGGACTTCACGTAGTCGGACGCCATTTGCGCGTCGCCGACCAGAAGTCGCAGCCACCACGAATACGGGCGCTCGGTGCCGGCTTCGGTCCGATGCATCAAATCGCTTTCCGTGACGATTCCGACGAGTTCGCTGTCCTTGCCCACAACAGGAACGGCGCTGATGCGGTGCTGGAGCAGCAGGGAAGCAACCCGCTGCACCGTTGCGTTGGAGTCCACCGTGATGACGGGTGACACCATGACGTCGCGCGCTTGCATGATCGTGCTCTCCGTAGACGGGAAGATGTCACATTCTGCGGGATCTCGCGCAGGGGTGATTTGACCCCGATCAATCGGTCTGGAGTTTCCTGGCCGTAGAGAGGACTCGTTGAAGCGGAGGATGTCGAGATGGCGGGAATTCCAAGGAAGGCGCTCGTGCTTGTCGGAGACGGTCGCAAGGCGCTGTTGCTCCGCAACGAAGGCGACGATCGGTTCCCCAACCTGAAGGCGGGGGCTGTCTTCGAAGATCAGAACCCGGCGACGCATCTGCAAGGCACGGACCGCCCCGGACACTTCGTAAAGGGGGTCGTCTCCGGTCAGCGGGGAGCCGTCGAGCCGACGAACTGGCACGAGCTCGAGGAGTATCGGTTCACAAGGCGAGTTGCGCGGGCTGCAGAGGCCATTGTCCGGAGTGGAAGAGCGACGGCGCTTGTCATCGTCGCTCCACCGCGTACTCTGGCACAGCTTCGAGCGACACTCGCTGCCGATGTCAGGCGCGACATCATTGCGGAGATTCCCAAGGATTTGACCAGGCTTCCCGTCGGGGAAATTGAAAAGCACATTGTGGAAGCGCTTGCGTCGCCCACACGATAGCCACTGTACGGCCGACTGTGTCTCAAGAGGAGCGAGTTCAAGACTAAGTCCGTCTCGTCGTATAAAACAGCCAGATTGCGACAGCGGCCCGCAACACCGACATTATCCGCCCGATGAGCATTGTGTTTGCCCGTTCTTCGATGCTTGGCCGGATGGCGCTTGCTGAAACGACAACAGCCGAATGAATTATGGTCGCTATCGTAACGTACGCCGTCAGCAAAATCGCAGTCTGCGGAAGCAATGGCCGTGCCTCATCGATGAAGGTTGGAAAAATCGATAGATAGAACACACCGGCCTTGGGATTGAGCAGATTGGTAATCAAGCCCCTGAGAAAGAATTTGGTGTTCGCCGTCGCAGTTCGCCGAATGGTCTCGCGGCGAAAACCAGCGGCTACAAAAGCTGCACGGCTTATTGATCCAGATCAGCCTGACCTTCCATTTTTGATCGATGCTGGCAGACACCAAGCTCTGGGGAGTTTGCCATGTTGGCTTTGGATGTCATGCGCACGTCGTTCGCGACGATCAAACCGGGCGCGCCATTGCTCGACGCCGTTCGTCTATTGCTGGAAACTGGCCAGCGCGGCTTGCCCGTGCTCGATGGCTCAGGGGCGCTGGTCGGTATTATCTCCGAGGGCGACTTTCTTCACCGTCGCGAACTCGGAGTGCATTGGCCAGAGGGCTTTTGGCTCGAATGGCTGCTGAGCAGAGAGGAGGGGCGGCTGGTCCGCGAGCGGACCCGGGCCCTCAGCGTCGACGCTGTGATGAGCCGCGAGCCGGTTTGCGTCGACGAACGCGCGACTGTGGATGAGATCGTCGCCGAAATGGACAATCACCAGATATCGCAAGTCATGGTTCTCCGAGATACGCGGGTCGTTGGCATCGTTGGCCGCGTGCAGCTGATCATCGCGCTTGAGCGAATACTCGCGCGATCCGAGGGCGACTGACGCGGAGACCGCGGCAGACAATTGTGGAGCGTGCGAGCGATTCGGGCGCATTTCTGGTCGAGCGCAGGAAGAGCGAGAAGTAGGGTGATCGCCGTGCCTTTCCATCAAGAATGCTACTGCTGAATTGACCTTGCTCAAGGTATCTATGCATCCGGTCTTGGATGCTAGGCATTAGGAGGTCCGCCATGACTGATCGAATGAAGTTGCCTGCCGTCGAGCAACCTGTGAAATATGGAGCAAATATTGGTTGCGAATGGTCGCGCGATCGCCGCCGGCTTCTGGATGCGTTGGAGGACGACGAAGTTCGTGAGGTCCTGAAGCACGATGCGGCGCTTGCTCCCTCCAAAGCAAAACGACAGGCCAGCGCATGATTGACGAAGGCGGTCCGCGATCAACCCGTCCGAGCTCGATCCCGAAGCCGCCCCACCGTGTCGACAAGGCCGCGGCACTCCCGAGTGATCAGCCCGAGGACGCCGAAGAGGGTACTCGCGCGTCCGGCGCTCTGCGCAGCATCCTGCAATCGCCAAGCTATCAGGAGGCGGATCAGGACGAAAATTTCCTGCAGAGCGAAGCCACACGCGGCATTCGCCTCCAACTTGATTTTCTCAAGGCCGAAACCTTGCTGCGAGAGCATCAGATCGCTCATACGATCGTCGTCTTTGGCAGCACTCGCATTTGCGAGGCGCCGGCGGCGCGCCGCGCCGTCGCCTCGATAGCTGATGCGCTGGCATTGAATCCCGACGACGACGGTTTGCAGCGTCGTCTCAAGGCGGCACGGCGTATTGCGGCGAACAGCAAGTATTACCGAATCGCGCGCGAATTTGGACAGCTCGTCGGTGCCGCAAGCGAAAAGGCCATCGGCGGGCGCCTCCTGATCATGACCGGTGGCGGCCCGGGCATCATGGAAGCAGCCAACAGGGGTGCGCACGACGTCGGGGCCCAGTCGATCGGACTGAACATCACCCTTCCAAAGGAGCAGGACCCTAACCCCTATGTCACGCCCGAGCTCTGCTTCAGGTTTCACTATTTTGCGATGCGAAAGTTGCATCTGTTGATGCGCGCGCGGGCGTTGGTGGCGTTCCCGGGTGGCTTTGGCACGATGGACGAGCTGTTCGAAGTGCTGTCGTTGGCGCAAACCCGCAAGATTGCGCCGGTGCCGGTCGTGCTGGTTGGCGAGTCGTATTGGCGTCGCGCGTTTGACCCGGACTTCCTTGTGGAGGAGGGTGTCATCGATCCGGAAGACAGGAACCTGTTTTGGTTTGCAGAGTCCGCCGAGGAAGCCTGGCGAGGCATTCTGCGGTGGTACGAGGCGGCCGGCCGGCCGCTTCTTCCGGTTGGAGACGACGCCTCACGCGGCAGGTCGATCAGTCAAGAGGTCGGATCGTGAAGTTATCCTTTCATGGCGCCGACCGGGCGGTGACCGGGTCCTGTCACCTGGTCGAATGCCTGAACCGACGCATTCTGATCGATTGCGGACTTTTTCAGGGAAGTCGCGACCTGGTAGAAGAGAACGTCGCCGCCTTCGAATTCGATCCCGCGACCATCGACTATATTCTGCTCACCCACGCTCATCTTGATCACTGCGGCAGGATTCCATTGCTCGCCAAGCGAGGGTTCAGGGGTGAGGTGATCACGACTGCGGCCAGTCGTGAACTGACCCGCCTCGTGCTGGTCGATGCCGCGCATCTTCAGGAGGAAGACGCGCAGCGGAGGGCCCGCCAGTGGCGCAGGCGTGGGGAAGAAGATAGGTCGTCGCCGCTCTACACCGTTGTCGATGTCCTCGATTGCTTCGATCGGTTTGGAAGGACGGCTGAATATGGACAGCCGCTGCAACTCGCGGAGGGACTCCGAGCGACCTTCTTCGATGCCGGCCATATCCTGGGCTCGGCGAGCATCCTGATCGAGGCCGCCGAGCACGGCCGCACGCGTTCGGTTCTGTTCTCGGGTGATCTCGGCAACGCCGGTCGTCCGCTGCTGCGGCTGCCGAGCCCTCCGGCTCGCGCCGACATTGTCGTCATGGAATCGACGTATGGAGACAGGCGTCATCGATCGCTGAAAGACTCCATCGAGGAGCTTTACGGCGCGATCGGCAGCACGCTGGCGCGCGGCGGCAACGTCATCATTCCGACCTTCGCGCTCGAGCGTGCCCAGGAGATCCTCTATGTGCTGCGCCAGGGGGTAGAGCGCAGCAGGCTGCCGCCGGCAATGCAAATCTTCCTGGACTCGCCGATGGCGATCTCGGCGACCGAGATATTCAAGCGGCATTCCGAATGCCTCAGCCTTGAGGCCGCTTCGATGTTTCGTGAAGGGCGGGATCCATTGCGCCCGGCAAACCTGCGTCTGGTCCGCGAGAGTGCCGATTCGGTTGCCATCAACAGGATAACCGGCGGTGCCGTCATCATGGCCGGGTCCGGGATGTGCACCGGCGGCAGAATTCGCCATCATCTTCGGCATAATATCTGGCGCAAGGAATCGGCGGTCGTATTCGTCGGATACGCCGCCTCGGGAACGATCGCGCGGCAGATCATCGATGGGGCCAAGTCGGTGCGGCTGTTCGGCGAAGACATTGCGGTTCGCAGCACGATTTACACGATCAACGGATTTTCAGCTCACGCCGACCAGGAGGAGTTGCTCGCATGGCGACGCGCGATCGAGGGATGCGAGGCAACGTTCCTGGTCCATGGCGAAGAGCCCGCAATGCAGGCACTCGCCGCGCTTTTGCAGGGCCAGCGGGTCGAGCTGCCGCGCCTGGGCGACGTGTTCGATCTCTAGGCGGCCTGCGAAAGCGAGTCGGACGATCCGGTCGTTTCAGCTCGCCGCCTTCATGTCCTCGGGAGATTCGACGTAGAAGCCGGTATAGGTATCCACGAAGCAGAGGTGATCATGTACCTGCTTGACGCCGGCGGTGCTCTCCGCGGCCACGATGGTTGCTTCGCGCGCATGGTCACTGGTGACGATGCCATGCAGATGGACAACGCCGTTGCGGACGGTCACCTCGAACCCGATAGGGCGCCAGCTCACGGCGTCGATCTGCCGGAGGATACGATCGCGGATATGATCGTCGTCTGCGGTCGGATCCGGAATCTCGTGCGCCAGACTGGCCACGGCCTGGAGCAGATTTGACCGGGTCACGATGCCGACAAGGTCCTTGCCGCGCATCACGGGCAGGCGCTTGATGCCCCTTTTCTCCATCAAGTGCACCAACTCCTCGAGCGGCGTTTGTTCTTCGACCGTGACCGGATCCAGCGTCATCACGTCCTCGATCTTGCGACCGCGCTCGTGGACGAAGTCCTCCGCTGCGCGGCCAGGTCCGACCAGGAACTGGAGAAAAGCCGAGCGCTTGCGCGCGGTTCCGATTTCGCGCCGGCGCATAAAGTCGCTTTCCGAGACAATTCCCGTCAACTTGCCCTTGTCGACGACCGGCAGGCCGCTGATATGGTTTTGAAGCATGATGTTGGCGGCCTCCTCGATCGAGGTCCGAGGCGTAACGGTGACGACATTCCTGGTCATGATCTGGTGGGCGCGCATAAATGCCTCCACTGAACCTGTCGGGTCAAAATAGGGGCTTTACGGCTCCCTGCTTTGACCTGGCTCAACCGGCTGCAACGGCGTTCGCCACGATCGATTCCGTCCGTCAGGAGGAGCTCGATGTTACCGCAGAGCGAAAGCGCAGCAGCGAGAGGAACAGGAACAGCGCCCCGATGCCTGCCACGGCGACGAACTGCGGCCAGACCACGTCCAGGCCCGCACCGCGATAGAGGATCGACTGGGCGAACGAGACGAAGTGGGTGGAAGGCGAAGCCTGCATGGCTGTGGCCAGGAACGGGGGCATGCTTTCGAGCGGCGTGGCGCTGCCTGACAGCAGGTTCATCGGAAGGGCCACCAGCATGTAGATCAGCCCCAGTTGGGGCATCGAACGCGCGATCGTTCCAAGAAACAGCCCGATAGCGGTTGCAAAGAAGAGGTAGAGAACTGCGCCGAACAGGAAGAGGGGGATCGAGCCGTTGATCGGTATTTGCAGGAGCATGCGGACGACCAGATACAGCGACAATCCGACGGCAACGGCGATGACGAGACCGTTCGCCCATATCTTGGACATGGCGATCTCGAATGGACTCAGCGGCATGACCAGGAGATGATCCATGGTGCCGTGTTCGCGCTCCCGTACCAGCGCTGCGCCTGCAAGGATGATCGCGAGCATGGTGACGTTGTTGATGATGCCCATCACGCTGGTGAACCACGAAGTGGTGACGTTCGGGTTGAACGCGATACGGACCACCAGGTTGACTGGTGACAGCGATGTATCCTGCTCTTTCGACACGAAATTCGCGATCTCGGTGCTGATGATCTGCTGCGCATAGCCGGCGCCCAATCCGGCCTGAACCATAGCAGTTGCGTCGACGTTGACCTGCAGGCCGGGCCGTCGGCCGGCCAGCACATCGCGCTCGAAGTTCGGCGGGATGTCCAGTGCGAAAGTAAAACGACCCTTGTTCATCAGAGGCTCGATCTCGGATTGCGAGATCGAGACGGGCGGCTTGAAATAGGGCAGCAGGAACGCGTGCGCGATCCGGCGCGATAACTCCGAATGATCTTCGTCAGCGATCGCGACCGAGGCGTGGTAGAGCTCCTGGGAATTGCTATGCGCCTGACTGATCACGGTAAGCGAGAACGAATAGACCACGAAGCCGA
The DNA here is from genome assembly GCF_054063415.1 of Bradyrhizobium sp. USDA 4011. Lineage (NCBI taxonomy): Bacteria > Pseudomonadati > Pseudomonadota > Alphaproteobacteria > Hyphomicrobiales > Nitrobacteraceae > Bradyrhizobium > Bradyrhizobium sp. USDA 4011. The sequence goes on from NZ_JBSSGG010000001.1 coordinate 4,577,049, forward strand.
GCAGCACGAAGTCGCTAAAGAAGCTGCGCAGTTCCTTGGTGCCGAGCCAGAAGATGTTGGACAGCGAGCGCATGGTTCAGCGCTCCTGCTTCCGAAGGCAGAATAGGCTCGCCATGGTAAGCGCTGGAATGAACAGGGCGAGCGCCAGCATGCTCATCCAAAGATCGGGAAATCCAAGCCCTTTGGTGAAGGTGCCGACGCTGATCGGGTGGAAATAGGTCATCGGGAAGCACAGGCCCATGATTTGCGCCAAGCCGGACAGCGACGAAACAGGCACTCTCATGCCCGAAAACTCGCTGGCAGGCAGCGTGGTAAGGATCGCGGTGCCGAACAGGGCGGCAATCTGGGTCTTGCAGAAAGTCGAGATGAACATCCCGTAGCTTGTGGTGGTGAACACGTAGATCACGGTTCCGGCCATGAGCGCGAGGAGGCTGCCCTTCAGCGGCACCCCGAACAGAAACAGCGCCATCAGAAGCATGATCACGAAATTGACCAACGCCACGGCAACATAGGGAAGCTGCTTGCCGAGCAGGAATTCCAGTCGCGTCACCGGAGTCACATAGAGGTTTGTGATCGAGCCGAGCTCCTTTTCTCGCACCACGGCGAGCGCCATCAAGATCGCCGGAAATAGCGCCAGCATCATCGCGATCGTCGACGGCACCATGGCATAGACGCTGTCGAAGTCCTGATTGTATTTGAAGCGCACTTCGATATCGGCGGGCGTGGGAGCTGCGGGCTGCGTCGTCTTCACCATGGGGTCGGTAAGATAAAGCTGGTGCATACCTTGCAGGTAACCGCGGATCGTCTCCGCTCGAAATGGCATGGCGCCGTCGACCCACGCCGAGACCCATGCCGGTCGACCGCGCTTGATATCCATTCCAAAGCCCGGCGGAATTTCGATGCTGGCCCGAATGTCGCCGTTCTTCATCCGCTTCTCGAGTCCGGCATAGTCGGTCAGAGGTGCCTTCTCGACAAAATACGGCGAGCCTCTCAGCTCTTCGAGGTAGGCACGGCTCTCCGGCGTCTGATCGCGATCGAGCGCGGCGAACGTCAAATTGTTGACGTCGGTCGAGATGCCAAGGCCGAACACCACCATCAGGAATGCGGTGCCGAACAGCGCGAACGTCATTCGGATCGGGTCGCGGAGCAGTTCCAGGCCTTCGCGAATGGTATAGGCGAATAGCCGGCGCGAGCTGAACAGGGTACTCGCCGGCTTCTTCCGCTCCACCGGAGCATGGTCGCGCGGCAGCGTCCTCAAGCCAGGCGCAGCGCGGACCGCGGCCGCGTCCTCGAGGAAGCCGATGAACGCATCCTCAAGGCTGTTCGTGTTCTGTTGTCTGATCAGTCCCTCGGGGGTATCCGTCGCCAGCACGCGCCCGTCATGCATCAGCGACAGCCGGTCGCAGCGAGCGGCCTCGTTCATGAAATGCGTCGACACGAAGATGGTCATTCCCTGATTGCGCGACAGGTCGATCAGCAGGCGCCAGAACTGGTCCCGCGCGACCGGATCAACGCCTGAGGTCGGCTCGTCGAGAATGAGGAGTTCGGGTTGATGGACGATGGCGACGGCGAGCGACAATCGCTGGCGGATCCCGAGCGGCAGCGACGATGCGAGACTGTCGAGGTGATCGGCGAGGTCGCACGCGTCCACCAGCTCGGTGATCCGGCTTTCTGCGAATGCACGCGGCAAGTTGAACAGCCTGGCATGCAGGGAAAGGTTCTGCCGAATCGTGAGCTCACCGTAGAGGGAAAAGGACTGCGACATGTAGCCGACGTGCCGCCGCGCCTCGAGGTCCCCGGCCTGCAGGCTCCCGCCGAAGATGAGCGCCTCGCCGTCAGTGGGCGGGATGAGGCCCGTCAGCATCTTCATTGTGGTGGTCTTGCCTGAACCGTTCGAGCCGACGAAGCCGAATATCTCGCCTCGTCTGATCGAAAAGCTGACCCGGTCGACCGCGGTGAAATCACCGAAGCGGCAGGTCAGGTCCCGGGCAATGATAACGGGCGTACTGTCTGGTTCGAGCGCTGGCTGTCCAGCAGGCTCGGGGCGCCTGGCACGCGGCTGCTCGGGCAGCAGTGAGACAAAGGCGTCCTCGATCGAGGAGGTTCCGGTCTGGCGCTTCAGGTCGGACGGCGATCCGACCGCCAGCACAGAGCCCGCATTCATGGCGATCAGCCAGTCGAAGCGCTCTGCCTCCTCCATATAGGCCGTGGCCACGAGCACGCTCATCGTCGATGAGCTGCGTGTCCTCAGGCGATCGATCAGGTCCCAGAACTGGCGACGCGACAGGGGATCAACGCCCGTCGTCGGTTCATCCAGGATCAGCAAATCGGGATCGTGGATCAGTGCGCAGCAGAGCCCGAGCTTCTGCCGCATGCCGCCGGACAGCTTCCCAGCCGGGCGGCCGGCAAAATCGGCGAGCGCCGTGCTCTTCAACAGTTCGTCAATCCGCCAATTGCGCTCGTCCTGTGTCTGCCCGAACAGCCTCGCGAAGAACTCGATATTCTCGCGCACACTGAGATCGGGATAGAGGTTCTTGCCGAGCCCCTGGGGCATATAAGCTATGCGTGGGCACACCCGCGCGCGTGCCCGTGCGTCCGATACGTCAGCCTCCAGGATGGTTGCGCGGCCGCGCTGAATCTCGCGCGCGCCGGCCAGGATTGCGAGCAGCGACGATTTGCCGACACCGTCCGGACCGATCAGGCCAACGATGCACCCCGAGGGAATTTCGAGCGAAACGTTATCAAGCGCGGTCACCTTGCCGTAGCGGTGCGAGACGTTGGCAACGACCGCGACCGGACGCCTGACGGCGCTCATGGCGAACCTTGCAGATTTTTCGGCCAGGCCGCCGTCTGGTCCCAACGGATATACGCCATGCCTGGCAGCCCGCTTCGGATGGCATCGATGTGTGCGCGCAGTCGCTCTTCGTCGATGCGGGCCCGTATCCTGAACATCAACTTGTCGCGTTCGGTTTGGGTCTCGACTGTCTTTGGCGTAAACTGTGCCTGGCTTGCGACGAAGGAGACTTTCGCAGGGATTGGATGATCGGGATAGGCCTCGAGCACGATGCGTGCATCCGCCCCGATCTTGACCTTGCCGGCTTGCTGCGTCGGCAAGTAGATGTCCATGTAGACGTTGGTGAAGTCCAGCATGGTGAAGACCTTGCCGCCCGCTGGCAGGACCTCGCCGAGGTTCGCGAGTCGGTACTGGATGCGCCCCGTCTTCGGGGCGACCAGCGTATTGTCAGCGATCTCCACCCGGAAGTAGCCGGCATCATGCTCGACTGCATCAAGCGCGTGCTGTGTCTGCGCTATTCTCTCCTGCGCGACGTTCAGCCCGGCGATGGCCGCATCAAGCGCCTGCCTGCGCTGGTCGACGATCTCCTGCGTGGTCCAGCCGTGCTTAAGCAGGTTGCTGGCGCGGTCCATCTCCTGCTGGGCCAGAAGCTTCTGCGTCTGTTGTTGCGCGAGATTAGCCCGGGCTTCGTCTACGGCGTGCTGCGCCTGCCGGCCCTGTGCTTCGGATTTCGAGAGCGACTGCTGCAAATCGCGCGTATCCATTCGCGCTACCACCTGCCCCGGCTCGACCATGTCGCCGATATCGGCAAACAGCTCCGAGACCCTGCCGGCGTATTTGGTGGCGATATCGATTTCTTCCGCCTCGATACGCCCGTTGCCCAGGCTGATGCCGGCCGGCAGCGGAGGGTGCGTGAGGGCCCACCAATAATATCCGCCGCCACCGCCGATCAGCAGGATTGCAAGGAGTGGAATGGCAAGGGTCCATCTGCGTCGCTTGACTTCTGGCGGCGGTACGGTCGAGGGCAGTGTCGTGCGATTGACTACGGTCACCGCGTTCGGCTCGGGATGCCCGGTCGGCTGCGCCTTGTCCAGAACGCGGTCTTCCTGGTTGCTCATGATTTCGCGGCCTCCCCTAGTGCGACATCGGCATCGACACGGCCAACCGCATCGACGTAAGCTTCGTTGGATCATGCGAATGAAACGAGCGCGTCGATTGCGGCGCGTGGCGATCGTTTGGTCGAGCCAGATGATTCCTGAACATGATCCGCCTCATTGTCCCCATCAGACAATGAACGCGCGACCAAGGCGCTCGATGCAGTTGCACTGAGTATCGTCCTATTGACGTTGAGCGCGGCGTAGTGCCTGCAGTGCCAGTACCCTCAGTCGCTTCGTCGCGCTGCTCTCCGACACGTAAATGGCAACTGAAAGCGACGTGAACAGGAAAACCATCAAAAGGGCTTTTACCGTTTCACTGGTCATGCGAGAGCCTCCGGATGCGTGGCCTGAAGTTGAGCGCAATAGCAGCGGCATGTTGTTGCTCTGAATCAATAAAGCGACAACCGAAGCGCTTGATGCAGTCGCCCGCGAGGCGTGCAACGTCGCGTTCGGACTTCTTGACACGGATCAAACCTGAACAAGCGAGACAGTGGCAAAAAAAAGCTGCTGAATGAGCTTGGGAGAACGTGATGTTCTTGTACCTGCCGATTGTGATGCTGGCTGCGCTGCCCCTGACGAGTGCGGCAAGCGTGATCCCAAAACTCGACATCGCGCGCGAATGCCGGTCTGAAAGCGGACCGGACGTGTCTCTCGAGCGATGCGTGAAGGACGAGGAGCAGGCGCGGTCGCAGCTACAGTCCCAGTGGACGCAATTCGTGACCGCCGACAGGCGGGCTTGCGCGCGCGCGACAACCGCCGACGGTAGCGGTAGCTACGTTGAGCTGCTGATATGCTTGGAATTGGCGCGTGACGCCAAGGCCCGCCGCTAGCGGCCATCGACCGATAATACAGGCTCACAGGTCGAGCATTGTGACGCATCTGGCGTCGGCTCACGTCGGGATCGGGAAATCGCGATGCGACAGTGGTGGACCTTGGTCGCGGTAAGCGCGTGCTGCGGTGGCTTTCTTCACGCGCAATCCGATCTGGTATCTCGTGGCCGCGATTTCGCGGAACTTGTATGCAGCGCATGTCACGTCGTATCCGAAGACAGGCAGACACCGATCCTGCGCGACCCGGGTCCATCTTTCGTGCAGATCGCCAGGCGGGCATCCACGACCGACGGCGGTCTGCGTACCTATCTTGATACGAAGCATCCGGATATGGGGCCGTCCGGGCGCATGCCGAATCCACGCTTGGCGGATTATCAGATTGATGAGGTCGTCGCCTATATCCTCAGCCTGCGTGATCATTCCTGATCGCGGCGCGTAACGATGGTCGGAGGACCGCAGGAGATGAGCGAAAAGTCAACGACGCGGAAGCGGGTCTCATTGGCTTGCGATACCGGCGTTTGGCTGGTTCGGCATCTTCTTGATGCAGTGGTACTTGATTGCGCGCAACACCATCGAAACCAATCCCTACGGCAGGTTCGAGGAGCTTGTCGCACAGGGCGCAGTTGCCGGCGAAAGCCAAGGCCGTGTAACCGACGGACCGCCGGAGAACGATGATACCGGAAGCGATGGATAGGATCGCGGCGTATCCCGCGCGGACCGAGCCCGCTTTCAGTGAGCCTGCTTCTCCTCCATCTCCTGATCTTCAGGAGATTTCAGATAGTAGCCCGAGAAGCTATCACCCCAGCAGAGGTGATCATGCACCTCGAGGACTCCGGGCACGTTCTCAGCCGCGACGATCGCAGCCTTGCGAAATCTGCTTTCGGTAATCACGCCGTTCAAGTGGACAATACCGTTTCGGACGATGACGCTGAGTCCCAAGGGGCACCAGGCGTGCCCTTCGATCTCGTCCAGAATGCGCCGCCGGATCTGGTCGTCGTTCTCCGTCGGAGCGGATACATCGCGTGCAAGGCTCGCCACCGTTCGCAGCAAGTTGCTGCGGGTGATGATGCCGACAAGCTTGCCGCCGCGAACCACCGGCAGCCGCTTGACGTTGTTCTTCTCCATCAGTTCGACGACCGTTGTCAGCGGTGCATCCTCGGCCGCGGTGACCGGCGTGCGTGTCATGATCTCCGATACCTTGCGTCCATGCTCGAATACGTAGTCCTCTGCCCACTTTCCCGGTCCAAGGACGAAAGTCGCCAGCCAGTTGCGCTTCCTCTCGGTGCCGATCTCGCTGCGATGAAGGAAATCGCCTTCGGTGATAATGCCGACGAGCGTGCCGTCGCGATCGACCACGGGGAGCCCGCTGACACGGTGCTGAAGCATGATGTTTGCCGCGTCGAGGATCGTGCTGTCCGGCGTTGTCGAAAGCACCTTGCGAGCCATGATCTGGTGCGCATATATCCGAATATCTCCCATCGTTCTGGAACTTGGCAGCTTAGTGCCAGATGCGTGGGACGTGTTGATCTGACGCAAGCAGCAAACTGCACGCGGTTTGATCTGGCGCAATGTCACGCGGGATCGCTGCGCTAAAAAGTCCGCGTCCTTGCAGGCCGAACACGCATGTCCTTCAGAGAGGCCGGATCGTGTTGCCGGGCTGCGTTGGATGAGGGCGGCGTTCGCCGGTGCATCCCCGTCGGTAAGCCGCCCTTCGCCTGGACCGTTCCAGTATCAAAGATCGAGGGTCGCATGCAAAAGGATTATGCCGACGTCTGCAAGCACATCTCCAGCAATCTGGGCCAGCTGCGCAAGGGCATTCCTGAAACCATGCGCGCGTTCTCGGCCATGGCGCAGGCGGCCACCAGAAGTGGCGCGCTCGATGTCCGGACCAAGGAATTGATCGCGCTCGCATTGGGCGTTGCCGCTCATTGCGACGGCTGCATCGGCTTCCACGCCGAGACCCTGGTCAAGCTTGGGGTCGGCCGCAAGGAGGTCGAGGAGGCGCTCGCGATGGCGGTCTACATGGGCGGTGGACCGTCCTTGATGTACGCCGCTGACGCGATCGGGGCTTACGACCAGTTTCAGGAGCGCGCTGTGGTTGCCGAGCCGGCGATGGATTGATCCGATCGACGCCGCCCGCCGCGAGGCGGTTGGCGAACGACCGGATGGCACCGGAGTTGTCGTGCTTCGACAGCTGGGAGATTTGTATGATGTGCTCTGGATATGCCAAGCAGCCGCCGTCGCAGCAAGGCGGTACCGAAGCGCAGTTGCCACGTCAGGCGGCGAAGAATGCCGCTGAGGTCGCGCAGAAGAAGCCGCGTGCCGGAAAGCCTCAGGACGACGCTTCATACTGGGCGTCCCGCGCCGAGCGGACGAAGCGCCAGGCTGCACGACATCAGGACCAGGCGACTCGCGATCACTTCATGAAGATTGCGGCCGGATATGAGGCGCTCGCGCGCTCGGCTCGCAGCGTCGGGCGGGATCCAGATTAGGCAGGCGACCGACGAATAGTTAAGGGGTCGAGGCAGGCTTGACCTGGCTCAACGTTGGCAGCGACGCCACGCCCAACAATAGACGATCATTTCACCTTGGTGGAGCAGGCACATGTATTTGGCCAATGTCATGGTTTACGTTGACCCTCAGCAGCAGGACGAGGGACAGGTTCGTGTCGCCGAAGGCATTGCGGACAAGCTTCATGCATCGATGATCGGCGTTTCAGCGTCAGCCATCGATCCGCCCCTTGTCGCCGAGGGCGTGATCATCGAGCAGACTACCGAGGATGATATCAAGCGGATGCGGGCCGATCTCGCGGCGAAGGGCGATTGGTTCAGGAAGATCGTCGGGCGGGAGCGCCATAAAGTGGAATGGCGATGGGCGCTGGAATCCCCGACTGCATTCCTGGCGGAGCAGGCCAGGGTGGCAGATCTGGTTGTCTTCAAGCGCCGGAAAGGCCAGTCCGACAATTTCCATTACCTCGACTCGGCCGAGGCCATCCTGCGGATGGGACGTCCCACGCTGTCGGTGCCGGAAGGCGTGACCGGCTTGTCGGCCGACCGCATTGTCGTCGGCTGGAAGGACACCCGCGAGGCCCGCCTGGCGGTCCGCGACGCATTACCCTTCCTGACCCGGGCTTCGAAGGTGACTGTCGCCGAAATCTGCACGTCTGACGAGCAGGACGCAGCGAACCGCCGCTTGCGAGATGTCGCGAGCTATCTCGAACAGCACAGCGTAAATTGCCAGTTCGACGTTCGCGTCCACACGGCCGAGCCGGACGCAGAGTACCTTGTCAGGCTGGCAAGGAACGAAGGCGCCGACCTCATCGTCACCGGGGGCTACGGGCATAGCCGGCTCGGTGAATGGATGTTCGGCGGCATGACGCGCGGCTTGCTGCAGCACGCCCCAATCTGCCTGCTGATGTCGCATTAGACCGGCTGTGTCCCCCCGGGGCCTGGCGCTGGTTGGTCTGCACCGTGTGAATTGATCACGATCAAGGGCCGTGAGCCGGAATGCGTTCAAAATTGAACTGTATCAGAGGAGGCACATTGCCATGACACGCAACGTCGGACTCATTGATCAGTACGCCCGGATCATCATCGGCTTGGCTGTAATCGCATATACGCTGAGGGACGGCTCGCTTGGAGCAGGATGGCTGGTTGCCGGGACACTCGGATTCGTTCTGATCGCGACAGCATTCTTCTCGTACTGTCCGCTCTACACGTTGCTGGGAATCAACACTCGGCAGAAGTCCAGTTCGGTCTAGAGATAGCGTATGAATAAAGACCTGACCCTTGCTGAGTTGCGCTCGCGACTCGATCGTCTCGGCGTTGGCGCTGTTTTAAGAATCTCCGATCATGATTATGAGCGGTTGTTTGGGATCAACGAGGTCGCTGCCGCCAAGGCCGCACAATTTGCCAGGAAGCACCATTGCGTGAGCGTTCCGGGAGACGGCTCGGTGTACTTCCGAAAATCGAACCCCGACGCGTATCGTTCGGTCGAGTTGGTGCAGGACGCGCCCCCAACGTCACGCTGAATCCGAAATCCATTCAACGAACCTTCAGTCGAGAGTGATGATGGTTAGGAGCAGCCGGAAGATCTCCCAGCCGGCGCCAACCAGCAATGCGCCGACGATCATCAGACGGCCGTACCATGAGACGGTCGGACCGTTCCGAGGAGGCCGGCGTCGCATCGGTTGGTCGAGCGTTGGCGCCGGCGCCGAGGTTGCGACGGCGTGAGCATCGCTATCGCTCGCGTCGCCCGGTCTCTGCTCATTCCGTTGCCGCGATCGATCCATTTGTGGTCAAAGCCATGCATCGTATAATACAATGATCGCATTCGGGGGACGAAAGGCCTTGATGCGGATCAACTCCGGTCACGCGGTCCCGCTAATGTGTGGCGTCTGCGGATCATCCATTCACCGCGGCATCGCTAGCAGGATGCTGTGGCCGTAGCGCATCGCGATTTCTCTCACGTGCAGCGACTGGGAGAGCGAGATGCTTTCCAGCCTCGGCCGTGGCGAGGTAGCTGATCGTTATCAAAGCTATCGCACCCAGCAGCACAGGCGGCAGGCCGGCGAAACCGAACAAGGAACCGGCCGGTCCCAGCGCCAGGAAAATGCCGCAAGCAAGCGCGCCCAGCGAGCCCAACGCCAGGATGCGATGCGGTCGGCTGGCGCGCCATGGCGGCCGCCGCGTGCGGATCAGAAAAATCACGAGGATCTGGGTAGCAATGGATTCCAGGAACCAGCCGGTTTGGAATGCGGCCGCATCGGTGTGGAAGACCTTCAGGAGAATGGTGAAAGTCGCAACGTCGAACAGCGATGAAATCGAGCCCATGACGAACGTGAACCGCAGGATATCCGCCATATTCCATGATTGGGGTCTCTCGGCATCCTCCTCGTCGATTTCATCGAATGGAATACCGATCTCGGAGAGATCGTAGAGCAGGTTGTTCAGGAGGATCTGCAGTGGCAACAGCGGCAGGAACGGCAGGGCAATGGATGCCAGGGCCATGGATAGCATGTTGCCGAAATTCGAGCTGGTTCCCATGCGGACATATTTGGAGATGTTTGCGAACGTTCGCCGTCCCTCGATCACGCCCGCACCCAGCACCGAGAGGTCAGGGGCCAGCAGGATCATGTCTGCGGCGGCGCGTGCCACCTCGGTCGCGCCGGCGACGGAAATTCCGACATGGGCGGCGTGAATCGCCGGAGCGTCGTTGACGCCGTCGCCCATGAAGCCGACGACGTGACCGCGTTGACGCAAGGCCCGGATAATCCGTCTCTTCTGCTCGGGATCGATCCTGGCAAACAAGTCGACATCCTCGATCTGCGCGGCGAGCGCCTGATCGCTCAAATCGGCGATCTCGCCGCCGGTCAGGATGCGACCGGAGGGGAGACCGACGGCATCCGCGACATGCGCGACCACCGCAGCGTGGTCGCCGGAGAGCACCTTGATGCCGACGCCGCGCGCCTTCAGATCCCGGACCGAGTCGGCCGCATCGCGCTTGGGAGGGTCCGCGAAGGCACAGAAACCGACCACCGTAAGGACAGATTCATCCTCGGTCGTGACATTGACCCGGTCCGGCGCCATGCTTCGGATAGCGACGCCGAGCAGCCGAAAGCCCTGCCGGGCATGGTCATCCTCCAGACGAACGAGCTGAGTACGGTGGCTATCATCCAGCGGTCGGGCCAAGCCATCGACCTCGACCGCGACCGCGCGGGCCATGATCGCTTCCGGCGCGCCCTTGACGATCAGAAATCGGTCGTTGTCTCGCGCCGCAAGGACCGAGAGGCAGCGCCGCTCGTAGTCAAAGGGAATCTCGGCGAGCCGGGTCCAGGCGCTGCTTCCCGGCGGGCTGTCTGCGGCAAGTAACGCCTCATCGAGCGGGCTGTGGATGCCGGTTTGGAAAGCGCTGTTCAATCGGGCCAGCTCGAGCACCCGATCGCTGGGGCGTCCCGCAGGATCGAGATGTGCCGCGAGCGTGATCTTGGCTTCCGTCAGCGTACCGGTCTTGTCGACGCATAGCGTGTCCATCGCACCGAGATCGTGGATTGCGGACAGCCTCTTGACGATCACCTGGCGCTTCGCCATCCGCTGCGCTCCGCGCGCCAATGTCACCGTCATCACCATCGGCAAGAGCTCGGGTGTCAGGCCGACAGCCAGCGCGACGGAAAAAAGGAACGATTCCATGGCTGGCCGATGTGCCATGAGATGGGCGAGCAGCACGAACAGCGTCAAAAAAAGCGTCAGCTTGAGAATGAGCAGGCCAAGCTTCTGGACGCCTTGCTCGAGGGCGCTTGGGGGATCGTTCGCCAACAGCTCGGCGCTGATCATGCCGAAGCGCGTACGACGCCCGGTCTCGACGACCAGCATGACCCCGCTGCCGCCGACGACGCTGGTGCCGGCGAACAGGGCATTGCTCGCTTCCGCGGGCAGACTGGTGGCGCATGGCTCGGTCGTCTTGGCGGCCGGAAACGGTTCACCCGTCATGAGGGCCTCGTTCAGCTGGAAATCGCGGGCCATAAGCGCGACCCCGTCGGCCGGCACGAGGTCGCCGGTCCGCAGCTCAACGACGTCTCCAGGCACGAGCTCGCTCACCGGCAGCGCGACGATTGCGCCATCGCGAATGACATCGGCCTGAATCGCGACCGAGCGCCGCAAGGCATCGGCGGCGATTTCCGCGCGATGTTCCTGCAAGATGTCCAGCGTCAGCGACAGGCCTACCACAAGCGTAATGATCACAAAGCTCGCGAGGTCGCCGCTGAACCCCGACACCGCTGCCGCCGCGATCAGGATGGCGATCAGCGGGTTGACCAGACGATGTACGATCTTCTGCAGGATTGATCGCGTTTGCGATGGCTCTGCGAGGTTCGGGCCGATCCGGGCGAGCCGCTTCTCGGCCTCCCGTTGGCGCAAACCGCAACGTTGAGTGTCGAGACTACGCAAGAGCGAACTGGTTGGCTGGCGCCAGAACGCTTCAGTGGCTGGGCCATACACAGACGGCTTGAGCGGCATGAGAGTCTCGCGCTGCTGGAAGGATTGGCAACGAAACCTAGTGCGGCCGTTTGGGTCCGGGGTTGACGTGGCTCAAGCCGCCCGGGCTAAGACCCATTGCCAGCAATCCATTGGTGCCGAGGTCTGACAGCGCCGCTCGCGGCTTGATGATCCCGGAGTGGCTTGTTGTTGCTGGCCTGTTTCCGACCGCAATGGCTTGAGCTGCTTGGGAGGGCGGTCTCGGTAGGGTAGATTTGCTGACGCTTGGCCGCACCGTAGTTCCACGGTATACATAGCAACGTATATTGTTATGCCCGCACCAGTCCGACAAAATCGTTTCTTGGCTCCTATGTAAGGGGAATGAGCCATGGCTGATTTCATCTTCAGGGCGAACATCGCGCACTACAAGGAGCTGCTGGCCACAGAGACTGACGCACGGAAGATCGAAATGCTTCATAAGTTGCTGGCTGAGGAAGAAGCCAAGCTAGCCGAGTGGCGCAAGCAAAACCCAAGCCCAAAGGCCGCAGAATAAGGTCCGTGTCACGATCATGGGCACGGCACGACCGAGGATCCGCAATCCGGATTGATGCAGATCAAGTCCGACGCCTCAGCAATCCGCTTTGCTTGGGTCGCGCAGATCCCCCAACTGCGCACAGCAGCCCACTGAAGCTGTCGGCTGGCGCAAGCTGGCAGCTTCTTTGGGGACGCTGTTCCATCGGAGACCTGTAGATCCTGATGAGAACCTACTATTTCGACACGAAGGATGGTGTCCCGGTCCGGGATCGCATCGGACTTGAATTCGCGAACGCCGCTGCCGCGATCACGCACGGCAAGCAAATGGCGGGCAGGATTCGCCGCGAGAATCCCTCTGGCGACGTCGATCGTCACGTGGTGGTCATCGACGAGTCGGGCGAGGAAATTCACCGGGAGGCGATCTATCCTGCCTGAAGACGGAGTTGGCGCCTAAACTGGGACGCCCAGGCGCCATTGGCACGATCGTCGGGCCTCTCCCCAAGCCTACAAGGGCTGATCGTCTTCGGTCGAAGGCTCTTCCTCCAACGAGACAAAGTCGCCACCGCCATAGTCCTCCTCCGGCGGCGGGTAGGTGATCTTCACCAATTGGTCGTCGACCCGCTTCACGCCCGCAATGTTCTCCACTGCAACCGTCGTGGCCTTGCGCGCATTGTCGTTCCGGATGTTGCCGCGCAAGCTGACGACCCCGTCACGCACGCTCACGTTCAGCGCAGCGGGTCGCCAGGGCGCATGCGCCAGTGCCGCAATGACGGATGCGCAAATCTGGTCGTCGTTGCCGGAAGAGGAGGATAGGTCGAGGCGAAGGTTTGCGATGGCGGTCATGAAATCCGTACGTGTGACCATCCCGACCAGCTTCTTATCGCGGATGACCGGAAATCGCGTGACGCCGTGCGATTCCATGAGTTGCACGACCTGCTCGAGCGGGGTGTCCTCCTCGATAGTGATCGGGTTGGGTGACATGATCTGATTGACCTTGCGGCCGTATTGACGGGTGAAGTCGAGCGCGACCTGGCTCGTGCCTGCGAGCATCGCAAGCCAGCGGCCGCGGTGCTTCTCCGTTCCAACTTCCACGCGGCGGATGAAATCGCCGTCCGACAAAATTCCGACAAGTGCTCCATCCCGATCGACGACCGGAAGGCCACTGATGTGATAGGATAGCATTGTCTTGATGGCATCGATCACCGATGCATCGGCATCGATTGTGATGACGTTCCGTGACATGATCTCCCGTACGCGCACGCCTAGATCCTCCGACATGAGCTGATATGCTAGCTCCTGGAAGGAACAATGTGTGTTGATCCTCATCAACCGGACAGCCGTGTAATAGCGCTGATATGTTCGGTATTGGGCAGGCAACCGAGTTGGGCAAGCCGCCCACAGTTGGTAACGGTCGATGCTCTCTGATTGTTCGACCGGCCGCCTGACCGGCCGGAATGTTCACCGGAATCACGCACCCCTGACGGTTCATCCGGGGAACGACGACGGCGTGCCCTTGGACCGCGATCTCCGGCTTGACGTGTGCCGAGGTCTTGCTCTCTGGTGCATCTTCCTCGATCACGTTCCCAATAATATCTTCAGCTGGTTGACCCTGCGCCACTATGGCTTCAGCGATGCGACCGAAGTCTTTATGTTCGTGTCCGGCGTGACCTGTGCGCTGAGCTACAGCGATGTCCGCCGTCGTGATGGGTGGGCTTCAGTCTTCGCGCATACGCTGCTGCGAAGCTGGGAGATCTACGCGGCCTTCCTCATCCTGACCGTAGCGCTTGCCGTGGTCGTGTATGGCTCGGGTAGCGACCAACTGGCGGACCAAGCCAACGTGAAGATCCTGCTGCAAAAGCCGGGTGCAGCGCTGGCCCATGCCGCCATCCTGATGTATCGCCCCGTGAATACGGATGTCCTGCCGACCTTCGTGCTGTTTCATCTATCGTTTGCACCTGTCCTCTGGGGAATATTGAAGTTTCCGAATGCGTCCCTGCTGATCTCCGCCTTCATCTATGCGCTGGTCCAATTTTACGACTGGAACTTGCCGGAGTGGCCGGTCAATCAGTGGTACTTCAACCCGCTTGCCTGGCAGTTCCTCGTCGTTCTTGGGGCGTGGTGGGCGATTCGGGGCTACCGAATATTCGGGCGGGAAATCGTGTCGTGGCCCGTCGTTGTAACTGCGATAGCGTATCTCGGCCTTAGCCTCGTGATCACATTGAGCTGGGAGATCGAGCCACTGGCGGCCGCGATCCCGAGCTACATTGCGCGGGTGATCTATCCAATCGACAAGACGGATCTGGACCCGCTGCGGCTCCTGCATTTCCTGGCGATCGCGGTCGTCGTGGCGAGGTTTGTGCCGCCGAATTGGCAGAGATTTACCAGGGGCGGCCTGAAGGGCGCAATTCGTTGCGGCGAGCGTTCGCTCGAAACCTATTGTGCGGCCGTCGTGCTATCCCTGCTGGCGGGTTGCTATCTCACCGAAGTGTCCAACGGCATTGCGTCGCAGTTCGTGGTAAGCGCTGCAGGGATCGCGGTGCTCGTTCTGCTCGCGACATGCATGACCTGGATCAGCAAACGAAGCAGGCAACATCCAAAGTTGCTCTAAGGGGGCGCCCCAAGCCATGGTCGCAACCTAGACCGCTTGGCTATGCCGAGCCGCGGCGCGACCAAGGTGAGCGTCGAACGCCGAGGCGACGCTTCGGGCCAGGAATTCCGCGTCATCGTTAATCGAGAGGCGATCACCCTTCATCGTCACGGCACCGTCCGCGATCAGCCTGTCGAGCCTGGAACGATCGACGACGGCCGAACCAGGATCCCAGCGGTGTCGGCGGCACATTCCCGGCAGGTCCACGGCCATGTCGCACATGATGCGCTCGATGATGTCGGCACGGAAACGGTCCTCCGCGGTCAGCATGTAGCCCTTGACGGTGGCAAGCCGGTCCTCGGCGATGCGCGCAAGGTAGTCGCGTGTCGAGACTGCATTCTGCACGAAGCCTTGCGGCATGCGGCCGATTGCGCTGGCCCCCAGACCGATCAGGGTCTCGGCAGAATCGTCCGTATAGCCTTGGAAGTTACGCCGCAGCCGGCCCTGGCGCTTTGCCATGGCCAGATTATCGCCAGGGAGCGCGAAATGGTCGAGGCCGATACGAATGTATCCGGCATCGGTCAGCGCCTGCGCGATTGCTTCGGACTGACGATGCCGGTCGAGACTATCCGGCAGCGACGCTTCGTCGATCATGCGCTGGTGCTTCTTGAAGGAGGGAATATGGGCATATCCGAACACGGAAAATCGGTCGGGCCGCAGCGCGACGCATTTGCCGACGGTATCCAGGCAGGACGCGACAGTCTGAGAGGGCAGGCCGTAGAGCAGGTCGAAGTTGATGCGACCGACGCCAGCACGGCGCAGCCGCTCGACCGCTTCCGCGGTCTGCTCAAGGGTCTGCGAACGATTGATGGCGTGCTGAACGACAGGATCGAAGCTCTGAACGCCAAGGCTCGCGCGGTTGACGCCACTGTAGCCCAATGCCTCCGCCATCGGCTCGGTCAGGGTGCGGGGATCGATTTCGACGGCGACCTCGGCGTCGGGCTGCACGAAGAACGAGTAGCGTAGCGCGCTGACGAGATCGGCGAAGGTTTCGGGCGTCATGATCGTCGGGGTGCCGCCACCGAAATGGATGTGGGAGACGGGCAATCGCTGACCGACCGCTTCCGCAACGAGGTACGCTTCGGTACGAAGGCCGGCGGTGTAAATGGCGACCGGTTCGTCACGCTGGGTGATGGAGGTGTGGCACCCGCAGTACCAGCACATCGACCGGCAAAACGGCACATGCAGGTAGATCGACGCCGGCCGGCGAGTTGAAACCGACCTGAGCCATGTCCGGTAATCAGCCTCACAAACCTCCGCGGTAAAATGCGGAGCCGTGGGATAGCTGGTGTAGCGCGGCAGCCTGTCCTGCCCATAGGTGATCGCCAAGTTCGACCGCATTCGATTCCTTGCCTCTCACTCGCCGCCGGCTCTCGGAGCCTGGCGCGCCTTTCTCACGCCGCCATGATCCGGTTCGACATCGCACAGTTGCGCAGTTCCACCCGGCGCGAGGTCGGAAGCGAGATCACGCCGTTCTGCTCAAGCTGGGTAAAGGTGCGTGACACCGTTTCGATCGTCAGGCCGAGATAGTCCGCGATATCCTGGCGCGACATCGGAAGCTCGATGGCGGCATTCTTGAAGGCGCGGCGCGCCATGTCATGAAGGAAGCCGACGACACGATCTTCGGCGCTGCAGATCAGGAGCATCAGATGCTCCTGGAACCGGCGCAGCTCTTGGGCCGTCGCGTCCCACAGCTGCCGTGCCAGATCCTTTTCGTGGCCGGCACGGACCATGAGCGCGGCGCGCTTGACCACGATGACCCGGGCCTCGGAGACGGCCTCGGCCGAGGAGATATGGGTCTCGCCGGCCTCGAAGCCGAAGATATCTCCGGGCAGATAAAAAGCGCCGATCTGGCGACGCCCGTCTTCCAGAATTCTGTAGGTTCGGACGGCGCCGGAGACGACCTGGTAGAGGTATTCCGCGGCCTCATCCTCGCCGTAAATCTCGCTGTTGCGTGCGAACCGCATCGGCGTTCCAATCATGCCGAAGGGCCCTTCAACGCGCGCCTGTCGGTTGAGGATGCTGGTCGGGTGACGGCTGTTCTCGAGAGAAATGGCGTTCTGGGTCTGCATGGCGATGCTCCATGGATGGGAAGATCGATGGAGCCAGGTTGATCGCATCTCACGGATTGGGAAATTTGGATATTTCCCCTAAGTAGAAGCCACTTACGTATTTGTACGTAGGTCCAGGGGATAGAGGGACAGACGGTGGCCGCGCGCCGAGACATCAGTGTCTCGGCGCGCGGGACGAAAAGCGAGGCTAGGTCCCGTTCTTATCGGGATAGGCAGCGCGTGTGGTGGCTCGATTCTCATCCTGTTCCCGACGCCAGCGCGTCGTGCTGCGATCGGTCAAGGCGAGCGCGAGCGCAAAGATCGAGAAGATGAGACAGACGGCTGTGACGACGAGTAGTGTACTCATTGCCATGTTGAGCTCCTCGATCTGATCAGCCGGCCGCCTTGATGTCTTCCGGCGATTCCACATAGTAGCCGGAATAACCGTCGACGAAGCAGAGGTGATCATGGACCTCCTTGACGCCCGAGGTGTTCTCGGCGAGCACGATCGCGGCCTGGCGCGCGCGGTCATCGAAGATCAGGCCGTGCAGATGCACGACGCCGTTGCGGACCCAGACCTGGAAGCCGGCGGGACGCCAGCCGGTGGCGTTGATTTCGCGCAGGATCCGTTCACGGATATGGCTGTCGTCGGCGGTCGGGTCGGGAACCTCGCGCGCCAGCGATGCGACGGCCTGCAGGATGTCCGCCCGGGTGACGATCCCGACCATGGTCTTGCCGTTCACGACCGGCACCCGCTTCACGCCATGCTTCTGCATCAGATGCACGATCTCGTCGAGCGGCGTCTGCTCCTCGACGGTGATCGGGTTCGCGGTCATGACATCCTCGACCTTGCGACCGCGCTCGTGCACGAAATCGGTCGCGGCACGACCCACGCCGGTGAACAGTTCCAGCCATGCTGAGCGCTTGTGGCCCGTGCCGATCTCGCCGCGCTGCAGGAAATCTCCCTCGGACACCATGCCCCTGAGCGTGCCGTCTTCGTCCATCACCGGCAGACCGCTGAGGTGACATCGCAGCATGATGTTGGCCGCATCCAGGATCTTCGTGTGCGGACTGACGGCGATGATATGCTTGGTCATGATCTGATGCGCACGCATGTCGGACCTCCGTGTTGAGAAAAATACAATAAAGCGCCGTGCCCTCCGCACATTGACCTGGCTCAACGGTCTGCTTGCCCGCGCTCCAGTGATTTCAAGAACAGAATGAAGTCGCCCACCTGGTCCGCCTCGAAGCTGAACTGGGGCATGGTCGGATGGCCGGTGACGATTCCTTCCGCCAGCGATTCCTGCAGCATCTCGACCGGATAGCGTTCGTGCAATGTCCGGAACGGAGGTGCTATCCTCAGCGGGCTCGGGCTCACCTTGTCGATTGCATGGCAGCGGGCGCAGTAGAGCTGCGCAAGGCGACGGCCTTGCGCCTGGTCCGCAGCAGCTGGAGTCAGTGCGGCGCAGATCGCGCCGATGATGGCGAATCCGCGGGCCACATGCCTTGGAAATGTTCCGGCAGGATACTTCACAATTCGCCTCGCTTAGTGAGACATCAGGACCGGAACGGTCATCGCGCGCAGCATGTCGCGCGTGACGCCGCCGAGCAGAGTTTCCTGCAGACGGGAGTGGCCGTACCCACCCATCACCAGAAGATCCAGGCTCTCATCCGCCGCGATCGACAGCAGGATCGACTGAACCTCCGACTTGGACGCCGGCAACGATGTGATCTTGGCCGGAAGACCGGCCTTGGCAAGATATCGCACCAGATGGTCGGCGGAGCTCTCCGCAGGGATAGGGTCAGGGCCATCGATGGTGATGATGGCAAGGGCGTCGGCAGCGCGCAGCAGCGGCATCGCATCATGCAGCGCGCGGGCGGCAAGCCGGCTGCCGTCCCAGCAGATCCCGATCCGCTTCGCTGAAAATGCGCCGTGGAACGTGTAGGGCATGAACAGGACGGGACCGCCGGCCTGGAACAAAAGCTCACGTGGGATCACATTGTCATAGCTGTTGTAGTCGCCCAGCGGCTGGGCGACCACGGTGAGGTCGTGCAGACGCGCGTTCGCGCAGATGATCTCGCGCGCATCGATCGGAAGCGCACCCACGGCGCGGGTCGCGTAGGATATCCCTGCATTCCGTGCCTCGATGTCGAAGACGCGCAGCGCCGCCTCGGCGCGTTCGAGAGCCTGATCGTGCTCGGCCTCGAACAGGGAGGCGACCGCCACCCCTCCTTCGGCGACCAGCGGTACGCTGGCAGTCTCGTAGCCGATCGCCATTGCGTCGAGATGCGCGCCGATGCCGAGCGCGAGCGAAACCGATCCGTCGACCGCGGGACGTGGCGACAGCTCCGTCGGAATGTGGACCAGGATGTTCTTGAACATGGGCCGTTCTCCAAAGGGGGGTGGAAGAGCATGTGTCATTAAAGCACCGGTCGAGGTGGGCCGATTTGATCTGCCTCATGCGCGTTCGTGGATTCTGATTGAGCGAGATCAATTCATCGAGCGTGTATTTCGCGCAAATGTTGCGCCGAGCTTGGAGGAGCGGGCATGGCGCGCGTCGCATTGGTTACGGGTGGAAGCAGGGGAATCGGCGCGGCGATTTCGCGCGCCCTCGCAGCTGCTGGATATCGGGTTGCGGCCTGCTATGCCGGAAATGGGGACGCTGCGCGCCGATTTGGCGAGCAGACCGGAATTCGCACCTTCCGGTGGGATGTTGCCGACTTCGATGCCTGCGCAGCTGGTGTCCGCGAGGTCGAAGCCGCGCTCGGTCCGATCGACATCCTGGTCAACAATGCCGGCATCGTGCGCGACGCCGCGCTGCACCGCATGACGAAGCCGCAATGGGACGCGGTGCTCCGAACTGATCTGGATTCGCTGTTCAACATGTGCAGGCCGCTGATCGAGGGCATGCGGGCGCGCAAGTTCGGAAGGATCATCAACATTTCGTCCATCAACGGGCAGAAGGGCCAGATCGGCCAGACCAATTATGCCGCGGCGAAGGCCGCCGAGCTCGGCTTCACCCGCGCGCTCGCGCTCGAAAGCGCGCGGTTTGGGATTACGGTCAATGCGATCTGCCCGGGTTACATCAATACCGAGATGCTGGCCGCGGTGCCGACTGAAGTCATGCAGAACTCAATTCTGCCGCAGATCCCGGTTGGGCGGCTGGGGCAGCCGGAAGAAATTGCCCGTGCCGTCGCATTTCTTGCCGCCGACGAAGCAGGGTTCATCACCGGGTCGACGCTGTCGATCAACGGCGGCCAGCACATGTGCTGAATGGGAGAATGACCATGCTTGCAACCGATGTGATGCGCAGTTCATTCGCGACGATCAAGCCGACCGCCACGGTGCTCAACGCCGTCGACCTGCTGCTTGAGACCGATCAGCGCGGCCTGCCGGTGATCGACGATGCTGGAGCTCTCATTGGCATGGTTTCGGAGGGCGATTTCCTTCACCGTGACGAGCTTGGCGTCAGCCCACCATCCGGAAACTGGCTGGAGTCGCTGCTCGGCATTGCAGAGAACACGCCCGAACGCGAACGCATGCGCACCTTGCGGGTCGGTTCGCTCATGAGCTCTTCTCCGATCACCGTCGATGTCGAGGCCTCGATCGAGGACGTCGTCGCGCAGATGGATATCTACGATGTTGCCCAGGTTCCCGTGGTCTGTGCCGGTGCCGTCGTCGGCATTGTTAGCCGCAGGGAACTGCTTGCAGCATTGGCGCAACGATTGAGAGAAGCAGAGAAAGCAAGCACCGGAGTCACTTCATGAGCGAGATCGCCTTGCAAACACATGCGCATGTCGTCGTTTGGATCGATCACCTTGTCGCGAAGGTTTTCGGCATTGGATTGACAGGCGTCAGCGCCGCGGCCGTTCATGCGCATTTGCCCTCGCAGCATCTGCATCACAAGGCGAATACCATCGGTGACGGCCGCGTCCAGGCCGACGCGACATTCCTCGCCCGGGTAGGGGAGGCTGTGGGCGGTTGCAGCGATCTGATCGTCATCGGACCAGGCACCGAGAAGACCGAGCTGATGCAGTATCTCAGAACGGCAAGGCCCGACCTCAATGTGCATGTTGAGCCGAGCGATCATCCGACGGACGGCGAGATCGTGGCATTGGGCCGGAAACGGTTCCGTTTCGAATAGGCAGGGACGTCTGGCGTCGGAGCAGGCGCCGAACGCGAACACAAGTAAGGGCCGAGCTCATCCCGCTCGAGCAAGAAGGTGAGCGATGACAGTCCAAGCAGTTCTCGACCAGACCACATCCCCGGCCAACGACGATGTGGCGGCTGCCAGAAAGCCAGCCTCCGTGGTCCCTGAAAGTGAAGGATCGACGGCGGCCGAATCGATCGACCAGTTGGCTCACGCGGCAATGGCGCGATGGACTGGGGGCATCTCGCCGGCGAGCCTTGCGCTCGCGTTTGCCGATTGGCAGCTCCACCTCGCGGCGTCGCCCGGAAAACGGCTTGAGCTTGCACTGAAAGCTCTTGGTGACGGCTCACGCTTCGCGCGAATGGTGTCGACGCCGCATGCGGCCTGGCAGCCCTGGTTCATGGTCAAGCCTCAGCCGGGCGACAATAGGTTTTCCGGCCAGGATTGGTCGCTGCCGGCCTTCAATATCATGGCCCAGGCTTTCCTGCTGGGCGAACAGTGGTGGCATTCGGCGGCCAGCGACCTGCGTGGCGTCTCGAAGGCAAATGCAGCAATTGTCGATTTCACCGTCCGCCAATGTCTCGATGTCGTGGCGCCGTCCAACTTCGCGTTCAGCAACCCCGAGGTGCTGCGGCGGGCGATGGATTCAGGTGGTGGCAACTTCGTGTCGGGCTGGCATAACTGGCTGGAAGATTGCAGGGACCTGTTGAGCGCCAGTCCGTCCGGACCCGTCCCATTTGTGGTCGGCAAGGATGTTGCCGCGACCAAGGGCAAGGTTGTCTACCGGAATGAGCTGATCGAGCTCATCCAATACGCACCCGAGACGGCCGACGTTTGCCCCGAACCGGTACTTATCGTGCCGGCGTGGATCATGAAGTATTACATCCTAGATCTCTCGCCGCAGAATTCGCTCGTGCGCTTCCTGGTTCAACGCGGCTTTACGGTGTTCATGATCTCATGGCGCAACCCCGGGCCAGCCGATCGCGAACTTGGTCTCGATCACTATCGCAAGCTTGGGATCGACGCCGCGATCGACGTGATCAATCAGCTTGCTCCCGAACGTCCAATCCATGCGGCCGGCTACTGCCTTGGCGGAACGCTACTCGCAATTGCGGCTGCTCGGCTGCAGAAGGAGCGGCCCGGCTGCCTGCGCTCGGTGACGCTCTTGGCAGCTCAGGTCGATTTCACCGATGCTGGCGAGCTGACGCTCTTCATCAACGAAAGCCAGGTTGCGTTCCTGGAGGATATGATGCGGCAGCGCGGCGTGCTCGAGACGGCGCAGATGGCCGGTGCGTTCCAGTTGCTGCGGTCGAACGACATGATCTGGTCGCGCCTGGTACGAGATTATCTCATGGGAGAGCGCGCCGCACCGAGTGACCTGATGTCATGGAATGCGGATGCGACTCGCATGCCCTACCGGATGCATTCGGATTATCTGCGCAAGCTGTTTCTCAACAACGACCTTGCCGAGGGCCACTATTTGGCGGACGGGCAGCCGGTGGCCCTCTCCGACCTTCGCGCCCCCATGTTCGTGGTCGGCACCGTTCGTGATCACGTCGCGCCCTGGCGGTCGGTTCACAAGATTCACCTGTTGGCCGATGCCGATATCACCTTCGTGCTGGCGAGCGGCGGTCACAACGCCGGCATCGTTGCTTCGCCCTCGGAGGAGGGGCGCAGTTATCAGTTGTTGGAGAAGAAGGCGGATCAACCTTATGTCGGCCCCGACGAGTGGCTGCGGAAGGCGGTGAATCGCGACGGATCCTGGTGGCTGGAGTGGGTTCGTTTCCTCACGGCGCATTCCGGTGCATGGGTGCCGGCGCAGTCGGCGCTTTGCGCGCCCGAGGGTAGATTGCCGCTCGACGATGCGCCCGGACAGTACGTCCTGCAGCATTGATCCGGCCGGCTGTCGCCGAGGAGACGGGCTTGATCTGCCGCAAAGCTTCGCTGGTGTCTGGTCCCTATGGTAGCAGCGCCGCCCGCAGGGTTGAGGGTCTGGTTCAATGCCCCGCCGTCTGCAGGAGTGAGCCGTGAATCTCATCGTTCGAATTCTCTTGATACTCGCGGGGTTCGTCGCAGCGCTGTTTGTCGCGCGCGATACACTCAATTTCGACATCATGCAGATGTTCGTCGTCGTTCTACTCGTAACCGGACTTCTGATGGTCGGTGCGCTCTGGAGTGTGTGGCGGCGCCAGGCGTGACCGTCCATCATCCGCGTGAGTGGCGGTGTCGCTCCAGCATGGCGGCTCGGTTCGCTGCGATCCTGGGAAGCACCGGATCGGCTCACGTCGACGAGGCTTGAACGTCAGCTTCGAGCGCAGCCGCCGATCGCCAGCCTGTGGATGATCTTTCATGCGAATGCATCGAGGGCCGGCCCCTGCAAGGTCGGCCCTCGATGCATGGCGGACGTCAAGGCTGGTTAGGCGACCCCTTCTAGCGCTCGACGGTGGCGTCCCGACCGGTGAAGGCTATCAGCAGCAACGACAACGCAGACGCCGCTGCCACAAAGGCTGCGGTCCAAGCTACCGCCGATACGACAAAGGCCGCGTCAAATCGCCAAGCCAGAAGCGGCTCGGTCGAGGCTAGCGGCATCGCGTCGGGGAAGAACCAATTGTAGAATAGAACAAGCGCCGCCGTAGCGATTGCGCTTCCGGCAAAAAGAACACCCAATGCGCGTTTCATAGCATCCTCCTGTTCTCGTAAAAGGATGCTGACAGACTTAGTCGGCTCGACCAATTCCGGATATTCCCTTAGGGGGCCTTCCGCGCGTTGGAGGGGCACGGTTCGTTTTGAAACAGGACATGCTGCGGTGGAGTGTCGTGGCCGGCGAACCGGAGGCGTCCACGATTTCCCAATCGACCTCGCCGGTATCAATCTTCGCTTGGGCGTTGACAACGTGGACCGTCGCATCGGAGGCGTCGTGTCGCCGCAATGCGACACGTTGCAGCCGCAGGGTGTCATCGGCAGTCAGAAATATCCCGCTGAATTCGACCTTGGCACGGCGCGCAACTGCTTTTGCGGCGTCGCGTTCGGCTTGCTGCAGGAATGCGGCGTCGAGAATAACTGAGATTCCTTGCGCCAAGGCGTGCCCGGCACGATCGAGCATGGTCTGGTAGACGCGGTCGGATGCTTCGGGAGTATAGGTCTCCGGCGGCAACGTGGCGTGCTCGGCGACCTGGTTGAGCTGCTTGCGAATGACATCCGATCGCAGAACCAGGGCGCCCGGGGACGGCGTGATCAGATGCGCCATGTCGCGTGCCAGCACGCTCTTGCCGGTACCGGACTTCCCACCAATTGCAAGCAGGCGGGATGGCCCGGGTTCAATGAGCCGGTGCGCAAGCTGGAAATACCGTTCTGCGTGAGCGGTGATCGTTTGGTCGCTTTGGTATTGTCGCCGCTTGGTGAACAGCACGTTGGCGCGTATTCCAGCGCGCATCGACAGAAACAGCGGTAGCAAGGACAGCGCGTTCGATTGTGCATCCCAGGTGGCTTGCGCATAGTTGTTGAACAGTCTGTTGGCCGTCGGCTCCTGCCCAAAGTACAGCAGGTCCATCACGGGGAATGCGAGGTCATAGAGGACGTCGGTCGTCGCGATATTGGGGTCAAACTCGATCGCATCGAACAGAACGGGCTGGCCGTCGAGCAGGACGATGTTGCCGAGATGTGCATCGCCGTGACAGTGCCGGACCTGCCCAGCGGCGGCGCGGCGGCGCAGCAGTTCGAGGTTGCGCGCGAGGGCCTGATGACTCCGTTCGTGCAATCTATCGATTTCCTGCCGGGAGAGAACTGGCTCGGCGCAAAACTGCTCCGTATTGCGATCGATGATGACCGGGAGCGAGGCAAGCCATGGGGTCCCTTCGCGTCTGGTTGCGGTCCGATGGGATTCGAGCAGGATGGCGGCCAGTCCCTCGCCGAGTTCCGGCCGGATTGCATTTTGCTCGGCAAGACGATCGAGCGTCTTGTTTTCGTCGAAGCGAGCCATTTCGACGGCCCATTCGACAACCGGTCCGTTCCCTCCGATCGCAAGACCATCGCGCCCGCGCGTGATCGGAACCACCCTGTGATAGATGGCGGGGGCGTTGCGCTTGTTGATGGCGATCTCATCCTCGCAGGCGCGCCGCCGCTTCTCCAGTGTCGAGAAGTCGAGATATGGCAGCTTGATAGCTCGCTTGATCTTCAGAACACGCGAAGGTTCGAGAAAGACGATCGAACAATGGGTGTCGATCCGCCTTACCGGCACGGTCGGCTGGCCAGACCCGGCCAGGAACGACAATACAGCGGCTTGGCCAGTTTCGCCTGTGGCCGCGCCGGGTGTTGATGTCGGCGTCGTCATGGTTTCAAAACGGCTGCGCCGACGAGCTTGCCGTCCCGCAAGCGCGCCAGTGCTTCATTCGCCTGATCCAACGGAAAGACGGTGACGTGCGTCCGGATTCCAGCTTTTGCCGCCGTCTTGAGAAAGTCGACGCCATCTTGTCGCGTCAGGTTGGCAACGGAAACGATCTGCCGTTCACCCCAAAGGATGTCGTAGGGAAAGCTCGGAATATCCGACATGTGAATGCCGGCACAGACCACACGTCCGCCTTTGCGCAGCGCGCGCAGCGCGAGCGGGACAAGCGGCCCGGTCGGGGCGTAGATGATTGCGGCATCAAGTTCGGCCGGCGGCCGATCTCCCGAAGCGCCGGCCCAGCATGCGCCGAGCGACAAAGCCAGGTGTTGGGCCTCGGTGTCGCCCGCACGGGTGAAAGCGTACACATCCCGCCCTTGCCAACGCGCCACTTGCGCGACGATATGTCCCGCCGCGCCAAAACCGTAGATGCCGAGCTTGCGGCCGTCGCCAGCCATCACCAGGGAGCGCCAGCCGATCAGGCCGGCGCAGAGCAGCGGTGCAAGTTCCGCGTCCTCGCCGTCTTCGCCGAGCGGAAAGCAATAGCGCGCGTCTGCCACCAGGTGGGTGGCAAAGCCGCCGTCCCGCGTATAGCCGGTGAACAGGGGGGCGTCGCAGAGGTTTTCCTTGCCTTCCCGGCAGTAGGGACAATGCCCGCAGGTCGATCCAAGCCAGGGAACGCCGACGCGGGTGCCAAGATGCGCATGGTCTACGCCGTCGCCGGTCGCATCGATACGGCCAACCACCTCATGGCCGGGAACGATCGGATAGGCGATGTCGGGCAGCTCTCCGTCGACGACATGCAGGTCAGTGCGGCAAACGCCACAGGCGCCGACCTTGACGCGGACCTCGCCCGGTCCCGGAAGTGGGTCGGGCCGCTCCGCATATTGCAGCCGCGCGCTTCGCGCGGGCAGGATCATGGCGTGCATGACGGGACTCGCTTCGGTCTGTGCCCCTCCTTTGATCACATCACATTGGCCCGGTTTTGATCCCGGTCAACAGCCGCGTGGCTGCTCCTGATTAACGTTGACACGTAAGCGACACTCAAACAGGAGGTATTGATGGTCAACGACATGATCCCCGTTCGAACCGAGCGCGCCTTGGCGCGGCGGGAGAACAACCCCTTCACATTTCTGCAGCAGGAAATCGATCGGCTGTTCGATGGATTCGGCCGCAATTTTCCGACATTCGCCGCGTCGCAGGCGATGATGCCGCGAATGGACGTCAGCGAGACCGACAAGACCGTCGAGATCTCCGCCGAGCTGCCTGGCCTCGAGACCAAGGACGTTCAGCTCAATCTCGCCGACAACACGCTCACGATCCGGGGTGAGAAGAAGAGCGAGCGCGAGGAGAAGGACAAGGACTATCACCTGATCGAGCGCAGCTTCGGCGCGTTCTCGCGGTCCGTTGCATTGCCCGAGGGCGTCAAGGCGGAAGACGTCAGCGCCGAAATCGCCAAGGGCGTGCTCAAGGTCACCGTCAAGAAGCCGGCTCCCAAGCAAAGCAGGCAGATCGAGATCAAGACGGCAGCGTAGCCGCCCTGCCGGGTGCGTCGCCCGTCGGCGAGCGACGCGCCCACGAAATAGCCATCCATCCAAGGGGATTAGCCATGTACGAGTTTCTTCAGGAAACCGTCGCGAGCAACATGACGAGGTCGGTACGAAGCGTCGCTCCCGAAATGACGGTCAGCGACTTGTACCGGTTGTTCGCAAAAGACGACTATGACGCCTATCCCGTGCTCCGCGACGATGTCGTGGTCGGCTTCGTCACGAAGCTCGACGCCCTGAAGGTGTTCGCCTGTCCGACAGATCACATCTTGCCACGTTACGACGATCGGATGGGAACGACGGTCGATGAGATCATGTCGTCCGACGTGATCGCGGTGGAGCCGGACATGAATTTGCAGCGTGTTCTGCAGATGATGGTCGCACATCGGCTTAAGAGCCTGCCCGTGATTGACAAGTATCACCACCTGGTCGGGATCATTGCTCGCGAGGATGTCATGCGGGCTCTGGCGCGCTGCACGAAACGGCAGGCGCCTCCGCTCGTTCCCTGCGAGACCGTCCGATGTCTACGTTTGGTCTAGAACGGGTTCTTTCGCCTCGAACGGTCGCACTTGTCGGCGGCAGTTCGCGTCCATCTTCGCTCGGCTTGGCGGTGCTCATGAACCTCAAGGCGTGCGGCTTTTCCGGCCGCATCGCCGTGGTCAATCCGAATTACACTGCGATCGATGGCGAGGTTACATTCCCGGATCTCAAGTCACTTCCATTCGTTCCGGACCTCCTCGCAATCACGGCGCCCGCGACAGCGATTCCCGGAATCATCTCGGACGCTGCTGCGGTCGGTGTCGCCGGTGCGGTGATCCTGTCGTCCGGTCTCGGACATGGCGTCGGCTCGTTTGCCGAGACGGTCGCCCGGACGGCGCGCATGCAGGGTATGCGCCTGATCGGGCCGAACTGTCTCGGCGTCATGGTGCCGCGCGCAAAGCTCAATGCGAGCTTTGCCGCACATCGGCCCGCCGACGGGCGTCTTGCGCTGATCTCGCAGTCCGGGGCGATTGCTGCAGCGATGATCGAATGGGCGGCAGAGCGGCGGCTCGGCTTCTCCGGTATCGTATCGATCGGAGACCAGCTCGACGTCGATGTCGCTGATTTGCTCGACTATTTCGCGCAGGACGATCATACCAACGCGATCGTGCTCTACCTCGAGGCCGTCAAGGACGCGCGCAAATTCATGTCGGCCGCGCGCGCCGCGGCGCGGCTCAAGCCACTGATTGTCGTGAAAGCGGGCCGAGTGGCCCAGGGCGCCAAGGCCGCCGCTACCCATACCGGCGCGCTGGCCGGTTCGGACGCGGTCTATGATGCGGCGTTCCGCCGGGCCGGCATGCTGCGCGTGTACGACCTTCGGGAATTGTTCGACTGCGCCGAGTTGCTTGGCCGCGGCTTCGTTCCGCGCGGCAACCGGCTGTCGATCCTGACCAATGGCGGCGGGCTGGGCATCCTCGCGATCGACCGGCTCGTTGAGCTCGGGGGTGTTCCAGCGAGCCTGTCGACTGAGACGATCGCGGCGCTCGATCGGGTTCTGCCGCAAGGCTGGTCTCGCGCGAACCCCGTCGACATCTCCGGCGATGCCGATGCTGCCCGCTACGTATCTGCGCTCGGCGTGCTGCTGGAGGACGTCAACAGCGACGCCGTGCTGGTCATGAACGTGGAAACCGCGGTCGCGCCGACCGAAGGAATCGCCGAAGCGGTGGCACAATGTGTTCGCGACCGTCGGGCCAAAAAGAGCGACGTTGCCGTGCTGGTGCTTGCATCGTGGGATGGTGCCGACGAGCGCACGGCGGCAACCTTCGAAGCGGCCCGCGTCCCGCATTTCCCCACCGAAGATGACGCAGTGCGCGCGTTCATGTACTTGGTGAGATATCGCGAGGCCTCCACCGCGCTGGCTGCAACTCCGCCCAGTATCGCCTCGACGTTTACGCCGAAAACGGCGGCGGCAAGGAGCGTGATAGCGAAGACGCTGTCCGAAGGGCGGGAATGGCTCGACCCGGCCGAGATCGTCGCCCTGTTTGAGGCTTACGATATTCCGATCGTTCCTACCGTCGCCGCCTGTGGTGCCGACGATGCCGCAGACAAGGCGGCGCCGTTTCTGGCCCAGGGACTTGCGGTTGCGGTCAAGGTGTTCTCCCGCGACATCAGCCACAAGT
The DNA here is from genome assembly GCF_054063415.1 of Bradyrhizobium sp. USDA 4011. NCBI lineage: Bacteria > Pseudomonadati > Pseudomonadota > Alphaproteobacteria > Hyphomicrobiales > Nitrobacteraceae > Bradyrhizobium > Bradyrhizobium sp. USDA 4011. The sequence goes on from NZ_JBSSGG010000001.1 coordinate 4,606,271, forward strand.
CGGATGTCGGCGGCGTCATCCTCGGCTTGCGGACGCGCGAACGTGTCGCCGAGGCAGCGAGGGCAGTGTTGTCGCGCGCCCGGAACGCGCGTCCGGATGCCGTCCTGCAAGGCGTGACGATCCAGCCGATGATCGAGCGACGGGCGGCACGCGAGTTGCTCCTCGGCATTGCCGACGATCCGACCTTCGGTCCCGTCGTCGTGTTTGGCCGCGGTGGCACCGCGGTCGAGGTGATGAACGACAAGGCGCTGGCGCTGCCACCGCTCGACATGAACCTGGCGCGCGACCTGGTGAGCCGGACACAGGTCTCGCGGCTCCTGGCTGCCTATCGCGATGTGCCCGCGGTCCCGGCCGAGGTCGTGCCCCTCACCCTCGTCAAACTGGCGCAGATGGCGGCCGATATTCCGGAAGTCGCAGAGCTCGATATCAATCCGCTGCTGGCGGATGAAACCGGCGTGCTCGCGCTCGATGCGCGGGTGGCGGTCCGCAAGCCGGCGCGGCTGTTTGCAGGTCGGACGCGGCTCGCGGTGCGGCCTTACCCGTCGCAATGGGAAGGAGAGCTTGCCCTGAGGGACGGCTCGCGCGTCGTGATAAGACCGTTGCGGCCGGAAGATGAGCCCATGGTCGAGAGCTTCTTCAGGCGTGTAACGGCCGAGGATCTCAGGCTTCGCTTCTTCCAGGCAATGAAGAATTTTTCGCATGCGTTCATTGCCCGGCTGACCCAGCTCGACTATGCGCGTGCGATGGTCTTTGCGGCGCTGGATCCGAGCACCGGTGCTATGGTGGGAGCGGTCCAGCTTCATTCGGACTCGCTCTACGAGAATGCCGAATACGCTATCCTGCTGCAATCCGACCTCAAGGGCAGAGGATTTGGGTGGGCGCTGATGCAGCTTCTGATTCAGTATGCAAGGTCGGAAGGGCTGAAGCGGCTGTCAGGTGAAGTGCTGGCCGAGAACACCACCATGCTGAACATGTGCCATGAACTCGGATTCACCGCCGTGACGGCGCCGACCGACCACCGGATCGTCAATGTCGTCCTCGACCTCTCCGTTTCGGCAGTCGATGCCTTGGGCGCCGACATCCTGATCCGGCGCAGTCGCGATCAAAGCGGTGTGACGGAGACGACCCGGTAGGGGTGCATGCCGTCCGCCTCATGAACGGAGACGTATTCGCCGAGCCGAAAGCGCTCGTTGCCGAAATGATATCCGGCTTCATCGGCTGTCGAACCGGCCACGTCGTAATGGAAGCGCCAGCTGCCGCCCGGACCATGAACGAGGTGACCGAGCTGATCGTCTTCCGTGGGGCGCTGACGCACGACGCGGCAAGCCTCGCGATGGGTTTTCCAGGTCTCGACATCGATCCGTGATGCCGTGTCGAGCGGGGCGACGATGATATAGCCGATCGCGGGCGCGCCCTCGGGGTGATCATGCTCGCGCGCGCGCTCAAGCCGAACCTGCCTGAACGAGTGCGGCAACGCAGTGTTTTGCAGAGGCGTGAAGGCGGCGCGATTCATCAGAAATCTCCCTGAACATGCCCGAGCTGTCGGGCAATTTGCTCAATTCTAGAGCCGCGGCGCGCCAAGCCGTTGATTTGGGTCAAGCGCATGTCTGGGGCACGGTGAAGTCGATTGCGCTGCGTCAAACACAACCCTCTCCAGCAGCCTAAGGTAAGCTGCAAATTGGAGTGAGAATCTTGCTCAACGCCCCGGCCCTGACAGCGAATGCGGACGATCCGCGCGTGCTTACCGCATGTGGGGCCTGGAACGTTGCCAACGTCGAAGCGCTGGAGCGGCTGTGTACGAACGCCGCGCGCACCGATATCGGCTCGATCGATGTACGTCGTGTCACCGCGCTCGACACCGTCGGGGCCTGGCTTCTTGAAAAGCTTGCCCGCGGTGGCGCTGCCAGAGCAGCCCTCACAGGTGCCGACGGTCCATATGGCGACCTGCTGGAAGAGGTACGAGGACTGAACCGTTCCGGCCCCGCCGAACGCAGATCAGTCAACCCCGTGCTGCAGAGACTCGATCAGCTAGGCCGCGGCAGCAGGCGGTTGGCGTCCGATTCGGCGGCATTCTTGCATATGCTCGGCGCCTTCAGCGTGGCGCTGCTCGGCATTCTCAGGCATCCGCGATCGTTCCGGTTGACGTCGACCGTCTATCAGCTCGGCCGGGTGGGCTGGCAAGCGGTGCCGATCATGGTGCTGATCACGTTCCTGATCGGCGCCATCATTGCTCAGCAGGGCATCTTCCATTTCCGCCGTTTTGGCGCGGAATCCTATGTCGTCGACATGGTGGGCATCCTCGTGCTGCGCGAGATTGGCGTGCTGATCGTGGCCATCATGGTGGCCGGGCGCTCGGGCAGCGCCTATACGGCCGAGATCGGTGCGATGAAGATGCGTGAGGAGATCGATGCGCTCAGCACCATGGGGCTCGATCCTGTCGCAGTCCTGATTCTGCCGCGGATCCTGGCACTGGTGGTGGCGCTGCCGATTCTCGCCTTTCTCGGCTCGCTCGCGGCGCTCTATGGCGGCGGGCTCGTCGCCTGGCTCTATGGCGGCATGAGTCCGGCGATCTTCATCGCGCGCCTTCACGACGCGGTTTCAGTCACTCATTTCGAGGTCGGTATCATCAAAGCGCCATTCATGGCACTCGTGATCGGGCTTGTCGCGGCGGTGGAGGGATTGAGCGTCAAGGGCAGCGCGGAGTCGTTGGGGCAGCAGACGACGGCGTCGGTCGTGAAATCGATCTTCCTCGTGATCGTGCTCGACGGATTGTTCGCGGTGTTCTTTGCATCGATCGGGATGTAGCCATGGTCAACACGCCAGCGATCCATATCCGCGACCTCGTGGTCGGCTTCGGCGAGAAGATCATTCTCGATCATCTCGATCTCGATGTGAACGACGGTGAAATTCTCGGCCTCGTGGGTGCGTCCGGCGGCGGAAAGTCGGTGCTGATGCGGTCATTGGTCGGTTTGCTTCCGAAGCGGAGCGGGCAGATCGATTTCGCAGGCGACAGCGATGACGAACGCCGCTGGGGCGTGCTGTTCCAGCAGGGGGCGCTGTTCTCGGCCTTGACGGCTCGCCAGAACATCCAGTTTCCGCTGCGCGAGCGCGCCCGGCTGTCGCCAGGGCTGCTGGACGAAATTGCGGACGCCAAGCTCGAAATGGTCGGCCTGACGCGCGAAGACGGGGACAAGTATCCGTCCGAGCTCTCGGGCGGCATGACCAAGCGGGTTGCGCTCGCGCGGGCACTGGCGCTCGACCCCTCGCTCTTGTTTCTCGATGAGCCAACGTCCGGGCTCGATCCCATCGCTGCGGGCGAATTCGATACCCTGATCCGGACGCTACATCGGACGTTGCGTTTCACTGTGTTCATGGTGACGCACGACTTGAACAGCCTGCAAGCCATCTGCGACCGCGTCGCCGCCCTTGCCGACGGCAGGATCGCAGCAATCGGGCGGCTGTCATCGGTGCTCAAGTCCGATCACCCCTGGGTCCAGGCTTACTTTCACGGAGCTCGGGCGCAAAAGCTTGGTCTCGGCAATTAGGCAGAGAGAGACACATATGGAAATCCGCGCGCCCTACATTGTCATTGGTGCATTCGTATTGTCGGCCATCGTCGCCGTGTTCGGCTTCGTCTACTGGCTGAACAATTTCGGTGGAATTGGAAAGCGGGAGACATATCAGCTCGTCTTTACTGACCCCGTGCCTGGTCTCCTCGTCGGGGCGGGCGTTCTCTTCAACGGTATCCGCGTCGGCGAGGTCACGGCCCTTGAACTGGTTCCGGAGCGCCCGCGCGAGGTTCGCGCCAGAATCGCAGTCGCCGAGCGCACGCCGGTGCATACCGACACGCGCGTCGGCCTCGACTTCCAGGGATTGACTGGTGTCCCGGTGATCGCGCTGGAAGGCGGTGATGATCCCCAGGCGCCGCCGGCGCGAGAACCGCTGGTGGCCGAAAAGGGGGCCGGGCGGAGCATGACGCAGGCCGCCCGCGATGCGCTACGCCGGGTCGACGCCGTGCTGTCCGACAACGCCGCGCCGCTGCACAGCACGATCGACAATCTCAGCACGTTCGCTGAAGGGCTCGCGCGCAACACGCCGAAGCTCGATGGAATTGTGGCCGGACTCGAACGCATGACCGGCGGCGGTGCGCCCGCGCCGCGCAAGGTGGCGTATGACCTTCACGCGGTGGACAGCTTCGGCGCGCAACGCCATGCGAATCTGCCCGAGCAGCTGGTCATGGCGGAGCCGACCGCGATCGCCCGCCTCCAGACCCAGCGCTTCTTGTTCATGCCGGATGAGGAAATTCAGGGATTCGAAGGTGCGCAGTGGAGCGATAGTCTCCCCGTGCTGGTGCAGGCGCGGTTGCTGCAGAGCTTCGAGAACTACGACGTCGAGCATGCGCCACTGCGCGCCGACAGCGGCGTAGAAGGTGCGCCGCGTCTGCTGATCGACCTGCGCCGGTTCGAAATCGTGCAGGGACCGCAACCGCGCGCGACGATCTCCTTGTCCGCGAAGATCGTGGATCGAAATGGTCAGGTAAAGGCTGCAAAGCTTCTCGAGGGATCCGAAGGAATTAGCGCGCTGATGCCGTCCGAGGCGGCCGCCGCCTTCGATAAGGCGTTCGGCACCCTCGCGAGGGAGCTCGTGATGTGGGTTGCGGCGACGGACTGAACCAGATCGTTGCAGCGTCTCACAACGAACGTCCTGGATCAGGCTTGCTCGGCGGCTGCCGCCGAGCCAAGGTCGTCGCGACCTAGCGACCTAGCGACCTGTGACCAGCAGGCTGCGGCAGTGCCGCGCAATACTGACTTCCTCATTGGTCGGAATGACCAGTACGTCGACCGGGCTGCCCTTCGCGGCGATACGCTGTGCGCCCTGAGCATTTGCGGCTGCATCGATGCTGACCCCGAGCCAGGAGAGACGATCGCAGATGCGCTGACGGATTTCCGGGGCGTGCTCGCCGATGCCGCCGGTGAACACCAGGCCATCGAGGCCGGCGAGGGTATTTGCCATCAAGGCGACTTCTGCGGCGACACGAAATGTGAAGAGATCGACGGCTTCGCGAGCCGCAGGATCATGGCTCGCCAGCAGGGCGCGCATGTCGGCTGACACCCCGGAGACGCCGAGCAGACCCGAACGTTCATACAGCAGGTGCTGCACGTCATCGACCGACATTTTCTCTTCCTGCATGAGATAAAGCAGCACGCCGGGGTCGATCGTTCCACAGCGTGTCCCCATCACGAGACCGTCGAGTGGGGTCAATCCCATCGTGGTGTCGACGTGGTGTCGACGCTGTCGCCCTTTCGCAAGGCACAGAGGCTCGCGCCATTGCCGAGGTGTGCCACGACGACGCGCTTGTCGGCCCATTGCGGCGCGATCGCGGCGAGCCGGCTGGCGACGTATTCGAAGGAAAGGCCGTGGAAACCGTAGCGGCGGATGCCGCGCTGCTCAAACTGCTGCGGGATGGCAAAGCGGCTCACCGGCGGCGCCAGACCGTGATGGAAGGCCGTGTCGAAGCAGGCGATCTGCGTCAGCTCCGGCTGCAGTGACCGCACGGCCCGGACCGGCGCAAGGCAGCGCGGCTGGTGCAGCGGCGCCAGCGGCGTCAACGCCTCCAGCGCATCGAGAGTCTGCCCTGCGATGACGACCGGCCCGTAGAACTCACGGCCGCCATGGACGATGCGATGGCCGACGGCGGCGATTCTGCCGCCGTCGAGATAGTCCTCGATCCAGGCAAAGATATCGCCGAACAGGCCGTTGTCTTCCAACGTGCCGCTCGCGCGGCGCTTCTCGAACAGCGGCCTGCCCGACATCGCTCACCACGATGCGCGGGACCTTCTCCTGCTCGTCAAGCAGCCCCTTGCATTGCAGCTCTGGCTCGGACGGCGCGATGTCGAACAGGCCGAACTTGATGCTGGACGAGCCGGCGTTAAGCACCAGGACGCTGTCGGACATGAGTGTGCCTCAGTCAACGGATTTGTGACCTGTCGCGCCGTAGGGCCAGACCCAGTCACGGATTTGAGGCATGTCCTCGCCATGCTCGCGCACGTAGCGCGTATGCTCGATCAGGGCGTCACGGAACTGCTGCTTGACGTGGGCGGCCGCGATGTCGAGCCCCGGCACGCGTTCGATTGCTTCGATGGCGAGATGGAAGCGGTCGAGGCCGTTCAACACCACCATGTCGAACGGCGTCGTGGTGGTGCCTTCCTCCGCAAAGCCCCGCACGTGCATTCCATCATGATTGGTGCGGCTGTAGGTCAGGCGATGGATCAGGTAGGGATAGCCGTGATAGGCGAAGATGACGGGCTTGTCGCGGGTGAACAGGCTGTCGAAGTCGCGGTCGGACAGGCCGTGCGGATGCTGCTCCGTCGGCTGCAGCGTCATCAGGTCGACCACGTTGACGACGCGGATCTTCAACTGCGGCAGCGCCTTGCGGAGCAGATCGACGGCGGCGAGCGTCTCCAGCGTCGGAACGTCGCCCGCGCAGGCCATCACCACGTCCGGCTCGGCGTTGACTGTTTCGGTGCCGGCCCATTTCCAGATGCCGATGCCCGCCTCGCAATGGGTGATCGCATCGCGCATCGAGAGCCATTGCGGCGCGGGTTGTTTGCCGGCGACAATCACATTGATGCGGTCATAGGTGCGCAGGCAGTGGTCCGCGACCCAGAGCAGGGTGTTCGCATCAGGCGGGAAGTAGACGCGGACGATGTCGGCCTTCTTGTTGGTGACGAGATCGACGAAGCCGGGATCCTGATGACTGAATCCATTGTGGTCCTGACGCCAGACATGCGAGGTGAGGAGATAGTTCAACGACGCGATCGGCCGCCGCCAGGGCAGCGCGCGCGAGACCTTCAGCCATTTGGCATGCTGGTTGAACATTGAATCCACGATGTGGATGAAGGCCTCATAGCAGGAGAAGAAGCCGTGGCGGCCGGTAAGCAGGTAGCCCTCGAGCCAGCCCTGGCAGAGATGCTCGCTTAGGACCTCCATCACTCGCCCGTCATGAGCCAGATGGACGTCATAGGGCTCGATGCCCTCCATCCAGACCCGGTCGGTGGCCTCGAAGACCGCGTCGAGCCGGTTGGATGCGGTTTCGTCCGGACCCATGATGCGGAAATTGCGGGCCTCCGCATTCAGCTCTACGACCTCGCGCAAGAATTTGCCGAGTTCTCGCGTGGCTTCGGCGACGGCGTCACCCGGAGCGGTGACCTCGACCGCATGCGCATGGAAATCCGGCAGCTTCAATTCCCGCTTCAGGAGGCCCCCGTTGGCGTGCGGGTTCGCCCCCATCCGACGGTCGCCTGCGGGCGCAAGGGCTTGCAATTCAGGTACGAGCCGGCCGTTCGAATCGAACAGCTTGTCGGGCTCGTAGGTGCTCATCCAATGTTCGAGCAGTTTCAGATGCTCGGGGTTGCCGCGCGGGTTGGCGATCGGAACCTGATGTGCACGCCAGAAGCCTTCGACCTTCAGCCCGTCGACTTCCTTCGGTCCGGTCCAGCCCTTCGGGCTGCGCAGCACGATCATCGGCCATCGCGGTCGCTTAAGGCCGCCGGTCTGCTGGCGTGCGGCTTGCTGGATCGAGCGGATGCCGGCGAGCGCGGTGTCGAGCGTGTCGGCCATCAACCGATGCATGGCATGCGGATCTTCGCCTTCGACGAACAGCGGCTCGTAGCCGTAGCCGATGAAGAGGCTACGGACTTCCTCATCATCCATCCGCCCAAGCACGGTGGGATTGGCAATTTTGTAGCCATTGAGGTGCAGGATTGGCAGCACTGCGCCGTCATGTACCGGGTTCAAGAACTTGTTGGAATGCCAGGACGCCGCGAGCGGACCGGTCTCCGCCTCGCCGTCGCCGACGACGCAAACGGCAACCAAATCGGGGTTGTCGAACACTGCGCCATACGCGTGAACCAGTGCATAGCCGAGCTCGCCGCCTTCGTGGATCGAGCCGGGCGTCTCCGGCGCCGCGTGGCTTGGAATGCCGCCGGGGAAGGAGAACTGGCGGAACAGCTTGCGCAAGCCGTCCGCATCGCGCGTCACCTCCGGATAGATTTCGGTGTAGGTGCCTTCGAGATAGGTGTTCGCAACCATGCCGGGACCACCATGACCGGGACCGCAAATATAGATGACGTTGAGGTCGGAAGCGCGGATTGCGCGATTGAGATGGGCATAGATGAAATTGAGCCCGGGCGTGGTACCCCAATGCCCGAGCAGGCGCGGCTTGATATGCTCTGGCTTCAGCGGCTCTTTCAGGAGGGGATTCGCAAGCAGATAGATCTGCCCAACGGAGAGGTAATTGGCGGCTCGCCAATAACGGTCGAGCAGTTCAAGATCATCCATGCGTGCTTGCTCGTTTGGACGGGTCGCAGATTGCATGTCGCTCTCCCGGGATTCGAAGATGACCTCGGACGCCGCTATCGGTTCCACGTTAGAGGGCGAATATGACGGGAATGGCTTGAGCCAACTCAAAGACGCATGCCAATTCGGGCCCCAACGGCCGCATTCCTTGAACGTCCGCCCACACGGGACGTTCAAGGAACGGAAAGTCGATGTCGGAAACGGAACCGGACCCCCGCGAGGTCAGTTTAGCTCGCGCTCCAGGAGTTCCGGTGAGTTTTGCTTCGTGAGCATGCCTGCGCTGGCGCGGCGCTCCGCTGTCGTGGACAACATCCGTCACCTGCCTTTGCTCTGTCGTCAGCCCACGCGGCAGGACAAAAAGATGCCCGGCAAAAGCGAGCCGGGCATTAACACGGGAGTATGGGGTACTCATTCTTAATGTAAGCATGCGGCGGCCCGCGGCGATTTGAGCCAGCGCAAGGAATCGCAGATTGCTCCTCACCTCAAATGGAGAGCGGATGGTTCTTGCTCCAGGTCGTTTGGCACCATTCCATATGTCCTCAGCACGGTGGTTCTCATCTCCGGATGGCCGGTACGGACGATAGCTGCGGCACCAGCGTGGCCGAATGTCTTCCATAAGTGCTTGGCATGCTCTATCGCCGCTGCAGGGCTGGCGCACTTGGCCTGCTGGCCCGGAACGAGCCCGCCATCGGTCCGGTCGTACGGCAGGGCAATGAAATGCGTGATCCCGTCCATTGATGCCCCTTTCTCGTTCGGTCGACGTCACCCGGCAAAGCCTTATGGCGACAGCATCTTGATCTGCCTCAGCTCATTTCGTTTGATCCGGATCAAGGCGGAATAGGCGCATCTCGTTTGCTGTTGATGGTCGAAAGGGAGCTTGCTTGCCATTGAGCTTCCTCCTCTCGAAGATGGGCTGGCCAGGGTGATGGGAAACCTCGTGCACTTTCCGGAATCGCGTCGGGCGAACCACGGAGAGGTGGCGTCGAGAGCGGACGTTCGCCATTCCTTCCGTCAAGTGTTGTTGATGCTCGAACTGCAACTGCTCCAGATCAGCGGCTTGGTCGCCGTGTGTCCGGCCGGAGAGGCCAGAACGAAGCTGCAGCAGCAGCACGACCAACTACTCGGTCGCCTTGCGGTCACGCGACAGCATGCGCGAGCGCTGATCGGCGATTGATGTCGGTCCACATTGCGGGCGGCACCATTCGCCGAGGCGCAACATTTCATCGGATTGACGACAGATCGTCCTGGCCGTCGCCATGCGAAAAATGAGCCCTGCTGCAGAATTCCGATAGGGGATTTTACGTGAGTTAAATCTCGCGGCCCAATAGTCCGCACCGGCCCAGGCGGCCGATATTGACTTGCCCATGCCCAGGTCAGATCGGGCAACCCGTTTGCGGTAGATCGGTTGGTGAAGAGCGATGAATTTCAGGATCTCTCTGGCGCAGCGCATCTACGCAATTGTCGGGCTGAGCTTTTGTGGGTTGACCGGGCTGGCGGCTATCCAGACAAGCAATCTGGCAGATGCTTTGCGCGGGCAGCGGCAGAGCGAGTTGAAGCACCTTACCCAATTGGCTCTTGGCATTGCGCAGGAGGAGCATGACGCCGCAATGCAGCAGCCAGAATCGGCGCGCTGAGATTTGGCAACAGGGATTATTTCTGAATCAACGATCTCGGTCCCGCGATGATCAAGCATCCGATCAAGCCGGAGCTCGACGGCAAGGATTTGCGTGACATCAGGGATCCAACCGGCAAGCAGCTCTTTGTCGAATTTGCCGAGATCGTGAAGCGAAACGGCGAGGGGTTTGTCGACTATCAATGGCCAAAGCCGGGACTGGATACGCCGCAACCGAAGCTATCGTTTGTCGCGGGCTTTCAACCGTGGAACTGGGTCATCGGGACAGGCGTGTATGTGGACGATCTCCAGGCGCAGGTCTGGGAGCGGGTACGAAGCATCATCATTGTTGCAGCTGCGATCGTGATGTCCGTCGGGCTGATAACACTACTGCTTGCGCGACGGATATCGGGGGCTCTGGTGACAATGACCAGTGCTCTCAACCGCTTGAGCGGCGGTGATTTCGACATGAAGCTCCCGGGGCTCGAGCGGTCCGACGAACTGGGCGACATGGCCCGCTCAATCGAACAGTTCAGGGTCAGAGCTGCCGAGAAGGTGCGTGACGAGGTCAGGCAAGACGAGGAGAGGCGGCGCGCTACCGAGGAAGCCAGGGCATCGGCGTTGCAGCAAATGGCGGCGAACGTCGAAAATGCCACCAAGGTCGCTGTCGGCGAAGTTGCCTCCGGCACGGATCGCATGGCAAGAAACGCGTCCATGATGAGGGATACGGCGCTGACGCTGGAGAGAAACAGCAGTAGCGTTGCGGCCGCTGCCGAGGAGGCGCTCGCCAACGCCCAGACGGTCGCAAGAGCATCCTCCCAGCTGGCTACTTCGATATCGCAGATCGTCGATCAAGTGGGAGCGTCGCGTTCGTTGACACTGGAGGCTGTGACGGCATCGACACAGGCCCAGGCGACAATCGTCAAGCTGTCGGAGGCTGCTTCGAAGGTTGGAACTGTGACGAGCCTGATCAGCGAAATTGCCGCCCAGACAAACCTCCTGGCATTGAACGCGACGATCGAAGCCGCCCGGGCCGGAACTGCTGGTCGCGGTTTCGCAGTCGTTGCGGTCGAGGTGAAGTCGCTGGCCGAACAGACCGCGAGAGCAACAAACGAGATTGCGCATCAGATCACCGAGATCCAGGAGGCGACACATGCCTCGGTTGCGTCCATGGGCACCATTGGTGAGGTCATTCGCAGCGTCGTATCAGCCGCGATCTCCGCCGCGGTCGAGGAGCAAAACGTCGTCACGGCCGATATCTCGCGGACGGTCGAAGAGACCTCGCACGCTGCCCGCGAGGTGGCGTCTCAAATCGCCTCGGTGTCTGCCGAAGCGGTTGAAACCGGCAGACGGGCGTCGGAGATGCACGACGGATCAACGGCAATTGCCGAGAAAGTGGCCGAACTGCGCACGACGCTTATCCGTGTCATTCGTACGTCGACCACCGATGTTGATCGTCGGCGCTCGTCACGCGTTGCGCTTCGACGATCCGGTACCTTGGTTTGGCGCAGCGAGACGAAGGATATCAAGGTCCGCGACGTGTCGATGGAGGCGGTATCGATCGAGTGCGCATTGCCGGACGCAGCGACAGGCGAGCCCGTCGAACTGGCGATTGATGGGCTCTCGTTCCGACTTGGCGGTGTCGTCGCGCGTATGGATCCCGGCGCGGTATTGATTAACCTGAATCTGTCGGCGGAAACCGAGCAAAAGTTGGCTGCGGTACTCTCGAGCGAGTGCGCGCATTCGGCAGCAGCTTAAGGCTAGAGCCCGGCAGCGATCGCGATCCGCATCAGCTCGGACATGCTGCGCGCATTGGTCTTGGCCATCAGGTTCGCTCGGTAAACCTCGACCGTACGCGGGCTGATGCCAAGGTCATGGGCAATCACCTTGTTGATCTTGCCCGCCACGAGCCCTCGCAAGACATCACGTTCGCGCGGCGAGAGGTCCACCAGACGAGCTTCAGCGTCGCGCTTGACCGTTTCGTCGGCCGGTACTGCTGACTGTGTTTGCAGGGCCTCGCGGATCGCACGCAACAGCGCTTCGTCCTCGAACGGCTTTTCGATGAAGTCAACCGCGCCAGCCTTCATCGCCTCGACCGCAAGTGCGACGTCACCATGGCCAGTCATCAGAATGACGGGGCATGCCGCTGCGTCAGCCTTGAGTTTGCGGACCAGTTCGAGGCCGCTCATGCCGGGCATGCGTATGTCGCATACGATGCAGTCGACCGTGCTGCTCTTGAGATGATCGAGAAAACTGGTTGCCGTCTCATAAGTCGTTACGGCAAAGCCGTTGACATCGAGCAGGAATGCCAGTGAGTCCCGCATCGCGGGATCGTCGTCGATGACAAGAATTGTACGCCGCGTCGTCATGCTTCTTCTCCGTCCTCCGCGAACGGGAGGATGAACTGAAAAACTGTGCCGCCTCCGGCGTTTGGCATCACCTCGATGCGTCCACCATGGGATTCGATGATGGTCCGGCAGATCGAGAGGCCGACGCCCATGCCATGCTCCTTTGTCGTGATAAAGGGCTGAAACAGGCGTTCGGCGATGTCAGGGCTGATGCCCGGACCGGTATCGGCAATGGTGAACGTCGCTACACCGTTAGTCTTGGTGACGCCGACGGTCAATTCGCGGCGCGGGCTGGAGGCCATCGCCTCGATCGCATTGCGAACCAGGTTGAGCACGACCTGCTGAATCTGGATCTTGTCGACGATGATCGAGGGCATATCCCGGTCGCTGCGGATCGCGAACCTGACTCCCTGCTCCTTGGCGCCGAGCAGCGCTAGTGCGACGGCCTCTTCGAGCAGGCTGGCGGGACTCTCCAGGGAGTGTTGGGTCTCGCCTTTGGCAACGAATTCGCGCAAACGCTTGATGATGTCGCCGGCTCGCAGCGCTTGCTGTGCGGCTCGCTCGAGCGCGTCACGAATTCGCGTCGCGTCCGGTGTCTCCGGCGTCAGCAGCCGGCTCGCGCCGCGCATATAGTTGGTAATGGCGGATAGTGGCTGATTGATCTCATGGGCGATAGAGGACGCCATTTCGCCCATGGCGGTCAGCCGCGACACATGAACCAGCTCGGACTGCAGCTCCTGAAGCCGCCGCTCCTGCGCTCGACGCTCGGTGAGATCGCGGATAAAGCCGGTGAAAAAGCGTTCTCCACCTACCTTGGCTTCGCCGACGGCGAGTTCCATCGGAAAGGTCGAGCCGTCGCTGCGTTCTCCAACCACGATGCGGCCGATGCCGATTATGCGCCGTTCGCCAGTCGTAAGGTAGCGTTCGAGGTACCGATCGTGCTCGCCGCGATATGGCTGGGGCATCAGCTTCGAGACGTTCCTGCCGACGACCTCGTCCGGTCTCCAGCCAAACAGCCGCTCGGCCGCTGCGCTGAAGGAACGAATAATACCGTGGTCGTCGATGACGATCATGGCGTCGGGGACCGTGTCGAGGATCGACTGTAGGTGGGCCTGGCGATTTCGCGCCTGATCGCTTTCCCTCAAGAGCCGGTCGCCCATGAAGCCGAGGATCGGGCCGAGGATCGCAAAGCAAGCGATATCCATCAGATTCGCAGGTTCAGTAACCAGGCTTGTCCCGAGGAATTTGACGCTGATGACGAGGCAGAGCAGGGTGGTGACGATTGCTGGGCCGCGACCTCCGGCGAAAGCGGCAAACAGCACGGCGGGCACATAGATGATCGTGAAGGTCCGGTCTTCGAAATAACTATCAAGCCCCGCGCGCACCGCGAATACGAGCGCGGCCGCTGCCACGGCAGTGCCATAGCGGTACCAGATGCGATCGGACATATTTCCCCGGCGAAGCCCTCAGTTGAATCGATACTACAACGTTCGGACGGCCGAAGCCACCGGCCGCTCGGCACGAGCCGGCCACGGCGGCGGGGGACAGGTCTATCTGACCCAGGCACGCCAATGCGTCGGCTGCACCATGATGCGTTCGGCGGTCTCCGCCTTTGCCCAACCGCCCGGGATGCGGCGGCATGGAAAGACGAGCTTGTGAATGGCGTTGCCCTCGATCACGGCGAGTTCGAGATCTCGACCGAAGGGGGCCGTCGCGACCCCCTCCCATATCGCGCTGACGCCTGCCTCAGGGCGTTCGGGAGCGTCGCGTGCTGGCACGTCAGGCAGCCTTCTGAGCGGCCTCGTCGACACTGCGGGTCTTTCGTGCGAGCAGGTTCAGCTCGATCGTGCCCAGCGAACGTGCGGTCTCGATCGCGTACGTCGCGTCGTTCGCCCCGCGCGCGGTGACGCCTTTGGCCCAGTCCTGCAGAGCAGTGATCTTCTCGGCCACCGAGGCGGTGGAATTGAACCTGCGGAAAAGCTCCCAGGCTTCGTTCGATTCGATCTGGATCTGCTCGAACCAGTGCTGGTTTGCCTCGATCAGTTTTTCCGAGAATTCCGACTGGACCGCCATTGCCCGCTTCGCGTAGCTCTGGATGGCGTCGGAGACGGGACGGGCTTCGCTATGGTCTGTCATGTCCAACATCCTTCGTTGAGGGAAGTACTGTTTCTCATGCCGGCCGCGCCTGCGCGTTGACGCGCGTCAACTTGATGGTGGCTTCCGGCCCGCGCTGGTTGTCGCGACCAGGCTAGCTGCGCTTGGGACTGACGACGGCACCGGTACGCAGATTGATGAAGTGGACGCTGTCGCAGGCAGCGCAGGTGATCGAGTGCAGCTCGCCAGCCAGCGGCTCGGATGCGTCGGCGGGTAGCAAGCCTTGAACCCGATCGCCGGTATTTGGACACGAGAAGATGATAGGGCGCCAAGCCCTTATGTCTGCCATTTGCACGATCCTGACGGATGAGCATCCTTAGCGGCGGCGCGGCGCTCCGGTTTGATGCAGGTCAAAATTCCGCCCGGGTGGTCGGATCGGGGCGGCGGCCTAGAACGGTCGGCGCCGACGGAGCCGGTGGGTGCCTGACCTGGCGGGCTGCCTTAGCGGCCGCCTTGGCGGCAGGCGCATCCAGGCGAACGTCACAACGACAATCGCCAGCACTCCCATCGAGGCAAGCAGGTTCTGCAACATGAATGTGATCTCCTGACAGGGCGTCAGCATCGTCGATCATCGGTCGCGTCGCCTTGATTTCCGTCAAGCGCAGGCGTTGAGGGAGATCAAAGCAGATGAGCCGATTGCGTGTGACCTTGGTGGTAGGCGATGGAAGGAGACCAGCAATGCGCGCACATCAGATCATGGCGAGACACGTCATCACTGTCGGAACCGAGGCATCCATTCTCGATGCTGCGAAGCTGATGATGGATCACCATATCAGTGGCCTGCCGGTGGTCGATGCGGCTGGAAGGCTGGTCGGCATCCTCTCGGAGAGCGACTTTTTGCGGCGAAGCGAGATCGGCACACAACGCCGGCGCGGCCGCTGGTTTCAGTTCCTTCTCGGCTCCGGCTATGCAGCCGCGGACTTCGTCCACGAGCGCGGCCGAAAGGTCGGAGAGATCATGTCGTGCGATCCCGTCACCGTGACGGAAGAAACGCCCTTGCCTGATCTGGTCGATCTCATGGAGAAGAAGGGCGTCAAGCGGCTGCCGGTGATGCGCGACGGGCAACTCGTTGGCCTCGTGACCCGCGCGGACCTGCTGCGGGCAGTAGCGTCCATCGCGCACCAGATTCCGGATCCCACGGCGGATGACACCCACATCCACGATCGCATCGTGCGGGCACTCGATGGTGCAAACTGGTGCCCGCTCGGGCTGCAAGTCTCGGTGCGCAACGGCGTGGTGCATCTCCGCGGAGTCATCATGGATGAGCGGGCGAGGCAGGCGGCGATTGTCGCCGCGGAGAATGTCGCCGGCGTCAAGGAAGTGCACGATCACCTGTGCTACGTCGAAACCTATTCCGGCTTCTATATCCAATCCGCGGAGGACGAACGAGCGGCTGCCGCGAAAGCTACGAAGGAGATGGCAGGATGATCGCTCGTCCCGCAATCCTGGTGTTCCCGTTGATCGCAACCGCAGTGGTCAGCGCAGAAGTCGTGGGATTCGCCGTAACGTTACTTGCGATCTGCCTGATCGTCGGCTTCGCGATCGTTGCCTCCGGTTGGACCGTCAACGGCAAGACGATGTCAACAACAGCAGTTCGGCCGTCATCCGCAGACCGGAAATCTCACCGCAAATAGCAGCTCCCGTCCGGCCCTGTTTGCGGATCTCGTGAGCTGCGCGTCACGATACGTGCGCGGCTCATGGACGTTGTGGTCGGGATCGCTGATGGCCCTGCTCGCATTCGCTATCCTCCACAGATACGACATCTGCTCCTGCACGACATTCTTGCGAAAGATCAATACCGGCATCGCGCACTCATGGCAGCGTGAACAATAACCAACCAGCCCATGCGAGGGTGCCATGCCATCATTTGACGTTCGTTTCATCAAGACCGTTTGCGACGACACCGGCCATGAACATCGCGCCTGCCAGGCAGCGTTCAAGGTCGACGCCGCCTCGCTTTCCACGGCTGCACAGTTGGCCGAGGCCGACTTCTGCAGACAGAAGGGTGTCCGAGACTGGACGATCTTTGCCGATTCCATGGAGCTTCGGACACCGCCGGCTTTGCCATCAGCCTGGGGCGGTTGACGATTTTTGGGCGGCGATCGCGGTCGACTGCCGCGGCATCGCGTTTGACCAAGATCAAATCGGAAATCAGCTTCCTTAGCTAAAGGTGGCGAGCCAAAAGGGGGGTATGAGAAATGACCGATCGATCAGCTGGCAATAGCTCGCCGCAGTTCGAGAGTCTCATCGGTCGCTTGCGTGCGTTTCTGTCTCGATGCCGCGAATTCGATCTGATGACCGATCGGGAGGTCGACGAGATCGCGCATGAGCTAAATCTCTCGACGTCGGACCTTCGTGCGCTCGCCCGTGAGCGAGGCTCGCCGGAGTTGCTGAGCAAGCGTCTTGAGCATGCAGGTCTGTCCGAGCAGATGCTCACCTCTTCCTATTGCGATGTGTTGCGTGATCTGCAGCGAGTGTGCGGTCTATGCCGTGAGAAGGCACGTTGTGCCGCGGATCTCGCGCGGGAGCGGCGGGCGAGTCCGGCAAGATATTGTCCGAACGAACTGACCCTGGCCGCGCTGGGCCGCGGCGCCAGCGGCACGCGGCATGGCGCAGGAATTGATGCCGATCAAACGGCTGGCAGCGAGAGTGTGATTTTCATGACCTCATCGCACCCAAAGAAAGCCTCCACATGACAGGTCCATCTTCCGTTTCAAAGTCGATGACGATGGGCGAAGCCGGCTTGGTGTCGGTACTCGCAGCTTCTGCCTTCGTCAGCTTTCTCGGCGCGGCGATGGGGCACGATGCGGCGTTCAGCTTTCACGCGTCGCTTGCTTGCGCCGTCAGCCTGATCTCCGTGATCATGATCGGCAATCGCTACCTTGCCCGTCCGGCGCAACTGCCTCCGGCGGAGATCGGCGGGCGCCCCAATTACAATCTCGGCCCGATCAAGTTCGCCTCGGCCATGGCGATGTTCTGGGGCATCGCGGGTTTCACGGTGGGTTTGATCATCGCCATGCAGCTGGCCTGGCCGGCGCTTAACTTCGATCTGCCCTGGACGACGTTCGGTCGCCTGCGGCCGCTGCATACGTCGGCCGTGATCTTCGCGTTCGGCGGCAACGTCCTGATCGCAACGTCGTTCTATGTCGTGCAGAAGACCTGCCGCACGCGCCTTGCAGGCGACCTGTCGCCCTGGTTCGTCGTGGTCGGCTACAACTTCTTCATCCTGATCGCCGGCACGGGCTACCTGCTCGGAGTCACCCAGTCGAAGGAATACGCCGAGCCGGAATGGTACGCCGACCTCTGGCTGACGATCGTCTGGGTGACGTATCTGCTCGTGTTCCTGATGACGCTGGTGAAGCGCAAGGAGCCGCATATCTTCGTCGCCAACTGGTTCTACCTGGCGTTCATCATCACGATTGCGGTGCTCCATCTCGGCAATAACCCCGCGCTGCCGGTCTCTTTCCTCGGCTCGAAGTCCTACATCGCCTGGGGCGGTGTGCAGGATGCGATGTTCCAGTGGTGGTACGGCCACAATGCGGTCGGTTTCTTTCTGACCGCCGGCTTCCTGGCGATCATGTACTACTTCATCCCGAAGCGGGCGGAGCGTCCGATCTATTCCTACCGGCTTTCGATCATCCATTTCTGGGCACTGATCTTCCTCTATATCTGGGCCGGCCCGCATCACCTGCACTACACGGCGCTGCCCGACTGGGCGCAGACGCTCGGCATGACGTTCTCGATCATGCTCTGGATGCCGTCCTGGGGCGGTATGATCAACGGCCTGATGACGCTGTCGGGAGCTTGGGACAAGCTGCGCACTGACCCGGTGCTGCGCATGATGGTGGTGTCGGTCGCCTTCTACGGCATGTCGACCTTCGAAGGCCCGATGATGTCGATCAAGGTGGTCAATTCGCTGAGCCACTATACCGACTGGACCATCGGCCATGTGCATTCCGGTGCATTGGGCTGGGTCGGCTTCGTCTCGTTCGGCGCACTGTACTGCCTCGTCCCGTGGCTGTGGAATCGCCAGCTCTACAGTCTGAAGCTCGTCAACTGGCACTTCTGGATCGCGACGATCGGCATCGTGCTCTACATTTCCGCGATGTGGGTGTCGGGGATCCTGCAGGGCCTGATGTGGCGTGCCTACACCTCGCTCGGCTTCCTCGAATACTCCTTCATCGAGTCCGTCGAGGCCATGCATCCCTTCTACATCATCCGCGCGGCCGGCGGCGCGCTGTTCCTGGTCGGCGCCCTGATCATGGCCTTCAACCTCTGGATGACGGTTAACGCCGGCCAAGCCAGCGAAACCGAGGGCGCCGGTGCTCTCCAGCTTGCCGAATAGGTCACGATATGTCTCTCTGGAACAGACACAAGATCTTTGAGAAGAACTCGATCATCCTGATCGTCGGCATCCTCGTCGTCATTGCGATCGGCGGACTGGTCGAGATCACGCCGCTGTTCTACCTGAAGAGCACGATCGAGGCGGTCGACGGTGTGCGGCCCTATACGCCGCTCGAACTTGCAGGCCGCAACATCTATGTCCGCGAGGGCTGCTATCTCTGCCACTCGCAGATGATCCGCCCGCTGCGCGACGAGGTCGAGCGCTACGGCCACTACTCGCTGGCCGCCGAGAGCATGTATGACCATCCGTTCCAGTGGGGCTCCAAGCGCACCGGACCAGACCTTGCGCGCGTCGGCGGTAAGTACTCCGACGACTGGCACGTCACGCACCTGATCAATCCACGCTCGATCGTCCCGCAATCGGTGATGCCCGGATACCCGGCGCTCGCCAGGACGGAGCTCGACCCATCGGACGCCGCCGCCCATCTACGCACGAATCGCGCGGTCGGCGTACCCTATACCGACGAGCAGATCGCCAACGCGGCCGCCGATCTCAAGGCGCAGGTCGACCCCGACAACCCCGGCTCCGACGCGTTCCAGAAGCGCTATCCGAAGGCGGTGGTCCGCAACTTCGACGGCAAGGCCGGCAATCCGACCGAACTCGACGCGCTGATCGCCTATTTGCAGATGCTCGGCACGCTCGTCGACTTCAAACTCTACAACGAAAAAGCCAATCTGCGCTGAGGGCACGAGCATGAAAGCGATCATTCAAGTCGAGAATTTTGCGTCGAGCCTGGTCGGTACACTTTGGACCCCGGTCTTTGTCGGGATCTTCATCGCCATCGTCGTCTACGCGCTTTGGCCCCGCAACAAATCTCTCTTCGATGCTGCAGCCCGGATGCCGCTGCGGGAGGACTGACCGATCATGAGCGAGCACAATGAGATCGACCGCGTTTCCGGCCGCAGCACGACCGGTCATGAGTGGGATGGCATCAAGGAACTGAATACTCCGCTGCCGCGGTGGTGGGTCCTGACATTCTATGCAACGATCATCTGGGCGATCGGTTACTGGGTCGTCTATCCGGCCTGGCCGCTGGTCTCAGGCTACACCACCGGTCTGTTCCAGTATTCCACCCGCGCCAGTGTCGCGACCGACCTTGCCGATCTCGAGAAGCTGCGCGGCGAGAAGATGGCGGTGCTCGGCAACGCGTCGCTGGCCGACATCGAGAAGGATCCGGCCCTGCTGGCGCTGGCTCGTGCCCGCGGCAAGACCGTGTTCGCCGACAATTGTGCGCCGTGCCACGGCAGCGGCGGCGCCGGCGCGAAGGGTTATCCGAATCTGAACGACGACGACTGGCTGTGGGGCGGCTCGCTTGACCAGATCATGCAGACTATCCAGTTCGGCGCACGTTCCGGACACGCAAAGACCCATGAAGGGCAGATGCTGGCGTTCGGCCGCGACGGTGTCCTCAAGAAGGACGAGATCGTGACCGTCGCCAACTACGTGCGCTCGCTTTCCGGTCTTTCCACCATGCCGAAGTTCGACCCCGCTGCCGGAAAGAAGATATTCACCGAGAACTGCACCAGCTGCCATGGTGACAGCGGCAAGGGCAACCCGGAGCTCGGTGCGCCGAACCTGACGGATCAGATCTGGCTCTACGGCTCCGACGAGGAGACGCTGGTCGAGACCATCACCAATGGCCGCACCGGCGTCATGCCGGCCTGGGTCGGTCGGCTCGACCCGGTCACCATCAAGGCGCTGACGGTCTATGTGCACTCGTTGGGGGGCGGCAGGTAGCCGCCACTGCGAGGGCGTCCGGGTTCATTGACCGAGGTCAAACCCGGACCTGGTGCGGGGATGTAGGTTTCAACGAGAGCCTCATTCGAGCAATCCATGAACAAGCCCGTGCCCCCTGATAAACTCATAGCCGACGAAGACGGGCCGCTTTATGCGCCTCGCAAGAAGGTTTTTCCCCAGAGCGTCTCCGGCCGATTCCGTTCGATCAAATGGCGGCTGATGGCCGTTTGCCTCGGCGTTTACTATCTGCTGCCCTTCGTGCGTTGGCATCGGGGCCTCGGCGCGCCCGATCAGGCGGTCCTGATCGATTTTCCCAACCGCCGCTTCTATTTCTTCTTCATCGAGCTGTGGCCGCAGGAGGTCTACTACTTCACGGGCCTTCTGGTGCTGGCGGCGTTCGCCTTGTTCCTGATGAACGCGCTCGGCGGCCGAATCTGGTGCGGTTATCTCTGCCCGCAGACGGTCTGGACCGATCTGTTCTATGCGGTCGAGCGCCTGGTCGAAGGCGACCGTCGCGCACAGATGAAGGCCGATGCCGGGCCAATGACCGTAAAGCGCGCCGGTCGCCGAGTGCTGAAGCACGCGATCTGGTTGATGATCGCGTGGTGGACCGGCGGCGCATGGGTGCTCTACTTCGCCGATGCGCCGACACTGGTGCGCGATCTGGCGACCTTTCAGGCACCGACGATCGCCTACCTCTGGATCGCGATCCTGACCGCGTCGACCTATCTGCTGGCCGGCTATATGCGCGAGCAGGTCTGCGTCTATATGTGCCCGTGGCCGCGGATCCAGGCCGCATTGACCGACGAATGGGCGCTCAACGTCACCTATAAATACGATCGCGGCGAGCCGCGTTGCTCGGTGAAGAAGGCGTTCGACATCCGAGCGCTCGGCGAGAAGGCCGGCGATTGCATCGATTGCAACCAGTGCGTCGCCGTGTGCCCGACCGGGATCGACATCCGCGATGGCGCGCAACTCGGCTGCATCCAGTGCGGCCTGTGCATCGATGCCTGTGACGCCGTCATGACCAAGGTCAGCCGCAAGACCGGTCTGATCGGTTACGATAACGATATCAACATTCAGCGACGCCTTGCCGGCAAGGAGGAAATCTTCAAGCCCGTTCGCGCTCGCACAGTCGTCTACGCCAGCCTGATCACCGTGGTCTGCGCGGTGATGCTTTACGCGCTGATGTCGCGAACCCTGCTCGACGTCAACGTGCTGCACGACCGCAACCCGATCGCGGTGCGTCTCAGCGACGGCGCGATCCGCAATGGATACACGCTGCGCTTCCTCAACAAGCGCGGCTTCGATCGTGTGATCGCGATCGACGTCGATGGACCGGCCGATGCGAAGTTGCACGTCATCGGTGCGGACTCGGTGACGCCAGACCGTCCGATGATCGTCCTCGGCCGTGATACCACCACCGAACTTCGGGTGCTGGTGACGGCACCGCTAAATGAAAAAGCGGAAAAGTCGGTGCCGGTCACGTTTCGCGTCACTGACATCGGTCTCGGAGAGGTCGCCTCCGCGACCGACCACTTCGTCCTTCCATAACGATGGAATCTAGCCATGGCAGCCTCAAGTCCAGTCGCGCGACCCATCACCGGACGTTTCGTCCTGATCACGACGATCGCGTTCTTCGCCGTCGTGATCAGCGTGAACATAGTCATGATGCGCCTCGCCATCACGACTCTTCCGGGCACCGAGGTCGACAGCGCCTACAGTGCCAGCCTCGCCTATCAGCGCGAGATCGACGCAGCCAGGCAGCAGAACGAGCGCGACTGGCAGGTCCAGGCGCATATCGATCGGCGGCCCGATGGAAGTGCCGCAATTGCACTTGAGGCGCGCGATCACGCTGGCGAGCTCCTGACGGCATTGAATTTCCTTGCTCGGCTCGAACGCCCGATCGATCGTCGCGCCGATCGGGCGATCGAGATCAGCGAGACCGGCCCCGGCAGCTATCGCGGCCGCGCCGAGGGCGTCGCCGCGGGGCAGTGGGACCTCGTGATCGAGGGCGACGCGGATGGCCGCCGCATGTTCCTGTCGAAGAACCGAATCGTCCTGAACTGAGGGCGCATCTCATGCAGGCGGATATCGATTTCTCACATTATCTGAAGAGTGCGGGCGCCGGGCTCATCCATCTCGATCTCGCGGTGGAGGGCATCAATTGCGCGGGCTGCATGGCCAAGATCGAGCGCAATCTGTCAACCATACCGGACGTCACCTCGGCTCGCGTAAACCTGACCGACAGCCGTCTGGCGCTGGAATGGAAGGCGGGTGCTCTTGATCCGGCGCTGTTCGTAAGCCGGCTCGCTGAGCTCGGCTACAAGGCCTATCCGTTCGAGCGGAATGACGCCGAAACGCTGGATGCGCAGCGAGCCCAAGGCTTGTTGCGACGGCTGGGCGTCGCCGCCTTTGCCGCGATGAACGTCATGATGCTGTCGATACCCGTATGGTCCGGCAACGTCTCCGACATGCTGCCGGAGCAGCGCGATTTCTTCCACTGGCTGTCGGCGCTGATCGTGCTGCCGGCCGCAGCCTATTCGGCGCAGCCTTTCTTCTCGTCGGCGCTGTCAGCCCTGCGAGCGCGCGGCGTCAACATGGACGTTCCGATCAGTATCGGTATCGTGCTCGCGCTGGCAATTTCGGTGATCGAGACGATAAATCACGCCGAACACGCCTATTTCGATGCCGCGATCATGCTGATCGCGTTCCTGCTCGCCGGTCGCTACCTCGATCAGAACATGCGACGGCGTACTCGGGCGTTTGCCGGTAACCTCGCGGCGCTGAAGGCGGAGACCGCGACGAAGTTCATTAGCCCAACCGAGATCAGAACGGTCCCGGCAGCTGCGATCCGCCCCGGCGACATCGTGCTGCTGCGGCCCGGCGAGCGCTGCGCGGTCGACGGCAATGTGATCGATGGCCGCTCGGAGGTCGATCAGAGCCTGATTACGGGCGAAACCTTGCCGGCGATGGCGGCGCCCGGCAGCGCCGTGTTCGCGGGCACGCTGATCCGTTCCGGCACATTGCGCGTCCGCGCGTCGGCGGCCTCGGGTGGCACGTTGCTGGATGAGATATCCCGGCTGCTCGATCACGCGCTGCAGGCGCGCTCGCGCTATCTTCGCCTGGCGGAGCGTGCATCGAGGCTCTACGCCCCGGTGGTGCACGCGACCGCGTTGCTGACGATGCTGGGCTGGCTGGCCTATGGCGCGAGTTTTCATGACTCGATCGTGACGGCGATTGCGGTCCTGATCATTACCTGCCCCTGCGCGCTGGGGCTCGCCATTCCGGCCGTGCAGACCGTTGCATCGGGTGCGCTGTTCAGTTCGGGCGTGCTGCTCAATGCCGGCGATGCGATCGAACGCATTGCCGAGATCGATCGCGTGATCTTCGATAAGACAGGCACGTTGACGCTGCCCGAGCTCGATGTCGCCAATCTCGCGAGCATTCCCGACGACGTCATCGAGCTTGCCGGCCGGCTGGCCCTGTCGAGCCGTCACCCGGTCGCGGCCGCCGTGGCGCGCGCGGCCGGCGCCGCCGCGCCGCTGCCGGGTATCGAGGAAGATCCGGGGCAGGGCGTCCACGGCTACCACCAGGGTCAGCCGATCCGGCTTGGCCGGCCGTCGTTCTGCGGTGCCGACAGCCTCGCCAACGAGCTTCTGCATCGCGACCCTGAGTCCTCCGTCGTCGCATTCAGCCATGGCGACACCAGGCACGTCTTCGCCGTTCGCCAGAAGCTGCGGGCCGACGCGGCTGACGTTGTCTCGGGTCTGGAACGGCTCGGCCTGGCGGTCGAGATCGTTTCCGGGGACCGCGAACCCGCCGTTCGACTCGCGGCCGAGACGCTCGGCATCCATGAATGGCGCGCCGGGGTTTCTCCGGTCGACAAGATCGCCCGGATCGAGGAACTGGCGCGTCAGGGCTGCAAGGTGCTGATGGTCGGTGACGGCCTCAACGATGCGCCGGCGCTAGC
Organism: Bradyrhizobium sp. USDA 4011; assembly: GCF_054063415.1. NCBI lineage: Bacteria > Pseudomonadati > Pseudomonadota > Alphaproteobacteria > Hyphomicrobiales > Nitrobacteraceae > Bradyrhizobium > Bradyrhizobium sp. USDA 4011. The sequence goes on from NZ_JBSSGG010000001.1 coordinate 4,630,858, forward strand.
CGCGGCGCATGCCTCGATGTCGCCGGTTAGTGCGACCCATGTGAGCCAGGCGGTCGCGGATGCGGTCTTTCTCGGCGAACGCCTCGCGCCGGTGCGGACAGCGATCGTGGTCTCGCGCAAGGCGCTGCGCTTGATGCGGCAGAATCTCTGGCTTGCCGTGGTCTACAACGTCCTTGCGGTTCCGATCGCGATCGCAGGCTTGGTGACGCCGCTCATCGCAGCGGCGGCGATGTCCGGCTCGTCGGTGCTGGTCATGCTCAACGCGATGAGGGCGCGGGGGCGGGGGACGGTCTGATGGAAGTCCTGGTCTATCTGGTTCCGCTCGCCCTTGCGCTCGGCTTCGTCGGGCTGCTGGGCTTTCTATGGTCGCTGAAGAGCGGCCAGTATGACGATCTCGATGGCGCGGCGTGGCGAGCCATTGCCGACGACGAACCCGCGAACGATCAGGGTCCGTCCAAATAGTGAAAATAGACCAGCGAGACTGCCGAGACGACAGTCAGCGCCGTGCTGGCGAGCGCCAGGATCAGCGTCCAGTCGGGACGCCGCTGCGACGGAGAAGCACGTGACCGCAGCAGCAGCAGCACCGCGACCAGCCGATTGATGGCGGCAAGGCGTGGCATGGTCAGCAACAACTCATCGGCGGGACGTCGGGCTGCCAGTAGCGCCAGTGGGTCGGCGCCATCGCAATGGGCTGCATGGTCGCGGCATCGAACCATCCACCGCCATGCTTGAGACAGGGGAAGCCTAGCCTGTGCTGTTCGACGTCGATCACGGCAATCTCGACCGCGCAGTCGACCGGGGCGGTCGCGATGTCCCGCCACCCGAAAAGGGTGAGCCAGCGGAACAGTGAGGGGAATGTTCGACGCATGCCGCGAAGCCTCTGACTAGAATGAGCAATGATCGCACGCCCGATCGCCGATGCATTGATGTGGCTCAACCGAGAGCAGGTTGGCAGCAAGGAGGTCGACGTTGCTTGATACAGGTCGACTACCGGAAACGCGGCGTATTCTGGAAATGACCGATACGCAAGCGACGCAGCGTGCATCGCAGCCCGGCAGGATGTATCCTGCCAGGCTGCGTCATCGGCGGTCCCGAGGGCAGGTCGGGCCGCTCAATGATCGGTGATCGCAGTCGCTTTCGACGCTCATCGGAATGGCGCGTTTTCTCTTTAGTCTAGATGTCCAACGGTCGTCGGCATCGCGGCAGCAAGCGGATGAGCAGCGGGAGGGGCGGCTCCCTCCGAGCCGAACCGGGCGGCCAGCGCTCAGATATCGCCGAGTCTGCGCCAGGCGAGGTCGATCAGCGTACCGATCCGCGTGGATTGCGCCTGCAATTGTTTGCGATTCTCCAGATTGTCGATCTTTTCGATCGCGATCGATGTTCGGGCATGAGTGATCTGAAGTGCGAAGACCGCCTCTTGTAGCGCCTCGCGCGCATTCTGCCGGTGAACACTCCAAAGCTCAAACGGATCGATCGGCGCTGCTCGGCATGCCAGCGACGGCGCGGGGCGGTGACGCTTACGTCGATCAAGGTTCGCGATGTCCGGCATGGTGGTTCTCCCTTGGCGTGTGCTCGGTGTCGATGTCCTTTCGGGGGAATATTGAGGGCACCGTCTTAATTGCTTGATCAATACGATTATCGGAATCCGGCAAATTGCGGGAATTTAATACCAGTATATGCATATAACGCAGGTGCGCGATGAAGCAGGTTGTGTCGCCAATGCCCGAGGAACTAGCCGTGGTGGGTAGTTGCTGCGCCGCATTCAATGTCCGGAAGGCAAGCCGCGTGATCACCCGGCTCTATGCCGAGGCCTTCGCGCCGGTCGGGGTGGAGCCAACGCAATTTATGTTGCTCGTTGCCTGCGCGCGGCAAGAGACTGTGACCATGGGAGCACTTGCGAGGAGGATGTCGATGGACCCAAGCGCGCTCGCACGCAACATCACGATTCTTGAACGTCGCGGTCTGGTGAGGATCGCGCCCGGAGCGGACCGTCGCGTGCGCGACATCTCGATCTCCGCCAAAGGCAGGAAAACCTTGTCGCGTGCACTGCCGCGCTGGCGAGAAGTACAGGCGAATTTGGCCGAACGGTTCGGCGAAGATAGCTTCCGGTCGGCAGTCGAACTGATGAAGGGAATTGCGCGCGCGGGCGAGGCCCTGCTGGATCATCCGCTCTCGTAGGAGGTCACGATGCCCGTCCGCTGGCTCGATCCGTCGCCGGTGCTGCGTGTCGAGCGCTTCAGCAGCTTCGACGAATTCCGTCCCAACGATGTTATTGGCGGAATGAGAAGTACGCCGCTGGACTCGTCGCCCATCTCGGCTTCGCGGAGTATTCTGGCGCTTCCCGACTGCCTTCTCGTGCTGCAGCGATCTTTCGCCCGGCGAATGGAGGGAGATCTCGGAGCAAATCGCGGGGTTGGGGTCGTCATTCCTCTGGCCTTCCACGCAACGATGAACGGGACCGAGGTCGGCAATTCCACGATCGGCGTCATTCGCGGCCAGGCGCCTGTCGATGTCCTCGAACGGCATGCAAACACCTATCTCATGCTGCGCTTCCGCTCCGACATGAGCAATCGCGGGTGGGCCGACTTCGACAAGGGAATCGAGCTGTTCCGGCTGGCGCCGGTCAAGATGCTGGCGATACGATCGGCAATTCTGGACATGTTTTGCCTGGCTTCCAACTGCACGGATCTCGGGGAATTCGAGCTATTGAGCGGAAGGCTGCAGGAAACGCTTGTCGCCGGGCTCGACAGCGCCCTCGTCGAGGACAGTGTCAAGCGGGCGCCTCCGGGCTCGTTCGACCGGCATCGGAAGCTGGTTGAACGCTTGGATGAACTGGTGGCCACTTTGGGACAGGCCGACCTCTACAGCGCTAGTCTCGCGCAGACGCTCGGCGTTTCCGTTCGTACGCTCCAGACCGCCGTACAGCGCGTCTTTGGCGTTAGCCTGCATCAACATTTGCGGTCGAAACGCATGTGGTCGGTCCGCAAGCTCCTCGTCAAAGGAGGCCCGCTCGTTACCGTGACCGCGGCGGCGCGGGCCAACGGCTTCTGGCACATGAGCGACTTCGCGAGATGTTATGGCCGAGCATATGGCGAGATGCCGTCGGAAACCCTCTCACGGGTACGAGGGTTCTAGGTCGGCGGAGCCGGCGTCTGGCTGGCGCCGTCAGCCGGTCGGGGCAAGTTCACTGCAGCGTCAGTCCTTGAGCAACCGCCGCAACAGCTTGCCAGCCGGTGAGCGCGGCAACTCCGTAACGAAGCTGACGTCGCGCGGTACTTTGTAAGGCGCCATGTTCCGGCGCGCCCATGCCACGAGCTGGGCGGTGTCCAGTTCGGCACGCGGGACCGGGACGATGGAGGCCTTGACCACCCCGCCGGTAATGGCTCAATTGGTGGGTTCCCAGCAGGTCGACGATTGCTTTGTCATTCAACAAGATTGCCGGGCCTTTCTCTGCCACCGATAGACGCTCCCTGAACTCCGATTAACGCTTGCTTAGGCGCGCCTAATCTACCCTGAAGCACGGATTGCAGGGATCAACCAGTGTCACTTTTCGAGAACGCGCCGGAGCGCACGCTCCCAGAGGTATCGCGTTCTGCCGATGAAACGCGCCTGCTGCCGGTCCTCAGCGTGGCGACGCTGTTCGTATCCGCGCTACTGCTGTTCCTGATTCAGCCGATGTTCGCGAAAATGGTGCTGCCGAAGCTCGGTGGCGCGCCCTCGGTCTGGTCGGTGGCGATGGTGTTCTTCCAGGCCGTCCTGCTCGCCGGCTACGCCTATGCACATCTGCTCAGCCGGTTGTTCGGGCCGCAGCGCGCGGGGCTCGTCCACCTGCTCCTGCTCGCCGTCACGGCCATGACCTTGCCGATCGCGATCGCGCCCAATTGGGGGGCGCCACCCGCCGATGGAACCGCGCTCTGGCTGTTCGGGCTGTTCGCTGCGTCAATCGGCCTGCCGTTCTTCGCGTTGTCCGCGAGCGCCCCCTTGCTGCAGAGCTGGTTCGCCGGAAGCGGCCATCGCGATGCAAGCAATCCGTATGTGCTCTATGCCGCGTCGAATCTTGGCTCGTTCGCGGCCCTATTTGCCTATCCTGTCGTTATCGAGCCACTCCTGGCGCTGAATATGCAGGCGAGCATCTGGTCGGTCGGCTTTGCGGTCCTCGCGCTGCTCGTCACGGCGGTTGCCTTCATGCTCGGACGAGGCGATGGCGCCGCGAAGGCGACGCCGTCGCCAGAGACACCGGTCGTCAGCGCGGCCGACAGGCTGCAATGGATCGCGCTTGCGGCCATTCCGTCTGGGCTGGTCATCGCGGTGACCGCGTATCTGACGACTGACGTCGCGGCCGCGCCCTTTCTCTGGGTTATTCCGTTGGCGCTCTATCTGTTCACTTTCGTTGTCGTGTTCCGCGATCGGCCGTGGATCAGCCACGCGACCGTGGTGCGCCTCGTTCCGTTCGCCGTGGCCCCGCTTGCGATCAGTCTGGTCGGCGCCAAGGTGTTCTGGTTCACGACGATCGTGCTCCATCTCGTCGTGTTCGCGCTGTTGGCGCTGCTCTGTCATGGCGAGCTTTATGCCCGGCGCCCGCACCCGCAGCGGCTGACGGAGTTCTTCCTCTGCACCTCGCTCGGCGGCGTGCTGGGCGGCGCCTTCGCGGGGCTGCTGGCGCCGCAGATATTTTCCGGCAATTACGAATATCCGATCCTGATCGCACTCGCATTGCTGGCACTGCCCGGCATGTTCGCAGGCGGTGCGCGCCACGCGCTGATGAAGGCGTCGCCATGGCTGGCGGTGGCGATCGCGCTTGCCACGGTCTGGTACGTGACCCAACTGCAGCTTCCGGCCTCCTTCGAGCTGCCGTTCCGGGCCTTGCTGGTCCTGCTGGCGGCCGGCATGATATTTTTGCGCCAGCGGCCGGTGTCATTCGCCGGATTGGCGATCGCCGGCCTGATGCTGACGACGTTCTGGCGTCCCGGCATGGCCCCGATCGAGACCGCGCGCAGCTTCTTCGGGGTCCACACCGTGGTCGACCTCGCGGACGGCCGCGCGCGGCTGCTGTTCCACGGCAACACGATGCATGGCGCAGAGCGGTTGCGGAACGACGACGGCACGCCAGTCTCCGGCGCGCCTGAGCCTCAGAGCTACTACTACCCGGGCAGCCCGCTTGCCGAAGGGATCGCGGCGGCACGCAGCGTCAAGGGAAGCCTCGAGCGGGTTGCGGTGGTCGGTCTCGGTACTGGTTCGCTCGCCTGCTACCGTGGCGGCGAAGAGGACTGGACATTCTTCGAGATCGATCCCGAGGTGATCCGGATCGCGAGCAATCCTGCCTTCTTCACGTTCCTGTCGCGCTGCGCGCCGAAGGCCAGCCTCGTGCTCGGCGATGCGCGTCTCACACTGCAGGCCTCACCTGATCGCTACGACCTGATCGTGCTGGACGCCTTCTCGTCCGATAGCATTCCGGTCCACCTGCTGACGCGTGAAGCGATCGCCGGCTATGTGTCGAAGCTGGCGCCGCACGGGGTCATCCTCGTGCACATCTCCAACCGCCATCTCGATCTCGCGCCGATCATGGCGAATATCGCGCAGTCCCAGGGGTTGATCGCACTCTTCAAGGAAGGACATCCCGTCGGCGACGTCATGACCACGCTGAGGACGGCGTCTCGGGTGGTGATGCTTACGCGCATGCCTGACGATGTCGGCATGGCGGCCCGGCATTGGGCCGCCATGTCGCCGGATGCGGCCAGCGCACTCTGGACGGACGACTACTCGAATCTCCTTGGTCCCATGCTGCGGGCGAAGCTCGGCTCCTGACGCTGTCATGGCAAACAGCATCGGCGCCCCGCGATAGGGGCGCCGATATGTAGGCCAGGCCGCTCGGCGTGCCCGGTCACGGCGTGCCGATGCAAGCCGTTTGGTGCGTTGTGCCGCTGGAGGGAATGCCCCTTTGCGGCTCTATTTTATCTTCAAGGCCTCGACACCTTCGTCACGGACCGCCTGGAGGCTGCGCGGATTGAGGTCGAGCGCATGGAGGATCGTCGGCGCGATCTGGGTGGTGAAGGTCGTCTCCTCGACGACCCTCGCATGCTTGATGCGCGGCGAAGAGACCAGCAGCAGCACGTTGCGATCGTCGTTGGAGAAACCGCCATGCTCGGCGAGCTTGCTGCCGCCGGTGCAGATGACGCCATGATCGGTGATGGCGATGAAGTCCGGCACCCGGCTGTTGTGGAACGGATCCTCATAGAGCTTGGTCAGTTCGTCGCGGTCGAGCAGCTTCTGGATATGCAGATCGGCGGCGTGGGCCAGGATGTAAGCCTTGGCATCTGCGTAGTAGGGATGGCGTCGCCGGATTGGTCGCCTGCTGCAGTTCCGGCGAATATATGCGCAATACGCTCGGCCATCCTGTCATCATCGAGAATGTCACGGGCGCCTCCGGTACTGTCGCGGGCCTGCGCGCCTCGCGCGCGGCGCCGGACGGCACCACGATCACGATCGGACATTGGGGCACGCATTGCCTCAATGGCGCGATCTATCAGCTGCAATATGACGTGCGCGAATTCGCACCGATTGCACTGGTCGCGAGCGGACCGCAGCTCATCATCGGGCGGCCCGATCTGCCGGCGGCAAATCTGAAGGAGCTGATCGCCTGGCTCAAGACCAACGGCGACAAGGCGACCGCCGGCACCGCGGGCCCGGGTTCGGGCGCGCATGTCGCGGGCGTGTTCTTCCAGCAGCTGACGGCCACCCACTTCTCGTTCGTGCCGTATCGCGGCGCCGGCCCCGCGCTGAACGATCTGATGGCCGGGCATATCGACATCATGTTCGATCAGGCCTCCAACTCGCTGCCGCAGGTGAAGAGCGGCACCGTGAAGGCCTTTGCGGTGACCGCGTCGTCGCGGCTCGCATCGGCACCCGAGATTCCGACCGTCGACGAAGCCGGACTGCCGGGTCTCTACATCGCCTATTGGCACGGCATCTGGGCGCCGAAGGGCACACCGGCCGATATCGTGTCGACGCTGTCGAAGGCGGTGATGTCGGCGCTCGCCGAGCCCGTCGTTCGGCAACGCTTCGCAGAACTCGGGCAGGAGATCCCGTCACCGGAAAAGCAGACCCCCGCCGCGCTGCGCGACCATCAAGCCGCCGAGGTCGAGAAATGGTGGCCGATCGTCAAGTCGGCCAACATCACGGCGGAATAACTTCCAGCACAACGCTCCGTCAAACTCAGGGGAACCGCGACAGGCGGTATCCCGTGCGGTTCCGAACTTTTGACGTAGGCCGAAGGTTACGGGGCACTGTCATCCCATCGTCATGGGCCTCCGAAAAAACGTTGCGGCTGCTTACGAGAGCATCGAGCGCGCGAGACCTCTCGCGTTTCCACGGAGATCAACATGAAATTCGTCAAGACAATCGTGGCCGCCAGTCTGGTGGCTATGGCGACGCCGAGCTTCGCAGCCGACATCACCGGTGCCGGTTCGACATTTATCTTCCCTGTCCTCTCCAAATGGGCCGACGCCTACAAGAAGGATTCAGGCAGTGGCGTGAACTACCAGTCGATCGGTTCGGGTGCCGGCATCAAGCAGATCGAAGCCAACACCGTGACCTTCGGTGCCACCGACGCGCCGTTGAAGTCCGACCAGCTGCAGAAGGACGGTCTTGCGCAGTGGCCGATGATCATGGGTGCGATCGTTCCGGTGGTGAACCTCGACGGCGTGAAGGCCGGCGATCTGGTGCTCGACGGTCCGACCCTTGCCAACATCTTCCTCGGCAAGATCACCAAGTGGGATGACACCGCGATCAAGAAGCTCAATCCGAAGGCCAAGCTGCCGTCCGAGGCGATCTCGGTGGTTCATCGCGCCGACGGTTCGGGAACGACCTTCAACTTCACCGACTACCTGAGCAAGGTCAGCCCGGATTGGAAGAGCAAGATCGGTTCCGGCACTGCGGTCGAATGGCCGGTCGGCGTCGGCGCCAAGGGCAACGAAGGCGTCGCGGGCAATATCGCGCAGGCCAAGAACTCGATCGGCTATGTCGAGTATGCCTACGCCAAGCAGAACAAGCTGACCTACACCGCGTTGATCAACAAGGCGGGCAAGACCATTCAGCCGACCAACGAAGCGTTCCAGGCTGCGGCGTCGAACGCCGACTGGACCAACGCGCCCGGCTACTACCTGATCCTGACCGACCAGCCGGGCGACAAGTCCTGGCCGATCGTCGCTTCGACGTTCATCCTGTTGCACAAGGATGCGACCGACAAGGCAGCCTCGAAGGAAGCGCTCAAGTTCTTCAAGTTCGCCTTCGAGAAGGGCGCCAAGAGCGCGGAAGAGCTCGACTACATTCCGATGCCCGACAGCGTCGTGAAGCAGATCGAGAAGACCTGGACTGCTGAGGTCAAGAGCTGAGCTGCCCCTTTCGGACCCGCTCAATGGCATGAAGCCGGCGTCGATTGACGCCGGCTTTTTCTTTGCCGGTTGGCCGCCACGCTCACATTCGCGGCATTTCCTCTATCTATCTGAGTTTTTTTTGTCTTTTTTTGATTGTGCCCCGAACTTGAAATGCGGACTCACCAATTTATATGTTCATCTGAACATATTTGGTGTGCGATGATTGGAGCGATAACTGCCGCCGCGCTGCCGGCCTCCCGGCCCAAGGGACGCCGCAGCAAGGACATGCCCGACGGCCGCCAGGCGCTGCTGATCGCGGCGACCGAGGCCTTTGCGAGTCTCGGTTTCGACGGCGCCGACCTGCGCAGCGTCGCGGCGGCGGCGGGCGTCGCGCCGAATCTCGTGCGCGTCCACTTCGGCAACAAGGCCGCGCTGTGGGAGGCCTGTCTCGACCGCATCGTGGTGCTTGCGATACCCGTGATGGCCGAGGTGCATGCGATCGCCACCGACGCGAACCGCTCGCTGGGCGACCGGTTGCGCGATCTCATCATCCGCGTCGCCACGTTCTATGCCGCGCATCCGCAGGTGAGGGACTTTGTGGTTCGCCACGGCGCGGAGGCGCCGGAGCGCTCCGCAATGGTGACCGAAAAGCTGCTGCGTCCGGCGTATGAGAGCGCGCGCGAGCTCTTCGAGGCCGGCATCGCGGCGGGCATCATCCGCAGCAGCCATCCGGCGCTGTTCTTTGCGTTGCTCAACGCGGCGCTCAACCAGCCGCCGGCGTTTCCGATGCTGCTCGGCCGGTTTGCGCCCGAGATCGATCCCGAGACAGCGCGGACGCAGCTGCTCGATACGACGATCGCAACGCTTCTGCATCTTCCGCCGTCGCAAACCGACGCCGAATCCGCCGCCGGCAGCGGCCGCACGCCGCTGTCGTGACATCCAGTCTCGACCACCACTTCAACCTGCCAGTGAGAGAGTGATCCATGAGACTTCGCCTTGCCCTCGTGCTTCTCGGTGCGACCGTCGCGCCCGTTATGGCCCAGTCCGGTCCAAACGAATCGATGCAGCGTCAGGCCTGCATGGGCGACGCGGTCCGGCTGTGCGGCGCCTACATTCCGGATCGCGGCCGGATCACGGATTGCATGGCCGCGCAGGTCGAACAGCTCAGCCCGTCATGCCGCGCGGTGTTCGATGCGTCGGTGCAGGCCGAGCGATCGCCGACAGCTCGGCGGTGATTCGCGCCGCCGGTCCCGGAATCATGCGTCCAGGCAACAGGTCGCAGCCAACAGCGGTTGCCAGAGGAGCAGCCCTCGCAAATCCGTGAAAACACCACCCTCTGTTAACCTTTGATTAACCATGCGGGCCGATTGTTAACCATTCGAAAATACAGCCGAGTCAGGGGCGATGGACGCAACTCAACAGGTGGCACGTCAGCAGGTCCGCATGCGCGGCCGTTCCTATGTTGCGTTCGTTTTCACGCCCGTCGTGCCCGTGGTGTCCTGGCTCGCCGAGATCGACGCGACGCTGGGGAAGTCGCCGGGCTTCTTCGCCGGCAAGCCTGTGGTGCTCGACCTCTCGGCGGTCGACCTCAGCCAGGCCGCGATCGCGCATCTGGTCGGCAGCCTCGCTGAACGCAACATCCGCATTCTCGGCATCGAAGGTGTCGACGAATCCAAGCTCGGCGCCAACCTGCCGCCGCTTCTGACCGGCGGCCGCGCGTGCGCGATCACCCATGTCGAGCCGAAGACGCCGCCGGCGCAGGAAAAGAACAAAGACAAGGACAAGACCAAGCTGCCGTCGCTGCTGCTGGAGAGCCCGGTGCGTTCAGGCCAGTCGATCGTGTTTGCCGAAGGTGATGTCACCGTGCTCGGCTCGGTCGGCTCCGGCGCCGAAATCGTCGCGGGCGGCTCGATCCATGTCTACGGCACGCTGCGCGGCCGCGCGATGGCCGGCATCAACGGCAATTCGGCGGCCCGGATCTTCTGCCAGAAGATCGAGGCCGAACTGCTCGCCATCGATGGCTACTACCAGACCGCAGATGAAATCGCCGACAGCTTGCGCAACCGACCCGCCCAGGCGTGGCTCGAGGGCGAAATGCTGCGCATCACAGCTTTGAACTGATCGACCACAAGGAGAGAGAGAATGGCCAAGGTATTGGTCGTGACGTCCGGGAAGGGCGGGGTCGGCAAGACGACCTCCACCGCCGCGCTTGGCGCGGCGCTCGCGCAAATGGGCCAGAACGTCGTCGTCATCGATTTCGACGTCGGCCTGCGTAACCTCGATTTGGTGATGGGCGCGGAACGGCGGGTCGTGTTCGACCTCATCAATGTGGTGCAGGGCGTCGCCAAGCTGCCGCAGGCGCTGATCCGCGACAAGCGGCTGGAGAATCTCTGGCTGCTGCCGGCGTCGCAGACCCGCGACAAGGACGCGCTGACCGAAGAAGGCGTCAAGCACGTGATCGCCGATCTCAAGACCAAGTTCGACTGGATCCTGTGCGACAGCCCGGCCGGCATCGAGCGCGGCGCGACGCTCGCGATGCGCTATGCCGACGAGGCCATCATCGTCACCAATCCGGAAGTGTCGTCGGTGCGCGATTCCGACCGCATCATCGGCATGCTGGATTCCAAGACGGCCCGCGCCGAGCGCGGCGAGCGCGTCGAGAAGCATCTGCTGGTCACCCGCTACGACAGCGCCCGCGCCGCGCGCGGCGAGATGCTGTCGATCGACGACATCCTGGAGATCCTTGCCACGCCGCTGCTCGGCATCGTCCCCGAAAGCCAGGACGTGCTGCGCGCCTCCAATGTCGGCTGCCCGGTCACGCTGAACGCTGCGAGCAGCGCGCCGGCGCGGGCCTATACCGACGCGGTGCGGCGCCTGATGGGCGAGGCGGTGGAGATGACCGTGCCGGTCGAACGCAAGGGGCTGATGGACCGGTTGCTGCGACGGAGGGCGGCATGATGAACGTAATGCGGCTGTTCGGCGGCCGCTCTGCATCGGCGCCCGTCGCGCGGGAGCGGTTGCAGATCCTGCTTTCGCATGAGCGCGGCCGGACCGGCACGCCGGACCTTCTGGAGATGCTCCGCTCGGAAATCCTGGGCGTGGTCTCCAAGCATATCGACGTCGATCCCGACAAGGTCGTGGTCCGGATGGACCGGGGCAAGTTCGTCTCGATGCTGGAAGTCGACATCGAGGTTCCCAACGGCGTGCAACGATCAAAGATGGTGGCGGCCACATGACAGCAGACAGCAACAGTCACATTGCCTGGCAGCGCGCGCAGCTGAAGAAGCTGCGTGCGGCGTTGAAGGCGATCGAGGTCGATCAGCTCGGCAAGGCCAATTGCGGCCGCGCGACGCAGATGACGATCGATGAATTGCAGCGCAAGATCGGCGAATCCGGCCGCTGCATCGCCGAGTACGAGCGCCGCACGCGTCGTCCGTTGGCAACGGACCGGGGCAGCCTTGCCAGCGTCAGCTGGACGCACTGGAACGCCAACATGCCGATGGCCAAGTCGCAGCGCCATCGCGCGTGAGCGGATAATCCGGCCCGTCGTCATTGCGAGCGAAGCGAAGCAATCCATCCCTCCGCACGGGGTGACAATGGATTGCTTCGTCGCTGTCGCTCCTCGCAATGACGTGGAGCGTGCGGCGCGCTACAGCAAAAACGCCAGCGCGGTCTCGCACTGGTCCTCGATCTTGAGCGTGAGCAGCTCGTCGGCGCGGGTGCGGCCGAGATTGACCGCGGCGATCGGCAAGCCGCGCTGCTCCGCCATCTGGACGAAGCGAAAGCCGGAATAGACCATCAGCGAGGAGCCGACGATCAGCAGAGCGTCGGCCTGTTCGAGATGCGCCTGCGCCGACGCGACGGTATCGCGCGGCACGTTCTCGCCGAAGAACACCACGTCGGGTTTCAGCACGCCGCCGCAGGCCTCGCAGGCCGGCACCACGAACGACGAAAAATCCTGCTCGAGATCGGCATCGCCGTCAGGGGCATCGACGGCATCGAGCGTGAGCCAGGCCGGATTCAGTCGCGCGAGCTCGCCCTGAAACTGCTCGCGTGGCATGGTCGCGCCGCAGCCGAGGCAGCGCACCACATCGAGCCGGCCGTGCAGATCGATCACGCGTTGGCTGCCCGCGGCCTGGTGCAGGCGGTCGACGTTCTGCGTCAAGAGCAGCTCGCAACGGCCTTGTTGTTCGAGCTTCGCCAGTGCGCGATGCGCGCCGTTCGGCGCCGCGCGGCCGAACCGCCGCCAACCGACCATGCTGCGCGCCCAGTAGCGCTGCCGCGTCGCCGCCTCACCCAGGAATGCCTGGATCGTGACCGGCCGCGTCCGCTTCCAGTTACCGTCGCTGTCGCGATAGTCGGGAATGCCGGAATTGGTGCTGCAGCCGGCCCCGGTCAGGACAAACAGGCGCTGGTGGCCGGCGACGAAATCCTCAAGGGCGGGGTGCTGCATGGCAGCACATCTAGTGTGGCGCGCGCGGGGGCGCCAGACCTGCCACCCCGCCAAGGACGGCAACAACCGGCGTGGCCCTGAGGCGGGTGACCGATGCCGGAATGCCGGCCTCACCGAGCCGGCAGCACGAACACCTGACCGGGATAGATCAAATTGGGATTGCGGATCTGCTGCGAGTTGGCCCGATAGATCACCGCGTAGCGCTGGCCGGCACCCAATGTGCGCCGGCTGATCCGCCACAGGCTGTCGCCGCGCGCCACGGTGGTCGTGGTGATCTTCGGCACGATCACGGCGGAGGGTGAGCTCAATGCGGCGGTGGTTGCCGCCGCGAGCTGCGGCGTGGTCCCATCCGTACGGCCGGACGCAGCCGCAGGCGCCGGGATCGATGCGGTCGTCGTCGTGTCCGGAACGTTGAACGGCACTTCGGCACGCGCGCGGACCTTGCCAGAGCCGGGGTCGACGTCGTCAAGCCGGATCCGATAATCGCCGGTCGTTACGCCCTTGTTGATCGTGACCGAGAGGTGTCCCGCCGCGTCGGCAGTCGCGGATGTGATCAGACTGTCGTTGAGATAGAGCCTGACGGTCGCGCCGGGAGTTGCCTGACCGCTGACATGGAGCTTGCCGCCCGGTTCGGTCTCGACGGCCTCGACAGCCACCTTCCCGTGCGTCGCCGCCGCAGGTTGCGACAGCACGCGGATCGGCTTGTCCGGCGCCATCAGCGCGACCATCGGCCGCTCGCTGGCCGCCGCGTCGAGCGCCACTGCCACGCTCTGCTTGGAGGTCACTGGCTTGCCGTCATGCGTGATGCGCAGGGTGAGGTCGTAGTTTCCGGGCGGAAGCGGGCGCGGCACCATGACGAACTGGCCGGACTTGTCCGCCACGGCGCGATCGTGCACCTCGCCATTGCGCAGCAATTCCACCGTCGCGCCAGGGAGCGCCCGGCCGGCGACAACGGTCTCGCCGGTCGGCTCGATGCTGACGACGTCGAACTCCGGCACCGCGTTGCCGCCCGGTGTTGGCGACGGTCCTGCCAAAGCGTTGGCCAGCGCCGCGGTCTCGGTCTGTGTCTTTGCCAGCGCAGTCTTGTCTTGGTTCCCCACGTCTTGCTCTCGCGCGGGCGCCGCTGGCGCCGTCGCCATCAAGCGGGTGTTTACGCCCAGGATCTGCTGGGTTTGGTGGATGCCAAAGATGAACGCAGCGGTGCCGCCGGCCGCAAGTGCCAGCAACGGTATGGCCAGTCTCATCGCCGTGACGTTCATGACTGTCATCCCCCGATGAATCGACCCGCGTATCCGCGCGCGCGACCCTGCGGCTCTGTGGGGAGTCCGCGGGAGAGACTGCGCCGATTTGCGCGGCCCATCAAGTCGAATGAAAGGGCTACTCCTCCCGGGCAGGCTGGCCGACGCAGCAGCTGTTGGAGATCGCGTCTGGCTCAGAACTCCGGCGCCGCATGGTCCGCCACCGGTGGCGCGCACGACAACAGTGGCCGGGTTGATGTCCTGCTCAGACTTACGGGTAAATCTTCGCTGCACGCTCGCTCGCGGTCCGCGGCAGATGGCCTGCGCCGATCTTCGACGGCGGCACGTTGCCTATTGCGAATACGACAGCTGTTCTTCCGTCACCACGCGCTCGATATTACCTGCCTTGCTTCTGATCCGGTACCGAAGCCGCCCGTCGGCTTCAATCGGCATGCGTTGAATGATGGTGTAGACCGCCGGCTCATCGGCCTCGGCACGACCTTGCGGCCCCTGGGCCCGGTGGTGAACGTCTTCATTCAGCTTGTAGGCATATGACATCTGTCCACCTCTGCAGTTTGGGGGTGCTCTCACGCAGGACTATGCTGTGACGCAATGGAGCTGTGGCTTCCCGTATGGACGCGACTTGCTGCTTCGATGGCCGCGTCAGGCCTCTCCGGAGTCCGCAGGAGCACGTTGGTTACATTGACCGAATACGCCGCAAATAGCCACCGAATACTCGCCTTCGACCAAGGATGGGTGAGGGCGCTGGGTGGGTTCCCGGCCGTTTGCGGCCTCAATTGCCATTTGATCTCCGCAGGCAGATGCTGCCAGTCAATGGTACAAGGGAGAGCGACATGAGCAAGGCAGGTCTCGACCACCGGCATCCCAACAAGGATGGCGAAATCAGCGGCAAGCACGGAAACACGCTGCTCCGCACCTTGCGCAAGGTTTACGGGCCAGGTTTCGCGGCGGGTTATCCCGAAACCGAGAAGCTGAGCGATGTCCTGGCTGCGCTGAACGAGACCTCGCTGAGCCAGCTCCGCAGAGATCATCAGACCGGCCATCTCGCGCACAAGATCGCCAAAGCATCCAAGTAGCTGCCGAGCGGAGCCGCAGCTCAGAACTCCAGCTCCGCATTGTCCACCACTTCCTTCATCACGAAGAAGGTGCGGGTCTGCCGCACACCGGGCAGCGCGATCAGCTGGTCGCCATGGATGCGGTTGAAGTCCTCCATGTCGCCGACGCGGATCTTGAGGAAATAATCGAAGTCGCCGGCGACGAGGTGACAGTCGAGCACGAACTTCAGCTTCGCCACCGCCTGCTCGAAGCTCGCAAAGCTCTCCGGCGTCGAGCGGTCGAGCACGACGCCGACCATCACCAGCGCGCCCTTGCCGACCTTGCGCGGCGCCACCATGGCGCGGACGCCGCTGACATAGCCCTCGTCGAACAGCGCCTGGGTCCGGCGATGGCAGGTGGCGGGGCTGACGCCGACCTGATCGGCCAGCTCGGCGTTGCTGAGCCGGCCGTTCTTTTGCAGCAATCTCAATATCTTGAGGTCGATCCGGTCGAGCCGGGCGGACATGAAAGAATCTCTCACTGATGGCCAGTAATGTGAGAGAAAACATATCATTTGGTGCGAATTCGGCAATCTTCGGCGATCAGGCGGCCTGACTTAGAGAGCACCTTTCGCGGCTGTAGTGATAGTTCTGGCCGCCGTTCCAGACCACCAAAGAGGATGCCAGTATGCTGGAGAAGTTCGCACGCTACCCGCTCACCTTCGGGCCGACGGCCATCGAGAAGCTCGATCGGTTGTCAAAGCATCTCGGCGGCAAGGTCGAGCTCTATGCCAAGCGCGAGGATTGCAATTCCGGGCTCGCCTTCGGCGGCAACAAGCTGCGCAAGCTCGAATACATCATCCCCGACGCGATCGCCTCCAACGCCGACACGCTGGTCTCGATCGGCGGCGTGCAATCCAACCACACCCGGATGGTCGCGGCGGTCGCGGCCAAAATCGGCATGAAGTGCCGGCTGGTGCAGGAAAGCTGGGTGCCGCATGAGGACGCAGTCTATGACCGCGTCGGCAACATCCTGCTCTCGCGCGTGATGGGCGCGGATGTGCGCCTGGTCGACGAGGGCTTCGACATCGGCATTCGCAAGAGCTGGGAGCAGGCGATCGAGGAAGTGAACGCGGCGGGCGGCAAGCCCTACGCGATCCCGGCCGGCGCCTCCGTGCACAAATATGGCGGGCTCGGCTATGTCGGCTTCGCCGAAGAGGTGCGCGCGCAGGAGCGCCAGCTCGGCGTCAAGTTCGACTACATCATCGTCTGCACGGTGACCGGCTCGACTCATGCCGGCATGCTGGTCGGCTTCGCCGCCGACGGGCGCGCGCGCAACGTGATCGGCATCGACGGTTCGTTCACGCCCGCGCAGACCAAGGCGCAGGTGCTGTCGATCGCGCAGAATACCGCTGACCTGGTCGAGCTCGGCCGCGACATCGTCGAGGATGATGTCGTGCTGATCGAGGACTACGCCTATCCCGCCTATGGCGTGCCGTCGGAGGAGACCAAGGCGGCGATCCGGCTCAGCGCGCGGCTGGAAGGCATGATCACCGACCCCGTCTACGAGGGGAAATCGATGCAGGGCATGATCGATCTGGTGCAGAAGGGTTTCTTTCCGGCCGGGTCGAAGGTGCTCTACGCCCATCTCGGCGGTGCGCCGGCGCTCAACGGCTACGCCTACGCATTCAGGAACGGCTGAGGCGGGGCACGCTTTGTAGTTTCATAGACCGGACGGAAGCGAACTCCGGGCGACGCTGCTCCAAACCTCCCCTTGAAAAGGGGAGGTCGCGTTGCTCGCCAGAGCAAAGCGGGTGGGGATCTGCTTTCTCCGCTTGCAGCATCGCCTGCGGCTGCCCCCCATCCCGACCTTCCCCCTTTCAGGGGAAGGAGAAGACAGGCACCCCTCCGCGGAAAGACCGTCCCGGATTGTGCGGAGCCTGTCATCGGGCGCGCGTTTGCGCGACCCGTTGGCTCCGTCCGGGCTACGTCCACGGGCTCTCGCGAGGCTGACGCGTCAGGTCGGCGTCAGCTTCTCCCGATATCCTGTCCAGGCCGGGCGAGTCGGGAGACCTTCGCGTGAGGATGATGAATGCGGCCGGCCGAGCCATCGCCGCGCTCGGCGTCGGCATCGTCGCGGTGGGGCATTGGTTTTGGGCTTACCCGGGCCACGGCGCCTTGTTGCGCGCCCGCCTGCTGGCGATGAACAGCGAGATCGAGCTCTATGCCGGCATCTTCCTGATCGGCGTCGGCGTGCATGCCTTCGCATCCCGCTACTGGTCCAGCGATCCAAATCCGCCGGCGCAGTCTTCGGTTCGGGAGCCGCAATAGCGTCCGCCTGGCGCGGCGGCTGGCTATGTCCGGGTTGACATCTTCGGAACATAATAGGAACATACCGTCTGTAACCTGAGGGTGTGGCGATCGCCTCATCCGCGGCGGTATTGCGTGGCCGCTGCAGCAAAGGCCAAGCCGCGCACCACTTGCGGATGAATTTCTCCGCCTCCTATAAGGGGTTGTGGCTGGGGAGTGGATGTCATGAGAGTTGCGATCTGGGCGGCCGTTGTGGCCGCGTGGCTGTTTGCGTCCGCAACTCCATCGAGCGCCCGCGGTCCCTACGGCTCGATCACGGTCGGCAATTGGAAGGGCGGCGCCTTTACCGACGACAAGAGCGGTGCGTTCACGCATTGCTCGGCGGGGAGCACATACCAGAGCGGCATCTTCTTCATGGTGGCGGTTGCCGCGAATGGCAGCTGGCGGCTGGGCTTGGCTCATGACAGCTGGCGTTTGACGCCGGGCGAAGCCTTTCCGCTCGCGCTGACCTTTGACGGCCAGCCCGCGTTCAATGTCTACGGCATGCCGCTCGGCGAGAAGCTCGTGAATGTCGAGATGCCGGTGAATTCGGCGCTGATCAATCAGTTCCGCAAGGCGCGCCAGATGACGGCGTTCGCGCAAGGGCAACTGTTTCAGTTCAATCTCAATCAGACCGCGCAATTGCTGCCGGCGCTGCTCAACTGCGTGGTCTCTGTGAAGAAGAACGGCGTCTCCAACGCCGGCGAGTTCGCGGTCGCGACAAAGCCTGCGGCTGCGCCGCCGCAGCAGGCTGCACCCAACGCGCCGCCCACGAAGCAGGCGAGATCAGGCACCGGCACCGGCTTCGTCGTCAGCGATAGCGGCCACGTCGTCACCAACCATCATGTCGTCGATGGTTGCAGCGAGATCACGGGCAATCTGAGCGGTGCGGCGGCGGTCAAATTGCGGTTAGTGTCCGACGACGAGACCAACGATCTCGCGCTGCTGCAGGCGCCGTCCCCGTTCAAGGATGTCGCGAGCATCCGGCAGAACTCGATTAGGGTTGGCGACGGAGTCGTGGCGATCGGCTACCCCTATCATGGCCTGCTGACATCCGATTTCACCGTGACCACGGGCATCGTTTCTTCGCTGAGCGGCATCCTCAACGACACGCGTCATCTGCAGATCAGCGCCGCGGTACAGCCCGGCAACAGCGGCGGGCCGCTGTTCGATCTCGGCGGCGCCGTGGTCGGCGTGGTGGCCGCGAAGCTCGACGCGGTCAGGATGGCGCGGGCCACGGGATCGATCCCGGAAAACATCAACTTCGCCATCAAGACCGGCGCGCTGCGCGACTTCCTCGACAACAGCGCGGTGATGTACCGGACCGCCGAATGGCGCGACGGGACCAAGAAGGAGACGTCCGATATCGCCAAGGATGCGCGCGGCTACACCCTGTTGATCACCTGCACGGTGAACGAGCAGAGCGCGAGCGCGAAGAAGGGCAATTGAGACCTCCGCTACTCTCTCTCCCATCCTTACGGCACGGCGATCGTATATGGCCATCGGCCACATGCCTTTCCTTGCTGAGTCCGGGCAGCCGCCGGCTGCTTTGCATGGGGTTGTTTTCGATATTTTGGCAATGCGCGCCTACGCCCACGCCTGCGACGTACAGGCGGCGTATCCGAGTTCAGCGGCCGAGCCGGTGCAGCGTATGCACCGTGATCTCGGCCGGGCAGTTCAGCCGCACCGGCGCCAGGCTGGTGCCGGCTCCGGCCGACGTGTAACCGGCAAGCGTCTGGAAACGCCAGGCGCCCTTGCCCATCCTGCGCGGTAGCCGCGCCTCCAGCTTGATCGCGATGCCGCCGGGCAGGCAGAGCTGGCCGCCATGGGTATGGCCGCTCAGCATCAGGTCGAAGCCGGCGGCGGCCGCCGCGCGATAGGATTCCGGCGTATGCGCGAGCAGGATCGAGAACGCATCGCGCGGGATCGCCGCGGCAGACTTTGCAATGTCGTCGGTGCGATAGAAATGCGCATCGTCGATGCCGGCGAGATGGATCGTCGCGCCATCGCGCGTGATCGGCTCCTGCTCGTTGAACAGCATTCTGATGCCCATCGCCTCCAGCGCCGGCGTCATGCGGATGCTGTCATGATTGCCGAGGATGCCGTAGAGCGGCAGTTTGATCCGCGCGCAGAGATCCTTCATCAGCGCGAGGCTGCTCTCGAACGGGCCAAACGTCTTGCCGCGATAATCGCCGGTCAGGACGCAGATGTCGCCGGCGACATAGCGGACGATGTCCGCCAGATGCCGCATCGCTCCCTGGCTGATGTCGGCGTGGAGATCGCTGAGATGAAGGATGGTGAAGCCGTCGAACGCCGCCGGCAGGCGCGCCGACGTCACCAGGTTGCGTCGGACCTCGACCCGGTCGGCGTTGCGGCGGGCGCGGCCATGGAGGCCGGCCAGCTTGAGCGCAGTCTCGACGACCCATGGCGCCAGCTTCCAGTTCTCGACGTTGAACACGAGTGTGCCCTGTCCGAACAGCTGCCTCTCGTGCGCGGCCTCGATTCCAAGTCGGCGCACGACGTGATCCGCGCCGATCCGCTCGACCAATCCCTGCAATGCCGTGTCGGCCATCGTCCCCCGTGCGGCCCGCGATGCGAAACGCGGTATGGCACGACACTATCATGCGCAATCCCGGCGGCGATACGGCTGAGGTTCAGACCACCGGGACGCGCTTGGCGGCGACCGCTGCCGGCGAGATCACCTCGATATCAAGCGGCACCTGCCAGCGCTCGGTGAAGCGGACCTGCGGCGGCTCGTTGCCTTTGCGCCCACCCTGCAGCACGAAGCCGTCATAGCCCGAATTCATCACCTCATTGCACTTCTGCACATAGATCGGGAAGCCGCCGATATAGGGCATGAACACGCGGGGACGACCCGGGATGTTGGCGCCGACATACCAGGAGCTGCAGGTCGAGCGCAGCGAGACCGTGGAGACGTCGTTGACATGGGCGACCCAGGCATCCTCGTCGTCGCGCACCGCCTCGATCGTGCCGGCGCCGACGTCGCGCATATGGCCGAGGCAATCGGCAAGCCAGTCGACATGCTGCTCGATCGCCTGGATCATGCTCGCGAGCACCGATGGGCTGCCGGGCCCGGTGATCATGAACAGGTTCGGAAATCCCTCCGAGGCGAGGCCGAGATAGGCCCGCGGGCCGGCCTGCCATTTTTCGGCGAGCGTCTGCCCGCCGCGGCCGGTGATCGCGATCTTGTCGAACGAGCCCGTCATGGCGGCAAAGCCAGTGGCGGAGACGATCGCGTCGAATCTGTATTCGGTGCCGTCGACCACGATGCCGTTGGTGGTGAAGCGCTCGATCGGTGTGTTCGACACGTCGACCAGTTTCACATGCGGCAGATTGTAGGTCTCGAAGTAGTTGGTATCGACGCAGAGCCGCTTGCAGCCGAACACGTTTCGAGGGCACAGCAGCTCGGCGGTGGCGGGATCCTTGACGATGCCGCGGATCTTCTCGCGCGCGAAATCGGCGATGGTGTCGTTGGCGGCCTTCTCGAACAGGAGGTCGCCGAACGCGCCGAGGAAGGGCAGGCCGCCGCGCTGCCAGGCTTCCTCATAGAGCCGCTCGCGCTCCTGCTCGCTCGCCTGCAAGGCGGGCTGGGCGTTGAACTGAAAGTAGAAGCCGGTCGGGCGCGCTCGCGCTTTCGCGCGCAGCTCCGGATAATGCGCCTTGGCTTCCTTGAGATACTCCGCCGACAGCCGCTCGTTCCATGCCGGGACCGACCAGGTCGCGGTGCGCTGGAACACGGTGAGCTCGGACGCCTGCTGCGCGATGATCGGGATCGACTGGATCGCGGACGAGCCGGTGCCGATGACGCCAACGCGCAGGCCGGTGAAATCGACACCCTCATGCGGCCATTCGCCGGTGTGATAGATCGGCCCGCGGAAATCTGCCATCCCGGTGAAAGTGGGTCGGTTCGGCGCCGACAGGCAGCCGACCGCCATGATGCAGAATTTGGCGGTGACCTTGTCGCCGCGGTCGGTCTCGATCAGCCAGCTGCCTGCCTTCTCGTCGAAGGTCGCCGCGGTGACGCGGCTGTCGAACACGATCTGGCTGCGCAGGTCGAAGCGGTCGGCGACGTGGTTGGCGTAAGCGAGAATTTCGGGCTGCGGAGAATATTTCTCCGACCAGCTCCAGTCCTGATCGAGTTCCTCGGAGAACGAGAAGGAGTATTGCAGGCTCTCGACATCGCAGCGCGCGCCGGGATAGCGATTCCAGTACCAGGTGCCGCCGACGCCACCGCCGGCCTCGTAGACCCGCGCGGTGAAGCCGAGCCCGCGCAGCCGATGCAGCATGTACATGCCGGCGAACCCCGCGCCGATCACAACGGCGTCGAACGTTCCACTTTCGGCAGGGCGCGCGGCTCTGCGCGCGGTGCTCTCCTGAGCCATGGCCCGTCTCTTCCCTATCTTTTGTCGTTATGTCTTGTCGTTAAGTCTCGGCCGCGCCTCGTTGGATGCGACGACCGAAAGATTAGGGCGAGGGCGGCGCGGCCCGCAAGCGCACGCGTTGCCCCGCCGGTATGGCTCCTATGCCTGGGCGCCGTTCGCTGCGGTATCCGGAGCAGGTTGGGACGATGCAGCCGAGGATTGCGTGGAGGTGGGCGGCCCCTGCGGAGCTTGCGACCGC
Organism: Bradyrhizobium sp. USDA 4011; assembly: GCF_054063415.1. Classification (NCBI taxonomy): domain Bacteria; kingdom Pseudomonadati; phylum Pseudomonadota; class Alphaproteobacteria; order Hyphomicrobiales; family Nitrobacteraceae; genus Bradyrhizobium; species Bradyrhizobium sp. USDA 4011. The sequence goes on from NZ_JBSSGG010000001.1 coordinate 4,652,966, forward strand.
AGTCAATGCGGTACGCTTGGACCGGCTCAAGGCCCTGCGCGACGTTCAGCCGTCGTTGGATTTCACGATCCGGATCAGCTCGTCGCCGTAATGCTCGAGCTTCTTGTCGCCGATCCCGGCGATGTTGCGCAGTTCGCCCAGCGTATCCGGACGCATCGCGGCGATGCCGTCGATGGTCGAATCGTGCAGCACCACATAGGCCGGCACGCCGCGCTGGCGTGCGACTTCCGAGCGCCAGGCGCGCAGGGCGGCATGCAACGCCGGGCCGACGGCCCCGCCGGGACTGTCGGCCGCGGGCGCGAGCTCGCCGCGGCGCGACTTGCCGCGGACCGCGCGTTTGCGCGCGCCTTCCGGCTGCTCGCGCAACATCACCGCGGTCTCACCCTTCAGCACGCCGCGGGCGCTGTCGGTCAGCTTCAGCGCGCCGAAAGCGTCGCTGTCGGCGCGCAGATGGCCCATCGCCACCAGCTGGCGCAGCACCGCGCGCCATTGCTTCTCGTTGAGCTCGCGGCCGATGCCGAACACCGACAATTGCTCGTGGTTGAACTGCTTGACGCGTTCGGTCAGCCGCCCGACCAGCACGTCGATCAGATGCATGGCGCCAAAGCGCTGCCCGGTGCGATACACGCAGGACAATAGCTTCTGCGCCAGGACCTTGCCGTCGCGGACACGCGGCGGCGTCAGGCAGTTGTCGCAATTGCCGCAGCTTTCATCCGAGCGGGTCTCGCCGAAATAGCCGAGCAGGCGCTGCCGCCGGCAATGCACGGTCTCGGCGAGCGCAACCAGCGCGTCAAGCTTGCCGATCGAGACGCGCTTGAAGGCGTCGGAGCCGGTCGATTCGTCGATCATGCGGCGCTGCTGCACGATGTCGGAAAGGCCATAGGCCATCCACGCCGCCGACGGCTTGCCGTCACGGCCGGCGCGTCCGGTCTCCTGGTAGTAGGCCTCGATGCTCTTCGGCAAATCGAGATGCGCGACGAAGCGAACATCTGGCTTGTCGATGCCCATGCCGAACGCGATCGTAGCGACGATCACGATGCCGTCCTCGTTGAGGAAGCGGTCCTGATGCCGGGCCCGCACGCTGGCATCGAGCCCGGCGTGATAGGGCAGCGCGGGAATGCCGGCCTCGCAGAGCGATGCCGCGACGTCCTCGACCTTGGCGCGCGACAGGCAATAGACCACGCCAGCATCGCCGGCATGCCGCTCCTTGATGAAGGACTTCAGCTGCGTGGTGGCGTTCTGCTTATCGACGATCTCGTAGCGGATGTTGGGGCGGTCGAAGCTTGCGACGAACTCCGGCGCGTCGGTGAGGGACAGCCGCTCGGCGATCTCCTTTCGCGTCAATGCGTCCGCGGTTGCCGTCAGCGCGATGCGCGGCACATTGGGGAAGCGCTCGGCGAGTGCGGACAGGCCGATATATTCCGGGCGGAAGTCGTGGCCCCATTGCGAGACGCAATGCGCCTCGTCGATCGCAAACAGCGCGATCTGCGCCTGGCCGAGCAGATTGAGGCAGCGCGGCGTGAGCAGCCGTTCCGGCGCGACATAGAGCAAATCGAGATCGCCGGCGAGCAGCCGGCGCTCGACCTCGGAGGCTTCCTGATAGGACAGCGTCGAGTTCAGCACCGCGGCGTTGACGCCGGCCTCCGAGAGGCCCGCGACCTGGTCGCGCATCAGCGCGATCAAGGGCGACACCACGATGCCGCAGCCGTCGCGCAGCAGCGACGGCAACTGGTAGCACAACGACTTGCCGCCGCCGGTCGGCATCAGCACCAGGCAATTGCCGCCATCGGTGACGTGGCGGATGATCTTCTCCTGCGCGCCGCGGAAGCCGGACAGGCCGAATACGGAACTGAGCACGGACAGCGCGTCGCGAGACGGGTCGGATGCGCGATCGAGGGCTGGTTGGGCGGTCATGATCCCTGAGAGGGCGATTCGGATTCCCGGATCGAACGATTCCGGAACGAAACGTGTTAATACACCGTCCCGCGATAAACTCAATTGAGGCCATGGCTGCCGGCCGTCGCGCGCGCCGATGCGGTCGGCTGAGCTCAGCCGCACGCGGATCAAGGATGCCGATCGATGCGCAAAGCGCTTTCGAGCGAAGTGGATGCCGCTTCGCGTGAAGAAAAGCGCCTCAAGATGGGGAACTCCGACGCCGTCAGGCCGTCGGAGCGGGCGGCGCCGGTGGCGGCGTCATTGGCTCGACCTTGTAGGTCTTCGGCAGGTTGATCGGCCGGTAGGCCGGATCCTTCTCCATGCGCTCCAGTACCGAGGCGTGGATGGTCGCCCCTTCCGGTATCGGCCGCGGCTCGCCGCGCGGCAGATAGAAGCCGAGGAAGGACTTCCGCTCCGGCCATTCCTTCCATTTGTCGCTCTTCGGAATCCATTCCAGGATTTCCCAGGCGGCGGTCAGCGAATTGTGCAGCGGGGCCGTCGCGCTCGGCGGCACATAGTCGTGCTTGTGCGGCGGCAGCGGCGTCCCCCAGGCGAGATGATCGATCAGCGCCTGATCCAGGTGCAGCCCGGCGCCCCCGGCCTGCGCGAGCATCCAGATCAGCGGAAATTTTGACGGCCCGCTCTTGTCCTCGGGATAGCCGCCGCCGACGTCTGAGTGCACGCCGGCGAACCAGACCTGGCGAATGTCCTGCTCCACCTCCGTCGCCGGATCGAACGGATCGGAACGGAACTTCTGCGGTTCAATCCAGCGGTTGAGGCGGAACATGCGCCTGCGTTCGTCGATCGAGATCGCCTGGCGGAATCGCCTGACACTGGAATTGGTGCGCGTGAACAGCAGCGTCTGGATGTCGAACAGGAAGTTGTCCTGCCGCGGCACGATGATCGAGGCCACGGTGTCCCAGACTCCGACGAACTCGATGTCGATGTTGCGTCCGCCGGCGATCTGGCTGAAGTGCCAGACTTCCTTCAACGGGGCAGGGTCAAACGTCCCGTCGGACTTCTGGGCATCGGAACTGGCCTTCTTGTAGGTGCCGAAGGCGTAGCTGGCGAGGTCGAGCTGGTCGACCGGCAACAGGCCCATCACATGGACGAAGGCCGCCAGCGTGCGCACGGTATAGGCGCCGCGGCTGAAACCGAACATCCAGACCCGGTCGCCGGGCTCCCAGAGCCGGCACAAAAACCGGTAGGCGCCAAGCGTGTCCTCGTCGAGACCGGCGCCGAAGGCCAGCCCGAAAAGGCCGCGCATTTCCTGCTTGAAGCGGCCCCAGCTGTTCTGCAGGCCGATCGTGCCGAGACCCGGATGATAGTAGATCCGCTGCCGGTCATCCTTGTCGGCGACGCGAAACAGCTTCAGGACGTTGGAAATATTGGCGCCGATTTCGTTGCCGGTGCCGTCGCAACAAATCACAATATCCTTCGGCATCCGTTGCCCCCGCGGCCGCCGTGAAAATTCGCGACCTCAATGTACGGCAGAACACGGGGACGGTTCAATCTCCAATTGAAGACGGTTCTGTGTACGCGGTGTGACCGCCAACTGTCGTTTCGGAGTCTGCGGCCGGCATCGGGCGCGCGTGCTCGCTCTAACCAGCGATCCGCAGAATTCAATTGCAACACTTTGGAAAAGGTGGGAATCTCATCGCCAGTCATTGCGATATTGCGTCGATATTTTCCTCCCCTTCAGGGATTTCGCCGGTGCGCGCGATCATCTCGCCCGCTGCCTTCCGCAGCTTCCTTAGCCTGGACGGGAATGGATCGGCATGAGCCACCAAGCTCTCGTGACGGTCATTCTCGCGGGATTGGTGGTGAGTGCGTTCGGACTGTTCTGGTGGGTCGGCAGCTACTCCGATCGCGTATTCGCCAACAGATTTCGGACCCGCTTTCCGGAGAAGACGCTGAGTTACAGCGGCGATCAGCTCGGCGAGCTGGTGCAATCCGATCTCCGGATGAAATATGTCTTCCCGATTCTGTTCCCGCTCGATCTTATCGTCATGCTGGCGCTGGCGGGCGCGATGGGCGCGGCGTCGTCATATTGGCTCGACCAGATCTATCCGACTGTAGCGTGGCTCGGCCTGGTCGTGCCGGCGGTGTATCTGCTGAGTGACCTGATCGAGGACTGCTTGCTGGCCTGGCTGTTGCTGCACGGCGACCCGCATGCGGCAGCACGTTCCGTCTCGATCCTGAAGGCGATCACGACGATCAAGCTCGTCAGCATCTTTGCCTCGATCGTGCTGACGCTGGTCGCATTTGCCGGATGGCTATCTCACAGCAACTCGCTTCGCCTCTAGAGCTTCGGTTCTGATTGAATCAGAACCGAAGCTCCAGATTCTTGTTTTGACGCGTCTTTCTTCACGCGAACCGGTGTCCACTTCGCTCGAAAACGCGCTAAAGCGCTGGCGTCTACTGATAGGTCGCCACGATGTCGGAGACGGCGCGCTCGAGCTGCCGGGCGGTCGCGCATTGGCGCACGACAGTGCAGAAGGTTGCGTAGCGCGGCATCTCGGAATCGCCGAAGCCCCAGACCATGCGGCCTTCGGGATTGAGCCATACCAGCCGCTTCGAACGCTCGCCGATGCGGCGCAGGATGTCGGCGCGCGGATCGAGATTGTTGCTGCGGGCGTCGCCCAGCACGATCACCGTGGTCTGCGGCGTGATTGCGCTCATCCAATTGTCCTCGAAGTCGGCGAAGGAATTGCCGTAGTCGGACGAGCCGAAGCCGACCTTGGACATGATCTCCTTCATCGCCTCTTCAGGCGATTTCGATTCCAGGATGTCGCTGACCTCGATCAGATGGCCCGAGAAGGCGAAGGAGCGGACGTCGTCGACCACCTCGTGCAGGCTGTGGATCAGGAGCAGGAAGAAGTCCGAGACGCGGGCAACCGAACCCGAGACGTCGCACAGCGCGACGATCTTCGGCCGGTCGCGATGCTTGCGCTTCCATGCGGTGAGGAACGGCACACCGCCCCAGGCCGCGTTCCGGCGCAGCGTGCGGCGGACGTCGAGATGGCCGCGGCGCTGGCGCTTGCGCGGCTTGGAATAGCGTTCGCGCAGCCGGCGCGCGATCTGGCGGATCAGCGCGCGCATCTGCTCGACCTGCCGCGGCTCGATCCGCGCCAGCGGCGCGTTGCGCAGGATCTCATTGCGCAGGTTTTCGGTCTCTTCGCGCCCGTAGAGCAGCAAGGCTTGCGAGACCGCGTCGCGGACGGTGCCGCGCAGGCCGTTGAGCGCCTCCTGCAGCCGCTCGGCGAGCGCCGGATTGCGCGTGGTCTGCTCGTCGATGTCGTCGCGCAGGCGCTGGATGCCCATCGCATCGAGGATGCGGGTCTGGAAGATGCCGCGCTGGGTGAAGTAGCGGATATCGGGCAGCGAGGCGGCGCCGGAGGCATTGGCGATCGCCGTCGATATCGCGGAGCGATCCTGCGACAGCAGCATCTGCGCCAGCGGCCCGAGATTCTCGCCGGCGGCGCCGCCCGCCGCATCGCCATGCTCATCGGCCGACGGGTTGGCGCCGGATTCGCGGTTGTCGTCGGTCTTGTTCTGCTCGGCGCTTTCCTGCTGCGGCTCGGGCTGGCTGAAGAACAGGTCGAAGCATTCGCCGAGCGAGCGCTTCTCGTCCTGGGTCTTGGCAAGCGTCAGCAGGAGCGTGTCGCGCAGGATGTCGCGGTCGGCAAAGCCGACCTGGGCGACCGCCCGCATCGCATCGATGCTTTCGGCGGGCGAGACCCGGACCCCGGCTCCCCGCGCCGCACGAAAGAAGCGATGCAGGTTCTCGCGCATCTTGGTCTAGCTGAACACGCCTTGGCGCGACGCCTTGGCGATGAAGGACGAAATCTGCGGCGTCGCGGCCTCGATGTCGGCCTCGTATTTCAGGAGCACGTTGAGCGTGTCCTTGACGATCTCGGTGTCGAGCTCGCTCGCCTGCAGCAGCACCAGCACGCGCGCCCAGTCGATCGCCTCGCTGACCGAGGGCAGCTTCTTCAGGTCCAGCGAGCGGATCTCGTGGATGAAGCCGACCATCTGCTTGCGCAATGTCTGCGAGATGCCGGGAATCCGGCTCTCGACGATGCGCTCTTCCAGCTTCTGCTCGGGGAAGCCGATATGCAGATGCAGGCAGCGCCGCTTCAAGGCATCGCCGAGATCGCGTTCGCTGTTGGAGGTCAGGATCACGGTCGGCGGCGCCACCGCGGAGACGGTGCCGAGCTCGGGGATCGTGACCTGGAAGTCCGAGAGAATTTCCAGCAGCAGCGATTCGAATTCGGCGTCCGACTTGTCGATCTCGTCGATCAGCAGCACACAGCCGGCGGGCTGCTCCAGCGCCTGCAACAGCGGTCGCGGCTCGACGAATTCCTTGGAGAAGAACACGTCGCCGAAGGTGTGGAGTTGGTCGAGCGCTGCGGCCAGCGTCTGCGCGCCGCCGAGCACCTCGCCGAGCTTGTCCTTCAGGATCTGGGTGTAGAGCAGCTGCTTGGCATATTTCCACTCATACAGTGCCTTGGCTTCGTCGAGGCCTTCATAGCACTGCAGACGGATCATCTTCAGGCCGCGCCAGGCGGCGATCGCCTTCGCAAGCTCGGTCTTGCCGACGCCGGCAGGGCCCTCAACCAGGATCGGCTTCTCGATCTGCTGCGACAGATAGACGGCGGTCGCGATCTGCCGACTCGCAATATAGCCTTGCGCGGCGAGGCCGCTTTCCACGGCCTCGATCGAGGCGGTGGGCCTGGTGTCAGCCACGAGGATCAGCTCCGAATTTGCCTTGAACTCGGACCTGTTCTGCTCCCGTTGCGGGCAAAGCACAAGGCTCGTTTGCCCGACAAAGGCAAAGGGATTAAAGGCTGGAGTTAGCGCATGGTTCCGGGCTATTTCCGCCGAGCGCAATACGGAGGAGACGGCAGCCTCTAGCCCGCGCAGCTCTTCACGAAATCCTTGCGCTGTGGGCCGACGATCTTCTGGTCGATCGCCTGCTTCAGGTAGTCGAGATGCGCCTGCGCCATGCAGAGCTGCATCTGATCATGCCGGTCCTGTCCCTTCAACGCCTGCGCTGCGCTCTGGCAGGCCGCGCGTTTGGCACCGGGGACGGGCGCTGCCGCCGACGTGCTCTCTTGCGCGAGAGGCGCCGCCGGCGCTGCCGCCGGTGCGGGGGTTGAGGTTGATTGCGCGAACGCTGCGACCGAGACCAGCAGCGAACCAGCCGAGACCAGGGCGACGACGAGATGTTTCATGGGGGTGCCTCCGCGGGCATGATCCGGAGAAGCGAACGTCGGTTTTCCGGAACGTCATGCTCAGACCGGGAATGGGATCACGATGCGATTCCATAGTCGCGCCGTGACCCAGGGGAGGCTGAGAACTAGCGACTGCCGCCTGAACGCGGAGTGAATATGCCGGCAGGCCACTTCACCTCAGCGTGAGACCGGTCGCCGCTTCGAGCTCGGAGATCGCCTGCGCGGCGTTCGCAACCTTGATCGTGGTCATGCCCATCTCGCGCGCCGGCTTCAGGTTGACGCCGAGATCATCGAGATAGACGCAGTGCTTCGGGTTCACTTGCAGCGTTCCCACCATCATCTGGTAGATGCGCGGATCGGGCTTGCGCAGGCCGATCTTCGCGGACTCGATGACGTGGTCGAATAGTGACATCACCTCGGCGACATAGAGCGTGCGTCCGCTGTGGCTGCCGATTGCGTTCGACGGCAGATTGTTGGTGATGCAGCCGGTCTTGAATTCTGCCTTGATGCGCTTCAGCGCCTCGACCATTTCCGGGCGCAGGTCGCCGGAGAGCAGCGGCAGCACGTCCTTGCCGCGCACCTCGGCGCCGAGCGCCTTCGATTCCGTGGCGAACAGCTCGTCGAATGCGTCGATACCGATCTCGGCGCGCTCGAACTTGGCCCACGCGTTTTCCAGATGGTTGGCGGCGTTGGTGCGGCGGATGATGTCGATCGGCAGGCCGCGCTCGGTCTCGTAGCGCGCGAAGGCCTCGAACGGCGAGGTGGTCAAGACGCCGCCGAAATCCCAGATCACTGCCTCGATCATCAATGTCCTGCCCGTTGCAACGCGGCGGCTTCGCCTCGGGTCGTCCGGCCGTTTTGGCCGAAGACAGGGAAACACGCGTTCAGCCTTCTTTATTGGAATTGCCGCCAATCAGGCAAGCCGCCAGTTCGCGGCAAACTCCGCCACGCGGAACGGGCTCACCAGACCATCGGAACCAGGCGGTAACGCACGCGGGCGAGATATTCGGCATAGCCGTCGAGCTCGGCAGTGAGCATCCGCTCCTCCATCATGGATCTCAGGCCGAGCAGCGCCGCCATGACCGGCACGATGCCAAGGCCCCACCAGGATCCGAGCAGCAGCGGCGTGCCGACATAGGTCAACAGGCCGCTCGCATAGATCGGGTGGCGCACATAGGCGTACGGCCCCGTGGTCACCGCAGCATGCCCGCGCTCGCGCTGGATCTTCACGACCGGGGCGGCGTAGCTGTTTTCGCGGTAGGTCCGATAGACGATGCAGAACGATGCCGCGATCATCACCGCGCCGGCGCATTGCAGCCAGAACGGGACGAACGATGTCCGGTAGCGCGCCGCGTCGAGCGCCATCAGCGGCAGCCATGTCAGCCACAACAGCGGCATGATCGTCGTGATGACGCGATCCCACCCGGCCTGGCCGCGCGCGGTGCGGCGCTCCGCCAGTAGCCCCGGATCATGTCTTGCGAGCCATGCCTCGGTGATCAGTCCGCCGATCGTGATCTCGAGCAGGAACATCCAGGCGCCGGCCCATCGCATGGTGCCGGCCGCTAGAAACAGGAGCGTCCCAAGGCCCGCAACTGTGCAGGCGGCGCGGCGCAGATTGATGCGAGGAGAACTGCCGTTCTGGTTCATGTCTCTCTCCGACGAGCGGCAACGGCCGCGCCGCCGGATCGGGCGGGCCGTTGCATGTCCGGGTAGCGGATCGAAGCGCCGCTCAGTGCGTGGGCCTGGTTACGGTCTGCGGGTCCAGTTTCGCGCCTGTCCGGAATAGACCTTGCTCGGCAGCGCGCGGGCCGTGGGATCGAGCAGGATCTTCATCGCGGTGTTGAGCCGCTCCTCCGAACGCGGCGAGCCATCATGGCGCATCTGCTGCGCAGCACCGGGGCCTTGCGGCGGCGCCATGTAGGCCGACGTTGTCGGCGGGGCGGGCGTGGTGGCGATCTTCGGACGGGCGACAACAGCCGCCTCCAACGGGCGCCGCGCGTCGGCAAGGCTTGACGCTGCGGATGGTGTTTCCGCCGGCGGCGGAGAGGCGGCGCTGTCGGATCCGGATTTGCGGGGCGGTTTTGCCATGGCATCGGCTCCATTGGTTCGGTGATGACGACGACGTCAGGATTTGTCTTCGTCGGATGTGGTGCGTTTGGCGATGATCGGGTTGCGGTCGCTGATCGCGGCGAGCAGCGAGGCGTGGCTCACGACTGACGACACGACGATCTTTCCGGACGGCTCGATCCGGCGACCGTTCTGCTGCTGTTGCTGTGGGCTCCTGGCGGTGGATTTCTGCATCATGTCGGCCTCCTCGAGGGCAGGGGTGGGGCCCGACAGCGCCGGGCCCCGAGTTTGGCGATCAGATGCCGAAAGCACCGAGGACGCCCGGCAGCGCCTGCGCGACGCCGCCGAGGATGTCCCCCCAACCCTGCGGGTTGACCGACCCGTTGGTCGCCACTTCGGCAATCCGCTTCGGACCGCGCTCGATGCCCTCACACTGGATCGGGCTACGCACGCTGCCGAAGGTCTCAAAGTCGTTCCTTGCGTACATGTTCAGCTCCTTCTTTCGGTTTGAATTGACGGCAGCTACGGGAGGTGGGCACCGACCGGGCAGCCGTCGCTGGACGTCGCCCAGGGGATCGCTCATCGCGTCGGTCCCCCGGACCACGTGACGCTAAATCGCGCCACGTTCTGATCTCCTCCGGATGCAGAGGAGCAATCGCCTCAGTAGACCTGCCACTGCCGCAGCGGCCCAACCGCGACCGGCACCACGTCGCTCACGTCGATCGTGTACTGATAGACTTCGCGAGCCTGGGTCAGGACCTGGGTCGGATTGAAGAAGCGGTAGGTCACGTCGTGGCAGATCGATTCCGGGCGGCAAATGACGCTCTGGTCAACTTCCACGGTGTCGAGCCGCAGGCCCTTCTTGGCGACGTCGGTGAAGATCTTCCGCGTGTTGTAGGCGTTCATCGCCGAATAGTTCAGCGCGCGATCCTGCGGCGAGAGGCCCACATTGCGGAACTCGTTGTAGATCCGCTCGAGGAAACCCTCGGCGCCGTCGGGCCAGGTCTCGGGATCTGGTCCGAACAGCGTGTAGAGATCCCACTGGTAGAAGCCGCGCCAGTCGGTCACCAGCGTCGGCACGACGGTCCCGTTCAGGAGCTTGGTCGTGTTGGTGCTGTCGACCCAGCCGGCCATCGAAATCCGCGCAACGCCGCCGCGCGGCGGGAACGCTGGTGGCGTGGTCGGTGGGGTGTCGTCGCCGCCACGTGCTGCCGCCACCACGCTTCGGGTGTTCGACGGATCGTCATGCGAGACCTCCTGGTGCCAAAGCGCCAGGATCAGCGCGGCGAAGAATCCGAGACCGAACACATCGAGCGGCTTGACCGCGTAGATCGGAATCGAGTCGATCGTCATCGTCCAGATGATGGCGTCGGCATCCGGGAAGTTGTTGCCGGAGCCGGCCGGCGTCGCGGTCTCGCCTTCGGCCTGGTTCAACAGATAGCGTGCCATGATCGCTGGATTGTACGGCGCCGAGGTATCGCCGGAGCGGTCGCGCTCGGGCCCGAACACCGGATCGCCGCGTCCGATCAGGCTGTCGCGCCAGTTGGCGATCGCCTGCACGAAGTAATCGAGGCGAGCTTCCTTGCCGAAATCGTAGAATAGCCGGCCGATCGGGAAGGCGAGCTGACCGGTGGACTCGGACGCAGCGCCCTGCGGACGCATGCCGCCGCCGCAGCCGCAGCTCCTTTCGCTGGTTCGCACCGCGGGTGCTTCATACGCCTGCAGCGCCTGGGGCATTGCGACGGGAAGCGCGTTGCTCGGCATCAGCGTAGGCAATTGCTGCGGCTGCAGCCAGGTTTGCGGCATCATGCTGGCCGTTGGCATCGCCATCTGCGGCATCATCATCGGCGGCATCACCATCTGGGGTGCCGGTGCCGGCATCCAGACCATGTCGCCGCCCGCATGGGGAGCGTGATACGGATAAGGCGCGGGTGCGGCGATCGGCGCGGCGACGACGCCGTGATCAACGGGGACGGCCATGGCCGCAGGTGCCGCCGGCGCGGCGGGCTGCGCCTCGCTTGGCATGATCCCGCCGTTGCTTCGCAGGACCGAGCCGTCCGGCCCGAATATGCGCGGAGCCGATGGTGCAGACATTGCTGATAGATCTCCCATGGAACCCTCTCTGGTTGCAGTTGGCTGAGCGGCGGATGACGGTTGGACGAAAGGGCGCGCGGACACTCCCCAGAAGCGGGGAGGCGCGGCCGTGGCACCCGACGGCATGACGGCGTCCGCCTGCTCGCCAAGCAGGGCGGCGACAGCCGCGGGAATATCGAGCCGTCCGGCGAGACAGCGCGCGGCGCTGCCATCGTTGCGGCAGGGAACCGCGCTTTCGAGCAGCGCGGCACGAACGGCTTGCGGATCGGCCTTGCGTCCGTTCTGGCGCAGGCATGAGAGCAGCAGCGCGACGACACCGGTGACGATCGGCGCCGCGTAGCTCGTTCCGGAACGCAGGCTGACGTTGCGGACCGGCGAGGCGCCGGCGATGTTCTCGCCCGGCGCCAGGATGCCGTTCTCGAGATAGGCGTCGCCGAAATTGCTGAACGGCAGCGGGTTGCCGGCCAGATCGCACGCGCCGACCGCAAGCACCGAAGCGAGGCTGCCCGGCACCTGGACGCAGCGGCAGCCATCATTGCCGGCGGCGGCGACGATCAGCTTGCCGGCGCGTTCGCAGGCCCGCACCGCGTCGACCAGAATGCGATCGGCCTGCCCCGTCGCGGATTGCTGACCGCTGCTGATGTTGATGATGTCGGCGCCCACCGCCAGCGCCTGGTTGATCGCGAGCGCCAAGGTGCTTTGCGAGGACGGCTCGATCTGTCCGGCGGCATTCTCGCGATAGATCGAGAACACGGTTGCGCTGCAGTTCGGCGCGACGCCGAGCGCCGGGCTGCCGGGCGTGCCCATCAGCACGCTCGTGACATGCGTGCCGTGCTCGGACTGGATGATCGATGAAGACGGCACGACCAACTCGCCGCCCATGGCGACACGGGCCTGCCTGAGCGAGGGATGATTGAGATCGACGGGGCCGTCGATGATCGCGATCTTCACCGCGGGGTCGCCACCCGACGTTCTCTGCCACAAGGCAGCCAGACCAGCGATGTCGGCAACTGGATTCATGAAATCGATCCTGGCCGATCTGCTGCGAATTCGTGCAGCCGATCCGTCTTCCACGGCAATCTGCAATCGCGCAGCGAACGAAAAGAGCGGCATGTCGCTGCGTTGGTGCTGTTGTGGCAGGTGTGCCGCGAAAGGCCTATTCGTCGTGGTGGATCAGAAAGGATCGAGCCGATGATACGGATCGACCGATCCATGAGATCGATCCTGCGCCTCGAAAGATCGATCAAAGGGTTTAGTCGGGATCTGTCTCGCGATGTGATGCGGCGCGCATGCGTGCAAAGCGGCGCCGCATCTGCGCACCAATGCGCGCGCGCTGCGGTCAGTCGAATACGGAATTCACGTCGCTGGTGTCAGTCGAGCTCGCGGCGGCGATCGAGAGCCGGCGCAGATGATGCGAGCCACGGCGCTTCGCGGACCCGCCGCATCGCCTGCGCCCGGCGCGGCAGGCCGAGCTTTTGCAGCACGTGATGGACGTGATGCTTGACGGTTGCAAGACTGAGACTGAGATCGCGCGCGATCTCCTTGTTCGACATGCCCTGCCCGATGAGCTTGAGAACCTCGCTTTCGCGGCGCGTCAGTCCCTGGTCCGTATCGATCGTATCCGTCTGACGTTCCATGCAAAACAACGCCCGCAGCAATCCGCCGGAAATCTCGGCGCTGCAGGCAAGCCGCCCTGACGCCACGTCAGACAGTGCGCGGCACAGCTCGTCGAAGCTGGCATTCCGGGAAATGTAGCCGCTGAATCCGGCCCGGCCGCAGCGGACCACGTCGCGCCGGTCCTCGTTGAGGCCGAGCGCTACCAGCGCGATTTCCGCATGCTCGCTCGCAATCACACGCACCTCGTCGAGATCGATGCCCTGTGTGACGTCGATCAGAATGACGCTCACATTACCGGTCTCGAGGGTCGCGCGCAGGCCGGCAAGATCGGCGACCGCCGCCTCGACGGCAAACTCGGCGTGGTTCCGGAAACTCGAGGCAAGCCCCTCGCTGAACAGCCTGATCGGCGTGACGACCGCGATCCTCATCATTATCCTCGAAACTCAACGAAATGGCGGATGAAAAGCCGTCTGCATGTCGACGGCACCGGCATCCAGAAAGTCATGAAGGTAAGTATGCGGTATGCTGCCAGAAGTTGTATTATATTATCAGGTCGAAATTACGGCTCTGATACGCGCGGGATCAAGAGATACAGTTCACATTCGAACGTCGTGCCGACAGCACGATGCAGGATACGATGTGATGGATATCGCGGCAAGGTGACGAGACGCAGCGCGTGCGCACCAAGGGCTGCAGGAAATCTCGTGGTGACTTCAACGCCGTAGTGATCGACGCCTAGATATTTAGATAATTGACGCGTGTCGGCGCAGGTGCTCTGTACAAGATTGCGTGTTCTTCGACCGAGTGTGAGCGACGCAATGCCGCGCCTCGGATGTGCTCAATCCAGATGCAGATCGACAGGATTCCATGACGAGCGTGATTCGAGTGACAGCCTTTCTGACCCTGTTGACGGCAACGCCGGCCTTCGCGATCGTCGGTGGTGGCGCGCCGTCGACCGATGGCGTCGCGCGCGCCGTCGTCACCATCGTCGGCTCGCGCGGCAATTTCTGCACCGGCGCGCTGATCGCGCCGAAGGTGGTGCTGACCGCGGCGCATTGCGTGCAGCCCGGTGCCGACTACAAGATCGTCGACTATGGGCCGGACCGGCAGCCGAAGCTGCAGGACGTCAAGACGGTCGCGATTCATCCAGCCTTCCGGATGCAGGCGATGACCAATCATGTCGCGACCGCCGATGTCGCGCTGCTGCAGCTTGCGGACCCAGCCGCAGGCAAGGCGCCGGCCGTGCTCGGTATGCCCAACATTCCGATCCAGGTCGGCGGCCGCTTCACGGTCGCAGGCGTCGGTGTCACCGTGCGCGGCGACGGCAAGAGCGGCGGCAGCATTCGCGTCGCCGGCCTGATCGCGAGCGGCAAGCCCGGCACGCTGCAGATTCGTCTGGTCGATCCGGTCGGGCAGGGCGTGCGCGACGGGCTCGGCGCCTGCACCGGCGATTCCGGTGCGCCCGTGTTCGAGGACAAGCCAGGCGGGCCTGTCATCGTCGGCGTGGTGAGTTGGTCCACCGGCCCGAACGGCACCGCCGGCTGCGGCGGCATCACCGGGGTGACGCCGCTCACGCTCTATCGCGACTGGGTGATGCAGACCGCGCGGCAGTGGGGTGCGAGCTTCTGAAGTTACCTCGCCCCGCTTGCGGGGAGAGGTCGGATCGCATCGAAAGATGCGATCAGGGTGAGGGGGAGTCGCCGCGAATCGGCTTGCCATTGTGTATGCGGAGATAGCCCCTCACCCCAACCCTCTCCCCGTAAGAACGGGGAGAGGGAGATGAGAGCCCTAATGCCCCGCTGCCTTGTTCGCGGCGGCGTTGTTCAGCACGATCAGGCCATCGACGGCGACGCCGAGCTTGCTGTTGATCAGGAACGGATTGACGTCGATCGAGGCGATGCGGCCATTGGCGTCGGCCATCAGGTTCGAGAGTCCGACCAGCGCCTTCACCGCCGACGGCTCGTGCAGCGCGGGCTTGCCGCGATAGCCCTTCAGCTTGACCCCGGCCTTGGTCTTGGCGATCAGCTCTTTCGCCTCGGCGGCATCGAGCGGCGCGCCGGCAAGGGCGACGTCCTTCAGCAGCTCGATATCGACGCCGCCGGTACCGAACAGCACCACGGGGCCCATCTCGGCATCGAGCGAGGCGCCGACCACGAGCTCGAGGTCGGCCTTGACCTGTTGCGCAATCAGGATGCCCTCGAGCTTCGGCTTGCCCTTCAGCTTCTTCACCCGCGCGGTGATGTCGTTGAACGCCTTCTTCACCTCGGCCGCGTTGGCAAGGTTCAGCACCACGCCGCCGATATCAGACTTGTGCAGGATGTCGGGGCTGACAACTTTCGCGACCACCGGGAAGCCGATCGCCTTGGCAATCTTTACGGCCTCCGCCGCGGTCTGCGCGACGTCTTCCTTGGAGATCGGGATGCCGTAGGCCTTGAGCAGCTGCTTCGAGGCAACCTCGTCGAGTGCGGCGGCGCCGTTGGCCGCTTTCAGCGTCTTCTCCAGCATCGCGCGCGCGGATGCCTTCGAGCTTGACACGATGTCGGGCACTTCCTTGCGCAGACCGGCATATTCGATCAGCGACTTGATCGCGCCGACTGCGCGGTCAAGACCCTGCATGACTGCGATATTGGGCAGCGACTTGCGCAGTCCCTTGGTGAATTCGGTGAAGCCGATCGACATCGCGCTGATATAGATCACCGGCTTGTTGGCCCGGCCCGCCATCTCGTTGACGATGCGCAGATTGCGCTCGCGCAGCTCATGCGGCGCCTTCGGCAGCTCGGCATCGATGATGACGATGTCAGTATCGGGATCGTCGATCATGATCTTGATCGACTTCATGTAGACGGAGGGATCGACCACCGCGGCGAAGCCGGCATCGAGTGGATTGCCGACGATGCTGCCGGGCCCGAGCATCTTCGCCAGCTGCTCCGTCGCGTTCGGGCTCAGCGGTGCGAAATTCAGGCCGGCGGAATAGAACGCGTCGATCAGCAGCCCGCGCTTGCCGCCGGACAGCGACACCGCCGCAAGGCGGCTGCCCTTCGGCGGATCGGCATGGACGAAGCACTCGGTGGTTTCGATCAGTTCATCCAGGCCGCGCACGCGGATCACGCCTTCGCGGGTCGAGATCGCATCGAACGTCTCGATCGAGCCGGCGAGCGCGCCGGTATGCGCCATCGCGGCGGCGCGGCCGCCTTCGGAGGCACCGAGCTTGAGTGCGATCACCGGCTTGCCGGCGGCGCGCGCGGCCTTGCAGGCTTCGCGGAAAACCTTCGTGTTCCTGACGCCTTCGAGATAGACCACGATGACGCGGACGCTCGGATCGGCGGCGAAATAGCTCATCAGGTCCGGGGTCTCGAGGCCGGATTCGTTACCGGTCGTGACCATGTAGCCGACGCCGACGCCGCGATCCTCCAGCGCCTGGCGGATCGCCATCACGATCGCCCCGGATTGGCCGGCGATCGCGACCGGGCCTGGCTCCATGGTGACGATGCGGTCGTCGATATTGGTGAACAGATTCTCGCCGGCGCTGAGATTGCCCAGGCAATTCGGCCCGGTGACCGCAAGTCCGGTCTCCTTGATCGCCTGCTTCAGCTCGACCGCGAGCCGCTGGCTCTCTTCATCCTGCAGCTCGCTGAAGCCGGAGGTGACGATGGTCGCCGAGCGGGCGCCGGCGGCGGCCGCATCGCGGATCACCTGCACGGCAAAGCGGGCCGGTACCAGCACCAGCACATGGTCGGGCTTTTCGGGAAGGCTGGCGAAATCCTTGTAGCAGGTGACGCCCCAGATCGTTTTCGCGCTTGGCGTTGATCGGAAACAGCCCGCCGGCATACTCGTATTTGATCAGATTGTTCCAGATCCGTTCGGCGTAGTTGCCGGGCTTGTCGGTGGCGCCGACCAGCACGATGTTGCGCGGGTGCAGCATCGCATGGATGCTCTTGACGATGTCGCTCGCGTCAGCGGGCGGTGCCCATTTGCGGGACGGATGTGACGCGGTGCCTGCGAAAGCTTCCATGGAGCCTGCCCTTATCCTTGTTCTACTTGTTTCCTCTGGCCCACGGCGCATCACCGCAGAACGCGATTTTTCATTGTTTTTATGGCTGATGGAAGGGGGTAGCAACTCACGCTGATGCAAGTCAGGCATCGCTTGTAATATCCCGGCAGGCGCAAAATCGATGCCGATCAGGAACCTGATTTGGCTCGGCTCGAATCCGTCTCGAACGGGTTCGAATCCGGGTCGATCATGGTCGCGTGCAGCAGATAGCGCTCGGGCCCCGATGTCAGCGCGTCGAATGGCCAGCAGGTCGACAGCACCAGCTCATACCGGTTGGTGAGCGGATCGATGCCGGACTGGTCGAAGAGCACGACCGCGCTGCGATCGGCGAGGTAGCGAAAAATCTTGCCGTCGCTTCTCGTGACGTCGATCTCGTCACCGATTGTGACATCCTTCAGAAAGCGGAAATGGGTATCGCGATGCGCGGAATAGACCGCAACGCCCGGCTCGCCGGCATCGACGGTCTGTTCGACATGGCCGGGGCCGAACGCCAGCGCCTGGCCGCTGCTGCCGGCAAGCGCAATTGCCGACGCGTGCAGGCGCTTCACCTCGATCCGGGCGACCGGCCAGGTATCGGCCCAGCGCCACGGCTTCACGGGGTGGCCGGTCGCAATGCTCTGTGCGAAGGCGCGCTCCAGCAACACCTGCGCAAGCAGTGCCTTGGCGTGGATATAGGTGCCCTGGCCGAGCAGGATCAGGCCGATGAGGGCGAAGACGAGCGGGAGGATGAAGCGGCGCATATGCTTACTCCCGTCATTGCGAGCGAAGCGAAGCAATCCATCATGCGGCATATGGGGAGCCATGGATTGCGTCGTCGCTTCGCTCCTCGCAATGACGCTTAGCGAGAGAAGTGGCGCGCGCGGCCCATGGGGGACGGGTGAGAAGGCCGCGCGCGCTCTTGAAAGAGGAGGTCGGGGGGCACCTCCTCCTTTCATCCGACGTCAGTGGGACGACGTCTGACGCCGGTTGAACACCAGAAGCAGAAGGCTGACCGTGAGCAGGATCACACCCGCGATCATCTTCAGTTCGGCATCGGTCGCGGTCTTCGGCAGCTGGATCGTGCCGGGACCTGGCGTCGCGACCGGTGACCGCTTCAGCGCGGCGAGCTGCACGTCGCCGCCGTCGGCGCGGCGTTCGGTCGGTGCGGCCGGCAGGCGCGGACGCTCGCCGAACACCTTTGCGAAATCCCAGCCGGCGGGCAGGTTGAGCGGCAGTTCGGAGAGTTTGAGCGGCTCGCCTTCGGGACGGCTCGGCGTCTTGTCGACCGCAATGAGGCTGGTCAGCCGCGTCACAAGCTGATGCTCCAGCGCCAACGCAAGGATGGTCTTGTCGGCGTCCTCCGGGCTCGCCTGCCGCGTGGTGCGCGCGACCTCGGCATCCGCGATCTTGCGGCGCGCCCACAGCTTGGAGAGGCCCTTGCCTTCGGCCGCATTCGCGAGCGGCAGCGTCACGCTCCACGGACGGTCGCCGATGCGGCCCTTGATCTCCACCGAGCCGGCAAGCTTCTCGAGCTTCGCGGCCAGCACCAGCGGCTCGTCGCGGTAGACGTCGGGGAGTGCGGACGGCGTCAAGTCGGCCGCTGTATCGGAGAACTTTGCGGCGAGGTTCGTCACCGCGGGATTCTCCAGCTTGGCGAACAGGTCGCGCATCCGCTCGTCGACCTGCTCGACCGAGCCGATATGGGTGAAGGTGCCGCGGCCGAGCTCGGCGGCGCGCGTCATCAGGTAGGTGTTCGGCGCCGAGCCGATGCCGACCATGAAGACGCGTGAGCGGCCGCGCAGCGCGCTGATGGTCTCGAACAATTGCTGCTCGTTGCCGATGGCGCCATCGGTCAGGAACACGACCTGGCGGACATGGTCGGCGTCGTCATGATTGGTGTCGGAGAGTGCCGCGCGCATTGCCGGCACCATCTCGGTGCCGCCGCGCGCCTGCAACGCGCTGACGAACGACGTCGCGTTGCCGATATTGGCGCTATTGGCCGCAACCGGCGCCGGGAACAGCGTGTCCATGGTGTCGTCGAAGCGGATCACGTTGAAGCGATCGGTCGGCTGCAAGCGGCCGAGCGCGTAGATGAGGCTCGCCTTGGCCTGGATGATCGAGGTGCCGCCCATCGAGCCGGAATTGTCGATCACGAAGATCACTTCGCGCGGCAGGAGCTTCTGTTGCGCCTGCTCGACCGCTGGCGGGGTGACGAAAGCCAGCAGATAGTCGGAATTGCCGACATGCTCGCGGAACAGCCCGACCGATGGTGCCTTTTCGGCGGCCGGCCTCCAGCTCAGCTCGAAATCGCGGTCGGCCGGCACCGGACCTTCGGCGAGCTTGACGACGCGCGTGGTGCTGTCGGGGCTCTCGATCCTGACCTGGTGGAAATGGCTCTTCACCTCGCCGAGCGCAAAGCCGGCGTTGAGGTGCACCGTGATGTTGGTCGGATTGACCGGCGCGTTCGTCGCGGGATCGAGCACCTCGGAGGCGATCCGATCGCGGTCCGGCACCGGATCGGTGGTGGTGGCGCCCCAGCCGCTGCCATCGGCGCGGAGGTCGACGCTCTGTACCACCGGGCGCGGATTGTAGCGCGGTCCGACCACCATCGGCACCCGCAGCGAGAATTCGTTGCCGTTCTGCTGCACCGGCTCCTGATACTCGATCTGCACCAGCACGGTTTCGCCGGGACCGATATTGGCGACCGAGTTGGTGAAGATGTTCGGCCGTTCCTGCTCGGTGAGCGCGGCCTTCTGGCCATTCTGCTTGGCCTGCTCGTAGATGGCGCGGGCCTGCTGCCGCTCCTTGATGTCGCCGACCACGATGCGGTCGCCGACCACCATCTTCAGCGTGTCGACCGCGCCGCCTGCCGGCAGCGGATAGACATAGGTCGCTTCCACCCAGTCCTTGGTCGGGTTGCGGAAGATCTGCGTGACGCGGGCGCGGACGGTCGGGCCCGACACCGTGAGATCGACATCGACACCGAGCCGCAGCGCGTCGGCATAGCCGTCGTCGGTCTTGAACAGCAGCGAGCCGGAGCGCGCGTCGCTTGGCCGCAGCACCGCCTGTTGCGGCAACTCGGCCGACCACACCGGATCAAAGCTCACGAACAGCGCCGCAAAGCCGATCGCCAGCGCGGCGACGCCTTCCACCAGGAAGAACAGCGCAATGCGCATCCGGCGCGACAGCCGGATCTGCGGGCCGCTCTCACATGCATCGTAAATCGTCATTTTCGTCACTCCCGAGCGAGACTTTCGCTGCCTCGCGATCATGGAGAGCGGCGGTTTTGGCGCGAGCAGAATGATCGGCAATGATTGGCCGCCATCCGTCGCGGCCCGCCGCTGTCGGAGGCGGGTTTGTGCGGTTTTGTGATGGATTGTCCGGTCTGCTAGACTGCGCGGAATCAAGGGGAACCGGGCAGGAATCACGATGCCGACGCCTGACAAGCAGCTTTCCGCCGAGCTGAGCCAGCAGGTCGCGGAGACCATCCGCGAGGAGATCGCGCGCCGCCGCATCTCGCGGCAGACCCTGGCCGAGCAGGCGAAGCTCAGCCTTTCGACGCTGGAAAAGGTGCTCGGCGGCCGCCGCCCGTTCACGCTGGCGACCACCGTGCGGCTCGAGCAGGCGCTCGGCGTGTCCCTGCGCAAGCTGCCGGAGACGATCACGGTGGCCGCGCCTGCCAATGGCGGGATCGCGCCCGACAGCCTCGGATCCTATTCGCGCCGCTCGGTGGCGCGGATCGAAGGGACTTACGTCACGGTGCGCCCGTCGTTCGGCGAGCAGGGCGCGGTCTATGCCTATCGGACGGAGATCGCCTGGGACGATGCGGCGTCATCGCTCGGCTTCCGCGAGGGCGAGCGGCAGGATGCCGATTACACCCAGTATGGTGAGGTGGCGGTGCCCAACGAATCGGGCTTCGTCTATCTCGTGACCAACCGGCATGGCCAGCATCGCGTGATCACGGTCTCGCGCCCGCGCAATTCCGGTGAGATGTACGGCATCATCACGACGCTGCTCGCCGGTCGCGGCTCGCTGCTGACGCCGGTCGCCGCGCCGATCGCATTCCTGCCGGTGAAGAACGTGCCGAAGCCGAGCCTCGGCCGGGTGTCGGCCGATGATGCGAACTACGCCCTCTACCGCGAGCATCTGCGCCGCACGATCGACGAGCCGTTCGCGATCTTCCTGCCGGCATAGTCGCAGGTTACGCGGCGACAAGGACGTCGTCGGTACACTCCGATGCTAGCCCCGTCATCCTGAGGTGCGAGCGGAGCGAGCCTCGAAGGATGCGCGGCCACCAGCGGGGCCGTCGACCCTTCGAGATGCGCGCAAGAGCGCGCTCCTCAGGGTGACGGTGAGAGAGTGGTGTGCCACCGGCTGGTTCAATCTGGCCTCTCGCTTCATACAAAGCACTCCGCAAGAACAACGAAGCCGCCCGATTGGGCGGCTTCGCAATGCCTGATGTTTGGTCGCGGTGCGCGTGGCGCTAGCCGCCGGTCTCGGCGCTGATGATGTCGCCGAACAGCTCCCACTGTCCGTTCTTGAACTGCATCATCTTGAGCTGCTCGACCGGGGCGAAGTCGGTCGCACTGGTGTTGATCCGGATGCCGGGGATCAGCGTGTCGGGCGTGAAGTCCTTCAGGCTGGCGGCCTGCTTCATCACGTTCTCACGCGTCAGGTTGTCGCCGGCCTGCTTCAGCACCTGAACCATGGTCTGCGCCGCGGCGTAGCCATAGACCAGATTGGCGTCGGACAGGTTGGCGCCCGGCATGTACTTCTCGGCGAAGGCCATGAACTTCTTCATGCCCTCGTCGTTCTTCCACTGCGGATCGGACGCGTCCTTGAGGTAGCCGGCCGACAGCACGCCTTCCGAAGCCTCTAGGCCAGCGGGCTTCATGACAGCGCCGATCGAGATCGAGACGTCGGTCATCACGTGCATCGGCTTCCAGCCGAGCTCGGCGATCTTCTTGATCGCCTGCGCCGCGAATTTCGGCGTCGAGATGTTGACGAACACGTCGGCGCCGGTCTCCTTCAGCTTGACGATGTGGGAGTCGATCGACGGCTCGGTGGTCTCGTAGCTTTCCTCGGCGACGATCTTGGCGCTCGATTTGTCGAGCACCTCCTTGAGGCCGACCAGGTAGTCCTTGCCGAAATCGTCATTGGCATAGAAGATCGCGACCTTGGCATCCGGCTTGGCCTTGAGGATGTACTTGCCGAAGATCCGCGCCTCGACGCGATAGCTCGGCTGGAAGCCCATGGTCCACGGGAAATCCTTCGGATCGTTCCACTTGCTGGCGCCGGTGGCGAGGAACAGCTGCGGCACCTTCTTGGCATTGTGATACTTCTGCACCGCGGTCTGGGTCGGCGTGCCCAGCGCGTTGAACACCAGGAAGACCTCGTCGCTCTCGATCAGCTTGCGGATCTGCTCCACGGTTTTCGGCGGCGAGTAGCCGTCGTCATAGGAGATCCAGTTGATCTTGCGGCCGTTGATGCCGCCCTGATCGTTGATCATCTTGAAATAGGCTTCTTCGGTCTTGCCGATGACGCCGTAGGCGGAGGCGGGACCGCTATAGGCCTCGACATTGCCGATCTTGATCTCGGTGTCGGAGGCGCCGCTGTCATACTTCTTTTGTGCAAAGGCGGCCTGGGTTGAGAGCAGGCAGAGCGCCGCGGCGGCGGCCAGCAGCGACAATTTTGTGGCTTTCATAAAGGCAATTTCCTCGATTGATTCTGGTTGGGGACTTACGCAACGAACCCGCAGCCGGTCCCGGCAGACGGTTGCGGGGCAATTCTTGTCACTGTGAGATCCGAAACGCGCGAGGCTTGTTTTCGGATCACGCCGCGGTATCGGTTGGCTTCGGCTGGCTGAATTGCTGCCGGAGCGTCGGCTTATGAATCTTGCCTGTCGCATTCCGCGGCAGGACATCGATGAATTCGATCAGGCGCGGGCACTTGAACCGCGCCAGATTGGCCTGGCAATGCGCGTGGATCTCGGCCGGCGTCAGCGTGTGGCCCGGCTTCACGGCGATCACGGCCATCCCGACCTCGCCCCATTGCTCGTTCGGGATGCCGATGACGGCGGCCTCGGCGACGGCGGCCAATTGATGCAGCACGCTTTCGACCTCGGCCGGATAGACGTTCTCGCCGCCGGAGATGTACATGTCCTTCCAGCGGTCGACGATGTAGTAGAAGCCTTCCTCATCGATCCGCGTGGCGTCGCCGGTATGCAGCCAGCCGTCGGTCAAGGAGGATGCGTTGGCGTCCGGCCGGTTCCAGTAGCCCGGCGTGATGTTCGGGCCCTTGACCCAGAGTTCGCCGAGTTCGCCGACCGCGGCATCGCTGCCGTCGGGCCGCACGATCCGGACCTCGGTGTGCAGCACCGGCTTGCCGGACGAGCCGGCCTTGCGCGCGGCATCCTCGCGGTCGAGCACCATCACCGCCGGCGAGGTCTCGGTCATGCCGTAGCCCTGCTGCAGCGCCACGCCGCGCGCCTCCCAGGTTTTCAGCAGCGGTACCGGCATCGGTGCGCCGCCGACCCCGCCGATTATCAGGCGGCTGAAATCCGCTGACGCGAAGGCCGGATGCTGCGCCATGAACTGGTAGATCGCGGGCACGCCGAAGAACACGTTGATGCCCTGCAAGGGATCGCTGATCAGCTTCAGCGCCTCGCCGGGATCGAACGCGCGCATGATCAGCACCGTGCCGCCGGCATGCAGCACCGGGTTGGTGTAGCAATTCAGCCCGCCGGTGTGGAACAGCGGCAGCACGGTCAGCAGCACCGAGGCCGGCGAGATGTAGGCGGGGCCGCCGAGATTGACGCAATTCCAGAACGTCATCCCATGCGTGATGATCGCGCCCTTGGGCTGGCCCGTGGTGCCCGAGGTGTACATGATGGTCGATATGTCATCGAGCGTGACCTCCTCGAACCTTTCGAGCGGTTTCGCCGCCGCGATGCCGGCCTCATAGGCACCGCCGGGTCCGAGCCGCACGGTCGACGCGACATCGCAGAGCTTGGCGACCGCAAGCGCCGTCTCGGCGAGGTCGTCGTCATGGATCATCACCTTCGGCGCGGCGTCGCCGGTGATGTAGCGCAGCTCGGGAACGGTGAGGCGGGTGTTGAGCGGCAGGAAGACCGCCCCGATCCGGAAGCAGGCGAACTGGACCTCCAGCGTATCCGTCGTGTTCAGCGCCAGCACCGCGACCCGGTCGCCGCTGGCGACCTTGAGCTCGTCGCGCAGATAGCCCGCGAGCCGCGACACGCGGGCGTCGAGTTCCGCATAGCTGAAGCGGCGACCGCTTGCGAGATCGACAAGCGCCATCTTGTCCGGCGTGCGCCGGCGATGATGCGCGATCCAGTCGTAATAACGAACCGGCAAATGTCCCTCCTCTGGAACGGCAGTCTTGCGCCGCCTGTTCCTAGCTCGATTGATGCCATGAATTGGCAATGGAGGGGGCGTATCGGGGATACTGTCTTGCGTTTAGTGGCTGGCGGCTGGCGAGATGGAAGGCCGGTCCAGCGACAGCCACTCGACGCAAGTGAACCGGGAAGAATCCGGACATCGTCGGAGGCGGGAATCAACGGAGCACGCGGATGGCAAACCCATTCTACACCAGCGAGCATGAGGCCTTTCGCGAGGTGATGCGGCGCTTTGTGGCCAGGGAAATCGAGCCTTATGCCCATCAATGGGACGAAGAGGGCGAGTTTCCCCGCGCGCTCTATGCCAAGGCGTCCGAAATCGGGCTGCTCGGCCTCGGTTTCCCGGAAGAATATGGCGGGATCGCCGCCGACCAGTTCATGAAGATCGTGGCCTCGCAGGAGCTGGCACGCGCCGGCGCCGGCGGCGTCTCCGCGAGCCTGATGAGCCACACCATCGGCTCGCCGCCGATCGCCCGCGCCGCCCGCCCCGAGGTCAAGGCGCGGGTGCTGCCGGATGTGCTTGCGGGCAGGAAGATCTCCGCGCTGGCGATCACCGAGCCGAGCGGCGGCTCCGATGTCGCGAACCTCCGCACCAAGGCGCGGCGCGACGGCGACCATTATGTCGTCTCTGGTGAGAAGACCTTCATCACCTCGGGCATGCGCGCCGACTATCTGACGGTCGCGGTGCGCACCGGCGGCGAGGGCCCCGGCGGCGTCAGCCTGCTCTTGATCGAAGGCGATACGCCGGGCCTCTCCCGCACCAAGCTGAAGAAGATGGGCTGGTGGGCGTCTGATACCGCGACACTTCATTTCGACGAATGCCGCGTGCCGGTCGAGAACCTGATCGGCGAGGAAGGCCAGGGCTTCAAGATCATCATGCAGAACTTCAACAGCGAGCGCATGGGCATGGCGGCGGGCTGCACCGCCTATGCACGCGTCTGCCTCGACGAGGCGGTCGCCTATGCCAAGGAGCGCAAGACCTTCGGCAAGCCGATCGCCCAGCACCAGGTGATCAGGCACAAGATCGTCGACATGGCGCAGAAGGTCGCGGCCTCGCAGGCGATGCTGGAAATGCTGGCGTGGCGGCTCGGCCAGGGCGAAAGCCCGGTCGCCGAGATATGCATGATGAAGAACCAGGCGACGCAGACCATGGCGCATTGCGCCTCCGAAGCGGTGCAGATCTTCGGCGGCGCCGGCTTCATGCGCGGCGTCAAGGTCGAGCGCATCTACCGCGAGGTCAAGGTCAACGCCATCGGCGGCGGCACCGAGGAGATCATGAAGGATCTCGCGAGCCGGCAGATGGGGTTGTGAACGAGGCAGCAGACGACGCGGTGCGTGAGGAAACACCCTCCTCCTGAAAGGGGGAGGACAGGGTGGGGGGCAAGCCGCGAGTCCGATTGGCAGTTTGACCCCCACCCGGCCCGCTCGGCGTTGCCGAGCGCGCCGACCTCCCCCTTTCAGGGGGAGGTGAAGAGAGAGACGACCACGGAAAGACGAGACCAACAATGCTCTTCACCGCCGATCACGACGAACCGCGCCGCGCGCTCCAGAAATTCATCGCGGCCGAGATCAATCCCCATGTCGATGAATGGGAGAAGGCCGACATCTTCCCGGCGCATGAGCTGTTCAAGAAGCTCGGCAATCTCGGCTTCCTCGGCCTCAACAAGCCGGTCGAATTCGGCGGCCAGGGGCTGGATTATTCCTACGCGCTGATGATGGCCGAGGAGTTAGGGGCCATCACCTGCGGCGGCGTGCCGATGGCGATCGGGGTGCAAACCGACATGGCAACGCCCGCGCTGGCGCGGTTCGGCTCCGACGAGGTGCGGCGCGAATTCCTGGTCCCTGCAATTGCAGGCGACCAGGTCGCCTGCATCGGCGTCTCCGAGCCCGGCGCCGGCTCCGACGTCGCCTCGATCAAGACCAATGCCCGCTCCGACGGCGACGACTACGTCATCAATGGCGGCAAGATGTGGATCACCAACGGCACCCAGGCCGACTGGATCTGCCTGCTCGCCAACACCAGCGACGGCCAGGTCCATCGCAACAAGTCGCTGATCTGCGTGCCGATGAAGACCAAAGGCGTGCAGGTCGCGCGCAAGCTCGACAAGCTCGGCATGCGCTCCTCCGACACCGCGCAGATCTTCTTCGACAATGTCCGGGTGCCGAAGCGCAACCGGATCGGCGAGGAGGGTCAGGGCTTCACGTACCAGATGATCCAGTTCCAGGAAGAGCGGCTGTGGGGCGCGGCCGCCTGCCTGAAGGCGCATGAATACATCATCAACGAGACCATCGACTACACGCGCAACCGCAAGGCGTTCGGCGGCTCGATCCTCGACAACCAGGTGGTGCACTTCAAGCTCGCGGAGATGCAGACCGAGGTCGAGCTGCTGCGCTCGCTGATCTATCGTGCCGGCGAGGCGCTGGTCGCCGGCGAGGATGTGACGCGGCTTGCGACCATGGCGAAATTGAAGGCCGGCCGGCTCGGCCGCGAGCTCACCGACGCCTGCCTGCAATATTGGGGCGGCATGGGTTTCACCAACGAGACGCCGGTCAGCCGGGCCTATCGCGACAGCCGCCTGACCTCGATCGGCGGCGGCGCCGACGAGGTGATGCTGATGGTGTTGTGCAAGATGATGGGCACGCTGCCCGGGATGAAGACGAACTAGCACGAAGCCGTCCGGCGGATCGCATGCGCCGCCGGTACGACCGCAGGGATGGAGGCCGATATGCTCTATCAGGAGAGCCAGAAAGTCGTGGAGCTGAAGCATCGGCTTCAGTCGTTCATGGATCGCCATGTCTATCCGAACGAGGCACGGTTCTACCGCGAGGCGGAAGAGCTCGGCCCATGGAAAGTCTTTCCGGTCGTCGAGGAGCTGAAGCCGAAAGCCAGGGACGAGGGGCTGTGGAATCTGTTCCTGCCCGAGAGCGAGCACGGCGCAGGTCTCTCCAATCTCGAATATGCGCCGTTGTGCGAGATCATGGGCCGGTCGCATCTTGCGCCGGAGCTCTTCAATTGCTCGGCGCCCGACACCGGCAATATGGAGGTGCTGGCGCGTTACGGCACCAGGGAGCATCAGGAGCGATGGCTGAAGCCGCTGCTCGCGGGCGAGATCCGGTCCTGCTTCGCGATGACCGAGCCGGCCGTTGCCTCCAGCGACGCGACCAACATCGAGAGCTCGATCGTGCGCGACGGCGATGACTACGTCATCAATGGCCGCAAATGGTACACCACCAACGCCACCGATCCGCGCTGCAAGATCTGCATCTTCATGGGCAAGACCGATCCCGATAATCCGGACCGGCATCGCCAACAGTCGATGATCCTGGTGCCGATGGATACGCAGGGCATCGAAGTGCTACGGCCGCTGCCGGTGTTCGGCTTCTACGGCGTGCCGGACCGTGCCTCGGAGGTCGTGTTCACCAATGTGCGGGTGCCCGCAAGCAACATGCTGCTCGGCGAGGGCCGCGGTTTCGAGATCGCGCAGGGGCGGCTCGGCCCGGGCCGCATTCATCACTGCATGCGGCTGATCGGGCTTGCCGAACGCACGCTTGAGAAGATGTGCGTCAGGACCAGGAGCCGGGTCGCGTTCGGCAAGCCGGTCGCGGAGCAGACCGTTACGCAGGAGCGGATCGCGGAATCGCGCATCATGATCGAGCAGGCGCGGCTCTTGACGCTCAACGCGGCCCACATGATGGATACGGTCGGCAACAGGGTGGCCAAGGCCGAGATCGCCATGATCAAGGTCGCGGTCCCCAACATGGCCTGCCAGGTCATCGACTGGGCGATCCAGGCGCATGGCGGCGGCGGCACCAGCAACGACTTCGGGCTCGCCGCAGCCTATGCGACGGCCCGGCTGCTGCGTCTCGCCGACGGTCCGGACGAGGTCCATCGCAACCAGATCGCGCGGCTCGAGCTACGCAAATACGGCAATGCCTGAACCGGAAATGTGCGGGAGGAAGGCATCGCGCACGACAATGTTGCAGTCACCTCGCCGGCACTCCATGGTGGCGGCGATCAAGAACATGGGAAACGCCTGATGATCACGCTCTATCACTGCGATGCCGCGCGCTCGTTCCGTCCGTTGTGGATGCTGGAGGAGCTCGGGCTGCCCTATGAGCTGAAGATGCTGCCGTTCCCGCCGCGCGTATTCGCCAAGGAATATCTCGGCATCAATCCGCTCGGTACCATTCCGTTCATGGTCGATGGCGAGACGAAGATGACGGAGTCCTCCGGCATCTGCCACTACCTCGGCACCAAATACGGCCCGACGCCGCTGGTCGTAGGTCCCGACGAGCCGGCCTATGGCGCGTTCCTGAACTGGATGTATTTTTCCGATGCGACGCTGACCTTTCCGCAGACACTGGTGCTTCGCTACAGCCAGCTCGAGCCGGAGGAGCGGCGCAACCCGCAGGTCTCGGCCGATTATGCAAAATGGTTCTTGGGCCGCCTGCGCGCGGTCGAGGCCGTTACCGCGAATTCTGAATTCCTCTGTGCGGAACGGTTCACGGCCGCCGACATTGCCAACGGCTATGCGCTCCGGCTCGCCAGCAATATCGGCCTCGCCAAGGATTTCGGGCCGAATGTCGCGGCCTATTGGGCGCGGCTGCAGCAGCGCGAAGGCTACAGGCGCGCGGTGGCGTCGGAGCAAAAAGCCGGGCAGGAACAGAACGTTGCGCCGCGAGCGCGGCCCTGATGATGCGTTGTTCCAGGGTGGTCCGAAGGACCACACCACAGATGCACAATTGTGCATCTGTGAATCTCGAGATCCCACAATGCGCAATTGCGCATTGGGGCTCGATGCGTCGCATCGCCCCGGAATGACGACGTATCGCTTTTGCGAATTTGCGCTATGGTAGCTCCGCCGCAGCGGCCTAAAGAGCCGCGCGAGGAGGAACCGCCATGGACGCCATCGTGGACGCGAAGTGCCAAGAGTCCGGCCAGCAGCAGTCCGGCCACCGGATGCTGATCACGCCGGAGCGGGTGTTCTATGCCGGGCTGCTCGGCCGTCCGCGCGAGCGCTGTCCCGGAGCGTTCCATGTCTATGTCGCGATCCGCGAGGGCCTGCATCTGTCGACCAGCGAGGGCCGCGAATCCCACGGCGAGCTCGCGGTGACGATGCCGAACCTGCGCCACACCATCACCAGCGAATATCGTTCCGCGATCTGCGTCGCGATCGAGCCGGAGAGCGTGCCCGACGGCACGCTGGAGGCAGTCGCGCGCCGCCTGCAAGGACCCGACTCCCATTTGTTCGCGAACCGGATTCGCAACGCCTATGCGACGCTTGCCGAGATGCAGCATCGCGACGCGATCGCGAATGCCGAGTTCGACACCATGTGCTTCGGCGACGCGCTGCCGCAGCGTGTGCTCGATCCGCGGGTGGTGCGTGCGATCGGCCGCATCGGGCAGTTCTCCGGCGAGCCGGTGACCGCGGCAGGCTGCGCCACCGAGGCCGGGCTGTCGCCTTCGCGCTTCCTGCATCTGTTCAAGGAGGAGACCGGAATCTCGTTCCGCTCCTTCCGTGCCTGGAAGCGCGCACGGCATCTGCTGCATTTCGCCAACCAGGACATCAACCTCGCGCATCTCGCGCAGGATATCGGCTATCCCGACAGCACGCATTTCAGCCACTCGATCCGCCGCTTCTACGGCCTGAAGCCGCGCGCGATCTTCTCCGGCTCGCGGGATCTTGCGATTTATCGCACTGGGCAAGAGCGCGCGTTGACGTAACCATCCGGCGTTCGCCTGGACGACATTTGGGATTCTTCTGCCGCTACAAATTCGCGCCCTGGATCACCTCGCCGAACCGCAGCCAGCCGGGCCCTTCGATCCGTTGCAGCTGAAGCTGCTGCAGTGGGTGGTGATTGGTCGGGCTGGTGTTGACGCGAATGCCGGGTAACAGCGTCGGGACCTCGACATCTTTTAAACTGTTCGCCTGCGCCATGATGTTGTCGCGGGTGAAATTGCCCTTGCACTGCTCGAGCACGATCTTGAGCACCTGCGCCACCGTGTAGGCGTAGAGGCTGTAACCTTCCTTCGGATTGCCGTCGGGGAAGTATTTTCCCATGAAGGCGAGGAAATCCTTGACGCCCGGGTCGTTGGCCCAGGCCGGATCGGCGACGTCCTTCACATAGGCCGACGAGATCGTGCCCTGCGACTTGTCGAGACCGACGGGCGCGATAGTCGAGGAGATCGAGGCCGCGCCGCTGGCGATGAAATGCATCGGCTTCCAGCCGAGCTCGTAGATCTTGCGGATCGACTGCGCGCAGAATTTCGCCGTCGTGCCCGAGATCAGCACGTCGGGATTGGCGCCGCGCAGCGCGACTATCTGGGAATCGATCGTGGGATCGGTGACCTCGTGCGAAGCCACTACGGCCGATGTCGCGAACCGCTCACCCAGCACATCCTTGGCGCCGGCGACGAAATCCTTGCCGAGATCGTCGTTCTGGTAGAGCACGGCGAACTTCGCGTTCTTGTTCTGGCTCAGCGCATATTTGACGAACACCTGCGCCTCGGTGCGCGCACTCGGCGCAAAGCCCATGGTCCAGGGATAGGTCTTGTAGTCGCCCCATTTGTCGCCGTTCACCGACAGGAACAGATGCGGCACCTTGGCGGCGTTGATGTACTTGACGACCGATGAATTCGGCGCGGTGCCGAGCATGTTGAACAGGAAGGCGACATTGTCGCTCTCGATCAGGCGGCGCACCTGCTCGACGGTCTTCGCCGGATTGAACGCATCGTCGTAGTAGATGTACTTGATCTGCCGGCCGGCGATGCCGCCCTGCTCGTTCAGCATCTTGAAATAGGCTTCCTGGCAGCGCGCCTGCACGCCCAGCGCGGACACCGGGCCGCTGAGCGAGGTGGTGCTGCCGATCCTGATCTCGGTCGCGGTGACGCCGGGCGTATCTTCGGCAAGTGAGGGCTTGAGGCCCGCGACCGCGGCAAGCCCCGCGCCTGCGGCGCCGGTGAGCCATCTGCGCCGGTTGATCGAGACCATGATCTTCTCCCCGTGATGCCGGCTTGTTGCGCCGCTTCTGCTTTGCAAGCAACTCTATGCGCCGCGCGGGCGTCGCGTCTTGTGTTAACCGGCTGACGGCGGATTCCGTCGTGAGCGCATCCACTTAGCCAGTCAACGCAAGATGGCGCACAGACAAATTTCTCATCATGGGAAAATCAGCCGCGCAGGTGCGCTGCAACCCGGACGAGAGACCCATGAGCGACAAGGCCGTCATCACCTGCGCGCTGAACGGCGTGCTTACCGACCCGAAACAGCACAATGTTCCGGTGACTCCGGAAGAGATGGCGCGCGAGGCCAAGGCCGCGTTCAACGCCGGCGCCAGCATCATGCACATCCATCTGCGCCAGCAGGCGCCGAACGAGGGCCACCTGCCGTCGTGGGAGGTCGGCGTCAGCAAGGAAATCCAGCAGGCGATTCGTGAGGCCTGCCCCGGCGTGATCATCAACCACACCACCGGCACCTCGGGCCCGAACTACCAGGGCGCGCTCGACTGCGTGCGCGAGACAAAACCCGAGATCGCGGCCTGCAATGCCGGCTCGCTGAACTATCTGAAGGTCAAGGCCGACAACACCTGGGCCTGGCCGCCGATGATGTTCGATAACGCGGTCGAGAAAGTTCAGGATTATCTCGACGTGATGAATATGGCCGGCACCATCCCCGAATTCGAGTGCTTCGATGTCGGCATCGTGCGCTGCGTCGGCATGTACCGGCAGACCGGCATGTATTCCGGCCCGCTCGAGTACAATTTCGTGATGGGCGTCGCCTCGGGGATGCCGGCCGATCCGGAGCTGTTGCCGATCCTATTGAAGCTGAAAGTGGGGGAAGCGCATTGGCAGGTCACGGCGATCGGCCGCGCCGAGATCTGGCCGCTGCACCAGCGCGCCGCCGACCTCGGCGGTCATCTGCGCAGCGGCCTGGAGGACACGTTCTATCTCGGCGACGGCACCAAGGTGACGTCGAACGGGCAGCTCGTCGAAGGACTCGCCGCCTGCGCGCGGCGTGCGGGGCGCGAGATCGCGAGCCCGGCGGAAGCACGGCAGATTTTTGGGGTCAGGCACTGACGTCAACCCGGCCGTCATTGCGAGCGAAGCAATCCATCTTGCCACTCGAAGATAGGGTGGATTGCTTCGTCGCTTCGCTCCTCGCAATGACGAGGCAGGAGAAAATCACATGGACAATCTCGCAGCAACCAGCGGCGTCACCGGGCCGGGCCGCATCGGACGGGTCGCGATCGGCGATCTCCTCAAACGCGCAGCGCGGCGGTTCCCGGATCGCGTCGCGCTGACCGATGGCGGCAGGCAGGTCACCTTCACCGAGCTCGACCGCGACGCCAATCGCTTCGCCAATCATCTGGTGCAGCGCGGGCTGAAGCCGGGCGAGAAGATCTCGACGATCTGCAACAACTCGGTCGAGTTCGTCAAAGCGCTGTTCGGCATCCACCGCGCCGGTCTCGTCTGGGTGCCGATCAACACCATGCTTGGGCCGTCGGACATGGACTACATCCTCGACCATGCCGAGGTGCGCTTTGCCGTCATCGACGACAATCTCCACGGTCAGGTCGACCGGCGCGCCGCGCTGGAAGGGCGCGGCGTGGAGATGATCGCGGTCGACCTGACCGGCAATGCCGGCAAGACCGGCTTGCAGGAGTTTAACGGTCTCCTCAAGGGGCAATCCGATATCGAGCCTGACATCGAGATCAACGACCGCGATCTTGCGATGATCATCTATACGTCAGGCACGACCTCGCGGCCGAAGGGGGCGATGCATTGCCACCTTGCCGTGGTCATGGCCGTGATGAGCAACTGCATCGAGATGCAGCTTTCGCGCGATGACGGGATCACCGGGCAGTTTCCGTTGTTCCACTGCGCCGGCCACGTGCTGTTGCTGAGCTATCTCTCGGTCGGCGGCCGCATGGCGCTGATGCGTGGCTTCGACCCGGTGGTCTGCATGGAGGCGATCGTGCGGGACCGGCTCACGGTGTTCGTCGGCCTGTCCCTGATGTACCAGGCGATCCTCGATCATCCGCGCCGGCGCGAATATGATCTATCGGGCCTGCGCTGCTGCATCTACACCATGGCGCCGATGGGTAAGCCGCTGCTGGAGCGCGCGATCGCCGATCTCTGTCCGAACTTCGTGCTGTCCAGCGGCCAGACCGAAATGTATCCAGCGACGATGTCGCGGCCCGAGGTGCAGCTCGAGCGCTTCGGCAATTACTGGGGCGAGTCGCTGATCGTCAACGAGACCGCGATCATGGACGACAACGGCAATTTGCTGCCGCGCGGCGAGATTGGCGAGCTCGTGCATCGCGGCCCCAACGTGATGATGGGCTATTACAAGGACCCGAAGTCGACCGAGGAGGCCCGCAAGTTCGGCTGGCACCATACCGGCGATCTTGCCCTGATCGACGCCAATGGCGAGGTGCTGTTCCTCGATCGCAAGAAGGACATGATCAAGTCGGGCGGCGAGAACGTCGCTTCCGTCAAGATCGAGGAGACGCTGCTGGCGCACCCCGCCGTGCAGAATGCCGCGGTGGTCGGCCTGCCGCATCCGCAATGGGGCGAGGCGGTCTGCGCCTTCGTCAAGTTGAAACCCGGCGCGGTGGCCGACGAGGCCGGCATCGAGGCGCATTGCAGAAAGCATCTTGGCGGCTTCCAGGTGCCGAAGCTGGTGCGTATCCTCGAGGAGATGCCGATGACCGCGACCGGCAAGCTGCGCAAGGTCGAGCTGCGGCAGCAGTACAGCGGGCATTTTGTGGAGCGCGCCTAGTGACCATCATCGAAAACACCATCGCCACCGGCAGCGCCGCGTTCCAGGGCAATCGCGACGGCATGCTGGCGCTGATCGCCCGGATGCGGGGGCTGGAAGAGCGGACGCGCGCGGCCTCCGCCGTGGCAAAGGACCGCTTCCACAAGCGCGGCCAGCTCTTGCCGCGCGAGCGCGTCGCGCTGGTGTTAGATCCCGGCTCGCCGTTCCTCGAGCTGGCGACGCTCGCCGGCTACATGTTCGACGTGCCGGACGCGGACAAGAGCGTGCCCGGCGGCGGCCTGGTTGCCGGCATCGGCTTCGTCTCCGGCATCCGCTGCATGGTCAGCGCCAATGATGCCGGCATCGACGCCGGCGCGCTGCAACCCTACGGGCTCGACAAGACGCTGCGGGTGCAGGAGCTGGCGCTGGAGAACAAGCTGCCCTATGTGCAGCTCGTCGAAAGCGCCGGCGCCAATCTGCTGCGCTACCGCGTCGAGGATTTCGTGCGCGGCGGCAACATCTTCCGCAATCTGGCGCGGCTGTCGGCGGCGGGGCTTCCCGTTGTCACCGTCACCCATGGTTCCTCGACCGCGGGCGGCGCCTACCAGACAGGCCTCTCCGATTACATTGTGATGGTGCGCGGCCGTACCCGCGCGTTCCTCGCCGGCCCGCCTCTGCTCAAGGCCGCCACCGGCGAGATCGCGACCGAGGAGGAGCTCGGCGGCGCCGAGATGCATACGCAGGTATCCGGGCTTGGCGATTATCTCGCCGAGGACGATCGCGATGCGCTCCGCATCGCGCGCGACATCATGGCCAAGCTGCCGTGGGACCGGCCGGCGCCGGAGCCGGCCGCATTCAAGCCGCCGCGCTATGACGCGGAGGAGCTGCTCGGCATCATGCCGATGGACCACAAGCGGCCCGTCGACATGCGCCAGGCGATCGCGCGCTTTATCGACGATTCCGATTTCACCGAGTTCGGCGCCAGCTACGGTCCGGCCACGATCTGCGGCCATGCCCGTATCGAGGGCCAAGCGATCGGCATCATCACCAATAACGGGCCGCTCGATGTGCCCGGCGCCAACAAGGCAACGCATTTCATCCAGGCCTGCTGCCAGTCGCGCACGCCGATCCTCTACATGAACAACACCACCGGCTACATGGTCGGCCGCGCCTATGAAGAGGCCGGCATGATCAAGCACGGCTCGAAGATGATCCAGGCGGTAACCTCGGCGACGGTGCCGCAGATCACGCTGTATTGCGGCGCCTCGTTCGGCGCCGGCAATTACGGCATGTGCGGCCGCGGCTTCCATCCGCGCTTCTGCTTCTCCTGGCCCAACGCCAAGACCGCGGTGATGGGCGGCGAGCAGGCTGCCGAAACCATGGCGATCGTTACCGAGGCCGCTGCTGCGCGGCGCGGCAAGCCGATCGAGAAGGAGAAGCTGGAGGCGATGAAGGCGCAGATCACCGGTGTGTTCGATGGCCAGATGGACGTGTTCTCGACCAGCGCCCGGGTGCTCGATGACGGCGTGATCGATCCGCGCGATACGCGGACGGTGCTCGCCGAGGTGCTGGCGATCTGCCGCGAGGCCGAGGCGCGCAGCCCGCAGCGGATGCAGTTCTCGGTGGCGCGGCCATGAGCGGGGCAATCGTGAAGCGGACACCGTTCTTCAAGATCCTGATCGCCAACCGCGGCGAGATCGCGCTGCGCATCATGCGCACGGCGCGGCGGCTCGGCTACGGCGTCGTCGCGGTCTACTCCGACGCCGACCGCGACGCACTGCATGTGCGCGAAGCCGATCAGGCGGTGCGGATCGGCGAGGCGCTGCCCGCGCAATCCTATCTGAAGATCGACGCGATCGTCGCAGCGGCCAAGGCGAGTGGCGTCGGCGCGGTGCATCCCGGCTACGGCTTCCTCGCCGAGAACGAGGACTTTGCGCAGGCCTGCCGCGATGCCGGGCTCGTGTTCATCGGCCCGTCGCCGGAGGCGATCCTTGCGATGGGCAACAAGGCCGGCGCCAAGGAGATCATGCAGAAGGCTGGCGTGCCCTGCGTGCCCGGCTATCAGGGCGCCGACCAGAGCGATGCCGTGATGCTGGCGGAAGCCAAGGCAATTGGTTTTCCGGTCATGATCAAGGCGGTCGCCGGTGGCGGCGGCCGTGGCATGCGGCTGGTCGCGGATGCCGCGGCGTTTCCGGGTACGCTGCGCAGTGCGCGGTCGGAGGCGCAGGGCGCGTTCGGCGATCCCACCGTCATCCTCGAGCGCGCGATCGTCGATCCCCGCCACATCGAGATCCAGGTGTTCGGCGATCGCTATGGCAACGCCGTCCATCTCGGCGAGCGCGATTGCTCGGTGCAGCGGCGGCACCAGAAGCTGATCGAGGAGGCGCCGTCACCGGCGGTGACGCCGGAGCTCCGCGCGCGGATGGGCGCGGTCGCCGTCCAGGCGGTCAAGGCGATCGGCTACGAGGGGGCCGGCACGCTGGAATTCCTGCTCGATCGCGCCGGCAATTTCTACTTCATGGAGATGAACACGCGGCTTCAGGTCGAGCACCCCGTCACCGAGGCGATCACCGGGCTCGATCTGGTCGAGCTGCAGCTCCGCGTCGCCAGCGGCGAGCGGCTCGGCCTGAGGCAGGAGGACATCACCTTCTCCGGTCATGCCATCGAGGTGCGGCTCTGCTCGGAGGATGCCGGGCATGATTTCATGCCGCAATCCGGCACGATGGCGCGGTGGCGGATGCCTGAAGGCATCCGCGTCGAGCACGCATTGCAGTCCGGCTCGGAGATTCCGCCGTTCTACGATTCGATGATCGCCAAGGTGATCAGCCACGGCGCAACCCGCGATGAATCGCGCGGCAAGCTGATCTGCGCCCTGGAGCAGGTCACGGCCTTCGGCGTCACCACCAATCAGGGCTTCCTGATCGACTGCCTGCGTCATCCGGTCTTTGCCAAGGGCGAGGCGACCACGGCCTTCATCGGCAACAACCGCGATACCCTGCTGGCGCCGCGGCCCGATCGCGGCAGCGACCTCGCGCTCGCGGCGCTGCTGCTCTACGTCACCAATCCGCACGCGCCGCCATGGCGGCGCGGCCGCTCGCTGTCGGCGACATTTCCGCTCGGCCTGCGGATCGACCTCGGTCACGGCGTGCAGGAGATCGAGATCGTCCGCGAGCGCGACGGCAGCTACCGCGCGACCCGCAACGGCGATCGCTTCAGCTTCGAGATCGACGAGCTGGATCAGGACAGCATCCGCTTCCATCACGATGGCTTGACGGAGCAGGCCAGGTTCCTGCGCGACGGCGATCGGCTCCATATCCTGCACCGCGGCGTCACGCTATCGGTACGCGATCTCACGCTCGCGCCGCCGCAGAGCGCTGCGGCTGCCGGGGGCGATGGCAGGGTCCGCGCGGCCATGAACGGCCGGGTCGTCGCGGTGCTGGTGAAGGCCGGCGACAAGGTCGCGGCCGGCCAGCCGGTGATGACGCTGGAGGCGATGAAGATGGAGCACGTGCATACGGCGGGTGTCGCGGGCACAGTGTCGTCGATCGACGTTGCCGAGGGCGAGCAGGTGACCACGGGAAAGATCGTGGTGGAGATCGAGGCGGCGGCATAGCTGCTGTCGTCCCGGGCAAGCCAACGGGTCGGCGCGAAGCGCCGCCCGATGACAGGCTCCGCGCGACTCGGGACCCAACCACCGATCGATGTTGTTGGACAGGCTGTGGCCACAGCTCGGCGCAACAATGAACATTCGTGGTTATGGTTCCCTGCTTTCGCAGGGACGACACCGAACCATTCACGCCTCGCGCCCCGTCCCGTCATTCAGCCAGCAGGCGACCTGATGCCCGGTGCCGGCCGCCTGCAGCGCCGGGCGTTCGGTCTTGCAGCGATCGATCGCGTAGCGGCAGCGGGTGTGGAAGGCGCAGCCAGGCGGCGGGTTGATCGGGCTTGGCACGTCGCCATCGATCAGCGGCGTGAGCCGCCTGGCCTTGGGGTCGGCGATCGGCACCGAGGCGAGCAGGGCTTGCGTATAGGGATGCCGCGGATTGGCGAACAGCTCGCGCTTGTCGGCGATCTCGACAATGCGGCCGAGATACATCACCGCGACGCGGTGGCTGATATGGGCGACCACCGCGAGATCGTGCGCGATGAACAAGTAGGAGAAGTTCTGCTTGCGCTGCAGGTCGATTAACAGATTGATTACTTGCGCCTGGATCGAGACGTCGAGCGCGGAAACCGGCTCGTCGCAAACGATCAGCCGCGGGCCGAGCGACAGCGCGCGGGCGATGCAGATGCGTTGGCGCTGCCCGCCGGAGAATTGATGCGGAAAATTCTTCATCTGGTCGGGCCGGAGACCGACCTGCCGGAACAGCTCCGCGACGCGCTCCTGCTTCTTCGTGCCGGTCGCGAGCCCATGCACGGTCAGGGGCTCACCGACGATGTCACCGGCCGTCATGCGCGGGTTGAGCGAGGCGAACGGGTCCTGGAACACGATCTGCATCGAGCGGCGATACGGCCGCAGCGCGCTCTTGCTGAGCGGTGCGATGTCCTCGCCATCCAGCTTGATGGCGCCGCTGGTCGGTTCGACCAGCCGCAGCACGGTGCGCGCGACCGTCGACTTGCCGCAGCCGGATTCGCCGACCAGGCCGAGCGTCTCGCCGGCGCCGAGCGAAAAGCTCACGCCGTCGACTGCGTGAACGGTGCCGACCTGCCGGCGCAGCACGCCGCCGCGCACCGCGTAGTGCTTGACGAGATCGGTCACCTCGAGGAGCGGGCGTTGCTCGGTCATGACGCCTCGACCATTTCGCCGGCGCGCCAGCAGGCCGCCCAGTGCTTGGCTTTGACCTCGTCGAGCGGCGGATACTCCTTGAGGCAGCGGTCGATCGCGAGCTTGCAGCGCGGCGCGAAGGCGCAGCCGGGCGGCAGATTGGTCAGCGACGGCACCATGCCGGGAATTTCGGTCAGTCGCGCATCGGTCGTCGCGCCGAGCGCGATCACCGCCGGCATCGAGGCCATCAGCCCGCGCGTATAGGGATGCAGCGGCGTCTCGAACAAGGATTCAACTGTCGCCTCCTCGACCTTCTTGCCGGCATACATCACGATCACGCGCCGCGCGGTCTGCGCGACGACGCCAAGGTCATGGGTGATCAGGATCAGTCCGGTGCCGAGACGCTGCTGCAGATCGACGATCAGCGCCAGGATCTGCGCCTGGATGGTGACGTCGAGCGCGGTGGTCGGCTCGTCCGCGATCAGGAGCGCCGGGCGGCAGGCCAGCGCCATCGCGATCATGGCGCGCTGGCGCATGCCGCCGGAGAGCTGATGTGGATATTCCTGCGCGCGGCGCTCCGGCTCCGGGATGCGCACCAGCCGCAGCATGTCGACCGCCTGCGCCCACGCCTCCTTGCTGCTCATCTTCCGATGCAGGCGCACGGCCTCGGTGATCTGGTCGCCGATCCGCATCACCGGATTGAGCGAGGTCATCGGCTCCTGGAAGATCATGGAGATGCGGTTGCCCCGGATGGCGCGCATCGCGGCATCGTCGAGCTTCAGGAGGTCGGTGCCCTCGAGCGTCACGGAGCCGCCGACGATGCGGCCGGGCGGGTCGGGCACCAGGCGCATGATCGAGAGCGCGCTGACGCTCTTGCCGCAGCCGGATTCGCCGACGATCGCCAGCGTCTCGCCGCGGCGGACCGAGAACGAGACGTCGTCGACCGCGCGGAACAGGCCGGAGTTGGTGAAGAACACCGTCTGCAGGTTCTTCACCTCGAGAACCGTCTCTGCAGGAAGAGCGTCGCTCATCAGCCGCGCTGCCTCGGATCGAGTATGTCGCGCAGCGCGTCGCCGAACAGATTGGTGCCGAACACCGCGAGACTGATCGCGATGCCGGGGAAGATCACGAGCCACGGCGCGGTGCGGACATATTCAGCGGCGGATTCCGACAGCATGCGGCCCCAGGACGGATAAGGCTCGGGAATGCCGAGGCCGAGGAACGACAGCGACGCTTCGGTGAGGATGGTTGAGCCGAGCTGCGCGGTGGCCAGCACGATTAGCGGGGCGATGGTGTTCGGCAGCACGTGGCGCAGCGCGATGCGCGTCTCGCTCATGCCGATCGATTTGGCGGCCTCCACGAACGGCTGTTCGCGCAGCGCCAGCGTGTTGGCGCGGATCACGCGGGCAACCGTCGGGATCAGGGGAATGGCGATGGCAAGGATCACGTTCGGCAGCGAGGGGCCGAGCGCCGCGGTCATCACCAGCGCAAGCACCAGGAGTGGCAGCGATTGCAGGATGTCGGTCACCCGCTGGAAAACGAGATCGACCCAGCCGGAGAGATAGCCGGAGGTGAGACCCACAATGACTCCGAGCGTGGCGCCGAGCGTCGTGGAGCCGATGCCGACCGCAAGCGAGATCCGCGCGCCATGGACGATGCGGCTCCAGACGTCGCGGCCGAAGGAATCGGTACCGAACCAGTGCAGCGTGGAGGGGGCGGCCAGCCGGTGCGCGGAATCGACGGTGAGCGGATCGTAGCGGCTGATCAGATCGGCTGATATGGCGGTCAGCACGAACGACAGCATGATGATCAGGCCGATAGTGCCGAGCACATGGCGCTGCGCGAGGAATGCGAACCGCCCCCAGCCGGTCGTGGCGTTGGCTCCGGCGCGTCGCAGTTCGCTGTCGAAATTGATCGTTGCCACGCGTTCAGTCTCCGAACCGGATGCGCGGATCGATTGCCGCATAGAGCATGTCGACGATGAAGTTCACGACCACGACGACGACCGCGATGAACATCACGAGGTTCTGCACGATCGGGTAATCGCGCCAGCGCAGCGCCTCGACCAGGAAGCGGGCGATGCCGGGGATGTTGAACACGGTCTCGGTGACGATCAGCCCGCCGATCAGGAAGGCGGCCTCGATGCCGATCACCGTGATGACCGGCAGCACCGCGTTCTTGAGCGCGTGGTGATAGTTCACGGAAGCTTCGGAGGCGCCCTTGGCGCGCGCGGTGCGGATGTAGTCCTGGCGCAGGATCTCCAGCATCGAGGAGCGGGTGATGCGCATGGTCAGCGCCGCGCTGCGGAAGCCGACCGCCATCGCCGGCACCGCGTAGATGGTCAGCGCCTCGAGCCAGGTCTTCGGGTTCGGATTGAAGATCGGCATGGTGCCGAACAGCGAGACCGAGGCCATCAGGATCAACAGGCCGAGCCAGAACGACGGCAACGACAGGCCGCTGAGGCTGACGACGCGCAGCGCATAGTCAAGCTTCGAGCCCTGGTGCACGGCGCTGATGACGCCGAGCGGAATGCCGATCGAGGCGGAGAACAGCAGCGCCAGCCCCGCCAGCCGCGCGGTGATCGGGATCCGCGGCAGGATCTCCTCCAGCGCCGGCTTCTCCGAGACATAGGAATAGCCGAGGTCGCCGTGCAGCAGGCCGCCGATCCAATGCAGATACTGGATCACGATCGGCTGGCTCAGGCCGAGTTCGCGCTCGAGATTGGCCTTGTCGGCGGGATCGACGAAGCCTGCGGCGTCGAACAGGATATCGACGATGTTGCCGGGAACGACGCGCAGCAGCACGAAGATGATGACCGAGATCCCGAACAGGGTCACGAGCATCAGGAACAGTCGCCGCACGATATAGGCAAACACCCTGGCTCCCTCCCTGATCTCGCCTTTGGATTTCGCTTGAAGCGTTTTCTTGACGCGAACCGGTGTCCACTTCGCTCGAAAACACTTCGCGCTACTTGTCCAACCAGACGTCTTCGTAGCGATAGCCGTTATAGGAGCTGTTGGACATGATCGTGACATTCTTCACGTAAGGCTTCCAGCAGGTGCCGGTCCGGGCATGGAAGATGATCGGGCGCGCGACGTCTTCCTGCAGCTTCTTGTCGATCTCCCAGACCAGCTTCTTGCGCTTGTCGACGTTGGTCTCCTCGGACTGCTGATCGAACAGTTTCTCGATATCCTTGTTGCAATAGTTGGTGTAGTTCCGCTCCGAACCGCAGGCATAGTTCTCGTAGAAGGACTGGTCAGGCTCGTCGACGGCGTTGCCGGTGAGGTTGAGGCCGAGCGAATAATCCTTGCGGGCGACCTTCGGGAACCATTGCGCGGTGTCGACGACGTCGAGCTCGGCGTCGATATAGATGCTCTTGATCTGGTCGATCAGGATGATCGCGGGATCGCGGTAGACCGCGATGTTGCGGGTCGACACCTTGATCTGCAGGTGCTTGGCCGGGCCATAGCCCGCCTTCTGCATCAGCTTGCGCGCTTCCTCGCGGTTTTTCTCGATGTCGGGACCGTAGCCGGGGATCGATTCCAGCATCTCTTTCGGCATCGCCCACAGGCCGTCGGGTGCCGGCTCCATGGTGCCGCCGATGTCGCCCTGGCCCTCGAACATGATCTGGATGAAGGCCTTGCGGTCGAGCGCCAGCGCCAGCGCGCGGCGGATGTCGAGATTGTCGAACGGTGGCGCGGTCGAATTGATGATGATGTTGGTGGAGACGTTGTTCGGTTCCACCACGCAGATCGCTGTCGGGTCCTGCGATTTGACGTCCTTGAGCAGCGGGATCGAGACCTCGGTCGGGAACGTCATGTCGAACTTGCCTGACACGAAGCCGAGGATCGCCGTCGAGCGGTTGGTGATAATGGTGAACTCGATGCCGTCGAGATAGGGCAGACCCTTCTTGAAGTAGTCGGGGTTCTTGGTCAGCTTGATCGACTCGTTGGCCTTGAACTCGACAAACTTGAACGGGCCGGTACCGACAGGCTTGGTGCGCATTTCTGCCGGCGACACATGGCAGGGATAGACCGGCGAATAGCCCGAGGCGAGCAGCGACAGCAGCGCGGGCTGCGGGCGCTTCAGCTTGAACGATGCTTCATAGTCGCCGTTGGTCGTGACCTCGTCGACCTGCTCGTACCAGGACTTGCGCGGGTTCTGGCGGAACTTCTGCGGCGACTTGCCCATCAGCATGTCGAAGGTGCATTTGACGTCGGCCGCGGTGAACGGCTTGCCGTCGTGCCACTTGACGTCCTTGCGCAGCTTGAAGGTCAGAGTCTTGTTGTCGCCGCTCCAGGCCCAACTCTCTGCAAGCTCGGGCCGGATCGTGCTGGCGCTGTTCTGGGCGATGTGCTGATCGAAAATGACGAGGTTGTTGAAGATCGGCATGAACGGAATGTTCACCGAATAGGTCGCACCCTCGTGGATCGAGGCGCTGCCGGGGCTGTCGCGGTGATAGATCCTGAAGATGCCGCCGGCTTTCGGCTCGGCTGCGCGTGAAACGCCGCCGATGGTCAGCACAAACAACACCGCGACGGCCAGCGCTTGCACGCTCCGCATGGTCCCCTCCACGAATTTCGGTCTCAATGGCCGATTGGCATCGACGATACCACGGTGAGGCTGTCGGGCAACCGGCGACGGCGGTGCGGAGATTGGCAATTCGGATGACGTGGCAGCGTTAAAATTTCCACGGACGGGGGATAATGGCTGTGATTGTGCGGGGAACTCTGGTTGGTTTGCTACGCGGTGGTGACGCCTCTCCGTTCAAATTCGAGGCGTGAAGCGCCCCACAATGAGCGACAGTTTGTCGCCGATCCAATCGCGATGCTTCTCACCGTCTTCCTGAGGCGCGAGCCTTGCGGCGCAATTGCGCCGCTGGGCGAGCCGCGAAGGATGCAGGCCCACGAGCCGGACCGTTCATCCTTCGAGACGCCGCTTCGCGGCTCCTCAGGATGACGGCATGACCGGCGCCACATCACCTCACTCCGCCGCCTGCGTTGAGGGCGGCTGCATGTTCGCGACACCATCGGCCTCGGTCGCCGAGATCGTGGTGCGGATCATCAGGCGGCCCTCATGCGCCGGCCAGGGGCGGCCGCGATGCATGGTGGCGCGGTTGTCCCACATCACGACGTCGCCCTGCTTCCACTGGTGCAGATAGCTGACGCCGGGCGCGGTGGCGGCTTCGGTCAGCTGCTCGATCAGCGCCTTGCCGGCATCGGCATCCATGCCCTCGACGCCATAGGCGTGGGAGGCGAGATACAGTGCGCCGCGGCCGTTGACCGGATTGCGCCAGACCATGCGCCAGCACACCGGCGGCAGTGCATCGACTTCCTCCGATGTCGCGAGCCCGGTGGCCACCTTGCTGCGCGAATGCGCGTAGGAGTGCCAGGCGAAGGAGTTCTCCAGCCGCTTGGCCACATCCTTGTCGAGCCGCTCGAAGGCCAGCCGCATCGAGACGAACTCGGTCTCGCCGCCATGTTCGGGGATGATGCGCGCGGACAGGATCGAGGTCAGCGCCGGCACGCGCTTGAAGGAGGAGTCGGTGTGCCAGAGCTGGTTGGCCCTGGCGCGCAGCTGCTGCCGATGGTCGGACGGAACCACCTTGCCGTCAGGTCCGAAGGTCGAGAGGATCACGAAATGCGAGCCGGTGCCCATCGAACCGACCTTGGTCGTCTCAGGCGGACCGAAGCGGCGCGAGAAGGCGAGCTGGATGTCGTCGCTGACCTCCTG
Organism: Bradyrhizobium sp. USDA 4011; assembly: GCF_054063415.1. Classification (NCBI taxonomy): domain Bacteria; kingdom Pseudomonadati; phylum Pseudomonadota; class Alphaproteobacteria; order Hyphomicrobiales; family Nitrobacteraceae; genus Bradyrhizobium; species Bradyrhizobium sp. USDA 4011. The sequence goes on from NZ_JBSSGG010000001.1 coordinate 4,697,616, forward strand.
GCCGCGGAACACCAGCACCGAATGTTCCTCGAACGCAGCGCGGACCGCGGCATAGGGGGCATCGCTGGCGGCAACATCCGAAAGCGTGACGCCGCGCAGTTCGGCTCCGAATCCCTCGCGCAGTGGGATCACTTCCATCGGCAAATCCTCCCTGACGTTTCTTGTTGAGGCGAGGTTAGGGGAAAAGCCGGCCAGCGGCAACGCGGCTCGCGCCGCCTCACCCCATCGCGATCAGTTTGTGCCGCGTCCGCCGGTCGGCGACCTCCATGCGATGCGTGACGAAGGCGAACAGGGCCCAGCTGGAATGGAAGGCGACGCCGGCCAGAACCACGATGGCTCCGGGAATCGGGCCGATCGAGGCGCGGTCCCAGATATCGCTCACCGTGGTCAGCGGCAGGGGGTGGATCGCCAGCTTGCCGTAATAGGCGATGGCCTGGATCGCGAAGATCCAGCCATAGGTCCGGCGCAGCCGTCGGCCGATCGCCCGGGCAAGGCTGATGTGATAGCTCGGGCGGCGGTAGTCGTTGGCGAGCAGCTCGGTCCAGGCCGAGTTCGGCGTGGGACCTTCGCCGCGGATCATCGGCGCGTAGAAATCGGTTTCGAGCAGCCGCGCGCGGGCGCGCCAGACGTTGAAGTAGCGATAGCGCCGCGCCTCGAACAACAGAAACACCGTGACCAGCAACCCGACCAGCACCATCGGCAAAGGCGAAGCCTCCGCGCTGCTGTAGGTCGCCGACAGCGCGATGCCGGTCGTGACCACCGCCCAGTTGGTCGAGCTGTCCAGGCGGGTGCGCCAGACCGTGCTGCGGTAGACCTCGCCACGATAGAGATGGGCGAGCGCACCGATCTCGGCGGCGGTGAATTCGAGCCTTCCGGCCTGTACCGGCTCGGGCTCGCGCGGTTGGGGCGACGGCATGGCGGCCTCCGGCGAAGCTGGCTTGCGATCCCGGAGCATAGCGCGAAATCCGCGCGAGGGGCGAGTCCGTTACGCCGCCCGGCGTCCCGGGCTGCGACGGTCCGGCTCGCCGCATCAAATGTTCACACGATCCGCGAGGTCTTGTTGCCCCAGTAGCGATCGCGCAGCAGTCGCTTGTAGAGTTTTCCGGTCGGCAGCCGCGGCAGCTCGGCTTCGAAATCGACCGAGCGCGGCACCTTCTGGCGCGACAGCGAGCTTGCACAGAAGGCGATCAGCTCCTCGGCGAGTTCCGGCCCCGGCGCGATGCCGTCGACCGGCTGCACCACCGCCTTCACCTCCTCGCCGAGATCGACATTGGGCACGCCGAACACCGCGGCGTCGGCGACCTTGGGATGAGTGATCAGGAGGTTCTCGCATTCCTGCGGGTAGATGTTCACGCCGCCGGAGATGATCATGAAGGTGGCGCGGTCGGTCAGATAGAGGAAGTTGTCGTCGTCGACATAGCCGACGTCGCCGACCGTGCTCATGCTGCCGTCCGCCGAGCGCGCCTCGCTGGTCTTGGCCGGATCGTTGAAATATTCGAACGGCGTGGCGGTCTTGAACCACACGGTCCCCGGCGTGCCCTTCGGGCAGGGCTGCATGTTCTCGTCGAGGATATGCAGGTCGCCGAGCAGCACCTTGCCGACGGTGCCGCGATGGGCGAGCCACTCCTCGCTGTTGCAGGCGGTGAAGCCGAGGCCCTCGGTCGCGCCGTAATATTCGTGGATGATCGGGCCCCACCATTTGATCATGTCGTCCTTGACCAGCGCCGGGCAGGGCGCCGCGGCATGGATCGCGATCTCGAGCGTCGACAGATCGTAGCGGCTGCGAACCTCCTCGGGCAGTTTCAGCAGGCGCGAGAACATCGTCGGCACCAGTTGGCTGTGGGTGATGCCCCATTTTTCGACCAGCTGGAGATAGCGCTCGGGATCGAAGCTCTCCATGATGACGACGGTGCCGCCCATCCGGATGGTGAGATTGACCGCGGCCTGCGGCGCCGAGTGATAGAGCGGCGCCGGCGACAGATAGACCATGCCCTCGCGGTAGTGCCAGAGCTTGGTCAGGAAGTCGAACAGCGGAAGGTTTTGCGACGGCGGCTGCTCGGGCAGCGGCCGCACGATGCCCTTCGGCCGGCCGGTCGTGCCGGAAGAATAGAGCATCGCGGTGCCCGCATATTCGTCCGCGATCGGCGTCGCCGGCAGGCCAGCGGTCGCCTGTTGCAGTCCGACGATGCGATCACTCTCACTGTCGCCGTCGACCACGATGCAGAGCTCGACCTGCGGGCACTCCTTCAGCGCCTCGCGCGCGATGTCGAGCTTCAGCTTCGAGGTGATCAGGATCCGTGACCGGCTGTTGGTCAGGATGTAGGCGAGCTCGCCGGCCGTGAGGTAGGAATTGACGCAGGTGAAGTAGAGGCCGGAACGTTCCCCGGCGCCGCAGGCTTCGAGGTAGCGGTTGTTGTTCTCCATGAAGATCGAATAGTGGTCGAGCCGCTTCATGCCGCGGTTGCGGAACAGATGCGCGAGACGGTTGCTGCGTGCCTCAAGCTCTCGATAAGTGACGATCTCGCCGGTCCCGGCCATGATGAAGGCCGGTTGCAGCGGGCGCAGGTAAGCATGCTTGCCGGTGTACATCGAAGCTCAGATCTCCCTCATGTCACTTTGCTTCTTGTTTGAGCATGATCTTGTCGGAAAACCGCTTCGCACCTTTCCGGACCATGCTTTAAGCGGCCATCACCAGAATCTCGCGAACCTGCGACGGACCATCGATCTTGCGCGGATTGCGCGGCACCCAGGGCGTGCGCATCGCACCCGCCGCGATGCGGTCGAAATGCTCAGGGCCGACGTTGACCTCCCTCAGGCTGCGCGGCATGCCGAGGTCGCGGATGAAGCGGTCGAGCACGTCGCCGGCGTCGGCGCCCGGATGCCCCATCGCGGTCGCGACCAGCGCCTGCCGGTCGGCGTTGTCGCGCTTGTTCCAGCGCATCACCGCCGGCAGCATCACGCATGAGGTGTAGCCGTGCGGCACGTCGAACTCGGCGCCGAGCACGTAGCCGATGCCGTGGCTCGCGCCCATCGGCACGCCGGAGGCGAGCGGACCGGTCGAGAGCCAGGTGCCGATCTGGCAATCCATCCGCGCCGGGATATCCTTCGGGTTGGCCTTCACCCGCGGAAGGCCCTGCGCCAGCATCTCGAGCCCCTTCAGCGCCTGCGCATCGCCGTAAGGATGCGCCTCGCGCGAGCATATGCCCTCGACGCAATGATCTACCGCGCGGATGCCGGTCGACAGGAACAGCCAGTCCGGCGTGTGCACCGACAGGTCCGGATCGAGGATGGTGGCGCGCGGCATCACCAGGGGATGGCGCAGCATCTCCTTCTGCCGCTTGGCCTCGTTGGTGACGCCTGCGATCGACGAGAACTCGCCGCCGGCGATCGTGGTCGGCACGCTGATCTGGCGCACGGCCGGAGGATTCATCTCGGGCGAGACGCCGCCGCGGGTGCGGATCGTGTCGATGCCGTCCGATGTCGTGACGTTGTTGGCAAGGCAAAGCTGCACCGCCTTGGCGCCGTCGGTGATCGAACCGCCGCCGATGGTGACGATCAGATCGGCCTTGGCATCACGCGCCTGTGCCGTCGCCGCGATCACCGCGGCGCGCGGCGTGTGTGCCGGCATCTGATCGAAGGTGCCGACACAGCGGGCGCCGAGCGCCTGGCGGACTTTTTCGATCTCGTCGGTTTCGCGGTTCAGCGTACCCGACACCATCAGGAAGGCGCGCTGGGCGCCAAGCCGGTCCAGTTGCTCGACGACGGCCTCACGGGCGGGCCGCCCGAACACGACCTCGTCCATGGCGCCGAATACGACACGGCCTCGATGCACGCGGCTGTCCTCCCTCAAGATGGCCCGCCTTGCCGGCGGCCGTTTGCCGAGAGGTTAGCGGAGGAAATCGGAGCCGTCATCAGGGCTCTGGGCTGTACGGTCGGAGGCTCCGCGTTCACCGTAGTCGGCCGGGATCCATACGCCGGGGCTCGTGCTTCCTGCATCGCGCAACGACTTGCATTTGGTGTTATGGGTCCCCGCCTCCGCCGGGACGACACCGAGTATGTTGCGCGGCTTGAGAGTCATGCATCCCCATCCTCGCGGCGCGCTGCACCCGAGTCTTGCGTTTACCTGCCTTCCACTTGAGCAGAGAGCGCAGGGAAAGCCGGTGCGGCAGGAGGGGCACGGCTCCATCCACCCGCAATTCCCCGGCGCCCCGGAATGACGAAGTGCTTTGGTTCAGACCGCGGATGGCCGGCAGAAATCTTGACGGCAACATCGCAGCGTGTGTTACACCTCGAAGGCAACAGAGGCGTGCGCATGACATCCACCGTCGATCTCGCGAAACTGCATATCGATGACTTCCGGCCGCATCAGGACGCGGAGTTCGAGATGCAGACGGCGGAAGGCGTCTTGGCGCTGAAGCTTGCCAAGGTCGAGCCCGCGGGCAACAGCGGCCGGCCGGGCGGCGCGTTCTCGCTGCTGTTCGCGAGGCCGAAGGGAGCCTGGCTGCCGCAGGCGATCTATCCGGTGCGGCATCCGGCACTCGGCGTGATCGAGATCTTCCTGGTGCCGATCGGCCCGCTCGGAGACGGCAACGGCTATCAGGCGGTCTTCACCTGACGGTCGGAACCTGCGGTCCCGCGCCAGCGCATCAGGTCGTAGACGCCCCTGTCTTCCTCGGTGACGAAGCCGAGCCGGCGATAGAGCCGCATCGCCGGATTGAACTTCTCGACGTGGATTGACATCGCCTTGCCTGCGCCGGCGGCCTCGTCGAGCAGGTCGCGCATCAGCGCGCCGCCGAGACCCGATCCGCGGCGTTCGGGCAGGAAGGCGATATCGATGACGCAATGCTCGCTCGGCCAGCGGTCGACATAGAGCCGGCCGATATCCTCTCCACCGCGCATCGTCACCAACCAGTCGGCCGTCGGATAGTGCTGCTGGTAATGCGCATGCTGCGCCTGGAACTGCATCGCCAGGAAAGCGGCCTTCTGCTCCGCGCTCCACGGTGCAACTGCCAGTTCATCGGTGCGCGTCGAAGCATAGAGCCGCGACAGGAAGGGCAAATCGGCATCGGCGATACGACGGAAGCTCAGGCCCGCATCCGCGGCGCGCGTCCATCCGAACGCCGCGGCAGCCGCATCAGTGCTCAAACCATCCGTCATGGCCGGTCTAGAGCCTTTTCCGTTCCGATTGAATCGGAACGGAGCCCTAGATTCTTGTTTTGACGCGTTTTCTTCACGCGAACCGGTGTCCACTTCGCTCGAAAACGCTCTAGCTGCGCTGCGGGAAAATGCCCTGCAACGCGATGCAGAAATTCAACGTGAGATAGGGCATCAGGTTGTTGTGGGGCTGGCTGCCGCCGTTCGGCAGAATTGAACTGGTTGCCGAGAACGGCGAAACGTTGGTCAGCGTCGCCGTGTAGGCCTGTCCCGGGTTTGCCCGTGCAAGGGATCGTGCCGGACCGGGCGTGGCAAGCTGAGACTGATTGATATTGCCCAGAACCCCATGGTTGTGCTGGGGCATCTGGCTTTGCAGCAGCGTCACGGTCGTCGTACCGGCGGACTGTCCGATGTCGTAGAAAGTGCCGGAGGAACTCTGCCCCTGCTGCATCGGCGCGCTGCCTTGCAGGTTGGGCAACGCAAAGTTGCTCTTGCCGTCGCCGCCATAAAAGGTGCCGAGCAGGGAGAAAAGTGCGGTGTTCTGCGAGATCGGCATGAGTTGCCCGTTGCAGACGGCCCACCCCAACGGCGCGAAGTTGAACGGGAAAATGCGGATCTCGGCAAGGAATTGATCAGACATGGTCCCGTCCTAGTTTTGGCTCGGGTAAACGCCGAACAGTGAAATGATGAAGTTGTAGCAGAGGTAGGGTTGCATGTTGTCGTGCGGCTGGCTGCCGCCGACGAATGAGCACGCCTGGCTCGCCATCGGCGAGGCGGCCGCGACCTCGCGGTAGATCTGGGTCGCTCCCACCGCGCCCACGACATTGCCGGTCACCGTGTTGCCGGTCGCATTGTTCAGGGACGCAGCCATCGAGTGGTTGTGGGTGGGCAGTTGCTGGGTGGTCAGCGTCACCTGTTCGGAGCCCCCGGTCTGCCCGATGACGAAGCCACTGGTCTGGTGCAACGGCAGACGGCCTTGCAGGTTCGGCAGGGCGAACGTCTGCTGGCCGTCACCGCCATAGGTGGTTCCGATCAGATTGAACAGCGTGTCGTATTGGGAGATCGGCAGGATCTGTCCCTGGCAGAGCATCCAGCCAACCGGCGCAAAATTGCCGGCGAACATGCGAATCTCGCCAACGTAAGGCTGGCCCATGGCGCGCGTCCTTCAGGTCCGGGAGGGAAAGATGCCCTGCAATGCGATGCAGAAGCTCAGCGTGAGATAGGGCTGCATGTTCTCGTGCGGCTGTGAGCCGCCAGCATTGCCGACGGTGCTCGGAGCCAGTGTCGTCAAATTGCTGGCAGCGGTATAGAGATTGGCCGACGTCGCCATCAGATTGTTGGTGACCGCGGCGTTGTCTGCGCCGTTGGTCGTGCCCTGAAAAATATGCGGATGCTGTGGCATCTCGGCGATCGATAGTGTGTGGGATGTTTCACCGCCAGTCTGCCCGATCGTGAATCCCGACCCCGCATGCAGTGGCACTTTTCCCTGCAGGTTGGGCAGCGCGAAGGTCGTCTGGCCATTGCCGCCATAGATCGTGCCGAGCAACGAGAACAGCGCCTGGTTCTGGTTGATCGGCAGCAACTGGCCATTGCAGAAGGCCCAGCCTTTCGGCGGAAAGTTGAACGACATCATCCTGATTTCAGAGAGAAACGGTAGGGACATCGATCCTCCGTCAGACGATCCGTCTCGTCAGTGACTCAATTAATGAAAATGCAAGGCAAATGCGGTCGCGCGATTACGAATGCACGATAGCGTGTTTTGCGCCAAGTGCAACCTAAACGATTGTCGGAGTTTTGTGATTTTTGTTCGAGCGCATGACGCGCGGATGTCGTTGCGATGACGTGGCGCTTCGCGACGACGATTGCCGTGAATGCGGCGCGACCGAATCGAAACGCCTGCCGGATCGTTCCAGCAGGCGTTGCTCAGGCTGTTGCGACGTTCGATCAAACCACCAGATCGTGATGGGTCTGGAGATGATCGGTCGGGTTGCCGCCCATGGCGGCGCAGGTCATCTCGTGGCCGACCCACCATGGCGTCGCGCCACTGGACTGTCCGCTGAACAGATCGGACAAGGTCTGGGTGTTCGCGGTCAGGTCCGTATGGCTTGTGTTGGTCTGCGACTGCGTCTGGGTCAATGACGAGAAGTCGAAGCTGTCGCCGCTGGTCACCTTGAGCGTACCGGTGGTCTGCAAAGTGGCGGTTTGCTGGTTCGAGGTTGCGGTGCCTTGCGTCGGCATCGCCTTCTGCAAGGCCGCGTTGGATTGGGCGACATCCGAGGTAGTGGCAAGCCGGCGTTCGCCGTCGGCGAGGCCGATATACATCAGGCTGTTGGCATCCGACGGCGAAATCGAGTCGGGAAGGCCGAGCACGTGACCCAGTTCGTGAACCACGGTGGTCAGCAGATCGAGATGACCTGCCGCGGCCGTCGACGGATCGGTCAGGAGATCGGTACCGGCGGCGTTGACGGCGTGGGTGAATTCGAAATTGTCCGACGAGGTCGGGTCGATGAACCAGCCATGGCCGGCGGCATCGGCGTCGATCGTGATATGCAAGGCGCCTTCCTGACCGACAATCTGGCCGGCGAGGTCGGCGATGCTGAAGGTCGCGGCATGCAGGAGGACAAGCTGCGTCGCGTTGGCGCCCGCAATCGCCCATTCGGCGATCGCCGCCGACACCACCGAATTGAGCTCGGCCTGCGTCAGGTGCATCTCGCCGGTGCTCGGGGTCGACGCCTGAACGCCGCCCGCTTCGGCAAGCAGCGGCGCGACCGCCGCGGGCAGTGCAGGCAGCGTGCTGACCAGCGTCGTCATGCCGTTGCCGCCCGTGGTGTCGACGGTGATGCCGCCCGTGGCGCTGGTGTTGTCGTCGGTGATCACGCCTGCGGCGGTCCCCGATGTTGAACCGTTCTTCGAGAGGTTCAGATGGGTGCTGGCGCCGAAATTGCTCAACTCGACGTCGGTGGCGTAGAGCGTGCTATGGTTCAGCGTATTCTTGCTGCCCGTGCCGCCGGCGCCCATGCCGATGACGACATTCGTCGTACTGGTGTCGGTCGCCGTCGCGCCGTTCTCGACATCGAGCGCCGCGAACGGACCGTTGGAGGTCGGAGACGACACCGAGTTGCCGTAGAGCGTGGCGTTGAGGGTCGAGCTGCCGTCGTTATTCTGCAGCGCGATGCCGGCGTCGCCGACGCCGGTGATGGTGTTGTTCTGGATCAGCATCGTCAGGCTGCCGGCGCCTGCGTCGCGGACGAAGATGCCGTCGGAGTTGGATCCCACCTTCGCCGGGCCGATATCGTTGCTGGCGATGGTGCCGGACATGGTGCCGTTGTCCTGGCCCTTCGCCACGAAAATGCCGACCGTGTCGAAGGCGTTGGCGCCGCCGTCGGTCAGGATGTTGTGCGAGATGTCGAACGTGGTGGTCGCGGCGGAGACATTGCCGCCGGAGCCGCTCCTGATGTCGACCGCCGTGCCGCCGCCGGGAACGATTGCTTGGCCGTTGTGGAAGGTGTTGCTCCGCACCACGGCGTCCATCGACGAATTGTTGTTGGCGACGAACGCGATGAAGTCGGACCGTGTGCCGGAAAACGTGCTGTTGGTCACCGTGTAGTTGGCAGTCGCGGAGTTGTAGACTTGGCCGAGGACGTTGTCGTTGCCGCTCGAGCCGATCAGGCCGAACGTGTCGCTGTCCATGGTCAGGCGGTTCAGCGTGCCGCTGGTGTTGTAGAGATCGACATTCTGGGCGAAGCCGCCCGAAATGCTCGATCCCGTGATCGACGCGGTGCCGAGCAGATTGTCGAATCGGATGCTGCTTTCCTCGCGGTCGCCGGCATTGGTGGTGCCGTTGGTGCCGCTGATCGCGCTATTGGCGAGCGTGAAATTGGTGACGCCATTGCCGTAGATCGCGAAGTTGCTGAAGTCGTGCAGCGTCATGTCAGTCAGCGACACGTTGGCGGTGTTGTGCAGGAAAATGCCGGTACCGCCGTCGCCCGATGTGGTTTGCCCGCCGGCGTCGGTGCCGCTCAGGATATCGCCGCCGGTCTTGTTGTTGATCGTGCCACCGGATCCCGCGGAGCCGGTCCCGGTGACCGTGAGCCCGCCGGCCGTTCCCGTCGTGTCGAGGATGATGCCGGCATTGCCCGACGAGCCTGTCGCCGAAATGCTCTTGAAGGTGAGATTGCCGGCGCCGATGTTGGTGTGCTCGACATCGAGGGCGGTGCCAGTCGTCGACGTGATGGTGTTGTTGCTGCCTGTGACGGTGATGGTGCCGCCATGGGTGAAGTTCATGCCGGCCCCGCTGGCCGTCTTGATCACGATGTCGGACATCGTGACGGTGCCGACATTGTTGCCGTCGTCGCTGATGCCGATGCCGGTCGAGGCCGAGGTGTCGATGCTGACGCCGGTGATGGTGTGGCCCGACGTGCCGAGCAGGTCGATGCCGTTATCGGCGCCGGTGACATGGATGACCGGATCGGTGCCGGTGCCGACATTCGCGGTCACCGTGGCGTTGGTCACCGGATTGGTGAACGTCAGGGTATGGCTGCCGCCGATCAGGTTGACGCCGCTGGCGAGGTTGATGCCGTTGGCTTCGCTGTAGGTGCCGGTGCCGTGCTCGAGCACGACATAGTCGCCGGAGCCGGCCGGATTCGCTGCGTTGAAGGCGGCGATCGAGGTGTAGGGATCGGCCTGGGTGCCGAGATTGTGGCTGGTGCCTGTCGTCGAGTTGTCGATGTAGAACACCTGCGGAACGACGCCGACATGGAAGCTCTGGGCGCCCGATGAGAGCGGGCCGCCGGTGCCGGTATGGCTGTTGTCGTTGATGTTCAGAGAAATCGTGTCGCTGCCGGTGAAGCCGTCGTCGCTGTTGTAGGTCAGCGTCGCCAGCGCGGTGTTGAGCTGCGCGATCGTCCCTGTCAGCGTGACGGTATGGCTGCCGTTGTTGGTGAAACTGGCAAGTCCGGTAGGGTCGAAAGACAGCGCGCCGTGGTTCGAAGTGATCGTTGCGGTTTCGTTACCGCCTGCGGAATCGATGTCGGCGACCGAAAGCCCCGATATCGCGAGGTTGGTGTGCGAAAAGGCCGTCCCAACCGATGAATCCGTCGGCACCGTCGCGGTCGGCGGATCGTCGATCGCGGTGACGGTCTGGGTTGCGGTTGCCGATCCCGTGTCGTTGCCGCCGTTCGCGGTGCCGCCGTCGTCGACGGCGGTCACGGTATAGGAGCGCGCCGTGGTGTCGGGAGGCTCACCGGTGTTGTTGAACTGGACGGCATCGAGCACCGCGTTGTAATGCGCGATCGTGTCGGTCCCGGTCAGGGTGACAGTTTCGGTGGTGGCCGTGCTGGAGATCGCGAAGTGGATATTGCCGATGTCACCGCTGGTGCCGGCGTGACCCGCGATCGACAGCACGTCCGACGGCTTGAGGTCGCTCAGCTCGAAAGTCGCGCTGATCAGGTTGGCGCTGTCGACGTCGGTGATCGTGAGGTTCGGGGCGATCGTGACCGGGATCGAATTCGCCGGCGGTGTGCCGACCGGCGGCTCGCTGAAGTCGGTGATGGTGCCGATTGTCACCACCGGCGGGTTGTTGACCGGCGTGACGTCGATGGTGTCGGTCGCAGGCGCGCCGTCGAGCGTGCCGTCATTTGCGGTGATGGTCACCGCGCGGGCCAGACCGGACGGATTGTTGCTGGTATTGAAGTAGGTGATCGAATCCAGCGCGGTCTGGAAGTCGGCGACCGTGGAGGCGGCGGTGCCGGTCAGGGTCAACTCACCGTGCAAGGCGTCCCACGCGCCGATGATGTTCGCGGTGTTGACGAAGCCGAGGACATCCTGGCCGTTGAAATAGTTGCCGGTGATCTGCACCGTCACGTGATCGAGCGTCGCGTTGTCGGCATCGGTGACCGTCAGCGCCGGGTCGAAGGCGGTGGCGGCCTGCTCCTCGATGTAGTTCAGGGTATGGCCGCCGGTCACGACGGGCGGTGCGTCCGGAGGAGCCACGGTCTCGGCATTTGACGTGCCGGTGACGCCGGCGCTGGCCGTGTCGGTCGCGGTGATGGTCTGGCTTCCGGCGGTCTCGAATTTCTCGGTGAAGGTGCCGATGCCGCCGGTCAGCGTCGTGTCAGAGGGCAGCACGGCGCTCGGGTCGCTCGATGTGAAGTGCACGGTGCCGGTGTAGCCGGTGGCGACGTTGCCATGGGCGTCGAGCGCCGTGACCGTGACCGGTCCCGCGATGTCCGCCCGGCCGTTGGCCGGGATGCTCACCACGAAGTGCGTGGCGGGGCCGGGCGCTACGTTTTCGGCATTCGACGTGCCGGTGATGGCGCTGACCGTGTCGGTCGCGGTAATGGTCTGGCTGCCGGAGGTATCGAAGGTCTCGTTGAAGGTTCCGGTGCCATTGGTCAGCGTCATGTCGGCCGGCAGCACGGCGCTGCCGTCGGTCGACGTGAAGTGCACGGTTCCGGTGTAGCCGGTGACGACGTTGCCGAAGGCATCGAGCGCGCTCACCGTGCCCGAGCCTGCGGTACCGGCAGAGCCGCTGCCCGGGATGCTGACCGCAAAGTGCGTGGCGGCGGCCGCCGTCACGGTTTCGACATTCGAGGTGCCGGTGATCGCGCTCGTCACCGTGTCGGTCGCGGTGATGGTCTGGCTTCCGGCGGAGTCGAGCGTCTCGCTGAACGTGGCGGTGCCGTTGGTCAACGTCATGTTGGCCGGCAGCACGGCATGGCCGTCGGTCGACGTGAAGTGCACGGTTCCTGTGTAGCCGGTGACGACGTTGCCGAAGGCGTCGAGCGCGGTCACGGTGCCTGAACCTGCGACTCCCGCGGTGCTGCTGCCCGGAATGCTGATCGCGAAGTGTGTGACGGGACCCGCCGTCACGGTCTCGGCATTCGAGGTGCCGGTGATGCCGGGGCTGAGCGTGTCGGTCGCGATGATGGTCTGGCTTCCGACCGACTCGAATGTCTCGCTGAAGCTGCCGGTGCCGTTGGTCAGTGTCACGTCGGCGGGCAGCACGGCGTGGCCATCGCTCGATGTGAAGTGCACGGTACCCGAATAGCCGGTGGCGACGTTGCCGAAGGCATCGAACGCGGTAACGATGACCGAGCCTGGTGTCCCCGCGGCTCCGTTCGCCGGAATGCTGACCACAAGATGCGTGGCGGCGCCGCCCGTCACTGTCTCGGTGTTCGACGTGCCGGTGATGGCGCTGACCGTGTCGGTCACGGTGACGGTCTGGCTGCCGGCGGTCTTGAATGTCTCGTTGAAGCTGCCGGCGCCGTTGGTCAACGTCATGTCGGCCGGCAGCACGGCGCTGCCGTCGCTCGACGTGAAGTGGACGATCCCCGAATAACTGGTCGCGACATTGTTGAGGGCATCGAGCGCCGTGACGATGACCGAGCCCGGTGTCCCTGCCGTGCCGTTGGCGGGGAGACTGACCGAAAAATGCGTGGCGAGGCCCGGTGTCACGATCTCGGAATTCGATGTGCCCTTGACGGCGCTGTTCACTGTGTCGGTCGCGGTGATGGTCTGGCTGCCGGCGGTGTCGAGGGTCTCGCTGAAGCTGCCGGTGCCGTTGGTCAACGTCACGTCGGCGGGCAGCGCGGCGTGGCCGTCGGTTGACGTGAAGTGAACCGTGCCCGTGTAGTTGGTGACGACGTGGTTCAAGGCATCGAGCGCGGTGACGGTGACCGTGCCTGGCGTTCCCGCTGCGCCGTTGGCAGGAATGCTCACGGCGAAGTGAGTTGCCGCACCCAATGTCACATCGATCGTGAAGGTCTGCGAGCTGCTCAGGGTGCCGTCGCTCGCGGTCGCGGTGACGGTATAGGCGTGACCCGGCGCGCTGACATAGTTGATCTTGCTGGGATCGGCGACGGTGATGACACCTGTCGTGGCATTGATGGTGAAGCCTCCGCCCGAACTGTCGCCAGTCAGGCTGTAGGTCACGGGATTCATATCGGTCGATGTCGCGGTGATGCCTACAGCCGTGCCGGCCGCGGCGCCTTCCGCCACCTTGTTGGCTGCTGCATTGCTGTCGACCGGCGTGGACGGTGCAACGTCGGTGACTGCGATGGTGAAGCTCTGCGCGCTCGTCGCGATGCCGTCGCTCGCCTGAACGGTGATGGTGTAGGCATGACCTGAGCTGGTCACGTAGTTGATCTTGGCGGGGTTCGCGACCGACACCATGCCGGTGTTCGGATCGATCTTGAACCCGCCGCTGGAAGTGTCGCCGGTCAAGGAATAGGTGACGGCATTGCCACTGCTGCTGGCGGCCAGCGCGGTGACGTTGACGAGTGTGTTGGCCGCGGCGCCCTCGATGACCGCGTTGTTTGCCGAATTGGCGTCGACCGGCGCCGACAGCGAGTCCGTGACCGGCGGCCAAAGTGTGCCGGGAGGGCAGCCGAGGTAGAGATATTGCAGACCATACGTGTCAGCGAACGCTTGGGCGGCCGCGTCGAGGACGATATGACCGGTCGGATCGAGGTGAAGTTCGGGGCGCGTTAAACCACCGATTGTATAAGCAGGTATGGTCGTCATGCGCGCTCCTGCAACCGGCGTGAAAGCCGATCAATATTTACAATTGTTGGGGACGATGACGTGTGAAGCCGCTCACACGTTTAAGTTGATCGCCCGCGGCCGGCGATCGCGCCAAGCCGCCTGCAATTCGAGAAAGCCGCGATGTTCGCGGAGCCGCGGCATCAGCAAGATCAAATGCGCGTGCCATTTACGTAGTCGCCTTCACACACTCGCGCCGCGACAAAACACAATGAATGTTCGAGAAAAACGCGGCCGGCCAAGAATATTCATGCTTTGGCAACCATGACCGTATTGGCGATACTACCGGGTGTCAATGTGTGCCGGGATAACAACCACGCCGTTAGTCATAATTCCGCCCGTACAGCGGGAGGTAGAGTATGGGAAGTCGACTGGTCCGGCCATCAGCGGGCCGGAGGTTTCTGTGCCAAAAGTGGACTCGGGGCCAGTGTGACGAATCTGTGAAGCGAACTCGCGCTGTGATTGATTCGAGACGACCTCTCTGTGACCTCGCAGCTCCGATAGGCCAGCTAAACTGCCCCTTTTCGTCGTCACGGTTTCGCGAGCGTGTCGTAAGGCGTTCAGATTGCGCAACTATTCGCTTGATCCGGCGGCCATCTTGAACAGACTGGGGTGCGGCTACATCTGTGACGTCCGCTGCCGCGACATTGCGGTGGTCCAGCCGCGTTGAATCACCGCAAGTTCAATTGCGACTTTCGTAGCCCTGATTTGGTCGGCGTGCTTCGTAGTCTTTTGGGGGAGAGCGAATTGAGTTCGATTGACAGAACGGAGCGTCCGGCTCCGGTAACCGGCGTCGGGCGCCATTCGCTTCGCCGCCAGGGATTTGTCAGGGCATGCCGGCGTGGCCTCGCGCCGATCGGGCTGTTGGCCGCGCTGGCGCTCGGCGGCTGCGGCGACAAGAGCGCGCAATCGCAGGCCGCGCCTCCGGCGCCGCCCGTGACCGTCGCGCAGCCGGTCAAGCGCACCGTTACCGACTGGGATGAATTCACCGGCCGCTTCGAGGCGATCGAGGAGGTTCAGGTCCGCGCCCGCGTCGGCGGCTTCGTCAACAGCGTCGAGTTCAAGGACGGTGCGATCGTCCACGCCGGCGACCTGCTTTACGTCATCGATCCGCGGCCGTTCGAGGCGGTCGTGCTGCAGGCCGAAGGTCAGCTCGCCGATGCGCGCGCCAAGGGGGAGCTTGCCAAGCGCGATCTCGAGCGCGGGCTGAACCTGGTGCAGACCAGCGCGGTCTCGGAGCAGGTCGTCGACCAGCGCCGCCAGGCGTTGCAGGCCGCGCGCGCCGCCGAGACACAGGCCGAGGGCACGCTGAAGGCCGCGCAGCTCAACGTCGAATTCACCCATGTGCTGGCGCCGATCACCGGTCGCGTCAGCCGGCATCTGGTGACCCCGGGCAACCTGGTGCAAGGCAGCGAGAGCGGAGCGACGCTGCTCACCTCGATCGTCTCGCTCGATCCGATCTACATCTATTTCGACGTCGACGAGGCGACCTATCAGCGCAACAGCAAGCTATGGTTCGAAGGCAAGCGGCCGAGCTCGCGCGACACGCCGAACCCGGTGCAGGTGACCCTGACCGGCGAGACCAAGCCCTCGCACGAGGGCAAGATGGACTTCCTCGACAACCGCCTCGATGTCTCGACCGCAACGCTGCGCAGCCGCGCGGTGATCCCGAACAAGGACCTCTCGATCCTGCCCGGCCAGTTCGGCCGCGTCCGCCTGATCGGCTCCTCGCCTTATGAGGCGCTGCTGATCCCGGATACCGCCATCGCCACCGACCAGTCGCGCAAGATCGTGTTCGTGGTCAAGGACGACAACACGGTGGAAGCACGAGCGGTCACGCTCGGACCGCTGGATGAGGGCCTGCGCGTGATTCGCGAAGGCCTCAAGCCGGAGGACCATGTGATTGTCGACGGACTGCAACGCGCCCGCGTCGGCGCCAAGGTGACGCCGAAAATGGCGCAGGCTCCGGCTGAGACCAAGCCTCCGGCAGGCGACAAGTCACCGGCTGGAGACAAGCCGTCGGCAGGTGCCAAGCCATGAATCTCGGCAGGCTCTCCATCAACCAGCCCATCCTCGCGATGGTGCTGTCGATCGTGCTGCTGATCGTCGGCGCGATCGCCTATCCGACGCTGCCGGTCTCGGAATATCCGCAGGTCGTGCCGCCGACCGTCACGGTGACCACGCAGTATCCGGGCGCCTCGGCGCAGACCGTGTCAGACACCGTCGCCGCTCCGATCGAGCAGGAGATCAACGGCGTCGAGGACATGCTGTATCTCTACAGTCAGGCGACCTCGAACGGCCAGCTCACGATCACTGCGACCTTCAAGCTCGGCACCGACCTCGACAAGGCCCAGGTGCTGGTGCAGAACCGCGTCGCGATCGCGCAACCGCGGCTGCCTGAAGAAGTGCAGCGCAACGGCGTCGTCACCCGCAAGAACTCGCCCGACATCCTGATGGTCGTGTTCATGCTGTCGCCCGACGACACGTTCGACCAGCTTTACATCTCCAACTACGCATTGCTGCAGGTCCGTGACCAGCTGTTGCGGCTCGACGGCGTCGGCGACATCCAGATGTTCGGCGCGCGCGATTACTCGATGCGGCTGTGGCTCGATCCCGACCGGATCGCCAATCTCGGCCTGACCTCGGGCGAGGTGCTGGCCGCGATCCGGGCGCAGAACCTGCAGATCGCGGGCGGACAGATCGCGGAACCGCCGATCGCCGATCGCGCCTTCCAGCCGAACCTCGTCTTCACCGGCCGCCTCAAGGACATCAGGCAGTTCGAGGACATCGTGGTGAAGGCCGGCTCCGACGGCCGTACCGTGCGGCTGCGCGACGTCGCCCGCGTCGAGCTCGGCGCGCTGTCCTACGCCACCAACAGCTTCCTGCTGCGCAAATCGGCGGTCGCCCTGCTGGTGACGCAGCGGCCCGGATCGAACGCGCTCGCTACCGCCAAGAGCATCTCCGACACGATGGAGCACATGAAGGCGGGTTTCCCGAAGGGGCTCGACTACAACATCGGCTACAATCCGACCGAGTTCATCGCCCAATCGGTTCATGAGCTGATCAAGACGATCTACGAGGCGATGGCGCTCGTCGTCATCGTGGTGCTGGTGTTCCTGCAGGGATGGCGGCCTGCGATCATCCCGATCATTGCGATCCCGGTGTCGCTGGTCGGCACCTTCGCGGTGATGGCCGCGCTCGGCTTCTCGATCAACAATCTGACGCTGTTCGGCCTGGTCCTCGCGGTCGGCATCGTGGTCGACGACGCCATCGTGGTGGTCGAGAATGTCGAACGGCATCTTGAGCACGGCATGAGCCGGCGCGAGGCTGCGCTCAAGACCATGGAGGAGGTCGGCGGCGCGCTGGTCTCGATCGCGCTGGTGCTGTGCGCGGTGTTCGTGCCGACCGCCTTCCTCGGCGGCATCTCCGGACAGTTCTTCCAGCAATTCGCCGTGACCATCGCGGTCGCGACCGCGATCTCCTGCTTCTGCTCGCTGACGCTGTCGCCGGCGCTGGCCTCGCAGATCCTGGTCCCGCACGAGGAGAAACGCCCGCCGGCACGCTGGAACATCATCGCGCGCGGCTGGGACAGCTTCACCGCGCTGTTCAACCGCGTATTCGATCGGCTGGCGCATGGCTACGCGGCGGTCGCCGACTTCGTGATCCGGCACACGGTGGTGATGGTCGCGATCTACCTCGTGTTGATCGGCAGCGCCGGCTGGCTGCTCGCGACCACCTCGCAGGGCTTCATTCCGGCGCAGGATCGCGGCTACGTCATCATCTCGGCGCAACTGCCGGGCGCCGCATCGCTGGCGCGGACCACGGCTGTCGTGCGCGAGATCGAGCGGATTGCGCTGGATACGCCCGGTATCGTTCGCGTCGCGGCCTTCGCCGGCTTCTCCGGCGCGACGCGCACGCAGGCGGGTAATGCCGCGGCGCTGTTCCCGGTGTTCGACGAGCCGGAGGTACGCCTGAAGAAGGGACTGACGGCGACCGCGATCACGGCCGACCTGCGCAAGCGCCTGTCGGTGATCCAGGGCGCCTTCATCATCGTCATTCCGCCGCCGGCCGTGCCCGGTATCGGCACCGGCGGTGGATTCACCATCCGCGTCCAGGATCGACAGGGGCGCGGGCCCGAATTGCTGGCGTCCGCGACCGATGAACTGGTGTTGGCTGCGCGCAAGTCGCCGAGCCTGACCTCGGTGTTCTCGCCCTATTCCGCGAACACGCCGCAATTGTTCGTCGACATCGATCGCGTCAAGGCGCAGAAGCTCGGCGTTCCCATCGCCAACATCACCGACACGATCGAGACCTATTTCGGCTCGACCTATGTCAACGACTTCAACCTGTTCGGGCGCACCTATCACGTCACGGCGCAGGCCGATCTGCCGTTCCGCAAGGAGACCACCGATCTTTCGCGGTTGCGCACCCGCAACGCCGCCGGCGACATGGTGATGCTCGGCAGTGTCGTGGACTTCAAGGACATCTCGGGCCCCGACCGTGTCGCACGCTACAATCTCTACTCGGCATCCGAACTGCAGGGTGAGCCGGCGCCGGGCGTCAGCTCGACGACGGCGCTCAACGCCATCAAGAAGCTCGCCGACGAAACCCTGCCGAGCGGCTTCTCGTTCGAATGGACCGATCTGTCCTACCAGCAGATCAACGGCGCTAACGCCGGCCTCTACGTGTTCCCGATCTGCGTGCTGTTCGTCTATCTGGTGCTGGCCGCGCAATATGGCAGCTGGACACTGCCGTTCGCGGTGATCCTGATCGTGCCGATGTGCCTGTTCGCGGCCACGATTGGCGTGCGCATCATGGGCCAAGACGTCAACATCCTGACCCAGATCGGCTTCGTGGTGCTGGTGGGCCTCGCCGCCAAGAACGCGATCCTGATCGTCGAGTTCGCGCGCGATATCGAGCTCGAGGGCAGGCCACGGCTGGAGGCGGTCATCGAGGCCTGCCGGCTTCGCCTGCGGCCGATCCTGATGACGTCGTTCGCCTTCATCCTCGGCGTGCTGCCGCTGGTGCTGTCGACCGGCTCGGGCTCGGAGATGCGCCAGGCGGTCGGTGTCGCCGTGTTCTTCGGCATGCTCGGCGTCACCCTGTTCGGCCTGGTCTTCACGCCGATCTTCTACATGGTGGTGCGCAACCTCGCGGAAGGAAAGAACGAGGGCAAGCCGAAGGAACCCGCAGCGAGCGTGGCGGGGTAGTGAGCGGCATTCGGCGTACCGCGGCAGCAAGTCTTTCCCCGTCATCCTGAGGAGCCTGCGAAGCAGGCGTCTCGAAGGATGCGCGGCCCGGTTGGTGGCCGTTCACCCTTCGAGGCTCGCTGCGCTCGGACCTCAGGGTGACGGAGCAGATATTGTGCGGACTTGCGTCGGCAGCCCATACTAACGGCTGAGCCGAAAGAGATGGGCAGGCGCGGGGTTATTAAATAATGTCGCGCCGATTTTTCCTGATAGAAACTGCTGGGAGAGCATGAAATGAAGTCCGGATTTTTGGCCGCGGTCGCGGCTTGCAGCCTGATGCTGGCGGCGCCGGCGATGGCCCAGGGGGTCAAGATCGGGATCCTGAACGATCAGTCCGGCGTCTACGCCGATTACGGCGGCAAATATTCGCTCGAAGCTGCGCGGATGGCGGTCGAGGATTTCGGCGGCGAGGTGCTGGGACAGAAGATCGAGATCGTCACCGCCGACCACCAGAACAAGCCGGACCTGGCGACCGCGATTGCCCGGCGCTGGTACGAGGTCGAGAACGTCGACATGATCACCGAGCTCACCACCTCGTCGGTCGCGCTTGCGGTGCAGGAACTGTCGAAGGAAAAGAAGAAGATCGACATCGTGGTCGGTGCGGCGACCTCGCGCATCTCGGGCGACGCCTGTACGCCCTACAGCTTCCATTGGGCTTATGACACCCGCGCGCTCGCGGTCGGGACCGGCGGCGCGCTGACGGAAGCGGGCGGCGACACGTGGTTCTTTCTGACCGCCGACTACGCCTTCGGCTACGCGCTGGAAAAGGACACCAGCGACATCGTCGCCTCGAAGGGCGGCAAGGTGGTCGGCTCGGTCCGCGTGCCGCTCAACTCGTCGGACTTCTCGTCCTTCCTGCTGCAGGCGCAGAGCTCGAAGGCCAAGATCATCGGGCTCGCCAATGCCGGGCTCGACACCACCAACTCGATCAAGCAGGCGGCCGAGTTCGGCATCGTGCGCGGCGGCCAGAAGCTTGCCGGCCTGCTGATGACGCTGTCGGAGGTGCACGGTCTCGGGCTCGAGGCGGCGCAGGGTCTCGTGCTCACCGAGGGGTTCTATTGGGATCACGATGATGCCTCGCGGGCCTTCAGCGAGCGCTTCTTCAAACGCACCAACCGCATGCCGAGCATGATCCATGCCGGCACCTATTCGGCGACGCTGAGCTACCTCAAGGCCGTGAAGGCGGCCGGCACCAAGGACAGCGAAGCCGTCGCCAAGAAGCTGAAGGAGCTGCCGGTCGACGACGCCTTCGCCAAGGGCAAGGTGCTCGAGAACGGCCGCATGGTCCACGACCTCTACCTGTTCGAGGTCAAGAAGCCCTCGGAATCGAAGAAGCCCTGGGACTACTACAAGCAGCTCGCCGTGGTGCCCGGCGACAAGGCCTTCTTCTCCGCCAAGGAGAGCGGCTGCCCGCTGACCAAGTGACGCGCAGCTGACGTATCACGCAGCTCGTGACACAACATCACCGTCGTCCCTGCCTTGTGCGCAATTGCGCACTGGAGCAGGGACCCACAACCACCGAACTTGGTTGTGAGATCAGGCTGGGGCCCCAGCCATCGCAAAACTCGACCCTGTGGTTATGGGGCCCGGGTCAAGCCCGGGACGACAGAGGAGTGTGTGGCGCGATCGCGCCTTCAATGCACCAGCCGCCACACCGCGCCGCCGAGCACGCCGATCCACAACACGATGCACGCTGTCGCCTGGATGGCAAAACCGCGGCTGCGCTTTGCCACCGCCTCGCGATAGCCGATGAAGTAGACGATGCGGCCGATCACCCAGAGTGCGCCGATGGCTGCGGCTGCTGCGTCGCCGATATAGATCGCGAACAGCCACAGCGACGGCAGGAAGATCGGCATCCATTCCAGCGTGTTCATCTGGATGCGGAAGATGCGCTCGAAATCCGGATTACCCGAGATCGCCGGCAGCTTGACGCCATAGGCGGCTCGGGCGCGTGAGACCTGTGTCGAGGTGAAGAAATAGAACGCGACCGCAAGGCAGGTGACGATGGCCGTGTAGTGGTACATGTCAGGCGTGTCCTCTTGTTTCATTGGCCCCGATGTCTTGACGGGGCGGCAGCGACCAGTGTGACTGGCTGGACGATTTTGGGCGCGCCGATCTTCTGTCGGCGTTTCAGTACCCGGTCATCTCAAGATAGCCGATTCCCGCGTGGCTGCCCGCAAAGCGGATCGGGCCTTCCCAATAGGGGAAGCTGGTCCCCATCCAGCTCCGTGGATTGACCGGCGTGGTCTCGATGGCAAGGCCGCGCGCCGGAAGGGCGACGCGCCATGATGTCGGCAGCTTGCGGCCGTCGATCTCGGTGGTCGCAACCGGCGTGATGCTGTTGCCGGGGCCAGCGATCTCGGCCGAGCGGTCGTCCGGCGTGAACCAGTTGCCGAACAGGTTCTCGCGACCGTCCTTCTGGCGCAGCCGGTACAGCATCAGCTTCTCGTCGCCGGGCAGATGCAGCGAGAACCAGTCCCAGCCGGTCTGGTCCGCCGCCAATGGCTGGCTGCTCCATTCGCGATCCAGCCAGGCCATGCCCGTGACGTCGACCGGTCTGTCGTCGATCGCGATGCGGCCGGACGCCCGGTAGAACGGCTGGCTGTAGTAATAGGAGGCCTGTCCGCGATCGGACTTACGGCTGTAGCCGTGGTCGCCTTGCAGCACCAGCGGGCGATTGGCCTCGAGGCGGAGCGCGGTGCTGAAGTCGGCAGCCGAGGCCGTCAGCTCGAGCGGTGCGACGCGCTGCGCATCGAACAGTTCGAGCCCGTGCAGTTCCCAGGCGTCGATCCAGGCACGGAACGGCGTGGCCTCGACGCCGGCCTGACCGACGCCGCCGCGCGCAAAGGTTTCGCTGAAGCGATGCGTGGTGGCGCTGGTCACCGCGGCGTGGCCCATCCAGAGCTGCTGGTTGGCCCAGCCCTCGGCAGGTCCGCCCGGCTTCATGGTCTGGCGGAACAGCGTCCATTGCGCGCCATAGGCCGCGCCATTCGCGTCGGAGAGATTCGCCGTCACGTACCACCATTCGATCCGGAACTCCGGATGCGGCCCGTGATCGATGGGAAATACGAACTGTTTGCCGGGCGTGACGGCGGCAAAACCTTCGGCATTCTCGCCAAGCCCGGCAAAGCCCTGCGCAAGGCTTTTGCTGCCAAGCGCGAGCGCCAGCGCGCCGCCGGCAAAAGCGCGACGGGTGATGATCGCGCGAGCGGTGAGCGTATGTCGTACGGACCAGCGCATCCGCAACCTCATGTCACCTCTCCCGCTTGCGGGGGAGGTCGTATCGCATCGAAGATGCGATACGGGTGGGGGCTCTTTCCGCAATGCGATTCGCGGAGATACCCCCACCCTGACCCTCCCCCGCAAGCGGGAGAGGGGAAAGAGTTTCTTTGCGGTCGCTGATTGCCCTCATCGCGTCTCAGCGCTCATTGACGAAGATCCTGATCAGGCTGGCTGGCTGCATGCGCGCCAGTCTAGCGACCGGCAGCGCCGCCGCGCAGAACGCGGCAGCCAGCGCCACCGCGAGCAGCTCGATCAGCTGCAGCGGGAAGACCTGGAACGGCAGCCGCCAGCCGAACGCCTTCACATTGACGATCGCAAGCAGGCACCAGGCGACCAGAAGGCCGAGCGGCAGCGCGAACAGTGCGGTGATCAATGCGACCGCCATGGTCTTCAACAGTTCGAGCGCCGCGAGCCGCCGCCGCGTCAGGCCGATTGCCCACAGCGGCGCAAGCTGAGGCAGCCGCGAATTTGCCAGCGTCAGCAGGCTGGTCAAAAGCGCGATGCCGGCGACGCCGAGCGTGAAGGCGTTGAGCGCAGCGGTTACCGAGAAGGTGCGGTTGAACACCCGTTTGGATTCCCGCTTCATCGTCGCCTGGTCGGCAACGTTGCGGTCGTCGAGGCCGAACCTCTCCTGCAATGCCGCAATCAGCGGTGCGATGTGATCTTGCGCGACGCGCAGTCCGATCCGGGTCTGCGGCGTCTGCGGGAAACGCCGGGTCAGCGCAGCGAAGTTGACGGCGATCTGGCCCTTGGGGTTGCCGTAATCGGCATAGATTCCGACGATCTCGAGCGGCCAGTTGCCGCCGGGGGCAGGGACCTCGATATGATCGCCGAGAGCAAGCTTCATCCGACGCGACAGCTGCTCGCTGACCAGACAGGTGTCGCCGGGGCGCAGCCTGACCCAGGCATTGGACGTGCTCTCCAGCAACGGCCAGTTGTCGCGATAGGTGGCGTGGTCGGGCAGGCCGAGCACCTCGACCGGCGCGCCGCCGAGCTGGGTATCGGCGCGGCCGCCGGGCAGGATCGCCGCGATTTCGGGCCGATCGCGCAGCCACGCCTTGATCTCCTTTGCCTGCTGATCGCTGGCCGCGCTGATGTAGACGTCGGCGGAGAGCCGGCCGTCGAGCCAGACCAGGAAGGTGCGGCTGAAGCTCTCCACCATGGTGCTGACGCCGACATTGACCGCGAGCGCAAGCAACAGCGCCATCAGCGCCAGCGAAAGGCCCGAGAGCTGCTGGCGGCTGTCGGCCCAGAACCAGATGCCGACCGGCGCCCGCGCGCTGCGCTGGCCGAACGCGAGTGCGATTTGCAGCACCATCGGCAGGATCAACGCCGCGCCGAGCATCAGCGCGGCTAGCACCGCAAAGCCCGCGATCAGGGAATCGCCGAACTGAATCAGAGCCGCCGCGACCGCAAACACCGCGAGCGCCGCGGCACTCTGGAACATGAGCCAGCGCCGTTGCGCTTGCTGCCAGGCCTGCGGCTGCGCCGTCGCCAGCACCGGCATCCGGATCGCCTTGGCAAGGCTCGCGGCGGCGGCTGCGAGCGCGCCCAGAATGCTGATGGCGATGCCGGCGAACCACCAGACGGGCTTGAGCGAAAGCTGTCCCGGGATCTGCGCGCCATAGAGCCCGCGCAGGGAGGCCGCGACATCGGGCAGCAAGGCCGCCGCGATGAAATAGCCGCAGACGAGGCCGATCAGGCCGGCGACCAGCGCCAGCGACACCAGCTCGATCACCAGCACGGTGTTGAGCAGCCGCGCCGAGACGCCGCAGGCGCGCAAGGTGCGCAGCATCGGCAACCGCTGCTCGAAAGCGAGGCCGATCGCGGAATTGACGATGAACAGGCCGACGAAGAACGACAGCAGGCCGAATGCGGTGAGGTTGAGATGGAAACTGTCGGTCAGCCGTTCGAGGTCGCTCTCGGCGCTCGGCTCGACCAGCCGCAGCTTGTCGCCGACAACGTTCTCCAACGCCGCACGCGGCGCTGGCGATTTGCCGACCAGCAGGCGCGACACCTGGCCGGGCATCTTCAGGATGTCCTGCGCGATGCCGATATCGACGACCAGTGCGCCGGGTGCGAGCTCCGCCTGCACGCGCAGCGGCGGCAAGCTCGTGCCGTTGGCCTGCGGCCGTTCGCCTTCCTTGAGGCCGAGATCGCGCAGCGTCTCGGCCGCCACCAGCATTTCACCGGGCGGCGTGACGAAGGATAGCAGGCTGCCGCGTCCGACCGCCGGCGCGTTGCCGACCTCGGACGGCAGCGTCACCGGCTCGACGCCGAGCAGGCGGAAGCTGCGCCCGTCGATCTGGACGCGGCCCTCCAGCATCGGCGACACCGGCCAGCCGGCGCGGCGCAGATCGACGAACAGTTTTTGCGGGAAGGTCGCGCTGTCGCGGCTCACCAGCATGGCGGTGCGCGAGCCGCCGAAGGTCGCGGCGGCGCGGTCATAGGCGATGCGCGCCTGCTGGTTCAGCGCCTGCACGCCGCTCCACAGCGCGGTGGCCGAGATCAGCCCGATCAGCAGCGTTGCGAGCTGCATCGGATGCCGTCGCCAATGGCTGAGCAGCACGGCGAGGATCCACAGCGCCCGCCTCATGCGATCACCCCGGCATGCAGGGTGACCTGGCGGTCGAGCGTCGCGGCGAGCCGCGCGCTGTGAGTGACCATCAGGAAGCCGCAGCCGGTGCGAGCAACCAGATCGCGCGCCAGATGCAGCACCTCGTCGGCGGTGTCCTCGTCGAGATTGCCGGTCGGCTCGTCGGCAAGCAGCAACAGCGGCTTCGGCGCCAGGGCGCGGCCGATCGCGACGCGCTGCTGCTGGCCGCCGGACAATTGCTCGGGATAGCGCTTCATGAGCTGCCTGAGCCCGAGGCGTTCGACCAACTCGTCATGCCAGGCGGCATCGTGGCGGCCGGCGATGCGCGACTGGAACACGAGATTGTCCGCAACCGTCAGGCTCGGGATCAGGTTGAACTGCTGGAACACGAGGCCGAGCCGGTCGCGGCGCAGCTCGGCGCGGCCGGCGTCGTTGAGCCCGGAGACCGCGATGTCGGCAAGCCTGATCTCGCCGCTGTCGGCGGCATCGAGCCCCGCGATCAGATGCAGCAGCGTGCTCTTGCCGCTGCCGGATTCGCCTGACAGCGCCACGCTCTCGCCGGTTGTGACAGTGAGATCGACGCCGCGCAGCACCGCGACGTCTTCACCGGCAGAGCGGTAACTCTTGGTCAGGCCGGTGACGCGAAGCACCGCGGCGGTCTGGTCTGGTGAAGCGATGGCCGTGCCTCATTCAAGGCTTCTGGTATTTCAGGACGAACTCGTCGATCGGCACCGGCGCCTTGAAGACGGGAATGTCCTTCGGGTCCTCCGCATGATGCAGGAAATCGGCCTCCGCCACCAGCTTGAAGCCGGCCGCCTCGATCTCCTGCTTCAGGGTGCTCTCCTCGATCCGGTGCAGCGTCTTGGCGACGCTTGTGCCTTCGCCGGCCTTGGCCGAGTGGTCGGCGATGACCAGGAAGCCGCCTGGCTTCAGCGCGGCGAACATCTTCTTGTTCATCGCGGCGCGATCGACCGGCAGATAGCTGATGTCGTGATAGAAAAAGAACAAGGTGATCATGTCGAGGTTGCTGACCTCGGGCGGGATCGGGTCGTCGTAGTCGCGCACGACATGGACGACATTCTTCATCGCCGGCGCCTTGGCGCGGGTGTCGAACTTGTCCTTGACGAAGCGCTCGAGCACGGCAGCCGAATCCTGCGCGTAGACCTTGCCCGAAGGGGCGACGGTGCGCGCCAGGAGTTCGGTGCTGTAGCCGGCGCTCGCCGCCATGTCGAGGATGGTCATGCCCGGTTTGACGCCGGCAAAGGCGAGCATCTTGGCCGGCTGGCGGCGCTGGTCGACCTGGCGATCCGCTTCGCTCCGATCGGGCGCGGCGACGATCACCGCATAGTCCGGGCTTGCCGCGTCCTCGGCGCGGACTTCAGGCACGGCGAGCAGCGTGGCGGACACAAGCGCAGCGCAGGCGGCCGCGCGAAGGATCGATCTGTTCATGAAATAACCCAACCTTGGATAACCTCAGCTTTTCGTTGCCCCGAGCATAGCAGCCGGCCCATGACAGATCACCGCTTCACTGGCCGCGACGACGCGATCGTGATCGGGGCGCGCTTGCCCGGCCATCGTGTCGCGCCGGCCACAGAACCCGAGGAAATGCGGGTTGCGTTGCGCGGCGAGGCATGGCTAGCATCGCCTGACGGGGCCGATCTTACGAAGCCAAAAAACGAAACGACGGGGAGCCAGACATGACGACGCAACCGACGCCCAAGGGGACGTCAGCGGGGACGCCCAAAGGCGCCTGGACAATCACCTTCCTGCTGTTCCTGTTCATGGTGGTGAACTTTGCGGACAAGATCGTGGTTGGGCTCGCCGGCGTGCCGATCCGGAAGGAGATGGGTCTCACCCCGGAGCAGTTCGGCGATCTGGGCTCGGCCTTCTTCATCCTGTTCTCTATCTCGGCGATCGTGGTCGGCTTCATCGTCAACCGCGTTGATACGCGCTGGGTGCTGCTGATCCTGGCGGTGGTCTGGTCGCTGGCACAATTCCCGATGATCGGCACCGTCAGCTACGCGACGCTGGTGATCTGCCGCATCATCCTCGGCGCCGGCGAGGGGCCGGCCTTCTCGGTCGCCGCGCACGCGATCTACAAATGGTTTCCGGACGAGAAGCGCACGCTGCCGACCGCGATCCTGTCGCAGGGTTCGGCGTTCGGCGTAATCCTCGCGGTGCCGGCGCTGAACTGGATCATCGTCAATCACAGCTGGCATCACGCCTTCGGCGCGCTCGGCATCGTCGGCCTGATCTGGACCGTCGCCTGGTTCGCGCTCGGCAAGGAGGGGCCGCTGGTCTCGACCGCGGCCGTGATGGCCGAGGAGCCGAGGATTCCGTACTGGAAGCTCCTGACCTCGCGCACCTTCGTCGGCTGCGTGGTCGCGACCTTCGGCGCCTATTGGGCGCTGTCGCTCGGGCTGACATGGTTCACTTCCTTCATCATCGAGGGGCTCGGCTTCTCGCAGCACCAAGCCGGCTTCGTCTCGATCCTGCCCTGGATCTTCGGTGCGACGATCGTGATCCTGACCGGCTGGATCTCGCAACTGATGCTGGCGCGCGGCTTCACCACCCGCGGCGCGCGCGGCGTGCTCGGCTCGGTGCCCTTGATCGTCGGCGGCTGCATCCTCGCTGCGCTGCCCTATGCGCCGCCGGGCGCGCTGATGATCGCACTGCTGGTGATCGGCTCCGGCCTGTGCGGCTCGATCTATGTGGTGTGCCCGCCGATGCTCGGCGAGTTCACGCCGGTGTCGCAGCGCGGCGCGATCATCGCGATCTACGGTGCGCTCTATACCATCTCGGGCATCCTGGCGCCGATGGTGATGGGCAATGTGATCCAGCACGCCACGACCCCGATGGCCGGCTACATGAGCGGCTTCACCATCAACGCCGCGATCATGGCGGGGTCGGGCCTGCTCGGCTTGCTGTTGCTGTGGCCGAACACCGAGCGTGCGCGGCTGACCGGCAGCGCGCAGCCCGCCGGCACGATCAAGGGCGCGATGTCGCCGACGTAGGGGCGTGCCTTCCACCCTCCCCTGGAGGGGGAGGGTCGGATCACGTTGAGCGCAGCGAAATGTGAGACGGGGTGGGGTGATCTCTCAACACGGGCAGCATCCGTGTGGAGAGACCGTCACCCCACCCCGCTGCGCATTCCGCTTCGCTACATGCCCAGCGACCCTCCCCCTCCAGGCGAGGGTGACGCGGCGGCCGCGGTTCGCGTCAATGTCGAGCTCTCTGTGGCCCGGACCGGGCTACAAGCTACCTCAGTTCATTCCCTGCGCGCCGCGGACGAGCCTGCCCGGCCGTGCGCCGGTGGCCTTGCCCTCGCGCTGGGTGACGACGCCGGAGACGATGGTGGCGTCGTAGCCGTCGACCTGTTGCAAGAGGCGACGGCCGCCGACCGGCAGGTCGTAATGCACCTTCGGCGGATGCAGATGCAGCCGGTCGTAGTCGATCACGTTGACGTCGGCCTTGAAGCCCGGCGCGATCACGCCGCGATCAGTGAGCCCAACCGACAGCGCGGTCTTGCGCGACTGCGCCGCGATCACGAACGGGATCGAGAGCTTCTCGCCGCGGCTGCGGTCGCGCGTCCAGTGCGTCAAGAGATAGGTCGGGAAGCTGGCATCGCAGATGATGCCGCAATGCGCGCCGCCGTCGGACAGGCCGGGCACGGCGCTGGGTTCGCGCAGCATCTCATGCACGGCATCGAGATTGCCGTCCGCATAATTCAGGAACGGCACATAGAGCATACCGCGGCCCTCGTCGGTCAGCATCGCGTCATAGGCGAGTTCTTCCGGCTGGCGGCCCTGGCGGCGCGCCTGCGGGCCGAGCGCGTTCTCCGGCGGCTGCTCATAGTCCGGCGGGTTGCCCAGGAGATACATCTTGTCGTAGTTCGGCCGGAAGAACAGCGGATCGTCGGTTGCTGTCGCGCTCTCGCTCAGGATCGCCGCGCGCACCTCGGGCCGGCGCAGATGCGTCAGCCGCTCGGCCAGCGGCAGCCTGGCGATCGCGCGATAGCTCGGATGAGTCTGGAACGGGTTGCGCGACAATTCGAGCCCGAGCAGCAGCCCGACCGGCCGCGCCGCGATCTGGGTCGTGATCGACAGGCCGCGCGCGGCGGCCTCATTGATGGTGTCCATGGTCTGCCGCCAGCGCCGCGGCGCCTTGTCGGCCTGGGCGACGGAGAACGAGATCGGGCATCTTGTGTTCTCGGCGACCCGCAGCATCATCGGCAGGTCTTCGTGGACGGTGCTCTGGTCGAGCACGAATTGCAGCACGCTGCGGCCGACGCCGTGCATCGCGCCGGCGATCGCGGTCAATTCATCTTCGCCCGCTTTCAGTGTCGGCGTGTAGTCGCCGGTCGAGGTGCGGTGATTGAGCGTGCGCGAGGTCGAGAAACCCAGCGCGCCCGAGCGCACCGCATCGCCCGCGAGTGCGGCCATCGCCTGGTTGTCCTCGGGCGTTGCGGGATCGCGGCGCGCGCCGCGTTCGCCCATCACATAAACGCGTAGCGCCGCGTGCGGCAGTTGCGCGCCGATGTCCATGTCGAAACTGCGCTTCGACAGCCATTCCATGTAGTCGGGGAAGCTTTCCCAAGCCCAGGGAATGCCGGCGCTCAACACCGGCTCCGGAATGTCCTCGACGCCTTCCATCAGCTGGATCAGCCTGTTGTGGTCGCTCGGCCGGCACGGCGCGAAGCCGACGCCGCAATTGCCCATGATCGCCGTCGTGACGCCGTTCTGCGACGACGGCGTGATGTCCTGGCTCCAGGTCACCTGGCCGTCGTAATGGGTGTGAACGTCGACGAAGCCGGGCGCCACCAGTCTGCCGCGCGCGTCGATCTCCTCCTTGCCTTTTGCAGAGACCTTGCCGACTTCGGTGATCCTGCCGCCCGAAATCGCGACATCGGCCTCATAGAGGTCGCCGCCCTTGCCGTCGGCGATGTTGCCGCCGCGGATCACGAGGTCTGGGGTCGAGGTCATGGCGTTTCATCCCGAGGCTGTTCTTGGTTGCCGGCATCATGGGTGAGCCCCTGATGCTGTCAACCAGCGCCGATGAAGCTCTGGGATGCGCTGGCGGCGATTTGCCGGCGAGGATTTGTTCCGCGGCGGATCCGGGCGGCGGCCCGGTCACGATCGGCGATCTGGCCGGTCATCTCGCCGAACTGTCTGCGGTTCATCTCGATGAGCTGTCGCGGATCGAGCCGCTCTTGGAGCAAGTGCTGTCGCGGCGATCGGAATGAATGCGCGGCGTGCCCGATGCTTTGCGAGGAGTTCCTCGCCCTTGGCTGGCAGCGCGCAGTCAAATGCAACTTGACGGCGCTAAGCTGGATATAATTCGCGGCCAATGCACGCTGCAATACAGGGGATATGGCTTGTTATTGTCATGAAAGCTTCATACGCTGCACTTGGGGGCGATATCATTGAATGAGCGGCAGCCGGTCGTGACCGAGGCGGGCACTGCCATTGCCGTCAGGCATGGCGATCAGGCGGAAATCGAACTCAAGCTGCTTGCGCCGCAAGGAAGCCTCGAAAAACTGCGCGAGGCAGCCTGCATCGTGCAGCATGCGCGCAATCGCGGTGCATTTCACCGGCTGGAGACGGTCTATTACGACACGCCGGAGCGGCTGCTGTTTCAGCATGGCATGTCACTGCGCGTGCGACGCAGCGGCAAAACCTTCATCCAGACGCTGAAGCTTTCACCGAATGGCTCGCAGCCTCTGAGGCGGCGCCAATGGGAGGTGCCACTTGAGAGCATCGCCCCTGATCTGGCGCGATTGCCCGCCGACGAGGTCGGCGATCCCGTGGCGGCGCTGAGCAACGATGCGCTGGTGCCGGTGTTCGCGACAAAGGTACGCCGGCACGCACGGCAGCTCGATCTGTCCGATGCGTCGGTTGAAGTCGTATTCGATGAGGGGACGATCGAGGCCGATGCGCGCCGGGAGGTCCTGTCGGAAATCGAGCTTGAACTGAAGAGCGGCAATGCCGGCGTCCTGTTCGATCTCGGAACCCAGTTGCTCGATGCGGCGCCGCTGCAGATCGGCACGCGCAGCAAGGCGGAACGCGGCTATGCGCTAGCGTATGATGTCGCGCCATCGGCAGCGAAAGCCGAGTTGTCAGGCATCACCGCGGAACTTGTGGTCGACGACGTCATCGCGCTGCTGGTGGGCTCCTGCTGGCATCATCTTTTGAGAAATCACGCGGTGGCCGAACAGGGATCCGACCCCGAAGGCGTGCACCAGATGCGGGTGGCGTTGCGGCGCTTGCGGACGATCTGTGCGCTGTTCCGGCGCGACATTCCGTCGCCGGCATTCCTGGCGATCAACAGCGAAGCAAAATGGCTGATGCGGCAGCTCGGCCAGGCCCGGGATTGGGACGTCTTCGCCAAGGAGACGATTGCCCGCCTGGCCCGCGCGGCTCCGGATATCGACCTGGATGGCCTCCGCCAGGCGGTTGAACAGCAGCGGAAGTCGAGCTACGGCACCTTGCATGGCGCTCTGGCCGATCCCCGTTGCAGCCGCTTCCTGCTCTCGCTGGGGCAGGTGGTGGAACGCCGCAGCTGGCGCAACGAGATCGACAGCGAAGCGCTGGCTGTCCTGTCGCAACCGATGCCGGTGCTCGCCGACAAAATTCTGGAACGATTGCATCGCAAGACGTTGAAGCGTGGTGCGCGCTTCCGGCGGCTCGATATCCACGCGCAGCACAATCTCAGAATCAACCTCAAGAAGCTGCGCTATGCAGCGGAGTTCTTCCTGCCGCTCTATGCGTCCCACGCGCCGGCGAAGCGCTACGTGAAGCGGCTCGCCGGGCTGCAGACCAGTCTGGGGCGGGTCTGCGACATCGGAAGCACGCGCATGCTGCTCCATGCGATCCGGCAGGACGACCAGCCTGCGCTGCATCTCGGCATCGGCGCGATGGCCGGCTGGCTCGCCCGCGATCAGATCGCGGTGGCGAAAACGCTGCGCAAGAGTTGGCGGCGGTTCAAGACGACGCCGGCATTCTGGGGCCGATGAGTTTGGCAGCGGAAGGCGATCCGCGCGGGTTGCCTAACGGGACTGCGCTTGCATTGCAACTGCGGAAGTCTGCGGCTTGCGCTCGGTGACCAGCGCAAGCAGCACGGTCATCACCATGAAGCACACCGACGCGCCGAACACCCAATGCGGCATGTGCTGGTCCATGATCCAGCCGAACAGCAGCGGGCTGACGATGCCGCCGAAGTTGAAGCCGGTGGAGACGATGCCGAAGGCGCGGCCGGCGGCTCCGGGAGGCGCCGCGTTGCGCACCATCATGTCGCGGGACGGCGCGATCACGCCGCCGAGGAATCCGGCAAGCCCCATCGCGAGCGTGAGCACGACCGGCGGCAGGTTCATCAGCGCGATCAGCAGCACCAGAACGGCATTGACCGCGAAGCAGGCCGCGGCGAGCTGGCTGTGGCGATGGGTCCAGTCGGCGAGATAGCCGCCGGCGAGCACGCCCGCGGCGCTGGCGCCGAGGAAGGCGGTGAGTGCGATGTTGGCGGTCGAGAACGACGCGCCGTAGCCGCCCATCAGCGCGACCACGCCGAAATTGTTGATGCCCGAGGTCGACAGGCTGAGCAGCGTGAAAAAGGCGGTCAGAACCATCAGCGCCGGCGTGATCACGCTCGCCTTCGGCGCCGCATCGTCCTTCGACTTGCTTTTGTTGGCGCCGGCATCGGGAATGCCGAGCACGATCAAAAACAGTGCCACGAGCGGTCCCACTGCGCCGGCGACGATCAGCGCGCCGAGCCCGCCGATCGAGGCGACCAGCGCGGCCATGATCGCAGGCGCCACCGCGCCGCCGAGGAAGCCGGCAAAGGTGTGGATCGAGAAGGCGCGGCCCATCCGCGCCTCGTCCATATGGGCCGAGAGGATCGCGTAGTCAGCGGGATGATAGACGCTGTTGGCGAGGCCGAGCAGCACGGCGCAGACGATCAGCGAGGTATAGCTCAGATGCAGGCCGAGCCCGATCAGCGCGCAGCCGCCGATGGTCAGCCCGACCAGCAGAATCTTGCGCGCGCCGATATGGTCGGCGAGGTAGCCGATCGGCGCCTGGGTCAGGCCGGAGACCACCGCAAACACCGTCAGCGCGAAACCGAGCTCGACATAGCCGACGCCGAGCTGCTGCTTCAGGAACGGGAACAGCATCGGCAGCACGAAGATATGGAAATGGCTGACCCAATGGGCGACCGAAATCCCCGTCAGCGTGCGCAGCGCGCTGTCGGCTTTCGCTTGCTGCGGTGCGGCCAGAATGTCGACCATGTCCGTGAAACCCCAATTCCAAAGCGTTTTCGAGCGAAGTGGGTACCGGTTCGCGGGAAGAAAACGCGTCAAAAAAAAGCCCGGCAGGGCCCGCAGAAAATAAAGGCTGGCCGCCAATTGTCCATGAACGCCCCTGCATGGCTGCCCCCGGCGCGAGCGTGCCGGATCGACACATGCGGCATTAAAGGCGGCGACAAAGTGTGGTCCTGCGGTGATGATCGGCCATGATCGACGCCAAAAAGCCGCTCCGGGTGCTTGTGTCAGAGGGCTCCAGCACCTCCGGCCGCGAGGCGATCACGATCCTGGGGCTGGCCGGCCATCACGTCGAGGTCTGCGACCCCTCGCGCTGGTGCCTGGCGCGCTATTCCCGCTTTGTCCGCAAATACCACCATTGTCCGCCGCTGCGGTCAGATCCGGCCGGCTTCCTCCGCTTCGTCGAGCGCCTGTTGGCGTCACGACATTTCGACGTGCTGCTGCCGACCCATGAGCAGGGCTTTCTGTTCGCCCGCGCCGCGGCGCGGCTGACATCACGTACCGGCCTGGCGCTGCCGGATTTTGCCAGCTATCGCGCGGTGCACAGCAAGGCCGGCTTCAGCCGCCTGCTCGACCACATCGGCCTGCCGCAGCCGCCGACCCGGATCGTGAACTCGGCCGACGGACTGCGCGAGGCGGTGCGGTTTCCATCCGTGGTCAAGACGTCGGTCGGTACCGCGAGCCGCGGCGTCTGGTTCGTGCGCGACGCCGGCGATCTCAACCGCGCGCTCTACGATCTCGAATCCGCCGGCGATTTTGCCGGCGAGGTGCTGGCACAGGATCTCATCACCGGCACCGTCGAGAAGGCCCAGTCGGTGTTCTGCCGCGGCACGCTGGTCGGCTTTCACGCCTACCGGCAGATCGCGGCCGGCGTCGGCGGCGGTGAGGCGATCAAGGACAGCGTGAGCCGGCCGGCGATCCGCGCCGCGCTCGAGACCATCGGCGCGCATCTCGGCTGGCACGGCGCGCTCTCGGTCGACGTCATCATGCCGCTCGACAGCGCAACGCCGCTGTTGATCGACTGCAACCCGCGGCTGGTCGAGCCTGTCAACGCGTACCGGTCCGGCACCGATCTGGTCGACCTGCTGCTGCGGGTCTCGCTCGGCGAGACGCCGGCGCCGCTGGCCGAGAGCCGCGCCGGGGTGCGCACGCATCTGGCGATGCAGGCGCTGCTCGGCAGCGCCTCGCGCGACGGCACCCGGCGCGACCTGATCAGGGAGTGCGGCCGCATCGCCGCGGGCGAAGGTCTCTATCGGGGGAGCAGCGAGGAGTTGACGCCGGTGCGACTCGATTGGCTCAGTGCCGTGCCGCTCGCGATGACGACACTGCTGCTGCTGGCATCGCCGCCGATCGCCTCATCGCTGGCGCGCGGCGGCTTCGGTGCGCATCTGCTCGATCGCGGCAGTATCAAGACGATCGAGCGGGAGGATTTTTTGCGCGATACCTCACCACGTCGTCCTGGCGAAAGCCCGGACCCATAACCACCGGACGCATCTCCATCCCCACGTCGTCCCGGGCAAGCGAAGCGCGACCCGGGACCCATAACCATCAGCGGTGATTGTTACGACGCGCTGGGGCCACAGCGCGTTTCAACAATTCAATCCTGTGGTTGTGGCTCCCGGCTTTCGCCAGGACGACGGCGACTTATATTGCGCTCGTCCCTCACAACGGCTCGTCATCATTGCCGTAGCGATCGAGCTTCGGCGTGGCGATGTCGCCATCCTCGTAATAATCGTCGTCCTGTGGCGCCGCGGGCGGTGGAGGCTTTTTCGACTTGTCGTCGGTCTTGTCGTCGATCTTGCCGCCGCCCTTGCTCTTCTTTCCGGCCTTGGCCATCCGTTTCCCCTGCGCGGGTCAAATCAGCAGCCGGAATTCTACCCCAGTTCGCCGGTGCTTGTAACGTAAGGAGATGGGCGCGGCCGGTCACACCCGCCGCGCCGGATAGCTCAAAACGTCGCGCCAGCCTTGACCATGTAGGTGCGGCCGGGCAGCGGATAGGCCGAGAAGCGGCCGGCCGTGAACGAGCTCGCGATGGCGTAGTCGTAGTAGAGCGCGTTGAACAGATTGTTCACGCTCAGCGACCAGAAGAAGCGGTCGTATTGCCCGCTGAGCTTGAGATCGGCGGTGGCGTTGCCGGGAATCCGGTTCTGGGTGTTGGCCTGGTCGTTGTCCATGATGCGCGAGCTCCAGGCCCGCACCGTGGCATCGAACACCAGATAGTTCTGCCAGATATTCCAGGTCACGCCGAGATTGCCGGTATAGCGCGACACCAGCGGCACGTCGTTGCCGGTCCACATGCCTTCGCGGAAGACGGCGCGGGTGATCGCCATGCCGCCGCGCAACGTCACGGTGTCGCTGACCTTGAGCGAGGCGCTGGTCTCGGAGCCGTAGCGGCGGGTGGGGTCGAGGTTGACGTTGTAGAACAGCACCGGGTTGAAATGGATCTCGTTCTCGAGATCCATCAGATAGACGCTGGTCTGGACCTGAAACAGGTTGGTCTTGACGCGGAACCCGCCCTCGACGTCCTGCGATGTCTGGGTTCTGAGCTGGAAGTTTTGCGGGATCGGGGCGAAGGTCAGCGGATCGAATGACGGACCCGACGCGACGCGCTCGTCGACGTCGGGCGTGCGGAATGCGCGCGCGGCGCGGCCGAATACCGAGAAGGTGTCGGTGAAGCGATGCTCGGCGCCGACATGCAGCGCGTATTGGGTCTCGTTGCTGTCGAGCGGCGCCGCCTGCGCGTCGAAGGCGAACGGTGCGTTCGGGTCGTAGCGGTCGCGTGCCGAGACGCTGGTATTCTGGACGCGCGCGCCGTACGAGAAATCGGTGGTCGGCAGCACGCCCAGTGTATGCTGCCAGTAGCCGGCCACGGTCTGCTGCTCGATATTGTAGATGTGGTAGGGATCGACGCCCTGATAGGCGCCGCGTGCCTCACGGAACGTCGAGTCGTAATAGTCGATGCCGGTCAGGACCGTGGACGGCATTCCCAGCATCACGTTCTTGACGCTGAGCCGCGGCGTGATCGACCAGGTCTGTAGCGCGGCATCATTATAGGTCGAGGCGAAGCTGATGGTCGGCACGGTGCCGAAGAAGCCGCTTTGCGTCTCGCGCTGGCGCCAGCCGCCGTCGACGATAAGGTCGACGCCGTTCATCAGCGTCTTGGTGAAGCCGGTGGTGACGCTGGCGGTTTGCTGATTGGCATAGTCAAACGGCGTCGCTGCGCCTCTGCGATTGGTGAGCAGCTCGTTGACGCCGATCGACGGATCGACCAGTCGTCCGCCGGGCAGGCCGAGCTTCTGGTCGCTGCCGGTGACGGTGAGGAAGGCGGTGAGGTCCGATGTCGTGTAGTTGACGTTGCCGACGGCGTTGCGCTGGTCGAGCGCGTTGTTGACGCGGTAGCCGTCGGACTTGATGCCGTTGCCGTAGAACGAGGTCGACCACGGGCCGGAATTGAGCGCCGCGGACACCGCGGCCATGCGGGTGTTGAACGAGCCGAACCCGCCTTCGGCCCGTATCGTCGCCGGTGGACCGCCAGCGCCGGTCTTGGTGATGATGTTGACCACGCCGCCCACCGCGTTGTCGCCGTAGAGCACCGCGCCGCTGTTGCCGCGCGTGATCTCGACGCGTTCGATCGAATCGAGCGGGATCGTGGTGAGATCGAAGCCGGCCTTGTCGACGTCGTTGAGCCGTCGGCCGTTGAGCAGGAACAGGGTGTTGTCGGAGGCGAATGCGCCGAAGCCGCGCAGGTCGACCGCGGTCTTGGCGCCGTTCGGGCCGCCATAAAGCGATTGCAGCTGCACGCCCGGCACCTGCGCGAGAATCTCGGGCAGCGACTGCACCGGCGAATGCGCGATGTCGTCGGCGGTGATCACGGTCGAGGAAGAGCCGACAATGCCGGCGAACTGGCGGCCGCCGCCGCCGGTGCCGCCCGTTCCGGTGGCCGGTCCGGTCCCTGTCGAGCCCGATCCGCTCCCGCTGCCCTGTCCTGTGCCCGGCGCCGGGCGGCGCGGGGCCGGCGCTTCGTCCGCGGCCGGCCTGGCGCGCGTGACATTCTGGTCGCCCGGCTTGGTGATTTCGATGGCTGGCAGCTGATCGGGAGAGGGCGCCTGCTGCGCCCGTGCGGTCGAGAGAACGATTGTCGGCACGATCATCGTCGACGCGAGCAGAAGCGCGCGGCGGCGCCGGGAAGAAGAGTTGGAGAACATCTAGGTGAGACCTCGGTAACGTCAGTGGCACGTCACCGCGAACCAGTCTCACCATCGTGCTCGCAGGCTCAGCTGCTTGCAGCCTCAGGTGAAGCTCATGCCTGTACTCCCCGACCGGCATCTTCGCGTGTGACCACGGCTGACGGCAGGTCTCCTGGCTCGCGGGTCGTTACCCTTCGTCGCCTTCCCAGGACCGAGACTCCCAGTGGCCTGTGACGAAGGATTCACCGCATACAGTTGCGGGGGCAGCCGCGGCGTTGAGGAGGTTTCCCCGCACCGCATTCCCTTTTCATCTCATGAAAGAACCGTCATGTTCATCTAGGGTTCGGCCGGGCGGCAAAGTCAATCCGGCGGACGTCGGGCGGGGACGACGCGGCCACGGTTTCTGTCGAGTGTCGCTTGTCTGCCACGGCGATCGCTGTAAGAGCATGGATCCAATGAACGTGCAGGATTTTGCCTTGGCGGCCGAGGTCGCGGCGCGGCGCCGGTGGGGCGCTACCGCGGCGCTGCTCGCGCTCGTGGTCCTGCTGCTGGTGCTCTCGCTCGGCATCGGGCCGGTGCGGCTGTCGCCGCTTGCGGTGATCGAGGCGCTGTTCGGCGGCGGCAGCGACGTGGCGCAGGTGATCGTGCGCGAGATCCGGCTGCCGCGCACCATCCTGGCGTTCGCGATCGGCGGTATTCTCGGGCTATCGGGCGCAGCGCTGCAGGGCCTGCTGCGCAATCCGCTGGCCTCGCCGTCGTTGTTCGGCGCGCCGCAATCTGCGGCATTCGGTGCGGTGCTGGTGATTGCGCTGGGCCTCGCCGATGTGCGCTCCTACGCGCTGCCGGTGGTGGCGATCATCGCCGCGTTCGGTTCGGTGCTCGCGCTGCTGGCGATTGCCGGCCGCAATGCCGGGCTTTTGATCCTGATCCTCGCGGGACTCGCGATCTCGAGCTTTGCGGGGGCGGCGACGGCGCTGGTGATGAATCTCTCCAGCAATCCGTTCGTGGTGCTGGAGATCGCATTCTGGCTGCTCGGTTCGCTGGAGGACCGCAGCTTCCAGCACGTGGCGCTGGCGCTGCCCTTCATCATCGCGGGCGCGGCCATCCTGCTCAGCCAGGCGAGCGCCTTCCGTGCGCTGACGCTCGGCGAGGAAGCCGCGCAGAGTCTCGGCGTCGATGTCGGGCGGCTAAGGTTGCTCGTGATCGCGGGTGTTGCGCTCGGCGTCGGCGGCGCGGTCGCGGTCACCGGCACGATCGGCTTCATCGGTCTCGTCGCACCGCACCTGATGCGCCCTCTGATCGGTCACGATCCGGCGCGGCTGCTGGTGCCGAGCGCGCTCACCGGATCGGCGTTGCTGCTCGCCGCCGATATCGCGGTGCGCATCATCCCCTCGACGTCGGATATCAAGGTCGGCGTGCTGACCTCGATCATCGGCGTGCCGTTCTTCCTCTATCTGATCATGCGCGAACGCCGCGCGCTCGGCGGAGGCGTGGCATGACGCTGCTCTCCGCCACCGCGCTCAATGCCTCGCTCGGCAGCCGCAAGGTGCTGCACGATGTCTCGCTGTCGCTGGAAGCGGGCCATCTGGTTGCGCTGGTCGGCCCGAACGGCGCCGGCAAGACCACGCTGCTGCGCGCACTCGCCGGGCTGATTCCATCCGACGGCGAGATCCGGATCGCCGGCGACGCGCTGGCCTCGCTGCCGCTGCGCGAGCGGGCGAAGCGTTTCGCCTATTTGCCGCAGGGGCACATGGTGCACTGGCCGCTGCCGGCGCGCGATATCGTCGCGCTCGGCCGCTATCCGCATGGCGCGACCGATCCGGCGCGGTTGTCGCCGAGGGATATGGAGGCGGTGCTGCGCGCGATGCAGGCGGTCGACGTCACTGAATTCAGCGACCGCCGTGTCACTGAGTTGTCCGGCGGCGAACGCAGCCGCGTCGCACTGGCCCGGGTGCTAGCGGTGGAGGCGCCGGTGATCCTCGCCGACGAGCCGACCGCCTCGCTCGATCCGCGTCACCAGATCGACGTGATGCAGAAGCTGCGCAACGTCGCCGACACCGGCGTGCTGGTCATCGTGGTGACCCACGATCTCGGGCTCGCCGCGCGCTTTGCCAACCATGTGCTGGTGCTGTCGGAGGGGCGGCTGTCGGCGCAAGGCGCGCCTGCTGAGGCGTTGTCCGAGAATGTTCTGGCCCGCGTGTTCCGGGTCAGCGCCTACCGCACCGAATTTCAGCGCGAGGCCGTCATCGTGCCATGGGCCGACGTGTGATGGGGATGCGGCGTCTCGCAGCGGTGGCCGCAGCGGCATGGCTGATGTCGTATGCAGCCGCGTCCGCCGCCGGACCGCGCATCGTCTCGATGAACGTCTGCAACGACCAGCTCGTGCTGTCGCTGGCCGACCCGGACCAGATCCTCGGCCTCAGCCGCTTTTCGCGCGATGCCTGGCAATCCTGGGCCGCCGAGCAGGCGCAAAACTTTCCGCGCCTGTCCGGCGAGGCCGAGGATGTGCTGCTGCTCAAGCCCGACCTTGTCGTGGTCAGCCTGTTCGACAAGCGCGCGACGCGCGACTTGCTGAAGGCCAATGGGCTGCACCTGGTCGAATTCACGGTGCCGCGCACGCTGGATGAGGTGAGGGACCAGATCCGCGCGATGGGCGACGTGTTGCAGCATCCGGATCGTGCGCGAGCCGAGATTGCGCGGCTCGATGCGGCGATCGCGCGGGCGCGGGCGGCGGCTGATGGTCATCACTATCGCGTGCTGCCGGTGGAGCGCCGCGGCTTTGTCGCAGGTCGCAGCAGCCTGATCAGCTCACTGCTGGCGGCAACCGGCCTGAGCAACGCGGCCGGCGAACTCGGGCTCGACGCGGGCGGATTTGCTTCGCTGGAGGCAATCGTAAAACTGCGGCCGGATTTCATCCTGGTGTCGGAGGCCGGCGATCGCGCCCAGGACGAGGGCCGCGCCTTCCTGCTGCATCCGGCGCTGGAACGCTTCTATCCGGCCGACAAGCGGATCGTGGTGCCGGAGCGGCTGACGGTGTGCGGCGGCGTCATGCTGGCCGATGCGCTGGATCGGCTGACGGCGGAGTTGCAGCGCGTGACACGGTAGGAATCTCTATCGTCATTGCGAGCGAAGCGAAGCAATCCATCCTTCCGCGTGCTGCAGCATGGATTGCTTCGTCGCTTCGCTCCTCGCAATGACGGGAAGTGACCTACCCTTGCACCAACGGCCCGCCGGCCTTCTTCCAGGCGTCGATGCCGCCTTCGATATGGGCGGTGTTCGCCAGCCCTGCCTTCTTCGCGGCGGCAACGGCCATCGCGGAACGCTCGCCGAAGGCGCAGAAGAACACGACGCGGCGGCCGGTCGCGGCCGCGACCTCGCGCAGCATGCCGCCGGGCTGCAATGTGGCGCAGATCCCGGGATAGGGCGCGTGCAGGGCGCCGGGCAGCATGCCGTGCTTGGCCCGCTCGCCGCTCTCGCGCAAATCGACCAGCAGGATATCGGGCCGGCCGAGGCTCGCGATGGCGTCGCGCGCGCTGAGGGAGAGGCCTTCTTTGGCAAGCTCGTCCTGGTGCAGGCCGACATGCATGTTGGCGGGTACCGCGACGTCCATCATCTTTGGGTTCGGGAGATGAAGATTGTTCATCAGCTCGACGTAGTCGTCGATCGATTTCACCTGCAGCCGCGGATTGTAGCGCTTTTCCTCGCCGATGGTGGAGACAGTGTCGCCCTTGTAGTCATGCGCGGGGAATACCAGGGTTTCCTCCGGCAGCTTGAGCAGGCGGTTGAAGATCGAATCATACTGCGCCCGCGCGCTGCCGTTCTGGAAATCGGTGCGGCCGGTGCCGCGGATCAAGAGCGTGTCGCCGGTGAAGACGCGGTCGCCCATCAGATAGCTATAGGAATCGTCGGTGTGGCCGGGCGTGTACAACGCTTCGAGGCAGAGGCCCTCGATCGTCACCTTGTCGCCGTCGGAGACGCGCATCGACACCACGTCGGCCTTGCTCTGCTCGCCCATGATGGTGATGCACTGGGTGCGGTCGCGCAGCTCGCCGAGGCCGGTGATGTGATCGGCATGCAGGTGCGTATCGACGGCCTTGACCAGTCGGAGGTCGAGTTCCTGCAGCAGCTTGCAGTAGCGGTCGGCCTTCTCCAGCACGGGATCGAGGATCAGCGCCTCGCCGCCGGCGCGGCTCGCGAGCAGATAGCTGTAGGTGCCGGACACGCTGTCGAACAGCTGGCGAAAGATCATGACGGCTTACCTGTTCTCCGGGGCGAGTCACATGGAGGATATTATTCCATAGATTGGGTCGATTCAAAGCAAATCCATCCCCCAACTAAGCCCATCCCCGTCACCCCAAGGAGCCGCGTCGCGGCGTCTCGAAGGGCGCACGGCCTGCTCCTTCGGCGGGAGGGGGTTGTGCGCGTTCAGGCGACCGCGGTGTTAAGGACGGACCAGCGTGTATCCGTTCTCGGTGAGAAGCAGGATCTGTGCGACGCCGACCTGCACGGGGGTGGCGGCTGCGATGTAGTCCGGCCGCTTGCCGGTGTCGCGCTCGATCGTGTCGACGGTGTTGAGGCAGATGTCGACCCGCGCGCCCTGCGCGACCAGGCTCTCGACCAGCTTGCGGTTCGCGTTATCGGGCTTGAGCAGTTCGATGCCCGGGCCGAAGGCGACGATCTCGACCGCGACCTTGTCGGGGTCGTAGTGCTTCATCAGGTTGTTGGCGACGCTGATGACGAGGCCCTGCTTCTTCGGATCATTGTCGGAGAGCTGCAGCACGACCTTGTGCTCGGCGAACGGCTTGTCCTGCAGCGGCGCGAGCTGGGCGCGGGCCGGCGGCGTTGCCAGCGCGATCGCCGCAAGGCCGAGCGCCGCGATGAGCGCGCGCCGCGTCATCCGTGCCTCGCAATGCCCGGATTGTCCTCGACGCCTTTCAGCGTCACGCCGGGTTCGTCGCGGTTCGGCGGCCGGCCGGAGCGCAGATGCCTGGCCACGACATCCCAGATCGGCGCGCCGTTCTGCTGGTTGACCGAGGCCCAGCCCGCGACCTTGTAATGCTTGCCGGCTTCGAGATGCTTGCCGTTGCCGAGCTTCAGCTCGGAAATGCGCTTGCCGACGGTCTCGCCCGGCGTGCAGGTGTAGGCGAGACCGCCGACGCGGACCATGTCGCCGCCCTGCTGATAATAGGGATCGACATTGAACAGATTGTCGCAGACGTCTTCCAGCACATCCTTGATCTGGCTGCCGGTCATCGTCGCGACGTAGGTCTCGGGATAGGTGATCGCGGTTTCCGACAGCACGTCTTCCATGGTCAGCGGCTGGCCGGCGAGCGTGGTGAGGCCCCAGCGGAAGCCGGGCGACAGCGCGATTTCGGCGTTGAGCTCGTTCAGCAGCGCATCGCAGATCAGCTGGTCGACGGTGCCGGAGAAATTGCCGCGACGGTAGAGCAGGCGGTCGGCGGTGCCGAGCTTGTCGCTCCATTCGTCGGCATGCGGATCGCGCATCTTGTCGATCAGCGTCTGCATCGCCGGATCGGGCTTCAAGAGCTCGGCGAACACCGGCAGCAGGCGGTAGCGGAGATTGGCGACCTTGCCCTTGGCGAGGTCGAGATCGAGCACGCCGATGAACTTGCCGTTGGAGCCGGCATTGGTGACCAGCGTGACGCCGCCGGCATTGGTCACGGTGATGGGGATCGGGATCGCGTCATGGGTGTGGCCGCCGAGGATGACGTCGATGCCGGTGACGCGGCTGGCGAGCTTGAGGTCGACGTCCATGCCGTTATGCGACAGCAGGATCACCGCCTCGACCTTGTCGTTGTTGCGATGGCCGTCGACGAGTCTTTGCAGCTCCTCGTCGCGGATGCCGAACTTCCAGTCCGGCGTGAAGCGCTTGGGATGCGCGATCGGCACATAGGGGAAGGCCTGGCCGATGATCGCAACGCGATGGCCGCCGATTTCCTTGATGACAGACGGCTTGAACACCCGGCCCGAGGCCGGATCGAACGCCTTGGCGTCGTTGAACGCGGCCTCCTCGGTCAGGAATACGTTCTGCGCCAGGAACTCGCCCTCGAAGCGGGAGAGATTGTCGCGCAGCACCTCTTCGCCATAGGTGAATTCCCAATGCCCGGTCATAGCCTCGATGCCGAGCAGATTGGCGGCCTCCACCATGTCGGCGCCGTTCATGGCGTTGGCGAGCCCTGAGCCTTGCCAGAGGTCGCCACCGTCGAGCAGGATCGAACGCTTCTCGCCGACATCGGCGCGCAGCTTGTCGATCAGCGTCTTGAGATGGGCGAAACCGCCGAGCCGACCGAAGCGGACGGCGGCCTTCTCGAACTCGACGCAGGTAAAGGCATAGGCATCGGCGCTGTCGGGCCGGATGCCGAAACGGTCGAGGAATGCCTTGCCGACCAGATGCGGCGGCTGGCCGGCCATCGCGCCGACGCCGATATTGACGCCGGGCTCGCGGAAGAACACCGGCTTCAGCTGCGCATGCGTGTCGGTCATGTGCAGGATGCGGGCGTTGCCGAAGCGTTCGAAGTCGTAGACGCTGGCGGTATCGGCACTGCGCGCGAGCCGGGGCAGGCCGGCCACAAGCGTTGCGGCGGCCGAAGCTCTCAGGAAATCGCGGCGGCGGATGATCATCACTCTCTCCGCGCGGCCCCGTGGCCTGCGCGCCTTTAGCGAACTTCCATGTCCTTCCAGCGTTCCTTTTCGCTGGTCGCCTGGAAGATCGATGCCTTTGCCAGCGCCTCGGCCTCCTTGGCCTGGGCGACTGCGGTGTCGAAATCACCAGCCTCACCGGCCTTTTTTGCGGCGGATAGCGTCGAGGCGGTCGTGGTCCACTGGTTGCGCAGCAGGCCTGCTTCCTTGTTGGCGGCCTCAGCCGCGGCGTAGGCCGCCTTGTAGTCGGCTTCGGAGGCGGCGAGGGCTGCGGTCGCCGTCGCGATCAGCAGGGCCGATGCCGCGAAGATGGCTCTGATGGCCGCGCTCATGGCCTTGCTCCCGGACCCGAAATCGGCAGGCCATTGCTGACATAGGACAGGTAGTATTCGAGGTTGCGGTACTCGTCGTCCTGCGGGTTGAGCGGCACGCCGCGGATCTGGCTGTTGCAGGTGGTGAAGCGGCGGCTGGTCGTGCCCATGCCCGACCATTCCGAGCGGTAGATCGGCATCGCGTTCAGGATGCCGAGCGCCGGCGCCAGCACCTCGGCGCGGATGCGCTCG
The DNA here is from genome assembly GCF_054063415.1 of Bradyrhizobium sp. USDA 4011. NCBI lineage: Bacteria > Pseudomonadati > Pseudomonadota > Alphaproteobacteria > Hyphomicrobiales > Nitrobacteraceae > Bradyrhizobium > Bradyrhizobium sp. USDA 4011. The sequence continues at coordinate 4,742,159 of NZ_JBSSGG010000001.1, forward strand.
CCCGGGCTCTGGACGTGGCAGGTGGCGCAGGAGAAATTGAGCTGGCCGCGGCGGGTATAGAAATACTCCTTGCCCTTCTGATAGGCCTCCAGCGCGCGCGGATCGTCCGGAATCTTGATGTCCATCGGCTTGCCGCGCGAGGTGAAGGCCATGTAGGCGGTGAGCGCCGCCATGTCGTCCTTCACATAGGAGAACGGCGCCTCGCCATTGGCCTCGCGGCAGCGGTTGAGCGCGAGCTCGAGCGTGACGACCTTGCCTTCCTTTTCGTCGAAATAAGGATAGTTCTGCCGGATGCCGATGCCCTTGTTCGGGAAGCAGTCGGCGTAGGTCTTGCCGTTCTTGAACGGCGTCGAGAACATCTCCTTGCCGGCTTCGAGCGAGAACTCGTAGGGCGGAAACTGTTCCTTCTCTTCCCACTGCTTGTGCAGGTCCTCATTCATCGAATAGGGACCGTTGACGAAATCCTCGAGCTTCAGCTTGGGGAATTTGCTGGTGAAGAATTTCTGGAACGCGGCCTTGTCGGCGGCGGGATCGACGGCGCCGGCTGCGTGCGCAGCCGGCGTGCTCGCGAGAGTGCCGAGGGCGAGCGTGGCAATTGCTGCGCGGATTGCGAACCGCCGCGTCATTGAATCTTCGCCGTGGTGGTGTCGGTCGCGCCCTTGTTGTCGACCCAGCTGACCTTCAGGTCGTCGCCCTTCTTGCCGCCCTTGAAGGCGAACTTGACATAGGGATCCTTGGAGACGCCGCCGCCCCAGTCGGCGACGAACACCGGCTTGCCGTCATGCTCGAAGGTCAGCACCTGGATGAAATGCGGCGGGATGATCTGGCCCTTGGCGTCCTTGACGAAGCCGGAATCCATCGGATGCTGGATCAGCGCCTGCACCTCGGTGGTGTCGCCGTTTGACGTGGCGCGCACGCGAATGCTCGATGCCATCTTGATTGTCCCTTGATTGAGCTCAGCCGCCGCAGCCGCCGACGGTGACCTTGATTTCTTTCTGGGCGCTGTAGAGCTTGCCACCGGCCTCGACGATCACGGTGACGTTGCTGGTCTTGGCCATCTTGATGCGGTTGGCGACGCTCGGCAGCGTGCCGGCCGGAATCCTGTACGAGGCGATCAGCGAGATCGGGTTTTCGCTGACCAGGAACGAGATCGAGGTGACGTCGGCCAGCGTCGTGGTGGCGGAGATCGGCACCACGGCGCCGTTCTCGGCGATCTCGGGTGCGTCCATCTTGACCTTGTCCGAGGGCTCGGCGGTCTTGCCGTAGAGCGCCTTGATCGCATCGGCCTCGTTCTTCTGCTTGAACGCCTCTTCCGGATATTTGTCGTTGGCGGCGGCGAGCGCCTGCGGCACGTCGAACGGAATGACGCCAAGGCCGATCAGCGTGGCGACGCCCGCGCTCTTCAGCACCAGGCGGCGGTCCCTAAAAAATTCGCTGGTCGTGATGTTCATCGAAAAAAGCTCCTCAAGCTGATGTCGCCGCGTCACAGCGTCTGCAGGAAATCCACCACCGCGTTGATTTCCCTCTCGCTCAAAATCCGGTTGCGGCCGAACGGCGGCATCACGGTCTTTGGGTTGCGCTTGGTTTCATCGGTCACGATCGCGATCAGCTCGTCGCGGCTGTATTTTGCCTTGAGCCCGGTCAATTCGGGGCCGATCGTGCCGGGCAGCTCGCCGCCCTTGATGACATGGCAGGTCAGGCAATTGCCCTTGCCGCGGTCGAAGGCGAGCCTCTCACCCTCGGCGGCGGATTGGGCCTGCGCGGGCGCAGCCATGGCGGTGCCGGCCAGCAGCGCCAGGACAAGGGCTGGCTTGGAGAAAGTGGCGATCAAGGACGTTTCCCGGGCTTCAATCTCGATGATCCCATCGCAATATAAAGAGTGGAAAGCACAAAGGCCATCGGCTGGCAACTCGGAGAATAGGCGTGTTGCGACGGGGTTAATGGAAGCGTGGCGGTCCGTCCGCCTGTCATGTTTGTGTAGTTGAGCCCTTAAGGAGAAGGCGCGGTGGCGGAGTTTGTGGTGGAGTTCGGCAAGGACGGCAGGCCGGTCGAGGTGGACGGGCGGCTCGACGCGGCAGCGTTCCACCGCAATCACCAGCCGATCTGGGCGGTCCTGAAGAACTACCTTGCCGGCCGATCCGGCGACGTGCTGGAAGCCGGCAGCGGCACCGGCCAGCATGTTGTCTACTTCGCCGGTCGGACGCCTGACATCATTTGGTGGCCGAGCGACCTCCATGCCGCGCATCTGCGCAGCATCGAGGCCTGGCGTGTGCATGCCGGCTTCCCAAACATCCAGCCGCCGCAACCGATCGACTTGTCGGATCCGACATGGTCGCCCGTGTCATCGGACGGCAAAGGTCCGGACAAACTGCTCGCGATCTTCTGCGCCAACGTGATCCACATCGCGCCGTGGCGCGTCGCCGAGGGCCTGTTCGCCGGCGCCTCCAGGCATCTGCGCGCCGACGGCCGGCTGTTCCTCTACGGCCCGTTCAAGCGCGGTGGCAAGCACACCGCGCTCAGCAACGCGGTGTTCGACACGTCGCTGCGCGAACGCGACGCCGAGTGGGGCGTGCGCGATATCGCCGATGTCGAGACTCTTGCGAAGAGCGTCGGGCTGAAGCTCGACCGCAGCTTCGAGATGCCGGCCAACAACATGATCCTGATGTTCGTCCGGAAGGATGCGGCTCAATCGTAGAGGGATTAGCCGACTGCGTCCGCCGTAGCGCAGCGTGCGAAGGCGGAAGGCGTAATCCACCATTGTGACGTGCCGCGAACGATGGCGGGTTATGCTTCGCTAGACCGCCCTGCAAGGTCATATTGGCTTAGCCATAAGCCGGGCACCATTAGTCCCCACGCAGCCGGCAACGTTCGTCGGCAATCCCGGCACTGCTGCGTCACCTCGTGTCAGCCGCCGTCGTCGATCGCCAGGCTTGCCTCGTTGATCCAAGATGTGTCATTTGACGCACCGAAGTGTGTGAAATAGCATACTCTAAGGACGGAGGCCCAGAATGACGAGGCGACTTTATCCGGCCGTGCTGGAGCGCGGGCCGCGCGGCGCGTTCGGGGCTTGGTTTCCCGACTTTCCCGGCTGCGTTGCCGGCGGCAAGTCGCAGGAAGAGGCGATCGAGCGGGCCGAGCGGGCCCTGGCGCAGGCAGTCGACGGCTGGGCCGAGCAGGGCCGTGCGCTGCCGGAGCCGACGCCGATCGCGCGGATCGTGCCGCCGAAAGGCTCCGACGTTGCCGCCTTCTTCATGGTCGGGGTCGATCCGCCCGATCCATCCGAGCGCGTGAATGTTTACCTGCCGAAAAGCCTGATCGCGCGCATCGACAGGCGCGCCGCCGAGCTCGGCATGAGCCGTTCGAGCTTTTTCGGGTTTGCCAGCTCGCTCGCGCTCGAATGGCCGGGCGGCTATCCGCGCGGCGCCCCGATCACGCCGCGCTCCAAGGTGCACAAGACCGGCGCGTTGCGCGCCGAGAAGCGGCCGGGGAAGAAGCCTGCGCGGTAGGTGACGCGCGATGTAACACGCGTGGCCTCGTCCTGGCGAAAGCCAGTACCCATTACGCCAAATGCTGGTTGTTGCGCGTAGCTGGGGCCGCGATCCCTCTCACGACAAAACTCGGTGGTTATGCGTCCTGGCTTTCGCCAGGGCGACGCGGGGCGTGAGTATTCGACCAGCTAACCCTTGTGCGCCTCCCGCATGGCCTACGTCCGTTTGCGCCGGTTGATCGGCCTGCACCTGCTCTCCATAGTGCGCGCGATTGGAGGCTCCCGCCGGGGCTTCAAGGCGGGACGACCGATGATCGACGTGACGGCTGCGGACGAAATCAGCGATGACGCGCGGGCGCGTAGCAACGTGTGGCGGCTGGCGGCGGCGCAGGCGCTGACCGGCGCCAATTCGGCCGTGATCTTCGCCACCGGTTCGATCGTCGGTGCGACGCTGGCGCCCGACATCTCGCTCGCGACGGTGCCGCTCTCGATGTATGTGCTCGGGCTTGCCGCCGGCACGCTGCCGACCGGCGCGATCTCGCGCGCCTATGGCAGGCGGGTCGCCTTCATCGTCGGCACCTTCTGCGGCACGCTCACCGGTGCGCTCGGCGCCTGGGCGATCCTGCACTCATCGTTCTGGCTGTTCTGCGGCGCGACCTTCCTTGGCGGGCTCTATGGTGCTGTCGCGCAGTCCTATCGCTTTGCCGCCGCCGATGGCGCCAGCGTCGCATTCCGGCCCAAGGCGGTGTCGTGGGTAATGGCCGGCGGCGTGTTCGCCGGCGTGCTCGGGCCGCAGCTCGTGCAATGGACCATGGACATCTGGCCGCCTTATCTGTTCGCGTTCTCCTTCGTGATGCAGGCGCTGGTCGCGCTGGTGGCGATGGCGGTGCTGTCGGGCGTCGACGCGCCGAAGCCCGCGGCGGCGGATCTGCACGGCGGCCGCCTTCTGCTCGAGATCGCCAGACAGCCGCGCTTCATTGCGGCGGCGATGTGCGGCGTGATCGCCTATCCGATGATGAATCTGGTGATGACCTCGGCGCCGCTCGCCATGAAGATGTGCGGGCTGTCGGTCAGCGATTCCAATTTCGGCATCCAGTGGCACATCGTGGCGATGTACGGCCCGAGCTTCTTCACGGGCTCGCTGATCGCCCGCTTCGGCGCGCCCGTCATCGTCGCGCTCGGGCTGGCGCTGGAGGCGGTCGCCGCGATGATCGGGTTGTCAGGGATCACGGCACCGCACTTCTGGGCCACGCTGTTCGTGCTCGGCATCGGCTGGAATTTTGCATTCGTGGGCGCCTCCGCTCTGGTGCTGGAGACGCACCGGCCGCAGGAACGCAACAAGGTGCAGGCGTTCAACGATTTCCTCGTGTTCGGCATGATGGCGATCGGCTCTTTCTCGTCGGGCCAGATGCTGGCGCATTACGGCTGGAACGCCGTCAACATGGTGGTGTTTCCGCCGGTGCTGCTCGGCCTTGCCGTGCTGTCGCTCGCGTCGTTCGCCAAGCGTCGGGCGAGATTACGCGCGGTGGCCGAGATTCCAGACCCCAGCATCTGATTTCCTGCTGCCAATTGCTGACACTTCGATCGGCTTCGAAATGACCGGCTTGCAAGGCTGCTCACATCGTGGGAACGGATTGGTCCGGCCATGACGATGTGAGAAGCAAGAGCAAGAAATGGACGCATCATCGCCCACGCTGCATGACGAATCCTCGTTCGGCTACGAAGGCTGGCGGATCGTCGTCGTCTGCTTCCTGCTTGCGACCTTCGGCTGGGGATTGGGCTTCTATGGACAGAGCGTCTATGTCGCCGAGCTGCAGCGGCTGCACGGCTGGCCGGCGTCGCTGATCTCGTCGGGCACGACCTTCTTCTACTTGTTCGGAGCCGCGCTGGTCGCCTTTGTCAGCGAGGCGATCAAGGCGTTCGGTGCGCGCAGCTGCCTGATCGCGGGCACCCTCGCGATGGCGGTTGCGGCGGTTGCGATCGGCGAGGTGCGTGAGCCCTGGCAGCTCTATCTCGCCGACGCGCTATTGGCGTTCGGCTGGGCCGGCACCAGCCTCGGCATCATCACCAACACGCTCGGTCTCTGGTTCGACAGGAAGCGCGGCATGGCGATCAGCCTGGCGCTGAACGGCGCCAGCTTCGGCGGCATTGTCGGCGTGCCGCTGCTGGTGGCGGCGATCGGCGCTTTCGGCTTCTCCGGCGCGATGATCGCGGCCGCGGTAGCGCTCGTCGTGGTGATGGTGCCTGTGATCCTGATCTTCGTCGGGCGGCCACCGGTGCATCCGCATGCCGTGACTTCAGCGGCGGCCGATGCGCCGTCGGCGACCCAGGTGCGCGCCCGGGCACTGCGCGACATCCGTTTCCTCTCGGTCTCGATTGCCTTTGCACTGGTGCTGTTCGCCCAGGTCGGCTTCATCGTGCATCTGATCGCCTATCTCGATCAGGTGATCGGGCGCGAGCGCGCGACGGTGGCGATGGCGCTGTTGACCTCGATGGCGGTGGTCGGCCGCGTTTCCTTCTCTTTCGTGATCGACCGGCTCAACCAGCGGCTGGCGTCGGCGCTATCCTTCGTTAGTCAGGCGATCGCGCTCGTCATCATCATCAATGTGCACAACGACGTCGCGCAGATCGCCGCCTGCGCGCTGTTCGGCTTCTCCGTCGGCAATCTGATCACGCTGCCGGCGCTGATCGTGCAGCGCGAATTCGACCCGCGCGCGTTCGGGGTGCTGGTCAGCCTGATCACCGCGATCAACCAGATCACCTATGCGTTCGGCCCCGGCGTGATCGGGCTGCTGCACGACCTCTCCGGCAGCTACACGCTGCCGTTCTACGGCTGTATCGGTCTCGAACTGATCGCGGCGGTGACGATCATGATCGGCCGAAAAACGTAGATGGGGTAACGGGCCGGCCGCTCGCGAGCGCGCTTCCAAATCGCGCCGTAGCGATCGGGCGGCCGGCCCGTTACCCCATCTACGATTTCTTCCGTGGCCGTCGCACCTTCTTCGGCTCGCCGATCTTGCCGGCCGCCGCGACCCGCAGCAGGCGTCGGAAGGTCGGACATTCCATGTGGGTCGGCGCGGGACAGACGGCGGCGTGGCGCAGGCCGTCGCGCATCGCGTTGAGGCGGCGGATGGTGCGGTCGAGGTCGTCGGCCTTGGCTGTGAGCATCTTCCGGTCGATGCGCGGCCTGCCGTCGGGTGCGAACATTCTCGCGATCTCGTCGAGCGAGAAGCCGGAAGCGCGCCCGAGCGCGATCAGCGCCAGCCGGTCGAGCACTGCAGGATCGAACAGCCGGCGCAGCCCGCGCCGTCCATGCGAGGCGATCAGTCCTTTTTCCTCGTAGAAGCGCAAAGTCGAGGCGCGAACGCCCGACAATTGCGCCACCTCCGCGATGTCGACGTCCCGCATGGCCTTGACCTCAAGTTCACTTGAACTGGCAGTGTGCCGCCAGGCGCTTGCCTAAGGCAAGCATCAGGACGGGCAAATAGCAAAAGGACGAGATCATGAGTATCGCACCGCAGGCCGGGGACGAGCAGGTCAAACTCTGGAACGGCGCAGCCGGGCGCGCCTGGGTCGAGACACGCGACGTGCTGGAGGGGATGTTCAAGCCGCTTGAAGAGCTGCTTATCCGGGCGGTGGCCGATGCCGGGGCCGGCCATGTGCTGGATATCGGCTGCGGCACGGGCGCCACGACATTCGCCGTCGCTGACGTGCTCGGCCCGCAGGGGCATTGCACCGGCATCGACATCTCCGAACCGATGATCGCGGCGGCGCGTGACCGCGCGGAGCGGGAAGGGCGGCCTGCCGACTTCATCTGCGCCGACGCACAGTCCCATGGCTTTGCGCCGGCGAGCTTCGACATCATCATCTCGCGTCTCGGCGTGATGTTCTTTGCCGATCCGGTGCAGGCCTTCGCCAATCTGCGCCGCGCGGCCCGACCGGGTGCTGCGCTCCGCTTCATCGCCTGGCGTGATGCGGCCGAGAACCCGTTCATGACCACGGCGGAGCGGGCGGCGAAGCCGCTGTTGCCGGATCTTCCGGCGCGGCGTCCCGACGCGCCGGGGCAGTTCGGCTTCGCGGACGGGGAGCGGGTCGCGCGCATCCTGGAGGACAGCGGCTGGGGCGCGATCGCGCTCGAGCCGATCGATGTTGCCTTGCGCTTTCCGGCATCGGAGCTGACCCGTTATGTGAGCTGGCTCGGCCCGGTCGGGACGATGCTACAGGGCATGGAAGAGCCGCGTCGCACGCAAGTGATCGAGGCCGTGCGCGCTGCCTTCGATCGCTACGTCCACGGCAACGAAATTCGCTTCACCGCGGCCTGCTGGATGGTCGCGGCACGAGCACCAGTGGAGGCTGCGCATGGTTGACGCCGTGGATTTTCCGGTGCGCGCGGCGCTGATCGGGACCGGGGCGACGGTCGTGATGGATATCTGGGGACTGGTCCGCAAGCGCCTGCTCGGCATCCCGTCGCTGGACTATGCCCTGGTCGGCCGCTGGCTCGGTCATTTCGCATCCGGCGCCTGCATGACGACCGCATCGCCGCTTCGCCGCGGGTCGCGGGCGAACGGGCGATCGGATGGGCCGCGCATTATCTGATCGGGATCGGCTTTGCCGGCGTGCTGCTTGCGACCTTCGGCATTGATTGGGCGCGGCAGCCCAGCATCGGTCCGGCTCTGATCGTCGGGAGCGGCAGCGTGGCCGCGCCGTTCCTGGTGATGCAGCCCGCGATGGGCGCCGGCATTGCCGCGAGCCGCACGCCCCAGCCATGGGCCGCGCGGCTGCAAAGCCTCCTGACACATGCGGTGTTCGGCGTTGGGCTCTACGCTGCTGGCTGGCTGACACGCCTATTGCTGCATCCGTAGCCCCGTTGGCTCTGCCCGATCTACCGTTCCACCTCCCCTTGAAAAGGGGAGGTCGCTTTGCTCGCAAGAGTAAAGCGGTGGAGATCTGCTCTCTCGACTTGCTGCAGAGCCCGCGGCTGACCCCCATCCCGGCCTTCCCCCTTTCAGGGGGAAGGGGAATAAACACTTGTAGCCGGATGCGGCGACGCGAGACGGGGCTGCGAAATTATCCGACTTGCGGAATTACGCCACCCGCTGCTTCAGCAGGTCTTCGAGGTCCAGCCGTCGCGTGAACATCGAAAGCTTGCCGTCCGCGCTGCGCGGCCATTCGGCTTCGGGACGGTCCCAATAGAGCTCCACGCCGTTCTCGTCGGGGTCGCGCAGGTAGAGCGCCTGGCTGACGCCGTGGTCGCTGGCGCCGTCGAGCTGGATGCCCGCCGACAGCACGCAATGCAGCGCATCGGCGAGCGCCGGGCGGGTCGGATAAAGGATGGCGGTGTGGAACAGGCCGGTGGTGCCGGGCGGCGGCGGATGGCCACCCCTGCTCTCCCAGGTGTTGAGGCCGATGTGGTGATGATAGCCGCCGGCCGAGATGAAGGCCGCGTCCGCGCCCATGCGCTGCTGCAACTGGAAACCGAGCACGCCGCAATAGAAGCCGAGCGCCCGCTCGAGATCGGCGACCTTGAGGTGGACATGCCCGATCCGCGTGCCCGCGATGATGGGGGGATTTTCCGGCATGACCTGGCTCCGTTGGCATCAATGCCGTGCCGTCAGGGGCAGGGCTTCGTCACCTGATATAGTCCGGATTTGCCGGGGCCGGAGCACGCATCCTGAAACGCAGCGTTTCCGAACGGCGCCACGGTCGGCCAAGCCTAGCAGAGCTCCGACAACTCGCCGCCCGGCAGCTGGAACTCGAACGTGTTCAGCGTCATCGACACCATGGTGTAGTAGCCGCAGAGGCCGATCACCTCGACCAGGCCGCGCAGGCTCAGCACCTCGACCGCCTCGTCATACAGTCCCTTCGGCAGGCCATGACCTTCGTGCAGCGCCTTGGCGACGTCGTAGATCATCCTGGCCTTAGGATCGTCGAAGCTCGGCGTCCGGCGCACCCGAATGTCCTCGATGATCTTCGGATCGAGGCCGCCCTTCAGCGCGAGGCGCTTGTGGGCATACCATTCGTAATGCGCGGTCCAGTGCCGCGCGGTGACGAGGATCGCGATTTCCGACAGCTTCGGCGGGAAGACCGTGTCGAACCGCAGCACCTCGCCGAGCCGCGTGGCATGCCGCGCCATCTCCGGGCTGTTCAGCCAGGCCATCATCGGTGCCGGTGGCGCGTCGCGCTTGCCGGCGATCGACTCGTCGTAGGTTTCTTTCTGGGCGGGGTTCATTTCGCTAGGCGAAAGCAGCTTCAGCCGCATGTCCGTTTCCTCTTGTTTTTCAATCGTTACCCCACTTCGGCGATACACCCGATCGCGTGAGGGGAGTAGCGGCGCCAGAGCATGGCGCGGCTGCGAGGCATATTGAACTCGGCGGCCGCGCGGGGCTAAGGTCGATTCCAATTCGACGATTTGACTGGAAACGCACCATGGCTGACCTCGAGAAATTCCGCGCTGAGACCCGCGCCTGGCTGGAGCAGAACTGCCCGGCGGAGATGCGCAAACCGATGACCTCCGATGGCGACACCTTCTGGGGCGGCCGCAACACGAAATTCTCGTCGGACGCGCAGCGGGTCTGGTTCGAGCGGATGCGCGACAAGGGCTGGACCGTGCCGCATTGGCCGAAGGAATATGGCGGCGGCGGCCTCGACGGCGAGGAAGCCAAGATCGTGCGCCAGGAGATGGCGGCGATCGGCGCGCGTCAGCCGCTGACCTCGTTCGGCATCTCGATGCTCGGACCTGCGCTGCTGAAATACGGCACCGAGGAGCAGAAGAAGGAGCATCTGCCGAAGATCACCGCGGGCCTGATCCGCTGGTGCCAGGGCTATTCCGAGCCGAACGCCGGCTCCGACCTCGCCTCGCTGCAGACCCGCGCGGTGAGCGACGGCGACGACTACATCATCAACGGCCAGAAGATCTGGACGTCCTACGCCAATTACGCCGACTGGATCTTCTGCCTGGTGCGCACCGATCCCGCAGCCAAGAAGCACGACGGCATCAGTTTTATTCTGTTCGACATGACGTCGAAGGGGGTATCCACGAAGCCGATCTTGCTGATCTCGGGCTATTCGCCGTTCTGCGAAACCTTCTTCGACAATGTCCGCGTGCCGAAGTCGCACGTCGTGGGTACCGTCAATCGCGGCTGGGATGTCGCGAAATACCTGCTGCAGCACGAGCGCGCGATGATCTCGGGCATGGGCGAGCGCGGCGTCGGCCGTCCGCTCGGCCAGATCGCCGCCGACTCGGTCGGCGCGGACGCGCAAGGCAAGCTCGACGACGCCCAGCTGCGCAGCCAGATCGCGAGCTTCGAGGTCGACGAGGCCGCGCTCGCCGCGGCGGCGGAGCGCGCGGTCGATCTCGCCAAGGCGGGCCAGTCGCATCCGGCATTCTCGTCGGCGATGAAATATTACGGGACCGAGCTCAACAAGCGGCGCTACGAGATCCTGATGTCGGCGGGCGGCATCGACGCGCTGGAATGGGAGAGCGACCGCTCCAGGGGCGGCGCCCGCCCGCGCGCCTGGCTGCGCACCAAGGCCAACTCGATCGAGGGAGGCACCTCGGAGGTGATGCTCGGCATCGTCGCCAAGCGCATCCTCGATCTGCCGGGCGCGTGAGGCGCAGTTTCACCACGCGTCATTCCGGGATGGCCCAAAGGGCCAGGCCGGGAATCCATAACCACGATCGGGAGTATGGATTCCGGGTTCGCGACTATGTCGCGCCCCGGAATGACGAACTCAACATCGTCTGAATCTGAATTATTGAAGAGCGGAATCCATCCATGGCCCTCGTCCTCACCGAAGAACAATCCATGCTGCGCGACAGTGCGCGCGGTCTCATCAGCGACAAGGCGCCGGTGGCGCATCTGCGCTCCTTGCGCGACAGCAAGGACTCTACCGGCTTCTCGCGCGAGCTCTGGAAGACCTTCGCCGAGATGGGCTTCTCCGGCCTCCTGGTGCCGGACCAGTTCGGCGGCAGCGGGCTCGGCTGCGTCGAGGCCGGCATCGTCATGGAGGAGATCGGCCGCACCTTGATGCCCTCGCCATTCCTCGCGACCTCGGTGCTTGCGGCCTCGGCGCTGTCGCGCGGCGGCAGCGAGGCGCAGAAGGCGCAGCATCTGCCTGGCATCGCCGACGGCTCGCTGCTCGCCGCGCTCGCGATCGATGAGGGCGCCAAGCATCGCCCGCTGCAGACCAAGTTGCAGGCGACGCGCTCCGGCAACGGCTTCAGGCTGTCTGGCGACAAGGCCTTCGTGGTCGATGGCCACACCGCCGATCTTCTGATCGTCGCGGCGCGCACGGCCGGCAGCGCCGGCGACAAGAACGGCTTGACGCTGTTCCTGGTCGATCCGAAGGCGAAGGGCCTCGCGGTCGAGCGCACCGCGATGGTCGATTCGCACAACGCGGCGCGCATCGTGTTCGACAATGTCGAGGTCAATGCCGACAGCGTGCTCGGCGAGGTCGATCAGGGCTTTGGGCTGCTCGAAGGTGTGCTCAATATCGGCCGCGGCGCGGTCGCGTCCGAAATGGTCGGTCTTTCCGACGAAGTGTTCGGCCGCACCGTGACCTATCTTAAGGAGCGCAAGCAGTTCGGGAAGGCGATCGGCGAATTCCAGGCGCTGCAGCACCGCGCCGCCGAACTCTACATCGATATCGAGATCACCCGCGCCGCCGTGCTGAAGGCGCTGCAGGCGCTGGATGCCGATCTGGGCAAGGCGGGCAATGCGGTCGCGGTGGCCAAGGCGCGCGCCGGCACCACCGCGACGCGGGCCGTCCAGGAGGGCGTGCAGATGCACGGTGGCATGGGCATGACCGACCAGTTCGACATCGGCTTCTTCATGAAGCGCGCCCGCGTCTGCCAGGAGCTGTTCGGCGACAGCAATTTTCACACCGACCAGCTGGCGAGCGGCAAGGGCTACTGAGAGGCCGTGTCGGCGCCGCGCAACGCGCTGTCGCCACACAGCAGGCTGTCATCGCCCGGCTCGACCGGGCGATCCAGTATTCCAGAGACAGTCGTATTTGAGTAGAGAAGCCGCGGCGTACTGGATCACCCGCTTTCGCGGGTGATGACAATTGAGGATGCGGTAGCAACGGTGGTTCAGGCCGCGCCGTCGATCAGCGGCGGGGACATCTCCGCACACCTCACTGTCATCGCCCGGCTCGACCGGGCGATCCAGTATTCCAGAGACAGTCGTATTTGAGCGGAGAGGCCGCGGCGTACTGGATCACCCGCTTTCGCGGGTGACAGCGGTGAGGTGGCTCGGAATAGGCTCGTCATTGCGAGCGACGCGAAGCAATCCATCTTTCCACGCGCGGTGAAATGGATTGCTTCGTCGCTTCGCTCCTCGCAATGACGATGGAAGGAGTCTAGCGAATCGGCGGCGCGTACTGGACGCCGCCGGCGTTCCAGAGCTGGTTCATGCCCCGCGGAATCTTCAGCCTGGAATCGGCGCCGACGTTGCGGTCGTAGACCTCGCCGTAATTGCCGACATGGCGGATGATGCGCACGGCCCAGTCCTTGGTCAGGCCGAGATCCTCACCATAGGAGCCCTCGGTACCGACCAGCCGCATCACCTCCGGCTTTTTCGACTTCAGCGCCTCGTCGATATTCTTCGAGGTGATGCCGAGCTCCTCGGCGTTGATCATGGCGTAGAGCGTCCACTTCACGATCATCATCCAGTCGTCGTCGCGCTGCCGGACCACCGGCGCCAGCGGCTCCTTGGAGATGATGTCGGCCAGGATCGTGTGGTCGTTCGGCTTGGAGAGGTTGAGCCTGAGCGCATAGAGCTGCGAGGCGTCCGAGGTCAGCGTGTCGCACTGGCCGGTGTCATAGGCCTTCACGACATCCTCCAGCTTGTCGAACTTCATCTCCGTGTACTTCATGTTGTTGGCACGGAAATAGTCGGCGAGATTGAGCTGCGTCGTGGTGTTGGCCTGCACGCAGACCTTGCTGCCGTTCAGGTCGAGCGCGGAATCGATGTTGCGCGCGCGCGGCAGCATGAAGCCCTGGCCGTCATAATAGGCGACCGCCGGGAAATACAGATCGTAATTGGTCTCGCGCGACATGCTCCAGGTGGAGTTGCGCGAGAGGATGTCGACCTTGCGGTTCTGCAGCTCCTTGAAGCGTTCGCTGGCGTCGAGCGGAACGAACTTCGCCTTCGACGGATCGTCGAAGATCGCCGAAGCCACCGCGCGGCAGAAGTCGACGTCGAAGCCGGTCCAGTTGCCCTTGTCGTCCGGGTTCGAGAAGCCCGGCAGGCCCTTGTTGACGCCGCACAGCACGTCGCCGCGGCGGACCGTGCGCTTCAGCGTGCGGGTGTCGTAACGCTCATAAGTGATGGCGGCGGCCGCAACCAGCGCGGCGACCGCGAGCCCGATCGTCAGGCCGCCTCGAAATGTACGCATGGATTCTCTCTCGCGAATGATCGGGGAAAAACAGGTCGAATATCGAAGGCGGGTGGGTCGAGATTACAGTTCGGGCTTCTGCCGGATGATCACCTTGGTGCCGACGGGAACGCGATTGTAGAGATCGGCGACATCGGCGTTGACCAGGCGGAAGCAGCCGGACGAGATTGCGGTGCCGATGGTGTCGGGGCGGTTGGTGCCGTGGATGCGGTACACCGTGGTGCCGAGATACATCGCGCGGGCGCCGAGCGGATTGCCCGGGCCGCCCGCCATGAAGCGCGGCAGATAGGGCTGGCGGGCGATCATTTCCGGCGGCGGGGTCCAATCCGGCCACTCGGCCTTGCGGGTGATGGTCACCAGGCCCTGCCATTGAAAGCCGTCGCGGCCGACGCCGATGCCGTAGCGGAGCGCGCGGCCGTTGCCCTGCACGAGGTAGAGATGGCGTTCGGCGGTGGAGACGATGATGGTGCCCGGCGCCTCGTTGGTCCGGTAGTAGACAACCTGCTTCTGCCATTCCGGATCGAGCTCGTAGCTGTCGTCGGCGACCAAGCCCGGCTCGTCGGCATCGGGTCGGCTCTGGGCAAAGCCTTGCGATGTCGACAGCACGAGAGCGCCCGTGGCGATCAACATCCAGACCAGGTGACGAAGTTTCGTCATGCAAAGCTCTCCTTGTGGCACGCGGCCAAATTGCTTGCTTCGCCCAATTCGCGGGAGGCATCAAATCTCAGCGGCAGCTTGATGGCAAGTTTAGGGCGACGCTATAGGTATATCTCTGTAATTCTTCTGTTTTTTGTCATTGAGCGCTGGAGCGCGCCAGACTGGCTGGCTTATTTCGGCGCAATCCAGAGTCGCAACGCGAAAGAGACCAGGGTCACGGTGCCGACGCCGCCGAGCCAGAGCGCTGCGAACCACAGCAGGCGCTGGCCGAGCGGCCGCTGATTCGGCACGAGAGCCATTTCCGTTCCGATGGAATCGGAACGAGGCTCTCGATTCCCTTTTTGACGCGTTTTCTTGACGCGAACCGGGATCCATTTCGCTGGAAAACGTTCTGGTAGCATCAGTGGTATCCGTGGCCGGGGCGCACCTTGCCGCGGAACACCCAATAGGCCCAGGCGGTGTAGCCGAGGATCAGCGGCACCAGGATCGAGACCCCGACCAGCATGAAGATCTGGCTGTTGGCGGGCGCTGCCGCCTGCCAGATCGTGATGCTCTGCGGCACGATGTACGGATACATGCTGATGCCGAGCCCGGCATAGGACAGTGCGAACAGCCCGAGCGCCAGGAAGAACGGCTGGTGGTCGTTCTTGTTGCTGAGCGCGCGCAGCAAGAGCGCGGTGACGGCGGCGACCGCGATCGGCACCGGCGCGGTGAGGATGATGTTGGGCCAGGCGAACCAGCGCTGGGTGTACTGCACGCTCAGGAACGGGGTTGCGATGCTGACGGCGCCGATCGCGCACAGCATCGCGACCAACAACATCCAGCTCAGATGATAGGCGCGCTCGCGCAGCTCGCCTTCGGTCTTCATCACCAGCCAGGTCGCCCCCAGCAGCGCATAGCCGATCACCAGCGCGATGCCGGTCAGGACGCTGAACGGCGTCAGCCAGTCCCACCAGCCGCCGGCATAGTGGCGTCCCTCGACATGGATGCCTTGCAGGATGGCGCCGAGCGCGATGCCCTGCGCCAGCGTCGCGACCAGCGAGCCGCCGGCGAAGGCGAGGTCCCATTTGTTGCGCGCCTTCTGGGTCCGCCAGCGGAATTCGAAGGCGACGCCGCGGAACACGAGGCCGAGCAGCATCGCGATCATTGGCGTGTAGAGCGCCGGCATCAGCACCGCATAGGCCAGCGGAAACGCCGCCATCATGCCGCCGCCGCCGAGCACCAGCCAGGTCTCGTTGCCGTCCCACACCGGCGCCACCGTGTTCATGATGACGTCGCGATCGGTCTTTTGCGGGAACAGCGGAAACAGGATGCCGAGGCCGAGGTCGAAGCCGTCCATCACGACATAGACGAACACGGCGAAGGCGATGATGAAGGCCCAGATCGTGGCGAGGTCGATGGGAATGCTCATCGCACGCCCTCCACGGCTGCACCTGCCGCCGGCGTGATGCCGGCCGCACGGGCGGGAAGGTCCTTTGTCGGGCCCTGCTCGCCGGGATGCGGCGGCTGCGCCATCAGCCGCAGGATATAGATCACGCCCGCGGTGAACACGGCGAAATAGACGATGATGAAGGCGATCAGCGAGGAGCCCACCGCCGGCGCCGCCAGCGGCGATGCCGAATCGGTGGTGCGCAGCAGCCCATAGACGGTGAACGGTTGCCGCCCGGTCTCGGTGGTGATCCAGCCGGCGAGCACCGCGACGAAGCCGGCCGGGCCCATCAGGACCGCGAAGCGATGCAGCAGCTGTGACCGGTACATCATGCCGCGCCAGCGCATCAGCAGGCTGAACAGGCCGAGCCCCAGGATCAGGAAGCCGAGCCCGACCATGATGCGGAACGACCAGAAGGTGATCGGCACCGGCGGCCAGTTCTCGCGCGGCACGGTGTCGAGGCCGGCGAGCGGCGCATCGAGCGAATGCTTCAGGATGAGCGACGACAATTTCGGCACCTCGATCGCGTATTTCACCCTGGCATCGCGCTGGTCGGGCCAGCCGAACAGGATCAGCGGCGCGCCGTCCTTGTGGCTTTGATAATGGCCTTCCATCGCCATCACCTTGGCCGGCTGGTGCTCCAGCGTGTTGAGGCCGTGCTGGTCGCCGGCGAGGATCTGGATCGGCGCCACCAGGGTCGCCATCCACATCGCCATCGAGAACATCACGCGCGGGCCGGCGAGATGCTGGTCGCGCAGCAGGTGCCAGGCACCGACCCCGCCGACCACGAGCGAGGTGGTGAGATACGCCGCCAGCACCATGTGCACGAGGCGATAGGGAAAGGACGGATTGAAGATCACCTTCAGCCAGTCGGCGGCGACGAACTGGCCGTCGGCATTGACGGCATGACCGGTTGGCGTCTGCATCCAGGAATTGGCCGACAGAATCCAGAACGCCGAGATCAGCGTGCCGATCGCGACCATCAGCGTCGCCACGAAATGCAGCCTGGGGCCGACGCGCTCCAGCCCGAACAGCATCACGCCGAGAAAGCCGGCCTCGAGGAAGAACGCGGTCAAGACCTCATAGGCCATCATCGGGCCGATCACCGGCCCGGTCTTGTCGGCAAATGACGACCAGTTGGTGCCGAACTGGTAGGACATCACGATGCCCGAGACCACGCCCATGCCGAACGCGACCGCGAAGATCTTCAGCCAGTAATTGAACAGGTTGATGTAGACCTCGCGCCCGGTGGCAAGCCACAGTGCTTCCAGCACTGCGAGATAGCTCGCAAGCCCGATCGAGAATGCGGGAAACACGATGTGGAACGACATCGTGAAAGCGAATTGCGCGCGGGCGAGTACGACCGCATCCCAGCCTTCGAACATCACGCACCGTCCGTCATTCATGTCGGGCGCGATCACGTTCGGGATCGCGCATTCCCGGCGTTAAGCCTATCATGCCGGGAATGACGGCGGATTGTCCAATTGGCTGACAAATTGTCCAATCAGCTATTGGCGTTGAGCAGCCGGGCGACGGTGCGGTCGATCTCGTCGTACTGACCCTCGCCGGCGTGCTGGAACACGATCTTGCCGTTCTGGTCGATGATGTATTGCGCCGGCCAATACTGGTTGCCGTAGGCGTTCCAGGTCTGCGAATTGTTGTCCTGCGCCACCGGATAGAGGATGCCGTGCCGCTTCAGCGCCGCCTGCACGTTGGAGGCCGAATGCTCGAACGGGAATTCCGGCGTGTGGACCCCGATCACGACGAGGCCACGATCCCGGTACTTTGAATAAAGTTGGGTGACGTGCGGCAGCGTGTTGACGCAGTTGACGCAGCCATAGGTCCAGAAATCCACCAGCACGACCTTGCCGCGCAAATCGGCGAGCTTCAGCGGCTGCGAATTGAACCAGTTGCTGATCCCTGCGAATTCGGGCGCGGCCTGGCTCTGCGCGGTGGTCATCGCGGTGGCCATTGGAACGGGCACGGCCGGCGCGTTGGACTCGGTGCAGAGGCCGGGGATGATGGCGCCGCCGAGGCCAAGGCCCGCAACAAGGGTGGATACAGCAATCAAGCGCAGGGACATCGATCTCTCCTTATGAGCTCACAGGCCGATCTGGCCGTTGGGATAGAACTGGGTCAGCCACGCCACGATCAGCGTGTCGTATTGCAGGTAGGACAGCGCGGCGAAGGCGATGATCACGACGCCGAAGCCTTGCTGCAGGCGCGGCGCGATCCGCGCCATGCTGCGCACGCGGGTGGTGACGGCCTGCCCGCCATAGGCAATGGCAAGCATCGGGATCGCGGCGCCGATCGCGTAGGTGACGAGCTGCAGACTCGCCCACGCTGTGTCCTTCGAGGTCGCGACGATGGTCAGGATCGAGCCGAGCACGGGACCGGCGCACGGCGTCCACACCAGGCCGAGCGTAGAGCCGAGCACGAAGCCGCCGAACAGGCTCGGCGACGGCCCGGCCTGACTGAGGCTGCCGGCGGCGCCGCTGAGCCGGATCGACAGCCACTCGAACGGCGCCGGCCAGATCATCAACAGGCCGAAGCCCGCGAGCAGGATGGCGGCGCCGGTCCGCAGCAGGTTCGGATCGAAATCGAAGGCACGCGTGATCGCACTCAGCAGCAATGCCACCGCGGAGAATGACATCACGAAGCCGAGCGCGATCATCGCGGGCCGCGCCTTGCCGGTCTGGCCTATCGATACCCCGAGCAGGATCGGCAGCATCGGCAGGGTGCAAGGGGCGGCGACGGTTGCGACACCGGCAAGCAGGGCAAGGGCAAGGCTGAGCATCGTCGTCCGTCCATCAGAAGTCCCGGCGCGCCAGAGGGCCGTGCCGGGTACGCCTGATGTTCTTCGCGAGGACGGCGTGGCCGTTACGGAGAGTTGGCCGCGGACGACGTCACGTCCGTGTGAGACGAACTGCGTTCGGCTTCACGACCGCGCGCCAGAAACAGAGCGACCCGGCTGGGGGGCATCCCGGCCGGGTCGTTGGAGATTACTTGGGAGGTTAGAACTAGGGAGGTATCGAAATCTGGGTCAGTGAATTGGGGTTGAGGTTGCGTCGTTGGATATGGGTATAGAGATCGCGTTTTTCCGGGTGATGTCGTCGATTGTTTCAATTGTTTCGTCGCCGAACTTTTTTGGCTTCGTGGACAATTGCCAGGATTGCTTGATCTCCTGCTAAGAACCTGATTTTGCTTTACTTTAGGCCGCGACGCTGTCCACGCCGGCGCCCCTCAGGAGGTCGGCGAGCTGCTTGCGGGCATAGAACATGCGGGTCTTCACCGTGCTCTGCGGGATACCGATGATCTGGCCGGCCTCCTCGACCGACTTCTCATGGTAGTAGACCAGATTGATGATCTCGCGGTGGGCCGGCGACAGCTTGGCCACGCAGGCGCGCAGGATCTCGCTGGTGGTGGCGCGATCGAGCGAGGTTTCCGGCGTGTCGGCGCCGTCGGCGATCTCCAGCACGTCGTCCTGGTCGATGTCCTCATGCCTGCGCTGACGCAGCGCGGTCAGCGCCTTGAAGCGGGCGATCGACAGCAGCCAGGTCGAGACCTGCGAGCGACCCTCGAACTGGGCCGCGGTGCGCCAGACGTCCAGGAACACCTGGCTGACCAGGTCCTCGGCCATCGTGGTGTCGCGCACCATGCGGAGCACGAAGCGGTAAACCCGGACGTTGTGACGGGCATAGAGCGTGTGCATCGAGGTGCGGTTATTCTTGGCGATATGCGCGAGCAGCGTTTCATCCGAGGTCGCGCGTGCAGCGTCGATGTGCTTGCTGGCTGCAGGGTTGATGGCGATGACGTTCGGCATGACAGGCTCCCAGTTCGCCGTTGGGCGGCGGTTCGTTGGGAGAATTGTTAGTTAGCGCCCGTTTCCGGATGTCTGCGCGAAAAGCGGAAAATGGTTTCGTGACCGGGAGAATTGTTTCGTCGCGGCCCCGGCGACGAAACATTCGGGACTAAAAAGCCAGTCATTTCAACGTACGGAAAATTGGAATGGCCAGGTTCGCCGCTGTCGGAACGAATCCGGTCCATGACTTCCGGCACTACCGGCGGCCTATTCGGCCGCCTGCAGCGTGGGCGCCGCCTTTTTCGGGGCAATCCAGAACGCGTCGGGCCGCTCGAACAGGAAATTGGCCCGGGCCGCCAGCGCCAGCCGCCAGATCAGCAGCGCGCCGGCGACGCCGACCGCGGTGACGATCAGCGCGACCAGGCCGATGTCGTGGATGACATCGAACCGCAGCAGAAGGGTGCGCGTCGCGGCCATCGGCAGGAAGAAGGCAAGGTAGATCACGATCGAGTGCTCGCCGCAGAAGCGCAGGAAGCCGAGCCGGTGCGCGCGTGCCAGCAGGGTGCCGGTCACGATGATCGCGCAGGCGCCGGCCAGGCCGAGGGCCAGCGAGACGAGCGGCCATTCACTGATATCGAGCGCGACCAGGCTGCCATTGACGAGCGCCCAGAGCCCAAGCCCGAGCAGCGCAAATGCAGGCCGTGCCCGGGCGCGGTCCGACAGCGCGAATACGTAAGCAGCGAGCACATAGCCGGTGAAGAAGTAGACGAAGCGGGCGCAGAACTCGTCGATCACGGTCCAGCCGGTCACGATATGCGCGCTCTCCAGCGCCGCGGCAACGAGCCAGATCGCGAGCGGGTGGACATTGCGCGTGAGCTTGGTGACGACGAAGAAGATCGGCAGCAGATAGATGAACCACAGCGTGCCGAACGGCTCGATGAAGGCCTCGAGATATTGCAGCCCGACCGCGGCCCAGCCTACCTCAGCGGCCAGCGACGGCGCCTTGAAGCCGAACTGGATCGACACCCACAGCACATAGAAATAGGCGAAGTGCATCACCTTGCGGTCGAGATAGGTGCGCCAATCGCGATCGATCACGACCGACAGGAACAGCCCCGAGATCAAGAAGAAGTCAGGCATCCGGAACGGTTTTGCGAACATCACGACATAATGCATGAAGCCGGTCTGCTCGGCGGCCTTCTCGACCCCCAGCACCGAATGCATCATCACGACCATGACGATGCAGATGCCCTTGGCATAGTCGACCCAATCGACGCGCGCGGCCGCGTTCCCGGCGGAACGATCTGTCGCAGCCTGTGTGCCGTTTGTGGTCATCCTTGTCCCGTTCCGGCGTGATCGGGCTCATCATCGGCCCGATCGGTTGCTTTCTCCTTTATCCTTACAAATGATGTGCCGCCGAAGGCGGACCTTTCCCCGGTTCCCTGTAACCGGCGAATGGTCTAAGAGGCCCGGAAATCCCAAGAGAATCCTGAGCGAATCCGGGGTTCGTTAACCACAGGACGCAGGTCGGCCGAGGGCCGCTGCCGCGATGAGACTCCTTGCCGCACCATTTCGATAGCCCGCTGCCGATCGACGCCGTGCTCGATGAACTCGACCGCACGCTCGATCGCCACAATGCCGCCGTGCTGGTCGCGCCGCCGGGCGCCGGCAAGACCACGCGCGTGCCGCTGGCGTTGCTCGACGCGCCGTGGGCCAAGGGGAAGAAGATCATCGTGCTGGAGCCGCGCCGCATCGCCGCGCGCGCCAGCGCCGAGCGGATGGCGAAGACGCTCGGCGAGCGTCCCGGAGAGACCGTCGGCTATCGGGTGCGCTTCGGCTCAAAGGTGTCGCGCGCGACGCGGATCGAAGTCGTCACCGAGGGCATCTTCTCGCGCCAGATCCTCGACGATCCCGAGCTCAACGGCGTCGCCGCGGTGCTGTTCGACGAATTCCATGAGCGCTCGCTCGATGCCGATCTCGGGCTGGCGCTGGCGCGCGACGCGCAAACCGGCCTGCGCGATGACCTGCGCATTCTCGTGATGTCGGCAACGCTCGATGGCGCGCGCGTCGCAAGGCTGCTCGGCGACGCGCCTGTTGTCGCGAGCGAGGGCCGCGCCTTCCCGGTCGAGACCCGTTACGTCGGCCGCAAGGTCGACGCGCCGCTGGAGCGGCAGATGGCCGAGACGATCGCGACCGCGCTGCGTGCCGATGCCGGCTCGGTGCTGGCCTTCCTGCCGGGCGCGGCCGAGATCCGCCGCACCCAGACCTTCCTCGCCGAGCGCGTGCACGACGCCTCGGTCGAGATCGTGCCGCTGTTCGGCGCGCTCGATGCCGCCGTGCAGGATCGCGCCATCGCGCCGGCGCCGAAGGGCATTCGCAAGGTGGTGCTGGCGACCTCGATCGCCGAGACCTCGCTGACCATCGAGGGCGTGCGCATCGTGGTGGATTGCGGCCTGGCGCGGGTGCCGCGCTACGAGCCGGATATTGCGCTGACCCGGCTCGAGACCGTGCGGGCCTCGCGCGCCGCGGTCGATCAGCGGCGCGGCCGCGCCGGCCGTACAGAGCCCGGCGTCTGCTACCGTCTGTGGGACGAGCCGCAGACCGCGTCGCTTCCGGCCTACACCGCGCCCGAGATCCTCTCCGCCGATCTGTCCTCGCTGGTGCTCGACCTCGCGCAATGGGGCGTCAGCGATCCCGCAAGCCTTGCCTTCCTCGACCCGCCGCCGGGACCGGCGCTGAAGGAAGCGAGATCGCTGCTCGGCGAGCTCGGCGCGCTCGACGGCGACGGCCGCATCACCGAGGAGGGCAAGAGCCTGCGCGCGCTGGCGCTGCCGCCGCGGCTGGCGCGCATGATCGTGGATTCCGCGCGGTTTGGTGCGGGCGAGGAGGCGGCCGAGATTGCCGCCGTGCTGAGCGAGCGTGGGCTCGGCGGCGACAGCGTCGATCTCGACCACAGGCTCGACCAGTTCCGCCGCGACCGCTCGCAGCGGGCATCGAGCGCGCGCAGCATGGCCGCGCGCTGGGCTTCGCAGGTGAAGGCGGCGACCGGCGAGCGGAAGCATCTCTCCACTGGCGTCATGCTGGCCTTCGCCTTTCCCGACCGGGTTGCGAAGAACCGCGGCAATGGCAGCTTCGTGCTGGCCAATGGCCGCGGCGCCGCCGTGGAGCAGACCGCGGCGCTGGCGCGGCTGCCCTATATCGTGGTCGCCGAACTGACCGGCACGGCGGCGAGCGGCCGCATCCTGCTGGCGGCGCCGATCACCCAGGAGGAGATCGAGCAGCGCTTCGCCGACCAGATCGAGAGCGTGGAAGAGGTGACGTTCGACCGCGGCGCGATGGCGCTGCGCGCGCGCCGCCGCCGTTCGCTGCATGCGATCACGCTGTCGGAAGCGCCGATGTCGCTCAAGCCATCGGCCGAGACCGCGCGCGTGTTCGCCGACGGCTTGATCGCGGCCGGGCTCGACCGGCTGCCGTGGTCGAAGCATTCGAAACAGTGGCGCGACCGCGTCATGTTCCTGCGCAAAGCCGAGGACGACAGCTGGCCCGATCCGTCGGACACGGCGCTCGCCGCGCGCGCCGACGACTGGCTGGTTCCCGCGCTCTACGACAAGACCGCGCTGAAGGATCTGTCCGCCGGTGACCTGTCGGACGCGCTGATGACGCTACTACCGTGGGAGTTACGCGCGCGGCTCGATCGCGAGGCGCCGACGCATTTCGAGGCGCCGACCGGAACGCAGCTTGCGATCGATTACGAGGCCGAGCAGGGCCCGACCATCGCGGTGCGGCTGCAGGAGTTGTTCGGGCTCAACACCCATCCCTCGATCGCCAAGGGCGCGGTGCCGCTGGTGCTGGAACTGTTGTCGCCGGCGCAGCGGCCGGTGCAGGTGACGCGCGATCTGCCGGGCTTCTGGCGCGGCAGTTACGCTGCGGTGCGTTCCGACCTGCGCGGCCGCTATCCGCGCCATCCCTGGCCGGAAGATCCCGCCAGCGCGATGCCGACCAGGCGCGTGAAGCCTCGCGGCACTTGAGGGCTTGTGAATTCCCTATGACCCGTCGTCCTGAGAGAATGTGACCCACGAGCGGCACCAAACATCCAGTGTCGTCCCTGCGAAAGCAGGGACCCATAGCCACAGGGTTGGGTCGTTGAAGAACGCTGTGGCCACAGCGTCGCGCAACTGTGGCCTTTAGGGGTTATGGGTCCCTGCTTTCGCAGGGACGACGGGTTGCAAAGATTCACACCTCTGAGGTCTGGCGCTGGCAAGTGTTCGTCAACGGTGGTTAGATTTGCATGCCGGGATCACGGGCTCGCAACCTGGGGACGCCGCATGAACCTCGAAAATCCTGAGATCAAGAACGCCTCGCCGTCGCTGTACAATGAGGACCTGGCGCCAGCCAAGGAGCGCAACTGGGGCGCCTTCAGCATCTTCAATGTCTGGACCTCGGACGTGCATAGCCTGTGGGGCTATTATCTCGCCGCCAGCCTGTTCCTGCTCTGCGGCAGCTTCGTCAACTTCATCCTTGCGATCGGTGCCGGCTCGCTGGTGATCTTCGTGCTGATGAGCCTGATCGGCAATGCCGGCGTGAAGACCGGCGTGCCCTATCCGGTGCTGGCCCGAGCCTCGTTCGGAATCTGGGGCGCCAACATTCCGGCGCTGGTGCGCGCCATCGTCGCCTGCTTCTGGTACGGCGCGCAGACCGCGGCGGCCTCGGGCGCCATCGTCGCGCTGCTGAGCCGCATCGACAGCTTCAAGGCGTTCCACCAGTCCACCCATGTGCTCGGCCATTCCGGGCTCGAGGTGATCTGCTTCGTCGTGATCTGGGCGCTGCAGCTCCTGATCATCCAGCGCGGCATGGAGACGGTGCGCCGCTTCCAGGACTGGGCGGGGCCGGCGGTGTGGCTGATGATGCTGATCCTCGCGATCTATCTCTGCATCGCGGCCGGCGGCATCTCGCTCACCGCGCCGATCCCGCAGGATGTGCTGCTGGAGAAGACCAGGGATGCCGGCGTACCCGGCGTGCCAGGCTCGTTCCCGGCGCTGTGCGCCGTCGCCGCGACCTGGATCACCTATTTCGCGGCGCTCTATCTCAACTTCTGCGACTTCTCGCGTTACGCACCCGACGCCAAGGCCCTGCGCAAGGGCAATATCTGGGGCCTGCCGGTCAATCTGATCCTGTTCTCGCTGGTCGCCGGCGTCACCACGATCGCGGCGTTCAACGTCTATCACGAGGTGCTGCTGCATCCCGACCAGATCTCGGCGAAGTTCGATAGCTGGTTCCTGGCGCTGCTCGCGGCGGTCACCTTCGCGGTGGCAACGCTCGGTATCAATGTGGTGGCCAACTTCGTCTCGCCGGCGTTCGATTTCTCGAACGTGTTTCCCCGGCATATCGACTTCAAGAAGGGCGGCTACATCGCGGCGCTGATCGCGCTGGCGCTGTATCCGTTCGCGCCCTGGGAGGGCAGTGCCGCCTCGTTCGTCGGGCTGATCGGCGCGACCATGGGGCCGATCTTCGGGATCATGATGGTCGATTATTATCTGATCGCCAAGGGTCGCGTGAACGTGCCGGCGCTGTACCAGGAGGACGGCGAATATCGCTTCCAGAACGGCTGGAACGTCAGCGCGCTGATCGCAGCCGCGATCGGCGCCCTGTTCTCGTCGGTGCTGCCGAACTTCACCTCGATCCTGCCGGCCTGGTGGGCGGTCTATGGCTGGTTCTTCGGCGTCGCCATCGCAGGCGCGGTCTACTACGCGCTGCGCGTTGCGATGCCGAGCCCGGTCGCCAAGACCGCCTGATGGCGGCGTCGCTTGAATGGCCACCTGAACCGGTATGAGTTTGGGTTGAGCAGGGTCCGCAGACCGGACTTACCTCTCCCCGTTGGGGAGAGGTCGATTTGCGCAGCAAATCGGGTGAGGGGCCGCAGCTCCAACGAGAGAGCGTAACCCCTCACCCGGCGCTACGCGCCGACCTCTCCCAAGGGAGAGGTGAACGTCCGGCGATGCAGTTCGGCCGTTTCTGCCGGCTCATATTAACTCTTCGCTCATCCTTTTCGCCAAAATGGCAGCCTCGCGCTGCAGCCCTCGCTCGCGGCAGGGCGGCGGGCGTGGTGAAATTGCGTGTTCGGTTTTCCGAGTATGGTGTCATGCGTAACCTGATGATTTTCGCGGCCATCCTGATCGGGCTGGGCACCTTCATGGCCC
The DNA here is from genome assembly GCF_054063415.1 of Bradyrhizobium sp. USDA 4011. Classification (NCBI taxonomy): domain Bacteria; kingdom Pseudomonadati; phylum Pseudomonadota; class Alphaproteobacteria; order Hyphomicrobiales; family Nitrobacteraceae; genus Bradyrhizobium; species Bradyrhizobium sp. USDA 4011. The sequence goes on from NZ_JBSSGG010000001.1 coordinate 4,768,129, forward strand.
AGATGGCCAGCAAGATGTCGCCCGCCGCCGCGACCACCGCGAAGCAGACCATGGCCCCAGCCGTCACGGTGGCGCAGGCCAGCGCCCGCACGCTCAGCATTGCGCCCGATCCGCGCGGTCACTTCGCGGCCGACGGCCGGATCGACGGCCAGCGCATCAACTTCATGGTCGACACCGGCGCTTCCGTGGTCGCCCTGAACGAGACCTCGGCGGCGCGCTTCGGCCTGCGTCCGGTGCCGGGCGATTACACCTCGCGTGTCACCACCGCCAATGGCACCATCAAGGCGGCACGGGCTCGCCTCGCCATGATCGAGATCGGCGGCCTCACTGTGCGTGACGTCGACGCGATGGTGCTGCCGGACGAGGCGCTGTCCGAGAACCTGCTCGGCCTGTCCTTCCTGTCCAAGCTGAAGCGCTTCGAATACGCCAACGGCAAATTGTTGCTGGAGCAGTAACTATGCTCACGGGGTACCGTGCAACACACTCGCTGTCGTCCTGGCTTTCGCCCATAGGCGCTAAAATAGGATTTGCGCGTTGAATTTGTATGTGATTCCAAGAAGGGATGAGACACGAATCGCTTGTGAACGAAGACTGGGCGCGTGTTGTTGCTCGGCTTGGTGGGGCTGAGGCTCTGGAGGTTGGCGCGCGCGAGACGAAGGCGTTTGTTCGTCCGCGCGAGATCACCAATGCGGTTGATTTGCTGCGGCTGATCCTTGCGTATTGTCTGGGCACGCGGGGTCTGCGGCTGACGGCGGCGTGGGCGACGTCGGTGGGCCTTGTCGACATCTCCAACGTGGCTCTGTTGTATCGCTTGCGTCAGTCCGGAGATTGGCTGGCGCAACTGATAGGTCAGGCACTTGCGAGTGGTGCGCCGAAGGCAAGCCGCGGTCGGCTGATCCGCATCGTTGACGCCACGACGGTCCCCAAAGCCGGAACCGAGGGCAGGCAAAACAACGCGGTGTGGCGTATCCACAGTGCGTTCGATCTTCCGCAAGAGCGCTTTGGGCACTTCGAGCTGACCGATGAGGGCGCAGGCGAGACACTGGATCGGATACCCGTGACTGCCGGCGAGATCCGTCTTGCCGACCGTGCCTACCTGCAACCAGAGCGCATGGCGCATCTGGTCGATGCCGGCGCGGACTTCGTGATCCGCGCGGGCTGGAAGAGCGCGCGTTGGCTGGATCGCAACGGCAACCTTGTCGATCTCATCGCAGAGCTGCGCAAGGCCTTGGCAGGCGGCATGATCGATCGACCGATCTGGATAGAGCGCAAGTCCGGTGCGCAACCGCTTGCTGTGCGCTTGGTTGCGGTCAAAAAGCCGGCGCATGCGGCCGCGGAGGCGCGACGCAAGGCACGCAGGACAGCCCAGAAGGGAGGCCATCAACTCTCCAGGCAAACGCTTGAGGCCGCAGATTGGGTAATCCTGGCGACCTCGCTCAAGGGCGAGGACTTCACGGCTGCTGACGTCATTGCCCTCTACCGGTTGCGATGGCGGATTGAGCTCGGCTTCAAGCGGCTGAAGAGCTTGATTGGCTTGAAGGGACCTCCCGGAACTGACCAGCGGTCCGCTAAACCCCATATCCTCGCTCACCTGCTGATCACTCTACTGCTCGAGCCGCTGGTCGACGAACTCGAGGACTCTCCCCGCTTGGACGAAGCCGCCTGACCAGACCTTCCGCATGGCGCCTGCTACGTCAGCTCATCGCCTCATTGCTCCAAGCCGTCATTCCCCAACCCACGATCGCTTGTCTGCGCAGAGCAAGCCGTGCTCTCCGGCGACATCTGCGCGAGCCCCCCAGACGCAAGCGCCGCTATCAGGCAATGATCAAACTATCTTAGCGCCTATGGGCGAAAGCCAGGACGACGATTGCCGAGATCGCGGGCTCGAATCTGTCACCGTCATGCTGAGGAGGCCGGCGCGAACCTCCGGTGTCACGTTGATATGGGACACATCTTGCGCGTCGCCGCGCCTGACCCCTCGGCTTGCGGCCACTCCGGCACATAGTTGATGAAGTCGTCGTTGACTTTGACGCGCTGTTGCTGCGGTGGGCTTTGCGGCTGGGCCTGGGCCAGCTTGGCATTTTTCAAATGTCTATTGCGGAGTTACCTCCACGCACTGAGCAGGGTCTGAAATACAGAACTCAGTTTTCCCGGTAGTCTGATCGATTTTCCAAGAGCCTAACACTGGCAATCCGCCAAAAATGTTTGAAATCCCTCCCTGTACGTTAAGTCCTTTGCCGGTCGGTTTCTCCGGAAAGCCGGGCCTCTCGGTGCATTGACCGGTCAATTGCTTAGTCTCGGCGTCGAGGACTGCGGTGCAGTGATGAAGCTTCTCGTTCTTGTGGTCGAGGCGTTCGACAGCATAATGGTTTACCCCAGTCTCCACAGTCGCAAACTCAGCGAAAATTTCGTAATCCGCAGCCAGCCCAACGGTCGCCGTCACGGTTAGCGAAAGTGCGAGTATCCCGGTCCTCAGAAGCCTCATAAGACCTCTCCATGTCTTCCCCTGTGATGCGGACCGCGTCGCAATCAGATACGATAAACTCGCAGCTAGTTATCCGGCATTCGTCAAACTCGCATCAATCCGCATTTGGCTACGCACCAATGAGTCCATAGTCTGGCACTATTTTGGCAGATTTATTCACGCCGTTGCTTTTCACCGATTTGTCTATTGCAGTACGGGCCTCGAGAGTTCGTAGTCGAACGATGAGTTCGACGATGGCTTGGCACAAGGCTGGCAGGTCCATCAGCGGTCCGCGCGCGAACCGCGGCGAAGCCAGCTTCCCGCCGGCCCTTGGTCGAGTTTCGCCAGTTCGCATTTTTGCCACTTGGCATTGGCCAGCGTGTCTTCGGCGGCCGTCGACAATACATCGGGGATATGCCGCTCGACCGCGGTTACTTAGTAGCCCTTGTACTCTCTGACACTCAGGAGGTTTGGATTACCTTCAACCGGGGTCGCTACTAACAAACCAGTTGGGTCGGCAGCGGTGATTATTCTCAAATTATTGCTACCGGCTTCTGAGAACGTTAGCGTATGTCCATAAACCCCACTGAAATTCGTGGGTTTGGCGTTGTCAGTGGCAGTGATGGTGAGATTCCGATTGGCAGTAGTAACCTGCGGGCCTTCTGGCGGGGTGCCAATCGAGTTCTTTGCGTAAAAATAGCTGTCAACCTTACCATGTTCAAGCAAGGGAATTGGGCCACCGTGTGATGGAAGCGAGTCTGTTGGCGTCGGATTAGCGTGGCCGCCAAAGGGAGCAGCTTTGGCTGCGCCTTGATCCAAGGTCGGGTTGGGGACACGTCCAGCGGGGCCGATGCCGCCGCCTACCGATCCGCTGGGATCACCGCCTGCAGCAGGCGCACCGGCGTCGGGCTGACCGGCTTCCGTTGCTGGCTGTTGCTGCTGTGGGCCTTGCGGCCGGGACTGAGCCAGTTGAATCTGCGCCTGTTGAGCGAGGCGATCCGCGGCGAACGGATCGTGGTCAACCGGAACGAGCGAGTAGTCATCGAAATCCGGCTGATGGTCTACCGGCACCAGAGAGTAATCGGGCATTGATCATCACCTACAGATGTTACGGACAGCTTCGAGCGAGCCCGTGCGTGACCGCACCTCGCGGAGAGGGCTGGGTTGGCGTTGGATGTTTGAAGGCAGGCGCTTGAAGGATGGCTTGCGCGATGGTGCGGAAGTGTCGCTTCCGGTTCGGCTTGCCCATCGTCTTCGCGGGGCGTCCGTCTGTCGGTGGGGGCGGCCCTGGCTATCAGCCAGTTCGGTTCGCTGCGGTGGCCAATTTCGGTGCGCTCGGCAGCGTATTGGCCGACAGCGGCCTGTCCGATTCAAAAAGCCCGCAGCGGATTTTCCGGTGCGGGCTCAATTGTTGCGATGGTGAAAATATATCGGTGAGTTGCCCGACGTGTAACTATTCGACGGGCTGATCTGTTCGACGGGCAGATTGCAGAGCGGCTGAAATAATAACCGCACGGCAATGCCTGTCCTTGCCTGGCGTCACACCTTCTGCCGAAACCATGCTGGGTCGGAGCGATTGGCGGTCAAGCAGCTCGTATGGCACAACAGCGCGGCGTATTGCGCGGGCGTGCAAGTATTTCGCCGACGCCAAATCTGCCGTAATTATTAGCCAGAACCCGTCGATCCTGCCTTCCGCTGCGGCGATGCATTCGCTAAAGCCAGCGGCATTGTTCCTCCGCATTTCTACGAGGCCATTTCTGATGTTTCCCAAGCCGAAATCCGCGCTGGTGCCGAACACCTACGCGTTCGAATCCGAGCCGCTGGTGAAGCCCACCGGGTTTCGCGAATACGACGCGCGCTGGCTGTTCAACAAGGAGATCAATTTGATGGGCGTGCAGGCGCTGGGCATGGGGCTCGGCGCGCTGATCGCGGAGCTCGGCGTCAAGCAGGAGATCGTCACCGGTCACGATTTCCGCGGCTATTCCGCCTCGATCAAATACGCGCTGATCTCGGGCCTGATGGCGGCGGGCTGCAGGGTGCACGACATCGGGCTCGCGGTGACGCCGATGGCCTATTTCGCGCAGTTCGATCTCGACGTGCCTTGCGTCGCGATGGTCACCGCCTCGCACAACGACAATGGCTGGACCGGCGTCAAGATGGGCGCCAACCGTCCGCTCACCTTCGGCCCCGACGAGATGACGCGGCTGAAGGAGATCGTGCTCAACGCCGCGTTCGACAACAAGGCCGGCGGCTCCTACCAGTTTCACGAGAACTATCCGGCGCGCTACATCGCCGACCTCACCAGCCGGCCCAAGCTGAAGCGCAAGCTGAAGGTGGTGGCGGCCTGCGGCAACGGCACCGCGGGCGCGTTCGCGCCGCAGGTGCTGGAGGCGATCGGCTGCGAGGTGATTCCGCTCGACACCGAACTCGATCACAGCTTCCCGAAATATAATCCGAATCCCGAAGACATGGAGATGCTGCACGCGATCCGCGATGCGGTGCTGGCGCACAAGGCCGATGTCGGTCTCGGCTTCGATGGCGACGGCGACCGCTGCGGCGTGGTCGACAACACCGGCGAGGAGATCTTTGCCGACAAGGTCGGCGTCATGCTGGCGCGCGACATGTCGGCGATCAACGCCAATGCGCAGTTCGTCGTCGACGTGAAGTCGACCGGATTGTTCGTGACCGATCCCGTGTTGCAGAAGCAGGGCGCGAAAACGGTCTACTGGAAGACCGGGCATTCCTACATGAAGCGCCGCACCAACGAATTGGGCGCGCTCGCCGGCTTCGAGAAGTCCGGCCACTTCTTCTTCAACAAGCCGTTCGGCCGCGGCTATGACGACGGCCTGGTGTCGGCGATCGCGATCTGCGAGATGCTAGACCGCGCCCCCGGCAAGTCGATGGCCGACCTGAAGGACGCACTGCCGAAGACCTGGTCGTCGCCGACCATGTCGCCGCATTGCGCCGACGAGGCGAAGTATGGCGTGGTCGACGCGGTCGTGAAGCACTTCGAGACGCTGCAACGGAACGGCGCGCAGGTCGCAGGCCAGTACATCCGCGATCTCGTCACCGTCAACGGCGTGCGCGTCACGGTCGCTGACGGCAGCTGGGGCCTGGTGCGCGCATCCTCCAACAAGCCGGAGCTCGTGGTCGTGGTGGAAAGCCCGGTCAGCGAGCAGCGCATGCGCGACATGTTCGAGGCGATGGATTCGGTGCTGCGCACGCACCCCGAGGTCGGCGAATACAATCAGAAGATTTGAGCTGGGTACTCGCCGCGAAGAATGGGGTCATCACCCGCGCATGCGGGTGATCCAGTATTCCAGAGACGGTAGTAATGGAGCCGAGAGGCCGCGGCGTACTGGATCGCCCGGTCGAGCCGCGCGATGGCGGTTCAGCGGGCGGCGCTTACGCCGCCGGCACCGGCAGCGCCGTCACCGACTTGATCTTCTCCATCGCGAAGCGCGAGGTGACGTTCTTCAGCGGCACGGCACTGATCAGCTTCTTGTAGAACACGTCGTAGGCCTGCATGTCGGCGACCACGACGCGCAGCATGTAGTCGACGTCGCCGGCCATCCGGTAGAACTCCATCACTTCGGGCATGGCGCTTACGGCGTCGGCGAATTTGCGCAGCCAGGCTTCCGAATGGTCGGCGCTCTCGACCGAGACGAACACCGAAATCCCGAGCCCGATCTTGTTCTGATCGACCAGCGCCACGCGGCGCAGGATCACGCCGTCGGCCTCGAGCCGCTGGATGCGCTTCCAGCACGGCGTCGACGACAGCCCGACCCGGTCGCCGATTTCGGCGACGGAGAGCGAGGCGTCCTCCTGCAACACGGTCAGGATCTTGCGATCGATCGCGTCGAGGCGGCGGTTGTTGTCATGAAGCTGAATGGCGACATCGGTCATAGAAGAAAGTTCCACATGAAGGTTCAAACTCCCTCATATAGAGAAAAATCTTCCAAATCAAGCGGGTCGTGGCCGATCAGGCCGGCCGGACGTCGGCGTGTTCGCCCAAAAACGCTTCAACTTCAGTACGTTGCGGTGCGGCATAAGCGCCCCCGAACCGGGTGCATTTCAGCGCGGCGGCGGCCGAGGCAAAGCGGAGCGCCTGCCGCAGCTCCTGCTTCTCGGTAATGGCGAGGGCAAACGCCCCATGGAAGACGTCGCCGGCGCCCAGCGTGTCGACGGTATGGACCGGGAAGGCCGGCGTCTCCTCGAGCCCGCCCTTCTCGTTGAGCCAGATCGTGCCCTGAGGGCCGCGCGTGCCGGCCAGGAAGGACGGGGTGAGCTTGGCGAGCTTTTGCAGTGCCTGGCCGTCGTCGGTGACGTCGGCGGTCTGCTGCAGCGGCTCGCTGGAAAACACCAGATGGGAGGAGGCGGTAAGCAGCCCTTCCCGCATCGACATCGCGCGGTCGACGTCGACCACCACGGGAATGCCGCGTTTGACCGCCTCGGCGCAAAGCTCGGTGCAGAACGGCGCGCAGCGGCTCTCGGTCAGGATCGCCGCGCAATCCTCCAGCAGCAGCTCGGTCGGCGGCAGCTTGACCTTCCACAGCTCGGGATCGCGGAAGGTGACGATGGTGCGCTCACCGGTGTCGTCGATCATGATCGCCGAGATCGGGGTAACCAGGTCCGGCATGTGGATGAGATGGTTGGTCTCGATGCCTTCCTGGGCCAGCTTGTCGAAGATGTAGCGGCTCGAGGTCTCCCGCGAATCGCCCATCGGCCCGCAGATCGAGGCGCGGCCGCCCAGCCGCACGATGCCGATGGCGGCGTTCAGCGCGTTGCCGCCGCAGATCTCGTCGAAATGGGTGGCGTTCTCCTTGGAACCGCGGGCCGGTACGTTGACGCGGAAGGTCAGGTCGCGCACCGGCAGGCCGATGCAGAGGATGCGGGGCGGGACTTTCGTGGCGCCGTTCTGAAAATTCATGCAGGGGTCCGTCGCAATGGTTCCGTCAACTCAACCTGTCCGGATGTAATCGGCAGAACGATGTCCGGTTCCCGCTACTGGTCCAACGGATTTCGGTGGTGCACCCAGCGGCCGAGCAAATGATGGGCAATCGCGAACGGATGCGGGCCGGCCAGGCCCCCGGGATGCTGGCGCTTGAGCATCAGCGTCGCCTCGGCATGGTCGAACCAGCGTGCGTCCTCGAGCTCGGTGCGGTCGACCACGATGTCCTCGTTGGTCGCACGCGCGGTGCAGCCGATCATCAGCGATGACGGATAGGGCCAGGGCTGCGTCATGTAGTAATTGACGTCGGTGCAGCGGATGCCGGCCTCTTCGAAAATCTCGCGCCGGACCGCGTCCTCGATGGTCTCGGCGGCTTCGACGAAGCCGGCGAGGCAGGAATACATCCCGGGCATGAACTGCTTCTGCCGGCCGAGCAGCACCTTGTCGCCCGACGTGACCAGCATGATCACGACCGGATCGGTACGCGGAAAGTGCTCGGCCTTGCAGCTCGGGCATTCGCGCTTCCAGCCGCCGTCCTTCATCGCCGTGCGGGTGCCGCAGTTCGGACAGAAGCCGTGGCGCTGGTGCCAGGTCACCATCGATTTCGCCATCGCGATGGCCGACAGCTGCTCCGGCGGCACCACGCCCTGCATCGCCATGCCGCGCAATTCGGTGATCGCGACGTCACTGCGCCCGACCAGCTTCTCGGCCGCCTGCGGCGCGATCCCCATGCCGAAGATCGGCGCGGCATCGCGTAGCCCCAGGAAGATCGTGCCGGGATTGGCGCCAAAGCTGCGGGCCTCCTCCAGCGAGAGCAGGGCGCGGGCGCCGCCTTCCTCCTGCTTCACGACCAGCGAGTCGCGATAGATCACATAGGCTCTCGCCTCGCGGTGGCCTTCCAGCGCGAACAGCTTCTCGTCATTGCTGCGCAGATGCGCGGCGCGGTCCAGCACATGGGTGACGAAGGCCGGCTGGCCGAGCGGAAATGAATCGGATGCAGACATCGAAAATCAACCCAACCAGATCTTGCGGCGAAGCGCGTTGATGAAATTCTGCACTTCCTCGGGGTCATGCGCCAGCGGCGGCATCACGCCCCAAACGGGACGCGGCCATGCAGCGTCGCTGGTGCGGCGCGCGATGACGTGGACGTGGAGTTGCGGGACGAGGTTGCCGAGCGCTGCGACATTCAGCTTGTCGCACTTGGTGACCTCTTTCAGGGCCCGCGAGACGCGGGTGATCTCCGTCATCAGCTGCGCCTGCTCGACCTCGTCGAGGTCGATGATCTCGACCGCGCCGTCGCGCCGCGGCACCAGCAGCAGCCAGGGATAATGCGCATCCTTGATGACGAGCACCTTGCACAGCGGCAGGTCGCCGATGTCGATGGTGTCTTTCTTGAGCTGCGAATGCAGCGACCAGTTGGAGGCGGGCATGAGGCGCAAGTAATGCCTTTCCGTGTTCCCAGACAAGCCCCACAAAGCCCGGTCAGGCCGCTTGCTTTCCGGCGGTTTTGGCCCCAAATAGGGACCGGGAGATTGGCGGTGGACGAGCCACTCGCCAACCGGGTCAGGTCCGGAAGGAAGCAGCCCTAACGAGGTCCGGATCGGGTCGCTCGTCAGTCTCCTACCTGTTTTTCCGAGCGAATCGCGCTGGAACGGCGGTCTCCGCGCCCGGCGCTCGATTTCGGCTCCTATCCGCACGCCGGTTGACGAAACAATTCCCAAGTTGCGGATCGATGCATGAACGACGCTGGCGACCCCTCCCAACCGTCCGACGGCGCAGGCAAAGCAAGCCTTGACGGCGGTTTTGATTTGGGTGGCGCGCCTGATACGGCCAAGCCGTACCGCGTTCTCGCCCGCAAATACCGTCCCTCCAGCTTCGAGGATCTGATCGGCCAGGAGGCCATGGTACGCACCGTCTCGAACGCCTTCGAGACCGGGCGGATTCCGCAGGCCTGGATCCTGACCGGCGTCCGCGGGGTCGGCAAGACCACCACCGCGCGCATCCTCGCCCGTGCCTTGAACTACGCGAAGCCGGACGGTTCGGTGAAGGGGCCGACCATCCACATGCCCGACCTCGGCGTGCACTGCCAGGCGATCATGGAAAGCCGGCACATGGACGTGCTGGAGATGGACGCCGCGTCCCACACCGGCGTCGACGATGTCCGCCAGATCAATGACAGCGTGCGCTATGCGCCGGCCAGCGCGCGCTACAAGGTCTACATCATCGACGAAGTCCACATGCTGTCGACGGCGGCCTTCAACGCCTTCCTGAAGACGCTGGAGGAGCCGCCGGAGCACGCCAAGTTCGTGTTCGCCACCACCGAAATCCGGAAGGTTCCGATCACGGTGCTGTCGCGCTGCCAGCGCTTCGACCTGCGCCGCGTCGAGGCCGACGTGCTGATGAAGCATCTCGGTAACATCGCGGCCAAGGAAGGCGTCGAGGTCGAGCCCGAGGCGCTCGGCATCATCGCGCGCGCCGCCGAAGGTTCGGTGCGCGATTCCCTGTCGCTGTTCGACCAGGCGATCGCGCATGCCGCAGGCCTCGTGAAGGCCGACGCAGTCCGGCAGATGCTCGGCCTCGCCGACCGCACCCGGGTCATCGATCTCTTCGATTCGCTGGCGCGCGGCGATCTCGCCAGCGCCTTCGCCGAATTCCGCGCGCAGTATGATGTCGGCGCCGATCCGGTCGTGGTGCTGTCCGACCTTGCCGAGTTCGTCAATTTCGTCACCCGCGTCAAGGTCGTGCCATCGACGGCCGACAATGTCGCGTTCGGCGAGACCGAGCGGGTGCGCGCGCGTGAATTCGCCGCCAAGCTGTCGATGCGGGTGCTGTCGCGGATGTGGCAGATGCTGCTCAAGGGCATCGCCGAGGTGCAGACCGCGACGCGCCCGGCCGCCGCTGCCGAGATGGTGCTGGTGCGGATCGCCTATGTTGCCGACCTGCCGACGCCGGATGAAGCGATCCGGATGATCGAGCAGAATGGCGGCGGCGCGGCGCCCGCGACGTCAGGTTCTACCGCCTCGCCACAGCCACGTGGCGCGCCGGCCTCGACGATGTCGGCCATGCCGTCGGCGCCGATGCGGGCGCCGCAGGCCTCGTCGCGCGTCGATCTCGCCGCACGTCCGCAGATGGCCGCGCCGGTCGCCGATGCCGCGCCGGCGCTGCGCATCACCAGCTTTCCGCAACTGATCGCGCTCGCCGGCGAGAAGCGCGATATCATGACCAAGAGCGCGCTGGAGGCCGATGTGCGGCTGGTGCGCATCGAGGACGGCCAGCTCGAAATCGCGCTCGAGCCGAAGGCGCAGCGCGCGCTCGTTACCGATTTGTCGCGCAAGCTCGAACTATGGACCGGGCGGCGCTGGACCGTGATCATTTCCAACGAGGCCGGCCAGCCCACGGTGCGTTCGCAGAACGAATTGGCGCGCAGCGAGCATCAGCGTGCCGCGGAGGCCGATCCGCGCGTACAGGAGGTGCTGGCCCGCTTCCCCGGCACCAAGGTGGTCGAGGTCCGCCGCCTTGCCGCCGAGGTTCCGGCGGCTGACGCGACCGGCGAAGACCCGATTGAAACTTCCGACAGCGACGACGATTGATCTGGCGATAGGAACGCACCCATGGCTGATTTTCTCGGCATGATGAAGCAGGCAGCGCAGCTGCAATCCAAGATGCAGGCGATGCAGGACGAGCTCGGCAATGTCGAGGTCGAGGGCATCTCCGGCGGCGGCCTGGTTGCCGTGCGCATGACCGCGAAGATGGAAGTGAAGGGCATCAAGATCGATCCGTCGCTGATGAAGCCGGAGGAGCGCGAGGTGCTCGAGGATCTGCTGGTCACCGCGCTGGGCGACGCGCGTCGCAAGGCCGAGACCGCGATGCAGGAGAAGATGATGGCGCTTACCGGCGGGCTCGGCCTGCCGCCGGGATTTGGTCCGACCTAAATGGCTGCGAGCGTTGCCGGCCCCGAGATTGAACGCCTGATCCAGTTGCTGGCGCGGCTGCCGGGCTTAGGGCCCCGTTCGGCGCGGCGCGCGGCGCTGCATCTGATCAAGAAGCGCGAGGCCTTGATGACGCCGCTCACTGCGGCGCTGCAGGTCGCGATCGACAAGATCCAGGTCTGCAAGACCTGCGGAAATATCGATACACAAAACCCCTGCACGGTCTGCACCGATCCACGCCGCGACCCCTCGATCATCGTCGTGGTCGCCGATGTCGCCGATCTCTGGGCGCTGGAACGCGCCAATGCGACCAATGGACGCTATCATGTGCTCGGCGCAACGCTGTCGCCGCTCGACGGTGTCGGCCCGCAGGATCTCACCATCGATCAGCTGGTGGCGCGCGCACATGCGCCCGAGGTCAGCGAGATCATTCTGGCGCTCAATGCCACCGTCGACGGCCAGACCACCGCGCATTACATCACCGACCTCCTGTCGGAGGCCAATGTGCGGGTGACGCGGCTGGCGCATGGCGTGCCGGTCGGCGGAGAGCTTGATTACCTCGATGAAGGTACGCTATCGGCTGCGATGCGGCAGCGGACGCTGTTCTAGCGCGCGCTCGAAGGCCGGACGCACCGGCGTTTGCCGGGCGATCCTTCATAAGTCGAAAAGATCGCACTGAAACAAAACGATAGGGTGGATGACGATTCGGGGACGGTCATCCACGCTCTGACGAATCAAGTACGGAACCACTGCAAATGACGATACACCGATTCGGCGTACGCCTGGGCGTTGCGCTTCTGGCGGTCACCTTCGCCGCGCCCTGTGCAATCGCGCAGCAGAGCGACGCGCCGCAGAAGCCCGGCAAGATGATCCGGGCCGGCGACGTGCTGTCGGGAGAACTCGGCGTCATGAAGGTGCGCGACACCAAGCATCGCGGCAAGCGCGTCGCGACCTACCAGATCACCAGCGAGCCGCGCCGCCTGCCGCCGCCGAACGGTCTCTGCAACCTCGAAACCGGGCCGGAAACTTTTCAGCTGATTCCGACCAACGACGCCCAGGCCGCGCAGCTCAAGAGCCTCTCCGGCAAGGCCATCTCGGTGAAGGTCGACGAGATCGCCTGCGCAAAGGATGCCGGCGAGATGAGCGAAGCCATCGTCACCAAGTGGAGCGTGGTGGCGAAGTAGCTGCGTCAGCGGAGGCGGCAAGCCGGGTGATGACAGCGGAGCTAAACCCTCACCGGCCCCAGCTCATCGAAATGCCCGCGCCGCTGCAGCCAGGCGAGCAGGATCAGGCTCGGGATCGCGACCAGCACGCAGATCACGAAGAACATTTGCCAGCCGACGGCCTTCGCCACATAGCCCGCGCCCGATGACAGATAGGTGCGGCCGACCGCGGCGAGCGCCGTGAGCAGCGCATACTGGGTCGCGGTGTGCAGCGGATTGCGGCATAGCGCCGAAAGGTAGGCGACGAAGATCACGGTTCCGATCGCGCTGGTGAAATTCTCCGCGGTGATCGCAAGCGCCAGCGCCCATTGATCGACGCCGACATGCGCGAGCCAGGAGAACGAGAGATTGGCGACCGCCTGCAGCACGCCGCCGATCCACAGGCTGGTCGCCAGCGAATAACGCCGCGCCACGAAGCCGCCGGCAAAGCCGCCGATCAAGGTTGCGGCAAGGCCGACACCCTTCACGATCGCGGCGTAATCGACCTTGGAAAAGCCGATGTCGATCACGAACGGCGCGGTCATGGTGCCCGAGAAGGCGTCGGTGAACTTGAACAGCACCACGAAGGCGAGCGCCGCCAATGCGTCCTTGCGGCTGAGGAACTCGGAGAATGCGCCGAGCGCCGCGTGCAGGACGCGTTCGGCGGCGTTCTGCGCATGCGTGGCCGCCTCCGCGCCTTTCGATTGCGCAGGCTCGGTCGCAGCCAGCGCCGTGACGATGCCGATCGCGACCAGCGCGGCCATCACCACATAGCCCCACATCCATGCCGACGGGCGCGCGACGCCGGCGGTTTCGAAACCGCTGACGATGAACAGCGCGCCTGCGGTGGAGACCAGCATGCCGACGCGATAGGCCGCGACATAGGATGCCATCCCGGCGGCCTGCTCGCTTTCAGGCAGGCTTTCGACGCGGAAGGCATCGACCACGATGTCCTGCGTCGACGAAGCGGTGGCGACCAGCAGCGCGGCGAAGGCCGCGAACCATGGCGATCGCGCGGGATCGGCCAGCGCCAGCACCAGGATCGTCGCGATCAGCAACAGCTGCGAGAGCAGCAGCCAGCCGCGGCGCCGACCGAAGACCTGCGTGAACAGCGGCACGTGCAGCGCGTCGACCAGTGGCGCCCAGAGGAATTTCAGCGTGTAGGGCGTGCCGATCAGCGCGAGCAGCCCGATGGTGCCGAGATCGACCCCGGCTTCCTTCATCCAAACCTGCAGCGTCGAGCCCGATAGTGCCAGCGGCAGGCCCGAGGAGAAGCCCAGCAGCAACACGATCAGCACCCGCGGCTGCAAATACACCGCGAAGCTGTCGCGCCACGAGGTGGGGGCGGGCTTTGGTTCCGGCCTTGCAGTCGCGTCCGACGTCGCTTCAGGTGCTGTCATAGATGAGGTGTTACCAGATTCGGCAGCAAAAAGACTGTCATCGCCCGGCGGGTGACGACACCGAAAGCTTGGCGCGGATGCCACATCGGTGTCGTCCCTGCGAAAGCAGGGACCCATAACCACCAATGGTGATTGGTGGGCGATGTCGGAACGACGAGCCCCTTCAACAACGAAAGCCGCGGCGTATGGGTCCCTGCTTTCGCAGGGACGACAGGTGGAGATAATCTGGTTCCCACCTTCGTCTGTCGTCGACCGGCTTCACCGGGCCGCGGTCAAGTCGGACGATGACCGCGATTATGCGGTGAAATCGCGGTTCGACACTCACTCCCCCGCCTGCAGTTTGCGCGGGGCAGGGAACAGCTCGGGCGCGCTGGGTTTCACGAACCGCGGCACCTCGATCGGGGTCTCGGACTTGCTGAAGTCGAGTTCCTCGATGCGGCCGGCGCGCTTCTCGATCTTGTCGGCCGAGATCAGGATCTGCCTGACGTCCTCGTTGACCTGGCCGAAGTGATTTTGCAGCTTGAGCACGCGCTCGCGCAGGCGACCGAGATCGTCGCCGAGATGCATCACCTCGTTGCGGATCTGGTCGGCGGCGTCGCGGATGCGGGCGTCCTTCAGGATCTGCTGCATCACCTGGATCGCCAGCATCAAGAGCGAGGGCGACACCAGCACGACGCGGGCGCGATAGGCCTTCTGGACCACGTCGTCGAAGCCGTCATGGATTTCGGCGTAGACCGATTCCGACGGCACGAACATCAGCGCGGTGTCCTGGGTCTCGCCCGGGATGAGGTATTTCTCCGCGATGTCGCTGACATGCTTCAGCACGTCGGCGCGCAGCCGCTGGCTGGCGAATTTGCGTTCCTCGTCGCTGCGCGCGTCGTGCAGCGCGGTCATGGCCTCCAGCGGAAACTTCGCGTCGATGCAGAGCGGGCGTTGGTCGGGCAGGAACACGACGCAGTCCGGCCGCTTGCCCGTGGTCAGCGTGTACTGGAACTCGAACGAGCCCTTCGGCATGCCGTCCTGGACGATCGCCTCCATCCGCGCCTGGCCGAAGGCGCCGCGCGATTGCTTGTTGGCGAGCACGTCGCGCAAGGTCGTGACCTGGGTGGTGAGCTCGTTGAGGTTCTTGTGCGCGTGATCGATGATGCCGAGCCGCTCATGCAGCACGCGCAGCGAATCCATCGTGTTGCGCGTGGTCTGTTCCATCGATTGGACGACCCGGTGGGTCACCGAATCCAGCCGCTCGTTGACGGCACGGGCCATCTCGGCCTGACGGCCGGCCAGTGCCTGCCCCATCGCGTCGACCCGTCCCGAGGCCTCGCTCTGGGCCCGTAGCATGTCGGCGAGCCGCTCCTCCAGCTCGTCGGCGCGAACGGCCTGGGCCATCGCGAGTTCCGCGCCGCGCCGGCTGGCGCGCGCAATCACCACGGCGATGGCGAGCAGCAGGATCAGCGCCAGCGCGCCAAGGCCGATCAACGCGTCGGAGACACGGACGGGGAGGTCGCCAATCGTGAGCAGAATCTCGTTCATGCCATCAGTTGTAGCCGATTCGGCACCGTCATCGAACGAAAAGGGAACATTTATGGTAAACCCTCCCTTAAATTTCCTGGTTAACGTTGCGTGAAGAAACGTGGTTAAGGCCGCCTTAACCGGTTCCTGAGCGCATTGACCCCATGAAGTCAGCAGCTTAAATCGCCGCCATGGCATTACGAGAAATCATCATCCTGCCGGACAAGCAGTTGCGTCTGGTGTCGAAACCGATCGAGAAGGTGACGCCGGAGATCCGCAAGCTCGCCGACGACATGCTCGAGACCATGTATGACGCGCCCGGCATTGGGCTGGCGGCGATCCAGGTCGCGCAGCCGCTGCGGCTGATCACCATGGACCTCGCCAGGCGCGACGATAACGGCGAGACCACGCCGCAGCCGCGGGTGTTCATCAACCCGGAGATCATCTCGCATTCGGAAGAGCTGTCGGTCTACGAAGAGGGCTGCCTGTCGATCCCCGAATATTACGAGGAGGTCGAGCGCCCGGCGCGGGTCCGTCTGCGCTTCACCGACCTCGACGGCAAGCTGCACGAGGAGGATGCCGAGGGGCTCTACGCCACCTGCATCCAGCACGAGATCGACCATCTCAACGGTGTGCTGTTCGTGGACTATCTGTCGAAGCTGAAGCGCGACCGCGTTTTCAAGAAATTCGAGAAGGCCGCCAAGCGCGCGGCGGAGTGACGCAGTCGCTTCCCTGGACGCGCCATGGCCGGGCTTGACCCGGCCATCCACGTCTTGCTTCGCTGATACGAAAGACGTGGATGCCCGGGGCCTCTGATGCGAAGACGCGCTTCGCGCTTGAGCCCGTGCATAACGGAGCACTCCAAATGCCATCGAGCCCTGTCTGATGCCTCTCCGTCTGATCTTCATGGGCACGCCCGACTTCGCGGTGCCGACGCTGCTGGAGCTGGTGGCCCATGGCCACGAGGTCGTGGCGGTCTATACCCGCGCGCCGAAGCCGGGCGGGCGGCGCGGCCTGCAGTTGCAGCCGACGCCGGTCGAGCAGGAGGCGCGCCGCCTCGGCATTCCCGTGCTGACGCCGAAGACGCTGAAGACGCCGGAGGCGCTCGAGGAATTTCGCGCGCATGACGCCGATGCAGCCGTCGTGGTCGCCTATGGCATGATCCTGCCGCAAGCGATTCTCGACGCGCCGAAGCTCGGCTGCTTCAACCTGCATGCCTCGCTATTGCCGCGCTGGCGCGGCGCCGCGCCGATCAACCGCGCCATCATGGCGGGCGACGCCGAAAGCGGCGTGATGGTGATGAAGATGGATGTCGGCCTCGACACCGGCGACGTCGCGATGGTCGAGCGGCTGCCGATCTCCGACAGCATGACGGCATCCGACCTGCACGACGCGCTGGCGCCGCTCGGCGCCGATCTGATGGTGCGCGCGATGGGCGCGCTGCAGCGTGGCGGGTTGCAGCTGACGAAGCAGAGCGAAGACGGCGTCACCTACGCCGCCAAGATCGAGAAGGCCGAGGCGCGGATCGACTGGAAGCAGCCGGCGCGTGCGGTGCTGCGGCACATTCACGGGCTTTCGCCGTTCCCCGGCGCCTGGTGCGAGCTCGTAGGCGAGGGCGAGCCGGTGCGGCTGAAAATCCTGCGCTGCGAACTGGCGAAAGGCGCGGGCGAACCGGGCGATGTGCTCGACGACAATCTTGCGATCGCCTGCGGCGATGGCGCAATCCGGATCCTCGAATTGCAGCGCGCCGGCAAGGCGCCGATGAAGGCGGCGGATTTTTTGCGCGGCACGCCGCTGAAGCCGCCGGCGCGGCTCGCCTGATGCCGCGCTACAAGCTCACCATCGAATATGACGGGACGCCGTTCTCCGGCTGGCAGATTCAGGACAATGCACCGACCGTGCAGGGCGCGCTGGAGACGGCGGTCAAGGCGATCTGCGGCGAGGACGTGCGCGTCCATGGCGCAGGGCGTACCGATGCCGGCGTGCATGCGCGCGGCCAGGTCGCGCATTGCGACGTCGCCAAGCATTTCCCGCCCGGCCGCTTTCGCGACGGGCTGAACGCGCATTTGCGGCCCAATCCGATCGGCGTGCTGGCGGCCGACATCGTGCCCGACGATTTCGAGGCGCGGTTCTCGGCGATCAAGCGGCACTATCTCTATCGCATCACCAACACCCGCGCGAACCTCGCGCTCGACATCGGTCGCGTCTGGCGCGTGCCGCGTGCGCTCGATGCCGACGCGATGCACAAGGCGGCGCAGCGGCTGCTCGGCAAGCACGATTTCACCACCTTTCGCGACACCGAGTGCCAGGCCAAGTCGCCGGAGAAGACGCTCGATCAGCTCGACGTCACGCGCGAGGGCGATGCCATCAACATCGTGACGTCGGCGCGCTCGTTCCTGCACAGCCAGGTGCGCTCGATGGTGGGATCGCTGGTCTGGGTCGGCGAGGGCCGCTGGAGCGCGGACGATCTCTTTGGTGCGCTCGCCGCCCGCAACCGTGCCGCCTGCGGCCCCGTCGCGCCGCCGGAGGGGCTATATCTGGTGCGGGTGGACTACTAGCGGCCCCAATCCCTACTGTGCATGGGGTTGTTTTCGATGTTCTTGTCCAGCCGAGCGGCTGGATCACGCAAAATACCTGTCCAGCACGCCCCGATAGATCCGCGTCAGCTTCTCCAGGTCAGCCACCGGCGTGCGCTCGTCGATCTGGTGCATGGTCTGGCCGACCAAGCCGAACTCGATCACCGGGCAATAGCTCGAGATGAAGCGCGCATCCGAGGTGCCGCCCGAGGTCGACAGCTCCGGCTTGCGGCCGGTGACCTCCTCGATCGCGGCGACCGCGAGGTCGGTGAACGGCCCGGGCTGGGTGACGAACACGTTGGAGTTCGACGGTTGCCAGTCGATATGGGCGCGGATGCGGTTGCCGCAGGCCCTCGCCAGTCGTGCGTCGACCAGCTGCCGCAGGCTCTCCTGGGTGTGGTTGTCGTTGTAGCGGATGTTGAATTTCGCCCGCGCCTGGCCGGGGATCACATTGCTCGCGGTGTTGCCGACATCGACGGTGGTGAATTCGAGGTTGCTGGCCTGGAATTGCGCGCTGCCGTGATCGAGCGGCTCGTCGCTCAGCGCGACGATCAGCCGCGAGATATCCGGTACGGGATTCGAGGCGCGGTGCGGATAGGCGACGTGGCCCTGCACGCCATCGACGATGAGCGTGCCGGATTGCGAGCCGCGCCGGCCGATCTTGATCGTGTCGCCGAGCACCTCGACATTGGAGGGCTCGCCGAGCACGCAATGGTCGAATTTTTCGCCGCGCTCGGCGCACCATTTCAACAGCTTGACGGTGCCGTTGATCGAGACGTCTTCCTCGTCCCCGGTGATCAGGAAGGAGATCGAGCCGTTTGCCTTGCCAGCATGATCCCGCAGATATTGCAGCACCGCGGCGACGCTGCAGGCGATGCCGCCCTTCATGTCGACGGCGCCGCGGCCGTAGAGATAGCCGTCCTTGACCTCGCCAGAGAACGCGCCGAGCGTCCACGCCGCCTCATCGCCGGGCGGCACCACGTCGGTATGGCCGGCAAAGGTGATGTGCGGCGCGGAAGTGCCGATGCGGGCGTAGAGATTGTCGACATCGGCCGTGCCAGGCTCGGAGAAGGTCACGCGATGGACGTCGAAGCCTGCGCTTTTCAGCAAATTTTCGAGAACGCCAAGCGCGCCGGCGTCGGCCGGGGTGACGGAGGGGCAGCGAACCAGATCGCGGGTAATCGAGACGGCATCGGTCATGCGCCTCGCTTAACACGTCACACCGCGGGTGGACCAGCTTTGTACCGCATCATTCGAGCTCGCTCTGTTGATCCCAGCCGTGCCTGGAGCGCGACCCACTGTCGCGGTTGCCGCCTCGGCTCACATGGGTTTTTCCAAGCGGATTGGGACCGTAGCGATTCGGGTAGCGGGTGCCGGGCAGAAACGCGAGCTCGATGAAGCCCCAGACATAGGGCACGAAGACGACCGCGCCCGCGGCCATCAGCCAGTAGGAACCATCGGCGTCAGACGGAATCTGGTTCGATCAGTCCCGCAGCAGCTCGTTGATGCTGGTCTTGGCGCGGGTGCGCTCGTCGACGCGCTTGACGATCACGGCGCAGGCGGTGGCTGGGCCCGGCTGGCCGTTCTTCAGCGGCTTGGCCGGCAGGGTGCCCGGCACCACGACGGCATATTCCGGGACTTCGCCGACGAAGATCTCGCCGGTCTCGCGGTCGACGATCTTGGTGGACGCGCCGAGGAACACGCCCATCGACAGCACCGCGCCCTTGCGCACGATCACGCCTTCGGCGACCTCGCTGCGCGCGCCGATGAAGCAGTCGTCCTCGACGATCACGGGCTCGGCCTGCAGCGGCTCGAGCACGCCGCCGATGCCGACGCCGCCGGAAATGTGCACGCGCTTGCCGATCTGGGCGCAGGAGCCGACCGTCGACCAGGTGTCGATCATGGTGGCTTCATCGACATAGGCGCCGAGATTGACGAAGGAGGGCATCAGCACGACGTTGCGGGCGATGAAGGCGGAGCGGCGCACGATCGCGCCCGGCACGGCGCGGAAGCCGGCGTCGCGAAAGCGGTTCTCGCCCCAGCCCTCGAACTTCGAGGGCACCTTGTCCCACCACGAGGCCTTGCCCGGGCCGCCCGCGATCTGGCCCATGTCGTTGAGGCGGAACGAGAGCAGCACCGCCTTCTTCAGCCACTGATTGACCTTCCACTTGCCGCTGGCCTCGCGCTCGGCGACGCGGGCCTCGCCCTTGTCGAGCAGCTCCAGCGCGTGGTCGACGGCCTCGCGGACCTCGCCCTTGGTCGAGGTCGAGATGCCTTCGCGGGCGTCGAACGCGGTGTTGACGGTGGTTTCGAGGGCGGACAGCGACATCGGGACAATCCTTGGGCGTATCGGGGATATGACGGGAATTTTGCAGGGCTTTTTCGGAATTTGGGGCCATGGAGTCAAGGCAAACCCCACCGCGTCCTGGCTCCCGTGCGCAATTGCGCACCAGGCCGGGACGACACCCGAGGCTACCGCTTCCGATCGAGCCGCTGCAAGAACCCGGTGAGATCGTCCGTGACATGGTCGACATAAGCGGCGTCGCGGCCTTCGAGCTCCCAGGTCTCGCGCACCACTTCCTGGCTGCCGTCGGGCACCACCAGCACGGTGGTCATGCCGAGCTCATGCGGCACCACCAAATTGCGCGCGAGGTCCTCGAACATCGCGGCCTTCGCCGGGTCGACGTCGTGAAGCCTGAGGAACTTCTGATAGGTCTGCGGCGCCGGTTTCGGCTCGAGATCGGCGGCGATGATGTCGAACACGCCGTCGAAATGGTGGCCGATGCCGAGCCGGCCGAGCACCGCGTCGACATGGTCGACCGAGCCGTTGGTCAGGATCAGCTTGCGCCCCGGCAGCTTGGCGATCGCAGCGCCCATCGCCGGATTCGGCTGCAGCGGCGAGTGGTCGATCTTGTGCACATAGGCTAGATAGTCGTCCGCCTGCACGCCGTGCTCGGTCATCATGCCGCGCATCGTGGTGCCGTAGCGCAGGTAATAGTCCTTCTGCAGCCGCCGCGCTTCCTCGGGCGAGATCTTCAGCCAGTTGCCGACGAACTCGCCGATCCGTGCATCGACCTGCTGCCACAGATTGACGTGATGCGGGTACAGCGTGTTGTCGAGGTCGAACACCCAGGTCTCGACATGGCCGAAGCTGCGGGGAGTTTTCATGTTATCTTTCCGTCGTCGTCCTGGCGAAAGCCAGGACCCATACCGCGTGATCCATCAAATGAAGCGCGGTGCCAATACCGCGCAACGGTCGGTCACTACCAGTCTTCGCCAAATGATTGCCTGTGGTAATGGGTCCTGGCTTTCGCCAGGACGACGGTGATCCATGTGGCGCCACTGTCTTCATCACGGCATCGCAAAGCGCAGCGTCTTGCCGCCGCTGGTCATGTCGACCGTGGTGAAGCCGAGCGCGGTGAGGCCGCGGGTGGCGCAGTCGCCCTGCTCGTTGACCTCGAACTTGCTTTCGCGGGTGCAGAGCTGGACCGCGCCGCCCCAGTTCAGCGGCTTGTCCTTGATGCGGATGGCGCGGTTGTCGCCGTCGACGGCTTCGGCGAAGGAATAGATCTGCTTCGGCGTGCCGGACACGTCGGGATGCAGGCATTTGCCGGGGTCGATCCGATACCAGCCGCGGCTGGTCACCATCTTGCCGTCGTCGGTCGCAACCGCGGCCATCACCTTGTGCGGCGTGTCGTTGCACCAGGTCAGTCCCGACGGCGAGGGCTTCTGCACGGCATCGATCATGGTGGCGAAGAAGTTCGGCGACTGCACGATGTCGCTGCCGAGCCCGCGGCTCCTGAGGAATGCCGACAGCGCGCTCTGGGTCTTCGGTCCGTCGACGCCGTCGATTGGTGCTGCGTCGTAGCCTGCGATCACCAGCAGGCGCTGGATGCCGGCGAGCCGCGCCTGCTCGTCGTCATACTCGCTGTCTTCGGCGAGGTAGGCGACGAGATTGCCGTCATCGGTCTGCGTCGGCGTGATCTGGGTGAACTGCGCCGGTGTCTGGCCGGAGCGGCATTGGCGCGCGGCCGCGATCACGAAATTGTCCTGCGCGACGCAGAGCGTATCGGTGCCGTTCTGCGGGATCGGCGACGCACCGTAGACGCCGAGCGCGCGGGCATTGAGCAGCACGCGGTCCGCGGTCAGCGCCCCCTGCACCACGACGCGGCAGGTCGCGGGATCGATCCGGAACCAGCCGCGTGTCGCCGTCGCGGCCTTGTCGTCGATGCCGATCGCCGCCTCGATCACATAGCTCATGCGGTTGCAGAGCTTGAGATCGGCATGCGCCGGCGCCGACGAGAACAGGAACGACACCAGCGCGGCCGGCAGCGACATCGCGAGCCGCGCCGGCGGCGACCGGCGAGGCATCCTCGCCGCGCGTCCCGCGATGACGACCTCGTCTGCCATTACTTATGGATCAGCGTGCCGGTGCCCTGGTTCGTGAAGAGTTCGAGCAGCACGGCGTGCTGCGTCTTGCCGTCGATGATCACGACGCCCTGCACGCCCTGTTCGAGCGCGTAGATGCAAGTCTCGACCTTCGGGATCATGCCGCCGGAGATCGTGCCGTCGGCGATCAGCTTGCGGGCCTCCTTGATCGACAGGTCCGGAATCAGCTTCTTGGACTTGTCGAGCACGCCGGGCACGTCGGTCAGCAGCAGCAGGCGCTTGGCCTTCAGCGCACCCGCGATCGCGCCGGCAAAGGTATCGGCGTTGATGTTCAGGGTCTGGCCGTCCTGCGAGGTCGCCAGCGGCGCCAGCACCGGGATCAGCTCATAGCCGATCAGCTGATTGAGCAGGGTGAGATCGACTTTTTCGGGGTCGCCGACGAAGCCGAGATCGATGGCCTTCTCGATGTTGGAATCCGGGTCGACCATGGTGCGGGTCGTCTTCGACGCCTTCACCATGTTGCCATCCTTGCCGGAGAGGCCCACGGCCTTTCCGCCGGCCTCGTTGATGTAGCCGACGATCTGCTTGTTGACCGAGCCCGCCAGCACCATCTCGACGATCTCGATGGTCGCGGCATCGGTGATGCGCAGGCCGGCGGCGAATTCCGACTGGATGCCGAGGCGCTTCAGCATGGTCGCGATCTGCGGCCCGCCGCCGTGCACGACCACCGGATTGATCGCAGTCTGCTCGAGCAGCACGATGTCGCGCGCGAACGCCTTGGCGGTGTCCTCGGCGCCCATGGCATGGCCGCCATATTTAATGACGATGGTTTCCTCGTCATATTCCTGCATGTGCGGCAGCGCCTCGGACAGGATGCGGGCCTGATCGAGCGGGCTGATGTGCTGGTCGGTCATGGGGCTGGTCTCACGTCAGCGGAGGGACGGGCGCGGTTCTATCTGATTGCCGGGCAGGGCGCAAAGTGGGAGAGGTATTCCGGGCGACGGATCAACGCTTCGGCCACATGGCCGAAACCGCCAGCACCAGCCAGCTCAGGATCAGCAGCGTTCCGCCTGATGGAGCCGCCATCGGAAACACGCCATGGCCGCCATATTGGCGCAGCGTGAGGTCGCCCGCGAACAATGACGCCGCGATGACGAAGCCTGCCGCCGCCACGACGCCGAGCTTCAGATGGATGATCCCGCGCTCCGCGACCGCAATGGTCGCGATGGCGGCGGTGGCATGGAACAGCAGCATCGAGGACGCTGCCGCCAGCCGCGAAGCGTCCGGTAGATGGGCCGCGGCTGCCGCCAATATCACGCCGCAGGCGCCCATGATAGCGGCTAGGCCGATCAGGAGCCGGGATGCGCCGTTCATCGGCGCCGCTCCTCGATCAGGCGCACCATGGCGGCGCGCAGCTCCGGCATGCCGTCGCCGGTGCGCGACGAGGTCACCAGCACTTCGGGGAACGCGGCGGGATGTTTTGCGAGCGTTGCGATGGTTTCGGCGGTGACGGTCTTGAGCTCGCCGGCCTTGACCTGGTCGGCCTTGGTCAGCACGACTTGGTAGCTGACCGCGGACTTGTCCAGCGTCTTCAGCACGTCGAGATCGACGTCCTTGATGCCGTGGCGGGCGTCGATCAGCACGTAGACCCGCGCCAGCGTCGCGCGCCCGAGCAGGAATTTGTGGATCAGCGCCGTCCATGACGCCACTTTGGTCTTCGGCGCCGAGGCGTAGCCGTAACCGGGCATGTCGACGAGACGAATGTCCGCGTTTTCCGGGCCCTCGAAGAAGATCAGTTCCTGGGTGCGGCCCGGCGTATGCGAGGTGCGAGCTAGCGCATTGCGGCCGGTCAGCGCATTGATCAGGCTCGACTTGCCGACATTGGAGCGGCCGGCGAAGGCGACCTCGAGGCCGGCCATCGGCGGCAGCGTCTCGATCGAGGGCGAGGCCCAGATGAAGCGCCAGTCGCCGGCGAACAGCTTTCGCCCCTGCTCGATCAGCTCCGCATCAGGTTCGGCGGTCATGCGAAGGATCCCATTTCATCGTGGCCGGGCGAAAGCCCCGGGCGCAGCTTTGGCGTAAGACGACCCGGCCATCCCCGTCAACGTTTTGCTGGCCGCCAAATACGTCGATGCCCGGCACGAGGCCGGGCATGACGCAGTGATAGATCGGGCGCAGGAAGCTATGTCGGCTTCTTGGCGAAGGTCGACTTCAGATTGTCGAATAACTCCACCTTGACGCCGTTCTTGCGCATGATGAAGCTCTGCTGCAGCACGGAGAGCGTGTTGTTCCAGGCCCAGTAGATCACGAGACCCGCCGGGAAGCCGGCCAGCATGAAGGTGAAGATCAGCGGCATCCAGTCGAAGATCATCTTCTGGGTCGGATCCGGCGGCGCCGGGTTGAGCTTCATCTGCACCCACATCGTGATGCCCATGATGATCGGCCAGATGCCCATCACGAGATAGGCGCCGAAATGCGGTCCGAGCAGCGCGATCGGATCGAACGGAATCAGCCCGAACAGCGTGAACAGATTGGTCGGATCGGGCGCGGAGAGGTCCTTGATCCAGCCGAAGAACGGTGCGTGCCGCATTTCGATGGTGATGAACAGCACCTTGTAGAGCGAGAAGAACACCGGGATCTGCAAGGCGACGGGAAGACAGCCGGCGATCGGGTTGATCTTCTCCTTCTTGTAGATCTCCATCATCTCCTGCTGCTGCTTCACGCGGTCGTCAGGATAGCGCTCCTTCAGCGCCTGCAGCTGCGGCTGCACCGACTTCATCTTCGCCATCGAGGCGTAGGACTTGTTGGCGAGCGGGAAGAACAACAGCTTCACGATCACGGTCACCAGCAGGATCGCGATGCCGAAATTGCCGACCAGGCGATAGAACCAGTCGAGCGCCAGGAACATCGGCTTGGTGATGAAGTAGAAATGGCCCCAGTCGATCAGAAGATCGAAATGGTTGAGGCCGAGCTGCTTGTTGTAGCCGCCGAAGCCGACCAGCGGGAAGTTGAGGCCGACCGTGGCGGCCTCCTTCGCGCCGGCGAACAGCCGCGCATTGGCAACGCCGGTGCCGCCGATCGGAATGGTCTGCGCGCCGAGCATGTAGTCGGCCTGGTAGCGCTTGTCGCCGGTGGTGAAGCGGGCGGTGTCCAGCGTCGCATTGGTTTCCGGCAGCAGCGCGGTGGCCCAGTATTTGTCGGTGATGCCGAGCCAGCCGTCGGTGACCTTCGAGAACACGATGCCGCGCGAATTTCCGCCGGTCGGGGTCTTGGCTTCGTCGAGGTTCTTGTAGGTGTATTCCTGCAGGCCCTGTTCGCCGAGATAGCCGATCGGGCCTTCGTGCAGGATCGCGTAGCCGGAGACCGGCGGCTTGCCGCCGCGCGAGATCAGGCCGAACGGATACAGCGTCACCGGCGCGCTGCCTTGATTGACGACCTCGTCCTTGATGCTGAACAGGTAGCGATCGTCGATCGAGATGATGCGGCGGAAGGTCAGGCCCTGGCCGTTGTCGTATTTCAGCGTCACCGGGGTGCTTGGCGACAGGCTGTTCGAACCCTCCTGCTGCCAGACGGTTTCGGCGTTCGGGGTCTTCACCGAAGAGCCGCTGGCGGTCAGCCACAGGAACTCGGCGTAATAAGGCTCGGCCGTGCCCGACGGCGACAGCAGCACGACGGCCGGCGATTTGGGATCGACCGTCTCGCGGAACTGGACCAGCGAGATGTCGTCGATCCGGGCGCCCTTCAGAGCGATGCTGCCGATCACGCGCGGGGTCTCGATCTTGATGCGCGGGCCGGCTGCGAGCACCGTCTCGCGGCTCGCCACCGGAGCGTCGGCAGCGGGCACGGCTGCCGTCGGTGACGGCGTCGCGGAGCTTCCGGGAGCGGCGCCGGGAGCAGCACCAGGGGTCGCCTGCGGTGCCGGCTTCAACAGCTCGGCCTGGCGTTGCGCCTCGCGCTGCTTCTCCATCTGCGGCACGTTATAGAAATATTGCCAGGCGATCAGGACGAGGCCCGACAGAATGACGGCGATGATCGTATTGCGGTTGTCGGACATCTCTTAGGGTCTCGTCATTCCATTCGGATTGGGAGCGCTCTTGTTACCCGCCTTTGGCGCAGGCCGGTCGAGGCGGCGCAGCGCCGACCGCAGGTCGTCAATCATGGTCGCAAAGTCGCGGGTCAGCGCGTCACGACGGCCGACTAGCACATAATCATGGTGCGGCCGCATGAATACGGCATCGACCCGTCTTATCACTTCGCGAAGCCGGCGGCGGATGCGATTGCGCTCGGTCGCGGTGCCGTTCTTCTTGGTGACGGTATAGCCGACGCGGATCGGGCCCTGATCGTCGCGACGGCGGCCCTGCAGCACAAAAGCTGCGGTATTCGCCCGTGCGCCATTGGCAACGGCGAGGAAATCCGCCCGCTGCCTCAGCCGATCCATACTGGGTATCTCCGGAGAGGAGACGTCCGGGCTCAGGCGCTCAGGCGCTTGCGGCCACGCGCACGGCGCGCAGCGAGGACCTTGCGGCCGCCGGCCGTGGCGAGACGGGCGCGGAAGCCGTGACGGCGCTTGCGCACCAGTTTGCTGGGTTGATAAGTCCGCTTCACGGGTAATTCTCCGCTGACCGGGCAATTTGCCGTTGTATTGAGATGGAGTCCGATGATGCTGGCAGGCCCAAGCGAGCCGATTACGGCCCCAAATGAGCCGCCCCCGGTCAAGAACCGGGCCATCGCGGACAGTTGGCGCGGCTTATAAGGGAGCGCCCTGTTTTCGTCAATGTCACAGGGCGTCGCAAAGAGGCTTCTTTGAAACGTCGCAATTGGGGCGAATATAACTGTTTTCGCGGGGTTTTTGCCAGTGAGGAGCGCTTTGGGGCGTTCGGGGAACCGCCGACATTAGCGATCCGTAATTTGACCGGCTTGGGGGCCGGGCCGCATCTTCCGACCCCTAAGCCCAACAAGGCCTTATCTTGTGGCTCTAACTGACGATCAGGCGACCGCGCAGAAGCAGCGGCCCAAGCCGCCCCTTCGGCTCGGGCTGTCCGGCAAGCTGTTGCTGCTGACGATCCCCCTGGTGATGATCGCCGGGCTCCTGATCTACGTGCCGGCCATCGCCAACTTCCGGATGAACCGGCTCAATGACCGCCTGGCCGCCGCCAACACCGCGGCGCTGGTGCTCGATGCAGCCCCCTCCGGCCTCGTGCCGGATTCGCTGGCGCGGCAGATCCTGACCAGCATCGGCGCCCGCGCCGTCGCCATCAAGCTCGGGCAGCAGCGCCGCCTGCTCGCCAGCGCCGACCTGCCGGCCGCGATCGACCATGATGTCGACATGCGGGCCATGACGGTGTGGTCGGCGATCGTCGATGCCTTCGAGATCATGCTCGAACACGGCGACCAGACCATCCGCGTGGTCGGACCCGCGCCGGGCCAGGCGCAATTCATCGAGGTCGTGATCGACGAGAAGCCGCTGCGGCAGGCGATGTACCGCTTCTCGCGCAACGTTCTGGTCGTCGCGCTCCTGATCGCCGGCCTGACCGCCGGCCTGGTCTATCTGGCGCTGCATTATCTGTTCGTCCGCCCGATGCGGCGGCTGACCGCGAGCCTGGTCGGCTTCCACGAGAATCCGGAGAGCTCGGCGCGAATCATCGTGCCCAGCCAGCGCGGCGACGAGATCGGCGTTGCCGAGCGCGAGCTGTCGGACATGCAGCGCGACCTGGTCTCGATGCTGCATCAGAAGAGCCGGCTAGCCGCGCTCGGGCTCGCCGTCTCCAAGATCAATCACGATCTGCGTAACCTGCTGGCGTCCTCGCAACTGCTGTCGGACCAGCTCGCCAGCGTGCCGGATCCGCGGGTGCAGCGCTTCGCGCCGAAGCTGCTGCGCTCGCTGGAGCGCGCCATCGCCTTCTGCCAGTCGACATTGTCCTATGGCCGCGCGCAGGAGGCGGCGCCCGACCGCCGCGTGATCATGGTGGAGCCTGCGGTTGCCGAGGTGCGCGAGTCTGCCGGGCTTGCAACCGATGACTCGATCACCTGGATCAGTGCGATCGAGCGCGGCCTCACCATCGACGCCGATCCGGACCAGCTGTTCCGCGTGCTGCTCAATTTGGTGCGCAACGCGACCCAGGCTCTGGAGACCCGGCAGGACAGCGACGGCGGTGCCCAGCAGATCCGCATCACCGGCCGCCGCGAGGGGACGGTTGCGATCATCGAGGTCTCCGACACCGGCCCCGGCGTTCCAGCCAAGGCGCGCGAGCATCTGTTCGAGGCGTTCCAGACCTCGGGCCGCCCCGGCGGCAGCGGGCTGGGCCTTGCGATCGCCGCCGAGCTGATCCGCGCCCATGGCGGCCATATCCATCTGGTCGAGGGCACCATCGGCGCCACCTTCCGGATTTCGATCCCGGATCGCCCGGTGGAACTGCTGTCGGTCCGCAGCGAGCGGGCGAGGGCCTAGAGGTTTCCTGGTATTCCGGGGCGGCTGAAACCGCCGCCGAAATTGGCGTTTCCAGAGCTTGCCAACCGGACCGGGAGCCTGTAGCTAGAGCGCTCTTTCGCGACGTTCCGGGGCTGCCGGAGCCATGCGGGTTTCAAGCCTTGCCGCGAAAATGCGCCCGTAGCTCAGCTGGATAGAGCATCAGACTACGAATCTGAGGGTCGGACGTTCGAATCGTTCCGGGCGCGCCATTTGCCTTTGTTTTCATTGAAGTTTCGCGTCGCATCCCGCTGGTCGAAGCGACGGCTGTGCCGTTGATCGCCAATGCCCAGGCTTGGTGCGCGCATCAAACACCTGTGCGGCGCAGCATATTTTATTGCAATGCAATAAAATGAATCTACGTGTGCTGCTCGAGTCCTATCGAGGAGCCTTCACGTGACCAAGATTTCTCTTTCCATCATAGCCGCCACCCTTGTGATCGCGAGCGCGACGGTCGCATCCGCTGCGGAGCGTCCGACTTTCGAAGCCGCGGGCCTGCCGATCTCGCCGGTGCAGGCTGGTGTGCTTGGCGCTGCCAACGTCCACGAGCAGGCGCCGGTAGCCGCGACGTCGGCCACTCCACATCAGCTCAATGTTCTGACGCCGCGAAGCAAGATCACGACCGCTCGGGCTTC
Source organism: Bradyrhizobium sp. USDA 4011 (assembly GCF_054063415.1). Taxonomy (NCBI): domain Bacteria; kingdom Pseudomonadati; phylum Pseudomonadota; class Alphaproteobacteria; order Hyphomicrobiales; family Nitrobacteraceae; genus Bradyrhizobium; species Bradyrhizobium sp. USDA 4011. The sequence continues at coordinate 4,797,650 of NZ_JBSSGG010000001.1, forward strand.
TGTCCGCTCGTTGCACTGACTGGCATAGCCGGTCCGCCTTGAGAAAGCCCGCGACAACGTCGCGGGCTTCCTTATATGCGAGCCTGCGAACGCTGCAGACGTCGCCGGAGCGGGTGAAGGCGAGGGGCCGTCCCGTAAAAACCCTGCTTGCGCTCGTCGGACCGTTGAGAAAAAATAAGGTCTTTCAGCCTATAAGCAGCAGAACGTTTTTATTGATTTTTTCTGTCCATTTGAACCGGCGGGTCATCCGTCATGTCGAGCGAGATCTCAAACGCTGTTTTGTTAGCAGCGATATTTCTGGGGGTCATCTACGGCAGTCGCATCCTCGAGAAGAGGTGGCCCATTGCCGATGTTTCCCGCGCCGAGTTTCGCGATGATTGGCTAGCCGTTATCGTAAGCGTCGGGTTGGAGCACATGCTGGCCCCGATCGCGGCGATCAGCGCGGGTGCGATTGCGAGCTTCGCCGGGGTCGGTTGGATCAAGTTGCCGACCGAAGGCTACTGGTGGTACGCCTCCCTCGCAATCGTCGTGGTGGCGCTCGATCTCTACAAATATACATTCCATCGCCTCCAACATGCGATCCCCTTTCTTTGGGCGATGCACTCGTTCCACCACAGCGCGAACGGCATTACCTTCATTACCGGCGCCCGGCATTTCTGGTTGGAGAGGGTGCTGTCTGACGCCTTTCTTCCTATTCTGGCGATCCTGTTTCTGATCCCGCCGGATATGGCCATTGCCGCGGGATTTATCTTCTTCGTCCCCGATGCCTGTGCGCATCTCAACGTCCGCATCCCACTCGGTCGTTTCGTAACCTGGATCAACAATCCGCAATGGCACCGGATTCATCATTCGATCCATCCCGAGCATCGGGACAAGAATTTTGCTGCCTTCTTTCCGCTCCTGGACATTCTGTTCGGCACGGCGTGGGTGCCGAAGCCGGACGAGTATCCTGCGACAGGACTCGTGCCTGCCGAACGGGTGGACATCATCAATAGCGTGATCTGGCCGATCCGGCATCTTCGGCATGGAGAGTCAAAGAATGAACTGGGTTAAAGGTCTGTTGCTGTTCTTTGCCTTGCTCCTGGGGTACGCCGACCTCGTGTCGACGAATGTGATTTTGACTCTCGGGTTGGGCGAGTTGAACCCGTTCATGCATCTGGCCCAGACCTGGTTCGGCGTATGGTGGCTGGTCCCCAAGCTCGGTCTCACGTTTGTCCTGACTTGGTTACTTTGGCGCAGCAATAACGTCTACAACATCGCTCTCGTCGTCGCCTTCTGCTGTACGCCTGTCCTGAATAATCTCGTCATCATCGCGGGTACGAGCTGAGCCGGCGAAGCGCTCGTCCGGCAGCATCTTGCTGCAAGCACGATCAAACAGAATCGCGCCCGGCGCGGGACGATCCACTCGCTCAGCAGGACGATAATGACAGCGAAATCCGCCGGCGTTGATCGCCCCGGCGTTGCTGTGGTGTGATTCGGGTATTTTAGAACGATAAGGGCTTTCCATGGGTAATGTTGACGGGGTGCAACCTTGTTCGCCCGGCCCGGTTGCGCTGGCCGCGCGCGCGTTCCCTCACCGATATTCTGAAGCCGCAGAAGCCAAGAGCCTCTGGATCGTCATCGCCGCGCTCACCGGAGTTGCCGCCGCCGGGCTCGTTCTGTCGGGACTTCGGATCTCATTCAACCCTGCGATCGTCGTCGGCTTCCTGGCATTGGTCGGCCTCAATGTGGTCTACACCAGGATCAGGCCCAACAGACGCATCGCGTCATTTGCCCTCACCTCCGCGCAGCTGGTTGCGTTCACCAACGTCGGAACCGTTCTCAGCTATCTTGCTGCGTCCGCCGGATTTCCTCTGGTCGACAACGCTCTTGCGGCGACCGATTCCGCGATCGGCTTCGATTGGCTCGCATACTTCAACTGGGTGAAACTGGCGCATCCCACCATCGGCTGGTCGCTCGATATCATCTACGATACGCTCTTCATTGAGTTCGGCATCCTGCTGGTCGTGCTGAACACAATCGGAAAGCTCGAAAGGGCAAGACAACTCGCCTGGCTCTTCGTGCTCACGCTGCTGATGATCCTTCCGCTGTCGATGCTGCTGCCTGCGGAGGGAGCCTGGGCGCATTACGGCGTGTCGCATTTGACAAGCGCCTATTACCTGGCTGACTTCTATGCGATCCGCGACGGATCCATGAGAGTTATCGATCTGTCCAGGATCAACGGCATCATTCAGTTTCCTTCATTCCATGCAGCGCTTGCACTGATCCTCATCCTGTCGAGCCGGGGCACCTTCCTGTTCGCCGTCTTTCTCCCGCTCAACGTGCTCATCATCGTATCGGCGCTGACCGCTGGCGGTCACCATCTGAGCGATATTGTCGTCGGGCTGGCCACCGTGCCTGCGGCCATGTTCGTGTTGCGAGCGCGCAAACTTTCGTTCTAAGAGCATTTCAGCCCTCAATGGATCGCCGCGTACATGATCTTCTCCTCGGTCGCCTCGACCGCGGAGAATTCCTCGACCACCTTGCCCTGGCGCGAGACCAGGATGCGGTCGGAGAGGGCCATGATCTCGGGCAGATAGGATGAGATCACCACCACCGCCTTGCCTGCGTCGGCGAGCTGGTTGATCAACTCGTGAATCTCGACAATGGCGCCGACGTCGACGCCGCGGGTCGGCTCGTCGAAGATGATCAGCTCGGGCTCCTGCACCAGCGACTTGGCGATCACCACCTTCTGCTGATTGCCGCCCGACAGCTCGACCACCCTGGCTTCGTCGCCGATGGCGCGGACCTTCAGCCGCTGGGTCCAGGTCTTGCCCACCGTGTTGGTCTCGCGTCGCGACAGCAACATCCGGCCGGCCGGAAACTTCGAGAGCAGGCCGAGATAGATGTTGCGGGCGATCGAGGCGGTCTCGAAGAAGCCCTCGACCTTGCGATCCTCGGTAACATAGGCAATGCCGGCCTTCACCGCCGGCGCCGGAACCCGGTAGCGCACCGGCTTGTCATGCAGCAGGATCTCGCCGCCATGGAAGAAGTCGCGCTTCAACACGCCGGATACGATCTTGAAGGTCTCGGTGCGGCCCGCGCCGACCAGGCCGAACACGCCGGTGATCTGCCCGGCGAACACCGACAGCGAATTGTTCTTTACCATCGGCGCCATCTTGAGATTCTGCACCGTGAGCACGCGCGCGCCGGCGGGCCGCACGCTGGTCTTCCTGGCGCCGTACAGCGTGTTGGAGAGGTCGCGTCCGACCATCGCCTGCACGATCGCCGCGCGGTCGAACTTCGCCGCATCGTCAGTGATGACGTGCTTGCCGTCGCGCAGCACGGTGATCCGGTCGGCGAGCAGCAGGGCTTCTTCCAGTGCGTGCGAGATGAAGATGATCGAGACGCCGCGTTTCTTGAGGTCTCGGACGAGGTCGAAGAAATACTTCTTCTCTTCCGGCGTCAGCGATGCGGTCGGCTCGTCGAAGATGATGACCTTGGCCTTGTGCAGGACCGCGCGCGCGATCTCCACCATCTGCTTCTTGGCAGCGCCGAGTCCGCTCACGGTCGCGGTCGGCGTCACGTCGAAGTTGAGCGACTGCAGGAATTGCTGGGCGGCGATGTAGATGCCGCGCAGCCGGTTGTAGAACTTCTCCTGCCCGAGGAACAGGTTCTGCGCCACGGTCATGGTCGGCACCAGGCTGTTCTCCTGGAACACCATGGCGATGCCGAGATTGCGGGCCTCGAGCGGCGTGCGCGGCGCGACGTCGGAGCCGTCGACCGTCATGCTGCCCGACGTCAATGTCACGACGCCGGCCATCACCTTGGTCAGCGTCGACTTGCCGGCGCCGTTCTCGCCGACCAGCGCATGGATTTCGCCGCGGCGAAGCTCGAAGTCAACGCCCTCGATGGCGGGCACGCCGGCGTAAAGCTTGGTGGCCTTGCGCAGGGACAGCACGGTGTCGCTCATGAGCCGACCTCCTCGGCGAGCCCGGCGAGGGGCAGTTTCAGCACGCGGCCCGGTCCCTTGGCGATCAGCACGAGGTCGCTGCCCAGCTCGAGCGCTGCGACGACGCCATGATTGACGCCGTCGACCCGGCTGTGCAGCGAATAGAGCGGCTTGCCGTCTTCGCCCAGCCGGATCACGAGGCCGTAGGAACGCGGCGGCGCCCACGGCTTGATGACGCCCATCGTCTTGATGTGCGCACCCTGCATAGGCTCCTTGAACGAGAATCCCGAGCGCAGCCGCGGCGCCACCCAATAGGCCGGGTCGATCTCGGCCATCATGCGACGGCGATAGGCGGGCTCACGCAGCACGAATTCGATCAGCTGGGTGCGTGCGGTGAACGCGGTGAGCCAATAGCCGCCGCCGGTGGCCTTCGACAGCCGCGACGGATAGACCGGCAGGTGGCCGAGCACGATCTGCGGCGGCCTGCCATCCGCGATGAGCACGAGACGATGCCGCCAGCTCTCGCTGACCAAGACGCCATCGCCGCGCGCACAGGCGCCGAATGCGTAGCCGAGCTTCGAGGCCAGCGGCTTCACCGAGCGGGTCCTGGGATCGAGCCGGAACACGCGGCCGCTCCGGTTGAGCTCCATCAGGTCGCGGGCCCAATCGTCGACGCCGCAGGTCGCTGAGCCGTCGGTCGCGATCAAGGCTCCGTCGTCCGCCAGCGTCAGCGCGTTGATCGCATTGAAGGCGGCGTCGCGGAATGTCACGCCAGGCTCGCCCGCCGAAGGATTGGCGTAGAGGCGCACTTCGCGGCCGCCGAGCGCGATCGCGAGGCCGCCGTCGGCGAGCATACAGAGTGCCGAAATCGGCTGCTCGAAGCTGCGCAGCTCGGTCGCGGCGCTGCCGTCGAGGCGCAGCAGACGCCGGCCGTCGGCGACATAGAGATTGCGGCCGTCGGTCGCGAGATCCTCGGGAGCCTCGCACTCCAGCAGGATGGTCGCGGCCTCCAGTTTCTGGTTGGGCTTGAGCGCGCCGTCGAACGACGGCACGGTGATGGTGGCCTCGCCACGGCCGAGAAAGCGGTTGGCGAATTCCCTGACGGCCGCGATCACGACGCCTTCCCCCAGCGCTTGTCATACTGCACGAAGTTCGGGTCCGCGTTCTCGAGCTTGTAGCGGCCGATCCGGTTGTTCATGATGCCGCCGAGATAGAGGTAGCCGCGATGCTCGCGCATCGAGGTGATCATCGGGTGGTTCTCGCCGCGCAGGTCCCATAACGATTCGAGGATCTTGCCCTGCTCGTTGAACTTGACGACGCAGCCGGTGTTGATGTTCGGGAACAGCCATTCGTCGACCGGGACGCGCTTGGCCATGCGGCGGCGAAAGCCCGGCATCTTCCAGGCGAGGTCGAGCGAGGGGCTGCGCATGCCGACCAGCGCCAGCCAGTAATTGCCGTCGGAGGCGAGGTTGATGTTGTCGGGATAGCCCGGCAGATTGTCCATCACCACCTCGACCTGGCCCTTCTTCGGCCCTGCGAACCACAGCCGCTTGATCGAGCAGCCGAAGGTTTCGGCGAACAGGATCGACTGGCCGTCGCTGGCGACGCAGATGCCGTTGGGGAATTTGAGGCCGCGCAGCGCCGTATGGGTGGCGCCGGTCTTGGTGTCGTAGCAGATGATGCGGCCGTTGCCGCGCGCCTCGAGGCCGTCGATCGGCCATTCGTCCATCTCGTAGCGCACGGTGGCTTCGGAGAAGAAGATCAGGCCGTCGTCGGTGATGTCGAGGTCGTCGGCCAGCCGCAGGCGGCTGTCGTCGTTCACCGAATGCATGCTGCGATTGGTCTCGTCGGTCGCCTTCTCCACGGTGCCGTCGGGCGTGATCCGGTACAGGCCCATGCCGCCGATGCAGACATAGAGATTGTCCTGCCGGTCGAACGCCATGCCGAGCGGCTGGCCGCCGATATGGGCGAACACCTCGATGCGCTGATAGTCGGGCGCGAAGAAGCGCATGATGTCGCCGTGGCGCGAGCCGGCGTAGAGATTGTCGTTGCGATCGAGGATCACGTCCTCCGGCGCTTCGATGCGGCCGAGACCGATCAATTCGACGTCGCGCAGCTTGTCGTTCTGCTCGAACGGGCCGCCCTCGCCGATCTCGGTGGCCGGGGGCGGCGGCAAAGCGTGATAGGTCGGCGCGACATAGACCTTGCTGATGATGCGGGTGCGGTTCTTCTGCCAGCGGATGTCGACCATCGCGGCGATCAGCAGGATGCCCGCGAGCGCCATGCGGTTGATGCCGCCGCGGGCATTGAGCGTGGTCAGGCCGTTGGTGATCAGGAGCACGATCAGAACACCGACCAGCGATTTGGCGACCGAGCCCTTGCCGCCGCCGAGCGTGATGCCGCCGAGCACGGTCGCGGTCAGCACGATCACCTCGAGGCCGACGCCGATGTCGCCGCCGACGGTGCCGAGCCGTGCTGCGAAGAACAATGCGGCGATGCTGGTCAGCACGCCGCTCGCGACATAGCACAGCGCGATGGTGCGGCGAACCGGAATGCCGGAATTGTAGGCCGAACGGCGCGATCCGCCGATCGCGGTGATGTGCCAGCCCGGGCGCAGCCGTGTCATGAAGATATGGCCGAAGATCGCGATCGCGATGTAGACCAGCGCGACGCTCGGAATGCCGAACACGTCGCCGCCGCCGATGAAATTCCAGGACGGGATGTCGGGAAAGGCCGCGGCGATCGAATTGGAGTAGCGCTGGATCAGCAGATCGAATGCCGAACGGTAGATGATCAAGGTGATGAGCGTGGTGATGAAGGCGCGCAGCCGAAGATATCCGATCAGGACGCCGTTGACGGCGCCGAGCAGCGCGCCGCAGGCGACGGTGGCGACCACCACCGCAGGCACCGGCCAGTTCAGCACGTCGAGCAGATAGAGCGCGCAGAAATCCGTCAGCGCGAAGATCGAGCCGACCGACAGATCGATGCCGCCGACGATGACCACCAGCGCCATGCCGAGCCCGATGAAGCCGATCTCGCCGGCCTGCCGCGCGGTGTCGGCAAGGCTCGCCGGCGACAGGAAGTGATCGATGGAGCGGCTCAGCGCGAAGCCGACGATCAAGAGCAGTATCACCGGAATAGCGGTCTCGGTCCAACGCTTGGACAGGATCTCGCCGAGGAGATGATCCGGCCAATAGCGGTAACGCAGGCTCGTCAGGGTATCGCGCATCGGCATTCCAGCAAGGCGTTCGATTTTGGGAGATGAACGTCCCGGGCGGGATGCGCCCGGGACGTTCAGCGGGGAATGGCCGGGCTATTTCTTCAGGTCACTGAGATTCCAGCACGCGGTCTGGCTGTCCGCGTTCTCCTTGGTGATCGGAATCAGGGTGGTGTATTCCGAACCCTTGATCGAACCGGCCTTGGCACCCGACGACAGCAGCCATTTGATGGTGCCTGCCATCTGCGCCGCCTGGGTCGGCACGTCGTAGCTCAGGTTGAGGTCGAAGGCGCCGGACTTCACGAGCTCGCAGGCGCCCTTGCGCTCGCCGCCGCCGGAGGTCGCGACGAACACCTTGCCGGTCAGGCCGGCTTCCTTCACCGCCGCCGCGGTGCCGATGTCCATGCCGTCCCAGAAGCCGACGATGCCGCAAAGATCGGGATTCTGCTTCAGCACCGTCTGGGTGATCGCCTTGGCCTTCGCCGCATCCCAGTCGGCCGCCTGGCTCGAGACCACCTTGATCTCCGGATGCTTGGCGAGCACGTTCTCGACGCCCTTGAGCGTGTAGGCGCTGGCGGCGGCCGAGAGCGCGCCCTGCACGATGGCGATCTTATTCGACTTGCCCTGGCAGGCCTTGACCACGGCCTCAGTGTCCTTCTCGCCGATCTCGATCCAGTTGGCGCCGACGAAGGCCGACGAGCGATAGGCCGATCCCATGTTGATCTGGATGACGTAGATGCCTTCGTTCTCGGCGCGCTGCAGCAGCTTGGCGTAGGTCTGCACGTCCGGATTATGGATCACCATCACGGCCGGCTTCTCCGAGATCAGCGAGGTCACCGCCTGCGCGCCGGCATTGGTGTTCCAATTGGGATCGCGGATCTCGAACTTGACGCCGTAAGGCTCGAGCTCCTTCTTCATGCCGGCGTACCAGCCTTCGGTGAGGTCGAAATTCATGGCGACCGGAACATAGGCCACCGTCTTGCCGGCGAGCGATTCCTTGAACGGCTTCTGGAACGGCTCGTCCAGGCCCTGCTGGGCCAAAGCGGGTGCGGCGATGGCCGCGAGCCCGAGCGCTGCGGCGATCACCTTGGCAGTCCTGACAGCGTACTTCATTGCTTCCTCCTTGGTCGTGATTGATCTCTTTGTAGCTTGGTTCAGATGTCGCCCTGCTGTGCGGTTTCTTCGTTGCGCGGATTCAGGAATGAATCGGTGATGACGGCGAGCAGCAGGACGACGCCCTTGACGAGGTTTTGTCCGGCGTAGGAAATGTCCATGATGGTCATGCCGTTCAGCATGGTGCCGATCAGCAGCGTTCCGATGATGACGTTGAGAACGCCGCCGCGGCCGCCCGACAGCCCGATGCCGCCGAGCACGACGACGAGAATGACGTCGTAGATCAGGGTCGAATTGAAGACGCGGGTCGGCATCGAGTTGACCGACGCCGCCATCACCAGGCCGGCGAAGCAGCCGATCAGGGCCGCGACGACATATTGCAGCACGATGATCGGCCGCGAGGGGATGCCGGTGACGCGAGCCGCATAGGGATTGTCGCCGATCGCGTAGATATAGGCGCCCCAGCGGGTCTGGCGCAGCAGGAAGGCGACCACCACGCAGGCGATCGCGAACATCACGATCGAGGTCGGTATGCCGAGGATGGTGCCTTGTCCAAGCCGCTCGAAGCCCTGCATGCCGTCGCTCCACTGCACGACGTCGAGCTGAAACAGCGCGGCCTGTCCGAGACCGGCGAGCAGCAGGCCGGTCGCCAGCGTCGCAAACAGCGAAGGGACTTCGGCGTAGGCGATCAGCCAGCCATTGACCAGGCCGAAGGCGATCGTGAGCAGCACGGCCGTCAGCAGCGAGGCCGGCAGCGAGTGGCCGTTCTGCACCATCTGCAGCACGAGCCCCGGAGGGACCGCGAGCGCTGCGATCAGCGAGATGTCGATGCCGCGCCCGATCACGACCAGCGCCATGGCGAGCCCGAGGATGCCCAGCACCGCCACGTTCTGCAGCAGCGTCAGCATGTTCTCGGGCGTCAGAAAGCCGCGCAGGAAAATCGAGAACGCCAGGAAGAGCACGGCGAATACGGCGAAGACGATCTCCTGTTGATTGAACCGCAATCGCTTCATTCCTCGTCCTTCCTGCTGCTATGGCTGCGCCGTCGGCCTGGATCTCGTGCGGGAGCCGGTCGCGACGCGGCCGGGCCGCGTCCGGCCGGCGACCGCGGCGTCGACGAAGGCGCCGACGGCGTTGATGTAGGCCTCGATCGAGGTGCCGCGTCTGCGGTACTTCGCGCGCTTGACGTACCAGTCCTGCAGCAGCGGCTTGATCAGCGAGGCCGTCAGCGTGACCTGGTCGATGGCGAACACCCCGCTGGCGACGCCTTGTTTGAGGACGTCGGCGATGATCTTCTCGGTCATCACCTCCATCTCGACGGCGCGCTGGCGCTCCGCGGGCGGAAACGACTTCGCTTCCATGAAGGAGAACACGAACCAGGGCTGCATCGCCTCGCTCATGCGAACATGGGTGGCGATGATCCAGTGCAGGTGCTTGCGCGCATCCTGCTTCACGCTGGCGGGCGGTGCGGTGAGGACCTCGGCGGCCGTTTCGGCGACCTCGCCGAGGATCATCGACAGCAGCGTCGGCTTGCTGTCGAAATAGGTATAGAGGCCGCCCATGCTGAGGCCTGACGCCTCCGCGAGCTGGCGCAGCGTAGTGGCATGAAAGCCGTGCTTGTTGGACAGCGTCAGCGTCGCGCCGATGATGCGCGTGAGGTTCGGAACGGCAAGATGCGGCTTCTGGACCCGGATGGAATCACGATGGCGTTCGAGAATGCGTGCGCAAAGCACGTCCATCGCGAACGCATTCGTCCCCGGCCGCTGACGCGCGAGACCCACGTTGCCTCCCTGGCTATGTCCCCGGATCATTTCATTTGGTTGCCGATCCGGGCCGGGCTTTTCGCCCTTGCTCAATTCCTAGCCCACGAACCGCGGTTCGGAAAAGGGGGATGATCAATTTTTCTGAGAGAGCGCTCGCTCGTTTTTTGGGCCGCGCCGCGTCGCTTGCCTGGAGCCCGGCGCAGCTCCGGCGCTGTTCGGGAACTTTTCGCGCTGAAAGGTCAGCACAAATTCCCGGCACTCCGGCCGATCATGTCGCCGGTTAGACGGCCGTCACATTCCAGATATAAAGAACGCAGGCTCGCCGGCCCGGAAGGTCAACCCGCACAGACATGCTGGCCGAATTTCACCCACGGTCACTTTGGGCCGAAGCAAGGTTATGACGGCAGTTGGATCATATTGTGCACGCGCGGGCGCTGCGATCGGCGCTGGCGCTCCGGGAGCCTCCGCAACGTCGCGGTATCTGTTCGGGATTTGCGCGGCGCTGTTGATCGGCGGCATTTGCGCGGTCGCCGCGCAGCAGCGCGAGATCGTTGCCACATCCACGCCGATCGACTTCAACATCCCGTCCCAGCCGCTTGCGAGCGCGCTGCAGGCTTATGGCGAACGCACCGGCGTGCAGGTGCTTTACGAGAGCAACTCGGCAACCGGCCGGAAGTCGGCGCCGGTCGAAGGGACCCTCACGCCTGAGGAAGCATTGAACCTGCTTCTGAAGGGAACCGATCTGAAGGTCCAGTACATTCGTCCGGACGCCATCACGCTTGCTTCGCGCGCCGACCATCCGCCGGCGAGCCCGCTTGCGACCGCGGATCTGTCGCTGGGGACGCTGCAGGTGCGCGCGACCGGTGACGGCAACGACACCAGCGCGTTGCGCGACTACAGCGAAAGCCTGCAGCTCGACATTCAAAAAGCGCTGCAGAAGAATATTGGGTCTCGCGGCGGCAGCTATCAGCTCGTCGTCGATCTGTGGATCGATTCCTCGCGTACGATCCAGCGAACCCGGCTGTCGCGATCGACCGGCGATCAGAACCGTGATGCCGCCGTGACCGCGGCGCTGCAAGGATTGACCGTGAGCCGAACGACGCCTGCGAATGCGTCGCAGCCGGTGCGGATCGCGATCCGGGTGAAATCGTTCCAATGAGTGCCGACGACAGCAGCGGACCCGATGGCGTGGGCGGCATGAGTCCGATGACCCTGGTGTTTCATCCCGAGGATCCGAGCGCCTGGACCTCGGGCGAGGTGCTGCGCCTGCTCCTGGTGCCGGCGATCGCAGCCCTGTTGTTCGTCGGGGGAATCTATTGGATCCGGTTGCAGCCGCCGGCCGGACCGGCAAGCCGGGAGCAGAGCTCGATCGTCCAGGTTCGGTTGCTGCCGAGCCCATCACCTGCGCCTATACCGGTTGCACCCGTGTCGCAGCCGCAAACCGCGACCCTCGCGAGCCGGACCGAGGTGTCGCTGGAGAACTCCGATCCGCCGCTCGACAATCTGACCGCGGCCCCGGCACGGGAGCCGATGCCGGCGGAGCCTGCCGTGCCGAGCCTGCGTCCGACGCCGTCGCCCGCCGATGCGCCGCCCAACAGTGTCGCCGTGAAATTTCAGCAGGCGCTGCTTCGCCACGTGGCACGCTACCAGCGCTATCCGAACGCGGCGCGGCTTGGTCGGCTGCATGGGGCGGTCGAGACGCTGTTCTCCATGCAGCGGGACGGCACCCTGCTCGATGTCTGGGTCAAGACCAGTTCCGGACAGGCCGTGCTCGACAAGGCTGCGGTCGACGCGATCCGGCGGGCGCAGCCGCTGCCGTTGATCCCGTCGGCGCTGCCCGACCGGCTCAATATTCAGATCACTTTGGTCTTCGACCCGGCCTGATCCAATTGCGCGGGCCCGTTCGGCTTCGCAAGCGCGAGCGGCAGTTCATTGTTTGGATGTGACCGCGATGTAACCAGCTTGCGTGTCGTTCGGCGCCGACTTGTTGCCGTCATAAATGTGTTGTGCGCGGCCGTTACGAGACGGGCAGCTTCAAGAACAATTCAATCTGGATATCGGGCTGGTGTCTGGGAGGCCGCGAAACGTGGCTGAAATCAATCGAGTGCGGCTGCGGGGCCAGCTTGCAGAGAACTACGACGGGTTGGTCAGGAAATTGACCCGCCGTCTGGGATCGTCGGACTTCGCCTACGAAGCCCTACACGAGACGTTTCTGCGGCTGGAGCGGGTCACTGACGCGGTGCCGATCCGCAGCCCAGCCGACTATATCTTCCGTATCGCGATCAACATCGCCCGGGATCGCCAGAAGGCGCAGAATCTCCGCGTCAGCGCGGCCGAAATCGATTCATTGCTCGACGTCAGCGACGACGGACCGAGCCCGGCGCGAATCGTCGAGGCTCGCTCCGATATTGATGCTTTCAAGCGGGCGTTGGCCGAATTGCCGGAGCGGCCGCGCGATGTGCTTTATAGTATTACGATCGAGGGACGGACGCCGAGCGACGTGGCGACCCGCCTGGGTGTCAGCGTGCGAACGGTGGAAAGCGATTTGAAGTTGGCCCTGAGCCATTGTGCCGATTGCCTCGATTATACTCTGATCCGTCGTCTCGGCGGTCCTCGTCCCCGCACGTGATCCCGCCGCGGTCGCGGCGCACGCCGTCACGCGCGGCGGGCCGTCGAAATTTGTTGCCGGAACTATTTCCAACAACTGCAGGCGTTTGACCTGAAATCAGGGGGCAAAAGCTGCAGGATTTTCAACCTCTGTTCTGCGGGATAGCGGGCTTTCCGTCGTCTATAGGGTAGAGAGCGATCTCATAAGGACCGGTTGGGTGCCAGGGAAAGGTTCGCCGGAAGTGTTGCGTCGGCTGAAAACACATGCAGGCCTGATCGCCCTGGCATGCGAACGCCGCGCGGCCTTCGGGCGCGCGATGGGGCGCAAGCTGCGATTACCGGATGTTTCTGCCTGCGTTGTGCGCGGCCGATTGCGGTGCCATGCTGCCGTCGGAATCGTCTATATAGCAACCTTCGCTATGTGCTCGACGCGGTCGGGAGGTTGAGGTTGGCGAGCAGGGTGATGAGCAATCCGTCGTGACCGAGCCGACCCGCACTTCCGGGCCCGATCCGTTGCTGGATGAGGCGCTTGACTGGGTTGTTCGGCTGAAAGCCGGCGCGCCGACACGCGCCGACGTCGACGCGTTGCAACGCTGGCGCGCGCAAAGTCCCGACCACGAGGATGCTTTCAGGGCGGCTGCCCGGCTGCTCCGCAACGCCAGCGCCGCGGCAAAGGAACTCGCCGATGAGCAGGCCGCCGCGGCCCCCGTGGTGGCGTTGCCGCCCCGGCCATCACGCCTCTTGACGCGGCGCATCGTGTTAGGCGGTGCGATCGCAGCCGCAGCCGGCTACGTGATGATCCGCCCGCCACTCGACATGTGGCCGTCGATCGAGGAGCTCTCGGCCGACTACCGGACCGCGAAGGGCGAACAGCGCAAGGTGATGCTGGCGCCCGACATTTCGGTTGAATTGAATACCCAGACCAGCCTGGCGCTGCGACCCGCGCCGAACGAGACGCGGGTCGAGTTGATTTCGGGCGAGGCCTCGGTGGTCGCCCGCAGGTCGTCGCCGATGCCGCTGGTGATGCTGGCGCGCGACGGGCGCATCAGCGCGCTGCAGGCCGATTTCAATGCGCGCTGCCTCGATGGCGTGGTTTCGGTGACGTGCCTCGACGGCATCGTCACCGTCGAGCAGGACGGCCGTTCTGTGCAGCTTCGCAAGGCCGAACAGGTTACCTATTCGCGCGCGGGCCTGCAGGCATCGCTTCCGGTCGACGCCAAGCAGGTCGCGGCCTGGCAGACCGGATTGTTGATCTTCCGCGACCGGCCGCTGGCGAGCGTCGTCGACGAAGTGAACCGGTACCGCGCCGGAAAGATCATCATTACCAACGCGGAACTGAAACGCCGGTTGGTCAACGGCACTTTCCAGGTCGACAAGCTCGACAATTTCGTCGCTCAGGTCGAGCAACTGTTCGGCGCGCGGATCACATCGCTGCCCGGCGGTGTGGTGCTGATGAGTTGACGTGAAGCGTTTTCGAGCGACGCCTGTCCCGCACTTGATGCGGGATGGATTCCGGTTCGCGTGAAGACGACGCATCAGAAAGATGCATTAGTCCCGTTCGCTGCAATCGAAGCGCGGCTAAAGTCGAACGAATCGGCGCCGCGTCGTTCGATCTCCTAACAAACCAAAAATTTCTTTTGCGCTGCCGCAGATTCTTTTGCGGGTTTGCGTTCGCCCAGTCGTCTTTTGAGTAAGGCGTCGTCATCGCGGCCTTCCTGTCGCGATGGCGCGCGTCTGCGCGAAGTAAGTGGGACGTCTGTGCGTAGTCGAAGAGATCATCGGGTTTTCGGGCATCGTCAGCGATGCCGGATCGGGTTGCGGGTGTCGGCTGCGGCACTCACCGTGGTTGGCTCCGTGGCAGCCATCGTTCCGGCGCGTGCGGCAAAGGAAGCAGCGAAAGATGCGGCTACGGCCGCAGCGCCGGCGGCGGACAAGCAGCCGACGCAGGCGAATGCACCGGCGCAAAAGCCGTCGGCGCCGCTGCAGCGCTTCGACATCGACGACTTCGCCGTGCAGGGCGCCGATAGACTGCCGCAAGTCGAGATCGAGGAGGCGATCTATCCCTTCCTCGGTCCGGGCAAGACCTCGGAGGACGTCGAGAAGGCGCGGGCCGCGCTGGAGAAGGCGTATCACGACAAGGGCTTCCAGACCGTCAGCGTCGCGGTCCCGCAGCAGAACGTGACCGGCGGTGTGGTCACCCTCAAGGTGACCGAGCTGAAGGTGGGGCGGCTGCGGGTGAAGAACTCGCGTTATTTCGATCTCGACCGGATCAAGGACAGCGCGCCTTCGCTGAAGGAAGGCACCGTCCCGAATTTCGGTGACGTCACCAAGGACATCGTGTCGCTCAACCAGTGGCCGGATCGCCGCGTGACTCCGGCGCTGCGCGCCGGCGTTGCGCCGGGCACCGTCGATGTCGATCTCAATGTCGAGGACAAGGCACCGTTCCACGCCAGCGTCGAAGCCAACAACCGGCAATCGCCGTCCACCACAGCGAGCCGCGTCTCCGCCACCGTGCATTACGACAATCTGTGGCAGCTCGGGCATTCTCTGAGCTTCACCTATCAGGTCGCGCCGGAGCGCCCGAGCGATGCCGAGGTGTTCTCCGGCTCGTACATGGCGCGGATACCGAACGCCGATTGGCTCAGTCTGCTGTTCTACAGCGTCAAGTCGAACAGCAATGTCGCGACGATCGGCGGCACCAACGTGGTCGGTCCCGGCACGATCATCGGCGAGCGCGCCGTGATCACGCTGCCGACGCGCGAGGGTCTCTTCCACACGCTGTCGGTCGGCATGGATTACAAGCATTTCGACCAGACCGTGAAGCTCGGCACCGACGGGTTCTCGTCACCAGTCACTTACTATCCCGTCGTCGCGACTTACGGGGCGACGTTCCAGGAAGAGAAGTTCACGACGCAGTTCAATGCCGGCGTCACCTACAACATCCGGACGCTGAGCAGCCCGTGGGACGAGTTCGACGCGAAGCGCTTCAAGGCTTCGCCGAGCTTCACCCACCTCAACCTCGACGTCTCGCATACCCAGGAGCTGCCGGAAGGGTTCCAGCTCTACGGCAAGGTGCAGGGCCAGATTGCCGACGGCCCGCTGGTCTCGAGCGAGCAGTTCAGCCTCGGCGGTCTCGATACCGTTCGCGGCTACCTCGAATCCGAGGTGCTCGGCGACAACGGCGCGGTCGCCAATTTCGAGCTGCGCACGCCCAATGTCGGCGGCATGCTGCAAGGCGAGCTCAAGAGCGAAACCGGCGACGGCAAGCCGCGCTTCATCACCTTCAACGATTGGCGCTTCTTCACGTTCTTCGATGCCGGCTACGCGTCGATCCAGCAGCCGTTGCCTGATCAGCAATCGTCATTCGTCGCATGGAGCTACGGCCTCGGCACCCGATTCAAGACCTTCGAATATTTCAACGGCATGGTCGCGCTTTCGGTGCCCGGGGTCGCTCAACAATACACGCACGCAAATAGTCCGCGCGTGAACTTCCGAATCTGGGGTGAATTCTGATGGGGATGGGTCTTACTCTCGAGCGGGGCACGCGCCGGCCGGCGCTGCGCCGAGGCATTGCGAACGCCGCGACGGCATTGTTGTTCGGGCTCGTCGCCCTGGTGGCGTCGCTCGCGCCCGCCAATGCGTGGTGGAACGACGAATGGTCGCTGCGCAAGAAGATCACGATCGATGCCAGCGCGTCGGGCGCCAACGTCACCGATCCGATCGGCGGGGTGCCGGTGCTGGTGCGGCTGCATGTCGGCAACTTCCGCTTCAGCTCGGCCAAAGACGACGGTAGCGATCTGCGGTTCGTCGCCGGTGACGACAAGACGCCGCTGAAGCATCACATCGAGAAGTTCGATTCGCTGCTTGGCGAAGGCCTGGTCTGGGTCGCGGTGCCCAACATCGCGCCGGGCGCGCGGACCGATATCTGGCTCTATTACGGCAACAAGAAAGCGCTCGCGACCAGCGATCCGAAGGGCACCTACGATCCGGATACCCTGACGGTCTATCATTTCAACGAGCGCGGCACGCCGGCGATCGATTCCTCGGTCTGGGCCAACAACGCCCAAAGCGTCGGCCAGCCGGCGGACGGTTCGCTGATCGGGACCGGCTTGCGGCTCGACGGCCGTGCGCCGGTAACTGTGCCGGCCTCGCCGTCGCTCGCATCGCCCGATGGTGCTGCGCTGACCTGGTCGGCCTGGATCAAGCCGGCCGCCTTGCAGCCCAACGCCGCGCTGTTCAGCCGGCGTGACGGCGCCAACGCGCTGGTGGTCGGTGTCGACAATGGCAGCCCGTTTGTCGAAGTCACCAACGCGGGCTCCGTGCAGCGCTCGAGCGCCGGAGCGCCGGTGGCGGCCGGCAGCTGGCATCATGTCGCCGTCGTTGCCGGAAACGGCCAGGTCACGCTCTATCTCGACGGCGTATCCTACGCCGCGCTCAGCGCGAGCCTGCCTGCCCTCAATACCGTTGGCCTGATCGGAGGAGACTCGTCGACCTCCAGTGCCTCTCCGATCGCGCCTGCGACGACCCCGTCCGCAGCAACACCATCAGTGCCCCCTGATGCGTCGGCTGCGGACGGTGGCGCCGCGCCCGCGGCGACGCCGGATGCGGCGGCAGCGCCGGCACCGGCGCCTGTAGCCGCCGCGATGGCCGGCTTCGTCGGCGACATGGACGAACTGCAGATCAGCAAGGTCGCGCGCCCCGCCGGACTCATCAAGGTGATGGCGATCGGGCAGGGGCCCGACCAGGCCAAGCTGATGGCATTCAGCGTCGACGAGGAGACCGCAAGCTGGCTGTCCGGCTACTTCGCGGTGATCCTGAAGTCAGTGACGCTCGACGGCTGGGTGGTGATCGGCATCCTGTTGATCATGGCGGCGGTCAGCTGGGTGGTGATGTTCGACAGAGCCTCGTATCTCAGCAAGCAGGCCAAGGCGAATGCCCAGTTCATGAAGGGGTTCCGCGAGATCGCGGCTGATCTCACCATGCTGGATCGCGGCGATGCCGACGACATCTCGACGCTGGGCGGACGCCTCACCGAGGCCGACGCCAAGATGATGCGCTCGTCCTCGCTCTACCGCATCTACCACATCGGCGCCGCGGAAATCCGCCATCGCTTCGGGGCGAATAATTCGCAGCGCGCGCCGGTGCTGTCGGCGGTCTCGATCGCGGCGATCCGCGCGGCGCTTGACTCCGGCGTCGTCAAGGAGATGCAGCGCCTCAACCGCCTGATGGTGGTGCTGACCATCGCGATCTCCGGCGGACCGTTCCTCGGCCTGCTCGGCACCGTGGTCGGCGTCATGATCACCTTCGCGGCGATCGCGGCGAGCGGCGACGTCAACGTCAACGCGATCGCGCCCGGCATCGCCGCGGCGCTGGTCGCAACCGTCGCCGGTCTCGGCGTCGCGATCCCGGCGCTGTTCGGCTACAACTACCTGATCTCCCGGATCAAGGACCTGACCAACGATATTCAGGTCTTCGTCGACGAGTTCGTGACCAAGATGGCGGAATTCTATTCCGCCGACCGGCCGGACCCGATCGAACACCGCATCGCCGCGGAGTAACGGCCATGCAGATCCAGGCCGACTCCAAGCCCTATGACGACATCAACATCACGCCGATGCTGGACCTCGCCTACGTGCTGCTGGTGATCTTCATCATCATGACGACGGCGACCGTGCAGGGCCAGAAGGTCAATCTGCCGAAGGCCTCGGCGGCGCCGAGCCTTGCGACCCAGACCACCAAGGCGATCACGGTCGCCAATGACGGCAAGATCTTCCTCGACACCATTCCGGTGACTCTGGCCGAGCTCGAGCAGCGGCTGATCCAGCAGAAGGCGCTGACGCCGGAATTTCCGGTGGTGCTGCGCGGCGATGCGCAGGCGCAGTACCAGAGCGTGATGGATGTATTCGATCTGCTCAGCCGTATTGGCCTGAGCCAGGTCGGGCTCGCCACCAAGCCGCTCGTGAAGTGAGCCAGTCGGGAAGCGACGCCATGATCACGCAGCCATCACCTTTCCCGCTGACCGAGCGCAGGACGCTGCGGTCGTGGCTGAGCGGCATGATGCGATCATTCGATCATGGCTGCGGTGCCGCGGACGTCACGCGTGCCGAGCCCGTGTCGCAGGTGTCGATCCGCGCCGGTATTGGCGCGGACCTCCCCGTGTTGCCGGTCGCCCCGGTTGGGCGCGAAGAGCCGCGCGGCGAGGTGGTGACATTTCCCGTTCATGGCGAGGCCTTGCTGGTCAAGCTCGCGGACGTGCTGCGCCGGCACGTCGCAGGCCGTGGGCCCGCCGACAACCCGCTGCGGCTGACGATCTCGCGATGCCCGTGGGCCCGCCTGTCGATCGACGCGATGGCCTATGTCGACTATCTGAGCGAGGTCGAGACCTTTCACGCAGCGATCGAAGCAGGCCCCGACACCAAGGTCATCCTGAAGACCACGGACTTCGACGCGCTTGCCAGCTTCGTCATGCAATACGTCAATGACAGGCTGCTCGACCGCGCCTCGGCGGAGGCCGCGCCATGAACGCGCCGATGCGGGACCAGAACGCGCGTGCCGCGCCGCCAGTCGACGATCACGATGTTGCCGTCGCGCCCGCAACAGCCGCGGCGCCGCCGACCGCCGCCCGCAACACGGCCGCCCGGAAGGGCGAGCGCAGTGCACTGCTGCGCTACGGCGCGGTGGTGGCGGTGGTCGCGCTGTTCCTTGGCGGCATCGTCTATTTCTTTCTCGGTCACGACGATCTGCCGCCGCCGCGTCAGGTGCGCGATCTCACCATCGTCAATGTGACGCTGCCGCCGCCACCTCCGCCTCCGCCGCCGCAGCCGCAGCCCGAGCAGAAGATGATCGAGCAGCCCAAGATGGCGGAGCCCGAGTTCAACGAAGAGAAGCCGGTCGACAAGCCGAAGGACGAGCCGGCCAAGGACGCCAAGAACGACGAGCCGCCCGGTCCGCTGTCGCTCGATGCCAAGCCGACCGGACCCGGCGATCTGTTCAATCTCGGCGGCAAGCCCGGCGGCAACCCGTATGGCGGAGGCGGCGGCGGTGGCAGCCGCTGGGGTTGGTACACCACGATCATCACCTCGCAGGTCGAGGCGGCGATCCGCGCCAATCCGAAGACCCGCAACATGGCGACGCAAATCCAGGTGCGGCTGTGGGTGGACGGCTCCGGCCACGTCACCCGTGTCGTCCTGACGCCGTCCTCCGGCAATCCGGAGATCGATGCGGCGCTTCGCAACGAGGTGATCGGCAGCCTGACGCTGCGCGAGCCGCCACCCAAGGACATGCCGATGCCGGTGGTCACGCGCGTCACCGCGCGACGGCCGAGCTGACCAGGCCGACTGACGAACGACCAACCTTCGAAATTCAATGTGCGAGTGAGAACTGGGGGACTGATGTTTAAGAAACGAGCTCACGCAGAATGGCGCGCGTTGCCGCTTGCGGTGTCGCTGAGCGCGCTCGCCTGCGCAACGCCGGCCGTGGGCCAGACCGCGGACCAGGCTGCCGAGCAGGGTCCCGGCGCCGCGGCGAAGCGGACCGACGCAAAGAAGCCGAAGGTGTCGAGCACCAAGCCGACATCGTCGAATGCCACCGTCAACCTCGTCAATCTGCTGGTGCAGCAGGGCGTCCTCAAGGAGGAGCAGGCCCAGGCGCTGATCAAGCAGGCCGAGGACGAGGCCTATGTCTCCCGCCAGGCCGCCAAGGACGCCACGACCAAGGCCGACGACGCCACCAAGGCCGCAACCGCCGCCGCGGCGGCGGCGCAGCCGCCCGGCACGCGGCACGTCACCTACGTTCCCGAAGTCGTCAAAAGACAGTTACGGGAAGAGATTAAGCAGGAGGTGATGGCCAAGGCGCAGAAAGAAAATTGGGCGTCGCCCGGAACCTACCCGGAATGGGCGCAACGCATCCGCTTCTACGGCGATGCGCGCGTGCGCTACCAGGGCAACTATTTCCCGACCGGCAACGACCAGGCCGGCGCGGCCAACTACAACGCGATCAATACCGGGCCGCCGTATGACATTTCGAGCACGGCGTTTGGTCCGACCTACGACGCCACGCAGGATCGCAACCAGTTCCGCTTCCGCGGCCGGCTCGGCATGGAAGCCGACCTGCTGTACGGGTTCACTGCCGGTCTGCGCATTGCGACCGGCGAGAACAGCTCGCCGGTGTCGACCAACCAGACCCTTGGCGGCGGCGGCGGCAACTTCTCGAAGTATGGCGTCTGGCTCGATCGCGGCTACATCAACTGGCAGAGTTGGGGCGACGATCTGAGGATCTCGGCAGGTCGCATCGACAATCCATTCTGGTCGCCGACCGATCTGGTCTGGTACAAGGAGCTCGGCTTCGACGGTTTTGCCGTTCAGGCCAAGCACGAGGTTTGGAAAGGCTTCACTCCGTTTGCCGTGGGCGGTGCGTTCCCGATCTACAACACCGATTTCAATGCCGGCAGCAATCTACCGGCCGATCCGAGCAACCTGAACTCGCCGCCCAGCAAGTTTGCCAGCCACGACAAGTGGCTGTTCGGAGGCCAGGTTGGCTTCAATGCCCGGTTCAGCCCGGAATACTCATTCCGGTTCGGCGTTGCCTTCTACGACTTCGACAATGTTCAGGGCCAGTTCTCGAGCCCCTGCAGGGTCTCGTCCGCATCCGACGTCTGCGACACCGACCTGACCCGGCCGTCCTTCGCGCAGAAGGGCAATACCTATTTCCCGCTGCGTAACATCATCGCCGATCCTCCGGGCACCGGTAACAATGGCGGCACGATCAACCAGTTCGAATATTTCGGATTGGTCAGCCAATATCGGCCGGTCGTTGTCAGCGGACAGCTCGATCTCGGACAATTCCATCCGACCCACATCGTGCTCGACGGCGAGTATGTCTACAACACCGCGTTCAGCCGCTCCTTCATGAACACGGCCGCGGCAACCTACGGGGTGCTGATGAACAACCGCGGGCCAAGCCCGGATGGCGGCACCACGCCGGGCCCGTTCAACGGCGGCAATCAGGGCTGGCTCGGCCGCGTCACCGTCGGCAACAGGGAGATCAAGCATCTCTGGGATTGGAACGTCCACGCCGGCTACAAATACCTGGAATCCGACGCCACCATCGATGCCTTCGCCGACTCCGACTTCGGTCTCGGCGGCACCAATCTCAAGGGCTATTTCGTCGGCGGCAATATCGGTCTCGGCGAGAATGTCTGGGCGACCTTGCGCTGGATGAGCGCCAACAGCATCGCCGGCAGCCCCTATGCCGTCGACGTCCTGCAAGTTGACCTCAACGCGAAGTTCTGACCATGCGCACCGCACTCTTCGTCCTGATGATGGCGATCGGAGCATTGAGCTCCGGCACCGCATTCGCCCAGTCCGAGACCGACCGCCTGCGCGACGCCTTGCGCAGCGCGACGGCGCAGACCCGTGCGCTGGAAGACCAGCGCACGGCGTTGCAGGCCAAGGTCGCCGACGCCGATCGCGAGAAGGCGGCGGCCAAGAAGGAGGTCGACGACCTCAAGGCGCAGCTGAAGAAAGCCGACAAGGAGCATCGCGACGCCGTCGACGAGTTCAATCAACGGCTCGCCGAACGCGATGAGACGCTGGAGAAGTGGAAGTCGGCTTACGAAGAAGCTGCCACGGTCGCCCGCACCAAGGACGCCGAGCGGGCCAGGTTCGAAGGTGAGGCCACCGCCTACAAGGCCAGCACCAAAAGCTGCATTGCCAAGAACACTCAGCTGATCAAGGCCGGCAAGGAGATGGTGCAGCGCTACAAGGACCTGACCATCGGCGAGATCGTGGTCTCGCGTGAGCCGATGATCCAGCAGCGCCGCGTCGAAATCCAGAATCAGCTGCAGGAAAGCCAGGACAAGTTCCTTGATCAGAAGGTGAATCCATGACGACCGCTCTTATTGTGAAGCCGCTCCGGTCGATCGGTCTCGCCGTCGCCGTCGCGGCTTTCGTTGCGCCGCTCGATGTCTCGGCGCAGCCGCAGGCCCAGACCCAGGCTCCCGCGCCGCGCGCCGTGCAGGCTCCGGTCAGGAAGCTGCAGCCACAGCCCGCCGCGCAGGCGCAAGCCGCCGCCACGCCCGCGCCGGTCGCGGCCGCGCCGAAGCCCGCCGCGCCCGAGAATGTCATCGCGCGGGTCGGCGAGACCAACATCTCGGCCGATGATCTCCGCAGCTATGTCGCAGCCCTCGCGCCGCGCGAGCAGGCTGCGCTGGCCAAGGATCCGGCCATGCTGAGCCAGGCGGTCCGGCTGCTGCTCGCCAACCGCCTCGTGCTGCAGGAGGCGGTGGCGAAGAAGTGGGATCAGCAACCCGCCGTCGCCGCGCAGCTCGACCGGGCACGCGAGGGCGCGGTGGTCGAGCTCTACCTGCAATCGGTGTCGACGCCGCCGGCCAATTTCCCGAGCGAGGACGATTTGCAGAAGGTCTATGAGGCCAATCGCGCCGCATTCCTGATGCCGCGGCAATTCCAGCTCGCGCAGATCTTCGTCGCCGCTCCGAAGGAGGGCGACAAGGCCGCAGAGGACAAGGCGAAGCAGGAGCTCGACGACGTGCAGCGCAAGCTGAAGGCGCCGGGAGCCGACTTCGCGGCGATCGCGCGCGGCGACAACAACGCCGCCAAGGATGCCGGCGACCTCGGCTGGGTTGCCGAGAGCCAGATCCGTCTGGAGATCCGCAACCAGGTGATGGGGCTCGCCAAGAACAGCGTGTCCGAGCCGATCAAGCTCGACGACGGCTGGCACATCATCAAGCTGCTCGACACCAAGGCGTCCTATACCCGCACCTTGCCGGAAGTGCGCGACCAGCTGGTGCTGCAGATCCGCTCCGAGCGGTCGAACATGATGCGACGGGCCTATCTCGCCGAGCTGCTGAAGCAGCATCCGCCCGTCCTCAACGAGCTTGCACTGTCGAGCCTGCTCGACGCGTCGAAGAAGTAATACGGAGATAGAGATGTCCGAGATCATCACCAAACTCACCATCGACGGATTGCGCGACGGCTTCCAGAATGTCGGCTATCGCGTCGAAACGCTGACCGATCCGGTCGTCAACACGACCTATCTGCGCTCGGCGACGGCGGGGCTCGGCTTCGAGATCCGTCCGGGAAACCAGCTCGTCGGCGAGGAGCAGAGTTTTGTCGACGCCACGCTGGTCACCACGCTTCAGGTGCAGGGCGAGCTGCCGCTCGACCTCGTCAATCGCTGGAACACGACGCGGCGATTCGGGCGGCTGCAGTTCAGCCAGCCATTCCTGATGTTCTGTCTCGATATCTCCGTGGCCGGCGGCGTGGCGCCGAACTTCGTGCGGGCGCAGATCGAGGTCTGGGACCGGCTGGTTCAGGAGCTGATCGGCTATCTGCGCGAGGAGCTGCCGAAGATCGTCGCCCGCAATGGCGCGGCGGCTGCCCCGCAGCCGAGTGCGCCGGTCCAGCAGCCGGCGCATGAGCACGCCGCGGAAGCGGGGGCAGTTCCCACCATCCAGTAGATCATGCGGACACGCGACGATCAGGGCCGTAAGCGACCGATGAATGACGGTGCCTCAACGATGAAGGCGGGCAGCTTCAGCCGATGGCGGAAGCTGCTTGATCCTGCTCGTCACCGGGGCAGCCGCATCGCAGCCGGCGGTCTTGTGCTCGCGCTTTGTCTTGTCCAGCCCGCCCATGCCGAGGGAGAGAGGCCGGCGTCGTCATTCAGCACGCGCTTTGCCGCCGTCGAGTCGGCAGACCCTTCAGCCGACGCCACGGCTAAGCCGCCGGCCGAGGCGACGGCGAAGCCGGCCGCGCCGGCCAAAGATGCGGCGAAGGACGCCGGCGGGAAAGCGCTCGCGCCTCCGCCGGTAAGCCAGCCCGCGGTGTCGGACGCGCGCATGCGCTATCGCGCGCTGATCGAGAAGGAGGCGGCCGGAAGCGGGCTCGCGCCCGAGATCGCCGAGGCGGTGATGGGCGTGGAGAGCGGCTACAATCCCGACGTGATCGGTGGCGTCGGCGAAATCGGGCTGATGCAACTGCTACCGTCGACCGCGCGCATGCTCGGCTTTTCCGGCTCGCTTGCCGAACTCGCGATTCCCGAAAACAACATTCACTTCGGCGTCATGTATCTTGCGCAAGCATGGCGCCTTGCCGGCGGCGACCTGTGCACCGCGGTCATGAAGTACCGCGCCGGTCATGGCGAGACCCGCTTCTCCTATCTGTCGGTGAATTATTGCGTGGCGGTGCGCGCCCGGCTGTTTGCCCGCGGCTTTCGGGTGACCGGCACCGTACCGGTCGCGACCTTCGGCGAACCGGGCCGTGGCGGTGGCGGCGGATGTGGCCGCAAATGCCTCGGCGGCGGCGGACGCATCGGGCGCGTCGATCTCGTCGCGCTCAACACGCGGCTCAACGCGCTCGTGATCCAGGCCCGGGGAGGGAAATAGCAAGGCCGTGCCGCCCGAATTCATATCGTTACCTCGATATCCTCGCTTGATATCTGTCCTTGATATCCGCCCTTGGCTTCCTATCGTTTGAAACAATTCTGGTTCTGCAAGGAGCAGTA
The DNA here is from genome assembly GCF_054063415.1 of Bradyrhizobium sp. USDA 4011. Classification (NCBI taxonomy): domain Bacteria; kingdom Pseudomonadati; phylum Pseudomonadota; class Alphaproteobacteria; order Hyphomicrobiales; family Nitrobacteraceae; genus Bradyrhizobium; species Bradyrhizobium sp. USDA 4011. Next base: position 4,822,803 of record NZ_JBSSGG010000001.1, read on the forward strand.
CCGATGAAAGTGATCATGTTGGCGGTCGCCGTTGCCGGATTGTCGGCGATGCAGGCGCAGGCGCAGACGCAGCAGCACACGCCGCTGCCGGAAATTGTCGTCGGCACACCGCCGCCGGTGCTCAACCTGAACCGCGACGCCAGTGGCGGCACCGGCCGGGCTGCGGCAAGAGGTGGCGGCGCGGGCGCGCCGGCCGAGCGCTGCGGCGATGCGGCCTCGCTTGGCTGCATCAACGAGCGGTTGAAGAAGCAGGTCGATCGGGTCAATCCGCCCGTCACCAACACGCCGCCGATCGACGCGAAATCGCAGGACCTCAAGGTGGGCGTGGTCAACGTCCCGGCGGTGCAGCAGCAATATGGCCGCAACTTTGGAGTCTCGGCGTTTCCCTATCGCCCGCCGGCACCCGTCTACAGTCATCGATAACGTCAGCGAAGACACCGTCCGTTTCGCACAGATCGTGACGCCGTCACATTTCTGACGATGGGCATATGGAAGATAGAGAGAGTAACGGTTTGCTGATTCCATGCGAAAATCTGACGTGACGTGCCCCCATTGCCAGGCCGGCTATCGCCGGATCGAATTGACGTCGAAGGGCGGCATCGCCGGCGAGTTTCGATGCCTGGTGTGTGACCAGTTGATCGAGCTGATGGACGGTTCGACAGACGTCGCCTTTCGGCTGACCGTGCAGCCGGGCAAGACATCCTACGCGTATTAGTGCTCGCGCCAGCAGCGGTGCGATCGCGGCCCGCAATCATTCGCCGCGGATATCGCTCGGGGCCTTGTTGGTCCAGCGGTGGAACGCACGCCTGAAGTTTGCCGCATCGCTGAAGCCGAGCGCCAATGCGATGTCGTCATTGGCCAGCGTCGTGCTGCGGAGATATTTCAGCGCAATCTGGGTCCGCAGCTCGTCGTGCAGCCCCCGGAAGGAAAAGCCCTGCTGACGAAGCTGGCGGCGCAACGACCGGTCGTTCACGCCGAGCTGCTTGGCGATGGCCTCGAAGGTCGGCGGGTTTGCGATGTCGCGAAGCAGGATGGCGCGGATTTTTCCGGCAATGCCGGTCCGCAATCTCAAGTCTCCGAGCAACTCGTCGCAGAGCGCGACGATGGTCGGATACGTCGTCTTGTTGCCGAGATCGGCTCTCCGGTCCAGCAACTGCGCCTTGAAGACGATCTGGTTGGCCGGCTGATCGAAGCGCACCGGGCACCCGACGTGATCGAGCGGGAGATCGAAATCCTGTGCCTGCGGATAGGCGAGCGTGATTTCAAACGGAGCGAAGCTTGGTCCCATGATGTCGCGCATCAGCGAAATGTGGATGCCGATCTGCATCTCGGCGACGAACCGGTACAGGGCGGAATCGGCAAGTGCGTGCAGATTGGGTTCGATGGTCCATCTCGCATGGGCCTTGTCCTCGCTGAATTCGATCGTCGCCAGCGGCGCGGCGAGCGCGTGGTAGCGCATCGCGAATTCCATTGCCTTGCGAAAGTCCGGGCAGCACAGCAGCGCATAGCCGTACATTCCGTAGGTCGAGATGTGGATCGATGCGCCGATGCGATAGGGCAGGTGACGGTCGGTCGACAGGCGTAGGGCGTTTTGACAAACCGTCATCAGCTGCGTCAGCGAAATCCGCGCCTGCGGTGAGTGGACATCGGCCAGCGGAATGCGGGTGTCGCGCAGGATGGCGTCGGCCGGGACGCCGGCGCCGGCCAGCATGTCGAAGACAGCGCCAAGCTTGGTCGTCTCATAGACCTTGTCGCCGGTGCCGACGGTCAGGATGTCGTTGCGGGAGCCCACAGGCCTCTTCAGTCGCGTGGTTGGTTGCAAAGTGAACCAGCCTTTCCCTTCGGTCGGAAAGCAGTGCGCCGCAAACCTGGCCCGAGTGGATTTCCGTTCGCGAGCCCCTGGAACATAGCCGGTCCGCGCCAAAACCCAAGACTCATCAATGGGCCTCCCTTGCTGCGCAGCAGCAAGACCGTCGCCATTGATGAAAAGCACCTTGTCCGGTTGAGACCCCGCCGATGTCCGTTTCGGACCTTCACAAATCTCGGGCGTCACGCGAGGCTTCGTCCTAATGTCACACGGTCAGACCGTCGTGATGCAGCACGGCAGACCGCACGATCCGCTCGCTTAGAACTGCGGACGCAACGGTCGGAGGACATGCCAGGTCGAGGGAGGCTTCCATGGTTGGAAGGCTGATTCAGACTGCCCAATCCGCCTATCACTATCCGCTCATCTTCAAGCAGCTTTGGCACACGCCGAGCGTCCAGGCGCCGGACCAGGAAATCGTCTATCGCGATCTCAAGCGCCAGACCTATCGACAAACCCGAGAGCGGATCGGCCGTCTCGCCTCGGCGCTCAGCAAGGCCGGCGTCGAGCCCGGCGACACCGTCGGCGTGCTCGAATGGGACAGCCATCGCTTCCTCGAAGCGTTTTTCGCGATCCCGATGATGGGGGCCGTGCTGCAGACGGTGAACGTCCGCCTGTCGCCGGAGCAGATCGCCTATACGATCGATCACGCCGGCGCGTCGACGCTGCTGGTCAATGAAGAGTTCGTCGGATTGCTTGAGGGCATCAAGGCGCAGCTGCCCAAGGTCGAGCGGATGATCGTGATGTCGGACAAGCCGTCGCCGCAGACCGGCAGCTTGTCCTTCATCGGCGAGTATGAGGGCCTGCTCGCGGCGGCCTCGCCGGATTACGACTTTCCCGATTTCGACGAGAACACCCAGGCCACCACCTTCTACACGACCGGCACCACCGGTCTGCCGAAGGGCGTCTATTACAGCCACCGCCAGCTCGTGCTGCACACGATCGCCGGGCTTGCACTGTTCGGCATGGCCGGGTCGCAGGGGCGCTTCTCGCGCGACGACGTCTACATGCCGATCACGCCGATGTTCCACGTTCACGCCTGGGGCTTTCCATGGTCGGCGACGCTGGCCGGCACCAAGCAGGTCTATCCCGGGCGCTACGAGCCGGCGATGCTGGTCAAGCTGATCAAGAGCGAAGGCGTCACCTTCACCCACGGCGTGCCGACCATCCTGCAGATGCTGCTCAACGCCGCCGCTGCGGCCAAGGTCGATCTCAAGGGCCTCAAGATGGTGATCGGCGGCTCTGCGTTGCCGAAGGCGCTGGCCAAGCAGGCGATGGAGGCCGGCATCGACATCTTCGCGGGTTACGGCATGTCGGAGACCGGCCCGCTTGCCGCGGTGTCCCATGTCCAATCCAGGGATCTCAGCGGCGATCCTGACGGCGAGGTGGAATTTCGCACCCGCGCCGGCATGGCCGGCCCGCTGGTCGATTTGCGCATCGTCGATCCCGACATGGAGGACGTGCCGCATGACGGCAAGTCACCCGGCGAGATCGTGCTGCGGGCGCCCTGGCTCACCCAGGGCTACTTCAACAATCCCGAGGGCTCGGAGCAACTCTGGGAGGGTGGCTATCTGCACACCAGCGATATCGCCGTGGTCAGCCCGGGCGGCTACGTCCAGATCACCGACCGGATCAAGGATGTGATCAAGACCGGCGGCGAATGGGTCTCCTCGCTGCAGATCGAGGATCTGATCTCGCAATGCGCCGGCGTGGCCGAGGCTGCGGTGATCGGCGTCAAGGACGAGAAATGGGGCGAGCGACCGCTCGCGCTCGTGGTCAAGAAACCGTCGGGTGCCGACGGTCTCAGCGACGAGGCCGTCAAGGATCATCTCAAGCTGTTCGCCGACAAGGGCGTGATCTCGAAATACGGCATCCCCGGCAAGATCCTGTTCATCGACAGCATTCCAAAGACCAGTGTCGGCAAGATCAACAAGAAGGAGCTGCGCGAGCTGTACGGCGACATATGACGGCTTCGGTGCAGTCGAGAAAAGATCGTGGAGGACGACGTCATGAGCAACCTCACACTTGCCGGCCTGAGCGAACACCTCGGAAAGGAGCTCGGGCTCTCCGATTGGGTCACGATCGATCAGCAACGCATCGACGCGTTCGCGTCCTGCACCGGCGATCTCCAGTGGATTCACGTCGATGTCGAACGCGCGAAGCGGGAGAGTCCGTTCCGCGGCCCGATCGCGCATGGCTATCTGACGCTTGCGATGGTGGCGCCGCTGGCGATGCAGGTCGGCATCATCCCGCGCGATGCCGCCGCCGGGTTGAACTACGGGGTCGACAAGGTGCGCTTCCTGGCGCCGGTGCCATCAGGCGCGCGGGTGCGGCTGAGAGTCGTGCTGTCCGGCGTTGAGCCGAGGGACGGCGGCCAGGTGATCATGAAAACCCTGAACACGCTGGAGGTCGAAGGTTCCGAGAAGCCGGCGCTGATCGCCGAAACGCTGGCCCTTCTGATCCCCGCGGCGGGAGCAAAGCAATGAGCACGGAAAATCGCAGTCTGGAGTCCCCGGCGTCTGACATGTCCGAGGCGGCGTCCAGGAATACGCTGGCGCTCAATCCGCTGGTCGGCATCCAGGGGCAGGACCTCGTCGAGGGCGCCGGCATCCTGTTCAAGGCGGTCATCAACGAGCCGAAGGTCGCGACCGAGCAGTGGCTGTCGTTCGTCGGCGAGCTCGGCTCGATCGCCGCCGGCAAATCCGAGCGCGCACCGAAGGCCGGCGACAAGCGGTTTGCCGATCCGACCTGGAAGGAGAGCTCGCTGCACTCCGGCCTGCTCAAGGCCTATCTGGCGTGGGGCGAGGCGGTCAACGGCCTGGTCGACAAGACCAGCCTCGGCGACATCGACAAGCAGCGCGCGCATCTGATCACGGATATCCTGATCGATGCGGTCGCGCCGACCAACACCATGCTCACCAACCCGGCGGCGGTCCGCAAGTTCATCGACACCGGCGGACAAAGCCTGTGGAGCGGGCTGAAGAACTATATCGGCGATCTGACGCAGAATCGCGGCATGCCGTCGATGGTCGACATGAGCGCGTTCAAGGTCGGCGAGAGCCTCGCGACCACGCCGGGCGCGGTGATCTTCCGCAACGAGCTGCTCGAGTTAATCCAGTACACCCCGACAACGCCGACGGTCAGGAAGCGGCCACTGGTGATCACGCCGCCGCAGATCAACAAGTACTACGCGCTCGACCTGTCGCCGGACAAGAGCTTGGTCCGCTTCCTGCTCGAGAGCGGCTTTCAGGTCTTTGCCGTGAGCTGGCGCAACCCGACCGCGGCGCATCGCGACTGGGGGCTCGACACCTATGTCGCGGCGCTCGACGAGGCGGTCGACGCGGCGCGCGAGATTTCCGGCAGCGCGGACATCTCGATGATGGGATCCTGCTCCGGCGGCATCACCTCGACGGCCTATTTCGCGACGCTCGGCAGCACCACTGAAAAGAAGATCAAGAATTTGGTGCTGGCGGTCTGCCTGCTCGATCCCAACTCGGCCGAGGAGAGCACGTTCGGCTGCCTGATGACGCCGGAGACCATGCGCGCGGCCAAGGCGACGTCGCAGCTGCGCGGTATCGTCGACGGCCACGACCTGGCGCGGATGTTCGCCTGGATGCGGCCCAACGACCTGATCTGGAACTACTGGGTGAACAACTACCTGCTTGGCAACCAGCCGCCGGCGTTCGACATCCTGTACTGGAACGCCGACACGACCCGTCTGCCGGCGGCGCTGCACGGCGACTATCTCGATCTCTATTTCTCCAACCCGTTCGTCAACGCCGGCAAGCTGACCCTCAACGACAAGACTATCGACATGAGCAAGGTCAAGGCCGACAGCTACGTGGTCGCAGGCGTGACCGACCACATCACGCCGTGGAAGGGCGTCTACAAGACCGCGCAGATCATGGGCGAGGGTACCACCTTCGTGCTGTCGAACAGCGGGCACCTGCAGAGCCTGCTCAATCCGCCGAGCAATCCGAAGGCGTCCTTCATGATCGGGCCGATCTCCACGGACAAGCCCGATGCGTTCATGGCCTCGGCGGAGAAGCGCAAGGGCAGCTGGTGGCTCGACTGGCGCGACTGGCTGCAGGCGCGTTCGGGCGACGAGGTGGGGGCGCCCGCCTCGCTCGGCAGCGCGCGCTATCCATCCCTTGGCGCGGCACCGGGGACCTACGTCTTTGACTGACGATCTCACCAGCGCTGACAAGGCCGGGCCGGCGCCAGTTAGGCAGCGCGGCACGATCGAGACGCGGCAAATCGCGATCGACGGCCAGCTGGTTCAGGTCGCGATCCGGCACGGCGACGGCAGCGGGCCGCCGCTATTGCTATTCAACGGGATCGGCGCCAATTGGGAGCTGGCGAGACCGTTCCTCGATGCGCTGACCGGCACCACCGCCATCATCTTCGACGTGCCCGGGGTCGGCGGATCGCCAAGGCCGGCATGGCCCTATCGTCCGTCGACCCTGGCGCGGCTTGCCGCCGGGCTCGTCGCGGAGCTGGGCTACGCCGAGGTCGATGTCGCCGGCGTGTCCTTGGGGTGGTGGCATCGCGCAGCAATTCGCGCATCAGTTTCCAAAGCGCTGCCGCCGCCTGGTGCTCGCCGCGACCGCGCCAGGTTTCACCATGGTGCCGGCAAGCCCTGCGGTGCTGTGGAAGATGGCGACGCCGCGCCGCTACACCGACAAGGGCTACATGAAAACGATCGCCGCCGAAATCTATGGCGGGGCGTTTCGCGACGATCCGTCATTGATCGGCCGGCATGCGGCCGCGATGCACGGCGCGCGCAGCATGGGTTACTTCTATCAGCTGCTCGCGATGACCGGCTGGACCAGCCTGCCCTGGCTGTGGTCGCTGCCGCAGCCGACGCTGATCCTGATGGGCCATGACGATCCGCTGGTCCCTCCGGTCAACGGTCAGATCATGGCGAGCCTGATCCCGAATGCCGAGCTGCGCCTGATCGACGATGGGCATCTGTTCATGGTGACGCGGCCAACGGAAACCGCCGACTTGATCGAAGCGTTTCTGGCTGACGAAAGCCGTCAGGCCGTATCGTCATCCCTGCTCTCGCGCACGACGAGCTACTTCAGGGATCTCGTTCCAACGTCCGGAGGCGGACAGCAGAAGCCTTAAACACGGCAACCAGGGAGGATATCGTGACCGACAATACCTCTTACATCGACATGCTGCGGAAGTTCGGCAGTGATCTCGGCTTGCCGAAGCTGAACGTGGACGAATTGCTGCAGGCCCAGAAGAAGAACCTCGAGGCGCTCGGCCAGAGCGCGAAGGTTGCGGCCCAGGGCGCCCAATCGGTGGCGCAGAAGCAGCGCGAGGTGATTGAGGCGGGCTTGCGCGAGGCCTCGACCTTGGCGCGCGAGTACAAGCCGCTCGGCAAGATTCATGAGAACCTCGCCTTGCAAACCGAATTCGCGCGGAAGGTGTTTGATATCGCGGTCAAGGGCGCGGAGGACAGCGCGTCGACGGCGCGGCAGTCGACCACGGAAGCAGTGAAGATCATCCAGGACCGGATGAAGGAGAATTTCGAGGAGTTCCGCGCCAGCGTCCGCCCGAACAAGCCAACCTGACGTCACGTTGAGATGAATCCCGGCAGGGCGTGGGTCCTGTCGGGAGCGCGGGATAAGGGCGACGCATCGCCATGCATCAGGGAGGACACCATGGCTAACGCGCAGGCGACACGATCAGCCAAGCCGGATTACGCGCCGCCGCCGATCAACGGCGACTTCTACGGGATTGCGACCGTCCTCAACGACACGGAGCGCGCGCTGGTGCAGCGCGTGCGCGCATTCACCGAGGGTGTGGTCGCGCCGGTCATCGAAGAGTTCTGGAGCCGTGACGAATTCCCGTTCGCGATCATTCCAAAGATGGCCGAGATCGGCATCGGCGGCGTCGGCTACCAGGGCTATGGCGCCGCCGGCGGCAGCTGGCTGCTGAACGGCTTTGTCGCGATGGAGCTGGCGCGGGTCGATTCCTCGGTTGCGACCTTCTGGGGCGTGCACACCGGGCTCTCGGCGGGCTCGATCTATCTGTGCGGCGACGAGGCGCAGAAGCAGCGCTGGCTGCCTGCGATGATGCGCTTCGAGAAGATCGGCTCGTTTGGTCTCACGGAGCCGCTGGTCGGCTCGGCAACGTCGGGCGGGATGCTGACCACCTGCCGGCGCGAGGGTGACGTCTGGATCCTCAACGGCCAGAAGAAGTGGATCGGCAACGCCACCTTCGCCGACATCAACGTGATCTGGGCGCGCGAGGAGGGCTCGAACCAGGTCAAGGGCTTTGTCGTCGCCAAGGACAATCCCGGTTTCTCGGTCGAGAAGATCAAGACCAAGATGGCGCTGCGCGTGGTGCAGAACGGCCTGATCACGCTGAAGGACTGCCGCGTGCCCGAGGCGGACCGCCTACAGAACGCCAACTCCTTCAAGGACACCGCCAAGGTGCTGCGCATGACCCGCACCGGCGTGGCGTGGTTTGCCGTCGGCTGCGCAATGGGCGCCTATGAGCACGCGCTGCGTTATGCAACCGAGCGGCAGCAGTTCGGCAGGCCGATCGGCGGCTTCCAGCTGGTGCAGGATCTGCTGGTCCGGATGCTCGGCAACGTCACCGCGACGCAGGCGATGATGCTGCGGCTTGGGCAGATGCAGGACGAGGGCGTGATGCTGGACGAGCATGCCTCGCTGGCGAAGGCGTTCTGCACCGTCAAATGCCGCGAGACCGTCGGCTATGCGCGCGAACTGCTCGGCGGCAACGGCATCCTGCTCGAGAACCATATCGGCCGCTTCGTGGCCGATGCCGAGGCGATCTATTCCTATGAGGGCACCCGCGAGATGAACACCCTGATCGTCGGCAAGTCGATCACGGGACTGAGCGCCTTCGTCTGAGGCGCGGCGCAGCCACGCCGTCGAAGGAGACCCTGGTTCACTCCGCCCGCGGCAGGCTGCCATGGCCAGCTTCGGCAGTTGTCCGCGACAGCATGCCAAGGGCGACGATCGCGGCGGCAAAGCCGGCGGCGGCGCCGACGCCGAGCGCCCAGCGCGGGCCGAGGTGATCGGCGACCCAGCCGACGATCGGTGCGCCGATCGGCGTGCCGCCCAGCGCCACGCCGAGCCGCAGCGCCATCACCCGGCCGCGCATCGCCGGCTCGGTCGAGAGCTGCATCAGCGCGTTCGAGGTGTTGGTGACGGTCAGCGCGGCGACGCCGATCACGACGAGCGCGGCGGCGAACAGCCAATAGTTCGGCGCCAGCGCGGCGAGCGTGCAGCCGAGGCCAAAGATCGCAGAGCCCAGCATCAGGGAAGAGAATCGCGGTCGATCGCGGCTCGCGGCCAGCAGCGCGCCCGACATTGTGCCGAGCGCCATCACCGATGACAGCAGCCCGAAGCCGCGCGCATCGGTGTGGAACACGCCGACCGCCATGGTGGAAATGAAGATCGGAAAGTTCAGTCCGAAGGTCCCGATCAGGAACAGCATGATCAGCGTCGCCCGCAGATCTGGGCGGGACCACACATAGTGGAAGCCCTGCATGACGCTGCCCTTGGCGGGATGGGCCCGCGCATTCGGACGCAGTTCGGAGGTGCGCAGCAGGATCAGCGAGGTCAGCACCGCCAGGAACGATGCGCCGTTGAACAGGAACGCCCAGCCGGTGCCGACGGAGGCGATGATCAGGCCGGCGACGGCGGGGCCAATCATGCGCGCGGCATTGAACGAGGTCGAGTTCAGCGCGATCGCGTTCGACAGGTTCGTGTCGCTGACCAGTTCGGCCACGAAGGTCTGGCGCACCGGCGCGTCGAGCGCTGCGGCGCAGCCAAACAGGAAGGCGAACACATAGACGTGCCAGAGCTGCACCAGTCCGGTGACGGTGAGAAGCCCGAGGACCAGCGCGAGCGCGCCCATCGTCGCCTGGGTTGCCATCAGCAGCTTGCGCTGGTTGAAATGATCGGCGGCAAAGCCGCTCCACGGCATCAGCAATAGCTGCGGGCCGAATTGCAGCGCCATCACGATGCCGACGGCGGATGCGCTATGCTGCGTGAGCTGGGTGAGGACGAGCCAGTCCTGGGCGGCGCGCTGCATCCAGGTGCCGATGTTGGACACCAGCGCGCCGGCCGCCCAGACCCGGTAGTTGAAGCTTGCGAGCGATCGAAAGACGCGTCTCATGGTCTCTGCGGATCATTGCCGCCGTGAAACCGTCCGAACCGCCGCGCCAGCAACAGGCCGATCAGCAGGCCGCCGAGACCGAGCGCTGCGACGTCGCTGGTGGTTCTCAGGCCGAAGTCGCCGACGCGGCAGACCAGGAGATATCCGACGGCGAGGTTGAAGAAACCCCACACGATGTTGACGGTTGATGACGACAGGCCCTCGCCCGCCGGCTTTGCGAACGGGCTCTGGAACGGTTCGCCCATCATGCCGGCGACGACGTGGGGGATCGCGTTGGTGAGGAAGGCGCCGCCGAAGAAGTAGGCGACGAGGTCAAGCCAGCTCATGCGCATTGGTCCTTTCAAGCAGATCGATGATCGCCTGCGTCGAGCCTGTTTCGCCGAGCCGCGGGAACACCTGTTCGATGCTGTAGTCATGTGCGTTCGGCCGCGCATCGGTCATGGCGTCGATCGCAAGCGTGACGTTGAAGCCGGCCTCGTAGGCCTGCCGTGCCGTGGATTCGACGCCGGTGCCGGTCGCAACGCCGGCGACCACGACCTGCGTGACGCCGCGGGCGCGCAGCTGCTTCTCAATATCGGTGCTGGCGAACGCACCCCACGTCCGCTTGGTCACGACGATGTCGCCCGGCTGCCGGTCGAGCTCCGGAATCAGATCGGTCCAGCCGTCGGGAAATTGTCCACTGTGGCGCGGCCGCTCGGTTCGTCCGGGTGCCGTGCCGTCGACATTGACTAGCACGATCGGCAGTCCATGCCGTCGAAACGAATTGATGAGGGCGCGGGCGCGAACCACGACGTCTCCGAACGGATGCACGAACGGTGCGCCGACGAGCCCTGATTGCAGATCTACGACAATGAGGGCGGTGATCGGATCGAGCGTCGTCAGAGCCATGATCGCTTCCTGTTTCCACAATTGCGCGGCGCGGCCGGCATCAATCCGCGACCAGCCGTTTCAGCAGGCCGACGGCGGCGGCGAGTTCATCCTGCTCCCGCGCCGACAGCCGCGCGGCGATGGTGCGCGACAGCCAGTCCTGCCGCGCGGCGCGGCCGGTGCGCAGCCGCTCGCGGCAGATATCGGTGAGCGACATGATGGTCTGGCGGCCGTCGTCCGGATCGGGCGCGCCGCGCACCAGGCCTGCGGCCTCGAGCGCTGATATCGCCGAACTCATCGACTGCGGACGCATGCCTTCCGACCGCGCCAGGCTGGACACGGTCGCGGGGCCGTCCTTTTCGAGGCGCAGCAGCACCGCGACCTGGGACGGCGGAAGATCCTCACGCTGGCCCTGCTCGCGCAGCCGGCGCTTCAGCGTTCCGATCAACAAACGAAGATCCTCGGCGAGCGCCGATGTGCGCGCTGATCCGGTACGGGCCGCTGCATTGTTCATGCCGATCATCCTGGCATATATGAAGGTAAACTGTAAAGATTATCTTCGCAGATTACCTTCATATTACCGTGATCGTCAGCGCGCGGCAGAGCATTGCTGGACGATGCTTGAAAATCTGAACGGCCGCTGAACTCGGTTCTGGTGCGCATCACATTAGATTTGGTTGTCATGTTGCGCGCGTTTGTCGATGACTGCGCCGGCGATCACGATGCGGCGTCTCGTCCCCGCGGTGGCTCGCGGAGTTGTTTGGAATGAAGTTTGATGTTCGTTTAAGGGCGATCGGCGTATCGATCGTCCTTGCTTGCCTCGCGCAGCCGGCAGCGGCCCGGACCTGCGAGCCGCCACCGGCGCTGACATCGGTCGATCCGCCCGGCTTCTACCGGGATGCAGGCGGTTACGCGGAAGCGATCAAGCCGCTGCATGCGTTCATTGCACAGGTCAACAAGGCCGCCGATGAACGCGATCTGGATTGCGTCATGGACTTGCTCGCAGGCTGGGCCTGCGGAAGTGCGCTGCTGACGATCGGCGCGAACTATCAGGGCGATTTCGAACGCTCCTGGGCAGGCACCGATTTCGCGCTGGCGTTGCTGCGCTTCCCCAACGCGTCGACCAAGGCCGATCACCGTTTCCAGCAGATCAAGCCGTGGCTGATCCGGATTGCCGAGGAAACCCGCGATGCCGATCGCATCAACCATCTCGGCAACAATCTGGTCTATTGGGCCGGGCTCGATCTGATGTCGATCGGCACCCTGACGGATCGGGCTGATCTGGTCGATGCCGGCATTTCCCGGGCGCGCCAGGGCATCAGGGACATCGGCGCCCACGGCGAATTGGAACGCGAGTTGAAGCGCGGCGAGCGCGCGCTGCACTACCACAACTTTGCGCTGATCCCGCTGGTGTTCTGCGCCGTGCTCGCCAGCCGCCGGAAGCTCGACCTCTATGCGGAGAACAACGGAGCGATCCGTCGGCTCGCCGACCTGATTGTTCGCGCGGTGCAGGACGAGCGCAGCTTCGGCGCTCTCACCAATGTTCCGCAGCAGCTCTTCCCCTGGACGTTCCAGGGAGACCTTGCCTGGATGGAGCCGTATTACGCCCGGTTTCACGATCCGCGCTTGCCGCCAATTCTCAGCTCGAGAAGGCCCTTGGATAATCCGAGGCTGGGCGGCAACGTGACGGCGACTTGGGGCGCACCCCTGCCGGACTAGGCCCGGTCGGAGGTGCTCAGCACCCCGATGACGCGTGTTATTCGCTCTCGCTGGCCGCCGGCGCCGCGTACATGTCCCGTGCGCGCTTGGTCACCGCCGCATAGCGCGCGGTCGCGCTGAGGGTCATCAGGCCGGCGCGCACCAGTCCCAGGATGGCGCGGCGCGAGTGGAACGGGCCGGTCTTGCTCGCGGCATATCCGCGCGGGTAGAGCTGCAGGCGGCCGGCGAGCGCTTCCTGCAACGCCAGCCTCTGGGTCGCGCTCAGGCGCCGGCGCCGCGCAGGTTTTTCCGCTTCCGCCAACATGAGCTCGATACCCAACGATTTCCGTGGCGCTGCCTTCATTGTCAGCTCACACTCCGGCCGACTGGCGCGACCTTCCGCGAGGCGCGGCGCCCGGCCGGCATCGCCATGGACGCCGGCATGTGGCACATCATGGCTTGCGCTGTTGCTCATTCGTAAGACAGAACCGCATTTCGAGCGGCGGCGGCATCTGACGAAAGTCAGGATCAGTTATGACGAAAGTCATATTCGTTTGCGGCCGCTGCCGGCTTACGCCACAGTGGGCTGCTCGCTGGGTTGATGGGCAACGCATGATCGATTTGAGCGCGGATTTGCTTGCGGCGGCAGGAGCCGACGTCATCGGTCTCGCCGTCATCGGTGCCGACCGAAGCATGCAGCGGAAGATCGGGCGGCTGGTCGAATGGCTTCCCGCGATCGGCGTCGATTGTTGCGAATGCATGCTGCTGGTCGGCATGGAGGCCGAGCTGGCGGCGCTTGCCGCAGGCCAGCGGGACATGATCGCACTGGCCGGTGTCCGCGGTGCCTCGCCTGACATCGCGCAGCCGATGACGGCGGTCGTGCTGTGGAACGGCGCGCAGTCGCATTACTTCGTCATCGCCATGCCGGACTTCGCGGGACGTCAGGTCGAAACGCTGCTCGGCAGCGAGCGCAGGGCCCGCCGCCTGATGGAGCAGCAACTCGAGGCGGCGAGCGCGGAAGTGCGCTTTGCCTCGCTGGCGCGGACGCGGCTGCGGCTGGCGCGCGATCTGCACGATACGCTGGTGCATTCGATCGTGGCGCTGCTGACCCAGATCCGGCTGATCAGGCATTATCTTTCGGCCGACCCGGCGCGCGTGGCGGACAGCCTTGCAACCGCCGAAGACGCAGCCGCGAGCGGCCTCTCGCGTGCCCGCGAGGCCATCGATCGCCTGCGCACGCCCGACGATTTGAAGCTTGATCCCGATGTCGAGGGACTGCTCAGCGACTTCGCCGCGCGCAGCGGCGTCAGGGTGTCGATCCAGATCGACGAAGAGGCGCGTCCCGGCTTGCGCGATTGCGGCTTGACGGTCCAACGCATCCTCAGCGAGGCGTTACGCAACGTTCAGGCGCATGCTCAAGCACGCCGAGTCTCGTTTCACGCCTTCGAGGCGCCGGCCGCGGTCGGTCGCAAGCTCATTGTCGAGATCCGCGACGACGGTCGCGGCTTCGATCTCGCGGTGCCCACTCCCGGACATTTCGGATTGATCGGGATGGCCGAATTTGCTGAACTCGTCGGCGGAAGCTGCGCGGTGGAGAGCGCGCCCGGACAGGGAACGCTGGTCCGGATATCGCTCCCCGTGGCGGTGCCGCCGGCAGCGTCTGCCGGCCTGCTGGCCGATTGATGTCGTTGCCGCCAATTCGAGACCTTCGAGAGGATGATTGAAGCCCGTGAGCAGAATTGAGAAGGTGCGGGTGCTGATCGCCGAGGATCAGACCCTGATCAGGGAAGGTATCGCCACCCTGCTTGCCCAGCAGAACGACGATTTCGAGATCCTTCCCGGTGCGTCCGACGGCGAGCAGGCCATCGAATTCGCGCGGCGCTATCGGCCGGACGTCATCCTGATGGACCTGCAGATGCCGCGTGTCGACGGCATCGCGGCGACCCAGCGGATCCTGCGCGAGCTGCCGCAGACCCATATCGTCGTGCTGACGACGTTCGAGACCAACGATCTGATCTTCGAGGCGGTCAGCGCGGGCGCCAAGGCGTATCTCCTGAAGGACGCCAGGATGGAGGAGATCGCATCGACCATCCGCGCGGTGATCAACGGCCAGTCCGGGCTGTCGCCCAGTGTCGCCGCGCGCATCCTCGACGAGTTCAAGCGGCTGCGCGGCCCGCGCGTCTCGGCGAAGCTGCCGGTTCGCGACGGGCTGACGGCGCGGGAGAATGAAATTCTCACGCTGATCGTCGAGGGCAAGAGCAATACCGAGATCGGTGAACGGCTGCATTTGGCCGAGGGCACGGTGAAGAACTATGTCAGCACCATCCTGGAGAAATGCCAGGTCAAGAACCGTACGGAACTGGCAATAAAGGCAATAACTTACTAGAAATAATTGCTCCGGTCGCACACCACGCGGTTGATCCGGCTGAGATTGCTCGCCTTTTTCTGGGCCGCGCCGACAAAATTGGCTATAGGATTGTTTCGGATTTGCTTTTTTTGACACGCAGGTCCGGATTGCGCGGCTTTGACTAAACAGGGAATGACCATGAAGGGTATCGAGCGCCAGACCAAGGATACGGATGGACTGGCAAACGCGGCGGTCGGCAACGGCGCCGATGCCGCGGCGCATGGCATGGCGGCAATCGATCAGGTCCGCGATCTCCTGTTCGGCGGCGCGCAACGCTCGCTCGAGACCAACCTCTCGGGTCTGCGCCAGGAGATGCAGGCATCGCTGAAGCAGATGCAGGCGGACTTCACCAACGAGCTCACCGCGCTGCAGGCGCGGCTCTCCGACCTCGAACGCGATACCGAGCAGAAGCGCCTCGACTCGCTGAAGGATGTCGGTGCGGCCATCACCCAGCTCGGCGCTGCGATCAGCGGATTGGGATCCGGCCGCACGGGCAAATAGCATGGCAGCCGCTGCCGGCCAGAACCGCGAGATCGAGCAGCTCAAGACATTGCTGTTTCAGCCCGAAGCGACGCGTCTGACGTCGCTGGAGGCCGACCTCGACTCGCTGCAGCGCTATGTCGGCAACGCCGATCGCCTGGAGACGGCCACCGCCGGCATTCTGGTCGAGGCGCTGGAGCGCGCCGAAGTCAACCGGCCGCGCGAGCTCGCCAGCGCGATTGCGCCGGTCGTGGTCTCCGCGATCCGCAGCGAGATCAAGAATTCGCGCGAGCAGATGATCGAGGCGCTCTATCCGATCGTCGGCCGGCTGGTCAGCGCCGCGGTCGCGAACGCGTTCCGGGAACTGGTCGCCTCGCTCGAGCAGCGCATCAATGCCCTGACCTCGGCGCAATTGTGGGTCGGGCGGGTCAAGTCGCTGGTGACGGGACGTCCGATCAGCGAGTTCGTGCTCGCCGACAGTCCGCCGCAGATCAACCGGCTGCTGATCATCGAACGCGGCAATGGCCGCCTGATCGCCGACTGGAAGCGCGAGGCGACCGTCGACGAGCGCGCCGACCTGCTCAGCGCCATGGTTGCGGCGATCCTCGAATTCTCCGTGCAGGCGCTGGCCGGCGAAGGCAATCTGCAGACGCTCGATTTCGGCGGTCGGCAGCTGGCGCTGCGCGCCTCGCCCCGCTTCATCCTGGCGGCGGAGTGCCTGGGGCCGCTGCGCCCAACCGACAATGCCAGGATCAATTCGTTGTTCTTCGATGCGATCGAGCGCATCGACCGCGGCGCGGATTGCGATGCGCCGATGCTGGCCTCGCTCGCAGCCGCGATCGAGACCGACGACACGCCGCGGCGGATCGCGAGCCGGCGCGGCAAGGTGATCCTGTTTGCCATGCTCGCCGCTGTGGCCGCGCTGTTGCTCTATTTTGCCGCGACCATGGTGACGCGCGCTCTTTTGGAGCGGCGGACCCATGCCGCGCTGGAGCAGCTCGCCGCGAAGCAGCCCTTGCTCGTCACCTTCCCGCTGCGGCTCGACTTCGATCACGGCAGCCGAAGTGTGGCCGTCTCGGGCATCGAGCCGAGCCGGTTGGAAACCGCGCCGTTGATCGACGCGCTCGCTGCGGCCGCGGCACCCTATAAGGTGGTCGACCGCATTGGATCGGTGTCCACGCCGGAGCAGGCGGCGGCATCGCAGGCCGGCATTGCAGGCCTGCAGCAGAGCCTGACGCGCCTGCAGGCGAGCCTCGACCAGATGCGCGAGGCGATGGGCGCGCAGGCGAAGTCGGCGGACCAGAGATATGCCGCGCTGACCGCGCAATATGACAAGCTCGGCGAGCAGTACGCGAAGTTGAGCGAGCAGGCTGCGAAGCTGCAATCCGTCGCCGACGGCCCGGCGGCGCGGCTCGACCGCTTCATCGCCTCGACCGCGATCTTCTTCGTCAATAATTCAGACGAATTCCTCGACAACGACCAGGCCGAGCAGCAGCTGCGCGAGGTCGCCGGGCTGCTGACGAACAATGATCTCAGGCTGCGGATCGTCGGCTACGCCGATCAGAGCGGCACCGAAGGCACCAACAAGACGCTGGGGCGCAAGCGGGCGGAGCAGGTGCAGCGCAAGCTGACCGCGCTCGGGGTCGATCCGTCGCGGTTGATTTTGGTGTCGCGCGCTGCGACGATGCCGATCACCGACCGGCTCGACGCGACCGTCGGCGGCAACCGCCGCGTGGCGTTCGAGACGGTCTACCGGGGCGAAGTGGCCCGCTGATGCTCACCGCAAAAGTCATGCTGCTCGGCGATATGGGGGTCGGCAAGACGTCGATCCTCTATCGGCTGATCTACAACCGGTTCGAGGGCCAGTATAAATCCACGCTGGGCGTCGAGATTCTGAGCCATGACGTGGTGCCGGCGGATGGCAGCGATCCGATGCGCCTCGTGCTGTGGGACACCGACGGCGATTTCGGCACGCAGATTTTCGACACCGTCTATGTCACCGGTGCATCCGCTGCCATCATCGTGTCGGATGTCACGCGGCCGCAGACCGTGACCCGCATGGTCGAGCTGGTCCGCGGTTTCGAGGAGCGCTTCCCGGGCCGGCCCTACCGGGCACTGCTCAACAAGATCGATCTGCCCGAAGCCGCCGGCAGCGCCGGCGCGATTGCCGAACTCGCCAAGTCGAGCGTCAAGCCGGTCAGCGCCAAGACCGGCGTCGGCATTGCCGAAAGCTTCGTCGAGCTGGCCCAGACCATCCGCCGCCGTCAGCTCTAGATTCTTGTTTTGACGCGTTTTCTTCACGCGAACCGGTGTCCACTTCGCTCGAAAACGCTTTAGTTCTTATAACTCCGCACAGGTTTGTGTCAGCCGCCCCGACTTCTCGGGGCTGGCGAATCGGGCCGGGACGGCTGACTTCATCGCACGTGGGGCGTACGATGAAACGCGCGCGACGTGCGGTGCAGGACCGCACGATTCTCTCTCCAACTGCACCACGCCGTCCCACACTCCGATAGTGACGATGGTCATCTTCCGCTCGGTCAATGGCCTGCCTATCGTTCACTCGTCACTGGAACCAGTCACGGGACCAACGGTGTCCCGGGCGCACGGAGTGAGAGATCATGAGCATTTTTGGAAGCATCATGGGTGCAATCTTCGGCCACGGCGCCCAGGCCAAAACCGTTGAGACCACGGCGACGGCAGCACCCGGCACTGCACCGGCATCGACGTCAACGTCTGCATCTGTATCTGCATCGCCGGCAGCCGGCACATCAGCGGCGCAGACGGTCGACGTCGCGGCGATCGTCGACAAGGCGGCGGCTGCCACCGGCGAGAAGCTCGACTGGCGCACCTCGATCGTCGACCTGATGAAGGCGCTCGGCCTCGACAGCAGCCTTGCTGCGCGCAAGGAGCTCGCCAAGGAGCTGCACTACACCGGCGATACCAACAACACCGCCACCATGAATGTCTGGCTGCATCAGCAGGTGATGGCCAAGCTCGCCGCCAATGGCGGCAAGCTGCCGGCCGATATCAAGACTTGATCTCAGCCTTGAGCCGTGCGTGGCGCACGCGTCCCGCACGGCTCCGAACGATGCGTATCGCGTGAGGAGCAGTTGCGATGACCCCATCTCATCTTGCTATCCTGAACAGGCCGCGGACCGGCGTCGTTGCCGCTTCGATCGGCGCGGGACTCGGCCTTGCGGCAATGGTGCTGGGCATCTCCATCGCCGTCGCGCGCGCCGACAACGTCGGCGACGAGCCGCAGGCGGTGCACGCGAATGCCGGTGTACAGCGTGCCGCGCAGACCCTGCCGCCGGCGCGGGTCATCCTGCCGGCGCCGTGGGAGCAGGCTGCTCCGGTGCAGCCGGTCGCAGCGTCAGCGCAGCCGTCGGACCACAAATAATCTTCGTGCCATCGTTGCGGCCGGCGATCCGCGCATTTGCGTGACGGTCGCGGCGAGTGGCCCGCACGCCGCCCGGCTCTGGAGCCTCACCATGCCAGAACAGGTCAAGCTGCCCCGAAAATTGTCGCAAGAGCCCGGTGCTCCGCGGTCGCTGCGGCCGAGCCACCGGCGGGTCATCGAGGAGCTCGATCGCTGGGCCAACAGCCCCGGCCTGCAGCCGCCGAGTGACGGAGACAAGGACGACGACAAGCACTGGCGTGCTCCAATCGGCAATTGATCTGCGGCGATTGCTACGCGTGGCGCTGGCGCCGCTGGGCCGTCGCGATCAGTGCGGTCGAGGGAATCGCGAAGGTGTCTCCGACCCGCCCTCGCTCGATCTCGCTCCGGAAGGCGCGGGCAACGGCGGCGCTCTGCTCTGCGTCGAGCCCGCTCCAATGCGGCATGAACTCGAACAGTTTGTCGACGTCGGCAGAATTGGCGACGTTGAGCTTGAAGTCGTGGGTGATCTCGGCGACGACAGGATCGCAGAAGCCGGCCGCGACAACCGCCGCACTGAGGCGGCCGGGGTCGGCGAGTTCGGCGAGGCCCGTGCACGGCATCGGCGTGACGTTATCGGGATAGAGCCGCCGGATGATCTGCGAGAGCAGCAGATGCACGGCGGCGCCGTCGGCGCTCTTCCAGACCGCAATCGCCGCCGATCCGCCAGGGCGCGTCACACGCGCCATCTCGCGCAGCCCGGCGCGCCAATCCGGAAACAGCATCACGCCGAACACCGACACCGCCGCATCGAAGGCCGCATCGGGCAGATCGAGCGCCTGGCCGTCCATCTGCCGCGCCTCGATATTCGCCACTTCATGCGCGCGGACCCGTGCCACCATACCGGCCGAGAAGTCGATCGCGGTGACGTCGGCGCCCCTGCGCGCGGCCGCAAGCGCCGCGGCCCCCGTACCGGTGGCGACGTCGAGCACCTTCGATGACGGGCCGATCGGGAGCATCGCGACGGCGGCCTCGGCGAAGTGTGTCGTGAACGGCTGCGACTGCGCCTCGTAGGTCGCGACCATCTTGTCCCAGTGCGCGGGATCGTTGAACGGAAGCGGTTTCGCCTGCTCACTTTTCTGCATGAATCTGGTCCTCGAGACTTTGCTTGTGTTTGGCGAGCCGGCGCTTGAAATCCTTCGCGAGCGCGTCGAGCGTCACCGCGCCGAGCCGCTTCAGGAAGAGTGCTTCGACCTCGCGAAACGTGCCTGACAGCGCGTCGTTGACCGCCTGTTCGACCAGGCAGCCGGGATTTTCCGAGCGGTGGCCCATGGCAACGATCGTCGGCGCGCCGACTGCGCGATAGATGTCCGCGAGGCTGATGTCGGCCGGATCACGCGCCAGCGTCCAGCCGCCGCCATGGCCCTTCTCCGAGCGGACCAGGCCCTGCTCGCGCAGGCCCGCCATCACGCGGCGGACGACCACCGGGTTGGTGGCCATCGCCTGTGCAAGTTGCTCCGACGTGACCGATTCGCCCCCTCCGATCATGTGGAGCAGGCCGTGCAGGACACCGGATAGACGGCTATCGCGTATCATGTAACTTTACATGTTGCATGATGGGCCCGACGTCAAGAGGGGCGATGGCGGGCATCATCGGTCCTGGTCGCCCTTCCACCTCCCCTTGAAAAGGGGAGGTCGCTTTGCTCGGCAGAGCAAAGCGGGTGGGGATCTGCTCTATCCGAGAGCAGCGGTGCGTGTGGCTGACCCCCATCCCGACCTTCCCCCTTTCAGGGGGAAGGAGAAGAGATCAGGGCCTGCACCCAGGTCATGGATCGCGTGCCGGATTTGGCGGCGCCGCCCGTTTAATCCCCATCGGGGTCTTGAGAGGCGGGGGCGGTATCGTGGGCAGTGTGGCTGTTGATCGGATGTTGCTGGATGCGGTGGCGCATTATGGCGCGGGCCGCGCGACGGAGGCCGGCACGCTGTGCGGCGACATCCTCACCGCCGATCCCGACCATATTCCGGCGCTGCATCTGTCCGCCGTCATCGCCTTCGTGACCGATCGCGCCGCGGAAGGCGCGGTGCTGCTGAACCGGGTGTTCAGCCTCGATCCGCATCATGGACCGGCGTTCGCCACGCTCGGCGATGCGCTCGCCGTGAAGGGCGAGCACGAGGGCGCGGTGGCGGCGTTCCAGCGCGGCATCACATTGCGGTCGAAGGATGCCGGCCTGCACATTAAGCTCGGCGTTGCGCTATGCGAGCTGTCGCGCTTCGACGAGGCCGAGGCGGCGTTTCGCCGCGCGATCGCACTCGATGGCGGCCTGACGCGGGCGCGATTCAACCTCGCCGTTGCGCTGGCCGGGCAGCTGCGGCCGGTCGAGGCGGAGCAGGCCTATCGCGAGGTGATCGCGCGCGATCCGACCTATCGCGGGGTCTGGCTCAACCTTGGCAATGCGTTGACCGATCAGAAGAAGCACGACGCCGCCGCCGCCGCCTATCGCCGCGGGCTCGGCGCGGATCCCGATCATCCGGGCCTGCATAGCGGTCTCGGGGCGGCGCTCTACCGCCTCGGCCGGCTGGAGGACGCGGTCCAGCACTATCGCCGCGCGATCGCGCTCGAGCCCGACAATTTCGCGCCGCGGCGCCTGCTGGCCATGGTGCTGCACGAGCTGGGCGCGCGCGAGGAGGCGGTCCGCATCTATCGGCAGGTCTCGGCCCGCGATCCGTCCGATCACGTCATCCTCAACAATCTCGGCGCCTGCCTGTTCGAGCTCGGACAGGTCGACGACGCCATCGCCTGCGCCGAACTGGCGCTGGCGCTCAAGCCGGACTATGCCGCCGCGCACACCAATCTTGGAATCATCTTCGAGGCGCAGAATCTGGTCGAGGCGGCGGTCGCCGCGCATCGGAGGGCCATCGAGCTCGAACCCGATTACGCCAAGGGCCATGCCAATCTTGCGGTCGCGCTGCGCAATGCCGGCGAGATCGATGCCGCGCTGGTGGCCTCGCGCCGCGCCATCGCGCTCGATCCCGAGCAGCCGCTGGCGCATTACAACCACGCGCATTTCCTGCTGATGAACGGCGAGTTCGAGGAAGGTTTTGAAGAATATCAGTGGCGCCGCAAGACCAAGATGCTCAGCGAAGGCGATCCCGTGTTCGACGAGCCGGAATGGCAGGGGGAGCCGCTGGCGGGACGCACGCTGCTGCTGTTTGCCGAATACGGGCTCGGCGACGCCATCAATTTCGTCCGCTATGTGCCGATGCTGGCGGGCAGAGGCGGCCGGATCATTCTGCAGGTACAGCCGGCGCTGGTCTCGCTGCTGCGGCCGCTGCTGCCCGATGTCGCGGTGTTCGCGCGCGGCGAGCCCTTGCCGCCGTTCGACCTGCAACTGCCGCTGCTGAGCCTGCCGCGGATCTTCCGCACCACCGTCGAGACCATTCCCGCTGCCGTGTCCTATCTGCAGGCGGACGCCACCAAGCTCGCGCGCTGGTGCGAGGCGCTCTCCGGCGTGTCCGCGCTGAAGGTCGGCGTGGTCTGGGCCGGCAATGCCAGGCACAAGGGCGACCGCCAGCGCTCGCTGCCGGCCGATGCCGTGCTGCCGCGGCTGGTCACACCTGGCGTCCAGCTCTACAGTCTGCAGAAGGAGCCGCGGCCGGACGATGCCCCGGTGCTGCGCGGCCTTGGTGCCGATATCGTCGACCTCGCACCGACGCTCGGCGATTTTGCAGATACCGCCGCGGCCGTCTGCGCGCTCGATCTCGTCATCGCCGTCGACACCTCGGTGGCGCATCTCGCCGGCGCGCTGGGCCGTCCGGTCTGGATGCTGTGCCCCTATGCGCTCGACTGGCGCTGGCTGCGCGATCGCGCCGACACGCCCTGGTATCCGACCATGCGGCTGTTCCGCCAGGACAGACCGCAGGCCTGGGAGGCCGTGCTGACACGGATGGCCGACGAGCTCGCGCGCGTCGCACGGGGGGAGCGGCACCTGCTGCTGCCGCAAACGACGCACCGCTGACGACCAGCCGAGCCTCCCGGCCAGTCACCCCGCGCTCATCCCCTGCGCGCCGCCGAGCAGCTTGGCGTTGAGCCGCCCGCCGTCGAACAGCATTTCACTGACCGCGCCGTCGAGGTCGGAGGCGGTGATCTCCCCGCCGCCATCGCGGACGATACTGGCCTGGGCGAGACGGCGCATCAGCTCCTTGATGAAGGCCGCGCTGACGCCTTCGGTGCGTCGCACGGCCTCGTCGATGACGGGCTGTGTGAGCGGCAGGCCCTTGCCATAGAGCCGGACCAGCTTGCCGCGCCCGGTCTCGTCAGGCAGCGGCATCTCGATCGCCTGGTCGATGCGGCCGGGCCGGCCGGCCAGTGCGCCCTCGAGCTCTTCAGGACGGTTGGTGGTCAGCAGGAACAGGATATCGCAATCCTCCTTCAGGCCGTCCATCTCGTTGAGCAGCTTGTTGAGCAGCGATTCCTCGCACGGTCCGCTCATCTCGTCGCGGTCGCGCGCGATCAGGTCGACATCCTCGATCACGACCATGGTCGGCTGCAATAGGCGGGCGAGGTTCATATAGGCGCCGAGCAGGCCGACCTGCTCGGCGGTGATGATCAGCGTGGTATGATCTGGCAGGTTGGTGGCGAGATAGCGAATGGTGTGGGTCTTGCCGGTGCCGGGCGGGCCGTAGAGCAGGATGCCCTTGCGGGTCGACTGCCCGAGCTTGCGCAGCAGATCTCGGCTTTCGACAAAGCCGAGCACGTTGCGGTCGAGCAGCCGCAGTGTCCGCTCCGGCAGGATCACGTCATCGCGGGCAACCGTCGGCAGCCGATGCACGGTCACGCCGCGGGCGCGGCCGCGATAGTCGGCGGCATCTTCCAGCGACAGAATCTTGCCGCGATAGGATCGTGCCGCATGCACGGCCGCTTCTAGCTCGGCAAAGGTTCGTTGCACCAAGGCGTTTCCGGCGATGCCTGCGGGCACCGCGAGCTCGATCCGCAAGCCCGGCTCGCTCCGATAATCTCGATGGTGGCTGAGCAGCACCGCGTAGCGCAGCTCTTCGGTCTGGCACAGCCACAAGCCATTGGTGAGGCATTTCACCGGCTCGGACCCGCCGACGTCGACGTCGTGATATTGCGGCGGCGCGATCGCCGGAGCGTTGCGGCTGTTTTCCATCAGCGCGGCGAAAGCGAGGGTCTCGTAGCGATGCTCCTCATGGAGGCCGAAGAAATGGAGCGGCGCATCGAACAGCCGGTCGATCGCGATCTGAACATCGGCACGCATGTGACCGGGAAATTGCCGCGACCGGGTCAGGATCTGGTTGCGTGGCACTCCCGCAAAATGCCAATCGAGCGCTATGAAGGCATATCGGAACTCCTCGCCCGGCAGCTTTTCCGAACTGGCCCTGGCGGCGAGCAGGCAGTTGCTGCACAGGCAGACCGTCTTGCGGCTGAGAAAAACGTCCGTCACAGGATCCAGCGCGCCACAGAGGTCGCACGGCCTGGCCGCATCGGCAGCCGTGCTCGTGATCAGCAACGAATGACCATTGCTGCGGATCAGCTGCTGGGCGGACTCCAACAGCGCCTGGGCCACGGCCGCTGGATAGGGGCCGCAGGCGATTCCGTTAAGGGTCTCGATCCGTGCGGTGGCGGCAACCGCCTCTTTCCGGGACTTGCCGAATACCGTGCGCAGCAGGTCGCGCATGAATTCTATCGGTGTCTCGCTATCGTCGTGAATGAACAGCTTGATCGGGCCGCCCTCGGCAAAGACATCGTGCATGATCACCTCGAAACGCAATCGGAACCAAAAGAACAAAATAAGAACATCACGGCCGCCGGCCTACGTCAAGCGAAAGATTCCGCGGCCTCATCCCTAACGTGTGGTGAGCCGATCGGCCGGCCAGCCGGGTGCGCGCTGCATGCGTAAACGCCGCTCAACACTTGTGACGTCTGTGTTGCGGCAAATGCCAAGACATGGCCGCCACAGAGGCAAACTTCCGACACATCATCGGGGCGAAAAGGAGCATCCGACATGGCGCGAGCGCGAGTGCTGATTCCTTCCAGGGATCAGCCGTCGCGCAATGACTTTTAGTAAGAGGCCCTCGTGTCGCACAGATTTCGCTTTGCGCTTTTCCTCATCCTCACCCTGTTCGTCTCGCCGGCGCTTGCGCAGCCGGCCGCCAAGCCGGCGCCGCCGCAGTCCAGTACCAGCGACGCATTGACGCCGGAGCAGGCGAAGCGCGCGCTCGAGACGCTGCAGGACGACAAGAAACGCGGCGAGATCATCAACACGCTGCGCGCCATCGCCAATGCCTCGCCGCAGGCGGCCGCGCAGGCGGCGCCCGAGCAGCAGTCGCCGATCCCGCTCAGCGCGGACAGCCTCGGAGCGCAGCTTCTGCTGATGGTCTCGGAGCAGGTCGGCGAGATGTCGCGCGAGGTCGCCGACGTGGCGCGCACGCTGACGCATTTCCCGGCGTTCTATTACTGGTTCCTGCGCACCGCCAACGATCCGGCCGCCTATGGCCTCATGATCGATATCGCCTGGAAGCTGGCGCTGGTGCTCGGCTGCGCGCTGGCAGCCGAATGGGTGGTGTTCCGCCTGATCAAGCGGCCGGTCGCGTTCCTTGAAGCGCGGCTGCCGCAGACCGCGCGCGTGCCGGTGCAGGCGCTCGCCAGCGCCGATCCGCCGTCGTCGGTTGCCGACGTCACGCCGGAGGGCGATCTGCATCGCCGCCGGCTCAGCCTGGCACGGGCCTGGCAGTCGCTGGTCCGGCTGCCTTTCGTGCTCGGGCGCCTCGTGCTCGAGCTGCTGCCGGTGGTCGTGTTTCTCAGCGTGGCCGCCGCGCTGCTCAGCACCGAGATCGGCAATCAGTCGACCACGCGGCTCGTGATCCTCGCGGTGATCAACGCCTATGCCTTCTCGCGCGCGCTGATCTGCGCGGTGCGCGCGCTGGCCGGCCCGTTCGGCCTGGTCCGCGTCCGTGCCGAGACCGCGGCCTATATCGAGATATGGGCACGGCGCATCGTCGCCGTCGGGGTCTCGGGGATCTGCTTGGCCAATGTCGCATTGCTGCTTGGGCTGTCCCACGCCGGCTACGCCGCGCTGCTCCGGCTCGTGATGCTGGTGGTGCATCTCTTCATCGTCGTCATCATCCTGCAGTGCCGCCGCCAGGTCGCCGACGTCATCCGCGCGCCGGCCGATCGCACCGGCCTCGCGGCGCGGACGCGCAACCGTCTCGCTTCGCTGTGGCATGTGCTGGCGATCGCGCTCGATCTCGCGCTGTGGGCGGTGTGGGCGCTCAACATCCGAAACGGCTATTCGCTGCTGCTGCAATATTTCGTCGGCACCGTCGCGGTGCTGCTGGTCACCCGGCTCGTCACCATGGTGGTGCTGAGTCTGATCGATCGCGGCTTCCGCATCAGCCCGGACCTGATGCAGCGCTTCCCGGGGCTCGAGACCCGCGCCAATCGCTATCTGCCGCTGCTGCGCAAGGTGGTCACGGCGGTGATCGCTTTGGTCGGCTTCGTCGCGCTGCTCGAGGTCTGGGGGGTCGATGCCATCGTCTGGTTCTATGGCGGCCAGATCGGCTCTCGGCTGATCTCGGCGCTGGTGACGATCGGCATTGCCGCGCTCGCCGCGGCGGTGATCTGGGAAGTCGCCAATGCGCTGATGGACCGGCAGATCGACACGCTGTCGCGTGAGGGGCATTTCGCCCGCGCCGCGCGCCTGCGCACCTTCCAGCCGATGCTGCGCACCGCGCTGTTCTGCGTGATCGTCGCGGTGGTCGGGCTCACCGCGCTCAGCGAGATCGGCGTCAATGTCGCGCCGCTGCTCGCCGGCGCCGGCATCGTCGGCATCGCGATCGGCTTCGGTTCGCAGAAGCTGGTGCAGGATCTCATCACCGGGCTGTTCCTGCTGCTCGAGAACACCGTGCAGGTCGGCGACACCGTCACGGTGTCAGGCCTGTCGGGCGTGGTCGAGAACGTTTCGATCCGCACCATGCGGCTGCGCGCCGGCGACGGCTCGGTGCATATCGTGCCGTTCAGCGCGGTGACGACGATCACCAATGCCAGCCGCGGCGCCGGCAACGCCGCGGTCAGCGTCAACGTGTCCTACAAGGAGGACACCGATCGCGCCGGCGAGGTGCTGAAGGACATCGTCGCCCAAATGCGTCAGGAGACGGCGTATCGCGCGCTGATCCGCGGCGATCTCGAATTGTGGGGCGTCGACAGGGTCGACGGCTCGGTCGTGACCATCGTCGGCCAGATCCGCTGCACCGACGGCGGCCGCTGGTCGGTGCAGCGCGAGTTCAACCGCCGCATGAAGCGGCGTTTCCAGGAGGAAGGCATCGAGATCGCCTCGATGGGCCAGACCATCCTGATGCAGCTCCCCGCGCCGTCGGAGCCGGATTCCAACAAGCTGCCGCGCCGCGCGGCGGGCTGATTTGCGACACCGCGTTGCGTCTCATCGTTGCGACACTGTCTCGCGACGGTGAGACGGCAAGGGCCTCGCTGGACCCGAGGCATGGCTCGCACTTGGCCGAAAACGCCGCCTTTCTCCTCCTCTCCCGCGATTTCAGCGCTGGCACAGCGCTTGCTCAATGCAGCTTCGAATGCGCGGCAAGACGCATTGCATGACTGAATCTCAAGCAAAGGAAGGAAACGCACATGGAGCTTGGCTACTTCACCATGCCCTCGCACCCGCCGGAGTGCGGATTGAAGGAGGGCCACGACTGGGACCTGCAGACGCTGCGCTGGCTCGACGAGCTCGGCTATCAGGAAGCCTGGATCGGCGAGCATCACACCGCGCCGTGGGAGCCGCATCCGTCGCCCGACCTGCTGGTCGCGCAGGCGCTGCTGCAGACCAAGAATCTGCGCATCGGACCTGGCGGTTTCCTGCTGCCGTATCATCACCCGGCCGAACTCGCCAACCGCGTGGCGATGCTCGACCATCTCTCGAACGGGCGGCTGAACTTCGGCGTCGCGGCCTCGGGCCTGCCGAGCGACTGGGCGATGTTCAACGTCGACGGCATGTCGGGCCAGAACCGCGACATGACCCGTGAGGCGCTCGAGATCATCCTGAAAATGTGGTCCGAGCCCGGACCGTGGACGCACAAGGGCAAGTATTGGACGGTGAGCAAGCCGGACACGATGTTCGACTTCCTCAAACCGCACATCAAGCCTCAGCAAGCACCGCATCCGCCGATCGGCGTCGCCGGCCTGTCGAAGAATTCCGACACGCTGAAACTCGCCGGCGAGCGCGGCTTCATCCCGATGAGCCTCAACCTCAACCCGGCCTATGTCGGCAGCCACTGGGACTCGGTGGAAGCCGGCGCGGCCAAGACCGGCCGCAAGCCGAGCCGCAAGGATTGGCGGCTGGTGCGCGAGGTGTTCGTGGCTGATACCGATGAGGAGGCGTGGAGGCTGTCGACCGGCGACATGATGGGCCGGATGATGGGCGAGTATTTCCTGCCGCTGCTCGGCCATTTCGGCTTCAAGGACTATCTGAAGCACGCGCCCGACGTGCCCGACAGCGACGTCACCGTCGAATATTGCGCGCGCCGGAATTGGATCGTCGGCTCACCCGCGACCGTCACCGAGAAGATCGAGAAGATCTACCGGGAGGTCGGCGGCTTCGGCGTGCTCTGCGTGTTCGGCTTCGACTACAAGCACAAGCCGGAAGCCTGGCGGCACTCGCTGGACCTGCTCAAGAACGAGGTGATGCCGCGGCTCAAGCATCTCGGCGCCGAGTTCGAGAAGGCTGCATGACAGATAGGCAGGGTGCGGGGCTTGCCTCGCACCCTGCCTCGCATATCTTAACCGTGGTTTTTCGCATCAGGGTCCGGGCATGACGGTCGACGCACAGAGTTTCAAGCAGGCGATGCGGCATTGCGCGGGTGCGGTGGCGCTGGTGACGGTCGGCCGCGAGCCGGGGCAGCGCACCGGCCTGACGGTGACCTCGGCCTGCTCCCTGTCGGACAATCCGCCCTCGGTGCTGGTCTGCGTCAACCGCAATGCCAGCGCGCATGAGCGCATCCGCGCCGAGCGCCATTTCGTCATCAACTTCCTGAACGAGGACCACGCGCTGCTGGCGCTGACCTTCTCCGGCCAGAAGGGCGTCAATGGCGACGACCGCTTTGGCTTCGGCCGCTGGACCACCGGCGCCACCGGCGCCCCGGTGCTGGAGGATGCCGTCGCGGCGTTCGATTGCGTCCTGGCGCAGGAGCTCGAGACCAAGACCCATTCGATCTTCATCGGCGAAGTCCAGCATGTCCGCGCCGTGACCACGGTCGATCCGCTGATCTATCTGCGCTCTGGCTTCCAGAGCGTGCGCAACATCCACGATCCGATCACGCTTGGCGACGTCGACGCGCGGCGTGTCAGCTGGAACGAGTTTTCGTGAAGCGGCGGCAGATCTCAACGACAACTTCTATTTGAGCCACACCAGCAGCGGGACGGGCGCGCGGCCCTCGCAGGATAGCGTGCCCTCATAATTGTGCGTCTTGCGGGCGCTGTAGGTGCAGGGCGCGCCGTCCAGCACCAGTTCGGCCGTGACCTGCGAATCCGTGCCTGTGAATTGCAGCCGGATCTCGCCGGCGCGTTCCTCCGGTCCGTCCTGCACGCAGATTCCGACATGCTTCATCTTCAGCGGCCCGGCGAATTGCTTGCGCGCATCCGGTCCGCTTTCGGTGAGATGTCCGGTCAGCTCCCATTCGCCGAGCACGCCGGCCTGGCCGAGGATCTCCATCGCACCGAGCGGCGGCACGTGGCAAAGACAGAGCGCAACGGCGCCGAGCAGCGCCGCACCACCGTTGCGCCATTTCGTCAGCGGCATCACAGCTTGCTTCCGGTTGTCTGGCGCAATTCGATCAGCTCCGGCCTCGACAGATCCGCATCCGCAGTGAGCTGGGCGATGTGATCAGCACATTCCCGGGTCTTGGCCTGATCGCCGGCCGCCCTGGCGCTCTTGATCATCCCAACATAGGCCGCCAGCCGATTGGGCTCCTTCTTGAGCACGGCCTCGTAGGCGGCGAGCGCGTCGGCGGCCTTGCCGCGCTCGAGCAGCATGGCGGCGTAGAGCTCGCGCGCGGGCGCAAGCGGTCCCGGAGTGACGGGATGCTTCTCGGTCTTGTCTTCCGCCTCCGCAGCGGCATTCATCGCGCCGAGCGCCTCGTCATATTTGCCTTCGGCGTACAGCACCCAGGCGCTCGCGATCTGCTGCTGGATATCGACGATGTTGGACCAGTAGGCGTCCTTGGCGTCTTTCAGCTTGTCGCGCAGCTCGGCGAGCTTGGCGACATCGGCCTTGGCGGCCGCCGGATCACCGGAGCGCGCGGCGCCGACCGCCCGCGCGAAATAGGTGATGGCGTCCGCATAGGCGTATTTGGTCGGACGGACCTGAAGCGCGGCAGCTTCCTTCCAGTCGCCGCGTTCGAACACATAGCGGGCCTGGCTTGCCGCCACCGCGTAAGGCCCGGCGAACCGATCCTGCTTGAACTCGAGCTTGCCGAGCTCGTCGACCACCGCGCGGGCCTCCTTGTCCTGGCCCAGCTGCAGATAGGCGTAGACCAGATAGTCCATCGCGTGCGCCTGGTCCTGCTGTTCGCCGTCTTCCTTGGCGATGCGCGCGGATTCCTTGTTCGAGGCGATCGACTCCTTCCAGTAGCCGACGCGCGTGAAGATGTGCGACGGCATGTGCTGTGCATGCGGCGCGCGTTCGGCGATCTTGGCATAGCGCATCGCCGCGGGGAGGCCCTTCTCCGCGAGCGCCGGATAGTCGTAGAGATGGATCAGATAGTGGGCGATGCCGGGGTGCTCGGGCTGGCGCTTGAAGATCGGCTCGAGCAGCGCCGCACCTTTCAGCTGGTTGGCATAGGTCTTGTCGCTCGGGGATGCTGCGACGTTGAGCGTGATCGCATAAGCGATCTGCGCCTCGTCATCGTCGGCATAGTGTGTCGCGACCTGCTCTTCGGCCGCGAGGAATCTCTGCACGCGAGTGCGGTGATCGACCTTGTCATAGTCGACATACATCGCCGCGATCGCATCGATATATTCGCGCTCGCGCGGAGTGCTCGCGCCCAGCGCCTGGCCTTTCTTCACGGCTTCGAGGCCGAGCGGAAGGTTCTCCGGCGGCGGCGGGCCGTGCGGATTGTAGAGATAGCTGAGCGCGATCCCCCAATAGGCGATGGCGCATTGCGGGTCGGCCTCGAGCACCTCCTCGAAGGTGCGTCGCGATGCGCTGTACCAGAACGAATGCTGATACAGCATGGCGCGATCGAACGCCTCCTGCGCTTCCGGTTTGCAGGATGTCGCAAAATGGACTTTGCCCAATCGTTGTTCAGTAGAATCCGAGGCGGCAGGCTGCGAAATGGTCGCGGCAACCAGGCCAACGACCACAGCGAGGGGAAACCGTGTCATGGGACCCGCTCCGTGGCGTTGAATGAAAGGCGTATGATAACACCGTTCCCGCGCGGCCGGAACAGGAGCTGCGCTTCTGGTCTAGCTGTCCAGCTCGATCCCTAACGCCTTGATCTTCCGGTACAACGTCGCACGGCTGAGCCCGAGTGCCTTCGCCGCGTCCGTCACTCTTCCGTCATTGGTCCGCAACGCATCGACGATCGCGGCGCGATCGGCCGCCGCGTGATCGGCCCCCACGTGGCGTGCGCCGAACGGCGGCAGATCGAGGTCGGCCTCGGTGATGACGCCGCCCTCGGCGGTGGCGCCTGCGAGCCGCAGCACGTGGCGGAGCTGGCGCATGTTGCCGGGGAACGGATAGGCGATCAGCTGCGCCCAGGCATCGGCCGAGATGCGGCAGTGCGGCGCTTCCTCGTCGGCGATCTGCGTGATGATGTCCCTGCGGTCGGCGCGTTCGCGCAAGGCGGGCAGCCGGATCTCCATGCCGCGCAGCCGGTAATACAGATCGGAGCGGAAGCTGCCGTCCTCGGCCATCCGCGCGAGGTCGCGATGGGTCGCGCTGATCAGGCGAATGTCGACAGCGACCGGCTTCAGCGCGCCGAGCGGCCAGACCTCGCGATTTTCCAGCACGCGGAGCAGCCGCGTCTGCAGCGACAGCGGCATGTCGCCGATCTCGTCGAGGAACAGGGTGCCGCCAGAGGCCTGCACGATCAGCCCTTTCGATCCCTCGCGCCGCGCGCCCGTGAAGGCGCCGGCCTCGTAGCCGAACAGCTCGGCATCGATCAGGCTCTCCGGCATAGCCGCGCAGTTCAGCGCGACATAATTGCGGCCGGCGCGATTGCTCGCCGCATGGATGGCGCGCGCGAACACGTCCTTGCCGGCGCCGGTCTCGCCCCGCAGCAGGATCGGCAGATCGAGATTGCCGACTGTCATCAGCCGCTTCACGCCCTTGATCAGCACGGGATCGCGCCCCGCCAGCCGGTGCAGGCCGGAAAACTGTCCGGCCGGCGCCTCGCGCGCCGGCGCCGGCGCCGGCAGCGGGCGGGTGACACGCGCGCGCACCGGCGGCGCCACGCGGCCGCGGCCCCATGGCGTGCCGTCGGCCCGGCGCAGCGTGACCGGTTCGTCCGCGGAACGCGCCGCGCGATCGTCCAGTTGAATCAGGCACGACAGGTCGATGCCGTCATCGATCATCGCATCGGTCAGCCCGAACTCGCCGCGCGCGGTGCGGCAGGCGCCGACGACGCGGCGGTCGTCGTCATAGGCGAGCATGCCATGCCCGTCGCCGGGCAGCGTCGCGATCCAGGAGGCGCGGTAGCGCCGGCGGAAGAACGACTGCTCGATCCGCCGCGTCGCCTCCGCGGTGACGGCGAGCGCCAGTTCATGCGCGCTGCGGCCGAGATCGCTGCGGCAGGAGGAGATGTTGACGGCGCCGGCGAGCCGGCCGGCATGGTCGAACAGCGGCGACACCGCGCAGGTGAACATGTGCCACTGCTCGCGGAAATGCTCGTCGCCGTGCACGATGATCGGCCGCTGCTCGGCGAGCGCGGTGCCGAGCCCGTTGGTGCCCTCGAAGGTCTCGGCGAAGTTCGAGCCGGTGTAGATCTTCCACTCCAGGAACATCCGCGCGTAGTCGCCTCCGGGCAGGCGGCTCACCAGCATCGTGGCGTTGGGATCGGCGAGGTTGACGCAGTAGCCGGAGTCGTGGAGCACGCGGGCAAGGTCCTCGAGCTCCGGGATTGCGACCTGGATCAAATCCTCCATCGGTTCGGCGATGTGCCGGACCTCGGCTTCGGTCAGGGTCTGCGGGGGTCCGCGCCGGGCCGGATCGAGGTTGTGATTGACCACGCAGCGCCGCCAGGACGCGGCAATCCGCGCCTCGGTGTCGACGCTGGCCACCTGATTGGCCGCCGATAAAACACGGGCGACGTGATTCGAGGCCGAAAGATTGGCCATCCAGAGGTCTCCACCCCTAATTTTCCGCGAAGTCTGGCATCCCGACAGCGAATGTCAATTGGCCGACGGGGTCGCGGGGAGGGGGAGGTTGGGTGGACGTGGGGAGTGTGGGGTGGATCAGCGAAGCGTCATCCGCCATTCCGCGTGCGGTTCCGGCGAAGATCGTTCAGGCCTGCACGGTCTGAGTGCAGGCGCACGGTTCTAACCTCCCCTTGAAAAGGGGAGGTCGCTTTGCTCGGCGGAGCAAAGCGGGTGGGGATCTACTCTCTCCGCATCGAGCGTCGCTTGTGGCTGACCCCCATCCCGACCTTCCCCCTTTCAGGGGGAAGGAGAAGGCGGGCTACGGAGCTACTTCACCTCACCGGCCGTGAGCAGCACGAACGAACGCCCGGCCGTCTTGTACATGCTGCCAAACGCAAACTGCGCACCCGCCGGTTGCTCCGGCGCGTTGGTATCCACGAGCAGTGACCACTGCGGGCCGGCGGTCGTCGGCGGCAGCTTGAAGTCGACCTCGCCCTCGTAGCTGTTGAGGATCACAAGCACGGTGTCGTCTTCACCCTTGCGCGCGATGGCGGTCTTGCGGGCGCGGCCGTCGAGCACGACGCCGAAGCATTTGATCCAGCCGGTGGTCCAGTCGGCCTGCGTCATCTCCACGCCCGAGCTGTTGATCCAGACCACGTCGCGGATCTCGAGCTGGGAATCGCGATCGCCTGCGAGGAAGCGGCTGCGGCGCAGGATCGGATAATCGCGCCGCAGCTTGATCATCCGCTTGGTGAAGGCGAGCAGCCTGTTGGCGTCGTCGGAAAAATTCCAGTCGAACCAGGAGATGTCGTTGTCCTGGCAATAGGCGTTGTTGTTGCCGCGCTGGGTGCGGCCGAACTCGTCGCCGCCGAGTAGCATCGGCGTGCCCTGCGAGGCTAGCAGGGTCGCCAGCATGTTGCGCTTCTGGCGTTCGCGCAAAGTGCGGATCTCGGGGTCGTCGGTCGGCCCCTCGGCGCCGCAATTCCAGGAGTGGTTGTCGGACGTGCCGTCGTTGTTGTGCTCGCCGTTGGCCTCGTTGTGCTTGTTGTTGTAGCTCGCCCAGTCGTTCAGCGTGAAACCGTCATGCGCGGTGATGAAATTGACGCTGGCCCAGGTGCGGCGGCCCTCGCGGTTGAACACGTCGTGCGAGCCGAGCAGCCGCGGCGCCAGCGCGCTCGGCGGCGTCTCGCCGCGCCAGAAATCGCGCACGGTGTTGCGATACTTGTCGTTCCATTCCGCCCAGCCCGGCGGGAAGCCGCCGACCTGATAGCCGCCGGGGCCGCAGTCCCAGGGTTCGGCGATCAGCTTGACGGTCGAAAGCAGCGGGTCCTGGTTGACAGCCTTGAGAAATCCGGACTGCTCGTCGAAGCCATAGACCTCGCGCGCCAGGATGGTGCCGAGATCGAAGCGGAAGCCGTCGACATGCATGTGGCCGGCCCAGTAGCGCAGGCTGTCCATCACCAGCTGGATCACCCGCGGATGCGACAGGTTCACCGTGTTGCCGGTGCCGGTGTCGTTGATGTAGTAGCGCCTCTTGTCGGGCAGCAGCCGGTAATAGCTCGCATTGTCGATGCCCTTGAACGACAGCGTCGGGCCGCGTTCATTGCCTTCGGCGGTGTGGTTGTAGACAACATCGAGAATCACCTCGAGCCCGGCGCCATGCAGCCGCGACACCATCTCCTTGAATTCGCGCAGGCTGTTCGGCACGTCGGCTGCATAGCGCGGGTCCGGCGCGAAGAAGCCGATCGTGTTGTAGCCCCAGTAATTGGTGAGGTGCTTGTCCAGCAGATTGCTGTCGTTGATGAAGGAATGCACCGGCTGCAGCTCGACCGAAGTGATGCCGAGCGCCTTCAGATGATCGATTGCCGCGTTCGCGCCGAAGCCGGCATAGGTGCCGCGCAGGTTCTCGGGGATGCCCGGATGCTGTTTGGTGAAACCCTTGACGTGGGTCTCGTAGACCACGGTCTCGTCCCAGTGCACGTCCTGCCGCTGCGCTTCCTGGACCCAGTCGAAATTGGGATCGACCACCACGCATTTCGGCATGAACGGCGCGCTGTCGCGCTCGTCGAAGGTCAAATCGTCGCCGGTTTCCATCTTGTAGCCGAACACCGCCGGATTCCAGGTCAGGCTGCCGGCATGGGCACAGGCATAGGGATCGAGCAGCAGCTTGTTCGGATTGAACCTGTGGCCGCCATCGGGCTGGTAGGGGCCGTACACGCGATAGCCGTAGAACGTGCCGGGCTGTACGCCGTTGATGAAGCCGTGAAACACCTGATCGGTATATTCGGGCAGCTCGAAGCGATGCGTCTCGCGCTCGCCGTCGAACAGGCAGACCTCGACCTTGGTGGCGTTGGCGGAAAACACCGCGAAGTTGGTGCCGTGGCCGCTCCAATGGGCGCCGAGCGGATAGGGCAGCCCTTCCTCAATGACATAATCGGACATCGGTCCCCCCAGGGTCTGGAACACAGCTATCAAATCAACCTGCAACAAACGCCGCCACGCAGGAAACGTTGCATTGATGATTTTATCGGCAGCAACACATGGCCGTATGACGCCGGGGCGCGTGCGAAGTCTTTCCGGTGCCGCAAGATGGAAGGTTGCGTCCCCACTCACCTATGTCATCGCGCGGCTTGACCGGGCGATCCAGTACGCCGCGGCCTCTCGGTTCAAGCACTGCGGCCTCTGGAATACTGGATCACCCGCATGCGCGGGTGATGACGCTGAACGAGCTTTGCGATCGTGCAAAATATCGTCCTGGCGAAAGCCCATAGGCGCTAAAATAGGATTTGCGCGTTGAATTTGTATGTGATTCCAAGAAGGGATGAGACACGAATCGCTTGTGAACGAAGACTGGGCGCGTGTTGTTGCTCGGCTTGGTGGGGCTAAGGCTCTGGAGGTTGGCGCGCGCGAGACGAAGGCGTTTGTTCGTCCGCGCGAGATCACCAATGCGGTTGATTTGCTGCGGCTGATCCTTGCGTATTGTCTGGGCACGCGGGGTTTGCGGCTGACGGCGGCGTGGGCGACGTCGGTGGGCCTTGTCGACATCTCCAACGTGGCTCTGTTGTATCGCTTGCGTCAGTCCGGAGATTGGCTGGCGCAACTGATAGGTCAGGCACTTGCGAGTGGTGCGCCGAAGGCAAGCCGCGGTCGGCTGATCCGCATCGTTGACGCCACGACGGTCCCCAAAGCCGGAACCGAGGGCAGGCAAAACAACGCAGTGTGGCGTATCCACAGTGCGTTCGATCTTCCGCAAGAGCGCTTTGGGCACTTCGAGCTGACCGATGAGGGCGCAGGCGAGACACTGGATCGGATACCCGTGACTGCCGGCGAGATCCGTCTTGCCGACCGTGCCTACCTGCAACCAGAGCGCATGGCGCATCTGGTCGATGCCGGCGCGGACTTCGTGATCCGCGCGGGCTGGAAGAGCGCGCGTTGGCTGGATCGCAACGGCAACCTTGTCGATCTCATCGCAGAGCTGCGCAAGGCCTTGGCAGGCGGCATGATCGATCGACCGATCTGGATAGAGCGCAAGTCCGGTGCGCAACCGCTTGCTGTGCGCTTGGTCGCGGTCAAAAAGCCGGCGCATGCGGCCGCGGAGGCGCGACGCAAGGCACGCAGGACAGCCCAGAAGGGAGGCCATCAACTCTCCAGGCAAACGCTTGAGGCCGCAGATTGGGTAATCCTGGCGACCTCGCTCAAGGGCGAGGACTTCACGGCTGCTGACGTCATTGCCCTCTACCGGTTGCGATGGCGGATTGAGCTCGGCTTCAAGCGGCTGAAGAGCTTGATTGGCTTGAAGGGACCTCCCGGAACTGACCAGCGGTCCGCTAAACCCCATATCCTCGCTCACCTGCTGATCACTCTACTGCTCGAGCCGCTGGTCGACGAACTCGAGGACTCTCCCCGCTTGGACGAAGCCGCCTGACCAGACCTTCCGCATGGCGCCTGCTACGTCAGCTCATCGCCTCATTGCTCCAAGCCGTCATTCCCCAACCCACGATCGCTTGTCTGCGCAGAGCAAGCCGTGCTCTCCGGCGACATCTGCGCGAGCCCCCCAGACGCAAGCGCCGCTATCAGGCAATGATCAAACTATCTTAGCGCCTATGGGCGAAAGCCAGGACGACGGCGAGCTTCACATCAGCCGCATGCCTTTCAGGCTCGTATGCCCGTTCTTGCCGACGATGATGTGATCATGCACGGCGATGCCGAGCGGTTTTGCGATCTCGACGATCGCCTTGGTCATCTGGATGTCGGCCTGCGACGGGGTCGGGTCGCCGGAGGGATGATTGTGCACCAGGATCAGCGCGGTCGCGGACAGTTCGAGCGCGCGCTTGATCACCTCGCGGGGGTAGACCGGGGTGTGATCGACGGTACCGGTCTGCTGCACTTCGTCGGCGATCAGCTGGTTGCGCTTGTCGAGGAACAGCAGGCGGAACTGCTCCTTGTCGGCGAACGCCATGCTGGTGCGGCAATAGTCGATGACGTCGTTCCAGGACGACAGCGCGATGCTGCGCTTGATCTCGCCCCTGGCGATCCGGCCCGCTGCCGCGGCGAGCAGCTTGAGCTGATGGATCGAGGCATCCTTGACACCGTCGACCTCGCGCAGCCGCGGCACCGGCGCATGCACGACCTCGGCGAAGGAGCCGAACTTCTTCAACAGCGCCTTGGCCAAGGGCTTGGTGTCGCGGCGCGGGATCGCGGCGAACAGCGCCATCTCCAAGAGCTCATAGTCGGTCAGCGCGTCCGGCCCGGCGGCGTAGAAGCGCTCGCGCAGCCGTTCGCGATGGCCGTGATAATGCGGCGTCTCACTGGTGTCGTCGTTGCTGGCGTCGGGTTTGGCGGGCATCGGTCACAACCATGCCGTGCCTGCCGCGTTTTGCAAGGGGCGATGCAATGTCCCGGTTTGCCACCATGCGACGGGCGAATTACCGTTACCTGCAGCGTTCAGGATCGAAGAGGGGGAGGGCGGCGTGACATCATTCAAGGTGATCCGCTCGCGCGCCGAGAAGCGCAAGGGCGGGCCGAAGGCGCTCGAGAAACTGCTGCGGCCGCCGGCGGGCGCCAAGGCGCTGGCAAAGCTCGGCGACGACCGCGTGCTGGCCGAAATGACCAGGCGCGTGTTCTGCGCGGGCTTCGCCTGGAGCGTGATCGACGCCAAATGGCTTGGCTTCGAGGACGCCTTTCTCGGCTTCCAGCCCGCCAAGCTCGCGTTCAAGCCCGACGAATATTGGGAGAAGCTGACCAGCGACACCAGGATCGTGCGCAACGGCGCCAAGATCATGTCGGTGCGCGACAATGGCCGCTTCGTGCAGGAGATCGCGCGCGAGCACGGCAGCTTCGGCAAATTCCTCGCAGCGTGGCCGTCATCGGACGAGATCGGGCTGCTGGATCTGCTGACCAAGCGCGGCAGCCGGCTCGGCGGCAACACCGGGCAGATGCTGCTGCGCTTCCTCGGCTGGGACGGTTTCGTCACCTCGCGCGACGTCGTCGCCTGCCTGCGCGATGCCGGGCTCGATATTGCCGAGGAGGTCAAGTCGAAGCGCGATCTCGCCAAGGTGCAGGCGCAGTTCAACGCCTGGGCGGAGGAGACCGGGCTGTCCTATCTGCATCTGTCGCGGATCTGCGCGATGTCGGTCGGCGAGAACCACACGCCCGAGGAGATCGAGAGGCGTACGCGGGCGCCGCCGCTTACACCTGAACCCACGGCTTCTCGCCGTGGCGCTCGGACAGCGTGAAGATCTCGACGCCGTCGGCGGTGACGCCGACCGAGTGCTCGAACTGCGCCGACAGCGAGCGGTCGCGGGTCACCGCGGTCCAGCCGTCGGACAGGATCTTCACATGCGGCTTGCCGAGATTGATCATCGGCTCGATGGTGAAGAACATGCCGGGCTTCAGCGGCGCGCCCTCGCCGGGGCGGCCGATATGGATGATATTCGGCTCGTCGTGGAACAGGCGGCCGAGGCCATGGCCGCAGAAATCGCGCACCACGCTCATGCCCTGCGGTTCGACGAAGCTCTGGATGGCATGGCCGATATCGCCGGTGGTGGCGCCGGGCTTCACGGCGGCAATGCCGCGCATCATCGCCTCATAGGTCACCTCGATCAGCCGCTCGGCCTTCCGCGCGATGGCGCCGATCGCATACATGCGGCTGGAATCGCCGTACCAGCCGTCGACGATGAAGGTGACATCGACATTGACGATGTCGCCTTCCTTCAGCGGGCGGTCGCCCGGCATGCCGTGGCAGACCACGTGATTGATCGAGGTGCAGGTCGAGTAGCGATAGCCGCGATACATCAGCGTCGCCGGATAGGCGCCGTGGTCGAAGGCGAACTTGCGGACGAAATCGTCGATCACGGAGGTCGGGACGCCCGGCTTGACGATGTCGGTGAGTGCGTCGAGGCATTTCGACACCAGGGCGCCGGCCTTGCGCATGCCGGCAAAGCCGCTCGGTCCGTGCAGCTTGATCTGGCCGGTCTTGCGAAGCGAGGTGTCGGTGGCGTCGATATAGCTCATGGTCGGGATGTTTCTGTGGGCAAGGGGCTGATTTCAGGCCCTAATTTAATGATCGGCGCGCCCGGCGCAAGCCAAGGTTGGGCATGGGGACAATGCTCAAACGGCTTGATTTTTCGGGCCAAATCCGGAACAGCCGCGTCCGCTTGTCCGAAAAAGCCGCACGGAGGCGCTAGCTGGAGACCTCGACCGCGCTCTCGACCGGCAGCGCGCCGCCGCGGATGCGGAGTTCCCGCACTGGGTAGGGCACCTTGATGCCCTCCTGCTTGAAGGCATCCCACAGCGACAGCATGACGTCGCTCTTTACATTGTCCATGCCGTCGGGGTCGGCGATCCAGAAGGTCAGCGAGAACTTCATGCCGAGCTCGGCGAATTCGGTCAGGATGCAGTTCGGCGGCTTGCCCTTGAGCGCGCGGGCGTGGGCCGTAGCGGTGTTGATCGCGAGCTTGCAGACCAGCCTCGGATCGGCGTCGTAATTGGCGGCGAAAGCGATCTTCACCAGCGTATTCTTGTCGGTGTAGGTCCAGTTGGTGACCTTCTGCGTCACCAGGTCCTCGTTCGGGATCAGGAATTCGCGGCCGTCGCCGGCGGCGACGGAAATGTAGCGGGTCTTCATCGCGCTGATGCGGCCCTGGCTGTCGCCGATGGTGACGAGGTCGCCCGGCTTCACCGACTTGTCGACCAGCAGGATGATGCCCGAGATGAAATTGGCGACGATCTTCTGCAGGCCGAAGCCGATGCCGACGCCGACGGCGCCGGACAGCACCGCCAGCGCCGACAGGTTGATCCCGACGGCGCTCAAGGCAATGGCGACCGCGACCACCATCAGGCCGATGCGAATGATCTTGACCAGCAACACCTGGATCGACGGGGTCAGGTCGGTCGAGCGGGTGATCTGGCCGTCGATGAAATTGCTGGCGATATTGCTCAGCCACAGCGCCAGGATCAGCACCGCGCCGGCCTTGATCAGCAGCAGCGGGCTCAGCCGCAGACCGCCCACGACGACCGCGAACGAATCCAGCGTATCGGCCGCCCAGTCGAGCTGGCCGATGATGCTGAGGGCGGCGACCACCCAGGCCGCGACCGAGACCAGTTTGACGATGAAGGCGTTGTCGATCACCGAGGTCACGAGGCGGATCACGAGCCAGGCCAGCGCCAGCTTGGCGGAGACCGCGATCAAATAGCTGCGGCTCGGCCAGGTCGCGTGCCACATCACGATGCGCGAGATCACCATCAGGATCGCGAACACGGCGGTGGAGGCGCTCGATACCATCACGCGGGCAAAGTGCCGGAGCGGCAACGGCCAGCGGCTCGCCAGCGACGACATATTGACCCGCGCATGTATGGCGGTATCGGCGGCGTAGGCGAGGCCCGTTGCGGCGAGGATGATGCCGAACTGCAGGTAGAACCAGGGCGAGGCGATCTCGGCGCCGACCGAGCGCGCTGCCATTTGGATCGATTCCAGGACGTCCTTCCAGCTCATGTCCATCGGCAAAATCTCAACTTGAAGCGCGGGTCAGGCAAATGTGATTCGATGATGCAGGGAGATTCCCACAAAGGCGCGCGCGCGACCATCGATACACCACAGTGTCGGGGCGAGTTAGAGCGTTTTCGAGCGAAGTGGTCACCGGTTCGCGTGAAGAAAACGCGTCAAAACAAGAATCGAGAGCCCCGTTCCGATTTATCGGAACGGAAAAGGCTCTTGGGGCTGACGGGAGCGGGCACATTGCCGCTTAGGACAGAAATCGGTTGGCGTCCCAGTGTGGCGACGATAAGGATGCAATTGCAAGTATTTGAGACCTCCGAAGGCGCATGGCATCCCTCGACTCCGTCAGTATAGCGATCCTGCTCGGCGCGGTGCTGGTGATGGCCGGCATCCTGTCGAGCCTGCTGGCGCTGCGGTTCGGCGCCCCGTTGCTGCTGGTGTTCTTGCTGGTCGGCATGCTGGCGGGCGATTCCGGCCCCGGGCGGCTGCAGTTCGACGACGTCCGCACCACCTATCTGGTCGGCTCGGTGGCGCTCGCGCTGATCCTGTTCGACGGCGGACTGAAGACGCGGTTTGCCAGCATCCGCACGGTGCTGGCGCCCTCGATGATGCTGGCGACCGCCGGCGTGCTGCTGACCGCGCTGATCACGGCGCCGGTCGCGCGCTATGTGCTCGACCTCAACTGGACCGAGTCGTTGCTGGTCGGCGCCGTCGTGGCCTCGACCGACGCGGCGGCGGTGTTCCTCCTGGTGCACACCCAGGGCCTGCGCCTGCGCCCGCGCGTCGGCGCGACGCTGGAGGCGGAATCCGGCACCAACGATCCGTTCGCGATCTTCCTCACATTGATGCTGGTCGAGTTCATCTCGATTGGCCAGAGCTCGGCCTCGCACATTGCGATGGAGTTCATCCAGGAAGCCGTGCTCGGCGCCATCATCGGGGTGATCGGCGGCCGGCTGGTGGTGATCGCGCTGAATCACGTCGCGCTGCCGCAGGGCCTGCATGCGCCGTTCGTCACGACCGCGGCGCTGGTGATCTTCGGCGGCTCCCAGATCGTGCATGCCTCGGGATTCCTCGCGGTCTATCTCGCCGGTATCATCATCGGCAACCGGCCGACCCGCGCGCACAATTCGGTGGTGACGTTCCTCGACGCCGCGACCTGGCTGGCGCAGATCGTGATGTTCGTGCTGCTCGGCCTCCTGGTGTCGCCGCATCGCCTGCTCTCCAGCGCGGGCGGCGCGGTGCTGGTGGCGTTCGCGCTGATGCTGGTGGCGCGGCCGCTGGCGGTGTTGGTCTGTCTAGCGCCGTTCAAGTTCAACTGGCGGGAGAAGGTCTTCATCGCCTGGACGGGCCTGCGCGGCGCGGTCGCGATCTTCCTGGCCTCGATCCCGATGCTGGTCGGCCTGTCGAAGGCCTATCTCTATTTCGACGTCGCCT
The DNA here is from genome assembly GCF_054063415.1 of Bradyrhizobium sp. USDA 4011. NCBI lineage: Bacteria > Pseudomonadati > Pseudomonadota > Alphaproteobacteria > Hyphomicrobiales > Nitrobacteraceae > Bradyrhizobium > Bradyrhizobium sp. USDA 4011. The sequence continues at coordinate 4,865,471 of NZ_JBSSGG010000001.1, forward strand.
TCGTCGTCGTCATCATCTCGCTGCTGCTGCAGGGCTGGACGCTGGCGCCGGCGGCGCGGCGGCTGCACGTCGCGCTGCCGCGCGCCGAACGCGGCCCGCGCCGTGTCGAACTGGATCTGCCCGGCCAGCTCGAGCAGCAGCTCGTCGGCTATCCGGTGCGGCCGAAGAGCCTGTATTTCCGCCGCGGCCTGATCCCGTCCTGGTCGAAGCCGACGCTGGTGATCCGCGACGAGCGGATCCTGACGCCTGTCGAGGCCGATCCGGTTGCGCCCGGTGACTACATCTACCTGCTGGCGCCGCCGGAGCGCGCCGAGGCGCTCGATCGCTTCTTTGTCGACATGGCGCCGTCGAGCGCGCCCGATCCGCATCTGCTCGGCGACTTCATGGTGTCCGGCGAGCATACGCTCGGCGAGCTCGCCGAGATCTACGGCGTCAAGGTCGACGAGCACCAGGCCAAGCTGACGCTGGCGGATTATTTCGACGTCAATCTCGACCGCGCGCCGAAGGAAGGTGCCGAGCTCGCGCTCGACGAGATCGTGCTGGTGGCGCGCAGCATCAGCGGCGGCCGCGTCAATGTCGTCGGTCTGCGCCTGCCGGAGGAAGAGGAGGAGGTCGCACCGCAGACGCGGATGCAGACCGTCCGGCGCAAGCTCGCCGATATCTGGGCGTCGGTCGCCGGCGTCTGAGCCGCGCCGTCACTGCTTGCGCAGGAAGCTCGAATCCGGGGCGAATTTCTTGATCATGTCGGACAGGCTGTCGTCCGTCGGTGTGCCCGGCGGGGCCTTGGACGCAGCGTCCGGCTTCGGCTCGTCCTTGAACTTCTGGCCGGAAATCTCGGCCAGCGCCGCGAGCAGCGTCTCGTCGAGATTGTCGGCCGGTGTTTTTGCAGGCGGCGTGTTGGCGGGCGGTGGCGCAACGGGCTTCGGCGGAGCGACGGCGCGGATCTCGGGCTTCGGCGGCGTTGGCTCTGGCGGCTCCGGCTTGAATGTGTCGGCCCGTCTGGCGGCGGCCTCGCTGACCGCGGCGATCAACGATGCTTCGAGGTCGGCGGGCGTCCCGGTCGGGACCGGGGGCGGTGCCGCTGGCATTGGCGGCGGCTCGGGGGGCTTTGCGTCCCGGCGTGCACGACCGAACAGCGGTTCCCGCTGGCTCGCCGTCGATGGCCGGCTGTCGGTGGCGTTGCCCGGCTCCTTTCCAAGGTCCCTGGCAGGCTTGAAGAGACCCGCGCGTTCGGCCGCGATCCTGGCGGAAGCCTGCTCGACCGTGGCGAGCAGGGACGCTTCCAGCGCATCGGCGGAATTGCTCGGCGAAGTCGCTGGCTTGGCGGCAGGTGCGGCCACCTGAGGCGGCTCCGGCCGGGGCGGCAGCGGCGGTGGCTGCGATCCTTCGACCGGCGTGGGCGGCGGGGCCGGCTGGCCGTCGCGGGCCCGCGCGATGATGCCGTCGACGATCGCGCCCAGGCGGCTCTTGTCGGGGGCGGCGAGATAGCTGGCCGCGAGCTCATCGACATATTGCGGGCCGTAATCGGCCAGCACCTTGGCGAGCTGGGCGAGATCGGGATCGCTCTGGACCAGCCGGCGCCAAGCCTGCCGGTCATAGGGCGCGTCCGCGTTCTTGTCGGGCCATGCCACCCGGCGCGGCTGGCGCAGCGGCCCGGTGTCCCGGCCGGTGTCTTGGCCAGCGACCGGGTCGAGGGTCGGCGGCTGCAGCCCGGCACTGAGGCGCGGTGGGGTAAATCCCCCAGCCCCGGCCGGCACGGCGTCATCGCCGAGGCGTCGGCGGCGCTCGGCGACCTGCAGCGAGATCAGGCCGATGCCCATCAGCAGGAAGCCGAGCGCGGCCCACGAAATCGTGGCGCACAGCAGCCCGCCGATCAGCAGCAATACCCAGCCAGTCAGTCGCAAAGTGCACCTTTCCCCATGCCCGATCGGACGTCCCGATCCGGGCCTAGCAGATAAGATGGGCTATCTTATGCCGACTTTCGGAAAAACGGCCAGCTACGCGCCGCCCGTCAACACCTTAACACCGCCGAACGCGGTGACCTGGCCGCGGCGCAGCATCACGATCTGGGTGGCGAGCTGGCGAAGCTCGGCCGCGTCGTGGCTGACATAGACCATCGGGACGCCGGCCTCGTCGCGCAGCCGCACCAGATAGGGCAGGATCTCGAGCTTGCGGCTTTCGTCGAGCGCACCCAGCGGCTCATCCAGCAGCAATAGCCGCGGCTTGGACAGCAGCGCCCGGCCGAGCGCGACGCGCTGGCGCTCGCCGCCGGAGAGCTTTCCGGGGCGGCGGTCAAGCAGGGCGCCGATGTCGAGCAGGTCGACGACACGCTTGTGTTGCGCAGGATCCTCGGTGAGGCCGTTCATGCGGCGGCCGTAATCGAGGTTCTGCCTGATATCGAGATGCGGAAACAGCCGGGCGTCCTGGAACACGTAGCCGATGCGGCGGCGCCAGGTCGGGACGTGAATGCCGGCTGCGGTGTCGTCGACCGTCTCGCCGTCGATCACGATGGTGCCGCGATCAGGACGAACCAGCCCGGCGATCATGTTGATCAGCGACGTCTTGCCGGCGCCGGACGCGCCGAACAGGCCGGTGACGCGGCCCTCGCTGGTGAACGATGCCGCCAGCGAGAACTCTCCGAGCTGCTTGGTGATGTCGACGCGCAGCATCGCTATTGTCCGTGCAGGCGGGCGGTGGCGCGGCGCGCGAACACTTCGGCTGCGACCAGCGCGCCAACCGCGAGCACCACCGAGATGATCACGAGCCGCGCTGCGGCCGTGTCGCCGTCGGGCGTCTGGATCAGCGAATAGATCGCCGATGAAATGGTCTGGGTCTCGCCGGGGATGTTGGAGACGAAGGTGATGGTCGCGCCGAATTCGCCGATCGCCTTGGCAAAGCCGAGCACCATGCCGGCCAGCACGCCCGGCAGCGCGAGCGGCAGCGTCACCGTTGCGAACACCCGCCAGGGCGCGGCGCCGAGCGTCTCGGCGGCCTGCTCGAGGCGGCGGTCGACCGCCTCGATCGAAAGCCGGATCGGGCGGACCAGAAGCGGGAACGACATCACGCCGCAGGCGAGCGCAGCGCCGGTCCAGCGGAACGCGAACACGATGCCGAGATGATCGGCCAGCCAGCCGCCGACCAGTCCGCGCTTGCCGAAGGTCAGCAGCAGCAGATAGCCGGTGACGACGGGCGGCAGCACCAGCGGCAGATGCACGGCGGCATCGAGCAGCGACTTGCCCCAGAAATCACGCCGAGCCAGCAGCCAGGCGACCGCTATGCCGAACGGGGTCGCCACCACCGTTGCGATGACGGCGACCCGCAGCGACAGCAGGATCGCCGTCCATTCGGTCGGCGAGATCTCGAACACGCTCAAGTCGTCGGGTTGATCAGGAACTTGAAGCCGTACTTCTCGAGGATCGTCTTCGCCGCGGAAGAACGCAGGAAGGCGAGATAGTCAGCGGTCTCGGGCTTGGCGGTCGTGGTCGCCGCGACCGGATAGATGATCGCGGGATGGGTGTCGGCCGGGAAGGTGCCGATGATCTTGACGCCCGGCTCGACCTTGGCGTCGGTCGAATAGACGATGCCGAGCACGGCTTCGCCGCGCGCTACCAGCGTCAATGCCGCGCGCACGCTCTCGGCCATCGCGAATTTCGGCTCCGCTGCCTGCCAGGCGCCGAGCTTCTCCAGCGCGGCCTTGGCGTATTTGCCGACCGGCACCGCCTTGACGTCGCCGGTGGCGATCTTGCCGTCGCCGGCGAGCCTGGCGAGATCGAAGCCGGGTCCGATGCTGACCTTGCCGATCATGGAATCTTTCGGCGCGATCAGCACGATCGAGTTGCCGAGCAGGTTGACCCGCGTCGGCTCATTGATGGTCTTCTGCTTGATCGCGTAGTCCATCCAGTCGGTGTCGGCGGAGACGAACACGTCGGCCGGCGCGCCCTGCTCGATCTGTCTTGCCAATGCCGAGCTCGCGGCATAGCTGGCGCTGATCTTGACGCCGGTCCTGGCGGTGTAGGCCGCATCGATCTCGTCGAGCGCGTTCTTCATCGAGGCGGCGGCAAAGACGGTGAGCGTCTTGTCTTCGGCGCTCGCGGGCGAATGGATCGCGCCGAGCAAGATGACGAAGGCAGTGAAAAGTCCGGCAAGTCGTGACATGGAAGCGCTCCGTGCGAGCTCGCGCGCAAACGGGCGCGCGCGAAACAGGCGGTGGGTGGGTTCTGGGCGCGACGGACGGAAGCGCTGTTCCGCGGGTCTCCGAAGGACTTACGGTCCTCGGGATATCGCGCTGCAAACATAGCAGGCTGGGACTTACGGTAAAGGCGACCGTTTGTCTAACCGGTGGTGCTATTCATCCGACGGCTGGATCGCGATCGACAGCGAGTTCTCTTTTGAGCCGCTGACCTGCAGCACGAAGGGGCTGGCGGTGAGGTCATATTTCATGGTCTTGCGGATTCCGTCGCAATCGGTCGCGCCGCTGAACGCCTTGGGCTTCAGGAAATGCCCGTCCTGCACCAGGTCGACCCAGGCCCCGGCCGACAGGCTGACGGTGTAGAGCCCGGCCTTCGGTGCGGCCTTGAAGCTGGCGAACCCGGCGAAGGTGCCGTCCTTCGGTGCACGCTCCGGCGGCGTCGGCAGTTTGGCCTCGCCGGGCGCGACCAGCGCCAGCGTGATGGCGGTCGACGGCAGCGCGGCCTGTTCGCTGCCCGAGGCAAGCTTGGCGCGATCGGGCGCGGTGAGCGCGGCGCGCGCGCGGTCGATCGACCATTTGAACTTGTCGCAGCCGCTCGGCTCTTCCGCCGCGAAGGCGGGAACCGAGGCAAGCAGGAGCGATGCGGCGAGGAGCGATTTGCGCATGACTGGTCCAGTGCAATTGTGACGGAGGAAAGAGATCAGCGGCCCCGATCCATCGCTCGAACGCGCTTACGGCGCGACGACGCGAGATCATAACGCAGTTCAAGCCGGCCGGAAAAGCCGCCTGACAAAGATGTTATTGCTCTGAATATTGCTGCTTGGCGTCGGCTGCGTTCAGCACCGTCTTGCAGGCCGCCGGCATCTGCGCCAGCGTCATCGGCGGGCGCGGTTTCGGCGGCTTCGGCGGAGGCTTGGGATGCAGCACCGAATCCTTGAACCAGAAGGCGAGATCGGACGGCTTGCAGCCTTCGCCTTCGGTCTGCGGTTTCTGTCCCTCGCATGCCGGGCTGCCGGGCGGACATCGCATGCGGATGTGGAAGTGATAGTCGTGGCCCCACCACGGCCGGATCTTCGACAGCCAGCGGCGGTCGCCCTTGGCCTCGCGGCACAACGCCTTCTTGATCGCGGGATTGACGAAGATGCGCTGCACCGCCGGCTCGCGCGCCGCGTCGCGGAGGACCAGCACATGACCGGGCGTGAAGACGCGCGGATCGATATCGAGCCGGTCGTCGCGCACCATCATCACCGCCGACATCTCCTCGCGATCCTCGCGCGACAATTTGCGATCCGGCATCGGCGTCAGCCAGATGTCGGCGTCGAGGCCGATCTGGTGGCTGGCGTGACCGGAGAGCGCGGGGCCGCCGCGCGGCTGGCCGATGTCGCCGATCAGGATGCCCGGCCAGCCGGCGTCCTTGTGCGCGTTGGCCGCCAGCCGCTTCAACAGCGCGATCATGGCGGGATGACCCCAATAGCGGTTGCGCGACAGGCGCATCACCTGCCAGGTGTCGCCGTTGAGCGGCATCTGCGCGGCGCCGGCGAGACAGCCCTTGGTGTAGCCGCCGATCGATTGGGTCGGCAGCGCCGCCGGCAGAACCTTGCGCGCGAACAGCTGCTTCGCCCCGATCGTTGGATCGTCAGGGTTGGCGAGCGGCGGCAATGGCTGCGGATTGAGCGAGCCCTTGTCCTGCGCACGCGCGGAGATGCTGTAGGCGAGGAGGGTCGAGATCAGGAGCGGGATCAGACGCAAGCGGGGTGTCATTCGGATCACTCTGTCTGCGCAAGGCTAACATGGATTCGAGGCCGGCCAACCGCGCTTTCATCCCATTTGCTTGATCGCCCACAAGGCCGATCAAGATGGCCCGCGGCTTCCCGGCTCGCATGTGAGCTACGCCACTTTACCAGCGCGCAGCTCGCGACATCATGCGCGCAACATTTCAGGGCAGGCGTTATGACGACGGGCGTATGTTGCGTACGGCTGGCATATGCCGCCGCGATTTGCCGCGTCGACATTGGAACTCTCTCCGGCGCAAGCCGACATCGTCGTTCACATCGATAAATCAGCGCAGCGCATGGCGGTCAGCGTCGACGGCGCGACGCGCTCAAACTGGCCGGTGCCGACCGGGCGCTGCGGCTACGGCACGCGGATCGAGATCACCAACTGGCGTCGCAGCACGGCGTGAATCCGGTCGCGCCTTTACCGCGTGATAACCCTGTCACACGCTGGCAAACATTGATGCGCTTGCAGCGGTTTCGGCGCATTCACTGTGCAGGCGGACGATGGTTTACCCTTCCTTCACCACGCTCCGGCGCTTCCACGCTGCAAATCTGCGCTGTTCGCCGCTTGCGCAGCGCCAGCCCCTCGCGTTCGGCGTGAGCTCGCCTGTAAAGCAGGCACGTACGGCTTTCTCAAACAGCGCAGCTATTCGCCGAGAGATACCAATTTTTCAGACACTTATCGCAGAAGTGTCGTCGAACTGGAATGCGCGTGGGGCGTGCGATACCGATGATGCGGCCGAAAAAGATCAAGAAACCGAAACAGGCCAAACTGTCCGGTCCTCGGGGCCGCCGAGCCAGGCCGCTGCCGAAAATGTCCGGCAGTTCGCGCCGTACCGCCGTCGAGATCGGCGAACTGGTGCGTCAGCGCGCGCAGGCCGATGCCGCGATCGCCGAGGCCCGCAAGTCCAATGCGCGGCTGCGTGAGGCGATCGACATCCTGCCGCAAGGCATCGTGTTCCTGGACCGCGAAGGTCGCTACACCCTCTGGAACAAGAAATACTCGGAAATCTACAAGCGCAGTTCCGACCTGTTCGAGCAGGGTGCGCGCCTGGAAGACACCATCCGCGTCGGCGTTGCGCGCGGCGACTATCCCGAGGCCGCCGGCCGCGAGGAGGAGTGGATCGCCGAGCGGCTCGAGAAGATGTACCGGCCGGGCGAGCGGCACGAGCAGGTGCTGGCCGATGGCCGCGTGGTGCTGATCGAGGAGCGGCTGACCTCGGATGGCGGCATCGTCGGCCTGCGCGTCGACATCACCGAACTGAAGCAGCGCGAGGCCTCGTTCCGCCTGCTGTTCGACGGCAATCCGGTGCCAATGATCCTGTGCGCGCTCGACGGCGAGAAGATCCTCGCGGTCAACGACGCCGCGATCGCGCACTATGGTTATGTCCGTGCCGAATTCGAGAAGATGACGATCAAGAGCCTGCAGGCGTTCGATGCCGAGCTGCCCTGGGCCGCAGGCCGCAGCAGCGACGAGCAGGCGGCGCGGACCTGGAAGCATGTGCGCGCGGACGGCACGCTGATCGACCTGGCGATCTATTCGCGCCAGCTGATGCATGGCGACCAGCCGGCGATGCTGCTCGCGCTGATGGACATCACCGAGCGCAAGCGCGCCGAGGCGCGGCTGGCCTTCATGGCCCAGCACGACAGCCTGACCGGCCTGCCGAACCGCAATCTGCTGCGCCAGCAGATGGAGGATATGCTGCAGCACACCCGTCGCTCGACCGACAAGGTCGCGGTGCTGATGCTCGGGCTCGACAATTTCAAGGCGGTCAACGACACGCTCGGCCACGGCATCGGCGACAAGCTGTTGCGCGGGGTCGCCAAGCGGCTGCGCTCGACGCTGCGCGAGGAAGACGCGCTGGCCCGGCTCAACTCCGATGAATTCACCATCGTGCAGGGCGGCGTGATGCGGCCCGAGGACGCGGTGCTTCTCGCGCGACGGATCCTGGATGCGATCGGCGAGCCCTATCTGCTCGATGGCCATTCGGTGGTGGTCGGCGCCAGCATCGGGATCGCGATGTCGCCCGGCGATGGCGAGGATTCCGAGAAGCTCCTGAAGAGCGCCGACATGGCGCTGTCGCGCGCCAAGAGCGAATTCCGCGGCACCTTCTCCTTCTTCGAGGCCGAGATGGATGCGCGCGCGCAGAGCCGCCGCAAGATCGAGATCGATCTGCGCGGCGCGATCCAGAATGAGGGCCTGCGGCCCTATTACCAGCCGCTGGTCGATCTCACCAGCGGTCGCATCACCGGCTTCGAGGCCCTGGTGCGCTGGCCGCATCCGGAGCGCGGCATGATCTCGCCCGGCGAGTTCATCCCGGTGGCCGAGGAGACCGGCCTGATCAATCCGCTGGGCGCGCTGATGCTGCGTCGCGCCTGCATGGACGCGGCGCAATGGCCCGACGACGTCCGCGTCGCGGTCAATCTGTCGCCGCTGCAATTCCGCACCGGCAACCTGCTGGCGCTGGTCACCGACGCGCTGCGGCAATCCGGCCTGCCGGCGCGACGGCTCGAGCTCGAGATCACCGAGACGCTGCTGCTCGAGAAGAGCAGCCAGGTGCTGGCAACGCTGCATGCGCTCCGTGCGCTCGGGGTGCGGATGTCGATGGACGATTTCGGCACCGGCTATTCGAGCCTGAGCTATCTGCGCAGCTTTCCGTTCGACAAGATCAAGATCGACCAGTCGTTCGTGCGCGACCTCGGCGCGAACCCGGACGCGCAGGCGATCGTGCGCTCGATCGTCAGCCTCGGCGTGGGGCTCGGCGTCACCATCACCGCCGAGGGCGTCGAGACCGAGGCGGAGCTGAGCTGCCTGCGCGCCGAGGGCTGCCACGAAGGCCAGGGCTTCCTGTTCAGCCGTGCCCGGCCGAACGCCGAGGTCATCAGCCTGCTGAAGGCGCAGCGCGTCGCGACGGCCGCGTAGCGAAGTCTAAAGTGAAATGATGTTATCTCGGACCAAGCGTCGAACCCCGCTTCGCCTCGCCCCGCGTGCGGGGAGAGGCCGGAAGGCATCGTCAGATGCGTTCCGGGTGAAGGGGAGTCTCCGCGAACGCAGCTATCACCGAATGTGCGGAGACGGCCCCTCACCCCAACCCTCTCCCCGTAAGAACGGGGCGAGGGAGCGCACCGCCGCCGCTCCTCGACCTAACCTCATCACGGGCTACGTCGCCTTCTTGTTCAAATGATAGGTCAGCGCCAGCGCCACGCAGTGGCGCAGCGCCGCCTCCGGGAGCTTGCCCGCGACATCGAGCAGGATCGCGCGGTTGCCGCTGTAGCTGAGCTCGGGATAAAGCTCGCGGAAGGTCTCGACCAGATTGGTCTGGCAGTGGAAGTAGACCGCGACCTGGTCGGCGGCGGGCTTCACCTGATCGATCCGGACCGTGCTGCCGCTGCCGGTCTCCGGCGTGAGGTAGCTCGGCTGCCCCCATTTCAGCGTCTCTTCCAGTGCGCCGACGCCCCTGGTTGCCTTCGCGGTGTCGAAGATCAGCCGCCGCAGCGCCAGCAGCTTGGCCTTGACGGGGGCAGGGTATGCGTCGAACAGCGCGTCCGTCGCTTTTGCTTGCGGGCGTCGTGCCACCTTGCTGGTCGATGTTGCCGGCTTGCGCATGGAGGGCTCCGCGAGGACGACGTCTCGCGTCAATCTACCATAGCGCCTTGAACGTCACATGGCCCGCCGCTCAGGCCGCGTTGCGCAGACCGGCGAGGAACGTGTCGACGCTGTGCGACAGCGCGGAGGCGTGATCGCCGAGCTGGCTCGACGTATCCAGCACGTTGCCGGAGAGGGCGCGGGAATGGCCGGCGGCTTCGCTGGCGCCCGCGATATTGGCGGAGACCTCGACGGTGCCGGAGGACGCCTGCTGCACGCTGCGGGCGATCTCCCTCGTCGCCGAGTCCTGCTGCTCGACGGCGGCCGCGATCGCGGTGGCGATGCCAGAAATCTCGCGGATGGTGCCGCTGATGTCGCCGATCGCGCTGACGCAGTTGCCGGTGGCGGACTGGATCGCGCCGACCTGGCCGGCGATCTCCTCTGTCGCCTTCGCGGTCTGGCTTGCCAGTTCCTTCACCTCGGCGGCGACCACGGCAAAGCCGCGGCCGGCCTCGCCGGCGCGCGCCGCCTCGATGGTGGCGTTGAGCGCCAGCAGATTGGTCTGGCTCGCGATCGCGCTGATCAGGCGCAGCACGTCGCCGATCTTCTCCGCGGAGGCGGCGAGGCTCGTCACCATCTCGGTGGTCTCCGTCGCCTTGGCCACCGCATTGTCGGCGACGCGGCTGGAATGGCTGACCTGGCGGCCGATCTCGGTGATCGAGGAGGCCAGCTCTTCGGTGGCGGCTGCGACCGCATTGACGCTGGCCGACGCCTCCTCGGACGCGGCGGCTGCCGCTGCGGTCCGTTCGGAGGTGCCGTTGACGCTGGTGGTGATCTCGCCCGCGACGCGCTGCATGGCGCTCGACGACTGCGCGACGGCGGCGACCATGCCCTTGACGTCGGCTTCGAAGCGGTCGGCCATCTGCCGCTGCAGCGCCTGCTTGTCGGCCGCGGCCTTCAGCTTGTCGGCCTCCTGTGCATCGCGCAGCGTGGAGGTTTCGAGCATGCCGCGGCGGAACAATTCGACCGCCTTGGCCATCGTGCCGAGCTCGTCGCGCCGCTCGCTGCCGGGGATCGTGACGCTGGTGTCGCCGCTGGACAGCCGGTTCATCACCGCGGTGATCGCGGTCAGCGGCCGTGACAGGCCGCGGCCGAGCAGGAACGCGAGCAACACGGCCGCGGCCAGGATCGCGACGGTGCCGAGGATCAGATTGCGCTGCGCGCTCGCCGCGGCGGCTTCATATTCGCTGGTGTCCTTGATGATCTCGAGCACGGCGACCGGCTGGCCGGCATAGTTCCTGATCTGCCCGAGATAGAGCTCCACCGCATGGCCGTCGAGCTTCGCATCGCGCAGCAGCGCTGCGCCGTTCATCACGCTCTTGAGCTCGTCCGAGGTCGCGACCACGGTGTCGCCGAAGGTCGAGGACAGCCGCCTGAAGCCCTTGCCGTCGAACGAATGCACGGCGAGGTCGATGCCGAAGCGCTTCTTGGCGCGGTCGACGAATTCCTTGCCGAAGGCGGCGCCGACGTCGACATTGGCGATGCTTTTGCCGTCGCGGATGATCGGAGTCATGCCGAAGATGCCGAGTGCCTCGCGGCCAGGCTCGACGCCGACGATCGACCGGCCGCTCTTGATTGCCTCGACCACGGTCGTGCGGCGCCCGGATACGTCGTCGCCGAAGACCTTGGGAGCGTGCACGCGATAGAACGACAGCGCCGGGGGTGTCTGGAAGGTAATCAGCGGGATGCCCTGCGCGATCAGTGCCTTGTTGGCGTCTCCGAGCAGCGCCGCAAGGGCGTCGCGATCGTTCCTGACGATCGCGTCGCCGACCGGCCGAAGCGCCGCGATGGCGGAACTGACGGCCAATGCCGCGCGACCTTCGTATTCGATCGCTGCAATCACGCTGTCATATTGCAGCTTGAGCTGCTGATCGAGCGCGAGCCGCGTCAGCGTGCGCTGCTGGCTGATACAGAAGCCGCCGAGGATGGCGCAGGCGACGGCCACGGTCAGTGAAATCGCCAGGATCAGGCGGGTGGCAATCGATCGAAGCTTGAACATGGGGCCAGTGGAACTCCAGGCATTATCGGCGGCCGGAAAGTCTCAGAAAAAGCTTAACAACCGGGTGTTGTTGCCGCCGGTATTCGTACCGTGATCGTTGTTGCCGGTGCTACTTTCGTACCGTTCGCTAAGACGCGATGAGACTGGGTTGAAGCAGTCGGACCGCAAACTCGCTTCGCCTCCGTTGCTTGCGGGGCGGTCGAGACCAGCGAAGCTCGCTCTTAGGCCGACGCGCCCCGAGCGACCCGGAGCGTCGTCCGGAGCGCGGCGCGCGGGGCTCTCCACGATGGCATTCGCGGCGCTACCCCCAGCCCTCCACGAGCGAGAGAGGAGCGCAGCGTCCTCGCGGTCGTTAGGGCGCGTACTCATAAACGCCAGCGGAGGTAGCACGTCACACGCATCCAGGAATCGAGTCGAGTTACGTCATGGAAGGTGGTGGGGGCGAACTTCCGGTCGAGGGGCAACCGACGCGCATACTCAAGGTCGGCGAAGCCTTTCAGATCCGGCCTCAGACCCCGCATGCCGGCGGCAAGCCTGCGAGATGAAAACCAGGTTATTGATCAATTACATCGTGGAGAAAGGCAAACCGCTCGCGACGCCGGTTTGATTTGCACCTTGGATCGATGCCAAGGCTGGCCTTGCCAGCCTTGGGGTTCGGCATCGGGTACGGACCTATTTCGAGGGTCAGCTGCTCTGTAAGTTTGCCCCTGATCGGACGTCAAAGCTGTCCGGAAGGGCATATCGCACAGGTCGAGGCCATGATACGGTGTAACCTTTGGGAGAGCTGAAAGCATCGGAGAGCCAGCAACCCAACTGGAGGATTATGATGAGCATCACTCGCCGCGCCGCAACGCTTGGCGGTCTCAGCCTGCTAGCCGGAACATCCGCAAGCACCGTAAGCCGGGCCGAACTCGGCTCTTTTCTTGGGATCGGGGAAGGACTTGAGGATTTCATACTTGCCACCGACGCCTACATCTTTGGCTATCCGCTGGTCACGATGGAGACGACGCGGAGGGTCATAACCAACGTGGCAGACCCGATCGGAACGCGCGGGCCGATGGGCCAAATCATCAAGCTACGCCAGTATCCAGATGCTTCGTTCCGGGACGTAACGGCGCCGAATGCCGACACGCTATACACGACCGCGTTCTTCGATGTCGGCAAGGAGCCTTGGGTACTCAGCATTCCGGATATGAACGGGCGTTATGCGCTTTTCCCGATGCTGGATGGTTGGACCACCGTGTTTCAGGTGCCGGGTAAGCGTACCACCGGTACCGGTGCGCAGACCTACGCGGTAACTGGCCCCGGATGGAAGGGCACACTGCCCGCTGGCGTCAAGGAGTACAAATCTCCGACCAACATTGTCTGGCTACTAGGCCGCATCTACTGCACCGGCACGCCTGAAGATTATGCCGAGGTCCACAAGCTGCAGGATGAGTTTAAGCTCGTGCCGCTTAGCTCGTACGGCAAACCCTACACGCCTCCCGCAGGCAGGGTCGATCCATCGATCGACATGAAGACGGCCGTGCGCGAGCAGGTCAACCGCATGGACGCTGTGGCGTACTTCACGCTGCTCTGCAAGCTCATGAAAGAAAATCCGCCAGCGGCAGCGGACGCACCTCAGCTCGCCAAGTTTGCGAGCATTGGCATCGTTCCCGGTCAGGACTTCGATGCGACCAAGCTCAAGGCGGATTTCGTCAAACGCGTGCCCGAGGTCGGCTTCGACCGGATCATGCTGCAGTTCAAGATCAACAAGGACGTCAAGGACGAGAACGGCTGGGCCTATACGACCAAGACCGGCATCTATGGTACCGATTATCTGATGCGGGCGCTCGTCACCGCTATTGGGCTCGGTGCCAACCGGCCGCAGGATGCGGTCTACCCGACCTCGATGAAGGACGGAGAAGGCAAGAAGTACAACGGCGCGAACAAATACGTAATGCGCTTCTCCGAAGGCCAACTACCACCTGCGGAGGGTTTCTGGTCGTTAACGATGTACGATGCCAGCTACTTCTTCGTAAACAATCCGCTCAATCGTTACTCGATCAGCGCGCGGCAAAAACTGAAATCGAACCCGGATGGATCGACAGATCTGTACATTCAGAAAGACTCGCCCGGAGCCGACAAGGAGTCGAACTGGCTTCCCGCACCTCCCGGTGATTTTATCCTGATGCTGCGGATGTATTGGCCCGACGAAAGCGATCCTTCGATTATCGACGGATCATGGAAGATTCCGCCGGTGAAGAAGGTGTGATGTGGGGAGTGAGCACGGGGTCGAGCAGACCCCGTACTCCTCGTCTTGGTGAGACCCTTGTTGTTGCCTAACATAAGGGCAGTACGTCAATCGCGAACTACGACCGGTATTTGATTGCCGCATTGTTCGACCTAAAGGGGCTGAGCCATGAATTGTAGTAAGCAGTTTGCTGTCGTCTCCGTGGTCTTCGCAGTTCTTCAGCCATGGTGTGCGAGAACGCTCAATGCGCGCGACGCCGATCTCGCCCCTCTCATTTTCGCTGCGGCTCAGACGGCCAAACAGCAATGCATGAATACCTGCCGTGCACGATATCGCGACTGCCTGTCCTTGAAGCAAATACCATCCCCGGAGTGCCGGGGTGTTTATCGGGATTGCACCGGCAACACCTGTAGTGCTGTGCGGGGATGACCGGCGCGCATGCTTGAAACGCCATCAGTCTCGCAGCTTTCCCAAGTCATCAGTCACGCGATTGCGCCCGCATTCATCCTGGGCGCTGTTGCCGGCTTCATATCTGTTCTGGTGACACGCCTCAACCGGATCATCGACAGGTGTCGCGTTGTTGGGTTTCATGAAGGCGCCGAGCCGACTAAGGAGCGGGTTTACCCCGATATGTTGCAACTTAACCGCCGTGCGGCGCTCATCAACCGAGCGCTTTTTTGGGCGGTAGCAAGTGCGCTCGTCACCATTCTTCTCATGATCGTCGCATTCGTAGATGCGTTTTTTGAGCTGCCTCATGAAAGAGGCGTTGCTCTGTTGTTTACCCTAGCACTTATACTATTTGGGGTTTCTCTCATCAGTTTCGCTCGGGAGATCCGAATAGCGATCATGGATCCCAACAACTACGACTGAGCCTAACTGATCCTTCGCCGCCACATCCCTTGTTCAACAGGCGATGGAGGCAATTCCGTTGATGGTCCCGTAGCTGACGGTCTGAATGACCTTCGGGAAGGTCGGCTCTCCGAAGTGAACCGGAAGTCCCTGGGTTCGGTCGCGATCGACGGCTTTTGGCCTAAAGCGGGCGTCCTTCTCAATGCAGCTAGTTGCAATCAGTCCCTCGCGATTTGAGTGTGAACGTGCCTCGCACATTGACCCCTCTATCGTTCGTGGCATCAATTCTTTGACACGCAGATCGGTCTTGAGACCCCGCGCCGATCACCGTAGAGTTGAAGATCTGCAAACCGGTGACGAGTTGCGAGCTCAGCGTAGGGAAATCACCGCGTCTAAGATTGAGAATAGCTTTTCCAATTGCCCCCTCGCATAGGTGACATCGTCATGAGCCTGGGCTTAGACCGCAAACCGCAGGTACGCCGGACGACGCCGCCGCCGGAAAGTGTCGTTGCGAGCTGGTACGAGAACGCCAGTTTACTCGATAGCTACAGCATTGACTTGAGTGCATCGGAACAGCCGAGCATGCGCGAGCTGGCGACGCGGACACTCGTCAATCCACCCGCGTGGCAGAAGACGTTGATCGCGCTGCGCGACGCCATGGTTACGCCCTTTGGCATCAAAACCTCCGATACCGTCAGGACGTCTCCCGACAGCCATGAACGGGTGGACTTCTTCCCGGTGCACTGGGAGGGCAAGGACGAAATTGTGCTCGGTACGGATGATCGACACCTGGACTTCCGGCTATCGCTGCTCCGGCGCCATTCTCCAACGGGCACGCTGCTCATCGCGACAACCGTTGTGCATACCCACAATGCCTTGGGCTTCACCTATCTCAACGCGATCAGGCCTTTTCATCACCTCGTGGTCAGGGCCAATCTGGCACGCTGTGCACAGACACAACTGCAGTAGAGCTGCATGGCGTTCACGCCCCGGTTCAATCTGACGTCGTCGCGCTTTAGCGCGTCGTAGGCGGCGCGGAGAGATTGCCCGAAAGGATCGCCTTGCCGGCGTCCTCATACTGGGTGTCGCGGGCCTGGATCTGCTGCGCGATCGCGTGCATGTCACGAAACCGGCGCTCGAACGGATTCTTCGCAAACACCGCCGTCGCCCCCGACATGTGATAGGCGATGTCGACCACGGCGGCCGACTGGTGGATGGTCCAGGTCGAGGCGATGCGGATCGCGATGCGATGTGCCTCGCTGATCGGATCGCCGCGGGCGAGATCGCTCCAGACGTCGTGGGCCGTCGCATACAGATAGGCGCGCGCGGCGCGCACGCTCGCCTCGGTGCGGCCGATCTGGCCCTGCACGGCGTTGTTGTCGCGCATCGCCTTGAGGCCCTGCGGGGTCTTGGCCCGGGCAAGCTCGGTCGCCGCATCCAGCATGGCGCGGGCGACGCCGAGCGAGGTCGCGGCAAAGCCCATGCTGAACACCATGTTGGTGGACAGCTTGTAGAGCGGCCCCGGC
The DNA here is from genome assembly GCF_054063415.1 of Bradyrhizobium sp. USDA 4011. Taxonomy (NCBI): domain Bacteria; kingdom Pseudomonadati; phylum Pseudomonadota; class Alphaproteobacteria; order Hyphomicrobiales; family Nitrobacteraceae; genus Bradyrhizobium; species Bradyrhizobium sp. USDA 4011. The sequence continues at coordinate 4,881,688 of NZ_JBSSGG010000001.1, forward strand.
TCGCGGCACGCGGCCGGGTCGTCGCGCAGCGCGGCGAATTTGTTGGGGATGAAGAGGTTGTCGACCGAATAGGAATCGGTGCCGGTGCCCTTCAGGCCGATCACGTCCCAGACGTCGTACATCACAGCCTGCGACACCGGAAACAGGATGGTGCGAATTTCCGGCGAGCCGTCGGCCTTCTTGCGCTGTGAGCCGTCGGCCTCGATGACGCGGACATGGGCGCCGAGCCAGCTCGCCTGCCGCGAGCCCGAGGCGAAATCCCAGCGCGCACTGGCGCGGTAGCCGCCGGGCTCGGCGCGCACCTCGTGGGCGATCGCGCCCCAGGCCAGGATGCCGGGCGCGTTGTTGAAGATTTCGTTGGCCGCGTCGGGCTCGAGATAGGCCGCGGTCATGGCGCAGACGCTGCACTGGCCGAGGCACCAGGCGGTCGATGCATCGGCCTTGGCGATCTCCTCCTGCATCTGCATGAACGCGTCCAGCGTCGCCTCGGCGCCGCCGAAACGCTTCGGCAGCAGCGCGCGATAGAGCCCGTTCTCGACGAGCGCCGCGGTGACGGAAGGCGTCAGCCGCCGCGTCCGTTCGATCTCGTCGGCTTCGCTCATGATCAGCGGCGCCAGCGCGCGCGCCCGCTCGACAAGGTCTACTCCCTGCGGCTTGTTCATGCGTGTCCTCGGCGCCCCTTCTGACGTTGTTGTTGGGGGCAGGCGATGGTGGCCCATCCGGCAGGAGAGGGCAAGGCGGGGCGGCACCGGCGCAGATCAGCTATCCATCGCGGCCGCGCGCGATCAACGCATGCATCCGCGCTCAGGCGGCGGCGCGGCCGAGATCGAGCGACGGCTGGCGCCTGGTCGAGAAACTCAGCGCCACCGCGACCGCGGCAAGGCCGATCGCGAAGGAACCGGCGTGCAGCCACGTGTAGCCGTGGAACGTGTCGAACACGTAACCGCCGGCCCACGGCCCGAGCGCCATGCCGAGGCTCGCAAAAGCCGACACGGCGCCGAACACCGTGCCCATGATGCGCGCGCCGAAGAACTCGCGCACCAGCACGGCATAGAGCGGCATCACGCCGCCATAGGCGAGGCCGAACACCACCGACAGCGCGTAGAACTCGCCGAGCTGCGCCACCGCAAGATAAGTCGCAATCGACAGCGCCTGCACCAAGAGGCCGCCGACCAAAACCGGCTTGGCGCCGAGCCGGTCGGCCAGCACACCGAGCAGCAGCCGCCCGCCGAGGCCGGAGAAGCCGGCGAGGCTGTAGACCGTGACTGCGGTGAGCGGCGCGATGCCGCACACCATGGCGTAGGACACCATGTGGAAGATCGGGCCCGAATGTGCCGCACAGCAGGCGAAATGGGCCAGTGCGAGCGTGATGAATTGCGGCGTGCGCAGCGCCTGCGCCACGCTCCATTCCGCTTGCGGTGCATTGCCAGCCGTTGGGATCGCGACGGTCGTTCCCTGCGGCGCCGGGCGCACCAGGAACGATGCGGGGATCAGCAGCGCCCACGCGGCGATGCCGATCACGAGCATCGCGAAGCGCCAGTCATAGGCCGTGATCAGCCAGCTCGCGGATGGTGCGACCGTCACCGGTGATACGCCCATGCCGGCCGACACCAGTGCGACGGCGAGGCTGCGATGCTTGTCGATCCAGGCGCTCGCAAGCGCCATCATCGGTGCATAGAAGCTGCCGGCGGCGATCCCGATCAGCACGCCGAAGCAGAGCTGGAATTGCCACAGGCTCTGCGCCCGGCTTGCCGTCACGAGGCCAAGCCCGAGCAGCAGGCTGCCCGCCAGCACCACGATGCGGGTGCCGAAGCGGTCGGACAGCGCGCCCCAGGCGAACGCCGCAAGACCCATGCAGAGGAAATCCAGCGTCGCCGCCGCCGATACGCCGGCACGCGACCAGCCCATCGCATCCGAGATCGGCTGCAGGAACACCGCGAGCGACAGCATGGTGCCGAAGCCGACGCAGGTCATCAGCGCGCCCGCGCCGACGACGACCCAGCCATAGTCGAACCGAGCGTCCTTGCTCATGCGTTTCCTCCCGCCCGTTTGTGTTGTTGCTGGACGGCCGGGGAATGGTCGCTCATCCGGTGCATGAGGGCAAGGTGAGATGATCCGTCGCAGATTGGTCATCGCGGCGTCGCGACGATCCGGATTAAGTGTACGCCGTCTCGATTCTGCGCCGCGTTCCATTTGCTGGATGAATCGGCACGGCAAAACCCGAAGCGAACAAGTTTGTGTGGTAGCACTACGCCGCAATGGCAACCGAGACGCTGATTGTGCGTCTATCGCAACGGGGTTCGACCATGCTCAAGCTCCCTCCGCCGATCTGGACGTTGATCTATCTGCTTGTTGGCGCGACGCTGAGCTGGTGGCTCGGCTGGCCGACGCTCCCTGGGCTGCCGATTCCGCTGCTCGGAATCGCGTTGGTGGTGATCGCGTTCATCGCGCCGGTGTGGGCGTTCGTCCTGTTTCGGCGCGAAGGCACCGAGATCGAACCGACGTCGCCGACCAATCGCGTGCTGGTCACCAGCGGTCCCTACCGGTTCACACGGAATCCGATGTATTCCGGCCTTGTGCTGCTCGTGCTGGGCATCGCGGTGTGGGTCGGGGCCTGGCCGATGTTCATCGTGCCAGTTGCAGTATTCGCGACCGCCAATTGGGTCCACATTCCCTTCGAGGAGACCAAGATGCGCCGTCAGTTCGGCGCGGCCTATGACGACTATGTCGCGCGGGTGCGGCGCTGGGTGTGAATGAGCAAAGCTCGTTTGCGGCCTTCACGCCGCGTTGCTTGGCTGCGAGGGCGTGCGGTACCGGCTGGCGCCTAGCCGCACTGCCACGCCCGTCCGATCGGCGTCCAGGTCCAGCATGGACCAAAACTGCCGCCATTGTAGCGGCCGCGATAGAATCCCGGCCGGCCGAAATAGTACCAGTCGCCGCCGTACCAGTATTGCGGCGCGTAATCCGGCCGGCCGCGGGCGGCGCCGCGCGGACCGAGCACCGGAATGGTCTGGTTGGGCGGCTGGCGGTAGCCGGGCAGGAAGCCATAGCCATGCCAGCGGGCGGTCTGCCGCTTCTTCGAGGAAGCGGCCGCGCTCAGGTCAGGCTGCAGCAGGGCGAGGATGACGATCGAGAGAGACAGGATGCGCAACATGACGGGAGCTTAGTCGGCGCGCCGCGCCGTGGCGATTCAAATCATGGTGCGTTTTGTTGCCGGGACAAGAACGGGCAACAAGCGCGCCTGCGACAGCGTGTCAGCTATCGGGCTGCTTTGCATGGGGTTGTTTTCGAGATTTTCGATTAGGACCGGGCCGGCGCGCTGTCGTCAAGCTGGCGACGGTTCGTGACGGCGCCTCAGCTGTCCACCTTGAGCGCGGCGATGAAGGCTTCCTGCGGGATGTCGACCTTGCCGAACTGCCGCATCTTCTTCTTGCCTTCCTTCTGTTTCTCCAGAAGCTTGCGCTTGCGCGTGATGTCGCCGCCGTAGCACTTCGCGGTGACGTCCTTGCGCAGCGCGCGGACGGTTTCGCGCGCGATCACCTTGCCGCCGATCGCCGCCTGGATCGGAATCTGGAACATGTGCGGCGGGATCAGCTCCTTCATCTTCTCGACCATGGCGCGGCCGCGGCCCTCGGCGCGGGTCCGATGCACCAGCATCGACAGTGCGTCGACCGGCTCGGCATTGACCAGGATCTGCATCTTGACCAGGTCGGCCGGCTTGTAGTCGGTCAGATGATAGTCGAACGAGGCGTAGCCCTTCGACACCGACTTCAGGCGATCGTAGAAATCGAACACCACCTCGTTGAGCGGCAGGTCGTATTTCACCATCGCGCGGGAGCCAACGTAAGTGAGCTCCTTCTGCGAACCGCGGCGGTCCTGGCACAGCTTCAAGACGCTGCCGAGATATTCGTCGGGGGTGAGGATCGTCGCCTCGATCCACGGCTCCTCGATCTCGGCGATCTTGACCACGTCGGGCATGTCGACCGGGTTGTGGATCTCGAGCTCGGTGCCGTCGGTCAGCTTCATCTTGTAGATCACGCTCGGCGCGGTCGCGATCAGATTGAGGTCGAACTCGCGCGACAGCCGCTCCTGGATGATCTCCAGATGCAACAGCCCGAGGAAGCCGCAGCGGAAGCCGAAGCCGAGCGCAGCGGACGTTTCCATCTCGAAGGAGAAGCTGGCGTCGTTCAGGCGCAGCTTGCCCATCGCCGCGCGCAGCGTCTCGAAATCGTCGGCATCGACCGGGAACAGGCCGCAGAACACCACCGGGATCGCCGGCTTGAAGCCCGGCAGCATCTCGGTGACCGGCTTCCTGTCGTCGGTGATGGTGTCGCCCACTCTCGTATCGGCGACTTCCTTGATCGCCGCAGTGATGAAGCCGATCTCGCCGGGGCCGAGCTCCTCGACCTGCTGCATCTTCGGGGTGAAGAAGCCGACGCGCTCGATGTCATAGGCCGCGCCGGTGCCCATCATGCGGATGCGGCTGCCCTTCTTCATCACGCCGTCGACGACGCGGATCAGGACGACCACGCCGAGATAGACGTCGTACCAGCTGTCGACCAGCAGCGCCTTCAAGGTCGCGTCGCGGTCGCCCTTCGGCGGCGGCAGGCGGGTGACGACGGCCTCCAGCACGTCGGGCACGCCGAGGCCGGTCTTGGCCGAGATCATCACGGCGTCGGAGGCGTCGATGCCGATCACGTCCTCGATCTGCTGCTTGACCTTCTCGGGCTCGGCCGCAGGCAGGTCGACCTTGTTCAGGACCGGCACGATCTCGTGACCGGCGTCGAGCGCATGGTAGACGTTGGCGAGCGTCTGCGCCTCGACGCCCTGGCTGGCGTCGACCACGAGCAGGGAACCCTCGCAGGCCGCCAGCGACCGCGAGACCTCGTAGGCGAAGTCGACATGGCCGGGCGTGTCCATCAAATTGAAGATGTAATCCTTGCCGTCCTTGGCGCGGTAGTTCAGCCGGACGGTCTGCGCCTTGATGGTGATGCCGCGCTCGCGCTCGATATCCATCGAGTCGAGCACCTGCTCCTTGCCCGCCATTTCGCGATCCGACAGGCCGCCCGTCATCTGGATCAGGCGGTCGGCAAGGGTCGATTTGCCATGGTCGATATGGGCGACGATGGAGAAGTTGCGGATGTTCGAAATCGGGGCAGTTGTCATGGGGCGCGGGATAGCATCCGCACCCCCGCGCGGGCAACTATATTGCGGTATTTTGCAGGGCTGTGACGGCGAATCACGGCCGTGTTTCAGTCAGATCTGCCGTGATCGATTTTCGGGCACGTTTCTGCTAGGTCTTTCGGCCCAAAACCGTGGATCTGACGATGCGCTGGACCCTTCTCGCCGCCGGATTGCTCGCCGTGTTGTTCGCAACGCCCGCAGCCGCCGACAAACGCGTCGCGCTGGTGGTCGGCAATTCGACCTATCAGAACGTGTCGCGGCTGCAGAATCCGAAGGACGATGCGCAACTCGTGGCCGACACGCTGCAGCGGCTCGGCTTTGCACTGGTCGGCGGGCAGGCCCAGGTCGATCTGGACAAGGCCGGTTTCGATGCCGCGATCCAGCGCTTCGGCAGCCAGCTGATGGGCGCCGACGTCGCGCTGTTCTATTACGCCGGCCACGGCATCCAGGTGCGCGGAACGAATTATCTGGTGCCGGTCTCGGCGAATCCTGTGCGCGAGGCCGATGTCGATTTCCAGATGGTCGATGTCGGCCTGGTGCTGCGCCAGATGGAAGGCGCCGGCACGCGGCTCAACATCGTCATCCTGGACGCCTGCCGGAACAATCCGTTCGGCGGGCGCGGCTTGCGCGCCGCCGACGGCGGCCTCGCCCAGATCCGCGCGCCGGAGGGCACGCTGTTGTCCTACGCGACCCAGCCGGGCAACGTCGCGCTCGACGGCGATGACGGCCACAGCCCCTACACGCGTGCTCTCGTCGACACCATGCAGAAGCCCGGGCTCGACGTGCTGCAGGCGTTCAATCAGGTCGGCCTCATCGTCAAGCGCGCGACCGGCAGCGCGCAGCAGCCCTGGGTCTCGACCTCGCCGATCGACGGCTCGTTCTATTTCGCCGGCAACGCGCCGGCTCAGGTTGCAACCGTGGATCCGCCGGCAACGGCGATCCCGCCGCAGCAAAGCCTGCCGCCGCAAAACGTGCCGCCATCGGCGCCGCCGGTGATGCGCACGCAATCGGACTTCATCATCGCGGATTCCGACCGCCGCCTGCTGTCGGAGAGCGATCTCAGGCTGCTCAGCAAGGACGATCTGCGGATCGCGCGCAATGAAATCTTCGCGCGGCGCGGGCGCTACTTCAACGCGCCCGACCTGACCGCGCGATTCAGCAGGTTCGCGTGGTACGTGCCCCGATCATGGGATCCGCCGCTCAATGCGATCGAGAGCGCGAATGTCGCGCTGATCGATCGCTTCGAATCCGGCGGCGGCGCTGCACCTAGCGGATTCATCTTCCCGGATTCCGACCGCCGTCTGCTGACCCCTGCCGATCTGCGGCGGCTGTCGCGGGACGAGCTGCGGATCGCGCGCAACGAGATCTTCGCCCGCAGGGGGCGATATTTCGATTCCGCCGATCTCAAGGCGTATTTCTCGCGCTTTCCCTGGTATGCGCCGAACAGCTGGAATCCGAAGCTGAACGCGATCGAGGAGGCCAATGTCGCGCTGATCGATCAGGCCGGAAAGCGCTGAATGGCCGCGCGCGGCACGGCCTGCATCGTTGCCTTGCTGGCGCTGCTGCCGCCGTTTGCGCACGCGCAGAGCAAAAGCGAATTGCTCGACCGCCTGGTGCGCGCCTATCCGGACGCGCTGTCCGGCCATGACGACACCACGATCACCTGGCGCGACGGCACGGTGATGAAGGTCGACGACGGCGTCTCCGGCAAGCCGTTCGACCAGATGCTGCGCAATGCCTCGATCCTCGACCAGATGCGGCAGCCCTATCCGTCCGGGCCGGCGGCGCCACCGGCCCCGAACGTCGATCCCGGACGCTTCCGCAACGAGGCCTTCTTCAAGAAGATGTATGGCGATTGCAACACGGCCGAGGTCAGGCGGAACCTGGTGACCATCACCTGGCTGCCGCGATCCTGGGCCAAGCCGGTTCAGGTCACGCGGGTCAACGGCGTGGCCGAGCGCCTCAAGCAGGTCTCCGCCGAGATCGACGCGCTCGATCCGGCGCTGCGCGCCGCGGCCTTTCCGATCGCCGGTGTGCTATCTTGTCGCGCCGTCGCCGATACCGGGCGGATGAGCATGCATGGCTATGCGGCCGCGATCGACCTCAACCTGAAAGTCTCGGATTACTGGCTGTGGGCGGGCAAGGGCAAAACCATCCCCTACAAGAACCGGATGCCGCACGAGATCGTCGACATTTTCGAGCGCCATGGCTTCATCTGGGGCGGCAAGTGGTATCATTACGATACCATGCATTTCGAGTACCGGCCTGAGCTTCTCGAAAAATGAACCGGCGGCTGGAGGCGTTCTCACGCCAAGCTGATTACACTGGTCACAAAAACGCGCTAAAGCGCGACGAAATGCTGGTGAGCACTCACTCATCGCCCCTTTCCGCTTCCATTCGGCATGATCCTACCGGGAAACCGCTTTCCACGTTTGCGGGTCATGCCTCAGGCACAGGCCATGTCGACCGCCACCACCCTCCCTGCCGCAAGGCGCACGACCCGCAGACTGACGATCCGGCGGATCGCCGCCTGGATTGCCTCGCGCGCCACCGATCCCAAGACCAGCCTGTGGCTGGTGATCGGCTTCGCATTGGTTCACGCGGTGCTGTGGACGCTGATCCTGGTCAAGCTCAAGGCTGCGCAGGACGTCCATATGGACGTCGCAGAGGCCTATGCCTGGGGCCAGCGCTTCCTGCTCGGCTATGGCAAGCATCCGCCGCTGTCGGGCTGGATCGCCGGGGTCTGGTTCAGGATCTTTCCCGTCACCAACTGGTCGACCTACGCGCTCGCGATGGCAACCGTCAGCTTCGCGCTGGTGGTGTGCTGGCTGATCGCGCTGCGCGTCGTCGATCGCCGCCGTGCGTTCTTCATGGTGGTGATGCTGGCGCTCTACCCGATCTTCAATTTCAAGGGCTTCAAATACAACGCCGACCTCGCGCAGCTGGTGCCGCTGCCGCTGTTGGTGCTGGCCTATCTCAACGCATTCGAGAAGCGCAGCTTCAAATCGGGGCTCTGGCTCGGCTTTGCCGGCATGCTGGCGCTGATGACCAAATACTGGGTGGTGACGATGATCGGCGCCGTCGGGCTTGCCGCGCTGATCCATCCGCAGCGGATGCAATTCCTGCGCTCGCCCGCGCCATGGGTTGCGATCGGCACCATGATCGTGACGATGATCCCGCATCTGGTGTGGCTGGAGGAGGTGAACTTCGTGCCGTTCACCTATGCCGGCGACGTCTATGCGCTGTCGAGCCGCGAGCTCAATGTCCAGCTCGTGATCGGCTACATCGTGCACAATCTCGGTCTGCTCGCGATTCCGATCGTGCTGGGCCTCATCGCGCTGCTGCTGGGGTCGGTGCCGTGGCGGCCGTCGGACGTGCTGACACGGATCTGGTCGCGCGGACCCAATCCGGCCGTCAACCTTGCGCAGGCGCTCAACATCTGGATCATCCAGCTGATCGTCGCGATCGGGCCGCCGCTCGGCGCGCTGGCGTTCACCGTCTACATCAAGACCGATTGGGGCATCCCGCTGTTCTTCCTGGTTCCGCTTGCGCTGGTTGCGATCCCTTCGCTGCGTTTCCCGCGCATGGCGCTGTTCTCGATCACGGCGGTGTGGTTCGTGGCCACGATCGCCACGCTGATCGCCGCGCCCAGCATCGCCACGCAGGAGATCGCGTCCAACCGCGTCGGTGGCTCGACCTACGCCGCGCGCTCTGAATTGGCGCGCGAGCTCACCCAGACCTGGCAGGACAGATTCCATTCGCGCTGGGCGGTGGTCGTCGCACGCTCCGACATCGGCGAGCCGATGACGTTCTACAGTCCGGATCATCCGGCCTCGCTCGTGCCGGGCGAAGCGTGGTCGTCGGGGCTGACGTCGCTCGACGAAGCCAAGCGTCTCGGCTTCATCGGCGTCTGCGACACCACCGATCCGGTGTTCCTGCAGCCATGCGAGGCATGGATGGCGGAGCATGCCAAGGATGCCGAGCCGTTGGTGATGAACACCATGCGCTTCTTCAACGGCCATCCCGGTCCGTCGACGGTGTGGAAGGTCTATCTGGTGCCGCCGGCGAAGTAGCTTCCTCTTACCTCGCCCCGCTTGCGGGGAGAGGTCGAAATTCGAGCGCGCTCGAATTTCGGGTGAGGCGGTACAGGTCTATCGGTAGACCGCCATGGCGGTTAGAGCCCCTCACCCCAACCCTCTCCCCGCAAGAGCGGGGCGAGGGAGTGGACCGCATCCGCGGCTGGAGAGCGAGGCAGCACTTACGTGCCTTCCTCGTTGAACTTGCTGGCGACGAGTTCGGCGATGGCGTCCAGCGCCTGCTGCGCCTCGTCGCCTTTCGCGGAGACCACGACCGTGGTGCCGGGCCCTGCGGCCAGCATCATCAAGCCCATGATCGAGGTGCCGCCGACAGTCTCGCCGCCGCGCGTCACCCAGATCTCGGCGTTGAAGCGCTCGACCAGCTGGACGAACTTGGCCGATGCCCGCGCATGCAGGCCGCGCTTGTTGACGATCAGAAGTTCGCGCGAAATGGCGCCCGCTGGCACGCCCGGGCCGACATGGTTTTCGCCCGGGGCATCGCCGCTCATTTGCCTGCGAGAACGCGGCTGGCGATGGTGACGTATTTGCGGCCGGCTTCCTGCGCCATCGCGATCGCGTCGGGCAGCGAGCGCTCCTCGCGAACCTTGGCAAGCTTGACCAGCATGGGAAGATTGATGCCCGCGAGCACTTCCACCTTCGGGCGGCTCATGCAGGAGATCGCCAGGTTCGACGGCGTGCCGCCGAACATGTCGGTGAGGATCGCAACGCCGTCGCCGCTATCGACGCGGTTCACCGCCTCGATGATGTCGCTTCGACAGAGATCGGAATCGTCCTCGGCCCCGATCGTAATTGCTTCAATTTGTTTCTGCGGACCCATGACGTGTTCGAGCGCGGCTCTGAACTCGTCAGCAAGGCGCCCATGGGTCACCAGCACTAGACCAATCATCGGAAACTCCTCGCGGGCGCCCTTTGGTGCACCGCACGAACGCGCCACTTTGACCATCCAGAGGCCCTGCGCAAGAGGGCATCTTGGCTAGTCTCCCGGTTCCTGGCGGTAGAGAGGGGAGGCTGCGCCGGCAAAATCCGACGCGATAGTGGACGTGATATGGTTACCAATTCGCTTCCCACAATTGGCCGCAAGATTACGGGAGGATGAACTTTCAGGTTGTCGTCAGCGCAGCGACAACCAGCGGCAGGGGTTGGAAGCCGGCCCGCACAGGAATTCGCGGTATTGAAACACCATTAAGGCGGATCTTGAGCGCCTCGGGCGGCGGCAGCCGCTCGGCATCGTCGGCGGCAAGGTCGACGATCAGGCCGACCACAGCCTCACCTGCGAACGGGCAATGGCGGATTCCGAGGCCTCGGATCTCGATCAGACCGGCCAATTGCTGTGCCGGGCGAACCCACAATTGTTCGCCGGCTGTGTCGAGATGGACACGGTCATCCCCCACCAAAATGGCCGGCGGAAGCGCTCCGGTGCGCCCGGCGAGAATCAGGTCGAAGGCCAGGCGCGACTTGCCGGCGCCCGACGGACCGCGGATCAGCACCGCACGCTCGCCGACCAGAACGGCGGATGCGTGCACGCTTGAATTGTCGCTCATAGTGTCGGCAGCCTGACCACGAAGCGGGCGCCGGCGACCGTGGGCTTGCGGTCTTCGTCCGCAGGGCCCAGACGGTTCTCGGCCCAGATGCGTCCGCCATGCGCCTCGATGATCTGCTTGGAGATCGAGAGCCCGAGGCCGGAGTTCTGGCCAAAGCCCTGGTGCGGCCGGTCGGTGTAAAAGCGCTCGAATATCCGCTCCAGGGCGTCCTCGCCGATGCCGGGCCCGTCATCGTCGACCACGATCTCGACCTCGCCGCGGGTGCGTCGGCAGACGATGCGCACCTTGTCGCCCGGCTTGGAGAACGATTGCGCGTTCGACAGCAGATTCGAGATCACCTGGCCGAGCCGGGAATCATGGCCGGGTACCGAGAGCGTGTCGGTCGGTCCACGGCCCTCGAAGCGGACTTCGACGGCGACGTCGTGGCCGAGCCGGGTCTCGTTGGCGACGCTGGTCAACGTGGTCAGCAGCCGGCGCAGATCGACCGGCGCCATGTCCTGGCGCTGCAATTCGGCGTCGAGCCGGCTCGCGTCGGAGATGTCGGAGATCAGGCGGTCGAGCCGCCTGACATCGTGCTCGATCACGGCGAGCAGCCGCGCGCGGCTGTTCTCGTTGCGCGCCAAGGGCAGCGTCTCGACCGCCGAGCGCAGCGAGGTCAGCGGATTCTTCAGCTCATGGGCGACATCGGCGGCGAACATCTCGATCGCCTCGATGCGGCTGTAGAGCGCGTTGGTCATGTCGCGCAGCGCGCCCGAGAGATGCCCGATCTCGTCGCGGCGTCCGGTGAAGTCGGGAATCTCGACGCGGGTCTGGATGCGGTGACGAACGCGCTCGGCGCCGTCGGCGAGCCGCCGCACTGGACCTGCGATCGTACTCGCCAGCAACAGCGACAGCATGATCATGACGGTGGAGGCGACCCCGCCGATCTTGAGGATGGCGAGGCGCTCGGACATCACCAGCTGGTCGATGTCGTCGCCCTGCGTGGTCAGCATCAATGCGCCGCGCACGGCGCGGAAATGCTGCACCGGAACGGCAACCGAGACGATGATCGCGCCACGGTCGGTGACGCGCACCGCGCTGCCCTTCATGCCCTCGAGCGATTGCGCGACCTCGGAATAGCCCTTGCCGCCTTCGGGGCCGAGCTCGCGGTAGATCGGCAGGTCGCCGCGGTTGAGCCAGGTCTTGATCGTGGCCTTGGTCTTCTCATACAGCGACGTCTTCTCCGAGGGCGGCGGCAGCTCCATGCGCAGCACGTCGCCGCGCGCGAACAGGTTGCGGCTGTCGAGGATCAGGCCGCCGTCGCGGTCGAAGATGCGGGCCCGCGTCTTTGTCGGCGCGATCAGGCGGCGCAGGGTCGGCGCGACGCGCTCGGGGTTGATCGGGAAATCCGCCGATTCATCCGGCTGGCCGAAGCTCTCGCCGGGCTTGAGGTCGAGCAGCCGGTCGGGATCGATGGTGACGGTATTGCCTTCGACGGTCGCAGACGCCGCGATCGCCTCCGAGATGATCTCGGCATAGACGAGCAGGCTCTGCGTGCGCGCCTCGATCAGGCCGGCGCGGAATTGCGAGAGATAGAGGATGCTGGCGACCAGCGCGACGAGGCCGGCCAGATTGAGCGAGACGATGCGGCGCGTCAGGCTCGAGAACGACAGCGCGAAGAAGAACTGACCGGCGCGGCGCACCCAGCCGAGCGGGCGGCGCCAGCCTTTGTCGCGCGCCAAATCGTCGGCCACGGCCTCTTGATCGAGGAGCTGTGACGCGTCCTCGGTGTTCAGTCCCTGCTCGAGCTGCGTTCGATCAAGCACTGGCAAAGCTGCCGGTTGGTATGGATGTCGTCCCGCGAAGCAGGTCCTCGCCCGAGCTTACCCCAGCCGTGCAGGGCCTGTCAGTTAACAAGCCGCCCGGGAAGCGCAGATCAGGCTTCCTTGAAGCGATAGCCGACGCCGTACAGCGTCTCGATCATCTCGAAATCGTCGTCGACCACCTTGAACTTCTTGCGCAGCCGCTTGATGTGGCTGTCGATGGTGCGGTCGTCGACATAGACCTGGTCGTCATAGGCCGCGTCCATCAGCGCGTTGCGGCTCTTCACGACGCCGGGACGGGTGGCGAGCGCCTGCAGGATCAGGAATTCGGTCACGGTGAGCGTCACCGGCTCGTTCTTCCAGGTGCAGGTGTGGCGCTCCGGATCCATCCGCAGCAGGCCGCGGTCGAGCGCGCGCGCGTCCGGCTCCTTCGGTGCCGCGGTCGGATCCTTCGGCTGGCCGCGGCGGAGCACGGCCTTGACGCGTTCCACCAGCAGGCGCTGGGAGAACGGCTTGCGGATAAAATCGTCGGCGCCCATCTTCAGGCCGAACAATTCGTCGATCTCTTCATCCTTCGAGGTGAGGAAGATCACCGGCAGGTCGGACTTCTGGCGCAGCCGGCGCAGCGTTTCCATGCCGTCCATGCGCGGCATCTTGATATCGAGGATCGCAAGATCGGGCGGTGACGTGCGAAAGCCATCCAGCGCCGACGCACCGTCCGTGTAGGTCATGATGCGATAGCCTTCGGCTTCGAGCGCGATCGAGACCGACGTGAGAATGTTGCGGTCGTCGTCGACCAAGGCGATTGTGGGCATGAGCTGCTTTCACAATGAGAGTGGTTTAGACGGCGGGCACTCTGGCGACTCACCGTAGAATATGGGCTTCGAACGCGGTCAACGAGCAATGCAAGCTGGGCTGAAGTGTGACCGAGTTCCGCAAAACGCTCTGCGACCCACGCGTTGGACCCCCATATAGCATCCTGAGACCGTGAGAAAAGGCTCTTTTTTCAACGGGAACCGGCCCGATTCGCCTCCAAAATGACCCGATAGGCCCATGCAACCGACCGCCGACTTCGACCCCGCCCATCTTGCCCGCTCGCTGCTCCGCCGCAGCCGCCAGGGCGCGCTCGCCACGCTGATGGCCGGTTCCGGCGATCCCTATTGCTCGCTGGTCAATCTGGCCAGCCATCCCGACGGCTCGCCGATCCTGCTGATTTCCCGGCTGGCGCTGCACACCAGGAATATCCTGGCCGACAACCGCGTGTCGCTGATGCTGGACGAGCGCGCCGAGGGCGATCCGCTGGAGGGGGCCCGGATCATGCTCGCGGGGAGGGCGGAGGAGGTCGCGGAGGCTGAGCAGGATCTCGTCCGGCGGCGCTACCTTGGCGCTCATCCATCAGCGGAAGCCTTTGTAGAATTTAAGGATTTCTCGTTTTTCGTGATCCGGCCGAGCGGCGCCCATCTGGTCGCCGGGTTCGGCCGGATCGTCGACCTCAAGCCTGCGCAGTTTCTGACCGACCTCGGCGGTGCCGAAGCGCTGCTGGAGGCCGAGCCGGGCGCGGTGGCGCATATGAACGAGGATCACCGCGAGGCCATGAACCTCTACGCCACGCGGCTGCTGGCTGCGGAAAGTGGCGACTGGCTGTGCACCGGCTGCGATCCCGACGGCATGGACATGCAGGCCGGCCGCGACACGCTGCGGCTCGATTTCCCCGAGCGGGTCAGCAACGGCACCGAGTTGCGCAAGATGCTGGTGCGGCTCGCCGGCGAGGCGCGCGCCAAGGGATAGAGGGGAAAGATTGGGAGCACGGCCGGTCGGCACCGAGCGGCGGTGCTGTGCGCGACGAGGCATGGTGTCGCACGGTGCGGCTCCGCGTGCGTGTTTGCCGAGGCCGGGTGTGGCGTCTCCGACAGCGCGATCATTTCGTGCCCGCGCTGGTATCGCCGCCGATGGACGCGATGCGGACTGCGAGAATTCCTGGCGCTGCTGTTCCGGAAGATCGCTCGGATCGCGAGCTTCAACCGCGCTGACGCACGTGCGGCGCGGTGGTTGCGTTACCATCGATCGCTACGATCAGTGATCCTGTTGCCGCCGAACGCAGCTCGCGTTGCGGAACATTCGCTGCTTGCCGAGCATTGCAATCATCCAGCTTCGACGACGGGGGCTGAGCTCAATCGCATGCAGCTCAATGCCGACCCAGTGGTGCAATCCGCGTGCAACACGATCGTGGACGACATGTCTGGCACTGCAGCGTAGGGTCAACTCGCGGTGGTCCGCCGCAACGACACATCCTCAGCGCGAAACGCATGCCCGGCATTCTCTGTGCCTGCTGCGTTGCTCGGCGCGGATACACGCCAGTCGCTGGCACTCTTTGTGCATCGCAACGCCTTGCTCGCAGCGGGAAAGGCCACGAAACATCGCCCGATCGCCGCGAAAACAACGAGAAAGCGAAAGCAAAGCGAAAGTGTTTCGCGCTGCGGTATTTGCGCCCGATGATGTGCCCGCCTTGGAATGAACCAAAAGCCGTTCGACTGGCTTGGCAAGCCCGGCGATCCCCACTATTAGGTCGCCGGACCGGGGCCGAGAGGCTATATTATTCTGATGACGGTCACCGCGGCGGAGCGCGACTAGCGATGTTCGCGCGAACAAGGATACGCGGGTTCGAGGAGGTTCTTCGTGCAAGAGACGGGCGTGCATAACGGTGCCTTCGGCGCCGACAAATTCGGCTTAAAAAATCTCAAGGGCGTGCATTGGAACTATGGCGCGCCGCAACTCTACGAGCACGCGTTGCGATCAGGCGAAGCGGTGCTCTCGGCCGATGGCGCGCTTTGCGCTGACACCGGCGTGTTCACCGGCCGCAGCCCGAAGGACAAGTTCACGGTCCGCGACGGTCTCACCGACAAGAGCATGTGGTGGGCTGGCAACCAGTCGATCACCTCGGAGCAGTTCGCGACGCTGCATGCCGACTTCCTCAAGCATGCCGAAGGCATGACGCTGTTCGCGCAGGATCTCTACGGCGGCGCCGATCCGAAACATCGCATCAAGACGCGTGTCTTCACCGAGCTCGCCTGGCACTCGCTGTTCATCCGCACGCTGCTCATTCGCCCCGAGACGTCGGAGCTGGCGAGCTTCGTGCCCGAACTCACGATCATCGATCTGCCGAGCTTCCGCGCCGATCCGAAGCGCCACGGCTGCAAGTCGGAAAACGTCGTCGCCATCGATTTCGCCCGCAAGATCGTCCTGATCGGCGGCTCGCAATATGCCGGCGAGATGAAGAAGAGCGTGTTCACCACGCTGAACTATTACCTGCCCGAGAAGGGCGTGATGCCGATGCACTGCTCGGCCAATGTCGGCCCGGACGGCGACACTGCGATCTTCTTCGGCCTTTCCGGCACCGGCAAGACCACGCTGTCGGCCGATCCCAAGCGCACGCTGATCGGCGATGACGAGCATGGCTGGAGCGAGGACGGCGTCTTCAACTTCGAAGGCGGCTGCTACGCCAAGTGCATCAAGCTCTCAGGCGAAGCCGAGCCGGAAATCTATGCCGCCAGCAAGCGCTTCGGCGCCGTGCTGGAAAACGTCGTGCTCGGTGCCAACGATCGCGTGCCCGATTTCGACGACGGCTCGAAGACCGAGAACACCCGCTCGGCCTATCCGCTCGATTTCATTCCCAACGCTTCGCGCACCGGCTGCGCGCCGCATCCGAAGAACGTGGTGATGCTCGCCGCCGACGCCTTCGGCGTGATGCCGCCGATCGCCAGGCTGACGCCGGCGCAGGCGATGTATCACTTCCTGTCCGGCTACACCGCGAAGGTTGCCGGCACCGAGCGCGGCCTCGGCAACGAGCCGCAGCCGGAGTTCTCCACCTGCTTCGGTTCGCCGTTCCTGCCGCGCGATCCGTCGGTCTACGGCAACATGCTGCGCGAGCTGATCGCCAAGCACAATGTCGATTGCTGGCTGGTCAACACCGGCTGGACCGGCGGCAAATACGGCACCGGTCGCCGGATGCCGATCAAGGTGACCCGCGCGCTGCTCACTGCGGCGCTGAACGGCTCGCTGCGCAACGCCGATTTCCGCACCGACAAGTATTTCGGCTTCGCGGTGCCGACCTCGCTGCCGGGCGTCGAGCCGCACATCCTCGATCCGATCAAAACCTGGGCCGACAAGGCCGAGTTCGACAAGACCGCGCGTGCGCTGGTCGGCATGTTCCAGAAGAACTTTGCCAAGTTCGAAGCGCAGGTCGACGCCGAAGTCCGCGCCGCCGCGCCGGAAGTGAAGCTGGCGGCGGAGTAGTTCGCGCAAGTGATACGCGATTTGAAAAGGCGGCCCTCGTGGCCGCCTTTTTGTTGCAGTCTCGCTTCCTCTATCCGCGCGACACTCCCTCAATCCGTCACCTGAGGAGGCCGCGAAGCGGCCGTCTCGAAGGGGGCCACCAGCCGGGCCGTGCATCCTTCGAGGCTCGCTCCGCTCGCACCTCAGGATGACGGGATTGGGACTACTCCCCCATCTCCGGCAGCATCGCATTGCTCGGCGTCTGTCTGTCGGTGATCTGCAGGCCGAACAGGCTGCCGATCAGTTCGACCGCGACGCGCGCGGTGCGGCCGCGCTCGTCGAGGAACGGATTGAGCTCGACGATATCGAGCGAGCGCACCAGTCCGGAGTCGTGCAGCAGCTCCATGATCAGATGCGCTTCCCGATAGGTCGCGCCGCCCGGCACCGTGGTGCCGACGCCGGGCGCCACTGCCGGATCGAGGAAGTCGACATCGAACGAGACATGCAGCACGCCGTTCTTCGCCCTGACGCGCTCGATGACGCGGCGGGTGAGCACGGCGACGCCGAACTCGTCGATCTGGCGCATGTCCGCGATCGAGACGTTGCGCTGCCGCAGCAGCTTGCGCTCCAGCGGATCGACCGAGCGCGTGCCGATCAGGTCGAGCTGATCCGGCGGGATCGAGGCCCGCGGCAGCCCGCCGAGCAAGTTGTCGAGCCCCGGCTCGCCGCACAGGAAGGCGGCCGACATGCCGTGCATGTTGCCGGTGATGGTGGTCGACGGCGTGTTGTAGTCGGCATGGGCGTCGACCCACAGCGCGAACAGCGGCCGGCCCTTCTCCTGCCAGTAGCGTGCGACGCCGTTGATCGACCCCATCGACAGTGAGTGATCGCCGCCCATGAAGATCGGGATCGCGCCGGAATGCGCCAGCCAGTAGGCGCGCTCGGAGAGCGCGCGGGTCCAGGTCTTCACCTCGTCGTAGAACTTGGTATTCGGCGGCGCCGGGCCGTCGGCGACCACGGCCGGGATCGCAAGGTTGCCATGGTCGTCGACCCGGAAGTCGAGCTGCTCGAGCAGGCGCGCGATGCCCGCGGTGCGCAGCGCGTCCGGGCCCATCAGCGGGCCGGGCTGCGACGCCCCGATCTCGATGGGAACGCCGAGCAGGGCGATGCGCGAGGGTCTCGAGTTGTCGGCTTCGGACATGCGGCAGGGCTCCCAAAGTCGTGGAACAGAAGCGACGCGCCACTGTTCCCCCAACCCTTGAAATAGGCAACCCGGTCCAATCCGGCCATGTGGATAGTTGAGTCGTGCGTCCAGATTTGACGCGCTTTCTTCACCGCGAACCGGTGCCCATCCCGTATCAAGTGCGGGACAGGCTTCGCTTGAAAACGCGCTAGGCCTTGAAATAGGCGATCTGCGTCGTGGTGGCCAGCAGGCGGCCGGACGGCGACCACAATTCGCCGTGCTGGTCGCCGTAGCTCTTGTGGAAGATCTTGGCATCGGCGGTGGCGAGCACGCGGGTGGTATCCTCCGCATCCAGGTCGATTGCATCGACATGGAAATAGGTCGTCAGCGACACCGTACCGAACGGCACCAGCTCGTGCCGCGCGTGGAACACGCGGCCGAAGAACGCGTCCGACATCGACATCAGCGACAGCGCATCGAGCTTGCGCGGCACGCGGTCGGCGATCCAGAGTTTTGAATAGGGGCTCGACGGTTGCTTGGCGGCGCCGCCGCCGAGTTCCGGTTCGCCCTCGGCGAAGCGGAAATCATACTGATTGGCCCAGGTCATCGCGAGCTTCGGATAGGGCCGCAGCTCCTCGAACGGCACCGCGCCGGGAAACTCGGCGGGCTGATGCGACCACGACGGTCGGCGCTCGGCAAACACCGCGGTCGCCAAGGTCGCGACCTCGCCGCCGCCCTGCGTCATCTCGACCGACCAGTGCTGGCTCGAGCGATTGGCACGGACCAGGCGGACGTCGAGATCGAACATGCCCTCGGCGACCGGTGCGCAGTAATTGACTGTCAGCGCCAGCGGATCGCCCGCCCGCTGCGGGTGCTGCATCACGGCGCGCAGGATCGTCGCGGCGGTGCAGCCGCCGAACGGGCCGACGAACGCCCAGTAATCCGGGCTGGTTCGCCCCTGCCAGCGGCTGTCGCCGGCGGTGACGGCGGTGGCTTCGTCGAACAAATGCGGGGTCTTGGTGAGCATATTCTTCGGTTCCGTCATTGCGAGCGAAGCGAAGCAATCCAAAGCCGCAAAGCAAGTCTGGATTGCTTCGTCGCTTTGCTCCTCGCAATGACGCCCTTATCCGGACAAGCAATATCCCGGCAAGAAGGCGGAATTCAATGACGTCGGACGTCATCGATTTCCACGTCCCGGGACTGTCAGCCCTTCGCCTCGCGCTGGTTGCCGAACTGCGGCGAGGCGCTCGGGTGCACCGGCACATGCCAGATGTCTTCGGCATATTCGCGGATGGTGCGGTCGGAGGAGAACCACGCCATGCGCGCCACGTTGAGGATCGAAGCGCGGGTCCAGGCCGGCGCCACCTGCCAGCGCGCGTCGATGCCGCGCTGCGCGTCGTAGTAGGAATCGAAATCGGCCGAGACCATGTAGTGGTCGAGGTAGCGCAGCGCGTGCCCGATCGAGGCGAAGCGCGCGGGATCGCCCGGCGAGAACTCGCCGCTCTCGATGGCGCGGATCGCGCGCTCGAGCCGCGGCGATTTGCCGATCACGTCGCTGGCATCGAGCCCCTGCTTGCGACGGACCATGACGTCGCCGGCCTCGAGGCCGAAGATCGCGATGTTCTCCTCGCCGACATTGTCGCGGATTTCGATATTGGCGCCGTCGAGCGTGCCGATGGTCAGCGCGCCGTTCAGCGCGAGCTTCATGTTGCCGGTGCCCGAGGCCTCCATGCCGGCTGTCGAGATCTGCTCGGAGAGATCGGCGGCGGGGATGATCACCTCGGCGAGGCTGACATTGTAGTCGGCGAGGAAGGCGACCTTCAGCCTGCCGCCGAGCGAAGCGTCGTTGTTGACGATTTCGGCGACGTCGCTGATCAGCTTGATGATCAGCTTGGCGTAGCGGTAGCTCGCCGCCGCCTTGCCGGCGAAGATCTTCACGCGCGGCACCCAGTCGCGCTGCGGCTCGTCCTTCATCGCGTGGTACAGCGCGATCGTCTCCAGGATGTTGAGCAGCTGCCGCTTGTATTCGTGGATGCGCTTGATCTGCACGTCGAACAGTGCCGACGGGTCGACCTTGATGTGGTTGCGCTCGCCGATCAGCCGCGCCAGCGCCAGCTTGTTGTGATGCTTGACGTCGCGGAAGCGCTTCTGGAATTCCAGATCGCTTGAGTGGGGCTCGAGCCGTTCGAGCAGCGAGAAGTCGTCGAGCACGGCCTCGCCGCAGGTCTCGCGCAGCAGCGCGGTCAGCCGCGGGTTGGCCAGCATCAGCCAGCGGCGGAAGGTGATGCCGTTGGTCTTGTTGGTGATGCGCTGGGGATAGAGATGATGAAGGTCGTGGAACACGGTCTCCTTCATCAGGTCGGAATGCATCGCGGAGACGCCGTTGATGCGGTGCGAGCCGACGAAGGCGAGTTGGCCCATCCGCACGCGGCGGCCGCTGCGTTCGTCGATCAGCGAGACCGAGGCGCGGTATTCGATGTCGCCGGGGAAGCGCTCCTCGGCGAGCGCGAGATGGGCCACGTTGATGCGGTAGATGATCTCGAGATGTCGCGGCAAGAGCCGCTCGAACAGTTCGACCGGCCAGGTCTCGAGTGCCTCCGGCAGCAGCGTGTGGTTGGTGTAGGACAGCGTCGCGACCGTGATCTTCCAGGCCTCGTCCCAGCGGAAACTGTGCAGGTCGACCAGGATGCGCATCAGCTCGGTGACCGCAAGGCTCGGATGGGTGTCGTTGAGCTGCACGGCCGCCTTCTGCGCGAGGTTGCGCAGGCCGCCGTCGGAGGCGAGATGCCGCTTCACGAGGTCCTGCAACGAGGCCGAGACGAAGAAATACTCCTGGCGCAGCCGCAGCTCGCGGCCCGCCGCGCTCTCGTCGTTCGGATAGAGGAATTTGCAGATCGCCTCCGCGCGCGCCTGCTCGGCGCTGGCCGAGACGTAGTCGCCGGTGTTGAAGACGTCGAGCTGGAGCGGATCGGGCGCGTGCGCCGACCAGAGCCGAAGCGCGTTGACGTGCTGGCCGCGCCAGCCGACGATCGGCGTGTCGTAGGCCATCGCCTCGACGGTTTCCGCCGGATGCCAGGTGGCGCGGTCGCGGCCGCGGTCGTCGACATGCTCGACATGGCCGCCGAAGTGGACGTTGTAGACCACCTCAGGGCGCTGGAATTCCCAGGGGTTGCCGAAGGCGAGCCATTCGTCGGGATATTCCTGCTGCCAGCCATGGTTCATGATCTGGCGGAACAGGCCGAAATCGTAGCGGATGCCGTAGCCGGTCGCCGGGATCGCCAGCGTCGCCATGCTCTCCATGAAGCAGGCCGCGAGCCGTCCGAGACCGCCATTGCCGAGCGCCGCGTCCGGCTCGCATTTGCGCAGGTCCGACAGATCGACGCCGAGGTCGCCGAGCGCGGCCTCGAACAGCGGCAACAGTCCCATATTGTTCAGCGCGTCGGTGAACAGGCGGCCGATCAGGAATTCGAGCGAGAGATAATAGACGCGCTTGGCGCCGGCGTCGTAGGTCTGCTTCTCGGCCGTCAGCCAGTGGTGCACGATGCGGTCGCGCAGCGCCAGCGCCGCCGCCTTGTACCAGTCGCGCCTGGTCGCGACGGTGGCGTCCTTGCCGATCGCAAGCCGGAGCTTGGCGAGGATCGCGCCCTTGATCTCGGTCAGCGCCAGCTCGTCGATCGGCTGGTTCAACACCGGGTAGTTTGTTTGTTCGTGCAAAGCGCTCAATCCCTGCCGTTCAGAGTCCGGATCATGATGCGATCATATTGTCCGGATCATGCCCCAAGTCGATGATACGCGCGTTGCCCGGCAATCGAAACCGCCCGAAGCGTTGCCGTGCCTGGCGCTGCCGGCATATTATGCAAGGACCGGGCCGATTGAGGGGCCTTCGGAACCATCGTCGCCGGTGCTACGATCGGCCGTGAAAGCCGGAATTTTGCGGCAATTTGGCGGAGGATGCGTGATGAGACTCTTGATCGAGATCGCGGCCACGGCGTTGCTCATGGTGTGCATCACCGCCACAAGTGCAGCCTATGCGGCGGGCAAACCTGGCCGCAGCGCCGACAGCCTGCGCTGCAGCTACAGCGTGACCCAGAACGCTTCGCCTGCCGCGCGCTGCGCCGCCATCAAGCGGCAATGCGGCGGCAAGTTTTACGCGAATGCCTGCGGCGACAAACTGCTGTCCGCAGCGAATTAGGTGGCCGCACAACGCGCTTTTACGCGCCATCGGGAACACCGTGCTGATACGGATTTCCAAGACTTAACGAGTTCTTTACAAACACAGCTGTCGCGCGTGGGGCGGGCACATTTTCCAGCTTCGACGCATTTCATTCCGAAGCAATTTTTCAACGGGCCGCTGACCTGGTCAGCGGCCCGAATTGCTTTGTGGGCTGTGCGAACATGGCGACCGCTTTTCCCATGCGGCAAATGCAGTCACCGCGATTCGTCGCCCCGGCGGAGGCCGGGGCCCATAACCACAGCCGTCAGAGAAGGTGGGACAGGTCGCTCCACTCCGGATTATCTTGCTCGATCAGGCGCACCTTCCAGTCGCGGCGCCATTCCTTCAGCGCTTTTTCTCGTGCGATCGCCTCTTGTGGTGAAGCGTAGACCTCCATGTAAACCAGTCGCGTGACGCCGTATTTCTTGACGAATTGTGAGCCGCGTCCAGCGCGATGAAGCGCAAGCCGAGTGCAAAGATTGTTGCTGACACCGATGTAGAGCGTTCCATGGCGGCGGCTCGCGAGAATGTAGACGTAATAGACTGCCGCATTCATTTCGGGGCACCGATCACGTGAACTGTCCGATCGCGGTGGTTATGGGCCCCGGCCTTCGCCGGGGCGATGCTCATTGATGGCGCTGGAACGAATTAAGAACACTTTAGCAAGTCTTTGATATATCATTGTGATTCGGCACCTGCGCCGACACAATATCTATGGTCTCTCAGTCTCCGCGAGGGCTACATGTCCACCATCGCCTTTGACCAATTCGCTCTGACCCGGATTGCCGATTTCGCGCGGTCGCTGTCGCGGCTGCACCAGGCCTCGCGGCGCCAGCCGATCGACGATGACCAGCTCGACCGCGAGTTCAACGCGGTCTGCATGTCGATCTGGGGCTACACCACCGATGATTTCAGCGACGAGCTGTTCTCGGACGAGGATCACGCCTGGCTCGATTCGCTCGATGAAGCGCATGCGCGCATCTTCGCCGGCGAGCAGGGCTACGACCTCGTCGACGATCACGGCATGCTGACCGACTGGTGGGGCTATTGCTGGATGATCCTCGCCGAGAAGCGCGGCCTCCTCAACCCGGAGAACCGCGCGGCGGCGCGGGCCGCGATCGAGGAGAAGTACATGGCCGCGCCGAACGTGATCGGCGTGATCGTGGCGCGGTAGCTATCCCTCCGTCATTGCGAGCGTCAGCGAAGCAATCCATCGTCCCGCAACCCGAGTGTGGATTGCTTCGTCGCTTCAGCGCAAAATTGCTTCGCAATTTTGTCGCGAGCTCCTCGCAATGACGAGCGCAGGCCGTCAGTTCGCCTCGGCCCGCTTGGCGGGCTTTGCAGCGTTGCCCTTCGGCACCACGGACGATGGTGCCGATGGCGCGACATCGCGGCTGGTTTCCGGCAGCGGTGCGTCGCTCGCGATCTCCGCGCTGACGGGCGCGACCTTCATTTCACCGAGCCGCGCGCGGACCGCCGCGGTCAACCCGGGATAGGAAGCGATCGGCGTGAAGTCGAAGGACTGCTCGTTGCCGACGCGGACGCCGGTATAGGCGACGAGGCCGTCGGTGGTCGCGATCACGTCGCCGGCCTTCAGCGAGGCATCGAGCGCGAGGTCGACCGGCGCGAGCCCGGCCGGGTCGCGGCCGTTGCAGGTGCAGTCGGCGTGCAGCGCCTTGCGATAGGCGAAGGCGTTCTCACTGTCGGCGTAGCGCTCACCCGTAGCCGAGGCGGAGCTGTCGATATGGCTGCCGTAATAGACCTTGGTCGCGCTCGCGGGACAGAACGCCTGGCAGAGCTGCGCCGGCGTCGCGTTGCCGCGCATCGTCAGCGGAAAATACTTGCCGTCGCAGCTGCGCACGCAATAGGCCGGCCCGGAACCGGCCACGCGCGGCGCCGAGACCGGCGCGGACGTCTGCCGTTCCGGCTGCTGATTGAGACCGAACGGATCGGCGAAGAAATTGGCTTGCGGCGGGGCCTGCCGGCCCTGCTGCTTCTGGGAACCGCCGAAGAAGAAGTCGAACAGCCCTTCGGCCGAGACGGGAGCGGGCACGACCAGGACGGAACCCGCAAACGCAGCGGCGGCAAGCATCACGCGGCGCCGCATCCGCCGATCACTCAACTCTGTACGCAACGCCAACTCCACCCGACGCGCCTCGCCGCGGCGACAAGGTGCCCCGGCGGATTCACCTTAAGGCGTGATGGTAAACGGGCGATTGATTGGGGGTGACCGGAAGAAGTCGAGATTGTGTGAACCTCGCTTACCTCGCCCCGCTTGCGGGGAGAGGTCGGAACGCATGGAGCGTAGCCCAATGCGATCCGGGTGAGGGGGTACAGGTCTCTCGACGATCGCAACTGACGAGAGAGGCCCCTCACCCCAACCCTCTCCCCGCATCCGCCTTCGCACGAAGGCGGGCTTCGGCGGACAAGAGAGCGGGGCGAGGGGGAGGAAAGACCGTCAGTCCTTCAAGAACTCGCCGGCCTTGTACAGCGCGCGGAACGGCAAGCCGGCCTCGGCGAACGTCTCGGTGGCGCCTTCCTCGCGGTCGACCATGGTGAAGACCAGTGCGATCTCGCCGCCGGCCTCACGCACGGCTTCCACCGCCTTCAGCGCCGAGCCGCCGGTCGTGGTGACGTCCTCGACGATCACGATGCGCTTGCCTGCCAGCGTCTCGCCCTTGGCGAGCCCTTCGACGGCGAGCCGCGCGCCGTGCTCCTTCGGCTTCTTGCGCACGAAGAACGCCGCGATCGGATGACCCTTCAGCCAGGAGAGCTGGGCGATGGCGCCGGCGAGCGGCACCGCGCCCATCTCGAGCCCGCCGACGAAATCGAGCCGGTCGTCCTTCAGCGCCTCATAGGTGAGCTCGGCGAGCAGCGCTGCGCCTTCGGGATCGAGCATCGTCGGCTTCAGGTTGAAATAGAAATCGCTCTTGCGGCCCGACGCCAAGGTGATCTCGCCGCGGCCGAACGAGCGCTTGCGGATGATCTCGGCGAGGCGGGCACGGGAGGCTGACTTGGACAAAGGCTTTTCCCTTGGGGGTTCTTTGGGGCTTCTGAAACGGCCGGCAATCTATCGGCGGTCTCCCGCACATTCCAGCGGGTAAATCCCGCCGTCAACAGTGCCCGCGCCGCCATTTTCAGCGCAGCCGTGTGCGGAAAGCGCGGGTTGTGCGGCCGTTGCAATCCCCGTAAGCAGGCGCCAAACACTCGGCCAAACACTTGCACGGGAAGCGGAAATGACCATCGAGCTGCACACCTGGAACACCCCCAATGGCCGCAAGATCTCGGTGGCGCTGGAGGAAATGGGGCTGCCCTACAAGGTGATCCCGGTGAATATCGGCAAGGGCGAGCAGATGGCGCCCGCGTTCCTCGCGATCAGCCCGAACAACAAGATCCCGGCGATCATCGATCCCGATGGTCCCGGCGGCAAGCCGGTCAGCATCTTCGAGTCCGGCGCGATCCTGCTCTATCTCGGCGAGAAGACCGGCAAGTTCCTGCCGAAGCCGCTGGCGGAACGGATCCCGGTCTATGAGTGGCTGATGTGGCAGATGGGCGGTTTCGGCCCGATGCCGGGTCAGGTGCACCATTTCATCGCGCTGGAGAACGAGCAGGACCGCGCCTATGGCCTGAAGCGCTACATGGCCGAGACGCGGCGGCTCTACGGCGTGCTGGATCGCCGGCTGGATGGCCGCGAGTTCGTCGCCGGCGATCTGTCGGTAGCCGATTTCGCCATCCTCGGCTGGGCCTGGCGCCATCCGCGCCACAAGGTCGACCTGGCCGACTTCCCCAACGTCAAGCGCTGGTACGATGCGCTGATGGCCCGCCCGGCGACGAAGCGGGGCATGGAGGCGAAGCTGGATTGATCTTCTCCCTCGCCCCGCTCTCTTGTCCGCCGAAGCCCGCCTTCGTGCGAAGGCGGATGCGGGGAGAGGGTCGGGGTGAGGGGCTCTCTCGGCAAAGAAGTTGGAAGTTGTATTCGCGGTGGCTCCCCCTCACCCGGATCGCATCTGGCGATGCGACATAGCCGAAGCCTTGCTTCGGCGTTCTTGAGGACGGCCGCCGGAGGCGGCCTATGCTCTCCCCGCAAGCGGGGCGAGGTAAGAGAGCAAGTCACGCCCGCCGCGCCTCGAGCGCCATCTTCATCGCAAGTCCCGCGAGCACCGTGCCCATCAGCCAGCGCTGCACCAGCAGCCAGGTCGGGCGGGTGCCGAGGAACACCGCGATCGAGCCGGCGGCGAGCGCGATCATCGCATTGACGCTGACGCTGATCACGATCTGGATCGAGCCGAGCGCGAGCGACTGCGTCAGCACGCTGCCGCCTGCGGGATCGATGAACTGCGGCAGCAGCGCCAGATAGAGCATCGCGATCTTCGGGTTGAGCAGGTTGGTGATGAAGCCCATCGCGAACAGTTTGCGCGGGCCGTCGACCTTCAGCGCCTTGACCTGGAACGGCGAGCGGCCGCCCGGCTTCAGCGCCTGCCACGCCAGCCAGAGCAGATAGGCGGCGCCGGCGAAACGCAGCGCGTCATAAGCATAGGGAATCGCAAACAGCAGCGCGGTGATGCCGAACGCCGCGCACAGCATGTAGAACACGAAGCCGAGCGCGACGCCGCCGAGCGAGACGATGCCGGCCGCCGGCCCCTGGGTGATCGATCGCGAGATCAGGTACATCATGTTCGGTCCCGGCGTCAGCACCATGCCGAGGCAGACGAGCGCAAAGCCGAGCAACGCGGATGTGTGGGGCATAATGGGGCTCGCAAGGGGATACGCACACTTCTAGCGCGTCATCCGCCACGCTGCCATGTTGGAATTGCTCTCGGAGCAATGTCGCTCTGCTCCCTCGCCCCGCTCTCTTGTCCGCCGAAGCCCGCCTTCGTGCGAAGGCGGATGCGGGGAGAGGGTTGGGGTGAGGGGCTGCTTCCGCAAAGACGGTGAGAGTGAGTTCGCGGAGATTCCCCCTCACCCGGATCGCATTCCGCTTCGCTGCATGCGATCCGACCTCTCCCCGCAGGCGGGGCGAGGTGGAGTCTAATGCGCCTCGTCCCAGTTGTTCGCGGCGCGGGCGTCGACCTGCAGCGGCAGCGACAGGATCACCGCCGGGAACGGCGCGTCCTGCATCACCTTCTGCACCACCGGCAGCGTCGCCGCGACCTCGTTGTCGGGCACCTCGAAGATCAGTTCGTCATGCACCTGCAGCAGCATCTGCGCCGAGAGCTTCTTCTCGGCGAGTGCGTCCTCGACCCGGATCATGGCGCGGCGGATGATGTCGGCTGCGGTGCCCTGCAGGCGGGCGTTGATCGCGGCGCGTTCGTTGAAGGCGCGCACCGAGGCGTTGGACGCCTTGATGTCCGGGTAGTAGCACTTGCGGCCGAACAGCGTCGTCACATAGCCGTTGCGGCGGCAGAAGTCCTTGGTCTCGTCCATGTAGGCGCGGATGCCCGGGAAGCGCTCGAAGTACTTCTTGATGTAGGCGGAGGCTTCCTCGCGCGCGATGCCGAGCTGGTTGGCGAGGCCGAACGCCGAGATGCCGTAGATGATGCCGAAATTGATGGCCTTGGCGCGGCGCCGCACCTCGCTCGGCATGTCCTTGATCGGCACGCCGAACATTTCGGAAGCCGTCATGGCGTGAATGTCGAGCCCGTCGCGAAACGCCTGGCGCAGCACCGGCACTTCGGCGATCTCGGCGAGCAGCCGCAGTTCGATCTGCGAATAGTCGGCCGACACCAGCTTGTGACCGGGTGTTGCGATGAAGGCGCGGCGAATCTTGCGGCCGTCCTCGGTACGAACCGGGATGTTCTGCAAGTTCGGCTCGTTCGACGACAGCCGGCCCGTCGTGGTCGCGGCGAGCGCGTAGGTCGTGTGCACGCGATGGGTCTGCGGGTTGACGTAGGTCGGCAGCGCGTCGGTGTAGGTCGATTTCAGCTTCGAGACCTGGCGCCACTCCAGAATCTTCCTCGGGAATTCGTGGCCCTGTTCGGCGAGCTCGTCGAGCACCTGCGCGGTGGTCGACCAGGCGCCGGTCTTGGTCTTGGTGCCGCCGGGCAATCCCATCTTGCCGAAGAGGATGTCGCCGATCTGCTTCGGGCTGCCGACATTGACCGGCTCGCCGGCGATCTCCTGGATCTCGGCCTCGACGCGCGCCGCGGTCTGGGCGAAATCGCCCGACAGCCGCGACAGCACCTGGCGGTCGATCGAGATGCCGCGCCGCTCCATCCGCGCCAGCACCGACACCAGCGGCCGCTCCAGCGTCTCGTAGACCGTCGTCATTCGTTCGGCCACGAGGCGGGGCTTCAGCACCCGCCACAGCCGCAGGATCAGGTCGGCGCTTTCGGCCGCATATTCGGTCGCCTTGTCGATCGTGACCTGATCGAAGGTCAGCTTGCCCTTGCCGCTGCCGACGAGGCCGCCATAGCTGACGACGGCATGGCCGAACCAGCGCTCGGCGAGCGCCTCCAGCGCATGCGAGCCGCGGCCGGCATCGAGCGCGTAGGACATCAGCTGGGCGTCATCGATGTTGCGCAGCGTGACGCCGTGCTGCGCCAGGGTCACCGAGGTGAACTTGACGTTGAAGCCGACCTTCTGGATGCCTGCGGACTCCAGCAGCGGCTTCAGCGCCTTCAGTGCATCGGCGGTCTTGATCTGGCCGGGCGCGAGGCCCGCATCGAACAGCCCGGCGCCGCCACCGGCCTGCCGGTGGCCGAGCGGGATGTAGCAGGCATCGTTGGGCGCCACGGCGAGCGCCAGTCCCGACAGTTCGGCCTGCATCGGGTCGATCGATTCCGACATCGCCTCGATCGCGATGTAGCCGGTGTCGTGCGCGCGCGCGACAAAGGCGCCGAGCTGGTCGAGACTGCCGATCGCCTGATAGGCCTTGCGATCGAAGCCGGTCTTGCGGATCGCCTCGCCGCGGGCCTCGGCCAGCGTTGCCGGCGTGCCCTTCAGGCTGGAGTTCTTGTCGTCGCGTGCGCCGGTCGGCTTGGCCCTCGCGGGTGGTGCTGCGGCCGATGTCGGAGCGTCTCCCGGCGCCGGCGTCACGTCCGACGGCGGCAGCGGCGAGAACACGCTGGCGCCGCTCTTGTTGCCGGGATCGGCATCGACATCGGCGGGGTCGATCTGCGCATAGTCGGCGACGCGGCGGGTGAGGGTGGAGAACTCCATCGCCTTGAGGAAGGAGATCAGCCGGCGCGAGTCGGGTTCGTGCACGGCGAGGTCGTCGAGCGGCACCTCGAGATCGACCCTGTCGTCGAGCAGCACGAGCTGGCGCGAGATGCGCGCCTTCTCGGCATTCTCGAGCAGCGCCTCGCGCCGCTTCGGCTGCTTGATCTCGCCGGCGCGGAACAGCAGCTGGTCGAGATCGCCATATTCGATGATCAGCTGCGCGGCGGTCTTGATGCCGATGCCCGGTACGCCGGGCACGTTGTCGGTGGAATCGCCGGCCAGCGCCTGCACCTCGACGACCTTCTCGGGCGGCACGCCGAATTTCTCGATCACCTCGTCGCGGCCGATGCGGCGATCCTTCATCGTGTCGTACATCACGACCTTGTCGTTGACGAGCTGCATCAGATCCTTGTCGGATGATACGATCGTCGTGGTCGCGCCGCGCTCGGTGGCGAGCCGCGCATAGGTCGCGATCAGATCGTCGGCCTCGAAGCCGGCCTGCTCGAGGCAGGGCAGCTCGAAGGCGCGCACCGCCTCGCGGATCAGCGCGAATTGCGGGATCAGATCGTCGGGCGCCGGCGGCCGGTGCGCCTTGTAGTCGGGATAGAGCTTGTTGCGGAACGTGATCTCCGACTTGTCGAACACGATCGCCAGATGGGTCGGCCGGTTGTCGTCCGGCATGTCGCGCAGCAGCTTCCACAGCATGTTGCAGAAGCCGAGCACGGCGTTGACCTGCAACCCGTCGGACTTGCGGTTCAGCGGCGGCAGCGCGTGGTAGGCGCGGAAGATGTAGCCCGAGCCGTCGACCAAAAAGATATGGTCGCCCTTCGCCGCGGGCTTGGTAGTAACGGGCTTGGCGGCGACGGGCTTGGCTGCGGTCTGCGGGGCTGATTTGGCGGGGTCTTTGGAGGCTGTTTTCGGCATGGCCGAAACTTAGGGATTTTTGCGGAGATTGACAGCCTTTGTGTCGCTGAATCCGCCCGTGCCACACAACGAATTCGATGAATTTGAGACCCGTCATCCTGCTGCGAAGCGGCGTCTCGAAGGATCGACGGCCACCGACCGGGCCGTGCATCCTTCGAGACGCGCTACGCGCTCCTTAGGATGACGGGAACAGCGCCAGCACGACGCCGAGAAGCTACGCCTTGTCCCCGGTCGGCGAGAACAGATAGCCGCCACCGCGGATGGTCCGGATCACCGACGGCTTGGTTGGGTCGAATTCGATCTTGCGGCGGATGCGCATGATGCGCAGGTCGACGGCGCGGTCGAAGGCTTCCGCGTCGCGCGCATTGGCCAGTTCCAGCAGCCGCTCGCGCGACAGCACGCGCTTCGGATTGGCCGCGAACACCTTCAGCAGGCCGAATTCGGAGGCGGTCAGCGGGTGCTCATTGCCCTCGTCGTCGCGCAGCGCCTGGGCCTCGAGATCGAGCCATTTGGTGCCGAACCGCACCAGCTGCTCCTTTTCGGCCTTGGTGCTCGCCGGTTCCGGCGCAGCTGATTTGGCGGGTCCGCTCCGCCGCAGCACCGAGCGGATGCGTGCCATCAGCTCGCGCAGCTCGCAGGGCTTGGCCACGTAATCGTCGGCGCCGAGCTCGAGCCCGACCACGCGGTCGATCGGGCTGGCAGTAGCTGTCAGCATGATGACGGGGACGTTGATCTTGCTCTTGAGGTCGCGGATGATCGACAGACCATCCTCCTCGGGCATGTTGAGGTCCAGCACCACGAGATCGGGCGTGCTGCTCTCGATCTCCTTGCGCAGGCTCTTGCCGCCATCGCACAGCGTCACGCCGAAGCCGTGCATCTTGAGGTAATCGCCGACCATCTCGCGGGCCGGCGCCTCATCGTCGACGATGAAGATATGCGGGTTCTGGTTCATGATGTCTCTGTCGCCGGCAGTGTAACCGTAAAGGTCGACCCCTGTCCGGGGCCCGGGCTCTGTGCGGTCACATGGCCGCCATGCATGTCGATGATACGCTTGACAATGGAAAGGCCGAGGCCGGTCGAGCTTTCGCCCGCGGTCGGCTTAGCCGACAGCCGCTGGAACCGGCCGAACAGCCGGCCGAGATCCTCGGGGCTGAGGCCGGGGCCCTGGTCGGCGATCCGGATCACCGTGTCGTCACCTTCGTGGCTGACCGCCACCGTGATCTTGCCGCCGATCGGCGAGTACTTGATGGCGTTGCTGACCAAATTGTCGATCGCCTCGCGGATCCGGTCGCCGTCGCACATCGTGACGAATTGCTGCGGCCCCGAGACCGAGATGCTCTGCTGCTTGTTGACGGCCGAGGGTAAATTAGCCTCGGTGACCTCGTTGACGAGGGCCGCGACGTCGACCGGCTCGCGGCGGATGGTGATGTCGAAGGCGTCGGCCATCGCATCCGAGATCAGGTGGTCGACCATCGAGGTCAGCCGCCTGGTCGCATCCCTGATGTGCTCGACCTGGGCGGTGACGTTCTCCTTCGGCGAGCCGGCACTGATCAATTCGGTCAGCATCTCGGTGCGGCCGAGGATCACGCCGAGCGGATTCTTCAGATCGTGGGCGACAGTGCCGAGGATTTCGTTCTTGAAGCCGTTGGCACGCTGCAGCCGCAGCCATTGTGCCGACAGCCGCCGGTTGGCCTGCATCAGCGCGCGGGTGCGCTGCGCGACGCGGTCCTCGAGCTGGGTGTTGGCTTCTTGAAGCTGCTGGTAGAGGATCACGTTGTCGAACGCGATCGACAGCCGGCTCGAGAAGATCTCGACCAGCGCGCGGTCGGTGTCGGAGAGCTGGCGCTCGGCCTGTAGCAGCACCACGACCTCGCGGCCGCTGCCGGTGCGCGAATAGAGCACGCTGCGGTGGTCGGCGAACTCGTTCTTGCGGCGCTGGAACGCTTCCTCCACCATGTGCCGCAGGTCGGGATCGAGCGCCTTCGATGACGTCGTGCCGATGAAGCGGCTGTAGCAGCCCGAGCAGGCCAGCACCGAGAAATCGGCGGCGGCGGCGTTGCCGTCGTCGCGCAGCACCAGGATGCCGGCGCAATCGACATTGAGCAGCGAGGCGAGCTGCGTCAGCACGCCCTCGGCCAGCCGCTGCATCGACTTGAAGTCGTACAGCGTCGAGGCCGCATCGATGATGATCTCGAGCCCGCGCCTTGTCTGCACCATGCGCTCGAGCTGCTGGTAGCTGCGCAGCGCGGCGGTCAGCGAGGTGAACAGCTTGTCGGCGGTGAGCTCGGTCTTCGCCTTGTAGTCGTTGATGTCGTATTGCACGATGACGCGCCGCTCCGGCGCCTGGCCGGGCTGGCCGGTGCGCAGGATGATGCGGACGGTCTCGTTCTTGATGTCGTTGCGGATGTATTCGACGAGCTCGAGGCCGGCGACGTCGGTCTCCATGATGACGTCGAGCAGCACGGCCGCGATGTCGGGGTTGTCCCGCATCAGCGTGCGGCCTTCGGCCGCAGAGTAGGCCGACAGGATCTCCAGCGTCGCGCCGTTCAGGTTGTAATCGCTGAGCGCAAATCGGGTGCCTTCGTGGACGGCGTGATCGTCGTCGATCACGGCGATCTTCCATTTCCGTACCGGCGAGTCCTCCGGGGGGCTCTCGGTGTCGTCGATCAGTTGGAGGACATCGTCCTGTTCGGCCATTGACTGGTTCCGTCGGCTGCTGCGTCAGTGATCGTGGGCTCGCCCATGGCAGCCCCCTTGGCGATCCTGGGCATGATAATGCGAAAAGTGGTGCCTTGTCCTACCCTTGACTCCAGCATCATGCGTCCGCCGAGCTGCTGGGTGACGAGGTTGTAGACGATATGGAGGCCGAGGCCCGTGCCACCTTCGTTGCGTCGGGTCGTGAAGAACGGGTCAAACGCCTGTCGCTGCACGTCCGGCGTCATGCCAGCCCCGTCGTCCGCGAAGATGATCTCGACATCATCGGTGCCGCGACCGCGCGCCGAGATCGTGATGTTGCCGGAGCGGCCGTCGGCGAAGGCATGATTGACGGCGTTGAGGAAAAGATTGGTTAAGATCTGGCCATAGGCGCCGGGATAGCCGTCGATCAGGAGCCCATCGGGCACGTCGACGGACAGCGCGATCGCGGCCTTCTTCAGCACCGGCCGCAGGCTCGCCACGATCTGGTCGGTCGATTCGCTCAAGGCAAACTGGCGGCGTTCGGCATGTGAGCGATCGACGGCGACCTGCTTGAACGACTGGATCAGTTCGCCGGCGCGCTGCAGGTTCGCAACCAGTTGCTGTGATGCGTCACGCGAGGCACGCACGAATTCGTCGAGCCTGGAGCGGCGCAGCGGCTCGGTCTTCAGGTCGTTCTCGAACATCTCGCTGCGGCGGGCAAAGCTCGAGGCGACCGTCAGGCTGATGCCGATCGGATTGTTGACCTCGTGGGCCACGCCCGCAACGAGCCCGCCGAGCGCGGCGAGGCGCTCGGCATCGATCAGGTTCTGCTGGGCGGCGTTGAGCTCGAGCAGCGCGCTCTCGGCCTTCTCCTTGGCGCTGCGCAGCTCGTCCTCGGTCTTGCGCTTGGCGATCGCGTTTTCGCGGAACACCTCGACCGCGCGCGCCATGGCGCCGACCTCGTCCTTGGCCGAGGTGCCCTGCACCGGCCGGTCGAGGTCGCCCGAGGTGATGGTGCGCATCGCGGCCATGATCTGCGCCAGCGGCAGCCGGATCGAGAGTGCGATCATGACGCCGGCCGACATGATGACGCCGAGGAAGATCACGGCGATCGACAGCACCCGGCGCGAGATCGACGTCAGCGTCTTGTCGAACGTCTCCTGCGCCTTCTGCTCGCGCTGGCGCATCTTCACCGAGAGCTCGTCGATCGCGCCGATCGCGTCGGCCTGGCTGGCGTCGATCGAGTTGCGCAACAGATCGGTGCGGTTGGTGAGCTGTTCGCTGAGCTTGCCGAGCCCGTCGCGCAGCTCGGCGGTCTTGACCTTGAGCCGCGCCAGCGCCATGCGCTGCAGGTCGTTCTCGGCCAGATCGGTCATGACGGGAATCGTCTTCTCGATCGTATCGATGTTGCGGCGGGCTTCCTCGGCCGACGAGGAGGCAAGCGAAAGGTAGTAGGCGTTGGCGGCGACCAGGAGCGAGGTGAAGGCTTCGCGCGATTTGCCGAGCGCCGGCCAGATCAGCGCGTCGCGATGGCCGGTGGCGCCCTCGATGATCGAATAGAGCCCGGCCATGTCCCTGGTCGGCGACAGCACCTGCTCGTCATAGGTCTTGGAGATCGTGGTCTGCAGGGTGCGCAATTCACCGAAGCCGTCGAGGAAACGGCTGGTGACGCGCTCCAGCTGCTCGACCGAGCCCGACAGCATCGGGTCGGTCGAGGCCCGGTTGGTCAGCGTGCCGAGCACGGCCTCGCGGAGCAGCAGGATTTCCGCAAACAGGTCCGGGCTCGGCTGGTTGATGTAGCGATGGATCAGGTTCTGCAGACGGCTGGTCTCGCTCTCGAGCTTGGCCAGGATCTTGTCGGATTCCCGCACCTGGCGGACGTCGTCCCAGGCCGAGCCGAGCACCTTCGAGCCGTTCCAGATCAGCACCGCCAGCACGACCACGACGGCGGAATTGAGCAGCGCGATCGAAAGAATGCGCCAGCGGATCGGCACCGCACGCAGCAACTGGACGATGCGGAAGCGGCCCTGCGGCCCAAAGGCCGCCCGCGGTCGCATCGTCCCGTCCTGTTTGGGCGCGTCCAAGATCCGGTCACTCCATGTTGCGGATGCGTTCGATCAGCGCAGCTATCGCCGGATCGCGCTCCGCCTTGGCATAGATGCCGGCCATCGCCGCCTCGAACGGCTTGCGGTCGAAATCGGTCACGACCTTGACGCCGGCCTGCTCCGCCTGCCTGCGCGAGCGCTCCTCGAGCTCCCGCCACTTCTCGCGCATGTAGATGCTGGAGCGCTGCGCGGCTTCGCGGAAGATGGTCTGCTCGTCCGGCGTGAGGCTGGCCCAGGCCTTGCGCGACATCACCAGCACTTCGGGGCTCACGGTGTGTCGGGTCAGGGTATAGTAGCCGGCGTATTTGTAGTGGCCGGTGGTGACGAAGGACGGCCAGTTGTTCTCCGCGCCGTCGATCAGCCGGTTGGCGAGCCCGGTCAGCACCTGGCCATAGGCCATCTGGACCGGCTGGGCGCCGAGCGCGCGGATCATGTCCGACATCTGTTCGGATTGCTGCACGCGCAGCCGCAGCCCCTTGAGGTCGTCGAGCGAACGTACCGGGCGGACGCTGTTATAGATCGAGCGGGCGCCGGAATCGTAGAAGGTCAGCCCGACGAAGCCGTGGGCCTCGAGACCGTTCAGGATCTCGTTGCCGATCGGTCCATCCAGCACATGCTGCAGATGCTCAAGGGATCGAAACAGGAACGGCATCGCCAGCACGTTCACCGAAGGCACCATGGTTCCGATCAGCGCGACATTGGTCCGGTTCAGATCGATGGCGCCGGCCCGGGTCTGCTCCAGCGTCTCCTTTTCCTCGCCGAGCTGGCGGGAATGGAAGACCACGATGCGGTGCCGGCCGCCGGTGCGTTCGGCGATCAGGCGGTCCATGTAGTTCAGCGCCTGGACCGTCGGATAGTCTTCATTCTGGGTATCGGCGGTGCGGAATTCGCGCGCAAAAGCACTCGCCGAGACCGCTGTGCATAACAGCGCGACGGCAAGCGTTATTGTCCGCGAAAGGCCGGCGCGGCGGTACACAGGCAACAATTCCCCTTGTGGTTTGTGTCTGGGGCGGGAGCAAAAGGTTCAACACTTTTAGCAGAATGGCGGTGGTTCGCCCATCCGCCATACGTTAAAACCGAGCTGCAACCTGCGGTGTCGATTGAATTTGTGGTTGTAGCGCCTTATGACCGCGTGTTGGCATCCGGGAACGGTTGGTTGTGAAGCTCGCCTTGAATGTCTTGCACCTCGTCGTCGCGGCCCTTCTGCTTGTGGCGCCGGCACGAGCTGCGACCGAGATCATGTGGTGGCACGCGATGTCGGGCGAGCTCGGCAAGCAGCTCGAGAAGCTCGCCGCCGACTTCAACGCCTCGCAATCCGACTACCGCATCGTGCCCGCCTACAAGGGCAACTACACCGAGACCGTCACCGCGGCGATCTTCGCGTTCCGCTCGCGCAGCCAGCCGGCGATCGTTCAGGTCAACGAGATTGCCACCGCAACCATGATGGCGGCGCGCGGCGCGATCTATCCGGTGTTCGAGCTGATGCGGGATCAATCGGAGGCGTTCGCGCCGTCGGCCTATCTGACCGCGGTGGCGGGCTACTATGCCGATGTCGACGGCAATATGCTGTCGTTCCCGTTCAACGCCTCGACGCCGATCCTGTACTACAATAAGGATATGTTCCGGTCGGCCGGGCTCGATCCGAGCGAGCCTCCGAAGACCTGGCCGGAGCTCGGCATCGTGGCCAAGCGGCTGCGCGCGGCGGGTGCGATGTGCGGCGTGACCACGTCATGGCCGTCCTGGATCAATGTCGAGAATTTCTCCGCCTTTCACAACCTGCCGATCGCGACCAAGGCCAACGGATTTGCCGGGCTCGACGCGCAGCTGATCTTCAACAACCCGTTGGTGGTGCGCCACATCGCGCAGCTCGCGCAGTGGCAGGCCGACAAGACCTTCGACTACAGCGGCCGTGGCCAGGCCGCCGAGCCGCGCTTTCAAAAGGGCGAGTGCGGCATCTTCATCGGCTCGTCGGGCACCCGTGCCGACATCAAGGCCAATTCCAAATTCGAGGTCGGCTACGGCATGATGCCGTTCGATCCCGACGTGCAGGGCGCGCCGCAGAATTCGATCATCGGCGGCGCGACGCTGTGGGTGCTGCGCGACCGGCCGCGCGCCGAATATGCCGGAGTGGCGAAATTCTTCGCCTATCTGTCGCGGCCGGAGGTGCAGGCCGCCTGGCATCAGAACACCGGCTACCTGCCGATCACCCGCGCCGCGTTCGATCTCAGTCGCACGCAGGGATTCTACGAGCGCAATCCCGGCGCCTCGATCTCGATCGAGGAGGTCACGCTGAAGCCGCCGACCGACAATTCCAGAGGCATCCGGCTCGGCTCGTTCGTCCTGATCCGCGACGTGATCGAGGAGGAGCTCGAGCAGGTGTTCACCGGCAAGCGTTCGGCGCAGGCCGCGATGGACAACGCCGTCGAGCGCGGCAACCGCCTGCTGCGCCAGTTCGAGCGCGCCAATCCGGATCGGTGAAGGGCACATTTCCTCCCAGGATGACGGACAAGCAGTTGAGCAGCCTGGATGAATGTATGACTCCGTGACTGCGCATCAGATTCGGTGTCGTCCCTGCGAAAGCAGGGACCCACAACCACCGAAGCTCATAGTTGTGCACCACAGGGACGACGAGTCCCTTTTATAACATCCGCCGCGGAGTATGGGTCCCTGCTCCCGTGCGCAATTGCGCACTAGGCAGGGACGACAGTTGAACAAGCCTTTGCGCAGGGATGACGAGGATAGAGTGGGCTACGAGATTCCTTGAAATGATATCCCTTCCACCATTTGCCGACTACGACACCTACCGCGCCTGGCGCGGCGACGCGTCGCGCTGGTTGCCCATCGCGCGCGACATTGCCGACGACTATGGGTTGTCCTGCGCCGCGCCGCACGTGTTCTCGACCGGCACCAACCTCGTCGTCGGGCTCGACGGTGAGCTGATCCTGAAACTGTTTCCGCCGTTTCTGCGCCCGCAATTCGTGTCCGAACGCGGCGCGCTGGCACAGTTGCGCGGACGGCTCGGCATTCCGATTCCCGATCTCATCGCGGAAGGCGAGCGCGACGGCTGGCCCTATCTCGTCATTACACACCTCGCCGGCACCGTCGGCTCGGAGGTGTGGCCATCGCTGTCGGAGGCCGAGCGCGAGCGCGTGCTCGCCGAGATCAGCGCCGTGATCGCCGAGGTGCAGCGCGTGCCGCCCGGCGGCCTGCTGGCGATCGAGCCGCGCTGGGAGGCCTTCATGCGCGGCCAGATCGCGCAGTGCCGGGCGCGGCACGAGCGGCTCGGCCTGCCGGCAAAATTGCTCACCTCGCTCGACGATCTCCTGCGCGACGCCACTGAGTTGATCCCGATGCACGCGCCGCCGGTGATCCTGACCGGCGAGTACATCCCGGAGAATTTCCTGCTGGGCCGCCGCGCCGACGGCTGGCACGTCGCCGGCCTGTTCGACTTCGGCGACGTCCGGACCGGATGGGGCGAGTACGACCTGCTCGGCCCCAGCGCCTTCATGGCCGCCGGGCATCCGCGCCGGGTGCGCAGCCTGTTCGACGGCTACGGCATCCCGCGCAGCGAGGTGACGTTCGCGCTGAAGCGGCGGTTGATGGCGCTGATGATGTTGCACTCGGCCAGCGATCCGCTGCGCCATATCTGCATCGCGGGCTGGCCGGATCGGGTCGATGACTTCGTCCAGTTGCAGGAGTTGGTCTGGCCGGACTAGCGGTGACAGTCATGCCGATCTGGGGAGCCGTATCCGCCAGGCGATCCAGCCAACGGCTATTGACAGTGTCGCCACGATAGTCGGCGGCACCCCGTGCCCGTATTCGCCGTGGAGGGTGACGGTCGCGAGCGCCGCCAACATCACGGCACAGCCGAGCGCCGAGCCCCACAGCCGCGTCCGTGCCCGCGCCAACAGAACGGCGGTCGTGAGTTCCAGCGATCCGGTGACGAAATGGAACCAGTGCGGGTATCCCCACCGCAGATACTCTTCGTAGATAGACTCAGGGGCGAAGATGTTGCTGAGCGATCCCACGACGAAGAAGGCTGCAAGCGCCAAGGCCGAGACTCGGCGCCAGGAAATCGGTGACATTTGTCCATCCTTTTCTGATGAGGGCGTCGCGGAGAGACGGCCGGCCGCGACGCATTCGCTCCGAGGAAGATGCGAATTTCCGGAACAGGTCCGAAGTCGCATCTCATCGCTGATCCGCGGACCTACGCCGTAGCCGCCTTCTTGGCCGCCGCGAAGACATCGCGGGGAAGCGTTGTGCCGGCGACGCGCTCCGTGCCCGCTACGCCAAGGTCCATCCAGCCAGCGTTGACGGCGTCGA
The DNA here is from genome assembly GCF_054063415.1 of Bradyrhizobium sp. USDA 4011. Taxonomy (NCBI): domain Bacteria; kingdom Pseudomonadati; phylum Pseudomonadota; class Alphaproteobacteria; order Hyphomicrobiales; family Nitrobacteraceae; genus Bradyrhizobium; species Bradyrhizobium sp. USDA 4011. Next base: position 4,921,166 of record NZ_JBSSGG010000001.1, read on the forward strand.
ACATCGCTTCAGCCGGTCCGGTTTGGCCCTTCGGGATGCCGAGTTGCTCGAATGCTGCCGGCCACTCGGCACGCGGGACAGCGAAGGCCGTGACTTCGCGCTGCATGACATCGCCCAGTTGCGTGGCGACTTCATCCGCGCTGACCATCGAACCAAGTTCGATGACGCGCTGCCCCGACCACGCCGGCCCAGTCAGCAGCGTCGCCACCTCGGCACCGATGTCGTTCGTCGCGACCATGGTCGATTTCCGGTTGGTCGGGTTGTAGTACACGGGGAGCGTGCCGCCCTGGGCGACGTGCAGGCCGTAAAGGAAGTTTTCGAAAAACCCGCCGGCGCGCACAAAGGCGGTCGGCGATGTCAGTTTACGAAAGCTCTGCTCCAGCAACGACAGGGCTGTGATCATCCCTAGCTCGCTGGTTCTGTTCGCGCCCATCGACGAGAGCCCGACGACCCGCGGCGGCGCGGCCTTGGTCAGCGCCTCGACATAGTTCGCGATGACGCTCTTGGCTTCCTTGAAGTCCGGCGAGGGGGCCCAGACGGCTGGCAACATGACAAACGCGCCGTCGACGCCCTTGAGCGCCCGCTCGATGGCGGCCGTGTCGTTCCAGTCGCCGTCCACCAGTTCCACACCCTGGTCCGTCCAGCTTGCCGCCTTCGCGCGGTCGCGAACCAGCGCCCGTACTTTCTTGCCTTGCGCCAACAGATGCCTGGCCGTTGCGCCGCCGACTTTTCCTGTAATTCCAGTGACTAGAAACATGCGTATTCTCCTGGCCCAGTCTGGTCTATGTTTGAGGGTAGGTCTCAGATAAAGACCTTCGGCCTGCTCCGTAAGGAGGCAGTTTTTTGTAACCAGGAGAGAAAAAGGGGACCCGGCATGAGCGACGCATTGAGCGCGATCGAGCGATTCAGCCGATATCAATCGGACGACGCCCGGTCAGTAAAACCCGTCCATTGCCCGGTGCGCGATGTGCTCGACTGTATCGGCGACAAATGGAGCATACTCATGATCATGACCCTCGCGACGCGACCGCAGCGCTTCAGCGAGCTTCATCGCGCCATACGCGACATCTCCAAACGCATGCTCACCCAGACGCTGCGAGACTTGGAGCGCGACGGACTGATCACCCGTCATGTCTTTCCGACCAAGCCGCCGAGCGTTGAATATTGCCTTTCCCCGCTGGGCCAATCCCTGCTGGAGCCGATGGCGAGCCTCATCGATTGGGCCGACCGTCGCTATCCCGATATCCATGCCGCGCGCGTCCGCTTTGACGGAGCACCCCGTGAGGTCCAGCGCCAGTGATTCGGGGCTGAAGTTCGCTTTGCCGCACGTGTGAGGCTTGGCGGTGGTAGGGTCGGCCAGAAAACAAGCATCGTTCGCGGCTTGCTTATTCATTGAGCAGATAACCCCTCTTTGTATGCAATTTCGAGCGCGCCCACGAGTACCAGATCGAGATACCTTTGACGGTTTCTTTCATTCCTTCAGATGGTTAGCATCTCATAAAGTTTCGTTAAGGGTTGGCACAATCCTTGCGATCTGAGTTCCAAGGCCATTCTCACGGGCGTTGGAGCATCACATGAAGCGTCGCGATTTCCTCAAATCGGTGTCCGGGCTGGCAGCGGGGGCGCTGGCGCCGACCGCGCCCGCGATCTGGTCGCCGGCCAAGGCCGACGCGCGCTCCGAGACGCTGCTGATCGTCTCCGAAGGCGGTCCCAACAATCTCGATATCCACGGCGTCGGCACCAACGTGCCCGGCTATGAAGTGTCGTGGAATTGCTACGACCGGCTGATCAGCCACGAGATGAAGAGCGGTCCGGGCGGCGTGCCCTATTACGACCGCGACAAGTTCAAGCCCGAGCTCGCCGAGGACTTCAACATCGGCGACATGTCGGTCACCTTCAAGCTGCGCAAGAACGCCAAATTCCATGACGGCGCGCAGGTGACGGCGAAGGACGTCAAATGGTCGCTCGACCGTGCCGTCAGCGTCGGCGGCTTCCCGACCTTCCAGATGAGCGCGGGCTCGCTGACCAAGCCCGAGCAGTTCGTCGTCGTCGACGACCATACGGTGCGCGTCGATTTCCTGAAGAAGGACAGACTGACGATCCCCGTCCTCGCGGTGATCGTGCCCTGCGTCGTCAACTCCGAGCTGGTGAAGAAGAACGCCAGCGAGAAGGATCCGTGGGGTCTCGAATTCACCAAGCAGCAGACCGCGGGCTCCGGCGCCTACAAGGTGACCAAATGGACCGCCGGCACCGAAGTCATCATGGAGCGCAACGACGACTGGGTCTCTGGCCCGATGCCGAAGATCAAGCGCGTGATCTGGCGCATGGTGCCGCAGGCCGGCAACCGCCGTGCGCTGCTCGAGCGCGGCGATGCCGATATCTCCTACGAACTGCCGTTCAAGGACTTCCAGGAGATGAAGACGAACGGCAAGCTCAACGTGGTCTCGCTGCCGTTCTCCAACGGCATCCAGTACATCGGCATGAACGTGACCAAGCCGCCGTTCGACAATCCCAAGGTGCGGCAGGCGATGGCCTATGCGATGCCGTACCAGAAGATCATGGATGCGGTGCTGTTCGGCCTCGCCAACCCGATGTTCGGCGCACCGAAGGACAAGCCGACCGAGGTCGCCTGGCCGCAGCCGACGAAGTACTTCACCGACATGGAGAAGGCCAAGGCGCTGCTCGCGGAGGCCGGTTATACCAACGGCTTCGAGACCACGATCTCGTTCGACCTGAATTTCGCGGGCGTCAACGAGCCGCTCTGCGTGCTGGTGCAGGAGAGCCTTGCGCAGCTCGGCATCAAGACCACCATCAACAAGGTGCCCGGCGCCAATTGGCGCACCGAGCTCACCAAGAAGGAAATGCCGCTGTTCACCAACGTGTTCTCGGGCTGGCTCGATTACCCCGAGTACTTCTTCTACTGGTGCTATCACGGCAACAATTCGATCTTCAACACGATGAGCTACAAATCGCCGGAGATGGACAAGCTTATCGACGGCGCGCGCATCGCCGCCGCCAACGGCGACACCGCCGCCTACGACGCCGACGTGAAGGGCTTTGTCGATCTCGCCTTCGCCGACATCCCGCGCATCCCGCTCTATCAGCCGTTCGTCAACGTCGCGATGCAGAAGAACATCTGCGGCTACCAGTACTGGTTCCACCGCCGGCTCGACTATCGCGCGATGGCGAAGGGGTGAGTGCTGTGAGGCTCGCAGTCGACGACGCATCCGGACGCGCTGTTGGTTCGAGTGAGGTGAGCACCGCTCTCTCATTCCCTCCCCCCTTGCGGGGGAGGGGCAGGGAGAGGGGTAAGCCCAGACGGCGGTGCTCGTGGCTACCCCTCTCCCCAACCCTCCCCCGCAAGGGGGGAGGGAGCCCGCTCAGTCCCGTTGTGGCTTTGCGCGAGACATTCGGGAGCACGCCATGCTGACCCTCATCGGCAAGCGCCTCTTGTTTGCGATCCCGTCGCTGATCGGGGTTGTGATCGTGACATTCCTGCTGACGCGCGCGCTGCCGGGCGATCCCGCGGCGTATTTTGCAGGGCCTGCGGCAACCAAGGAGGCGGTCGACCAGATCCGGAAGAAGCTCGGCTTCGACAAGCCGCTGATCGAGCAGTTCGTCCGCTACACCAACGATCTCGCCCATGGCGATCTCGGCACCTCGCTGACCACGGGGCAGCCGGTCGCCGCCGAGCTGCGCAACCGCCTGCCGGCGTCGGCCGAGCTCACTCTGCTCGGCCTCGTCGTCTCGATCGTGATCGCTATACCGCTCGGCGTGCTGGCGGCGACGCGGCCGGGTTCCTGGATCGATCATCTCTGCCGCGTCACCACGACGGCGGGCGTGTCGCTGCCGGTGTTCTTCACCGGCCTCGTGCTGGTCTACGTGTTTTATTTCCGGCTCGGCTGGTCGCCGGCGCCGCTCGGCCGGCTCGACGTGTTCTATAGCGCGCCGCCGACCGTCACCGGCTTCTATCTCATCGATGCGTTGATCGCGCGGGACTTCGAGGCTTTTCGTTCTGCGCTCAGCCAATTGATCCTGCCGGCGGTGACGCTCGCGATCTTCTCGCTGGCGCCGATCGCGCGCATGACGCGCGCCTCGATGCTGGCGGTGCTGGCGTCCGATTTCGTCCGCACCGCGCGCGCCAGCGGCCTGTCGCCCGGCAAGGTGATCGTGACCTACGCCTTCCGTAACGCGATGCTGCCGGTCATCACCACGCTCAGCATGGTGTTCTCCTTCCTGCTCGGGGCCAATGTGCTGGTGGAGAAGGTGTTCGCCTGGCCCGGCATCGGCTCCTACGCGGTCGAGGCGCTGATCGCGTCCGACTTCGCGCCGGTGCAGGGCTTCGTGCTGACCATGGCGGTCATGTACGTGCTGCTCAATCTCCTGATCGACATCCTCTATGGCGTGATCGATCCGCGCGTCAGGCTGGAAGGCTAGGGAGGGGCGTATGAGCAGCGTTGCACCGACCGTCGAACCCGCAGGTCCCGCCCGCACCTCCGGGCTTGCCGCAGTCTTCGAGCAGACCCGCTATGTGCTGGGCGAGAACAAGGTCACCGGCTTTGCCTTCGCGCTCTTGGTCGTGATCATGTTTGCCGCGCTGTTCGGGCCCTACGTGGTGCCTTATGATCCGCTCGCTTCCGACACCGCGGCTGCATTGAAGCCGCCGTCCGCCGCGCACTGGTTCGGCACCGATCAACTCGGCCGCGACATCTTCAGCCGCGTCATCGTTGCAACCAGGCTCGACACCTTCATCGCGGTCGCCTCCGTCGTGCTGGTGTTCCTGATGGGCGGGCTGGCCGGCATCGCCGCCGGCTATTTCGGCGGCTGGACCGATCGCATCGTCGGCCGCATCGCCGACACCATCATGGCGTTTCCGCTGTTCGTGCTGGCGATGGGCATCGTCGCGGCACTCGGCAACACCGTGCAGAACATCATCATCGCGACCGCGATCGTGAACTTTCCGCTCTATGCCCGCGTCGCACGCGCCGAAGCAAACGTCCGCCGCAATGCCGGCTTCGTGCAGGCGGCGCGGCTCTCCGGCAATGGCGAGTACCGCATCCTGCTCGGGCACATCCTGCCCAACATCATGCCGATCATGATCGTGCAGATGTCGCTCACCATGGGCTACGCGATCCTCAACGCCGCGGGACTCTCGTTCATCGGCCTCGGCGTCCGGCCGCCGACCGCGGAGTGGGGCATCATGGTTGCCGAGGGCGCCGGCTTCATGGTGTCGGGCGAATGGTGGATCGCGCTGTTCCCGGGCCTTGCGCTGATGATCGCGGTGTTCTGCTTCAACCTGCTCGGCGACGGCCTGCGCGACATCGTCGACCCGCAGCGGAGGACGTAGATGATGTGGACCTGGCTAACGCGTGCGCGCTTTCTTCGCCTATCCCCGCGTGCGAGGAGAGGCCGGGCCGCGTTAGCGGACCGGGTGAGGGGGGCTCTCCGCGCACTCCTTAGCCAGTTGTACGTGCCGATAGATGCCCCTCACCCCAACCCTCTCCCCGCAAGAGCGGGGCGAGGGGGCGCACTGAACAAGGGGAGGACGTGATGGCCGCCTCGGTACGGTGCTGTGATACCGTTCTGCTCCTTTGCATGGGGTTGTTTTCGATATTTCTTGAGAGCCGCACATGACCGCCCAGCCATTGCTCGACGTCAGCGACCTCACCGTCGAGTTCACGACGCGTCGCGGCATCGTCAAGGCGGTGCAGCATGTCAACATATCCGTGGCTAAGGGCGAGACCGTCGGCATCGTCGGCGAGTCCGGCTCCGGCAAGTCGGTGACGTCATATGCGGTGATGCGGATTCTCGACCGGGCCGGCCGGATCGCCGAAGGCTCGGTGATGTTTTCCGGCATCGACGTCAAGGCGGCAACCGAAAGCCAGATGCGTGATCTGCGCGGCCGCGAAGTCTCGATGATCTTCCAGAATCCGCGCGCCGCCCTCAATCCGATCCGCAAGGTCGGGCACCAGATCGAGGACGTGCTGCGCCAGCATGTGCAGCAAGCACAGGTCACCGATCGCGGCGAGACGGCGATCGAGGCGCTGGAGCAGGTCAAGATCGCGCGTCCGCGCGAGCGCTATCACGCCTATCCGTTCGAGCTCTCCGGCGGCATGTGCCAGCGCGTCGTCATCGCGCTCGCGCTCGCCTGCAACCCGCAGCTTCTGATCGCGGACGAGCCGACCACCGGCCTCGACGTCACCACCCAGAAGGCGGTGATGGACCTGATCGTCGAGCTGACTCGGCGCCGATCGATGTCGACGATCCTGATCACGCACGATCTAGGTCTCGCCGCCGCCTATTGCGACCGCGTCGTGGTGATGGAGAAGGGCCGCGTGGTGGAGACGGCGAAGTCCGCCGACATCTTCGCCGCGCCCCAGCACGACTATACGAAGAAGCTGATGCGCGCGACGCCGCGGATCGGGGTGTCATTGCGGGACCTGCTGCCGGAGGAAGATTCCCTTGCCTCTCCCCGCGTGCAGGGAGAGGCCGATGTGCGAAGCGCGGCGGGTGAGGGGGACTCTCCACGAGCCGTGTCTGCGGACGCAGCCCCTCACCCCAACCCTCTCCCCGTGAAGAACGGGGAGAGGGAGCAGACACAACCCCTTCTGCTGGTCGAAAAGCTCGTCAAGGAATATCCCCGCCAGGGTGCAGGCTCGATGCTCGCAAAACTATTCGGCCGCAAGCCGCCGGTCGAGGAGGACATCTTCCGCGCCGTCGACGGCATCAGCTTCTCGATCGACCATGGCGAGAGCGTCGGGCTGGTCGGCGAATCCGGCTGCGGCAAGTCGACGACGTCGATGATGGTGATGCGGCTGCTCGACCAGACCTCCGGCCGCATCACGTTCGACGGCGAGGACATCGGCGGCATCATGCCGCAATCCTTCGCGCGGCTGCCGCGACGCAGCCAGATCCAGATGGTGTTCCAGGATCCGACCGACAGCCTCAATCCGCGCTTCACCGCGGCGCGCGCGATCGCGGATCCAATCATGCAGCTCAGCGATATCAGGGGACGCGACGCGCTCCGCGACCGCTGCGAGGAGCTGGCGCGGCTGGTCGGCCTGCCGGTCAATCTGCTGGACCGCTTTCCGCACCAGCTCTCCGGTGGCCAGAAGGCCCGCGTCGGCATCGCGCGCGCGATCGCGCTGCACCCGAAGCTCGTGATCCTCGACGAGCCGACCGCGGCGCTCGACGTCTCGGTGCAGGCGGTGGTGCTCAATTTGCTGCAGGACCTCAAGCAATCGATGGGCATGAGCTATCTGTTCGTGTCGCACGATCTCAACGTGGTGCGCCTGCTGTGTGATCGCGTCATCGTGATGCGCAGCGGTCGCATCGTCGAGCAGGGCGCATCCGAACACGTCTTGGGCAATCCGCAGGATGCCTATACAAGGGAGCTGCTCACGGCGATCCCGCACCCGCCGTTGCCGGTGTCCTGAGAAATTATGCAGGGAGTGAAATGGCCGATCATCTCGACGACTACATGAACGCGGTCGCCAGTGCGATGGCGCTGCCGCTGGAAGATGCCTGGCGTCCCGCGGTGCGCGCCAATCTCGAGGTCGCGCTGCGGCTTGCGCGGCTGGTCGATGACTTCCCGCTGCCTGACGATCTCGCGTCAGCCGCCGTCTATTCGACCTGAGATCGCGATGTCCGAAACTTCCGTTGCCATGTCGGCCGCCGAAATCGCGCAGGCCGTATCAAGCCGCAAAATGACAGCCCTTGCCGCGACCGAGGCCGCGCTCGCGCGCATTACGGCGCATGACGAGGTGCTCAACTCCTTCACCGACGTCACCGCCGATCGCGCCCGTGCCAAGGCCAAGGCGGTCGATGCCGCGATCGCGGCGGGCCAGCCGGCCGGCCCGCTCGCCGGCGTGCCCTTCGCGGTGAAGAACCTGTTCGACGTGCAGGGCCTCTCGACTCGCGCCGGCTCCAAGATCAATCGCGACCTGCCGCCGTCGCCGCGCGATGCCGCGCTGATCGAGCGGATGGAAGCGGCCGGCGCCGTGCTGGTCGGCGCGCTCAACATGGGCGAATACGCCTACGACTTCACCGGCGAGAACGTGCATGACGGCCCGTCGCGCAATCCGCACGATCCGACGCGGATGACCGGGGGCTCCTCGGGCGGCTCGGGCAGCGCCGTCGGCGGCGCGCTGGTGCCGATCGCGCTCGGCTCCGACACCAACGGCTCGATCCGGGTGCCGTCGTCGTTCTGCGGCACGTTCGGCCTGAAGCCGACCTATGGCAGGCTGTCGCGCGCGCGCTCCTATCCGTTCGTCGCGAGCCTCGATCATCTCGGTCCGCTGGCGCGCAGCGTGAAGGATCTCGGGCTGGCCTATGACGCGATGCAGGGACCTGACGCCGACGATCCCGCCTGCATCGTGCAATCGGTCGAGCCGACCGTGCCGTTGCTGGCCAACGATGTCCGCGGGCTGCGGATCGCGATCGCCGGCGGCTATTTCCAGCAGAACGTGTTTCCGGAGGCCATCGAAGCCGTCGCGCGCGTCGCCAAGGCGCTCGGTGCGAAGCAGACCGTGGAATTGCCGGAAGCCGCGCGCGCCCGCGCCGCAGCCTATATCATCACCACCACCGAAGGCGCCGCGCTGCATCTCGACCGGCTACGCAAGCGTCCGAACGATTTCGATCCGGCGGTGCGCGACCGCTTCATCGCAGGCGCGATGGTGCCGGGTGTCTATGTCGACAAGGCGCAGAAATTCCGCCGCTGGTACCGCGCCAGGATGCTGGAGCTGTTTCAGTCGGTCGACGTGATCCTGGCGCCGGCGACGCCGTGCACGGCGCCGAAGCTGGGTCAGGTCAATTTCACGCTCGATGGCGTCGAGCTGCCGGTGCGCGCCAATATCGGTATCCACACCCAGCCGATCTCGTTCATCGGCCTGCCGGTCGTGGCGGTGCCGGTGCCGCTCGAGCCGCTGCCGATCGGTGTTCAGATCATCACCGCACCCTGGCGCGAGGATATCGCGCTGCGGGTCGCCTATGCGCTGGAACAGATGGGCGTCGCGGTCGCGCCGGCGCCCAGAGGGATCTAATGATGGATATCGATCTTCCCGAGGTGGTTGCCGAAGTGACGGCGCAGTTCCAGCGCTACGAGAAGGCGCTGGTGTCGAACGACGTCGCGGTGCTCGACGAGCTGTTCCACAACGACAGCCGCACGCTGCGCTACGGCATCGGCGAGAACCTCTATGGCTACGCCGAGATCACAGCGTTTCGCGCCGGGCGCTCGCCGGTTGGCCTGATGCGCCGGATCGACCGCACCGTGATCACGACCTATGGCTGCGACACCGCGATCGCCTCGACGCTGTTCTATCGGGACAGCGCGCCCGGGCGGGTGGGGCGGCAGATGCAGACATGGATTCGCTTCGCCGAGGGCTGGAGAATCGTCGCCGCCCATGTCAGCGTCATTGATGAAACAAAGGGCGCTTGAACCAGGATGATTGAAGGGGCGCTTCAGCCATGAGCCTGGACGATCTTCCGACCCGCGCGCCGCAGCCGCAGGGCACCGAGCCGGAGCCGCTGGTGCGGCGTGTCGATCGCGCGTCGTCGCTGGTCGACAAGACGACCCGCGCCGAAGAACTCCGGCTGCAACTCGCCGACGAGATCGTGCGCGGCACGCTGCCGCCGGGCGCCGGGCTCGATGAAACCGATCTGGCGCGCCGCTTCAAGGTCTCGCGCACGCCGGTGCGCGAGGCGCTGCGGCAGCTCGCCGCCAGCGGCCTGATCGACGCGCGCGCGCATCGTGGCGCGGTGGTGGCGCGGCCCTCGCTCGAGCGGCTCACCGGCATGTTCGAGGCGATGGCCGAGCTCGAGGCGATGTGCGCCGGCCTTGCCGCCGAGCGGATGACGCCGGCGGAGCGCCACGCGCTGGAGGCGGTCCACGAGGAGCTGCGGGTGCTGAGCTACACCGGCAATCCCGAGCGCTTCCACGAGGTCAATGAGCGCTTCCACAACGCGATCTACGCCGGATCGCAGAATGCCTATATCGCCGAGATCACCCTGGCGACACGGGTGCGCGTGCAGCCGTTCCGCCGCGCCCAGTTCCGCAACCTCGGGCGGCTGGCAAAATCCCACGCCGAGCACGACCGCGTCGTCGTCGCAATCCTGCGCGGCGACAAGCCAGGCGCCGCCGCCGCGATGCGCGCCCATATCGAGCAGGTGCGCGGGGAATATGAGACCTACGCAGTGTCGGTGTAGGTCCTGCTACCTCGCCCCCTTGCGGGGAGAGGTCGGATCGCATCGAAGATGCGATCCGGGTGAGGGGGTACAGGTCTATCGACAAGCAGTGCTCGCCGAGAGAAGCCCCTCACCCCAACCCTCTCCCCGCAGGAGCGGGGCGAGGGAGCGCGCTGCCGCTGCTGCTAGGCCTTCGCCCTCTCCGCCATGAACGCCCGCCAGCCGCCATAGGCCGAGATATCCTTCGCGCCGGCGATCGCGGCGGGCTCGACGATAAAGCCTTTGGCCTGTCGTCCGTCGGCGAGTCTGATCGTGCCGATCGAGAGCGGCGGCGGGATCGCGGCGACGAATTTTCCGAACGCGGCCGGCGACATCGCCCACAGCTCGAGCTTGATCGCATGACCCGCGCCCGCCTCGATGCGCAGCATGCCTGGCTTCGGTGGCGTGGTGTCGAGCGCGTAGAGTCTGTAGTCCGCTGCGGTGACCGTCTCTTCCAGCAGGCGCGCATCGAGCGTGGTCAGTTCACGATTCAGCGCCATGCCGGAGAGATGCGCACCGACCACCGCGATCGTGATTTCGTCGGCGCCGGCCTGCGCCGGCACTGCGGCCAGCGGCGGCTGCGGCACCGCCTTGGCGCCGAGCGCCAGTCCGGTGTCGGCATGGAACACGCGGCCGATGCCGGCAAGCGCCGCGTCGCGGCCGGCGGGAGCGAGCAGCGTGATGCCGAACGGCGCGCCGTCAGGCCGCATCGCCGCCGGCAGCGCCAGGCCGCACAGATCGAGCAGGTTGACGAAATTGGTGTAGGTGCCGAGCCGCGAATTGAGCTCGATCGGGTTGGCCAGCACGTCAGCGGTGGAATAGACCGTCGGTGCCGTCGGCAGCACGATCGCATCGCACTGTGCGAAGGTGCGCTCGGCGACGCGGCGCAGCGCCTGGAGGCGATAGAGCGCGGAGAAGGTATCCGCCGCGGTGGGCCGCGCGCCGCCGATCGTGATCTCGCGCGTCACCGGATGGATCGCGTCCGGCGACGACGCCAGGAGGTCGCGGATCACGAGATAGCGCTCGGCGACCCATGGGCCCTCGTAAAGCAACCGCGCGGTCTCGTAGAACGGCTCGAGGTCGAATTCGATGAGTTCGGCGCCGAGCGACTGCCAGCGCTTGCAGGCTTCGCCATAGGCTTTCTCGGCCTCGCGATCGCCGAAGAAGATCAATTGGCCGCTCTTGGGAATGCCGAGCTTCAGCTTGGAAGGAATGGCCGCTAGCGGTGACAGCGGCCGGTCGCGCGAGAACGGATCGGCTTCATCCGGCCCGGCCATCACGGCAAGCGCGGCCAATGCGTCGTCGACGGTGAGCGAGAAGATTGAGATGCAGTCGAGCGTGCGGCAGGCCGGCACCAGCCCCGCGTTCGAGATCAGCCCGAGGCTCGGCTTGAGCCCGACGATGTTGTTGAGCATCGCCGGCACGCGGCCGCTGCCCGCGGTGTCGGTGCCGAGCGACAGCGGCACGAGACCGGCGGAGACAGCGACCGCGGAGCCCGAGCTCGATCCACCCGGCACCAGATCATCGCGCACCGGGTTTTTGGGAATGCCGTAGGGGGAGCGCACGCCGACCAGGCCGGTGGCGAACTGGTCGAGGTTGGTTTTGCCGATGATGATGGCGCCGGCCGCGCGCAGTCTGGCGACTGCCGTGGAGTCCTGCGCGGGCATGTAGGAGAATGCCGGGCAGGCGGCCGTGGTCGGTAGCCCCGCGACGTCGATATTGTCCTTCACCGCGACCGGCACGCCGTAGAGCGGCAGCGTCGGATCTGTGAGCCGCGCGGCCTCGGCGAGCGCGTCTCTCTCGTCGCGCAGGGTGATGAAGATGGCGGGATCATTGTGCTCGCGGATGCGCTGGTAGCTGCGCGCCACCGTTTGTGCCGGCGTCATGGTCCCGGCGCGGTGTGCGGCAACGATCGCGGCGACAGTTTCAGTCACGTGGTTGGCCTCGTCTCTGGCGCGGTGAGGCATGGGATGCCCGCCGCGAGGGAATTGCAGCCGGATCGAAGCAAGCAATGTGCCATTGTGTACAATTTACCTGCGCCCGCGGCGCGACAGATTATTGCACAATATCAGTTGCTTGAAATGGTCGCGGGGAGCTGACGCGGGCTCGCTTGAGAGCGCGTCTGCTCAATTCTAAGGCAAGCGTGACCAAGTCGAAATCCGGTCGCTCGATCAGGTGAAGCAGGCGAGGATCTGCAGCAGTTGCTGGCGGTTCTCCTTGCCGATCTTCTCGGCGACATGCCGCTCGTGCTCGGCGGCAAGCCGCTTGAACTGGGCCAGCGCGCTCTTGCCGCGCGCGGTCAGATGCAGCGCGTGGGAGCGGCGGTCGGTGGCGGATGGGATCCGGCTGACGAAGTCGCGTTCTTCCAGGCTGTCGAGCAGGTGCACCAGGCGCGCGCGCTCGATCCCGAGCCGCTTCGCGACCGCCATCTGGCTCAGGCCCGGATTGGCCCCGATCACGGTCATGACCGAATATTGGGTCGGACGGATATCGACGGTTGCCAGCGTCTTGATGAAGTCCTGGAAGATCCAGAGCTGGAAGCGCCGCACCGCATAGCCGGCGTGGCCGACCAGCGCGTCGAGACCGATGTCGTCATTGGCGTCACCGCCATGCGCCCGGCCATTCGCCGCGCGCGTCCGGGGGCGGCGGATTGCCGCTTTCGTTCCTGTCGCCTTGCGCGACGGCTGTTGCTTGCTCGCCATGCCCAAGGCTAGCGCGCCCGAGACGGGAGGGAAAGATTGTTGTTGACGACAACAATTGATGTCCGCGACATTATGGCAAAGAGCCCGGCCGGGACCGCGATGTCGCACCATGTTGCGGCGCGATCCCGAAAAGACACGGGCGAGGAGGAAACCATGACGACGGCCGCCGCCAGCGGAGACGATCCGCACCGCCTGTTCGCGACGCCTGCGATTGTTGCCGATATCAGGGACGACGGCAGCATCCTGGTCCGCTCCACCACGCCGCTGAAAGCAAGCGCCCGCTGCGTCGGCGACTGGCTGGAGCACTGGGCACAGCAGGCGCCGGATCGCATCTTCCTCGGCGAACGCGCCAGCGCCGAAGCGCCCTGGAGCACCGTTAGCTATCGCGATGCGCTCGGAATCGTGCGGCGGGCCGCGTCGTGGATCCTGGCGCAAGGGCTGAGCACGGAGCGGCCGCTGGTCATCCTCGCCGACAACGGCATCGACCACGCGCTGTTCGCGCTTGCCGCCCAGCATGTCGGCGTGCCTTCGGCTGCGATCTCGCCGGCCTATTCCTTGATGTCGAAAGATTTCGACAAGCTGAAGAGCATGATCGCGCTGCTCGATCCCGGCGCGATCTATGTCACAGGCACAACGCCGTTCGCGGCGGCGCTGACCGCGATCCGGCCGCTGCATCGCGCAACCACCGTCAGCGGCAATCCCGACGATACCGATGCGCTGCTATTCCGATCCATTGTCGCGACGCCGGAAGCATCAGAGGTCGCCAAGGCCTTTGCCGCGGTGACGCCGGACACGATCGCAAAATTCCTGTTCACCTCGGGATCGACAGGCACGCCGAAAGCCGTGATCAACACCCAGCGCATGCTGACCTCGAGCCAGCAGGCCAAGGCGCAGACCTGGACGTTCCTGGAGCAGGTTGGCGAGGAACTGATCATCCTGGACTGGCTGCCCTGGAGTCACACCTTCGGCGCCAACCACAATTTCAATCTGGTGCTGCGCAACGGCGGCACGCTCTATATCGACGGCGGCAAGCCGGCGCCCGGCCTGTTCGCAACCTCGCTCGCCAATCTGCGCAGCGTGGTACCGACGGTCTATTTCAACGTGCCGCGCGGCTTCGACATGCTGATCGCGGCGCTCCGCACCGACGAGGAACTATGCCGCAAGTTCTTTGCGGGCACCAAGTTCGCCTTCTATGCCGGCGCGGCGCTGCCGCAGAATTTGTGGGACGCGCTGGAGGAATTGTCGCTGCAGACGATCGGCCGCAGGCTGCCGATGGTGTCGGCCTGGGGATCGACCGAGACCTCGCCGCTGGCGACCGACTGCCACTTCCTCGCCAGACGCTCCGGCAATATCGGCGTGCCGATCCCCGGCACCGAGCTGAAACTCGTGCCCTCGGGCGACAAGCTCGAGGTGCGTGTGCGCGGGCCCAATGTCACGCCGGGTTACTGGAAGGCGCCCGAACTCACCCGAGAGGCCTTCGATGACGAGGGCTTCTACAAGATCGGCGACGCCGTCACCTTTGCCGATCCCGACCGGCCCGATCTTGGCCTGTTCTTCGACGGCCGCGTGGCGGAGGACTTCAAGCTCAATTCCGGCACCTGGGTCAGCGTCGGCACCCTGCGCGTCGCCGGCATCGCGGCGCTGGCTCCGCTCGCGCAAGATATCGTCGTCGCGGGCCACGGCCGCGACGAGGTCCGTTTCCTGGTGTTCCCGAACCTCGCCGCCTGCCGTTCGCTTGCGGGACTGCCCGAGAGCGCCGGCGCGCAGGAGGTCATCGGCCATCCGGCGGTCCGTTCCGCGATCGGGCAAGGGCTGGCACGGCTGAAGGCGCAGGGCGGCCATTCTTCCGGCCATGCCACCCGCGCGCTGCTGCTCGCCGAGCCCGCCTCGGTCGATGGCGGAGAGATCACCGACAAGGGCTACATCAACCAGCGCGCCGTGCTGACGCGCCGCACCGCAGCGGTGGCGGTGCTGGAAGACGACGCCTCGTCCGAGCCGATCGCCTGTGCCTGCCCGTGACATGATTTGTACCGGCGCGGAGTTGGGAGGACGCCACGTCCTCCGCCGTCGTCCCTGCGAAAGCAGGGACCCATACTCCGCGGCCGACGTTGTGTATAAACGTCGTCGTTCCGCTGGTGTGCAATAATCAGCATTGGTGGTTGATGGTGTGGACGGCCCCCTACGGCATCAGTGTGCCAGAATGAGGTTGTTGCAAATCTCAGACATGGGAGCCGTCCGTGAACCAGATTATCCGCATTGGGATGGATACGTCGAAGCATATTTTTGTGCTGCATGGGGTTGATGCGTCCGAGCAGCCGGTCTTACGCAAGAAGCTTTCGCGCAAACTCGTGCTGGAGTTCTTCGCCAAATTGCCGCCGACGGTGATCGGGATGGAGGCCTGCGGGGCGTCGCAATATTGGGCGCGAGAGCTTTCCAGGCTGGGCCATGAGGTGAAGCTGATGGCACCGCAATTGGTGAAGCCCTACGTGATGCGGAACAAGAATGACGGGCGAGACGCAGAAGGCCTGTGTGAGGCGATGAGCCGGCCGAGCATGCGCTTTGTGCCGGTGAAAAGCGCCGAGCAGCAGGCTGCGCTGATGCTGATGGGGGTCCGCGACGGACTGATCGCCCGGCGCACCCAATTGACCAACACGATCCGCGGCCATGCGGCGGAGTATGGCCTGATCGCGCCCAAGGGGCTGGAGGCGATCGAACCGCTGCTGGCGCGGATCGCGCAGGACGAGACGCTTCCCGCTCTGGCGCGCGAGCTGTTTGCCATGCTGGGCCGGGAGTGCGTCAGGCTCGAGGACGAGTTGGAGGCGGTTGAGGCCAAGCTGATGGCCTGGCACCGCGGCGATGCCACGGGCCGGCGCCTGGCGCAGATTCCGTCGATCGGTCCGATCATTGCAACGATGCTGGTGATGAAGACACCTGATCCGGCCGCGTTCCGCTCAGGTCGTCACTTTGCGGCTTGGCTCGGCCTCACGCCCAAGGACCACTCCACCGCAGGCAAGACCAGGCTTGGCAAGATCACGCGGGCGGGCGATGAGGACCTGCGCCGTCTGCTGGTCGTCGGGGCCACGGCGGTGATCCAGCAGGCCAGGCGCGGACGCGGTCATCACTCGCGCTGGCTACTGGCGCTGATCAAGCGCAAGCCGCCGAAGCTTGCGGCCGTAGCGCTTGCCAACAAGGTGGCGCGCATCGCCTGGAAGCTGATGGTGACGGGTGAGAGTTATGACGCCGCACGGCTGAATGCCGCTACGACGGGTACCGCTTAACAGATTGGCCGGCCGGCGGGCTCGCTCGCCGACCGACCGACCGGAGCTGCAAGAGCAGATGGAGCGATCGATCGAGCAACGATGCGAGACAATCCGTGGGACCCATCGGCCGTCAACAGGTCGCGTGGTTGTTTGGAACTCGCATCGCGCAAACCATCTTGGCCAGCGATTCATTCGATCGCACTCAACAGGCCGGACATATGGATGCAAGCGATCCGATCAATCCCAGAAAGCTCTTGTGCCACGGGGGCCGTCCACATATGGGTCCCGGCTCGGAGGCCGGGACGACACCGAGTTTGTGACACGTTTGGCGGGCCATTCACTTGAGCCGTCTGCTCCGGTTCCTTGGGGCCTTGCTCCGCGGGGGTTCGTATTCTTAGTTGCTATGGCAACTAAGCTGTGCGAGTTTCCGCACCCATAGGGACAGGGCCGGTCAACGGTCACGCTTTTGGGAGGACGATGTTGCGCAGCACGGCGCGAACGGCACGCATGGACACGCGGACAAATAACGTGGTGGCACAGGGCGCCGCCCGCGGCGTCGCCGCACGGTCAGTTCGTGCTTGGCCCGGTCACGGCGCCGATATTCTCATGCAGCCGGCGCAACAGGTCGATCAGCACCTCGCGCTCGTCCTTTTTCAGGCAAGACAGCAGCCGCCGCTCGCGCTCCAGCGCCGCGACGATGACCTTGTCGTGGATGGCGCGGCCGCGCGCGGTCAGGGTGATCGAATGGGTGCGGCCGTCATCCGGCGCGGTGCGGATGGTCAAGAGGCCGCGCTTCTGCAGCGCCGCGAGGTTGCGGCTGACCGGGCCCTTGTCGAAGCCGATCACCTGGCAGATCCGGGAGGCGGGAATGCCCGGCTCGATCGCCAGCTGCGAGATGATTCGCCACTCGGTGACGTTGACGCCGAAATTCTTCTGGTAAAATGCGGTGGCACTGTTCGACAGCTTGTTGCCGATGAAGGTGATGAACGCCGGCACATAGCGATTGAGGTCCAGCAGCGGGCCATCGGTGGCATCTGCGGGATCGGCCGGTCTTGGCCGGCGGGGCTTTCGGGGGAGGGGCTGGCTACTCATTTCCCAAATCATCGCTGCGAAACTGTTCGGGAGCAAGTGACATGCGGCCCGTGTTGACAAGTTCAAACCTCGGGAGGTCCCGATGACTGCAACAGAAGGTGCATCCGTCCCGCATCTCGACGTCGATCCGTTCGCGCTCGAATTCTTCGCCGATCCGTTCCCGACCCATGAGCGGCTGCGCGAGGCCGGGCCGGTGGTCTATCTCGACAAGTGGAATGTGTATGGCGTGGCGCGCTATGCCGAGGTCCATGCGGTGCTGAACGATCCCGAGACGTTCTGCTCCAGCCGCGGCGTCGGCCTTAGCGACTTCTCCAAGGAGAAGCCGTGGCGGCCGCCGAGCCTGATCCTGGAGGCGGACCCGCCGGCGCACACCCGCACCCGCACGGTGCTGAGCACGGTGCTGTCCGCGACCGTGATGAAGCAGCTTCGCGGGCGATTTGCCGCGGCCGCGGAGGCCCGGGTCGACGCGCTGCTGGAGAAGCGCAGGTTCGACGCGATCGAGGATCTGGCGGAGGCCTATCCGCTGTCGATCTTCCCGGATGCGCTGGGCTTGCGGCCGGAGGGCCGCGAGCATCTGCTGCCTTACGCAAGCCTGGTGTTCAACGCCTTCGGGCCGCCGAACGAGTTGCGCAAGCAGGCGATCGAGCGCTCTGCGCCGCACCAGGCCTATATCGCCGAACAGTGCCAACGCGACAATCTCACCCCGGGTGGCATCGGCGCCTGCATCCACGCCCATGTCGATAGCGGTGCCATTACTGCGACCGAAGCGCCGCTGCTGGTGCGCTCGTTGCTATCGGCCGGTCTCGACACGACCGTCAACGGCATCGGCGCCGCCGTCTTCTGCCTTGCCCGCTTCCCCGACCAGTTCCAGAAACTCCGCGGCGATCCGACGCTGGCGCGCAACGCCTTCGAGGAAGCGGTGCGGTTCGAAAGCCCGGTCCAGACCTTCTTCCGCACCACGACCCGCGACGTCGAGCTCAGCGGGGCCAGCATCCCCGAAGGCGAGAAGGTGCTGATGTTCCTGGCTGCGGCCAATCGTGATCCGCGCCGTTGGGAAGCGCCCGATAGCTACGACATCACGCGTCGCACGTCGGGTCATGTCGGCTACGGTTCGGGCATCCATATGTGTGTCGGCCAACTCGTCGCCCGCCTCGAAGGCGAAGTGATGATGGCGGCGCTGGCGCGTCGTGTCGCCAGGATCGAAATGTCAGGCGAGCCGAAGCGCCTGTTCAACAACACGCTGCGCGGGCTGAGCAGCCTGCCGATCGAGATCACACCGGCCTGACGAGAAGTTCAATCCCGGCAAAAAAGGCCGGTTGAGGAAACATGAGAGGGGAGACGATGCGGGGCTTTGGGGTTGGGCGATTTGGGATTGGACTTGCGCTGGCACTGGCCTGCGCCGCCGGCAGCGCACGCGCGGAGATTTCCGACAATGTCGTGCGCGTCGGCGTGCTCAACGATATTTCCGGCATCTTCCAGGACACCAACGGCATGGGCTCGGTGGAGGCCGCGCGCATGGCGGCGGAGGATTTCAACGGCGGCGGCAAGGGCATCAAGGTCGAGATCGTCTATGCCGATCATCAGAACAAGGCCGATGTGGGATCCGCGATCGCGCGCAAATGGCTCGATGTCGAGGGTGTCGACGCCATCGTCGACGTGCCGAACTCGGCGGTCGGCCTTGCGATCAACACCGTGCTGCGCGACAGCCGGATGACGTTCCTGGCGTCGTCGACCGCAAGCTCCGATCTCACCGGCAAGGCCTGCTCGCCCAACACCATTCAATGGGTCAACGACGCCTGGGCGACCGGCAACACCACCGCGGCCGCGATGATGCAGCGTGGCGGCAAGGACTGGTATTTTGTGACCGTCGACTACGCCCTCGGCAAGGGCATTGAAGCCGAGGCGACCAACTACATCGAGAAGCACGGCGGCAAGGTGCTGGGATCGAGCAAGCATCCGCTCGGCACCTCCGACTTCGCGTCCTTCCTGCTGCAGGCGCAGAACTCGAAAGCAAAGGTGATCGGGCTCGCCAATGCCGGCGGCGACACCATCAACGCGGTGAAGCAGGCGGCCGAGTTCGGCATCCAGCAGGGCGGCCAGACCATGGTGGCGTTCCTGCTGTTCGTGAACGATGTCCACGGCATGGGCCTGAAGGTCGCGCAGGGCCTGCAGCTGCTTGAGGCCTTCTATTGGGACATGAACGACGACACCCGCGCGTTCGCAAAGCGCTTTGCCGCGCGGCCCGGCATGAACGGCAAGATGCCGAGCGGCAACCAGGCCGGCGTCTATGCCTCGACGCTCGCCTATCTTAACGCGGTCGCCGCCACCGGCAGCGACGACGCCAAGGTCGTGGTGCCGCAGATGAAGACCTTCAAGGGCAAGGACAGACTGTTCGGCGAGACCACGATCCGCCAGGACGGCCGCGTCATCCACCCGATGTACCTGTTCGAGGTGAAGAAGCCCGAGGAGTCGAAATACCCCTACGACTATTACAAGCTGATCGCGACCATCCCGGCCGAGCAGGCGTTCCGCCCGCTGGCCGATGGCGGGTGCTCGCTGGTGAAATAAAGGACGGCTGCCGCCCGCGTCTCTGTTCGCCTCGCCCCGCTTGCGGGGAGAGGCCGACGCGCTCGAAGAGCGCGGCGGGTGAGGGGGACTCTCCGCGAATTGCGTTCGTGGATGGAACCCCTCACCCCAACACTCTCCCCGTAAGAACGGGGAGAGGGAGAAGAAACTATGCCGCTTTCGGGCTCGCCACCTTCACCCGCCCCAGCATCTCGGCCGCCGTCATCACATGCGCGGTCGAGAACGCGAGGATCGTCAGCGTGGCGCGATGCACCTCTTCGGCGGACAGGGCGCCCTGGCCGACGTCGGGATAGTCGAACGTGCCCGTCGCGTCCGACAGGAAGACGACCTTGTAATTGTGGAACATGGCGTCGCGCGCGGTGGCGTGGCAGCAGTTCTCGGTGGTCGTTCCCGAAATGATAACCGTTGTGATGCCCCATTCGCGCAGGATGAGGTCGAGATCGGTGGCGAAGAACGCGCTGTAGCGGTGCTTCTTGATGACATGCTCGCCCGGTGCGGGTGCCAGGTCATTGAAGATTTCGACGCCCGCGGTGCCGTCGACCAGCGACGAGCGGTCGGCGATCGGCGCGTAGAGATCGTCATAGAGCCCCATATCGCTGCCGTCGCGGCGATGCACATGGGCGGTGTAGATGACGCGGATGCCCTTGTCGCGGCAGGCCTTCAGGGTCTGCGCCAGCCTCGGCACCATGGCGGCGGCCTGCGCCGACCGCAGCTTGGCGCCCTCGGCCACGAAATCGTTCTGCATGTCGACAACGATCATGACGGTTCGCGCCGGGTCGATGATTTCGCACTGGTAGCCCATGTGGTGTCTCCTGTCCTGTCGGAGATATTTTCTACCTCCGTCGCGGCGGCGGTTCTTGGCTGCGCCGGCCAGTCGCTGGACTCTGCTTGCCAGAAACGGGGGCTGGACGCAGTATATCCCCCTGCCGGGTTGGGCGGGAGCAAGGTCCGATGCAGACCCCAGATCATCCAGTCATCGCGCAAACGCTTGTTGCGCCGGGTGACAGTTTCGACCGCTGGCATTACGTCACCTGCCGCGAATTCTCGCTGACCGAATGCCGCCGCGTCGCCGATGAGGCGTTTGCCGCGTCGATCTCGATCCGCAATTTCGGCCCGCTTGCGATCAACGACATCTGGTCGTCGACGCCGGCCGCCGACCGCATTCGGGTGATGCGCAGTGCGAGCGACGTCCGTCGCGACCCGCGCGATTATTTCATGCTGTGGCTCACGCTGCGCGGCGAGGTCAGCTTCGCACAGGGCGGCCGCGAGGTGTGCATGCGCCGGGGCGATCTCATGCTGCATGACCAGGCGCAGCCGTTCACGCTCGAGTTCGCCCCGGCCGCGCGTTCGATCATGGTGTCGATCCCGCGGCCGCTGCTGCTCGCGCGGCTGCCGGATGCGCAGCGGCTGACGGCACGGCGGGTCGGCAACGCGTCGAAAGTGGGCGCGCTGGCGGGATCGTTGATCCGCCGGCTGACGCGGCTCGATGACGACGCCGGGCCTGCGGCGATAAAGCTTGGCGCCTCAATGCTCGATATTTTCGCGACGACGCTCCAGACCGAACTAACGGACGATGTGCCGCGGCGCGGCGACGA
The DNA here is from genome assembly GCF_054063415.1 of Bradyrhizobium sp. USDA 4011. Lineage (NCBI taxonomy): Bacteria > Pseudomonadati > Pseudomonadota > Alphaproteobacteria > Hyphomicrobiales > Nitrobacteraceae > Bradyrhizobium > Bradyrhizobium sp. USDA 4011. Next base: position 4,942,622 of record NZ_JBSSGG010000001.1, read on the forward strand.
ACGGCTGGCACGGGTCAAGGCCTACATTCTGGCCCATCTCGACGATCCCGAGCTCGATCTCGATACGATCGCCACGGCGCAGAACATGGCGCCGCGCACGCTCAATCGCCTGTTCGCGCGCGAGGGCACGACGCCGATCCGCTGGCTCTGGCAGCAGCGCCTCGCGGGCGCCTATCAGGCATTGGCTGAGCGGCGCTTCAGCCATGTCACCGATGCGGCGCTCAGCTTCGGCTTCAGCGACGTCTCGCATTTCAGCCGCGCCTTCAAGGCCGCGTTCGGCCGCTCGCCGCATCAGGTGATGGGGTGACGCGCGGGGCGACTTCCCGTCACGGCGCGCAAACGAAACTCGCCGCCGCGGTGACCGGTCCTGCCTTGTAGTGCGGCCAGGCCGGCCAGCGGCACAAGGGCAGCGCGCGGAGGGTGTCGAAGGCCGGCGCCTCGGTCTTCTGCTCGCGCACTTCGAGATCGCCGGGCGCCGTGCCGTTCTCGACCCAGTCGACCAGCACGGCCAGCATGTCGACATTGGCGGGTGCGCCGGAGCCGACATGGTCGACGCCGGGCGCAGTGTAGAGCCGGGCGAACTCCGCGACCTTGTCCTTGCCGAGCGTCTTCTCGACATTCTCGAAGTAGCGGATCCCGGCATAGGGGCTTTGCGCGTAGTCGGCCATGTGCTCGAGGATCACGAGCTTGCCGCCGTGGGCGTGGAAGCGCGTGAGGTCCGGATCGGTGGAATCCATCAGCGCGGAGACTTCCAGTACGCGCGCCTTGTGGTCCTCGGGTTTGTAGGTCGTGACGTCGAGCTTCGGATCGCGGGCGAAGACATATTGAATGCCGCCGGCGCCGTAGATCCAGGCGATGCCATTGGTCGGAGCCGGTGGCTGCGCCGGCGCCGTGCTGCCGAGCCACCAGGCCTTCCAGCCGCCGGTCGGGCCGAACGCCGGCGTGTTCTCGCCCGACACGCCCCAGCCCGGATAGTCGTCGAGGCCGTTGGCGAGCGGGAACGAGAATTTGTACGGCGCATGCAGCGTTTCGATCGCGGCGACCTGCTTGTCGGTCAGGCAGTCGTCGCCGCTGTGGCCCGCGGCGCATGCCAGCGTGGCCGGCTTGAACCTGGCCTTGCAGCCGATTGGATCCTGCACCAGTGCGTCATCGGAGCCGTCCTGCGTGTCGCAGGCTTTCAGCACGGCGTCGGCCACGAGCTTGACCTGGGCCGGCCTGATCCAGCCCTCGCCCATCGTCACGAGGCCGGAGCGGGTGCCGGCATGCTGCAACCCGACCCAGTTGATCACCGGAACGCGCGCGAAGATGCCGTCGAAATCGTCGGGATAGCGCTGCGCCATGGTCAGCGCTTCACGGCCGCCCTCGGACGATCCCATGAAATACATCTTCGCCGGCGGCTTGCCGTAGGCGCGGACCGTCAGCGCCCGCGCGGCGTCGCGCACCTTCTTGTAGGCCTTGTGCGAGAAATTCTCGAACGCCTCGTCGTTGAGCGCGAACAGCTGCGGCGGCTCGCCGGGCTTCTGCTCGTGGCCGGAGTCGGTGCCGACGGTCACGAAGCCGAGCGCCAGCGGCGAGGCCTTGTCGAATGGATAGGCCGGCGGCAGGCCGAGGCCTGATACCAGCACGCCGTTGAAGCCGCCGCCGCCATATTGCAGCGAGCGGCCGTTCCACTCGATGGGCAAGTTGACCTCGAATTTGATCGGTGGCGCCGTGGGATCGGCGGGATCGATATGGCCGAGCACCTTGCAGAAGGCGGGATTGGCCGGGATGATCCGCGCCGCCGGCGTCGGCGCCTTGTCGGCGACCGAGAGCGGCGTCGGCGGCTGCAGCGTTGCCGTGTCGATCTTGACGGCGCCGTCGGCCAGGCCGGCAAGCCCGCTACAGGTCGCGGCGGGGGCGCCGGTCATTTTGATGTCGGCGGTCTCTGCCCATGCTCCGGCCGTCGGCGTGACAAGCCAGGCCGCGAGCGCGATCGCAGGCGCATCGATCCGCATCGTTTTCCTCCCGTATGATCGTTGCTACGGCAAGTATTTCACGCGCGGCATCGGCGCACAATGGTGGCAATAGTCGGGTGAGCGGTCAGTCGCCCAATTCGTTTCGGGTCGCGCGAAGAATGTCGTCCGACAGCTTGGGGTCGCTCACGGCGCGGGCGAGTACCAGTGCTCCGACCAGGGAGGCCATGGTCGCGAGCGCCTTCTCCTCGCGCTGCCGTGGCCTCAGGCCGGACTGCATTCGCCGGCTCAGCAGGGACATCATGCCGCGCACTCCGGCCGTGAACCGCTCTCTGACGGCCATGCCTTGGCGCGGGATCTCACAACATAACGCTGCGAAAGGGCAGCCGCTTCCCGGTTGGTCGCGATGCGCCGGCGACAGGTATTCCGAGACATAGTCGCCGAGCGCAGCTTCCTCGGACACATCCCGTCCCTTGGAAGCGATCGCGTGAGTCACGGCTTCCTCGACAAGCCGTTCCTTTGAGCCGAACTGACTGTACAGGCTGCCGTGAGTCATCCCGGCCGCCTCGGTCAGCGCGTCGACACTGGCGCCGGAGATGCCGTGCTCCCGCATGAGGCGGGAGGCTGCCTCGAGAATCCGTTCGCGGTTTTGGGCCGCCTTTTCTTTTGAAACGCGCATGACGCAGATCCCTTTCCCCGGGCCTTGACAATTATAATAGCGATCGTCATTTATATCAATAGTTACGATCGTAATCAAAGCGGATCGAGATCCGCCGGCGTCATCGGAGAAGCTCATGAATGGCATCGGACCAAAGATTGCCCTCGTCACGGGCGCCTCGTCAGGCATCGGAGAGGCCGTCGCCCAACGGCTCGCTGAAGCCGGCTACGAGGTCTACGGCACCAGCCGACGAGGAGCCAGGCCAGGCAAGCGATCGTTCGAGATGCTGCCGCTCGACGTGACCAGCGATGAATCGGTGGAAGCCGCTGTCAGCGAAGTGATGCGGCGCGACGGTCGCATCGACCTGTTGGTGAACAACGCCGGCTTCGGCGTCGCGCCCGCCGGCGCGGAGGAGAGTTCGATAGAGCAGGCCCGCTCGATCTTCGAGACCAATTTCTTCGGATTGATCCGGATGACGCGCGCCGTTGTGCCTCACATGCGACGCCAAGAGAGCGGCCGCATCGTCAATATCGGCTCCGTGCTGGGCTTCCTGCCGATGCCCTATGGCGCGCTCTATGCCGCAACCAAGCACGCGGTGGAGGGCTATTCGGAATCGCTCGACCATGAGCTGCGCACGAGGGGCATCCGCGTCTCGGTGATCGAGCCGGCATACATGCGGACGTCGTTCGACGCGAACTTCATGGAGGCGGATGCCAAGCTCGACGAGTACCGGGAGGCTCGTACGGGCATGAACAAGAGGCTGGGCGAGGTGATGGCAACGGCCGAGCAGCCCAGCGTCGTGGCGGACACCGTGCTGAAGGCCGCCAATGCGCCGCACCCGAAACTGCGATACGCGGCCGGCAAGCTTGCGAACCGTCTGCGCCTGCTGCGCCGATTTGCGCCCCAAGGCCTGGTGGATGCCGGGATTCGAAAGGACCTCCGGCTCGATGTGCCGGCGGCATCGCAGCCCAACCGCACTGCGCGGGCTTTCTGATCGCTGAAGCGTCGCCTCCTGCCACCGCCATGGAGCTTAGAACCGAGAGCAAAATGAGAGCACTTGTCTTCAAGCGCTACGGCAAGCCGGATCAGGTGGCGATTGTCGATATCCCTCGGCCGACGCCGAAGCCGAACGAAATTCTGGTTCAGGTTCACGCCGCTGGCTTGAACCCGATCGACAACATGATTCCGAAGGGGACGTTCAAGCCCATCCTTCGATTTCGACTGCCGGCCACGCTGGGCAGCGATCTGGCGGGCGTTGTCGTCGAAGTCGGAAGCCGCGTGACTCGCTTCAAGCCGGGCGACGCCGTCTTCGCCAGCATCTTCGATCTCGGAACGGGCGCGCTCGCCGAATTTGCGCGCGTGCCGGAGGATGCCGCCGCGCTCAAGCCGCCAAATCTGGACTTCGTGCAGGCCGCATCGATCCCGATGGTCGGCCTGACGTCTTGGCAGGCGCTCAAGCAGCGTGCCCGTCTCAAGCCCGGCCAGAAGGTGTTTATCCCCGCGGGCGCCGGCGGCATCGGAACCTTCGCGATCCAACTTGCGAAGTACCTCGGAGCGATGGTTGCGACGACCACGAGCACGGGGAATGTGGATCTGGTCCGGAGCCTCGGTGCGGACGAAGTGATCGACTACAAGAAACGGCAATTCGAGGAGGTGCTGCAGCACTACGACGCCGTGCTGGGCACGGTCAGGGGCGATGCGATCGAGAAATCGCTTCGGATTTTGAAGCCTGGCAGCATCGTTGCTTCGCTCGTCGGCCCACCAGACGCTGCGTTCGCTCAAGCCCGCGGGATGAACTACTTCATGGTGTTCCTGTTCGGATTGCTGAGCCGTAAAATCATTCGCCGCGCCAGGAGGCGCGGCGTCGCATATTCGTTCCTGTTCGTGCATCCCGACGGTAGGCAACTTGCCGAAATCGGCGAGCTGCTCAAGGCGGGGCGCATCCGGCCGGTGATCGACAGGATATTTCCGTTCGAACAGGCCAAGCAGGCGCTCGCATATCTCGAAACGGGCCGAGCCAAGGGCAAGGTGGTTGTTCAGATGATGTGATGCTACTGCGCGACCTTGCTGCTGCCCTGCGTGATCAGCCGTGCGGCGCGCTGGTCGCGGGTGTGGATCCAGAGCCAGTTCATCGCCACCGCAATCCGATGGCGCACGCCGATCAGGAAGTAGATGTGGGCGAGGCCCCAAATCCACCATGCCAGCGAGCCGCGCAGCTTGAGCCAGCCGAAATCGATCACCGCCTTCTTCTTGCCGATCTGCGCGAGGCTGCCGGCATGCTTGTAGCGGAACGGCGGCAGCGTCTTGCCGTCGAGCCGGGCCTTGATCAATGCGGCGACGTAGCGTCCTTCCTGTTTGGCGGCCGGTGCGATGCCGGGCACCGGATTGCCGTCGGGGCCCTTGATCGTGACGGTGTCGCCGACGGCGAAGATGTCGGGATGACCGGGCACGGTCAGATCCGGCTCGACCTGCAGCCGATGGGCGCGGTCGGCCGGCGCGTTCAGCCATTCGGCGGCGCGCGAGGCGCGCACGCCGGCGGCCCAGACGATGGTGCGCGCCTCCAGCCTCTTGCCGCCGAACACGACGCCGTCGGCCGAGCATTCGGTGACCGGCTCGCCCAGCATCACCTCGACGCCGAGTTTCTCCAGCGACGCTTGCGCATAGGCCGAGAGATCGTCGGGAAATCCTGCCAGCACGCGCGGGCCGGCCTCGATCAACACCACGCGCGCCTTGCGCGTGTCGATGTGACGGAAGTCTTGCGGCAGCGTATCCTTGGCGAGGTCGGCGATGGTGCCGGCCATCTCGACGCCGGTCGGCCCCGCGCCGATGATGACGAAGGTCAGCAGCGCCGCACGCTTGCCCGGATCGGTCTCGCGCTCGGCGCGTTCGAAGGCGACCAGGATGCGCCGCCTGAGCGTCGTGGCGTCCTCCAGCGTCTTCAGGCCGGGCGCGAACGGCTCCCATTCGTCATGGCCGAAATAGGCGTGACGCGCGCCGGTGGCGAGGATCAGCGTGTCATAGGGAATGCTGGCGCCATCGTCGAGCTGCACTTGCTTCGCTGCCGCGTCGACGCCGCAGACATTGGCGAACAGCGTCGTCACCTCGGGCCGGTCGCGCAGGAGATAGCGGATCGGCCAGGCGATCTCGCTGGTGGCAAGCGATGCGGTCGCGACCTGGTAGAGCAGCGGCTGGAACAGATGGTGGTTGCGGCGGTCGATCAGCGTGATCTCGACCGGCGCGCCCGCTAGACCGAAGGCGGCTTCCAGTCCGCCGAAGCCGGCGCCGACGATCACCACGCGATGAGGTTTGGCCGGCGCTTGCGTCATCTGATGTCGCCCTCGGTTTCGAACGGCTTCGTCATTTGATTATGTAGTCATTCGCGGTCTCATTCCAACACGAAATGCCCGATCGCCCGATAGCAAAGCCCAATCGCGGCAAGCCTGACGCATCCTGCCGCGCGGCCGTGGCGACAACTCGTCGCCGCATCGGCAGGAACATCCCCGCGACGGCTCCCGCGAATGACAGCGTTGCCGCAAGGCTCATCGCCGCAGCGAATCCGTTTGCGAAATGTCCGGATGAATCGGCCGAGCCATTCGCGGAAAAACTTGCCACCAGCGCCGCGATGCCGAACATGCCGCCGAGGAAGCGGCCCATGTTGAACACGCCCGACGCCTTGCCCATCTCGCTGACGGCGACCGCGCTCAGCACCGCGTTCTGCGCGGCCGGCATCGCCATCGATACGCCGACGCCGGCGAGCACCAGTGGTGCGACCAGCGCGGAGTAGGGCATCGACGGGGTGACGATCTCGCCGATCCAGCCGAGCCCGATCGCCTGCATCAGGAGGCCAGTGACGACAAGGGTGCGTTCGCCGAACCGGTTGACCACGGCGCCGGCGATCGGTGCTGTGACGAACAGCGTCGCCGTCCACGGCAACAGCCGCAGCCCGGCACCGAAGGCGTCGAAGCCGAGCGCGATCTGCAGGAATTGCGGCAGCAGGAACAGCACGCCATACATCGTGGCATAGAACAGCACGCTTGCGGCGATGCCGGCCGCGAACGGTCTGGCCGCGAACAGCCGCATCGGCACCATCGGGCTGGCCGCGCGCAGCTCCCACAGTACGAACATTGCTGCCAGCGCGGCGCCGGCGATCAGGGCGCCCGTCACTTCCGCGCTCGCCCATCCGGCGCTGTTGCCGCGCAACAGGCCCCAGACCAGCGCCAGCGCCGCGAGCGCGACCAGCGACAGTCCGGTGATGTCGAGCGGCGCAGCCGGACCAAAACTTTCGCGCAGGCGCGCCAGCACGAGGGCAATCGCGACGAGGCCGATCGGCAGGTTGATCCAGAAGATCCAGCGCCAGCCGAGATGTTCGGTTATGAAGCCGCCGATCGCGGGTCCGATGATCAGCGCGCATCCGGTGATGCCGCTGAAAATGCCGAGCGCGCGGGCGCGCTCCTCGCGGCCGAACGCGCCGCTCAGGATCGCCATCGCCAGCGGCATCACCAGCGCCGCACCTGCGCCCTGCAGGGCGCGCGCGGCGATCAGTGCCGCGGCATCGCCGGCCAGCGCGCAGGCCGCGGAGGCCACGACGAACAGGCCGATCCCGGCCGCGAACATCCTGCGCCGACCAAAACGGTCGCCGAGCGCCGCGCCGGTCAGGAGCAGCACCGCGAAAGTCAGATTGAAGGCGTTGACGGTCCATTGCAGCGTCTCCACGGCGCTGCCGAAATCGGCGCGGATGGTGGCGAAGGCGGTGGTCATGATCATGGCGTCCAGCGCCATCATGAAGGATGCCAGCGCGGTGAGGCCGAGCACCCAGCGCTGCTCGTTGCGCTCTCGAGGGGTCTGCATGGTCGTTCTCCGTTGGCGTGCCGCTGGGGTGCGGCGCGCTCGGCGACAAGACGATCCGGGATGGGCAAAGGATTCGGCAAAGAATTATTTTTGCCGGACCGCATCCTTTCGCCGCCGGCGAACGTCCTTGGGTATGACGCGGCCTGTTCGGGCCGCAGAACCAGGCCAAGGAGGCTGCGATGAGACGGACCCTGATCAGGTACAAGACCAAGCCGGAAATGGCGGAGAAGAATGCGGCGCTGGTTGCGGCCGTGTTCGCCGAGCTGAAGGCGGCCAACCCGGATGGCGTGCGCTATCTGACCCTGCGGCTGGAGGACGACACCTTCATCCATATGGTCGAGACCGCCGCCGATGACGGCTCGAGCCCGATTCCGAAGCTGGCGGCTTTCCAGGCCTTCCAGGACGGCATCCGCGATCGTTGCGCCGAGCCGCCGCTGGTTCGCAGTGCTGTGATTGTCGGAAACTATCGTATGCTGGATGCGCCGTGAACCGGCGGGCCTTGAACCGACTTGCCTTGAAGCGATCTGGCGGAGCCATCATGACGTCACCACCCCAGGCGCCGGCCGCGACCGATGTCGAGGCGCTGCTGGCGGCGATGCGGCCAAGGCTGCATCGCTACTGCGCCCGCATGGTCGGATCGGTCATCGACGGCGAGGATGTGCTGCAGGACGCGCTGATCAAGGCGATGGAAGCCTTCGCGCCCTCGGCCCCGATCCAGCACCCGGAAGCCTGGCTGTTCCGGATCGCGCACAACACCGCGCTCGATTTCCTCAGGCGGCGCGACCGCCAGGACGCGCTGCACGCAGCGGAGGAGGTGGACATGATGGCCGGAGAGCTTGACGACGTCAGCCGCCGTGAGATCGCAGCAAGCAGCCTGCGCACCTTCATGCGGCTGCCGGCCGCGCAGCGCTCCAGCGTGATCCTGATGGACGTGCTCGGCTGCTCGTTGCAGGAGGTCTGCGGCATCATGGATTTCAGCCTGCCTGCGGTGAAGGCCGCACTGCATCGCGGACGCACCCAACTGCGTCAATTCGCCCGCGAGCCCGACGATGCGCCACGGCCCGGCCTGTCGCCGGCTGATCGTCTCAGGCTGAACGCCTATGTCGGCCGCTTCAACGCCCGCGACTTCGATGCCATCCGCGCCATGATCGCCGATGACATCAGGCTCGAGCTCGTCAACAAGACGCGGCTCAACGGCAAGGCCGAGGTGTCGCGCTACTTCGGCAATTATTCGAAGATCGACGACTGGCACCTGGTGACCGGACAGGTCGAGGGCCGTCCCGCGATCCTGGTGTTCGATCCGAACGCACAGGGCGCTCCGCCGAGGTCGTTCATGCTGCTCGACTGGTCGGCCGACAAGGTCGCTACGATCCGGGATTTCCGCCACGCGCCCTATGCGATCGACGACGCCGAATGGGCGGTGGATCAAGGGTGAACGGTCGCGGCTGAGCCTGGGCTCAGTGACCGTGCCGCAAACTCCGTGTCGTCCCGGCCTCCGAGCCGGGACCCATATGTGGACGGCCCCCGTGGCACAAGAGCTTTCTGGGATTGATCGGATCGCTTGCATCCATATGTCCGGCCTGTTGAGTGCGATCGAATGAATCGCTGGCCAAGATGGTTTGCGCGATGCGAGTTCCAAACAACCACGCGACCTGTTGACGGCCGATGGGTCCCACGGATTGTCTCGCATCGTTGCTCGATCGATCGCTCCATCTGCTCTTGCAGCTCCGGTCGGTCGGTCGGCGAGCGAGCCCGCCGGCCGGCCAATCTGTTAAGCGGTACCCGTCGTAGCGGCATTCAGCCGTGCGGCGTCATAACTCTCACCCGTCACCATCAGCTTCCAGGCGATGCGCGCCACCTTGTTGGCAAGCGCTACGGCCGCAAGCTTCGGCGGCTTGCGCTTGATCAGCGCCAGTAGCCAGCGCGAGTGATGACCGCGTCCGCGCCTGGCCTGCTGGATCACCGCCGTGGCCCCGACGACCAGCAGACGGCGCAGGTCCTCATCGCCCGCCCGCGTGATCTTGCCAAGCCTGGTCTTGCCTGCGGTGGAGTGGTCCTTGGGCGTGAGGCCGAGCCAAGCCGCAAAGTGACGACCTGAGCGGAACGCGGCCGGATCAGGTGTCTTCATCACCAGCATCGTTGCAATGATCGGACCGATCGACGGAATCTGCGCCAGGCGCCGGCCCGTGGCATCGCCGCGGTGCCAGGCCATCAGCTTGGCCTCAACCGCCTCCAACTCGTCCTCGAGCCTGACGCACTCCCGGCCCAGCATGGCAAACAGCTCGCGCGCCAGAGCGGGAAGCGTCTCGTCCTGCGCGATCCGCGCCAGCAGCGGTTCGATCGCCTCCAGCCCCTTGGGCGCGATCAGGCCATACTCCGCCGCATGGCCGCGGATCGTGTTGGTCAATTGGGTGCGCCGGGCGATCAGTCCGTCGCGGACCCCCATCAGCATCAGCGCAGCCTGCTGCTCGGCGCTTTTCACCGGCACAAAGCGCATGCTCGGCCGGCTCATCGCCTCACACAGGCCTTCTGCGTCTCGCCCGTCATTCTTGTTCCGCATCACGTAGGGCTTCACCAATTGCGGTGCCATCAGCTTCACCTCATGGCCCAGCCTGGAAAGCTCTCGCGCCCAATATTGCGACGCCCCGCAGGCCTCCATCCCGATCACCGTCGGCGGCAATTTGGCGAAGAACTCCAGCACGAGTTTGCGCGAAAGCTTCTTGCGTAAGACCGGCTGCTCGGACGCATCAACCCCATGCAGCACAAAAATATGCTTCGACGTATCCATCCCAATGCGGATAATCTGGTTCACGGACGGCTCCCATGTCTGAGATTTGCAACAACCTCATTCTGGCACACTGATGCCGTAGGGGGCCGTCCACACCATCAACCACGAATGACAGTCGGTGCGCGATGCTGGGGCAGCAGCTAGCTTCGACAACACAGGACGGTGGTTATGGGTCCCTGCTTTCGCAGGGACGACGGTAGAGTGTGAGGCCGCTAGCGCGTCTTGCCGCCGAACTCGCCATTGGCGATGCGCGCGATGCGGCTGGTTGGTGTGGCCGGCGCGCTGCTCCTGCTCCAGAAGCCATCCGATCCGCCGCCTGTATCGCGCGGCTGCGCTGGCGGCTCATCATCGGCATAACCGCTCGGCCAGAACAGGAGGGCGATCGTCAGCCCGAGATTGACAAAGGCACCCACGGCGGTCGCTCGATGCCTGGCGCCGATCGCCCATGCCGGAAACTTCTGGGCGATTAACCCGTCGATGATCGTAAATGCGATCCAGCCGACGACCACGACGACCGGATCCCATCCGATGTCGCGGATGCGCATGCAGTGCAGCGTGAACGAGGCCACAATGAAGATGCCGGCGACTGCGAGAACGGGCCAGCCCAGTTGCTCCAGCGTCAGCGGCGCACCGTAGCGGACCTTCTGATAGGCTTGGCTCGCGATGCCCATGCACATCACTGTCACCGCGATGCCAAGGGCGATCGAGGCGAGAAAATAGTGCAGCCGGCCGATCCGGGCGTTTAAACCGAACAGAAATCCCAACATGGTGATGCGTTCCTCTCGGCTGAGGCTCGCGCGGCACTACTTTCCGGACCATGAACGCGCCGGGTTCGCCGACTGCGGTGGTTTCCGGTTGCTTGACCGGATGTGTCAATTCCGCTGTACCGCCCAAAGGGAGAGACGCGCCCTGCGACAATCGTTGCCTACGCAACCGGCATTATATTTCTTGCAATGGTTGATTTGGACGAATTATGATGCAAGGCGCTGGGGTATGCGCCGAAGGTTCTAATCGAGTGCTGTCGGTTCATGCTTGCTGCACACTTGCGATATCGCGCACAAAACACGTCACAGAACGGCGCGCGCAAAGCGTGACCCCCGGGCCCTCGTGATCGAGCCTGGCGGGATCTTTGGTTGAGGAGGGGAGTGAAATATGAAAAAGGCATTTTGGCTGGCAGGCGCCATGGCCCTGGCGCTCGCGCAGCCCGCGACGGCGGCTGACAGCGTGAAGATCGGCTTTGTCTCGACCTTCAGCGGTCCGACCGCCGTGATCGGCAACGACATGCGCAATTCGTTCGAGCTCGCACTCGACCATCTTGGCCGCAAGATCGACGGCAAGCCGGTCGAGGTGATCTACGAGGACGACCAGCAGAAGCCGGACGTAGGCAAGCAGAAGACCGAGAAGCTGGTGCAGTCCGACAAGGTCGACTTCATCGTCGGCTACATCTGGTCGAACGTGCTGCTGGCGTCGCTGAAGACCGCGGTCGATTCGAAAACCTTCCTGATCTCGGCCAATGCCGGTCCGTCGCAGCTCGCCGGCGAATTGTGCTCGCCTTACGTGTTCTCGACCTCCTGGCAGAACGACCAGACGCCCGCCGCGATGGGCCTCTACATGAACCAGAAGGGCGTCAAGTCGGTGTTCCTGATCGGCCCGAACTACGCCGCCGGCAAGGACATGCTCGCGGGCGTGAAGAGCACCTTCAAGGGCAAGGTGGTCGGCGAGGAATATACGGTGTGGCCGAGCCAGCTCGACTTCTCGGCCGAACTGACCAAGGCGCGCAACTCGGGCGCGGAGTCGATCTTCGTATTCTATCCGGGTGCGGCCGGCGTCCAGTTCCTGAACCAGTACGCCCAGGCCGGCATCAAGGCGCAGATCCCGCTCTACACCGCCTTCACGGTCGACGAATTGTCGCTGCCGCTGCAGAAGGACAACGCGATCGGCATTCCCGGCGCGCAGGAATGGGTCAACGACCTGCCGAACGCCGAGAACAAGAAGTTCGTCGAGGACTATCGCAAGAAGTATCCCGGCCTGCGCCCGACCTATTACGGCGCCCAGGCCTATGACGCCGCCCAGCTGATCAATAGCGCCGTCGTCGCAGTGAAGGGCGACCTCACCAAGAAGGACGCCTTGAAGGCGGAGATGGAGAAGGCCAACTTCAAGTCGCTGCGCGGCCCGTTCAAGTATGGCAACAACCACATCCCGATCCAGAACTTCTACCTGCAGGACGTGGTCAAGGACGCCGACGGCCAGCTCTCGCTGAAGACGGTCGCGACCATCGTCAAGGACGACCAGGACAAATTCCACGACAAGTGCCCGATGAAGTGATTCTTAGGGCAATCCTGGCCCACGCTTTGCTTCTTTTTGACCTCGCCCCGCCCTTGCGGGGAGAGGTCAATCGCGAAGCGATTGGGTGAGGGGCTCTTTCCGCGAATCCGGTCTGCGGAGCTACCCCTCACCCCAACCCTCTCAGGGCGAGCTTTGCTCGTCCCGGCCCCGCAAGAGCGGGGCGAGGGAGAAGACGCAGCGAGCGATGCGGCGGTGGGCATGCACTGCCGCTGTTTTTTTAGGGATGATGTAGCCTCACGATGTATCTCGTCGTCGAACAACTGCTGAACGGCCTGCAATTCGGCCTGCTGCTGTTCCTGCTGGCGGCCGGACTGACACTGGTGTTCGGCATCATGGATTTCGTCAATCTGGCGCACGGCTCGCTCTACATGATGGGCGCCTATTTCGCGGCGACCTTCGTGGCCTGGACCGGTAGCTTCGTGCTCGGCGCGCTGCTGGCGCTGGGGGCGACGCTCTTGCTCGGCATCGTGCTCGAATATGTCGCGCTCCGGCATCTCTACGGCCGCGACCATCTCGACCAGGTGCTGGCGACGTTCGGCCTCATCCTGTTCTTCAACGACGCCGTCCGGCTGATCTGGGGCCCGGCTGGCCTCGCGCTGCCGCTGCCGGCCTGGCTCACCGTGCCGGTGCAGATCATCCCCGGCGTGTATTATCCGGCCTACCGGTTGATGATCATCGTGGTGGCGCTCGCGGTCGCAGCCCTGCTCTATCTGGTGGTGATGCGCACTCGCGTCGGCATGCTGATCCGCGCCGGCGCCTCCAACCGCGAGATGATCGGGGCGCTCGGCATCAACATCAAGCTGCTGTTCACGCTGGTGTTCGGCCTTGGCGCCGCGCTCGCCGGCCTCGCCGGGCTGATGCAGGCGCCGATCCTCACCGTGCAGATCGGCATGGGCGAGAACATCCTGATCCTGGCTTTCGTCATCATCGTGATCGGCGGCATCGGCTCGATCCGCGGCGCCTTCATGGCGGCGATCTTCGTCGGCATCATCGACACGATGGGCCGCGCGTTCCTGCCCGACCTGCTGCGCAAGGTGCTGAGCGGGGCGGCGGCCTCGACCGCGGCGCCGGCGCTGTCCTCGATGCTGATCTATCTGCTGATGGCGATCGTCCTTGTGCTGCGGCCCGAAGGGCTGTTCCCGGCGGCCAAACGATGATGCCCAAGCTCAACGCTTCGAACGCGGTTGCGGCGCTGCTGTGCGCCGCGCTGGTTCTGCTGCCGGTCTATTCGGCGGTGACGGGCAACATCTTCATCCTCACGCTGTTCACCCGCATCGCGATCTATGCGCTGGCGGCTGCGAGCCTCAATCTGATCATGGGCTATGGCGGCATGATGAGCTTCGGCCATGCCGCCTATCTCGGCATCGGCGGCTATGCCGTCGGCATCCTCGCCGCCGAGGGCATCGGTTCCGGCTTCATCCAGTGGCCGGTGGCGCTCGCGGTCTCGGCGCTGTTTGCGCTGTTGATCGGCGCGCTCAGCTTGCGCACCCGCGGCGTCTATTTCATCATGATCACGCTGGCCTTTGCGCAGATGGCCTATTACGTCGCCTCCGCGCTGTCGCGCTATGGCGGTGACGACGGATTGACCGTCTACAAGCGCAGCTATTTCGCCGGCCTGATCAATTTGTCGGACCGCAACCAGTTCTATTATCTCTGCCTCGCCTGCCTGTTCGGCGGCCTCTATCTGATCTGGCGGATCGTCAATTCGCGCTTCGGCCTCGTGGTGCAGGGCGTCCGCTCCAACGAGCAGCGCATGCAGGCGATCGGCTTCCATGCCAACCGCTATCGCCTGGTCTGTTTCGTCATTGCCGGCACGATCTGCGGCCTCGCCGGCGCGCTGCTCGCCAACAACACCGACTTCGTCAGCCCCGCCGTGATGTACTGGACCCGCTCCGGCGACCTGATGGTGATGGTGATCCTCGGCGGCATGGGCTCGCTGTTCGGCCCTGTCGTCGGCGCGACCATCTATCTCCTGCTCGAGGAGCTGCTGTCGCAGTTCACCGAATATTCGGGACTGATCCTCGGCCCGGTGCTGCTGTTGATCGTGCTGTTCGCGCGCGGCGGCATCATGGGCCTGCTCGGGAGGATGAGCCGTGGTTGATCCCTTGCTCCGCGTCGATAATCTGGTCCGCCGCTTCGGCGGCATCACCGCGACCGACAATCTCTCGATGGAGGTTTTGCCGGGCGAGCTGCACGCCATCATCGGCCCCAACGGCGCCGGCAAGACCACGCTGATCAGCCAGCTTACCGGGCAGGTGATGCCGAATTCCGGCACCATCCGCTTTGCCGGCCGCGACGTCACGAGCCTGCCGTCCTACAAGCGCAGCCGGCTCGGGCTGGCGCGCTCGTTCCAGATCACCTCGCTGCTGAAGGACTTTTCGGCGATCGACAACGTCGCGCTCGCGGCGCAGGCGCACGACGGCCACTCGTTCCGCTTTTGGGGCAATGCGCGCAAGGAGCGGCATCTACGCGCCACCGCGCGCGCGGCGCTGGAGCGCGTCGGCCTCGGCCAGCGCGCCGATATCGTGGTGTCGCAACTGAGCCATGGCGAGCAGCGCGAGCTTGAGCTCGCGGTCGCGCTCGCCACCAAGCCGCAGCTCTTGCTGCTCGACGAGCCGATGGCCGGACTCGGCGTCACCGAATCCGCGCGGATGGTCGCGCTGCTGAAGGAGCTGCGCAAGGAAGTCACCATCGTGCTGGTCGAGCACGACATGGAGGCGGTGTTCGCGCTCGCCGACCGCATCACTGTCCTGGTCTATGGTCGCGTCATCGCCTGCGACGTGCCGGACGCGATCCGCAAGGACGAAGAGGTCAAGCGCGCCTATCTCGGCGATCAGCATGCGGTGACGCGCCATGGCTGATACCAAAATGGCTGACGCCAAATCCGCTGAAACCCTGCTCGATGTCGACGCGATCGAGACCTGCTACGGGTTGAGCCAGGTGCTGTTCGGCCTGTCGCTCAAGATCAAGGCGGGAGAGATGGTCGCGCTGATGGGCCGCAACGGCATGGGCAAGACCACGACCATCCGCTCGATCATTGGCCTGACGCCCGCGCGATCAGGCGCCATCCGCTTCGCCGGCGAGGCGGTGCGCGGCCTGCCGTCGTACAAGATCGCAAAGCTTGGGATCGGCTTGGTGCCCGAGGGACGCCAGATCTTTCCGAATCTCACGGTGCGTGAAAATCTCGTCGCTGCATCAGGCAATCGGCTCGGCGCCTCCGATCCGTGGACGATCGACAAGATCCATGCGCTGTTCCCGCGGCTCGCCGAACGCACCAGCAATATGGGCGTCACGCTGTCCGGCGGCGAGCAGCAGATGCTCGCGATCGGCCGCGCGCTGATGACCAATCCGAGGCTCCTGATCCTCGACGAGGCCACCGAAGGGCTTGCGCCGTTGATCCGCGACGAGATCTGGAGCTGCCTGTCGATGCTGAAGGGACGCGGGCAGTCGGTGCTGGTGATCGACAAGAACGTCGGAAACCTCAGCCGCATCGCCGACCGCCATTACATCATCGAGCGCGGCAGGACGGTGTGGAGCGGCACCAGCGAGCAGCTGATCGCCGAGCCGGAGCTGCAGCACAAGTATCTCGGGATTTGAGGCGGGCACCGCTCTCGCACCATACTCAACGTCGTCCCGGCGTAGGCCGGGACGACGAGAAAAGTGGGGATCAAAACATCTCGAAATATTCGCGCTGCTCCCAGTCCGACACCTCGGCCTGGAAACGCTCGATCTCCGCGTTCTTGATGAAGACGTAATAGTCGACGAACTCCGGCCCCAGCGCTTGGCGGAAGAACGGATCGTCTTGAAGCGCGAACACGGCTTCGCGCAGCGACTTCGGCAAGAGCGCGGCCTTGGTCTCGTAGGGCGTGTCGGCGGATGGGCCGGGATCGAGCTTGCGGTCGACGCCGTCGAGGCCGGAGAGGATTTGCGAAGCCATGTAGAGATAGGGATTGGCGGCCGGTTCGCCGATCCGGTTCTCCAGCCGCGTCGCAGGATCATTCGTGCCGCCGAGCACCCGAATCATGACGCCGCGGTTGTCGCGGCCCCAGATCGCGCGGTCGGGTGCCAGCGAATAGGAGCGGTAGCGCTTGTAGCCGTTGATGGTCGGCGTCGTGAACACGGTCGACGCCCGCGCGTGCTCGATCAGGCCTGCGAGCCAGGCGCGGCCGAGCGCGCTGAGCGGCTCGCCGCTCTCCTTGGCCATGAAGACATTCTCGCCATTGGCGCGCGACACCAAGGACTGGTGCAGGTGCCAGCCGGAGGCGAACACGTTCGGCAATTTCGGCCGGCACATGAAGGTCGCATGATAGCCGTGGCGGCGCGCGATCTGCTTCACCGCCGAACGAAACAGCACCATGGTGTCGGCCGGCTCGAGTCCGACGGTGGGCGCGAAGGTAAATTCGCACTGGCTCGGGCCGAACTCGACCTCGACCGAGCACAGCGGCAGGCCGAGTGCGAGGATGTCGCGGCGGATGATCTCGAGCGCCGGCTCCATCAGATCGTAGCGCTGCTCGGTGAGGTACTGGTAGCCATGCGACAGCAGGCTGACCGACGGCGGTCGCCCGGGCTGGCCGGCATCCTCCGGCGCCATATGCGCATCGTCGAGCTTGAACAGATGGAATTCAACCTCGAGGCCGGCGACGAAATCGTAGCCGCGGCTTCCGAGCTGATCGAGCACCTTGCGATAGAGGTTGCGGGTCGCGAACGGCACCGGCCGTCCGTCGCTGAAGTAGAGATCGCAGAGCACCCAGCCGGTGTTCTCCGCCCAGGGCAGCACGCGGAACGTGGTGGGATCGGCGACCATCAGCACGTCGGCCGCGCCCTCCATCTCCTTCATGCCGAAGCCGCCGCCTGATGTGAACACCGGGAACACAGTCTTGTGCGAGGTGTCCTTGGCGAGCATCGTCGTGGTGATGCAGCAGCCGCCCTCCAGCGAGCGCACCGCTTCGCTGGCGATCAGCGTCTTACCGCGCAGGATGCCGTGCTGGTCCGGGAATGACAGCCTGACGACTTCGAGGTTCTTCTCCTCGACGATACGGCGGAGGCGGTTCGCGGCCTCCTTCTGCTCATCCGACCACAGGCCGTGACGCTCGACGAAACTCACTGCGGCACTCCTTTGCTGCTCCCTCGCCCCGCTCTTCGCGGGGAGAGGGTCGGGGTGAGGGGCTCTCTCCGCCACCACGATATGTCGATCGACCTGTACCCCCTCACCCGGATTGCATCTGGCGATGCAATCCGACCTCTCCCCGCAAGCGGGGCGAGGTGAAGGATACAGTGCGGCGCCACCGGAGCCATCATCACTCCGCCGCCGTCAGATGATGCACCTTGCCTGCGAACTCGCGCGGCACGGGAGCTGCCCACGGCGCGCCGCGGCGGCGCTTGACGTCGACCTCCATCCAGTAGAGCTCCCAACCTTGGGTCGGCCCGATGCCGTCCATCGTCGCCGGGCCCTGGATGCTGCGCGCCGAGGCGTCGTCGAGGAACAGCATCGGCTTCTCGCCGCCGCCGACCTTCTCGATCTCCTGCCGTAGCAGGCGGCGATATTGCACGATCGCCTTGTCGCTCTGGCCGAGATGCTCGTTGGTGCGATCCTGGATCGCGCCCATCGATTCCACCGCCCACTGGTCGTGGACGTTGATGTCGCTGCCCATGCCGGTATAGGTCGCGGTCGCCTGCTCGTGCGGATCGAAGCCGTAATCGTTGCTGCGGTTCTTGCGCGACTTGTAGTCGGGCAGTGTGTAGAGCTCGAGCCGCTGGTCGCGCATCTTCTGCTTGTCGACCGGCGCCGCGTAGCTGGTGAAGATCGCATACCAGTAGCAGTTCTCGTCATCGACCGGCACGTGCCACTGCGTGATCGTCATCTCGGTCGACATCGGGATGACGAAGCCGTGCGGGAACAGTTGGTTGGTGACGCGCACATGGGTGCGCTCCTCGTCGAGCTCGCGCAGCGCGATCAGGCGCAGGCCGTATTCGGTGTGCTCGACATTGATGATCGGGCGATCGTATTCGCGCAGGATTTTCGTCATCGGCATGTCGCTGCCGGCGGAGGCGCCGCGGAATTGCTTGCCGTAGGCGGCCGAGGTGTCCTCGTCCTCGAAGAAGCGATGCAGGAAAGACGCGTGCGCCGGATCGATGCCGACCTCGAGCGCCTGCAGCCAGTTGCAGTTCATGTGGCCCTTGAACGCAAACGTATGGCTTCCGGGCGCAACGAAGCAGTCGAGCTCCGCAAAAGCCGGCGGGGCGCCTTCGCCGAGATAGGCCCACAGGATGCCGCTCTTCTCGACCACCGGATAGGAGCGCTGCTTGATGCCCTTGCAGAGCTGCGATCCGACCGGTTCGGCCGGCGTCTCGATGCACTGGCCACTGGTGTCGAACAGCCAGCCGTGGAAGGCGCAGCGCAGCCCGCCGTGCTCGAGCCGGCCGAAGGCGAGGTCGGCGCCGCGATGCGCGCAGTGGCGATTGATCAGCCCGTAGCTTCCGTCCTCGCCGCGGAACAGCACCAGGTTTTCGCCGAGCAGCCGCACCGGCCGAACCGGGCGCGGCCCTTCCAATTCATCGACCAGCGCCGCCGGCTGCCAGTACATCCGCATCAGCTTTCCGCAAGGGTCCTTGGCCCCCGTGCGGGTGATCAGATCGTTCGCTTCCTGGCTCATCATGGCGGCGTCTCCCGAATTTGGATTTGTTCGCCTATTGAACGAATGTGCGAATTATGCCATGTCTCATTCCAACAGCAAGCGTAATTTTTGAACCGTTCAAAGCCCATGCCCAAGCTGAAGCGGACCGATCAGGACGAGCGCGCCACCGACTTCGTCGAGGCGCTCGATCGCGGCCTGCGCCTGTTGCAGGTGTTCGGCACGGTCAGCGGTCCAGCGACGTTGAGTGATCTCGCGCGTGCCGCCGATCTGCCGCGCGCCACCGCGCGCCGCATCCTGTTCACGCTCGCGCATGGCGGCTTCGTCGCCACGGACGGCAAGCTGTTCACGCTGACCCCGCATGTGCTGACGCTGGCAGGCTCCTTCCTGCAATCCAACCAGGTGGTGACGGTGCTGCAGCCGGTGCTCGATCGCATCGCCACCGCAGCGCAGGAGATCGCCTCGCTCGCGCTGCTCGACGGCGACGACGTCGTGTTCGTCGCGCGCTCGAGTCCGACCCGCATGTTTTCCGCCGGTCTCGATATCGGCTACCGGCTGCCGGCGTTCTGCACGTCAGTGGGCCGCGCCATGCTCGGCCGGCTCGGCGATGCCGAACTCGCGGCACGCCTCAAGGCGATGCGCCGCGATCCGGTGACGCCGCAGACCACGACCGATCCGAAGAAGCTGCTCGCCACCATCATCGCCGATCGCGCGCAGGGCTATTCGCTGGTCGACCGCGAGGCGGAGCCGCATTTCCGCTCGATCTCGGTGCCGGTGCGTCGCTATGACGGCACCATCGTCGCCGCGATCAACATGGGCGCGCATGTCGATCGCGTGCCGGCCAAGGAATTGATCGACCGTTTCCTGCCGCTGCTGCGCGATGGCGCCGAGGACGTGAAGAGCCGGTTGCTGTAGGGGCTCCGCGCCGTCATTGCGAGGAGCGATAGCGACGAAGCAATCCATGCATCCGCGCGCGGAAAGATGGATTGCTTCGCTTCGCTCGCAATGACGGGGCGGCTGTGAAGCTAAAGTGCCACGCTACGCAGCCCGAACGAG
Source organism: Bradyrhizobium sp. USDA 4011 (assembly GCF_054063415.1). Classification (NCBI taxonomy): domain Bacteria; kingdom Pseudomonadati; phylum Pseudomonadota; class Alphaproteobacteria; order Hyphomicrobiales; family Nitrobacteraceae; genus Bradyrhizobium; species Bradyrhizobium sp. USDA 4011. Next base: position 4,962,902 of record NZ_JBSSGG010000001.1, read on the forward strand.
CGCGCTTCGTTCTGTAGCACCGGCCGCACGGAATCGATCAGCCGCGCCGCGGCTGCGTCGACCGAGAGTCCGGCGGTGTCGACCACCGCCGACGCGCGCGCATAGAGCGGTTCGCGGCTGACCAGGATGTTGCGCAATTCGGCCATCGCCGAGCGGTCGTCGGCCATCGGGCGCAGGTCGCCCTGGCGGCGGACACGGGCCATGTGCTCTTCCGGCTCGGCCTTCAGCCAGATCGTGTAGAACGACGACAGGATCAGGTCGAATGTCAGCGCCTCGGAGACGATGCCGCCGCCGGTCGCCAGCACCATCAATTCCTTGCGCGCGAGCAGCTGCGTCAGCGCGGCCTGCTCCATGCGGCGAAAGCCTTCCTGGCCGTACAGCGCGATGATCTCGGCGACGGACAGGCCGTTCTGCGCCTCGATCTCCTTGTTGAGCTCGACGAAGCTCCAGCCGATCTTCTTCGCCAGCATCCGCCCAAGCGTGGTCTTGCCGGCGCCGCGCAGGCCGATCAGCGCGATGCCGGAGAACGAGGCGCCGCGCGGCGCCAGCGGGCTGCTGCCGGCGAGCATGTCCTTGGCCTGCGCGATCTGGTTCGGCGACGCCTTGCGCAAGAGATCGCGGATCACGGCCCAGTCCGGAACCGGCTCGCTCGAGGGGATCAGATCCTCGAGATGCGCGCCCATCGCGCCTGCGACACGGCGCAGCAGCACGATCGAGACATTGCCTTTGCCGCTTTCGAGCTGGGCGATGTAGCGTTCGGAAATGCCGGAGACCTTGGCAAGCACCTTGCGCGACATGCCGCGCAAAGCGCGCATGGTGCGCACGCGCTGGCCGAGCTGTTCGAGGAAGTCGGCTTCCGGATCGTTGGCTGCGGTCATGATCCCCGTGCGACGCGCGGTCCTGACTGAATCAGGTCCAATGATCTAGGAAACATAATGCCGACGAGGATTGACAGCAAGCCAATGTGGTGGCTTTGTATGAATTATAATTCTTAAATCTTGATGGGAGAGGGCAGGCGCGACGCGCCTGTGCCTGAGGAGCGGGCCATGACCACCAACGCAGTGCCTTACAATGCTGTGTCCTGGCTGCTCGACCGCAATGTCGATGAGGGCCGCGGCGACAAGGTCGTGTTCGACGATACGGTGTCGCAAATCACCTACGGCCAGTTGCAGCAGCAGACCCGCCGCGTCGGCAACATGCTGCGCCGGCTCGGCGTCCGCCGCGAGGAGCGGGTCGCCATGATCATGCTGGATACGATCGATTTCCCGATCGTGTTCCTCGGCGCGATCCGCGCCGGCGTGGTGCCGGTGCCGCTCAACACGCTGCTGACCGCGGAGCAATACGCCTACATCCTCGGCGACTGCCGCGCGCGCGTGCTGTTCGTCTCCGAGGCGCTGCTGCCGGTCGTGAGGGACATCATCGCGCGCATACCCGACCTCGAGCATGTCGTGGTCTCCGGCAAGGACGCGCACGGCCACAAGAAGCTGTCGGATGAAATCGCGCGCGAGAGCGACGTGTTCGCCACCGCGCCGACCCATGCCGACGAGCCGGCATTCTGGCTCTATTCGTCCGGCTCGACCGGGATGCCGAAGGGCGTGCGTCATCTGCACTCCAACCTCGCGGCGACCGCGGAGACCTACGCGAAACAGGTGCTCGGCATCCGCGAGGATGATGTCGGCCTGTCGGCGGCAAAGCTGTTCTTCGCCTATGGGCTCGGCAATGCGCTGACCTTCCCGATGTCGGTCGGCGCCAGCACGGTGCTCAATTCGGAGCGTCCGACGCCGGCGGTGATGTTCGCGCTGCTGAACAAATATCATCCCAGCATCTTCTTCGGCGTGCCGACCCTGTTCGCGTCGATGCTGAACGACGAGGCGATGAAGACGCAAGCCGCGGGCAATCGCCTGCGGGTCTGCACCTCGGCCGGCGAGGCGTTGCCGGAATCGGTCGGCAATGCCTGGCGCGCGCGGTTCGGCGTCGACATCCTCGACGGCGTCGGCTCGACCGAGCTCTTGCACATCTTTCTGTCGAATGCGCCCGGCGACATCAAGTACGGCTCCTCGGGGCGTCCGGTGCCCGGCTACAAGGTGCGGCTGGTCAACGAGCAAGGGGCCGATGTCGCCGATGGCGAGGTCGGCGAACTGCTGGTCGATGCGCCCTCGGCAGGCGAGAGCTACTGGAACCAGCGTGCCAAGAGCCGCGCCACGTTCGAGGGTGCGTGGACCCGCACCGGCGACAAATACACGCGCGATGCCGACGGCCGTTACACCTTCTGCGGCCGCGCCGACGACATGTTCAAGGTTTCCGGCATCTGGGTCTCGCCGTTCGAGGTCGAGAGCGCGCTGATCACCCATCCCGCGGTGCTCGAAGCCGCCGTCGTGCCGGAGGCCGACCCGGAAGGCCTGCTGAAGCCGAAGGCCTATGTGGTGCTGCGGCCCGAGAGCTCGGCCGACGGTTTGCACGAGGCACTGAAGGAGCACGTCAAGCAGAAGATCGGGCCGTGGAAATATCCGCGCTGGATCGATGTGGTCGACAATCTGCCGAAGACGGCGACCGGGAAGATCCAGCGGTTCAAGTTGCGAGAACACGAGCACTAGCTCCCTTCGCCGGGACGACGAGTGAGGAAGGCCCATCATGACGAATTTGAACCCCACAGGCATTCTCAACATCGACGGCGCCGATCTCGAATACCGGATGATCGGCCCGTTACCCGAGGAGGCGCCGACCCTCGTGATGCTGCATGAAGGTCTCGGCTGCGTCGGGCTGTGGGGCGATTTTCCCGAGAAGCTGCAGGCGGCGACCGGCGCTGGCGTGTTCGCCTATTCGCGCGCGGGTTATGGCTCCTCGTCGCCGGCGAAGCTGCCGCGTCCGGTCGACTACATGCATCGCGAGGCGCTCGACGTGCTGCCGAAACTGCTCGACCGGATCGGCTTCCGCCGCGGCCTGCTGGTCGGTCACTCCGACGGCGCTTCGATCGCGGCGATCTATGCCGGCGCGCATCAGGATCATCGCCTGCACGGGCTTGCGCTCATCGCGCCGCACTTCGTCGTCGAGGACATCTCGGTGAAGTCGATCGCCGAGATCAAGACGGCCTATGAGACCACCAATCTGAAGGAGAAGCTGGCGCGCTGGCACAAGGATGTCGACAACGCCTTCCATGGCTGGAACGACGCCTGGCTCGATCCGAAATTCCGCGACTGGGATATTTCCGAATATCTCGCCTATATCCGCGTGCCGGTGCTGATCGTGCAGGGCGCGGACGATCAATACGGCACGATGCGCCAGGTCGAGATCGCCCAGGACGAGTGCTACTGCCCGGTCGATGTCGCGGCCATCGCAGGTGCCGGTCACTCGCCGCACCGCGAGGCGCCCGCGGTGACGCTGGAAACGGTCACCGAATTCGCCAGGGCAACTCTCCGGGACGACCCGGCACTGGCGGCCTGACATTTGGTGCCGGTGCCAGGTCATTGGCCCAATGGGTGAATTCCAGAACATGAAACAAAATGCATGTTTTTGCGCTTTGAACTAGACCAGATCGAAAACATGCATTATTGTGCATGAAGATCACGACGACGAACCTTCAAACGAACAACAGATAAGGGTGGCCCATGGCTGGTGACGATCGCGTCCTTGCAGGCGGGGCGAAGTACATCGATTTCCAGACCAACCCGTCGCGCTACCGGCACTGGAAGCTCGACGTCGCGGGCGACGTCGCGACGCTGACCATGGACGTCGACGAGAATGCCGGCCTGTTCGAGGGCTATCAGCTCAAGCTCAACTCCTACGATCTCGGCGTCGACATCGAGCTCGCCGACGCCGTGCAGCGGCTGCGCTTCGAGCATCCCGAGGTGAAGGTCGTGGTGCTGCGCTCGGGCAAGAACCGGGTGTTCTGCGCCGGCGCCAACATCCGGATGCTGGCGGGCTCGACCCACGCCCACAAGGTCAACTTCTGCAAGTTCACCAACGAGACCCGCAACGGTCTTGAAGACTCCAGCGACAATTCCGGCCAGAGCTTCATCACCGTCGTCAACGGCACCGCGGCCGGCGGCGGCTATGAGCTGGCGCTCGCGACTGACCACATCATGATGGCCGACGACGGCGCCGCCGCCGTCGCGCTGCCGGAAGTGCCGCTGCTCGCGGTGCTGCCGGGCACCGGCGGCCTGACCCGCGTCGTCGACAAGCGCAAGGTGCGCCGCGACCACGCCGACTTCTTCTGCACCATCGAGGAAGGCATCAAGGGCAAGCGCGCGGTGCAGTGGCGCCTGGTCGACGAGATCGCGCCGAACTCCAAGCTCGAAGGCAAGCTTGCCGAGCGCGTCAAGGAATTCGCCGCCAAATCGAAGCGCAACGGGGAGGGCAAAGGCATCGTGCTGTCGCCGCTTCAGCGCACCATCGACGACAGCGCGATCCGCTATGGCTTTGTCAGCGTCGACATCGACCGCGTGGCGCGCATCGCCACCATCTCGATCAAGGCGCCGGAAACCACGGCGCCCGCCGACGTCGACGGCATGATCGCGCAGGGCGCTTCGTTCTGGCCGCTGCAGGTCGCCCGCGAGCTCGACGATGCGATCCTGCATCTGCGCATCAACGAGCTCGAGACCGCGATGCTGGTGTTCAAGAGCCATGGCGACCGCGCCAACGTCGTGTCCTATGACGCGTTCCTGGAGGCCAACAAGGCGCACTGGCTGGTCAACGAGGTGAGGCATTACTGGAAGCGCGTGCTCAAGCGCATCGACGTCACCTCGCGCACGCTGGTGACGCTGGTCGAGCCCGGCTCCTGCTTCGTCGGCACCCTGGCCGAACTCGTGTTCGCCGCCGACCGCTCCTACATGCTGATCGGCCAGAAGCAGGGCGACAACCGCCCGCCGCCGGCGATCGAGCTGACGGCGATGAATTTCGGGCCCTATCCGATGAGCCACGGCCTGACCCGGCTGCAATCGCGCTTCCAGGCCGACCCAATGGATCTGGAGCGGGCGCAGGCATCGATCGGCAAGGCGCTCGATGCGGAGGAGGCCGAGGAGCTCGGTCTCGTCACCTTCGCGCTCGACGACATCGACTGGGACGACGAGGTCCGCGTGTTCTTCGAGGAGCGCGCCTCGTTCTCGCCCGACGGCCTCACCGGCATGGAAGCCAATCTGCGCTTCGTCGGGCCCGAGACCATGGAATCGAAGATCTTCTCGCGCCTCACGGCGTGGCAGAACTGGATCTTCCAGCGGCCCAATGCGGTCGGGGAAGACGGCGCGCTGCGCCGCTACGGCACCGGCCAGAAGGCGCAATTCGACATGACGCGCGTTTGAGGCAAATGACGCCGTCATCCCCGCGCAATGGCTTCGCCATTGTCGCTGGAGGTGCGAGCGTTAGCGAGGATTGGAAGCAAGCCAGCATCCTTCGAGACGCGGCGAAGACGCCGCTCCTCAGGATGACGGTTGAGCAAGACACGATAGACGTCGGACCGATACCAAGGAGCACGCCATGAACATCATGAACGTCGATTACTCGACCAAGATTCCAAACAACGTGAATCTCGCCGAAGACCGCCAGGTGCTCAAGGCGCTGGAGGGCTGGCACCCCGGCTACATGGACTGGTGGAGCGACATGGGGCCGGAAGGCTTCCAGGAGTCGCTGGTCTATCTGCGCACCGCCTATTCGGTCGATCCGCGCGGCTGGGCCAAGTTCGACTATGTGCGGATGCCCGAATATCGCTGGGGCATTTTGCTTGCACCACAGGAAGAGAACCGCGTCATCCCGTTCGGCGAAGACTACGGCAAGCCGGCCTGGCAGGAAGTCCCCGGCGAGCATCGCGCGATGCTGCGCCGCCTGATCGTGATCCAGGGCGACACCGAGCCGGCCTCGGTCGAGCAGCAGCGCCATCTCGGCAAGACCGCGCCTTCGCTCTACGACATGCGCAATTTGTTCCAGGTCAATGTCGAGGAAGGCCGCCATCTCTGGGCGATGGTCTATTTGCTGCAGAAGTATTTCGGCCGCGACGGCCGCGAGGAGGCCGACGATTTGCTGCGCCGCCGCTCGGGCGATGCGGATAGCCCACGCATGCTGGGGGCCTTCAACGAGGCGACGCCGGACTGGCTGTCGTTCTTCATGTTCACCTACTTCACCGACCGCGACGGCAAGATGCAGCTGCACTCGCTGGCGCAGTCGGGCTTCGATCCGCTGTCGCGCACCTGCCGCTTCATGCTGACCGAGGAAGCCCATCACATGTTCGTCGGCGAGACCGGCATCACCCGCGTCGTGCAGCGCACCTGCGATGCGATGACGGAAGCCGGCATCACCGATCCGAACGACATCGCCAGGGTCCGTGCGCTCGGCGTCATCGACCTGCCGACCATCCAGAAGAAGCTGAACCTGCACTATTCGCTGTCGCTCGATCTGTTCGGCTCCGAAGTGTCGACCAATGCGGCCAACGCCTTCAACGCCGGCATCAAGGGCCGCTACAAGGAAACCACGATCGACGACGATCACCAGCTCAAGAGCTCGACCTATCCGGTCATGAAGATGGTGGACGGCCAGATCAAGCTGGTCGACGAGCCGGCGCTGACCGCGCTCAACATGCGGCTGCGCGACGACTACACGCAGGATTGCGTCAAGGGTATGCTGCGCTGGAACAAGGTGATCTCGACCGCTGGCATCGACTACAAGCTCACGGTGCCGCACACCGCCTTCCACCGCCAGATCGGCGAGTTCAAGGACATCCATGCGACGCCCGATGGCCTCTTGATCGACGACGCCACCTGGGCGAAGCGCAAGAACGACTGGCTGCCGTCGACCGCCGACGGCGACTTCATCGCCTCGCTGATGAAGCCGGTGACCGAGCCCGGCGAGTTCGCTTCCTGGATCTCGCCGCCCAAGGTCGGCATCGACAACAAGCCGGGCGATTTCGAATATGTGAGGATCGAGAGCTGATCCTCAACTAACGCGTTCCTCTCCTCCCGGAGAGGCCGAAAAGGGGTGAGCCGATAAGGTCCTGGCTCGCCCCTTTTCTTTTTGGTCAGATGTCCGTACGAAGCTGGCCTCAATCGTCATTTGCAAGTTCGTCAGGCCACATCTGCGCGCCGATGCGCGTGAGAGGCGCGGCCGCCTACCCCGCGATCTCCAGCCCGGCGGTGGCGTAGACCACGCCGCCGTCGACCGCGATGGTGTTGCCCACGACATAGTCGCCGGCGCGCGAGGCGAGATAGATCGCGGTCCCCGCCATGTCCTCGTCGCTGCCCACGCGCCGCGACGGAACGCGCTGTGCGACCTCGTCGGCGTGGTCGCGCGCGGCGCGGTTCATGTCCGACTTGAAGGCGCCGGGCGCGATTGCGGTGACATTGATGTTGTCCTTGATCAGCCGCGTCGCCATCCGGCGCGTCAGATGGATCACCGCGGCCTTGCTGGCGGCATAGGAATAGGTCTCCATCGGGTTGACGAAGATGCCATCGATCGAGGCGATGTTGATCACCTTGCCCGGTCTGTCATGCGTCGCCGCCGCGCGCAGCGGCTTGGCCAGCGCCTTGGTCAGGAAGAAGATCGACTTGACGTTGAGGTTCATCACCTTGTCCCAGCCGCTCTCCGGGAATTCGTCGAAGTCCGCGCCCCATGCCGCGCCGGCATTGTTGACCAGGATGTCGAGCTTCGGCTCCCGCTTGATGATTTCGTTCGCGAGCTTGTCGCAGCCCTCGACGGTCGAGATGTCGATCGGCAGCGCGATGCATTCGCCGTCATAGGCGGCGGTGAGCTCCTGGGCGGTAGCCTCGCAGGGACCGGCCTTGCGCGCGGTGATGTAGACCCTGGCGGCACCCTGCGCGAGGAAGCCGGCCGCGATCATCTTGCCGATGCCGCGCGATCCCCCGGTCACCAGTGCGACGCGGCCCTTCAGTGAGAACAGATCCTTGAACATGCGCTCCTCCATTGCGTTGCCGATGGTTCTGGGCGCGGCCGGGGATCGAGTCAAGAAGAGGGAAAGAGGCGCAATCGGGAGCATGGCTCGCCACCTCCCCTTGAAAAGGGGAGGTCGCTTTGCTCGCAGAGCAAAGCGGGTGGGGATCCGCTCTCTCCGCAGACACCTTCGTTTGTGGCTGACCCCCATCCCGACCTTCCCCCTTTCAGGGGGAAGGAGAAGATTGAAGATCTGAGGCGATATGTCCTAAACGCGGATCACGCCGCGTCGATGCGGCGAAAGCCGTTCCACACCGCGGTCGCGGCGCCGGATGTCAGCACCGGCAAGAGCCGCGCGTCCTGGTAATTGCCGTTGAGCGAGACCCGCTGCAACGCGGTCAGGTGGTCGGCGCTTTCGGCAAACAGCATGCCCGGCCGCGTCGTCACCGCGGTCCGAAAGCCGATCGATCTGGCGAGCGCGAACTCGCGCGGCCCGGCGGCGATCCGGTCGCCATAGGGATAGGCGAGGTGCAGCGCCGGACGCTGCAGCGTCTCCTCGATCCGCGCCCGGCTGGTGGCGAGCTCGAACGATGCGATGGTCTCGCTCTGCTTGGCGAGATTGCAATGGGTGATGGTGTGGGCGCCGATCGTGACCAGCGGATCGTCGGCAAAGCCGCGCAATTCGTCCCAAGACATGCAGAGCTCGCGCGCGATGCCGGTCTCGTCGACGCCGTGGCGGGCGCACAGCGCGGAGATCTCGGCCTGCATCTCCTTCTCGCCCGGCAGCGAACGCAACCAGTCGTGCATGCGCCCGAACGCTATGCGCTTGGCTTGCGGCGTCGCGGTATCGATCCGCGTCATGACGCCGTCGATCGGCACCTCGATGGCAGACGCAGCCGCGATCACCCGCTCCAGCGCGATCCACCACAATTTGCCGCAGCCCTCGGCGAAGTCGCTCGCGACATAGACCGTGAACGGCGCGCCGAACTCGCGCATGACAGGCAGCGCGAAATCGCGGTTGTCGCGGTAGCCGTCGTCGAAGGTGAAACAGGCGAAGCGCCGCGCGAAATTCCGTTCGGTGAGGCGGCGATGCGCCTCGTCCATGCTGACGATTTCGACGTCGAGCACGCGCAGATGCGTCAGCATCGCACGCAGGAAGTCCGGCGTGACCTCGAGATGATGGTTGGGCTGGAATGCATCGGCGCGCCGCGGGCGGACGTGGTGCAGCATGAAGATGGCGCCGACGCCGGCGAGGATCGGCCGCAGCAGGATATGGGCACCCGAGAAATACAACGCCTCCATCCCGGCACGGATCACGGTGTTGCGGAGTTGTTTCATGAGGGGCACGGGCCGGCCGATTTGCATTCCGTCGCAAACTTAGCGAAAGAGCACTGAAGAAACTGTTATCCCGATCCAATATGGCGCCCCCGCCATGGCCTTTGATTTGGGGTTTGACAGTCAGCCAAGGGTTTGATTTCTCTCTGGTTCCAGACCCGCAGGACGCTGAATGCACGGACTTTTCAAGTGGAGTAGCAAGTGGTGGCCGGGGGTGATTCCACTGGTCGTCCTGTGGGGCATCGCGGCCTGGACCAGCACAGGAACGGTCGAGGCCGATCTTGCTGCGCGCTCTAATGCCGCACTCAAGGACACCGTGCTCGACAAGCGCCGTATCAGCGTCGACGGCCGCGACGTGACCTTTGCGGCCAATGCCTTCTCCGAGGACGGCCGTCTCAGTGCAGTGGCGTCGGTCGAGGCCGTGCCGGGCGTGCGGCTGGTCAACGACGAGACCCGCCTCGTTCCCGAAGCCAAGCCATTTGTGTGGTCAGCCGAACGCGACGTGGTTCGGGTCACGCTTGGCGGCAATGCGCCGCTGCCGTCGAGCAAGAGCAAGCTGACCGAGGCCGCGAAGGCCAGTCTCGGCGGTGTCGAGGTGGTGGATCAGATGGCGCTCGCGCGCGGCGCGCCGTCGCGGTTCGACCCGGCGGCGCTGTTGCTGCTCGACCAGATCGGCAAGCTGAAGGAAGGCAAGATCACGCTGACCGACAACAAGGTTGCTCTTGCGGGCATGGCGCGCGAACTCGGCGGACGCGAGGCGGTCGCGGCGGCGCTGAAGAACCTGCCGGAAGGCTATTCGATCGCCGCCAACGACATCAAGGCGCCGCCTTACGTGTTCCAGGCCTACAAGGACCCGGTCGCGGTGACGCTGACGCTGACCGGCTACGTGCCCGACAACAACGTGCATGCCGCGCTGGTCGCCGCCGCCGGCCGCAAGTTCTTCAGCGAGAAGGTGGTCGACAATCTCAAGGCCAGCATCGGCGCGCCCTCGGGATTTGCGGCGGCGGTGGTGCCTGCGCTCGGCGCGCTGTCGCGGCTGTCGACCGGGACGCTCGTGGTATCGGATCGCGAGGTCAAGCTGTCGGGCGATGCGCTCTATGATGCCGCGGCGGGCCAGATCCGCGACGGGCTCGGCAAGGATTTTCCGAAGGGCTGGCAATACAAGGCCGAGGTCACGGTCAAGCCGGCGGCGGCGCCGGTCGATCCGACGGTGTGTCAGCAGCTGTTTTCCGAGATCCTCTCCAAGGGCAAGATCCGCTTCGAGTCCGGCAAGGCCGACATCGTTCCTGACTCCGCCGGTCTGCTCGACCGCCTGATCGAGACCGCGATGCGCTGTCCCAATGCGACGATCGAAGTCGCCGGCCATACCGACAGCGACGGTGAGGAGGCGGCCAACCAGACCTTGTCGGAGCGCCGCGCGCAGGCCGTGGTCGATTACCTCGTGCGCGCCGGACTGCCTGCCAACCGTTTCACGCCGATCGGCTACGGCAGCACGCAGCCGCTCGCCGGCAACGAGAGTGAAGACGGCAAGGCGCAGAACCGCCGCATCGAATTCGTGGTGAAGTAGCGATGACCGCGCTTGCGACATTCTTCTGGGGTTGGCTGCTCGGCGCCGCGCTGCTCGGCTTCGGCATGGGCTGGATCGCGGTGGTGCATCGGGCGCAGGGCGTCTCGAAGATGTGGATGCGCTGGCTCGCGCTGCTCGCCGCCGCGCTGGTCGCGGCATCGTTTGCGCGGGTCGTGCCCGGCCGGTTCGGCTACTGGCTCGATCTCTTCCTCGTCATGTTCGCGCTCTATCTCGTCGGTTGCGCGATCGGCTCTTGGCTGCGCGACTGGGTGGTTTCGCGCAGCAGGCCAGCGAGCTGACCCCTAAACCCTTGACCCAACAGGACTGAGCGGCGTCGCCAAGCGCGGCGCGCGCCCATGCATTTTGCTGCTTGACGTTAATACGTACGTACGTATTAAATCGCGCCCATGCCAAAGCCCTCTCTCCGCGATGCCATCCTCGACGCCGGCCTGAAGGAAATGTTCCGGACCGGCTATCACGGCACCAGCGTGCGCGACGTCACCGCCGCGGCCGGCGCGCCGCAGGGCTCGTTCACCAACCATTTCCGCTCCAAGGAGCTGTTCGCGTCGGAAGTGCTCGACCGCTACTTCCTCTATGTGCGCGGCCTCGTCGCCGAAGCGCTCGGCGACACGACGCTGCCGCCGCGCGACAGGCTCCGGCGCTATCTCGATCTGATCACCGGCAAGCTCGCGCATGACGGCTTCACCCGCGGCTGCCTGATCGGCGATTTCAGCCTCGAGGCGTCGGGCTCGAGCGAGATGCTGCGCGAGCAGCTCGACGAGATCTTCCGGGAATGGCGCGCGCCGTTTGCGGCCTGCATCGCCGAAGCTCAGGCCAAACGCGAGATCGCGTCCGACTTCGATCCCGATGAGCTTGCCGATTTCCTGCTCGCATCCTGGCAGGGCGCGATGTTGCGCATGAAGGTCGAGCGCAGCGCGGCCGCGCTCGAGCGTTTCAAGACGATCGCCTTCCAAACCGTGTTCAAGGAGCTGCCGTGACCATGTCTGCCGATATCAGTCTGCATCATCGCCCGGTGTTCGGGACCACGATGGCCTATCGCGAGCTTGGGCGCAGCGACGCGCCGCACGTGCTGTTCCTGCACGGCAATCCGACCTCATCCTATATCTGGCGCAACATCATGCCGCTGGTGGCGCCGGTCGGGCACTGCATCGCACCCGACCTGATCGGCTACGGCCAGTCCGGCAAGCCCGACATTGCCTACCGCTTCTTCGACCATGCGGACTATCTCGATGCGCTGATCGACCAGCTCGGTATCAGTTCGGCGTATCTCGTCGCGCGGGATTGGGGCACGGCGCTCGCGTTCCATCTCGCGGCGCGCCGTCCGCAACTCGTGCGTGGGCTGGCCTTCATGGAGTTCATCCGGCCGATGCGGGATTGGTCCGACTTCCACCAGCACGAGGCCGCCAGGGACACGTTCCGGAAATTCCGCACGCCGGGAGTGGGCGAAGCGATGATCCTCGACAACAATGCGTTCGTCGAACGCGTGCTGCCCGGCTCGATCCTGCGCACGCTCAGCGAGGAGGAGATGGAAGCTTACCGCGCGCCGTTTGCGACGCGCGAGAGCCGCAAGCCGACCTTGATGCTGCCGCGCGAGCTGCCGATCGCGGGCGAACCTGATGATGTCGATCAGGCGCTCACTGTCGCGCATGCGGCGCTTGCGGCATCGACCTATCCGAAGCTGCTGTTCACGGGCTCGCCCGGAGCCTTGGTGTCGCCGGCCTTCGCCGCCGATTTCGCGGCGAAGTTGCAGCATTGCGCGGTCATTCAGCTCGGCGCCGGTGCGCATTATCTGCAGGAAGACCATCCGGAGGCGATCGGCCGCTCGGTGGCCGGGTGGATCGCCGGCATCGAAGCCGTGAACGCGCAACATCTCGCGGCATGAGTGGATGGGAGCGCACGCCATGACCGACCTCTCGATCATTTATTGCCGTCCCTGCGGCTACGAGAAGCGCGCCAGGGAGGCCGCCGCGCTGCTGCGCGAACGCCTTGGGCTCGATGCCGAGCTGGTGCCCGGCAAGGGCGGCGTCTTCGAGGTCAGGCTTGACGGCAAAGTGATCGCCAAGCGCGCCAAGGGGCATTTCCCGGATGCTGCCGAAATCGTCAGCGCTGTGACTACGGCACGGGCATAAAAATCTACGCAGGCTTGTCTCGTCGCCGTCGCATCACCATTGCGGCGGCGGTTTTCGCTGCGCAGGCGCTGCGGCGTCGCTCTCGCTTCCCGTAGTTTCCCGGATGACCTTGCGTAGCGTTCGCCGGACTAACTGCCGCACGTCGCGGTCAAGTCTTGTCGAAGGTGGCGAGAAACGCGCATATTTGTGCACCCGCTGTCATGAATCATCCCTAATATCTTGAAGATGCGCGTTTTATTGTCGTTTGACGAATTCCACTCCGGCTTAAAACGCGCTACAGGGGTCAGGGCACAGCGAAGCGCCGGCGGGGTTCGCCCGCGAGCCGTCGTCGCGGGATCGCAATTCGAGGTCTAGATGCTGGAAGCAATACGCAGGGCGATGGCGTTTCTGCGCCAGAAGCAAATCCTGCATCGGCTGGGTGTTGTCATCAGCATCGCCGTCATCGGCATCGCCTGCTACGTCCTCTATCATATGCTGCGCGGCATCGACACCAATGAGGTGCTCGAGGCCATCAAGAGCACCGAGCCGCGACAAATCGCGCTGGCGGGACTGTTCGTCGCAGCCGGCTACTTCACGCTGACCTTCTACGACCTGTTCGCGGTGCGCGCGATCGGTCACGCCCACGTGCCCTATCGCATCAATGCGCTCGCGGCGTTCACCTCCTATTCGATCGGCCACAATGTCGGCGCCAGCGTCTTCACCGGCGGCGCGGTGCGCTACCGGATCTATTCGGCCTGGCGATTGAACGCGATCGACGTCGCCAAGATCTGCTTTCTCGCCGGCCTGACCTTCTGGCTCGGCAATGCCGCCGTGCTCGGGCTCGGCATCGCCTATCATCCGGAAGCCGCAACCAACATCGACCAGCTGCCGCCCTGGCTCAACCGCACGCTCGCGTTCGGCATCATCATTGCGCTGGTCGCCTATGTGGTCTGGGTCTGGACCCAGCCGCGGGTGGTCGGCCGCGGTCCCTGGACGGTGACCCTGCCGGGCGGCCCGCTGACGCTGCTGCAGATCGCGATCGGCATCGTCGACCTCGGCTTCTGCGCGCTGGCGATGTACGTGCTGGTGCCGGACGAGCCCAATCTCGGCTTCGTCGTGGTCGCGGTGATCTTCGTGTCGGCGACCCTGCTCGGCTTCGCCAGCCACTCCCCCGGCGGGCTCGGGGTGTTCGACGCCGCCATGCTGGTCGGCCTCTGGCAGATGGACCGCGAGGACCTGCTCGGCGGTATGCTGTTGTTCCGGCTGCTCTACTATATTGCGCCGTTCGTCATATCTGTAATCTTGCTGACGTTTCGGGAGGTTATCGTCGGCGCCCGACTCAAACGGCTGCCGCAGACTGATTCGGGGCCCCGCACTGAGCCGCACCACGAGGCGGTTCTGGTTCGCAAGCGCGGTGACTCCGGGGTCTGATGACGCGGCCCGATGCCTCCCGAGGGACGGTCGATGTGACCGCGCCTGGGCGAGACATGAACCGACGGGAAGAAAGCCGCCGCAATGGCCATTGACGATACGCCGCATTCGATCTTCTCGCCCTGGCCCGACCGCTTGCGCCATTCCGCGCTGATCCTGCTTGCCGCAGCGCTGGCGTTGAGCGTGGTGGTCGCGCTCGGCGAGTTGTCGCTGGTGCGCGCCTGCGCGGTGTTCGTCTGCATCGCGGCCGCGGCGCTGGTGCCATGGCGGCTGCATGATGCCGGCACCTCGCGCGAGGATGTCCGCCACGGCAATCCGGTCGAGGCGACCGCCGTCAGCGCCGTCGTCGCCGGCATGCCGGACCCGGCCGTGCTGCTCGACCGCGCCGGCCGCGTCATCCATCTCAACACCGCCGCGGCGCAGCTTGCGCCGGCCCTGCGCAAGAACGAGCTGGCGCAATTTGCCCTGCGTTCGCCGGAGATTATCACTGCGTTGCGCGAGGCGATCGCGACCACCGAGCCGCGCCGCGCCACCTACTCCGACCACGTTCCGGTCGATCGCTGGATGGAACTGGTGATCACGCCGGTGCCGGTGCCGACCCAGTTCGGCGGCACCGAGAAATGCATGCTGATGACCTTCCACGATCTGACCCCGCTGCGCCGGGTCGAGGAGATGCGCGCCGATTTCGTCGCCAATGCCAGCCATGAGCTGCGCACGCCGCTTGCCGCCTTGTCCGGCTTCATCGACACGCTGCAGGGGCCGGCGCGCGAGGACGCGCGGGCGCGCGAGCGCTTCCTCGGCATCATGCACACCCAGGCCACCCGCATGGCGCGGCTGATCGACGACCTGCTGTCGCTGTCGCGGGTCGAGTTGTCGGCCCATGTGCGGCCCGAGGCGTCGATCGATATCGTGCCGATCATCCGCCAGGTGGCCGACGGGCTCGAGGCGCTGGCCAGCGAGCGCCAGGTCGAGATCGACGTCGACCTGCCGCCGACCCCGGTCACGATTGCGGGCGACCGCGAGGAACTGCTCCGCCTGTTCGAGAACCTGATCGAGAATGCCCTCAAATACGGCGCCTCGGGCGGCCGCGTCATAGTGTCGCTCCATCAGACCGTTTCGGGCGCATCGGGCGAGGGAAGTCCCGAAATCCGTGTCCTGGTACGGGATTTCGGCCCCGGCATCGCCCCGGAGCACCTGCCGCGGCTGACTGAGCGGTTCTACCGGGTGGACGTCGGCGACAGCCGCAACCAGGGCGGAACCGGCCTCGGATTATCGCTGGTGAAACATATTCTTAACCGTCATCGCGGGCGTCTTCTGATCGAGAGCGTGCCGAACAATGGCGCGACCTTTACCGCCTGTTTTCCCCGGCCGAAGGCCCCGTTGCCGACCCAAAGCTAAGCGTTTTCAGTCGCTTAGTACTGTCATCCAACTGTCATCCAACCTTCGTAAAAGCGGCACCGACCGCTCCTAGATGGACCGGCGTGGGCGCGATCGGGCGCAATTGGCGCTTCGCTCACAAGATGGAGACCACCCCATGAATTTCATCAAAGCAATCGTCGCTGCCGGCATGGTCGCCGCTTCGACGTCGGCCTTCGCTGCCGATATTACCGGCGCAGGCGCAACGTTCCCGTTCCCGATCTATTCGAAGTGGGCTGACGCCTACAAGAAGGAGACCGGCAATGGCCTGAACTATCAGTCGATCGGCTCCGGCGGCGGCATCAAGCAGATCCAGGCCAAGACGGTCACCTTCGGCGCGACCGACATGCCGCTCAAGGCCGAGCAGCTCGAGAAGGACGGCCTCGTCCAGTGGCCGATGGTGATGGGCGCGATCGTTCCGGTGGTGAATCTCGAGGGCGTGAAGCCCGGCGACATGGTGTTCGACGGCGAGACGCTCGCCAACATCTACCTCGGCAAGATCACCAAGTGGGACGATCCGGCGATCAAGAAGCTCAATCCGAATGTGAAGCTTCCCTCGGACGCGATCACGGTGGTTCGCCGCTCGGATGGGTCCGGCACCACATTCAACTTCACGAATTATCTCTCCAAGGTGAGCCCTGACTGGAAGAGCAAGGTCGGCGAAGGCACCGCGGTGGAATGGCCGACCGGCGTCGGCGCCAAGGGCAACGAGGGCGTCTCCGGCAACATCGGCCAGACCAAAAACTCGATCGGATATGTCGAGTATGCCTACGCCAAGCAGAACAAGCTGACTTACACCGGCATGGTCAACAAGGCTGGCAAGACGGTGCAGCCGACGGTCGAAGCGTTCCAGGCGGCCGCTTCCAACGCTGACTGGGCTCATGCGCCCGGCTATTACGTGATCCTGACCGACCAGCCCGGCGACAAGTCCTGGCCGATCACCGCGTCGACCTTTATCCTGATGCACAAGGAAGCGACGGATAAGGCGGCCTCCCAGGAAGCCATCAAGTTCTTCCGCTGGGCGTTCAAGAACGGCGCCAAGATGGCCGAAGAACTCGACTATATCCCGATGCCGGCCAATGTCATCCAGCAGATCGAGAAGACCTGGTCCTCGGACATCAAGAGCTAAGTCCGACGCTTTGAAACAACACCTGTGCCGCCTCCCAAGGGCGGCACAGGTCGAGCGATTAAGACCCGGGCTCCATCACCGCGGCAAGAAGCGCGGGGCGGGGTCCGGGTTCGCGCCCTGCGAGGCGCAACCGGAACGACGCCCGGCCAAATGCGTCAGTGAAGATCGCTTCGGGGCGTAGCGGTTTGCGTAGCTTTCACATGGTAATGAGGGGATTGGCGTGGCAGACATGGCTGTTCAGAGCGATGTGATGGAAGCCGCCGGACCTTACGATCGCGCCAAGGCCCTCAGCGCCTTCAAGCTCGGTGATCTCACCTTCTATTGGATCACCCGTATCTCGGCGATCTCGGTCCTGTTGATCCTCGGCGGCATCATCCTGTCGCTGGTCGCCGGCGCCTGGCCGGCGATGAAGGAATACGGCCTCGCCTTCCTCTGGACGCAGCGCTGGGCGCCCTCTGCCGATCCGCCGGTGCTCGGCGCGCTTGGCCCGATCTACGGCACCCTGATCACCTCGGTCATCGCGATGACGATCGCCATTCCGGTCGGCATCGGCATCGCCATCTTCCTCACCGAGCTGTGCCCGCAAATGCTGCGCCGCCCGATCGGCATCGCCATCGAGCTGCTCGCCGGCATTCCCTCGATCATCTACGGCATGTGGGGCTTCTTCGTGCTCGGCCCGTTCCTGGCCAACACGTTCCAGCCCTTCATGATCCGGATCTTCGAGGGCGTCCCGGTGCTGGGTGCGGTGTTCGCAGGTCCGCCGTCCTATCTCAGCCTGTTCAACGCCGCGCTGATCCTCGCCATCATGGTGCTGCCCTTCATCACCGCGATCTCGGTCGACGTGTTCAAGACCGTGCCGCCGGTACTGAAAGAGGCCGCCTACGGCATGGGCTGCACCACCTGGGAAGTCGTCCGCAGCGTCGTGATCCCCTACACCCGGGTCGGCGTGATTGGCGGCATCATGCTGGCGCTCGGCCGCGCGCTCGGCGAGACGATGGCGGTGACCTTCATCATCGGCAACTCGTTCCGCATCTCGTCGTCGATCTTCGCGCCGGGCACCACGATCTCGGCGGCGATCGCCTCCGAATTCGCCGAGAGCGACGGTCTGCACCAGTCCGGCCTGATCCTGCTCGGCCTCCTGCTGTTCGTGCTGACCTTCTTCGTGCTCGCCGGCGCCCGGCTGATGCTGATGCGGCTTGAAACGAAAGCGGGGAACTAGCGTCATGAACCCGATCTACAAATCCCGTCGCCGCAGCGACATCGTCATTCGCGCACTCTGTGTCGGCGCGGCGCTGTTCGGCGTCACCTGGCTGGCGCTGATCCTGATCACGCTGGTCTACAACGGCGTTGCCGGCCTCAGCGTGCAGCTGTTCACCCAGAACACGCCGCCGCCGGGCTCGACCGAAGGCGGCCTGCTCAATGCCATCGTCGGCTCGGTCATCATGACGGTGATCGGCGTCGGCATCGGGGCGCCGCTCGGCCTGTTCGCCGGCACCTACCTCGCCGAATACGGCAGGCACGACAAGCTCACCTCGGTGATCCGCTTCATCAACGACATCCTGCTCAGCGCGCCCTCGATCATCATCGGCCTGTTCATCTACGGTGCTGTGGTGGTGCCGATGCGTGGCTTCTCGGCGATCGCAGGCAGTCTAGCGCTCGCCGTGATCGTGATCCCGGTCGTGCTGCGCACCACCGAGGACATGCTGCTGCTGGTGCCCAATCCGCTGCGCGAGGCGGCCTCCGCGCTCGGCCTGCCGCGCTCGCTGGTGATCAAGCGGATCGCTTATCGTGCTGCGCGTAGCGGCTTGATCACCGGCGTGCTGCTGGCGACCGCCCGTGTCGCCGGCGAGACCGCGCCGCTGCTGTTCACCGCGCTGTCTAACCAGTTTTTCAGCTGGGACTTGACCAAGACGATGGCCAACCTGCCGGTGACCATCAACAATTTCGTGCAGAGCCCCTACGCCTACTGGAAAGAGCTGGCGTGGAGCGGCGCACTGCTGATCACATTCACCGTGCTCGCGCTGAATATCGGCGCGCGTATCCTTGGTGCCGAAAGGGCCGCAAAATGACCGAGCTCTCCGTTTCAACCAGTAACCCGAGCCACGTTGCACCGCATACGCCGCTGCCGGAAGCGCCGCCGAAAGTCACGGTGCGCAACCTCAATTTCTATTACGGCGAGCACCACGCGCTGAAGAACATCAACCTGACGCTGGGTACCAACCGCGTCACCGCGTTCATCGGTCCGTCCGGCTGCGGCAAGTCGACCCTGCTGCGGATATTCAACCGGATGTACGATCTCTATCCGGGCCAGCGCGCGGTCGGTCAGCTGATGCTGGACCAGACCAACATTCTCGATCCCAAGCTCGACCTCAATCTGCTGCGTGCGCGGGTCGGCATGGTGTTCCAGAAGCCGACGCCGTTCCCGATGACGATCTACGAGAACATCGCCTTCGGCATCCGCCTTTACGAGAAGATCTCGAAGTCCGAGATGGACGACCGGGTCGAGAAGGCGCTGCGCGGCGGCGCGCTGTGGAACGAGGTCAAGGACAAGCTGAACGCCTCCGGCCTGTCGCTTTCCGGCGGCCAGCAGCAGCGCCTGTGCATCGCGCGCACCGTGGCGGTGCGGCCCGAGGTGATCCTGTTCGACGAGCCGTGCTCCGCGCTCGATCCGATCTCGACCGCCAAGGTCGAGGAGCTGATCCAGGAGCTCTCCGAGGACTACACGATCGCGATCGTCACCCACAACATGCAGCAGGCGGCGCGCGTCTCCGACAAGACCGCCTTCATGTATCTCGGTGAGCTGATCGAGTTCGACGACACCAACAAGATCTTCACCTCGCCGAGCGATCGACGGACTCAGGATTACATCACCGGCCGGTTCGGCTGAGGAGATACAAGATGGCTTCTGAACATACCGCCAAGGCATTCGACAGCGACCTGCAGGAGTTGACCCGCCTGGTCGCCGAGATGGGCGGCCTCGTCGAACGGATGATCACCGAGTCGGTCGACGCGCTGATCCGTCGCGACGTCGCTCTCGGCAAGCGCGTGGTCGCCGCCGACATCGAGATCGACAATCTGCAGCGCGTCATCGAAGAGCGCGCAGTGCTGACGATCGCCCGCCGCCAGCCGATGGCGATCGACCTGCGTGAAATCGTCAGCGCGATGCGCGTGGCCACCGACCTCGAGCGGATCGGCGACCTCGCCAAGAACATGGGCAAGCGCGTCGCGGCGCTGGAAAGCGATTTCCAGCCGCTGAAGCTGATCCGCGGCCTGGAGCACATGACCGACCTCGTGCTGTCGCAGGTCAAGTCGGTGCTCGACGCCTATGCCGCGCACGACCTGCCGGCGGCGATGAACGTCTGGAAGGGCGACGAGGAGGTCGATGCGATCTGCACCTCGCTTTTCCGCGAGCTGCTGACCTACATGATGGAGGATCCGCGCAACATCTCGTTCTGCATCCATCTGATGTTCTGCGCCAAGAACATCGAGCGGATCGGCGATCACGCCACCAATATCGCCGAGACCGTGTTCTACATGATCGAGGGCCAGCAGATCACCGACAAGCGCCCGAAGGGCGACATGACCAATTTTGCCACCACTGTGCCGGGTACCTAGGACATGATCCGCGGGCGCGGAGCCGGATTGTCTTCACGACAAGTCGTTTCCGCGGGGATTATGCCCAGGAAAGTAAGCGTTTCGGTTTGCGTCTGGGCAACGGATCACCACAGAGAGAGAACTTAAACCGATGAGCGCACGCATTCTGGTAGTCGAAGACGAGGAAGCGCTGACGACACTGTTGCGCTACAACCTCGATGCGGAAGGCTACGATGTCGAAACGGTCGGGCGCGGCGACGATGCCGACACCCGCCTGAAGGAGCGCGTTCCCGACCTCGTGGTACTGGACTGGATGCTGCCGGGCCTGTCCGGCATCGAGCTGTGCCGCCGCCTGCGGGCGCGTCCCGAGACCAAGCAGCTTCCGATCATCATGCTCACCGCGCGCGGCGAGGAGAGCGAGCGCGTGCGCGGGCTTGCCACCGGCGCCGACGATTACATCGTCAAGCCGTTCTCGGTGCCGGAGCTCCTGGCGCGAGTGAAGGGCCTGCTGCGGCGGGCTAGCCCGGAGCGGCTGGCGACCGTGCTCACCTATGGCGATATCGAGCTCGACCGCGAGAAGCGCCGCGTGGCGCGCTCGGGACGTCCGATCGATCTCGGTCCGACCGAGTATCGGCTGCTCGAATTCTTCCTCGAGCATCCCGGCCGCGTGTTCAGCCGCGAGCAGCTGCTCGACAGCGTCTGGGGCCGCGACATCTATATCGATGAGCGTACCGTCGACGTGCATATCGGCCGCCTGCGCAAGCTGCTCAATCCGGGCCGCGAGCAGGATCCGATCCGCACCGTGCGCGGCGCCGGTTATGCGCTCGACGACCGCTTCGCCAAAGCCGAGCCGCAGCCGTAAGGCTGGCCGCCAATCGCAACAACGGTCCCGTCATTGCGAGCGTAGCGAAGCAATCCATCCTACCGCAAATGCGGAACGATGGATTGCTTCGTCGCTTCGCTCCTCGCAATGACGGCAACCACAAAAAAATCCCCGCTTTCGCGGGGATTTGCTTTTGCAGTCCAGGCAAGTTTCCCGAGTGCTACTTGATCTGTGGCTTCGCCGATGGCCGGCGGCGATCGGCGGCGGGCTGGTAGGCGACGCGCGAGTGATGCGCGCAATAGGGCAGGCCGGCGAGCGCCTTGCCGCCGCAGAAGAAGAATTCCGGGCTCGAGGGATCGCCGACCGGCCAGTGGCAGGTGGCCTCGTTGAGCTCGAGCAGCGACAGCCGCTGGCTCATCGGCACCACATTGTCGAAGGAGATCGGATCGGGCTCCATCTCGACCTCGAAGGCGTGCGCCAGCGCGGTGTTGCCGCGCGACACCGGGCGCGCCACCCGCATCATGTGCTGGGCGGGACGGGCCTTGCGCTGCCGCGGCGCAGCCGTGGAGGGCGCCTTGGCACGGCCGGAGAGGCCGAGCCGATGTACTTTGCCGATCACGGCGTTTCGCGTCACATTGCCAAGTTCCGCCGCGATCTGGCTGGCTGAGAGGCCGGATTCCCAGAGCTTCTTCAGCTGCTCGACGCGATCGTCGGACCAGGTCAATACAGTCATCGCATTCTTCCTTTCGCATGGCGCCGGCCACTCATCGGAGCGGCGCTGCGAGCCAATCTGGACAAATATCCCTGCGGCCAGAATCCCTTAGCCCTCGCCGGGCACGGTGTTGCGCCCGAACGTTTACGCGAGACACGAAGGCTACTTAGAGGGTCCAGTACTGCCGCACGAGATGTCGTACCCGACAGGCCAAACGCTACAATATGGCGTGACTCTGGCGCAAGAGTCCGCGGCCGTGCGTCCACATGTTCCCACAAAGTTAAGCATTGCTGTGAGGCTTTTCCACCGCACCGGAATGCTCCGGATTGCGCTAGTTTCGCATTGCAGGAAGGCCAGCAAAGGCTAGCTCCTGGCGATTGACACTTACCGGCCGCCGCATAGAATGACCCGCACGTGCCGCCCGCAAAGGCGGCCGTTTTGTTTTCCGAAGCTGGCGGTTGCTGCGTTGGCGTCAAGGCGCGCAGCAATTGACGGCTTCAAACCGGCAGTGAACGCCATGACCAACGCCTCGTCGCATCTGCTCCCCGTCTTCGCCCGGGTCGATCTCGGCTTCGAGCGCGGCGAGGGCGCCTGGCTGATCGCAACCAACGGCGACCGCTATCTCGATTTCACCTCGGGTGTCGCGGTGAACGCGCTCGGACATGCGCACCCGCATCTGGTCAAGGCGCTGCAGGAGCAGGCGACCAAGCTCTGGCACATGTCGAACCTGTTCAAGAGCCCGGACGGCGAGGTGCTGGCCGCGCGGCTGTGCGAGCAGAGCTTTGCCGACTTCGTGTTCTTCTGCAATTCCGGCGCCGAAGCGATGGAGGGCGTGATCAAGCTGGTCCGCCATCATCACTTCTCCAAGGGCCATCCCGAACGATACCGCATCATCACCTTCGAAGGCGCCTTCCATGGCCGCACGCTGGGCACGCTGGCTGCGACCGGCTCGGCGAAATATCTCGAGGGCTTCGGCCCGCCGATGGACGGCTTCGACCAGGTGCCGCACGGCGACATCGAGGCGGTGAAGAAGGCGATCGGCCCGCACACCGCCGGCATCCTGATCGAGCCGGTGCAGGGCGAGGGCGGCGTGCGCTCGGCGCCGCAGGCGTTCTTCAAAGCGCTGCGCGCGCTGTGCGACGAGCATGGCCTGCTGCTCGCGTTCGACGAGGTGCAGACCGGCATGGGCCGCACCGGCGAGCTGTTCGCCTACAAGCGCACCGGCGTCACGCCGGACGTAATGTCGTTGGCGAAGGCGCTCGGCGGTGGGTTCCCGATCGGCGCGGTGCTGGCGACCGCGCAGGCTGCGGCCGGCATGGCGCCGGGCTCGCACGGCTCGACTTTCGGCGGCAATCCGCTCGCGGTCGCCGCCGCCAATGCCGTGCTCGACGTCATGCTCAAGCCCGGCTTCTTCGAGCACGTGCAGAAGATGTCGCTGCTGCTCAAGCAGAAGCTCGCTTCCGTGGTCGACCGCTATCCCGGCGTGCTGTCGGAGGTGCGCGGCGAGGGCCTGTTGATCGGCGTCAAGGCGGTGGTGCCGTCGAGCGATCTGATCGCCGCGCTGCGCAACGAGAAGCTGCTCACCGTCGGCGCCGGCGACAATGTGGTGCGGTTCCTGGCGCCCCTGATCGTGACCGAGGCCGAGATCGACCAGTCGATCACAGCGCTCGAGCGCGCCTGCTCTGTGCTGTCAGCGCCGCAGCCGAAGAAGGCGGCTGGATAATGAGCAAGCCGGTCCGTCACTTCCTCGACATCAACGAGCTGCCGCTCGCCGAGCTGCGCAACATGCTCGAAGCCGGAGCCGCCATGAAGGCGAAGCTGAAGGCGCATGAGAAGGGCAGGAAGCCGCTCGAAGGCAAGACGCTGGCGATGATCTTCGAGCGCCCGTCGACCCGCACAAGGGTGTCGTTCGACGTCGGCATGCGCCAACTCGGCGGTGAATCCATCATGCTGACCGGCGCCGAGATGCAGCTCGGCCGCGGCGAGACCATCGCCGACACCGCGCGCGTGCTGTCGCGTTATGTCGATGCGATCATGATCCGCATCCTCAATCATGACGCGCTGCTCGAGCTCGCCGCTCACGCCACCGTGCCCGTCATCAACGGCCTGACCCGGCGTTCGCATCCCTGCCAGGTGATGGCCGACCTCATGACCTATGAGGAAAACCGCGGCTCGATCGAGGGCAAGACGGTGGCCTGGACCGGCGACGACAACAACGTGCTGGCCTCCTGGGCGCACGCCGCCGAGCGGTTCAAGTTCAATCTCAACATTGCGACCCCGCCGGAGCTCTCGCCGAAGAAGCCGATGCGGGACTGGATCAAGGCCACCGGCGCGCCGATCAGGCTCGGCACCGATCCGGAAGCCGCCGTGCGCGGCGCCGACTGCGTCGTCACCGACACCTGGGTGTCGATGGGCGACAAGGAGGGCGAGCACCGCCACAACGTGCTGAAGCCCTATCAGGTCAATGCCAAGCTGATGTCGCTCGCCAAGCCGGACGCGCTGTTCATGCACTGCCTGCCCGCGCATCGCGGCGAGGAGGTCACCGACGAGGTGATCGACGGCCCGCAATCCGTGGTGTTCGACGAGGCGGAAAACCGTCTGCATGCGCAAAAGGGCATCCTGGCCTGGTGTTTCGACACGGTCGCGTAATTGTAGGTCATTAACGTTGTCGTCCCGGGCAAGCGCAGCGCGACCCGGGACCCATATGTGGACGGCCCCCGTGGCACAAGAGCTTTCTGGGATTGATCGGATCGCTTGCATCCATATGTCCGGCCTGTTGAGTGCGATCGAATGAATCGCTGGCCAAGATGGTTTGCGCGATGCGAGTTCCAAACAACCACGCGACCTGTTGACGGCCGATGGGTCCCACGGATTGTCTCGCATCGTTGCTCGATCGATCGCTCCATCTGCTCTTGCAGCTCCGGTCGGTCGGTCGGCGAGCGAGCCCGCCGGCCGGCCAATCTGTTAAGCGGTACCCGTCGTAGCGGCATTCAGCCGTGCGGCGTCATAACTCTCACCCGTCACCATCAGCTTCCAGGCGATGCGCGCCACCTTGTTGGCAAGCGCTACGGCCGCAAGCTTCGGCGGCTTGCGCTTGATCAGCGCCAGTAGCCAGCGCGAGTGATGACCGCGTCCGCGCCTGGCCTGCTGGATCACCGCCGTGGCCCCGACGACCAGCAGACGGCGCAGGTCCTCATCGCCCGCCCGCGTGATCTTGCCAAGCCTGGTCTTGCCTGCGGTGGAGTGGTCCTTGGGCGTGAGGCCGAGCCAAGCCGCAAAGTGACGACCTGAGCGGAACGCGGCCGGATCAGGTGTCTTCATCACCAGCATCGTTGCAATGATCGGACCGATCGACGGAATCTGCGCCAGGCGCCGGCCCGTGGCATCGCCGCGGTGCCAGGCCATCAGCTTGGCCTCAACCGCCTCCAACTCGTCCTCGAGCCTGACGCACTCCCGGCCCAGCATGGCAAACAGCTCGCGCGCCAGAGCGGGAAGCGTCTCGTCCTGCGCGATCCGCGCCAGCAGCGGTTCGATCGCCTCCAGCCCCTTGGGCGCGATCAGGCCATACTCCGCCGCATGGCCGCGGATCGTGTTGGTCAATTGGGTGCGCCGGGCGATCAGTCCGTCGCGGACCCCCATCAGCATCAGCGCAGCCTGCTGCTCGGCGCTTTTCACCGGCACAAAGCGCATGCTCGGCCGGCTCATCGCCTCACACAGGCCTTCTGCGTCTCGCCCGTCATTCTTGTTCCGCATCACGTAGGGCTTCACCAATTGCGGTGCCATCAGCTTCACCTCATGGCCCAGCCTGGAAAGCTCTCGCGCCCAATATTGCGACGCCCCGCAGGCCTCCATCCCGATCACCGTCGGCGGCAATTTGGCGAAGAACTCCAGCACGAGTTTGCGCGAAAGCTTCTTGCGTAAGACCGGCTGCTCGGACGCATCAACCCCATGCAGCACAAAAATATGCTTCGACGTATCCATCCCAATGCGGATAATCTGGTTCACGGACGGCTCCCATGTCTGAGATTTGCAACAACCTCATTCTGGCACACTGATGCCGTAGGGGGCCGTCCACACCATCAACCATCGCTGCCAATTGTTGTGAAGGCTGGGGCCCCAGCTTGATGCAGCAACTGACATCGGTGGTTATGGGTCCCTGCTTTCGCAGGGACGACGGATAGACGGTTTTGCTGAACCCCTTTATTTCATGGTCCGAGACCCCAGATAGAGCGCCATGGTTTCACAATCCCCCGACATCAAAATCCAGGCCGAGACGCCCATTCGCGCGCCCTCGGCGGTTCCTGTCGACGATGCGGTGCTCGCCTTCGAGGTCGGCGCGCTGGACTTGCGCGGCCGGCTGACCCGGCTCGGCCCCGCGCTCGACGAGATCCTGCACAAGCACGATTATCCGCCGGCGGTCGGCAAGCTGCTCGGCGAGGCCATCGTGCTCACCACGCTGCTCGGCTCCTCCGTCAAGTTCGAGGGCCGCTTCATCCTGCAGACCCGGACCGACGGTCCGGTCTCGCTCCTGATCGTCGATTTCCAGGCGCCCGACCGGCTCCGTGCCTATGCGCGCTACGATGTGGCGCGGCTCAAGCATGGGCAGAGCTCGGGCGAGCTGCTCGGCAAGGGCCACCTTGCAATGACCATCGATCAGGGCGCGAACACCAGTCGCTACCAGGGCCTGGTCGCGCTCGATGGCGACGGCCTGGAAGAGGCGGCCCACGAATATTTCCTGCGCTCGGAGCAGATTCCGACGCGGGTGCGGCTCGCGGTCGGCGAGGAGATGCGCGGCGGCGAAGGCGGCAAGCTGCATTGGCGCGCCGGCGGCATCCTGCTGCAATTCCTGCCCAAGGCCCCCGAACGCGCCAAGCAGGCCGATCTGCATCCCGGCGATGCGCCGGAGGGCACGGCCGCGCACAGCGTGCCGGATGACGACGCCTGGGTCGAGGGGCAGTCGCTGATCTCCACCGTCGAGGATATCGAGCTGATCGATCCCGATCTCTCCGGCGAGCGGCTGCTGTACCGCCTGTTCCACGAACGCGGCGTGCGCGTCTTCAATCCGCAAACGCTGCGTGCGCAGTGCTCCTGCTCGCGCAATGCGGTGTCGTCGATGCTGAAGAGCTTTACGCCGAACGATCGCGCCGAGATGGTCAAGGACGGCAAGGTGGTCGTGACTTGCGAGTTCTGCTCGTCGGTCTACGAATTCACGCCGCAGGAAGCCGGCGTGGAACAGGCGGCCGGGTAGCCAGGCCCGTCAGCTCAGCAAAGTACGGGTCTTGCCGGCGGCGTCATAGATTTCGATCCGAAGCATCGGATACGCCGCCTTCAGTTGTCGGCCGGAGGTTTCAGCAGCCTCGGCGGTGTCGAACTCCGACTTGAACTGTTTGTCGACAATGATCACGAAGCCTTCGGTGGGAGGCCGGTCGGCGCGCAGTGGTTTCTTCGGTTCTGGTTCTTCAATGGAGAGCAGGGATTTCTTCGTCGTCATGGGAATCCTCCTGAATCGATCTCAACTCAGCCGGCGAAACGCGGGCGGCAGGGTCTCGCGCACGAGACCGCTCAGATTCAAGAAATCATCGGGCACAAGCCAATCGGATGGCGCGCGTGAATATCTGCACCGCGACAACGTTCACCGCGGTCGCCTGTTCCTGAAGCACAGTTGGAAGCGATGTCGAAGCCGTCGCTTGGTGAGAGGCGACTGGAGGCCGGGCCCCAGTAGCATCGGAAGAATGGCGGCCTCAGTCGGCGCCGTACCGGGGCTTTCTCCTCAAGATCGGCAGTCAGCTCGGCGTTCGCAGGCCGGGAGATGTGAGCCAATCATTGATGTGCGAGGCCGTATCGACCAGCCGGGCCTTGCGAAGCATCGCGTCGCGCTGAAGGCCGGACAGGAATGGCTTCGCAGCATCTCCTGTCCTCACGGCCTCCAACGCCGGCAGATCATGAGGCGGCGGTTCGGGCTGGCTGTGTTGAGCAATCGGCATAAAGCTCTCCTGGTTACTGGCGGGAGCTTGCAGCACTCTCAGTCACCGGTATCGGCCAGAGGCGGAGCAGTGATCACCGCAGTAGATACCCCTTACGTCCGGTAGTCGACTCAATTCGCAGTCAGCGGTGCCAAGCTGCTTGCAGCGCGCGGGTCTGGGCGGAGGTCGGCTGGAGACATCACCGACCGTATCATCATAAGCTGGCCCTTCGGCGAATGTTTTCTGCGCAATCGAGCGAATCTGGACGTATCCGGTACGAAGAACGCGAGCGGTTGCCCCGATACGTGCCGAGTGGCCTTGTCATTCGATAGCGGAGTAGCCACCTGATCAGCAGCGCAACTGTATTGTTACAGCATCCCCCTTGCGGAAGCGCGCAGCCTTAGCTGCCAAATCTTGTAACCGATCGACGAGACGTCACGTCGCTGCAATGCGCGCGTCACGGATCACGACAAGCTGTGGCAACAACCTGATAGGCCTTAACCATGATTGAATTTCCAAATCATAGTCGTTCATACGATCGAACGCGGCGCGCCGTGCGGTTTTGGGGATATGACAGTGCTATTGAGGCATCGTTCTTCGTCACCGAAGGCGCATTGAAGCGACTTCAATCGGATGCCTACCTCGACGAGCCGGGCCTTCTGCACGCCTTCGATGCCAACCGCGATCGGATATGTGCCGCTGCGGCCAGGGTCTATGTCCGCGGAAGCAGGGGGTCTTACGATCTGGTCGCCGCGAATTTCTGAAACCGGCGGCTTCGATCGGATCACGCGAGACAACGCTGACGGGTTGAATGCACTCGTGCCGGGTTCGCCCGTCGGGCCGATCGGAAATCCCGAAATTACTTTCCATCTCTCGGAAGTTTCGTGCCCCGGATTCAACAGGTACGACCGCGGCGGCATCGACGGCATGGCTAGTTCAGTACCCGCTTCCCGTCCGGGCTTGGGCTATCCAGCGAGAACGTCGGCACGTCGATGTCGAAGCGTTCGCCGGCCTCGGTGACCATCTGGTAGCTGCCGGTCATGAAGCCGGAGGCGGTCGGCAGCGGCACGCCTGAGGTGTATTCGAAGCGTTCGCCGGGCGCGAGCACCGGCTGCTCGCCGACCACGCCCTCGCCGCGCACCTCCTGACGGCGGCCGGTGGCGTCGGTGATGATCCAGTGCCGCGTCCGCAACTGCACGGTTTCCGGGCCCGAATTGACGATCACGATCCTGTAGGACCAGAAATACTCGCGCCGGTCGATCGACGAGCGCTCCGGCATGAAGTTCGGCTCGACAGTGACTTCGATCTGGCGGGTAACGGCGCGGTACATACGGCTCAATCCGATGATCTCGGCGCAACATCCGCTTCCGGCCGGATCATGCGCAAACAGGCGCCCATCATAGCCAATTGGTCAGCCGGAACCAATCGCCGGGCAGGCCGTGAAAAGCCGGTCCTGGGACCTGCTGTTCATCGTGGTTTCAACATAGTTCCGCTCTAAAGCGCGGCCGCATGTCGCCGCACTCTGTGCTTTGTCGGCAAGTTGTGGGCCGATATTATCTTTTCAGCACGACCTGCGGGCGCCCGCAGCCGACACGGTGTTTGATGAGCTCGATTGCCGATCCCATAGCCGGTTCGCCGGTGGCCGACGCCAAAACCGGGGCAAAGGCTGATGCTGAGGTCAAGGCAAAAGCCGTGGCGGCGGCGCCCGCGATCACGCTGCCGGCGACCGGCGAGCGCGAGCTCCGCCTCGATTTGTTCCGCGGGCTCGCGCTGTGGCTGATCTTCATCGACCATCTGCCGACCAATCTTCTGACCTGGCTGACGATCCGCAACTACGGCTTCTCCGACGCCACCGAGATCTTCATCTTCATCTCCGGCTACACTGCCGCCTTCGTCTATGGCCGCGCGATGCTGGAGGGCGGCTTCGTGATCGCGACCGCGCGCATCCTGCGCCGGGTCTGGCAGATCTATGTCGCGCATGTCTTCCTGTTCACGATCTTTCTCGCCGAGATCTCCTATGTCGCGACCTCGTTCGAGAACCCGCTCTACAGCGAAGAAATGGGGATCATGGATTTCCTCAAGCAGCCCGACGTCACCATCGTGCAGGCGCTGCTGCTGCGCTTCCGCCCCGTGAACATGGACGTGCTGCCGCTTTACATCGTGCTGATGCTGTTCCTGCCGCTGATCCTGTGGCTGATGAAGTGGAAGCCCGATGTCACGCTCGGCCTGTCGGTCCTGCTCTACGCGCTGACCTGGCAGTTCGATCTCTACCTCTCGGCCTATCCGAACGGCTTCTGGGCGTTCAATCCGTTCGCCTGGCAATTGCTGTTCGTGTTCGGCGCCTGGTGCGCGCTCGGCGGCGCGCGGCGGATGTCGCGCATCCTGTCGTCGAACATCACGATGTGGATCTGCATCGTCTATCTGGTCGCCGCGTTCTTCGTGACCCTCACCTGGTACGTGCCGCAGCTCGGCCACATCATGCCGAAGGTGATCGAGCAATGGATGTATCCGATCAACAAGACCGACCTGGACGTGTTGCGGTTCGCGCATTTCCTGGCGCTCGCCGCGCTCACCGTGCGCTTCCTGCCGAGGGACTGGCCGGGCTTGAAGTCGCCCTGGCTGCGACCATTGATCCTGTGTGGCCAGCATTCGCTTGAGATATTCTGCCTCGGGGTCTTCCTCGCCTTTGCCGGTCACTTCGTGCTTGCCGAAGTGTCCGGCGGTGCCGCACTGCACGCCCTGATTAGCGTTTGCGGCATCCTCATCATGTGGGGCATGGCGTGGATTATTTCGTGGTACAAGCACTCCGCCGACAAAGGCGCCTCGAAAAAAGGCGCCGGCGGCAACGCCGATCTGGCGGGAGGGGGAGCATGAAGTCCGCATGGACGATGCTGGGCCTGACGCTGCTGGCCGCCTGTCTGGCGGCCGCGCCCGTCCGCGCCGGCGATACCGTCGAGCCGGCACCGGCGCCGCCGTGCGATGTGCCGGCCTATCTCCTGGCGAGCGAGAGTTCGCTGCCGAAGGTCACCGATGCGGTGAAGGCCAACAAGCCGCTCAGCGTGCTGGTGGTGGGCAGCCGCTCCTCGACCATCCCAGGCAACGAGGCGAGCGCCTATCCGGCCACGCTGCAGGCGGCGCTGAAGGAGGCGTTGCCGGCGGTCACGATCGATCTATCCGTAGAATTACAGGGAAAGACCACCGCCGAAGAGACCGCGGGAACCCTTGTTAAGCTTGTTGACGCGAAAAAGCCTACTTTGGTTATCTGGCAGACCGGGACGGTCGATGCTATGCGAGCCGTCGATCCTGACGATTTCCGCACCGCCATCGATGACGGCGTTGTTGCGTTGCGGGGCGCCGGGGCCGACGTGGTGCTGGTCAATCTGCAATACAGCCCGCGTACGGAAACGATGATCTCTGCGCCGCCATATCTCGACAATATGAAGGTGGTTGCGCAACAGCACGACGTTCCGCTGTTCGACCGGTTCGCGATTATGAAGCAGTGGAGCGACGCCGGATATTTTGACCTGTTCAGCACCTCGCATGGTGTCGACCTGGCCAAGAAGGTTCACGCCTGTCTGGGCCGCGCACTGGCGAAATTCGTGATCGATGCGGCCCATCTGGGCCCGGTGCAGCAGAATTAGAGGAAGCCGAGTTGATGCGTTTTGCCTTCCCTTTTCGCCTCAAAGCAGGGCGGAGCCTGCGCGCCACTGCGGCGCTCGTGTTGCTTGCGCCGCTCTCGGCCGTGCCGTTGTGCGCGCAGACCGGCCAGGCCGACCAGCATGCGGCGTTGTCATCGGGAGCAAAGGCTGAAGCAACCAGGGCGGATGCTGCGAAGCCCGCCGCGATCGAAGCCGACGCGGCCAATCCGCCGCCGCAACCGGGCGTCGCCGCCAAGGCGCTCGACAAGGTGAGGCAGGTCGCGAAATCCGCCAGCGACATTTTCCACCGCGTGCCCTGCCATCAGCCCACCGGCGTGCCGAACAGCACCGGCTCGCTGCCGCATGTCGCAGCCAAGCTCGCCGCCGGCAAGCCGGTCGTCATCGTCGCGTTCGGCTCGTCCTCGACCCAGGGCTACGGTTCGTCGTCGCCGGAATTCACCTATCCGAGCCGGCTCGCCGCGCAGCTGCGCCGGCAGTATCCGTCGGTCGACATCAGCGTGCTCAATCGCGGCAAGGGCGGCGAGGATGCACCCGAAATGATGAGGCGGCTGCAGACCGAAGTGATCGACGTGCATCCCGACATGGTGATCTGGCAGGTCGGCACCAACGCGGTGCTGCGCAACCTCGATCCGTCGGAGACCGCCAAGCAGGTCGAGGACGGCGTCGCGCGCATCCAGGCCAACGGCGCCGATGTCGTGCTGGTCGATCCGCAATATTCGCCGCGCGTCACCGAGCGCCCCGAGAGCGCGCGCGGCATGGTGAAGCTGCTCGGCCGCATCGCCGCGCTGCGCCATGTCGGCATCTTCCCGCGCTTCGAGGTGATGCGCGACTGGCACGAGAGGCAGGCGATCCCGATCGACGATTTCGTCATCGCCGACGGCCTGCACATGAACGACTGGGGCTATGCCTGCTTCGCCCAGTTGCTCGGCGACGACATCATCCGCTCGGTCGGCGCGATCAAGATCGGCGTCAACGTCCCCGGCGACGTGCGGACCTACCGGCCGATGTGATCGGCGCCGCTGCTTCTCTCCCAGCATCGAGTCTGTCACCGTCACCCTGAGGAGGCCGCGTAGCGGCCGTCTCGAAGGGTCGATGGCCCGACTGTGGCCGTGCATCCTTCGAGACGCGCTTCGCGCTCCTCAGGATGACGGGATTGATACCGTGGCGGGGCTTGCCTCGACCATCCCGCCACACGCACCAGCAATCTTGACCTCGCCGCGGTAATCCGCTCCCTTGGCGCCTGTTACGACGCCTTAAGGGAAACGCTCATGTCTTTCGTGCTGGCCATCGATCAGGGCACCACATCGTCGCGCGCCATGGTGTTTCGCGGCGACATCTCCATCGCCGCGGTCGCGCAGCAGGAGTTTCCGCAACATTTCCCGGCCTCCGGCTGGGTCGAGCACGAGCCGGAGGATATCTGGACCTCGACCGTGATGGTGTGCCGCGAAGCGCTGGAGAAGGCCGGGCTGAAGGCGAAGGACATCGCCGCGATCGGCATCACCAACCAGCGCGAGACTACCGTGGTATGGGATCGCGCCACCGGCCAGGCCGTGCACCGCGCCATCGTCTGGCAGGACCGCCGCACCGCCGACATCTGCGCGAAGCTCAAGGCCGAAGGTCATGAGCCGGCGATCTCGGCCAAGACCGGTCTCATTATCGACCCCTATTTCTCCGGCACGAAAGTCGCCTGGATCCTCGATCATGTGCCGGGCGCGCGCGAACGCGCCGAGCGCGGCGAGCTCCTGTTCGGCACGGTCGACTGCTATCTGTTGTGGCGGCTCACCGGCGGGCGGGTGCACGCCACCGACGCCACCAACGCCTCGCGCACGCTGCTGTTCAACATCCACACCGGGGCGTGGGACGACGACCTCATCAATCTCTTGCGCGTGCCGCGCTCGATGCTCCCTGAGGTGAAGGATTCCTCCGCCCGGTTCGGCGAGAGCACCGCGGATCTGTTCGGCGGCCCGATCGCGATCTCCGGCATCGCCGGCGACCAGCAGGCCGCGACCATCGGCCAGGCCTGCTTCGAGCCCGGCATGATGAAGTCGACCTACGGCACCGGCTGCTTCGCGCTGCTCAACACCGGCACCACGCCGGTGGCGTCGAAGAACAAGCTGCTGACCACGATCGCCTATCAGCTCAATGGCCAGCGCACCTACGCGCTCGAGGGCTCGATCTTCGTCGCCGGCAGCGCGGTGCAATGGCTGCGCGACGGGCTCGGCATCATCAAGCACGCCGCCGAGACCGGGCCCCTTGCCGATAAATCCGACAGCATGCAGAGCGTCTACCTGGTGCCGGCCTTCGTCGGCATGGGCGCGCCCTACTGGAATCCGCGGGTGCGCGGCGCGCTGTTCGGGCTGACCCGCAACACCGGCCCGGCCGAGCTCGCGCATGCGACCCTGGAAAGCGTCTGCTACCAGACCTTCGACCTGTGGGCCGCGATGCGCACCGACTGGCCGGAGGCCAACGCTGCCAACACCGTGCTGCGCGTCGACGGCGGCATGACCGCATCCGACTGGACCATGCAGCGGCTCGCCGATCTGCTCAACGCTCCGGTCGACCGTCCGATGATCCAGGAAACCACGGCGCTAGGGGCCGCCTATCTCGCCGGCCTCGAGGCCGGGGTCTATCCGGAGCCCGCGAAGTTCGCCGACAACTGGCGGCTCGAACACCGCTTCAGGCCGGCGATGAGCGAGGCGACGCGCGAGCGCAAGCTCGCCGGCTGGGCCCGCGCGGTGAAGGGCGTGCTGGCGAGCGACGAGGGGGAGTAAGCGAGTGAGGTTTGAATCGCTCAAGCGGCAGACTTGCTGCACCTCTCCCGCTTGCGGGGGAGGTCGGATCGCATCGAAAGATGCGATCCGGGTGGGGGCTCTCTCCGCATCATGACTAGTCCCATCGCGGCGACACCCCCACCCCAGCCCTCCCCCGCGAGCGGGAGAGGGGGCGCACTTCCTTCGCGGTGACCGGCAACGCATCAACCAATAACAACCATCGGAGAACAAACATGAACACGGATATCAACCGCGTCGCGAAACTACTCACCGCCGCGCTCTGCACCGCATGGCTTGCCGCGCCCGCCGTCGCGCGCGAGAAGCCGAGCCCGCTCGTCGCGGCGCGCGAAGTCAAGACCGACGTCGCCGGGTTGAAGGCGCCCGGCCAGATCCTGGTCGACGTCTGGGGCATCCCGCACATCTATGCCGGCAACGAGCATGACCTGTTCTTCCTGCAGGGCTTCAACGCCGCGCGCGACCGGCTCTGGCAGATCGACCTCTGGCGCAAGCGCGGGCTCGGCCTGCTGGCAAAGGATTTCGGTCCCGCCTATGCCGAGCAGGACAAGGCGCTGCGCCTGTTCCTCTATCGCGGCGACATGAACGCGGAATGGGCGGCCTATGGTCCGAAGGCGAAGACTTATGCGGAGGCCTTCGTCGCCGGCGTTAACGCCTACGTGGCCGACGTCAAGGCGGGCAAGCGGCCGCTGCCGATCGAGTTCAGGATCGCGGGCACGATGCCGGACCTGTGGTCGGCAGAGGATGTCGTGCGCATCCGCAGCCATGGTCTCACGCGCAACGTCGCCTCCGAGGTGAAGCGTTCGCTGGTCGCCTGCGCCGCCGGTCTCGATGCCGATCGCTTCCGCGTCAAGCTGGAGCCGGCCTGGACCACGAAGATTCCCGATGGGCTCGACCCCTGCAGCGTGCCGAAGGGCGTGCTCGCGGCCTATGACCTCGCCACGCGCCCGGTCAAGTTCGCCGCGCCGAAGGACCAGAAGGCCGCGCTGGCGCATGATCCCGACACGTACCTCGCCGAGGCCGACCAGCAGCGCGACACCATCGGCTCCAACAATTGGGTGATCGCCGCATCGCGCACCGCGACGGGGCGTCCGATCCTCGCCAACGATCCGCATCGCGAGCACTCGGTGCCGTCGCTGCGCTACATCGTCGGCCTCAACGCGCCCGGCATCTCCGTGATCGGCGCCGGCGAGCCGGCGCTGCCGGGCATCTCGATCGGCCACAACGACACCATCGCGTTCGGCCTCACCATCTTCAACGTCGACCAGGAAGACCTCTACGTCTACGAGCTCAACCCGGACAACCCGAACCAGTATCGCTACGGCACGGGCTGGGAGGACATGCGCATCTTGCATGAGAAGGAAGCCGTGAAGGGCGAGGCCGACCGCGACCTCGAGCTGAAGTTCACCCGCCACGGACCTGTGATCCTTGTCGACGCCGACAAGAAGCATGCCTTCGCCGTGCGCTCGATCTGGTTCGAGCCGGGCACCTCGGCCTATTTCGGCTCCTCCGACTATATGACCGCGAAGACGTGGGGCGGCTTCCTCGATGCGATGCGGCGCTGGGGCGCGCCATCGGAGAACCAGGTCTATGCCGACACGTCAGGCAATATCGGCTGGGTCGCCGCCGGCAAGACGCCGCGCCGGACCAGCTTCGATGGCCTGATGCCGGTGCCGGGCGACGGCCGCTACGAGTGGCAGGACTTTCTGTCGCTCGACGAATTGCCGAAGCAATACCAGCCGAAGCAGGGCTTCATCGCCACCGCCAACCAGATGAACCTGCCGGCGGACTATCCGGTGGGCGAGCGCAGGGTCGGCTTCGAATGGTCCGACAGCGCGCGCTGGCAGCGCATCGTCGAGGTGCTGCAGGCCAACAGCAAGGTGACGCTGGCGGACGCGATGGCGCTGCAGAACGACGACACCGGCATGCTGGCGCGGCGCCTCGTCGCCCTGCTGAAGCCGCTGTCATCCGACGATGCCAATGTGAAGAAGGGCCTCGATCTGTTGAAGGCGTGGGACGCGCGTGACGCGGCTGACAGCGCGGCGGCCGCGGTGTACGAGGTCTGGATCGCAAACCATCTCGGCCCGGTGCTGCTCAAGACCACGGCGCCGAAGGCGGCCGAGCTGATCGCGCCGGAAGCCTCCAGCATTTCCGCCATCGTCGGCTATCTCGAAAAGCCCGACTCCGCCCTCGGCAGCGATCCCGCCGGCGAACGTGACCGCGTGCTGCGCGACAGCCTCGGTGAGGCCGTCGCCGACGTCGCCGACAAGCTCGGGAGCGATGCATCGACCTGGCGCTGGGGCCGTCTGCATGTCGCCAGGTTCGATCACGCGCTGATGCCGCTCGCCGACAAGGCGACCGCGGCGCAAATGTCGGTCGGCCCGCTCGCCTATGGCGGCGCCGCCAACGTGCCGCGCGCCGCCACCTATCGCCGCTCGGACTATCATCTGATCTCCGGCGCCTCGTTCCGCATGGTGCTGGATGTCGGCAATTGGGATGCGAGCCGCACCATCAACACGCCGGGCCAATCCGGCGATCCGTTCAGCGGCCACTACCGCGACCTCGCACCGCTCTGGGCCACCGGCCAATATGTCCCGCTGCTCTACAGCCGCCCGGCGGTGGAAGCCGCAACCGCCGAGGCGATCACGCTGACGCCAAGGTGAGGGCGCAGCCGCCGAAGTGAGCAAGGCGGTGGCCCAAATCTCCGCTGTCGTCCCGGGCAAGCGAAGCGCGACCCGGGACCCATAACCACAGGGTCGCGTTGTCGCGCGATGCTGTGGCCACAGCTCCCTTCAGCAACTCAACCCTGTGGTTATGGGTCCCTGCTTTCGCAGGGACGACAGCGAATATGTGGTAGCCGCCGCGCGCTCACCCCGTCTGCTTCTCCTGCATCTCAAGCATCGCGCGCAGCGTGTCGTCGCCGAGCTTGCCGTTCGGCGACGGCGTGCGCCACTCGACGGTCTCGACCGGACGCGTGTGTTGCGGAAGCGCCGGAGTGCTGCGCGCCGCTGCACCATCCTCGATGTCGGCGGCCTCGTCAGCCGGACCGGCACCATGGGTATAACCAACGCCGCGCCGCCGCCGCACGGGCTTCGGCTTCGGTGGCGCTGGCGTAGTGATGATCGGCGGCAGCGTGTGGTGGCGCGACACGGTCGTTGCTCCGGTGGCCTCTCCACATCGAGCGCTTGATTCGGCAAAACACCCACTGACAAATCCGTAACATTGTTACGCAGCGTTGCATTGCATCTGCCGCGACATGCGGATATGTCGCGCCGATCGTATCGAAACAAAGGTCGCGCGATGCTGCTGCCCGACGGCTACTCCGACATTCCGCACGGCAAGATTGCCGCCGTCGTCACGCATCTGGAAATGACCGAGCGTCCGGAGCTGCGCGACGATCCGCCCGGCACGTGGCGCCTGCGCAAGGTCGAGCCGCCAGCGCTCGACTGGTATCGCGATATCTACCGCCGCGTCGGCGAGGAGTGGCTGTGGTTCACCCGCACGGGGCTCGATGACGCCGATCTCGCGGGTCGGATTCACGCGCCCGGGGTCGAACTCTACGGGCTCGTCGTCGATGGCCGGGACGAAGGCCTGCTCGAACTCGATTTCAGCGAGCCCGGTGAGTGCCAGCTGCTCTATTTCGGCGTCACCGCAAAATTCATCGGCACCGGCGCCGCGCGCTTCCTGATGAATCGCGCGCTCGAGATCGCCTGGTCGCGCGACGTTGCCCGCGTCTGGGTGCACACCTGCACCTTCGATCATCCCTCCGCGGTCGCGTTCTACCAGCGCTCCGGCTTCCGTGCGTTCAGGCGGCAGATCGAGGTGGCCGACGATCCAAGGCTCGACGGCAGATTGCCGCGCGATGCGGCGAGGCATGTGCCGGTGATCGGATAGCCAGACCGATCATGATCCGGTTGCAACGCGGCGAGAGCCATCTAGGATGGTCCAAAGCGCAACCTTTGTACCCGGCGTAGCCCACCCCTCGAAAGCCCTGCTTTCGAGGTACGGCTTGCCGCGGCATATCCGACGAGATGACAGATGTTCCTGATCGGCCAGTACGACTCGCCCTTTGTCCGCCGCACCGCGATCGCGTTGCGGCTCTATGGTCTGCCGTTCGAGCACAAGCCGTGGTCGACGTTTGGCGATGCGGAGAAGGTTGCGGCCTACAATCCGGTGCGGCGGGTGCCGACGCTGGTGCTCGATGATGGCGAGGCGCTGATTGAGAGCGGTGCGATCCTGGATTATCTCGACGAGCTGGTCGGGCCGGAGCGCGCGATGATTGCGCGTTCAGGGCCCGAACGGCGCAGGCATCTGCGCATCACGGCGCTGGCGACCGGGCTCGCCGACAAGGCGGTGAGCCTGGTCTATGAGCGCGTGCTGCGCAAGGAGCAGTTGAAGCTCTGGGTCGAGCGTTGCGAGGCGCAGATTTCGGGCGTGCTCGCGGTGCTGGAGCAGGAGCGTGCGGCGGTCGAGACGCCGTACTGGCTAGGCAATCGCATCGGTCACGCCGACATCGCGGTGGCCTGCACGCTGCGCTTCACCGGCGAGGCGCATCCGCATCTGTTCGATGCGCGCTATCCGGCGCTGAAGGCCCACGCTGCGCGCTGCGAAGCGTTGCCGCCGTTCCAGGAGATCGTGCAACCGCTGGCGCCGCCGAGCGGTTAGGGGTGAATACTGGATCACCCGCGTGCGCGGGTGATGACACCGGGCTTGCTCAGGATCGTGCAACACACTCAACGTCGTCCTGGCGAAAGCCAGCACCCATTACCCCAAATCTCAATTGTTGCGCGACGCTGGGGCCGCTATCCCGTTCATCATCGAACGCGGTGGTCCTGGCCTTCGCCAGGACGACGGTTGTGAATGCGGCGCTGGCGGTGGGTCGCGGGCAATGCCCCACACCACTCCGCGCGCCCCCGAGGCGCGTGCTTCGGGCTACCCATTGCCGGTCCGATCTTCTATGGTGACCACTTCGGGTCGCATGCGGCGAACTCGATAAATCCATGATATCAAAGGCTTAAGGCTCGGATCGAGGCCTTTGGAGGGCGGTTTGACGCGGTATATTTCGACCCGGGGAGAGGCCCCGGCGCTTGGCTTCTGCGATGTGATGCTGACCGGGCTTGCCCGTGACGGCGGGCTTTACGTGCCCGAGGCCTGGCCGCAATTGTCGCCCGAGACCATCGCCGCCTTCTTCGGCCGTCCCTATTGGGAGGTCGCGGTCGAGATCATCCGGCCGTTTGCCGCCGGCGAGATTTCCGACGCCGAGCTCGGCCGCATGGCGAACGAGGCCTATGCCACCTTCCGCCATCCCGCCGTGGTGCCGCTCGACCAGATCGGCCCGAACCAGTTCCTGCTTGAGCTGTTCCACGGGCCGACGCTGGCGTTCAAGGACGTCGCGATGCAGCTGATCTCGCGGCTGATGGATCACGTGCTGGCCAAGCGCGCGCAACGCACCACCATCGTGGTCGCGACCTCGGGCGATACCGGCGGCGCCGCGGTCGAAGCGTTTGCCAATCTCGACAATGTCGATCTCGTGGTGCTGTTTCCGAACGGGCGCATCTCCGAGGTGCAGCGCCGCATGATGACGACGACCGGCGCCGCCAATGTCCATGCGCTGGCGATCGAAGGCACGTTCG
Organism: Bradyrhizobium sp. USDA 4011; assembly: GCF_054063415.1. NCBI lineage: Bacteria > Pseudomonadati > Pseudomonadota > Alphaproteobacteria > Hyphomicrobiales > Nitrobacteraceae > Bradyrhizobium > Bradyrhizobium sp. USDA 4011. The sequence continues at coordinate 5,002,948 of NZ_JBSSGG010000001.1, forward strand.
ACGATTGCCAGGCGCTGGTGAAGGAGATGTTCAACAACCATCGCTTCCGCGACCGGGTGGCGCTGTCGGGCGTCAACTCGATCAACTGGGCGCGCATCGTGGCGCAGGTGGTCTATTATTTCACCTCGGCGGTCGCGCTCGGCGCGCCGCAGCGGACGGTGGATTTCACGGTGCCGACCGGCAATTTCGGCGACATCTTCGCCGGCTATGTGGCGAAGCGGATGGGGCTGCCGATCCGCTGGTTGCGGATTGCCGCCAACGTCAACGACATCCTGCCGCGCACGCTGAAGACCGGCAATTACGAGGTGCGCGAGGTGCACGCCACGGCGTCGCCGTCGATGGACATCCAGGTGTCCTCGAATTTCGAGCGGCTATTGTTCGAGGCCAGCGGCCGCGACGCCGATCAGGTTCGCCGGCTGATGGCTTCGCTGAAGCAGTCCGGCCGCTTCGTGCTGCCGGATGCGACGCTGGCCGCGGTGCGCCGCGATTTCGACGCCGGCCGCGCCGACGAGACCGAGACGGCGGCCGCGATCCGCGCCGCCTGGCGCGAGGCGGGCGATCTCGTCGATCCCCACACCGCGGTGGCGCTTGCGGTCGCCGACCGCGACACCTCGGACTCCAAGATCCCGAACATCGTGCTGTCGACCGCACATGCGGCCAAATTCCCCGACGCGGTCGAGGCCGCCTGCGGGGTGCGTCCGCAGCTGCCGGCCTGGCTCGGAAGCCTGATGACCAAGTCCGAACATATGACTGTGATGAAGAACGATTCCGCCGAGGTCGAGCGCTTCGTGCTGTCGGTCAGCCGTGCCGCCAAGCAGGGAGTTGCCTGATGAGCGTTGAAATCACCAAGCTGCCGAGCGGCCTGACCGTCGTCACCGACACCATGCCGCATCTGGAGACCGCGGCGCTCGGGGTCTGGGCCGGCGTCGGCGGGCGCGACGAGAAGCCGAACGAGCACGGCATCTCGCATCTCTTGGAACACATGGCGTTCAAGGGCACCGCGCGGCGCTCCTCGCGCGAGATCGTCGAGGAGATCGAGGCGGTCGGCGGCGACCTCAATGCCGGCACCTCGACCGAGACCACGGCCTATTATGCGCGGGTGATGAAGGCCGACGTGCCGCTGGCGCTCGACGTGCTCTCCGACATCCTCGCCAATCCGTCCTTCGTGCCGGACGAGCTGGAGCGCGAGAAGAGCGTCATCGTGCAGGAGATCGGCGCAGCGCAGGATACGCCCGACGACGTCGTGTTCGAGCATCTCAACGAGCTCTGCTATCCGGACCAGCCGATGGGCCGCTCCCTGCTCGGCACCGCCAAGACGCTGAAGGCCTTCAACCGCGACACGCTTCGCGGCTATCTGTCGACGCATTACCGTGCCCCGGACATGGTGGTCGCCGCCGCCGGCGCCGTCGATCACAAGCGCGTCGTCGAGGACGTCGCCGGGAAATTCGCGAGCTTCGACGCCACGCCGGCGCCGAAGCCGCAGCCTGCGATGTTCGGCAAGGGCGGCTCGCGGGTGGTGCATCGCGATCTCGAGCAGGCGCATCTGACGCTGGCGCTCGAAGGCGTGCCGCAGACCGACCTGTCGCTGTTTTCGCTGCAGGTCTTCACCAACACGCTCGGCGGCGGGATGTCGTCGCGGCTGTTCCAGGAGGTGCGCGAGAAGCGCGGGCTGTGCTACTCGATCTACACTTTCCACGCCCCCTATACCGACACCGGCTTCTTCGGCCTCTACACCGGGACCGATCCCGCCGACGCGCCGGAAATGATGGAAGTCATCGTCGACGTCATCAATGACGCGGTCGAGACCCTGACCGAGGCCGAGGTCGCCCGCGCCAAGGCGCAGATGAAGGCCGGCCTGTTGATGGCGCTGGAAAGCTGCTCATCCCGGGCCGAGCAGCTGGCACGCCATGTGCTAGCCTATGGCCGGCCGCAGACGGTGGAAGAGCTGGTGGCGCGGATCGACGCGGTCTCGGTCGAATCGAGCCGCAACGCCGCCCGCGCGCTGCTGTCGCGCAGCCGGCCCGCCGTCGTTGCACTCGGCAGCGGCAGGGGTCTGGACACGGCGGTGTCTTTTGCGGAAGGATTGACGAAGTCGAAGGCAAAGACGCTGCTGCACTAGGATTTACCTCTCCCCGCTTGCCGGGAGAGGTCGGATTGCTCTCGGCGATGCGAAAGCATCGTCCTATGCAATCCGGGTGAGGGGGTTCAGGTTCCCAGCGATCGGCTCGCTCGTGGACGGAGCCCCTCACCCCGACCCTCTCCCCGCAAGGGCGGGGCGAGGGGGACAAGCTTGGCGGGGAGTGTTGGGCCATGGCCCTGTTTCGTTTGCCGTCTAATGGACCCGCTGCACTGATGCCGCGGGGGCACGGGCTTTTGCTGCGTGCGCCGCAGATGTCGGATTTCCCGCAATGGGCGCAATTGCGCGAGTCCAGCCGCGCCTATCTCACGCCATGGGAGCCGATCTGGCCGTCCGACGACCTGACCCGCGCCGGCTTCCGCCGCCGGTTGCGCCGCTACAGCGAGGATATCGCCGCCGACCGCTCCTATCCGTTCATCATCTTCCGCGAATCGGACGGGGTGATGATCGGCGGTATCACGCTCGCCAATGTCCGCCGCGGCATCGTGCAGGCCGGCACGATCGGCTATTGGGTCGGCCTGCCGCACGCCCATCGCGGCTACATGACGACGGCGCTGCGGGTGCTGCTGCCCTCGCTGTTCGGCGAGCTCAACCTGCATCGCATCGAGGCGGCCTGCATTCCCTCCAATGCGTCGTCGATCCGCGTGCTGGAGAAGTGTGGCTTCACCCGCGAGGGCCTGGCGCGGCGCTATCTCTGCATCAACGGGATCTGGCAGGACCACCTGCTGTTCGGCCTGCTGCACGAGGATTTCCGCGGTTGAATCTGTTGAATCTTAAGCCTGTTGGCTGATGGCGGGCCCTATCCGAGCCATTTCAGGATGCTTTCAACATGCCTTTGCACCATGGCTTTTCAACATGCCTTGGGTTCGCCGCCATTGGCTTGCTATAACGCGCGCGAAACGGGGAACTCCGGTTTGGAGGCTTTAGGGATATCGCATGGGTGACAGGGTGATCAGGTTCGCGCTCGCGGCGGCGGTATCGATCGGTCTCGGTGCCACCCTGCTGCCGGAGGCCAGCTCGGCGCAGTCGCTGACCGACCGCTTCAAGAGCCTGTTCGGCGGCGGTTCGTCGGATTCGAAGCCGGCGACGCCGGCGGCGCCGCAGCCGCTCAACGACGCCGACGCCGAGCTGACCTGCCCCCCGGTGCAGATCCGCTCCGGGGCCTCGACCTATTCGGTGGCCGTGGACGGCAAGGAGGCGGTCGGCAACGACGTCAAGTTCCTGGCCTCGATCACCCGCACGGCGCGGCAATGCAATCTGAACAGCGGCCAGATCACGGCCAAGATCGGTATCCAGGGGCGGGTCATCGTCGGCCCCTCGGGCGCGCCGCCGACCATCCAGGTGCCGCTGCGCGTCGCCGTGGTGAAGGGCGGCGTCGGCGAGAAGACGATTGCGACCAAGGCCTACACCACCACGGTGCAGATGGACGACACCGGCAGCGTCCCGTTCAGCCTGGTCGCCGAGGATGTCGTCTATCCGGCGCCGTCGCCCGCGGACAATGACGATTACATCTTCTATATCGGCTTCGATCCGCAGGCGCTGAAGCCGGAGCCCAAGCCCCGCGCGCCGCACAAGAAGAAGTAGCGGCCGCCGCGACGGGGCTGGTGGAATAAGAAGCAGCAGGAGCAAAGAAAAAGGCCGGCGCGATCAGCTCGCGCCGGCCTTTTTCTTGAAGGCGTTGTGATCGCGTCAGTTCAGCTTGGAGCGGACTTCGGCGATGCCTTTGCCGACAAGGTCGTCGGCAACCGAGCCCTTGACCGACTGCGACAGGATGGTCGAGGCGGCGGTCACGGCGGCGTTGGCCGCGGCGGCGCGCACATCGGCCACGGCCTGCGCCTCGGCCTGGGCGATCTTGCCTTCTGCGGTTTTGGTCCGCCGGGCGACAAAATCTTCCATCTTCGCCTTGGCTTCAGCCGCGATCCGTTCGGCTTCGGCCTTGGCGTTGGAGATGATGTCGGCGGCCTCGCGCTCCGCGCTGGCGCGGCGCGCCTTGTACTCGCCGAGCAGCTTGTTGGCCTCGTCCTTCAGACGGCGGGCGTCATCCAGCTCGGCCTTGATGCGCTCGGCACGATGATCCAGCGCCGTCAGCAGGGTGCGATGGACACCGAGGTAGCCGAACACGACCAGCAGAATGACGAAGGCGATCGCAACCCAGGTTTCCGGTTCGTAAAACATCGTCTATCCCTTCAGCGACGCGTCGACGGCGCTGTTGACCGCATTCGCGTCCGGCGTGACGCCGGCGAGTTGCTGGACGATGGCGCCGGCCGCATCCGCCGCGATGCCGCGGACGTTGCTCATGGCGTTGGTCCGGGTCGTTGCGATCTGCTTCTCGGCGTCGGCGAGCTTTGCCGCCAGCTTCTCTTCCAGCGCCTTGCGCTCGACTTCCGAGGCCGCGTTCAGCTTCTCGCGGGTCTCGTTGCCGATCGCCTGCGCGTTGGAGCGCGCATTCGCCAGCTCGGTTTCATAGGCCTTCAGCGCCGCGTCGGACTCGTCCTTCAGCTTCTGCGCCTCGGCCAGATCGCCCTCGATCTTGTTCTGACGTGCATCGATCGTCCCGCCGACCCGCGGCAGGGCGATACGCGACACGATCAGGTAGAGCGCGACAAATGCAATCGCCAGCGACACCAGCTGCGAGGCGTAATTGGAGGAATCGAACGGCGGAAAGGTTCCGCCGTGATGTCCGCCATCGGCCTCGGTGTGGGCGCCGGCATTCTGGCTTTTTGCCTCGCCATGACTCTCAGCCACGGTGTTCTCCTGTTGCTGTCATGCGCGCCGCCCTTGAGATGACTTCTGGGCGGCGCGACGGGTTACCGCGAGAGCGGAACCGGTTGCCGCTAAAGCGGAACCGGGGTGCCGCTCAGAGCGGAACGAACAGCAGAAGCAGCGCGATCAGCAGCGAGAAGATGCCGAGCGCTTCGGTCACGGCGAAGCCGAAGATCAGGTTGCCGAACTGGCCCTGAGCGGCCGAGGGGTTACGCACCGCAGCGGCGAGGTAGTTGCCGAAGATGATGCCCACGCCGACGCCCGCACCGCCCATGCCGATGCACGCGATGCCCGCGCCGATAAGTTTTGCTGCTGCCGGTTCCATTTGTAGCTCCTTGAGAAAGATAGACAGATTGGTGGGTGGAGATTCCCCGGACCGCTTAGTGTCCCGGATGAATGGCGTCGTTGAGGTAGATGCAGGTCAGGATCGCGAACACGTAGGCCTGCAGGAACGCGACCAGCAGTTCGAGCGCGTACAGCGCAATCGTGAGCGCCAGCGGCAGCACGCCGCCGACCCAGCCGAGCGCGCCGAGCGAGAAGCCGAGCATCGCGACGAAGCCCGCGAACACCTTGAGCGCGATGTGTCCGGCCAGCATGTTGGCGAACAGACGAACGCTGTGCGAGACCGGCCGCAGGAAGAACGACAGGATCTCGATGAACATGACCAGCGGCAGGATGTACAGCGGAACGCCGGAGGGGACGAAGATCTTGAAGAATTTCAGGCCGTTCTTGTAGATGCCGTAGATCAGCACGGTGAAGAACACCAGGAGCGCAAGGGCCGCGGTGACGATCAGATGGCTCGCGATCGTGAAGGTGTAGGGGATGATGCCGACGAGGTTCGAGACGCAGATGAACATGAAGAGCGAGAAGATCAGCGGGAAGAACTTCATGCCTTCCGCACCGGCGTTGCCGCGAACCGTGCTGGCGACGAACTCGTAGGAGATTTCGGCGACCGACTGCAGCCGTCCCGGAATCAGTTCCCGGCCGCTCGCCAGCATCAGCAGCGCAATCAGCAGCACCGCGATGAACATGTAGAGCGACGAATTGGTGAAGGCGATCGTGTGATTGCCGATGTGGCCGAGCGTGAAGAGGGGCTCGATATTGAACTGGTGGATCGGGTCGATTTTCATCCGCGCGGCTCTTGGTCCACCGGCCATCGTGCCGGTAATCGAATTTCAAATGTCGTGACTTCCCGCCAGCGCTCAGCGCTTGCCCGAGGCCACGCCCGCGGACCTCACCACGTTGAACACGCCGGCGACGAAGCCGAGCAGCGTTAACACGATGAAGCCGAATGGCGACGTCGACAGCAAACGGTCGAATCCCCAGCCAATCGCCGCTCCGACGGCAACGCCCGCGATCAGCTCCGAGGAAAGACGAAAACCGAGCGCCATCGCCGAAGCTCTGGCGGCACTGTCCCCGCTTTCAGTACCGGATTGATCAGTCTTGCTCCTGCGGCTGTCGCGAAATTCTGACAACCGATGATCGAGACTTCCGAGCCTTGCGGAAAGCGCAGCTTCGTCAGGAGGCGATTGATCGCGACTTCCACCTGCGCCGTCGTTGGTGTTCTCAGCCATGCTGCGAACACTAACCGAAGCCGCGGATGATGGAAATTGCGCCCGTCCCCGTCAAAAGCCGCGCGGACCATACTTACCGCGTCTAATCAAGTCAAGATTGCGTCGTAACCAGTTATTGCTTTGATTTTGCTGGATTTATTTGGAGATATTCAAGGTCAGAGTGACGCAGTGTTCGCAGTGCAACAGCTTGTATGCTTAGAAGCGCTGTTGCCTGGCATGTCCGGCTCTGCTGGGATCGCCGAAAGTCTTTATCCTCTCCTGCAGTCAGGGTTCCGCATGTCACGCCAGATCGATTACTACTTCTCGCTGCAATCGCCCTGGGCCTATATCGGTCACAAGCCCTTCGTGCGGCTCGTAAGCACTTACGATCTCAAGGTAAATTACCGGCCCGTGCTGCTGGTCGATTTGTTCTCGGAGACCGGCGGGCTGCCGCTCGCCCAGCGCCATCCGGTGCGGCAGCGCTATCGGATGCTCGAGTTGCAGCGCTGGCGCGACAAGCGCGGGCTGAATTTTCACCTGCAGCCGGCCAATTGGCCGTTCAATGGGCGGCTTGCCGATGGCGTCGTGATCGCGCTGCTCGAGGCCGGCCTCGACCCCGAGCCGTTCCTGCAACGCGCGTATCCCGCGGTGTGGGAGCTTGAGCTCAATCTTGCCGATGCCGCGACGCTGGTGAAGCTCGCCGACGATGCAGGCTTGCCGGGTCGGCAGCTGGTGGAGCGCTCGGGCTCCGATGCGATCAGCGCGGCCTATGAGCAGAATCGCCAGAATGTATTGGACGCCGGCGTGTTCGGCTCGCCCGGCTATGTGCTCGATGGCGAGGTGTTCTGGGGGCAGGACCGGATCGAATTGCTCGAGGACGCGTTGAAGTCAGGCCGCAAGCCCTATAGCTCTGTGGTTGAGGGGCAGGAATCAGGTTGAGGCGGAGCAAGCCATGCCCATCGCGATGTCGTCCTCGAAATTGTCCATCGCAATCGTTGCCATCCTGATCTCAAGCGGCGCCGCGCTCGCGCAAACCGCACCCGATACCGAGAACGGCCGCTACGCGTTGTCGCCGGCCGGCGATGGCTTCCTGCGGCTCGACACCCGCACCGGCGCGGTGTCGACCTGCACCAATTCCAGCGCCGGCTGGGCCTGTTACATGGTGCCCGACGAGCGGGCGGCGCTGGATGCCGAGATCGGCCGCCTGCAGGCCGACAATGACAAGCTGAAAGGCGAACTCGCCGCGCGCGCACCGTCGGCCAAGACCGACGAGGCATTGCCGAAATCGGATTCGTTGAAGAAGGCTGAGCCGAAGGTCGCCGAGGGCGAGCGCAAGATCGAGATTCCGCTGCCGAGCGACCGCGACATGGATCGCATGATGTCGTTCGTCGAGCGGGCCTGGCGGCGGCTGATCGAGATGGCCAACCGCGTGCAGCGCGACGTCAATGGCGGCAAGATTTGAGGTTGCTTGCGCAATGTCGTCCCGGCGAACGCCGGGACGACGTGACGGGAAAGTACAGATGAACTCAACGAGAATGTCGCGCTCGGCGCCATCGTCTGTCGCAGCGACCAGCGTCGTCACGTCGCGCCTGACGGTCGAAACGTCCGGCGCCGGCTTCACCGACATCACGCGCGAGGTCGCAAAATTCCTGCGCGAGGTGCGCGCCGGCGAGGGTGCGGTGTCGCTGTTCATCCGTCACACCTCGGCCTCGCTGACGATCCAGGAGAATGCCGATCCGACGGTGCTGGTCGATCTGATGACGGCGCTCGATCGCGCGGCGCCCGAAGACGGCGGCTGGCGTCACGACACCGAAGGTCCCGATGACATGCCGGCGCACATCAAGACCATGCTGACGGCAACCTCGCTGCAGGTCCCGGTCCTCGACAGCGAGATGGCGCTCGGTACCTGGCAGGGCATCTATCTGATCGAGCATCGAGCCCACCCGCACCGGCGCGAGATCGTGCTGCAATTCATCGGCGCCACGCGCTGATGCGTTCGACAGGCTGTTCGAAACGACATCGGCCGCGGATCGCTCCGCGGCCGATGTATCGGGATCTCGACTGATCAGGCCTTGCGATCAGGTCTTGGTGATGTCGACGTCCTTGGTTTCCGGCAGGAACAGGAAGCCGATCACGAGGCTCATCAGGGCGACGCCGACCGGGTACCAGAGGCCCGAATAGATGTTGCCGGTGGCCGCCGCGATCGCGAACGCGGTTGCCGGCAAGAAGCCTCCGAACCAGCCGTTGCCGATGTGGTAGGGCAGCGACATGCTGCTGTAGCGGATGCGGCTCGGGAACAACTCGACCAGCCATGCCGCGATCGGGGCGTAGACGAGGGTCACGTAGATCACGAGGATCCAGAGCAGCACCGTCGTCATCACGGTGTTGATCTCGTTCGGATCGGCCGACGCCGGATAACCGTGCTTCGAGATTGCCGCTGGCAGTGCCTTGGCGAAATCCGGGCTGTCGGCTGCGAGCACCTGATCGCCGATCTTGACCGTGGCCTTGGTGCCGGCGGGCGCGGCTTCATTGGTGTAGTTCACCGACAGGTTCACGAGCGCGGACTTGGCCACGTCGCAGCTCGTGGTGAACTTTTCCGTGCCAGTTGCCTTGAACTGGAACGAGCACTCCTTCGGGTCGGCGATCACCGTCACTGGGGAGGACGCCAACGCGGCTTCGAGCTTCGGATTGGCGAAGTGAGTAATGCCCTTGAAGATCGGGAAGTAGGTTAGCGCCGCGAGCAGAAAGCCGGCCAGAATGATCGGCTTGCGGCCAATCCTGTCGGACAGCCAGCCGAACAGGACGAAGCCGGGCGTTCCCAGCGCCAGGGCCACCACGATCATGATCTGTGCCGTGACGGCCGGGACCTTGATGGTCTGAGTCAGGAAGAACAGCGCGTAAAATTGTCCGCCGTACCAGACGACCGCTTCGCCAGCCGTGGCGCCGAACAGCGCGAAGATCGCGACCTTGGCGTTGGACCACTCGGCAAACGATTCGGTGAGGGGCCGCTTCGACGTCTTGCCCTCTTCCTTCATCCGCTGGAAGATCGGCGACTCGTTCAGGCTCAGCCGAATCCAGATCGAGACGATTAGCAGGATGCCCGAGAGCAGGAACGGTATGCGCCAGCCCCAGTCACCGAATGCTGCCTCGCCCATCCAGGTTCGGATGCCCAGAATGAGCAGCAAGGCCATGAACAGGCCGAGCGTTGCCGTGGTCTGGATCCAGGACGTGTAGTAGCCGCGCTTGTTCTGCGGCGCATGCTCCGCAACGTAAGTGGCGGCGCCGCCATACTCACCGCCAAGCGCCAGACCCTGGATCAGGCGCAATGCGATCAACACGATGGGCGCGGCAATGCCCCAGCTTGCATAGCCGGGGAGCAAGCCGATGAAGAAGGTGCCGATGCCCATCAGGGTCATAGTGACGAGGAACGTGTATTTGCGACCGATCATGTCGCCGAGACGGCCGAAAATCAGCGCGCCGAACGGGCGCACAGCGAAGCCCGCGGCGAACGCCAGCAACGCGAAAATGAAGCCGACATTCGGTGGCACGTTCGAGAAGAAGTACTTCGCCAGAAAGGCGCCAAGTGTTCCGTAGATATAGAAGTCGTACCATTCGAACACGGTACCCAGCGAGGAGGCAAAGATAACCTTTCTCTCCTCGGCGGTCATTCCACCCGAACGGACGTTTCCGCCCGTAGCTGCTGCCATCGTCATGCGCTTGCTCCCCAGTGCCTATGCGACCTTTCCCACACGCCCGGCCGTGCCGGATCGAATATGGGGGACTCGCCCGAACGTAACATCGCAGTGAAACCCGCCCCAATAAGACTTTTAGCTTTTTCAAGTCCGACCAATCTTCTAGAGAACGAGTGGGATCGGCCCGCCAGCGTAGGTCTGTTGCGGCGCACAAGTCCGACGGGTTAACTGCGTTGGCATCTGGTATTATCAAGGGCTTGCGTGATACTGCCGCGCGGGCGACAACCGAACGGCGCGGGCTTGCCAAAGCCCGCTTGTGGGACTGAGATGACTACTGCTTCCAAGACTCACCTTGTCATCGCCGACGACCATCCGCTGTTCCGCGATGCGTTGCGCCAGGCGGTGTCGAGCGTCGTGAGTTCGGCCACGATCAGCGAGGCCGGATCGTTCGAGGAGCTGACCGCGCTGTTGGAACGGGAGTCCGAGGTCGACCTGGTCCTGCTCGATTTGAGCATGCCGGGGATCAGCGGCTTTTCCGGCCTGATCTATCTGCGGGCGCAGTATCCGGCGATTCCAGTGGTCATCGTCTCCGCCAGCGACGATGCCGGAACCATCCGCCGCTCGCTCGATTTCGGGGCCTCCGGTTTCATCCCCAAGCGCTTCGGCGTCGAGACGCTGCGTGACGCCATCATGAAGGTGATGGAGGGCGACGTCTGGGTTCCGCCGGACACCGATCTGTCGGCGGCCGGCGATCCCGACATGACGCGGCTGCGCGACCGTCTGGTGACGCTGACCCCGCAGCAGGTGCGGGTGCTGATGATGCTGTCGGAGGGGCTGCTCAACAAGCAGATCGCCTACGAGCTCGGCGTCTCCGAGGCGACCATCAAGGCCCATGTCTCGGCCATCCTGCAGAAGCTCGGCGTCGAAAGCCGCACCCAGGCCGTGATCGCCGCCGCCAAGATCGCGGGCGGCCAGTGGCGCCAGGGCACGCCGTCGACGTAGTCCCCGCAACTCCATTGCCGGTTCGCGTCGCGGCATTGCGATCCGACGGGTGGAGCGGCTGCGTCCGATAGCAAGCGTCCGCCAATCCATCCAACTCCCCACTCAAAGTGCGCTTCGGTCGAAAACCGGGTATCCTGCCCGGTACCGGCCCGTGAGAGGCCGTGTGCTTTTGGGGAGAACGCCATGATGTCTGCAACTCGTGCCGCCGGATTGTCTCTGGCTGCGGCAATCCTTCTCGGTGCCGGCTTTTTCAACTGCGCTCAGGCCAAGCCCCTGATGATCGTCGGCATGGACGAGAAGCTGTTGTGGGACGACGACGGCAAGCCGGTGCTGTCAGCGCCCGGCAAGGATCAAGTGCTGATCGTCGATCTCGCCGATCCCGAGAATCCGAAGATTGCTGCTGCACTCCCATTGAAGAACTCGGTGGTCGGCCCTCCGGTCAACGTCGCTATCGATCCGACCGGGACAGTGGCGCTGGTCGCCGATTCGGTCGACGTCGTGAAAGAGGCCGACGCCCTCAAGCAGGTGCCGGACAACAAAATCTATATCATCGATCTCAAGGCGACCCCGCCGAAGCTGGCAGCGACCCTTACCGGGGGAAAGCAGCCGTCAGGGGTGAGTTTCAGTCCCGACGGCAAAATGGCGTTGGTCGCCAATCGCGGGGACAATTCGATCAGCGTCCTTTCGGTCAACGGCACTGACGTCAAGATCGCCGACACCGTATCGATGCCCGACAGTGTCGCGCATGTCGCGTTCGTGCCAGACGGCAAGCGCGCGCTGGTCGCGCGTTTTCCCGCGCACAAGATATCGGTGCTTGATATCGCCGGCGACAAGGTCACTTACGCCAAGATAGATTTGCCGACCGGCCAATGGCCCTACAACGTGGCCGTGACTCCGAACGGCCAGATCGCGTTGACTTCGGACAATGGCAATGCAGGCGCGTCGGACGGCAGCGTCGACACGACCAGCATCATCGATCTCGAAGCGAAGCCGCCGCGCATCATTGACCGCGTGGTGGTCGGCGACGGGCCGGAGGGGCTTGCCGTCAGTCCGAAGGGGGATCTCGCGGTCTCGGTGATCCTGCGCGGCTCGAACATGAAGAATGCGTTCTTCCATGAGAAGAACGGCAGCGTCTCGGTGCTGAAGATCGACGGCAAGAAGGTGACCAAGACGGGAGATATCGAGGTCGGCGGATTGCCTGAGGCTGCGGTCTTCACGCCCGACGGAAAATACGTCCTGGTGGGGAACTACCTCAGCCAGGACTTCTCGATCCTCAAGGTCGACGGAACCAACGTCACCGACACAGGCAAGCGCTTTCAGGTGCCGGGGCATCCGGCGTCGGCCAGAATGGGACCGAACTAAACCGACGTTCGACGCGCGCCCGGCTTGCGCGCTGCGCTCACTCCGCCGCCACCATCTGTTGGGTGCGCCATTGTCCGAGCAGGGCGCGCAGCGAGGCCGGCTTGACCGGCTTGTTCAGCACCGCGATGTTTTCCTCGCGCGCGGCCAGGCGCACCGCGGGGCTGCGGTCGGCGGTGATCAGGATCGCCGGAATGCCGTCGCCGAAGCGGCGGCGGATCTCGCGGATTGCAGCGATGCCGTTGCCGCGGTCGAGATGATAGTCGACCAGCACGCCGGTGACGCGGCCGCCGGCGGCCTCGATCGCGCTGATCGCGCCGTCGGCATCGAGCACCGCGATCACCTCGGCGTCCCAGGCCGTCAGCAGCGTCTTCATGCCGTCGAGAATGGCGGGATCGTTCTCGATGCAGACGATCAGGGAGCCGCTCATCGGCGTCTTCGACAGCGGCGTAGCGGTGGTGACGGCCGCGGTATGGTTGACGGCGGTGGCGACCGGCACGGTGACCGAGAATGCCGAGCCGCCGCTCACATTGGCCGAAATCGCGATGCGGTGGTTGAGCACGCGCGCCAGCCGCTCGACGATCGACAGGCCGAGACCGAGGCCGCGGGCGATCCGGGCGCCCTGCTCGAGGCGATGGAATTCCTTGAATATCTCGCCGCGCTTCTGCACGGGAATGCCGACGCCGGTGTCGAAGATGCTGATCTGCAGCCTATCGCCGCGGCGGCGGCAACCGACCAGCACGCGGCCGCGCGGGGTGTATTTGATCGCGTTGGAGATGAAGTTCTGCAACAGCCGGCGCAGCAGCGAGCGGTCGGATTCGACCGGCAGCGAGCAGGCCACGAAGCGCAGATCGAGGCCCTTGTCGCGGGCGATCGGCATGAACTCGATCTCCAGCGAGCGCATCAAATCGGCCATCCGGAAGCTCGTGATCGCCGGCGTCATGGCGCCGGCATCGAGCCTCGAGATATCGAGCAGCGCGCCCAGGATGTCCTCGATCGCCTCGAGCGAGTCGTCGATGTTCTCGACCAGGCGCGAATCCTCGCCGCCGTTCTGGCGTTCGACCAGGCTCGTGACATAGAGGCGCGCCGCATTGAGTGGTTGCAGGATGTCGTGGCTGGCCGCCGCCAGGAAACGCGTCTTGGAGGCGTTGGCGTCCTCGGCGATGCCCTTGGCGTGCGCGAGTTCCGAGTTCAGCCGCGTCAGCTCCTCGGTGCGGTCGCGGACGCGCTTTTCCAGCGTCGCATTGGCGCGCTCCAGCGCCTCCGCGGCTTCGAAGCTCGGCGTGACGTCGGAGAAGGTGATGACGAGCCCGCCACCCGGCATGCGGTTGGCGCGCACCTCGATCACCAGATGGCGGTCGGAGAAGCGTTCCAGATAGGGCTCGCCCTCGGTGGTGTAGGCGCGCAGCCGCAGTTGCAGCAGGTTGTCGCTGTCGCCGGCCGGCGGCGGACTGCTCGCGCCCATGAAATCGAGGATCTCGGGCAAGGGGATGCCGAGCTGCACCAGGTGCGGCGGCAGCGCGAGCAGTTCGGAGAACTGGCGATTGGAGCAGATCAGCTGCAAATCGGCGTCGAACACCGCGATGCCCTGGCGCACATGGTTGAGCGCGGTCTGCAGGATCTCGCGGTTGAAATGCAGCGCGGCGTGCGAGTCGTCGAGCAGCTTCAGCGCGGCCTTGGCGGACACCGTCCGCCGCTGCAGCAGCAGCGACATCACGAGGCGCGAGGACGCCGCTCCGATCGAGGACGCGATCAGGCGCTCGGCGTGCTGCAGCAGCTCGAAATCGGCCGGTGCCGAGGCCAGCAGCACGACGTTGCGGTCGACGGCGAACGCGGCGAACGCCTCGCGGGTGCGGTCGGGGCCGAGATATTGCGTCACCGTGCTCTCGATGTCCTGCACCGTCACCGTGGTGCGCCAGCGCCGGAAGCTCGGCGCGATCGGGGCCAGCGCATTGGGCACGAACACGTCGGCCTGCAACAGCTCGATCGCGGACGGCGCGCGCGCCAGCGAGAACACGACGTAGGTGAGGACGTTGAGCGCAAGGCTCCACAGCACGCCGTGCAGCAGCGGCGGCAAATCGGCGCCGAACAGCGCCTGCGGCCGCAGCGCCTCGATCCCGAACGGCCCATGCTGCAGCAGCATCAGGCCGGTGGTCGAGTTTTCCAGGAAGCTCGGGATGAACAGCGTGTAGAGCCACATCGCGAAGCCGACCAGCATGCCGGCCATGGCGCCGCGTGCGGTGGCGCGCGGCGCCAGAACAGGCCGCCGAAAAACGCCGGCGCGAGCTGGGTGATCGCGGCAAAGGACAGCAGGCCGATCGCAACCAGCTGGGTGTTGCCGAGCGCGCGATAGTAGAAATACGCCATCACCATGATGGCGAAGATCGAGAAGCGGCGCGCCTTCAGCAGGAAGTCGCCAAAATCCTTCTGGCCGGCGCGGGCGTCGTCGCTGCGCGGCAGCACCAGCGGCAGCACGATGTCGTTGGAGACCATGATCGACAGCGCGACGCATTCGACGATCACCATCGCGGTCGCCGCCGACAGCCCGCCGACGAACACGGCGAGGCTCAGCAGCTGCGAATTGCCCTCGATCGGCAGCGCCAGCACGAACATGTCGGCATCGACCGCGCCGAACGGGAAGATGATGAGGCCCGCGATCGCGATCGGAATCACGAAGATATTGATGGCGACGAGGTAGAGCGGGAACAGCCAGCGTGCCCGGCTGACTTCGGCGCCGGTCGAATTCTCCACCACGCTGACATGGAACTGGCGCGGCAGCAGCATGATCGCGCAGAACGACAGCAGCGTCATGATCAGGAAGTTGCCGATCGACGGCACATATTCGATCGCGCGCACCGCCTCCGGCGTCTTCAGCGCGCGCTCATAGAGCTCGACCGGGGAGAACATCCAGAAGGTGACGAAGGCGCCGGCGGCGATGAAGGCGACCAGCTTGACGATGGATTCGGCGGCGATCGCCAGGATCAGCCCGTGCTGGTGCTCGGTCGCGTCGGCGTGGCGGGTGCCGAACAGCACCGCGAACACCGCCATCGCCAGCGTCACCATCAGCGCGATATCGCCGATAACAGGGATTTTCGAGAACGCCGGATCCTCGCTCAGGATGGTTTCCAGCGATGAGGCCATCGCCTTGAGCTGCAGCGCGATGTAGGGCACCGAGCCGATGATCGCGATCAGCGCCACGGTGGCCGCGACCGCCTGGCTCTTGCCGTAGCGCGCGGCGATGAAGTCGGCGATCGAGGTGATGTTCTGCGACTTGGCGAGCGCGATGACGCGGCGGAGCAGCGGGGTGCACAGCCCGATCATCACGATCGGGCCGACATAGATCGCCAGGAAGTCGACGCTGGTGCGGGTGGCGAAGCCGACCGAGCCGAAGAAGGTCCAGGAGGTGCAGTAGATCGCCAGCGACAGCGGATAGATCCAATGGCTGGCACGGCCGCGCGCGCCCGGCGACATCCGGTCGCCGCGACTGGCAATGAAGAACAACAATCCGATGTAGGCGAACGCCGTGGCGATGACGCCCCAGTCGTGCAGCATCGCTGCTCACCTCCTGTCCCGGCCGCAGGAAGGGCCGGGTGCCGGGATTATAACGCAAAGGACCGGCCGTGCGATGCACGGCCGGCCCAAATTCGAGGGTAGGAAAGGATAGGGTTACTCGGCGGCCAGCGACTTCTGGTGCAGGGGCAGGCCGAGCCGGTCCCAGACCTGGAGCAGGGCCTCGGCCAGCGCGTCGATCAGGCCGTCGTCATGGTAGGGCGAGGGCGTGATGCGCAGCCGCTCGCTGCCCTTGGCGACCGTCGGATAGTTGATCGGCTGGATGTAGATGCCGTGGTCCTCCAGCAGCAGGTCGGAGGCGCGCTTGCACTTCTCGGGATCGCCGACGAACAGCGGCACGATATGGGTCTCGCTCGACATCACAGGCAGCCCGGCGGCGGTCAGGATCGCCTTGGTGCGGGCGGCGCGGTCCTGGTGGCGCTCGCGCTCCCAGTTCGAGGTCTTCAGATGGCGGATCGCAGCGGTGGCGGCCGAGCAGATCGCCGGCGGCAGCGCGGTGGTGAAGATGAAGCCCGGCGCGTAGGAACGCACCGCGTCGATGATCTCGGCGCGGCCCGCGATATAGCCGCCGAGGCAGCCGAACGCTTTCGCAAGCGTGCCCTCGAGCACGTCGATCCGGTGCATCACGCCGTCGCGCTCGGCAATGCCGCCGCCGCGCGGGCCGTACATGCCGACCGCATGCACCTCGTCGACATAGGTCATGGCGCCGTATTTCTCGGCGAGATCGCAGATCCTGGCGAGCGGCGCGACGTCGCCGTCCATCGAGTAAAGGCTCTCGCAGACGATCAGCTTCGGCCGGTCGGGGCCGGCGGCGATCAACAGCTCTTCGAGATGCGCGACATCGTTGTGGCGGAAGATCTGGCGTTCGCAGCCGGCCTGGCGCACGCCTTCGATCATCGAATTGTGGTTCAGCGCATCCGACAGGATCAGGCAGTTCGGAATCAGCCTGGCGAGCGTCGAGATGCCGGTCTGGTTCGAGACATAGCCCGAGGTGAACAGCAGCGAGGCCTCCTTGCCGTGGAGATCGGCGAGCTCCGCTTCGAGCTGCACCAGCGGATGATGGGTGCCCGCGATGTTGCGGGTGCCGCCGGCGCCGGTGCCGACGCGGGTCGCGGTCTCGACCATGGCGCCGACCACCTTGGGATGCTGGCCCATGCCGAGATAGTCGTTGGAGCACCAGATCACGACGTTGCGGCTGCCCTTCGGCGAGTGCCAGGTCGCGTGCGGGAAGCGTCCCGCGATCCGCTCGAGGTCGGCGAACACCCGGTAGCGCCGCTCGTCATGCAGGCGGTTGAGGGCGGTTTGGAAAAACTGGCTGTAATTCATCGGCGAACCCAGAAAGCGGAACCTGACCGGAAAAGCTGCCTCTTCTTAGAGCTTTTCCAGCTCCAATGTCCATGCATTGGCCCACATCTGGGCATGCGCGACAGTTGGGCAAATTGCCCTAGCGGCCGTCTATCCGGCTTGATTTCGGTCAAATTGCCCGAGCCATTTACGGGCCGGCCGGTCTCAGGTCGTCTTGAAGCGCAGCATGCCGTCGTCGTGCATCTCGGCCGTCAGGCGGCCCTCGACCAGCATGTAATTGACGTGGGCGACCAGCTCGCCGGCGGCGAAGCCCATCTGGTGCTCGTCCAGCACGTGCTTGTGGAACACCACCGGGACCAGTTCCTTGGAGGTCTGCGGCACCTGCCGGCAGGCCTCGGCGATCAGCCGGCAGCGCTCCTCATGGTGATCGGCGAGCTGCTTGATCCGGGTCTTCAGCCCGTAGAACGGCACGCCGTGGCCGGGCAGCACCATCACGTCATAGGGCAGGGTGGTGGTCAGGCTCGCCAGCGAGGCCAGATATTCGCCGAGCGAGTTCTGCTCGGGCTCGACCGCCCAGACGCTCACATTGGGCGAGATCTTGCTCAGCACCTGGTCGGCGGACAGGAACAGCTTGTCGGCCGCGCAATACAGCATCACCTGGTCGAGCGCGTGTCCGCCGCCGGTGATCACCTTGAAGCGCCGCGTGCCGATCACGACCTCGTCGCCATGGGTGAGGCGGTGATAGGACGGCGGCAGCACCGACACGCGCTTCAGGTAATCCTGGCCGCGGCCGAGCAGCTTCTCGGTCAGGTCCTCGTCCATGCCGTGGCGGCGGAAGAACAGCCGCTGCGCGTTGCGCCGTTCCTCGGTGCCGCGGTTCTGGTGATAGACTGATTGCAGGTATTCGACCTGCGACATGAACAGCGGGCAGTCGAAGCGCTCGGTGATCCAGCCGGCGAGACCGACATGGTCGGGATGCGAATGCGTCACGATCAGCCGCCTGACCTTGACGTGCTTCAGCGGTCCCTCGAACAGCGTGGTCCAGGCCGCGATCGATTCCTCATTGCCGAAGCCGGCATCCACCATGGTCCAGCCGTCGCCGTCGGCGAGCAGGTAGATGTTCACATGGTTGAGGCGGAACGGCAGCTTCAGCCGCGCCCACAGCACGCCGGGGGCCACCTCCACGACCTGGTCGTGGCCCGGATGGTTCTCCCAGGGGTATCGCAATGCCTCCGCCGAAGAGGGAAGGCTGTCGGTCTTCGTATGCATGCTACCGACTTAGCGGGACCCGGGCCGCCGCGCCAGCCGAAAAATCAGATAGCCGTCCGGAGAAAAGGGGACGGCGTGAGCCCGAATTCCGTAGCCCGGATCAAGCGAAGAGCCTTCTCTTCTCCTTCCCCCTGAAAGGGGGAAGGTCGGGATGGGGGTCAGCCGCAGGCAACGGTGCATGTGGAGAGAGCAGATCCCCACCCGCTGCTCTGACGAGCAAAGCGACCTCCCCTTTTCAAGGGGAGGTTGGGGCGCGTAAGCGGCGGGCCTACGCCGCCCTTATGTTCGACAGGAAGCCGTCGATCTCGGAGCGCAGCAGGTCGGCCTCGCGGCGCAGCGCGTCCGAGGCGCTGAGCACTTCGCCGGCAGCAGTGCCGGCCTCGGCCGAAGCGGTCGAGACGCCGACGATGTTGCTCGACACCTCGCTGGTGCCGCCCGCCGCATGCTGGATGTTGCGGGCGATCTCGCGGGTCGCCGCGCCCTGCTCCTCGACCGCGGCGGCGATCGCGGTGGTGACGTCGTTGATCTCGCCGATCGTGCTCGAGATGTTGCGGATCGCGGTGACCGCCGTCGTCGTCACCTCCTGCATGCTGACGATCTGCTGGCGGATTTCCTCGGTCGCCTTGGCGGTCTGGCTCGCCAGGTTCTTCACCTCGGAGGCGACGACGGCAAAGCCGCGGCCGGCCTCGCCGGCGCGCGCCGCCTCGATGGTGGCGTTGAGCGCGAGCAGATTGGTCTGCGAGGCGATGGTCTGGATCAGGTCGACCACGACGCTGATCCGCGCGGCATTGTCGGCAAGCCCCTGCATGGTGGTGTCGGTGGCGCTGGCTTCCTCGACCGCCTTGCGGGCGATCTCCGCCGAGGTGACGACCTGGCGGCCGATCTCGGCAATCGACGACGACAGCTCCTCGGTGCCGGCCGACACCGTCTGCACATTGACCGAGGTCTCCTCGGCGGCCGAGGCGACCGCGTTGACCAATGCGCTCGACTGGTCGGCGGTCGCCGACATGCTCTGCGCGGTCGACTGCATCGAGTTCGCCGCGCTCTGCAGGCTGCCGAGCGCGGTGCGGACCGTCGATTCGAACGTCGCGATCTGCTTCTCCATGCGCGAGGCACGCTCGGCCTTGGCGGTGCGGTCCTTGTTCTGGTTTTCGGTGAGCTCGCGGCCCTCGATCATGCTCTCGCGGAACACCTGCAGCGAGTCGGCCATGACGGCGATCTCGTCGCGCTGGCGGCTCTGCGGGATCTCGGTGTCGAGGTCGCCGTCGGACAACAGTTGCATCGAGCGCTGCAGGCCGCGGATGCGGCGCAGGATGTTGCGCCCGACATAGAGCCAGACGAACAGGAACGAGCCGACCAGCGTCAGCGCGCCGAGCCCGATCATCACCGTGGTCGCGAGCGAGATCTGCTGCCGCGCCTGGAAGGTGGCAGAGTCGGTGTCCTTCTGTACGGCGTCGACCAGCTGCTGGACGCTGATGCCGAGCCCGACATTGAGCTTGCGGGTCTCTTCCAGGATGGTCTGGCCGTAATCGATCGAGTCGAGCTCCTTCTGGCGAATCTTGAACACGCCGGTCTTGCCTTCGCCAAGCACCAGAAGCTTCTGCGCGGTGTCGCGCACGGCAACGATCGCCGGATTGTTCGGCAGGTCCTCGAGATTGGACTTGATCCGCTCGCGGCCTTTCTTGAACTCCGCCTCGATCGCATCGAGCGTGTCGCTGGAATTGGCCGACAGCGCCGCGGTCATGTCGGCCGCCATCAGATTGCCGATGGACAGCACGTTGCTGATCTGACCGACGGTGCGGGCCGCTTCCGTGGCATCGTCCGCGGAGACTTCGGCTGCGGCGAGGATGGCGTTGAGCCGGGTCTGCGCGTCGAGCATCGCCGGACCGGCGGCGGATGCGAAGGCCCCCTGCGCCTTGCGCAGCGCGTTGTACTGCTTGTCGCGCAGTGCGCCGACGTCGAGCCGCTCGTGCGCGGCGGAGATCAGGCTCCTGGTCGCCTCGTCGGTGTTCTTGACGTTCTCCTGCAGCGCGCTGACGACGGACTTGTCGGCGCCGAGTTCGATGATCTCGCCAAGCTTGGCATTGGTTTGCTGCGCGACCTCCTGCACCTTCTTGGTGCGATCGTTGAGCGCATCCTCGCTCTGCACGGCGAGCAGGCCGGGTCCCTGGGCCGCGAGCGAGGCGCTTTGCGCGGAAAGCTGCAGGCTCGCGGCGAGCCGCGGAATGTCGCGGCCGGAGAGATCGCCCATGGTGCCGCCGAGCTGGTGCAGCACGATGCCGGCGCCTGCGCTGATCACGAGTGTCATGCCTGCGATCACGGCGAATGCCGCGAACAGGCTGCCCCTGACGCCCATCTGCGGCAGGCGGATGCGCTTGAGATTTGGTTTGCCGAGCTTGAACCGAAACGCCATTGCCCCGTATCCCCCTGGCCCACTAGCTTGGCCACTACTCTTGGATGTTTCCCCGGCGCGGGAGTATCAATGCGGCGGGTTAACAAAATCGGGAAAATTGCGACGATCTGCCGGATTTTTCGCGGCTGCCGCGCGTCGGCGCCGTGTTGGTTCGCTGTGCGGAATCGATGCGCGCGATCGGACGCAAAAAGGCCGGCGTGAGCCGGCCTTTCCACTCTCGGTTGTGGTGGTCGGAAACCTCAGTAGCGGCCGTAAGCGGGACCGCCGAGGTTGCCGAGGTTGAAGCGGTAGTTGAGGCCCGCCTTCACCGTGTGCTCGTCATTGTGGAAGCTGCCGACCGGCACCAGCGCGCCGGGTGCGGTGAAGCGGCTGTCGCCGAAGTCGTAGTACTGGTACTCGACCTTGGCCGACCAGTTCGGCGCGAACATGTATTCGGCGCCGCCGCCGATGGTCCAGCCGTTGCTGTGGTTATCGGTGAGCGCGAAGGGGACCTGCGCGCCGCCCAAAGTCACCGTTTCGTTGTTGTCGGAATAGGCGTAACCGCCCTTCACATAGATCAGGCCCGGGCCCCAGGTGTAGCCGACCCGGCCGGTGATCGAGGCGATACCGCGCTGGTTGTTGTTGTAGACGTAACCGCCCGGGAAGATCGCATTGAGCTGGTGGCCGCCGACCCAGGAATACTGGCCTTCGAGGCCGATCACCCACATCGGCGACAGCTGCCAGTCGTAGCCGCCCTGGACGCCGCCCATGAAGCGGGCGCTGGAGTCGGACAGCGCGAGGCCGTTGAACGTGTTGTTCTGCGAGAACACGCCGCCGAGATGGCCGCCGAGATAGAAGCCGGTCCAGTTGTAGAGCGGCGCGGCGTAAACAGGCGCGGGCGCCTTCTGGTAATAGCCACGGGAGCCGAGGTCGGCGGCCTGGGCGGTCGCGCCAAAGGCAGCGACGGCAACAGCTGCGGCTGCGGTTGCGAGCAGGAACTTCTTCATGGGGCAGTCTCCGGACAAGTCATGAGGCGCAGCGTGAATGGCGCCATCCATGGCGATGCGTTAGACCGCATTTGAATAAAATTTCTCACCGAAAGGCGGCTTGGAGCGTTAAGTCGCACCCTTTGCGGCGAAACGTTTTGTTGTGCCTAACGAATGCTTAAGCGGGAATGACGGAAGGCTTAAGGGGCCGCGCGCGGCGCGCTTGATCCGTTAACCAAGCCGTCTGCTAGTCGAGCCGCTTGCGCACGTCGTCGCGCATCTGCTCGCGAAACGCCTGGCGGCGCGCGGCGCGATCCTTGACCGGAACGTCGTGGCGATCGAACACGTCGAACTTCTCCAGGATCGGATAGTGCTCGCTCGCCATCGCCAGCACGCGCAGCAGCGCGGCGACCTTCGGGGTCGGGCCGGTGACTTCCCACTTGCGGAGCTTTTCGGCGCCGCCGGCCGCCGGCAACCCGCACAGCTTCGCCATGTCCGCCGCCGTCAGCTTGCGGCCGAGCGCCTCGCCGAGATGTTCGCGCAGTTTCTTCAGTTCTGGGCCAGTCACTCTTGAGTCCGTTCCGCGACTTTGAAGTGTGAAGTGAGTCACATGATGTGATCGAGGCGCAGGCTATACGCCGCGCATGCGACTCCTCAAGGAAACCATCATGCACGGCATTATCGAAAGCCTCAGCCCCGAGCACGGACAGATCGATTGGAAATGGGTCGGCAGTGTGTTCGTGGTCTACGTAGTGCTGACGATCGGCGGGGCGGGTCTGCTGCTCGCGCATTGACGGGTGTGCGCGCTTACGGAAGTCGATTTGCGTTACTACGGCGCTCTATATTGCTGTTTGGCGCGGTACAAGCTGCTGAACACCTTCAGCCCCCGGCGGAAGACTTTTAAACTCTCTATCGCGACCTGCGGGCCAAGCATTCTGTTGCGCTAAGATGAGGTCAGCGACGGGAAGCGAAACTGTTTGTCCAGTGGCTAATAGGGAGCCAGTATGGCGATAGATTACGCGCTTTCCCGCTCCCCTGTACGGTGAGACGGCAAGGGAGCCACCATGCGTGCCTGTATTGCAAACGACGACATTGCAAAAGATCATCCGAGAAAGCGCTTCTGCCGCGTGATCGAACGTGGGTATATCGGTGTTGTAGGCAAGTATGAACAAGTGTTGAATGCCAAGGCGGTACATAGCAACTCGCTCGAGGTCTAAGAAGTCATAACATACGGCGACTGCAAACTTCCCAAATTTGCCGGCGTCAAATACCCAAACTTCCGGGACGGATTGGAAGTCGAAGCCGTGCTTCTTTATTAGCTCCTGTTCCCGGTAAGCTGCATATGTCTTTCCGACGTATCTAACGGTAGCTCTCGATGAGAGCTTCCCGGTGCCCCACGCATTTGGAATTACCACAGCAGCGCGGTTTCTAACTTTCTTCGCATTCCTTGATTTGTCGAAGTCCATTCCAGCGATAAGGACCGCGTTCATTTGCGCGGCGATTACCCGCAGATTTGGCAAAAAGCCAACAGGCACTGTTAGCTCGGGCAACAACACAATTTGAGGCGGTGTCGATTCCTGTGCAAGGGCAGCCAATTGGTGCTGCATCTGAGCGATCACCGCGCGTTCTTCGATAGGAGCCATCTGCAGCGAATTTTTCCACGCATTCGCAGCATGAACTGTCGTTTGAATGACAACGCCGACGTTCAAGCCATTGTTCTCGCGAACCTTCTGTCTCCACGATTCCCACGTCCATAGAGGCAGAGTGAAACTCCCTGAGGGGCGTTCTTCGAGCCACGATGCGGGAATTAAGACGTTCGATGGATGAAGCTCGTCGAGTATCTCAAGTCTACCGGTGGGAAAGACCTCCACCAACGCGACCAATTGCCGTACGATCTCCAGGGCGGTCCATTCGCCGATACGCGGATCTTCGACCGAGAACGTGGCAATAGAAGAGAGCCAGCTCTCAAGCGAAATGTTTCTTGATCTCGCCAAGCTTTGTGAGTGCTTAGCGAGTTTGCGAAATACAGCGGGACGGCGCCGCATTCCCGCAAT
This sequence comes from Bradyrhizobium sp. USDA 4011, assembly GCF_054063415.1. Taxonomy (NCBI): domain Bacteria; kingdom Pseudomonadati; phylum Pseudomonadota; class Alphaproteobacteria; order Hyphomicrobiales; family Nitrobacteraceae; genus Bradyrhizobium; species Bradyrhizobium sp. USDA 4011. The sequence goes on from NZ_JBSSGG010000001.1 coordinate 5,027,030, forward strand.
CTCAATTGGATGAGAAGATTGCTGTTGTTCGAGAAGCCAGCCCGCGTCAGACATTTTGAGCCGCTTTGGGTGCTCGCTCCAATAGGTTGAACCCTTGAGCGGCATTTGCTTGGGTCCCTTTCTCAAACTACGGCGATCAAATAAGTAGTTTGGATTGTGGCTATCTCGTGTGAGCTGCCAAGCAAGGCCGGGACCAAAATCTCTGTCGGGCCGCAAAGAGTCCAGCCAATGCACCCAAACGCCTATCGGCGAGCCTGTTCGTGTTCGCCAATCGGCTGAAGAGGCCGTCAAGTCCGGTGCCTCTAGCATAGCTGCGAGTAGATCCATATTTTGTCTGGATCTCCTGCGGGAGATGACTTTTGTCGCGTAGGCGACAGCAGCGAGCAACGCATTGCGCGATGCTAAGCCCGCGAAGCTATCATCCTCGAGGTTGACAATCTGGCACAACGAACGTCGGACAGCGGCCTTGCCGGTTAGGCGTCGCAGAACTCGAAAATCTGTGCTTCGCCTTAAAATGTCTGCTGCTTGCTCTAAGCTAACGTCTGGCACACTAATCTCCGGTCCTCCGCATATAAGCAGATTGAGTAGCGCACTCTAGCACCCGTCAAGCGTGCAAAGTCGTTAGTTTTTGCAGCGATGGGTCATCAGTTTGGACATCAACCTCGGTAACGGATTCTGAGCTTCCATGCGCATCAATCAGATAGATGCCATGCCGTCGGCGTTCGCGGATTCGCTGTGTGGCCGTCCGGGGCGGCTAAAGAAACTATGTGGCTGGATAAAATGTTGATTTTTCAGCGAGATCCTGGTGCTGCCAGACAGGATTGAACTGTCGACCTCTCCATTACCAATGGAGTGCTCTACCACTGAGCTACGGCAGCGTGCCCGGGAAAAATTGAATCGGCCCCAAGGGCCTGTCCAAGCGGGCGGTTCTTGCCACAGGCCTCCCGTTGGCGCAAGCGAAACAGCGCCCCTGTTGCCGATGAAATCGGCAGAAACTGACGTTCCTGGCCGGTGATTCTACCCAATCCGGCCGATTCCGGTCCGATTGGGTTCCGATCCTGCCGGGAAGCCGGATTTCGCCCGGCCGCCGAATCATGCGGCCTGGCGCAACTGGCCGACCGGGCAGGGTGCGCAGGCGGCGGCCATTGGCTATGTTCGGCCTCGCGGAAGGCGCGACGGCGGTTCGAGAGTTTTGCAATGACAGGTGAGCACGACAAGGGCGGCGGGCAGGCCGGAGCCCGCGTGAAGGATTCGCGACAGGATCGTCTCAAGCTGGCGCTGCGCGAAAATCTGAAGCGGCGAAAATCGCAGGCACGCGGTCGCGAGGATGTGGCTTCCGAACCAGCCCAAGCCTCGTTAGATGACGCCTCGCTAGATGACGCCTCGTTGGATGACGGCTCACGAGACGACGCTGGCGGAAGCGAGCCGGGCCGCTAGATCGATTTCTGCGAGATGGACATCAGTTCGTGCAGAAAATCCGGCAAAACGACAAGCCAGGGCCTGGGTTCTGGTTCTAGTGAGAATCGAAACTCCGGCCGGTTGGCATTTGTTGCAACAAGAAGAGAGTCGCCGAGATGGCCATGGATGAGACGACGATCGATCGGCTGAACGCCACCGCCACCGCCTTCCCGCGCCATGAGCAGACCTTTCCGACCCTGACCGCGCATGAGATCGAGCGGATGCGCCGCTTCGGCGAGCCGCGGTCGTATGGGGATGGCGAGGCGCTGTTCGAGACCGGCAAGCCGGGGCCCGGCATGTTCGTGGTGCTGTCGGGCAACGTGTCGATCTCCCAGCGCGATGGCCTCGGCCGTGTCACGCCGATCATCGACCAGGGGCCGGGGCAATTCCTTGCCGAGATCGGCCAGCTCTCCGGCCGCGCCGCGCTGGTCGACGGCCATGCCGAGGGCCCCGTCGAGACGCTGTTGCTGCCGCCCGAGCGGCTGCGCGCGCTGCTGGTCGCCGAGGCCGATCTCGGCGAGCGCATCATGCGCGCGCTGATCCTGCGCCGCGTCAGCCTGATCCAGGGCGGCGCCGGCGGGCCGGTGCTGATCGGCTCCGCGTCGGTCGGCAATATGGCGCCGCTGCAGAATTTCCTGGCGCGTAACGGCCAGCCGCATCACGTCCTCGATCCCGAGACCGACAAGGATGCGGCCGACCTCGTCGCGCGCTATTCGCCGACGCGCGCCGAGCTGCCGCTGGTGGTCTGTCCGAACGGCACCGTGCTGCGCAATCCGTCCGAGACCGCGCTTGCGATGGCGCTCGGCATGATCGGCAGCAGCGCACATGAGAAGCTCTACGATGTCGCCGTGGTCGGCAGCGGCCCGGCCGGGCTCTCCACCGCGGTCTACGCGGCCTCCGAGGGCCTGTCGGTCGCGGTGTTCGATTCCCGCGCCTTCGGCGGCCAGGCCGGCGCCAGCATGCGGATCGAGAACTATCTCGGATTCCCGACCGGCATCACCGGCCAGGCGCTGGCCGGGCGCGCCTTCAACCAGGCGCAGAAATTCGGCGCCGAGATGCTGATCCCGGTCTCGATCAAATCGCTCGACTGCTCGAAGGCGTCGGGCGCGTTCACGCTCGCCACCGGCTGCGGGCACACGCTGCGCGCCAAGTCGGTGGTGGTCGCGAGTGGCGCGCGCTATCGCCGGCCGGCGATCGACAATCTCGAGAGCTATGAGGGCCGCGGTGTCTGGTACTGGGCCTCGCCGATCGAGGCGAAGCTCTGCGCCCAGCAGGACGTCGTGCTGGTCGGCGGCGGCAACTCCGCCGGGCAGGCCGCGGTTTACCTCGCGGCGCATGCGCGCCGGGTCAACATGATGATCCGCGGCGGCGGGCTCGGGGCCAGCATGTCGCGCTATTTGATCGAGCGCATCGAGGCGACGCCGAACATCGAACTGATGTTCAACACCGAGGTGATCGGGCTCGAAGGCGCGGAGACGCTGGAGCGCGTGCGCTGGCGCAGCCGGCTCGCGCCCGACGAGTTCACCATGGATATCCGCAATCTCTTTTTGTTCGTCGGCGCCGATCCGGCGACCGGCTGGCTCGAGGGCTGCGGCGTGCAGGTCGACCGCGGCGGCTTCGTGATGACCGGTGTGCAGAAAGGCGACGGCGCGCCCGCCGTGCCGCTGCTCGAGACCACGGTGCCCGGCGTGTTCGCGGTCGGCGACGTCCGCTCCGGTTCGGTCAAACGCGTCGGCGGCGCGATCGGCGAGGGCGCGCAAGTCGTCGCCGCGCTGCACGGCTATCTCGCCGATGACGGGAGCCCGTCGCTGTAGCCGCCGCAATGGGCGATCGATGCGGCGAGCACGAGCTATCCCGTCATCCTGAGGTGCGAGCGGAGCGAGCCTCGAAGGATGCACGGCCCCGCTGGTGGCCGATTCATCCTTCGAGGCTCGCTGCGCGAGCGCCTCAGGATGACGGATCAGGCAGGCGAACGAGCGGAATTCGAAGCAACAGCATCCGAACGAGAGATCAAAATGACAAAAGGCTGCACCCATATCGCCGGCATCCGGGATGTCACGCCGAGTGCGCTCGGCTGCGAGGAGTGCCTAAGGAGCGGCAGCCGCTGGCTGCATTTGCGGATCTGCCGGACCTGCGGTCATGTCGGCTGCTGCGACGATTCGCCGAACCGGCATGCGACGGCGCATTTCCACGCCACCGGCCATCCCGTGATCGAAGGCTACGATCCGCCGGAAGGCTGGGGCTGGTGCTATGTCGACGAGGTGCTGTTCGACCTGTCGACGCGCAAGACGCCGCATAGCGGCCCGATCCCGCGCTCTTACTGATTCAACTTCTCACGAGGCGCACGCGTCGCCGGCGCGTGACGGACGCAAGGACCATCCCCGTCATCCCCGCGCAAAGGCTTCGCCTTTGTCGCTGGAGGTGCGAGCCTTGCGGCGCAATTGCGCCGCAAGGGCGCGCACGTCAGGATGACGGGGCAACTAAAATCCGGCGCCGGCAAATTTTCGCATGACGTGTCGGCGGTCCCGCCATCGAACCATGTAGCAATTTTCAAAGACGCATCGTAACGTGGTGCGGGTTTCTCAACGGGGAGTGGGCCATATGACGACGCTCGTGCTTGTGCACGTCATTATCAGCCTTATTGCAATCGTCGCCGGCGTGATCGTGATGTTTGGCCTGCTCGGCTCGCGCGCAATGCCCGGGTTGACCGCGATCTTCCTCGTCCTCACGATCCTGACCAACGCCACCGGCTTCGTGATCCCTCCTCTGGTGACCGAGAAGCTGCTGCCGTCGCACATCATCGGCGGCCTTTCGCTGGTGCTGCTCGCGATCGCCTGCATCGCGCTGTATGCGATGCAGCTCAAGGGCGCCTGGCGCCCGATCTATATCGTGACCGCGATGGTCTCGCTCTATCTCAACGTCTTCGTGCTGGTCATCCAGAGCTTCCTCAAGGTGCCTGCGCTGCAGGCGCTGGCGCCGGCCGTGCCGCCGAACCCGCCGTCCGGGCCGGTATTTGCGGTGGTGCAAGGCATCGTGCTGGTGTTCTTTGCCGTGGTGATCATCGGCGCGTGGCGCCGGTTCCGGCCGGTCACATTCGCCTGATCTGACACATCTGTTCATGCCTCGCCAATCCGGGGCACGCGTCAGCGTGAACCCGGAATCCAGAGTCAATCGATCAAGATTCGGGGTTCAGGCTGCGTGTCGCCCCGGAATGACGTAACGCAACAGGAGGAGCAATCAAATGCCCACCATCACCACCAAAGACGGCGTCGAGATCTTCTACAAGGATTGGGGTTCGGGCCAGCCGATCGTGTTCAGCCATGGCTGGCCGCTGTCGTCGGACGACTGGGACGCGCAAATGCTGTTCTTCGTGAGTCAGGGCTTTCGCGTGATCGCCCATGACCGCCGCGGCCACGGCCGCTCCGCCCAGGTCGCCGACGGCCATGACATGGACCACTACGCCGACGACCTCGCGGCCGTCACCGCGCATCTCGATCTGAAGAATGCCGTCCATGTCGGCCATTCCACCGGCGGCGGCGAGGTGGTGCATTACATCGCGCGCCACGGCGAGAGCCGGGTGGCGAAGGCCGCGATCCTCAGCGCGGTGCCGCCCCTGATGGTGCAGACCGCGGCCAACCCCGGCGGCCTGCCGAAGTCGGTGTTCGACGGCCTGCAGGCGCAGCTCGCGGCCAACCGCTCACAGTTTTACCGCGATGTGCCGACCGGGCCGTTCTATGGCTACAACCGGCCCGGCGCAAAGCCGTCGGAAGCCGTGATCCAGAACTGGTGGCGGCAGGGCATGATGGGCGGCGCCAAGGCGCATTACGACGGCATCGTCGCGTTCTCGCAGACCGACTTCACCGAGGATCTGAAGAAGATCACCGTGCCAGTGCTGGTGATGCATGGCGACGACGACCAGATCGTGCCCTACGCCGATTCCGCTCCGCTGTCGGCCAAGCTCCTGAAGAACGGCACGCTGAAGACCTACCATGGTTTTCCGCACGGCATGCCGACCACGGAGGCCGAGACCATCAACAAGGATCTGCTGGCGTTCATCAAGGGGTGAGGCGGCTGGCGCTGCGCGTCGTACCGCTTGTCCCAACGCCGCGCAGCTTCACCCCCTCCAAAGTGAGGCTGCCACCGACGGCAAGGTTCCCGCCTTGGGGGGCCATTGCGAGCGCGGAGAGATTTCGGAATAATGGAAATTTATCCCTGATTTGCCCGGCGTGTCAAGTTGCCTTGCCGATCCCGGGTGCCGTCGGCATGCTTTGCATGGGGTTGTTTTCGATATTTTGCCTGTGCGCTCGCCGGTTCCGCTGAGCGGGGGTTCCTTGAGGCCATGCGGTACCGCCCGCGGCCGCAAGGCGTTATAAGGACCATCATGTCCCCGCCCGCCCCCCTGAAGCTGATCGCCCTCGATGCCGATGACCTCGCGGTCATCTCTGCCCATGTACAGGACGCCCGCGTTCAGCCCGCCGACATCGTCTGGCGGCAGGACGAGAAGCGCCTCGTGGTCGGCCTGAACCGGCTGGACTGGGAGCAGACCCTGGCCGGCGCCACTTCTTCGCGCCGGCTGATCGCCGCGCTCAGGTTCGACCGGGTGCTGGCATGCAAGTCGCGCAACATCGACCTGGAGGCCCCGGCGGCCACCCTGGAACTGCTCGGGATCGAATTCCACGCCTCCGACCCGCCGGGCGGCAGTGCGCTGCTGATGTTCGGCCAGGGTGCGGCGCTGCGGCTCGATGTCGAGTGCCTGGAGTGCGAATTGACCGATCTCGGGCCCGACGATCTCGGGGTGGGGCCGGAGTAGTCCTTCGCCTGGACGACGGGGAGATTGCGTGCCCCCCAAGGGTTGACGGCCATTATCCGCCGCGCCATTGAGCAGGGACCCAAAGTCCTCTTCAGAAAGCCGCCATGCCCGTTCGCCTGGACCGACAGAGCGCCGATTTCGAGCAACGCTTCCGCGAATTCCTGGCGGCCAAGCGCGAGGTATCGGCCGACGTCGAGCGCGCCACCCGCGCCATCGTCGACGATGTGGCCGCCCGCGGCGATGCGGCGCTGCTTGAGGCGACCAAAAAGTTCGACCGGCTCGAACTTGACGCAGCTGGCCTGCGCATCACCGCCGCCGAGATCGACGCCGCGGTTGCGGCCTGCGACGCCAAAACCATCGAGGCGCTGACATTCGCGCGCGACCGGATCGAGACCTTCCATCGCCGCCAGCTGCCCAAGGACGAGCGCTTCACCGATGCCGCCGGCGTCGAGCTCGGCTGGCGCTGGAGCGCGGTCGATGCGGTCGGACTTTACGTGCCCGGCGGCACCGCGGCCTATCCGTCTTCGGTGCTGATGAATGCGGTGCCGGCCCGGGTCGCCGGCGTGCCGCGGGTGGTGATGGTGGTGCCGGCGCCGGACGGCAAGCTCAACCCGCTGGTGCTCGCGGCCGCCCATCTCGGCGGTGTCTCGGAAATCTACCGCGTCGGCGGCGCCCAGGCGGTGGCGGCGCTGGCCTATGGCACCGCGACGATCGCGCCGGTCGCCAAGATCGTCGGCCCCGGCAACGCCTATGTCGCCGCGGCCAAGCGGCAGGTATTCGGCAAGGTCGGCATCGACATGATCGCCGGCCCCTCCGAGGTGCTGGTCATTGCCGACGACACAGGCAATGCGGACTGGATCGCGGCCGATCTCCTGGCGCAGGCCGAGCATGACGTCAGCGCGCAGTCGATCCTGATCACCGACAGCCCGCGGCTCGCGGCCGATGTCGAACGCGCGGTCGAGGCGCAGCTTGCGACGCTGCCGCGTGCGGCGATTGCGCGCGCCTCGTGGGATGATTTTGGCGCCGTCATCATGGTGGCAAAGCTCGACGACGCCATCGAGCTCGCCAATGCGATCGCGGCCGAACATCTGGAGATCATGACCGCGGACGCCGAGGGCCTGTCGAAAAAGGTCCGCAACGCCGGGGCGATCTTCCTCGGGCCCCATACCCCGGAGGCGATCGGCGACTATGTCGGCGGCTCCAACCACGTGCTGCCGACCGCGCGCTCGGCCCGGTTCTCCTCGGGCCTCGGGGTGCTTGACTTCATGAAGCGAACCTCGATCCTGCGCTGCGGGCCGGATCAGCTTCGTGCGCTCGGGCCTGCCGCGATGACGCTCGGCCAGGCCGAGGGTCTCGATGCCCATTCACGTTCCGTCGGATTGCGCCTCAACCTCTCATGAACAAGCCACCAGACGACGAGGATTCCAACAATCGCATCGTCGCGGTGACGCTCGACGAGGAATCGATCGGCCGTTCCGGTCCCGACATCGAGCATGAGCGGGCGATTGCCATCTACGACCTGGTCGAGCAGAACCTGTTCGCGCCCGAAGGCGCAGCCGGGCCGGGGCCCTACACCCTGCACATCGCGATCACCGGCAACCGGCTGATGTTCGATATCAGGAAAGAAGACGGCACGCCGGTGGTGGCGCATCTGCTGTCGCTGACGCCGTTCCGCCGCGTCGTGAAGGACTACTTCATGATCTGCGACAGCTACTATCAGGCGATCCGGACCGCGACACCGGACAAGATCGAGGCCATCGACATGGGCCGCCGCGGCATCCATGACGAGGGCTCGCGCACGCTGCAGGAGCGGCTCAAGGGCAAGGTGCGGGTCGATTTCGAGACCGCCCGGCGGCTGTTCACGCTGATCACCGTTCTGCATTGGAAAGGCGAGGGCGGATGATCGTCGCAAAGGTGATGGACGGGGTTTTGCCCCGGCCAAAAAAAGCCTGATCGCATGGAAGCGCCGCGCGCGCGCACCCCGCAGGCCGTGCTGTTCGCATGCGGTCACAACGCCGTGCGCTCGCCGATGGCCGAAAGCCTGCTGCAGCAGATGTTCCCGCAAGGCGTCTATGTCCGCTCCGCCGGCGTGAAGAAGGGCGAGCTCGATCCGTTCGCGGTCGCGGTGATGGCCGAGTTCGGCCAGGACATTTCCGGCCACAAGCCGCAGACCTTCGAGGAGCTCGAGGATTGGGAGGGGCTGAACTTCGACCTCATCATCACGCTGTCGCCCGAGGCACACCACAAGGCGCTGGATCTGACCCGGACGCTCGCCGCCGCTGTCGAATACTGGCCGACCCCTGATCCGACCGGCACCAGCGGCAATCGCGAGCAGAAGCTCGCCGCCTATCGCGAGGTCTGCGACGGCCTGTTGCTGCGCATCCGCCGGCGCTTCACCAAGGCCGGCGTCGCGAACCTGTGAGGCTCAACGTAGAGACCCGCGTGTTCCGATTCGCCGGTCCGCCCCTTGTCGCCAGACTGACAAACAGCTGTGCTTATGGGGCCTTGTCGCCCACGGGGAAGCGCGATTCGCGACCGGTTCCAAGGTTGTGCATCCATGCCCCATCCGATAGGTTCCGCCCGCGTCCGTCCCCCCGATTCAGCCCAAAAGCCCGCATGCTAGGCCGTCCCAAATTCGTTCTTGCTTCCGGTTCGCCGCGGCGGCTGGCCCTGCTCAACCAGGCCGGCATCGAGCCCGACGCGCTGCGCCCGGCCGATGTCGACGAGACCCCGCGGCGGGGCGAGTTGCCGCGCGCCTGCGCCAACCGCCTGGCGCGTGCGAAAGCGGACGCGGCGCTGAAGTCGGTGCAGCTCGACGACGATCTGCGCGGCTCCTTCATCATCGCGGCCGACACCGTGGTGGCGGTCGGCCGCCGCATCCTGCCCAAGGCCAATCTGGTCGATGAAGCCGCGCAATGCCTGCGCCTGCTGTCGGGCCGCAACCACCGCGTTTACACCGCGATCTGCGTGGTGACGCCGCGCGAGGCGTTCCGCCAGCGCCTGGTCGAGACCCGCGTGCGCTTCAAGCGGCTCAGCGACGACGATATCCAGGCCTATATCGGCTCCGGCGAATGGCGCGGCAAAGCCGGCGGCTACGCCGTGCAGGGCATCGCCGGATCCTTCGTGGTCAAGATGGTCGGCTCCTACACCAACGTCGTCGGCCTGCCGCTCTACGAGACCGTGACCCTGCTCGGCGGCGAGGGTTTTCCGATCCGCCACGGCTGGCTCAACGCCGTCGCGGTGTGATCCGCCTTCGCGCGGCTGCGGCGCCTGCAACGCTCCCGCAAGCAAGCGGGAGAGGGCACGCGGCGGAACATGCGGCCGCCTCCTCGATTGCCAATTGGTGTAAGCTGCGCCGAAGCCATGACTGACCAAGCCCGAACACCCCCGGCCACCGCGCGCACCTGCCCGATCTGCGGCAAGCCCGCCCAGCAGGCCTTTCTCCCGTTCTGCTCGTCGCGCTGCCGCGACGTCGACCTCAACCGCTGGCTCAGCGGCCGCTATGTCGTTCCCGGCCGTGAGGACGACGTGGAGGACCCGGAATAGCCAAGATTTCCCAACAAGTTGGGGAAACAATGCCAGGCGGGCGGCGCTCGGCGGAGCCTTTGGCGAAGGCGGGTGGACACAGCGCCCCGACCTCTCTATAAACCGCCCGCTCGCTGCGGCCTTTTCGGCCCCGCGGGTTTGCCCAGGTAGCTCAGTTGGTAGAGCATGCGACTGAAAATCGCAGTGTCGGTGGTTCGATCCCGCCCCTGGGCACCAAACTTACGCTTTTCCACGCTAGAATACGATCTTGCACGATTGCGTTCGCAGATGACCTACGCGAAGAGCGCTCGCGGATTTCTCTCCCCAGATCGATTTCGAGAGCCTGTCGACTAGACCCACGATGCTGTGACCGACAAGCCGGCTGGCGCTCGCTGCAGCATGCGCGCCGAAAAAGCCCGCGATAGTCTGAGCGGCTAGTCCCAACAAAGTCCAAGACATCGGCCCCGCCGGTCAACTCTTGCGCTTGACGACCTTCTTCGCGCTTCGGGCCTTCGGGGCAGCTGCGCAACAGGCTGTTGCGTCAGCCGCGACCAGATTGCAGAGCTCGGGATGTCCGTCGCAACAGTCGTTCACCAGGAAGGCGATCAACGACCGCATGCCCTCGACGTTTGAGCGGTAGATGATGGTACGTCCCTCGCGCGTGCTCCGGAGCAGGCCCGCCCGGACAAGGATGGCCAGATGCGACGACAGTGTATTGTGCGGCGCACCGATGGTGTCGGCGATCACGCCAGCAGTGATGCCGACCGGCTCATGCTTGATGAGCAGCCTAAAGATCGCGAGGCGCGTGGGCTGAGCAAGTGCAGCAAGAGTGGAAATCGCATGGGGCTCAGACAGCTCTCCCTGGACGGGCCGGGCGCTGGCGTGGCTGGCAACGGCCAGCATCGATTTCCGCATTCCATGGTCTCCGCGTGCGTCGTCTAGGTGCGTCATCTTTACCCCGCGGAGCAGGTGACAAGCTAGCACGTTTCGACTATTGAATATGTCGAGACGTCTCGACACATCGTACTGCCTCGATGTGATGGGCGTGCGACGGAAAAATAACGAGCGCTCCGGCCCGGTAGGCGTACCGGTCCGATCTCGAGGAAATGGCCAAGCCAGTAGGCGTACTGGCGAACCCGAGGAGCTCTCACCATGTCGCGCTGCGATCGTATGGTCGACGTCGGCCGCCGTCGTTTCATGAGCGGGGCGGGTCTTGCCGCCGCCGGCGTTGCCGTTAGCTCAATTTCGCCATCCCCCACCAAAGCTGCGACAGCCGCCGCGAGAGTGGACTATCCCGTCAATCGTCTGGCCAACATCAAGGATCTCAAGCTCAACGAGCCGCTGAACGTCTCCTATCCAGACGCCAATGCTCCCGGCGTGCTTCTGAAGCTCGGCACGAAAGTGCAGGGCGGGGTCGGTGCCGAGGGCGATATTGTCGGCTTCACGACGATCTGCCCCCACAAGGGTTTCACCCTCAACTACACCGCGGCCGATCGGACAATGAACTGTCCCGGCCACTATTCGCGGTTCGACTGCGAGGCGGGTGGCCAGCAGGTCTGGGGCCAGGCTACCCAGAACCTCCCGCAATACGTGCTGCGCGTCGACGACAGGGGCGACATCTACGCCGAAGGCGTGGATGAGTTGCTCTACGGCCGCCTTTCCAACGTGCTCTAGGGGAGGAACGACCATGGCCTACAAGCGTCAAATCGACCGGCTCCCGATCATCCCCGCGGACGCCAAGGAATCCAACGTCACTTGCCACTATTGCATCGTCGGATGCGGCTACAAAGCGTACACTTGGTCAGCCAGTACACAGGGCGGTACGGCGCCAAATCAGAACAAGTTCGGTGTCGACCTGAGCAAGCAGCAGGGCGCGGAGACCGCAGCCTGGTATTCGCCTTCAATGTACAATATCGTTCGCCAGAACGGGCAGGATGTGCACATCGTCATCAAGCCCGACAAGGACTGCGTCGTGAATTCGGGCTTGGGCTCGATCCGCGGCGCGCGCATGGCGGAGATGAGCTACTCCCAGCAGCGCAATACGCAATTGCAGCGCCTCACAGATCCCATGGTCTGGCGCTACGGGCAGATGCAGCCGACAAGCTGGGACGATGCGCTCGACCTCGTCGCGCGCGTCACCGTCGCCGTCATGAACGACATGAGCGAAGACGGCGTGTTCGTCTCTGCATTCGACCATGGCGGCGCCGGCGGCGGCTACGAGAACACCTGGGGCACCGGCAAGCTCTACTTCGGCGCCATGAAGGTGAAGAATATCCGGATTCACAATCGGCCGGCGTACAACTCGGAGGTCCACGCCACCCGCGACATGGGCGTGGGAGAGCTCAACAACTGCTACGAAGATGCCGAGCTTGCCGACACGCTCGTTGCGGTCGGGACCAATGCCCTCGAGACCCAGACCAATTATTTCCTCAATCACTGGATCCCGAACCTGCGCGGCACCTCGCTCGACAAGAAGAAGGCCGAATTTGGCTCGGAACCGGTGGAGCGCGCGAAGGTCATCATCGTCGATCCGCGTCGGACGGTGACGGTCAACGCCTGCGAGGTCGAAGCCGGCAAAGACAACGTCATGCATCTGGCGATCAATTCCGGCACGGATCTCGCCTTGTTCAATGCGTGGATGACCTACATCGCGGAGAAGGGCTGGATCGACAAAGCCTTCATCGATGCTTCGACGACCAACTTCGACCAGATGAAGGCTGCCAACAAGATCAGCCTGGACGACGCAGCGAAGATCACGGGCTTGACCGCCGATCAAATTCGCAAATCCGCTGAGTGGATTGCGCAGCCCAAGGCAGGCAATGCTCGTCGTCGGGCCATGTTTGCGTATGAGAAGGGCCTGATCTGGGGCAACGACAACTACCGGACCAACGGCGCGCTGGTGAATGTCGCCCTTGCGACGGGAAACGTCGGTCGGCCTGGTGGAGGTTGCGTCCGCATGGGCGGGCACCAGGAAGGCTACTCTCGGCCGTCGGATGCGCATGTGGGACGGCCCGCTGCCTACGTCGACCAGCTCCTGATCGAAGGTAAGGGTGGTGTCCATCACATCTGGGGATGCGACCACTACAAGACCACGCTGAACGCATTCAAGTTCAAGCAGGCCTACAAGAAGCGTACCGACATGGTGAAGGACGCCATGATGTCGGCACCATACGGCGATCGTCCTGCGATGATCAGCGCGATCTCCGATGCGGTCAAGAAGGGCGGTCTGTTTGCGGTCGACGTCGACATCGTGCCAACCAAGATCGGCGAGGCGAGCCACGTTTGGCTGCCGGCGGCGACCTCGGGAGAGGCCAATCTCACCTCAATGAATGGCGAGCGACGCATGCGGCTCACCGAGAAGTATATGGACCCGCCCGGTCAGGCGATGCCCGATTGCCTGATCGCCGCGCGCATCGCCAATCACATGGAGCGGGTGCTGCGAGAACAGGGTAAGGCTGAGATTGCTGACCACTTCAAGGGCTTCGACTGGAGGACCGAAGAGGATGCCTTCATGGACGGCTATCATCAACATGAGAAGGGCGGCGAATTCGTTACCTATGCCCGGCTGCGGGCCATGGGGACGAACGGCTTCCAGGAGCCCGCCGTTGGGCTTGAGACCGGCGCAGCCGCCGCTGGCGCGGCGGCCGGCACAACGACGGGAGCAGCGGGGGCCGCAGAGCGAATCGTCGGCACCAAGCGGCTTTACGTCGACGGCAAGTTCAGCGGCAAGGACGGCAAGGCCAAGTTCATGGAGACGCAGTGGCGCGGCTTGCAGGCGCCCGGCAAAGAGGCCGAGATGAAGAAATTCCCGTTCCTCATCAACAACGGCCGCGCCAACGTCACCTGGCAGAGCTCCTATCTCGACCAGGACAACGAGTTCGTCACGGATCGGATGCCCTATCCCTACCTCCAGATGAACCCGCAGGACATGGACGAGCTGCGGCTCAAGCCCGGTGACCTGGTCGAGCTTTACAACGACAACGGCTCGACCCAGGCCATGGTCTATCCGACGCCGGACGCCAAAACGAAGCAAACGTTCATGCTCTTCGCCCAAGCGTCCGGCGTGCAGGGCAACGTGGTTTCGCCCGGGGTGAACGAATTCATCATCCCGAATTACAAGCAGACCTGGGCGAACATCCGGAAGCTCGCCGATGCGCCCGAAGGCGTGAAGCATCTCAGCTTCAAGTCGCTGGACTACAGGGCTTGAGGGCAGAACGGCCCCGACCGTGCGTCGGGGCCGCCCCGCTTTACAACGCTTTCTTCAAGGCGAGCTGCTCCTGCAGCTTGGCCGCCTCTTCCTTCCGTTCGCTGTATCGGTCGGTGAGATAGGCCGAGCAATCGCGCGTCAGCAGCGTGAACTTCATCAGTTCTTCCATCACGTCGACGATGCGGTCGTAGTAAGGTGATGGTTTCATGCGTCCCGCGTCGTCGAATTGCTCGTAGGCCTTCGCCACGGAAGACTGGTTTGGGATCGTGATCATGCGCATCCAGCGGCCGAGGATGCGAAGCTGGTTGACCGCGTTGAAGAATTGCGAGCCGCCGCTCACCTGCATGAGGGCAAGTGTCTTGCCCTGGGTCGGGCGCACCGCCCCGATCGCCAGCGGGATCCAGTCGATCTGGGCCTTCATGATGCCGGTGATGCTGCCGTGGCGCTCCGGACTGCTCCAGACCTGTCCTTCGGACCAGGCCGACAGTTCGCGCAGTTCGACGACCTTCGCGTGATCCGCCGGGGCATCGTCCGGCAGCGGCAAACCGGACGGGTTGAAGATCCGGCATTCCGCGCCGAACGCCTCCAACAGGCGGGCAGCTTCTTCGGCGGCAAAGCGGCTGAACGAGCGCTGACGCAGAGATCCGTACAACAGCAGGATCCGCGGTTTATGCGTGGACGGTACCGGCCTTAGTCCGGCGAGATCGGGAAGCGATACGGCGGACGAAGAGAGATTCGGCAGGTCGGGCAACTCAGGCATCAATCACTTCACCGTCTTCCTTCACGAACCGGCCGATTTTGCCATTGGGCAGAATCTCCAGCACGGCTTCGGACGGCCGGCAGAGTTTCACCCCTTTCGGCGTGACGACGATCGGGCGGTTGATCAGGATCGGATGCTTCACCATGAAGTCGAGCAGATCGTCGTCGGTCCACTTCGGATCGTCGAGTCCGAGCTCCTTGTAGGGAGTGCCTTTCTCGCGCAGCACGGCACGGACGGGGATTCCCATGGCCGCGATCAATTCCACCAGCTTCTCGCGGGTCGGCGGCGTCTTCAGATATTCGATGACGGTCGGTTCCACGCCGCTTTGGCGGATCATGGCGAGGGTGTTGCGGGACGTGCCGCAGTCGGGGTTGTGGTAGACCGTGACGGTCATCTTGGTGTCTCCGCGATCGGTACCGGGCCGCGCGCCTTCGGCCGCCCCAGCATCCAGTTCATCAGAAGCATGCTGGCGAAAGCACCGGCCAGCTCGGCGAGAATGAAGCCCGGCAGATCCACCGGGCGAATTCCGGAAAAGGTGTTCGTCAGCGAACGCGCGATCGCCACCGCCGGATTCGCGAACGAGGTCGAGGCGGTGAACCAGTACGCCGCCGTGATGTAGAGGCCGACGAGCCAGGGAACGGCTGCGCGCTGAAAGCGGATGCCGGCGAGGATGGTGGCCACCAGGCCGAAGGCGGCGACGGCTTCCGCGAACCATTGCGCGCCGCCCGTGCGGGCCTTCATCGAGAAGTCGATCAGGGGAAGGGCGAACATCAGGTGAGCCGCCATCGTGCCGGCGATACCGCCGGCGATCTGCGCGATGACGTAGAGCATGGCTTCCTGAGGCGGCAGCTCGCGCTTGCCGGTGAACACCAGCGTGACGGCCGGATTGAAGTGCGCGCCGGAGATCGGTCCCAGAACGGTGATCAGCACGACGAGGATCGCGCCCGTCGGGAGCGTGTTGCAGAGCAGAGCCAGCGCGACGTCCTTGGTCAGCGTCTCGGCCATGATGCCGGATCCGACGACCGTGGCGACGAGAACGCCTGTGCCGAGCGCTTCGGCTGCCAGGCGCCGCGAAAGGTCGAACGTGTCCATCAGCCGGCCTTTGGCGTTGGACGTGTCGCACCCTCGGAGCGACCGATCTCGCGCAGCTTGGTGCCGAGCGAGAGTTTGTCGATGCTCCTCAGCGGCAGGCTCACGAAGGTATCAATCCGATTCCTCAGGTAGCGAAAAGCGGTGATGAACGCCGCCTGTTTTTCCAGCTCCGTGCCTTCAGCCGCGGCGGGATCCTCGATGCCCCAGTGCGCGGTCATCGGCTGACCCGGCCAGACGGGGCAGGCCTCACCGGCGGCATTGTCGCAAACGGTGAAGACGAAATCCATCACCGGCGCATCGGGAGCGGCGAATTCCAACCAGCTTTTCGAGTGCATCGCGTCAATGGGATAATCCATGCTCTCGAGTGTGCGCAGCGCCAGCGGGTGTATCGCGCCTCTTGGCGTGCTACCGGCGGAGAAGGCCTGGAAGCGTCCGGCTCCGTCCTTCCGAAGGATTGACTCGGCGAGGATCGAGCGCGCCGAGTTGCCGGTACACAGGAACAGAACGTTGTACGGGTGATCAGGCACGGCTTCGCTCCTTTCGCTTTGGAGGGCAGCAAGATTGCAGACTCTCGACGACCGGCTGGCAAACTTCCGGCCGCCCGCCGCAGCAATCCCGAAGCAGGAAAACCGCGACATCTCGGAATTCGGTGAGGTGGGCGCGGTAGACGATCGAGCGGCTGCGCCGTTCGGATGTCACCAGGCGCGCGCGGGTCAGGATCGATAGATGGGCCGAGAGCGTGTTGGGCGGGACTTCCAACAGGCGGGCGAGGTCGCCGGCCGCAAGGCCGTCAGGTTCGTGCCGGACCAGTGTCCGGAAGGCCTCCAGACGGGTCGGTTGAGACAGGGCGGCGAGCGCCAGGACGGCTTCTTCGGTTTCCATATATCCAGACTTATGGAATTATTTCGCGAGCGTCAATCCGAAATTCCTGGGAACCTGCCCGACAATCGGCATCGGGCGTCCGCACGGCGCGCGCGAGCTGGTTCAGGACGACCCCGGCTTCTACCTCGCGGGCATCAAATCATACGGGCGGGCGCCGACATTCCTGATGATCACCGGCTACGAACAGGTCCGCTCGATTGCCGCCGACATCGCTGGCGACGCGGAAGCCGCTGCGCGGGTGGAGCTCGAATTGCCGGAGACCGGCATTTACACCCGCGGCGGCATCGAGGGCCTCGCCGCCGCACCCGGATGCTGCGGCGGCCCCGCTCCTGTAGGCGTGGAAGCCTGCTGCGCCGAGGACGCCTCGGCCAAGATGGCCGGCAAGTCCGGCTGCTGTTGCTCCTGATGAATCGGGGGCGACTGAAGGTTGTCGCGGCGCTGGGCACCGCCCAGACGCTCGCATGGGGATCGAGCTACTACCTGCCCGCGATCCTCGCCGATCCGATCGCGCGCGATCTCGGGATATCAAGAAACTGGTTCTTCGCGCGTTCTCGGCGTCGCTGGTGGTCTCCGGACTGCTTGGTCCGCGCGTCGGGCGCCAGATCGACCGCGTCGGCGGACGGCACGTGCTCTGCGCCTCGAACGTCGTTCTTGCCGCGGGCCTCGCGCTCCTCGGCGCATCGATGTCGGTCTGGACGATGTCGATGGCCTGGTTGCTGCTCGGCATCGGCATGGGTCTCGGTCTCTACGACGCCGCATTCGGCACGCTGGGCTGCACGCAACAAGCCTCGGAATTTGTTGCTCAACCAGCCGCAAGAACCGGGTGTTGCGAACCTCACGATCACCGATTCTCGCGATATCAGCGCAAGAGACCCGGAAGGGTCGCCTTTTTTCGGGTGTGGCGCACCTATCGCCGTGCCACGCGCTCACGCCACCATACTAAGGGCAAACAGCGGTTCGTCGTGTCGGTGGTTGCGTATGTTTCCCTCCCTGGGCACCAAACTGAGCTTTTCCACGCTGGAGTTATTGTCGCGCTGCAACGGGCGCCGCGAGGTCGCCCCGCCGACAAGAGCGGCCTCCGCGCCGACATTTGTGGACTCGGCCCGCTCTTCGGACAAGCACGGCCACCTGTTTTGGACATGCAGGCAGGGTGCCGTGGGCGCGCTGCGTGTGGCAGGCGTTCGATATGGCAGGCTAATGTTAGAGCGCTGTCGACCGGCAAATGACGCGTCTCGAGCCAACCTGCATCGCTTCTGTGCCGGTCATCAAATCGAGCAGCTCCGCGGTGATCTCGGTCTGACGCGCCTGACGCGCGTTCCCTTGCAATCCCGCGAGCTTGTTGCTGACATTGTCGTGTGCCGACTCCATGGCGGCAAAGCGGGCGGCGTTCTCGCTCGCGATGGACTCGACGGCAGCCTCGGTCAGCAGCGCAAATATGTATTCGGCCATCAGCTTTTCGAGCAGAGGGCGCGGCGGCAGATTGTGGAGGGGGACTTGACGCGCGGGCTTGGCAACCAGCGTCGCCGTGTCGAGTGGAAGCAGTAGACGACGCTCGATCGTCGATGCGGCGCCCTGACTATAACGGCCGAACATGATGTCCACCCGTGCTATCTCACCTCGCGCGATGCGAGCGTAAATCTCGCCCGTCAGACGGTTGACCGCATCGGGTGCTCCCGCCGGACGGGTCGCCATGGGTCTGGTCCAGGCCACTTTGCGGCCACGCTCGAACGCGAGCGCCGCCCCGCGGCTCCCCAGCACGAAGAGCAGATCGGAGGGTTCGAGGGTCCCCTCGGCCGCCTCAAGCATCCTCTCATTGAAGCCGCCGACGAAACCATGCTCGGCGGTGCACACAATGAGGGCGCGGCGACACTGCTCCTGATCAGTCTCTGTGACGGGCTGCGGCATGAGCAGAAGCGCGCTGCCAACCCCGGCCGCCATCGAATTGGCGTAGCTTCGAATACCGGGCAGAGCATGCTGCGCCTCTTGCACTCGCATGCCGGCCAGCGAACGCATTGCGCCAACAATGTCGAGCAACTCGTCCATGCTTGCGATATGGCTCTGGATTTCCGAAAGGTGCGTCATCGCGCTCTCTCCTGGGAAATCTTCCCGCCGACCGATTGGACCAGAGCGATCAGGCTCTCCCTGAGCCGCGCGCGTACGGCGTCGGGGAGCGGCTTGGCTTCGTCGCCGAGCGTCCGGATCTCGGGACAGTGTTCCCCAAGCCAGGGGGCCAGGCCGGCACGAAACGCGTCGATGCGATCCAGTGGCACGGGATCCAGCACGCCGTCGGCGACGGCGCACAGCAGTGCCACCTGTTCGCCCAGCGACTGCGGCGCGAACTGCCGCTGACCTAGAACGGCGCGAATGCGCCGTCCATGCTCGATGACCTTGCGGGTGCGCTCGTCCACCATGGTCCCGAAGCGCGTAAACACTTCGAGCTCCAGAAATTGTGCATATTCGAGCCGCAGACTTTCCGAGAGGGCTTTCAAGACGGGTGCCTGCGTCTTGCCGCCGACACGCGAGACGCTCTTGCCGACATCGACCGCCGGCTTTTGATCTTCGTAAAACAGGCGCGGATCGAGATAGATCTGCCCGTCGGTGATGGAGATCAGATTGGTGGGGATGTAGGCGCTGATATTGCCGGCTTGCGTCTCGGCGATAGGCAGCGCGGTCAACGAGCCGCCGCCGCGCTCCGGCCCCAGCTTCGCCGCCCGCTCCAGTAGCCGCGAATGGATGTAAAAAATATCGCCAGGATAGGCTTCGCGGCCCGGTGGTCGGCGCAACAGCAGCGAGACCTGCCGGTAACAGGCGGCGTGCTTGGTCAGATCGTCGAGGATGACCAGGACGTCGCGTCCGCGCATCATGAAATATTCCGCCATGGTGAAGGCCGAATAGGGCGTGAGCCACTGCAGTCCGGGCGAAGCGTCGGCTTCGCCGACGACGAAAATGCATCGCTCCGATGCACCATACTGGCGCACGGCGTCGATAACGCGGGCGACAGACGATGCCTTCTGTCCAATGGCCGCATAGACGCAGATCACATCGCTGGATCTCTGGTTGATGATCGTATCGACCGCAATGGCGGTCTTGCCCGTCTCGCGGTCGCCGATAACGAGCTCGCGCTGCCCGCGGCCGAGCGGAATCATCGCATCGACGACGAGCAGCCCGGTGGCAAGCGGCTTGGTTACCAGCGCGCGATCAACGATGACGGGTGCCGCTTGCTCCACTGGCGCGAGTTGCGCGCCCTCAATCGCGCCCTTTCCGTCAAGCGGCGTCCCAAGCGCGTCGACGACGCGGCCAAGCAGCGTTTGGCCCACCTGAACGCGGGCCACCTCTCCGGTGCCACGGACAACGCTGCCGGCCGGAATGCCGGCGGTGTCTCCCAGCAGGATGCAGCCGATGGCATCATCCCCGAGATCGACCGCAAGGCCACGCACGCCGCCTTCGAAGACGAGCAATTCGTCCAGTCGTGCTTGCGGGAGCCCTGCGACCATCGCGACGCCATCACCGACTTGAAGGACGCGGCCGATATGTTCGAGATGGGGGGGCAGCGGCAGCCCCGCCAGTTTTTGGCGGCTCGTTTGTGCCCATCCTTTCAGCTCCTCAGCGAGGCTGGCCATGGGCACCTGCCTCCATGCGCGCAGCCGTTAGTGCGCTCTGCCATGAAAACCGCAAGATCGCGGTCGGAAAATGTAATTCTGCGCCCGCGATCAGGGCGGGGTCGACCGCAAACGTCATAGCGCTGGAGACGCCAAGGGACCGGCGCAACCGCGCATTCCAGTGATCGGCCGTCGCCGCGGGCAGAGCGCAGGCAGTGACGATCGCCAGCGGTTTGCCGTTGGCAAGCTGGTGCACCAAAGCCTCGCGTTCGGCTTGCGGCATTGCCTTCAGATGCTGCTCGATCCTCTCGATCCAGGCTTCTGCGCGATATTGCATAGGCACCTCCGCGAGGAGCCTCTGGGCGAAGTCGGAACCAAGATCGAGCGCGACCCGTCGCGCTTCATCAAGCGCGCCCTCGCGCTCGGATGCCAAAGTCTTGCGCGTCGAATCCATGAGGGCCTCGATGTCGCGCTCGGCTTGCGCCCGGCGCGCCTCGGCCATCTCCTGCGCCTGGGCTGCGGCGGCCTTGAGCGCGGCTTCGCGTTCGGCCGCGATGCCGGCGCGCTCGGCCTCGACCGCTGCCAGCTCCGCTTTCGCTTTCGCTTCGGCATCCTTGGCGACGTCGAACTGCCCGTGGATCTCTGCTTTTCGCGCGTCGATCATCGTCAGCACCGGCTTGTACAGAAACCGGTGCAGCAGCCAGACCAGGATGCCGAAGTTGATGGTCTGGAGACCTATGGTCCACCAGTCGAGGTGCATCGCTTACCCGGCGTATGGATTGGCGAACAGCAGCAGCAGCGCGACGACAAGGCAGTAGATCGCCATGGTCTCGATCATCGCGAGGCCGACAAAGAGCGTGCGCGATATCGTACCGGCCGCTTCGGGCTGGCGCGCGATGGCGTCCATCGCCGACGCCACCGATCGGCCCTCTGCCAGCGCCGGGCCGATCGAACCGATCGAGACGGCAATGACCGCGCCGATGATCGAAATGAGCTTGGGATCCATTGAACCTCCTATCCCTTCGCGACGCTGCCGACGGCAGCGCCAATGAAGACGGTCGCAAGTACGGTGAAGATGTAGGCCTGTACGATGCCCACGAGAATTTCCAGTGCCATGAGCGGAATCGGGACGAAGAGACCGGCCAGGGCCACGACGAGGCCGATGACGAACTCGCCGCTCATGACGTTGCCGAACAGACGCACCATCAGCGACAAGGTGCGCGTGATCTCCGAGAGAATGTTGAGTGGCAGCATGATCAGCTTGGGTTCGGCGAAGCTGGCGAGATAGCCGCGTAGACCCCGCGCGCGTACCCCGAAGTAATGCACCGAGAAAAAGACAATCAACGCCAGGGCCGCCGGTGTCTCGATCTTGCTGGTTGGCGCCTCGACGCCGGGGAGTACACCGGAGAGATTGGCGACCACCAGGAAGATAAATAATGTACCCACCAAGGGTAGGAACGGCCGCGCATCCTTGCCAATGACATCCTCGATCTGGCCGGCAATGCCGATAACGATGCCCTCAAGCACCGCCTGCCGCCCGTCGGGCAGGATTGCCAGACGGCGCGTGACCAACCGGCAGACGAGAGCCAGCGCAGCCATGATGATCCACGTCGTCACCACCGGACGCGTGATCGCCACCGGACCAATATGAAAAAGCAGCGTGCTGGTGAGAGGCGAGGATTGCATCAGCCGACCTTCCTTTCTGCGCGCAGCGCCAGCGCGCGCGCCACCAGGAACCCGGCGAAGCCGCTGAGCAACGGCGCTGCTCCGAATTTCGCCGCGATGAGCAGGAAGCCGACTGCAGCGCCGACGCGTCCAAGCGTCAAGGCCAGCGGACCAAACCAGCTATTGCTGCCGACAAGCAGCGTCACGCTGCGCTTGAGAGCCGCAAAATACGCCAGCCCAAACGTCAGGCCCGCAAATGCCGTCAACAGCGTGAGTTCGGGATGAGTGATCAAACTGGTGCGGGTCATGCGCTGTGCATCCTCTTCCACGCAAATGTGCAGCCCACTGCCAGGCCCGCCACGAGCAGGCCGAGGGTCCAGAAGATCCCGCTGTGGAAGGTCCGGTCGAGCCAGCGACCGGCGAAGATGCCGAGCAGCGTCGGAACCACGATGGTCCAGCCCAGCGCTCCGACCATGGCGAGGTTCTGGCCCAGCGACCGTTCGCCCTCGCGCCGCCAGCGCTCGCGGCGTTCCTGCCGTCTTCTGACCGCATGTCCCAGCCGCTCGTGATTTTCGGGCCGCATAGTCATGACTCCAGCCCCTCTTGCGACACCGGGCGGGTCAACCGCGGCACGGGGACGGGACGGTCGGGTCGTAGGAAGCGGTAAATCTGCCGGATCGCTGCGAGATAGAGGCGCTGCGCATCGGTGCGCGCCGTAACTTCCTCTTCGCTGCGTCGCTGAAAGCTTGCGAGCACTTCGGATTCGAGGCGGTGCAGATCATCGTCGGCGACGGCTTCACGGGTCGCAATGGTGATCCTGTTCCCGCCGTTCACCGCGAGCATGCCGCCACGCACCGCGATGTGATGCTCGCCGCCGCCCTCATCGCGCCAGCTCAGAACCGAGATCGCCAACGCCGTCAGAAAATCCGCATGCCCGCGCAGAATGCCGAAGGCGCCGGTGTCATCCTCTGCGCGCACATGCACGACATTATCGGCTGTTGTGATGATCGCCAGCGGCGTGGTGACAGTGAGTTTCATGACGTCGCCTTGGCGCTGGCACGCTCCCGCTCCCGCGCTTCCTCGAGTCCGCCGATCATATAAAGCGAGCTCTCCCCCCAATTGTCGGCCTCACCGTCGAGAATGGCGCGGCATCCGGCCAGTGTGTCGGCAATCTCGACCGTTCGGCCTTCCTTGCCGGTAAAGGCGACGGTGACCATGAAGGGCTGCGTCAAGAACCGCATCAGGCGCCGTGCCCGCTTGACGGCCTGACGATCGACGGCGCTGAGCTCCTCGATCCCGAGGAGCGCAATGATCTCCTGAAGATCGCGGTAGTGCGCGATGGTCCGGCGCACATCCTGCGCGATCCGGTAATGCGCCTCGCCGACGAGGCGGGGATCTAGCAGAGCCGAGGTCGAGGCGAGCGGATCGACGGCGGGATACATGGCTTCGCTGGCCATCTCGCGCGAAAGCACGATCGATGAATCGAGATGGCTGAAGATTTCGGCGACGGCCGGGTCGGTGAAATCATCCGCCGGCACATAGACAGCCTGAATCGAGGTGATCGCCGCACCGGCAACCGAGGCGATGCGTTCTTCCAGTTCGGCGATTTCGCTAGCGAGCGTCGGCTGATAGCCGACGCGCGACGGCAGACGCCCAAGCAGGCCCGAGACCTCGCCGCCCGCCTGTACTAGCCGGTAGACGTTATCGATCAGCAGCAGCACATTCTCGTGTTTTTCATCGCGGAAGTGCTCGGCGATGGTCAATGCCGTAAGCCCAGCGCGCCAGCGCGCGCCCGGAGGTTCGTTCATCTGGCCGAACACGAGAGCGGTGCGCGCCAGCACGCCCGACTCCCTAAGTTCGAGCAGAAGCTCGTGCCCTTCGCGCGAGCGCTCGCCGATGCCGGCAAACACGGAGATTCCGGAGTGGCGTTCGACGGTCGTACGGATCAATTCCATGATCAGCACGGTCTTGCCGACGCCGGCGCCGCCGAACATAGCCGCCTTGCCGCCCTTGACGAGCGGGGCGAGCAAATCGATGACCTTGATCCCGGTGTGGAAGATTTGCTGAGACGCGCCGAGCCGCTCCAGTGCAGGAGCGGATGCATGAATGGGACGAAAAACTGTACCTGGGGGCAGCTCCGGTCCGCGGTCTACTAGCTCACCGACGGCGTTCAGCAGACGCCCGAGCACTGCACCGCCAACCGGGACCCGGATGGGTGCGCCCAAGGCGCGCGCGGACGCGCCGCGGGCGAGCCCGGCCGTATTGCCCAGCACGACGGCCCGGATTGTCACGAGATCAAGATGCTGTTGAACCTCCGCTATGAGGGGCGTCGGTTCATCGCGATCGATCGCGATGCCCTCGTTAATGTCCGGTAACGCCCCTTCGGGAAACCGGACATCGACGACGGAGCCATGGATCGCGGTCAGGTGTCCCGAGGGCTCCGTATCAAGCGATGCGTCCGCCATTACTCACTTGCTCCACGCGGATAATCCAGTCCTTGGCAGCGGCCAGCTCGGCGAGTTTGAACAACCGGATTTGGCTGGGGAAGAACGGGCGAAACATTGTGATCGCGGCACGGAGCCAGGCGCTATCCGTCACGACAGCGATCCGCTTGAACTGATGCCAGTGCTTGAAGCCGAATGCCGCATCATCCCACAAGGCTTCGAGTTCGTAGCCGGTGAAATTTGGCCCGGCGACATAAAGCATCCTGATCGGTCCCTGGACAATCTTCGCCTCGACGGCCGGAATCAGAACCTCCCGATAATCCCCGTGGGTTACTTTCCCGGCAGCTTCGATGCCCAGCACGTCCGGTGGCAGACCTTCGATCAAGTTGAGCATGATAAGCCCCCCGCTCAGATTGCGGGCCCTGTTTCCATGGTCATGCAGAATTTCACGCCAAGCCTAAAGGGCGTTGACGGAAGTCAAGTGCTTGCGCTTTCGGAGGGGCCATGGCGTCTCCCCCTTCGAACGCGCCACAAACTGGTCTTAGCGCCAGTTTTCCGAAGGTGACGGTTGGACTTGTTCAGGCAACGAGTCTTGGAGCTCGCTGTTCCGCCAATCACAAGAATCGGGTGTGTGAGCCCCCGCAACCAACGATTCTTGCGATATCGCGCAGGTGATCCGAGAGGGTCGCCGTTCGTTTTTTTGGCGGCCATTTCGTAAGATCGGGCGCAGCCAGGAGGTCGGACAAGCAGCGGCTTCGGCAGGCTACAAAAAGGTGCTTCCCAGCGGGCCAGGCTGCCCGCCAATAACGAAAGCTCCCGCAATTGTGCATTTCGCGATGCAGCAAAGCTCCGCCACTCCCAAGCGCTCACGCTACCATACTAAGGACAAACAGCGGTTCGTCGTGTCGGTGGTTGCGTATGTTTCCCTCCCTGGGCATCATTCAGCTCGCAGCAATTCTGACCAGCCCGACAGCGGATACGATCCGGAACGCAAGGCAGGAACCTGGCCGGCTGCCAACCCGTTTGCAGCAGCGGACATTCTGATTCCGGCGTTGCAATTTGGCACCCTGCGCCTGAAGGAGGTTGCGAGATGGCCAGACGATTCAAGGTCGGCGATCACGTCAGGTGGAATTCCGAGGCCGGCCGCGTCTCGGGCACCATCATCGCGGTTCACACCAGCGATTTCGACTACAAGGGGCACATGCACCGCGCCTCGGAGGCCGATCCGCAGTACGAAATCAAGAGCGACAAGACCGATCACGTCGCGGCGCACAAGGGCAGCGCCCTCCATCATGCCTAGCACAGGCGCGGCGCTGCCGTTCTTCACGATCGGTCATTCCAACCGCGGCCTCGAGGACTTCATCGTCCTCCTCGCGACGGCGAGGATCGACCGTGTCGTCGACATCAGAACGGTGCCGCGGTCGCGGACCAATCCGCAGTTCAACAAGGACACGCTCCCCGATCCGCTGGCCGCCGCCGGCATCTCGTACGAACATCTGGCCGATCTCGGCGGGCTGCGCGGCAAAGCGCGAAGCGTGCCGCCTTCGGTCAACGGATTCTGGAGCAACGAGAGCTTCCACAACTACGCCGACTACGCGCTGTCGCCGCAATTCCAGAAGAGCCTGCAGCATTTGCGCGACGAGGGTCACCGGCTGCGTTGCGCGGTCATGTGCTCGGAAGCCGTGTGGTGGCGCTGCCACCGCCGCATCGTCGCCGACTATCTCATTGCGTCCGGCGAGACCGTCGTCCACCTCATGGGGGAGGGGCGCCAGGAGCCCGCCCGCCTCACTGAAGGCGCCGTCGTGCAGGGCGATGGTACAGTGGTGTATCCGGCGACGGGTCAACTGGACTTATAGGCCTGCGAAGCCCGCGGCTGCACCCTTGCATCGCGCAGCCTTTACTCCACGCTGCGTTTCCAATAGCCGGTGCCGAGCTTGCCGGTGATCACCGCGATGCTGTCGTGGATTTCGTAGGAGCCGGCATCACTATAATTCCTCAGTCCCCTCAGCGCATGCAGCGTCCAGCGGCCGTTGGCAAAGGTGACGGTGCCTTCATGCGATTGCGCCGAGCGGAAGGGCTCGGCGCGAAATTTGTAGGTGCCGTCGGCCATGATCTGCCAGATCCAGCGCGATTGGCCGCGGCTGCCCGCCACCATGATTTCCCAGGTGCCCACCAGCGCGGGATCGATCGCGCCGGCTGACGTCGCCGGTGGTGCCGACAGGGTGGGAGCCGCGGCCGCCGGCGTCGCGTTCGCCTGTTTCGGCGCCGTTGTGTCGGCCGGCGGCGCTGCCAGGTAGATCGCCTTGCGCGACAGCGAGCCGTAGACGAAGGGCTGCTGCTCGTTGCGCGTCGCCTCCATCACGTCGTCGCGGACGTTGCGGAACATGAAGGTGACCTCGACGCCCGGCGCCTCGATGTTGCGCAACAGCGCCGCGGCGAACGGGCTGTTGCGGCCGTTGCCGTCGAGCGCCGTGGTGCCGTCGCGCGCGGCATAGGCGACCAGCACGTTGCCGACCGGCTCGATGCGGCCGAGCCCGCTACTCGCGGTGGCGCGGGTGGCGAGCGAGCGGCTCATCTTCGCCGCGAACGGATTGTTGCGGCAGGCATCGAGGATGACGAGGCCGAGACTTCCGGTGCTGGAGACCTGCAGCATCACGCTCTGCAGGCTGATCGCTTCATTGGCCGCATCCGTGTCGCGCTTCAGCTCGGCATCGACCGGGATCAGCCAATTGTCGCCGTTGATCTCCATGCCGTGGCCGGCGAAGTACACCGCGGCCATGTCGGCGCCGGCGGCATTGCGTCCGAACGCGATCAGGCCGCGCCGCATCTCGTCGAAGCTTCCGTTGGTGATCAGGGTGACGGCGAAGCCGAGGCGCTTCAGCGCCGCGGCGATATCGCCGGCATCATTCGGCGGATTGGACAGCGCCGGCACGCTTCTGTAGGCGCCGTTGCCGATCACCAGCGCCACACGCCTGCCGTCGGCGGCGGCCGGCGGCGCGGCAAGGCCCGCGAGCGCTGCGGCGAGGGCCAGTCCCGAGACAAACGCGCGGCGGTTCATGCTGGACCCGGTCGGTGGTGACGGGCCCACGGTAGCGCAGCCGGCGCAAGGCGGCCACGGAAATGACGGTCCGATCAGGCCGCGATGCTCGCATCCTATCATGCCATGAAGGCATCGCATCCGAACGTCGTCTTCGGCGGTCGGCTCGGCTCTTACAAGTATCTCGACATGCACCAGGCGATCGGCGCCGCACTAAAGACGTCCGAGCGCGAGGTCGAGCCATTCTTTGCTGCAGGAGACTTCGCTGGTGGAGACATGCGCCTCGGCGACACCGCCGCGCGTCGCCACGCCTTGTCGCCTTTGCCGGCGTGATCTAAGCCTGCCGGAGCGGGCAGCGAAATTCATCACAATCGCCCGCAGTCCCCGGTGAGGAAACAATGAGAAAGATCGCCATTGCCGCGGCTGCCGCCGCCACATGTCTTGCCGTCAACATCGCCCACGCCGCGCCGCCGCTGGCGGAAGCTTCGGCGCATCAGGCCGGTTTCTCGGATCAGGGGCTGGCGCGGCTCGACGACTTCTTCGCGCGCGAGATCGCGGCCAAGCGCGTGCCCGGCGCCGTGGTGGCGATCGCACGCGACGGCAAGCTCGTGCACTACAAAGCCTACGGCCAGCTCGATCCGGTCAAGGGCACGCCGATGCCGATCGATGCGGTGTTCGCGCTGGCCTCGATGACCAAGCCGATGGCGGCGGTCGCGGGGTTGACGCTGATGGAGCAGGGCCGGTTGCCGCTGCAGGCGAAGGTCGCCGAGTTCTATCCGGCGTTTGCCGACATGAAGGTGGGCGTACAGCAGGCCGACGGGTCGCTGACGATGGAGCCGCAGGCCCGGCCGATCTTCATCCATGATCTGTATCGCCACACCTCGGGCCTGATGTATGGCGGCCGGCCCGACAGCTCGAGCGCGCTGGCGCGGCTCTATCCCGACGGCACGGCGCCGGCGGTCGAAGGCAACACGGCGGCCTTCATCGACCGCATCACCAAGCTGCCCCTGGTGCATCAGCCCGGCACCGAGTTCGAGTACGGCTTCTCGATCGACGTGCTCGGCGCCGTCGTCGAGAAGGTTTCCGGCCAGCGGCTCGGTGACTATCTTTCGGCCAATGTCTGGAAGCCGCTCGGCATGAAGGAAGCGACGTTCCACCCGACCGACGCACAGCGCGCCCGTCTGGCGCGTCCGTTCCCCAACGATCCGCTCACCGGCAAGCCGCAAGCCATCAAGCTGCTCGACGCGCCGACCAAATTCGACTGCGGCGGCGCCTGCTCGTTCGCGACCGTCGGCGACTATGTCCGGTTCGGACAGATGCTGCTCAATGGCGGCGAGCTCGACGGCAAGCGCGTCCTTAGCCCAAATACGGTGCGCCTGATGACGTCGAACCATCTCGGGCCCGAGATCAAGAATAACGTCGCCGCGGTCGAGCCGCATCGCGGCGGCTTCGGCTTCGGGCTGGCGGTCGCGGTGCGGACGAGCGAGGGGCTGTCGTCGGTGCCGGGCAATCCCGGCGAGTTCACCTGGAACGGCGCCTACGGCACGCAGTTCTTCTGCGATCCGAAGGAGCGCCTCGTCGTGGTGGTCGGAACCGCAGCGCCCGGCGAGCTGCGCAAATATTATCGCGAGAACGTGCAGGACATCGTCTACGGCGCGATGGTGAAGTGATCGTCCTCCAAGTTTCTGGAGAGTCGTTCACAGATGTCGGTTCGCCGAAATAGCAAAATGCCCGTCGCTCAATCCGAGCGACGGGCCTTCAAATTTGCGTGGGCTACCACTGCTGGGAGACGCCGGTCAGCGTGCCGTTGTTGTTCCCTTCCGGACCAACGTCGCCCTGTGTCGAGCTGGGCGCCGGATGGTTGCTGCCGTTCATCGCGCCATACCAACCGGGTTCATTGTACATGACCTGCGGCTGATAGGTCTCGTAGCGCGGGCCGCCGTAGTATCGTGGGCCGGGGTTCCCTTAAGGATAGTAGCCCTGCGCGAACGCACCGGCCGTCGTTGCGATCAGCGACGCCGCGGCCAGAGCCAGGATCTTGGTGTTCCGTTGCATTCATACACTCCTTGCTGGTGTCGCGACCAACGACCGCCGCGGACCGGCGTTCCTGATCCGCCATGCAGCGGACGAAGGTGAATTTGCACGGAGGTGGGATCAGGATTGAGCCTTGCGCTGTGGGATTGGCGCGCCGGCTCTGCCCGGTCGCATGCACTCGCTGGATCGCTATGCTTTTCTAGCTATAACGGTCCAAGCAGGCTGCGCCCGAGCCGGGCGGTTCGCAAAAGGGAGCCCGCCGACCGGGCGGGCAAGGTCTCAGGGAGGAAAACGCTCTGACAAGGGAGCGTACAGTCAGTCTCGCCGATTCGAGGGCGGCTGCGAAGATCGTATAATTACTGTCATCCGGGCCGGCATTATGCGAATGCTCGTGCGGGCCGCAGGCGGAAATGCGTGGCAACACGGCGCAATTACAGGGGAAGTTCATGAGCACGTCTGGAGTTTTCGCCCGCGTCGTCGCGGCGATCGGGGCCTGTGCCGTGGCATGGCGGCGGATGCAGGGCGCCGAGCCCGTGCCGGCGTGGGGCAGTGCGCCGCAAATCCCGGCGGCGAAGTCACAGGGCGCAATCCCGACGCTGAAGATGCCGACCGCACGGGGGTGGGACAAGGGCCAGCTTCCGACCGCTGCGCCAGGGCTCAAGGTTAACGCCTTTGCAACCGGGCTCGATCATCCGCGCTGGATCAACGTGCTGCCGAATGGCGATGTCCTGATCGCGGAGGCGACGCAAATCGCCGGCACGCCGCGCAGCGTCTTCCACTATGCGATGCAGGCGACGATGCGCCGCGCCGCAGCCCTCGGCGTCAGCGCCAACCGCATCACGCTGCTGCGCGACCGCGATGGCGACGGCGTTGCCGAAAGCCGCGGTGCCTTCATGGAAGGATTGCGCCAGCCGTTCGGCATGGCGCTGATCGGCGACACCTTCTATGTCGGCAACACCGACGGCGTGGTCGCGTTTCCCTACACCGCGGGCGCAGACCGCATCACGGCGGAAGGGCGCAAGCTCGTCACCTTCAAGCCCGACGGACACTGGACGCGCAGCCTGCTGCCGAGCGCCGACGGCAAGAAACTTTATGCCGGCGTCGGCTCGCTCAGCAACATCGCCGAGAACGGCATGAAGGTCGAGGAAGGCCGTGCCGCGATCTATGAGCTCGATCTCGTCGCCGGCACCAGCCGCATCTTCGCCGGCGGCCTGCGCAACCCGGTCGGGCTCGCATGGGAGCCGACCACCAATGTGCTGTGGACCGTCGTCAATGAGCGCGACGGCATCGGCGACGAGACGCCGCCGGACTATCTGACCTCGGTACGCGACGGCGGCTTCTATGGCTGGCCCTATTGCTACTGGGGCAAGACGGTGGACGATCGCGTGCCGCAGGATCCGGCGATGGTCGCCAAGGCGATCCAGCCGGATTACGCGCTCGGCGGCCACACCGCCTCGCTCGGCCTGTGCTGGATGCCCGCCGGCACGCTGCCGGGTTTCCCCGACGGCATGGCGATCGGCCAGCACGGTTCGTGGAATCGCTCGACGTTGTCGGGCTACAAGGTGGTGTTCGTGCCGTTCGCGAACGGCCGACCCTCGGGACCGGCGCGCGACATCCTGTCCGGCTTCCTCGCGCCCGACGAGAAGGTGTCGTACGGCCGCCCGGTCGGTGTCGCGCTCGGACCCGACGGCTCGCTGCTGGTGGCCGACGATGTCGGCAACGTGATCTGGCGCGTCACGGGAGCGTAGTGGCAAGCGAGCTAGTTCTTCGGCGGCGTGTACCCGTCCGTCAGCGCTTGCATGAACGCGACCAGCGCATTTTCCTCCTGGTCGGTGAGGCCGAGATGGCCGGTCTTGCTGGTGTTCATGTTGTCGGGGGACTCCGGCGCAGGCCAGCAGCCGGTGCCTTCGCGTGGATCATGCACGGCGCAACGCGGCAGCACGTCGCGCGTGTTGTAGAAGCGGACGATCTCTTTCAGTCTCTTGAAGTAGCCGTTATGGCCGTAGGCCTTGACGAAATCGGGCGACGGCCGCTTGTCGACATTGCGCAGCGTGGGTACCTGGAATCGGCCGCGGGTCTGCGGCGCCAGCGGCTTCCAGCGCGCGTCGACTGCGGAGGGCTGACTGAGCGGATGACCGTTCGCCAGGAAGGCGCCGACCCCGCCATCGACGAACGCAGCGCCATCCTTGCTCGCGACATAGCCGCGATCATCAGGCGTGTTTTCCGCGTAATATGGCAGCTCCGGGTTCGCCGGCGTCCCGATATTGCTGGCGGTGAAGTCGGTAAACAGCGGATCTTCTCCGGGTCCGCCGTCGCGATGACATTCGTTGCACCGGCCCTTGCCGCGAAAGACCTCGTATCCCTGCTGCTCCAGCGAAGTGAAGGTGGCTTTTCCAGCCTGTACGGCATCGTATTTCGAGGAAAACGCCGTGACCTCGTGCGAGGCCTCGTAGCCCGCGATCGACTGCGCCATCTGATCGAAGGTGGTCGCAGCGCGGCCGCGATCCACATTGCCGAGATGCACCGGGAGCGGATCGACGGCGGTTGGAGGTCCCGGCGTGCTGCAGACAGTCTCAACGTCGGCAGGCCAGTCGATGGCGAACGCCTGTGCGCCCCAAACGGCCTCGAACAAGCTGCGATAGGGGCGCTGCGAGACGCGATACACCGCGCAGGCGATATCGGGCAGGCCCAGCTCGACCGGATTGGTCGGCGGTCCTTCGGCCTGCTCGGCGGCGGGATTGCCGAGGCGCCGTCCGGTCGCGCGCATGTCCCAGAAATTGCCGCCGACCAGATCACCCTGGCCTTCGTTGTAGTGCAGGACCGGCGCCAGCGGGCGTAGGTGTGGGTCTGTGGCTTGCGTTCGCTGAAGCGGGTGCGGACCGAGCCGGGATAAGAGCCCGTGGTCCGGTTGATCTCCGAGATCGGTCAGTGAATCCGGTCTCCGGCGTATGGCAGAAGGCCAGGCTTCGTTGCGATTCACCGACAGCTGCTTGTCGAAGAGCAGCAACTTGCCGAGCAGCTCGATCTGCTGCACCTGGTTGTCGGGAACGGCTGTCAGACGAGTCAACGTATCGCCTTCGATCCGGTCGATCTCCGCCTCCACGCGGGCGATCTCGGCCAGCGTTGCCGGTGACAGCGGGCCCGCGCCGTCTCGCGCGAGCAGCAGCGGAATCGCCGTGCATGTCGCCGCGACGGCAACGGCGATCCCGGCCAGAACCCGAAAGCTCATCTCGTCCCCCTAAGAGGTCTTCGCGATGCAACCCGCCCGCGTTGGCGGCGCAGGGCCGGCAGCCTACAAGTCGAGTCTGCGGCACTCAACGGGCCTCGATGGGTCACTCGTGGTCTGACCGGGTCAGGACGTATCTGCCGCGCACCTTCGCGAAGGTCTGGTGAAGGCATCCGGACGCGGTGCAGAGCCTTGGCTGGTCGCCGCATTGCAGGGCTGAATAGTCGAGGTGGATGACGGTGGCATTATTGTCGAAGGTCGCGAAATAGTGACCGGCTTCGGGGCCTGCGCTGCATTTTGCGAGGACCGCATGTTGAATCTCGGCAGGGAGTCGTTCGATCCGCTCGGTGCTCCAGACCGGGTCGACGGGGGCAACCGCCGTTGCGTTCACGGCGACGGCGCCTCCAGCGAGGAGTGCGCCAATCAACAATGCTGGTAATGCTCTCATGGGACTCCTTTCGAGGCCTGATTTGCGCATCGCGCGGACGCGCGTTCATCCGGGGAGTTAGTTTGATGAGCCGCCGGGGATAAGTTGGCCAAATCCGGATGGTCCTTTCGGTCTGGCGGAACAATGCCGAGCCGCCTGGTGTCAGACCCTCCTCGGCAGGCCGGAGACCCGGTCGATGACATGCGGAGGAATTCGATGAATGCTTTCAGCGCCGGCCGCGTCAGGCCGAAAGGGTAACGGCTCCTGACGGATCGCGCGCCTGACGGGAACCCAAAAACCTCTCCAGGCCGGATCGCTCGGAAGCGCCTAAAACCGGAATGAAATCCATAGCGGTTTTCAACCATGCCCCTTGAGCCTTCCTCAACTTCCCAGGCTGATGCTTTGCCCGCCGCACAGGACGGACCAGGGATCGACAAGGAGCTTGAGCATGCCGGCCAAGGCACGAACGATCGGACGAGCGACTGCGAGCAACGCCACCGCGCAATCGCGCGAGGATATCCTGAACGCGCGGGCCATCAGCACGCTGGGCGCCGGCGTCGTCAACGCGATGAGTGCGGTCGGCGCCGCCGTCATCAAGAAGTACAAGCCGGCGCTCGGCAAGAGCCCGGATTGGTTCTGGCACGTGTTCGCGAAATGCGAGGCCAAGGCCGCGCGGGTCGCCGAGCAGGCCGCGCGCGATCCGGAGGCCTGTGGCGATGCCACCTTCATCGAGATCTATGCCGCGCAATTGCCGAAGCTGATGGCATCCGCGCTCGAGAGCCACGACAAGGCGCTCAAGGCGAAGTGAGGTCGCGTCAAGTGGAGGCTGGCAACGGCGATCGTGCCGTTGTCGTTCCCCCGATCTCTCTCTGCCGCGTCGCTGCGCAGAGCTG
The DNA here is from genome assembly GCF_054063415.1 of Bradyrhizobium sp. USDA 4011. Classification (NCBI taxonomy): domain Bacteria; kingdom Pseudomonadati; phylum Pseudomonadota; class Alphaproteobacteria; order Hyphomicrobiales; family Nitrobacteraceae; genus Bradyrhizobium; species Bradyrhizobium sp. USDA 4011. Next base: position 5,061,089 of record NZ_JBSSGG010000001.1, read on the forward strand.
CCATGCGCTTGAAACCATAACCCGCTGCCGTTCGTAACCAACGGGTGGCAGAAGTCCGCGCCCCCGGGCTTCCGGATTATTCAATCCAAGGCGGTTGATGGTGAAGCACCTTGTTTCCGATGAAGAGAAGTGTGACGCGTGTAACGGGACCGGCTTTCCAGCGGTGAAGCAGCCGGGCGAGCCGGGACGGAGGATTTATCCCGAGCCCTGCAAGAAATGCGGCGGCAAGGGGCGGATCAGGAAGGCGACCTGGGGGAAATAGCCGCCTGAAGCAAATCGGTCCTGTAGGGCGGGTTAGCGTTAGCGTAACCCGCCCTGTGCAGCTGCGGTGATCGCGGGGTGCGACCGCGTGTGACACGCGTCACGGCGGCCGCGCGCGCAGCGAGCCATTGATAGCGCCATGAACGGGCGGTCTCCCGTCAATCATGGAGCTGAAGATGACGTCCTCCCTTGCGATCAGTGTTTCCGATGACGGCCTTGCTCTGGTGCCGGAGCATGATCAAGCTGCCGCGTCCCTCGTCCCCGCCGATGCGGCCGGCGCGCCGCAGCGCCAGTTCTGGGAGACCGAGCACACCCGTCCGGACTTCCAGCCCTCGAACGAGGCAGCACCCGAGCTGGTCGCGGCCACCGCGAACTATCTCGGCGAATGCATGCGGCATCCCTATCTGCCGGTATCCGAAATCCGCGCGCGGCAGTTCGCCCGGATCAAGGAGCTGGTCGAGCTCGCCTATCGCGACATTCCGGTCTACTGCGCCAAGTATGATGCGGCCGGCTTCAAGCCGGAGCATCTGCGCGACTATGACGACATCCAGAAGATCCCCGTTATCACCAAGCCCGAACTGGTCGCGGCCTTTCCGGACCAGTGCGTCAACAAGAAGTACAAACCGGAGAATCTGTTTCCGACCCGCTCATCGGGCTCGTCCGGGCAGACCCTGCTGATCCGCGTCGATTACGATGCGGTGATCACCGACACCATCCAGGGCGTCCGCCAGTTCGCGATGCAGAGCGGCGGCAATTATCGCACTGACGATCTGCTCGCCCATGTCTATACCGTGCCATGGTGGTTCGATTCGATCGGCGGCGACTATCCGACTGCCTTCATCTCGAACCTGATCCCGCCGGCGCGCGTCGCCCAGCATCTGCGCTATCTCGGGCCGAAGATCCTCTCGCTCTATCCGTCGAGCCTCGATGCGCTGATGCCGCATGTCGACGAGTTCCGCTCTTCGCTCAATCTCGCGGTGACGCATTCGGAATACTCCTCGCGTACTGCCCGTCAGGAATGGTCGCGTCAGCTCGGCGTGCCCGTGCTCGACGAATATTCCTCCGAGGAGGCGACGCGGATCGCGCTCGAGATGCCCAACGGCCAGTATCACGTCTGCGAGGACACCGTGCATCTCGACGTGCTCGACCCCGTCACGATGGAGCCGCAGGCTGCCGGCCACTCCGGCATCGCCGTGATCACCAATTTGCTCAACGAGGCGATGCCGTTCATCCGCTACGTGCAGGGCGACTACATCACCCGGCCCGCCAATCCCGCGCCGTCTGATATCAACTGGTCGCAGATCGCCAGCATCGACGGCCGGCTCAACGACGCCTTCGTCAACCGCGACGGCCGCAAGGTCCCGGCCGGCAGCATCCTGGATGCGACCTATCGCTGGATGTTCGACTGCAATCTGCATCTGGCGCAGTTCGAGATCGTGCAACGCGGCGTCGACTTCGTCGAGGCGCGCGTCGTGCTCGGCCAGGATACGCCGATGTCACGTCTGCACGGCTCGGTCGCGCATCTCGAGGATCTGCTCGCGGCCTGCCTCGAGCATCCGGTCCGGGTGCAGGCCAACGCGCTGCTGGCGTTTCCACCCAAGGTCGGCAAGCGCCGCCCGATCCGCCGCGAGATCGACTAATGCCAGCCGCGCGGGTGGATGCCATGACACAGTCACTGAACCGCATCGCCGCCATGACGGCGCGCTATTACTACATTCTGCGCTCGTCATGGCTCCGGCTGCTCGAGATCGTCTACTGGCCGGCGATGCAGATGCTGGTGTGGGGTTTCCTCTACACCTACCTCTATCAGAGCAAGTCGGCGATGGCCTCGACCGCCGGCCTGCTGCTCGGCGCCGTCCTGCTCTGGGACGTGCTGTTTCGCGGCCAGCTCGGCTTCACCTTCACCTTCCTGGAGGAGATCTGGTCGCGCAATCTCGCCAACCTGATGATGAGCCCGTTGCAGCCTTTCGAGCTTGCGGCCTCGCTGATGCTGATGAGCCTGATCCGGCTGGTGATCGGCACGTTGCCGGTGACATTGCTGACGCTGCTGCTGTTCGGCTTCAACGTCTATGCGATGGGACCGGGGTTGATCGCGTTCTTCTTCAACCTCGTTCTGACCAGCTGGGCGATCGGGCTCGTCGTCGCCGGCCTCGTGATCCGCCAGGGCCTCGGCGCCGAAAGCCTCGCCTACTCGATCATGATCGTGCTGCTGCCGCTGTGTTGCGTCTACTACCCGGTCGAGGCGCTGCCGGCCTGGCTGCATCCGGTCGCCTGGTCGCTGACGCCGACCTATGTGTTCGAGGGCATGCGCGCCGTGCTGCTCGACCGCACCTTCCGCACCGACTTGATGATCGAAGGCCTCGCGCTCAATGCCGTCTATCTCGGCTTGGGCTTCGCCACATTCGTTGCCCTGTTGCAGAGCGCCCGCCACAAGGGCGGCCTGCTCACCATGGGCGAGTAAGGGGAGACATCCATGAGCCGCATCGAACGCTTCTTGCCCCGCAGACATCTGACACCGGTGTCGCCAAACACCACGCCCGCGCAGGACAATGCGCCTGTGAGCCTCGGTATCGATGAGGCGCCAGCCATCGCGGTCGAGGACCTCTGCAAGAAGTACCGCTCCCATTGGGCCGTCGACGACGTGAACTTCAACGTGCCGAAGGGCTGGACCGTCGGCCTGCTCGGCGGCAACGGCGCCGGCAAGACCACCACCATCGCCATGATCATGGGCCTGGTGGTGCCGAGCTTCGGCCGCGCCATGGTGCTCGGCCACGACATGGCGACCGAGCGTCACAAGGTGCTGAGCCGGATGAATTTCGAAAGCCCCTATGTCGCGTTGCCGGGGCGGCTCACCGTGCGGCAGAACCTGACCGTGTTCGGCCGGCTCTATGGTGTCGCCAATCTCAAGGCGCGGATCGAGCAACTGATCGAGGATTTCGAGCTCGGCGACGTGCTCGACCGCGTCACCGGGCGGCTCTCGGCCGGCCAGAAGACTCGCGTCGCCGTCGCGAAGGCGCTGATCAACGACCCGGACGTGCTGCTGCTCGACGAGCCGACCGCATCGCTCGATCCTGACCGCGCCGAGTGGGTGCGCAGCCGGCTGCGCGCCTATCAAAAGCGCCGCGGCGCCACCATCCTGCTGTCCTCGCACAACATGACCGAGGTCGAGCAGCTTTGCGACTTCGTCGTCATCATGAGCCGCGGCCGCGTCGTCGCGATGGGACGTCCGGGCGAGCTCGCCGAGCGCTTCAAGTGCCGGGACCTCGACGAGGTCTTCATCTATCTGGCGAGGGTCGCGTGACGCCGCTGCTTGGTTCCCCGAACCGCGAACGGATCGCGATCCGCCGGGAGCGCCGTTCCGACGTGACAGCGCGCGAAGCCCTGCTCGATGCCGCGTTCGGCCCTGGCCGCTTCGCAAAGACCTCGGAGCGGCTGCGCGAAGGGCGCAAGCCGGCGCGCGGCCTTGCCCTGGTCGCGCGGCGCAACGGCCGGCTGGTCGGCACGTTACGGCTGTGGCCGGTCGTGACCGGCACCGGTCACGCCTGCCTGCTGCTCGGCCCGCTCGCTGTGGCGGAGGAGGCGCGGTGTCTCGGCATCGGCGCAGTGCTGATGCGGCAGGCCTTGCAGCGGGCGCAGCGGCTCGGCCACCGCGCCGTCATCCTGGTCGGCGATGCAGCCTATTATGACCGCTTCGACTTCTCGGCGGCGAAAACCGGCGCGCTTCGCATGCCCGGCCCGTATCAGCGCGACCGCCTTTTGGCCTGCGAACTCGTGCCGGGCGCGTTGCGCGGGGCGGGCGGCCTGATTGCCGCAGCGAGCCCGCCGCCGTCGCGGCTGTCCGGATTGATGGACCGGATCGCCGGCAGCCAGGCCCCGGTCGGACAACCGGCCTGATCCGGCACCTTTTCCGGCTTGGGGGGCCTTGGGGGCATGGCGGTTTGGTTGTTCTTGGCGTAAAGCAGCCCAAATCGTCATGCGGCTGTGCCGCCTGCCGGGTACGCAGCCTCAGGTCGTCCTGCTCGACGTTCTGCACCCGGACCAATCAAGGTTTCCCATCTCGTGCCCTTTCCGACCACAAGTTCGCCGCTCGCCCGCGCCTTGGCTGAGCGCAACTACGATCAGCCGACCCCTGTCCAGCTCGCCGTGCTCGCGAACGACGCCGTTGACCGTGATCTCCTCGTTTCGGCGCAAACCGGCTCGGGCAAGACCGTTGCCTACGGATTGGCCATGGCAAAGGACCTCCTCGACGGTGCCGAGCGGTTCGAGCCGGCCGCCGCACCGCTGGCGCTGATCGTCGCGCCGACCCGCGAGCTCGCCTTGCAGGTTCAGCGCGAGCTCGCCTGGCTCTATGAGTATGCGGACGGTCGCGTGGTTTCCTGCGTCGGTGGCATGGACCCGCGCCGCGAGCAGCGCGAGCTTGCCGCAGGCGCCCACATCGTGGTCGGCACGCCCGGCCGGTTGTGCGACCATTTGCGGCGGGGCCGTCTCGACATTTCTGGATTGCGGGTCGTCGTTCTCGACGAGGCCGATGAGATGCTCAATCTCGGCTTCCGCGAGGACATGGAATTCATCCTCGAGACCACGCCGGACACGCGCCGCACTTTGCTGTTCTCGGCGACGTTTCCGCGCGGCATCGTCGCGCTGGCCAAGCAGTATCAGCAGCAGGCGTTCCGGATCGAGGTCGCGGGCGACGAGGGCGGCCATGCCGATATCGAGTACCGCGCCATCCGGGTGGCGGCCGACGATGTCGAGCACGCGGTCGTCAACGTGCTGCGCTTCCATGAGGCGCCGAGCGCACTGGTGTTCTGCAACACGCGAGAAGCCGTCAGGCATTTGCAGGCGGCGCTGCTGGAGCGCGGGTTCTCCGTGGCCTCGCTGTCGGGCGAAATGACCCAGAACGAGCGCACCCAGGCGCTGCAGGCGTTGCGCGACGGACGGTCCAGGGTCTGCGTCGCGACCGACGTGGCGGCGCGCGGCATCGACCTGCCGAGCCTCGACCTCGTCATTCATGCGGATCTGCCGAAAGATCCGGAGGTCATGCAGCATCGCTCGGGCCGCACCGGCCGCGCCGGCCGCAAGGGTGTCAGCATCCTGCTGGTGCCGCCGGCACGGCGGCGGCGCGCCGAACTGCTGCTGGATCTCGCCGGCATCGATGTGGTCTGGGGCTCTGCGCCGCAGGCGGACGAGATCCGCAAGCTCGACCATGACCGCCTGCTGCAGGACGCGGTGTTCTCCGAGGAGATGACCTCCGACGATCAGGTGCTCGCGCAAGCCTTGCTTGCCGAACGGTCGCCCGAGGCGATCGCCGCGGCGCTGGCCCGGTTTTATCGCGCGCGGCTGCCTGCGCCCGAAGACATTCTCGATCCCGGCGAGGGCCGGGGCCGCGATCGCGACGATCGCCGCGGCGAGCGCGCTTCGCGCCGCGATGATCGTGCCGCCGGGCCGCGATCGAAGACTGGCAAAGCCTCCCCACGTCACGGCATGGAGGAGGCGACCGTCTGGTTCCGCGCCTCGATCGGACGCAGAAAGAATGCCGAAGCCCGCTGGCTGTTGCCGATGATCTGTCGCCGCGGCGGCATCGACAAGCACGACATCGGCGCCATCAAGATCCTGGATACGACCACCGAGTTCGAGATCGCTGCGCGGGTCGCGGATTCCTTCGCCGTCAAGATCAAGCGTCCGGACAAGGAAGACACCATCCGCATCGAGCCGCTGGCGGACGCTCCGCAGCGGCAGGCACCCTCCGACAAGCCGGCGCGCAAGCCCAGGCACGAACCTTGGCGTGACAAGGATGACGGCGGCCACAGCGCACCGCGCCGCGACGAGCCGCGTGACGACGCGGCAGCCAAGCGACGCGGCAAGCCGGACCGCGAGGCGCGAGCGTTTTCGAGCGAAGGCGCGGGCCGTTCGCGTGAAGACTACGCGCCAAGGCAGGAACCGAGAGCTGCGTTCCGGTTCGACCGGGACGGCAAAGGCGCGAAGCCGAAATCTGGCGATGAGCCAAGGTTCGGCAAGAATAAGAAGCATCGGAGCAAGCCCGGCCAGGCCGGACACTGGCCAGACGTATCGGCGGCGAAACCGAAGTTCGGCAAGAAGCCAAAGAAGAAGCATCGCGGCTGAGTTGGCGCCAGCGGCGGCGCTGCGCGTTCAGAACGCCGATGTATGGGTCTCGAGCACTGCAACAAGTTCAGTGTCGTCCCGGGCAAGCGCAGCGCGACCCGGGACCCGTAACCACCGATGCTCGTTGTTGCATAGTGCTCGGGCCGTAGCTCGCTTCAACAACGAAGGCCTGTGGTTATGGGTTCCGGCCTTCGCCGGGACGACGATGCGGAGAGACTTGCGCGACGAACCTGACTGCGTGTGCGGCCCCGTGTCTTGCCGCGGCCCACTCCGCCTCACGCGACCAGCGCGATCTTCGGCACGGTGGCGAGCACCGACTGGTTGCGGCCGTTGGCCTTGGCGGCGTAGAGCGCCTTGTCGGCGGCTTCGATCAGGTCGGACCATGGCTGGCCGGCGAGCGGCCGCATGCTGGCGACGCCGATGCTCACCGTCGTGATCAGCTCGCCCTCGCACCATTGCTGGACCTTGCCGCGGATGGTCTCTGCCAGGTTGAAGGCCTCGAGCGCGGTCGTGTTGGGCAGCAGTACAGCAAATTCCTCGCCGCCGAAGCGCGCCGGGCAATCGCCGGCGCGGCGCACCGCATCCGAAATGCAGATCGCGATTCCCACCAGCACCTGATCGCCGGCCTGATGGCCATAGGTGTCGTTATAGGCCTTGAAGTGATCGGCATCGATCATCAGCAGAGCGACCGGCTGGCCGTACCGGCCGGCGCGGCGCCATTCGCGGTCGATCTCGGCATCGAATTTGCGCCGGTTCTTCAGGCCGGTGAGCGCGTCGGTGGTCGCGAGCTCCTCGAGCTTGTCCTCGGCGTCGGCGCGGCGGACGATCTCGCGGGCCAGCACCAGCGTCGCGCTGAGCACGAACAGCACCAGAACGGCCATGATCGTGCCGATCCGGATCGCCTCGGTGCGCCAGAGATTGAAGACGGCTTCGAGCGGCTTGCCGACCACGACGTAAAGCGGCCCGCTGCTGCTACTGCGCCTGACATAGAGCCGCGGCGTGTCGTCGACCAGGCCCTTGCCGGAGAACGCGCCGCCCCCCTTCAGGTTCTCGGAACTCCAATCCAGCTGCTCGGCGAGGTTCTTGCCGATCACGTCGAGATCGAACGGCGTCCGCATGATGATGGTGCGGTCGTTGCGCAGCACCGTTATGGTGTCGCCCGGCGTGAGGTTCAGCCGCCCGAACAGATCGTGGAAATAACTGAAGCGGATCGAGCCGACCACGACGCCGAGAAAGCGGCCGTCGTCGCCGGTGATGCGCCGGCTCAGCACGATGGCGTAGGCGCCGCGATGCAGCATCGGCCGGCTGACATACAGCCCGGTGTCGGGATGGTCGCGCTGGATGGTGAAATACTCCTCGTCGCTGCGGTTCTCCGGCTGCGGATCGAGGCTCGCCGCGTCGATGGTCAGATTGCCCTTGGTGTCGAACACCTGGATCGCGCCGAAATGCTTTGCGGTCGCGGCGTGATCGAACAGGATCAGCTGGCGCAGTTCCCTGCTGACGCCGCGGACCTCCGGCACTTCCAGATTGCTGGCGACCGCGCGCAGCGACAGGTCGTAGAGCTCGATGTTGCGGCTGATGTCGGCCTCGATGCCTGACGCCAGATTCTCCAGGGTTCGGCGGGCCAGTTGCTCCTCGCCGCGGCGCATGTCGAACATCACGCCGGCGCAGACCGCGGAAAAGCCGAGGACGGTCGCAACGGATGCAGCGATCAGCAGCTTTGCCGATAGCCGCCAGCGCCGCCTTGCGTCGTTTCCCCGTTGAAATAGCATGTCCCGCTCCAAGCCGCCGTCATGCAACGGGAAATCTTGTTGTCGCCTTAAATGGCGACAGCGGCCGCCGAATGGGTTAACGGGTGGTTGCCGGACCCTGGCTTTTTGTCATTGAGGATGTTGTGAACGACTACGACGCGCTGCGGGATTATCTGAAGAAGCAGCATTTGCCTGAATTCGCGCTGACCTTCGACGAGATCGAGGCGATCATCGATGCGGCGCTGCCGCGCGCCGCACACCGGGCGTCGTGGTGGGAAACCCTGCGCAGCCCGCAGGAGAAGATGCCGCAGCGCGAAGCCTGCCTAGAGGCCGGCTACATCGCCACCCGCCAGGCCGACGGCAAGAGTGTCAGGTTCAAGCGAATGCCCAAGGGCAGGAGAGACGCCACGCCCTAGCTTGTCATCGCCCGCGAATGCGGGCGATCCAGTATTCCAGAGACATCGACGCAATACGGATAAGTCGCAGCGTACTGGATACTCCGCTTTCGCGGAGTATGACATCCGTGAAGGGGTGCAGGGTGCCTTCGCCAGAGCCTAGCTCGCGGCTTCCAGCCGTTCCTCGGTGAGGAGGCGTGTGGCGGCGTCGGCGTCCATCGGCTCGCCGAAGGCAAAGCCTTGCGCGTATTCGCAGCCGAGCTGGTAGAGCTCGACGGCGTCCGAATCCGTCTCGGCGCCTTCCGCGACCACTTCCATGCCGAGATCGTGCGCCAGCGCGATGATCGATTTCAGGATCACCGGGCGGGTGCCGCGGCTCGTGGTGCGGACGAAAGACTGGTCGATCTTGATGGTGTCGAACGGGAAGCGCTGCAGATAGGACAGCGAGGAGTGGCCGGTGCCGAAATCGTCGAGCGACAGTCCGGTGCCGAGCTCGCGGATCCGCGCCAGCATCTGGGCGGCGTGCTCCGGGTTCTCCATGACCAGCGATTCCGTCAGCTCCAGCTTCAGCGTGCCGCGCGCCACCGAGGAGCGCGACAGCACGGTGCGGATATCGTGGATCAAATCGTGGCGCAGCAATTGCCGCGACGACACGTTGACCGAAGCGAAGATCGGCTCGCGCGCCCGCATCGCGCGCTGCCACACCGCGAGCTGGCGTGCGGTCTGGTCCATCACGAACATGCCGAGATCGACGATCAGGCCGGTCTCCTCGGCAACGTTGATGAATTCCGACGGCGACATCCGGCCGAGCTTGGGATGGTCCCAGCGCACCAGCGCCTCGAAGCCGGCGATCGCGCGATCTTCCAGCCGCACGATCGGCTGGTACAGGATCGTGAGCTCCTGGCGCTCGATGGCGCGGCGCAGGTCGCTTTCCAGGGTCAGGCGGTCGGTCTTCCGCGCCCGCATCGCCGGCTTGTAGACGTCGATGCGGTCGCCGCCGATCCGCTTGGAATGATACATCGCAAGCTCGGCGTCCTTGATGATTTCGTCGGTCAGCGGCGCAGCCGGGTCGGACAGCGCAAGGCCGATCGACGCGGTCAGGAAGATCTCGCGGTCGTTGAACGCGATCGGGGCGCGGATGGTTTTGCGGATGGTCTCGGCGAAGTTGGTGATCCGTGCCGGGTCCTGCTCCGACAGCAGGATCAGGCCGAACTGATCGCCGGCCATGCGCGCCAGCGTGTCCTGCGGCTTGAGGATGCGGGTCAGACGTCGCGCCAGCGTCAGCAGGATGGAGTCGCCGACCGCGATGCCGACGGAATCGTTGACCTGCTTGAAGCGATCGAGGTCGATCACCATCAAGGTCGGCCGCAGGTTCGGCATGGTCTTGGCGAGGTTCGCCACCGCGCCGAGCCGGTCCATGAACAGCCGTCGGTTCGGCAGCCCGGTCAGATTGTCGTGCACCGAGTCATGCAGCATCCGCTCTTCGGAGTTCTTGAACTCGGTAACGTCGGTCAGGGTGCCGACCACGCGCGAGACCTCGCCGTCGGAGCCGACCACGGGCCGCGCCTTCAGCGCGAACCACATGAAGTGGCCGTCGGGCGTGCGCAGTCGGAAATCCTGCACCAGGCGGCCGCGGCGCTGGTCGAGTACGCTGTCGAGCGCGGCGCGGAAGCGGTCCTGGTCGAGCGGGTGCAGTACCTCAAGCCATTTCGCCGCCGGGCCTTCCAGCGTGCCGCGCTTCAGGCCGAGCAGGGCCTCGGTCTCCGGGCTGGTGAACACCTTGTCGGCGGACACGTCCCAGTCCCAGATCAGATCGCCGGAGCCGGTCAGTGCCAGGGCGCGGCGCTCGACATCGGAGACCACGCCGGTGGTGGCGCCGCCGCCGGCGAAGGCGTGCTGCATGACCGTGAAGCCGATCAGCATCACGATCAGCACCAAACCGCCGAGCAGCGCCGGACCGACGATGTCGTTGGTGACGGAGCCCGCGACCGTCATGCCGGCCGCGACCACCCAGACCACCAGCAGGAACCAGGTCGGGATCAACAGCACCGCGCGGTCGAAGCCGTGGGTCGACAGATAGACGATCAGCGCGAAGCCGGCGAAGGCGATCATCACCAGCGACATCCGTGCGATGCCGGAGGCGACCGCCGGATCGAACAGCGCCAGCGCAACCAGCGAGCCGAGGAAGACGAGCCAGCCGATCGTGATATGCGAGTAGCGGACGTGCCAGCGACTGAGATTCAGGTACGCGAACAGGAACACGAGCAGTGTCGCCGCGAGGATCGCCTCGCCCGCCGCGCGCCAGACGCGCTCGGCGTTGTTCGACATGTCGAGCACCTTGCCCCAGAAGCCGAAGTCGACGCCGATATAGACCAGCACCGCCCAGGCCAGCGCCGCGGCGGCCGGGAACATGATGCTGCCCTTGACCACAAACAAGATCGTGAGCACGAGCGCGAGCAGGCCCGAGATGCCGATCACGATGCCCTGATACAAGGTGAACGAATTGACCTTGTCCTTGTAGGCGTCGGGTTCCCACAGATAGAGCTGTGGCAGCTTGTCGGTGCGCAGTTCCGCGACATAGGTGACGACAGCGCCGGGATCGAGCGTGATGCGAAACACGTCGGCGGTCGGGCTCTCCTGCCGCTCGGGACGATCGCCGACCGACGGCGTGATGGTGGCGATGCGCGACAGGCCAAGGTCGGGCCACAACAGGCCTGATGACACGATGCGATAGTGCGGCGCGACGATCAGGCGGTCGAGCTGGTCGTCGGTGTTGTTGGCGAGCGCGAACACCACCCAGTTCTGGCCGCCTTCGCGGGCGCGAACTTCGATGCGTCGCACGATGCCGTCGGTTCCCGGTGCAGTGGAGACCTGGATGCGGTCGGTTTCGCTGCGCTGATGGTCGAGAACCGCGGTGAGGTCGATCGCCGGCGCATCGCTGCGCACGCTGACCGCGTCGATCGCATACGCGTCAGGCGCAGCGGCAAACATCATGAGGCCCAGCGCCAGCAGCGCAAGGCACCTGATCAGACGCAATGTCAGTACTCCGCGATCGACAAACTGCCCGGGCCCGGCGACCGGCCCGGAGGTGGCGCGATAAATGACACGAAAGCGAAGGGAATCAAAGGGTTTCCGCCCCTGCTTCCGCTGCGAGAGTTAAACCGCCAACACAATTTTGCCAATATGTTCGCTGGTCTCCATGCGCCGGTGCGCATCGGCGGCCTTTTCCAGCGGGAATGTGCTGTCCATCAGCGGTTTGACGCGGCCTTCGCGCAACAACGGCAGCACCTTTGCCTCGATCGCCGCGACCATTGCCGCCTTGTCCGCATTACTACGGGGGCGCAGGGTCGAGCCGGTGTGGTGCAGCCGCTTGACCATCAGCTTGGCGAAATTGGCTGTGGCCTTCGGTGTTCCCGACAGGAACGCGATCTGGACGATGCGGCCCTCGACCGCCGCGGCGTCATAGTTCCGGTCGATATACTCGCCGCCCACCATGTCGAGGATGACATTGGCCCCGTTGCCGCCGGTCGCCTTCTTCACCGCCTCGACGAAATCCTCGGCCTTGTAATTGACCGCGTGATCGGCGCCGAGCTTGAGGCAGGCATCCGCCTTGTCCTGCGAGCCGACGGTGACGATCACCTTGGCGCCGAACGCCTTGGCAAGCTGGATCGCCATCGTGCCGATGCCCGACGAGCCGCCGTGGATCAGCAGCGTCTCGCCGGCTTGCAGCGCGCCGCGCTCGAACACGTTGTGCCACACCGTCATCAGCGTTTCCGGAATCGCGCCGGCTTCCTGCATCGACAGCGAGGGCGGCACCGTCATCGCCTGCGCGTCCTGCGCGATGCAATATTGCGCGTAGCCGCCGCCGGCGACGAGCGACATCACCTTGTCGCCGATCTCATGCTTTGCGCCTTCGCCGAGCGCGACCACTTCGCCTGCGATCTCGAGGCCGGGCAGATCGCTCGCGCCGGGCGGCGGCGGATAGGAGCCGGAGCGCTGCGCGACGTCGGGGCGGTTGACGCCGGCGGCCGCGACCTTGACCAGGATTTCGCCGGCACCCGGAACCGGCAGCGCGCGGGTCTCCGGCACCAGCACCTCGGGGCCACCTGGCTTGCTGATGGCTACGACGGTCATTTGCGCGGGCAGGTTTGGCATGGTTCGTCCCTGGTCAGTGAAGAGGATTGGCTTGTGGCATACCGCCTTTTCCAACGAAGCGAAACGCCATTAAGTCCCGAACCGCCTCGTCAGATGGTCGGCTTTTCGGGCGTGATCTTCTCGACCAGCGGGCCGAGCCTTGCGGCTGGTGTGTCTGCGCCCGCGCTCCGGCAGCGGAATGAGTGAGCCGCTGGGATCAGCGCGGCGCGGAAGCGTCAGATGTTGCGCGCACACGAAAGTCACTGCAAAATTCTCCTGCGCGCGGATATTCACTTTCTCTCTGGAGCCGAGGCGCCAGATCAGCATCGCCGGGAGGACACATGCCGATTGAGGACGAGGACCGGCCGCGGAAGAAGATCACGCACGAGATCGGGCAGGATCTCTCGCTGCTGTCGGTCGAGGAATTGACCGAGCGTATTGCGCTGCTCACGACCGAAATCGATCGCCTGAAAGAAGCGATGACGAAGAAGCGCGCGTCGAAGGACGCCGCGAACGCGTTCTTCAAGTCATAGCCAGCGATATCATGCGGGCTACGCAGCTCCAAACCTCCCCTGAAAAGGGGAGGTCGCTTTGCTCGCAGAGCAAAGCGGGTGGGGATCTGCGCTCTCCACTTGCAGCGTCGCCTGCGGCTGACCCCCATCCCGACCTTCCCCCTTTCAGGGGGAAGGAGCAGAAGCGCTGCCCGAGCTACGCGCTGGCGTGCACGCATCTGTGCCAAACTAGGTCAATGGCCGACATGGCAAACAAAGCCTGAAGAAATCCGTTCATTTACGATCGGTTAAGCTTTCTCGATTATGACTGCATTGTCCTCGTTTGGACACCGAGTGGCTCCTGTCCACTCTGTTTGACGCCTCCCTGTTATCAACTTCAAAGCCGCCGGAAACGGCGGCTCTTTTTTGTGCGTCCTATCCGTTGGAAACCATAAATCCGGTTGCGGCTGGACTCTTCGGCGCGCCCGCGCAATGATTTGTTCATCATAAGCTGGCGCGTCAGATGCCAGCGGGCGTTACGATGGTGTGAGGGCGTTAACCATGGCGGATCGTTCCCAGAACGAAGCCGGGCTTGTGCTGTTCAGTGAACGGCTGACCAATTCTGCGGCATTTGGCGTGCTGTTCCGGGAAGGCATGGACCTGGTCGAGCAGACCGCCGCCTATCTCGACGGCGACGGCCGTGCCGAGGCCAAGGCGCTGGAACGCTCCGTCAGCCTGACCTATGCGACCGAGAGCATGCGCCTGACCACGCGGCTGATGCAGCTCGCGTCGTGGCTGCTATTGCATCGCGCGGTCAAGGAAGGCGAGATGACGCTGACCCAGGCCAATCGCGAGAAGACCAAGGTGAAGCTGTCGGCCGCCGATCCCGGCCCGGCCGACATGGTGACCAAGCTGCCGGAGCAATTGCAGCAGCTGATCGCCCGCTCGATGGATCTGCAGGCGCGCGTCCGCCGCCTCGACACCACGATCCATGCGCCGGCGCCGGATCGCTCATCGATCGGCAACCCGCTGGTGCCGCAGCTCAACCGGCTCAAGGCTGCGTTCGAGCAGTAAAATTCGAACCGTCAACTCAGTGTGAAGCCTCATTGCGGCGTGGCTTGGCCAGCCGCTGCGGCGTGTGCAGATCGATCACCTGCCGCAGCCGTATCGCCGCCGCCTCCAGCTCCTCCGGTTCGAAACCGCCGAAGCCGAGCATGAGGCCGGGCCGCGCGGCAGCCTCGTACATGGGTGAGATCGGCCGCAGGACGATGCCGTCGGCAAGTGCGGCCTTCGCCAATTGCACGTCGTCGAAGCCCTGCGGCAGCCACAGCAACAGATGCATGCCCTGGTCGCTCGGCTGCAGCGTAACGTGATCAGGCATGTGACGCGTCATCGATGCGATCAGTGTCGCGCGGCGCGCGGCGTAGACGCCGCGAATCCGCCTGATATGCGCTTCGAACAATCCCTCGCGCATGTAGGCCGCCAGCACATGCTGGTCGGCGGTCGGTGAATGCCGGTCGAGCAGCGCCCGCGCGCCGGCGAAGGCGTCGATCAGCGGCAGCGGCGCTACGACGTAGCCGAGCCGCAGCGAGGGAAACAGCACCTTGCTGAGCGTGCCCAGATAAATCACGCGTGACGGCGCGAGCCCTTGCATCGACGGGAAGGGATGACCGGCATAGCGCAGCTCGCTATCATAGTCGTCCTCGACGATCCACGCATTGCTTCGCTGCGCCCACGCCACCAGCGCGTTGCGGCGGGCCATGCTCATCGGCATGCCCAGCGGGTACTGATGCGAGGGCGTCACGAAAGCCGCGCGCGCATTCGGGCACGCGGCAATCGCCGCATCGACGTCGACGCCTTGTGCATCGACTGCAACGCGCGTGGTGACGAGATCGAGATCGTCGAGCACCGCCGTCATGCCGGGATAGGCCGGATCCTCGGCCCAGACCCGATCGCCCGCAGACAGCAGCACGCGGCCGGCCAGATAAAGGCCCTGCTGCGTGCCGGCCGTGATCACGACCTGCTCGGGCTCGCAATGCACCGCGCGGGACTTGCGCACATAGTCGGCGATCGCCTGCCGCAGCGCCATCAGGCCGCGCGGATCGCCGTAGCTTGCAGGCGCTGCCGCGCGCGATGCCCGCACGCGGTTGCCGAGGCGGCGCCAATTGTCATCAGGGGCGACGGCGCCTCCGGGGACCGCAATCGCAAACGGGACTTCGGGCATCGGCGTGAAGGCCGCCACAACCTTGGCAAGTCGCACAGCGCGCGGCGGCAACTCGATCGGCGCAGTCTTGTTCGGGCTGCGGCCAGCCGGCGGGCGAGGTGGCCGTGCTTGTTCCGCAAGCGTCGGCGCGACGCGGGTGCCGGCGCCGACCTGCGATTGCAGATAGCCCTCGGCCTGCAATTGCTCGAAGGCTTCCGTCACCGTGCCGCGCGCCACGCCGAGCGAGGCCGACAGCGCGCGCGTCGACGGCAGATATTCGCCGGCCTTCAGTTCGCCACTGGCGATGGCTGCGCGCAGGGACTGCGCGATCTGGCGTCCGACCTGTCCGGCGGCGCGGTCGACCGCCCGCAGCGAGGGGATGCTGATGGTGGCGCGCAGGCGGGGCATAGTGGACCAGTCATGATGATCGAAAGTGGCTCTTATCATAGGCCACTTCGGCGCTATTGTGCGAGCAACAATTCGATGAGGTTTGCCAAGAGGCCTGCCATGTACCTGCCGCCGCATTTCAAGATGGATGAGCTCGGCGCGATCCACGCCGCGATGCGGGCCTCAAAGCTCGCGACACTGGTTACCGCGACCGCGGACGGGCTGATCGGAACGCCGCTGCCGCTGATCCTCAGCGAAAACGAGGGCGATTACGGCACGCTGTACGGTCATGTCGCGCGGCCCAATCCGCAATGGAAGCTGCCCGCCGTGGGTGAGGCGATGGCGATCTTCATGGGGCCCGACGCCTATGTGACGCCGTCCTGGTATGTGACCAAGGCCGAGCACGGCAAGGTGGTGCCGACCTGGAATTACGTCGCCGTCCACGCCTACGGCGTGGCCGAGTTCTTCGAGGATGCGGATCGCCTGCTCGACATCGTGACCCGGCTGACTGCGTTGCACGAGAGTTCGCGGCAGGAAGTCTGGCAAGTCAGCGATGCGCCCGATGATTTCATCAAGGCGCAGCTGCGCGGCATCGTCGGCTTCCGGATGCCGATCACACGGATCGACGCCAAGAAGAAGATGAGTCAGAACCGCAAGCTCGAGGATCGCGCCGGCGTCATCGCAGGCCTTGGTGCCAGCGACAATCCTGCCGACCGCGAGGTCGCGGCGATGATCCCCGCGAGCTAAGACGAAGGTCACCGATGGAATTGTACCTTGCCTTTGCGGTCACGACCGCAACCTTCGCGTTGATTCCCGGTCCGGCCATGCTCTACGCCGCGGCCCGCACCCTGGCGGGTGGCCGGCGCGCGGGGCTGATGGCCTCGCTCGGCCTGCATCTCGGCGGCTATGTCCATGTCATCGCCGCGGCCGCGGGCCTCGCGCTGCTGTTTCATGCGGTGCCGCCGCTATTCATGGCGATGAAGCTTGCCGGTGCGGCCTATCTGGCCTGGCTCGGGCTGTCGCTGTTCCGCGATCGCGACAATGCAAAGCGTCCCGAGTTGACGCCGCTCTCCGTGGAGCGCGCCTTCGCGCAAAGCATCGTCGTCGAAGTGCTCAATCCGAAGACCGCGATCTTCTTCCTGGCGTTCCTGCCGCAATTCGTCGATGCGTCGGCCAGCGTGCCGGTCTGGGCCCAGCTGTTCCTGCTCGGCACCATCGTCAACCTGACGTTCTCGGCAGTCGATATCGTCTGCGTGTTTTTCGCCACTGCCGTGATGGCAAGGCTGCAGCGCTCCCTCAGGTCACAGCGGATCATGCAACGGATCGGCGGCAGCATCCTGGTCGCGCTCGGCGCGCGGCTCGCCTTCCAGGATCGCTAGGGGCGCGGCGCTCCGTCTGCCAGTGCCCCGCCTCGCGCGCGTGCCACTGAGTTGCCCGACGACGCAAGCCCCTCGTGCAAAAACATTTCGCTTTATCAGAAGCGCAACTCAGTGTATGAATTGCTCGTCTCACCCGATCGAGGGGCGCTGCGCATCGTCACGGGTGTTGCGGTGAGATGCGGTGGACGCAGATTGTGCGACTGACGAGGGCACATGAAGCGGACGGTGAAGTCGTGTGGTCCTGACGCCCAGCGGCTGGTGTCCTCTTGCAAGACGCGTAAGCGTCGTTGCAAGGGCGGTGACAAACAAGCCCGGTCTCACCGGGGAGAGCACGAAGTAAGCCGTAACCCATCGCGCAGGGAAAGCCGGATTGCTCCGGTTACACCTGTGGTCCGACCTCCGGTGCTTTTTATTTGCACCGGACCCATGGGTGCGATCGGCACCCGGCTTTCCCTGCGCCCTCTGTTCAAGAGAGGGCGAAACGAAATCCAAAACTCGGACGATTCATGTCGCGAGAATGCGACGCTGCGTGCCCAACTACGCCTGTCATCGCCCGGCTTGACCGGGCGATCCAGTACGCCGCGGCACCTCGGCTCAAGCACAGACGCCTCTGGAATACTGGATCACCCGCATGCGCGGGTGATGACACCGAACTCGCTCGAGATCGTGCCACTCAGTGTCGTCCCGGGCTTGACCCGGGACCCATAACCACAAATTGCAATTGGTGCGCGACGCTGGGGCCACAGCCCTCTCCAACAACACAACCCTGTGGTGATGGGTCCCTGCTTTCGCAGGGACGACAATTGTGGATGCAGGCCGTGCCACACATTCAGTGTCGTCCTGGCGAAGGCCAGGACCCCCATTTCTCAATTGTTTCGCGCGCTGGGGCCACGATCCCGTTCATCATCGAATGCGGGGGTTATAGGGCGTGGCTTTCGCCAGGACGACGCATGGAGAGAGTGGCGCGCTCGCCCGTCCGGCCGGTCCGCCAACCCCCAAAACAAAAACGCCCCCGAGATGGAGGCGTTTTGTGTGATCGCAGGGGCGATCCCGAAGCGGACTTTAGTCCTTCTTGAGGAAGCCCGAAAACTTCTTCTGAAAGCGCGAGACACGGCCGCCGCGGTCCATCAGCTGCTGGGTACCGCCGGTCCAGGCCGGGTGCGACTTGGGGTCGATGTCGAGGTTCAGCGTGTCGCCTTCCTTGCCCCAGGTCGAGCGGGTCAGGTACTCGGTGCCGTCGGTCATGACGACCTTAATCGTATGATAATTCGGATGAATATCGGCTTTCATGACAGTTCCTTCGGCGCGCCAGCGCCCGTCTCAAGACATCTAGGTACGGGATTTGGGCGGCTCTATAACCCATGGAGCCCCCCAAAACAAGCCAAGAAAGGGGAGCTTAAGCCCATCACCGGATTGGGACTTTACCGGATTTGCCAGCCGGGGTCGGCGGGCCTATGTGGGGGGCGATAGAACCGGTCCAGATAAATGAGTGTAGCCGAACAGCTTGAGCCCCCTCGCGGCCCCCCCGAGCCGCCGCGAGATGCGTTGCTCGATGAGGAGGCCTTCATCGAGAGCCAGATCACCGAGCCGGCGAAGAGCCGTGCCCGCTTGCGGCCGCTGCTCGCGCTCGCGCCCTATGTGGCGCGCTACAAGGGACGGGCGATCCTCGCGCTGATCTCGCTGACGATCGCGGCGATCACTACGCTGATCGTGCCGGTCGCGGTGCGGCGGATGATCGACCTCGGCTTCACGCCCGAAGGCATCGCGATGGTCAACAGCTATTTCAGCGTGATGCTCGCGGTCGTCGCGGTGCTCGCCTGTGCCAGCGCCTCGCGTTACTACCTCGTGATGACGATCGGTGAGCGCATCGTCGCCGATCTCAGGGGTGACGTGTTCGCGCATCTGATTTCGCTGTCGCCCTCGTTCTTCGATTCCGCACGAAGCGGCGAACTGGTGTCGCGGCTCACTGCCGACACCACGCAGATCAAGTCCGCGGTCGGGGCCTCGGTGTCGATCGCGCTGCGCAATGTGATGCTGTTCTTCGGCGCCGCCGCGATGATGGTGATCACGAGCCCGCGGCTCTCGGGCTTCGTGCTGCTCGCGATTCCGATGATCGTGATTCCGCTGGTCGCGTTCGGTCGCTGGGTGCGGCGGCTGTCGCGCAACGCACAGGACACGCTGGCCGATGCCAGCGCCTATGCGAACGAGCTGGTCAACGCGATCCGCACCGTGCAGGCCTACACCGGCGAGCGGCTCGCCCGGACGCGCTTTGCCCGCGAGGTCGAGCAGGCCTATGAGGCGGCGCGCAGCTCGACCAAGGCGCGCGCGGTGCTGACGCTGATCGTCATCTTCATCGTGTTCGCCAGCGTCGTCGTGATCCTCTGGGTCGGTTCGCACGACGTGTTGATCGGCGCCATCAGCCCCGGCCGGCTCGGCCAGTTCATTCTCTATACGGCCTTCGCCGCGAGCGGCCTTGGCCAGCTCAGCGAGGTCTGGGGCGAGGTCTCGGCCGCGTCGGGCGCCGCCGAACGGCTGTTCGAGATTTTGCGCGTCAGGCCGCAGATCGCAGCTCCCGCTTCGCCGCGCGCGCTGCCGCAGCCCGCGCGCGGCGACGTCGGCTTCGACAATGTCAGCTTCGCCTATCCGACCCGGCCCAACGCGCTTGCCGTCGACGGCGTGTCGCTGGAGGTGCGCTCCGGCGAGAAGGTCGCAATCGTCGGCCCGTCGGGAGCCGGCAAGAGCACGTTGTTCCATCTGCTGCTGCGCTTCTACGATCCGAAATCGGGCACCATCTCGCTTGACGGCGTGCCGATCCGGCAGGCCGATCCGGCCGACGTGCGCGTGCGGATCGCGCTGGTGCCGCAGGATTCCGTGGTGTTCGCCGCGAGCGCCCGCGACA
This sequence comes from Bradyrhizobium sp. USDA 4011, assembly GCF_054063415.1. Classification (NCBI taxonomy): domain Bacteria; kingdom Pseudomonadati; phylum Pseudomonadota; class Alphaproteobacteria; order Hyphomicrobiales; family Nitrobacteraceae; genus Bradyrhizobium; species Bradyrhizobium sp. USDA 4011. Next base: position 5,081,109 of record NZ_JBSSGG010000001.1, read on the forward strand.
ACATCCGGTTCGGCCGGCCCGACGCCACCGACGCCGAGGTCGAGCGCGCCGCCGACCTCGCCCATGCCACCGAATTCGTGCGCCGGCTGCCCGACGGCTTCGACGCCCAGCTCGGCGAGCGCGGCGTGACGCTGTCCGGCGGCCAGCGCCAGCGCATCGCGATCGCGCGCGCGATCCTGCGCGATGCGCCGCTGCTGCTGCTCGACGAGGCGACCTCGGCGCTCGACGCCGAGAGCGAGACGCTGGTGCAGACCGCGCTGGAGGAATTGATGCGCCATCGCACCACGCTTGTGATCGCGCATCGCCTGGCGACCGTGCTGTCCTGCGACCGCATCCTGGTGATGGACCAGGGCAGGATCGTCGAGCAGGGCACCCACGCCGAGCTGGTTGCCGCGGGCGGCCTCTATGCGCGGCTGGCGCGGTTGCAGTTCGAGGGGATTTGAACGAATTGGGACGCTGTGCCCTCCGCCTATGCGATTCCTATGCGATCGAGCGCGCGCTCCCCTCGAAAACCTATTCCCGCGCAAGGATAGTCGCGCCGCGCCTGACCTCCCTCGACAGCCCGGGGGCATCGGCGCGCGGGGTGTTCGACTGATGCGCGAGGACGCGACCAAACCCGAGAGCAGGCTGCTCCGTGCCTGGCAGCTTGCCGTGCTGCGCTTCGCAGTGACGCTCGACGACGACGATCGGATGCAGGCGCTTAATGTGGCCGGCGAGGTCGACCGGCTGGGCGGCGCGGCCGATGACGCCTTCCACTTCTTCCGCCGGACGACCGCGGAGCTGTGCGCGGCGATCTCCGGTCAGGGCGCGGATCAGGATGCCGTCATCCGGCGATTCCTGGCACAAATCGACAATGTCAGGCTCAAGCGCGCGGTCGAAGCGGCGATCGCCAGGGACCGCACGCCGCCGAAACTCGTGGCGAGCCGCATGAGACCCGGCAACGATCTCTGGCGGGGACTGCCGTCGCGGCGTGCAACCGGAACGTAACGAGGGGCTCTCTGCAATCGCCGTCACGGCGCGGCGGATATTCCGCTACAGCATGTCGCCACAACCCTGGCCCGGCTTGCTGCGATGAGTGCGATGCGCTTCTCTGTGCTCGAAATGAGACCGGCCGGTGTCGGACAATGCGGGGAGTGGCGATGGGTGGTTTGGTGATCAGCGGCGGCCGGGTGGTGGATCCGGCCAGCGGGATGGATGCGATCGGCGACGTCGCCGTCGTCGACGGCAAGATCGCCGCGGTCGGCACCGGGCTCGGCGGCGCCGAGCGGCAGATCGATGCCACCGGGCTTGTGGTGGCGCCCGGCTTCATCGACCTGCACGCGCATGGCCAGACCATTCCGGCCGATCGCATGCAGGCGTTCGACGGCGTTACGACATCGCTCGACCTCGAGGCCGGCGTGTTGCCGGTGGCATCCTGGTACGAGCGCCAGGCCGAGAAGGGGCGGGTGCTGAACTACGGCGCCGCGGCCAACTGGGCGTTCGCGCGGATCGGCGCGATGACCGGCTCGAATGCGGAAAGCTCGCTGGAATCATTCGGCGCCGCGATGCGCGATCGCCGCTGGATCGAGAACGTGGCGACCGAGGGTGAGGTCGGCGGCATCCTCGCGCGCCTTGCCAACGGATTGAACGAGGGCGGCATCGGCATCGGCATTCTCAACGCCTATGCGCCGGGCGCCGGCGTGCAGGAACTGACTGCAGTTTGCCAGCTCGCCGCCGATCATGCGGTGCCGACCTTCACCCACGTCGCCTACATGTCCCGCATCGATCCCGAGAGCGCGGTCGAGGCCTATATCCGCCTGATCGGCTATGCCGGTGCCACCGGCGCGCACATGCACATCTGCCATTTCAACTCGTCGAGCAAGACGGACATCGAGCGCTGTGTTGCGCTGATCGCGAAAGCGCAGGCGCAGGGCCTGCCGATCACGGTGGAGGCCTATCCCTACGGCACCGGCTCGACCGTGCTGGCGGCGACCTTCTTCAGCGATCCCAAATTCGAGGAGCGCAACGGCCTCGGCTATGATTCGGTGCAGCGCGTGACCGACGGTCACCGCTTCGGCAGCCGCGAGGAGTTGCTGGCGGCGCAGGCCGCGGAACCCTCGACGCTGGTGCTGTGGCATGTGCTCGATATCGAGAACAACGCGCATCATCGCGATCTGCTCGACATGGCGGTGCTGTATCCGGGCGGTGCGATCGCGTCCGACGCGATGCCGTGGGCGCTATCGGACGGCCGCCCCTACACCGGCGACGCCTGGCCGCTGCCTGACGATGCCACCTCGCATCCGCGTTCGGCCGGCTGCTTCACCCGCTTCATCCGCGAATGGGTCCGCGAGCGCCGGAAGGTGTCCCTGCTCGAGGGCATCCGCAAATGCGCGCTGATTCCGGCGGAAATCCTATCCGCGAGCACGCCGGCGATGCGCGCCAAGGGCAGGTTGCAGGTCGGCGCCGACGCTGACGTCGTGGCGTTCGACTTCGAGACGCTCAGCGATCGTGCGACCTTCTCCGCGATGAACCGCCCGGCGGAAGGCGTGCGGCATCTCGTGGTCAGCGGCCAGCCGCTGATCAATGATGGCGTGCTCGATGTCGCGGCACGGCCCGGCCGGCCGGTGCGCCGGCCCGTCACCGGGGGCTGAGGTGCCGGTCCCGATCCTGCTGGTCGCGGGTTTTCTCGGGGCGGGAAAGACCACGGTCGTCAACCATCTGCTGGCGCATGCGCAAGGCCGGCGCATCGCGGCCGTGGTCAACGATTTCGGCGCGATCAATATCGACGCGGAGCTGGTCGCGGGCGCCAGCGATGGTGTGGTCAGCCTGAGCAATGGCTGCATCTGCTGCACGCTGGAGGGCGATCTGCTGCGCACGCTCGCAACCTTGCTGCGGCGCGATCCGCGTCCCGAATTCATCGTGATCGAGACCAGCGGGATCGCCGATCCCGCCGACATCGTGCGCAACCTGATGGACCCGGTGATCTGGAAGGAGGCGCCGCTGGAGACCGTGCTGTGCGTGGTCGACGCGACCCAGCCGGCGGCGATGCTGAACGATGCGCTGCTGCGCTCGCAGTTGCGGGCGGCCGATGTGGTGGCGCTGAGCAAGGTCGATCTGGCCGATGCAGCCGCGTGCGCCGCAATCCGCGACGCGGTACGGGCAGCGCGTCCGGCGGCCGTGGTCGTTGATGCCTTGCATGGTGAGGTGCCGGAGGCGTTGCTGTTTCCGGCGGATCTCGATCATGTGCCGGCGCCGCGCGAGACCGCGCCGCGACGGCCGGGATCCGACCGGTTCGAGACGCTGAGCTGGACCTCGGAGCGGCCGGTGCGGTTGCCGCGCTTGCAGCAGGCGATCGGCAAACTGGCGCCGAAGCTGGCGCGGGCGAAGGGATTGTTCGAGACGGTGGAGCAGCCCGGACGGCTGACGGTGTTTCAACTCGCCGGCGGCCGCGCGACATTGGCTGCCGGCGGCGTGCCGGCACCCGGTGTGCCACGCACGCGAATCGTGTTCATCGCCGAGATGGGCGCTCTGTCGCGGGCCGAGATCGATGAGGTGATGCAGGGATGTGTCGAAGCAGGGTGATGCGAATTAGGTATTCCGTCATCCTGAGGAGCCGCGAAGCGGCGTCTCGAAGGATCGACGGCCCGGCTGGTGGCCGTGCATCCTTCGAGGCTCGCCCAGCGGCGCAATTGCGCCGCAAGGCTCGCACCTCAGAGCGTGTGAATTTTTCCTGTTTTAGACTGCCGATGTAGCCGGTTCGGTCGGGATGTGATTCTCTGCACGGAGCGAGTTGCGGGGGATGGAAGATGGCCGGGGACAAGCTGTTCGGAGAACTGCCTGAGCGGTCGAAGCCGCAAACTGATGGGGCGCCGTTGGGCTCGCCGCGGCTGCGCGAACCGAAGCGCGATCAAGTTGAGCTGCGAGCGGTCGATATCGAGAGCCTCATTGGGGAGGGTCATCCGGCGCGGGTGATCTGGTCCTATGTCGAAGGTCTCGACCTGAGCGAGCTTGAGGATCGGATCAAGGCCCGGGGCCACAGGCCTGGTCATCCGGCGACCTCGCCGCGACTTTTGTTGGCGCTGTGGCTCTATGCGACCAGCGAGGGGGTGGGGGAGTGCCCGGGCTCTGGAGCGGCTGTGCGAGAGCCACGATGTCTATCGCTGGCTGTGCGGCGGGGTGTCGGTGAATTATCACTCGCTGGCGGACTTCCGGGTCGGATATGCCGATTTGCTCGACCGGCTGCTGGCAGAACATCTGGCGGCGCTGGCCGAAGTCGGCTTAGTCGATCTCGACACGCTGGCGCAGGATGGCGTGCGGATTCGGGCGAGCGCCGGAGCAGCCTCGTTCCGGCGCCAGGCAACCCTCGACCGGCATCTGGGGGTGGCGCAGGGGGTCGTGGAGGAACTCAAGCGAGAGGTCGATGCGCGCTCCGACGCGAGCAACCAGCGCATCAAGGCGGCCAAGGAGCGCGCAGCACGTGAGCGCGCGCAGCGGCTGAAGGCGGCACAGGCAGCGCTTGAGGAGATCAAGCGCCAGCGTCAAGCGCGCGCGGAAGAGCGCAACAACGGCAAGACGCCCAAGGAGCCGCGCGCCTCCACCACGGACCCACAGGCGCGCGTCATGAAGATGGCCGATGGCGGCTTCCGCCCGGGGTACAATTTGCAAGTGGCAAGCGTGGCCGGAGAGCAGATCGTCGTCGGGTTCGAGATCACCAATGCCGGCTCAGACCGCGGCCTCATGCGGCCGATGCTCGAGCGGACGCGCGTGCGGATTGGTCGTCTTCCGGGGCGCCATCTCGTCGACGGCGGCTTTAGCAGCGCCCACGACATCGAATGGGCGCACAGCCAGGGAGTTGAGGTCTTCTGTCCACCGACACAATCCAAGCACGGCACCGATCCCTCCCTGCCGCGGCGCGGGGATGGCCCGGGTGTCCTGGCTTGGCGGGCTCGGATGGCTAGCGAGGCCGGCAAGGCTCAGTACAAGCTTCGCTCGATCTGCGAATGCATCCATGCCCGCTGGCGAAACTGGAACCTGCGGCAACTGACCGTGCGCGGCATCGAAAAGGTCCGCGCTGTCGTGCTCTGGTACGCACTCGCCAACAACATCCTGCAAGGCCATCAAATCTGAAGCTTCGGCTATCCCGCCAACACACCAGAAATTGGCGAAACAAAAAGATTCACAAGCTGTCAGGATGACGGAATAGAGAATCCTCGCGTCGGCCCGCGCTGTCGCTGTGTCATCGCAGCAGCATCATCCCGCAAAGCATGTGTGCGACAATCGCATCGAATTGACACCCCATCCCGCACCACCTATCGTTTCTGCCGACGGTTCCCTTCGGGGATCAAAAGGGAATGCGGTGCGAGGGTAACCCCAATGCCGCAGCTGTCCCCGCAACTGTAAACGGCGAGCCTTTCGTCAATTTGCCACTGGGCTATCAAGCCCGGGAAGGCGTCGACAGGCGATGACCCGTGAGCCAGGAGACCTGCCGTCAGTCGTGGTCACACGCGAGCACATCGGGCGGGGGCGTCCTGGTGGGATCGGAGCATTGCCTTTGGGGCAATGCGCCAGTCCGCGTTCGCGGTGACGTGCCACGTTACCGCGAGTCTTCTCATGTCTCCGTCATCTCCCGCCGCGCGCCGTTGGCGCCTCGGTCTCGTTTGCTCCCTGTCATCGCTGCTGCTGCCGACTGAGGCTTCGGCGCAAACAGCTCCACCTACGACGCTCGATCCGATCGAGGTCGCACCCTCGACATCCGCAAAGCCCAAGCCCACGGTGCGAAGCCGCAACTCGGCGACGTCGTCGCGGCCGCGCGCCAGACCTGCAACGGCGGCGGCAACCGCTGGCGCGCCGCGCACCGCGGCGTCGGGTGCATCGGGATCGGCATCGCCGACGCTCAACGCCACCACACAGGGAGGCACCGGCAGTCGCCTCAATCTGACGCCGCTGCAGACGCCGGCCAGCGTCGAGATCATCACGTCGCAGACCATCGCCGAACGCGGCCAGCACAATGTGCTCGATGCCGTCACCCAGAACGCGGCAGGGTTCATCGCGACGCCGGCGCCCGGCAATGGCGGCCTGTCGTTCAGCACCCGCGGTTTTGCCGGCAGCAACTCGGTGATGACGCTGTATGACGGCACGCGCTTCTATATCGGTTCGGGCACCCTGACGTTCCCCTACGACACCTGGTCGACGCAACGGGTTGAAGTGCTGCGCGGTCCGGCCTCGGTGCTGTACGGCGAGGGTGCGATCGGCGGCGTCATCAACGTTGTTCCGAAAAAGCCGCAGGGCACGCCCTATAACGAGGCCGAGGTCTCGCTCGACAGCAACATGACGCGACGGCTGTCGGTGGACAGCACCGGTCCGATCGATCCCAATGTGTCCTACCGCATCAACGCCACCGGCAACATGTCGGACGGCTGGGTCGATCGCGACAAGACCTCGAATGCGGTGGTCGCCGCCGCCGTGCGGGTGCAGGCATCGGACAATCTCGCCTTTACGCTCTCCGAGGACTATGGCGATCGCAGCCCGTCGCGCTATTTCGGCACGCCGCTGATCAACGGGTCGATCCAGGATGCATTGCGTTTCAAGAACTACAACGCATCAGACAGCGCGATCCGCTACCAGGACAGCTGGACCCAGTTCAAGACCGAGTGGGATGTCGCCGACGGCATCAAGGTCAACAACACGCTGTATTATCTGACCAGCGAGCGGCACTGGCGCGACATCGAAAATTACACCTGGAATCCGAAGACCCAGCTGATCGACCGCTCCAGCTACATCGAGATATTCCACGACCAGAAGCAGCTCGGCAACCGGATGGATGCGACCTTCAGCGGTCACGTTCTCGGGCTCGCGAACCAGTTCGTCGCCGGGTTCGACGTCAACCGGATCGACTTCACCCACACCAACAATTCGCCCTATGGCGGCGCGTCGTCGGTCAATCCTTACGTGTTCGATCCCGGATCGTTCTTCGCGACGACCACGGCGACGACGCCGGGCTTCAACGCGATCGTCAATCAATACGCGCTGTTCGCCGAAGATCGCCTGTCGCTGACCGATCAATTGTCGCTCGTCACCGGCGTCCGGTACGATCGTCCCGAGGTCGATCGCACCGACTACAAGACGCCGGCGAACAGTTTTGAAACCACGCTGTCGGGCACCAGCTGGCGAACCGGGTTGGTGTACGAGCCGATCAAGAACCTCGCGTTCTACGGCCAGTATGCGGTCGGCGTCGATCCGGTCAGCAACCTGATCTCGCTGTCGACCTCGCAGAAAACCTTCCAGCTCGCGACCGGCAAGCAGACCGAAATCGGCGTCAAGCAGTCGTTCTGGGGCGGCCGCGGCGAGTGGACGCTGGCAGGGTACGAGATCGTCAAGACCGGCCTGACCATTCCCGATCCCAGCAATCCGACCGCCGGCCTGGCACTGCAGATCGGCCAGCAATCATCCCGCGGGGTCGAAGGAACGATCGGGCTCGCGCTGAACGACGGCTGGCGCGTCGACGCCAATCTTGCGCTGCTGCGTGCCCGATACGACAACAACAGCCAGGTGGTCGGCGGCAAAGTCGTCAGCTACAACGGCAATGTTCCGGTCAACGTGCCGCAGCAGGTCTCGAACGTTTGGCTGACCTGGGACTTCGCGCCGAACTGGTCGGTCTATGGCGGCGTGCAGATCGTCGGCGCGATGTACTCCGATCTCGCCAACACCCAGCTGCGGCCGGGCTACAATGTGGTCAATGGCGGCATCAGGTGGAAGCCGGATGACCGCACCACGGTCGCGTTCCGGGTCTACAATCTGTTCGACAAGGTCTACGCGGTGACCTCGAACGGGACGGGGCAGTGGCTGCTCGGCATGCCGCGCACCGCCGAATTATCCGTCAACGTGAAGTTCTGACCATGCGCAACGCTCTGATCCGGCGAGCGCGGCGATGGCTCTATGTCGTCCATCGCTGGATCGGCATTGCGACGTGTCTCTTCTTCGCGATGTGGTTCATCTCCGGCCTCGTCATGATGTACGTGGCGTTTCCGCGTTTCACTGACGACGAGCGCCTCTCTGCACTCCCTGGCATCGTTTGGAGCAAGGTACAGATCGCACCTGATCGCGCGATGGCGATCGCGGGCACGGAGCATTATCCGCGCGATCTGCGGCTCTCGATGCTGGACGACGTTCCGGTCTATCGCGTGACCGGCTGGAAGGGAGCCGCCGTCACCATCTCGGCGATCGACGGCAGCGTGATCGACCGGATCGCGCCGGACCAGGCGCTTGCCGTTGCCCGGCATCACCCGCGTGCCGTGCAGCCGCAACTGCTCGATACCCTGACGCGCGATCAATGGACGGTGACGGCGCACTTCGATCCGCGGCGGCCGCTCTATTTGATCGGCCTCGGCGACGCGGATGGCACCGAACTTTATGTCTCCTCGCGCACCGGCGAGATCGCACTTGACACCACGCGGCGCGAGCGCGTCTGGAACTGGCTCGGCTCGATCCCGCACTGGATCTATCCTACCGTGTTGCGCAAGGACGGGCCGTTGTGGCGGGACGTGGTGCTGTGGATATCGGGCATCTGCCTCGTCGTCGCCGTCACCGGATTCTGGATCGGCATTCTTCGCCTGCGGCTGACGCGCCGTTACGCTGATGGCGCCGTCTCGCCCTATCGCGGCTGGATAGCCTGGCATCATATTGCCGGCCTCGTCGGCGGCATCTTCGTCATCACCTGGATGTTCAGCGGCTGGCTGTCGCTCAATCCCGGCGGTGCATTCTCCGGTCGTGGCCTCACGCGCGAGATCGAAGTCGGCTACAACGGCCATGATGCACCCGATATCGTCGCCGGCTTGCAGTCGCCGCCGCAGGTATCGGCGGTGGAGGCGCGCTTCGTCTGGATCGGCGGACGCCGGCTGATGGTGCTCGACGGCAGTAGTGGCCGCCGCAGCCTCGCGGATCCCGTGACCGGCGCGCCCGTGACGCTCTCGCAGGATGAGATCATCGCGGCTGCCCGGCGCGCGATGCCGGGAGCTGCGATGATATCGGCGCGACAGCTCGATGAACCGGACGCCCACTGGTACACGCTGCACCAAGTGCGCGAGCTTCCGGTGCTGCGGATCGGCTTCGACGATCCCGCCCATACCTGGCTGCACATCTCCCCGGTCACCGCCGAGATCCTCGACCGCAGCGACGACAGCCGTAGGTCCTATCGCTGGCTGTTCAATGCGCTGCACAGCCTGGACTTTCCCGTTCTGCTGCGCATCTGGCCGGCGCGCGATGTCGTGGTCTGGCTGCTGTCGGCGGTCGGCACGATCGTCTCGATCAGCGGTATCGTGATCGGCTGGCGCCGGCTGCGGCGGCGCAAGGTGCGGCCGGCGCGAGGTCTCCGCCCTTGTTAGCAGATTGTCACAATCTGTTTCTATGTTGCGCCTGCCGCGGGGTTTGACGAACAGCTCTATCGATCACCGATAGATCGTGCTGTTCGGCTGGGCTTGAGGATCAAGGCGGCGCCTCATGCAGTTTGTTCAACGGGTCGGAAGATCGGGCTGCGCTCGAAGCATGATCGGATGTGGCAGCGCTTTCTTGGCCTGGTCATAGGCACTCTCGTTGCCGGGAATATCCAGACGGTAACGATGGCCGCAAGCCTTGAATCAGTTCGGACGCCGGCAACGGTCGACTTCGATATTGGCAGCCAGCCTCTGGTCTCCGCGCTCGACGCCTACAGCGCGGCCACCGGTCTTCAGGTTGTCTATGACGCCACACTGGCCGAGGGGCGCCGCGCGCAGGCCGTCAAGGGATCGATGACGCCCGATATGGCGTTGCAGCTCCTGCTCGAAGGAACCGGTCTGGTCGCGGTCTATGCCGCGGCGAACGCCTTCACGATTGTACCTGCGGCCACTGCGCCGCAGACGGCGTCGATGCGTGGCTTCATGCTGTATCTTGCGGCCGTCCAGAGCAGCGTCGAGGAGGCATTCTGCCGGTCCGCGCTGACCGCGCCGGGCGGCTATCGGATCAAGTTCAGGTTCTGGATCGGGCATGCCGGCGAGGTGCTGCAGCCGCAGCTGCTCGGCTCGACCGATGACAGCGCGCGTGACCAGGCGATCGCCGCCCTGTTGCGTGCTGTCGTCATCGGCCGGCCGCCGCCGCCGGACATGCCGCAGCCCGTCATGATGGCGGTTTCGCCGCGGCCGCCTTCCGAGACCGGCGACTGTGCCGCGCGTGACCCAAGGCGCCCGGGACCGGTCGCGCGATGACGGAAACGACTTCGACCATTCTTCGGCACCTGCTCGTCGAGCGCTACGACGAGCTTCGCCGCCGCCTCGCGCGGCGTCTCGGCGACGAAAGAGCGCGCGAGACCCTTCACGAGACGTGGCTGCACCTTCGCGACAAGAACGGCCCGGGCGTGGTGGACAGCCCGATCGGCTATCTGCTGCGCAGCGCGCTCAACCTTGCGATCAGCCGGGAGCGTCAGGAGTCACGCCGGATCAAGCGGTTCGAGGTGCAGCCAATGCTCGAGATCGCCGACGCGGCGCCCGGGCCGGAACGCGAGGTCGAATCGCGGGAGCAGATTGCGCATCTGGAGCAGGTGCTTGAGGAACTGACGCCGCGTCGCCGCACGATCCTGCTCGCATCCCGCCTGGAAGGCACGCCGCTCCGGGAGATCGCCGCGCGCCTCGGCGTTTCGCAGCGCTTGGTGGAGCTTGAGCTGAAAGCCGCGCTCGAGCATTGCGCCAAGCGGTTTAACAAAAAGGTCACAAGGCGTTTCGGTCCGGCGCCGCGGGAAACGTCCTGATAGGAGAGCGTCAGAGTGTTGCGTATTTGGATGGACGTGCTGCCAAGGGAAACGCCCGATCGATGACACGTAGCGACGAACCGTCGGAGGAACTGACCGCGGTCGAGAGCGAGGCGCTTGCGCGCGTCCAGCGGCTTGGTTCGGGGCAGGCTACCCGGCGGGACATCGAGGAAACCAGGCACTGGGGAAGCCAGAGCAGCGCCCATTCGGAGGCGCTGGCGCAGGCCAGCCTGCTCTGGGATCAGCTCGGCCCGGCCGGCGCCAACCTGTTGAAGCGGCGCGGCGATTCCATGCTGGCGGACGTCCGGCGGCAGCCGCGCATGACGCGGCGGGCGATGCTCGGAGGCGCGCTGGCGACGTCGGCGGCCGCCTATCTCGTGGTGTCGCCACCGCTGCAGCTGTGGCCGTCGCTGCAGGATGTGATGGCGGACTATCGCACCGCCGCCGGCGAGCAGCGCAAGCTCACGATCGATGGCGGTGTCAAGGTGACGCTGAACACCGGAACCAGCGTCAATGTTCAGTCGGGCGACAGCAGCCAGGATCGCATCGAGATCCTGACCGGAGAAGCCGTGATCGCGGCGGCCTCCGCAAGTCGCGAAGTGCGCGTGGTTGCCGGCGACGGCGAGATGAGTGCGCGTCAGGCGCAGTTCAACGTGCGTCATGAGCCGCGCAGCACCTGCGTGACGTGCCTCGATGGCGAGGTCCGCATCACCCGTCACGGCTCCGTCGCGGCGCTGCGCGCGGGGCAACAGGTCAGCTATGCAGCGCTTGGTCTCGCGGCGCCCATGCCGGTCGATCCCGCCGAGGTGACAGCCTGGCGCGACGGAATGCTGATCTTTCATGACGCTCCGCTCGGCAACGTCGTGACGGAGATCAACCGTTACCGGTCGGGCAAGGTCATGGTGACGAACGCGGAATTGGAACGCCGTCTCGTCAACGGCCGGTTCCGCATCGACAATGTCGATGGCATCCTGACCATGTTCCAGCAAATCTTCGGCGCGAAGGCGCGACATCTGCCCGGCGGCATCGTGCTGCTGAGTTGATGTCGAGCGAGCCATGAAAGTGAGCATCATGTCTGCGCAGGAATTGTGATGCAGCCCGCGATTTTGTCGTTCGGTCCCGCCGATCAAATGGCGTCCTTGGAGACGAGAAGCCTGGCATACGGTCAAGCCGTGTGACGAGCGCCTGCGCGGATCCGATCCGCGCATCTTTCCGTCCGTTGTTCCCAGGGGACATCCCATGCCGTCTCGTCAGCGCGTTGCCCGTCGTCCCCGCCTCGATCCGCATCGGGTCGCGCCGTTTCCGTCGCGGCAGCGGATCCGATTGGCATCCCGCTCGATGCTGCTCGCGGGAACAAGCACGCTGGCGCTGTTGCTGGGCGGGCTTGAGGGCGCATCCGCGCGTCCATTCGGCAATTTCGCAACGACGAACTCGGCGCCGGCGATCGCCAGCGATGCCGCAGCTGCCGCGGCCCAGCAGGCCACCGACGTCGCGAGGCAAAGCCAGGGCGCGCTAACGCGGGCGACCCAGGCCATCCAGGCGTTGCAGGCCGCGCAGTCCGCCGCACGCAACGCGGCCGCCGCCTCGCAGCGATCGACGACGTTGCCGCAGGTGGCGGTGCCGAACGGCCTCGCGCCGGGCGGGCTTCAGGTTGCGCCGGGCGCCGTGCCCGGTTCGAGCCTCTGGCAAGGTGCCGCCCTGCCGAGCCAGGCCGCAAGTGGCGGCCAGACCACGGTCACCGTCAATCAGACCGCGCCGCAGGCGATCCTCAACTGGCAGAGCTTCAACGTCGGCAGCCAGACCACCCTCAACTTCAACCAGCAGGCCAGCAACTGGACCGCGCTCAATCGCGTGGTGGGCAATGCCGGACCGAGTCAGATCCTCGGCCGCATCACCGCGCCGGGGCAGGTGCTGGTGATCAACCAGAACGGCATCATCTTCGGCGGCGCGAGCCAGATCAATGTCGGCTCGCTGATCGCGTCCAGCGCCAATATCGCCGACAGCCAATTCCTCGCCAACGGCATCTATTCGACCCAGAGCGGCACCAAGTATCTGCCGAGCTTCACCGGCGCCGGCGGCAAGATCGTGGTCGAGAGCGGCGCGCTGATCACCACCAATGCGCCGTCCTCGGTCACGGCGGGCGGCGGCTTCGTGCTGCTGATGGGCACCGAGGTCGACAATGCCGGCGCTATCACCACGCCGAAAGGGCAGACCCAGTTCGCGGCCGGCGACGATTTCATCCTGCGTGCCGGCTACGGCACCAACACCAACCAGAACTCGACCACGCGCGGCAACGAGATCGCGCCGGTGCTCTATCCCAGGAGCGGCAGCGGGACCGTCACCAACACAGGTCTCGTCCTCGCCCAGCAGGGCGATATCACGCTCGCCGGCCATGCCGTCACCCAGGATGGCATCCTGCTCTCCACCACCTCGGTCAATCAGCGCGGCACCATCCATCTGCTCAACGCGGCGTCCGACACCACGGGCAGCGTCACGCTGACCGGTAACGGCATCAGCCTGATCCTGCCGGAGACCGATGCGGCGGCCGGGCTGGTGTCCGGCATCGATCCGAGCGTGACCGCGCTCAATTCGCAGCGCGATGCCCTCATCGCCGCGGCTAAGCCGAATCTGCTGGCGACCGGCCAGTTCAACAACCTCTCGACACTGTCCGATCGGCCCGATCAGTCGCGCATCGAGATCGTCACCGGCGGCACCATCGATTTCAGGAATGGCTCGCTGACCATGGCGCAGGGCGGCCAGGTGACGGCCTCCGCCGGCAAGCGCGTGTTCGCCGAAAGCGGATCGGTCATCGACGTCTCCGGCACCACCGGCACCGTGCTGCCGGTGTCGGCCAATTCGATCAAGGTCAACGTCCAGGGCAACGAGCTGCGCGACAGCCCGCAGAACCGTGACAGCGGCACGCTCATCAACAGCAACATGTGGATCGACGCCCGCGACCTGACCCTGGTGCCGGCCGGCACCGGCGGCTATGCGACGGACCGTTACTACACCGCGGGCGGATTGCTCGAGGTCTCGGGCTATCTCAACAACACCGGCCACAAGATCGGCGAATGGACCGCGGTGGGCGGCACCATCACCCTGTCGGCGCCGGAGGTGGTGGCGCAGCGCGGCTCGATCTTCAACATCTCCGGCGGAGCGGTGCAGTATCAAAGCGGCTACGTGCGGCAGACGCTGCTGCTCGGCAATGACGGCCGCATCTACAGCGCCGACGATGCTCCGGCCAACCTGACCTATGTCGCGGTGGCAAACGGCTTCATCGTCAATCACGCGCACTGGAACGTCGTCGAGGTCTATCTCAGTCCGTTCGGCAAAGGCAGCTCGCGCTGGGAGAACGGCTACACCGTAGGCCGCGACGCAGGCAGTCTCGTACTCGCGACGCCGACCTCGGTGTTCGAGGGCGCGATCCTCGCCAATGTGATCGATGGCGAGCAGCAGGTCACCAAGCGTCCGGCTGGCGTCACCGACGGCTACAAGCTGACGCAGAACAGCGTGCCGCTCGCCGGCACGCTGGCACTCGGGCGGTATGACAGCTATGGCCTTGCCGGCGCCTACACCACCGATGTGTCGTTCGGCAACGTTGCGCCGGTCGCCGGCGGCCTGGACCCGACCTCGGCGCTGCCGGCCGGTCGCGTCAACACGGCCTATTTCGACGCACCGACGCTCAACAGCTTTGGCCTCGGCGGCCTCAACATCAACACGGCCAGCAAGATCGCGATCGATGCGCCGCTGCAATTCTCATCGGGCGCGCAGGTCAAGCTGATCGCTCCGACTGTCGATGTCGCGGCCGGCATCACTGCGCGGTCCGGCAGCGTCACGATCAGCAACATTCTCAACGGTGCAAACGGCACCGTCACGCTGACGAACGCGGCTGGAGGCGCGGCGCTGACGCTGGAGTCCGGCGCCGTCGTCGATATGCGCGGCCTGTGGGTCAACGCACTGACGAATCCGAACAGCGCGTCGGGCCTCGGCTTCCTCGACGGTGGCAACGTCACCTTGAATTCCCTTCAGAATGTCACGCTCGCGGCCGGCAGCGTGATCGACGTGTCCTCCGGCGGAGCCGTTCTTGCCAACGGCAAGACGCAAGGCGGCAAGGGTGGCAACGTCACGATTATCGCGGGCAATACCCAGCAGGATGCCGGAACGCCGGGCAATGGGAATCTCGTTCTCGACGGGACGATCCGCGCCTGGGGCGTCACGGGCGGCGGCACGCTGACGATCTCGACGCCCGGCAACATCCTGATCGGCGACAACGCCGAATTGGCTGGTGGCATCTTGCCGGCCGGCATGCCGGCGCCGGCTGCGGTGAAGCTCAAGCAGGCCTTGACCATTCCCGCGGGGCAGCCATTGCCGGCTGCGCTGACGCTGACCCTCACCACGATGACCTACGATACGCCGCTGCTCTCCGATGTGACGCTGAGCGACACGTTGCCGAGCGGACCGACCGGGGCGGATTGGCAGGTTCCGGCCGGGCTATTGGTGTGGGCAACGAGCGGTGGGGCCAACGGTTGTTACGGCAGTTGGCCGTGCGGGTCGTCAATCGTACCAGCCGGTTCGACCATCACGAGCTGGGCAGGCAATTCAAAGATTCCTGCCGGCACCGTGGTTCCGTCAAACGTCTTTCCGAATGGACTTCCGGTCCAGCCTTACCAGGTCACCTATGCCGCTGGAACGATCTACTCCACGCCCATGACCTACCCGGTCGGCTCGATCATTCCGACCGCGGCGGTGTTGCCGCAAACCGTGGCGATCGAGCCTGCGCCGTCGCTGCAGTATTCGTTCTTCACCGCCGGCTTCTCGAATTACGACATCAACGGCGGCCTGGGTGTTGTGGTTGCCAACAACACCGTGGTTGCGGCCGCGATGCCGGTCTACCGGTTCACGGCGAACAGCTATGCGGTAGCTACCGGCAGCGACCCGTCGTCGACGTTGACGCTGTGGACGCCGCCGCTGTACATCGCGGATCCGGTCAAGGCCACGATCGCCCAGCGCGGCGGCGTGAGTCTCACGCTGCGTTCGCTCATCAAGTCCGGCACCGGTCCGCTCGTGAGCGGCGGGGCGATCGTGGTTGGTGACGGCGCCTCGGTCAGCGTCGATCCGGGCCAGAGCATCACGCTCGATGCCTTCGGTCAGATCAACGTGTTCGGCAGTCTCACCGCGCATGGCGGCAGCATCAATCTGGTCAACGATGCCTACAGTTCGACGGCTGAGGCGGCGCGTAACTTCGATCTGAACGGCAATGGCCGCGGCGTGTCGATCTGGGTCGGTTCTGCCGCCAAGCTCGACGTCTCGGGTCTGGCCTACCAGACGTCCGATGTCGCTGGACGCAGCTTCGGACGGGCGACCGACGGCGGCTCGATCACCATCAACGGCGGGGGCGCCTTCGTGATCTTGCGCCCGGGCGCCGAACTCAATGCCGACGGCACGCAGGTCGCAATCGATCTCGCGGCCGGCGGTGCCGCAGCGTCGAGCCGGCTGCAAGCGATAACAACGAATGGCGGCGCCATCACGCTGGCGTCGCAGAGCGGCCTCTATCTCGACGGCGACATCCACGCCTTCTCCGGCGGAGGCAATGCTTCCGGTGGCAGCCTCTCGATCGCGCTCACCACGCCGACCTTCGACGGGAATTCCTTCCCCAACGGCCAGGCGCCGGCCAATGTCATCGTTCCAAGCCTGATGACCGTGGTGCAGGCGCGTCAGGACTCCGCGCTGCCGGACGATATCGCCCCGGGCATGGGCGCGTCGCATCTTGCGTTCGGTCAGGCCACGGTGAGCGCCGACATGGTGAAGGCCGGCGGGTTCGACGGCCTGACGCTCACCTCCGGCGACTACATGCAGTTCTCGGGCAATGTGTCGCTGGCGCTGGGCCGCAGCCTGACGCTGACCGCGGCAGCGTTCACGTCGGGAGCTCCGGTGACCGGACCGGTCGATCCCTCGATGCCGGCCACGGCTGGCAGCGTGAAGGTGTCAGCGCCCTGCATCCTGTTTCGTGAAGCGACGGCCAATGTCCCCGATGGGACCGTCAGCGGCAGCATCCGCAATCCCGGCGGCGCGGCCTTGCCGACCACGGCGACGTTCGAGGCTGACGCGAACCAGATCGACATCCAGGGCCTTATCGGATTTTCGGCGCGTTCGCCGAACAACATGTACGCGCCGGGATTCCTGACCACCAAGCTGGTCAGCCAGGGCGACATCCGCTTCCTGTCGATGCCCGGGGTGGTCGCGACCCAGCTGTCGACCAGCGGAAATCTCGATCTTCTTGCCGCACAGATCTATCCCGCGACCAACTCCGTTGCCACCGTCATCGCTGGCAGTGGAAATTCCGATCCCACGACGACGCTCACTATCGGACGCACCACCGCCACCATTCCGGATACACCGTTCTCCGCGTTCGGCCAGCTCGCGTTCCAAGCGCCGGTGATCGAGCAGGGCGGCATCGTCCGCGCGCCGCTCGGGCTTTTGACCTTCGGCCTGGGCTGGCCGGTCTACACGCCGCATATTGATGTTTTGCCCGGCAGCGTGACTTCCGTCTCGATGGCTGGCCTGACCATCCCCTATGGCGGCACGATCGACGGCGTCACCTACACGTACAACGGCAGCGCTGTTCGTGCGATCAGCCTGACCAATTTCAACAGTAACGGGTCGCAGTCCGGCATCATTCTGGATGGGCAGTCGATCAGCGTCGCGAGCGGCGCGATCCTCGATATGTCGGGCGGTGGCACCCTCGCCGGTGCGGGCTTCGTCTCCGGACGCGGCGGCTCGGTCAATGTGATCAATACGCCGCTCGTCAACGCCAACCCCGCTACCCCCGTCAGCAAGGCGAGCGACAAGGTCTACGCCATCCTCCCCGGCTACGGTTCAGGTTACGCGCCGGTCGCACCCGAAAACGGCGCCGGTGATCCCGCGATTGGCCAGCAGATCACCGTGCCAGCCGGCGTCCCAGGGCTGCCGGCCGGGACGTATACGCTGTTGCCGTCCAATTACGCGCTGCTGCCCGGCGCATACCGCGTGGAACTCGGGGCCAGCACCACGACGCCGGTTGGCAACCCCATCACAATCGGCAATGGCACCTACGCCGCTTCGGTCACCACCGGCGTCGCCAACACCGCGATCAAGGGCAGCCTGCCGGTCACGGCGCTGATCACCGCGGGTACCTCCGTCCGCAAATACTCGCAATTCAACGAGCAGAATTACAGCGATTTCCTGCTTGCCAACGTGGCGCAATTCGGCGGCGTGCGTCCGCTGCTGCCTAGCGACGGCAAGACGCTCCAGATCATGTTCGAGATGCCGGGGTCAACCTCGATTGGAGCCGCGCTCACCTTCGACGGAACGGCGCTGTTTCAGGGCGCGCCGGGCGGTAGCGCCGGCCAGGTGGCGTTGCTGAATGTCGGTGAAATCTATGCTGACGCGCCGACCCAAGGTTTTTCTGGTTCCTCGGTCGGCGCTGCCGATCTCAATGCGCTCAAGGCGCCGCGCCTCCTGGTCAACGGAACCGTCTTCGTCTCGAATGGCACGCTGTTCCTTAATCAGCCCTACGGTCATGATCTTTTCATCCGCGATGGCGTCTCCCTTTCCGCCGGGGAGATGTTCTTTATCGGCAACAATATCAACGTCGGTAATGGCGTGACGCTCAGTACCATCGGACAGGGCGCAGTTCCGTTCGATTCCGTGTCCACTGGCATGAGCTATGCGGTCAGCCAGTTCACTGTGCTGGCGCTGTCCAATGGTAACATCAACTTCCTGCCCTCGAATGTCGGCAACGGCTCCATCACGATCGGCGCCGGCTCGTCGCTCTATTCCGAAGGGACGCTGGCGTTCGTCACCAACGGCGCTTCCGCGATCGATCCGACCGCCCATTTCGGATCGAGCAACATCGCGCTCGCGGTCGGCACGATCAATATCGGCGACGCCGCGACGGTCAGCGCGGCAGCCGCAGCGGCCGGGTTGCTGTTCGATCAGGCGCTGTTCAACACGCTTCTCCATGGCGATCCGCTGCATCGCGCGCCCGCGCTGAAGACCATCACGCTGGCTGCGGCGAACTCCATCAATCTGTTCGGCAGTGCGGGGCTGGATGCCACCGGCAGCGGTGTCGACCTGGTGCTGAACACGTCGGCGATCTATGGCTACGGCGGGGCCGGCGATCAATCGACCATCGCAGCCGACAGGATCACCTGGAACGGTATCAGCGGCGCCACGCCGCCGGCCGTCGCCGCAGGCGGGCCGGGAACCGGAGCCGGTATCCTTAATCTCGTCGCCAACGAGATCGACTTCGGCCGGTTCGCATCGCTCGATGCCTCGACCGCGAGCCGTGTGATCTACGGCTTCGGCAGCGTCAACATCACCGGCAATTCCAGGATCGTCTCGGCCGGCAACAGCAAGCTGTTCGTCTATCAGTCGCCGAGCTTCGATGCTGGCGCCGTATTCGGCCAGAGCGGCAGCGGCGGCAACCTGACGCTGGCGACGCCGATTCTGACCGGCGTGCAGAAGTCGATCATGGCCTATTCAGCGGGCGGCGCGCTCGATGTCGTTGCGCCCGTGGGCGCGGCGCCGAGCCTCGCCAAGTCGACGGTGGCCGGCGCCGAGATCGACCTGACCGGTGACAGCATTGCTATCGGCACGACGATCTTGCTGCCGAGCGGCAAGCTCGTCGTTAATGCGACCGGCGATATCGTGCTCGACGGTGCAAGCCGCATCGATCTCAGCGGTCAACCGTCCACGATCCAGCGAGCGACCGTCTACGGGTTCGGCGGCACGGCGATCTTCAACAGCGCGCAGGGTGGTCTGACGCAGCTTGCCGGCTCCGTGATCGATGTCTCCGCGGCCAACGCCGGTGCCGGGTCGATCAGCATCGCGGCGGCGAATGGACCGGTCACGCTCGGCGGTGCGCTCAACGGGGCGGCAACAAATGGCTACGCGAGCGGCGATTTCAGCGTCACCGCCGGCCGGCTGTCCAGTTCGGATTTCGCCGCGCTCAATGCGCTCTTGACCCAAGGCGGCTTCTTCGATGCGCGCGGCTTCGACATCAGGAACGGCGATCTCGTCGTCGGCGACGGCGTCAAGGCCAGCAATGTCACGATCGCCACCGACAGCGGCAGCCTGTCCATCGTCGGCGCCATCGATGCATCCGGCGCCGCACCCGGCACGATCCGGCTCTCGGCCGGCAACGGTTTGACGCTCGCATCGAGCAGCGTGCTCGATGCTCATGGCACGGTGCTGCAGGTCGACAGCTACGGTCAGCCGATCGAGGCGAGGAACCGCGGCCATATCGAACTGACCGCGGCGGGCGGTGCGCTCACCCTGTCGTCAGGCGCAACCATGGATCTCACGACGCCGAACGGCATCGCCTATGGCGACGTGGTGCTGAACGCGCAGCGCACCGGCGAGACCTCGGGCGATATCGCGATCAACGCAGCAAGTCCGCTCAACATCAAAGGCGCCTACAGCATCGCGCTCAACGCGTTCTGGACTTATGATCTGCCGGGCGGCAGCACCATCACCCAGACGACACTCGACGGCTACGACACCGCCAGCACGACGTTCATCAACGCCGCGTTGGGTAACGCGGGACTGGCGGCGCGTGTCGCAGGCCTGTTCGCGTATGGCAGCGCCTACCATCTGCGGCCGGGCGTCCAGATCACGTCGAGCGGAGACCTCTCGACCTCGGGCGATATCGATCTTGCAAAGTATCGCTACGGCGTGGGTGCCGATCGTGATCCGAACTCGGCAACGTACGGCGCCGGCGAGCCGATGGCGCTTGTGATCCGCGCTGGCGGCGATGTGACAGTCAAGGGGAGCATCTCGGACGGATTCAAATCATCACCGGGAGCGCCGGCGAGCATCAGGATCTTCGACGTTACCAACAGCCGGTACTTCACGCAGCGCTCATTCAGCGGCTACAGCTACTGGTACGACGGTCAGACTGACGTTTACGTCGTGAGCAGTTGGACGGTTCCGAACGACGACTTCTACATTTGGTGGATCAACAACTACTGGGGCCCGCTGGTCGATACCAATAACAACTCCTACAACCCCGGAGATACGATTGCTGCCGGTACAATACTGAGCGCCAGCAACAGCTATGGGTTCGCGTTTGAGCCCGGCAACATGCCGACTGTCGCAGTTGTGACAGCTCCTGCAATTCCTGCGGCTGCAGCCACCGCGGCTGGAGCTCAGATGCTCGCGCCGGGCTCGCTGTCCGCATCGATCCGCATCGTCGCCGGCGCAGACCTCGCAGCTGCCGACCAGCGCGCGCTGCAGACGACGTCGGCGCTGAACGGGCGCGGTAACCTGACGCTGAGCGATCCTGCCTACAATGCGTCGCTGAACGGTTCGTTCTTTAGCGTGCTGCGCACCGGCACCGGCAGTCTCGACCTGTCGGCCGGCAGAAGCTTCAGCGAGGCCACGCCTTATGGCGTCTATACAGCCGGCACGCAGGCGGCGCCGATCCTGGCGGCCGACGGCAGCAATCCCTACGATCTTGTCGGTGTCACCAGCAGCGGCAATTCACACGCATGGTACACCGAGCATGGCGGCGACCTTCTGCTCACCGCGCAAGGGGATATCACCGGCAATATCCAGATCGCGGACAACAACACCCGCTACGTCGACTCCAATGTCACCGCCAACTGGCTCCGGCTGCAAGGTGGTGGCGCCTCTGCCGACCCGGCCGCGTGGTGGATCAATTTCGGCGGGCTCGCAAAGACCGGCGCGTGGAGCAACAACCGACAGCTCATCGGCTTCCAGGGTATCGGCACGCTCGGTGGCGGCAACCTGACCGTGATCGCGGGCGGCAATGCCGGCGTGACGGGTAATGGCTCGACCGCCCTTGATCTGGCGGTCGCCTCGACCGGCCGTGTTCTGCCGAACGGCACGCTGGTGCAGACTGGTGGCGGCAATCTGGTCGTGAAGATCGGCGGCGGACTCAATCCGGTGGTGCCGACAACGCCCGACGGTCAGGGTCAGGCGCCAGACTATTTCGGCTCGTTCACCAACCTGCGTGGCGATACCATCGTCAGTGCCGGGTCCGTCGGCGCACTGGCCCCGAACAACTGGGGATCCTATCTGGTTTCGTACGATCCGCGCGCCGTTGATCCCAACGTCTTCAAGCGCTCGCTCAAGACACCGGGGCCACTGGTCATGCCGGGTGACGGCAGTGTCAGCATTATTACGCGCGGCGACCTCGTGCTTGGCGGCGCGGGTGACGCCGGCATGGCGGCATCGGTCGATCTGAATGGCATAGCGTATACGATGCGCAACGCGGACGGTACCACATCACGCTTTAGCGGCGGGCAAGCGAACTTCACATTGTGGACGCCGGCGACCGCGATCAATCTTTACGCCGCGGGCGGTGATGCGGCCGTACTGAATGGAATCTCGTCCAGCGGCACAGGTTTCTTTCCGGGAACGCTGATCGTCGCGGCCGCCAACGGCGACATCCGGTTTGCGGAGCCTGGACCCGGCGGCGGGGCGCCGACAATCGAACTGATGCCGTCGCCGTTCGGCCAGCTTGAACTGCTCGCAGCCGAGTCAATCTTCGGGACGAGCCAGGTCGTGGCGATGTCGGGTGCGGACATGAGCACGCTGGCGACGCCGTTCAATCCCGTGTTTTCGACCGGCACAGGCGGCTCCGGGAGCAGCAACGCGTGGGCGAATGCCGCAAATCGGATCAATCCCATCAGCCCAATCACCTTCGGCGAGGACACGCTCGTCTCCAATCTGCATGCAGCGGATGATCGGCCTGCGCTGGCCTACGCGGGCATCGACATCGTCGACCTCACTCTCGGCCAGGCGCTGGCCCAGAACCCCGATCGGGGCAAGTATTTCTATCCCACCCACAGCACCTGGTATACCGCTGCCAAGCCCTTCGAGGTCATTGCCGGCCGCGATATCGTCGGCACCGGTCCCGTGCCCAGTGTGTTCCTGAACACCGGACCGAACGACATTTCGCTGATGCAGGCCGGCCGCGACATCTTCTTTCAGTCGGCCAATATTCTGGGTCCTGGCCTGCTTCAAGTGCAAGCCGGCCGCAACCTGTACCAAGGCTATTACGGCTCGCTGCTCAGCGTGGGCGATATCGTCAATCAGTCCAACACCGCGGGCGGTGCCGGCATCGTCACGATTGCCGGCGTCGGCGCCGGCGGCCCTGACTACACCGACTTTGCCAAGCTGTATTTCAACGCCGCCAACCAGCTTCCCGGTGACGGCACGCCGCTCGCCGGCAGCGGCAAGGTGGCAAAGACCTATGCTGACGAACTCTACGACTGGCTGCGCGAGCGGTTCTCGCCGAGCCGGAACTATTCGCAAGACGGCCAGGCCTACGTATTCACCGGCACGAAGGCAGATGCGCTTGCTTTCTTCCTGACCTTGCCGGTCGAGCAGCAGGGCGTCTTCGTCCGGCAGGTCTATTACACCGAATTGAGGGAAAGCGGCCGCGAGTACAACAACGGGGACAGCAGCCGCCACAGAAGCTATTTGCGCGGTCGTCAGGCGATTGCCGCGCTGTTCCCGGATCAGAATGCCCAAGGCGATCCGGTGGTGTATTCGGGCAAGATCACGATGTTCAGCAGCGTCACCGGCTCGACGACGGTCAATGGCGCCACCGTTCCTGTGACCAGCGACGCCGGGATCAACACCCAGTCCGGCGGCGGCATACAGATCCTCAATCCGGGCGGGCAGACGATCATCGGCGTGGAGGGCGTGACGCCGGGTGCCGGTGCGGGCCTGATCACGCAAGGGCAGGGCGATATCGATATCTATTCGCTCGGCAGCGTACTGCTTGGCCAGAGCCGCATCATGACGACGTTCGGCGGCAACATCCTGGCGTGGTCGGCGACCGGCGACATCAACGCCGGCCGCGGCTCGAAGACCACGACGATCTTTACCCCGCCCAAGCGCACCTACGATAACTACGGCGCTGTCACGCTATCGCCGACCGTGCCCTCGACGGGCGCGGGTATCGCGACGCTCAATCCGATTCCGGAAGTCCCGCCCGGCAATATCGACCTGATCGCGCCGCTCGGCACCATCGATGCGGGCGAAGCCGGCATCCGTGTGTCGGGCAACGTCAATCTCGCCGCGCTGCAGGTGGTCAACGCCGCCAACATCCAGGTGCAGGGCACCTCGACCGGCATCCCGACGGTGCAGGGGCCGCCGGTCGGGGCGCTGACATCAGCGTCAAATACGACCGCCGCCAGCCAGCAGGCCGCGGCGCCGCCGCCAAAGAACAACGACCAGCCGTCGGTCGTGATCGTCGAAGTGCTCGGCTATGGCGGCGGTGACGGGAGCCCGCCGCAGGACCCGCCGGAGCAGCAGCGCAAACCGCGCGAAAAGCAGAGCTACAACGAGAACAGCGCGTTCCAGGTCATCGGGCTCGGCGACGCGACGACGGGCTCGTCGGGCAGGTGATGCGCGAGGCAGCGTGGCCGGGGGAAGCGACAGCACGATGCAAATGTCGCTTTCCCGGAATCGCCAGCGCCTTGTGCGCAGCCCCGGCTTACGCGGTCGGCGATTACTTGACCGTCAGGCGCACGTCCGGCGCCGGCCGGCCGTGGACCCATCCCAATGCAAACCGTTGACCGGCGACGATCTCATTCCTCGAGAGCTTTGAAGCAACCGCATCGCGGAATCGGAGATAGGCATCGCGCTGCCGCCCGCCGGTGCGGGCCGCCGCCAGATTGAGCCATTTGTAGGCCAGCACATAGTCGTTCGGAACGCCGTGGCCCTTGTCGTACATCAGGCCGAGCATGGCTTGCGCGAACGGATCGCCCTGCACCGCGCCGCGATAGTAGAGGTCGGCGGCGGCATCATAGGCCTGCGGGACGCCGAAGCCGTGCTCGTACATGAAGCCGAGCAGGCCGAGGGCCCTTGGGTTGTCGCGCTCGGCGGCCGGCGCGAGCTCCCGGGAGGCCCTGACATAGTCGCCGCGATGGAAGGCGGCCGTTCCGCGCGCAACGCTGTCGGCGCTCGCAGCGGACGCGGCCATGCCCCAAAGCGCGACTGCAAGCGAGGCGCAGAGGGCGGTCCGTTGCGTGAGCACGGGGCGCACCGTGCGGCCCGGCTCAGTGGTAGGTGGTGGTGATCGGCGCATTGGTCGATGTTGTTGCGATGGTGCCGCGCAATTTCGATCGCAGCTCCTCGGCCACGATCTGGGCGTCGGAACCGTTGCGGATGATCTGCGGGCGAATGAAGATGATCAGCTCGGTGCGCTGGGTGCCGTTGCTCTGATGTCCGAAGGCATCACCGAGGCCGGGAATCTGGTCAAGCACGGGAAGCGCATTGCGGTTGCCGCTCTGCTGTTCGCTGATCAGGCCCGCCAGCAGCACGGTCTGGCCGTTGGCGACTGCGATCTGGCTCTTGACCCTCCGCTCCGACACCGTCGGGGTCAGGCTGTTCGCGCTGGTCTGCGGAACGTTGCTGATCTCCTGCTCGACATCGAGCCGCACGGTGCCGTTCACGCTGACCCGCGGCGAGACCCGCAGGATGATGCCGGTGTTGCGATAGTCGATGGTGTTGACCACCGTGTTGCTCCCGGTCAGCACCGTCGCGCTGCCGGTCGACACCGGGACGACGTCACCGACCTGCAGCGTCGCGACCTGGTTGTTGATCACGACCAGCGACGGATTGGAGAGCACCTTGACGCTGGTGACGGCATGCAGCGCATCCAGGATCAGGCTCGGCTGCGTCTCGGATCCGATCAGGAAGTTGAAGCCCGGGAAGGCGCGGTTGATGAAGGCATTGGTGACCGAGCCTGCGACGGAGACGGCGCCGGTGGTCGCGTCCGTGGTGGTTGCGGGCGCGGTGGTGGCTTGGGTGCCGAGGATCGAGCCGGTGTTCGGCTTCAAGCCGAGGTTCCGGCTGGTGAGGTAAGTTTGCACGCCATAGGACAAAGTGTTGTTGAGCGTGACTTCGGCGATCGTCGCATCGATCGCGACCTGGAGCTGCGGCTCGTCGATCTGCTGCAGCGTCGCCTCGATGATGCGGTAGTTGGCCTGGTCGGCATAGATCAGCAGATTGTTGTTCACGACATCGGCCGTGATCCGCACGTCCTGCATGACGGGCTGGCCGTTGCCCGAGCCTGCGCCGCGTCCGCTATCCAGCGCGGCGTTGTTGCCCTGGCCCTGATTGGGATTGTTCGCTTGCCCGCCGGCGCCAAATCCCTGGCCGAGGCCCTGGCCCATTGCGCCTGTCCCTGACGTGCCTCGCGAGGCAAAGCTGTTCGAGTTCGAGCCCGAGTTGCCGTTCGCCGACAGACGGTCGGCGACGCTCGAGGTCGACGAGGTGCCGGAGCCGGGCGCGAGCTGGCTGTCGGCGCTGTCGAGCAGGTTGCCGGACGATCCGCCGAGGAACATGTCGGTCAGAACCCGCGCGATCTGGCGCGCGTCGCCGTATTTGACGCGGTAGACATGGACCGAGGTGCGCGCGGTGTCGTTGCGGTCGAGGCGCTTGATCCAGGTCGCCGCCGTGTGCAGCATGTCCGGCTTCTTGGTCACCACCAGCACCGCGTTGAGGCGTGCAATCGGCATGAACTTGATGACGTTCTGGCTGAGGCCGTTCTCGCCGGAATCGACGATCTTCTCCAGCTCGGCGATGACGGGCGCGGGCGAGCCGCTCGAGATCGGGAAGATGCCGACCGATTGGCCGCGCATCCAGTCGACGTCGAAGCTGAGCACGGTGTCGACGGCGGTGCGGCGCTCGGCGCCGGTGCCCTGGATCAGAAGCAGATTGCGCGTCGTGTCGGCGCGGATCGACCCCGCCCTGGTGGCGAAGCTGTCGGTCAGCTTCAGCAGGGTCTGCGCCGACACATATTGCAGGGGGACCACCGAGATGCCGAATCCGGGTTCGGGATTGGCCGCCGCGGCATCGACGCGGCCGCCGCCGACGGCGTCGCCGAGCGGCGTCAGGCGATAGCCCGCGGTATCTTTCAGCAGCACCACGCCGCTCAGGCGAAGCGCGTTTTCGAGCACGAAGACCATGTCGGATTTCGGCACCGGTCGGACCGACACCAGGCTCACCGTGCCCTGCACCCGCGGGTCGATGGTGTATCCGACATGCAGGATGTCGCCGAGCACGACCTTGGCGACGGTCGCAACCGGCGTGCTCTCGAAATTCAGATCGAAGCCATTGCCGTTCGAGGCCGGCTGCGGCCGCGCGTCGGCCACGGCAGTCACTTCGCTTCCCTCATACATCGCCGCGCGGACGCTGCCGCCCTGGCCGCCGCCCGTCGCCGCCAGCCCGCTCACCGGTTGCGGCTGGCGCGGCAAGAGATCGAGCGATCGCACCTTGTCGGTGACGTCGACCTGGGACGCGTCCACGCTCTCGCCGACCGTCGCGGAATTGCAGGACGCCAGCAACCCCAGTGACGTCAGGGCAAAAATGGCTGCCAGGCCGCCGCGGATCGTCGGGCAGCGGCCCACTGTGCCTACGCGTTGCATGAAGGCCCTTCGCTCTGACTAACTGAAATTTCGACGGCTTGCGACGATCGGTCCTACCCCGCTGGGACTCTTAGCGATCGAACATGACAGAAATAAATTGGTTACATGATCGGCGTTCGCGACCCGTCCATCGCATCACAACTGTGCAGCCGGCTCGCGGCCGTGTCCGCGATGCCACGTCAAGGTTTCTTGAGCGAGGCGAACGATGTGACTTCGCACAGCTGTCACACTTCGGATCGATAACCGCAGAATTGCCGGGAGCCCGAACGCGAGGGCGGATGGCACGGACTGATCCGGGATAGTGTGGCGGGATATCGAGAATGGCCAACGACCTGTCCATTCGGTTCGTGGACTATCTTCGTCAGAACAATCACCTGGCGCCGATCGACGGATCGCCTGAGCGGAGCGCGCAGGGCGCTGACGTCAGGCAATTGAAACTGTGGGAGATCACCAGTCTCTCGCCGACCGAATTCGCCGACGAAGCCGCGCGCTTCTTCGCGCTCGGCCGCCTGACGCTTCAGGAGATGACCTCGGCCGAACCGCTGGTCGCGGCGTTCTCGCCGCGTTTCCTGCGCGAGACCATGGTCTATCCATGCCGGGCGGCCGATGGGACCACTGTCCTCGCGGTCGTCGACCCGACCGACCAGGCGACGCTGCGGGCGGCGCAGATCGTGCTTGGCGCCGGGATCAACATGAAGGTGGCATCGTCGGAAGATGTCGCCATCGCGCTGGACAACTCTTCCAGCGCCGAGGAGGCCGAGACCGCCGATACGGCGGCGACGCTGCCCCGCGAGGACGACATCGAGAGCCTGCGCGATCTCGCCAGCGGTGCGCCGGTGGTGCGCGCGCTCAACGATCTGATCGAGAAGGCCGTCGAGCTGCGCGCCAGCGACATCCATATCGAGCCGTTTGCCGCCGGCCTCATGGTGCGCTTGCGCATCGATGGCCTGCTGCGGCCGGTCGCGGCGCTGTCGGGGGTGCTGCCACAGGCGGTGGTCTCCCGCATCAAGATCATCGCCAATCTCAACATCGCCGAGCGCCGTCTGCCGCAGGACGGTGCGGCGCGGCTGCGGGTCGGGCGCACCGACATCGATATCCGCGTCGCGATCATGCCGATGCAACACGGCGAATCCGCCGTCATCCGCATCCTGCCCAAGGATCGCGGCCTGCTGGTTGTCGAAAAGCTGGGATTCTCGGAGAATGACGAAGCCAAGCTGCGGCGGCTGCTGAAGTTACCGTACGGTATGGTCGTGATCACGGGGCCGACCGGCAGCGGCAAGACCACGACGCTGGCGACGATCCTCTCGATCCTCAATGAGCCCAGCCGCAAGATTCTGACGATCGAGGATCCGGTCGAATACGAGATCCCCGGCGTCAACCAGTCCCAGGTCAAGCCCGCGATCGGCCTGACCTTCGCCACCGCGCTGCGGTCCTTCGTTCGTCAGGACCCTGATGTCATCATGGTCGGTGAAATCCGCGACTCCGAGACCGCGCATGTCGCGGTGCATGCGGCGCTGACCGGGCATCTGGTGCTGACGACGCTGCACACCGAGACCGCGGCTGCCGCGGTGCCGCGCCTGCTCGACCTCGGGGTCGAAGGCTATCTGCTGCGTTCGGTATTGCGCGGCGTGATCGCGCAGCGCCTTGTCCGGCAATTGTGCGAGCGCTGCAAGACGGCGCGGCCGCTGGCAACGGCCGATTTCACCGAGGATCCCCGGCTCGCCGCACTCGGGTTCCGGGAAGGGGAGATCATTCAGGAGCCATGCGGCTGCGAACGTTGCGGCGGGACCGGTTATCGCGGCCGTCTCGGCGTGTTCGAGCTACTCGAACTATCCAGCGAGCTGCGCGAACTGATCGGAGAGCGAACCGACGGAATGAAGATCGATACGATGGCGATCCGGGCGGGCATGACCACGATGCTCGATGACGGGGTTGCCAAATGCCGCGCCGGATTGACCTCGCCCGCCGAGATCCTCCGCGTTGCAACGGTGCGGTGACGCCGTGCCGAATTATCGCTATCGCGCTTTGACCCAGGCCGGCGAGATCGTGAACGGCACGATCTCGGCTCCGACGGCGGCTGAGGTGGCGCGGCGGATCGAATATCTCAAGCTGCTGCCGATCGAGACCACCGAGGACAAGCGCGCATCCGGCGCCACCGGTGGCCGCAGCCTGTTCGGCGGGCCGAGTGCCGCCGAGGTCACCACCTTCACCCGCGATCTCGCCCTTCTGCTCAAGGCCGGCGCACGTCTCGACGACGCGCTGGAGCTGCTGTCCGGCGACGCCGATGTCGGCCGGATGCGTCCGGTGGTGGCCAAGATCCGCGCAGCTCTGCTCACCGGCGAGAGCTTTGCCGACGCGGTGGCCGATCATCCGACCCTATTCCAGCCGATGTACATCGCCCTGGTCCGGGTGGGGGAAATCTCCGGCACGCTCGACTCGGTG
Organism: Bradyrhizobium sp. USDA 4011; assembly: GCF_054063415.1. Lineage (NCBI taxonomy): Bacteria > Pseudomonadati > Pseudomonadota > Alphaproteobacteria > Hyphomicrobiales > Nitrobacteraceae > Bradyrhizobium > Bradyrhizobium sp. USDA 4011. The sequence goes on from NZ_JBSSGG010000001.1 coordinate 5,110,752, forward strand.
CTCGAGATGCTGGGGACCGAGCGCGCGCGTTCCGAGCAGATGCGACGCAAGCTGACCGACGCCATGCAATATCCGGCCTTCGTGCTGGTCGCTGCATCCGGCGTGATGCTGTTCTTCCTGCTGTTCGTGCTGCCGCAATTCTCGACCGTGCTGGGCGATTTCGGCGGCAAGTCGGATACGGCGCTCGCCAGCTTCATCGCGGTGTCGGATTTCCTGCGGGCCAATGCCACGGCGGCGAGCCTGATCAGTGCAGCCACGATTGCGCTCGCATGGTGGCTGCTGCGGCAGGCGCGCGTGCGCGCCGCGCTGGTCAGCGGGATCTCGCGGGTGCCCGGCATCAGCAGCGCCTTCCAGTTCTATCGCGCGAGCCTGTTCTGCCGCAATCTGGGCGTCCTGCTCGGCAGCGGCGTCAACCTCACGGCCGCGTTGCGCATTCTCGTCGACATCATGGCGGTGACCGGGAGCGGGGCGAACTGGACCGCCGCCGCCGACCGTGTCCGCCATGGCGGAAAATTGTCGGACGCGCTCGCCGTGGCGGACAGCCTTCCGCCGATGGCGGTCCGCATGCTGCGGCTCGGTGAAGAGACCGGGCAGCTGCCGGTGCTGGCCGGGCGGGTCGCGGAATTCTACGAAGCAAAATTGCAGCGCAGCCTGGACCGTGTCGTCGGTATCGTGGGTCCACTGGCGATCATCACGATCAGCACCGTCGTCGGCGGACTGATCGTATCGGTGATGACGGCGCTGCTCTCGGTCACGCAACTAGTCGGTTAGAGCAGGGGTCATCGGTCATGATATCGCGCAGCACGATCATCGAAACATTCTCCATGCGAGCGGGACGCGATCCGGCGCGCTCACGACAGCCAGGGCGTTCGGGGCAAGAAGGCTTCACGCTGGTCGAGATGCTGGTGGTGATCGCGATCATCGGCCTCATCATGGGGTTGATCGGGCCGCGCGTGCTCAACTATCTCAGCGAATCCAAGGTCAAGACCGCGCGCATCCAGTTGCAGAGCTTCTCCAGCGCGCTCGATCTGTTCTACCTCGACGCCGGGCGCTTCCCGTCCACGGCGGAGGGACTTGCCGCGCTGGTCCGGCGCACGCCGGGCGTCGCCGCCTGGAACGGCCCCTATCTGAAGGGCGGCAACGTTCCGAACGATCCTTGGAACCATCCCTATCTCTATCGTTCGCCCGGCGAACACGGGCCGTATGACATCGTCTCCTATGGCTCCGACGGTCAGGAGGGCGGCAGCGGCACCTCGGCCGACATCTCGCTCGAAAAGACCACAGCCGCCAACAACGACCAATAGGATGCATGGCGAGCATGAACGAGGCGACGCAGCGAGGCTTTACCCTGCTCGAGATGGTGTGCGTGCTTGCCATCATCGCGCTGCTGGCGGCCGTGCTGCTCCCGTTCATTCCGCACCAGACCTCGCGATCGCGCTTGCAGGCCTATGCATTGCAGACGGCAACGCTGCTGAAAGCCGATCGCAACGCCGCCATCGAGCGCAGCACAAGCGTTGCGACGCTGGTCGATGCGGCGAGCCGGGTGATCCACTCCGGCGCGTCACGCATGACGGTGCGAATCCCCGATGACGTGCGGTTCGATGCGGTGCTGCCGCAGAGCTGTCAGCGCCGCGCCGCACTGTCGACTATCCGCTTCTTCGCCAACGGCGGTTCCTGCGGCGGCTCCATCGCGCTGACGCGGCTCGATGCAGGATATGAGGTCCGCGTCAACTGGCTCACCGGAAGGGTTGAAATCGTTGCTCGCGACGTCGCCGCCAACTAACCGCGCTGATGCGGGGTTCACCATCATCGAGGTGCTGGTGGCGCTGGCGCTGGTGGCTGTCTCGATCGTTGCGATCGGCGCGGTCATGGGCGTCAAGACGCGCGGCGTCCGGGCCATGGAGCAGCACGTCGCGCTGATGCAGGCGGTGCGCACTTTGATGACGGTCGGCATTCCGCCGCGCGCCGAACTGCAGTCGGGCACGTCGACGGGGCAGGCGGAGGGCTACCGCTGGACCATCGAGGTCAGTCCGCTCGGTGGCGACTGGACGGTGCCCGAGGGCAACGTGCCCTGGGCGCCTGAGCTGGTACGAATTCGCGTCAAGTCGCCGGGCGGTGCGTTGTCCGACATTCGCACCGTGCGCCTGATGCCGAGGTCAGCGGAATGACCCCGGCAAGGACAGCACAGCGAACGGGCGAGCGTGGCTTTACGCTGATCGAGACGATCGTCGCGCTGGCGCTGATGGGGCTGTTGCTATCGGCGCTCGCCAGCATCACCGCGCAATGGCTGCCGAGCTGGAACCGGGGGCTCGACCGGATCCAGCGCAGCGAATTGATCGGGATCGCGCTGGAACGGATCGGCGCCGATCTCGCCGCGGCGGAGTTCGTTGCCGCCAACCGCGATACCCACAAGCCGCTGTTCGACGGATCGGAATTGTCGGTCACGTTCGTGCGCACGTCGGTGGGGCCGAATGCGGGGCCGGGGCTCGACGTGGTGCATCTTGGTGAAACCCGGGATCGCAACGAGTTCGTCACGGTTCGTTCGCAGGCGCGCTTCACGCCGCTGGCCGACGGGGTGTCGCTGTCGGAGCAGGTGCATCTCGGCAGCCCCGTCGTGCTGCTGCGCGCACCCTATCGCCTGTCGTTCGCCTATGCCGGTCCTGACCGCGCCTGGAAGAGCGTGTGGAAGGATGCCAACAAGCTCCCGGCGATGATCCGGTTGACCGTGCGTGACGCGGCGAGCCAGCGCATCCTGTCGGTTTCGACCATCGCCCCGGTCCATGTGCAGATTCCGAGCGACTGCACCAAGCCGGACGGCAATTGCGGCGACAAGCAAAGTTCCGACGGTGCCACCGATCAGGGGAAGACGTGATGGCGGCATCCGGCAATCTCGGCCGATCGCCGCCCAATCGCGGCTTCGTCATCGTTGCGGTGCTCTGGATCCTGCTCGCGCTATCGTCGCTGGCGATCATCTTCTCGGCCTATCTTGCCGCGTCGGCGCGCGCGTTGGCGGCCAGCGACCTGTCGTTGCAGACCGAGGCGCTGGTGTCGGCCGGGCTCGAGCTCACCGCCTATCAGCTGACGCTGACGGATGAGAAAACGCGGCCGCAGTACGGGGCGTTTCATTTCGGGCTGGACGACGCCAGCGTCGCTGTCTCCTTCATGTCGGAGGCCGGCCGCGTTGACCTGAACTACGCGTCGAAGGAAATGCTGATCGGCCTCTTTGTCGTGCTCGGCGCCCGGAAGGACGCGGCCAGCGAATACGTCGACCGGATCGTCGGCTGGCGAACCCGGCCGGTGCCGGGCAGCGAGAATGTGGAGGCCGCGCGCTACAACGCGCTCGGCTATTCGCCGCGGCAGGGGCTGTTCACCCATGTCAACGAGCTGGCGCTGGTCGCCGGAATTCCCGAAGCCTTCGTCGATCGTGTGTTGCCGTTCGTGACGGTGTTCAACGGCAGTCCGGATGTCGATCCGGCCATCGCCGCGCCGGAAGTCGCTCTTGCCGTGGATAAGGCATCGGGGAAGCAGCAGGACGGCTTCGGCGCGCCTGCTCCCTCGCCGAACGGCGGCCTCAGTGCCGGATCGCAGGCGCCGAACCCGCAAACTGCGGCATCGACTGCGCAGAGTCCATGCTACCGGATCGCAATCTCGATCCGGTTCCGCAACGGTCACCGCACCACGTCTGAAGCGGTGATTGCGCTCGGCGACAAGGTCGAACCATATCGTGTGTTGTCCTGGCAGAACGATGTCGAGCCGCGAAGCACGGTTCTGCCGCGGAGGAGAGGTTGATGGCAATACTCACCGAAGCACGGCAATGGTTCGAGCAATGGATCGGCGCGGTCGCGACTGCCGTCGACGGCGTTGCGGGTAGGTTCATGCGCCGGCGCAGCATCGAGCTCGACGAAAATGCCGACGGCACGTTCACAGCCCGCGCCACCACGGCGAGAGATGGCTCGCCGTCGGCTCCGGTTTCGTTCCGGCTCGATCACGATGCGCCGCAGCCTCCGCTGTCAACAGAGTGGAAGACCGCGTTCGACGGCAGCCGCATCGAGGTGCGATTGCGATCTGATCACGTCGTCAGCCGCGTGCTCGATTTCCCGAGCCAGGCGGGCGACTTCCTCGGTGGCATGATCCGCGCGCAGGTCGACCGGCTGACGCCATGGACCGCCGCCGATGCGGTCTTTGGCTGGGGGGCGCCGCGGCCGATCTCCAACGACCGTATCGAAGTCGCGTTCAGTGCGACCGCGGCGACCAAGGTCGATCCGCTGATCCGGATGGCCAGGATGCTCGGCGCCGCCACCGTTGCGGTCTCGGTGCCGGCCGTTGGCGGCGACGGCGCCCCGCAGCAGGTGACGCTGCTCGACAGATCGCTGCGCGGTCTTGCCGGACCTGCGGTTCCGCGCCTGTTGCGCATCGGTCTGATCTCGACGGCGGCTGCGGCCGCGGTGTCCCTGCTGCTCAACGTCTATCTCGGCGGATGGCTGCAATCCGAGCAGGAGGACCTGCAACACCGCATCTCGCAGCGCCGCGCCGCGCTGCGTCTCGATGCCAATGGCGACTCGTCCGGTCTCGGCCTGCTCGCCAAGCGCAAGCAGACGACGCCGTCGAGCGTCATGGTTCTGGAGGCGATCTCGCGCGTCCTGCCCGACACGACCTATGTGACGGAGCTCCGCATCGAGGGCAACAAGGTGCAGGTGGTGGGACTGACCCAGGATGCGCCATCCCTGATCCGCCTGCTGGAACAGTCGCCGCAATTCACCCGCGCGACGTTCTTCGCGCCGACGACCCGCGCCGCGAATGAATCGGCGGAGCGGTTCCATGTCGAGGCCAATATATCCGCTTTCTTTGGGTCCGGCTCATGAGCGCAGCATCCCGATCGCTGACAGCCGTCAGCACTTCGCCACTGGTCGCGACCGCGAGCTATCTCGGCCTGTTCGTGCTGCTGCTCTTCGTCGTCATCTCGTCGCTCTCGGATATCATCGGCCTGCGCAGCGATGTTGCGGCATCGGCCGGAATGCTGGAACAGCTGGAGGGACGGTCCAAGGCGAATACTGCGCCCGGTCAGTCCCCCATGCCGACCGGTTCTGCCTACCTCGAGGGGGCGACCGTCACGGTTGCCGGCGCCACGCTGCTGCAGCGCGTGTCGGGCGCGGTGATCAAGGCCGGCGGCAATGTGTTGTCGACGCAGCTCGACGTTCCCAACGCGCCGGCCAAGGCCGGCTTCATCAGCATGGTCGCGAGCAGCGAGATCGAACAGGCGCAGTTGCAGCAGGTGCTCTACGATCTCGAAGCCGGCATGCCGTTCCTGTTCATCGACCAATTGGTCGTGCAACCCGTCGCCGACGAGGCGGCGAAGGGCGCCGATCCCGGCAAGCTGCGCGTGCTGCTCGGCGTATCCGGACAATGGCGAGGAGCCAAATGATGCGACGCTTCGCTGCAACCATCGTGCTGTTGGCGGTGTCGGCCTATTCGGCGCTGGCTGCGGTGCCTGACCCATCCGGCGATGCACTGGATGCCGGGATGCTCGACGATACCCGTCTGGGTGGGCCGGTGCTGAGTTCACCCTCGCCGTCCGAACCGGTGACATCGGTCCGGGTGGCGCCTTCGCCTGCGCCGACGCCCCGGCCGCTCAGCGCAAATCCGCTGTGGGGCATTCCGCTCAAGACGCTGTCCAACACCCGCGACCGCCCGGTGTTCTCGCCGTCGCGGCGGCCGCCGCCTGCCGTCGTTGCGGAACCGGAAGTCAGCAAGCCATTGCCGCCGCCACGCAAGGTCGCGCTCGAGCCGCCGCCGCTATCGCTCGTCGGCACGATCGCGGGAGACGATGAAAGCTTCGGGATATTTCTCGACCAAGCAAACAAGACCGCATTGCGGCTGAAGCTCGGCGACGATTTCCAGGGATGGAAGCTGCGAGCCATCAGCGGACGCGAAGTCACGATGCAGAAAGACGAGCACGATGCCGTGCTCACATTGCCCCAGCCGGGCACCGAGCAGAGCGGCGATGTCCGCCTCGTTCCGGTCAGTACCGACAGGAGGCCGTTGGCTGCGCGGATCCAGCGGTGATCCCGCGCTAGTTCAATCCCAGCCAGCTTTGCAGGGCCGGCGTCAGGAGAAGACCAAGCGCAAGAAAAGGACCGAACGGGATCGACGTCTGGCGCTTCATCTCGTGTCCTGCGAGTTGCAGGCTGCCGGCGACAGCAAGTGCTGCGAGCGCCGCGATCAGCAGCAAGGTCGGAATTCCCGCCGCGCCGACCCAGATCGTTGCGGCGGCAAGAAACTTGACGTCGCCCAGTCCCAAGCCGTCCACATGCCGCAAGGCGAAGTAGAGGCGCTGCAACAGAAAGAACAGGGCGCCGACGAGAGCGGCGATCGCCATCGCACTGAACGCGGCTGTCGTGCTTTCAGTGATGACGACATGTGCAAGCCCGAGTGCCACGATCGCAAGATTCAGCCAATCGGGAATGATGCCATGGCGCAGATCGATCAGCGCCACGGTGCAGCACAGCACGCAAAGCGCGCCGTAAGATGCAATGAAATAGAGAGCTTCGCGATCGATTGGCATGGTGGCGGGACAAGTGTGACGCGTGAACACACTGTGTTGCAACAACTCGCGCGCGATGAACAGTGCATTTTCATTCGAGCAATGCGTTTGCGCAAATGTGATCGTCGACAACGATCGCGAAGCTGAAAAGATGCGACAAAGAGTCTGCGTTGTCACAAATCCGCATAGGACACCGACAATAGTTCGGCCGGTTACGTGCCGCGAGCCCTTTGCGGCAGACGAGTGGGTTGGCTATGCACAAGATGCGAGTGGCGGCGTGCCTTGCTTTGCTGGCAGCGTCGGCAGGCGTGCGCGCCGCGAACGCGGGCGCTCTCGAGGACGGCGCCGAACGCTATCGGCCGTATCTGATCGAGGGCGTTGCCAGCGCGCTGGAAGGTGCACGTGCGTTGCGCGAGCGCGCCGCTGCGGCGGATCTGCCCGGTGCACGGAAGGCCTGGCTGTCGGCGCGCGCCGGCTGGGAGCGCTCGGAGGTGTTCACCGCAGGCTTCGTCCCAGAGCTCGATGCGCAGATCGACGCCTGGCCGAACGCGGACAGCGGGTTTCACGCTATCGAGGCGAAACTGTTCGGAGCGGGTAGTACCGACGTCGCTACCGATGCGACTGGCCTTGTCGAGCACCTGAACGATCTTCACGGCAAGCTCAAGGATATCAAGCTGACGCCGCAGGGCCTGCTGGATGGCACCGTGCGGCTCGCTTACGAAGTCGGCGAGAGCAAAGCCGATGGCGGCGAGTCGCGCATCAGCGGCACCTCGCTGGACGATATGCGCAACAACATTGCCGGCATCGACTTCGCCTATCACACGATTTTCTCTGCCGCGCTCAACACGGTCGACGGCAAGCTCGACGAGATGGTGACGAACCGGATCGAGCAGCTCGAGGCGATCGTCGCCACGCCCGACCTGCCGCATGTCAATATCGCCGATCTGCGCCAGACCAGCGAGGAACTGGTCGTCGCGTTGCAGAGCGCCTCGGCAAAGCTCGGGCTGCAGCGCCCGACGCTGGAGGCGCAGGCGCGATGAGATCGCTTCACCTGCGTCCGGCTCCGCTGCTCTCCGCGGTCATCGCCCTTGCGCTGCTCGGGCGCGCGGCGGCGTTTCCGGTCGATGGCGACAAGACCGTGCTGCCGGTTGCGACCGAGTTGAACGAGGATGCGCTCGACAAGCCGCGCGAGGTGTTCCAGTCCGAGCGCACCGGAGCCAAGTCGTATCTGGTGAATCTCGGCGATCTCGCCTTCAATTCGCCGGGGCTGCTCGGCGAGGTGGCGCGGCAGGCCGGCGTGAGCTGCGGCACTTGCCACGTCAATGGTGCGAACAACGCCAAATTCTTCATGCCGAAGATGTCGAGCCGGCCCGGCACGTTCGACACCACGGGGGGGCTGTTCAATCCGAAGGCCAATAACCTGTCGTTCGATCCGGTGCGGATTCCGAGCCTGCGCGGCGCCCGCTATCTTGCACCCTACGGCGCCGATGGCCGGTTCGCCTCCCTGCGTGACTTCGTCCATAACGTCATCACCAGCGAGTTCGCAGGTCCCGAGCCGTCGCCGGCCACGCTCGATGCGATCGTGGCCTATCTTCACGACATCGATTTCCTGCCCAATCCGAGCCTTGGTCCCGCCGGGCGGCTGGCCGGCAAGATCACCGACGCGGAGCGCCGCGGCGAAGCGCTGTTCGCGAAGCCGTTCCCGCACGATCCCGCGCTGAGCTGCGCGGCGTGCCACGTGCCGTCGTCCGGCTTTGTCGATCACCAGCAGCATGATGTCGGCTCGGGCGGCCTGTTCAAGACGCCGACCCTGCGCAACGCCGACTTCAACGCGCCATATTTCCACGATGGGCGCTTCGACAATTTCAACCAGGTCGTCGATTATTTCGACCGGACCTTTCAGCTCGACCTCTCGGCGCAGGACAAGGGCGACCTCGTCGCTTATCTCACGGCCGTCGGCGACGGCGTGCAGCCTTATGAACGCGACGGTGCCGGTGCAACGTTGAAGGAGATCAACGATTTCTCGACGGTGCTCGCGACCGCGATTCCCGCCGGCGACAAGGACATCGTCGCGCTCGCAGTCGATACGATCGGCCGCGAGCTGCGCGAGTTGACCGAACAATATCCCGACCGCAAGAACACCAGCGTGTCCGGCGGCGAGCAGCAGCGCGTGCTTGCGCGCAGCGGACTAAAGGAACTCGTGCTCACGCTGCGGCGAGTCGAGATGGCCGTCGCCGCGGGGCGCAACGCGGATGCCGCAGCCGAGTTCAGGAATTATCGCAATCTGATGGCGGCTGCGGTGCCTGCGTTGCTGGCGAGTGCCGAGCCGTGGTCGTTGTTCAATCAAGATGTGCATGATCAGCATTACGCCGCGCTTCGCGAGGTGATGCGCTCCAGGCACGTCTCGCATTGATTGAGCTGAATTGTGGGGGCATTTGCGATCTGCGTCGCTGCGTGGAGCGCTTCATCTACCTTCGATCTTCAGTTGCAGAACGCGAATCGCGGAGATGCGGCGTGAAGCAGCAGATGTCTCAACAGAAGACATTCGAACGTTTCGAAATTTCTCGCGCGCTTTCACGCAAGCGAAAACCATGCGTCATATTGTCGCACTAAGCAGGGTGTGTTGCTAACCGCAAACACCCTGAGGTCGACAATGAGTTTGAACTACAAAAAGTACTGGCGAACCAGCACCGCGCTCTGCATCGCGTCAACGGTGCTCGTCGCAACAGCCGCATATGCGGCTCACTATCCGGGCGGGCACAGTGATTGGGACAAGCGTCCGCATCACAATCACCAGGCGCATCAGGAAGCCGATCGCGTCAAGCATGACCACGATCATGACGACAAGGATCTCGGCGGCAAGGGCAAGACCGCTTCGCCGATCAAGCACGTCATCATCCTGATCGGTGAGAACCGCGGCCTCGATCACACCTTCGGTGTGTACAAGCCGAAGGGCAAGGGGCAGACCATCTCCAACCTGTTGTCGAAGGGCATCGTCAACGAAGATGGAACGCCGGGACCGAACTTTGCGCTGGCGCAGCAATACTCGGTCGCGGGCCAGCCGTCCTTCTACATCGGCGCGCCGGCGATCGCGAAGTCGCCCTACAACGCGACCAACGTGATGCCGCAGCCGAACACCAACGGTACGCCGACCGCGCAGAGCGACACTTCGCCCCCGTTCAAGACGATCGCCGAAGCCAGCGTCGAAAAGGACATGGACCCGGTCGATCTCGACATCCTGACCACCGGCTTCAGCGGCCTGCCGACCGGTGTGCTTGATACCCGCGTTCCCGGTGCGGGCGGTCTCAACGGACCGTTCTCGCTGCAGGGCGAGCAGATCAGCGACGACGACTACACCGGCGACTCGACCCATCGCTTCTATCAGGACTGGCAGCAGGAAGATTGCAGCGCCGCCAACGCCACCAAGAAGAACAATTCGGGCTGCCTGAACGACCTGTTCCCGTTCGTGATGGCGACCTATTCGGCGTCCAACAAGAGCATGGCCAACTCGATGGGATTCTACAATGCCCAGCAAGGTCAGGCCCCGATCCTGAAGATGCTCGCCGACCGCTTCACGCTGAGCGACAACTTCCACCAGTCGTTCCACGGCGGCACCGGTGCGAACCACTTCATGATCGGCACCGGCGATGCGGCCTTCTGGAGCGACGGCAAGGGCAATCCGGTGACGCCGCCGGCCAACCTGATCGCCAACCCGAACCCGGTCGCGGGCTCGGTCAACCGCTACACGGTCGACGGCAATTGGAGCAACTGCTCGGACGTGTTCCAGCCCGGCGTGAAGCCGATCGTCACCTACCTCAACAATCTGCCGTACGCGGCGGAGCCGAACTGCAAGCCGAACCACTATTACATGCTCAACAACGTCAATCCGGGCTATCTCCCGAACGGCGCGCTGTCCGGCGGCAACAACGTCCCGCCGTCGTCGGTTCGCACGATCGGTGACGCTCTGATCGAGAAGAACATCACCTGGGCGTTCTATGGTGGTGCGTTCAACGACGCCGTGGCGCTTTCCAACGCCGCGGTTGCCGCCAACCCCTCGAACCCCAACCTCAGCGCCGCTGCGGTCGCCGATCCGGCGCACGCGCTCGGTGTTGCCTACTGCCAGATCTGCAATCCGTTCCAGTATGCGACCTCGATCATGGCCAACCCGGCCGTGCGTCAGGCTCACATGAAGGACACGGCGGATCTGATCACGGCGATCCAGGACAACACGTTGCCCGCGGTGTCGTTCGGCAAGCCGGACGGCCTGCTCGACGGTCATCCGCAGAGCTCGAAGGTCGATCTGTTCGAGGCCTATGTCCTGAACGTGCTCAACGCGCTGGACAACAATCCGGAGCTGAAGGCGGACACCGCGGTCTTCATCACCTGGGACGAAGCCGGCGGCTACTGGGACTCCGGCTACACGCAGTCGATCGACTTCTTCGGTGACGGACCGCGTATTCCGACCCTGATCCTCTCGCCCTATTCGACGGGCGGCAAGGTCAACCACAGCTACGCCGACCACGTTTCGCTGCTGAAGTTCATTGAGCGCAACTGGGCCCTCCAGCCGCTCACGAACCGCAGCCGCGACAACCTGCCGAACCCGACCTACTCGAAGAACAACGAGTACGTTCCGACCAACAGCCCGGCACTGTCCGACTTGTTCGACGCGTTCGACTTCAGCAAGCCGGTCACGTTGTCCTACACCGAGTGATCGAGCTCTCGTCCAGGACGGGGTCTTGAGTCCATCCGAGGCCGGCGCCGATCGAACCATTGGTTTGGTCGGCGCTGTCATGTTCTGCCTGCCTGCCAGTCGATCGACCGGGGAATGCGATGAAGCGCGACGAGACGATGTGCACGACCAATGAGATGACGAAGGGAAGCAGGAGCGCCATGGCTTGCCTGTTCGCAATGGCCATCCTGGCCAACGTATCGATGCCGGCCGCGGCGCAGCGGTTTTCCGCCGACCTGCTCGCGCGGAAGGTCGATACGGCAACCACGATGGGAACGCTGCGGGTCTCGGGCGGAAAAGTGCGGATTGATGCAACCGCGCTGCCCGACGGCTTCTTTCTGCTCGATACGGCCAAGCCCGCTGCCTATTTCGTCCGTCCGGCCGCACACGTCTATATGAAGGCCATGCAATCGAGCCCGCTCACCCAGCTGTTCGTCCCGGTCGATCCGGACGATCCCTGCCGGCAATGGCTGGCGATGGCGCAGCTTTCCGCGCCGGTCGATCTCGCGACATGGCATTGCCAGCGCGATGGAGAGGACGTGATCGCGGAGCGCAACACCGACGTCTATCGAATCACGGCACCGTCGGGTTTGAGCTTTGTTGGCTGGATCGACCGCGCGCGCGGATTTCCAGTGCAGATCAAGACCGCGGATGGGACCGTGATCGTCGCCGATCACATCCGCGACGAGCCGCAGCCGGCGCAAACCTTCGAAATTCCCGCAGGTCTGCGCAAGTTCGACCCGCAAGCGCTGATCCGCCGGATCCAGCAGAGCGATGTATGGGTCGCGCCGCCGGCCTCGCAGTGAGCGCGTGCAGCTACTGCGGCTGCTGGCTTGTCACCGGCAGTATCCGGCCGAGCGCCGTGTAGTGCGACTGATGCACGTTGCTGTTGAAGAGGGACCAGGGCTCGGCCTTCTTCAGCGCGACCGGAACGTCGAAATTCACCAGCTGGGCAAATTTGCGGTATTCCGCCATCGCTTCGTCGATCCGGCCGGCGCCGACCTCGAGGTCGATACGGCGCAAGGTCAGAACGAGATCCTTCAGGATCGCACGCGCGGCGAGCCGCTCGTCCCTGCCGCCGACCGAGGTGTTCCTGATGTCGGGGATGTGCTCGGTCAATTCGCGCAGCTCGGCGCCGACGCCGGTCACGGCCAGCGACACCACTGCGGTGTCGGCGGCCGGGATCGCGACCTCGAGCACGCTCGAGAGCTCGAGCACTTCCTTCATCCGGAGCACGACGCCGTCCTTGTCGAAGGGGCGTTCGCCGTCACCGACCGCATTCAGATAGGCCACGAGGTCCTGTGTGTCCTGGGTCGACAATTCGAGGTCGAACACGCGATCGAAATGATCGACGACCTGCTCGTAGCTGTCATAGCGGCCGTCGTGGAAGTAAGGCGCACTGAAATTGGCGTTGAGTAAAGTGGGGGTCTTGACCAGCCCGCCCGACCCGACGTCGTGACGCAGCTGGTCGTTGAAGGCTCCGGCCGGAATATGACAGCCGGCGCAGCTCAGCTCGGCCTGCTTCGGGAACGGTTTGAAGAACAAAGCCTCGCCACGACGCTCAGCGAGGCTTGCCTGCGCGGCAAGCCTGCCGCCCGGCGCAATCTTCGGATTGGGGAGGAAATCGATATCGTTGATATAGGCCACAAGGCCGTCGAGAACCTCTTCGCGCGGCCGCGGTCCGGAAAACTCATTGACGATGACATTATAGACGAAGTCGCGCAGCGAGGTGATGCGCCCGTCATGTCCGTAGGGGGCGAGGAAGCGGGCGCCCCGCAGGCTCGGGATCCTGACCGGATCGAGGATGCTGTTGAACGTCTTCGCGTTGAAGACAAGACTGGTCGTGTCGAAGGTGCCGGGGCGGGAGGATGCGCCCGGAACGAACAATTTCGGGTTCGACGCGCCGTTGACGTGGCAGGTGCCGCAGCTCATCTCGGCCTGGCGGGCCTTGCCGCCCAGGATGGAAGGCGAATTGAACGCGAGATCGCCGAGATTGACCAGATAGGACTTGCGCCCGCCCATCGCTTCCGAATGAAAGATTTCGCGCGGCCGCGCCAGCGCGTCCTCGGAAAGTTCAGTGCCGGCCGGCAGCACGGTCTGGTCGCCGCCGAGCGGGAATGCCATCGCGCGCGATGGGAGAAGCGCAACGACGACTGCCAGCAACGCGACCCGTGCGCTTCGAACGCCACGGTCGGCCGATGCCGCACGACATTTCCCCGAACCGGACGCCAGAATTTGCCAAACCATTGCGAGAAAACGTCCCCTTTCACAATGCATTTGCGCTGCCGTATCTCGGAAGATGTCACGGAGGTGGTGACGGTTTCCTGTCGGCAGGATCAATGACCATCTATTTGGATAGACGACCGTTGATTGCGGTTTGATGACGATCGATCAATGAAGCGCCCGCCGATCTGCGTTTGACAAAACGAAGATTTATCGGCGGGTGCATCTTTTCACGCGTTTGTGCGCGCGTCGAAAAACGGTCATCCCGGCGAAATGTGTTTTGCATAGCGTGTAACTCCATTTCTATTTCTTTCTGAATCAGGAGAGCACTATGCGGCTTTGGGGAGCCATTCCGGCGCTCGCAGTTGTTGCTGGCGCCGTTGCCGTCTCACCGGTGGCAAACGCCGAGAATTTGGTCGAAAAGATCGTTGATGAGTTCAAGCACGAGGTCAGGGACGAGCTGCGTGACCTGCGCGAGCGCGGCCATGAAGGTGTGCATCAGTACAAGCACATCGTCGTCATCTACCAGGAGAACCACAGCTTCGATAACCTCTATGGACACTGGGGCGATGTCGGCCGTGACCGGGTCAATGGGACCTCCGACGCCGATCAGGCCCATACGCTGCAGGTCCGGCAGGACAACCAGACCGTCTATGCCTGTCTGTTGCAGACTGACGTCAACCTGACCTCTCCGTCGCCGCAGCCGACGACCTGCACCGACAATACGGGCTCGGTCGCGATCCTGAGCGCCTTCAAGAACAAGCCGTTCGAGATCAACGACTTCATCCCGACCTCGGCGACCACCTGCCCGAAGCCGCTCGGGTCTTTTGCGGCGCACGGCTTCCTCAACGGCACCGGCGCGCCCGGCGGCTGCACCGAGGACATCGTGCATCGATTCTACAGCGAGCAGTACCAGCTCAACGACGGCCGGCAGAACCGCTACGTGACCGGCAGCGATGCCGCAGGTCTGGTGATGGGCTATTACGACACCAAGAAGCTGCCGATCTACACCTATCTCCACGGCCACGGTGCGCCGAACTATGTGATCGCCGACAGCTTCTTCCAGGGTGCCTTCGGCGGTTCGTTCCTCAACCACCAGTTCCTGGTCGCGGCGGCGGCGCCGCAGTTCGTCGGCGCCTTGAACGACGGCAGCGCCAATGACTTTCACTCGATCGTCGACGCCAACGGCATGCCGACCAGCACGCCGCTCTATACGCCGGTCTCGACCGTGAAGGATGCGCAGCTGACGGCGAAGTGCAACCAGGCCGGCCTGCCGGCTGGCCTCGCCTGCGGCGACTACGCGGTCAACACGACGCAGCCGACCTATCAGCCTTATTCGCCGGGCACTCCGGACATCAAGCGCCTGCCGCCGCTCCACACGCCGAACATCGGCGATCGGCTGTCGGCCAAGCACATTGACTGGGCCTGGTATTCGGGCGGCTGGTCGAACGCCAATGGCGATGTCGGCGCGTCCGGCTGGACCAACGGCAACGGCACGACCTGCACCGATCCGAACCACCTCTCCACCGCGGTGTTCCCGAACTGCCCGGATGTGGACTTCCAGTTCCACCATCAGGCGCTCAACTACTTCGCCAGCTACGCGCCGGGAACGCAGGCCCGCAGGGATCACCTGAAGGACGAGGCAGAGTTCATCCAGGCGGCCAAGAACGGCCGGCTGAAGCAGGTGAGCTTCATCAAGCCGATCGGCGAGGAGAACGAGCATCCGGGCTACACCAGCGAATCCGAAGGCAGCCAGCATCTCGTCGATCTCGTCAAGGCGATCGTCGAAGGGCCGGACGGCAAGGATACGCTGATCGTCATCACCTATGACGAATTCGGCGGACAGTGGGACCACGTTCCGCCCCCGCCGCACAACCGCCGCGGTGCCGAGGCCCGTGCTGCGGACCAGTGGGGCCCGGGCACCCGCGTTCCGGCGCTGCTGATCGCCAAGCGTTTCAACAAGTCGGGCGTCGCGCATGAGGACTTCGACACCACGTCGATCCTCCGGCTGCTCGAGAAGCGCTTCGATCTCGATCCGCTGGTGACGCGCCCGGTGCGCAGCCTCTCGGCGGCGCTGAAGGCCGGCGAAGGCTGGCACTGACCCGAGAAATGATCCTGGCCCGCGTCGAAAAATGGCGCGGGCCAGCTGCCGGACCGGAGCGCAGGGGATAGCTAGACGATCAGATCGTGAGGTGTGTTGGTCACGACGGCGTCCGGCATGTGGACTGAGAAATAATCGGGCTGGTGCTCCGGGATCGCCGGCCCGGTCGCGGGCGGTCCATCTGCGGCCCCTTGTGCCAGGCTAAAGCCAGCAGAATCCTGGTGGTGACCGAACCACGTGGCGGTTTGATCGAATTGTGGAGGGGCCGAAGCTCCTTGCTGCTCGAGGCTCGGAAGCTGCTCCGCGAATTGAAAGGACTGCCCGGTTGTTCCGGACGTTCCGCCGCCTGCGAATGGCACCACCGCCTGCGACCATGCTGCGTCTTCGTGGCTGCTCGTTGACGTAGCGCTGACGTCGGGCGCCGGAGCGCTGGTGCTGCTGCTGACCGATGGTACAGCAGCATTGTCCGGGCTGGGCGCGAATGTGAAGGCGTCCATCCCCGCCGTGTGGCACTGAATATCGACCTGAAGATTGGTCGTAGCCGAGTCGCCATCTCCGTCGACCGCAGTTACATTGAACAGGAGATCCGTGTTGATACTCGTCTTTTCAGTATAGTTGATGTGGTTGACCGCGAAGGTGGGGTGCCCCGCCTCCGGCCGATCGTAGTCGACCTGGACTTGATTGAAAGCCTTGTCAACGTACAGCGTGTATGTCGTCGTCGTGGCATCAAAAGTGTAGCTGTCGATCAACGAAGCATCCGATGTCTCCTGGACCACGAAGCTGGCACTGCCGCACAGCGGCTTGGGAACATCGATGCAGAAGTCGTGAACGTCGGCGCTGCCGTCAAGAACCTTGAGGATCACGCCGGCGGTGCCGTAAGCCTGCCATTGCGTGAGATCGAAACTGACCTGCGACTGCTTCCCGGAGAACGCGAGATTCAACTGCTCGGTGGGGTCCATTTGCAGTCCGCTGTCGCCCACCGCGATACCGCACTCCGACGCCCTGACGTCGAGCGGATGGCCGGCGCAGTCGGACCCGGTAATCACCAGTTGTCCGTCCGGAGCGGTCAATGACGGCGTGCCGCAGGCGGGGGCGTCGAAATCGGAGCCGGTAACGGTGACGTCCCTCGACGGTCCGGCGTGCTCAAGATCAAAGCAAAAGGTTCCATCCGGATCGATCAGCAACTTGAAGTACGGATCGGCCAGCGTACCACCGCAATCCCTGAGGTACGCGTCGAGCTCGACACCGCCGCCCACTTCATGGGTCGTATAATAGAAGCTGTAGTCATCGCCATGTCCGGTGACGTGCACCGAGGTGATGCCGTCACCCAGGCATGAGGTGGCCAGATCGTATCCCGTGCAGCCGACTGCACCATTGTGGACGGCAACGAGCATCGCGGCGTCGCCATCCGCGCCGAAATCGACATGGTACGTGCCGGTTGCGGTCTGATTGTCCTGAGCGGCGACGAAGGTCTCCGGGAAGCCGCAAATGGTCGGGTGATCGTCCGTGATCGTCAATTGCTTGCCGAGGTCGATGCTCGCGCTCTGGGTATCGCCATCCTTGTCTGTGATGGTGGCAACCAGGTTCACGATGCCGGCGGTCAGCGACACGGCTTCGTCGGCGCTGGTGCAGGGCGGATGCGTCACCGCGCGATACTCGGTGAAAGTGACGCTCCCCGTGGCCGGATCAAGCGCGATGGTGAATGCCAGCTCCCCGCTTGCCGTGCCGACATGGCCTTCAACGGTGTTGCCGTGCTGAACCAGCACGTCGGCGCAGCCCGTGTGCGAGTCGATCAGGCCCGACGCTGTGCCGTTACCGCCGTTGATCGCCAACGCATAGTGGGTCGTCGCGCCATCGGCGCCTTGAACCGAAGTGAATGCCGTCGAGAAATCGGCCGAAATCGTCGTCAACGCCGCGCACGGCGCCGAGCCCGCGATGTGGTCGTCCAGCGCCGTTGCCGTCAGATGCGTTTCGCTCAGCGTCAGCGACGGGGCGGTTGCGTTCGCCTTGATGCTCGGCCCATCGTCGGTGATCGTCAGCTGCTTGCCGAGATCGATGCTTACATCCTGGTACTGGCCGTCGCTGTTCGTCACCGTCGCGATCAGGTTTACAATGCCCGCCCCCAGCGCGATCGCTTCGCCGCTGTCCGGGCTGGTGCCAAGCGGTTGTTCCACCGCTCGGTGTTCGACGAAGGTTACGCGTCCGGTGGCCGGATCGACCGTGATGGTGAATGCGAGCGTGCCGCTTGCTGTGCCGACATGGCCTTCGATGGTGTTACCGTTCAGAACCAGCACGTCGGAGAGGCCGGTGTGCGAATCGATCAGCCCCGACGCTGCACCGTTGCCGCCGGTGATCGTCAGCGCGTAGCTGACCGCCAGACCCGCTTCGGTAACGAATGCCGCCGAGAACTCGCCAGAGGTCGTAGTCAACGCGGCGTCCGGTGCCGAGCCGGCGATGTTGTCGTCCAGCGCCGTCGCTGTCAGATGGGTCTCGCTCAGCGTCAGCGATGGCGCCGGTCTGGCCTCGATCAGCGGGCCGTGGATGGTGATCGTCACCACCTGCGGGGTTCCGCCAATCGTGGTCACCGTGAAGCTGTCGGTCAGCGTGTCGCCGACATGGAGGGCTTGCACGGAGCTGTCGGCGTTGTTGAGCGTATAGGTCCACACGCCGGCCGTCGTTAGTGTGAATGTGCCATGGCCGCCCGCACTTGTCGTCGGCACGTTCACCGCGGTGAAGGTGTTGGCGGGGTCGTCGACATCGGTGTCGGTGAGCGTGCCGCTTGCGACGAGCAGACCGGGCGAGGCACCGCTGACGCCGACTGCCCCCACAACCGCGCCAGCCTTGGCGCCGGAGATGATGGAGGCATCATCGACACCAACAATGGTGATGTTGAAACTCTCACTCGTCGAGAGCGTGCCGTCCGATACGGTGATAACGAAATCTTGGCTCGAGTTGACCTTCAGCGCGTTGATCGCGGCATTGTTCGGAACGAACGTGTAGTTTCCCGTCTCGCTGTTGAGGTAGAGCGTGCCAAACTGTCCGGTGCTCGACACGTTGTACGTCAGCTGGCCCAGCACCACGTTGCCGGCAGTTCCTCCGCCGATGCCGAATGTCACTGCACCGTTCTTGCTGCTCGCGGAAAAGGTCCCGCTCGCCGCATTGAAGTCGTCAAATTTCGCCGTGTCGATTTCTGCGAGCCCTGCTCCGAGGTTCAGGCTCGGCGGCACCGGCGGTGGCTTGAAGGTCTGAATGGTGGCGAAGATAACCTCCGGCACGGGCGCGAGCGGATCTTGCGTCAGCGGCGGCGCGCCAGGTTGAAAATTGATCGGTTGCAGCAACGGCGACCCTTCGGAAGCGGGCATGCCGGACCCTTTTGATCCTGCTCCCTTCTCGAAATTGGCAAGCGCCTCCTGTTGGGCCTCCCGCAGTTCCTCCATATGGGCCGGGCTATTCGTGACCTGGTTCACCCCGACCGACGACCCCTTGGCGCTCAAGATGATTGTCACTCCGGGATCGTCGACGACGATGTGCCGGGGAATCGCCTCCTTGGTCACGAGCTCAAACACGCCGTGGTGGAGGTCCTTGTAGGTGATGCTGTCGTCGTCCAGGAACGTGACGTTCGGCTCCGCAGCCCGGGCGTCGTTCAGCAGCGAGAAGGTCAGCGCGGTGAGCGACAGCGTGCCGAAACCGCCCGCCCGAATGTTGCCCACCGACGGGGCCGCTGTCAGAGTGTCCGACCTTGCCAGCCAACTGCCAATGGAACGGAAGATGCCCCTGGTCTTCGCGAGCAGGCCCGGTTGCGCGATGTCGCTAGGGTCCTGCGCGCACCCATTTAGCTCGAGGCAGGTGCCGCCTGGCAGGTCGAGCACCCCGCCATCGATCAAGCGTATCTCGATCCGCCCGCCGGCTGCGACCTCGATGACTTCACCCTCGCGAACGGGGTCGCCAATCGCGCCGCGAACCGCGATGCCGCTTGCACGCCTGATAGTGCCGCAGCCAATCGCCGTCTCAATATTGCCGATCAATCGGGGCGGCTGGCCCAAAGCGGCCACGCACACGCCCCCGAACTCGACGCCGGACGCAACTGACATTGGCTTTTCGCCTGCTAAGCAATTCAGACGGAACGTGGTTGCCGTAGTTTTTTGGTTTGGCTCGCCGCGAGGTGAAAGATCCTCGCGTCAGCAGCCATAGGCTTGCCCGCCGAAACGTCCTGATTAAAACTAAATTCGGTCGTGAAAATCGAATTCCAGTGGAGCCTTACGAAAATGGCAGAACAGCTGTCCTTTATCGCGCGTGCAGCCCCGCATAATTAATAGTATAATTACCAAGCAAATTGTCTACTTGTTAATTTTTAGTCTAACCGCGTCAGGTACTTAGACCTGTCTGCGGCAACTCAATTGGCACTCCAGGTCCTGCGGTCTCGGCCCGACGGTCCGGCTACCATCGCGCTGCGACACGACGAAATCTTCTCAAAGGAGGGGATCGTGCGCATCCATTTGCTTGTTCAATTGCTTGCAGGCTTCGTCCTGGCGCTCGCAACCCTCGCGCCCGGCCAGGTGCAGGCGCAAACCGAGCCGGCGCAGCCCGCGGTCCAGAATTCTCCGTTGAAGTTCATCGGGAGAGTCGTGGCGG
This sequence comes from Bradyrhizobium sp. USDA 4011, assembly GCF_054063415.1. NCBI lineage: Bacteria > Pseudomonadati > Pseudomonadota > Alphaproteobacteria > Hyphomicrobiales > Nitrobacteraceae > Bradyrhizobium > Bradyrhizobium sp. USDA 4011. The sequence continues at coordinate 5,130,978 of NZ_JBSSGG010000001.1, forward strand.
CCACCGGTTCGGTCACGATCGAGCACGCGGGTGCAGTCGTCGTTCAAGCAGGGCTGCCCGACAAACCGCCTCAGACGCAGGTTGGCGACCCCGTCTATTTGGGCGATGTGGTGCAGACCGGAGCCGATGGTCGGGTGGGGATCAACTTCACCGATGGCACCTCGTTCAATCTGTCGAGCAACGCCAAGATGGCGATGACCGAATTTGTGTACGACCCGAACGGCAAGTCGAACTCGACCTTGTTCAAGCTGGCCAATGGAACGTTCACCTTCGTCGCCGGCAATATCGCGAAGACCGGTGACATGAAGATCGACACGCCCGCCGCAACGATGGGAATTCGAGGCACCACGCCGCGCATCGAAATATCCGACGATGGAACGGTCAGGTTCGCGACGCTCGTGGAAGAGGGCAAGAGCAAGGTCAGAAAGACTGGGATACGAACGACGCAGCAACCTGAGCAAAACATCCCCCACAAGTTCAATCCAAACATCTGTCGAGGATGCTAGGCCAGGCGTGGGCCTTTTCGAGCAAGCAAGGGCCGACATGAAATTTCGTGCAAACGCGGGCGCAATTGCCGGCCTGATATCGCTTGTCGTTACGCTCTTTGCGTGGCCGGCGGTCGCGCAGAAGCCTAAGCAAAAGGACAGCTATCTGCGGAACGTCGAACTGTGCAGCGGCCGAGACCATGCGCCCCTCGACGCGCGCATTGACGGATGCACGGCGCTGATCGATGCGGGGCAGGACATGACGCCGGCCGGCCTTGCGATCGCCTACAACAACCGCGGCAACGCCTACGCCGCCAAGGAAGACTATGACCGCGCCATCCGGGATTTCGATCGATCCATCGAGCTCAATCCAACCTACGCCAAGCCGTTCAACAACCGCGGCGTGGCTTACTTCAGGAAGCGCGAATACGATCGCGCGACCGACGCGTTCGATCAGGCCATCAGGCTCAACCCGAACTACGGCGAAGCCTTTGCCAACCGAGCCGGTGCCTACCTGAAGAAAAATGAATATGCCCGCGCTGGGCAGGACTACGATCAGGCCATTCGCCTAGAGCCGAACCTGGACGGCGTCTGGAACGGACGCTGCTGGAGCCGCGCCATCGTCGGTGCCTTGCAGGATGCAATGCAAGACTGCAACAAGGCGCTGCAATCGGGGTCGGCCAATGCCGCGACCTACGACTCGCGTGGCCTGATCCATCTGAAGACCGGCGAGCTCCGCGCAGCCATCGACGACTATAGCTCCGCGCTACGCATCGATCCGAAGCTGGCAAGCGCACTCTATGGACGCGGGCTGGCGAAGCTGAAGCAGGGCGACAAGGCCGGCGGCAATGTCGACATCTCGGCGGCCAAGGCGATCCAGGGCAGCATCAGCGACGACTTCACCCGCTACGGCGTGCAATAGCGCGAATGGTCGACGTAGACCGCGGCCGGGTCGGCTTGACGCCGCCGCCAGCGCGTCCGGTCCGGCCGGCTAGTCCATGATCTCGACCGTGGCCGAACGGCCGGCGACCAGTGCGATGCGATCCGGCAGGTGATCGAGCGCGATGCGCACCGGGACGCGCTGTGCGAGCCGAACCCAGCTGAAGGTCGGATTGACGTTTGCGAGCAGGCTCGCGCCTTGCCCGCGGTCGCGATCCTCGATGCCGGCCGCAATGCTCTCGACATGGCCGGTGAGCCGGACCGGTTCGCCCATCAGCCGTATCTGGGCCTTGTCGCCGACGTGGATGCGCGCGAGCTTGGTCTCCTCGAAATAGCCTTCCACATGCAGCGTATCGCTGTCGACCAGCGCCATCACGCCCTTGCCCGCGGTGACATAGGCGCCAGGCCGCAGCTCCATGTTGGTGATGGTGCCGTTCACCGACGCGTGCACCTCGCTGCGATCCAGGTTGAGCTGCGCGACCGCGCGATCGGCGACCGCCTGGTCATAGGCCGCCTTGGCCTGGAGCTGCGTGGCCAGCACCTGCTCCTGCTTCTGCTGCGACACCGCATCGGTGGTCAGCGCGCTGTAGCGCTTGAGGTCGGCGTCGGCTTGATCCAGCGTCGCGCGATGGCCGGCGACCGCGGCATCCGCCTGCTGCAACGCCAAGGCAAAGCGTGCGCGATCGATCCGGAACAGGATGTCGCCGCGATGCACTTGCTGATTGTCCTTGACCAACACGTCGGTGACGAAGCCGGACACGTCGGGAGCGACCTGAACCACGTCGGCGCGGACCCTGCCGTCGCGGGTCCATGGCGACTCCATATAGTAGACCCAGAGCGCGTGAGCGACGGCGAGCGCAGCGACGAGCGCGATCGCGGTCAGTGCAACCCGGCCGAGCCAGGCGAAATTCCCTTTCATGGCAGAAACTCCGAAAGATAGACGACGATGCCCAGCAGGCATACGTACAGGGCGAAATTGAACAGCGCGCGATGCCAGACCAGCCGGTAGAGCCCAAAGCGCTGCATGATCCGGCTGATCCCGGCGCTCAGCGCATAGGCCACGATCAGCCACAGCAGCAGTGCCGGGACCAGGACACCGTAGATGTCGAGCTCATATCTCATGCAGCAAAACTCTCCTCGGGCTGCGATCGATACGCAGGCGCATCGGGAAACAGGCCGCGGCGGATGCCGACGAGGCCGAGCAATGCATCGTCCCGCGCGCGCTCATTGGGATCCGTGACGACCGAGGTCAGCGCCGTATCGATGCAGGACAGCAGCTCGGCCGGCATGGCCTCGTCCGCATGGGCGCGAAACGCCGCCGCGAGGTCGTCCAGCATGTCGTCGATGGCACGCACGGTCGATGCGGCGAGGCCGTAGCGAGCCCGCCTGAGGTCGATGATGTTGAGCCCGATGCGCAGCTGGACCAGGCTGTCGGCATCGCGGCGGTCGCTTTCGGAGATGAAGGCGATGCGCTGCACCAGCAGTCCGAGCCGATGCAGCATCAGGCCGGCAAACTGCGCACGATCGCCGTGGCCGCGCCGCTCGGCGGCGACCGCGAGGGTCTGCCAGCTCGAAATCATCAGCCGCTTGGCGATCCACTCGGCGCCGACGCCGCGCGCGATCCGCGTCACGATCTCGGCAATCACGATACCGAGGAAGAAGGCGACGGAGCTGTTGGCAAAACTGGCAAAATCCGCGCTGTAGGTCGATTGCAGCGCGAGCAGCGTTGCGGTGTTGACCGCGAGCGCCGAGCCGATCGGCGCGGTTTTCGGCCGTGCGATCAGGAAGCCGTAGAGAAGGAAGGTCGGCGCCAGCGCGGCGATCAGGACCTCGACATGGGTGATGCCCGGCACCACCGCGAACTGATAGATCGCAACGACGACGATCGCGACCAGCGAAAACAGGCCGAAGGCCCGGATGCTGCGCGCCGGCTCGTCCTGCGCGGCGAAGAAGGAGCAGGCGACCGCCGCCATCATCGGCGCCGAGGCGCCATCCGGCCAGCCGGTCGCAATCCACAGGCCGCAGCAGATCAGGACCGCGACCGCCGCCCCCGCGGCGGACCACAGCGCTATGCCGTGGTCGCGATGCCGGACCGGCGCGGCGCCCGATTCCGGGTGGAACGCCAGCGGGACGGTGGAGATATCCTGGCCCGCGGCAATCGCATCGCCGATTGCGCGGCAGTCGGCCGAGATGTCGACGAGCTCGCGGAGCCGGAGCAGCAGGCTGATCGTGATGATGCGCTCCCGCGGCGCAAGGCTGTCGAGGCTAGATTGCCGCTCGGCGATCGCAGCGCGGATCTCGTTGCCGGATTGCCGCTGGCGATCCTCGTCCACGATCCATGTGGCGAGATCGCTGATCAGGCGCCGCAGCTCCGGCTGCCTTTGCAGCGCCGCTTCGCCGAGCGCGGCGAGCCGGTCTTCGATCGACGTGATGATCGGCAACAACATCAGCATGCGCAGCCGGACCTCGCCGAGGCCGCGCGCGGTGCCGGCATCGGCCAGCCGGTCATAGGCGACATGGGTCGCCAGCGTATCGATCTCGACGATGTCGGTCGCAAGGCGAAGGCGTTGGGCCCGGCGCGTCTCGCTGGTCCCTTGATCAAGCAGCACGTCGCGGGAGAGGCGCCGCGCATCCGACAGCCAGCTCCTGACGCGACCGCCGACCGCCGGCGCAACGCTGCGCGGGAACACCACGGTCGACACCAGGCTTGCACAGATGATGCCGAGCGAGATCTCCTCGACCCGCGCCAGCGCGACATCGAAGATGCTGCCCGGGTCGGCGACCGACGGAAAGCCGATCAATGCGACGGTATATCCGCCCAGCATGAAGACATAGCTGCGCGGCGTGCCGTCGAGCAGCGACAGATAAAGGCACAGTCCGACCCAGAGCGCGATCGCGAGGCACAGCAGCTCCGGTGCATTGATCAGGTTCGGCACCAGGGCGACCGTCATGCTCGCACCGGCCAGGGTGCCGATCACGCGGAAGAACGCCTTCGAGCTGGTCGCGCCGGCCAGCGGCTGCGACGTAATATAGACCGTCGCCATCGCCCAATAGGGCCGCGGCAGATCGATCGCCAATGCGATGACAAGCGCCAGCATCGACGCGGCGAACGTCTTCAACGCGAAGATGAGGTCCGCGTGGCGGACCAGGAACGGCTCTTCCGCGCGCATGACTAATTCGCCTCTGCAGCGGTCTTGGCTAGAGCAGTCTTGGCTGCGGCGCTCTTGGCGTCTTGCAGGCGGCTCGCCCGCGCCTCGATGCGCTGCATCGTCTCGAAGGTTACCGTAAGGTCCTCGCTGCCGATATCCTTCAGCAGGCTGGCCCGCACGCGGCGCAGCACCCGGTTGGTCTCCTCGACCTTGGCTTCGCCGGCGGCGGTGAGATGCAGCGTCTTGGCGCGCCGATCGGTCGGATCCTCGCGACGCTCGACCAGGCCTTCGGACTGCAGCAGATCGATCAGCCGCACCAGCGAAGGCCCCTCGATCCCCAGCTCGTCGGCGAGCACGCCCTGGCGGACGTTCTCGCCCTGCCGCGACAGCACCAGCAGCGGAATCGCCGTCGCGTAGGACAGGCCGTGATCGGACAGCGCCTGATCCGACTCGCGCCGCCAGATCCGCCCAAGCCTGGCGATCAGGCGGCCGATCTCGGCGTGGATATGGGACTGCGAAGGAGGCATGCAAATTAGATAGGATACAAACTATTAGGCTGCAATAATATTGCTTCGAGCATTGCCGATGTTCACGCAAATGCGATCAGGCAGCAGGGGGTCGGTATGTGGATGGGCATCTACCTGATGTGGGTGGATGACGAGTGGCCCCAACCCCTACTGTGCATGGGGTTGTTTTCGATATTTTTGTGGCCGGTGCGCTCGAGGTGGCGGAACATCGCACAGAGCACGCCGACCTCCTGGCCCGGAAGCGACAGGATGTTGAGAACATGCGCGGTCCGCTCCGGGGCCGCATAGTAGACAAAGCAGCCGATCACCGCGCCGGAACACGATCTTCGATCGCGCGGATCGTGAATGCGCCGGACTTGGTGTTCTGCACTGCCAGGCTGATGACCAGCCGCACAGCGCGCACTACGGATCGAGCTCAGTATCCCAGTAGAGATAATCGAGCCAGCTCTCGTGCAGATAGTTCGGCGGGAACAGCCGGCCGTTGCGGTGGAGCTGATGCACCGTCGGGGCGTAGGGCGTCTGCTTCGGAAACATCTTGGCCTGCTGCGGCGTCAGATTGCCCTTGCGTAGATTGCACGGCGAGCAGGCGGCGACGACGTTCTCCCAGGTGGTCTGGCCACCCTTGCTGCGCGGAATGATGTGATCGAAGGTGAGGTCGTCGCCCGACAGGCAATATTGGCAGCTGAATCGGTCGCGAAGGAAAACGTTGAACCGGGTAAAGGCGGGGTGGGTGCTTGGCTTGACGAAGGATTTGAGGGAGACGACGCTCGGCAACTGGATTTCGAAGGAAGGACTTCGTACCGCCCGGTCGTAATATTCGACGATGTTGACACGATCGAGGAACACCGCCTTGATCGCGTCCTGCCAGGACCAGAGCGACAGCGGGTAATAACTCAGCGGCCGGAAGTCCGCATTCAAGACCAGCACCGGCCAACCGCCTTGCGAGACATGTGCGTTCAAATAACGCTCCTGATCTCCCATTAGCTGCGAAGCAGCATGCACTCACATACTACAGGCAGCGTGACGGGATTGTGAAGAGCAATGAGCGGCTTATCCGCCATGCCCTGCCATGTTCCTGTCCCGATTGCCTCCCGCCCGCGAGGCCCGTAAAGGGAGCCGCAAGGCCCTGTCGGCCAGTGACGGACCCTGCCGATGACCACGACCACAAGCTATCTCGAGGCGCCGCGCCGGTTGCGCGCATTCGTGCGTGCGCACGAGACGAGCCTCGTGGTGCTGGCGCTGCTGATCGGCGCCATCGGCGGTCTCGTGGTGGCGGTCATGAGCGGCCTCGTCACGGTGCTGCATTCGGTGCTGTTCAATCTGCCGCTGGGCGATCGGCTGTCGAGCCAGCCCAGCATCGATCCCGTGCGCGCGCTTGTGGTCCCCACGGTTGGCGGACTGGTGCTCGGAATCGCGTTCCTGCTGCTGCTCAGGGTCCGGCCAGCCCGGGAAATCGACCCGATCGAGGCCAACGCGCTTTATGGCGGCCGAATGTCGTTCCGCGGCAGCGTGATCGTGGCGCTGCAGACCGTCTGGTCGAGCGGCGTCGGTGGCTCGGTCGGGCTTGAGGCCGGCTACACCCAGCTTTCGAGCGGCCTGGCCGCCTCGTTGGGCCGCGGCTTTCATCTCCGCCGCAACGACCAGCGAATCATGGTCGGCTGCGGCGCGGCTGCGGCGATCGCGGGGGCCTTCAGCGCGCCGCTGGCGGGCGCGTTCTACGCTTTCGAACTTGTGATCGGCGGCTATACGCCGGCGAGCCTGACCCCGGTCGGTGTGGCGGCGGTGGCCGGCTATTTCGTCGCCCATGCCTTCGAGCCGCTGCCGCTCGGCGTCGGCGTCGGAACCGTCGGCGACGTGCTCGGACGGGATCTTGCGATCGCCGCGCTGCTCGGCGTGGTTGCGGCCCTGACGGGGATTGCGATCATGCGCGGGGTGGCGCTGTGCGAGACGCTGCTCGCCAAGACCCGGCTCTGGCCGCCGCTGCGGCCGGCGCTGGGCGGGCTTGCGGTCGGCGCAATGGCGCTGCTGACGCCGCAGGTGATGTCATCGGGCCACGGCGCGCTGCGCTTCGCCGGCATCGTGGCGATGCCGCTCACCTTCATTGCCGGCGTGTTCGCGCTGAAGGCGGTCGCTTCGATCGTGTCGCTCGGTTCGGGCTTCCGCGGCGGATTGTTCTTCGCCACGCTGTTCATGGGCGCGCTCGGCGGCCGGCTGTTCGCGGCCGGCGTCGACATCGTGTGGCCGGGGCTCAACCTCGATCCCAACGCCTATGCCGTGATCGGCATGAGCGCGCTGTCGGCCTCGGTGATCGGCGGTCCACTGACGATGTCGTTCATCGCGCTGGAATCCACCGGCAATCTCTGGCTCACCACCGCGGTGCTGGTCGCGGTCATCATCTCGACCACCATCACGCGCGAGCTGTTCGGCTATTCGTTCGCGACCTGGCGGCTGCATCTGCGCGGCGAGACCATCCGCAGCGCCGCCGATATCGGCTGGATCCGCGATCTCACGGTCGGCAAGATGATGCGGCAGGACATGACGACGGTGAACGCCGCGATGCCGATCGAGGCGTTTCGCGAGGAATTCCCGCCCGGCTCGAAGACCCAGGTCGTCGCGGTCGACGGCGAGGGACGCTATGCCGGGCTCGCCCTGGTCGCGGAGGCGCACGCGCCCGACCTCGAGGCCGGCAAGGGACTTGCCGCCATCCTGCGCTACGCCGACGTGGTGCTGCATCCCGGCATGAACGTGCAGGAGGCGATCGCGGTGTTCGACGCCGCCGAAGCGGAATCGCTCGCGGTGGTCGAGGACGACGGCGACCGGCGGCCGATCGGCCTGCTCACCGAAGCGCACGCGATGCGGCGCTATGCAGAAGAATCCGAGCAGCGCCGCCGTGAGGTGATCGGCGAGATTTGATCGTCGCGGGAGCGTTCTTCGACCCGTCATCCTGAGCTGCGAGCTCTTGCGAGTCTCGAAGGATGCACGGCCGCGCTGCGGCAGCGGGGCCGTCGATCCTTCGAGACGTGCGTTCCGCGCTCCTCAGCATGACGGGGAAAAACCGGGGGCGGGCGCTACACCGTCACCCGCTCCAGCTTCTGCAAGCACCGCGTCACGCGCACCGCGGCCGGCATCTCGGTGTCCGGAAAGCTGGTCTTCCAGTCGGTGACGCCGACTTCGCCGACATAGATGTCGCCGCGCGAGTCCAGCGCGATGCCGTGCGGCGCCAGGAACTTTCCGATCTCGACGCCGGGACCGTGCTCGCCGCCGAGCCGGGCGATGCGCTTGCCGGTGTGATCCACGATCGACAGCCGCGGGCCGAGATTGGGCACCTTGCGGTTGACCGCCATGCCGGGGCCGAGCTCGCCGATCACGAAGTTCGGCTGCTTGCCGCCGGAGCAGCAGCACAGCGCGCAGGGCCGGTGCAGATTGTTCCACTGCGTCTCGTATCTGCCGTTGCCGTCGAACACCTGGACGCGGTGGTTCTCGCGGTCGGCGACGTAGACCCAGCCGTCGGCGTCGGTCGCGATGTTGTGCACGATGTTGAATTGGCCGGGATCGGTGCCGGGCTCGCCCCAGGTCTTGATCAACTTTCCATCCGGTGTGTATTTGTGAACGCAGGCATTGCCGTAGCCGTCGGAGACGTAGATCTCGCCCTTCGGCGACAGCGCGGTATGGGTGCAGCGATGGAACGGCTCGCCGCTCATGAACGGCGCCGGCTTGTTCGGGATGCCGATCGTCAGCAGCACCTTGCCGTCAACAGAACATTTCCGCACGGTGTGGTCGCCGTCGTCGGTGCAATAGAGATTGTCGTCGGCATCGATATGCAGGCCGTGGGCGCGCGCGAACAGGCCTTCGCCCCAGCTCCGGATGAAGTTTCCCTCGCGGTCGAGCACCACCATCGGATGTTCGCCGCGGTTGAAGACATAGACACGGTCCTTGCTGTCGACCGCGACGGAGGCGACATCCGTCAGGCTCCAGCCGTCGGGGAGTTTTGCGAAGTTCTCCACCACGCGATAGCGGTGCTCACCGGTGCCGAGGATGGTTGGCATTGTTCGCCCTCTTTCTCTTCTCGTCATTCCGGGATGCGCGAAGCGCAGGCTCGGAATCCCTTTATCCGCAGAGATTGTCGCCCAATGGATTCCGGGCTCGCGCTACGCGCGTCCCGGAATGACGGCTGATCAAGTTAGCTTCGCCACCGGCCCGACGTCGCGCGGCAACAGGCCTTCCTCGATCGCCTTGATCTGCAGCGCAAGATAACGCGAGTTGATGCGGCATTGTGCGAGGCTGCCGGCGATGAACCAGAGGCCGGGCTGCGGCGTGCGCGTATACATGTTGCGCAGCTCCTGGCCGTCGCCAAAACCCCAGATCGGGCCGACCCGCGCGGCCATCGCCTCGCCGAACAGTTTCTTCACCAGCTCTTCCTGCGGCCGGTAGCCGGTCGCGAGCACGATCAGGTCGGCGGCGACCGTCTCGCCGCTCTTCAGCCGTGCGCCTTGGCTCACGAAGGTCTCGATGTCGGCAAATTGTTTCAGGGCAATCGCGCCGCTCGCGACGAGATCGGAGCAGCCGACGTTGAAGTAATAGCCGCCGCCGCGGGTCAGGTATTTGAACTGCCAGCCGGTGGCGCCATCGCCGTAATCGAGCTTGAAGCCCTTGCGCGCAAGGCCGTCGAGCAACGGCTTGTCGAGCTGCTTCGACTGCTCGGTCATCAGCACATGGCTGCGCTTGGCGAGCGCGAGCGGCATCGAGGTCGCGATCAAATCGTTGTCCTCGAGCGAGCCTTCATTGTAGGCGGCATAGGCGAGCTGCGCGGACGGCTCGATATTGGTGACGAGCGTCGAGGAGCGCTGCACCAGCGTCACCTCGGCGCCGGAGGAGTGCAGATCCTGCGCAATGTCGTGGCCGCTGTTGCCGGTGCCGATCACCAGCGCGCGCTTGCCTGACCAATGCTCGCCGTCTTCATAGCCGCTCGAATGCAGCACCTTTCCGGAGAAAGTCTTCAAGCCGGGGATATCAGGCACGCTCGGAATGCCGCTGACGCCGGTCGCCATCACGACATGGCGTGGCTGCAGTTTCCGCGTCGTGCCGTCGGCGCGGCGCAGCTCGATGGTCCAGCGTCCCTGTGCATCGTCGTAGCTGCCGCCGACGAATTCCGTGCCGGTCCAGAAGTTCAGCTCCATGGCATCGACATAGGATTCGAACCAGTTGGCGAGCTTGTCCTTCGGAATGTAGGTCGGCCAGTTCGGCGGGAACGGCATGTAGGGCAAATGATTGACCTGCACCTGGTTGTGCAGGGTCAGCGCGTGGTAACGCTTGCGCCAGTTGTCGCCGACGCGCGCCTCGCGGTCGACGATCAGCGCGTCGATCTTGAGCTGTTGCAGCCGCGCGGCGATCGCAAGCCCGGCCTGCCCGCCGCCGACCACGAGCACGTCGGGATCGCGGCCGGCATATTCGGCGGATGCCTTGCGCAGGTCGAGCCAGTTGGGACCGCGGAAATCGCGGGAATAGGCTTGTCCACGCGGCCTTGTGTTTCCTTGCTGCTCCTCGAATCCCTTCAGTTCCTCCAGCGCCGTCAGCAACGTCCAGGCCTTCAGCCGATCGCCGTCGGCGGCGTCAGGGATCAGCCGCACGATGCCGTGGCCGCGGCCAGTAGCGGTCTCGAACTTGAAGATCGCCTCGATCGCGCTCGTGCCGGCGCGCATCACCCGGCGGGGCGGCGCGCGCTCGGCATCGATGCGGAAGTCATGCGGCGCGCTGCGGCGCGCATGCGCAGGCAGTTCCTGGATGATCGCAAAGGCGCGGTTGACGGTCTGGATGTTCCAGCTCAGCGCCAGCACGTCGCGCCAATAGCTTTGGGGATGGAACAGCGGCTTCAGCAGCACATCGTCGGGCCCCGCCAGCGCATCCTCGAACTGCACAAGCCAATTGTCGGCGGCGACCGAAATATCGTCCGTCTTGTCGAGCATTGAGCGTTTCTCGTCATCGGCCGCCCTTGGTGACGTTTTCTTGGCGGCGTTCCCTTGTCCGCAAGCCTATACCCATTGGCGAGGCCGCAGAAAGGGCGTGACGGGATATCGCCTATTCGGCCAGCGACAGGATCAGGCCTTGATCCGGCGGAACGCGGCCCTGCAGGGTATCGAGATAGGCCTCGCGCACCGCGGCCGGGCCGCGCCGCTCGACGACATCGAGCCAATCGGGCAGGTGCGGCACGAGCTCCGTCCATGCGGCGCCAAAACGCTGGTCGATGCCACCGGAACCCCATTCCCTGGCGCGCTTGCGGATCTGGTCCGGCGCGAAGAACCACGCCGGCTTGGCGCCGGGCAGCGTCGGCTCATCCGGCTCGCTCGCGCGATGCGTGAGCCCGACCCGGCCGGAATAGATCATCTGCGCGCCGAAGTGCCGGTGCAGGGTCTCGCGCAGCGCGCTGTTGCCGGCCATGTCGACATAGGCGACAGGCTCGGCCGCCGGGATCGCGGTGACCTGGTCATAGGTGACGACGTCGTCATAGCAGCCGAGCGAGGTGACGAAATCGACATTGCCCTTCGAGGTCAGCCCGATCACCCGGATACCGCGTTTGTGCAGGAGATGGGCGAGCCCGAACGCCGTCTTGCTCGAGGCCGACGACAGGATGACGCGGCGTGCACCGTAGAACTCATTCTCGGCCAGGAAGTCGTCCACCAGGAACGACAGCATGAACAAGGGCAGCAGCAGCGCGCGGAAGTCGCCCTGCTGGCCGGCATAGGTCGGATCGCCGGAGACGCGGGCATAGGCATTGTAGACCGGCGAGACCTCCTGCCGGTGCGCGGCACCGTCGCGCAGGCCGCGCTTGCTGACATCGGCGGCCTCGATCACCAGATGCGTCGCCATCGGGAAATAGCCGAACAGCGTTTCGCCGGCCGCGACGGCGGGATGCTTCGAGGCCAGCACCTCGCCAAAGCCCCACACCGGGATGATGCCGTAGCCGTCGGGCGCCGGGAACAGGTGCCAGTATTTCAGCTGCTCGCCGATCACGGCGTAGGTGATGTTGTTGGCGGTGAAGGCGAAGCGAGTCACTTTGACCAGCAGCGCGTCGGCCGGCAGCGCCGCGGCATCGGGTAGCTGTGTCTCGATCACCTTGCTCTGCTGCAGGTCGTTGCGGATGACGATGAAGTCAGTGGAGTTCATGGCGATGATCCCGGCGTCAAATGCGCCGGCATCGTTGCGTCGATCGCCTGCTTTTTGCAACAGCAACTAAGTTTCAAACGCCGTTCGGACCACCATCACCTTGGTCAGCGAAGCTGTCCTTCGCGGTAAAGATCGCGCAGCTTGCGCTTGAAGATCTTGCCCGTCGCCTCGCGCGGCAGCGCGTCCATGAAGCGGATGTCCCGCGGCACCTTGAAATTGGCGAGCTTGCCGCGGAGAAATTCCTGGATCGCCGCGACCGACAGCGTGCTACCCGCTTCCGGCTCGACGCAGGCGAACAGCCGCTCGCCATATTCGTCGTCGGGCACGCCGAACACGGCGCAGTCGCGGACGCCTGCCATGCCGATCAGGGCATTCTCGATCTCGGCGGGGTAGATGTTGACGCCGCCCGAGATCACCATGTCGCGCTTGCGGTCGCACAGGAACAGATAGCCGTCCGCGTCGAGATAGCCGACATCGCCGACGCTGACGAGGCCGTCGCGGTCGGCCTCGGCGCGCGCCTTGGCGTTGCCGTGGTAGTCGAAATCCGATGTCGCGGTCTGGCGCATGAAGATCTCGCCGGGCTCGCCGACGTCGCATTGCGTTCCGTCGGGCCGGAGGATCTTGACGATGCCGCCCTCGATGGCGCGGCCGACGGTGCCGGGCTTGGCCAGCGCCTCGGCCGACGAATGCCAGACCGGGATGCCGGTCTCGGTGGAGCCGAGATATTCGTTGATGACCGGTCCCCACCACTCGATCATCGCGCGCTTGACGTCGACCGGGCAGGGCGCCGCGCCATGCACGACGAAGCGCAGCGACGACAGGTCGTAGCGGCGTCGCGTCTCTTCCGGCAGGCGCAGCAGCCGCACGAACATGGTCGGCACCATGTGCATGTGGGTGACATGGTGGCGCTCGATCAGCTGCAGCAGATCTTCGGGATCGAAGCGCGGTTCGAGCACGATCACGCAGCCATTGCGGAATGCGAGCATGCCGTAGGAGTGCGGCGCCGAATGATACATCGGGCCGTTCATCAGGATCACCTGGCCCTCGTTCGGCTTGACGCCATAGGTGATGGCGCCGACGCGCGCGGCCGCCGCCTGCTGCTCTGCTGGCATCGGCTTGCGCTTGACGCCTTTCGGCAGGCCTGTGGTGCCGGACGTGTAGAACATCGGCGCTGCGCCGATCGGCGCGTCGGTCAGCGGTTGATGCGTTTCACGCCAGATATCCCAATCGGTCATGCCGTCGGGCACGCGCGTGGACGCCGCCGCCACGCCATAGGCCGCGGCGATCTCCGGCGGCGTCGTCACCACCAGCAGTTTGGTCCCCGGCGGCAACCCGTCGCGGATCTGCGGCAGCAGGTCGGCGTGGCAGACCAGCGTGTCGGCCCCGCTGTCGGACAGGATGTAGGCGACCTCGTCGGCCTTCAGGTGCCAGTTGATCGGCACTACCGGACTGCCGAGCGCGGCTGCGGCTGCGGCCACCTCGAACAGCGCGAAATCGTTGCGCAACATCATGCCGACCGGCTTGCCGCCCTGAACGCCGAGCGCGCGAAAGCCGGTCGCCGCCCGCGCGATGCGGGCGTGAATGTCGCCATAGCTGATCCGTCTGTCGCCACTGATGATCATACCGGGTCTCTCCAGGCGATCGTTCAGCGTCAGGCGCTGGCCCGAAGGAAATCGCTGCGTGCCTCGGTGTACTCCGCCTTCAGCCGCGCCACCAGTTCGGCGACCGGCGGGGCGTCGGTGATCTGGCCGATGCCCTGGCCCGAACCCCAAATATCGCGCCAGGCCTTGGCCTTCGTGTTGCCGCCGGAGCCGAAATTCATCTTGGACTTGTCGGCGACCGGCAGGTTGCTTGGATCGAGGCCCGCGGCCGCAATCGACGGTCCGAGGTAGTTGCCGTGCACGCCGGTGAACAGGTTCGAATAGACGATGTCGTGCGCGGCGTATTCGGTCAGCGCCTGCTTGTACCTGACGTCGGCGTTGGCTTCCTCGGTCGCGATGAAGCGGGTGCCCACATAGGCGAGGTCGGCGCCCAGCGCGAGTGCGGAAGCAATGCTCCAGCCGTCGGAGATCGCGCCCGACAGCAGGATGGTGCCCTTGAACCACTGCTTGACCTCGCGCACCAGCGCGAACGGCGACAGCGTGCCGGCATGGCCGCCCGCGCCGGCGCAGACCAGGATCAATCCGTCGACACCCTGCTCGGCGGCCTTGCGGGCGTGCTTCACGTTGATGACGTCGTGGAACACTACGCCGCCGTAGGAATGCGCGGCCTCGACGATTTCGGACGGCGGGCGCAGCGAGGTGATGATGATGGGCACCTTGTGCTTCACGCAGGTCTCCATGTCGTGCATCAGCCGGTCGTTGGAAGCGTGGCAGATCTGGTTGACCGCGTAAGGGGCGACCTTCTTCTCCGGATGCTTCGCCTGGTACTCGCCGAGCTCGTTCTCGATCTGCGTCAGCCATTCGTCGAGCTTTTCGACCGGGCGGGCGTTGAGCGCCGGGAATGAGCCGACGATGCCGGCCTTGCACTGCGCGATCACGAGCTCGGGCCCCGAGACGATGAACAGCGGGGAACCGACGACCGGCAGTTCAAGCCTGTTGGCGAGCGAGGCGGGCAGCGACATTGTTCGGATCCTCCATGTGCGCCGCCCGGCCGGTGCCGGGCGGATCGCGATTTGTTGTGATGGCTGGAGCTGCGGCTCCCTTGGCGCGGCAATATAAGGCTGGACGGTTGCGTCATGACGTTCAATATTGAACAGCTTGTTGGCCAGAAATGAACAGAGGCGCGGGCGGGCGGCATGGACTGGGAGCTTTGCAAGACGTTCGTCGCGGTGGCGGAGACGCGCAGCTTCGCCGGCGCTGCGCGGCGGCTGCGCATCAGCCACCCCACCGTCGGCCGCAACGTCGCGGCGCTCGAGAAGCAGCTCGGGACCCGCCTGTTCGCCCGTTCGAATGACGGCCTGTCGCTGACATCGCATGGCCGCAAGTTCCGCGAGCACACCGAGGTGATGGCCGCTGCGGCCCTGCGCGCGGAGGCGGCGGCGTCCGCCACCGGTGCGCAGGCCCGCGGCGTCGTGAAGCTGTCGATCGGCGCGACGCTGGCGGCGCATTGGCTCATGCCGCGTCTCGGACCGTTCCTGCGCGATCACGCCAACATCCAGCTCGAGATCATCACCCACCCGTTTCCGGCGAGTGTGCGGCGCCGCGAGGCCGACGTGGTGCTGCGGCCGGTCGATGCCGGGGACGAGAACCTGATCGGACGCAAGATCGGACGGCTCGGCGCCGGCTTCTACGCGTCACGCGGCTATGCCGCCGGGCGCAAGCTGCCGGAGCGGCCTGACGAATGGCGGGGGCACAGCGTGATCGGGTTTGCCGACCAGGCCTCGAATGTGCGGCTGGCGCGGTGGAGCGATGTCGTCACGCGGCAGGGTACGCTGGTGATGCGCTGCTCCTCGCAGGGCGACATGCTGGCGGCGGCGCGCGCCGGGCTCGGGATTTGCGCGCTGTCCTGCCTGGTCGGGGCCGACTATCCCGATCTGGTTCGGGTCGCTCCGCAAAAGCTGTCGAGCCTCTCCGATCTCTGGCTGCTCGCCCATCCCGACCTGGTCGAGCTTCCCGCGGTGCGCGCCGTCATCGGCTTCGTTACCGATTGCGCGCGCGAGGATCGCGTCAGGCTGCGCGGCTAGAGCCGGTTCTCACGCTCGCGCCCGCCACAGCGTCACCGCAAGCAGGATAAAGACGGCGCACGTCCACAGCGCCTGCCAGTTCTCCGGTCCTTCGTTGAAGCCCACATAGATGGCGGCTGTGACGAAAATGCCGGCAAAGATCGCTTCCGCCAGAGGGCGGACTCCTTTCGTGGCAGGATTGAGCAGTGTCATGGCCGCAAACGGCACCGCCGCCATGGTCAGAGGCGCGAAAGGAAAATCGATGAAGCGCGGGTCAAAGATGAGGCCCAGTGCGGCCGCCGTGCCGATCACCGTGGTGACGATCAAGGCCAATCCGTGCACGGTCACCAGCACCGTTTCCGTGTGGTAGCCCTTCGGACCCAACAATTCCTGGAAACTGGGCGGTGCGCGACCCGACATCAGGGCGTTGGCGCCGAACACCGGCGAGGCCGTTGCCGCCACCAGGAGCGAGCCCCAGACAAGCCAGCCGCCCGTTCCATAGCTTTCATAGAACAGTCTTTGTGCGGCCACCCCAAACAGGATTCCGGCCGTGGTCGCCGATAGACCGACCGCAAGCCACGACACGAATTCGGGCTCCTTCGGCTTGCGGCGCGAGGTCAGCCACGCCGCGCCGAACGCCAGGATCGCCAGCGCCATTCCGCTGCACATCTGCAGTTTCCAGAACGGAAAATTGCTGATCGGCAGGCCAGGCGGATATTTCAGCGTGCGCGCTTCCGAATCGAACAGGCCCCAGGATCCGCCGACCGTGCCCTCGATCTCCCGCTTCCATCCTTCGTCATAGGCCTCGAACAGGTTGACGCGGAAATGCTCGCGCCGGGCAAGGTCGAGCACCTCCGAGACCACCCGCGCCTGATTGACGCGCGAGGGCAGCGCGGATTCGCGCATCCGCCCCTCGCTCGGCCAACCTACTTCTCCGATAAAGATCTCCTTGCCTGGGAAGACCGCCGCGATCTGCCGGCGCATCTCGTCCGCGTGCGCGGCGGCACGTTCCGCGGGGATCGGGATATTCTCCCAGTATGGCAGGATGTGAATCGTGATGAAGTCGACGACGTCGGAAAGTTCGCGATTGCTCAGCCAGAACTCCCAGACGTCGGCGTAGGTGACGGGAACGCTGACCTGTGCCTTGATCGCACGGATCATGGCGGCGAGGTCGGATGCCGACATTTCCTTGCGCAGCAAGACCTCGTTGCCGACCACGAGTGCAATGACCGTGTCTGGATATTCCTTGGCGAGGCGTATCGCCGTTGCGACCTGCGTCGCATTCTTCTTTCGGTCCCTGTCGAGGAAAATGCCCTGAATGACTTTCAGCCCCGCCCTGGCTGCGAGCCCGGGAATCTGGTCGAGACCGAGATCGGTCGCGTAGGTGCGGATGCAGTGCGATATCTTGGCGAGTTGCGCGAGATCTTCCGCGATCTGTTCCGGCGTGACCTGCGTCGCGGGAGCAAGTGATGTCTGATTGTTGCGGAACGGCGCGTAGGAGATGCACTGCACCTTATCGTTCGGATCGATCGGTGCGCGCGGCAGGCTGACCGGGATGCCCAGCCACCACCACGCCGCGGCGATAGCCCCCAAGGATATCAGGAGAAGCGTCAGCGGGGTGCGAAGCAAAGCCAGGTCCGTCCTCCTTGCAGGAAGGATGTGCTGGGCCATCAATGCGCCAGGCCGGAAAATTGAATAAGTATTCGTCAGCTCTTGCTATATCACGCGATCACGTAGTTGGGATGTTTTCTCGACGACCTACTTCGCGCCGGCGATCACGCCTTCGCGATTCCTGAGTACGCGATAATATGCCCACCACAGATGCGCGGCGGCGCCGCGCAGCGGGCGCCACGGCTCGGCAAGCGGTGCCATCTGCTTCGGCGTCGGCCGCTCCTTCAGCCCGAGCCCGACCTTGACCGCTTCCTGCACGGCGAGGTCGCCCGCCGGCCACGCATCGCCATGGCCGAGGCAGAACAAGAGATAGACGTCGGCGGTCCACGGGCCGATCCCGGGCAGCGCGGTCAGCGTGTTGTGCGCGGCATCGGCCTCTTCGTTGGCGAGCACGTCGAGGTTCAGCCGCTCCTCGGCGAGCTCGCGCGCGATGTGCTTCAGCGTCTTGATCTTGGCTGCCGAGAGCCCGAGCCGGCCGAGTCGGTCGGCCCGCGCCTTGCGGATCGCATCATGGTGGAACGGGTCGAACGCCTTGCTGACGCGGCCCCAGATCGCGGCAGCACTCGCGGTCGACAGCTGCTGGCCGCAGATGATCGCGGCAAGCCCCGCAAACCCCGGCTCGCGCTGCCGGATGGCCGGCATGCCGGTCAGTTCGAGGATCGGGCGCAGCCGTCGATCCTGGTCGACCAGCTTCTGGATGGCGTCGTCGAGGTCGGCCTGGGTTTCGAGATGGATCAGCATTGCGGGATCTGCATCGGCTTGTCATGCGCGGGCTTGACTCGCGCATCCATCTCCTATCGTAACAGAGTCTTGTCCAGCCGCATGGTCCGGAAAAGTGGAAACCGGTTTTCGCTTGCGACAAACGCAAGGCGTTTGCGCGAAGATCATGCCCGAACAAGGATCGCCGGGTCGAGCCCGGCAATGACCCGCGATCGAACGCCATGCCACCCGTTTTCCGTTTTGCCCCGAGTCCGAATGGCTACCTGCATCTCGGCCATGCCTATTCGGCGCTGCTCAACCACGACCTCGCGAAGCGGTCGGGCGGACGCTTCCTGCTGCGGATCGAGGACATCGACGCGACGCGCTGCCGGGCAGAGTTCGAGCAGGCGATCTACGAGGATCTGGCCTGGCTCGGCATCGCCTGGGAGCCCCCAGTGCGGCGGCAGTCGGAGCATTTTGCCGCCTATCGCGCGGCGATCGACCGCCTGTCGGCCGAGCGGCTGGTCTATCCGAGCTTCGAGAGCCGCGCCGATATCGCGCGGCTGGTCGCGGAACGCGAGGCCGCTGGCGCGTGGCCGCGCGATCCGGACGGCGCGCCGCTCTATCCGGGAGCGGCGAAATCGCTGTCGGTCGAGCAGCGCGACCGGCTGATCGGGCAGGGCGCGCCGTTCGCGTTGCGGCTCGACATGGCCGCGGCATGCGCGCGCAGCGGCGGCCTGCGCTGGCAGGAGGCCGGCGAGGGTCCGGCCGGCGAGACCGGGGACGTGGCGGCCCGGCCGGAGGCCTGGGGCGATGTGATCCTGGCACGCAAGGAGACCCCAACCAGTTACCATCTCTCGGTCGTGATCGACGACGCCTTGCAAGGCGTCACCGATGTGGTCAGGGGCGTTGACCTGTTCTGGTCGACCAGCGTGCATCGGCTGCTGCAGGAGCTGCTTGGCCTGTTCGTGCCGGCCTACCGGCACCATGCGCTGATCCGGGACGCCGCCGGCCAAAAGCTGTCGAAATCGACCCAGGCGACCGGGCTGCGCGAGCTGCGGGCGGAGGGCGCCAGCCCGGCCGATATCCGCCGCCTGGTCGGCTTGCCATAGATCTCGGCCGCATTCGATCGCGAAGCACGGTGGTTACCATCACGGGGCACCGCTGCGGCGAGCCGCAAACGGCGCCGTGACTCCGGCACGCCGGGCATGCCATGTTGTTATCAGGGGCGGGGATCACGGAGACCATGGCGTCAAAATCGCGCGTACGGCGCAGCAAGCGGCAATCCAAACGGATGCCGCCGAAGCCGCGCGCAGCCAAAGCGCGCACCGCCAAGGCGCGCGCTACCCGGACGCGCGCCATCAAGGCGGCGGCCAAGCCGGGCCGCAGGCGGAGTGCGCCGAAGGCCCCGAAGGCCGGTCCCGGCCTGATCGAGACCGCGCTTGCCGCCTTTGCCCATGAGGTCCGGACCCCGTTGACCGGAATTCTTGCGATCAGCAACCTGCTCGCGACATCGGATCTCAACGAGCGCGAGCGGCGCTGGGTCGATACCATCAAGGCCGGCGCCGAGCATCTGGCGAGCCTTGCGACCTTGTTTGTCGACGCTGCCCGGAGCGAGGGGCCCGGGCTCGAGATCCGGCAGGATTTCTTCGACCTGCGCACGCTGGCGCGCCACGCCGGGGATTCGCTGGCCGGCCGCGCCGCAGCCAAGGGATTGCGGGCCTCGGTCGAGATCTCCGCGAAGCTGCCGGCGTTTGCGGTCGGCGATCCCGTCCGGCTGCGCGCGGCGCTGGAGAACCTGATCGACAATGCCGTCAAGTTCACCGAGCACGGCAGCATCGAGCTGCATGTCGCGCCGGTTCGCGGGGTCAAGGGAAAGGCGGACGGCAGGATCGACGTTGCCTTTGCGATCTCCGACAGCGGCATCGGCCTGACGCTATCGGAGGTCAGGCGCCTATTCCGGCCGTTCTCGCAGTCCAATGTCTCGATCGCCGCGCGGTTCGGCGGCGCCGGGCTCGGCCTGTCCTCGGTCAAGCAGTTCGCGCGCGCCATGGGCGGCGACATCGTCGTGGCCCAACGCGCAGGCGGCGGCACCATCTTCACGCTCAACGTGGTGCTCGCTTCAGCCGCAGGACCGGCCGGTGCGTCCCCGAGCGAAGGCGCGGCAGGGCCGTCATCGCAGGGGCTGCGCCTGCTCAGTGTCGAGGACAATCCGTTCGGCCGCGTCGTGCTCAACACGATCCTGACCGAACTCGGTCACCACGTCGAATTCATCGGTCAGGGCGAGGGAGCGCCGGACCGGCTCGGACAAGGGGCCTTCGACGCCGTGCTGATGGACATGGTGCTGCCCGGCATCGGCGGTGTCGAGGCGATCAGGCGCATCCGCGCGCTGCCGCCGCCGCACGGCCGCATCGTGATCGTCGGGATCTCCGGTCGCGCCGAGGACGAGGCGGCGGCGCGCGCCGCCGGCGCCGACGCGTTCCTGGTCAAGCCTGTTTCTCCGCGGGCACTCGCGACTGCGCTGCTTGAAGCGACACGCCGCGCGGCAGCCGCGACTTGATGATCGCCGCGTTCAGCTCGCCGCCGAACACGAAGATCGCGGCGATGAAATACAGGAACACCAGCGCGATCACCACCGAGGCGAGCCCCGCATACATCGTGACGTAATTGTTGGCGAAGCGCGCCAGGTACATGCCGAAGCCGATGCCCGAGATCAGCGACGCCACCACGGTGAAGATGATGCCGGGCAGGATCTGCGTGAAGCCGCGGCGGCCCGCCGGCAGCCAGGCATGCAGGATGAAGAGTGCGATGACCAGCGCCAGCACCGTGATGCCGTAACGGGCGGTGTTGAGCAGGCTCTCGTTCGATTCGACGAAGAACGGAATATAGCGCCGCGCCGCCTCGATGATCAGCGGCCCCAGCACGATCAGGAATGCCATCGCGAGCGAGGTGAACGCCGCGACCAGCGTGTAGCCGATCGATTCCAGCCGCAGCCAGTACCAGCGCCGCGGCTCGATTACGGCATAGGCGCGGTTCAGCGCCACTCGCAGCGCCTCGACGCCGTTGGAGGCGAAGTACACCGCGAACACCGCGCCGATGGTCAGGATGCCGCCGCGGGTGTTGGTCAGCACGTCGTGGATCTGGCCGGACAGCGCCTCGGCGACCTGCTCCGGCCAGACCTGCAGCAACAGTCCGACGGCCTGGTCGGCAAGCTCCTTGGAGCCGAAGAAGCCGGCCACCGACGTCAGCACGATCAGGAACGGAAACAGCGCCATCAGGGTCGACAGCGCGATGTGGCTCGCGATCGCCCAGCCGTCGTCGGCGAGGAACGTGTAAAAGGCATCCATCACGACGTGGTAGACGTAACGAAGCTGCTTCACATTCCACCCGGCATTGTCGAAAATCGCTTGGTCCGAGGACGAACCCAGCATCTGATATTACGCAGTGAAAAGCCAGTTGGTTGCATGTGCCGCCTGTGTGGAAGTTCGCGTCCTGCAGTGTTATGTACCGCAGATGACATCTGTCCTCAGCACGATCATGCTTCCCGTTGCCGTCGGCGCCGTCGCGCTGGTGCTCCTGCTCGGCCTCGTCAACATGATGAAGGGCGGCTCGCCGAACACATCGCAGAAGCTGATGCGGCTGCGCGTGCTGCTGCAATTCGTCGCCATCGTCATCGCGATGTTCGCGGTCTGGGCGATGGGGCGGTAGACGCGATGCGCAAACTTTAAAGGATCACGGCCATGGTCGTACTCAATCGGATCTACACGCGCACCGGCGATGACGGCACCACTGCGCTCGGCTCCGGTGAGCGGCGGCCGAAATACGATCTGCGGGTTGCCGCCTATGGCACGGTCGACGAGACCAATGCAGCGATCGGCGTGGTGCGACTGCATCTGGCCGACAGTCCCGAGGTCGATGCGATGCTCGGCCGGATCCAGAACGATCTGTTCGATCTCGGCGCCGATCTTGCGGTGCCCGAGCGCGAGGGCAAGGCTGAACGTCTGCGGATGCTGGCGAGCCAGGTCGAGCGGCTCGAGCGCGACATCGACAGCCTCAACGACCAGCTCGCGCCGCTGACCTCGTTCGTGCTGCCCGGCGGGACGCCGGCTTCGGCATATCTGCATCTCGCCCGGACGATATGTCGCCGCGCGGAACGGATGATGGTGGAACTCGCCGCCCGGCCCGGCGAACCGGTCAATGAAGCTGGCATCCAGTATATGAACCGGCTGTCCGATTTCCTGTTCGTTGCCAGCCGCTTCCAGAACAAGAAAGGGGCGGGAGACGTGTTGTGGGTGCCGGGCCAGAACCGCTAAACTGGTTCAAAACCGGGGGACGGTTTTTTGGCTTTGCCGCGTTGACCGGGGGGTACGGGACCTTTAGGTTCCGCGCCAGCCAACCGAAACCCATAAAATCAAAGCGAAAGAGGATCGATGAAGGTTCTTGTGCCGGTAAAGCGGGTCGTCGACTACAACGTCAAGGTCCGCGTCAAGAGCGATGGATCGGGCGTGGAGCTCGCCAACGTCAAGATGTCGATGAACCCGTTCGACGAGATCGCCGTCGAGGAAGCGTTGCGGCTGAAAGAAGCCGGCAAGGCGACCGAAGTGGTGGTGGTGTCGATTGGACCGGCACAGGCTTCCGAGACCATTCGTACCGGGCTTGCGATGGGCGCCGACCGCGGCATCCTGGTCAAGGCCGAAGGCAATGTCGAACCGCTCGCGGTTGCCAAGATCCTCAAGGCGGTGGTCGAGGCGGAGCAGCCTGGCCTCGTCATCCTCGGCAAGCAGGCGATCGACGACGATAGCAATCAGACCGGCCAGATGCTGGCCGCGCTGCTCGGCTGGTCGCAGGCGACCTTCGCCTCCAAGCTCGAAGTCGATGGTTCTGACTTCAAGGTCACGCGCGAAGTCGATGGCGGGCTGCAGACCATCAAGCTCAAGGGCCCGGCGATCGTCACCACCGACCTGCGCCTCAACGAGCCGCGCTATGCGTCGCTGCCCAACATCATGAAGGCGAAGAAGAAGCCGATCGACGACAAGAGCGCGTCGGATTACGGCGTCGATCTCACGCCGCGTCTGGAAGTGCTGAAGACCGCGGAACCGGCAGGCCGCAAGGCGGGCGTCAAGGTCAAGGACGTCGCCGAACTCGTGAACAAGCTCAAGACCGAAGCCGGGGTTCTCTGATGACGACGCTGTTGATTGCTGAACACGACCACGAGACCCTGAAGGACTCGACCAACAAGGCGCTGACCGCGGCGAGCCAGCTCGGCGGCGACGTCCATGTGCTGGTTGCCGGTGGTGGCCAGGGCACCAAGGCGGCCGCCGAAGCGGCCGCCAAGCTTGCCGGTGTCACCAAGGTGCTGGTGGCCGAAGGTCCCGCCTATGAGCACGACCTTGCCGAGCCGCTGGCTGCGCTGATCGTTGCGCTGGCGCCGGGCTACGATGCGTTCGTCGCGCCCGCGACCTCGCGCTTCAAGAACGTGATGCCGCGCGTCGCTGCGCTGCTCGACGTCATGCAGGTCTCCGAGATCATCAAGGTCGTCGCACCCGACACCTATGAGCGGCCGATCTATGCCGGCAACGCCATCCAGACCGTGAAGTCGAAGGACGCCAAGAAGGTGATCACGGTCCGCACCTCGACCTTCGCCGCCGCCGGCGAGGGCGGCAGCGCCGCGATCGAGAACGCCGCATCCGCCGCCGATCCGGGCCTGTCGACGTTCGTCGGCGAGGAAGTCGCCAAGAGCGACCGTCCGGAACTGACCTCGGCCAAGATCATCGTCTCGGGCGGCCGGGCCATGCAGAGCCGCGAGAACTTCGCCAAATACATCGAGCCGCTCGCCGACAAGCTCGGTGCCGGCGTCGGCGCCTCGCGTGCCGCGGTCGATGCCGGCTATGCGCCGAACGACTGGCAGGTCGGCCAGACCGGCAAGGTGGTGGCCCCGGAACTCTATGTCGCGGTCGGCATCTCCGGCGCGATCCAGCATCTGGCCGGCATGAAGGACTCCAAGGTGATCGTCGCCATCAACAAGGATGAGGACGCACCGATCTTCCAGGTCGCCGATTACGGCCTGGTCGCCGACCTCTACCAGGCGGTTCCGGAGCTGACCGAAGCACTCGGCAAGCTCGGAAAGTAAGCGACAAGACACCGGCCGGGTGGCTAAGCTCCGGCCGGTGTTGCTATTCTTGGGGCGCAACGATCCGGAAACGGTTTTCCGAAAGGATCGTGTCCGGCAGGGAAGATGGATCGGGTGCGATTACGTCGTAATCACATCATGGTCCCGGGAAACGTTTTCCGGCGGATTGGGCAACCCGGAAGGCTTCACTTCGGGTATCGTTGGAATTGGGCAGGCGCGACATGCGCGCCGTTCCGGTGGATGACAAGATGACGGTGGCAATCAAAAAGGTCGGCGTGATCGGTTCGGGCCAGATGGGCAATGGCATTGCCCATGTGGCGGCGCTGGCCGGTTTCGACGTGGTGCTCAATGACGTCTCCGCGGACCGGCTGAAGTCGGCGCTGGCGACCATCAACGGCCATCTGACCCGCCAGGTCGCCAAGAAGGCGATCAGCGAGGGCGAGCGCAAGCAGGCGCTCGACCGCATCACCTCCGCCGAGACGATCGATGCGCTGGCCGATTGCGATCTCGTGATCGAAACCGCGGTCGAGAAGGAAGAGACCAAGCGCAAGATCTTCCACGACGTCTGTGCGGTCCTGAAGCCGGAAGCGATCGTCGCGACCAACTCGTCGTCGATCTCGATCACGAGGCTCGCCGCCTCGACCGACCGCCCGGAAAAGTTCATCGGCATTCATTTCATGAATCCGGTGCCGGCGATGGAGCTGGTCGAGCTGATCCGCGGCATCGCCACCGACGACACGACCTTCGACACCGCCAAGGCGTTCGTTGCCAAGCTCGGCAAGCAGGTCGCGGTGTCGGAAGATTTCCCCGCCTTCATCGTCAACCGCATTCTGCTGCCGATGATCAACGAGGCGATCTACACGCTGTATGAGGGCGTCGGTAACGTCGAGGCGATCGATGCCGCGATGAAGCTCGGCGCGCACCATCCGATGGGCCCGCTCGAGCTCGCCGATTTCATCGGCCTCGACACCTGCCTGTCGATCATGCAGGTGCTGCACGAGGGGCTCGCCGATTCCAAGTACCGGCCGTGCCCGCTGCTGGTGAAATACGTCGAGGCCGGCTGGCTCGGACGCAAGTCCCAGCGCGGCTTCTACGATTACCGCGGCGACAAGCCCGTCCCGACGCGGTAATCCACGCGCTCTGGTCAGATATCAGTGTCCGCGCCGTGCAAGCGTCGCAGGCGCTGCGCACCCTCGGTGCGGCCTTTGCCGCGAACGCGGCCTGACCTCGCAAGCATTGGCCGCTCCTCATTCTCGCAGGCGGCATCCTGCGCGCTTGAGCATGTCGCGGATGATCAGCGGTGTTGCCGGTGTCTCGGTCGCGGCAGCGGAAGCCGCGCTTGCGATCGCGTCACGGGCCTGCTGCGCGTCGAGTGTCAGCCGCCGCGCGCAGGGCGGCAGGCCGCGCGCGGCGTCGAGCAGCCAGCCGGCGGCTTCGCCGGTACCGGCCAGATACGCCGTCAACGTCTGCCGCGCGGTCGGATTGGTCGCGGCCTGGTCCAGCATGGCCCTGACCTGCGCAACCGAGATTTGTCCGCGCGATGTCGAGGGCTGCGCATGCGCCGTTGTCGTCAATAGAAGGACGGCGCTGATGGCGTGAGCCGGACGAACGAGCATGACTTCATCTCCTGAGGTATGTTGACTTGCAGATATTAATTATCGTAAAACAATAACATTTGATCAGCAATCCCGAGGTCGAGCCATGTCCGTGTCCCTCTCGTCAGAGCTTTCCCCATCCGCGCGGCCGGCCCGCCTCGAACGCATCCGCGCGGTCAGCCGGGTGCTTGCGTATGCGTGCACCGGCATCTCGTTCGTGCTTGCGGTCGGATTGCTGGCCTATTGGCTGGCGAGCCCGGATGAGACGATCCTGCGCGATGCAGGGCTGACCGGCATTGCGTTCCATCCGATCGGTTGGCTTGTCCGCCTGATGAGTCTCATGGTGTCGGCGTTGCCGCTCGGCTGTCTGATCTGGGGCTTGTCGCGCGTGCGCCGCGCTTTCACCTCGTTCGCGGCAGGCCGCTTCTTCACGGCCGCAAACGTCGCGGGGTTGCGTGACCTTGCGATTGCGATGCTGCTGTCGACCCTGCTGAAGCCGGTGATCGGCGCGTTGCTTTCAATCCTGCTGAGCTGGCAAACCTACGCGCAGGGCAAGTCCATCGTCATCGTGCTCGGCTCCGACACGCTGCTGGCGCTGCTGTTCGCCGGTCTGGTCGCGGTGACGGCCTGGGTGATGGCCGAAGCCAATGCGATCGCCGACGAGCACGCGCAATTCGTCTGAGGCCGTTGCGATGCCGATCCGGGTCCGGCTCAACGTGATGCTCGCCGAGCGCAACGTGAAATCGAAGGAGCTCGCCGAATATGTCGGGATCACCGAGGCCAATCTGTCCCTGCTCAAGCAGGGCAAGGTGAAGGGCGTCAGGTTCGATACGCTGGAGCGGATCTGCACCTATCTGAAGTGCCAGCCCGGCGATCTCTTGCGCCATGAGGACGACGATGCGTCAGCCTGACGCGGCCATCCGTTGCCCAAGCATTAACTTTCGCGCGCTACGCAAGAGCAAGTTTGGGAGTGCCGCGTATGGACATGATGAGCATGGTGTCGAGCATCCTGTCGATGCAGCAGGGCAATTTGCAGGGTCAGATCGCGACCCGCGTGACCAAGCAGAACCTCGATGCGGAAAAGTTCGCGGTTCAAACCCTGCTCGGCACCCCGTCGACCGCCAATCTCGGTCCCGGCGTCGGCGGCAACCTCAACGCCGTCGCCTGATCAGAACCCCGCCGCGGCTGGGGCTAACGCCGCCTTCACCAGCTTGATCGCATCGTCGCTCGCCCATTCGGCGGGACCGGCGATATTGGCGATTTCGCAGCCCTTGCCGTCGACCAGCACCGAAGTCGGCATGCCGAGTGCCTTGCCTATGTTCTTAAGATCCTGAAAGACCTTGGCTTTCTGGTCGCTGAAATAGCCGAGATTGGTCAGATTGGCTTCCTTCAGGAAGTTTTTCGGCTTGTCCGGGTCGCGGGTGTCGATGTTGATCGCGACCACCTCGAAATCCTTGCCGCCGAGCTTGGTCTGCAGGCTGTCGAGCGCCGGCATTTCCTTGCGACAGGGCACGCACCAGGTCGCCCACAGATTGACCAGCACCGTCTTGCCGCGCCAGTCCGAGAGTTTCTTCGGTTGGCCGTTGGCGTCCTCGAAGGTCAAGTCGGGAAGCCGCAAGGGGGTGGTCGCCATGGTCAGCGCCGCGACCTCGCCATGGGCGAGCGGGGCGATCTTCTTCGCCAGATCCACCGCGCTGTTGCAGGCGGCGTCGCCGCCGGCGGGATGCCTGAGGCCGGAGACCCCGACATAGCCGATCACGGCCCCGGCCAGCACGGCGCCGATCACCAGCGGGATGCGCCATTTGGCAGTCGGCTTGGCGGTCGGTTCGGATGGGGTCGTCTCGGGCATATCGTTTGTCATCCTGGGTCAGATATGGCTATGCAGTGGCTGGAGCATGATCCGGACAAGTGCGAAGCGGTTTTCCGAAAAGATCATGCCCAAACAACGGACTAATACGATCGGAACCGCCACGCTGTTTCGCCGCTCCGGCGATGAAACCGCAAGGCCTGAAATACGAATTCGTGAGCGAGATGTCATGAGCAACAAGATGTGGGGCGGCCGGTTCTCGGAGCGCCCCGACGCCATCATGGAGGAAATCAACGTCTCCATCGACGTCGACCGTCACCTTTATGCCCAGGACATTGCAGCGTCCAAGGCCCACGCCGCGATGCTCGCCGCGCAGGGCATCATCACGTCAGCTGATGCGAAAAATATCGGCAAAGGTCTAGACACGATTTTGTCAGAAATCGGCAAGGGCGACTTCGATTTCAAGCGCGCGCTTGAGGACATCCATATGAATGTCGAGTCGCGGCTGTCCGAATTGATCGGGCCCGCTGCGGGCCGGCTGCATACCGCGCGCTCGCGCAACGATCAGGTCGCGACCGATTTCCGGCTCTATGTCCGCGACACCATCGACGAGACCGAGGCCGCGCTGGCCGCGTTCCAGCAGGCGCTGGTCGATCGTGCGCTGGAGCATGCCGGAACCGTCATGCCGGGCTTCACCCATCTGCAGACCGCGCAGCCCGTGACCTTCGGCCATCACCTCTTGGCCTATGTCGAGATGGCTGGCCGCGACCGCGGCCGCTTCTCCGACGCGCGCAAGCGACTGAACGAATCGCCGCTGGGCGCCGCCGCGCTCGCCGGCACCTCGTTTCCGATCGACCGCACTGCCACCGCCAAGGCGCTCGGCTTCGACCGGCCGATGGCCAATTCGCTCGACGCGGTGTCCGATCGCGATTTCGTGCTGGAAACGCTGTCGGCGGCCGCGATCTGCGCAGTGCATATGTCACGCTTCGCCGAGGAGATCGTGATCTGGACCTCGCCGCTCGTCGGTCTCGTCAAGCTCAGTGACAAGTTCACCACGGGCTCGTCGATCATGCCGCAGAAGCGCAACCCGGACGCGGCCGAGCTGGTGCGCGCCAAGACCGGCCGCGTGATCGGTGCGCTGACCGCGCTCCTGATCGTGATGAAGGGCCTGCCGCTCGCCTATCAAAAGGATATGCAGGAGGACAAGCAGGGCGCCATGGAGGCCTTCGAGGCGCTGTCGCTGGCGATCCGCGCCATGACCGGCATGGTCGAGGACCTGGTGCCGGACGAAGCCAAGATGAAGGCCGCGGCCGGCGAGGGCTATGCCACCGCGACCGACCTGGCCGACTGGCTGGTGCGCACCCTGAAGATGCCGTTCCGCGACGCCCACCACGTGACCGGGCGCATCGTCGGTCTGGCCTCGGCCCAAGGCGTGGCGCTGCACGAGCTGCCGCTCAAGGCCATGCAGAAGGTCGAGCCGAAGATTACGGCAGAGGCGCTGAAGGTGCTCAGCGTCGAATCCTCGGTCAAGAGCCGCACCTCGTTTGGCGGCACGGCGCCGAAGAATGTGATGGCGCAGGCCAAAGCCTGGGCCAAGCGGCTGGAAAAAGAGCGAAAATTGGGCTGATCCGGAAATTTTGGCCGTGATTTCATGGCGCTCCGCCTCTCGCCAGAGCACGCCAATGTTTGTATGGTGCCGCCCAAATTGGGGAATTCGTCGTGATTAGCAAGAACCGCCTGACCCCCTCGGGATGGGCCATCATTGTGCTGAGCGCCGCAACGCTTGCGCTCGGCGGCTGCGGCCGCAAGGGACCGCTCGACCTGCCGCCGACCGCGAACGCCGCGCCGGCCGCAGCACCGGGCGACACGGAGAGCGAGCGGGCGGCACAGCCCAGCGTGTTCAATCCGACCTATGGCTCGGATGCCGCGCCGGCCGCGTCGAAAGGCAATAAACGGTCCTTCGTCCTCGATCCGCTGCTCGGCAACTAGTATTTAAAAGCCCGTCATGAACCATTTCGACTATCGCAACGGCGTGCTGCATGCCGAGGCGGTCAATCTCATTGAGCTGGCGGAAGCCGTCGGCACGCCGTTCTATTGCTATTCGACCGCGACGCTGGAGCGCCACTACCGCGTCTTCACCGAGGCCTTTGCCGGCGAGAAGACACTGGTCTGCTACGCGATGAAGGCCAACTCCAACCAGTCGGTGCTGCGCACGCTGGCCAAGCTCGGCGCCGGCGCCGACGTGGTGTCCGGCGGTGAGTTGAAGCGGGCGCTCGCGGCCGGCATCCCGCCGTCGAAGATCCTGTTCTCCGGCGTCGGCAAGACCGAGGGCGAGCTGCGCGCCGCGCTCGCCGCCGACATCCTCTGCATCAACATCGAGTCCGAGCCCGAGCTCGAAATGCTGTCGCGCCTTGCGGTCGAGATGAAGACGACCGCGCGCATCTCGGTGCGGGTCAATCCCGACGTCGATGCCGGCACCCACGCCAAGATCTCGACCGGCAAGTCGGAGAACAAGTTCGGCATTCCGATCGCGCGCGCCCGCGAGGTCTATGCCCGCGCGGCGAAGTTGCCGGGTATCCAGGTCACCGGCACCGACGTGCATATCGGCAGCCAGATCACCGATCTCGGCCCGCTGGAGGCTGCGTTCCGGCTGCTCGCCGAATTCGTGCAGACGCTGCGCGCCGACGGCCACAACATCTCGCATATCGATTTCGGCGGCGGCCTCGGCATTCCCTATTACATGGATCGCGCCGCGCCGCCGGCGCCGGCCGCCTATGCCGCGATGGTCAAGCGCGTCACGCATAATCTCGGCTGCACGCTGATGTTCGAGCCTGGCCGCCTGATCGTCGGCAATGCCGGCATCCTCGTCACCCGCGTGATCCATGTGAAGCCGGGCGATGCCAAGAACTTCGTGATCATCGACGCCGCGATGAACGACCTGATTCGGCCGACGCTGTATGAGGCGCATCACGATATCCTGCCGGTGCGCCAGCCCGCACTGGGCACGCCGACCATGGTCGCCGACGTGGTCGGCCCGGTCTGCGAGACCGGCGACTATCTCGCGCTCGACCGTTCGCTGCCGCAGTCGAAGGCCGGCGATCTGCTGGCCGTCATGACCGCCGGCGCCTATGGCGCGGTGCAGGCCGGCACCTACAACACGCGGCCGCTGGTGCCGGAAGTGCTGGTCAAGGACGACCAATACGCCGTGGTCCGCCCGCGCATCGACGTCGACGCGCTGATCGCGATGGACAAGCCCGCGCCGTGGTTGTGAGCTGCTAGCGGCGCTTCATATTCGGTGTCGTCCCATTGGCCTCATCAACGGTGTCGTCCCTGCGAAAGCAGGGACCCATAACCACCGAACGTGGTTGTTGTGCTGTGCTGGGGCGCCAGTTCAACTAAATCACTGGCGCCTGTGGTTATGGGTCCCGGGTCGCGCTTCGCTTGCCCGGGACGACGGCGTTTGTTGTGTCGACGACGCTTATTTGGCCGCGTGCGCGCCGCCCTTGGCTCCGCCTACGATCACGCCCGCGGCTTTCTCGATCGGCTTGATTGCGGCGGTGAAATCCGACTCCGCCCCCTCCTCGCGGATGATGACTTCCCAGAGCCGGCCGACCGCTTCGGCGACTTCCATCGACAGCCCGAGCGAGCGCATCTCCTCGACCGCGAGCCGCACGTCCTTCACCATGAGGCCGGTGGCGAAGCCGAAGTCGAAGCTGCGCGGCAGCACCGAACGCGGAAACTTGTCGCGGCTTGCGGTGTTGAGTCCGGAGCCCGCGTTGATCACGTCGATCATTACGGCCGGATCAAGCCCGGACTTGACGCCCATCACGACGGCTTCCGAGGTCGCGACCATCGCGGTCGCCGACAGGAAGTTGTTGGCGAGCTTCATGGTCTGGCCGGAGCCCGGCTTGGTGCCGATGAAGAACACCTTGCCGATGACGTCGAGCGCGCTTTTCACCAGCTCGAAATCGGCCCGCGGGCCCGACACCATCACCGCCAGCGTGCCCTTCTCGGCGCCGGAGACGCCGCCGGAGACCGGGCTGTCGATCTGCACGACATTCTTCTTGGCCAGCAGGTCGTGGATCTTCACCGCCATCTGCGAGCCGACGGTGGAGAGATCGATGAAGCGCTTGACGCGCTTGCCCTCGATCACACCGCATGCGCCGGTCGCGACCTCGAGCGAGGCCTGCAGCGAGGGCAGGCTCGCCATCACGGTCTCGACGCGGTCGGCGATGTCCTTGGGCGAAGTTGCCGCAGTGGCGCCGAGCGCAACCAGCTGGTCGACGGCGTCCTTGCGCATGTCGAACACGGTGAGCTTGTGGCCGGCCTCGATCAGCCGGCGCGCCATCGGGAAGCCCATCTTCCCGAGGCCGATGAATCCGATTTCCATGGTGTTGTTTCCTCTACGTCGTTATGTGCCGAGCCGCGCGCCCCGTACTTGATGTCGTCCCTGCGAAAGCAGGGACCCATAACCACCGCGCTTGATTGCTGTGCTCCGCTGGAGCCCCAGCGGGTTCTCACCACGAAGGCCTGTGGTTATGGGTCCCGGCTTTCGCCGGGACGACGATGCGAAGGCAGCAGCGCCTCACGCTTTGTTGTCGAGCTCGGCAAACACTTCGCGCGCGATGCGGAAGCTGTCGACGCCGGCCGGAATGCCGGCATAGATCGAGACCTGCATGAAGATCTCGCGGATCTCGTCGCGCGACACGCCGTTGGTCAGCGCGCCCTTGATGTGCGCCTTCAGCTCGTGCGGGCGGTTCAGGATCGAGATCATGGCGAGGTTGAGCATGCTGCGGGTCTTGCGCGGCAGTTCCTCGCGTCCCCAGACCGCGCCCCAGCAATATTCGGTGACGAGTTCCTGGAATGGCTTGTTGAAGCTGTCCGAATTCTTCAGCGCATTGTTGACATAGGCCTCGCCGAGCACCGCCTTGCGGATTTCGAGCCCCTTGTCGTGCGTCTTCTGATCCATGTCGTTTCCTCGTGCGTAAGGCGTTGGTTCGGCCGGGACGTTACGGGGTCGAGCTGCCGCAGTCACGCCTTCGTGTTATGCGTATTTCCCGGTGTGGGTTACGCCCCGGAACGGGTGCCTCAAAGCCGCCGCTGTGCTAGGCTGACCTGCCGGCTACCCCGGAGATCTTATTGAGCGGAGCCAACATCGACCCGTCTGACACCCCGTCACGCGCCGTCAGCGACAGCGATGCGGACGCGCGGCTGAAGCTGACGCAATTGAAGCTGACCGAGGCTCTGCAGCGGGCGAAATTCGCGATTGCGTGGGAGCGGGCGTGGCCATATCTGGCGCGGTTCCTGACGGTCGCCGGTTTGTTCCTGGTCGCGTCCTGGGCCGGGCTGTGGTTGGTGCTGCCGTTTGCCGCACGCGTGGCCGGTGCCGCCTTGTTTGGCATTGCCGCGCTCGTGGTGCTGGCGCCGCTGCTGCGCTTCCGCTGGCCGAGCCGCGAGGAGGGTCTGAGCCGGCTCGACCGCGGCGCCGGCGTCCGCCATCGCCCGGCGACCACGCTTTCCGACACGCTCACCAACAAGGATCCGTTCGCACTGGTGCTGTGGCAGGCGCAGCGCGAGCGCACGCTGGCCTCGATCAAGCGCATCCGCGCCGGCCTACCGCGGCCGCGCGTCTCGCTGCACGACCCCTGGGCGCTGCGCGCGCTGGTCATCGTGATGCTGGTCGCGACCTACGTCGCCGCCGGCGACGAGCGCGGCCTGCGGGTCGCCTCCGCGTTCGACTGGAACGGCATCATGGCGCCGGCCAATGTCCGGGTCGACGCCTGGGTGACGCCGCCGAACTACACCGGCAAGCCGCCGATCATCCTGTCCAACGCCAACAAGGACGCCAACGCGGCGGACTCCACTCCGCTCGCGGTTCCGGCCGGCAGCACGCTGCTGGTGCGCTCCAGCGGCGGCACCATCGACGTCGTGGTCGGTGGCGGCGTCGCCGAGGTCGCGCCGGAGGGGCAGGCGCCCAAGGGCACCAATGAGCGGCATTTCAAGATCACCGGCGACGGCACCGCGCATGTCCGCGCGCCGGCCGGCCAGCCGCAGTGGAAATTTACCGCGACGGCGGACCGCCCGCCGTCGATTGCGCTCGCCAAGGATCCGGAGCGGCAGGCGCGCGGCGCCTTGCAGATGTCGTACAGGCTGGAGGACGACTACGGCGTCACCGAAGCGCGTGCGCAGTTCGCGGCGCGGCCGACCGATGCGCCGAAGGACGCTGACGGCAAGAAGGATACCGACGGCAAGGCGGCACAGCCGCGTCCGCTGTTCGAGCCGCCGCAATTTGCGCTGGTGCTGCCGAATGCGCGCACGCGAAACGGCGTCGGCCAGACCGTCAAGGACCTCAGCGAGGACCCTTACGCCGGCGCCGACGTGACGCTGACGCTGACCGCCAAGGACGAGGCCGGCAATGAGGGCAGGAGCGAGCCCTTCAACATGCGCCTCCCCGAGCGCCTGTTCACCAAGCCCCTGGCGCGCGCGCTGATCGAGCAGCGCCGCATCCTGGCGCTCGATGCCAACCAGAAC
The DNA here is from genome assembly GCF_054063415.1 of Bradyrhizobium sp. USDA 4011. Taxonomy (NCBI): domain Bacteria; kingdom Pseudomonadati; phylum Pseudomonadota; class Alphaproteobacteria; order Hyphomicrobiales; family Nitrobacteraceae; genus Bradyrhizobium; species Bradyrhizobium sp. USDA 4011. The sequence goes on from NZ_JBSSGG010000001.1 coordinate 5,165,336, forward strand.
GGCCAGGTCTATGCCGCGCTCGACGCGCTGATGATCGCGCCGGAAATGTTCATGCCGGAAACCGGCTATTATCTCGGCCTCCACACCGTGGGCCGCCAGCTCGAGGCCGCCCGCACCGACGACCAGCTGCGCGAGGTCGTCGCCAGCCTGTGGGCGCTCGCCGTCACCATCGAGGACGGCAACATCAGTGACGTCGACAAGGCGCTGCGCGCGGCGCAGGACGCGCTCAAGCAGGCGCTGGAGCGTGGCGCGACCGACGAGGAGATCAAGAAGCTCACCGACAATCTGCGCGCGGCGCTGGACAATTTCCTGCGCCAGCTCGCCGAGCAGTACCGCAACAATCCGCAGCAGCTGGCGCGGCCGCTCGATCCCAACACCAAGATGCTGAGCCAGCAGGATCTCAAGAACATGCTCGACCGCATGGAGCGGCTGTCGCGCTCCGGCGACAAGGATGCGGCGCGGCAGTTGCTGGAACAGATGCAGCAGATGCTGGAAAACCTGCAGATGGCGCAGCCCAACCAGGGCGACGACGACATGCAGCAGTCGCTCAACGAGCTCGGCGACATGATCCGCAAGCAGCAGCAGTTGCGCGACAAGACCTTCAAGCAGGGCCAGGATTCCCGCCGCGACCGGATGCGCGGCAAGCAGGGCGACCAGTCGATGGGCGACCTGCAGCAGGATCAGCAGGCGCTGCGCGATCGCCTGAAGAAGCTGCAGGAGGAGCTCGCCAAGCGCGGCATGGGTCCGGAGCAGCGCGGCCAGAAGGGGCAGAAGGGGCAAGGCCAGAAGGGCGATCAGGCGCAGCAGGGCGACCAGGGCGGCGATCAGGGTGATGACGACGGCGACGGGCTCGACCAGGCCGACTCCGCGATGGGCGATGCCTCCGGGCGGCTTGGCGAGGGCAATGCCGACGGTGCGGTGGATTCGCAAGGCCGCGCGCTGGATGCGTTGCGCAAGGGCGCCCAGAGCCTCGCCGACGCGATGCAGCAGGGCGATGGCGACCAGCCCGGCGACGGCCCCGGCAACCGCGCCGGCCGCCAGCAGAGCGGCGGCAACCAGACCGATCCGCTCGGCCGCCCGCTGCACGGCCGCGAATTCGGCGACGACTACACGGTGAAGATCCCCGGCGAGATCGACGTCCAGCGCGTCCGCCGCATCCTCGAAGAGCTGCGCCGCCGCCTCGCCGATCCGTCACGGCCGCAGATCGAGCTCGACTACATCGAGCGGCTGCTGAAGGATTACTGAGCCGCCGCACATTCCACTGTCATCGCCCGGCTCGCCGCCTTCGCCGAAGGCTTCGGCGCACCTCGGACCGCTGGCCTCGTCGGAGCCTTGGCGAAGACGGGACCGGGCGATCCAGTATTCCAGAGACGCCAGCGATTGAATCGAGAAGCCGCGGCGTACTGGATGCCCCGCTGGAGCCTGTCATCGGGCGCGCGTTCGCGCGACCCGGTGGCGGGGCATGACGAGATGTGTGTGCGGTGGTCGTGTTGCCCGGAATGACGGCTAGCTCGCCTTCCTTGCCGCCAGCGCATCCGCGACCGCAGTGCGGATATCGGCCACTGAGAACGGCTTGGTCACCACGTCATGCACGATCGCCTCGAGGCCTGAGGCGCGTTCGCGCTGATGGGCGAAGCCGGTCATCAGCAGGATCTTCAGCTCGGGGAAATCGCGGGCCGCGGTCAGCGCCAGAGCGATGCCATCCATGATGGGCATCTGGATGTCGGTCAGCAGGAGGTCGAACGCGCCCTCATCGCGCGTCAGCATCTCCAGCGCCTCGGCGCCGTCCTGCGCGGTCACGGTCTCGTGGCCGTCCATGGCGATGGCGCGCGCGACCAGCGAGCGCATCGAGTCTTCGTCGTCGGCGATCAGAACACGCGTCATGGTGATGGTCGGGTTTCCGAAACTGCTAGCCGGCGGCTCAGGCGCGGCCGCCGGTGAGATCATGCTTGTTGAAGAAGCGTACGTCGATATTGCGGCCTTCGGGCGGCGGCGAGGCGAGGCGCGACTTGAAGAAGGCGCGCTCGCCGGGATTGAGCACCGGCTGCTCCAGCACCGCGTTCCAGGCATAGATTTCGGCGCCCTGCGCATCGCGCACCGAGAAGCGCAGTCGCGGCAGTTCGACCGGCTTCCTGGTCTGGCCGACGATCATGCCCTCGATCACCAGCACCGGCTTGCCGTCCACGGTCTCGTTGGTGATCTTGAGGTCCTTGAAGGCGAGGCCGCGCAAATTCACGTCGAGCCCGACCATCTTGTAGAACAGCGCGGTCTGCGGCAGCAGCCGCACCACGTCGTTGCGCCAGACGAACAGCGCAATGATCAGTGCCCCCATCGCGGCGCAGGCGGTCGGCAGGGCGCCGATCACGGGCATGAAGGGAATGCGGGGCAGGGAGGGCAGGCGGAACAGGCGGGGAAGCCGCGGCAGGCCGAAGCGGCGCTTTCGGGCGTCCTGGGGGCCGGCATGGGCGGCGGCATCCGCCTCGGCCACCGCCGGCCACGCCGTGGCGGCGTCTTCGTCGGCGGGTAAATCGGCCGAAATCGAGGGGCTCTCGACCATCGGGGTCGCGTCAGCCTCCTCGCGCCCCATCGCCTCCCATTCCGCGGCGAGATTGGAGCCCGCGGCCTCGTAGGCCAAACTGGGTGCGGTCGCCCCGATCGCGTCCTCCGGCCGGGCCAGCCAGACCTCGCGGCAGCGGGAACAACGGACCGTGCGTCCGGCCTCGCCCAGGGTGGCCGGATTGATGGCGTAAGATGTTGTACAATGTGGGCAAACGATATGCATGGAGCCGAATCTCCACCGTGTGGTATGCCCGCATGTTACCGAGCGACCGTTAACGAATCGGAAACCATAACCGACGCACAAGCTTTCTGTGCGGTTCGCGGCCGCTCGGTGGGGGTTCGGGGCGCGAAAGCGTTTTCGAGCGAAGTGGGTACCGGTTCGCGTGAAGAAAACGCGTCCAAACAAGAATCCAGAGCCCCGTTCCGATTTCATCGGAACGGAAAAGGCTCTGGAGTTGGGTATTGGGCCACAGGCCCTCTCGAACGGAGCTAGCGCATTGGTTCGGTTCGAAAATGTCGGTCTGCGCTACGGGCTCGGCCCGGAGATTTTGCGCGACCTCTCCTTCATGATCCCGGCCCATTCGTTTCAGTTCCTCACCGGGCCGTCGGGCGCGGGCAAGACCTCGCTGCTGCGGCTATTGTTCCTGTCGCTGCGGCCGACCCGCGGGCTGGTCAATTTGTTCGGCAAGGACGTCTCCCTGCTGAGCAAGGATCAGGTCGCCGACCTGCGCAAGCGCATCGGCATCGTGCTGCAGGATTTCCGCCTGCTCGACCACATGACGACCTATGAGAACGTCGCGCTGCCGTTCCGCGTGATGGGCCGCGAGGAATCGACCTACCGCCGTGAGGTGATCGATCTCTTGAAATGGGTCGGCCTCGGCGAGCGCATGGACGCGCTGCCGCCGATTCTGTCGGGCGGCGAGAAGCAGCGCGCGGCGATCGCGCGCGCGGTGATCTCGCGGCCGCAATTGCTGCTGGCGGACGAGCCGACCGGCAGCGTCGACCCGACGCTCGGGCGCCGCCTGTTGCGGCTGTTCATCGAGCTCAACAAATCGGGCACCGCGGTTATCATCGCGACCCACGACATCACGTTGATGGATCAATACGAGGCGCGGCGGCTGGTGCTGCATCAGGGACGGCTGCACATCTATGAGTAGGAGCGGCGACCAGAAAGTGTCGTTGGTCGATCTCGGGCGCGAGCGTCCGCAGGTCCCGGCCACCGCGCGCAACATGTCGCCGATCGTGCCGCGCGCCTCGATCTCGGGCCGCGCGCTGGTCGCGGTGGTCGCGATCATGACCTTCCTCGCCTCGCTGACGACGGGCACCGTACTGCTGGTCAGCGCGTCGGCGGCCGAATGGCAATCGGAAGTATCGAGCGAGATCACCATCCAGGTGCGCCCCGCGCCGGGCCGCGACCTCGATCGCGACACGCAGGCCGCCGTGGAGGCGATGCGGGCGCAGTCCGGCATTCTCGAGGTGCGTCCGTTCAGCAAGGAGGAATCCGCCAAGCTGCTGGAGCCGTGGCTCGGCAGCGGGCTTTCGATCGACGAGCTGCCGGTGCCGCGCGTCATCGTGGCGCGGGTGCAGCCCGGCACCCCGCTCGATCTCGCCGCGTTGCGCGCGCGGGTGACGCAGGTGGCGCCGACCGCAAGTGTCGACGATCATCGCGCCTGGATCGAGCGCATGCGCTCGATGACCGGCGCCACGGTGTTTGCCGGCGTCGGCATCCTGATCCTCGTGATCATCGCCACCATCATCTCGGTGTCGTTCGCGACCCGCGGCGCGATGGCCGCCAACCGTCCGATCGTCGAGGTGCTGCATTTCGTCGGCGCCGGCGACAGCTTCATCGCCAACCGCTTCCTGCGGCACTTCCTCCGGCTCGGTCTCGAGGGCGGGCTGATCGGCGGCGGCGCGGCGATGCTGGCGTTCGGCTTCTCCGAGTCGATCGCCAACTGGTTCTCCGGCACGCCGGTGGGCGACCAGTTCGCGGCGCTGCTCGGCACGTTCTCGCTGCGTCCGTCGGGCTACCTCGTCCTGGCGTTGCAGGCGGTGCTGATCGCGGCGATCACCGCATGGGCGTCGCGGCGCACCCTGTTCGCCACGCTCGACGACATCGACTGACGGCCCGCGGCATCAGAGTCGTGGGGCCGGTTTCGTGATCGCGTTTCGTCGCCAGAGTGTGATTTCGCGCGCATCTGCGCCGCCCTGGCCGGGCAAAACCGGTTTCCACTTTTCCGGATCATGCTCTAAAATCCCCGGGGGGAAGGATATCAGCATCACATGAGCTTGCAGCCCGACGATACGTCGCCGAAAGGCCATGCCGCGCCCCCGCGCGGCTGGCTGCGCGTCGTCATCGTCGTGCCGCTGGCGCTTGCCTTCGTCGCCGCCGCGGTCGGCTTCATCGGCTTCCTGTCGCAATTGCGCGGCGTCGAGACCGACCCGCCGCACAACGCCGACGGCATCGTGGTGCTGACCGGCGGCTCGTCGCGGGTATCCGACGCGATGGAGCTGTTGGCGGCGGGCTACGGCAAGCGCCTGCTGATCTCCGGCGTGCATCCGACCAACGACGCCAATGACATTTCCCGCTCGGTGCCGGACAGCCAGGGGCTGATGCGGTGCTGCGTCGATCTCGACCGCTCTGCGGTGAATACCCGCAGCAATGCGGCGGAGACGCGGCGCTGGGCGCACGAGCGCGGCTTCAAGTCGCTGATCGTGGTGACCTCGAACTACCACATGCCGCGCGCGATCGTGGAACTGTCACACGCGATGCCCGATATCACGCTGATCCCGTTCGCGGTCGTCGGCGACAAATGGCGCGACGAGCCGTGGTGGACGAGTGGCGGAACGTTCCGTCTCTTGCTATCGGAATACGCCAAATATGTTGCCGCGGAGGTCCGGGTGCGGCTGGCCGATATCGGCCTCGACCTGACCTCCGACCTCGCCGAGCCGGCAGCGGCACCACGCCGCCCGGCGACGGCGCAGGCGAATAGGGACTAGGCATGACCCGGAAAGGTGCGGAGCGGTTTTCCTCGCGACAGACGCGGAACGCGTTTGCGCGGAGATCGTGCTCAAACAAGGACTGAAATGATTTTCCTGCGCTCGCTGATCTTCAACGTGCTGTTCTACCTGGTGCTGGTGCTGCTCTGCATCGTCGCGCTGCCAACGCTGCTGCTGCCGCGCGGCGCGATGATGGCGATCGAGGCCGCGTGGGCCAACACCAGCCTGTTCCTGATGCGCGTGATCTGCAACATCAGGATCGAGTTCCGCGGCGTCGAGAAGATTCCGAGCGGGCCGCTGGTCGTCGCCTCCAAGCACCAGTCGTTCTGGGAGACGTTCGCGCTGGTGCGCTTCTTCGAGTATCCGCTGTTCATCCTCAAGCGCGAGCTGATGATGATCCCGGTGTTCGGCTTGTACCTGAAGAAGGTCGGCATGATCTCGGTCGAGCGCGGCGGCGGCCCGCGCTCGCTGGTCAAGACGCTCAAGCGTGCGGCGGCCGAAGTGAAGCTCGGCCGGCAACTCGTGATCTTCCCGGAAGGCACCCGCACCGCGCCCGGCGCTACGCCGAACTACAAGGCCGGCGTCGCGCAGATCTATGCCGAGAGCGGCGTGCCGTGCCTGCCGGTCGCGCTCAATTCCGGGCTGTTCTGGCCGCGCCGCACCTTCATGCGCTATCCCGGCACGCTGGTGGTCGAATTCCTCGATCCATTGCCGCCGGGCCTGCCGCGCGACGAGTTCATGACCCGCCTGCGCGATCAGATCGAAACCGCCACCACACGCATCGTCGAAGCCGGCCGCGCCGAGCAGGCGAAATTGTTCGGCGGTGTGCCGAGTGCGGCGAAGGGGTAGGCGGAGAGTTACCGCATGACGAACGGATTCGCCGGCACGTCCGTCGCGGTCGAGATCCAGACGCTCTTGGTCTCCTGATATTCGCGCACCGCGTCGATGCCGCTTTCGCGGCCGACGCCGGAGAACTTCATGCCGCCGAACGGCATCATGTAGCTGATGGCGCGGTAGGTGTTGACCCACACCGTGCCGGCGCGCAGCTGCTTCGGCACGCGGATGGCGCGCGCCAGATCTTTGGTCCAGATGCCGGCGGCAAGGCCGTAGATCGTGTCGTTGGCGATGCGGATGGCGTCTTCCTCGGTGTCGAAGGAGATGATCGACAGCACCGGGCCGAATACTTCCTCGCGGGCGATCCGCATGGTGTTGTCGACGTCGGTGAAGATGGTCGGTTCGACGAACTGGCCGCCCTTGATGCCCTCGCCGGAGGCCGGCTTGCCGCCGAGCAGGCAGCGCGCGCCTTCGGCCTTCGCGATATCGATGTAGTCGAGCACCTTCTTGTACTGCGCCGGCGTCGTGATCGGGCCGACATTGGTGTCGGCCTGCATGGGGTCGCCGATCTTGGCGGATTTCGCCAGCTCCAGCACGCGCGCGACGAACTTCTCCTTGATCGAGCTCTGTACCAGCAGGCGCGAACCGGCGATGCAGGTCTGGCCGGTGGCGGCGAAGATGCCGGAGATCGCGCCGGCCGCAGCCGCCGTGAGGTCGGCATCCTCGAACACGATGTTCGGCGACTTGCCGCCGAGCTCGAGCGAGACCCGCTTCAGGCTCCTGGCGGCAGTCTCGTAGACCTTTGCGCCGGTCGTGTCCGATCCCGTGAAGGTGATCTTGGCGACGCCGGGATGCGAGATCAATGCGGAGCCTGCCTCGGGCCCAAAGCCGGTCACCACGTTGAAGATGCCGTCCGGAATGCCGGCTTCCTTGGTCAGCGCCGCAAATTCCAGTGTGCTGGCCGAGGTGAATTCCGAGGGCTTGACGACCACCGCGCAACCGGCCGCAAGCGCTGCGGCGCATTTCCAGGCGACGAACAGCAGCGGCGAATTCCAGGCGGTCAGGGCCGCGACGACGCCGACCGGCTCATGCGTCGTGTAGGCGAAGGTATCCGCCTTGTCGATCGGCACCAGGCCGCCCTCGAGCTTGTCGACGAGGCCGCCGAAATACCACCACCACTCCGGATGGTAGCGCAGCTGGCCCAGCATCTCGGCCATCAGCTTGCCGTTGTCGCGCACCTCGATCTCGGCGAGACGCTCCGCATTGGCGGCGACGAGGTCGCCGAGCTTGCGCATCGCCTTGCCGCGTGCGGACGCCGTCATTTTCGCCCATGGGCCGCGCCACATCGCCTCATTGGCTGATTTCACCGCCTTGTCGGCGTCGGCGGCCGAGCCGCGCGGAATTCTGGCCCAGGCCTCGCCGCGATAGGGATCGATGGTGTCGAACCACTCGCCATTGGCGGGATCGACATACTGGCCGTCGATGTAGAGCTGATAGGTCTTCATGAGATCCTCCAGCAAGGCGATGGTTTTGGTCGGCGCAAGGCTAGAACTTCAGATTGAGCCCGGTGCGGAACGACTGGTCGATGAGGGCCCCGGAGAGCTGGCTACTGTAGGAGAGATTGATCGTCGCGTCCACCGACACCCGCGCGTCGAGCCCGGCCTCGAGCACGGCGGCGTCGCGGGCGAGCGGCGTACCGGCGATGGTGAAGGGGTCGCCATTGGCGAAGCTGACCATGGTGATCGGCGTGACGGCGCCGAACGCATGCCGCCATCCGACGGTCGCGCGGGCGGTGGTGGAGACGCCGGCGAGGTCGAAGCCGGTCGCGGCATGCGCGCCGAGCGTGGTGAACGTCGCCTCCATCGTTGGATTATAGCCGGTGAGCGCTGCAGCGCCCCCCGTCTCGCGGAAGGCGTCGCTCGCCGCATTGACGTACGCGGCGCCGGCGAAAGGCTCGAGATCGAACCGGCCGACACGCAGGCGATAGCCGAGCTCGCCGAACACTTGCGTGGTCCAGGCCCCGTACGAGGAGGTCAGCCGATCGGCGAAATTGGGAAGCACGATGGTGCGACTCGCAGCAAGGTCCTGCCAGCTGCCGGCGACGCCGGCGCGCAGCGCAAGCGCATTCCATTCGGTGCCGGCATAGAGACCGACATGGGCGTTGTCGCTGGTGCCCGAGGCACCGAGCCGTGCTACGTCGAGCCGTGTCTGGCTGTAGCCGCCGACGAAGCCGACCCGCCAGTCGCCGTCGCCGACGCGGGCATCGGCGCCCGCCAGCACACCACTGGTAGTGCGGTTGATGCGCGAGGCATTGCCGTCACCAGCCAGGTAGCCCCACGCGCCGAGCGCCTGGCCCCACACCACGATGTCATGGCTGGGCGTGCTTGCCGGCTGCCCGCTATCGGCCATCATCGGCAGCGACGGTGCGCCGGCGGTGGCGAAGGCATTGCGCAGACGGTCCATCACCATGTCGCGTACGACGTGGCTGTCCTGCAGCAGCACGGCGCGGCTCGAGGCATGGATCTCGCCGGAGAACTGGTCGAATGCGCGGCGCGCGGTGGCTTCGTCCATCTGGAGGACGGCGCTCGACACCGGGCTGCCGATGTCGAGACGGTCGATCGCCGCGCCGGTGGCGCGTTGGTTCGGCGTCGCGCCGACAGCGGCGAAATCCGTGCTGTTGCGGGTCAGCGTCAGGGTCACGCTGTGCGGATCGTAGGCCAGGCTTGGCGTCAGGAAGGCGAGGTTGGAACTGACGTCCGCGAAGGTGCCGGAGAGCCCTCCGGCCGCGGTGAGGATTGTGTAGCTGGTCCGCAGCCCGTAGTTGCCGCTCCCGGCGAGGACGCTGACCCTGGCGCCGGACAACGTCGCGAGTCCGCTCGCCGCGATGCGGTCGCTTTGCCCGCCGGCGTTGACGTCCGCCTCGTAGATCGCGCCGGGCGCGAACGCGAGATTGCCGGCGACATTGAGCGTGCCGATCGAGTTTCCCGGCGCGATGGTCGCGCCCGCGGCGAGCGCCACCGGCCCGACCGTGCCGTTGCCTTGCAGCCGCGCGCCGGCGTCCACCGCGAGCGTGCCGCCGAGAACGCCGTTGACCGCCAGCGTGCCAGCCGAAACCGTGGTCGCGCCGCTGAACGCGCTGCCGTCGCCGCTGAGCGTCAGCCGTCCGTCGCCGCTCTTGGTGAACGGACCGCTGCCGCTGATGGCGCCGCCGAAGTCGACGACCGTGCCGCCGCCGGTTGTGATCGAGCCCGCGCCGGTGAAAGCCAGCCCGCGAGCAGCGGTGAAGCTGCCTTGCGTGCTCAGCGTGCCGCCATTGAACGTGACGCCGCTGCCAGCCGTCCCGAGGTTGTTGTCAGCAGCGACCTGCAGCACGCCGCCGCTGATCGTCGTGCCGCCCTGATAGGTATTGGCGCCTGCCAGCACCAGTGTGCCCGCGCCGGATTTCGTCAGGCCGCCGGCCCCGGTGACGGCCTGGTTCAGCGTGAACGTGTTCGCCGCGTCGGCGATATCGAATCCGCCGCCGCCTGCCGCAAGCGTGACCGCGCGGGACGTCGTCGTAAACGACGTGCCGGTAACCTGCAGCATGCCGCCCGTGAATGTCAGCGCGCCGGAGGCAAGCCCCAGATTGGCATCCGACGAGACCGAAAGGGTGCCGCCGGCGAGAATCGTGCCGCCGCTGTAGCTGTTGCTGCCGGTCAGCACCAGGGTGCCGCCTCCGGCCTTAGCCAGCGCGGTGCCACTGCCATCGGCGATCGTCGACGCGATCGTGGCCGAGATGTTGCTGTCGACATTGAACACGCCGGTATTGCCGCTGGCCGGCGCGATCGCCAGGGTGCCGCCGCTCAGCGTGTAGCCATTGGTCGAGAACTGCAGCGTATCGAAGCTGTGTGTGCCCGCCACCACCACCGTGCCGCCGGCCGCGCCGGCGAACACGCCGACCGATCCGCCCCATGTGCCGTTGATCGCCGCCTGTCCGGGTTTGCCGGTCCAGTTGGTGCCGCCGGCGCTCCAGGTTCCTGCACCGCCGTTGACGGTGCCGTTGCCGGTGCTGTCGGCGCCGTCCCAGAACTGCAGGTTCTGTCCGGTGCCAAGCACCGAGAGGTTGACCTGGCCAGGAATCGTGGTCTCCAGCTGCGCGCTGGCGATGGTGAAGCCCGAGGTGGTGGAACTGAGGGTCTTGGCCGCGAAATCGCCGGACAGCGCGCCGCCATAGGTGAACAGGCGATAGAAGCCCGCCGCGGCGATCCGCGCGTCGAGGGTGCCGCCGAGCGTGAGGTTGTTGCTCACGTTGACGAGATCGTTTCCGGTCCCCTGATTGCTGCCGCCGACCACGCCCGGCGTGTTCAGCTCGAAGATCGAGGTAGCTCCCGCATTGAGAGCGAGGTTGCCGGCAACCGTCAGCGTGCCGGGCGAGTTGCCGGCCGAGAGCGTTCCGTTCACCACGGTGGAAGACACCGTGCCGGATCCGCCAAGCAGTGCGCCGGCCGCAACGGTGACGCCGGAGGAGGCGGCGATCGAACCGTTCACATAGAGCGAGCCGCCGCTCACCGTGGTGGCGCCGCTGTAGGTGTTGTGGCCCGACAGCGTCAGCGCGCCGGTGCCGACCTTGGTCAGCGCGCCGTCGCCGTCGATACGGCCGGCGAACACGGCGTTGCCATTGCTGGTTCCTGTGGTCAGCAGGCTTGCTGAACTCAGCAGGACGAACGAGCCGTCGCTGCCGGCCAGGGATCCAATCGTCTGATTGACCCCCTGCAGCAGACCCGAACCGGCATCATGCAGCGTGATCCCCACGGACGTCGACAGCCCATTGGCCGTCCCGAGGATGAAAGTGCCGCCGTTGTAGACGTCGATGGTCGGCGTATTGAGCAGAGTGCCGCCGGTGGTCAGACGCAGCACGCCGTTGTTGATGACGGTCGATCCGGAGTAGCTGTTGATGCCGTACAGATCCTGGTAGCCCGTGCCGGTCTTGATGAGGCCGCCGAAGCCGGTGATGTTGCCGAAAAAACCCGAATTCTGGTTGGCGCCCCCGACCGTCAGCGTCGCCGAGCGCAGGTCGATCGTTGTCGCGGAATTGCCGTTGATGCCGCCGATGCTCTGGTCGAAGTTGTTCAGGTCGTAGGTGCCGCCCCACACGACGAGCGTGCGGCTGTTGGCTATGGCATTGGCGGTGCCCATCAGGAGCGTACCGGCGTTGATCGTGGTGTCGCCGCTATAGGTATTGGAGCCGCTCAAAGTGAGGGTGCCGGTGCCATTCTTGGTCAGCCCGCCGGGACCGGAAATGACGCCGGAGAAGGTGGTGGTGGTATTGTCGCTGCCGGAGGTCAGCGTCTGCCCGGATGCGATCACCACGTTGCCCGCCCCGGCCAGCGAGCCGACGGTTTCGCTGGTGTTGAGGTTGTATGTTCCGTCGACCGTGAGCAGGGCTGTGGGCAGCATGGTTGCGCCGCCCGAGGTTGTCAGCGTCGCGCCGCTGTTCACATGATAGGCCTGGATGCCGCTCGCGGTCCCGCTCCAGATTGTGGTTCCATAGAATGCGAGCAGACTCGCGCCGACGATGCTGCCGGCATAGTTGCCACCGTCCACGGTGATCTGGGTGTCGAGGCTTCCGATCGTACCCGCTCCCTGCAGGTTGCGGACACTCCCGGCATAGACATTGAAGTCAAGGAAAGCATTCGCGGCCACTGTCGTGCCGGCGAAGGTGGAGGGCGCTACGCCGAACTGCCAGGATCCCGCCCGCACATAGCCGCCGTCGATGTACAGCGAGGGTGGACTGCTAACCGCATTGCCGGCGAACCCATTGATGACGATGGTGCCTTGCTCGCTGGCGGAGCCGAGGTGCAGCACCGCGTTCTGGCCGAGCCTGCCGATGTTGATGCCGACAGAGCCGCCATTCTGGGCCGAGAGTGTGCCCGACTGGTTGTCATCGACGTTGATGGCTGCCGCAATGCTCGCGAGCGAGGCCGCCGCACTGAGCTGGCCGCCCTGCAGATAGATCGGTGAGGCAAACTGGTTGGGGCTGGAGATCACCTGATAATTGGTGATGTAGGTCTGCGCATAGCCGGCGCGGGTATCGACGGCCAGCCAGGCGGCGGTTGCCAACAGCGCAGCGCGCCACGAATGCACGGTACCGGTCCTACGGGCATGAGAATTGCGGGACGTTGATCGGCCCGTCATCGGCATTCGCGCCATGTTGTCAACCACGTCTTCTGAAGGTCCGCGATCGCACCTCCACCACGAACACTTGTTACTTGAGCTCCGTCCGGCAAGCAACGCATCGTGAAGAACATGCAGCGATTGGACGATGTCGTACCAAGGTACCGTGTACGGCTCCGGGTCAGGAACCGTCAGGCGCGAAACACGCACCGGGAATTACAGCAGGAAGCCGCACGCCGCGTGGTGCTCGAACACGGTGTGCAGCCCGCTCACCTGGAGGTCGGAATGCTTGAACAGCTCGAAGGCGCGCCGGGCCTGCGGCATACCGTGGGAGACGCAACCGGGACACAGCATCTGGAAGGCGTGCAGCAGCACCGGGCGGCCGCGTCGCCCGGCCAGGGTCGGCGGCTCGCCGGTGTTGAACCAGCGCGACGCGGCGATATCAGGTGCTGGAGTCACAGCTCGGTTCGCGGCAGGTTGGCAAGACCGGCGGCCTGTCAACGACCGGCCGCGCTGGCGGCGGCCCGCCGTGCGCGCCGCGCCGCACGGCGGCGCTGGACCCACAGCCTGGCGCGGTCGAGATAGAGATAGACCACCGGCGTGGTGTAGAGCGTCAGGATCTGGCTCAGGATCAGCCCGCCGAAGATCGCGATACCGAGCGGCTGGCGCAGCTCGCTGCCTTCGCCGAGGCCGATCATCAGCGGCACCGCGCCGAACAGCGCGGCGAGCGTCGTCATCATGATCGGGCGGAACCGCATCAGGCAGGCCTCGTAGATCGCATCGCGCGATGACAGCCCGCGCTGGCGTTCGGCGTCGAGCGCGAAGTCGATCATCATGATCGCGTTCTTCTTGACGATGCCGACCAGCAGGATCACCCCGATCATGCCGATGATGTCGAAATCGGTGTGCGACAGCATCAGTGCCGCGACCGCGCCGACGCCGGCCGAGGGCAAAGTGGACAGGATGGTCAGCGGGTGGACGTAGCTCTCGTAAAGCATGCCGAGCGAGATGTAGATCGTCGCGAGTGCTGCGAGAATCAGGAACAGCTCGTTCGCCAGCGCCTGCTGGAAGATCTTCGCGGAGCCCGCGAACCCGCCGGAAATGCCCGCCGGCATGCCGAGCGCATGCATCGCGTTCTCGATCGTGGTGGTCGCGGTGCTGAGCGAGACGCCCGGCGGCAAATTGAACGAGATGGTGCTGGCGACCAGCAAATCCTGGTGGTTCACCGCAAGCGGCGTCTCGCCGTGCTCGAAGCGGGCGACGCTCGACAGCGGGATCATCGTCTCCGCGCTGGTCGAGACCGCGGTTCCGGTCGAGGCGACGCCCTTGCCGGTGGCGCCGATCGAGTTGGTCGCCTGATTGCGCACCACATTGGCGGCGACCGCGCTGATCGAGCTCTTCTGCGACGACGAGGCCACCGTGCCGGCCACCGCATTGGTGCTCTGCGTGCCGGTCGCCGATCCGCCCGAAGTCGAGATGTAGACCTCCTTCAGCGTCTGCGGGTCCTGCGAGAAGCGCGGCGCGACCTCCATGATCACGTGATACTGGTTGCGCGCGACGAAGATGGTCGAGACCTGGCGCTGTCCGAAGGCGTCATAGAGCGTGTTGTCGAGCTGGCTGACCGTGATCCCGAGTCGCGAGGCGGCGTCGCGATCGATCACCAGGTTGGCTTGCAGCGCCTTGTTCTGCTGGTCGGTGTTGACGTCGGCGAGCGTCGGCTCTTTCTGCAGCGCGGCGACGAGCTTGGGCGTCCACTCGTTCAGCTCCTCGAAGGTCGAGCCCTTCAGCGTGTATTGATAGGCCGCGTTGCCCGAGCGCCCGCCGGCGCCGAGATCGCCGATCGATTGCAGGTACAGGGTGGCGCCCGCCACCCTTGCCAACGGGTCGCGCAGCCGCTCGATCACCTTGTCGGCGCGCAGCTTGCGTTCGTCCATCGGCTTCAGCGAAGCGAACACGGTGCCGGTGTTGGTGCCGCCCGGACCGACGCCGCCGCCGCCGGTGAAGCCGACGGCGGTATCGACCGCCGGGTCTGACTTCACGATGTCGATGAACTGGGTCAGCTTCTGCTGCATCAGCTGGAACGAGGTGCTCTGGTCGGCCTGGATCGAGCCGATCAGCAGCCCGGTATCCTGTTGCGGAACGAAGCCCTTGGGCACCACCTTGTAGAGATGCACGTTCAGATAGAGCGTGCAGCCCAGGATCAGCATCACCAGCAGCGGATGTCGCAGCGCGAGGCCGAGTGTCGCGCGGTAGCCGCTCAGCATCCGCTCGAAGGCGCGCTCGTTGATCCGGTAGATCCAGCCATGCGGCTGGCCTTCCTCCTTGCGCAGCAGCACCGCGCACATCATCGGCGTCGTCGTCAGCGAGACCACCAGCGAGATCACGATGGCGATGGTGATGGTCATGGCGAATTCGCGGAACAGGCGGCCGACCAGGCCGCCCATCAGCAGGATCGGCACGAACACTGCGATCAGCGACACGCTCATCGACAGCACGGTGAAGCCGACCTCGCGGGTGCCGACCAGCGTCGCCTCCAGCCGCGACATCCCGGCATCCAGGTGACGGGCGATGTTCTCCAGCACCACGATGGCGTCATCGACCACGAAGCCGGTCGCCACCGTCAGCGCCATCAGCGAGAAGATGTCGAGCGTGTAGCCCAGCAAATACATCACGGCAAAGGTCGCGATCAGCGACACGCCGACCGCCACGACAGGCACCAGCGTTGCGCGGGCGTTGCGCAGGAAGGCGAACACGACCAGGATCACCAGGGCGACGGCGATGAGGAGCGTGATCTCGACATCGTGCAGCGAGGCCCGGATCGTCTTCGAGCGGTCCATCGCCAGCGTGATGTCGATCGCGGGCGAAACCGAGGCCCTGAGCTGCGGCATCAGCCCTTTCACGCTGTCGACCATCTTGATGATGTTGGCGCCCGACTGCCGGTACACGATCATCACGACGGCCGGCTTGCCGTTGGAAAGGCCGAGCGTGCGCACATTCTCCACGGAATCGATGACGTCGCCGACATCGGTCAGGCGCACCGCCGCGCCGTTGCGGTAGGCGACGACCAGCGGCTTGTAGTCGGCGGCTTTCCGCGCCTGGTCGTTGGCGTAGATCTGGTAGCGCTGGTCGCCGACGTCGATGCCGCCCTTCGGGCTGTGCGCGTTGGCGCTCGAGAGCGCGGCGCGGACGTCCTCGAGCCCGATCCCGTATTTGTAGAGCGCCGGCGGGATCAGCTCGACGCGCACCGCGGGCAGCGAGCCGCCACCGACCGAGACCTCGCCGACGCCCTCGACCTGCGACAGCTTCTGCGCCAGCACGGTCGAGGCGGCGTCATAGAGCTCGGCCGGCGTCAGCGTGTCCGACGTTAGAGTGTAGATCAGGATCGGCGCCGAGGCCGGGTTGAACTTGCGGTAGGTGGGGTTGGCGCGGAGGTTGGTCGGCAGGTCGGCGCGCGCCGCGTTGATCGCCGCCTGCACGTCGCGCGCGGCGCCGTTGATGTCGCGGTCGATGTCGAATTGCAGCGTGACGCGGGCAGAGCCGAGCGAAGACGTCGACGTCATTTCGGTAACGCTGGCGATCTGGCCAAGATGACGCTCGAGCGGGCTCGCCACGGTTGCGGCGACGTCGGCCGGGCTGGCGCCGGGCAGGGTCGCCTGCACCATGATGGTCGGGATATCGACGTCGGGCAGCGGCGATACCGGCAGCTTGAAGAACGCAATGATGCCCGCCACCACCAGTCCAAGAGACAGCAGCGTGGTGCCGACCGGCCGGCGGATGAAGGGTGCGGAGAGGTTCATTGCATTTGCGATCGGCGTTTGCCGATGAGCTTCTATCCGTCCGCGCTGCGATGCAAAAGCCTAAATGTCACAGGGCGCCGCCATACGCCCGCCGCGATTTATCGGATCGCAACAGAGGCCTGACGATGGCCGTATTCCCGATTGCTGGTTCTCGACCGCGCGGAGGCGGACTACTTGGCTGCATTCTGGCTCGCGCCGACAAAGTAGAAGTCCTCGCTTCCGGCACCGAACCGTAGCTGAAAGGCTGCTGGCGTCGATCCGTCGCCGCCATGACGTCGTCGCGCACGAGGTCGAACAGCTTGCGGATCTCGATCCGAGGAGTCTGCATGCGCTTGATCCGCGCGGTCACGAACGGGCTGTGGCCGCCTTCGCCGTCGAGCGCGACCTGGCCGTGCTTGGCGGCGTAGACCACCAGCGTACCGCTGTCGGGTTCGACCTGGGCCAATCCCCTGCCGATCGAGCGTGACGCGACGGTGCGCTTGATCTGGTTGGCGAACGGATTGTCGCGGCAGGCATCGAGGATGACGAGATTCAGCTTGCGCGCGCCTTCGGTGGCGCCCATCACCTGGGTCAGCGCGACGGCCTCGAACGGCACGTCGCGGTCGGTCGCGAGCTTCGCGTCGACCGGCACGAGATAGTTCTCGCCTGCCATCTCCATGCCGTGCCCGGCATAGTAGATCACGGCCCAGTCGGCGCCGTCGCCCGCGTTGGCGAACGACTTCAGGGCCTCGACCAGGCTGTCCCGCGTCGCGTCGGTGACGAGGCGGACGTCCTGAAAGCCCACCGCGCGCAGCGTATCGGCAATCGCCGCGGCGTCCTGGCTGGGGTTCGGCAGCACCGGCACCGAGCGGTATTTCGAATTGCCCACGACAAGCGCGACGCGCTTCTCGGTCATCGCTGCCTTTGCACCCGCGCCGACAGGCGCGATCGGAACGGCCGTGGCGAGCGCGGGAGCAGGATTGGCCGTGCCAGGTTTGGCCGCGCCGTGATCTGCGACGACGCTCTTCTCCGTGGTGGCGACCTGATCCAGCCGTTGCAGGCCGTCCCTGGCGACGCGCTGGCCCTGGGTGCGGTCGAGCTGGTCGAGGCCGATGACGTCGAGCGCATGCCGGAAGTCGGCGCGCGCAGCGTCGATATCACCCTTCTTCTCGTCGGCGAGACCGCGGCGTGCGTAATTCAGCGCGCCCTGTGCGTTCAGTTGCGTGGCGTGGTCGTAGTCGCGCATCGCCTGGTCGAGCTCGCCTCTGCTGGCCAGCGTCAGGCCGCGCAGCGAGTAGAACTCGGCTTGCCCGTCCTGGATCGCGATCGCGCGGTCGATATCCCGCGCGGCATTGTCGAGATCGCCGGCGCTGATCTCGACCACGGCCCGGCAATAATAGGGGCCGGCTGCGCGCGGCGCGAGCTTGATCGCATCCTGGCAATGCAGCGCCGCGAGCCGGTCCTTGCCGCGGAAATCATAGACCAGCGCGCGATTGACATAGGCGTACCACGAGTTGGGATCGAGCTCGATGGACTTGCCGTAATCGGCCAGCGCGCGAAGGCCTGGTTCTGCAGATAGACCTTGGCCCGCTGGCCGTAGGAGGGTGCAAACGACGGATTGATCGCGATCGACTGATCGTAATCCGATTTGGCTTTCTCCAGATCGCCCTTGTTATGCCAGGCCAGCGCCCGGTTGTAATAGGTGATCGCGAGGTCGCGCCCCCTGGGATTGGCCGCGATCAGGCGGGTGCAGGCGGGATCGCGAGCTCCGCGTGCGGCTCCCTGGCGTCGCACGCCGCGCCATCCTCTCTCAGACCGGCGTGAGATGGTGAGTTCAGCAGCAACAGCAGGCCGAGCGCGGCGAGCTTCAGCAATGAGGGGCGCATTCCAGTCATTCCATTCCAGCGACCGGAAATTGAAACCACAATATTGTTCGCGCCGTGGCAAAAATTCGCGAGCGGAGTTCCTCGATGCACGCGATCAATGGCGCGGCCGCGCTCAGGCCGAATCGTGCCCGTCCGCCGCACGGGCATCGCGATGCATCAGCGTGCCCGAATCATGCAGCATCGCCGCCAGCTGGTGCAGCGGCTGATCGCGAAAGCCCTGCTTCTCGATCGCGGCAACCGTCGAGAGCACATAGTCGCGGTTGTTGCCGGAGCGGCCGTGGCCCTGCTGCACCAGGCGCAGTTGTTCGGAGAGCGACAGCCGTCCGGCATATTGCACATGGCCGCGATCGACCACATAGGCCAGCGCACTGACGCGATCGCGCGCCGCATTCTCCAGCCACACCGAGCGCATCACCTCGCGATAGACGTTGGTGGTCTGCTCGCGCGCCCGCAAATAGGCGATGGTGTCGTGGCGCAGGCGGGCGGCGACGCGGAACGCGATGCCGCGGCAGGCGCCGCCGCGGTCGAGGCCGAGCACCAGGCCCGGCTTCTCCGGCGTGCCGCGGTGGTCGAACGAATAGACGCAGAGCGCGCGATGCTCGCCGATCAGCCGCGCCGGCACCTGCTCCAGGAACTCGAAGCCCGGTTTCCACATCAGCGAGCCATAGCCGAACACCCAGAGGTCGCCGTCGGTTTCGGAATGGGGAGGATTTGCTGACATCGCGCAGATGGGCTAGCAGAACACGCCGTCGAAGCGAAGCAGATTCCGTGATGTTTCCAAGGGTTACGCAAGAGTTACGCAAAGGTTGCGCGAGGATTGCGCAAGCGCTGCGCAAGAGGTGCGTAAGGGTTGCCCGCGGCTTGCTGCCGCTTCGATTTTGACAAATTCGACCGCCAAAGGACGCCGCATGTCCGATTTGACCTCCGCCCCCCGCCGTCGCTCGCGCCTCGGCCTTTATGCCGTCCCTGTCGTGGTCCTGATCGCCGCGGTGCTCTGGAGCGGCTTCTGGTTCTTTGCCGCTTCGCAGGTCGGCGTGCAGGCGGATGCCTGGCGCGGGCAGGAGGCGAAGGCCGGCCGGGTCTATGATTGCGACAAGCGCTCGGTCGCGGGTTACCCGTTCCGGCTCGAAATCCGCTGCGAGCAGCCCAGCGTGATGCTGGTGTCGCAGACCGCCTCGCCGGAAATGTCGTTCGTGGCGCGGCTCGCCGAGATCCTGGTCGTGGCGCAGATCTATGATCCCAAGCTTGTGATCGCGGAGTTCAAGGGTCCGGCCACGATCGCCGAGCGCAACGCGCAGCCGACGCTACAGGTCAACTGGAGCCTGGGCCGCAGCAGCGTGGTCGGCCTGCCGGCGGTGCCGCAGCGCGCCTCGCTGGTGTTCGACGATCTCGCCATCGACCGCACCGGCGGTCCCGCGCCGACACCGCTGATGCGGGTCAACCACATCGAGCTGCACGGCAGGCAGGTCGACGGCTCGGCGCCGGACAGCCCCGCGATCGAGACCGTGCTGCAGATCGCCGGCGGCACCTTGCAGGACGTGCATCCGCTGCTCACCCAGCCGTTCAACGCCGACATCCATGCGCGGCTGAACGGCCTGAAGGATTTCTCGCCGAAGCCTTGGCCGGATCGCTTCCGCGAGATCCAGGCGGCCGGCGGCAGCGTCGAGATCCAGCAGTCGCGGATCGAGCAGGGCGATGTGCTGTCGGTTGCGGCCGGCACGCTCCGCCTCAATGCGCAAGGCCGCATCGAGGGCGAACTGCAGATGACGGTCGCCGGCCTCGAGCGCGTCATCCCCGCGCTCGGCATCGACAAGATGCTGGAGGAGGGCGTGCCGCAGGCGACGCTCGATCGCGTTGCACCGGGCGTGAAGAGCCAGGACCTCAGCAATCTGTTCGGTGCGCTGGATCGCGCGATCCCCGGCCTCGGCAAGGTGATCAAGCAGAACGCCAATGCGGGCATTTCCGCCGGCATCAATTCGCTCGGCACTGAAGCGACGCTCGAAGGCAAGAAGGCGCGCAGCTTCCCGCTGCGCTTCGCCGATGGCGCGGTGTTTCTGGGTCCGCTGAAAGTCGCGCAGATTCCGCCGCTGTTCTGAGCAGCGTTCTGTCGAGGGCTCGTAGCTCGTAGGGCGGGTTAGGCGAAGCCGTAACCCGCCGCGCCAACTCACCAAGATGGCGGATTACGCTACGCTAATCCGCCCTACGCATTGCATAGACTCCTTAATCCCTCGCGCGCGATATCGTCCGTCGCGGCAAAACATTCCCGCGGCCGCGATGAGAAAAACGTGACCGCAATCTTGCAGGCTGCCGGTGCCGCGCGCGCGGCCTCAGCGGCGCCGATCGAGCCCGAGGCGCCCGCCATTTTCTCGCCAGGACGACCAAGTGGAGAAGGCCGCGTGCCTGATCGCTTACTTCCTCAAATTCGCATGCGGCCGGCCGAAGTCGGGCGCGGCGGAATCCTGGCCGATCTCGACGATGCCGCGGCGGATGGCGCGGGTGCGGGTGAAGTGGTCGAACAGCGCTTCGCCGTCGCCGCGCCGGATCGCGCGCGTCAGCTTCGACAGATCCTCGGTGAAGGTGCCGAGCATCTCGAGCACGGCGTCCTTGTTGGCGAGGAACACGTCGCGCCACATCGTCGGGTCCGACGCCGCGATGCGGGTGAAGTCGCGAAAGCCGCCGGCGGAGAACTTGATGACCTCGGATTCGGTCACCTGCGCCAGTTCGTCGGCGGTGCCGACGATGGTGTAGGCGATCAGATGCGGCAGATGGCTGGTGATCGCGAGTACGAGGTCATGATGATCCGGCGTCATGATCTCGACCTTGGCGCCGAGCGCGGCCCAGAACGCGCGCAGCCGGTCGGTCGCCGCGGGATCGGTGCCTTCGGGCGGCGTCAGGATGCACCAGCGGTTGATGAAGAGCTCGGCGAAGCCGGAATCCGGTCCCGAATGCTCGGTGCCGGCCACCGGATGCGCCGGGACGAAGTGCACGCCGTCAGGCAAATGCGGCGCCATGTCCTTGACCACGGCGCCCTTCACCGAGCCGACGTCGGAGATGATCGCGCCGGGTTTCAGATGGCCGGCGACCTCGGCCGCGACCGGGCCGCAGGCGCCGACCGGAATGCAGAGGATGACGAGATCGGCGTCCTTCACCGCCTCGATATTGGTCTCGACGACGCGATCGACGATGCCGAGCTCGGCGACGCGCACCCGCGTCTTCTCCGAGCGCGCGGTGGTCACGATCTCGCCGACCAGGCCTTGCGCGCGCGCGCCGCGCGCGATCGAGCCGCCGATCAGGCCGAAGCCGATCAGCGCGATGCGGTTGAAGAGCGGAGCCGTGGTCACGTCGGTGTTCACTTTCCGGCCAGGAAGTCGCGCAGGCCCTCGACCACGAGGCGGTTGGCTTCCTCGGTGCCAATGGTCATGCGCAGCGCATGCGGCAGCTTGTAATTGTTGAGCGCGCGCAGCACGAGGCCGCGCCGGGTGAGATAGGCGTCGGCTTCCGCGGCGGTCTTGCCCTTGTCGGCCGGGAAGTGGATCAGCACGAAATTGGCGACGCTCGGCGTCACCTTGAGCCCGAGCTTGCCGATCTCCTCGGTCAGCCAGTTGCGCCACTGTTCGGTATGCGTCCGCGACATCTGCACATGCGCCGTGTCCTCGATCGCCGCCACCGCCGCCAGCATCGCCGGCGTCGTGACGTTGAACGGACCGCGGATACGGTTGCAGGCATCGACGATATGCGCCGGGCCGAACATCCAGCCGACCCGGAGCGCGGCAAGGCCGTGGATCTTCGAGAACGTGTGCGTCACCACCGTGTTGTCCGTGGTCGCGACCAGCTCGATGCCGAGCTCGTAGTCGTTGCGCGAGACGTAGTCGGCATAGGCGGCGTCGAGCACCAGCAGCACATGCGAGGGCAAGGCGGCGCGCAGGCGCTTGACCTCGTCGAACGGGATATAGGTGCCGGTCGGATTGTTCGGGTTGGCGAGCCAGACCAGTTTCGTGCGCGGCGTCACCACCTTGAGGATGGCATCGACGTCGGCCGTGAAATCGGTCTCGGCCGCAATCACGTTCTTGGCGCCGTTCGCCATGGTGGCGATCGGGTAAACCAGGAAGCCATGGGTGGTCGAGATCGCCTCGTCGCCGGGGGCGAGATAGGTGTGCGCGAGCAAATTGAGGATCTCGTCGGAGCCGGCGCCGCAGATGATGCGGTCGGGATCGAGCCCATAGGCGCGGCCGATCGCCTCGCGCAGCACGCGCGAGGTGCCCTCCGGATAGTCCTCGAGATGGTCAGCCGCAGCCTTGTAGGCCGCGATTGCTTTCGGAGACGGGCCGAACGGCGTCTCGTTGGCGGACAGCTTGAACACCTTGCGGCCCGGTTCCGGCACCGGGCTCTTGCCGGGCGTGTAGGGCGCAATATCGAGGATGCCGGGGTTCGGCACGGGGCGGGACATCATCAACTCCGGATATACTACGGGCGGCTGGCTCTTGCTTCAGGTCCTTGCCGATCCGTTAGACGGCACCGTATAGCGCGTTGCGTGGCTGCCGACGAGGGCCGAAGAGCGCACCGAGGCGCCGGCCTCGATCAAGGCGAGCTTGATCTTCTCGAAACCCTTGTTAGTCAGGTCTTGCCCGGTGACCGAGACCAGCAGGGCCGCGCCGTCGAACGCGGTGTCGGGGACCGCGACGATCTCGGCGAGCGGGGCCAGCGCGCGGGCGACATCGGCGTTCCAGCCGGAGACGCGCACGCTCCAGGTCTGCACTTCGGTGACCATGGCGTCGTCGGCGACCCGCGAGATCACGAACACCGGCAGCGCAGCGGGATGGTCGGCGCGCTCGAGGAACGGCAGCCGCGCGATGATCTTCGGCGCGCCATCGGCCTCGAGCGCATTCCACCACGGCGTGCGGCTCGCGATCGCGGAGACCAGAGCGAGGTCGCCCTTCGACTTCGCCACCGCCTCGACCGCGGCCTGGGCGCTGAAATGCGAGACGTAAGGCACCACGAAGCCGAAGTGAAACCGCGCCGAGTCGCGCATCGCGGACTCGCCGACCGAGACGTCCGCATGCACCGCGAACGGCGCCTGCACATAGGTGAAGGTCGAGATGATGACGCGCCAGATGCTCTCGATGGTGTCGAGCGGCAGGATGCCGCGATGACGCTGCACCAGTTCGCGCATCATGCTGGCTTCGCGCGCCGGGCGGAACGCCGAGCCGACCTCCTGGGTCTTCTTGACCTGGATCAGGCGGTCGATGATGTCGCCGCGCGCCATCAGCAGGCGGTGAACCTGCTCGTCGATCGCATCGATCTCCTTGCGCAGCTCCTGCAGCGAGGGCGGCGACGGGGGTGGATTGGACATGCTCTCAAACCTTGTCGTCCGGGCGGCCCGATGCCGTGCCAGACAGGGTCCCTGATTAGGAAAGACGGCCAGCGAAAGCAAAGAGAAACGTCGCAGGCGTGCCTTGCGCATTCGGTTAACCATTGGCGCCCGGCAAGGGGAGGTTCGCTGGCCGCCTTGACGACGGGGGGCCTGAGGACTAGGTTCGCTGCACTCCGTGGTCATTTGAGCCGGCCGGCTTGCAGCCACGTTAAACAACTCGCTAAACAGGCCGGGGACAGATCAGCTCCCGGCCGAACCTTGTTCAGGCCGGGTTTTTTATGGCCTGATTTCTGTTCGAGCCCTCCCGCGCGGAGGCAGGGTCGCCTAGATGAGCAACGTGCGTCCGATACCCAGCCCGCAAACCTCGAGCGACGATCGCGCCCATGAGGCCGATCACCCGTCGTCACTGGTGGCGAAGTTCGGCATGGATCAGCCGCTGAAGCTGGATTGCGGCGTCGATCTCGCGCCGTTCCAGATCGCCTATCAGACCTATGGCCAGCTCAATGCTGACAGATCCAACGCAATCCTGATCTGTCACGCGCTGACCGGCGATCAGCACGTCAACAACACCCATCCCGTCACCGGCAAGCCGGGCTGGTGGGACACCATGGTTGGCGCCGGCCGGCCGATCGATCCCGAAAAATACTTCATCATCTGCTCCAATGTGATCGGCGGCTGCATGGGCTCGACTGGCCCTGCGTCGCTGAACCCTGCGACCGGCAAGGTGTGGGGGCTCGATTTCCCGATCATCACGATCCCCGACATGGTGCGCGCGCAGGCGATGCTGATCGATCGGCTCGGCATCGCGACGCTGTTCTGCGTGGTCGGCGGCTCGATGGGCGGCATGCAGGTACTGCAATGGACCGCGGCCTATCCCGAGCGCGTGTTCGCGACGCTTGCGATCGCGTGCTCGACGCGGCACTCGGCGCAGAACATCGCGTTCCACGAGCTCGGTCGTCAGGCCGTGATGGCCGATCCGGACTGGCGCGGCGGCCGCTATGTCGACGAGGACACCCATCCGCATCGCGGACTGGCGGTGGCGCGGATGGCCGCGCACATCACCTATCTCTCGGACGCCGCGCTGCACCGCAAGTTCGGGCGGCGGATGCAGGACCGCGAGCTGCCGACCTTCTCGTTCGATGCGGATTTCCAGGTCGAGAGCTATCTGCGCTACCAGGGCTCGTCCTTTGTCGAGCGGTTCGACGCCAACTCCTATCTCTATCTGACGCGTGCGATGGACTATTTCGACATTGCCGCCGACCACAATGGCGTGCTTGCGAAAGCGTTCACCGGCATCAAGACGCGGTTCTGCGTGGTGTCGTTCACCAGCGACTGGCTGTTTCCGACCTCGGAATCGCGCGCGCTGGTGCATGCGCTGAACGCGTCGAGCGCACGGGTGTCGTTCGCCGAGATCGAGACCGATCGCGGCCATGACGCGTTCCTGCTCGACGTGCCGGAATTCCTGGAGATCTCCCGCGCCTTCCTGCTGGCCGCAGGCAAGGCGCGCGGACTGAAAGACGACGGCCGATCATGAGCATGCAGCAGACACTTCCCTTGCCGGGCGTCGCGCCGGAGCGGACCGGCGGCTATCGCACCGATCATCTGCTGGTCGCCGACATGGTGCGGCCGGGCTCGCGCGTGCTCGACGTCGGTTGCGGCGACGGCGAGCTGCTGCAATTGCTGGAGAGCCGCGGCATCGACGGCCGCGGCATCGAGCTGTCGCGCGAGGGCGTCAATGGCTGCGTCGCCAAGGGCCTCGCGGTGGTGCAGGGCGACGCCGACACCGACCTCGTCAATTATCCCGATGACGCCTTCGACTACGTGATCCTGTCGCAGACCTTGCAGGCGACGCGGCAGCCGAAGGTGGTGCTGGAGAACCTGCTGCGGATCGGCCATCGCGCGATCGTCTCGTTCCCGAATTTCGGGTTCTGGAAGATGCGGCTGCAGCTCCTGATCGGCGGCCACATGCCGCGGACGGAGAATCTGCCGGCGAGCTGGTACGACACCGCCAACATCCATTTCTGCACCATCAAGGATTTCGTGCAGCTCTGCGAGGAGATCAACGTCAAGATGGAGCGCGCGGTGGCGCTCGACCTCTACGGCCGCCCCGTGCCGCTCAATCTGCCCTGGTGGGTGTGGAACATGTTCGGTGAACAGGGCGTGTTCCTGCTCAGCCGGGGTGGGAAGGCGAAATAGCTTCCGTCATTGCGAGGAGCGATAGCGACGAAGCAATCCATGCTTTCGCGCATGCGGGAAGATGGATTGCTTCGCTTCGCTCGCAATGACGATTTACACCGGCGCCGCCACCAGCGACCGCGGATCGCGCACCGGCCAGCGGCCGGCTTCCACCAGCGCGATGAAGCGCTCCACCATCTCGTTGAACAGTGCGGGCTCCTCGAGGTTGAGCACATGGCCCGACTTCGGAAAGAAGGCGAGGCCGGCGGCCGGCAGATGCTGCTTCAGGAACATGCTCGGCGCGATGCAATTGTCGTCCTCATCGCCGCACAGGATCAGCGCCGGCGTCGGCACGCGCTTGATGGCGTCGGTCATGGTGTAGATCGAGGGCCGGCCGCCCTGAAAGCTGCGCATCGTGTTGGCCGAGCCCTTGGCGTCGTGGCGGGCGAGCGCGGCGTAGAAATCGGCGTGGCCGCGCGGATCCTTCACCAGGAATGGGATCCGGCTCGGCGCCTCGCGCGTCACCTTGGCGACCTCGACCGAGCCGATCGCCTCGTACTGCTCGGCATTGGCGCGGCACTGCGCGCGGAAGGCAGCGAGATTCTCGAGGCTGGATCCGGAGCCGACCGCGGCCAGCGTCATCGAGAGCGCGCGCTCCGGCGCGTTGAGCGCGACCTGCAGCG
Source organism: Bradyrhizobium sp. USDA 4011 (assembly GCF_054063415.1). NCBI lineage: Bacteria > Pseudomonadati > Pseudomonadota > Alphaproteobacteria > Hyphomicrobiales > Nitrobacteraceae > Bradyrhizobium > Bradyrhizobium sp. USDA 4011. Next base: position 5,191,770 of record NZ_JBSSGG010000001.1, read on the forward strand.
ACGAATAGGAGCCCATCGAGAGGCCGATGAAATGTGCCTTGGCGATGCCGAGATGGTCGAGCACCGCGAGCGCGTCGGTGTAGAAGTGCGTGTAGGTGTAGACGTCGGCGCTCGGCGGCACGTCCGACGGCGTGTAGCCGCGCGCGGAATAGGCGATGCAGCGGTGTCCGCGCGAGAAGTATCGCATCTGTGGTTCCCAATTGGTGTGATCCGCTGCGAACTCGTGCAGGAAGATGATCGGGGTGCCACTGCCCGCCTCTTCGAAATGCAGGCGGACGTTATCTTTCGTGACGGCATGGGGCATTGAAATCTCCTCTCGTTGGCCGCCCCCAGATTTGCAATTAATTTCCGCGGCTGCAATGCGGCAGTTCTGGCTATTTTCGTCATGGAATTTGCGCGGAATGACCCAGAAATCGTTCTCCCATGCGCCGCATGAAGTCTTCCTCACGCCGCATCCCGATTTTCAAAACCACCGCCGCGTTTCCGAGGGAACGCGACGGGGAGTTGGGGGGGCGTTTCAGAGGATCTCGTGAAGTATGGTTCAGTTGCTTGCGTATCGCCGGTCGCTTCGAGTTTTGGCGCTGGCTCTGTGTTCGCTCACGCTCGCCGTGATCTCCGCCGCTCCGGCGTCCGCCCGTCCGCATCATTCGCGTCACGCGCATTCGGCCCATGCCGGCCATCACGCGCGGCATTCCGCTCATCATCGCTACCGGCACACAGCGCGGCTGTCGCGCGCCGAGCGCCGCGCCCAGATGCAGGCGAGCGGATTCGGCGAGGCCAATGCGGCCGTGATGCCCGGCGCTGAGGCCGCGTCCAACACCGATGTGAGCGCGTCAGGTGGCTTCGGCTCCTCCGGCATCGTCGACACGGCGCGACGCTATCTCGGCGGCAATCCGACTGGCCGCTCCAGCCTGTGGTGCGCGCGCTTCATGAACATGGTGCTGCAGCAGACCGGCCATCGCGGCACGGGCTCCGACATGGCGAGCTCGTTCGCCAAATACGGCACGCGCGTTTCGGGGCCGCAGGTCGGCGCCATCGCCGTGATGGGCCGCCGTGGCGGCGGTCATGTCGGCATCATCACCGGCGTCGATGCCAAGGGCAATCCGATCATGATCTCGGGCAATAGCAGCCATCGTGTTCGCGAGGCGCCGGTCTCGCGCGGCCGCATCTATGCCTATGTGATGCCGACGAACTGAGCTGTCGAAAGCTGGGCAGGGCGCATCCGCGTCTTGCCCAGCCTGCGACGCTACAGGCTATTCGGCGGCAATCGTGTCGCCGACGGCCGCGCCGCCGTCGCTGATGATCTCGGCGTAGATGCCGCATTCGTTGTTCCCGAAGCGCTGCATCAGCGTGTTCGGGACCGAGAGGTCGCGCGCGCCGGTATCGGGATCGACATTGACCGCGGCGCAGCGGGTGATGCGCTTCACCACCTTGGCCCGCGCGCTGCCGATCGCAATGGTCTGGTCGAGCAGGCTGGCCTCATGCCAGGCCGGCCAGCCGTCGACATAGAGATTGGCGCGGAAGCGCAACGGATGCACCGGCGCCTGCACCATGTCCTCGATCGCCCGCAGGCTCGCCAGATTGATGATCGAGACCACCTTGCGCGGCACGTCGGAAAAACTGTGTCCGGCGCTCACCAGCACCTTCGGCGGTCCCTTGATCTGGCCGGCATGACGATCGGCGAAATAACTCTCGATCGCCGCGCGCCCGGCTGCCGTCTCGAGATCGCCCTGGGCGACCATCGCGCCGTGCCGGCGCAAGGTCAGCACGTGGCTGTCGTCGTCGAAATGGGCGCGCAGCGGCGCCAGCCATTCGTCCCGCTGCAGCATCAGGAAATGCGGCTTCGCCAGCCATTTCGGCGCTGACGGATCGAATCCGCTCGGGCCATTCTCGATCGCGTAGCGGCGATCCGAGCGGAGCGTCTCGCCGACCTTGAGTTCGGCGCGCGGCAGGGGCTCGGGCGTCAGACCCTTGACGGGATAGCGGTAGATGCCGGTGATCCGGGCGGAGGAGGTGTGCGTGCTGTCCATCCGCTCCCTCTAGCCTGTTTGGCGCGCGAGGAGAACCGTCGCCGAAGCGAAGGCAGCTAGTCAGGCCGCGCCGCGCCTGCGGCATCCAGCACGCGCTGCATGAAGACGAGGTCAAGCCAGCGGCCGAACTTACGCCCGACCTCCGGCATCCGCGCGACCTCGACAAAGCCGGCCTGCGCGTGCAGCCGCAGCGAGGCGGGATTGCCGCCGTCAATGCCGGCGATCATGATGTGCTTGCCCAGCGCCGTCGCGGCGGCCACGAGCTCGTCGACGATGACGCGGCCAAGGCCGCGGCCGCGATGGTTGGCATGGATATAGACGCTGTGCTCGACGCTGTAGCGGTATCCCGGGAAGGCGCGGAAATCGCCGAACGTGCCGTACCCAAGCACCACAGGCCCTTCGGCCGCGACCAGCACTGGGTAGCCCAGTGCCAGCCGGGCCTTCATCCAGGCCAACCGTTCGGCCTCGGAATCCTGCTTCTCAGTCCAGATCGCGTTCGAGTTGGCGACCGCCTCGTTGAAGATCGCGGTGATCGCAGGAATGTCCTGCTCGGTGGCGGGGCGGATCATCATCGGTAGTTCCTCGACGGGCCTCTTGAAGCGATCCCATCGTCTACTATATAAGACGCTATGTCAATTATAGGGGACACCGATGAGGCTCTCGGGCGGCGAGTTCGCGCTGAACGGGAGGGCCGCGGCTGGTCGCTGGCGGAACTCGCTGGGCGGGCCGGCGTGTCCAAGGCCATGCTGAGCAAGATCGAGCGGGCGGAGGCCAGCCCGACGGCGGCGACGCTGTCGCGGATTGCCACGGCCTATGGCCTGACCATGGCCGCGCTGTTCGAGGTTGCCTCACACACTTCCCGCCTGCAGCGGGCCAAGGATCAGCCGGTGTGGCGCGATCCGAAGGCGGCCTATCTGCGGCGGCAGGTGTTCCTGCATCCGGCCAATCCGCTGGAGCTGGTGGAAGTCGAGCTGCCTGCCGGGCAGGAAGCCGGCTTCCCGGCCAGCGCCTATCACCTGATCCGTCAGGTGGTCTGGGTCATCAGCGGCTGCCTCACCTTGATGGAAGGGGCGGAGCGCCATGAGCTCGCTGCGGGAGACCGCGTCGAGCTCGGGCCGCCATCGGATATCGTCTTCCGTAACGAAACTGCTCAGCCCTGCCGCTACCTTGTCGCCATCGTGCGGCGCTGAGCTCGATCGGGTGAAATCGCAGACCGTGGCTCTTCCGTTTCGGAACCAAGTGCCCACATCTGCGGCAAGCCTGAAAAATGATGGCGACGACCAGAGGCTGGTTGAGGAAGGTCAACGCGGCCCGCGGAAACCCAATGAAGATGCCGTTGTCATGCCTGAATGGGTGACGATGGCAGGCCGAGGGAAAACGAATGAACATTGAGAAGTACACCGAGCGCTCGCGCGGATTCATCCAGTCTGCCCAGTCGCTCGCAATGCGCGACGGTCACCAGCAGTTCTCGCCCTTGCATCTGTTGAAGGTGCTGCTGGACGACAATGAGGGGCTCGCCGGCGGTCTGATCGACCGTGCGGGCGGCAATTCCAGGGCGATCCTGAAAGCGACCGAAGAGGCGCTGAACAAGCTGCCGAAGGTTTCGGGCAATGGAGCCGGACAGGTCTACCTGTCGCCGGAACTGGCGCGCGCCTTCGATGCGGCGGAAAAGGCCGCCGACAAGACCGGCGACAGCTTTGTCACCGTCGAGCGGCTGCTGCTCGGGCTCACGCTCGAGAAGGGCAGCGAGGCGGCCTCCATCCTGAGCAAGGGCGGCGTCACGGCGCAGAACCTGAATGCGGCGATCGAAGCGCTGCGCAAGGGCCGCACCGCTGATTCCGCGACGGCCGAAAACGCCTACGACGCGCTGAAGAAATATGCCCGCGACCTGACCCAGGCTGCGCGCGACGGCAAGCTCGACCCGGTGATCGGCCGTGACGAGGAGATCCGCCGCACCATCCAGGTGCTGTCGCGGCGGACCAAGAACAATCCCGTCCTGATCGGCGAACCCGGCGTCGGCAAGACCGCGATCGTCGAGGGCTTGGCGCTGCGCATCCTCAACGGCGACGTGCCGGAGAGCCTGAAGGACAAGAAGCTCTTGTCGCTCGACATGGGCGCCTTGATCGCCGGCGCGAAATATCGCGGCGAGTTCGAGGAGCGGCTGAAGTCCGTCCTGCAGGAGGTCTCGTCCGCGGAGGGCGGCGTCATCCTGTTCATCGACGAGATGCACACCCTGATCGGCGCCGGCAAGACCGACGGCGCGATGGACGCGTCCAACCTCCTGAAGCCTGCGCTCGCGCGCGGTGAATTGCACTGTATCGGTGCGACCACGCTCGACGAGTACCGCAAGCATGTCGAGAAGGATGCGGCGCTGGCCCGCCGGTTCCAGCCGATCTATGTCAGCGAGCCGACGGTCGAGGACACCATCTCGATCCTGCGCGGCCTGAAGGACAAATACGAGCAGCATCACGGCGTGCGCATCACCGACTCCGCGTTGGTGGCCGCAACGACGCTGTCGAACCGCTACATCACCGACCGCTTCCTGCCCGACAAGACCATCGACCTGATGGACGAGGCGGCGGCGCGGCTGAAGATGCAGGTCGATTCCAAGCCGGAAGAGCTCGATTCGCTGGATCGCGACATCATCCGGCTGAAGATCGAGCAGGAGGCGCTGAAGAAGGAGAGCGATGCCGGCTCGAAGAGCCGCCTGCAGACCCTGGAGAAGGAGCTCGCCGGGCTCGAGGAGAGGTCGGCCGCGCTGACGGCGCGCTGGAGCGCGGAGAAGAACAAGCTCTCCAACGCCCAGAAGCTGAAGAGCGAACTCGATGCGCTCCGCGTCGAGCTTGCCAATGCGCAGCGTCGCGGCGAATTCCAGAAGGCGGGCGAGCTGGCCTACGGCCGGATTCCCGAGCTGGAAAAGAAGCTCGCCGAGATCGAGGCCAGCGAAAGCGGCAAGCAGAACGGCAGTGAGATGATGGAGGAGGCGGTCACCGCCAACCACATCGCGCAGGTCGTCTCGCGCTGGACCGGCGTGCCGGTCGACAAGATGCTCGAGGGCGAAAAGGACAAGCTCCTGAAAATGGAGGACGCACTCGCCAAGCGCGTCGTCGGCCAGGCCGAAGCGGTGCGTGCGGTGGCAACTGCGGTGCGCCGTGCCCGCGCAGGCCTGCAGGATCCGAACCGGCCGACCGGCTCGTTCATGTTCTTAGGCCCCACCGGCGTCGGCAAGACCGAGCTGACCAAGGCGCTCGCCGCTGACCTGTTCAACGACGAGACCGCGATGGTCCGCCTCGACATGTCCGAGTTCATGGAGAAGCACTCGGTCTCGCGCTTGATCGGCGCGCCTCCCGGCTATGTCGGCTACGACGAGGGTGGTGCACTGACCGAAGCCGTGCGGCGCCGGCCCTACCAGGTCGTGCTGTTCGACGAGATCGAGAAGGCGCATCCCGACGTCTTCAACGTGTTGTTGCAGGTGCTCGATGACGGCCGCCTGACCGATGGTCAGGGCCGCACCGTCGACTTCCGCAACACGCTGATCATCATGACTTCGAACCTCGGTTCGGAATTCCTGGTGAATCAGCCGGAGGGCGAGGACACCGCGGCGGTTCGCGATCAGGTGATGGGCGTGGTGCGGGCGCATTTCAGGCCGGAATTCCTGAACCGCATCGACGAGATCATCCTGTTCCACCGCCTGCAGAAGAGCGAGATGGGCCGCATCGTCGAGATCCAGTTCGCGCGGCTGCGCAAGCTGCTGGAGGATCGCAAGATCGAGCTCACGCTCGAGGCGAAGGCGCGGGATTGGCTCGCGGAAAAGGGCTGGGATCCGGCATACGGCGCCCGCCCGCTGAAGCGGGTGATCCAGCGCAGCGTGCAGGATCCACTGGCCGAGATGATCCTCGCCGGCGACGTCAAGGACGGCGATCGCGTGCTGATCTCGGAGAAGGGCAATGTGCTGACCTTCAACGGTCAGGTGCCCAAAACCGCCGAGATCGTGCAGTTCGATGCCCCCGTCTCGAAGCGCAAGCTGAACTGACACGCGCATGCAAAAGCCCTCCCCGCGGTCGCGGGGAGGGCTTCGTAATCAAGGCTATTCCTGCGGAACGATCGGTGGACTGAGCTGACCGGGCTCGTCGTCATCGGCGGGTTCGAGTTCGGACAGAATATCGACCAGCTCGCGGGTGCGGCCTGTGGCCAGCGGCCTGCCGGCGTTCATCAGCGGCTCGTCATTGGCAAGCCAGGCCTGGGCTTCGGCAAGCTCGGTGATCGTGGCGCCGGATGCGATGATCCTGGCGATGGTGACATCGTCGGCGTGGCCGACGGCTTTAAGCACATCGTCGCGGGTGAGCTGGGTCATGGCGCAAATCCTTGTGGATATCTTCGTTGAGCACGACCAAACCCCCGCCCGCCGGCGATCCGCGCCAGCGGGTAGGGACGCATCGTTTCAAGCCCTCAGCTGTGTGTTGTGAGCCGAGGCGGATGCTGGGACATCGCCCAGAGCTCGATCGCGGCAAGGACCGCGACGGCGATGCCGATCACCACGTGCACGGTCGTCGCGGTGGTCATTGCCTGGAACCCGAGGACCCAGGGCGAGACCATTGCCCAAAGCCCGACGATGAGGTTCAGCCACTCCTCCCAGACCGCGAATGCCGCGAGCGCGGCGATCGCAAGGACCGCCATCACGAGGCCGACGATGTGGGCGTTGGTGGAAACCGTGCCGGCGTCGAACTTGAACAGCCACGGCGACAGGAAGAGAATCGCGCCGAGGATCAGGTTTGCGACGTCGCACAGCTTTGCGTTGGTCCAGTTCTCCATGACACCCTCCATTGGAGGTTTTACTGCCGAATCAACTGGATGCTCGCCGTTCGGGTTCCCATCCTGGGGCACGAAATTTATTGAAATTGGCAGCGTGACGGCCTGGAAACGGCATCGCCTCTGATCTGCGCCTGCAACGTTTGCTGGCATCTGCGCGGCCGGACAGGCCGGCCTCTTGCATCATCAGCGGTTGGTAATGGAGCGCGTCTGCGACGTGGAACTCGTGGCGTCCGAGACGATGCGCGAACTGCCGCGGCTGGACATCTGGGCTTCGATCCGGTCGCGTTCCTTCTCGAAATTCGCCAGCATCGGCCCTTCGAGCGAGCGGCCGCGCGGCAGCTTCACGCGCATCGGGTCGACGAATCGGCCGTTGACCAGGATTTCGTAGTGGACGTGTGGGCCGGTCGACTGGCCGGTCGAGCCGACAAAGCCGATCACCTGGCCCTGCCGCACCTTCTTGCCGATCTCCATGCCTTTGGCGAAGGCCGACATATGGCCGTAAGCCGTCTCGTAGCCGTTGGAATGCTTGATGCGGATATATTTGCCGTAACCGCCCTCGTACCCGACCTTCTCGAGTATGCCGTTGCCGGAGGCGAAGATCGGCGTGCCGTAGGCGGTGGCCCAGTCGACGCCGGTGTGCATCTTCACATAGCCGAGGATCGGATGGCGGCGGCCGCCAAAGCCTGAACGCATGATCGCGTTGTTGACCGGCTTGCGGACCAGGAACTTCTTCGCGCTCTTGCCGGTCTCGTCGTAGTAGTCGACGACGCCGTCGTCGGAACTCTGGAAGCGGTAGTATTTCTTGGTTTCGCCGCCGACGGTCAGCGCGGCGTAGAGCACTTCGGTCTTTTCGGTGCTGGTGATGCCCTCGTCCTCGCCGGCATAGAACACGTCGAACGAGTCGCCGGGCTGGACCTTGCGCTGGAAATCGACGTCGTAGGAGTAGATCTTGACCATGTCGTCGATGACGGTCGGTGGCACCTTGTTGCGCAGGGCGGTCTCGTAAATGCTCTGATAGAGCCGCACGCCGCTGCCATCATCCTCGTCATCGTCGCTGGAATTGTCGGCGGTGTCGGTCGTGGTGTTCATGCTCTGCACGTCGACCGCAACGTATTTGCCGATATCGGACAGTGCGGCGACGGCTTCGACGACGGAGTCGTTGGCGACGATCACCCGATAGGGTTGCAGCCGGGCGCCCGGTGCTGACGGCGCCATCAGGATCCGCACCTTCTGGCCTTCCTTCAGCCCGCCATCGCGGCCGCGTGGGCCGAGCGTTGCGGCAATCGCCTTCGCCTCGTCGGGCGTTGCGCCCTGATCGCGCAGGATCGAGGTGATGCTGTCGCCCTTCTTGACGAGGTGAACCCGTTCACCGACCGGATTGCCGCCGGTGACCTGCTCCTTGGTCTTCGGCAGCAGGGTGACGTTCTCCGGCACCACGCGGGTCTCGAAGCCTGCATAGGGGTCGGAGGTGTTGCCCTCGGTGGCGTAGGCCATCCTGATATCGGGGCCGGCGCCGGTGGCATCGGCCGCGGCATTGGCCAGCGAGGCGTAGCGCACCGAGCCGCCGGAGCCGCGCCAATTGGCGGCGTCGCGGACCCGCATCAGCACGTCGTCGAGCGCGACCACGGCGGCGAGCTTGGCTTTCGGCAGCACGGATCCGAGATCCTTGGTGACGAAAGAGACCTCGGCGTCGGGCTCGGCCGCATTCGGATCCTCGGCCGCCGCCGGCGTGTCGGAGCCGACATCGGTCAACAGACGCTGCGCGTTGAACGCCGGAATCTTGGACGACAGATCGCTCGTGGTCATCGAGAGATTGCCGGAAATCCGGATGAAGGGCCGCACCCGCATCACGTCGCGATTGCCGACGCGGGTTACGGTCGACACGCGCACCAGGCTGCGGGAGGCGGAGGATTCGCTCGGCGGCGGCAGCCGGTCGCCCTTGTGCAGGCTGACGACGCGATCATTGCCGGTAAAGGCGCCGCGCAGCGCGCCTTCGACGCGCTCCGGCACCTTGGCGAAGGTCATCTCGCCATCGAGCGACGCAAAAACGGCGCCGCCGATCAGGGCCGCGCCACATAGTCCAGTCAGAATGGTGCCGCTGAACCATTGTACGGAGACACGGCGGCGATCGATCACCGCAGCCTCGGTGCCGTCGACTGAAAGCGGCGGTTCGTGACCGAGATCGATCATCCCGGTCTCGCGCCCAATGCCGCTTCCGCGTGACGCCCGTTGGCTCAACCCGATATCCCCCCAAATTCCAGCAACTGCGATCGACCTCTGCTCGTCCTCGTCCCCACCTCGATCCCCTGAAGAGGAATCTCGGCAGTGTGGCGAGCCACACGCATCGAAATCGAGAAGACGATGGGCATTAGCTAGCCGCACTCTCGAACGTCAATGGTGTGCAGATCTCTCGATGTTGCTCGGCCGCGTAGGGAAGAAGCGACGGGTTCTTGGAGAAAATCGCCTGGTCCCTCAGAAAAACCACCCGTGCCCCCACAGGTTACGAGCGGTTCAATGCATGTCTTATAGCCAGAACGTCGCAGGATTGTGGCTCAAGTGCGGCATTTGAGATGGAAAATCTTCCTCAAGCAGGTCGATGCCGCCGCCCGGTCTGGAGCGCCGGGGGACCCGTTCCGGAGGGCCTCACGAGCCCTTCGGCGACAAACTTTTTTTAAAGTTTTTTGCCGCGAGCATTGGGTTGCGAATTTTTACCTCCGACTTAAGCTATGGAGAACGCGAGCATTTTTTCGCACTGCACACGCGATTTGAGCTTGCGACGATTTGTTGACAATGGTCGTTGACAATCCCGAGGGGTGCGGACTATAAACCAACCACTGAGCGCGGCGCCGCCGGGTCACTGACCAAGGCGAGCGAACGCGCCACTGATGCTCCTCACTTCGATGAGTGACACAGCAGCCGACATAAATCGGTTGAGGTTCACTGTTCGTCGCTGAAGGGTAGAACCACCCTCTAAGGGTGTGGGGTCATCGGATCCCGGGCTGTTTGACAAGTGAAGATGAAGAAAGAGAAACGTGGACGGCGGAGTCCTTGCGTCTCTCGGAATACTTGAAAGCTTCGGCTTTTGACTTTCTGAGGGTGGACGAAAGACTTCGGCGGTACACGTTTAAAGGTTACACCATCGTTGCCAGCGATGTGAATCGTAGGCAGCTCGCAGACTTCGGTCGGCGAAGAATGGTGGGACCTCGTCAAACGTTGTGATCAGCCGGTTCAAAGTTCAAGTCCAACTTGAGAGTTTGATCCTGGCTCAGAGCGAACGCTGGCGGCAGGCTTAACACATGCAAGTCGAGCGGGCATAGCAATATGTCAGCGGCAGACGGGTGAGTAACGCGTGGGAACGTACCTTTTGGTTCGGAACAACACAGGGAAACTTGTGCTAATACCGGATAAGCCCTTACGGGGAAAGATTTATCGCCGAAAGATCGGCCCGCGTCTGATTAGCTAGTTGGTGAGGTAATGGCTCACCAAGGCGACGATCAGTAGCTGGTCTGAGAGGATGATCAGCCACATTGGGACTGAGACACGGCCCAAACTCCTACGGGAGGCAGCAGTGGGGAATATTGGACAATGGGCGCAAGCCTGATCCAGCCATGCCGCGTGAGTGATGAAGGCCCTAGGGTTGTAAAGCTCTTTTGTGCGGGAAGATAATGACGGTACCGCAAGAATAAGCCCCGGCTAACTTCGTGCCAGCAGCCGCGGTAATACGAAGGGGGCTAGCGTTGCTCGGAATCACTGGGCGTAAAGGGTGCGTAGGCGGGTCTTTAAGTCAGGGGTGAAATCCTGGAGCTCAACTCCAGAACTGCCTTTGATACTGAAGATCTTGAGTTCGGGAGAGGTGAGTGGAACTGCGAGTGTAGAGGTGAAATTCGTAGATATTCGCAAGAACACCAGTGGCGAAGGCGGCTCACTGGCCCGATACTGACGCTGAGGCACGAAAGCGTGGGGAGCAAACAGGATTAGATACCCTGGTAGTCCACGCCGTAAACGATGAATGCCAGCCGTTAGTGGGTTTACTCACTAGTGGCGCAGCTAACGCTTTAAGCATTCCGCCTGGGGAGTACGGTCGCAAGATTAAAACTCAAAGGAATTGACGGGGGCCCGCACAAGCGGTGGAGCATGTGGTTTAATTCGACGCAACGCGCAGAACCTTACCAGCCCTTGACATCCCGGTCGCGGACTCCAGAGACGGAGTTCTTCAGTTCGGCTGGACCGGAGACAGGTGCTGCATGGCTGTCGTCAGCTCGTGTCGTGAGATGTTGGGTTAAGTCCCGCAACGAGCGCAACCCCCGTCCTTAGTTGCTACCATTCAGTTGAGCACTCTAAGGAGACTGCCGGTGATAAGCCGCGAGGAAGGTGGGGATGACGTCAAGTCCTCATGGCCCTTACGGGCTGGGCTACACACGTGCTACAATGGCGGTGACAATGGGATGCTAAGGGGCGACCCTTCGCAAATCTCAAAAAGCCGTCTCAGTTCGGATTGGGCTCTGCAACTCGAGCCCATGAAGTTGGAATCGCTAGTAATCGTGGATCAGCACGCCACGGTGAATACGTTCCCGGGCCTTGTACACACCGCCCGTCACACCATGGGAGTTGGTTTTACCTGAAGACGGTGCGCTAACCCGCAAGGGAGGCAGCCGGCCACGGTAGGGTCAGCGACTGGGGTGAAGTCGTAACAAGGTAGCCGTAGGGGAACCTGCGGCTGGATCACCTCCTTTCTAAGGATGGTTCTTCAGCGAGCTCACGCTCACTATCGAACCGTTTTAGAAACATTCAGGGGCCAACAGTTTCAGGATTGTTGAGCTCCATTGGCGGGATTTCGCCGTCTTCGTTTCTCTTTCTTCGCGGACGAACACGCGCCAGGGCTGAGCGCTGTGCGATGCATCGACGACAAATCGTGTGCGCGCCGGCATGTCCCTCGTGTTAGGGGCTTGTAGCTCAGTTGGTTAGAGCGCGCGCTTGATAAGCGTGAGGTCGGAAGTTCAAGTCTTCCCAGGCCCACCATTTTGATCGAGTGCGGAGCATTCGTCTTCTGGTACGGGGCCATAGCTCAGCTGGGAGAGCGCGTGCTTTGCAAGCATGAGGTCGTCGGTTCGATCCCGTCTGGCTCCACCAGATGGAATTGAAGCTCGACATTGCGCCTTGTGCAGGAAGCTCTGTTCATATCGTCCGCGAAACATCACTTCGCACTCATTGGTCCGGATGGACGGTGACGTGCGTGTTTTCTGACATCGTAAAGAGGAGATCGATCCGAGTTTGGATCTGCGAAGCAATTCGCGGGTACCATTCATAATCTCCAGATCGTTTTCGGCGCTCGCGCATCGCAGCTCATCGCAAGATGAGTGAGATGAGCGAGTTGTAAAACGATCTTTTTAGCGAAGCTTGACCGCCTCGCTATCGGGCCGATCTTACGAAGCAAGCTGGTCTTTCTAGTCAATGTCCGGCTGCGCAATCGCGTTCATCGAGGATGCGCGCCTTAAGTGGCAGTTGTGCAGACAACATTCTGCCGAGTGTGTGGACATTGATAATGAGAGCAATCAAGTGCCTTAAGGGTGTTCGGTGGATGCCTTGGCGCTGAGAGGCGATGAAGGACGTGCTACGCTGCGATAAGCCGTGGGGAGCTGCGAAGAAGCTTTGATCCACGGATTTCCGAATGGGGAAACCCACCTTCGATAGCCGGAACTCCAAGACCTTGTGTTTTGGGGTTCGACCAGAAATGGAAGAAATCAGACCGCGAGGTTTTGGATTTCCGGTTATCAAGAGAAGGTATGAGACTTCCGAATAAAATAGGAGGTTTTAAGCAAACCCAGGGAACTGAAACATCTAAGTACCTGGAGGAAAGGACATCAATCGAGACTCCGTTAGTAGTGGCGAGCGAACGCGGACCAGGCCAGTGATACATCAAAGACAATCGGAACCTGTCAGGAAAGCAGGGCCTCAGAGGGTGATAGCCCCGTACGAGTAATGCGATGATGTATCCACGAGTAAGGCGGGACACGTGTAATCCTGTCTGAACACGGGGGGACCACCCTCCAAGCCTAAGTACTCCTCAGCGACCGATAGTGAACCAGTACCGTGAGGGAAAGGTGAAAAGCACCCCGACGAGGGGAGTGAAATAGACCTGAAACCGGACACCTACAAACAGACGGAGCCCAAGATACGTTCTGGGTGACGTCGTACCTTTTGTATTATGGGCCAGCGACTTAATTTAACGAGCAAGCTTAAGCCGATAGGCGAAGGCGCAGCGAAAGCGAGTCTGAATAGGGCGTCAAGTTCGTTGTATTAGACCCGAAACCTAGTGATCTAGCCATGAGCAGGTTGAAGGTGAGGTAACACTCACTGGAGGACCGAACGGGTGCCTGTTGAAAAAGGCT